>NZ_BBUZ01000001.1 GCF_001417735.1 Streptomyces sp. NBRC 110028
GTGTCGTACGGTGCTGGTTGGATTGACGCTGTGTCGAACGGGGAGGGCGAGCAGTGAGCGGCGGCGATGGCGGTGGCGCCAAGGGCGGCAACATAGACCTGGCCTTCGACAAGGATTCGCAGGCCGAGATCGTGAAGGGCCTGCGGGCGGCGATCGGTGAGCTGAAGGAAATCGCCTCGGCGTCGGACGCCGAGATGGGGGCGGGGTTCGAGGAGCTGTCCATGACGTCCATGGAGGCCGGACACAACGGCCTGGCCAAGGACTTCGAGGACTTCTGCGAGCTGTGGGACTGGGGTGTGCGCGGCCTGATCGAGGACGCCGGAAAGCTCGCGGAGAAGGTGGGGCTGGCGGCCGGTTCGCAGTGGGAGCAGGAGCAGTACGCCCAGGGCACCTTCAAGGTGGCCGCGAACTCGGTGCTGGGCAACCCGCACCTGGACGAGAAGACGATCGCGGGGAAGGACATGGGGGAGCTGATCTCGGTCGACACCTGGACGCCGGACTACAGCAAGGAGTCCTTCGAGAAGGCCGCGTCCGATGCCGAGAAGACCTGGGACACCGCCGGCGAGGAGGCGGGCCATCGGTACAAGGCGACCGGCATGCAGCAATTCGTCGACCAGGCTGCCGAGGAGAGCGCCAAGAGGGGCGCGCGCTGATGGGGATCGGTGACCTGACGCCCGACTGGATGGACGACGCGGTCGAGAAGGGCACCGAAGCCCTCGGCGACACCGTCGAATGGGCGGGTGACAAGACCGCCGACGGCCTGGACAAGGTGGGCTGGGAGGGCGGCGCGGACTGGGTCCGTGACAAGTCCCGTTCCACCGCGAACTACCTGGGCGCGGATGTCGCCGAGATGCAGCTGGGGGAGACTGAGGACCCCAAGAAGCTGATCTACGGCAGCGTGAGCCGGATCCGCTCCACGGTGAAGCATCTGAAGGACTTCCAGTCGGCGTTCGAGAAGGTCGGCGACGGTCTGAAGGCACTGGACTCCTCCCACTGGAAGGGCGAGGCGGCGGACGCCTTCCGGGATGAGGTGTCGGTCAAGCCGAAGGAGTGGTTCAAGGCCGCGGACGCCTGCAAGAAGGCCGCCGGGGCGCTGGAGGACTTCGCCGGGACCGTGTCGTGGGCGCAGGGCCAGGCGCAGGAGGCGATCGACGCGTACAAGGCGGCCAAGACCGCCTCGGAGAACGCCCGTTCCGCGCACAACGACAAGGTGGACGCGTACAACGCCGCCGCCAAGGCGTACAACGCGAAGGTGGAGTCCGGCAAGGACTCGGGCAAGAAGCCCACCAAGCCGGGCGAGTTCCACGACCCCGGCACCGCCAAGGCGAAGGCCGCGCAGGAAAAGCTGGACGAGGCGCGGCGCCAGCGGGACGAGGCGGTCATCGCGGCGCGCAAGGTGGTGCAGCAGGCCAAGGACGCGGCCCCGCCGAAGCCGTCGTACGGCGACCAGTTCGGGTCCGGCCTGGACGGGCTGGGTCTGGACGCGATGCACGTGACGGGCGGTGTCATCAAGGGCGTGGCGGGGCTGAACTCCTTCGCGCGCAGCCTGAATCCGATGGACCCGTACAACCTGACCCACCCGGCCGAGTACCTCACGGGTCTGAACAGCACGGCGGCCCAGCTCCACACAGTGGCCAGCAACCCGGGCCCGGCCCTGAAGACCATGTACAGCGAGTTCTCCAAGGACCCCTCGGAAGGTTTCGGCCGGGCCCT
>NZ_BBUZ01000002.1 GCF_001417735.1 Streptomyces sp. NBRC 110028
TAACCTCGCGCTTTCACGAGGTGGGCTGTCCAAGAGTTGATCAGAAACACGGAAAGTGCCCTTGACCTGCAACGATGGGACTTGCTGAGGGTCCTGTTGGCTGCAAGGAAAAGAGCACTTTCCAGGTGAGAGAGCCTATCTCGTCGTACCCACGTGTCCGTGTCCAGGGAGACGGTCGGCAGGTGGTCTCGCAGGCCGGTGCGGTCCTGCTGCTGGAGACGGCCCGCAAGACGGGCCTTGACCAGGCGATATCCGCAGCTCTGGCTCCGTGGCGGAAGCCGCGGGCCGTCCACGATCCCGGCAAGATCCTCCTGGACGTCGCCATGGCGCTCGCACTGGGCGGGGACTGCCTCGCGGACGTCGCCATGCTGCGGTGTGAGCCGGCCGTCTTCGGCCAGGTCGCCTCCGACCCGACCGTCTCCCGCTTGATCGACACCCTCGCCGCATCCGGCGAGAAAGCCCTGCAGGCCGTCCGGTCCGCACGCTCCGAAGTCCGTCATCGTGCCTGGTCGTTGGCCGGCGAGAACGCCCCGGACGCCGACGGTCAGGTCACCGTCGACCTCGATGGCGTCCTCGTGATCGCCCACTCCGACAAGCAGGACGCGGCCGCAACCTGGAAGAAGACCTACGGTCATCACCCGCTGACGGCCTTCGTCGACCACGGACCGGGCGGAACCGGAGAGCCCGTCGCCACCCTCCTCAGACCGGGAAACGCGGGCTCCAACACCGTCGCCGACCACATCACCACCGCCCAACTCGCCCTGGCCCAACTACCCAAGCGCTACCGACGAGGACGGCAGACGCTGATCCGCACGGACTCCGCCGGCGGCACCCACGACTTCGTGTCCTGGCTCGCCAAACGGGGCCGATGGCTGTCCTACTCGGTCGGCATGACGGTCACCGAAGCGATCCACGAACACGTACTGAAGGTCCCAGCCTCGGCCTGGACCCCGGCCGTCGAGGCCGACGGTGAGGCCCGGGACGGGGCCTGGGTCGCCGAACTCACCGGCAAGCTCCTGGACGGCTGGCCCAAGGGCATGCGGCTCATCGTCCGCAAGGAACGGCCGCATCCCGGCGCCCAGTTGAGGATCACGGACGCGGACGGCATGCGGATCACGTGCTTCGCGACCAACACCACCGGCCTGCCGATCGCCGAGCTCGAACTCCGTCACCGGCTCCGGGCACGGGCCGAGGACCGAATCCGGGCCGCCCGGGCCACCGGCCTGCGCAACCTGCCCCTGCACCACACAGCCCAGAACCGGGTCTGGATGGAGATCGTCCAGATCGCGCTCGACCTGCTGGCCTGGATGCCCATGCTCGCCCTGACCGGCCGGGCAAGGCTCTGGGAACCGCGTCGCTTGCGGTTCCGCCTGTTCTCCGCAGCCGGCAAGCTCGTCACCACCGGTCGGCGCAGGATTCTCCGCCTCGCCCGGCACTGGCCCTGGACCGGCGAGATCACCGCCGCCCTTGAACGACTCGCGCTCCTGCCCGACCCCGGCTGACCAGCAACCCACCGTCCCTGCGACAGCATCACCCGCCCCGGGCAGTGGAACCCGGCGCCCACCCGACGCGACAGCCGGGCCACCGGCCTGCCCGGCATCAGCTCCAGAAAGCAAAAGGGGTCCACCGACTCCATCGGCGGACCCTCAAGAAAGATCGAGG
>NZ_BBUZ01000003.1 GCF_001417735.1 Streptomyces sp. NBRC 110028
GCACCGCCAACGCATCGAGGAACGCGTTGGCCGCCGCATACACCGCCTGCCCCCCGCTACCCCACACACCGGCATTGGAGGAGAACAACACGAACGCCTCCAGAGTCGAGGCATCCAGCAGCTCATCCAGGTTCACCGCACCGGCGACCTTGGCAGCCATCACATCAGCCGCCTCCTGAAGAGAGACCTCCGCCAAGGGCGTGGACTGCGGAACGCCAGCCGCGTGGAACACCGCCGTCACCGGTTCACCCAGACCCGTCAGCAATGCTTCCAGCGCCGCACGGTCAGCCACATCACAGGCCCACACCGACACCCGCGCTCCACCCAAATGCTCCAGCTCCCGCACCAGTTCACCAGCGCCAGGAGCGCTATCACCACGACGGCTTACCAGGACCACATGATCCACACCGCCAGCCACCAACCACCGGGCCGTGTGCGCACCCAAACCACCGGTACCACCGGTGACCAGCACCGTCCCATGCGGCCGCCAACCACCCCCACCACCATCGACCGCAGCACGCACCAAACGACGCACCCACACACCCGAACCACGCACCGCCACCTGATCCTCAAAACCAGCCGACGCCACAACACCCACAAACCGGCGGCACACCTCCTCATCAGCCTCCACCGGCAGATCGATCAACCCGCCCCACAACCCCGGATGCTCCAGACCCAGAACGCGGCCAAAACCCCACACCTGCGCCTGCACCGGATCAATCACCGTGCCCATATCCGAAGTACCAGCAACCACCGCCCCCCGCGTCACCAGCCACAACCGCGGCACCTCACCAACCAAGCCCAAATCGAGCAGCGCCTGGGCCAGCACCAGCGACGCAGCCAAACAGGAAGGTGCGGCGGGGAGGTCGTCAGTGGCCTGGTCTAGGGCCAGCAAGGACACGAGGTGATCGACGTTCTCCGGGCCGGTCACGGCTTGACGCAGCGCATGCGCGTATTGCGACCGGTCAGGATGAGCAGTGTCCACCTTCGCGAAGCTGACGGATACGCCCGGTTCTGCGGCTGCCGTCCTCGCCAACGACTCAGCGAACGTGGTGTCAGCGCCTGCTGGAGTCACGACGAGCCAGTTGCCCGGCTTTTCGGGCAGCGTCCCGGTGGTCAGACGCTTCCACGCAACGTCGTAGCGCCACTGGTTGACTTCGGCACGGACTTGGCTCTGCCGGTGCCACGAAGACAACGCCGGCATCACAGCCCCGATTGCCTCTACATCGACACCCAGAAGTTCAGCAGCAGCCTCGGCATCCGCATCGACCACTGCTGACCAGAAGCTGTTCTCCGAGTGAGGGGGCTGAGAGACCGGTGCCTCTTCCGCCATCAACCAGTAGTGCTGTCGCTGGAAGGGGTAGGTGGGGAGGTCGACGGTGCGAGGGTTCGCGCCTTCGAAGGCGCGGGACCAGTCGACGGTAACGCCCTGGACGAAGGCTTCCGCGAGGGATGTGAGGAGTCGGTCCAGGCCGCCTTCGTCACGCCGTAGCGAGCCCAGCACGGCGGCGTTCTGGTCGAGGGCGTCGAGGGTCTGCTCGATACCGGGGACGAGGACGGAG
>NZ_BBUZ01000004.1 GCF_001417735.1 Streptomyces sp. NBRC 110028
TTTCGGGTTGTTTGTGGGTGAGGGTGGTGGTGAGGTGGGGTGTGGGGTGGTTGTGGTGGTGGAGGGTGTGTTGGGTTGCGGTGGTGAGGGTGGGGTCGGGGCCGATTTCGAGGTAGGTGTGGGTGTGGGGTGCGGTGTGGGTGATGGCGGGGTGGAAGTGGACGGGTTGGCGGATGTGCTGGGCCCAGTAGTGGGGTGTGGTGATCTCGTGGTTGGCGGGTTGTCCGGTGAGGTTGCTGATGAGGGGGATGGTGGGTGGGTGGTAGGTGAGGTGGCTGATGGCGTGGGTGAAGGGTTGGAGGATGGGGTCCATCTGGGGTGAGTGGAAGGCGTGGCTGACGGTGAGTGTGTGGGTTTTGCGGCCTTGTTCGGCCCAGGTGGTGCTGATTTGTTGGACGAGTGGGGTGGGGCCTGAGATGACGGTGTGGGTGGGGGTGTTGAGTGCGGCGATGGTGACTTGGCCGTTGGTTGCGGTGAGGTGGTGGTGGAGTTCGTCGGGGGTGGCGGCGATGGTGGCCATGGTGCCGTTGGTGGGGAGTTGGCCCATGAGGGTGGCGCGTGTGGCTACGAGGTGGCAGGCGTCGGGGAGGTTGAAGATGCCTGCGGTGTGGGCGGCGGCGATTTCGCCGATGGAGTGGCCGATGACGGTGTCCGGGTGGATGCCGGCTGAGGCCAGCAGGCGGACCAGGGCGATGTGGAGGGCGAAGAGTCCGGCTTGGGCGTAGGTGGTGTGGTTCAGTAGTTCTGTTTGTTGGGGGTTGTGGTTGAAGACGATCTGGCGTAGCGGGTGTTCGAGGTGGGGGTCGAGGTGGGTGCAGACTTCGTCGAAGGCTTCGGCGAAGACGGGGAACCGGTCGTAGAGTGCCGCGCCCATGCCGGGGCGTTGGCTGCCCT
>NZ_BBUZ01000005.1 GCF_001417735.1 Streptomyces sp. NBRC 110028
GGCGCTTTCTAGGGATCGTCGCAACACGTGGTCGTGTTGATCAGGCCGCGAGCAGTTTATGCAGGCGCTCGGCTGGGGTTTCCCAGCCGAGCGTTTTGCGTGGGCGGCCGTTCAGTTCTGTGGCGACGGCGTCGAGGTGCTCGCGGGTGTGGACGGCGAGGTCGGTTCCCTTGGGGAAGTACTGGCGGAGCAGGCCGTTGGTGTTTTCGTTGGAGCCGCGCTGCCAGGGGCTGGCCGGGTCGCAGAAGTAGACCGGGATGTCGGTGTCGATGGTGAACGCGCCGTGTGCGGCCATCTCCGCGCCCTGGTCCCAGGTCAGCGAGCGCACCAGGTGGGCGGGCAGCGTCTGGACGGTTGCTGTCAGGGTGTCGCGGACGTGCTCGGCGCTGCGGCCGTCGGGCAGGTGCAGGAGCATGACGTAGCGGGTGGCCCGTTCGACCAGGGTGCCTATGGCGGAGGCGCCGTCCTTGCCGATGATCAGGTCGCCTTCCCAGTGGCCGGGCACGGCCCGGTCTTCCGCCTCGCCGGGCCGCTCGCTGATCATCACCATGGGAGTGGAGAACCGCGGCTGGCGCTGCTGGGCCTGGCGGCGCGGCTTGCGCCGGACACGGCCGGTGCGCAGAGCGCGGGCCAGCTCACGGCGCAGCTCTCCCCGGCCCTGGACGTAGAGGGCCTGGTAGACCGTCTCGTGGACCACGTGCATCTCCGGCCGCTGGGGGAACTGTGTCCGCAGAGCCTGGCAGATCTGCTCCGGACTCCACCGTAGGTGCAGGCGGTCCTGGATGAAGTCCCGCAGTTCGGTGTTCTGGCTGATCTTCCCCGGCTTGGGGCGGGGCCGGCGGGCATCGGCGCGCGCCTGCGCGGCGTGCGGGCGGTAGGCCCAGCGTCGCGCGTCTTCGCGCAGTGGCATTCCGTTGCGGCGTATCTCCCGGCTGACCGTGGACGGGCTACGGCCCAGCTCGATGGCTATCGCCCGGACCGTGGCCTTCTCGCGCAGCCGGTCGGCGATGTAGATCCGTTCGTCCTCGCGCAGGTACCGGGACGGACCAGAAGGCGGCACCACCGTGTTGATCGGTGGTGCCGCCTTCTGCCTACGGTCGGCACTGCGGCCATTACGCCATCGCCGGCCGGTCTTCTCATTGATGCCGATGATCCGGCACGCCTCTTTGTTGCTCAGGCCCTGCTGCATGAGCTGGGAGTATGCCTCCCGCTCACGCAACAGCCGCTTGCGCCCCTGGGCTACGGTCCGCAGCTCCCGAATCTTGAAGTCCATCGCATCCCCTGAACTGGGGTGTTGCGACGACCACTAGAACGGAAGC
>NZ_BBUZ01000006.1 GCF_001417735.1 Streptomyces sp. NBRC 110028
GAGGCGGCGGGTGGTGTGGACCGCTTCCAGCATGCGGCGGTCGTGGGTGACCAGGAGCAGCGTGCCCTGGTAGGAGGCCAGGGCCGACTCCAGTTGCTCGATCGCGGGCAGGTCCAGGTGGTTCGTGGGCTCGTCCAGGACCAGCAGGTTCACGCCTCGGGCCTGGAGCAGGGCCAGGGCCGCGCGGGTGCGTTCGCCCGGGGACAGGGTGGACGCGGAGCGCAGCACGTGGGCGGCCTTGAGGCCGAACTTGGCCAGCAGGGTCCGTACGTCCGCCGGCGCCAGGTCCGGTACCGCCGCGCCGAAGGCGTCCAGCAGGGCCTCGCTGCCGAAGAACAGCGCGCGGGCCTGGTCGACCTCGCCCACCACCACCCCCGGTCCGAGTGACGCCTGGCCCTCGTCCAGGGGGAGGCGGCCCAGGAGGGCGGCCAGCAGGGTGGACTTGCCGGAGCCGTTCGCGCCGGTCACGGCGATCCGGTCGGCCCAGTCGATCTGCAGGTCGACCGGGCCGAAGTGGAACTCGCCGCGCCGTACCTCGGCCCCGCGCAGGGTCGCCACGACCGCGCCCGAGCGGGGTGCCGCGGCGATCTCCATCCGCAGTTCCCACTCCTTGCGCGGCTCCTCGACC
>NZ_BBUZ01000007.1 GCF_001417735.1 Streptomyces sp. NBRC 110028
AGGTCGAGTTCGAGGACCTTGTCGACGGTACGGGCCAGGAATTCGCGGTCGTGGCTGACGAGCACCGTACCGGCGCGAAGGCCGGCGACGAACGTCTCGAGGCGCTGGAGCCCGTCGAGGTCGAGGTCGTTCGTCGGCTCGTCGAGCAGGAAGACGTCGTACCGGCTGAGCAGCAGCGAGGCGAGACCGGCGCGGGCCGCCTGGCCTCCGGAGAGGGCGGTCATGGGGCGGTCGAGCGAGATGTCGAGCCCGAGGGATGCGGCGACCTCGTCGGCGCGTTCGTCGAGGTCGGCGGCGCCGAGCGAGAGCCAGCGCTCCAGGGCGACGGCGTACGCGTCGTCCGCGCCGGGCGCGCCGTCCGCGAGGGCCTGGGTGGTGGCGTCGAGGTCGGTCTGGGCGGCGGCCACGCCGGTGCGGCGGGCCAGAAACCCCCGTACGGTCTCCCCGGCCCGCCGCTCCGGCTCCTGCGGGAGGTGGCCCACCGTGGCGTGCGGCGGGCTGATCCGGATGGCGCCCTGCTCGGGCTCGGTGAGCCCGGCGAGCAGCCGGAGCAGGGTCGACTTCCCGGCCCCGTTGACCCCGACGAGGCCGATGACCTCGCCCGGGGCGACGACGAGATCGAGCCCGGAGAAGAGGGTGCGGTCGCCGTGTCCGGCGGCCA
>NZ_BBUZ01000008.1 GCF_001417735.1 Streptomyces sp. NBRC 110028
ATGGACTTCATCCTCATGACCGAGGGGGACACCCCGGTCGGGCTCACGCATGAGCACCGCTACCGGGAACTGGTCGAGGAGGTTCTGCTCGCGGAGCGCGTCGGCTTCGACGCCTTCGGCAGTTCCGAGCAGCACGTCGCCCTCGGGACGGCCTCGGTCTCCGCTCCGGAGGTCCTCTACCCGTACCTGATGGCTCTCACCAGCCGGATCCGCTTCATCCACCTGGTGACACTGCTGCCGACACGGATGAACCACGCACTGCGCGTGGCCGAGCGCGTCGCGACCGAGGACATCCTCTCCAACGGCCGCGTCGAACTCGGCACCGGACGCGGCAACACCACCCTCGCCCTGCGCGCGTTTGAGGTGGACCCTTCCGAGAACAAGGCTCAGTGGCGTGAGGGCATCGAGCTGATCCGGAGCGCGTTCCTCAACGACGTATTCTCGTACGTGGGCGAGCACTACAAGGTTCCGCCGCGCAGCCTGGTCCCCAAGCCCCTGCAGGGCCCCTACCCGCCCATTTCGGCCGCCGCCGGCAGCCCGAGCTCGGTCGAGACGGCCGCCTCGATGGGTATCGGCGCCATCATGGGCGGCCTCTACCTCGGGTTCGACCTCGTCGAGAACATGGTCAAGCTCTACGACGACACTCTCGCCGCCACCAACCACCCCTACCCGATCACGCCGCGCAAGATGGTCGCGGTCGCCGGTGGTATGCACTGCGCCGAGACCACCGCCCAGGCCCGCCTCGAGGCGAAGCCCCTGTTCGAGATGGCCAAGCTGTCCACCGACGCATATGAGCGCCTGTCGAAGCTGTCGAAGGACTACGCCTACATGGGCGCTGTCAAGGACATCGACTTCAACGACGAAGAGTACATGTTCGAACGCTCCCAGGGCTTCATGGTCGGCGACCCCGAGCACTGCATCGAACACGTACAGCGCTACGCCGACATGGGCGTCGACGCACTCGTCCTGCGTGTCGACAGCCTCCCCCACGACCAGCTGATGCGCTCGATCGAACTCTTCGGCAAGTACGTCATCCCCCGCTTCAAGCACCCCCGCAACGTCGTGCGCTCGGCCGACGACGTACTCGCCGAGATCCGAGCCGCCCGCCCCGCCCACGAAGAAGCACTCCGCCAGTTCCAGTCCCAGCACACCCCCACCCACCACTAAGGAGACCAACCGATGACCAACCTCTACCACCACGG
>NZ_BBUZ01000009.1 GCF_001417735.1 Streptomyces sp. NBRC 110028
GGCGTCGTCCAGCACGCCCGCGGCGTGGATGACTCCGGTCAGCGGATGTGCCGGGTCGATACCCGCGATGAGATCGTTGACGGTGGCGGGATCGGCCACGTCGGCCGCCTCGATCCGCACGTCCGCACCCAACTCGCCCAGCCGGACCGCACGTTCCTTGGCGGCGGGCGCGTCGGGGCCGCTACGGCTGACCAGCAGCAGATGCCGGACACCCCAGACACGCACCAGATGTTCGGCCACCTGCCCACCCAGGGTCCCGGTGCCACCGGTAATCAGCACCGTGCCCCCAGGATCCACCCGAGCCGGGACATCAAGCACCAGCTTGCCGGTATGCCGGGCCTGACTCAGATACCGCAGCGCTTCCCGCGCCCGGCACAACGGCCACACCCGCACCCGAGGCGGCACCAAAGCACCCGATACGAACAGCTCACCCAGCTCACCCAGCATCCGGCCAATACGGTCCGGACCCGCATCGCTGATCAGGTCATACGCCGCGTACCGCACCCCGGGATACTCGGCCCCGACCTGCTCCGGATCACGAACGTCGGTCTTCCCCATCTCCAGCAACCGGCCACCACCAGCCAGCAACCGCAAAGAAGCGTCCACGAACGGCCCGGCCAAACTGTTCAATACGACATCCACACCACGGCCCGCGGTGGCCTCCCGCACCACATGCTCGAAATCCAGATCACGTGAGGAGGCCCGATGCGCCGCGTCGATGCCCATCTCCTCCAGCACCGCGTGCTTGGCGGGACTCGCCGTGGCATAGATCTCCACGCCCAGGTGGCGGGCGATCTGCACCGCCGCCATCCCCACACCACCCGTCGCGGCATGGATCAGCACCGACTCCCCCGCCCGCACCCCGCCCAGCTCGACCAGCCCATACCAGGCGGTGAGGAACGCCACGGGTACCGCGGCGGCCTGCTGAAAACTCCAGCCGGAGGGGATGGGGGCCACGAGCCGTGCGTCCGTGACCGTCAGGGGGCCGAA
>NZ_BBUZ01000010.1 GCF_001417735.1 Streptomyces sp. NBRC 110028
AACGAACAACCAACCACCACCGATCACCTCATCAAGCGCGGCCGGACAAGGCTTCCACTCCACCCGGTAACGCCAGTCCTGAAACCGTTTATGCTCCACCCGACGCCGCCGCCACGACGACAAGGCCGGCAACGCCGAGCGCAAAGCCTCGGCGTCTGTGTTCAGCAAGTCGGACACGGCTGTGGCATCGCCGCGTTCGACCACAGACCAGAACTCGGCATCCCACGCCTCAACGACCGGCTCTTGCAGCGGCTCTTCGTGCAGCCAGTAGTGCTGTCGCTGGAAGGCGTAGGTGGGCAGATCGACGATGCGCGGGCGCCCACCCTCGAATACTCGGGTCCAGTCGACCTCCACACCCTTCACGAACGCTTCCGCGAGGGATGTGAAGAGCCGATCCAGGCCGCCTTCGTCCCGCCGCAGCGACGACAGTGCGACAGCGTCGGCGTCGAAGGCGTCGAGTGTTTCTGCGATGCCCGGGACGAGGACGGGGTGCGGGCTGCACTCGATGAACGCGCCCATCCCGTGTGCGAGGAGCCCTTCGACGGCTTCTTGGAACCGGACGGTCTCCCGCAGGTTGGTGAACCAGTACCCGGCGTCCAGGGCGGTCGTGTCCAGCCAGTCCGCCGTCACCGTCGAGAAGAACGGCACACTGGAACGCTGCGGAGTGATGTCCGCCAGCGCCTCCAGCAGCTTGTCGCGGAACTGATCCATCTGCGCAGAGTGGGAGGCATAGTCCACCGGGATACGACGGACACGCAGGTCATGCACCTGACAGAGTACTACGAACGCGTCCAAGTCCTTGGTATCGCCGGAGACCACGGTGGACGAGTGGCCGTTGACCGCGGCGACCGATATCCGGCCGCCGAACTCCTCCAGCATGGTGCGGACGCGGTCGGCCGGGAGGCTGATGGAGACCATGCCGCCCCCACCAGCGATCCGGGCGATCGCCCGGCTCCGCAGGG
>NZ_BBUZ01000011.1 GCF_001417735.1 Streptomyces sp. NBRC 110028
CCGGTGGAGGATGTTGACCGCGCCCTGGGCGCCCATGACGGCGATCTGGGCGGTGGGCCAGGCCAGGTTGAGGTCGGCGCCCAGGTGCTTGGAGCCCATGACGTCGTAGGCGCCGCCGAAGGCCTTGCGGGTGATGACGGTGATGAGCGGGACGGTGGCCTCCGCGTAGGCGAAGATCAGCTTGGCGCCGCGCCGGATGATGCCGTTGTACTCCTGGTCGGTGCCGGGCAGGAAGCCGGGCACGTCCACGAAGGTCAGCACGGGCACGTTGAACGCGTCGCAGGTGCGCACGAAGCGCGCGGCCTTCTCGGAGGCGCCGATGTCCAGGCAGCCGGCGAACTGCATCGGCTGGTTGGCGACGATGCCCACCGGGTGGCCCTCGACCCGGCCGAACCCGGTGATGATGTTGGGCGCGAAGAGCGCCTGGGTCTCCAGGAACTCGCCGTCGTCCAGGACGTGCTCGATGGCCTTGTGCATGTCGTACGGCTGGTTCGCCGAGTCCGGGATGAGGGTGTCCAGCTCCCGGTCCTCGTCCGAGGTCTCCAGGTCGGCCTCGTCGGGGAAGGCGGGCGGCTCGGAGAGGTTGTTGGACGGCAGGTACGACAGCAGCGTCTTGACGTACTCGATGGCGTCCTTCTCGTCGCCGCCCATGTAGTGGGCGACGCCGGAGGTGGTGTTGTGGGTGCGGGCCCCGCCCAGCTCCTCGAAGCCGACGTCCTCACCGGTGACCGTCTTGATCACATCCGGTCCGGTGATGAACATGTGCGAGGTCTGGTCGACCATGACCGTGAAGTCGGTGATCGCCGGGGAGTAGACCGCGCCGCCCGCGCACGGCCCGACGATCAGGCTGATCTGCGGGACCACCCCGGAGGCGTGGACATTGCGGCGGAAGATCTCGGCGAACAGGCCGAGCGCCACCACACCCTCCTGGATCCGGGCGCCGCCGCCGTCGTTGAT
>NZ_BBUZ01000012.1 GCF_001417735.1 Streptomyces sp. NBRC 110028
ACGGTCACCGCGAGCGACGAAGGGTGCGCGGCGTGTTCGAATTCGTGTCGGCGGGTCAGTCCGCCACGAGCACGGCTTCCAGGGTGCGGGGCCCGTGGGCACCTTCCACCCGGTCCAGCTCGATGTCGCTCGTCGCCGACGGGCCCGAGATCCAGGTCAACGGGCGGGCCGGGTCGAGGCGTTCGAGGGCCTGGGGCACCGAGTCCACGACCTGGGCCGGGACGCGGATCACACAGATGTGGTGGTCGGGGACGAGGGAGACGCGGCGGCGGCCCTGGTCGGTGTCGGCGTCCAAGACGATGGTGCCGGTCTCGGCGATGGCCACCGCGCAGGCGGTGACCACACTGGACACTGCGGGTGCCGATAAATCATCCGCGCAGCTCAGGCGGCGTGCTGGTACTGGTGGAGCGTTCCGCCGAGCCGGTCTCGTCTGTGGACTTCCAGGTGGGTGAGCTGGGCTTGTTGGGTGAGGGGTGTGGGTAGCGGGCGGCATGGGGCGCCTTGTTCCAGGGCTCTGTGCGGGCGGTGCTCGTTGTAGAAGAATTCGTACTCGCGCAGGGCGTGGAGGAGGTGGCTCTGGTTCCAGATCAGGGTCCGGTCAAGGAGTTCCCTGCGGCAGGTCTGTATCCAGCGCTCCATGACCGAGTTCATCCGTGGTATCCGCATGCCGGTGGTGACGACCTTGAGACCGGCATCGGTCATCAGGGCATCGAAGGCGGCTGTGAACTTGGAATCGCGGTCGCGGATGAGGAACTTCGCCTTGCTGTCCGCGTCCTCGAGGTCCATGAGGAGATTGCGTCCGAGCTGCACGATCCACTCCGCAGTGGGGTGTGCCGTGGCGCCGAGGACCCGGATGCGGCGGGTGGCGTGCTCGATGACAGCAAAGACGTACAGGCGCGCCCCCGTCAGCGTGCGGACTTCGAAAAGATCGCAGGTGAGAAGGG
>NZ_BBUZ01000013.1 GCF_001417735.1 Streptomyces sp. NBRC 110028
TCGTACTCCAACACCAACTACGTTCTCGCCGCGATGATCATCCACAAGGTCACCGGCCGGAGTTGGGCACGGGAGGTGCGGGACCGGATCATCCGCCCGCTGGGCCTGAGGGACACCAGTACGCCCCGCGCGTTCCCGTTCATCCTGGGCCCGCACGCCCACGGCTACGCCGCGTTCGGCACAAGCCACTCGGCGCCCGCGTCGGTGGCCTGCCCTGCGCCGTACTGCCGCCCCCCACGGCGGGGTCTACGCGTACGTCGGCCCCTGAACCTGCCGTCTCGCTAGGAGCGGGTCCGGCACAGTTCCTGGTCCACGAGTGCGCTCATGGCCCTCTGCGTGCCCTTGCCGCCGTCACTGGTGACGTACACCACGGCGGTCCGGGCCCCGTCTCGGGTGACGCCACTCCAGGTGCGATAGCCGAGCAGTTCGCCCGGGTGACCGAAGTAGCTGCCGCCACAGGACAACGGGAGCTCGCCCAGGCCGAGTCCGTACCTCACGCCCAGCTCGGGCGCGGGCATGGTGGTCGTCATCTCGTCGAGCTGCGCCGGAGCCAGCAGACGGCCGCCGAGCAGTGCGGCGTAGAACCGGTTCAGGTCGTGCGTGGTGCTGATGATGGAGCCGGAGCCGACGGCCATACTTGGATTGAGCGTCGTGACGTCGGTGCTGGTGTTGGTGCCGAACGCGGCGTAGCCGTGGGCGTGCGGGCCCAGGATGAACGGGAACGCGCGGGGCGTACTGGTGTCCCTCAGGCCCAGCGGGCGGATGATCCGG
>NZ_BBUZ01000014.1 GCF_001417735.1 Streptomyces sp. NBRC 110028
AAGCTAGCCTCGCGCTTTCACGAGGTGACCTGTCCGAAGCTTGTTCGGATGAGTGAGGTGTGCCGCTGACCTGGGACGATGGGACTTGTCTAGGGTCCTGTTCGTCGTCGGGAAGGCTGCACTCCTCAGGTGTCTCGGCAGGTGGATGAGCCTGGAGTGGACGGTCCGCCATCTGTTTGTATGACCTCTGGACGGCAATCCAGGAGGTGGCGGACTTATGGTGTCCACGGAGAGTATTCTCGCGTTCGCGGCGATGTCGCTGCTGGTGATCGTGATTCCGGGGCCGAGCGTGCTGTTTGTGATCGGCAGAGCCCTCGCGCACGGCCGCCGCACGGCGCTCGCGACGGTCCTGGGCAACCTGGTCGGTTCGTACCTCCTGGTGATCGCTGTGGCGTGGGGCCTCGGCGCGCTGGTGGAGAGTTCGGCGACGGTGTTCATGGGTGTGAAGCTGGCCGGAGCGGCGTATCTCGTCTACCTCGGCGTGCAGGCGTTCCGGCACCGCAAGGAGATGCGCGCGGCGGACATGGAGGCCCCGGCGGATGAGCGGCGCGGTGATCTGCGCACGATCCTGGACGGTATTTTCGTGGGCGTCACCAACCCGAAGGGCGTCGTCTTCTTCGCGGCGGTGCTGCCGCAGTTCGTGGATCACTCGGCGGGCCAAGTCCCCCTCCAGATGATGGTGTTGGGGCTGGTCCCGGTCGCCAT
>NZ_BBUZ01000015.1 GCF_001417735.1 Streptomyces sp. NBRC 110028
CCTCGGCCTGGCCGCGGAGGAAGTCGGCCCAGGTGGTGCTCTGCCGTTCGGGTGCGGGTGGGATGCCGTGCTCGCGGAGGATCTCCCAGACCGTGGAGGCGGCGATTTTGATCCCCAGTGCGGCGAGTTCGCCGTGGATCCTGCGATATCCCCACGCGGCATTCTCCTTGGCCAGGCGCAGGACCAGGGCGCGGATCGACCGGAAGGTGCGTGGGCGTCCACGTCGCCTGGGTATGCAGGTCGCGGCATGGCGCCGCCGTAGCAGCTCGCGATGCCAGCGCAACACCGTCTCGGGGCGGACCAGCAGCAGAAGGTGCCGCAGTCTGTCTTTGGAGAGGGGGTGGAGCAGGCCGGCCAGGACGGCACGGTCGCTGTCGGTGAAGCTCGGCTTGCCGGCTTGACGCTGCAGGACCAGCAACGGGTGCCGGAGTACGAGGATCTCGATGTCCTTGTCTCTGTTGCTCATCGGCAGGAGGCGTAGGAACGCCAGGGGTTGGTCGCGGCGAGGTAGGCCAGGCGCAGGAGCGACAGATCATGATGCCGCCGGGGTCCCGTGCGGGTGAAGCGCTTGGGGCGAATGACAAGGAGAGCCGAAGATCCGTGATCAGGCTCCCGACCTGCGTGGATGATTTATCGGCACCCGCACAGGCCC
>NZ_BBUZ01000016.1 GCF_001417735.1 Streptomyces sp. NBRC 110028
GCCAGGAGGTTGGTGAGTTCGTCGGTGATCTCGTCGATCTGGGGGCTGTGTGAGGCGTAGTCGACGTTGATGAGGCGGGCTCGGCCGCCGGCTTCTTGGCATGCTGTCACGGTGTGGGTGACTTGGTCGGGTGGTCCGGATACGACGACGGATCCGGGGCCGTTGACGGCGGCCACGCCGACGCTTTCGGCCGTTTGGCCCAGGCTGGTCAGGAGGTGTTCGGCGTGGTTCTGGCTCATTGCGAGGGAGGCCATGGCGCCGCGGCCTGCGAGTTTGCGCAGGGTCTGGCTGCGGAGGGCTACGATTTTGGCGCCTTCGTCCAGTGACAGGGCGCCGGCTACTACGGCTGCGGCGATTTCTCCTTGGCTGTGGCCGATGACGGCGGCCGGGGTGATGCCGTGGTGGTCCCATACGGCGGCCAGCGAGACCATGACGGCCCACAGGACGGGTTGTACGACGTCGACGCGGTCGAGGTCGGCGGCGTCGGGGGTGCCGCGTAGAACGTCGGTGAGGGACCAGTCCACGTACCGGCCCAGGGCCTGTGCGCATTCGGCGACGCGGGCGGCGAACACGGGGGAGTCCTCCAGCAGCGCCGCGCCCATACCGGCCCACTGCGACCCCTGCCCCGGAAACACCAGCACCGGACCCG
>NZ_BBUZ01000017.1 GCF_001417735.1 Streptomyces sp. NBRC 110028
CAGTGCCCCGCGACCGCGACGGCTCCTTCGAGCCGAAGATTGTTTCAAGAAGCGGCAGAAGCGGCAGAAGCGTCTGACGGGCGTCGATGAGATGGTCATCTCGCTGGCTGCGAAGGGCCTGACCACCGGCGAGGTCCAGGCCCACCTGGCGGAGGTCTATGGTGCCGAGGTCTCCCGCCAGACCATCTCCACCATCACCGACAAGGTCCTGGAGGGCCTGGAGGGTATGGCCGAATGGCAGAGTCGCCCCCTCGACGCCGTCTATCCGGTGGTCTTCATCGACGCCATCCACGTGAAGATCCGCGATGGCGCGGTGGCCAACCGGCCCATCTACGTGGCCCTGGCCGTCACCGCCGAGGGTCGGCGGGAGATCCTCGGGCTATGGGCCGGCGACGGCGGCGAGGGCGCCAAGCACTGGCTGCACATTCTCACCGAAATCAAGAACCGCGGCGTCAGTGATGTGCTCATGCTCGTCTGCGACGGGCTCAAGGGCCTGCCCGAGGCAGTGGAGACCGTCTGGCCGCGGACGATCGTGCAGACCTGCGTGGTGCACCTGCTGCGGAGCTCCTTCCGCTATGCCGCCCGCCAGGACTGGGACAAGATCGCCAAGCTTCTCAAGCCCGT
>NZ_BBUZ01000018.1 GCF_001417735.1 Streptomyces sp. NBRC 110028
TTCTACCTTTAATCTTGGCCAGTGCTCCGGCGTTTACGCCGGGGGTGAAGGCCATCTCAGAATTGCTCTGACCCGCGCATGAGCACGGGTCCGCAGTATTCAGCTCAGCCCACGGGGCGCTTCTGGTTCTCGATGTACTGCTTCACGACGGTCAGGGGCGCCCCGCCGCAGCTTCCGGCGAAGTAGGAGCCGGACCAGAAGTGTCCGCCCCACAGGTACCTGCGGACGTGCGCGTCGTACTCCTTGCGCAGCAGGCGGGCGGAGACTCCCTTGAGTGAGTTGACCAGCTTGGAGAGCTGGACCTTCGGCGGGTAGTGCACGAGCAGGTGTATGTGATCCTCTTCGCCGTTGAACTCTTTCAGATCGGCCTCGAAGTCCGCGCAGACCTCCCGCATGATCTCTTCGCAGCGCGTCATCATCTCGTTGGTGAATGCTTTGCGCCGGTACTTGGTGACAAATACCAAGTGGACGTGAAGGTTGTAGACGACGTGGCGACCGGTTCTGACATCAGGATTCGGATTCCAGCGAGGTGACATAAACCAAATGTAGTACT
>NZ_BBUZ01000019.1 GCF_001417735.1 Streptomyces sp. NBRC 110028
CGGTGTGTGAGGTGTCGGGGCTGCCGTTGAAGGAGGTGATGTGGGGTGGTGATGAGGCGGCGCTGCACCGCACGGAGTTCACCCAGCCCGCGATCTTCGCCCTGGAGGTGGCGCTGTTCCGGTTGGTGGAGTCCTGGGGGATGCGCCCGGATTACCTGGCCGGTCACTCCATCGGGGAGCTGGCGGCGGCTCATGTCGCGGGGGTGTTCGGCCTGGAGGACGCCGCGCGGCTGGTGGTGGCGCGGGGGCGGCTGATGGGGGCGTTGCCGTCGGGTGGGGCGATGGTGGCGATTGAGGCCGCGGAGGAGGAGGTGGTGCCGCTGCTGGATGGTGCGGTGGGGGTCGCGGCGGTCAATGGTCCGTCGTCGGTGGTGGTTTCCGGTGCCGAGGACGCGGTGGTGAAGGTCGCCGCCCGGTTCGGTGACCGTAGGACGAGGCGTTTGTCGGTCTCGCACGCGTTTCATTCGCCGTTGATGGATCCGATGCTGGAGGAGTTCCGCGAGGTGGCC
>NZ_BBUZ01000020.1 GCF_001417735.1 Streptomyces sp. NBRC 110028
CGGGTGGCGTACACGCTGGGGTTGGAGGGTCCGGCGGTGACGGTGGATACGGCGTGTTCGTCGTCGTTGGTGGCGATGCATCTGGCCGTGCAGGCGTTGCGGCAGGGGGAGTGCACGCTTGCTCTGGCGGGTGGTGTGACGGTGATGGCCACGCCGGATGTGTTCACCGGTTTCTCGCGTCAGCGCGGCCTGGCTCCTGACGGCCGGTGCAAACCTTTTGCTGCCGCTGCCGACGGCACCGGTTGGAGTGAAGGTGTCGGCCTGCTGCTGCTGGAGCGGTTGTCGGATGCGCGGCGCCATGGTCGGCGGGTGTTGGCGGTGATCCGGGGGTCGGCGGTGAATCAGGATGGTGCGTCGAATGGTCTGACGGCGCCGAATGGGCCGTCGCAGCAGCGGGTGATCCGGCAGGCGCTGGCTGGTGCGGGTCTGTCGGTGTCGGAGGTGGACGCGGTCGAGGCGCATGGTACGGGGACGACGTTGGGCGATCCGATCGAGGCGCAGGCGTTGCTGGCGACCTATGGCCAACAACGGCCTGCGGGTCAGCCGCTGCTGCTCGGTTCTGTTAAGTCGAATATCGGGCATACGCAGGCGGCCGCGGGTGTGGCGGGTGTGATCAAGATGGTGCAGGCCATGCGGCATGGGGTGTTGCCGGCCTCTTTGCACATTGACGAGCCGACGCCGCATGTGGATTGGGCCGGTGGTGCGGTACGGCTGCTTTCCGAGCCTGTGGAGTGGCCGCGCAGCGGGCGGCCTCGTCGTGCGGGGGTGTCCTCCTTCGGTGCTTCCGGTACGAATGCTCACCTCATTTTGGAGCAGGCCCCGGATATGCCCGAGCCAGAGCAGGTGTCCGAGCAGTGCGGCGTCGTGCCGTGGGTGTTGTCCGCGCGCAACACGGAGGCGCTACGCGGGCAGGCCGCCGCACTGG
>NZ_BBUZ01000021.1 GCF_001417735.1 Streptomyces sp. NBRC 110028
CCGGCCGTCGAACTCCTCCAGCATGGTGCGGACGCGGTCGGCCGGGAGGCTGATGGAGACCATGCCGCCCCCACCGGCGATCCGGGCGATCGCCCGGCTCCGCAGGGCCACCACCCGCGCACCATCGGCCAGACTCAAGCCCCCAGCCACACAGGCCGCAGCGATCTCCCCCTGCGAATGCCCCACGACCGCGGCGGGCTCCACGCCGTAATGCCGCCACGTCCGAGCGAGTGACACCATCACCGCCCACAACGCCGGCTGCACCACATCAACACGCCCAAGACCAGCCTCATCACCACCGCGCAGCACCTCGACCAGTGACCAGCCGGTCAACGGATCCAGCACCGCAGCGCACTCCGCCACCGCCTCCGCAAACACCGGGCAGGCATCCAGCAGCCCAGCCGCCATCCCCACCCACTGCGATCCCTGACCAGGGAAGACGAACACCGCACGACGACCCTCAGCAGGAGCCACACCCCACACCACACCCGGCACAACCCGACCCACGGACAGCGCTTCCAACGAAGCAACGGTGTCCGACAGATCACCGCCGACCATCACCGCCCGGTGCTCGAACACCGACCTGGTGGCCACCAACGACCACCCCACATCGACCGCACCCGCCTCCGCGCTCGACACCTGCGCAGCCAGCCGGGCCGCCTGCTCACGCAACGCCCCCGCATCCCGCCCGGAAACCACCCACGGCACCACCGACAGGCCTTCAGCCGAAGCCGCACCCGTCTCCGGCTCCGCAGGCGCCTCCTCCACAATCACGTGCGCATTCGTGCCACTGATCCCGAACGACGACACGCCGGCCCGACGCACTCGCTCACCCGGCAGCCACACCACCGGCTCAACCGCCAGCTCCGCTTCACCAGCCGACCAGTCCACGTGCGGTGACGGCTCATCCACATGCAACGTCCGCGGCACCACACCCCGCTCCAGCGCCAGCACCATCTTCATCACACCCGCCACACCAGCCGCAGCCTGCGTATGACCGATGTTCGACTTCACCGACCCCAACACCACCGGACGCCCACCCGCACGCCCCCGCCCATACGTCGCCAGCAACGCCTGCGCCTCGATCGGATCACCCAACCGCGTCCCCGTCCCATGCGCCTCCACCACATCCACATCGACAGGAGCCAGACCGGCGTCAGCCAACGCCGCACGGATCACCCGCTGCTGCGACGGACCATTCGGAGCCGTCAACCCATTCGACGCACCATCCTGATTGACCGCACTCCCCCGCACCACCGCCAACACCCGATGACCCAACCGCCGCGCATCCGACAACCGCTCCACCAACAA
>NZ_BBUZ01000022.1:0-869625 GCF_001417735.1 Streptomyces sp. NBRC 110028
TTTCCGGCCCCCTGTTGGAGCGGGGTGTTTCGCGCCTTCCGGCGTGTCCACCACTTTAGCGGATTCCCCCGGATGCTCATAATCGAGCTTTTCGGTCCGGATTTCGGCATGCCGAAGTCGTTCCCGATGGGAGGTCGTGCGGAGTGGTTTGCCGCCGGTGCGGCTCGAGTGCGTACCGATGAACCATTACGGCTCTGTGGCAGCTCGGGGAACATTACGGATCGGCCTGATCGGTGTCAACCCGTGTCGGCCGAATGCCTCAACCGAGGTCGTTGAGCCGCCCTTCGGCGTCCGGTTGGGCCTCCTCCACCCGGCGCAGGACGCGGGCGAGCATCTCGCCGAGGGCGCCGCGCTCCTCGGAGGAGAGGTCCTGGAGCAGGTCTTCCTCGAAGACCGATGCCCGGCGCATCGCCTCCAGCCACTTCTCCCGCCCACCGGTCGTCAGCTCGACGATGACGCGCACGCGGTTGTTCTCATCACGCTCCCGGGTGACGAGCCCCTCGTTCACCAGACGGTCGATGCGATGGGTCATCGCGGCCGGGGTGAGGCCGAGCCGCTTGGCCAGCTCGCCGGGGCCCAGCTGGTACGGGGAGCCGGACAGGACGAGGGCCTTGAGGACCTCGAACTCGACGTTGCTGATGCCGAGAGTCGAGGACTGCCTGCTGTAGGCGACGTTCATCCGCCGGGTGAGCCGGCTCAGGGCGTTGACGACCTGTTCCACCTGCGGGTCCAGGTCCTGGAATTCGCGCTGGTAGGCCGCGATCTGCTCCTCGAGGGTGAGCAGGTCGTCCGGGTCGGGGGTGTCAGCCATGTGCGGAGTATGACACGGAAGTCGTTCGCACCGAAGTTCTTCGACGTGTACTCTTAAGCGCTGAACTTTAGCTTCGAAGTGTTGAGGCTTCGAGTACGCGGGCTTCTTCCGGTCCGTACGACCCTTCTCGACCTAGGTAGGTGAGTGTGACCACCGCGATGGGCGCAGCGCTGCGCCGGATCCAGCTGGGCAACGCGCTGAGCGCGTTCGGCAACGGCTTCACGGTCCCGTTCCTGTTCGTCTATGTGGCGCAGGTGCGGGATCTCGGTGCGGATACGGCGGGCCTGGTGCTCGCGATGTTCGCGGTGGCCGCGCTGGTCGTGCTGCCCTTCACCGGTCGGGTGATCGACCGGCGGGGGCCGCTGTCCGTTGCCGTCGTGGGTGCGGTCGCCTCCGCCGTCGGTTCGCTGGGGCTCGGGCTGGCGGCGAGCGAGCCGCTGGTCCTCGCCGCGGCCGGGGTGCTCGGTGCGGGAATGGCGGTGATCCAGCCCGCGCTGGCCACGCTGATCGTGTGGTGCTCGACGCCCGCGACCCGGTCGCGGGCCTTCGCGACGCAGTTCTTCCTCAGCAATCTGGGGCTGGGCGTCGGCGGGCTGCTCGGCGGGCTGCTGGTGGACACCTCGTCCCCGGCCGGGTTCGTGCGGCTCTTCGCGATCGACGCGGTGATGTTCCTGGTGCTGGGTGCCACGGTGGGGACCGTACGGCTGGCGAAGGGGCCCGCGTTCGACGGTGCGGTGCCGACCGACGCGTCCGCCACCGGGGCGGGCAGCCGGCGGGCCCTCCTGGGGCACCGGGCCATGGTGCAGCTGTGCGTGCTGGGCTTCGTGCTGTTCTTCGCCTGCTACGGGCAGTTCGAGTCCGGGCTGTCGGCGTTCGCCGTGGACGTCGCCCGGGTGTCCCCCGCGATGCTGGGCGTGGCGCTGGCCGCGAACACGGCGGCCATCGTGCTGGCGCAGTTCGTGGTGCTCAAGCTGGTCGAGCGGCGGCGGCGCAGCCGGGTGATCGCGGTGGTCGGGCTGGTGTGGACGGTCGCGTGGGCGGTGGCCGGGTCCGCCGCCCTGGTACCGGGCGGCCAGGCCATGGGCACGGCCGCGATCGTCTCGGCGTACGCGCTGTTCGGTCTCGGTGAGGCGATGCTGTCGCCGACCGTCGCGCCGCTGGTGGCCGATCTGGCGCCGTCGTCCCTGCTGGGGCAGTACAACGCGGCGTTCTCCCTGGTGAAGCAGTTGGCGCTGGCGGTCGGCCCGGCGGTCGGCGGGCTGATGGCGGGAGCCGGTGCGTACGGGGCGTACATCGCCCTGCTGATCGTCTGCTCGCTGGGCGTCTCGGTGCTCTCGCTGCGGCTCGGCAGGCGGCTGTCGGCCCGGCAGGACAATCCGCTGCGCGGGACCGCTGATGCCCCGGTGCCCGCGCCGCGTTCGGGTTCGGGTTCGGAGTCGGAGTCGGAGTCGGAGTCGGAGTCGTCCGCTCCGGTGACCACGGCGGTCTGACCGGCCGCCGTGTCCACACCATCGCCCTTTCCGCCGGAGGTCTTACGGATCTCCGGCGGGGAGGGCGAATTCGCACCACACCGCCTTTCCGCCGCCCGGTGTGCGGCGTGAGCCCCAGGAGGAGGCGATGGTCGCGACGATCGAGATGCCGCGGCCGGCCTCGTCGACCGGTTCGGCCCGGCGGCGGCGCGGCAGATGGTCGTCGCCGTCGGTCACCTCGATGATCAGGCGCCGGTCGGTGCGGCGCAGCCGCAGCCGCATCGGGGGCGTGCCGTGCTGGAGGGAGTTGGCGACCAGCTCGCTGGCGGCGAGGACGCCCAAGTCGCGCAGCTCCATGGGGAAGCGCCAGCTGGCGAGGACGCCGGAGGCGAAGGCCCGGGCACGCGGGGCCGCTTCCACTCCGCCGAGGAGTTCGAGGGCGGCGTTGTGGAACAGCTCGGCGTCATGGCCGGTGCGGGCGGGGTGCTGGAGGACCAGGACGGCGACGTCGTCGTCGTGGGCGGCGGTGATGCCGAGCGCCCGGATGAGGCGGTCGCACATCACCTGGGGCGTGCCGGTCGCGCCCGCGAAGACGCGCTCCAGGGCGGCGACGCCGTCGTAGATGTCCTTGTCGCGCCGCTCCACCAGTCCGTCGGTGTACAGGACGGCGCTGGAGCCGGGGCCGAGCGGGATGGATCCGGAGGTGTGCAGCCAGCCTCCGGTGCCCAGCGGTGGGCCGGTGGGTTCGGCGGCGCGGCGCACGGTGCCGTCCGGGTCGCGGACCAGGATCGGCAGATGGCCCGCGGAGGCGTAGACGAGGCGGCTCTCGTTGGGGTCGTGGACGGCGTAGACGCAGGTGGCGATCTGGTTGGGGTCGATCTCGGCGGCCAGTCCGTCGAGGAGCTGGAGCACCTCGTGCGGGGGCAGGTCGAGGCGGGCGTAGGCGCGGACGGCGGTGCGCAGCTGGCCCATGACGGCGGCGGCGCGGACGCCGCGCCCCATGACGTCGCCGATGACGAGAGCGGTACGGCCGGCGCCGAGGGTGATGACGTCGTACCAGTCGCCGCCGACCGCCGTGTCCTTGCCGCCGGGCTGGTAGGTGGCGGCGACGCGCAGGTCGTCGGGTTGTTCCAGCTCCTGCGGGAGGAGGCTGCGCTGGAGGGTGACGGCGGCCTTGCGCTGCAGCCGCTCGCCGACGCGCAGCCGCTCGGCGGCCTCGACCTGGTCGGTGACGTCGGCGCCGAAGACGAGGACACCGCGCACCCGTGCGGGGGTGTCCTCGGTGGCGGTCGCGGCGGTCTGCGCGGCCGCTACGGGAAGGGCCGCCACGGGGGCCGCCGTCTCGGGAACGGTCGCCACGGGTACTGCCGCATCGGGGACGGCGCCGTCGTGAGCGGGCGCGGGCACCGGATGGGGCACGCGGACCGCCGGCTCGGGGACCGGGGCGGCCATCTCGATGGGCGAGCAGGTGAACGTGTAGTACCCGTGCCGCGACCGCCCGACGGCCATGGGCGCCGCCTCGCGCTCGGCTTCGGGCTCGGCTTCGGTGCCCGCCGCGAGCCCGGACTCGGACGCAGATGCGGATGCGGATGCGGACTCGGACTCGGATGCGGGCCCGGGTGCCGCGGGAACGCGCCGCGCCTTGACGGTGCGGGGCGTGCCGCTGCGCAGGACCTGGTCCATGAGCGGCAGCAGGCCCAGCTCGCGCAGCTCGGGCAGGGCCTGCCCGGCGGGGACGCCGCGGGTGCGGTGGCCGAACAGGTCGGCGTAGGCGTCGTTGAGGTAGGCGATGCGGTGCTCGGGGCCGTACACCACCGCGACCAGGGCCGGGACCTGGCCGAGGACGTCATGGACGGACAGGCCGTCGAGGGTCGGGACGGCGGCGGGCGGCGGGCAGCCAGGGGCGGTGCCGGGCGCGCCCGGCAGCGGCGGCTCACCGTCGGCGGAGGGGCCGGTGCGCTCGCCGCGGGCGGCCGGGACGGAGCCGGCGCCCGCCGCGGGCTGTGGACGCCGCGCGGCACGGTCGGACCGCGCGGCGGTGCGTCGTTGCGTGCGGGGGAGCCGGGCGCTCCAGCGCGTGAAGTTCACTGCGGATTACCTCGTGGGGTGGTGGCTGAGCAGCGCGCCGGCGCGGGATCGGGGAAAGGGATGCGGGTGCGGGGGACGGCCCCCGGGGGAATGCAGCAAACTTCCGAATCCTCGCGATTGTCACTCTTTGCAGATACGAGCCCACCCATGGTCACACGACCAGTGTGGCCGACCGGACTGACATCCGTGAGACGCCGTTCGTGGGAGGGGAGTTCCCGGCTCCGCCCCGGCGGGGTCAACTGGCTTCGGGATGGCGTCCGGTATCGGCGGCGAGCTTGAACTCCGCGCGCGGGTTCTCCAGCGATCCGAGCGAGACGATCTCCCGCTTGAACAGCCCCGACAGGATCCATTCGGCCAGTACCCGCGCCTTGCGGTTGAAGGTCGGCACCCGGCTGAGGTGGTAGACGCGGTGCATGAACCAGGCCGGGTAGCCCTTCAGCTTGCGGCCGTAGAGGTGCGCGACGCCGCGGTGGAGGCCGAGGGAGGCCACGGAGCCGACGTACTTGTGCTCGTAGTCGTCAAGGGGCCGGCCGCCGAGCGAGGCGATCAGGTTCTCGGCGAGGACCTTGGCCTGGCGGACGGCGTGCTGCGCGTTGGGCGCGCAGACGGCGCCGGGGTCGGCCGCCGTACGGTCCGGCACGGACGCGGCGTCCCCGGCGGCCCAGGCGTGCTCCACGCCGTCCACCTGCAGCGTCGCGGTGCAGGTGAGGCGGCCGCGGGCGTTCAGCGGGAGGTCGGTGGAGGCGAGGATGGGCGACGGTTTGACGCCGGCGGTCCACACGAGGGTGCGGGTGGGGAAGCGCGAGCCGTCACTCAGTACGGCGACCCGGTCCTGACAGGAGTCGAGGCGGGTTTCCAGCCGTACGTCGATGTTGCGGCCGCGCAGCTCGCGGACCGCGTACTTGCCCATCTCCTCGCCGACCTCCGGGAGGATCCGGTCGGTGGCCTCGACGAGGATCCACTTCAGGTCCTCGGGCTCGATGTTGTGGTAGTAGCGGACGGCGTACCGGGCCATGTCCTCCAGTTCGCCGAGCGCCTCGACGCCCGCGTATCCGCCGCCGACGAAGACGAAGGTCAGCGCGGCGTCGCGGACGTCGGGGTCGCGGGTGGAGGACGCGATGTCGAGCTGTTCGAGGACGTGGTTGCGCAGCCCGATGGCCTCTTCGACGGTCTTGAAGCCGATGCCGGTCTCGGCGAGGCCGGGGACCGGGAGGGTGCGGGAGACGGATCCGGGCGCCAGGACCAGCTCGTCGTAGCGGATCTCGACCGAGCCGGTGCCCTCCTCCTCGGTGGCGAGGGTTCTGATGGTCGCGGTGCGTTTGCCGTGATGGATCGCGGTCGCCTCGCCGATGATGACCTGGCAGTCGCCCAGGACACGGCGCAGCGGCACCACGACGTGGCGGGGGGAGATCGACCCGGCCGCCGCCTCCGGCAGGAAGGGCTGGTAGGTCATGTACGGCTCGGGGTCGACCACGATGACCTGTACGGCGCCGTGCCTCAGCTCCTGCCTGAGCTTCCGCTGGAGGCGCAGCGCGGTGTACATCCCGACGTAGCCGCCGCCGACAACGAGAATGCGCGCTGGTTCCTTCACCCTCCCATGAGGCATCCGCGACCGCCGTTTGTCCACAGCCCCGACCAATTGTGTGACCGGAGGGCCGAAGGTGCCCCGGGGCCGGGCCGTGGGGTGGAGGAGGGAATACACGCAGGTCAGAGCGTGGTCTTGGGGGGTGGGGCGGTCTGAGAGGCGGGGTAAGGTGGCCTGCTGGTCCGGTTGGGGGACGGTCTGTCCCGACCTACCCTCTTCATTCTTGACCTGGGCTCAACTATGTTCGTACTTCGTCGGGGTTGTGACTGCCCCGGCTGACAGGGCGGGGAGTCTCCGGGGGGAGACGTCATTACCGGGGGATCACTTATGCACCTTCAGGGTTCGTCATGGTCCGCAGCCGTCGCGTCCTCGGACGGGAACGGCGGCCGGAACACTCCGCTGCGCGTGGACGCGCAGCGCAATCTGGAACATGTCCTGCGGGCGGCGCGCGAGGTCTTCGGTGAGCTGGGGTACGGGGCTCCGATGGAGGACGTCGCACGGCGGGCGCGGGTCGGGGTGGGCACCGTCTACCGGCGGTTCCCCAGCAAGGACGTGCTCGTCCGCCGCATAGCGGAGGAGGAGACGGCCAGGCTGACCGATCAGGCACGGGCGGCGCTGGGTCAGGAGCACGAGCCGTGGTCCGCGCTGGCCCGGTTCCTGCGCACCTCGGTGGCGTCCGGCGCGGGCCGTTTGCTGCCGCCGCAGGTGCTGCGGGTCGGGGTCGACGCGGAGACGGAGGTCCGGGTTCCGCAGCAGCGGCAGGTGGCGTTAGCCGGCCCGCCGCAGGCGGCAGCGGTGCCGTCGGCGGTGCAGCCCGCGGTGCCGTCACCGGCGGCAGCGGCGGCAGCGGTGCCATCGGCCGGTGCGGTGCAGCCGGATCTGCGGCTGGTCGAAGAGCCGGACGACGCGGGCGCGGCAGCGCTGCTGCAGGTCGTCGGGCAGTTGGTGGAGCGGGCGCGGGCAGCGGGTGAGTTGCGCCCGGATGTCACGGTCGCCGATGTGCTGTTGGTGATCGCCACGGCGGCGCCGTCGCTGCCGGACGCGGCGCAGCAGGCCGCGGCGTCGGCCCGGCTGCTGGACATCCTGTTGGACGGGCTGCGGTCTCGGCCGATGGGGTGACCGGGGGGGAGCCACCTTCTGGGCGCTTTCTGACCGAATTGATGGTCGGTGCTGACCGATTACTGATCGATCCGTTCGCCGGGTGCGTTCTGCCCGGCGAACGGCCACCTTTTCGAGGGTGCGGTCCGGGGTTCGCTCGTACGTTTCGGGTTCGCGGTGCGCGTCTTCCCCGTGCGGGTGAACGTATGCGCTTGCCGTCCTGATGCCGTTCCGGGGGCGTGCCCCCGGGCGCTCGGTCAGCGGGCGGTGTCGGAGCCGGAGCCGGCCAGGACCTCGTCGAGCAGGGCGATGGCCTCCTCCGTGGTCAGGGCCGTGGCCTCGGCGCGCAGCTTCCCGGCCACGGCGGGGCCCAGCGCGGCACCCGCCCGTGCCTCGGTCTCCCGGGTCTCCGCGAGCGCCAGCGGGATGCGCGGCAGCCGGCCGCGCCAGCCGTCGGCCGCGCCCAGCAGCCGGACGGCGGGCCGTTCATGTCCGAGCCGCACCAGGATGTACGCCGCCGACTCGGCCTGGTCGGCGAGCAACGCCTCCGTACAGCCCACCTCAAGGCCAAGGCCCAGCGCGTCGCGCAGCATGCGCACCCCGCCCCACGGGTCGCCCTCCTCGGCGCCGACCCGGCCCTCCAGCCCCTGGACGACGACCCAGAACAGCTGCGGCGGGCTGGATCTCGCCGCCTGCCGCCGGGAGTCCTCGCAGTACGCCCGCGCCTTGGCCGGATCACCGTGCAGCAGCTCGATGTGGGCGCGCAGCAGGCGGTTGAAGGCCCGGACGTCCACGGCGCCCCAGCGCTCGGCCTCCTGCTCGGAGTGGTCCAGCAGCTTCGCCGCGCCCTCGGGGTCACCGGAGTTGAGGGCGAGGTCGGCCAGCCGGGTGATGAAGAACGGCACCTCGGTGTGCGCGCCGATCTCCCGGGCCAGCCGCCGCGCCTCCTCGAAGGCGGCCCGCGCCTCGCCGAACCGGCCGCGCAGCGCGGCCATCTCGGCCCTGGCGCTCTCCACCTGGGCGAGCATCCAGCGGTCGCCGACGCGCGCGCTCAGCTCGCGCACCTCGGCGTAGTCGGCTTCGGCGCGCTCGATGCCGCTGGAGGTGTCGATGGCGAGGTGGGCGCGGAACATGAGCGCGGCGCCGACCGCCCAGTCGTCTCCGTTCTCGCGGCAGTTGGCCACCGCCTTGTCCATCAGCGGGATCATCGCGGTGTGGCCGTCGAGGATGTATCCGGCGAACGGCCACAGCAGACCGGGGAAGCGGGCGCTGCGCGGGCCCGGATGGCTGCCGTAGGCGTCGCGGGTGAGCCGGGCTATGAGCCGCGTCTCGGGGTCTTGCCCGTCGGGGCCGTGACCGGCGTCGATGAGCAGGAAGAACCGCAGCAGCCTCAGGTCCATGGCGTGCCAGTAGCGGGTGGCGGCGGGATCGTCCCCGTCGGCGCCGTCCGGCGCGGGGGGTGGCATGTCCAGCGCCGGTCGGCCGCCGTCTCGTTCTCCGTCTCGTTCGTCGTTTCGTTCGTCGTTTCGTTCGCCGTTTCGTTCGCCGTCTCGTGCGTCGCCCCGTGCGTCGTCCTGCGCGTCGTCCTGCGCGTCGTTCGGGTTCATGGTGAGGTCCAGGGCCCGGCGGGCCCAGGTGGCGCCCTCGTCGCGGTAGTTGCGCAGCCACCAGAGCCAGCCCATCGCCAGGATGATCGCGAACGAGGTGTTCTCGTCGCGGGCGGTCAGGGAGCGGTGCAGGGCGGCCCGGATGTTGTCGAGGTCGGCCTCGACGCGGCGCAGCCAGGGCAGCTGTTCGGCGGAGCGCAGCCGCGGTTCGGCGGCGCGCGCGAAGTCGCGGAAGTGGGCGATGTGCCGGGCCGTGGCGGCGGCGTGGTCGGCGCGGGCGGCGGAATCCTCGGCGGCGCGCTCGCTGACGTACTCGTGGATCGTCTCCAGCATGCGGTAGCGGGCCTCGCCCGGCGGGTGGTCGACGACCAGGAGGGACTTGTCGGCCAGCGCCCCGAGCAGGTCGAGCACCTCCGGGGGCGCGATGGGGACGCCGGAGTGTGCCGGGGTGTGCGCCGGGGCGCATGCACCGGCGCGTAGGGACTCATGCTCCGTCGCGTCCCCGCATCCCGTCTCCGCGCAGACGGCCTCCGCCGCGGCCAGGCTCCATCCGCCCGCGAAGACCGACGCCCGGCGCAGCACGGTGCGTTCCCGCTCGTCCAGCAGGTCCCAGGACCAGTCGACCACCGCCCGCAGGGTCTGCTGGCGCGGCAGGGCGGTCCTGTTGCCGCTGGTCAGCAGGTGGAACCGGTCGTCGAGGCGGTCGGCGATCTGCCGCGGGGTCAGCAGCCGCAGCCGGGCCGCGGCCAGCTCGATCGCCAGCGGCAGTCCGTCGAGGCGGCGGCAGATCTCCGCGACCGCCGCCGCCGTGTCCGGGTCCCCGGCCGGGTCGAAGCCGGGCCGTACGGTCGCGGCCCGCTCGGCGAACAGCTGATGGGCGGGTGCGGGCGGCAGCGGCTCCACGGGCCGTACGGTCTCGCCGGGCACGCCCAGCGGCTCGCGGCTGGTGGCGAGCACGGTCACGCCCGGACAGCGCGCCAGCAGTGTCTCGGTGAGCCGGGCGGCGGTGTCGATGACGTGCTCGCAGTTGTCGAGCAGGAGCAGCAGGCGGCGGTCGGCGCAGTACTCGACCAGGCGGCCGGCGGGGTCGACGGCGTCCGCCCCGCTGGTCCGGCCTTCGAGTCCGGAGGCGAACATCGTCGTCTCGCGGCGGCCGATGGCGCTCAGGACGGCGCCGGGGACGGCGGAGGGGTCGTCCAGCGAGGCGAGTTCGACGACCCAGATGCCGTCCGGGTAGGCGTCCGTCAGGGTCGCGGCGGTCTCCACGGACAGCCGCGTCTTGCCGGAACCACCTGCTCCGGTGAGCGTGACCAGCCGGGTGCCGTCCAGGTCCTTGCGGAGGGCGCCGATCTCGCTCCGTCGGCCGACGAAGCTGGTGAGACGCGCCCGCAGATTGCCGGGCGGCGCCACGAACGCGGCGGGACGCGCGCCGGGGACCGAGGCACGGCCGCGGTCGTCGTCGGGGCGGCGGCCCCGGTCCCGGCCCGGGTCGCCGTCGCCATCGCCGTCGCGGGCGCCGTACCGGTCGCCGTCCGGGTGGCGGTCTCGAGCGCCGTCCTCGTAGCGGTACCGGTCGCCGTCCAGGACGCGACCCCGGCCCGGGGCGCGGGCGCCGTCCCGGCCCGGGGCACGGTCGGCGTCACCCTTCGCGTAACCCTCCCGGCCCGGGTCACCGTCGCCGTCCGAGGCGCGGGGGCCATCCGCGTCGGGGTGCCGGTCACCGCCCGGCCCGCGGTGCCCGGCTCCGTCACGAGACCGTCCGGCGGCCGGTGGAGCCGGCGGCGGGGTGGGCTCGCCCAGGAGCAGTTGGCGGTGCAGCTCCCGCAGTTCCGGTCCCGGGTCGGTGCCGAGACGGTCGGCGAGGAGCGTGCGGACCTCCTCGTAGGCGGCGAGGGCGTCCGCCGAGTGCCCGGCGGCCCGCAGCGCGCGGATCAGCTGGGCGTGGAACGTTTCGTCAAACGGATGGTCGGCGACCAGTTCGCGCAGCTCCGGGACGAGGCCCGCCGGGCGGTCGCGCGCCAGGTCGGCGTCGATCCGGCGGTGCAGGGCGGCCAGCCGCAGGGCCTCGGCGCGGGCGGCGGCCGCGTCGCGCTCCGGCAGATCGGCGAGCGCCGGGCCGCGCCACAGCGCGAGCGCCTGCCGGAGCGTGGTGGCGGCCGTGTGCGGGTCGCCGGCGTCGAGGGCGCGCATCCCGGCGTCGGTCAGCCGCTCGAAGCGCAGCAGGTCGACGTCGTCCCCGGGAGCGGCGGTCGCGAGGTGGTAACCGCCGGGCGAGGAGACCACGGCCTCCCGCCCGATCGCCCGTCGCAACCGGCCCACCAGCGCCTGGAGCGCGGCGGGCGCGTCGTACGGCGGGTCGGCGGCCCACACCTCGTCGATGAGCACATCGACGGGGGTGGGCCCGGGGCGTGCGGCGCGCAGGGCGAGCGCGGCGAGCAGCGCGCGGATCCGGGGGCCGCCGAGGGGCAGCGGGTCGCCGTCTTCGTCACGCGCTTCGGTGGTGCCGAGGATGAGATACCGCACGGCGGTCATTCTCCTGGGTTCGCGGCGGAACGGGACGCTCCACCCGAGCGGGTCGCACACACGGTCGGCCAGACCCGGCGGCCCGGCCCGGCGGCCGACGCGTCACAGGGAGGGCCGGGGCACCACTCCGCCCGCCACCGCGCGCTGGCGGGGCGCGGCCGTGCCGGTCCAGCAGGTGCCGCGGCGGGCCAGGAGGCGGCGTAGCCAGACTTCGGTGGAGACCAGTTCGGCCAGGCCGTCCAGGGGCAGCCGTTCGCCTTCGGACGCCGCGCGCAGCGCCTTGCGGACGACGCGGGCCTCGATGAGCCCGGCGTCGGCCAGCAGCGGGGCGTCGAAGAGGCCGACCAGGTCGCCGAGCCAGGTGCGCAGGCCCGCGCGTACGGACGCGGCGTGGGCGGCGTGGGAGGTGGCGCCCCAGCCGGTGGGGAGGTCGCGGATGCCCGCTCCGGCGAGGACCGTACGCAGGACGGAGGCGCGCGCTCCGGGCTGGACGCGCAGGGCTTCGGGGAGCGCGCGGCAGGCCCGTACGACCTGGTTGTCGAGGAAGGGGGCGTGCAGGCGCTGGCTGCGCACCTCCGCGGCCTGTTCGAAGACGCGGTGGTCGGCGGCGTAGCGGGCGAGGGCGGCGTCGGCGCGGCGTTCGCCGGGGCGGCGCACGAGGACGGGGCGCAGCGCCGCTTCCTCCAGGCGGATGGACACCTCGGCGAGGGCTTCCCCGGTGAGCCAGCGGGCGGCGGGGCCGGGGCGGCACCAGGCGAGGGAGGCCAGGGATGCGGAGACGGCGCCGGCGGCCACGCCCGCTCCGTCGTCGGTGAAGCGGCGCTCCAGGAGGCTCGCGGCGGCTTCCCGTACGCCGTCCCGGTAGGGGGTGCGGGCCAGCCGCCGGGCGGCGCGGTAGACGGTGAAGGGGACGAAGAAGGAGTGGGCGTTGGGCCCGTCGGCCTTGGCGAGGGCGGTGGCGGGGCGCAGCAGATGGCGTCTGCGGCGGTCGAGCAGCAGGTCGGCGAGGCGGGCCGGGTGGGCGTCGAGCGCCTCGCGGGCGCCGTGGCCGACGAAGTGGTCGGCGCTGCCCGCGGCGAGGCGGCGCCGGTGGCGTTCGGCGATGACGAGGGAGGGGCCGGGTTCGTCGGTGAGGGCGCCGGTGTCGAGGGCGGCGTACGGGAGGGCCTCCTCGCCTCCGGCGACGACCACGTGGTGCAGCCGGGGGTTGGCGGCGATGGTGCCCGCGCGTTCCAGTTCGGCTTCGCGGGTGCGGGCGCCGCCGGTGGTGGCGAGGTCGTTGAAGGTGACGGCGAGAAGGCGTTCACCGGCTTCGGTGCCGTGGCCGAGGAGGGTGCCGGGCATGCCGGGGAGCCCGGCGGCGAGCAGGGCGAGCGTGGCGGAGGCGCTGCCTCCGGACAGGTCGGCGCCGATGCCGGGGGCGGGCGCGCCGCGGGCGGCCCGGCGTTCGGCGGGGCCCATGCCGGGGACGGGCCCGGGGTCGAGGCCGTCGGTGGCGGGGGCGTGGCGGGGTGCGGTGAGGCGGGCCCGTACGGCTTCGAGCAGGGCGTCCCGTACGCCCTCCACGGCCGTGTCCTGGTCGAGCGGGGGCGCGGCGACGGCGAGCGAGGCGGTGGGCTCGTAGCCGGTGACGTCGCGGGCGCCGTCGCGCAGGACGAGGGCGTGCCCGGGCGGCACCCGTCTGACGCCCATGTACGGCGTGCCGTCGCCGACGGCCTCCGGGGAGTCGGGGCAGGCGAGCAGCGCGCCGAGGTGGCTGACGTCGAGCTGTGCCTCGATGAGGTCGGCGAGCGGGAGGGCGGCGGTGGCGTACGCGGTGCCGCCGGACCAGTCGGTGTGGAAGACGGGCCGGGCACCGGCCAGGTCACCGGCGATGGTGATGCGGCGGCCGACCTGGGCGACGGCGGTGTAGCTGCCGGGCCAGGCGGTGAGGTGGCGCAGGGCGCCGCCGCGGGCGGCGAACAGGCCGACCCGCAGCTCCTCGTCGGTGGCGCCGCAGCAGCCGAAGACAGCGAGCCGGGTGAAGGGGTCGGCCTGGACGACGCGTACCTCGTCGGGCCGCCAGTCGCCGACCGCCCACAGCGGATCGGGGTCGGACCACAGGAGTTGGGCACCGACCGGCTGGATCGCACGGCCTTCCGGGGGGACCGGGCCGGATGCGGTACTGCTCCACCCCACCAACCACCGCATCGCCGCCTCCACAGGCTGTGGGCATCCAGGGCCACCAAGAACGAGGTGCCATCATGCACAGCACGTTGACGGTTTCGACATCGAACCGGACAACTACGTAGATCTCTTGGATCTCCCTTGACCGCTGCTGACCGCCGATGACCGCCGATGACCGCAGGGATCCCAAGAGTTGATCACACCATGCGGCCCCCGCGGGCAGGCGTTCACGGGAAGCCCAGGAGAGAGCCGTCACCGGTCACGACGCACCGTTCCGCCGTGGCCCATGCTGCCACGACTGGGGCGTACAACAGCGCAAGGACGCCGACACGTGGACGACGGGACGCCAACGGGGCCGCGAGGAAAGGGGCTTCCCGCGCCGGGCCTCCCCCTCCCCGGCCCGCCGCGGGAGCCCGGCACCGACGGGCGATATCCGGCCAAGTTCGCCGTGGCGCACTCGGTGGTCTTGCGGATGCCCCGCCACCATCCGGACCGCCGCGCGCCGTTCGCCCTCGCTCGCCCCCAACGCCTCCCAACACGACAGTCCGGGAGGCGGCGTCCGCCTCCCGGACCGTTCCGCCACCCGCGGGGAATGAGGCGGCGGCGTCCCCCAGCCCACTGGATCCAGTACAGCGGGCCGACCCACGCAGGTCCCATCGAAACGTTCTCGCCGCGACCGAGACAGAGCGCACACCCAGGCGCACAGCCACACACACCGGGAGCACACGTCACGCCCCGCACGCCCGTTCGTACAAGAATCTCGCCATCCGGGACACCACCTCTTAACGGTCGGGATGCGGCGAACTACGCTGGGTTTACGAATGCCCCGCGCCCACGCCGGGGCGGCCGTCGGTGCTGTCGAGGGGTGCGCATGTCCAGGGAGCCACGCGGGCCGAACGAGAAGCTCGGCACCGTTCTCGCCCTCGCTGGGATCAGCAATGCCGGGCTCGCGCGCAGAGTCAACGATCTCGGCGCCCAGCGCGGCCTGACCCTTCGCTACGACAAGACGTCCGTAGCGCGCTGGGTCTCCAAGGGCATGGTGCCCCAGGGCGCCGCGCCCCATCTGATTGCTGCCGCTATCGGCAGCAAACTCGGCCGCCCCGTCCCGCTGCACGAGATCGGGCTCGCCGACGCCGATCCGGCCCCCGAGGTCGGGCTCGCCTTCCCGCGCGACATCGGCCAGGCCGTCCGCTCCGCCGCCGAGTTGTACCGGCTTGATCTCGCGGGTCGGCGCGGCGGGGTGGGCATCTGGCAGAGCCTGGCCGGATCCTTCGCCGTCAGCGCGTACGCCACGCCCGCGTCCCGCTGGCTCATATCCCCGGCCGACACCTCCGTCGCGCGCGGTCCCGAGGACGCCGAGGACGCGGCGGGAGGCGCCGGCGGCAGCGGCCCCGACGGCTTACCGCAGCGCGTCGGCCACAGCGACGTCACCAAGCTGCGCGAGGCCGCCGAGGACGCGCGCCGCTGGGACTCCAAGTACGGCGGCGGCGACTGGCGTTCCTCCATGGTCCCCGAATGCCTGCGGGTCGACGCGGCCCCGCTGCTGCTCGGCTCGTACAGCGACGAGGTCGGCCGCTCCCTCTTCGGCGCCACCGCCGAACTGACCCGGCTGGCCGGGTGGATGGCCTTCGACACCGGCCAGCAGGAGGCCGCCCAGCGGTATTACATCCAGGCGCTGCGCCTCGCCCGCGCCGCCGCCGACGTCCCGCTCGGCGGGTACGTGCTGGCGTCGATGAGCCTCCAGGCCACCTACCGCGGCTTCGCCGACGAGGGCGTGGACCTCGCCCAGGCCGCCCTGGAGCGCAACCGCGGCCTGGCCACCGCCCGCACCATGAGCTTCTTCCGGCTGGTCGAGGCGCGCGCCCAGGCCAAGTCCGGGGACGGCCCGGCCTGCGGCGCGGCGCTGAAGTCCGCCGAGGGCTGGCTGGAGCGGTCCCGGTCGGGCGACGCCGACCCGTCCTGGCTCGACTTCTACAGCCACGAGCGGTTCGCGGCCGACGCCGCCGAGTGCTACCGCGACCTGCGGCTGCCGCGCCAGGTGCGGCGCTTCACCGAGCAGGCGCTGGCCCGGCCGACGGAGGAGTTCGTACGGTCCCACGGGCTGCGGCTCGTCGTCTCCGCCGTCGCCGAACTGGAGTCCGGGAACCTGGACGCGGCGTGCGCGGCGGGCGCCCGGGCCGTGGAGGTCGCCAACCGCATCTCCTCCGCGCGCACCACGGAGTACGTGCGCGACCTGATGCACCGGCTCGAGGCGTACCGCGACGAGCCGCGGGTGGCGGAGCTGCGCGAGCGGGCGCGGCCGCTGCTGGTGGCGCCGGCGTGAGGGTGGTACGGGTGGTGCGGATGGTGCGGGTGGTGCGGGTGTCCGGTGGGAGGGGAGCCGGTGTGAGGGTGGGGCCCCGGGTTTTCGCGCCCCTGTGTGTGGCGCCGGCGTGAGCGCCGGGGAAAGCCCGCGTGATCTTCACGCACCCTTCCGGATCCCAGGCGCCGCACGGGTTTCGGGCTGCTGTCGGTGGCGCAGGTCATGATAGGGATCGACGGTCGGGGCGACCGGAGGGTTGTGGCGCGTGGGGAGGTGCATGGCGTGACGGCGGTGGACTGCGACGTGCTGGTGATCGGGGGCGGGATCGTCGGCCTGTCGACGGCGTATGCGATCACGCGCGCGGCGCCCGGCACCCGGGTGACCGTCCTGGAGAAGGAGGCGGGCCCGGCCCGCCACCAGACCGGGCGGAACAGCGGAGTGATCCACAGCGGGATCTACTACCGGCCGGGCTCGCTCAAGGCACGGTTCGCGGTGCGCGGCGCGGCGGAGATGGTGAAGTTCTGCGCCGAGTACGGCATCGCCCACGAGGTGACGGGCAAGCTCATCGTCGCCACCGAGCGCTCCGAGCTGCCGCGGCTGCACGCCCTGGTCCAGCGCGGCCGGGAGAACGGGATCCCGGTGCGCGAGCTGGGCCCCGCCCAGATGGCGGAGTACGAGCCGTGGGTGCGCGGGCTCGCCGCGATCCACGTCGGCACGACGGGCGTATGCGACTTCGGGGCGGTGGCGGCGCAGCTGGCCCGGCTCGCGCGGGACGCGGGCGCGTCCGTGCGGTACGGGGCGGGGGTGACCCGCATCGGCCGCCGCCCGACGGCCGTCGCGGTGCGCACGGCGGACGGCACGGTGCTGCGCGCGCGGGCCCTGGTCAACTGCGCGGGGCTGCAGTGCGACCGCGTGGCGCGGCTCGCGGGCGACGACCCGGGCATGCGGATCGTGCCCTTCCGCGGTGAGTATTTCGAGCTGGCGCCGTCCCGCACCTCGCTGGTGGGCGGCCTGGTCTACCCGGTGCCCGACCCGGCGTTCCCCTTCCTCGGCGTCCACCTGACCCGCGGCATCGACGGCGGCGTCCACATCGGGCCCAACGCGGTGCCCGCCCTCGCCCGCGAGGGATACGCCTGGCGCACCGTGCGCCCGCGCGAGCTGGCCGGGACGCTGGCGTATCCCGGCGCCTGGCGGATAGCCCGCCGCCACTGGCGGTACGGGGCGGGCGAGCTGCGCCGCTCCCTGTCCAAGCGTGCCTTCACCGACGCGGTGCGCCGGCTGCTGCCGGATGTCACGCCCGACGACCTGATACCCGCCCCGGCCGGGGTGCGCGCGCAGGCGGTGCTGCCGGACGGCACGCTCGTGGACGACTTCCTGATCTCGCAGTCGCCCCGCGTCGTCCACGTGCTCAACGCCCCCTCCCCCGCCGCCACCGCCTCGCTCCCCATCGGCCGCGAGGTGGCCCGGCGGGTGCTGGAGGCGCTGTGAGCGGTCTCACGGCCGCCGCCGAGGGGTTGCGGGGCGGGTAGCGGGGCGGCCCGCCGGCGGGCCCTCGGGCCCGCACCGTGGCATCCCGGGCGGGCCCGTCGGGGTGCCCGCCCCGCCCGTAGAATCGGAAGCACTGTGTCCGAGAACTCCACCGCCCCCGACGCCCACGCGGAGCGCGACCGCACCGTGCCCGGCCCCGGCCCCGAATCCGGCCGTGGCCCCGGCCGCGACCGCGGCGAGCCGCTGTTCCCCGGCGGTCCCGCCGCCGATCCGGCGGGCTCGCACCATGAGCGCCGCATCCGTTCCTTCCGCCCCCGCCGCGGCCGGGTGACCGCCGGCCAGGGCGAGGCGCTGCGCCGCCTGTGGCCGCAGTGGGGGCTGGACATCGACGGGCTGCACCGCCTCGACCTCGGCGCGCTCTTCGGCGACCCGGACCTCCCCGTCGTCCTGGAGATCGGCTTCGGCATGGGCGAGGCCACCGCGCGGATGGCCGCCGCCGACCCCGGCACCGGCATCCTCGCCGTCGACGTCCACACCCCCGGCCAGGGCAATCTGCTCGCCCTCGCCGAGCGCGACGGGCTGTCCAACGTCCGGGTGGCCAACGGCGACGCGATCATCCTGCTGCGCGAGATGCTGGCGCCCGCCGCCCTCTCCGGGCTGCGCGTCTACTTCCCTGACCCCTGGCCCAAGAAGCGGCACCACAAGCGGCGGCTGCTCCAGCCCGAGTTCGTCGAGCTGGCCGCCACCCGGCTGCGCCCCGGCGCGCTGCTGCACTGCGCGACCGACTGGGAGCCGTACGCGGAGCAGATGCTGGAGGTCCTGACCGCGAGCCCGTCGTTCGACAACACCCAGCCCGACGGCGGCTACAGCCCGCGCCCGGACTTCCGCCCGCTCACCAAGTTCGAGTCCCAGGGGCTGGACAAGGGGCATATCGTCCACGACCTGATCTTCCGCCGCAACGACGCATAGCGGCCCTGCGCGGATGGGAACAATCACGCAGTCCGCCACTTCCGCGTTCGTTAGGGTCGGTTGAGTGCATCAGTCCCCGTCCCCCCACCAGCCGCCCGATCCGCCGGTCACGCCGCACGACCAGCAGCCGTGGTTCGACGGCGCGGCCGCTCCGGGGGGCCGGCCGCAGGCGCCGCAGCCGGGGCACCCCGGGCATCCGGGGCTCCCGGGATACCCGGGGTTCCCGGGACACCCAGGCCATCCCGGGCCGTGGGCCAGAAGCGGCCGTCTCAGCCGCCTCTGGGACAACAAGGCCCTGCGCGCGACCGCGCTCATCGGGCTGCTGTCGATCTCCGGCCTCGTCATCCTGGCCCTCGTCCGCGAGCAGACCGGCACCAAGGGTTTCCTGGTGGGGCTCGGCCTCGCCGTGCTGCCCGTACCGCTGATCATCTCGGTGTTCCGCTGGCTGGACCGTGTCGACCCCAAACCCTGGCGGAACCTGATCTTCGCCTTCGCCTGGGGCGCGTGCGCCGCGACGCTCGTCGCGCTCATCGCGAACGGCTTCGCGACGGAATGGCTCATGACGACCGTCGCCGACTCCTCGTCCCCCGGCGGCCGCGCCGACGCCGACACCTGGGGGGCCACGTTCGTCGCGCCGTTCGTGGAGGAGAGCGCCAAGGCGGCCGCCGTGCTCCTGCTCTTCGTGTTCCGACGACGCGACTTCAACGGGATCGTGGACGGCGTCGTCGCCGCCGGAATCACCGCCACCGGGTTCGCCTTCACCGAGAACATCCTCTACCTCGGCTCGGCGTTCGTCAGCGACCAGGAGTTCGGCTACTCGGGCATCCGCTCCACCACCGCCGCGACGTTCTTCATCCGCGCGGTGATGTCCCCCTTCGCGCACCCCCTGTTCACCTCGATGACCGGCGTCGGCTTCGGCCTGGCCGCCGCGGCCGCCGTCCACCAGCGCACCCGCCGCGTCCTGCTGCCGATCGTGGCGCTGCTGGCCGCGATGGTCCTGCACGGCCTCTGGAACGGCTCGTCCGCCCTCGGCGGCTACGGCTTCATCATCGTCTACGCCGCGTTCATGGTCCCCGTCTTCGGGCTGCTGACCTGGCTCACGGTCTGGTCCCGCACCAGCGAGCTGCGCACCATACGCGAGCAGCTCACCGCCTACCAGACCGCCGGGTGGCTCACCCCGCCCGAGCCGATCGCGCTGTCCTCGATGCGCGCCCGCGGCATCGCCCGCGACCTCGCCCGCCGCACCCAGGGCTCGGCGGCGGCCCGCGCGGTCGGCGAGTACATCGCCGCCGCGACCTCCCTCGCCTTCCTCCGCCGCCGCGCGTACCGGGGCACGGCGGGCCCGGACTTCACCACTCGCGAGCGCGAACTCCTCGACACCCTGTGGGAACGCCGCGACACCGCCCAGCCGGCCCTGGCCCACGCGGCCCTCTCCCTCCCCCTCCCCTACCCGGGCCCACCCCAGGGCCCCCTCCCCCCGCCGTACTGGCCCACCGGAGGCTACGGCTACGGCTCCCCGGACCAGGGTTACGGGTACGGCGGCCCCAGCCAGGGCTACGGATACTGCAGCCCCAGCCAGGGTTACGGGTACGGCTCCCCGGGTCAGGGGTACGGCTACGGCGGCCCCCAGCCGCCCCAAGCCCAGCAGACCCCGCACCCGACGTACGCCTTCCAACCGTCTTACGCCCCGCAGCTACCGGCGCTCCCGGCTCCCGTCCCGTACGGCCCCACAGGCCCGCAGGGACAATCGTGACCCTCGCCGCTGTGGGGGGCTCACGCTCAGGGACCTGGCCGAGGACGCGGGCACAGGAGGCATAGGACCCGGTTGGAGGATCGTTCCTGCTACTCGACCATTCCCCACGCCACGGCGGTGGGCGACCCGGCCCATCCATCTACCGTCTTCCACACAGAAGCGATACCCCGCTCTTCCAGGTAGGGCGCATACGCCTTGATGTCCTCGGTGAACAGCGCCAGCAGATGCGGCTTGGGTTGCCCCTTCTGCTCGTACAGGAAGTAGCTGTACTCAGAGAGTTGCCCCAGAGCTTCGCGCACTGCCGTGGTGGGGTTCCCCCGCTTGACGGTTTTGGCTTCCACCAGCCACTCCAGGTCGGCCTGCCTCAGCACGAGGTCTTTGGGATGCATCTTCTCGGTGATCGGTACGAAGCCCTGCTTGTCGATGTACTCACCGAACCCTGCGACCAGCAGCTCATGGCTTCGGGACTTGGTGATTGTTCGCTGAGGAATGTGCGCGACATAGTCGCTTCCATCCTTGGGCCGGAAACCGTCAAGCCCCTCAGGAGCCTTGGCTGCTCCGTTGGTTGTCTTGACACCCTCAGACGTCTTCTCATCGTTGAGTGTCTTCTCCACAGCGGCAGCATGCTGAAGGACTTCGGCCATGTGCCAGAGGTCTTCACGCAAGCGTGACTCAGATGGCATGGCGTCCAAGCCATAGGTCCGGGCAGCCACGCTTCCGGCCTCGTACGAAAGAGCACGTAGGGCGTCGCACTTGAAGTCCGGACGGCCCTCATACCCCGCCACCAAGTCCTTCGGCAGCCCGCCAAACAGGGCTTGAGCGCGTTCACTCAGGTATACACGGCGCTTCTCGCCTTCACCGAGTGCATCTGCCAACCATGTCACGCCCTGCTGGAGCGTGAGCGTCACGGTGCTGAGGTCAGCGGCAAAGATGTACGCCAGGTAGAGACCCCTCTTCGGATCGCGGGTGATGTCGGGGTCGTACACACCGATCCATGGCGTCTTGCTGGCGCCGCCACTACCTCCCTTACCTTCGGCTTCGAACCCTCCCGGCACGAGGTCGCCCCACAGGTTCTTCACCTCGCGGAGACGGTCTTGGGCGTAAACCCCCTTTGAAATCCCCTTCTTCCAGTCGTACGTGCTGGCCACGTCGAGGAGCAGGTCACGTATACCCATGGTCAAAACTATGCATTGCTGGTCTGACATCGACCGTCTTCGATCGCTTACGGTCATCACGCACCATGCAGTGCCAGCCTCGGTACGCCTCGAACTGTCGTAGGTCGCTGATAGAACGGTGTGTGGACTGGTGATACGAGGAGCCGCCGCCATGACTGATGCCTTCACCCACAGCGCAAGTCCAGCACCGGGCTTATATGAGCGGCTGATCACCGCTCGCGTCGAGGAGCAGCTGAAGACGCTGGACGCCGCAGGATGGAAGACCATCCAGCAGAAGGTCGGCGAGCACTCCACCCCTCACGTGCTCGCGCGCCACGTCGCCGATACGGTGCGGGAGATCTTCACTAGCCTGCCCCCTTATGAGCAGGTGATCGCGGCCAACCACATCCTTGAGTCGATCAGCGCGCTGGACGGGGCCAAGCAGTGGGTAGACCTGATCGCGGACGGGCCTCGGCAACTGATCGCCGTCGCCGAGCAGGAGGCGCCAGGTGTCTACTCCGTGCGCCCGGCCACGCCGCTCTCCGAGACGGCGCTGATCACCAACTCCCCCGAAGACCCGAACCTGGGCTTCGAGCTGCGGGCCGAGTTGGCCACCGCAGACCGAGTTGACCTGCTCTGCGCGTTCGTGAAGTGGCACGGCCTGCGCGTCCTGGAGGAGTCATTGAAGGCGGCGCGGGATCGCGGGGTGCCGATCCGCGTCATCACGACCACCTACATCGGAGCCACCGAGCGGACCGCCCTGGATCGGCTCGTCAGGGAGTTCAACGCCGAGGTCAAGGTCAACTACGAGCTGCGGTCCACCCGGCTGCACGCCAAGGCATGGCTGTTCCGGCGGAACAGCGGCTACGACACCGCGTACGTAGGCAGCTCGAACCTCTCCAGGAGCGCACTGCTCGACGGCTTGGAGTGGAACGTCCGCCTCTCATCGGTGGCGACGCCGCCGGTGTTGAAGAAGTTCGAGGCCACTTTCGACTCGTACTGGAGTGAGCCCTCCTTCGAGAGGTACGACCCCGACAGCGACGCCGCCCGACTGGAAGACGCGCTCACCCGAGCCAGCGGAAAACAACGGCCCGGCACCCACGCCATCAGCCTGTCGGGCCTCGAAGTGCGGCCCTACCCTCATCAGCAGGACATGCTCGAACGGCTCGACATCGAGAGGGACATTCACGGCCGGCACCGAAACTTGTTGGTTGCTGCGACGGGGACCGGCAAGACCGTCATGGCCGCGCTCGACTACAAGAAGCTGAAGAGGAAGCACCGGGAGCGCCCTCTCAACCTCCTCTTCGTCGCGCACAGGCAAGAGATCTTGAAGCAGTCGCTTCGCACCTATCAAGAAGTGCTCGATAATGCGAACTTCGGGGAGCTCCTGGTCGGAGGAGATGTGCCACAAGACTGGACGCACGTCTTTGCTAGTGTCCAGTCCCTCAACGCTCGATCCCTAGAAAAACTCGGTCCGGACCACTTCGACGTCGTGGTCATCGACGAGTTCCACCATGGCGTTTCCCCGACCTATCGACGCATCATCGATCACTTCGAGCCGATGGAGCTGCTGGGCCTGACGGCCACCCCAGAGCGCATGGACGGCCGAAACGTCCAAGATGAGTTCTTCGGCGGCCACATCGCCGCCGAGATGCGCCTGTGGGAGGCGCTGGAGAATGATCTGCTCAGCCCCTTCCACTACTTCGGCATAGCCGATAACACCGATCTCGAAGGGCTCACCTGGAAGCAGGGTTCGTACGACACGGGCGAGCTGGGCAAGCTCTACACGGGAAATCATGCGCGAGCTCGGCTCATCGTGAAGGCCGTGCAGGAAAAGGTGACGGATCCCGGCGCCATGCGGGCGCTGGGCTTCTGCGTCACCGTTGCGCACGCTCACTTCATGGCCGACTTCTTCCGTCAGGCTGGCATCAGTGCCCAGGCCCTTGATGGAACCACGCCCCCTGCGGAACGTGCCCAGGCCCTGAAGGACCTACGTGACGGCACGGTGCAGGTCCTGTTCTCGGTCGACCTCTTCAACGAAGGGCTCGACATCCCAGACGTGGACACCCTCCTCCTGCTCCGTCCGACCGCCAGCGCCACGGTTTTTCTGCAGCAGCTGGGCCGGGGCCTGCGACGGACTCCGGACAAGGCTGTGCTCACGGTCCTCGATTTCATCGGCCAGCATCGAAAGGAGTTTCGCTTCGAGGAGCAGTTCCGTGCGCTGACGAGCTTCACCCGCAACCGTCTCACCGAGCACATGGAGCGTGACTTCCCGCAGCTGCCCTCCGGATGCGAAATCATCCTTGACCGTAAGTCCAAACAGCGCATCCTGGACAACATCAAGAGCCAGATCAACGTCAACGTGCGGCAGTTGACGCAGGAGGTGGCGGCATACGCTGAACCACGTCTGGACGCCTATCTCCGTGAGAGTCGCCGCGAGCTCAAAGAGCTGTATCGCAGCAACAACTCATGGACACGCCTCTTGCGGCGAGCCCGGCTTCTAGCCGAGGAGCACCCCGAAGCCGAAGAAGCACTCCTCAAGCGAGTTTCGGCATTCCTCCATGTCGACGACCCGCAACGCGTCCATGCCTACCAGCGCATGCTTTCCGATGACGCCCCAGGGTACGACTCGCTGGATGCACCGGGGCAAGCGTACGCACGGATGCTCTTCTTCTCCTTGTGGCCGCTGGGAGGAGGATTCTCCAGCTACGCCGAGGGCTTCGCTTCGTTGCGCCAGCAGAGCGCCTTCCGAAGCGAGCTGAGCCAAGTACTCGCGTACAACCTGGAGCACACCGATCACTACCCGATCCCGCTCCTGGGCGACCATGATGGGATCCCGCTGGCCATCCACGCCTCCTACAGCCGTGAGGAAATCCTGCCCGCCCTCGGCCAGGCGGATGTAGACGGCTTCATGCCGGGGAACTTCCGCGAGGGGGTGAAGTGGTGCGAAGGGCTCCGGACCGACGCACTCTTGATCACCCTTGAGAAGGACGACAAGGACTTCTCACCACAGACCCGATACAAGGACTACGCGATGAGCCCAGATCGCTTCCACTGGGAATCGCAGAACCAGACATCGGAATCGTCGCCCACCGGCTTGCGCTATCAGCAACATCAGGAGCGCGGCACCCATGTGCTGCTCTTTGTACGGCGCTACAAGAAGACCGACATCGGTGGGCCGCAACCGTGGATGCTGCTCGGACCCGCTACGTACGAATCTCATGAGGGCAGCAAGCCGATGGGCATCGTCTGGAAACTCCAGCACACGTTGCCTGCCGATGTCTGGACGTACTCAGCCATCGCGGCGGGATAGCGGCTCAGCCGACCGCACCGAGTTCCGACTCAAAGTGCGTTTGGGCTCGGTCCAAGGCCGTGTCGGGATCGTGCCCATGGGCACGGAACCAATGGAGCACATCGGCGATCAAGGTAATCGCCGCCTCCTCCGCCACCGCATGACTCAGGGGCGACGTGGAGTGTGTCCGGAGGTGGGACTGGCCGTAGAGGGTGAGCAGAGCCTCGGCGCGATGCACCTGGGGTCGATCAACGTGGGTGTCGTTGCGCGTGAGCGCGGTGGCGATCTCGCACCAGGTGGTCTTTCCCCGCTCGGTCGGGATCACTCCCCAACGGTCGGTCACAGCAGCGACCAGTGCCAGCCCCCGACCCGACTCAGCCGTGGTGGCCGCGCTCAGCAGCGTGGGCAATGCACGGCAGTCCGGATCGCTCACTGCAATGCGCAGGAACGTGCCGTTCATGTCAACGCTCATGGTCGTCGGCGTCCCGAGGCCGACGTGAGTGATGACGTTGGCGACGAGTTCGCTGACGCAGATCTGTGCCGCCTCCACCACGTCAGGTAGGCCCCAGAGCGTCAAGTGCGTACGCATGATGCGTCTCAGCGCGGCCACTTCGCCGGGTTCCGCCAGAAAGGGAAGGTCCCACGCCTTCCTCTGCATGCACTGCTCAACAACCACGCGCTTCAACCCCTTGCCGTTGCGCCACACCAAGTGATCACTTAAAGCAATCGTGTGGTGCCTCTTGGTTACTTCATGTGAGAGCATGGCATCGACATATCCCGTCATGCAATGTGCATATACGGATTCGCCCGATTGAGTGACTGACGAATCGCCGAACGCCGACAAGACTGAACGGACGTCACCAGACTGAGGAGTTCACGTGTCCGGATCACCCACCGCACGACGTCGTCGCTTGGCGATCGAGCTGAAGAAGCTTCGTGAGGAGCACCAGCTCACCTGCGGCCAGGTAGGCAAGGAGCTGGACTGGAGCGGTTCGAAGGTCAACCGCTTGGAGACTGGCCAGGGTCGCGTACAGCCATCGGACGTCGACGCGCTCTGCCGCTTCTACGGAACCTCCGATGAGCTTCGCGAACTCCTCAGGGATCTGGCCAAGCAGTCCAAGGTGCGTGGGTGGTGGCATGCGTATGGCAGCGCCGTGCCTTCGTGGTTTTCGGTCTACGTCGGGCTGGAGCAGGCGGCCTCGGGGCTACGGACGTATGAGTGTGAATGCATTCCCGGGCTACTACAGACGGCTGACTACGCACGCGAACTCCGCCACGCCACATCTCCCTCAAGCACCGAGGACGTGGAGCAGGTGATCGGCGTACGGATGGAACGGCAGGCCCTACTGACGAATGCGACGCCTCCCGACCTATGGGCGATCATCCACGAGAGTGTCCTGCGACATGCGATCGGCAGCCCCAAGGTGATGCGTGAACAGCTCGAACACCTCCTGGAGGTCGCCCTGCTGAAGAACGTCACGATCCAGGTGCTGCCGTTCGATGCTGGCAGCTACCCTGCCGTTGGGGCGTTCAGCATTTTGAAGTTCCCCGAGCAAGAGGACCTTGACCTCGTATACCGCGACGGCCTGACCGACGCTGTGTATCTGGAGCGTCCGGAAGACATCGCTACATATTCGAATGCGTTTGACAACCTACGTGCGTTGTCCTTGAGTCCTCAGCGATCCAGCAACCTCATCAGGCATGCGATGCGAGGACTGACAGATGACTGACATAGCACCGCTCGTGTGGCACAAGAGCAGCTACAGCAACGGGGCCGGAGGCAACTGCGTGGAGACGGCGACGCTGCCGGACCACGAGACCGCCGTGCGGGACTCGAAGGAGCCGGAGCGGGGTGTGCTCGGGTTCTCGGCGGGGGCCTGGGGCGACTTCGTCGCGGCCGTGCGGGGCGGGCGGCTGGGCTGACGGCCCGGGGTGGACGCGGGCCCGCGCGCCCGGCCGGGCCGGAGGGCCCGCCGGGCGCGCGTGGCGCGTGGCGCGTGGCGCGTGGCGCGTGGCGCGTGGCGCGTGGCGCGTGGCGCGGGGCGCGGGGCGCGGGGTGCGGGGTGCGGGGCGCGGCGCGCGTGGCGTGGGGTGTGGGGCGTGGGGTGCGGGGGCTTACGGGTGGTACTTCTCCTCGACCGTCTCGGCCGCGCCGGACTTGCGGTCCATGGTGACGCGGACGGTCACGCTGTTGGTCTTGGCGGCCTTCTCCAGCTCGTCCACGGTGCACTTCGCGGTGCCGTAGCCGTCGTCGCCGATGCTCGCGCCGCCGGCGCCCCCGTCGTCGGAGCAGATCGCGGCCGCGCCGAGGATCTTCGTGGCGTTGGCGACCAGGAACGCCTGATCCGTGCTGCCGTCCTCGGGCTTGACGATCAGCTTGCCGGGGGCGAGGTACGACATCTTGCCGACGACCACCTTGTGGTTGCCCGCGTTGGCGACGCCGCCCCCTTCGGCGGGGGACTCGCCGCCGTTCTGGCCCTGGGTGGCGGAATTGTCCGAGGCGGAGGAGCCGCCACCGCTTGTGGACTGGGTCGAGGCGTCCTGCGAGGCGGGCGCCTTCGAAGAGCTGGAGGAGCTCGCCGCGCCGTCGTCGGGCCCGCAGGCGGTGGCGCCCAGGCCCAGCGCCGCGGCGGCGACGATGGTGGCGGCGATGCGGCGGCCGGCGCGGCCGCGGAGGCGGTTGGTGACGAGGTTCATGGTGCTTCTCCCGTTGCTCTGTGCTCTTGTGCCGTTTCCGGACGACCATCAGTCTCGAAGATCGAGTTGGCGTTCCACTAACGGACAACTAATGCGGTGCAACGCTCTGAGCAGGGAGGTAACAGCATGGCTGGAGTACCGGCGGGGCTGGTGGCCGCGGGTGGGCTGATCGGCGGGTACGGGGTGGCCCGGTGGACGAAGAGGCGGCCGCTCGGCGGGGTCGCGCTGGCGGCGGCCGGGGCCTTGGCCGCGAAGGGGTGGCGGGAGAAGGCGGGGAACGGGACGGCGGCCGTGTTGGGCGGGCTGTACGTGGCCGCGTTCGCCGGATCGCATCCGCTGGCGAAGAAGGTCGGGGCGTGGCCGTCCGTGTTCGCCGTGGCGGGCGGGGTCGGGCTCGCGTCCTGGGTGCTCGCCGACCGACGGGAGGGGTGACCCTTCGGGCCCTGGGCCAGCGGTGGGTTCGGCGCCGTCCGTACGCCGGCGCGACGGCGTACGGACGGCGCTGGACGCACCGCGAACGGGGCCGACGGCCAGTGGCGGCGGCTCTCGTCATGGGGCGTCGTGGGGGCCCGCCCATCGGTGCCCCGGCGATGGGGTGGACGTGCGACAGCGACCCGCCGGCGGCGCAGCGCGTCGCCGCCCGGTCCGCGCCTCGGCCGTCGGAAGCCGAACGCCGGGGTGCGCCAGGGGCGGGTCAGGCCGAGGCGGACGTCAGGAGGTCCAGTTCGGGCTTGGTGAGCCGGAGGTCGACCGAGGCCAGCAGGGCCGGGAGCTGGGCGGGGACGCGGGCGCTGGCGATGGGGGCGACCACGGTCGGCTGGGCGGCGAGCCAGGCCAGGGCGACGGCGGCGTGGTCGGCGTCGTGGTTGGCGGCCACGTCGTCGAGGGCGGCGAGGACCTTCTGGCCGCGCTCCGTCTCCAGGTGCTGGGCGGCGCCCGTGGAGCGGGCGCTGTCGACCGTGGTGCCGGGGCGGTACTTGCCGGTGAGGAAGCCGGACGCGAGGGCGTAGTACGGGAGCGTCGCCAGGCCGTGGCGGGCGGCGACGTCGGCCAGGTCGCCTTCGAAAGTGTCGCGCGAGACCAGGTTGTAGTGGGGCTGGAGGGCGACGTAGCGGGCCAGGTTCTCCTGGGCGGAGAGGGCCAGGGAGGCTTCGAGGCGCTCGGGGGAGATGTTGGAGGCGGCGATCTCGCGGACCTTGCCCGCCCTCACCTGCTCGTCGAGGGTGGAGATGATCTCCTCCACCGGCACCGACGTGTCGTCGTAGTGGGTGTAGTAGAGGTCGATGTGGTCGGTGCCCAGGCGCTGGAGGGACTCGTCCAGGCCGGACTTGATGGCGGAGGAGGAGAGCCCGCGGGGCTCCGGGACGCCGGCGCCGACCTTGGTGGCGAGGACGATGTCGTCGCGGTTGCCCCGGGAGGCGAACCACTTGCCGAGGATGGTCTCGGACTCGCCGCCCTGGTTGCCGGGGGCCCAGGCGGAGTAGACGTCGGCGGTGTCGATGAAGTTGCCGCCCGCCGCCACGTAGGCGTCGAGCACCTCGAAGGACTCGGCCTCGTCGGCCGTCCAGCCGAAGACGTTGCCGCCCAGGGCGAGCGGGAAGACGGACAGATCGCCGATGGTCTTACGGGTGTCAGTCATACGTCTTCACAACGCCCAGCGCGGAGGGGGTTATTCCACCGGAGGGGGCAGAGGGCGGAGAACGAACCGGCGGCCCTGGCGTCAAGGGGGGAGAGAGCGCCAGAGCCGCCGGAGCGAGGGGCCGCCGGAAGCGACGGCCGGATCAGCGGGTCACGGGTTCAGCCCGTGGTCGCGCAGCCAGGGCATCGGGTCGATCGGCGAGCCGCCGCCCGGCCGCACCTCCAGGTGGAGGTGGGGGCCGGTCACGTTGCCCGTGGCGCCGACGCGGCCGATGGTCTCACCGGAGGACACCGTGCCCGAGGTGACGACCATGGACGACAGGTGGCAGTACCAGATCTCGGTGCCGTCATCGAGCTTGAGCACGATGCGGTAGCCGTACGAACCGGCCCAGCCCGCCTGGGTGATGGTGCCGCCGCCCACCGCCTTGACCGGGGTGCCGGTCGGGGCGGCGAAGTCCTGGCCGGTGTGGTCGGCGGACCACAGGTCGCCGGCCTGGCCGAAGCCCGCGGTCAGGGTGTACGAGGCGACGGGGAGGGTGAACCCGCCGGCCGTGGACGTCTTGGCGGGGCGGTCGGCGGCGGCCTTGGCCGCGGCCTCCTTCTCGGCCTCCGCCTTCTCCTTCGCCTCGGCGGCCTTCTTCTTGGCGGCGGCCTCGGCCTTCTTCTGCTCGGCCAGGTCGCGGGCCTTGGCGGCGGCCTTGGCCGCGTCGTCGGCGGCGGCCTTGGCGGCGGCTCGCGCGGCGGCCTCGCGCCGGTCGTCGTCCGCGGCGGTCTGCTGACTCTCGGCCTGCCGCAGGATGCGGGTGCGCAGCGCCTCGCCCGAGTCGGTGGCGCTGGTGGTGAGGGTGGCCGCGGCGGGCTGGGAGGAGTCCTCGTCGCCGGCCATCAGGGAGCCGATGCCGGGCAGGTCCTTGGCAGCGGGCAGCTGGGCCTTGACCTCGTCGGCGACGTGGGCGAGGTCCGGCATGGAGATCGGTATGGCCGGCCGGTCCTTGGCGCTCGCCATGCCGCCCGCGCCGACCGCCGCGATGACGCCGACGCCGAGGACGGCGCCGCTGCGGGCCATGGTCCCGCCGCGCTGCTTGACGACGCGGTGCTTGCCGCGCAGCGGGGCGATGGACTCCTCGGTCGGGTTCCACTCGTCCCAGACGGCTTCTTTGGCGCCGGAGAAATCATCCCCTTCAGCGCCGAGGCCGATCGTGGGCCGGGCGCCGGCTCCGGCGTCGAAGCCGACTCCGTACGCGGTCGCGGTGCCGATGCCGGTACCGGACGATCGGTACGGGGCCTCGTCCAGTACGGACCTGTTGGACGCCACCGGGGCGCACTCCTTTCCTTCCCTCTCGCCTACCGGGTTAGCTGACGGGTTCGGAGCAGGAAGGTCTCCTACGGGTCAGGTTCGACCCGATTCACCCCAAGGTGGTGGTTCCCCGGTTCCCTGTGCCGCGGCTGCTACCACCGTGGTGCGTGGTGCTGCCGGTGGTGCTGTCGCTGCACGTACGGGATTCGGCGACGGCGCACGGTGCCGCCTCTGCGACGGCTGTGCCGACCGCGCTGCGTTATCGAACGTTAATAGAGAGCGCGACATGATTCCAAGCTCTTCTGAAGAATTCGCGCAGCTTTGGGATGAACTTAGTAAGCACCGAGGGACAAGTGGGGGCGTATCACCCCAGTTGAAAAGGGATGGCAAAAACCTCTGGAGAGCTGATCGTGCGTCAATCGTTATGCGCACCCGTCACGGTTGGCTACGGTCCGTGTCCACCGGCGGGCGGCGGCGTTCCGTTCGGTCCGGGCGGGCGCCGGACCGCGAGGAGTGCCATGTCGTCCGAGGCCTCCCCGCCCGCATGCCGCACGACGTCCTCCACCAGCGCGTCGAGCAGCCCGCCCGGCCCGGGGAAGCGGCGGCCGCGCAGCCGCTCCTCCGGTACGTAGAACGCGCCGTGCCGGTCGCGGGCCTCGGTCACCCCGTCCGTGAACAGCAGCAGCGTCGCGTCCTCGGGGAACCGCAGCTCCGTCACCCGGTCGGGCCACGCGCCCAGTTCGCCCATGCCCAGCGGCAGCGCGGCCGTCTCCGGCTCCAGGGACCGCACCTCGCCGTCGCCGGGCAGCAGCAGCGGCGGGGGGTGGCCGCGGTTGATGAGGCGGAGGGTGGAGTCGCCGCGCGGGATCTCGCCGAGGACGGCGGTGGTGAACCCCTCGAACGCTTCCAGCTCGGCCCGCCGCGCGCCCTCGCGCCGCAGTGCCCGCTCCAGCCGCCCCGCCAGCCCCTCCAGCGTCGCCTCCTGCTCCGCCGCCTCCCGGAAGGCGCCGATGAGGACGGCGACGACCTCCACGGCCTGCAGCCCCTTGCCGCGCACGTCCCCGACGAGCAGCCGTACGCCGTGCGGGGTGTCCTGCACCGCGTACAGGTCGCCGCCGATCGCCGCGTACCGCTCGGCCGCCACATAGCGCGCCGCGACGTCCAGCCCGGCGATGCGGGCGGGCGGTACGGGCAGCACGGCCCGCTGCGCCGCCTCCGCGATGCCGCGCGCCGAGGCCAGCCGGCGGTCGCCGCGGCGGACGACGCGGTTGATCACGAGCGCGAGCAGCGCGACGGTGGCCACCGTGGCGATCTCGGTCGCGGCCTGGGTCGGGTCCTTCACACCGTGCAGTTCGGCCAGCAGGCATACGGCGGTGAGGGCGAGGACCGCGGTGGCGACGGTCTGCCGCAGCGGGAAGAGGGAGGCGGCGGCCAGCGGGGCCGCGGCGAAGAAGGGGGAGGCGGTGTACGGGGCCGGGGCGGCGAGGTCGAAGGCGACGCCACCGAGCAGGAGGACGGCGGGGGTCCAGCGGATCGGCCGACGCCCCGCCGAGGCCTCGACGGCCTCCTCGGCGGTGACGAGTCCGGCGGCCACGCCCGGGGACTCGGCGGCGGCCGTACGGGCGGGCGCACGCGTGGGCGTACGGACGAGCCTACGGCCGTGCGTACGGGCGCCCGTACGAGCCCTGCTCCCTCGCACCCGCGCCACCGGCCTGTCTCGCTTTCGCTGGTTCGTGCCCCCGCCCTCAGGCTTCCGGTCGCGCGGGCGGGGTGCGAGCCGGTGGCGGCCATGTGGGTGCGTCACCGCACACACAAGACGCCGAGCGGCCCCGGACGGCAAGCGTCCGGGGCCGCGGGGTGAGCCGTGGCATCCGCCAGGGCTCGGGTGAGCGTCAGCCGCGGCCGTAGCCACCGCCGTAGCCGCCGGCGTTGCCGAGGGCGATGTTGGTGCAGTTGCTGCCACCGGTGATGTCACCCGAGCTGGCGAGACCGCCGATGTTGGTGACGAGGCCGGTGGACGTGTCGCAGTCGTTGGCCTGGATGGCCGCGGTGCCTTGGGTGTAGTTGAGGCAGTTACCGGAGAACGAGATGTCACCCGTGGTGGCGCCCACAGCCGTGTTGACGATCGGACCGACGGCCGTGTCACACGAGTTGGTCTGGATCGCTCCGAAGGGGTCGAAGCCCCCGAAACCGTGGGCGGACGCCCCGCCCGCGCTCCCCAGGACCAGGGCACCTGCCGCCACGGTCAGGACAGCAAGCTTCTTTCCGATGTTCACGAGATTTCCTCCAGAAGAGCCGAATCCGCGGAAAACCACACATTGCGATTCAACGAAAGGACATCCGCGACATCGGGGAGGCGCGCACGCACTTCACCCGATGGGCCCACTGTCGGATCATTCCGGAGTAGGAAAATTCAGAGGTCGACGCCGAGGGTGCGGGCGTGGCGGTCGGCCGCCAGCTCCGCCGACACCTCGTCGAGGTACACCTCGCACACCAGCCGCCCGTCCCGGGTCAGGTTGTGCTCCAGCTCCCACAGCACGATCTCGTCCCCGCCGGCGAGCAGGAAGGCGTGCTCGTAGAAACGGCACCAGGTGGCGCCGGGGCCGCCGGAGCGGCGGCGCGGCTTGGGGGCGAGGGCGATGTCATGGGCGAACGCGGTCGCCAGCAACCGCTCGGTCTCCTCCCCCGGCCGGTCCGGGTTCTCCGCGCGGCGCAGTACGCGGCGGGCGTGGTCGGCCGAGTCGTCGGCGACGTACGCACGCTGGGCGCCCGGGGGCTCGGCGGCCTGGAGCATCTGGTCCGGCAGCCACAGCGGTAACCCGTCCAGCTCCTCCCAGCGGGCACCGCCGATGCACCGGTGGACGCGGCGCTCGGCGAGCTCCAGGGCGTCCTCGCCCGCGTACAGCTCGAACAGCGGGCGGTCGTCCGGGCCGGTGTTGTGCTCCAGCTCCCACAGCAGCAGGCTGCCGCCGTCGGGCAGCAGGAAGACATGCCGGTACGTCGTGTACCCGCGCGGACCTGACGGCTCGTTGCACTGCCGGCAGGAACGCAGCTCGGACTGGTGCATCAGGGCGCTCCGCGCCCGGGTCAGCACCGCCTCGCCGATCTCGAAGCCGTTCTGCGCACGGGCCAGTAACCCGTCCATCAGCTCGGCGGGGGTTCCCCCCGCTCCTGAGTGCCCCACGTCTCTCCTCCCGCCCCCGGGTGACTCCCTCGCGCACTTAGCGTAGCGGTGTGAACACGCGCCGCGCCTGTGGTTGCGCGAAGCAGCCGGTCGGACTTGTGCCTCACTCACTCCTGCGCCGTGAGGTCAGGATGTATCACTCGTTCGGCGGGCCGAACAACCCGGAATGTCATGCTCCGGAAACTCGGCGGCCATCGCCGGGACACCACCATGGCCCGCCACCAGCCGCCCCCGGGCCTCCCGGACCACTTCCCCGGGATTTCCCATAAAGGCGCCAAGCTCACGGCTCCCTGAAGGCCTGTCATATGAGGGACAGCCTATGCCAGACGGGTGAAGTGAGGTGCCTGCCCAGTGCCTTTTCTGATTACTTTCGTTGAGTCAGGCGTCCGTGAATCCGCGGAAGAAACCACACGGAGGATTTAGTGAACATCGGCAAGAAGGCAGCGCTTCTGACCGCCGCGGCCGGCGCGCTGGTCATCGTCGGCTCGACTGGCGCGAGCGCCAACAACTGGCTGAGCAGCGGGACCACTCAGTCCAACAGCTGCGACACCGCCACCGGCTCGATCTACCTCGGGAGCATCACCGGCCCGACGGGCGACACGAACATCGGGTCCGATTGCGTCAACTTCACCAACAGCCGGGCCGCGGTGCAGAGCAACGACTGCGACACCGCCACCGGCCCGATCACCATCGGCGGGATCTCCGGTCCCACGGGCGACCTCGACGTCGGCAGCAAGTGCGCCAACATCGCCCTCAACGACAACCCGTGAGGCGCTGACCGACCGGTAGTGTTCCGGTCCGGCCGGAACACCACCGGTCGGTCACCACCGGGCAGCGGCCCTGGAAGCACGCCTTCCAGGGCCGCTGCCACGCAAAAGGGCGGCAACAGCTTTCAGTTTTGTGCGCCGAACGGGTACAGCTGCCGCCGGTTTCTGGGCCTCAGCACGCCGCCATCGTCGGCCAGATGTTTGCTGATATCACGAAGAACTCACATGGAGGCTCTTTATGCATATGCGCAAGAGGACAGCGATTCTCATGGCGGCAGTGACCGCACTGGCCATCGGTGGCGCAGGAGCGGCCGAGGCCACCGGCGGAGGCACCGTCCAGGGAAATCGCTGCGACAACAACTCACTCCTCGGCGAGATCACCATCGCCGGGACAACCGACATCACCAACGAGACCGAGTGCGTCAACTACGCCAAGTCGGGCGTGGCCGAGCAGAGCAATCGCTGCCGGACGAACTCGGTGATCGGCCCCGTCAACATCTCACTGGCGCCCGGGACCGACATCACCCACAGGACCAACTGCATCAATTACGTGGAGTCCGGCGATGGCGTCCGGAAGCAGACCAACCGGTGCCGAACGACGTCGCTGACCGGCCCCATCAACATCGCCGCCCCCGGAAACAAGATCACCACCGAGACCAATTGCATCATTCTGGCCGGTGACGACGATCCCGAGAACGGAGAGAAGGGCGGAGGCAACGGCGAGCACGAGAGCCGCTGAGTTCACCTCTATTATGCGCACGACCCTCGGATTTCTTTTACCGGGGGTCGTGCGCATGCTCACACCGACCACACTTTCGACCCCTTTGGAGAAGATATCCTTACTACGGCGCCCGGGTGAAGCTGCGAGGCACCCCGATCCCTTCGCCATTCGCCTTCGTTATTAAGGCATCTGCGGAATTCGCGGAAGAGCTAAACGGAGGCAAAACCCCATGCAGATTGGTAAGAAGGCAGCCCTTATGGCCGCTGCTGCCGGTGCGATGGTCATCGGCAGCGCAGCGGGCGCCAGCGCCCACGGTGCGTTCGGGCCGGGCGGTCCCTCGCAGAGCAACGCGTGTGACAGCAACGCCGGCTCGCTGACCGTTGGCGACATCCTCGGCCCGACGGATGAAACCGACTTCAGCTCGGACTGCCTGAACTTCACCAACCAGACCGGCGACGTGTCCCAGAGCAACGACTGCGACACCGCCACCGGCCCGATCACCCTCAGCGGCATCACGGGCCCCACCGGCGACGTCGACCTCGGCAGCCACTGCACCAACCTCGCCATCTCCGACCCGCCGGCGATCGTGGTCAAGCAGGTGGAGAAGAAGGACAAGCACCACAAGGCCGTGAAGAAGGAAAAGAAGGCCAAGAAGCACGCCAAGAAGAAGGTGCACGGCCACCACTGAGACGGCCTCGCACGCGACCGCGGCCCCGGAAGCAGCACTCGCTTCCGGGGCCGCGGTCGCGTGCGGACGAGTTACGCGGAACAGCCCGCGAGGGCCGGGACGCAGTTGTTCGGGTTGTTGCCGGTCACGTTCGTCGCCGACAGCGACACCGAACCGCCGTCGGAGAAGATGCCGCCGCCCTGGCTGCCATGGGCGGTATTGTCGGTGATGTTGGTGCCGACGATTTGCGTGTTTCCGGCGTGGTTGAAGAGTCCGCCGCCGTTGAGGGTGGCGACGTTTCCGGACACCACGGCGGCCTGCAAATGCAGTGCGCTGTCGAAGTTCGCGATACCGGCGCCGCTGCCTCCCGCCGTATTTCCGATGATGCGTCCGCCATTGAAGGTCATATCTCCGATGGACGTCCAGATACCGCCGCCCTCGAAATCATTTGCGTGGTTGGTCTCGATCCTCACGGCGGTCAGGACGGAATTCCCCCAGTTCGCGATGGCGCCGCCGGTGCTGTCGGCGGTGTTGTCGGAGAACGTGCTGCTGTTGGCGGCCAGCGAGCCCCCCGTACTGACGTGCACACCGCCGCCGTCGTTGGCGGTGTTGCCCGAGACGTGGCTCGAGCCGAGGGTGGCCGTGGCGCCCGAACCGACCTCGATGCCGCCACCGACACTACTCGCGGCGTTCGTGGTGGCCGCACTCTGAGCCAGGGTCAGGGCGCCCAGGTCGAGGATGCCGCCCCCGACCACCGCCCTGCCCCCCGAGAGCGTCACCCCGCTGACGGTCAGACGGCCGCCGGGCGCGACCTCGGCGATGCGGAAGTCCAGGGCCGAGGCGCTGCGTCTGATGGTCGCTCCGGTACCGCTGATGGTCACCTTCCCGGTGATGACCGGCAGCCCGTCGGGGCCGTTGGAGCCGGTCTCCGCCGCGGAGGCCAGGGTGTACACACACCCCGTGGCAAGGGAAACGGTTCCCCCTCCAGCCGTGTTGTTGGCGGTGGTGACGGCGGCGACCAGGGCAGCCGTGTCCCCACAGGGCACGACGGACAGGGCGGGCTCCTCACCACCGCCTCCGCCCCGGCCCTCGGCGGCCCCTGCGGGAGCGGAAAACGCCCACGCCGATACCGCAAGCGTCATGATCGGGATGAAACCGCGAACCGCTGCCACGAGTCGCACGAGATGTCTCCTTCACTGTTCCGGGTGGCGCGCTGCCACGCTGCCCTTCCAGGGGTGCCTCATCGCCGCGTGGCGGGACCTCGCCCGGAACTGGAGGAGAGTCCGCCACGCACTACCGATCACGAGACGCGGCAGAGCAGCGGAATCAGCCTGTCCGAAGCGCGGGAGGACGGCACCCGCTGAGTGCCGGGCGGGTGACATTCCGTCCGGAAAGGGGGGCGGTGTGCACGGGTGATCGCCGGTCAGGCTGAGAAACGGTGCGGCCCACGCGGCGAATGGCATCCGCGGGCCGGGAAAATGGGCGCTCGCCCCGGCGCCGGGCGCACGCGACCCACATCCACGACTGGTCCGGGGCCCAAATGCGTGACCTTCTGCGGCCTCGCGCGGTGCGCCGGAACAAAAGGGCCCCTAACGGCGCCTAATCTGATTATCCAATAAGTCACTTCCGCCTCGGAAGATACCCGTTCACGCCTTCACCCTGCCTAGGATGCTCAGTTCAATTCTGCTAAGCGAGACGAACGACACCTCGCGTGGTCTCGCGCCGAGCTGAGATCCAGACTGCCATGAGGTGGGGAAACCTGTCGTTTGATTGGCCGAGCCGACGGATCCCAACTTGAGCCGAGGGAATAGCCAATCAGGATCCCAAACAAGGAGCCCCCCGTGAGATTCCCACCCAGAGCAGGCGCAGTACTGTCCGTCATCGGGCTTGCCATCGGACTGGCCACCATGCCCACCCCGGCGTCCGCCGCCACCATCGCCTGCAACGACGTACCGGCGCTGAAGGCGGCCATCACCGCCGCGAACAGCGGTGGCGGAACTGTCAGCCTGGCTCCGTCCTGCGTCTACCACCTCGGCCCCACGGCCGACAACGACTCCAATGGTCTGCCCGTCATCACGGGCGCGGTCACCATCAACGGCAACGGCTCGACGATCCAGCGGGACAGCGGGACGTTCCGCATCTTCGAGGTCGCCGGCCCGACCGGCGACCTCACCCTCAACTCGCTCACCGTGCGGAACGGCAACCCGGGAGGGAGTAACGGCGGAGGCATCCTCGTCGATTCCGGGGGCAAGCTGACCGTCCAGAGCGGAAGCGCCATCACGGGCAACACCGCCTCCAATGGCGGCGGCATCTTCACCAACGGCAGCACCGTCATCAGGTCCAGCACCGTCAGTGCGAACACCGCGAGCGGATTCGGCGGCGGAATCGGCGTCGGTGGCAGCGGCTCCCTCCAGCTGGCGTCCTCGACGGTCACGGGGAACACCGGTAACTTCTCCGGCGGCATCGGCTTCGACTTCGGCAGCACCGGCACGATCACCTCAAGCCGCATCACCAACAACCAGGCCAATGTCAACGGCGGTGGGCTGGCCAACGACGGCACCCTGACGATCACGAGCACGGTCTTCTCGGGCAACACCGCCGGCCAGCACGGCGGTGCGGTGGCCAACGACCGCACGCTGACGCTCAGGAGCAGTTCCTTCTCCGGCAACACCGCCGCTCAGAATGGAGGCGGGCTGGCCAACTTCGGCGCCAGCGGCCAGGCAACCATCATCAGCAACAGCTTCCAGTCCAATCAGGCGGGCACGGCCACGTCCAATGGCTTCGGAGGCGGACTGGCCACCTTCGACGGCGCGAGCACCACGCTCACCAGCACCTCGTTCAAACTCAATCGGGCGGGCACGGCCACGTCCAATGGCTTCGGAGGCGGACTGGCGACGCTCAACGGATCCAGCGCCACGCTCAACACCACCACCGTCGTCCTGAACACCGCGACGACGACCGGAGGGGGCATCTACAACAACGCCTCCACCACCACCCTCAACAACAGCGTGGTGACGAACAACAATCCCAACAACTGTGTCGGTGTAGCAGGCTGCTGACCCACGACCGGGGTCAGGGACGGCCCCGAGGCACCACCCCGGCCCAGGGTGGTGCCTCCTCGCGTGTGGCCCGACCCGCTCATGGTCCTCACGGCGCGTCCGAATGATCCAGGCCCAGGCCAGATACTCTCTGACCTGGGCCTTCACTGTGGGTCATCAGGGGCTCGAACCCTGAACCAATGGATTAAAAGTCCACTGCTCTGCCAATTGAGCTAATGACCCGCACCCCCGCAGCATAGCCCGGCCACGGGGTCCGCCCCGAGACAATATCGCCCCGGACCGAAAGGCCGTGCAACCGCGGGGGTTGCACGGCCCTCATCGGCGTCGGTCAGCCGTTGCGCTTCCAGCGCGGCTTGTCCGTGCGGCGGTCGTGCGAGCGGCCGCCGCGGTGGTCGTCACGGCTCGCCGGGCGGTCGTCGCGGCGGTCACGGTTGAAGGGGCGGTCCCCGCCGCGGTGAGGGGCCGGGTTGTGGTCACGGCGCTCGAAGGAGCGGCCACCACGGTCGTCACGACGGTCCCGGTTGAAGCCGCCACGGTCGTCGCGGCGCTCGAACGAGCGGCCACCACGGTCGTTGTCCCGGCGGTCCCGGCTGAAGCCACCCCGGTCGTCACGACGGTCCCGGCCACCGGACGGACGGTCGTCACGACGGTCGAACGAACGGCCACCACGGTCGTCACGACGGTCCCGGCCGAAGCCGCCACGGTCGTTGTCCCGGCGGTCCCGACGGTCGAAGTTGCCCCGCTCGTCCCGGCGCTCACCGGCCGGGGCCGTGGACTCGGACGAGCGCTGCGCGGGCACGAACGGCACGGCGTCCCCGGCGGTCTCGCCCGCCGCCGCGCCCGGCGCCTCGGCACCGGCCGTGGCCTCGGCGGCCGGGGTGAAGGTCTCGCCGCGCTCGCGCGCCGCGCGGGCCGCCAGCCGGTCGGCCTCCTCGCGCAGCTCGGTCGCGCGCCGCTGGGCCTTCTCCAGCTCCCGGGTGAGGTCCTGCGCCTCGCGCTCGGCCTGCTTGGCGGAGTTCGCGGCGGCCTCGGCCTGCACCTCGGTGAGCGAACGGGCGCCGGTGATCAGGGCCACGTCCTCGTCGAAGACGCCCGCGCCGCCGACGATGTGACGGGAGGCGTCGACGCCCGCGTCCTCCATCAGCCGGAAGATCTGCCGCCGCTGGTGCGGCAGGGCCAGCGACACGACGGTGCCGCTCTTGCCCGCCCGCGCCGTACGGCCGGAGCGGTGCAGGTAGTCCTTGTGGTCACCGGCCGGGTCCACGTTGAGCACCAGGTCGATGCCGTCGACGTGGATGCCGCGGGCGGCGACGTCGGTGGCGACGAGCACGTTGACGTACCCGTCCTTGAAGTCGGCCAGGGTCCTGGTCCGGGCGCCCTGCGTCATGCCGCCGTGCAGGGCGTCGGCGCGCACCCCGGCGTCGCACAGCTGCTCGGCGACCCGGTCGCAGCCCAGCTGGGTGCGGACGAAGATGATCGTGCGGCCCTTGCGCGCCGCGATGGCGGCGGTGACCGGGGCCTTGTCCTTCGGCTTCACCACGAGCACGTGGTGGGTCATCGTGGTGACCGCGCCCTGCGCCGAGTCGACCTCGTGGGTGACCGGGTCGACCAGGTAGCGCTTGACCAGGCTGTCGATCTCGTTCTCCAGCGTCGCGGAGAACAGCAGCCGCTGGCCGCCCCCCGGCACCAGGTCCAGGATCTCGGTGACCTCGGGCAGGAAGCCCATGTCGGCCATCTGGTCGGCCTCGTCGAGGACGGCGACCTGGACCTTGTCGAGGGTCGCGGCGCCGCGGTCGATGATGTCGCGCAGCCGGCCCGGGGTGGCGACCAGGATGTCCACGCCCCGCTCCAGGGCGTAGATCTGATTGCCCATCGAGGTGCCGCCGCAGACGACCTTGAGCTTGAGACCGAGGACGTCGCCGTACGGCTGCAGCGCGTCGCTCACCTGCATGGCCAGCTCGCGGGTCGGGGTGAGGATGAGGCCCCGGGGGCGCTTCTTCTCGGTGTGGCCGCCGGCCAGCGTGGTCAGCAGCGGGAGGCCGAAGGAGAGGGTCTTGCCGGAGCCGGTGCGGCCGCGGCCGAGGATGTCCTTCCCGGCCATGGCGTCGGGGATGGTCGCGGCCTGGATCGGGAAGGGCGTGGTGACGCCGTTCTGCGCGAGCTTGCGGACGATCTGCTCGGGGAGGCCGAGGTCGGCGAAGGTGATGTCGGGGCCCTTGGAGGTCTCGGGAGCGCTCTGTTCGGCGGCAGCGGTGTCATCGCCGTCATCGGTGGAGACGTCGGCGCCGGCGGCGCGCTCGGTGGCGGGGGCGGACTCGGCGCGCTCGACCGGCTGGGCCTGCTCGGCCTGGGGCTGCTCGACCGGCTGGGACTGGTCGCCGTGGTCGCCCTGCTCGTCGACGGCGGGCATGACGGCGTGATCAGTGGAAACGGACATGCGAAATGCGAAACCTTCCGGAGTCTCGGCACGCGCCCAAACTCCGTGTTGTCGCAAACGACCGCCTCTATGCGGTCAGCCACGGGATGGCAAGGAACGCGCCTCGCGGCGCACTTCGATGAGGCGCCGGGCAAATGGGATCAAACGATCTACCACCATACGCACCCCCACCCCCCAAGAGCAAATTCGCTGGGCCAACCGGCTGTCCCCGCCCCCCGTGCCACGCGTCACACCCCGCCCCGCGCCGGGCGCTCGCCCCCGTTACTCCTCGGACTCCTCGGGCTCCGAAGCGGGCGCGGACGCCGGCTCCGACGGGGTGGGCTTGGGATCGGGCGCGCTCGGCGGCGGGCTCGACGGGCGCGGCTCCGGGGCGGCCTCGGAGGGCGCGGGCTGACCCGGCTCCGGCGGCAGGGACGGCGCCGGGCCGTGCGCCCGGGAGCCACCCTTCCCGGCCGACGGCGTGGGCTCCGCCCCGGGCTCCGCGACGGCGGACGCCGACGGCGAACGGCGCTCGCCGCCCTTGCGCTTGTGGCCCTTGGCGTCCCTCGGCGCCACCGTGTACGTATGCCCCCGGCCGTCGGTGCGCACCACCACGCCGCCGCCGGGCTCGGACACCCCGCCGCCCTTGCCGGAGCCGCCCCGGTGCCGGTCCGGCTTACCGGAGTCGTCGGAGATGCTCATGCAGCCGCCCAGGGCCAGGGCCCCGGCCACCAGGGTCACCACCACGGCACTCCGCGCCGAGACGCGGGGGCCGCGCGAGGCGCGGGGCGCGTCGGTCCGAGGGGAACGGTCGGTGCGTGGAGCGGGGGTTCCAGACATGCGTGGGACACCTCCAGGCCGCAGGGCTGTGACGCAGTGCCCAACTGGCCCCACCCCCCTTAGGACACGCGTGCGGCGTAACCCGTGCGCCACGCACGGTTCCCTCACCCGTAGCCGAGGGCGTGCAGCCGCTCGTCGTCGATGCCGAAGTGGTGCGCGATCTCGTGCACCACGGTCACCTCGGTCTCCTGGACGACGTCCTCCCGGGTCTCGCTCATGCGCAGCGTCGGCCCCCGGTAGACCGTGATCCGGTCGGGCAGGACGCCCGCGTACCACTCGCCGCGGTCGGTGAGCGGCGTCCCCTCGTAGAGCCCCAGCAGCTCGGGGTCGTGGGACGGCGGCTCGTCCTCCACGAACACCGCGACATTGTCCATCAGCCGCGTCAGCTCCGGCGGGATCCGGTCCAGCGCCTCGGCGACCAGTTCCTCGAACTCCTCGCGCGTCATCTCCAGCACGTGGCCATTGTCGAACAGCCGAGCCCGGAACGGGACGGTCCGCGCCCGGGAATGGTGGCCGTACGTCCGGGCATACGGGCCCCATGGCCCGCGACCCGCTCCCCCTCGCCTCCGCCGCCGAGCGGCCACGGCCGGTCGTCCGCGCCATCGGGCTGGCCGCGGTGACCGTGCTCGGGGCCTGGATGGGGCTGCTGGTCGTCGGGAGCGTCCACGCCTCGGTGGGCCCGATGGACACCCGGATGGCGCTCAGGCCGTCCCTCACCGGCGGCACCAAGATCAACGTGTCCCCGCTCGGGGCCCTCGAACTCCGCAGCCACCACGCCCCGCTCCGCCTCGACGTCGATGTGGACCGGCTCGACCCCATCCGGTCCGCGGCGCTGGTCGACCACCCCGAGCGGCTGTCCGGGCTGCAGGAGGAGGTGGCGGGCGATGTCGTCCGCGGCACCCGGGACCTGGCGGTGCGCTCCTGCGCGGCCGTCGTCTTCGGCGCCACCGCGCTGGGCCTGGCCGTCTACCGCCGCCCGCGCCGGGCGCTGGCCGCGGGCGGCCTCGCGCTCGGGCTGCTGGCCGCCTCCGGCGGCGCCGCGTACGCGACCTGGAACCCGAAGTCGGTGCTGGAGCCGCGCTATTCGGGGCTGCTGTCCAGCGCGCCCTCGGTGGTCGGCAACGCGCGCAGCATCGTCACCGACTTCGACGTGTACCAGCGGGAGCTGGCCCGGCTGGTGACCAATGTCACGCGGCTGTACGAGGCGACATCGACCCTGCCCGCCTACCGACCCGATCCGACGACGATGCGCGTCCTGCACGTATCGGACATCCACCTCAACCCGGCCGCCTGGCACATCGTCCAGTCACTGGTCGAGCAGTACAAGATCGATGTGATCGTCGACACGGGCGACACGATGGACCACGGCACCGCCGCCGAGAACGGCTTCCTCGAACCGGTCTCCGACCTCGGCGCCCCCTATGTATGGGTACGCGGCAATCATGACTCGGCGACGACGCAGCGCCATCTGTCCGGCCGCAAGGGCGTCCACGTCGTCGACGACGGGCGGACGGTGACCGTCGCTGGTCTGCGGATCGCGGGCGTCGGCGATCCGCAGTTCACCCCGGACCGCTCCGCCGCCGTGGCCGGGGACGCCGCCGAGCGCCGGGCGGGCCGGGCGCTGGCCGACGCGATCCGGGCCCGGAAGGCGGCGGGCGCGCCGGTGGACATCGCCGTCGCCCACAATCCGCTCGCCGCCGAGGAGACCGACGGCACGGTCCCCCTCGCCCTCGCCGGTCATGTCCACCACCGCCGGACGCAGGTGCTGCCCGGCGGCACCCGGCTGATGACGGAGGGCTCGACGGGCGGCAGCGGGCTGCGCGCGGTGGACGACGCCGAGCCCGACACGGTGCAGGCGTCGGTCCTCTACCTGGACCGGGACACTCATCGGCTGCAGGCCTGGGACGAGATAGATCTGGGCGGGCTCGGGCTGGCCAAGGCCGAGGTCAGCCGCCATCTGCCCGCCGAGAACCGGCCCGGCGCGGCCCCGGCGACGACCGCTCGGTAAGCGGTTCGTCAGCGGTTCGTAAACCGTTTTGGCGAACCTCACCGGCATCCCATATGCTTCTCGCGTCCCCGAAAGCGCCGGAAGGCGCCCAGGTGGGCCATCGGCCCTCATCGTCTAGTGGCCCAGGACGCCGCCCTTTCAAGGCGGTAGCACGGGTTCGAATCCCGTTGGGGGCACCCACACGTTTTGGTGCGAAGGCCGCGTCTCGCTCGTCGAGACGCGGCCTTCGTGCTTTTCCCGGGGGTGCGTACGGCGCTCAGCGCGGCAGGGTGAAGCCGACGCCGAACCGCGTCCGGGCGGCCCGCAGCTCGTACGGGGCCAGGACGCCCGGGCCGCAGGACGCGGTGCCGATGCCGTGGTGGGCCGCGTCCAGGTCGAGGTGGAGCACCTCGCCCGGGGTCAGGTCGGCCGGGTGCCGGGCGGCCTCCAGCTGCCCGGTGGTCCAGCATCGGGCGGTGAGCGCGAAGGCTGGGCGGCCCTCGATACGCAGCCCGCCGCCGTCCGGGCCGCGCAGCTCGGCCCAGCGGACGTCGCCGCGGCTGCCGTTCTCCTGCGGGAAGACGTACGGCGTCTGGAACCCGTCCACGGTCGTCGCCCAGCGGCCGACGCGCGCCGCGCGCCGGGTGTCGGGGTACGACTCGCCGGGGCCGCCGCCGTACCACTCGATCCGGTCCAGCGGCGCCCGTACGCCCATGGTCAGCCCGAGGCGTGGCAGCGGGCAGGGCCACTCGCCGTCCGGGACGATGTCGACGGCGAGGTCGAGCCGGGTGCCGTCGCCGGTGCCGTCGCCGCCCTGCTCTCCGGTCCGTTCGCTGGTCCGCTCTCCGGTCCGTTCGCTGGTCCGTTCGCTGGTCCAGCGGTAGACGACGGTCAGGCCGAAGAAGCCCCCGGGCGGCGCCACCCGCGCCCTGACCACCAGCGCCTCGCCGTCCTCCACCGTGACGCCGTCGCAGCGGTGCAGCATCCGGTCCAGGGCGTGGCGACGCCACTGCGCGGCGAGGGACGTCGCCTCGTCCGGGCCCCGGTCGTTGTCGGTGGTGGCGCGCCAGACGTTCAGCCGGGGCGGGACGGCGACGCGCAGGCCGTGGAGGGTGCGGAGACTGCCGTCGAGGGGGTCGAAGGTGGCCGGGCCGAGGGTGATCCCGCCGGGAGGCCCGGCGGACTCTGGGGCGCGTACGGGAGCTATGCGCGCCCCGGGCGTACGCCTGACGGCGGGGCCCCGGGCGCGCGCCTGGCCCCACGCCACCTCGTGGCCCGCCGGTGCCCAGGCGGTGTCGGCGGCCAGGACGGCCCGTACCGTCCACCACTCCTCGCCCTCGGTCTCCGCATCCGGCTCGGGCAGCGCCACCTCGGCGGACTCCCCGGGGACGAGCGGCGGTACGCCGAGGGCGCCCTCGGCCACCCGGAGCCCCTCCACCTCGCGTGACCAGCGGAAGGCGAGCCCGGTCAGGTCGATGACGTCGTACTTGTTGGTGACGCGGACGGTGCGGGCCGCCGCGTCCACGGCGATCCCGACCGGCTCGACGACCTTCTTGTACTCCAGCAGCCCCGGGGACGGCGTCCGGTCGGGGAAGACCAGGCCGTCCGCGCAGAAGTTGCCGTCGTGCTGCGTCTCGCCGAAGTCGCCGCCGTACGCGAAGTACGGCCGCCCGGCGGCGTCCCGGGCGCGCAGCCCGTGGTCGATCCACTCCCAGACGAAGCCGCCCTGCAGCCGCTCGTACGTCTCGAACAGCCGCTGGTACTCGGTGAGGCCGCCCGGGCCGTTGCCCATCGCGTGCGCGTACTCGCACTGGATGAACGGCAGGGCGCGGCGGCGGGCGTCCAGCCGGGGGTCGTCCCAAGGCTTCTCGGCGCGGCGGCCGATCGCCTCGACCTCCTCGTGCGAGGCGTACATCCGGCTGTAGACGTCGGTGTGCTCGCAGGACCAGTCGCCCTCGTAGTGGATCAGCCGGTGCGGGTCGCGGTCCCGGATCCAGCGGGACATGGCGGCCAGGTTGCGGCCGGTGCCGGACTCGTTGCCCAGCGACCACATGATCACGCTCGGGTGGTTCTTGTCCCGCTCGACCATCCGGGCGGCCCGGTCGATCAGGGCCTCCTCCCAGTCCGGGTCGTCGGCGGGGTTGCCGTGCCAGCCGCCGTAGACGAAGCCGTGGGTCTCCAGGTCTGCCTCGTCGATCACCCACAGCCCGAACTCGTCGCACAGGTCGAGGAAGGCGGGGTCCGGGGGGTAGTGGCTGGTGCGGACCGCGTTGATGTTGTGCCGCTTCATCAGAGCCACGTCCTCGCGCATCGTGGCGTACGGGACGGCGCGGCCGTGGTCGGGGTGGAACTCGTGGCGGTTGACGCCGCGCAGCAGCAGCGGCCGCCCGTTGACCGTGATCAGCCCGTCCTCGACGGCGACGGTACGGAAGCCCAGGCGCAGCGGGACGCGTTCGGCGTCGGTCGCGAGCGTCGCCTCGTACAGCCGGGGCGCCTCGGCGGACCAGGGCCGGACGCCGGGGACGGTCGCGGTCTCGCCCGCCGCGAGGGTCAGGCCCAGCTCGGGGACGGTGACGCGGCCACCCGGGTCGGCGTCCACGCGCAGGGTGCCGTGGCCGGTGCGGTGGTCGTATCCGGCGTGCACGAAGACGTCGCGGACGGCGCCCTCGGGCCGGTGGAGGAGCGTCACACCGCGGAAGATCCCGGCCAGCCACCACATGTCCTGGTCCTCGACGTAACTGCCGGAGGACCACTGGTGGACCCGTACGGACAGCACATTGCCGCGGCGCAGCAGATGCGGGCCGGCGTCGAACTCGTGCGGCAGCCGGCTGCCCTTGGCGGTGCCCAGCTCGCGGCCGTTGAGGCGGACCCGGTAGCAGGACTCGACGCCGTCGAAGCGCAGCAGGGTGCGGCCGTCGTCCGGCCCCGGCCAGTCGTCGGGGAGGTCGAAGACGAGGCGGTGGTCGCCGGTCGGGTTCTCGGTGGGGACGCGGGGCGGGTCGACCGGGAAGGGGTAGCGGATGTTGGTGTACTGCGGGGCGCCGTGGCCGTGCAGGGCCCAGTGGGAGGGGACGGGCAGCGGCTCCCAGCCGGCGGTCTCCGTCCTCTCCGCCGTCGTCTCCGTCCTCTCCGTCCCCTCCGTCCCCTCCGTCCTCTCCGTCCTCTCCGTCCCCTCCTCGGCGGCCTCGGCGGCCTCCGCGTGGGCCACGGTGGGGAAGAGCCGGAAGTCCCACGCGCCGTTCAGGGACAGAGTCCGCGCGTCGGAGCGGAAGGCGGCGCGGGGGGCGAGTGCTCCGGTGCCGGGCGAGGGGTCCTCGTAGTACGTGATCATGGCTCGATCTGAGCGTCGGCGGAGTCCGATGACTGACCTCCGGAGCAGGGTGCCGCACAGGCAGCGAGACGGGGGGCACGCCCGGCCAGGGCGTCCGGGCGGTGTTGATCATTGTCCGTATCCCTCTCGAAGATTCGAGAGATGCCCTGTTCAGCCGGGGATATGGAGGCAATGATTCCGACTTAGCAAACAACATGGCACACAGCGAAACAAGTATTGACAGCCGTCTCGGAGCGCTCTAGCGTCCCGCCATCTGGTTCGTAGACATAACCAGTGTTCATCTATGCGAACGAGCGGTGGCCATGTTCAGACACTCAGCCACAACAAAGCGACTGGCACCTCTGGTATGCGTGGCACTCGCCGGTTCCCTCGTCGCCGGGTGCGGCGCGAGCACCAGCGGCAGCGGCGGCGGCAGCGCCAAGGGGGCCCTGGAGGTGTGGACCCGCAGCGACGCTGTGGACGCGAAGGCCTACAACAGGATATTCGGCGCCTTCACCAAGAAAACCGGCATCAAGGTCGACTACAAGCCCGTCGTCGACTTCGACAAGCTCCTCCAGCAGCGAGCCGCCTCCAAGAACCTGCCCGACGTCACCATCAACGACATGGGAAGCCTCGGGAACTACCAGTCCCAGGGGCTGCTCCAGCCCATCGACAAGAAGGCGATCGCGGGCACCTCCGACATCACCGGCACCGCCTGGTCCGGCGCGGTCGGCACCGACGGCAAGACCTACGGCATTCCGTTCTCCCGCCAGGCCCAGGGGATGTTCATCCGCAAGGACTGGCTGAAGAAGGTGGGCATGAAGGCCCCCAGGACGTGGGCCGAACTGCTCGACGTCGCCAAGGCCTTCACGAACAAGGACCCGGACGGCAACGGCAAGAACGACACCTACGGCCTCCTCGTCCCCGGCTCCACCAACAACGGCTACCTCGCCTGGTTCGCGTCCAACTTCATCTGGCAGGGCGGCGGCGACATCGTCGCCTCACGCGGCGGCGGCAAGTACCAGGCGGTCGCCGACTCCCCGGCGAACGTCAAGACCGTCAACTGGCTCAAGGGCCTGTACTGCTCCAGCAAGGTCACCCAGCCCGGCTCGCTCACGATGACCACCGGCGACTCGTACCCCTTCTTCACCCAGGGCAAGGTGGGCATCTCCCTCACCGGCCCCTATGAGTTCCCGCTGTTCGACAAGACCCCGGGCAAGGACAAGCTGGAGGTCATCCCCGCCCCCAAGGGCCCGGACGGCAACACCGTGCTGGCCGAGGGCGAGAACGTCTATCTGATGGCCGGGTCCAAGAAGTCCGAGCAGCAGCGCAAGCTCGCCGAGTTCCTGATCAGCCCCGAGGCGCAGAAGCTCGGCATGACCGCCCCCGACGCCCCCGTCGTGCGGCTGTCGGTCAACACCAAGGTGGACACCGGCAAGGTCTACCACGACCCGCGGTGGAAGATCTTCTCGGACGCGTACGGACACGACTCCAAGCCCTTCCCGTCCGCGATCAACTACCAGCCCATCCGCCAGGACACCGCCGAGGCGCTGAACAAGCTGTTCGCCAACTGCGGCTCCGACGTCAAGGGCGGGCTGAGCGAGCTGAACTCCACCCTGAAGCAGGAGTTGACCTCCCAAGGGGTGGCCAAGTGACCCAGCCCCTGGGCCACGCGGGGACGCCGCTGGGCCGCTCGGCGACGCCCCCGGACCACGCGGGGACGTCTCCGGACCACGCGGGGAGCACGACGGCCGTCTCCACGACGGCGGCGGCCGCCGAGGCGCGGCCCGGCGGGCGCCGCCGGGCCGCCGCCCCGCCCGCCGGGGCGGTGAAGCGGGGCCCGCGCGGCCGCCGCCTCACCGCCTCGGCGTGGGTCCCCTGGCTGTTCGTGGCCCCCGCCCTGCTCCTCTTCGTCGTCTTCAAGTACCTGCCCATGGCCAAGGGCGTCCAGCTGAGCTTCTACGACGTCCGGCCGTTCCTCGGCAACCTGTGGGTGGGCCTGGCCAACTACCGGTCGGTCTTCGGTGATCCGCAGTTCCAGGCCGCGCTGGGCCACACCGTGCTGCTCGCGGTCGGCGGAACCATCGGCTCCGTCATCGTCGGCTTCTTCCTGGCCCTGCTGCTCGAAGGCCCGGCGCGCTCCCTGTGGTTCATGCGCTCCGCCGTCTTCCTGCCGGTCGTCACCGCCACCGCCGTCGTCGGCGAGATCTGGCGGCTGCTCTACTACCCGACCAGCGCGGGCTTCCTGAACACCATCCTCAGCTTCCTCGGCATCGGGCCGCTGCACTACCTCGACCACACGGGCTCCGCCATCTGGTCCGTCATGGCCGTCACCGTCTGGACCGGCGGCCCCTACAACATGGTGATCGTCCTCGCCGGGCTCACCCAGGTCGACCGCGGTCTGTACGAGGCGGCCGCCCTCGACGGCGCCAACACCTGGCAGCGGCTGCGCCACATCACCCTGCCCGCGCTGCGGCCCGTCGTCACGATCCTGCTCACCCTCGCCGCCATCCGCGGGTTCCGCACCTTCACCGAGGTCTACGTCCTCACCGGAGGCGGACCCGCCGGATCCACGGACGTCTGGATGACCCGGATCTACCAGCTCGGATTCACCCGCAACGAGATCGGCGTCGCCTCCGCGGCCGCCACACTGCTGTTCCTGGTCACGGTGTGCCTGACGGTCACGATGCAGTGGTACCAGCGACGGAAGGAGGCCCGGCCATGACGCTCTCCCTTCCGGGCAAACAGCGCCGCCCCGGCGGCGTCGGCGTCTCGCAGAGCGTCGAGACCGCGCTCGGCTGGCGCACCGGCCGCAGCCATCTGCTGAGCATGGCGCTCCGGGCCCTGCTGTGCCTGATCGCGCTCGCCATCTTCGCCGGACCGCTGATCGTGCTGTTCTCCGGCGCGTTCGACAACAACCCCGACCCGACCAAGCTGTCCATCATCCCCAACTCCCCGACCCTGGAGAACTTCAAGGTCGCGGGCGAACGGGACGTCTGGCACTACCTCGCCAACTCCCTCATCGTCGCGGGCGGCGCGCTGCTGCTCCAGGTCAGCGTCAGCGTCTTCGCCGCGTACGCCCTGGCCCGCAAGCGGTTCCGGGGACGGGCCATCCTGTCGCTGCTCTTCCTGACGACGATGATGCTGCCCGAGGAAGTCATCGCGATCCCGCTCTCGCTCGTCCTCGGCGACCTCCCGGTCGTCCACCTGAGCCTCAAGGGCACCCTGCTCGGCATGATCCTGCCGCTCGGCGCCTGGGGATTCTCGATCTTCGTGATGACGGAGTTCATGCGGGAGCTGCCCGCCGAGCTGGAGGAGGCCGCCAAGATCGACGGCGCCGGGGAGTGGCGCATCTTCGCCCAGGTCGTGCTGCCGCTGTGCCGCCCGGCGCTCGGCGTGATCACCGTCTTCGGCTTCATCATGATCTGGGACCAGTACCTGCTGCCGCTGATCGTCGCCAACGACCCCTCGGACTACACCCTGTCCGTTGCGCTCTCCACGATGCGCAGCGACACGATCGGGCCGGGGCTGGTGCTGGCCGGTTCGCTGCTCGCGCTCATCCCGAGCCTGATCGTCTATCTGCTGCTGCAGCGGTCGCTGATCCGCGGCATGACGGCCGGAGCGCTGAAGGGCTGACGGATGCCGTCAAGACGCTGACATTTTTCACCGTCTGTCATCCGTCACTCGATATCCGTCATCCGCTATCCGTCATCCGCCATCCGTCATCTGTTCTCTGCCCACCCCCCACTGATGAGGTCCCGTATGAGACTCACCGGAGTGCTCTTCTTCCCCGTCACGCCCTTCGCCGCCGACGGCACCGTCGACGAGAAGACCCTCGCCACCCACATCGAGCAGGGCGTCGCCGCCGGTCCCGGCGGGGTGTTCATCGCCTGCGGCACCGGTGAGTTCCACAGCCTGGAGCCCGGCGAGTACGAACGCGTCGTCCGCATCGCCGTCGAGGTCACCGGCGGCCGCGTCCCCGTCTACGCGGGCGCGGGCGGCCCGGTCCCGCTGGCCGCCCAGTTCGCGCGCGCCGCCGAGCGGGCCGGGGCGGACGGGCTGCTCCTGCTGCCCCCGTACCTGGTCACCTTCCCGCCCGAGGGCCTGGTCCGGTACGTCGAACAGGTCACCGCCGCCACCCGGCTGCCCCTGATCGTCTACCAGCGCGGCAACGCCGTCTTCACCCCCGAGACCGCCGCCCGCATCGCCTCCATCCCCGGGGTGACCGGCTTCAAGGACGGCACCGGCGACCTCGACCTGATGCAGCGCATCGTGCTCACCGTGCGCTCCACGGTCGGCGAGGACTTCCAGTTCTTCAACGGCATGCCCACCGCCGAGATGACCGTGCCCGCCTACCGGGCCGTCGGCGTGGACCTCTACTCCTCCGCGGTGTTCTGCTTCGCCCCCGAGGTCTCCCTCGCCTTCCACCGGGCGGTCGGCTCCGGCGACACCGCGACCGCGGAACGGCTGCTGGCCGCGTTCTTCCAGCCCCTGGTCGCCCTGCGGGACAAGGTCCCCGGCTACGCCATCTCCTTGATCAAGGCGGCGGTGCGGCTGCGTGGGCTGGACGTCGGCGGGGTACGACCGCCGCTGGTGGACCCGAGCGAGGAACACCTCGCCGAACTCAAAAAGATCATCGACGCCGGACTCGGACAGGTGTGACCACACATATGCGCATCAAGGACCTGGTGATCACCCCGATCGCCTTCCGCGACCCGCCCCTGCTCAACGCGGACGGCGTCCACGAGCCATGGGCGCTGCGCAGCATCGTGCGGCTGGTGACGGAGGACGGGGTGACCGGCCTCGGCGAGACGTTCGGTGACACCCTCCACCTGGACCGGCTCGCGGCGCTGCGCCCGCATCTGGCGGGCCTGAGCGTGTACGCGCTGGGCGAGCTGTACGAGAAGGCGGCGACCCTCTTCGACCACGCGGGCGGCAAGATCTCCTCCTTCGACCTCGGCCGGGTGCACGCGGCCGTCGAGGTCGCCTGCCTGGACGTCCAGGGCAAGCTGGCGGGCCGCCCGGTGAGCGATCTGCTCGGCGGTGCGGTCCGGGAGTCGGTCCCGTACAGCGCGTACCTCTTCTACAAGTGGGCCGGGCACCCGGGCGCGGACGAGGACGAGTGGGGCGCGGCGCTCGACCCCGAGGGCGTCGTGGCGCAGGCCCGCCGCATGATCGACCAGTACGGCTTCGGCTCGATCAAGCTCAAGGGCGGCGTCTTCCCGCCCGACCAGGAGATCGCCGCCGTCCACGCGCTCCGCGAGGCGTTCCCCGGCCATCCGCTGCGGCTCGACCCGAACACCGCCTGGACGCACGAGACCTCGCTGGAGGTCGCCCGGGCCCTGGACGGCGTCCTCGAATACCTGGAGGACCCCACCGGCGGCATCCCGGGCATGGCGCGGGTCGCCGCCGAATCCCCGCTCCCGCTGGCCACCAACATGTGCGTGGTCGCCTTCGACCACATCCCGCCGGCCGTCGCGCAGGGCGCGGTGCAGGTCGTCCTCGGCGACCACCACTACTGGGGCGGGCTCACCCGCACCCGCCACCTGGGCACGATCTGCGACACCTTCGGCCTGGGCATGTCCATGCACTCCAACTCCCACCTGGGCATCAGCCTCGCCGCCATGACCCACCTCGCCGCCGCGACCCCCAACCTGACGTACGCGTGCGACACCCACTACCCGTGGAGCGCCCAGGACGACGTGGTGCGGCCCGGCGCGCTGACCTTCGTGGACGGCGCGATCCCGGTCCCCACCGGCCCGGGCCTCGGCGTCGAACTGGACGAGGACGTCCTCGCCCGGCTGCACGAGAACTACCTGACCTGCGGCCTGCGGAAGCGCGACGACACGGGATACATGCGGCGCGTGAACCCGGACTTCCAGGCGGGCCTGCCGCGGTGGTGACGGCGACGGCGTATCTGTACCCCTGGGACGTGGTCGGCGACCCGGCCGCCGCCGAGCGGATCGCGGCCCTGGGGGTGGACGCGGTGGCCCTGGCCGCCGCGTACCACTCCGTACGGGCCGCCACCCCGTTCCACCCCGCGCACCGGGTGGTCGAGGCGCACCACGCCGCGCTGTACCTGCCGGTCAGGGGCGAGGCGTGGGCCGGGTCCCGCCTGACCCCGGGCACCCCGCCCTGGATGCCGACCCCCGACTCCTTCCGGGAGGCCCGCGACGCGCTGCGCGCCGTGGGCCTCCCGGTCCACGCCTGGACGGTCCTCACCCACAACACCCGCCTCGGCCGCGCCCACCCCGACCTCGCCGTACGCAACGCCTTCGGCGACCCGTACCCGTACGCCCTGTGCCCCTCGTCCGCCGAGGTCAGGGCGTACTGCACCACGCTGGTGCGGGAGGTCCTGACCTTGGGCGAGCCGGACGGCCTGGTGCTGGAGGCGTGCGGCCCGCTGGGCCTGGGACACGGCGGCCACCACGAGAAGACCGAGGGCGCGGACTGGGGCGAGGCGGGCGATCGCCTCCTGTCGTGGTGCTTCTGCGGATCCTGCCTGACCCGCTACGAGGCGGCCGGCCTGGACCCCCGCCACCTCCGCCACCAGGTCGCCGACGCCCTGGACGGCTCCACCCCGCTCTCCCCCACCCTGATGTCGACCCTGCGCGAGATCCGCACCACCCTCACCGCGGACCTGCGCCGCGAGGTCCTGGCAGCCGCCTCCGGCCCCCTCCCCCTGACCCTGCACGCGAGCGCGGACCCCTGGGCCACGGGCCCCTTCGCGACGATCGCCGACGCCCCCGCCCCGCCCGTGACCACCCTGGTCGCCTCCGCCTGGACCAGCGCCGACCAGGGCGCCGCCAACCTCACCGCCCTGCGCCCCCTGGCCGCCCCGGACACCCGCCTCGCCGCCTACGTCCCGGCCCTCCCACCCCGCCCGGCGGACCCGTCGGCCCTGGCCGCCGAATGGACCACCTGCCTGGCGGCGGGCGCGGACGAACTGCACCTCTACCACGCGGGCCTCGCCTCCCCGGCCCGCCTGACCGCCATCCGCACCGCCCTCCACACGGTCCTCGGCACGGCACCCGGCACGGCCCTCGGCCCGGTCAGGACAGGGCCTGAGGTCTGATACGCTGATCCAGCGACATCGACGCGGGGAAAGCAAAATCTCCGCCGAGAAGATCGCAGGCAGTACGACCCCCTCAACGGAAACCCGTTAGGCCCGTACACCGCCTTGTGCGAGACTCGTTCTCGTACACACGCAAGGTCCTGTGGAGCAGTTTGGAGTGCTCGCCACCCTGTCAAGGTGGAGGCCGCGGGTTCAAATCCCGTCAGGACCGCTGCGGCTGGGTAGCTCAGTTGGTACGAGCGTCCGCCTGAAAAGCGGAAGGTCGCCGGTTCGACCCCGGCCCCAGCCACCGCAGCCCTCACCAGGGCAAAGCCCCCTCCCGGTTCGCCCGGAGGGGGCTTCTTCGTGGCCGGTGACGGCTACTGTTCGACAAGGACGACTACAAACAGCGGCACGCGGTCGAGTGCGGGATCAACCACCTCAAGAGGCACCGCGCCATCGCCACGCGATACGACAAGCTGGCGGTCCGCCACGAGGCGACCGTCCTCATCGCTGCCATCAACGAGTGGCTGTGATCAGCACCTCCACAGCCGTCCTACGCGACCCTGACCACGTACTTGCCCTGGACGCCGCCCGCTTCCAGCGCCTGGTGTGCCGCTGCTGTCTTCTCCAGGGGGAAGACCGTGTCCACCACAGGGCTCAGCTTGCCCTCGACCACATGGCGGGCAAGGTCGTCGAAGTCCGCCCGCGTGGGGTTGCCGCTGAAGAAACGCACCCGGCCGTGTCCGTGGACCGTGCTGGCCGCGACGTAGCCGAGCGACGCAGCGGGCCGTTTCAGGTCGAAGGCGATGGTGACCATGCGCCCGCCCGGATTCAGTAGGCGCCGGAAGGCCCGCAGGTCGGTCCCCGCGGTGTCCAGGACCACGTCGAAGCGGCCCAGTTCCGCCGGCCGCACGGTCCGGTGGTCGACGGCCTTGTGCGCGCCGAGCCCGCGGACGAAGCCGAGGTTGGCCGCACGGGCCAGGGCCGTGACCTCGGCGCCGTAGGCCCGTCCGAGCTGGACGGCAGCGTTGCCGACACCGCCCGCCGCGCCCCGGACGAGGAGTCGTTCGCCGGGGCGCAGCCCGGCTTTGTCCCGCAGCGCGGTGATGGCCGTGGTGGCCACCGGCAGCGCGGCGGCGTCCACCAGGTCAAGGCCGTCGGGGAGTCGGCCGACCCGCTCAGCGGGTACGGTCACGTACTCGGCGGCGCTGCCGAACCCGGAGGTGCGGCCCAAGACCCCCCATACGCGGTCGCCGGCCGCGAACCGGGTGACTCCGGCCCCCAGCGCGGCGACCTCGCCGGTGAAGTCCAACCCGACGCGCTTGGGGAATTTCCGGCCGCTCAGAAGGCGGAGACGGCCGGCACGTGCTGCGAGTTCGCCGCCGTTGACGCTGAACGCGCACACCTTCACAAGGATCTCGCCGGGGGCCGGCTCGGGGCGTGGCACGTGGCCCGTGTAGAGCACGTCGGGGCCGCCGTAGCGGTCGTAGAGCACTGTCTTCATCATGCGGTCGTTCATCGTTCTGCCTTTGCCGCCGGGGGCCGTACAGGGAGCTGGCATCGACCGTAAGCTCTTAAGTGGACGCAATCGTCCGCTTGGGCCGGAAGAGAGAGACAGTGATGGCGGAATCCTCTCGAATCACAGCCCGGGACGGGGTGCGGGCGGACGCCCGGCGCAACCGGGAGCGCGTCCTCGTCGCCGCCCGTGCGGTCTTTGCGGAGCACGGGATCAACGCCCCGATGGCGACCGTGGCCCGACGGGCCGGGGTCGGCGTGGCGACGCTGTACCGGCATTTCCCGACCCGGGACGCCCTGGTGAGAGGCGCGTTCGCGCAGCAGATGGAGACCTGCGCGCGGGCGCTCACCGAGGCTCTGGCCGCCCCTGACCCGTGGCAGGGCTTCCAGCAGCTGGTCGAGACGGTCTGCGCTCTGCAACGGGAGGAACGCGGGTTCCCGGCCGCGTTCGTCGCGGCCTTCCCGGAAACCGCGTCGGAACACGCGCGGTCCCGGCAACGAGCCGAGCGGGACTTCACGACTCTGGTACGCAGGGCCCAGGCGTCGGGCGCGCTACGGTCCGATTTTCACCCTTCCGACCTCGCCGTGGTCCTCTTGGCACACTGCGGTCTGGCGACCGCCCTCCCGGATGACGGTGCAGCGTCCCGGCGCCTGGTGGCCTATCTGCTCCAGTCGTTCCGCACCGACCCGGCCAACAAACCGCTGCCCCCACCGGCTGCACTGACACTGCGCAGCCTCCCGATTGCAACAGCCAGTCCCCAGGGGCAACGCCCCTGCCGAGCCTGACAAGAAACGGTACGTGCCGCAGAGCACATCCGTTGCGGATCTTGCTGTCTGGCGTCTGCTCCGGGGCGTGGGGAGGGGACGGTGGTCCCTGTGGGCGGGGGGGGAGGGTCTTCACCCTCGCGGGCTCCCTCCGGGGGCCGCGGTGATCGTCGGGGGCGATGGTTGAGCTGGGAGTGTTGTTCCGCGTTGGGGAGGTGGCGTGCCCGTGGATGAGGGTCGGCACGGCCCCCGGCGAATTCCTGAGGATCGCTCTGAAGGGTTCGGTGAGCGGCTGCTCGGGCAGCTGCTGGACCGGTCTCACGAGCTGCCGCCGCAGCTCATCGCTCCGCTGGTGGCGGAAGAGGTTGCCAGGATTGGAGGCCGCGACGTTTCGGTACGCCTTCAGGACTACGCGCTGATCACACTGGTGCCGCTGCCGGGCCGGGGCCTCACTGTGGGTGAGCCGATCGCCATTGACGGATCACCGGAGGGGGAGGCATTCCTCGGCAGGCGCATGGTGGAGGAGTCGCAGGCCGACGGGGTGCGCGTTCATGTGCCGCTGGTGATGGTGCTGACGAGGTCGGCGTGCTGTCGATCACCCTGGATACCTTGGGCGAGGACGACCGTCGGCTCCTGCGGCGACTCGCGGCCCTGATCGCGGAGATGACGATCTCCAAGACCCGCTACACGGACCAGTTCTTCATGGCCCGACGCCAAGGCCGGCCGCTGAGCCTGGCCGCGGAGATCCAGTACGCGCAACTTCCTCCGTTGGCGATGCACACGCCGCAGGTATCTCTCGCCGCTGCCCTGGAGCCGGCATATGAGGTGGCGGGGGACAGCCTGGACTACGCGCTCAACGGCGATGTCCTGCACTTGGCGATCATCGACGCGATGGGGCACGGGCTGGAAGCCGCGCTGCTGGCGACCCTCGCGCTGGGAGCCCATCGCCGGGGCCGACGCATGGATGTCGGGCTCCTGGAGCTGTACGCGTTGAGGGAGGGGAGCATCGACGGCACGTTCGGACTCGAACATTTCGTGACCGCTCAGATGATGCGCCTGGACGTCTCGACGGGCTACCTCCAGTGGGTCAACGCCGGTCATCCGGAGCCGCTGCTGATCAGGGGGCACCGCGTCATTGAGCGGCTGGAGAGTGCGGACAGGCTGCCCATGGGCTTCGGTCTCCCCGCCCCACAGGTAGCCAGGCATCAACTCCTTCCGGGGGATCGGGTGTTGTTCTTCACCGACGGCGTCATCGAGGAACGAGGGCCCACCGGGCAAGAGTTCCATGAAGCCCGCTTGATCGAGGCCATCGAGCGCGTCGTGCCTTCCAGCAAGGGCGTTATTCAAACCGTCCGCAGGCTCGCCGCCGACCTGGAACGCGCCCGGGGCGGTGTGAGCAGCGACGACTCCACCTTGTTCCTCATCGAATGGCACGGCCGTACAGCAGACCACCTGGCCGAGCTCGATATCCAGCAGGACACCGATGGGCCTTGTTGTCGTGGTCGGCGCGTAGACCTAACGGGGTCCTCCTAGTACTCCAGTCTGGTTTCGCGATCTTTCCAGTGGGCTCGTCGTCGGTAGTGGCTGCGCCGGGCTGTCGCCTGGTGCTGTCGGCGCCAGATGGACCAGTGCAGCAGCCTGGCCGTGGACGAGGCAGCACTCGGACAACCACGCCCAACGACACCGCCGAGCCGATCGAGTCGGCTGTCGGAGATGAACGTGGCGGGCGCGGTGGCGTGAGCGGCCCCGGCCGCCGCGAGGTGGGTGCCGGGCTATAGTCGCGGGGTCGCGAAAAACCATGTCTCGCGGGTCCACCCGCTGGGCATCGCACATACATCGACGCAGATGGTTCTGATCGGTGAGCGTCTCCTGCCGAGACCGGACATCCCGTCCGCTCACGGCGCTGACCATCGCCGGCGCGTGTCGGCGCTACAGAGGAGCGCAGCATGCAGAAGACCATCGCCATCGTCGGAGCGGGACTGGGCGGGCTGACGCTCGCCCGGGTGCTGCAGGCTCACGGCGTCGCCGCGACGATCTACGAGGGTGAGGCTTCGGCGACGACCCGTGCCCAGGGCGGCCTGCTCGACATCCACGAAGAGACCGGACAGGTCGCGCTTCGCGCAGCTGGTCTGTACGACGAGTTCCTCACTCTGGTCCGCCCGGGCGAGGACGCCAAGCGTGTGGTCGACCGCCACGGCACGATCCTGTCCGACATGCCCGCGGACCCCGGTTCGCCCCGTCCCGAGGTGGATCGTGGCGAACTCAGGCGCCTGCTCATCGACTCGCTGGCGCCCGGGACGATCAGGTGGGGCCACAAGGTCGCCTCGGTCCGGCACCGTCCGGAGGGCGGCTACGTCCTCACCTTCGCGGAAGGTTCCGCCACGCGCGCCGACATCGTCATCGGCGCGGACGGCGCCTGGTCGAAGGTGCGTCCGCTGCTCACCCCCGCCGAGCCTCTCTTCAGCGGAACCTGCTTCATCGAGATCGCCCTCACCTCGGGCGGCCAGAACTGCCGGGCGAGCGTGGCTGCGATCGGCAGCGGCACGCTGATGGCGGTCGCACCGGGCAAAGGCATCATCGCCCATCGCTACGCCGACGGGCAGGTGCGCGGGTACGTGGCGCTGAACAAGCCCCAGGAGTGGATGAGGTCGATCGACTTCGGCGACCCGTCCGTGGGCCTCCGCCAGCTTGCCGACGAGTTCGACGGCTGGTCGCCACTGCTCACCGCCTTCGTGACGGAGAGCGACGCGGAACCGTGGCTCCGGCCCGTCTATGCCCTTCCCGTCGGCCTTGACTGGGACAGGGTGCCCGGAGTGACGCTCGTCGGTGACGCCGCGCATCTGATGTCGCCCTTTGCCGGCGAGGGCGCGAACCTCGCCATGTTCGACGGCGCGGACCTGGCCGGCAAGCTGGTTGAGCAACCCGACGTCGAGGTCGCGCTCAGCGCCTACGAAGAGCGGCTGTTCCCGCGGAGCAGCGACGCCGCCGGCCGCTCGGCGCGGAACCTGGGAATCTTTTTCGGCCGGGAAGCACCGCGGAGCGTAGTCGCTCTGTTCGATCACTCCTGATACCTCGGTCCGGGTTCGCGATCTCACCGCGGACCCGGCGGGGAACGGGGAGGCAAGCGGTGTCGGTCATCGGCAGAAACGGGACAGTGCCAAGCGCCGGCAGTGTGCGAGAACCCGCTCTCCGGGAAAAGCGCCTGCTCCCCAGGGCCTGGTCGCTCTAAGCTCGGCTGATGGCCTTGGAATGGAGAAATGTCATCGTCCACTCGGCGGATCCGGCGGCCCTGGGGCAGTGGTGGGCCGAGGCTCTTGGCTGGGTTGTCGTCCACACCTCTGATGTGGAGTTCGCCATCCGCCCGGAGCCGGATCGCTCGCCGGGGTTGGAGTTCGTTCTGCTCGATGAGGGCAAGAAGGCCAAGAGCCGGCTGCATCTCGACTTCGTGCCTGATGACCAGGACGCCGAGGTGGCTCGTCTTGAGGCTCTCGGCGCGCAGCGTGTCGACATCGGCCAGGGCGACCAGCCGTGGGTGGTCATTGCAGACCCCGAAGGTAACGAGTTCTGTGTCCTTGGCCGGCGGAGTCGGTGACGGCGGCTCAATCACCGGCGCGAGGGCCCAGATGGACGGTTCCGGCCGCACTCCCGCGTCAGGCCAGATCGTGGACGTTGTGTTCGCTCAGATCAGGTGCGTGCCGGGCGACGGCTCGGTAGTCGGCGTCGTCGTGGAGGACGGTCAGGCCGTGGTGGGCAGCGGTCGCGGCGATGATGAGGTCCATCGCCGAGGCACTGCGATGCTCGCCCGCTTGGGCCATGCGGTGCTGTACGGAACCGACCCAGCGGCCTGCGTTCTTCGGCACCGACGCGTCGGGGTACAGGTCCGTGAACATCTCCGCGATCTCGTCGTACTCGCGTCCGTTCCGGGCGCTGTACAGGAACTCGGCGCGCTGTGGAGAGCAGGACGCCACGACCTGGGCGTCGATCGCGTCGTACCAGGCTGATTGCAGCTTGGGATCGCGAAGCAATCGGACGAGGCCGGAGGGTCGAGCAGGTACATCACCGGGTGCGCTTCTCCGCCTGGTGAAGCTGCTCCGCGTCCTCGACGGCGCCCCAGTTCCGCGCACGCTCGAAGTGCCGGCTGATGCGTGCCGCCCGCTCCTGCTGCTCGGCATAGAAGTGAAGCGCGAGATTGACCGCTTCCTTCTTGGTCCTGACCTTGGACAGGGCCATTGCTCGTTCCAGGGCGTCATCGTCGATATCGATCTGGGTCACGGACACGCTGCCCCTCCCCCGCGATGTTGGTTATGTACATAGGAGTATGCGCCACCAACATCCAGCGCGCGGGGGCGCTCCCGTGCTACGCGTACGCCCCGGCCCGCGCCGTCGGCTGGGAGCTCACGCCCGGCCAGGTGGCGAAGCTCGACGCGGCGAGCGGCAGGACGGCCCCCTACCCGTACTTCCCCTACCAGCGGCAGGAAGGATTCGCCCGGCTCAACCCGCCAGTGTGGTGATCGCCCTGGTAAGGGGTGGGGGCAGGGGTACGGGCGGGACGGGTGGGTACGGGGCGCGCAGGAGTCCGGGGCTGGAAATGGTCGGTCCCGGCGTCCCCTCAACGCTCGGGAGAAACATGGCAGCACGGCCGTTGACCTTCGTCGTCGGAACCGGACGGTGCGGTTCCACCGCCCTGTCGGAGGTGCTGCGTCTGCACCCCCACATCCTCAGCCTGAGTGAGCTGATGGCCTCGCTGGAGCCGAGCGCGCTGCCCGAGGGGGCGCTGTCCGGGGAGGAGTTCTGGGAGATCCTGGCGACCCCGCCCGCGTTCGCCAATCGGCTCATCCGGGAGGGTTTCGGGCTGCCGGAGCACACGTATCCCGGTTCGGGAGGGCGGTTCTCGGCGGCGGGGGGCGGGATTCCGGCGGTGGCGATGACGACGCTGCCGCATCTGGGCGACGATCCGGACGCCCTGTTCGACGCGCTGCGGCCCGTGGTGTGCGGGCGGCCCCGGGGGCCGGTCGGGGAGCATCACCGGGCGCTGTTCGACGCGCTGGCCGAGCGGTTCGGCAGCCGGGCGGTGGTGGAGCGGTCCGGGTACTCGCTGCGGCTGGTGCCCCGGCTGCGGGAGGTGTTCCCCGAGGCGCGGTTCGTCCATCTGTACCGGGACGGGGCCGACTGCGCGCTGTCGATGAGCCGCCACCCCGGCTTCCGGATGATCCAGCTGACGCGGGAGGGCGGCGACGTCCCCGGCGAGCTGGCCGCGCTGATGGGCGACGAAAGCGCCGAGGTGGGGCCCCTGTTGACGCGGCCCGTGCCGCTGGCCGCCTTCGGGCGGCTGTGGTCGGACACGGTGATCGAGGGGCTGGGGTACCTCGACGCGCTGCCCGGGGAGCTGGTGCTGCCGCTGTCGTACGAGGCGCTGCTCGACGCCCCCGACGCCGAACTCATCCGCCTGGCGGAGCACCTCGGCGTCGAGCCGCTGGACGGATGGCTGGCCGGGGCGCGGGGGCTGCTGGACGGCGGGCGGCGGGGCAGCGCCGAGCGGCTGCCGCCGGAGGAGCTGGCCGCGCTGCGGGAGAGCTGCGCGGCGGGGGCGCGGGCGCTGGGGGCGTAGGGGGCGTCACCCTCGCCGTATGGCGGGTGTCGCTTCTCGCCGTACGGCCGGTGTCGGACTCACCGTACGGTCTGCGTCGCCCTCGCCGTGCGGCCGGTGTCGCTTCTCGCCGTACGGCCCCGGGCCGCCCCCGGGGCCGTACGGCGGCGGCGTCAGTAGCCCGCCTTGGCGTTGACGCGGCGCGGGTAGTAGCGCTCGTCGCCGCGCCGCTCGTAGTTCTTCCAGCGCGGGGCGTCGCCGGTCGGGTGGTCGCCGAGGATGGTGACCCGCTGGCCCTTGCGGTAGGCGGAGTAGTCGTTGATGGCCAGGTGCTGGGTCGCCCGGTTGTCCCACATGGCCACCGCGCCCGGCTGCCAGCGGTAGCGGCAGTTGAAGGCGGGCTGCTCGGAGTGTTCGAAGAGGAACTGCAGGACCGTGTCGCTCTCGTGCCTGCTGAGCTGCGGGATGTGCGACGTCCACATGCGGGTGACGTACAGCGAGCGGCGCCCGGTCTCCGGGTGGACCCGCACCACCGGGTGCTCGGCCTTCATCTCGCCGACCTCGGGCGCCTTGAGGACGTGCACGGCGGTCAGCCCGTCGAGCATCTCGCGGTACGGCTCGGACAGCGTCTCGTACGCCAGGTACTGGTTGCTCCACATCGTGTCGCCGCCGGACTCCGGGCAGGTGACCAGGTGCAGGATGGAGGCGACCGGCGGGTTGGGGCTGAAGGTGACGTCGATGTGCCACTCATCGGCCTTGCCGCCCTTGTCGGACTCGATCAGCGCCAGCTCCGGATGGCCCTCGACCTTCGGCAGGAACGGGTGCACCTCCACCTCGCCGAAGCGCTTGCCGAGGGCGATGTGGGCCTCCGGGGTGAGGTGGGACTGGTCCGGGAAGAAGATCACCAGGTAGCGCAGCAGGAGTTCGCGGATCCGCTCGAAGTCGGCGTCATCGATGTCCGTCAGGTCCATCCCGAAGATCTCCGCACCGAGGGCGCCGGACACCGGGCGTACGACTGCTTCCTGTTTCTGCATGAACACTGGCCTTTCAGGGCTGGGGGACGCGGTGGGCGCGGGGGTCGGGCAGGACGCCGAGCTGGTGGAGGCGGTCCAGGAACGTCATCGGCCGGGGGCCCAGGCCGGACATGTTGTACGTGACGGTGTGCAGCAGCCGCGGATTGCGCCCGGTGAAGCGGACCGCCCGCCGCCCCACGACCCGGCCGCGCCAGGTCAGGTCGGTGACCATGCGGGCCGCGTTGTCGCTGGTGGTGGCGGCCTGGGCGAGGATCGGCCGCCGTTCCGCCTGGTAGGCGCGGAGCGCGGCGTCCACGGTGGCGGGTGACGGCGCGCCGTCGGCGACGCCGAAGCGGCCGAGGTGGTCGGCCAGGGAGGCCGCGCAGGTGATCGCGGTGTTCATGCCCTGGGCGGCCATCGGGTGCACGGCGTACGCGGCCTCGCCGACGAAGGCCATCCCGGGGACGGCCAGCCGGGGCGAGAGGAAACGGGACACCGGCAGCATCTGCCTGCTGTCCAGACCGGCCAGCAGCGGCCCGGACAGGGGTTCCAGCGCGGGCACCTCCGCCACCACCCCCTCGGCCCAGGCGGCCAGGGCCGACCGGTCGCGGCCGCCGCGCAGTTCGTCGGGCGCGGTCTGGACGTACAGCCGCACCCGGTCGCCGGGCAGCGCGTACACCAGCCTCAGCCCGCGCGGGCTGAGGTACGCCGAGAAGTCGTCCGGGCGGGGCGCGCCCGTGAGGTCGAACGACACCAGGCGGTGCGGGTAGTCCACGCGCCGGGCGTCGATGCCCGCGGCGCGGCGCAGCCGGGACGAGATGCCGTCCGCGGCGACCGTCAGCGGCGCGCGGACCTCGTACCGCCGCCCGCCCTCGGTGATCGCCACGCCGCCGACCCGGCCCGAGCCGTCGCGCAGGGTCTCCTCGACCAGGGCGCCCCGGCGCACCTCCACGGTCGGGCCGATGCCTTCGGCCAGCGCGTCCAGGATGGCCAGGTGGTCGTGGGAGAGCAGCCATCGGTCGCCCTCGGGGAGCCTGCCGTAGTCCAGCGCCATCAGCGGCGCCCCGGCCGGGTCCCGGACCACCAGGCGGCCCAGCCGTACCCCGCCCCGCTGCTCCAGCAGCCGCTCGGTGCCCCAGCGGCGCAGCACGCGCAGCGCGCCGGGCTGCAGCACCTCGCCCTTGGCGACCGGGCGCATCCTGGGCTGCTTGTCGACGACGAGGACGCGCAGGCCCAGCGCGCCCAGGGCGTGCGCGGAGGCGAGCCCTCCGGCTCCGGCTCCGCAGACGACGGCGTCGTACCGCGTGCTCCTCCCGCTCATGCGGAACCCTCCGCCGGCCCGAGGGACGCCGTGCGCAGTTTGGCCAGGGCGCGGAGGGCGAGACCGGAGGCGATCGTGTCGTCCGCGTAGCGGTAGCAGAAGCGGATGTATTCGTTCACGGGCGATCCGGTCCAGCCGCCGTCCGGTCGCTGGGCGTCCGTCAGGTAGCGGGCGGCGGCCGTCACGGGCCGCGATCCGGGGTCGTGGCCCGCGGCGAGCAGCCCGTACAGGGCCCAGGCGGTGTCCTCCACGGTGCCGCCGTCCGCGGATTCGCCGCCGCCCCAGGAGCCGTCGTCGGCTTGGCGGCGCAGCAGCCACGCGCCCGCCCGTGCGGCCGCCGGATGCGCGGCGCCCACCGTGCGGCACAGCGTTTCCAGCACCACCGCGGTGCCCGCCGTACGGCCCCGGTACCACAGGGCCTCGTACGAACCGTCCGCCCGCTGCCGCGAGATGAGCCAGCGCACGGCCTTCACCACACGCCGGTCGTCGGCGCCCGCGCCGTGGTCCAGCAGCGCGCGGACCGCCTTGGCCGTCATCTGCGGGCAGGGGCCGAACCCGCCCGGTTTGCTGTTCCGCACGGCCAGGCTCCAGGAGCCCGCGGAGTCCTGCATCCGGGTCAGCCAGTCGATGCCGCGCCGTACGTGCGGATCGTCACCGCCGCCGGGGAGGCGCAGCAGCACCGAGCTGATCTCCGCGGTCTCCAGCGCCATGGGCCAGCTGTGGGCGCTGGAGAAGCCCCAGTAGCCGGGCGGGCAGGCGAGGGCGGCGAAGGGGGTGTTCTGCTGCCGCTCGTGGAACATCGCGCGGGTCGGCGCCAGCCGGGGGTCCTGTGCGTACCCCGCCTCCAGGAGGGCGGAGGCGGCGAAGCTCGACCAGGTGACGTCCAGCGGCATCAGCTCCCACCCGCCGTCCGCGCCGGCCGCCGACCGCAGCCACGCGGTGGCGGCGCGCACGATGTCCGGGGCGAGGCCGGAGCGGGTGGTGCCGACGCAGATGAGGCCGGTCAGCCAGGGGTCGGTGCTGAACGCCCCGCACCCGCCCTCCCGTTCGTACGCCTCGCGGACGACGGCCAGCGCGGCGGGCCGGGCCAGGGCGTCGAGCCGCCGCCGTACCAGCCCCTGGGTGCGGCGGCGCACCGTGGCCTGGCCGAGCGCCATGCTCGCGAGGATCGGCAGCCGCAGGCTGAGCAGCCGCCGGGCGGGCCCGCGCAGCAGCAGCGCCTCCAGCGGGAGACGGGGCAGCGCCGCCTCGTCCAGCCGGCCCGCGAGGACGTCGAACTGCCGGATCAGCCCCGCCATCACCGGCTCCGGCAGCGCCTCGGGCCCGCCCAGCTCGGCCAGCCGCCGCCGTCCGGCGCGTACGGCGTGGGCGGCGCCGGCCGCGTCGCGCGGGGCGGCCAGGTCGAGCGCGTCGGCGACGACGGCGGTGGTCAGCACCTCGTCGGGCACCCCGCGCATGGCCCATCCGCCGCTGTCCCGCTGCGCCTCGATCAGCCGGTCGACGCCGCGGGCGGTGTCGGGGCCCGTCACCCCGGCCAGGTGCAGGGCGATGAGGGCGAGGGCGGTGTTCGCCGGGGAGAACCGGTCCTCCGCCGCGTCGGGAGCGAACACCCCGTCCGGGCGCCGCCGGGCGAGGAGCGCCTCGGCCCCGGCCGTGACGGCGGCGTCGATCCGGCCGGTCGAGGGTGTCGAGGGTGAGGTCACCATGGGCTCGGACGGTCCTTCCGTAGTACGGCGCGAACGGGCTGCGGCGGGTCGTCGGCACCGGGCGAGCGCTCGCCCGGCCCGTCCCCGGGGCGGTCACCGGTGCGCTCCGTGGGCGGCCCGGGGTCCGGGGACGGACCGGGGGCCGGGACCGGGTGGAGGTGCCGGGCCGGGCGCGGCGCGGTCCCCTCCGCCTCCCCGTCGTCCGGCGGGAACTCGTGGCGGGCGCGCAGCCTGGCCTGGGTCAGGACGCTGAGGGCGAGCAGCGGGACCAGCACCGCCAGGGCCGGGGCCGGGCCCCGGCCACCGGCGAGCACCGCCGCCGCCAGGATGAGGCGTTCGGCGACCAGGACCTCGTGGGCCCGCAGCGCCCGTACGGGGGTCAGCGGGGCCGCGCCGCGCAGCAGCGGGGTGAAGGCGCGGAGGCCGCAGGCCGCCGCGACGAGCAGGAGGGCGGCGAAGGCGGCCCGGCCGCCGGGGGCGGCGAGCGGTACGCAGGCCGTGGCGGTGACGAGCGCGGCGGCGTACAGCAGGGCGGCGGTGCGTGCCGCGTAGCGGACGCCGCGCAGGACGGGAAGCGTGTGGTAGCCGCCGCTGCGGTCACCCTCGATGTCGCGGAGGGTACCGACCAGGTTGGACGCCGTGTCGTGGGCGCAGAAGGCGAGGGCGGCCAGCAGGACCGCGGGCCAGCGGGGCTGTGTTCCGGCCGTCAGCGCCCCGAAGACGACGGTGAGGGCCGTCAGCGCGCCCCGCACCGCGTTGCCGGACAGCCCGCGGCCCTTGAACACCTTGCTGTACGCGACGATGCCCGCCATGCCCGCCGCGACGAGCAGCAGCGCGGTCCAGGCGGTCAGCGCGGTGACGACGGCGGCCGCCAGGGCGCACAGGATCCCGGAGGCGACGGCCGCGCGGGGGCTCAGCCGCCCGGAGGGGATGGGTCGCTGGGGTTTGCCGATGGCGTCCAGGTCGCGGTCGAAGTAGTCGCCGAGGTAGTGCCCGGCGATCCAGCTCAGGGTGGGTACGGCCCAGGCGGCCCACAGGTGCGCCGCCGGGGGTGAGCCGTCGGCGAGCGCGGCACCGGCCAGGCCGACCAGGCCGGGATAGGACAGGGTGTACGGCCGCCAGGTCTGCAGGTGCGCCCCGAGCCCGGTGGCGAAACGCGCTCCGGGCACGGTCACCGCTCCCGGTCGGCGGAGAAGTCCGCGACGGCGGCGAGCACGGCGGAGCCCTCGGTGGAGGGAAGCTCCGCGAGGCGGTCCTTGGCGCGGTCCACCTCCGCCCGGGTGCGTTCCCGCGCGGCCCGCAGCGCGCCGGTGGAGTCCAGGACGCGGCGTACGGCGTCGTGGGCGTCCTGGGCGGGCAGGGTTCCGCCCAGTGCGGTCCGCAGGGCTTCGCGCTCGGCGGCGTCGGCTCGCTCGTACGCCATGAGGACGGGGAAGGTGGGGCGGCCATTGGCGGTGTCGCTCAAGCCGGACTTGCCGGTGGCCACGGTTTCGCTGGTGTACGGCAGCAGGTCGTCGTGCATCTGGAAGGCGAGCCCGAGGTGTTCGGCGTAGTCGGTGAGGGCCCGTTGCCAGGTGGCGTCGCCGCCGCCGAGGAGGGCCCCGGCGTGGCAGGAGCCGCGGAAGAGGGCGCCGGTCTTGAGCGAGATCATCGTGAGGTAGCGGTCGAGTCCGCATCCCACGTCCCCGCACAGTTCGGCCTCCATCGCCTGGCCGCGGCACAGGTCGATCCCCGCGCGGGCCAGGACCCGTACGGCGGTCAGCAGCCGGTCGGCGGGCAGGCCCTGGTCGGCGCATTCGGCGACGGCGGCGAACATGCCCATGATCAGGGCATCGCCGGTGACGACGGCGTCCGCGACGCCGTACCGGGCCACGACCGTGGGGCGGCCGCGGCGCAGCGCGTCGCCGTCGATGACGTCGTCGTGGACGAGCGACCCGGCGTGCAGGTACTCCACACCGAGCGCGGCGGGCAGGCTCTCCTCGTAGCCGCCGCCCACCGCCCTGGCCGACTCCACGAGCAGCAGCGGGCGCAGCAGTTTGCCCGCGGGCAGCAGGGCGTAGCGGGATACGCGGTGGAGGCGCTCGCCGTCGGTGGGCCAGCGGGACTCGAGGTCGCGCAGCAGCCGGGCGAGGGTGGGGTGGGCGGCGGAGAGCGGATCCGCCGGGGCGGTGGCCGTGGTGTGCGAGGCCGCGGTCACGGGGTCTCCTCGCCGCCGCGGGCCGCCCCTCCGGTGAGCCCGTCCGCGTCGCGCAGCTTCGCGGCCAGCAGCGCGAACGCGTCGTTCGCCGCGGGCTCGGCGATGGTCACCCGTACGCCCTCGCCCGGCTTGCCGCACACCACCACGCCGTGGTCCGCGCAGAACTGGGTGAGGCGCTCGACGCCGGTCTCCATCGGCAGCCACAGGAAGTTGGCCTGGCTGGGTGTCACCTGCCAGCCCTGTTCGGTCAGGACCCCGTACAGCCGCTCCCGCTCGCGGGCGGTCTCCTCGCACTGGCGCCGGATCGCGGCGGACTCGGCGAGCGCCGCGACCGCCGCGGCCTGGGCCGCCGCGCCGACCCGGTGGAACATCAGGGCGCCGCGCAGCGGCGCGAGGGCGCGCTCATGCCCCACGAGGTAGCCGACGCGCAGGCTGAGCAGGCCGTACGACTTGGAGAAGGTGCGCACCACGCACACCCGCTCGTCCTCCCGGTACAGCTCGACGCCGTGGGCGACGGAGGCGGCGTCCGCGTCGGCGAAGTCGATGTACGCCTCGTCGAGCAGCACGGTGACGTGGGAGGGGAGCAGGTCCAGGAAGCGCCGCAGGGCCGCCTCGCCGACGGCGGTGCCGGTGGGGTTGTTGGGGTTGCAGACGATGACCAGGCGCGTGGCGTCGGTGACGGCGGCCGCCATCGCCTCCAGGTCGTGCGTCTCGTCCCGCAGCGGCACCCGCACGGTGCCGGAGGCGGCGTTGGCCGCCATCATCGGGTACGCCTCCCAGGACGGCCAGGCGTGCACGGTGTGGGTGTCCGGTCCGGTGTGGGCGGAGAAGAGCAGCTGGAGCAGCGCGCCGGAACCGGGCCCGACGGCGACGTCCCCGGCCGGCACCCCCAGGTGCTCGGCGATGGTCCGGGACAGGCCCATGCCCAGCGCGTCCAGGGTGCGATGGGCTTCGGCGGCGGTTTCCGACACGGCCCGCAGGACGGCGGGAAGGGGTGGATGGCAGGTCTCGTTCAGCGACATCTGATGCTGTACGGCGCCCTGTGCGAGCACCGGCTGCATTCTGTTCCAGCCGTCTTTGTCAGACATGTTCCATTCCAATCCGCAGAAATTCTAGGGAAATCCCGCAAGGTTTGGATCGGCGGCACACCGAATGGTGGGGGCGGTCGGTGGTGGTAGGGGCGGCGGCGAATACGAAAATAAGCTCGGCAGGTCCGGCAAACCGTTGACAACGGCCGTCACTTGGCCGTCTCCCCGAGTGTGTAGGGCACCGGGATCTACGTCCAATAAGGATCTTCCCGGCATCCATAAACACCTTTTACAGTGTTCATGTGCTCGACATCCATCAGTTAGCGGTCATAGCAGGCGTGGCGCGCGCGGGTTCCTACACCGCCGCCGCCGAATTACTGGGTTACACCCAGCCCGCCGTCAGCTACCGCATGCGCGCGCTGGAACGGACCATCGGCGTCCAGCTCGCGGTCCGGTCGGGGCGCGGGGTGCGGCTCACCCCGGCGGGCCGCCGGCTGGCCCAGCACGCCGAGGCGGTGCTGTCCGCGCTGGGGGCCGTCGAGGACGAGTTCCGTACGTACGCCGCCCACGCGCAGGGCACGGTGCGGGTGTCGGCGATCCACAGCGCCTGCGCCTCGCTGCTGCCCGGCACGGTGGCCCGGCTGCGGACCGTCCGGCCGGATGTGCAGATCGTCGTGGAGCGGGCCAGCTCCCCGGACGCCTACCGCTCGCTGCGGGACGGGAGGACGGACGTGGCCCTGGTGAGCGTCCGCGACGGCTGCCGCCCGGACGACCCCGGCCCCGATCCCGATGCCCCCGGCGCCGGGGCGCGGCCCGTCGTGCCCGAGGCCGAGGTGGTGGACCTGCCGCTGATCAGCGATCCGCGCTGTGTGCTGCTCCCGGCCGACCACCCGCTGGCCGATCTGCGGACCATTCCCCTCAGCGCGCTGGCCGACGAGGCCTGGGTGCTGGACGAGGACCGCGAGGAGTTCACCGCCGCCTGCGCCCGGGCGGGTTTCGAGCCCCGTACCGCCGCCATCACGAACGACCCCGCCACCGCCCACGACATGGTGGCCCACGGCGTGGGCGCGGCCGTCACGGAGGGCTTGGCCCTGCCGCCGCACCCCGACCCACGGGTGGTGGCCCGCCCCCTCCGCGACTGGCCGCCGCGCCGCGTGCACGCCCTGCTGAGGGCGGAGACGCGGCGGGCCCCCGCCGTGGAGGCGCTGCTCACGGCCCTGCAGGAGGCGGTGGATGACCATCTCGCGACGGACGGCGACCCCGCCCCGTTACGGCTGGCGCGGGCGGCGAAGGCCGCGGGGTGACGACGGGGTGACGGCGGGGCGCCGGGATGGGGTAAAGTAGATCTTGCAACGCCGCCCCGAGGGGCGGAAGTTGATGCGTCGGTCGTCTAAGGAAAGATACTCGTCTCCAAACGAGGGATGTAGGTGCAAGGCCTGCTCGGCGCTCCATGAAAGATCCCTTCCCTGAGATCAGGGGAGGGATCTTCTGCGTGCGCGCGCCCTGTGCGCGAGGCCCTGTACGGCCGGCGGGCTCAGCGCGAAAGGCTGACGTGGATCGTCTTGCCGCGCCCCCGGGTGATGGACACCTCACGGGCCAGGCGGCGGATCATGTGCCAGCCGAAGCCGCCGGTGCCGGTGTTCAGGTCGGGCGGACGGGCCCGGGGCACCGCCGGATTCGGATCGCTGACGGCGACGGTGACCCTGTCGGCGTCGGCGGAGAGTTCGAGGGTGTACCGGCCGCCCCCGTGGCGCAGCGCGTTGGTGGCCAGCTCGGACACCACGAGGAGGATGGCGTCGGCCACGTCCGGCTCCGGAGGCGGCGTGAGCCCCTTGGTGAAGGCCCGGGTGACGGCGCGCGTGCGGTGAATGCCGCCAAAGCTGTCCCCCCGCACCACGGTCGAGGCCGTAGCCGAAGCGTTGGCGATCTTCGTGCCGTTCATGCGCGTACACCCCTGGTTACATCGGATATTCCGCTTTGCAGAAGCTCGCCTGCCCGCTCTGCCGCCCGGCACGCTCTGCCGGCGTCAACGCTGACGGAAATCTGTCGTGACGACTGTAGACATGGCGGGCTCGCGGGAGTTAGATTCTCTGTCGTAGTCACGACGCCCCGATGAGGGCACAGCAGACATCGACGACAAGGAGGCCGACACCATCAGGATCGCCCGGGCGAGGAGTTGAGTCCGCTCGGGTACCGCAGGCCCCGGAAGGGAAGGTGGTCCCCGGTCAGTTATCCGCGATCCCCGCACACCTGTCCTCACAGACGGGTCCGCGGAAAATGGTGTTGAACCCCTCGGGGCCCTGGAGCCGTTTCGGCGCCAGGGCCCCTCGACGCGCGACCGATGTGACGTGACCGACGACAGGGAAGATGAGGTGTCGATGGCCGAAGAAAAACAGCACAGCCGGCTCGACGATGATGACTACCCCGCCTTCACCATGGGCCGTGCCGCCGATCTGCTCGGCGCCACACCGGCCTTCCTGCGGGCCATCGGCGAAGCCGGTCTGATCACGCCGCTGCGCTCGGAGGGCGGCCACCGCCGCTACTCGCGCCGGCAGCTACGGGTCGCCGCCCGCGCCCGCCGGCTGGTCGATCAGGGCACCCCGATCGACGCCGCATGCCGCATCGTCGCCCTGGAAGATCAACTCGAAGAGGCCCGGCGCGTCAGCAACGAACCGGATGGGGTAAAGTAGATCTCGCAACGCCGCCCCGAGGGGCGGAAGTTGATGCGTCGGTCGTCTAAGGAAAGATACTCGTCTCCAAACGAGGGATGTAGGTGCAAGGCCTGCTCGGCGCTCCATGACGAAGGCCCCTCCTGGTTCCAGGAGGGGCCTCTTCACGTCCCCGCCCCGGTCGAGGGCGCTCATGAGGCCGGAGTCGCCCGGCCCGGGCGGCCGCCCGGATGGCGGCGGCGCCAGGTCCAGAAGACCGCGACGGAAACCAGCGACCAGCCCGCCAGCACCAGGAACGGGAAAGCGTGCTGGTGCCCGCCGAAGTAGACGGCGGTGTGCTGGGCGTTGACGGACGCGCCCGGCGGAAGCCAGCGGCCCACCGTGCCGAGCGGGGACGGCAGCAGCGGCCAGGAGACGGCGCCGCCCGACGAGGGATTGCCGAGCAGGACCATCAGCCCCCAGGTGGGGATGAGCGCCCAGCGTCCGAACAGGACGTTGAACATGGAGAAGACCATCCCCGACGTGAACATGGTCAGGGCGAGGATCGCCCAGGACCCGGCGAAGGGCAGATCCAGCGCGCCGAGCCCCCAGTCGACGATCGCGGCGATGACGAAGGCGCCGAGCATCGCGTACGCGGCGGTGAAGGCGATCCGCTCGGCCGGGTTCAGAGCGGCCGCGTTCACACTCAGCTGGACGGCGCCGAGGAAGCCCATGATCACCGCGGCCAGTGAGACGTAGAAGACCGCCAGACCCCGCGGATCGCCCGGCTGGAGCGGCTTCAGGTCCGTCACGGCGACGGGCACGCCCACCGTCCGGCCCACCGTCGTACCGGCCGAGGCGAGCACCTGGGCGACGCCGGCGCCCGCCGCCGAGGACAGGCCCAGTTCGACGCCGCGGCCGCGCGTCCGCAGGACCCCGAAGACCTGCTGCTCCTCCACGGCCCAGCGGGCGCGGCCGTACGAAGGCTCCCAGCGCGGCCGCAGCGAGGCGTCCAGGGCCTTCTCCATCCCGGCGGTGAACCGCCGCGGCAGGGCGGCGCCCTGGTCGGCGCTCACGACGGCGACGGGGATCCGGCGCGGGGTGGGGTTGGCGAAGGCGAAGGTGTACGAGCCCGCGAAGAGCCCCGCGCCCGCCGAGATGATCAGCACGATGACCGAGGCCGGGAGGTACGGGCTGCGCTTGAACCGGGCCCACGGGGACCGGGCCCGCGGGGAGTCGTCGTCCGCCATGCACGTAACGCTAGAACGGACAAACCCGACATACGGCACGACGTGGCCCGGACAACACCCGGGGGAAATGGTTCGCCAGCCGTTTTGCCGAGGTGAGATCCTGGGGTCCGTATGTCCACGACTCCTGCCCCCGCCCTGCCCGCCCTCCTGGAGCGGCTCCCCGAGCTGATGCTGCGCGACCAGCAGCGGCTGGGCCGCCGGCTCGACGGCGCCCGCCGGATCCGCAAGCCCGAGGCCCGTGCGGCCGTCCTCGGCGAGATCGCCGAGGACGTCGAGCGGGCGGAAGCGCGGGTCGCGAGCCGCCGCGCCGCCGTACCGGACGTCACCTATCCGCAAGAGCTGCCGGTCAGCCAGAAGAAGGACGACATCCTCGCGGCCGTCCGCGATCACCAGGTGGTGATCGTCGCGGGCGAGACCGGCTCCGGGAAAACGACGCAGATCCCCAAGATCTGCATGGAGCTGGGCCGGGGCGTCAAAGGACTCATCGGTCATACGCAGCCCCGCCGGATCGCCGCCCGCACCGTGGCAGAGCGCATCGCGGACGAGATCGGGACCCCGCTCGGCGAGTCGGTCGGCTGGAAGGTCCGCTTCACCGACCAGGTGAGCCCGGACACCCACATCAAACTGATGACGGACGGCATCCTGCTGGCCGAGATCCAGACCGACCGCGAGCTGCGCCAGTACGACACGATCATCATCGACGAGGCCCATGAGCGCAGCCTCAACATCGACTTCCTGCTCGGCTATCTGGCCCAGCTCCTCCCCCGCCGCCCCGACCTCAAGGTCGTGATCACCTCCGCGACCATCGACCCGGAGCGCTTCTCCCGCCACTTCGGGGACGCGCCGATCGTCGAGGTCAGCGGGCGGACGTACCCGGTCGAGGTGCGCTACCGGCCGCTGCTGGAGGAGGGCGGCGAGGACAGCGACCGGGACCAGATCACCGCCATCTGCGACGCGGTGGACGAGCTGCAGGCCGAGGGCCCCGGCGACATCCTGGTCTTCCTCTCCGGTGAGCGGGAGATCCGGGACACCGCCGACGCGCTGAACAAGAAGCAGCTGAGGTCCACCGAGGTGCTGCCGCTGTACGCGCGGCTGTCGCACGCCGAGCAGCACCGGGTCTTCCAACGACACAGCGGCCGCCGGATCGTGCTGGCCACGAACGTCGCGGAGACCTCGCTGACCGTCCCCGGCATCCGGTACGTGATCGACCCGGGCACGGCCAGGATCTCCCGCTACAGCCATCGCACCAAGGTCCAGCGGCTGCCCATCGAGCCGGTCTCCCAGGCCAGCGCCAACCAGCGCAAGGGCCGCTGCGGCCGGACCAGCGACGGCATCTGCGTCCGGCTGTACTCCGAGGACGACTTCCTCACCCGCCCGGAGTTCACTGACGCCGAGATCCTCCGTACCAACCTGGCCTCCGTCATCCTCCAGATGACCGCGGCGGGGCTCGGCGACATCGAGAAGTTCCCGTTCATCGACCCGCCGGACCGGCGCAACATCAAGGACGGCGTGCAGCTCCTGGAGGAGCTGCACGCGCTGGACGGCAAGCAGAAGGACCCGCGCAAGCGGCTCACCCAGGTCGGCCGGAAGCTGGCCCAGCTGCCGGTGGACCCGCGGCTGGCCCGGATGGTGCTGGAGGCGGACCGCAACGGCTGCGTCCGCGAGGTCATGGTGATCGCGGCGGCGCTGTCCATCCAGGACCCGCGCGAGCGCCCCTCCGACAAGCAGCAGCAGGCCGATCAGCAGCACGCCAGGTTCAAGGACGAGTCGAGCGACTTCCTGGCCTTCCTCAACCTGTGGACGTACATCCGGGAGCGGCAGAAGGAGCTGTCCTCGTCCGCGTTCCGCCGCATGTGCCGCCACGAGTACCTGAACTACCTGCGGATACGCGAGTGGCAGGACATCTACAGCCAGCTGCGCACGGTCGCGAAGACCATGGACATCCAGCTGTCCGAGCAGGACGCGGCGCCGGACCACATCCACACCTCGCTGCTGTCCGGGCTGCTGTCGCACGTTGGCTTGAAAGAAACCGAGAAGAACGAGTACGTGGGCGCGCGCGGCGCCAAGTTCGCCGTCTTCCCCGGTTCGGCGCTGTTCAAGAAGCCACCGCGCTGGGTGATGTCGGCAGAGCTGGTCGAGACCTCCCGGCTGTGGGCGAGGGTCAACGCGAAAATCGAGCCGGAGTGGATCGAGCCGCTGGCCCAGCACCTGGTCAAGCGCACCTACAGCGAGCCGCACTGGGAGCAGAAGCAGGCGGCGGTGATGGCCTACGAGCGGGTCACGCTGTACGGCGTGCCGATCGTCGCCCAGCGGAAGGTCAACTACGGCCGGATCGACCCGGAGACGAGCCGGGACCTGTTCATCCGCAACGCCCTGGTCGAGGGCGACTGGCGCACCCACCACCAGTTCTTCCACGACAACCGGAAGCTGCTGGGCGAGGTGGAGGAGCTGGAGCACCGCGCCCGGCGCCGCGACATCCTGGTGGACGACGAGACGCTGTTCGACTTCTACGACCAGCGGATCCCGGAGCACGTGGTGTCGGGGGCACACTTCGACTCCTGGTGGAAGCACAAGTGCCGTGAAGGAGGGGCCGCGCCGGAGCTTCTCCACTTCGAGAAGTCGATGCTCATCAACGAGCGGGCGCAGGGCGTCTCCAAGGACGCGTATCCGGACTCCTGGCGCCAGGGGAAGCTCAAGTTCAAGGTGACGTACCAGTTCGAGCCGGGGGCGGACGCGGACGGCGTGACCGTCCACATCCCGCTCCAGGTGCTCAACCAGGTCACCCCGGACGGCTTCGACTGGCAGATCCCGGGGCTGCGCGAGGACCTGGTCACCGAGCTGATCCGATCGCTGCCCAAGCCGGTGCGCCGCCACTACGTCCCGGCGCCGAACTTCGCCAGGCGCTTCCTGGACGGCGCCGTGCCGCTCCAGGAGCCGCTGACGGCCGCCCTGGGCCGGGAGCTGCACCGGATGGTGGGGGTGCGGATCGAACCGGAGGACTGGGACCCGGGCAGGGTCCCCGGCCACCTGAAGATCACCTTCCGGGTGGTCGACGAGCGGCGCCGCAAGCTCGCCGAGGACAAGGACCTGGAAGCGCTCAAGCAGCGGCTGAAGCCGAAGACCCGGGCGGCGATCTCCAAGGCGTTCGAGTCCTCCAAGGAGGCCGTCGGCATCGAGCAGCGCGGCGGGCTGACCTCGTGGACGGTCGGCACGCTGCCGCGCACCTTCGAGACCCGCCGCGGCGGCCAGCCGGTCAAGGCGTATCCGGCGCTGGTGGACGAGGGCGCGTCGGTGGCGCTGCGGCTCTTCGACACCGAGCCCGAGCAGCGGCAGGCGATGTGGCGGGGCACCCGGCGGCTGATCCTGCTCCAGCTGCCGTCCAACCCGGCGAAGTTCGCGCAGGGGAAGCTGTCCAACCAGGCCAAGCTGGCGCTCTCCAGCAGCCCGCACGGCAGCATCGCGGCGCTCTTCGAGGACTGTGTGTCCGCCTCCGCCGACCGGCTCATCACGGCGCGCGGCGGCCCGGCGTGGGACGAGGAATCGTTCCGCAAGCTCTTCGACGCGGTACGGGCCGACATCGCGGACGCCACGCTGGACACCGTCCGGAAGGTCCAGGAGGTGCTGGCGGCCTGGCAGGCGTGTGAGCGCCGGCTGAAGGGCATCAAGAGCCCGGTGCTGCTGCCGTCCCTCGCGGACGTCCGGGAACAGCTCTCGGAGCTGATGAAGCCGGGCTTCGTGACCGCGCACGGGGTACGCCGCCTGCCGGACCTCATGCGCTATCTGGTGGCCGTGGACCGCCGGCTCCAGCAGCTCCCCACCAACGCCGAGCGGGACCGCACCCGGATGGCGAAGGTCAAGGAGATGCGGGACGAGTACGCCTGGCTGCTGGAGCAGTTCCCGGCGGGCCGCCCGGTGCCCCCGGAGGCGCTGGAGATCCGCTGGATGATCGAGGAGCTGCGGGTCAGCTACTTCGCGCACGCCCTGGGCACGGCCTATCCGGTCTCCGACAAGCGCATCGTGAAGGCCATCGACGCGGTCGCGCCGTAGTGTCCTGGGCCCGTCCGGAGCCGCCGGGCGGGCCGGGCGGGCGCGAGTTCGACCGCACCCCCTGACCTGCTGTAGAGTCTGTGACGCACCACAGCGAGGCACACAGCCGACAGGCTGTGAGGCGTCACTGATGGTCCTGTGGAGCAGTTTGGAGTGCTCGCCACCCTGTCAAGGTGGAGGCCGCGGGTTCAAATCCCGTCAGGACCGCACATACGCACCGGAGGCCCGGATCCGCACAAGGATCCGGGCCTCCGGTCGTCTTGACGGCAGCCCGCGCCCGGCGGTACCCAGACTAGTGCCGCGTCAGCCAAGGTTCACCCCGCTCGCCGCCCTGGCACGGCCATCTGCGGCGTTGCCGAATCGACCGAGTAGGCCCACTACGAGGCCGATCCGGCGCCTTGCATCTGACCGCACCAGGACGCCTCGCTACCGGGCAAACCTTGGCTGACGCGGCACTAGAAGGTGGCGTGGGGGTGGCCGGGAGGTGCGGCATATGACGACGACCGCGAAACATGAGACCAGGGCCCTGCTGCGGGCCCATCTGGCGGCCGCCTCGGGCTACCGCCACTTCACCCGGCACTGCCCGGTCTGCCATCGGCTGCTGCGGCTGGCGATGGAGCCGTCGCCGCCACCAACAGACCCGGCGGAGCCGGCGCCCGCCGGGGGATCACACTCCGACGACTCGTCAACTCATTGAGCCCTCACCGCTGTTCCGCGGAAGCCAACAAGCGCTGAACCATGTGACGGGAGTCACTGAATGAGTTTTGACGAGTGGGGGAACTTACGCCCGCCCCACAACAGGTCAATTTAATATGTGCAATTGCACCCTCTGCCCGGGCCCTCCGGAGAGGGTCACAGAGGGTCGCCCGGGCCGCGCCCCGATGCCCGCCGGAGCGGTCGCCGACAGCCCGGCGAGGGGGCCCGGGAGGGCATAAAAAGATCGCGCTGGACCCGGCGGAGTCCAGCGCGATCGACGACGCACCCATGTTGAGCGGTGATGGCCTGTTGGGGCAGGCACCCGTCGTGGTGGAGCCATACAGGCGAAAGCCGGGCTGGGGGGCCCGGATATGCCCGGTTATGCGGTTGTTCAGGCCTCGCTGCGCTGCTGCGGGATGCCCGCGAGAAGCGCACGGACCTCCGCTTCGCGGTAGCGCCGGTGCCCTCCGAGCGTGCGGATGGACGTGAGCTTGCCAGCCTTGGCCCAGCGCGTGACCGTCTTCGGGTCCACACGGAACATGGTGGCAACCTCAGCCGGGGTCAGCAGCGGCTCGGCATCAGGGGTGCGAGCGGTCATGAGCGGCCTCCTCGGGAGAACCGAACCATCACGGTTCTTTCCTCTAAATTCTGCACCTTGACCCGCGTTGCCCGAAATGGCGGACGCGGGCCGAGTCGGTTATAGGACGAACGGCTTGTCCTCGGCACTACAACTACACCATCTGTCCAGCCCCGTCGGCCAAACCGATGGAATTGCCCTCTCAGGTGCCCAACCTCGACGGAAGCCGATGGACCATGTCATAGCGGACAGTCACGCAGCGATGACGATCAGTCACAACAGGATCAGGGGTATCAGATCCGCCAAGGAGTGCAATACCGATGAATCCGCCCATACTTGGGCGGAAGGAGAACTTCCCGGACTCCTTGTCCTATTTTGACACGAGGGTGGGGGATTGCCGCAAGACCCGAAGTCAGTGCTTTAGATCACGATTGACGTAATGGCCCGGATCGGGACCTACGTCCCCCGCTCCAGCTCTGACGCACCCGGCCGCCCGTTGGATCCGCTTTCCCCGGACCGGCCCGTTCAGACCCTGTCCGGCCCTAGCTGGCGTTCTGTCGTCCCCGGATCTCGCTCCACCGATCGGTCAGCCGCTCATATGCGCTGCCCGCACGCTCCCCGTCCCCGTCCCTCAGTGCCGCAAGCCCTTCCGCCACGTCCGCCGCCGAGCGATCGTCCTCCAGCTGCCCGGCGGGCACCACGTGCACCAGACCGCCGTAGTCCAGTTCGACCAGCGACCGCGGATGGAATTCCTCCAGCCATCGGCCCACGTCGACCAGGCCGTCGATGAGCGGCCCCTCGCCGAGAGCCTCCTTGAGCACCTTAAGCCCGCGCGCCACCCGCCGTCTGGCCTGGACCATCGGGGTGCGGTAACGCAGGATGAGACCGTCGTCACCCTTGGTGCACTCACGCTCCTCGTCCGCGAAGAGCACGAACCAGCGGACCGGGACATGCCAGGTCGCCGAGCGGATCCACGGACGGGCGTCCGGGTTGCGCTCCAGCCACTGCTCGTAGTCCGAGGCGGCCTGCCGGCGCACCACGGGAGGCAGCGCGGCGTCCAGGAGGGGGCCGGGAAGGCGCTCGGGCAGCTCTTCCAGGGCCAACCAGCCACGCAGCCGCGTCCGCCACGGACAGACGCATGTGACGCCGTCCACGACCGCCACAAAGGCGTCCGCGCTCTCGTGCACCGGAACCGGCACCGGGGGCACCGGCAGCAGGTCGGCGAGCGACCGCCGCAGCTCGTCCTGGACGCCGGGCAGCTCCTCGCGCTTGGCGTAGGCCGCCCAGTGCGTGCGCTCCGGTTCGGGAAAAGCACCCAGTGGCTCATAGACACGGAGATACGCCGCATACGGGACAATCACCGAAGACGCCAAGGTCACACGCGCTCCCTCAAGGCCGATACCACCGCCAGGAGTTGCCTACCCCCTGCTCACCGCATCGTCCCACGACCACCATGCGGACTCGGCGGGGACATGGCCGCTCCCGCGCCCTCCCAGGGCTTACGCTCGTGCCCACCGGCCCTCCCCACCAGCTCGGAGGGCGCCTTACCCCGACCTCTGGGAGTCACCACCGTGACCGACGTACGTCACACCGTCAGCGTCGACGGTCCGACGGAGAGTCGCGTGCCGAACCCTCTCTCGCCCCTGTCGATACTGTTCCGGACCGATCTGGGCGGCCATGAACAGGTCCTGCTCTGCCAGGACCGGGAGAGCGGCCTGAAGGCCGTCATCGCGATCCACTCGACCGCCCTGGGCCCCGCCCTCGGCGGCACCCGCTTCCACGCCTACAGCGCCGAGGAACACCCCGAGGAAGCGGCGGTCCTCGACGCGCTCAACCTCGCCCGCGGCATGTCCTACAAGAACGCGCTGGCCGGGCTCGACCACGGTGGCGGAAAGGCCGTGATCCTCGGCGATCCCGAGGAGATCAAGACCGAAGCGCTGCTGCTCGCCTACGGCCGTTTCGTGGCCTCCCTGGGCGGTCGCTACGTCACCGCCTGCGACGTGGGCACCTACGTCGCCGACATGGACGTCATCGCCCGCGAGTGCCCCTGGACCACCGGCCGCTCCCCGGAGAACGGCGGCGCCGGCGACTCCTCCGTGCTGACCGCCTACGGCGTCTTCCAGGGCATGCGGGCCAGCGCCCAGGCCTCCTGGGGCGCGCCCACGCTGCGCGGCCGCCGGGTCGGCATCGCGGGCGTCGGCAAGGTCGGCCACCACCTGGTGGAGCATCTGCTGGAGGACGGCGCGGAGGTCGTCGTCACCGACGTGCGCGCCGAGTCGGTCGACCGGGTGCTGGCCCGCCACCCCCGGATCGAGGCGGTCCGGGACACCGGCGCCCTGATCCGCGCCGGTCTCGACGTCTACGCGCCGTGCGCGCTCGGTGGCGCGCTGGACGACGACACGGTGCCCGTCCTGACCGCGAAGGTGGTGTGCGGCGCCGCCAACAACCAGCTCGCCCACCCGGGGGTCGAGAAGGACCTCGCCGACCGCAGGATCCTCTACGCGCCGGACTACGTGGTGAACGCGGGTGGTGTGATCCAGGTCGCGGACGAACTGCACGGCTTCGACTTCGAGCGGGCCAAGGCCAAGGCGTCACAGATCTTTGACACAACTTTGGCCATTTTTGATCGGGCCCGGACCGATGGCATTCCGCCCGCGGCCGCCGCCGACCGGCTCGCCGAACACCGTATGGCGGAGGGCCACGGCGCCACCTGAGGGACACCTGAGCACCGCCTGAGCACCGCCTGAGCACCGTCCGAGCGCCGCCCGGGGGCCACCTGGGCGTCGCCCGGACGTCGCTCGACCGCCGCCGGATCGCCGCCGGACCGCCGCGATGAGCCGCCGCGATGAGCCGCCGCGACAGGCCGTGTGGGGAGCGGGAAAGCTCTTCCGGGCACGCCGTACCGGCCGGTATGGGACCCCTTGGCGAGAGATCCCTCACGGCCCCTCGGCGGGTCGGCCCACGAGACAGGTTAAAATCGCAGCTGACCAGCGGGGACGGGGCGCCTCGCGGGTTCTGCCTCGTGGCACGTCGTGTGGGCGACGTACCGTATGGCCACAGAAGCAGGTACCGTTGAAGCCCTACGGGCCGGTCTCTCTTTTGGGGAGTCCGCTCCGATTCATGAACGTGAACGCGTGTCAAGACTCTGGGGCCGTCGAGCCCCGTCGTTGAGGGGGTCGAGCCATGGGGCGCGGCCGGGCCAAGGCCAAGCAGACGAAGGTCGCCCGCCAGCTGAAGTACAACAGCGGCGGGACGGACCTCTCACGCCTGGCCGAGGAGCTGGGCGCATCGCCGACATCGAACCAGCCGCCGAATGGCGAGCCGTTCGAGGATGACGATGAGCTGGACGATGACCCGTACGCACAGTACGCGGATCTGTACAACGACGACGATGACGAGGACGACGACCGGTCGGACTCGTCCGTGCAACGTCGCCGTGCCTGAAATGTGGTTCCCGCACCAGCGGGGTTGATCCTTCCACCACATTCCAGGCGCTCGGCAATCGCCGCACCTCCGCCGGTCCGGGGCAGCCGCCTCGGACCGGCTTCTGTGCTGTCCGCGCGCCGGGCGCGGCCGACTCAGCTCGCGTAGTCACCGGTCAGCGTCACCGCTTCCGTGTCACCGGCCGTACGGTCGGTGATCTCTCCGCTGACCCAGGCGTGCACCCCGCGGTCCTCCAGGGTGGCCAGCGCGACGTCCACCGACGCGCCCGGCACGACGGCCATCATGCCGACGCCCATGTTGAGGGTCTTCTCCAGCTCCAGCCGCTCTACCGAGCCGAGCCGCCCCACCAGGTCGAAGATCGCGCCGGGGGTCCAGGTCGAGCGGTCCACCACCGCGCGCAAGCCGTCGGGGATGACCCGGGCCAGGTTGTTGGCGAGCCCGCCGCCGGTGATGTGCGAGAAGGCGTGCACCTCGGCCGTGCGGGTGAGGGCCAGGCAGTCCAGCGAGTAGATCCGGGTCGGCTCCAGCAGCTCCTCCCCCAGCGTCCGGCCCAGCTCCGGCACCTCGCGGTCCAGCGCCCAGCCGGCCCGGTCGAAGAGCACATGGCGGACGAGTGAGTACCCGTTCGAGTGAAGTCCGGACGAGGCCATGGCGATCACCACGTCCCCTGTACGGATGCGATCCGCGCCCAGCACCGCGTCCGCCTCGACGACGCCCGTACCGGCCCCGGCGACGTCGAAGTCATCGGCGCCCAGCAGCCCCGGGTGCTCGGCGGTCTCGCCGCCGACCAGCGCGCAGCCCGCCAGCGCACAGCCCTCGGCGATGCCCTTGACGAGGGCGGCGACCCGCTCCGGGTGGACCTTGCCGACGCAGATGTAGTCGGTCATGAACAGCGGCTCGGCGCCGCACACCACCAGGTCGTCCACGACCATGCCGACCAGGTCGTGGCCGACCGTGTCGTACACGCCCATCCGGCGCGCGATGTCCACCTTGGTGCCCACGCCGTCCGTCGCGGACGCCAGCAGCGGGCGCCGGTAGCGGGCGAGCGCGGAGGCGTCGAAGAGGCCGGCGAAGCCGCCGAGGCCGCCCACGACCTCCGGCCGGCCGGCCTTCTTGACCCACTCCTTCATCAGCTCGACGGCGCGGTCGCCCGCCTCGATGTCGACGCCCGCGGCGGCGTAGCTGGCACCAGTGGACTCAGACATGTGACCTTGGGTTCTTTCGTTTCGGAAAAGCGACATACGAGGGCCGGGTGCCCGGGGCCTGCTACGGGCGGCGGAGCGCGTCGGCGCCGCCGACGCCGGCGGTCAGCGTCCGCACGCCGTCGGCGTCGGCGCTGCTCTGGCTCTGCGTCTCCGACTCCAGCAGATGCTTGCCCAGCAGCCCCGGGTCCGGCAGGTCCATCGGGTACTCGCCGTCGAAGCAGGCGCGGCACAGATTCGGCTTGGCGATCGTGGTCGCCTCGATCATGCCGTCGGTGGAGATGTACGCGAGGGAGTCGGCGCCCAGCGACTTGCCGATCTCCTCGGTCGACAGCCCGTTGGCGATCAGCTCGGCGCGGGTCGCGAAGTCGATGCCGAAGAAGCAGGGCCACTTGATGGGCGGGCTGCTGATCCGGATGTGCACTTCCAGCGCACCGGCCTCGCGGAGCATCCGCACCAGGGCGCGCTGGGTGTTGCCGCGGACGATCGAGTCGTCCACGACCACCAGCCGCTTGCCCCGGATGACCTCCTTGAGGGGGTTCAGCTTGAGCCGGATGCCGAGCTGCCGGATGGTCTGCGAGGGCTGGATGAAGGTCCGGCCGACGTAAGAGTTCTTGACCAGCCCGGAGCCGTACGGAATCCCGCTCGCCTCGGCGTACCCGACGGCGGCCGGGGTGCCGGACTCCGGCGTCGCTATGACGAGGTCGGCGTCGGCCGGGGCCTCCTTGGCCAGCCGCCGGCCCATCTCGACGCGCGAGAGGTAGACATTGCGGCCCGCGATGTCGGTGTCGGGGCGCGCCAGGTACACGTACTCGAAGACGCAGCCCTTGGGCCGGGCCGGGGCGAACGTCGTGGAGCGCAGGCCGTTCTCGTCGATCGCGACCATCTCACCGGGCTCGATCTCCCGGATGAAGGACGCACCCACGATGTCCAGGGCCGCCGTCTCGGACGCCACCACCCAGCCGCGCTCCAGGCGGCCGAGCACCAGCGGGCGGATGCCCTGCGGGTCCCGGGCGGCGTACAGCGTGTGCTCGTCCATGAAGCAGAGGCTGAAAGCGCCCTTGACCTTCGGCAGCACGATCGGGGCGGCCTGTTCGACGGTCAGCGCCTTGCCGTCCTCGTCGACCTGCCCCGCGAGGAGGGCGGTGACCAGGTCGGTGTCGTTGGTGGCCGCGACCTGGGTGGCCCGGCCCCTGTCCCTGGGCAGGGACCCGACCAGCTCCGCCAGCTCGGCGGTGTTGACCAGATTCCCGTTGTGGCCCAGCGCGATCGAGCCGTGGGCGGTCGCCCGGAACGTCGGCTGCGCGTTCTCCCACACCGAGGCACCGGTGGTGGAGTAGCGGGCATGACCGACCGCGATGTGGCCCAGCAGGGAGCCGAGGGAGGTCTCGTCGAAGACTTGCGAGACCAGACCCATGTCCTTGAAGACGAGGATCTGGGAGCCGTTGCTCACTGCGATGCCCGCGGACTCCTGACCGCGGTGCTGCAGCGCGTACAGCCCGAAATAGGTGAGTTTGGCGACCTCTTCACCCGGCGCCCAGACTCCGAAGACGCCGCAAGCGTCCTGGGGGCCCTTCTCACCGGGGAGCAGGTCGTGGCTGAGTCGTCCGTCACCACGTGGCACGGCATCGAGTCTAGGCCAGTTCCGCGGTGCGGCCGAACGAGGGACCCGATAGAGGGTGTATGTCACATCCGCGAAAGACTCGCTCCCGGCCTCCCCCGACCCCCGATCCGGCCTGCGTACGGCCGATTCCGGCCATCGACGGGCGTCTGCGGCTGGGGCGAGGATCACACCGCCCTCGGCCGCTAGCGGAGCACGGGGAGATACCCGGTGAGATCGGCGCGCTCACCGCTCGCCGTCACCTCACCGGCCTCCAGCGCCTCGGCCCAGCCGATCCGGCCGCCGGCCAGCCGGACCCACGTCAGCGGGTTCGTCTCGACGACGTTCGGCGGGGTGCCGCGGGTGTGCCGGGGGCCCTCCACGCACTGCACGACGGCGAACGGCGGGATGCGCAGCTCGACCGACCCGCCGGGCGCCTTCGCCGCCATGCCGTCGGCCAGCAGCCGGACGGCGGTGGCCAGCGCCTGACGGTCGTACGGCACGTCCAGCCCCGTGGCCGCCGCCAGATCGTCGGTGTGGACGACCAGCTCGGCGCAGCGGGTGACGAGGAAGTCGTCCAGCCGTATCGCCCCGACCCGGGCCGCCAGCAACCGCTCCCCCGGCGCCGCCGGGGCCAGCTCGGCGAACCGGGCGGCGGCCTGCTCCAGCAGCTCATCAGGCGCCGCGACGCTCGCCGCGAGGGCGCGGGTGTCCTCGTCGATCGCCTCGGCGCGCCCCGCGGTGGCGGCCGCCCAGCCGGTGGCGTCGATCTCCCGCGCGGGCGGCGCGGGGTCCTCCAGATGACGGGCGACCGCTCCCACCGCCATCGACAGATGCGCGATCAGCTCGCGGACCGACCAGTCGCCGAGCCGGGTGGGCGCGGCCAGCCGCTCCTCGTCCAGCCCCCGCACCGCCTCCTGGACGTGCCGCAGCTGTGCGGTCACGGCGGCGCGGGTCTTGGCGGGGTCGTAGTTGCGGGCGCGGGCGCGGGAACGGGGCGGCATGGCGCCGACCCTATCGACACTCCGGTGGGGTGGGCGGAGGATGAAAGAAGGGGACAGAGGGGTATCTATCGATACGAAAGGTGTGAATGACCATGGGCGAGCACCCCGATGCCGCCGTGGTGCGCCGCGCATGCACCGCGTTCCAGCAGGGCGACCTGGACACCGTCGGCTCACTGATGACGGCGGACGTCGTCCACCATGTGCCCGGTGACAACATGATCTCCGGACATCACAAGGGCCGGGACGCGTGCATGCAGCTGTACCGCACCGAGTACGAGGAGACCGGCGGCACACTGCGGTTCGATCTGGAGACGGTGATGCCCGACGGGCGCGGGCATGTGATCTCCGGCCACCACCTCCGCGCCGAACGCGGCAACCGCACGCTGGACATGAAGACCGGGCTGTTCTTCACCATCGTCGGCGGGAAGATCAGCGACATCGACTACTGCGTCGAGGACATCGACGCCGCCGACGCCTTCTGGGCGAAGGGATGACGCGGCCGTCGGGCTTGGCCCCGCCCACCGGGGCGGGGCCAAGCCCGACGGGCGCTCAGGCCAGCAGGCCGGGAATGGTCGCCTCGTAGGGCTCCCGCAGCTCCGCCAGCGGGATCGAGAACTGGCCCTGGACGTCGATCGTCTCGCCGTCCACGACCCCGATCCGGGTCGCGGGAAGCCCGCGGGCGCCGCACATGTCGTTGAAGCGGATCTCCTCGCTGCGCGGGACGGCGACGACGGCGCGCCCGGCGGACTCGGAGAACAGCAGCACGAAGGGGTCCACGCCGTCGGGGACGACGATCCGGGCGCCCTTGCCGCCGCGCAGGCACGACTCGGTCACGGCCTGGATCAGACCGCCGTCGGACAGGTCGTGGGCCGCGTCCACCATGCCGTCACGGGAGGCGGAGATCAGGATCTCGGCGAGCAGCCGCTCGCGCTCCAGGTCCACCGCGGGCGGCAGCCCGCCCAGGTGGTCGTGGATGACCTGCGACCAGGCCGAGCCGCCCAGCTCCTCGGCGGTGTCGCCGAGCAGGTAGAGCAGCTGGCCCTCCTCGGCGAACGCCATCGGCGTGCGCCGCGCGACATCGTCGATCACGCCGAGGACGGCGACGACCGGCGTCGGGTGGATGGCCGTCTCCCCGGTCTGGTTGTACAGGGAGACGTTGCCGCCGGTGACCGGGGTGCCCAGGATCTGGCAGCCGTCCGCCAGGCCGCGGGTGGCCTCCGCGAACTGCCACATGACCGCGGGGTCCTCCGGCGAGCCGAAGTTGAGGCAGTTGGAGATCGCGAGCGGCTTGGCGCCGGACGCGGCGACGTTGCGGTACGACTCGGCGAGGGCCAGCTGCGCGCCCGCGTACGGGTCGAGCTTGGCGTACCGGCCGTTGCCGTCCGTGGCGACGGCGACACCGAGCCCGGTCTCCTCGTCGACCCGCACCATGCCGGAGTCCTCGGGCTGGGCGAGGACCGTGTTGCCCTGCACGAAGCGGTCGTACTGGTCGGTGACCCAGGACTTGGACGCCTGGTTCGGGGAGGAGATCACGCGCAGCACCTGCTCGCGCAGCTCGTCCCCGGTGGCCGGGCGGGGCAGCTTGCCCGCGTCGTCGGCCTGGAGGGTGTCCTGCCAGTCGGGGCGGGCGTAGGGGCGCTCGTACACCGGGCCCTCGTGGGCGACGGTGCGCGGCGGCACGTCCACGATCTGCTCGCCGTGCCAGAAGATCTCCAGCCGCTCGCCGTCGGTGACCTCACCGATCACGGTGGCGATGACGTCCCACTTCTCGCAGATCTCCAGGAAGCGGTCGGCCTTCTCCGGCGTCACGATCGCGCACATGCGCTCCTGCGACTCGCTCATCAGGATCTCCTCGGGGGAGAGCGAGGAGTCGCGCAGCGGCACGGTGTCCAGCTCGACGCGCATGCCGCCGGAGCCGGCGCTGGCCAGCTCGCTGGTGGCACAGGAGAGCCCCGCGCCGCCGAGGTCCTGGATGCCCTCGACCAGGTCTTCCCTGAAGATCTCCAGGGTGCACTCGATGAGCAGCTTCTCCTGGAACGGGTCGCCGACCTGGACGGCGGGGCGCTTGGCGGGCTTAGTGTCGTCGAACGTCTCGGAGGCGAGCACGGAGACGCCGCCGATGCCGTCGCCGCCGGTGCGGGCGCCGTAGAGAATGACCTTGTTACCCGCGCCGGACGCCTTGGCCAGATGGATGTCCTCGTGCTTCATCACGCCCACGCACAGGGCGTTGACCAGCGGGTTCCCCTGGTAGCAGGGGTCGAAGACGACCTCGCCGCCGATGTTGGGCAGGCCCAGGCAGTTGCCGTAGCCGCCGATGCCGGCGACGACACCGGGCAGCACCCGCTTGGTGTCGGGGTGGTCGGCGGCGCCGAAGCGCAGCGGGTCCATGACGGCGACCGGGCGGGCGCCCATGGCGAGGATGTCGCGGACGATGCCGCCGACGCCGGTGGCCGCACCCTGGTAGGGCTCGACGTACGAGGGGTGGTTGTGCGACTCGACCTTGAAGGTGACCGCGTACCCCTGGCCGACGTCGACCACGCCCGCGTTCTCGCCTATGCCGACGAGCAGGGCGTCGGTCTCGGGGGCCTTCTCGCCGAACTGCCGCAGGTGGACCTTGCTCGACTTGTACGAGCAGTGCTCGGACCACATGACGGAGTACATGGCCAGCTCGGCGCCGGTGGGCCGGCGGCCCAGGATGGCGCGGATGCGCTCGTACTCGTCCTGCTTCAGCCCCAGCTCGGCCCAGGGCTGATCGGTGTCCGGGGTCTGGGCGGCGTGCTTGACAGTGTCGAGGGTCACGCTCGGTCGCTCCTTCGCGCGATGTGGTTCTGTGGTCGCGAGCTGGGGCGCTCAGTCGCTCCCTCGGCTGTTCCGGCGTCCAGGGTCATGCGCTGACCAGCCTCTTGAGGATCGAGGTGAAGAATCCGAGCCCGTCGGTGCGACCGGTGCCGATCAGCGGCTCGACGGCGTGCTCGGGGTGCGGCATGAGGCCGACGACATTGCCCTCCGCATTGGAGATCCCGGCGATGTCGCGCAGGGAGCCGTTGGGGTTCAGCTCCTGATAGCGGAAGACGACGCGCCCCTCGGCCTCGAGTTCATCGAGGACGCGCTCGTCGGCGACATAGCGGCCGTCGATGTTCTTCAGCGGGATGTTGATCTCCTGGCCCTGCTCGTACGAGCGCGTCCAGGCGGTCTCCGCGTTTTCCACCCGCAACTTCTGGTCGCGGCAGATGAAGTGCAGATGGTTGTTGCGCAGCATCGCGCCGGGCAGCAGATGGGTCTCGGTGAGAACCTGGAACCCATTGCAGATGCCAAGCACCGGCATACCCGCCTTCGCCTGGGCGATGACGGTCTCCATTACCGGGGAGAAGCGGGAGATCGCTCCGGCTCGCAGATAGTCGCCGTAGGAGAAGCCGCCCGGCAGGATCACCGCGTCGACCTGCTTGAGGTCCTTGTCACGGTGCCACAGCGGTACGGCCTCGAGGCCGGCGGTCCGGACCGCGCGCTGGGTGTCGCGGTCGTCGAGGGTTCCGGGGAAAGTGACGACTCCGACGCGTGCGGTCACGACTCCGCCTTCGCGGTGGCGCCGGCCCCGGCGGCCTCGACCTTCACATCGAAGTCCTCGATCACGGTGTTGGCGAGGAAGGTTTCGGCGATCTCGTGGATACGGGCGAGGGCGGCGTCGTCGACCGGGCCCTCCACTTCGAGTTCAAAGCGCTTGCCCTGACGGACGTCGGCGATGCCCTCGAAACCGAGGCGGGGCAGTGCGCGCTGCACCGCCTGGCCCTGGGGGTCGAGGATCTCCGGCTTGAGCATGACGTCGACTACGACGCGTGCCACTGGCACTCCCGATGGTGTGGTGCTGGTGCGTAAGGCGGTGGCCCAAGCCTACCCCGAGCAAAAATCTACGCGGGTAGATATTCGTTCGGGGTCACATGCGCGCATCAGCCACGGCCCATCCGCGACAACCACCGGGGGAAGTTCCAGCAAAAACGCGTCGTCCGGATTGTGATGTGACACGCTGACGGAATTACCGGGGCTTCACAATGCAATGCCGGTCGCTGTACAAATGAAAAAGCATTGTTCGCTAACAACTGGACAGCTGACATCTTTGCACGTCAACGCAACGATGCAGCCCGAAAGGACCGATATCCGTGGCACAGCGCGTAGTAGTCACGCTCTCCGACGACATCGACGGAGGGGCTGCCGAGGAGACGGTCACGTTCGGCCTGGACGGCAAGTCGTACGAGATCGACCTCACCGCCGCCAATGCCTCGAAACTTCGCGACACCCTCGCCCCGTTCGTGGAGGCGGGCCGCAAGCGGTCCCGCTCCGGCAGGACCTACCGCCGCACCTCCGTGGCCCCGGACCCGGCCGCGGTGCGCGCCTGGGCGCGGTCGCACGGCATGGAGGTGCCGCCGCGGGGGCGCATCCCCAAGAAGGTCTACGAGGCTTTCAACGAGTCCTGCTGAACCGCTCGTTCAGGTGGCGTTCAGCCGAGTTGCACAACACCCCGGGTGGTCCGCTAGAGTCTGGAGCACGCCGAGGGGCGAGGCCGGAAGGCCAAAACCCCGAGGAACACACCATGCGGGTGTAGCTCAGTAGTAGAGCGCCCCCTTTCCAAGGGGGAGGCGCAGTGTGCGATCCCTGTCACCCGCTCTCATCACTCTTCGTTCCCCTTCGGGAGATCCAGTAGAGTGATGCGCGCGCCGATCGGTGAAAGCCGGTCGGAGGCATGCGGACGTAGCTCAGTTGGTAGAGCGCAACCTTGCCAAGGTTGAGGTCGCGAGTTCGAACCTCGTCGTCCGCTCCATGAAGACCTGGGGCGCCAGTCGATTCGACTGGCGCCCCAGGTCTTTCTGTTGTCCGGCTCACTCTCCCGATGACATTTGTCATCGAGGCCGATGACAGCCCGCACTACAAGGCTCCCCCGGGCGGCGAAAGCCTGGAGCCATGGATCGAGCAGAGAACGCGATCGCGGTCGACGAACTGCGGCGGCGCTATGGGCCGAGCGGGGCCCGGGGGTTCGACGCGGTGCGGGGCATCTCGTTCTCGGTGGCGCGCGGTGAGCTGTTCGCGCTGCTGGGCACGAATGGCGCGGGCAAGACCTCCACCGTCGAACTGCTGGAAGGGCTCGCCGCCCCGACCGGCGGCACGGTGCGGGTCCTCGGCCACGACCCGTACCGGGAGCGGGGGAAGGTGCGGCCGCGGATCGGGATGATGCTCCAGGAAGGCGGCCTCCCGCCCGAGCTGACCGTCGCCGAGACCGCGCGGATGTGGGCGGGGTGCACCAGCGGCGCCCGGCCGGTCCGGGAGGGGCTGGAGCTGGTGGGGCTGGCCGGGCGGGCGGACGTACGGGTCAAGATGCTCTCCGGCGGCGAGCGGCGCCGGCTGGACCTGGCGCTCGCCCTGCTCGGCCGCCCCGAGGTGCTGTTCCTCGACGAACCGACCACCGGACTGGACGCGGAGGGGCGGCGGGACACCTGGGAGCTGGTGCGGACGCTGCGCGATCAGGGCACCACGGTGCTGCTGACCACGCACTACCTGGAGGAGGCCGAGGCGCTGGCCGACCGGCTCGCGATCATGCACGCGGGACGGATCGCCACCTCCGGCCGGGTCGCGGACATCGTGGCCGCGCGGCCCTCGCGCCTGTCCTTCACCCTGCCCGAGGGCGCCTCCACCGACGACCTCCCGCCGCCCGCCGCGCTGGGCGCCCTCGAACGGGACTCGGTGGGCCGGGCCGTGCGGCTGCGCACCAGGGACCTCCAGCACACCGCCACCGAGGTGCTGCTGTGGGCGCGGGAGCGGCGGATCGGACTCAGCGGGCTCGACGCCCGGTCGGCCTCGCTGGAAGAGGCGTTCCTGCACATCGCGAGCACCGTCGACACGGCGGACACGGCGGACACGACACAGACGGCACCGACGGCCCAGGGGGCGGCACAGTGAGCGGTACGAGCACGATGGCACCGACCGTCGCCCGGGGGCGCGTCTTCGCGCTGGCCCGCGGCGAACTGACCCTGCTGGCCCGCAACAAGGCCGCGCTGGCGTACGCGCTGGTGCTGCCCGGCATGCTCACGTACAGCATGAAGACGGCCGTCGAGGGCGTCGACCTGGGGGGCACCGGGCTGGACCTGGGCACGCTGCTGGTGCCCGGTTCGATCGGCATGGCCCTGGTGCTGGCCGTCTACATGAACCTCGTCGGCGTCTATGTGATCCGCCGTGAGGGCCTGGTCCTCAAGCGGCTGCGCGCCGGGGAGCTGACCGATTCCGAGATCCTGTCCGGGTCCGCGCTCCCCGCCGTCCTGCTCGGGCTCGTCCAATGTGTGCTGCTGGTGGGCGGGGTGAGCGTCGCGCTCGACGTGTCCGCGCCGAAGGCCCCGTATCTGGCCGTAGTCGGGATCGCGGTCGGTGTGGTGCAGATGGTGATGCTGGCCGCCGCGACCGCCGCGTTCACCAAGACCGCGGAGTCCGCCCAGCTGACGCCGGTGCCGATGATGATGCTGTCGATGGTCGGGTCCGGTCTGTTCGTGCCGCTGGACGTGATGCCGGACCAGGTGGCTTCGGTGTGCGAGCTGTTGCCGCTGACCCCGGTGGTCGACCTCGTACGGGCCGGCTGGACCGGGGACATGGGCGTGGTCGACGTCCTGGGCAGCCTCACGACGGCGCTGGCCTGGACGGTGCTGGCAGGGTGGTCCGTGCGCAAGCGGTTCCGCTGGGAACCGCGGCGCTGACCGGACGAGGCCGGGCGAGCGAGGGGATGCGGGGTTCGTGATACGGCGATGGCGCGGGGCCGCGCGGCTGAAACGGGTGGAGCTGTTCACCCGGTGGATGCTCTACACGCTGCCGTGGTTCTACCAGCTCGCGCTGTGCGCACCGCTGGTGGAGGGGCTGCGGGGCTCGCCACCCGCGCTGAAGTGGTCGCTGCTGGGCCTGTCCACGGTGCAGAGCGCGCTCGCCCTCCCGCTGTTGCGGCGCGGCCTCGACCACTATCTCCACGGCCGCCCGGTGGACCGCCGGCTGCCGGGCCTCGCCATCGTCCTGGCCGCCGCGGGGCTGGGGATCGGGCTGGTGCTCCAGGCGACCGGCGGACCGCACCAGCCGGGGGCGGCCGCCCGGACCGTCACGCTCACCCTGCTGCCGCTCGCCACCCCGTACGCGCTGCTGCTGCCGATGCGTACCTTCGCCGCCGTGCACACGGGGATCGCGGCGGCGCTGGCCGTGGCGGAGGCGGTGGTCCGGCCGGGGCTCGCCGCCCCGCTGGGGGCCGTCCTCGGGGTCGCCGGGGCCGGGGCGCTGTGTCTGTTCACGGTCCGCTGCTCGGGGTGGATGGTGCAGGTGATGTACGAGGTGGACGCCAACCGGGAGGTGCAGGCGCGGCTGGCGGTCGCGGAGGAACGGCTGCGCTTCGGCCGGGACCTGCACGATGTGATGGGACGGAACCTGGCCGTGATCGCCCTCAAGAGCGAGCTGGCGGTGCAACTGGCCCGACGGGAGCGGCCCGAGGCGGTGGACCAGATGGTGGAGGTGCAGCGGATCGCGCACGAGACCCAGATGGAGGTCCGGGGCGTGGTGCGCGGCTACCGGGAGGCGGATCTGCAGGTGGAGCTGGCCGGGGCACGCTCGGTGCTTAGCGCGGCCCGGGTCGACTGCCGCGTCGACTGCCCGGCCGAGGACGGCGGCGGGACGCCGCTGCCCGAGGCGGTGCGGTCCGCGCTGGGCTGGGTGGTCCGGGAGGGGACGACGAACGTGCTGCGGCACGCGGACGCCGGACGGTGCGCGATCCGGGTCCGGGTGCGGGCGGGGACGGCGGTGCTGGAGATGGAGAACGACGGAGTGCCCACGGGACTCCGGACCGGAACGGGGGCCGGTGCCGGGGCGGAAGCCGGGACCGGGGAGGGCAGCGGGCTGAAGGGGCTGCGGGAGAGGCTCGCGGCGCTGGGCGGCACGCTGGACTCCGGTCCCGGCGACGGCGTCGGGACGTACCGGCTGCGGGCCGAACTCCGGCTGGAGGGCGCCGCGTGAACGACGGCGAGGTGATCCGGGTGCTGCTCGCCGACGATGAGCACCTGATCCGCGGTGCGCTCGCCGCGCTGCTGTCCCTGGAGGACGACCTGCTGGTGGTCGCCGAGGCCGCTTCCGGCCCGGAGGCGCTGGCGATGGCGCGGGCGCACCGGCCCGATGTGGCCGTGCTGGACCTGCAGATGCCGGTCACGGACGGGGTCGGGGTCGCGGCGGCGCTGCGGTCCGAGCTGCCGGACTGCCGGACCATGATCGTGACCAGCCACGGCAAACCGGGCCACCTCAAGCGGGCGCTGGAGGCGGGGGCGCGCGGGTTCGTGCCGAAGACCGCCTCGGCGCGGCAGCTCGCCGAGATCATCCGGTCGGTGCACGGCGGCAGCCGGTACGTGGACCCGGACCTGGCCGCCGACGCGATCAGCGCGGGCGACTCCCCGCTCACCGCGCGCGAGACGGAGCTGCTGGATCTGGCGGCGGACGGGGCGTCCATCGCGGAGATCGCCCGGCGGGCGGCGCTGTCCCCGGGGACGGTGCGCAACTATCTGTCCGCGGCGGCGGCCAAGCTGCACGCCGAGAACCGCCACGCGGCGGTCCGCCGGGCGCGCGAGCGGGGCTGGCTGTAGCGGCCGGGTCATGCGGGATCGCGGGGGTTTGTTCCCGGTGGTGGTGGCGGCGGCCGGAGGTTTGGTTATAGTGGAGGCGCGCCGAACGGGAAACCGGCGGCGCAGGCGGACGTAGCTCAGTTGGTAGAGCGCAACCTTGCCAAGGTTGAGGTCGCGAGTTCGAGCCTCGTCGTCCGCTCCGGATCAAGGGCCCCGGTCGATGCGACCGGGGCCCTTGTCGTGCCCGGGGTCCTACCAGCTGATGCCGGTCAGCCGCTCGTACGCCTCCACGTACTTCGACCGCGTCCGCTCCACGACCTCCGCCGGCAGCGGCGGCGGGGGCTGCTCGCCGTGCCGGTCCCAGCCGGAGGCCGGGGAGGTCAGCCAGTCGCGGACGTACTGCTTGTCGAAGGACGGCTGGGCGCGGCCCGGCTGCCAGGTGTCGGCGGGCCAGAAGCGGGACGAGTCGGGGGTCAGCACCTCGTCGGCGAGGACCAGCTCGGCGCCCTCCGCGCCCGCGGTCGCCTCCGCGTAGCCGAACTCGAACTTGGTGTCGGCGAGGATGATGCCCCGCTCACGGGCGATGTCGCGGGCCCGGGCGTACACCGCGAGGGTGATCTGGCGCAGGTTGGCGGCGGGTTCGGGGCCGATCCGGCGGGCGACCTCCTCGTAGCTCACGTTCTCGTCGTGCTCGCCGACCTCGGCCTTGGTCGCCGGGGTGAAGATCGGAGTGGGCAGCTCGGAGCCGTCGGTCAGCCCCTCGGGCAGGGCGAGCCCGCAGACGGTGCGGTTGCGCTCGTACTCGGCGAGGCCCGAGCCGGTGAGGTAGCCGCGGGCCACGGCCTCGACCGGGATCATCCGCAGCGATCGGCACACCAGGGTGCGGCCCTGCCAGTCGGCGGGGGCGCCGGGGGGCAGCTCGGTGGACAGGACGTGGTGCGGGACCAGGTCCGCGAGCAGGTCGAACCACCACAGGGAGAGCTGGGTGAGGACCCGGCCCTTGTCGGGGATCTCGGTGGGCAGCACCCAGTCGTACGCGGAGATCCGGTCGCTGGCGACCATGACCAGCTCACCGCGCTCGGTCCGGTAGAGGTCGCGCACCTTGCCGGTGTGCAGGTGCTCAAGGCCCGGAACCTGCACCGGTTCGGGCTTTTCGACGAATCCGGACACGCTTCCTCCTGGTGGTTCTGTCCAAGCCACCACGATTCTCCCCCACGGCCTCCCGGCGGTGCGGTCAGCCCCGCCCCGCCCCCTCACGCCCGCTTGCAGATGCGGTCCAGCAGATTCGCCGTGGCCCGCTGCACCCGCTCGTCCCGGTGCCCCGGCCGGTCCAGCGCCGGGGACCAGGCGAACGTGCCGGAGGCGAACACCAGGGCCCCGCTGGGGGCGCGGTAGAGGGAGGTGTCCTGGTGCCGGGTGGCGCCCTCGCCGTCCTCGTACGGGGAGTGGGCGAGCAGGATGCGGCGCAGATGCTCGGGCAGCGGGGTGCGCGGGAAGTAGCGGTCGGCCTCGCCCGCGACCAGCCCGGGCAGTTCGTCGCCCTCGGCCGCCCCGGTGGCCTCCCACAGCCAGTGGCCGCCGTTGCGCACGATCAGCGGCCGTGGTTCGGGCACCCGGCCCGCGTACTGGATGCCGATCAGCTGCTGCTCGGGCGCCGACTCGCGCCACAGCGCGGCGCGGCCGGGGCCGCGCCGCTTGCGGCAGGTCAGCAGGCGGTCCGGGCCGGAGGGCGAGGGGGCCAGCTCGACCTGCCAGTACATGGTGTTCGCGGAGAGGAAGACCAGCGAGGTGCCGCTGTCCCGGGCCCGCTCCACGGTGCGCCGCATCGCGGCCGACCAGTACTCGTCGTGGCCGGGGAAGACCAGGCCGCGGTAGCGGGTGGGGTCGACGCCACCGGCGTGCAGATCGCGGGTCTCGGCGTAGGCCAGGTCGTAGCCGTAGCGCTCGGCCCAGCGGATGACGTCGTACGCGTGGCCCACGTGCAGCGGCAGCCCCGCGCCCGCGTAGGGCCGGTCGAAGGAGACCGTGACGGCCGCCTCCGACTCGCCGAGCAGCCTGCCCTGCCCGTCCCAGGCGTGGTAGAGGCTGGCGCCGGTGCGGCCGTCCTCCGGGTAGAGGTTGTACGCCTGCCAGGTGAAGTCGGGCAGGACCAGGAGAAGATCGGCGGGGCGGGCGTCGCGGACCGTGAACGGGATGTGGCTGCGGTAGCCGTCCACGGTGGTCAGCACGGCCACGTACGCCCCGAGCTTCCAGTACGAGGGGACCTGCAGCCGCCAGGACAGCCACCAGTGGTGGCAGGAGACGGTGCGGTCGGCGGTGAGCGGCGGGGGCTGCACGATGCCGGACAGCCGCGGACTGGTGGTGATCTTCGACGCGCCGTCGCCGCCGTAGTGGCCGATGCGGTAGATGTCCACGCCGAACTGCTGCGGCGGGTCGACCGTGATGCGGAAGTCGATGGCCTCGCCGGGGGCGGCGGCGGAGGTCGAGGCGAAGCCCTTGATCTGGCGGCGCACATCGTCGGCGGTGCGCGGGCCGGGGATCCGCGCCGCGGCCCCGGGGGGGTGGCCATGATCCACGTACCAGGGGACCACATGGCCCGTGTCGTCGAAGTAGTTCTCACTGGTGCGCAGCCAGGGCAGCGGGCCCTGGCCGAAAGGATCCGTCACCGCGTGGGCCAGTGCCCCGGACTCCCAGCGCTGGATCTGGTCCGTCCCCATCCTCGTTCCCCTCCCTGCGTGCCCCGGCGGCGTCCCGTCGCCTCGCTGCCGTGTGTGCCCGTCCCGCAGGTCCGGGCCTTGTGGGCCCGGGTTCGCGGGTCCGGTCGGTGAACCGGGCTGGTGGTCCGGTCCGCTGGGCCGGGTGGCAGCGACCGGCCCCAGCACATCACATTACGCACTCACCCCGTCACCGATCGTTGCGAATTCACCAAACGAAAACCATTTATCGGCCATGATTCCGGGCCGACGGGGACGAATCAGACGAGCCGCACCGGCTTCTCGGGGCGGACGCCGACCTCGGCGAGCCAGCTGCGCAGCGGGGCCGCGTCCCCGTCCTCCACCAGCGTGAGCACCGGATGGGACAGATCGGCGCGGCGGCGGCCGGCCACCAGGAGCGCCGGGCCGTCGAGCCAGTCCAGGCCGGGGGCCGCGCCCGCGGTGTCCACGGCGGCGCAGCAGACCATCGCGGTCACGTGGTCGGCCAGCAGCTCACGGCCGGTGCGGGGCGGCTGGAGCGGGAGCAGCGGCGCGAAGCCGTCGATCCAGGGGTCGCCGCCCGCGCCCTCCGCCGTACGGGCCTGGCGGGCCTGTGCGGTGGCCCGGTGGGCGGCGGCCTCCTCACGGGCCAGCTCCACGGTGAGCCGGGCCGCCAGATCCTCGCCGAGGCCGTCCGCGCCGGTGGCCGCGCCGTCGGGGGTGGTGGCGGTGAGCCGGTCCATGACCCGGGCCAGGGTCGGCGGGATGGGGGTGCCGGCGGGGGCCGGCGGCGGGCCGGAGGGATCCGTGCGCTCCTCCAGGACGCGGTGGAGGCGGGCCGCCTCCTGGCGCCATTTGCGGTCCACGACCTCTTCCGGATACTGCCCCCAGTCGACCGGGGACCAGTCCGGGCCGGGCTCCGGGGGGCCGCCGTGGAAGAGCCGCGCGGCCAGCAGCGAGGTGGCCTCGTCGATCAGGCCGGGCTCCTCCAGCAGATCGCAGGCGGGCCGCTCGCTGAGCCGGGAGGCGAACCCCTCGGCGAGCCGGTCCCGGCGGGACAGCTCGGTCAGCGCCGACACCACGCCCGCGTCCAGCCGGGACGGCCAGCGGCCCATCCGCCAGGCGGGCAGCGCGACCCGGGTCAGCAGCCGGTCCCAGCCCGCGTAGGCGAGGCCCACCTGCTCCTGGGCGACGATCCGCAGCCCGTAGTCGACGGCCTGGGCCCGCTCGGAGGCGGCCGCGGCGACCGCGCGCTCCATCTGGGCGGCGTGGTCCCGGCAGCCGCGCAGCAGCAGCCGGGCGATCCAGCCGACGAAGGCGAGGGCGGGGCGGCGGACGGCCCGGCCGAGCGGGCTGCCGGTGCCGCCGCCGCTCGCCGGGTCGTCGTCGCCGGACGCGGCGATGGCCACGGCGGCGTCCAGCCCGCGCACGAAGCGGCGGGCGGCGGCTATGTCCGGGTGGACGGAGGGGCCGGTGCCCGCCACCACGGGCGCGAGCAGCGCGCGCAGCTCGGCGACCCGCATCCACCACAGGAAGGGCGAGCCGATCACCAGGACCGGGGCCCGGGGGGCACGGCGCTCCTGCCGGTCCGCCCGGGAGCGGCCGCTTCCGAGACGGTCCGCCCGGTCCGTGGCCGACGGCCCCACGGTGTGCACCGCGCGGGACGCCCCGGGCGGGGGCCGGTCCTCGCCCGGGCGGCCTTCATGCGCCGGATGCGTGCGGTCCTCCAGCCAGCTGTCGCAGTCCGGGGTGAGCGCTATGGCGGAGGGCGCGGGCACCTCCAGCCGCTCCGCCAGGTCGCGGACCAGCCGGTACAGGTCCGGGGCCGTCTCCTCGGCGATGGGGACCGTGGGCGTCAGCGCCGGTTTCGCCCGGACGATCACGGCGGCCACCGCCGCCGCCAGCAGCAGGACCAGCAGGGCACCGCCGACCACCGCCCAGCGCAGCGCGGTCCAGCCCTCGTCGTGCGAACCGCCGCCGATGCGCCCGGTGGCGCCGCCCGCCAGCAGCACGACCGCCACCGCGGCCGGAAGGAGGGCGACCGCGAGCGCGGCGCCCCGGATACGCAGTACGGCGAGGGCACGGGCGCGTGCCGCCAGTGCTCCTGCTTCCGGACCTGCCACGGTTCTCATCACCCCCTCCTGTCCGGCCGGTGGTTGAACAGCGGACGACGGCGGCGTTCGTCTATCCCCCCCACTGTGGCACCGGCCGCCCGCTCCGCAATGCCGATGGGCCAGTTGCCGCACCTCGCCTGAGCGGCACAGTAGTTGGAGGGCGGGCGTGCGTCAGCAGGATGCGGAAGCCCTCACCCGATGGAATGGCCTTGAGCGGAACTGGGAACCCGGTCGGGCTCGGGTGGGGCCACCGCGCTCAGAGGGCGGGATCCGTGCGCTCAGACGCCGTCGGAGGCCGCCTTCGCCGCGATGTCGGTCCGGTGGTGTGAGCCGTCCAGCCCGATGCGGGACACCGCCCGGTACACCCGCTCCCGGGCCTTGGCCAGGTCGGAGCCGGACGCGGTGACGGACAGCACGCGGCCGCCCGCGCTCACCACGTCGCCGGACGCGCCGTCCCGCCGGGTGCCCGCGTGCAGCACGTACGCCGTGGGCCCGTCCTGCGCGGCCACCTCGTCCAGCCCGGTGATCGGGTCGCCGGTGCGCGGGGTGCCGGGGTAGTTGTGCGAGGCGATCACGACGGTCACCGCGGCGCCGTCGCTCCAGCGCAGCGGCGGCTCGGCGGCCAGCGCACCGGTCGCGGCGGCCTTCAGCAGCCCGGCCAGGGGGGTCTTCAGCCGGGCCAGCACGACCTGGGTCTCCGGGTCGCCGAAGCGCGCGTTGAACTCGATGACCCGTACCCCGCGCGAGGTGATCGCGAGCCCCGCGTACAGCAGCCCGGAGAAGGGCGTACCGCGGCGGCGCAGCTCGTCGACGGTGGGCTGGCAGACCGTGGCCACGATCTCGTCGACCAGGGCGGGGTCGGCCCAGGGCAGCGGGGAGTAGGCGCCCATGCCGCCGGTGTTCGGGCCCTCGTCGCCGTCGTACGCCCGCTTGAAGTCCTGGGCGGGCTGGAGCGGCACCACGGTCTCGCCGTCGGTCACCGCGAACAGCGACACCTCGGGGCCGTCCAGGAATTCCTCGATCACCACGCGTCCGCAGGCCAGCGCGTGCTCGCGGGCCGCCGCCAGGTCGCCGGTCACCACGACGCCCTTGCCCGCGGCGAGGCCGTCGTCCTTGACCACGTACGGCGGGCCGAAGGCGTCCAGGGCCTCGTCGACCTCGGCGGGGGTGGTGCAGACGTAGGCGCGGGCGGTGGGCACACCGGCCGAGGCCATGACGTCCTTCGCGAACGCCTTCGACCCCTCCAGCCGCGCCGCCTCGGCGGACGGCCCGAAGGCCGGGATGCCCCGGGCGCGCACGGCGTCGGCGACGCCCGCGACGAGCGGCGCCTCCGGGCCGACGACCACCAGCTCGGCCTCCAGCGCGGCGGCCAGGTCGGCGACGGCGGCGCCGTCGAGGACGTCGACGGCGTGCAGCTCGGCGACCTCCGCGATGCCGGCGTTGCCGGGCGCGCAGTGCAGGGCGGTGACGTGGGGATCGAGGGAGAGGGAGCGGCACAGGGCGTGTTCGCGGGCGCCGCCGCCGATGACGAGGACCTTCACGGTAGGCACCCTACGGCCTCCCCCGTCCGGGCGGCCCGGCCGGGTCGGAGGGCGGGACGGGCGGGTCAGGACGCGGGGCGGGGCGGGCGGGCACTCTTTCGGGTGAGCGGGAATGGGGCCCTATATCCGATGTCCACCACTTACGGGCGGAATACCCGTGATCGTGGCCGCGTGGCCAGCCGTTCGGCGGTAGGAATGGTCGTCGCGCGCCAGCCGCGCGCCAGGAGCAACGCCGCCGCAGAGGGAGCGCACGGGTGAGTCAGCCGGAGATGCAGCCCGAGGAACTCCCTCGGCAGGAGGGTGCGAGGAGCGGGCCGGCGCGGGAGGACCTGATCGGCCGGCCGTTCCCGCACGGCGACTGGGGGGAGCCCGCCGAGCGCCTGGACGAGCTGTACCGGTGGGTCGAGGAGGGCGCGCTGCGGGTGGGCGACTGGTACCTCGTCGACCGGCTGTGGAAGCGGCGGGCCGCCCGGGCGCTGCGGGCGGGGGCCGCGGCGGGGGCGGTGACGGGCGCCGTGCTGCCGCTGCTGGAGCTGAACGGGGTGCTGGGCGCCGGGGCCGGGTGGGGCGCGCTGGCGCTGCTGCTGGCCGTGGCGTGCGTGGGCTGCGACCGGTATTTCGGGCTGACGTCCGGCTGGATGCGGGACGTGGCCACGGCGCAGGCCGTGCAGCGGCGGCTGGAGTCGCTGCAGTTCGACTGGGCGTCGGAGAGCGTCCGGGAGGTGCTGGGCCCGACGGAGGGCACCGCGTCCGAGGCGGTGGAGCGGTGTCTGGCGGTGCTGCGGCGGTTCTGCGAGGACGTCTCGGAGCTGGTGCGGACGGAGACCGCGGGCTGGATGGTGGACTTCGGCTCGGGGTCGGCGCCGATGTTCACCCATTCGCTGTTCACCCGGTCACTGGTGGCCCAGGGCTCCCGCCCGGACAGCGGGAGCCCCGCGCACCGCTTTCCGCTGCCGCCGGGCAGCACCCGGCCCAATATGCCGCGGCAGCGTCCTCCCGAGCCGCCCCGCTGAGGCCGGGCGGCTCAGCTGAAGAGGATCATCGAGCCCTGGCTCAGGCTGCGGGTCGCGGCCGCGTGCAGCCCCAGCCAGACATGGCGCTCGCGGGCGAACGGACTGTCCTCGTACGGTCCGGGCGCGGCCGGTTCCTCCAGGCTGGTCGGCCGGGCGGGGGGCGTGGGGGCGGCCGGGGGGTTGCCCGGGTCGATGCCGAGCGCCGGGGCGACGGCCTCCAGTTCGCGCAGCAGCCCGTGACTGGACCCCAGAGGGCCGCCGCCCTCCATGAGTTCGTCGTTGGACAGCGGGGAGGGGAAGTCGACGGGGACGTAGGCGCCCGCGTGGTCGTAGTGCCACACCAGGTGCGACTGCTGGGCCGTGGGCTCGAACATCTCCAGCAACTGCTCGTAGTCCCCGCCGAGTTCGTCGACCGGGGCGACCTCGAGGCCGCACAGCTGCAGCAGGTAGGCGCGGCGCAGGAAGTGGAGCGCGTCGTAGTCGAATCCCGCTACCGGGGCGACGTCCCCGGACAGGCCCGGCATATAGCCGAGGACGGGCACCGGCGGCAGACCGGCCTCACCCAGTGCCTTGTCGTAGGTTGCGATCTCGTCGGCGAAGGGATTGTCGGGGCTGTGGCACAGCACATCGACGAGGGGGACCAGCCAGAGGTCACAGGCCACGCGATCTCACTCTCGTATCCGTATGGTCGCTGGTCGCTTCAGCGTAGTGCCCCGGGTACGCGACGCGAAGAGCGCCAACGGCGGCTCTCACCCCCGGGGGTTGTCTCAGGGGGTGCCGGTCACCAACCGCTCGATCAGCGCACGGAAGTGCGCGTTGTACGCCGATATGAGCCGCTCGGAGGCCGTGGGATCACCACGGGTGACGGCCGTGGTCAGCTCGCAGTGGCCCGCCCACAGCTCGCCGCGCAGATCGGGGACCCGGCGCAGATAGGGCACGGTGAAGACCCAGGTCTGCATCCGCAGCCGCTGCAGGAAGTCGGTGATGTACGGGTTGCCGACCAGCCCGCAGATCTCGCGCCAGAAGCGCAGATCGTAGCCGATGAGGATGTCGAGGTCGCCGGCGCGGGCAGCCCGCTCGGCGGCCTCCGCCCGGCGCCGCACCGACGCCAGGGACTGCGGGTTCATGGTGCTCAGCGTCTGCTCGACGGCACGCCGGAACAGCCCCTCGACGACCATGTTGCGGGCGTCGACCATGTGCCGGAAGTCCTTGATGGTGAACTCGTGGACCTTGAAGCCCCGGTGTTCCTCGACGTCCAGCAACCCCTGGGAGCACAGGTCGAGCAGGGCCTCGCGAACCGGGGTCGCGGAGACGCCGTAGTGGTCGGCCATCTCCTTGACGGTGAACTGCCGCCCCGCCGGCAGTCTGCCCGCGAGCACCTCGTCACACAGCGCGTCGGCGATCTGCTGCCGCAGGGTGTTCCGCTTGACCGGGCTGGTGCCGGGCACGGGCATCGAGGACCGTCTCCTTCCGCGGCCGTCGTGTCATGTCATCCGGAAGCGGACGGCCCTCGCATCACGATATGCGAGGGCCGTTGCGCAAAGTACGCAGAGTCAGGTGGTGGTCTACACCGGACGCCTATATGTGGCTATGGGGCGTGAAGAGGACGTGACGTATCGGTGAGGACGCGGCTACGCGGTGTGGGCGTCCGCCGCGTTCAGCGCCTCGTCCAGAATCGCCAGCCCCTCCTTGGCCTCGGACTCGGTGACCGTGCAGGGCGGCACCACGTGCGTGCGGTTCATGTTCACGAACGGCCACAGCCCGCCGCGCTTGCAGGCGGCCGCGAAGTCGGCCATGGGCTGATTGGCCGGGCCGCTCGCGTTGTACGGGACGAGCGGTTCGCGCGTCTCCTTGTCCTTGACCAGATCGAGCGCCCAGAAGACGCCCAGACCGCGCACCTCGCCGACCGACGGGTGGCGCTCGGCGATCTCCCGCAGGGCCGGGCCGATCACGTTCTCCCCGATCGCGGCCGCGTTCTCCACGATGCCCTCCTCCGCCATCGCGTTGATGGTGGCGATGGCCGAGGCGCAGGCGAGCGGGTGCCCGGAGTAGGTGAGGCCGCCCGGGTAGGGCCGCTGGTCGAAGGTGGCGGCGATCTCGGCCGAGATGGCGACGCCGCCGAGCGGCACATAGCCGGAGTTGACGCCCTTGGCGAAGGTCAGCAGGTCCGGGGTGACGCCGAAGTGGTCGGCCGCGAACCAGTGGCCGGTGCGGCCGAAGCCCGCCATCACCTCGTCCAGGATGAAGACGATCCCGTACCGGTCGCAGATCTCCCGGACCCCGGCCAGATAGCCGGGCGGCGGCACCATGATCCCGGCGGTGCCGGGGATGGTCTCCAGGATGATCGCGGCGATGCCGGACGGGCCCTCGTACGCGATGGTGTCCTCCAGGTGACGCAGCGCGCGCTCGCACTCCTGCGCCTCGTTCTCGGCGTGGAACGGCGAGCGGTAGAGGAACGGCGCCCAGAAGTGCACGACACCGGCGGATGCGGTGTCGGAGGGCCAGCGGCGCGGGTCGCCGGTCAGGTTGATCGCGGCGGCGGTGGCACCGTGGTACGAGCGGTAGGCGGACAGCACCTTGGAGCGGCCGGTGTGCAGCCGGGCCATGCGGACCGCGTTCTCGACCGCCTCGGCGCCTCCGTTGGTGAAGAAGATCTTGTCCAGGTCGCCGGGGGTGCGCTCGGCGACCAGCCGCGCCGCCTCGGACCGTACGTCGACGGCGAAGCCCGGCGCGATCGTGCACATCTTCGCCGCCTGCTCCTGGATCGCGGCGACGACCTTGGGGTGCTGGTGGCCGATGTTGGTGTTGACCAGCTGGCAGCTGAAGTCGAGGTAGCGGTTGCCCTCGTAGTCCCAGAAGTACGAGCCGTCGGCGCCCGCGATCGCGAGCGGGTCGATCAGCCCCTGCGCGGACCAGGAGTGGAAGACGTGGGCGCGGTCGGCAGCCTTGACGGCGGCGCCGGCGGCGGGATCGGGGCTGGGGTGCGTGGGCTGCACGGACACGTTCGCTACCTCGGATCGCTCGCGGGTCTGGGGTGCCCCCAGCGTACGGAGCCCCCGGACCGGCCGCACACCGCCAAGGTGTACGGCTTCGGCCCGGTGACCCGGCAGTGTGTCGGGGGGCGCGGTGCGCCGGTGGGCCCTCGTGTCCGCGGGGCGCGCATACGGAACCGGTAACGGATCGCCCGCGTCGTCCACTTCACTCCCAGCCGCCCTTATTCTCTCCTGGGGGCTGATCAGGGGGATCAGGGAAGGGACGTTCGTCAGCATGGAAGACCTGGGGGCGGAAGACCCACGCTGGATCGGCGAGTACCGACTGCTCAGGCGGCTGGGCGCAGGCGGCATGGGCCGGGTGTTCCTGGCGTACTCGGCGCGGGGCCGTACGGTCGCGGTGAAGCTCGTACAGACCGAACTCGCGCAGCAAGCGGAATTCCGGCGGCGGTTCACCCAGGAAGTGCGGGCGGCCCAGCGGGTGGGCGGCGAATGGACCGCCCCCGTGCTCGACGCGGACACCGAGGCCGCCACCCCGTGGGTCGCCACCGGGTACATCGCCGGGCCCTCGCTGCACTCCATCGTCGCCGAGTCCGGTCCCCTGCCCGAGCGGACCGTGCGCATCCTCGGCAACGGCCTCACCCGCGCCCTGCGGTCCATCCACGGCGCCGGTCTCGTCCACCGGGACCTCAAGCCCTCCAACGTCCTCATCACCATCGACGGCCCGCGCGTCATCGACTTCGGCATCGCCCGCGCCCTGGAGACCGTCACCGACGGCATCCTCACGCGCAGCGGCGCCGTCGTCGGCTCACCGGGCTTCATGTCGCCCGAGCAGGTGCGCGGCGAACGCGTCACCCCCGCCAGCGACGTCTTCTGCCTCGGCTCGGTGCTCGCCTTCGCCGCCACCGGCCGCCAGCCCTTCGGCACCGCCGACAGCGGTGTGCACGCGGTGATGTACCGCATCGCCCAGGAGGATCCCGACCTGACCGGGCTGCCGGAGGGGCTGCGCGAGCTGGTCACCGACTGCCTGCGGAAGACCCCGGAGGAACGCCCCGGCCTGGACGCGCTGCTGGACCGCACCGCCGGTCCGGAGGGCGAGGCGGGCGCGGACGCCGAACCCTGGCTGCCGGGCGGCCTCGTCGCCCAACTCGGCCGCCACGCGGTGCAGCTGCTCGACGTGGAGACGCCCGCGTCCCCGGTACGGCCCGCGGTGCCCGCCCCGCCGCCGCTCCCGCCGACGGCGGGCGCCGTCCCGCCGCCGCCACCGGGGCCGCCGTCGGCCACGTCGTACCCCCTGGCCCCGCCCCCGCCCAGCACCCCGCCCAGCAGCCCGCCCCCGGCGGCCACCCCGCCACGGCCCCCGTCCGCCCCGCCACGGACGGCGGAGGGGCGGGAGGAGGCGCCGGACGCTCCGGCGACGGGTCCCGGCCAGGACGCAGCCCCGGCCGCGGGGCCGCCGCAGAGCGGGCAGCCGGGACCGGGGTCGCCGCAGGGAGAGCCGCAGGGCGCGGGCCCGTACGCCGCCGCAGGCCCGGCCGCAGGCCCGCAGGGCGAGGCGCAGGCCGCCGCCGGGGCGCACGCCGCGAGGTCGCAGGCCGCCGGGTCGCCGCAGGCCACGCCGCCGCAGGCCACGCCGCCGCAGGGCGGGCCGCAGGGCGCCGGGCCGTACGGGGCCGGGTCGCCGCAGGGCGCGCCGCAGGCGTTCGGGCCGCCCGAGGTCACGTCGTTCGGGCCGCCCACGACACCCGGCGGCCCCGGCGGCCCCGGCGGCCCCAGTGGCCCGAACGCCCCCGGGGCGCCGGAGCCCCGGCAGCGGGGGCGGCGTAAGACGGTCGTCGTCGCGTCGGCCGCGCTGGCCACGTTGCTCATCGCCGGGGCGGCGGCCGTCGCCGTGGTCAAGTCCAACGACGACAAGGGCGAGCAGGCCACCGACTACGACAAGGCGACCCACACCGCGCCCGCCGCGGGCCCGGCGAAGTCGAAGGCGCCCGGCGGGGGTTCGGGGTCGCCGGGGCCGTCGTCCACCGCGCTGGGCTCGACCGGGGACGTGCCGCAGAGCTATCTGGGCGCCTGGGAGGGCGAGATCAAGCAGGACGGCGACGCCACCGGCAAGATCCGCCGGATCGTCCTCTCCCAGGGCGCGGTCGGCTCGTCGGTGGCGGACACGATGATGTCCGAGCCGGACAAGTTCTGCCGGAGTTCGGCGACCCTCAAGTCGGCGGACAGCCTGCTGGTGATCGAGGACGAGGACGTGTCGGTCAGCGTCCCGGACGAGGCGTGCGGCGCCGTCGGGGAGCAGACCCTGCGGCTGGGGGACGACGGCTCGCTCGCGTGGAGCACCACCGACGGCTCCGCGGAGGCGACGCTGCGCCCCTCGAAGACCGGGGACGCGCCCGTACCGGCCGTCTACGAGGGCACGTGGCTGGCCAAGGACGCGTTCGGGGAGAAGGGCGCCACCCGGAAACTGACGATCAGTCAGGGCGCGATCGGCACCGCGGTGGCCGAGCAGATCGGCGACAGCAGCAAGTACCACTGCGAGGGCAAGCGGATGCTGGCCTCGGTCGGAAAGGGCCTGGTGCTGAGCCCCGTCAAGATCACGAAGGCCACTCCGGAGGATCTGTGCGAATCGGGAACCTCGCTTACTTTCACGGCGTCTGGAAAGGACAAGCTGCGCGTCGTGTATGAAGATCCCGACAGCTTCAGCGATGAGACCATGACCCAGACCTTCACCCGTCTGGACTGATCGGCCGATCGGCGTACGGGGACCATCGGCACACGGACAGGAGCCACACCGCGATGGAGAACCTCGGGGCCCAGGACCCGCGGTGGATCGGCGAGTACCAACTGCTCGGCAGGCTCGGCGAGGGCGGAATGGGCAAGGTGTACCTCGCCCGTTCGGCCCGTGGCCGTACCGTCGCCGTGAAGCTGGTGCAGGCCGAACTCGCCCGGCAACCGGATTTCCGGGGCCGCTTCGAGCGTGAGGTGGAGGCGGCGAGACGGGTGGGCGGCCAGTGGACCGCGCCCGTGCTCGACGCCGACACCGAGGCCGCCGTGCCCTGGGTGGCCACGGGGTACATCGGTGGACCGTCCCTGCACGAGGTGGTGGCCGAGGGCTTCGGGGCGCTGCCCGAGCAGTCGGTGCGGGTCCTGGCGCACGGCCTGTCGCTGGCGCTGCGCGACATCCACGGCGCGGGGCTGATCCACCGCGATCTCAAGCCGTCCAACATCCTGATCACGATCGACGGCCCGCGGGTCATCGACTTCGGCATCGCCCGCGCCCTGGACGCGGTGGGCGGCGGGAACAGCAATCTGACGGTGACGGGCGCGGTCGTCGGCTCGCCGGGGTTCATGTCGCCGGAGCAGGTGCGCGGCGAGACGGTGACCGTGGCGAGCGATGTGTTCTGCCTGGGGTCGGTGCTCGCGTTCGCGGCCACCGGGCGGCAGCCGTTCGGCCGGGTGGACAGCGGCATACACGCCCTGATATACCGAATAGCCCAGGAGGAACCCGATCTGGACGGGCTGCCCGAGGGGCTGCTGAGCCTGGTGAGCGCCTGTCTGAGCAAGGACCCCACGCAGCGGCCCTCGGTGCCGGACCTCATCGCGTACACCGAGGCGGCCGCGCCCGATCCCGCCGAGCCGTGGCTGCCCGGCGGGCTGCTGGCCCGGCTCGGCCGGGACGCGCTGCAGCTGCTGGAGGCCGAGAACCCGTACCAGCAGGCGACGGCCCCGGCGCCCGCCCCGCAGCAGAGCGCCTACGCCACTCCCCGGACCCCGTCCGCGTACGCCGCTCCCCAGACGCCTTCCGCCTACGCCGCTCCGAGCGGCCCGGCGGCGTCCGGGTACCCGATGGCCGGGGCCGCGGGGCCCATGGCGCAGCAGCCGGGCGGGCCGTGGGCGCGGCAGGGCGGCGGCTACCAGGCACCGGCCGTTCCGCCGGAGCAGGCCGGGAAGGTGCGCTCGGTGCGTGCGCTGGGGAACGCCCTGGTGGGCGTGTTCAGTCTGTGGATGCTGCTGACGATCAGCGATCTGTATCTGCGGATGTCGCAGTTCGGCGCGCTCCGCGACCTGGCCGACGACGAGGGATCCGCCGCCGCGGTCGGCCGCAGGGCGGCGGCGATCAGCTCGCTGGACGGCGCGCTGGGCACGTGCGTGATCGCGCTCATCGTGCTGTGGCTGGTGTGGTTCCGGCGTACGTACATCAACGCCACGGTGCTGTCCCCCGGCCGGTTGCGGTTCGGCAGTGGCTACGCCGTCGGGGCGTGGTTCATCCCGGTCGCGATGCTGTGGATCCCCAAGCAGATCGCGAACGACGTCTGGACCGGCAGCACTCCCCCGGGCCCCGGCCGGAGGTCCCGCGCGGCGCTGCACTGGTGGTGGATGTTCTTCGTGATGATGTGCTTCTCCGCCCCGTTCGCCGGTCTGCTGGAGGCCAGCGTCGAGAGCAAGAACGAGGACCGGCGGATCGGGGTCGCCGGCCACATCGCGGACGACGTCGTCTCGCTGCTGGCCGCGGCGCTGGCCGTCGTCGTGGTGGTGAAGCTGACCGGGATGCAGGAGAGGCGGCGGGCGGCGCGGCGGCAGCAACCGCCGGTGCCCGCCGGTGTCTTCGGCCCGCCCGTGGCGTGATACGACGACGGCCCGCACAGGGTGTGCGGGCCGCGGTCGCGGTCCCCGGACCGGGCTCAGAGGAACGAGTTGATCTGGATCGTCTCGTCGCGGCCCGGGCCGACGCCGATCGCCGAGATGGGCGCGCCGGACATGTCCTCCAGCGCCTGCACATACTTCTGCGCGTTCTTGGGCAGGTCGTCGAAGGTCTTGGCCTGGGTGATGTCCTCCGACCAGCCCGGCAGCGTCTCGTAGATCGGCTTGGCGTGGTGGAAGTCGGTCTGGCTGTACGGCAGTTCCTCGACCCGCTTGCCGTCGATCTCGTACGCCACGCACACCGGGATCCGCTCCCAGCCGGTGAGCACGTCGAGCTTGGTGAGGAAGAAGTCGGTGAGCCCGTTGACCCGGGTCGCGTAGCGCGCGATGACCGCGTCGAACCAGCCGCAGCGCCGGTCGCGGCCGGTGGTGACACCGCGCTCGCCGCCGATGGTGCGCAGCTTCTCGCCGTCCTCGTCCAGCAGCTCGGTCGGGAAGGGGCCCGCGCCGACGCGCGTGGTGTAGGCCTTGAGGATCCCGATCACCCGGCTGATCTTCGTCGGCCCGACGCCGGTACCGGTGCAGGCACCGCCCGCGGTCGGGTTGGAGGAGGTGACGAAGGGGTACGTGCCGTGGTCGACGTCGAGCAGGGTGCCCTGGCCGCCTTCGAAGAGCACGACCTGGCCCTGGTCGACGGCGTTGTTGAGGATCAGGGTGGTGTCGGCGACGTAGCCGCCGAGCTGGTCCGCGTACCCCAGCAGCTCCTCGACCACCTGGTCCACGGCGATGGCGCGGCGGTTGTAGAGCTTGGCGAGCACCTGGTTCTTGAAGTCGAGCGCGGCCTCGACCTTCTGCCGCAGGATCGACTCGTCGAAGATGTCCTGGACCCGGATGCCGACGCGGTTGATCTTGTCGGCGTAGGACGGGCCGATGCCACGGCCGGTGGTGCCGATCTTCCGCTTCCCGAGGAAGCGTTCCGTCACCTTGTCGATGGTGGTGTGATACGGCGTGATCAGGTGGGCGTTACCACTGATCAGCAGCTTGGACGTGTCGACGCCGCGCTCGTTCAGCCCGCTCAGCTCGGAGAGCAGGACCGCGGGGTCGATGACGACGCCGTTGCCGATGACGGGGGTGCATCCGGGCGAGAGGATGCCGGACGGGAGCAGGTGGAGGGCGTACTTCTGGTCGCCGACCACCACCGTGTGGCCCGCGTTGTTGCCGCCCTGGTAGCGGACCACGTAGTCAACCGAACCACCGAGCAGGTCGGTGGCCTTTCCCTTGCCCTCGTCACCCCACTGAGCACCGAGCAGCACAAGTGCGGGCACAGGCGTACACCCCTTCCGGGCGGGGCATGTCCAACGTGCGTGGTGGCGTGCGTCACCACAAGAGCCGTCGAACCGGTGCCCCGGATAGACGAAGCCCCTGGCGCAACAGCGACAGGGGCTCTTGCACCGAGAGATTACCTGAGGAAGGACCGAGGTGTCGGCTCCAGACCCCTGGCACTCTCCGCCGGACACCGTCCGGGGGCGCCGCCTGCTCATGGTCATCGACCCCACCGCCCGGCGAACGGACGGGGAGTCGGTGCGCATCGCGAAAGATGTGCTGTGTGCGGGCGCGCAGACGAAAATCTGCCTGCCGGACGGCCCCGAGGAAGTCGAGCGGGCGCTGGCCCGGCGCGGCGGCCGGCGGCCCGTGGTGGTGGGCGACGACCGGGCCCTGCTGCGGGTCGTGGAGATGCTGCACCGGCAGCGCGAGCTGGCGGACGCGGCGCTGTCGGTCGTGCCCGTCGGCGGGGCGGCCGCGGTCGCCCTCGCCCACGCCCTCGGCGTGCCGACGGACGCGGTCGCGGCGGCGCGCACGGTGCTCGACGGCGCCGCCAGCCCGCGTGACCTGCTGGTGGACGAGAGCGGCGGGGTGGTCCTCGGCGGCTTGCGCATCCCCGGCGACGGCGCGGCCGGTACGGCGCCACCGGGCCCGGCCGGGCCGTACGGACCGGCCGGCGCCCCCGGTACGGGGCCGGGCGGCGCGGACGGCGGCGTGAGCGGTGGCGGCGCGGGCGGCGAGGCGGCGGGCGGCTGCGACTGCGGCTGCGATCCGTACGCCGGGGACCCGGGCGCGGCCGGGCCGGGCGGCGGGTCCGGGCCCGGCGGCGAGGCCGGTCCGGGGCGTACGGGCGGCTGCGCGGCGGACGGCCACCACCCCTGGTGGACCCCGGCGGCGCGCACCGCGCGGACGGCGCTGACCCTGCTGTCGCTGCCGGTCACCGGGCTCGGCGCGGGCGGCCGGGGGCGCCGGGCGCAGCCGCCGCCGCAGCGGCTGCGGGTCGAGGCGGACGGGGTGCTGCTGACCGATCTGGACCGGCGGGTCGAGGGGGTCTCGGTGTCGACGGCGGCACCGGGCGGCGGGCTGGCCGAGGTGGTGGTCCATCCGCACGCGGGCGACGGCGCCGAGGAGCCGGTGCGGGCGCGGGCCCGCGCCGTGACCGTCTCCGGCCAGGACTTCCGCTACCACTCGGACGCGCTGGTCCGCGGCCCGGTGCGCAGCCGGACCTGGACGGTGCTCGCCGGGGCGTGGAACCTGACCCTGCCGCACCACCGGTGACCGGCCGGCGGACCAGAGTGATCGTTACTGCTCCTCGGCTCCGCCGCGCGCAGCCTGGTAAGCGCGCCAGCGATCCAGCATCGTGTGCAGTTCGCCCTGCATGAACTCGAAGAACTCGGCGGTCTCGGACACCCGCTGCCCGGCCGGGGTGTCCGGGCCGAGGATCTTCGCCCCGTCCCGCATGGTGGACTCCCACCGCACGAGTATCTGGTCGCGGCGGGACAGCGACTCGTACCAGTTCGCGTTGCAGAGCCGGTAGCGCTCGCGCCGGGAGCCCGGTTCCCGCTCCCGCGCGACCAGGTCGACCTGGGCAAGGTAGCGGATGGCGCCGGAGACGGCGGCCGGGCTGATCCGGAGCTGCTCGGCGAGTTCGGCGGAGGTGAGCGCGCCGGAGTCGGAGGCGAGCAGCGCGGCGAAGACGCGGGCGCCCATCCGCTGCATCCCGGCCTCGACGAGGTCGGCCGCGAACCGCTCGACGAACCGGGACACCGCCTCGCCGTCACGTGCGTCCTGTGCTTGGTCATGCGCTTGTCCGTGCGCTTGTCCGTGCGCTTGGTCATGCGCTTGGTCGTGCGCGCGGCCCGGTTCGATCAACTCGCTCACCGGCTCATCATCTCCCCTCTCCGTCAGATCATCATAAGTTAATACAGTTCCTTAACTTCACAAATTTGTGAAAGTAGCGTAGCTTCACCCCCATGACGACGGCAATCTCCGTGTCCGGCCTGCACAAGTCCTTCGGCCGGACCCATGCGTTGGACGGCCTCGACCTCGAAGTCGAAACGGGCGAGGTCCATGGCTTCCTCGGGCCCAACGGCGCCGGGAAGTCCACCAGCATCCGGGTCCTCCTCGGACTGCTGCGCGCCGACTCCGGTGCGGTCCAGCTCCTCGGCAAGGACCCCTGGCACGATGCGGTCGACCTCCACCAGCACATCGCGTACGTCCCCGGAGACGTCACCCTGTGGCGCAGCCTGAGCGGTGGCGAGGTCATCGACCTGTACGGGCGGCTCCGCGGCGGGCTGGACCAGACCCGGCGCAAGCGGCTGCTGGAGCGGTTCGAGCTGGACCCGACCAAGAAGGGCCACACCTACTCCAAGGGCAACCGCCAGAAGGTCGCGCTGGTCGCCGCCTTCGCCTCCGAGGTCGAGCTGCTGATCCTCGACGAGCCGACCTCCGGGCTCGACCCGCTGATGGAGGAGATCTTCCGCGAGTGCGTGGCCGAGGAGCGCGACCGCGGGCGCACCGTGCTGCTCTCCAGCCACATCCTCAGCGAGGTCGAGGCGCTGTGCGACCGGGTCAGCATCATCCGCAAGGGCCGGCGGGTCGAGTCCGGCTCGCTCGCCGAGCTGCGCCATCTGACGCGTACGTCGGTGACCGCGGAGCTGGCCGCCCCGCCCAGCGGGCTGTCCGGCCTGCCCGGCGTCCACGGCCTCGACGTCCAGGACCGGCAGGTCAGCCTCCAGGTCGACGCCGACAACCTGGACGCCGTGCTGCGCCGGCTCACCGAGGCGGGGGTGCGCAGCCTCACCTCCACCCCGCCCACCCTGGAAGAGCTGTTCCTGCGCCACTACCAGGACGACATCACCCGCACCGGCACCGGCACGGAAGAGGCGATCGCCCGATGACCGCCGTAGCCGACGCCCGGGTCACCGGCCGGGCCCGGGGCTCGTCCCGCGATCTGACCGGCACCGGCACCCTGCTGCGGCTCGCGCTGCGCCGCGACCGGATCATGATGCCGGTGTGGGTGCTGTGCCTCGGGCTGACCGCCTCCAGCACCGTCACCCGCCTCGACAGCGCCTACGACACCCCCGCCCGACGCTCCCAGCTCGTCCAGGACATGAACGGCAACGGGGCGACCCGCGCGCTGTTCGGCACCGCCTTCGGCGACTCGCTCGGCGCGCTCACCGTCTGGCGGGTGGGCGCCTTCCTCGCGGTGTTCGCCGCGATCATGAGCCTGCTCATCGTCATCCGGCACACCCGCGAGGAGGAAGAGACCGGCCGCCAGGAGGCGCTGTCCTCGTGCGTGGTCGGCCGCCGCGCGGGCCTCACCGCGGCCCTGCTCACCGTGGCCATCGCCAACGCCGCCGTCACCCTGCTCATCGCGGGCGGCCTCGCGGGCCAGGGCGGCAGCGGGGCGGTCGCCCTGGGGCTGGCCGTCGGCCTGTCCGGGATGGCCTTCGGCGGTCTGGCCGCCGTCGCCGCCCAGCTCACCGAGAGCGCGCGGCTCGCCCGGGGGCTCTCCTCGGCCGCCGTCGGCGTGGCGTTCGTGCTGCGCATGGCGGGCGACGCCGCCGAGGACGGCTCCAAGGGCTCCGGTCATCTGCTGGTCTGGCTCTCGCCGCTGGGCTGGGCCGAGTACGCCCGGCCGTTCGCGGCCGAGCGCTGGTGGCCCCTGCTGCTGATCGCGGTGCTGGCCGCCGCGTCCATCTCCCTCGCGTACACCCTCGCGGGCCGCCGCGACGTCGGCGCCAGCTTCTACGCGACCCGCCCCGGACCGCCCGCCGCGGGCCCGTTCCTGCGCGGCGTCTTCGGCCTGGCCTGGCGCCTCCAGCGCGGCGCCCTGGCCGGCTGGGCCGCCGGGTTCGTCTTCGCGGGCGCCCTCTTCGGCGCCATCTCGGACGGCGCGGACGGCTTCCTCGGCGACAGCGACCAGACCCGCGAGATCATCGAGCGCATGGGTGGCGCCCAGGGCCTCAACGACGCCTTCCTGGCCGCCATGGTCGGCGTCCTCGGCACCATCCTCACCGTCTACACCGCCGGTTCCGTGCTGCGGCTGCGCAGCGAGGAGACCGAACAGCGGGCCGAACCGCTGCTGTCCAACGCCGTCAGCCGGGTCCGCTGGGCCGCCAGCCACCTGGTCATCGCCTACCTCGGCCCGGTCGCCGTGCTCGCCGTCGGCGGTCTCGCGCTGGGCCTGGGCTACGGACTGGCGGCGGGCGACGTGGGCGGGGCGCTGCCGCGCGTCCTGGGCGCCGCCCTCTCCCAGACCCCGGCGGTGTGGCTGATCACCAGCCTGACGGTCCTGATCGTCGGGGCGCTGCCGACGTACTCGGCCGCCGCCTGGGGCCTGGTCGGCTGGGTCGCCGCCCTCGGCTGGATGGGCCCGGCGCTCAAGGTGCCGCAGTCCGTCATGAACACCTCGCCGTTCAGCCATCTGCCGAAGCTGCCCGGTGCGCACGTCACCGCGGCGCCGTATCTGTGGATGGTGCTGCTCTCGGCCGTCCTGACCGCCGGAGGACTGGTGGCCCTGCGCCGCCGCGACATCGGCGGCTGACCGTCACCGCTCTCGGCGCCGGGCCCGCCCCCCCCTGTGGCGGTCCCGGCGCCGAGCCATGTGCGGCTGCGGCTGCGGCCACCAGACCTCGGACGTCAGACCTCCACCAGCAGCTCCGTCAGCCCGCGGATCACATACCCCGGCTGCCACTCCGGCTCCCGGACCAGCCGCAGCCCCGGGGCGGCGCGCAGCAGCGCGCCGAAGGACGCGGCGAGTTCGATGCGGGCCAGCGGGGCGCCCAGGCAGTAGTGGATCCCGGCGCCGAAGCTGAGGTGGGAGTTGTCGGCGCGGCCGAGGTCGAGGGTGTCGGGCCGCTCGAAGCGGGCCGGGTCGCGGTTGGCCGAACCGAAGAGCAGGGCGACCTCGTTGCCGCGCGGGATGAGGGTGTCGCCCACCCGGATGTCCTCCAGGACCCAGCGCTCGAACAGCTGCAGCGGGGTGTCGTAGCGCAGCAGCTCGTCCACGGCGGTGGACAACAGCGCGTCCGGGGCGGCCCGCAGCCGGGCCAGCTGCTCGGGGTGGCGGAAGAGCGTCCACCAGCCGTTGCCGGTGGTGTTGACGGTGGCCTCGTGGCCCGCGTTCAGCAGCAGCACACACGTGGAGACCATCTCCTGCTCGGAGAGCCGGTCCCCCTCGTCGTGCGCGGCGATCAGCGCGCTGATCAGGTCCTCACCCGAAGCCTCGCGGCGGGCGGCGATCAGCCCGCGCAGATACTCCGAGAACTCCTCCGACGCCCGCACCGCGCGGCGAGCCGTCTCCTCGCCCGGGTTCAGCTCGAACATCCCGCAGATGTCCGCCGACCAGGGGCGCAGCGCCGGGCGGTCGGCGGGCGGAATGCCCAGCATCTCGGCGATGACCTCGACCGGCAGCGGTTCGGCGACCGCCGCGATGAGATCGCCGCCGCCGGAAGCCACGAACGACTCCACCAGCCCGGACGCCAGCCGCCGGATCGTCGGCACCAGCGCCTGGACCGTGCGCGGCGTGAACGCCTTGGAGACCAGCCGCCGCAGCCGGGTGTGGTCCGGCGCCTCCAGGTCCAGCATGCCGTTGCCGTTGAGGGTGTAAAACGGCTCGTGCTCGGGGGGCGGGGCGGTGCGGCCGAACTCCTCGTGGGTGAAGCGGTGCAGATACGTACGCCCCAGCCGCCGGTCGGTCAGCAGGGCGCGCACATCCTCGTAGTGCGGGATCAGCCACTGGCGCGAGGGCTCGAACCAGTGCGCCCGGCCCTGCTCGCGCAGGCTCGCGTAGGCCGGGTAGGGGTCGGCGACGAACGACGGTTGCCACGGGTCGAAGGCAGGGGCTGCGCTGCTCATGACCGGACCGTATCTCCGGACCGGCCCCTCCTGAAGAGACCTTTGGTCTGTTGCCGCCAGGGTTCAGCCGCCGGTGCCGCCGGGGGTCACGATCCGCGCTTCGTAGGCGAAGACGGCGGCCTGGGTGCGGTCCCGCAGCCCGAGCTTCACCAGGATCCGGCTCACATGGGTCTTCACCGTCGACTCGGCCACCACCAGCTGCTCCGCGATCTCCGCGTTGGACCGGCCCTGCGCGACCAGCACCAGCACCTCGTTCTCCCGCTCGGTCAGCTCCTCCAGCCGCTCCTGCGGACCCGGCCGCCACCCACCGGGCAGGGCGTCGAGCCCGCTGCCCTGGGAGAACGTCGCGATGAGCCGCTTGGTGACGGTCGGCGCCAGCAGCGCCTCCCCCGCCGCCACCACCCGCACCGCCTCGCCGAGCTGCCGGGCCGAGGCGTCCTTGAGCAGGAAGCCGCTCGCCCCGGCGCGGAGCGCCTGGTAGACGTACTCGTCGAGGTCGAAGGTGGTCAGCACCAGGACCTTGGCGTCGGCGTCCGCCGCCACGATCTCCCGCGTGGCCTCCAGCCCGTTCAGCACCGGCATCCGGATGTCCATCAGGACCACATCCGGGCGCAGCGCCGTGACCTGGGCGATCGCCTCGCGCCCGTCGACCGCCTCGCCGACGACCTCGATGTCCGGCTGGGCGCCCAGCAGCACGGAGAAGCCCTCGCGGACCATCATCTGGTCGTCGACGATCAGCACGCGGATGGCGGGGGCGGGGGCGGGCGCGGTGTCGTGCGTCATCCGCCCTGCTCCGTCTCGGCGGCCTTCTCCAGAGCGGCCTTCCCCAGAGGGACCGTCTCCAGAGGGACCGTCTCCGGAGCCGGCGCCTCCGGGACCGGGATGAAGACGGTGACCTCGTAGCCGCCGTCCTCCTCCCGCTCCCCGGCCCGTATCTCCCCGTCCAGCATCGTGACCCGCTCCCGCATCCCGAGCAGCCCCTGGCCCATGCCCGGCGAGGGCGACACCGCCTTGGTGGGCGGCCCGTTGACGACGCGCAGCCCGAGGCCGCCGAGCACGTACGACACCTCGACCCGCGCGGTCGACCCCGGGGCGTGGCGCAGCGCGTTGCTCAGCGCCTCCTGCACGATGCGGTACGCGGACAGCTCCACGCCCTGCGGCAACGGGCGCACCGCGCCCGTCGTGATGTGCTCGACCGCCAGGCCCGCCGCCCTGACGCCCAGGAAGAGGCTGTCGAGCGTGGCCAGCGTGGGCTGGGGCGCCTCGGGGCCGGCGTCGGGGTAGCCGTCGGACGCGTCCGCCCGCACCACCCCGAGGACGCGGCGCAGCTCGGTGAGGGCGATCACCGCGTTCTCCCGGATGGTCGCGAAGCTCCTGGTCAGCTCCTCGGGCGGGTTCTCCACCCGGTACGGGGCCGCCTCCGCCTGAATGGCGATGACGGACATGTGGTGCGCGACGACGTCGTGCAGCTCCCGCGCGATGGTCGCGCGCTCCTCCAAGGTGGTGCGGCGGGAACGCTCCTCGACCGTCGCCGACTCCTGCACCGCTATCGCCCGCTTGCTCTCGCGCAGGCTGCGCCCGGTGACGACGGCGCAGAGCACCAGCCCGGAGACGAGCACCATCCGGAAGGAGTCCGCGCCGTACATGTCGTGGTCGTAATGCTCGACCACACCCCCGAGAAGGGCCGTGATCAGCCATATCTCGGCGGCCACCCGGGGGCGCGACCGGGCCGCGACCACCGCCATCACCAGGATGTGCGAGGTGAACATCGGAATGGGCCACGGCCAGCCCATCCCCAGCTCCAGAGGCAGCAGCCCCATTCCCGTCACGATGCTCGCCGCGAACGACAGCCACCAGGCCCCGACCGGCCGGAACAGCGTCAGAAGCAGCGGCACCCCGCTCAGCAGGGCCAGCACCGGGCCCGCCTCATCAGGCACGATGAAGACCGACTGGGCCATGACGTAGAACGCGCAGGCCGTGAGCGCGGCATGCGGCAGCCAGGCCACGTAGTGCCGGACCCGCTCCGGGGTCCGGCGCATCAGCGGATTGCCCGAACTCAGCGGCGGCAGGGGGCGGATGGCGAACGCGTCCTGGAACAGGTCCTGCCGCAGGCCGGTCAGCGCACTGCGGGCGATGCGGAGTTCGGTCCGCGGAATCGTCTGGGTCACGCCTCACACCGTAGGGAGCGGGCGGTCCCGCCGTCGTCCCCACCGATGGTGATTGTCCGGCGTCCCTCTCAAGTACTACGCGCGCTACGCGTCCTACGCGTCCTACGCGTCCTACGCGGTGAGCCGGGCGATCTCGTCGGCGACCGTGCGGGCGGCGGCGGTGACCGGGTCGATCAGCGGGAAGTGCCCGACAGCGGCGATGCGCACCACCCGCGGCGGCTGCCCGGCGACCGCCCCGGCCGCCGCGAAGGAATCCGCGACCTGCGGCGGAACGTCGACGTCCGTGCCGCCCTGCACGAGGACCGTGGGAACGCCGGTCGGCAGCAGCCCGGCGGGGTCGGCGAACGGCAGCCGCGCGGCGAGCCGGTCACCGAGCAGTTCGTCGACGGCGTCCGAGCACACCCGCAGCGCGCGGGCGGCGCGGAGATCCGCGATCGGCGCGAGCGCGACGACGCCACGGAGCCGGGGCGGCGCGGCCAGATGCCACCGGGTGTGCGGCGGCAGGCGGTGCCGCGCCGCCGCCCACAACGCGGCGTGCCCGCCCGCGGAGTGCCCGGCGAGCACGACCCGATCGACGTCGGCCACCCCGCCGAGCCCCGATGCGCGCACCAGCCGCGGCACCCGGTCGACGACGGCGGCGATGTCGTCGAACGTCTCCGGCCACCGTCCCGCCAGGTGCTTCGCCCCCGGCGGGTGCTCACCGCCGGGCTCGGCGGCGCCGCGGCGGTATTCGGGGAGGGCCACCGCGAAGCCGCGCTCCGCCAGGTGGGCGGCGAACGGGGAGAGGTGGTGGCGGTCGTAGGGGGCGCGCCAGGCGCCGCCGTGGAAGAGGACGACCAGCGGGGCGGGGCCCGACGGATCGCGGGGCAGGTGGAAGTCCACCACCTGGTCCGGGTGTTCGCCGTACGCGGCCGTCGTGTCCGGCGCCACCGGGGCGTGGCCGAACAGGGACGCCTCCTCGGCGGCCGCGTCGGGGCGCATCGGTCAGCCCACCTCGCCCAGGACGTCGGCCAGTACCCGCGCCGCCCGCTCCACCTCGGCGAATCCGGTGTACAGCGGGGTGAAGCCGAAGCGCAGCACATCGGGGCGGCGGAAGTCGCCGACGACGCCGCGCCGCACCAGTTCGGCCATCGCCGGGCCCGCGTCCGCGCAGCGCAGCGCGACCTGGCTGCCGCGCTCCGCGTGGGCGGCCGGGGTGACGGACTCGACGCGGCCCGCCGGTACGTACCGCTGGACGCAGCGCAGGAAGAAGTCCGTCAGGGCCAGGCTCTTGGCTCGTACGGCCTCCACGGGGACGTCGTCCCACACCTCCAGCGCGGCCTCCAGCGCGAGCATGGAGAGGATGTCGGGCGTGCCGACGCGGCCGCGGGCCGCGCCGTCGGCGGGGGTGTAGCCGGGGTCCATGCCGAAGGGGTCGGCGTGGGAGTTCCAGCCGGGCAGCGGGGAGTCGAAGCGCGGCTGGTGCTCCCGCGCCACGTACAGATACGCGGGCGAACCGGGCCCCCCGTTGAGGTACTTGTACGTGCAGCCGACCGCGAGGTCGACCCCGTGCGCGTCGAGCCCCACCGGCAGCGCGCCCGCGCTGTGGCACAGGTCCCACACGACGAGGGCCCCGGCCGCGTGCACGGCGGCCGTCGTGCCGGGCAGGTCGTGGAGGCGGCCGGTCCGGTAGTCGACGTGGTTGACGAGCGCGACGGCGGTGCGCGCCCCGACCGCGTTCGGTACGTCGCCCGCCGCCACCGGCCGCACGGTGCAGCCGGTCATGCGGGCGGCGGATTCGGCGATGTAGCCGTCGGTGGGGAAGGTGGCCTCGTCCACCACGATCTGGTCGCGGTGGGCGCCGCGCTCCTGGGCGATGCGTACCGCGGCGACGACCGCCTTGAAGACGTTCACGCTGGTCGAGTCGCCGACCACCACCTGGCCGGGGGCGGCGCCGACGATCCGTCCCACCCGGTCGCCGATCCGCTCGGGGGCGGTCCACCAGCCGCTCTCCTCCCAGGAGCGGATGCGCAGCTGTCCCCATTCGCGGGCCACGACATCGGCCAGCCGGTCGGGGACGGCGCGGGGCAGCGCGCCGAGCGAATTGCCGTCGAGATAGACGACGTCGTCGAGGGCGAAGGCGTCACGCCGGTCGCGGAGTTCATCGGCCGCGTCGAGCGCCGCGGCCTCGCCGGTGAGTTCCGTGGCGTCCGTGGGGAGCGTCGCGTCAGACATGGCTGCGCGCCGTCCACAGCTCGGGGAAGACGTTCTTCGTGGCCCGCTTCTCCAGCCAGGCGACCCCGGCGGAGCCGCCGGTCCCGGTCTTGGCGCCCATCGCCCGCCGGGTGGCCACCAGATGGTCGTTGCGCCAGCGCCACACCAGCTCGGCGACCTCGGTCAGCGCCTCGCCGAGCCGGATCGGCTCGTCCTCGCGCGGGCCGGAGTAGATCTCCTGCCACACCCGCTCCACCCCGGGGTCCGGTTCGTACCGGCGGGCGGGGTCGCGGTCCAGTACGGCGGCGGGGACGGCGTGGCCACGGCGGGCCAGGAAGCGCAGCACCTCGTCGTACAGGCTGGGCTCGGTCAGCGCCTTCTCCAGCTCCGCGTACTCGCGCGGCGCCCCCCGGTGCGGGACCAGCATGGACGCCGACTTCTCGCCGAGCAGGAACTCCAGCCGCCGGTACATCGCGGACTGGAACCCGGAGCCGTCGCCGAGCGCGGAGCGGTACGCGTTGAACTGGCCGGGCGTGAGGTGCGCGAGCGGCTTCCAGGACGCGTTCAGGGACTCCAGCTCGTAGGTCGAGCGCCGCAGGGCCTCCAGCGCGGTGGGCAGGTCGTCCTCGCGCAGCGCCTGCGCGGCGGTGTGCCACTCGTGGACGATGACGGTGAACCACAGCTCCATGACCTGGGTGGTGACCAGGAAGACCATCTCGCCGGGGTCGTCGGAGAGCGGGTGCTGGAGGTGGGTGAGGACGGACGCCCGGACGTAGTCCTCGTACGGGGTCGTGCCCTGGAAGTCCAGATGGGGAGCCTCGGGCTCGCCGTCGGACGTGATGGCGTCCTCACGGACGGCTTCATCGGGGGCGGTTTTCGGGGCAGGCTGCTGCGACATCGCATCTCCTGTGTACTGCTCGCCACCGGGTAGCGGTCCGCCCCATCCCTTCGGTCTCGGAGCCCCGGTCCCCTCAGGGGCCACCCGTGTGGTCCCTGCCCGCATCATGCGTCCCGCGCGCGCCGCCCGCAAGTGCGTGCGGCACGTTCACGGCGACGCGAGACGGGCCCACCGGTGCGAATCGCCCCGGCGGGCGCGTCTCGGCATCAGCCCCCGAAGGGGTCAGGACAGCGTGTCCGCCGCGGTCGGGGAGCTCTCGCGCAGGAACGTCGAGCAGCGCTCGTACTCCTCCTGCTCACCGATGGACTGCGCGGCACGGGCGAGTGCGTGCAGGGCGCGCAGGAAGCCGCGGTTGGGCTCGTGCTCGAAGGGCACGGGACCGTGGCCCTTCCAGCCGCTGCGCCGCAGCGCGTCCAGTCCGCGGTGGTAGCCGGTGCGGGCGTACGCGTACGACTCGACCACCCGGCCGTTCTCGAACGCCTCGTCCGCGAGCTGGGCCCAGGCGAGCGAGGAGGCCGGGTACTTCGCGGCGACCTCGGAGGGAGCCGCGCCGGACGCGAGCAGTTCCCGGGGCTCGGGGTCGTCGGGCAGATGGGTCGGGGGCGGTCCCCCGAGCAGGTTCTCGTGAATGGCCATGGGTTCCAGTCTGCCGGACCACCCGCCCCGCCCGCCGCCCCACACCCGGCTCCGTCCACCCCCGGCCCCCCGAAGGGGCCTTGAGTCAGGCGGGTGGGCCGTCGGAGCGGCGGGGGCGGCCCGGGCGCTCGCCCGGGTCCAGCGGCGGGGCGCCCACCCCGCAGTGGTACGCGCACTCGGGACGGCAGGGGCGCTCACCCGCCGCCCGCGCCCCCTCCTGTTCGGTCTCCGCCTCGGCCTCCGCGCCCCCGGCCCACTCCAGCGCGTCCGCCCGCACCGTGCGCCAGGCGATGAACGCGCCCACCACCAGCACCGCCGCGCAGATCGGCATCGCCTTCCGGAAGGACTCCGAGAACCGGTCCGCCGACCGGTACGCCTCCGAGCCCATGCCCGCCAGCAGCGGCAGCGCCGCCACCGCGACCAGGCCCGCCGCCCGCGCCGCCGCGTTGTTGATGCCGCTGGCCAGGCCCGCCCGCCCGACGTCCACCGAAGCCAGGACCGTCGCGGTGAGCGGGGCGACGAGCACCACCATGCCCAGACCCATCACCAGCAGCGCGGGCAGCACGTCCCGCCAGTAGACGGCCCCCACCCCCGCCCGGGTGATCAGCAGCATTCCGGCCGCGCACAGCAGCGGGCCGACGGTCAGCGGGATGCGCGGGCCGATGCGCTTGCCCAGCTCGCCGGAGCGGGCCGACAGCAGCAGCATCAGCAGGGTCGTCGGCAGCAGCGCGGTCCCGGCGGCCAGCGCCGAGTAGCCGACGACCACCTGGAGGTTGAGGACGACCAGGAAGAAGAAGCCGCCGAACGCCGCGTACACGCACAGCGTCACCGCGTTCACGGCGGTGAACTGGCGCGAGGAGAAGAGCGTGAGCGGCAGCATCGGCTCGGGGCGGACCCGCTCCACGTACACGAACGCCACCCCCGCCAGCAGCCCGGCCACGGCGGGCAGCACCACGGAGAGCGACGCGCCCCGCTGCGGCGCCGCGATCAGCGCGTAGGTCACCAGGCCGAGCGCGAACGCGCCGAGCACCGCGCCCAGGACGTCGAACCGGCCGTGCGCCCGCGGATCCCGGGACTCCGATACGTGCCGCAGCGCGACCGGTACGCATACGGCCGCCAGCGGCACGTTGAGGAAGAACACCCAGCGCCAGCCCGGGCCGTCCACCAGCCAGCCCCCGAGGAACGGCCCGATCGCCGCCCCCACCCCGCCGAACCCGGACCACAGCCCGACCGCCCGGGCCCGGTCGTCGGGGTGGATGACCGACTGGATCAGCGCCAGCGAACCGGGGGTGAGCAGCGCCCCGCCGATGCCCTGGAGGGCGCGGGCGCCGATGAGCACCGCGGCGTTCGGCGCCATCCCGCACAGCAGGGACGCGAGCGCGAACCACACCACGCCGATGGTGAACACCCGCCGCCGCCCGAAGCGGTCGCCGAGCGCCCCGCCGAGGAGGATGAGCCCGGCGAGGGTGAGCATGTACGCGTTGACGGTCCACTGCAGGACGGCGAGATCGGCGCCGAGGTCGAGACCGATGCGGGGCAGCGCGACATTGACCACCGTGCTGTCCAGAAGCGCCATCGCGGAGCCCAGCACGGTGGTCAGCACGACCCACCGCCCAGCGGCGCTGGAGAGCCGCACCGCGGCGGCGGGCGCGTCATCGCTCATACCTGGATCATCCTCGCGTCCCCCACGAGGAGCCAGCCCACGACCGCGGTCCGTCGGCGGCCGCGGCGCCCCGGCCCGCCGGCACGGCGAGCGCACGGGCCCGGCGGCCGCCGCGAGGGCGGGCCGCCGGGCCCGGAGGGCGGAGCCGGTTACTTCAGCTTGGTGCCGGTGGAGCGCAGGTTCGCACAGGCCTGGGTGACGCGCTCGGCCATGCTCTTCTCGGCCACCTTGCCCCAGCTGCGCGGGTCGTAGGTCTTCTTGTTGCCGACCTCGCCGTCGACCTTCAGCACACCGTCGTAGTTGCGGAACATGTGGTCCGCGATCGGCCGGGTGAAGGCGTACTGGGTGTCGGTGTCCAGGTTCATCTTCACCACGCCGTTCTCCAGCGCCGTGAGGATCTCCTCCTCCGTGGAGCCGGAGCCGCCGTGGAAGACGAAGTCGAACGGGTCGGTCTTGCCGGACTTCGCGGCGATCCCGTCCTGCAGCTGACGCAGCAGCTCCGGACGCAGCACGACGTTGCCCGGCTTGTAGACGCCGTGGACGTTGCCGAAGGAGGCGGCCAGCAGATAGCGGCCCTTCTCGCCCAGGCCCAGCGCCTCGGCGGTCCGCTCGACGTCCGCGACGGTGGTGTACAGCTCGTCGTTGATCTCGTGCGAGACGCCGTCCTCCTCGCCACCGGTCGGGGTGATCTCGACCTCAAGGATGATCTTGGCCTTGACCGCCTCGGCCAGCAACTCCTGCGCGATGCGCAGGTTGTCGTCCAGCGTCTCGGCCGAGCCGTCCCACATGTGGGACTGGAACAGCGGGTTCTGGCCGCTCGCGACGCGCTCCTGGGAGACCGCGAGCAGCGGACGCACATAGCCGTCCAGCTTGTCCTTCGGGCAGTGGTCGGTGTGCAGCGCGATGTTGACCGGGTACTTCTTGGCGACGACGTGCGCGAACTCGGCGAGCGCGACCGCGCCCGACACCATGTCCTTGCTGTACTGGCCACCCAGGAACTCGGCACCACCGGTGGAGATCTGGACGATGCCGTCGCTTTCCGCCTCGGCGAAGCCCCGCAGCGCGGCGTGCAGCGTCTGCGTCGAGGTCACGTTGATCGCCGGGTAGGCGAACTTGCCTGCCTTCGCCCGGTCGAGCATCTCGTTGTAGATCTCAGGGGATGCGATGGGCATCTGTCCGCTCCTTGTGATGTGCGGGTGAGGTTCTTGGCCCTGACCTAGGCCCTGTCCGGCGGATCTTCGCGGGGCCGCGACGTCTGGCACCGCACCTCGCTGCGTTGTCGGAGTCGTCCGAGTACGCCCAGTACGAGGACGATCCTCCGCCTTGCGATGCACGGCACCAGACGCCGCGGCCTGATCCACGAAGACCCGCCGGACAGGACCTCGGGGAGTCCTGCGGCGACGTCATCGTCGCGGCCATCTTCCCAGACTCCGTCGATTGCTCCACACGGCGCACGCGGGGACCACACGGACGGGGGTGGGTGGTTTCACGTGAAACCACCCACGCGACTGCTCCTGGTCAGGTCGGGCCGAGGTCAGGTCGGGCCGAGGTCAGCTGAGGCCGAGGTCAACTCAGGCCGAGGTCAACTCAGGCCGAGGTCGGCGAGCGAGTACGCCGGTACGTAACGCAGCCCGGCGTCCGCGATCGCGGACGCGGCCCCGCGCTCGACGATCGTGGCGACCGCGACGACCTCGGCGCCCGCCTCACGCGCCGCCTCGACGGCGGTCAGCGGCGAGCCGCCGGTGGTGGAGGTGTCCTCGACCACCAGCACCCGCCGCCCCGCGATGTCCGGGCCCTCGATCCGCCGCTGCAGACCATGGGTCTTCTGCGCCTTGCGGACGACGAACGCGTCGAGCACGCGGCCGCGCGCGGCGGCCGCGTGCAGCATGGACGTGGCCACCGGGTCGGCGCCCAGGGTCAGGCCGCCCACCGCGTCGTAGTCCAGGTGGGCCGTGGCATCGAGCATGACCTGCCCGACCAGGGGCGCGGCCTCGGCGTCCAGGGTGATCCGGCGCAGGTCGATGTAGTAATCGGCCTCCTTGCCGGAGGAGAGGGTCACCTTGCCGTGGACCACGGCCTTGTCCTTGATCTGCTGCAGCAGGGCGTCACGCGCTTCGCTCATGCGGACGAGCTTAGGCGGTGTGCGCACCGGCCCCCACCGGCCCCCACCGGCCCCTACGCCAGCTCGCGCCAGCTCCACGTCATGGAGATCTCCAGCGGGTCGATGGGCGTGACCAGGCGGGGAAGGGTGTTCAGACCGTTCGGCGGCCCGGACTGCGGCTCGACGCACACCGCCTCCGCCTGCTCGTCGTAGATCACGACCCATTCGCTGCGGCTGGTGACCTTCAGTTCGAGCCGCCCCGGCCAGGTCAGCGTGACGTCCACCCCGTCCGGCATGCCGAAGCAGTCGTCCCACGGGCCCGGGCGCGGCGGGACGCGGTGGCCGGTGGGGAGGTGGTTCTCGCCGCGCTCCTCCTGCCATTCCGCGGTGAAGGACAGCTCGACGCCGGCGCCGCCCTCACCCAGATCGCGCAGGAACCACGGATGCCACCCGGCCTGCGCGGGGAAGGAGTCGCCGTCGGTCTCCACGCTCATGGTGACGGTCAGCGCGTCCGCGGCCAGGTCGAAGCTCTGGGTGACCCGGCCCTCGTACGGCCAGGGGTCGGCGAGGTCGTAGGTGAAGGCCGCGCTGTCCGGCCCGGTGCGGACCGTACGCCAGGCGAGGTCCCGGCCGGTGCCGTGGATCGCGTGCGGCGGGGAGTTGACGGGCAGTTGATGGCTCCGGCCGCCGTCGCGGAACCGTCCCAGCTCGACCCGGCCGCACCAGGGCACCATCGGGAAGGACCCGTACCGCGGGCCCTGCCGCAGCAGCTCCGTGCCACCGATGCGCAGCGAGCCGATGCGGCAGCCGTTGTCGGGCGAAACGGTCAGCTCGGCGTCCCCGGCGATCAGCCGGACGCCCTTGGTATCCGTTGTCTCTTCGGTCACGTCACGACCCTATGCGCAGCCGCTCGGGGACGGCGACCGGTCAGCGACGCCGCCCGCTCACCGGCGGCGGCGCAGAACGCGCCGGCCGACGACGACGGCCGACGCGATCACCACCGCCGCGGCGGGCGCGGCCCAGCGCAGCGCGGCGCTGGTGGACCCGGCCTCGGGCGCCGGTACGGGCGCGTAGCGGCCGCGGGGCGGGGCGTGGTCGACCTCCTCGGTCGAACGGCCGATCATGGTGCGGCGGGCGTGCGCGGCCTCGGCCGGGGGCTCGTCGTCGAGCCCGCCCAGCTCGGCGAGGGCGCTGACGTCGCCCACCGAGTCGATGTCGTCGAGGTCGCCGATGTCGTCCACGTCGACGTCCTCGGCCTCCTCCACGCCCTCGGCCCGGTCGTCGGCCTGAGCGGTGTCGTCGGCGCGCAGCGGCAGCTCCGCCTCGGCGAGCGGGTCGTGATCGGCGGGCGGGGTGACCGGGGACGCTTCGAGACCGGACGCCAGCGCCGCCCCGAAGCGGTCCAGCAACCGGCGGGCCACCGTCTCGGTCGCCTGCGCGTCGAACTCGGCCAGCCGCCCCTCGCAGCGCACGGTCCCGGAGCAGCGCAGCCCCGTACCGCCGCCCTCCACGGCCCGGGGCATCAGGGTCAGCGCGAGCTTCACCGAACCGCCGCCCCGCGCCTCGGCGCCCTCGCCCTCGACCTCCACACCACCGCCGCGCTCGGTGACGCGCAGCGCACCGCGGTAGGTGATGGTGGATCCGCCGATGCGCAGCCGCAGCCGCCCGGCGAGCGGACCCGCGTCCTCATCGGCATCCTGCTGGAGCCCGGGGACGCAACGGGCGATGCGGTCGGGCTCCGAGAGCGCCTGCCGGACGGTGTCGACGGGAAACGGAACGAACACCTCATGCTCCATAGCTCAAGACACTACCCATCGCACGTTGGCTGAGACCCGTTCCCACGCAACTTTCGTCCCATGAGCCCACGAGATCACGAACCGGATTCACCGGCCCACCGGCCCCCGGGGCCCGCGCGGTGTCAGTCCCCGTACCGCGGGTGCATGAGGGTCGACGGCGGCAGGCGCGGCTCCCGGCTCCGCCCGGCCGCGCGCCGCGCCGCGTCCAGACCGGCCGGGGTGAGCGAGCGCGGGCGGGGGCCGTGACGGGCGAGGGCCAGCCGGGGCGGGGTGCGGGCCGCGAGCAGGAACCCCCAGTCGCGCGGCCCCTCCCCCGTCGGCCCGTCCGCCGCCGGGCCGCCGTCCGAAGGGCCGTCCTCCGAGGGGCGCGCCGCCACCACGTACGGCACTGTCCGCAGCCCCACCGACCGCATCGTCGCGTCCACCGTCCAGTACGCGCGGGGCCGCGAGCCCGTCTCCCCCGCGTGCACGGCGAGCCGGCCGCCGGGGGCCAGCACGCGTTCCGCCAGGCCGTAGAACTCCTGCGAGTACAGCTTGGCGCTCGATGTGAGACCGGGGTCGGGCAGATCGCACACCACGACGTCGTACGCCGCCCTGCGCCGCAGCCAGTCGAAGGCGTCCGCGGTGACCACCCGCACCCGCCGATCGCGGTACGCGCCCGCGTTGAGGGCGGAGAGCGCGGGGTCGCGGCGGGCCAGCCGCACCACCTCGGGATCGCGCTCGACGACGGTGACCGACCGGACCCCGGCGTACCGCAGGACCTCGCGGGCCGCGAGCCCGTCGCCGCCGCCCAGCACCAGGACCCGGCGGTGCGGCCCGGCCGCCATCGCGGGGTGGATCAGCGCCTCGTGGTAGCGCAGTTCGTCGTTCCCGCTGACCTGCAGCCGCCCGTCGAGGAACAGCGACAGCGGGCGCCCGCGGGTCCGGCCGCCGGTGAGCACGACCTCCTGCACCCCGGTGCGCAGCGCGACGCGCACCTCCGGCCCGTACACGGCCTGCCGGGCGGCCCGTTCGAAGGACGGGGTGAGGACGGCGCCCGCGGCCAGCAGGGCGAGCACCAGGGCGTTGGTGACGATCAGCGCCCACCGGGACCGTGCGCTCAGATCGCGGCGGAACAGCCACAGCACCAGCGCCCCGCCCGCGACCGCGTTGACCGCGCCCGTCACCAGCGCGCCGGTCAGCTGGCCGAACGCGGGCAGCAGCAGAAACGGAAAGGCGAGCCCGCCGACCAGCGCGCCCACGTAGTCGGCGGCGAACAGATCGGCGACCGCGCCGCCCGGGTCCTGCCGCCGCACCCGCTGGATGAGCGTCATCAACAGCGGCACCTCGGCGCCGATGAGCACACCGATCGCGAACGAGAAGCCGACCAGCGCGGAGCGCGACTGCCCGCACCACGCGAAGCACGCGTACAGGGCCATCGCCGAACAGCCGCCGAGGAGCGCGAGCACCGCCTCGACGGCGCCGAAGCCGACCGCGGCGCGGCAGCGCAGCCGCTTGGCGAGCAGGGAGCCGACCCCCATGGCGAACACCATCACCGACAGGACGACGGAGGCCTGGGTGACCGAGTCGCCCGCCAAGTAGGAGGCGAGGGCGACGAGTTCGAGTTCGTAGACCAGTCCGCAGGCGGCGCAGACGAAGACGGTGACGAGGATCAGGAAGCGCCCGAACCCGGCCCGTACGGGCAGCCGCACCGGACTCTCAGACTCCGGCGCGGGCATCGGGGATTCGGTCACGAACGGAACGCTACGTTACAAATCACCCACGCCTGGTCACCCACAAGGGTGCACTGACCGCCGCTCATCCGTACACCGCATCATCCGGACACCAGATCGGCGGGTGGCGGATCGGCGGGCGGCCTAAGCGGCATCGGTATGGACGTCACCCCCAGGCAGGTACGGGTGGTGACCAACCGCCCCTCCTGCGGATACGCGTGCCAGGTGCGCCAGCCGACCGTGCCCTCGTGCCACTGCGCGAGCAGCGCGGTGAACGCGTGCGGGCTGCCGGGGAACGTCCCGGCCAGGCCGTGCGGATGGTCGGCGACCAGGGCCAGTAACTCCTGGGCCCGCCCCGCGAACGAGCCCTGCGACAACTCCTCGACCCGCGCCGCGAATTCGTACTCGCGGCCGTCGACGAGGGTGGAAACCCCCAGCGGAAGCGGGGTGCTGCTACCGGACATGCAGGCCACGGTCTCCGAACAGCGCCCGTCCTCCGCTTCGAGAAGGACCTGATGCGAGGCCCCGAGAAGCCTCAACTGCACGGCGAAACCATGAAGTCGAAGGTCAAGAACGGCCAGCGCCGGAAGCGGTTCCCGCCCCAGGGCCCAGGCCAGGTCGTCGGCACGAGTGTCGGTGTAGGCAGTCTTGAGGGTCGTGAGCATGGGTCGGCTCCGCAAGCACGCAGGGGAAAGGTGGGCCGGCTCGCCCCGCGGTGGTCCAGGGATATGCGGATACGCCGGCTCGTGCCCACGTGGGATCCGTAGGGCGGTGCACGTGGGGGTCCGTAGGGCGGTGGTATACGGAATCATGAAATGGTCGGCGCCACATCATTTTTACCCACCTTCGCCGGGTTTCCACCCTCTAGGGCGGTCTCCAGCTCAAGTGTTCAACACGCCGACGCCCGGCGCACGTTGGCGCGCCGGGCGCGAATCACCGAAGTTCCCCCCGAACCGGGCCTCCCCGAGGGCGGCTCAGGCGCCTCCCCCGCAGCCACCGCCGCCACCGCCACCGCCGCCGCAGCCCCCTCCGCCGCCACAGCCGCTGCCACCGCCGCAGCCGCCACCGCCGTGATGGCCCCCGCCACCACCGCAGCCACCGCCGCTCGAACCACTGCTGCCCAGCCACCAGCCACCGCCGGCCGCTCCACCGGCCGACCCCGCCCGGTACACTCCCCGGCGACCGCCGTTCCGCTTCCTGGCCCTACCGGCACTCAGCGCCGCGACCGCCATGATCGCGAAGACGCCGACGACGAAAAAGATGATGAAACCCATGGGGTCCTCACTCCTTCCATCCCCCGTAGCGAGCCCCCATGACGAGGTACCGCTCTGTCGTGTCTGCGGGGCTCCTGCCCGGCCTGGTACCCCTCAAAAGCGGAGTTGAGGAAGTCCAGAGGTTCGACGGAGGATAGGCCCATGGGACGACCGCTGCTCAACCGCCGGCTGGCCGCATTCGGCACCACGATCTTCGCCGAGATGTCCGCCCTCGCCGTGCGCACCGGTGCCATCAACCTCGGCCAGGGCTTCCCCGACACCGACGGCCCCGAAGAGGTCCGCGAAGCCGCGGTGCGCGCCCTGCGCGACGGCCGCGGCAACCAGTACCCGCCCGGCCCCGGCATCCCCGAGCTGCGCACCGCGGTCGCCGAGCACCAGCAGCGCTTCTACGGGCTGTCCTATGAACCCGACACCGAGGTGCTGGTCACCGCGGGCGCCACCGAGGCCATCGCCGCCTCGCTGCTGGCCCTGCTGGAACCGGGCGACGAGGTGATCGCCCTGGAGCCGTACTACGACTCGTACGCGGCGTGCATCGCGATGGCGGGCGGCACACGCGTCCCCGTCACCCTCCGCCCGCACGACGGCGCCTTCCGCCTCGACCTCGACGAACTGCGCGCCGCGGTCACCGACCGCACCCGCCTCATCCTCCTCAACACCCCCCACAACCCCACCGGCACCGTCCTCACCCATGAGGAGCTGGCCGCCGTCGCCGCCCTCGCCGTCGAGCGCGATCTGCTGGTGATCACGGACGAGGTCTACGAACACCTCGTCTTCGGCACCGCCCACACCCCGCTCGCCGGCTTCCCCGGCATGCGCGAGCGCACCGTCACCATCAGCAGTGCGGGCAAGACGTACTCCTTCACCGGCTGGAAGGTCGGCTGGATCACCGCCACCCCGGAGCTGATCACCGCGGTCCGCTCCGCCAAGCAGTACCTCACCTACGTCTCCGCGGGCCCCTTCCAATACGCGGTCGCCGAGGCCCTCCGCCTGCCGGAGACCTACTTCCACGGCCTCCGCGAGGACCTGCGCGCCAAGCGCGACCTGCTGGCCGACGGCCTCACCGACGCGGGCTTCACCGTCTTCCGCCCGGCCGGCACCTACTTCATCACCACCGACATCCGCCCCCTCGGCACCTCCGACGGCTTCGCCTTCTGCCGCTCCCTCCCCGAACGCTGCGGCGTCGTGGCCGTGCCGAACGCCGTCTTCTACGACCACCAGTCCCAGGGCGCCCCCTTCGTCCGCTTCGCCTTCTGCAAGCGGAAGGACGTCCTCACCGACGCCGTATCCCGCCTCAAGGCCCTCTCCGGCTGACCCGGGCGGGTGGACATGGCAAGAGCCCGGCCGCGCGCCGTCGCCTTCAGGGGCGGCGCGCCGACCGGGCTCCGGGGACTCTTTGGCTCAGGCCTCGTCGTCGCCCGGCTTCTCGTCGTCGCCGGACTCGACGTCGGTCTCCAGACCGAGCTGCTCGACCAGCCAGCGGTCGAACTCGATCGAAGCCCGCACCCAGCTGACCGTGCTGGATACGAAGTGCTCCAGGCTGACGCCGGTGCCGATCAGCATCTGCGCTTCGCCGATCAACCGGACCGTGCCGTCGTCATTGGTGTGGCTGTAGACCTTGGGCCACAGGGTGCGGCGGTTCCAGTCGTCGGTCACCTCGAGCAGCTGCGGCTTCTCTTCGATGCCGTGCGGCCGGTCGTAGAACGTCCGGACGGAGAAGACCTGCTGCTCCTCCTCACCGCGGAACATGAAGTACGTGCGGAACTGCTCCCACGGCGCCGCGAGGTCTCCCTCCTCGTCGACGACGTACTTCAGCTCCATCTGCTCCAGCAGCTGCTTGACCAGGTCCTGGTCGGGCAGCACGGGGCCGCTCGGACCCGCCGGTTCGGGCTCGGGCTGGCCCCCGAAATTCGGAATCGAGGACGGGTCGATGCTCACCGTGGATTTCCCTTCGTATGGATACCGCCATCCTCCCTCACACCGGCCCCCGGCGTGCAACCCCGGACGCACCTTGGCACGATCAAGTCCGCACGGGGGGACGCGTCACTGTGCCGGGCCCACCAGAAGGCCGTCGCCGACGCGGTCCACCCGGACCGTGTCGCCGTCCCGGACCTCGCCGGACAGGATCTCCCGGGCCAGCCGGTCGCCGATCGCGGTCTGCACCAGGCGGCGCAGCGGGCGCGCCCCGTAGGCGGGGTCGTTGCCCTCCTCGGCGAGCCAGGCCAGGGCCTCCGGGGTGACCTCCAGGCTCAGCCGCCGCTCGGCGAGGCGCCGGGCGAGCGCGGCGATCTGCAGTTCGGCGATGCGGGCCAGCTCGTCCTGGCTGAGCGCGGAGAAGACCACCAGGTCGTCCAGCCGGTTCAGGAACTCGGGCTTGAAGGAGCTGCGCACGGTCTCCAGGACGCTCTGCTTCTTCTCCTCCTCGCCGAGCAGCGGGTCCATCAGGTACTGGCTGCCGAGGTTGGAGGTGAGCACCAGGATGGTGTTGCGGAAGTCCACCGTCCGGCCCTGGCCGTCGGTGAGCCGCCCGTCGTCCAGGACCTGGAGCAGGATGTCGAAGACCTCGGGATGGGCCTTCTCCACCTCGTCCAGCAGCACCACGCTGTACGGGCGGCGGCGCACCGCCTCGGTGAGCTGGCCGCCCTCCTCGTAGCCGACGTAGCCGGGCGGGGCGCCGACCAGCCGGGCGACGCTGTGCTTCTCGCCGTACTCGCTCATGTCGATGCGGACCATGGCCCGCTCGTCGTCGAAGAGGAAGTCGGCGAGCGCCTTGGCCAGCTCGGTCTTGCCGACGCCGGTGGGGCCGAGGAAGAGGAACGATCCGGTGGGCCGGTCCGGGTCGGCGATCCCGGCCCGGGTGCGGCGCACGGCGTCGGAGACGGCCCGTACGGCCTCGGTCTGGCCGATCAGCCGCTTGCCCAGCTCGTCCTCCATGCGCAGCAGCTTCTGGGTCTCGCCCTCCAGCAGCCGCCCCGCCGGGATGCCGGTCCAGGAGGCGACCACATCGGCCACGTCGTCCGGGCCGACCTCCTCCTTGACCATGGTGCCGCGGTCCTCCCGCTGCACCTCCTCCTCGGCCTCGGACGCCTCGGCCAGCTCGCGCTCCAGGGCCGGGATCTCCCCGTACAGCAGCTTGGAGGCGGTGCCGAAGTCGCCGTCGCGCTGGGCGCGCTCGGCCTGGCCGCGCAGATCGTCCAGCTTCTCCTTCAGCTCACCGACCCGGTTGAGGCCCTGCTTCTCCTTCTCCCAGCGGGCGGTCAGGCCGCGCAGCTCCTCCTCCTTGTCGGCGAGGTCGCGGCGCAGCTTCTCCAGCCGCAGCTTGCTGGCCTCGTCGGTCTCCTTGGCGAGCGCCATCTCCTCCATCTTCATCCGGTCGACGGAGCGCTGGAGCTCGTCGATCTCCACGGGTGAGGAGTCGATCTCCATGCGGAGCCGGGAGGCGGCCTCGTCGACCAGGTCGATGGCCTTGTCGGGCAGGAAGCGGGAGGTGATGTACCGGTCGGAGAGGGTCGCGGCGGCCACCAGCGCGCCGTCCGCGATCTGCACCTTGTGGTGGGCCTCGTAGCGGCCCTTGAGCCCGCGCAGGATCGCCACGGTGTCCTCGACGGTCGGCTCGGCGACCAGCACCTGCTGGAAGCGGCGCTCCAGCGCGGCGTCCTTCTCGATCCGCTCGCGGTACTCGTCGAGCGTGGTGGCGCCGACCATGCGCAGCTCGCCGCGGGCCAGCATGGGCTTGAGCATGTTGCCCGCGTCCATGGACGAGTCGCCGCCGGCGCCCGCGCCGACCACGGTGTGCAGCTCGTCGATGAAGGTGATGATCTGGCCGTCGCTGGACTTGATCTCGGCGAGGACGGTCTTCAGCCGCTCCTCGAACTCGCCCCGGTACTTCGCGCCCGCGACCATCGCGCCGAGGTCGAGGGCGACCAGCCGCTTGTCGCGCAGGCTCTCCGGCACATCGCCCTTGACGATGCGCTGCGCCAGCCCCTCCACCACGGCGGTCTTGCCGACGCCCGGGTCGCCGATCAGCACCGGGTTGTTCTTCGTGCGCCGCGAGAGCACCTGCACCACGCGCCGGATCTCCTGGTCCCGGCCGATGACCGGGTCGAGCTTGCCCTCGCGGGCGGCGGCGGTGAAGTCGGTGCCGAACTTCTCCAGCGCCTTGTACGTGCCCTCCGGGTCGGGAGTCGTCACCCGCTGTCCACCTCTGGCCTTCTCGAACGCGGCGAGCAGCTTCTTGGCGCCCGCCCCCTGCTGGTCGAGCAGCTCCCCGGTCCGGCCGCCCTTGGCGGCGGTGCCGATCAGAAGGTGCTCGGTGGAGATGTAGTCGTCGCCGAGGTCCTTCGCGCGCTGCGCGGCGTCCACCAGGACGGCCTGCAGGTCGCGGCTGGCCTGCGGCGGGGCCACGGTGGAGCCCTGCACGCTGGGCAGGGCGGCGAGCAGCCGCTCGGTCCCGTTCCGTACGACGGCCGCGTCGGTGTCGACGGCGGCCAGCAGATCCATCACATTCTCGTTGTCCTGCCCTTCGAGCAGGGCGAGCAGCAGATGGGCCGGGGTCAGGTCGGCGTGCCCGGCGGACACCGCCCGGTCATTGGCGGCGCTCAGTGCCGCCCGGCTCTTGTTGGTCAGTTCGGCGTCCACGTTCTGTGCTCCTCCTCGTCATGCGGCGGCGGCCCACAATCCTGCACTGCACAACATGCGTAAAGTTGAGTCTATTCCACTCAACTGTGCTTCCGCCAGCGTTCTGGCCATAGGTTCCCGTCCATGGCCCTCGATCCCCGTCACCCGGACCCCGCGTACCTCGCGTTCTGGCGCGAACGCCATGTGTGCACCCTCACCACCCTCCGCCCCGACGGCACCCCGCACGTCGTCCCGATCGGCGTCACCTACGACCCCGGCGCCGGGCTCGCCCGCGTCATCGCGAGCGGCCACAGCCGCAAGGTCGCCCACGTCCGGGCGGCGGGCGAGGACGGCGCGCGGGTCGCCGTCTGCCAGATGGCGGGCAAGCGGTGGGCCACGCTGGAGGGCACCGCGCGGGTACGCACCGAACCCGAGCTGATCGCCGACGCCGAACGCCGCTACACCGAACGCTACGAGCGCACGCCCCGCCCCAACCCGCACCGCGTCCTGATCGAGATCACGATCACCCGTGCGATGGGCCGCGCCTGACCGGACCCGGGCTCAGCGCTCCTCGTCGTACCGGTGATACCCCCGGGGGTGGCGCACCCTGATCCAGATGTCGCGCGCCCTGCGCCCGGCCTCGGTGCGGCTCTCCGCCACCGCCGTACGGGCCTCCTCCTCGGTCTCCACCATCGGGCCCGAGCCGCGCAGCGGCTTCCCGGCCGTCTCGTACAGGAACACGGCCGCGGCCAGGCCCACCACACCGGCCGCCATCAGGTAGTACGCGGGCACCAGCGGATCGCCCGTCGACTCCACCAGCGACGACGCGACCAGCGGCGTCGTCCCGCCGAACAGCGACACGGAGAGGTTGAACGAGATCGACAGCGCGCCGTAGCGCAACCGGGTCGGGAACAGCGCCGGAAGCGTGGCGGCGCTCGTCCCCGCGAACGTGACCAGCAGCAGCCCCAGCACCAGGCAGCCGATCGCGGGCAGCAGGATGCCGCCCTCCTGGATCAGCAGGAAGGCGGGGATCGCCAGCAGGATCATGGCCCCGCTCCCGGCCATGAACATCGGACGCCGCCCCCAGCGGTCGGAGGACCGCCCGACCACGGTGATCGTCAGCGCCACGACCACCATGGTGCCCAGCACCAGCAGCTGGGCGGTGGTGGCGTCCTCGCCGAGCGTGGAGGTCATGTACGTCGGCAGATAGGACGTCACCATGTAGTTGGTGACGTTGTACAGCAGCACCAGACCCATGCAGATCAGCACGGCCTGCCAGTGCCGGGTGAAGATCTCCTTCAGCCGTCCCTTGCCGGACTGCCGCGCGTCCTCCACCGGCACGGTGCCCCCGCCGGCCGCCGCGGCCTTCGCCGCCTCGGCCGCCCGGTCGGCCTCCTGCTGGAACGCCGGGCTCTCCTCCAGCCGCAGCCGCATGTACAGACCGATCGCGCCCAGCGGCCCGGCGACCAGGAACGGAATCCGCCAGCCCCAGTCCACCATGCCGTCGTCCCCGAGCACGGCGGTGAGCACCGTGACCAGCCCGGAACCCAGCGAATAGCCGACGAACGTGCCGAAGTCGAGCCAGCTGCCCAGGAAGCCCCGCCGCCGGTCGGGCGCGAACTCCGCGATGTACGTGGTCGCCCCGGCGTACTCACCTCCGGTCGAGAAGCCCTGCAGCACCCGGCACACCAGCAGCAGCACCGGCGCGGCGAAGCCGATCGAGCCGTAACCGGGCAGCAGCCCCACCGCGAAGGTGCTGACCGCCATCATGATCATGGTGGTGGACAGCACCCGCCGTCGCCCGATGCGGTCGCCCAGCGGCCCGAAGACCAGCCCGCCGAGCGGACGCACCAGGAAGGCGACCGCGAAGGTGGCGAACGTCGACACCACCTGGGCGGCCGGGGAACTGGACGGAAAGAAGACCTTGCCGAGGGTGACCGCGACATACGCGTAGACGCCGAAGTCGAACCACTCCATGGTGTTGCCGACCGCGGTCGCCGTCACCGCGCGCCGCAGCCGGGGCCGGTCGACGACGGTGACGTCCTCGTAGGCGAGCGACTTCTTGCGGCGGCGGAGCAGGGTCCGCAGCATGCGGTCGGTACGAGCGCTGCCGCCGCCTCTGGCCGGGCGGCCGCCCTGGTGCGGGGGAGTGGGGCCGGTACTCATTTCATACCTGTCGACGGATCCGGGCTGCTACGCGTTACCGGCACCGCGCCCGGCCAAACACCGTGGATCAGCGCGGCTGGAGCGGGCCTCGACCATCCCACCGCCCGTGTCGTACACCACCACCCCTCGTCACCGACCACCCACGCGTCGTGACCGGGCGGCACCACGTACGCGTCGCCGGGCCCCACCTCGGCCTCGGCCCGTTGTTCATGCGCAGCCGCATCCCCCCTCCCACACCTCCATGGTGCGCCTTGGCGTGCGTCAAGAGCCTCGTCGTTCTCGCAAAGCCCTTGTGCGGCACGACGCCCCAGTGGCATTCTGCAAGGCTTTGCTCACACACGGAAACAGTTCCGGGCGGCGCCCTGCGGCCCCTCCCGCCCCCGTACCGGCTGGGCCGCCGGCTCACCGCCGACTCCACCGCCACCAGCGCGTCGTCACGCGGCCCGGCCCGTAAAGGGTCTGCCATGGTGCGTACCACGGTGGTCGCCCTCAGCCCGTCCACCGTCGTGGTTTCCTCCTCGCCGAGCCGCATCTTGTGCAGCACCCCACCGTGGACGGTCGCGCTGACCCCGCGTGGGGCGGTGAACTCCACACGCTGGGTGCGGGTTTCGATGTCATGCAGCACCGCTGCGGCGGTGTGGCTCACCACCAGCTGTGGGCGCCCCGCCTGGTTGGCGTGCAACAGCACCATCTCGTCCAGCACCCGCCCCGGCTCAAGCCAAGCCCCGGTACGGATACGCGTCCATCCGTCGCTCACCAGGCGCCGGTTCAGCCTCCGCTGCGGCCATCCGCAGGCCATGGCCTGGGCTGTCAGCAGGACCCCGCCGTGCGCTCTGGCCAGCTCGGTCAGCGGGACCGCGTCCCCCGTTTCCGCCATGCCCCCAGCGTGCCGTCGATCATCCGTCGGCGCTCGGGCCTGTGGATAACGCGGTTGGGGTGGCTCACGGACAGCGATACGCCGATCCCAAGCCGTATGGCTGTCCGGGAGTCACCTCAACCGGTCGAACTCCCCCGCCTTGGCCGCCCGTATGAAGGCCGCGAGGGCGGGCGAGGTGGCGGCGAGGACAGCCCCCGGGGTATCGCTCTCGCGCAGATGTATGCCGCCGCCCTTGATGGTGGCGAGTTCGACGCACTCGTTGTTGATCCCGTTGCCGGAGAAGGAGGACTTCCGCCAGCTGATGTGCTGCATCGTGCTACCTCTCACAGGTCCAGCTCGATCCGTCGGATGAAGTCGCGCGATCCCTCGGGGCTGAGCGCTGCTCGCTCCGCGATGACCAGTCGTTTCCGATAATGGTCCAGTTGCGATTCCCCGTCCAAGAAGGCGCTTCCGTGGGCCTGATCCACCTGGACCGTGTCCAGCCGGGGCACCGGCCCCGTCGCGTAGAGCATGGAGTCTCCCATTCCCGCGAAGCCATCGGCGGAGAAGGGGATCACCCGCACAGTGACACCGGGAAGCTCACTTCTCTCCAGGATGTACCTCAACTGCTCGCCCGCAACCACGCGGTCACCCACCCTCATGCGCAGAGCCGCCTCGTGAATGGTTGCCGTGTACTCGGGCGGGTCTTCACGGTGGAGCACTGCGCGGCGTTGCATACGGAAGTCGACCAGCGCTTCAAGGTGGTCTGCCGAGAAGGACGATCGCGCGTAGGTGAGAAGGGCACGCGTGTACGGCTCTGCCTGGAGCAGGCCCGGGACGTACACGACTTGCAGGGTGGACAGGCTGCGGGCGTGCCACTCCAGGGCTGCGATGTCCAGAGCCGGGGTGGCGAGGGCGCCCCGGTAGTCCTCCCACCAGCCACGGCCCCGTTCTGTCGCCATGTCGACAAGCGTCTCGATCAACTCGCTGTCGTCGCAGTGGTAGTTCTCCGCGAGTCTGCGCAACCGTTCCTCGCTGACACCGATGCGCCCCGCCTCGATGTGGCTGATCTGAATCGGGCCGGTACCGAGAAGTTCTCCAGCCTCACGCGCGGTCATGTCAGCACGCTCCCGCATCTTCCGCAGCTCCACGCCCAACCGCACCTGGCGGGCCGTGGGGTTACTTCTCGGCGGCATGCGCCCTCACTTTCCTGATGGCCTGTTGTGGCAACGATGACACGGCTCGACTCGGCCGGGCGAATTAAAGGGATAAGGCTTGCAACGTAGCAGGGCTGCACCCTACGTTACGTATCGCATCGCTCACCCAGCGAAGCAACCGGCCAGCCGGAAGCGCACCGCCATGCCCGCAAACGCAGGGCGGCGGCATCGACACCGGTCGGCCCGTCCCATCGCGCCAGCAGGAGGCCCCTATGCCCCTCGTCACGCCACCCGTCGCCCCGTTCGAGTACTGCTTCCATATCCCGCACGACCCCCGGGCCGTCGGCGTGGCCAGAGCCTCCCTCCGCAGCGCCCTCACTGCCCATGAGCTGTCCGAACTCGTGGATCGGGCCGAGCTGTTGGCGAGCGAGATGCTCACCAACGCCCTCGTGCACGCGGGCGGCGAGGCCGACCTTCGGCTGAAGTGGTCCACCGAGACGCTGCGGATGACCGTGTGGGACTCCAGCGCCGCCCCGCCCGGCCTCCGGCCGCTCACGGTGGGCAGCGAGAGCGGGCGAGGACTGCACCTGCTGCGACTGCTCGCCGACCGGTGGAGCCACTACCCGCTGACGGGCGAGCGGTGGGGGCCCGCGTCCAAGGTCGTCTGGTGCGAGATCAGCCGGAAGCCGCCCGCTGCCTGGGCGTAGGCCGTAGCCGGTGGGTCAGGGCGCGGTGAGGGCGACGCGGCGGAGTTCGACGGACTCGATCGTGACGCCGGGGGCGGAGGCGCTCAGCAGCGGGGCGGCGGCGCGGGCCCGTTCCTCGTCCTCGAACGTCAGGATCGACATGCCGCGGCCGTCCACGGGCTCCAGCCACTGCCCGGAGAGGAAGCCCGGCGCGGCGGTGAGCTTCGGCAGTATGTCGTTCATGAGCGCGGCGGCGGCCGCGGGGGCCTGGTCCGGGTCGATGGTCAGGGTGACAAGGACTGCGTGCATCGAGGTCTCCTGCGGTGGAATGCTCCGTTCAGCAGGTAGGACCGTCCAGCGGCCCGGAACTCATCGCGCTCCGATCACGACTGGCGCGGGCCGGTGATCTCTTCCGTGATCGCGAAACCCTTCGCCGGGCCCTCCGGAATCTCCACCACCGTGCCGTACGGGACACGAGTCTCGGCCGCGTACGTCTGCTCGTCCGGAGAGGGCGAGGTCAGCACGGTGACCGTGCCATGCTGATCGTGGTCGTCGATCATGACGTAGACGGGAATTCCGGCCCCGGCGTAGGCGCGGCGCTTGCGCACCCGATCGCGCTGCTGGTTCTCATGCCCGGGAGAGACCACTTCAACGACGAGCTTCACGGCGGATGCGGCGAAGCCGAGGCCGTCCTCGGTGAGGTGCTCTTCGGGTTCCTCCGGCGCGACGAAGATGTCAGGGACCCACACCTTCATTCCGTGGATGACGTTCAGGTCGCGATACGCAGCCCAATCAGAGTCATCCAGGCAATGCGCCATCGCGCGGTACATGCGGTGAATGATCAAACCATGGCTGGAACGTCCGGTCGGCGACACCTCGATGAACCCCTCGACAATCTCCGCGCGAAAGCCCTCGGGGAGTTCCAGGGACTTCCACGCCTGCCACAGGGCCTCATCGAGCGAGATCGGGGACATGGTCTCGGGCACCTCCGACGTCGTAGGCGCCTCATGGGCGAGTGCGATCACGGCGCAGCACCTCCTCCTCAAGTGTGGGCCAAGCGTGCCCTTGCGGCACAGGCAACGGCCTCACGCTAGGGAGACGAGTGGCCTGACGGCCCGGGTTGGGGTGGCGTGCCACTCGAACGGATGAGTCCTCGGACGGGAGCATCGCAGACCTCGCCATGCGACAGGCCCGGTGACCGAGGTCGGTCGCCGGGCCTGTCGCTCGCATCAAGGGAGACGCTAGTCCCTGCGCTTGGGCTTGGGGCGCCAGACGACCAGCGCGCTGCCCTGGTGGACATCCTGGTAGGGGACCAGGTCACGGCGGTACGAGGCATGGACCTGGGCCTCGCGCTGCTGCATCGCGACGGCCGCGCCCTCGACGGCCGACTGCAGCTCGGCCACGCGCGACTGGAGCGCGGCGACCTGGTTCTCCAGTTCGATGATGCGCTTGATCCCCGCGAGGTTGATGCCCTCGTCCTGGGACAGCTGCTGCACCTGGCGCAGCAGCTCGATGTCGCGCGCGGAATACCGCCGGCCGCGGCCGGGGGTGCGGTCCGGGGAGACCAGACCGAGGCGGTCGTACTGACGCAGGGTCTGCGGATGCAGGCCGGAGAGCTGAGCGGCGACCGAGATGACGTACACCGGCGATTCGTCGGTCAGCTCGTACGGATTGCGGGATCGGCCGGCTCCCCTGCCTCCAAGGCCCCCTCGGCCGTGCGTCTCCATCGGGTCATGCTCCCTTCGCGGCCTGGAACAGCTCCGCCCGCGGGTCCTCGCCCGCGGTCGCCTCCCGGTAGGACTCCAGCGCCTCACGAGCCGAGTCGCTGAGGTCCTTCGGCACCGTGACCTCCACGGTGACCAGCAGGTCGCCGCGGGTGCCGTCCTTGCGCACCGCGCCCTTGCCGCGGGCGCGCATCGTCCGGCCGCCCGGCGTGCCGGCCGGCAGCTTCAGGGTGACCGGCGGACCGCCCAGCGTCGGGACCTTGATCTCGCCGCCGAGCGCCGCCTCCGGAAGGGTGACGGGGACGGTGACGGTCAGGTTGTCGCCGCGGCGGCCGAAGACCGGATGCGGGTCCACATGGACGATGACGTAGAGGTCACCGGCCGGACCGCCGGTCTCGCCCGGGGCGCCCTTGCCGCGCAGCCGGATGCGCTGGCCGTCGCTGACGCCCGCGGGGATGCGGACCTGCATGGTGCGGGCGGAACGGGCCCGCCCGCTGCCCTTGCAGGTCTCGCACGGGTCCTGCGCGATCAGACCGCGGCCCCGGCACTCCACGCACGGGTCGGTGAGCGAGAAGCCGCCCCCGCCGCCCCGGCTGACCTGCCCGGTGCCGACGCAGGTCGGGCAGACCCGCGGGGTGCCGTTCTTGTCGCCGGTGCCGGAGCACGTCTTGCACGGGGCCTGGCTGGACATCCGCAGCGGAACGGTGGCCCCTTCGACGGCCTCGGTGAAGCTGAGCGTCACCTCGGACTCGACGTCCTGGCCGCGCCGCGGCTGGGTACGGGTGGCCCCGCCGCGGTTGAAGAGCCCGCCGAACACGTCGCCGAGCCCGCCGCCGAAGCCGCCCGCGCCACCGGGGCCGCCCTGGGCGCCGCCGAAGAGGTCGCCCAGGTCGAAGTTGAAGCTTCCGGTGGAGCCCGCCCCGCCCGGCCCGGGGCGGAAGCCCCCGTTGCCGAACAGGGAGCGGGCCTCGTCGTACTCCTTGCGCCGCTTGGGGTCGCCGAGGATGTCGTTCGCCTCGGAGATCTCCTTGAAGCGCTCCTCGGCCTTGGCGTCGCCCTTGTTGGCGTCCGGGTGATACTCGCGGGCGAGCTTCCGGTACGCCTTCTTGATCTCTGCCTCGGTCGCGTCCTTGGGGACGCCGAGAACCTTGTAGTAGTCCTTCTCGACGAAGTCCTTGGTGCTCATCCCCGACGTCCCTCCTTTCCTATGGATCCTGTCGGCCCTGCTGTCACCGTCGCGTCAGCCCTCTTCCGGGCCACCGCTCTCCTCGTCCGGCGCCGTGCCGTCGCCTTCGCCCGGGCCCTTGGGCGAGGCACCCGGCTGGGGCTCGGCGACCGCGACCCGCGCCGGGCGGATCGTTCGTTCGCCGATTCGATACCCCGGCTGGAGAATCTGCACGCACGTCGTTTCGGTGACATCCGGCGCGTACGAGTGCATGAGCGCCTCGTGCACCAGCGGGTCGAAGGACTCGCCCTCCTTGCCGAACTGCTGCAGGCCCAGCTTCGCCGCCACCGTCTCCAGCGATTCGGCGACGGACTTGAAGCCGCCGACGAGTTCGCCGTGCTCCCGCGCCCGGCCGATGTCGTCGAGCACGGGAAGCAGCTCGCTCAGGAGGTTCGCGACCGCGACCTCCTTGACCTGCACCCGGTCCCGCTCGACCCGGCGCCGGTAGTTCTGGTACTCGGCCTGAAGTCGCTGGAGGTCGGCGGTCCGCTCGTTGAGGGCGGTACGCACCTGGTCCAGCTGCGCCTGGATGGCTACCTGTTCGAGGTCCCCGGCCGGGGCACCCGGGCCCGCCTTGTCGGCGGACCCGGCGCCCTTCGCCGCGTCGTCGGGGGTCTGCGCGGCTTCGGGGGGGACGTCGGGCTGCTCCTCGAAGCCCGGGGTCTCCTCCGTCACGCGGCACCACCCTGGCCCTTGTCGGCCTTCTCGTCGTCGACGATCTCGGCGTCCACCACATCGTCGTCGGCCTTGGCCTGGGCGCCCTCGCCACCGGCCGCACCGGCGGCACCGGCCTCGCCGGCCTCGCCGGCCTCGGTGTTGGCGTACATCGCCTGTCCGAGCTTCTGGCTGACCGCGGCGACCTTCTCGGTCGCGGTGCGGATCTCGGCGGTGTCCTCGCCCTTGAGCTTCTCCTTGAGGTCGGTCACCGCTTCCTCGACCTCGGTCTTGACCTCGCCCGGGACCTTGTCCTCGTTGTCCTTGAGGAACTTCTCGGTCTGGTAGACCAGCTGCTCGGCCTGGTTGCGGGTCTCGGCGGCCTCGCGGCGCTTGTGGTCCTCCTCCGCGTACTGCTCGGCCTCGCGCATCATGCGGTCGATGTCGTCCTTCGGCAGCGCGGAGCCGCCGGTGACGGTCATCTTCTGCTCCTTGCCGGTGCCCAGGTCCTTCGCCGCGACGTGCATGATGCCGTTCGCGTCGATGTCGAAGGTGACCTCGATCTGCGGCACCCCGCGCGGGGCCGGCGGCAGGCCGGTCAGCTCGAACATCCCGAGCTTCTTGTTGTACGCGGCGATCTCGCGCTCGCCCTGGTAGACCTGGATCTGCACGGACGGCTGGTTGTCCTCGGCCGTGGTGAAGATCTCCGAGCGCTTGGTCGGGATCGTCGTGTTGCGCTCGATCAGCTTGGTCATGATGCCGCCCTTGGTCTCGATACCGAGGGACAGCGGGGTGACGTCCAGCAGCAGGACGTCCTTGACCTCACCTTTGAGGACACCGGCCTGGAGGGACGCGCCGATGGCGACGACCTCGTCCGGGTTGACGCCCTTGTTGGCGTCCTTGCCGCCGGTCAGCTCCTTGACCAGCTCGGCGACGGCGGGCATCCGGGTCGAGCCGCCGACCAGGACCACGTGGTCGATCTCGGACAGCGAGATGCCCGCGTCCTTGATGACGTTGTGGAACGGGGTCTTGCAGCGCTCCAGCAGGTCCGAGGTCAGCTGCTGGAACTGCGAGCGGGTGAGCTTCTCGTCCATGTGCAGCGGGCCCTCGGCGGAGGCCGTGATGTAGGGCAGGTTGATGGTGGTCTCGGTCGAGCTGGACAGCTCGATCTTCGCCTTCTCAGCGGCCTCACGGAGGCGCTGCAGGGCCATCTTGTCCTTGGACAGGTCCACGCCGTTGGCGTTGTTGAACTGCTTCACCAGGTAGTCGACGACGCGCTGGTCCCAGTCGTCACCACCGAGGTGGTTGTCACCGTTGGTGGCCTTGACCTCCACCACGCCGTCGCCGATCTCCAGCAGCGAGACGTCGAAGGTGCCGCCGCCGAGGTCGAAGACCAGGATGGTCTGGTCGTCCTTCTCCAGCCCGTAGGCGAGCGCGGCGGCGGTAGGCTCGTTGACGATACGCAGGACATTGAGGCCCGCGATCTCACCGGCTTCCTTGGTGGCCTGGCGCTCGGTGTCGTTGAAGTACGCCGGGACGGTGATGACCGCGTCCGTGACCTTCTCGCCGAGGTACGCCTCCGCGTCCCGCTTGAGCTTCTGCAGGATGAAGGCGCTGATCTGCTGCGGGTTGAAGTCCTTGCCGTCGAGGTTGACCTTCCAGTCGGTGCCCATGTGGCGCTTGACCGACCGGATGGTCCGGTCCACGTTGGTGACCGCCTGGCGCTTGGCCACCTCGCCGACCAGCACCTCACCGTTCTTCGCGAAGGCGACGACGGACGGCGTGGTCCTGGCGCCCTCGGCGTTGGTGATGACGTTGGGCTCACCGCCTTCGAGAACACTGACGGCGGAGTTCGTCGTACCCAGGTCGATGCCGACCGCACGTGCCATTTCGGAATCCTCCAGCTACAGCATTGAGTGGAACAGACTCAAGCGTGCATGATCAACTCTTCGCTGTCAACAGACCTGAGTCGCCACCACTCAACTTTTATATGAGCCTTACGCCCAAGGGGGCGCACCGCGGGGCCGTCCGGCGACGCAAATCACCGGCCGGCCGACTACATGGGGGTGCACCCGGACGGGTAATGTCAGTCAAGACAAATTAAGTTACTGCTTAGTAATGCCCGCACTCGCAGGTTCGAGGAGCCTCCATGCAACTCGCCGCGATCATCGTGTCGCTGGTCCTCACCGCGGTCGGCGTTGCCCTGCTTGGCCGCGCCGTCGCGCAATTCGTACGGTTCTTCAGGCTCGGCGCGCCGGTCCCGGCGGGCACCCGGACCGACAACCCCTGGCAGCGCAGCGTGACGCTGGTCCGGGAGTTCCTCGCGCACACCCGGATGAACAAGTGGGGTGTCATCGGCATCGCCCACTGGTTCGTCGCGGTGGGCTTCCTGACCCTGCCGCCGACCATCATCAACGCCTACGGCCAGCTCTTCCAGGCCGACTGGACGCTGCCGGTCATCGGCGGCTTCCTCCCCTATGAGCTGTACATCGAGTTCATCGGCACGATGACCACCCTCGGCATCGCGACCCTGATCGTGATCCGGCTGCTGAACCTGCCCAGCCGGGCCGGCCGCAAGTCGCGGTTCACGGGCTCCACGGCCTGGCAGGCGTACTTCGTCGAGTACGTCATCCTCATCATCGGCCTGGCCATCATGGCGCTGCGCGGCCTGGAGGGCGCCCTGCACGGCGTCGACACGTACGAGCCGGCGTACTTCGCCTCGTACCCGCTGGTGCTGCTCTTCAAGGGCCTGGGGCTCGGCACGCTGCAGAACCTGACCTACCTCTTCGCGATGATCAAGCTCGGCACGACCATGATCTGGATGATCGTGGTCAGCACGAACATCGACATGAGCATCGCCTGGCACCGCTTCCTGGCCTTCCCGAACATCTGGTTCAAGCGCGAGGCCTCGGGCGAGGTGGCGCTCGGCGCGCTCCAGCCGATGACCTCCGGCGGCGAGCCCATCGACTTCGAGGACCCGGACGAGGACGCCCAGTTCGGCGTCTCGCAGATCGAGCACTTCTCCTGGAAGGGCATCCTCGACTTCTCCACCTGCACCGAATGCGGCCGCTGCCAGTCGCAGTGCCCGGCCTGGAACACCGGCAAGCCGCTCTCGCCGAAGCTGCTGGTCATGGCGTTGCGCGACCACTCGCACGCCAAGGCCCCGTACCTCCTGGCGGGTGGCGGCAAGGATGCCGAGGGCGAGGAGAAGGCGAGCGCCGAGCAGCTCGCCGGGGTTCCGCAGGCCGCGCTCGCGGAGGCCGAGCGCCCGCTGATCGGCACCCTGGAGGAGAATGGGGTCATCGACCCGGACGTGCTGTGGTCCTGCACCACCTGCGGCGCCTGCGTCGAGCAGTGCCCCGTCGACATCGAGCACGTCGACCACATCGTCGACATGCGCCGCTACCAGGTCATGATCGAGTCGTCGTTCCCGAGCGAGGCCGGGGCGATGCTGAAGAACCTGGAGAAGAAGGGCAACCCCTGGGGGCTGGCCAAGAAGCAGCGGCTGGCGTGGACCAAGGAGCTTGCGGCGGACGCAGGGTTCGAGGTCCCGGTCGTCGGCAAGGACATCGAGGACCTGACCGAGGTCGACTACCTGTACTGGGTCGGCTGCGCCGGCGCCCTGGAGGACCGCGCCAAGAAGACCACCAAGGCCTTCGCGGAGCTGCTGCACATCGCGGGCGTCAAGTTCGCGATCATGGGCGGCGACGAGGCGTGCACCGGTGACTCCGCCCGCCGCCTGGGCAACGAGTTCCTGTTCCAGCAGCTCGGTCAGCAGAACGTCGAGATGCTGAACATGGCCTTCGGCGAAGATGCCGACGAGGGCGTGGTGGTCGAGAAGGCGAAGAAGAAGATCGTCGCGACCTGCCCCCACTGCTTCAACACCATCGCGAACGAATACCCGCAGCTGGGCGGCCACTTCGAGGTCATCCACCACACCCAGCTGCTCCAGCACCTCATCGACGAGGGCAAGCTGATCCCCGTCACCCCGGTCGAAGGTCTGATCACCTACCACGACCCCTGCTACCTGGGCCGCCACAACAAGGTCTACACCCCGCCGCGCGAGATCATCGCCAAGGTGCCGGGCCTGCGGAACGAGGAGATGCACCGCCACAAGGAGCGCGGCTTCTGCTGCGGCGCGGGCGGCGCGCGCATGTGGATGGAGGAGCGGATCGGCAAGCGCATCAACAACGAGCGCGTCGACGAGGCCCTGTCGCTGAACCCGGACATCGTCTCCACCGCCTGCCCGTTCTGCCTGGTCATGCTGACGGATTCGGTCAACGGCAAGAAGAACGACGGCAAGGTCGCCGAATCGCTCCAGGTCGTGGACGTGGCGCAACTGCTGCTGGACTCGGTGAAGACCCCCGCCGAACCGGAGGGCGACGGCACGTCGACCGAGGCCCCGGAGCCCGCCCCGGTGAAGTGACGCCCCCGCGTCGACCATGACGGGGCCCGCCCGCGCACCACGCGGGCGGGCCCCGTCTATGCCCGCGGCTTGCCGTTCTTCGGTAACGGCAGCGTCTGCTCCGTCCAGATGACCTTGCCCTCCGCCGTGTACCGCGTGCCCCACCGGTCGGCGAACTGGGAGACCAGGAACAGCCCGCGGCCGCCCTCGTCCGTCGTCGCCGCGTACCGCAGATGCGGTGAGGTGCTGCTGGTGTCGGACACCTCGCAGATCAGGCTACGGTCACACAGCAGCCGCACCCGGATCGGGCCGGTGGCGTAACGGATCGCGTTGGTGATCAGCTCGCTGAGGATCAGCTCGGTCGTGAACGCCACCTCCCCCAGCTCCCACTCCGCGAGCTTCCCCGCCACCGCCGCCCGCACCTCGGCGACCTGGGCCGGGTCGGACGGCACCTCCCAGTCGGCGATCCGCCCCGGCTCCAGCACCCTCGTACGGGCGACGATCAGCGCGATGTCGTCGCTGGGGCGCTCGGGCAGCAGCGCGTCCAGCACCGCCGTACAGGTCTGCTCCGGGGTGCGCCCGGGGTGGGACAGGGCCTCGCCCAGCATCTCCAGGCCCGTTTCGATGTCCCGGTCGCGCTTCTCGATCAGCCCGTCCGTGTAGAGCACCAGGTGGCTGCCCTCGGGCAGCTCCAGCTCATCCGTCTCGAACGGCAGCCCGCCCAGGCCCAGCGGTGGACCCGCGGGCGGATCCAGGAACTCCACCGAGCCGTCCGGGCTCACCACCGCGGGCGGCGGATGCCCGGCCCGGGCCATGGTGCAGCGCCGCGTCACCGGGTCGTAGATCGCGTACAGACAGGTGGCCCCGATGATCACCTCACCGCCGCCGTCGCCGTCCGCCAGGGCGCTGTGGCCCTCGTCATGGTCGATGCGGGCGATCAGATCGTCCAGATGGGACAGGATCTCGTCCGGCGGCAGATCGAGGGTGGAGAAGTTGTGCACCGCCGTCCGCAGCCGCCCCATCGTGGCCGCCGCGTGCAGCCCGTGGCCGACGACATCGCCCACCACGAGCGCCACCCGCGCGCCCGGCAGCGGGATGACGTCGAACCAGTCGCCGCCGACGCCCGACTCGGCGGGCAGATAGCGGTACGCCACGTCCAGCGCGTTCTGCTCGGGCAGCACCCGGGGCAGCAGGCTGCGCTGCAGCGTCACCGCCATGGTGTGCTCGCGGGTGTAACGGCGGGCGTTGTCGATGCTGACGGCGGCCCGGGTGACCAGCTCCTCGGCGAGCGAGACGTCGTCCTCCTCGAACGGCTCGGGCTTCTCCGCACGCATGAAACTGGCCACGCCCAGCACCACGCCCCGGGCCCGCAGCGGCACCGTGATCATCGAGTGGATACCGGAGTCGACGATCTTCCGGGCCTGGTCGGGATCCTGCTCCCGCCAGCCCCCGTGGTCGCTCAGCACGGGGACGACCGTGACGGTGCCGGTGCGGAAGCCGTGGGCCTGGGGCGCGTTCGCCGTGAACCGGATCAGCTTGCCCAGCGGGTAGAGCGGCACGTCGTCGCGGATGCCGCTGAGCGCCGTACGCCGCAGGGGCGTGGGGCGGCCGTCCGCGCCGCCCCCGCCGCCCGCCGTACCGGCGGCGCCCTCCTGCGGCTCCTCGCCGCGCAGGACCGAGTCCGCGAGGTCGACGGAGACGTAGTCGGCGAACCGGGTCACCGCGTACTCCGCCAACTCCTGCGCGGTGCGCACCACGTCCAGCGTGGTGCCGATGGACACACCCGCGTCGTACAGCAGCCTCAGGCGGTTGCGGGCCAGGTCGACCTTGCCGGTCAGCGCGCGCAGCTCGGTGGTGTCGCGCAGGGTCGCGACGCTGCCGGGCGGGCCGCCGTTGCGGTCGGTGGGGCGGTGGCTGACCGACAGCAGCCGCTCCCCGGCCGTGTGCACCTCGTCGGTGGCCGGACGCCCCGACACCAGCAGCTCGGTCGTGTACGGATCGAAGCCCAGCTCGGCGACGGGACGGCCCTCCGCGTCCGGCGGCAGGGCGAAGAGGCGGCGCGCCTCGTCGTTGGCGAGCACCAGGCGGCCGTCGCCGCTGACGATCAGCACGCCCTCCCGCACGGCGTGCAGCACCGCGTCGTGGTGCTCGTACATCCGCGTCATCTCGGCCGGGTCCAGACCGTGGGTCTGGCGCCGCAGCCGCCTGCTGACCAGGGCGGTGCCGCCGGTGGCCAGGGCGAGCGAGGCAGCGGCGGCGACGACCAGCAGCGGCAGCTGGTGATTGGCCGCGCCGCTCACCTTCTTGATCGTGATCCCGGCCGAGACCAGGCCCACGACCTTGCCCCGGTGGCCCCCCTGGCGGTCTCCCTGGTTTCCCTGGTGGTCGAAGACGGGCACCACGGACCGCACGGACAGGCCGAGGGTGCCGGTGAAGGTCTCCGTGACCGTGCGGCCCCGCACCGCGCCCTCGATGCTGCCCATGAAGTGCTTCCCGATCCGGTCCGGATTGGGGTGGGTGTAGCGGATCCCGTGCGGCGACATGGCCACGACGAAGTCGACGCCCGCGCCCTTGCGGGCCCGCTCGGCGAGCGGCTGCAGCACGGCGGCCGGATCGGGGCCGCGCATGGCGGCGGCCATCCCCGGGGCGCTCGCGAAGCTCTCGGCGACGGCGATCGAGCGGTTACGGGCCTCGCGCTCGCTGTCGTACCGCGACTGCAGGACGAGCGCCACCACGGCGGCGACGACGAGCAGCAGCACGACGCCCACCTGGAGGACGAACACCTGGCCCGCGACCGTACGCACCCCACGGCCCGGCAGGCGGCGCGACCGCCCGCCCCGGCGGCCCCGGACGCCCTGCCCCGCGTGTCCCTCGTGCCCCTCACGGGTCCGCAGCGTCTGGCGCGCCCCGCTCGTCAGGCGCCCCTCGGTCCCGTGCGCCGCGGGGTCGTGCCCGTACCGCTCGGGGGCATTCCGCTGACTGCGGGGGCCCTGATGGCCGCGCTGATTCCGCCACTCGGTCACGGTCCGCGCCAGGGGGACCCGTGCTCGACCGAAAAGTCCGGCCATGTCGCTATTTCTAGCATCCTCATGCTCTGGCGGGCGAGCGGCATCCGCCGCTGCCGACCGGCCACACCCGTCCGACATCGCGCCTACACCCCGCTCGCACCCTCCATGAGTCTCGGTGCCTCACCCGTCACTGACGCATCGTGCGATACGCACATGGCAGCCCCCGCTCGCCCGCTTCGAACATGAACCGATCCTGGCCGTGAAGTATCCCTTCTCACAACAAGGTTGTGGATCCCTGTGGATTCCCGTGGATCCCCGTGGATCCTCACAGGATCATGCCCCACCCATGGGTGGGTAAATGTCCTGGACCGCCCTTGTGCTCCAAAGGTCATCTTTACAGCCAAGCGGACTGATGGCGTCCAGAACCTCCGTAACCCCTTGGTTGCCGCGACCGTGCCGCATGGGTTAGGGGTGACCGATGACGCCCGCGCCTCCGCCCACTCCCCCCACGCGCTCCCCCGCCCCCGCCGCCCTCGCCGCCTGCGCGGCATGGGCCGGTGTGCTCGCCCTGCTCACCGGATGCGGCGCGGGGGCCTCCGCCGACGGGCCACGGGCCCAGCGCCCCTCCCACGCCTCGGCGGCCTCCGCAGGCGCCGGGTCCACCGCCACCGCCCCCGTCCCGCGCGGCAAGGGCAGCAAGCTGCCCGACGACGTCAACGGCGACCGCTACCCGGACCTCCAGCTTCCGGTCCCGCCCCGCAAGCGCGGCCTGCCCAGCCGGATCGCCTTCGTCCACGGCTCGCACGACGGCCTCCACCCCGCCACCCGCACCGTCCTGCGCCGGGCCGACCTGGGCCTGCCCGACGGCGACGTCGCCGTCGCGGGCGCGACCGAGGTGGCCACCGCCGACCTCGACGGCGACGGCTACGCCGACGTGACCACCACCGGCGGCGAACGGCTCGGCGCCGCCGAGGCCAAGCGCACCCACGCCACCGTCCGGACCGTCCCGTACATCGCCTGGGGCAGCGCGGGCGGCCCGCCGCACGCCCGCTCCGCCGCCCGCGTCCAGCTCACCGGCCCCTCCGAATCCGTCGACCCGGCGCGCCCGACCGTCGGCGACTTCAACGGCGACGGCCACCACGACCTGGCGGTGGTCCGCGCCGACCGGCGCTCGTTCCTCGTCCTGTACGGGCCGTTCGACCGCGCGGGCCGGGCCGCCCGGACCGTGCCGTACCGCAGCCCGTTCCACGGCGGCGGCGCCGAGATCGGCGACCTCGTCGCCGACCGGATCCACGGCGACCGCCCCACCGACCTGGTCGTGCACGGGATCAGCGCCGCCACCCAGTCCGGCTCCGCCCTGCTGTCCGCAGGCCCGCACGGGCTGCGCCACACCGGGCGCCCGCTGCGCAAGGGCAACTCGATCGCCTTCGGCGACTTCGACGGCGACGGCCGCCGGGACGTCGCGGTCGGCGCCAGCGGCACCCGCGCCGACGAGGGCGGCGACGCGACGGAGAAGCCGGACATCGGCCGCACGGTGAGCGTCTACTACGGCACCGCCACCGGCCGCGCCGTCCGCTCCTCCCCGTCGATCCCGGTGCCCGGCATGTCGGGGACGATGGTGGCCGCCGACACCGACGGCGACGGCACCGACGAGCTGGCCGTCCCGCTCGGCTCCGGCGGCGCCCGGCTGCTGGCCCCGCGCCCCGGACGTACCGCCCTCGCCCGCCGCACCCTCACCCGTACCGTCCCGGACCGGGTGGACGGCAGGGCCGTACGCCGGGACGAGCGCGCCGCCCGGCTCTACGGCGCGGCCGATTTCGATCACGACGGCAAGGACGAGATCGTGCTCGCCTGGGGCCCCGGCATCGCGTTCTCCCTGTACGGCGAGCGGCCCGAGCGGTGGTGGATCACCAACGGCGCCTCCGACAAGATCACCTTCTCCAGCCGGCCCTTCGCCGCGACCTCCCAGGAGACACCAACTGGCCCTCGAGCGGGGGGTTAACCCCCCAGGGTCCCCCTAAGGGATGTCACAGCTCGGCAGCAATGCCGGGCCTGTCCCCCCGCTCCGGCTCCCCACCCTCCGCGACCGGGTACGTTCGAATGGTGGCTGGATTCAGGATCGGACGCGGACGGGACTCCCACTCCGCGCAACAAGGGCAGCAGCAGCGACCGCAGCAGCCGCCGCACGGGTCGCAGGACCCGTACGGCCGCACGCAGCCGCAGTGGCAGCAGCCCGCTACACAGGGAGAGCCGGAGTACTTCGGCAGCCAGGACCCGTACTACGGACCCGGCGGCGGGCCCGGGGGCGGGCCGGGCCCGGACCAGGGCTACGGCCAGGGCGGCGGGTACAGACCGGGCCCCGGGGCCCCCGGCGGGTACGCCGACAACAACTCCGGGCACACCCAGGCGTTCAGTGTGGGCGAGGCGCCCGACGCGTACGACCCGTACGGCCAGGGCCCCGGTTCGTACGACGACGGCAGCACCTACCGCGCCGGCTCCTCCACCGTGCCGCCCGCCGGACCCCGGCTGCACTGGAAGCAGCTGCTGAGCGGCATCGTGCTGCGCCCGGCGCCCACCTTCTGGCAGATGCGCGACTACACGGTGTGGGGCCCCGCCCTCATCGTGACCTTCGTCTACGGCCTGCTGGCGGTCTTCGGCTTCGACGACGCCCGTAAGGACGTCCTGAACGCCCCGATGGCCAACAGCATCCCGTGGATCCTCAGCGCGGGCGTCGCCGTCACGATCAGCGCCCTGGTGCTCGGCGCGGTCACCCACACCCTCGCCCGCCAGCTCGGCGGCGACGGCACCTGGGGACCGACCATCGGCCTCTCGATGCTGATCATGTCGATCACCGACGCGCCGAGGCTGCTGTTCGCGGTCTTCCTGGGCGGCGACAGCTCCCTGGTGCAGGTGCTGGGGTGGGCGACCTGGCTGGCCTCGGGCGCGCTGTTCACGGTCATGGTGAGCAAGTCGCACGACCTGCCGTGGCAGAAGGCGCTGGGGGCGTCGGCGATCCAGCTGATCGCGCTGCTGTCGCTGGTGAAGCTCGGAACCCTGTAGGAGAGGGGCCCGCAAGGGCCCCTTCACACCCCCCTGCCCGCGTCCTACGCGTCGAGGACCTGCCCGTCACGCCGCACGACGGGCGGCTCGACGCTCCAGGGGAAGTTGATCCACTGCTCGGTGCGCTTCCACACGTACTCGCACTTCACCAGCGACTGCGACTTCTCGTAGATCACGGCGCTGCGCACCTCGGCGACCGTCCCGAGACAGAAGTCGCGCACCAGCTTCAGCGTCTTGCCGGTGTCCGCGACGTCGTCGGCGATCAGCACCTTCTTGTCGGAGAAGTCGATCGCGTTGGGCACGGGCGCGAGCATCACCGGCATGTCGAGGGTGGTGCCCACCCCCGTGTAGAACTCCACGTTCACCAGGTGGATGTTCTTGCAGTCCAGCGCGTACGCCAGCCCGCCCGCGACGAAGACCCCGCCGCGGGCTATGGACAGCACGACGTCCGGCTCGTACCCGTCGTCCGCGATCTCCTGCGCCAGCTCGCGGACCGCCGTGCCGAACCGCTCGTACGACAGATTCTCGCGCTCCTCAGCCACCGCTGCTCACACCTTCGTCCGGTGGAAGTTCTGGAACGAACGCGAGGGCGTCGGCCCACGCTGCCCCTGGTAGCGGGAGCCGTACCGCGCCGAGCCGTACGGGTGCTCGGCGGGCGAGGTCAGCCGGAACATGCACAGCTGCCCGATCTTCATCCCCGGCCACAGCTTGATCGGCAGCGTCGCCACGTTCGACAGCTCGAGCGTCACATGCCCCGAGAACCCCGGGTCGATGAAACCGGCCGTCGAATGCGTCAGCAGCCCCAGCCGCCCCAGGCTCGACTTCCCCTCCAGCCGCGAGGCGAGGTCCACCGGCAGCGTGATCACCTCGTACGTGGAGGCGAGCACGAACTCCCCCGGATGCAGGATGAACGCCTCATCCCCCTCCGGCTCCACCAGCCGCGTCAGATCCGGCTGCTCGACCGCCGGATCGATGTGCGGATAGCGGTGGTTCTCGAAAACCCGGAAGAACCGGTCCAACCTGACGTCGATGCTCGACGGCTGCACCATCGCCGGGTCATACGGATCGATCCGCACCCGTCCGGCGTCGATCTCCGTCCGGATGTCCTTGTCTGAGAGAAGCACGGAACGAGGATACGCAACCACCCCCACCCCATGGCGCGGGCCCGGCCCACCGGACCGGGCCCGCGCCCACGATCTTCGTTCGACTACCGCAACTACCCGCTGCTCCTACGGCTCCTAACGGCCCCTACGGCACCTACCGCTCTTCGCGCGCCACCGGCACCGCGTGCCGGAGCCTGGCGCAACGCGGACACCGCAGCAGCCGCCCGGGACCGATGCGGTCGACCGTAAGGTGCCGCATCGGGAACGAAGCGGTGCTGAACACATGCCCTTCGGCACAACGGACGACGGTGCGCTCCATTGAGTCCCTTCCCCATGAACGTGGACAACGCGGACGACAAAAGCCACATTAGGGGATCAACCGCACGCCACTCCAAGCGGCACTCCGCCCCCCACGGTACGCCCCAACTCCCCCACCCCAAGAGCACCTTTCCCCACTAAGCCCTCCCCGGCCGGGGGCCTCCCGCACCCGAAAAACGCGAAAACCCCACAGCGCATGCACCGGGGGTCAGCCATGAGGTAAAGTGAGCGACGATGCGGCACCGAGAGATCGGCGCCTCACTCGCGGGTGTAGTTTAATGGTAGAACATGAGCTTCCCAAGCTCAGAGCGCGAGTTCGATTCTCGTCACCCGCTCCATAGCAAAGGCCCAGGTCACAGACCCGGGCCTTGTTTGTTGTCTAGACCTCTCTACGCCTCCCGTGCCCGGTGCGTGCCAGATCAGGCGTCGGGCATGCCGACCGGTCGCCTCGCGTCGGCGTTCACTCCGTAGTGCGCTCGGCTGCGTGATCGGGGGCCGCTCACGGACCACATCAGCCATGCTGAAGTCATGAGCAGGTATGCAGCGGCGAAGCCGTACGTACTGCCGGAGTCCCTCGCCGAGTTGGGCGGCCCCACGACTGGTAGCGTCACGCTGCCGCGCCACATCGACTGGGGACCGCACTACGTCTACGACCTGGCCGACGAAGCAGACTTCCAGCTGATGTACGAGCGCGTCATCCGCGAGGCCCAGACACGCGACGGCCTCAACGCGTATCTGAACGCGACATCGCTGCGGCGGGGGTGGTGGGGCCTGTTCCTTCCCCTCTCGGTCAAGACCGCTTGGGAAGCCCGGTTTCCCTGAGCTCCGTGAACCCGGCACGCCGGCAGCCGCGGCCTAGTGGACGAACTGCACCGTCGGCTGATCCGCCACGGTCTGGACACGCTGAAAACAGTCGCTGGGAAGATCCGAAGGTCGGCGGAGGACAGCAGCCGTCAAGGTCGCGGGGGTCAGCAGCCCGCCGAGTGAACTGAAGCGGACGAGCGCATCTCCATGCGCACGAGCAGGGCGAACACGTACCGTAGGGCGCACAGCGGACCTGCCGATCCTTACTGGAGACCGCGATGACCACGCAGCCCGAACATCCGATGCACGACATCGCCGACAGTGATCCGGAAGCTCACCGCATCGCCCAGCCAGCGAGCACACCTGAGGAACTGCGCGCTGCTCTTGCGCTGCTCGCCCCAGACGCATTGCCGACATTTGATGCCGAGCGCGCCGCAGCACTCCGGCAGTCCCGAGAGCAGGTGAGCGCGGCACCCATGCGTCGCTTCGTCGGGCAGTGGGCCGTCTACGTCGCCGTCGAGCGCCACCCGGACCGAGCCGCCCGCCTGCGGGCGCTGGAAGCCCGTGCGGCCGAGACCGACGATATCCACGAGGCTCGCGAACTTGCGGCGGAGATCGGCCGCATCCTTGACAAAGCATGCGCTGAAGCCGGCATCGACCAGGAGCAGGGAGCAGCGTGAGCGACCGGGACCCATGGCGTTGGGAGTATGACCCGGACGCCGAGCACGTCGTGGCGGGCCTGCCCCCGCAGGTGGTCGCCGAGGTTGAACGCCTCGCGGGAGAGATGGTTGCACTGGCCGAGGTCGGCGTTGACGTCACGGATCTCGGTCAAGGACCGCGACGGGGCGTGCCAGGCGGAGTGCGGCGCATCCCCCTGCTCGTCGACGGCTGGTTCTACGCGCTGCCCCTCCCCCGTCTGCACCTCATCGCGATCACGCGAGTCATCCCCCCATTCTCCGATCTTTAGCGGGTGAACAGATCTCGCTTCGAGGGACTGGACTCCGGGGCGGATTGGTCGGCAGTGCGCCAGGTTCCGCACAAGAAACGCACCAGAAGCGCACCAGAAGCGCACCAGATAGAGCGGTAAACAGCGGTCAATGACGGGTGCTGCGGCAGGCACGACAGCTTGCCGTCAGCACTCGTTTACGCTGGTCAGCGGCGTGATCAGCGTCGAGCACCCGGTGATTCCCAAGCTCAGAGCGCGAGTTCGATTCTCGTCACCCGCTCCATAACAAAGGCCCAGGTCACAGACCCGGGCCTTGTTTGTTGTCTTGACCTCTCTATGACTCGCACGCCCGATCCGTACCCGATTCCCAGCAGGGAGCCAAAGCTCAGGCACTAGCACGCATACCACAGTATGCTTGGCGCATGTCCGCTACCACGCGCATCACCGTCACGCTCCCAACCGAGCAGGTCACCGAGCTGAGGAAGCTGACGGACAACGTCTCCGGCTACGTGGCCGAGGCGGTCGCCCGTCAGATCAGGCATCAGCTCCTCGGCGAAGACCTGCGACAGCACCAGGAGGAGCACGGCGCCTTCACGGAGGAGGAACTGGCCGATGCCCACTCCAAGATCTTCGGCACCGCCGGCGCCGTCGATCACACGGACGCCGCATGAGTACCCACTTCGAGACGGTCGTCCTGGACTCACAGGGACTGTCCGCATGGATCGCGCAAGATCGGAAGCTTCTTGCGATGCTTCCGGTGTTCCACAAAATGGGAGCCGATTTCGTGGTCGGCGCCAACACCATCGCGGAGGTCAGCCACACACGCGTGAACCTCCCGCGCCTTAACTGGACACTGTCGCGCGTCAAAGTCGAACCGGTCACAGCAGAGGCAGCGAAGGCAGCAGCCCAACTCCTCAAGGCCACCGGGCTCCATGGCCACAAGTACGCGATCGACGCCACCGTCGCCGAGGCAGCCCTACGCCAACCGCCCCCAGTCGCCGTACTCACATCCGACACCGACGATATGGCCAAGCTCTGCGGTGCCCGTGTGCGGCTGATCGCCCTATGAGACGCGGTCCTCGCAGGACAGACGAATGCGCGCTGAACACCCGCACCAGATGCGCACCAGATAGAGTGGTAAACAACGGTCAATGACGGGTACTGACGGCGGGCGCACGAGCCCGCCGTCAGTACCCTTTTACACTGGTCAGCGGCAAGATGCACGCCAACAGCCACGTGATTCCCAAGCTCAGAGCGCGAGTTCGAATCTCGTCACCCGCTCCACGACAAAGGCCCAGGTCAGCGACCTGGGCCTTGTCTGTTGTCTGCCGTCTTCCAGACCGCGCTAAGCGTCTCGTGCCAGATCCGCACCAGAGGTCCTTACCCCTCCAACCGAATGGATGCACCGACCCACCACGGGTCGACAACTCCGCACGGGAGAGCGCGAACTGGCCTTAGAGGCGTTCCGGAATGCAGTGGGACTTCAGAGGGATAGATCGTCAGGCAGGACGCGGAACGCTTTGTGATGGCCGAGGGGGCGTACAGCACGGAAGTCCCGGCGGTCCAGGGTGAGGATCGCGTCGGTGTCGTAGTCGGCCGCCAGGGCAACGTTCACCACGTCGGTGAGATCAAGGTCGAGCGCAAGGTAGCGGGATCGGACGGTCTGAGCGATGCCGAGGTGCCCCTCGGTGATCTCCGGTACGGACACCCGGCCGCGGCGCATCCAGCCCCGGATGTCATCGATCGCGCTCACTGCGGCCTCGCGGCCCAGTTCGCGGGTGGCTACGTGGTCGAGTTCAGCAAGCAGCAATGGCGACATGACGAGCAGACCGGCGGCCATGATGGCCTCCTGCGCCGCTTCGTGCTCCGGATGCGTGGAATCGAGCGCTGCCAGCAGGCCGGAGGTGTCAGCGATGACGACGATCACGCAGTAGTCCCTGAACCGGTTACGCGCTGGGCAGCATCAGCAACAACATCACGTACCTCGTCCTTGGTGAGCGTGCGCCCAGGGCCGGCGAAAGTGCGGGAGAACAACGGCTCGTCCCACACGCGATTGGCCATGGCAGCGAGATGGATGCCCTGCCGGATGATCTCGGCCTCACTGATGCCGCGACGCTTGGCCGCCTCTTTGATGATGGCGAGGTCTTCCGGGTCGGCGTAGACGTTGGTGCGCTTCATGGACATGTACCTAGAGTAACACATGTACCACATTGATGTATGTCAGTGTTTCGATCCCCTCGATGTAGACGCGGGGCTTCCAGAGTCAGTCGTGCCCGACGTGTGCCCGATGGAGCGGCGAACCACGGTCAATCAGGGCGTAGGGCCAGCCCGGACGTGGCTCGGCACATCACCGGTTCCAGCAGGTGAGAACCAGTTCCAAGTCCGCAATGCCCGGTGATTCCCAAGCTCAGAGCGCGAGTTCGATTCTCGTCACCCGCTCCATAGCAAAGGCCCAGGTCACAGACCCGGGCCTGGTTTGTCATCCGGACCGTCCCCTCTGCGTCGACGGCACATTGCCCTATACGTGCCCTGCTGATGGGTCACGTATAAGGGCACGATCCTCGGGGCACGCACCGAGAACGGCATCTCGGCAGAGTCGACCGTGCCTCGTGACCCGCTCTTCGGCAGCAGCCCCGACATCGACAGCGGCGAGGTGCCCTGAGCCTGGCGATCCCTTCCCAGACTCGCGCTCACCAGATGAGCGTGCCACCATGCTTCGCCTCGCCCTGGCCCGCCCTTCCCCACCACGAGTGGGCGGGCCGAACGGGGCGGCGACGACGCCGTTCGATCCGCATAGACGGGCGCGGAGCCACCAGAAGGAGTCGCAATGGGCCCATGAGGCGGCGATCAGGCAAAGTTCGCGGGCGGCCGTTCATCAGGGGGTGTGACGTCGGTGCCTTACTGGGTGTCAGCAGGCTGAGGCTGTGGTCGCACCGCAAGGGGGTCGTCAGGACGTGCTACGGCGTTCCGGGCCTGTGTGCGCGCCTTTCTCGGCAATCGGGCGGGCTCGGCCGGTGCCGGTGTCGATGAGGATTTGCTTGGCCGGTGTGATGTTGTCGGCGCGGACGGCCCGGGCCATCGCCGCGCGTGCCGCGTCGGGCGTCGCGTGCGGCGGGATCACCAGCAGGGAGAAGAGGTCTTGATCGCCTCGGGTGATGAGGATGGTGTCGTCACCCACCGGGAACGAGTCGATGTGCACGATGCGGTCGTCGATGATCAGTCGTGTCGGCAGTTCTTCCCAGGCACCGGCGTCCAGACCGACGCGCACGACGGGTCCGAGGTGCTCGGTCAGCGCGGTGACCAGGACGGGAAGCTCGGTGCCTATGTCGCGGGATCGCGGCCACCACGCACCGTCGAGGATGCCCTCGCGGGTATGTGTCGTCGCCAACCGCAGCAGGGCTGTTCCCGGTTTCACGGCATGCTGGATCGCGTCCGGCAGAAGATTCACTTCATGCGGGGTGTCGGCGTCGGACATGGTCTGCTCACCCCCTGCGGGGTTCGGTGGACCGCCGGTTTCACCGTACTCCGGGAACCCACTCACAGGCTCAGCCGCGCCCTGCGGAAACCGGACCCGGGTCCTGGAGAAGTGACTGATCGCACGCGGGCCGGGGGCACGCCCCGGAGTACAGTGAAAACACCGGGAGCATTTCGCACACCGGCTTCCACGCGGGTGTCGTTCTCGGCGAGCAACAACACCGGGACGTCGCAAGACATGCCCGGGGACGGGTCCGCGCCATGACCGTGACCGTCGACCGTACGACGACCGATGAGTGTGTGACCTCGTCAGCGTCGGCCCGCTTGTCACTGACGCCGTCCAGCCCGGTTCCGGGTCTTCTGGACGGTGCGTGGTGGCCTCGCTCCCGCGATCTCCTCCGTGAGCTGCCCACCCTGACGGACGTGCTGGACGCATGCTGGGGCCGGATCACGCGGGTCTCCGTGAACCCGGCCCACTGGCCCGTGATTCCGCGCAAGGTGCCGGCGACCGGGCACACGGTGAACGTGGGCTGGTTCACCGATGAGCAGGACCCGCATAAGTTGATCCTGCTGTCCTACGCCGCAGGCCGCTGGGACCTTCTGGTGATCCCGCCGGAGACGAGTGCGGCAGCAGCCGCCCGGCTGATGGCCGCCGCGGCCACCGTCGGTGGCCTCCTCACCGCCAGCGGTCTGATGGCGAGCGAAACCGCCTTCCGTGAGGCCGGGGAGGATCGCAGCCGGGAGGAGGAGTGGGAGACCGATGGTGGGCCGCCTCAGTGGCGGCCGGAGGCCGAACCCGGCCGGACTCCTGAGCTCCACCGGACTTCCGAGTTCCAGGGGAGGTGAGGATGTGGAGACCGTCATCACGGTGTCCGTGATCATCGGCATGATCATGCTCGGAGTGCTGCTGATCCACCTGCTCAATGGCCGGCACAACGAACGCATCGCAGCATTCCACTACAGCGATGCCCTGCCGGGAGTCGGCAGACGGAGCCGGAAGAGCCGACAGCCGGCAAGCCCGTCTGATCACGCGTCGCCCCCTCCTCACCCCGAACACCGCGACGGGCCGCGGACGACGCATGGCCTTCTCCTGACCGGGTCCGGTGGGCGCGCAGCGGGGCCCCACGCCCAGCGGAGCGCCTTCCTGATGAACGGGGTCACCATGCAGCCACCGGAATCACTCCCGGCAGGGCGCGCCGAGGTGCGTATCGTCGCCGCGTCCCCCGAGGTCGCCCGTCAGGTCGCGGAGGTACTCCGTCGCTGCTTCGCCGGCGCCGAACAGCGGAGCTATCCCGCCGGTGCGGACGGCGGAACCCGCCTCCATCTCACCGTGGACACCACGCACACGGCAGAGCCGGCGCGGTCCTGGCTGGTAGCAAGTCGGCCCTCCGGGCAGGAGGCCACGCAGACGGACGAAGTCTGAAGGGATGCCCGTCAGTGGACCCGAAATGTTCGTCATGCCGGAAAGGTGCGCCCGGCATAGGATGGCGAATGGGCCGGTTCACTCTCACGTGCGACCGACCCGAAAGGGCGGCTCCGGTGTTTCCACGCCGGAGCCGTTGAGGAAAGCGCGGCGACGCCGGGGTGGAGGGGGCAGGACGGCCACAGCGCGGCAAGCGGCACAAGCGCTTACCCCTGGGTGAGGGCGGTGCACGAAACGAGGTCGCCATGACAGAAGGTGAAGAGGGCTTCCGCAAAGTCACGGTGGACCGGTCAGAGGGATTCGGTGAACGGCTGCTGGGCGTGCTGCTGGACCGGGCTCACGAGATGCCGCCCCAGCTGATCGCCCCGCTGGTCTCGGAGGAAGTGAGCAGGATCGGCGGTCGGGACGTCTCGATCCTCCTCCAGGACTACGACCAGCTGATACTGGCTCCCCTGCCGGGCATGAGACTCGTGGTCGGGGAGTCCGAGCGGATCGACGATTCCGAGGCCGGCAGGGCTTTTCTGAGCGCGGCGGCGGTGGAACATCCGCAGGCCGATGGCGTACGGGTGTTCCTGCCGCTGCTGGACGGCAGCGACGAGGTGGGGGTGCTGGCCGTCACCCTGAACAGCGTCGATGACGACGACCGGCGGTTGCTGCGGCGACTCGCCGGCCTGGTCGCCGACATGCTGGTCACCAAGAACAGCTATACCGATCAGTTCTTCCACGCCCGCCGCCGTGCCGTCTGCCGAACCCGTTGGCTCCCCTGCACATCGTGAGCTGAAGCCGCGTTGGGGAACATCGGTGCAGGGCCCCCGGAGTCCTGGCTCAGACGCCAGGGAGCAAGTAACCCGCCGGTAGGTTTCAGCGCCATCGCTGACCTGGGACGGCTCCGCGAAGAGATTGGCGTTGCGTGACGTCAGCGCGTCGTACCCGTCGGTACAGCTCGTTTTCCCGATGCCTCGACGTCACCGTACTGACGGTGCCGACGCCGGTAAGCACGGTCTCGACAACGGGCTGAGCAGTACTTGGCGTCCCGGCGCCGCGGGTCATTCAGGCTGCGTGCAGGTGCAGGCGTGCGGCGCTGCGTCCCAGTCGGATGGCTCCGGCCAGCGGGATCACCATGGCGATCAGGAATGCGCCGATGAGTGCGGCGGCGTCGAGCCCGTCGGCGAAAGCGAACGGTGCGGCAGCCGCGGGGGTCACCAGGAGGGGTGAGAGGGCGCAGATGCTGCCCAGGCGCTTGTCCCGCCTGGTCCATGCGGTAGAGCGCCAGATCCGCACGGCGGCAGGGACGGCCAGTACGAGGCCGATACCGAGGACCCAGAAGAACGGGGCGGCCAAAACCATCATGCCCAGGGTCAGAGTGGTGCGCGCGTTGCTTTCCGGCTGCAGCGGGTTGACGCCGGGCTCTTCGGCGATCGCGGCGGCGGCGATCTCCCGGGGGGTGCCGAGCTGGTCCAGGGCCTGCTGGACCGTTGCGTCATCGGCGCCCTGCGGCAGCACAGACTCGATGTGCTCGCGCAGGTCCGCCACCAGGTCACGGCGCCGGTCGCCGGACAGCACTGCTGCCTCCCTGTCGACCGAGGCCAGGTAAGTGCGAACCAGCGGGTGGGTCAGGGGGTCGCTCATGATTCAGCTCCAGAAACGAGGAAACGGTCGACAGCATCACGGAAACCGGGCCAGTGCCCGGAGAACTCGTCCAGGGCCTGCCGACCCTGGTCGGTCAGCTCGTAGTACCTGCGAGACGGCCCGCTGGCCGACTCCACCAGGAACGTGTCCGCCAGGCCACTTTTGCGCAGACGGGACAGCAGCGGATACAGCGTTCCCTGACTGGTCGCCATGACCGGCGTATCCGCAAGAGCCTCCAGCAGCTCCACCCCATAGCGGGGCCTGTCACACAGCAACGCCAGGACGCAGTACTCCAGCACGCCCTTGCGCAGCTGGCTGACACCGCGGGCCTCCACGTGATTGCTTGCTTTGCCAGCTACCATGCAATGCATACTAGACGAACGTGTCAACCGCAGTCCAGATACGCCAGAAACCCGCTACGGGATGATCTTGGGGCTCGGAAAGTTCGCTACAGGGTGTCGGACACGAGGATGTTGGCGCGGTTCTCGTACTCGCGGTGGGCCTTGCGCTGCGTCGGGACCGCCGGCGGTCGGACCCCCTACGGACTGGTCGCGGCTGCAACGCTGTGACCGGGTCCACAACGCGTTGCGCGCCGCCTTGCCCCACCTGCGCCCCTTGCTCGGTAGTCGGGCGTGCACGTGCCCTGTCCGTGCCCTTCAGGGCAGCGCAAGGGGGTCAACAGCGGTGCCATGAAGCCACGCCGACAGCACCCATCAGCATGCATATATGCAGGTCAGATGCCATGCAAGCCGTCTAGCACCCAGTGATTTCCAAGCTCGGAGCGCGAGTTCGATTCTCGTCACCCGCTCCACAGCGAAGGCCCGGGTCACAGACCCGGGCCTGGTTTGTTGTCCAGACCTCTCCGGGGCCGCCGTGCCCTCCGCGTGCCCCAACTCGGCGCGGAAGGGCCTGCGTACGAGCCCGCGGCGGCCACGCGGGGTGTGTTCCGGCCTGGGCGGCGAGGGCGGCGGCTTCGAAAGCGGCCAATGCGGTGCGGCACCGCTCCACTGCCTCCCGCGCCGCCGTGCCGCCCGGGGCGTGGAAGTAGTCGCGTGCGGCGATCTTGGCCAGCCACTTGTCGAACCGTTCCAGATCCGCTTCGTCCGTCGAAAGCCTTGTGGTCTGAAGGCGATGATGGGGGGATGTCCATCAGCCCGCGTGCCCAGTCATTCGATGTGGCCGCTGCCCAGTACGCGGCGAGTCGGCCGTCTTACCCACCCGCGCTCTTCGACACCATCGAGGAGTTCGCGGGCCGTCGCCTGGCCGGTGCCCGGGTCGCCGACGTCGGGGCGGGCACCGGAATCGCCACCGTGCTGCTGCGGGAGCGGGGAGCCGATGCGGTCGCTGTCGAGCCCGGTGAGCGAATGGCCGCCGTGTTCCGCCGGGCGCTTCCGGATGTGCCGATCGTACGGGGGGACGGTAACGCGCTGCCGCTGGCCGATGCTTCCTTCGACCTCATGGTCTACGCCCAGTCCTGGCAATGGACCGATCCCGGCCGCTCCGTTCCGGAAGCGTTGCGGGTCCTGCGGCCGAGCGGCGCGCTGGCGATCTGGTGGAACACCACGGCCTTCGATGTGCCGTGGATCCGTGAGCAGCACGAGCGCATCGCTCACCACTGCGGCGTGAAGCCGAGGTCCGCGGTGCGTCCGGACGACGGTGAAGCCGTCACGCTGGCGGGCCTGACGGGGCTGCGGGTCACGCGCCGTCAGGTGCGCTGGAGTCGTATGGTCCCCCTGGACACGCACCTCGCCAACATCGGCAGCCGCTCGGCGTTCCTCGTCCTCGATGAGGCCGGCCGTCACGCCTTTCTCACCGATGAGCGTGAGCGGCTCAGCAGGGCTTTCCCCGACGAGGCCGTGGAAGAGACCTATGTGGTCGATCTCCTGGTGGCGGCCCGCCCCTGACGGTCCGAGGCACACCTCGGCCGGGTTCTCCTCACGTGGGCGGACGCCATATCGGGGACCGCCGGGCACGCGGCCTCGGAGCCAGGACGATAGAAAGGGCGTATGCCCCAGCCTTCATCCGCCTCCGAGTCCGATGCCGAGGCGATGGTCACCGCCCTGCTGACCGCGTCCCGGCTGCTCGTCGCCGTTTCCGCCCGGTCGTTGGCCGCGGTGGAGGAAACCCTGACGCTGCCGCAGTTCCGGATGCTGGTCGTCCTCGACGGCCGGGGGCCGTTGAGCCTGTCCGGGCTGGCCGGGGAGCTGGGGGTGCAGCCGTCGACCGCGATGCGCATGATCGACCGCCTGGTCGCGGCGGGCATGGCCGCGCGGGGTGTCTCCGCCGAGGACCGGCGCGCCAGTGTGATTTCCCTCACCAGGGACGGCAGGCGGGTCGTGAGCGAGGCCACCGGCAGGCGGCGGCGGGAGATCGCGCGCATTGTCGATGAGATGCCGCCCGGCAAGCGACGCCATCTCATCGAAGCGTTGCGGGCGTTCACGGAAGCGGGCGGCGAGCCGTCGGTCGAGGGGGGACCGCAGGCGCACGCGACCTGGTGACCACCCGGGGGCGGCTTCAGCGCGCACAGGGCACCCCCGGTATCCGTTCCTCACTGCTGACCCGACGGGTGTCACCTGTGCACCACACCCATTCTTTTGCATAATGCAAATATGGGTAGCGAAACGATCGGTCTCCGGCGAACGCCCTCTCTTCCCGCGCGAGCGGGCACCCGGCTGCTGAGCGGCGTACCGCAGGGGCAGGGAAGGGTGATCGCGCTCGCGCTGGTGGTGGGCTGTGGCGCCGGGCTGGGGGCGATCGCCTTCCGGTGGCTGATCCAGACCTTCACCCGGCTGCTGTCGGGCCACGCCGACTACTCCGCCGCCGGACACGCCGCCCACCCGGGCCTGCCATGGCTCGGCCCATGGTTCGTGGTGCTGGCCCCGGTGGTCGGCGGCCTGCTGTACGGGCCGCTGGTGCAGCGCTTCGCCAAGGAGGCGCGCGGACACGGCGTACCGGAGGTGATGTACGCGGTCGCCCATCGCGGGGGCCGGATCGCCCCGCAGGTCGCGGTGGTCAAGGCACTGGCCTCGGCCCTGTGCATGGGGTCGGGCGGCTCGGTGGGCCGGGAGGGACCGATCGTGCAGATCGGTTCGGCGCTGGGCTCGACCGTGGGGGGCGTGCTGCGGATGCCGGAGGACCGCAGGCGGCTGCTGGTCGCGTGCGGTGCGGCCGGTGGGATCGCCGCCACCTTCAACGCCCCGCTGGCCGGGGTGTTCTTCGCCATGGAGCTGATCCTGCGGGACTTCGCCGTGGAGTCCTTCGGCGCCGTGGTCCTCTCCAGCGTCACCGCCAGCGTCATCGGCCGGGCGGCGCTGGGGAACGAGGCGTTCCTGACGCTGCCCGCCTTCCACGTCGGACATCCCGCGCAGTATCTGCTGTTCGCGCTGCTCGGGGCGGTCGCGGGCGCGGTCGGCGTGGCGTTCACCCGGGTGCTCTACCTGATCGAGGACGCCTGCGACTGGGCCTGGCGCGGCCCGGAGTGGCTGCGCCCGGCCGTCGGCGGACTGCTGCTGGGCGGACTGCTGCTGGCGCTGCCCCAGATGTACGGGGTGGGCTACCCGGTCCTGGAGAACGCCATCAAGGGCAGGTACGCCGTCGGCCTGCTGCTGGTCCTGCTGGTCGGCAAGATCGTCGCGACCAGTCTGACCATCGGCATCGGCGGTTCGGGCGGGGTGTTCGCCCCCAGCCTCTTTCTCGGCGCGATGACCGGGACCGCGTTCGGTGTCACCGCCCACCAGCTCCTGCCCGGCGCCACAGGAGCGGTGGGCGCCTACGGGCTCGTCGGCATGGGTGCGGCCTTCGCCGGCTCGGCCCGCGCCCCGATCACCGCGGTGATCGTGCTGTTCGAGCTGACCGGCGAGTACTCCATCATCCTGCCGATGATGCTCGCCATCGTCCTGGCCACCCTGACCAGCCGCCTGCTGTCGCGCGACACCATCTACACCCTCAAGCTCCGCCGCCGCGGCATCGACCTGGACAGCGCGCGGCTCACCTCCCCGCTGTCCGGCGCGACCGTCCACGACGTGATGGAGGACCTCCCCACCGCCCTCCCCGGAACGCTGCCGCTGACGGACACCGCCGACACCCTCGCCCGCTCCGGGCACGGTGTCCTCCCCGTCACCGGCCGGGACGGGCGGTATCTGGGCGTGGTCACCGCACGCGCCGTGGCCGAAGCGCTCACCGAGCCCGACCCCGCCCTCGACGCGCCCGCCACCCCATGCACCGTTGCCGACCTCGCCGAGCGGCCTCAGACGGTGACCGCCGGCATGCCACTGTCCGGGGCGTTGCACACGCTGGTCGCCGCCGACGGCGCCGGGGTTCCCGTCCTGGGCGCGGAGCACGGCGAGCCGGTCGGCTGGCTCACCCACCAGACCGTCCTGAGCGCCCTCCACACCCCCGCGCACCCGGCCTCGCCGGCGGCCCCCTGACCTGGGGCCCCTGACCTGGGCTCGGCGGCGTTTACGCGCCGGGGCTCAACCGCCGCGCGGGGCGTTCGTCGGGGAGGACCCGGACGAAGGGGATGTGGGCGCGTCCGATGCGGTCGTAGTCCTCGGCGCTGCCGTCGGGCTCCAGGCCGCACATGCGCATCAGGCCGCGGGCCAGGCGCGGATGGCGCAGGGCGTAGGCGGCCAACAGGCGCCCGGACTCCTCCGGGCCCAGCGGCTCGGCGACCGCGGATGTCCGGCGCCGTCCGACCTGGACGGTGACGTGAGGGGTGCGCTGGATGTTGCGGTACCACTGCGCTCCCGGGCCGAACCCGGAGGCGAGGTGATAGGCGCCGGTCTCCGGATCACGGCCGGTCACCTCCAGGACGGTCTGCCGCGGCAGACCACTGGTGCGTCCCGTCCGCCAAGCGAAGCCGGATCTCCTGCTGGCCGAGTCGCTGCGCTGGGGGGTGTCCCGGCTTGCGTCGCGGCTTCGCGCCGAGCAGCCGGGAAGCGGCCGGGCGCTGACGCGACTGGCCGCTTCGGTGCTGGCGAACCTTCGGCACAGCGGCGCGTTGACGCCCTCCGAACTGGCCGATCACCGCCACGGCCCCGGTTCTGGCCCCACTGGCGGGGGGAGCCCTGCTGCTCGTGGTGTCCTGGCGTTACGTCTTCGCGGCGCTCGCCCTCGTCGGTCTGCTCCTCGTCCTGGGCGTACTGCGCTGGGTCCCGGAATCCCGTCCGCCACATGCGCGCCTGACCGGAGGGCTGATCGGCAGCCTTCGCACCATCGGCCAGGTGGCCGCCCGGCGCACCGTCATCGCCCCGGTGCTCACCCTGGCCTTCGGCGGGGCGGCGGTCTTCGCCTATATCGCCGGGACCACCTTCGTCTTCCAGGACATCCACCACCTCGCCCCGAGCCTCGCCGGCCTCGTCTACGGCGTCAATGCCCTCGGCAACATGGCCGGCAGTCCGGCCTTCGGACGGCTGGCCACACGCTGGTCCGCCGAAACCCTGCTCATCGGCAGTGCCGTACTGGCGATGGCGGGCCCAGCGGCCCTGCTGCTCGTCCAAGTGACCGTCGGCAGCACCCTGTCCGTGACATGGCTGTGCCTTTCGCTCTCCCTCACCGCGTTCGGGGTCTTCTTCCCCGCGGTGGTCACCATCGCCCAAAGCCGCGGGCGCACGGCGCCCGGGGCCACCTCCGCCCTCCTGGGCGGCGGCCAGTTCCTCCTCGGCGCGGCCGCCTCCCCGCTGGTCGGGCTGTTCGGCACCCACAGCCCCGCGCCGATGGCAGCAGTCATGGCCGTCTGCCTCGCCCTGGCCACCCTCGCAGCCAAGCCACCCGGTTGACCCACCAGCCCTGACCCGAGCGAAAGCGGAGGCGGGCTGAGGCGCATCGATTCGCCCCAGCCCCTTCACCGTCAGGCTTCCCGCGCCGGCCGTGGCCGGGAGAGGGCCTTGTCGCGCGCCGCACGCACCCTCGCGTCGATGCCCTCCGCGACCTCTTGTTGCCTCTGGCGGAGGAAAAACCACGTTACCCAGCCCCGGCATGGGCCCCCAGGCAGGGCCTCCAGGGGCAATGGCGCGCTCTCACCGTCGGCCCCGCATGCGGCCTTGCCCCGGACAGGCCGGTGGTTTCCTGCGGCCTGCCGTCCGCCACCGCATCCCTGATCAGCTGGTGGTCGTCAAGGCTGCGTGCGCGGCGGTGAGGATCTCCTCGGAGAGCGGGGAGTCCTTGGTGGCCCGGGCCAGGACCAGTGCGCCGAGCATGGTGCACAGCCGGGTGATGCCGTCCTGGTCCTCGGTGGCGAGCCACTCGGCGAACTCTCCCACTCCCTCGGTGTAGACGCGGCGGGCCTCGCGATCTCCGGGTTCGCGCGCCATGTCGGCGGCGAGCGCGGCAGCGGGACACCCGTCTGCCGCGCTGTCGCGGTGCTCGATGGACAGGTAGCTGTCGATCAGCTCCCGCTGAGCGGCGCCGCGCTGCCCGCCGTGCCGCTTGAGGCCTTCGTCGCGGAGCCGGGTGAGCCCGTCGAACGCGTGGGCGGTGGCTTCGTCGACGAGCGCCTCTTTGGAGACGAACTGCTTGTAGAAGCCGCCGTGGGTCAGACCGGCCGCCTTCATCAGGTCGGTGACGCTGACCTGGGTTCCCTGTTCCCGGAACAGCCGGGAGGCGGTTTCCACGACCCGCCTGCGGTTCTCCTCCGCCTGCGCCTTCGATACGCGGCCCATCAGCCAGCCACCTCCCGATTGGATGCCGGTTGACATCTATCCTAGGGGAGGTTTTAGATTGTCGTCATCATCTAATGAGTGTGGGCCGGGTCGAACGGCCCCGCATCGCTGGGAGCACACATGGAACTGACGAACGCGGTCGCGGTGGTCACCGGCGCCAACCGGGGACTGGGCCGCCACCTGGCCGTCCAGCTCGTGGAGCGCGGAGCGAAGGTCTACGCGGCGGCCCGCCGCCCCGAGACGGTGGATCTTCCGGGCGTCACCCCGCTGCGGTTGGACGTGACGGACGAGGAGTCGATCCGGGCCGCGGCCCGCACCGCATCCGACGTGACACTGCTGGTGAACAACGCGGGCATCTCCACCGCCACGCCGCTGGTCGCGGGCGGCCTGGACGCGGTGCGCCTGGAGATGGAGACGAACTTCTTCGGCCCGCTCGCCGTGACACGGGCGTTCACCCCGGTCATCGAGGGCAACGGCGGCGGCGCCGTGCTCAACGTCCTGTCCGTGCTGTCCTGGCTGCACCCGGCCGGCCTCGGGTCCTACGCGGCGGCCAAGGCCGCGGCATGGGCGCTGACCGACGCGGCCCGGGAGGAGCTGGCACCCCGCGGCATCACCGTCTCGGCACTGCACGTCGGATACATGGACACCGACATGGCCGCGGGCGTTCCCGCCGACCAGAAGGCCGACCCCGCCGAGGTCGCCGCGCAGGCCCTGCACGGCATCGAGACGGGCCTGCCCGAGATCCTCGCCGATGAGACCACCCGGTACGTCAAGCAGACCCTGGCCGCTTCGCCGAACGCGGCCTGAGGCGCCCCGCCACGCCCCTCCTCCCATCGATCCTCGATCTTGAGCAAGGACACCTGATGCGTTACACGACCTTCGGGAACCGCACTGGGCTGCGCGTGTCCGAGTACGCGCTCGGCACGGCGAACTTCGGCACCGGCTGGGGCGCCGGCGCCGAGCCGGACGAGGCGCGCCGGATCTTCGACCGGTTCGCCGAAGCCGGGGGCACTTTCCTCGACACCGCGGACACCTACCAGTTCGGCGAGTCGGAAGAGCTGACGGGCACGTTCATCTCTGCCGATCGGGACCACTTCGTCCTGGCCACCAAGTTCACTCTCGGAGCCGCTCCTCGGCCGGGCATCTCCGCCACGGGCAACAGCCGCAAGAACATGGTCGCCTCGGTGGAGTCCAGTCTGAAGCGCCTGGGCACCGACTACATCGACCTGCTCTGGGTGCACTTCCCCGACCAGCTCACCCCCATGGAGGAGATCCTGCGGGGGCTGGACGATCTGGTGAGTTCCGGCAAGATCCATCACGCCGCCCTGTCCAACTTCCCCGCCTGGCGGGTCTCCCGCGCCGTGACCCTCGCGGACCTGAGGAACTGGTCGCCCATCGTGGGCATCCAGAACGAATACAGCCTCGTCGAGCGAACCGCCGACCGCGAACTGCTGCCGATGGCCGAGAGCCTCGGACTCGGCGCCGCCCTGTGGTCCCCGCTCGGCGGCGGACTGCTCACCGGAAAGTACCGGCTCAGCACCGAGGGGCGGCTGAGTGACCTGGGGGCGGTCATCCACACGGAGAGCACCGGCCAGAAGACCGCCGTCGTCGACACCGTCCTGGCCATCGCGGAGGAGATCGGCGTGACGCCCGCCCAGGTGTCGGTGGCCTGGGTGCGGGAGCGGGCCGCCCGGTCCGCGACCTCACTCGTCCCGATCATCGGGCCGCGCAACCTCACCCAGCTCGACGGCTACCTGGGCGCCCTCGACGTCCAGCTGGACCCCGAGCAGTTCGCCCGCCTCTCGGACATCAGCGCGGTGCCGCTCGGCGTTCCTCACGAGGCGATCGCCGCATCCCTGGACGGCATCCAGGGCGGCGACTCCAGCCGCGTCATCGCCCCAGCTCACACCGCGGCCTGACACACGAAGGCATGAACGAGACGGAGACGACGATGAAGACGTTCATGGTCGAGCGGTACGGCGACGGGGTGCGCGCCGGTGAAAGGCCCGACCCACGGGTGGGCGCGGACGATGTCCTGGTCCGGGTTCACGCGGCGAGCGTCAACCCGCTCGATCTCAAGCTCCGTGACGGGGACTTCAAGGCGATCCTGCCGTACCGTCTCCCGCTCATCCTGGGCAACGACCTCGCCGGGGTGGTCGTCCGGGTGGGATCGGCCGTCACGGGATTCGCGGTGGGCGATGAGGTCTACGCGCGGCCCGGCAAGGACCGCATCGGCACGTTCGCCGAACTCATCGCCGTCCACCAGGACGACGTGGCGATCAAACCGGCCACGCTCACCATGACCGAGGCCGCGTCCCTTCCCTTGGCCGCCCTGACCTCATGGCAGGCGCTGGTCGAGCGGGCACAGGTACGGCCAGGGCAGAAGATCTTGATCCACGCGGGCTCCGGCGGCGTCGGCACCATCGCCATCCAGCTGGCCAAACACCTGGGCGCCCACGTGGCCACCACCGCGAGCACGGCCAAGGTCGACCTGGTCAAGCAGCTGGGCGCGGACATCGTCGTCGACTACAAGAAGCAGGCTTTCGAGACGGTCCTCGACGGCTACGACGTCGTCCTGGACACCCTCGGCGGTGAGACGCTGGAGAAGTCCCTGCGGGTACTCAAACCCGGTGGGAAGGTCATCGGCATCGCAGGCCCTCCCGACGCGGCCTTCGCCCGTGAGCTGGGCGCGAACGCGTTCCTCCGGCTGGCGATGAGCGCGCTGAGCTTCACCACCCGGCGCCGCGCCAAGCGCCGAGGCGTGACGTACTCGTTCCTGTTCATGAAGGCCAGCGGCGACCAGCTGCGCGAACTCACCCCGCTCATCGACGCCGGGAAGATCCGCCCCGTCGTCGATTGTGTCTTCCCGTTCGAGGAGACCCGGGAGGCCATGGCGTACGTCGAGGGGGGACGCGCCAAGGCCGGCAAGGTCGTCGTCACGATGACATGAGCGGATGTCTCCCGACCGGCAAGGTCATCGCCAGGCGCCGCAGGTCAGGCTTGCGCAGGAGGGTCTTCAACTGCTGCTCTTCAAAGTCGAGTGAGCGGCCCTGGCTGGACGACGTCTGAAGGGATGCCCCTCAGCGGGTGCGGGCACGTCGCTCACCCCCGTGTCCGCGTCGGCGGAGGAACTCCAGGGCCCCCGAAAAGTCCCTCATGCCGGAAAGGTGCGCCGTACCGCGGCTTGCAACGCCGCGTGTTCGAAACCTGACAGGGCCCACATGCCCCACGTCTCCGGATTCCGGACCGATGCGTATTGCGTTGGAGCGCACTCCAACTCCTAGGTTCGGCCGCATGCGATACATCAAACTCGGAACGACCGGACTGGAAGTCTCCGCCATCACCCTCGGCTGCATGAGCTTCGGCGAGCCGGAGCGGGGCGGCGAGCCCTGGTCGCTGGGTGCGGACGCCAGCCGGGACATCATCAAGCAGGCCCTCGAGTGCGGCGTCAACTTCCTCGACACGGCCAACGGGTACAGCGCCGGAAGCAGCGAGGAGATCGTCGGCCAGGCGGTCAAGGACTTCACCCGGCGCGAGGAGGTCGTTCTCGCCACCAAGGTCTGGATGCGGATGCGACCCGGCCCGAACGGCGCCGGGCTGTCCCGCAAGGCGATCTTCGCCGAGCTCGACGCCTCCCTGAAGCGACTGGGGACCGACTACATCGACCTGTACCAGATCCACCGCTGGGACTACGACACCCCGATCGAGGAAACCCTCGAGGCGCTGCACGACGCGGTCAAGTCCGGGAAGGTCCGCTACATCGGAGCCTCTTCGATGTACGCCTGGCAGTTCGCCAAGGCCCTGTACCTGGCTGACCTGAACGGCTGGACCCGGTTCGTGTCGATGCAGGACCACTACAACCTCATCCACCGGGAAGCAGAGCGGGAGATGCTCCCGCTCTGCGCCGACCAGGGCATCGGCGTGATTCCGTGGAGCCCGCTGGCGCGGGGCAGGCTGACGCGGGCCCGGGACACCGCCACGGCGCGTGCCGCAACCGACGCGGGCGACAAGATCCTCTACCGCGACGAGGACCAGGCGGTGGCCGAGCGCGTCCACGAGATCGCGGGCAAGCGGGGTCTGTCCCCGGCCCAGGTCGCCCTGGCCTGGGTCATGCGCAACCCGGCGGTGACCTCGCCCATCATCGGGGTCACCAAGCCGGCCCAGCTGGCCGACGCGGTCGCCGCGGTGGACGTCGAACTCGACGAAGACGAGGCCGCCTACTTGGAGGAGCCCTACCAGCCGCACGAGGCCGCCTACCTGGCGGAGTCCTTCTACAAGCAGCAGCCTGTGGCGGGCTCCCGGTAGTCCGGGCTGCCGCCGGGCCTTCGACGAGTCCTTGGCCTCGGCCTTCACAGCCCTGCGGTCGGCCCGGCGGTGCTTGCGGGCGGTCGCGCGCAGCCGCATGATCCGCGCGCTGCCCGCCGGCGCGGTGAGCAGGATGCCCCCACCGCGGCCGGCAGCGGGCGACGGGAGTGATCCGCGTAAGTCAGCGGCCCGACTGGGCAGTGGTGCGGATCGAGGCTGAGAACCTGACGGACTGGGCGGTCGAGCGGGGTTTCTCCGGCGGCCCTGTGTTCGACCACCGCGGTGAGGCAGTGACCGGGATTGTCGCCCTGCGCGACAACCACCGCGGCGGGCACCTGCTCCCGATCTCCTACCCGCGCGCCCCTTTACGCCCGTCGCTCTTCAACAGAGGATCACTTCGCGCGGGCAGCGCGTCGGAGGACCGGCCGCTCGTGCGCAGCCGCTCGACCAGGAGGGGCAGTCCGACGACGACGATCAACCACACCTGCACGTAGAGCCTGTCGCCCTCCATCGCCAGCGGGTGGGCCGCGGCCGTCAGCAGGCCCGTGCCGCCCACGGCGATCAGGCACAGCGCGATGGGCACCGACCGGCTCATCGCGCCCCAGACGCCCAACGCCAGGAGGAAGAGCAGGGAGGGAGCCAATGCCTCTCTCTGCAGCCACTGCCACCAGTAGTTGACATCGAGCCGGACCAGCAGCCGCCATGGGTGCGTGACTTCGGAGTACGTCCAGTGGAGGGAGAAGGTGTCCTGGAGCGAGGCCTCCAAGCCGGGCAACCGGAGCGCCCTGCTCATCGCGAAGGCGGCCAGGGACTCGAAGAGCGAGACGATGAGCAGGCAGTGCGTGCCCTTGTGCCGGGCCTGTGGGACGAACATCAGCGCCAGCGCACTCGCCGCCACCAGGCATGGCGCCACCAGGGCGAAGCTTGAGTACTTGACCGCGAAACCCAGCGCGAAGGCCCCCACGGACAGCAGAGCCCCCGCGGTCCACCGCCCCTGGTACAGCCACACCGCGGCGAGCAGCATGGCCACCATGAGGGCAAGGACCGGGCCTTCGGTCATGGGACGGCTGCCCCACAGCCCTATGGGCGTGACGTAGTACAGGCACTGACCGAGCCATGCCACCGAAGGCGGTGCGCGCAGCGCGCGCAAGAGGACCAGGACCAGCAGCCCTCCGAACGCGGTGAAAGCCAGGGCAACGGCCGTCAGCCCCGCCTTGGCCCCCAGGAGCCGGACGAACGGCGCGGCCAGCAGTGGATAGGCGGGACGCGCGTGAAAGAGCGCCTCGTACCGCGGATCGCTGGGGTTGAGCCCCTTCGCATACTGAGTCAGGCACTCCTGGAACTCCTGGCGGCGCACCGGGGCCCGGAACTGGATCTGGTGCAGCATGCGGTTTCGCTGGAGCATGGCCGCGGTGTCCGCGCAGTAGGCCCGCAGCGCCTTGTCCTGGGCTTCCCGGTGAGGGGCGCCCAAGAACTCGTACGCCGAGCGGGCGTAGCGGTATGAGTCATTGGCGAAGCGCGTGCCCGGATAGGCGAAGACGTGCAAGAGCACGAAGACGACGACCGTCAGTAACGGGACGATCCTGTGTATTCGACCCATGACGCCCACCCTAAACGCACACAAAAAGGGCAACATCTTCGGATCGTCCACCAGGGTCTTCCGGCCCGCGCCGGGTCTGCCTTTCTCGTCACCCGCTCCGCCCTGCCGCTTGGCGAGCAGGGGGCGGCGGCGTCCGGGCCAGGTCGTGTTCGAGGGCGTCCAGGGCGCGTCGGGCTGCCGTGATGCGCTCGATCAGCAGGCGTTGGTCCTCCGGGCCGGGAGGGGTCCGCGGGCCTGGCGCGGGCTCCTCCTTCTCCATCTCGCGGGCTTCGTCGAGGGATGTGATGACCACGCCGATGAGGACGTTCACCAGGACGAACGAGGCGAGCAGGACGTAGGAGGCGTAGTAGGCGATGCTCCAACGGGAGATCTCCAGGCCCGCGTGCACCGCCTCGCCGATGCCGTCCAGGGTCATCAGCAGGAACAGGGTGAGGACGGCGCGGCCGATGGAACCGTAGTGCCCCGGGTCCTGGCTGCCGAAGAAGACCCAGCCCACCATCGCGTACACGTACAGCAGCAGGGCGCCCACGAGCAGGAAGCTGAGCGTGCCGGGCAGGCTGCGGGCGACCGCGGCCAGGACGATGCGGAGCTGCGGCAGGAAGCGGGCCGTGCGCAGCACGCGGGCAAGCCGCAGCAGCCGCAGCACGGTGGCGTTCTCGCGTACGACGGGAAGGAAGGCACACAGGACCACGGAGAGGTCGAAGAGGTTCCACGGGTCCTTCCAGAAGTCGGCCGGGCGGTTGGCGTGCACGCCCAGGCGCAGCAGGATCTCGGCGGTGAACGCGGCCAGGCAGGCGTGCTCGGCGAGCCGCAGCCACCGATGCCACTCCTCGACCAGGCCGGAGTAGGTCTCCACGCCCAGCAGCGCCGCGTTGAGCAGGATGACGGCGAAGACGGTCAGGACGAACCAGCGGGCTTCGGTGATGCCGCGGCAGCGGCGTGCCAGCTCCTGCCGGGCGGGCAGGGGCGGCACGGCGGTCGTCTGGTCTTGCTGCTCCGGCATCCTGCTGCCCTGCTCCTCGGCTCATACGGCATGTCGCGGCCAACCCGGCTGGAAGGAGACCTTGTTGGGCGATGACTCTTCGGGAGAGACTTCTACAGCACTGTAGATTGCCATGCGGAGGGCAGACCCGATGTTCGGCTTGAGTGAACTGGCCGTGTTTCTCGTCGTCGCCACCGTGCTCCTCGGGATCAAGAAGCTGCCCGAGCTGACGCGTTCGGCGGGCAAGGCGGCCCGCATCTTCCGGAGCGAGGCCAAGACGCTCACCGAGCGGGACTCCCAGGGCGCGCGCCCCGGCCGCGTGGTTTCCGGCACCGTCGTCGACCGGGACGGACCCTCCCCGCGTTCCTGAGGCATCGGGAGCGCTGCCGTCGCGCCGCCCGCAGGTCAGGCTGTTAATTGCGCAACCCTTAAACTGTCGGCATGGAGACGACCGGCATGACGGAATGGGAGACCGCGGTGCTCGCCGGAGGGCCCGTGGACGGGCTGCGGATGAAGGTCGCCGGCCGCCCGCGCGTGATCCAGGTGACGCATCCCTGTGAGATGGAGGCCGCGCCGCACGGCGTGCGCGCGGAGGCGGTGTACGTCTACCGCCGCCACCACGACGTGACCAGCGAACCGCTGCGGTACGGCTTCGACATCGCCAGCCCCTGACGCGCCCGGCAGGCGCGCGAGGGATCAGTGGGCCTGGTCGCCCCGGGCGGCCGGGCGTGCCGCCGCCGCTTCCCCGGGCGCGGTTTCCCCGGGCGCGGCTTCCCCGGGAACGGCCCGGACGGCCGGAGGCGCCGATTCGGCCTGCGCGGCGCCGTCGCCGTCGTCCTTCATGGCCTTGGCCTCGCTCTTGAGGATGCGCATCGACCTGCCCAGCCCGCGGGCGGCGTCGGGCAGCTTCTTCGAGCCGAACAGCACGATGATCATGATGGCCACGATCAGCAGGTGCCAGGGCTCCAGTCCGTTGCGGAGCATTCCGTCCCGCCCTTCTCTGCAATCTTTGCTACATTGCGCAACTGTACAACTATGCGATGGGGTCAGGCGTCCCCTCCGTATGAGCCGGACGGATGAGGGCCCACGGATGACCACCACCAGCGAGCAGGCCACCCCCTCCCGCCGTCGGCGCCGGGCGGAACCGCCCCGTCGCGGCAGGGCGAGTGGCAGCCGCGGGGCACAGCGCCGCACACGCCGCCCGCTGCGGACGGCGCTGCTCATCGTCCTGGCGGTGGCGGTGCTCGGGACGGCCGGTCTGGGCTGGCTCTACCTGAAGCTGAACGGCGACATCGATGTCTTCGACGGGGACGGCCTGTCCAAGAATCGCCCCGAGGCCGGTTCGTCCAAGGGCACGAACGTCCTGGTCATCGGCTCGGACGCGCGGACCGGCGGGAACAACGCACTGGGCGGTGGCAGCAAGGACGACATAGGCCGCTCCGACACCGCGTTCCTGCTGCACGTCTACGCCGACCACGAACACGCGATCGCGGTGTCCATACCCCGCGACATGCTCGTCACCATCCCGTCGTGCAAGCTTCCCGACGGCACCTGGACCGAGCCTCAGAGCGACACGATGTTCAACGCGGCCTTCTCGGTCGGGCAGACGGAGAAGGGCAACCCGGCCTGCACCCAGAACACGGTGGAGGAGCTCACCGGCCTGCGCGTCGACCACACGGTGGTCGTCGACTTCAAGGGGTTCGCCAGCCTCACGGACGTGGTGGGCGGGGTGAAGGTGTGCCTGCCGGGCGACGTCTACGAGAAGGATCTCAGCCCCCATCGCACCACCCGCGGCAGCCTGCTCTTCAAGAAGGGCGAGCAGAACGTCTCGGGGCAGAGGGCCCTGGACTACGTCCGCCTCCGGCACGGCATCGGCGACGGCTCCGACATAGGGCGGATCAAGCGCCAGCAGGCGTTCGTCTCCAGCCTCCTCAAGAAGATCAAGAGCGACGGGTTCACGCCGACGAAACTGCTGCCGCTCGCCGACGCCGCCACCAAGTCCATGACGGTCGACCCGGGCCTGGGCTCGGCGCAGAAGCTGATCTCGTTCGCGATGTCGCTCAAGGACGTCGACCTGCACAACACCAAGTTCGTCACCCTCCCCTGGCGCTACCAGGGCTCGCGCGTCGCGCTCCGCGAGCCGGACGCGTCCGACCTGTGGGCCGCCCTCAAGGCCGACCGCACCGTCGACGGGCACGACGCCAGCGGCAAGAAGCGCACCGGCGCGGCGTCCGCCTCCGCGTCGCCGAGCCCCGGCGAGAACGTCTCCGGGGACGGCATCGATGTCGCGGTCTACAACGGCACGACCACCGGCGGCCTGGCGTCCACGGCCGCCGCCACCCTCACCGACCACGGCTTCACGGTCACCGGCACGGCCAACGCGAGCAGCCAAGAGCACGCTGCCACGGTCGTCCAGTACGGCGCGGGTCGGCAGAGCCAGGCCGAGACGGTGGCCAAGCTCTTCCCCGGCGCCCGGCTGGAGTCGATCGGCGGATCAGGCATCAACGTGGTCGTGGGTGCTTCCTACGCCGACAAGAGTCCTTCGGCGACGTCGACCGCCGTCCCCGGCTCCGTGGCGGACGACGCCCGCTCCGCCGACGACGACCCGTGCTCCGACCTGTCGTACGGGGCCGGTGGCTGACGCCTCAGAGCGGCATCCCGCTTTCCGCACACCGTCGCTCGTGACGCGCCCTGGCCGCCAGGAGAGCGGCGGCGTACAGCACCAGGACCGCGGCGAGAAGCGGGTAGTACACGCCCGGCAGGGCGGTCAGGCCGAGCAGCGGGCCGAGCGGTGAGGGCGGCAGCAGCAGGCCGATGACGGCCAGCGCCGCCGCGGCGCAGGCGATCGGGCCTGGTCCGCGCCCCTCGGCGCCGCGGCGGCCGACGCGCAGGAGCAGCATCACGAGAGCCTGGGTGAGCAGGTTCTCGGTGAACCAGCCCGAGTGGAACACCGCCTTGTCGTCCCCCGTGCCCGGTCCGTGCAGGGCGAGCGCGAGGACGCCGAAGGTGGCGAGGTCGGCGACGGCGTTGAGCATCCCGAACCCGGTGATGAACCGCAGCAGGTCGCGCGGGCGCAGCACGGTCGGGCGGCGCAGCACCGAGGGGTGCGGGCGGTCGTGGGCGAAGGCGAGCTGGGCCGCGTCGAAACACAGGTTCTGGGTCAGGACCTGGGTCGGCAGCATCGGCAGGAAGGGCAGGAGCAGCCCCGCGGCGAGCATCGCGATGACGTTGCCGAGGTTCGAGGACAGCGTGACGCGCAGATACGTGGCGATGTTGCCGCTCGCGTGCCGACCCGCGCCGATGGCGTGCGCGATCGCGGTGAGGTCCTTGTCGGCGAGCACCACGTCGGCGCCCTCGCGGGCCACGTCGGCGGCGTTGCGCGGGGCGATGCCGACGTCGGCGGTGCGCAGGGCGGGCAGGTCGTTCACACCGTCGCCGAGGAAGCCCACGGTGTGCCCGGCGGCCCGCAGGGCCCGCGCGACGCGGGCCTTGTGCTCGGGGGTGCAGCGCGCGAAGACGGTCGTGCGGACGGCGAGGTCGCGGAGTTCGGCGTCGGTGAGGCCGTCGAGGCGATCGGCGGTGAGCACCCCTTCGCCGGTGACGGGAATGCCGAGGTCGCGGCAGGCTCGGACGGCGGTGCCCGGGTGGTCGCCCGTGAGGATCTTGACGCCGACGCCCTGGTCGTCAAGGACTTCCAGCGCGTCGGCGGCGGTGGGAGCGAGCGCGTCCCGCAGGGTGATCAGGCCGCGGAAGCCGAGGCCGCGTTCGTCGGCCGGGGTGTAGTCACGAGCGCGCGCCGGGCGCTCGGCGGTGGCGACCGCCAGGACGCGCAGACCGTCCTCGGCCTGCTGGTCGGCGAGGCCGCGGAGCCGTTCGCGCTCGTTCTCGGCCAGGGCGCAGCGCTGGAGGACGGCCTCGACGTCCCCCTTGACGACCAGGGTGTGGCTGCCGAGGCGGCCGGGGGTGCGGACGACGGCGGTGGCGAGGCGGCGGAGCGGGTCGAAGGGGAGGGCCGCCGTCCCGTCGTACGCCATGAGCGCGTCCTCGTCGGCCGCGTCCAGGATCGCCTCGTCGAGGGCGTCGGGTGCCGGGAGATCGGCGAGCTGCAAGGTCCACCAGGCGTTCACGGCGGCCCAGTGCAGGACCTCGGGGTCGTCCCGGCCGTCCGGGCCGAGCGAGCGGTGGACGACCGACCGGTCCTGGGTGAGGGTGCCGGTCTTGTCCAGACACAGCACGTCCACGGCGCCGATGTCGTGCAACGCGGGCAGCCGCTTGACGATCACCCCGTGGGCCCGGGCCAGGAGCGACGCGCCGCGGGCCAGGCACGTGGTGACGAGGACCGGCAGCATCTCGGGCGTCAGCCCGACCGCCACCGCCACCGCGAACGGCAGCGTCTCCAGACCGCGCCCGCGCACCGCCGCGTTGGCCATGAGGACCAGGGGCGGCGTGAGCAGCATGAACCGGATCAGGGCCCAGGAAATGCCGTGCACGGAACGGTCGAAGTCGCTCGTCTCCCGCCGACCCGCGGAGCGGCCGTATGCGGCGGCGAACCGCGTGTGCGCGGCGGTCGCGGTGACGAGCGCGACGGCGCTGCCGGAGGCGACGCTGCTGCCCTGGAAACACATCTGCGGCTGCTCGAACACGTCGCGGCCGGTCCCGCGAGGAAGGTCGTCCGCGCACTTCGCGACGGGGGCCGATTCTCCCGTCAGCGCGGCCTGGTGCACGGTCAGGCCGCTCGCCCGCAGCAGCCGTACGTCCGCCAGCACGAGGTCGCCCGGGCCGAGGCGCACCACGTCGCCGGGTACCAGCTCGTCCACCGGGACCTCGCGGGCGGTCGGCGCGCCGTCCCCGTCGGTGCGCCGCAGCACGGTGGCGGTGGTGGCGACCAGCTCGCGCAGCGCGACCATGGACCGGTCGGCCCGATGCTCCCCGGAAGCCCTCAGTACGCAGCTCACCACGACGAGCAGGAGGATCACCGAGGCGGTGCCCCAGGCGAAGACGGCCGCCGAGACCAGCCCGAGGCACCCGAGCACCGCCGTGAACGGGTCGCGCAGGCTGCGGACGAACAGCCGCGGCCACGAGGGGTCGTGCCGGTCCGGAAGCGTGTTCTCCCCGAACCGGGCCAGGCGCTCCTCGGCCTGCGCTTCCGTCAGGCCGCGCGGACCGCTGTCGAGCCGGCGCAGCACCTCGAGCACGGTCGGCGCGGAGGATCCCGCACGGGATCCGTCGACGGCGCCCTGGTCACCCCCGGGCGCCGACGCGGCCCCGGGGGCCCCGGGAGCGGCCCCGGGAACGGGGTGCTCGGCGGCGTCCTGCTCCGAAGCCGGGGCAGTCTCAGCCACCGGTCCCGCGCAGTCGGCTCACCGGTGCGGAGGCTTGCTGCGAGCGCGCGGTGAGCTGCCCGACCATCACGCGCACCACGGTCACGATGTCGGGGTCGTCGACGTAATAGACCTGCCGTCGGCCCTCACGGCGGGAGCGCACCAGCCCGGCGAGCTTCAGCTTGGCCAGGTGCTGGCTGACCGCGGGCAGCGCACCGCCCACCCGGTCGGCGAGGTGGGACACATCGCTCTCGCCCTGGGACAGGGTCCACATCAGGTGCAGCCGGGCCGACGAGGCGAGCAGCCCGAAGGCGGCGGCCGCCTCCGCCAGAACCTCGGCGGACGGGTCCGCGTAGCCCCCCACGTTCTCCGCCACAGTCTCTCCGTCCCGCCCACATCACAGCCGACGCCCATGCGCCGACCAAAGTGTAGGCGTCCGGCCTCGGCGTCCGTGCGCCCGGAACCGTTCGTCCGTACACAGAGTGAGACTCAGATCACCTGCCGTCAACAATGAATCGTCATATGCCGCTTCACTTCAGCATGGAGGAAGGCGCAGCAATGAAGATCACTTTGCGTTCCGGTGGCGTGATATCCGCGGTCGGCGTGGGACTGTCCCTCGCGGTGGTGCCGACCGGACCGGCCAGTGCCGCCCCGGAGATCCAGGTGCGGTGCAACGACATCCCCGGCCTGATCGGCGCGATCAACGACGCCAACACCAGCGGTGGCCGGATCAGGCCGGCGTCGCGCTGTACGTAGACGCTGACCGCCCCCGACAATCCGGACGACGGCCTTCCGGAGATCACCGGCGATGTGACCCTCTCCGGCCGCGACACCACCATCCGCCGCGACCCGGACGCGACGGACGCCTTCCGCATCTTCCACGTGGTGAACGGCGGCACCCTCACCCTGAAGTCGCTCACGGTCAGCGGCGGCGTCAGCCTGAACTTCGGCGGCGGCATCGCGAACGAGGGCGGCACGCTGAACCTGGACGACTCGACCGTCAAGGGCAATCACGCCGTCACCGGTGGCGGCATCGAAAACGACGGCGGAGAGCTCAGCCTCGACCGCACCACCGTCGAGCGCAACAGCGCGGCCGGCTTCGGCGCCGGAATCAACAACGACGCAAACGGCACGATGACGATGAAGGGCGGGTCCCTGCTCAACAACCGGGCGGTCACCAGCAATGGCGGCGGGCTGGAGAACAGAGTGGGCACCGCGACCCTGGAGTCCGTGTCCATCAGGGGCAACTCCGCCATTTTCGGCGGCGGTCTCCGCAACGTCAACGGCTCCACCCTGAGCCTGACGTCGACCACGGTCAGGGACAACATCGCCGAGAGGGGCGCGGGTCCGGCGAACAACGCCAGCACCGCCACCCTGGTCAGAAGCCTGGTCACGCGGAACATCGCGATCACCGCCGGTGGCGGCATCTACATCGAGGGGGACGCCGACACCACGCCGACCAACACCAGGGTCGTCAACAACAGGCCGGACAACTGCGCGCCCGAGGGCAGTGTCCCCGGCTGTACCAACCCCACCACCACCGTCGCCCCGCCGGCGTCGCGGGACTCCCTCCCGCCCGACGCCGATGCCGACCTCGAACAGCCCAAGTGAGCCAACGGGGCTGAAACACACCACCTGCCCCATGAACAAGGCCCGGATCACCGACCCGGGCCTTGTTCCGTGCCCTATGCTTCTACACGCGTGTAGAAATACGGCATCACGCGCGCACTCCCCCATTCTCCACACTCGCGCCCCGGGAGGGCAGGCATGGCTTCCATCGACCTCGACACGGTGCTGGACAAGGCATGGGCCGACAAGGAGTTGGCGGAAATTCTCGCCGCTCCCGTATCGGCGCTCAAGGGCGTCTCCGACCGGCAGGGCGGCCTGCTGGAGGAGGCGTTCGGGATCAAGACGGTCAAGGATCTGGCCGATTTGAAGTTCGCCCGCTGGGCCTCGGCCCTGGCCGCGCTCGACACCACCAGCAAGTAACCACAGGCACATACGCACAGAAGGAGTGGACGCCACCATGGTGTTCAAACGACTGCTCGGCTCACTCGGCGTCGGCGGGCCCACCGTGGACACCGTGCTGGACGCGGGGCCCGTACGTCCCGGTGGACCACTGAGCGGGCAGGTCCACCTTCAGGGCGGCAAGGCGGATTTCGAGATCGAGGCCATCACTCTCGATCTCGTCGCCCGGGTCGAGGCCGAGCACGGGGACGAGGAGCGCGAAGGCGTCGTCGTCTTCGACCACTTCACGGTGGGCGGCGGCTTCCGGCTCGGCGAGGGCGAACAGCGCAGCCTGCCGTTCACCATCCACCTGCCGTGGGAGACGCCGGTCACCGAGCTGTACGGGCAGCCGCTGGGCATCGTACTCGGGGTGCGCACCGGGCTGGAGGTGGCGGGCGCGAAGGACAAGGGCGATCTGGACCAGCTGACGGTGGGTCCGCTGCCCGTCCAGGAAGCGATCCTGGAGGCGCTGGGGCAGCTCGGCTTCGGCTTCAAGTCCGCCGATCTGGAGCTGGGTCACATCGGCGGTACGGAGCAGCGGCTGCCGTTCTACCAGGAGATCGAGCTGACGCCCGCCCCGCAGTACGCCCACGCCCTGGGCGAGCTGGAGGTGACCTTCCTCGCGAACCCCGGCGGTCTGGACGTCGTCCTGGAGGCCGACAAGCGCGGCGGACTCTTCTCCGGGGGGCACGACGCCCTCGCCCGCTTCACCGTCGGACACGACGGCGTCGAGCACCGCGACTGGAACGCGGAGGTGGACGCCTGGGTTCGCCAGCTCGTCGAGCACCACGGCTCGCACGGGTCGCACGGGTCCTATGGGTCCCACGGGTCCCATGGCCACGAGGGGACCTATGACCACGGACACCACGGCCACGGCCACGGCGAGCGGCGGTCCGGCCCCAGCACCGGGGCCATCGTCGGCGGTGTCGCGGCGGGCGTCGCGGTCGGCGTCGTCGGCGGCATGGTCGCGGCGGAGGTCGTCGACGAGATCGGCGACGCCTTCGAGGACGAAGAAGAGGACTGAACCCCTCGACCCGCGGCCACTCTGTTAACTTCTACAGTGTTGTAGAAACAAGCCTGGGCCGGAGCGTGTCCGGCCCAGGCCCTGACGACACGTTCGGAGTTGGTCATGGCCCTGTGGGACCGCATCAAGGAATCCGCATCGACGATGCAGAGCCAGCTGCTCGCCAAGAAGAACGACCTCAAGAGCGGCGCGTTCCGCGACGCCAGCATGGCGATGTGCGCCCTGGTGGCGGCGGCGGACGGCTCGATCGACCCGTCCGAGCGGCAGCGCGTCGCCCAGCTGATCGCCACCAACGAGGTGTTGCAGAACTTCCCCGCCGACGAACTGCGGTCGCGGTTCGACGACTACCTCGACAAGCTCACGGCGGACTTCGACTTCGGCAAGGTCAGCGTCCTCCAGGAGGTGGCCAAGGCGAAGAAGAAGCCCGCCGAGGCGCGCGCCGTCATCCAGATCGGCATCGTCATCGGCGGCGCCGACGGCGACTTCGACAAGACCGAGCGGGCCGTGGTCCGCGAAGCCTGCTTCACCCTGGACCTGGACCCCGCCGAATTCGACGTGTAGGCCGCATGCGGCGTGCGGAGCGCGGCCGCCCCATGGGGCCCGTCACAGCGGGGTCGCGGACTGGAGGACCCGGAACAGGGCGATCGCCGCGTTAGCCGAGGACAGCGCGGACGCGGCCGATCCACCGGCGGCGACCCAGGCGGCCACGCCCGCGGCCGTGGCCGCGGGCGGCCAGTGGCGGGCGGACGGCACCGGACCCAGCAGCGCGGCCACGCGGCGCGGTACGGGTCCGGGCGCGGCGAACCCGGCCAGCGTCGGGGCGGGGGTGCCGCGGGAGACCAGCGCGGCCTTGCCGACCGCCCGGGCCACGACCTTGCGGTCCGCCACCACGCCCGCCGCCTCCTCGTCCGCCCACCGCTCGGCGCAGTAGGCGACCGCTTCCCGCAGCGGGCGCAGCAGGGGGTTCGCCCGCGCCGCCAACTGGGCGGCCAGCAGATAGCGGTGGTGCCGTCCGGCGAGATGGGCCTGCTCGTGGGCGATCAGGGCGCGCCGCTCGGAGGCGTTCAGGCAGGCGAGCATCGCGGTGGAGACGACGATCCGGCCGGGCCTGCCGGACGTGGCGGGCAGCGCGTACGCGTACGCCTCGCCGTCGGGGAGGGTGGTGACCGGCTCGTCGGGCAGCCCGGCGACCGCGTCCTGGGCGAGCCGCCGCGCCCGGCGGTGCCGCCGCACCGTACCGGCGCATCCGACGGCCACGGAGACGAGCGCGACGATGGCCGCCTTCCCGGCCACCTCGTCGAACGGCACCGCGGCCCGCACCTCGGGGTCCGACCAGCCGTCCGGCAGCGGGTTGCCCGGCAGCTGGGCCGTGCCGACGACCACCAGCAGCGCCAGGCACAGCGTGGAGGACACCGCGAGGACGCCCCCCACCAGCGACAACAGGCGGGTGGCGCTGCGCGGATGGAGATAGTGCTCGGCAAGCCGCGTGATCGGCAGTGCCGTTAAGGGCAGGACAAGGGGGAGAAAGACGAACACACCCAACGCGCTCAGTCTCCCTCCGCTTCGTTCAACACGTCGCTCAACAGGTCACGCAGCAGCCGCTCGTCGTCGGCCGTGAGACCCGTCACGAAGCTGGCCAGCACCGCGCCCCGGTCGCCCTGGCCGTCCAGGACCCGGCGCATGCGCAGCGCCGCGAGTCCCGCCTCGTCCGACTGCGCCTGCCATACGAACGACCGGCCCACCCGCTCCCGGGTCACGGCCTGCTTCGCCTGGAGCCGGGACAGGATGGTCATGACGGTGGTGTAGGCGAGGTCGCCCTCCAGCCGCTCCTGCACCCAGGCGGCCGTCACCGGGCCCTCCGCCTGCTGGAGCACGGCCAGCACCTGCGCCTCCAGCTCGCCCTGTCCGCGACGGCGCGGGTGCGGGTCGCCCTTGCCCTGGTCTCCGCCCCGGTCTTCGTCCGGGTCTCTGTCCTGGTCTCTCAACGCCATCTCCCTCCGGCACACCGCTCACAACCAGCCGTCTGGTGACGGTACAGGGTCGCCGATCCCCCTCCGCCCATCCACTTACTTCTACAGTGCTGTAGATTTTCTCTCGTCCGCACCCGATCCCTTCAGGAGGATGTCGTGGGAGTTTCCCTGTCCAAAGGCGGCAACGTCTCGCTCAGCAAGGAGGCGCCGGGCCTGACCGCGGTCCTGGTCGGCCTGGGCTGGGACGTACGGACGACCACCGGCGCCGACTACGACCTCGACGCCAGCGCGCTGCTGTGCGACGAGGCCGGGAAGGTCGTGTCCGACCGGCACTTCGTCTTCTACAACAACCTCACCAGCCCCGACGGCTCGGTCGAGCACACCGGCGACAACCTCACCGGTGAGGGCGAGGGCGACGACGAGTCGATCAAGGTGAACCTGGCGTCGGTGCCCGCCGAGGTCGCCCGGATCGTCTTCCCCGTCTCCATCCACGACGCCCAGAGCCGTGGCCAGAGCTTCGGCCAGGTCCGGAACGCCTTCATCCGGGTGGTCAACCAGGCCGACAACGCCGAACTCGCCCGCTACGACCTCAGCGAGGACGCCGCGAGCGAGACCGCGATGGTCTTCGGCGAGCTGTACCGCCACGGCGCGGAATGGAAGTTCCGCGCGGTCGGCCAGGGGTACGCCTCGGGCCTGGCGGGCATCGCCTCCGACTTCGGCGTCAACCTCTGACCACCGACATGGACGGCACCGCGCCCGCGTTACGGCCGGAGGACGAACCCGACTTCGAGCGGGTGCTGCGGCAGGCGCTGCACACCCCGGAGATCCGCGCCGCCCTGCGGCGGCACGGCGGCTCCGCCGGGGGCGCGGCGGCCGAGCGGCTACGGGCCCGGGCGCGCGCCGAGCGCCCGGCCATCACCGCGGCCGCCGCCCCCGAGTACGGCGCCTACCTGCGACTGCGCGCGACGGGAGCACCCGACGTGCGTACCGGCCGGGCGCCGTCCGCCGCGGCGGGCGTGCGCGGGCTGCTGCCCGTGTTCGCGGTCCTGGTGCCCGTGCTGGCGGCGGCCGCGACCGCCGTCTTCCTGCTCCTCGGCTACGTCCTGGGGCTCGGCCGCTCGGGGCGCGAGCTGGGCGACGCGCTGCTGACCGCGGGACAGACCGCCGCCGTGATCACGGCGGTGACGACGGCGGGCGGGGTGACCTGGCTGCTCATCACCGCCGCCCGCCACCGCACCCCGGCACCCGGCCCGGGCGGTGGCGCCCCGGGCGCGGGCGCTGGCGGGGCGGCCGAGGCCCACGAAACGTGGCGGCGGGCCCTCCTCGAACGCGGCGTCCTGCCCTTCCTGCGCGAGCAGCTCCAGCAGGCCGCCGCTCCGCGCCCCCGCCCACGTCTCGGCTACACCAGCCCGGACTACGCGGGCCCCGAATACACCGGCCCCGGCTTCACCGGGCCGACGCCCCCATCCCAGGCTTGAGAAGAGGAAGCACATGACCGTGAATCTGGCCAAGGGCCAGCAGATCAGCCTGAGCAAGTCCGACGGCGGCGCGCTCAGCGCGGTGCGCATGGGCCTGGGCTGGCAGGCCGCGCCCCGCAAGGGCTTCTTCGCGCGGATGACCGCCCGCGACATCGACCTCGACGCCTCGGCGGTGCTGTTCGCCGGGCGGCAGCCGGTCGACGTGGTCTTCTTCCAGCATCTGAGCAGCGACGACGGCTCCGTACGCCACACCGGCGACAACCTCGTCGGCGGCACCGGACAGGGCGGGGACGACGAGTCGATCCTGATCGACCTGGAGCGGGTCCCGGCCCAGGTCGACCAGATCTTCTTCACCGTGAACTCCTTCACCGGACAGACCTTCGAGCAGGTGGAGAACGCCTTCTGCCGCCTGGTCGACGAGACCAACGGCCAGGAGATGGCCCGCTACACGCTCAGCGGCGGCGGCCCCTACACCGCCCAGATCATGGCCAAGGTCCACCGCTCGGGCGGCGCCTGGCAGATGTCGGCGATCGGCGAGCCCGCCGCCGGACAGACCTTCCAGGACCTGCTGCCCACCATCGCCGTGCACCTCTGACCGGGCTCTCAGTCGGGCAGGTGGCGGGGGCCGCGGCGGGTCTGTTCCAGCCATTGCGGGGCCGGTTCGGCGTCGCCGTAGGCGTCGTGCCAGTTCCACCAGTCGTACGGCGGGGTCTGGGGGTAGCCCTCGGGGGAGTTCTCCCAGGTCTCCTGCCGTCCGAGGGCCGTCATGTCGAGGTAGCTCCAGGTGTTGCCCAGCGCCTCGTCGCCGCGGGCGTTGATGAAGTAGGTGCGGAACACGCGGTCGCCGTCGCGGATGAAGGCGTTCGTACCGTGCCACTCGTCCACGTCGAAGTCGGCGTCGAAGTCGTCGGTGATCGTGTACCAGGGCATCGTCCAGCCCATCCGCGCCTTCACCGCCTCGATGTTCCGCTGGGGCGCGCGCGAGGCGAAGACCAGGGTGGTGTCGCGGGCGTTCAGATGGGCGAGGTCGCCGACGTGGTCGGCCACCATGGAGCAGCCGCGGCAGGCGTGGTCGGGCCAGCCGAAGACGCCGGGCTCGAAGAAGGCGCGGTAGACGATCAGCTGACGGCGTCCCGCGAAGAGGTCGAGCAGGCCGACCGTGCCCTCGGGGCCCCAGGCCAGTGGCCTGGGGCTGTGCTTCGCGCGACGGCGCGCCTACGTGCCGCCGACCGCCTTGTCCCGGCCGCCCCGCCGATGATGTGTCCTCAGGACGTCGTCCCTGTCAGCAGTCCCAGTGAGGTGAGCACCAGGAAGGTGGCGCTCCAGGCCATGCCGTGGCGTATGCAGCGGTATTTGGTCGACACCGTTCGGGACAGCGTCATGAACTGGCTCAAGTCGCGGTCCATCGGGTCGGTCCGGCGCACCGCGGCCGCCATGAGGCGGACCGAGGCGGTTTCCGCCGCGTCCCCGAAGTAGTGCGCGCGCAGCCGTCGTGGCTTTCCCGGGCGGGGCGTCACCGCCAGTCCGAGCATGACCAGGGACGGAACCCACGCCGCGCAGCCCGACCAGAAAAGCAGCCGGGGAACCGTGGGGTAGTCCTGGGGGGTGATGCCTCCACCGCTGAGCGCTCCCAGAAGCGCGGTCAGCGCGACCCCGAGGGCCGTGAGCATGAGGCCCGCCTTGCCGTCCGCCTTCAGCAGTTCCTCCCGGGTCTCGGTGATCAGCACACGGACGAGTTGTCCGCCATTGCCGGTGTCCCCGTCTCCCCTGCGCGTGGGCATGCTTCTCCCTCCGCCAGCGCCCAGCGGCTGCTCCGGGGCGGTATGTCCCCGGGGCAGCCGTCGTGCTCCTGATGTTCCGTAGCCCTGTTCCGCAGCGCCGCTCGGCCGGTCAGACGGCGGAGGTGCGACGCAGCTCGTCCTCCAGTGAGTTGACCGCCTGCCGGGCCCGGATGTTCATCGCCGCCGTGTGTTCACGATGGGCGGCGTCGGACTCGGCCCGACTGCGCCGGACCTGCTGTTCGATCGCGTCCTCCGCCATCTCGACGTCCGCCATGGCGCGTCGCTCGGCGAGCCGCACCTCCTCGCTGTGGATCTTGACAGCGCTGTTGCTCGCGCTGGTGAGCATCCGGTCGTAGGCGCTTTCGCCGCTCAGGAACTTCACCAGCACCGGGAGCGCGTCCAGAAGGACGAAGAGGGCCCGAACGAGCCAGATGCCGACGAACAGCACGCCGTTCCCGCTCGCCAGGTCGTCCAGCGCCCGCATCCGCTCCAGTACGCCGACCTCCTTCTGCTTCGCGCGCTCCTCGGCGAGGCGCTTGTCGATTCCCGAGTCGCGGGCCGTGAGAAACGTGCCGCGCGAGCCGGTCAGCTTGCCCTCGATCTTCGAGATGCGGCTGTTCATGGCCGCCAGCCGCCGCTCGTTCTCCTCGGTGCGGTGGGTGGTCCGGTAGTCCTTCGCCTTCTCGCGGAGCCGCAGGCACTCGGACGTCCGCTGGTAGAGCCCGGTGGAGGCGATACGGATCAGCTGCCGGCACTCGTCCCGCACCTCCGTGTCGAGGGCGCCCAGCGTCGTGGTGTCCCGGTCCACCCGCTTCTGGAGGGCGCCCGCGTCCGAGCGCAGCGCGGCGAGTTCGTCGGCCTCCCCGCCGGGTGTCGACGCGAACGACAGCACGTACCGGCCGCAGCCCGCGGGCGACGTGGCATCCGTCCGGGACGGCACCGGGTTGCAGCGCACCAGGTTGGACCGCAGCTGGTCGAGCGCGCTGTTCCGGTCGTCCGCGACGCGTTCCTCCACAGCGGTCGCGAAGATGCGCAGCACCAGCGGCTCGGCGACGACGGCCCCGAGCACCAGAGCGATCAGCAGCCGCAGCAGGAGCGGCCCGACGCGGCGCCGCGCGTTCGGCTGCGAGGTGACCAGCCAGCGGTCCAGGTTGAGGACGAACAGCATCCAGATCACGGTGGGCACCAGGGCGAGGACCGACACCTTGCCCAGCGCCTCGGTCGCGAAGTTCCACATGGAGAACGCGGCGATCACCGAGGTGCCGAACACCACGCCCCCGAGCGCCGTGTACTTGCTCCGCTCGTACCGGACCCTGGTGAGCAGTTCCTCGTCGACGCCGGTCAGGGTGCGCAGCCGCCGGGCGAGGTCGGGACGCCCGGACCCGGGCCGGGCACGGGAGTCTGCCGTCGAGGAGTCAGTCAACGAGATCGTCCTCGTCCTTCACGAAGCTGTCGTACGGGTGGTCGGGGCCGTCCGGCCGGCGGGGCCCCTCCAGTCCCCGGTGATCCCTCCCCGGCTCCACCCCGGGGCCGACCGCACCGGCACCACCCGGGTCGAGCTGCCCGCCGGTGTCCGCCAGCACCTGCTCCAGCACCCGGTGGTAGTCCACGTAGTCGTTGCCGTCGGCCATCTGCCGCAGCAGGGTGAGCACCATGTCACGGCGCGTCTGGGCGTCGGCCGTCTCCCGCATGCGGAGGTGCGCACGGTCCTCCTCGGCGATCTGGTGGCGGCGGGCTTCCTCGTTGTCGGTGTTGCGGTGGATCCGGGCCGCGGCCTGGGCCACGTCGATGCGTTCGCGGGTGATGCCGAAGGCGTCGGCGTAGTCGGAGCCCCGGGCGAGCAGCTCCGCGACGCGCTGGGTCTCCTGCGTCTCGAAATCGCGCTGCCCGCGGATGAACTCCTGCGAGCGGCGCTCGTCGCGGAGCTTCTGCTCCCAGTTCCGCAGCTCGTCCGAGGCGTGCACCTCGGCGCTGACGAAGTCGACGCTCATGCCCATGACGCGCGGTGCCACGATCGCGCTGTAGGCGGTCATGCGGTTGGTCACCGCCCGGCGCACGGCGTTGATCTCCTCCACGCGGTGCCCGGCGCTCACCCGGGGCAGCTCGCTGTCGCCCGTCAGATAGGCGCGCAGCGGGATCGTCACGTCGGCGATGCCCTGCCGGGCGATGACCGTCGGGTCCGTCACCTGACAGGCGAAGGAGGCCCTGATCGTGAAGTTGTCCGCCTCGCTCACCGACGGGACGGTGCGTTCCACCTCGACCATGCGCGCCCTGGTGTCGACCAGGCTGACCGAGGAGGCGTCGAGCACATCGGCGTGCGACGGGTCGAACACCATGCCCTCGGGGAACTGGCGGTAGTTCCCGCCGACCCTGAAGACGTAGACCGCGCCGGGCGGCAGCGTGGGCACGTCCTCGCGACGGCGCCGCCGCGGCCACCAGCCTCCCTGGATGGCTCCCAGCACCTGCTCGGCGACTACCGGGTAGTTCACTTGCTTCGGCCTCCTCGCGCTGAGGGAACAGATGACAGAGCGGGAGCGGGCGCCGACGGGGAAGCCGCGGGGCGGCGTCTCACCATCGGCCGTCCGCTCAGCGATCCGAGCAGCACCCGGGCCAGGTCGTGCGTGCCGGGGATCGCGTACTCGGGGTGGTTCAGGGCGTTCGACAGGTTGTTGCGCAGCCCCTCCCACTGCTGGGGGCGCATGTCGCGGCGCATGACCTCGCCGAGGTTCCGCACGGCGGCGGCCGCCGAGGGGTCGTCCCGCAGGGCGACCAGGGTCCGGCACAGGGCGACGACGGCCCGGCGGCGATAGGCGCTGAGCAGCACGCTCGCCCAGAGCGAGCCGAGGTGGGACGTGCTGTCCGCGGTGTCGCGCAGCAGGGCCGCCGCGAGCGGTCCCGGGCCTTCCAGCCGGTCGGCCTCCAGCAGTCGCACGGTCATCAGCAGCGCGTTGCCGCGGGCCCTCGACCGCTGTGCGGTGTTGGTGATCAGCGTCCGCATGTACCGGAGGGTGAACACGGCACGGCCGGGCTCCTGTTCGGCGCTCTGGAGCAGCAGGACCACCGACCGGCGGGCGGCGAACGCCATCCGCTCACCCCGGTTGGCCAGGAACCACAGCCAGTTGAGCGCTTGGAGGCGGTAGAGGGAACCGAGGGTTCCGGTGAGTGCCATGGCCGTCGTCACGGCGCGTTCCGGTCCCTTGTTGTCAGCCCACCTCATGGCGATGGTCAGGGCCTGGGGCGCCAGGTTCCCGTCCTCGCACATGAACTGGAGGGTGAGCGCGGTGGTCACCCGCTGGTCGGCGAGGCCACCGGCCCACGCCTGGAGCAGGTTCTCGTCCACCTCGGCGAGCGCGTGCCGGGCGAGCAGGGCGACGCCGCGGGCCACCTCGGTGCGTACGTCCAGGTCGCCCACGCCCGACAGCTGGCTCAGCCACTGCCGCAGCGGATACCAGAGTTCGTATCCGTACAGGTCGTGCAGTTCGCCGATGACGAGTTCGCGGACGCGCGGGGAGGCGAAGACGATCCGGCGCTCGCTGCGGCTGGAGTCCTGCCCGGGGCCGGGACGGCGCTGCGTCCGTACGAGCCCGGTCGCCCGCTCCTTCCACCGGGCGCGGGTCTGCTCGAAGGTCACTCCGCGCAGGGTTCCGGCCGCCTCCGGCTCGGCCACGGGCCCCTCGCCGGTCTGCTCCCAGTCACGTACGTGGATGCCCAGCGACACGGACGCCTTCTCGAAGTTGCGTTCCGGGATGCCTTCGAGGAAGGCGAGGGCGGCCAGCGGAAGCAGATCGCCCGCGGTCGGTTCGTTGCCGAACCAGTTGCGGACCAGTTCCCTCTCGCTGTCCCGCAGCACCTCCAGTGCGGCGTCCGCTCCGTCGGTGAGTGCGGTGGCCGCGGCCACGACATCCGCGGGACGGCGCAGCTCGCCCACGAGGTCCAGCAGCTCCGTCGCGTCCTGCGCGGGCAGGGCCGCTGCCGGAAGCCGGTCCACGCAGTGGTGGAACAGCGCCAGCGGATCCGGTGCCGTCCACGGCACGCAGCAGTCCACCAGCGCCAGCCGTCGCCGGGCCGACTCGGGCGCCGTGATCACCAGGTACGAGCGCTTACGGTGCAACTCCTCGCTCAGCCGCCGGATCTCGAACGCCTGCACCGCGTCGACATTCATCTCGCCGACGTAGTCGAGGATCACGTATGCCTGCCCGGCCTTGAGCGCACTCGACGCGGTCAGTTCGGCGAGGGAGTTGGCGGGGGACAGGCTCCGCAGTCCCGCACCGTCCCCCATGATCTTCCTGAGCAGCGCGAACGCACCGGCGCCGCGGCCGATGCTGTCCTCACCGGCCAGTACGACGATGTGCTCCGCGCCGAGTTTGCCGAGCGCCTCCTCGAAGCACGGCTGGGGCGCGAGGTAGTACGCCAGCGTCCGGTCGATCTCCTCGGGCTCGACGGAGCCGGGAGCCAGCCCGGGGGTACGGGCCGTACCGAAGCCGAACGCCGCGCCGGACGCGTCCACGGTTCCGTAGAAGTTGTTGTAGACCCGCCGGCCGAGCGCCCGGCGGAGGTCGTCATAGCCTCTGTCGTCCTCCTCCCGCTGGTCCGGCTCCGTCCGCTGCCCGCGGTCGGCCCGGAGACGCGCGCCGGAGTCCCCGTCCGGCTGCTCGCCGGTTCCGGGGTCCTCCTGCCGCTGCCGGGCCTGCTCCTCGTCGGGGCCGGGTTCGGGTGGTTGGCCCGGCACGTCCGGTCGGCCGGGGTCCTCGGCCCCGTCAGCCATCGGTGTTCCCGAAGCCGACGACGCCGCCGCGCAGGTCCACCGGGGCGGTGAAGTTGGTGATGCTGACCCGGTCCCGGTACTCGTGATGGACGGCGGGCCCGGCGTCGTATCCGCCGCCCGGCGAGGGCCACGGCCGGTCCGCCCCGGCGCCGGCCGGGGCGGGTTCGTACGCAGGCCGGCCGGGGACCCGGAGCCAGGCGGTGCCCTCGTACTCCTTCTCCTGGACGGCCACCCGCCGGAAGTCCTCGTCGCGCAGCGTGGTGTGGCCGCCCGCCACCGTGGACCGGTAGACGTCGTCGGACAGCAGCAGCGCGAGGTCGGCGCCGTCGTCCGCCCTCAGGGCGTCGTAGAGATGGCCGGAGCCGAGCAGCCGTGCGGTGGTCACCACCGTCGAACCGGCGAACCCGTTGTCGGCCAGTTCCACCGGGCCGTGGTGAATGGCGGCCCGGAGTCTCATCCGGGCGGCGGGGGCGCGCAATCCGTTGTATTCGCGCAATGCGGCCGCGAGGTGCCGGACGAAGTCGTCGACCAGTCGCGGCTCGGTGCCGTCCATGGGGTGGACGGCAAGCTCCTCGTCTCCCTTTCGCTGAATCTGCCATCGCGAACGGTCAAGTCCGGTGCCCTCGGCCGCGCGGGAAAGGAGGCGCGGCAGATCGTGCTGTATTTCGGACTGCCTACGGTCGTTGTTGCCTCCATAGGCAGTTACGTCCACGGCTATGCAGGTGCAGGGGTAGAACCCGGACCACTCGGCCACCCGGCCATTCCTCTCTCTGACGGCTTCTCTCGAAGTGCTGCCTGAGAGGCTAGAAGGGCGGGTGAGAAGCAATCCCGTATCAATACGGGTTCTCGGCAACTACCTTGGCGAATTCGAGCAGTTTCGGAAAATCACAGATGGTTATCTGTCGGTAGCTGCGGTCGACAAGACCGAGGTGCGAAAGCGTTGCGAGGGCCTTCTCCGCCGTCGGCAGGGCGAGTCCGGCGAGCGAGGCGAGCTCCGGCTGGGTGAGCGTCACGCTCAGCACGATCCGCCGCCCGGCGCTCTCCGGCTCCGGACGCCCATACGACTGGCTCAGCTCGGCGAGGACGCGTGCCAGCCGGGTGGGCGAGTCGTAGGCACGGAAGTCGATGCGGCGCTGGTTGGCCCATCGCAGCCGGGCACACAGCATGCGCATCATCGCCCGCGTCGCGTCCGGGTGGTGCGCGAGGATCGCCTCCAGCGCGTTCAGGTGGATGATGCGCGCGGTCACATCACTGCACGCGATCACCGTGCCGGAGCGGGGGCGGTCCTCGAAGGCCGCCATCTCCCCCACCAGGTCGCCGGCCACCCGGACGGCGAGCAGCATCTCGTAGCCGCTCTCCGAGCTGGCGACGACCTTGACCACACCCCGTGTGATCAGCAGGACATGCTGGCTGTCGTCGCCCTGGTGCAGCAGCGGCCGATGGACCGGATAGACCATCGGGGTCCCCTGGTTCAGGACATTCTCCAGGGTGGCGCTCTGCAATCGGCTCAGGAAGGTGGAAGACGGCCACGCGTAATTCACCAGTACCTCCGTACTGTCTCGCCTGCGACTCGACGCGCCCTTTCCAGTGGCCAGACCATGCTGCCCCCCGGGTACGACAAGGCAAGCGGCCAGGACCAAGTGGCCGGATTCCTCTCCTCACCCCCCCTTGTGATCGAACTGGCGATCCATCGTTCGTTCGCATGAGCGAACTCAGGGGACGGTCCGGCCTGGCCCGTGCGGCGACGCGCACGGGGGGGGTGTGGTGCCGTGGGGGCCGGGGCGGGGCGGCCTAATGTAGATGGCTGTCACGGGCGTTGGGGTAGGGAAAAGGGGAACGGCGATGCCGCTGAGTACCGATGATCCGGCGTCCATAGGCGGCTACACGCTGCTCGACCGGCTCGGTTCGGGCGGTATGGGGGTCGTCTACCTGGCGCGATCGGCCTCGGGGCGGCAGGTCGCGGTCAAGCTCGTGCACGCGCAGTACGTGCAGGACGAGGAGTTCCGGGCCCGCTTCCGGCAGGAGATCGCGGCGGCGCGCAGGGTGAGCGGGGCGTTCACCGCTCCGGTGGTGGACGCCGATCCGGAGGCCGAGCGGCCGTGGATGGCCACGCAGTACGTGCCGGGGCCCACCCTCGCCGATGTGGTGCGGCAGGGCGGGCCGCTGGGCGGGCGGGAGGTGCGGATGCTCGGGCTCGGGCTCGTCGAGGCGCTGCGGGACATCCACCGGGCCGGGGTGGTGCACCGGGACCTGAAACCGGCCAACATCCTGATGGCCGAGGACGGGCCGCGCGTCATCGACTTCGGCATCTCGCGGGCCGCCGACAGCCAGACGCTCACCCTGACCGCCGGGCGGGTGCTCGGTACGCCGCGCTTCATGTCGCCGGAGCAGCTGCGCAGTCCGCGGGAGGTCACCGCGGCCTCGGACGTGTTCTCGCTGGGGGCGCTGGTGGTGTACGCCGCCACCGGAGTGGGGCCGTTCGACGCCGAGAGCCCGTATCTGTCGGGGTATCAGGTGATGTACGAGGCGCCGACGCTGAGCGGGGTCCCGGAACCGCTCATCCGGCTGGCCAAGCGGTGCCTGGACAAGGATCCGACCGCGCGGGCCGGCCTGGACGAGCTGCACCGCCTGCTCGGCGCGCTGCCGGACTTCGCCGCCGCGGCTCCCCCCGAGGGGGCCCCGGTGCGGGTGGAGCCGCCGCCCGCACCCACGCGGGCGGAAACCCCGCGGGCGGAAACCCCGCGGACGGAGGGGCCCGGCGGGAGGCGCCGGAAGCGGCTGATCCTCGTCGGGGCCGGCGCCGTGGCCGTCGGGGTGCTGGTCGCGACGGCGGCCTACGACCTGACGACGGGCACGCCGCCGTACCGCCCCTCCGCGTCCGCCACCGACGACGCGGGCCCCGCGTCCCTGCCCGAGGGCTGGCGCCCGTGGCGGACAACGCTGCGGTACGAGGCCCCGCTGCCCCCGCTCGTGTACCAGGACGCCGCGTGCGTACCGGACCACGCCGCCGCCCTGTACTGCGGCGGCAAGGGCTTCACCGTCGCCAAGGTGGACGCCGCCACCGGTCGCGTCCGGTGGCGCAGCGGCACCAGGCCGCAGGACGCGCGCCCCATCGGGGTACGCGACGGGCTCGTCTACAGCTACTCCGCGCCGGAGAACGAGGGCCGCCGCGTCGTGGCCCTGGACACCGGCACCAAGAAGCAGCGCTGGGTACGCGAGATCAGCCAGTCGGCGTCGGTGCGCCTGTTCCGCGGCGGGCTGCTGACGCTGTCGCCCGACGACCGCCGGCTCTCCGCCTACGGGACGTCGGGCCGGCTGCTGTGGCGGTCGCCCGCGCCCAAGGGGCAGCTCTGCGATCCGGCGACACCGGTCGCCTCCGGCGTCCCGTACGCGCTGTGCTCGCCCCTCACCTCGTCCGGGCTGAGCGCCGAGGGCCCGTACACCCTGCTGCGGTTCGACCCCGGCGACGGTGCGCGGCGCGCACTCGCGACCCTCCCCCGGAAGGCGCTGAGCCTCGGCTCCGACGACGGGACGCCCGTCTTCCTCGCGCCGCAGACCGCGAAGGAGGTGTACGAGGCCGGGTACGAGCGCCCGTACAACGCGCTGATCCGGGTGGATCCGCGCACCGGAGACACCGCGCGCGTCCCCCTGCGGCAGCCCCTGCGCGGCACGGCCACCCTGCTGAACGGGGTCGTCTACGCCGTCCGGACCGACGGCACGGTCACCGCGGTGTCGGCACGCAGCGGAAAGCGGCTGTGGCAGCGGCCGACGGAGACGGAGAGCCTGTCCCCGCCCGTGGAGTCCAAGCGCTACGGCAGGCTCTACTTCTCCAACCGCTTCGGCCGTCTGCTGGCGCTGGACAGCGACACCGGGGCCGAGGTGTGGCGCACCGCCGCGCTGGACGCCCCCGGGGACACGGCGCGGGAGCGGCCGCCGTCCGTGCTGCTCGTGAAGGACGCGATCGTGGCGATGGCCGGGGACACGGTGTTCTCCGTACGCCCGGACCGGCCCACGGCGACGCCGTCCGCCGCGCCTTGGCGTGCGGCGCTTTCTCGCCACACCTTCAGCCGCTACGGCCGCCGATGAGCGGAACCGCCCCGGTTTTCGTATCGCAGTACGACAACTACCAATGAGGGGCGTAGTGGTGAGGTACAAGAAGAGACACAAGCGGTCCCGCGTGCTCGTCGTGTCCGCTGTCGGCGTCACGGCTCTGGCGATCGGCGGCGGCGCGCTGCTGATGACCGACAACAACGCCTCGGCCGGACAGTCCCCCAACCGGACCGAGGCCGCCCGGCAATCCTCGATGACCATCCAGTGTCCCGACGTCGCCACCCGGCTGTCGGACGTGCCGCGGAAGGCGCGGCCCGCCGTCGACAAGGAACTGGCGCAGCTGGACACCCAGGTCGCCGACGCCTACCAGCGGCTCGCCGCGCAGGGCACCAAGGCCGCCGACCAGGAGTGGGTGCGCACCCGCGTCCTGGAGCCGCTGTCGACCCAGCGCCGCGGCGCGCTGAACCGCATCGCCACCCGGATGGGGCAGGGCTCGCAAGCGGCGTCCGGGCTGGGCTCGATGGCGTCCTGCACGGTCAAGCAGGGCGGGACGAACGCCGTGGCGGCCGCCCCCGCGGCGGCCGGCGCGCAGGGCTCCGGCCCCCAGAAGGCCGACTTCGTGGACATCCGCACGGTGCGGCCCAACGTCAAGAACCCCCGCACGCGGGCAGGCGCCTCCAAGGGCACCTTCTCCTCGCGCTGCGGACGCAACGAGAACAAGAAGTTCAACTCCGACAACGTCATCGTCGCCCCCGGTGTGAGCAACGGCGCCCACCACATGCACGACTACGTGGGCAACCAGAAGAACGACGCCTTCGCCACCGACCAGGTCCTCGCCACCGCGACCACCTCCTGCACCAACGGCGACCGCTCCACCCACTACTGGCCCGTGCTGCGCCTGCGCAACGGCAAGAACGAGAAGGACGTGAACGCCCCGGGCGGCGGCACCGAAGGCAACATCGGCACCATCCTCCAGCCCGCCTCCGTCCAGCTCACCTTCCGCGGCAGCGCGGTCGGCAAGGTCGTGGCGATGCCGAAGTTCCTGCGGATCATCACCGGTGACGCCAAGGCCTTCACCAACGGCACGGCCAACGCCAACGCCTCCTGGAGCTGCACCGGCTTCGAGAACCGCCAGCTCAAGGACAAGTACCCGCTGTGCCCCAAGGGCAGCAACGTGGTGCGGACGTTCACGTTCCAGAGCTGCTGGGACGGCCGGAACAACGACAGCGCCAACCACCGCACACATGTGGCCTTCGCCGGTGCCAACGGCGCGTGCGGCAAGGGCTTCAAGGCCATCCCGGCCCTGACCCAGCGCATCACCTACAAGATCGCGCCGAACTCGGTCTTCGCGGTGGACAGCTTCCCCGAGCAGCTGCACAAGCCGGTCACGGACCACGGTGACTTCATCAACGTGATGTCCGGCTCGCTGATGAAGCAGGCCGTGAAGTGCATCAACAGCGGCCGTAAGTGCGGCTGACGCGACACCGTACCGTCCGGGCCCGGCCCGGCAGGATGGCTGCCCCCATCCTGCCGGGCCGTTTCCATGGGGCGGCGGCCAGGCTCTCCAGCGCCGCGACGGGGGCTGGAGCGGCCACTAGAATCGGGGCGTTGGCGCAGCTTGGGGCCGGTGCGCGAGGTGTGGGGTCCGGTGGGCCCGGGGGGAGTGGGTACCGCATGAGCCGTCGCTCCGGTCGTTCCAGCGGCCTGATCTCCCTGTGGGCCGAGGCGCAGCGGCAGCGTGAGGCGCAGGAGCGGGCGCGGGTGCGGCTGGAGCGGGAGGAGGAGCGGCGGCTGCGGGCCGCCGAGCGGGAGCGGGCGCGCGATCAGCGGGAGCGGCAGGCGGCGTACCGGCGGCAGCGTGAGGCGGACGCGCGGCGGCGCACGGAGGAACTGGACGCGCGGGTCGAGGCGTTGCGGTCGCTGCTGGTGGACGGGTGCCGGGTGGCGGCGTTCGGGCCGAGGGCGCTGACGCGGAGCGAGCGGGTCGAGCCGTTCGACCCGGGCGCGCTGGCCCGGCCCGTGCCGATGCCGGACCAGCGGCACTACCAGCCGCAGGACGGCCGGCGGTTCGGGGCCGGGCGGCGGGTGCGGGAGGAGGCGCGGGAGCGGTACGAGCGGGACCGGCGGGCCGCGGAGGCGGCGGAGGCCGAGCGGCTGCGGCGGCTGGACGCGTACCACCGGCAGTACGAGCGGTGGGCCGCGCAGCGGCTCGCGGAGCTGCGGCGGCACAACGAGGGCGTGGCGGAGCTGGCCGCGGAGGTGCGGGCCGGTGATCCCGACGCGGTGGTGGAGTACTTCACGGCGGCGCTCTACCACTCCACGTACACCTCCGCGGTGTGGCCGGAGGGCCTTCCCCGGGAGGCGTCCGCCGCGTACGACCCGGCCGCGCGACAGCTCGTCCTGGACTGGGAGCTGCCGCGGTACGAGATCGTCCCGGCGATCAAGTCGGTGCGGTACATGCCCGGCGCCGACGAGGACCGGGAGACGGCACGCCCGGCCACGCGGCGCCGGGCGCTGTACCGGGACGTGCTCGCGCAAGTCGTGCTGCTGGCGCTGCGCGACCTGTTCGCGGCGGACGAGGCGGGGGCGCTGGAGTCGGTCGCGCTGAACGGGTTCGTGGACGACCACGATCCGGCGACGGGCCGCCGGGCCCGGATCGTCCTGGCGACCGTCACGGTGTCCCGTACGGACTTCGCCGAGCTGCGGCTGGAGCAGGTGAGCGCGGTGGACTGCCTGGTCGACGGCGTACGCGGCCGTCTGTCCGCCCGCCCCGACCAGCTCGTCGCCGTGACGCCCGGGCGGACGCCGGACGACGTCGGGTCCCCTGTCCTCACCCAGGGCGGGGGCGAGGAGCCGGATCTGCTCGCGATGGATCCGTTTCGCTTCGAGTCGCTGGTCGCGGACCTCTTCCGGGCCATGGGGATGCGGGCGGTGACGACCCGGCGCTCGAACGACGGCGGGGTGGACGTGGAGGCGGTGGACCCCACCCCGATCCGGGGCGGCCGGATCGTGGTGCAGGTGAAGCGCTACCGGGGCACGGTGCCGCCGACGGCGGTGCGCGATCTGTACGGCACGGTCCAGGGCTCCGGCGCGAACAAGGGCGTCCTGGTCACCACCTCGCGGTTCGGCCCCGGCTCGCACACCTTCGCCCACGGGAAGCCGCTGGAGCTGGTGTCCGGGGCGGAGCTGGTCGACCTGCTGCACCGGCATGGGCTGCGGGGCCGGCTGGGCGACGGGGCGGCCGCTGCCGGGGCAGGGGCCGCCGCTTCGCGGGCCGGCGCCGATGCGGCGCCGCCCGGTCACAACGTGCTGGGCATGTCGTGGTCGGGCGAGGTCGCCCTCGACGTCTGTGCCCTCGTCTGCGACGGCGGCCGGGTGCTGAGCGATGACCACTTCGTCTTCTTCAACAACCCCCGCACCCCCGACGGCACCGTCAGCGCGCTGCCCGCCACCGCCCCCGACCGGGCGGCGGTCCGGGTCGCCTTCGACGCCCTGCCGCCCGAGGCCGACCGCCTCGTCCTCGCCGCGGCCGTCGACCCCGAGGTCGATCCCGGGGCGGACCTGTCCGGCTTCGCCGACGCCCGCATACGGCTCCTGGACGCGTCGGGCGCCGAACTCGGCCGGCTGGAGGTCTCCGACGGCCGCCCCGGCGAGACCGCCCTGGTCCTCGGCTCGTTCCGGCGCCGGGCGGGCGGCGACTGGGACTTCGTGGTCGGCGGCAAGGGCTATCCGGGCGGGCTGGAGGCGCTGGTGCGGGAGTACGGCATCGACGTCGCCTGACCGTGACGCGCGGCGGAACACTCGGGGAGTGGGTGTCGCGGGCACGGCTTCATCCGACATACTGCCGGGCGTGGAGCAGCGCATAGGTCCGATCACCCCGCCCGTACCCGCCGCAGGGACCGATCCGGGGCACATCCCCGGCCTGACGCCCCCGCCCCCGGACGAGACCGAGGAGGTGACGACGGAGGCGAGGACGGCCACGGAGGAGGCCCCGGAAGCCCCTGCGGAGGCCGCCGGCCAGCCCGTTGACGACGTCGGCGCCGACGACGCCGGTCCGGAATCGGAGGACGAGGCGGACGAGGCGGACGAGGCGGAGGAGCAGGCCGAAGACGGGGACGGGGACGGGGACGGGCCGGTCTTCGAGGTCTCCGACCGCCGCGGCTCGATCACCGCCAAGCGCTCCGGTGTGGTCTTCCAGCTCGACGGCGAGACCGCCGAGTTCTCGTGGGACGAGATCGGCGCGGTGGAGATCGACACCCCCCGCTTCGGCCGCCGTTTCGGCGTCACCGTCTACACGACCGCCAAGCGCTGGTACACCGCCGACGTGGAGGCTCCGGCCCGCGGCGCGCTCAAGGAGTGGACGGCGAAGCTGGACGAGGTCCTGGACGCGTACTTCGAGGACACCGCGGCGCAGTAGCGGGCCGCGTCACCTCACGGCACGCGCCAGCCGAACTGGTGGGCTCCCCTGCCCTCGCCCCTGAAGGTGACCGCGACCGGCTGGTCGCCCTCGGGCATGAGGTGGACCGAGCACATGGTGAGCGAGGACTTCGGCTTCAGCCGGGTGTGGGCCACGGCGCTGCGGCAGCCCTCGATCCCGTTGCCCGGGGCGGAGAAGTCCATGAAGGTCGTCGGCCGCAGCTGCTGTCCGCTCGCGGTGCTGACCCCGACGTTGTCCTGCATGGTGGGCAGCAACACGTGTGCGCCGGTGTTCCGGTACCGGAGGGTGACGTAGTACGGGGTCATCTTCTTCTGGTCCGCGCTCAGCTGGAAGCGGCTCAGGTCCCCGATGTCGCCCTTGCGCACGCCGGTCAGGGTGACGGTCATCGGGACGTCGCGGTTGTCGTCCTGCCACATGGCGTCGGCGGACCGGCCGACCGTCATCAGGCCGTTGGTGCCCGCGTAGCCCTCGCCGTCGCCGATCTTCCAGGTCAGGGCGCCGCTCGCCTCGTCGGTGTAGGAGACGATCGCGGGCGTCCGGGCCTTGGGCAGCATGACGATCCGGCACGCCTTCCCCGTACGGCCCGGGGCCAGCGTCGCGGGGCCGGACTTGTCGCACTCCTTGGGCACGGCCGACTCGGTGGCCAGCGGGTTCGTGTTCATGAGCGCGATCGGCCGGCCGGGGGTTCCGTCGGCGAGGGTGATCGTGAAGTTGTTCTCCGGGTCGGGCCGGTCCAGCGTCTCCTCACCGGTGTTGGTGTAGGAGACGGTGAGGTAGAAGGGCACCATCCCGTCGACGTCGCTGTCGAGCCGCACCCGTTCCAGGTCCGACTCCTTGCCCTGGACCAGCCGTTCGGGCGCCACCTTCAGCCGCCGCGTGCGGTCCCGGTCCGTCCAGGCGGCCTTCTTCGCGGCGGTCTCCATCGGCAGCGGGGGCGCGGGCGACGCCTTGTCCGGCTTCTTCGCCGCGTCCGCCGCCCCGCCGCCGCTCCCGGCGAAGCCACCGCACCCCGTGGCGAGCAGCGCCAGCGCGCCCGCTACCGCGATCGCACCGGCCGTCCTCATGCGCACCGGCATGTGTCCCCCGTTGTTCGTGTTCTTCCGCGCTGTCCGCGTCCGGTGTCACCGTCCTCGACGGCCCCGACAGCGTAGAACGCCGCTCCACCGGGGCTCACATGGGCTTACGTCGCGATTCGAACCCGGAATGGTAAGGGCCGCGTAATGGCCGCGCTCGCCCGTATCCGGCGCGGCGGGGGCGGAATACGCCTACCTCAACGTCCGCCGCTCGGCCCAACCCGCCCGGAGCGGTCCTCCAGGGCGAACTCCATTGCGACATCGCCGTGGCCCTCGTCCGCCCATCCGAATTCATCACCTTTCAAGCCAGCCGACCATCGACCAGTTGATGTCATAGCGTTACCATCATCCCGCAACCTGCTGCGGCTTCGTGGCGTAGGGAATCTCGTCGGAGACGCATCGATCACCCCGCGGCACCCGTCGCCGCCCAGCCGACCGACCGTGAGGTACACGGCTCCCTCCGTGGATCCCCTACCGGGCCTCCCCAGTCCTCCAGCCCGCGGCCAGGATCTGGTCCGCCCCCCCCTGAAAGTGACCCGCTTTTGATCACCTCGCATCCCGTTCCGGCCGCCACAGCCGCCCCCTACCAGGCATCCGTCGTGTCTCCCGCGCCCTGCGCGCACATCGTCCTCCGGCCGCATCTGGGGAGGGCGCGATGAGTGCTTCCGCCCTGGGCGCCGTCGCCGAGGTGTCCGTCTCGGTCCGTGACGCCGTGCTGCCTCACTGGCCGCTGCCTCTCAAGAGCGAGGTGAACCCGCTGCTGCCGCAGGCCGGGGACGACCACCTCGCCTGGCTGAAACGCTTCGGCCTCGTCGCACCCGAGTGCCGAACCGTTCCACTACACGTACACGAAGTCGCCTCGTACGCCTTCCCCCACGCCGGCCAGGACGTCCTGAACCTGCTGACCGACTGGACCGGCTGGTTCTTCCACTTCGACGACTTCCTCGACGAAGGACCGGCCGGCAACGCCCCCGACCTCGCCCGCACCCTGATCGACTGCGCCGTGGGACGGCCCGACGGCAGCCCCTCCCCGCCCCCTGGGGCCGGTGTCGAGCCGTCCGTCCTCGAGTGCACCCGCCAGGCATACGAGGATCTGTACGCGCGCACCCGGTGCAGGATGTCCCCCGCCCAGCTGCGGGTCTTCGACGCCCACATGGACGCCTACTTCGAGGCGCTGATCGAGGAAGCGGCCAACCGGCACCGCAACACGCCGCCCGGCCTGAGCGACTACTGCCGCATCCGGCGCTTTACCGGCCCCGCGCCCCCGCAGACCGACCTGATCGAGCTGGCAGAATCAGTCCGCCTGCCCTACGCGTTCTACGACTCGGCGGAGTTCCACGAACTCATCAACGCCGCGTCCGACATCGCGTCCTGGTCCAACGACGTCTTCTCCGCCGCGAAGGAACAGGCCCGCGGCGACATGCACAACCTGGTACTCGTCCTCGCCCGCCAGAACGCCGTGCCGCTCACGGACGCGGCCCTGCAGGCCGTGGCCATGATCCGCGCCCGGCTGCAGGCCATGGAGGACACCGCCGCGCGCACCCTCCAGCACCAGCGCGACGCGGCCGCATCTCCCACCGCCTGCGCGGCACTTGAGCAGTGGATCAACGGCCTGCGCTGCTACCTCGCCCACTGCGCCTGGTATGTGGACCACACCCGGTACGGGACGCAGAACGACGCCGGCCATGCACGTGGGGGCGCGTCATGACCGCCCCCACACCGAGCGCCCGGGTGCCGCTCGCCGACCACGGGCTGCCGCTGCTCGGGCACCTTGTGCCGATGCTGCGCGCCCCCGGCCTGTTCGCCGCGGCCGCCCAGACCGGCGAGGTGGTACGGGTCCAGCTCGGCCCCAGGTCCCTGTACTTCGTCACCTCTCCCCGGATGACACACTCCTAGCCGGGATCAACTCCCGGCAGGTCTCCCACACATCCGGCCCGACCATCTCCCCGGCCCATTCACCCCGCATGCCTACAAGACTGGCCCCGGCTCCACCGAGCCGGGGCCAAAGCGCCGAGATCTTCAGCAGTCTTCCAGGGGTGTCCACCGGCTCTCGGCATGGGCACGCTCGTGCGCCCCTTGCCGGTACGGGACTTGGGCTACCGTGAGGGTCGCGCGCAGCCAGTCGAGAGGGCCGAGGAACGTGACCGTGGACCGCCCGCACACCGTGACCGTCGCCGGCGTCATCGTCGACGAGCGGGACCGGGCGCTGTTGATCAAGCGCCGGGGCAGCAGCACCTGGGAGCCGCCGGGCGGGGCGCTGGGCCCGGACGAGACCATTCCCGACGCCCTGCGGAGCGAACTGCTGGAGGAGACCGGCGTCAAGATCGCCCTCCCGGCGGCCCTGACCGGCGTCTACAAGGACATGAACGGCCTGGCCGTCTCCCTCGTCTTCCGCTGCCGGGCCCTCGACGGGACCCCCGCCACCGGCCCCCGCACCCGGGCCTGGCGCTGGGCGACCCGGGCGGAGGTGCCGGACCTGGCGTCCGAGGCGTACGCGGCCCGCATCCTGGACGCGCTCGACACCGCCGCCCCGCCCTCCGTGCGCGCCCACGACGGCACGCGTCTGCTCTAGTGCCGCGTCAGTCAGGGTTTGCCCGGTAGCGAGGCGTCCTGGTGCGGTCAGCTGCAAGGCGCCGGATCGGCCTCGCGGGGGCACCTCCCGGACGGAGTCTGGGGGCGGGCCTACTCGGCTGATTCGGCAACGCCGCAGATGGCCGTGCCAGGGCGGCGAGCGGGGCGAACCTTGGCTGACGCGGCACTAGGGGGTGTCCGCCGGGATGAGGCGGGCCAGCTCCGTGGCGACCGCCTGGGCCGCGGGGCTGGTCCAGCGGCGGCGGGCGTGGGTCAGCTGGACCGGGACCGGGGGGATGCCGGGGCCGTGGACCTCGGCCAGCGTGCCGTCGGCCAGCTGGCGCCTCACCGTGGCCCGCGGGAGCAGGGTGAGGCCGAGACCGGCGGCGACGCAGGAGCGGGCGGCCTCGATGCTGCCGAAGCGGGTGAGGCGGGGCGGTGGGCCGGGGAGGGTGCGGAGGGTGCGCACCAGGTGGTCGCTGTACGAGCAGCCCTCCTCGTGGACGAAGAAGCTCTGCCGGGCCAGCTCGGCCCAGCCCACCGTGCGGCCCGCGAACGGGTGGCCGGGGGCGGCGAGGTAGACGAGGGGTTCGCGGGCGAGGGGGCGGGCGGTGAGGTCGGCGTGGTCGACCCGCTGCTCCAGCAGGAGCGCGAGGTCCAGGCGGCCCGCGCGCAGCCCCTCGATGGCGGCGGCGCTGCCCGCCGGGTGCAGGTTCAGCTCGATGCCGGGATGGCTGCGGGCGAGCGAGGCGATCACGCGGGGCAGCCGGGCGGCGCACAGGGACTCGCCCGCGCCGAGGGCGACCTGCCCTTCCGGGGTGCCGTGGGCCCCGGCGACGCCCGCGGCGGCCGCGCGCAGCCGGGCCTCGGCGTCGAGGACGTCCTCAGCCTCGGTGAGCAGCCGCCGCCCGGCACTGGTGGGAACGGCGCCGGTGGGCAGCCGGTCGAACAGGCGGGTGCCCAGCTCCCGTTCCAGGGTGCGGACCTGGACGGTGACCGTGGACTGGGCGAGATGCAGCTCGGCGGCGGTGGCGGTGAAGCTCCCGGTCCTCGCCAGGGCCGCGAACGTCCGCAGGAGTCTGGTGTCCATCACGAGCAGAGTATCGGGTTTTCCGATGGAGGCCAGCGAAAGGAATCGTTGGACGCGATGGCCGCCCGGTGGAAGCGTGGACGCCATGACCGAGGTACTGCGCTACTCCGCCTTCACCACCGACCCTTCCGGCGGCAACCCCGCCGGTGTGGTCCTCGACGCCACGACGCTCGACGAGGCCGCCATGACGGCGCTGGCCGCCGAGGTCGGGTACTCCGAGACCGCGTTCCTGACCGCACACGACGAGACCCGGCGCCGCTACCGGGTGCGGTACTTCAGCCCGCGCGCCGAGGTCGCCTTCTGCGGGCACGCCACCGTCGCCACCGCCGTCGCCCTCGCCGAGCGGGACGGCCCCGGCGAGCTGGTCTTCGACACGGCGGCGGGCGAGGTCCGCGTGACGACGAGCACGGACGGCGGCGGGGCGCCCCGCGCCACCCTCACCTCCGTCCCCGCCCGGACGCGTCCCGCCGACGAGGACACCGAGATCGCGCCCGCGCTGGCGGCGCTGCGCTGGTCCTCGGGCGACCTCGATCCGGCTCTGCCCCCGCACGTCGCGTTCGCGGGCAACGACCACCTGATCCTCGCCGCCGCCACCCGGGACCGGCTCGCGGACCTGGCGTACGACTTCGGCGCGCTGGAGGAGCTGATGCGGCGGCACGGCTGGACCACCGTGCATCTGGTGCACCGCCCGGACCCGGACCGGCTCGACTTCCACGCCCGTGACCCGTTCCCGGTCGGCGGTGTCGTGGAGGACCCGGCCACCGGCGCCGCGGCCGCCGCGTTCGGCGGCTATCTGCGCGCGAACGGCCTGGTCACGGAGGCGTCCCGGGTCCGGATCCGGCGGGGCGAGGACATGGGGCGGCCCAGCGAACTGCTGGTGGACATCGACCCCGACGACACCCGTGTCCGCGTCAGCGGCCACGCCGTGAGGATCCCCGCATGACGACGACCACGACACGCTGCTTCGAACTGCCCCGCTTCACCGGCGTGGACGCCCTCCGCCCCGCGACACGCGAGGTGCCCGCCCGCGGGCCGCGCGAGGTGCTGGTCCGGATGCGCGCCTGGTCGCTCAACTACCGCGACCTGATGATCGCTTCGGACAGCTACGGGCGCGCCCTCACCCCCGGCCTGGTGCCGCTGTCCGACGGCGCGGGCGAGGTGGTCGACGCGGGCGCCGAGGTCACCCGGTGGGCGGCCGGTGACCGGGTGGTGAGCGTCTTCATGCCGCACTGGATCTCCGGTGCGGCCACCGCGGACCGGACCGCGGGCGCGCTCGGCGGCCCGTCCCACGGCGTCCTCGCCCAGTACGTCCTCTTCGACGAGGACGCCCTCGTGGCCGCCCCCGCCCACCTGGACTTCGCCGAGGCCGCCACCCTCCCGTGCGCCGCCGTGACCGCCTGGCACGCGGTGGTGACGGCGGGCGGCGCCGCTCCCGGGCAGACCGTGCTGACCCTCGGCAGCGGCGGCGTCTCGCTCTTCGCGCTGCAATTCGCCGCGCTGAGCGGCGCCCACGTCATCGCCACCTCCAGCAGCGACGCCAAGCTGGCCCGGCTGCGCGCGCTCGGCGCGGCCGAGGGGATCGACTACGTGCGCACGCCCGCGTGGGGGCGGACGGTGTACGAGGCGACCGGCGGCGGCGTGGACCACGTCGTGGAGGTCGGCGGCGCGGGCACGCTGCCCCAGTCGCTGACCGCCGTGCGCACCGGCGGGCGGATCAGCGTCATCGGGGTGCTGGCCGACGGCAGCGGCGTCGATCCCATGACGGTGGTGCGCAAGGGGGTCACGCTGCAGGGGATGTTCGTGGGCAGCCGGGAGATGTTCGAGGCGATGAACCGGGCGATCGAGCGGCACCGGCTGCGCCCGGTGGTCGACCGCGCCTTCCCGTACCCGGACGCGCCCGCCGCGTACCGCCACTTCGCGGACCGGGGCCACTTCGGGAAGGTGGTCATCACCGACGCGTGACCCCTTGGGCCCCTGGGGGGTGCCTTGTGGATCATGCCGGGCGTCGGGAGCCCGGCCTGATCCACAAGACACCCCCTACGGAAGACCGTGGATCTTCGCTGTCAGGCGGTTCAGCAGATGGGCCCGGTCGGCGCCGCTCGGGCGGCAGTCCTCCAGGCGGCGGACGACGCTCGACCGCACGTTCTCGGGGCCGACGAGGTCGACGGCCTTGTCGAGGGCGCGGATCCCCCAGTACTGGCCGAAGGCGAGCGGTTCTTCGGTGACCGCGTACGCCAGGATGTCCAGCGTGGAGCCGTCCGGTACGGCGTACAGACGGGCGTAGGCCGCGAGCCGGAGGCCGCCGTCGGACGAGGTGAGCCAGTCGTCCAGCTCGGGGTCCGCGATGCGCTGGGTGGCGCGCACCAGGCGGGCGAAGATGCCGTTCATGCGCTGCGTACGGGCCGATCCGGGGCGCATGGAGTCGCGCACCGAGAGGTATTCGGCGGCCAGCCGGTGGACCTCGTCCAGGGCCGCCGGGTCGTCGGTCCGCCCCACGCCCTCGCCACCGGCGACGAGCGCGGCGTCGGCCATGGCCTCGGCCGCCTCGACGCGCTGCTCGACGTCCCGGAACTCCACCCGGAGCCCGCCGGGCAGTTCGATGCTGGTGAAGAGGTCACGCAGCCAGGGCACGATGGCGATGACCAGCAGCGCTACGGTGACGTTGTCGATCGCCAGGTCCGGCGCCACGAGGTGGGCGACGGCCACCCCGAGGGCCAGCAGGCTCACCGACCCCGCGATGAGCCGCCGCCGCCATATCGGATTCCGCTCGCCCCGTCCGCTCACGGAACGCATCCTCTCAGGCCGGATAGGCGTGTGTCTGGGCGGCCTTGATGGTGCACCAGACGGTGCGGCCCGGGTGGAGGCCGAGGTCGGCCACGGCGGCGGTGGTGAGGTCGGCGAGCAGCGGCAGTTCGCCGGTGAGGGCGACGCGGATCTGGTCGCCGTGCGATTCCAGCCCGGTGACCTCGGCGCGCCAGGTGTTGCGGGCGCTGGAGTCGGGGCGGTCGCGGTGGAGGGTGACGGCGGCGGGCGGGAAGGCGACGAAGGCGGGGCCGGTGAGGTCGTCGGTGGTGGTGATGGCCGTACCGCCGTCGAGCCGTACGGTGTGGCCCTCGGCGCGCCCCTGGTACAGGTTGAGGCCGACGAGGCTCGCGATGTAGTCGGTGCGGGGGCGGCGGGACACCTCGGACGGGGTGCCGCCTTGGACGACGTGCCCGTCCTCCAGCACCACGAGCCGGTCGGCGAGCACCATCGCGTCCAGCGGGTCATGGGTGACCAGGACGGCCACCGCCTCGAACTCGGCGAGGTGGCGGCGGAGTCCGGACCGTACGTCGAGCCGGGTACGGGCGTCCAGCGCGGCCAGCGGCTCGTCCAGCAGCAGCAGCCGGGGGCGGACGGCCAGGGCGCGGGCGAGCGCGACGCGCTGGGCCTGGCCGCCGGACAGCCGGCGCGGCTTGGCGCCCGTATGGCCGTCCAGGCCCATCCGGGCCAGGAGGGCGGCGGCCTGGGCGCGCGCCTCGGCCTTGGGGACGCCCTGGCAGCGGGGGCCGAACGCCACGTTGTCGAGGGCGGTGAGATGCGGGAAGAGCAGATAGTCCTGGAAGACGACGCCGACCGGGCGGGACTCGGGCGGGATGCGCAGCCGCCGCTCCGGCTCCTCCAGGTCCCGCCCGTCCAGGCTCAGCCGGCCCGCCGTGAGCGGGGTGAGCCCGGCCAGGGCGCGCAGCGCGGTGGTCTTGCCCGCGCCGTTGGGGCCGAGCAGGGCGACCACCTCGCCGGGGGCGGCGGTCAGACGAAGATCGAGCCGGAAGTCGCCGCGGTCCACGACGAGACGGGCGTCGAGGCCGCCGGTGCCCTTCCGTGTCGCGGCGGTGCGGGTGGTCACGCGGAGGCCCCCATCCAGCGGTCGCGCAGTCCGGCGAGGACCGCGATGGACACGGCGAGCAGCACCAGGCTCAGCGCGATGGCGGCGGCCGGGTCGCTCTGCAGCGCGAGGTAGACCGACAGCGGCATGGTCTGGGTGCGGCCGGGGAAGTTGCCCGCGAAGGTGATGGTGGCGCCGAACTCCCCCAGCGCCCGCGCCCACGCGAGCACCGCGCCGGCCGCCACGCCGGGCGCGATCATCGGCAGGGTGACGCGCCGGAAGGCGGTGAAACGGGAGGCGCCGAGGGTGGTGGCGGCCTCCTCGTACCGCGGGTCGGCGGCCCGCAGCGTGCCCTCGACGCTGATCACCAGGAACGGCATCGCCACGAACGCCTCCGCCACCACCACCCCCGCGGTGGTGAACGGCAGGGTGACGCCGAAGGCGGAGTCCAGCCAGCGGCCCACGATGCCGTTACGGCCCAGCGCCAGCAGCAGCGCCACACCGCCCACCACCGGCGGCAGCACCAGCGGCAGGGTCACCAGGGCGCGCACCACGCCGCGGCCGGGGAAGCGGGCCCGGGCCAGCAGCCAGGCCAGCGGCACGCCCAGCACCAGCGCGACGGCGGTGGCGGCGGTCGCGGTGATCAGCGAAAGGCGCAGCGCCTGCCACACCTCGACGCTGGTCAGCTGATCCGGCAGCGACCGCCAGGGCGCCCGGATCAGCAGCGCGGACAGCGGCAGGACGAGGAAGGCGAACCCGGCGAGGGCGGGCAGCAGCAGCGGCAGCGGGACACCGGGCCGGGTGCGCCGTCGCCGCTTGTTGTCCACGATCTGCGGTGCGGAGGACGTCACGGCTTGAGGAAGCCCGCCTCGGTCAGCACCTTCTGGCCCCGCGGGGATGTCACCAGGTCGATGAAGGCGGCGGCGCCCTCGGCGTTCGGCGCCTTCTTCAGCCGGGCGATCGGGTAGTCGTTGATGGCCTTCTTCGACTCCGGGAACTCCACGCCCTCGACCTTGCCGCCCGCGGCCTTCACATCGGTCTTGTAGACCACGGAGGCGTCGACCTCCTTCAGCTCCACCTTGGTGAGCGCGCCCTTGACGTCCTGCTCGTAGCTGGCCGGGGTGAGCTTGAGGTGCTCAGCGTCCAGCACCTTCCGCGCGGCGGCGCCGCACGGCACCTCCTTGGCGCACAGCGCGACCTTCAGCCCGCCCCTGGCCAGGTCCTCGAAGTCGGTGATCTTCTTCGGGTTGCCGGGGAGGGTCGCTATCTCCAGCTGGTTGCGGGCGAAGACCGCCGGGGTGCCCTGGGCGTCGCCCGCGTCGGTGACGGTCTTCATGGTCTTCGGGCTGGCGGCGGCGAAGACGTCGGCGGGGGCACCGGAGGTGATGCCGGCGGCGAGGCCGTCGCTGCCGCCGAAGTTGAATGTCACCGTGGCGCCGGGGTGCTCCCTCTCGAAGGTCTTCTTCAGCTCGGTGAAGCCCTCCTTGAGCGAGGCGGCGGCGAAGACCGTGACGGTGCCGGACACCTTCTTCGCGCCCTTCGAGGCCGATCCGCTCTCCCCGTCCGGCTTCTTGGACGCGTCGGAGTCGCCGGAGGAGCAGCCGCCGAGCGCCAGCACGGCCACGGTGAGGCCGCCCGCCACGCGCAGGGTGCGGCTCCGGCGGATCGCGGAACGGGTCGTCACAGGTTTCTCCCTCGTCGGTGTGTGCGGCGGGGCCGCGCTCACGGTTTCTCCACGACCACGTTGGTCGACTTGATCACCGCCACCGCGGGGACGCCCGGCTCCAGTCCCAGCTCCTCCGCGGATTCCCGGCTGATCATGGACACCACGCGGAACGGCCCCGCCTGGATCTCCACCTGTGCGGACACATCGCCGAGGATCACCTCGGTGACGATGCCCGCGAAGCGGTTGCGGGCCGAGGAGACGCCGTTGCCCTCCCGGTCCGTGCCACGGCTCAGCTCCCGGGCGAACGCGGCCAGCGCCGGGCCCGGGATGATCCGGCGGCCCTGGTCGTCCCGCTCGGCGGTGAGCCGTCCGCTGTCGACCCAGCGGCGCAGGGTATCGGCGCTGACGCCCATCAGGGCCGCCGCCTCTCCGATCCGGTACGTGTGCATCCGCCCATGATACGAGCGCGTTTGCGAGGCGTGGGTCATCTATTGGGTTGCATCGGCCGGGCGATCGGGCCACGAACCCTGGCTCTTGCGTTTCAGGCGGGCGTGGCGCCTCAGTACACGTCGCGCGCGTAGCGCTTGTCGGCGGCGAGCTGCTTGACGTACAGCTCGGCCGCGTCCTCGTCGAGTCCGCCGTGGGCGACGGCGATGTCGCGCAGCGCCCGGTCGACGTCCTTGGCCATCCGGGTGGCGTCCCCGCACACGTAGAAGTGGGCGCCTTCCTGGAGCCAGGACCACAGCCGGGCGCCGTGTTCGCGCATCCGGTCCTGGACGTACACCTTGGACCGCTGGTCGCGGGAGAAGGCGGTGTCGAGCCGGGTGAGGGTGCCGTGGCGGCGCAGCTGGTCGAGTTCGTCCTCGTAGTAGAAGTCGGTGGCGCGGCGCTGCTCGCCGAAGAACAGCCAGTTGGGCGCGGTCGCGCCGCGGGCCCTGCGCTCCTCCAGAAACCCGAGGAACGGGGCGACGCCGGTGCCGGGGCCGACCATCACCATCGGTGTCGTGGGGTCGGCCGGGGGCCGGAAGGCGGGCGCGCGCTGCACGAAGACGGGCACCGGGCGGTCGGCGGTGGCGTCGGCGAGATGGGTGGAGGCGACGCCCTTGCGGAGCGTTCCGCCGCGGCTCTCGAAGCGCACCACGGAGACGGTCAGCCGCACCTCGTGGGGGTGGGCGAGGGGGCTGGAGGATATGGAGTACAGCCGGGGCTGGAGCCGTTTGAGGACGTCGGCCCACTCCTGGGCGGAGGCGCGCACCGGGTATGCGGCGAGGATGTCCACGGCCTGGCGGCCCCAGGTCCACTGGGCCAGGCCGTCCTTGTTGTCCGGGCGCAGCAGCCGCTTGAGGTCGTGGTCGTGGGTACGGTCGAGGAGGAAGCGCAGCAGGTCCGGGGTGATCTTCGCGATCTCCAGATGGTGCCGGAGGGCGTCGGCGAGCGGCATCACGCGCGGGCCGGAGCCGGGGGCGGCCCGGACGGCCTGGACGGCCACCTCGGCGGCCGGGTCGAGGCCGTTGACGTCGAGCCATTCGGCGACCAGGCCGGGGCAGTTCTCGGGCCACACGCCGAGCGCGTCCCCGGCCTCGTAGGCGAGCGCGCCGTCGCCGGTGTCGAACGCGAACTGCCGCACCTCCTTGGCCGCTCCGGGCAGGCTCAGCAGCCGGTTGCCGGTGAGGCAGGTGGTGAAGGGCTCGGCCTTGGTGGGGCGCGCGGGGGCCTTCGGGGTGGGGGCGGCCGGGGCCTCGGTGGCCGGGGCGGGCGCCTCGGACGTCGCGGTGCCCAGGGCGTCGAGGACGGTGTCCAGCCAGGCGCGGGCGGGCTCGTCGTAGTCCGGTTCGCAGTCGGTGCGGGGGGCGAGGCGTACGGCGCCCAGCTCGTCGAGGCGCTGGTCCAGGCGGCGGCCGTGGCCGCAGAAGTCGTCGTAACTGGAGTCGCCGAGGGCGAGGACGGCGTAGCGGGTGCCGTCGAGGCGGGGCGCGTCGGGGGCGGCCAGGGACTCCCAGAAGCCGGAGCCGTTGTCGGGGGCGTCGCCGTCGCCGAAGGTGCTGGTGATGACGAGGAGGTCGGCGGTGCGGGGGAGGGTGGCGACGGCGAGGCCGTCCATCTCCAGCAGCCGGGCCTGCCGGCCCGTTTCGGTGAGGCGGCGGGCGGTGGCCCCGGCGACGTGCTCGGCGTTGCCGGTCTGGGAGGCCCACAGGACGACCACTTCGCGGACGGCCGCCTGGGACGCGGCGGTGTCCGGGGCCGCCGCGGGGGCCGTGCCGGGGGCGGCGGGGGCAGGCGCGGCGGGGGCGGCGGCGCGCGAAAACACCCCGGCCAGGACGCCGTTGACCCACAGGGCGTGCTCGGGCGAGAAGGGCGCGTCCTGGGGCAGAACGGGGACGGCGGGGACGGCGGTGGCCGCCCGGGCGCTCGGGCCCGTCACCGTGCCGTGCAGTCCGGCGAGGAAACCGCGCAGATACTGGCGCTCGGTCCCGGTGAGGACCGGCGGGGCCAGATCGCCGACGCCGAACGTCCCGGCGAGCCCGTCGGCACCCGTGGCCGGGGCGGCTTCGGGCGGGGGCGGCGCCGACGCCACCTTGGCCAGCGACACCGCGCACACCTTGAACTCCGGCTGGAGGGACACCGGATCGACCGCGTCGTTGGTGACCGCGTTGACGCCGAGGTATTCGCCGAACAGGTCGTTCCAGTGGAACGGCGCGAAGCAGTCCCCCGGCCGCACCCGGTCGGTCACCACCGCGGGCAGCACCGCCCGCCCGCGCCGCGAGGCCACCTCCACCGCGTCGCCCTCGCCGACGCCCAGCCGCTCCGCGTCCCGCGGGTGCAGCTCGACGAACGGCCCCGGGTTGAGCTTGTTCAGCTTGGCGACCTTGCCGGTCTTGGTGAGCGTGTGCCACTGGTGCTGCACCCGCCCCGTGTTGAGGAGGTACGGGAAGTCGTCGTCCGGCAGCTCGGCGGCGTCCATGTGCGGGCGGGCGTGGAAGACGGCGCGGCCGCTCGGCGTGGGGAACGCCAGCCGGGGCCGGGTGCCGTCCTCCCGTACGGTCAGGGTCTGGCTGACGCCGTCGTTGAGGTAGCGGACCGGGTTGCGGTCGTCGCCGTCACCGGACGCCGCGGGCCACTGCACCGGGGCCCCGCGCAGCCGCTCGTACGTCACCCCGCTCAGGTCGTAGCCGGTCCTCGGGTTCGAGGCGCGCTTGATCTCCTCGAAGATCTCCTCCGCGCTTTCGTAGCCGAAGGCGTCCCCGTACCCCATCTCGCAGGCGACCCGGGCGATGATCAGCCAGTCCGGCAGCGCCTCGCCGGGCGGGTCGACCGCCGCCTGCGCGAGGGTCAGATCGCGCTCGGAGTTGATCATCACGCCGTCGGCCTCGGCCCACATCGCGGCGGGCAGCACCACATCCGCGTACGCGCCCGTCTCGGTCTCGGCGAAGGCGTCCTGGGTGACGACGAACTCGGCCGCCTCCAGGCCCTCGATCACCGTCCGGCGGTTGGCGACCGAGGCGACGGGGTTGGTGCAGATGATCCAGCACGCCTTGATCCCGCCGTCCGCCATGCGCCGGAACATCTCGACGGTGCCCAGCCCGGCCCCGTCCGCCCGCAGCGTGCCGGGCGCGATCCCCCACAGCTCCTCGGTGAACGCCCGGTCCTCCGCGTCCAGCACCGACCGCTGCCCGGGCAGTCCAGGGCCCATGTACCCCATCTCCCGGCCGCCCATGGCGTTGGGCTGCCCGGTGAGCGAGAACGGGCCGCTGCCGGGACGGCAGATCGCGCCGGTGGCCAGATGCAGGTTGATCAGCGCGTTGGTGTTCCAGGTGCCGTGCGTGGACTGGTTGAGCCCCATCGTCCAGCAGCTCATCCACTCCCCGGCCTCCCCGATCCACCGCGCGGCCTGCCGGATGTCCTCCTCCGGGATGCCGGTGATCTCCGCGACCCGCGCGGGCGGATAGTCCTCCAGGAAGGCGGGCATGGTCTCCCAGCCCTCGGTGTGCTCCTCGATGAACTCCTGATCGGTGTAGCCGCCCTCGACCAGCAGCCGCAGCAGCCCGTTGAGCAGCGCCAGATCCGTACCCGGCCTGATCTGCAGGAACAGATCCGCCTTGGCGGCGGTCGCGGTGCGCCGCGGATCGACCACGATCAGCTTGGCGCCCGCCTTCACCCGGTCCATCAGCCGCAGATACAGGATCGGGTGGCAGTCGGCCATGTTGGAGCCGATGACGAGGAACGCGTCGGCGTGGTCGAAGTCCCGGTACGAACCGGGCGGCCCGTCCGCCCCCAGCGACAGCTTGTAGCCGCTGCCCGCGCTCGCCATGCACAGCCGCGAGTTGGACTCGATCTGGTTGGTGCCGATGAACCCCTTGGCCAGCTTGTTGGCCAGGTACTGCGCCTCCAGCGTCATCTGCCCGGACACATAGAGGGCGAGCGCGTCCGGCCCGTGCTCGTCGAGGATCGCCCGCAGCCGCCGCGCGGTCACGGTGATCGCCTCGTCCACCCCGGTCGCCACCGGCTCCGCGCCCCGGTCGTCCCGCGACAGCGCCGTCTCCAGCCGCCCGTCCGCCGCGAGCATCTCCGCGCTGGTCGCCCCCTTGGTGCACAGCCGCCCCGCGTTGGCGGGATGCGCCTTGTCCCCGGACGCCTTCAGCACCGTCCGGCGCCCCTGCGCGTCCCGCCCGACGTCGAGCACGATCCCGCACCCGACCCCGCAGTACGAGCACACCGTCCGCACCGCGGCGGAACCGGTACGCACCGGCTCCGCCGATCGAGCCGATGCCGTCACGCCTGGCTCCTTCCACGCTCGCGGTGGGCCTCTCCCACTGCCGCACACCTGCCGCACACCGTAAAAACCCCCGGTTGCCGGCGCGTCACAGCCGCCGATCGCGCGCGATTACGTCCCCTGCACATTCCCCTTCCACCGGGTGTGAGCTTTCCTTCCCGACCTCGGCCACAGGCCGCACCGTCCCAGGCTCGGCTGGGAGCGCTTCGCCCACCCGCCCGTGTCCGCTACGACAAGCTCCGAGCTTGGGAATCACGGGAGCTTGGAGGCGCACATGCGTCCTGGCGGCAGCAGTTGGCCATGGTGGGCGTCATGATGCTCGCCAGTACGGACGGCCACAGCCGAAGACGTCAAGGTCGACGTCGGCAGCGACTGACACAGCTTTGGGTGGGCGTTCTGGCAGGCATCAGGCACGAAGGCGTAGGTGGCTAGTGCCGCGTCAGCCAAGGTTCACCCCGCTCGCCGCCCTGGCACGGCCATCTGCGGCGTTGCCGAATCGACCGAGTAGGTCCACTACGAGGCCGATCCGGCGCCTTGCATCTGACCGCACCAGGACGCCTCGCTACCGGGCAAACCGTGGCTGACGCGGCACTAGAGATCGTCGGGCAGCAGCCGGAAAGAGTGGGTGCCGGTGAGCGGGGTGATGGCTCTGAAGTCCCGGCGGTCAAGGGTCAGGATGATCTCGGTGCCGTATGCCTCGGCCAGGACGACATTCGCGGCATCGGTCAGATCGAGTCGCAGGGCCGCGTAGCGGTCCTGGACCTTACGAGCCTTGCGCAGGGTATCGGCGGACAACGTGGGCACGGCCACGCGCCCGGTGCGTTCCTGCGCCAGGAGCCAGTCGTTCACCGCGTGGGCTGCTCGGCGATCGACGTTGCGGGCGGTGATGTGCTCGATCTCAAGGATCACCAGGGGCGAGACCACGGTGAGTGCGGCCTGACTCATAGCGGTGCGAGCAGCCTTGTGCTCGGGGTCCGAGGTGTTGAGAGCGGCGACCAGACCGGAAGTATCGCCGACGACGATCACTCGGCGTCCGCCACGCCGTCCGAGACCGCCCGGTCGATCTCCTCGGCGGTGACCGGGCCACCGAAATCAAGGCGGGGAATGTCCCAGTCCTCGTCCCAGCGCCGGGTGCGCAGGGCCGCGACGTGGAACGCCTCCCGGAAATACTCCGACTCCGGTCGTCCCTCTCGCGCGGCGGCTGCCTTGATCAGCGCGAGATCCTCTTCATCGACCATGACGGTCGTCTTCTTCAGCGCCATGTGGTTATGGTACCACCGCCATATGTTTCCGCCCGGGATACCGATCGGCGCTGAGACGACAGGTGTCAGTGGCGGGGCGGCTTGACGGAGCCGTCGGACCGCACGGGCTCGGCTCCTCTCGTGTCCGTCACCGGGCAAGCGGCGCGCGCGGTGATCGGCTTGGCCTGCGCTTTTCCCTGACGGGTCGCTGCTAAACCATTCGACGACTCCCCGACGTACGCCGTGATGGTGCGAGGACTCCCACCATAGGGCGAGTCGGCCCACGGAAGGGCGCCGAAGCCGTCGGCGGTCGGCGCCTTGCCGAGCAGTTGCACACCGCCGTCGGCCACGGCCGGTTTGCTGGTCGTTCCTGGCCTGAATTGAACGTTGCCCAGGGCGACTGGTGCTGGATGCAACGAGTCGGGCGTACGGTGAGGCGAAGGGCGTCCGCCGCTGGCCGGTGGTGGAGAGAAAGCCCTGCTGACGGGGGTTGCCGAGGCCCCGGGGTACCGGGGCGAGCCGACCGGAGGGAGTGGTCCGCCGATGTGCGGCATCACCGGATGGATCGCGTACGACAAGGACCTGACCGCCGAGCGCGAGGTGCTCGACGCGATGACCCGCACCATGAGCTGCCGCGGCCCGGACGCGAGTGGGATGTGGACGGACACCCATGCGGCGCTGGGGCACCGGCGGCTGGCGGTCATCGACATCGAGGGCGGGAAGCAGCCGATGCCGGTCGAGCACGACGGGCGCACGGTGCTGGTGACCACCTACAGCGGGGAGATCTACAACTACCGTGAGCTGCGGGAGCAGTTGACCGCGCGCGGGCACTCCTTCCGGACCAGCAGCGACACCGAGGTGGCACTGCACGCGTATCTGGAGTGGGGCGAGGGCTTCACCGAGCGGCTGAACGGGATGTACGCGTTCGCGCTGTGGGAGCCGCGGGAGCGGCAGTTGCTGCTGGTCCGCGACCGCATGGGAATCAAGCCGCTGTACTACTACCCCACCCCGGACGGGGTGATCTTCGGCTCCGAGCCCAAGGCGATCCTGGCCCATCCGGCGGTGCGCCCCGAGGTGGACGGGGAGGGTCTGGCGGAGCTGCTGGCGTTCACGAAGACGCCCGGCCACGCCGTGTACCGGGGGATGTACGAGGTGCGCCCCGGGCATGTGGTGCGGGTACGGCCGGAGGGGCTGACCGAGCGGCGGTACTGGGCGCTGGAGGCCCGGGAGCACACCGATGACCAGGAGACCACCGTGCGCCGGGTGCGGGAGCTGCTGGACGACATCGTGGAACGGCAGCTGATCGCGGACGTACCGCTGTGCACCTTGCTCTCCGGCGGGCTGGACTCCTCGGTGATCACCGCCCTGGCCGCGCGGCGGCTGGGCGCGGAGGGGAAGGGACCGGTGCGGTCGTTCGCGGTGGACTTCGTCGGCCAGACCGAGAACTTCCAGGCGGACGCGCTGCGCGGCACCCCGGACGGCCCGTACGCCCACGCGCTGGCCGAGCACGCGCGCTCGGACCACCAGGACATCGTGCTCGACACCGCCGCCCTGATGGACGACCGGAACCGCGACGCGGTGCTGTTCGCGCGCGATCTGCCGTTCGGCACCGGGGAGAGCGACACCTCGCTCTACCTGCTGTTCAAGGAGATCCGCAAGCATTCGACGGTCGCCCTGTCCGGTGAGTCGGCGGACGAGGTGTTCGGCGGCTACCGCTGGTTCCACGACGAGGACGCGGTGTGGGGGGACACCTTCCCCTGGATCACCGCATTCGGCACGAACGGCTTCGCGGGCCGGGGGTCGGGCAGCCGCACGGGGCTGCTCCGCCGCGACCTCCTCGACCGGATCGACATCAGGGGCTACCGGGACGCCCGCTACCGCGAGGCGCTGGCCGAGGTGCCGCACCTGCCGGGCGAATCGCGTCTGGAGCACCGGATGCGGGAGGTCTCGTATCTGCACCTGACCCGCTTCGTCCAGTACCTGCTGGACCGCAAGGACCGCGCCAGCATGGCGGTGGGCCTGGAGGTGCGGGTGCCGTTCTGCGACCACCGGCTGGTGGAGTACGTGTTCAACACACCGTGGTCGCTGAAGACGTTCGACGGCCGGGAGAAGTCGCTGCTGCGCGCCGCCGCCCTGGACGTCCTGCCCGAGTCGGTGGCCCAGCGGGTGAAGAGCCCGTATCCCAGCACCCAGGACACCCGCTACACGGACGCCCTGCGCGACCGGGTGCGGGCGCTGGCGGCCGACTCCTCCTCCCCGGCGCGGCCACTGATCGACCAGGAGGCCGCCGAGCAGGCGGCGAAGGGGACGGGACACCAGTCCCGGCAGGGCATGGAAGTGGCGCTGGGCCTGGACTCCTGGCTGCGCGGGTACGGGGTGGAGCTATCGGTCTGATGGTGCGTCAGGCACGTCTTCCGGCATCGCGTCGCCGACACTCCTGACGCCACGTCATATATCAGTCCCGGGGCCCGGACCACCACGGTTCGGGCCCCTTGGACACAACACCTCCCTCACTCCTCTATCGTCTCTTGTCAGCCGACTCACAGACGTGAAAGGCTCGGCCACCCGTGAAGGGGAATCCCCAACTCCGAGTCAGATCTGTGCTGTTGGCTGCCCAACCCCGCGGCCCCATGTGAGAGGCTTGCCCCCCTTGGCGGGGGCGCCACTGTTCGTGAGTGAGGAATGTGCCTCCATGCCCGACCACTCGGCATCCCGGGACGGCGCGTTCGCGTCGCCCGGCCAACCGTCCGTCTCCGCAGCGGACACCGACGCCGTTTCCCCGACGGCCCTGCTCAACCTCTACTGGGACGCGGTAGCCGACTACGCGGACCTGTGCACCACCACCCCCGAAGACGGTATGCGGCTGGCCACCGAGGCGTTCCGGCGCGGCATCCGGGCCGCCCGTAACCGCCGGGCCCGTTCCTGGGGCCCGCGGCTGCCGTGGCTGCCGCTGCTCCTGACGTCCGTACGCAAGACCGCCGCCGACTGGCACACCCACCGGGACGGCGACCGGCTCGACCCGGAGCTGCGGGTCTGGCTCTCCTCCACCGGCGTCGCCCGCTACGCCGTCCCGCCCCGCGAACAGCCGCTCGCCCTGCGCGGGCTGCGCGACCTGGGCGAACACGACGGGGCGCTGCTGTGGTCCGTCGAGGTGGAGTCGCAGCCGGTCGAGGCGGTGGCGTGGCAGCTGGGCGGCGACATCGGGTACGCCACCGAGGAGATCGCCCGGGTGCGGGCCGCCTTCCGGCAGCGCTGCCAGCGCAACCATCTGGACACCCTCACGCATGAGGAGTGCCGCAGCTACGCCAAGCTGCTGGACGCCGCCACGCGTTCGCCGGACGCCCACTCCCCCGCGGACCTGTGGCAGCACCTCGCCCGCTGCCGGAACTGCCGCGAGGCCGCCGCCTGCCTGTATCTGCACGGTGGCGGGCTGCCCAACGCGCTGGCCGGCGGGGTGCTGGGCTGGGGCGGGCACGGCTATGTGGCGCGGCGGCGAAGAGCCGTCGAGCGGGCCCCGGGGGCCACCCCCGCGCCACCCGCGCCGGTCTCGCACGCCGTCCGCGTCCCGTTGCGGGACCGGGTCCTGGACAAGGTCGGCGGACCGCTGATGATGGCGCCGCGCCTGCTGCGGCAAAGGCTCGGCCCGACGGGGCGCAGACGAGCCGTGCACGGGATGCGCAGAGCCCGTACGGCGACGGTCGCCCTGGCGGTGGTGGCCGTCGTGGCACTGGCCATGATCGTGACGTTGACGAGAACCGCGGCGGTGTCCGGCGGCGGGAGCGGGGAGCAGGCCACCGGCCGCGTCACCCGCGACACCACCGCACCCGGTGGCACGCCCTCGGACACCACCCCGGTGGGCACCAAGGCCCCCGGCCGCCCGGGCACGTCCGCCGAGCCGTCCTCCTCCCGCGGTGGCGACGGCGTGGGCGGCAAGGCCGGGAAGGACGGCCGGGAGCGCGAGGACCGCGACGAGGGCAAGGGGAACAAGGGGGGCAAGGGCGACCAGGACGGGAAGCGCACGGACCCGCCCGCCTCGCCGCCCGCCTCGAAGGGCTCGGGCGAGGGCCACGAGCCCTCCGGCGGCTCCTCCCGGAAACCCCCCGGCGAGCCCGCCTGCACGGCCCGCTACGACCTGGTCACCGAATGGCCCGACGGCTTCAAGGCCGAGGTCACGCTGACCTCCCGCAGTGCGCTCGACACCTGGCGGGTCTCCTGGGAATTCCCCGACGACCAGCGCGTCACCCAGATGTGGAACGGCGCATTCACCCAGCGCGGTTCCACGGTGACCACCACACCGGCCGACTACAACCACCGGGTCGACGCCAACAAGCCCTTCTCCGTGGGCTTCCTCGCCACCCGGCAGGGCCGGAACTCCCCGCCCCGCGCCTTCACACTGAACGGTGAGCGCTGCTCGGCCTGAGCCTTTCGCACCCCCGCCGTACGCGGCCCGGGATTCCGGGCCGCGTACGGCGCACCGTCAGCGGCGGTCAGCCGCCGTTGGAAACGAGCTTCCTGACGCCCCGCTGGTCCGCGGCCGTGTACTTCCCGCCGTTCGCGTTCAGATAGCCGCCGTTGGGCGAGGTCATCACCGGCTTGTTCTCCTTCGGGTCGAAGGACGAGGGGTCCGGGTGGTCGAGGCCCATCATGTGGCCCAGCTCATGGGTGACCGCGTTGCGGGTCATGGCCGTGTTCTTGGCCTTGTCCGAGCTGAACCAGCCGTTCTCCTTGCCCGCGCTGTCCCAGTACTCGTCGTCCATCAGGACGTATCCGCCCCAGGCGCTGTTGTCGGTGGTGTTGTAGCAGGGCTTGGCCTGCGACATGCCCTTCTGCCCGTTCAGCGGGCGGTGGGCCAGCGTGAACATGATGTGGTTGCGGGGCCCGGCGCAGTACTTCTTGTTCTTGAGGTTCGTCCCGCCCTCGATCGTGGTGGACACCTTGAAGGTGATGCCCGCGGCCTTGACCTCCGGCATGGCGTTCAGCTGGGCGACCGGAATCCTCAGATACGGCGTGATCCGGTCCCGGGCGGCCTTCGTCACGAACGACAGGGTGTACGTGGAGTGGTGGCGCAGCGATTCGATGTAGTACGGGCTGCCGCTCTCCAGCTTCCAGCCGACCCCGCTGTTCGCGGCGTGGGCGACGCCGCCCGTGGCCAGCAGCGCCGTGGCCGAGGCCACGGCGACGATGCCGATTCTCTTCATTCTGTGTTCTCCCGTTGGCGGTCGCTCCCCGTCCGCACGGCCGCGGTCGTCCTGACATGACGACTCTCCGCCCGGCCGGCGGTCCGTGAGCTTCCGCCCCCGATTCTGCGGGCGCGGGCCGACAGCGCCACCCAGGGGAGCGCAATCATGACCGGATCATGACCGGATCGGAACCAACGGCACCCCCGCCCTGTCCCCACCCGGATGGCCGTACGGGACCCCCGACCGCGTTACACGACGGGCGCGGGTGACATGTAATGGCGCGCATGAGCAGTGTCCTGAGCGGCATCGTGTCCCTGCCCCCGGACACCCCCGCGGTCCGGGCGGCACGGGTGGTGGTGGAGGTGCGCAACGTGTCCCGCGCCGATGTGACCGCCTCCGTGGTGGGGGCGCAGGTGCAGACCGATGTGCCGCTGAGCCCGGCGGGCCACATCCCGTTCAGCGTCACGGTCCCCGGCGAGCTGGACCCCGACGACACGTACGGGCTGCGCGTCCATGTCGACCTGAGCGGTACGGGCTTCCTGGAGCGCGGCGACCTGGTCAGCGTCCGGGTGGGCCCCGTGCCCCCGGCCTCGACCGCCGGGCTGATCGCCCCGGTCAGCGCGGTCTGAGCCGGTACGGCGCCCCGCTCACGCCGCGTGGTGGGCCAGCGGGGCGTGCGGGTCGGGGCCTCGGTCGGTCGGGGCCGGGTCGGCGTGGATCAGGGCGGCGGTCAGCCGGGGGACCGCGTGCAGCAGGGCGTGTTCGGCGTCCACCGCGACCCGGTGGGCCTCCCGTACGCTCAGCTCGCCGCCGACCACGACCGCGACCTCCGCGCGCAGCCGGTGGCCGATCCAGCGCAGCCGCAGCTCGCCGACGTCCCGTACGCCCGGTACGGCGCGCAGGGCCCGCTCGGCGGCGTCGGTCAGGGCCGGGTCGACGGCGTCCATCACCCGGCGGAACACCTCGCGGGCGGCGTCGCGCAGCACCAGCAGGATCGCGGCGGTGATGGCGAGGCCGACGAGGGGGTCGGCGAGGCGCCAGCCGAGGGCGGCACCGGCCGCGCTCACCAGGACGGCCAGCGAGGTGAAGCCGTCGGTACGGGCGTGCAGGCCGTCGGCCACGAGGGCGGCCGAGCCGATGTCGCGGCCGACGCGGATGCGGTAGCGGGCGACCCATTCGTTGCCGATGAAGCCGACCACGGCCGCGGCGGCCACGGCGGGCAGCTGGTCGATGTCGCGCGGGTGCAGCAGCCGGTCCGTGGCGGTCCAGGCGGCGAACGCGGCGGAGGCCGCGATGGTGAGCACGATCGCGATCCCGGCCAGGTCCTCGGCCCGCCCGTAGCCGTAGGTGAAGCGGCGGGTGGCGGCGCGGCGGCCGAGCAGGAAGGCGAGGCCGAGCGGGAGGGCGGTCAGGGCGTCGGCGGCGTTGTGGACGGTGTCGCCGAGCAGCGCGACGGACCCGGAGGCGACCACGACGACCGCTTGCGCGACGGCCGTCGCGCCGAGGACGGCGAGGGAGGTCCACAGGGCGCGCAGGCCGCGGGCGGAGGACTCCAGGGCCCGGTCCACCTTGTCGGCGGCCGCATGGGAGTGGGGGCGCGGCAGATGGCCCGCCCGGTGGCGCCACCGGGCGCCGCGGCCACGGGTGTGATCGTGAACGTGCTCGTGGTCAGGCCCGTGGTGGTGCCCGTGGTCGTGCTCGTGCCGGTCGTCCATGGCCTCCGCCTCCTTCGCCGTGCGCTCCCGTACTGGACACGGTCCGCCGCGGACACCATTATGTGCGTATGAGCGCACGCATGCACCTATCAGATGCGCACGATGCGCATCCGCGCACCCCGAGCGCCGAGCAGTTCGCGCGCGCCGCCGAGGTTCTGGTCCTGCTCGCCGACCGCACCCGGCTGGCGCTGCTGCACACCCTCGCCTCGGGCGAGGCCGATGTGACGGCGCTGACCGCCGTCTGCGGGGCGGCCCGCCCGGCCGTCAGCCAGCACCTCGCGAAGCTGCGACTGGCCGGGGTCGTCACCTCGCGCAAGGACGGCCGACGGGTCGTCTACGCCCTCCGGGACGGGCATCTGGCCCGTCTGGTGACCGAGGCGCTGAGCCACGCCGACCACGACCTGTCGGGCCTCCCCCGGCACGACTGAAGCGCGCCCGACCGCCCGCCCGACCGCGTGACTGGCCACACGACTGGCCACACGACTGACGGGATTGCCGTGCTACCCGTTCAGCCCCGGCAGGCCCACTGGTTACGATCTGGCGCGATGGGCAGAGGGCGGGGCGGAGACGACGGCATACGGAAGCGCGCGGTGCGAGCCACCGCGCGCTCCGCGCTCCGGCGTGTCGTCCCCCTCCTCGCCGTGCTGCTCTGGGTGGCGCCGCTGTGCGTCCACTCCGGCGGCGACCACCCGCCGCTGTCGGCGGGCTGCCCGCACCGCCTCGTGGCCGAGCCGCAGCTCCCATGGCCGCCACCGGCCCCGGCCGCGGCCGGGGCCGGGGCCGTCGCCCGGTTCCACACCGCTCCCGGCGCCCCGGCCGCCGGGGACCACCCGAAAGCCCCGGACGGCGGCAGCGACGACTGCGTGGCGGGTCCCCGCGGCGGGAACCCCGCCCTGGTCCCCGCTCCCGTCCCGCCGCCCGCCCCCGCCGGTTTCCGGCCGCCGGAGGCCCCACGGGGCACGGACGCCGTACGGGCACCGCCCGACACGGTCGTCCACGCCCTCGGCCTCCATCAGCTCCAAGTACTCCGCACCTAGGAGGCCTCTTGGCCGATCGCCGGCCTCCGCCGCCACATCACTCATTCAGTGCGACAGTGCGAGAACTGCGAGGACTGGACAACCATGGCTTCCAAGGGATCGAAGACGAAGGGCGCGGCCGAGCGCCGCGCGAAGATAGAAGAGCTGCGCCGCGCGGAGAAGGCACGCGAGCGCAGGTACCGGATCATCACCATCACCTCCTGCACGGTGATCGTCGCCGCTCTGGCCGTCGGCGGCTTCTTCCTGGTCGAAGCGGGCAACGACAAGGAGAAGAAGGCGACGAAGGTGACCTCCTCGGTCGTGAAGACCGGTGAGTTCAAGGGCATGAAGACCTGGAAGAACCTGGGCCGCACCCATGTGGGCGGCACCGTGAAGTACGCCATGTCGCCGCCGGTCGGCGGAAACCACGACCAGGTCTGGCAGAACTGCCAGGGCGACGTCTACACCAAGCCGCTGACCAAGGAGAACGCGGTGCACTCGCTGGAGCACGGCGCGGTGTGGGTGACGTACAGCGACAAGGCGTCCAAGGAGGACATCGCCACCCTCAAGGCCCGGGTGGAGAAGACCCCGTACTCGCTGATGAGCCCCTACCAGGACCAGGACGCGCCGATCGTCCTCAACGCCTGGGGCAACCAGCTGGACATTCACAAGGCGTCGGACCCGCGGGTGGCCGCCTTCTTCAAGAAGTTCGTCCAGGGCAAGCAGACCCCCGAGCCGAACGCCTACTGCACCAACGGGAAGTCGTCGTGACGGAGGGGACCACCGCCGTCGGCCGTGCGTCGCGGCAGCCGCTGGTGGCCGGGATCACCGCCGCCCTCGCGGTGCTGACGCTGGTCGCGGTGGGGCTGATGTGGCTGATGAGCGACCGCTCGGAGGGCACGACCGGCACCGGCGCCCCGAAGGACACCTCCGCCGAGGCCGGTTTCGCCCGCGACATGTCCACCCATCACCAGCAGGCGGTGGAGATGTCGCTCATCGTGCGCGACCGCACCGACGACGAGGATGTGCGGCGGCTGGCGTTCGACATCCTCACCGCGCAGGCCACCGAGCGCGGCATCCTGCAGGGCTGGCTGGACATGTGGGGGCTGGACCGGACGTCCGAGGAGCCGCCGATGACGTGGATGAAGCACGGCTCCATGGAGGGCATGGAGGGCATGGACCACGCGTACAAGCCGCACGACGGCTCGCTCATGCCGGGCATGGCCACCAACACCGAGCTGGACCGGCTGCGCAGGGCCAAGGGCAAGGCGGCCGAGGTGCTCTACCTGAAGCTGATGACCGCCCATCACAAGGGCGGGATCGAGATGGCGGAGGGCGCGGTCGCGAAGGTCCACGACCCGACCGAGAAGCGGCTGGCCACGACGATGGTGCGGGCCCAGCAGTCGGAGATCCAGCTGATGGCCGACATGCTGAAGGAGCGCGGCGCCTGAACGCTCCCCGGTGAGGCCCCGGCCCGGCTGTGCGCCGGGCCGGGGGCTCACTCCCCGTCCACCCCGGTACGGAACACCCCTGCCCGCGCCGCCTCGTAGGCCGCCTCGGCGCTGGTACGCACCAGCCGGGCGTCGATGGAGCCGCGCAGGATGAGCACCCGGTAGTAGAAGGGCGCGGCCAGCGCGCCGATGACGGCCTTGGCGTCGGTGTCCGCGGGCACCTCGCCCCGGTCGATCGCGCGCCGCACGATCGGGGTCCTGTCCTCGATCCGGCCGGCGAAGGTGTCGCGGACGACCTCCTCGGCCCGTACGTCATGGGCGGCGGCCGCCACCAGCCCCTGGATGACGTTGCGATTGCGCAGCGAGTCGTTGAAGTCGCCGATGAACCGGGCGAGTTCGTGCAGATCCCGCCGGAAGTCGCCCGAGTCGGGGGTGGGCAGCGTGGCGGCGCGCTCGGCCAGCAGATCGAGGACGACCCCCTCCACCGTCCGCCAGCGCCGCCGGATGGTCGACGCGTGCACCCCGGAGCGCCGGGCGAGCTTGTCGAGGGTGAGGGCGCTGAACGATTCGGCGTCGAGTTCGTCGTAGGCGGCGGCCAGCACGGCGGCACGGGTCCGCGCCGTACGCCCGCCGGGGCGCGCCGAGCCATGGGGTGGTCGCGCGTTCATGGATGGTGAGCCGCCATGTCTCCTGTGCCGCGGATGGGGTCGGTAACGGGCCGACCCTATGTCCCACCCCGACCCCGGCGCACGAGATCTTCCTTACTTCCAGCCTTTACCGGCCAGTACGTCATTGCGTGACGCGCCCGCGTCCGGATACGGTGACGCCCCCAGCTTAACGCGCGCCCATGAGCATTAAGGGCGGGTCGTGCGAGTGGGCGTGCCGGACCTTCCGTACGCGGGGAGGGAAGGTCCGGCACGCTGACGGCCCCGGCGGTGTCTGCCGCCGGGGCGGGGCGGTCAGCGGGCGAAGGCCGGGGTGAATTCGACCGGGATCGACGAGACGCCGCGCATCATCAGCGCCGAGCGCCACTCCAGCTCGTCGGGGGCGACCGCGAGGGTCACGTCCGGGAGGCGGTCGGTCAGGACCTCGATCGCGGCCATGGCGATGCTCTCGGCCAGCTCGCGGCCGACCTGGGGGCAGCCGTGGGTGCCGTGGCTGTAGGCCATGTGGGCCTGGTTGCCGGACGCCCCGGCTTGGAAGTCCGGGCGTACGTCGGGGTCGGCGTTGGCCGCGGCGAGGCTCAGCATCAGGCAGTCGCCCTTCCGGATGTGGCGCCCGGCGAACATGGTGTCCTCCGAGGCCCAGCGGCCCACCCAGTTGGGGATCGGGGTGGCCTCCCACAGCACCTCGTTGAGCGCCTGGCCCACGCTGCGCCGCCCGCCGGACAAGGTGACCGCGAACCGCTCGTCGGTGAGCATGAGCCGCAGCGCGTTGCCGATCAGGTCGGTGGTGGGCTGGTGGGCCGCGTAGACGTTGCCCAGGAGGTCGTTGACGATCTCCTCGTCGGTCAGGCCCGCCGGGTGGAACGCCAGGGCCGAGGCGATGTTGGACGCGGCGGGGTGGGACCGGGCGTGCTCCAGCAGCGCCACCATCCGGTTGGTCAGCCGGTCGAAGGCGGCCGGTCCCGCCTTCCCGCTGACCAGGTCGAGCATCTCCTGCGTCAGCGCGGGATCGTCGTCCAGGCCGAACATCCGGTTCAGCACCCGCAGCGGGATCTGGCTGGCGTACTCGGCCATCAGATCGGCGCGGCCGCTGCCCGCGAAGACGTCGATCAGCTGGTCCGCGACCCGCTCGCACTCCGCCCGCAGTTCGAACGGCTCCACGGACTCCAGGCTGTCGATCATCGCCTCGGACCGGCGCTCGTGATCGGGGCCCTCGGTGAACAGCATCGTCGGCCGGTAGGCGACGAACGTGATCAGCTCCCAGTCGGGCGGGACCCGGTCCCAGGAGTGCCAGCGGCGGGAGTCGCGGGCGAACACGTTGGAGTCCGCGGTGACCCGCAGCAGCTCCCGGTAGCCCAGCACCATCCAGACGGGGATGTCCGGTTCGAGCAGCACGGGCACGACGGGGCCGTGCTCGTGGCGCAGCTTCCGGTACAGCTCGTCCGGATCGGAGCGGAGCATCTGGGTGTCCAGCCGCACCGCGTCCGGCTGCTCCGGCCAGCCCTGGAGCGGTGCGGCGGGGTCGAGGGGATCCTCGGGTGGGGTCGTGGGGTCCGGGGTGGTCACGCGGTGGTCTCCCGGGCGGCGGAGGTGGACAGGGAGTAGAGGTGGCGGACGAGCGCGACGAGGACGGCCTTGCTGGAGTCGCGCTCACGGGCGTCGCAGTCGATCACGGGGATGTCCGGGGGCAGATCGAGCGCGTCCCGGACCTCCTCCAGCGTGTGCTGCGGTTCGGTGAAGTTGTTGCGGGCCACGATGAACGGCGTCCCGTGGTGTTCGAGCCGGTCGATGGCGTACCAGGAGTCGGCGAGCCGGTTGGTGTCCACCAGGACGACCGCGCCCAGGGTGCCGACGAAGAGCCGGTCCCACAGGAACCAGAAACGTTCCTGCCCGGGCGCGCCGAACAGATAGAGCACCATCTGCTCGTCCAGGCTGATGCGGCCGAAGTCGAAGGCGACCGTGGTGGTCGTCTTCGACTGGACCAAGGAGGGGTCGTCGATCCCGACGCCCGCCTGGGTCATCGTCTCCTCGGTGCTGAGCGGGCGGATCTCGCTCACCGACTGGACCATCGTCGTCTTGCCCACGCCGAAGCCGCCGACGATCACGATCTTCAGGCCTTCGCTCGCGCTCGCCCGCAGCGGCGCCCGGACGTCGGCACGGTCAGAGGTTCTGGAGTGCAACGAGCACCTTCTTCAGCGTTTCGGGCTCCGGCAGCCCTCCGTTGTCGGGGCGGGCGGCATGGGGATGGCGCGCGGTGATCTTGCCCATGTCGAGCAGGTCGCAGAGCAGGATCTTGACCACGCTGACGGGCATTCCCAGGTACGAGGAGATCTCCACCACCGCCATGGGCCGCCGGCACATCCGCAGGATCTTGACGTGCTCGGACTGCATGCCGGGGGTGGGGTCGGATTCGCTGACGATGAGCGTGACCATGTCGAACACGCTCTCGTCGACGCGGCTGCGACCGCCGGTGACGGTGTACAGCCGGTCGGGCTCCTCGCTGTCGAGCGGCCCTCGGATCATGCGTTCATCCCGCCGCCACGGCCATGTCCGGTGGTCCGGGGCGCCGCCCGCAGATGGTCGCCGATCTGCTCGACCAGCTCGTTCATGTTGTGCCCGATGATGCCGACGTCGGCCTCGTCGTCCGCCACGACGGCCAGATGGGCGCCCTCGCCGGCCTCGACGATGAACAGAATTCCCCCGTGGAACTCCGTCATGGACTGCCGGACGCCGCCGCTGCCGTCCCCGAACTCGATGGACGCGCCGTGGGAGAGGCTCTGGATACCCGAGGCGATGGCCGACAGCTGGTCGGCCTGGTCCACGGAGAGACCGGACGTGAGGCACAGCTTGAGGCCGTCCCGCGACAGCACCAGCGCGTGCCGGGCCCCCGGCGTCTTCTCCAGCAGGTTCTCCAACAGCCAGTCCAAGCTGCGGTCTGTGGTGTTCATCGGCGTTCCTATCATCACGGCTGGTCGTTCTCAGCGGACTCGGCGGACTGTGCGGGCTCGGCGGACGGCACGGGCCCGTTGGTTTCTGCGGACGCCTCCGACGTGGTGTTACGCCCGGGGGCGTCACCGGTGGAGCCGCCGCGCGTGGCGTCGCGGAAGGCACCGAAGCGGGCCCCGGCGTCGGTCCGCGGAGCCTTCGGCTTGGCGTCGGGGGCGGGGCGGGGCGTGGCCCGCGTGGCGGCGGCGAGCGTCTCGCCTCGGCGCCGCCGGGGCAGCCCGTTGACGCGCGGCTCCGCGGAGGCGTCGGCGTCGAAGTCGGAGTCGACGGACGTGCCGGAGGGCCCGGAGGGCTCCGTCGCGGGCGACGGGGTGGGAGGGGCCACCGGGACGGCCGCCTCGGCCACCGGCTCGGCGCTCGCGGCTGCCTGGGAGCCGGTCGCCCGCGCCGCCGGAGCGGCGGCGGTCCGCGGCCGGGCGGACTCGGCGCGGTTCCGCGCGGGCGCCCCGGGCACCGCGCCCTGGTTGATGTGCGTGATCAGCTGCTGTGGGATCAGAACCACGACGCCGGTGCCTCCCCGGGCGGACGGGCGGAAGGAGACCGTCAGCCCGTGCTTACGGGCCAGACAGCCGACGACCGCGAGGCCGAGCCGGGTGCCGGACAGGGTCGTCAGGTCGAGAGTCTGCGAGGAGACCGCCTTCTGGGCGCGGGCCAGCGCGGAGGGGCCCATGACCAGGCCGCCGTCCTCGATGGTGACCACGACGCCGGTGTGCGTCTCCTCGACGTACACGTGCACCTCCTCGGTGGGAGGCGAGAAGCTGGTGGCGTTGTCCATCAGCTCGGCGAGGGCGTGCATGACGCCCTCGGCCGCGTAACCGGCGACCGCCGCGTTGCTGGCCGCGTGGACCCGGACCCGCTGATAGGCGCTGATCCGGCCGACCGCGCCGCGCAGGATGGACTCCATCACGATGGGCTTGGTCCACCGGCGCCCGGAGCGGGCGCCGGTGAGGACCGCGATGCTGTCCGCGATGCGGCCCGTCTGGGCGGTGGTGTGGTCGAGCTTCAGCAGGTCGCCGAGGACGGACTCGTCGTGCCGGTTCTCCATCTCGCGCAGGTCCGCGAGCATGCTGGTGGCCAGGGCCTGGACCCGGCCCGCGGCGTTGGCGCAGGCCGCCATCGCGGAGGCGCGCATGCGCTCACCGGTGCCGATCTCCTGCACGACCCTGCGCAGGAGCCGGCCGTGCGCCTGGTCACCGGGCTTGGTCACCTGCATCAGCACGGTGTCCACCGAGCCGCCCTCCCGCAGGCCCTTCACCGCAGAGGGAATCGTTTCATCAGCGAGCCGGGCGGCCTCCGCGGCGTGCTGCGCGGCCGCGGCCTCCAGACTCGCGATCCGGGACTGGAGCCGGCCGATGGTCCGTGACCGGTGGGCGGCGACCGCGAGGGCCACGCCCAGAGCCACGGCCACCAGCGCGCTGAAGACGGCGACGAGGACGCGCCGGGATTCGGGCACCTCTGCCGTCACCCACGCTCCCGCCCCGCCGGCGACGACCGCGGCCAGCAGAGGCACGGCCAGGGCCTGCCGGGTCACGGCTGGCCCTTTGTAGGGATGGCTGGATATATGTGCTGACATCTATCAGGTCCTCATGGGCGCGTTCGAGGGTTGAGGGTGGACCACGCGGACATCAAGCCGTGGGCGGCACATGGTAGTACTGCTCAGCGAATTTTGAGCGCCCGCGATCGGCACATGGACCATGACGGACCGTCAGTATCACGGCCGGAGAAGGCAGGTTGCCCGATCCCGCCAAAGCTGAACGGTTCTGAGCTGGGGTCACGTATCCCCTCATGTCCCCTCGCTCGGGCGCCGGTCAGGACGGCTCCGGCACCGCCGGCGGCCGGGCGGACCGATCCGCCGGCAGGACCTCGTGCGGCTCGGGCGGTTCGGGCAGCGCCAGTTCCGCCCAGATGACCTTGCCGCCCGCCGTGTAGCGCGTCCCCCAGCGCTCGGCGAACTGGGCGACCAGGAACAGCCCGCGGCCGCCCTCGTCGGTCGTCGCCGCGTACCGCAGATGCGGTGAGGTGCTGCTGGTGTCGGACACCTCGCAGATCAGACCGCGGTCGCGGATCAGCTGCAGCCGGATCGGGCCGGTGGCGTGCCGGATGGCGTTGGTGATCAGCTCGCTGAGGACCAGTTCGGCGGTGAACGCCACCTCCTCCATGCCCCACTCCTCCAGCTGCCGCAGCGCCCCGGCACGCACTCCGGCCACCGCGGCGGGGTCGGACGGCACGTCCGAGGACACCACCCGGCCGGGGCCCAGCACCCGGGTCCGGGCGGCGATCAGCGCGATGTCGTCGCCCGGCTGGGTGGGCAGCATCGCGTCGAGCACGTCGGTGCAGATCTCCTCGGGCGACCGCCCCGGATGCGACAGGGCGCCGCGCAGCATCTCCAGACCGATGTCGATCTCCCGGCGGCGGTCCTCGATGAGCCCGTCGGTGTAGAGGACCAGATGGCTGCCCTCGGCCAGCTCCAGCTCGGCCATGTCGAACGGCAGCCCGCCCAGGCCCAGCGGGGGCCCGGCGGGCAGGTCCGGGAACTGCACCGACCCGTCCGGGCTCACCACCGCGGGCGGCGGATGCCCGGCCCGGGCCATGGTGCAGCGCCGCGTCACCGGGTCGTAGATCGCGTACAGGCAGGTGGCCCCGGTCGCGCCGGTGAGCGGTTCGCCCCCGCCGCCGGGGAGGTCCTGGCCGAGGGGGATCTCGTCCTGGTCGATGCGGGCCACCAGGTCGTCCAGATGGGTCAGGATCTCATCGGGCGGCAGGTCGAGGGTGGAGAAGTTGTGCACCGCCGTCCGCAGCCGCCCCATGGTGGCCGCCGCGTGCAGCCCGTGCCCGACGACGTCGCCCACCACCAGCGCCACCCGCGCACCGGGCAGCGGGATGACGTCGAACCAGTCGCCGCCGACGCCCGACTCCGCGGGCAGATAGCGGAAGGCCACGTCCAGGGCGCTCTGCGGGGGCACGGCGCGGGGCAGCAGGCTGTGCTGGAGGGTCACCGCCATGGTGTGCTCGCGGGTGTAGCGGCGGGCGTTGTCGATGCACACCGCCGCGTGGGAGGCCAGCTCCTCGGCGAGCGTCACCTCCTCCTCCTCGAAGGTCTCGCGCTCCGCCATCCGCCAGAAGTTGACCACGCCGAGCAGCACGCCGCGGGCCCGCAGCGGCACGGTGACCAGCGACCGCACGCCGTAGTCGAGGATCTTGGCCGTCTGCCCGGGGTCGTGGGCACGCCAGCCGGACGCCCGGGTCAGATCGTCCTGGACGACCGGCCGCCCGCTGCCCATGCCCAGCGCCTGGGGCGCGGATGCGGTGAACGAGAACCGTCTGCCGACGGGGTAGAAGGGGTGGTCGGGCCGGAAGCCGTGGACGGCCACCCGGCACATCTGGGCGCCGCCGGCCGCGGACGGCTCCTCCCCGCGCGGTACGGACTCCGCCAGGTCGACCGTGACGAAATCGGCGAACCGCGGCACCGCCACCCGCGTCAGCTCCTCGGCGGTGCGCCCCACGTCGAGCGTGGTGCCGACCTCCACGCTGGCGTCGTACAGCAGCTTGAGCCGCTTCTGGGCCACATCGGCGCGGCCCGAGAGGGCACGCAGCTCGGTGGAGTCGCGCAGGGTGGTGACGCTGCCGGGCGGACCGCCGTCGCGGTCGGTGGGCCGGTTGTTCACCGCCAGCAGCCGGTCGCCCGCCACCCGCACCTCGTCGGTGACGACGCGCCGGGAGACCAGCAGACCGGCGATCCCGGGGTCCAGCCCCAGCAGGTGGACCGGGCGTCCCTCGGGGCGCGGCGGCAGGCCGAGCAGCCGGGACGCCTCGTCGTTGGCGAGCACCAGGCGGCCCTCGCCGTCGACGATCAGCACGCCCTCCCGCACGGCGTGCAGCACCGCGTCGTGGTGCTCGTACATCCGCGTCATCTCGGCCGGGTCCAGGCCCCGGGTCTGGCGCCGCAGCCGCCTGGTGACCAGGGCGGTGCCGCCGGTGGCCAGGGCGAGCGAGGCGGTGACGGCGCCGATGAGCAGCGGCAGCTGGCGGTCGGCGAGCCCGCTCACCGTGCGGATCGTGAGGCCCGCGCCGACCGCGCCGACGACCTTGTGGTGGCTGTCGAAGATGGGCGCCACCGCGTCCATCGCCTCGCCCATGGTGCCCGGGCCGGTACCGGTGGTGAGGTGCCCGTGCAGCGCGGGGCCGATGGTGCCGATGTAGTGGTGTCCGATGCGCCTGGGGTTGGGGTGGGTGAGCCGGATGCCGTCGGTCTTCATGACGACGACGAAGTCGAGCCCGGTCCTCTTGCGGACGGCCTCCGCCTTCGGCTGCAGCACGGCGGTCGGATCGCGGCTGTGCAGGGCCCGCACCATCCCCGGCGCGTTGGCGAAGGACTCGGCGACGGCGATGGACCGGCCGCGGGCCTCGTTGGTGGCGTCGTGCCGCACCTGGAGCACCAGGGCGGCGGACGCCGCGACGCCGAGCAGCAGCACGATGATCAGCTGGAGGACGAAAACCTGGCCGGCGACGCTGCGGACGTGTCGCCACACCCCAGTGCGCCGTCCCGCCTCCTGAGGGCGCTCACGCCGCCGACTCCGTGGGCGCCGACCGGGGAACATGCGGGCAACCCACGATCGACCCATAAACCGGGCCATAGAGATACATCTACACCGGGATGCCCCGGAAGGCGAGCCCCTTCTGCCCGCCATGCCCACAAAAGCACCTTGCGCCGAGAAGGGGTGACTTTACGCGCGGGCCGCCGGGGCGAGGAAACCACGGGGCGCGGGGTGCCGAGCCCGGCGGACTGTGCAAACCTGACAACAGGGCAATTCACCCGAATTGCCGCGAAACGGCGGCCACCGTGTCGCCGATCGCGCCTGACGAAGGAGCCCGACATGGCCACTCACGCGGGTGGAGTCCACCCGGGAACCGCTCCCCGCACCTACGGCGGAGTCAGCGGACGTCTCGTCTTCGGGGCCGTCATGATGCTTTTCGGCGGTCTGATGACCCTCGCCCAGGGCGTCGCCGCCGTACGCACCGACAGGGTCTTCGTGGCCACCCCGAACTACATCTTCAGCTACAACCTCACCGGGTGGGGCTGGATCCACATGATCCTCGGCATCGTCCTGGTGATCGCCGGCCTGGCGACGTTCACCGGCGCGATGTGGGCCCGGACCGTGGGCGTGGTGATCGCGGGGCTCGCCCTGATCGCCAACTTCCTGTGGCTGCCGTACACCCCGCTGTGGGCGGTGGCGCTGCTGCTCATCGACGCGTTCATCATCTGGGCCCTGTGCACCGGGGGCCAGGGCTACGAGGCGGGGATGGCCGGCGCGGGTTCCATGGGCCGCGGGGCGGGCCGCGAGGCCCGGTACGAAGGCCGCGGACAGGGATACGAAGGCCGCGGAGCCGGTCCGGACGCCCGCGAGCCGGGTCCCGAAGGCCGCGGGTCCGGCTACGAGGGCCGCGGACCGGGCCATGAAGGCCGCGGACCGGGCTACGAAGGCCGCGGGCCGGGGCCCGAAGACCGATGACGACCAGGGTGGTGTCATCGGCGGCCCGGCCGCCGGTGACACCGAGATCGATGAACCCGTCGGTCTAGCACGGATCGCGTGCGGCACGGCGGCGGCGGAGGCAGGCTGGAGCCATGCTGCTGGCCGATGTCGCACGAACCTCCCGGCAGGTCGCGGCCACCTCCGCCCGCTCGGAGAAGATCGCCGCCCTGGCCGGGCTGTTCCGCCGCACCGAACCCGCCGAGGCCCCCGTGGTGATCACCTACCTCGCGGGGAAGCTCCCGCAGCGCCGCACCGGCGTCGGCTGGTCCACCCTGCGGCAGCGGCGCGAGCCCGCCGCCGCGCCACGGCTCGCCGTCCTCGACGTGGACCGCGCGCTGAGCCGCATCGCCGCCGTGTCCGGCACCGGCGCCGGGGCGGAGCGAAGGCGGCTGGTGGGCGCGCTCATGGCCGATGCCACCGAGGACGAGCAGCGCTTCCTGCTCGGGCTCATCGGCGGCGAGCTGCGCCAGGGCGCGCTGGAGGCGCTGGCCGTGGAGGGGCTGGCGCAGGCGGCCGGCGCACCGCCCGCCGAGGTGCGCCGGGCGGTGATGCTCGGCGGTTCGCTGGGCGCGGTCGCCGAGGCGCTGCTCGCGCGCGGCCCGGCCGCGCTGGCCGACTTCCGGCTGGAGGTGGGGCGGCCGGTGCTGCCGATGCTCGCGCAGAGCGCGGCGGACCTGGACGAGGCCATGGACCGGCTCGGCCCGTGCGTGGTCGAGGAGAAGCTGGACGGCATCCGGGTCCAGGTGCACCGGGACGGGGACGCCGTACGCGTCTACACCCGCACCCTGGACGAGATCACCGACCGGCTGCCCGAGGTCGTGACGGCGGCCCGGGAACTCGCGGTGGAGCGGGCCATCCTCGACGGCGAGGTGATCGCCCTGGACGAGGCGGGGCGGCCCCGGCCGTTCCAGGAGGTCTCCGCCCGGGTCGGCTCCCGGCTCGACATCGCCGGGGCGTCCGCCGCGCTGCCGCTGTCCCCCGTCTTCTTCGACCTGCTCGCCGTGGACGACCGCGATCTGCTCGCGCTGCCGACCCGTGAGCGCCACACCGAGCTGGCCCGGGTGGCCCCCGCGCCCCGCCGGGTGCGGCGGCTGGTCGCCGAGGACCCGGCGGACCCGGAGCGGCGGCGGGAGGCCCGCGCCTTCGCCGCCGACGTACTGGCCAGGGGCCACGAGGGCGTCCTGGTCAAGGGCCTTGAGGCCCCGTACGGCGCGGGGCGGCGCGGGGCGTCCTGGCTGAAGGTCAAGCCGGTGCACACGCTCGACCTGGTGGTGCTGGCCGCGGAGTGGGGCCACGGCCGCCGCACCGGCAAGCTGTCCAACCTCCACCTGGGCGCCCGGCGGCCGGACGGCACGTTCCTGATGCTCGGCAAGACCTTCAAGGGGCTGACCGACGCGCTGCTGGAGTGGCAGACCGAAGCGCTGCTGGGGATCGCGGTCAGCGACGACGGCTGGGTGGTGCGGGTACGGCCCGAGCTGGTGGTGGAGGTGGCCTTCGACGGCCTGCAGCGCTCCTCCCGCTACCCGGCCGGGGTCACCCTGCGCTTCGCGCGCGTGCTGCGCTACCGGGAGGACAAACCGGCGGACCAGGCGGACACGGTGGAGACGGTGCTGGCGCTGCGACGGGCGTGAGTCGGTGCGCTGACTGCCGCAGTCGGACCCGTCGATGACGCGTCGTCGACGTCAAGCCGACGAGAGTTCGAGGAAATACCGACGTGCTGTCCATGGCCGGCAGTAGGGTCCGCGGGGTGAATCAACCTTCCCGTCTGCCGGACGCCTTTCGCCTCATCGTCACGGGGGGAGGTACCGGCGGCCACACCTACCCCGCGCTGACCGCGGTCCGGGCGTTACAGGCCCGGCTGACGGTCGACCGCCGCACGCTCGACGTCCTCTGGATCGGCACGTCCGACGGGCTGGAGGCCCGCGTCGCCCCGGCCGAGGGCATCACCTTCAAGACAGTCGCTACGGGCAAGATCCGCAGGTCTGCGAATCCGCTCAAGATGGTGTCCCCGGCGAACGTCAAGGACATGGCGCGGGTACCGCTCGGTGTCGCTCAGGCCCGCAAGATCGTGTCGGACTTCCGGCCGGACGTCGTCCTCGCGACCGGCGGGTACGTCGCCGTCCCGGCCGGGCTCGCCGCCCGCATGTGCAAGCGTCCGCTGGTGCTGCATGAACAGACCGTGCGGCTCGGGCTGGCGAACCGGAAGCTGGCCGGGTCGGCGGCGCGGATCGCTGTGTCGTCGGAGTCGACGCTCCCGCTCCTCCCGGAGGCTGTGCGGTCCGCCACGGTCGTCACAGGCAACCCGGTACGGCCGGAGGTCCTGACCGGGCACGCTGAGAAGGCAGTCGCCGCCCTCGGGCTGGTTGGCTTCGACCAGCGGCTCCCGACGCTGTACGTGACCGGCGGCGCGCAGGGCGCGCAGCAGATCAACAACGTAGTCCGGGACGCGCTCCCGTGGCTGCTGGAGCGTGCGAACGTAGTGCACCAGTGCGGTCCGGCGAACGTCGAGGCCCTGCGCGCGAGCGCGTCGGCGCTCCCGCCACACCTCGCGGGGCGGTACTACCTCACCGGGTTCGTCGGCCCGGAGCTGCCCGACGTCCTGGCGCTCGCCGACGTCGTGGTCTCCCGCAGTGGCGCCGGCACCCTCGCGGAGCTCACCGCCCTCGGCAAGCCGGCCGTGTTCGTGCCGCTCGCCTCCTCGGCGGGGAACGAGCAGGCACACAACGCCCGTCACTTGGAGGAAGCGGGCGCGGCCATCGCGCTGGAGGGAGAAGTCACCGCGGACCGGCTGCAGAACGCCCTCGGGCCACTGCTCACCGACCCGGCGCGGCGCGCGGGGATGGCGGACGCGGCTCGGGCACACGGACGGCCGGACGCGGCGGACAGGCTCGTGGACGTGCTCCTGTCCGCCGCGTCCGGCTGACCGGTCGGACCGGTTCTACGAGAGGTGCCGCGGGGCGCCGTCCCGAATGAGGCGGACGACGACGGCGAAAGCCTCCGGCCCCTTGCCCCAAGGGTCGGGGACGTCCCGGTCGATGAGGTAGAGGACGGTCTTCCGGACGACCGCCCCGTCGGTGAGGCCGCGGATGGCGGTGAGGTTGGCGCCGTCCATGGCGAGGACGGCGTCCGCCCAGTCCAGCAGGCTGGGAGTGAGGTGTACGCCTCGGTGGGCGGTGAGGTCGTAGCCGGCCGTCGCCGCGGCGGTCACCATCTGCGCGTGCGCGGGGTGCCCGACCCACTTGTCCCGGGTGCCGGCCGACCGGACTTCGACGGCTGCGCCGCCGAGCTCCGCGAGGATGAGCGCTGCGAGCGGTGAGCGGCAGTGGTTGCCGAGGCACACCGTGAGGAGGCGCCGCGGCCGTGCGGCGGCGCTCACCGCCTGGCCCTGACGAGGGCGCGGCGCAATTCGGCGGCGGCGTGCTCGGCGTCCGTCGGCGTGAGGTGCTGGTGGAACGGGAGCGTCATGATCTCCTGACCCAATCGCTCGGTGACCGGCAGCGGCCGGTGCCACGTGGAGAAGGCCGGCTGCGTGTGGTTCGGCGGGTAGTGCACACCGACGCCGATACCGCGGTTCCGTAGCTCTAGGAACACCCTGTCACGGCGGCCGTCGGGGACGCGGACGGCACACATCGGCGGGACCGTGCGGTCTACGTCGGCGTCGACCAGGGCGACGCCACCGATTCCGTCGAGGGCAGTGGCGTAGGCGCGCCAGAGGGAGCGGCGCCGGTTCTCCGCCTCTGCGAAGTGGGCGAGCTGCACGAGGCCCACAGCGGCGTTGAGCGGCGACATCTGCACACGCATGCCGAACCCGTCGACCGTGTACGCCGTCATCTCCGCGCGCCTAGTCGAGGGCTCCACGATGCCGAGGCCGCGCAGGCGCCGACAGGTGTCGGCTTCCAGCGATGTACGGGGCACGATCACGCCGCCGAGCCCACACGTGAGGTTCTTGACCGGGCCGAAGGAGAAGCACGTCACCACGCCGGTCGTGCCGACTCGGCGCTCTCCCTGCCAGGAGCCGAAGGCCTGCGCCGCGTCCTCGACCACGGTCACACCCTGGGCGTCCAGCGTCGGCCGGGCTGGGGCGAGGTCGACGGCCCGGCCCCCGTAGAGGACCGGCAGCACGGCGCGGGTGTGAGGGGTGAGGGCGGCCAGGACCTCGGCAGGCTCGACGCATCCGGTGCCGGGGTTGACTTCGATGAACCGCGGCCGGGCCCCCGTTGCGACGATCGCCTGCACGCTCGCGCAGAAAGTGAAGGAGGGCACCAGGACCTCATGGCCCGGGCCGACGCCTGCGGCAAGAAGCCCGACATGGAGGGCGGCCGTGCCGGAGGCGACCGCGACGACATCCGGCACGCCGAGGAACGCGGCGATGCGCTGCTCGAACTCTTCCGTGACCGCGCCGTGGTTGTACTGGCCGGCGCTCAGCGCGCCGGCGATGGCGGCTTCCTCGCCCCCATAGAGGTACGGGCGCGCGTTCCGCGCGATGTCCGGGGTTGTGGTGCTGGTCATCAGGCCGCCCCTTCGATGCTGGTCAGCGTCTCGACGTATCGCGTGAGGGTGACGTCCGGCTTGTAGGTGAGCCGGCCGTGGTCGACGTCCTGGCGGAAGAGACCGCGGAGGTACTGTCCGACGTAGTCCGCGCCGGCCGCGACGGAGGTAGGGAATCCACCGGCGACCCGGGCGTTGGCCTCCGTGATGACGACCCTGCCCGGGCCTCCAGCCTGCTCCCGGATGAAGCCCTGCACGCAGCACGCCCCGGTGACACCGGTCGCGGTGAGCGCGGCGCGGACGCGCTCCGCCGCGTCGGGGTCGGTGAACGTACGGGAGACGACGGCGAGGCCCCCCTTGACCAGGAGCCGATATCGGAGGACCACGGAGGCCCGGCCGGCGCGGTCGACGAGGCAGTCCGCGGTGAACTCCCGCCCGCGGACGTGTTCCTGCACGATCGGCGCCGGGATGAGCTCGCACAACACCCGGGCCTGCTCCCGCGTCCGGCACACATGCACGCCCTTCGCGCCCTGTCCGTGCCGGGGCTTGACGACGAGAGGGCCGTCCGGCGCGCGGTCGAGCTCGTCCGGGAGGACGGTGCGCGGCGTCGGCACGCCGTGCTCGGCGAGCACGGCGGCGAACCGGGCTTTGTCGCCGCACGCCGCGACCGCGTCCCGGTCGGGGAGCCAGGTGGTGACGCCGAGGCCCGCCAGCGGCCGGCGGAGGGCGACCAGGCGCGGCAGCTCCCTCTCTACGGTCGAGAGGACCGCGTCCGGGCGGGCCTCCGCACACAGCCGGAGCACGGCTGTGCGGTACGCGGCGTCCTCCGTCGGGGGGAGGACGTGCGCGGTGACTTCCGGGAGGAGGAGCCCGGCCGCATGTGGGTCCGCGTCGGCTCCGAGGACATCGCAGCCGAGCTCCTGGAGGGACCGGGCGAGGTCGAAGCCGGGGGCGCCGCCGACGCCAGTGACGAGGATGCGCTTCGGCACGACGGTCACCACCCTGCCGGGACGACCGGGAAGGCACAAGCCGCGGCGGGGACGATCCGCGGAAGGCGCGCGGCCTGCGGGTTCCGCATCAGCGGCGCCCACAGGTCGGGGTTGCGGCAGTACCACTCGGCGGTCTCGGCGAGGCCGTCCTCCACATCCCGATCGGGCCGGTATCCAAGCTGAGCGGATGCCTTCGTCCAGTCGATCGAGTACCGGATGTCATTCGCCGCCCGGTCGGGGATGTAGGTGATCGCCTCCTCGGTCGCGCCGCAGAGGCGGAGGAGGTAGCCGGTCAGCTCCCGGCTGGTGAGGTCGGTGCCGCCACCGAGGTTGTAGATCTCGCCGGGAGTACCGCGCCGGAGGACGGCCTCGATGCCGGCACAGTTGTCTTCGACGTGCAGCCAGTTACGGACGTGCTCGCCCCGGCCGTGGAGGGTGACCGGCTCGCCGCGCTGGAGGCAGGTGAGGAACAGGGGGATGATCTTCTCGGGGTGCTGGTACGGGCCGTAGTTGTTCGAGGAGCGGGTCACGCACACCGGCACGTCGAAGGTCTGCCAGTACGACAGGGCGACGAGGTCGCTCGCGGCCTTCGACGCGGCGTAGGGGACGGAGGGACGGAGCGGGGCCTCCTCGGTGGCTGTGCCTTCCGGCAGCGGACCGTAGACCTCATCCGTCGAGACGTGCACGAATTTCTGCACACCGTGCCGCATCGCGGCGTCGAGGATGGTGTACGTGCCGTGCACGTTGGTGGCGAGGAACGCGGCGGCAGCGAAGAACGAGCGGTCGACGTGGGACTCCGCTGCGAAATGCACGACAGCGCTGTGCTCGGCCATGAGGTCGTCCACGAGCTCGGCATCGAGGATGTTGCCTGGGACGAACGTCAACTTCGGGCTGAGGAAAGCCGTCCCCAGGTTCTCGACGCGGCCGGCGTAGGTGAGGGCGTCAAGGACGGTCACCGTGGCAACATCCTCCGCGCGGATGATTCGCTTCACGAAGTGCGAGCCGATGAAGCCGGCCCCGCCGGTGACGAGTAAGCGTTCCATGGGCCTCTCCTTGAGGGAAGGAGGACGGCGCCGGTGTCGACCTGCACCGCCGGGGGCTGCCCGGCCGATCGGCGGGGCGTGACCTCACCATGTCGCCGGGACACCTCGGCCGGGAGGCTCACGGTGATGGATGGCACGCCGTGTGCGGGGCTCGCACACGGCGTGCATCCGTACGCCCTCCCGACACCGTCGAGTTGCGGCTAACGTCGTCCCTCCCGTCGTTCCGTAGGAGGCACCTATGGACGTCATTCGATCCCCGCAGGAGATCGGAGCCGAGCTCCGAGGAGCGCGGTGTCGTGCGCGGCTCACCCAGGCTCAGGTCGGGAAGGGGGGCGGCTACTCGGCATCGGCCGTCTCCCGGATCGAGGCCGGCCGTATGCGGCTGGAGTACGACCGGCTCTTAGCCTTCGCGGCGTTCCTCGGTATCCCACCCGACAGGCTGACGGGGACTCCTGTCCCCGGCTGTGGCCCGGTCGATACGGTGGGGCATCCCGCGAACGAGGAGGATGCGGTGCGTCGTAGGAGCCTGTTCACCGGGGCGCTGGCGATCGGAGCCACGGCAGCTCTTGGAAGCCCGCAAACCAGTGTCGCCGCTGATCTGGCCGCCTCCCGGGCAGGGCTGGAGGACGCGCTGCTTTCGGGGTTGCCACCATGCGACTCCGCGCCGACCGCGGTTGCCGTGCAGGGTGCGGTCATGCGCGCACGCGCAGCGCTGGAGGCGGGTGCTTACCAGGAGTTGGATGCGGCCCTCCCCCAGCAGCTCGCGCTCGCCACCGCCGCAGTCGGCGAGGGGCACGGTACGGAAGCGTTGTCCGCGTTGTACGCCATCGCTGCGCGAGTGGCGATCAAAGCGGGTGACGACCACCTGTTGATCGTGGCGGCCGACAGGGCAGTGCAGGCTGCGCGCGACGGCGGCCATCCCCTGGCGCTTGCGGAGGCACACCGGATGGTCTCCAGTGGATATCGGCGCGCGGGCCGATATGACCGGGCGGCTCAGGTCGCGGTCCGGGCTGCTGAGGAACTCGCGAGTGCACGAGGCATCCCTGCCGGAGCACGGGCATCGGCTCAGGGTCAATTGCTGGCCACGGCAGCGTATACGGCGGCAAAGGGCGCAGACCGAAGCGGCGCCATGGAGTTGCTGGCACGGGCGCGCGCCGTTGCCGGCCGGAGTGATGAGCATACGGTCGGGGGCTGGTTCGGCCCCCGGCAGGTCGCCTTGCATGAGGTATCCGTGCATCAGGTGCTCAGGGCTCCCGACAGAGCCGTGGCGGCTGCGCGGCGGGTCGACCCGCGAGGGCTGCCGCTGGAACGCGCGGCCCGACTGGATCTTGATGTGGCCCGGGCCTACAACGACTGGGGGCGCCCGGAGGAGTGCTTGCGGGCGTTGCTTTCGGTAGAGCGTGCGGTGCCCCAGGAGGTGCGACGGCCGGGCACGCGCGCGTTGACGGCGGGTTTGCTGTTCGGGCCTGCCCATGTGCCAGGGCTTCGCGAGTTCGCCGCTCGCACGGGAGCACTTCCCGTGTGAAGTGCCGCGGGTTCGGTGCATCCGGGGCTCCGATTCCGCACATGGTCGTGCTCTGCGAAGCGGCCGCGTAAGCCCAGGCCCCGGAAGTCGGCGCGGCGGGTGACAATGAGCGCCCCACCTCGACCGAGAGGCCCCGCGTGGAGACGACTGCCGCGACGGACCGCGCCGCCCCCGCGGCCGCACGCCGCCTCGTGCGGCTGCCCGGCGGGGGCCGGGCGCGCCGGGTGGCGGCCTGGTGCGCGCTGGTGACGCTGGCCGTGGTGAGCGTCGTCCTGGGCTGCCGGGCCATGGACACCGACGGCGTCACGCCCGTACCGCAGCTGCTGGCCTTCCTGCCCTGGCTGCTGGTCCCCGCGCTGCTGGGGCTGCTGCTCAGCGTGGCCGCGCGCTGGCCGCTGGGCTGCGGCTGGGCGCTGCTGGCCGCCGTGGTGACCGGCTGGTTCATCCAGCCGTACGGCCCCGGCCCCGCGGCCGCGCCGCACGGCCCGGTGGTGGCCCGGCTGCGGGTGCTGACCGCGAACCTGGAGTTCGGCCGGGCCACGGACGGGCTGCTGGCCGCGCTGCGCCGGGAGCGGCCGGACGTGGTGTCCGTCCAGGAGTGCGACGACACTTGCGCGGACGCGCTTCGCTCGCCGGCCGTCCGCAGGGCGTACCCGTACCGGGACATCGTCACGGGCAGTCCCGCCGAGGGCTCGGCGATCCTCAGCACCCATCCGCTGACGGAGGAGCGGGGCGTGGAGGGCGAGCTGTCGATGCCGGGCGCGGCCGCCCGGATCGGGGGCGCGACGCTACGGCTCCAGGTCGCGCACCCGATGCCGCCGATGCCGGGGCAGCTGGGCGTCTGGCGCACCGAACTGGGGAGGCTGCGCGCGTACGCGGCCGGGCGCGGCGGGCGACCCACGCTGATCGCGGGCGACTTCAACGCGACCCAGGACCACGCCGCGTTCCGCGCCCTGCTCGACACCGGCATGCGGGACAGCGCACGGGCCGCCGGAGTGCCCCGGACGCCGAGCTGGCCTGACACGACAGCCCCGGGCTTGAGCGCGCAGATCGACCACGTGCTGGTCAGCGACGCGCTGCGGCCGCGCACCGCCCGCTTCCTGGACCTGGGCGACACCGACCACCGGGCGCTGCTGGTCGACCTCGACCTGCACGCGCGCTAAAGACCCTCGTCCGGGTCCTGCGCGGTGGCCAGCTCGAACGGGTCCTGGGCCGGGCCCTCGCCGGGGCCGTGCCGCTCGCGCCGCCACCGCTCCTTCTCCCGCTCCAGCGCGTTCCACAGCAGGTTGAGCGGGTGGTCGGCGGCGTACCCCGCGCGCTCGCCCCGGCGGGTGAAGGCGCCCAGCAGCACTTCCAGCGTCGGCCCGGTGTCATGGACCAGTTCGACGGCGCGCAGCCCGCGCGCGTACGCCGCCTCCGGGTCGCCCGCCGCGTCCGCGACGCCCTCGGTGACCAGCATGCAGCCGCGCACCACCCCGGAACGCAGCAGCTCCAGGCCGTAGTTGACGTTGTCGATCTCGGCGGCGATGCGCAGGGTGTCGCGGTAACCGGGGCCGAACCAGGTGTGCAGCACCCCGGCCATCACCCCGCTGGCCGGGACCACCAGCGGAAGCGAGGCCAGTTCGCCGCGCTCGACGGCCGGGCCGGGCAGTTCGTCCACGGGCAGATTGGTCACCAGCGACACCGCGCTGCGCCGCCATTCCATCACGTCGAAGGCGTCGAGTTCGCGGGAGGTTTCCCCGCCGGATTCCGTCACCACACTTCCGCACACCAGATCGATTTCCTTGGCGCGGAGTTTGGCCAGGACGTCCCGGGTCCGCACATGGCCGACCTTGAGGTCGATCCCGCGTTCCCGGAATTCCTCGGCGACCCGCTCCCGGGCGCCGGCGAGATAACCGAGCGTAAAGCGCGTGGTGCCGACCAACAGGCTGCGGCCGAGGCGCCGGCGGGAGCTGTGGATGCCGTCCAGCCAGTCGCCGAGCGTTCCCCGGGCCAATGCGACAAGGGTCGTTCCGGTGCCGGTGAACAGCACGTCCTTGCCGCGCCCCTGCTTGAGCACCAGCGGCTCGCCGCACAGTTCGGAGAAGTTGCGGTTCATGGTGTCGAGCTGCTTTTGCACACTGGCCTGTTCCCGCCCGAGCGCACGGGCGGCGCCCAGCGCCGTACCCGTCTCATGGACCACGACCAGCGTGCGGAGCTGGTCCATGGTGGTGTCCATGAGCGCGAGCGGACTGTCCAGCAGTCCGGACCTCGTCATGATTCTTTTCCTCCCCGTTTCCCCGTTTTCCTCGCTTCCCGCCAAGGGGGCCCGAGTTTACGCGGCCGCCCCCTGGTAACCCGGGCGGATATGAGCGAGACACGCACCGACGCACGGAAGGTCAGGGCCGGACGGCACACCGTCGAGATCAGCCGCCCGGAAAAGGTGCTCTTCCCCGACGACGGAATCACCAAATCGGATCTCGTCGATCACTATCGTGCGGTCTCCCGGCTCATGGTCCCGCAGTTGCGCGACCGGCCGCTGATGATGGAACGCCACCCGGACGGAATCGGCGGCAAGCCGCTCATGCAGAAGAATGCCCCCGACCACTTTCCGGAATGGGTGCGCCGGGCCGTTCTCCCCAAGGAGGGCGGCAAGGTCACCCACCCGGTGTGCGACGACACCGCCACCCTCGTCCACCTCGCCGGGCAGGCCTGCGTCACCCCGCACCGCTGGCTCTCCCGCGCCGACCGGCCCGACCACCCCGACCGGCTCGTCTTCGACCTCGACCCGCCTGACGGGAAGGGTTCCGCCTTCGAGGAAGTGCGGTGGGCGGCCCGGCGGATGTGCGGGCTGCTCGGTGAACTGGGGCTTCCCGGGCTGCTGATGACCACCGGTTCGCGCGGACTGCACGTCGTCGTCCCGCTCGACCGGCGCGCCGGCTTCGACACCGTACGGGCCTTCGCCCGCGACGCCGCCGACACGCTCGCCGCCCGCCACCCCGACCGGCTCACCACCGAGATGCGCAAGGACCGGCGCGGCGGCCGGCTCTACCTCGACATCCAGCGCAACGCCTACGCGCAGACCGCGGTCGCCCCGTACGCCGTGCGCGCCCGCCCCGGCGCCCCCGTCGCCGCGCCGATCGACGCCACGGAACTGGACGACCCCGCGCTGGCCCCGGACCGCTGGACGCTGCGCACCTTCGAGGAGCGGCTGCGGGACGACCCCTGGGCCCACGCGGACACCAGGGGTCGTTCGCTGCGCACCGCGCGGCGGCGGCTGACGCGGCTCTGAACGTGGGGTGGGCCGTGGGGTGGGCCGTTACGCGCCGATGTCGCCGCCGTCGCGCCGCCACACGCTGACGACCGCCGGGCGGACCAGCGTGCCCGGGCCCTCCGGCCACGTCGACGCGGGCTTCTCCACGCTCGCCCCGTCCAGCTCACCCGGATGCTGCACCGCCACCAGCACCCGCCGGTCCTGCACGATCGGCCCGCAGGTCTCGGCGCCGTTCGGGACGGTCAGGAACTGCCGCACCTCACCGCGCCGGCCGCCCGCCGTCGCCACCCCGAACAGCCCGTCGTGGTTGCCCAGGGCGTTGCCGTCGGTGGAGATCCACAGATTGCCGAACGCGTCGAAGGTGAGGTTGTCCGGGCAGGAGATCGGGCTGACCTGGTCCTTCGGGAAGCCGCCGAAGTAGGTGCTGGGGTCCTCCGGGTCGCCGCACACCAGGAACAGTCGCCAGTTGAAGCGGGTGGAGCCCGGGTTGTTCCGGCGCTCGGCCAGCTCCAGGATCTGGCCGTGCTTGTTGCCCTGGCGGGGATTGGCCTCGTCGACCGGGGCCTTGCCGTCCTTGCCGCGGTCGGTGTTGTTGGTCAGCGCGATGTACACCCGGCCGGTGCGCGGGCTCGGCTCGACGTCCTCGGGGCGGTCCATCTTCGTCGCGCCCACCTTGTCGGCGGCGAGCCGCGTGAAGACGTACACCTCCTCGGCCGTCATCCCCTCCACGTGCGAGGTGTCGCCGGTGGCCAGCGGGATCCACTCGCCGGAGCCGTCGAACTCACCGTCGTGGGGAAGCTTCCCGGAGCCGTCGATCTGCGAGGCCGGGCTGTCGCCGGTGAACTTGGCGACGTACAGCGTGCCCTCGTCCAGCAGCGTGCGGTTGTGCTCGCGGGCGGTGCGGCTGCCGCCCTTCATCATGCGCTTGGACGACACGAACTTGTAGAAGTAGTCGAACTTCTCGTCGTCGCCCATGTACAGGACCGGGCGGCCGTCGGTCGTCAGCCGCGGCTCGGCGGCCTCATGCTTGAAGCGGCCCAGAGCGGTCAGCTTGCGCGGGGTGGACTCCGGGTCGAACGGGTCCACCTCGATCACCCAGCCGAACCGGTTGGGTTCGTTGGGCTCCTTCGCCACGTCGAAACGGTCGTCGAAACGCTCCCACTTGCGCTCGGACGCCCCACCGGTGATCCCGTACCGCTTGAGCCGGGCGGCGGCCGTCGGGTCGGTCACCGAGCCGCCGTGTGCGAAGTACTGGTTGACGTTCTCCTCGCCCGACAGCACCGTGCCCCACGGGGTGATGCCGCCGCCGCAGTTGTTCAGCGTGCCCAGGACGCGCTTGCCGGACGGGTCCGCCGATGTCCGCAGCAGCTTGCTGCCCGCCGCCGGGCCCGTCACCTCGAACGGCGTCGTGCCCGTGATCCGCCGGTTGAGGCGGTGCCCGGGTACGGCCGTCAGCTTGCCGACCCCCCGGTGCTCCTCCGCCACGACCACCGACAGGCCGTGCGCCGCCCAGCCGATCTCGGCCTGCCCGCGGGTGGGGTTGTCCGCGTCGTACCCCGCGAACATCAACACCTCGTCGGTGTACTCGTGGTTGACCACCAGCAGTTGCCGGTCGCGCTCGCCCGGTACGTCCAGCACGGCCATGTAGTCGTTGTTGTAACCGAACTGGCCCGCCTGCGCCTTCGCCGACTGGTTGTCCGGGTCGAAGGCGGGCGCGCCGCGCAGGATCGGATCGCCCCAGCGGATGACAAGGTTCTGGTCATGCCCCTCGGGGACGACCACCGCGTCCTTCGTGTTCGGCGCGACCGGCGAAAACCGCAGTCCACGGGCGGGTTTGCCCGCCTTGGCCGCGCCACCCGACGCGGCGGCGGCCGGAGGCGCCTGGCCCGCAGCGGCCGCCGTCCCGGTGGCGGCCGCCACGGTCACCACGGCGCTCGCCCGCAGCAGGGAACGGCGCGAGACGGCGCCCGCGATCAGGTCGCCCACGTAGGCGTTTCCACTGGTGTTCGGGGTCTCATGGAGACACGCGTCGCCACAGCGGTACCGGCAGGTCAGCGCGGAACGACCGCCCGGATGCGAGCTGATGAGCGGCAGGAGCTTGGGCACGACTTCCCCTCCGTAGGACGTCACATCCGGGCAGCCCCCGCCGACATGACGTCGGAATCCATTGGCCGCGAAGCTAGGCGTGGAGAACCGCATGCCGACGACCACGTCGTGAACCGGGGGTGAACGACCGGCGACCGGAATCGACGGCCGGAACCAGCCGGTCGGCCCGCTAGCCTTTCGGCACCACGGTCATGCGACGGCATGCACCGCACTCGAACACGTGAGAGGTATCTCCCATGGGCATACGGGACCTACTGCGCAAAGTATTCGGACGCTCCCGAACAACCCGGGTGGACGATTCCGCTGCGCCGGAGGCGGCAGTTGTCCCGACCCCCCAGCCCGAGTCGGCCCCCGACCCGGCCGAGTCGGCCCCCGACCCGAAGCCCGACCCCGCTCCGGCCCCGGCCCCGGCCCCCGAAGAACCCCGGCACGACCCGGCACTGGGCGAGCCCCTGAAGACCCTGGACGAGATCCTGGGCACCCCCGCCGAACCGGCCGTCGCCACGGAGGACAAGCCCGCCCAGTCCGCGGACGCCGAGCCGGAGCGCGCGGAGGATCAGGCGGAGACGTCCGCCGCGAAGGACGACGCTCGGGCCGAGGCGGCGGCCAAGGACGAAGCCGCGCCCGAGCCGGAGGTGGACACGCCCGTCGGGGACCAGACCGCCACCCCGGCCGGCGTCACGACCGACACCCCGCCCGAGCCGACGGCCACCGAGGCCCCGGTGGCCGTCACCACGACCGAGGCCGAGGCCGACGCCTCGACGCCCGCGCCGGAGGCGGTCGCGGCCGCCGACGACAAGCCCGCCCCGGCGGCGAAGGCCGAGGCCGAGGCCGAGGCCGAGCCCGCGGCAGAAGACGCCCAGCCCGAGCAGGCCGAGACGCCCGCCGCCGCGGACGAGACCGCCACCCCGGCCGACGTCACGACCGACACCGCGCCGGAGCCGACGGCCACCGAGGCCGCCGCCGAGCCCGCCGCACCGACGGACGCCGACCCGGCCACCCCGACCGCCGAAGCCGCCGCCGAGGCCGCGCCGGAGCCGGTGGCGGCCCCGGCCGCCGAGGACGAGCCCGCCCGTGCGGCGGAGACCGCGCCGGAGCCGTCCGCCGAGGAGGTACCGGCGGACGACGCCAAGGCGGAGGCGGTAGCCGAGAGCAAGCCGGTGGCGAAGGCCGAAGAGGCGCCCGCCCAGGCCGAGCCGACGGCCGAGGCCGCTGCGGCGGAGGCGAAGCCGGAGCCGACCGACGCCGCCCCGGAAGCCACGCCCGAGCCCGAGCCGGAGGTGGCCCCGGCCGCCGAAGCCGAGGCCACCACCCCGGCCGACGTCACGACCGACACCCCGCCCGAGCCGACGGCCGCCGACGCCCCGGTGGCCGTCACCATGACCGAGGCCGAGGCCGACGCCTCGACGCCCGCGCCGACGGCGGTCGCGGCCGCCGACGACAAGCCCGCCCCGGCAGCGAAGGCCGAGGCCGAGGCCGACGACGAGCCCACGGCAGAAGACGCCCAACCCGAGCAGGCCGAGACGCCCGCCGCCGCGGACGAGACCGCCACCGAGCCCGAGGCCGCCGACGAGCCCGTGGCGGCGAGCGCGGGGCTCGGTGAGCTGGCCGGGATGGGCGCGGCCGCGGGGGGCGTGCTCGCGGGGCACAAGCTCACCGGCACCCGCGCCGTCGTCTACCTCGTGCTCGACCGCTCCGGCTCGATGCGGAACTACTACAAGGACGGCACCGTCCAGCACTTCGCCGAGCAGGCGCTCGCGCTCTCCGCGAGCGTCGACGACAGCGGCACCCTGCCCATCGTGTTCTTCTCGACGGACATCGACGGCACCGCCGAGATCGGCCTGGGCGACTACCAGGGCCGGGTCGAGGAGCTGCACGCCTCGCTCGGGCACATGGGGCGGACGAACTACCACCGGGCGATCGAAGCGGTGATCGACCACTACAAGGCGTCCGGCACGGCCGCCCCGGCACTGGTGCTGTTCCAGACGGACGGCGCGCCCACCGGCAAGGCGGCGGCGGAGAAGGCGCTGTGCGAGGCGGCGGGGCTGCCGTTGTTCTGGCAGTTCGTCGGGTTCGGCGATCCGGAGGCCAAGGGGTTCGACTTCCTCCGCAAGCTCGGCACCTCCCCGGCCCTCGCCGTGCCGGAGAAGCGGGCGCTGGACAACGCGGCGTTCTTCCACGCCGGTCTCGACCCCCGGTCGCTCTCCGACGCGGAGGTGTACGAGGAGCTGCTGAAGGCGTTCCCGGCATGGCTGGAGCAGGCTCGGGCCGCGGGCGTCCTCGCGTAGGGCATCAGTAACCAGGGAGGGCCATCCGTACGGCGAAACGCCGGACGGGTGGCCCTCGCCGCTCGGATACGATATGGGCGGCTCGTACGGCGGCTGCCACCCGCCCGGCGGGCTCAACGTCACCCACCGTACCGACTTGGGAGCAGCCTGCAATGGCTCGACACCTCATCACCAGCGCCCTTCCCTACATCAACGGGATCAAGCACCTGGGCAACATGGTGGGGTCCATGCTCCCGGCCGATGTCTATTCCCGCTATATGCGGCAGCGCGGCCACGACGTGCTGTACATCTGCGCCACGGACGAGCACGGCACCCCGGCCGAGCTGGCCGCCAAGGAGGCGGGGCTGCCGGTGGACGTGTTCTGCGCGCAGCAGCACGACGCGCAGAAGGCGATCTACGACGGCTTCGGCCTGGCCTTCGACTACTTCGGCCGCAGCTCCTCCGCGCAGAACGTCGAGATCACCCAGCGGATCGCCCGCGAGCTGAAGGGACACGGCTTCATCGAGGAGCGGTCGATCCGGCAGGTGTACTCCAACGCCGACGGCCGGTTCCTGCCCGACCGCTACATCGAGGGCACCTGCCCGCACTGCGGTTACGACCGGGCCCGCGGCGACCAGTGCGAGAACTGCACCCGGGTGCTGGACCCGACCGATCTGATCGACGCCCGCTCCGCGATCAGCGGCAGCAGCGATCTGGAGATCCGGGAGACCAAGCACCTGTTCCTGCTGCAGTCGAAGCTGGCCGAGGAGGTCGGGACCTGGGTCGAGGAGCACGGGAAGCACTGGCCGACGCTCGCCTCCTCCATCGCCCGCAAGTGGCTGACGGAGGGGCTGCAGGACCGCGCGATCACCCGCGACCTGGACTGGGGCGTTCCGGTCCCGGCGGACACCTGGCCGGAGCTGGCGGCCGAGGGCAAGGTCTTCTACGTGTGGTTCGACGCCCCGATCGAGTACATCGGCGCGACGAAGGAGTGGGCGGACCAGGACCCGGAGAACCGCGACTGGAAGTCCTGGTGGTACGACGTGGACACGAGCGTGCGCTACACCGAGTTCATGGCGAAGGACAACGTCCCGTTCCACACGGTGATGTTCCCGGCCACGCTGCTCGGCACCCGGGACGTCTGGAAGAAGGTCGACTTCGTCAAGGCGTTCAACTGGCTGACGTACTACGGCGGCAAGTTCTCCACGTCGCAGAAGCGCGGGGTGTTCACGGACGCCGCGCTGGAGGTGCTGCCCGCCGACTACTGGCGCTACTTCCTGATGGCGAACGCGCCCGAGTCCGACGACACGTCGTTCACCTGGGAGCACTTCACCGCCACGGTCAACAAGGACCTGGCGGACACCCTCGGCAACTTCGTCAACCGGGTGCTGTCGTTCTCCCGCAAGCGGTTCGGCGACGAGGTCCCCGCCGGTAAGGCAGCGGGGGAGGCGGAGGAGCGCCTGGGCGAGGAGATCGCGCGGCTGCTGGCGGAGTACGAGGAGCACATGGACACGCTCCAGTTCCGCAAGGCGGCGGCGGCGCTGCGCGCCCTGTGGAGCGCGGGCAACTCCTACCTGGAGGAGAAGGCCCCCTGGCTGGAGATCAAGGCCGACCCGGAGGCCGCGGCGCTCACGCTCCGTACGGCGATGAACCTGATCCACCTGTACGCGATCGTCTCGGAGCCGTTCATCCCGGCGTCGGCGGCGGCCATGCGGTCGGCGTTCGCGCTGGAGGGGGACACCGCGCGGTGGGTCGGCCAGGAGGAGGCCAGGGCGCTCGCCTCGGTCCCGGCGGGCACGGGCTTCACGGTGCCGCCGGTGCTCTTCGCGAAGATCACCGAGGAGGACCTGGAGTCCTACCGGGAGCGCTTCGGCGGCACGGAGGAGCAGGTGGCGGCCCAGGAGCCCACGGAGCCCAAGGCGAAGTAGGGGAAACGGGCCGGGCGATCGCGTCGATCGTTCGACAACCGGATGTTTAGCCCGCTCGATGACCCTGTGGAGCACCATCCACCGGGAAGTCGAGGAAAACCCCGTGCCGGACCCATGTGTCACGGTGTCGGTCCACGGCCCCGATCCGCTCGCGCGGGCCGGGGTCGTCCGTCATCTGGATCAGCAGCCCAGCGTCGAGCTGACGCGCCCGACCGGCACGGTGGCCGTCATGCTCTCCGAACGCCTCGACGCCCGCGCCGGGGCCGAGCTGCGCCGCCTGGTGCGGGGCGGGCGGCAGCGGGTGGTGCTGGTCGCGGGCGAGCTGCGCGAGACGGAGCTGCTGACGGTGATGGAGTACGGGGTGCGGGCGGTGCTGTGGCAGCACCGCACCACACCCCGGCGGCTGCTGCGCGCGGTGCACCGGGCCGCCCGCGCGGAGCGGGGCGAGCCGTGCGGCGTGGACCGGCGGCTGACCGACCTGTTCCCGCGCTGAGCGGCCCCGGCGGAGAGGCGGAAACCCCCGGAGAGCCCCCCACGGCTCCCCGGGGCCGCCGTCACATACCGGTGCCGTCGTTCGTCGCGTCGGGGTCGACCCCGAGGGTCAGCGAGCCGACGACCCCCTTGGCGATCTTCCCCTTGCGGTACTGGAGCCGCAGCAGACCGCCCTCGGCCCCGTTGCCGGGGTAGATGCCGTCCTCGTCGAGGGTGGTGCGCGGGGTGGTGCTGGTGCTGTACGGCGCGACCTCGGCGGAGGCGAGCACGGCCTCCTCGGCGAAGAAGAGCTGCCCGGTGTGGCAGGCGTGGCCGCCCTCGTAGCCGGAGTCGGTCAGCTTGCCGCCCACGTGCACCTTGGTGTGGATGTGCACACACCGGCCCCGGTACCAGCCGGGGAAGACGGTGGTGAACTCGACGAACCCGTGCCGGTCGGTGAGCTGGGTGCCGCGCAGGTACCGCCTGTCGTCGGTCGGGTCCTGGTGGCCGCCCCCGCCACCGGGCGGCCCTCCGGTCGGCGTGCCCGTGGGTGTCCCGGTGGGCGGGGGGCCGGTGGGCGGGGTGCCGCCGCCGGTGCTGGAGTCCTCGTAACCGGAGTACAGCCCGAGCGCGTCGCAGTGCCAGATGTCGACGGCCGCTTTGGCGAGGGGTTTGCACGTCTCGGAGTCGATGAGCTTGAGCCGGAGGGTCATCGGGATGCCCTCCTTGCCCTCCGTGATGTTCTTTCTGATCTTGTCGGCGTCGATGTAGTACGGGCCCTCGGTGGTCTCCGAGGTGAGCCGGTAGCAGACCTCCTGGGACGGGGAGGAGGCCGACGCCGAGGGGGAGGCGGCGGAGGACGAGCCGCCGGCGGATGCGGCGGTGGCGACGGCGGTGCCCAAACCGGCTGCCGCGACCGCGGCGCCGCCCGCCACGACGACCCGGCGCCTCGTCATGTCCCGTGCGGTGACGGGAGTGTTCTTCCGGGGTTCGGTCATGGCAGGGGACGCTAGGACCGCAACCTGGCAAGCGCATGGGTGCTCGCTGTGAATGCCTGTGCGAACGGCGTCAATGCGCCAGACTCAGCGGGCCGGGAAGGCTCAACGGGCCAGGGAGCCCGCGTCGCCCATCACCACGACCGGATGGCGGTCCGGGTCGAGGGTGCGCAGCAGCGTCCGCATATGCGGCTTGGAGAGGCTGACGCAGCCCTGGGTGGGCCCGTCGTGGTCGACGTGGAACCAGATGCCGCCGCCCCGCTCCGCGCCCAGCGGCCGGGTCCAGTCGCGCGGGGAGGTCCCGGCCTTCCGGTTGTAGTTGATCGCCACCACGTAGTCGAAGGCCCCTGCCAGCGGTTCGCCCTCGGCGCCGGTGCCGCTGATGGTGAAGCCCTGGACGGCGTGGTCGTAGGTGAGCCGGGTGCCCGGGTCGGGCAGCTTGCCGCCCGCGTCGGTCAGGCCGAAGACTCCGATCGGGGAGCGGAGGTCGCCCTGCTCGTGGTGCTCGGTCCAGCCGTGGGCGGCGTTGTGCGCCTTCCACGTGGGCCCCGCCCGCCAGGCGGCGCCGCCGCCGGTGCCGCCCTCCCGGTCGCCGGCCTTCGCGTCCGCCGCGGACCGCTCGTAGAGCACGACGGTGGACCGGGACGCGTCCCGGCCGCTGCCCGTGACGACGACGACCTGCTCGGCGTCCCGGGGCACCTCGGCGCGGGTGCGCGGCCCGAGCCCGGGCAGGTCGTCCGCCCGCTCGGCGGGGGCGGGCCGCCCGGCGGGGCTCTGCGGGCCGGACCGGCCCGCGGCGCCCTTGGCGTCCGCGGTGCCCCTGGTGTCCGCGGCGTGCTTGCGGGACCCGTCCCCGGGCCCCGCGCAGCCCGCGAGCACCGCGATGGCCAAGGCCGTGGCCACGGCCGGAATCCGTACCCTCACTGTGTCCTCCGCCCCTGGGAACGCACCGGGCACGGACTCCTCTCGTCTCCGCGCCGCTACTCGGCGTTCTTCCCCTCAACCGGCTTCTCAGCCGCCCGGGCCTTCCCGGCCTTCTCCGCCGCCTGCTTGATCTGCGGCTTGCGCACCGACAGGTGCAGCTCCCGCAGCCGGGCCTCGTCCACCTCACTGGGCGCGCCCATCAGCAGGTCCTGCGCGTTGCCGTTGAGCGGGAAGGCGATGGTCTCGCGGATGTTCGGCTCGTCGGCGAGCAGCATGACGATGCGGTCGACGCCGGGGGCGATGCCGCCGTGCGGGGGCGCCCCGAAGTGGAACGCGCGCAGCATGCCGCCGAATTCCCGCTCGACGTCCTCCCGGGAGTATCCGGCGATCTCGAACGCCTTGAACATCACGTCCGGCTCGTGGTTCCGGATGGCGCCGGACGACAGCTCGGTGCCGTTGCAGACGATGTCGTACTGCCAGGCCAGAATGGACAGCGGGTCCTGGTTCTCCAGCGCCTCAAGACCGCCCTGCGGCATGGAGAACGGGTTGTGGGAGAACTCGATCCCGCCGGTGTCCTCGTTCCGCTCGAACATCGGGAAGTCGACGATCCAGCAGAAGCGGAAGACGTTCTCCTCGAAGTGGCCGGTCCGCTTGGCGGCCTCGACCCGCACCGCGCCCATGATCTTGGAGACCTCGTCGAAGTCGCCCGCGCCGAAGAAGACCGACGTGCCGGGCTTGCCCTCGACCTCGGCGACCAGCTTCTCGACATCCTCCTCGCCAAGGAACTTGGCGATCGGCCCGGTGAGCTTCCCGTCCTCGCCGATCCGGACCCAGGCCAGCCCCTTGGCGCCCTGCTCCACCGCGAACTCGCCGAGCTGGTCGAAGAACTTCCGGGGCTGCCCGGCGGTGTCCGGCACGGCCAGCGCGCGCACGTGCTTGTCGGCGAAGGCCTTGAAGCCGGAGCCCGCGAAGACGTGGCTGACGTCGACCAGTTCGAGCTTGGCCCGCAGGTCCGGCTTGTCGGAGCCGTACTTCAGCATGGCCTCGCGGAACGGGATCCGCGGGAACGGCGAGGTGACGTGGCGGCCGCCGCCGAACTCCTCGAACAGCTCGGTCATCACCTTCTCGATGACCTCGAAGACGTCCTCCTGCTCGACGAAGCTCATCTCGACGTCGAGCTGGTAGAACTCGCCCGGCGAGCGGTCGGCGCGGGCGTCCTCGTCGCGGAAGCAGGGCGCGATCTGGAAGTAGCGGTCGAAGCCCGCGATCATCAGCAGCTGCTTGAACTGCTGCGGGGCCTGCGGCAGGGCGTAGAAGCGGCCCGCGTGCAGCCGGGACGGGACCAGGAAGTCGCGCGCGCCCTCGGGCGAGGTGGCGGACAGGATCGGGGTCGCCATCTCGTTGAAGCCCTGCGCGGTCATCTTCTGCCGGATCGCGGAGATCACGGCGGAGCGCAGCATGATGTTGCGGTGCATCCGCTCCCGGCGCAGGTCCAGGAAGCGGTGCTCAAGACGCCGCTCCTCGCCGACCCCGTCCTCCGGGTAGACGGTGAAGGGCAGCGGGTCGGCCGCGCCGAGCACCTCGACGTCCGCGACCTCGACCTCGATCTCGCCGGTCGGCAGCTCGGGGTTGACGTTGTCGGCGCCGCGGGCGATCACCCGGCCGTCGACGCGGACGACGCTCTCCTTGGTGATCGAGCTGAGCTTGTCGTTGGCGGCGGTGTCGGGCCGGACGACGAGCTGCACCAGGCCGTAGTGGTCGCGCAGATCGATGAAGAGGATGCCGCCCAGGTTCCGTCGATTGTGCAGCCAGCCGGAGAGCCGTACGTCGGTGTCGACGTCAGCGGCGCGGAGCTGGCCACAGGTGTGGGACCGGTACCGATGCATCATTCATCCAAGTCGTCTGGTCGGGAGGCTTGCGTACCCTCGTGAAGCTTCCGGCCAAGCCTACCGGCGCCATGACCCTCACTGGTAAGCGCGCGGAAAATGCCCATAAGGTAGCGCAATGCGCACCGAGGACCTGCTGGCCGCCATAGCGACCGGCCTGTGGCGGTGGGACAGCGTCTCGGGCGCCGTCTCCTACGACGCCGAAGCGGCCCGTCTGGTGGGCCTGCCCGCCGAGGCGGTCACGCTCCCCGAGGCCGCCGCCCGGGCCTGCTACCACCCGGCGGACTGGCTGGAGGTCAAGGCCATCGTGGAGCTGGCGGTGGCCGAGGGCACCCTCGCCGAGACCCGGCTGCGCATCGTGGACGACAAGGGTACGGTCCTGCGCACCGTGCGCACCCGGTCCCGGCCCGTCCCCCGCACCGACGGCCGCGACGGCTTCCATCTGCTCGGCACGCTCCAGGAGGTCGCCGAGCCGCTGCCCGGCACCACCGCGGGCGGCACCCCGGTCACCGGCGACTGGCGGCGCAACCGCGAGGCGTTCCTGCTGGACGCGGGGCGGGCGCTGGCCGAGGCGATGTCCACCGCCGAGGTGCTGCGGGTGGCCGCGGGGCTGTCCATGCCCGGCTTCTCGCCGGACGGGCTCACCGTCTTCGGCGTCAAGGGTGACCGGATCTCGCTCATCGGCCACCACGGGCCCCGCGCCGACGCCGAGCACCCCTTCGCCGAGATGCCGGTGGACACCGACTATCCGGCGGCCGAGGTGGTCCGCACCGGCCGGGCCGTCTATCTGCCCTCGCCGGACGAGTACCGGGGCCGGTTCCCGGCCGCCTGGCACCGGATGCGGCCCCGCAAGCGCCGCTCCTGGGCCTTTCTGCCGCTGATCGTCGCGGGCCGCACCATCGGCGCGTGGATGGCCGGTTTCGCGCATCCGGTGGCGTTCTCACCCGACGAGCGCTCGGTGCTCACCACGATCGCGCGGATGCTGGCCCAGGCGCTGTCCCGGGCCGCCCTCCAGGAGACCGAGCGCGAGCTGTCGGACGGCCTCCAGCGCTCGATGCTGCCCGCCGCCAAGCCCGACATCCCCGGGCTCACCGTGGCCGCGCGCTATGTGCCGACCGGCGGCGGGCTCCAGGTCGGGGGCGACTGGTACGACGTGATAGCGCTGCCCTCGGGGCGCACCGCCCTGGTGATCGGCGACGTCCAGGGGCATGACGTCCGGGCCGCCGGGATCATGGGGCAGCTGCGGATCGCGGTCCGGGCGTACGCCTCGGAGGGCCACCACCCGGACGCGGTGCTCGCCCGCGCCTCCCGCTTCCTGTGCGGTCTCGCCGACCCCGGCGGGGACGGGGCCGACGATCCGCGGTTCGCGACCTGTCTGTACATGGAGGTCGACCCGGTCGCGGGCACCCTGGACATCGCCCGCGCGGGCCATCCGGACCCGGCGGTCCGGCTGGCCGACGGCACGCTGATGATCCGCCCCACCGCGGGCGGGCTGCCGCTGGGCGTCGACCCGGAGGGCGACTACCCCACCACCCGGGTCGTGCTGGAGCCCGGCGAGACGCTCCTGATGTGCACCGACGGGCTGATCGAGACCGGTGGCCACGATCTGGAGACCGGCTGGGACCGGATCCGGTCGGTCTTCGAGCACCCGGCCACCGCTACCGACGGCCCCCACGACCTGGAAGCGCTCGCCGAGGCGCTGGTGCAGGCCGTGCACGGGCCGCCCTCGCACCACACCACCGGCCCTCTCGCCGACCGACGCGAGGACGACATAGCGCTGCTGCTGATCCGCCGGGACGCGGAGGTGTGCCTGGTCGGGCCCGGTTCGGCGCCGGTGCGGCGTACCGCGATCACGCTCGCGCAGGCCGAGCCGGAGCGGATAGCGGGCGCCCGCCGCCAGTTGCGCGACATGCTGCACGACTGGGCGGACCCGGACCAGGTGGAGTCGGCGGTGCTGCTGCTCTCCGAGATGGTCACCAACGTCCTGGTGCACACCGACGGGGACGCCCTGCTGGTCGCCGAGGTCAGTGGGCGGCGCGGGTCCAGGCGGCTGCGGCTGGACGTCGCGGACGGCAGCGACGAGCTGCCGCACCGCCGCCGCCCCGGCGAACTCGCCTCGTCCGGGCGGGGGCTGCTGCTGATGGAGATGCTGGCCGACGCCTGGGGAGTCGACCCCCGGGGCGACGGCAAGTGCATCTGGTACGAACTCCACGAGCGCCCGCCGGAGGCGGCGGGCTAGAGGGTGTCTTGTGGATCAGGCCGGATCAGCGGAAGAGTTGGTCGCCGAGCGGGCGTTGTCCGTCGAAGCCGGGAAGCACCAGGAAGGTCGCGCTGGCGGTCGTGGTCGTGAACCCCAGCAGGGCGTCGGAGTTGTCCATGCTGGTGAGGGTGCTGGTGAACGTGCGTATGTCGTTCTGGAAGCTCATGAAGAGCAGGCCGGGGGCGGGTCCGTCGATGCTGTAGGAGCGACGCAGCATGAGGCCGACGCCGACCACGTTGGCGTGCGCTCTGCGGGCGTGGGCGTCCGCCGGGACGAGGTAGCGTCCGTCCGGCGTCTTGGCGCCGAGGTCCGGGCCCGAGGCGATGGTGCCGCCGGAGAGGGGCACGCCGGTGTCCCGGTGCCGGCCGAAGACCGCTTCCTGTTCGGCGACCGACAGCCTGGCGAACCGCGGCAGGTCGAGTTCCATGCGCCGCAGGACGGCCAGGGTGCCGCCGGCGACCGGAGCCGGTCCGGCCAGCCACAGATGGCGTCGTTGTTCGGCCTTCGTGTGGGGGCCCACGATGCCGTCGACGAAACCGAACAGGTTCCGTGGCGCGGCGAGGCCCTGGCGCACCGGCACGTTCGCACCGCGGCGTCCGGACTGCCGCCAGCGTTCCCGTATCCGGTCACCGGCCTGCTCCAGAAGCGCGGCGGCCACGACGGTGACGACCATGGGGTCGCCGGCGCAGATCTGTATCAGCAGGTCGCCGCCGCGCGCCTCGGGGGCGATCCGCTCGCGGGAGAACCGCGGCAGGTCCTGCGCGCCGGGGAGGGCGGGATCGACCGTGCGCACCAGCCGGGGGCCCACCCCGATCGTCACGGTGAGATCGCCGGGCGGCAGGCCCATCAGCCGTGCGTCGGACCCCGTGGTGAGCGCGCGGACGGCCCGGCCGAGTTCGGCCAGCAACGGGCGGACCGGCGCGGCGTCGACGAGGTCGGCCACCACGGCCAGCAGGTTCGGCTGGGCCGGCTGGGGGCGCACGATGCCCGCCTGGTACCGGCCCGTTGGTGACACCGGCGGGGTCGGCGCGGGGTCGGCGGACCGGTCCGGCCGGGCGGAATCTGATTGGCACCCGGCGGTGAGGCCGACGGCGGTCACAGTGCCGGTGGCACCGAGAAACGCGCGGCGTGACGGGGTGAAGTCGGCTTGGCGCACAGTGTGAACTGTGCCATACCGCCTCGACGCCTGCGCTCCGTCAACGACCGTGCCAGGATGAGGACATGCCTCGTCTCCGTCTTCGCCTGATCGCCGCCGTGCTCGGCACACTGGCACCCGTACTGGTCGGCTGCGGCGGAGGCGATGACGGGTCGGACGACGGCCGACGGCCGTCCGGTTCGCATGTGACGATCAACGTGCCGGCCGACGCCCCGACGATCTCGGCCGCGGTGTCCCTGGCCCGGCCCGGCGATCTCGTACTGGTCGCGCCGGGCGTCTACCACGAGTCGGTGAAGATCTCCAAGGCCCGCATCACCCTCCGCGGCACGCTTCGGGACAAGGTCGTCATCGACGGGCGCTTGAAGCAGCCGAACGGCATCGTCGTCACCGCTCCCGGGGTGGCCGTGGAGAACCTGACGGTGCGGAACAACACGCAGAACGGGGTCCTGGTCACCGGTTCGGCGAAGGCGGCTGCCGGAATGCCGGGGCAGTCCGGCGGCTACGACACCGGCGACGAGCCCGTCACCTTCCTGAAGTCGTTCCTGGTCTCCCACGTGACCGCGACCCGCAACGGGCTGTACGGCATCTACGCGTTCTCCGCGCAGAACGGTGTCATCGAGCGCTCGTACGCGTCGGGCTCGGCCGATTCGGGGATCTACGTCGGACAGTGCAAGCCGTGTCGCATCGTGGTGCGGGACAACATCGCCGAACTCAACGCGGTCGGTTACGAAGGCACCAATGCCGGCGGCGACATGTACGTGGTCGGTAACCGCCTGGTCGGCAACCGGGTCGGACTCACCACCAACTCCGACCACCAGGAGAAGCTGCTCCCGCAGAAGGCGGCCGTCATCGCGGGCAACCTGGTCGCGGCCAACCAGCAGAAGGCCACCCCCGAACAGGCCGATGGCGGCTGGGGCATCGGCGTCGGCGTCGACGGCGGCAGCGACAACCAGTTCGTCCGCAACCGGATCTCCGGCAACGGCAACGCCGGGCTGGTGATCACCGCGAACGCCGACATACCGCCGAACGGCAACCAGATCCTGGACAACACCTTCGCGGCCAACGGCGTCGACGTCGGCTGGACGTTCCCCACCGCCACGAAGGGACGGGGCAACTGCCTGCGCGGCAACGAGCTGCGCACGACGGTGCCCGCCAAGCTCGCGACCACCGCGTCCTGCCCGCGTCCCGCCCGGTCGCCCTCGCCGTCCGGCACCTGGGCGAAGCCGACGGCACCCGGCGGTATCCCGTTCACCGATGTGGCGGCGCCCAGCCGACAGCCGCAGTTCCCGAAGGCCACCACCACGGGCGCCACCGCTGTTCCGGCCGTTCCGGCGCTCCCTGACGCGGCGGACATCCCGCTGCCGCCGGTGTCGCTGCTCGCCGCGGCCGCGCAGGTGCGGACGTCCTGAGCTGCGGCTACCGCTTCGGGGTGACTCCGGGGACCGGCCGGACCGGCACGTACTTCTGGGTGTCGAAGTCGATGACCACCGGCCGCGACGCGGAAGCCACGCCGACGCGCACCCGGTACATGGTGCCGTCCGAGCCGATCCAGTAGCGCACGGCACCCGCGCCCGCCGGACCGGAGGCCGCGGTACCGGTCGCGGCACGGGCGGCCCTCGGCCCGGTCATGATGTCCACCTGATGCCCGTCCAACCGGTCCTGTCCCACCCAGGCGGCACCGTTCTGCGGCAGCAGTTCGGCGTTGTCCGGCCGGTCGTTGCCGAGCTTCAGCGCGATGGCCAGCGAACTGTCCAGCGAACTGCCGTACCTCTGCAACGGACGGCTGTACCAGCCCGACCCCGGCGGCCGTGCCGGTGCCTTCACCGGGGTGTTCGCCATCGGGTGGACGGACACGGTGGTGGCCGTCCACTGGAGCAGCCCGTCGCTGGAGGTGTCGCGCCCGGTGCCGCGCACCGCGCCGTAACCGATCTTGCGGCGGTAGTCGATGGATCCGGTGATGGTCAGCCCACCGGCGGTGCCCGGCACGTTGATCGTCACGGCCCGTCCGCCCGCCTGGAAGTTGAGGAACCGCGTGACCGCCAGACGGCCCGCCTGATCCGAGGTCAGTTCCCTAGGACCGGTGGGGGCGGAGCCGCTGCTCGCGACCAGGAACGTGGCCACCGCGACGGCCACACCGCCGGTCCCGGCCACCACCCAGCGTGGCCGCGGCCATCGGCGCTGGCCGGCCGCGCGCCGCGAGAAAACGTGTCTGATTTTCAGACTCCGTACCCGGCGGATTGCTAACACGTTCCGCTTGTTCATTCCCTGCTCTCCCCCCGATCTTGGCGTGCACCCGCTACAGTATCGCTGCTGGTGAGGCGGTTCAGGGTGGCAATTCAGACTCTTGTGCTGTTTCCGCGTGAGGAAGCGAGGACGAGTGCGACTGGCCTGGGGAAGGCACTCCCGAATCCCTGAATTCGCTCCATCCGGCAGGACGACCAAGAACGACCGGGCCCACCGAAACAGCGGTGGGCCCTTTTCATGACCGACATGTCACCCGGAGTCGGGGAACGGATACCCGACCGGAAACGGGTGGTCGGTTCACATCACGAGGGGAGAGTGATGGCTGTGCGAAGAGTATGTGGAAGGTTACGCCGGACAGCCGGAAAGCGTACGGGCGCAGTGGCACGAGTGGGCCTCTGCTCTTTCGTACTGCTGGGCAGCGCCATGGGCACGACGGCCGGGACGGCCACCGCCTCGACTGGCGACGGCACCCTGACGGTTCAGGTGCTGCGGGATTTCTTCGGCACCGGTCTGATCAACACGACCATGGATGTGCCGCAGCGGGGCATGAAGGTCCAGGTGTCGGACCCCGCCGGCCACCGGGTCACCGGCACCACGGACGCCACCGGAAAGGTGGTGGTCTCCAAGTCCACCGAGCTGACCGGCGGCCAGTACCGCGTCGACGTCACCATTCCGGCGCCGTACAACAAGCATCTGCGGGCGGCACCGGCGGCGACGGAAAAAAACCACTTCGACAGCTTCACGACATTCGTGGACGTGTCGGATGGCAAGGACGACTCGGTCATCACCGGGGTCTGGAATCCGGCCGATTACGCGCTGCCGGACTCGCGCTATTTCGTACCGATCCAGAACACCGCCGACGGTAAGGACACCCGGGCACTGGTGGCGTTCGGAACGGACAAACGCGGTACGTGTCCTGGCGACACGGCGTGCCCGACCGCGCTCAACACCCAGGACCAGGTGGGCACGACGTTCGCGCTGGCCTACGACAAGTACCAGAAGCGGATCTTCCAGGGCGCGTTCGCCCGGCGCTACACCCCGTACGGGCCGGGCGGCGGTGACGCGATCTACACCACGCCGACCGACGGTGGGAGCGCTCCGACCCTGTTCGCGAAGGTGCCGGGCGCCGCGGTGACCCCGCACGACGCCACCAACATGATCAAGGACGCCGGGTTCACCAACGCACCGGGCAAGGAGAGCATCGGCGGTCTGGCCCTGTCCGAGGACGGTTCGACGCTGTACGCGGTGAACCTGCTGACCCGGCGCCTGGTCAGCTTCGACGCGACCGGGGCCACCGCGTCCGCGCCGAAGGCGACGGTGCGCATCCCGGACCCGGGCTGCGCGAACTCCGGCGACTGGCGGCCGTTCGGTCTTCAGGTCCACGACAACAAGCTCTACGTCGGTGGTGTGTGCAACGCAGAGAGCACACAGCAGCGCGAAGACCTGAAAGCCGTCGTCTACGCCTACGACGGCGAGCGGTTCGACACCGTGCTGACCCAGCCGCTCACCGGCAAGCGCGGCTCCGTCTTCGGTTCCAACGATGTCGACCGGGCCACCCACTGGAACCCGTGGAACACCTCCCTGGCCACCTGGGACGAGCGGAAGGTGGGCAACGTCTTCATCGATCCGCAGCCGGAGCTCGCCTCCCTCGCCTTCACCCGCGACGGTTCGATGGTCCTCGGTTTCCGCGACCGGTTCATGGACGTCGTGAGCTGGGGTGGACTGGACCCGAGGCCGGACAACAACGACCCGGAAAACGGCATGGCCGGCGGTGACATCAACATGGCCTGCGCCACTCCCACCGGTGAATACGAGTGGGAAGGCACCGGGAACTGCCCGAACCACGCCACCCCCGCCACCGGTGGCGGCCAGGACGCGAGTGTCGCCGAGTACTTCCCGGGCGACTTCTTCGGCAACGGAGTTCACGCGGAGACCGCGCTGGGGTCGGTGGCCTACATTCCGCAGCAGCAGTGGGTCGTCAGCACGGAGTTCGACCCGACCGTCAACGTCGCGACCTCCGGGACCGGTTACCACAACGTCACGACCGGTCAGGGCCCGGGCAACGCTCCGGCCGCCAACGCGTACCAGTTCGTCAGTCAGGCTCAGAGCGGGTTCGGCAAGGCCGGTGGGCTCGGCGACATCGCCTATGAGGCGGCGAACGCGCCGATCCAGATCGGCAACCGGGTCTGGTTCGACGGCGACCACAACGGGATCCAGGACCCCGAGGGACGCAACGAGGTGCCGCTGCCGGACGCGACGGTCAACCTGCTCGATGCCGACGGCAAGCAGGTCGCCACGACCACGACCGATGCCGCCGGCGAGTACTACTTCGGTGGCGTCGGCGCCGCCTACGAGCTCAAGCCGGGTGCGAAGTACACGGTGCAGTTCGATGTGTGTACCGCGGACACCAGCGAGGTGCCGACTCAGCCGGCGGCCACCAAGCTGCGGTTCACGCTCCCGCGGGCCGGTGGCAACCGGGCTCATGACTCGAATGTGACCCCGCCGAAGACCGGGCGGCTGTGCGACGGACAGGCACCTGTCACGGCGCCGGGCAAGCCGGGAGAGGTCGATCACACCATCGACGCCGGTGTGTACATCCCCAAGGCGAAGCCGCCGGCTCCGACGCCGACGCCGACGCCCACCCCGTCCTCGTCCGAGCCGCCGTCCCATGAGCCGCCCGCGTCCGAGCCGCCCAACAACCCGGGCCCCCAGTCCGGCGGAGGCTCGGGGACCGGCGGAGGATCGGGGACCGGCACAGGATCGGGCAGTGGCGGAGGCGGTGGTTCGCTGGCCAACACAGGCGCGTCCGGCCTGCTGAAGATCATCTCCCTCAGTGCCCTGCTGGCCGGTGCGGGCGCGACAGCCGCGTTCGTGACCCGGAAGCGTCGCGCCGGGCAACACTGAGACACCGCGGAAAGACGGGTGATCCGCCCGTAAGCGCCGACGAGCCCCGTCCGTATCCGGACGGGGCTCGTTCGCGTCTGGTCCCGGCGAGCCTTATATCCCGCCCTCGGACATCCCGTGCACCGCCGGGATCGTGCCGAGCCGGCCCTTCTGGAAGTCCTCGAACGCCTGCTGCAGCTCGGCGCGGGTGTTCATCACGAACGGCCCGTAGTGCGCCATCGGCTCCCGGATCGGCCGGCCGCCGAGGAGGACGACCTCCAGGTCCGGCGTGTGGGAGTCCTGCTGCTCGTCCGCGCGGACGGTCAGCGAACCGCCGGCGCCGAAGACCGCGGTCTGGCCCAGATGGATCGGACGGCGCTCGGCACCGACCGAGCCCTTGCCCGCCAGCACGTACGCCAGCCCGTTGAAGTCCTCACGCCAGGGCAGGGTGATCTCGGCGCCCGGCGCCACCGTCGCGTGGATCATCGTGATCGGCGTGTGCGTGATGCCGGGACCGGCGTGCCCGTCCAGCTCACCGGCTATGACGCGCAGCAGCGCGCCGCCGTCCGGGGAGGTCAGCAGCTGGACCTGGCCACCGCGGATGTCCTGGTAGCGCGGGGGCATCATCTTGTCCTCGGCCGGGAGGTTCACCCACAGCTGGAGGCCGTGGAAGAGGCCGCCCGACACGACCAGGGACTCCGGCGGGGCCTCGATGTGGAGGAGGCCGGAGCCGGCCGTCATCCACTGGGTGTCACCGTTGGTGATCGTGCCGCCACCGCCCTGCGAGTCCTGGTGGTCGAAGATCCCGTCGATGATGTACGTGACGGTCTCGAAGCCGCGGTGGGGGTGCCAGGGGGTGCCCTTGGGCTCGCCCGGCGCGTACTCCACCTCGCCCATCTGGTCCATCATGATGAACGGGTCCAGGTGCTTGTAGTCGATCCCGGCGAAGGCGCGCCGCACCGGGAATCCCTCGCCCTCGAAGCCACCGGGCGCGGTGGTGACGCCGAGCACCGGGCGGGGGCGCGCCTCGGCGGGCGCGGCGACCCGGGGCAGGGTCAGGGGGTTGTCTACGGTCACTGCGGGCATGACGGCCTCCTCGGTCGTTCACCATTCAACTTAATTGAAGGCTGAACGACTCGCAAGGGGGGCGCTATTCCCGCTCTCGCGGGACACGAGGGGCATGAGGCGCGGATCGGCCGTCCGCGAAGCGATGGCGTCCAGGTCCTGTCCGGCGGATCTTCGCGGGCCCGCGACGCCTGGCGCGGCACCTCGCCGCGTTGTCGGGATCGCCCGAGTACGACCCGGCACGAGGGCGACCCTCCGCCTCGCGATGCACCACACCAGACGCCGCGGGCTGACCCACGAAGATCCGCCGGACAGGACCTAGCCGTACATGCGCCGCATGGCGAAGTCGACCATCTGCTCCACCGCCTTCGCGTCGAAGACCATGCGGTGCTCACCCTCCATGTCGAGGACGAAGCCGTAGCCGGTCGGCAGCAGGTCGATCACCTCGGCACCGGTGATCACGAAGTACTTGGACTCCTTGCCCGCGTACCGCCGCAGCTCCTTGAGCGAGGTGAACATCGGGATCACCGGCTGCTGGGTGTTGTGCAGCGCGAGGAAGCCGGGGTTGTCACCGCGCGGGCAGTAGACCTTCGAGGTCGCGAAGATCTGCTGGAAGTCCTCCGCCGCCATCGAGCCCGTGGTGAAGGCGCGCACCGCGTCCGCCAGGGACGGCGGCGAGGGCTCGGGGTACAGCGGCTGCCCACCGTAGCCGGGACCCGGCTGTGAGTGGTGTGGCGAATGCGGCTGCTGTTGCGGCGGAGGCGGCGGAGCGGCGTAGCCCTGCCCTGCGCTCGCGTTCTGGTCGTAGCCGTACATGCCCCGAAGCGTACTGAGTCACAGTTACCCGGTTGAGGGTTGCCCTTTATTACCCACGGGTAGCATCATGGCGGAACCGGATTGACTGCGCCGGACTGCTGATCGATACCGCGTCACGAAGAGGTCCCGCCTCTCCCGAGCCTTACGGAGCCGTCGCCATGGGGCACTACAAGTCGAATCTCCGCGACATCGAGTTCAACCTCTTCGAGGTGCTCGGCCGCGACAAGCTGTACGGCACCGGACCGTTCGCGGAGATGGACGTCGAGACCGCCAAGAGCGTGCTCGCCGAGATATCCCGGCTCTCGGAGAACGAGCTGGCCGCCTCCTACGCCGACGCGGACCGCAATCCGCCGGTCTTCGACCCGAAGACGCACACGGCGCCGCTGCCCGAGTCGTTCAAGAAGAGCTACCAGGCGTACATGGACGCCGAGTGGTGGCGGCTCGGGGTCCCGGAGAACCTGGGCGGCACCTCCTGCCCGCGCTCGCTGCTGTGGGCCTCGGCCGAGACGATCCTCGGCGCCAACACCCCGATCTGGATGTACGCCTCCGGCCCGTCCTTCGCGGGCGTCCTGCACGACGAGGGCACCGAGGAGCAGCTGAAGATCGCGCAGCTGATGGTGGACAAGCAGTGGGGCTCCACCATGGTGCTGACCGAGCCCGACGCGGGCTCGGACGTGGGCGCCGGCCGCGCCAAGGCGGTCCGGCAGGAGGACGGCACCTGGCACATCGAGGGCGTGAAGCGGTTCATCACCTCCGGTGAGCACGACGTCTCGGACAACATCATCCACTTCGTGCTGGCCCGCCCCGAGGGCGCGGGACCGGGCACCAAGGGGCTGTCGCTGTTCATCGTCCCCAAGTACGACTTCGACTGGGACAGCGGCGAGCTGGGCGAGCGCAATGGCGTCTACGCGACCAACGTCGAGCACAAGATGGGTCTGCGCGTCTCCAACACCTGCGAGCTGACCTTCGGCGCCGGCACCCCGGCCAAGGGCTGGCTGCTGGGCGAGAAGCACGACGGCATCCGCCAGATGTTCAAGATCATCGAGTTCGCGCGGATGATGGTCGGCACGAAGGCCATGGCCACCCTGTCCACCGGCTACCTCAACGCGCTGGAGTACGCCAGGGAGCGGGTCCAGGGCCCGGACCTGGCGGCCTTCACCGACAAGACCGCCCCGCGCGTCACCATCACCCACCACCCGGACGTGCGCCGCTCGCTCATGACGCAGAAGGCGTACGCGGAGGGCCTGCGCGCCCTCGTCCTCTACACCGCCTCCGTCCAGGACGAGATCATGGTCAAGGAGGCCGCGGGCGAGGACGCCTCGGCCGACTCCCGCCTCAACGACCTGCTGCTGCCGATCGTCAAGGGCTACGGCTCGGAGAAGGCGTACGAGCAGCTGGCACAGTCCCTGCAGACCATCGGCGGCTCCGGCTACCTCCAGGAGTACCCGCTGGAGCAGTACATCCGGGACGCCAAGATCGACACCCTCTACGAGGGCACCACCGCCATCCAGGGCCAGGACTTCTTCTTCCGCAAGATCGTCCGGGACCAGGGCCAGGCGCTGACCACCCTCTCCGAGGAGATCAAGAAGTTCCTGGCGGAGGCCGCCGGCGGCGAGGAGCTGGCCCCGGCCCGCGACCGGCTCGCCCAGGCCGCGGTCGACCTGGAGGGCATCGTGGGCGCCATGCTCACCGACCTCTCGGCCACCGAGCAGGACGTCAGCTCGATCTACAAGGTCGGCCTCAACGCCACCCGGCTGCTGCTCGCCTCCGGCGACGTGGTGATCGGCTACCTCCTCCTGCGGGGCGCGGCCGTCGCCGCGGAGAAGCTGGGCGGCGCCGCCACCAAGGACGTGCCGTTCTACGAGGGCAAGATCGCGGCCGCGAAGTTCTTCGCCAACGAGATCCTGCCGGGCGTCTCGGTGCAGCGCGCGCTGGCCGAGTCCGTCACCAAGGAGCTGATGGACCTGGACGAGGCCGCCTTCTGAGCCTTCCGGGCCCCGGTCCGGCGGACCCGGGAGCCGGCCGCCCCTCTCCTTCACCGGGGGGCGACCGGCTCCCGCCTCGTCAGCTCTCCTGATCGGGCGGATGCTCCCGCAGGGCCCGCTCCACCTCCTCACGCGCCCGGCGCCGCAGCTCCTCGCCCTGCGCCAGCAGCTCCTCCACCGTCTCCTGCCCGGCCCCGGGCGGGCGCGGCCGGGCCCGCAGCTTGGTGAGCAGGTCCTGGCACGCCTCGTCCTCGGAGGCGAAGCGGCTGACGTCCCTGTCCACCGAGCGCTCCCACAACCCGGTCACCCAGCCGCCGTCCGGCGCGGGCCGCAGGAAGTAGTAGGCGTCCGGCTGGACTTCGATGTCCCGCACGCCGGGAATGTCGTACAAAGCGTCCGGGACCTGCTCGGCGCGCAGCACCCGGACGAGTTCCGTTCTGTCCACGGCACCAGGATGCGCGGTCAGTTCAGCGGCCGCAGGTTACCCGCGGCAACGAGCTGGGGAATCGAAGGACCCGTCAGGTACTGCAGCCCGTCACCCGGCTGGCCGAACCAGGGCCGGATGGGCCCGGCGTCCACCAGGAACGGCTTGGTGACCTCGTAGAGGTGGTAGCCGTAGGGGTAGGCCGGATCGTAGGTGTCCAGGTTGCTCGGCGGCAGCGCCCGCTCCGCGTACGGGGTGCCCGCCGGGGCGAGGAAGTGGCCGAAACCACTGCCGAAGAGGTCGACCTTCTGACCCGCCTTCAGCGTGATGGTGGTCTTGAGCGGTACCCCGTTCAGCAGGACCCAGCCGTCGGGGTACGGATACCACCAGCCGCCGGTCCGCTCGTTCCAGTAGCACGTCAGGAACGCGGAGGCGGACAGGCCGCCCAGCCGCTCGTAGCCCTTCAGCATCTTCCCGATCGCGCCCGTGCGGGGCAGTTCGGCGGGGCCGAGCCGCCAGTCGCCCTTGTAGTACCGCTGGAAGGGCCGGGTGGGTGCGGAGTTGGTCCCCCCGATGCGATGGGTGGCGGGACAGGGTGGGTGGCCCTTGGCGCCGCCTTCGGCTCCGTCCTTCTCCGCCGCGGTGCCGGGTGAGGACTTGGGCGCCGGGGCCGGGGCCGGCAGCCGCCCGGCGGGGAACGGTCCGGCGGGTTGCGCCAGGGCCTGTCCTCCGCCGCACAGCAGCAGCAGCAGCGACCCCAGGATGAGGAGGAGGTGTCGAAGAACGCGCATCCGCTGTCCCCTTGAGTGCGATGGTGAGCGGTTAAGGGGACTATTGGCCGATGCGCGACTTTTATACCGCCGGTCTGACGTGCTTTCATCAGATTGGATCAACGCGGCCCCACGGATGGGGCCCTCCTCACGACCCGTACCCGGGCACACTCACCCCGACAGCCAAGGCGGCCCCGAATCTATGCTGATGTCATGAGCGCACACCCCGGCATCGACCGCGGCCACACCGATGACCTGATGTCCTTCCTCCGCGCCAGCCCCTCGCCGTACCACGCGGTGGCGAACACGGCGGAGCGTCTGGAGAAGGCGGGTTTCCGGCAGGTCGAGGAGACGGCGGCCTGGGACGGCGCGGCGGGCGGACGGTATGTGCTGCGGGGCGGCGCGATCGTCGCCTGGTACGTGCCGGAGGACGCGAGCCCGTGCACTCCGTACCGGATTGTCGGCGCTCACACCGACTCTCCCAATCTGCGCGTCAAGCCGATCCCCGACACCGGCGCCCACGGCTGGCGGCAGATCGCCGTCGAGATCTACGGCGGCGCGCTCCTCAACACCTGGCTCGACCGCGACCTCGGGCTCTCCGGCCGGATCACCCTGCGGGACGGCTCCAGCCGCCTCGTCACCGTCGACAGACCCCTGCTGCGCGTGCCCCAGCTCGCCGTCCACCTCGACCGGTCCGTCAACACCGACGGGCTGAAGCTCGACAAGCAGCGCCATATGACGCCGGTCTGGGGGCTGGGCAGCGCCGAGGAGGGCGACCTCATCCGGTTCGTCGCCGAGGAGACCGGGGTGGCGGCCGAGGACGTGACGGGCTGGGACCTGATGGTGCACAGCGTCGAACCGCCCGCCTACCTCGGCCGGGACCGCGAACTGGTCGCCGGGCCCCGGATGGACAACCTGCTGTCCGTGCACGCCGGGACGGCCGCGCTCACCGCCGCCGCGGCCCGCCCGGAGCTGCCGTACATCCCGGTGCTCGCCGCCTTCGACCACGAGGAGAACGGCAGCCAGTCCGACACCGGCGCCGACGGCCCGCTGCTGGGGAACGTGCTCGAACGTTCCGTCTACGCGCGCGGCGGCGGCTACGAGGACCGGGCCCGGGCCTTCGCGGGCACCGTCTGCCTGTCCTCCGACACCAGCCACGCCGTCCACCCCAACTACGCCGAACGCCACGAACCGGGCCACCACCCGCGGCCCAACGGAGGACCCATCCTCAAGGTCAACGTCAACCAGCGGTACGCCACCGACGGCTCCGGGCGGGCCGTCTTCGTCGCCGCGTGCGAGCGCGCGGGCGTGCCCTGGCAGAGCTTCGTATCCCACAACGCCATGCCGTGCGGCACCACGATCGGACCGATCACCGCCGCCCGGCACGGCATCGCCACCGTCGACATCGGCGTCGCGATCCTGTCCATGCACTCCGCGCGCGAACTGTGCGGAGCGCAGGACCCGCGACTGCTCGCCAAGGCACTCACCGCTTTTCTGGAGGGCTGAGTTGGACTTCTCCCTGCTGGGCCCGGTGACCGTGACCACGGGCCCCGCGACAGCCCCCGTCGAGCTTCCGCTGGGACCGGCCAAGCGCCGCAGCGTGCTCGCGATGCTGCTCCTGCGTCCCAACTCGACCGTCTCGGTCGAGCAGTTGGTCTCCGGACTGTGGGAGGACGAGCCGCCCGCCCACGCCCGTACCGTCATCCAGGGCCATGTCTCCCGGCTGCGCGCGGCCCTCGCCGAGGGCGGCGCCGAGGCCTGCGGCGTCGAGCTGACCACCCACGCTTCCGCCTATCTGCTCCGGCTGCCCGCCTCGCTCGTGGACACCGTGCGCTTCGACGACCTGGTCGCCCGGGCCGACCCCGAGTCCGCCCCGGCCGACGCGGTGCCGATGCTGCGGCAGGCGCTCGGGCTGTGGCGCGGCCCGGCGCTCACCGGGACGGTGGCCAGCCCGCCCTTCGCGGCGGCCGCGCACGCCCTGGAGGAGCGGCGGCTGACCGCCGTGGAGGCCCTGGCCCGGGCGCACGGGGCGCTCGGCGAGTACGAGAAGGCGGCGGGGGTGCTGCATCCGGCGGCCCTCGGCAATCCGCTGCGCGAGGGGCTGATCGCGGATCTGATGCTGGTGCTGTACCGCACCGGGCGGCAGTCCGACGCGATCGCCTGGTTCCACCGCACCCGCGAGATGCTGGCCGACGACCTGGGCGTCGACCCGGGGGAGCGGCTGACCGCCGCGTACCAGGAGATCCTGCGGGCGGTGCCCGCGACGGAACCGCCGCCCGACCCGCGTGTCCCCCGCGACCCGCGTGACCCGCGCGGCGGCGAGGCCCCGGCCGCGCCCGCCGCGCCCGCGCCCACGGCGGCCTCGGGCGCCCCCGCGCCCGGCCCCGCGCCGGAGCTGCTGCCCCGGCCGCCCGCCGGATTCCTCGGCCGGGACGCGGAGTTGGCCGAGCTGACCCGGCTGGCGCTGCCCGCCGCCGGACAGGACCACCCGTACGGCGGCGCCCCCGCCGGGCTCCCCGCCGAGGGCGGCATCACCCTCGTCACCGGGCCCGCCGGGGTCGGCAAGACGGGCCTGGCCGTGCGCTGGGGCCACGCGCACGCCGCCGCCTTCCCCGACGGGCGGCTCTTCGCCGATCTGCGCGGCTTCAGCGGTGGCGAGGAGGCGGAACCCGCCGCCGTGCTGCGCGAGTTCCTGCTCGCCATGGGCACCCCCGCCGACCAGATACCGCCCTCCGAGCAGGCCGCGGGGGCGCTCTACCGCTCGCTGGTGGCCCAGCGGCGGCTGCTGGTGGTGCTGGACAACGCCAGCAGTTCGGCCCAGGTGCGCCCGCTGCTGCCCGGCGGCCCGCACTGCGCCACGCTGGTCACCAGCCGGTCCCGGCTGGACGGGCTGATCGCCACCGACGCGGCCCGCCCGGTGCGGCTGCACGCGCTCGGCCCCGAGGACGGGGCGGCCCTGATCGGCGCGCTGCTCGGCCCCGACCGGGTCGCCGAGGACCCGGCCGCCGCCGAGGAGCTGGTGACGCTGTGCGACGGGCTGCCGCTCGCGCTGCGCGCCGCCTCCGCCCAGCTGGTGGCCCGGCCGCGGTGGCGGCTGGCCCGGCTGGCCACCGCGCTCCGCGACGAGCGGCGGCGGCTGGCCCTGCTGTCGGCGGAGGACGCCGGGGTGGCGGCCGCGCTGCGCAACTCGGTGGCCCGGCTCTCCGCGGACGACGCGCAGTTGCTGCGGGCGCTCGGCGCCGGTTTCGCCCGGGAGGTCAACACCGCTGAGGCGGCCGCGCTGTCCGGGGCGGACCCCGACCTGATCCAGGACTCCCTGGAGCGGCTTGCCGAGATGCATCTGCTGGACGAGGAGGCCACCAACCGCTACGTCATGAGTGACCTGGTGAAACTCTTCGCCCAGGGCGACGGCGGCCGGGGCGCGGGACCGTCCGGTGAGGGGGACGGCCCGGCGTGAGGGAGGGGCGCGCGGTGGGACGTTAGTGATGCGTTAGCGTATCGCAGCCGGACGGCAGCGATACGTCAGCCGCCCCGGACAGAGTTGTTGTCGTACCGGACAGCAGCCGAACCTCACTGGGGGAACCCACCATGTCGCACACCACCACCTTCCTCGCCCGCCACTCCCGCGCCCTGCGCTCCGTCGCCGCCGGTCTCACGGTCGTCGCCGCGGGCCTGACCCTCACGGCCTGCGGCGACAACGACGGCACGGGCGCCAAGAGCTCGGGCAAGACCGAGTCCTCGGCCACGGCCCAGGCCGAGCAGGGCGGCGCCAACGCCGGGGCCCAGGGCAGCGGCGAGAGCAGCACCGGCGGCGCCAAGGGCAGTGCGCAGGACAGCGGCACCGGCAGTGCGCAGGGCACCGAGGAGAAGGCCGGGAAGAGCGGGGGCGCGGCGGCGCAGAAGGGCGGCGGCTCCGGGTCGGACGACACCCAGGAGATCGGCAGCTGCGACGTCGACAAGGCCGCGGTGGAGGTCCAGTCCGTCAAGCGGCCCGTCAACCACCTGCTGCTGAAGTTCACCAACCGGGCCGGGGTGGACTGCAACGTCCCCTCCTACCCCATCCTCCGCTTCGGCAACGCGCAGGCCGCCACCCCGGCCGCCGAGGACACCAAGCCGCAGGCCGTCGTCACACTGGCCCCCGGCGAGTCCGCGTACGCGGGCATCACCACCTCCAGCGGCGACGGCTCGGGCTCGAGCGGCGCCAAGGAGTCCCAGCTCGAGGTGTTCCTCAAGGGCCTCGACAACTCGACCACCGTGAACCTGCCGGCCGGCGGGGTGTACGTCGACAGCTCCGCGCAGGTGACCTACTGGCAGAACACCGCCTCCGACGCGCTCACCTGGTGATCGGCGCGCCCGGCGCGCCACAGGTTTCCCCAGACGGACAGGTAGCCGTCTCCCCCCGGCTACGTGTCCCCGACGGCCCCCGCCTCCGGCGGGGGCCGTCCGCTGTCCCGCCATGTCCCACGGCGCCGCCGCCGGTGTCCCGCACCCGGCCCTTCCCGGTCACGTCACCGCAGGTCGGAACGGGTGCGACGGAACGGGACGTCCCATGGGACACACGCTCCCCCGAAATCCCCCGCCCTCCGGCCGAGAGTGGTTCCCGTCGCCGCGGCGGACCAGCCCGGCGGCCTCGTCCGAGCGGCTCCGACGGCCAGTCGGCCCGCTCTTTCGTCACAGGGGGATGGACACACATGACGCACTCCACCACACCCGCCCGGCACCGGACCGTCCTGCGCACGGTGCTCCCCACGATCGTCGCGGCCGGCATCGGCGCCGCCGGACTCGTGGGCTGCTCGGGCGGCGGGGACACCGGCGGCCATGACGCGAAGGCGGGCAAGGAGCAGTCGGCCGGCAAGAACGCCCTGAGCCGCGACACGGAGGCCGCGAAGGGGAAGGGCAGCGCCCTCAAGCTGAAGACGACCAGCGGGGAGTTCGGCACCAAGGCGGCGGCCGCGGCCGACTTCCCCACCTGGGGCACGCGCTGGATCGTCCACGAGACGGCCGACACCGGCTCCGCTTCCGTCGGCATGATCAACAAGAGCGTCGCGGGGCAGGACCGCATCACCGCCGACTACCAGGTCGACACCGGCAAGAAGGCGTGCGAGGGCGGCGCGTGCTCGACCTACATGGCGCACATCACCGGCCCGGTCAACGGCTTCCTGACCGTCCTCGCCGTGGACATCCCCGAGGACTCGCTGCCCGGCGTCCCCGTGCAGAACGGCGGTCAGCGGCCGCCGGAGCCGCCCCGGCCCGGCGGCACCCGCGCCGAGGCGCTGCGGCGCGCCGCCACCTGGCTCACGGCCAACGGCGGCGGCCGGGTCCCGTACAGCCAGGCCAAGATCTGGAAGGACGGCTTCCGTCAGGACTGCTCGGGCTACGTCTCCATGGCGCTGGGCCTGAAGGCGCCCGGCACCAACACCGTGGGCCTCACCGGCTCCGGCATCACCAAGCCCATCGCCGTGGGCGACCTCAAGCCGGGCGATCTGCTGATCGACGCCTCCGGCGACAACAACACCCGCCACGTCGTGATGTTCGAGAAGTGGAACAACGACGCCCACACCTCGTACACCTCGTACGAGCAGCGCGGTGACTTCGGTACGGACCACACGACCCGTACCTACGGCCTGGAACCGGGCAGCGAGTACAAGCCCTACCGACCGCTGAAGTTCACGGACTGAGCGGAAAGTTCACGGCCTGGTCCGTAAGCGATCCGGTTCCGGTAACGAGCGGCACGTCCACCTCGGGGGTGTGGACGTGTCGCTCGTCATGCTCATGATCCACATGCTCCAATGGGAAGCGTGCCAGCGCATCCGAATCGATCCGAGAATCCGCGACGAAAGCCGCTCGCCCCGCTTCCCGAGGAACTTTCCGGCCCGGTACGGGAATTCGTGACCGCACTGCGCCACATGCACGGCGAACTGGGCCTGAGCCTCAAGGAGCTGGAGGGGCGGCTGCCCGCCAGCCGCTCCTCGCTCTCCCGCTATCTGCGCGGCCAGAGCCTCCCCGACGAACGGCTCCTGGTCCAGTGGGGCAAGCTCTCCTTCACCGCCGAGGACCGGCTGCCCGAGCTGGTGAGGCTGCTCCACCGGGCCAACGAGGCGGCCCCCGCCGAGGAGCCCGCGACGGCCGTCGCGGCCCACGGCGCCCCGGCGCCGTCCCCGCGGGACCGGCCGCCCCGACGGCGGCCGCGGCTCATCCTCGCGGCGGTGGGCACGGTCGCCGTGGCGGCCGGGGCGACGGCCACGGTCATCGCCGTCAGGTCCTCCGACGACGACAAGCCCTCCCCGGGTGCCGCGGCGCGGATCACCGTCTACAACACCGAGAAGGACTGCCGGGCCAAGCGCGTCCGCACCTGCTCGCTGGGGCTGGCCGAGGATCCGTACCTGGCCTACCGGCCCGCGAACATCGCCGGGCGGGCCTGGCACGGCGACGTCCTGCGCGCCGACTGCCGCATCGCCAACGGCGTCACCGTCACCGACGAGGCGGGCGGCCACAGCAGCATGTGGTTCCGCGTCGTGAAGGACGGCAAGCGGATGTGGATCCCGGCCATCCGGATCGATCACGATCAGGTGCAGTACACGACGCTCCCCAACTGCCCGGACTGAGCCCGGGTCAGGACTCGTCGTCCATCCCGGCGAGGACCAGCGGCAGCCGGGCCGCGCCGCCCTCGGTGACCCGGACCGGAACGCCCCAGTCCTGCTGGTGCACATGGCAGGCCGGGTACGCGTTCTCACCCGCGGCGGAGCCGCTGTCAGACTCCGTGTCGTCGCAGGACGCGGCCATCGCCGAGACGTGCAGCACGCCCTCGGTGACCCCCTCGGCCAGGACCAGTTCGCGGCGCAGATCCGTGCCCGCGCCCTCGCCGCCCGCCAGCAGCCCGGGCGGGGTGGAGCTGACCAGCAGCCGGGTGGAGGGGCCGTAGCGGGTGTCCAGCTTCTGGCCGGCGGGCGCCTGGAAGACCACGTCCAGCCGGAGCGTGCCGGGGGCGATGTCGGTGGCGGCGCGCTGGGTGCGGTGGGCCACCGCCTCGACCCGTACGGCCTCCTCGGGCAGCCGCAGCCGGGTCAGCCGGTGCCGGGCGGACTCCACGACCACGATGTCCTGGCCGGCCAGCACCGCGCCGGACGGCTCGCGCAGATCCGTGGCGAGCGTGGAGACCTCGCCGGTGGCCGGGTCGTAGCGGCGCAGCGCGTGGTTGTAGGTGTCCGCGACGGCGACCGAGCCGTCGGGCAGCGCGGTGACGCCCAGCGGATGCTGCAGCAGGGCCTGGTCGGCGGCGCCGTCCCGGTGGCCGAAGTCGAAGAGCCCGGTGCCGACGGCGGTACGGACGGCGAAGCCGTCCCCGTCCCGCTCGACCCAGCGCACCGCGGAACTCTCGGAGTCGGCGACCCACAGCCGGTCGCCGCTCGCGGCGAGCCCGGACGGCTGGGAGAACCACGCCTGGTCCGCCGGCCCGTCCACCAGGCCCTCGTTGGTGGTCCCGGCGGCGGCCGCGACGACCTGGGTCCGGAGGTCGTACGTCCACAGCTGGTGCACGCCCGCCATGGCGATCCACAGCCGGTCGGCGAACCAGGCCAGGTCCCAGGGGGAGGACAGGTCGACGTCGCGCGCCGGCCCCTCGGCGGGCGAGCCCTGCCACCACTGGCGGCCGGTCCCGGCGAGCGTGGTGACCTCACCGGTCGCCGGGTCGAAGCGGCGCAGCGCGTGGTTCACGGTGTCGGCGACCGCCACCGTGCCGTCGGGCAGCGCGGCGAGACCCTGCGGCTCGCTGAACCGGGCCCGGTCCGCCGGGCCGTCGGTGAGGCCGCGCGTCCCCGCGCCGATCCGCCGCAGCACCCGCTCACCGTCCTCGGCCAGCTCCACCAGCTGGTGGCGGGTGGTGTCGGAGACCAGGAAGGTGCCGCCGGGCAGCAGCAGCGCCTTGCCGGGGAAGCGCAGCTCGGTGGGGACCGGCTCCGGCGGTACGTACGGGCCGTCGCCGCGGCGCAGCGTGCCCTTGGCGGCGTGCTCGGCCTCCAGCCGCCCCACCAGGGTCTCGATGGCGTGGGCGTGGCCCTCGCCCGCGTGGCTTGCGACCACGTACCCCTCGGGGTCGATGACGACGAGGGTGGGCCAGGCCCGCACCGCGTAGCTCTTCCAGGTGGCCAGCTCAGGGTCGTCCAGGACCGGGTGGTGCACCTCGTAGCGCTCGACGGCGTCCACGACGGCCCGGTGGTCGGCCTCGTGGACGAACTTCGGCGAGTGCACCCCGACGATCACGACGGTGTCGCGGTGCTTCTCCTCCAGCTCGCGCAGCTCGTCCAGGACGTGCAGACAGTTCACACAGCAGAACGTCCAGAAGTCGAGGATGACGATGCGGCCTCGCAGATCCGCGAGGCCGAGGTCTTTTCCGCCGGTGTTGAGCCAGCCGCCCCGGCCGGTCAGCCGGGGGGCGCGGACGCGTGCACGTGGAGCCATGTCCCCATCCAACATCAGGTGGGGGAAACGCATTCCCGCGGGCCGGTTCGACCGGCTTGCCCCGGTCCGTCCCGGTCCGCCGTGCGGGGCACCGCGCACGGCCGCCGCCGACACGCGGCAAGCCGCCGTTCCGGGCCTACGATCGGACTCGAAGCACTGCCCTCGCGCGCGTGGGCAGCGTAACTTGAAGCCACACACCTGCACCCAGCCCGCGTACCAACCGCCCGAGGGGTCCCGTGACCGTCCATCCCAGCCTTCAGACCTCCGTCGACGCCTGGACGCATTCCATCGACGCCATATCGGAGTTGGTGAACCCGCTCGCGGAGAGCGAATGGAACCGCGCCACCGAATGCCCGGGCTGGTCGGTGCGGGACGTCGTCTCGCACGTGATCGGCCTCGAGTGCGAGATGCTCGGTGATCCGCGCCCCATCCACTCCCTGCCGCGCGACCTGTTCCACATGAAGGGCGAGCTGGGGCGTTACCACGAGGTCCAGGTCGACGTGCGGCGCTGCCACACGGCCCCCGAGATGACCTCCGAGCTGGAGTACACCGTCATCCGGCGGTCCCGTCAGCTGCGGAACGAGAAGCGGCAGCCGGAGACGATGGTGCGCTGGCCCGGCGGCGGCGAGGTGTCCCTCGAAGAGGCCCTGACCCGCCGGGCCTTCGATGTGTGGGTGCACGAGCAGGATCTGCGGCGGGCCCTGAACCAGCCGGGCGACCTGGACTCGCCGGGCGGGTACATCGCCCGGGACCTGTTGCTGTCCGCGCTGCCGAAGGTGGTCGCCAAGGACGCGGGCGCGGCGCCGCAGTCGGCGGTGGTCTTCGATGTGAACGGCCCGATCGAGTTCATGCGCACCGTGCGGGTGGACGCCGACGGCCGGGCCACGATCGACGGCAGTGTGTCGCTGGGCCCGACCGTCACGCTCTCCCTGGACTGGGAGACGTACCTGCGGCTCGCCTGCGGCCGGGTGCGCGCCGAGGCCGTCGCCGAACAGGTGAAGGTCGAGGGGGACCAGCAGCTGGCCGACGCGATCCTGGCGCACTTCGCGATCACCCCGTGACCGGGCAAGGGGCTCACGCCGGTACGTGCACCGCCTCGACGCGGCTGGCGACCACGCGCTCGCGCTCCCGGCGGTGCGCGCGGCCGCGCAGCCGCAGGATCTGGGAGACGCCGAGCGCCTGGAGCACGAACACCACCGCGAAGGCGATGCGGAAGTCGTCACCGGTCACGTCCAGGAGTACGCCGATGGCGAGCAGCGTACTCATCGAGGCCGTGAATCCGCCCATGTTGACGATCCCGGAGGCGGTTCCGGTCCGCTCGGGCGGGTTGGCGGGGCGGGCGAAGTCGAAGCCGATCATCGAAGCGGGCCCGCACGCGCCGAGCACCGCGCACATGACGGCCAGCATCCACAGCGGCGCGTGGTCGCCCGGCCAGCACAGCACGGTGCCCCACACCAGGGCGGTGGCGCCGACCGTGCCGAGGGCCAGCGGGGTGCGGGCGGCGTGGTGGCGGGCGATGACCTGCCCGTAGACCAGGCCGATCACGATGTTGGACAGCACCACCACCGTCAGCAGCTCGCCGGCGACCCCGCGGGACAGCCCCTGCGCCTCCACCAGGAACGGCATCCCCCACAGCAGCAGGAAGACCATGGCGGGGAACTGGGTGGTGAAGTGCGTCCACATGCCCAACCGGGTGCCGGGCTCGCGCCAGGCGTCCACGATCTGCCGGCGCACGAAGCTCTTGTCCGCCCGGGACGCGGGCGGCGGTTCGTGCCCCTCCGGGTGGTCCTTGAGGAAGAGCAGCACCAGGACGAGGATGACCACCCCGCCGACCGCGCTGCCCGCGAAGGTCGGGGTCCAGCCGACGCTGTGCAGGGTCTGGGCGATCACCAGCGTGGAGACCAGGTTGCCCGCCATCCCGATCAGCCCGGCGATCTGCCCGACCAGCGGCCCCCGGCGGGCCGGGAACCAGCGTGAGCCGAGCCGCAGCACGCTGATGAACGTCATCGCGTCACCGCAGCCGAGCAGCGCCCGGGAGCCCAGCGCCATGGGGTACGTGCCGGACAGCGCGAAGGCGAACTGGCCGGCGGTGAACAGCACGATGCCCAAGGCCAGCACCTTGCGGGTGCCGAGCCGGTCGACCATCAGCCCGACCGGTATCTGCATCCCCGCGTAGACGAGGACCTGGAGCATGGAGAAGGTCGACAGCGCCGAGGCGTTGATGTGGAAGCGCTCGGCGGCGTCGATCCCGGCCACGCCCAGGCTGGTGCGGTAGACGATGGCCACGAAGTAGACGGAGACGCCCAGGCCCCAGATGGCGACGGCACGCCGTCCCCCGGGCGGGTCCCCGGGCAGTCGGGCCGTGGTCATCGCACATCTCCCCGGGCGAGGGTGTTCACCCAGCTGATGTGGCGCTGGACGAACCCGGCCGCCGAGCCCGCGTCCCCGGCGCGCAGGGCGTCCAGGATCTCGGTGTGCTCGGTGATGTTCTTGGCGATCCGGTCCGGCTCGGCGTGCATGGTGGCCACGCCCATCCGCAGCTGCCGGTCGCGCAGCTGGTCGTACAGCTGGGCCAGGATCGTGTTCCCCGCCGCCCGGACGATCTCCGCGTGGAAGCAGCGGTCCGCGACCGCGAACGCGGCCAGGTCGCCGGTCGCCGCGTGCCCCTTCTGCTCCTCCAGCAGCTCCTCCAGCCGCCGCAGCAGCCGCTCCCCGGCGGGCACCACCTTGGCGACCGCGTGCTGCTCGACCAGCAGCCGGGTCTCCACCACGTCCGCAATCTCCTGGGCGGAGACGGGCAGCACCAGCGCGCCCTTCTTGGGGTAGAGCTTCAGCAGCCCCTCGGCCTCCAGGCGCAGCAGGGCCTCGCGGACCGGCGTACGGGAGACCCCCACGGCCTCGGCCAGCCCGCCCTCGCTCAGCAGCGTGCCGCCCTCGTAGCGGCGCTGGAGAACGGCTTCTTTGACATGGGTGTAGACGCGTTCGGCGGCGGGCGGCGGCTTGATGGCCGTATCGGCGGTACTCATGATGCGCACAGCATAGATACAAGACGAGGCGCACCCGTCCCCCGTCCGCGATGCGGACGGGGGATCGTGCCGCTAACCCCAGGTGATCAGGCGCTTGGGGCGTTCCAGGATGGCCGCGACGTCCGCGAGCACCTTGGAGCCCAGCTCGCCGTCGACCAGCCGGTGGTCGAAGGAGAGCGCGAGGGTCGTCACCTGGCGCGGCTTGACCTCGCCCTTGTGGACCCACGGCTGGAGCTTGACCGCGCCGAAGGCGAGGATCGCCGACTCCCCGCGGTTGAGGATCGGGGTGCCGGTGTCGATGCCGAAGACGCCGACGTTGGTGATGGTCACCGTGCCGCCGGACATCGCCGCCGGGCTGGTCCTGCCCTCGCGGGCGGTGGACACCAGGTCGCCGAGGGCGGCGGCCAGCTCGGGCAGCGTCTTGGCGTGGGCGTCCTTGATGTTCGGGACGATCAGACCGCGCGGGGTGGCGGCGGCGATGCCCAGGTTGACGTAGTCCTTGTGGACGATCTCCTGGTTCTCCTGGTCCCAGGAGGCGTTGACGTCCGGGTTGCGCTTGATGGCCACCAGCAGCGCCTTGGCCACCAGGAGCAGCGGGTTCACCCGCAGCCCGGCCATCTCCGGGTCCTGCTTGAGGCCGGCGACCAGCTTCATGGTGCGGGTGACGTCGACGGTGACGAACTCCGTGACGTGCGGGGCGGTGAAGGCGCTGTCCACCATCGCCTGCGCGGTGGCCTTCCGTACGCCCTTGACGGGCACCCGGCGCTCCCGCGCGCCCGCGGTGGGGGCCACGGGCTCCGGGGCCGCCTCGGGGGCTTCCACGGCCGCGTGGACGTCCTCGCGGGTGATGATCCCGCCGGGGCCGGTCGGGGTGATCGTCGCCAGGTCGATCCCGAGGTCCTTGGCGAGCTTGCGGACCGGGGGCTTGGCCAGCGGGCGGGCGGCCCCGGTGTCGCCGTTCAGCTCGGGCGCGGGCTCCGGGCGCACCGGAGCGGCGGGCGCCGCTGGCGCGGGCGCGGAGGCGGGCGCCGGGGCCGGGGCGGCCTCGGCCGCCGGGCGCCGGCCGCCCGGCTGGGCCTTGCGCGGGCGGCGCTTGGTGGAGGAGGGCGCGGCGCCGTAGCCGACCAGGTTGGCCTGGCGCCCCTCCGGCTCGGCGGCCTCGGCCGGGGCCTCGGCGGCGGGTTCCGGCGCGGCGGCGGCCTCGGGCACGGCTCCGGCGCCCGGGTCGGTGTCCACCGAGATGATCGCCGTGCCCACGTCCACGGTGGTGCCCTCGCCGAAGCGCAGCTCGTGCACCACCCCGGTGAACGGGATGGGCAGTTCCACCGCGGCCTTGGCGGTCTCGACCTCGCAGACCACCTGACCGTCGGTCACGGTGTCGCCCGGCGCCACCAGCCACTTGAGGATCTCCGCCTCGGTCAGTCCCTCGCCCACGTCGGGCATCTTGAACTCACGGAAGCGCTGCTCGACTGCGGTCATCGTCACGATCTCCTCAAGCCCTTCAGTACGCCAACGCACGGTCTACGGCGTCGAGCACCCGGTCCAGGTCGGGCAGGTACTCGTCCTCCAGCCGCGAGGGCGGGTACGGCGCGTGATAGCCGCCGACCCGCAGCACCGGGGCCTGGAGGTGGTAGAAACACCGCTCGGTGATGCGCGCGGCGATTTCCGCACCGGTCCCCAGGAAAACCGGTGCCTCATGCACCACGACCAGCCTGCCGGTCCGCTCGACGGACCGCTGGACCGTGTCGAAGTCGATCGGCGACATCGACCGCAGATCCACGACCTCCAGCGACGTGCCCTCCTCGGCGGCGGCCGCGGCGGCGTCCAGCGCGACCTTCACCATCGGGCCGTAGGCCGCGAGGGTGAGGTCGGTGCCGGGCCGCGCCACCCGCGCGGCGTGCAGGGGGCCGGGGATCGCCGAGGTGTCGACCTCGCCCTTGTCGTGGTAGCGGCGCTTGGGCTCGAAGTAGATCACCGGGTCGTCGCTGCCGATGGCCTGCTGGAGCATCCAGTAGGCGTCGGAGGCGTTGGAGGGCGAGATCACCTTCAACCCGGCGACGTGCGCGAACAGCGCCTCGGGGGACTCGCTGTGGTGCTCGACCGCACCGATGCCGCCGCCGTACGGGATGCGGATGACGACCGGCATCTTGACCTTGCCGAGCGACCGCGCGTGCATCTTGGCGAGCTGGGTGACGATCTGGTCGTACGCGGGGAAGACGAAACCGTCGAACTGGATCTCCACCACCGGCCGGTAGCCGCGCAGCGCCAGCCCGATCGCGGTGCCGACGATGCCGGACTCCGCCAGCGGGGTGTCGATGACCCGGTCCTCGCCGAAGTCCTTCTGCAGTCCGTCGGTGACGCGGAAGACGCCGCCGAGCTTGCCGACGTCCTCCCCCATGATCAGGACCTTGGGGTCGCTGTCGAGGGCCGTGCGCAGCGACGCGTTGATCGCCTTGGAGAGCGACATCTTCTCAGCGGCCATGTCAGATGCCTTCCTCGGCGGTGACGAACGAAGCCTGGTACGCCGCGAACTGGGCCCGCTCCTCGTCCACGAGGGCGTGGCCGTCGGCGTAGGTGTGCTCGAACAACGCCATGTGGTCGGGGTCGGGCATCGACCGGACCGCCTCCCGCACCCGCTTGGCGAGCGCGTCGGCCTCCTCCTCCAGCCCGCCGAAGAACGCGTCGTCCGCGAGGTTCTCGTTGCTGAGGAGGGTGCGCAGCCGCAGGATCGGGTCCTTGGTCTCCCACAGCTCGCGCTCCTCCGACGAGCGGTAGCGCGTCGGGTCGTCGGAGGTGGTGTGGGCGCCCATGCGGTAGGTGAACGCCTCGACCAGCGTCGGCCCCTGGCCGGTGCGGGCCCGCTCCAGCGCCGCCTTGGTGACGGCGAGACAGGCCAGCACGTCGTTGCCGTCCACCCGGACGCCGGGGAAGCCGTACCCTTGCGCGCGCTGGTAGAGCGGCACCCGGGTCTGCTTCTCGGTGGGCTCGGAGATGGCCCACTGGTTGTTCTGGCAGAAGAAGACGACCGGGGCGTTGTAGACCGCGGAGTAGGTGAACGACTCGGCCACGTCGCCCTGGCTGGAGGCGCCGTCGCCGAAGTAGGCCAGCACGGCCGAGTCCGCGCCGTCCTTGGCCACGCCCATCGCGTAGCCGGTGGCGTGCAGCGTCTGCGCGCCGATGACGATGGTGTACAGGTGGAAGTTGTTGCTGTTGGGATCCCAGCCGCCGTGGTTCACCCCACGGAACATGCCCAGCAGATTGGTCGGGTCGACCCCACGGCACCAGGCGACGCCGTGCTCACGGTAGGTCGGAAAGACGTAGTCGTCGTCGCGCAGCGCCCGGCCGGAGCCGATCTGCGCGGCCTCCTGGCCGAGCAGCGAGGCCCACAGGCCCAGTTCGCCCTGGCGCTGGAGGGTGGTGGCCTCGGCGTCGAAGCGCCGCGTCAGCACCATGTCCCGGTACAGGCCGCGCAGCTCGTCGGGGGTCAGGTCGATCGCGTACTCGGGGTGCTCGACCCGCTCGCCCTCCGGGGTCAGCAGCTGTACGAGCTCCGGCTCCGCCGACTGCTTCTTCGTGCTCCGCGCGCTGGTGCTGCGCTTGGCTCCGCTGCGGCGCGGCTTGCGCGCGGCAGTGCTCTCCACGGTCACGTGTGCTCCTCCGTCTGTCCGGCCTCCGGGATCCGCCGGCGGCCAGTTGCGGCTCGCCCGTCCGACGACGACGCACGGGGTGGGTGCGACGAAACGTCCGTCCGGGCGTGACAGGTTCCCGGCGGTCGGCCCCGCACAAGGCACGTTACCCAGTGCTCCGCATCTCTGCGAAACCCCACCTGACCTGCAATTTTGCTTGGATTTCCAAGTAAATCGCGCGCTTGGGTGAACATCCACTGGTCACAGCCTCGCCGACCGTCGGTCCATCGCACGTTATCCCGCTGGACAAAGGCACGGGAAGACTTCGTATGTGAGACTGGAGCCGTGCGCGAAGAAGGAAAAATCAGGATTTTCCTACTCGACGACCATGAAGTCGTACGACGTGGCGTGCGCGAGCTGCTGGCCGCCGAGCCGGACATGGAGGTGGTCGGCGAGGCGGGCACCGCGGCCGACGCCCTCGCCCGGATCCTCGCGACCCGCCCCGACGTCGCCGTGCTCGACATCCGGCTCCCCGACCGCAGCGGCGTCGAGGTCTGCCGGGAGATCCGCTCGCGCGACGAGGCCATCCGCTGCATGATGCTCACCTCCTTCGCCGACGACGAGGCCCTGTTCGACGCGATCATGGCGGGCGCGTCCGGCTATGTGCTCAAGGACATCCGCGGCAGCGAACTGCTCGCCGCCGTCCGGGACGTGGCCGCGGGCCGTTCGCTGCTCGACCCGGTGGCCACCGCCCGGGTGCTGGAGCGGCTGCGCGGCGGTGCCAAACCCGACGACCGGCTCGCCGCCCTCACCGAGCAGGAGCGCCGGATCCTGATCCTGATCGGGGAAGGGCTGACCAACCGGGTGATCGGCGAGCGGCTGCACCTCGCCGAGAAGACCATCAAGAACTATGTCTCCAGCCTGCTGTCCAAGCTCGGCATGGAACGCCGCTCGCAGGCCGCCGCCTTCGTGGCCCGGATGCAGGCCCAGAAGAACTAGTAGGGGCATCTCGCCCCGGGCCGATCGCCCCCAAGCACCATTCGGGCCGCCGCGTCAACTCGCGCACGGTCCGTGACGCCAGGTGATCTAACATCTGGCAGGTGCCGCGCTCACCTGTACACCTCGCCGAGGCCGCTCCCGACGGGGAAACCCTGAGCGCCCTGCTCCGCCGCTACGACCGGGCCGGTGAGCCGGTGTCCTGCGACCCCCTCACCGAGGGTCTGCTCAACCGCGGCTACCGGCTCGCCACCACCCGCGGCCGGTTCTTCCTCAAGCACCACCTCGACGGCGACCGCGCCGCCATCGCCCGCCAGCACCGGGCCACCCAGCGGCTGGGCGCGCTCGGCCTGCCGGTCGCCCCGCCGGTCCCGGACGCCCACGGTCGTACGGTCGCCGTCATCGGCGGCCGCTGTTACGCCCTCCACCCCTGGGTCGACGGGCGGCACCGCGACGGCGCCGCGCTGACCACGCCCCAGTGCTGGGGGCTGGGCAGGCTGCTGGGGTTCGCCCACACCTGTCTGGAGCAGGTCATGCGGGCCCGGGCCTGCGACCGCGAGCCGCCGGAGCCCGCGGCCGACCCCGAGGACACCTTCGCCGTCATAGACGAGCTGCTGGCCCTGGTCCGCGGCCACCGCCCGCGCGACACCTTCGACGAACTGGCCGAGCACCGGCTGACCGAGCGCCGCGCACTGCTGGAGCGGCACGCCCACCGCCGCCCGGAGGCGGACGCGATCCCGGCCACGGGATGGGTGCACGGCGACTTCCACCCGCTGAACCTGCTCTACCGGGACACCGAACCGGCCGCGATCGTCGACTGGGACCGGCTGGGCGTGCAGCCGCGCGCCGAGGAGGCCGTACGCGCCGCCGCGATCTTCTTCGTACGCCCCGGCGGCACCCTGGAGCTGACCAAGGTCCGGTCCTACGCCCGGGCCTACCGCCGCATGGCGGGCGCCGGGGCCGCCGAGATGGCCGCGGCCGTGCACCGGGTGTGGTGGGAGCGGCTCAACGACTTCTGGATGCTGCGCTGGCGCTACCAGCGCGGCGACCACCGCGCCGATCCGCAGTTCCCGGCCGCGGCCGCGCTGGTGGTGTGGTGGACGCGGGAGTACGGGGCGGTCCGCGACGCCTTCTGCGGCTGAGGCGCGCGCTTCCCCCCGCTCATGCGACTGCCCCGGCACCGCTCGCGCGGGGCCGGGGCAGCCATGGTCATGGGACGAGGTCAGCCGAGGCCCTGGCCGCTCGGGAGCCCGCCGCCGCTCGGCTCGCCGCTGCCGCCTTCGTCGGGCGGCGTCGTCCCGCCGTCGTCGGGCGGCGTGGACGGGGTGCTGCCGTCGTCCGGCGTGGTCTCGGTGTCCGTGGGGGTGTCGGTCGGGCCGCTGGTCGGCTCGTTCGGCACCCCGGGATCGGTGGGCTGCCCGGTGTACGAGGGGCCGGTCGGGTCCTGGGGCTGGGTGTAGTCGCCCGTCCCGCCGGTGGAGCCGTCGCTCGTCGGCGGCGCCGTCGTCTCCTCCGTGGGCTCCTTGCTCGGCCCCTTGGTCTCCTTGTGCGCGGTCGACGACGGGTTCTTGCTCGGCTGCTTGCCCTTGCCGTCGTCGCCGCCGTAGTTGAGCGCGAACGCGACCCCGACCGCCACGGCGATCACGGCGAGCGCCGCGATCAGCCACAGCTTGCCGCGGCCGCCCCGGCCCCGGCCGGAGCCCCCGTCGTAACCGCCGTCGTAGCCGCCGCCGTCGCCCACGCCGGGCACGGCCATCGGCTGCTGGGAGGTGTCGCCGTGCCCGGGATGCGACATCGCGGTCGTCCCCGCCATGCCCGCCATGCCCATCGCGCCCGTGGAGCCGCCGAGGTGCTGGGTGACCGGGCCGGTGTTCCAGACCCCGGTGTGGCCACCGGCCTCCTGGAGCATCTGCAGCGCGTACTGGACCAGTCCGCGCATCTCCTCGGCGCTCTGGAACCGGTCGTCCGGGTCCTTCGCGAGCGAGCGCATCACCAGGCCGTCCAGCTCCGGCGGCACCGTGCCGCCCGAAATTTCGGACGGTGGCACCGGAGTGTCCTGAACGTGCTGATAAACGACCGAAAGAGGAGTCTCACCGGTGAACGGCGGGCGCAGCGCGAGGAGTTCGTACAGCAGACACCCGGTCGCGTACAGGTCGGAGCGGTGGTCCACGGCCTTGCCGAGCGCCTGCTCCGGCGAGAGGTACTGCGGGGTGCCCATGACCATGCCGGTCTGGGTCATGGTGGACTGCGCGCCGTGCAGGGCGCGGGCGATGCCGAAGTCCATCACCTTGACCGCGCCGCTGTTGGTGATGATCACGTTCGCGGGCTTGATGTCACGGTGCACGATGCCGTGCTGATGGCTGTAGGCCAGCGCCTCCAGCACCCCGGAGACGATGATCAGCGCCTGGTCCGGCGGCGGCGCCTCGGCGTTCAGCAACAGGTCGCGGATGGTGTGCCCCTCGACCAGCTCCATCACGATGTAGGGCACGGTGCGCTGGCCGACGACGTCCTCGCCGGAGTCGTACACCGCGACGACCGCGTGGTGGTTCAGCCCGGCGACGGACTGTGCCTCGCGGGTGAAGCGGGCCTTGGACACCGGGTCCTCGGCCAGGTCGGCACGGAGCAGCTTCACCGCGACCGTTCGGCCGAGCCGGATGTCCTCGGCGGCGAAGACCTCCGCCATGCCGCCTCGGCCCAGGCGACCGGTGAGGCGGTAGCGGCCATCGCCGACCAGCCCACCGTTTCCCCACACCTCGGGCCCATCAGACATTCCGGACCCGGTGGCCTCAGGTTCTGAAGGCCCCTGGGCGCTCTGGGTCTGTGCCATCGGTCCTCGCCGTCTCGGTCTAGGTGGGGGTCTGGTCGAGATCGCCCCGCCCGCGGGCGGTACGGTTCCTGCCTAGGCACGCTACAGCCTTCGCGCCGCGCATCGGTTCGTGATGGACCGGCCATCAAACCTGTCGACGGTGAAGTGTTGCAAATCGCGTGACGGGTTCTTGAGCATCCGGTCACGGAACGGGCACGTGGCTTGACGTGTCCGTGGCCTGGGGCAGACTTGGCCACGATATCCGGAACACGAAGATCATGGCGTCGAAACGTGCGGGTCCGAACGGTGAGTGCGCCGAGGGGGAAGTACAACATGAGCCAGCACGGCGCACCTGGTCGCTACCAGGGCAGTTCCCTGGCCGGCGGCCGTTACCAATTGCGGGACCTGCTCGGCGAAGGCGGCATGGCGTCGGTGCACCTCGCGTACGACTCCGTGCTGGACCGCCAGGTCGCGATCAAGACGCTGCACACGGAGCTGGGCCGCGAACAGTCCTTCCGCGAGCGCTTCCGCCGCGAGGCCCAGGCCGTGGCGAAGCTCACGCACACCAATATCGTCTCGGTCTTCGACACCGGCGAGGATTCGATCGACGACACGCTCATGCCGTACATCGTCATGGAGTACGTCGAGGGACATCCGCTGCGTTCCGTTCTCGACGCCGATGTCCGGCAACACGGCGCGATGCCGACCGAAAAGGCGCTGAAAATCACCGGTGATGTTCTGGCGGCGCTGGAGATCAGTCACGAAATGGGGCTGGTTCACCGCGACATCAAGCCCGGTAACGTGATGATGACCAAGCGTAATGTGGTCAAAGTCATGGACTTCGGCATCGCCCGCGCCATGCAGTCCGGGGTCACCTCCATGACCCAGACCGGCATGGTCGTCGGCACCCCGCAGTACCTCTCGCCCGAGCAGGCGCTGGGCCGTGGCGTGGACGCCCGCAGCGACCTGTACTCGGTCGGCATCATGCTCTTCGAGCTGCTGACCGGCCGGCTCCCCTTCGACGCCGACTCGCCACTCGCCATCGCGTACGCGCACGTGCAGGAGGAGCCGGTCGCGCCCTCCTCGATCAACCAGTCCATCCCGCCCGCGGTGGACGCGCTGGTCGCCCGCGCCCTGAAGAAGAACCCGAACGAGCGCTTCCCGACCGCCGAGGCCATGCGCGACGAGTGCGCCCGCGTCTCCCGCACCGGCCAGACCGGCGCGGCCCCGATCATCATCACCGGCGGCCCGCCCGCGACCAGCGGCTCCGGCGTCGGCGCCGCGGTCTTCCCGCCCGTCGACCAGCAGGCCCCCGCCCCCGGCCCCGGCAGCGTCCAGACGCCGTACCAGCCGCAGGCCGGAGCGGGGCAGTACGGCGCCTTCGGCCCGTCCACCCCGCCGCCGCCGAGCCAGCCGGTGGGGCAGCAGCCCTACGGCACCCCCGCGTCCCCGTACCAGGGCGGCCACGGCTCGCACACCCCGCCGCCGTACAACATCGCGCCCGCCCCGGCCCACTCGCCGGGGTCCCCGGGGTCGCCGGGCTCCGCGGGCGGCGGCAACAGCAACAAGCGCGTGATCATAGGCTCCGCCGTGGTGGCCGCGATCGCGGTCCTCGGCGTCGTCGTGGTCGTCGCCCTCAACGGCCCGGGCGGCGGCGAGAAGAAGGACCAGAGCGAGGGCGGCGGCGACAAGAAGACCTCCGCGCCCCCGTCGACGGCCGCCGCGGGCTTCCGCATGGGCGACAAGACGAAGACGATCGACCCGGCCAAGTGCAAGGACGCGTACGAGAACAGCGACGAGAAGGGCACCTACAGCGTGCCCGACTTCCAGAACCTCTACGTCGACTCGGTGAAGAAGTGCATCCGGGCCGCGGGCTGGAAGTACCGCGTCACGACCCAGGACGAGAACCTGTGGGGCAAGGGCACGGTCCTCAACTACACGTACCGCAACTACGAGCCGTACAACCCGGACACCGACACCATCGAGCTGACGGTCTCCACCGGGAATCCGGGCTGAGGCAGCACTCCCTCCTCACCGCTTTTCCTGGTCGTGGAATCCGGTGCGCCAGGTCGGGTGGAGGGGGCGCCAGCCCAGGCGGTGGGCCAGGGTGTTGTCGGCGCCGCGCGCCCAGCCCTCCCGGCCGGGCCCGGCGGGCGGCGGGGCCGGGGCGCCGAGGGCGGTGGCGAGCGCGGGCAGCCAGTCGCGGGCGGGCGCCGGTTCGTCGTCCACCACGTTCACCGCGCCACTCGGCCAGCCCAGCGCCGCGACCGCGGCCCGGGCAGCGTCCGCCACGTGCACGAACGAGCTGATCGCGCCGTCCGCCACCACCTGCCCCACCATCGCCGCCCCCGGCCGCGCACCGGGCCCCTCAAGGGGCGCGCCACGCAGTACGGCGTCCAGCGCCCCGCCGGGCGCGTACCAGGTGCCCGGGCCGTAGAACGTCCCGTAGCGCAGCACCACATGCGTCTCGATCCCGGCCACCGCCTCCTCCAGCGCCCGCAGGCTGCCCACCATGGCGGCGCGCGACGGCGGGGCGGCCAGGTCGAGCGGGGTGGACTCGACGGCCGGGGTCGCGCCCGGTTCGTACGCCCAGGAGATGGACTGGGCGACGATGCGCCGCACCCCGGCGCGCAGCGCCGCGTCCACCAGGTGCCGGGTGCCCTCCCGGCGGATCCGCCCGTTCTCGGCGCGGCTGCCGCCCGCGAGGGCGGTCAGCTGGTGGATCACCGCGTCCGGGGCGGCGTCCGCGACCGCACGCTCCACGCTCGCGGCGTCGAAGACGTCCAGCGATACGGCCGTCGCGCCCTGGGCGCGCAGCCGCTCGGCGCCCCCGGCGGTGCGGGCGGTCCCGGTGACCTGGTGCCCGTCCGCGACGAGCAGGGGGACCAGGAGACGGCCGACGGCGCCGGTCGCCCCGGCGAGGAAGATGCGCATGCGGTCGACCTTAGGGAGCCGCCGGACCACTGTCAGGGGCCAATGCGGGGGCGGGAGCGTGGGCCACTTCGCCGAGCCTGCCCGCGCGAACGGCGGGCCGCCCCGGACCTTCCGGTCCCGGGGCGGCCCGCCTGGAGTATGTGCGCGTGGGGTGTGTGCGCGTGGGGTGTGTGCGCCTCCGCTACAGGTACGGGCCCGAGCGGGCACCGCCGTGCTCAGGCCCCATCCCCGGGGCCTCCTCGCCACCGACGCCCGGGGGCAGCGCCCTGCGCATCTGCTCCAGCTGCGCCCGGGCGGCCATCTGCTGGGCGAACAGCGTCGTCTGGATGCCGTGGAACAGCCCCTCCAGCCAGCCGACCAACTGCGCCTGGGCGATGCGCAGTTCCGCCTCGGTCGGAATCGTCTCCTCCGTGAAGGGCAGCGACAGCCGCTCCAGCTCCCCGATCAGCTCGGGGGCCAGACCGTCCTCCAGCTCCTTGACCGAACTGGCGTGGATCTCCTTGAGACGCGCGCGGCTCGCCTCGTCGAGAGGTGCCGCGCGGACCTCCTCCAGCAGCTGCTTGATCATGCTTCCGATGCGCATGACCTTCGCGGGCTGTTCGACCATGTCCGTCACGGGAACCTCGCGCGACTCGTCGTCACCACTGCCATCGCCAGGAGCGACACCGCCGAGCGCCATGCCGTCCGGACCGACGACCAGGACGTGCGGGCTCTCCTGCGATCGTTCGTTCATCGGCTGGTTCATACCCCCATTGTTCCGCACCGGCACCTCCGGGGGAGGCCGCGGGTCGCCCCGGGCCCCCGGGAACCGGGCCCTCCGCGTCCTCAGCGTCCTCAGCGTCCTCAGCGACGGCGTAGCCGCAGGCCGAGGAAGGCCAGCCCGAGCCCCAGCCCGGCCAGCGCCAGCCCGGTGCCCAGCGGCAGCACCCGCGTGATCCGGTCCCCGGGCTCGGCGGCGGTCCGTTCGGTGGCGTACGGACGATCGTCCCGGGGCACCTCCCGCGCCCCGGGCCGCTCCCGCTCATGCGGGAGCCGAAGCGAGGTGGGCGTCCAGTCCGGGGCCGGCGACAAACCCGGGTCCGCCTGGTCCCGTCCGCTCGGGCCCGTCGGCGTGGGCGTGGGCGAGGGGTCGGGGGAGGTGGTGGGCGCCGCGCTCCGGCCGGGGTGGGCCCGGCCCTCCCCCGCGTGGGTCCCCGCCAGATCGCCGTCGTCGGCGCGCGCCACCGGCTGCGGGGCGGCTAGCAGGGCGGCGCCCGCCAGCAGGGCCGTCGCGGGCAGGGTACGGAGTGCGGGGTTCACGGTCGTCACCCTCCCCTGCCGAGCCGTCGCCTCACCGGCCTTACGGGCCTTACCGGCCTTGCGGACCTTACGGGCCTTACAGGCCTCACAGGCCTCACGGGCCTCACGGGCCTCACGGGCCTCACGGGCCTCACGGGCCTCACGGGCCTCACGGGCCTCACGGGATGAGGGTCACACAGCGGGACGGTACGGGCATTCCGGGCGCGGCCGAACAGGCCACGTCGGCCGTCGTCGCAGGCCGCGCCCGGGAACCGCCCGCGCTCAGACCGTCAGCAGCACCTTGCCGACATGCCCGCTGGACTCGATCCACCGGTGGGCCTCCGCGGCCTCCCGCATCGGGAGCGTACGGTCCACGATCGCGCGGACCCGGCCGCTGCCGATCAGCGGCCAGACATGCTCCCGTACGGCCGCGACGATCGCCGCCTTCTGGGCGAGCGAACGCCCCCGCAGCCCGGTGGCCGTCACCGCGCCGCTCTTGCCCAGCAGCTTGACCAGGTTCAGCTCGGCCTTCGCCCCGCCCTGCAGACCGATGATCGCCAGCCGTCCGTTGACGGCCAGCGCGTCCACGTTCCGGTCCAGGTACTTCGCCCCGACGATGTCCAGGATGACATCCGCCCCGGCCCCGTCGGTGGCCGCGTGGACCTCCTCGACGAAGTCCTGCTCGCGGTAGTTGATCAGCACATCGGCCCCCAGCTCCCGGCAGGCCGCCAGCTTCTCCGCCGACCCGGCCGTGACAGCCACCCGCGCCCCGGCCGCCTTCGCGAGCTGGATGGCCATGGTGCCGATGCCGCTCGAACCGCCGTGCACCAACAGCGTCTCGCCCGGCCGGAGATGGGCGATCATGAAGACGTTCGACCATACGGTCGCGGTCACTTCGGGCAGTCCGGCGGCGGTGACCAGGTCGACGTCCTCCGGGACCGGCAGCAGCTGCCCCGAAGGGACCGCCACCTTCCCCGCGTACCCGCCGCCCGCCAGCAGCGCGCACACCTCGTCGCCCACCGTCCAGCCGCTGACGCCGGGGCCCAGCTCCACGATCCGGCCCGAGCACTCCAGGCCGGGGTATTCGGGGGCGCCGGGCGGCGGCGGATAGTGGCCCTGCCGCTGCATCAGATCGGCGCGGTTGACGCCGCTGGCCACGACCTCGACCAGGACCTCCCCCTCGCCGGGCACGGGATCGGGCACCTCCGTCCACTGCAGTGCGTCGGGGCCGCCGGGTTCAGGAATGGTGATCGCATGCATGGCCGCGAGGCTACTCCTGGGGCAGCGGCGCGCGAACGATGGTGATCAGCCGATCGGCGGCCTGCAGCGGGCTCGCGTCGGCGTCGTCGTACGCCAGCAGGCGGTGCCCGCGCCGTACGGACACCACGAGGTCGTCCGTGTCCCGCACCGACCTGCCCACCTCGGACTTCACCACCGTGCGCTCCACCAGGTCCAGGCCGCTGCCCTGCTGGATCAGGTCCTCGATCACCGCGCCCGCGGTCGGCGACTGCACGCTCAGCCCCAGCAGCCGTCCCGCCGCGCTCGCGCTCGTGATCACCGCGTCCGCGCCGGACTGGCGCAGCAGCGGCGCGTTCTCCTCCTCACGGACCGCCGCCACGATGTTGGCGCTCTTGTTGAGCTGCCGCGCGGTCAGCGTGACCAGCACCGCCGTATCGTCCCGCTGGGTCGCGATCACGAACTGACGGGCCCGGTGCGCCTCCGCCCGCAGCAGCACATCGCTGTGCGTCGCGTCCCCCACCACGCCCGCGAACCCCTCCGAGGTCGCGGACTCGATCACCTTGTGGTTCGGGTCGACCACCACGACCCGGCCCTTGGGCAGCCCGCCCGCGCAGAGCGTCTGGACGGCGGACCGGCCCTTGGTGCCGAAGCCGACGACGATGGTGTGATCGCGCAAGGCGGACCTCCAGCGGTTCAGGCGGTATTGCTCGCGGGTGCGCTCGGCGAGGACTTCGAGCGTGGTGCCGACCAGGATGATCAGGAACAGCACGCGCAGCGGGGTGACCAGCAGGATGTTGGTGAGCCGGGCGCTGTCGCTGTACGGGACGATGTCGCCGTAGCCGGTCGTCGACAGCGTCACGGTGGAGTAGTAGACGGAGTCGAGGAAGTCGACGTTGTCGTCGGCGTTGTCGTGGTAGCCGGACCGGTCCAGGTAGACGATCAGGACCGTCAGCACCAGGACGAGGAGCGCCAGCAGCAGCCGGCGGCCCACCTGGCGCAGCGGGCCGTCCGGATAGCGCGGCAGCTGTACGCGGTGGCCGGTGTCCTCCGGTGGCGTACGGGCCGCCGCGTCATGACTGGGCAGCTTCACGCGTGGCCCTCCTGGGTGCATATGCCATCGTCGTCCTCCTGGCTCCCGCCGCCGGCCCGGTGGGACGCGCCGTGCTCGCCGGTCCGGCTCGACCAGGGCAGTTCCAGCACCTCGACCTCCGCGCCGCGCCCGGCCCCGCCCGGCGGGATCACCGCGAGACCGTCCGCGACCGCGACGCCGCGCAGCATCGCCGGGCCGCTGAAGCGCAGCGGCCGCGCCTCGTCGTACCGGAACGCCACCGGCACCAGCCGGGTGTGGTGCGGATGCCCGCTCACCGCCTCGGCCAGCGGGGCCGGGTGGCGCTCGGGCGCGGGGCGGCCCGTCAGTGTCCGCAGCAGCGGCTCCGCGAGCGTCAGCAGCCCCGATACGGCGGCCAGCGGATTGCCCGGCAGGCCGACCAGGTGTCGTTCGGGGCCGAGGCGGGCCAGCAGCATCGGATGGCCCGGCCGCACCTCCACCCCGTCGACCAGCAGCTCGGCGCCCAGCCGGTGCAGCGTGGGGTGCACATGGTCCACCGGGCCCGCCGCCGTGCCGCCCGTCGTCACCACCAGGTCCGCGCAACAGCCGTCGAGCGCCTCGTACAGCGCGTCCGCCTCGTCGGACACCCGGCGGGTGCCGGACACCTCCGCGCCCAGCGCCCGCAGCCACGGCCCCAGCATGGGCCCCAGCGCGTCCCGGATACCGCCCTCGCGGGGCAGCCCCCGGTGCAGCAGCTCGTCCCCGAGGACCAGCACCTCCACCCGCGGCCTGCGGACGGTCGCCACCTCGTCGTATCCGGCGGCGGCCGCGAGCCCCAGCACGGCGGGCGTGACCCGGGTGCCCGCGGGCAGCAGCTGATCGCCGCTGCGGCACTCCTGGCCGCGCGGGCGGATGTCCTGCCCGAAGCCGACCGGCCGGGGGGCCTTCGCCGCGTACAGCCGGCCGTCCCCGGTGTCCGCGCCGTACTCCGTCCGCAACACGGCGGTGGCGCCGGGCGGGATCCGGGCGCCGGTGGCGATCCGCACGGCGTGCCCGTCGGACAACGGCTCCACCGCACCGGTCCCCGCCAGGATCCCGCGCCCCGTACGGCCTCCCGTGAGCCGCCACGGGCCGGGCCCGGCGAGGGCCCAGCCGTCCATGGCGGACGTGTCGAACGGCGGCAGATCGGTCAGCGCGGTGAGGGGTTCGGCGAGGACGTGGCCGAGCGCGTCGTCCAGCGCCCGCAGGACCGGCGCCGCCCTGGCGACGGCCCTGGCGGGGGCGCGGGCGGCGATGCGGCGGGCGTCGGGCCAGGAAGTCAGGGGGGCCTCGGGTGGTGTGGGGGGTGCGGTGTCCTCGGGTGCGGGCTTCCGGGGGGCGGGTTTCGCTGCGGCGCGCTTCCCGGGGGCGCGCTTCCCGGCGGCGCGCTTCCCGGGGGCGCGCTTCCCGGCGGCGCGCTTCCCTGGGTCGGGCTCGGGGCCGTCCGGGCGCGCGTCGGGCGCGGGGGCGGGCGCGGGGGCGGGGCCTTCGTCCGGTGGCACCGGCCGGATGCTCGGGGGCGGCCAGCCCAGCGCCTCGTCCGGCTCGTCCCTCGGCGCCGCCTGGGGCTCGGGGACGCCGTGGCGGATCGTGCGCACCACGCTGGGCGGGGGCCAGCCCAGCTCGGGGTCCGGGTCGTCCAGCGGTCGCGAAGCCCGCGCGGCGGTGGCCTTCTCGTTGGCCAGGGCCAGGGCCTCGTCGACCTGGCGGTCGAGCTTGTCGGCGTCCCCGGGACGGGGCTCCCGCCGTGTCATTCCTCGTCAGCCCAACGCGCCGCCAGGGCCGCCGCCTTGCGGCTGGCGGCGGCCAGGGCCTCGGGACCGCCGCCCTGCTGCGCGGCGGCATAGCCGACGAGGAACGTGGTCAGCGGGGCGGCGGGCCGGGCGACACCATGCGCGGCGTCCCGGGCCAGGTCGAGGAGGGCGGCGGTGTCGACATCGAGGTCGAGACCCAGTTCCGCTTTGACTGCGGCAATCCATTCTTCCAGCACCCGTCCATGCTCCCTGATCCGCGCACGGGCTGTCGTGATGTCCTCCCAGGTGTCGCAGTCGAAGGAGGCGGTGGCGTGCGGGATGTGGTGAAGGCTCAGCTCACCGGTCAGCAGCCGGAGCGGCAGCCCGCCGAGGCCGCCGTGCTCGGTGGCGAGCAGGGCGATCTCGCGCCGCAGCGGTTCGGCGCGGTAGGCGGCGACCAGGGGCTGCTCGCGCCCGTCGGGATCGACGAGCACGGCACCGTCGGCCTGACCGAGCCCGCCGAGCAGGGCCTGCACGGTCTCCCCGGTGAGGAACGGCAGATCGGCGGAGAGCAGGAGCACGACGGGCGCGGTGGTCCCCCGCACGCCCGCGTCGACGGCCGCGACCGGCCCGCCCCCGGGCGGCTCCTCCCGCGCCCACCGCACGGGCCGCGCGGTGGGCCGGCGCGGCCCGACGACCACGGTCCGCCCGGCTCCCCGGCACGCCCCCAGCACCCGGTCCAGCAGGGCCCGCCCGCCCACGCGCAGCGCGGGCTTGTCCACGCCGCCGAGCCGCCGGGCGGCACCCCCGGCCAGGATCACCGCGTCATACGTCACCCCCCGAGTATGGCCGTTAGGGGGTGCCTCGCCGACACGCCGGGCTCCCGCCTGATCGACAAGGCACCCCCTACAGCGCCCGCAACAGCACCGAGGGCTGCTCGACGCAGTCCGCCACGTACCGCAGGAACCCGCCCGCCGTCCCGCCGTCGCACACCCGGTGGTCGAACGTGAACGACAGCTGCACGACCTGGCGGACCGCCAGCTCCCCGTCGTGCACCCAGGGCTTGGCGGCGATCCGGCCGACGCCGAGCATGGCCGCCTCGGGGTGGTTGATGATCGGGGTGGAGCCGTCGACCCCGAACACTCCGTAGTTGTTCAGCGTGAACGTGCCGCCGGTGAGATCGGCGGGGGACAGCGTGCCCGCACGCGCGGCCTCGGTCAGGCGCGCCATCTCGGCGGCCAGCCCCTCGACGCTGCGCGTGTGGGCGTCGCGCACGACGGGGACGACGAGACCGCGGTCCGTCTGCGCGGCGAACCCCAGGTGCACCTCGCCGAGCCGGACCACCTCACGGTGCTCCATGTCGACCGTCGCGTTCAGGTCCGGGAAGCGCGCGAGGGCCGCCGTGCAGATACGGGCCAGCAAGGCGAGCACGGAGATCTTGGGACCGCCGGTGGCGTTCATGGCGGTGCGCGCGGCGAGCAGTTCGGTCGCGTCGGCGTCCACCCAGCAGGTCGCGTCGGGGATCTCGCGGCGGCTGCGCGCGAGCTTGTCGGCCACCGCGCCCCGCACCCCGCGCAGCGGGACGCGCTCCCCGCCCCTCTCGCCGTCCCTCTCGCCGGGCGTCTCCGCCGCCGTGCGGGGAACGGCGGCCCGCTCGACATCGGCGCGCAGAATCAGGCCCTCGGGGCCGGAGCCCACCAGCTGCCGCAGGTCGATGCCGTGCTGCCGGGCAAGCCGCCGGACCAGGGGAGAGATCACCGGAACGGGACCCTCCGCGGGCTTGGCCGTCACCTCTCCGTTGGCGGGACGCACCCGGCGCCGCCGCTCGGCGGGGGCGGCCGTGCCGTAGCCGACGAGCACATTGCCGGAGCCCTCGGCCTCGGCCTCGGCCTCGACGCGGCCCCCCACCGCGTCCGGCTCACCGGACGCACCGGAATCCGCCACCGTCAGCAGCGGCGCCCCCACCGGCAGCTCGGTGCCCTCCTCCCCGAAGCGCGCCGTCACCACCCCGGCATACGGGCACGGCACGTCCACCATGGCCTTCGCGGTCTCGACCTCCACGACCGGCTGGTCGACCGCGACGACATCGCCGACCTGGACCAGCCAGCGCACGATCTCCGCCCCGGTCAGCCCCTCCCCCAGATCGGGCAGCGTGAACTCCCGCACGACAGCCATCAGACCGTGCTCCCCTCGGTCCACTCGGACTCCCACTGCAGCCGGGCGACGGCGTCCAGCACCCGGTCCACGCCGGGCAGATGGTGCCGCTCGAGCATCGGTGGCGGATACGGGATGTCGAATCCGGCGACCCGCAGCACCGGCGCCTCCAGGTGGTGGAAGCACCGCTCGGTGACACGGGCGGCGATCTCGCCGCCGGGGCCGCCGAAGCCGGCGGCCTCATGGACGACGACCGCCCGCCCGGTGCGACGCACGGAGGCGCACACGGTGTCGTCGTCGAAGGGGACGAGCGAGCGCAGGTCGACGACCTCCAGGCGCCAGCCCTCGGCCCGGGCCGCCTCGGCGGCCTCCAGACACACCGGGACGGAGGGCCCGTACGAGATCAGCGTGGCGCTCCGGCCCCCGCCCGGGCCGGTCCCGGGGTGGACCACCGCCCGTCCGATCGGCGGGACCTCGTCCGGGCGCTCGGCGTCCCAGTCGGCCTTGGACCAGTACAGCCGCTTGGGTTCGAGGAAGACGACCGGGTCGTCGGAGGCGATGGCGGCCCGCAGCAGCCCGTACGCGTCGGCGACGGTCGCCGGGGCGACGACATGGAGGCCGGGGGTGGCCATGTAGTACGCCTCGGAGGAGTCGCTGTGGTGCTCGACACCGCCGATGCCGCCCCCGTACGGCACGCGCACGGTGATCGGCAGCGGCACCGCGCCCCTGGTGCGGTTGCGCATGCGGGAGACATGGCTGACGAGCTGCTCGAAGGACGGGTAGGCGAAGGCGTCGAACTGCATCTCGACGACGGGCCGCAGCCCGTACATGGCCATGCCGACGGCGGTGCCCAGGATGCCCGCCTCCGCCAGCGGCGTGTCCGTACAGCGGTCGTCGCCGAACTCCTCGGCGAGCCCGCTGGTGACCCGGAAGACGCCGCCCAGGGTGCCGACGTCCTCACCGAGGACATGGACGGCCGGGTCGGCGGCCATGGCGTCGCGCAGCGCCCGGCCGAGGGCCTGGGCCATGGTGGCGGGCTTGCGCTCGGTGGCGGTGGTCATCGCTCCCCCTCGGCGTCCAGCTCGGCCCGCAGCTGCGCCGCCTGCTCCCGCAGCTGACCGGTCTTCTCGGCGTAGACGTGCTCGAACAGCTCCAGGGGGTCGAGGACCGGCTCCTGGTGCAGCCGCGTCCGCAGATCGGCGGCGAGCCGCTCGGCGGATTCGCGCACGGCCCGGACGCCGTCGTCGTCGAGCAGCCCGCGGTCCCGCATGGCCGCCTCCAGGAGCACGATCGGGTCATGTTCGCGCCACGCCTCGACCTCGGCGTCGGAGCGGTAGCGGGTGGCGTCGTCGGCGTTGGTGTGGGCGTCGACCCGGTAGGTGACGGCCTCCACCAGGGTGGGGCCGCCACCGCCCCGGGCCCGGCGGACGGCCTCGCCGAGGACGTGGTGGACGGCGGCCGCGTCGTTGCCGTCGACGAGCCTGCCGGGCATCCCGTAACCGACCGCCTTGTGGGCCAGGGAGGGGGCGGCGGTCTGCTTGGCGAGCGGGACGGAGATCGCGAAGCCGTTGTTCTGGACGAGGAAGACGACGGGGGCCTGCCAGACCGCCGCGAAGTTGAGCGCCTCGTGGAAGTCGCCCTCGCTGGTGCCGCCGTCGCCGACCAGGGCGAGCGCCACGACATCGTCGCCCTTGAGGCGCGCGGCGTGGGCCAGGCCGACCGCGTGCGGCAGCTGGGTGGCCAGCGGGGTGCTCAGCGGGGCGACCCGGTGCTCCCGGGGGTCGTAACCCGAGTGCCAGTCGCCGCGCAGCAGGGTGAGGGCCTGGACGGGGTCGAGCCCGCGGACGACGGCGGCCAGGGTGTCCCGGTAGCTGGGGAAGAGCCAGTCGCGCTCCTCCAGCACCAGACCGGCGGCCACCTGGCAGGCCTCCTGCCCGGTCGAGGAGGGGTAGACGGCCAGCCGGCCCTGCCGGGTGAGGGCGGTGGCCTGCGCGTTGTAACGGCGGCCGTGCACCAGCTCCCGGTGGAGCCTGGTCAGCAGGCCGGGGGCGAGGCCGGCGGCGGCGGAGGTGCCCAGCAGGCGGTACGGCTCGGGGTCGGGCAGCAGCGGTGCGGCGTCGGTGCGGGGCCGCCAGGCGGGCGGGGGAGTGGGGCGGTAGGCGCCGGGCTGCTCTAGGACCGTCATGACACGACCTCCTGGGCGGGCAGACTGCTGGAGGGCGGGCGTGCCGTGCGGCAGCACCCTCACCTACCGATTGTTCGGTCGTTGACGCATTTTGGCTACAGGCGACCCGAGCCTGTGGACAAACGGTTCTGCGCCACGTGAGATGAAGACAGGACGTCCATGAAGGGGAGGCGGGGCGGGATGCGGGGCGAACAGATGGCCAATCCGGACGGCAAGCCTCCCACACGGCCCCTGGACCCCATCGACCGCGACATCCTGCGGCTGCTCCGGACGGACGGCCGGGCCTCCATACGTTCCGTGGCCGAGCAGGTGCACGTCTCCCGCGCCAACGCCTACGCCCGGATCAACCGGCTGCTGGACGACGGGGTGATCCGGGGCTTCAGCGCCCGGGTGGACCAGGAGCGGGCCGGGCAGGGGGCGTCCGCGTACATCACGCTGAAGATCGTGCAGAACTCCTGGCGCACCGTGCGCGAACAGCTCGGACTGCTGCCCGGGGCGGCGCACATCGCCCTGGTCGGCGGGGATTTCGACGTGCTGCTGCTGGTGCACACCGAGGACAACCGCTCGCTGCGTGAACTGGTCCTCACCCGGATCCAGGCCATACCGGAGGTGCTGAGCACCCGCACCCTGCTGGTCTTCGAGGAAACGGACCTGGACCCCGACGTCTAGGGTCTTTCGGTGTTACGAGGCCCCGGGGACGCGCAGGCCGGCGAAGGCCGTACGGACCACGGCCTCGGCCACCTCCTCGGCACCGGCGGCCCCGCCCCGGCCGGGCCGGTACCACTCCACGATGGAGTTGATCATGCCGAAGAGCAGCCTGGTCGCCAGCCGCGCGTCCACGTCGGCGCGCAGATCACCGTCGGCGGCGGCCCGCTTGAGGAGATCGGCGACCTGGTGGTCGAACTCCCGGCGCCGCTCCATGGCCCACCGCTCGGTGTCCGTGTTGCCGCGGACCCGCAGCAGCAGCGTGACGTAGGGCAGCTCCTCCATCAGCACCTCGGCGGTGCGCCGGGCCACGTACTCCAGCCGTTCGACCGCCCGGCCGTCGCGCGCGGCCGGCTCCTGGAGGATGCCGAACAACCCGTCCAGCGCACGGCTTATGGCCCGCCGGAGCAGCTCCTCCTTGCCCTTGACGTGGTGGTAGATCGACGACTTGGAGATCCCCGCCGCACGGGAGAGATGCTCCATGGAGGTGCCGTCGTACCCGCGCTCGTTGAACACCTCCACGGCGACCGCGAGCAGCGATTCGGGCGTATAGGTGTCGCGCTTGACCATGGCCATGATTAGAGCAGCTTTCCTTCGCTGGCAGCACGCCGGACCAGGGCCTGGGAGGGGGCGTAGCGGCCGGTGGGGCAGGCCCCGTGGAGGTTCTCCAGAACATCGCGCACCCAGCCGGCGCCGAGCTGCCTCCCCCAGTGCAGGGGACCGCGCGGATAGTTGACCCCGGCGCGCATGGCGGTGTCGATGTCCCCGGCGCTCGCCACCCCGCGCGCGACGGCGTCGGTGGCGAAGTCCACGAGCATCGCGACGGTGCGGCCCACGATCATGCCGGGGAGGTCCCCCACGACGCTCACCTGCTTCCCGAGCGCCTGGAAGAGCCCCGTCGCGGCGGCGACGGCCTCCGGCGCGGCGGTCTCGGAGGGGGCGAGCGCGATGCGGCCGGCGGTGCGGTAGTCCAGCGCCAGGTCGAACCGGATGCCGGGTCCGAAGGGGTCCATGGTGGCGGCGGACCCGTCGGTGAGGGACAGCCGGGTGCCGTCGGGCAGCTCGAAGAAGCCGCCGGGGCCCGCCTCGCGGGTCAGGGTGATGCCCGCCTCCTCGATGAGGGGGACGAGCCCGGCGGCGGGGCCCGGGTCCCCGTGGAGGGCGAGCTTCTCGGGGGCGTCGCAGGGCTCGGCGGTGTGCGGGCGGGGGCGCGGGGCACCTTCGGTGTGGTCGTACCAGCCGCGGCCCGTCTTGCGCCCGTACAGCCCGGCCTCGACCAGGCGGCGCTGGGCGAGGGACGGGGTGAATTTCGGATCGTGGAACAGCGATTCCCAGACGGATCGGGTGACGGCCTCGTTCACGTCCTGGCCGATGAGGTCGGTCAGCTCGAAGGGCCCCATCCGGAAGCCGCCGGACTCGCGCAGGACGGCGTCGATCGTGGCGGGGTCGGCGCCGCCCTCCTCGTACACCCGGAAGGCCTCCGCGTAGAAGGGGCGGGCGATCCGGTTGACGATGAACCCGGGGGTGTCGGCGCAGCGCACCGGGGTCTTGCCCCATGCGGCGACGGTGTCGTACGCGCGGTCGGCGGCGGCCGGGTCGGTGGCGAAGCCGCGGACCACCTCGACCAGCGGCAGCACCGGGGCCGGGTTGAAGAAGTGGAGGCCGACGAGGCGGCCGGGGCGGCGCAGGGCGCCCGCGACGGCCGTGACGGAGAGGGAGGAGGTGTTGGTGGCGAGCAGACACCGGTCGGAGACGACGGATTCCAGGGCGGTGAACAGCTGCTGCTTGGCGCCCAGCTCCTCCAGGATGGCCTCGACGGCCAGCTCGGTGTCGGCCAGGTCCGCGAGGCGGTCGACGGGGGCGAGCCGGCCGAGGGCGGCGTCGCGGTCGGCCGCGGCGAGGGCGCCCTTGGCGACCAGCCGCCCGAGGCGGGCCGCGATCGCCTCCGCGGCCTGGGCGGCGCGGCCCGGCGCGGCGTCATAGAGCCGCACCGGATGCCCGGCGGCCAGCGCCACCTGGGCGATCCCCTGGCCCATCGTGCCCGTGCCGACGACGGCCACGGTGCTGGTGCGCGGAAGCCCGCGGTCGTGCGCAGTCATGCCGCTCGCAGTCATGCCGCTGATCCTTTTCGACGAAGTTGTCCACAGGCCCGCCAGGCCCTCTTGTCCCGACCGATCGTTCGGTTAATCTAACTCTGTCGCCACTTCCAGCCCAGCTCAATCCCAGCTCGACGAGGAGTTGGTCAGCCGTGACCGCCGCACGCACCACAGACCAGTTGACGAAGACGCACCGCCCCACCCTCGACCAGGCCCTGGAGGCGATCCGTACCCGCGCCTATTGGTCCCCGCACCCCGAGCATCCGAAGGCGTACGGCGGGGAGGGCCAGGGCGGGCGCCCGAGCCTGAGCGTCCCCGAGGGCCAGGCCGCCTTCGAGGCGCTGCGCGGCACGCGCCTGGAGCTGGACCAGCCGGGCACCGACGGCTGGACGGGCTCCGAGGTCTCGCCGTACGGGGCCGAGATGGGCATGCAGTATCCGCATCCGGACCTGGATGTGCTGCTGCCCGCCATGCGGGCGGGGATGCCCGCCTGGCGGGACGCCGGGCCCGAGGCGCGGGCCATGGTCTGCCTGGAGATCCTGGCCCGGATCAGCGCCCGCTCGCATGAGTTCGCGCAGGCGGTCATGCACACCAGCGGACAGGCGTACATGATGGCGTTCCAGGCGGGCGGCCCGCACGCCCAGGACCGCGGTCTGGAAGCCGTGGCGTACGCGTTCGCGGAGCAGACGCGCACGCCGAGCGCCGCCGACTGGTCCAAGCCGCAGGGCAAGCGCGATCCGCTGGAGCTGCGCAAGACCTTCACCGCGGTGCCGCGCGGCATCGCGCTGCTGATCGGCTGCAGCACCTTCCCCACGTGGAACGGGTACCCCGGCCTGTTCGCCTCGCTGGCCACCGGCAATCCGGTGCTGGTCAAGCCGCATCCGCAGGCGGTCCTGCCGCTCGCGCTCACGGTGCGGGTGGCGCGCGAGGTGCTGCGGGAGGCGGGCTTCGACCCCAATCTGGTGGCGCTGGCGGCCGAGCGGCCGGGCGAGGGCATCGCCAAGGTCCTCGCCGTGCGCCCCGAGATCCGCGTCATCGACTACACGGGCTCGACCGCCTTCGGCGACTGGCTGGAGACCCATGCCCGGCAGGCCCAGGTCTTCACGGAGAAGGCCGGGGTCAACACGGTCGTCATCCACTCCACCGGCGACTACAAGGGCATGCTGGCCAATCTGGCGTTCTCCCTCTCCCTCTACAGCGGCCAGATGTGCACCACCCCGCAGAATCTGCTGATCCCCCGCGAGGGCATCACCACCGACGCTGGCCCCAAGTCGTACGACGAGGTGGTGGCCGATCTGGCGGCGGCGGTCGACGGGCTGCTGGGCGACGACGCCCGGGCGAGCGCGCTGCTCGGCGCGATCGTGGGCCCGCGGGTGCGGGAGCGGCTGGAGGCCGCGCCCGGGCTCGGCGGGGTCGCGCTCGCCTCCCGCGCGGTGACCCACCCCGACTTCCCCGACGCCACGGTGCGTACGCCGCTGATGGTGAAGGCGGACGGGGCGCGCAAGTTCTGGGAGGGGGCGGACGCGGACGCGCCCTATCTCTCCGAATGCTTCGGCCCGGTGTCCTTCGCCGTCGCGGTCGACTCGGCGGCGGACGCGGTCGCCCTGCTGCGCCGCACCACCCGGGACAAGGGCGCGATGACGGTCGGCGCGTACACGACGTCGCCCGAGGTGGAGCGGCTGATCGAGGAGGCGTGTCTGGAGGAGTGCGCCCAGCTGTCGCTGAACCTGACCGGCGGGGTGTATGTGAACCAGACCGCGGCCTTCTCGGACTTCCACGGCACGGGCGGCAACCCGTCGGCCAACGCCGCGCTGTGCGACGCGGCGTTCGTGGCGAGCCGCTTCCGCATGGTGGAGGTGCGGCGCCCGGCGTAGGGGGTGTCTTCCGGATGACACCCCCTAATCCGCGTCCCGCGGGAGCGCGGCGGATCCTCCCCAGTGAAACAGGGCCATGGCCACGCTGGTGGCCAGGTTGTAGCTGGACACCTGCGGCCGCATGGGGAGGGCCACCAGCCGGGTGGCCCGCTCGCGCAGTTCCGGCGACAGCCCGTGCCGCTCGGAGCCGAACGCCAGCAGCGCGTCGTCGGGGACGGCCAGGGACCGGATGTCCTCCCCCTCCGCGTCCAGGGCGTACAGCGGCCCCGGCGGCAGGGCGTCGTCCGGCAGCCGTTCGACAGCGGTGGCGAAGTGGAGGCCCGCACCCGAACGCACGGCGTTCGGGTGCCAGGGGTCGAGGTCCCCGGTGGTGACCACCCCCGTGGCCCCGAACCCGGCGGCGAGCCGGACCACGGCGCCGACGTTCCCGAGGTTGCGCGGATTGTCCAGGACGACGACCGGTGCGGGCCTCGGCAGCCGCGCCAGGGCGTCCAGATTCCCCTGCCGCCCGCGTCTGACCGCCAGCGCGGCGACGCGGGTGGGGTGCACCCGGGGGACGAGACCGCGCAGGGTCCGGTCCGGCACCTCCACCAGGAGATCCGTGATCACCCCGGTGAGATCACCGGCCAGCTCCGCCGCCAGCTCCATCGCGGCGGCCTTGTCGCTGGTGACCGCGACCCGCACCTCGGCACCGAAGCGCAGCGCATGCTTCAGCGCATGGAAGCCGTCGAGCAGGACGGTCTCGGCAGCCGTCTCGCGCCACTGCCGCACGGCCTGCGTGGCCTGGTCCTCAGTCATCCCCTCAGCGTACGGGGGCCAGGGCCGTGACCAGGCCCTTCACCGACGGCCCCGGCTCCGGCCCCGGTCCGCCGCCCCGGCCCGTCCCGCCAATCGCTGACGGGATAGTCGACATAGCCGTCGGCCCCGCCGGTGTAGTACGTGGCGCGGTCGCCGGCCGCCAGTTCGCGGTCCAGGGCGAACCGGGTGACCAGATCCGGATTGGCGATGAAGTGCGTGGCGAAGGACACGGCGTCGGCGTGCCCCGAGGCGATGAGGGCGTTCGCCGAGGCACGGCCGTAGCCGTTGTTGGCGATCAGCGGACCGTCGAACCGCCGCCGGTACCGGGCGATCTCCCCGGCGTCGGGAGCGGCGCCCGGCGCGGCGAGGTCCCGTCCGCGCAGATGCAGATAGGCCACGGGGTGGTCGCCCAGAGCGGACACGAGCGCGTCGTAGTCGGCGAGCGTCTCCTCGTCCGGCCGGAACAGCTCGCCGTCCGTCCAGTACGGCCCCAGCCGGACCCCGACCCCCCGCCCTCCCCAGGGCACGGCGGCCGCGTCCACGATCTCCAGCAGCAGCCGTCGCCTGGCCGCGCGGTCGCCGCCGTAGGCGTCCGTCCGGTGGTTCAGCCGCGGGTTGAGGAACTGCCCGATCAGATACGAGCCGAGGGCACCGATCTCGACCCCGTCGAACCCGGCCCGCCGGGCGTTCTCCGATGCGGCACCGAAGTCGGCGACCGTGGCCGCGATACCGGCCGGGGTCATGGCCCGCGGCGTGACGGTCCCCTTGAACCCGCCGGACGTGAAGGACCGCGTCCGGGGATTGATCGCCGAGGGCCCGGCGGGCAGCCGTCCGCCCAGGTGATCGGGGTGCGAGGCGGCACCGGTGTGCCACAGCTGCAGCACGATGCGGCCGCCGAGCGCATGCACGACGCCGGTGACCCTCCGCCATGCGGCCACCTGCTCCTCAGTGTAGATGCCGGGCACGTTGGCGAACCCGATCGCCTCCTCCCCGACCCATGTCCCCTCGGCGATGATCAGCCCGGCACTGGCCCGCTGGCCGTAGTACGCGGCGTGCATCGCGGTCGGCACCAGCCCGTCACCGGCGGCGCGGGCGCGGGTGACCGGCGCCATCACCACCCGGTTGGGCAGCCGGAAGGCGCCGAGGTCCACCGGGCTGAGCAGCGGCTGTCCCAGGGCTGTCGCGACAGCTGCGGGGGCCGGGTCGGCGGTGCGGGCGGTGTCGCCGGTGTCGGTCGTCTCGGCGGTGTCGGTCGTCTCGCCGGTGTACATGGCGTGTCCCTCTTCCTGGCTTCTGGCTTCCTGGTTTCCGGTCTTCCTGCCGTGCGGCGGCATACGGTCACGTCAGGCCCGTTCCGCGCGTCATCACGGTGACGGTGCACGAAGGCGAAAGGTGACCCATGGACGAGCAGGACCGGCTGGCGGCACGGTTCGAGGCCCATCGCAGCCATCTGCGAGCGGTCGCCTACCGGATGCTCGGCTCGCTCAGCGAGGCGGACGACGCCGTCCAGGAGACCTGGCTGCGGCTCAGCCGCAGCGACGCCGACCGGGTCGAGAACCTGCCCGCCTGGCTGCACACGGTCGTCTCCCGGCTGTGCCTGGACATGCTGCGCTCGCGCTCCTCCCGCCGCGAGGAGCCCATCGAGCGACAGCCGGCCCACCAGGTCCGGGACGACGGCGGTACGGGCGGCGGGGCCGATCCCGAGGGCGAAGCGGTCCTGGTCGACGCGGTCGGCCGCGCGCTGCTGGTGGTGCTGGACACGCTCGCCCCCGCCGAACGGGTCGCCTTCGTCCTGCACGACGCCTTCGCCGTGCCGTTCGACCAGATCGCTCCCGTCGTGGAGCGCTCCCCGGAGACGGCGAAGAAGCTCGCCAGCCGCGCGCGCCGCAAGGTGCGCGGCACGCCCGCGGTCTCCGCCGCCGGACTCGCCGCCCAGCGCCGCGTCGTGGACGCCTTCCTCGCCGCCGCGCGCGACGGCGACCTGGAGGCGCTGCTGGCGGTGCTCGCCCCGGACGTCGTACGCCGCGCCGACCGGGCGGCCCTCCCGGCGGGCGTCCCGACGACGTCCCGCGGTGCGCGCGCGGTGGCGGAGGAGACCACCGTGCTCGGGCGCCGGGCGCGGTTCGCCGAACCGGCGCTGGTGAACGGATCGGTGGGCGTGGTCGTGGCACCGCACGGGCGGCTGCTGCTCGCCCTCACCTTCACGGTCGAGGACGAGAGGATCACCGCGTACGAGGTGATCGCCGACCCGGCCCGGCTCGGCGGACTGGAGCTGGCCGTCCTCGACGGCTGACGCACCGGCGCCGGCCGGGGCCGGTCAGCCGGTGAGGACGGCACTCAGCCGGTGAGCGTGGGGGCGGCGGGAGTCTCGTCGTCCTCCGCCGCACGCCTCTTCGGGGCTCGGTTCGCCTGCCGGGGCAGGCGGACAGCGACTCCCGCGGCCAGCCGGTCGCGGGCCCGGGAGGCCTTCCGGCCGGTCCAGAGCAGGAAGGCGGTCGGCAGGAACACCGCGTCCGCCGCGATGGCGGCGAGCGAGAAGAAGGGCAGGCCGAGCGCGACGGCGATGCCGATGTGCTCCAGCATGAGCAGCACCAGCATGACGTTCTTGGCCCGCCGGTTCAGCAGCGTGAAGGGGAAGGCGACCTGGACGATGACCGTGCCGTAGGTCAGCAGCATCACCAGGGTGCCGCTGCTCGCGAGCATGCCGGCCAGGGACGGCCAGGGCGAGAAGTAGTCCAGGTGCAGCGGGTAGTACAGGGCGGTGCCGTCCTGCCAGCGCGAGCCCTGGACCTTGTACCAGCCCGCGGAGGCGTAGAGCAGACACACCTCGCCCATGATCACCACCAGCGCGCCGTTGTGCGCCAGGTTGGCGAACATGTCCAGGACGGTGCGCGGCTCCCCCGGCGCGTACCGGCGCGCGAGCCACCAGCCGCCCTGGACGAGCCACAGCCCCCACAGGACCGTCGCCCAGCCCAGCCCGGGGAGCGGGCCGTCCGCGATCAGCGACAGATCGGCGTCGGTGAACAGCTGGGCGCAGGCCAGGGCGAGCCCCAGGACGGTCCACAGCACGATTCCGGTCGTATCGCGCGGCGGCTCCTGCCCGTCCGGCCGCCGGGCGGCGCGGCGGGCGTCGAGGGACCAGACCCGGCCGCACCGGGTGAGCACCAGGTAGAGCGACATCAGGTGGATGAGGTTGTCGCCGCCGTCGCCGATGAAGACCGAGCGGTTCTGCAGCGACAGCACGCCGAGCATGAACAGCACGGACATGGTGCGGGTGCGCCAGCCGAGCAGGAGCAGCAGGGCCGAGCCGAGGGCGACGGCGTAGACGGCCTCGAACCACAGGCCGCTGTCGGACCACATGAGCGCGGTGAAGGCGTGGTTGCCGTCGATCAGCCTCCGGGCCATGTCCCAGTTCCAGGGGCCGTCGGGGCCGTACAGCTCCCGGCGGTGGGGCCATTCGCGGAGCAGGAAGAACAGCCAGGTGAAGGAGAAGCCGATGCGCACCACGGCCGTCTGGTAGCGGCCGAGCGCGGACCCGGTGACGCGGGCGTGGCCGCGCGCCACGGCGGACCGGACACGCTCCAGGACGGGCTGGGCAGCGGATATCGTCACCGGCGCGTCCCCTCGGGAAGGTCGGCCGCGGTCGCCGTCCACCAGGGCAGGGTCCGGTAGAACGGCTTGGTGTCGACCTTCTCGTCGCTCCACGGCGGTGCGGCCAGCGGCGTGGTCGCTGACCGCACCTGGACGCGCTGCACCGTGCCGCCGTCGGGCTTCGAGCCGAGACGGAGCAGGACGATCCGGCGTATGTACTGCTCGGAGAGGCTGCCGCGGATGCCGTTCGGCCGTTCCCGCGCGTCGTGCGAGCCGGCGTAGAACTCCCAGGCGCGGCGCAGCTCGTTCTGCTGGGTGTGGCTGGGCAGCGGGTTGTGGTGGATGGCGGCGCCGTCCTGGGCGGAGAGGTTGGTCCAGCCGGTGGTGGCGAGGCCGCCCTCGGGGGTGCGGATCTCGGCCCGGGCCTGTATGGCGATGTCCTGCTGGAGCGGATTGGGCGCGAAGAGCTTCCAGTTCCGCTCGAATTCCGGGTAGGTGTAGTCGTCCATGGCCGCGCCGTGCCGCTTGCTGATCGTGTTGGGCGGCGCGACGCTCAGGAACGCCATGCCGAGGTGAAGGGCCACGGCGACCGCGACGGCGGCGACCGCCACCGCGACGATCAGCTGTGACGGCAGTGAGAGCGTGGCGAGCCGTTCCGCCGCCTCGTCGTCCGGCTCCGCTACCGCCATGCCCCGCCCCGCTCCCGATGGTCCAGGTCCCCGCACCCGGCCCGGACGGCTGTGCGCCCACGGCCCCCGGTGGGTGTCCTCTCCGCCCGCACGCTACCGATGCGGCCCGCCTGGCACAGCATCCTCAGCGTTATCCACAGGCTTGACACCCTACGTTCCCTCGGCCCACCATTGAACCGAACGATCGGTCGGTTGGTTGCCGGGCGGTCGGCGGGACGGACGGCGGGGACGGATGGCGAAGGGGCTTCGCATGACGACGACGGCGGCGGATGCCGGGGCGGGGGCGTACGAGGCGGTGTTCGACGCCGCCCTGGCGGCGGACGAGCGCATCGAGCCGCGCGACTGGATGCCCGACGACTACCGGGCCTCCCTGGTCCGGCAGATCGCGCAGCACGCCCACTCCGAGATCATCGGCATGCAGCCCGAGGCCAACTGGATCAGCCGCGCCCCCTCGCTGCGGCGCAAGGCGATCCTGATGGCCAAGGTCCAGGACGAGGCGGGCCACGGACTGTATCTCTACAGCGCGGCGGAGACCCTGGGCACCAGCCGGGACGAGCTGCTGGACAAGCTTCACTCGGGCCGCCAGAGATATTCGTCGATCTTCAACTACCCGACGCTGACCTGGGCCGATGTGGGCGCCATCGGCTGGCTGGTGGACGGCGCGGCGATCACCAACCAGGTCCCGCTGTGCCGCTGCTCCTACGGGCCGTACGCCCGCGCGATGGTCCGGATCTGCAAGGAGGAGTCCTTCCACCAGCGCCAGGGGTATGAGCTGCTGCTGGCCCTGAGCCGGGGCACCGAGGCCCAGCACGCCATGGCCCAGGACGCGGTGGACCGCTGGTGGTGGCCGTCGCTGATGATGTTCGGCCCGCCCGACGACGCGTCGGCGCACTCCGCCCAGTCGATGGCCTGGAAGATCAAGCGGCATTCCAACGACGAGCTGCGTCAGCGCTTCGTCGACATCTGCGTCCCCCAGGCCGAATCCCTCGGCCTCACCCTCCCCGACCCCGACCTGAAGTGGAACGAGGAGCGGGGGCACCACGACTTCGGCCCCATCGACTGGGACGAGTTCGGCGAGGTGCTGCGGGGGAACGGGCCGTGCAACGCCCAGCGGATCTCCCAGCGGCGCCGGGCCCATGAGGAAGGCGCCTGGGTGCGCGAGGCGGCCGCGGCGTACGCGGCCAAGCACAGGGAGGCACAGGCATGAGCGGTGGCGCAGACGGCACATGGCCGCTGTGGGAGGTGTTCGTCCGCGGCAGGCGCGGTCTCGCGCACACCCACGCCGGTTCCCTGCACGCCCCGGACGCGGAGATGGCCCTGCGGAACGCGCGGGATCTGTACACCCGCCGCTCGGAGGGCGTCTCGATCTGGGTGGTGCCCTCCGCCTCGATCACCGCCTCCTCACCGGACGAGAAGGACCCCTTCTTCGAGCCCGCCGCCGACAAGCCCTACCGGCACCCCACGTTCTACGAGATCCCGGAGGGGGTGCGGCACCTGTGACCGCTGCCCTCGCCCTGGGCGACGACGCGCTGGTGCTCTCCCACCGGCTGGGGGAGTGGGCGGGCCACGCCCCCGTGCTGGAGGAGGAGGTCGCGCTCGCCAACATCGCCCTGGACCTGCTCGGCCAGGCCCGGGTGCTGCTCTCCCTCGCCGGCGACGAGGACGAGCTGGCCTATCTCCGCGAGGAGCGGGCGTTCCGCAACGCCCAGCTGGCCGAGCAGCCGAACGGGGACTTCGCCCACACCATCGCCCGCCAGCTCTACTTCTCCACCTACCAGGAGCTGCTGTACGAGGAGCTGGCGCGCGGCGACGGCCCCTTCGCCCCGCTGGCCGCCAAGGCGGTCAAGGAGGTGGCCTACCACCGCGATCACGCCGAGCACTGGACGCTGCGGCTCGGCGACGGCACCGAGGAGAGCCACCAGCGCATGCGCCGCGGGCTGGACGAGCTGTGGCGGTTCACCGGTGAGCTGTTCGAGCCGGTCGAGGGCTGCGAGGTCGACTGGTCCGCGCTGCACGACGCGTGGCTGAGCCGCATCACCGCCGTCCTCACCCGCGCCACCCTGAGCGTCCCCGAGGGGCCGCGGCGCGGCGCCTGGGCGGCCGGCGCCGGGCGCCAGGGCATCCACACCGAGCCGTTCGGCCCGATGCTCGCGCAGATGCAGCATCTGCACCGCAGCCACCCGGGGGCGGCATGGTGACACCCGCGCCCCACGCCCCCACCGCGCTCGAAGAGGAGCTGCGGCGACTGGCCGGCTCCGTGCCGGACCCGGAGCTGCCGATGGTGTCCCTGGCCGAGCTGGGCGTGCTGCGGGGGCTGCGGTTCCTGGCGCCGGGCCGGGTCGAGGTCGAGCTGACGCCCACCTACACCGGCTGCCCGGCGCTGGAGTCGATGGCCGTCGACATCGAGCGTGTGCTCCACGACCATGGGGTGGCCGAGGTCGAGGTCCGCACGGTGCTCGCCCCGCCCTGGACGACGGACGCGATCAGCGCCGAGGGCCGCCGCAAGCTCGCCGAATCCGGCATAGCGCCGCCCGCGCCACGGGGCACCACGGCGGGCGGGCCGGTGCCCGTCGAGCTGACGGTGCGCTGTCCGCAGTGCGGCTCCACCGAGACCACGCTGCTGAGCCGCTTCTCCTCCACCGCGTGCAAGGCGCTGCGCCGCTGCGAGACCTGCCGCGAACCGTTCGACCACTTCAAGGAGTTGTGATGACCGCGGAAGCGGTGCCCGTCGCCGCGCCCCATCACGGCGCGTTCCATCCGCTGCGGGTGGCGGCCGTCGATCCGCTCGCCGATGACGCGGTCGCCGTCACCCTCCGGGTGCCGCCCGCGCTGCGCGAGACGTTCCGCTTCGTCCCCGGGCAGCACATCGCGGTGCGGCGGTTCGCGGACGGCGCGGAGATCCGGCGGACGTACTCGATCTGCGCCCCCGCCCCTGGCCCGGAGGGGCCCGAGCGCTTGCGGGTCGGGGTGCGGCTGGTGGAGGGCGGCGCGTTCTCCACGTACGCCCTCAAGGAGCTGGCGGTCGGGGAGGTGGTGGAGGTGATGGCCCCGGCGGGCCGGTTCGTGCTCGCCCCCCGGCCCGGCCACTTCGCCGCGGTCGTCGGCGGCAGCGGCATCACGCCCGTGCTGTCCATCGCCGCCACCCTGCTGGAGCGGCAGCCCGAGGCCCGCTTCTGCCTGATCCGCAGCGACCGCACCGCCGCCTCCACGATGTTCCTGGAGGAGGTCGCCGACCTTAAGGACCGCTGGCCCGACCGGTTCCAGCTGGTGTGCGCCCTGTCCCGGGAGGAACAGCAGACCGGGCTGGTGTCCGGGCGGCTGGATCAGGAGCGGCTGACCGGTCTGCTGCCCTCGCTGCTGCCGGTGGATTCGGTGGACGGCTGGTTCCTGTGCGGTCCGTACGGGCTGGTGCGCGCCGCCGAGCGGGCGCTGCGCGGGCTCGGGGTGCCCCGCGGCCGGGTCCACCAGGAGATCTTCCATGTGGCGGCGGGCCCCGGCGAGGGCGTCTCCCCCGCACCGCCCCCGGCCGCCGCGCCCTCGCACAGCACGGTGACGGCGACCCTGGACGGCCGGTCGGGGAGCTGGCCGGTGCGGGACGGGGAGTCGCTGCTGGAGACCGTGCTGCGCAATCGCGCGGACGCGCCCTACGCCTGCAAGGGCGGGGTGTGCGGGACCTGCCGGGCGTTCCTGGTCTCCGGGGAGGTGCGGATGGACCGGAATTTCGCGCTCGAGCCGGACGAGGTGAAGGCCGGCTATGTGCTGTCCTGTCAGTCCCATCCGGTCGGCGAGCGGGTGGAGCTGGACTTCGACCGCTGACCGCCCGCCGCCCCGGCGGGCGGCACGACGGGGCGGTGCGAGGGGGCGGGACGACGGGGCGGGACGACGCGGGCGGGACGACGCGGGCGTTCGGGGCGTTCCCTTCTTGTAGAACCTGTTCTATCTTGACGGGCCGTCAGATGTAGCTCGACGGCGCGGGAGGACGGACAGTGGACTTCACCTTCACCGAGGAGCAACAGGCGGCCGTGGAGGCGGCGAAGGCCGTCTTCTCCTCCACCACCCCGGACGGCGTGCCCAGCCCCGCCCTCACCCCCGGCGCCGTCGCCGAAGATATCGACCGCGCGCTGTGGCGCAGACTCGCCGACGCCGATCTGCTCGGGCTGACCCTCGACCCGCGCCACGGCGGCTCCGGCCTCGACCCGCTCGCCCTGTGCCTGGTGCTGCGCGAGTCCGCGAAGGTACTGGCCCGGGTGCCGCTGCTGGAGACCGCCGCGGCCGCCCTCGCCGTGCAGCGGTACGGCGCCCCCGAGCTGTGCTCCGCCGTGCTGCCCCGGACCGCCGACGGCGACCTCGTGCTCACCGTGGCCTCCGCCGGGCGTACCGGCCACGGCCCGGCCGAACTCGCCGTCCAGGCACGCCGGGACGGCGGCGGCTGGGTGCTGGACGGGGCGCAGACCGCGGTCCCCTGGGCCGCCGACGCCGACCGTCTGCTGATCCCCGCCCACACCGGTGCGGGCCGGGCGCTCCTCGCCCTGGTCCCCCGCGACCGGCCGGGGACCGGCTTGGACGAGCAGGTCTCCACCAGCGGCGAGCGGCTGGCCGAGGTCCGGCTGGACGGCGTACGGGCGGACGGTCACGAGGTGCTGGACGCGGAGGGCGCCTGGGACTGGCTGCGCGCGCTGCTCACCACCGGCACCTGCGCGCTGGCGCTGGGCGTCGGCACGGCGGTGCTCGAACTGACCAGCTCGTACACGTCCACCCGCGAGCAGTTCGGCCATCCGCTCGCCACGTTCCAGGCGGTCGCCGTCCAGACCGCCGACCGGTACATCGATCTGCGGGCCATGGAGGCCACGCTCTGGCAGGCCGCCTGGCGGCTCTCCCGGGACGAGAAGGGCCCGGAGTCGACGGCGAACGGGGCACTGCCGGTCGCCGGAGACGTGGCGGTCGCCAAGATATGGGCCGCCGAGGGCGTACGCCGGGTCGTCCAGACCGCCCAGCATCTGCACGGCGGCTTCGGGGCGGTCACCGACTATCCGCTGCACCGCTATCACGCCTGGGCCAAGCAGCTGGAGCTGTCCCTGGGCCCGGCCGCCGCCCACGAGGAGGCACTCGGCGAACTCCTCGCCGCCCACCCCCTCGCCTGAGACACCCCGCAGACCCGGACCTGCCCGGACTACAGCACGAAGGCGCCCTCCGCCGTGCCGTCCTGGCCACCGACCATCGGACGGCCGGCCGCCTCCCAGGCGAGCATCCCGCCGTCCACGTTCACCGCGTCCAGCCCCTGGGCGACCAGATACTGCGTCACCTGCGCTGACCGCCCGCCGACCCGGCACATCACATGCACTCGGCGCTCCCCGCCGACCGACTCGGTCAGCTCACCGAACCGGGCGACGACCTGACCCATCGGAATGTGAAGGGCGCCCTCGACATGCCCGGCCGCCCACTCGTCGTCCTCCCGGACGTCCAACAGAAAGCCATCGGCCGGTACCGCCGCGGCCTCCACCTGGGGAAGCTGGGCAAAATGCATCACACACACCTCTCACACGACATCGTCAGCTCGGAGAAACCTACTACCGCGCCAGCTCCGCCAGCCGGGCCTCCTTCTCGGAGACCTGGGCGAGCAGCTGCTCGGCGATCTCGTCCAGCAGCCGGTCCGGATCCTCCGGCGCCATCTTGATCATCGCGCCGATCGCACTCGACTCCAGCTCGGAGGCGACCTCGGCCAGCATCTCCTTGCGCTCGGCCAGCCACTCCAGCCGGGCGTACAGCTCCTCGCTGCGGCTCGCCCTCCGCTCGGGCGGCGGCGGACCGGCCTCCCACTCCTCGGCCAGCTTCCGCAGCGCCACCTCGTCCCCGGCCGCGTACGCCGCGTTGACCCGCACGATGAACTCACCGCGCCGCTCCCGCTCGGCCTCCTCCTCGGCCAGGTCCGGGTGGGCCTTGCGGGCCAGGTCGCGGTAGATCCGGCGGGCCTCCTCGCTCGGCCGCACCCGCGGCGGCGGCTGCACCGGCTGCTCGGTGAGCATCGCGGACGCCTCCGGCGACAGGCCCTCGGAGTCGATCCAGCCGTGGAACAGCTCCTCCACGCCGGGCATCGGCTGCACCAGCCCACGCGCCTCGCGGGCTCTGCGGCGGTCCTCCGGATCGCCGGTGCGCGCCGCGACCGCCTCGGCGATCAGCGCGTCCAGCTCGTCCAGGCGCGAGTACATCGGGCCGAGCCGCTGATGGTGCAGCCGGGAGAAGTTCTCCACCTCGACCCGGAAGGTCTCCACCGCGATCTCGAACTCGATCAGCGCCTGCTCGGCCGCCCGCACCGCCCGCTCAAGACGCTCCGCGGCCCGCGCGTCCTCCTCGGATCGCGCCTCCTCGGACTGGGCCTGCTCGGACTGGGCCTGCTCGGACTGGGCCTGCTCGGACTGGGCCTGCTCGGACTGGGCCTCGGCCGGCGCCTGAGCTTCCTCCTGGGGCTCCGCCTCGGACACCGCCCGCTGTGCCTGCTGCTGCGCTTCCCGGTTCGTCACCCGCTCAGCCTACGTGGGGCACTCCTCGGGACTCGCGCCTCACACCCCCGGCTCGGCCGCTATCCGCCCGGCACGCACCGCGGCCAGCAGTTCCGCGTGATCCGCCTCCGTGCGGTCCGCGTATGCCACCGCGAAGCCGGCCATCGCCTCGTCCAGCTCCTCCCCCTTGCCGCAGTACCCGGCGAGCACCCGCGGATCCGCGCTGTGGGCGTGCGCCCGCGCCAGCAGCGCGCCCGTCATCCGCCCGTAGTCGTCCATCTGGTCGGCGGCCAGCGCCGCCGGGTCGACGCTCCCCTTGCGGTTACGGAACTGCCGTACCTGGTACGGCCGCCCGAGCACTGTCGTCCAGCCCAGCAGGATGTCGCTGACGACCTGCATCCGCTTCTGGCCGAGCACCACCCGCCGCCCCTCGTGGACGACCTCGGGTATCTCGAAACCGGCCCGCCCCAGATGCGGCAGCAGCGCGGACGGCCGGGACTCCTTCACCTGCAGCACCAGCGGCTCGCCCCGGTGATCGAGCAGCAGCACCACATACGACCGCGTCCCCACACTGCCCGTGCCCACGACCCGGAACGCCACGTCGTGCACCTCGTACCGGGCGAGCAGCGGCAGCCGGTCCTCGGGCAGCGTCCCCAGATAGTCGCCCAGCGCCTCCGCGACCGCCACCGCCTCGGCGTCCGGCACCCGCCGCAGCACCGGCGGCGCGTCCACGAAGCGCCGGGCCACGGGCCGCCCGGAGGAGCCCTCATCGCCCGGAACCGCCTCCGTGGCCTTGGCGGCGAAGCGCGCGCTCGTGTTCCGCCGGGCCTTCTCGGCGACCCGCTCCAGCGTGCCGGCCAGGTCCCGGGCGTCGGTGTGCGAGACCAGCTCCTCGTCCGCGATCGCGTTCCACGCGTCGGTGGCCGGCAGCTTGGCCAGCAGCCGCACCGTGCGCCGGTAGGCACCCGCCGCGTCACGGGCCGCCGACCGGCAGGCGTCCTCGTCTGCACCGGCCTCCCGCCCGGCCAGCACCAGCGAGGCCGCGAGCCGCTTCACATCCCACTCCCACGGACCGTGGACGGTCTCGTCGAAGTCGTTCAGGTCGATGACCAGACCGCCGCGCGCGTCCCCGTAGAGCCCGAAGTTGGCGGCGTGCGCGTCACCGCAGAGCTGCGCACCGACGCCGGTGACCGGAGTGGCCGCCAGGTCGTGGGCCATCAGCCCGGCCGAGCCGCGGAGGAAGGAGAACGGGGTCGCGATCATCCGCCCCACCCGTATCGGCGTCAGCTCCGGCAGCCGCCCGGCGTTCGACCGCTCGACCGCCTCCACCGCGTCCGGCCGCCCGGGAGCGGGCGAGGGCAGCACGGCGTGCGCCGAGCGCGGCACCCGCTTCCGCAGCGCCTTCCCCTCCTGCCGGGGAGAGGGACCATCCCCGCGCCAGGCCGCGAACCCCGGAACCCGGGGCAGCCGCCGGGCCGCCCCGCTCCCACCCGTGCCGTCAGCCATCACGCCCCCCGCTTCGATCCTCGCCCGTCACCGGCCCCGCCGACAGCGCTCACGCCCCCGACCGACCAGCACCGTACCCCCGATCGCCCACGTCCCGTCAGGGCCTGTGGAAAACTCCGGTAAACCCGGCGAAAGTCCTGCTCAGCGCCGGAACTGCTCCGGGCAGCCGCCGCCCTCGGGCAGATGATCCTCGGCCCACCGCCCGAGTTCCTTCAGCGCGGGCTCCAGCGCCTTCCCCGCCTCCGTCAGCCGGTAGGCCACCCGCAACGGAGGCCCGGGGTCCACTTCGCGGACCACCAGCCCCGCCGCCGAGAGTTCGGTGAGGCGGTCCGACAGCATGCGTTCGCTGATGCCCGGGATGGCCCGCCGCAGCTCGGCGAAGTACGCGCCCTGCTCGGTCAGTACGGCCACGATCAGCCCGGTCCACCGCTTCCCGAACAGCTCGAAGACCCGGGTCATCTTGCCGTCGACCTGCTTGCACACGTGCTCGTCGTGGACCTCGGGCCCGCCTCCGTCCGCCATGGAATACACCATACCTGCGTTTCGTTTGGTGCTGCAGAAAAGTAAGCTACTGTACCAATCGTAGGTACGTAGAAAAACACCCGCTCCTTACGGGAGCGCTTTGTCCACGGAGGCACCTTCATGCCCACGCTTCTTCACATCGACACGTCCGTTTTCCCCGGCGAGGCCTCCGCCTCCCGCGCGGTGACCGCCACCTTCCGCAAGGAGTGGGAGGCCCAGCACCCGGACGGCACGGTCATCTACCGCGACCTTGCCGCCGAGCCGCTGCCGCACCTGGACGGCCTCGCCGCCCAAGCCGGATTCGTCCCCACCGAGACCCACACCCCCGAGCAGCAGGCCGCCTTCGCGCTGCGCGACACCCTGGCCAGTGAGCTGGAGCAGGCCGACGTGGTCCTCATAGGCGCCCCGATGTACAACTTCACGATTCCCTCCACCCTCAAGGCGTGGCTGGACCACGTGATCATCATGGGCCGCACCTCCGGGGCCGAGCAGACCACCACCTCGGGCACCCCGACGATCGTCGTCGCCAGCCGGGGCGGCGGCTACGGTCCGGGCACCCCGCGGGAGAGCTTCGAGTTCGTCACGACCTACCTGGAGAAGGCCCTGAAGGGCGCGCTCAACCTCGACGTCGAGTTCGTTGTGCCGGAGCTCACCTTGGCTCGCAGCAACCCGGCGATGGCCGACCTGGTCGAGCTCTCGGACGCCTCCAAGGCGAAGGCCCACGAGGACGCCGCGGCGAAGGCCAAGGCGCTCGCCTCCCGCTTCGCCGCCTGAGCCACCTCAGCCACCTCAGCCGCCTGCGTCTCAGCCGGCCGCGGAGCCGCGGGGCCGCCCCTCCGGGGAGGCCCCGCTTCCGTTCGTCGGACCGAGCCGGGGGCGACCGATGTGGATCAAGCCGAACTGGAAGTGGATCAAGCCGATATCGAGTCGCACTCAAGGCGAGACCGAGCGGCCCGCCACATAAAGCGGAGCGGGCCTCTCCCGAGCGACTTTCGTCACTCCGGAGAGGCCCGCTCCGACTGGTGCGCGAGGGGGGAGTTGAACCCCCACGCCCTTTCGGGCACTGGAACCTGAATCCAGCGCGTCTGCCTATTCCGCCACCCGCGCATGGGTGTTGTCTTCCGCTCACCGCCTGTCCCCCCGGGCCTTTCGGTCCGGTTCGCTGCGGCGCCTTCCGACATCGAGAACACTAGCACGCTGGGCAGGGTGGATTCACACTCGTTGTCGAGCCCCCGCCCGGAGGGGCTCCGCCGCGGTTGCGGGACACTGTCCGGAGGGCACCTCTACGATCCTGTGAGAGGTGACACTGCTCCACAGGGCCAGGAAGGGGAACCACCCGATTTCCCGACGCGTGGATACGATCAGTAAGCAGTACCAGGACGACACTGAGCACGACTGAGGAAGGAGGTGCCCCGTGGGAGTACTGAAGCGCTTCGAGCAGCGTCTCGAGGGTCTCGTGAACGGCACCTTCGCCAAGGTGTTCAAGTCGGAGGTCCAGCCCGTCGAGATCGCGGGCGCGCTCCAGCGTGAGTGCGACAACAACGCGACCATCTGGAACCGGGACCGGACCGTCGTCCCCAACGACTTCATCGTCGAGCTGAGCACCGGCGACTACGAGCGGCTCGCGCCGTACTCCGGGCAGCTCGGCGACGAGCTCTCCGGCATGGTCCGCGACTACGCCAAGCAGCAGCGGTACACCTTCATGGGCGGCGTCAAGGTCCACCTGGAGAAGGCCGACGATCTCGACACCGGCCTGTACCGGGTGCGCAGCCGGACGCTGGCCTCCAGCGAGTCCCAGAGCGCGGCCGCCCAGCAGGCCCCGGCCCGCGGCGGGGCTCCGCAGCAGCGGCCCGGCGGTTACGGCGGCCAGCCCGCGGGCGCGCCGCCCATGCCCAGCGCCCCTCCCGGGGCCCGGAGCGGCGCGGGCTCCGTCCCGCAGCCGCAGGGGCAGACCCGGCGCTGGATTGAGATCAATGGCACTCGCCACCAGATCTCCCGGCCCACCCTGGTTCTGGGCCGCAGCACCGACGCTGACGTGCGCATTGACGATCCCGGTGTCTCCCGCAGGCACTGCGAAATCCGGGTCGGAACACCGCCGACCATCCAGGATCTGGGGTCGACGAACGGCATCGTGGTGGACGGACAGCACACCACCCGCGCTACGCTCCGCGACGGCTCACGCGTCGTCGTGGGCAGCACCACCATCGTTTACCGGCAAGCCGAAGGGTGAAGCGGGGGCAATGTCAGAGCTGACCCTCACGGTCATGCGGTTGGGTTTCCTCGCCGTACTGTGGCTGTTCGTCATCGTGGCCGTTCAGGTCATCCGTAGCGACCTGTTCGGGACTCGCGTGACCCAGCGCGGTTCGGCGCGCCGTGGCGCCCCCGACCGGCCGCAGCAGCAGCGGCAGCAACAGCAGGCCGCACCGCCCCAGCAGCGTCAGCAGCCCTCGGGCCGCGGCCGCCGCGGGGCTCCCACCAAGCTGGTCGTGTCCGAGGGCACGCTGACCGGCACCACGGTCGCGCTCCAGGGGCAGACCATCACTCTCGGTCGTGCGCACGATTCAACAATCGTGCTGGACGACGACTACGCCTCCAGCCGGCATGCCAGGATCTACCCGGACCGTGACGGCCAGTGGATCGTCGAGGACCTCGGCTCCACCAACGGCACCTATCTCGACCGGAACCGACTCACCACACCGACACCGATTCCGCTGGGTGCACCGATCCGCATCGGCAAGACCGTCATCGAGCTGCGGAAGTAGTAGGACCATGACGACCGGAGGGTGGGCAGCGTGGTTGGCAAGGGGCTGTACCCGGAGCCGACGGGCGAGGTGCGCATGAGTCTGTCACTGCGTTTCGCCGCCGGGTCCCACAAGGGCATGATCCGGGAGGGCAACGAGGACTCCGGCTACGCCGGCCCCCGGCTGCTCGCCATCGCCGACGGCATGGGTGGCCAGGCCGCCGGCGAGGTCGCCAGCTCCGAGGTGATCTCCACCCTGGTCCAGCTCGACGACGACGTCCCCGGCTCGGACATCCTGACCTCCCTGGGCACCGCCGTGCAGCGGGCCAACGACCAGCTGCGGGTCATGGTCGAGGAGGACCCCCAGCTGGAGGGCATGGGCACCACGCTCACCGCTCTGCTGTGGACCGGCCAGCGGCTCGGCCTGGTCCACGTGGGCGACTCGCGCGCGTATCTGCTGCGCGACGGGGCGCTCACCCAGATCACCCAGGACCACACCTGGGTGCAGCGGCTCGTCGACGAGGGCCGCATCACCGAGGAGGAGGCGGGCACCCACCCGCAGCGCTCCCTGCTGATGCGCGCGCTGGGCAGCGGCGACCATGTCGAGCCCGATCTGTCCATCCGTGAGGTCCGGGCCGGCGACCGCTATCTGATCTGCTCCGACGGCCTGTCCGGCGTCGTGAGCCACCAGACCCTCGAGGACACCCTCGCCAGCTACCAGGGCCCGCACGAGACGGTGCAGGAGCTGATCCAGCTCGCGCTGCGCGGCGGCGGCCCCGACAACATCACCTGCATCGTGGCCGACGTCCTCGACGTCGACGGCGGCGACACCCTGGCCGGCCAGCTCAACGACACCCCCGTGATCGTGGGCGCGGTGGCCGAGAACCAGGTCCCCCTCGGGGACGGCGGCGCCGGGAACACCCCGGCGGGCCGCGCCGCCGAGCTGGGCCGGAACCGTCCCGTACCGCAGCAGGGCGACGCACCGGGCGGCTTCGGGCCGCCCGGCAGCGGCGACCCGGGGCTCGGCGGACCGCCCGAGGGCAGTTACGGGGCCTACGCGGACGGCGACTACACCAAGAAGAGCGGCCGCAAGACCTGGGTCAAGCGGTCGCTGATCATCGCGCTGGGCCTCGCCGTGATCGGCGGCGGGCTCTACAGCGGCTATCAGTGGACGCAGAAGCAGTACTACGTGGGCTCCAACGGAGACCATGTCGCGATCTACCAGGGCATCAACCAGGACCTTGCGTGGATCAAGCTCAACAAGGTCCATGAGGACCACCGCGAGATCGAACTCAAGTACCTCCCGACCGACCAGCGCAGCCGCGTGGAGGACACCATCGCGGTCAGCGGGCTCGGCCAGGCCGAGGACAAGACGAAGGATCTCGCCACTCTCGCCAGCGCCTGCAGAAAGGCCGACGCACAGCGCAGGGCCGAGGAGAGCCAGAAGGACCTCACCGGCGGCAAGGGGCAGGCCGGCGGCGGATCCGGAGGCAAGGCAAGTAGCGGCGGCACCACGCCGCAGAAGAGTCAGAGCGCGACGACGGGGTTGCGCACCGCCAAGGCCACACCGACGACGAAGAAACCGGCGTCGCCCTCTCCCACTCCGAAGCCGGGTCCCACCCTGTCGGAGCAGGAGAAGGAATTGGTCCCGCAGTGCAGCAGCACCCAGCAGTGAAGCCGTGAGAGGGCCGCCCACCCATGAGCAGTAGTACGACCAACACGACCACGATCAGTACGGCCGGTCCGCCGAGCCGCCGCAACACCGAGCTGGCCATGCTGGTGTTCGCGGTGATCATTCCGGTCTTCGCGTACGCCAACGCGGGCCTGGCCCTCAGTGACGAGCTGCCCTCGGGCATGCTCAGCTACGGCATCGGGCTCGGCCTGCTCGCGGGCGTCGGCCACCTGGTGGTGCGCAAGTTCGCGCCGTACGCCGATCCGCTGCTGCTGCCGATCGCCACGCTCCTCAACGGCCTCGGCCTCGTCATCATCTGGCGGCTGGACCAGTCGAGGCGGCTGGCCGGCCGGGCGGAGGCGATCGGCCAGACCTTCGCCCCATCGGCACCCAACCAGCTGATGTACTCGGCGATGGGCGTGGCCCTGTTCGTGGCGGTCCTGATCTTCCTCAAGGATCACCGGATCCTGCAGCGGTACACCTACATCTCCATGATCGGTGCGCTGATCCTGCTGATCCTGCCGATGTTCTTCCCGGCCCGGTTCGGCGCACGCATCTGGATCACCATCGGCTCCTTCTCCATCCAGCCCGGTGAGTTCGCGAAGATCATCATCGCGGTCTTCTTCTCCGGCTACCTCATGGTGAAGAGGGACGCGCTCGCGCTGGCCAGCCGCCGCTTCATGGGGCTGTACCTGCCGCGCGGCCGTGACCTCGGCCCGATCATCGTCGTCTGGGCGATGAGCATCCTGATCCTGATCTTCGAGACCGACCTCGGCACCTCGCTGCTGTTCTTCGGCCTGTTCGTGGTCATGCTGTACGTGGCGACCGAGCGCACCAGCTGGATCGTCTTCGGTCTGCTGATGTCGGCCGTCGGCGCGGTCGGAGTCGCCTCGTTCGAATCGCACGTCAAGGTCCGTGTGATGGCGTGGCTGCACCCGTTCGCGGTCTACGAGACCCCCCGGCCCAGCTGGGCCACCACCGACCAGATCGCCCTGGCCCTGATGTCCTTCGGCTCCGGCGGCGTCTCGGGGACCGGCTGGGGCCAGGGCGCCTCCGACCTGATCGGCTTCGCGGCCAACTCCGACTTCATCCTCGCCACCGTCGGCGAGGAGCTGGGGCTGGCCGGCACCATGGCCTTCCTGCTGCTGTACGGCCTCATCGTGGAGCGCGGCATGCGCACCGCCCTCGCCGCCCGGGACCCGTTCGGCAAGCTGCTGGCGGTCGGCCTGTCCGCCGCGTTCGGCATCCAGGTCTTCGTCGTCGCGGGCGGCGTGATGGGCCTCATCCCGCTGACCGGTATGACGATGCCGTTCGTGGCGTACGGCGGTTCGTCGGTGCTCGCCAACTGGGCACTGATCGCGATCCTCATCAGGATCAGCGACACCGCCCGCCGGCCGGCCCCCGCGCCCGCCCCCACCACTGACGCCGAGATGACTCAGGTGGTCCGACCGTGAACAAGCCCCTGCGCCGAATCGCGATCTTCTGCGGCCTTCTGGTCCTCGCCCTGCTGGTGCGGGACAACTGGATCCAGTACGTCCAGGCCGACGGGCTGAAGAACAACAAGAACAACCGCCGGGTCCTGATCGCCCGTTACAGCCAGCCGCGCGGCAACATCATCGTCGACGGCCGCCCGATCACCGGGTCGGTGGAGACCGACGGGACGGACTTCAAGTACAAGCGCACGTACAAGAACGGTCCGATGTGGGCACCGGTGACCGGGTACGCCTCCCAGGCGTTCGGCGCCACCCAGATCGAGAACCTCGAGGACGGCATCCTCACCGGCAACGACGACCGGCTGTTCTTCAACCGGACCGTCGACATGTTCACCGGCAAGAACCAGAAGGGCGGTGACGTCATCACCACCCTGAACGCCAAGGCCCAGGAGGCCGCGTACAAGGGCCTCGGCAAGAACAAGGGCGCCGTCGCCGCGCTCGACCCGCGCACCGGCAAGATCCTCGCCCTCGCCTCCACCCCGAGCTACGACCCGTCGAAGTTCGCGGGCAGCGGCAAGAGCGACGAGGAGACCTGGAACGCGCTGCAGCCGAAGAACGACAAGGACGACCCGATGCTGAACCGGGCGCTGCGGCAGACGTACCCGCCCGGCTCCACGTTCAAGGTGGTCACCGCCGCGGCGGCGCTGGAGAACGGCAAGTACACCGACATCGACGGGGCCACCAACTCGCCGGTGCCGTGGCGGCTGCCGCTGTCCACGCAGAACCTGCCGAACGAGGGGAACATCCCCTGCGAGAACGCGACCCTGCGGCAGGCCCTGCGCTACTCCTGCAACACCGTCTTCGGCAAGCTCGGTGACGACCTCGGCAAGGACAAGATGCTGGAGGAGGCGAAGAAGTTCGGGTTCAACGAAGAGGTCTTCATGCCCGTCCGCTCCGCCGCCAGCATCTACCCCGAGAAGATGGACCGGCCGGGCAACGCCCTGTCCTCCATCGGCCAGTTCGACACCCGCGCCACCCCGCTGCAGATGGCCATGGTCGCCTCCGCGGTCGCCAACGACGGCAAGCTGATGAAGCCGTACATGATCGACTCGCTGCGCGCCCCCAACCTGAACACGGTCGACCAGACCAGCCCGGAGGAGATGAGCCAGCCGCTCAGCTCGGAGAACGCGGGCAAGCTCCAGGACATGATGGAGACCGTGGTCAAGGAGGGCACCGGCACCAACGCCCAGATCCCGGGCGCCACGGTCGGCGGCAAGACCGGTACGGCTCAGCACGGCGTCGCGAACAGCGAGAACCCGTACGCCTGGTTCATCTCGTACGCCAAGACCGACGAGGGTTCCCCGGTCGCGGTGGCCGTCGTGGTGGAGGGTTCCGACACCCTGCGCAGTGACATCGCGGGCGGCAAGCTGGCGGCGCCGATCGCCAAGAATGTGATGAAGGCGGTACTCGACAGCGAGCGCGACAAGTGAGGCCGGTCACGCCCTGATACCAATCCCGCACGTCGTCGTACCGGTCCGGTATCAAGTATCGGCCGAGGCCGGGTCCCGTAAGACGTGCCGGGTACCGTATGCGCGAGCAGCACTTCGCCGGCCCCCCACACAGGGTGCGGCCGGGAATGACGGAAGAGGGCTGGAGTAGCTATGGAAGAGCCGCGTCGCCTCGGCGGCCGGTACGAGCTGGGCTCGGTGCTCGGCCGCGGTGGCATGGCGGAGGTCTACCTCGCGCACGACACCCGCCTCGGCCGCACTGTCGCCGTGAAGACGCTCCGGGTGGACCTCGCCCGCGACCCGTCCTTCCAGGCCCGGTTCCGCCGAGAGGCCCAGTCGGCCGCCTCGCTCAACCATCCCGCGATCGTCGCGGTCTACGACACCGGCGAGGACTACGTCGACGGTGTGTCGATCCCGTACATCGTGATGGAGTACGTCGACGGCTCCACCCTGCGTGAGCTTCTCCACTCCGGGAGAAAGCTGCTCCCCGAGCGCTCGATGGAGATGACGGTCGGGATCCTCCAGGCCCTGGAGTACTCCCACCGGAACAACATCGTCCACCGGGACATCAAGCCGGCGAACGTGATGCTCACGCGCAGCGGCCAGGTCAAGGTGATGGACTTCGGCATCGCCCGCGCCATGGGCGACGCCGGTATGACCATGACGCAGACGGCCGCCGTCATCGGCACCGCGCAGTACCTCTCCCCCGAGCAGGCCAAGGGCGAGACCGTCGACGCGCGCAGCGACCTCTACTCCACCGGCTGTCTGCTCTACGAGCTGCTGACGGTGCGGCCGCCGTTCGTCGGGGACTCCCCGGTGGCCGTGGCCTACCAGCACGTACGGGAAGAGCCGCAGCCGCCGAGCACGTACGACCCCGAGATCACCCCGGAGATGGACGCGATCGTCCTGCGGGCCCTGGTCAAGGACCCCGACTACCGCTATCAGTCGGCCGACGAGATGCGCGCCGACATCGAGGCGGCCCTCGAAGGCCAGCCGGTCGCCGCGACCGCCGCGCTGGGCGCGGTCGGCTACGGCTCGAACGACCAGCCGACGACGATGCTGCGGCCGCAGGACACCGGTCCGGCGACCTCGATGCTGCCCCCGATGCGGGATGACGACGGCGGCTTCGGCTACGACGAGCGGCCGGAGCGGCGGCGGGGCGGCCGGGAGAAGAAGCGCAACCTCTCGACGATCCTGCTGGTGGTGGCCGGCATCCTGGTGCTGGTCGGCGCGATCTTCATCGGGAAGGCGATCACCGGCAGCGGTAAGAACGACGAGATGGTCCCGGTGCCGGCACTGGCCGGCAAGACCTTCAAGGAGGCCAGCGCCCAGGGGGAGAACGGCGACTTCAAGGTGAAGCAGGTCGGCTCCAGGTTCTGTGACCAGGCCAAGGACACGGTCTGTGAGCAGAACCCCGAGGGCGGCGGCGAGATCAAGCGCTACGGCACGGTCGAGCTGACCATGTCGAAGGGCAAGAAGCCCGCGGAGAAGGTCGAGGTCCCCGACGTCCTCAACGTCCAGTTCGCGTCGGCGAAGCAGTCGCTGGAAGACAAGGGCTTCGACGTCCAGAAGGCGACCGAGGAGTCCGACCAGACCCCGGGCAAGGTGATCCGCCAGAGCGTGGAAGGCGGCAAGAAGGTCGCGCGGGGCACCACGATCACCCTGACCGTCGCCGCGCCGCAGCAGCAGGTCCCCGTCCCCGACGTGACCACCAAGAAGCAGGCGGACGCCGAGGCCACCCTCAAGGCGCAGGGCTTCAAGGTCCAGTCGACGGAGGAGGAGAACGGCGACGCCGAGGCCGGCACGGTCATCAAGCAGGACCCGGCGGGCGGCGGTACGGCCGCGCCCGGATCCACCATCAACCTGACCATCGCCAAGGCCCCGGCCGAGCAGGAGCAGGTCCCGGTGCCCAACCTGGGCGGCCAGAAGCTCAAGGACGCCAAGAAGGCCCTCCAGGACCTCGGGCTCAACGTGGGCAACATCCAGGGCCCGCAGGACGACAACGCGACCGTGGTCGCCAGCAACCCCGGCGCCGGCACCCAGGTGCCCAAGGGCCAGTCCGTGAACCTGATCACGGTCAAGGGCAACGATGGCGGAGGCGACAACGGCGGAGGCTTCTTCGGCGGCCTCGGCGGCTAGCCCGTCTCGCACACGGCACCACCGCACGGGGAAGCCCCCGGCGCCCGGGAGAGGGCGCCGGGGGCTTCCCCGCCTGCGTCAAGGCGTCAGGAGGTGCCTGCCTCAGCGCAGCTCCTCGGGAGGCGTACGGTCCGCGTCGACCTTCTCGGTGCGCTCCAGCTCGCCCCAGACGATGTAGCGGTGCCGCGAGGTGAAGACGGGGGTGCAGGTCGAGAGGGTGATGTAGCGGCCCGCCTTCTTCTTGCCCGACTCCTTCGGGACCGCGTTCAGCACGTCCACGTTGAACTTCGAGGTCTCGGGCAGCGTCGCGTAGACCTTGTAGACGTACCAGGTGTCCCGGGTCTCGAAGACCACGGGATCGCCATCGTGGATCTTGTCGATGTCGTGGAACTTGGCGCCGTGCCCGTCCCGGTGGGCGGCCAGCGCGAAGTTTCCCGACTTCGCCCAGGGCATCGCGGCCTTGACGGGCTCCGTGTAGTACCCGGCGACGCCGTCGTTGAGAATCTCGGTCGAGGTGCCCTTCTTGACCAGCACCTCGCTGTCGCCCATGGCCGGCACGTGCAGGAAGCCGATGCCGTCCTTGGTGTCGAGCCTGCCCGGCCCCTGGGCGGCCCAGTGCTTGCGCACCTGGTCGCCCTGCTTCTTCGCCTCCCGGTCGGCGAGGACGTTCGTCCACCACAGCGAGTAGGCCACGAAGAGGGCCAGGATCAGCCCCGCGGTGATCAGCAGCTCGCCCAGTACCCCGATGGCCGCCGCGACGCGCCCGCGGCCGGGGTGGCGGGTCGGCTGCGTCGCGGACGGGGCGGGGTCCTCGCCCTGCCGCTGGTCGTGGTCGGTCCGTGCCACCGCGTGGTACCCCTTTTCTGGATCTTCCCGGTCCTACTCGACCAGTGCGTCCGGCTTCCCCTCGCTGCGCGGCCGCTCGTCGACCATCTTGCCCCAGACGATCATCCGGTACGTGCTGGTGAACTCGGGGGTGCAGGTCGTCAGCGTGATGTAGCGGCCCGGCTCGGCGAAGCCGGAGCCGGGCGGCACCGGGCCGATGACGCCCGTGTTGGAGGGGGACGTCTGCGGCAGGATGCTGGTCATGTCGTACGTGTAGAACCGGCTCTGCGTCTCGACGACGATCTTGTCGCCGGGCTTGAGGCGGTTGATGTAGCGGAACGGCTCGCCATGGGTGTTGCGGTGCCCGGCGAGCGCGAAGTTGCCCTTCTTGTCCCACGGCATCGCGGTCTTCAGCTTGCCCTTGCCGTAGTGGCCGACCATGCCCCGGTCGAGGACCTTGTGCTTGTCGATCCCCTCGGCGATCGGGGCCTTCACGTCCAGCTTGGGGATGTAGATGATCGCGAATCCCTGACCGGGGGAGAACACGCCCGGATCGCGGTCGGCGCCCTTGGTGTCCCACTTCTTCTGCAGATCGCCTGCCGCGCCGTCCGCCTGCTGGTGGGCCAGGATGTTGGTCCACCACAGCTGGTACGTCACGAAGAGCAGCATCACCACCCCCAGGGTGATGAACAGCTCGCCGATCACCCGGCTCGCCACCACGCCCGGGCTGTCCTTGCGGGCACGGGCGGCGCGCTTGGCCTCCATACGGGTGCGGGGCCGCGCCTCCCCGTCCGGCCGCGCCCCTCCGGAGGCGTCTGCGGCCCCTGTGACGGCCGTACCGCCCCGCGCCCGGGCGCCGTGCCGTCCGCCGCGCCTCGCGGCCTCCTGAGCCGCCCTGCGGCGGGCCGCACGGCCGCCGGGCGTATGGTCCGGCTCGACCGTACGCAGCGGCACCGTCCGGTCGTGGGCGGGCGCCGCCCGGGCGGTGCCCACCCGCAGCTCCATCGTCTGCTCGTTCCCGGCGGGAGCAGCGGCGCGGGGCACCGCGGGAGCCGCCGCGGGAGTCTCCGGAGAGGCGGGGGCCACGGGGGCCGGGACGGCCGTCTCCGTCACGCCCGCGGCCCCGCCGGGACCGCCCGGGCCCGGGGCGGCCGACCGGGCGCGCCGCCGCCCCGTGGGCGCCGCGGCCGCCTCCTCGGGACGCTCGTCCCCGGCCGCCGGGCGGGCGCGGCGGCGCCGCCCGGTGGGGCGCGGCTCGGGGGCCGGTGCGGCGCCCGCCGCGGATTCCGGTGCGCCCTGGGCCGCGCCCTCGGGCCCGGGGCGCGGTGCGGTCACCCGACGGCCTTGCCGCCGACCGCCCCGACCACCGGGGCGAGCCCCGTCGACCGCTCTATCGCGTCCGTGTCGCCGCACTCCACCAGCCAGTTGGCGAGCATGCGGTGACCCCATTCGGTGAGGACGGACTCGGGATGGAACTGGACGCCCTCGATCCGCAGTTCGCGGTGGCGCAGCCCCATGGCGATGCCCGTCTCCGTCCAGGCGGTGATCTCCAACGCGTCGGGAACGGTGTCCCGTTCGACGGCGAGGGAGTGGTAGCGGGTGGCGGTGAAGGGCGACGGCAGCCCGCTGAAGACGCCCGCGCCCTCGTGGGTCACCAGCGAGGTCTTGCCGTGCAACAGCTCCGGGGCGCGGCCGACGACGCCGCCGTAGGCGACGGCCATGGACTGCATCCCCAGGCAGACGCCGAACACCGGCACCCCGGTGTCGGCGCAGTGCCGCACCATGTCGACGCAGACGCCCGCCTTCTCGGGGGTGCCGGGGCCGGGGGAGAGCAGCACGCCGTCGAAGCCGTCCTGGGCGTGCGCGAGGGAGACCTCGTCGTTCCGCACGACCTCGCACTCGGCGCCGAGCTGGTAGAGGTACTGGACGAGGTTGAAGACGAAGCTGTCGTAGTTGTCGACGACCAGGACGCGCGCACTCATCGGGGACCCGCCATTCCCTGGTCGACCGTCACGTCGTTGAACGGCAGCAGCGGCTCCGCCCACGGGAAGACGTACTGGAAGAGCACGAACACGATCGCCAGCACGAGCACGAGCGAAATCGCCGCCCGCACCCATGCGTTACCCGGCAGATGCCGCCAGATCCAGCCGTACATGCCATCCCTACTCGCCGATGACGAAGTCGTTTGCAGCACCGGAGTGCAGGACCAGAGTAAAGGTCCGGGGGTGGGGCCGGAGGGTCAGCTGTACAAAGCCTTGGGCTTGCCTTGGGCAACCGATTGGGTCGCGTCGAGGTGCGCCCAGGCGATCAGCCGGTGGCTGTGCCCCCACTCCGGCTCACAGGTCGTGAGCGTCAGATAGCGCCCGGGGCGGCGGAAGCCGGACGCCCGCGGCACCGGGTCCAGCACCCCGACATCGGCCGGGAGGGTGCGGTAGGGCCGCCCGGTGATGCGGTACGTGTACCAGGTGGTGCCGTCGGACAGCACCACCGCGTCGCCGGGGCGCAGCCGGGGGAAGTCCTTGAAGGGGTCGCCGTAGGTGCGGCGGTGCCCGGCGACGGCGAAGTTGCCCGTGGCGCCGAGGCGGGCGGTGTTCGCGTAGTGCCCCAGGCCTTTGCGCAGGGTGGCGGTGGCGGTGCCCTGGAGGACCGGTTTGGCCCAGTCGGCGCCGAATCGCGGGATGTACATGATCGCGAAGGATCCGCCGCTCTCGTAGGGGCGCGGCCGTGGCGCGGGCCGCTCGGCCGCGGCGACCGGCCCGGCGGCCCAGCGGTCCTGGAGGTGGTCGATCTCACCGTCCATGGCCTGGTCGGCGCGGACGCCGGTCCAGAACAGGAGGTAGACGACGAAGAGGAGGATCAGGGTGCCGGCGGTGACGCACAGCTCGCTGAGCGTCCTGACGACCAGCCGGATCCTCATCGGCCCCCCATCGGCGCGCGGCTACGGGACGGGCTGTGCCTGGTGCAGATCCACTGTGCCGGAGTAGCCGGGAAGAGTCACCGTGTCGTGCTGGTCGACTTTCCAGCCGAGGCCGTACGCCTCGACGTAGGAGCGGTAGTTCTGGATGGCGGGGGAGGCGGTGAGCGCGGTGGTCAGCCGCTCCCGGTCACCCACGGCGGTGATCTTGTAGGGCGGGGAGTAGACCTGGCCCTGGAGGATCAGGGTGTTGCCGACGCAGCGCACGGCGCTGGTGGAGATCAGCCGCTGGTCCATCACCTTGATCCCCTTGGCGCCGCCCTGCCACAGCGCGTTGACCACGGCCTGCAGGTCCTGCTGGTGGATGACGAGGTCGTTGGGCTGCGGGTCGGGCACGCCGGGGATCTGGGGGGTGGCGTTCGGCGGGGCGTCGGTGAGGGTGACGGTGAGGCCGGGGCCGCTGAGGCCACGGGTGCCCGCGGTCTTCTCCAGCCCCTCCAGCTTGCGCTGCTCGGCCTTGGTGCTCCCGTTGTCGCGGCGGGCGAGGGCGTCGACGTCGGCGCGCGTCCTGGCGGCGCTCTCGCCGAGCGCGCCGTTCTTGCGGCTGCGTTCCTGGATGAGGTCGGACAGCCGCAGCATCGATTCGTCGCTGCGGATGTCGGTGCCCTGGGCTGTGTTGAAGCTGGTCCAGAAGATGATCCCGGCCAGTGCGAAGACCGCTCCGGTCAGCAGCCGGACCGGCCGGAACGCGGGACGTCGGGACGCCGGGGTGGGGGAGTCAGCGGAATTGCTCAACGTACCCTTACTCCTTACGACGCCGCGGAAGGACTACGCTAACTGACGTGTGGGGGAGGGAAGAGGTCCCCTTCACCGTCCCGCCCCGGCGCCGTCCGTACACATCCCCGCGCGGTCACGCAGCGCATCGACAGGAGAGTTCCTCGTGCCGAAGTCACGGATCCGCAAGAAGGACGATTTCACGCCGCCGCCGGCGAAGCAGGCAACCAGCATCAGCCTGACCAGTGGCCGCCGCTGGGTGGCCCCGCTGATGCTGGCGATGTTCCTCATCGGCCTCGCCTGGATCGTCCTCTTCTACGTGACGACGGGGGACATGCCGGTCAAATCCCTGGGCAACTGGAACATCGTGGTCGGCTTCGGCTTCATCGCCGCGGGGTTCGTCGTTTCCACCCAGTGGAAGTAGATCCACCTCCACAGGGTCCGCACAGAACGCCTGTCCACAGGGTTATCCACAGGCGGGGAAAACTCAGAAGATCTGTGGATAACCTCTGCCGCGTTGACGCCGGTGTGACCGGCGGAACGGCCGTGTTCGATCGCTCACACCTGCGCCTTCCTGCGAAAACGCAGGTCAGTGCGGTACCGCACAGATGTTCTCCACAGGTTGCGCAAGATCCACCGCGTGCTGTGGACAACTGACCGAACCCACCCCCGTTCGAGGCCGCCCACGACCGTGCGAAGGCCTCCGGCTACGCGGTCAGCCGGTGAGCTGGAGCGTACGGACCCACACCGTCGCCACGATCGCGAGCAGCATCACGGCACACGCCCCCCGCTGCACCAGGGCGCGCCGCTCCCGCGGCGCGTGCACCATCGCGTACGCCACCACGGTGCCGACCACCAGGCCGCCGACGTGCGCCTGCCAGGCGATCCCGGACCAGCCGAAGGTGAAGATGAGGTTCAGCACGAGCAGCGCGATGACGGGGCGCATGTCGTAGTTGAGCCGGCGCATCAGGACGGCGGTGGCTCCGAGCAGGCCGAAGACCGCGCCGGAGGCGCCGAGCGAGGGCTGGTTCTGCGCGGCGAGCAGATACGACAGCGCACTGCCGCCGAGCCCCGAGAGCAGATAGAGCGTGAGGTAGCGGGCACGCCCGAGCGCGGCCTCCAGCGGGGCGCCGATCCACCACAGGGACAGCATGTTGAAGGCGATGTGCATCGGCTCCTGGTGCAGGAAGACCGCGGTCAGCAGCCGGTACCACTGCCCCTCGGCGACGCCCACGATGTCGGCCGTGCCCGGGTCGTAGGCCCGGCCGACCAGGTCGAAGTCGTTCACCAGCCGGTCGCCGGTGCCCAGCACCGCCAGCCAGACGGCGATGTTGAGGCCGATCAGGATCTTGGTGACCAGCCGCGGGTCGGCGGTGTACGCGCCGCCGGCTATGGTGCGCGGCTCGGCCGCGCGCCGCGGGGGCCCGGAGGGCTCGCCGGAGGCGGACGCGCCGCCGCGCACGCACTCCGGGCAGTGGAACCCGACCGAGGCGCTGATCATGCACTCCGGACAGATCGGGCGCTCACAGCGGGTACAGCTGATGCCGGTCTCCCGCTGCGGGTGCCGGTAACAGCAGACCGCCTGGTCCTCCATGGTGTCCCTTCGCCCCCTGTCCGCAGACTTGCGCGCGTTCCCCCGCCCCGCTTGTTCACACGGACAAGCGGGGCGCGGAGTTCCCGTGCGGGGTTCAGCCCTCGCGGGTCTCCACGACGACGGACTCGATCACGACGTCCTGGAGCGGGCGGTCGGTGCGCGGGTTGGTCGCGGCACCCGCGATGGTGTCGATGACCTTCTTGCTGTCCTCGTCGACGACCTCGCCGAAGATGGTGTGCTTACCGGTCAGCCAGGTGGTCGGGGCGACCGTGAGGAAGAACTGCGAGCCGTTGGTACCCGGGCCGGCGTTGGCCATGGCCAGCAGGTACGGCTTATTGAAGGCCAGGTCCGGGTGGAACTCGTCACCGAACTCGTAGCCGGGGCCGCCGGTGCCGTTGCCCAGCGGGTCACCGCCCTGGATCATGAAACCGCTGATCACGCGGTGGAAGACGGTGCCGTCGTAGAGCCTTTCCGCGGCCTTCTTCCCGGTGGCCGGGTGGGTCCACTCGCGGGTGCCCTCGGCGAGCTCCACGAAGTTCTTCACGGTCTTGGGGGCGTGGTTCGGCAGCAGCCGGACCACGATGTCGCCGTTGTTCGTCTTGAGGGTGGCGTACAGCTGCTCGGCCACGATCTACCTTCCATCGTTTTCGCTTCCTTGCCCTGATCCTCGCACGGACCCGAGTGCGACGAGTAGCCGTCCGGGGCGCTCGCCGCGCGCCATTCCGCGCGTTTTCCGGGAGAATCTTCTCTATGACCCGGATGCCGGTTTACGCATGCCGCGCGTGCTGCGAACGGGCATGATCTCCACAAACAGGCATGATCTTTCGTGGGATGGAAACACGAAACTGCGCACATGCAGCTCAGCACTCTGCACCCCGGAGCATCACCACGCCACCGAGGAGGAGGATCCCGTGACCCGCATTGACAGCGTGCGAGCCGCGACCGGCACCGCGAAGGACAGCGTCCTGCACGCCGCGGAGGCGGTGGCGCCCTACGCCGGCACGGCCAAGGACCACGCCACGCAGTACGCGCACGAGGCGCGCGTACGGCTGGCGCCGAAGGTTTCCCACGCCGCGCACCAAGCCCGCTGCACCGCGGGCAGCCAATACCACGCGCATGTCGCGCCCCGGCTCAACCAGGCCCGGGGCACCCTGCCGCCCAAGGTGGACGCGGCCGCCGTCCGCGCCGCCAAGCGGACCCGCAAGGCCGCGCGGCAGGCCGCCGACTACACCGGGCCGCGCGTCGAGCACGCGGTCGCCGGAGCGCGCGCGGCCGCCGGGCCGGTCCGCGAGGAGGCGGTCACCCGTGCGGGCGCGGCCGTCGCGGCACTGCGCACCCATGTGACGGCGGCCGACATCGAGAAGCTCGCCCGCAAGCGCAGCCGCCGGGCCCGCATGGGCCGCGTCGCCAAGCGGGCCACCTTCATCGGCCTGGTGGGCGCCGGTGCCTTCGCCGCCTGGAAGTGGTGGGACCGGCAGGCCAACCCCGACTGGCTGGTCGAGCCCCCGGCGGCGACCGAGGTGGACGACCGCGAGCGGCTGGCCGCGGTGGACGGCAGCGACCAGTCCACCCTCGACCCCGAGGTGCAGGCCAAGCAGGCCGAGACCGGGAAGGACGACGAACAGCGCTGACGCCCTCGTCGTCGCGCTCGTCGCGCTCGTCGCGCTCGTCGCACCCGTCGCACCCGGCCGGGCCGGAGGGGGCCGAGGGGCGGAGGACCACGAGGTCCTTCCGCCCCTCGGCCCCTTCGATGACTACTCCCGGCCGTCCCGTCCGCCGTAGCGGCGCCGCTCCAGGAAGATCTCGGTGAAGACCGACACCTTGGCCCGCAGCGCCCAGGGGTCGAAGGGCTTCGCCATGTAGTCCACCGCCCCCGCCGCGTAGCCGCGCGAGGAGTGTTCCGGATCGGCGCCCATCGCGGTCAGGAAGATGATGGGCACATCCCGGTTGCGCGGGCGCCGCTTGATGTGGGCGGCCGTCTCGTAGCCGTCCATCTCGGGCATCTGGACATCCAGCAGGATCACCGCGAAGTCGTCGTGGTCCAGCAGCGCCTTCAGCGCCTCCTGCCCGGAGGTCGCGGTCACCAGCTCCTGGTCGAGGGTGGCCAGCACCGCCTCCATGGCCAGCAGGTTGTTCTGCTGGTCGTCGACGACCAGGATCTTGGGCCGCGGCCCGGCGCACGGCCCCGGCACGACCGGGCCCGCGAGGACGACGGGCTCCTCGTCCTGCGGCCGGACCGCCGAGGTCCGCTGTGACTCCACCATGGCGAGCTGCCGCTCCAGCATCTGGCAGCGGTCCTCGGCCAGCCGCCCCCGCTGCCGTACGTCCTCCAGTTCCTCGGTGAGCCGGTGCACCTCCTGGCGCAACAGGTCCCGCTCCTTCACCAGCTCCTGGTGATCCGGGGAGGTCATCTCCAGGGCATCGGCGCGGGCCCGCTCCGCCGCCCAGGCCGCCTCGGTCTGACTCAGCCGCACCTCCAGGTCGGCGATGCGGTGCCGGAGGTCGAGCAGCGCCTCGCCCAGCACGTCCTCCTTCGCGCTGGAGCGCCGCGCCTCCCGGTCGGCGTCGGCCAGCTGGATCTGCAGGATCTCCAAGGCGTGCCCCGGGGAGCCGCTGGTGCGCACCGCGGACCGGTGCAGCTCCCGCACCACCTCGATGGCGGCCGGGGTGGCCGCGGAGCCCCGGCACTCCGCGAGGTCCGCCAGCAGATCGATCACGAACTCCCACGGCGGGACTCTCGTCCCGCTGAGATAGCGCGAGATCGTACTGGGGTCCCGGAACCTGCGTGCGGCGTACCGGCGCACCGAGACCCCCAGCCCGTCGAAGAGCTTCCTCAGCTCCACGGCGAACGCCCGGCACTCCTCGGGCAGGTTCTCCCCCAGCGGATGCAGCTCACCCATTGCGTCCCCCTGTGCGGCGACTCGCGCCGATCAGACGATTCCCGGGCGGCTTGCCCGAGTTGTGAGACAGGGTGGGGCATCGGGGAGGTGTTGCGCGGGCCAACACCAGGAGCGGCAACACCGAATCGGTCACAGATCAGCCGATCCACTCACCAGCCACTCCGCCGACGTCGACGTCGTACCGGCACTTCGTCCCCGAAGAAGCGCCTGACGCCTTCCTCGACGCCCTCCCCCCCTATCTCACCCCTATCGCGGCGCCTCCGTACGCGAACGCGAACTCTCCTCGCGTTTCGTGCCGATGGCCCAGCCGGCGATCGCCGCCGTGGTGCTGCTCGGCTTCGCCGGACCCCTCGCCCGCGCCCGGCCCGGGACGCCCTCGAAGCGCATGTGGCGGCGCCGCACCGGGTCGTCGAGGAGGCCGCATCGGCCCCGGCCCCCATGACCGTCACCTGATGGGTCACCACATCGCGCGACGCCAGATCGCGGAAAAACCAGCGGCTGCTCCATGACCGCCCCACCCGCCGCGACGGTGGCCGCCGACGCCTCGCGCCCCGCCCCGTGCCGGGTGATCTCCGGCACGGACATCGGCCGCACCGGCGGCGAGCCACGGACCGCACGAGAAATCCGGCCACGTCCGCACATCACCTACGGCGGACGACCCCGATGGCTCCCGCGGGGTACGCGCCGCCCGCTCCGGCTCCCGCCCGAGGTCCCAGTCACACGAAAAGAGGTCTCCTGGCCTGCATTTTTGCAGGTCAGGAGACCTCTCATAAAGTGGAGCCTAGGAGAGTCGAACTCCTGACATCCGCCATGCAAAGACGGCGCTCTACCAACTGAGCTAAGGCCCCTTCGCCGATCAGGATACCCGGTACCGGGGGCCTTTCCCGACCGGGTATCGCTCGCGGGTACCGCTCTCCGTAGGATGCCACGCAAGATTCGCGGCAGCGAAGCGAAGGGGAGAGCGAGATGGACGCAACACAGCAGGATGCCACCGCGCGCGCACGAGAGCTGCAGCGTAGTTGGTACGGGGAGCCGCTGGGGGCGCTGTTTCGCCGTCTCATCGACGACCTCGGCCTCAACCAGGCGCGCCTGGCTGCCATCCTCGGGCTCTCCGCGCCCATGCTGTCCCAGCTCATGAGCGGCCAGCGCGCCAAGATCGGCAATCCGGCGGTGGTCCAGCGGGTGCAGGCGCTCCAGGAACTCTCCAGTCAGGCGGCGGACGGCCGGGTCAGCGCCGCCGAGGCCGCGGAGCGCATGGAGGAGATCAAGAAGACCGCCGGTGGGTCGGTCCTCAACTCCACCCAGACCGCCGCCAGCACAGGGGCCCCGACCGTACGGCGCGTGGTCCGTGAAATCCAGTCGCTGCTGCGGTCCGTGGCCGCCGCCGGGGACATCATCGATGCGGCGGATTCCCTCACCCACACCCACCCCGAGCTGGCAGAGTTCCTCCGTGTGTACGGCGCAGGGCGGACCGCTGAGGCGGTCGCGCACTACGAGGCGCACCAGAGCTGACGGGCTGATGGACTGCTGACGAGTCGATGACGGGGCGGGCACGGCGCGATGGGTGAGATCTTCGCGGGCCGGTACGAACTGGTGGACCCGATCGGGCGCGGGGGCGTGGGCGCCGTATGGCGGGTCTGGGACCATCGCCGGCGCCGTTACGTCGCGGCGAAGGTGCTTCAGCAGCGGGACGCGCATACGCTGCTGCGCTTCGTACGGGAGCAGGCCCTGCGGATCGACCACCCCCACGTACTGGCGCCGGCGAGCTGGGCGGCGGACGACGACAAGGTGCTGTTCACCATGGACCTGGTGGCCGGCGGCTCGTTCGCACACCTCATCGGCGACTACGGTCCCCTGCCGCCACGCTATGTGTGCACACTGCTGGACCAGTTGCTCTCCGGGCTGGCCGCCGTCCACGCGGAGGGCGTGGTCCACCGGGACATCAAGCCCGCGAACATCCTGCTGGAGTCCACCGGAACGGGCCGGCCCCATGTCCGGCTGGGTGACTTCGGCATCGCGCTCACCAAGGGCGAGCCCCGCCTCACCGAGGCCAACTACGTGATGGGCACACCCGGTTACTTCGCGCCCGAGCAGATGATGGGCGAGGAGCCTGATTTCCCGGCCGACCTGTTCGCGGTCGGCCTGGTGGCGCTGTATCTGCTCCGCGGGCACAAGCCCGACGGGGAAGCGATCGTGAAGCTGTTCGGCGAGCACGGTGTGCCGCACGCTCCCGAAGGCGTACCCGAGCCGCTGTGGCAGGTGATCGCCGGACTGCTGCAGCCGGACCCGGAAGACCGGTTCCGTTCCGCCACGGGGGCGCGCAAGGCGCTCCTGTCGGCCGTCGAGATGCTGCCGGAGGGCGATCTCGACGACGAGGTGATCGAGGTCTTCGACCATCTCGGACCGCTGCCGGCCGGATTCGGCTCGAACGGCCCGGCCCGGCCGGGCCGCCGCCATGCGAAGGCCGACCCTCCCGAGGACAACGGTGCGGCGCCGCGCCCCGCGCCGCCCGCCGCCGGACCAGCCGAGCCCGGTCAATCCAGCGATGCCGGCCGATCCGCCGGACCCGCCGCAGAGCCGGCCAACGAACCCGCCGCCGGGCCGCCCGCGCAGACCTCGATGTCGGACACCGGCAGCTTCACGCTCCCGCCGCCGCAGCCACGGACGCCGCATCCCCAAACCGCACAACCTCCGGCACCGCAGACGGGAACGCCACCCCCGCAGATATCGCCTCCCCCGGCGCCTCCCCGGACGCCACTCCCGCACACACCACCGCCCCAGCACCCGCGGACACCGCAGCCGCAGACACCGCACCCTCAGCCCCCGCAACAGCCGCCGACCCCGTCGACCGCGGCCCCGCTCCCGCAGCCGCCCCAGCCGCCCGTACACCAGCCACAGGGGCCACAGCCCGGCCAACGGGGCCCATCGCCCCAGCCCGCGCACCTGCATACGCCTCCCCCCACTCCCACGCCCGTGCCGGCCGCCGCGCCCCTGCCGACGCCGCGTGATTACCCCCTCACCCGTGCATACACCGCTCAGAGCCCCCGGGTTCCACCCGCCGCCGCGCGGCGGCGGGGACCGTCCCGGAAAACGACGCTCTCGATCCTGATCGTCGCGGTGCTCTGCTTCGCCGTGGGGGCGTGGGCCCTGGTCGCCGCGGGCTGAAACAGCGGGGCGAAGCCGAAGGCTGGGCCAGCAGGCCGAACTACCAGGCGGGCGGCGGCCCGTACCGGTGCTGTCCGGTCGTCGGATCCGCCGCGTCCGGATCTCCCCCCGGACCTCCCCGCGGGCCCTCGGCCGCCGTGCGGCGCCGGGCGGTCAGGATCCACGCGCCCAGCCCGATCAGCAGGAGCGAACCCGTCCCGAAGCTCGTGTAGGCCACCGCCTGGAGCGTGTCGCGATCCTCGGCGCCCGGGCGGCGGCCCATGGGCTCGGGCTGGAGCGGCGAGGCCGCCTTGCGGGCCTCCCGCTTCTCGGCGTCGGTGAGCCCGAAGCCCGCCTTGACCGCGTTCCCGTCGTAGGCCGGGCCACCGCGGGCCTGCCCCGCGACCCGTACCCGCAACGTCATCGGGACCGTACCGTCCAAGTGGGGTTCCACGTTCGGGGGATTGACCGTGACCGCCAGGTAGTACCCGCCAGTGAGGCTCATGGCGCGCACCGAGTAGTCGGACTTCGCGTACCGGTTCCCGTACGCCGCCGGGGCGGTGCTGACCTCGGTCCGCGGCCGCTCGCTCTCCTGGGCCAGGGCGGTGCCCCGCTTGGCCAGCCCCCGCGCCGGGTTGTAGGCGCGCATGGCCACCGCCTGGCCGAGTGGACCGGTGCTCTTGTCCGCCGCGTCGGCGGGGAGTTCGGCGATGGCGGATATCTGCTGTCCCCAGTCGACCGGCACCCGGTAGAAGTGCGTCTCCCCCGGCTCGAAATCGTCCCGCCACACCCCTGTGGACACCAGCGGCGCGTCGGAGAACCCCTGCCCGCCCTGGCGCGGCCTGGGGCCGCCGGACGGCGGCTGGGGCGGCTTGGTGTGCCAACTGCCCTCCGGAGCCGGGCCCGTGGAGCCGCCCTTCACCGGCGGCTCCACCATCAGCCGCAGCTCCAGCGGCCAGCTGTCGGGGTCCGCGGAGCCCGCCTGGCGCTCCACGGTGACCAGATACCGGCCCGCCGTGCGGCAGGACGCCACCGAACCCGAGCCGGTCTGCCGGGTGACGTAGTCGGCGAGGGGATAGGCGACCCCCTTCGTCTCGATCCGCCGGGGGACCGTGCCGCAGACACCACCCGCGGGGTTCTTCAGCGTCACCGTGACGCCGTCGCGGTAGGAGACGACGCCGGCGCCCGGCCGGGGCGCGGCGACGGCCGAGACGTAGGCGGTGGACTTCGCGTCGAGGTCGACGCCGTAGAACCGCTTCTCGCCGGGCCCGAGGCTGTCGGCGTACGTGCGGCCGGGTCTCAGGGACGGGGCGCCCGCGCCGCTCCCGGAGCCCTGCACCGGGGTGCCCTGGACCCGGTACTCCCGGGCCCCCGCGGGGCTGTCGGCGGCAGCGACCGGGATCTGCACCGCCATCGTCGCCACGGCGCACAGCGCCGTCACCGCGGTGAGACCGGCCCTGTCCCTGCTGCGGTGCTTCATCGCGTCCCCCCTCGTCATACCGGGCGTCATACCGGTCGACCAGCACGTCACATTCACTTATGCAAGCGATTCATTTGCGAGAGTAAAGACGAGGGCCCCGACCGCTGCAGCGATCGGGGCCCTCGTAACGGGACTGTGGGGGTCACACACCCGAACCTGCGGGCACGGAGTCGGTCGCCTCCGTCCACAGATCCTGCTCGGCGCGATCCGCCTGGATCTGGCGGTACACGAGGAGCCCGCCGATGGCGGCCAGTGCGACCAGGAGAAGCTTCTTCACCGCGCTACCTCGTCTCTTTCTTGACGTAGGGGACCTCTGGCGCCCGATGATACACACCGGCCGATACCGTTCGGTGACCTATGCCCGGCATCGGGCGGTCGGTATCCGGTCATCAACTCCCGGGCACCCAAATGAATCAGCCTGGACGGAGAATCTCCGTCCAGGCTGATCGTGCCGGTGGGGCTAACAGGACTTGAACCTGTGGCCTCTTCCTTATCAGGGAAGCGCTCTAACCGTCTGAGCTATAGCCCCGCGCTGCACCGAAAGATTAGCGCACCACCAGCCCAGTCCCAAAATCGGTGAACGCGGCCGCCCCCGCTCGGCTACTCGTCCTCCGCGAGCGTCAGCTCCACGCCGCCCACGAAGCCCGACGACAGGTTGTAGATGAACGCGCCCAGCGTGGCCAGCGCGGTGGCCAGCACCACGTTGATCACAGCTATCACCGAGGTGAACGTGATGACGCGGGGAAGCGACAGGAACGACTCCAGGTCGAAGCCGCCGCCCTGCTGTCCCTCGGTCGCCTCGCTGACGGTCCCGCCCACCGCGCTGAAGACGCCCATGGCGTCCATGACCATCCACAGCACCGACGCCGCGACCACCGTGCAGATCCCGAGCGCGATCGCGAGCAGGAAGCTGACCTTCATGACCGACCACGGGTCGACCTTCGCGACCCGCAACCGCGCCTTGCGCGTACGCGGCGCCGGACGCGCGGCGGGCGCACCACCGGCGCCGGCGCCCGGACGGCGCGCAGCAGCCCCATGGGGCTGCTGCCCGGGCACGGCGGGCTGCGCGGAGGTGCCGCGCCCGGCCGTGGCCGCGCCGCCGCCGGGCGGCGGGGCGTAGGCCTGCGGCGGGTGGTACGGCCGCTCGGGCTGCGGCTGGGCGGCCCGCTCACTGGGCAGCGGGCTCGACGTGTGCCGCTCGGGCTGGGGATCCGACGCGGGCACGGGACGCAGCTTCCGCGTGTCCGTCACCGTGCTCCCGGAGTCCGCTCCGTCCCGGGGGTCGGCGGCGGGGCCACGGGCGTCTTGCGCGGCGGACGCACCGCCCGCGGAGGGCGGGGTCTTCGATCCCGGACGCCCTTCGGCTCCCGTGCCGCCACCCGCTCCGCCCGTGGCTCCACTCACGACTTACTCCTCGGTCGTCTCATCGGCCGGGGACGGCCTGCCCCCGGCCGCCTCGGACGCGGCCTCCTCGGCTGCCTCGATCGCGGTCTCGATGACGTCCTCGACCTCTTCAGCCTCACGACCGGCCTCGGCGTTCCGGGCGATGCCGACGACGGCATCGCGCTTGCCCAGGTTGATCAGTTGGACGCCCATGGTGTCACGGCCCGTCTCCCTGACCTCGCTGACCCGTGTCCGGATCACACCGCCCCCGAGCGTGATGGCGAGGATCTCGTCGCTCTCCTCGACCACCAGCGCTCCGACCAGCGAACCCCGGTCCTCCACGATCTTGGCGGCCTTGATTCCGAGGCCACCGCGACCCTGGACGCGGTACTCGTCGACGTTCGAACGCTTCGCGTACCCACCGTCGGTGGCGGTGAAGACGAACGTACCGGGCCGGACGACATTCATCGAGAGCAACTCGTCGTCCTCGCGGAAGCTCATGCCCTTCACGCCCGAGGTCGCGCGCCCCATCGGCCGCAGCGACTCGTCGGTCGCCGTGAACCGGATCGACTGCGCCTTCTTGCTGATCAGCAGCAGATCGTCCTCGGCGGAGACCAGCTCCGCGCCGATCAGCTCGTCCTCGCGGCCGTCTTCCATCTCACGGAGATTGATGGCGATCACACCGCCGGAGCGCGGCGAGTCGTAGTCCTTCAGCGGCGTCTTCTTCACCAGACCCGACTTGGTGGCCAGCACCAGATACGGCACCGCCTCGTAGTCCCGGATCGCCAGGATCCGGGCGATCTGCTCGTCGGGCTGGAACGCCAGCAGGTTCGCGACGTGCTGGCCGCGCGCCTCCCGGCCCGCGTCCGGGAGTTCGTACGCCTTCGCCCGGTAGACCCGCCCCTTGTTGGTGAAGAACAGCAGCCAGTGGTGGGTGGTCGAGACGAAGAAGTGGTCGACGATGTCGTCCTGCTTCAGCTTCGTCCCGCGCACGCCCTTGCCGCCGCGCTTCTGCGAGCGGTAGTCCTCGGTCTTGGTGCGCTTCAGATAGCCGCCACGGGTGATCGTGACGACGATGTCCTCCTCGGCGATCAGGTCCTCGATGGACATGTCGCCGTCGAAGGGGATCAGCTTGGAGCGCCGGTCGTCGCCGAACTTCTCGACGAGCGCGGTCAGCTCCTCGCTGATGATCTGCCGCTGTCGCTCGGGCGAGGCGAGGATCGCGTTGTACTCGTTGATCTTCGCCTGCAGCTCGTCGTGCTCCTGGATGATCTTCTGACGCTCCAGGGCGGCCAGCCGCCGCAGCTGCATCTCCAGGATCGCGTTCGCCTGGATCTCGTCGATCTCCAGCAGCTCCATCAGGCCGCCGCGCGCGGTGTCGACCGTGTCGCTGCGCCGGATCAGCGCGATGACGTCGTCGATCGCGTCCAGCGCCTTGAGCAGGCCGCGCAGGATGTGCGCCCGCTCCTCGGCCTTGCGCAGCCGGAAGCGGGTCCGGCGGACGATGACCTCGATCTGGTGGGTGACCCAGTGCCGGATGAACGCGTCCAGCGACAGGGTCCGCGGCACGCCGTCGACCAGCGCCAGCATGTTGGCGCCGAAATTCGTCTGCAGATCGGTGTGCTTGTAGAGGTTGTTGAGGACGACCTTGGCGACCGCGTCCCGCTTGAGGACGATGACCAGGCGCTGGCCGGTGCGCGACGAGGTCTCGTCACGGACATCCGCGATGCCGCCGATCCTGCCGTCCTTCACCAGGTCGGCGATCTTCTGCGCCAGGTTGTCCGGATTGACCTGGTACGGCAGCTCCGTGACCACCAGGCACTGCCGGCCCTGGATCTCCTCGACCTCGACGACCGCGCGCATCGTGATCGAGCCACGGCCGGTGCGGTACGCCTCCTCGATGCCCTTGCGGCCCACGACCAGCGCGCCGGTCGGGAAGTCCGGGCCCTTGATCCGGTCGATCAGGGCGTCGAGCAGCTCCTCCGGGGTCGCCTCCGGGTTCGCCAGGAACCACTGGGCGCCCTCGGCGACCTCGCGCAGATTGTGCGGCGGGATGTTGGTGGCCATACCCACCGCGATCCCCGCCGAGCCGTTGACCAGCAGGTTCGGGAACCGGGCCGGGAGGACCGTCGGCTCCTGGTTACGGCCGTCGTAGTTGTCCTGGAAATCGACGGTCTCCTCGTCGATGTCCCGGAGCATCTCCATGGCCAGCGGGGCCATCTTGCACTCGGTGTACCGCATGGCCGCCGCGGGGTCATTGCCCGGGGAGCCGAAGTTGCCGTTGGAGTCGACCAGCGGCATGCGCATGGACCACGACTGGGCCAGCCGCACGAGGGCGTCGTAGATGGACGAGTCACCGTGCGGGTGGTACGTGCCCATCACGTCGCCGACGACGCGGGCGCACTTGTAGAAGCCCTTCTCGGGGCGGTATCCGCCGTCGTACATCGCGTACAGCACGCGCCGGTGCACCGGCTTGAGGCCGTCCCGGACGTCGGGCAGCGCACGGCTCACGATGACGCTCATCGCGTAGTCGAGGTACGAGCGCTGCATCTCGGTCTCGAGGCCGACCGCCTCGATGCGCATGGCGGCGCCGTCGGCGAGTTCGTCGGGCGTGGTCGGGTTGTTCTCGTCGGCCATTGCTGGTCAAGTCCTTCTGTCGTCTACGGCTGCGGGTGGCCGACTCAGATGTCGAGGAAGCGGACATCCTTGGCATTGCGCTGGATGAACGAGCGCCGTGCCTCGACGTCCTCGCCCATCAGGACCGAGAACAGATCGTCGGCCTGCGCCGCGTCGTCCAGCGTGACCTGGCCGAGGACCCGGCTGTCGAGGTCCATGGTGGTCACGCGCAGCTCCTCGGCGTTCATCTCGCCCAGACCCTTGAAGCGCTGCACCGAGTCATCCCTGATGCGCTTGCCCTGCTCGCGGCCGGCCTGGATCAGAGCGTCCCGCTCCCGGTCCGAGTACGCGTACTCGAAGTCGTCCCGCCCCCACTTGATCTTGTAGAGCGGCGGGCGGGAGAGGAAGACGTGCCCGGCCTCGACCAGCGGACGCATGAAGCGGAAGAGGAACGTCAGCAGCAGGGTGTTGATGTGCTGGCCGTCGACATCGGCGTCCGCCATCAGGATGATCTTGTGATAGCGGAGCTTGGCGATGTCGAAGTCCTCGTGCACACCGGTGCCGAAGGCCGAGATCAGCGCCTGGACCTCGTTGTTCTGGAGGATCTTGTCGACCCGGGCCTTCTCGACGTTGAGAATCTTGCCTCGGATCGGAAGGATCGCCTGGTACTGCGGGTCACGTCCGGACTTGGCCGAGCCGCCGGCGGAGTCACCCTCGACGATGAAGATCTCGCACTTCGACGGGTCGTTGGACTGGCAGTCGCTCAGCTTGCCCGGCAGCGACGCGGTCTCCAGCAGCCCCTTGCGGCGGGTCAGATCGCGCGCCTTGCGGGCCGCCACCCGGGCCGTCGCCGCCTGGATCCCCTTGCGGATGATGTCCGCGGCCTCGTTGGGGTTCCGGTCCAGCCAGTCGGCCAGATACTCGTTGACGATCTTCTGGACGAAGGTCTTCGCCTCGGTGTTGCCCAGCTTCGTCTTCGTCTGGCCCTCGAACTGCGGCTCGCCCAGCTTGACCGAGATGATCGCGGTCAGGCCCTCGCGGATGTCCTCACCGGTGAGGTTGTCGTCCTTCTCGCGGAGCAGCTTCTTGTCACGCGCGTACTTGTTGATCAGGTACGTCAGCGCGGCCCGGAAGCCCTCCTCGTGCGTACCGCCCTCATGGGTGTGGATGGTGTTCGCGAAGCTGTAGACACCCTCGGAGTACTGGGTGTTCCACTGCATCGCGATCTCGAGGGAGAGCAGCCGCTCCTTGTCCTCGGCCTCGAAGCCGATCACCGTGGGGTGGACCAGCTCGCCCTTGCGGGAGTTGAGGTACGTGACGAAGTCGACGATGCCGCCCTCGTAGTGGTACTTCACGGAGAGCGGGTTGCCCTCCTCGTCCACATGGGCCTCGCGCTCGTCCTTCAGCGAGATCGACAGTCCCTTGTTCAGGAACGCCATCTCCTGGAAGCGCCGGGACAGCGTCTCGAACGAGTACTCGGTGGTCTCGAAGATGTCCCCGTCGGCCCAGAAGGTGACCGTCGTGCCGGTCTCGTCCGTGGCCTCGTTCCGGGCCAGCGGCGCGGTCGGCACCCCGGTCTTGTAGTCCTGGGTCCAGCGGTATCCGTCCGTCTTGACCTCGACCGAGACCTTCGACGACAGGGCGTTGACGACGGACACGCCGACGCCGTGCAGACCACCGGAGACGGCGTAGCCGCCGCCGCCGAACTTGCCGCCCGCGTGCAGGACGGTCAGCACGACCTCCACGGCCGGCTTCCCCTCCGAGGGGACGATGCCCACCGGGATCCCGCGGCCGTTGTCGACGACGCGGACGCCGCCGTCGGGAAGGATCGTCACGTCGATGGTGTCCGCGTGACCGGCCATGGCCTCGTCGACGGAGTTGTCGACGACTTCCTGGACCAGGTGGTGCAGGCCGCGCTCACCGGTGGAACCGATGTACATACCGGGTCGCTTGCGGACCGCGTCCAGCCCCTCCAGGACGGTGATCGCACTGGCGTCGTACGACGGCGGAGCCAGAGCCTCGCCGTCGGGGGTGGACGTGATGTTTTCGATGGGGTTGCCGGAATCGGCCACGAAGCGCCCTTTCTGGCACAGCACATGCCGTCTCCGGGCAGGCAGGAGCGGCTGCGTCGTTCAACATGTGTCCGCAAGCGCTCGGTGCGCCAGCGGCGACGGTGTACTCGCCCAGTCTACCGGTAGCTCCGACAAGAATGGGGGCTTGCTGGCGCCTGAGTCCGCATGTGCCGCCCTGAACCGGTCGCCAGCGACTCCCCATATGCGGGGATGGGCTCCAGGAGGCTCACACCGCCACTCAGCGCTTCGGGCTGTCAACCACCGGCGACCGTGACCGGGGGCTTAAGCCGTCACCCTGTGCTCAGGCGTCCATACGGGCCCCGGAGGGCTCCTCACGGGCCCCCGGGGCGCACGGTCAGCCGTAGGTGTCGCCCGGGCCGGTGCTGCCGGGGGAGCGCAGCGGACCATAGCGCCGGGGCGGGCCGCCCGGGCCCAGCACCTTGATCAACCGCACCGTGCCCTGCCCGAGGTCGGCGTTGAGCCGGGCCACCAGCTGCGGTGCGAGCAGCCGCAGCTGGGTCGCCCACGCCGTGGAGTCGCAGCGCACGGTCAGCACCCGGGCCTCCTCGTCGTACCGCTGCGGCTCACAGTGCTGGGCGACCTCCGGGCCGACCATCTGGGGCCAGCGGCCCATCACCCCGCCGACCGCCGCCGGCGCCTCCCAGCCCCGCTCGGTGATCAGCCGGTTGATCGCCGTCCCCAGCGGAAGCGGATCGCGCCCATCGGCGCGCGCGCCGGAACGCAAGCCCCCTCGACGCGCCTGCTTCTTCTGCTGGGCGGCCGCTCCGCGGGCCCGCGCCTGCTCCTTGGCGGCGCGCAGCGCGACGCGCGCCAGATCGACGCCCGAGGGCTCGGGGGTCCTGGGGTCCGTCATACCCGCCGCACCTCGCCCTCGGCCACCGCGTAGCGCACGCCCGCCAGCACCTCCGGGACGTCCTCCTCCACGGCCGCCGTGACCAGCACCTGCTCACCGGGGGCGACCAGCTCGGCCAGCCGCTCCCGGCGCCGGGCGTCCAGTTCGGCGAAGACGTCGTCCAGCACCAGCACCGGTTCGGCGCCCTCCGCGCGCAGCAGGTCGTACGAGGCGAGACGCAGCGCGAGGGCGTACGACCAGGACTCGCCGTGGCTCGCGTAGCCCTTGGCCGGAAGCCGCCCGAGCTTGAGGACGAGATCGTCCCGGTGCGGCCCCACCAGCGTGACGCCGCGCTCGATCTCCTGCTTGCGCGCGTCGGCCAGGGCTGCCATCAGCCGCTCGTACAGCTCCTCGCGGCTGCCGGCCGCGGTCAGGTCCTCACCGGCCGAACCGCGGTACTCCAGCAGGACCGGGCCGCCGCCCGGGGCCAGTTGCTCGTACGCCTTGTCGGCGAGCGGCTGCAGCACGGAGATCAGGTCGAAGCGCTGGGCGAGCAGTTCGGCGCCGGTCCGGGCCAGGTGCTGGTCCCAGACGTCGAGGGTGGACAGCGCCGCGTCGCCGCCGCTTCCGCCCCGCGAGCCGTGCCGGCGGGCCAACGCGGCCGTCCTCAGCAGGCTGTTGCGCTGCTTGAGCACCCGGTCGTAGTCCGAGCGGACCCCGGCCATCCGCGGCGCGCGGGCGGTGATCAGCTCGTCGAGGAAGCGGCGGCGCTCACCCGGGTCGCCCTTGACCAGGGCCAGATCCTCGGGCGCGAACAGCACCGTGCGCAGGATGCCGAGCACATCGCGCGGTCTGACCTGCGAGGACCGGTTGATGCGGGCGCGGTTGGCCTTGCCGGGGTTGAGCTCCAGCTCGACCAGCTGCTGCCGGTCCCCCTGGACCACCGCGGCCCGGACGACCGCCCGCTCGGCCCCCATGCGCACCATCGGGGCGTCCGAGGAGACGCGGTGACTGCCGAGGGTGGCGAGATAACCGACGGCCTCGACCAGGTTGGTCTTGCCCTGGCCGTTGGGCCCGACGAAGGCGGTGACGCCCGGGCCCAGGGCGACCTCGGCCCGGGCGTACGAGCGGAAGTCGGCGAGCGACAGATGCGTGACGTGCATGGTGGGCTGCGCCGACCTCCCCCGGCAGTACTACACCCCTGTGGGGCTGCTTACTTGGTGTTCTCGACCGCGTGACCGCCGAACTGATTGCGCAGCGCGGCGATCATCTTCATCTGCGGGGAGTCGTCCTGACGCGAGGCGAAGCGGGCGAACAGGGACGCCGTGATGGCGGGCAGCGGCACCGCGTTGTCGATCGCGGCCTCCACGGTCCAGCGGCCCTCGCCCGAGTCCTCGGCGTATCCGCGCAAGCGGGACAGGTGCTCGTCGTCGTCCAGGGCGCGGACCGCCAGGTCCAGCAGCCAGGAGCGGATGACGGTGCCCTCCTGCCAGGAGCGGAACACCTCGCGGACGTCGGTGACCGAGTCCACGGCCTGCAGCAGCTCCCAGCCCTCGGCGTACGCCTGCATCATCGCGTACTCGATGCCGTTGTGGACCATCTTGGCGAAGTGGCCCGCGCCGACCTTGCCCGCGTGGACGGCGCCGGCACTCCCCTCGGGCTTGAGCGCGTCGAAGACCGGCTGGACCTGGGCGACGTGCTCGGCCGAGCCGCCGTACATCAGCGCGTAGCCGTTCTCCAGGCCCCAGACGCCGCCGGAGACACCGCAGTCGACGAAGCCGATGCCCTTGGCCTTCAGCTCCTCGGCGTGCTTCTCGTCGTCCGTCCAGCGGGAGTTGCCGCCGTCCACGACGACGTCGCCGGGCGACAGGAGTTCGGCCAGCTCGTCGATGGTGGTCTGGGTGGCGGCACCGGCCGGAACCATGATCCAGACCACTCGCGGACCCTTGAGCTTGCTCACCAGTTCACCGAGGCTGTGAACATCGGCGACGTCCGGGTTGCGGTCGTATCCGATGACGGTGTGGCCTGCGCGGCGAATGCGCTCGCGCATATTGCCGCCCATCTTGCCGAGGCCGACGAGACCGAGCTCCATCAGAGATCCTTATGCCGTAGTCAGTGCGGTTTTCGTACCTGGGACCGAGCCTACGCCCGCGAGTGTCCGCACAGATGTTGGCTACACCTGCTCATCCGCTCGGTCTTCGGCCGCTCAGCCGCTCAGCCGGACCGGCATGATCAGGTACTTGTACGCGTCGTCCGCCTCGGCGTCCATCGCGGGCCTGCCGCTGAGCAGGGCGGGCTTCGTCGACGTGGTGAACGACAGCTGGGCGACCGGGGAGTCGATCGCGCTGAGCCCGTCGAGCAGGAACGTCGGGTTGAAGGCGATGGAGATGTCGTCGCCGTCGAGCTGCGCGTCGACGCGCTCCACAGCCTGTGCGTCGTCGCTGGAGCCGGCCTCCAGGATCAGCACGCCCTGCTCGAAGCTGAGCCGCACCGGGGTGTTCCGCTCGGCGACCAGCGCCACACGCTTGACGGCCTCCACGAAGGGGGCGGTCTCGATCACGGCGACGGAGTTGAACTCGGTCGGGAAGAGCGTGCGGTACTTCGGCAGGTCACCTTCGAGCAGCCGGGTGGTCGTACGGCGCCCGGCGCCCTCGAAGCCGATCAGTCCCTCGCCCGCACCCGAGCCGGACAGCGCCAGGGCGACCGTGTCGCCGCTGGTCAGGGACTTGGCGGTGTCGAGCAGCGTCTTGGCGGGGACCAGCGCGACGGCGGAGACGTCCGGCGTCTCCGGCTTCCACAGGAACTCGCGGACCGCGAAGCGGTAGCGGTCGGTGGAGGCCAGCGTGACGGTGTCGCCCTCGATCTCGATGCGCACACCGGTGAGCACCGGCAGGGTGTCGTCCCGGCCGGCCGCGATGGCGACCTGGGCGGCGGCGGCGGCGAAGACCTCACCGGGGACGGTGCCGGTGGCGGTCGGCATCTGCGGCAGCGCCGGGTACTCCTCCACAGGCAGTGTGTGAAGGGTGAAGCGCGACGAGCCGCAGACGACGGTCACGCGCACACCGTCGCTGGAGATCTCCACAGGGCGATTGGGGAGAGCGCGGCAGATGTCGGCGAGGAGGCGGCCGGAGACCAGGACCGTGCCGTCGTCCTCCACGTCGGCCTCGACGGAGACGCGGGCCGAGACCTCGTAGTCGAAGCCGGAGAGGCTGAGGGCGCCTTCCTCCGCCTTCAGCAGGATGCCCGCGAGGACGGGCACCGGCGGACGGGCCGGGAGGCTGCGGGCCGTCCAGGCCACTGCCTCCGCGAGTACATCGCGCTCCACCCGGATCTTCACCGGAAACCGCCTCCTGCTGTTGCTGGCTCGCCCTGCTGGCCTTCGTCGTCGGCTGATGTGCCGGAGACCAGTCTGACGCACGCCGCTGACAGTCGGCGCGGCTCGGGGTCAAGTCGGTGCGCGACGTGTCGGGCCGCCCGGCCCGAAGTTGTGCACAGGCCCCACTTCGAAGCGATTTCCCTGCTCTAACTCTGTGGTCGTAGTAGTAGGGCTTGTGGAAACCGTGGATAACTGACTTTGCGCAGCTCAGGGCTGCTTTTTTGTCCACCGGGCCTGTGGGCGGCGCCCGTGGACAACTCACGCGCTCTGTGGACGCCGGGAAGTTCTGCACACGCGATGCACAGGAGACACCCGGTTCTCCCCAGCGGCGTCCCCAGTTTTACCCACCTTCCCCACAGCCCAACCCGGCTCCTTGGTGTGACGCCTTTCACTCGGTTCGGTGAGAGAGGCCATTTCGTTGCCGAACAGTGGACAGGCGTGTGGAGAAGCTGTGGGCAACCGGCCCGTGGCTGTGGGCGGCCGGTGGACAACGCGAAGCACGGCCTGTGGGCCATCCCGTCGTCCACAGACTGTGGACCACGGTTTGCCACAATTCCACACCCTGCTGACCTCGACAGATCCCATCCTGCACCCCAAGCCTGTGGACGAATTCTGGACAACGGAGAAGTCCCCAAGGTGTGGACGGCCCATCCGCTGTGGATCTGTGGAGAACTGGCCTGTCAGGACAGGGAATCGAACAGCTGGGGAGGCCGAACGACGAAGGGCGCCCCGGGAGTTGTCCGTCCCGGAGCGCCCTTGTCCGTCTCTGCGGTGCCTCTGCGACCTTCCGCGGCGCCTCAGCGGCTGTCCGTACGGAGCGCCGCGCGTGCCTCTGGTGCCGCCGTGTGGCGGCTGTGCGGCCCGCTCAGCCGTTCTTGATGCGGTTGGTCAGCTCGGTGACCTGGTTGTAGATGGAGCGCCGCTCGGCCATCAGCGCCCGGATCTTGCGGTCCGCGTGCATCACCGTCGTATGGTCCCGGCCGCCGAACTGTGCGCCGATCTTGGGGAGCGAGAGGTCGGTCAGCTCACGGCACAGGTACATCGCGATCTGCCGCGCCGTGACCAGGACCCGGCTGCGGGAGGCGCCGCACAGGTCGTCCACCGTGTGCCCGAAGTAGTCGGCGGTCGCGGCCATGATCGCGGTGGCGGTGATCTCCGGGGCCGCGTCCTCGCCGCCGGGGATCAGGTCCTTGAGGACGATCTCGGTGAGGCCGAGATCCACCGGCTGCCGGTTCAGGCTCGCGAAGGCCGTGACCCGGATCAGCGCGCCCTCCAGTTCCCGGATGTTGCGGGAGATCCGGGAGGCGATGAACTCCAGGACCTCCGGCGGCGCGTTCAGCTGCTCCTGCACCGCCTTCTTGCGGAGGATCGCGATACGCGTCTCCAGCTCCGGCGGCTGCACATCGGTGATCAGACCCCACTCGAAACGGTTGCGGAGCCGGTCCTCCAGGGTCACCAGCTGCTTGGGCGGCCGGTCGGAGGAGAGCACGATCTGCTTGTTGGCGTTGTGGAGCGTATTGAAGGTGTGGAAGAACTCCTCCTGCGTCGACTCCTTGCTCGCCAGGAACTGGATGTCGTCGACCAGCAGGATGTCCATGTCGCGGTAGCGCTTGCGGAACGCGTCCGCCTTGCCGTCGCGGATGGAGTTGATGAACTCGTTGGTGAACTCCTCGGAGCTCACGTAGCGCACCCGGGTGCCGGGATAGAGGCTGCGGGCGTAGTGCCCGATGGCGTGCAGCAGATGCGTTTTGCCGAGCCCGGACTCCCCGTAGATGAAGAGCGGGTTGTACGCCTTGGCCGGCGCCTCGGCGACCGCGACCGCCGCGGCGTGCGCGAAGCGGTTGGAGGCGCCGATGACGAAGGTGTCGAAGAGGTACTTGGGATTCAGCCGGGCGGTCGGCTCACCGGGGCCGGACGTGGGCGCGGGCTGCGCGGCGAGCGGGCCGGGGGCGCCGGTCTGCGAGGGCAGGACGGGCGGTCCGCCGCGGGCGCGCTCCAGCGGGTCGGGGAGGTCGTGGCGCTGCTGCTCGTACGGCGGCCGCTCGGGTACGCCGCCGTGGCCACCGGGGCCGCCATGGTTCCCCGGGCCTCCCCCGGGTCCGCCCGGGCCGGGGCGCTCCGTGCCGGGGCCCCGGTACTCGCCGCGCTGCTGCTGGTCGTACGGCTGCTGCTCGTAGCCGGATGAGGAGCGCTGCGACGCGTACGGATCGGCCTCGGGGAAACCGCCGAGCCGGGGCTGCTGCCAGCCGTAGTCGTCATGGGGCCGCTGCCAGGCGGCGGGCTCGGGGCGCTGCTGCTGGTAGCCGGGGTACGCGGGGCGGGCGGTCGGCAGCCCGTCGGGCGTCTGGCGGCCGTAGCCGTCGCGGCTCTCGTATCCCTCGTAGCCGTCGCGACCGTCGCGGCTTCCGTAACCGTCGCGGCGGTTCTCATAGCCGTCCCGGCTGTCGCGCTGCGGCTGCTGCGGGACGATCGGCTCGCCCGCCGACTCGTCGACGGTGATCGCGATGCGGATCGGGCGGCCGCACTCCCGGCTCAGCGTCTCGCTGACGATCGGGGCCAGCCTGCCTTCCAGCACGCCTTTGGCGAATTCATTGGGGACGGCGAGCAGCGCGGTGTCGGCGACGAGCGCGAGGGGCTGGCACCGTTTGATCCAGTGCTCGTCCTTGGCCTCGACGCCCTGTCCTCCCTGACCCGTGCCTTCTCCCAGAAGCCTCTCGAGCACGCGTGGCCACACTGCGGCAAGATCGGCAGGTACGTCAGCCACAGGGCACGCTCTCTCACTCGCTGGGTGGGGGACGCCGACATGTCCCACGAAAGGTGGTTCTCGGGACGGGTGGGAAGGAATCGGAGCCCGGCCACGGTAGTCAGGCCGGGGTTCAGGGTTCAAGTCGTTGTCCACAGGGTGTGTACAAATGTGCCATGTGATGTCGCCGGTCGTTCCCTTGCCCCCGCGGGCGGGCCGGGCGGGGCGTCCTCCGGGCCGTCTGTCGGTTTGACCGGATGGCGTAACCGCGCGTACCGTAACCAGGTCGAGTTGTCGATGGCTGCTGCCGCCTGCCTCCGATGGGCAAGGGTCACGGACTTCATGATCCGTGATCGTGAAGCGGTGCACTCGGGCGTATTGCGAGCTACTCGTGGGCGCACGGTGACAGCCAGGCGATGTACCGCCACTACCCGATTCATTTCTGGAGCCCCCGAGTGAGCAAGCGCACCTTCCAGCCGAACAACCGCCGCCGCGCGAAGACCCACGGCTTCCGGCTGCGTATGCGCACCCGTGCCGGCCGCGCGATCCTCGCGTCTCGCCGTAGCAAGGGTCGCGCCCGCCTGTCTGCCTGAGCAGCCTGACCCAAGGTCCATGACGTGCTGCCTACCGAGCATCGGCTGAGGCGGCGCGAGGACTTCGCGGCCGCGGTACGCCGAGGACGCAGGGCTGGTCGCCCGCTTCTTGTCGTGCACTTTCGCAGCGGCCTCACCAGCAAAAACACGGACCCGCACGCATCTGGGGAGAGTGCTCCCCCGACGCGTGCGGGTTTCGTCGTCAGCAAGGCGGTCGGCGGTGCCGTCGTCCGTAATCTGGTGAAGCGCAGACTGCGCCATCTCATGCGGGACCGACTCGATCATTTTCCCGCAGGTAGCCTTGTGGTCGTACGGGCGCTGCCCGGTGCGGGTGAGGCGGGTCACGACCAGCTGGCCCGCGACCTCGACACCGCGGTCCAGCGGCTACTGGGAGGGGTGCCGAGATGAAGTACCCGCTGCTGTGGTTGATCAAGCTGTACCAGTGGACCATCAGCCCGATGTTGGGACCGGTCTGCAAGTACTACCCGTCGTGCTCGCACTATGGCTATACGGCCATCGACCGGCACGGCGCGGTGAAAGGAACGGCGCTGACGGCGTGGCGCATCCTGCGCTGCAACCCGTGGTCGCTCGGTGGCGTCGACCACGTGCCGCCCCGGAAGCATCCGGTGTGGCACCAGCGGCTGCGGAACCGCTTCGGCGGGCACTCCGCTGTGGAACCTGCCGCACAGCCCGAGACCCAGCCCAACGCCCAAGGAGCCTGATTCGTGGACACGATCCTCGGTCCTCTTTATGACGTAGTTTCCTGGATCATCGTCCAGTTCCACTCGTTCTACAGCCTCATTTTCGACCGGAACAGTGGCTGGGCGTGGGGTCTGTCCATCGTTTCGCTGGTGGTGCTGATCCGCATCTGCCTGATCCCGCTCTTCGTGAAGCAGATCAAGTCGACGCGGAACATGCAGGCGCTCCAGCCGAAGATGAAGGCGATCCAGGAGCGCTACAAGAGCGACAAGCAGCGACAGTCCGAAGAGATGATGAAGCTGTACAAGGAGACGGGCACCAACCCGCTCTCCAGCTGCTTGCCCATCCTCGCGCAGTCGCCGTTCTTCATCTCGCTCTACCAGGTCCTCAACCACATCGCGAACAACAGGACGGTCGGCGTCATCGACCAGTCGCTGTTGGACAGCGCCCGTAACGCGCACATCTTCGGCGCTCCCCTGTCCGTGAAGTTCATGGACTCCGCCTCGAAGGTCGAGTCCCTCGGAGCCTCGCTGACGGACGTCCGCATCGTGACGATCACCATGATCGTGCTGATGTCGGCGTCGCAGTTCTTCACTCAGCGCCAGCTGATGACCAAGAACGTCGACCTCACGGTGAAGACGCCGTTCATGCAGCAGCAGAAGATGCTGATGTACGTCTTCCCGATCATGTTCGCCGTCTTCGGCATCAACTTCCCCGTCGGTGTCCTCGTCTACTGGCTGACCACCAACGTCTGGACCCTCGGGCAGCAGATGTTCGTCATCCGCCGCAACCCGACCCCGGGCAGCGTCGCCTACAAGGCGCGCCAGGAGCGCCTGCGGGCCAAGGGCAAGCTGAAGGAGGAGCCGGCCGAGGTCGCCGCCAAGAAGGCCGTCGAGACCGCGCGCGCCAACCGCCAGCAGCCCAAGCGGCAGACCAAGTCGCAGCGCACCACCGCCGGCGGCCACGGCCACAGCAGGGCGACGGCGCAGTCGGCGTCCGCGGCGAAGCTGGACAAGTCCGACCAGGAGCCGACGCAGCAGAGCGCGGCGGAGAAGAAGGGCTCGCAGGGCGGCAAGCCTGCCGGCGGCTCGGCCTCCGGCTCCCGGAACACGAAGTCCGGGCAGCGCAAGGGTCAGCAGCGTCCCAAGCACCCGTCCAAGAAGTAACGAAGGAGTCCATCCGTGACGGAAGGCACCACCCCCGCCGCCGAGGGTGTCGACACCCTGACCCGCCTCGAACAGGAAGGGGAGATCGCGGCCGACTACCTCGAAGGTCTGCTGGACATCGCGGACCTCGACGGTGACATCGACATGGACGTCGAGGCCGACCGCGCAGCGGTGTCGATCATCAGCGACTCGACCAGCCGCGACCTGCAGAAGCTGGTCGGCCGGGACGGCGAGGTGCTGGAGGCCCTTCAGGAGCTGACCCGGCTCGCGGTGCACCGGGAGACCGGCGACCGGAGTCGGCTGATGCTCGACATCGCCGGATACCGGGCCCGTAAGCGTGCCGAGCTGACCGAGCTGGGCACCAAGGCCGCGGAAGAGGCGAAGGGCACCGGTGAGCCGGTGAAGCTCAAGGCGATGACGCCCTTCGAGCGCAAGGTGGTGCACGACGCGGTGGCCGCCGCTGGACTGCACAGCGAGTCCGAGGGCGAGGAGCCCCAGCGCTGCGTGGTCGTACTCCCGGCCTGACCAGGCCCGGTCCCATGGTCGACCCGGCCCCGTCTGCGCGCAGGCGGGGCCGAATCTTGTCAGCCTTACATCAGCGTTCACCACAGTGCTCGGTACGGAAGGACGGTCCCCGTGACGGAAGCAGCGGAGCTCCCCCCGGCGCCCGAGGAGGCTCGGGATGTATTCGGTGACCGCTTCCCGGAGGCCGTTCGGTACGGCGAGCTGTTGGCCGATGTGGGCGTGACCCGCGGGCTGATCGGCCCGCGCGAGGTGCCGCGGCTGTGGGAGCGGCATCTGCTGAACTGCGCCGTGCTCTCCGAGGTGGTGCCCGAGGAGGTCACCGTCTGCGATGTGGGCTCCGGCGCCGGTCTCCCCGGTATTCCGCTCGCCCTGACCCGCCCGGATCTGCAGATCACTCTGCTGGAACCGCTGCTGCGGCGTACGAACTTCCTGCGGGAGGTGGTGGAGCTGCTGGGCCTGGACCATGTCACGGTCGTGCGTGGCCGGGCCGAGGAGGTCCTGGGGAAGCTGCCCCCGATGCACGTGGTCACGGCTCGGGCGGTGGCCCCGCTGGACCGGCTGGCCGGTTGGGGGGTTCCGCTACTGCGGCCGTACGGGGAGATGCTGCTGCTGAAGGGTGATACGGCCGAGGAGGAGCTGAAGCATGCCCGGGCGGCGCTGAGTAAGCTCGGTGTGGTGGGGACGTCGGTGCTGCATGTCGGCGAGGGCGTCGTCGATCCGCTGTCCACCGTGGTGCGGGTCGAGGTCGGGGAGAGCCCCGGGGGTGTGCGCTTCGCCGCGAAGCGCGCCAAGGCGGCGCGCAAGGCGCCACGGCGTCGGCCCTGAGTGCTCGGACGTAGACCGGGCGGCTTGACGGGGTGCTCCATACAAGCTGCCTAAACTACGCATACCGGAGTGTCGCGACGGATCAACGGGCCTGTCCGTGCATCGTGTTTCACGTGAAACGTCGCTCCCTGCTGCATGGAATCATCAGTCGCGGTCGTGCGGCGGCTCTGCCCCGCGACCGCCGCCCCCGTAAAGACGTGGATTCATCCACAGGAGAATGGGCCTCGCTGGTTCACAACCCCCAAAGCATGGCAGGCTCTGTGCATCGCGAGCCTGATGTCGAGGAGAGTGAATCCTTGCGGTCCGACGCCAACATCGCGGGGCCGATGACCGACCCGGTCCCCGGCCCCCGTACCGAATCGGCGGGGGAGGACGTTTCACGTGAAACTCCGCCCCCGATGGACGACACCCCTATTGGCCGTGCCGCTCAACTGGCGGTGGACGCGCTTGGCCGGGCTGGTGAGGGACTGCCCAGGCCGGAGCAGACCCGGGTGATGGTGGTCGCCAACCAGAAGGGCGGGGTCGGGAAGACCACGACCACGGTCAATCTGGCGGCGTCTCTCGCCCTGCACGGCGGACGGGTCCTTGTGATCGACCTCGACCCACAGGGCAATGCCTCGACGGCGCTGGGGATCGATCACCACGCCGAAGTCCCCTCGATCTACGACGTGCTGGTCGACAGCAGGCCGCTGTCCGATGTGGTGCAGCCGGTACCGGACGTGGAGGGGCTGTTCTGTGCCCCGGCCACCATCGACCTCGCCGGAGCCGAGATCGAGCTGGTCTCCTTGGTGGCGAGGGAGAGCCGGCTGGACCGGGCCATCCAGGCCTACGAGCAGCCACTGGACTACATCCTCATCGACTGTCCGCCCTCGCTCGGGCTGTTGACGGTCAATGCGCTGGTCGCCGGGGCGGAAGTGCTGATCCCGATCCAGTGCGAGTACTACGCGCTGGAGGGGCTCGGGCAGCTCCTGCGCAACGTCGATCTGGTGCGGGGTCATCTCAACCCCAAGCTCCATGTCTCGACGATCCTGCTTACGATGTACGACGGCCGGACCCGGCTGGCCTCCCAGGTGGCGGACGAAGTCCGCAGCCACTTCGGCGGCGAGGTGCTCCGGACGAGCATCCCGAGATCGGTGCGCATCTCCGAGGCCCCCAGCTATGGGCAGACGGTTCTCACCTATGACCCGGGATCGAGCGGAGCGCTCTCCTATCTCGAGGCGGCCCGGGAGATCGCGCTTCGGGGGGTCAGCGTGCAGTACGACGCTCAGCACGCTCATGCCTTGCCCATGCCCGAGATCAGCCAGCACGACCAGCACAGCATGCAGGAGGGGATTCAGTGAGTGAGCGACGCAGAGGACTGGGCCGTGGGCTCGGTGCTTTGATCCCTCCCGCGCCGAAGGGGGCCGATAACGCCGGACCCGCGACGGGCGGGGGAACGACCACCACCTCAGGGGCTACGACCTCGCCGACCGCGGTCCCGGTGCTCACCCAGGAGCGCGGGGTGGCGGCGGCCAAGGTGGCAGGTCTGTCCCCGCAGAGCGTTCCACGTGAAACCGAGCCGCCCGCCCCGCCGGAGAAGGAACCCGAGGCCGCGCCGGCGTCCCCGGTGGATGAGGTGGCCGGGGCGCACTTCGCCGAGCTGCCGCTCGACTTCATCACGCCCAACCCCCGACAGCCGCGCGAGGTGTTCGACGAGGACGCCCTGGCCGAGCTGGTCACCTCGATCCAGGAGGTCGGCCTCCTCCAGCCGGTTGTGGTGCGGCAGTTGGCGCCGGAGCGCTATGAGCTCATCATGGGCGAGCGGCGCTGGCGGGCCTGCCGTGAGGCGGGGCTGGAGAAGATCCCCGCGATCGTCCGGGCCACCGACGACGAGAAGCTTCTGCTCGACGCGCTGCTGGAGAACCTGCACCGGGCTCAGCTCAATCCGCTCGAAGAGGCCGCGGCGTACGATCAGTTGCTGAAGGACTTCAACTGCACGCATGACGAGCTGGCGGACCGGATCGGGCGTTCGCGTCCGCAGGTCTCCAATACGCTGCGGCTGTTGAAGCTCTCTCCCTCTGTCCAGCGCAGGGTCGCGGCGGGTGTGCTCTCCGCGGGCCATGCCCGGGCCCTGCTCTCCGTGGAGGACGCGGACGAACAGGACCGGCTGGCGCATCGCATCGTTGCCGAAGGGCTGTCGGTGCGCGCGATCGAGGAGATCGTCACCCTGATGGGTTCGACGTCGGGTGGCACTCCCAAGGCGAAGGGGCCGCGGGCCGGTACCCGGGTGTCCCCCGCGCTGACGGATCTGGCGTCCCGGCTGTCGGACCGGTTCGAGACCCGGGTGAAGGTCGACCTCGGTCAGAAGAAGGGGAAGATCGTCGTCGAGTTTGCCTCGATAGACGATCTGGAGCGGATTCTCGGCACCCTGGCCCCGGGCGAAGGCCCGGTACTGGAGCAGCCGCTGTCCGCCGAGGACGAGGCGGCGGACGAGGGCGAATGAGGCGCTGACCGTGCGGCTCGGCCGTGGGAAAGCGCGGAGTGGGGCGGGTCGTGTTCCGATGACATCGGGACACGACCCGCTCTTTTCCCACGGGCGGTATCGGTGCAATCTCCGCACGGATACGATGCGATCAGGTAGGGCGGTTCCATGGGGAGGCACCTCATGCGAAGGGCAGGGCCATGCGATCGGTGAGCCGCACCGGACTGGTGGCCACAGGGTTGGGCCTGGGCGCTGTCGGCGGTTTTGTCGGTAGTCTGATCAGGGAGCGTAGTGCGCTGTCAGCCGCCCGTGCCGCGGCTGGTCACGGAAGTGAGGGACTGGCTTCATGGGGCGTCGGCTTGTACCGCTCACGCTGGACAACCTCCCGGACATCCCCAAGCGCTGTCGCGCGTGTGTCTTCTGGGAGCTCGACCCGGTCAGCGGCGAGGCTGCCGTAAGGGCCGGACGTCCGGAGCTGGAGAAGGAAGCCTGGATCTCGGCCGTTCTGCTGGAGTGGGGATCCTGCGGCCGAGTGGTCTACGTCGATGATGTGCCGGTGGGCTTCGTGCTCTACGCGCCGCCCGCGTATGTGCCGCGGTCCACGGCCTTTCCGACGAGCCCGGTCGCGGCGGATGCCGTGCAGCTGATGACCGCCTGGCTCATGCCGGGCTACCAGGGTCAGGGGCTGGGCCGGGTGATGGTCCAGACCGTCGCGAAGGACCTGATCCGCCGGGGCTTCAAGGCGATCGAGGCGTTCGGAGACGCCACCTGGAAGGAACCGGCGTGTGTGCTGCCCGCCGACCACCTTCTCGCGGTGGGCTTCAAAACCGTGCGGCCGCATCCGCGGTATCCCCGGCTGAGGCTTGAGCTGAGAACGACGATCTCCTGGAAGGAGGACGTCGAGCTGGCGCTGGACCGCCTGCTCGGGGCGGTCCAGAAGGAGCCCGCTCTCCGTCCGCTCTGAGCGTTCCACGTGAAACACGAAGGGGCTGCCCTCTCGGGCAGCCCCTTCGTGTATGCGGGTGGTGGCTCAGCCGATGAAGTCGGCCAGATCGCGCTCGATCGCGGCCTTCGGCTTGGCGCCGACGATGGTCTTGGCGACCTCGCCGCCCTGGTAGACATTGAGCGTCGGAATGGACATCACGCCGTACTTGGCGGCCGTGGCCGGGTTCTCGTCAATGTTGAGCTTGGCGATGACGATCTTGTCGGCGTGCTCGGCGGCGATGGCCTCCAGAGAGGGGGCGATCTGCCGGCACGGACCGCACCACGCGGCCCAGAAGTCGACGAGTACCGGCTTGTCGCTCTTGAGGACGGTCTCCTCGAAGTCGGCGTCCGTCACGGTGACCGTGGCACCGGCCATGGCTACTCTCCTTAATCGTTGGTGCAGGGATGGAAGCGGATTCAGACAGTCGCGTCTTCGCTGTCGCCCAGGGAGGCCAGGAAGCGCTCGGCGTCCAGGGCGGCCGCACAACCGGTGCCGGCGGCGGTGATCGCCTGACGGTAGGTGTGGTCCACGACATCACCCGCGGCGAAGACACCCGGCACGTTCGTGCGAGTGGAGGGCGACTCGACCTTCAGGTAGCCCTCGTCGTCCAGGTGCAGCTGGCCCTTGAACAGCTCGGTCCGCGGGTCATGGCCGATCGCGATGAAGAGACCGGTAACCGGCAGCTCGGAGGTCTCGTCCTTCTTGACGTCGCGCAGGGTCAGGCCGGACAGCTTGCCATTGCCGTGGATCTCCGTGACCTCGCTGTCCCAGACGAACGAGATCTTCGGGTCGGCGAAGGCACGCTCCTGCATCGCCTTGCTGGCCCGCAGCGTGTCCCGACGGTGGACCACGGTGACCGACTTGGCGAACCGCGACAGGAAGGTCGCTTCTTCCATCGCGGTGTCACCGCCGCCGATGACGGCGATGTCCTGGTCCTTGAAGAAGAACCCGTCACAGGTGGCACACCAGGAGACGCCACGTCCCGAAAGCTCGTCCTCGCGGGCCAGCCCCAGCTTGCGGTGCTGGGAGCCGGTGCTGACGATGATGGTCTTCGCGCGGTGCACCGTACCGGCGGAGTCGGTGACGGTCTTGATGTCCTCGCTGAGGTCGACCGCGACCACATCGTCCGGGATCAGCTCGGCGCCGAAGCGCTCGGCCTGCCCCCGCATGTTGTCCATCAGGTCGGGGCCCATGATGCCCTCGCGGAAGCCGGGGAAGTTCTCCACATCGGTGGTGTTCATCAGGGCACCACCGGCGGTCACGGATCCTTCGAAGACCAGCGGCTTCAAGGAAGCGCGGGCGGTGTAGAGCGCGGCCGTATAGCCCGCGGGCCCGGAACCGATGATGATCACGTTGCGGACGTCGCTCACGGATGTCTTCCTTGTCTCTGCCGACTGCCGACTGCTGACTGGACGGCGCACTCCCCGGGTTTCCGGGGAACCGCTGCCATCCCACCCAACGGATCCTACGGGTCCCGCATTCCCGCGTGCGGCCAGGCGGGCCGTGGGTGTGGGGTGTGCCTCAGCTTCGCGGATACGTACGGGTCACCAGAAGCTTCCCGGGGCTGGAGTGAGAGGCGGAGACGCAGGACGCGTCGATCACGAAGGCGTCGACGAGCGAGCTGTCGGAGGGATGCGGCAGCACGACGATGTAGGCCGGCTTGCCGCCGTAGGTGTCCTGCTGCGCGGCGAGAACCGGCTCGGAGCGGCTGGTCCCACGCTGGACACAGGACGGAACCACCGGGTCTTCCGCACGCAGCGGCATATCCGGAGTGTTCTGAGTGGTGACTCCATGCGACGGGGTGGCCTTCCGGTCGGCGAGCATCTCCCGCACCCGGTTCTTGAGGGTCCCGGTGGAGAGGGTGGCCTTCGCCGTGGAGCTGGGGTCCGCGTGGGCCGTGGCGCCGGGCCCGCCCTTGTCGTGTTCGGAACCGCTCGGGAAGAAGAGGCTGCCGATACCGATCACGGCCGCAGCGCACGCGGTGCCGAGCGCCACCTTGGGCCAGCGCCGAGCGCGCCCTCCACGGGCTCCTGTGCCGGTGCGAGGAGCGGCCTTGCGTCCCGGTCCGGTGGCGGCGCGCGGTCGCCCTGCGGGCCGGTCCACGGCCGGGGAAGGCCTTCCGTCGGCTGCGGGGCCTGAGGGGCCTGCGGGAGCTGAGGGGGCGGCCGTGGGCTCGGTTTCACGTGAAACATGCCCTGCGGAGTCGGCGGCCTCGGTTTCACGTGAAACCGAGGCGTCATCACCGGGGGCTGTCGCGTCGAGAAGGGCTTCGGCGGCGAGTGCGGCGTCGATCCGGCCCGCGATGTCGTCGGGCATGCGCACCGGCCCGGGAAGGGTGCCCAGCGTGGAGCGGATGTCGTCCAGGGAGGTCTGCATATCGGCGCACAGCCCGCAGGTGGCGAGGTGCGTGCGCACATCGACGGTGCGGGACGGAGAGAGCAGGCCTTCGGTGAGCGCGGAGATCTCCGCGACTTCCGGGTGCTCGTCCGTGTCCGTCGAGGATGTCACGCTCGCCCACCTCCGCCCTTCACGGCATCTGTGTCAGTCGGTCCTGCCGCTGGTGGGACGGATGTCCCCTGCGACCGGTTCCTTCCCCGGTCGGACGGGACGCTACCCCTCCCGTTGGGATGGAGATGCGAGAGGAGCGGCAGCAGCCGGGCGCGTCCCCGCGCACAGCGGCTCTTCACGGTGCCGGTGGGGACGTCCAGGACCTTGGCGGCTTCCGCCACGGGGTAGCCCTGCATGTCGACCAGCACCAGGGCCGCGCGCTGCTCGGGCGGGAGGGTGCGCAGCGCTCCCAGCAGCTCGCGATGGAGATCACCGCGCTCGGCGGGCGCGGCGGCCGACTCGTGGGGCTCCAGAAGCTGCTCGAGCCGTTCGGTGTCGTCGACGGGGGAGGTGCGGCGGGAGGCGGCCTTGCGGGCCCGGTCCAGACACGCGTTGACCGTGATGCGGTGGAGCCAGGTCGTCACGGCGGACTGGCCCCGGAAGGTGTGCGCGGCGCGGTAGGCGGAGACGAGCGCGTCCTGGACCGCGTCGGCGGCCTCCTCCCGGTCGCCGAGGGTGCGCAGCGCCACCGCCCAGAGTCTGTCGCGGTGGCGCCGCACGATCTCACCGAAGGCATGCGGATCACCGGCCACGTGCTGAGCGAGGAGCTCGCCGTCGCTTGCTCCGCCGATGGTGGCGTCGTCCAACGTTGAGCCCCCTCCCCGGTCGGCCGGCTGCTCTGGATCAGCCGGTGAACTTCACTTCAGTGATGGCCTGCTTGTAGGGGCGCGTGAAGTACTGCTCCGGGGGAGAGTACGGCAGAGCGGTGAGCCAGACGAGGACGTAACGGGCCTTGGCCTCGCTCTTGACCTTCAGGTCGACGCTCTTGCCCGATGTCTTCTCCGTCGCCAGCTTCTTGAACGAGCCGACGGGATCGGAGCCCGAGGCCGACGGGGTCAGGGAGTCCGTGGCGTACAGCGAGACCTCGGTGTAGGAGCCGCCGTAGTGCAGCCCGATGGAGGCGCCCTTCAGGCTCTGCTCGGAACCGAGGTCGTAGACGATCCCGACGCCCTTCTTGTACGGGGCGAGCCGCGGACCGTCGTTGTAGCCGTAGGTGCGCCAGAGGGTGGAGGCGTCTCCGTCATGGGTGAGCTTCGCCTGGTCGGCGTTCTGCGGTTTGCCGTCCGGGGCGTACTCGGCGGCGTCTTGGATCTGGATCGGCTTGCTGGCAACCTGACCGGGCTTGTCGTCGTCCTTCTGACTGGTGGACCTACCGGGGTCCGGCTTGTTTTCTTCCTTCAGAAGGGTGTCCGCGAGTTGCCAGCTGCCGAGGCCCAGGGCCGCGATCAACAGGGCCGAGACGGTCCACTTGAGGGCCTTGCCGGTACGGCTCTGCAGCGGGGGTGGCGGAGGCAGGGGGGCCGCGACCGGGCGGGCCGTGCGCGACGGGCCGCCGTGGGCGGGCGGCTGGCCGTAGCCCTGTTGGTAGGTCGTGTGCTGGTACGCCGGGGAGGGCGTGAAGACGGGCTCGGGCGGCCGGATGCGCGGCATGGCCGCGACCGCCTTGGACAGCTCCTCCGGGGTGGTGCAGGGCTGGTCCTGACGGGATGCGGTGGCGCCGTCGTTGACCAGTGCGCGCATCGCCAGCTCGGACAGCCCCCGGTGGACTCCCGCGCGGACCTGGTCGGGCGCGATCAGGCCGACGCCCTTGGGAAGCCCGGAGAGGCCGTGGGCGTCCTTGTCGTAGGGCCAGCGCTGGGTGAGCGCGGCGTAGAGCAGTGCGCCGATCGACTCGGTGTCGGTGCGCTGGGGGTGTTCGGAGCTGATGCCGCGCAGCGCGGCCATGACGGCGAGGCCGCGGATGCGGTACTGGCCCGATTCCGTGCGTAGGACGGAGCCGGGGTTCAGCCGCAGATGGGCCAGGCCCTCGCGGTGGGCGGCGGCCATGGCCTGGGAGACCTGGCTGACCAGTTGATAGGCGTCATGCGGCTCGAGCGGCCCCGAGGCGAGCACGGCGGTGAGCTCGGTGGCGTCGGGAAGCCATTCGTGGACGACGTAGACGAGGTCGTTCTCCTCGACGGCGTCGAGTACCTGGACGAAGCGGGGGTCACCCAGCAGCGCCGCCGAGCGGGCGGCGGCCAGCACCGGGCGGGCCCGCGGATGGTCGGCGGGCAGGACGTGTACGCCGACGGCCCGGCGCAGTTTCTCGTCCACCGCACGCCAACTGCTGAATCCGTCCAGTCGGGTGACGCATTCCTCCAAACGGTAGCGTCTGGCCAGCTTGTGGCCGCTGTGCAGCTCGGGGGGATTTACGTCGGCCGCGGCACCCTTGTCCCGGTTGCCCGCGGCCTCTGTATCCGTACCGGCCTTCTGTTGCGTCCCCGCCCCGTCGGCCGTGGCCTTTCCCGCCTCGGCGGTCAGCGACTCCTCGCCGTCGCTGTCGGCCACGTCGACGGCAGCCGTGCTCCGTTCCGCCACCGTCGTTCCTGCCTCCCCATCCGTTGCGCCTACTCCGAGCCAAGACAATTGTGCCCACAGTCCGCCGCTATGCACGACACACGATGACGGACGATGGTTGTGCTCAACGATCAGCGTCCGAGTCGTCCGCGCACCATACCGACCATGGCCGTCAGCTCTTCAATGCGCATCCGTTTCGCAGCAATGTAGAAGACCGCGATAAGAACGAGACCTCCGCCCGCCAATGAGGCTACGGACCCGGACATGCCGGAACCCAGCGCCTGAGTGATGGCATAAGCCGCAGCGCCGCTCAGCACAGCGGCGGGGACGCTGGCGCCCACCAGACGGGTGTAGGTGCGCACGACACGGCGGCCGTCGAGGTCGCCGCCCAGCCGGTTGCGCAGTCGCTTCCAGGCCACGCCCACGCCGGCGGCGTACGCCAGGCCGTAGGAGGCGGCCATACCGGCCACGATCCACTGGGGCGGAAGAACGAAGTAGCAAAGGGCGGAGGCGGCCGCGTTGACGGCGGCGACGATGACCGTGTTGTAGAAGGGGGTTCGGGTGTCCTCGTAGGCGTAGAAGCCGCGCAGGACGACGTACTGCACCGAGAACGGGATGAGTCCGACGCCGAACGCCATCAGGATGTAGCCCATGTTCTGGGCCGTCGCGGTGCCCGAGGTGCCGAAGAGCAGGGTGCACAGGGGAATGCCGAGCGCCACGAAGCCGAAGGCGAGCGGGACGATGGCGACGGCGGAGGTGCGCAGGCCCTGGGAGATGTCGTCGCGGACCGCCCCGGGGTCGCCGTCGTGGGCCGACCGGGAAAGCCGGGGCAGCAGCGCGGCCATCACCGAGACGGTGATGATGGCCTGCGGCATGTTCCAGATCAGCTGGGCGCTGGTGTAGCCGACGTAGCTGGCCCCGGGAGCGTCCATGTTCTCGGCGTCGGAACCGGCCGCGGTGGCGAGCTGGGTCACCACGATGTTGCCGGCCTGGTTGGCGAGCACGAACAGCACGGTCCACTTGGCGAGCTTGGCGGCCTTGCCGAGGCCGTGGCCCCGCCAGTCGAAGCGGGGGCGGAAGCGGAAGCCGGAGGCCAGGAGGTAGGGGAACATCGCCAGGGCCTGGACGGTGAGGCCGAGCAGGGTGCCGATGCCGAGCAGCCGGATGCCCTCGTCCGTGATGGTGGTGACGCCCATCTTGGAGGTGCTGGAGGTTCCGAACACCCAGATGAAGAGGCCGAAGGTGGCGATGACGACGATGTTGTTGAGGACCGGGGTCCACATCATCGCGCCGAACCTGCCGCGGGCGTTGAGGATCTGGCCGACCACGACGTGCACACCCATGAAGAAGATGGTGGGCAGGCAGTAGCGGGCGAAGGCGACCGCGACCTCGTTGGAGGGCGGGTCGTTCGCGATGGACGGCGAGAGCATCCGGATCAGGAGCGGCGCCGCGAGCATGGACAGGGCGACCAGGCTGCCGAGGGCGACCATCGCGAGGGTGAGCAGACGGTTGGCGTAGGCGACGCCGCCGTCCTTGTCCTCCTTCATCGCGCGCACGAGCTGCGGGACGAAGACGGAGTTCAGGCCGCCGCCGACGGTGAGGAAGTAGATCATCGCGGGCAGCTGGTAGGCGACCGCGTAGGTCTGGCCCACGGAGGCGGCGCCGAGGGCCGCGACGATCGCCATCTGGCGGACGAAGCCGGTCAGCCGCGAGACCAGGGTGCCGGCGGCCATGAGGGCGCTGGACTGAAGGAGGCTGGCCGCACGGCCGCCGGAGCGCTTCGGGGCGGCCTCGGCCTGCTCGTCGGTCTCGGGGGGGCTCACCACCGGAGCGGTCACCGTGGGAGCGGCGGCCGACGGGGGCGCGGACTCGTGCCGCGCGGGGCCGGGCATCGGTGGCTGGCCCGGTGGGGGCACGGGCGGATAGCCCTGGGCGGCGCCCTGCGGTTGCCCCTGGGCGCGCCGCGGGTCGTAGGGCTGCTGCTGGTCGCGGTAGAGGTGCGCGAAGGCGTCCTGCTGCGGCTGCTCCCCCGCCCCGTAGCCGCCCTGGTCACCGTAGCCCGTGGCGGTGGGCTCGGCCGCGTAACTCTGCCGCGCCGGCTCCTGGGAGCCGGGTGCCACCGGCCAGGCCTGCGGATCGGCGCCCTGCGGTGCGGCGGACTGCTGCTGGTAGCCGTCCTGCTGGGGGGCGGACCGGTCGTACAGCGGATCCGTCAGCGGGTCATGGCCGTACGCGTCCTGGGCCGGATAGGGGTGCGGCGTGAAGCTGCCGGTGGCGTACGGGTCGTCCGCGTACGGATCCTGCACGTAGTACTGCCCGTAATCCTGGCGCGGATCGCCCGCGGGTGCCTGGTGGCCGTCGCCCAGGTACGGATCGTTCTGGTGCGGCTCCTGCCCGTACGGTTCCTGGGGCGCGTGGGGGGAAGGCGGTGGCATCCGCCTCTCACCGTCATACGGCGCGTTCATCGCTACCCCACCTCATCGTCCGCTGCGGCCGACCGGCCCCGGAATTGCTCAATGGTCCACTTTCTCACCCGCGCCGGATGCCCCGGCGCTTTGCGAACCGGTGTCCGGCGCCGGGTCACTCGGCTGCTCGGGCACGAGGGCGGAGGCGGGGTCGTCTCCGTCGGTCTCCGCGTCCTTCACCTCGTTCTCCTGCGCGTCCTCGTCGCCGCCGTCCGCGGTGGCGGTCCGCTTGCGCTGGAGGTAGATGCGGATTCCGGCGAGTACCAGCAGCAGTACACCGCCCGCGATGACGAGGATGACGGTCGATGTGATTTCGGTGACATTCACCTCGAACGCCATCTCGCCGCTGTACGGCTGCCCGTCCGGCGTGACCAACCGGGCCGACACCCATACCGGGCCGTTCGCGTTGGCCGTCGTCCCGAACTTCACGGACTGGCTGTGCCCGCCCTCGACGTTGACGACCTGGGGCTCGCTGACCGCCAGGCGGTTGCCCTGCTGGGAGCGGAGGATCAGCCGCAGCTGAACGCCCTGCACCAGGTTGTTCTGCACGGTCACCGGGATGGTCGCGCTGCGCCCGGACAGGGTCATGTCCGTCTTCGGGATCAGGCGCACCTTCTTGGTCAGCCCCTCCAGATACCCCTGCACGCCCTCGCGGAAGTGGGTGGCGCCCCGGGCATCGCCCCGCCATGAGGTGGACATCTCCCGCCGGATCGCGTTTCCGAAGGGAGAGACCACGTGGTACTTGGCGGTGAGGATGGTCACGAACCGGTCGAGCGTGCCCTGGGTCTTCCGGACGTCCTCGAACGCCTGGGTCGGCAGCTCCTGGCGGCGGAGCGAGGCGGGGTACGCGCGGGTGCTGGGCACGCGCTGGGTGGCGTTCGGGTCGGGCTTGGCCTTCACGGCCTGCCCCAGGTTCATCGGCTGGGTCCACTGCCCGGACAGGCCGTCCAGGGCCGCCGCCATGGCCTGCGCCTGGCTGGTGGTGGGGATGCGCTGCGGAGCCACGACGATGCTGCGCTGCCGGTCCGGCGACTGCAGGTTGATCATCTGGCTCTGGGCGAGGAACCGCTGGATGGCGAGCGTGGAGTTGTCCGCCTTGGACATGTCGCCGGTGAAGGCCGTGGAGAGCCGGGCGTCGGCGACCACCGCCGTGTTGCCGCCGCCGATCTGCCGGGCCGCGGTGGGGGTGTACGAGAGGCTGCCGGTCTCCCGGAGGCTGTCGCTCCGGGCGATGACGTTGTGGGCGCCCGCGGAGGTGGCGACATCGACGATCGAGGAGTCGACCGCGCCGTCGGCGGGCCAGGCGAAGTCGGTGCGCGGCTTCACTCCGAGGACCGTCTCCACGGTCGTCGAAGCCAACTCGGTGGCGTCCCGGAGGTGGCTGAGGGCGCCGGGGACGTTCTTGCCGTGGTGGGCGAGCGACGCGAGGTCGGGGTCGGAGAACGGCAGGGCGACCACCTGATGGCCCTGCACGGCCTTCTGCAGGTCGTTGAGCCACCGCTTGGCGACGGCCTGGCCGCTACCCGCGGTGGTGCCGTCCCCGTGCCGGTTCTGGACCTCGTACTCCCGCGTCATCGCGTCGACCGTGGCGAGCAGATCGGGGTCGATCACCCAGGTGATGGGGAGGTTCTTTCCCAGGCTGACCATCTGCTGGAGCCGGCCGCCGGGGGCCAGCTCCGCCTTGAGACGGTCGTCCCGGAAGATCGGTGTCCGGTCCTCGTCCGCGTCGGTGCGCGAGGTCATATGGGGCGTGGAGATCAGCGGCCACAGATAGGTGAGCTGGGACTTCTTCGCCGGCGCACTCGACTGCCAGGGCAGGAAGGTGCGCTTGATGCCCAGCACCTGCTGCCAGGGGCGGCTCCGGGTCTGACCACTGAGGGAGACGCCGAGCTGATAGACGCCGTTCTCCCCGAGGTGCAGCTCGTTCACCGGTATGGAGAGCGTGAAGTCCCGGCTGACCCCCGCGCCCAGCTTGCCGATCTTCTCGGCGTACTTGCCGCCGATCTCGGTGCCGTCGGCGCCCTGCTGGTAGCCGGTCCGCCGGGAGACGCTGTCGATCGCGTTGCGGCCCTCCATGGTGGGGCCGACCCGGAGGCCGACATGGGCGCCGGAGACCGTCGAACCGCTGTCGTTGGTGACGGTGCCGCTGACGGTGAGCGTGTCGCTCTTGGCAGGTGCGGTGGGCGTCAACGAGGTGATGTCGACGTCCACGGAGCGCGAGCCGGTGGGTTTGCCCGCCGCATGGGCGGCGGGAGCCCCCGGGGCCTGCAGCACGCCCGCGAGTACCGGAGCCGCTGCGAGCAGCGCCCCGGTCCGCCGTAGCCATCGACGGGCGCGAGAGGACGTCGTCTCCCGGAGGTCTGCCGCATCGGCCACGCGCTCGCCCGTCCCTTGTCGTCAGTGATCGTCAGTGGTCGTCGCAATGTGCGTCCACGGAATGGTAACGATGCCCGCTGTGACGAAGTGCTGTGGACGGCTCCACAAGATCGTCACCGTGATGGAACCGACGATCAACGTGGAGGCCCCGGGGCGCGCGGCCACGTACCCTGTTCTGTTGTGCCGAACGCCAACAATGACAGCCGATCCCCGCAGTCCACCAATGAGCTCAACCAGGTGCAGCGCCGCGCCGTGGCCGAACTCCTGCGGGTCTCTCCCGTCGCCGACGATCTTGCCCGACGCTTTTCGACGGCCGGGTTCAGCCTGGCGCTGGTCGGCGGCTCGGTACGGGACGCGCTGCTCGGCCGGCTCGGTAACGATCTGGACTTCACGACGGATGCCCGCCCCGACGAGGTGCTGAAGATCGTCCGGCCCTGGGCGGACGCCGTGTGGGAGGTGGGCATCGCCTTCGGCACGGTCGGCTGCCAGAAGGAAGGGCCGGGCGACAACGGGTCGCATCAGAACTTCCAGATCGAAATCACGACATATCGCTCGGAAGCCTATGACCGGACATCCCGGAAGCCCGAGGTGTCCTACGGCGAATCCATCGAAGAAGATCTGGTCCGCCGGGACTTCACCGTCAACGCGATGGCGGTGGCACTCCCGCAGAAGGAGTTCATCGACCCGCACAACGGGCTCGAAGATCTCGCCGCGCGGGTGCTGCGGACCCCGGGAACCCCGCAGGAGTCCTTCTCCGACGATCCACTGCGGATGATGCGCGCGGCGCGGTTCGCCTCCCAGCTGGACTTCGAGGTGGCGCCCGAGGTGGTCGCCGCGATGAAGGCGATGGCCGGACGGATCGACATCGTCTCGGCGGAGCGGGTCCGTGACGAGCTGAACAAACTGGTCCTGGGCGCCCACCCCCGGAAGGGGCTGCGGCTGCTGGTCGAGAGCGGGCTCGCCGACTGCGTACTGCCGGAGATCCCCGCGCTGCGGCTGGAGCGCGATGAGCATCACCGGCACAAGGACGTGTACGAGCACTCGCTGACCGTGCTGGATCAGGCCATCGACCTGGAGGAGAACGGGCCCGATCTGGTGCTGCGGCTGGCCGCGCTGCTGCACGACATCGGGAAGCCGAAGACGCGCCGCTTCGAGAAGGACGGCCGGGTCTCCTTCCACCACCACGAGGTGGTCGGCGCCAAGATGACCAAGTCTCGGATGACGAAGCTCAAGTACTCCAATGAGCTGGTCAAGGAGGTCTCCCGGCTGGTCGAGCTGCATCTGCGCTTCCACGGCTACGGCACCGGCGAATGGACCGATTCAGCCGTGCGGCGCTATGTGCGCGACGCGGGGCCGCTGCTGGACCGGCTACACAAGCTCACCCGCTCGGACTGCACGACGCGCAACAAGCGGAAGGCCATGGCGCTTTCGCGGGCGTACGACGGTCTGGAGGAGCGGATCGCCCGGCTGCAGGAGCAGGAACAGCTGGATGCGATCCGCCCGGACCTCGACGGCAACGAGATCATGAAGGTGCTCGGTGTCGCTCCGGGGCCCGAGGTCGGCAAGGCGTACAAGCATCTGCTGGAGCTGAGGCTGGAGCACGGTCCCATGGACCGGGACGCCGCCGTCGAGGCGCTCAAGGAGTGGTGGGCGGCCCAGTCCCAGGGCTGAGGCCGCGCCCGCGACGCATCACGTTTCACGTGAAACATTGACCCCTGTGGGTTTCCCGGGGCGGTGTTTCACGTGAAACATCAGCAGGGCGGCGGTCGCCGCGTAGAGCAGTGCCACCCCGCTCACCAGAATGGCCGATGCCCCGTCCGGCGGCAGTATCAGGGCGGCCATCCCCGCGGCTCCCACGAAGGCGACGTTGAAGAGCACGTCATAGAGGGAGAAGATCCGCCCGCGGAAGTCGTCCTCGATCGCGGACTGGACGACCGTGTCGGTGGCGATCTTCGCGCCCTGGGTGATCACGCCGAGTACGAAGGCGGCAATCAGCATCGGGGCGGGCTCGAAGGGGAGTCCCAGACCCGGTTCCAGAACGGCGGCGATCGCCGCGCACACCATCACCCAGTGGAGCTGACCGTCCGGTCGGGAGGCGTCGAGCGAGGAAAGCCGGCCCACCGCCCATGGAGTGATCAGCGCCGCGGCGAAGAAGCCCGCGCCCGAGACGCCGACCGCGATGCCGAGGAGCGCCAGCCCGCCCGACTCGGTGTCGGCCCACGCGTACCGGCAGAGCATCAGCACCGTGACGGTGAGGGCGCCGTAGCAGAAGCGCATCAGCGTCATCGCGGTCAGGGCCAGGGTGGGATCCCTGCGGTGCAGCAGATGGCGTACCCCGGCCACCAGTCCGCGGACGGTGCTCGCCAGTGCCGCTCCCAGGTGCGGTTGCAGGGCTGCCGGATCGGGCCCCAGGAGGCCGGAGGGCATGCGGAGCGCCGAGAGCCCGGCGAGGAGGTAGAGCACGGCCCCCAGCAGCACGACCAACGCGTCCGAAGAGGAGCCGCCCGGGCCGGAGAGCCGGACCACGAACGCCACACCCCCGCCCGCGGTCGCGGCGAGGGTACCCGCGGTCGGTGAGAGGGAGTTGGCCATGATCAGACGCTCCTGGCTGTCCACCACCCGCGGCAGCGAGGCCGACAGGCCGGCCAGGACGAAGCGGTTGACCGCCGTCACCGACAGGGCGGAGAGGTAGAAGAGCCACTCCGGCACCTGGGCCAGGACCAGTACGGCGGTTCCGGCGGCCAGCCCGGAGCGCAGCAGATTGCCGTGGAGCAGGACCTGGCGGCGGCGCCAGCGGTCCAGCAGCACACCGGCGAAGGGGCCGAGGAGGGAGTAGGGGAGTAGCAGGACGGCCATGGCGGAGGCGATGGCCGCGGCGGACGTCTCCTTCTCCGGGGAGAAGACCACGTAGGTGGCCAGCGCGACCTGGTAGACACCGTCGGCCGACTGGGACATCAGCCGGACGGCCAGAAGATGGCGGAAGTCGCGCAGTTGCAGCAGCACGCGGAGATCACGCACAACGGGCATGACGCCACCTTCACACACCGCACGGGCCTCCGGGGGGATTCCCGAAGGCCCGTGATCAAGCGGCGGAGATCAGCGCCTCATGGCGCACGTGGTGGCTCAGTGGCGTGGCTCAGCGCTCGACCTCACCCCTGATGAACTTCTCGACGTTCTCCCGGGCCTCGTTGTCGAAGACCTGCACCGGCGGCGACTTCATGAAGTACGAGGAGGCGGAGAGGATCGGGCCGCCGATGCCCCGGTCCTTGGCGATCTTCGCGGCGCGCAGCGCGTCGATGATGACGCCCGCGGAGTTCGGGGAGTCCCACACCTCGAGCTTGTACTCCAGGTTCAGCGGGACATCGCCGAACGCCCGGCCCTCGAGGCGGACGTACGCCCACTTGCGGTCGTCCAGCCAGGCCACGTAGTCCGACGGGCCGATGTGGACGTTGTCGGCGCCCAGATCGCGGTCCGGGATCTGCGAGGTGACGGCCTGCGTCTTGGAGATCTTCTTGGACTCCAGTCGCTCGCGCTCGAGCATGTTCTTGAAGTCCATGTTGCCGCCGACGTTCAACTGCATGGTGCGGTCCAGGATGACGCCCCGGTCCTCGAACAGCTTCGCCAGCACCCGGTGCGTGATCGTGGCGCCGACCTGCGACTTGATGTCGTCACCGACGATCGGCACACCCGCCTCGGTGAACTTGTCCGCCCACTCCTTGGTGCCGGCGATGAAGACCGGGAGCGCGTTGACGAAGGCGACCTTGGCGTCGAGGGCGCACTGGGCGTAGAACTTGGCGGCGTCCTCCGAACCCACGGGCAGGTAGCAGACCAGAACGTCGACCTGCTTGTCCTTGAGGACCTGGACCACGTCGACCGGGGTCTCGTCGGACTCGTCGATGGTCTGCCGGTAGTACTTGCCGAGACCGTCGTGCGTGTGGCCGCGCTGGACCGTGACACCGGTCGACGGCACGTCGCAGATCTTGATGGTGTTGTTCTCGCTGGCGCCGATGGCGTCCGAGAGGTCGAGCCCGACCTTCTTCGCGTCCACGTCGAAGGCGGCGACGAACTCCACGTCACGGACGTGGTAGTCGCCGAACTGCACATGCATCAGACCCGGCACGCGGGTGTCCGGGTCGGCGTCCTTGTAGTACTCGACGCCCTGCACCAGCGACGCGGCGCAGTTGCCCACGCCCACGATGGCTACACGAACCGAACCCATTCCGGTTGCTCCCTGTTTGTACTCGACGAAGCCCCGCGGGGTGCGGGGCCTCACTTGGCGGTGTCATCGGACGGGTCCGGCCGGGAACCACCCCGGTGCCGGGGCAGGCCGTCCGCCTCTCCTGACCGGTCCTGCTCCGGTGACCGGCCCGGCCCCTGCTCAGGCGTCCGGTCCTGCCCGGCGGGCTCGTCGCGCTGGTCGCGCCCGGCCCGCTCGCTCTCGATCAGCTCGTTCAGCCAGCGGACCTCGCGCTCCACCGACTCCATGCCGTGCCGCTGGAGTTCGAGGGTGTAATCGTCCAGCCGCTCGCGGGTGCGGGCCAAGGAGGCCCGCATCTTCGCCAGGCGCTCCTCCAGGCGGCTGCGCCGCCCTTCGAGTACGCGCATCCGTACGTCTCGTGACGTCTGTCCGAAGAAGGCGAAGCGGACGCCGAAGTGCTCGTCCTCCCAAGCGTCCGGGCCGGTGTGGGAGAGCAACTCCTCGAAGCGCTCCTTTCCCTCCGCCGTCAGCCGGTAGACGATCTTCGCCCGGCGGCCGGCGAGGGTTGCCGCGACGGCTTCCTCGGAGGCGTTCCCGGGCTCCTCGATCAACCAGCCTTGGGCGACCAGCGTCTTGAGGCAGGGGTAGAGGCTGCCGTAGCTGAAAGCACGGAAGACCCCGAGTGAGGTATTGAGGCGCTTTCGCAGCTCATATCCGTGCATCGGGGACTCGCGGAGCAGGCCGAGGACGGCGAACTCGAGGATGCCGGAGCGTCTGCTCATCGCCCGCCTCTCCCCTCTCCTGGACCCACTATGTCGACCTGATGTATCGACTCGATACATCCAGACGATAGAACCGTGATCCCGGTGGGACAAGAGCGGCCAGGGTGAACGGCGTCACATCACCGGTTCGTGGTACTCAACCGGACCGTTATGGAGTGAAGGCGCCGAGGGGGCAAGGTTTGGCCGTGCGTACTCTGTTCGCCATGCAGACCAAAGGGAACCGTGTGACGCTGTCCTGCGTCCTCGTCCTGGAGGCAGTGCGTCCGGTTGCCAGGTGTGGCCGGATGGCACATCGGGGGGACCGGAAGCCACCTGCCGCTTTCAGGCGATAGCGCCTGCCCGAGGAGTAGTCGTTCCATGAGCGAGCACCGTCGCAAGCCGCCGCAGCCCCAGGGCGGCGGCCGAGCAGCGGCCCGGCGTGCCGGACAGCAGTCGTCCGGCCGTCGCGCAGCACCATCGCACAACGCCGCCGCCGAGTCGGGCTCGGCCTCCTACGGGAGGGAGAGTTCCCACGGCGGCAGGGCAGAGGCCCGGCGCGCCGCGCAACGCGGCGGCCGTAGACGAGGATCAGATCCGGCCGCCGGTGGCGCGGGCCGCGGAGGGCGTGGCGGCGGCCGGCGGGCCACCGGCGGTGGCCGCGGGCGGGGCGGGGGCGGTGACGGTCCGCCCGCCAAGAAGCGGTTCATCGACTACCCGCGCGCGGGCAAGTCGGGCTTCCGCCGCTGGGTCCCGTCGTGGAGGCTCGTCACCGGGACCTTCATCTTCTTCTTCGCGGCGCTCATCAGCGCCGTGGGCATCGGGTGGATGATCGTCGACGTTCCCACCGCGCAGGCCGCGTCGCAGGCCCAGAAGAACGTCTACTACTGGGGCGACGGCAAGCAGATGGTGGTCTCGGGCGGCGGTGATCTCAATCGGCAGATCGTGCCGCTCAACAAGATCCCCGAGTCCATGCAGAACGCGGTGATCTCGGCCGAGAACGCCAGCTTCTACCAGGACTCGGGCGTCGACCCGATGGGTATCGCGCGCGCCGTCGTCAACATGGCGCGGGGCGGGGCGACCCAGAGTGGGTCGACCATCACCCAGCAGTTCGTGAAGAACACGTACCTCGACCAGTCGCAGACGGTGACGCGCAAGCTCAAGGAGCTGTTGATCTCCGTCAAGGTCGGCTCGACCAAGAGCAAGGACTACATTCTCGCGGGGTACCTCAACACGGCCTACTACGGCCGCGGTGCCTATGGCTGTCAGGCGGCGGCCCGCGCGTACTTCGACAAGGACTGCGAGAAGCTCGACCCGAGCCAGAGCGCCTTCCTCGCCGCGACGCTCAACGGGCCCAACCTGTACGACCCGAACGGCGGCTACGGACCGGCCGCGAGCGCGGAGGCGAACACCAAGCGGGCCATGGCGCGCTGGTCGTGGATCCTCAAGCGGGAGGTTCAGGTGGGCCGGCTGGGCAAGTCCGACGCCCAGCACTATCTCGCCAAGGGTTTTCCGCGGACGAAGAGCCCGAAGGTGGCGACGAACAAGCAGGGCCAGATCGGTTACCTGACCGACCTCGCCGACAACTACGTCGTCGCCAACACCAACATCTCCAAGGCCCAGCTGGACAAGGGTGGTTATCAGATCCACACCACCTTCGACCGCAAGAAGATCAGTGAACTGAAGAACGCGGTCGAGAAGGTGACCAAGGAGAACATCAAGCCGAAACTGCGTGAACAGGACAAGTTCGTGCAGTTCGGCGGTGCCTCGGTGGAGCCCAAGACGGGCAAGATCAAGGCCATCTACGGTGGCAGCGACGCGCTGCAGCACTATCGCAACAACGCGGACTACACCGGTGTCCAGGTGGGTTCGACCTTCAAGCCCTTCGTGCTGGCCGCGGCGATGAGGGACGGTGTCCGGGACCGCAACGGGCCCCGTGACCAACCGGATTCCGAGCGCACCAAGGTCTCTCCGTCGAGTGTCTACAACGGTGACAACAAGCTGACCTTGCGCGACTACGACGGTTCGGTCTGGAAGGACAAGAACAACAAGGAGTGGCACCAGAGCAACGACGGTGAGGAGGACAAGGGCAAGATCAGCCTGCGCACCGCGATGCAGTACTCGGTGAACACGCCCTTCATCCAGCTGGGCATGGACGTCGGCACAGACAAGGTGCGGGACGCGGCCCTGGACGCGGGCCTCAGCAAGGAGCAGTTGGCCTCGATCACCCCGACGTTCTCCCTCGGCACCTCCGCGCCCAGCGCGATCCGGCTCGCCGGGGCGTACGCGACCTTCGCGGCCAGCGGCCAGCAGGCCGATCCGTACTCGGTCGAGCGGGTCGAGGACAAGGACGGCGAGGTCTACAACCACAAGGAGGACGCCAAGCTCAAGCGGGCCTTCGACGCGAACGTGGCGAACAACGTCACGGACGTGCTGAAGAACGTCGTCGAGCACGGCACCGGCACCTCCGCGAAGATCGGCCGCCCCGCGGCGGGCAAGACCGGGACCACCGACCAGAACAAGTCGGCCTGGTTCGCCGGTTACACCCCGCAGCTGTCCACGTCGATCGGCATGTGGCGGGTCGACGACCAGGCCAAGCGGCAGGTCTTCCGTTCCATGCGCGGTGTGGGCGGTCAGAAGACCATCCACGGTGCGTCCTTCCCCGCCGAGATCTGGGCCGACTACATGCGCCAGGCCATGGCGGGCCAGCCGGTGAAGGACTTCCCGGCGGCCACGCCGATCGGTGACAAGATCTACGGCGAGAGCGCGAGCCCGACGCCGACGACCCAGAAGCCGACGCAGCCGCCGTCCGAGAAGCCGTCCGCGACGCCGTCCGAGACTCAGTCGCAGACGCCCTCCAGCCTCCCGACCCCCACGCGGTCGTGTGATCCGCTGGACCTCAAGTGCAACGACAACACGGGCGGCACCGACCAGGGCAACCAGAACGCCGGCGGTGACAACGCGGGCACCGGTGGCGGCCCGGGCGGACCCTCGCCCTCGCCGACCACGGAGCCACCGGGCGGCGGGATCTTCGGGGGCCCGTCCGGCTCCCGCAAGAACCAATAGGACCGAACCCCGCACCACGATCGGCGGCCGCGCCGGAGCATCCCGCTCCGGCGCGGCCGCCGCCGTTCGGGGGCTCCTGCGGCTCTCTGGGGGTCTCGCAGGCCCGCGAGCAGCCCGGGGGCGGCCAGGACGTCACGAGGCGCTCAGCGGGCCGCTGAGGCGGTCCTCACCCCTCGCGTCCGGCGCGTACGGCAGGATGGGCCCCATGAGCGTGCGCGAGGACCCACAGGCCCAGCCCGTACGGCCGACCACGGAGGACGCGGTGGCCGCGGCGGGCAGCGAGCTGATCGGCGGCCCGGTCGGGCGCCGGGCGCTGCTGGGCACGAGCTGGTGGACCCCGGTGCGGATCATCGCGCTCGTCGCCATCGGGATGTTCGCCCTGGGCATGGTGCAGAAGCTGCCCTGCTACGACGGCGGCTGGTTCTACGGCGCCACCACCCAGTACACCCACGCCTGCTACTCCGACATACCGCACCTCTACAACGGCCGCGGCTTCGCCGACGACCTCGTCCCGTACTTCAACCGCATACCGGACAGCGTCTCCGGCGGGATGGAGTACCTGGAGTACCCGGTCCTCACCGGCCTCCTGATGGAGGTCGCCTCCTGGCTCACGCCGCACAGCGGCGACCTGCAGAACCGCGAACAGGTCTACTGGCTGGCCAACGTGGCCATGCTCATGGCGTGCACCGCGGTCATGGCGGTCTGCGTGGCCCGTACGCACCGCCGCCGCCCCTGGGACGCGCTGCTCCTCGCCCTGGCCCCCGCCTTCGCGCTCACCGCCACGATCAACTGGGACCTGCTCGCGGTCGCCCTCACCGCCGCCGCCATGCTCATGTGGTCCCGCAGCCGCCCGCTGGCCGCCGGTGTGCTGCTCGGTCTCGCGACGGCCGCGAAGCTCTACCCGGTGCTGTTGCTCGGGCCGCTGCTGGTGCTGTGCCTGCGCGCCGGCCGGTGGCGTGCGTTCTGGGCGGCGACGGGCGGCACGGCGGCCGCCTGGCTGGTGGTGAACGTCCCCGTGATGATCACTACGCAGGGCGGGCTGCACATCCGCGAGGGCTGGAAGCAGTTCTACACGTTCAGCCAGGAACGCCCGGTGGACTTCGGATCGCTCTGGCTGATCATCTCGCAGCGCACCGGCAACCCCATGGACGACGTCAACACCTACGCCATGATCCTCATGGCGCTGGCCTGCGCCGGAGTGGCCGCCCTCGCCCTGTGCGCCCCGCGCCGGCCGCGTTTCGCCCAGCTCGCCTTCCTGGTCATCGCGGCCTTCGTCCTCACCAACAAGGTCTACTCACCGCAGTACGTGCTGTGGCTGATCCCGCTCGCGGCGCTGGCACGGCCGCGGTGGCGGGACTTCCTGGTGTGGCAGGCGTGCGAGGTGATGTATTTCCTCGGGATCTGGATGTACCTCGCGTACACCAACAGCGGCGATCAGCACCGGGGTCTGCCGCCCGAGGGCTACCAGCTCGCGATCGCGCTGCACTTGGCGGGGACGCTCTTCCTGTGCGCGATGGTCGTGCGGGACGCACTGGTGCCGGACCGGGATCCGGTGCGCCGGGACGGCTCGGACGACCCGTCCGGCGGCGTGCTGGACCGGGCGCCGGACGCGTTCGTGCTGGGAGGGGCGCGGCGCACGGCGCGGTACGAGGGCGCGGCGCTGGCGGACTGGGGCACCGGCCGGGGGTGAGCCGCCCTGCGGGCGCCCACCCCGGCGACGGGGCTCAGCGGTCGAGCAGGCGGTCGAACTGCGTCGTGGTGTGGCGCAGATGCGCCACCAGCTCGTCCCCCACCTGCGGTGCCGTGACATCGCCCGGCACGAACAGGATGGACACCTGCATGTGCGGCGGTTCGGCGAACCACCGCTGCTTGCCCGCCCAGACGAAGGGCGAGAGGTTGCGGTTGACGGTGGCGAGACCGGCGCGGGCGACCCCCTTGGCCCGGGGCATCACCCCGTGCAGCGCCTTGGGGGCCTCCAGACCGACGCCGTGGGACGTGCCGCCCGCGACGACCACCAGGAAGCCGTCGGAGGCGGCCTTCTGCTGGCGGTAGCCGAAGCGTTCGCCCTTGGCGACCCGGGTGACATCGAGCACCGAGCCCCGGTACTCCGTCGAGTCGTGGTCGCCCAGCCACAGCCGGGTGCCGATGCGGGCGCGGAACCGGGTCTGCGGGAACTGCTGCTGCAGCCGCGCCAGTTCGTCCGCCTTGAGGTGGCTGACGAACATGGTGTGCAGCGGCAGCCGCGCCGCGCGCAGCCGGTCCATCCACCCGATGACCTCCTCGACCGCGTCGATGCCGTCGGTCCGGTCGAGCGGGAGGTGGATGGCGAACCCCTCCAGCCGGACGTTCTCTATGGCGGCGTGCAGCTTGGGCAGGTCCTCCTCGGTGACCCCGTGCCGCTTCATGCTGCTCATGACCTCGATCACGACGCGCGCGTTCACCAGGCCGTAGACGCCGTCGACGGACGAGACCGAACGGATCACCCGGTCCGGCAGCGGCACCGGCTCCTCGCCGCGGCGGAACGGGGTGAGGACGAGCAGGTCGCCGCTGAAGAAGTCCTTCATCCGGGCGGCCTCGTACGTGGTCCCCACGGCGAGGACGTCGGAGCCGATACGGGCGGCTTCCTCGGCCAGCCGTTCGTGGCCGAAGCCGTATCCGTTGCCTTTGCAGACCGGGACTATCCCCGGGAACTGCTGGATCACCATCTGCTGGTGCGCCCGCCAGCGCGCGGTGTCGACGTAGAGGGTGAGCGCCATTGGCCGGTCCCGGAACCTTTCTCGTTGCCGCGGTGTATTCGAGATATGCAGCGTTTTCGGGGGAGCAGGAAATCAGGGTCAGCGGCGGGACATGTAGATGTCGAGTGCCTTGTGGAGCAGCTTGTTGAGGGGGAAGTCCCACTCGCCGAGGTACTCGGCAGCCTGCCCGCCGGTGCCGACCTTGAACTGGATCAGGCCGAAGAGATGGTCGGTCTCGTCGAGCGAGTCGGAGATGCCGCGCAGGTCGTAGACGGTCGCGCCGAGCGCGTACGCGTCGCGGAGCATCCGCCACTGCATCGCGTTCGAGGGCCGGACCTCGCGCTTGTGGTTGGCGGAGGCGCCGTAGGAGTACCAGACGTGGCCGCCGACGACCAGCATCGTGGCGGCGGCCACCGCCTCGCCCTCGTGCATGGCGAAGTACAGCCGCATCCGGTTGGGGTCCTCGGTGTTGAGGGCCGTCCACATGCGCTGGAAGTAGCTGAGCGGGCGGGGCCGGAAGTGGTCGCGCTCCGCGGTGATCTCGTAGAGCCGCTGCCACTCGCCCAGGTGCTCGTAGCCGCCCTGGACGACCTCGACGCCCGCCTTGTCGGCCTTCTTGATGTTGCGGCGCCACAGCTGGTTGAAGCTCTTGTGCACGTCCTCCAGGGAGCGGTTCTCCAGGGGCACCTGGAAGACGTAGCGCGGCTGGACGTCACCGAAGCCCGCGCCGCCGTCCTCGCCCTGCTGCCAGCCCATCCGCCGCAGCCGGTCGGAGACCTCGAAGGCCCGCGGCTCGATGTGGGTGGCCTCGATGTCGCGCAGCCGCTTCACATCCGGGTTCTGGATACCGGACTTGATCGCGGAGGCGTCCCAGCGGCGGATGATGACCGGGGGGCCCATCTTCACGGAGAAGGCGCCCTGCTGCTTGAGATGCGCGAGCATCGGCCGCAGCCACTCCTCCAGGTTGGGCGCGTACCAGTTGATGACCGGGCCCTCGGGGAGGTAGGCCAGATACCGCTTGATCTTGGGCAGTTGGCGGTAGAGGACGAGGCCGACGCCGACCAGCTGGCCGGTGGCGTCGAACCAGCCGAGGTTCTCCGAGCGCCACTCCGACTTGACGTCAGCCCATGCCGGGACCTGCATGTGGCTTGCCGCGGGCAGGCTCTGGATGTACGCCAGATGCTGCTCTCGGCTGATCGTCCTCAGGGTCAGGCTCATTGTGGGGCGCTCCTCGGCAGGTTTGTCCCCAGGGTCGGGGCTCCGGCTCTCGCGCCGAAGCCTACTGCGACCGGGGCGTGCCCCGTTTGGGCCTGGGGCCAACCCGCCCTCGGGGAGTCAGCCCAGCAGCCCGCCGAAGAGCCCGCCATGCGCCATGCCGAGGTAGAAGCCGACGCCCGAGGCTCCGAGTCCGATGATCAGCAGGAACCGCTCTCCGGTGGTCGCGGAGATCAGCTGACCCCATGCCCCGCCGAGCATGCCGATCAGTCCCGTCCACGAGCTGACCAGGTGGAGGCCGGGGAAACGAGCCGTGACGAAGGAGATCAAGCCGATCATCAGCGTCGCCACCGCGATGGTGTTCTCGACGGGATGAGACTTGCCATCGGTGTCCAGGAAGGAGAGCAGTCCGTGCTGCGGTCGTGCTGCCTGTGCCATGGGGCACCTCCAGGTAGGCACATGAAGGCAGGGCGGCGAACTGTAACGCCGCTCACACCCGATGTGTACAGATTGCGGGCCAAGACGCCCGGATTTCAAGCGGGAGGCACGAGCCGGGTACTGTGTACCGTCTGCGGTGGTGTCTGTACAGGCGCCGCGGCACAACGCATCACGACCCTCCTGCCACGGAACGACCGTGGCCGCTGAGTCCAAAGGAGGTGGGTTCCACATGCGTCACTACGAGGTGATGGTCATCCTCGACCCCGATCTCGAGGAGCGTGCTGTCTCCCCGCTGATCGAGAACTTCCTTTCCGTTATCCGCGAGGGCAACGGCAAGGTCGAGAAGGTCGACACCTGGGGGCGTCGTCGTCTCTCGTACGAGATCAACAAGAAGCCCGAGGGCATCTACTCGGTCATCGACCTGCAGGCCGAGCCGGGGGTCGTCAAGGAGCTCGACCGCCAGCTGAACCTGAACGAGTCGGTCCTCCGGACCAAGGTCCTCCGTCCCGAGACCCACTGACCGCGTAAGCGTTCAGCGGTCACCGGGCCGTATCGCAACGAGTAGCAAGCAGCCCAGCAGTACCCGCCGAGAGGTTCCCCAATGGCAGGCGAGACCGTCATCACGGTCGTCGGCAATCTCGTCGACGACCCCGAGCTGCGCTTCACCCCCTCCGGTGCGGCGGTCGCGAAGTTCCGTGTCGCGTCCACTCCTCGTACGTTCGACCGCCAGACCAACGAGTGGAAGGACGGCGAGAGCCTCTTCCTCACGTGCTCGGTGTGGCGGCAGGCCGCGGAGAACGTGGCCGAGTCGCTCCAGCGCGGTATGCGCGTCATCGTGCAGGGCCGGCTGAAGCAGCGGTCGTATGAGGACCGTGAGGGGATCAAGCGCACGGTCTACGAGCTGGATGTCGACGAGGTCGGTGCCAGCCTGCGCAACGCCACGGCCAAGGTCACCAAGACCACCGGACGTGGTGGCCAGGGTGGCTACGGCGGCGGTGGCGGCCAGGGCGGCGGCGGTGGCGGCGGCTGGGGCGGTGGCCCCGGCGGCGGCCAGCAGCAGGGCGGCGGCGCTCCGGCCGATGACCCGTGGGCGACCGGCGCACCGGCCGGTGGCGGCCAGGGCGGCGGCGGTGGCGGCGGCTGGGGCGGTGGCTCCGGCAGCGGCGGCGGCTACTCGGACGAGCCGCCCTTCTAGGTCCGGATGCGATGTTTCACGCGGTTTCACGTGAAACATCGCCCGGCCTGGTCTGGGCGACCAGCACAAACTTCTTGATCACACTGGAGAGAGACAATGGCGAAGCCGCCTGCTCGCAAGCCTAAGAAGAAGGTTTGCGTGTTCTGCAAGGAGAAGATCTCCTACGTCGACTACAAGGACACGAACCTGCTGCGGAAGTTCATTTCCGACCGCGGCAAGATCCGTGCCCGCCGGGTCACCGGCAACTGCACTCAGCACCAGCGCGATGTCGCCACGGCCGTGAAGAACAGCCGTGAGATGGCGCTGCTGCCCTACACGTCCACCGCGCGATAAGGGAAGGGTGACCGAGTCATGAAGATCATCCTCACCCACGAGGTCTCCGGCCTCGGCGCCGCCGGTGACGTCGTGGACGTCCGGGACGGATACGCCCGTAACTACCTGGTTCCGCGTGGTCTCGCGATCCGCTGGACCAAGGGTGGCGAGAAGGACGTCGAGCAGATCCGCCGCGGTCGTCGCATCCGCGAGATCGCCACGATCGAGCAGGCCAACGAGGTCAAGGCGCGGCTCGAGGGCGTCAAGGTGCAGCTGAAGACCCGCGCCGGCGAGGCCGGCCGGCTGTTCGGCTCCGTCACCCCGGCCGACATCGCCTCGGCGATCAAGGACGCGGGTGGCCCGGACGTCGACAAGCGCCGTATCGAGGTGCAGCAGCCGATCAAGACCCTGGGCGCGCACCAGGTGTCGGTGCGGCTGCACTCCGAGGTTGCCGCGAAGGTCGGCGTCGAGGTCGTCGCCGCGTAACGCAGCGCCCGGCTGAGCCGGGCATGTGAGAGGGCCGCATCCCCGTGTGGGGTGCGGCCCTTCGCATCGGGTTCTCGACGGGTAACGGTCGCCTCGCCGTGGTTCCGCTGTGTGACGCTCAGGCCCGGGTCGCGCCGGTGACGATCCATCGCCCGGAGCGGGCGCGCAGCCAGAGGGTCGCCAGCCGGAGCGACATCATCAGCGCCATGGTCCACCACAGGGCGGTCAGTCCCCCGCCCCAGATGGGGACGAGGAGCGCGACCGGGGCGAAGACCGCGAGAGTGACGATCATGGCCCCGGCGAGGTAGCGACCGTCGCCCGCGCCCATCAGCACCCCGTCGAGGACGAAGACCACACCCGAGACCGGCTGGATGGCGGCCGTCACCAGCAGCACCGGCAGCAGGGCGTCCTTCACACCGGGGTCCGTGGTGAACAGGGGGATGAACAGCGGACGGGAGGCGACCACCAGCAGGCCGAGCACGATGCCCGCGACGATGCCCCACTGCACCATGCGGCGGCAGGCGGCGCGAGCCCCCTCGGCGTCCTCCGCCCCCAGGTAGCGCCCGATGATGGCCTGACCCGCGATGGCGATGGCGTCCAGCGCGAACGCCAGCAGCGTCCACAGGGTCAGCACGATCTGGTGGGCCGCGACCTCGGTGTCCCCGAGGCGGGCCGCCACCGCCGTCGCGATGAGCATCACGGCGCGCAGCGACAGCGTACGGACCAGCAGCGGTGCCCCGGCGTGGGCGCAGGCCCGGATCCCGGCGATGTCGGGACGCAGCGAGGCGCCGTGGCGCCGGGCTCCCCGGACGACCACCGCGAGGTAGACGGCGGCCATGGCCCACTGGGCGATCACCGTGCCCCAGGCGGAGCCCGCGATGCCGAGTCCGGCGCCGTAGACGAGGCCCGCGTTCAGCGCGGCGTTGGCCGTGAAGCCGCCGAGGGCCACGTAGAGCGGGGTCCGGGTGTCCTGGAGGCCTCGGAGCACACCGGTGGCGGCGAGCACCACAAGCATCGCGGGGATGCCGAGGGCGCTGACGCGCAGATAGGTGATGGCGTACGGGGCGGCGGTGCCGGAGGCGCCGAAGAGGTCGACCAGACCGGGGGCGGTGGGCAGGGCGGCGGTGATGACGGCGGCGCCGAGCAGCAGGGCCAGCCAGATGCCGTCCATGCCCTGCCGGATCGCGCCGGGGACGTCGCCGGCGCCGACCCGGCGGGCCACGGCGGCGGTGGTGGCGTAGGCGAGGAAGACGAAGATGTTCACCGCGGTGGTCAGCAGGGCGGCGGCGACGCCCAGACCGGCGAGCTGCGGGGTGCCGAGATGGCCGACGATGGCGCTGTCGACCATGACGAAGAGGGGCTCCGCCACGAGTGCGCCGAAGGCGGGTACGGCGAGGGCGACGATCTCGCGGTCGTGCCGGCGGACGGTGCTCCGCGCGCTCGTGGGGGCCTGAGTCATGGAGGCAATCTAATCTTCCACAGGTAAGAGGCACAAGCCCTGTGCAGTTCTTACATGGCGGCGCTCGCGACGCTCTCCTCTGCGCCGTTTGTCGTGATCTTGCATCGGGTGTGGAAGTTTTTCTTCTGCACAGCCCCTGGATAGAGAAACAGCAGGTCAGAGCGATAGTCCTGGAGTGATTGTGTGTTTGTCCACAGCGCTGTCCCCCGGCCCGTGCACAGGTTCGCGCGACTTCTCCACAGGATGGATCGCATCATCCACATGGCCTGTGGATAACCGAGTTGGCCGGTGGCCCTGACGGGCCTACCGTTATCCGGCGCCCGCCATCTGTTCCGGCCTCGAACCCACCAGAACTCGACGCGTCGTGAGCGGAAGCCGGGCGCCCTGTTTGTCATAGCCGTGTCGTAAGACTTGAGGCGTCGCGGCGAGATCCGTACCGCGGGCGGGAGGAGGTGGCGGGGTGAGCGTGCCCGAGCCCATGGACGACCCATGGGCGGACTCCGGTCCGGCCGAGTTCCCTGCCCCCCGCTTCCGCCGCGGTGAGGGCGGCGGCCGCGGTGAGGGCGGCCGGGGCCGCGACGACCAGCATGACCGCGGCCGTGACGGCGGCTCGTGGGAAGGGTCCGGCTTCGAGCGCGTCCCCCCGCAGGACCTCGACGCCGAGCAGTCCGTGCTCGGCGGCATGCTGCTCTCCAAGGACGCCATCGCCGATGTGGTGGAGGTCCTCCAGGGCAACGACTTCTACCGGCCCGCCCACGAGACCGTCTACCAGGCCATCCTGGACCTGTACGCGAAGGGCGAGCCGGCCGACCCGATCACGGTCGCGGCCGAGCTGACCAAGCGCGGCGAGATCGCCCGGGTCGGCGGCGCCTCGTATCTGCACACCCTGGTCCAGTCGGTCCCCACCGCGGCCAACGCCGAGTACTACGCCGAGATCGTCCACGAGCGGGCCGTGCTGCGCCGCCTGGTCGAGGCGGGCACCCGCATCACCCAGATGGGATACGCGGCGGACGGGGACGTCGATGAGATCGTCAACAACGCCCAGGCGGAGATCTACGCCGTCACCGAGCAGCGGACCAGCGAGGACTATCTGCCGCTCGGCGACATCATGGAGGGCGCGCTCGACGAGATCGAGGCGATCGGTTCGCGCAGCGGCCAGATGTCCGGAGTGCCCACCGGCTTCACCGACCTGGACTCGCTGACCAACGGCCTCCACCCCGGCCAGATGATCGTCATCGCCGCCCGGCCCGCCATGGGTAAGTCCACCCTCGCCCTCGACTTCGCCCGCGCCTGCTCGATCAAGAACAACATGCCGAGCGTCATCTTCTCCCTGGAGATGGGGCGCAACGAGATCGCGATGCGCCTGCTGTCCGCCGAGGCCCGGGTGGCGCTGCACCATATGCGTTCGGGCAGCATGACCGATGAGGACTGGACCCGGCTCGCCCGGCGGATGCCGGACGTGTCCCAGGCCCCGCTGTACATCGACGACTCGCCGAACCTGTCGATGATGGAGATCCGCGCCAAGTGCCGTCGGCTCAAGCAGCGCAGCGATCTGCAGCTGGTCGTCATCGACTACCTCCAGCTGATGCAGTCCGGCGGCGCCCGGCGCCCCGAGAGCCGTCAGCAGGAGGTCTCGGACATGTCGCGAAACCTGAAGCTGCTGGCCAAGGAGCTGGAGGTGCCGGTGATCGCGCTCTCCCAGCTGAACCGTGGCCCCGAGCAGCGCACCGACAAGAAGCCGATGGTCTCGGACCTGCGCGAAAGTGGTTCCATCGAGCAGGACGCCGACATGGTCATCCTGCTGCACCGCGAGGACGCGTACGAGAAGGAGTCCCCGCGCGCGGGTGAGGCCGACCTGATCGTGGCCAAGCACCGTAACGGTCCGACGGCCACCATCACCGTCGCCTTCCAGGGCCACTACTCCCGCTTCGTGGACATGGCCCAGACCTGATCCGCGCGCTCCGCCTTCGCAGGGCACGGCCATGGCTCCATGGCGTCTACGGATTCAGCTGGGCGGCCTTGAGCGCGCGGCGCGCGAAGACGTCCTCGCGGCGCTCTTCCATCTGCCGCAGGGCGTCCTTGCGGTCCCGCTTGGAGAGCCGGTCGAGGTACGTATGGCCGACGAGGTGGTCGGCCTCATGCTGCAGACACCGGGCGAAATACCCCGTTCCCTCGATGACGAGCGGGCCGCCGTCCTTGTCGAACCCGCGGACGACGGCACGATCGGTGCGCGGGACCTCCATGGCGGCGCCCGGCACGGACAGGCAGCCCTCGGTCTCCTCGACGAGTCGGCGGTCACCCGGATCGGGCAGCTCCAGCACCGGGTTCACGATGTGGCCGACATGCCGGATCCCGTCCTCGTCCGGGCAGTCGTACACGAACAGTCTCAAGGAGACGCCCACCTGATTGGCGGCCAGCCCGGCGCCATCGGCCACGTACATGGTCAGGAACATGTCGTCGATCAACGCCGAAAGCTCCGGGGTCCCGAACCCGGTCACCTCCCCGCACGGACGGCTCAGGACCTCCTCGCCCACCACCGTGATCCTGCGGACCGCACCCCGCTCCGCCTCCGGCGGCAGAGCCGGGAAGGTGTCGACGGGGAGGCCCTGTACACGGACCCGCCGGTCGACGGGGCCGGGCCGCTCATGACGTACAGACATGATGTCCCCCCAAGGGCTCCTGCTTGCCAAGTACTTTGCAAAGTAGCAGGCTTTGCAAAGTGACTGAAGACGACGTCCACGCCGCGCAACGCCGGAGAGCCGGAGCGGGCGAAGAACTGCCCGCGCACCATGTCCGCACCGACCTGCTCGACCTGCTCGCCGAAGTCGGCGCCGTCACGGCGACCGAAGCCGCTTCCCGGCTGGGATACAGCTCCGGGCTCTGCTCGTTCCACCTGCGGCAGCTCGCACGTCACGGATACATCGAAGAGGCACCCCACAGCGGGGGCCGGGCACGCCCCTGGCGTCTGAGGCGGCACACCCCCGAAACGGCGGCCCGCGGGACCGCGGCGGAGGAATTCGGCGAACTGGCCCGGGGGCTGGAGGACGAGAGCTGGCGGCGATGGCTGAGCCGGCGGGACGAGGCGCCGCCGGCATGGCGCCACGACGAAGCCTTCAGCGCCGTCGCCCATCTGACGCCCGAGGAGATGAGCCGGGTCACGGACGCCATCCGGCGAGCGCTCGCGCCCTACCAGGACCGCGAGCAGCGCCCCCTGGCCCGGCCCGAGGGCGCTCGGCCGGTGGCCCTCATCGCCCGGCTCTTCCCCCTCCTGCCCCACTCCCCGGACGACGCGGACCAGGAGTGAGGAGGCGCGCCCCGTCCTTTGCCGTTCCGGCAAGGAATCTTGGCGTGGGGGCACGGATGCGGCCACGGTGTGCGCACAGGCCGTGGGCGACCGGTGCCACGGGCCCCTACCGGAGGCAGGACCGATGGACGCGCAGTTCTGGGACGACATGTATCGCAGCGCCGACCAGCTCCACAGCGGCAACCCCAATGGGGTGCTCGTCACCGAGGTCACCGACCTGCCGCCGGGACAGGCGCTCGACGTCGGCTGCGGGGAAGGCGCCGACGCCCTCTGGCTGGCCCGGCGTGGCTGGCGGGTCACCGCGCTCGACATCTCCCGGACCGCCCTGGACCGCGCCGCCGCCACCGCCGGGGAGCTGTCCGGCCGGGTGGCGTGGACCCGGACCGACCTGACCGTCACGCCGCCCCCGGCCGCGGCGTTCGACCTGGTCTCCGCCCAGTACTTCCCGCTCCCGCGCCAGCCGGAGCACACCGCGCTGCGCGGCCTGCTGGACGCCGTCGCCCCCGGCGGCACCCTGCTCTTCGTCGGCCACGACCTCGCCGATCTGCCCCCGCACGAGGAGTTGGACTTCGACCCCGACGCCTACTACCAGCCCGGCGACGTCACCGGGCTCCTCGGCGGCGACTGGACCGTCGAGATCAACGAGACCCGCCCGCGCACCGCTCCCGCCCCGCCCGGCACCCACCACGCCCACGACACCGTCCTGCGAGCGCGGCGCCTTCGGTAACCCGCCTTGAGCGATCCGCCCTCAGCGATCCGCTTTCGGCCATCCGGCAGTGGCCGTCCCGCGTGGGCGCCGGCCTCCCCGGTGACGGTGTATCTGCACCGGCTCGGCCTGGGCGTCTTCGGTGTCGGCCGGTCCCCGAAGACGCCGGCGGTGGCCCGGCGGAGTATCCGGAGCTGCGGTTCGACGAGGGGCCGATGACCGAGCTGGGCCTGCCGAACGGCGCCCGCGGCGGCCATCTGCTGGTCGCCTTCCAGGTGGGCGACGAACCGCTGCGCGTGGCCGAGCCGTTCGGCCATCCCGTGTCGCTCGACGTGCGCAGGCTGTCGCCCGACGGGATCGCCGGGCTGCTCGGCGGGGCCGGGTTCGCCGTACGGGCCCGGCAGGTGCGCGAGCCCGAGGGCAGGGAGGTGGTTCCGCAGGCCATCCTCCTGGCCCGTAAGCCGGAGAAGGCATAGGGGGCCAGGCGGCGGCTCAGAGCACGTCCTCCAGCTCCTGCACCAGCCGCCGCTTGGGCCGGGCGCCGACCATCGACCGCACCGGTTCGCCCGCCCGGAACAGCATCAGGGTCGGCATCGACAGCACTCCGTACGCCGCCGTCGTCTCCGGGTTGGTGTCCACGTCCAACCGCACCACCTTCAGCCGGTGCCCCTCCTCCCGGGCGATCTCCGCCAGCACCGGCGCGATCATGTGGCACGGCGGGCACCAGGAGGCGGTGAAGTCCACGAGCACCGGCAACCCGGCCGTCAGCACCTCCTCGGCGAAGGTGGCGTCCGTGACCGCGGGTACTTCCGCGGCGCGAGTCCGTGTCATCTCAGCTCTTCCCCTCATCGTCTTGGGTTCCCGCCGCTCACGGGCGGGTCGTACGGCGTCAGCTCGCAGCGTGGATCCGGCGCTCCGCCGGGCGCCGTCGCCGCCGCCTCCAGCGCCGCGCGGGCCCGCTCCGCCTGGACGAGCTGCGCCCCGACCTGCCGTCGTACGGCGCTCAGCCGCGCGATGCAGTCGTCCAGCTCGGCCAGCTTGCGCCGGTAGACCTCAAGCGACGCCGGGCAGGAGTCACCGGCCGGGTGGCCGGAGCGCAGGCACTCCACGAACGGACGGGTCTCCTCCAGGCCGAAGCCGAAGTCCTGCAGGGTGCGGATCTGGTGGACCAGCCGGAGGTCGTCCTCGTCGTACGCCCGGTACCCGTTGCCGGAGCGCCGCGCGGGCAGCAGTCCGATCGACTCGTAATAGCGCAGGGTGCGGGTGGTGGTACCCGCCCGTTCGGCCAGCTCTCCGATCCGCATGACTCGACGGTAGACCTTGCCGCCGACGTCAAGGCCAGGTCTTTTCCGTCACCCCTGACGGCGCGGAATCCGGGCCGTAGGGTGCGGGCATGACCCCATCCGAGGATTGCGCGGAGCTGCTGCCCGCCACTCGCCGCGCCCTGCTCCACCGCGTCGCCGTCGGCCAGTCCGAGGGCCGGGCGCCCTCCCTGGTGGGGGCCGTGGTGCGGGAGGGGCGGCTGGTGTGGACGGGGGCGCGGGGCCGTACGGACGGACGGGCGCCCGACGCCGACACCCAGTACCGGATCGGATCGCTGACCAAGACGCTCACCGCGGTGCTGGTGATGCGGCTGCGCGACGAGGGGCTGCTGGACCTCGGGGATCCGCTGGCCAAGCATCTGGAGGCCCCCCAGGCGGAGGGCGCGACCGTCGCCCAGCTCCTCGCCCACACCTCGGGACTGGCCGCCGAGGCGCCCGGCCCGTGGTGGGAGCGCACACCGGGCGCGCTGCGCCCCACCACGGCGGATCTCTTCGGCGCGCGCCCCCTGGTCCACCCCGCCGGACGCCGCCACCACTACTCGAACACCGGCTTCGCCCTGCTCGGCGCGCTCGTCGAGCGGCTGCGGGGCGCGGCCTGGGGCGATGTCCTCGCCCGCGAGGTGCTGGAGCCGCTGGGGATGACGCGGACGTCCCTCGATCCGCGCGCCCCGCACGCCGGGGGCTGGGCCGTCCATCCCTGGGCCGATGTGCTGCTGCCGGAGCCCGCCGAGGACACCGGGCGGATGGCGCCCGCCGGGCAGCTGTGGTCGACCGCCGCCGACCTGGCCCGCTTCGCCGCCTTCCTGCTGGACGGGGACGAGCGGGTGCTCGGCGCCGCGACGCTCGCCGAGATGCGCGGGCCCGCCGCCCCGCCCGAGGGCCGGGACCGGGACGGCGGCTACGGGCTCGGGGTGCAGCTGGCACACCGCGAGGGCCGGTTCCTGTACGGCCACGTCGGCTCCATGCCCGGCTTCCTCGCCGCCCTGTGGGTCAGCGAGGACGACCGGCTGGCCGGGATCGCGCTGGCCAACGTCACCTCGGGGCCGTCCGTCGCCTCCGTCGCCGCCGACCTCGTACGGATCACCGCGGAGCACGAGCCGCGGATTCCCGCCCCCTGGCGGCCGCTGCCCGAGGCCGATCCGGAGCTGCTGGCGCTGACCGGGCCCTGGTACTGGGGGCCCACGCCCTTCCTGCTGCGGTTGCGCGCAGACCGCGGCTTGGAGCTGTCGCCGGTCGGCGGAGCGGGCCGCGGCTCGCGCTTCCGGGCCGAGCCGGACGGCACCTGGACGGGCCTCGACGGCTACTACGCGGGGGAGACGCTGCGGGTGGTCGCGGGGCGCGAGGACGGCGCGCCCGGCCATCTCGACCTCGGCACCTTCGTGTTGACGCGGGAGCCGTACGCCCCGGAGGACGCGGTGCCCGGGGGCGTCGATCCGGACGGCTGGCGTCCGCTGTAGCCGTCCGTCGGGAGGCCGTCCGTCGGGGGGTGGCCCGTTCGCCGGGTGTGGTCAGGCGAGCGGCAGCTTGAAGCCGATGTGGCTGGCCTCGAAGCCGAGCCGCTCGTAGAAGCGGTGGGCGTCGACGCGGGTCGCGTCCGAGGTGAGCTGCACCAGCGCACAGCCCTGGCGGCGCGACTCCTCGACCGCCCACGCGATCAGCTCGGTGCCCAGACCGTTGCCGCGTTCGCCGGCGTGGATCCGTACGGCCTCGATGATCGAGCGCGTGGCGCCGCGCCGGGAGAGCCCGGGCACCACGGTGAGCTGGAGGGTGCCGACCGTACGCCCGTCGCGGACCGCGACGACCAGGTGCTGGTTCGGTTCCCGGTCCAGCCGCTCGAACGCGGTCCGGTACGGAGCCAGGTCCTCTGGCGACTCCCGCCGGGTGCCCAGGTGATCGTCGGCGAGCATGGCGACGATCGCGGATATGTCCTCGGCGGTCGCGCGCCGGATCTCGAAGTCGGTCACGCCCGCGAGCCTACGCGGCCGCTCCCGGCCCCGCTCAGGCGACCGTTTCCGCGCAGCCGCCGCCCCCACGCCGTCATGCCCCATGGCTTGATCACCGAGATGGCGGTCAGGAAGACGTAGACGCCCAGGCTGACCGACGGCGCCAGGACCAGATCCGTCGTGGCGCCGACCGCCCGGCCCGCCGAGACGTCGGCCATGGCCGCGTCGATCCGGGCGCGCAGCGCGAAGGCGGTGGCGGCGGTGGTCACCAGGGTCAGCCAGAACTTCACGTACACCCAGCGGTGGCGGGCCAGGCCCCAGGGCGTGCCGAGGGAGAGCACCACTCCGCTGAGGAGGGAGAGCAGGCTGACCGGGATGAGCAGCCAGTCCCCGAGGACGTGCATCGACCGGTACGCCCCCGCGGCGGCCTCGGCCGATCCCGCCGCGGCCCCGGTGATGCCCAGGGCCAGCACGCCGAGCGTCAGTCCGAGCCAGCCGACGGAGACGACCACATGCACGACGAGGAGGGCCCGGCGCGCGGGCCGTTTCAGCTGTTGCATGCGCTCACCGTGGCCCGCCCGGGCCGCTCGCCGCGTCGGACGGCGGGAGTATCCGCGGCTACTCCCGGAATCCGGGGATGACCCGCGCGGGACACGCCCTACGCTCGGGCTCCATGACCAGACTGCATCTGTTCGATCTGGACGGGACGCTGATCCGTGGTTCGGCCGCGGCCGTCGAGATATCGCGTCAGCTCGGTGTGGAGCGGGAGATCGGGGAGTTGGAGCGGGAGTTCGCGGCGGGCGGGCTGGCCCCGGCGCGGTTCGCCGAGCGGGCCTGTGCGCTGTGGGGGGAGCTGACGCGGGCGCAGGTGGCGGCGGCGTTCGAGGGGGCGCCGTGGCTGATGGGGATTCGGGAGGTGTGGGCGGACATCCGGGCGCGCGGTGAGCGGTGTGCCGTGATCTCGCTCTCGCCCGGGTTCTTCGTGGAGCGGCTGCTCGACTGGGGCGCCGACGCGGCGCACGGGTCGGCGTGGCCGCCGGTGCCGTTCCGGGAGCGGCTGGATCCCGCGGGCATTCTGAACCCGGCCGCTAAGGTGCGGATCGCGGATGAACTCTGTGGGAAGTTCGGGTTGACCAGGGCGGACTGCGTCGCCTACGGGGATTCGATGTCGGATGCCGAGCTGTTCGCGGTGGTGCCCTTCTCGGTCGCGGTGAACGCGGATCACCATGTGAGCGAAATCGCATCCGGCTGGTATCGCGGCAACGATCTCCGAGAGGCTTACGAAATAGCGGGTAACCGCAAGTAACTACGGGTAATTACGTGCGCTGCCAGGTGTAACGGACGCGGCATCCATAGGGCTTGTGAATTCGTCCGGGCCCGGTAGGGTCGGGGCAGTTCCGTCCCGGCAAAGCCGTGGCGGGGCCACAACCGGGCAACCCGCTCCAACCAGCATATCGGGAACACAGCCCCTGTTACCCGGACTTCGGGCGAAGTTCTCGGGCACGGAAGGAGCGTGGCATGCTGCCGGATACAGAGTACGGAGCGGGCCGACAGGACCAATCTCACGTGAACCAGTCGACCAGAGCGGGGAATTGCGGGCACATTCCGGCAGCGGAAGTGCGAAGACCGACAGAAAGATGTTCGAGGCGAGGCAACCATGGACGCTCCGACCACCACATCGTCGGCCGGTAACGACGGCGGGGGAGACAGTGGCGACTGGGGTTGGTTCACCCCGAGCAGGAAACCGGCCGATGACCAGCCCCGTTCCCCGGAAACGGACGGCGCGTCCGAGGACCGGCCGGCCGGCCGCCGGGTGAGCCCGATACACCCGGCCGGTACGCAGGCCGGGCGCCGCGCGGCGCCGCCCGTACCGGCCCCCGCCTCCCCCATCGCCCCCGCGTCCGCCGTGCCGCCCGAGACGGGGCGCGAGGGCGGACGCGAGGAGCATCAGCGCCCCGACGAGGCGTCGGCCCCGCACCGCTTGCGCCCGGCCGCCGAGTCCGTCTTCACCGCGCCCGAGACCGCCTCGCCCGACGCGATCCTGCTGCGCCGCACCATGGCCGAGATCGAGCCGGTGAGCGACAAGGTCACCTCGTACTTCTACGCGCTGCTCTTCGTCCAGCATCCCGAGTTGCGGCCGCTCTTCCCGGCCGCCATGGACGCCCAGCGCGACCGGCTGTTCAAGGCGATCCTCACCGCCGCCCGGCTCATCGACGATCACGACATCCTCAGCGACTTCCTGTCCCGGCTCGGCCGCGGGCACCGCAAGTACGGCACCCAGCCCGAGCACTATCCGGCCGTCGGCGAGTGCCTGATCGCCGCGCTGACCCGGTACGCGACCAGCACCTGGAGCGACGAGGCCGAGGCGGCCTGGGTCCGGGCCTACACCTCGATCTCCCAGATCATGATCGACGCGGCGGCCGAGGACGAGCTGCGCGCGCCCGCGTGGTGGCAGGCCGAGGTCGTCGGGCACGAATCGCGCACGGCCGACATCGCCGTCATCACCGTCCGCCCGGACCAGCCGTACCCCTTCCTCGCGGGGCAGTACACCTCGGTGGAGACCCCCTGGTGGCCGCGGGTGTGGCGGCACTACTCCTTCGCCTCCGCACCCCGTGCCGACGGGCTGCTGTCCTTCCACGTGAAGGCGATACCGGCCGGCTGGGTCTCCTCCGCGCTGGTGCACCGTGCCCGCCCCGGTGATGTGATCCGCCTCGGGCCGCCCGCCGGTTCGATGACGGTCGACCACGCGTCCGACAACGGGCTGCTGTGCCTGGGCGGCGGCACCGGTATCGCACCGATCAAGGCGCTGGTCGAGGACGTCGCCGAGCACGGCCGCCAGCGGGCGGTCGAGGTCTTCTACGGCGCCCGCAACGACCACGACCTCTACGACATCGACACCATGCTGCGGCTCGCCCAGCGGCACCCCTGGCTCTCGGTCCGTCCGGTGGTCTCCGACGGCCCGACGAGCGGACTCAGCGGCAGACTTCCGGACGCCGTGCGGCAGTACGGCCCGTGGAACGCGTTCGACGCGTACCTCTCCGGCCCGCCCGGCATGATCCGCAGCGGTGTGGACGCCCTGATGGGCGTCGGCGTCCCGTCCCATCGCATCCGGCACGACTCCATCGAAGAGCTGATGGCGGCGGCGGAGTAGCGCGGGGCAGGGCGGCGGAGCGGTCAGGGAAACGGGGCGGTGGACAGACGGCGATGTCAGGACGGGGACGAGGGACTGTGGACGACATCGGGCACGAGAGGGCGGCCGCGCCGGCACCCGGCCACCGTGCGGAGCGACTGGAGAGCCTGGAGAGCACGGACCGCGCGGACCGTCCGGGGAGCGACGGTGAGCACCTCCTCCAGCAGCGCCTGGGGACGGCCGACCGCGCCGACCGCTTCTACGACCAGCAAGTGCTGGACCACCTCAACGTCCGGATGCGGGAGTTCATCGCGCGCCAGGAGATGTTCTTCCTGGCCACCGCCGACCGGCACGGGGAGTGCGACAGCACTTTCCGGGCCGGACCGCCCGGCTTTCTGAGCGTGCTCGACGGACGCACCCTCGCCTACCCCGAATACCGGGGGAACGGCGTGCTGGCCAGCCTCGGCAACATCGAGGAGAACCCGCACGTCGGCATCATGTTGATCGACTTCTTCCGCGACCGCATCGGACTGCACGTCAACGGCTGGGCCCGGGTGGTCCAGGACGACGAGATGCGCGCCCGCTACCCCGGCCTGCCGGTCGACCCGATACCCGGCCGCCGCGCGGTCGTATGGGTCGAGGTGACCGTCGAGGAGGCGTACATCCACTGCGCCAAGCACATCCCCCATCTGCAGAAGGTGCCCGCGCGGCGGCACGCCCGCGCCGGGGACGGGCCGGGCCCCGACCGGCCCCGTGACCCGCAGCAGGGCCGGGCCTGGGGGACGGACGACGCCAAGCGCAAGGGCGGCGACTTCTTCGGCGCCGCCGCGGAGGCGCGCGAGCGGCGCCGTACGCCCCCTGCCGAGCACCCTGCCGAGCCCTCCGCCGCGCCTCTCGCCGAGACCCCCGCCGAGACCCCCGCCGAGTCTCCCGCCGCGTCGGCGGCCCCGGTACCGGCTGCCCAGGCGCCCGCGCCCCAGGCACCGGTTCCCACCGAGTGGGTTTCGGGGGCGCGGCGGCCGGCGGCGCGTCCCGAGAAGTGGCTGGAGCAGGCCGAGCGGGTGCTCGCCGACGCCCGCCGACGGGCGGCCGAGAAGGGACCGCAGCCGTTCAGCGGCTGGTTCCGCTGATCAGCCGAGGTCGTCGGCGAGCAGGGCGCGCACGCCCTCGACGTTGGCGTCGAGATAGGCGCGCAGCGACGGCGGCACCATGCCGACGGAGGCGATCCCCTCCCGGGTGAACGGGATCCGCACCACCTCGTACTCCCCGCAGGGCTCCTCCACCTCCGGGCCGTGCCGCCGGCTGAGGTCCATCGAGGCGAGCCTGCAGACGAAGAAGTGCTGCACCTTGACCCCGTCCGGGGCGCCCCCCTCCGGGTGCGGAACGGTGTCGACGAAGGCGGGGACCACATCCGTCACCTTCGCGCCCAGCTCCTCGTCCACCTCGCGGTGCAGGGCCTCGACGACGGTGCCGTCCTCGGGCTCCACACCACCGCCGGGAGTGATCCAGTACGGCTGCTGACCGGGCTTGGTCCGCTTGATCAGGATCATGCGCGGGTCGGTGTCGCCGTCGAGCAGGATGGCGCGGGCGGTGCGTTTGACCACAGGTCGTTCGGTCATGCAGGACATCTGCCGCAGCCGTCCCCGGCTGAAACCCCATGCTCACCAGTGGACAGGGGTTCACCAGTGGACCGGCTCACCAGTCGACGGCGGCGCGCAGCAGCCACTCGTGCGCCCGGGCGACATGCGGCACCGCGAGCCCACCGGTCCGCACCACCAGGAAGTAGGTGCGCAGCGGCGGCACCGGCGGGTTGAGCAGCGCCACCACTTCCCCGGCGTCGAGGGCGTCCATGCACAGATAGCGCGGCAGCACGCCGAGCCCCGCGCCCTCCGCGACGCACGCCAGCACCGCCCGCAGATCGGGGGCGATGACCGTGCCGGAGGTGACCGGGCGGGCGTCGAAGACGGCCGACCAGTAGCGGCTGACCAGCGGCAGGCTCTCGTGGACCTCGACCACGGGCAGCGCCTCCAGCGCGCTCGCGCCCTTGACCTGGAGCATTGCGGAGCCGCCGAGCCGGGCCGCCCAGCGCGGGGAGGCGATCAGCACGTGCTCCTCGTCGCACAGTGGGGTGGCGGCCAGCGGCCGCCCGCGCGGCCGGGCGGTGCTGATGGCCAGGTCGTGGTGGCCCGCCCCGAGCCCCTTGAACAGCTCCTCGGAAGCGCCGAAGGCGCACCGCAGCGCGAGCCCCTGGGCGACGAGCGTGGTGAGCGCGGGCAGCGCGCGCAACGCGGTGAACTCCGGGGGACCGGCGAGATGCAGGGTGCGCAGTGCGGAGTGGTCGTCGAGACCGGTCTCGGTGATCTCCACGAGCGCGTCGAGGTGCGGGGCGGTCTTGTGGGCCAGCTCCTCCCCGACGGTGGTGGGGATGACCCCGCGCGCCGTACGGAGGAACAGCGGCCGTCCCACCTGCCGCTCCAGGGTGCGGATCTGGCCGGTGACGGCGGGCTGGGAGAGGCCGAGCAGCGCGGCGGCACGGGTGAAGGACCCGGCGCGGTGCACCGTGACAAACGTGCGTAAGAGGGCCAGATCCATGCGGTTCCCCTCGTGTCGGCGCACCCCCGCCGCATGCCAACTATAAAAATGCCGATAGGTTCATGTCGCTACTGTGATTGGACACTGACGCTGAGTCAACTAGCCTTGTTCAAGCGGTTCTCCACGAGAAGAACCGGGGCGTCTCAAGCCACGAGGGGGGAGGCTTGAGACGCCCGTCAGGCGTACCCGCGCGCACGCCGTACGGCGAGTTTCAGCCGCCTTGGCGCGCCGCGTCGAGCGCGCGCCGCACGTCCGCGATCAGATCGTCCGGGTCCTCGGCGCCCACCGAGAAGCGGATGAAGCCCTCGGCCACCGCGTCGCCGCCCCACCGGCCGCGCCGCTCGGCGGTGGAGCGTACGCCGCCGAAGCTGGTGGCGTCGTCGACCAGCCGCAGCGCGGCGAGGAACCGCTCCGCGTGCTCCTTGCCGGGCAGGGTGAAGGAGACCACACAGCCGAAGCGCCCGCCGCGCATCTGCCCGGCCGCGACCGGGTGCGCCGGATCGTCCGGCAGCCCGGGGTGGCGCAGGCCGGTGACCTCGGGCCGGTCGCGCAGCGCCCCGGCGAGGGCGAGGGCGGTCCGGGCCTGCCGGTCGACGCGCAGCGGGAGGGTGGCCAGGGAGCGGTGGGCGAGCCAGGCCTCCATGGGGCCGGGGATCGCGCCGACGGTCTTGCGCCAGCCGCGCACGGCGGCGGCCAGCCGCGGATCGCGGCAGGTGACGTAGCCCAGCAGGACGTCGCCGTGGCCGGTGAGCGCCTTGGTGCCGCTCGCCACGGAGAAGTCCGCGCCCAGGTCCAGGGGGCGCTGGCCGATGGGGGTGGCGAGGGTGTTGTCGACGGCGACCAGCGCGCCGCGCGCGTGCGCGGCCTCGGCGAGCGCGCGGATGTCGCACACGTCGAGGCCGGGGTTGGACGGGGTCTCCAGCCACAGCAGCCCGGTGGTGTCGTCCAGGGCCGCCAGCTGGGCGTCGCCGGCGGTCGGGGCGGTGCGCACCCGGACGCCGAAGCTCCGCAGCCGCTCGGCGAGGGCGGGGAGCAACTGGTAGCCGTCGGACGGCAGGACGGCGGTGTCGCCCTGCCGCAGCTGGGACAGGAGGACGGCGGCGATTGCGCCCATGCCGGACGCGAAGACGACGGTCTCGGCGTCGGCGTCCGGGGACTCCAGCTCGCTGATCGCCCGCTCCAGCCGGGACCAGGTGGGGTTGGCGTCGCGGCCGTAGGTGAAGGGCCCGGCGGCCTCGCCGGGGAGGTGGTAGTGCGCGGCGAAGACGGGGCCGGGCAGCGCCGGTTCGTACGCCTCCGCCTCGGGCAGTCCGGCACGGACGGCCCGGGTGCCGTCGCCGGTCATACCCGCTCCTCGTCGGACGCGTCGGACGCCGGAGACCCGGCGCTCGCCCCCGTCCGGTCGTCGGCGCCGAGGGCTTCGGCGATCGCGTCCAGCAGTCCGCCGCTCGCGGCCTCGACCATCTCCAGGACCTCTTCGAAGTCGTCCGTCCCGCCGAAGTACGGGTCCGGTACGTCCAGACCGCCCGGCGCGTCCCGGTCGGCGTCCGGGTCGTAGTGGCGCAGCAGCCGCACCTTCGCGGCGTCCCCCGAAGTCGGCGCCAGCGCGCGCAGGTCGCGCAGATGGCCGCTGTCCAGCGCGATCACCAGATCGAGGTGATCGAACCACGCGGGCTGGAACTGCCGCGCGATGTGATTCTGCTCATAGCCGTGGCCGGTGAGCACGGTGATCGCGCGGCGGTCGGCCCCGTCGCCCTCGTGCCAGGGGCCGGTGCCCGCACTGTCCAGTTCGACGAGGCCGTCCCATCCGGCTTCCGCGACATGGGCGCGGACGATGGATTCGGCCATCGGCGAGCGGCATATGTTGCCGGTGCAGACGAAGCAGACACGATAAGGCGACGGGGCTCTCATACCTGTCATCATCCCCGGCCGCGGTCAGTCCTTGTCATCGGGAAGCACGACGTGCAGCGCCCAAGCGACTATGGAAACGATCAGGCCACCGAGGACGGCCGTGCCGAACCCGTCGACGTGGAAGCTGAGATCGAATTTCCCGGCCAGCCAGGACGTCAGCAGCAGCATCAGGGCATTGATCACCAGGGTGATCAGCCCGAGGGTGAGGATGAACAGCGGAAATGCCAGCAGTTTGACGATCGGCTTCACCACCACGTTCACCACGCCGAAGAGCAGAGCGACGAGAATGAGGGTGATCGTCTTACGTCCGGTGTTCTCACCGGTCAGCGTGATGTCCTTGAGCAGCCAGATGGCGACGCCGAGGGCGCCGGCGTTGGCGAGCGTCTTGACGAGCAAATTCTTCATGGTTGAGATCGTCGCAGACAGGCCCGGCGACGGGCAGGGGCAGTGCAGTCAGGGGTGGAGAGGCGAATGAAGGCGTTCCGGCTGGACGAGCTGGAGGCGGAGCGGGCCGCGAACGAGGGCGCGTATCTGCAGTTCCTGCGCGAGCGGAACATGTCGGTCGGGCTGTACGCGCTGAACGCGGGCCAGACCGATCCGCAGGCGCCGCACGGCCAGGACGAGGTGTACCTGGTGATGAGCGGCCGGGCGTCGATCACGGTCGGCATGGAGACGACGCAGGTGGCGCGCGGCAGTGTGGTGTACGTACCGGCGGGGGTGGCGCACAAGTTCCATCACATCACCGAGGACCTGCGGGTCATGGTGGTGTTCTCTCCCCCGGAGAGCTGACGGGAGCGCTCCGCATCCCCTACGGGTACGGTCAGGGACGGACGCGGGGTGGAAGACCTCCGTCCGCTTCCTGCCCGCCCTAGCATCGAGGGCAGGGGGACCGGAGCCGTGAGGCGGGCCCCGCCAGCCAGGACGAAGCAAGGAGCGCACGTGGCCGCGAAGGGGATATTCCAGGGCTTGCCGTGGTGGGTGACATGGATCGCGGTGCCGGTTCTCGTCCTCGCCGTCTTCGGTGGGCTGATCACGAGCGTGGTCGGCTTCGTGGTCGGCCTGCTCTTCAAGGCGCTGCTGCTGGTGGCGCTGATCGGCGGTCTGATCTACGTCGTACGGAAGTTCACCTCGTCCTCGTCGCGCGACGACTGGTGAGGCGCCGCCGGTGACCCCGCGCCCTCGCCCGGCGGGTACGCCGCGCGAGGGATACCGCGGAGCCAAACATCGGCCCCGAGGCACCACTGTGGTTAGAGTGCGAGTCCGCGACGTTCCCCATCTCGGCGTCTGCCTCGCAACAACACCCCGGGGGTGCCTGTTGACGACAGCGAACATCGACACGGCCGCTGGACCGGCCCTGATCGCCCGCGCACCGGGCCGGCGTCGTCCGGCCCCGTGGGTTCCACCACGGCAACACTGGCCATTTCCGTTCCCTCACATGAGGCAAAGCGACTCCGCCCCGCAGTCGAGTCGCTACGCTCCAGAGTCGGCCAAGTCTGAACTACCCGGGGCGGCGAACGATGCGTGACATGCGTGACACAGTCCAGGCGGAAGTGACGATGACCTTTCTGGTCTCGCAGGAACTGTCCTTCCGGATCCCGGTCGAGCTGTCGTACGACAGCGGCGACCCCTACGCGGTCGAGATCACCTTCCACTTGCCCGGCGACGCGCCGGTGAGCTGGGCCTTCGCCCGTGAGCTGCTGCTGGACGGGCTCAGCAAACCCTCCGGCGAGGGCGATGTGCGGATCGCGCCGGCCGCGCCCGAAGGACTCTCGGACGTGTTCATCAGGCTGCAGGTGGGGACCGAGAGAGCGTTGTTCCGGGCCGGGGCGGCGCCGCTGGTGGCCTTCCTGGACCGTACGGACCGGCTCGTCCCGTTCGGCGAGGAGCCCGCGGCCTGCGATCCGGTCGGCGACCTCGACGCCGAACTGGACCGCATCCTGGCCGAGGACCGCTTCGCGTAGCGCCGGTCAGCGTGCGCGCGCCTTGCGCCGCCGCCCGCGCCCCCGTCCGCCTCCGCTCACCGCCCCCTTGTTCACAGCGTTCCCGCTCGCCGCACTCCCGCTCGGCGCGCCCCCGTTCGCCCCGCCGCCGTCCGGCGCGTGGTCCGCGGAGACCACCAGCACGGCCAGCGCCGTGGTCACCGGCACCGAGGCGACCAGCCCGATGCTGCCCACCAGCGTGCGGACGATCTCCTCCGCGACGATCTCGCTCGTCGCCACCGTTCCCACCCCGCTGTCCGCGATCGAGAAGAGGAGCAGCAGCGGAAGCGAGGCGCCCGCGTAGGCCAGCACCAGGGTGTTCACGACGGACGCGATGTGGTCCCGCCCGATGCGCATCGCGGCCGCGTAGAGCTTGCGGCGGCTCGTCGTGGGGTCCGCCTCCCGCAGCTCCCACACCGCCGAGGTCTGGGTGACCGTCACATCGTCCAGCACCCCCAGCGAACCGATGATCACCCCTGCCAGCAGCAGTCCCTTGATCTCGATGTCCGGATAGAGGCCGTGCACCAGACCGGTCTGGTCGTCGGTGTTGCCGGTCAGCGCCGCCCAGCCGATGAACAGCGAGCCGAGCACCCCGATCAGCAGCAGCGAGACCAGGGTGCCGAGCACGGCGACCGAGGTCCGGGCGCTCAGCCCGTGGCACATGTAGAGCGCGAGCAGCATGATCGCGCTGCCCCCGATGACCGCGACCACCAGCGGATTGGAGCCCTGCAGTATCGCCGGGAGGATGAACAGCGTCAGCACCCCGAAGCTGATGGCCAGCGCCACCAGCGCGAAGACGCCGCGCAGCCGGCCGACGGCCACGACCACGAGCGCGAACAGCCCGGCGAGCAGCGCCATCGGGAACGAGCGGTCCACGTCCGAGACCGAGTACTGGAGGTTCTTCGGCGCCTTGGGCGCGTAACTCAGCTTCAGCTCCTGCCCGGCGCTGAACTTCCGTGAGGCGTTCGGCTGGACGATCTCGGGGAACGTACGGCCCTTGTCCTTGCCCGAGGTGACCTCGATGGTGGCCCGCTCGCAGACGCTCTTCCCGCCGCCGCCACTGCCCGTGGCCCCGCCCGCCCCGCCGCCGGGCGCCGTCCCGCCGCCCTGCTGACCCGGCTCGGTGGGCGCCTGCGGCTGCGCGTTGACGTCGGCGCAGTCGACCTCCTCCACCTTCACCACCCGTCCGGCGGCCGTCTCCTGGTCGAAGCCGAGCCCGCTGCGGCCGTGCGTGGTGTGCTCCGGGCTGCCCGGCCACAGCGCGACCAGCCCGGCGAGGACGGCGACGGCGAAGGGGATGAGCACCACCGCGATGACCTTGCGGAGGCGTGCGGAGACGGGGGCGGCCGGACCGTGCGCATGGGCATGGCTATGGCCGTGGGAGTGGGCCTGTCCGGGCACGCGGGGCTGCTCGGGCGGATGGTCCTGCTGTGTCGCGGTCACCGTCGCATCATCGCAAGAGTATGAGGCCCCCTGTTCAGGGATGCGGGGAAACCGTTAGCGTGGGGGCACCTTTGCAATCGCGGGAGCTCGGAGCACCGGGCTGAGAGGGCGCTGACGTGACAGCTGCGCCGACCGCTGAACCTGTTACCGGGTAATGCCGGCGTAGGGAGTGGGTCTCATGACTCAGCAGGATGCACACATGCGCGAAAACGCCGGTGATTTCGGCTGGCACAAGGGATATGTCACGGGTTCCCGCCCGGACATCCAGGTCCCGGTGCGCCGCGTGCACCTCACCAATGGCCAGGACGTGACGCTGTACGACACCTCCGGCCCGTACACCGACCCCCACATCGACACCGACGTCCGCCGTGGCCTCGCGCCGCTGCGGCAGAACTGGATCATCGCCCGCGGCGACACCGAGGAGTACTCCGGCCGCCCGGCCCGGCCGGAGGACGACGGGATCAAACACACCGCGCCCCGCGGCGGCCTGCGCAACCTCGACGCGGTCTTCCCCGGACGGCCGCGCCAGCCACGCCGGGCCCGTGACGGCGCCGCCGTCACCCAACTGGCCTACGCCCGCCGGGGCGAGGTCACCGCGGAGATGGAGTACGTGGCGCTCCGCGAGAACGTCTCCCCCGAGGTGATCCGCGAGGAGATCGCGGCGGGCCGGGCCGTACTGCCCGCCAACGTCAACCACCCGGAGATCGAGCCGATGATCATCGGCAAGCGGTTCCTGGTGAAGGTCAACGCCAACATCGGCAATTCCGCCGTCACCTCGTCCATCGAGGAAGAGGTCGAGAAGATGACCTGGGCGACCCGCTGGGGCGCCGACACGGTCATGGACCTCTCGACCGGCCGCAACATCCACACCACCCGCGAGTGGGTGCTGCGCAACTCCCCGGTGCCCATCGGCACCGTGCCGCTCTACCAGGCGCTGGAGAAGGTCGACGGCAAGGCCGAGGAGCTGACCTGGGAGGTCTACAAGGACACCGTCATCGAACAGGCCGAGCAGGGCGTCGACTACATGACGGTGCACGCGGGCGTGCGGCTGCCGTACGTCCCCCTGACCGCCCGCCGCAAGACCGGCATCGTCTCCCGCGGCGGCTCGATCATGGCCGCCTGGTGCCTGGCCCACCATCAGGAGTCGTTCCTCTACACCCACTTCGAGGAGCTGTGCGAGATCCTCGCGGCGTACGACGTCACCTACTCGCTCGGTGACGGACTGCGCCCCGGATCCATCGCCGACGCCAACGACGAGGCCCAGTTCGCGGAGCTGCGCACGCTCGGCGAACTCAACCGGATCGCCAAGGAGCACGGCGTCCAGACCATGATCGAGGGCCCGGGCCATGTCCCGATGCACAAGATCAAGGAGAACGTCGACCTCCAGCAGGAGATCTGCGAGGAGGCCCCCTTCTACACCCTGGGCCCCCTCACCACGGATGTCGCGCCCGCCTACGACCACATCACCTCGGGGATCGGCGCCGCCATGATCGCCTGGTGGGGCACGGCGATGCTCTGCTACGTCACCCCCAAGGAGCACCTGGGGCTGCCGGACCGCGACGACGTGAAGACCGGCGTGATCACCTACAAGATCGCCGCTCACGCCGCCGATCTGGCCAAGGGCCACCCCGACGCCCAGGCCTGGGACGACGCGCTCTCCGACGCGCGCTTCGAGTTCCGCTGGGAGGACCAGTTCAACCTGGCCCTCGACCCGGACACGGCACGCTCGTTCCACGACGAGACGCTTCCGGCGGAGCCCGCGAAGACGGCGCACTTCTGCTCCATGTGCGGGCCCAAGTTCTGCTCCATGAAGATCAGCAGAAGCATCACGGAGCAGTTCGGCGGTGATGCCGGAGCGACGGCCGAGGAGATCGAGGCGGGGATGCTGGCGAAGTCCAAGGAGTTCGCCGAGGCGGGCAACCGCGTGTATCTGCCGCTCGCGGACTGAACGGGCCGGTACGCTACGCCCCGGGCCCGAAGCCGCAACGTCAGTTTGCGACTTCGGGCCTTCTCGGCGTGGTCGGTTACCGGGGCGGCAGTTCAGTCACGTAGACCGGATTCCCGCTGTCCGTCAGTCCGCTCTGCCGGATGCAGCGGTGCTTCTGGAGGAAGCGCAGACAGGCGTGCACCCGCTGCCGGGTCAGTCCCGTCCGGTCCGCGAGGGTCTCCAGAGAGTGGCCGACCTGCCCGGCCGCCGCCAGCGTAGGCAGGATGTAGATGGCCACGGCCCAGACATCCTCGGTGATGCTCAGCCGGGACTGCCACTGCGCGAACAGGTTTTCCGTCCTGAGCCTCAGCTCGCGCTTGTCGGCTTCCGGCTCTTCGGCCGGCCGACATCCCAGGGCGTCGAGGATCTGTGCCCAGGCGTGCTCGGAACGGCGCAGGGAAGCCATCACCTCGGCCTGGAACCGTTCGTGCTGGACCTCCAGCCGGGCGACCGCGTCGATGATCTCGCTCGGAGCGACCACGGACTCGGGGGCCGGCGGCGTTGGTGGCTCGGCGCGGGAGAGCTCGGACACCTCCAGCGCGTACGAGCCGTCCCGCTGGACGGTGGCGATCACCCTCGACACCCACTGCTTGAAGGGCAGGCACGACGGCTTCGTGCATCCGTTGACCAGCAGGATGAGACCTTGGAGATCGACCAGCTGCAAGTCTCGGCGCCACTCTCTACCTGCGGGAATCTCGAGACTGTGACTTGTAGTCACAGTCTCGAGAGACTCTCGTCGCTCCTCCGGCACATGATCCAGTAGAGCTTTTCGGGTAGTCGTGTAGCCGAGTTCTCGACATACATCCGCCGCAGGAAACCAGTGTTCTCCGTTGGGCAGTGTCAGTCTCCGGACACGGGCCCCCGTGGCCGCGTACACGAAGTCGTTGACGTCCAAAGCGTCCCGCCGACGGGACCGGCCCGGCGGCATGTTGCGTTCGCGCATATGCGCATCACCTCCGCCCCGGACTGTAAGCAGCGGTTGTGAGCACATTGCTCCACATAAGCGGAAGTTCGCTCGATGGGTGGGGAGCGGAGCATTCCGGAATGTAGGGGCGCTCACCGCGAGACGCACGCCCCCAGTTCCTCAGTCCGGCTGGTTCTCCGGGCCGCCGTACTCGGGGCTGGTGTAGTCCGGGCTGCTGTAGCGGGGGCGGGTCCTGGGGCCCTCGTCGTCGGTGCTGAAGCCCGGGCGGCTGTAGCCGAGGTGGGGGGTGCGGCCCGCCGCCTCGGAGTGCCCGGGGACGTAGGCCGAGGACGAACGTGTCGGCGCGGTCCAGGGCGCGGGGGCCGACGGGTTGCTCAGCGCCTCGCGCAGAAAGGGCAGCACGCCCCGCTCCAGCAGGGCCTGCCGCCATGCCTCTCTGGCGCGGTCCACCTCTTCCAGCTGCTCGGCCAGGGCCTCGCCGCGGATCGCGCTGGAGCCGTTGCGCAGGGCGGTGATGAGGAGGCCGACGCCGGCGAGCAGGATGCCCGCGGCGGTGAGTGTGGCGAAGAACCAGCCCGCGGTGATCATCGGCTGGGCGATGGACGGCGCGGGGTCCAGGACGTGCAGCACATAGCCGACCAGCAGGAAGATGATCGCGGCGGTCCCGGCCAGCACCGGGGCCAGGACGGCGAGCATGGGGACCAGCCCCGCTCCGGAGGCGTCCAGGACGGCGCCGGTGAACCCGGCGGGGTGCGTGTGCTCGCCGGCGTCCTCCGGACCCTGCGCCATCGGCCCCGGTGGGGCGGGCTCGCGCAGCTTGGTGCGGGCGAGGACGTAGTCCTGGTATTCGGCGGCCGCGCACGCGGTGATGGCGGCCGAGGCGCTGAGCGCCATGGTGCGCAGCTGCTCGGCGGTGAGCCGCTGTCCTATGCCCTTCAGGTCCGGTCGGTGGTCCGCGGTACGCAGCACCTCGTCGAGAACTCGCTCGAACTCCGGGCGGTCCTCGGCGAACAGGTGCGGAGCGCTTTTCATGGTGCATCCCCCGATACTCCGTAGGGCCTCGGTGCCGGCTTTCACCGGGCGGTCGGGCGGAAACGGAGGAGAGCCTGCGACGGATAAACCGATGGTAGAGCCGATCCGGCGCGAGGTGACAGCAAGTTTCGTGATTTGCTCAATCCCGGCGGCGCCGTCCGGCCTTTCCCCTGGGTCTCCGTATCACCCTCAGGTGTCGAGCGGCAGTTGTACGACCAGCAGTTTCCCGGCCATGGTGACGCCGCCGTCCATCGCGACCGCGAGATTGTCCGCGTAGACGTGCGGGCCCTCGACCGCGGGCGCGCCATCGTCCTCACCGTCCTCCGAGCCGACTTCGCCCAGCAGATACGGGATCGGGCTGTGCCCGTGGACGATGCGCTCCCCACCGTAGGTGCCGAGCAATTCGCGCACGGCCGTCGGCCCGGCGTCCTCGTCGCGGAAGGCGAAGCGCTTGGTGAATTTGCGGAACAGGTCCCAGCACTCGTCCGCGTCACTGCGCTGCAGCGTTTCGGTGACGGTGTCGTTGACGGCCTCGATCGAGTCGCCGTACTCCAGATAGGCGGTGGTGTCGGAGTGCACGAGCAGGTGCCCGTCCTCCTCGGCCATCGCGTCCAGCCGTGACATCCACTGGAGGTGATGGTCCTCCAGCCGCTCCATGTCCGTGCGCTGGCCGCCGTTGAGCAGCCAGGCGGCCTGGAAGGAGGCGGTGCCCGCCCCGGAGTTGACGGGGGTGTCGCCGAACCGCTTGGCGCCGATGAGGAGCAGTTCGTGATTGCCCATCAGCGCCTTGCAGTAGCCGCCCGCGGCGGCGGCCTCGGCGGAGAGCTGCATCACCAGGTCGATGACGCCGATGCCGTCCGGGCCGCGGTCGGTGAAGTCGCCGAGGAACCACAGCCGGGCGTTCCCGGCCGCCCAGCTGCCCTTGTCGTCGATCAGGCCCTGGGCGGCGAGCGCCTGGCGCAGCTCGTCGTGGTAGCCGTGGACGTCGCCCACGACGTAGAGCGGGCCGGGTCCTTCGCCGTCGGCGAGCGGGTCGGCGCCGGGCTCGGTGACCGAGGTGAGGGCGACCGTCGGGCGGTCCTGCGGGGGCACCAGCCGGGTGTCGGCGATGGTGTGCCCCGGGCCCACGACCGGCAGCTTCTCGGTCGGGGTGTACCCGTCCGGCAGGGGCGCGGGCGCGGGCGCGGGAGGCACCGGGCCGGGCGGCGTGGACGCCCCGTACGCGGGCACGGGCGGCACCGCCGCCATGGTCCCTGCCGTGGCTTCCAGACCGGCCCCCTGAGTCATCGACCCCTCCACCATCGCGCCGCCGTGCCACCTTGTGGACCTTGCCTGGTCGACGGCGGTCCGCGGTGTCGTCCGCCCATCATAGGAATGACCGTGAGGGCTTGTGACGCACCAGGGTGCCGTCAATTGGTACTCGGTCCTGCCTGGACGGTCTTTTATCCCGGATTGGACCGGTAGGGGAAGCCCAAGGGCCTCAGGTCCTTCTCGGGTCATCCTTGAGTCGCTCTCAGATCATCCTCCTGCGCGGCTGCGCGGCGGGCTGACGGTCGTACGCGGCGGACGGCGCTGGGACGACGTCCGCACGATCAGTTCGGTGGGTATCACCTGCTCGACGGGGCGGTCGCTGTCGAGCCCCTCGATGGCGTCGATGAGCAACTGGACCACGGCGGTGCCGATCCGGCGCGGTTTGAGCGAGAGCGTCGTGATGGGCGGTTCGGTGGTCCGGTAGACCGTGGACTCGCTGCAGCACACCAGCAGCAGGTCCTCCGGGACGCGCAGCCCGTAGCGGCGGGCGGCGGCGAGCAGATCGGTGCCGTTGGGGTCGAAGAGCCCGTACACCGCGTCGGGGCGGTCGGGGCGGGCGAGCAGCCGGTCGGCGGCGACGGCCCCGGCACACGGGTCGTGGGCCGGGTACGCCTCGTAGACCGGGTCCTGGCCCACCCGCTCGCACCAGTGCAGATACGCCTCGGTCGACAGCCGGGTGTAGGTGTCGGTGGTGGTGCCGGTGAGCAGTCCGATGCGGCGGGCGCCGGCCTCGGCGAGGTGGTCCAGGATGCCGAGCACGGCCGCCTCGTGGTCGTTGTCGACCCAGGCGGTCACGGGGAGGGTGCCGGCCGGGCGGCCGTCGCTGACCACGGGGAGGCCCTGGCGGAGCAGTTCGGTGACCACCGGATCGTGGTCGGACGGGTCGACCACGATGGTGCCGTCGAGGGCGACGTTGGACCACACGTCGTGGCGTGAGGTGGCCGGGAGGATGACCAGGGCGTAGCCCCGGGCCAGCGCGGCGGATGTCGCGGCCCGCGCCATCTCGGCGAAGTAGGCGAACTCGGTGAAGGTGAAAGGTTCATCCCCGTACGTGGTCACCGTCAGGCCGATGAGGCCGGACTTGCCGGTACGGAGGGTACGGGCCGCGGCGGACGGGCGATAGCCCAGCCGCTCGGCGACCTCGCGGACGTGGCGGCGGGTGGCATCCGGGAGCCGTCCCTTGCCGTTGAGCGCGTCGGAGACGGTCGTGATCGAGACCCCGGCGGCGGCGGCCACGTCCCGGATGCCCGCCCTGCCTAACCGGCGGCCGGCCGACCGGCTCACCTGGTGCTTCCCTGCTGCTGTCATGGCCAGCCGATAGTAGGGCCCGAGTGCCCGGTCTGCGCGATTCCGCCATCGGTATTCGGAAGGCACGTTTCTGCATGAGCGCTCCGGCCAATTCCCTTGGAATGGAAGCCAGTTGGGGTGCTGGGGAGGGGTGTGGTCGCCTCTGGCATATCCATACCTGGCGATTGTTCGATGTCTCGAAGAGGTCTCAACTCACCTGCACGAGGGATGCGCGCCACGGCGCTCGCCACCGGCGCGCGCGGATGAGCGGGGCGCTCCCCCGGCGGGTACGCGGGCGCCTCCGGCGGGTACGCGGGGCGGGGCGATCCTCATAAGGTGTGCAGTACTGCCGTGTGCGAAGCCTGCGCACGGAGCCGGAGGGAAGGGCCGAGGAGGACTGCCGGTGAGTGAGAAGAGCCCCAAGCTGCGCGCCGCGCTGGACGGGATTCCTACGTACAAGCCCGGTAAGCCGGCCGCCGGGGACGGCCCCCGGTCCTTCAAGCTGTCCTCCAACGAGAACCCGTATCCGCCGCTGGCCGGGGTGCTGGAGACGGTCGCGAACAGCGCGGCGTCCTTCAACCGCTACCCCGACCTCGCCTGCACCGCGCTGATCGCCGAGCTGGCGAGCCGGTTCGACGTACCGCTGGAGCATCTGGCCACCGGGACGGGTTCGGTCGGGCTGGCTCAGCAGATCGTCCAGTCGACGGCCGGGCCGGGCGACGAGGTGATCTACGCCTGGCGGTCCTTCGAGGCATATCCGATCATCACTCAGATCGCGGGCGCGACCTCGGTGCGGGTCCCCCTGACCGACGCGGAGGTCCACGACCTGGACGCGATGGCGGATGCGATCACCGACCGTACCCGGCTGATTTTCGTCTGTAACCCCAACAACCCGACCAGCACCGTGGTGCGCCGGGCGGAGCTGGAGCGGTTCCTGGACCGGGTGCCGTCCGATGTGCTGGTGGTGCTGGACGAGGCGTACATCGAGTTCATCCGGGACGATCAGGTCCCCAATGGCATCGACCTCTACCGCGAGCGGCCGAACGTCTGCGTGCTGCGCACCTTCTCCAAGGCGTACGGCCTGGCCGGGCTGCGGGTCGGTTTCGCGATCGCCCATGAGCCGGTCGCCGCGGCACTGCGGAAGACCGCGGTCCCCTTCGGCGTCAGCCAGCTCGCCCAGGACGCCGCGGTCGCCTCGCTGCACAGCGAGGACGCGCTGCGCGAGCGGGTGGAGGCGCTGGTCACCGAGCGGGCGCGGGTGGCCGGGGAGCTGACCGGGCAGGGCTGGACGGTGCCGGAGGCGCACGCGAACTTCGTCTGGCTGCGGCTGGGGGAGCGTACGGCCGACTTCGCGGCGGCGTGCGAGGCGGCGGGCGTGGTCGTGCGGCCGTTCCCGGGCGAGGGGACGCGCGTGACGATCGGCGAGCGGGAGGCGAACGACCTCTTCCTGCGGGCCGCCGAGGAGTTCCGCAAGGAGCTGTGAGCCCGGAAGGATACCCAAGCGTGTCCGCTTCGCCCCCTCCCACCCCCAGGTGGGAGGGGGCGAAGGCGTATGCGTATCATTGCTTGTGAATGTGAATACGTTCACAAGCTCGCCTCGCGGGGGCAGCACGGCAAGACCGTAAGGAGAGATTCACGTGGAGCTGGCTCTGGCGCCGGAGACGCTGGCGCGATGGCAGTTCGGGATCACCACCGTCTACCACTTCCTCTTCGTTCCCCTGACGATCTCTCTCGCGGCGATCACCGCGGGGCTGGAAACCGCCTGGGTCCGCACGGGCAAGGAGAAGTACTTCCACGCCACCAAGTTCTGGGGAAAGCTCTTCCTGATCAACATCGCGATGGGCGTCGTCACCGGCATCGTCCAGGAGTTCCAGTTCGGCATGAACTGGTCCGACTACTCGCGCTTCGTCGGCGACGTCTTCGGCGCCCCGCTCGCGATGGAGGCGCTGCTCGCCTTCTTCTTCGAGTCGACCTTCATCGGCTTGTGGATCTTCGGCTGGGACAAGCTGCCGAAGAAGATCCACTGCGCCTGCATCTGGATCGTCTCGCTCGGCACCATCCTGTCGTCGTACTTCATCCTCGCCGCCAACTCCTGGATGCAGCACCCGACCGGCTACGCCATCGACAAGGCCACCGGAAAGGCCCGGCTGACCGACATCTGGGCGGTGCTGACCCAGGACACCACCCTGGTCGTGGTCTTCCACACCCTCACCGCCGCCTTCCTCACCGGTGGTGCCTTCGTCGTCGGCATCGCCTCCCTGCACCTGTGGCGGGCCAAGCGCAAGCAGCTCCGCGGCGAGGAACTGCAGCCGAAGCAGAAGAAGCAGATCGGGGCGATGCGGGCCTCCCTGCGCGTCGGTCTGATCGTGGCCGTCATCGCCGGGCTCGGCACGGCGATCAGCGGTGACTCGCTCGGCAAGGTGATGTTCGAGCAGCAGCCGATGAAGATGGCCTCGGCGGAGGCGCTGTGGGACACCCAGGCGCCCGCGCCCTTCTCCGTCTTCGCGGTGGGCGACGTCAGCAAGGGGCACAACAGCGTCGAGCTGGAGGTCCCGGCGGCGCTGTCCTTCCTCGCGCACAGCAACTTCACCGACGCCGTCCCCGGCATCAACGACGTCGCCCAGAAGGAGGCCGCCGCCTACGGCGGTGAGCCCAAGGACTACATCCCCAGCATCTTCATGACCTTCTGGGGCTTCCGGCTGATGATCGGCTTCGGCATGACCTCGTTCGCCGCCGGAGTCATCGGGCTGTGGACGACCCGGAAGAAGCGCTGGCTCGACCCCGCCTTCCGCACCGCCGAGGACGAGGTCCCCCGGCTCATGCTCACCAGGACGCGCGAGATGAGCCCACTGCTGACCCGGTGGTCCTGGCGGATCGGCATCCTCACCATGGGCTTCCCGCTGATCGCCAACTCCTTCGGCTGGATCTTCACCGAGATGGGCCGCCAGCCCTGGGCGGTGTACGGGCTGATGAAGACCTCCGACGCGGTCTCCCCCGGGGTGAGCCAGACCGAGGTCCTCATCTCGCTCGGCGTCTTCACGCTGCTGTACGGCGTGCTCGCCGTGATCGAGGTGCGGCTGCTGGCCAAGTACGCCAAGGCCGGGCCGGACACCGACGAGAAGCCGCCCGCCGAGGACCCCAAGCTGCGGCTGCCCTCGGGCGGCCCGGGTGGCCCGGGTGGCGGGTCCGCCGCGGAGGACGACGCCGACAAGCCGCTGACCTTCGCGTACTGAGCGCATCACGACGGCCGGAGAGACTCATGCACCTTCACGACTTCTGGTTCCTGCTGATCGCCTTCCTGTGGACCGGCTACTTCTTCCTCGAAGGCTTCGACTTCGGCATCGGCGTGCTGACCAAGCTGCTCGCCCGGGACCGCACCGAGCGCCGTGTGCTGATCAACACCATCGGGCCGGTGTGGGACGGTAACGAGGTCTGGCTGATCACGGCCGCCGGTGCCACCTTCGCCGCCTTCCCCGACTGGTACGCGACCCTCTTCAGCGGCTTCTATCTGCCGCTGCTGACCATCCTGGTCTGTCTGATCCTGCGCGGCGTCGCCTTCGAGTACCGGCACAAGCGCGCCGAGGACCGCTGGCAGCGCAACTGGGAGCACGCGATCTTCTGGTGCTCGCTGCTTCCCGCGTTCCTGTGGGGCGCGATCTTCGCGAACCTGGTGCACGGGGTGCCGATCGGCCCGGACAAGAACTACGTGGGCGGCCTGGGTGACCTGATCACCCCGTACGCCCTGCTCGGCGGCCTCGTCACGCTGCTGCTGTTCACCTTCCACGGCGCGGTCTTCGCCGCGCTCAAGACGACCGGGGACATCCGGACGCGGTCGCGCCGGTACGCGGCCCGGCTCGGCCCCGTCGCGGCCGTGGCCGCGCTGCCGTTCCTGGGCTGGACCCAGGCCGACAGCGGCGACGGGCGCAGCCTGGTCGCGGTGGCCGTCGTGGTGGCGGCGCTGGCCGCGGCCCTGGTGATGAACGCGCGCGGGCGTGAGGGCTGGGCGTTCGGCCTGTCCGGGGCGGCCATCGCGGCGTCGGTCGCGATGCTCTTCCTGGCGCTCTTCCCGGACGTCATGCCCTCGTCGCTGGATCCGAAGTGGAGCCTGACGGCGGCGAACGCGGCCGCCAGCGCCTACCCGTTGAAGATCATGACGTGGGTCGGGGTCATCATGATGCCGCTGATCATGGCCTACCAGGCATGGACGTACTGGGTCTTCCGCAAGCGCATCGGCACCCGGCACATCCCCGCGGCGCACTGACGCACGCGATGCTTCAGGTGGTGTGTTTCACGTGAAACCAATCGACCCCCGGCTGCTCCGGTACGCGCGGGCGACCCGGTTCTTCCTGGCGGCGTCCGTGGCGCTGGGGCTCGCCGGGGCCGGGCTCGTCATCGCGCAGGCCATGCTGATCGCCGAGATCGTGGTGGACGCGTTCCAACGGGGTCAGGGCACCGGTGCCCTGACCACGCCGCTGATCTGGCTGGCGCTGATCGCCGGGGGCCGGGCCGCCGTTTCCTGGCTGACCGAGCTGGCCGCGCACCGGGCGAGCGCCGCGGTCAAGTCGGAGCTGCGGCTGAGGCTCCTGGAGCGGGCCGTGCGGCTGGGGCCCGGCTGGCTGGACTCCCAGCGCACCGGCGAACTCACCACCCTCGCCACCCGTGGCGTCGACGCGCTGGACGACTACTTCGCCCGCTATCTGCCCCAGCTCGGTCTCGCGGTGGTGGTCCCGGCGGCGGTGCTCGCCCGGATCGTCACCGCCGACTGGGTCTCGGCGGTGGTCATCGTCGCCACCCTGCCGCTGATCCCGCTGTTCATGGTGCTCATCGGCTGGGCCACCCAGGCCCGGATGGACCGCCAGTGGCGGCTGCTGTCCCGGCTGTCCGGCCACTTCCTCGACGTCGTCGCCGGACTGCCGACCCTCAAGGTCTTCGGCCGCGCCAAGGCCCAGGCCGCCGCGATCCGGTCCATCACCGCCGACTACCGGCGGGCCACGCTGAAGACGCTGCGGCTCGCCTTCCTGTCCTCCTTCGCCCTGGAGCTGCTGTCCACGCTGTCCGTCGCGCTGGTCGCGGTCGGCATCGGCATGCGTCTCGTCCACGGCGAACTGGACCTGTACACCGGGCTGATGGTGCTCGTCCTCGCGCCCGAGGCGTATCTGCCGCTGCGGCAGGTGGGCGCGCAGTACCACGCGGCGGCCGAGGGCCTGGCGGCGGCGGACGAGGCGTTCGCCGTGCTGGAGCGGGAACCGGCCGCCGCCGGTGTGCTCCCCGCGCCCGACGCCCGGGGTGCCGCGCTCACGGTCGACGGACTGACCGTCCGTCACCCCGGGCGCGCCGCGCCCTCCCTGGCCCCGGTCTCGTTCGAGGTCCGCCCCGGGGAGACGGTGGCGATCACCGGCCCCAGCGGCACGGGCAAGACGACCCTGCTGAACGCCGTGCTGGGCTTCGCGGAACCGTCCGGGGGCCGGGTGCTGGCGGGCGGCCGCGACCTGGCGTCGCTCGACCCCCAGAGCTGGCGCCGCCAGATCGCCTGGGTGCCGCAGCGTCCGTATCTGTTCGCCGGGACCATCGCGGAGAACGTCCGGCTGGCACGGCCCGGCGCCGACGACGCGGCGGTGCGTGACGCCCTGCGGCAGGCCGACGCCCTCGGCTTCGTCTCCGCGCTCCCGGAGGGGGCCGGGACCCGGCTCGGCGAGATGGGCGCGGGCCTGTCCGCGGGCCAGCGCCAGCGGATCGCCCTGGCCCGCGCCTTCCTGGCCGACCGTCCGGTGCTGCTGCTGGACGAGCCCACCGCGAACCTCGACGGTGCGACGGAGGCGGCGGTCGTCGACGCGGTGCGGCGGCTGGCCGAGGGCCGCACGGTCCTCCTGGTCGTCCACCGCCCGGCGCTGCTGCCGCTGGCCGACCGCGTCATCGCCCTGCCGGGGCCTGCGTCCGCGTCCGCGTCCGCGCCCGCGTCCGCGGCCGGGTGCGGTGACGGCGGACCGGGCGTGGGGCGGGACGGGACCGGTGATGTGGCACGTCTCGTGGAGGCGGGTGACGCGGCTGCCGGGGGCCTGCCCGCGCGGCGCGCCGATGGCGGGACTGCCGCGGGTTCCGGGGTGTCGGCGCACGACCCGGGTGCGGCGAGTGGCGAGCGCGAGGCCGCCGCAGGCGCCACGCTCGGGCGCGCCAGGGGCGACACCGCCGCCGCGCGGACGGCTGCGCCTGCGCGTGCCGAGGCGCGCTTGACGGGTCCGGACGACACGGCGGCCCGCGGTACGGACACGGCGGCTGCCGGAGTGCTCGCCCGGATGCGGGCGGCCGCGCGGGGCGGGCGGGGGCGGTTCGGGCTCGCGCTGCTGCTCGGGAGCCTCGCGCTGCTGAGCGCCGTCGGGCTGATGGCCGTGTCCGGGTGGCTGATCGCGCGGGCGTCGCAGCAGCCTCCGGTGCTGTATCTGATGGTGGCGGTCACCGCGACGCGGGCGTTCGGGATCGGCCGGGCCGTCTTCCGCTACGCCGAGCGGCTGGTCTCGCACGACGCCGCGCTCCGGGTGCTGGCCGAGCTGCGGGTCGCCGTCTACCGGCGGCTGGAGCGGCTGGCGCCCGCGGGGCTGAAGGAGACCCGGCGCGGGGATCTGCTCTCCCGGCTGGTGGCCGATGTGGACGCCGTCCAGGACTACTTCCTGCGCTGGTTGCTGCCGGTCGGCGCGGCGCTGGTCGTGAGCGCCGCCTCGGTCGCGTTCACCGCCTGGGTGCTGCCCGCGGCCGGGGCCGTGCTCGCCGTCGGGCTGCTGGTGGCGGGGGCGGTGGTGCCCGCCGTGTCGGGCGCGCTGGCCCGGCGCGCGGAGCGCCGTCTGTCGCCCGCGCGCGGCGCGCTGTCGGCGCAGGTGGTGGATCTGCTGGCCGGAACCGCCGAGCTGACGGTGGCGGGTGCGCTGCCGCGCCGGCTGGACGCGGTGCGGCGGGCCGACGGGGTGCTCACCCGGATCGCCCGGCGGGGCGCCGCCGCCACCGGCGCGGGCGCCGGGCTGTCCGCCCTCGTATGCGGTCTGACCGTCGCCGTCGCCGCGTGGGCCGGGGTCGGGGCGGTGGCCGACGGGCGGATCCACGGGGTGTGGCTGGCCGTCGTGGTGCTGACGCCGCTGGCCGCCTTCGAGGCGGTCGCCGGGCTGCCGCTCGCGGTGCAGCACCGGCAGCGGGTGCGGCGGGCCGCCGAGCGGGTGTACGAGGTGATCGACGCGCCGCTTCCGGTACGGGACGGCGGCACCGGGGAACCGCCCCGGACGGCCTTCCCGCTGGTGGTGCGCGGGCTGTCGGCGCGCCACGCGGGGCAGCGCGCCCGGGCGCTGGACGGGTTCGACCTGGAGCTGCGCCCGGGCCGCCGGGTCGCGGTCGTCGGCCCGTCCGGCTCCGGCAAGACCACGCTGGCCCAGGTGCTGCTGCGCTTCCTGGACGCCGAGAGCGGTACGTACACCCTGGCGGGCCGGGACGCGGCGGCCGTGGACGGGGACGCGGTGCGGCGGCTGGTCGGGCTGTGCGCCCAGGACGCGCACATCTTCGACAGCTCGCTGCGGGAGAACCTGCGGCTCGCACACCCCGGCGCGAGCGACGACGAGCTGCGCGCGGCGCTGGCCGCCGCGCGGCTGCTGGAGTGGGTGGACGGGCTGCCGGACGGTCTCGACACCCACGTCGGGGAGCTGGGCGCCCGGCTCTCCGGCGGCCAGCGGCAGCGGCTCGCGCTGGCCCGCGCGCTGCTGGCGGACTTCCCGGTGCTGGTGCTGGACGAACCCGCCGAGCACCTGGACCTGCCGACGGCCGACGCGCTGACCGCCGACCTGCTGACGGCGACCCGGGGCCGTACGACCGTGCTGATCACCCACCGGCTCGCGGGGCTGGAAGCGGTCGACGAGGTGATCGTGCTCGACGGCGGCCGTGCGGTGCAGCGCGGCCCGTACTCGGAACTGGCCGCGGCGGACGGGCCGTTCCGCCGCATGCTGGAGCGCGAGGCCGCGGAGGCCGGACCCCACCGCGTGGCGCTCGCCTGACCGGCGAGCCACTGCCCCGCCAGGCGGATCGGGCGGGGAAAAAATAGGCTCGGACCATGGCGGCCTCGGCACCCTCACCGGACCCCCTGGACATCGCCGCGGAGGCGACGCGTGGGCTCCAGGGGCTGTCCACCGAGCTGACCGCGCGCGTACCGCGGCTGCTGGAGGCGATGCGCTCCATCGGCACCGGCCTGGAGCTGCGCGTGGTCCTCGACCGGATCGCCGAGACCGCGGCCGAGCTGGCGGGCGCGCGGTGCGCGGCGATCGGCGTGAACGACGCGGTGGGCCAGGGGCTCGCCGATGTCATCACGTACGGGGTGACCGAGGCGGACCGGGCGCGGTGCCGCTCGCTGCTCGCCGGGCGGTCCGCCGGGGCGGGGGCGCTGCCGGCCGATCCGCTGCCGCGGTCCTTCCTCGGGGTGCCGATCCGGGTCGGGGACGAGGCCTTCGGCCATCTGTGCCTCGCCGAGAAGCGGGACGGCGGGGCGTTCAGCGTGTCCGATCTGCACCTGGTCAAGGTGCTGGCGACGGAGGCGGGGATCGCCATCGGCAACGCCCGCTTCCACGAGGCGACCCGGCAGCGGGAGCGGTGGATCGACGGTTCGGTGGCCGTCACCCACTCCCTGCTGTCCGGCGACGCCGAGGACGCCCTGGTGGTGGTGGCGGAGAAGGCGCGTCATCTGGCCGGTTCGGCGGCGGGCATCGTGCTGGTGCCGGAGGAGGGCGGCGGGCTGGAGGTCGTGGCGGTGGACGCCGCGGATCCGCGGCGGGGGACCGCGCTGCTCGGCACGGTCGTCCCGGCCCGGTCCCCGGCCGTGCCGCGGCTGCTGGCCGGGGAGCCGGTGTTCATCGACGACCCGGCCGCCGAACCCCGGCCGGTCGCCGGTGTCCTGGGCCGCTACGGGCCGAACATGATGCTGCCGCTGAGCGGCGGCGACCGGGTGCTGGGCGTGCTCGCGACCCCGCGCGATTCCGGCGCCCGGCCGTTCACCGCCACCGAACGCAGGCTCGCCCTCCAGTTCGCGGCGCAGGCCGCGGTCGCGCTGGTGCTCGCCGAGGCGCAGCGCGACCGGGAGCGGCTGGCGGTGCTGGAGGAGCGGGACCGGATCGCCCGTGATCTGCACGACCTGGTCATCCAGCGGCTGTTCGCCACGGGGATGCTGCTGGAGAGCGTGCGGCGCCACGCGCAGGCGCCGGAGGTGGGGGAACAGGTGGAGCGGGCCGCCGGGGAACTGGGCGCCACCATCCGGGAGATACGGACGGCGATCTTCGCGCTGCAGCAGGGCCCGGAGAGCGCGCCGTCCGGGCTGCGTACCCGGGTGCTGCGGGAGGTGGGGGCGGCCGCGGTGCCGCTCGGGTTCCAGCCGTCGCTCAGCTTCATCGGCCCGGTCGACACGAAGGTCGGCGAACCGGCCGGGAGCAGTCTCGTCGCGGCGCTGCGCGAGGCGCTGTCCAACGCCTTCCGGCATGCCCGGGCGACGCGCATCGAGGTGGTCGTGGACGTGACGGCCCGGCTCGCCGACGGGCGTCCGGTGGTGCGGCTGACGGTCGCGGACGACGGGGTGGGCGTTCCGGCGGGCGGGCGGCGCAGCGGGCTCGCGAACCTGGCCCGGCGGGCGGAGGCGCTGGGCGGGTGGAGCACCTACGGGCCGGGTCCCGGAGCGGGGAGCGGGTCCGGCCGGGGCGGCACGACGGTGGTCTGGCAGGTGCCGCTGTAGGGCGTACGTCGTCCGGGCGGCCCAACTCCTCACCTACGCGGTCCAACTATCGGTCCGTCAGAATGCGGGCTTCCGGAACCGCGGATGGGATGAGCCTCGCGGGCCGCTCGGTCCTCCGTATCCCTTCACACTCCGCGACAGCTTCTTGCGGGGAAGGAAGTCATCACGTGAACAGCCAGAGTCCTACTCCTCGGCGCTCCCGGACGCGCCGCCGGGTCTTCTTCGCCTCCGTCGCGACCGCGGCGGCCATGTCCAGCCAGCTGCTGACCATGGCGCCGGCCCAGGCGGACGACACCGCGATGACCGGTGGAGGCCACCCCAAGCCCCCGAAGCCGCCGACCATCATCCACGGGGTGCAGGAGTTCACCGCGGACGGCACCTTCACGCCGCCCCCGGGGGTCACCTCGGTGCACATCCAGGCATGGGGCGCGGGCGGTGGCGGTGGCGGCGGTGGCGGCGCCAGCAGCGCCGCCGGGGGTGGCACCGGTGGTGGCGGCGGGGCCGGCGGCTTCACCTGGTGCGTCATTCCGGTCACGCCGTTCGCCACCTACTCGGTGGACCTGGGTACCGGCGGTACCGGTGGCACCGCGAGCGGTACCGCCGGCACGACCGGTGGCAACGGCGGCCAGACGACCCTGGCCTCCCTCAGCGGTACCCAGCTCATCGCCGGCGGCGGCCTCGGCGGCACCGGCGGCGGTGGAGCGACCGGTGCGGTCCAGGGCACGCCGGGCGCCGGCGGTGCCGGCGGCACCGGTGCCTGCAACAGCATCTACGCGGTCAACCGGACCGGTGAGGACGGCCAGGACGGCGACGACGGCGGCGCGGGCGGCGACGCGGTCGACGGCATCGTGGGGCTTCCCCTGACGAACACCGGCGCGGGCGGCAACGGCGGCACCGGCGGCATCGCCGGCGGCGGCACCACCCCGGGGACCGCGGGCGGCAACGGCACCGCGGGGGGCAACGGGTACGCCGTCATCTTCTGGTAAACCGGCTCCGGTCGGACACGACCGCCCCCGGCCGCGCGGCGGCCGGGGGCGGTGCCGGTTCTCACCGGGACAGGATCCGCTCGATGACGGCGGCGACGCCGTCCTCGGTGTTGGCGCCGGTGCGGTGCGTGGTGGCGGCGAGCACGTCGGGGTGGGCGTTGGCCATCGCGTACGAGGTGCCCGCCCAGGTCAGCATCTCCAGGTCGTTGGGCATGTCGCCGAACGCCACGACCTCCTCCGCGGCGATGCCGCGCTCGGCGCAGCACATGGCCAGCGTGGAGGCCTTGCTGACGCCCGGGCCGCTGACCTCCAGCAGGGCGGAGGGGCTGGAGCGGGTGAAGTCGCCGTGGTCGCCCGCGACGGCGCGGGCGAGCCGGAGGAACGCGTCGGGGGCCAGCTCCTTGTGGTGCGCGAGCAGCTTGAGGACCGGGGTGCCGGCGTGCTGGAAGCCGTCGCCGAGCAGCTTCTCGGCGGGGGCGATGATCGCGCCGGGGTCGAGGTGGAAGGGCGGGTACTCCGGCTCGTAGAAGATGCCGCCGCTGCGCTCGACCGCGAAGGACGTGCCGGGGGCGGCCCGGCGCAGCTCCTCCACGACGGCCAGCGCCCGGTCGGCGGCCAGCGGGCGGACCTCGACCAGCAGCCCGCCCTGGTGGAGGTCGACCACGGCGGCGCCGTTCGCGCAGATCGCCAGGCCGTGCCCGTGCACATGGGCGCTGACCACGTCCATCCAGCGGGACGGGCGGCCGGTGACGAAGAACACCTCGATGCCCGCCCGCTCGGCCGCGTCGAGCGCCGCGACGGTGCGGTCGGAGACCGTCTTGTCGTCCCGCAGCAGCGTGCCGTCGAGGTCGGTGGCGATCAGCCGGGGCCGGGGCGGGGCGGAGGAGGAACGGCCGGGGGCCGGGTTCTCGGGCTGCTCGATCGCTGGAGTCACGGCAACCATCCTCCCGCATGGGCCGCTCATGGGTGCGGGAAGGGCGCTCGATCGTGCTCCGCGGCCCTTCCTGCGGCCGGACCGTGCGCCGCTGTCACCGGCACCGCTTAGGCTCGACGCCATGCGAGTGAGCACCGTGATCCTGCCCGTCCACCGCTGGGCCGACGGCGGCAGGGAGCTATGGCGGCGCGCCGAGGAGCTGGGTTTCCACGCGGCGTACACCTACGACCACCTGTCCTGGCGCAGCTTCCGCGACGGGCCCTGGTTCGGGGCGGTGCCGACGCTGACGGCGGCCGCCGCGGCGACCTCCCGGCTGCGGCTGGGCACGCTGGTCACCTCCCCCAACTTCCGGCACCCGGTGACGCTCGCCAAGGAGCTGATCTCGCTGGACGACATCTCCGGCGGGCGCGTCACGCTCGGCATCGGCGCGGGCGGTTCCGGCTTCGACGCGACGGCGCTGCTGCGCGGCGCGGAGGAGGCGTGGACGCCGCGGGAGCGGGCGGATCGGTTCGGCGAGTTCGTCGAGCTGCTCGACCGGCTGCTGACGCACGACGTGGTGAGTCACGAGGGCGGGTACTACAGCGCGCGCGAGGTCCGCAACATCCCCGGCTGCGCGCAGCGCCCCCGGCTGCCGTTCGCGGTCGCGGCCACCGGCCCGCGCGGGATGCGGCTCGCGGCGCGGTACGGGCAGGCGTGGGTGACCACGGGCGACCCGAAGCTCTTCGAGACGGGTACGCCCGCCGATTCGCTGGCCGCCATCGGCTGCCAGATCGAGCGGCTCGGCAAGGCGTGCGCCGACACCGGGCGGGACGCGGACGAGCCGCACAAGATCCTGCTCACCGGCTTCACCCCGGACGGGACCCGTCCGCTCAGCTCGGTGGACGCCTTCGTCGACTTCGCGGGCGAGCACGCGCGGCTGGGCATCGACGAGATCGTGCTGCACTGGCCGATCGCCGACTCGGTCTTCGCGGCCGACCCCGGGGTCTTCGAGAAGATCGCCACGGAGGGCGCGGAGCGGGTCGCCGCCCTCTGACACCGGGTTCCGGCGGGTATGCCGGGAATTCCGGTGGAAGCCGTGAATGCGGCGAATGCCGGAATGAGGAGCAGAATCGGGTGTAGAGGCTCCCGCTGCCGCAGTGACTGTGGAGGCACCCATGCCGCGTACCCGCTATGCCCCCGACCGAGGGCTGACCACCCGCATGGTCATGACCATGTTCTTCATCGGCCTGCTCTACGTGGTCTTCGTCGGTGTGCTGATCGCGCTGCTGCGCGGTGCCTGGCCGCTGATCCTGCTCATCGCGGGCGGGCTGTTCGTCGCGCAGTTCTGGTTCAGCGACCGGATCGCGGCGTTCAGCATGGGCGCCCGGGAGGTCACCCCGCAGCAGGCGCCCGAGCTGCACGGCGCGGTGGACCGGCTGTGCGCGCTGGCGGACATGCCGAAGCCGCGGGTGGCGATCGCCGACACCGATGTGCCGAACGCGTTCGCGACGGGCCGCGGCCAGAAGAACGCGCTGGTGTGCGCGACGACGGGGCTGCTGCGGCGGCTGGAGCCGGACGAGCTCGAAGGCGTCCTCGCCCATGAGCTGTCCCATGTCGCGCACCGCGATGTGGCGGTCATGACCATCGCCTCGTTCCTCGGGGTGCTGGCGGGAATCATGACCCGGGCCGCCCTGTGGGGCGGGCTGTCCCGCGGCAGCCGCAACAGCAACGTAGGCATAGCGGTCCTGCTGATCCCGCTGGTCAGCGCCGTGGTGTACACGATCAGCTTTCTGCTGACCCGGCTGCTGTCCCGCTACCGCGAGCTGTCCGCCGACCGGGCCGGTGCCCTGCTGACCGGCCGCCCCTCGGCGCTGGCCGCGGCCCTCACCAAGGTGACCGGGCAGATGGCCCGCATCCCGACCCGCGATCTGCGCAAGGCCGAGCCGTTCAACGCCTTCTTCTTCGCCCCCGCCCTCTCCGGGGAAAGCCTCAGCCGGCTGCTGTCCTCGCACCCGAGCCTGGAGCAGCGGCTCGGGCAGCTCGGGCGCATCGCCGCCCAGCTGGGCCAGCCGGGGAGGAGCTGAGGGCGCGTGGGACTCCTCGACATCATCCTCGGCCGCAGCAAGCCCGTACGGCCCGACCTCGACCAGCTCTTCGGGCTGCCGTCGGCCGCCGTCACCCTGGAGGCGGGGGCCGGGTTCACCCCGACCGGACTCGGGTCGGTCTGCTTCGCGAGCGTCGAGGGCGGTGCCTTCGGCCGGCTCCAGCAGGACGTACGGGAGCTGCTGGACGCTGACACCGGCCGGGGCGGGGTGCCCGTGGAGTTCAGCCAGGACGGATACGGCTACACCTGGCTGCTGGCACGGCAGCCGCCGGACGACGTGGCGGCCCTGGTGAACGACCTGCACGCGGTCAACACACTGCTCCAGGACGGCGGGTTCGGCCCGCAGCTGCTGTGTTCGCTGCTCGGCTTCCACGAGGCGGCGGGGCGTTCGCTCGCGCTGGTCTACCTGTACAAGCGCGGCACGTTCTATCCCTTCGCCCCGCTGCCGGGCGCCGCCGAGAAGCGGGACAACGCCCTGGAACTCCAGGCCCGGGCGCTGCTGGGGGACGATCTGCGGATCGAGCAGGACCTGAGCCGGTGGTTCCCGGTGTGGGGCGCGCCGGGGCTCTGACGCCCGCGGGGGCGGGGGCTGTCGATGGGCAGGCCGGCCGTCACCGCCTGGGCGACGCTCGTGGTCGGGCACCCCTTCACCACCGGTATCGCCCGGCGGCAGGCACCGCACGAGGCGTGGCACACCGCCGTGTCCGGCGGATCAACGGGTGATCTCCTCGGTCTGGGCGGTCCTCACCCCGACCGCCGCGGCGCCGGCCGCCTCGGTGGCCGGCGGTCTGGGCAGCCGGGTGCCGCTGGTGGTGCGGGCCGCCGGATTCGTCCTGCCGGTCCTGTTCACCGCTCGCTGCCCCGAGCGCGCCCGGGCCCGGCTCGCCCCGGACGCCGCCCGGGCGTGACGCCCCGGGACGCCGCCGGAGAGGCACCCCCTCCCCCCTACGGGCGTGTCAGACCCGAGGAGTAGGGAAAACCAGCCGTCTGGGGTGACGTGGACCATGGCTCACACCACTACCGTCGAACACGTGACTGTGATCGCCACCGAAAGCCTGAGCAAGCGGTTCCCCAGGGTCACCGCGCTCGACCGGCTGTCCGTCGACATCACACCGGGCGTCACGGGCCTGGTGGGTGCCAACGGCGCCGGCAAGTCGACCCTGATCAAGATCCTGCTCGGGCTGTCCCCCGCCAGCGAGGGCCGCGCCGCCGTCCTCGGCCTCGACGTCGCCACCGAGGGCAGTGCCATCCGCGAGAGCGTGGGCTACATGCCCGAGCACGACTGCCTGCCGCCGGATGTGTCGGCGACGGAGTTCGTCGTCCACATGGCGCGCATGTCCGGCCTGCCGCCGTCCGCCGCCCGCGAGCGCACCGCCGACACGCTGCGCCACGTCGGGCTGTACGAGGAGCGATATCGCCCCATCGGCGGCTACTCGACCGGGATGAAGCAGCGCGTCAAGCTCGCCCAGGCGCTGGTGCACGACCCGAAGCTGGTCCTGCTGGACGAGCCGACCAACGGCCTCGACCCGGTCGGCCGCGACGACATGCTCGGCCTGATCCGCCGCATCCACACCGACTTCGGCATCTCGGTCCTGGTCACCTCGCACCTGCTCGGTGAGCTGGAGCGCACCTGCGACCACGTCGTCGTCATCGACGGCGGCAAGCTGCTGCGCTCCAGCTCCACCAGCGACTTCACCCAGGTGACGGCCTCCCTCGCGGTCGAGGTGACCGACACCGACGAGCACCCGGACGGCACCGCCGCGCTGCGCGCCGCCCTGGACCGGGCCGGGCTCACCGCCTCGCCCGCGCGCCGCGGAGCGGACGGGGCGCCGGCTTCCGACCATCTGCTGCTCGTGGACGTCGCGGGCGAGGAGACGTACGACACGGTCCGGGACGCCATCGCCGGTCTCGGTCTCGGCCTGGTCCGCATGGAGCAGCGCCGCCACCGCATCGCCGAGATCTTCAGCTCCGAAGACGGCGGCGGTCAGGGCGGCGGTCAAGGCGTCGCACACGGGACCAGCAAGGGAAACGGAGGTGCCGTCGATGCCGTCTGAGACCGTGCCCCAGCAGCGCGCCGACGTCATTCACAACATCGGCTACCGCCACTACGACGGCCCCCGGCTCGGCCGCGCCTACGCCCGCCGCTCGCTCTTCGCGCAGACCCTGCGCGGCGCCTACGGCCTCGGCCGCTCCGCGAAGTCCAAGGTCGCGCCGATGCTGCTGTTCGCCGTCATGTGCGCGCCCGCGGCGATCAGCGTCTCGGTCGCCATCGCCACCGACCTCAAGAAGCTCCCGGTCGAGTACACCCGTTACGCGATCATGCTCCAGGCGGTCATCGGCCTGTACATCGCCGCCCAGGCGCCGCAGGCCGTCTCCCGCGATCTGCGGTTCAAGACGATCCCGCTCTACTTCTCGCGCCCGATCGAGACGGTGGACTACGTGGTGGCCAAGTTCGGCGCCATGGCCTCCGCCCTCTTCCTGCTCACCGCCTCGCCCCTGGTGATCCTGTACGCCGGGGCCCTGCTCGCCAAGCTCGACTTCGCCGACCAGACGAAGGGCTTCGCGCAAGGACTGGTCTCCGTGGGACTGCTCTCGCTCCTCTTCGCCGGCATCAGCCTGGTCATCGCCGCGGCCACCCCGCGGCGCGGCTTCGGCGTCGCCGCCGTCATCGCCGTGCTGACCATCTCCTACGGCGCGGTGTCCACCGTCCAGGCCATCGCGTTCGCCCAGGACGCCACCGGCCCGGTGCGCTGGCTCGGACTGTTCTCGCCGATCACGATCATCGACGGGGTGCAGACGGCGTTCCTCGGCGCCAGTTCCTCCTTCCCCGGCGGCTTCGGCCCGGGTGCCGGGCCCGGCGCCGTCTACGTCCTCGTCCTTCTCGGCCTGATCGCCGGCTCGTTCGGGCTGCTGCTGCGCCGCTACCGAAAGGTCGGGCTGTGACCACGATCGCCATCGACAACGTCTCGCGCTGGTTCGGGAACGTCGTGGCCGTCAACGACGTGACCATGACGATCGGCCCCGGGGTCACCGGGCTGCTGGGCCCCAACGGCGCGGGGAAGTCCACCCTCATCAACATGATGGGCGGCTTCCTGGCCCCCTCCACCGGCAGCGTCACCCTCGACGGCGCCGCGATCTGGCGCAACGAACAGGCCTACCGCCACATCGGCATCGTCCCCGAGCGCGAGGGGATGTACGACTTCCTCACCGGCCGCGAGTTCGTCATCGCCAACGCCGAACTGCACGGACTGCCCGACCCCCGCGCCGCCGCCCGCAAGGCGCTCGACACCGTCGAGATGGACTACGCGGGAGCGCGCAAGATCTCCACGTACAGCAAGGGCATGCGCCAGCGCGTGAAGATGGCCTCCGCCCTGGTCCACGAGCCGTCGGTGCTGCTCCTCGACGAGCCGTTCAACGGCATGGACCCGCGCCAGCGGATGCAGCTGATGGAGCTGCTGCGGCGGATGGGCGCGGAGGGCCGCACCGTGCTGTTCTCCTCGCACATCCTGGAGGAGGTCGAGCAACTGGCCTCGCACATCGAGGTGATCGTCGCGGGACGGCACGCCGCCTCCGGCGACTTCCGCAAGATCCGCCGGTTGATGACGGACCGTCCGCACCGCTATCTCGTACGGTCCAGCGACGACCGCGCGCTCGCTGCCGCCCTCATCGCCGACCCGTCGACCGCCGGGATCCAGGTGGACGCGAGCGACGGCGCCGACGGCGGACTCCACATCCAGGCCGTCGACTTCACACGCTTCACCGAACTGCTGCCCCGCGTCGCCCGTGAACAGGGCATCAGGCTCCTCACGGTCTCGCCCTCCGACGAGTCCCTGGAGAGCGTGTTCTCCTACCTCGTCGCGGCCTGAAAGGAGCCCCTGCGATGCCCGCGCTCTACCATCCCACCGTCGCCCGGCTCACCTACCGAGCCCTGCTCGGCCGCCGCCGCGCGCTGATCCTCTTCCTGCTGCCCGCGCTGCTGGTGGCCATCTCGCTCGCCGTACGGCTGCTGACCGGAGGCGACGACTCCACCACCAACTCCGTCCTGGGCGGCTTCGCGATCGCCACCATGGTCCCGCTGATCGGCGTGATCGCCGGGACCGGGGCGATCGGACCGGAGATCGACGACGGCTCGGTCATCTATCTGCTGGCCAAGCCGGTGAAGCGGCCCACGATCATCGTCACCAAGCTGATCGTCGCGATCGGCGTCACGGTCGCCTTCTCGGCCCTGCCCACCCTGCTGGCGGGCTTCATCCTGGGCGGCAACGGACACAACCTGGCGGTCGGCTACGCCGTGGCCGCCGCCGTGGCGTCCGTCGCCTACAGCGCGATCTTCCTGCTGCTGGGCACGATCACCCGGCACGCGGTCGTGTTCGGCCTGGTCTACGCCCTGGTCTGGGAGGCCTTCTTCGGCAGCCTGGTGGCCGGGGCCAAGACCCTCAGCGTCCAGCAGTGGTCGCTGGCGATCGCCCAGAAGATCACGGACGAGGCGGTCACCTCGGACGTGGGCCTGACGACCGGCGTCATCCTGCTGATCGTCGTGACCGGGGCCGCCACCTGGTACGCGGGGCAGAAGATGCGCTCCCTCACCCTCGCCGGGGAGGAGTGAGCGCGACACGGTCGATGACGGCCGCCGGCGATTGACGAGGCGGCCGGTATCCCCCGGGGCGGCGGTCGTCACGACGACCGCCGCCCCGCTGTGTCCGGGGGTGGCGCGCGGTGCGCGTCAGGACGCGATCGTGCGGTCGCGCCCCGCGCCCAGCCCCAGCAGGGCCAGCGCCGCGCACACCGCGAGCATCAGCAGGAGCGGCAGCGTCCAGCCGCCGGTGGCCTGGTGTACCGCGCCGAGCGCCAGCGGGCCCGCGGCGGCCAGCAGATACCCCCAGGTCTGCGCCATCCCCGACAGCCGCGCCGAGGTGTGGGCATCCCTGGTCCGCAGCACCATCAAGGTGAGCGCGAGGCCCACCGTGCCGCCCTGCCCCACACCGATCAGCGCCGCCCACGCCCAGGCCCCGGCCACCGGGGCCAGCAGCAGCCCGGTGACCCCGGCCGCCATCACTCCGGCCACCACGACCGCCAGCAGCCGCTGCGAGCGCATCCGCCCGGCCAGCAGCGGCACCACGAACGAACCGGACATCTGTACCAGCGTGCTGAAGGCGAAGACCAGACCGGCGGTGGCCTTGTCCATGCCGTGGTCGGTGAGGATCGTCGGCATCCAGGCGATGGTGACGTACGCCATCAGCGACTGCAGCCCCATGAACAGCGTCACCTGCCAGGCCAGCGGCGAACGGGACAGCGTGCCCCTGGCCCCGTTGCCGTCCCCCTTGCCGTCCCTGTTGCGGACCGGCGTCGCGGCGGCCTGACCGTGCTGCGTGCCGCGCCGGGCGAGGACCGCCTGCGGGAGCCACAGCAGCGCCGCGACGGCGGCCAGCAGCGACCAGGAGGCGAGGGAGCCGCGCCAGCCGCCGAGCGCGTTTTCCAGCGGGACGGCGGCCGCGGCGGAGGTGGTCGCCCCGGCGATCATCGCGGTGGTGTAGAGGGCGGTCATGGCCGCCGCACGGTCCGGGAAGTCCCGCTTGATCAGGCCCGGCATCAGCACGTTCAGCAGCGCGATCCCGCTGCCGACCAGGGCGCACCCGGCGAACAGCGCGACCAGCGGCGGCGCGACGCGCAGCAGGATCCCGCCGCCCAGCAGCACCAGCGCCGCCAGCAGCACGGTCTCGGTGCCCCAGCGCCGGGCCAGCCTCGGCGCGAGCGGCGAGGCCACCCCCATGAAGATCAGCGGGATCGTGGTGACCAGGCTGCCCATGGTCGCGCTCAGCCCGAAGTCCCCGCTGATCTCGCCGAGCAGCGGGGAGACCCCGGCGAGCGAGGCGCGCATGTTGAGGGACGCCAGCACGATGCCGACCAGGACGAGCGCCGGGTGGGCGCGCAGCGTGCGCCGGGCGGCGGCCACCTCCGGGGTCGGCCGCAGATCCGTCTCGGCGTCGACGAGCGGCGGCTCGATCCCGGCCTCGGGGGCGGGGGTGTGCGGGCGTGACAAGGACGGCTCCGTTCCGTGGTGGTGGGGGTGTGGGTGGTGGGGTGGAATTCAGCCGTTGGCGAGCAGCGTCTCGACGGCGCGCTTCGGCGTCTCCAGCAGGGCGCGCGCCGCGTCCTCGGCAGCCGTCGGGTCGCCCGACGCGATGGCGTCGATGAGGGCGTGGTGGTCGCCGGGCACGATGCGTGGCATCTCGCGGTCGCCGAGCGACGCCACCAGCGCATCGCGCACCGAACTGCTGAACCAGCCGTACGTGGCGCTCAGCGCGGCGTTGTGCGCGGCGTCGACCACGGCGGTGTGGAACGCGACGTCATGCGCCGCGTACAGCTCATGGCTGCCGGACTCCGGCTGCCCCTCGGCGTCCTCGAAGGCCGCCTGCGAGGCCAGCGCCGCGCGCATCCGCGCCAGATCGCCGGGCTGATGCCGGAGCGCGGCGAGCCGGGCGCCCTCCGCCTCCAGCGCGATGCGCAGCTCCAGCACGTCCCGGATCCCGGCGCGCCGTACGTCCCGCATCACCTCGGCCGGGTCGGTGGTGGACATCACGAAGGTGCCCTCGCCCTGCCTGGACTGGAGCATTCCGGCGTGCACGAGGACGCGCACCGCCTCCCGGACCGTGTTCCGGCCGACCTGGAGCTGTTCGGCGAGCGCGTGCTCGGTCGGGACGCGATCGCCGACCCGCCACTCGCCCTCGGCGAGCTGTGCGCGCAACTGCTCCACGACGGTGTCCACGAGCGACTGCCGCCCGGCGGCACGCAAGGCCATGTCCTGTGGCTCCATCCTCGATTCAACCGGTTGCCCAGTCATCCTACAATCTAGATGGCTATGACACCTACATTGCCCGGTGAGCCGGACGGGCACCGGCCCACCGGACAGGCGGTGGCTACCGCCGACGCCGCCCCTTGCCCCGGACCGCACGCCCGGGCTCCACCGCGATCTTGAGCCGGGCGACATCCCGGCGGACTTCCTTCATGTCCTCGCCGAGGTCGCAGAGCCGCTCGCTCATGGCGCAGATCACCCGGCCGTGCGCGTCGAGCCGCTGGTCCACGCCGTCCAGCCGGGCCGACATCCTGGCCAGCCACGGGGTCAGCTCCCGCAGCGCCGAACCGACATCGGCCAGCCGCGATTCGACGGCGTCGAGACGGCTGCCGACCGGCCCCTCCAGCAGCCGCTCGGTCAGGATCTGTTCGAGCGGAAGCCGCCCGGCGCCGGACTCCTGCCCCGCCCGGGCATGCTCCTCGACGTCGAGCAGATACTTCCGTACCCGCCTGGCGATATCGCTGTCCCGCAGCAGCATGGCGATGTTGAGCACCGCGCGACGGGGGTAGAGGGTGAGGTGAGCGCGACCCTGTGGATAACTCGAATCTGAAAGGTCCATGTTGGACCTTTCAAAGACTTGCAGGTCAGAGCCTCGGAGCGTGTGCATCCCGTTGCTGTGGAACTCCTCCCGGTGTCGCTTGGCCAGGCTCTTGATGGCTTCTTCCCCAACCTCGAAGTACGCCGCGACGACGCGTGTGGTGACGTGGACCCCGTCGGGGAGCATGGCGAGGATCTTGACCTTGTCGAGGATGTCGGTCCGTTCGATCACGCTGTCGCGCAGCGCGCGCGACTCCAGCAGCGCGGTCTCGGGTGGCGTAGGCATGGCTGTGCCTTCCGGTGTGGATACGGGTGGTGTCGTGCCCCACTAGCCAGGGACCAATGGCCGCCCGTATCCAGGGACCAGGAGCGGAGGCTGCCATACCTCTTTCAGACCCAACCGCCGTGCCATCCGGCGATCCGTCGCCCGTCCGAAGCTCGAACTCGCGTTGCCTCCGCGCATAACGCGTATCTAGAACAACGATCCGACTGCAGCAGGGTTACGCGATTCCGCCGTGTTGACGGCGTGCGTCCGGATGGGTGGGCGCTCACGCCGCGACCGGCTCCGTCGGGGACGGTTCGGCCCGTGGCCCGGCGGGGGCCGGGGGCTTCGGGCGGCCGCGGACGACGGTGAGGACGAGGAGGCCCGCCACCAGGGCCGTGATGCCGGAGATCACGCAGATCCGGTCGAGGCCGGCGGCGAACGACTCGTGGACCAGCGAGCGCGCCGCGGCCGCGTGGTGCGGCGGGGCGGCGGTGATGACGGCGTCGGCGTGACCGCCGCTGATCGCGTCGGCCGCCCGGCCTGATGCCCGGGACGGGACGGTGCCGCTGTCGGTGACCACGTCCCGTACCCGCGACGAGAAGACCGTGCCCAGGACCGCGATGCCGAGCGCGTATCCCAGCTGGCGGAAGGTGTTCACCGCGCCGCTGGCCATGCCCGCCCGCTCGGGCGGGGCGGCGCCGAGGGCCGCCGACACCAGGACCGGCATGGCGAGGCCGATGCCGAGACCCGCGAGCGCCAGGCCGGGGGCGAGGGCCGTCCCGTCCGAAGTGGCGTCCACCAGTGTGGCGTTGACGAGCGCGCCCGCCCCTACGAGCAACAGTCCGCCGCCGAGCGTGCGCCCCGGCGCGGCCTTCTCCAGCAGGCGCCCGCCCGCCGCTCCGACGACCAGCGAGACGCCCGCCATCGGTGTCACCGCGAGCCCCGCCCGTACCGGGCTCATGCCGAGTACGGACTGCAGCCACAGCCCGGCGTAGGTGAGGTACGGGAAGGCCGCCGCCTGGAGCAGCAGGGCCGCGCCCATCAGCACCGCGAAGGACGGGCGGCGCAGAAGCCGCAGGTCGAGCAGGGGCTGCCGGGCCCCGCGCTCCACCGCGACGAAGACGATCAGCGCGAGCGCGGCACCGGCCAGGGCGACGACCGCCCCGGGGTCGGACCAGCCCTCTTCGCCGCCCCGCATCAGCCCGTACGTCAGCGCGCCGGCGCACGCGGTGAAAAAGGCGGCGCCCGGCCAGTCGATGCGCGCCCCCGGCGCACCGCGCGATTCGCCGATCGTACGGACCGTGATCCACACTGCGATGGCCGTCAGCGGCAGGTTGACCAGGAAGATGGCCCGCCAGTCGACGTACTCGGTGAGCACCCCGCCCAGCACCGGGCCGACCGCCGCGGCCGCCCCGCTCGTACCGCCCCACACCCCGAAGGCGATGCCGCGGGCGCGTCCGGTGTAGGTGGCCATCAGCAGCGGTGTGTTGGTGGCGAACATGGCCGCGGCCCCGGCGCCCTGGACCGCGCGGGCGGCGATCAGCACCCCGGCGTCGGGGGCGAGCCCGCAGATCAGCGAGGAGAGGGCGAAGACGGCGAGGCCGAGCAGATACAGCCGCCGCCGTCCGAAGAGGTCGGCCGCCGAACCGGCCACCATGAGCAGCGCGGCGAGCGCCAGCGCGTAGATGTCCATCACCCACTGCAGGGAGGCGAAGGACGCGTCGAGTCCGTGCGCCACCTGGGGCAGCGCGGTGTTCACGATGGTCACGTCTATCAGCAGCATGAAGTTGCCGAGTGTGATGGCGGCCAGTGGCCACCATGTGCTGCGCATGGAAAGTCTCCAAGAGGTAACCGGGGGCCGGCCCGTCGCCGTGGCCCCGCGGCCCTCACCGTCGCCAAGGGTCCGGTTCCACCTCCAGCCGGCCCGGGCCTGGTGGCGTTATCCGACACCGGCTAGTTTTGATCGGTGAAATCCGACGCGTGCGACGATCTGGACCGGGCGCTGCTGCACGCCCTCCAGCTCGACGGCCGGGCTCCCTTCAGCCGCATCGCCGAGGTGCTGGGCGTCTCCGACCAGACCGTGGCGCGCCGTTACACCCGGCTGCGGACGACGGGGGCGATCCGGGTGCTGGGCCTGACCGACCCCATGGCGGTCGGCGAGGTGGCGTGGATGGTGCGGGTGCGGTGCCTGCCGGACGCGGCGGTGCCGGTCGCCGAGGCGCTGGCCCGCCGCACCGACACCTCCTGGGTGCATGTGCTGTCCGACGGGACCGAGGTCGTCGCGACGACGCGGGCGGCGTCCGGCCAGGACAACGACGCGCTGCTGCTGCGCAAACTGCCCCATACGCCCCGAGTGACGGGGGTGAGCGCGCACTGTGTCCTGCACCAGTTCTTCGGTGGTGCGCTGGGTCTGGTCAACAAGTCGGGTGCGCTGAGCCCCGAGCAGGCGGCACGGCTCGCCTTTCCCGGGGTGGACCACCCCGGGGGTTCCGCCGGGGCCCTGACCGCCGAGGACCGGAAGCTGCTGGCGGTCCTCGCGCGCGACGGGCGGGCGCCGCTGGCCGAACTCGCCGCCGCCACCGGCTGGTCGCAGTCGACGGTACGCCGCCGGCTCGCCGCGCTGCGCGCCGACGGCACGCTGTACTTCGACGTCGATCAGCGTCAGCGCATGTTCGGGTACGACATCACGGCCGTGCTGTGGCTGTCGGTGCCGCCCTCCGATCTGGCCGCCACCGGCCAGGCGCTCGCGGACCACCCCGAGGTCGCGTTCGCGTGCGCGACCACCGGGCCCACCAACCTGATGGCGAGCGTGGTGTGCGAGGGCGTCTCCGCGCTGTACACCTATCTGACGACGCGGATCGCCGCGCTGCCCGCGGTACGGCATATGGAGACCTCGCCGATCATCCGCAGGATCAAGGGGCCGGGGCCGTTGCCCCCCACGCCGCGCGACCCGTCGCGCCTTCCTTTCTGAACCGGCGGGCCGAAGGACGGGGTGAACTGGCCGTTCTTCCGGTCCACTTGGAGGAACCTCCGAACCTCCGCTGGTCGAACTCTGTTCATCCATACGCCTGTCCAGATCTTGACGCTTGTCAGGAACCTGCCGAACTCTGGTTGTGCGCCACCTCACACCGTTCCGCAACCCGCCACCCGAGCTGGCGGTTTGAGCTGCCGTCAGCAACCAACGGAGGGAACCCGAAATGCGTCGTCTCGCCACGAGTCTTGCCGCCACCGCGGTCACCGCGGCCGCCACCGTCGCCCTGGCCGCCCCCGCCGAGGCCGTCCCCGCCGACAAGGCGCAGGTGCTCGCCGGCTGGACCCAGACCAGTGCCGCCAGCTACAACACCTGGCTCGCGGCCCGCGGCAACCAGGGCGCGTGGGCCGCGTACGCGTTCGACTGGTCCACCGACTACTGCAGCAGCTCGCCCGACAACCCCTTCGGCTTCCCCTTCCAGACCTCGTGCGCCCGCCACGACTTCGGGTACCGCAACCACAAGGCGCTCGGCATCTTCGACGCCAACAAGGCCCGTCTCGACAGCGCCTTCTACGAGGACCTCAAGCGGGTGTGCACCGCCTACACCGGTGCCACGAAGACCACCTGCGACGGCACCGCGTGGACCTACTACCAGGCCGTGAAGAACCTCGGCTGAGCCGGACCCCGCAGGAGAAATGACGACGGGCGGCCCGCCAGGGGCCGCCCGTCGTCACGCGTCATCCGCCGATGGCTCAGCCGAAGAGGCGCTCCAGCACCACGGCGATGCCGTCCTCGTCATGGGAGGCGGTGATTTCGTCGGCGACGGCCTTCAGGTCGTCGTGCGCGCCTGCCATCGCCACCCCGTGCTTCGCCCAGGCGAACATCGGGATGTCGTTGGGCATGTCGCCGAACGCGATGGTGTCCGCGGCCGTCACCTTCAGCCTTCGGGCGGCCAGTGAGAGGCCCGTGGCCTTGGTCAGCCCCAGCGGCAGCAGCTCCACCAGACCCGCGCCCGCCATCGTCACCCCGACCAGACCCCCGGCGGCGATCCGCGCGGCGTCCGCGAGCGCGTCGTCGCCCAGCTCGGCGTGCTGGATGTAGAGCTTGCTGATGGGCGCGGACCACACCTCGTCCGGGTCGCTGAAGGAGCTGACCGGCATCTCCCCGTGCCCGACCCGATACCCCGGGCCGAACAGCACCTCGCCGTCGAGCCCGTCGCGGGCCGCCGCCAGCAGCAGCGGACCGGTCTCCGCCTCGATCTTCTCCAGCGCCAGCATGGCCACCTGGCGGTCCAGCGTGACGGAGGTCAGCAGCCGGTGCTCGCCCGCGTGGTAGAGCTGCGCGCCCTGGCCGCACACCGCGAGCCCCTCGTAGCCGAGGTCGTCCAGTATGTGCCGGGCCACCGGGACGGTGCGCCCGGTGACGACGATATGGGCGGCCCCGGCAGCGGTGGCCGTGGCGAGCGCGGCGCGGGTACGGGCCGAGACGGTGTGGTCGGAACGCAGCAGGGTCCCGTCCAGATCCGTCGCGACCAGGCGATACGGAAGGGCGCCGGCGCTCACCGGGCGACCGGCGCCAGAACCTCGCGCCCGCCCAGGAACGGCCGCAGCACCTCGGGCACCCGCACCGAACCGTCGGCCTGCTGGTGGTTCTCCAGGATCGCGACGATGGTCCGGGTGACCGCGCACAGCGTGCCGTTCAGCGTCGCCAGCGGACGCACCTTCTTGCCCTCGCGCATCCGGATCGACAGCCGCCGCGACTGGAACTCGGTGGTGTTGGACGTCGAGGTCAGCTCGCGGTACTTCCCCTGGGTCGGGATCCACGCCTCGCAGTCGAACTTCCGCGTCGCGGACGAGCCCAGGTCACCCGAGGCCAGGTCGACCACCCGGAACGGCAGCTCCAGCGAGGTCAGCCACTGCTTCTCCCACTCCAGCAGCCGCTGGTGCTCGGCCTCGGCCTCCTCCGGCGTCGTGTAGACGAACATCTCGACCTTGTCGAACTGGTGCACCCGGAAGATGCCCCGGGTGTCCTTGCCGTACGACCCGGCCTCGCGGCGGAAGCAGGAGGAGAAGCCCGCGTAGCGCCGCGGCAGCTGCTCCGCCTCCAGGATCTCGTCCATGTGGTACGCGGCCAGCGGCACCTCGGAGGTGCCGACCAGATAGAGGTCGTCCTTGTCCAGGTGGTAGACGTCCTCCGCGGCCTGGCCCAGGAAGCCGGTGCCCTCCATGGCCTTCGGCTTGACCAGCGCCGGGGTGAGCACCGGGGTGAAGCCCGCCGCGGTGGCCTGTGCCATCGCCGCGTTCACCAGCGCGAGCTCCAGCAGCGCGCCGACGCCGGTGAGGTAGTAGAAGCGCGATCCGGAGACCTTGGCGCCGCGCTCGGTGTCGATCGCGCCGAGCAGCTCGCCCAGCTCCAGGTGGTCCTTGGGGGTGATGCCCTCGGCCGCGAAGTCGCGCGGGGTGCCGACCGTCTCCAGGACGGTGAAGTCGTCCTCACCGCCCACGGGGACGTCCGGGTGGACCAGATTGCCCAGCCGGCGCAGCAGGGTCTGGGTCTCCTCGGCCGCCGCGTCCTGCTCGGCGTCGGCCGCCTTGACCGCGGCGGACAGCTCACCGGCTTTCTTCAGCAGCTCGGCCTTCTCGTCCCCGGAGGCCTTGGGGACGAGCTTGCCGAGCGCCTTCTGTTCGGCGCGCAGCTCGTCGAAGCGGACGCTGGAGGACCTGCGCCGCTCGTCGGCTGCCAGGAGCGCGTCGACGATGTCGACGTCTTCTCCACGGGCGCGCTGGGAGGCGCGCACACGGTCGGGGTCCTCACGGAGCAGGCGAAGGTCAATCACCCCCCCAGGTTACCGGTGTGACCTCGGGGGCTCGACGCGATATTCCGGTGTGCCCCTTTTTGCCCCCATTTAGGGCTGTGGGAAAACCTGGGAATTCCTGTGTGGGTCGACGTCAAGCAATGCGCGCGGATTCCCTGAAAAGGGGCAAAGAGATGACTGTCTTCCCCTGCGCGCGGGGCGAGTTGGCGTTTCGTTGTCCACAGGCCTGTTGGTATACCCGCGAGTTATCCACAGCCTGTGTGTGAGATCTGTGGATGTCGCGGTGATCGTTTAGTCCGCCGAGTGCTCGGCGATGGATTCCCCTATCGAACCGCGTTCACACACTCTTTAAGAGAGGAATCCCTCACTCCAAAGAGCGGATCGATGGAATTGTGGTGACAGATGTGCAATATCCAGTGATGTAAGCCGATGAGGCGACTGTGGTGATGTGTCGACATTGTCTGATGGGCGTTGTCGACTTGTCCCCAGCGCGGAGCCGAGCCTGTGGATAACTTTTCCACGGTGACGCCCGGGCCCGGCGTTGACCGGACCGGGACGCGGCGCTTCCGGCCGGGATCAGCCCCGCCCGTCCTGGCAGCGGGCCAGCCACTCCGCCGCCTCAGCGAACGCCTCGTCCGAGGTGCCGTGGCGCAGCGGAGCCAGGTCCGCCGCCTCCACCCCCGCGCGCGGGTACGAGCCCAGGAAGCGCACCTTCGGGCAGATCCGCCGCAGCCCCATCAGGGCCGACCCCACCCGCCGGTCCGTGATGTGCCCCTCACAGTCCACCGAGAAGCAGTAGCGGCCGATGCCCTCGCCGGTCGGGCGCGACTCGATCCGCATCATGTTGACGCCGCGCGCCGAGAACTCCTGCAGCAGCTCCAGCAGCGCGCCCGGGTGGTCGTCGCCCAGCCAGATCACCACGGATGTCTTGTCCGCGCCGGTCCGGGCGGCGGGCCGGGCCGGGCGGCCGGCCAGCACGAAGCGGGTCATCGCGTTCTGCGCGTCGTGGATGTCGGTGACCAGCGGCTCCAGGCCGTACTTCGGCCCCGCGAACGCGCCCGCGAACGCCGCGTCGTAGCGCCCCTCCTGCACCAGCCGCGCGCCGTCCGCGTTCGACGCCGCCGACTCCCACAGGGCGTCCGGCAGGTTCGCCGCGAGCCAGTTGCGCACCTGCGGCTGGGACACCGGGTGCCCGGTCACGGTCTTGACGTCCGAGATCGTGGTGCCCGGCCGCGCCAGCAGCGCGAAGCTGATCGGCAGCAGCACCTCGCGGTAGATCATCAGCGGTTCGCCGGTGGCCAGCTCGTCGAGGGTCGCGGTGACCCCGCCCTCGACCGAGTTCTCGATGGGGACCAGGGCCGCCGCCGCCGCGCCGCCGCGCACGGCGTCCAGCGCCGCGGGCACCGAGACCATCGGGACCAGCTCGCGCGTGGCCGCCTCCGGCAAGGACCGCAGCGCGGCCTCGGTGAAGGTTCCCTCGGGGCCGAGGTAGGCATAGTGGCTGGCCGACATCACGGTGGCTCCCTGTGATCGTATGAGAGCCGCCACGATACCCAGCGGCGGCCGGGGACGAGAGGGTTCATCCCGCGCTCACCCTTCCAAGAGTGCCTGACCCACGTACCCGTCCGGGGCACAGCCGCCCGGCACCGCGAAGAGCGCGCTGGCCTCGTGCCGCAGGAACCGGGACAGGTCGTCCCCGAGGTCCAGCTTCCGCTGCACCGGTACGAACCCCTTCATCGGATCCGCCTGCCAGGCGATGAACAGCAGCCCCGCGTCCGGCGCCCCGTCGTCGCGGAAGCCGTCGTGGTACGAGAACGGGCGGCGCAGCATCGCCGCGCCCTGGTTCGACTCGGGCGCCGCGACCCGTACGTGGGCGGCGCCGCCAATGGCCAGCGCCCCGTCCGCGTTCATCTTGTCGAGCCGCACCGGGGTCGTCTCGGTGCCGCCGGACAGCGGCGCCCCGTCCGACTTGCGGCGGCCGATGACCTTCTCCTGCCGCTCCAGGGAGAGGTTGTCCCAGGAGTCGAGCAGCATCCGGATCCGGCGCACCACGGCGTACGAGCCGCCCGCCATCCAGGCCGGGTCCCCGTTGCCGGGGACGAAGATCCGCCGGTCGAAGTCCGGCTCCTGCGGCTTGGGGTTGTTCGTGCCGTCGACCTGGCCCATCAGATTGCGCACGGTCATCGGGTGGCCGGTGGCCCCGGGGGCGCGGTTGAAGCCGTTCATCTGCCAGCGCAGCCGGGCCGTGCCCCCGGCCTCCCGCTGCAGCGCGCGCAGCGCGTGGAAGGCGACGAGTCCGTCGTCGGCGCCGATCTGGATCCACAGGTCGCCGTTGCTGCGCTTCGCGTCGAGCGCGTCGGAGGCGAAGTCGGGGAGCGGAGCGAGAGCCTCCGGGAGCCGGTCCTTCAGCCCGGCCTTGCCGAAGAAGGAGCGGCCGAAGCCGAAGGTGACGGTGAGGGACGACGGTCCGGCGTCGAGCGCGATGCCCGTGTCGTCCGGCGGCGTCCTGCCCTCGGTCAGCTCGCGCGCCGTCCTGGACCAGCGGCGCAGCAGCGCGGCGGCCTGCCGGCGGTTCGCACCGGGCGCCAGGTCGAAGGCGACGAGATGGCCATGGGCCTGCAGCGGGGTGGTGATCCCCGCCTGGTGCTCGCCGTTGAAGGGGACGGTCGCCCGGCCGACCGAGCTGAGCGGCCGGGGGGTGTCCCGCGTCGCCTCCGCGGCGTACGCGCCGGCCGCTCCGCCGACGACGAGCCCGGCCGCGCCCGCGGCGCCGGCCGTGCCCAGCAGACGGCGCCGGGACACCCCGGGCGGGGGCGCCTGCCGGTCCTGGGTGGTTTCGGGGGCTTTCGGGGCCTGCTGAGTGCTCATTGTGCGATCTTCACGTTCCTGGTCTCCGTCACCTGGTCGATGTCGGAGGTACGTACGGTGAGGGAGAGGAGCCACTTCCCGGGCATGGGGAGCTGCACGCCCTGGGCGCTCCAGTGCCCGGTGGACCGGTGCTTGAGGGGGATCGACAGCGGGCCCAGGCCCTTCTGCTTCAGGGTCAGGGCGACCTTCACCTCCGGCACGTCGATCGGGCGGTCGGCGAAGTCGCTGATGAAGACGTTGAGCGCGTTGTCGCCGGGCAGCGCCGGGTCGAGCATGACGATGGCCTTGCCGCGGCCGCTCTTGGGGCCGGTGTTGTAGGGGATCTCCACGCTCACCGGATCGACGTTCGGCCCTGCGGGGTCCACCGCGGCCGCCGCCGGGGGCTTCCCGGTCTCCGCCCGGCCCGGCTGGGTGCCGCTCAGCACGGTGGTCACCGCGAGCAGCACGGCGGCCACGACGGTCTCGGCGATCACCGAGCGGCGCAGCCCGCTGCGCTGCGGGTCGGCGTCGCGCTCCCGCCGGGCGGCGGTCTTGTCCTTGGCGGCCCGCTGACGGGCGAGCTGGGCGCTGCGTACGGGATCGTCGTTCGTTCCGGCGTCCCCGTCGGAGCCCCCGTCCGAGCCCTCCCCGGCCCCGGCGCCGCCGGTTCGGACCGGCTGCCCGGCCTTCACCACCGCCTTGGCCTCGTCTTCCGCTTCAGCGGAGGCGTCCGCGGGGACGTCCGCGGAGGCCGTGGCATCCGACAGACGGGCGGTCCAGCGGCGCGAGACGGCGGCGATGCCGACGAGCACCGCCACCAGGCCCACCTTGACCAGCAGCACCCGCCCGTAGTCGGTGCCGGTCAGCGCCTTCCACGAGCCGACCTGCCGCCACGACTGGTACAGCCCGGTGAGGACCAGGGCGATGACGGAACCGAAGGCGAGCCGGGAGAAGCGGGCCACGGCAGCCCGCTCGATCGGCACGCCCGCGCGCAGCGTCACCGCGAGCGAGGCCAGACCGCCCACCCACACCCCGACCGCGACCAGGTGGATCACGTCGACCGGCATGGCCAGCTGCCGCTGGATGCCCACCGAGGCGTGCTCGGCCATCGCCCAGGTCGAGGCCAGGCCCACCGCGACGACGACACCGCCGAAGCCGAGCCCGAAGGCAAGGTCCTGGCGGCGCTTGGCGTCATCTTCCGCCGCCTCGGTGTGGCGGGTGTACGAGCCGAAGAGCACGGCGAGGAAGACCGCCGCCACGCCGAGCAGCAGCAGCCGGGACACCAGCGCCGCGCCCGGCTTGGTGTCGAGGGCGTCGCCGAGCCCGCCGAGGTCGAGGACCTTGCCGATCCCCTCGGAATTGGCGTACGGCGCGCGCAGCAGCAACAGCAGCACGGTGGACCCGAAGAGCGTCGCCCAGCCGCCGACGGCGATCTTCCGGACCGGGCGGGAGGACCGGCACAGCCCGGCGAACACACAAGCGCCGACCAGCGCCGCGAAGCCGCCGTAGGCCGCGTACCGCCCGATGCCGTACAGCGTCGTGACCGTGCTGTCGCCGCTCCCGCCCGTCGGCGCCGCGACCGAGGTCTTGGACGGGGCGCCGATGGAGAAGGTGAACGCGCCGCTCACCGGGTGGCTGTCCTCCGAGGTCGCCTTCCACGCCACCGTGTAGGTGCCGTCGGCCAGCCCGGAGCGCAGCGCGACCGACGCGGTCGAGGACTTGCCGCCCGTGTGGGCCGCCTTCCCGGCGTCCACGCGCTTGCCCTTGGGGTCGAGGACGCGCAGCGCGTCCCGGCCGAGCAGCACGCCTTCCGAGAAGGTGAGCGTGACGTCCGACGGCGCGGACTTCACCACCGCGCCCTCGCCGGGGCTGGTGGAGGTGAGCGCGGCGTGCGCGGACGCGGGCCCGGCGCCGAAGCTCAGCGCGCACAGCAGCGCGGCGAACAGGGCGCCGAGGACCGACAGCAGCCGCCGGGCGGCGACGGAGGCCCGGGCACCGGTTGGGGCATCGCTTCGGGGCCGGGCGGTCGGGGAGGTCAGCGAGGGCATCGGCTGTCAGTCCTTGGGACGGTACGTCATCGGCTCGACCGGGACCTTGATCGTGATGGGGTCGGACATGGCGAAGTGCAGGGTGAATTCGACCTTCTCACCGACCTTCGGCTTATGGGCCAGTTTTGTCAGCATCAGATGATCGCCCCCGCTGGACAGCCGGAGTCGGCCGCCCGCGGGCACGTCGAGCGAGCTGACCTGCTTCATCCGGGTGCCCTTGGTGGTGTGCAGGGTGACGTCGCGGGCGATCGGGGTGGTGATGGACGTCAGCCTGTCCGCGCCGCCCCCCTTGTTCGTCACGGTCAGGAAGCCCGCCGCCATGTCGGCCATCGCGGGTCGCGGGATGTAGGCGCCGCTGACGGACAGCTCGGGGCGGTCCCCGCTGCCCCCGCCGTCCCCGCCGCCGTTGTCGCCGCAGGCGGTGAGGGCGCCGGTCAGGCCGAGGGCGAGGGCGGCCGCGGCGGCGGCCCGGTGCCGGGTGGCGGTCACGGGTTCTCCCCCTTGATGATCTTCGGGAGGTCCTTGGCGTACTGCTGGGGCGAGGTCGAGGTGGTGTAGATCCAGTGCCCCTTGTCGTCCTTGGGCGAGAAGCCCAGCACCTGGGCGCCGTGGTTGACGGTGATGCTGCCGTCCTTCTCCTTCTTCGGCTTCTCGATGAAGATGCCGAGCGGCTTGGCCCCGGCCTGGATGGTGTCGAAGTCGCCGGTCAGCCCGACGAAGTCCGTGCCGCCCTGGGCGTTCAGCCACTTGCGCATCCGCTGCGGGGTGTCGCGCTCCGGGTCGGTGGTCACGAACACGACCCGCAGCTTGTCCCGCTCGGCCTTGGGCAGCTTGGACACAGCGATGCCGAGGTTGCTCATGGTCAGCGGGCAGACGTCCGGGCAGTGGGTGTAGCCGAAGAAGACCAGGGTCGGGTGGCCCTTGGTCTCCTTGACCAGGTCGTACTTCTCGCCCTCGGTGTCGGTGAGGACGAGGTCGGGCTTGGCCTTGGCGTCGCCGTTCAGGACGATCGCCTGTCCGGTCTTCCGGCCGCCCGAGACGCTGGCGGCGCTGTCCCCCTTGTCCCCGCCGTCGCCGGAGCCGCCGCAGGCGGTGAGGGTGAGCGCGGCGGCGGCGACGAGGGCGGAGCCCAGGATCTTGGTGCGCATGGAGCTGTTCTCCAAAGAGATGGTCGGATCGGTGGTGCGTGATGGCGGCGGGCCGGGGGCCCGCCGCCGGGCGTACCGCGGCGCAGGGTCAGGACGCGCGGTCACGCCATGCCGTCACGCGGCGTTTCGGCTCGTCATGCGGGTCATGCGGGTCAGGCGGAGCGGCGGCGGCCCGCGAGCACTCCGAAGGTGACTCCGGCGGCGCCGATGACGATGCCCGCGATGCCCAGCACCCGGGCGGTGGTGTCGGTGCCGTCGCCGTCCGGCTCCGCGGCGGTCTTCGCCGTGTCACCGGCCGCCGTGGCCTTCGCCCCCTTGGCGTCGCCCGCGCTTGCGGAGCCGTGCCCGTCCGAGCCGTCGGCGGCGTCGGTGAGCTTGAGGACCGGCGCCGGGTTCTCGGGCTCCGGCGCGCCCTCCTTGGGCTCCTCGATCCAGCGCACGACCTGCTTGTCGTCGTAGGTCTGGAGGGCCTTGAAGGCGAGCTGGTCGGCGTCCTCGGGCAGCGGGCCGACCGAGACGGGGAACTGCTGGAACATGCCCGGTTCGATCGTGCCGCCGGTCCAGGTGATCTTGGTGACCGCCTCGGTCACCTTGCCGTCGTCGGTCTCGATGGGCTTGGCGAGCTTGGACTTGGTGACCTTCACGTCCCAGCCGGGCACCGGCTGGGGCATCACGGAGGCGAGCGGATGGTCGGTGGGCAGGCTGACCTCGAGCTTGACGGTCGAGGAGTCGTCCCGCTCGTTGGGCACCTTGAAGTCGACGGTGCTGTAGCCGCCCTTCTCGGCCTGCCCCGGCTGCACGCTGACGTGCGCGAAGGCGGGGCCCGCGGCGAGCAGCACCAGGGCGCCCGCGGTGAGGCCGCCGAGAACCGGCAGACGGCGAAGACGCATGGCGTTCATGTAAACGCTCCAGAGGAGGAGTGATCGGTGGGTTGGCGCGCGTGCGGCGCCGGCACGGCCACCCTCCGGTCCCGCTGGAGGAGTGTCGCGTCAGGCCGCGAGCTCGCAAGCCGGGGGTCCCCGCCTGATCACGCTGTGCTGGAGGACGACGGCCGTCGTCCCGCCCTCGTCGGCCCCGTCCGTACGGGGGCGGGGCGGCGCGGCGCCGGACGCGGCGTCCGTGAGCCCGGCGAGCAGCGTCCGTACGAGGCCCAGCGCGGCGCGCAGCGACCGCACGAGCGCGACCTCCGCGACCCCGCGCGCCCCGTCCAGCGACAGCCGTACCGCCCGCCACACGGCCATCTCGCCGCGCCGCAGCAGCCAGCCGACGGCGAGCGCGGCCAGCAGATGGCCCAGGGTCATCGGCAGCGACGGCAGCAGGGTCGTCAGGCCCATGTGGTGCTCGGGGCCGGGCGCCGCGCCGGCGGGCGCGGAGTGCAGGGACGACGGGTCGATGCCCGACCGGGCGACGATCCGGTGCGCCGCGGCCGCGTCGAGGCGGCCGGGGAGCGTGGTGCACAGCAGCTTCGCCGCCATGCCGATGACGCGGCCCTCGCCGGCGTCCACGCGGTGGGCGGCCTCCGCGGCGGCGGCCGCCTGCTGCTGTCCGTAGCCGAAGAGGGAGTGCAGCGCGAGCTGCCCCAGCGCCAGCACCGCCGCGATCCCGGGCAGCGCCCGCTCCCGCCCGGCCAGCGGCAGCGCCACCGCGAACATCGCCGCGGCCCCCGCGCCGAGCGTCCACAGCGGCACGGTGGCACAGGACGCCAGCACATGCCCCGCCGCGGACAGCACGACACAGACCGCGGTGAACACCGCGGCCCGCAGCATGCGCAGATCGGCACCCGCACGGGCGACAGGGGAAGCCATGGCCGCGCCATCATCCCACTGGGTAAACGCGTTCTCTACGGCGGGTAGGGCGTACCGGCGCACACCGGGACAGGCCTATACACCGATGCGCCTACCGCGCGCGTCCGCCGAATGAGCGGAGTCACGCCAATCGGACGCTTACGGACCATGGACCCAGGCAATACGTAACGGTATGTCGAGCCGCGGCCGGGAGGCTGGAGCATGAGCATCTGGTGGTCACTCCATTTGCCCCGCGAGGCGGCGAGCGTTCCGCTCGCACGACGACTGCTCCTCGGCACCATGGAGACGGCCGGAGTCGATCCGGAAATCTCCTACGATCTGTCGGTCGCCCTTTCCGAGGCGTGTGCGAACGCGGTGGAGCACGGCGGCAGCGACGGTACGGGCGGGGACTATCGCGTCACGGCCTTCATCGACGGCGACACCTGCCGCATCGAGGTCACCGACTCGGGCCCCGGCTTCTCCGGCCGTGGCACCGTGCGCCGTGAGGCGCGCACTCGGAGCGAGCGGCGTCCGGCAGCGGCGCCGAGGCCGCAGCACCCGCACAGTCCGGCTCCCGCACACGCGGAGCACGGGCGGGGGCTCTTTCTCATCGAGGCACTCACCGATCACGTCCGCTATCGCGACCGACCGGGCCGCGGCGGGGTGGTGGTGAGCTTCGACAAGATCCTCAAGTGGCGCGAGGACTCTCTGCTCAGAGCGTCGTAGCCGCGCGTCACTCCCCACGGGGCTCCCCGGGGCCCCACCGGTCTCCCCAGGGGACCGGCGGGGCCTCACCGAGGGTTTTCACCGGGCGGCAGCGCCCGGCACAGCGCGTCCAGCGCCTTCGCGAACGCGTGATCGGGCGGGGTCGCATAGCCCACCACCAGGCCGTCATGGGCCGGTCCTGTGGCATCGGGGTGGCGGTAGCCGGCCGGCCCGTCGAGGGCGAGCCCGCGCGAGGCGGCGGCCCGCACGGCGGAGCGCTCGGTTCCGGGCGGCAGCGTCAGGACCGCGTGCAGCCCGCCGGCGATGCCGGAGACCCGGATGTGCGGGGCGCGCTCGGCGAGCGCGGCCACCAACTGGTCGCGGCGCCGCCGGTAGCGCTGGCGCATCAGGCGTACGTGGCGGTCGTAGCCGCCGGACTCCAGGAAGTCCGCGAGCGTCAGCTGATCGAGGGCGCTCGCCCACCCCTCGCGCTCGCCCTTGGCGGCCGGCACCTGGTCCACCAGCGCGTCCGGGAGCACCATCCAGCCCAGCCGCAGGGCGGGCGAGAGGCTCTTGCTGACCGAGCCGGCGTACAGCACCCGGTCGGGATCGAGGCCCTGGACGGCGCCGACCGGCCGCCGGTCGTAGCGGAACTCCCCGTCGTAGTCGTCCTCCACGATCAGCCCGCCGCTCGCCCGCGCCCAGGCGACGGCGGTGGCGCGCCGCTCCGGGTGCAGCGGCCCGCCGGTCGGGAACTGGTGGGCCGGGGTGAGCAGTACGGTCCGCACGCCCCGCAGGTCCCGGCGGGCGGCCAGCTCCTCGGTGCGGGCGCCGTCCTCGTCCAGCGGGAGCGGCACCGTCCGGATTCCGGCGGCGGCCAGCAGCGAGCGGTGGAAGTCCAGGCCGTACGCCTCGACGGCCGCCTGGTGGCGCAGTGCGCGGGTGCCGCTCAGCAGCCGCAGGGCGTGCGCGAAGCCCGAGCAGATCACGATCCGGTCCGGGGCGGTGCGCACGCCGCGGGCCCGGGAGAGGTAGTCGGCCAGGGCACGGCGCAGCTCCGGGCGGCCGTGCGGATCGCCGGGCCGAACGTCTCGCTGGGCGCGGCGGTCAGCGCGCGCCGGGCCGAGGCCAGCCAGGCGGCGCGCGGGAAGGCGGCGGCGTCCGGCCGGCCCTGGAGCAGGCTGTGGACGGGGCGCGGGGCGGTCTCCCCGCCGCCGTCGGCGCGGTGGACGCCGCGGGCGGTGCCGGTCCGTACGGCAGGACGGCCGGTCCGCCGGGCCGGAGGCGGGTCGGCCCGGGGCGCCACCCGCGTCCCCGAGCCCTGGCGGGCGGTGAGCCAGCCCTCGGCGACCAGCTCGGCGTACGCGTCGGCGACCGTGTTGCGGGCGACACCGAGGTCGGCGGCGAGCGAGCGGTAGGGCGGCAGCCGGGTGCCGGGGGCGAGCCGCCCGCTCCGGATGGCGTCGCGCAGCGCGCGCATCACGGCGGCCCGGCGGCCGCCCGCCCCGGCCGGCTCCAGATGCAGGTCACTGCCCAGGGCCTCCGCCGCATCGACCCATGGCTCGGCCATGAGCACGGACTCTATCGGCGGTCGATGACAGCGGGGGGAGCGGCGCCCGCCGCTCCCCCCGCCCCGCCTTCGGCCTCAGCTCCGCTGGGCGATGATCCGGGCCATCCACGCCTCGACGTCATCGGCGGACCGCGGCAGCCCGGCCGACAGATTGCGGTTGCCGTCCTCCGTCACCAGGATGTCGTCCTCGATCCGGACGCCGATGCCCCGGTACTCCTCGGGCACGGTCAGGTCGTCCGGCTGGAAGTAGAGGCCGGGCTCGACGGTGAGGCACATGCCGGGCTCCAGCGTGCCCGCGACATAGGTCTCGGTGCGGGCCACGGCGCAGTCGTGCACGTCCATGCCGAGCATGTGGCCGGTGCCGTGCAGCGTCCAGCGGCGCTGCAGACCCAGCTCCAGGACGCGCTCGACCGGGCCCTCGACCAGGCCCCATTCGACGAGCTTGGTGGCGAGGACCCGCTGGGCGGCGTCGTGGAAGTCGCGGTACTTCGCGCCCGGCTTGACCGCGGCGATGCCCGCTTCCTGCGCCTCGTACACCGCGTCGTAGATCTTCCGCTGGAGCGGGGTGTAGCTGCCGTCCACCGGCAGGGTGCGGGTGACGTCCGCGGTGTAGAGGGTGGTGGTCTCGACCCCGGCGTCGAGGAGCAGCAGGTCGCCGGAGCGGACCGGGCCGTCGTTGCGCACCCAGTGGAGGGTGGTGGCGTGCGGTCCGGCGGCGCAGATCGAGCCGTAGCCGACGTCGTTCCCCTCGACGCGGGCGCGCAGGAAGAACGTGCCCTCGATGTAGCGCTCCGAGGTCGCCTCCGCCTTGTCGAGGACCTTCACCACGTCCTCGAAGCCCCGCACGGTCGAGTCGACGGCCCGCTGCAGCTGGCCGATCTCGAACTCGTCCTTGACCAGGCGCTGCTCGCTGAGGAAGACCCGCAGCTCCTCGTCGCGCTCGGCGGTGACCTTGTCGGTCAGCGCCGCCTCGATCCCCGCGTCATGCCCGCGCACGACGCGCACCGGGCCGGTCGCGGTCCCGAGCTGGTCGGCCAGCTCCCGTACGTCCTTGGCGGGCAGGCCCAAGCGCTGCTCGGCCTCGCCGAGGCTGTGCCGCCGCCCGACCCACAGCTCGCCCTGGCCGTCCAGCCAGAACTCGCCGTTCTCCCGGTTGGAGCGCGGCAGGAGGTACACCGTCGCCTTGTGGCCCCCGCCCGCGTCCGGCTCCAGCACCAGGACGCCGTTCTCCGTCTGGTCGCCGGTGAGGTACGCGTACTCGGTCGCGGCGCGGAAGCTGTACTCCGTGTCGTTGGAGCGGGTGCGGAGGTTGCCCGCGGGGATGACCAGGCGCTCGCCGGGGAAGCGCGCGGAGAGCGCGGCACGGCGGCGGGCCGTGTTCGGGGCCTGTTCGATGGGGCTCAGGTCGTGCAGCTCGGTGTCCGCCCAGCCGGACTTCATGCTCTCGGCAAGCTCATCGGAAACGCCGGGGTAGAGGCCGTTCTTCCGCTGCTTGATGGGCTGCTCCTCGGCCTCCGGGGTCTCCGGGGCGTCAGGAGTGGGCTCCTCGGTCACGTCATCCTCCTCGAACTGGACCTCTCCCATGGTAGATCCGGGGTACGACGCCCGGGAGACATCATGGGCGCCGCCGATCAGCCGCCGACCGCCCCCGCCCCCGCCGCCGACGCCGACGGTCAGTCGAAGTGGGCGACGAGCAGGACGAGGTCCTCCGCACCGTCCCCCGCACCGTCGCCCGCGCGTGCCTCCCCCGCACCGGGCCCGGGGCCGACGCCCCCGTCGGCCTGGCCGCCGGGGGCCCCGGGGAACATCGTCAGCAGCACATGGTCCGCCAAGGCGTCCGGATCGGCGCGCACCGCCCTGGGGGCACCGGCGGCCGCCGCGTGCAGCCGGGCGAAGGCCCGGTCCATCGGCTCACCGGTGCGGTGGAGCAGCCCGTCGTTGTAGAACAAAAGCGTTTCTCCGCAGCCGGGCTCGATCTCCACGCTCGGCGCCTCCCAGCAGGACAGCATGCCCAGCGGTGCGGACAGCGTGGTCTCCACGAACTCCGTACGCCGCTCCCCGGTGATCAGCGGCGGGCAGTGCCCCGCCCCGGCCAGCAGCACCCGGCGCACCCCGGGCTCGCAGTACGCGAACAGGGCGGTCGCGGAGCGCGCGGGCTCGGTGAGCCGCAGCAGCAGTTCCAGATCGGAGAGCACGGCGACCGGATCCTCGCCCTCCATCACGGCGTACGCCCGGAGCGAGGCCCGCAGCCGCCCCGTCGCGACGATGGTGCTCGGCCCGGAACCGGTGACCGCGCCGACCGAGAGGCCGAGGGCGCCGTCCGGCAGCGACAGCGCGTCGTACCAGTCCCCACCGCCCCGCGGAGCGGGGCGGTGACGGACGGCCAGGCGCACCCCGGGAAGCCGCGGCAGCCGGGTGGGCAGCAGCTCCTCCCGGATGGTCGCCACGGTGGCGCGGGCCCGGGTCAGCTCGATCAGCCGGATGAGGTGGGCGGCGGCGTAACGGCAGTACAGCGCCACCAGATGACGCTGGTGCTCCTCGGGCTCGGCCGGTTCGTCGTAGAGCCAGGCGACCGCGCCGAGCCGCCCGGCGGGCACGTCCGCCGCGCCGGGGACACCGGCCGGTGCGGAGCCCTGCGCGGCGCCCCGCCCCGCGCCCGGCGCCGTACGGTCGCCCGCACCCGGGGACGCGTCCTCGGCGGCGGGGACGATGGCGAGCCCCGGCCCCGGCCCGGGCCCGGGGGAGGGGTCCAGGGGGACCGCGTAGCTGGCGGCGAACCCGAGGCGGGCGGCGACCGCGCGATGGAGCGGATGGAGACCCGCCTCGCCCGCGATGTCGGGATGGGTGACCTCGGCGCGCCGCTTGCCGTCCGGCTCGGGCAGCCCGTCGAGGAGATGGCCGCCGGGCGCGGAGCTGCCCGGGATCGTCTCGATCTGGCCGAGGTCGGCGCGGCCGAGGCCGAGGCCGACGGTGGTCACCGGGCCCTGCCCGTCCGCCGGTTCGAGCGAGACCAGCCCGCGCTGAGCGCCCACCAGCGCGGCGCCCGCGCGCAGCAGCTCCCGCAGCGCGTCATCGAGGGTACTGGTATGGACCAGCCGCTCGGTGAGTTCGTGAAGCGTCGTGAGATCCGACACCCACCCGGCGAGCCGGTCCTGAACCCCGGGTTCCGGCGCGGCGAGGGGCGGGCTGATGGGGTCGGCAGTTTGCGTGGGTGCGGGGAGGGAAGAATCGATTCCAGCCACTTTCGGCGGATGGGGCGAGTTCATGGCCCGCTGCCTTCACCCGCCGCGCCCAGCTTGCTCAATAGCATCGCAAACCCCCTGTCGTGCTGCGCCGCTACTGTGCCGCTACTGTCTCCAGATGTACACGCACGGGAGAGGCGATGTCCAGCATTGTCCCGGTGGTCTTGTTAGTGTCTGGGAGGAATTGAACTTGGCCGAAAAAAAGTCGCTACGCAGCCAATTTGAGGTCGACTGACGTCATTCGACAGCGCGTCGTCTCCATCGCGGCGGGTAGACATTCGGAGAGGGCCTGGGGCAGTTCGGACCGCCCCGGAACCCCGTGGCCGGTCCAGGCGTCATAGACCACAACGGCCGCGCCCCTCCCCGAGTGGCGAGGAAACGCACCACCCAGGACGGAAGCGCCATGCGCGCGCCACCCCTCGCCACGTTCCACGCTCGGCCCGCGGCGTGATGCGCTGCCTTGTACGCGCAGTGACTTGTGATCCATGTGCTGTGAGTGGCCGAACGATGCCCGGCAGCGCCACGTAGTGCCATGTGAAGTGCCATGTAGTGCGAACGGATACAGCCCTCGGCGTTAACGGAAAGGAACGAGCGCTCATGCGCGAGATCCTCGGAAGGCGACGCAAGTTCTCGCTGCGGCGCGGCGCGCGCTCGCCGCTGCTCCGCGCGGCGCTCACCTGCGCCACCGAGTGGCAGTGGCCCGTCCTGCCCGGCATCGGCCTCCAGTCCGGCGGCGGGCGCATGCGGGTGTGCGGCTGTCCCGACCCGGAGTGTGCGGTGCCGGGCGGGCACCCCTTCGACCCCGTTCTCCTCGCCGCCACCACCGACCCGCGCATGGTGCGCTGGTGGTGGACCAACCGCCCCGGTGCGCCGCTCCTGCTGGCCACCGGCGGCACGGCCCCGTGCGCGCTCAGCCTGCCCGCGGTCGCCGGGGCCCGGGCGCTGGCCGCCTTCGACCGGGCGGGCATCCGGCTCGGCCCGGTGGTCGCCACGCCCACCCGCTGGTCGCTGCTGGTGGCCCCGTACTCCCTCGAAGAGCTGGGCGAGCTGCTCCACCGCCAGGACTGGGTGCCCAGTTCGCTGCGGTTCCACGGCGAGGGCGGCTATCTGGTGCTGCCGCCGTCGCAGACGGGTCTGGGCCGGGTGCGCTGGGAGCGGGCGCCGCAGCGCCGCCGCGGGCGGCCCTGGCTGCCGGAGGTGGCCACCGTGGTGGACGCGCTCGTCGAGGCGAGCAGCAGCGCGCCCGACGGGGGCAGCCGGCTCGCCTACTGACCCGGGCGGTCACCGCCACTGCCCCGGGCGTTCGCCGCCACTGCCCCGGGCGTTCGCCGCCCTCGTCACACGCGTCGGCGAAAGACGTCAACCACATACGTCAACGGCACACGCGGCGCGGCCCACGGCCTCGCCGCGTGTGGTGCGGTCGGGTGATTTCCGGCGGCCTGGCTGCGTCGGCCCGAGGCCCGCCCGCGTACCTCGCGGCCGGAGGCAACTCCCGCGGCACCGGGGCCGGTTGGCCCGTACCGGACTCGTACGTTCCGGTTCCGGACATGGAAGCGCCCGGTCGCTGGCGACGGGGGATGCACCAGCGACCGGGCTTTTAGAACCGTAACAAGAGATCGGCCCTAAGCAAATTCGATCGCGGATTTCCGGACGTGTATTTTCATGCCGTACTCGCGAGTTGTGAGCAGCGTCACGCCGTCCGGGTGCCCGGCCGGCCCCGCCCGGAACCTCAGCTGAGCGTCACCTGACGGTTGGTGAGACCGCCCCGCGCGCGCCGCTGTTCGGGGGTGAGCGGCTCGTCCGAGGCGAGCGCCTCGCCCAGCCGCTCCGCCAGCTCCGCGGCGGGCTTCTCGGTCTCCTCCGCGCCCATGCCGCGGGGCAGGTCCCACACCGGCACGGTGAGCCCGTGGGCCCGGAAAGAGCCCACCAGACGGGTGTTGTCACCCAGCGAGGACGCCCCCGCCGCATGCAGCCGCGCGAGCGCGTCGAGCAGCTTCTCCTCCGGGTGGGACATCACCCAGCGCAGGTGGTTCTTCTCCGGCGTCTCGCACCAGTAGGCGGCCTCCACCCCGGTGAGCCGGGCGGTGGGGATCGCGGCGGCGTTGGCCCGTTCCAGGGACGCGGCGACCTCCCCGGTGGCGTTCGCGGCGTCCTCCAGCCAGAACTCGAACCCCTCGTGCAGGGTCGGCGTGAAAGCGCCCTTCGGGTCGAGCAGGTCCTGTAGGCGCGGACCGTCGCCGGGCACCCGCTGGGCGGACACCGGCGTGCCCGGCTCGGCGGTCAGCGCGCGCCGCAGCGTGTCGGCCAGATCGCGGCTGAGGTCGCCGGAGGCCGTGTCGTTCTGCAGGCCGACCAGCACGGCGCCGCTGTCCCGTCGCAGCGCGGGCCAGGCCATCGGCAGGACGGTCGCCAGGGTGACCGACGGCACGCCCTCGGGCAGGCCCTCGGCGAGGGTCAGCCGGACGGTGGCGGCGGGCACCAGCTCGCGCAGTGCCACCCAGTCGCACTCGTTGGGAAGCCCCTCGAAGGGCCGCTGCACCAGCTCGGTGGCGGAGTGGGCGGCCTCCCGGCCGTGGCAGGCCTTGTAGCGGCGGCCCGAACCGCACGGGCAGGGCTCCCGCGCACTCACCACGGGGATGTCGCCCGTGGCGCTCCGTGCTCCTGCGGCCTTCGTCTGGGGGCGGCGCTTCTTGGCCATGGTGTGGCTGTCTCCCGATCGTGGCGGCTCAGGGCTTGTGCGTACGGCTCGCATACAGGCCCGTATCGGCGCGTCTGCCGTCGTAGGTCGTACGGCTACACGTACGGGCGGGAGCCTAGCCCGTCGGCCGAACCGCGTCGGCCAGATGCGCCGCGTCGCTCACGCCGACTCGTCCAGATCGGCGAAGCCCAGCTCGCGGTCGAAGTCGGGATCGATGTCCGTGTCGACGTTCGCGTCGACATTGTCGATATACGGGTCGATGTTCGCCACGAGGCCTGTCCCGGCACCGGCGCCGAGGCCCGCGCCGAGATCGGTGGACAGCATGACCCGGCCGGAGAAGCCGGTGTCGGCCGGCAGGAGGGCCCATACGGTGACCTCGCCCGTGCCGTCGCGCACGCCCCAGTCGTCGGACAGGGATCTGATGATGTTCAGCCCCCGGCCCCCGCGGGCCGTGACGGAAGGTTTGGCCGGAAGTGGCCTTGTGGGGCCACCGCCATCCGTGACTTCGACCATCACCCGATCGTCTTCGTCGACCCTCCAGGCCGCGCGAACCGTCCCGCCGCCAGGGTCGGAGCGCCATGGGCTGCCATGCCGCCACGCATTGCTGAGCAGTTCCGAAAGGATCAACACTGCGTCGTCTATGACCGAATCCGATACCCCAGTCCTGCCCAGATCACTGCGCATCCACTGTCTTGCCGCGCGGACGCCCGCAGGACCATGGGGTACGGCCATGGTCGACGACGTCGGCACCTTCTGTGCCACCACCAACGCCACCCCCGAGACCTCCTTAGCCCCACGCCAGGGGATGAATGCCCCGACGGGCTGGAGCGGAAACCGGCCAAGTGGCATCGTGTGACGCACTCGTCACGATCGAATACGTAACGAACGCGCCGGTGCACGCCTTGTAATGCCCACTATGAGCGCCCGAGTTGGGACAGGACCCGTTTGGGGCGATTCGTGATCAGCGCGTCGACCCCCAGCCGCACGCACAGCTCGACATCGGCCGGTTCGTCGACGGTCCACACGTGCACTCGGTGCCCCGCGCGCTGCAGCCGCGTCACATACGCCGGGTGGTTGCGCACGATCCGGATGCTGGGCCCGGCGATCCGTACCCCGGGCGGGAGCTGCCCGTCCCGGTGGCGCGGCAGGACGAACTGCATCAGATAGACGGTGGGGATGGCGGGCGCCGCGAGCCGCACCCGGTGCAGCGAGCGCGCCGAGAAGCTCATGACGCGCACCGGCGGCGGCTCGCCGGGCGGCGGCGCATCGAGCCCGTACCGGCGCAGCAGCCGGATCAGCCGGTCCTCGACCTGGCCCGCCCACCGGGTGGGGTGCTTGGTCTCGATCGCCAGTTCGACATGGCGTCCGGTGTCGGCGATCAGCCCCAGCAGTCGTTCGAGGGTGAGGACGGACGTACTGTCGCGGCTGTCCCGGTCCGGCGCCTCCTTGTCGGTGGCCTGCCCCTTCCAGGACCCGAAGTCGAGGGCCGCGAGATCGGCCAGCTCCAGCCCGGAGACCGCGCCGCGACCGTTGGACGTGCGGTCGATGCGCCGGTCGTGGACGCAGACGAGGTGGCCGTCGGCGGTCAGCCGGACGTCGCATTCGAGGGCGTCGGCGCCGTCCTCCAGCGCCCTGCGGTACGCGGCCAGGGTGTGCTCCGGCGCGTCCTCGGAGGCCCCGCGGTGGGCCACGACGGATACGGTGTGCGGACCCGGGCGGATGTCCCGGTCAGAACGCGCATAGGTCACCGAGTTATGGTGCCACCGCCCGGTGTCCATCGGTGGAAGGTCCCGCTTCCCGCCGTTGCCCGGAATGGCGATAGGGCGAATTGTCCGGGATAAAGGGTGGTAGTCCACACGGCCGCCGCTCCTTACGGCGGTCTGACGCGCCGTGGGAAAAGCTGACAACGGTAAGACGTACGCGTGGGCCGTCATGGAAAACTGTCGTGCACCTGAGGAGACAGCTGTGAGCACCGAGAACGAGGGCGCTGCCGTACCGCCTGCGGCCGGGCCGCAACCGGCCCCTCCGGCGCCGCACCCGAACCCCGCGGTGCCGCCCGCGCCGGACTTCGAGCCCACCGCGGGCACGAAGTCGGCCGCGCCGGACGCGCCGATAGGCCCGTCCCCGGACCGGACGGCGCAGGCGGGCGGCCCGGCGCCGTCCCCCACCCCGCCGGCCCAGCCCCCGGCCCCCAGCCGGCCCCCGGAGGCGTTCGCGTCGACCGGCGCGGGCGACCCCGGCGGTGCCCCCGGTTACGGCGCCCCCGGCTCCGGACCGTGGCCCTCCGGCGGCGGACAGCCGGACGGCCCGGGTTCCGGCGCCGAGGGCGGCGGCCCCGGCGGGCCGGGCGACCCGTGGGGAGCCGGCCCCGTACCGCCCCCTCCCGCGACGCCGGAGCGCAAGCCCCGCGGACTCGTGGCCGCCGTCCTGGCCGCCGTCCTGGTCGCGGGCGGCATCGGCGGTGGCGTCGGCTTCTGGGCCGCCGACCGGGAGAACGACAGCGGCGACACCACCACCGTCTCCGCCGTCGGCAACCCGAAGGCGGAGAGCCGCGCCCCCGGCTCCGTGTCCAACATCGCGGGCAAGACCCTGCCCAGCGTCGTCACCATCGAGGCGCAGGGCAACAACGGTGAGGGCGGCACCGGCACCGGCTTCGTCTACGACAAGCAGGGCCACATCCTCACCAACAACCACGTCGTCGCCTCCGCCGCCGACAACGGCAAGCTCACCGCCACCTTCTCCAACGGCAAGCGGTACACCGCCGAGGTCGTCGGCAAGGCCCAGGGCTACGACGTCGCCGTCATCAAGCTCAAGAACGCCTCCGGCGCCAAGCTCAACCCGCTGCCGCTCGGCAACTCCGACAAGGTCGTCGTCGGCGACGCCACGGTCGCCATCGGCGCCCCCTTCGGCCTCTCCGGCACCGTCACCACCGGCATCGTGAGCGCCAAGAACCGCCCGGTCGCCTCCAGCGACGGCGGCGGTGGCAACGCCTCCTACATGAGCGCCCTGCAGACCGACGCCTCCATCAACCCCGGCAACTCCGGCGGCCCGCTCCTCAACGCGGACGGCGGCGTCATCGGCATCAACTCGGCCATCCAGTCCGCGGGCAGCGGCAGCGGCCTCGGCGAGTCCCAGCAGTCCGGCAGCATCGGCCTCGGCTTCGCCATCCCGATCAACACGGCGAAGACCGTCGCCCAGCAGCTGATCAAGACCGGCCAGCCGGTCTACCCGGTGATCGAGGCCACGGTCAGCATGAAGGACTCCGGCGCCGGCGCCACGATCGCCGCCAACGGCGCCGGCGGCAGCCCCGCCGTCGTCCCCGGCGGCCCGGCTGCCAAGGCGGGCCTCAAGTCCGGCGACGTGATCACCAAGCTCGACGACACCGTGATCGACAGCGGCCCGACCCTGATCAGCGAGATCTGGACCCACAAGCCCGGCGACAAGGTCACCCTCACCTACAAGCGCGACGGCAAGACCTCGACGGTCGACGTCACCCTGGGGCAGCGCAAGGGAGACAGCTGACACGCTAGGCTGATCCCCGCGCCCCCCAGGGCGGCGCGGGGAGGCTTGCCCGAGCGGCCTAAGGGAACGGTCTTGAAAACCGTCGTGGCAGCGATGTCACCGTGGGTTCAAATCCCACAGCCTCCGCCGCTAACCGGCCCCTGACCTGCAATCGAGGTCGGGGGCCTTCGCCTTGCCCACTGCCCGCTGTTGGCCGCTGTTCCCCGTGGTTTCCCGCCCGACCGGGCACGCGGGGGGCACGTGCCCGAGTCGGTGGAGCCGACCCCCAGCCATGACGGTGTTCTCCTCGGCCAAGGTCTGCTGCGGACGCCGGGCCGCGCGCGCCGCGCACTGCGCCGGAGCTGGGACGGGGCCTGGGTCGAACCGGCGACCTTTCGCTTTTCAGGCCGAGTAAGGCTGCTGCCGGTGGCCGTTTCGCCTGGCTAGGCGGTCCGCTGACGTCCGCTGCTGGCGTCGGCGTACGCGGCCGTTGGCGTCACGGCTGGCGTCAGGCAACCTCAGGCGGGGCGGTCGGTGAGGTCTGCTGGGCTGGTCACGTGGGTGGCTCGGACTGGCGGTGGTCCGCTGCTGTCGTGATGGTTGCTGCACTTCTCTGCCGTACCGCAGCTTCATCGTGCATGCGGGTGTGTAGCTGTCGCACATGCGATTGATACGGCCCGCGTCGGTCGGCGGTTGCTCCCCCAGTTTCGGCCCGTTGTGGAGGGGGCCAGCCCGTTCGAGTAACTGCATCTCCGCCCACCCTGTGTGCGGCGCCGCCACCGATGACTGCTCGATGTTGTTGCTGTCTGCCCGCGTTGTCGGATGCCCGGTCCGCAACTGCTCCTGTTGGGTAGGATTTTGTTGACTTCTCACGGACACTCAGGGGGCTCCATGATCGAGATAGTCACCGCCTTGATCGGCGGAGTGTTCTTACTCGGCGGCGCCGTGATCACCGCTCGGTGGACGCGCTCACGCTCTACCGGCAACCACGTCCCGGACCCTCTGCCTCCCACCGGCAACGCACAGCCGGACGGCGTCACCGCCAACGCTCCCACTCCCCCTCAGAACACAAGGTCGGGCGGCGTCACCGTCAACGGGCAGTTCATCGAAACGAACAATGGCACCGTGTCGCAGACCAACTACCGCGATGGCAAGCGGTGAAGCTTCCTACCACCAACAGCGGGGGGTGGCTTGGGATCGCTTATTACGTGTCTGGCGCTGTCTTGGCCATCCTGGCAGCCTTGGTCGGTGTCGGACTGATCAATGACTACTTCCCGTACGTGTTGCCAGCTCTCGAATGGCTCATGGGGCGCCTCGTGCAGCTGTCTTCTGACGAGTACGTCGGGGCATTTGTGCGAGATCGAGTCTTCGTCTTCGCCGTCATCGGTGTGGCCTTCGCCTTATGGGTCACGCACAAGTGGCCCACCTTGGTCAAGACGATCGGACAGGCTCTCAATCCGTTTGCGCGGGTCGGCGTGGCCACCGTATCGGCTGTCGCCGCCGTCTTGATCGCGCTCATTCTTGCTGGCCCGCTCGGCCAGTCCAAGAGCGAAGGTGAATGCGTATCATCCTTTCGCCTAAGCGTGGATCATGCGCCATCACTGGTGAGCAACACGAAATGTGGCGGGAGGGGCCATGGCCGGGATTCAAGCGATTGACCAGTTTATTCAGACCAATAATGGTAGCGTCTTCCAGACGATCATTAACAATGAGGGAATTGACGAAGAGACAAAGCAAAATGTACGGCGCCTGGCGGTCTCTTCGCCCGAGATGCTGGCCAAAGTAGATGTGATGCTGAAGGAATCGGGCGATGTGAAGGCGGCCGCAGCGCTGGTCCGGGATGCGAGTGACATCCTCACGGGCAAGGCGGGCTCGTTGACTCAGTTCACAGACGAGGGCGATGATCCCATGTTTCCCGGTAAAGGCGAACGGGAGCTTCGCAAGGCAGTAGCCAGTCCCTTCCTTGTGCTCGTAGTGATCGTCGCTTTGATTCTATGGCTGTGACTCTCGGCTATAACCATCTAGGCAACTGCTTCGCAGCTACCGGGTTTATCATTCGACTCAGGTTCGAGCTATTCGAGAACGGACTCGATGGCCGCTCGCCTTCACCCATCACCTACCCCAGCTCCCATCCCGTCTGCCGTCGACCCACACGCATGTGGAGCGGGCGTGGTCCCTGGCGTCCAGGTGGAGCGCGCCACTGTACGAACGACCTGGACGCCAGGGGCCGCGTCTGCTCGGCTCTGCCTGGGTCGACGGCAGACGGGATGGGAGCTCCCCGCGCACGCCACCACTGACCGGCACTCGCCGACGGTGCCCCGTCCATCCCGGAGTCTGAGCGCCCCCGCCGGAGGCATCAATCTCTGAGGTCAAGTGGCTGATCGCTGTGTGCGCGGCACGGGCGGCGGCCGGGCTGGAGCGGGGCGGAGACAGGAGCGCAGGCCCGGCCGGGGGCCGGGCCGCGCGCGGTGAGCGGAGCGAGCCGCCTTGATGAGGTAGAGAAATCCGTAACAGCTCAGCTGCTGAGGCGGTATTCCAGGACGTATGAACCGGCGTCCAGAAGCATCTGGTTGACCTCCACGGGGCGCTCGTCCTCGGTGAAGGCGGTGCGGCAGATCTCCAGGACCGGGGTGCCGGCGGCCAGGTTCAGGGCGGCGCGCTCCTCCTCGCTCGGCATCCGGGCCCGCAACTCCTCGGCGAAGTTGACCGGTTCCGCTCCCAGCTCAGCCAGGCGGGCGTAGATGCCTCCGGGGCCCGGGTTGGGCTCGGTGATCGCGGTTCCTCGTACCAGGTCGGCCGGGAGGTAGGAAGTCGCGATCTGTACCGGGCGGTCCTCGACGGCGTACTTCCGGCTGCGTACGAGGACAGGGGCGCCTGGTTCGAGGCCCAGCAGACGTCCGATCTGGTGTGGGGCTTCGGCCTCGTAGACCTGGACATCGGTGGCCAGTGGGCGCCGGTCGACGTCGGCGGCCCAGATGGAGTGACCCGATGCCCAGCGGGACTTGGACAGGCGGTCATTCGCCACTCGCCGGATCGGCCGGAACTCCCTGACGTAGGTGCCGGAGCCGGGGCGGGCGTACGCGAGTCCTTCGGTCACGAGGATCTTCAGCGCCTGGTTGGCGGTCATCTTGGCGACGCCGTACGTCTTCACCAGGGAGGGCTCACCGGGCAGCCGATCGCCCGGCTGTAGGTCACCGGATTCGATCCGCGCCCGGAGATCGTCGGCGATCTGCCGCGCAGTCTCGGGCATTGTCTCTCTCCACTCCTCGAGGCTCCCTAGGGTGGTCAGCCTACCCGCCACCCCCTGCCGGTCGCACGAACGCATACCCGATCACTCACCCCGCTCACGGGTTCCCGCAGGTCTCGTTGACATCCCTAGGGAGGTCTGGAATAAATCTCCCTAGGGAGGTAAAGACTCCCTGAAGAAGGGCGGCGCCCCTACCGCCAAGCAGATGCGCCGCCCCCTACCCCTCTTTCAAGGGAGCTTCCATCATGCCTGTCTCGCTGACCCACCCCGAACGCCCGACCGGGGTCCCGGCGCCGAAGATCGTCCGACGTTCCGTCCGCACCTGCCCGGTGTGCGGCAAGGCGCGCTGCCAGGACCCGGCCGCCTGCCGGACGGCCTACGGCACCACCGAGTGGCTGGAGTGCCCCGCCTGCGCGGGCAGCGGCTACGACACCACCGGATTCCAGCTCTACTGCCCCGACTGCGGCGGTGCGAAGGTCCTGGAGGTCGAGATCATCGAGGTTCCGGGGGTGGGCGAGTGACGGCCTTCCCCGTAGCCCCTGAGTTGGTGGCCGGTGCTGCGGCCGCCGTAGGCACTGACCCGGTGACCCTGGCCGACCTGCTGCGGGTCGCCTCGGCACCCGGCTTCGACCGCTGGCGCGATCAGATACGCCGTACGGGTGGCTGCTCGGACCCGATCCACCTGTCCGGCACGTCCGTCACCCGTGACGCACGGACCGGGGAGGTTCTGTACGCGTACTCCACTGCCGAGGAGCCGGGCGGACGCCTGCGGCTGGCCTGCGGCAACCGGCGGGCCTCCCGCTGTCCCTCGTGCGCCTGGACGTACGCGGGGGACGCGTACCACCTGATACGCGCCGGGCTCACCGGAGACCCGCGCATGGGTGTCCCCGACGGCGTACGCGTCCACCCGGGCGTGTTCGCCACCCTCACCGCGCCCTCGTTCGGCCCGGTCCACAACCGCCCCGACATCGGCCGCTGCCGCTGCGGCGCCGTCCACGCCGACGACGCGCCCGAACTCGGTACGGCGCTGGATCCGGACACGTACGACTACGCCGGGGCCGTCCTGTGGAACAACCACGCCGGTGACCTCTGGCGCCGCTTCACGATCTACCTGCGCCGGGAGATCGCAGCCCGGGCCGGGATCACTCAGAGCACGCTGCGGGAGGTCTGCCGGATCTCCTTCGGCAAGGTCGCCGAGTTCCAGAAGCGCGGGGCGATCCACTTCCATGCCATCGTGCGCCTGGACGGTCCGGCCGGTCCCGGCGACACCCCGCCCGCGTGGGCGAGCACGGCCCTCCTCGGCGACGCGATCCGCTCGGCCGCCACCCGCGTCCGCGTCCTGGTCCCGGCCGCCGGAGACTTCCCTGCGCGCGTCCTGCGCTGGGGCTCTCAGGTGGACGTACGAGCGATCGGCACCGACGGCCAGGAACTCACCGAGCAGGCCGTAGCCGCCTACGTGGCCAAGTACGCCACCAAGGCCGCCGAGTCCACTGGCACGGTGGACCGCCGGATCGGGGAGCTGTCGGAACTCGACAAGCGGCCCGGCCTGCCCGGCCACACCCGGCGCCTGATCCAAGCGTGTCATGCCCTTGACCAGCACTACCCCGACCGCAAGCTCTGGGCCTGGGCTCACATGCTCGGCTTCCGTGGCCATTTCCTCACCAAGTCCCGCCGCTACTCCTCCACCTTCGCTGAGCGACGCCAGGTCCGCGCCGACTACCGCGCACGCCAGGAACGCCGGGAGAAGGGCCTGCCCGAGGACCCCGCCGACGCGGACGGCTCAACGCTCGTGCTCGCCCACTGGACCTACGCCGGGCACACGGCCACACCCCCGGCGAATCCTGGCTCGCCGCAACGATCGCAAAGGAGATCCGACTGAACCGAGAAACCGCACGTGAAGCCGTGGCGGACATGCCCGCGCTGGAGACGGAGGGGAGGTACTGACCGTGGATCGACTGCTCACCGTGCAGCAGGTCGCCGAACGACTCGGCACCGGCGTCCGGTTTCCGCGCCGCCTCGTCGAAGAGCGGCGCATCACCTTCGTCAAGGTCGGCCGACACGTCCGGATCCCTGAGTGGGCCCTGGAGGCGTACGTGTCCGAACACACGGTGCAGCCGATTACCCTGCGGCCCAACGGCCTCGGGACGGCTGCCTGATGGCTGGCAAGCGCAAGACGCGCCGGGCGTTCGGCCGTGTCCGCAAGCTCCCGTCCGGACGCTTCCAAGCGCGCTATCCGGGGCCTGACGGTGTGCTGCGGCCTGCGGACCGTACGTTCGCGACCTCGACCGATGCTGACCGGTGGCTAGCCAGGAAGCGCATAGAGATCGAAGAGGGGCGCTGGCTCGACCCGGCTGAAGGGCAGACCACCGTACGGGACTGGGCGGCCCGGTGGCTCGCCGCTGTCTCCCCGCAGCTCAAGCACAAGACCCAAGCCTCCTACCGGTCCCTGATCAACTCCCTGATCGTCCCGGCGCTCGGGGACCGTGAGCTGTCCGGCCTCCGGCCGATCACGGTGGCGGAGTGGGTTGGGAGCATGAAATCCAAGGGACTCAGCGCTTCACGCATCCGGCAGGCATACCGGGTCCTCTCCCAGATCATGCGGGCTGCCGTCGACAACGACATGATCCCGCAGACGCCATGCCGGGGCGTGAAGCTGCCCAGGATGCCGCAGACCGAACCGCACATCCTCACCCTGCTCGAAGCCTCCCGGATCGTGCGGAACGCTGCCGCGCCTCATGACCTGCTGATCGCGCTTCTCGCGTACGCGGGCCTGCGAGTCGGCGAGGCGTTCGCCCTCCGGCGCGCGGACATCGACGTGTCACGCGGCTTCGTCATGGTTGACGAAAACCTTGCCGAAGCGAACGGCACCTTGGTCTTCGACACCCCGAAGTCGCACCAGAAGCGGCTCCTTCGCGTCGGCCCCTCCCTGGCGCAGCGGCTCGGCCGGCACCTGGAGACTCTGCCCGGTGGGGATGACGCGCTCCTGTTCACCACGCCCGGCGGCAAGCCGCTTCGCTACAACCAGTGGCGCAAGGCGTGCTTCGACCCCGCTGTGTCGGCGGCCGGGCTGACCGACGTGACTCCGCATGACCTCCGGGCCTCGCACGGCACTTGGGTCGCCGACCGGTACGGCGTGATGACGGCCGCCCACCGGCTCGGCCACTCGAACGCGAGCGTCACCACCCGGCACTACGCCCGGCCGGTCGCCGGTCGCGACGACCAGGTGGCCGAAGCGGCCGACTCCTGGCTCAGCGGGCACGATCACGCGCCTGGGGCACGTAGCGGGCACGATGACGATGACGACGGGTCAGGCGGGGCGCTGGTACCCGTCTGACCTGCGGAGGAGCGGCCTGGCCGCCGTGCCGCCGAGAGGTCTTGAAAACCGTCGTGGCAGCGATGTCACCGTGGGTTCAAATCCCACAGCCTCCGCACCATTAACGGCCCCTGACCAGGTAAACGGTCGGGGGCCGTCGTCATGGGGCTCCTGCCCACTACCGATTGATCGGAATCTCGTACGGGGCCCGGCCGCTGCCACTGACGGCGGCGTTGTCCCACGTTCGAGGGGCGGTCTCCACGAGACCGCCCCCTGACCAGCCATCAGCCCGATGCAGCTGCTGGAGTACTAAGAGCGGCTAGGGGCGCTGCTTCAAGCGGTCGACGATCGCCCAGTCCGCCACGTGTGACAGCTGGATGTACGTCTTCTTCCCGGAACGCGAGGTCCGCTCGTCGCGGAAGCCCAGGAATGCATAGGACTTCGGGTCGAAGATGAGGTATTTGCCCTTCTCGGACGCGCGCTTGGGGTAAGAGATGCCCACCCCGGTGCGACCGGCGGAGTCCTTCATGCCCGGGGTCGCCTTGACCCCGGGCACCAGGGCCAGTGCCTTGTACGCGGCGGGGCGCAGTCCCTCGGGCAGCACCGGCCACTTCAGGAGCTCGCCGAGCATGAAGTAGGCGTCGTACCAGTCCCACCCGGTGAAGTCGTCGATCGACTTGTCGGACGTGCCGACGCCGATGATGCGCGAGATGAGCTTCTTCGGGTCGGTGGGCAGCTTCTCCAGCTTGCTCCACTCCCGAGGCGGCCACACGCCCTCGTTCTTCCCCAGGGGCTTCTCCCAGATCACCCGGCCGAGCTCCATGGTCAAAGATCGCTTGGAGCCGTCCACCGAGTCCCAGTTCACGTCCACATAGGTCTTGACCGCGCCGGTCTTCCGCTCCGTCTCCTTGATGATCCGCTTCCAGTAGATGAACTGGTCGTCGCGCGGCGTCACGGGCTTCTCGTGCTTGCTCGCCAGCGCTGCCGCCCCGTTCAGCACCGTCACGGCGGCGGCGTTGCGCATGTGCGGGGCGTTCGTGCCGGCGCGGTCGGTGCGGCCGTCCTCGTCGGCGCCGTCCGTGGCGATCAGTACTGCCGTGCCCGTGACCGCCATGGTGACCACCGCGGCTGTCGCGAGGCGCAGCGCGTGGCGGCGGCTGGGTGCGGGGTCGGGGTGCCGCTCCGTACGCGTGATCGTGTCGAGCAGCCGGTGGCGGGCCTGCGCTCGGGCCGGTTCGGAGAGCGGGGCCGCGTCCGCGTTCCAGTCCCGCAGGAGTTCGAGTTCGTCAGTCATGGTCGGATGCCTCTCGCAGTGTCGTCGGATCGGATCCGCCCAACGCTTCGCGTAGCTTGCTGCGAGCCCGGTGCAGCCGTGATCTGACCGTGCCGATGGGGACACCGAGGGCCTGGGCCACCTCCTCGTAGCCGAGACCGCCCCACGCCACCAGCAGCAGTACGTCCCGGTGCCGCGCGGGCAGTCCGGCCAGCGCCGCCGCCAGCTCGCGGCGTACGGCCTGTGCCCCTACGCGGGCCGCGGCCCGGTCGGCCAGCGGTTCCTCGTGGTCGGCGGGAGCCGGGACGCGGGCCAGGGCCTTGAAGCGGCGGGCCTCGGCCCGCCGCTGCCGGCCGACCAGGTTGGTCGCTATGCCGAACAGCCAGGGCCGGGCGTCGTTGCCCGTGGCCCGCGCGGGGTTGTACCGGTGCCGCTGCTGGAAAGCAGTGGTGAAGGTCTCCGCCATGAGGTCGTCGGCCGACTCGGTGCCGAGCCTACGGGCGAGATAACGGTGTACCGCATCCGCGTGCCGGTCGAAGAGCACGGCAAATGCCTCGGGCTCATCCCGGGACCGCGCAATGACCGAGGCATCGCTTTCCGCCCCCGTGCGGACGCCTGGCTCGACGGTCATCGGGGCTCCTCTCGTTCTGGGGAACGCTTTGAAGGCTTGGGCTTTCCTCTCTCTTTCGCCCCTCGCCCCCGGCGAGTTCCCTCGGCACCTCAACCCGGCCGTCGGGAACGACCACTCGCGGTCCCGCTGGTGGCCAGGCCGTATCCTGCGGTAGGCGAGGCAGGCGCTGCCTTTTCATTCACTCCGGGTACCGGGTATCCGACGAAGGACCAGGAAGTTGACCGGTGATCACTCTGGCCGCAGTCGGAGGAGTGGCACTGGTCGAGCTGGGCATGGCCCTCACTCCGGGACCGAACATGATCCACCTCGCCTCCCGGGCGATCACCCAAGGCCGCAGGGCGGGCCTGGTCAGCCTCAGTGGGACCGCCGTGGGATTCGTGTGCTATCTGCTGGCTGCGGCTGCGGGCCTGTCGGTGCTGTTCGGGCAAGCCGGAGGAGGGCGGCAGCAGACGGGCGGACACGGCGGTCCCCAGGTGCGCGCTGTTGGGCAGGAACGACAGCACGCCGACGGACACAGCGGGCAGCACCGCGGCCGTGACCCAGACCGCGCCGAACGAACCGCTTCGGAAGACCACCTCCCCCAGCACCGGTCCGACGGCCAGGCCGGTCCACATGGCCAGCCCGTAGAGCCCGACGATCTGTCCGCGGCGTTCCGTCGGCGTCAGGGACACGGTCCAGACGGAGCCGCGGTGAAGAGCAGCGCTTCCCCCACGCCCATCACCAGTCGCGCCGCGAAGAGCCCCGGCAGTCCCAGCGGCAGGGCGTAGAGCCCGGCGACGACGATGATGACGGCGGCACCGAGCAGCATCACCGGCCTGCTGCCCCTGCGTTGGGCCAGCTGTCCCGCGTACGGACGCACCAGCAGGGCGACCACGCCCGAGACGGTGAAGGCCGTCCCGACCTGGAACGCGGATCCGTGCAGTTCCTCGGTGACCAGCCGGGGAATGACGGGAATGACCAGTCCGAACGAGGTGAACGTACAGAACAGGGCCGTGGCCACGCCCGCGAAGGTGTGTGTCCAGTCGGCCTTGGCCGTATTCCGGAGCAAATCCTCAGCTGGTGCGCTTTGCGTCGCGGGTAATTCTTCGTCGCTCACATCCGCCTCCGTCGGCCGGCTCCTCGGCCGTCTGCCAACACCATGGTTCCCGTGGCAAGGCGGCCCGCTCACGGGTGAGGGAGCAGGCCGGGGCACCCAGGTCGTGTGCTTGGCCGATCTTTCCCAACGGCAGCCGATATGCGCCAGCGGTCATTCGGGTCTTCCACCGAATGCGCGTAAGGTCTCCGGCCAACAGGGCCTCGTTCCGTGGCTGCGGCATAGCGTCGGCGTGTATCTGATCAGGTTTTTCGTCGGCCTCGTTCAGCGCTCTATGGATCTGCTCGTTCGAGCGTTGCCGATTGCGCCAGGATCACTTTTGCGTAGAACCGGAACAGGACGGCAACGCTGTGTCCGTCCCGTATGAACATGGGGGTGGGTGGGGCTCCGGAGCTCCGGAGCCCCACCCACCCGGCGCTGTGGCGGAGCGTCGGGTTCAGGCAGCCGGCGTGCCGAAGTAGTGGCCGCGGTCGAGGTCCTCGATGAGGCCCGGGCCGGTCGGGTGCCAGTCCAGCAGCTCGCGGGTCAGGGCGTTGGAGGCCGGGGCGCTGACGGCGAGGAAGCGGGCCAGCCAGCCGAAGTGCCCCTCCGCCTGCTCGGCGGGGACGGAGACCACCGGCAGGCCGAGGTGACGGCCGATCACCTCCGCGATGGTGCGGAGCGACACGCCTTTTTCGGCGGTGCCGTGCAGCACTGATCCGGCCGGTGCCTTCTCCACGGCCAGCCGGAACAGCCGCGCGGCATCGAGGCGGTGGACCGCCGGCCAGAGGTTGGCGCCGTCGCCCACGTAGCCGGACACGCCCTTCTCACGGGCGATGTCGATCAGCCTCGGGACGAAGCCGTGGTCACCCTCGTCGTGGACCGACGCCGCGAGACGCACGACGGACGAACGGACGCCGCGTTCGGCGAGGCCCAGTGTCGTCTGCGCGGCGGCCTCCCGGGGAGGCGCGGTCGTGCCGGGGGCGGGCCGGTCCCGCTCGGTTGCCACCCGTCCCGGGGTGCTTCCGAGCAGGCCGGAGGCGATGACGAGCGGACGGTCGGTGCCCTCGAGCGCGGCGCCGAAGGTCTCGATGGCGCGCAGATCGGTCTTGATGGCGCCCTCGTAGTCCGAGAAGTCGTGGATGAACGCCAGGTGCACGACGCCGTCGGCCGCGGAAGCGCCCGCGTGCAGGCTGTCGGGGTCGTCGAGGGTGCCGCGGTGCACCTCGGCGCCGGCGGCGGCGATGGCCTCGGCCGAGGAGTTCGAGCGGGCGAGGCCGAGGACCTGGTGGCCCGCGCGGAGGAGTTCGGGAACGACGGCGGAGCCGATGAAGCCGGACGCGCCGGTGACGAATAAACGCATCAGTGGGATCTCCAGGTGGTGGCCGTCCTCGCGCACTCAAGGTGCGTTCGGACAGGCGATGTCAGTCACTGTCATCGGTAGCGTAGCACTGCGATGTCAGCCTCTGTCATCGCGTAGGATCACGGTCATGGGGCGATGGGAGCCGGGCGCGCGTGAGCGGCTCGAACGGGCGGCGTTGGAGCTCTATGTCGAGCGGGGATTCGAGCAGACGACGGTCGCGGAGATCACCAACCGGGCGGGCCTCACGGAACGGACGTTCTTCCGCCATTTCGCCGACAAGCGCGAAGTGCTGTTCTCCGGTCAGACCGAGCTGCTCGATGCCTGCGTGAACGCCATCACCGGTGCGCCCGGAACCGCGGCTCCCCGCGACGCGATGGCCGAGGCGCTGCACGCCGTCTCCGCCCGTTTGCAGGACCGTCGCGAACACGCGCGGCAGCGCCGGACCGTGATCGACGCGAACCCCGGGCTCAAGGAGCGCGAGCTGCTGAAGCTCGCCTCGCTCGCTTCCGCGATGGCTGACGCGCTACGCCGACGTGGTGTCGCGGAACCGACGGCGAGCCTGGTCGGCGAGGCCGGGGTCGCGGTCTTCAAGGTGGCGTTCGAGCGCTGGATGGGCGAAAGCGGCGCTCCCGGGCGGACTCTGGCCGACGTCATCCAGGAGTGCCTTGACGACCTCAAGGCCGCGACCGCGGGGTAGTCGTACGGACCCTGCCATACGGCCATGCCCTGCCGCGGCCAAGTCGTACGGCGGTCGGGTCGTGCGGTGGTCGGGTCGTGCGGTGGTCAGGCGGCCGGCGGCAGCGGATGGCGGGCGGTGCCGCGGGCCGCGGAGGCGACCGTGGCCTCGGCCTCGCGCCGGGTCAGGCCGGTGTGGAGGGCGGCCCCGATGAGGGCCGGGGCCAGCGCGTCCCCCGCGCCCGTCTCGTACGCCCGGCAGGCGGCCCAGAACAGCCGGTCGTTGCGCCGCCCCTCCTGGGATTCGCGGACGAACCGTACGAGGGCGGCGTCCCGCCCGGACGCGCCGCCGGTGGCCGGGCGGGGCGTCGTTCGGCCCGGCGGCGTACGGACCGGAGGGTGCAGCAGGCCGAGGAGCGCGGATGGGGCGGGGGCGGGGCGCCAGGCGGGGGAGCCGGGGGCCAGGCGGTAGCGGCCGCGTGAGGTGGCCGAGCCGGGGCCGACGAGATAGCCGCCCGTGCCGCGGATGTCGATGCCGGGGGCGATCCGGCCGGCGGAGTTGGGGACGGTGAGCCCTGGCGGTCCGCACAGCCACAGGTGGCGCCCGCCGCGGGGAGTGAGCACTGTGACGGTGCGGGGGACGGTGAAGGCGTACCGGCGGGCCAGCCGTTCGAGTGCGGCGGCGCCGTCGATACGCGCTTCGTGCTTGAGGTCGAGGTCGACGCCGATGAGGTGGTGCGGGGCGCAACCGCAGGCGATGCCGTAGCCGGTGGCCCAGGGAGCGGCGGCGAACAGCGCCCGGATCGCCTCCGGGTCGGCGGACGCGTCGTGGACGCCGTGCCCGAGCCGCCCGCAGGCGCCGCGGCAGGGAAGGGGTACGGGGTCGTGGTGGTGAGGGGAGCGTACGGCGGGCAGCTTCGCGCGGGTCAGCGGAATCACGCGGAAGCCATGGGCCGCGGCCGCGAGGGCATGGGCGAGTGGAGTGTTCGCCATGCCCCCCATTTTCGGACAAGCATCCGATAAGGGGAAGGGGGCCGGCGCGTCGGGGCAGTTCGGGGCGCAGGGGTGCGTCGAAGGTTTGAACGGAGTTCATCAAGCTTGCGTGGTAATACGTCGTTCGGTGTGCTTCATCTGCCGACCGATGGGCAACTTTCCGTCATGGCAGGTGTTCGCGCATGACCGACATGAGTGGGCGAGTGGTGATTCATTGAGTGAACGGGACGGGTGAGGTCGTTTACGGTCGCGCGGCGGCGCTTCGGTGCCGCCGCGCGACCGTGTTCGCCAGCGCTCGCCAGGTGCTCACCAGTGCTCGCCCGTGTTCGGCGGCGCTTGACAGCGTCAATTTATCTGACGGATAGTCAGAAAGCTTTCCGCGCGCCTGTACGACGCCGTCGAGCCCAGGGGAGACCGCTGCCCATGCACCTCGCCCCCACGCCCCGCCAGCGGCAGCTGCGCGAGGAACTACGTACGTACTTCCGCGAGCTGATCACTCCTGAGACCCGTGCGGCCTTGCCGGGCGACCCCGCAGGCCAACGGCGGCTGTTGCGGCGGATCGGTGCCGACGGGCTGCTCGGGCTCGGCTGGCCGGTCGAGTACGGCGGCCAAGGGCGTGGCCCCGACGAGCAGTTCGTGTTCTTCGACGAGGCCTACCGGGCGGGCGCACCGGTCTCCATGGTCACGCTCAACACGGTCGGTCCGACCCTGATGCGGTACGGCACTGAACAGCAGAAGCGATTCTTCCTGCCGCGCATCCTCAGCGGTGAGATCGTCTTCGCCATCGGCTATTCGGAACCGGAGGCCGGGACCGACCTCGCCTCGCTGCGCACGAAAGCCGTGCGCGAGGGAAGCGGGGACGAGGCGGACGTGCGCCGCGCCGCCGGATTCGGGGCCGAGCCCGGGACGGGCGCCGGGGCGTGGCGGATCGACGGGGCCAAGACCTTCACCAGCAACGCCCAGAACGCCGACTGGATCTGGCTCGCCTGCCGCACCGACCCGGCGGCGCCCAAGCACAAGGGCATCTCGATCATCCTGGTGCCGACCGACGCCCCCGGCTTCTCCTGGACGCCGATCGAGACGGTCGCGGGTCTGACCACGACCGCGACCTACTACGACGCGGTCCGCGTCCCGGCCGGTCATCTCGTCGGTGAGGAGAACGGCGGCTGGGGGCTGATCACCACCCAGCTCAACCACGAGCGGGTCGCGCTCGCCGCGATCGGCATGCAGGCCGAGGACTTCTACGAGGCCGTCCTCACCGATGCCCGTACCCCCGACCCGGACACCGGGGCCCGCCCCGCCGACCAGGACTGGGTACGGGCCCGGCTGGCGGAGGCGCACGCCCGGCTGGCGGCGACCCGGCTGCTCAACTGGCGGCTGGTCGGGGATGTGGGGGCGGGGACGCTGAGTCCGGGTGACGCGAGCGGCGTCAAGTTCACGGGAACCGAAAGCGCGGTGGCGGTGTATCACCTATGTCAGGAAATCGCGGGAGAGGCGGGGCTGATCCGGTCGGGGTCGCCGGGAGCGTTCGGGGACGACGGCGAGCTGGAGCGGATGAACAGGGCCGCGCAGATCAACACCTTTGGGGGCGGGGCGAGTGAGGTGCAGAGGGAGATCGTGGCGACGATGCGGCTCGGCATGCGCCGGGGGCGGCGATGACCGCTGAGCTGCGCGGGATGGATGGGCCGGGCGGGCCGGGCGGGCCGAACAGGCGGGAGGGTCCGGATGAGGTGTTCGGGCTGTACGAGAGGCTGAGGGCCTACGAGGGACGGGTGGCGGCGAGCGGTGGCGAGGGCAGGGACCCGGTCAACGAGCCCATGATCAGGCACTGGTGCGAGGCCATGGGCGACACCAATCCCGCCTATCCGGACATCGCACCGCCGACGATGCTCCAGGCGTGGACGATGGGCGGGCTCGGCGGGCACCCCGCCGGCTCGGCCCGGTCGGAGGCGTACGACGAGCTGCTGGTCCTGCTCGACGAGGCGGGCTGCACCTCGGTCGTCGCCACGGACTGCGAGCAGGAGTATCTGCGGCCGCTGCGCCCGGGAGACCGGATCACCTTCGACGCGGTGATCGAGTCGGTGTCACCGCGCAAGACCACCAAGCTGGGCACAGGCCACTTCGTCACCACCAGGATGGACGTCCGGGCAGGCGGCGAGCTGGCCGGTACGCATCGCTTCCGCATCCTCAAGTACGCACCGGTGCGGCAGGAACCGGAACAGAAACGGAAACCGGAGCAGAAACCGGAGCAGAAACCGGAGCGGAGCCGGGAGGCGAGGCGCCCGCGTCCCGTCATCAACCGGGACAACGCGGGGTTTTGGGAGGGAGTCGCCGCACACAAGCTGCTCATCCAGCGCTGCACCGGCTGCGGCACCCTCCGCTTCCCCTGGCTGCCGGGGTGCGGCGGCTGCGGTTCGCCGGAGTGGGACACGGTCGCGGCCTCCGGCGCGGGCACGGTGTTCAGCTATGTGGTCATGCACCATCCGCCCTTCCCCGCCTTCGACCCGCCGTATGCCGTGGGCCTGATCGAGCTGGCCGAGGGCGTCCGCATCGTCAGCGACATCACGGGAGTGCCGTACGACAAGGTGCGCATCGGGATGCCCGTCGAGCTGGAGTTCCTGCGGGCCGACGATGAGCTGGAGCTGCCCGTCTTCCGAGGGGTGGTGGCCTGATGGACTTCACACCCAGCGCGGAGCAGCAGGCCGCCCGGGACCTGGCGGCGCAGATCTTCGGCGATCTGTCCACCCACGAGCGGCTGTCGGCCCTCGGCACCGATGTCGACGGCGAGCTGTGGAAGGCGCTCTGCGCGGCGGGGCTGCCCGCCGCCGTGGAGGAGGTCGGTCTGCTCGGGCTGGTGCTGCTGCTGGAGGAGCAGGGCCGGGTCACCGCCCAAGTGCCGCTCGCGGCGAGCTGTGCGTACGGCCTGCTGCCGGTGGCCGTCCACGGCACGGCGGAGCAGCGCGAGCGGCTGCTGCCCGCCCTGCGGGACGGTTCGGCGGTGGCGACGGCCGCATACCGGCCCGGCTCCCGACTGGCCGGCTCCCGCCCGGCTGGCTCCCGTCCGGCGGCCTCGGCCCGCCGGACCGCCGCGGGCTGGGCGCTGACCGGCACGTTCCCGGTGGTCCCCTGGCTGCGGGCCGCGACCCATGTGCTGGTCCCGGCGCTCACGGAGGAGGGGCGCACGCGCTGCTTCCTGATCGAGACCCAGACGGCCCCTGCCTCGGCCATCCCTGCCTCGGCCACCCCTGCCTCGGCCACCCCTGCTCCCTCTGTCCCGACCGCCTCACCCCTCCGGATCGAACCCGTGGAGACCACCGCGCCCTGGGCGGCGGGGCGGCTCACGCTCCACGACGCACCCGCCGAGCCGCTCGGCGGCGACGGCGTCTGGGCCGACGTGCTCGGCAGGGCCCGTACCGCCTTCGCCGGGTTGCAGGCTGGCGTCTGCCGGGGATCGGTCGCGCGGGTGGTTCACCACACCTCTGTCCGAGAGCAGTTCGGGCGCCCGCTCTCCGCCCAGCAGGGCGTGCTGCTGCGCGCGGCGGATGCCCATATGGACACCGAGGCGATCAGCGTGACCGCCTACGAGGCGGCCTGGCGCTACGACCAGCAGCTGCCCGCGGCCACCCATGCGCTCACCACCGCCTGGTGGGCCTGTGAGGCGGGCAGGCGGGTCGTCCACGCGGGACAGCATCTGCATGGCGGAATCGGCGCCGATGTGGAGCATCCGGTGCACCGGCACTTCCTGTGGGGGCGGCAGTTGGACGGGTATCTGGGCCCGGCCCCCGCCCTGCTGGCCGAGCTGGGCTCCCTGCTCACGGAGGAGAGGGTCGTATGACGGTCACGGTCCGCACGGGCGAGGCGCTGCCCCCGCTGCGTATCCCGATCACCCGGACGCTGATCGTCTCCGGCGCTCTCGCCTCCCGGGACTACCAGGATGTGCACCATGATGCCGAGGCGGCCAGGGAGAAGGGCTCTCCGGACATCTTCATGAACATCCTGACCACCAATGGCCTGGTCGGGCGGTATATCACCGACCACTTCGGGCCGCGGTCCCGTCTCCGGAAGGTCGCCATCCGGCTCGGCGCCCCCAACTATCCCGGGGACGAGATGGTGTTGACCGGAGAAGTCACCTCGGTTGCCGACGGCACGGCGGAGGTCGCGGTGCTCGGGAAGAACGCCATTGGCCGCCATGTGACCGGCACGGTCACGGTCGAGCTGCCCACCGGCTCCCCACCAGGACAGGGCTCGCCTTCAGATCCCGGCTCCCCACCAGAACCCGGCTCCCCACCAGGGCAGGGCTCCCCACCAGGGCAGGGCTCGCCGCCGGGACAGGGCTCGCCGCCGGGACAGGGCTCGCCTTCAGAGCCCGGCTCGCCTCCGGGACCCGGCTCCCCGGCGGGAGACGCCCGATGAGCGCCCGTCGTCCGGACCGGCTCGGGGGGCGGGCCGCCGTCGTGGGCATCGGCGCCACCGAGTTCTCCAAGGACTCCGGCCGCAGCGAGCTGAAGCTCGCGACCGAGGCCGTCCGGGCGGCGCTCGACGATGCGGGGATCGCCCCGGCCGAGGTCGACGGGCTGGTCACCTTCACCATGGACACCAGCCCCGAGATCACCGTGGCGCAGGCCTGCGGCATCGGTGAGCTGACGTTCTTCTCACGGGTGCACTACGGCGGGGGCGCCGCCTGTGCCACCGTGCAGCAGGCCGCGCTCGCCGTCGCCACCGGGGTCGCGGAGGTCGTCGTCTGCTACCGCGCGTTCAACGAGCGCTCCGGACGCCGCTTCGGTTCCGGGGTGCAGCACCGCGAGCCGTCGGCCGAGGGGGCGGCGCTCGGCTGGTCGCTGCCCTTCGGCCTGCTGACCCCGGCCTCCTGGGTCGCCATGGCCGCGCAGCGCTATCTGCACACCTACGGTCTGACGCCCGAGGCCTTCGGCCAGGTGGCCGTGGTCGACCGCCGCCATGCCGCCACCAACCCGGCCGCGTATTTCCACGGCAAGCCGATCACCCTGGCCGACCACGCCGCATCCCGCTGGATCGTGGAGCCGCTGCGGCTGCTCGACTGCTGTCAGGAGACGGACGGCGGCCAGGCGATCGTGGTCACCAGCGTCGAGCGGGCCCGTGACCTCCCGCGCCCACCCGTCGTGATCACGGCGGCGGCGCAGGGCTCGGGCCGGGCGCAGGAGCAGATGACGAGCTTCTACCGGGACGACCTCTCGGGGCTGCCGGAGATGGGCGTGGTCGCGCGTCAGCTGTGGAGCGGCAGCGGGCTGGCCCCAGCCGACATCGATGTGGCCATCCTCTATGACCACTTCACGCCGTTCGTACTGATGCAGATGGAGGAGTTCGGTTTCTGTGAGCGGGGCGAGGCGGCCGGCTACGTCGCCGAGGGCGCGCTGCCGCTCAACACCCACGGCGGTCAGCTCGGCGAGGCGTATCTGCACGGGATGAACGGGATAGCGGAGGCCGTCCGCCAGATACGCGGCACCTCCGTCAACCAGGTTCCGCATGCCTCCCGCGCCCTGGTCACCGCGGGCACCGGGGTACCGACATCCGGGCTCCTCCTCGGCGCAGACGGCTGAACCACGCGCGTGTCTGCGGCACCGGCCGTCCGGTATCCACCTTGACTCGTCATATGAACCGAAGAAAGAAGAGCAGATGGATGTTCATGGGCTGGGCCGTCAGTCTGATCGCGGTGCTGGCCACCTCGATCACCGGCCCCGCTCCCGCCTCGGCGGAAGCACTCCCCGACCCCCGGCCCCTGGGGGCCAAGGTCTTCCAGGGCTGGGGCTTCGACACCTGCCACGCCCCCTCGCTCGCCGCCTTGCGCGCGTGGAACGTCTCCCGGTACCGCGCCGTCGGCGTCTACTACGCGGGTCGCGGCCGGGCCTGCCCCAGCCAGCCCAACCTCAGCGCCTCCTGGATGCGCGGCGTGAAGAGCATGGGGTGGCATGTGCTGCCCATCTTCGTGGGGTCCCAGTCCCCCTGCGTCCGCAACAAGAACAAGAAGCATGTCCCCATCGGCGGCACGCCCTGGTCGCAGGGGCGCACGGAGGGGAAGGACGCGGTGGCCCGCGCCAAGGCGCTGGCGATGAAGAAGCGCAGTGCGCTCTATCTGGACATGGAGGCGTACGACCAAGGGAAGGCGGGCTGCGCGGCCACCACGCTGTCTTTCATCCGCGGCTGGAACCGCGAGGTGCGGTCGCACGGCTTCTTCCCCGGCTTCTACAGCAGCGCCGAGTCCGGGGTGCGCCATCTGGAGAAGTCCCGGAAGGCGGGGATCCGTGACCTTCCCTCGGTCATGTGGTTCGCGCGCTGGAACGGGAAGGCGGCGCTGGCCGGTGAACCGGTCCTGGCCAAGAACGCCTGGCAGCCGCACCGCCGCATCCATCAGTACGTGGGAAATGTGAGCGAGAAGCACGGCGGCCGGACGATGCAGATCGACCGCAACAAGGTGGACGCGCCGGTCGCGATCATCAGCTGAGCGGTCGGCCACGCACCGGGGCGACCCTGTCCGGCACAACCCTGAGGGAAACCACCGCCCTCTCCATCCGCAGGAGGTGTTGTCGGCCCTCCCCCTACAACCTCAGGTTGATGCGGCTTCGGCACTTGTGGCCGATCCCCGATGAGCCGCTCGCTCCCTAGCGTTGGGGCATGACCACGACCGTGTGCACTGGGGCTTCCGCCGCCGCGTTCCCGTCGTTCACCTCGTACGTACGGGCTCGGGGGCCGATGCTGCTGCGCACCGCCCGCTCGCTGACGCCCAACGCCTGTGACGCCGAGGATCTGCTGCAGACCGCGCTGACCAAGACCTACATCGCGTGGGAGCGGATCGAGGACCACAAGGCGCTGGACGGCTATGTGCGCCGGGCGCTGGTCAACACGCGGACCTCCCAGTGGCGCAAGCGCAAGGTCGACGAGTTCGTATGCGAGGAGCTGCCCGAGCCGGACCCGGTCCCCGCCCCCGACCCCGCCGAGCAGCAGGTTCTGCGCGACATGATGTGGCGCGCGGTGATGCGGCTGCCGGACCGTCAGCGAGCCATGGTCGTCCTCAGGTATTACGAGGACCTGAGCGAGGCCCAGACGGCGGAGGTGCTCGGGGTGTCCGTCGGCACGGTGAAGAGCGCCGTCTCACGCGCCCTCGGCAAGCTCCGCGAGGACCCGGAGCTGAGCCGCGCGGCCTGACGCGAGTGCTCCGAGGGCGAAAGAGCGCAGGGAGCAGGGCCTGGGCCCCAGGCCGAGGCTGAGAGGGCTGCAGGGCGGAGTGGTCCTCCGAGGCGAGCGGGGTAGTGACATACCGGCCGGTCGCTTGCACAATCGGCGGACTACCCGCGCGTAACCGTAAAACCTGGAGGCCACGGTGCTCAGCACGATGCAGGACGTACCGCTGACCGTGACCCGCATCCTCGAACATGGGGCGCTCGCCCACGGCAAGGCCCAGGTGGTCACCTGGACCGGCGGCGGTGAGCCGCAGCGCCGCACCTTCCACGAAGTGGGCCTGCGCGCCACCCGGCTGGCGAACGCGCTGCGCGACGAGCTGGGTGTCGAACAGGGCCAGACGGTCGGCACGCTTCTTTGGAACAACTGCGAGCATCTGGAGGCCTATCTCGCGGTCCCCTCCATGGGCGCCGTGCTGCACACCCTCAATCTCCGGATGCCCACCGGGCAGCTGACCTGGATCATCAACCACGCCGCCGACCGCGTCATCGTGGTGAACGGTTCGCTGCTGCCGCTCCTCGCCCCGCTGCTGCCCGAGCTGCGTTCCGTGCAGCACATCGTCGTCGCCGGGCCGGGCGACCGTTCCGTCCTGGACGGGTGCCGGGCCAGTGTCCACGACTACGAGGAACTGATCGAGGGCCGCCCCGAGCGCCATCCCTGGCCGGTGACCGACGAGCGCCAGGCCGCCGCCCTGTGCTACACCTCCGGAACGACCGGCGACCCGAAGGGCGTGGCCTACAGCCACCGCTCCATCTACCTGCACTCGATGCAGGTCAACAGCGCCGAGGCATTCGGCATGTCCGCGAAGGACACCCTGCTGCCCGTGGTGCCGATGTTCCACGCGAACGCATGGGGCACCCCGCACGCCGCGTTCATGGCGGGCGCCTCGATGGTGATGCCGGACCGCTTCCTGCAGCCCGCGCCGCTCGCCGACATGATCGAGGCCGCCCGGCCCACCCTCGCCGCCGCCGTTCCCACCATCTGGCAGGGACTGCTCGCCGAACTGAGCACCACGCCACGGGACGTCTCCAGCCTCGCCCATGTCTACATCGGCGGATCGGCCTGCCCGCCGTCCCTGATGAGGGCGTTCGAGGAGCGGCACGGCATCCGTGTCGTGCACGCGTGGGGCATGACGGAGCTGTCGCCGCTCGGGTCCATGGCCCATCCGCCCGCCGGTCTCACGGCGGAGGAGGAATGGCCGTACCGAGTGACGCAGGGCCGGTTCCCGGCCTCGGTGGAGTACCGGCTGATCGCGCCCGACGGCGCGGTCGTGCCCGCGGACGGGGTCGCGGTCGGCGAACTGGAGGTGCGCGGACCGTGGATCGCGGACGCGTACTACGGAGGGGCGACGGGCGAGCCCATGCGGCCGGAGGACAAGTTCACCGAGGACGGCTGGCTCAAGACCGGCGACGTCGGCACGATCTCCCCGGACGGCTACCTGACCCTGACCGACCGGGCGAAGGACGTCATCAAGTCGGGCGGCGAGTGGATCTCGTCGGTCGAGCTGGAGAACCACCTGATGGGCCATCCGGAGGTCGCCGAGGCGGCGGTGGTGGCGGTGCCCGACGAGAAGTGGGACGAGCGCCCGCTCGCCACGGTGGTGCTCAAGGAGGGCGCCACCGTGGACTACGCGGGGTTGCGCGAGTTCCTCGCCGGGCGTGTCGCGCGCTGGCAGCTGCCGGAGCGCTGGGCCCTGATCCCGGAGGTGCCGAAGACGAGTGTGGGGAAGTTCGACAAGAAGGTCATCCGGAAGCGGTACGCGGACGGCGAGCTGGAGGTGACCACGCTCGACTGACGCCGCTGGGCCGAGGCGCTCCGGCTGGGGCCGTTTCCCCCCAGCCGTAGCCGTACCCGTAGCCGCATCCGGTTCCTCAGTTGGTGCCGATCTTCGCCAGCAGGTCGACGATCCGGGCCTGCACCTCCGCGCTCGTCGAGCGCTCCGCGAGGAACAGCACCGTCTCGCCCGAACTGAGCCGCGACAGGTTCGCCGGGTCGATGTCCGCGGAGGTGTAGACGACCAGCGGGGTGCGGTTGAGCAGCCCGTTGCCGCGCAGCCAGTCGACGATCCCGGCCCGGCGGCGGCGTACCTGCATCAGGTCCATCACCACCAGGTTCGGGCGCATGCGCCCCGCGAGCGCCACCGCGTCCGCGTCCGTCGCGGCCCGGGCGACCTGCATGCCGCGCCGCTCCAGGGCCGCCGTCAGCGCCGCCGCGATCGGTTCGTGCTCCTCGATCAGCAGGACGCGCGGCGGATGCTGTTCGCTGTCGCGCGGGGCGAGCGCCTTGAACAGGACGGCCGGGTCGGCACCGTACGCCGCCTCCCGCGTCGCCTGGCCGAGCCCCGCCGTCACCAGCACCGGCACCTCGGCGGCGACCGCCGCCGTCCTCAGCGACTGCAGCGCCGTCCGGGTGATCGGCCCGGTCAGCGGGTCGACGAACAGCGCCGCCGGATACGCGGCGATCTGCGCGTCCACCTCTTCCCGGGAGTTGACGATCACCGGGCGGTAGCCGCGGTCGCTCAGCGCCTGCTGCGTGGACATGTCCGGCGCGGGCCACACCAGGAGGCGGCGCGGGTTGTCCAGCGGCTCCGGGGGCAGCTCGTCGTCGGGCGGCGGGGTGCGGTCGTCGACGATCTCGATGGCCCCATTGGGCCCGTCCAGCGGCTCCGGCCCCTCCGCTCCCTCGTCCGGCGCGCCGATCGCGAAGGCGCGCCCCGAACTCTGCGGCGAGGCCGGGCGGGGCGGCTGCGGCCCCGGGCCGGGCTGGGCGCGCGGCTGCGCTCCGGGCGGGGGCCCCGCCTGGCCGGGGGCCTGCGCCGGGGCCTGCGGGTGGGCGCGGTTGGCAGCGGGTTCCAGGTCCGCCGAGGTGTTCTGCCCTGCCATATCGGGCCGGGCGGCCAGCTTGCGCCGCCTGCCCGACCCCGCGGTGGCCGTACCACCGGAGGGCGTCTGGGGCTGCTGTGGCTGGGGAGTGCGCTGGTGTTCGCTGACCTGCTGCGCGAACGGCACCCCCTGGCCCAGCGTGCGCACGCTGAACGCGCGCCCCTGGGTGGTGTCCGCGCCGTGCGGGGCGCCGTGCGGGGCGCTTTGGGGGGCGCCCTGGGGTGCCTGCGGCGCGTTCTGATGCGGATTCTGGTGTGGGTTGTGGGGCGCGCCCTGGGGCGGCACGCTGCGCGGCACCTCGGGGGGCAACTGCTGTGCGGGGGGCTGCGCACCGGGCGCGGGCTCCGGCTGCTCCTCGGAGAGGGGGCGCCGGGCGCGGCGGCGCCCGGTGGGCTGGGCCGCCTGCTGGCCGCCGAGGGAGTCCTGCAGTGCCTCTCCCCAGGCAGCCTGCTGCTGCTCGGGGGCGCGGGCGACGGGGAGCGCGGGCATGGCCGACTGACCCGCACCGGGGCCCGCACCGGGGCCCGCACCGGGGCCCGCACCGGGGCCCGCACCGGGACCCGCACCGGGACCCGCACCGGGGCCCGTTCCGGCGCCCGGCCCGGCCGTGCCCGGACGCGGGGGCTGCGGTCCGCCCTGTCCCTGGTACTGGCCCTGCTGGGCCGGTGCCTGCTGACCCTGCTGCGGGGCCTGACCAGGACCGGACGGCCAGCTTCCGTTGCGCGCGGTGCCGCCCGGGGGCACGGGCTCGCCCCGTACGGCCAGGCCACCACCCTGCGGTCGGCCCTGCGCCTGCGGCTGTGGAGCGCCGACGCGCGGATCCCGGCCACCGTGCTGCGCGGGGACCAGCCCGGCGGGCCCCGCCGGGCCCAGCTCGGGCGGCAGCGCGCCGGGCTGGGCCCGGTCCGCCGCCGCGGGCGGCAGCGCGAACGGAGACCGTGCCGCACCCGCATCGCCCGCGGGCTGCGGCTGCGATGGGGGCTGCGGCTGTGCCTGGCGCTGCGGCTGTGCCTGGGGCTGCTCCGGCACCGGCCGGTTCGGCGTCTCGGACAGGGGCCGCCGGGCGCGGCGGCGCCCGGTGGGCTGGCCCGCCTGCTCTGCCTCGGCGGAGTCCTGGGGGGCTTCGCCCCAGGCGGGCTGTGGCTGCTCGGGGGTGCGGGCGGCGGTGAGCGCGGGCATGGCGGACGCGCCCGCACCGGCCGCGCCGGGGCCGTTCGCGTCGGCCGCCGCCGGGGGCAGCGCGAACGGGGAGCGGGCCCCTCCGCCCTGGCCACCCTGGCCGCCCTGCTGCGCCGGATACGGACCGTCGGCCTCCGGGGCCGGGGAGCCGCGCCGCCGGCCACCCGCGGCCGGGGGCTGCGGCTGAGCCGCCATGCCCTGGGGCGGTACGACGCCCATCGCGGCGGGACCGACCGGCTGCGGACCGTGCGGATCGTGCTGGCCGTCGGTACCGGCGCCGACCGCCGACGGGTCCTCGTCGGGGCGCGGGCGCGCCCGGCGCCGCCCGGTCGGCCGCGGCTGGTCCTGCTCGCCCGGCTGATTCTGGCGGCTCGGATCCGTACCCCCCGCTTCCGCGGGGAGCGCGACGGATACGGAACGGTTCTGCGCGCCGCTCGTGTCCGCTCCCGGTGCGCCCTGCGCATCACCGGAGCCGGGGGCGCCGTTCGGCTCGCCGTCCGCGCCGCCGCCCGAGGTCTCCGTGGCCGCGCCCGTTCCGCCGCCCGAGGTGCCCTGTCCCCGCGTACCGTGCGTACCGTCCGCGCCCCCGGATGCCCCCTGGGCGTCGGCCTTCGCGCGCTCCTGGTCCGCGGCCGCCGCCGAGATCGGCACCTCCAGGACGTAGGCGTGCCCGCCCATGCCCGGCATCTCGTGCGTCTGCAGCACACCACCGTGCCGGCGTACGATCCCGCGCACGATCGGCTCGTGCACCGGGTCGCCGCCCGCGTACGGCCCGCGGACCTCGATCCGTACGACGTTGCCGCGCTGCGCCGCCGCGACCACGATCGTCGAGTCCCCGGACACGCCGCCCCCGCCCGAGGCGGCCTTGCCGGTCGAGTCGACCCCGGCCACGTCGGCGATCAGATGGGCCAGCGCCTGGGCCACCCGCTGCGGGTCCACTTCGGCCTCGATCGGCGGGGCGTGCACGGCGAACTGCGCGCGCCCCGGGCCGATCAGCTCGACCGCGCCCTCCACACCGGCCGCGACGACCTCGTCCATCGAGACGGCGCACCGGGCCAGCTCCTCGCCGTCCGCGTCGAGCCGCTGATAGCTGAGGACGTTGTCGACGAGCGTGGTCATCCGGGTGTACCCGGCGGCCAGGTGGTGCAGGATCTGGTTGGCCTCGGGCCACAGCTGCCCGGCCGGGTCGTCGGCCAGGACGCCCAGCTCGCCGCGCAGCTCCTGGAGCGGACCGCGCAGCGACTGGTCGAGCACCGCGAGCAGCTGGCTGTTGCGGGCGGCGAGGGCGTCCAGCCGCTCCGCGTACGTCTGCCGTTCCCGGTCGAGCCGGCCCTGCAGCTCCTCCATCGCCTTGGCGTGCTCGTCGCGAAGCTCTTCCAGCTCCTTGCCGTGCCGCGCCGCGAGGCTCTCCAACTCCTCGGCGTGCGTCGAGACGAGGGCTTCCTCGGCGCGCCGGTCGGTGAAGGCCATGACGGCGCCGACGAGTTGCTCGCCGTCCCGTACGGGCGCGGTCGTCAGGTCGACCGGCACCGCGCTCCCGTCCTTGGCCCACAGCACCTGGCCGCGCACCCGGTGCTTGCGGCCGGAGCGCAGGGTGTCGGCGAGCGGGGACTCCTCGTACGGGAAAGGGGAACCATCCGCGCGCGAGTGGTGTACAAGAGAGTGAAGTTCCTGACCGCCCAGGTCACTGGCCCGGAAGCCGAGGATCTGCGCCGCGGACGGGTTGACGAGGACCACCTTGCCCTCGGTGTCCACGCCGACCACGCCCTCCGCCGCCGCGCGCAGAATCATCTCGGTTTGGCGCTGCTGGCGGGCGAGTTCGGCCTCGGTGTCGAGCGTCCCGGTCAGGTCCCGCACGATGAGCATCAGCAGCTCGTCGCCGGTATAGCTGTACTGGTCGGCGTACGGAGTCCGCCCGTCCTCCACGTTCGCGCTGGTCACCTCCACGGGGAACTGGGCCCCGTCGGTGCGCCGCGCGATCATCCGGGTCGGTTTGGTGCTGATGATCCGTTCCGAGTCCCCGGGCCTGCGCATCGACCCGGGGATCCGATTGGGATCGAAGGAGGGGAGAAGATCGAGCAGACCACGACCCACGAGTGCGGTGCCCGGAGCCTCGAAGGACTCCAGCGCGATGTGGTTGGCGTTGACGATCGTGCCGTTGCAGTTGACCAACAGCAGCGCGTCGGGAAGGGCGTCGAGTATCGCTGCGAGGCGAGCAGCGCCTCGGGATGGCCTGCTGCTCACGACGACGCTTCCTCCCTGGCTTACCGCACCTTGCTGACACCCGCGGTGTGTGCCGCCCGTCCGTGGAGTGTCTCAGGGGAGTCTACGGGCACCAAGGGTGGGCGCGGCGGTAGATGAGAGGGAGGTCGCAGCAGGACGTGCACGTCTCGGCGCACGCCCGGACAAACCTCTCGGGTCCCTCCGTCGCCCACTCCCGGCCCAATCCCCAGGTCAGCTCCCAGGAAGACGCAAAACGATCGAGAAACGGTTCCAGCGGGCGATTTCGCACCCGTTCGTTCGCGTGAAGCGAGCATTCACGGGACGGCCCGCCCAGCGTCCCCTCACCGTCGCCATGGCCTCCCCGCCGTACTGGCCCGTGCACATGGCCCCGGGCGGTACCGGCGCGAACGGATCCCGCCCCCACTCGGTTTGCCCGTCCAGCTGACGGCAGGCGGCCCGCGCCCGTGGATGCGTACCGCCGGTGGGGTGGCACGCCAGTACGTACCGCACGGCGTCGAGGTGCCGGCCCGTCTCGCTCACCCTGATGACGAGACGGTCGGAGCTCTCCCCGTCGTACGACATCGGCAGCGGCAGCGGCGTGGCCCCCGCGGGGCTCAGCGCGGCCACGGTGGCGGCGACGGCGGCGGCGGTGGTGACGGCGAGGCGATGCAGCAGGGGCATGGGAGTACTCCTGGTGTGATCAGAGCCGGGGCGCGCTGCCCCTGCCCCTGCTAACGCGCCCCCGCCGCGCGCGTTGCGCCGCCATCCGGGCATTGTGCCCCTAAGCGCTTTGCGGTCCTGCCCGCCTGCCGAGTACCGTAGGCCGCGATTGGTGACATCCCGCTGGGCTGTGACATCATCTGCACACACCACATCGCGCTCGCGTGAGCCGACACGGTGTGCTGGAGGCTTCGCCTAGTCTGGTCTATGGCGCCGCACTGCTAATGCGGTTTGGGCCCTAAAGCCCATCGAGGGTTCAAATCCCTCAGCCTCCGCTTCTTGAGAGCCCCGGTCGATCACGGCCGGGGCTCTTCCGTGTACCCCCTCCGAGTGACGAACCGCTTCCGCAGCGTCATCCGGTCGGAGCGCTCCACGCCGTCCCGCGCGTGCCTTCTCCCCTGTCGCCCAGACGGGCGTCACCGACCTCAAAACAGGCATCTGCCCAGGTCAGAGGGGGTGAGGGAAGCGGATTTCGCGTGACGGCGCAGGTCATGTAATGTTGTCCCCGCAACGCCGACCGGCAAGAAAAACCGCCGGGAAGCCAAGCGCTCGTAGCTTAACGGATAGAGCACTTGACTACGGATCAAGAGGTTGCAGGTTCGAATCCTGCCGAGCGCGCAGCAGCTCAGAGGCCCCTTCCAGAGATGGAAGGGGCCTCTTGCGTTGGCTGGTGCCGCGCGTGTCGAGCAGACGGTGACCAGGGCGCCGCCGGTGCCGTCATCATCGTCCGGGCCTCAAGTCGTGCCGAGGACGTCCATGGCCATTCGAGCGTCGGCTCCCTGCTCGTAGAGCAGGGGCGCGCAGGCGTGCCGGAGGTCATGGAAGCGGCGACGAGATCGCTGCCGCTGCCTTCCGCTTGTCGCCAGCCCAGCTCCGCGCTGCCGGCCACGATGGGCTTGGAGCGCCGTCACGATCACCCTTCTGGCGCGGTGGGGCGAAACAGTGACAGGAAACCGCCGAGCAGAGCGAACGCGGCGAAGAACAACTCTGTTTCCACCTTGTCGGCGCTGCTCTCGGCCAGCTGAGTGTTGAGCAAGATCCACGTCGCCCATCCCATGATCACCAGCAGGTGATTGTCTCGCTCCCTCAGCAGCCGCATCCCTGCCCACAGCAGCAACGGCACCAGCGTCACCAAAGCGACTGTGGCCAGCGCGCCTTCGATGAACCCTGCGCCGATGCCTCCATCCGGATCGGCCTGCTGCGCTTCCCACTCCCACTGCTCGGCGGACTTCCAGGCCCTGTACGTCGTATGGGCTGCCGCTGCCGAGACGCCGACGCCCTTCAACCAACGGCATAACCTGCTGCTCAACATGGCCTCACCTTGCACAGCACAGCACAGCACTCGCACGCCTGAGTACCCATACTCAAAATGGGCCGGAAGGTGCGCGGACGTGGCCTTTGGTCTTTGTTCACCAGTTTCCGCCGACAGAGCCAGCGCCTTGGACGATCAGCGCTGTTGGCCGGGTCGGAACTGCATCACCTGCGCGCGCAGCGTGGGCTGCGCGCACGCTGTTTCGGGGAGATGGGAAGGGCACTCATTGCTGACGCCGCCTCAAGCGGAGCAGTGGGGTTGGCCGCCAAGGCTGGTGGGGGCCGCCGTGCCCGAGAGGTACCGGTCGAGCATCTCGCGGCGCTGGGCGATCTGCTGCTCCTGGCGGGCGAGTTCGTCGCGGATCTGCCGGACGCGGGCCAGGAGTTGTGTGCACTCGCCTGCGGGCGGTGTCGGCGCGGTGCAGGGAAGGATGTCCCGGATGATCTGGGAGGGCAGTCCCGCGCGGAAGAGGTCCTGGATGAAGGCGACCTGGCGTACGGCTTCCTCACCGTAGTCCCGGTATCCGTTGGAGCGGCGGTTGCTGGAGAGCAGCCCTTGGTCCTCGTAGTACCGGAGTGAACGGGTGCTGGCCCCGGTGGCCCTGCTGAGTTCTCCGATGCTCACGCCGTCTCCTCCACAGAGCCAGACTTGACCTTGACATCAATGTCAAAGTTTAGCGTTCCGGGCATGAAGACGAAGGAAGAGCCGAGGCGGCGAACCGCGGTCGTGACCGGCGCCGCGACAGGCATCGGGGCGGCCATCACCGAGCGGCTGGCCGGGCAGGGCATGCACCTGGTCCTGGTCGCACGGGACAGCGCGCGTCTGGAGGCGGCGGCCGAGCGGCTGCGTGCCGAGCATGGGGTCAATGTGTCGACGCTCGCTCTGGACCTTTCGCACCAGGGTGCTCCTTCCCGGCTGGCCGAGTGGCTGGAGGATGCGGGAACCGAGGTCGACGTGCTGGTCAACAATGCCGGCGTCAGCGTGCTGGGGCCGGTCGCCGGCAGCGATCCCGCGCGGGTGCGGGGCCTGGTCGACCTCAACGTCGGCGCGGTGGCGGAGTTGACGGCGCTCTTGCTGCCCGCCATGGTCGCGCGGGGGAGGGGGGCGATCGTCAACATCGCGGGCACCGGTGCGTACGCGCCCGCTCCGTATCTGGCCGCCTACGCGGCCTCGAAGGCGTTCGTGCTGTCCTTCACTCAGGCGGTGTGGGCCGAGACGAGGAGGACGGGGGTGCGGGTCGTGGCGGTCAGCCCCGGTCCCACCGAGACTCCGATGAACACACGGCGCATGCCGGGCAAGCGCAGGCCCGATGCCGTCGCGGACACTGTGATGTCCGCCTTGCGCGGCCGGGGCCCGGCAGTCGTCGACGGCGGTCTCAACACGTTCCAGACCTTCGTCTTCGGCCGCCTGCTGCCCCCGTCAGCGGCTGCCCGGATCGCCGGGCGAACCCTGCGCAAGGCGGCGCTCGGGAAATGAGGTTCCGCGCCCCACCGGCCGGTGGATGTGCTCGGTGCGGGCCTTGCTGATGGCCACTGGCGCTCCTCCGGGCGAGCCGGCTGCGGAGCGGGCGCCGTTCTGTTCCGTCCGTGCGGATTCCGATGGTGTGGCCGCCGCCGCTGTCGTACGACCGGACTCGGGCGGAATCCGCCCGGCCGCGGCCCGGTTCGACGCTGCGGCGTTCGCTGGTCCGGCGGTATCCGCTGGTGTATCGAGCGCGGCCCCCGGAGGGGGCGTGAAGGTGACGTCGGCGGCCTGCGCGATGATCTCGATCTCGTCGCCCAGCGCCCATTCGGCGACGCGCGACACCATCGGCGCCGGGACGGGGTCGCTGATGCCCGCTGCCGCGGGGATGTCGTACGTCGCGTGGGCGTCGTGGGGCATGACCACCCGGTAGTCCAGCTCCAGGGCGGTGCGCGCCGTCGCGCTGACGCACATCTCGGACATCACCCCGCACACGGCCAGGGCCCGTACGCCCCGCTCGGCGAGCAGGTCGCCCAGGGGCGTTTCGTGGAAGCCGTCGTCCTCCGTTTTGCGGATCACGACCTCCCGGTGGCCTTCGTGGACCGGCAGGTGCAGTTCCCAGCCCGGTGTCTTGGGCTCGTCGGGCGCGCCCGTGGGGCCGTCGTTCTGGAGGTGGACGATCAGCGAGCGACCGGTGCGTGCCCTGGCGATCAGGTCGGTGGTCCGGTCGAGGAGGCGGGGTGCGTCGGGAACCGCGTCGGGGCCCGTGACGAAGGCCGACTGGACGTCGACCACGATCAGGGCCTGCACGGGGGGCACGGGGGCGGTCATGCGGTGATTGTTCCGGACTCCCCCGCGGCCGTGGCGGGGCCGGGGCATTAGCGATGCGTTAGTGATGTGCCACTCGGGTGTTAACACAGCACTAGCGCGGATCGGCAGGGTTGTTGATGCGAGAGACGCTCGTAACCGCAAGGGGGTTCCCGTGTCGCACATCACGCTCACCAGCCGGGGCAAGGTCGTCGTCGCCACGATGGCGGCGGTGGCGGCCATGGGAGTGACGGCCTGTCAGGGCAACGAGCCCGAGCCCGAGGGGAAGGCGCCCGCGTCCGCCGCCTCACGAAACGGCGACGCGGCGAAGGGTTCGGCGACGGGTGCGGCGGCGGCCGGTGAGGAGATCGGGTCGAAGGCCGGGAGCGCCGGCGGCGGGCGGTGTGAGTCCTCGTCGATGAGCCTGCGCGTGGGGAACGCCGACATCGGGGCGGGCAACATCCGGTATGCGCTGGTGTTCACCAACAAGGGCAGGAGCGCCTGCACGCTGAACGGATTCCCCGGGGTGTCGCTGCTCGCCAGGGACGGGCAGACGATCGGGAAGGCCGCCGTGCGCGAGGGGGCCCAGGGGAAGCCCGTCACGGTGGCCGCCGGGGGAAGCGCGCACGCCGTGCTGCACACGATCAACGACGGCCTCTCGGACAAGCCGTGCTGGAAGAGCGCCTCCCTGGTGAAGGCCTACCCGCCCGGTTCGAAGGAGGCCATGACCGCGCGGGTCGCCTCGGGGCTGCGGGTGTGCGGGGACGAGTTCACCGTCACGGCTGTCGCTGCCGGGGCCGGTGCGTAGCCAGGGCCCCCGGGGCGTGGTGGGACCGCCGCTGGAGCGCCGCGAGGAACGGATTTCCCTCAGCGGGGGGAATGACGTAGTGTTGCATTCATCGACGCGGGGTGGAGCAGCTCGGTAGCTCGCTGGGCTCATAACCCAGAGGTCGCAGGTTCAAATCCTGTCCCCGCTACTTGAGACGAGGGCCCGGCACCAGATCTGGTGCCGGGCCCTCGTGCGTGCGCCGCGGTGCGCGATTCCGGCCGTCGTGCCGTGATCCGTATGACTGATGCTGCACCCGTCCGTCGCTTCTGGCAGGGGCTCGGGCTGCCCGGGATCATCGACGTGCACACGCACTTCATGCCGAAGAACGTCCTGGACAAGGTCTGGGCGTACTTCGCGCCGTCGAGCCGCTGGTCGGCATCGAGTGGCCCCTCACCTATCGGGAGGACGAGGACGAACGCCTCGCGCTCATACGGGGGTTCGGGGTGCGGGCCTTCACCTCGATGGTCTATCCGCACAAGCCCGGTATGGCGGCGTGGCTGAACGAGTGGGCGGCCGGGTTCGCCGCCCGTACGCCCGACTGTCTGCACACGGCGACCTTCTTCCCGGAGCCGGGCGTCGAGGAGTACGTGGGCGCGGCGCTGGACGGCGGGGCGCGGGTGGTCACGTCGCATGTGCAGGTGGGGGCGTACGACCCGGGCGACGCGCTGCTCGACCCGGTGTGGGGGATGCTCGCCGAGGCCGGGACGCCCATCGTCATCCACTGCGGTTCGGGACCGGCGCCCGGCAAGCACACCGGACCCGAACCGGTGGCCCGGCTGCTGGCCCGGCACCCCCGGCTGCGGCTGGTCGTCGCGCACATGGGACTGCCGGAGTACGCGGACTTCCTGGGGCTCGCGGAGCGGTACGAGGGGGTGCACCTGGACACGACGATGGCCTTCACCGACTTCTCCGAGGCCCACTGGCCCTTTCCGCCGGAGGAGCGGGGACGGCTCGGTGCGCTGGGCGACCGGGTGCTGTTCGGGAGCGACTTCCCCAACATCCCGTACGGGTACGGGCACGCCCTGGAGGCGCTGACCCGGCTGGACCAGGACGACGACTGGCTGCGGGGGGTCTGTCACGGGAACGCGGCGCGGCTGTTCGGCCTGTGACGCGCGTGAGCGGCCCCCCGCAGCGGCGCGTCAGCCGTTGCCGAGGGGGAGGGCTTCGGCCAGGGTGCGCCACTCCTGGTGGGGGAGGGTGGTGAACGGGGCGGTGTTCACCACCTGGACCGCCAGGTGGTCCGCTCCCGCCGCCAGGAACGTGTCGACGCGGTGCCGGATCGCTTCCGCGTCGCCCAGGGCGAAGACGCCCGACAGCAGGCGTTCGCTGCCGCCGTCCGCGAAGTCCTTCTCCTCGAAGCCCAGCCGCAGCAGGTTGTTGGTGTAGTTGGGCAGGGCCAGGTAGCGGGCCAGGTAGTCGCGGGCGATGGTGCGGGCGCGGTCGAGGTCCGGTTCGAGGACGACCTTGAGGTCCGGGGCGAGCAGCGCCTCGTCGCCCAGGATCTCCCGCGCCTGCGCCGTGAACTCCGGTGTGACCAGGTACGGATGGGCGCCGGCGGCGCGGTCGCGGGAGAGCTCGAGCATCTTCGGGCCGAGGGCGGCCAGGATCCGGCGGGACGCGGGGACCGGGGTCGGGGCGGCGTCCAGGGCCGCCAGGTACTCCCGCATCGCGGAGTAGGGGCGCGCGTACCGCTCACCGGCGAGCGCGCTGTGACTGACCCCGAGGCCCAGCACGAAGCGCCCGCCGTGGGCCGCGTCGATGGCGGCGTACCGCTCGGCCACGAACGCCGGGTCGTGGTCCCAGATGCTGAGGATGCCGGTCGCGACGGTGATCCGGCCGGTGGCCTCCAGGAGCGCCCCGGCCTGGTCCGGGCTGGGGCTGCCGCCGAGCCAGAGGGTGCCGTACCCCAGCTCCTCCAGCTCGGCCGCCGCCTCGCCGACCTGCTGTGCCGATAGGGAGTCCGTGACCCGCAGGGCCGCGGTCCAGATGCCGATCTTGCCGAGGGCGGGTTGAGTAGCCATATTCCTGCGAACCGGAGGGGGATTCCGCCTATTCCCGGGGCCGTCCCAAGGGCCATCCCGGGACCGGGGTCCGGGGCCAGGGTCGGCTCCGGGGCCGGGTTCGGGGCCGGGGCCAGGGGTCGGCTCCGGGGCCGGACCCGGAGCCGGGTTCGGGGCCGTTTCGGGGCCATAGGATTCTCAGGTTATTCACAGGTACCCGAAAGGAAGCTCTCAGACCGTCGCCGGAAGCTGACGTTCATGATGGCGACCTCGCCCCATGGGCGTACCGAGCTGCTGCGACCGGACGGGAGCCCCGTCCGGGTGCTGGTCGTGGACGACGAGTCGGCCCTCGCCGACCTGCTGTCGATGGCCCTGCGCTACGAGGGCTGGGAGGTGCGGACGGCGGGCGACGGTGCCGAGGCGATCCGTACGACCCGTGAGCTGCGCCCCGACGCGGTCGTCCTCGACGTCATGCTGCCCGACATGGACGGGCTCACCGTCCTGGGCCGGCTGCGCCGTGAGCTGCCCGAGGTGCCGGTGCTGTTCCTGACCGCCCGGGACGCCGTCGAGGACCGGATCGCCGGGCTGACGGCGGGCGGCGACGACTACGTCACCAAGCCGTTCAGCCTGGAGGAGGTCGTCGCCCGGCTGCGCGGGCTGCTGCGCAGGTCGGGGGCGGCAGCCGCGCGCAGCGAATCGGTGCTGGCCGTCGGTGACCTGGTGCTGGACGAGGACAGCCACGAGGTGTCGCGGGCGGGGCAGGAGATCCACCTCACCGCGACCGAGTTCGAGCTGCTGCGCTATCTGATGCGCAACCCGCGCCGGGTGCTCAGCAAGGCGCAGATCCTGGACCGGGTGTGGAGTTACGACTTCGGCGGCCAGGCCAACGTCGTCGAGCTGTACATCTCCTACCTGCGGCGCAAGATCGACGCGGGCCGCAGCCCGATGATCCACACCCGGCGCGGCGCCGGGTATCTGATCAAGCCCGGGGAGTAGACACCGTGGCGCACCCGAGCCCGCGCGGCGGGAACAACACCCGGGCCGCCGCCCGGCGGCCCTGGTCGCTGCGCACCCGCCTGGTCGTCTCTGCGGTGTCGCTGATCGCCGTGGTCTGCGCCGTGATCGGCACGGTCACGACGATCGCCCTGAAGTCGTATCTGGAGGGCCAGGTCGACAACAACCTGCGCTCCTCCGCGGCCGGCGCGATGCGCAAGGCGAGCGAGCAGCCGAACTCGATCGATCCGCGCGGACCGGAGAGCATCTTCTTCCTCAACGGGCCCGGGCAGCCCATCGGAACGGCCGGGGCGCGCCTCGGGACGGACGGAAAGGTGATCAAGTCCGGCAAGAGCAACGACGAGCCGCTGCTGCCGGACTTCTCGAACGCCGCGCAGCGGGTCGACGAGCTGACCAGCGGGCAGGAGAAGGCGCTCGCCTCGGTCCCCCGCGACGACACCGTGCACGTCGTCGATCTCCCCGGCCTCGGCAGCTATCGAGCCGTGGCCAAGTGGAACCCGAGGGACGGCGGGATCATCATGGGCTTCCCGCTCAACCAGACCGAGGACACCGTCAACACCCTCATCCTGGTCGAGGTCTGCGTCGCCGCCGCCGGGCTGGTCGCGGCCGGGCTCGCCGGGGCCACCATGGTCGGCATCTCGCTGCGCCCGCTGCGCCGGGTGGCCGCGACCGCGACCCGGGTCTCGGAGCTGCCGCTGCACAGCGGCGAGGTGGCGCTGCGGGAGCGGGTCCCGGCCTCCGAGGCCGATCCGCGGACCGAGGTCGGCCAAGTCGGGGCGGCGCTCAACCGCATGCTGGGGCACATCGAATCGGCGCTGGCGGCCCGGCAGGAGAGCGAGACGCGGGTACGGCAGTTCGTCGCCGACGCCAGCCATGAGCTGCGGACCCCGCTCGCCTCGATCCGCGGCTACGCCGAGCTGACCCGGCGCGGCCGCGAGGAGATCGGGCCCGACACCCGGCATGCGCTGGGCCGCGTGGAGTCCGAGGCCGGGCGGATGACCGGGCTGGTGGAGGATCTGCTGCTGCTGGCCCGGCTGGACGCCGGGCGGCCCCTGGAGTACGCCGAGGTGGACCTGTCCCCGCTGGTGGTGGACGCGGTCAGCGACGCGCGGGCGCTCGGGTCCGACCATCAGTGGCGGCTGGAGCTGCCGGACGAACCCGCGCTCGTCCACGGCGACTCGGCGCGGCTGCACCAGGTCCTGGTCAACCTGCTGGGCAACGCCCGTCACCACACCCCGGCCGGGACGACCGTCACCGCGCGCGTGCTGTGGGGCGGCCCGCACACCGCGCCGCGCCCGTCGCCGTATCCGGCGCCGTACGGCATGGTGCACGGCCCGTCGCACGGACCCCGGAACCATCCGGGCGACGTCCACGGCTTCGGGCCCGGCTCGCCCCACGCCTTCGGCCACGGCCCAAGCCGGGACTCGCCGGGCCACGGCGCGCCGCCCGGCGGCGGCGGGTCCGGTTCGCTCTACGCGGCGCCGTACGGATCCCCGTACGCCATGGCGCGGGCGGCCGCGCACCCCGGCACCTCGGGGCCGCGGCGGCCGCCGTCGTACGTCTCGCTGCAGATCGAGGACGACGGCCCGGGCATCCCGCCCGATCTGCTGCCGCACGTCTTCGAGCGCTTCGCGCGCGGTGACGCCTCGCGTTCGCGCACCGCGGGCAGCACCGGTCTGGGGCTGGCCATCGTGCACGCGGTGGTCGCCGCGCACGACGGACAGGTGACGGTGGACAGCGTGCCGGGGCGTACGGTGTTCGGCGTCCACCTCCCTGTTCACCAGGACGTTACGCACTCACAGCCAGGTCACAGGCTGACCACACAGCCGTGACAGCGCCGCTCGCGAATGTCGTTCCATGCGAACCGACACCCCTCTCGAGGCGCCGCCCGAGACACCCCTGCAGACCTTGCCCGCGCGCCGGCACATCGCGGTCGACCGCAGCCGCCCGGTGCTCGACGTCGTGATCCCCGTCTACAACGAAGAGGCGGACCTCGAGCGGTGTGTGCGCCGGCTGCACGACCATCTGACGCGCACCTTCCCCTACCGATTCCGGATCACCATCGCGGACAACGCCAGTACGGACCGCACGCCCCATGTGGCGGCCTACCTGGACGACACCGTCGAGGAGGTGACGGCGGTCCGGCTGGAGCAGAAGGGCCGCGGGCGGGCGCTGCGCACCGTATGGTCGCTGTCCGAGGCGCCGGTGCTGGCCTACATGGACGTCGATCTGTCCACCGACCTCAACGCGCTGCTGCCGCTGGTGGCCCCGCTGATCTCGGGCCACTCGGACCTGGCGATCGGATCGCGGCTGGCGCGCAGCTCGCGCGTCGTGCGCGGCACCAAGCGGGAGTTCATCTCACGCGCCTACAACCTGATCCTGCGGGGCAGCCTGGCGGCCCGGTTCTCCGACGCCCAGTGTGGCTTCAAGGCGATCCGCAAGGACGTCGCGGAGCGGCTGCTGCCGATGGTCGAGGACACCGGCTGGTTCTTCGACACCGAGATGCTGGTGCTGGCCGAGCGGGCGGGGCTGCGCATCCACGAGGTGCCGGTGGACTGGGTCGACGACCCGAACAGCACCGTGCACATCGTGAAGACCGCCACCGACGACCTGAAGGGCGTCTGGCGGGTGGGGCGCGCACTGGCCACCGGCGCGCTCCCGCTGGACCGGCTGCGCCGCCCGTTCGGTGACGATCCGCGTGACCGCGAACTGAGCGGGGTGCCGGGCGGACTGGCCCGCCAGCTCGTCGGGTTCTGCGTGGTGGGCGGGCTGTCCACGCTCGTCTATCTGGCGCTGTACACGCTCCTCCGGCTCGGTACGGGCCCGCAGGTGGCCAACGCGCTGGCGCTGCTGCTGTCCGCGCTCGGCAACACCGCGGCCAACCGGAGGCTCACCTTCGGCGTCCGCGGACGGGACCGGGCCATCCGCCACCAGGCCCAGGGCCTGGTCGTCTTCGGCATCGGCCTCGTGCTGACCAGCGGCTCCCTGGCCGCCCTGGACACCGCCCCCGGCTCCCCCTCGCACGGCACCGAACTGGCCGTGCTCATCGCGGCCAACCTCGCCGCGACCGTTCTGCGCTTCCTGCTCTTCCGGGCCTGGGTCTTCCCGTCGGACAGCGGAGCCACCACCGACCACGACCCGAGGACCAACCGATGACGACGTACGACCACGGCACCCGGGAAGCCGGTGCGCCGCCGCCCCTTCCCGCCGCCGCTGCCCCCATCGCGCCTGACGTCTCCGATGTCTCCGGCGGCTCGCGCCTGGCGCGGGCCTGGCGGGGCCGTCCGGAGGACCCGCGCTGGGCGCGGCCCGCGCTGTGGGCCCTGCTCGCCGCGACCACCGTGCTCTACCTGTGGAGCCTGGGCGCCTCCGGTTACGCGAACCAGTTCTACTCGGCCGCCGTGCAGGCGGGCAGCGAGAGCTGGAAGGCGTTCTTCTTCGGCTCCTCGGACGCCGCGAACTCCATCACCGTCGACAAGCCCCCGGCCGCGCTGTGGCCGATGGCCCTCTCGGTGCGCGTCTTCGGCCTCTCCTCCTGGGCGATCCTGATCCCCGAGGCGCTGATGGGCGTCGCGACGGTCGGGGTGCTGTACGCGGCCGTACGCCGCCGGTTCAGCGCGGCCGCCGGGCTTATCGCGGGCGGCGCGCTCGCGGTGACCCCGGTCGCGGCGCTGATGTTCCGCTTCAACAACCCCGACGCGCTGCTGTGCCTGCTGATGGTCGCGGCCGTCTACTGCGTGCTGCGCGCGCTGGAGGACGCCCGGACGAAGTGGCTGGTGCTGGCCGGAATCTGCTTCGGCCTCGGCTTCCTCACCAAGACGCTCCAGGCGTGGCTGATCCTGCCCCCGCTCGCGGTGGTGTACGCGGTGTGCGCCCCGGCCCGGCTGGGCCGGCGGATCGGGCAACTGCTGCTCGCGGGGCTCGCGATGGTGATCTCCGGCGGCTGGTGGGTCGCGATCGTCGAGCTGTGGCCCGCGGCGTCCCGGCCGTACATCGGCGGTTCGCAGAACAACAGCTTCCTGGAGCTGACCTTCGGCTACAACGGCCTGGGCCGCATCAACGGCAACGAGACCGGCAGCGTCGGCGGCGGTGGCGCGCGCGGCGGTGGCGGCGGGATGTGGGGCGAGAGCGGTATCGACCGGCTCTTCGGCTCCGACATGGGCGGTCAGATCGCCTGGCTGCTGCCCGCGGCGTTCATCCTGCTGGTGGCGGGGGTGTGGCTGACCTGGCGGGCCCGGCGGACGGACGCCCGGCGTGCCGCGTTCCTGGTCTGGGGCGGGGCGCTGCTGATGACGTTCGCGACGTTCAGCTTCATGTCCGGGATCTTCCACCAGTACTACAACATCGCCCTCGCGCCGTACATCGCGGCGATCGTGGGCATGGGCGCGACGCTGCTGTGGGAGCGGCGGCAGGCCGGGGGCCGCGTCGGCACCGCGGTCTGCGTGGTGCTCGCGGTCACGGTCGCGGTCACGGCCTGGTGGTCGTACGTGCTGCTGGGCCGGTCCGCGGACTGGCACCCGTGGCTGCGCTGGGCGGTGCTGATCGCCGGTCTCGCGGCCGCGGCCGGGCTGCTGTTCGCGGCGCGGCTGGGGCGGACGCTCGCGCTGGGCGTGGCCGCGCTCGGTCTCGCGGCGGCGCTGGCCGGGCCGGTGGCGTACACGCTGAACACGGTGGAGACGCCGAAGAGCGGCTCGATCATCACGGCCGGTCCCACGGTGTCGGACGGCATGGGTGGCGGTCCCGGCGGCGGCCGCCCCGGCGGTGGGCGCATGGGCGGCCCGCCGTGGATGCAGGGCGGCCAGCAGGGCCAGGGTCAAGGTCAGCAGGGCATGCCGGGCGGTGGTCCCGGTGGCGGCTTCCCGGGCGGCGGGTGGCCGCAGCAGAACGGCACCGGCACCGGCAACGGCACCGGCACCGGCAACGCCCAAGGGCAGGGCAAGCAGGGCCAGCAGGGCCAGCAGGGGCAGGGCCGGAACGGTCAGCGGGGCATGTTCCCCGGCGCCATGGGCGAAGGCGGCCGACGCGGTATGGGCGGCGGCATGGTCGGGCTGCTCAACGGCGCGCAGGTCAACGCCAAGGTGAAGGCGAAGCTGGAGAAGAACGCCGACGACTACACCTGGACCGCGGCGGCCATCGGCTCGCAGAACGCCGCGAGCTACCAGCTCGCCACCCAGGACCCGGTGATGGCCATCGGCGGCTTCAACGGCAGCGACCCGTCGCCGACTCTCGCCCAGTTCAAGGACTATGTGAAGCAGGGGAAGATCCACTACTTCATCTCCTCGGGCACCGGCATGGGCGGCGGCCCGGGCGGCGGTCGCAACGGCACCTCCTCCAAGATCACCACCTGGATCGAGGCGACCTACAAGAAGGTCACCGTGGGCAGCACCACGCTCTACGACCTGACGCAGAAGAAGTCCTCCAGCTGACGCCTACAGCCCCGCTTCGTACGGGCCGGTGGCCGGGTTCCCCCCGCGGCCACCGGCCCGTACCCATGTGGGCGAACAGGGCGAACAGGGCGAACGGGGCGAACAGGATGCGGCGCGGCGCGACGGAAATTCGCTGTACGCCGTACAGCGGCATTTGTACGGTGTATGGCGAACGTCTGGCCACGCACCGTACATACACCTCCCTGGAGTCCCCATGACGACCCCGACCGCCGATACCGGACCTGCCGCCCCGCCCGGCACCACCTCCGGCGGCCATCCGCAGCGCTGGCTGATCCTCGCCGTGATCTGCCTCGCCCAGCTCACCGTGTTGCTGGACAACACGATCCTCAACGTGGCGGTCCCCTCCCTCGCCCGGGAGATGGACGCGACCACCGCCGACATCCAGTGGATGATCAACGCCTATTCGCTGGTCCAGTCCGGACTGCTGCTCAGCGCGGGCAGCGCCGCCGACCGCTACGGGCGCAAGAAGATGCTGGTCGCGGGGCTCGCCCTGTTCGGCGTCGGCTCGCTGATCGCCTCGCTGGCGCAGGGGGCGGGTCAGCTCATCGCCGCCCGCGCCGGAATGGGGGTCGGCGGCGCGCTGCTCATGACCACGACGCTCGCCGTCGTGGTGCAGATCTTCGACGACACCGAGCGGACCAAGGCGATCGGTGTGTGGGGCGCGGTCAGCTCGCTCGGCTTCGCCGCGGGGCCGCTCATCGGCGGCGGTCTGCTGGAGCACTTCTGGTGGGGGTCGATCTTCCTGATCAACATCCCGGTCGCGCTGCTCGGCCTCGCCGCGGTGGTCCGGCTCGTCCCCGAGTCCAAGAATCCGGCCGGCGACCGGCCCGATCTGCTGGGCGCGCTGCTCTCCACGGTCGGCATGACCGGGATCGTCTACGCGATCATCGCCGGGCCCGAGCACGGCTGGACCTCGAACCGGGTGCTGCTGTCCGCCTTCGTCGGCGTCGCCGTGCTGGCCGGTTTCGCGCTGTGGGAGCGTCATATCCCCTATCCGATGCTGGACATGCACTTCTTCCGCAACCGCTCCTTCGTGGGCGCCGTCGCGGGCGGCATCCTTGTCGCCTTCGGCATGGGCGGCTCGCTCTTCCTGCTCACCCAGCATCTGCAGTTCGTGCTCGGCTACGACGCGCTGGACGCGGGGCTGCGCACCGCGCCGCTCGCGCTGGTGATCGTGGCGCTCAACCTCACCGGTGTCGGGGCCCGGCTGCTGCCGAAGCTCGGCACGCCGCTGACGATCGTCACCGGCATGGGGATGCTCTCGCTGGGTCTCGCGCTGATCGCGGTCCTCGGTGCGGACGGCTACGGCGGGATGCTCCTGGGGCTGGTGGTGATGGGGGCCGGAATCGCGTTCGCCATGCCCGCGATGGCGAACGCCATCATGTCGGCCATCCCGCCGGAGAAGGCGGGGGTGGGCGCGGGCGTCAACGGCACCCTGACCGAATGCGGCAACGGGCTCGGCGTCGCGGTCCTGGGCGCGGTGCTGAACTCCCGCTTCGGCACGCTGCTGCCCGCGGCCGCCGCCGGAGCGGGCTCGCTCCCGGCCGCCCTCGCCACGGCCCGCACCCCCGAGGACCGGACGGCCGTCCTGGACGCCTTCGCCTCCGGGGTGGAGACCAGCCAGCTGGTGGGCGCGGCGGCCGTGCTCGCCGGTGGTGTGCTGGCCGCGCTGCTGCTGCGCCGGGCCGAACGATCTTCACCGGTGGCTCCGGCGGCATAGCATCGGATATGTATGACCCGTCGCGCATCGTGTCCGCCTGATACGCGGCAGCAGCGCAGCGCAGAAGGAGAGCCGCCATGGCAACCGGCAGCCGTGCCACCCACCCACGGTCCAGCGTCTGGCTCTCCGAGCGCAAGGCCCCCAAACGCAAGGGCGATCAGCAGCCGGTCGGTCTCGACCACGTGAAGATCATCGCGGCGACCGTCCGGCTGCTGGACGCCGAAGGGCTCGCGGGCTTCTCCATGCGCCGGCTGGCGGCGGATCTGGGCGTCACCGCCATGTCGGTCTACTGGTACGTGGAGACCAAGGACCAGCTGCTCGAACTCGCCCTCGACGCCTGCATGGGAGAGATCGTCCTTCCCGCGGAGGCCGCCCGGCCCGCCGGGGAGCCGGAACAGCCCGCCACCGACGAGGGCCGGGACTGGCGCGAGCAGCTGCGCCAACTCACCTTCGAATACCGCCAGGTGCTGGTGCGCCACCCCTGGCTGTCCCCGCTGCTGGGGGAGTACTTCAACATCGGGCCGAACGCGATGGCCTTCTCCAGCGCCGCACAGCGGGTGATGCGCCACAGCGGACTGCCGGACGAGAAGATCACCAGCGCGCTCTCCCTCGTCTACCAGTTCGTCTACGGCTTCAGCACCATCGAGGGCCGCTACTCCGCCCTCTGCCGGACGCTGGGGGTGACCCAGGACGAGCTGTTCCGGGAGGTGATGGGCTCGCTGGAGGATCGCCCGGAGTTCGACGAATCGCGCAGGACCATGGAAGCGAGCCGCGGATACAGCGTCGAGGAGATGCGCGAGCGGGAGTTCACCCTGGCGCTGGACCTCGCGATCGCCGGTATCGAGGCCCTGCGGGACGCCCCGTAGCCCACGGGCGGGCGCCGCGGCGGTCATACGGTCGCCGGAAGCTCCTCGCCCTGGACGGCCTGGTCCCCTTGAACTGCTTGAATGGCCAGCTCCACCCGCAAGGTGGTGCCGATCGCCGCGATGCCCGCCGCGACCACCTGGTTGTAGTTCATCGCGAAGTCCTCACGGCGCAGCTCCGCGGTCGCCCGGAAGGCCGCCCGCACCCCGCCCCAGGGGTCGGGGCCGGTGCCGAGATAGGTCAGGTCCAGGTCCACGTCCCGCACCACACCGTGCATGGACAGCTCCCCGTGCACCGTCCACCGGTCCGGGCCGGCCGCGCTCAGATGCGTGCTCGTGTAGGTGAGGACCGGGAACTGCTCCACGTTCAGGAAGTCGGGCGACTTCAGATGGCCGTCCCGCATCTCGTTGCCGGTGTCGATGCTGGCCGCCTGGATCACCGCCTCGACCCTCGACTTCTCGATGTCCTCGGCGATCTCGATCCGCCCGCCGAAGTCCGTGAACCGCCCGTGCACGCTGGAGATGCCCAGATGCTGCGCGACGGCCCCCACCGTCGAATGCGCGGGATCCAGCGTCCACGCGCCGGGCGGCGGCAGCTCCACCCCGCCCTGCCGGGCCAGCACCAGCGTGCCCACATCGGCGCGCCCGGCAGCCGTGACGATCGCCGTGGACGCCACCGGTGCGTACCCCACCGCCGTGGCGATGATCGTGTACGGGCCGGGGGGCAGCGGCTCCTCGCTGCGCACCGAACCGTCCTCGGTGGCCTGGGCGCGCAGCACCTGCCCGCCCGTCATATCGGTGACGGTCAGCACCGCGTGCTGCACCGCCCATCCGTCGCGGGTGAGGATCCGGGCCCGCAACCCCGCTCCCCCGCCTGCTCCTGCCCCAGTGGTCGTCATGCCGCGTGTCGTCTCCTGCTCCCGTGGTGCTGTGCTTCTTCCGCGCCCGGGCCCGGGCAGCGGTGTGAGGCCGTCCCCTGCCTGATGTACACCGCTGCCCGGATCCGGGTTCCGGGTCCGGCGGAATCATCCGCCGCCCGGTCCGGGGCGGGGGCGCGTCTCCGCTCTGCGCACGCCCCGCGCCCCGGAGTTCTCAGTCGCCGGGGTGGGCGAGTTCGACGTCGTGTCCGTCGATCCCGTGCCCCGCGACCGTCAGGTTGCCCGCCACCGGCGGGTAGCCGCTCGCGATGACCGTGTAGTCGCCCGCGTCCAGGTCGGTGAAGGCGTACGCGCCGTCCTCCCCGGTGGTGGCGGTGGCGACCACGTTCCCGGCCGCGTCGACCAGCGTGACCCGCGCGTCGGGCAGCGGGCGCCGGCCGGCCCCGGCCCGTACGGTGCCCTGCACCCGGGCACCTGCCTGCAGCGCGATCTCCAGCCGGGTCAGGCCCTGGGAGCCGACCTCGACGGGCAGCGCGGAGGGCCGGTAGCCGGGCGCGTTCACCGCGACCGTGAAGGTTCCGGCGACCAGCTCCTCGAAGCTGAACTCGCCCTGCTCACCGGTTTTGCCGGTGGCCAGCACCTCACCGCGGACATCGGTGATCACGACCATGGCCGCGTTCACCGGCTGCCCGTCGTCGGCGCCGCGCACGGTGCCCACCAGTCCGCTGGTGGCCGACAGCACGATGTCGAAACCGAGCGGTTCGTCGCCGACGACGACCGTGGAGGCCTGCGGCTGGTGGCCGTCGGCGGCCGCGATCAGCACGTACGAGCCGGAGCCGGGGGCGTCCAGGGCGTACGAGCCGTCGGTGTGCGCCACCGAACGTCCGAGCTGCCGCCCGGCGAGCGAGATCAGCGTCACCGCGGCGCGCGGCACGGCGCCGCCCTCCGCGTTCCGCACGAAGCCGTGCACGCCCTGCCGGGGCTGGTGCCCGGATCCGCCGTCACCGGCCGAGGCGTACGCCGCCAGGCGCTGCGGGGCGACCGCGGCGGCCGGGGCGCGCCCGGAGTCCGACGTGGACAGGTCGGCGGCCGGGGCGCCCACCAGGGCGGGCTCCCGCTCCTCGGTCCGGCCGTGGCCGGTCTCCGCGGTGACCGTGGCGTTCGCGGGGGCCGCGTCGCCCGCCGGGGTGTCCTCGGCGGCCTGCAGCGAGCCCGTGTGGGTACGCAGCGCGACCTCCTTGATGAAGAGGGTGAGCAGGAAGGCGAGCAGCGCGGCCGGGGCGGCGAACAGGAAGACGTCGCCGATGCCGTGTCCGTAGGCGCTCTCCATGATCGTGCGCATGGGCTGCGGCAGCGCCTGCACATCGGGGATGCCCCCGCCGCCGGTGCCGCCGTGACCCATCGCCCGGCCCTTGGGACCGAGCTCGGCGAGACCGTCCTTGACGTAGTCGGTCACCCGGTTGGCGAGCACGGCGCCGAGCGCCGAGACACCGATCGCACCGCCCAGGGAGCGGAAGAAGGTGACGACGGAGCTGGCCGCGCCGAGGTCCTGCGGGGCCACCTGGTTCTGCGTGGCCAGGACCAGGTTCTGCATCATCATGCCGATGCCGAGGCCCATGAGCGCCATGTAGATCGCCATGTGCCAGTACGGGGTGTCGTACCGGATGGTGCCCAGCAGCCCGAGGCCCGCCGTCACCAGCGCACCGCCGGTGACCAGCCACGCCTTCCACCGACCGGTCTTGGTGATGATCTGACCGGAGATCGTCGAGGAGACGAACAGGCCGCCGATCATCGGGATGGTCATGACGCCGGACATCGTCGGCGTCTTGCCGCGCGCCAGCTGGAAGTACTGGCTGAAGAAGACGGTGCCGACGAACATCGAGATACCGACGAAGAGGGAGGCCAACGAGGCGAGAGTGATCGTCTTGTTGCGGAACAGACGCAGCGGGATGATCGGCTCGCTCGCCTTGGACTCGATCAGGACGAAGAGCAGGCCGAGGACGACCGCACCGCCGACCATCGCGTAGGTCTGCCAGGAGATCCAGTCGTACTTGTCACCGGCGAAGGTCACCCAGATCAGCAGCAGCGAGACCGCGGCGCTGATGAAGAACGCGCCGCCCCAGTCGACCTTGACGTCCCGCTTCACGACCGGGAGCTTCAGGGTCTTCTGCAGCACGACCAGCGCGATGACCGCGAACGGCACGCCGACGTAGAAGCACCAGCGCCAGCCCAGCCAGTCGGTGTCGGTGATCACGCCGCCCAGCAGCGGACCGCCGACCGTCGCGACGGCGAACGTCGCGCCGAGGTAGCCGCTGTAGCGGCCGCGCTCGCGCGGGGAGATCATCGCGGCCATGACGATCTGGGCGAGGGCGGACAGTCCGCCGACGCCGACGCCCTGGACCACGCGGCAGGCGATCAGCATGCCGGGGTTCTGCGACAGACCGGCGACCACCGAGCCCGCGACGTAGATCAGCAGGGCTATCTGGACCAGCAGCTTCTTGCTGAAGAGGTCGGCCAGCTTGCCCCACAGCGGGGTGGTGGCCGTCATGGCCAGCAGGGTTGCGGTGACCACCCAGGTGTAGGACGACTGGCTGCCGTTGAGGTCGGCGATGATCTTGGGTAGTGCGGCGGAGACGATGGTCGACGACAGGATCGCGACGAACATGCCCAGCAGCAGCCCGGAGAGCGCCTCCATGATCTGCCGGTGGGTCATCGGCGCCGCGGCGTCGGCACCCTGGCCCTGACGGCCGTGGTGTCCTCCTCCGCCGTGCTTGGCGTGGGCGGGGTGCCCCGCGGGTCCCCGCACACCGCCGTCCGGTGTGGTCGTTGCCATGAATGTCCTTAACTTTGCGAAGGTGTACGGGTGGTGCTTTCGACCTGGTGCGGCAGGAGCCGGTGCCGGGTGTCACCGAAGCTCGACCGCAGCCGGGCGAGAAGTTCATTGAGGTGGCCGACGTCCTCGTCCGACCAGTCGTTCAGACAGTGCGCGAGCGCCTGCGTGTAGCGCTCCGACACCTGGCTGAGCAGAGTCGATCCGTTCGCGTTGATGCTCAGCAGCCGCGAGCGCCGGTCAAGCGGATCGGGCTTGCGGTCCACCCAGCCTCGATCGGCGACATGGGCCACATGGCGACTGGTGACCGACATGTCGATGCCGAGCAGCTCGGCGAGTTTGCTCATGCGCATCTCGCCGTAGCGGTCGAGGAGCATGAGGACGACGGCCGAGCCGGCCGGGCAGTCGGCTGGGAGGACGCGACCCAAACCGCGCTTGACGGTGCCGATGGCGCTGAGCTGACGGGCCAGCTCTTCGTACTGGCTCTGCGCTGCCATCGCACCTCCTTGAGACTTTAGGTTGCTTTAGGCAACCATAGAGGAAGTTAGTTGCTACAGGCAAATGACTGGGTGGCTTGAGGTAGTAAATTCCCCTTAAAGGCTTGTCCTCTTATCGGTCAAATGGGGTCACTGAGGTGGGAGGTGCCTGGAGTGACCCAGGGGTGGGCGGGAATCCGCGCGTTCGCTAGGGTCTGGGCCCATGGCGAACAACCCGCAGAGCCCCAGCGGCAACCACGACCCGGCCGGCTCCACCCAGATGTTCCGTGCGTTCGTCGACGACGGCGGACGGCAGCCGCAGACGGCCGCCACGTCGAGCCGCGGCTCGCGGGTCGGCGTGATCGTCGGCGTGGTCGCCGCGGTCGTCATCGTCGCAGCGGTGGCCTGGCTGGCCCTGGCCTGATCCGCCGGTCCCTCGGGACCTGTCAGACCTTCAGGACGCCTCGGATGCCCCGGACTTCCGGGGCTTCGGGGGCTCCCAGGGCTTCCAGTCGACCGAGACGTCCCGGGTCTCGATGTGCATCCCCAGGGGTACCCGCCAGGCGTCCACGCACACCTTCCAGGTCCGTACTCGCTTCTGGCCCGCGCCGATCGGCGCGGGCAGCTTCCGCTTCGACTCCAGCGTCGCCCAATCGAGGCCGAGCGCGTCGACGACATGCGTCGAGAGCGTCACCTTGCCCGATACGACGGGCAGCCCACCGGTGTTGCGGAACTCGACGGTCACCTTCTCGCACCAGCGCTCGTCGGTCGCCGTGCGCTCCGGGTCGCCGACCTTCAGGGCGGCCGGTCCGGAGGGTGTGGAGGGCGCGGGAGACGTGCCGCCGGGTGGGGAGGAGGGTGCGGGCTCGTCGTCCGTACGTCCGCCGGTGGAGCCCGAGCCGCCCGGGCCCGTATCGCCGTCGCCGCCTCGTTCGCCGCCCTGTTGGCCGCCCTGTTCGCCGCCCTGTTCGCCGGCGGAGCCGGTGCTCGGGGGCCGCGACGACGCCGACGCCGATGGACCGGGCGTACGCGTGCTGGACGCGGTGCTGGGGGGCGCGCCGCTCGTCTCTTCCGCGCCGGTCGTCCCCGGTGTCGTGCCCGGGGCGCTCTCGTCGTCCGTCCGGCGGCGCTCGCCGGAGTCGTCGCCCCGGTCCAGCGGCACCAGGTCGACGCCGCCTTCCGGGGGCACGGCCTTCGTCGGGGCCCGCCCGTCACCGGGACCGGCCGCCCCGGTGGCGACATGGCCCTGGCCGCTTCCGGCGCAGCCGCCGAGCAGCGCGCCCAGGCACAGCGCGACCGCCGAGGTGGCGAGTGCCGTGCCCCGGCGGCCCGTTGTCCGGCTCCCCGCGGGTCGCATCGGCCCAGTGTGGCTGACGGGCCGTCAGGAGTACAGGGTCAGTCCGCGATGAGTCCTTCGCGCAGCTGGGCCAGGGTCCGGGTGAGCAACCGGGAGACGTGCATCTGGGAGATCCCGACCTCCTCGCCGATCTGGGACTGCGTCATGTTGGCGAAGAAGCGGAGCATGATGATCTGGCGCTCGCGCGGGGGGAGTTTGGCGAGGAGCGGCTTCAGCGACTCGCGGTACTCCACGCCCTCCAGGGCGCTGTCCTCGTAGCCGAGCCGGTCGGCCAGGGAGCCCTCGCCGCCCTCGTCCTCCGGGGAGGGGGAGTCCAGCGAGGACGCGGTGTAGGCGTTGCCCACCGCGAGTCCGTCGACCACGTCCTCCTCGGAGACGCCGAGCGCCGTGGCCAGCTCGGTGACGGTCGGAGAACGGTCGAGGCTCTGGGCCAGCTCGTCGCTGGCCTTCGTCAGCGCCAGCCGCAGCTCCTGCAGCCGCCGTGGCACGCGCACCGACCAGCTGGTGTCGCGGAAGAAGCGCTTGATCTCGCCCACGACGGTCGGCATCGCGAAGGTCGGGAACTCCACGCCCCGTTCGCAGTCGAAACGGTCGATCGCCTTGATCAGTCCGATCGTGCCGACCTGGACGATGTCCTCCATCGGCTCGTTGCGGCTGCGGAACCGGGCCGCCGCGTAACGCACCAGCGGAAGGTTCAGCTCGATGAGGGTGTCACGTACATACCCGGCTTCCTCGCTCTCCCGGTCGAGTGCGGAAAGCCGCAGGAACAGGGAGCGGGAGAGGGTGCGGGTGTCGATGGCGTCGCAGTCGTCAAGCACGTGCGGTGCGTCGTTGGTGAGCACCTTCGAGCTGCCCAGTTCTACGGACATGCCACCCCCTTGAGGTCGCGGACGGATCCCAGTTGCGCTCTGAAGCGTTCAACGCAGCCTCCCCCTCAATACCGGAGGTCGGGCCGCGGCAAACGCAACTCCTGCAGAATGTCACATGTCGGCAACACGCTGTAGCGCCATGTCGACATTACGGCGCCGAAGGGCCGGGGAGGGGGTCCCCCGTCACGATGACGGTTCGATCCGATTCGCGGATCTCAGCCGGGCGAAGCTGCGGGACAGTAGCCGGGACACATGCATCTGCGAGACACCCAACTCGGCGCTGATCTGAGATTGCGTCAGATTGCTGTAGTAACGGAGCAAAAGGATACGCTGCTCGCGCTCGGGCAGTTGTACGAGGAGGTGGCGCACCAGGTCGCGGTGTTCGACTCCGGCGAGCGCCGGGTCCTCGTAGCCGAGCCGGTCGACCAGCCCCGGCAGCCCGTCGCCCTCCTGGGCGGCCTCCAGGGAGGTGGCGTGGTACGAGCGCCCGGCCTCGATGCAGGCCAGCACCTCGTCCTCGCCCAGTCCCAGCCGTTCGGCGATCTCGGCGGTGGTGGGCGAGCGGCCGTGCAGTACCGTCAGGTCCTCGGTCGCGCCGTTGACCTGCACCCACAGCTCGTGCAGCCGGCGCGGTACGTGCACGGTGCGGACGTTGTCGCGGAAGTAGCGCTTGATCTCGCCGACCACGGTGGGCATCGCGAAGGTCGGGAACTGGACGCCGCGCTCCGGGTCGAACCGGTCGATCGCGTTGATCAGGCCGATCGTGCCGACCTGGATCACGTCCTCCATGGGCTCGTTGCGGCTGCGGAAGCGGGCGGCGGCGTAGCGGACCAGCGGCAGATTGACCTCGATCAGCGCATCGCGCACCCGGGTGTGCTCGGGGGTGCCGGGGGTGAGGCCGGACAGCTCGGCGAAGAGCACCTGGGTGAGGGCTCTGGCGTCAGCCCCGCGGCTTCTGCCGCTCTCGCTGCCGCCGTCGCCTCTGCCGTCATCGCCTCGGGACGGGGTTCTGGGCGCGGTACGGGCCGACACGGTCACGCCACCCCTTCACGATGTACTCACCCGGCAAAGCGGTCATAGCATCACAAGACATGTGCACTGTGTGCAAGCACCGCTTTACTACGTGTTGGTGGCGAAATTGCCCCATACTGGGGCGGCTGCTTCCCTCGGTGCGCGGCAGTCGGCACTCGGAAGGCGGAGCCCCTGATCACCCGGCTGCTGATACCCGGCCGCTCATCCCGGGCGACCGGTTCAGCTGACCAGTTCGCTCATGAACTCACCGACGCTCTTGGCGGCGTCCGATATGCCCTCGAACCCCACCTGGACGAGATCGGCTGCCCGCGCCGGGGTCTTGATGATCGTGTACAGCACGAAGACGATCAGCATGTAGAGAGCGATTTTCTTCGCCTGAGCCATCTCGTACTGCCTCTCGCGCTGTGTCCCCTGGTGCAAACCGCGGCGGAGTCTATCCACACCGCGGAAGCATCAGTCTTATCAGTCCGATCATCCGGCAGGTGATCCACAGGTGCGGGCTTCGTGGAGTGGGCGCCCGGGCGACGATGGGTGGACTCTGGAGAGGGGCGGGATCGAAGGTCCTGGAGGGAGGCGGAGATGCGTGTCGGGGTGCTGACCGGTGGTGGCGACTGCCCAGGGCTGAACGCGGCGATCCGCGCCATCGTCCGCAAGGGCGTCGAGGTGCACGGCCTCGACTTCGTCGGGGTGCGGGACGGCTGGCGCGGCGCCCTCGACGGCGGGATCGTGCCGCTGGACGTGCCGGCCGTGCGCGGCATCCTGCCCCGCGGCGGGACCATCCTCGGCTCCTCCCGCACCAACCCGCTGGCCGGCGAGGACGGGGTGCGCCGGGTCCGGGAGACGCTCGCCGACCATGATGTGGACGCCCTGATCGCCATCGGCGGCGAGGACACCCTCGGGGTCGCCGCGGCCCTCTCGGACGAGGGGATCGACGTCGTCGGCGTGCCCAAGACCATCGACAACGACGTCGCGGGCACCGACAGCACCTTCGGCTTCGACACCGCGGTCAACATCGCCACCGAGGCCATCGACCGGCTGCACACCACCGCCGAGTCCCACACCCGCACCCTGGTCGTCGAGGTGATGGGCCGCCACGCGGGCTGGATCGCCCTGTACTCGGGCATCGCGGGCGGAGCCAACGTCATCCTCATACCCGAGCAGCCCTTCGACGTCGACCAGGTCTGCGGCTGGGTGGAGAACCGCTTCAAGATCAGGTATGCGCCGATCGTGGTGGTGGCGGAAGGGGCCGTGCCGAAGGAGGGGCAGATGGTGGTCAAGGACTCGGCGCTGGACGCGTTCGGCCATGTGCGGCTGTCCGGCGTCGGGGAGTGGCTGGCCCGGGAGATAGCCGACCGCACGGGCAAGGAGGCCCGCACGACCGTGCTCGGGCACATACAGCGCGGCGGCACGCCCAGCGCCTTCGACCGCTGGCTGGCCACCCGTTTCGGGCTGCGCGCGGTCGACACGGTGGTGGACCGGGAGTTCGGCGTCATGGTCGCGCTGCGCGGTACGGACGTCGTGCGCGTGCCGCTCGCCGAGGCCGCGGCCGGGATCAGGACCGTCGACCCCGCGCTCTACGCGGAGTTCGGCGTGTTCTTCGGATGAGGCGCGTGCTTCGCGGATTCGGAGCCGGATTCGGAGCCGGACTTCGGACGAGGGGGTGACGGCATGGGCTGACGGGGGGGTGAGGGCGTATGTCCGTGGTCCGGGTCAGGCTGTCCGTGGTCAGGCGGGGTGCGGTACGACGGCCACCGGGCAGTGCGCGTGGTGCAGTACCGCGTGCGCGACCGGGCCCAGGCGGCGCTCGGCCACCCGTGGGCTCGTGCGGCGCCCGACGACCAGCAGCCGGGCCCGCTCCGACGCCCGCACCAGCGCTTGCGCCGGACCCAGCAGCACCACGTCCGGCACCACCGGGACCTGCGGGTACCTCTCCCGCCATGCCCGCAGGGCGTCGGAGACCACCTGGCTCTCCTGGTCCTCCCACAGGCCGCGGTCCTCCTCCAGCACGGTCAGCATCCAGGCGGAGGGCGAGGCCGGGGGCAGCGCCCACGCGTGGACGACCCGCAGCAGGGCGTCCCGCTCCCGGGCGGCGCGGAAGGCGAAGCCGATCGTCTCGTCCGCCGGGTCGTGCGCGTTGACACCGGCCACCACCTCGTCGGCGTCCTGACCCATGGCGGACGGTCGCGCCGCCGTGTCGGGCACGGTCACGACGGGGCAGTCCGCGGCGGCCGCCACACACAGCGCCACCGACCCGACCGCGAGCCCGTCGAAGCCGCCCCAGCCGCGTGCCCCGACGACCAGCAGCGCGGCGTCCGCAGCGGCCGCGAGCAGGGCCTGCTCGGGTTCGGTGTCGGTGTGCACCCCCTCGACGTCGAGGCCGGGGTGGCGGCCCCTGAACTCGTCGGCCGTGCGCCGCAGCATCTGCTCGCCCACGTGCTGCCACGCGGTCCATCCGGGCACCGGGGAGACCCTGCGCGGCAGCGGCGGACACGCATGCGTCAGCCGCAGCCCGACCCCTCGGCGGTGGGCCTCCCGCGCGCCCCACTCCGCCGCCGCCAGGCTGCGCTCCGAGCCGTCGACACCAGCGACGACAGGGCCGGTCATCGCCTTCTCCCTCCAGGAGCGTGGACGGGCTTTTGCGTTTAGTCTAAAGAGGAGGGGTATATCCGCGATGTGCCGTGATGTTCGGGGAATCCCTCCACAGAACCGCGAGGGGCAGCGGCCGCCCCCGGTCCGGGCCACCGGACCGGGGGCGGTTCTGCGTCGTGCCGGGTCCGGGTTCCGCGGATGGGGGAGGCGGGCCGGTCCCCCGAAGGTGGGGGCGGATGTCGGGGTTTCGGGGGACGCGGCGATCCGCGGGCCGAGCGCAGCATGGGGGCGAGGGAAGGGAAACGGACATGCGCTCGATCTCATGGCATCTCACCTCGCGCCGATCAGGACTTGCCGCCGGATCCGTCGCCGTCGTGTCCGCCGTGGCGGTCCTGGGGACGGTCACCCCCTCCGGGTGGGCCGCGACGGCGGAGTACCGCCGCGAACCGGTCGGGAAGACCTCGGTACCGGCGTTCACCTCCGCCGTCGGCCATGACCGCCGGCATGTGGTCTCGCCCTCCAACGGGGGCCGGGCCTTCCAGGGCGACACCCCCGGCCTCTACGCCGGGACCCCGGGCCGGCGGACCTGTGACCGGCAGGAGCTGATCCGCGACCTCAAGGCGGCCCCGAAGAAGGCCGCCGCCTGGAGCAAGGTCCAGCACATCCGGCCGGTGCGCATACGGGCGTATGCGCACCGGCTCTCCGGCGTCGTCCTGCGGTCGGACACCTACGCCAGGACGTACGGCTACCAGGGCCGGGTGAAACCAGCGGCCACCGTTCTCCAGGCGGGCACCGCCGTGTTCGTCGACAGGAAGGGCATGCCGGTCGTGAAGTGCGCCTCCGGAAATCCCATCAGTGCGGCGGCCCCGAAGAAGGGCGCCGAGCTGACGTTCACCGGCCCCCAGTGGTCCGGCTTCTCCCGGAACGCGGTCACCGTCATCCGCCCGGCCCCGGACGCGGTCAAGCGGATCACCGTGGTGACGTCCGGCAAGTCGGAGCTGTTCCGGCGGGTGATCGGTGTGGCCAAGGGCAAGAAGGCGCGGGACGTGGTGCTGTCCCCGTCCCACTACCCGAAGTACCTGGCGATGCCCGGTGAGCAGAACGCCCCGAACCTGGCGGAGGCGCCGAAGAGGATCAAGCGTCACTCGCCGCTGGGCCTGGAGACGATCCGCCCGTCCGATACTCCGTCACTGGAGCCGTCCGAGCCGCCGGATCAGTCCCAGCAGCCCACGGACCCGGGCCAGCAGCCCACGGACCCGGGCCAGCAGCCGTCGGACCCCGGGCAGCAGCCCACGGATCCCGGCCAACAGCCCACGGATCCCGGTCAGCAGCCGTCCGATCCGGGCCAGCAGCCGCCGCCCAACCAGCAGCCGTCCGATCCGGGGCAACAGAGCCAGCAGCCCCAGCAGCAGCCCCCGCCGCAGCAGCCGACGGACCCGAACCAGCAGAACCAGCAGCAGCAACCCCCGCCGCCGCCTCCTCCGCAGCAGCCTCCGCCCCAGCAACCGCCCCCGCCACCTCCGCCGCAGCAGCCCCCGCCGCAGCAGCAGCCCCCGCAGTAACCCCCGGGGCCGTGTGCGCGGAAGCCGTCCCTGGTCCGGTCCTCCGGGCCGGGGATCGGTGCGCGACCGCCACCGCGCGGCAAGCGGCAAGAGGCCGGGGTTCCGGTTGCGGCATGCCAGGCGCGTGTCGGCCCCTGTCCCACGCGCGCTTCGCACTGCACATGGGCGGGGCCCGCGGCCGGCTCCAGGGGACGCTGGAGAAGTTGGACGCGGCGAACACGCCTCCGTCCTCCTGAGCGCCTCAGGCGGTGGTCTCCAGGGCCGTACCGCCGTACCGCCTAGAACGGCATGTGGCCCCGGGCGCGCCGGCCGGCGGAGCCGCTGCGGCCAACTGCCTTGGAGCTGCTGCGGAAGGGCTTGCTGAGGAGTCGGCCCAGGACGCCGGGGGCCTTGCCGCCGACGCGTGAACCGGCGCCCAGGGTGCGCTGGGTGCCCCGTTCGGGGTGGCGGGACAGGCGCGGCACGAGGAAGGCCAGCACGGCCAGAACGACACAGATGCCGACGATGGCGAAAATCATGACGAAGCACTCCTCTGTGAGGTGTGCCTGCCGACTACCCGCCCTGCCCGACAGCATGCCGCCCGCGCGCCCGGGCCCCACCGCTCATGCGGAGCCCTGCTCCGGCAGGGACCGTTGCAGGAGCATCGTGTCGACCCAGCGGCCGTGTTTGTGGCCGACGGCGGTCAGCCGGCCCGCTTCGCTGAACCCGAAGCGCCGGTGCAGCGCTGTCGAGGCGTCGCTGCCGGTGCCGTCGCCGCCGGTGTCCGCGATGACCGCGATCATCCGCCGCTTCCCGGCCCGGGCGGTCTCGTCGATCAGGCCGCCCAGCAAGGCGGTGCCCAGCCCCTGGCCGGTGGCGTCGGGGGCGAGGTAGATCGTGTCCTCCACCGTGTACTGGTAGGCGGGCTTGGGGCGCCACGGAGCGGCGTACGCGTACCCGGCCACGGCGCCCGACAGTTCGGCGACCAGGAAGGGCAGACCCCGGACGGTGAGGGAGCCCAGCAACTGCTCCCAGTCGGTGGCGGAGCGGGGCGTCTCGTCGAAGGTGATCACGCTGTGGCGGACATAGTGCGTGTAGATGTCGGCCACGGCTTTCAGGTCGGCGTGGCTCGCTGGCCGGATGGCCGCTCCGGAAGGGGACATGTACACATCGTTTCACTGGGGAGGCAGTTGACGCGGTCGACGGGAACAACCGGTGCGCTCAGCGGGGCCGCGCGGCCGCGGGACCGCGGGGCCGGTGGGCCGTCCAGTCGGCGCCCTCTCCCCGGCGTGGGCAGTTCACCGGTAGCCGTGAGGGGAGGGGGCTGGCCGGTCGGGTGTCGCGTCGTCGTGGTGCGGGTGGTGGAGGCAGACGGGTCGTGGCCAGGCCAGGCCGGGGGAGTGCGGTCGGTGGCGCTGGAACAGGGCAGGTCAGGGCAGCTGCCCGGGGTGACCCACCGCCTAGAACGCCCTCATCTGCGCAGTTCGATCTTGCATTTTCATGTAGCACCACTGCTTCAGCTGCCCGGACGGCCGGTGATTAAAATCGTCTCTCATGTCGAAGCCTGACGAACTGCTCGTTGACGTCGCCGCCCTGGTGGAGTCCGGGCACAGCAATCAGATGTCTCTGACCGTGGTAGCGGGTGGTGCTGTCATCACGGGGCGGCTGGCTCCGGAAGCCGTGTGGAGGCAGCGGGTGTCGGAGGTTTTGGCGGACTCGGCCCGCCTGAGCGATTTCTCCGCCGTGTTCACCGCTGCGACGCGCGAGGCGGAACCGCCCACGCATCTGCATTTCCATGTGGCGCGGATTCTGCAGGGCGCGGTGGGGATCCCGGAGACGGGTGGGATGTACCGGGTAGCGATCGAGGACGTCAGTGCCTGGACCATGGGCGACTTCAGCTACTCCGACCACTGACCCACTGCCGCACCGAGAATCTCCCGTTACGCGGTGAGGGTCCGACCGGCGCATTCCGGTCGGACCCTCACCGCTGCTTCGATGGCGGCTCACGCCCGCCCGTCGGTCAGATGGCCGCAGGGATGCCGAGCATCGCGGACGCCTGTTGGAGCGGGGTGAGAGCGCGTTTGGGCGCGGCGGCCCGGGGAGGAAGGCCGCGGCAGGTGAAGCCGAGCCGGGTCATGGCCCGGAGGACTTCGCCGGCACTGAAATCGCGGCGGTCCTGGCGTGTGATGACCTGGCCGACCTGTTTGACGGGGTAGGTGCGGTGGCCGATGGTCACGGACTCGCCGAAGATTTCCTCGGGCTTGACGCCCTTCATGGATTCCAGGACGCCGCTTTTGGTGAGGTCGAAGGGGAAGCGGGCGATGACACAGCGCATGATGCCTCACAGGGAGAAGAACGGATGGGGGATGGTTCTGCCGCGGTTGAGGCGGTTCAGCGGGCAAGGGCGAGGATGCCCAAGGCGCTGCCGTGTTCGTCGACCACAGGCAGGGCATCGAGCTGGTGGTAGCGCATCGCGTGCTGGGCTTCGGTCATGGTGGTCACGGGAGAGGTGAACGGGCCGCGGTCGCCGAGGACGTCGCGCAGCTGGATCCGGTCTGTGTACGCGGAGCTGTCGCGGACTGCGGTGAGCTGGGCCTGGGTGAGCAGACCGGTGCACAGGCCGTCGTTGTCGCTGACGAGGAGGTGCACGGTGCGGGCGCTTGCCATGACGGACAGGGCGACCTCGATGGTCATGTCATCGCAGACCTGCGGTCCGGCGGTGTCCATGGCGTCGGCCACCGTCCTGCGCACGGGGGTGGCATTCGCCGAGCGGGGCTGCATCTGAATCAGCGTCACAATGTGCCTCCTGTAGAGGTGGGTCATTTTCCTGATCACGAAGGTTCTAGTGCCGCGTCAGCCAAGGTTCACCCCGCTCGCCGCCCTGGCACGGCCATCTGCGGCGTTGCCGAATCGACCGAGTAGGCCCACTACGAGGCCGATCCGGCGCCTTGCATCTGACCGCACCAGGACGCCTCGCTACCGGGCAAACCTTGGCTGACGCGGCACTAGGCAGCCGCGTCGAACGAGGACGTCCGCGCGGTCGCGCGCCGGGCGGCCGAAGCGGGGCTGCGTCGGCCGCGTGAGGCCGCGCTGTGCTCACGCCGCTCGGCCACCGGCGCGGTGATCGTCACGGGGATGCCGGAGGTCTGGGGCACGATGCCGCCGGCCGCCATGAGGCAGGTCATGTCGCGGCGCTGGTCGGGGGTGACCAGGGTGACGACGCTGCCGGACTCCCCGGCCCGCGCGGTACGGCCGCTGCGATCAAGGTAGTCCTTGCGGTCGGTCGGCGGGTCGACGTTGACGACGAGGTCGGGGTAGTCGACGTGGATGCCGCGGTCCGCGACGTTCGTGGCCACGAGCACGGTGACGTGCCCGGTCTTGAACTGGGCCAGGGTCCGGGTGCGCTGCGTCTGTGACGTGCCGCCGTGCGGGGTGGCGGCCCGGACACCGCTGTTCAGCAGATCCTGCGTCAGCCGGTCGACGGCGTGCTTGGTGTCCAGGAACATGATCACTCGGCCTTCGCGCGCTGCGATCTGCGTCGTCGTCCGGTGCTTGTCGGCGCCGTGGACGTGCGGCACGTGGTGCTCCATCGTGGTGACCGCGCCTGCGGACGGGCCGACGGAGTGGACGACGGGGTCGGCGGGGCTGTCGGTCCGGCGGGGGCGGGAAATGCGGCCGTTCGTACGTGTGGGGTTCATTCAGAACCTTCCTTGACGCGGCACGCATCAAGGAATTCCCGCAGCAGAAGAGTGGCGCGGGGAATCACAAGAACGGACCGAATGGAGCGCGAAAGTGAATCTGGCTTGCGGCGAATCTGGTGCGGGCGCAGGCGATGAAATGTGTGACGTCATGGGGGCGTGAAATCCAGGACGTCGACCGGTATGGCTCCGAAGGGGCCCGCTCCCCGGAGCGGGGGCCACGGTCGGCGCCATCCCGCAGGTGAAACCTCGGAGGCTGCCCGTAGCTGGGGCCCGCGTCCCGAGGGATGCGGGCCCCAGCTGCAAAGCGCGCGTCAGGCGGGGACTATGTTCTCGGCCGTCGGACCCTTCTGGGTCGGCGCGATGTCGAAGGTAACCCGCTGGCCTTCGAGCAGCTCACGGAAGCCCTGCGCGGCGATGTTCGAGAAGTGGGCGAACACGTCGGGGCCGCCACCGTCCTGCTCGATGAAGCCGAAACCCTTGGCTGCGTTGAACCACTTCACGGTGCCTGACGTCATGCCATATCTCCTTTGGGGCAGTGCGCCGGGACCCGCGGTGCACGGATACCGGGTCGCCGCGATGATGCCCCGTCCGGAAAATGACCGGCAACACGAAGACGCTTCCGATGGCTGAAAATAGCGGCGAAGGCGCTTGAAGCTTTGGGAACCACAACTGCAACTGAGATCGACAGTAGCATGGAGTGGTGGCCCGTGTGCGGTATTTTTTTTCACTCTGTTAGTTGTGGTAAAAACGCTCCCCGCGCGGCGCGTTTAACCCTCATCTCGCGGTCATAGATATTGGCTCACCCGGAGCGCAGCGTTTCAGGAAGAGCGGTCGCTGTTCACGCCCGTAGCCGGTCTCGACGGCAAGGCCTGCGCGGGGCAGCCGTGCCCTCCGAGGGCGGGTGGGAAGGCCGGGCAGCGCTGTTGTTCTCGGCCTGGGGCCCTTCTGGCCCTGGGCTCTCTCGCCGCTATGTGGACTCCGGCCCCTCGGTCCCACCGCGAATTGGGCCACCCGAAGCCGAGTAGATCGGCTGGCCGTGGGAACGATCAGGGCTTCCGAACGGGCATCTCCGCTCGCCTACCCGCAAGGATCGCCGATGCTTCCTGAGGTCCGTCCCCACGTATCCGCACCCCTCACAGACCAGTTGGAACACCAATTGGGCTTGGCTCCAGACCTCGAAGCCGGCCACCTCGATGTGGAGCGCGTCGCAGGCATCGCCGTCGTCGCAGCTGCCCACTCCGGTGGCTACGCGGCCATCGGCCATCTCCTCGGACTGCTGGCCGCGCTACCTGCCCCCACCAAGGCAGGCGAACGCTTCTGGTCGGACCTGTGGAGGTCCTCCGGCACCGCCTACCTGCTCCCCGCCAACATCAAGGCTGAGGTGCTGCAATCCATGGCAGGTGAAGGAACCGCCCTGGCCCGGCAGATCCTCTCAGCCGTCGATGAGATGACCCCGCCCCAACGCTTCGCAGCCGGGGAGGTGATCGGTCAAGCCCTCGCCGAGTCCGACCATCTTCCCGATCTCAAGACACAGGTCATCGGAGAACTGTGGCTCCGAGATCTCGAACTCACCGCCTGGCGCGTCTTGCACGCCGACCGCAGGTGGGACGACCCCGCTGGACGGAAAGCCTTCGTCGAAGCCTGGACGAGCGTCTGAACGACTGCTCCTCCACCTACACGACAGCCGCACAGAGCAAGCGGCACCCGAGCTTGAAGCGACCGACTTCCGGGGTCCACCGGTGCCCGGCGGGCGCACCGTCTCAGGCCGGGAGTGGCCGGCCGCTTCGGCGTGGCCGGACGCTTCGGCGGTATTCGGCGTTGAGGCGCTGGGCTTCTTCGAGCTGGTCTTCGAGGATGATGATGCGGCAGGCGGCCTCGATGGGGGTGCCCTGGTCGACGAGTTCACGCGCGCGGGCCGCGATGCGCAGTTGGTAGCGGGAGTAGCGGCGGTGCCCGCCCGCGGAGCGGAGCGGGGTGATCAGGCGGGCTTCGCCGATGGCGCGGAGGAAGCCCTGGGTGGTGCCGAGCATCTCGGCGGCCCGGCCCATGGTGTAGGCAGGGTAGTCGTCGTCGTCGAGACGGCTGTACAAGTCGTCTGCTGTCATCGCACCTCTCTGTGGAACGCGTGGAGGGGCCCTGGTGCCATATGGCACCAGGGCCCCGAAGGAACTGCTACACCATCTGCCGACCCTGGTACTGCGCCGGCCTTCTGTTTTCGCAGACCCGACCTGAATGCTGTCGGGGGTGCGGGGATCGTGGTTGCTTGACCGGAGACCACCTCACTATCGATGTCCCGCGGTACCCGGGTTCAAGACTTCCGCCCGGGCGATCCTGATGGCGCTCAACTCCTCCGTTCTTTCCCTCTGGATGAACTACTGACCAAACGGGTACTGCACGGCGGCCCCTGATCACTGCGGGCCACCCGGTCCGGTCGTCAGCCTCGTCGCCGCCTTGAACAACTCTGGCTTCGAAGCTCCACCACCGCACCGTCCTGCGAACTGCAACTGCGTGTACTACTGCCCGGCAGTTCATCTCTGCCGGGCCCTGCTCGATCTCGGCTACGAGAGAAACCATAACCACACCACCACCCAATGTCTACTCCGGCCGACGCAGATTTTCGTGCGCTTGCCAGAGAGGTAGTCGACCTCGAACACAGAGGGCGCGTGGTGGCCCCGCTCCACGGCCGAGGCTTCGTGCGGTTGCCGCGCCGCAGGCGGGGCACAAGGACCGGGCAGACAGGACAGGCATTGACGATCCAGAGACCAGGGTGACCTGATGGACACGATGAGCGTCAACGTCGCAACCGTCCGCTCCGCGACATCCGTGGCAGGCGCACGCGAGAGCACTCGGGACTTCCTCGGCGGCCTTGTTCCGGCGATCGCGGCCGAGGCCGCCGACACCGTGGTCCTGGTCGTCTCGGAGCTCGTCACCAACGCCCTGTGCCACGGCGGCGGCACCTGTGCGCTGGACCTGACCGCGCACCCGGACAGCATCGAGGTGGCCGTGCATGACAGCAATCCGCGGGCACCGCGCATGCGCACCCCGGACCTGAACGGCGGCACGGGAGGGTTCGGCTGGCCCATGGTCAACCGCCTCGCCCGCACCACGGCGGTGACCCGCCGGACGGCCGGCGGCAAGATCATCACCGCCCTTCTCGCCCGATAGCGCCCAAGCGCTGCTGGCCGGCATGACGGGCGCCTCTCCGCGATCAATCGGTGAGAAGGTCAGGAGACCCCGACGTCAGACCTCGGACTCACGGCCGGAGTTCGCCGTCCAACAACCGATCGGTTAATGGACGCGCTCTCCCGACGGCAGTCAGCTGTCATGCTGGGCAGCTGAAATCCTGCCTCATCCCTTTGAGAGTCCCGTGGACCGGAGTGCCACCGGCGAACCTGTCATCGTGCAGGAGGACACCCAGATCACGTCGGCATCACCTACGCGCCTCCTGGCCGCGCCTGATAAGTCCTCGCCGCCGCGGTCGGCTTGTAGAGCGGCGGGAAGTCCAGTTTGTCCAGGCGGGACCCGCAGGGCCGGATCCCGCAGCAGGCCCGTCATCGACGGCCGTTCCAGCAGGCAGTTGGAGACAGGCGGGGGCACGTGCCAGGTCACGTCCACACAAGGAGCGGACGCGTCCACACGCAGAACACCCCCTGCCCTGCGTTTCCGCGAGGTCAGGGGGTGTTTCGAGCGGTAGCGGTGGGATTTGAACCCACGGAGGAGTTGCCCCCTCACGCGCTTTCGAGGCGCGCTCCTTCGGCCGCTCGGACACGCTACCGAGGCAGAGCCTAGCGGACGGAGGGCCGAGATCCGAAATCGGTTCCGGGTGGGGGTGGGTCAGGAGGTGCGGAAGAAGGCGGTGAGGGGGGCGGCGCACTCGTCGGGGAGGACGTCGTGGATGACCTCGGGGCGGTGGTTGAGGCGGCGGTCGCGGACGATGTCCCAGAGGGAGCCGACGGCGCCCGCCTTCTCGTCGATCGCGCCGTAGACCACCCGGTCGAGCCGGGACAGCACGATGGCGCCGGCGCACATGGCGCACGGCTCCAGGGTCACCACCAGGGTGCAGCCGGTCAGCCGCCAGCCGCCGAGGCGGCGGGCCGCGGCGCGGAGGGCGAGGACCTCGGCGTGGGCCGTGGGGTCGCCGTGGGCCTCGCGCTCGTTGCGGCCGCGGCCGAGCACCGTGCCGTCCGGGCCCAGCACGACGGCGCCGACCGGTACGTCCCCCGTCTCGGGTGCCCGTACGGCCTCCTCCAGCGCGAGGCGCATCGGCGCGCGCCAGGGGTCACGCAGGGGGTCGGGGTCGGGTCCGGGCAGGATGCCGGTCAGCGGATCGGTCATGTCACCAGTGTGGCGGCGGTCAGCGCACCGCCTCCAGGCCCTCCATGGAGCAGCCCAGCATGTCCGCGATCGATTCGAGCGCGTCCCCGTCGAGGGCCTTCAGCTCCTTCTCCTCCATGCCCAGGTCGGCCAGGATGTCGCCGTCCCCGAGCGGGCCCACGGGGACCGGTGCGTCGGGGTCGGTGTCGTCGGCCTCGTCGGGCTCGCCGTCCTCGGTGCCGTCCAGGTCGACGAGGCTGTCCAGGTCGTCGTCGGGATCCCGGCCGAGCAGTTCGTCGGTGAGCATCGAGCCGTACGAGGTGCGGGCGGCCGCGGCCGCGTCCGATACGTAGATGTGCGGGTCGTCCTCGCCGTCGACGCGGACGACGCCGAACCACGCGTCTTCGTGCTCGATGAAGGCCAGAACCGTGTCGTCGTCCTTGGCGGCCCCACGAGCCAGTTCGATCAAATCGGTCAGAGTCTCCACGTCATCGAGCTCTGTGTCGCTCGCTTCCCACCCTTCTGCGGTGCGCGCGAGCAATGCGGCGAAGTACACCGTGACTCTCCCACTGGTCATAGGCGTGCCGGGGCGGGCGGGACAGTGTCCAGCCCCAATCGGAATCGTGGCAGAAACCATCGCTTCGCGAGAGGTCTTCCGCGCTGCGTCGTGCACCAGTCCAAAGAGATGTGGCTCACGTGAAACGAAACGGACCGACCTGATCGCTCCATCGGCGGTGCGCCGGGTTCGGGTTCATCGGTGGAACATCAGCGGAACGTACGCAGCAGTATCGCCTCACGCATCCGGGCGGCGCGGGTCAGCCGCGGCCGTACGCGGTCGCGCACCTGCCGCGCCTCGTTCAGCGCGCGCAGGAAGCGCTCGCGACGGCGGCGGCGGTCCGCCGCGCTCTCGTGAGCGGACGCGGCGCCCATTGTCCTGCCGGTGGACATGTCGGTGTCGGCCATGGCCTCACCCCTCGGACCGAGGTCTTCGCCCGGACGTCGGCCCGGGCGCTCCTGCCCACTTTCCCCCGAAACAGCGCTTTGATGCCAGTACGGCGACAGACTGTCGTCGCGCGCCGGAGGTTACCGCCGGGAGCCGCGGCCCGAGGGCTCCGTTAGTGTCATTGCCATGCGGATCCACGTCGTCGACCACCCGCTGGTGGCGCACAAACTCACCACGTTGCGCGACAAGCGCACCGACTCCCCCACCTTCCGGCGGCTCGCCGACGAGCTGGTGACCCTGCTCGCGTACGAGGCCACCCGCGATGTGCGGACCGAGCAGGTCGACATCGAGACCCCGGTGACGGCGACGACCGGGGTGCGGCTCTCGCATCCGCGCCCCCTGGTGGTGCCGATCCTGCGGGCGGGCCTCGGGATGCTCGACGGGATGGTGCGGCTGCTGCCGACGGCCGAGGTGGGCTTCCTCGGCATGATCCGCGACGAGGAGACGCTCCAGGCGTCCACGTACGCCACCCGGATGCCCGACGACCTCTCCGGCCGTCAGGTGTACGTGCTGGACCCGATGCTGGCGACCGGCGGGACGCTCGTCGCGGCGATCCGCGAGCTCATATCGCGGGGCGCCGACGACGTCACCGCGCTGTGCCTGCTGGCGGCGCCCGAGGGCGTCGAGGTGATGGAGCGCGAGCTGGCGGGCACGCCCGTGACGGTGGTCACCGCGTCCATCGACGAGCGGCTCAACGAGCACGGCTACATCGTGCCGGGGCTCGGCGACGCGGGCGACCGGATGTACGGGACCGCGGGCCAGTAGGGCCGACCGGGCCCGCTCAGCAGGGCGAGCCCGAGGGGCGGGGCGAGGGCTTGGTCAGCGCGGTGAGCGCCTTGTCGGCGTCCTTCTGCCGGACCAGGTCCTTGAACTCCGTGCCGATGATCAGATCGACGTCCTTGCCGCGGCGGGCGTCGTTCCTGGTCTCGGTCCCGGCCAGTTGGGTGCCGAGCACCCGGAAGGCCCCGTCGGCGGAGCCCGGCGCGCCCAGGAGCATCCCCGGGGCCTTGACCTTCTTGTCGTACGCGGTCGGGGCGTTCCCCACGTCCCCGATCGTGAAGCCGCGCTTCTTCAGCTCATCGGCGGTGTCCTTCGCGAGCCCGGAGCGCTTGGTCGCGTTGTAGACGTTGACGGTGATGTCGGAGGGCTTCGGCAGCTTCGCCGCCGCCGTACGGGACGAGGTCCCGGAGCCCCGGTCGCGGCCGCCGCCCTTGCCGGGATCGCGCTTGCAGTCCGCGCTGCCGCGCGCCGCGCGCACCGTGTCGGCGCCCTTGCCGCCGCCGGAGAAGACGTCGATGAGCTGAAGCGTTCCCCAGCCGGCCAGGCCGAGCGCCACGACCGAGCCGAGGGCCGCGAACACCAGGCGACGGCGGCTCCGGGGCCGGCGCATGCGCGGGTAGCGGTCGCCCGTGATGCGGTACTTTCCGCCCATCCCAGGAGGGGTCAGCATGCTCATATGCGCAGCGTAGTGCGACCTGGTGACGATGCCTACTAAATGATCAATCGTTGGTGTGCAGTCCAACCCGAAAGGGCCAATGCGAAGGCCCGGCCGCACCTGGCGGGGGCGGGGTCAGTCGAGCTCCAGGACGCGCGCGTGCAGCACCTGGCGCTGCTGGAGCGCGGCGCGCACCGCGCGGTGCAGCCCGTCCTCCAGATAGAGGTCGCCGTCCCACTTCACGACGTGGGCGAAGAGGTCCCCGTAGAACGTCGAGTCCTCGGCGAGCAGCGTCTCCAGGTCGAGCTGCTGCTTCGTCGTGACCAGTTGGTCAAGACGTACCGGGCGTGGGGCGACATCCGCCCACTGGCGGGTGCTTTCCCGGCCGTGGTCGGGGTAGGGCCGACCGTTTCCGATGCGCTTGAAGATCACACGGAAAGCCTACCGGGCAAGCGCCTTCCGGCGCAGCCAAGGCGCGGGAGTACCAGGCCGGGGCCCGGGAAGAGGGCCGCCAGGACGCGCTGACAAAAGGGTGAAAAATTCTTGAAAGGGGACTAGTCGCCCAAGGGGGTCAGGAGTAACCTGAAAAGCAGCCTGCGGGGCGAGCGAGGGAGCTCGACCGGAGAGGCGCTCAGGACAGAGGACTTTGGTTCTCCGGAACGTCTCGTTGATGGCCGGGCTGAGAGGCCGGAAGGTCGGGGAGACCGGAAGGCGACCTCCACAACCTGATCCGGACAATGCCGGCGAAGGGAGCCCACCTCGCAGGTTTCGCGCTGTCCGCACCCGGCCCGGTTGCGGGTGGCCTCCGTGCGTTCAAGCATGGCCGCATGCGCTGTCTGGTCACCGGGGCCACCGGATACATCGGCGGCAGGCTCGTCCCCGAGCTGCTGTCCGAGGGGCACGCGGTGCGCTGCGTGGTCCGTTCCCCCGGGAAGCTGCGCGATCACCCCTGGGCGGGGCGGGTCGAGATCGTGCGCGGCGACGTGACCGACGAGGAGTCCGTCCGGGCGGCCATGGAGGGCGTGGACGTCGCGTACTACCTGGTGCACGCGCTGGGCGGCGGGCCCGGCTTCGAGGAGACCGACCGGCGCGCCGCCCGCGTCTTCGGCGAGCGGGCGCGGGCCGCCGGGGTCCGGCGGATCGTCTACCTCGGCGGGCTGACCCCGGCCGGGGTCCCGGAGCGCGACCTCTCTCCCCATCTGCGCTCCCGCGCCGAAGTGGGCCGCGTGCTCCTGGACTCGGGGGTGCCGACGGCGGTGCTCCGGGCCGGCATGATCATCGGGTCGGGCTCGGCGTCGTTCGAAATGCTGCGCTATCTGACCGAACGGCTACCGGTCATGGTCACCCCGCGCTGGGTGCGCACCCGCACCCAGCCGATCGCCGTCCGCGATGTGCTCCGGCTGCTGCTCGGCTGCGCCGCACTGCCGTACGAGGTGAACCGGGCCTTCGACATCGGCGGCCCCGACGTCCTCACCTACCGGGACATGATGCGCCGGTACGCGGCCGTCGCCGGGCTGCCCCGGCGCTGCATCCTGCCGCTGCCGGTGCTCAGCCCGCGGCTCTCCAGCCTCTGGGTCGGCCTGATCACCCCGGTCCCCAGCGCCCTCGCGCGGCCCCTCGTGGAGTCCCTGCGGCACGAGGTGGTGTGCGCCGAACGGGACATCAGGCGTTACGTCCCCGATCCGCCGGGCGGCCTCCTCGGCGTGAACGGGGCCCTGGAGCTGGCCCTGCGGCGGATCCGCGAGGCCGACGTGGCCACCCGCTGGTCCTCCGCCGCCACCCCCGGAGCGCCCAGCGACCCGCTGCTCACCGACCCCGACTGGGCGGGCGGCACCCTCTACACCGACCACCGCAGCCGCGCCGTGAACGCCACCCCGCAGGAGGTGTGGCGGGTGGTGGAGGGGATCGGCGGCGAGAACGGCTGGTACGCGTTCCCCCTCGCCTGGGCGCTGCGCGGCTGGATCGACACCCTGATCGGCGGCGTCGGCCTCCGCCGCGGCCGCCGCGACGCGACCCGGCTGCGGGTCGGGGACAGCCTGGACTTCTGGCGGGTCGAGGAGGTTCTGCCGCCCCGTCTGCTGCGGCTGCGGGCCGAGATGCGGCTGCCGGGGCTGGCGTGGCTGGAGATGCGGGTGGACCGGGACGCGGAGGGCCGGACCGTCTTCCGTCAGCGCGCCGTCTTCCACCCGCACGGGCTGGCCGGGCACGTCTACTGGTGGGGCGTCTCGCCGTTCCACGCGCTGGTGTTCGGCGGGATGGCCCGCAAGATCGCCGCGAAGTCGGAGTCGGTCAGCGCAGGTCTTCGAGGGTGATGGGGAGGTGGCGGGGGCCGCGGAGGACGGCGTTGCGGCGGTAGGGCGGCGGGTCCTCGACGAGACGGGGGTTCTCCAGGCGCCGGGCCAGCGCGGTCAGCGCCAGCTGGGCCTCCAGACGGGCCAGCGGGGCGCCGAAGCAGCTGTGGATGCCGCTGCCGAAGCCGAGGTGCTGGTTGTCGCGGCGCTGGGGGTCGAAGCGGTCGGGGTCGAGGAAGCGCTGCGGGTCGCGGTTGCCGGAGGCCAGGACGAGCCAGACGGGGGCGCCCCTGGGGATCGTCACCCCGGCGATGTCGATGTCCGAGAGCGGGGTGCGCTGGGGGAGCAGCTGGACGGGCGGGTCGTAGCGCAGCAGCTCCTCGACCAGGGGGACGGCCAGATGGGGCTTGGCGCGCAGCCGGGCCAGGACGTCGGGGTTGCGGAGCAGGGCGAGCATGCCGTTGGTGATCAGGTTGACGGTGGTCTCGTGGCCCGCGACCAGCAGCAGCGCGGCCGTGCTCAGCAGCTCCGTATGGCTCATCCGGCCGTCCGGACCGTCCTCGGTGACCAGGGCGGAGAGCATGTCGTCGCCGGGGGAGCGGCGGCGTTCCTCGATCAGTTCGGAGAGGTAGCGGCCGAGTTCGGCGCGCGCCTGGTGGGTGGCGCCGCGCCGCGTCGCGGCGTCCTGCCCGGGGTCCGGGTCGAGGCTCGCGGCGAGGGTGTCGGCCCAGGCGTGGAAGCGGGGCTCGTCCTCGCGCGGCACGCCCAGCAGCCGGCAGATGACGGTGACGGGGAAGGGGTACGAGAAGTCGTCGACGAGGTCGACGCGGTCCCGGTCCTGGAAGCCGTCGATCAGTTCGTTGACGATGCGGGACAGCTCGCCGCGCATGGCGTGGATCCGCCGGGGGGTGCGCGGGGGGCCGAAGGGGGTCATGGCCAGGCGGCGCAGCCGGTCGTGTTCGGGCGGGTCGAGCTTCAGGAAGGCGGGCGGCAGCCCCGGGTCGTCCTCCTCGGACTCGCTCTCGGCGTCGGCCGGTCCGCCCGCGGCCCGGGGGTCGAGGTTGCGCGCGTCGGAGCTGATGCGCGGGTCGTGCAGCAGGGCGTGGATCTCCCAGTAGGTGCTGACGATGTACGGGCCGTCCTCCTCGTGCACCACGGGTGTTTTGCGCAGTTCCGCGTAGACCGGGTACGGGTCGGCGCGGTTGGCGTAGTCGGTGATCTTCCGCAGGAGGGGGCCGTGGGCCATGGCGGAGTCCTTCCGGGGATCAGGGCCGGGGAGCGGGTCGGGGGCAGGGCCGGGATCGGGGGTGGTCAGATGCGTGGGGGAGTGAAGGCGATCCGCCGGTCGGCGGGCGAGTAGCCGCTGAGTGTGACGGTCGGACCGTGGGTGGGCAGCGTGGGGTCCGGGAAGTCGGCCGGGACCGGCCGCAGCCCTTCGGCGCGGCGGTCGACGGTGGTGAACGGCGGCGGGAAGGGGGCGGCGGTCTCGATCAGCCGCTGGTAGAACGCCAACCACTTGCCCTGGTCGAAGGTGACGGCGGCGATGACGCGCCCCTGGTATCCGTAGACCGCCGTGAAGCGGCGCTCGGCGAGCGACCCCTGGGCGATCAGGACCTCCTCGCCCAGGGACGGCACCCCGACCGACTTGATGTTCACCCCGAACTGGGAGGACCAGAAGGCCGGGACCCACAGATGCGGCCGGCGGTCGGCGCTCGCGCTGATCATGTTGTGGGCGGCGATCTCGGCCTGGGCGGCCGCGTTGCCCCAGTGCTCCAGGGACAGGAACTGGTAGTTGAAGAGGGGGTGCGGGGAGCGGGCGACGTCCCCGGCCACGAAGATGTCGTCGGTGACGATGCCCGCCACGTCGAAGGCGCGGCAGCCCGCGTCGCAGGCGATGCCGCGGGGCCCGGCGCCGAGCCCGGACCCGGCCAGCCATTCGGTGTTGCGGGTGATGCCGAGGGAGACCACCGCCACATCGGTGTCGAGGGCGGTGCCGTCGGACAGATGGGCCCGCCGCAGCCGCCCGGCCGCGTCGCCCTCCAGCGCGGTGACCATGACGCCGCAGCGCAGATCGACGCCGTGGGCGCGCTGCAGGTCGGCGGCGACCGCGCCGAGCACCCCGCCGAGGGCGCCGACCAGGGGGGTGGGGCCGCGTTCGGCGACGGTGACCGGCAGCCCGCGTTCGCGGCAGGCGGAGGCGATCTCCGAACCGGTGAAGCCCCCGCCGATGACCAGCACCCGGCGTGGTCCGGCCGACAGCCGGCGGTGCAGCGCGGCCGCGTCCTCGCGGGTACGGAGCACGAAGACGCCGTCCAGCTCGGCCTCCAGGGGGTGCGGCCAGGGCCGGGCGCGCACCCCGGTGGTGATCATGAGCCGGTCGTAGCCGACCTCGTCGCCGTCGGCCAGCCGCACCCGCCCGGCCGTCATGTCCAGCCCGGTGGCGGCGACGCCGAGCCGCCACGTGGCGTCCACCGCGCGGCGCCGGGGCAGCGCGGTGCGGTCGGCGGGGGCCCGGCCCAGCAGCACCTGCTTGGACAGCGGCGGCCGGTCGTACGGCTCATGGGGCTCGTCCCCGATCATCGTGAGCGCCCCGGCGAACCCCTCCTCGCGCAGCGTCTCGGCGGCCCGCAGCCCGGCCAGCGAGGCGCCCACGATCACGATGCGCCCCTCGCGCCGCAGGGTGTGCGGCGCGCCGTCAGCGGTCACCGGACAGGTCCTCGTCGTCGACCAGGATGGCCTGGACCGGGCAGGCCGCCGCCGCGCGCGCCACGTTCCCCCGCTGGGACTCGTCCGCGTACGGCGTGTAGAGCAGCGCCTCCTCGCCGTGCAGGGCGAAGACGTCGGGGGCGAGGAACGCGCACTGCGCGTATCCCTGGCAGCGGTTGAGATCGACGACAAGCCTCATCGGGGCCCTGCCCTTCGCAACGCTCGGGTCGTCGGGTCACTCCCTCCGGGCCCCAGCATGGGCGAGGCGGCGGGTGCCCGCCCGCACAGCCGGGCCAAAGGGGCGACGGGCGGTTCACGGCCATGGGGGCGGCGGGTGCGGGGGCGCAGTGTGCCAGTGGCGGCGGGGGCGTGAACCGTCGTACGCAAGAGCTGAGCCATTCCGCCCGTGGCCCCGTGGGCGCCACTACCGTGCGGGGAATGTTCCACTTCGCAGCCCTCTCCTCAACCCCACAAAGAGGCGGGATCGCCGCTGTCGGTTCCACGGGGCGGCGTATGTGATGAACGTCTCGTCCTTACGTCGCGCGCGGCCCGCCCCCGCCCCCGCGCCCGCCTCCCCGGCCCCCGTCCCCGCCCTGCCCGCTCCCGCCGCTCCCGACGCTTCGAAGCAGCGTGACGCGTTCTTCGACAACGCCAAGTACCTGGCCATCGTGCTGGTCGCGATGGGGCACTCCTGGGAACCGCTGCGGGACGGCAGCAGGGCGGCGTCCGCCCTCTACCTGTTCGTCTACGCCTTCCACATGCCGGCGTTCATCCTCATCTCCGGCTACTTCTCGCGGAACCTCGACCTCCGGCCGGACCGGCTGAAGCGCCTCCTCACCGGGGTCGTCGTCCCGTACGTGATCTTCGAGACCGTCTACAGCCTCCTCAAGGGCTGGGCGGGCGGCGACGTCTCGTACCCGGTCAGCCTGCTCGACCCCTGGTATCTGACCTGGTTCCTGATCGCGCTCTTCGTCTGGCGGATCACCACCCCGGTGTGGCGGATCGTGCGCCATCCGGTGCCGCTCGCGCTCGCGATCGCCGCGCTCGCCTCGTGCTCGCCCGACATCGGCGACGATCTCGACCTCCAGCGCGTGCTGCAGTTCCTGCCTTTCTTCGTGGCCGGGGCGCACATGCGGCCGGAGCACTTCCGGATGGTGCGCCGCCGCGCGGTGCGGCTGCCGGCGGTGCCGGTGACGGCGGCCGCGCTGGTCTTCGCCTACTGGGCGGTGCCGCGCATGGACGCCGGATGGTTCTACCACCGGGACAGCGCCCAGGAGCTGGGGGCGCCGTGGTGGAGCGGTGTGGTGATGACGTTCGCCCTGTTCGGCTGCTCCATGGTGCTGACCGCGTGCTTCTTCGCCTGGGTGCCCGGGCGGACGCTGTGGTTCACCGCGCTCGGCGCCGGAACGCTGTACGGGTACCTGCTGCACGGCCTGCTGATCAAGGGCTCCCACGTCGCCGGCTGGTACGACCGGTCCTGGCCGCACACTCCTGCGGGCGCGATCGTGGTCACGGCGATCGCCGCGGTGGTGGTGACCGCGCTGTGCTCCCCGCTCGTCCAGCGGGTCTTCCGCTTCGCGATGGAGCCCCGGATGGAGTGGGCCTTCCGGCCCGCGAAGACGGCGCGGGCGGCCGTTCCGTCCCAGGCCACCAGATCGCCGCGCTAGTGCGTGAGCTGGTCCGTTCCGGCCCCGCCGCGGCCGTCCGTACCCCCGCGGCCGTCCGTACCGCCGCGGCCGTCCGTACCCCCGCGGCGGGGCCGGAAACGATCGCACGCTTATGTGACTCGCCGGGCGGTCGGATAGCCCGTCAGGACCCTGGGTAGAGCCGAGCCGATCAGCCCGGGGGCCCGCTGACGGCCGCGGGCGTCCGTCGCACGGAGAGGTCCCGGCGCACCAGTGACACAGCCCTTTCAACTCCCCGACTTCTACACGCCGTACCCGGCGCGGCTGAATCCCCATGTCCAGGCGGCGCGGGAGCACTCCACCCGGTGGGCGCGCGGGATGGGCATGCTCGAAGGCTCCGGGATATGGGAGCAGCAGGATCTCGACGCCCACGACTACGCCCTGCTGTGCGCCTACACCCACCCCGAATGCTCCGCCGCGGAGCTGGCGCTGATCACGGACTGGTACGTGTGGGTGTTCTTCTTCGACGACCACTTCCTGGAGCGGTTCAAGCGCTCCCAGGACCGGGAGGGCGGCAAGGCGTATCTGGACCGGCTGCCGCTGTTCATGCCGATGGACCCGGCGGCGGCCGGGGCGCCGGAGCCGGTCAACCCGGTCGAGGCGGGCCTGAAGGACCTGTGGACGCGGACGGTGCCCACGATGTCGCCGCATTGGCGGGCCCGGTTCCGGGAGTCCACGGAGAATCTGCTGGGCGAATCGCTCTGGGAGCTGTCCAACATCAACGCGGGCCGCACGCCCAACCCGGTGGAGTACATCGAGATGCGCCGCAAGGTCGGCGGCGCCCCGTGGTCGGCGGGGCTCGTGGAGCACGCGGTGGGGGCCGAGGTGCCCGCGGTGGTCGCGGAGTCACGGCCGCTGCGCGTGCTGCGGGACGCGTTCTCGGACGCGGTGCACCTGCGCAACGACCTGTTCTCGTACCAGCGGGAGATCGAGGAGGAGGGCGAGCTGAGCAACGGGGTGCTGGTCCTGGAGACGTTCCTGGGCTGCACCACCCAGCAGGCGGCGGACGCCGTGAACGACCTGCTCACCTCGCGGCTCCAGCAGTTCGAGAACACCACGTTCACCGAGCTGCCCCCGCTCTTCGCCGAGCACGGCCTGGACATGGCGGCCCGCGCGAGCGTCATGGCGTACGTCAAGGGGCTCCAGGACTGGCAGTCGGGCGGCCACGAGTGGCACATGCGGTCCAGCCGCTACATGAACGGCCCAGGGACCGGGAGCGAGCCCGCCCGGTCGCCGTTCGCCGTCAGCGGCCTCGGGATCGGCGGCCTCGGCCTGTCCGCCGCCGATATCCGGCTCACCACCGGCCGGGCGGAGCGGGCCCGGGCGCGCACTTTCAGCCATGTGCCGCATCAGCGGGTCGGGCCGTCCCGGCTGCCGGACTTCTTCATGCCCTTCACCGCCCGGCTCAGCCCGCATCTGGACCGGGCGCGCCGCAATCTGGTCGAGTGGTCGCACCGGATGGGCATCTTCGGGCCCCAGCCCGGCATCCCGGACTCGGACGTCTGGGACGAGCGCCGGCTGCGCGCCGCCGACCTTCCGCTGTGCGCGGCGGGCATCCGCCCGGAGGCGTCCCCCGGCGAACTGGACCTGACGTCGGGCTGGCTCGCCTGGGGGACCTACGCGGACGACTACTACCCGCGGGTCTTCGGCCGGCGGCGGGACCTCGCCGGCGCCAAGGCGTGCAACGAACGGCTCACGGCCTTCATGCCCCTCGGCGCGGGCCCCACCCCCGCCCCGGTGGGCGGGCTGGAGCGGTCCCTCGCCGACCTGTGGGCACGTACCGCGGGGTCGATGGAGGAGGGTGCGCGCCGGGAGTTCCGCCGGACCGTGGACGACATGCTGGACAGCCGGCTGTGGGAGCTGGCGAACCAGGCGCAGAACCGGATCCCCGACCCGGTCGACTACATCGAGACGCGCCGCCACACCTTCGGCCCCCACCTCGTCCTGAGCCTGCGCCGGCCGGCGTACGGCAAGCGCCTGCCGCCCGGGATCTTCCGCAGCGGGCCGGTCCGGTCGCTGGAGAACGCGGCCATGGACTACGCGACCCTGCTCAACGACGTCTTCTCGTACCGGAAGGAGATCGAGTTCGAGGGCGAGGTCCACAACGGCGTCCTGGTCGTGCGGAACTTCTTCGACTGCGACTACCCGACCGGGGTGGCCATCGTCGATGACCTGATGACCTCGCGGATGCGGCAGTTCCAGCACGTCGCCGCCCATGAGTTCCCGGTGCTGTACGAGGACTTCGGGCTGCCGGCGGAGGGCCGGGCGGCCCTGGAGGGGTATGTGCGCGACCTCCAGGACTGGATGAGCGGAATCCTGGCCTGGCACCGGCAAACCGCCCGGTACCGGGCGGACGAGCCGCGGTACGAGGCCGGGGCGCCGCGGCTGCCGCGGCGGCTGTTCGGCCCGACCGGGCTGGGGACGTCGGCCGCCCGGCTTCCCGTGGGTGCGCTCCGGTAGGAGTCCGCGGGTGCTCAGGGCCCCGTCTTGTCCCCTCGGACAAGGCGGGGCCGCCGCCTGCTCACCGCGCGGGCCGCGCTGGCCGGGCTGGCGGCGGGGGAGGCCGTGGTGACGTGGCTGACGCTGGCCGAGATCGACGTACGGCACGTGAACGCCGGGCTGGTGGGGGTGGCGGTGAACGTGGCGGTGGCGCTGCTGGTGCAGCTGCTGTTCCCCCGCCCCGCCCCTTCCCGAACCGGGGACCGGCCCTGGGTCCCCCACCGGACCCCCGCCCCGGGTGCCTCGGCCCCCGGGCCCCACGCCGCCGCGGCCACCGCCCCGCGGAACCCCGACGAATCCCCCCGCGGATAACCGCCCGCCGCGCCCCGATGCCGCCCACCCGCTCCCGGGAAGGCCGCCCGCCACACGCGCGGGCGGCCTTCCCGGCGGCGCCCCGCGCGTGGCGCGGCGGCAGCCCCGTGGAATCCAGGGGCCCGGCCCCTGGTTCGGGGCGGGGCGGGGTGGGGACAATTCGGCAATCTACGAGAGCGAGCAACCGTGACGGACCACAACGACGACCTCTGCTACCGCACCGCGCACGAGCTGAGCGCCCTGCTCCGGAGCCGTGAGCTGTCCGCCCGTGAGCTGCTGCGGGCGCATCTGGACCGGATCGAGCGGGTCAACCCCGGCGTCAACGCGATCGTCACCCTCGTCGCGGACCGCGCGCTCGACGCCGCCGCCGCGGCCGACGAGCGGATCGTCGCGGAGGGGGCGGACGCGGTGGGGGTGCTGCACGGGCTGCCCATCGCGCACAAGGACACCCACAACACCGCGGGCATCCGCACCAGTCACGGTTCGCCGCTGGCCGACGGCATACCGGACCAGGACGACCTGATCATCGAGCGGATCCGGGACGCCGGGGCGATCACCCTCGGCAAGACCAACGTGCCCGAGTTCGCCGCCGGTTCGCACACCTTCAACCCGATCTTCGGCGCCACCCACAACCCGTACGCCCCCGGCCGCAGCGCGGGCGGCAGCAGCGGGGGCGCGGCCGCCGCGCTGGCCAGCGGCATGATCCCGATCGCGGACGGCAGCGATACGGGCGGGTCGCTGCGCAATCCGGCCTCGTTCAACAACGTGGTGGGGCTGCGCCCGTCGCCCGGGCGCGTCCCGACCTGGCCCGCGGCGAACGCGTGGACCACGCTCTCGGTCAAGGGCCCGATGGCCCGTACCGTCGCGGACACCGCCCTGCTGCTGTCCGCGATGGCGGGCCCCGACGCCCGGTCGCCGATCGCGCTGGAGGAGCCGGGCGCCCGGTTCGCCAGGCCGCTGGACCGGGACCTGGCCGGGCTGCGGGTGGCCTGGTCACCGGATCTGGGCGGACTGGTGCCGGTGGAGCCGGAGGTGGCGGCGGTCGTGGAGTCGGCGGCGGGGGTGTTCGAGGACCTCGGGTGCGCGGTGGAGCGGGCGTGCCCGGACCTGACGGAGGGCGAGGAGGTGTTCCGTACGCAGCGGGCCGCGCTGTTCGAGGTCGCGTTCGGCCCGCTCATGGACCGTCACCCGGAGGAGCTGAAGCGGACGATCCGGGAGAACGCGGAGGCGGGGCGCCGCCTCACCGGGCCCGACGTGGCCCGCGCCGAGGTGCTGCACACCGCGCTCTACCACCGCGTCCGCGCCTTCTTCGAGCGCTATGACGTGCTGCTGCTCCCGGTCAGCCAGGTGCCGCCCTTCGACATCGGCATCGAGTACCCGACCGAGGTGGCGGGGGTGGCGATGCGGGACTACCTGGAGTGGATGCGTTCGGCGTACCTGGTCACGGCGACCGGCAGCCCCGCCCTGTCCGTCCCGGGCGGGTTCACCCCCGCCGGGCTGCCGGTGGGCGTCCAGATCGTGGGACCGCACCGGGCGGACTTCGCCGTCCTGCAGATCGGCCACGCCTTCGAACAGGCCACCGGGCACGGGCGGCGGCGCCCGCGGGCCATCGGGCAGGCCGCGGCCGGGGATGGCTGCCGGCCGCCCGCCCATGGATAATCTCCGCCTCGGAGCGTCGACACGGTCGGCCCGGGTAGGCGCCCCGCGGAACCGGCGGCGCGCCCATGAGCGGAGGAGCGATGTACGACGACTCCCCGGACGGCCTCCTCGCCCTGGCGGGCAGGATCGCCGGGCTGGTCGGCGCGCCGGTCACCATCGAGGACGACGCCTCGGAGCTGATCACCTACTCGCCCGGCCAGGAGAACTCCGACGACGCCCGCGTCGCGATGATCCTCAACCGCCGGGTGCCCGACCGGTACCGGCCGCTGCTGCGCGACGAACGGCTGGACGTGCGGCTGGCGGGCTCGTCCGCCCCGCTGTACGCGGACTTCCGCGCGTCCGGGGTGCTGCCGCGGGCGATCATGCCGATCCGGGTGGACGACCTGTCCGTGGGGTCCATCTGGGCGATCGTGCCGAACGCGCCCTCCCGGGAGCAGCGGGCGGCGCTGGAGGAGTCGGCCGCGCTGGCCGCCCCGGTGCTGGCCCGGCAGATCGCGCGGCGGCGCGGGGAGGAGGCGCGGCGCGCCGCGGTCGTACGGGCCCTCCTGGGCGGTGGCCCTGAGGCCGTCGAGGCCGCCGCCGAACTGCCGCTGGCCCCCGGTCCGCTGGCCGTCGTCGCGCTGCGGCCGGTCGCCCCGGCGCCCTCCGGCGAGCCGCTGCGGCGCGCGCTCGCCGGGCTCGACGCGCTGGCCGTCCCGGCCGGGACGGCGCACGGCGGCGTGCACGCGGAGGCCGACGGCGCGGGCTACGCCGTCGTGCCGGTGCGCGACGAACAGTGGCTGGCGCGCGTGGTCCGCGAGCTCCAGGCGCGGGCCGGGCTGGTGGCCGGGGTGGGCCGTACCGTCCCCGGCCCCGGCGAACTGGACCGCTCCCGGGCCGACGCCGACCTGGTCGTCCGGCTGCTCACCCGGCTGGGCGGCGGCGCGGGCGGCGCGGCCGCCCACATCCGCGACGTCCACCTGGACGCCCTGCTCATGCAGACGGCCGACCTGGCCGACGCGGCCGGGCACGATCCGCTGGGCGCGATCGCCGACCTGGAGCGCTACGACCGCGAGCGCGGCACGGAACTGCTCGACAGCCTGGCCCACTACCTGGCCGCCGGTGAGGACGCCCGGCTGGCCGCCCGGCGGCTGCACATCCACCCCAACACCCTGCGCTACCGCCTGCGGCGGGCGCACGAGATCGCGGGCCTCGACCTCGCCGACCCGGCCGCCAAGTTCGAGATCCAGCTCCGTCTGCGCCTTCGCGCGCTACGTCTCACCTGACCCGCGCCCGGCGTGCGGCTTGTTCCGCGCGACAACACCCGCCCCGCGCAATCGGCCACGCGGACAGTGCGGCGCGCGCCCCCGGCCGCCGATGATGCGTTACGCAGCGCGCATCATCCGGGGAAGGGGAACGCCACCGTGTCCACACCACGCAGCGCCGTCGTCGTCGGGGCCGGGATCGTCGGGCTCGCCACCGCCTGGGCCCTGCAGGGCCGTGGCATCGAGGTCACCGTCGCCGAGCGGCGGCGGCCGGCGGCCGGGGCCTCGTGGGGGAACGCGGGGTGGCTGACGCCGGCGCTCGCCATGCCGCTGCCCGAGCCCGCCGCGCTCCGGTACGGGGTGCGCAGCCTGGTCACACCGACCTCGCCCGTCTACATCCCGCCGCGGGCCGATCCGCGGCTGGCGCGGTTCCTGCTGTCGTTCACCCGGCACTGCACCCCGCGCCGCTGGCGGGTGCTGGCCACCACGTTCGCCGCGCTGAACCGGCACGCGCTCGCGGCGTACGACGACCTCGCGGCGGGCGGGGTCGCCGAGCCGACCGTCCCCGTGGACCCGATGCTGCTCGCCTTCGGCACGGCGGCCGAGCGCGCGGGGATGGTGGAGGAACTGGAGCACGCCCGGGCGGCCGGTTACGAGATTCCGTACGACCTCGTCGACGGCTACCGGGCGCGTTCCCTGGAGCCGGTGCTCAGCGACGCGGTCGGCGCGGGCATCGCGCTGCACGGGCAGCGGCGGCTGAACCCCGGGAACTTCGTGCGGGCGCTGGCGGACGCGGTGCGCGAGCGCGGCGGGAAGGTCGTGGAGCGGGCCGAGGTGTCGGGCATCCGCGACCTGGGCACGGGCGTCGCGGTCGGCACGCCCCAGGGCGAACTGCGCGCCGACGTCGCCGTCGTCGCCACCGGGACATGGCTGAACCGGCTGGTCCGCCCGTTCGGGGTGCGGGTGCCCGTCCAGTCCGGGCGCGGCTACAGCTTCAGCGTGCCCGCCGCGGGCGCACCGGCGCGCCCGACGTACCTGGCCGCGCGGAAGGTGGTGTGCACCCCGCTGGGCGGCGGCCGGGTGCGGGTCGCCGGGATGATGGAGCTGGCGCCCCCGGAGCGGCCGGTCGATCCGCGCCGCATCCAGGCGATCATCGCCGCGGCCCGTCCGCTGCTGCGGGACGTCGACTGGGACGCCCGCCGGGACGAATGGGTCGGCTCGCGCCCGTGCACCGCCGACGGGCTGCCGCTGGTCGGCCCGACCGGCTCGCCGCGGGTGTACGTCAACGGCGGCCACGGCATGTGGGGTGTGGCCCTCGGCCCCCTCACCGGCCGGCTGCTGGCCGACGCCATCGCGACCGGCACCGCCCCCGCCGAACTGGCCGCGCTGCACCCGCTGCGATGACGCCGGGCGATCACGCCTCGTGCTGACGTTTTACGGGCGCGCGGCCGGTTACCCGGTGCGGTGACCACGTCGAAAGGAGTCACCGATGAGCACCGTGCGGGAGACCGTCGAGGTTGAGGTTCCGCTGCGGACGGCCTACAACCAGTGGACGCAGTTCACCGAGTTCCCGCGGTTCATGGAAGGCGTGGACCAGGTGACGCAGGTGGACGACCGGCGCAACCACTGGTCGACTTCCATCGCCGGTGTGCACCGTGAGTTCGACACCGAGATCGTCGATCAGCTGCCCGATGAGCGCATCGCCTGGCGCACGACCTCGGGCGAGGTGCGGCAGCAGGGCCTGGTGACCTTCCGGCCCCTGGACGACAGCCACACCGAGGTCAACCTGGCCATGGTGTTCGAGCCGAGCGGACTGGCGGAGAAGGCCGCGGACATGACCGGGACGCTCGACCGCCGCATCAAGGGCGATCTGCACCGGTTCAAGGACTTCATCGAGCACCGGGGCCAGGAAGAGGGCGGCTGGCGGGGCCGCATCAGCCCCGGCTGACCCTCCCCACCCCGCCGCCGAGGGCGCCGGCCACCTCCAGAGGGTGGCCGGCGCCCTCGCCATGCGCCCGGAGCGTCGCGCAGGCCCTTGCCCGGCCGCCGTACCGGGCGCAAGCTGGTCATATGGGTACTCCAGGAGGCCCTACGCTCATCACCTCCGTGCAGCGAGCCTTCCGCCTGATGGAGGCCGTGGGCGCACATGAGGGCGGTGCGCCGGCGAAACAGCTGGCACGGGAGGCGGGGCTGCCCCTGGCCACCACCTACCACCTGCTGCGGACGCTGGTCCACGACGGCTATGTGCACCGGCTGCCCGACGGCGGCTTCGTCGTCGGCGACAAGCTGCACACGCTCCAGGCCGGCAGCCGTGGGCAGGCGCTGCTCAACCGGGTGCGGCCGACGCTGGCCGCGCTGCGGGACGAGCTGTCGGCGGCCGCGTACCTGACCTTCTACGAGGACGGCGAGATCCGGGTCGCGGAGATCGTCGACAGCCCCCGGGCGCCGCGGGTGGACCTGTGGGTGGGGTTCGAGGACGCCGGGCACGCCACCGCGCTCGGCAAGTGCGTGCTGCGCCAGCTGGACGACGAGGCCCGCGGCGAGTATCTGTCCCGGCATCCGCTCGCCGACCTCACGCCCCGCACCGTCACCAGCTCCGCCGAGCTGCTGCGGCGGCTGGACGCCTTCACCGACGACGCGCCGGTCACCGACCTGGAGGAGTACGCGCTGGGCACGGTCTGCTTCGCGGTGCCCGTGTACAGCGGGGACCGGCTCGGCTCGCTCGGAGTCTCGCTTCAGGCCGGCCGCGCGGCCCGGGACGCGCGGCCGGAGGAGATACGGGACCGGCTGCTGCCCACGGCCGACCGCGTGACCAGGCGCCTTTCGCTCACTATCTGAAATTCCGGCCCTTGTGGCCCACCGCGAACCATTGGTTCTCTGGACGTAACGGACAGGGCGTCGTGGACGTCGTAGCGCCCGGAGAAACGGGCTGAGTGAACGAGAGAGCAGTCGACCCGGACATGATCCAGGCCCGCACCCATCTGGACCAGCCCTATCCCCCCGCGCCGTTCGCGGCCGGAGTGCCCGTGCTCATCCTGGGAGCGGTCGCGGTCATCGCCTTCGTCACCGGAGACGGATCGAGCTGGCTGCCGCTGCTCGCCGTCGGCCCGGCGCTGGCCGCCGCCGCGTGCCGCCCGTGGACGGTGCTGCGGATCGGCTTCCTCGCCGTCGCGCTGGGCGCGCTGCTCGGCGCCTGGCTGGACGCGCCGCTCCACGGGCGGGCCGTCGTGCTGTCCACGATCGTCGCCGTGACCCTGGCCAGCGGCCTGTCCGGTGTGCTGCGCAGGCGCCGGGAACGGGTGCTGGCCGCGGTCCGCTCGGTCGCCGAGGCCGCGCAGAACGCGCTGCTGCGGCCGGTGCCCGCCCGGGTCGGCCAGTTCCAGGTGGCGGTCCGCTACAGCGCCGCCGCGGCGGAGGCCCGGGTGGGCGGCGACCTGTACGCCCTGGTGTCCACCCCGTACGGGGTCCGGCTGATCGTCGGCGACGTGCGCGGCAAGGGACTGCCCGCGGTGTCCACCGCCGCGCTGGTGCTGGGGGTGTTCCGGGAGGCCGCGTACGACGAACCGCACCTGCTGGACGTGGTCGGCCGGATCGAGCGCAGCCTCGCCCGCAATCTCGCTCCCGACGACTTCGTCACCGCCGTCGTCGCCGGATACCCCCGCGAGGGGCGCATGGAGATCGTCAACTGCGGACACGCGCCGCCGCTCCTGATCGGCCCGGCCGGTGCGGTCGTGCCCGTCGAGCCGGTGCGCCCGGCGCCGCCGCTGGGCCTGGCCTCGCTGGGCGGCGAGGCGCCGAGCCTGCACGTGGTGCCGTTCGCCGACGACGACCAGATGCTGCTGTACACCGACGGCGTCATCGAGGCGCGCGACCACGGCCGGGCGTACTTCCCGCTGGCCGAGCGGGTGCCCGGGCACGTGTGCGACGACCCGTCACGGACCCTCGCCGGGCTGCACGACGAACTGCTGGCCCATGTGGGCGGGCGGCTGCACGACGACGCGGCGCTCCTGCTGCTGCGCAAGCCCGCCGCGGACCGGGCGGAGCGGACGGCCGACCCCACCCGGCCCGCCCGTACCGGCACCTAGTGCCGCGTCAGCCAAGGTTCACCCCGCTCGCCGTCCTGGCACGGCCATCTGCGGCGTTGCCGAATCGACCGAGTAGGCCCACTACGAGGCCGATCCGGCGCCTTGCATCTGACCGCACCAGGACGCCTCGCTACCGGGCAAACCTTGGCTGACGCGGCACTAGCCGAAGTCGGCGATCGGCTCATGGAAGAGATCGTGCACGGCCTGGTCGGACGTACACAGGGACAGCTGGACCGGGATGGTCGGACGCGCCCAGGTCCGCGCCGACCGCGCTGACCGGCGTCAGGACGCGGACTCGATCTCGCCGATGACCCGCGGCCGCACCGCCCCGCAGGCGCTGCGCCCCCGCCCGGCGCAGCACGGCGGCGACGAGTCGTACGTCATGGAGTCGCCGCGCTCGGACCGTACGGGCGTGATCAGCACGCCGCAACCCGGATACGGCCATTCCGGCGCCTGCCACCCGGGTGGATCCCGGCGGGCCGCTGGCGTGGTGCGGACCAGGGCGGGCGGTGGGTTCCTAATGTCGGGGTCACGGCAATGGGCCGACCGTCCAGAAACCACAGGTGGGTGTGGAATGAGACGCTTTCCCGTACGGCACCGACTGACCGCGCTGGCAGGAATCCTGACGCTGTGTGCGGCCGGACTCGTCTCCGGTATCGCCTCGGCGGCCGCCGCCACGGCCGCTCCCGCACCCGCACCGCATGTCGCGCAGCTGTACGTGTCGGACTACACCGACAACACGGTGCTGAAGGCCGCCACCGACGGCAGCGGCCAGAGCACCGTCCCCACCACCGGTCTCACCCGCCCCACCGGCCTCGCCCTCGACGACGACGGCGACCTCTACATCTCCGACACCGGCAACAACCGGGTGGTGGAGGTCCCCGCGGACGGCAGCGGCCAGAGCACGGTCCCCGCCACCGGCCTCTCCCGCCCGATCGGCCTGGCCCTCGGAAAGGCCGATGAAGGCGACGGCGGGGTTGAAGGCGATGAAGGCGACGACGAACTGTTCATCGCCGACAGCTTCAACAACCGCGTGGTGAGGCTCCCCCTGGAAGGCGGTCCGCAGACCACCGTGCCCGCCACCGGCCTGCTCCACCCGGACGGCCTCGCGCTCGACGCCCGCCGCAACCTCTACATCGCCGACTTCGTCAACGACCGCGTCGTCGTGGTGCCCGCGGACGGCGGGCCGCAGCGCACCGTGCCCACGGCGGGGCTGTCCGAGCCCACCGGGCTCGCCTTCGACCGGGCCGGGAACCTGTACGTCGCCGACTCGGGCAACGACCGCGTGGTGAAGCTGCCCCGGGGCGGCGGCTCGCAGACGACCGTTCCCGCGACCGGCCTGAACACCCCGCAGGGGCTGGCGGTCGACGCGTACGGCGACCTGTTCATCGCCGACTTCGGCAACGACCGCGTCGTGGAGATCCCCGCGGACGGCGGCGGTCAGACCACCGTGCCCATCGCCGGGCTGAGCAGCCCGGTCGGGCTGGCCATCCCGCCGTCGCACCCCGAGGCCACCCGTCTCAAGGCGAGCGCGGCCACCGTGGAACGGCACACCTCGCCCGCGTCCCTGCGGGTCAAGGGACTGTCCGCCACTCTGACCACCGCCGACGGCGCACCGCTGCCCGGGGAAAGGGTGACGTTCACCGACTCCACCGGAGCCCACAAGCTGTGCGCCGCGATCACGAACACCCGGGGCAGGGCACGGTGCGACGCCACCCTCCGCACCGGATCGCGCGCCCGATACGACGACCTGCGCCAGCTCGGCTACCGCGCCACGTACATGGGCACCGCCCCGTACCGGCCCAGCTCGGCCGCCGGCCACCTACGGGCCGCGCGCCGGTCCTGAGGTCCCTGCCACCGACGCGGAACCTCTTCGTCAGGTCGCCTCGCGTGGCCCCTCACCCGGCCGATCCACGTCACGGGCGCCGCGCCCGTCCCCGCGCTCCGGTTCCGTGCGGCGGAGCGGGCTGGGGCGGGCAGACCGCGAGCACATCGACCTCGACAAGAAGCCGGCCGCCGACTTCCGCGGCGAGCGCGGCCCGGGAACGCGTGACTACGCCTCGTTCTGCGGCAGATGCGCCTTGGCGTCGTCGTACGTGGCGTCCCCTGGCGCCTCGGCCGGGGCGTAGACCAGGTGCAGCACCCCCGTGCTGAACGTCTTGGACGACAGCAGCCGCAGCGGGAGCGTGGTCTCGCTCTCGTCGAACAGCCGCATCCCCTTGCGCACGGCGATCGGATGCACCAGCAGGTGCAACTCGTCCAGCAGCCCGTGCGCCAGCAGCTGCCGGACGACCGAGACCGAACCGCTCATCGCGATGTCCTTGCCCGGTTCTCTCTTCAGCGCGGCGACGGCGTCGGCCAGCCCGCCCTTGAGCTGCTCGGTGTTCCGCCAGGTGAACGACAGATCCTGACGCGACACGACGATCTTGCGCGCGTCGCCGAGCTTCTTCGCGAAGTCGGCGTCCTCACCCCCGGCCGCCTCCCGCTCCGGCCACGCCCCGGCGAAGCTGTCGTAGGTCTTGCGGCCCAGGAGGAGGGTATCGGCCGCGCTGAACGTCGCGTCGACGGCGGCGCCCATCTCGTCGTCGAAGTAGGGGAAGTGCCACTGGTCGGGCGCCTCCACGACCCCGTCGAGCGAGATGAACAAACTGGCGATGATCTTCCGCATGATGCCCTCCACGCGAGTGCGGTGAACTCTTCCTCCCCTCGGACGGCCGCCGCCGCGAAAACTCATCGGCCGCGCCAGGGGCGATGCGGGGCCGGGCCGTACGCTGTGGACGCAGCCGGCGCCGTCCCCTGACGGGGGAGGGCCCGGCCGTAGCTCAGCCGAAGGAGTTCCCATGTCGATGGTCGGCAACCTCCGGAAAGTGGCGCGCCTGGCCCGTCGGCGCCGCCGCGTCGATCTCAACCACCCCGCCCGCTCGCCGCTCGGCACGTCGGTGGTGAACTGCGTGGCGTACGTCGACGGGAAGCGGCAGCCCGGTGACTGCCCGGTGGAGGAGGCGATCGAGCGGGTGCGCCGCGCCGGGCGCGGCTTCGTGTGGATCGGGCTGCACGAACCCGCCGAGCGGGAGCTGTCCGGGATCGCCGAGCTGTTCGCGCTCCACCCGCTGGCCGTCGAGGACGCCGTCCATGCTCATCAGCGGCCAAAACTGGAGACGTACGACGACACGCTGTTCACCGTCTTCAAGACGGTCCGGTACGTCGATCACGACGAGCTGTCCACGACGAGCGAGGTCGTGGACACCGGCGAGGTCATGGTCTTCACCGGGCCCGATTTCGTCGTCACCGTACGGCACGGCCGCCACGGATCGCTCGGCCCGCTGCGCGAGGAGCTGGAGGCGGACCCGGACCAGCTGGCCAAGGGCCCCTCCGCGGTGCTGCACGCCATCGCCGACCATGTGGTCGAGGACTACCTTGCCGTCGCCGACGCGGTGCAGGACGACCTCGACCAGGTCGAGACCGAGGTCTTCGCCCCCGAACCCGCCCACCGAACCGACGTGGGCGGCCGGATCTACCAGCTCAAGCGCGAGCTGCTGGAGCTGAAGCGCGCCGTGGCGCCCCTGGGCCGCCCGATGGAACGGCTCTCCACCCAGCGCCTCTCCGCGGTCGACCTCGACATGCGGAAGTACTTCCGCGACGTCGCCGACCACCTCGCCCGGGTCACCGAGCAGATCGCCGCCTTCGACGACCTGCTGAACTCCATACTCCAGGCCCACCTCGCCCAGGTGACCGTCGCCCAGAACGAGGACATGCGCAAGATCACCGCCTGGGCGGCGATCATCGCGGTGCCCACCATGGTGTGCGGTGTCTACGGCATGAACTTCGACCACATGCCCGAGCTGCGCTGGCGCTTCGGCTACCCGCTGATCATCGCCGTCATCGCCGCCGCCTGTTTCGCGATGCACCGGGGCTTCCGCCGCAACGGCTGGCTGTGACCGCCGCCCCGTGACCATGCCCTGAGCGTTCCCCGGTCACCGGAGGGCGGTGGCGTTGGCGGGAGATCCGACACCGCCGGTGAGATTCAGGGGCTTGACGGTCAGGAGGCTGCTCCAGCGGCTCGTGGCCCGGCAGTCGGCGGCGAGTCCGTCGAGGTTCCACAGCTCGCCCAGGGGCAGGCCGAGTTTGGCGATCAGCTCCTGGTGCATCATGCCGTCGTCCTCCGGCGCGCTGTCGTGGAAGTCGCTCCCGGGCACCACGGGGAGGACTTCGACGGCGAAGGTGTCCGTGGCCAGCAGCGCGATGCGGTGGTCCCAGCACCAGGCGGCGACGTCCCGGGACTGGACGAACCCGGTGGCGCGCCGCTCGGCGCGGACTGCGGCCCGTTCGCCGGGGTCGGCGGTGAGGTACCAGTGGGCCCAGCCGGTGTGGACGAGCACCAGATCGCCGGGTTCGACGCGGCAGCGCTGTGCGTCGAGTGCCGCGTCGAGCAGATCGGGGCCGAGGGCGGGGCCGGTCGCGTGGTCGAGCGGGGTGCCGCGGTCGCGGAGGAGACCGTCGATGTCGATGAGGAGCGCGCGTCCGGCCAGCGGGGTCTCGGCCCACAACTGCACCCCGAGGCGGGGGCTTCGCGGCGCGATCTCATCGTCGGGTACGGCGTTGTAGAAACCGTGCCCGGACGCGCGGCGGTGGCGCAGACCGTCGATCTGGGTGCTCGCCTGGAGGAAGAACTCCTCCAGCACGTCGTCGCGGGCCTGGTCGTGTTTGGCGGTGATGCGGTGGCGGGGGATGCCACGGGCCCGGGACATGGGCGGGTCGAAGGCGTCAAGGGCGTAGTCCAGGTTGAAGGCGCGACCATCGCGGACCTCGTGTGCCGCCCTCCGGACCTGTTCGGGGCCCGCGAAGTTGGCCATGCCGCGCTCGGGCTGGTCGGCGAAGAGGTACCAGCTGGAGCCGGGCGGGGCGTCGGTGCGCCGCAGCAACTCGTCGTAGGTGGGGTGAGGCAAGGGGAGAGGCCCTTTCTGGTCAGGAGCTTCTGTGACTTCCAAGGACGTCAAGGACTTTCAGGGACAGCGTGCGGCGATGGCGCCGGCTGCCCGGCGTACTTCGGTGATGACGCGCGGGTGGTCGGCGGCCGGCAGGTCGCTGCTGGGACCGGCGACGCTGAGCGCTCCGAGGACCTGGTCACCGCGGTGGATGGTGGCGCTGAAGGCGGTGACGTCCAGGACGCGTTCGCTGAGGGAGACGGCGTAACCGTTCTCCTTGACGCACCGCAGCTCGCCGCGCAGGTCGTCGGCGCTGACGCGTTCGCCGGAGATCCGGGTGAAGGGGGTGACGCTGTCGACGTAGGCGTCGAGTTCCTCCTCGGGCAGCCAGGCGGCCAGGGATTTCCCGGCGCCCAGGTGCAGGGGGAGCTTCTCGCCGATGGGCAGTTGGTAACGGAGCGGATTGAGGCCCTCGACGCGGGCGATCAGCACCCGGGAGAGGCCGACGCGTACGTACAGGGTGGATGTCATGCCGGTGGTCGCGGCCAGTTCCTGCAGGACGGGCAGGGCGACCTGGCTGAGCCGGTTGTTGACCAGGAAGGCGTGGGCGGTGGCCACGGAGGCCGGGCCCGCGACATAGCCGGGCTCTTCCTTGACGGCGTAACCGCGGTCGATGAGGACGTTCAGAATGCGCTGGGCGGTGGCCACGTGGAGCTCGGAGCGGCGCGCGATCTCGCTCAGCCGCAGCGGGTGACGGGCGTCCTCCAGCACGGACAGCACGTCGAAGGCTCGGTCGACCGAGCGCATCGGGGAGGCGGGGGTGGCCATGGGTCGGCTCCTGGGTGGTCTGCTCGGCTGCGGAATTTCCTGATAAGTGTTATCAGCATGCGAGCAGCGGCGTGGTGCGCACAAGATCCACCCGGAGCGGTACGCCGTCTTGTTTCGGTTGGCCGTCTTATTCGGGTTGTGACGCGACCTCGGCGGGCCGCGCCTCGGGTGCGGCCTCCGCGACCGGTTCCGGGTCGCCGGGAGCGGCGTACGACAGCACGTAGGCGAGCAGGCCGGTGACGCCGGCGGTGATGAAGGTCGGGGGCCCGGCGGCGGTGGCGACATCGTTGACCCAGGCGGCGTCGCCGAGCACCAGTCCCAGCATTTGGCCCATGACGATGCAGAGGCCGCCGAGCAGGAAGCCGAGGACGCCGAGGCGGAAGAGGATTTTGATCACGTGGAGGGGCATGGCACGACCTCGTACGGAAGAGCGGATCAGACGGGCAGTACGCCGGTGGCCACCGCGGCGCCGATCAGCAGGATGGGCAGGCAGTAGTAGCCGACGAGGGGAGCGAAGGTGCGGGCCGGATTGACTCCGGCGATGCCGCTGGCCACGTAGATCGGCGCTCCGGAGGGCGGCGAGGCGCCCTCCGTGGAGGCGAAGATCAGGACCGCGACGCACGCGGTGGCGGCCGGCACCCCGGCCTCGGCCAGGGACGAGACGGCGACGGGGCCGATGGCGGCCATGGTGGCACTCGCGGTGAGCGGGATGGCCACGGCGACGACGATCAGTCCCACGATCAGGGTCATGGCCCACTTCGGTGCGTGCAGCTGCGTCAGCACGTCGGTGAGTTGTTGCGGCAGGCCCAGCTCACCGAGGACGTTCGAGGCGGAGAAGGCGGCCACGATCGTGACGCCGATGACCCCGAACTGCGGCGCCGCCCCCTCCAGCAGTCGCCACCACCCCCGTCCGGCGCGGGGCAGCTGGCGGCGGCCCAGGAACAGCACGATCGCGATGAGCAGGACCGGTATCCAGGTGATCAGGCTGATCGCGTCCGACATCACGACTCCGACGTAACGGCCCAGCTCACCGCCGGTCGGTCCGCGGGTCAGCAGCAGGGGAACGATCATCCCGGCGAACAGGAACAGGCTGGTCCACCCCGCGCCCAGGCTGGCCCGGAGCGGCAGCAGATCGGCCCGGTCCATGGGCTGGATCCTGTGGCGGCGGATCATCCAGAACGCCGCCAGCAGGCGGTAACCCAGACACCACAGGCCGCCCATGAACAGCGGCAGCACGATGTCGTCCTTGGAGACCAGCGCCGCCACCCCGGCCGATCCCATCAGGATGAACATGGTGGAGCTGAACGGGAAGGTGACCCCCATGCCCGCCCCACCGGCGGCGACGGTGGCGGCGAGTTCACCGCTGACCTTGGAGCGCTTCATCCACGGGATGGTCACCGAACCGACGGCGGCGGTGACGGCCGCGCCGACGTGGGCGATGGCGCCGAAGATGCCCGCGGCGACGGTCGAGGTGTACACCGGCCCGCCCCGCAGCCGCCCGAGGAGCGAGTTGAGGATGTTCAGCAACTGGTCCAGGACCGGCGTACGGCTCAGCAGGTAGCTCATGAACACGAAGGCGAGGGCGGCGAACGTGACCTCCTCCTGCATCGCCTCGGCGAACCCCTGCCACATCACGTGGCCGATGTCGCCGCCCGCGAACAGGCCGGTCACCACGAAGCCGACGAGAAGGGACTCGCCGATGTTCCTCTTCAGGACGGCGTTCCAGACGATGATGGCCGTCATGTAGCAGACCAGGGCCCATATCGCGATCATGCTGCTTCTCCTGCCGGTGTGCCCGCGGCCGTTCCGCCCGCGGCCGGTCCAGCCTGCCTGGACCCTCCAGCCCCTCCAGCCCCTCGGCTTCGGATGCTGCTGCGGCGGCGGGCCTCGTCGGCCTCGATCTCACGCGCCGCGACCAGTGTCGACTCTGCCTCCTCGGCGGGCACGACGGCGACCCCGTCGCCGTCCGCGACGACCAGGTCACCCGGCCCGCACACCGCGCCCCCGACGGCGACGGCGACGTTCACCCTGCCGGGGCCGTCCTTGTACGGCCCGGCGGGCGTGACCGCGCGCGCCCAGACCGGGAAGCCGATCTCCTCCAGGACCTCCACGTCGCGGGCGGCGCCGTCGAGCACCATCCCGATCACGCCACGGGCTCGGGCGCGTTCGGCGATCAGCTCACCGATCAGGGCACGGGAGGTGTCCCCCTGCCCGTCGACCACGATCAGATCACCGGGCCCGGCCACCCGCAACGCTTCGTGCAGGGCCCGGTTGTCCCCGGCCCGCGTCAGCACCGTCACCGCCCGGCCCACCGCGCGGGCACCGGCCCACAGCGGGCTGATGCCGGAGTCGACCAGCCCCAGCCGGTCGCGCGCGTCGCCGATGTTGGCGGTCGGCAGCCCCTCGTAGGCCGCCAGCAGTTCGTCGGTCACCAGCGGTGCGGCGCGCAATCCGTCCGGCCGGGCGGCCAGGGCGTGCAGCCTGCTGATGCCGTCGGCCAGCGCCGCGTCCAGGCCGAGTTCCGCCATCAGCCCGGCCGCGGCGGCCACCTCACCGGCCCGCCGCAGCCCGTGCTTGAACGTTCCTGCATACAGCCGTTCCAACGTGGCCTCACCGTCGGCCAGCTCCCGCATGATCTGCTCGCGCACCCACGGCTCGTCCCCGGCGGCACGGCCCGCTTCCACCGTCTGCACGATGACCGCGCCCAGCCCCTTCATGAAGAGGCTGCGCAGCAGCTTCCGCGCCGATGCCGCTCCGGGCTCCCCACCCAGGTCCTCCACCGGCGCCCCCAGCGCCCCGAAGTGCTCCGCCACCGCCGAGGCCCCCCGACCGCTGGCCACCAGCGCCGTACGGTGCCGGAACTTGGGCACCGAACCGATCACCGACACATCCGCGAAGACCGCCCGCCCACCCTCACCGACGATGCCGTCGATCGTCCGCTTGAGCTCCGGCGCTCCGGCGTTCATGTCCGCGAAGACGACACCGTCCCGCAGATGGGGTGCGGCCTCCGCCGCCACCCCCGCAGCCGCCGCGGCCCCCGTCAGCCCCAGTACAAGCTCGGCCCCCGCGACCGCCTCCGCCACACTCCCCGCCCGCCGAACACCGTCCGGCGTCGGCACATCGCCGGGGTCATACCCCACCACCGACCAGCCACTTTCCGCGAACCCAGCGGCGTACAACGCCCCGGCCTCGCCCAGTCCAAGGATCCCTACACGCATCGACACCCTCGCTCTTCTCATACTGTGATATCTTTTCTCACATGAGGTGGGAGGATGGTGCCCACGCGAGAACCCCACGTCAAGGGGTGAGAACCCACGAGCTTGACCCCGAGGCGGCCCCCGCGCGCTGCGGAACCCGGGCGCGAGGGCCCGCGCTCATCTGGCATGCTCAGCGTCGAGGGGAAGTCGCGGCACTGCCACGCAAGGGCGCACGGCGCCTCGTCGTCGACGGCACGCCCTACCGCTGGCACCTGCGACACAGGCCGACCTACTGCCGGGGCCTGGCCTGGTCACCGTGCACGTTCGCGGTCGAGCACGCAGACGCCCCCAGGACCACGCTCGTCGTCACGACCAGCCGGCCACATCCGAGCAACTGTCTCGGCTATGAGCCCAAGCCCGTACTGCCATCCGGCGTCGCCGAGATCATCCAGCCGGCCCTCCGTAAGGGCTGGACCCCCACTGCTCCGGGCTCCCCCTTCCACCTGGACCTACCGCCTGCGCCTGTCCCGGCAAGTGCGCCGCGGGCTTCAGCTCCAGCTCACGCTCTGCGCCAAGCGCTGAGCAGTTCCTCAGGGCCGTACACCGCCTGAAGGCCGGAGCAACCGACCCCGCTACGGGAGACCGCGACGAGCGGTACCGGCTCGTCGGTGAGCGCCGCCCGGTGCTTCTGCAGCGCGGCCAGGTCGTGGCTGTCGAACGCGGAGTTCTCCAGCCACTTGACCGAGCCGAGGAAAAGCAACTGTTTGGCCACCGGCTGCCGGTCGGCGCCCACCAGGTCGATTTCGATGTCGTTGCTGCGGGTCCAGTACCCGCCGATCGCCGGGGCGGCGGGCAGGGACCCGTGCGGCAGGAGGCGGGCGAGGGATTCCCGGATCAGGGGCTCGATCGCGCGGCCACGCCAGCTCGTCCACCGCTCCTTGATCCGGCCCAGCGTGAGATCTCCCCGCATCCGCTCGATCTCCGCCATGTGCGGATCCAGAAACGAGAGCCAGAAACGCAGGTAGGGGTCGGCCACCCGGTAGCGGCGTTCCTTCGACGGCCTGAGTGAGAGCGGCAGCTCGGCGGCCACGACCCGTTTTTCCGTCAGGACGTCAGTGGCTCGGGTGAGAGTGGTGTGGGCGATGCCGCCGGCCGCACGAGCGATGTTGGTGAAGGTGCGCTCCCCCGATCCGATGGCCCGCAGGACCTCCCTGCTCATCGCCTGCGGTGGAAACTCCGCGGCCAGTGAGCGCTCGGCGGAGACCAGCAGTGCCGAGATCGGGTTGTCCAGCGAGTCGCGCAGGAACTCCCAGACCTCCGCTCCGGGCCGCCACTCGGCGCAGACCAGGGGGAGACCTCCTGTGACCAGAGCGGCGTCGAACGCGGCTGCCGGCGACAGGCCGAGCATCTCGCCGATGTCGGCCGGGTTCAGCGGCCCCACGATCATTTCCCGGCCCCGCTGGTGAAAGGGACGGTCGTAGTCGTTCAGCGCCTCCATCATCGACAGATCGGATCCGACCAGGAGGAGAAGTACCGGCTTGCGGCTGAGTAGCCGGTCCCAGGCCCGCTGGAGCATGCCCTCGAAGGCATCGACGCGGTCCATGAGATACGGAACCTCGTCGATGACGACGACGCTGGGAGAGTCGTCGGGCAGGATCTCCGCAAGCAGCCTGAGCGCTGCGTTCCACTGATCGGGGCTTTCCTCGCGGAACAGTCCCCGCTCCGGCAGGGTGGACCTGGCGACGGCGTCGAGCAGCTCCGTCAGCTCGTCCTCCGCAGTGCCGCCCGCCGCGGTGAAGAAGAGGTGCGGCATCCCGGTGCGCCGGAGGAACTCCTCGACAAGGCTGGACTTGCCCACCCGCCGTCGTCCCCGCATGAGGATGCACTGCCCCGGCTTCCCCGACCCGGCGGCATCCTGAACCGCCTGCAAGGCGTTGCGGAGGACGTTCAGCTCGCGGTCCCGCCCGATGAAACGACGCACGGCAAGCCTCCCGCTGGAGATAGTCTCATCGCAGATACTATCTCCAGCGATACCAATCTGCACGCCCGTGCCGAGTGGTCGACGGCGCGGTCGGCAGCTGGGGCAAAGAGGTCAATGGTCAGTCGCGGGTGGCGCCCTTCGGCCAGATCACCCGGGTGGGGACGTCGGCGCGTTCGGCGTAGGCCACGACGTCGGCGGTGCCGCCGTAGCCGCGGGCCGGTCGGCCGTCCCAGACGGCGATCAGCTCGTCCGCGAGGCCGACCAGGATTTCGCTCCCGGTCATATGGGCTTGCGAGTCGGACGCGACCAGGCCCGTGCGGTGAACCTCGGTCGCCTGCTTGAGGAGGCGGTCGTAGCTCTCGTGGTGCTCCTCCGGCAGACCCTCGCGGTACTTTTCTGCGGGCACCACGACCTCAAGGCGGCCACCGGCCTTCAACACCAGCTCGGCGAACCAGGCGTCCGGGCCATCGGCGATGCATGAGATCCCGGTCAGATCGGGGGTGTGGCGGGAGACTTCGTCTGCGAGGGCCAAGTGAACCAGGTGCTCCGTCTCCGGGGACAGCCCTCGGTGGCCGGTGATGCCCAGTCGCATCAGGTGTCCTTTCGCGATCACAGGTAGATGCCGTGCAGACGGTCGTCGACGTCGCGGACGACCCTGGAGGGAGTGGGCGACGCATACGCTCGCCGGAGCCCACGGGCGCGTTCGATGATCCGGCCCGATCGGTACCGCACGCCGGTCTCCAGCGCTCGGGTGACCAGGGCGAACGCACCGTCCAGTCGGCCGCTCGTGAGATGCGCGCCGGCGAGGTCGAGCGTCAGTAGCGCGCGTTGTTTCTCGTGGCTCGATGTCAGTGCGGCAGCCGCTGTGTCTTGGGAGGTAGTCACCCACCGGGGAAGCCCGAGCCGGGCGCCACAGGTCAGTCGGGCTGCTGCGACCTCGAACACCCAGGGCCACGGGGGCGTTTGGCCGTCCGCCAAGGCGTCCGTGTGGTGGGTGCTACCCGTAATGGCGAAGGAGACGCATGACGACCAATGACGACGTAGAGCTGATTCGAGTGGGGCTGTACTGGGACGCGGTGATGGCCCCTGCGGACATCGGCGAGCGCGCGTTGAAGGTGCTGGCCGATGCGACTGGCGCCGTTATCGCCGACTACAGCCTTATGTACTGGCTCATTGGTCCGGGCAGTGCTCAGTACTGGCGGGCGCTGCGGCGGGTGCAGGCACTTGGTGCGCATCGCGCCGATGTCCCTTACATGGGTGTTCCGCCGGCCACGCACGCCACGGGCCCGCGTCTGCACTGGCGCTTCCCAGTGGGGCCCGGTCGATACCTCACCGATGCGAACCGGCTCCACGAAGCCCTGGCTCAGGCGGTCGTCGACCAGATCAGCTCCACCGAGGAGGCGACGGCCAGGTGATGTCCCAGGTCTGCGCCCGCTGTGTCGAAACGACGAGCGAGCCGGTCGTGGTCGCGATCGAGCACGGCGCGAGCGTCGGCGGCCGCACCGTCCACGCCTGCCCCGGCACGTGTGCCGCCAGCTTCCCGCCGCAGCGCGATCCGTTCGACGGGACGGTCCTCGCCCGCTGCGACCCGCCGCAGCGGCCCCCGCGTCACCCAGACCGTCGGCACCGTCGCCTTCGGCCAGACCGTCACCGGGCTGACCTTCATCAACGGGCGGCTCGTCACCGCCGGCACCAGCATGCCGACGATCCGGCCGATCGAAGCGATCGTCACACTTCCCGCCGAGTCGAGCCTGTCGGTCGTCACCACCTCGGCCGACACCACCATCCGGGGCAAGCTCGCACGCCTCACAGTCCACTCGGTATCCGGTGACGTGACCGCCATGACGGCCCACGTCCTGGAAGCCCACACCACCTCCGGCGACATCAAGGCCGAGACCGTGACCGGCGAGCTGCTCGCGCGCAGCGTCTCGGGGGATGTGCGGGTCCTGTCCTACCGGGGCGACACCGCCAACGCCACGACCACCAGCGGCGACGTTCACCTGACCGCCCACCCGGAGGCGACGGGCTTCATCACCGCCTCCTCCGTCTCCGGCGACGTGAAGGTCACCGGCGCCCGGCACCTCAACCCCCGGGTCCGCAGCGTCAGCGGCTACGCCCTGACCCACTGACCCCTTCCCTGCACCGCCCGCCGGGGCGGCTGGCCTCCGACCAAGAGACAGCCCGCCGCCCCGGCCTTTCCCTGCCCATCCGACGACTTCGGAGCCTCACCATGAAGAGCTTCATCGGCCACCACCAGGTGGCCACGGACACCGGGCGGGACCCCGCCAAAAGATCCCGCCCCGTCTTCACTGGGTCATGCAGCAATGGGCCATTCGACCGGGCTCAGAAACGGTCCGGGTGACGCTCGGGGAGCGGAGACCCGGGGAGCGCATCCCGCTTCTGGTTCTTCCGCGCCTCCGCGTTCGAGTCGGCCGTCGCCTGGCAGGTCACGTCCTTCGCCGGAAGCTTGCCGGTGAGCAGGTAGTCGTTGACCGTGCCGTCCGTGCACGCGTTGCCGTTCGGGTAGACACCGTGGCCCTCGCCGCGGAGGACGGTGACCATTTTCGAGCCCTCCAGTTCGGCGTGCAGGACCTGGGCGCTGGGCAGCGGGGTCTGCGAGTCCCACTCGTTCTGGACGATCAGGGAGCCGACCTTGTTGTTCACCCTGGTTGCCGGTTCCACGGACTTGTCCCAGAACGCACAGGGCTTGATGCTGGACGCGAAGTCACCGTAGAGCGGGTAACGGCCCTTGTCCTCGATGGCGTCCCGCCGGTAGCTCTCAGGATCGCGGGACCACGCGGCCGAGTTGTCGCCGCACACCACGGCCCAGAAACTCGCCGTCGGGTTGTCGGACGGCACCTCGGCGGTATCGGCAGCGGCGCCTGCCGTGCCGGTCCCCTCAGCTCCGGCGAACGCCGCGAGCTTCTTCGCGGAGGCGGGCTCGCCGGCCGCGGCCTTCTTCAGCTCCACGATCCCCTCAGTGGCGTCCTGCGGGGTGAAGACCGCCCCGCGCATACCGCTTCGGACGTCGTCACCGGTGTTCGGCCGCCCATCCACCTCGATGGGCTTCTCATCGGCCTGCGCGACCAGGTCCCAGAAGGTCCGGTCGACCTCCTTCGGGGTGTCACCGAGGCCGTACTTCTCCGAACGCCTGGCGGCCCACTCGGTCCACCGGTCGTACGCGGGCTCGGCGCCCTCCGCCCACCACTGGATCATCCCTCGCCAGGCGCGCACCGGATCGACCGCGCTGTCCAGCACGAACCGGTCGGCCCGGCCCGGGAAGAGCTGGGTGTAGACGGCGCCCAGGTAGGTGCCGTACGAATAGCCCACGTACGAGATCTTCTTCTCACCGAGGATCGCCCGGATCAGATCCATGTCGCGCGCGGTGTTGCGCGTGGTGATGTGCGGGAGCGTGTCGCCCGCTTTCTCCCTGCACTTGTTCGCGACGTCGCGTGCCCAGGCGACGTCCTTGTCGAACGTCTCCTCCTTGTAGGGCCGCAGCCAGTTCTCCGCCTCCTCCGGCTCCAGACCGCAGGAAACCGGGCCGCTCTGTGCCACACCGCGCGGGTCGAAGCCGATGAGGTCGTACTTCTGCTGTGCGGACTTGGGGAGCTTGTCCTGCATCCCCAGCGGCGTGTAGAGCCCCTTCTCCCCAGGGCCGCCGGGGTTGGAGAACAGGACACCGTGCCGCTTGTCGGGCGCGGTGCTCTTGATCCGGGACATGGCCAAGCCGATTCGCTTGCCCCCGGGAACCCGGTAGTCCAGCGGGACCTTGATCGTGGCGCACTCGAACTCCGCCGGAGAGTCGGCTAAGCACCGCTTCCACTGCGGCTTCTGCTTCACATACTGGTCCAGCGCGCCCTTGGCGGCGGACGAGGAAGGGGTCGAAGGGGTGGCGGCCGGAGCGGCGGTAGCCGTCGAGGTGGCGAGCGCGGGAGCCAGCGTTGCCGTGACACTCAAGGCCAGCAGGGGCGCAAGACGTCGTCTGCGCAAGATATCGATCCTTCCGATCGCATGTTCGGACAGGAAAGATCTTTCAGGAACCGGCCACGCATACGGATCCCTCTCCGGGCTGCACCTCTCCTCCACCCTGGGTATGAGACAACAGTCGTGTGTGGTCCCCGAGTCGTATAGGACGGACCACCCCCAGCGACGCGCGGTACCCGCCTCAGCGACGGGACGAAACAGGAGACGGGCACCAGCACGGGCTCGGTCCCGCCCGAGGCACCCAACGCGTCGACGAACACCTCGGTCACCCACGCGGCGGCACCCGGGGGCCACTCACGGACCCGGCAGCGGAAGACCATCCTCCGACGCATGCCCCCGGCCGGAGCCGCACCGGTCAACGAGGTGGTGAGACCGGGAACTTCCGGCGTGGCGGCAGCGGACGTCCTGACGTCTCAACCGTCTCGACTGATGTCATCCACCCGTGAGCCGAATCCTCGGCCGTGCCGACGCACCTGAGCGACACGGCGGGGACCGGACTTCCCGCGTTCCGACACGGTCATCGGCAGGTCGACCGTCAGTCGCACCAGGTCCTGCTGACCGAGTCGCACCGGGCCAGGAAGCTTGACCGGTCGCGGACGGTGATCGACGGCTCGCACCGGCAGGCACGTCGGGGCGGACCAAACGCGGCTGGCTGGGACGCAGACGGCGCGGCCGTGGAGGACTCCACCAGCGGCACCTCTCGCCGGGAACCCAGGGGTCCGGCCCGGTCTTCCCGCACAGCCAGGCCCCCGTCGGCCAGAACAGGCACCCGATCCCCTACCACCCGACGATCCTCGGGCACCCAGAACGTACGCCAACCCGGCACGCATCCACCCCTGCTCGATCTGCTTCAACACGCCGATCCAACAGGGAAGACAATGCCGCCGACCAGTCCGCCACACCGACAGCAGCCCAGATCCAGAACCTCCTGCTGGACGCTCGGCTCGTCCGCGGCCTGACCACCGTCGTGGACAGCACCAACGTGCTGCCCCACGTCCGCGCCGGACTCCTCGCCCGCGCCGGACTCCTCGCCCGCGCCCGCTACTACCAGCGCCCCGCCGTGGCTGTCCTCTTCGACCTGCCGCTGGACATCTGCCAGGCACGCAACACCGCCCGCGCCCGCCAGGTCCCACCGGACGTGCTGCGCGAGCTGCACCAGATGACCCCCACCGCCGAGCAGTTGGCCGCCGAAGGCTTCATCAGCATCCGCACCGTCGACCTCTGCGAACCCGCTCGACGCTGAGGCCCGGGGAGGCGGCCTCCGACCAAGGACAGCCCGCCTCCCCGGCTTCCCCTGCCCATCCACAACGGAACAGGAGAACTCCAAGCATGGCCCGACCCAACCCCATCCGGCGAGACCACTCCGCCCCCGACCTCGCACGAACCGCGCTGGAACTGGCCAGGGCCGGTGTGCCGGTGCTGCCACTCCGCCACGGGAAGGTGCCGTTCGGGAACTGCCGCGCCTGCGCAGGCCGCCCGCCCGCCTGCGGCGGACGGCCCAACATGAAGACCGCGGGCCCGTGCCAGTGTCCCGCCGTCTGCCACGGCTGGGCCTCCGCCACGACCGACCCCGCCGTGATCACCTCCCAGGCTTGGACCCTGGCCTGGCGCCTGGCCGTCGCCGTCGCCTACCACCCCGCCGGCGCCGGGCTGACCGTCGTGGACCTCGACAACCCCCCGGCCGTCGAATGGGCTCGCCACACTCTTCCGGCGACCAGGACCGTGCCGACCACACGCGGTGAGCACTGGATCTACCGAGGAACGATGCCCTCGGCCAACCAGGTTCGCCCCGGCGTGGACATCAAGTCGCGCATGGCCTACGCCCGCTGGCTCGGCCCCGGCACCGGCACCATGGCGGATCTGCCATCCGCCGTCCGCGCCCTCGTGGCGGCCGACCGCCCTCCCCGCGCTACGACGCCCACCCCCGCCTCACCCGAGGCGCCTGACACAACCCCCACCGGACCGACAGAACTGACAGAACCCCACCCAGCTACCGCTGACCTGCGGGAACGGCCGAATCGGCGGCTGTGACAAAACCTCCGGAAACTCTGACAGAACCCAACCGACCCGGATGGCGGCCGCTCTGACAGAACCCCCTGTCAGGAGGTTCTGTCAGAGTTTTCGCGAGTTCTGTCACAGCCGCCTCTGAGCCTAAACAGGCAGGTCAGAGCGCTATCACCTAGGTTCTGTCAGTTCTGTCATCGATCTCAGGGCAGTGGCCCCCGACCAAGGACAGCCCGCCGCCCTGTTCGCCCATCCCGACACGGTTCAACAGGAGTGCACCTTGGACGAGGACAGGACCCTTACGCCCTCCGCCGCCGACGATTCGACTCTGGTTCTCCTCACGGTTGAGGAGGCTGCCCGCCGACTCCGCATCGGCCGGACCACATGCTTCGCGCTCATCCGCGCCGGAGAGCTGGAGTCCATCCCGGTTGGTCGTCTCCGACGCGTCCTCGCTGACGCGCCCGCCGAATACGTCGCTCGACGTCGCGCCCAGCAGCGCGCCGCCTGAACCAGCTTTCTCGGAGCCCTGCCCCACGTGGGGCAGGGCTCTGCGTATTCGCAGCACCTCAGAAGGAGCCTGCTTGTGGCAGAGCAAAAGACGAAGGGCACCCGCCGCGCCAACGGCGAATCCGCGATCTACCTCGGGAAGGATGGTCGTTGGCACGCTCGTGTGCCGATGGGCTACAAGGACAACGGGGAGCCGTACCGACGACAGGTGACGCGCCCGACGCGCGACGAACTGGTTGACGAAGTCCGGCGGCTTGAGAAGCAGCGCGACGCGGGTTCGGCGGCTCAACCCGGCAAGCCGTGGACGGTTGAGAAGTGGCTTTGGCACTGGGTTGAGAACATCGCTAAGCCGACCGTGAGCGAGAACACGTACGACGGCTATGAGGTCGCCGTTCGCGTTCACCTCGTCCCTGGTATCGGCAAGCACCGCCTTGACCGCTTGCAGCCCGAGCATCTGGAGAGCCTGTATCGCCGGATGCAGGCGAAGGGGGCGCGCAAGGCTGGTACGGCTCACCAGGCTCACCGCACCGCCCGAACGGCTCTGGGGGAGGCGGTACGGCGCGGCTACGCGGCGAAGAACGCCGCCTCGCTGGCGAAACCGCCACGGATGGAGGAGGACGAAACAGAAGTAGAGCCCTACTCCGTGGAAGAGGTTCAGCGCCTGCTGCTCGAAGCCAACAAGCGTCGGAACAGCGCCCGCTGGATGCTGGCGCTGGCGCTCGGACTGCGGCAGGGCGAAACGCTCGGACTGCGCTGGTCTGACGTCGACCTGGGGAACGAGTACCTGAAGCTGCGGAGGAACCGTCTGCGCCCCAGGTACGAGCACGGATGCCCGGAAGCCTCACCGCGCGGCAGGAAGGCGGGCTATTGCCCCGGCAAGGTGCAGGTCCGGCGGGAGACCAAGAACACCAAGTCCCGAGCGGGCCGGCGCGCCGTGCCCCTGCCGGGTCCGCTGGTCTCCATGCTCCGTGCACACGCCGAGACGCAAGAGCGGGAGCGCAAGGCGGTCGGCAACCTGTGGGCCGAGTCGGAGTACGTGTTCACCAAGCCGCTCGGTGGCCCGCTGAGCCCGAACACGTACTATCACGACTGGAAGCGGCTGCTGGAAGACGCCGGGGTGCGGGACGGTCGGCTGCATGACGCCCGGCACACGGCCGCCACCGTGCTCATGCTGCTCGGTGTCCCGGACCGCGTCATTGATCAGATCATGGGCTGGGAGCCGGGGACGTCCGCGAGCATGCGGGCGCGGTACCTCCACGTGCCGGACGCCATGCTCAAGGACGTGGCTCGGAAGATCGCCGAAGCCATCTGGGGACCCCCGGAAACGCTCCCTGTGGACAAAAACCAGGACAACGAGGTCTGAGGACAACGTCGAAGGGCCCCACCGCGAGCAGTGGGGCCCTTCGACGTATTGCCCGGTGAGAGCAATGGCGGAGGATACGAGATTCGAACTCGTGAGGGGTTGCCCCCAACACGCTTTCCAAAAGGTCGTCCGGGGGTTCGGCGCCGCTCGGGGGCGTCCTGACCTGCGGCGGAGCGGGGTATGGGTCGGGTGGTGGACGGTGCTGGACGGGGGTGAATGAGACCAGAACTGAGACCAGAGCGCCGGGTCATACCTTCTTGACGACGATCGATTCCGGAACCAGCCTCTCCAGGTCGTCCACGTCCGAGGTGAAGACGGTGACCTGCCCCTTCTGCTGTCGTGCGATGACGGCGAGCACCGCGTCGATTGCGTACTTGTGGCCGTGCAGCTTGGCGTCGGCCAGGAATCGACGGGCCTGGCGGGCCTCGTCCTTCCCAATGTCGGCGACCTTGAGCCGGGAGAGCACCCAGTCCCAGCGCTGCTCGGTGGTCCTGCCGTCGTACGCCTCGACCAGCGTCATCGGAGACGTCACCACCTCGGCCTCACCCCGGGCCGCGAGGTCGAGCCAGGCGATCATCTTCCGGTCGCCGCGCACGGCCAAGGAAAGAGCCTCGCAGTCGAGCACGAAGACGCGCAGTGGTCGCTGCCCATGCTCAGCGGACCGCTTCTTCACGCGGCCTCTCCAGCGTCGTGCCGTCCGGTGGCGCGGCGCTCGTGCTCGGCGTCGAGTTCCTCCAGTTCCTCGAACGCGGCCGCGCGCTCGTCCTCGGTGAGGGGGCCGTGTTCCGCCTGCAGCCAGTCGGCCAGTTCGCGCAGTCGGTCCCGGTCGCGCTTGAAGCGCAGCGCTTCGGCTACGTACGCCGACAGGCCCCGTTCCGCCGCCTCTGCTCTGATCTCGTCGAGGAGGTCCTCGGGGATCGTCACCGTCACCTTCTTGGTCGTCGCCATATAAGCGACCTTACTCCTGGTATGGAGTCCCTTACCAGTGACCTGTCGCGAAGTGTGGCGCGGTCGGACGACTCGTCTTTCATGGTGCCGGGAGGCGCAGCAGCCACACGTTGGCCTGGTCCCGAGCGAAACGGTCAGGGTTGAATGCGGTCGCGGACCGAAGGCCGAGCCACGTGAGCACGGTGTTGTGCTCCTCATGTGCCGGGTCGGCAAGGATCATTTTGAGATCGCTGTAGCCGGGGGCGCCGCCGCAGTCCTCGGGCGGGCACGCCCCGGCACCGTCCACGCAGCGCGGATAGTGAAGCCCGGCCGAGGCTGTCTGGAGCTGCTCCACGGTGATGAGGTGATCCCAGGAGTCCCCGAAGTCGTACGTGTACATGAAGTGGGCGCCCGGTTTGAGCAGGGCGCCCAGTATGGCGGCGTGCTCGTCGCGGAAGCCGAGTTCGTCGTCGGGGCGGCCGTACTGGACGCCGTCGATGGTGAACGCGTGCATGTGGCAGTTCTGCCAGCCCATCACGGCCTGGATCAGTGAGTGAAGCCGCTCCAAGCGGATCGCGGCGGGCACAAGTAGCCGCCGCCAAACCCGGGGGCCGTCCACGTCTGCCAACTCGACGCGAATCTGCAACACCGCGTCGCCGGGCTCGGGCTCGCCGCGCATCCGGGCCGTCTCGGTGCGTCCGTCCGCCGTCAACTCGGCGCTGCCCTCGGTGAGATGGACAGCGCCCAGGGAGGCGAGGGCATTCAGGACCCGTTGGATGTCGTGGTCGTTGGCGGTGCGCAGATGCTCCAAGCGGTCGGGGGGCAGGTCGTCGAGCGCGTACAGCGGGCTGACCGCCTGCCACACCACCTCGTACAGGTCACTGAGCGGCAGCGGGGCCGTGGCCGCGTAGAACTGCTGCAGCAAAGCTCGCAGGCCCCGGTCGTACTCGTGCGTGAGCAGGGACTCCAGCCAGCCGGATACCGTCACGGCCGGGCCGATGTGCGGGAGCGCGCCGAACAGCGCGTGACGCAACTCGTCGGGGCGGTCCAGCAACTTGGCGTTCTTCTTCACCGGCAGCAGGCGCCCGCCCGCGATCCGCAGCAGTCGTGCCGCCTTCGCCCACTCGACCAGCAGTGTGAGGTGGTACAGCTCCTCGCTGGACTTCGTCTTGAACGTACGGTCTCCGATCACCGGGTCCATCCGGTCGCCGGTGTCCAGATCCTCCACCAGTGCCCGAGCGTCGGCGAGCGTCACACGGCCGGTCTGGGTCAGCTTCCGACCCGTACCGACCCAGTCGACCAGCGCTCGCATCTGCTCGACGGTCCTGCCTACGGCCTCACTCATGTTGATCCACACGCTCCGGCTCGCTTGCTCCCCTTGCCACCAAGCCCAGGATGACAGGCGGTGGTCAGCTGGGCCGGAATGCGCTCACGTGCACTACGTAACGGAGCATGACGCGAGCGTGCCAGACTGCCACGGTGACTACGCACGATGAGGAACTGCTGGCCCGCGTACGGGAAATGAGGGAGCGCGGCAGCGCGCCGAAGCAGATCGCGAAGGCGCTGGGGCTGCGTCCGGCCCAGGCCAACGCGCTGGTGCGGCGGGTCGCCGAGGCGGCGCAGGCGCACACTCCACCAGATGAGCGGCCAGTGGTGGGCTGCTGGGTCAATGCGGGGTGGAGCGTGGGACTGGACATGACTGAGGCCCCGGACTGGGCAGCGGCCGACCCGATCGGTCATGAGCCGGATTCAGACACGGGTGGCTTCGCCCAGATCCTGCTGGCCCGCCAGGAACGGGCCAGCAGGGTGACCGTCACCGGATTTCTGGTGGACGTGTACTGCTTGGGGGTGAAGAACGTGACCGACCCGGAGGTGATGGGTTCCGGCTCCCTGACTACATACGTGCCGATGTACTACTCGGCCTTTGACCACCCGCCGCTGTCGATCAGCGTGGAGCAGGCACAGACGATCGTGCGCGATGCGGTCACCTACGCCGGCGGCCTCGGCTTCGAGCCCGCGGCCGGCTTCACCGACGCCGCCGTACACCTGGGGATCCCGCCCGGTGATCGGCCCACCATCGCCTTCGGCCGGGACGGTAAACCGTTCTATTTCTCGGGTCCCTACGACGACCCGCGCAAGGTGGTGCAGACGCTGGAGCGCACCTGTGGGGCCGGCAACTATCACTATGCCGCCCATCTGTAGGAATGGGACGCGAGCAGCACGAGGCAGGGGATACGCGCAGTGACACCGGGCGAATGGCAATAAAAGTCCACCGACGCTCCGCGGTTCCGGCACACCGAGAATGAGGCGCAGGCCAGCCTGCCGGCGGTGCTGCGTCTGTGCGCCGCGGGGAAGCTGCGGTGCGGTGAGAAGGCCCGTCGCCCCGGCGCCGCCGCTGTCGCGGCGGTCGCCGACGTCCTGGAGGGCGGCGACTTCTCTGCGTACGAGGCCATCGCCGCCTTCGCCTGGCCGATGCTGCTTCAGTCAGGCGCCTCGCCCAGCTCACCGGCGGCCGACTGGGGCTGACTACGCGCGGGCGGGCCGCGCTGACCCGGTCGGCGCACCTGGCCATCACCAGCCTGTGGCAGCGCTGGCTGAACAACAGTCTCCTGGACGAGCTCTCCCGGGTCGAGGAGATCAAGGGCCAGCGCGCGGTGAACGTCCTGACCGCCGCCAAACCGCGCCGCAAGATCGCCGGCCAGGCGCTGGCCGGCCTCACCCCGGGTGAGTGGGCATCCGCCGACGGCCTGTTCGCCGAGATCGAATGCGAGGACGAGGCACTGGCAGCCCTCGCTGTAAACGACCGCCGCCGCGCGTGTTGTGCACCCGGCTCGGCGAACGCCACCTCATGGTCTCCCCTGAGTGGCTGCCGGCGTTTCGCAAGGCCACTCGCGCCCTGGGCTACCCGCTGGGATGAGGTGAGCAGACTCCCCCAGGGCCCAGCCCGGGGCGCACGGCGATGCGTGATTGTCGGCCGTCTGTCTATCCGGGCCCTCACCCCGACGCCGAGGAAAACCCCCGGATCAGGCGGAACCCGGTACACCACTTCCAAGGACGCAACCCGGGGGAGCGGTCTGCTAAGCGAGCGAAATAGGTCGAATGCCGGAAATAAATGAGACCAGAAATGAGACCAGAGCACAACAGAGTGCCGGACCGCGAACTGCGGTCCGGCACTCTGTTTCGCCTGTTCAGGCGGCTGCGGAGGATACGAGATTCGAACTCGTGAGGGGTTGCCCCCAACACGCTTTCCAAGCGTGCGCCCTAGGCCTCTAGGCGAATCCTCCGCTGGAGACTCTACAAGACGATCGGGAGTGCTCGCGAACTCGTTCCCACCCCGGTCTATCCGCTAGGGTGGGGGCCAGCCCCTCACGTGGCGCTATCTCACCGAACTCCCCCAGGGCCGGAAGGCAGCAAGGGTAAGTGGGCTCTGGCGGGTGCGTGGGGGGCCCTTGCGTTGTGGGGCGTTCCGGAGGTGGGGCCCCGGGCGGCGTCCGGATGTCGGTGGGCCCCGATATCGTCGTAAGCGTGTCGTCCCTCGCGCTGTACCGCCGCTACCGCCCCGAGACCTTCGCGGAGGTCATCGGGCAGGAGCATGTCACCGATCCGCTGCAGCAGGCGCTGCGCAACAACCGGGTCAACCACGCGTATCTGTTCAGTGGTCCGCGCGGCTGTGGCAAGACGACCAGTGCGCGCATCCTGGCCCGCTGTCTGAACTGTGAGAAGGGACCCACCCCGGCGCCGTGCGGGGAGTGCCAGTCCTGCCAGGACCTCGCGCGGAACGGGCCCGGGTCGATCGATGTGATCGAGATCGACGCCGCCTCGCACGGTGGTGTGGACGACGCGCGGGAGCTGAGGGAGAAGGCGTTCTTCGGGCCGGCGTCGAGCCGTTACAAGATCTACATCATCGACGAGGCCCACATGGTCACCTCGGCGGGGTTCAACGCCCTGCTGAAGGTGGTCGAGGAGCCGCCGGAGCATCTGAAGTTCATCTTCGCGACCACCGAGCCGGAGAAGGTCATCGGCACCATCCGGTCGCGTACGCACCACTATCCGTTCCGGCTGGTGCCCCCGGGGACGCTCCGCGACTATTTGGGCGAGGTCTGCGGCCGCGAGGACATTCCGGTCGAGGACGGGGTGCTGCCGCTGGTGGTGCGGGCGGGCGCGGGGTCCGTCCGGGACTCGATGTCGGTCATGGACCAGCTGCTCGCGGGCGCGACCGAGGACGGCGTGACGTACGCCATGGCCACGTCGCTGCTCGGTTATACGGACGGCTCGCTGCTCGACGCGATCGTGGAAGCGTTCGCGGCGACCGACGGCGCGGCGGCCTTCGAGGTCGTGAACCGGGTGATCGAGGGCGGCAACGACCCGCGGCGCTTCGTCGCCGACCTGCTGGAGCGGCTGCGCGACCTGGTGATCCTCGCCGCCGTGCCGGACGCGGCGGACAAGGGGCTCATCGACGCCCCCGCCGATGTCGTCGAGCGGATGCAGGCGCAGGCGTCGGTCCTCGGCGGGGCCGAGCTGAGCCGGGCGGCCGACCTCGTCAACGAGGGGCTGACGGAGATGCGCGGCGCCACCTCGCCGCGGCTGCAGTTGGAGCTGATCTGCGCGCGGGTGCTGCTGCCCGCCGCCTTCGATGACGCGCGGTCCGTCCAGTCGCGGTTGGAGCGGCTGGAGCGGGGTGCCCTGGCGGGCGGCCTGGGCGGTGGCGTCGCCGGTGGTGGTGGCGGTCCTGCGCCCGGGCCCGCCGTGGGGTACGCACCGGGGCCCGAGGCCCACGCCCCGGCCGGGCCCTCCGGCCCGGCGGCCGCTCGCGCGGCGATGGCCGGTGGCCGAGGGCCGGGCGCGGGTGCGCCTGGTGCGCCGGGGGTGCCCGGAGGGCAGGACGAGACGGCCGGTGGGCCGCCCGCCGGTGGCGGTGGCGGCGGTCCGGCGCCTGGGTACGACGCTTCCGGAGAGGGCGCGCCGCCCGCGCCGGGCGGCGGACCGGCCGGCGACAGCGGCGGTCCGGGCGCTGGTGGCGCGGACAGCGGCGGTGCGGACAGCGGCGGTGCGGACAGCGGCGGTGCGGACAGTGGTGCGCGGCGGCCCGGCGCCTGGCCTTCGGCGGGCGGAGGCGGCGGTCCGGCCGGGCAGGCGGCGCCGGGAGGTGGCCAGCGGCCCGGTGCCTGGCCCACGAGCACGCAGCCCGGGGCGGGCGGCGGCGGTCAGCAGCACGGCGGTTCGCCCGCGGCGGCGGGCGGAGGGCAGCGGCCGGGGGCCTGGCCCACGGCTTCCGCACCCGGGGCGGGAGCTTCCGCGCCCGCGGCTGCGGCTGCGCCCCAAGCTGGAGCCGGGGCCGGGCCTGCGGCCGGGCAGGGGCGTCCCGCCGGGGGCCCCGGCCAGCCGCAGCCGACTCCGGGCATGGCGCAGGGCGCCATGCAGGTGCGGCAGATGTGGCCGGACATCCTGGAGGCGGTCAAGAACCGCCGCCGCTTCACCTGGATCCTGCTGAGCCAGAACGCGACGGTCTCCGGCTTCGACGGCACCACCCTCCAGATCGGGTTCTCCAACGCGGGCGCCCGCGACAGCTTCGCCAACGGCGGCAGCGAGGACATCCTGCGGCAGGCCCTCAACGACGCGATCGGTGTGCAGTGGCGCATCGAGGCGATCGTCGACACCTCTGGTGGGCAGGGAGGATCCGGCCCCGGCGGGCCCGGACCCGGAACGTCCGGCGGTGGCCCCGGCAGCCCCGGCGGCTTCGGCGGCGGAAGCGGCGGTGGCTTCGGCGGCGGCGGGAACGCGGGCGGCGGCTTCGGGGGAGGCGGCGGCCAGCCCGCCCCCGCGTCCCCTTCCGCCCCCGCCGCGCCGTCGGCCCCGGCCCCGGCTCCCGCGCCCGCCGACGCGGGGCCGCCCGCCGAGGCGTCCGCGTACCGGGAGCCCGAGCCTCCGCCGATCTCGCCGGAGGACGACATGCCGGCCGAGGACGACCCGGATCTGGACGAGACGGCGCTGAGCGGGCACGACCTGATCGTGCGCGAGCTGGGCGCCACGGTCATCGAGGAGATCGCGAACGAGTAGGCCACACGGCGCAGGGGTGGCGCGGGGCGGACCCGGATTCCGGGCGCCGCGGTCTCCTCCGTACGGCGTAGGGCAAGGCGCCGTGGGAGCACGTAGGCTCGGGCTATCGAAGAGAACCGCAGTCGACAGCCAGGAGCGAACTCGTGATTCCCGGTGGTGGCCAGCCTGACATGCAGCAGTTGCTGCAGCAGGCGCAGAAGATGCAGCAGGACCTCGCCGCGGCCCAGGAGGAGCTGGCCCGTACCCCTGTCGAGGGGTCCTCGGGCGGTGGGCTGGTGAAGGCGACCGTGACCGGTGCCGGTGAGCTGCAGGGGCTGGTGATCGACCCCAAGGCGGTGGATCCGGAGGACACCGAGACCCTCGCGGACCTCGTCGTCGCGGCCGTCCGCGACGCGAACCACGTGGCGCAGGAGCTGCAGCAGACGAAGCTCGGCCCGCTGGCGCAGGGGCTGGGTGGGATGCCGGGTCTGCCTTTCTGAGGCCGAAAGCCTGAGACTGGGCCGGGTGACCGGGCCGGACGGGGAACCGTTCGACGGGCCCTGTGTCCCGTTTCGACCGGCGCAACCGAATATTCATATGCAGTACAGCCACCGCGCGGCGGCGCGAGATTGGATGCAGGCGTGTACGAGGGCGTGGTCCAGGACCTCATCGACGAGTTGGGCAGGCTGCCCGGCGTCGGTCCGAAGAGCGCGCAGCGGATCGCCTTCCACATCCTCCAGTCCGAGCCCACCGACGTCCGCCGTCTCGCCCACGCGCTGACCGAGGTCAAGGAGAAGGTGCGGTTCTGCGCGGTGTGCGGGAACGTCGCCGAGGCCGAGCAGTGCCGGGTCTGCCAGGACCCGCGCCGCGACCCCGCGGTCATCTGCGTGGTCGAGGAGCCGAAGGACGTTGTCGCGATCGAGCGGACCCGCGAGTTCCGCGGTCGCTATCACGTGCTCGGCGGGGCGATCAGCCCCATCGAGGGCGTGGGTCCGGACGATCTGCGGATCAGGGAGCTGCTGGCCCGCCTCGCGGACGGTACGGTCACCGAGCTGATCCTGGCCACCGATCCGAATCTGGAGGGTGAAGCCACCGCCACGTACCTCGCGCGCATGATCAAGCCCATGGGTTTGAAGGTCACGCGCTTGGCCAGTGGTCTTCCCGTCGGGGGAGACCTGGAGTATGCCGACGAGGTCACGCTGGGTCGTGCCTTCGAAGGGAGAAGACTTCTCGATGTCTGACGCAACGTTGCACGACGCCCACCCGGACCCGGACGACTTCGCGGTCCAGATCGCCGATCAGATCGAGAGTTTCATCGTCGCGGTCACCGAGGTCGCGAAGGGCGACGAACCGGACAGCGCCGTGCCGTTCCTGCTGCTCGAGCTCTCCCAGCTGATCCTCGCCGGCGGGCGGCTCGGCGCGCACGAGGACTTCGTACCGGACGAGCGGTACGAGCCGGACGCCGGTCCGGAGCCGGACGTCGACGAGCTGCGGGAGCGGTTCGCCCGGCTGCTGGAGCCGGTGGACATCTACTCGGAGGTTTTCGACCCGTACGTACCGCGCAGTGAGCCCGTCCCCTGCCGCATCTCCGACGATCTCGCGCTGATCATCACGGACCTGCGGCACGGCATGGCGCACTACCGCGACGGCCGGATCAACGAGGCGATGTGGTGGTGGCAGTTCTCGTACCTCTCCAACTGGGGTACGACCGCCTCCGCCGCCCTGCGCGCGCTCCAGTCGCTCGTCGCGCACGTCCGGCTGGACAGCCCGCTGGACGAGCTGGACGGGCTGGACACGGACAGTGAGGCGGGCGGGGACGAGGCGCTGGCCGAGGAGGCCGGCCGGGTCATGGCGGCGGAGATCGCGGAGCCGCTGGGGCTGCGCTCCCTGCGCCCCTGAGAGACCGCTCGGAGTCCCGTCGGAAGTCCGTCGGGGTGCCGTCGGAGTGCCGTCGGAGTGCCTTCGGGGCCCGCCCGGAAGTCCGCGCGAGCGCCGCTGTAGCGCCGGTAGGGCCTCCGCGCGCCCTGTGAGCTGGGTTACGTTCCCGTGTGCTTCGCCCGGAAGCGGGCAGGGTTCGTCGCTGAACGAGTGGTACCGGATGCCAGGAGTATCCGCGGTACGGGGATGTTGTGCCGCATGATCCGCCTGGTCCGCCCGGGTCCGTCTGGTCCGTCCTGGTCAGATTGATGAGGCGTGTGTCTCGCTATCTGATATCGGGAGGGTACTTTCCGGCCGCTCGCTAAACTGAGCCGACCGCAATATTGAGATCTGCGAGGAGCGCACGTGGGCCTTGTCGTGCAGAAGTACGGAGGCTCCTCCGTTGCCGATGCCGAGGGCATCAAGCGGGTCGCCAAGCGAATCGTCGAAGCCAAGAAGAACGGCCACCAGGTGGTCGTCGTGGTTTCCGCGATGGGCGACACGACGGACGAGCTGATCGATCTCGCCGAGCAGGTATCCCCGATTCCTACTGGGCGCGAGTTCGACATGCTGCTGACCGCGGGAGAGCGAATCTCCATGGCGTTGCTGGCCATGGCGATCAAAGACCTCGGTCACGAGGCGCTGTCGTTCACCGGCAGCCAGGCGGGAGTCATCACCGACGCGGTCCACAACAAAGCGCGGATCATCGATGTCACGCCGGGGCGCATCCGCGACGCGCTCGAGCTGGGCGCGGTCGCGATCGTCGCGGGCTTCCAGGGCGTGTCCCAGGAGAGCAAGGACATCACCACCCTCGGCCGGGGCGGCTCGGACACCACCGCGGTGGCCCTGGCGGCGGCCCTGGACGCCGAGGTCTGCGAGATCTACACCGACGTGGACGGCGTGTTCACCGCCGACCCGCGCGTGGTGAAGAAGGCTCGCAAGATCAACGAAATCCCGTACGAGGACATGCTGGAGCTGGCCGCGAGCGGCTCCAAGGTGTTGCATCTGCGCTGCGTGGAATACGCGCGCCGGTACAACATCCCCATTCACGTACGGTCGTCGTTCTCCGGCCATCAGGGCACCTGGGTGCGCAATCGGCAGGAAGCGGGAGAAGGAGAAGAAGGCATGGAGCAGGCGATCATCTCCGGGGTCGCACACGACACGTCCGAGGCCAAGGTCACGGTTGTCGGGGTGCCGGACAAGCCGGGTGAGGCCGCGGCCATCTTCCGCACGATCTCGGACGCCGAGATCAACATCGACATGGTGGTGCAGAACGTCTCCGCCGCGTCGACCGGGCTGACCGACATCTCCGTCACGCTGCCCAAGACGGACGGCCACCGGGCGATGGAGGCGCTGACCAAGGCGAAGCCGCAGATCGGCTTCGACTCGCTGCGCTACGACGACCAGATCGCCAAGATCTCGCTGGTCGGCGCCGGAATGCGGACCAACCCGGGCGTGACCGCGACCTTCTTCGAGGCGCTGTCGAACGCCGGGGTCAACATCGAGCTGATCTCGACCTCCGAGATCCGCATCTCGGTCGTCACCCGGGCCGACGAGGTGAAGGACGCGGTCCGCGCCGTGCACAGCGCGTTCGGGTTGGACAGCGACAGCGTCGAGGCGGTCGTGTACGGAGGGACCGGCCGATGACCCGGGCCGGCGGTGCCGGTGGCCGGAAGCCGACGCTCGCCGTCGTCGGTGCGACCGGTGCCGTCGGCACCGTCATGCTCTCGATCCTGTCCGAGCGGGCCGACGTCTGGGGCGAGATCCGGCTGATCGCCTCTCCGCGCTCGGCCGGCCGGAAACTGACCGTCCGGGGCGAGCAGGTCGAGGTCGTCGCGCTGGGCGAGGACGCGTTCGAGGGCGTCGACGTCGCGATGTTCGACGTCCCCGACGAGGTCTCGGCCCAGTGGGCGCCGATCGCGGCGAGCAAGGGCGCGGTCGTCGTGGACAACTCCGGCGCCTTCCGGATGGACCCGGATGTGCCGCTGGTCGTGCCCGAGGTCAACGCCCACGCGGCGCGCGTCCGGCCGCGCGGCATCATCGCCAACCCGAACTGCACCACGCTGTCGATGATCGTCGCGATGGGCGCGCTGCACGCCGAGTTCGGGCTGAGCGAGCTGATCGTCTCCTCGTACCAGGCGGTCTCCGGCGCGGGCAAGGAGGGCATCGACGCGCTGCGCGAGCAGATCGCGCTGGTGGCCGGTACGGAGTTGGGTACGCACCCGGGCGACGTGCGGCGGGCGGTCGGCGAGACCGGGCCGTTCCCGGCGCCGATGGCGCTCAACGTGGTGCCGTTCGCGGGCTCGCTCAAGGAGGACGGCTGGTCCTCGGAGGAGCTGAAGGTACGGAACGAGTCCCGCAAGATCCTGGGACTGCCGGACCTGCGGGTCACCGCGACCTGTGTGCGCGTGCCCGTGATCACCACGCACTCGCTGGCCGTGCACGCGCGGTTCGAGAACGAGGTGACGGTGGAGGCGGCGCACGAGATCCTGGCCGGTGCGCCGGGTGTGGTGCTGTGCGACAACCCGGCGGAGGGCGAGTTCCCGACGCCCGCCGATGTCGTGGGCACCGATCCGACGTGGGTCGGACGGGTGCGGCGCTCGCTGGACGACCCGAGGGCGCTCGAACTCTTCGTATGCGGCGACAACCTCCGCAAGGGCGCGGCCCTCAACACCGCGCAGATCGGGGAGGTCATCGCGGCGGAGCTGACCGCCGCGTAGGGCCGCGCAGCTGGTGCGGCCGCACGACTGGTGCACCGGTAGAGCGCCCCGCACAGGGTGCACGCCCCGGATAATGTGAATATCCTGTGATCTGGTCAATGGCCTGGACCAGTTGATCCGAGTCGATGACCTGTTCGACGAACCGCTCCCCGCTTGCTGCAACCGACAGCGAGCGGGGAGCGTCTTTCTGGTCGCCCACCCGTGGGCGCTGTGAAATCTGGGCTTGGGGAGAGTTGGGGCGCATGGGGGGATCTGGTGCAGCGTCAAAAGCGGTGCCACGCGCGTACAACCCTGACAGGGGCAAGCGTGTCCAACAGACGTGGCAGAGGTATTCGGCATCACAACGGTTCCAGGGCGCGGCGGCGCGGCAGTGCGGCCCCCGCGTCCGCGCGCGGCAGGCGGTATGCCGGTGATCGCGCCATGGTCTGCCGCGCGCCCCGCGCCCCTCGCGACAGGGCGCGAGGACACTGACGACGCGATGGCAGCGGGGACCACAGTCGATCACCTCACCGAGACCTACCGCGCCCACTACCGGTCGCTGCTCGGCCTCGCCGCACTCCTCCTCGACGACACCGCGTCCTGCGAGGACGTGGTGCAGGAGGCGTTCATCCGCGTGCACTCGGCACGCCGAAGAGTCCGCGACCCGGAGAAGACCCTCGCCTATCTGCGGCAGACGGTCGTCAACCTCTCCCGCTCCGCGCTGCGCCGCCGCATCCTCGGTCTGAAGCTGCTCTCCAAGCCCATGCCGGACATGGCCAGTGCCGAGGAAGGCGCGTACGACCAACTGGAGCGCGACCAATTGATCAAGGCGATGAAGGGACTGCAGCGCCGCCAGCGCGAGGTCCTGGTGCTCCGCTACTTCGCCGACATGACCGAGGCCCAAGTGGCCGAGACGCTGGGCATATCGCTCGGCTCGGTCAAGGCGTACGGCTCGCGCGGCATCGCGGCGCTCCGTGTCGCCATGGAGGCCCCCGCATGAACCACGAGAACGACACGCCAGGCCCGGAGGACCCCGACCGGAAGGCCGACCGCGAGCCGTCGCGGGCCACTCCCGACGGAGCGGGCCCCGACGGAGCAGGTCCCGACGGAGCGGTCCCTGACAGCGCGGGCCCTGCCGGAGCCGGTTCGGGCGACGCCGGTGACGTAAGCGACGCGCGTGACGTAAGCGGCGCACGTGACATGGACGAGCAGGCGCTACGGCGGATGCTGCACCACGCGGTGGACGACCTGGAGCCGCCCCCGCACTCCCTGGAGCAGCTGCGCCGCGCCGTGCCCGCCCGGCGGGCACGGCGGCGCCAGGCCCTGGTCGGGGCCGTGGCGGCGGTGGTGCTCGGCGGCGCCGCGCTGCCCGCCCTGGTGCACGTCACGTCCGCCAGCAACAGCTCGACCGATCGCCCGGCCAACGCGGCCAGCAGCCACCGCACCCCGCAGGAGGGCGACAGCGGCGAGCACGGCGAGGGCAGCGGCGGCAAGGACCCCGACGGGCCCGCCGGCCAGGCCCGGACGGGTCCCGACGGCGACAAGGGCAAGGGCGGCGAGAAGGGCAAGGACAAGCCGTCCAAGGGCGCCCCGGACGGCGTTTCGGGCGGCACCGCCCCCGACCCCTCCAGCACGCTGAACGCCACCTCGCCCACCTGCTCCCGCACCCAGCTCGGCGGCAGCGGCGGATCGGCCGGAGCGGCCGACGCCGAGGGCCGGATCTATGGTTCGTTCCGCGTGGTGAACACGTCCCGTCAGGCCTGCGTGGTCGAGGGCGGCGGCACCTTCGGCGTGGCCGCGCAGGGTGGAGCGGACCCCGCGAAGGTCTTCTACGTCGATCACACGACGGGTGACGCGGCCAGTGGTCTGCCCGACCCGGCCACCGAGCCGGGCTCGCTGATCCTTCAGCCGGGTCAGGCGTACGAGGTCCGGTTCGCATGGATACCGGCGTCGGGCGGCGGCCCCAGCGGATGCCCCGGCTCCGGCGACGGTACGCCGACCGCCAATCCCTCTCCCAACGCCGCCGACGGCCCGTCGGACCAGCCCGGCTCGGGTGACCCGAGCGGTTCCCCGGGCGGCGGCGGTGGCGAGCAGCCGGCCGCGAGTGTCCAGGTCAGCTATACGCCGGAGGCGGGCGAGCCCGCGGTCGGCAGCGTGACCCTGAGCGGTGCCTGCGCGGGGACGGTCTACGGCACCGGCCTGCTGGCCTCCTCCTGAGCCTTCTCCTGAGCTTCCTCCTGAGCCTCGTCCTGGGCTTCCTCCCGGACCCTGTCCCCGGCGCCGCCCCGGCTCCGGTGCCGGTGCCCGTCCCGGCGCCTGTTCGGGCCCTCCCGGCGGCGTGATCCCGGGGCCCGCCGCCGGTGGCCCGCCGTGAGGCCCGTACCGTGGGGGTGTGCATCGGTTTCTGCTGACACCCCGCTGGTGGGTGATCAACGTGTTCACCGTGGTGGCGATCCCGTTCTGCCTCTTCATGGGCAGCTGGCAGCTCAGCCGCTTCGAGACGCGCATCGACACGCACAAGCAGCAGCAGGAGGACGCGTCCGTCGCCGAGAAGGCCGCCGCGAAGCCGCTGCGCGACCTGCTGCCGGTCACCACGGAGACCTCCGGGCGGCAGGCGACCGCCATCGGCCGGTATGACACCGAACACCAACTCCTCGTTCCCGACCGGCGGCTCGGCGACCGTACCGGCTTCTATGTGCTGACGCTGCTGCGCACCGACGGGGGCAAGGCACTGCCCGTGGTCCGCGGCTGGCTGCCCGGGGACGCCTCCTCCCAGGCCGACACCGCCAAGGTGCCCGCGCCGCCGTCCGGCCGGGTGACGGTCACCGGAGCGCTGCAGGCGACCGAGCACGAGGGCAGCGGCGGGGTGACCGCGAGCGGCGCGCTGCCGCGCGGTCAGCTGGGCATGATCAGCGATGCCTCACTGGTCAATCTGGTGCCGTACACGGTGTACGACGCGTGGATCACCTCCTCCCAGGCGCCCGGGGCCCTGCGGCCGGTGCCCCCCGTCGTGGCGGAGGGCACCGGGCTGGACCTCAAGGCGTTCCAGAACCTCGGCTACACCGGTGAGTGGTTCGTCTTCGCGGGCTTCGTGGTCTTCATGTGGTTCCGGCTCTACCGGCGCGAGGTCGAGGCCGCCCGCGACCTCGCGCTGGGCATCACTCCGGACGAGCCTGCGGCTCCTGTGCCCGGCCCGCGGCCGGACCCCGCCCCAGATGACGCTGAGCGAAATCGATCTCCAAGCGCAACTGCTTGATCCGCTCCTCGACCACGAGCGAGCCGTGCCCCGCGTCGTAGCGGTACACCTCGTGCGGGGCGCCGCGCTGCCGCAGGCGCTCCACATAGTTGTCGATCTGCCGTATCGGGCAGCGCGGATCGTTCACCCCGGCCGAGATGTAGACCGGCGCCCGCACCCGATCCACGTAGGTCAGCGGGGAGGACGCCTCGAACCGCTCCGGAACCTCCTCCGGGGTGCCCCCGAGGAGCGTGCGGTCCATCGCCTTCAGGGCCTCCATCTCGTCGTGGTAGGCCGTCACATAGTCCGCGACCGGGACCGCGGCAAGGCCCAGCGCCCAGGCCTCGGGCTGGACGCCCAGGCCCAGGAGCGTCAGATAGCCGCCCCATGAGCCGCCGGACAGCACCAGCCGCTCGGGGTCGGCCAGCCCCGAGGCCACCGCCCACTCCCGGACCGCCGCGATGTCCTCCAGCTCGATCAGCCCGACCCGGTGCTTGAGCGCGTCCGTCCAGGCCCGCCCGTAGCCGGTCGAGCCGCGGTAGTTGACGCGGACGACGGCGAAACCGTGGTCGACCCAGGCCGCCGGGCCCGCCGCGAAGGCGTCGCTGTCGTGCCAGGTCGGCCCGCCGTGGATGTCGAAGACGGTGGGGAAGGGGCCCTCCCCCTCGGGCTTCTGCACCAGGGCGTGCACCCGCCCGCCCGGCCCCTCCACCCAGGCGTCGGTCACCGGCACCGACTCGGGGGCCTTGAGTCCCGGCGGGTCGAGCACGGTCCGTCCGCTCGTCGACAGCACCTGCGGCGGCTGCTCGGCGGAGGACCACAGGAACTCGATCGAGCTGTCCGGCCGCGCGGAGGCGCCCGCGATCGTCCCGGCCGGGGTCTCGACACGGGTCAGCTCACCGGAGGCCAGCTCATACCGCCACAGCTCGCCGCGCGCCTGGTGGCTGTGGGAGACAAGCAACGCCGAGCCGTCCGGGAACCAGTCCGCGCCGACATCGCCCGGCAGATCGATGGCCAAGGCCGTCTCCACCCCGGTCAGCGGATCCCACACCATCGGCTCCCACCGGCCCCGCCGCTGGTGCCCGACCAGCAGCCGGGTGTCCCCGGCGACCGGTGCGAAGCCCATGACGGCCAGGCCCAGCTCCTCGGTGCCGCCCTTGGTGTCGTCCAGCTCCGCGACCGCCGTACCGTCCAGCCGGACGACCCGGATCGCCGAGTGCATGGCGTCGCCGTGCTCGGTGTGCTCGACCGCGATCAGCGTCCCGTCGTGCGACAGGTCGCCCACCCCGGCCGACTCCCGGTGCCGGTAGATCTCCCGGGGCTCGGCTCCCGGCGCCACCACATGGATCGTGGAGCCCTCCTCGTCCGTGGACCGGCCGACGACCGCCGTGCCATCCCGGCCGAGCGCGAGACCCGCCGGATAGGAGGGCTCGAGACCGGGCGCCGCGGGCTCGTCCACCCCCGGCTTGCCGCCCTCGCCGCCCGGGCCGCTGTCGCCGCTCCCGCCACCTTCGAAGGGCTGGCGCAGCCACACTCCGAACTCATCGCCATCGGTATCCGAGAACCACCAGATCCACCGGCCGTCCGGGGTCAGCACCCCGTCCGTCGTCCCGTTCGGCCGGTCCGTCACCTGCCGCTGCGCACCGGTGGCGCGGTCCCATGCGTACAGCTCGTATGTGCCCGTGGCGTTCGAGACGAACAGCGACCGGTCCGGGGCGTCTTCCGCCCACTCCGGCAACCCCACTCGCGGTGCCCGAAACCGCTTCTCCCAGTCCGGCATGGACTCCGTGCTCTCAGTCATGACCCCATTCTGCGCCGCACCCCGACATCCGCGCTGGCGTCCCCTCGCGCCTGTGGATAACGTTCGCGGCGGGCATGGACAGACGGGCCGTGATGGAGGGGGAGACGATGGGCGACATAGCCGCGACGGTGGAGACATATTGGGCAACGGCCCAGGCCAGGGACTGGAGGGCGTTCGGCGCGACCCTCGCCGACGACGTCCGCTACGAGTTTCCACAGACCCGGGAGCGGGTGGTCGGCCGGGACGGCGTGGTCCGCCTCAACGCCGAGCAGCTCGGTGAGTGGAGCCTGGAGGTGGAGCGCGTGGTCGCCGACGCCGACCAGGCGGTTTCCTGGGTCCGGTTCAGCGACGAGGAGGAGGAGACGCACGGCATCAGCTTCTTCACCTCCGCCCCCGACGGCAGGATCCAGACCATCACCGATTTCTGGCCCGGTTCGTACGAGCCGCCGGCCGGGCGTGAGCAACTCATCGAGCGCTTCTGACGGACCCCGTACCCCAACTCCCCGTACCGCAACTCCCCGTATCCACCCCGTGGTCCCCCGCCCTCGCCCCCTTCTCTCCCCGTCCCCCCGCACCCCTCCCGGTGTCTCCCCTCCCCGTTTTCCCTTCCCTGGGTTTCCCCTCCCCGTGATTCCCCGTGACTCCCGTGATTCCCTTCCGGCGCTCGGCTAGCGCAGCGTCACCGGCAGCGCGTCGACGCCGTAAACGATGGACAGCTTCCGGAACTTGAGCTTGTCGGCATCCACGGCCAGCCGCATTTCCGGGAATCGCCGGACCAGCGCGGGGTAGGCCGCCCGGAGTTCCATCTTGGCCAGTTCGGCGCCGATGCAGCGATGAATGCCGTGGCCGAAGGCCAGGTGAGACGGCGTCTGCCGGTGCGGATCGACCCGCTCCATGTCCGGGCCCAGCTTCTCGTCGCGATTCGCTCCGCTCAGCGAGCACAGCACGAGATCGCCCGCGGATATCTTCGTGCCCGCTATCTCCATGTCCTCGCGCGCGAACCGCGGGAATGCCACCTGGACGACGGAGAGATAGCGCAGCAGCTCATCCACGAAACGGTCGACGACGTCTTCCCGGTCGCGCATCGCCGCGAACTGTTCCGGTGCCTGGAGCAGGACGAGCGTGCCCAGCGCCAGCATGCTCGCGGTGGTTTCCAGACCGCCGGTCAGCACCCCGTCGGCCAGCCCCGCCAGCTCCTGGTCGTCGATTTCGTCGCCGTGTTCCTTCACCAGCATGCCGAGCAGTCCGTCACCCGGTTCTTCGCGCTGCTTGCGGACGATTCCGTGCAGATACGTCAGCGAATCCGACATGGCGCCGAAGGACGCGTTCGCGCCATCGAACAGATCGAACCGTGCCGTGCTGTACCGCTGAAAGTCATCGCGGTCCTCGTACGGAACGCCGAGCAGTTCGCAGATGACGAGGGCCGGAATGGGGAGCGCGAACATCTCCACCAGATCGACCGGGTCCCCGGCCGCGGCCATCTCGTCCAGCCGCTCCTCCACGATGGCGTGGATGCGCGGGGTGAGCCTGCTGAGCCGCCGCATGGTGAATTCGGGCGTCAGTAGCCGTCGCAGTCTCGTATGCGTCGGTGGATCGCTGAAGCCGAGGCCGCCGGGATTCTGCTGTTGGGCCAAGCCGACGGTCTTCTCGGCGAGGTTGGTGAAGTCGGAGCTGAATCCCTTCGCCTTTCCGAGGACCGCCTTGGTCTCGTCATAGCCGGTGACGAGCCACCCGTTGATCCCGAAAGGGAGCCAAATCTTGCTGATGGGTTCCTTTGCCCTGGTTTTGGCGATATCTGCCACGGGGTCGAGTCCGTCGCGCCTCAGCGGTGCCAGCGTGGCATCCGGAAGGAACGACATCTTGGACAGATCGAACCCGTTCTTCTGAATCTTCGTGAAGTACTTGCGGCTCAGCCACGTGACGATGTTCGAGCGGAGATTCGACATGGGCGCAATACTGCCCTGCCACGGCGGCTCGTCCATGACGCGTTGGCAGACGTGCCCCGGTGTGATGTACCACAGCCGGGCCGCGGCCGCTCCCCGGGGCGCTTCGCGATCAGTGCGGTGGCGCGGTCCGGAGGATCGGAGGAAAGTGAAGATATCGGGCGTGACGCGCGAGCGATGAGGGCTGCGCGCGGAAGGACCGTCCATCGCGGTGGACCCGGCTTGAGTCGCGAGGGACGCGGAGTGAGCGGAGTGAGGTGAGCGGCTTGCGGGAGAGGTTCCGCGCTGTCCAGGGAGCGCCCTGCTGGGTGAGCCTGATGGCAGCCGATCTGGACCGCGCGCACGCCTTCTACGGAGACCTCTTCGGCTGGACCTTCCGGCCCACGCGGTACGGGCACGGCCGTTACACCATCGCCTGTACCGAAGATGGCGTACCGACGGTTGGTATCGGTGCGTCGGCACCGACGGCGGGTGTGACGCTGCCCGTCACCTGGACGACGTACTTCGCGGCGGACAGCGCGGACGAGGTGGCCTGGCGCGTCCAGGAGCGCGGAGGCACGGTCGCGGTCGGACCGCTGGAATTCGGCAACGGCCGGGTGGCCTGGGCGGCCGATCCGGACGGCGCCGTCTTCGGCATCTGGGAGGGCGATCTCACCTCCGCCTGGTGGGGCGAGCGCAGGCCGGGCGCCCCGGTGTGGCTGGAGTTGCGTACGCGCGACGCGTTCGAGGCGGCGCTCTTCTACGGCCATGTCTTCGGCTGGGACGCCCAGGCGCGGGAGCGATGCGACGTCCGCTTCGAGCATGACCGCGTGGTCCTGCACATCGACGGAAAGGCCGTGGCCGGATTGCGCGGCGGCGCCCTGGAAGCCGTCCCCGATCCGAATGTGCGGCCTCGCTGGCACGCCTATTTCCGGGTCGCGGACGTCGACCGGGTCACCGAACGCGCCGTGGAACTCGGCGGAAGCGTCGTCTCCCCGCCGGTCGACACCCCCTACGGCCGCATCGCGGCGCTCCGCGACGCCGAGGGCGGAATCTTCAGCGTGGCGGCGGTGGGGAGAGGCTCGACGGGCGAGCCGGATGGTGCCTAGGATCGGAGATACGGCATCGCGTGTCGGTCACCGGCTGGGTGAGGCATGGAGGTGCCCGTGAGATTGCCTTATCGGGAGGCATTCCACAGTGTCAGTCGAGCTGAACCACACCATCGTCCATTCCCGGGACAACCGTGAATCCGCCGAATTCCTGGCCGCCATTCTGGGCCTGGAGGTGGGGGACGCCTGGGGCCCGTTCATACCGGTCTCCACCAGTAATGGGGTCACCCTGGACTTCGCCAGCGTCCCCGCCGAGTCGATCACCATGCAGCATTACGCGTTCCTCATCTCCGACGAGGAGTTCGACGCGGCGTTCCAGCGGATACGGGAGCAGGGCATCACGTATTACGCCGATCCGCACGGTAAGCAGCCGGGGGAGATCAACCACCACTACGGCGGCCGCGGGCTGTACTTCATGGACCCGGCCGGTCACGGCATGGAGATCATTACCCGGCCTTACGGCAACGAGGAGTAGCCCTCCGCGGGGCGACCGGCGTGGCCTGGGCCTTGCGCCCGGGGTCACGCCGCGCTCAGGCCGACCGGACCAGCGCGCCGTACCGAGAGCCGGCACGCCGTACCCGGACCGGCACGCCGTACCGAACCCGGCTCGCGGAACGTGCCACCCGGCCCCCGCTCAGCCATCGCGTGGCGTGATCCGGCGGTAGCCCGCGCGGGCGTTGACGACGCGGGCGCAGGCCGTTCCGACGACGGCCGCGCCGAGCAGGCATCCGAGCCAGGCGCTGTCACGGTCGCCCGTCCAGGTCAGCACGCCGGCGGGCGGGATGGCGAAGCCGTTGAGGAACAGCCAGCACAGCACGGCCGTCCCCGGTGCCGCCACGAACCGCGCGCACAGCCCGAGCACGGCGGCGAACAGCGACAGCGCGATCAGCGCGAGTGTCGGCCGCCCATGGCCGCCGAGCGAGTTGAGCACGGCCACCAGCAGCAGGGCCCCGGCGAAGGCCGCGGACCAGATGACCGGGGTGGCGACGGGCTCGGGTACGGGCCTCATGCCGACGCTGAGCTGCCGCCACTCGATCATGATCACCGTCTTTCTCGCGCCTCTGCCGGGGTACGGACACCCGAACGCGGATTGTTCCACCGAGCCACGGATCACTTTCCGCCATTACCTACTCTTTACCGTTTGTTACGGTGGGCGGACGACACTTCGACCCGCGCTACCAGCGCGAAGGTCACGAGGAGGGGATGGCTGTGGGTGTTCCGCGGTTGAGCAGTACGCCGTTGCCGGGCATTGGAGTCCGTTACGACCTGACCACGCGGGACCAGGGCCGACTGTCGGTGGTCGCGCACCGGGACGGTGGACGGACGCTGAGCGCGTATCGCCGGGAGGACCCCGATGAGTGCGCCCTGGCCACCCGGCTCACCCCCGGCGAGGCGGAGGCGCTCATCAGCGCCCTGATGCCCGCGCACCACAGCCCCACGTTGCTGTCCACCACCGAGCTGGGGCTGGTCGCCGAGCGGATCGAACTGTCCTCGCACTCGTACTGGAACGGGCGGGTGCTGGGCGACACACGGACCCGCACCGAGACCGGCACCTCCATCGTGGCCGTGCTGCGCCGGGCGGACGCCATCCCCTCCCCGGCGCCGGACTTCCGGCTGGCGGGCGGGGACACCCTGATCGTGATCGGCACGCGCGAGGGCGTGGAAGCCGCCGCGGCGATATTGGGTCGGGAGTGACAGACGGATGCACTCTTCTGCCGTCTTCCTGATCGAGTTCGGTGCGGTCATCCTCGGCCTGGGACTGCTGGGCCGCCTCGCCGGACGTTTCCAGTTCTCGCCCATCCCCCTCTACCTGCTCGCCGGGCTGGCCTTCGGCGAGGGCGGGCTGCTGCCGCTCGGGGCCAGTGAGGAGTTCGTCGCGATCGGCGCCGAAATCGGCGTCGTCCTGCTGCTGTTGATGCTCGGGCTGGAGTACACCGCCAGCGATCTGGTCAGCAACCTCAAGACTCAGTACCAGTCCGGGCTGGTCGACGCCACGCTCAACGCCCTGCCCGGGGCGATCATGGCGCTGCTGCTGGGCTGGGGCCCGGTGGCCGCCGTGGTGCTGGCCGGGGTCACCTGGATCTCCTCGTCCGGCGTCATCGCCAAGGTCCTCCGGGACCTCGGGCGGCTCGGCAACCGCGAAACCCCGGTCATCCTGTCCATCCTGGTCCTCGAAGACCTGGCGATGGCCGTCTATCTGCCGATCGTCACCGCCCTGCTGGCCGGTGTCGGACTGGCCGCGGGCAGCATCACCCTGGCCATCGCGCTCGGCGTCGCGGGCTTCGTCCTCTTCGTCGCCGTCCGCTTCGGCCGTCACATCTCCCGTTTCGTCTCCAGCGACGATCCCGAGAAGCTGCTGCTGGTCGTGCTGGGCCTGACCCTGCTGGTCGCCGGGATAGCGCAGCAGCTCCAGGTCTCCGCCGCAGTGGGCGCCTTCCTGGTGGGCATCGCCCTCTCCGGCGAGGTCGCCGAGGGCACCCACAACCTGCTCAGCCCGCTGCGTGACCTGTTCGCCGCCGTCTTCTTCGTCTTCTTCGGCCTGCACACCGACCCCGCCAGCATCCCGCCGGTCCTGCTGCCCGCCCTGGCCCTGGCGGTCGTCACCACCTGCACCAAGATCGCCACCGGCTACTGGGCCGCGCGGCGCGCCGGGCTCTCCGCCAAGGGACGCTGGCGCGCGGGCGGCACCCTGGTGGCGCGCGGCGAGTTCTCCATCGTCATCGCCGGACTCGCCGTCACCGCGGGCATCGAACCACGGCTGGGCCCTCTGGCCACGGCGTACGTCCTGATCCTCGTCGTCGTCGGCCCCCTCACCGCCCGCTGGACCGAGCCCCTGGCGCGCCGCCTCATCCGCCCCAAGCCCGCCGCGGCCCCTGCCGCCGAAAGCACCGCCGAAAGCACCGCCGAGACCGGCACCGAAACCACCGCGGAAACCACCTCCGAGACCACCGCCGCCGAGTCCAAGCACCGCGAAACACAACGCGGTTGACACCCCGATCGCCGCCGCGACACGATCCCGCCGGTGGAGATCACGGACCTGACACCGGCGGAGCGGCGCGTCTGGCGGGCCTTCCCGCTCGATGAGAGCGTCGATTTCCGCGAAGGCGCCGACGACGCCCCCGAAAGCGGCGGCTCCTGGGGGCCCGAGCGGACCATACGAGCCGAGGTGCTGCGCGCGCTGCTGCTCGACGGACCCACGCGCGACGGCGAGGTGGCGGGCCTGAAGCTGACCGGCGCGCGCATCACCGGTGAGCTGCGCCTGAAGTACGGGGCGGTCGAGCACGCCGTACGGCTGCGGTCCTGCCACTTCGAGCGGACCCCGCAGCTGTACGGGGCGCGACTGCGCGTCCTGGTGCTCAGCCGCTCCGTGCTGCCCGGGCTCACGGCCGGGGCCCTGCACACCGAGGGCGTCCTGCGGATGACCGAATGCCGCACGACCGGCCCGGTGCGGCTCGCCGGGGCGCAGATCGCCGGAGGGCTCTTCCTCGACGGGGCGCGTCTGGGCACTCCGGACACCCGCTGCGAGGAACCGTTGCTGCAGCTCAACCACGCGGTCGTCGGCGCCGATGTCCAGGCCAGGCGTCTCGTCGCCCATGGGCAGTTGCGGCTCAACGAGGCCACCGTCGCCGGGCAGGTGAACCTCGACGACAGCGCACTCCACGCCCCCGGCGGCATCGCCCTGCACGCCGAGAACCTGTCCGTCGGCAACGATCTGCACGCCATGCGGCTGCGCGCGCAAGGCCACGTCAACCTCAGCGGGGCCCGGATGCCCCGCCACCTCAATCTCGCCTACGCCCGGCTGTCCCACCCCGGCGGCCAGGCCCTGCGCGCCAGCAGCTGCGTCATCGGCGAACTGTGGTTCCGTGAGGCCGCCCCCGTCGAGGGCGACGTGAACCTGCGCCGCTCCCAGATCGACCTGCTGCACATCCGTCCCGAGGTCTGGCCCGACCGCGTCAAGATCGACGGCCTCAGCTACCGCAGCCTCGCCCCGCACCTCCCCGCCGAAGAGCGGCTACCGCTCCTGGAACGCGAGGTGGAGGGCTATCTCCCCGCCTCCTACGAGCAGTTGACCACCGCCTACCGCGCCGCGGGCGACGAGGCCGCCGCCCGTACCGTCCAGCTCGCCAAGCTCCGCCGCCACCGCAGCACCCTGCCGCGCTACGCCCGCGTCTGGGGTCACCTCCAGGACGTCACCGTCGGCTACGGCTTCCGCCCCCTGCGTGCCGCGGGCTGGCTCTCCGCGCTGCTCCTCACCGGCGCCGTCGCCTTCGCCCTTCACCACCCGCGGCCGCTGAAATCCGGCGAGGCCCCCGACTTCAACCCGGTCTTCTACACCCTCGACCTGCTCCTCCCCATCATCGGTTTCGGGCAGGAGAGCGCCTTCGCCCCGCAGGGCGCGTACCAGTGGCTCTCGTACCTCCTGATCGTCACCGGCTGGATCCTGGCCACCACGACCGCGGCGGGCATCAGCCGCTCCCTGAGCCGCCAGTAGCCGGAGTCCGCTGGGCCTTCCGGCGCGCGGAAGCGTTACTCCTCGGCGAGCACGACGATCGCGTCGCCCTCCTCCAGGACCAGCGGCGCGGCCTTGTCGGGGTTGAGGAAGACCCCGTAGGCGGGCGGTACGTCGGCGTGGCGTGCGAGCCGGTAGCCGAGGGCCGTCTCGCCGCACCGCCGCGCGGCCTCGACGACCGTCGCGAAGTTGGCCTCTGCGCCCGGCACCAGATAGTTGGTGGCCGGTTTGAGGTAGATCTCCGAACCCTCCGGGTCGAAGAGATCGATGAACACCGCGTACAGGTCGTGGTTCTCGGTCAGCTGGGTCAGCAGCAGACTGATGACCTTGGTGCTGACGATGAAGTCGTCGGCCTTGGTGACCTGGGCGATCTCCCGGTTGCTGTCATCGTTCATCTCCGTGACGATCGAGTACGGGTCACCGAGCCGCACCTCGATGTCGCGCAGGTGCAGCAGCGTCACCAGCGTCCGGTCATCGGCGCGCTTGGGATCGACGGCGTCGTCGGACAGCACCACGATGTGCTGGTAGCTGCCGAGGTCGAGGGCCTCCAGGGACGACCGGCGGGTCGGTTCGCACCGCTTGTGGCCGACCGTCAGGTTCTTCAGCCCCTCCGGCACCCCCTTCCGCGGCCGCCGCGGCGCCGCGATGTCCACCGCCGAACCGGGTTCGACGAAGCTGTCCAGCAGCTTGATCAGCTTCGACGCCCGGGAGTTCCAGCCGATCAGCAGGGTGCGGTCCGGGACCGGCGGCCGGCCGGGCGCGGTGGTGATCGCGGACGGGACGATCTCGGCCCGGGGCTCGGCGCGCCGTATCAGCAGATCGTCCTCGGCCATCACCAGCAGCTGGTCATCGGCCCGGACGACGGTGTCCATCGGCGGGTTGACCAGCACCTCACCGTCGCTCCTGCGCAGCCCGGCGGCCATGCCCTGCGTGTAGTGGGCCAGGGTGTCCGCGTACGTCGAACCCGCCAGCGCCGGCTCGTCGCGGAAGTAGAACTCGTTACCTTCGAAGCTGAGCAGTTCGTTGAAGACACTGGACAGCCCGGACTGCCGGTGCGCCTGGGCGATGAGCCGTACGGCGATGTCGTCGGCGTCGATGATCAGCGCGTTCGTACCGGCGGCGAGACGGGCCGCGGGCAGGTTGTCCGAACTCTCCACGGCCGCCACGACGTTCGGCCGCGTGCTCTTCCACTTCCGGCTGTTGAGCAGTAGCAGCACCTTGATGACGTCCGTGTCGGTGTCGTCCCCGACCGGGGGCAACACCATGATCGACTTGGCGGTGTCGGGGCTCACCAGCTCCAGGTCGCCCCGCTCCAGCGGACTTCCGGATCGGCAGATCACCCGGGTGCGGCCGGTCGCGGGGATCCGGTGGCGGATCTGGTCCTCCATGTCGACCTTGTCGTGGTCGGCGAGGATCACCACACACGAGCGGCGGGCGCTCTGGTTGGCCTCCACCAACTCCGCGATCACCGTGAACACCTGGTCCGACCAGCCCAGCACGACCGTGTGCCCGTGCTCGATCAGCCGCGACCGCCCCTTGCGCAGCATCTGGATCCGGTTCTCCAGGCCCGTGGTGAGCACACCGATGAGCGCGCTGACGATGAAGATGCCGCCGATCGTGACCGTGAGCATCAGCACGAGGAACAGCGGCCGGCCCGTGTCCCCGCCCATGGTGCCCGGGTCGAGCGTCCGCAGCAGGCTCATCCACACCACGCCCGACCAGCCGCCGCTCTTCCGGGTGTCCTCGTGGGAGAAGGAGACCACCAGCGTGGAAACCACCGCTATCAACGCCAGCGAGGCGAGGCCGAGCCAGCCGATCAGCGCGGGCGTCCCCCGGTCCATCGTGCCGTCGAACCAATACCGCAGCCGGTCCCGCAGCCTCATCGCACGTCCCCATCCCCCCGGCCACTCACCGGACTTACGGTCTCCCAGAGCAGTTGATCATTCTCGCAGGGTTACCGGGGCCCACCGCCCGGGCGCCGAGCGGCCTGCCCCGGCGCGGTGGGTCACCAGGCGGCGTGCGGCTGCGGACCGGCCTCGACGGACGGCTCGCCACCCGCCTCGGCGAACGCCTGCAGCGCGTCGATCAGATGACGGCGCTGCCCGGCGGGCATGACGTCGACGATGCGCGCGATCTCCCGGCGCCGCCGATCGGTGACCTCGGCCACGATCCGCCGACCGCCCTGGGTGAGCGAGATCACGCTGGTACGCCGGTCCTCGGCGGAGCCGCCGCGCGCGACCACGCCCGTCGTGACCAGACGGTCGATCATGCGCATGGCGGTCGACGGCTGCACCCCCAACTCCCCGGCCAGCCCGGACAGGCTCAACGGACCTCCGGCGTCCAGGACGACCAGCATCCGGAACTGCGGCAGCGTCAGCGGCTCCTCCACCGCCGCCAACGACCGGGCCGAGACGGCCACAAGCAGCCGCGACGCGGTCAACACCGCGGTGACCATCGCCTCGGCATCGGATTCGGGAGCGTCGGCACGGGGCTGGGAGGCCTCGGAAGCGGAAGCTTCGGTACGGGAAGTTTCCGCAACGGAGGCTTCGGAAGCGGAGGCTAAGGGACGGCGCGCCATACGCCCTTTCTACCCTCTGTCCCTGTGGAAGGGAGCGCCCCGATCCGCCACCTCGGCTCAAACGTGGAAATCCGGGACTGCCCCGCAGCGGTGAGCGGGAACGGTCGTCGGCGGACTCCACGATCCACGAGGTGCCGACGGCGCCCGCGAGGCTCCGGCTCCTCAGCCGGCCATCTCGCCGCGCCACCCTCTGATCCGTGCGATCGCGGCCCGGACGCGCCACGCCCCGGTGACCGTGACCCCAGCCAGCCGGTCGGCCAGCGACCTTTGGGAGCCGAGCAGCGCCAGCCCCGCGTTGACGGCGAAGAAGGCGATGGCGACGATCCAGCACAACACCGAGAAGCCGATCGCACCCCCGGCCAGCAGGCAGCAGGCCAGCGCATACCAACCGACGTCGACCAGCGTGCTCACCGCGGCGCGCACCGCGACCCGGCCCCGCCCGGGCCGCCCGCCGCCCCGGCGCCGCACGACGCACAGGCCCGTCAACGCCTGCCCCGGGGTGCGGCCCATCACGGCCAGCGAGAGGAAGTGGTAGGCGAAGGTGAACGCGACCAGCGCTGCGAATGCCTGCTGGACGGCGTTCACCGCAGAGTGCCAAAGCGACTCCCCGACGTCCTGACCCGCCCCCGCGATATCGCCATGCGAGGTGATGACCTCCCAGGCACTCGTCCCGGCCAGGCTCGTCACATCGGTGACCTCGGCACTGACCCGGTGGAACGTGAACCAGCCGAGCAGCACGGCCACGGCCACGACGACGGCGAAATCCAACGCCCAGGCGCACAACCGACGTGCCCGCGGCAGGCCGGTCGGCACCGCCCCCTCTTCAGACATACCGGGTGCCACTACCGCTCGCCGGAACATCGGTCCCCCTGAAGTGTGTGATGTCGCGGTATGCACAGTGTAAGGACAGTTGAAGGCCGCCACGGGGGTTCCGAACATCTGCGGGGCGCGAGGCGCCTCCCACCGGCGGCCGTAAAGAGGAGGCTCCAGCGCCCCCAGCCAGCAACCACGCGGGTAGTCACGCACAACGCATCAGGGCCACCTACGAATTTTCGTAGGTGGCCCTGACCTGTGTTCCTTCAGTCGGGGTGGCGGGATTTGAATCTACGACCTCTTCGTCCCGAATGAGGTTCGGCTACTGGTCTGGCCTGCCCGGATGATGTTTTACCTGATCAGACGGTTGGGGTGCCGTGGTCTCGGGCGTTCTCGAAGGGGCCCGGGGAGCGGGTTGGCTTCCAGATGGCTCCCAAGGCGCATCCCGGGGGAACCTCAACTTGGGCGGCGTGACTGACGTCGGGACCGTCCAGCAGCTGGGCGAACCGTTCCAGCCGGTCGACAACCCATGCGACAGCCGCTTCCGGGCCGGAGACGGTAACTCTGCTGAGCCAGAACATCGGCCGGATGATCGCGCTCTGGCGGTCTGGGCTGTCCAGCGTCGCGAAGGCTTCGCAGCGGAAGAGCTGGGACGACGGCGGGCAGCGCTCGCCCCGGGCGATGGTGGTGGCGGCCTGCCTCCTGTCGTCGAACGCGCCGTGGTGCGGTGGACGGGAGGCGCTCACGTGGCGTCCTCCGGCCCGGCCCCCGACAGCGCGAGCGACGCCCACACCGTCTTCCGGCCGCACGCGCCGGGCCGGTACCCCCACCGGTCGGCCAGCGCCCGGACGAGGATCAGGCCCCGCCCGCCTACATCGTCCTCGGCGGTCTGCAGAACGGCCGGGCGCCCGCCGTTGTCATCTTCGACCTCCAGCACCGCGACGCCGTCCCGAACCGTCAGGATCACGATCACACCGTCCGGGCTGCCATGGCGGATGGCGTTGACGACCAGCTCGGTCACGATCAGCCCCATGTCGTTCGCGAGCTCGGGGACACCCCACGGCCGGAGGGCGGCGACGACCGCGAGTCGTACGGGGGCCACGAGGTGGAGCTACGGGGTGATCTCCACGCGCATCGCCCGCCGGACCCCGGTGCTGACAGGCGCAGTTTCCTCGGCGGGACGAGCCGCCGTCACCATTGCCACCGCTCCTGCCGGACAACGGCATCGAGTGGCTTGAACGGGGCATACCGCTGGGTGTGGTGGTCCGTCTGTGCGGTTCCCGCGCTGTGTCGCTTGACCAATTCCGACATGGCAGCAAGCTTCGACGCGCCACGAACAGAGGCCCCGGACAGTTTGTCAGGGTCCTCTGTGCCTACAGATCAAGGAAGTTGACGAGCCGTCATTCCGTGGCTTCCATGGCTCGGTCGATCGCGTCCAGTACCGTCCCCCATGGCAGGTCCCGTCCGGCGGGGGCCGCACGTGGCTCGTGCAGCGGCCAGACGTCCGGGCCGTAGACGAGGAGAACGCCGGCCTCTCGCAGCGCGGCGATATGGCGCCGCCAGGCGGGGTGGCGGGCGTGAGCGGCGTTCACCCTTGGAAAGACAACGACCGGTAGCCCCAGGGTGCCGATGGCTTCCCCCACCTGCGTCAGCGCCTGGTTGTCTGCGATACCCGTCGCGAGTTTGGCCACCGTATTCGCGCTGGCGGGGGCGACCACGTAGCAGTCCACCCTCGGGTGCGGTCTTGCCTCGCCTGGCAGCCGTGGTTCGTCTCGTACCGGCAGGCCGGTCAGCTTCTCCAGCCGGTCGACCTCACCGCTCATCCGCAGCCACCGACCGGCTGTCGGAGTGAGCGTTACGGCGACCTGCCACCCATGCGCCAGAGCCGGTTCCACCAGCCCGGTGCGCAAGGCTTCGACTCCTCCAGCACTCGTGCCCACGACCCCGAGGACTCCGCGCTTCTTTGTGTTCACTCCACCGCCCTGCACCGTTGAGCCATCATGAACAACTCCGACGAACGAGCGCTGCCGGTGACCGGGGATTGCTTGATCAGGTCGCGCAGCGTGTCCCGTACACGGGGATTGTTCCGTACGAGCTGAGGCGACGCGTGCTCGGCTTTACTCAGCTCCGCGAACGCGCTGTCGCCCTGACCCGCCATTGAGAGGGCACGGGCGTAGTCAATGCGGTGGGAGACGCCGCGCTCCGGTGACATGTGGTCCACATCGACCTGACCGCGTTCCACGACATACGAGATGTTGTCGAGGTCCAGCTCCGCCGACAGCCGGTGCAGCACGACGTTCGTCGGTCCGAAGCTCGTCTGTCAGTGGTTCTCGTCGGAGCCGAGCCGGTTGGCGAGCACCTCTGCTCGGTTCAAGAGACTCGTCGCCGTGGGCCGGTCCTGGTGCCGGGCCGCTGCGATGGCAGCCCGTAGGTAGATCATGCCCAGCAGGCTCAGGGCAGCCGGATCGGTGTCATCGACCCGGGCCGACAACCACGCCGAGGCGGTGTCGCCCAGTTCCATGGCGTCGTCGTACCGGCCATTGGCCAGCAAGGCATGTGTGCCGGACCGTGCGGCGGACGCCAAGACCAGTGGGTCATCGGATTCGTCGGCGGCCCGCATGGCTCGTTCGGCGGCGAGCCACGAGATATCGGACTCCCCGATCTTGGCAAGCGTCGTGGCGGCGAGGTGGTGTACCCGGGCGGAAACGGCCCAGCAGCCCCGGCGTTCAGCGGCAGAACGCGCCGCGCGGTCCTCAAGCTCCTGGGCCGTCTGAAGAAGGCCGGGGAGCCCGGCGATCACCTTGCCGAGCCGACCAGACTGATAGTCGTCCCAGGTCTGTTCTACGACCTCAGCGGTCGGGCCGGGGCTCGGGAGCTGCGCCTCGGCCTCCGGTCCGAACAGCAAACGGGAGAGACGACGCGGACTCATCAACGCGTCCCGCACGGCCGGGACCTCGTCCTGCTGTTTTTCGTCCTCCATGAGCACGGGTTGGCCGACCAAACTCCCCGAGCGGCACGCGGAGCACACGTGCCAACTCCGCGAGCATGTCGATACGCGGCGGCTTACGCCGACCGGACTCCGCCTTCGCCAGCCAGTCCGTGCTACGGCCGACGAGCCCGGCCAGTACCTGCTGCGTGTACCCGCGGCGTCTGCGGTGGAAAGCGATCCGCTCACCAATGCTCAGGTGATCTCCGAGACCACGCATATGTGCTGCCTCCCGTGGTGTAGGGGCGCTTCTCACGATAGCGGCGCGGCAACGGCATGGACGGGGCCGAGCTTCGGACGATCCCTGCGCTGCACGAGCTCAGCGTGAGGGCAGTGGTGTACGGAGGCACGGACGATCTGTCCGGGACTGAGTGATCAGTGGAGGTGAAGCTTCCCCTTGATCGTGGACACCTGGAGACTGGGGCGAGGCTCCAGAGGAAGTAGTGCCACCTGGGAAGTCAGTACTCGAAGCGGTTTCGGAGGAGTTAAAGCGGGGCGCGATCGTGTTGACCCGCTCCTCCAGCAAGACGATCAGGGAGGCCGCGCGGGATCTGGGGTGAGCCCGGAGAGCCTGCGCGGCTGGACCAAGCGTGACCGGATCGCGTGCACCTGATCCGGGCGGCGCAGAATATCCGACTACAGGGCGACCGTGGTGAGAAGTCGCCTTTGTCTGTCTGCGTACACCGAACGCTGCTTGCGCGAAGCTGGTTCCGGCCGGTCCGGATGATGGCCGTGCTCCAGGTAGAAGCGTCCGGCGTCGGTGATCTCCGCCTGCCACCTCCCACCCTGCTTCGGCCTGGTGATCAGCCCCCGCTCTTTGAGTGCGCGGGCAGTAGCGGCGAGTTCGGGACTGTCTGAGGTGACAGGATCGGACCCGTCCCCGATACGGGTGAGCAGGGCGAGCTGGCGGTCGTTTAACGGAGACCAAGGGTGCATGGCGACTGTCGTACCGTCTGTGGTCATGTCAGCACAACCCGTAATCGGTGTATCACTCGCACATCAGGTCCGCCGACCACGCCCGTTGGGAATGGCCGCCGCCCACGCGCGCACAGCCGGTCGCCGAGAGAGGTGGGCACGTACTTATCCCTGCCGGGCCCTCGGCCTTGTATCCGGAGGGCCTGTACGTCCAGCCTCTTGGAGGTCAGCTCGACTTCGACAACAAAGCTTTCGCCCGGACCGCGATGTCATCATCTTCCAGGCGTACATGGCAGATGATGAGGTCGGATGTGATCCGGCGTAGCAATTTCAGCCACTCGGCTACGAAGGCAGCGATTCCTACGGTCAACTGGCTTCGGTCGTTGAGAAGAAACTCGTAGCTTCCATGGGCGCTGTCCCAGTGCGAATCGATTCTGAGGGAATCCCCGTCGCGAACGATGTTCCACTCGGTGGAGAATGTGTCGGATCCCCAGTGGACCTGTGTTTGAGAGAATCCTGGATTCTGGACTTCTTCAAGCAACGGGATGAGGTCATCAAGCAAGACTGGAATGTCGTAACGGTATTCGAGTCGCACGGGGACCCGGTTCCAGAAAAGGATGGCATCTTCGGTCTCCATGGGGTACATCTGTCCTGTCGCGTCCGCCATGTCGTCGGCTGGCCCAACCTTCAGGGTCTCAGGGTTCCCTGCTTGCAGCCGGAAGTTCATGCTTGTTCCTATCGAGTCAGCGGGTAGGCGTGGACCTTGCCGTTCGGGTACACCTTGACGAAAATGCTGTTCGGTGTGCGCGTCGTGCCATCTGGAAGATACTCTATGCAGTTGTGCCCTTCGGGTAGCCTGAAGAACCCTGTTTTATTCGGCCCTAGTTCGGCTCCGCGTTCCGCTGCGTACTTGACGTCCGCTGCGCTGCCGAACTGCCCCTGGGGTCGTCCGTCTCTTATCGCGCGGGCCGTTCCTTCGGACCAGTCAACGCCGTGCTTGCCGGTCTTGAGTAGTGGGGCTTCAGGCTTGTATTTCTGACCGTCTTTTTCGAATCCTCTGCCGACCTCGTCTGCCTGTTTCCGCTTGCTGAGTCCGTTCAGATGCTGCTGGCTCTGATTGAAGGATTGCTGTTGCTCCTCGGTGACGGGGTTCGGCTCTTCCGGCTTGGGGCGCGAGCCACTCTGACTCCCGGCATCCGCCTGTCTCTCGGGCGGCCCGTCGGTCGGTGCGCCACTACCCGCGGCGGTCATGAGGACGACGCCGAGCGTTCCCAGGGCGGTGGCGTGGATTGCGGCTTCGACGGTGATCGTGCCTGCTGCGATGCCGGCGCCTGCGAAGGCGAGTCCACTGCCCGGTGGGAAGAGGGCGAGGAGGGCGAGGAGGATGAGCGCGAAGCCGAGGTAGGCGAGGAAGTTGTTGAGCGCTTCCAACAGGTGGACGTTTCGGAAGAGCTTGTCGCCGACTCCGAGCCCTTCTTGTTGCATGCGGAGCAGGAGCACGGTGCCTGCGATGAGACTGCCGAGCGCGGTCCAGATACGGAAGCGGACGATGGCGTGGGCGTCGGCGAGGGGGAGCGCGCTGGTTGCCTGCCAGGTACGCAGGAGCCTGGTGAGGTTCCAGGCCGTCCACAGCAGTGCGGCGATACCGAAGGCCATCAGGACAGCGGGCCCGTCGCTGGTGGTGAAGCGTTCCTGGAGTTCGGCGGCAGCGGGGAAGGATCCCGCGCCGAGGAAGACCAAGGCCGGGAGCATCAGGACCAGGGAGATGAGGATGAACCACCATCTTCGCCGGTCCCGTAATGTGCGGGCGGCCTGGCGGACGGTTCGCAATCCGATGCCTTGCCAGGCGTGTTGGTGGTCGGTGGTGTCGATCTGCGCGGCGGTCCAAGCGACAGTGCGGTGCAGAGGGGCGATGTCGGTGTACGGGGTGCTGGCTGCCGCGTAGAAGAGGGCTCTACGCATGCGAGCGAAGCGCAGTGCGATCAGCGTCGACCAAGGGACTCGCCACAGCCCGTATCCGGTCAATGCCGTAAGGCCGGTGCGTCCTGCTCGCTCCTCGCGCAGCAGTACGCCTGGGACCGTCCGCTTGGCATGGCGGATCTGCCACATGTCGGCGGCCATCGCGATGGCCAGTACGGCCAGCGGGATAGTCCACAGGATGCCGTTGAGGTCATCGACCAGTGATTGGGTGTCCCGGTCGCCCAGGTGTGCGGCCGCGTAGTTGGCGAGCATGTGGTGGGCGCAGGCAGCCGCGATGGGCACTAGCCCCAGGGCCCGCAGCCAGCGGCGACCACGAATGAGAATGCCAACCCCCAGGGCCGCGGCTGCGGTGTAGACGAGATGGGGGCTGACGTCAGCGGCCGGGTGGGCCTCGCCGAAGTCCAGGGTGGTGAAGGGGGCAGGGAACCAGGCGGCGAAGACCTGCTCGGGGCCGGGGATCCAAGGCGCTTGGAGGCTGTTGGGGATCACCCAGCCACCGGTCGGGAGGCTGATGGCCCGGGCCGCGTCCAGCCCGAACCTGGCTACCGCCTCCAGCAGCCCGAAGCCCGCGCCCAGCGCCGCGCCGGTGACCACGTAGTCGGTCAGGCCCCACTGACGGCGGATCTTGACGTTCCACGCCGCCAGCAGCAGAGGCGTGATTTTGACCAGCTCTTCGATGACCGGGTCTACGGTGTAGCTGGCCGTCTTCACGGTGTTGAGCAGTGCCCCGCCATGGGGTTGGTCGGAGACGGTGCGTGTGTACGCGTACTCCAGCAGCACGGTCACGATGCCGCAGCCGTAGACGCCCACTGCGATCGCCAGCAGTACGGTGGAGACCCGCACCGAACGCGTCGGCGATGACAACACCAGCAGCTGCACGACGCCATACACCGTCGCGGCCACCATCAACACCGCCACGCTCAGCCCCCCACAGCCGTCGGCTCAAGTGCGCGCGCTTAAGGGCCTGTTGGGCGGCATACAAGGGCCTCTCGTGCCGCGCGGGTCGGTCCCGCGGCGTTCAAGAACCTGGCTGTTCGAGGACGACAATGCGGACGCCATTCGGGGCCGCGACGGACCGCGGCGGGAGACTTTGACCCGCAGCCCATGGCCGCATTCCGGGCAGGTCAGAGGGACCCGGGGCCGTACGCGGTGGATGGCCGACCAAGACCAGTCATAGCCGAGGCCCTCGGCTGTGGCATCGATCCGACCGCGTGCTGGGTGCATCGCCGTCATCGGCACCTGGTACCCCTCTCCGAGCAGATCCTTCGTGCCAGTCTCCACGGTGGCAGAGGACACTGACATCGCCGTTCGGGCCGCATCTCGCCAGGTGTTCAGTGCGGTGCGGGTCCCAGCGCGGCCCACCCGGCGGGCGGTTCGGGGTCCTGGGGCGGGCGTTTGCCGCCGGGGTTGCCGTCCGGGTGCTGGTTGATCCACGACAGGCCGCCCAGGTCGAGGTTGTGCCGGGCGCGGGTGACGGCGACGTAGGCGAGGCGTGCCTCGGCGTCGTCGATGTCGCCGGGCAACGGATCGCCGTTCTCGTCGGTCTCTTCCTGGTCGGCTGGTTCCTCGAAGTCCTCGCCGATGCGTACGGAGGCCCATTCGCGTCCTTTGGACTTGTGGGCGGTGGAGACGACTATCTCCGCCCCTTGCTCGGTTGCGAGCCGGTCCACCGCTTGCAGGATGACGTCCACCCCGTGCTCGTCGACCAAGTCGACGAGAGGCAGCAGGTCACGTCCGGACGGGTCGTACTCGGCGTACTCCTGGAGTTCGCCCCAGTTCTCGAAGAGGATGAGTTCGGGGTGGGTGCTGCGTTTGCCGGCCTTCAGGTCGCGGGCGGCCCGGGCCAGGGCTCGCAGTGCGTCGCCGCCGCCGACCAGCGCGACGCGGCGGCCGGCTTCCAGCTGGCGCATGACTTCGAGCATGGCGCCCACATTGGACCGGCACAAGATCGCGTCCGGATCCTCCAGCCGTTCGAGCCGGGTGTTGATGGCCGGAGTGCCGGTCAGGCGGATCGGAGAGTCGACGATGCCCAGCCAGCGGTTGGCTTCCTCGGCCAGCGCGGTACCGAAGCGGAATGACTGGGACAGGGCCAGCTGGGTGCCGTCGAAGTCGCTCATCACGTCTCTCGCCCCGCGCCAGCCGTAGATGGCCTGGGCGGAGTCGCCGACCATCACCAGCTGGCTGTGGTCCCGCTGGGCGTTGAAGACCTGCTCGACGACCGGGTTGGTGTCCTGTGCCTCGTCCAGGAGGAGGAAATCCGCTTCGATCCTCGGCTCGGTCAACGCCCAGATCTTCAGGTAGTGGTCGTGATCGAAGCGGACAACGCCTTCCTGCGGGTTCTGAAGGTCGTCCCATGCCTTGGCCGCGTACGGCAAGACGATGTCCACGAGCTGGGCGTGCAGGTCCTCGGCCTCGACGCCTCGCAGCCGGGGAACGTGGTGGCGCTTGATGGTGCGATCCGCGGACTGGCAGAAGCGGGTGACGGTCCGCAGCACGGTGTAGGAGAGTGCCTTGTTGGTGACGTTACGTTCGCCGATCCGGACCCTCATGTTGAGGGCGATGCCCAGGGAGGCGCCGGTTTTCCAGCCAGGCACCCGGGGTGCGTTCATCCGGGATCCGTACTTGTGGCCCACGGCTGCGAAGGCAAGCGAGTGCGCGGTCTTGCACCGGACATTGCCGGGGAACTTGCGGGCAGCGTCGTTCGCGATCGACTTGTTGAACGCTATGTACCGGCCGGGCTTCGTCGTGCTGGCCGCGAGCATCGCCAGCGTCGTCGTCTTACCGGTCCCGGCCCCGGCCTGCAGGACCACGTGGTCTCCGCGCTTGAAGGTATCGACGGCCGTACTCTGCTCGGCGGTAGGTGCGGGCATCGTGCTCCTCACAAGGGTGGATGCGGCTTCACAGCGCAATCGAAAGGTGACACAGGGAGAGGGCGTGCGTCTAGCGATCACGAAGGCTGCTGCATCTCCGTTTCTCCGGCAGCGTCACGCTGCCGCCGCTCGTCCATACCGTCCTGTGCCTCGCCCAGCGCTGTGATCCTTGGCTATGCGACCCCTGCTGTCGGTGGCGGCAGCCGCCGTGCTCACCGTGAAAACTCGTGGAATCACGTGCTCGGCCGTGCCAGGCTGGGCGGCGTCGAAGGGGTGTAGCTCAGAGGCCAGAGCGCCGGTCTCCAAAACCGGATGTCGCAGGTTCGACTCCTGTCACCCCTGCCATCGCTACTTGTGCGGAGGCGTGGGCCAGGGCGTTCCGTTCGCGGCGGCGTCGAGGAGGTCGCCGAGGCGGAGCCATGCCGTGGGCCCCGCATTGCTGGCCGGGTTTGTAGCGAACCGTTGCCATGCTTCGGCGTTGTCGCCAAGGGCGGCGCGTACGACCGAGATGACCGCTGGGTGTGCTTCCTTGCCGCGGGGGCCTCTGGCTTTGAGGGCGGTCCAGGCGGGCAGAGCGCGGGTCAGATCGGCGTCTGTGGTGGGCAGGCTCAGCACGGCGCTCACCCACGCCTCTCGGAGGTTCGGGCCACCGCCCAGACGTCGGCGGAGGCTCTGGGTGAGGTCCCGCAGTGCGCCCTGCGGGTCTGAGTGGCGGTTCAGCACGTCGGCGAAGGACACGTCGCGGCGGTAGACACGGGAAGTGAAGGACAGCAGGGCCTTTTCCACGAGGGCGTCGTTGCCTTGGTGCCGCCGCACGTAGTCATCGAGGACAGCGTCCGGAGCGCCCGCGAGATCGCGCACCGTGACCTGGTCCGGCTTGCCGAGGGACGCGGTGCGCGCCGGGCCAGGGTCCGGGAGCGGCTCGGCGGTCATCCGCTCGATGGTGTCGAGGAGTTCACGCGCCTGCTGCACGTCCGAGTCCATCCCATATCTGCCGTAGTCCCGGCGCCCGGCCAGCTCTCGTCTCGCTTCCCGGCAGATCAGCCGTGCCTTCTCCTTCACGTCCGGGGTCACCACCGGCAGGTGCTGCAGCAGGTCGCGCACCCAGCGCAGATTCTTCGCCGAGCGAACCGGCGCCTTTGGATCGGGTTCCCACAGCTCCAGAGCCACGGCGGCATGTTCAGCGAACTTCTGGGCCAGGGAGGCCAACTGGCCTTCTGAGGCTCGCCAAGAGTGAGGGCGCCCGTACTGCTGTGCCTGGTCGGGGTTGAGGATGTAGCCAGCTGCCGTCTGCTGCCAACGCGGTGTGGGATAAGGCGGTGATCGGGGCCTGTTTTCTCAGCTCAGGTCCGCCACCAGAAGGTCGAGGGTTGCTTCCTCGTGAAGGGCGATGCCCAGTCCGGTCATGGCCGGTGCCAGCCCCGGATCCCAGTTCGCGGTGACGGGCTCGCCGACGAGTGGAAGCTGTGGGACGCCCTGGGCCTGGGTTCTGGTGGCGAGCTGCTCGTAGTCCTCGGTGCTCAGCCGCCACGGGCGTGCGTCATAGCGGCGGATGATCCGGTTGGCCAATGCGATCCCAGGCCAGTCGAAGTCACCGTGATAGGCGAAGTGACAACCACCAGCAGCCAGAGCATCCAGGAGGGTGAGAACCGCCGTCGCGGCACTGCCGGATGTGCAGACGAGTGGCTGAGAGCAGGCCGCGTCAGCGGCGGCTTCCACGACGCGTGGGTTTTCACAGATGCGGACCATGGTGGCGGACGGCAACGTCAGGTGCAGGACGTGCACGTCACGCAAGGTGAGATGGGTCTCCGCGTGATGCAGCGCTCTCTCGCGCAGCGCCCGTTCTCGCCAGCCATCACCGAGTGGCCGTAGACCGTAGGCGAGCACGGTGCTGGAGACTTCGTCCGGAGTGACGGCCGCCAGTCGCCAGAGCGCGCGCCGTCCAGCCGCGTTATCGGGGAGTTCGGAGTCATGAGCGAGAGCGATGCCCCGTTGGACGAGCCGGGCAAGCCAGGTCCCGTCGTCCAGACCATGGGCCGACCCGGTCACTTCGGCGGCAAGCTCCCCCCGGCCGCGTATGCCAGACCTGCCAGGCCCCAGAAGCAGCGCCAGTACCCGCACGGCTTGCTGGAGGGTTCGGACCGCGGCTTCCGGTGTGATTCCTCTGGGTACGCCCACGCGCCGGAGGCCGTCGTACCACTGGCGAGCCCACGCCTCCGTCTTCAAGGGAGAGGCTTCCAGCGAGTCGGTGACTGCGGACCACACCATCTCGCGCCGAGCGACGGCACCCGCCCGGACGGCCTGCCGGTCGGTGAGCGGCGGCCCGATCGCCTGGAGGGTCTCGACCAGTCCGAGTCCCGCGGCTGACGCACGCAGGCGTGAATCCAACGCGTCGAGTCGTATCGTCACCGTGTCGCTGGTGATGGCCTTGCCCAAGAGCTGGGACAGGGCAGTTCTCTCCTGAGTGTCGATCTTGCTGATTCTCAGCGTGCCAGTGGCGTGCAGGCCGTTGCTCTCCAGACGTTTGCGGGTCGCTTCCCACAGACGGTCCAGGCCGGGCCGGGTGAGCCAGTCCCGCGTTTCGGTCGGCAGCGTGCTCATACGGACACCAGGCGCCGATGGCGGCCGTTCCAGGTGTAGTGCAGTGTGGCTACGCCGCGTACGTGCGGATCGCGCAGGCACTCGTAGATGTGCAGGGAAGGGACCTCGGGCCAGTTGCCCATGAGCCGTTCGCTGGTGAGGACAAAGTCGAGATCGAGATCGACGAGGATCCGCCCCAGACGTCCATGGGTGGGCTCGTCGACCTTGGCGAAGGCATCGTCGAGGAGGATCAGGCGTGGTGCGTTCGGCGCCGCTTCGCCGAGGGTGGTGAAGTGCGCGGCGGCCGCGGCGAACAGTACGAGGTAGGAGAGCACGCGCTGCTCGCCCTGGCTGAGCCCGGTCCGGCCGGTGAGCCTGCGCTTGCGGTTCGGGGCGGCGTCCTCGACGACGAACGTGTGGAAGCGGAACCAGTCGCGGTAGTCCAGGGCGGTGCGCAGGTGGGCGGCATAGCCGGCTGAGGGGTCGGCCCTGCGCGCGTCTTCGATGCGGCGTTGCAGCACCTCACGGAGTTGCTCGGTCTGCTCGCGCGTCCGCAGCCCGGAGGGGCTGCGGAGGAGCTCGACGGCGGCTCGTACATCGGCGTCGACGTCTTCGTCCAGCTTCCACTGCAGCTCAACGCCGAGACCGTGTGACGTGCGAACCGTCTTCAGCGTGCTGTTGAGAGCAGCGACCAGATTGGCGGCGGTGATGACCTGCGCCGACAGATGGTCACCGAGTTCGCCGGCGAGGAAGCGCTGAAAGACTTCGCGTTCACGCTCGGTGAGTCGGCCCCGGGCCTCGGCGGCCTGCTCGGCGATGCGTTCGCCGATCTGGGCGACGTCCTGGGGGCCGTGGTCGTCGAGCAGTCGGCAGACCTTGATCCCATCCAGCTCTTCGAGTTGGGCGTCATAGCCGCCCGCGAGTTGGTCACGAAGTTCGGTGTGCCGGTTGAGCAACGCGCTGTCCGACACATCGTGCTTCGGCTGGTCAAGACCACCCTTCACGGCTTCAGCGAGGTCACGCAGCGCTCGTATGCGACTCCGGATATCAGCCAGGGGCTCGTCCCCGTGCCGCTCCGGCGACTCCGAACGGTCCAAGCCCGCGCCGCGCAGCACTTCTGGCCGGGACAGTGCCTTGCGCAGCGCGTTCCCGGCCGTGATCACCGCGGTCTCCTGCGTGCGCAGCTCCACGCGGCGGCTTTCTTCCTTCTCCTCGGCGCGGACCCTCTGATCGTGGAGCTCTCCCAGCGCCCGCTGCGCCTCTGGTACGGAGCGAACCGCAGACGCGATGCGCCCCTTCGTCTCCGCCTCGCGCGCCAGGATCTCGTCCTCAGCGCTCCCGACGGCCTCTTCGAGCATACGGAGGGCCTGACGAGCGGGCCGCAGCTCATCGAGACGAAGTTGGTAGTCCTGCTCGGCTTCCAGGCGGTCATCACAAGCCCGGCCATAGCCCTCGTGCTCCGCCACGCTGCTGCTCAGGTCTCGGACCGTGCTCTGGATTGCCCTCTGCACGTGCTTGATGCCGCTTTGCAAGCCGGCCAGCGCCGTCCGCACTCGTGACAGGGCATCAGGGTCGGTCGGGAGATCATTGGCTGTCGCGGTGGCCTCGGCTTCGGCACGGTCGGCTACAGCCGTGCTGCGGATCTCTTCGGCCTCACGTGTGGCGCTGACCACCTTCCCGGCAAGGACCTGTACGGCGGTCTCGGCGTCCTTGATCTGGGACCACGCGTGGGCCAGACGCCGTGCTTGTGGGAACACCCGCATCCCCGAAGCCAGGGCACGTCGCCACGCGTCGATCTCTGCCAGACCGTGGTGCTCGATGGTGAGCCGCTGCTCCACCTCGGCCAACGCCTGCTCCAGCTCTGCCAGCTTCCGGCGCCGGGTCTCGGCACGAACGGCAGCACCGACGTATTCCGCCTCGTCCTTCATGTGCCGGCCGCGGAGAGCGCCGAGGCGCCAACTGCCGTCGTAGTGCACGGCACTGGCCGCCGTGGTCTCCTCGGACGACGAGAGCGCGATGGTGTGCAGGATGCGCTCCACCTGTTCGATTGTGACGACACTCTCGGGGTATGAGACGGCACGCAGTGCGTTGCCCAGCGTTGCACCGTTCCCCGCTGACTGCCCGGGCACGAACAGGGTGTCGCGCGTCAGCGGATCGAGAACGACGCCGTCCGCGGTGACCCAGGCGTCCAGGATGCCGCTCGCTTCCAAGGCCGCTTCCAAGCCCGCTCGCTCGGCTGAGGCCAGTCCATCGGCGAAGTCCACCAGGCGGAAGAACGGCTCCCCTGTGCCGGGTGCTCGTTCCGTTCCACGGTGGTACGGGACGGGAGGCTCCGGGTCCGTGCGTCGTTCCCATTCCTCTTGCAGCCCGACAAGCCGATCGCGCTCCTCGGAGAGGAGGCTCACCCTCAGCGCAAGAGCGTCCCGCCGCTCGGCCAGAACCTCGCCGTAAGGATCCAGCACGGCGTGAGCGGCCTGCTGCGCCTCCACGTCGATCCCCGCGTGCAGAACTTGTTCGGCGAATGGCGCGTCCGATGACGTCTCAAGCTCGACCGTGCCCCGGAGAGGCGTCAGCGAAGGGCACTCCGGTCCGATGGCGAGGGACATCCGCGATGCCCACTCGGCCACCTCCTGGGCGTACGTACCACTCTCTTCGACAGCATTCGCACGGTGATTCGCGAGCTGGTCGGCGGCTTCCTCGGCTTCGCCCTCAAGCCGCTCCCGTTCGGTATCCGCAGCGGCCGCGGCTGCCTGGGATGCGCGCGCTTTGGCGGCGAGGCCGTCCACTTCCTGCACCATTCGCAGCCGGTGCTTCACCACCGACTGCGAACCTTCCAACTGCCTATGCCAGGCGTCCAACGCGGCCCGAGTGGAGGTCACATCAGGAACGGTCACGCTGCGATGCGTGACGATCTGTGGTTCTTCGGCAGGGCTGAGGACCTCCACCTCGGTCGGCCCGCCCAGATGCGTGTGGTGCAGGGGGACCACTTCGCCGAGGTGCCCCGGCGGCAACCCTGCCTTCTCCGCTGTGGTCAACAGCTCCCGGTGCTCTGCTGCGAGCTCGCCGATCCGGTTCCCGAGCCGCTGGGTCCCTTCGGCCAACCGGTCCGCCGCGTACTCCACAGCACGATGTGCGCTGAGCACGGAGGCATAGGACGTCTCAGCGGCAGTCCCCAACGCAGCCACGGTGTTGCGCCGTTCGGACAGCTCGGCCAGGCTGCGGTACTTGTCACTCGCCTGAAGAGCTTCGAGCTCCGTCTGCGCCCTTTCCCGCTCCCTTCGTAGATCCCGTAGTCGGGTATCGGCCTCTGCTTCCCGGATCCTCAGATCGTTCGTCGCCTTGGCGGCGTCGCCCGCTTTCCGACGCTGCTGAGCAAGCGCATCCAGCTCCTTGCTGACTCCGTCGGACACCCGGCGGAGGACACCGGCCAGGTAGCCGCGGTAACTGGTGAGGAAGGTGCGAAGCGCCGTGTCGGTTCGTTCCAGCCGACCGAGCTCATCGCGTACGGCATCCAGATCATGGAGGTTGCGCGCTACCTTCTCCACGACCTCTTCCTCCAGCCCCGGCAGGGTCTCGCTGAGCAGAGATACGAGCCCACCGGACTCGATGCGGTCGCCGACGGTGGGACGGCGCAGCCGGTGGAGGAGCTGAGTCAGATTGCGATAACGAGTGGTGTCGGTGATACCGAAGAGCTCACGGGCCACGCGGGACCGGTGCTGGACGGCCCTCTCCGTCACATTGTCCGGGCCGATTTTCTCCTTGAGCTTCTCGACCGGCAGGGGTTTCCCTCCCTCGACGAGGTGGAGATCCTCCCCGATACGGAGCGGCGTGACGAAGAAGGCCGGGATCGCCTTCTTGGTCGACTTCGATGCCCGGATCGCCGCACCGAGAGTGAGGTACCGGTCGCCTCCGTCGACCGTTGTCATACGGAACTCGACCCAGAGGTAACCCAGGCGATTCGTCTGCTCGAAGCCGTCCAGCATCAGCCAGACGAGCGTGGTCCGACCGGTACCGGTGGCGTCCAGGGCCCGGGAATCGCCATCCAGCAGATACGGAAGCAGCATCTCCAGCGCCTTGGACTTGCCCGCGCCGTTCTTGCCGCGCAGAAGCAGCCGCCCGTCACCGAACGAGAACTCTTGCTCGTCGTACTGCCAGACGTTGCGAATTCCCGCCCGGTGCAACCGGAAACGGTGAGACGAGGAAGGTACGGAACGCTGCAGGGGGATGGTTGCGCTCGTGTCAGAGCTCATAGCGGCAGCTCCTGCTGTACGTCGGTCTCGGGGTGTCCCCGGGCAGCTTTGCGAACGGTGACCTGAGTGGCGTATCGGGCGGCAGCGGCGAGAAGCACCAGGCCGGTTTCGTCCTCGCGCGCCCCTGTGACGTCGGTGACAGAACGATCTTCTGGGACCTTCTCGTCGTATCCCTCGGGCAAGCCCTGTCCCTGAGAGCGGAGTCGGCTGACGCGGGCCACGAGCCGCATGCGCGAGAGCAAGTCCAGTACGGCGTCGCGCAGGGCGGTCTGGTCCTCTAGGTATCCGCGCTGCCAGTTGCTCCGCCGTCCGTATTCCTCGACGAGTTCAGCCAGCAGCTCGTCCACCATCCCGTCGGGAACGGCGACACCGATCACCAATCGGCCCCCCGTCGCCGGATGCCCCGGACTGTCGGGCCGCAGGCGCTCCACCAACTGTTCCAGCAAGAGCAGCGCGGCCTGCGCGACGGTTCCGGTGCCGGGGAGGTGCACATCGGTCACTTCCTCCTCGGCGTCGACCAGCACCACCCCCTCTGCCCGGATCTCGGCCTCCAGACCCAGAAGTTCGGAGAACGCCTGGGCTTCCCTGCGCTGCCGGGTACGCAGCCAGTCACGCTCGGCGTCCGTCAGATCGTCGAGGTACACGACCGGCGTCTCCACCAGCATTCGGCGGACGTACGTACGAGGACCGCCGAAGCCGGGGTCCGCTGCTCTCCGTACCAGGTCAGCGCCGTCTCGGCTTTGCGCCAGAGGACCGGCGACGACAGCGCGAGCGATCTCTCGATCGATAGTGATCAGCGCTTCGCCGCCGTCCTCCTGAGTGACCGCGTTGACACTGCCTTCGGTTTCTACGAGAACGCCCCAGTCGACCAACTGGCGCAGCGCCGCAGCCAGAGTCCGCTTCTCCGCCGCCCGGCCCGTGCCCTCCAGCTCAACGCCGGCGTCGGCTGCCGCGGCTTTGATGTCGGCGACCAGCCGCGACAGCAGCAGCTGCTCCGGAGCTGTCACCAGGACCGACAGGGCCAAGGCCAGGCAGGCGTAGGTGCGTGGGGTGAAGGGCGTGCCGGTGGAACGCTCCAACCGGTGTCCCGCGCCGACTCCCAGCCCAGCTTTGAACAGCCGGGCGTAGGAGGTGTCGACGAGGAGCTGGTAGCCGAGGACCTGCTGGAATCGCTTCGCCAGCCAGTCGGCATGCCTGCGGATCAGTGGAAACAGATCGGAGTGTGGCCCGGCCGCGGTCACCAACGGGTGGACGAGCAGCAGTCTGGCGGCACTTCGGCGTTCGGCTGCAAGGGCGACATCGTGGGCTGAAGGAAGGGTCACGACACCCTCACCCCGGCCTCTTGGCCTTCCACGGCAGTGGAGCTCTCGACGCTCAGCTCCAGATCGTCCAGCAGAAGATCGCCGTCGACCGAGGTCAGCACCGTGTCCGCACCGGCTATGCGTCGCACAGTGAGACGAATGCCAAGTTCAGCGTCCTCGCTCTGCGCCGCGTCCAGGGCGAAGGTGCGGACTTGGCCCGTTCCAGGGTCCTGATTCCGCCGCAACTGAGCGTTGCCCAATGCCGTCGCCAACAGTTCGAGTAGCAGGGCAAGGGCGGCAGAGGTGAGCCGGACCTGAGCGAAGCGCCCGGAAGCACTGCGCAGCTCCTCGGCGGCAGCCTGTCTGGCCGCGGCTCGGTCGCGCGCGGCCTGCTGGAGCCGTCGCTTTTGCTGAGAATGATCCTCCACAGCCGATGCCCGGCCCCGCTGGGCTCGGTTGCCCCGCTCACGGAGCGCTACCGGAACCTCCACCACGGGTCCGGTCCACCAGCTCGTGTACGCGGGCACCGCCTCGTCCGTGGCCGGCGGTACGCCCAGATGCCGGGCGCTGTACAGACCGAACGCGGCGACCGCGATGTCATGGGCCTCGGCAGGGGCTGCTTCGTCGAACCACCGGGCGAGGCGCAACAGGTCCTTGCGGCGCGACATCTCACCGGAAGCCGAACGGAGCATCCGCTTGGCATTGGCGAGCAGCGACTGCAGCGCGCGCAGTGTGGCATCACGCAGCTGATCGACCTGACTGCCTTGTCCGTCGGCGTCGGAGAACCAGCCTCGCAACGCCTCCCAATCGGTCATCTCGCGGCCCCGGCTGCGCTGCACTCGAATCCCCGCTTCTCCCTCCAGCCCGGCCTTGGCTCCGGCAAGGCCACGTGAGTGTGCGTCGAGCCGATCGAGGAGATCAGGAAGCTGAGGCCATAGGCTGCTGAGAACCGCGGCGATGCGGGGCGCGCGAAAGGACACATCCTCGGTGATGGCCTCGACGTAGTCGAGGAGCAGTTCCTTGAAGCCGTGATACTCGGCGCTGTCCAGGTCGTAGCGGGCGAGCACTTGGCCCAGGTAGGCGTAGAAATCCCTGACGGAATCCGCGAACTCGGTGAACTGGACGAAGATGGTGCTTACCCGCTCCAGTGCGTCCTGTGCCTCCACCCCACCCGGCTCCTGGGCGAGTCGGGCCAACTCCCGGAGCCCACGCTCGACCAGCGCCAGCAACTCGCTGCTGACCTCGCGGGCGGCGTCCGCCCCCGCCAGCACCTCGTCCGCGTCTCGCTGGATCCGTTCGCCCAGCTTCGACAACTGGTAGCGAGACCGGGCGCGCTGGTATTCGGTGATGCTCGATGCCTTCACCGTATGGCTGCTGCGCAGCAGGTTTCCCCACCGCACCAGTTGTTCGAGCCGAACGGCAAGCGTCTCGGCGTCGAGTCCCGATGCGGGCCCACCGGAATCAGTGAGTTTCGCCAACACATCCGGCACCGCCATATCCGCCAGCAATGTCGCGCAGAACACCCGCATGATGGCGACATGCTCCAGCCGCTCCGGCGCGCTGAGATACGAATAGGCGGTCAGCCGTTGCCACGCTTCACCGCGGTCGGGCTCTGCCGGGGGGACCTGTGCGGATTCCTCCATGACTACGAGGCTACGCACCGGGACTGACAGCAAACCTCTGTCTTGCACTGCGGACCCATACCGGTGCGGGCATCCCAGTGCGCGTCGGCTCAGGCTGGTCCAGCACGCGGGGCGGCGTCAGGGCTGCACCCTCGTACTGCCTGTACACGAGCCAGACACTTGATCACGTGGAGCGTCTCGGTAGGTATCCCGTCGGAGCCCCGGACCGCTGCTTCGGCGGCGGCTCCTTGGGAGCCGGATTTCGGGGTCGGCTCCCAAACGGCTCCCAAGAGGCCCCGGAAACGAGTCAGGGGCCCGATCCGCTTTCGCGGATCAGGCCCCTGACCTGTGTTCCTTCAGTCGGGGTGGCGGGATTTGAACCCACGACCTCTTCGTCCCGAACGAAGCGCGCTGCCAAGCTGCGCTACACCCCGAAGCAACGAGCTCTACTTTAGCGGACCGGTGGCCAGACACGAAATCCGGTTCCCGTGGTCTCGCAGGTCGGGGCGGGGGAGAGGGTCAGGGGGCCTGGGGGGTGAGGGTGAGGAGGGTGGCTTCCGGGGGGCAGGCGAAGCGGATGGGGGTGTAGCGGTTGGTGCCGCAGCCTGCGGAGACGTGGAGGTAGGAGGTGTGACCCCCGGCCTCGTGGGTGGAGAGGCCCTTGACGCGGCGGGTGTCCAGGTCGCAGTTGGTGACCAGGGCGCCGTAGAAGGGGATGCACAGCTGGCCGCCGTGGGTGTGGCCCGCGAGGATCAGGGGGTACTGCTCGGCGGTGAAGGCGTCGAGGACGCGGAGGTACGGGGCGTGGACCACCGCGAGGGAGAGGTCCGCACCGGTCTCGGGACCGCCGGCGACCTCGGCGTAGCGGTCGCGCTTGATGTGCGGGTCGTCGAGGCCGGTGAGGGCGATCTCCATGTCGTCCAGCTTGAGCCGGCCGCGGGTGTTCGACAGGCCGACCCAGCCCGCCCCGTCGAAGGCGTCGCGCAGCTCCGTCCACGGGTTGTGGACGACGCCGACGGCCGGGGGGTTGCCGTTGAGGCCGTGGCGGCCGTTGGCCTTTTCCATCAGGTAGCGGGCGGGGTTGCGCAGCTTCGGTCCGTAGTAGTCGTTGGAGCCGAAGACGTACGCGCCGGGGAACTCCATCAGCGGGCCGAGCGCGTCCAGGACCTCGGGGACGCCTTCGGGGTCGGAGAGGTTGTCGCCGGTGTTCACGACGAAGTCGGGCCGCAGACCGGCGAGCGACTGGAGCCAGCGCTGCTTCTTGCGCTGCCCGCTCACCATGTGGATGTCGGAGACCTGCAGGACGCGCAGCGGCCGCATGCCGCGCGGCAGCACGGGCACGGTGACCCGGCGGAGCCTGAAGGACCGCACTTCGAAGCCGACGGCGTAGGCGAGACCGGCTGCGCCGACCGCCGTGATTCCCAGGGGTACTCCGTATCGCGCGCGCATGTTCTCCATGGTCGCAGAACGCCGCGGGGGGAGAAATCTTCGGGTGATTCCCGGCCAGTGCTGGCAGACTCGACACCATGACCACCACGCTCAAGTCCAGGCTGCAGGACGATCTCACCGCAGCGATCAAGGCGCGCGATGAGCTGCGCTCCTCCACGCTCCGGCTCACCATCACCGCGATCTCGAAGGAAGAGGTCTCGGGGGAGAGCGCCCGGGAGCTGTCCGACGCCGAGGTGGAGACGATCATCGCGCGCGAGGCGAAGAAGCGCCGCGAGGCGGCCGAGGCGTTCGACAAGGGCGGCCGGGCGGCGCAGGCCGAGCGGGAGCGGGCCGAGGGCGAGGTGCTGGCCGGGTATCTGCCGCAGCCGCTGACGGACGACGAGCTGGAGGCGCTGGTCGCGGAGGCGGTGCGGGAGGCCGCCGCGGGCGGCGTCGAGGGGCCGCGGGCGATGGGTGCGGTGATGAAGATCGTGAACCCGAAGATCGCGGGCCGGGCCGAGGGGGGCCGGGTCGCCGCCGCGGTGAAGCGGCGGCTCGCGGGCGGGTGAGGGACCGCATCGGGGGCAGGGGCCCACAGGTGTGAGAAAGGGGCCCGGACGGCGTCGTCCGGGCCCCTTTCGCGATCAATCGGCAGTGGGTGCCGCTACCGCGGCCACTTGAAGCCGCCGTTCCCATGGCCGCCGTTCCCGTTGCCGCCGATCACGCCCGGCGGGAGGGAGATGTCCGGCCAGGGGTCGTTGTTCCGGCCGCCGCCGTTCCCGGGCTTGTCGCCGCCCGGCTTCTTGGGTGCGGGCCTCTTGGGCGCGGGCTTGTGTGCGCTGGGGTCCTTGATCGGCACGGTGACGAAGTTCGGCGCGGGCTTGCCGTCCAGCGCGCCGCTCATCGCGTCCTTCCAGATGGGGCCGGGGGTGTCCGCGCCGTAGACCTTGTCGTGGGGGACACCGCCGATGGTGATGTTCTCCATCTTGAGGTCGCTGGCGCCGGGGCCGCCGCCGACCCACACCGCGCCCGCGAGGTTCGGGGTGTAGCCGACGAACCAGGCGGCCCGGCGCTCATCCGTCGTACCCGTCTTACCGGCGCTCGCCCGGCTCCGCAGACCCGCCTGCTTGCCGGTGCCGTCCTCGACCACACCGCGCAGCAGGGTGTTGATCGTGTCCGCGGTCTTCTCGGACATCGCGCGCGAGCACTTCGACTGCGGCACCTTCAGCTCCTTGCCGCCGGGGCCGGTGATCGAGTCGATGAAGACCGGGGAGCAGTAGACGCCGCGGTTGGCGAAGGTCGCGTACGCGTTGGCCATGGTCAGCGGCGAGAAGCCCTCGGTGCCGAGGGTGACGGAGGGCACCTGGTGGTGCTCCTTGCCGTCGGCCCGCTCCACGCCCATCTTGTCGGCCAGCTCGGTCACCGGGCAGACGCCGATGTCGCTGATCAGCTGGACGAAGTAGGTGTTGACCGACTTCGCGGTCGCCTCCTTCATCCCGTACGGGCCGACCTCCGACTCGTTCTCGTTCGAGACGGTCGAGCCCTCGCTGTTGCTCCAGGTGCCGTTGCAGGTGCTGACCGGGCTCGGGTACTTCATCTTGTACGGCGAGGAGTAGCGCTTGTACGGCTGCGTGCCCCGCTCGAGGGCGGCCGCGGCGGTGATCGGCTTGAACGTGGACCCCACCTGGAAGCCGTAGTTCGAGCCGCCCATGGAGTGGTCCGCGGAGAGGTTGATCTGGGTCTGGTCCTTGCCGAAGCCGTACGGCTTGGACTGGCCCATGCCCAGGACCTTGCCGGTGCCCGGCTCGACGAGCGAGACCGCGGTGGCGGCCTTGTCCGACTGGTACACATGCGACTTGATCGACTTCTGGACCGCTTCCTGCGCCTGCGGGTCCAGTGTCGTGCGGATCGTCAGGCCGCCCTGGTTCCAGCGCTTGGCGCGCGCCTCAGCGGTCTTGCCGAAGACCGGGTCGTTCAGGAAGATCTGGCGCACGTAGTCGCAGTAGAAGCCCGCGCCCTTGACGGCCGTGATGCAGCCGCTGCGCGGCATGCTGACATCGAGGCCGAGCGGCTTCTTCTTGGCGGCGGCGGCCTGGGCGGGGGTGATGTCCTTCACCTCGGCCATGCGCTGCAGCACGGTGTCGCGGCGGGCCTTCGCGGTCTCCGGGCTGGTGACCGGGTCGTAGCGGCTCGGCGACTGGACGAGACCGGCCAGCAGCGCGGCCTGCTCCAGCTTCAGGTCCTTGGCGGGCCTGCTGAAGTAGCGCTGGGAGGCGGCCTCGATGCCGTAGGCCTGCTGCCCGAAGTACGTGATGTTGAGGTAGTTCTCGAGGATCCGGCGCTTGCCCAGTTCCTTCTCGACCTGGATCGCGTACTTCAGTTCCTTGATCTTGCGGCCTATGGACTGCTGGGTGGCCTCGGCGAACTTCTCCTTGCTGTCGCCCGCCTCCTCGACGAAGACGTTCTTCACGTACTGCTGGGTGAGGGTGGAGGCACCCTGCGAGACGCCGCCGCTCTGCGCGTTCCGGTTGGCGGCGCGCAGCACGCCCTTGAGGTCGACCGCTCCGTGCTGGTAGAAGCGCGCGTCCTCGATCGCGACGATCGCCTTGCGCATGTACGGGGAGACGTCACCCAGCTTCACGATGGTGCGGTCGCGCGAGTAGACCTTCGCGATCTCGCCGCCCTTCGCGTCCAGGATCGTGGTCCGCTGGCTGAGCGGAGGCGTCTTGAGATTGGCCGGAATATCGTCGAATTCCTGGACCGTTTCCTTGGCGGTGAGGCCGAACGCCCCGACGGCGGGAAGCGCGAGCCCGGCCATCACGGCGCCGGCCAGCGCGCTGACGCCGAGGAACTTGGCGGCCTGTTGAGCGGTGGACAGCCCTCCGCCCGAGCGCGTGTAACCCATAAGGGGCAGCCTACGTGGCGAATCGCCGGACAGGTGACGGCGTGTTCGCATACGCTGTTTCACGCCAGCCACGTATGTGCTGCCGCGCCACATCGCACGACATCCCCCTCCTCACTCGAGTGAGCGAGGAGACGTGCCCGGATTGTGGTCCCGTGTCCTGAGCTGACCGATGTTCGTCGACTGAACTGCCCTGGTTTGCACCAGTAATCGCAAATGTCGTCAGCTCACTCCGTTGGGTGATCTGCCGCGTACCCATAGTCCGTTCGGGCCATCCAAGATTGGGCCTGCAGGGGGTGTTGCGCCCTGCTCGCCTTCCGTAACGTCCTCAACTGGCGACGGTGAGTATGCCGTTTGTCGCCGTGGGGGAGCTCCGATTCGGGAGAGGACGGCGCCAGCATGGGCTGGGTAACCGACTGGAGTGCGCAGGCCGCCTGCCGCACTACTGATCCAGATGAACTGTTCGTCCAGGGCGCGGCACAGAACAGGGCCAAAGCGGTCTGCACCGGATGCCCGGTGCGCACCGAATGCCTTGCGGATGCCTTGGACAACCGTGTCGAGTTCGGTGTGTGGGGAGGGATGACCGAGCGTGAGCGGCGGGCACTGCTACGCCGCCGCCCGACGGTGACCTCCTGGCGAAGGCTGTTGGAGACCGCACGCACCGAGTACGAGCGCAGCGCGGGCATTCTGCCCTTCGACGACGAAGAGTACGAGCGCTTCGCTGCCGTCGGATAGCGGTCGGCCGCCAGGCCGGCACGTGACGACGGCGTCGCATCGCATCACAACTTCATCTCACCCACCCCTCGTCACGGGCTTGTTCTCTCATCTACGACGGGACGAGGAAGGGTGTACGACACGAGTACGGCCGCGACAGTGGTCGCGGCCGGTCGTGGCCGGGCTAGGTGGTTCACGGGTGGGGGCCCGCGGACCTTGGGGCAGCCCGCCACGATTTATGGACGGCGTGCCTTCTTGGGCGGCGACGTGCCTTTACGGCGGCGACGTGCAGGGACGGATGGGCAGAGCGCGACGGTGCGGACGATTGGGGATCCGCGGCGGGCGCTGTGACCGTTCCCGGCCGTGCGCGCCGTGCCGGACGTGTCCGCGCAGCCGGACGTACCCGCGCATGGGTACGCCATGGTTTTGGGCAGGCGCGCCATGCCGCACCCGTGCCATGGGGGCACGGCACCATGGGTATGCCCGCCATGGGCACGTGGGTAGGCGTGAGCCTGCCCTGACGGCCTTCGTTTCGTGTCGGCCGTCATTCACCGCGAGTCGCAGGCCGCAGGTCGCGGGTCATGGGCCCGCCACGCCGCGGCCGGGCGTCAGCCTGCCGTGCGCTCGGACTGGTCCGTCGGGGCCGCCGCGAGGCGATCGCCGATCGCTCGCAGCCCTGCCAGGTCGTGTACGTCTCCGGGGAGCGCGGCCACCTGGGCCACTGGAACTTCGGGGTGCAACGCCGTGAAGCGGTCGTGTGTGCGCTGCTCGCGTCCGAGCACCTGCATACGCTCCGCATGCAGCCGGAGCAGTCCCGCGGCAAGCCGCTCCGCCGACGTGGGGGAGACGCCGGGATCGGCTACCGAGGAGTTGTCCGCCGCTGAGGCGTTCCGGGCTTGAGCATTCCCTGAGTGGGGATCGACAAATCCGTCGGCACCAAGATTTTCCGTGCCCTCACCGTGGTTGGCCGGAACGCTACCCTCCCCCGGCGGATCCGCAGCGCCGACGCTCTTCAGGGACAGCGTCTCCGCCGCAGCCAGGGCCCGTTCCGCCGACAGTTGTTCGGCGCCGCTGCCGTGCACCCGGTTCAGTACGAGACCGGCCAACGGCATCTGATCCGCCGCCAGCCGCTCGACGAAGTAGGCGGCCTCGCGCAGGGCGTCCCGCTCCGGGGCGGCCACCACCAGGAAGGCCGTACCGGGCGCCTGCAGCAGCCGGTAGGTGGCCTCGGCGCGGGTGCGGAACCCGCCGAACATGGTGTCCATCGCAGCCGCGAACGTTTGCACATCGCGCATCAGCTGTCCGCCGAGGACCTTGCTGACCGTGCCCGTCATCATCGAGACGCCCACGTTCAGGAATTTCATCCCGGCCCGGCCGCCGACCTTCGCCGGCGCCATGAGCACCCGGATGAACTTCCCGTCCAGGAACGAGCCGAGTCGCTTCGGGGCGTCCAGGAAGTCCAGCGCCGACCGGCTCGGCGGCGTATCGACGATGATCAGGTCCCATTCGTCGCGGGCCCGCAGCTGGCCGAGCTTCTCCATGGCCATGTACTCCTGCGTGCCCGCGAAGCCGGCCGAAAGCGATTGGTAGAAGGGGTTCGCCAGGATCGCGCGGGCGCGCTCGGGGTCGGCGTGGGCCTCGACGAACTCGTCGAAGGTCCGCTTCATGTCCAGCATCATGGCGTGCAGTTCGCCGCCCGCCTCGTCCCCGACGCCCGCCACCCGCCGCGGTACGTTGTCGAGCGCGTCGATGCCCATGGACTGCGCGAGCCTGCGGGCCGGGTCGATCGTGAGGACGACGACCTTACGGCCGCGCTCGGCGGCCCGTACGCCGAGGGCGGCGGCCGTGGTGGTCTTGCCCACGCCGCCGGAGCCGCAGCACACCACGATGCGGGTCTGCGGATCGTCCAGCAGCGCGTCGGTATCCAGCCGGGGTGCCACGTCCATGCTCATGCCGCCTCCTGCGTACGGCGTGTGCCGCTTGTGCCGCGTGTGCTGATCATGCTGCCCGCATGGGCCTCGGCGCCCGTACGGCCGGCACCGCTCGTACGGGCGGTACGGCACGGGTTCCGTGCCGTACCCGTCCCGCGGCTCACGACGGCCACTGCTTGCGCAGATCCGCCGCCAGCCGGTACAGCCCGGCCAGGTCGACGCCGTCCGTCAGCAGCTCCAGCTCGTGCAGCGGCAGGTCGAGACCGGACAGCTCGGACCGCTGCGCCCGCTCCAGGGCGACGCGCTCCGCGTGCTCGCGCGCCTGCTCCAGCAGCGGGTCGACCAGCCGCTCGGCGAGGCCGCCGCGCCGCGCGCCGCCCAGCCCGGCCTGTGACAGCGCCTTGGCGACGGCCGCGCGACGGCCGTTGGCGGCGGCGTCGACGGCCTCGTGGTCGAGGATCGCCGGCCGCACCATGTTGACGATGACCGCGCCCGTCGGAAGGCCGTCCGAGCGCAGCTCCGCGATGCCGTCCGCGGTCTCCTGGACCGGCATCTCCTCCAGCAGCGTCACCAGGTGGACCGCCGTCTGGGGCGACTTCAGGACACGCATCACGGCCTGGGCCTGGTTGTGTATAGGGCCGGTCCGGGCCAGCCCCGCCACTTCGTGGTTGACGTTCAGGAAGCGGGTGATCCGGCCGGTCGGCGGCGCGTCCATGATTACGGAGTCGTAGACGAAACGGCCGTCCTTGCCCTTGCGGCGCACCGCCTCGCACGCCTTGCCGGTCAGCAGGACGTCCCGCAGTCCCGGCGCGATCGTGGTCGCGAAGTCGATCGCGCCGAGCTTCTTCAGGGCACGCCCCGCCGAACCCAGCTTGTAGAACATGTGGAGGTAGTCCAGGAGTGCGAACTCCGGATCGATCGCGAGGGCGTGCACCTCCCCGCCGCCCGGCGCGGTCGCGATCTTGCGTTCCTCATAGGGCAACGGTTCCGTTTCGAAGAGCTGCGCGATGCCCTGGCGGCCTTCGACCTCGACCAGCAGCGTGCGCCTGCCTTCGGTCGCGAGGGCCAGCGCGAGTGCGGCGGCGACCGTGGTCTTGCCGGTTCCGCCCTTGCCACTGACGACATGGAGCCTGCTCACACTGGGGAGCCTAACCAGTCCCCCCACGGGCTACGCACCAGGCCCCGGGAGTGAGGCATTACAGTCGGCTGCATGACGAAGTGGGAATACGCGACCGTGCCGCTGCTCGTACACGCCACGAAGCAGATTCTGGACACCTGGGGCGAGGACGGCTGGGAGCTGGTCCAGGTCGTTCCCGGGCCGAACAACCCCGAGCAGCTGGTGGCCTACCTGAAGCGGGAAAAGGCATGACCGCGGTCGAGGAGAAGCTCGCCGGGCTCGGCCTGACGCTGCCTGAGGTCGCGGCGCCGCTCGCCAGTTACGTCCCGGCGGTCCGCACCGGGTGTTACGTCTACACCGCGGGCCAGCTGCCGCTGGTCGACGGGAAGCTGGGCGTGACCGGCAAGGTCGGTGCGGAGGTGACGCCGGATGAGGCCAAGGAGCTGGCGCGCACCTGCGCGCTGAACGCGCTGGCCGCCGTGAAGTCGGTGGTCGGCGACCTCGACAAGGTCGTGCGCGTGGTGAAGGTCGTCGGCTTCGTCGCCTCGGCCGCGGACTTCACCGGGCAGCCGGGCGTCGTCAACGGCGCGAGCGAGCTGCTGGGCGAGGCGCTGGGCGACGCGGGCGTGCACGCGCGCAGCGCGGTCGGCGTGGCGGTGCTGCCGCTGGACGCGCCGGTCGAGGTGGAGATCCAGGTCGAGGTCGCGGACTAGGGGGTGTCGTGCCGATCGTGCCGGGCTCCCGACGCCCGGCACGGCACCTCGCGGCCCCGCGCTCGTCGCACACAGCGCCGCTGCGCTCTCCTCACGCGGGTTGCGAGCTTCCCCCAGTTACCGCTGGGAGGTGCCCCCTGCGCCAGACGCCGCTCGCTGATCCGGTCCGATCGACAAGACGCCCCTAGCCCGTCCGCGTGATTCGGCCCCGGCCGGGGCCCCTCGAACATCCGCCCGCGAACGCATAGCATCCGGCCATGTCCACTACGAATGGCCAGTGGTATCCACCCGAGTGGCCAGAGCGCATCCGGTTGTTGTCGGCCGGTGAGCTGACCCCGGTGACGCCGCGCCGGGCCGCCACCGTGCTGCTGCTGCGGGACGGACCGGACGGCGCGCCGGGCGGGCAGGACGGGGAGTACGGGGCGAACGGGGAACGGCACGGAGACCAGTTCGGAAAACGGCACGGAGACCAGTTCGGAACGGACGGCGATCGCGGCGGCCGGGCGGCCGGGCTCGCCGTGTACATGCTGCGCAGACGCGCCTCCATGGCCTTCGCCGGAGGCGCGTACGCCTATCCGGGTGGCGCGGTGGACCCGCGGGACGAGCGGATGGTCGCCTGGGCCGGGCCCTCGCGCGCCCAGTGGGCGCGGCGGCTGGGCCTCGACGAGAGCGACGCGACCCAGGCTCAGGCCATCGTGTGCGCGGCGGTCCGGGAGACCTTCGAGGAGGCCGGCGTGCTCCTCGCGGGCCCGACCCCGCACACGGTCGTCGCGGACACCACGGGCGACGACTGGGAGGCGGACCGCCTGTCGCTGGTCGCCCGGGACCTGTCGTTCGCCGAATTCCTCGACCGGCGCGGACTGGTGCTCCGCTCGGACCTGCTCGGCGGCTGGGCGCGCTGGATCACTCCGGAGTTCGAACCACGCCGCTACGACACCTGGTTCTTCGTGGCCGCGCTGCCGCGGGGACAGCGCACGCGCAACGCCTCCACGGAGGCGGACCGCACGGTCTGGATCCGTCCCGGGGACGCGGCCGACCGCTACGACCGGGGCGAGCTGCTGATGATGCCCCCGACCATCGCGACGCTACGGCAGCTGCGGCGCCACAACACGGTTCACGACGCGCTGGTGGCCGCCACGGACCAGGACCTCACCCCGGTGCTCGCACAGGCCCGGCGGGAGGGCGATCAGCTGGTGCTGAGCTGGCCGGGCCACGACGAGTTCACCAAGCTCATCCCGGGCGCCACGGGGGAGCCGCGAGCATGACGTACGCAGCCGCCCTGCCCGGTCAGCCGCGCGGAGGCGCGATCGGCGGCCCGGCGACCGACCGCGCCGTCTGTGTCCTCGCGCCGAATCCGTCGCCCATGACGCTGGACGGCACCAACACCTGGATCGTCGCCGAGCCGGACTCCGACCTCGCTGTCGTCATCGATCCCGGCCCGCGGGACGACGGCCACCTGGAGAACGTCATCGCGACGGCGGAGCGGGCCGGGAAGCGGATCGCGCTGACGCTGCTGACCCACGGCCACCCCGACCACGCGGAGGGCGCGGCCCGCTTCGCCGAGCTGACCCGGACGCGGGTCCGGGCGCTGGACCCCGAGCTGCGGCTCGGCGACGAGGGGCTGGAACAGGGGGACGTCATAACCACCGGCGGTCTGGAGATGCGGGTGGTGCCCACGCCCGGCCACACCGCCGACTCGCTGTCCTTCCACCTCCCGGCCGACGCCGCGGTCCTGACCGGCGACACGGTGCTCGGGCGCGGCACCACGGTCGTCGCGCATCCGGACGGGCGGCTCGGCGACTACCTGGACTCGCTGCGGCGGCTGCGGTCGCTCACGGTGGACGACGGCGTCGGTACGGTGCTGCCGGGCCACGGCCCGGTGCTGAACGACGCGCAGGGCGTGGTGGAGTACTACCTGGCACACCGCGCCAACCGCCTCGCGCAGGTCGAGACGGCGGTCGAGAGCGGCCACCGCACGCCCTCGGAGGTCGTGGCGCACGTCTACGCGGACGTGGACCGGTCGCTGTGGCCCGCGGCCGAGCTGTCGGTGCGCGCCCAGCTGGACTATCTGCGCGAGCACGGGCTGATCTGAGCGCTCCGGGCATGGCGAAGGGCCAAAGGCGAAGGGCCAAAGGCGAAGGGCCAGAGGCGAAGGCCCATGGCGAAGGGCCCCGGCCGGGAATCCGGCAGGGGCCCTTCTTGTGTCTTGTCCTGCTGTCCTACGCGCCGTTCGTCAGCGGGACCGCTTGGCCAGCCGCTCGACGTCCAGCAGGATCACCGCGCGCGCCTCCAGCCGCAGCCAGCCGCGGCCCGCGAAGTCGGCGAGTGCCTTGTTGACCGTCTCGCGGGAGGCGCCGACCAGCTGGGCCAGCTCCTCCTGGGTCAGGTCGTGGACGACGTGAATGCCCTCCTCCGACTGCACACCGAAGCGGCGCGACAGGTCGAGCAGGGCCCGGGCGACGCGGCCGGGCACGTCGGAGAAGACGAGGTCGGACATCTGGTCGTTGGTCTTGCGCAGGCGCCGTGCCACGGCGCGCAGCAGCGCGGAGGCGACCTCGGGGCGGGCGTTGAGCCATGGCTGGAGGTCGCCGTGGCCGAGGCCGAGCAGCTTGACCTCGGTGAGGGCGGTGGCGGTGGCGGTGCGCGGGCCGGGGTCGAAGAGCGAGAGCTCACCGATCAGCTCGCCGGGGCCGAGCACGGCGAGCATGTTCTCGCGGCCGTCGGGAGAGGTGCGGTGGAGCTTCACCTTGCCCTCGGTGACCACGTACAGGCGGTCGCCCGGGTCCCCTTCGTGGAAGAGGGCGTCACCCCGCGCGAGGGTGGCCTCTCCCATGGAGGCGCGCAGCTCAGCGGCCTGCTCGTCATCGAGCGCCGCGAAGAGCGGGGCGCGCCGCAGAACGTCGTCCACGAGTCTCTCCTTGTCGACATGCACAGGGGACCGTCGTCCCCATGATGCCGGACGGTAAAACAGTGCGATCAATCACAAGTTTGACGCACTGGCCTGCCGGGCCGTGCGGCAGGGGTCCGATTGGGCGGGGTCTGGTCGGTGGCCCGGCCGGATGTCGGTGGCTGGGCTTAGGCTGGCCGGGTGTCCAATACGCCGGTGAGAGCACGGGGCAAGGGGGCCGAACGGGTGACCGCATCTCGTAATTCCGCTGTGGGCGAACAAGCGCCCGCCGAGCCGATGAAAGCGGCGAAGGTGCCCAAAGCGGCCAAGCCGGCCACTCCCACCACATCCGCTGAGCCCGCGCAGCCCGCGAAGGCGGCCAAGAGCGACAAGGCGGCCAAGAGCGACAAAGCGGCCAAGAGCGCGAGCGCGGCCAAGAGCGCGAGCGCGGCCAAGCCCGCGAAGGCGGTCAAGGAGGCCAAGGCCGCCAAGCCTTCGAAGCCGCCCCGGCCGGAATCCCGGACCGCGCTCGTGCGCCGCGCCCGGCGCATCAACCGTGAGCTGGCCGACGTCTATCCGTATGCCCACCCCGAGCTGGATTTCGAGAACCCGTTCCAGTTGCTGGTCGCCACGGTCCTGTCCGCGCAGACCACCGATCTGCGGGTCAACCAGACCACCCCCGCGCTCTTCGCCGCCTACCCGACCCCCGAGGACATGGCGGCCGCCGACCCCGAGGCGCTGGAGCAGCTGATCAGGCCCACGGGCTTCTTCCGCGCCAAGGCCAAATCCCTGCTGGGGCTCTCGGCCGGGCTGCGCGACCGCTTCGACGGCGAGGTGCCGGGGCGCCTGAAGGACCTGGTCACGCTGCCCGGCGTCGGCCGCAAGACGGCCAACGTGGTCCTGGGGAACGCGTTCGGGGTGCCGGGGCTCACCGTGGACACCCACTTCGGGCGGCTGGTGCGGCGCTGGAAGTGGACCGAGCAGGAGGACCCGGAGAAGGTCGAGGCGGAGATCGCCGCGCTCTTCCCGAAGAGCGAGTGGACGATGCTCTCGCACCGCATCATCTTCCACGGCCGTCGCGTCTGCCACGCCCGCAAGCCCGCCTGCGGCGCCTGCCCCATCGCCCCGCTGTGCCCGGCGTACGGGGAGGGCGAGACCGATCCGGACAAGGCGAAGAAGCTGCTGAAGTACGAGATGGGCGGTCGGCCGGGGCAGCGGCTGCGGCCACCCGCCGACTACCCGGGGAGCCCCGCCGCCCCGCTGGGAGCCGCCGGATGACGAGCACGTACGGCGGAGGCGTGCGGGTCAGCTCCCAGGGGCTGCCCGAGTGGCTGCTCCCCGTGGCGCGAGCGGCCGAGACGATCGAGCCGCACCAGCTGAGCCGGTTCCTGCCGCCGCCGCAGGGCGGCGGCCGCCCCTCCGCCGTGCTGGTGCTCTTCGGGGAGGGTCCTGACGGCCCCGAGCTGCTGCTGATGGAGCGGTCCGGGTCGCTGCGCTCCCACGCGGGCCAGCCGTCCTTCCCCGGCGGCGCGCTCGACCCCGAGGACGGCGATCCGGACGGGGCCGGTCCGCTGCACGCGGCGCTGCGCGAGGCCGAGGAGGAGACCGGGCTCGATCCCACGGGCGTCCAGGTCTTCGCCGTCCTGCCGCGCCTGTACATCCCCGTGAGCGGCTTCGTCGTGACGCCCGTGCTGGGCTGGTGGCGGCGGCCGAGCCCGGTCGGGCCGGTGGACCCTGCCGAGACGGCCCGGGTCTTCACGGTTCCCGTGGCGGATCTCACGGACCCGGCCAACCGGGCGACGACCGTCCACCCCAGCGGTCACCGGGGCCCGGCGTTCCTGGTCGGAGGGGCTCTGGTCTGGGGTTTCACGGCGGGTGTGATCGATCGCATACTGCACTACGCGGGCTGGGAACGACCATGGGACCGGGCGAAGCACGTCCCACTCGACTGGCGCGCGTGAGACGGTGTCCCGGTGAATGTGCTGGACATCCTGCTGCTGCTCGCCGCCGTGTGGTTCGCGATCATCGGCTATCGCCAGGGCTTCGTCGTCGGCGTGCTGTCGGTGATCGGATTCGTCGGCGGTGGCTTGGTCGCGGTCTATCTGCTGCCGGTCATCTGGGACGGCACCACTGACCGCGCGTCGCCCGGCACCTTCGGCGCCATCGTGGCGATCGTGCTGGTGATCGTGTGTGCCTCGGTCGGCCAAGCGGCCACCACCCACCTGGGGAACAAGCTGCGCCGGTACATCACCTGGACACCCGCGCGTGCCCTGGACGCGACCGGCGGCGCGCTGGTGAACGTCCTGGCGATGCTCATGGTCGCCTGGCTGATCGGCTCCCTGGTGGCCGGGACGTCGCTGCCCACGGTCGGCAAGGAGGTCCGCGACTCCAAGGTGCTGTTCGGGGTCTCCCGCGTGGTCCCGGAGAAGGCCAACTCCTGGTTCACCGACTTCTCCACCGTGCTCGCGCAGGGCGGCTTCCCGCAGGTCTTCTCGCCGTTCTCGAACGAGCCGATCCCCTCGGTGCCGCAGCCCGACCCGGCCCTCGCGCAGTCCCCGGTGGCCGGCCAGGCCCAGAAGAGCATCGTGAAGGTCGTCGGCACCGCCCCGAGCTGCGGCAAGGTCCTGGAGGGCTCCGGTTTCGTCTACGCGCCGAACCGGGTCATGACCAACGCCCATGTGGTCGGCGGGGTCGACGACCCGACCGTGCAAATAGGCGGCGAGGGCCGGCTGTACGACGCGAAGGTCGTCCTCTACGACTGGAAGCGCGACATCGCGGTCCTCGATGTGCCCTCGCTGCAGGCCCCCGCGCTGCAGTTCACCCAGGGCGACGCGAACACCGGAGACGACGCGATCGTGGCCGGGTTCCCGGAGAACGGCGCGTTCGATGTGCGCGCGGCCCGCATCCGCGGCCGGATCACCGCCAACGGCCCGGACATCTACCACCGTGGCACCGTGCAGCGTGACGTCTACTCGCTGTACGCGACCGTGCGCCAGGGCAACTCCGGCGGCCCGCTGCTCACCCCGCAGGGCAGGGTGTACGGCGTGGTCTTCGCCAAGTCGCTCGACGACGCGGCCACGGGGTACGCGCTGACGGCGGACGAGGTCCGCAAGGACGCCGAGAAGGGGCGTACGGCCGACCAGCCGGTGGACAGCCAGGGCTGTGCCCTCTAGCCCCTGTTACCCGGTGCGTGCTCCGGTGCCTGCGCCGGTGCGTGCTTCCCGGTGCCCCGGTGCGCGTGTGGTGCGATGCCGGTAGGCCGTGCCTACCGGCTGCGTGGATGGCGCAGCCGCGCCGAGACCCAGCGGGCACGGCGCCGGATGATGCGGGGAATCCCGACGATATTGGGATCATGGCCTTGAACAGGCCCGGAGCCGCCCCGCTCGGAAACGCTGAGTGCGGCATTGGCAGCAGCGGCGGCTTCGGGGCCGCGGCCGCTTGGTGCGTCACGGTAGTCGTGCGTCCAGCCCATACTTCGGACTGTGCCCCTGGCCCAAGGTCGGTAATCGCCGCTGACTGCGGCAATTGGCCTATGCGCCAGGCAAGTGGCTGTTCGAGAAACACCTGTTCGCACAGGGCCCGCCGGGGCTCGGCGCGGCGTCGGCTCAGCGGTCCGGTTCCGGGTCCTTGAGCCAGTTGATCAGCTCCGTGGAGAAGGCGTGCGGATCCTCCTCGTGCGGAAAGTGGCCGAGGCCGTCGAACAGCCGCCACCGGTACGGCGCCTCCACGTACTGCCCCGAGCCCGCCGCGCTGCGGGTGCGCATCACCGGGTCGAGCGACCCGTGCAGATGCAGGGTCGGCACCCGTACCGGCCGCTTCATCCGGCGGTTGAACTGGAAACCGTCCGGCCGCGCCAGCGACCGCACCATCCAGCGGTACGGCTCGATCGAGCAGTGCGCGGTCGAGGGGATGACCATCGCGCGCCGGTAGACGTCCACCACCTCGTCCTCGGGCAGCCGCGGCCCGGACCAGTCCCGGATCAGCCGCCCCACGGCCGCCGCGTCGTCCGCGACCAGCTGGCGCTCGGGCAGCCACGGCCGCTGGAAGCCCCAGATGTGGGAGCCCGCGCTGCTCTGCCTGACGTCCCCGAGCATCGCCGAGCGCCAGCGCCGCGGATGCGGCATGGAGGCCACCGCGAGCCGCCGCAGCAGCTTCGGCCGCATCACCGCCGCCGTCCACGCCAGATATCCGCCCAGGTCATGGCCGACCAGGGCGGCGTCCGGCTCACCGAGGGAGCGGATCACGCCGGTGATGTCGAGGGCGAGGTTGGCCGGGTCGTAACCCCGCGGCGTACGGTCGCTGCCCCCCACTCCGCGCAGGTCCATCGCGACCGCCCGGTAGCCGGCATCGGCGAGCGCGGTCATCTGGTGCCGCCAGGTCCACCAGAACTGCGGAAACCCGTGGAGCAGCAGCACCAGCGGGCCGTCGCCCAGCTCGGCGATGTGGAAGCGCGCGCCGTTGGCCGCGACGTCCCGGTGGGTCCAGGGGCCGTCGAGCCGAACGACCGACGCGGGAATGTCAGGGACGGTCATGCCGACGAGCGTGTCACATTCTGTGCGGAGCGGCCGCCATTCTCACCCGCCCGCGGATGCGGCTTGACGTTCCCGAGGACGGCCGCCGTCTCCTTGGACGAGGCCATGGTCCGCTTGGGCGCCTTGACCTTCTTGAACTTCAGCAGCGCGAGCAGGCCCAGGATTCCCGCGATCAGCCAGTAGATGCCGCCCACGATCAGGAAGCACCAGGCGAGGCCGAGGCCGGTCCAGGACCGCATTCCGTAGGCGAGGGCGAAACTCAGCACCGGAAGTGAGAACAGGATCAGCACCCCGGCGGCCATGCCGGCGCCACTGCCGACCGCCGCCTTCTTGGCGCCCACCCGGAGCTCGGCCTTGGCCAGCGCGATCTCGTCGTGCACCAGCGCGGACAGCTCGGTGGTCGCCGTGGCCACCAGCTGGCCGAGGCTGCGGTTGCCGCCGTCGTCGGCTGCGCTCATCGCCATCTCCCTCTGCTCTTGTACGTCTTCCGGTCGTCTTCGGCGCTCGTCGCGGTCTCGGCGCGTCGTCGGTGTGCAGCCGGCGCGTCTTCACACGACTGCGCGTTCTTCCGCGCGTGCAGGTCTTCTGCACTGTTTCCGCGGCTTTCAAGCCTCTCAGATCATGGCGTCTCAGATCATGCCGGACCATCGTCACCGGAGCCGTCCGCGGCGGTTACTTCGGCAAGCCGCCGGTGCTCCGCGGCCTTTGCCTCGAGCAGGGCGGCCATCCGGAGGTGGTATTCGGGGGTGTCGAGTTCGTAGACGTCGGGGATGCCGTCCATGTCCTCGTCCCGCTCCTCTTCCGTGTACAGCCGCCGGTAGCGGTTGTTGCGCAGCTTGAGGAGGACGCCCGCGAGCAGCGCGGCGCACAGCGAGCCGATGACGACCGCGGACTTCACCTCTTCGGCGAGCGCCGGAGCGCCGGGGAAGGCGAGTTCGCCGATGAGGAGGGAGACGGTGAACCCGATACCGGCGAGCATCGCGACGGCGAACACATCCGCCCAGGCCAGGTCCTCGTTCAGCTCGGCCTTGGTGAACCGGGCCGCGCACCATGAACCCCCGAAGACCCCGACGGCCTTGCCCACCACCAGGCCGAGGACGACGCCGAGGGTCTCGGGACGGGTGAAGACGTTCGCGACGGCGGCGCCGGATATCGGGACCCCGGCGGCGAAGAGGGCGAACACCGGCACGGCGAGCCCGGCCGACAGCGGGCGCACCCGGTGCTCGACGCGTTCGGCGGGGGAACGGTCCTCGCCCTCGCGCACGGTGCAGCGCAGCATCAGGCCCATCGCGACGCCCGCGACGGTGGCGTGCACTCCGCTCGCGTGCATCAGGGCCCAGATCACCAGGCCGAGCGGGAGGTAGATGTACACGCCGCGTACGCCCTTGTGGTGCAGCAGCCGGAAGAGGGCGAGCCCGGCGAAGGACAGGCCGAGGGCGACGAAGTTGATGTCCTTGGTGAAGAAGATCGCGATGATCAGGATCGCCCCGAGGTCGTCGACGACCGCGAGGGTGAGCAGGAACGCGCGCAGGGCGGCCGGCAGCGCGGTGCCGATGACGGCGAGGACGGCGAGCGCGAAGGCGATGTCGGTGGCGGTCGGCACCGCCCAGCCCTTCAGACTGCCGCCGCCGGTCGCGTTGACGACGACGTAGACGAGAGCGGGGGCCGCCATGCCGCACAGCGCGGCGATCACGGGCAGCGCGGCGGCCTTCGGATCGCGCAGCTCGCCCGCGACGAACTCGCGCTTCAGTTCGATGCCGGCGACGAAGAAGAAGATGGTGAGCAGGCCGTCCGTGGCCCAGGACTCGACGGAAAGGTGCAGATGCAGCGCCTGGGGGCCGAAGGAGAACTCCCTGATGTCGCCGTAGACGCCGCTGAGCGGGGTGTTCGCCAGAATCAGCGCGGCGATCGCGGCGAGGAGGAGGATCATGCCGCCGACGGTCTCGGTGCGCAGCGCGTCGGTGATGAACGTCCGCTCGGGCAGCGAGAGGCGGCCGAGGAACTTGCGGGTGGTGGGCGCGGCCACGGGCGGGGCCTCCTGGGTCGTCGGGCGGGTGCGGACACACGTGTGGTGTGTGCCGACCAGACTTCCCGGCGCGCCCTCGTCATCTTGTCGCGTTGTTGACGCGGCAGGTCTTCACCTTAACCGGAACGGACGAGGGGCGCTCCCGCATGGCGGGAGCGCCCCTCAGCCCGAAGACCGCTGGTCAGACTTCGCTGATGGTCAGTCTTCGCTGGGCGCGGCCGGCAGCTTGCTCTGGATCAGCTCCATGACGGAGGAGTCGGTGAGCGTGGTGACGTCACCCAGCGCGCGGTTCTCCGCGACATCGCGCAGCAGCCGGCGCATGATCTTGCCGGAACGGGTCTTGGGCAGCTCGCCCACCGGCAGGATCCGCCGGGGCTTGGCGATCGGGCCGAGCTGCTTGGCGACATGCGCCCGCAGCTCCTCGACCAGACCCTCGTCCTCGGCCGCGCCGCCGCGCAGGATGACGAACGCGCAGATCGCCTGGGTGGTCTGCGGGTCGGTGGCCCCGACGACGGCGGCCTCGGCGACCTTGGGGTGCGACACGAGCGCCGACTCGACCTCGGTCGTCGAGATGTTGTGGCCGGACACCAGCATCACATCGTCGACCCGGCCGAGCAGCCAGATGTCGCCGTCGTCGTCCTTCTTGGCGCCGTCACCCGCGAAGTAGCGGTTCTCGAAGCGGGACCAGTAGGTGTCCAGATAGCGCTGGTCGTCGCCCCAGATCGTGCGGAGCATCGACGGCCAGGGCTCGGTGAGCACCAGATAGCCGCCCGCCCCGTTCGGCACCTCGTTCGCCTCGTCGTCGACGACGGTGGCGGCGATACCGGGGAGCGCCACCTGGGCCGAACCGGGCTTCGTCGCGGTGACGCCCGGCAGCGGGCTGATCATGATGCCGCCGGTCTCGGTCTGCCACCAGGTGTCGACGACGGGCGTCCTGTCCGCGCCGATGTTCTTGCGGTACCAGATCCACGCCTCGGGGTTGATCGGCTCGCCGACCGAGCCGAGGACGCGCAGCGAGGACAGGTCGAACTTGGCCGGGATGTCGTCGCCCCACTTCATGCACGCGCGGATCGCGGTGGGGGCGGTGTACAGGATGGTGACCCCGTACTTCTGGACGATCTCCCACCAGCGGCCCTGGTGCGGGGTGTCCGGGGTGCCCTCGTAGAGCACCTCGGTCGCTCCGTTGGAGAGCGGCCCGTAGACGATGTACGAATGGCCGGTGACCCAGCCGATGTCGGCCGTGCACCAGAAGACGTCCGACTCCGGCTTGAGGTCGAAGACGGCGTCGTGGGTGTACGACACCTGGGTGAGATAGCCGCCGGTGGTGTGCAGGATGCCCTTCGGCTTACCGGTGGTGCCGGAGGTGTAGAGGATGAACAGCGGGTGCTCGGCGTCGAACGCCTCGGGCGTGTGCTGCTCCGGCTGGCGCTCCACGATCTCGTGCCACCACACGTCGCGGCCCTCGGTCCAGGCGACCTCCTGGCCCGTGCGGCGGACGACCAGCACGCTGCGCACGTTCTCGGTGCCGGGGCGGGTCAGGGCCTCGTCGACAGCGGGCTTGAGCGCGGACGGCTTGCCGCGGCGGTAGCCACCGTCGGCGGTGATGATCACGCGGGCGTCGGCGTCCTGGATACGGGTGGCGAGGGCGTCGGCCGAGAAGCCGCCGAAGACCACGGAGTGCGGGGCGCCGATGCGGGCGCAGGCCAGCATCGCGACGACGGCCTCAGTGATCATCGGCAGGTAGATGGCGACCCGGTCGCCCGTCTGGACCCCCAGCTCGGTCAGCGCGTGCGCCGCCTGGGAGACCTCCCGCTGCAGCTCGGCGTAGGTCAGCGAACGGGTGTCACCCGGCTCGCCCTCGAAGTGGAGGGCGACCCGGTCGCCGAGACCGTTCTCCACATGGCGGTCGACGCAGTTGTACGCCACGTTGAGTTTGCCGTCGGCGAACCACTTCGCGAAGGGCGGGTTCGACCAGTCGAGCGTCTCGGTCGGCTCGGTCGCCCAGGTAAGCCGACGGGCCTGCTCGGCCCAGAAGCCCAGGCGGTCCGCCTTCGCACGCTCGTACGCCTCGGCCGTCACGTTGGCGTTCGCGGCCAGGTCGGCCGGCGGCGCGAAGCGGCGCTCCTCCCGAAGAAGACTGGCCAGGCTTTCGTTGCTCACGACATCTCCCATTCCCAGGGTGTCCGTTGTGTCCCGGCCATAGCTCATCAGCCTCGGGTAGGCCCTGACAAGGCCTGACGCCGTAAATTGGTTTAGACCTGTACTCAGATCGCCTCCAGCGCTTCCGTGGCTCCCTCCTTCTCGTGCTCCAGGGCGACGGCCGGACCGGCCGCGCAGACGGCCACCGGGGTGCCGTCGTCCGGCCGGACGGCCAGGAATCTGGCCGATCGGGCGTCCAGGACGTACGCCTGAGCCTCCGCCACATGGAAGTACATCCCGTGCAGCACCAGCCCTCCCTCCGCCACCCGCCGCGCGACGCAGGCGTGCGCCATCAGATGCTCCAGTTGCTGCATCACGTTGATCAGCGCCAGCCGCTCCAGCTCGTCGGCCACCGGGCGGTCGGCCAGCGCGACCTCGCCGCGCCCCAGCCGCCCGATCCGCTCCATGCGCGCCAGCCCCGGCCTGCCGTGGCGCAGCCAGCGCGCCAGCGGCGTCTGTGCTCCGGGTGGCGCGGCCGACGAGCCGAGCAGTGCCTGCATCGCCCCGCATCCGGAGTGTCCGCACACCGTGATGCTGCTGACCCTCAGCACTTCCACCGCGTACTCGATGGCCGCTCCCACCGAATCGCAGGCGGCATCCTCGCCGGGAGGCGGCACCAGATTGCCCACATTGCGCACGGTGAACAGATCGCCGGGGCCACTGGAGGTGATCATGCTGGTCACCAGCCGGGAGTCGGCGCAGGTGAGGAACAACTGGGTGGGCCGCTGTCCCTCCCGGGCGAGCCGCGCCAGCTCGGCGCGCACCAAAGGCGCGGTGTTGCGCTGGAAGGCACTCACCCCGCCCAGCAGCTGCCCCGTGCCGCCCCCGGGGTCGTGTCCGGCCCGGGCCGCCGGAGTGGGGCGGGTGCAGTGGTGGTTGCGCCAGGGCGTCCATGGGCGGCAGGGGGGTGCGCCGGCCGGCTCGGCGGCCGGCTGGCCCGGCCGGTTGACGAGGCGCAGCGAGACGAGGACGACGACCGCGATCCCGGCGAGCGCGACGGCCATCAGCCCGGCGTGCAGCGGGGCCCCCGCCGCAAGCGCGATCTGGTCCAAGAGCTTCAACATTCCCGTCTCCTCCGGGGCTTCGCGGTCGCGGACAAGGGCGCGGCCGTGGGTCACGGCGTACTGCGGTGCTGACTCCCAAGCGTTGGTAAATGAATCGTAATGCCAGGTAAAGTCAATGGGAAGCCTTTTGAGGCAGAGAGGGGTGTTGCCCCCTCTATGGGGTGAATAGTCAGATGAGATGACTGTGCCGGGGCGGATGGCTAGGCAGGCGTGGGAGCGGTCTCCGCCGCCCGCCCGGCCAGAGCGGACTCGTCCAGGGCGAAGGCCGGGTCGACCTGTGCCGCCAGGTCGGCACCCGTCTTCGCGTTTCCCCAACTCTGAGCGTTCTTCAGGTGGAAGTGCACCATCTGGCGGGTGTAGCGCTGCCAGTCCCGCCGCTCGTAGGAGGCGTCCACCGCGTCGTGCAGGGTGCGCAGCGCCTCGCGGTTGGGCTCCTCCAGTTCCGCGAAGCGCGGTGCGCGGCCCTTCTCGATCGCCCGGACCCACTCGGAGTGGCCGACGGTGATCAGCAGGTCGTCGCCCACTTCGGCGCGCAGAAAGGCGAGGTCGTCCGGGCCCTGCACCTTGTTGCCGACCACGCGCAGCGCCACGTCGAAATCGCGGGCGTACTCCTTGTACTGGCGGTAGACCGCGATGCCCTTGCGGGTGGGTTCGGCGACCAGGAACGTCATGTCGAAGCGGGTGAAGAGCCCGGAGGCGAAGGAGTCGCTGCCCGCTGTCATGTCGACGACCACGAACTCCCCGCGCCCGTCGACCAGATGGTTGAGGCACAGCTCGACCGCGCCGACCTTGGAGTGGTAGCAGGCGACGCCGAGATCGGACTCGGTGAAGGGCCCGGTCGCCATCAGCCGCACCTCCCCCTCCCCGAGCGGGACCGTCCGGGCGCACGCCTCGTAGACGGGGTTGTCCTCGCTGATCCGCAGCAGCCGCGACCCCTCACCGGGCGGCGTTGTCTTGATCATGGTCTCGGCGGAGGCGATCCGGGGGTTCGTCCCGCGCAAGTAGTCCTTGATCAGGGGAAGATGGGCGCCCATGGCGGGCAGTGCGGCGGTCTCCGCCTCGTCGAGCCCGAGTGCCGCGCCCAGATGCTGGTTGATGTCGGCGTCGACCGCGACGACGGGGGCTCGGGCGGCGGCGAGATGGCGGATGAACAGCGACGACAGCGTCGTCTTGCCGCTGCCACCCTTGCCTACGAAAGCGATCTTCATGTTCAGAAAGCGTAGGTGAGTGATCCTCTCCCGTGAGGGATTTACGTGAAGAAAACCACTCCAACGAGGGTCCTCGGGCCGTGGGTGCGTAGGGTCGTACTCATGAGTACGTCAGCAGATCCGCTCGCCGCCCTGGCGGGGCTGCCCGGTGTGGCCGAGTCCGTGGAGGCCGTGCGGACGGCAGTGGACCGGGTCTACGGCCACCGGGTGATGCGCCGCCGCAGCAACGAGGTCACGTCCGAGGCGGCGCTGCGCGGCGCGCGTGGTTCCGCGGCGCTGGCCGGTGCCGACTGGGCGCTCGAAGAGGTCCGCCGCCGCACCGACTTCGGGGCCGAGGGCGAGCCGCACACGGTGGGTGCGGCGCTGCGGGTGACCGCCGAGGCCGGCCAGTTGCTGAGCGTCTGGCGGCAGTCGCCGCTGCGGGTGCTGGCCCGGCTGCATCTGGTCGCGGCCGGTGGAGCGGACGATGACGACAGAGTCGGACGGCCCCGGCTGGCGGGCGAACCGGTGCGGGAGCGGCTGGTCGGCCCCGAGCCGCCGGACGCCGACGAGGTGGCGGGCCGACTCGACGGGCTGGCGCGGCTGCTGCTCGCGGGCAGCGAGGCCCCGGCGCTGGTGACGGCGGCGGTGGTGCACGGGGAACTGCTCGCACTGCGGCCCTTCGCCTCGTACAACGGCCTGGTGGCGCGCGCGGCCGAGCGGATCGTGCTGGTCGGCAGCGGGCTGGACCCGAAATCCGTCTGCCCGGCGGAGGTGGGTCACGCGGAGCAGGGTGCCGCGGCGTGTGTGGCCGGGCTGGAGGGCTATGTGTCCGGGACGCCCGAGGGCATGGCGGCCTGGATAGCGCATTGCGGACGGTCGGTTGAGCTGGGCGTGCGGGAGAGCACGGCCGTGTGCGAGGCGATGCAGCGGGGAGCGGCCTGAGGCCGTCCGGGGCGAGGAGGCCCGGGCCCGGACAGAGTTGCGGCGGCACCACGGGGGTGCCGCCGCTGGCACGTCCGCCGGGTTACCAGTGCGTGCACGGAAATTCGCCCATCAGGTCGGGATCTTCGCCCGTCACCTGGTGCGGCTGGCCCGTAATCGACGGGTCGGCGTCGCGTGGGTGCCCGGCATCCATGCTCGGTCCGTGGGGCCTGGTGCGTCTGGGGAGATCCTCCCGGATACCCCTGGTCTCGCGGGCCGTCGATTCCTTTCTACTCCTGCGCGAAGCCAAGCGGAACCCCTCCACGCAGATCTTTGTGGCCAGGTCAAACCCGGGTATAAGGGGCGCGCCGCCGGCTGGCGTACCACACCAGACCGGCAGTGGCGGCGGCAGCGCCCACCGCGGCGACCGCGGCCAGGACCGGCCTCGGCGGCATGGACAGTGAGGGCAGTCGCTGCTTCAGTCGCACCGGGCGGTCGAAGGAGAGGACCGGCCAGCCGCGGGCGACCGCTTCGCGGCGCAGGGCCCGGTCAGGATTCACCGCGTGCGGATGGCCGACGGACTCCAGCATGGGCAGGTCCGTCCCCGAATCGCTGTAGGCGTAGCAGCGCGACAAGTCGTACCCCTCGGACTCGGCCAGCTCGGCGATCGCCTTCGCCTTCGTCGGCCCGTAGGCGTAGTACTCGACTTCCCCGGTGAAGACCCCGTCCTCGACGACCATGCGCGTGGCCACCACCCGGTCCGCGCCCAGCAACTCGCCGATCGGCTCCACGACCTCCGCACCCGAGGTGCTGACGATCACCACATCGCGTCCTGCGGCGTGATGCTCCTCGATGAGGGAAGCCGCCTCGTCATAGATGATGGGATCGATCAGATCGTGCAGAGTCTCCGCGACGATCTCCTTCACCAGTTGGACATTCCAGCCGCGGCAGAGTGCCGAGAGGTACTCGCGCAACCGTTCCATCTGGTCGTGATCGGCGCGGCCGGCGAGGAAGACGAACTGGGCATAAGCAGTACGCAGTACGGCTCGACGGTTGATCAGCCCACCCCGGTAGAAGGACTTGCTGAAGGTGAGCGTGCTTGACTTCGCAATGACCGTCTTGTCCAGGTCAAAGAAGGCGGCTGTCCGGGGCAAGGAGTGGTTTTCCACGACGCCGAGCATAGGGCCCACCATTCGGCGTAAGCTCAGGCGCGTGGGTTTGCCTGAGAAGGCTCTCGGGTACACCATGGAAGTCACGGATCGTTCGCGACCGTGCTAACCCGGCCCGACTCCTCCCCCCCCGAGTCGGCCGTGGGGACGACCCCCGCTCTCCCCCCCGGCGGGGGTCGTCGCATGTCCGGACGCCTTTTCGGTGCTTTCACGAGATCTTTCTCCCCTCATCCGGGCCTGGGCGACTTCTGCTCCCCGACAGCCTGAACGGTTACTGTGCGTAATCGCTAGACTGCACTCCGGAAGTCACTGGTTTAGGTGACTGGGATATTCACAACTGATGAGTTGTCCACGGTTTTGGACCAAGATCCCCAAGATTTTCAGGATCGCGACACGGTGATTCTCCGCGTTGTTTGCACTCGCCGTTCGCGTGAGTGAGAGCGCGTAACGATATGGGGAGGGGATCGTGACTGCATCCATCACACCGGAACGGTCATCACCGGCAGAAGGACAACGCGGCAGACCGCTGATCATCACCGAGGACGAAGAGCTTCTCGACGATCTGCTGAGGCTGTGCGCCGCAGCCGGGGCCGAAGCCGAAGTGGCCCATGGCGCGCCCACACGCCGGGGCAGTTGGGAAGGCGCGCCGCTGATTCTCGTCGGGGACGACGCGGCGGCCGGGCTCCGCGGCCGCGTCCGCAGAGCGGGCGTGCTGCTCATCGGGCGCGATCTCGACGACCACGGCATCTGGCGCCGGGCGGTGGATCTCGGCGCCGACAATGTGGCCTTCCTGCCCGATGCCGAGACCTGGCTCGTGGACCGGATCGCCGATGTGGCGGAGGGAGTTGGCCGGCAGGCGGTCACCATCGGGGTCATCGGAGGCCGTGGCGGGGCCGGAGCCTCCACCCTCGCCTGCGCCCTGGCCGTCACGGCGGCCCGCTCGGGGCGGCGCACCATGCTCATCGACGGCGATCCACTGGGCGGTGGCCTCGACGTGCTGCTCGGCGGTGAGGGGGCGGAGGGGCTGCGCTGGCCCGCCTTCGCCGAATCGCGTGGCCGAGTCGCCGGGAGCGCGCTGGAGGAGTCGCTGCCCGAGTTGCATTCCCTGCGGGTGCTGAGCTGGGACAGGGGGGATTCGGTCGTCATCCCGCCCTCGGCGATGCGCGCCGTGCTGGCCGCGGCCCGGCGGCGCGGCGGGGTCGTGGTGGTGGATCTTCCGCGCCGGGTGGACGAGGCGGCCGCCGAGGCACTCGCCCAGGTGGACCTCGGTCTGCTGGTCGTCCCTGCGGAACTGCGCGCCGTCGCGGCCGCCCACCGGGTGGCGTCCACGGTGAGCATGGTGCTGAGCGATCTGCGCGCGGTGGTGCGGGGTCCCTGCGGGCCGGAGCTGGACGACGAGGAGATCGCACGGCTGCTCGGGCTGCCACTGGCCGGTCAACTGCCTCCGGATCCCGGGCTGCTGGACGCACACGACGGAGGCGAGCCCCCGGGCGGCAGCGCGCGCGGCCCGCTGGGCCGGTTCTGTGCCGAATTCTGGGCACGGGCCCTGCCCGGCGCGACGGGGGGTGTCACCGCATGAGCGTCGAAACCCCTGACCTGCTGGACGCGGTGCGGTTGCGGCTGGCGGAGAGCGGCGCGGAGCCGACTCCCGCCCGGGTGGCGGCCGCGCTGCGCGAGGAGGGGCGGCTGCTGGGCGACACCGAAGTGCTCGGCGTGGTCGCCGCCCTGCGCTCCGAACTGGTCGGCACCGGCCCCCTGGAGCCGCTGCTCGCCGCGCCCGACGTCACGGACGTGCTGGTCACCGCCCCCGACGAGGTGTGGGTGGACCGCGGCGCGGGGCTTGAGCGGACGGCCGTCGCCTTCGCCGACGCGGCCGCCGTGCGCAGGCTCGCCCAGCGGCTCGCCGCGGTGGCCGGGCGGCGGCTGGACGACGCCCGGCCGTGGGTGGACGCCCGGCTGCCGGACGGGACAAGGCTGCACGCGGTGCTCCCACCGGTGGCCGTCGGATCCACCTGCCTGTCGCTGCGGGTGGTGCGTCCGCGGGCGTTCTCCCTCACCGAGCTGGTGGCCGCCGGGACCGTGCCGCCCGGCGGTGCGGAGCTGCTGCGGGCCATGCTGGACGCCCGGCTGTCGTACGTGGTGAGCGGGGGCACCGGGTCAGGCAAGACGACGCTGCTCAGCACCCTCCTGGGGCTGGTCGGCAGGGAGGAGCGGATCGTCCTCGCCGAGGACTCGGCGGAGTTGCGGCCCGACCATCCCCATGTGGTCCGGCTGGAGACCCGCCCCGCCAACCAGGAGGGCCGGGGCCAGGTCACCCTGCGGGACCTGGTGCGCCAAGCGCTGCGGATGCGGCCCGACCGGCTCGTGGTCGGTGAGGTCCGCGGCCCCGAGGTCACCGATCTCCTGGGCGCGCTGAACACCGGCCACGAAGGCGGCTGCGGCACCGTCCACGCCAATACGGCGGGGGACGTACCGGCCCGGCTGGAGGCGCTGGGCTCGACCGCGGGCCTGGACCGGGCCGCGCTGCACAGCCAGTTGGCGGCCGCCCTGTCGGTCGTGGTCCATCTGGTGCGGGACCGCGGTGGACGGCGCAGGATCGCCGAGCTGCACGTGCTGGACCGGGACCGCGCGGGCTTCGTCACCACCGTGCCGGCCGCCGTATGGAGCCCGCGGGGCTTCGAGCGGGCGGCGGGCTGGCAGCGGCTCCAGCGCCTGTGCGGACGAGGCGGAGGCGCGTCATGACCGGCACCGGAGGGAACCCCGGGGCGCTGAGCCTCGGCGCGGCCTTGCTGTGCGCGGCGGTGGCCGCGTGGCTGCTCTCCGCGCGGGACCGGGAACTGCGCCGGGCCAGGCTGCTGTTCGCGGGTGGCGGGCCCGCCGCGCCCACCGGGCCGGACCCGGCGCGGCGGCTGTCCGAGACGGCCGCCTGGCTCAAGGAGCGCTGGCGGGTCACGTACGGCGGGCGGATGGGGCGTGAGCTGCTGTGCCTGCCGCTGGGTTGCGTGCTCGCGGTGCTCGGCGCGTCGGTCCTGCCGCTGTTCGCCGCGGTGGCGGCCGTGCCGTTGGTCGGCCGCTGGCTGCGGGCCCGGGAGCGTGGCCGGGCGCGTGACCGGCGTGCGGCGGGAGTGATCGAGCTGTGCGGCACGGTGGCGGGCGAGCTGCGGGCCGGGCGGCAGCCCGGCGAGGCACTGCTGTCCGTGCCCTCGGGAGACCTGGGGGAGCGATGGGGACTGGTGTCCGCCGCCGCCAGGTTCGGCGGGGATGTGCCCGAGGCGTTGCGCAGGGCGGCCCGGCAGCCGGGCGCGGAGGGGCTGACCGGGGTCGCGGCCTGCTGGCAGGTGGCCGTCGACGAGGGCGCGGGGCTTGCCACCGGGCTCGACCGGGTGGCCTCGGCGCTGCGCGCCGAGCGCGCGCAGCGGGAGACGCTGCGCGCCAGGCTGGCGGGACCCAAGGTCACTGTCGTGGTGCTGGCCGTGCTGCCGGTCTTCGGGCTGGTGATGGGTTCCGCGCTGGGCACCGAGCCGCTGCATCAGCTTCTGCACACCCCGGTCGGGCTGGGCTGTCTGCTGGGCGGCTGCTTGCTGGAGTGGGCGGGGTTCGCCTGGCTCAGACGGTCGACGCGGGCGGCGCTCGCTCCCGGGAAGGCCGTCGGCCGATGAGCGCCGCCCTTGTCCACAGGCTGGGGATCGCGTTGTCCCTCATGGCCGCCGTCGCGTATGTGGCGATGGCGGTGGTGGAGGCCCGGCGGGACCGTACCGCCGGGCGGCGTCTGGCGGCGCTGCTGCCGGGCGGGCGAGCGGATGCGGAACCGGACACCGGTGCGGCCCGGCGGCGGGGCAAGGCCTGGGAGCGCCGGCGTGCCCGGGTGGACGAGTGCGCGGTCCTGGCCTGGGTGGTCTCGCTCGGTGTCCTGCTGGCCGCTGTCGTCCTCGTCGGAGGACCACTGGGGTGGGTTTCGGGGCCGGCGGCCGCGTATGGCGTCCGGCGGTGGCAGCGGCGGCAGGCCGCCGCCGCGCGGTCCCGCGGCCGGTCCGGTGGCGCGGGCGGCCAGGAGGCCGAAGCGGTGCGGCAGCTCCCACTCGCCGCCGACCTGCTGGCGGCCTGTCTGGCCGCCGGGGCGGACCCGCGCACGGCGGCGGACGCGGTGGGCAAGTCGCTCGGCGGCCCGGTCGGCGAGCGGCTGGTCCGGACCGCCGCGGAGCTGCGGCTGGGAGGCGATCCCGCCGACGCCTGGGGGCGGTTTGGCGCATTGCCCGGCGCGCAAGGGCTGGCACGCGCCCTGGAGCACGCCGGGACCACGGGCGCCCCGGCGGTGGAGCCGGTGTCCCGGCTCGCCGCCGACAGCCGCGCCGAGCAGGAGAGGGAAGCGGGCCGACGCGCCGATCGGGCGAGCGTGCTGGCCACCGCCCCGCTCGGGGCCTGCTTCCTGCCCGCGTATCTGCTGATCGGTGTGGCCCCGGTGATGACCGGGCTGGCGGGCGGCCTGGCGGGCCACACCTGAGCAGGGCGCCTCGGCCCGGTGCGGCACGAGGGGCCCGTATGTACGGCACATGACAGCTACGAGGGGGATCGAGATGGTGAAGCAGTGGTGGGTCCGGTGGCGCGCGGCGGTGCGTGCACAGGCCGAGGCGGGAATGGCCACCGTCGAGTACGCGATGGGGACGCTGGCGGCGTGCGCCTTCGCCGCGGTGTTGTACAAGGTAGTGACGAGCGGGACCGTCAGCGGTGCGCTGCGATCGGTGATCGGACGGGCTCTCGATGCGCCGTTCTGAGGCACTGTCCACGGTGGGCCGGCCGGGCGCGCGGGCCGGTCTTCGCGCGCGGAGCGCACCGGGAGCGGCCCGCGCGGGAGCGGTCGGCATCGGGTCGGACCGGGGCTTCGTCACCGCGGAGGCGGCTGTCGCGCTGCCGGTGCTGGCCCTGTTCGCCCTGATGCTGATCTGGAGCCTGATGGCCGCGTCCGCGCAGCTGAGTTGCGTGGACGCGGCCCGGGCCGGCGCCCGGGCGGCGGCGCGCTCGGAGCCGCGGGACGCCGTGATGGATGCCGTCCGGTCGGCCGCGCCGCGCGGCGCGCGGGTGGAGCTGTGGCGGGACGGAGACCTGATGCGCGTGCGGGTCCGGACCCACGCGGTCGGCCCCGGCCCGCTGGCGCTCCGGCTGCACGCCGAGTCGACCGCACTCGCCGAGGACACGGTGGGCGCGGTCGGCGCCGGGCGGGAGGCAGTCCGGTGAGGGGTGTCGTACGCCGGGCGGCGGACGGTCGTGCGAGGGGTTCCGCAGGCGCGGCGGCGGACGGTCGCGTGAGGCGTTGCGTACGCGGGGTGGGCGAGCGCGGCGACCGGGGGTCGGCGACGGTGTGGGCGGCGTTCGCCGCGACGGCGCTGTGCGCGGTGTTCGCGGTCGTGCTGGCGGCCGGGCAGGTCATGGTGGCGCGCCACCGGGCAGGCGGGGCCGCCGACCTGGCGGCGCTCGCCGCGGCGGACCACGGCCTGGAGGGGCCCGGGGCGGCGTGCCGCCTCGCCCGGCGGGTGGCCTCCGCCCAGGGCGCGCGCGTGGTGCGGTGCGCCCTGAGCGGCGAGATCGCGGATCTCACGGCGGAGGTGCGGGCCGGGCCGTTCGCCCTCCGGGCCCGGGCGCGGGCAGGCCCCGCCGACACCCCCGTATCCGGCCCCGGCGGGCGCTCGGCGGTGGGCGCCGGGGTCCGGTCAGCCTTCGGTGGGCGGTTGGTCCGGGGCTTTGGCCAGGAGCGTCGTCAGCAGGCGGATGGCGGCCCTCTTGTCGAGCGGATCGTTCCCGTTGCCGCATTTCGGGGACTGGATGCAGGACGGGCAGCCCGCCTCGCACTCGCAGGCCGCGATCGCCTCGCGGGTGGCGGTCAGCCAGCGGGCGGCCGTGTGGAAGGCCCGCTCGGCGAAGCCCGCCCCGCCGGGGTGGCCGTCGTACACGAAGACGGTCGGCAGAAGCGTGTCGGGGTGCAGGGGGATCGACACCCCGCCGATGTCCCAGCGGTCGCAGGTCGCGAAGAGCGGCAGTATGCCGATGGAGGCGTGCTCGGCGGCGTGCAGGGCGCCGCCGAGGGCCTGGGGATGCACCCGGGCCTCCTCCAGCTGGTCCTCGGTCACGGTCCACCACACGGCCCGGGTGCGCAGCGTGCGGGGCGGCAGGTCGAGCTTGGTCTCGCCCAGCACCTCACCGGTGATCAGCTTGCGGCGCAGGAAGGAGACGACCTGGTTGGTCACCTCGACGGATCCGAAGCACAGCCGCGCGTCACCCCACGGGATCTCGGTGGTGGTCTCCAGGATGGAGATCGCGGTGGTGTCGCGGGCGGTGGTCGAGTACGGCGGACTGGCCTCCTCCACCAGCGCGACCGAGTCCTCCAGGTCGAGCTGCCGGACGAGATAGCTCCGGCCCTGGTGGAGGTGGACGGCGCCCTCGTGCACGGTGGTGTGGGCGGCCGAGGCGTCCACGGTGCCCAGCAGCCGCCCGGTCCCCGCCTCCACGACCTGGACCGGGCTGCCGCCCTCCCCGCGGATGTCGGTGAGGTCGGCGGCGCGCTCGCGGCGGGTCCAGTGCCAGGCGGTCGCGCGGCGGCGCAGCAGCTTGCGCTGCTCCAGCTGCGGCAGCAGTTCCTCGGTGGCGGGGCCGAAGAGGCCAAGGTCCGCCTCGGTGAGCGGCAGCTCGGCGGCGGCCGCGCACAGGTGCGGCGCGAGGACGTACGGGTTGTCGGGGTCCAGCACGGTGGATTCGACGGGCTGCCGGAAGAGGGCGTCCGGGTGGTGGACGAGATAGGTGTCCAGCGGGTCGTCCCGGGCGACCAGGATCGCCAGGGCCCCTTGTCCGGTGCGGCCGGCCCGGCCCGCCTGCTGCCACAGGGAGGCGCGGGTGCCGGGATAGCCGGCCAGTACGACGGCGTCCAGACCGGCGATGTCCATGCCGAGTTCGAGGGCGGTGGTGGCGGCGAGGCCCAGGAGGTCACCGGAGTGCAGGGCCCGCTCCAGGGCGCGGCGCTCCTCGGGGAGATATCCCCCGCGGTAGGCGGCCACCCGGTCCGGCAGGGACCGGTCGACCTCGGCCAGCCGCTCCTGGGCGATCAGGGCGATCAGCTCGGCGCCGCGCCGGGAGCGCACGAAGGTGACGGTGCGGACGCCCTGGACGGCCAGGTCGGTGAGCAGGTCCGCGGACTCGGCGGTGGCCGTGCGGCGGACCGGGGCGCCCTGCTCGCCGTGCAGCTCGGTCAGCGGCGGCTCCCACAGGGCGAAGACCACCTCGCCGCGGGGCGAGGAGTCCTCGGTGATCGCCGTGACCGGCACCCCGGTCAGCCGGGCGGCCGCCACGGCCGGGTCGGCGGAGGTGGCCGAGGCGAGCAGGAAGACGGGCGAGGAGCCGTAGCGGGCGCAGACCCGCCGCAGCCTGCGCAGTACCTGGGCGACATGGGAGCCGAAGACGCCGCGGTAGGTGTGGCACTCGTCGATGACGACGTAGCGCAGCGCGCGCAGGAAGGAGGACCATCTGGGGTGGCCCGGCAGGATGCCCCGGTGGAGCATGTCGGGGTTGGTGAGCACGTAGTTCGCGTACTGGCGGACCCATTCGCGCTCCTCCACCGGCGTGTCGCCGTCGTAGACCGCCGCCCGCACCCCGGTGCCGAGCGGGGTGGTGAGGTCGGCCAGCGCGCGGCGCTGGTCGGCGGCGAGCGCCTTGGTGGGCGAGAGGTACAGGGCGGTCGTGCCCCGCCCGCTGGGCTCCTCCGAGCCGTCCAGCAGGGTGCTGAGCACGGGGGCGAGGTAGGCCAGGGACTTGCCGGAGGCGGTGCCGGTGGCCACGACCACGGATTCACCGCGCAGGGCGTGGGCGGCCGTGCGGGCCTGATGGGCCCATGGGCGCTCGATTCCGGCGGCCCGGATGGCGTCGATCACTTCCGGCCGGATCGGCGAAGGCCAGTCGGCATGGCTGCCGAGACGCGGGGGCAAGTGCTCCGTATGAGTGATGCGCGCGCCTCGGCCCGCTCCGGTGCCGAGCCGGTGGAGAACGGCCCGGGGCGAGGGGCGTATGCCCGCCTGCCGCGGGAGTTGGTTGTGGGCCATCGACACCGAGTGTGTCACTGGTCTGACGGACAATGGGCTCAAGGCGTCGTGCACGCCTGCTGGTAAGTGATTGAATGCCATCGCGGCTGCCGATCCATGGGGGGCGACCGCTCGATGCAAGGTGCTGGAGGATCCGTGGACCTGTCCCTGTCGACTCGGACCGTTGGCGACCGCACGGTCGTCGAGGTCGGTGGCGAGATTGATGTATATACCGCGCCCAAGCTGCGCGAGCAGCTGGTCGAGCTTGTCAACGACGGTAGCTACCACCTGGTCGTCGACATGGAGGGCGTCGACTTTCTCGACTCCACCGGGCTCGGCGTGCTCGTCGGCGGGCTCAAGCGCGTACGTGCCCATGAGGGCTCACTGCGTCTGGTGTGCAACCAGGAGCGCATTCTCAAGATCTTCCGTATCACCGGCCTGACCAAGGTGTTCCCCATCCACACCTCGGTCGAGGACGCTGTCGCGGCGACTGACTGACCAGTCACCGCGGGAAGACCACCAAGGGGGTTCCGGGCGATTTCGCCCGGCCCCCCCGATCTGCACGCCCATACGCCCGAGGGGGATGGCATGGCCACTGTCGAACTCCGCTTCAGCGCGCTTCCCGAGCACGTCAGGACCGCCCGGCTGGTCGCGGCTGCCGTGGCGCGTCGTGCGGGGGTGGACGAGGCCGTGCTCGACGAGGTGCGGCTCGCGGTCGGCGAGGCCTGCACCCGTGCGGTGGGGCTGCACCTGAGCAACGGGGTGGACGCCCCGGTGCGGGTGGCGCTCACCGAGGAGGAGAAGAAGTTCTCCATCGAGGTCGGCGATGAGTCGCCCACCTCGGCGGGGCATGCCCCCGGCTCCCATCCGGATGTGGACGACGACGGCGCGGCCGAGACCGAGGACGAGATGGGCCTCGCGGTCATCAGCGGGCTCGTCGACGACGTCGAGGTGACCACCAGCGAGACCGGCGGTGTGATCCGCATGAGCTGGCCCGCTTCGCCGCAGTCCCTCGTGCCGTAACGATCCGCCGTCATTCCGCTCGATCTGCCGTGACCTTCGGGCCGGCCGTCCCCGTGACGGCCGGCCCGGTCGTCGTTCCGGGGGTTCCGGGAGTTCCGGGGGTTCCGGTCAGGCCCGGGGCGCGTTCAGGGTGTCCGGAAAACCGCTCTGAACAGCACTTTTCATAGTGCACTGAGATCGTTTATAGAGATCATTCCACCCCCGTCAGTGAATTGTTGACCTTCGTCCTTCCGGACGAATTCCTGTGGCCCAAACCTATTGATCTTCGCTGGTGCAGGCGAATTCCCATTCCGGCGCCCTGTTTTGATCGTGTGACGCTACCTACAATCCGTCCACATCTTGAGCTCAGGACGCCTGAGCGTGGCGGCTCTTCTGCGGTCGCAGAACTGCTGCGCGCCCATGTGCCAAACGTCAAGGAGGACGAATGGCGGGGCCTCTCACCCCTCATCAGCTGGACCTCACCACGACCCTGGCCGCCGCAGAACTGACCGACGAAAATCGTGTGATCGTGATGGTGATCGTCGCGGTCGCGGTCGCGGCGCTCGCGGTCGCCGTGGTGCTGGTACGACAAGTACTCGCGGCCGGCGAGGGCACGGACAGTATGAAGAAGATCGCCGAGGCCGTTCAGGAAGGCGCGAATGCCTATCTGGCCCGGCAGCTGCGCACGCTCGGCGGATTCGCCGTCGTCGTGTTCTTCCTGCTCATGTTGTTGCCGGCGGATGACTGGCCACAGCGCATCGGGCGGTCGGTGTTCTTTCTGATCGGCGCGGGATTCTCGGCGGCCACCGGCTATATCGGCATGTGGCTCGCGGTGCGCAGCAATGTGCGCGTCGCCGCCGCGGCCCGGGAAGCCACCCCCGAGGCCCCCACCACCCCGGTCAACGGGGATTCCGGGTCGTCCGCTCCGGGGAAGCCGAACGTGGATCTGACGGCGGTCTCGCACAAGGCAATGAAGATCGCTTTCCGTACGGGCGGCGTGGTCGGCATGTTCACTGTGGGGCTCGGCCTGCTGGGCGCCTCCTGCGTGGTGCTCGTGTACGCGGCCGACGCGCCCAAGGTGCTGGAGGGCTTCGGTCTCGGCGCCGCGCTGATCGCGATGTTCATGAGGGTCGGCGGCGGCATCTTCACCAAGGCCGCCGACGTCGGTGCCGACCTGGTCGGCAAGGTCGAGCAGGGAATTCCCGAGGACGACCCGCGCAATGCCGCGACCATCGCGGACAACGTGGGCGACAACGTCGGCGACTGCGCGGGCATGGCCGCCGACCTGTTCGAGTCGTACGCCGTGACCCTGGTCGCCGCGCTGATCCTCGGCAAGGCGGCCTTCGGCGACGCGGGCCTCGCCTTCCCCCTGCTCGTCCCGGCCATCGGTGTGATCACCGCCATGATCGGGATCTTCGCCGTGGCGCCGCGCCGCTCCGACCGCAGCGGGATGTCGGCCATCAACCGCGGCTTCTTCATCTCCGCGCTGATCTCGATGGCGCTGGTGGCGACCGTCGTCTTCACCTATCTGCCGTCCAGCTACGGCGACCTCGACGGCGTCACCAATCGCGAGATCCTCGGCCACAGCGGTGACCCGCGGGTGCTCGCGCTGGTCGCCGTCGCCATCGGCATCGTGCTCGCCGCGCTCATCCAGCAGCTCACGGGCTACTTCACCGAGACCAGCCGGCGCCCCGTGCGGGACATCGGCAAGACCTCGCTGACCGGCCCGGCCACCGTGGTGCTCTCCGGTATCTCGGTGGGCCTGGAGTCCGCCGTCTACTCGGCGGTGCTGATCGGGCTCAGCGTCTACGGCGCGTTCCTGCTCGGCGGCACTTCGATCATGCTGGCGCTGTTCGCGGTCGCGCTCGCCGGGACCGGTCTGCTCACCACCGTCGGCGTCATCGTCGCGATGGACACCTTCGGGCCGGTCTCCGACAACGCGCAGGGCATCGCCGAGATGTCCGGCGATGTCGAGGGCGCGGGCGCCCAGGTGCTCACCGACCTCGACGCGGTCGGCAACACCACCAAGGCGATCACCAAGGGTATCGCCATCGCGACGGCGGTGCTCGCCGCGGCGGCGCTGTTCGGCTCGTACCGTGACGCCATCGCGGAGGCGGTCTCCGATGTGCACACCTCCGTGGCCGGGCAGATGAACCTCAGCCTGGACATCTCGCAGCCCAACAACCTGGTCGGTCTCGTCCTCGGCGCCGCCGTCGTCTTCCTCTTCTCGGGGCTGGCGATCAACGCGGTGTCGCGGTCGGCCGGCGCGGTGGTCTTCGAGGTGCGGCGGCAGTTCCGGGAGAAGCCCGGGATCATGAACTACAGCGAGAAGCCGGAATACGGGCGTGTCGTCGACATCTGCACCAAGGACGCGCTGCGCGAGCTGGCCACCCCCGGCCTGCTGGCGGTCCTGGCGCCGATCGCCGTCGGCTTCGCCTTCGGGGTCGGCGCGCTCGGCTCGTTCCTGGCCGGGGCGATCGGCACCGGCACCCTGATGGCGGTCTTCCTGGCGAATTCCGGAGGCGCCTGGGACAACGCGAAGAAGCTGGTGGAGGACGGGCACCACGGCGGCAAGGGCAGCGAGGCCCATGCCGCGACGGTGATCGGCGACACGGTCGGCGACCCGTTCAAGGACACCGCCGGTCCCGCGATCAACCCGCTGCTGAAGGTCATGAACCTGGTGGCGCTGCTGATCGCCCCGGCGGTCGTGAAGTTCAGTTTCGGCGACAACGCGAGCCCGGGGCTCCGGGCGGGGATCGCCGCGCTGGCCTTCGCGATCATCGTCGGTGCCGTCTACGTCTCCAAGCGGCGGGGAATCGCCGTGGGTGACGAAGGCAACTCCGAACGCGTCGCGAAGTCGGCCGACGCGGCGGTGGTGTCCTGACCCGGTAACCGGCCCGGGAGCGATCAGGGGGCCGTACGAGCCCCCGCGGCATGCGGGCGGACGGTGTGCGACGGCATGCCGTCCGCCCGCAGCCGTGCCCGCCTTTCCGCCCGTTGGCGCGATGGGCACGATGAGGCGGATGGCACACCGAGCTTGGTTCAAATGGCTTCAAAAGTATCCATACAGGATGCTCGGCAGAAGGTCCGAGCGGCTCGGACGTGTATGTTCCGGGGCCGAGAGCCATGGAAGGGACCAATCCGGTGAACAAGAAGCTTGTGGCACTGTCCGGCGGTGCGGCACTCGTACTGGCGCTGAGCGGCTGCGGCGGCGGCGATGAGGGTGACAAGAAGGTCAACGCCTGGGCCAAGTCGGTATGTGACCAGGTGCAGCCGCAGCTGAAGAAGATTCAGGGTGCCAACGCCTCCATCCAGGCCGCGTCCGACGAGCAGGACTCCAAGAAGCTCCAGCAGACGGACTCCAAGGCGTTCCAGCAGATCTCCGAGTCCTACGCGGCGCTCGCCAAGGCGGTGCAGAAGGCGGGCGCCCCGCCCGTCGACAAGGGCGAGCAGACCCAGAAGCAGGCCGTGAAGGAGCTGAACGCCACCTCCAAGGCGTACAACGACCTCAAGACGACCGTCGACAAGCTGGAGACCTCGGACAAGTCCAAGTTCGCCGAAGGCCTCAAGGGTGTCGCCGACGAGCTCGACAAGCTCAGCAAATCGGGTGACCAGGCCCTGAAGCAGCTCCAGGAGGGCAAGGTCGGCACCGCGATGGCGAAGCAGCCCGGCTGCCAGAAGCCGAAGACCGGCGCCACCAGCGCCACGTAGGGGGCGCCACCAGCGTCACGTAGGGCGCGAAGGTCCGCCCGCACGCCCCTGTTGTCGAGTTGCCGAGTTATCCCCACAGGGTGGCTTGTCCACAGGCCTCCGCCCGTCGTCGCCGACGGCCGGCTGTTGCCCCGACAATGGGGGCGTGAGTACGCACCAGCCCTCGTCCCGCCTCCCGATCGCCGACCCCGAGCGCACCGCCCGCCTCCGCGAAGCGCTGCTGGCCGCCTCGTTCACCGCTGACGGCCTGCTGGATCTGCTCGGCGCGTCCGCTTACGCCGCCCTGGCCCGCGGTGAGACCGTCCCCGCCCTGCGCGCGTCCCGGGGTGGCAGCCCGCTGGAGATCCTGGTGCGGCTCTTCCTGCTGCAGCGCCCGGTGCCCCACGAACCGGCGGCCGCCGCCCTGCCGGTGGCGGACTGCCTCACCGACGGCTGGCTTGTGCGGGACGGCTCCGAGGTGCGCGCGAGCGTCGACGTGCGCCCCTACGGCGGCCCCGAGGGCCAGGACTGGTGGATCGTCTCCGACCTGGGCTGCGCGGTCGGCGGTGCCGGAGGCATCGGCGGGCCCGGCGGCGCCCGCGGGGCCGCGGAACGCTCCCGGCTCGTCCTCGGGGTCGGCGGCGCGTCCACCACGCTGGCCGGTCTCACCATCCGTACGCCCGTCAAGCGGGCTCTCGACCTCGGCACCGGCTCCGGCATCCAGGCGCTGCACGCGAGCCGGCACGCCGCCCACGTCACCGCCACCGACCCCAATCCGCGCGCCCTGGACATGGCCCGGCTCACCCTCGCCCTGTCCGGGGCGCCGGAGCCGGATCTGCGCGAGGGGTCGCTCTTCGAGCCGGTCGGCGGCGAGATGTACGACCTGATCGTGTCGAACCCGCCGTTCGTGATCTCGCCCCGCTCCGCGGAGGGCGACCGGCTGGTCTACCGGGACGGCGGCATGGGCGGGGACGATCTGTGCCGCACCCTCGTCCAGCAGTCGGCCGGTCATCTGGGCGACGGCGGCTGGTGCCAGCTGCTCGCCAACTGGAGCCATGTCCGGGGGGAGGACTGGCGCGAGCGGCTGGCCGCCTGGGTGCCGCCCGGCTGCGACGCCTGGATCGTGCAGCGCGAGGTGCAGGACGTCGCGCAGTACGCCGAGCTGTGGCTGCGGGACGCGGGCGAGCATCTCGCCGGGCCCGAGGCGTACGCGGCGCGCTACGACGCCTGGCTGGACGAATTCGAGGCGCGCGGGACCACGGCCGTCGGATTCGGCTGGATCACCCTGCGCAAGTCCGGCGCCGACCGGCCGTCGGTGACGGTGGAGGAGTGGCCGCATCCGGTCGAGCAGCCGCTGGGGGAGGCCGTGGCGGCCCACTTCGACCGGCAGGACTTCCTGCGCGCGCACGACGACGCCGCGCTGCTGACGGCCCGCTTCCGGCTCGCCGACGAGGTCGTCCAGGAGCAGGTCGGGCTGCCCGGCGCGGAGGACCCCGAGCATGTGGTGCTCCGGCAGAACCGGGGCATGCGGCGCGCGACCAAGGTCGACACGGTGAGCGCGGGTTTCGCGGGGGTGTGCGACGGCACGCTGAGCGCCGGCCGGATCCTGGACGCGATCGCCCAGCTGCTCGGGGAGGACCCGGTGGTGCTGCGCGACCGCACCCCGCAGTCCATCCGGCTCCTGGTGGAGCAGGGTTTTCTGCAGCCGGTGGCCGACGAGGTGCCGTAGGCCCGTACCGGCGCGTAGCGCGCGCCGGGCGTACGCCGGGGGAGCGGTCGCGCGCCCCCTTTGCCCCCGCATGGCGGGAAGCCGCCGCCGGGGACGTGAACACGGCCGGAAAGGGCGGTCGCGCGCCGTTCACCCGGGGTTCGTGCGTACGCCTCCGGCGCGTGTCACGCTCCGGCTCATGGAGAGCGGACCTGCGATCTTCGCCGGAGCGGCATTCGTGTTGTTCGGTACGGCCCTGCTGCTGTGGACAGCGGTGCGGCTGAAGCTGCGCGCGCCGGTCGCCGACGGTGTGAGTCCCGTCGCTTCCGCGGCCCTCTCCCTTCTCTTCGCCGCCGCCTCTCTGGGCGGCGGGATCTGGTGCCTGGGTTACGCCTGACAGGGCGCCTTCCGCGAGGCTTGTGCCGGTCCGGGCGGCAGACAGGACGCTTGTCGGGTTACCGTTCGAGTGGCGTTGCGGGCTTTTTCCGTTTGACACGGGGGCGGGATGTACCGTCACACTCCGCAGCGTCACCGTAGAGGGGCCGTGTACGCGTTACCCGCGCTGCATCGCCCGTTCACCGAGCGTCGACCGGAGAGAAGAGCGAAGTTGTCCCCGACCACCAGCGAGACCGCACAGGGCGGCCGCCGACTCGTCATCGTCGAGTCGCCTGCCAAGGCGAAGACGATCAAGGGCTACCTGGGCCCGGGCTACGTGGTCGAGGCGAGCGTCGGGCACATCCGGGACCTGCCGAACGGTGCGGCCGAGGTTCCCGACAAGTACACCGGCGAGGTGCGCCGGCTCGGCGTGGACGTCGATCATGACTTCCAGCCCGTCTACGTGGTGAACGCGGACAAGAAGAGCCAGGTCAAGAAGCTCAAGGAGCTGCTCGCCGAGTCCGACGAACTCTTCCTCGCCACCGATGAGGACCGGGAGGGCGAGGCCATCGCCTGGCACCTCCAGGAGGTCCTCAAGCCCAAGGTTCCGGTCCGCCGGATGGTCTTCCACGAGATCACCAAGGACGCGATCCGCGAGGCCGTCGCCAATCCGCGCGAGCTGAACAAGCGCCTGGTCGACGCCCAGGAAACCCGCCGCATCCTGGATCGCCTCTATGGCTACGAGGTCTCGCCGGTCCTGTGGAAGAAGGTCATGCGGGGGCTCTCCGCGGGCCGAGTCCAGTCGGTGGCCACCCGTCTCGTCGTCGAGCGCGAGCGCGACCGCATCGCCTTCCGCTCCGCCGAGTACTGGGACCTGACCGGCACCTTCTCCACCGGCCGGGCCGGTGACGTCAGCGATCCGGGCACCTTCGGCGCCCGGCTGTCCGCCGTGGACGGCCGCCGGGTCGCCCAGGGCCGTGACTTCACCTCGCTGGGGCAGCTCAAGAACGGGCAGCGCGAAGCCTCGATTGAGGGCGGTGGTGGGCGACGGGAGGGCGGCGCGAACATTCTGCACCTGGACGAGGCGGACGCCCGCGCCCTGGCCGCCGCCCTCGCGGACACCGCCTTCACGGTGCGGTCCGTCGAGTCCAAGCCGTACCGCCGCTCGCCGTACGCCCCGTTCCGTACGACGACGCTGCAGCAGGAGGCCAGCCGCAAGCTCGGTTTCGGCGCCAAGGCCACCATGCAGGTCGCGCAGAAGCTGTATGAGAACGGCTACATCACCTATATGCGCACCGACTCCACCATCCTCTCCGACACGGCGGTGGCGGCGGCCCGGGCGCAGGTCACACAGCTGTACGGCGCCGACTACCTGCCGGACAAGCCGCGGTCGTACGCCGGGAAGGTGAAGAACGCGCAGGAGGCGCACGAGGCCATCCGCCCCTCGGGTGATCGTTTCCGCACCCCGGCGGAGACCGGTCTGACCGGCGACCAGTTCCGGCTGTACGAGCTGATCTGGAAGCGGACCGTCGCCTCCCAGATGAAGGACGCGGTCGGCAACTCCGTCACCGTCAAGATCGGTGGCCGGGCGAGCGACGGCCGGGACGCGGAATTCTCCGCCTCCGGTAAGACGATCACCTTCCACGGCTTCATGAAGGCCTACGTGGAGGGCGCCGACGACCCGAACGCCGAGCTGGACGACCGCGAGCGCCGGCTCCCGCAGGTCGCCGAGGGCGACGGGCTCGCCGCGGAGGAGATCACCGCCGACGGCCACGCCACCAAGCCTCCGGCCCGCTACACCGAGGCGTCGCTGGTCAAGGAGCTGGAAGAGCGCGAGATCGGCCGTCCGTCCACGTACGCCACGATCCTCGGCACCATCCTCGACCGCGGCTATGTGTTCAAGAAGGGCACCGCTCTGGTGCCGTCCTTCCTGAGCTTCGCCGTGGTCAACCTGCTGGAGAAGCACTTCGGCCGGCTGGTCGACTACGACTTCACCGCGAAGATGGAGGACGACCTCGACCGCATCGCGCGCGGCGAGGCCCAGGCCGTGCCGTGGCTCAAGCGGTTCTACTTCGGCGAGGGCGCGGAGGGCGTCGAGGCTGGTGACGTCGTCGAGGGCGCCGCGGCCGAGGCCGGGAACGGCGACGGTGATCACCTCGGCGGCCTGAAGGAGCTGGTCACCGACCTGGGCGCGATCGACGCCCGGGAGATCTCGTCCTTCCCCGTGGGCGACGGGATCATGCTGCGCGTCGGCCGCTACGGCCCGTACGTCGAGCGCCCGTCCCAGACCGAGGGCGAGACCGGGCACCGCGCCGACGTCCCGGACGACCTGCCGCCGGACGAGCTGACCGTGGCGTACGCGGAGGAGCTGCTCGCCAAGCCGAGCGGCGACTTCGAGCTGGGCACCGACCCGGAGACCGGGCGCCCGATCGTCGCCAAGGACGGCCGCTACGGCCCGTACGTCACCGAGGTGCTGCCCGACGACACCCCGAAGACCGGCAAGAACGCGGTCAAGCCGCGCACCGCATCGCTCTTCAAGTCGATGTCCCTGGACACGGTGACCCTCGCGGACGCGCTCAAGCTGATGTCGCTGCCGCGCGTGGTCGGCACGGACTCCGAGGGCACCGAGATCACCGCGCAGAACGGCCGCTACGGCCCGTATCTGAAGAAGGGCACCGACTCGCGCTCGCTGGAGAGCGAGGAGCAGCTCTTCACCATCACCGTCGACGAGGCGCTGGCGATCTACGCGCAGCCCAAGCAGCGAGGCCGGGCCGCGGCCAAGCCGCCGCTGAAGGAGCTGGGCACCGACCCGGTCAGCGAGAAGCCGGTCGTGGTCAAGGACGGCCGCTTCGGCCCGTACGTCACGGACGGCGAGACCAACGCGACGCTGCGCCGGGACGACGACGTCGAGACGATCACGCCCGAGCGCGGCTACGAGCTGCTGGCGGAGAAGCGCGCCAAGGGCCCGGCCAAGAAGACCGCCAAGAAGGCGGCGGCGAAGAAGACCACGGCCAAGAAGACGCCGGCGAAGAAGACCACCGCGAAGAAGACGGCCGCCACGAAGACCGCGGCCACGAAGACCGCGGCGAAGAAGACCGCGGCCAAGAAGACGGCCGCGAAGAAGACCACCGCGGCCAAGAAGACCGCGGCCAAGGCGGAGTAACCGCCCGGTTCGTCCCCACGTCATCCGCGTCCCCCCGCCCGTTTGTTCGGCCGGGGGGACGTGCATTCATGTGATCCGGATAGGCTGGCGGGATGACGCGAGAGCAGCCTTCGGACGTGACCCCCACTTCCGGCGCCCTTGCCGCGGACTCCCGCGAGCGTGCCGTCCGAGCCCTCCTGCGCTATCCGCCGCTACGCCGGCTCTGGAGCGCCCAACTCGTCAGCGGTGCCGCGGACGGGCTGGCCGTGCTGGTGCTCGTCCTGCTGTCGCTGCAGGCCGCGGTGTCCGCGGGCTCGTTCGGCGGGGGCTATCGCGGAGCGGCGCTGGCGGTCGCGGCCGTTCTGGGCGTGCGGCTCCTCGCGACGCTGCTGTTCGGGGCGGTGTTCCTCGGCCCGCTCTCCGCGCTCATCGGCCCGTCCGGTCCGCTGGACCGCCGCTGGACCATGATCGGCGCGGATGGGCTGCGGCTCGTCCTGCTGCTCATCGCGCCGCTGTGGATCGACTGGACGCCCGACGACGCCGTCGCCTGGCTGCTCATCACCACCTTCGTCGTGGGCGTCGCCGAGCGCGTCTGGACCATCGCCAAGGACGACGCGGCCCCCGCGCTGCTCCCCGCGCCGCCCGTCGAGGGCGCCGCGGTGCGCCCGCTGCCCGACCACATGGACGCGCTGCGCCGCCTCTCGCTGCGGACGAACTTCCTCAGCGTGCCGCTGGCCGCCGCCGGGCTGCTGGTTGTCATGCTCATCGGCAGGCTGCTGGGGACGGGCGTCAGCTGGTTCCACGAACATCAGGCGGCGCTCGGCTCGTACGTCGGTGCCGGCCTGTTCGCCGCGTCCATCTCGGTCCTCTACTTCGTGGAACTGCCCGGCGCGCAGACGCCCCGTACGCGCTCCCCGCTCGAAGGGCTGCGCCGTCCGCGCTCCGTCTCCGGCACCGGTGCCGACAAGGGCCGTACCGGCGCCGCACCGCTGCTGATCCTGGCCTGCGCCGGAGTGGCGGCCGCCATCGCCGCGGCCGTCGGCGTCGCCGCGCTGCAGGCCGTCGACCTCGGCGGCGGCCCGGTCGGCTTCTCGCTGCTCGTGCTGGTGCTCAGCGGTGGCCCGGCGATGGGCATCCGCTGGGCGCCCAAGGTCCTCCCGGGGCTCTCGCGGCGGCGGCTGCTCGCCCTGTCGGTCGCGCTGACCGGTCTCGCGCTGCTCGCCGCGGGTCTGGTGCACGACGCGACGACCGTCCTGATGATCGCGCTGCTCGCCGGTCTGTCGGCCGGAGTCGCGGCGAACACCGGCCACTCCCTCCTGGACCAGGAGCTGGAGGAGGCCCGTCGGCCCCGGATGACCGAGCACCTGCACGCCGTCGTCCGCGTCGCCGTCGGACTCGGCGCCGTCGTCGCCCCGCTGCTCGCCGCCGTGATCGGGCCGCACCGGCTCGGCAGCGGCGACTTCGTGTTCGCCCACGGCGGCGCCGCCTTCACGCTCATGCTCGTCGGCGCGCTGCTGCTGCCCATCGCGGCGCTGGTCCTCGGCCGCACCGACGACCGGCAGGGCGTGCCGCTGCGGCGCGATCTGCGCGAGGCGCTGCTGCGCGGCGGAGGCGCGGAGGAGGCCCCGGCCGCGACCGGCTTCTTCATCGCCGTCGAGGGCGGTGACGGAGCGGGCAAGTCCACGCAGGTCGAGGCGCTGGCCGAATGGGTCAGGGCCAAGGGCCACGAGGTGGTCGTGACCCGCGAGCCGGGCGCGACCGCCATCGGCAAGCGGCTGCGCTCGATCCTGCTCGACGTCTCGTCCGCGGGCATCTCGCACCGCGCGGAGGCACTGCTGTACGCGGCGGATCGCGCCGAACACGTCGACTCGGTGGTCCGTCCGGCCCTGGAGCGCGGCGCGGTCGTCATCTCCGACCGCTACATCGACTCCTCCGTCGCCTACCAGGGCGCGGGCCGCGACCTCGCCGCGACCGAGATCGCCCGCATCTCCCGCTGGGCGACGAACGGCCTGGTGCCGCATCTGACGGTGCTGCTCGACATCTCCCCGGAGACCGCGCGCGAACGCTTCACCGAGGCCCCGGACCGGCTGGAGTCCGAGCCCGCCGAGTTCCACCAGCGGGTGCGCTCCGGATTCCTCGCCCTCGCCGCCGCCGACCCGGCCCGCTACCTGGTCGTGGACGCCGGGCAGCTGCCGGAGGCGGTCACCTCCGTCGTACGCCACCGCCTGGACCAGATGCTGCCGCTGTCGGAGGCGGAGGTGAAGGCCCAGGAGGAGGCCCGCAAGGCGGCGGAGGAAGAGGCGCGCCGCCGGGCCGAGGAAGAGGCCGCCCGCAAGGCGGAGGAGGAGCGGCTGGAGCGCGAGCGCCAGGAGGCGCTGGCCAAGGCGCGCGCCGAGGAGGAGGAGCGCAAGCGCCGCGAGCTGGAGGAGGCGCGGCAGCGCGAGGCCGAGCGGCAGGCGGAGGAGGCCCGGAAGCGGGCCGAGGACGCGCGCCGCCGGGCCGAGGAGGACCGCAAGCGCATCGAGGCCGAGGACCGCGCCCGCGCCGCCGAGCAGGAGCGGCTCCGCCGCAAGGCGGAGGCGCAGGCCCTGGAGCGGGCCGAGGCGGCGGCGCGCCGCCAGGAGGAGCAGCGCAAGGCGGAGGAGGCGCTGCTGCGGGCGGAGCAGGCGCGGATGGCGTCGGACGCCCCGACCGTGGAGACCGAGCTCCCGAGGTCGGCCGGTACGGCGGGCGAAGCTACTGGCGATACGGCGGCTGATGCGTCCCCGGATGGGGCCGAGACGGCCCGGACGCCGCGCTTCGACCCGCGGACCGCCCGCGATCCCCGCGCGCGTGACGCGGACGCCGACGAGACGGCCGTGCTCCCGCCGGTGCGTCCCCGGCAGGATCCGGACGCCGAGGAGACCAGGGTCCTTCCCCAGCCGCAGGAGCCCTCCGCGGCCGATGAGACGGCTGTCCTGCCGCCGGTACGGGAGGAGCGGTCCGCCGATCCGGCCGACCGGGTTCCGCCGTGGATGTTCCGCAAGGAGGAGCGGGGGCAGGACCAGGGCCAGGCGCAGGAGAACGACCGTACGCGCGAGCTGCCGCAGTTCGACCAGGACCAGCACCAGGGCCAGCACCAGGATCAGCCGCCACGTCGGCGCCCGCGCCCCGAGTGGGCGGAGGAGACCCCGCTGGACGACCTGCCGACGCTCGCCGACGAACTCCTCGGCGACCGGGAGCGCGACCGTGACGACGAGGGCGGCGGCGGTCGGCGCCGCCGCTGACCGCCTCGCGGCGTTGTCGGTGGGGTGCCCCACAATGGGACGCGTCGGGCACGAACGGAGGCAGTCATGGCGGTGTGGGACGACCTGGTCGGGCAGGACCGCGTAGCGGCCCAGCTGACCGCTGCCGCGCGTGACGCGGACGCGCTGGTCACGGCCGGTGCGTCGGCCGAGCCCGCCTCCGAGCCCATGGCGTCGTCGAAGATGACGCACGCCTGGTTGTTCACCGGACCGCCCGGTTCCGGCCGGGCCACCGCCGCCCGCGCCTTCGCCGCCGCGCTGCAGTGCGTGAGCCCCGACCGGGCGCTCGGCAGCGTCCCCGGCTGCGGTTTCTGCGACGGCTGCCACACCGCCCTGGTCGGTACGCACGCCGATGTGGAGGTGGTGCGGACGGACATGCTCACCATCGGCGTCAAGGAGACCCGCGAGCTCGTCCGCCGCGCCCAGCTCTCGCCCGCGGGCGGCCGGTGGCAGGTGATCGTCATGGAGGACGCCGACCGGCTCACCGAGGGCGCGGGAAACGTGCTGCTGAAGGCCGTTGAGGAGCCCGCGCCGCGCACCGTGTGGCTGCTGTGCGCCCCCTCTCTGGAGGACGTGCTGCCCACCATCCGCTCCCGCTGCCGCCTCCTCACCCTCCGTACGCCCCCGGTGGACGCCGTCGCGGACATCCTCGTCCGCCGCGACGGAATCGACCCCGAGCTGGCCGCCTCCGCCGCCCGCGCCACCCAGGGGCACATCGGCCGTGCCCGGCGGCTGGCCACCGACGAGCGGGCCCGGACCCGCCGCAAGGCGGTGCTGAAGCTCCCGCTGCGCATCGACGATGTGGGCGGCTGCCTGAAGGGGGCGCAGGAGCTGGTCGACGCGGCGGCCGAGGACGCCAAGCAGGTCGCGGAGGAGGTCGACGCCAAGGAGACCGAGGAGCTGCGTGCCGCGCTCGGCGCCGCCGCCGGTACGGGCGGGCGGCTGCCGCGCGGCACGGCCGGGGCCATGAAGGACCTCCAGGACCGCCAGAAGCGCCGCGCGACGCGCACCCAGCGCGACACCCTCGACCTGGCCCTGACGGAGCTGACGGGCTTCTACCGGGATGTGCTGGCCCTCCAGCTCGGCTCCCAGGTCGCGCTCGCCAACACCGACGTCCGGGACGCCCTGGAGCGGGTCGCGGCCGGTTCGAAGCCGGAGCGGACGCTGCGCAGGATCGAGGCGGTCTCGGCCTGCCGCGAGGCGCTGGACCGCAATGTGGCGCCGCTGCTGGCGGTGGAGGCGATGACCATGGCGCTGCGCGCGGGCTGAGCCCGGGGGCCCGTCCCGGGTCGCGGGCCGGTTTCCTCATCCGTACGAGTGAGCCGGTCGGCGCATGGAGCGTAGTCGGGCGGATACCCTCCGTATCGCTGGTGGCTCCTCGCCAGCGCCCGCGACCCGAGGGATCCGCCGATGGCCACCAGCCGCAGCAGCACGCTCACCACCATCGGCGTCGCCGTCGCGGGCGCCGCCCTGCTGTTCTCCGGCTGCACCGCCGGAGCCTCGGCGCCGCGCGCCGCGTCCATGCCGACGGCCGTCCCCAGCGCCCTCAAGCCGTACTACGGCCAGTCCCTGAGCTGGCACAAGTGCCCCGGCGGCGCGGGCTTCGACTGCGCCACGCTGAAGGCCCCGCTCGACTACGCCAAGCCCGGTACCGGCCGCGACCTCAAGCTGGAGGTCTCCCGGAAGAAGGCGGCCCGCCCCGCCCGCCGCATCGGCTCGCTCCTGGTCAACCCCGGCGGCCCGGGCGGCTCCGCGATCGGCTATCTGCAGACCTTCGCGGCGATCGGCTATCCGGCGGCGGTCCGCGCGCGGTACGACCTGGTCGCGATGGACCCGCGCGGCGTGGCCGGCAGCGAACCCGTCACCTGCCTGAACGACCGGCAGATGGACGCTTTCACCCGGACCGACCAGACCCCGGACGACTCCGCCGAGACCCGTCGGCTCGTCGCCGCGTACAAGACGTTCGCGCGCGGCTGCGCGGCCCGCTCCGGCCGCGTCCTCCGTCATGTCTCGACCGTCGAGGCGGCGCGCGACATGGACCTGCTGCGCGCCGCCCTCGGCGACCGCGAACTCGCCTACGTCGGCGCCTCCTACGGCACCTTCCTCGGCGCCACCTACGCCGACCTCTACCCCGCCCGCGTCGGCCGCCTCGTCCTCGACGGCGCCCTCGACCCCACGCTGACCTCCCGGCGCATGAACCGCGACCAGACCGCCGGCTTCGAAACCGCCTTCACCGCCTTCGCCCGGGACTGTCTCCGCCGCTCCGGCTGCCCCCTCGGCACCGGCACCGTGGGATCCGCCCGCAAGGGGCTCGGCGCCCTCTTCCGTCGCATCGACACCCATCCCGTCCCCACCGGCGGCTCCCGGACGCTGACCGAATCCCTCGCCACCATCGGCGTGATCACCGCGATGTACGACGAGGGCGCCTGGCCCCAGCTGCGCACCGCCCTCCGCGCGGCCCGGCGCGGCGACGGCGAGGGCCTGCTGAACCTCGCCGACCTCTACTACGAGCGCGACACCGACGGCCGTTACGCCAACCTCATGTACGCCAACCCGGCGGTCAACTGCCTCGACCTCCCGCCCGCGTTCCGCACCCCCGCCGAGGTCCGCGCCGCCCTCCCCGACTTCGAGAAGGCATCCCCCGTCTTCGGCACGTCGCTGGCCTGGTCCGCCCTGAACTGCGGCTACTGGCCCGTCCCCCCGACCGGCCGCCCCCACTCCCTCCGGGCCGAGGGCGCCGCCCCCATCGTCGTCGTCGGCACCACCCGCGACCCCGCCACCCCGTACCGCTGGGCCCGCGCCCTCGCCTCCCAGCTCACCTCCGCCACCCTCCTCACGTACGACGGCGACGGCCACACGGCCTACGCGCGTGGCAGCCGCTGCGTCGACACCGCGATCAACACCTACCTCCTCACCGGCCGACCCCCCGCCCCCGCCCACCGCCGCTGCGCCTGACCTCCCCGTCCGCCGCCCCGGAACCCCGTACGGAGCACCCTCCGGGACTGTGTAGACTTGGCGAAGCTGCTGCTGCCGATCAGGCGACACCAGCATGCCGCCTTAGCTCAGTCGGCCAGAGCGACGCACTCGTAATGCGTAGGTCAAGGGTTCGATTCCCTTAGGCGGCTCATCAGAAGCCCAGGTCACCTCGTGTGGCCTGGGTTTTTTGCTGGGCGTCCCGTGTACGCGCCAGAAGGATCCGCCGCCTCCGGCCCCGGCCCCGGCCGCTGGAGCGGCGGGCGCGTCCGTTGGCGGCGAGGGGGCTGCCCCTCGATCCGGCCTTGGCCGCTTTCACGACAGGCAGGGTGATCACCACCAGGGGCGCGGCGATCACCACCACGTTGAACTGGGGACCCGTTCAGCCCTCATGTCCCCAGCCGGTCTCCGTCGTGGACGAGTTGGGGAGGGCCGGTGGTCGGCCGTGGGGCGGGGGCTTCGCGGAGGGGGCCAACGGGTCAAGCGCCCAGGTCGGTTGGGGATCGGTTTGCCCGGGTCTGCCACGGCGCCGTCGTCGGCGCTCGAAGAAAAAGGCATGGAGGTGTGAATGGTGGGTAGGCGGCTCCTCGTTCAGCTGCAACAAGCCGATGGCAGGGAGGGCGTCGTGAACGGCACGGCAACCGTGGACTCGTCGGAGCTGATGGCAGGGGAGGCTGAGCAGACGTGCGCGGTAGTCGGGCTGCCGGCCGTGGCGGATCCGACCAAGGTGACGCCACAGGACGCTCGTGCGCTGACCAAGGTCTTCCTTGACCGGCTGACGGAATTGGAAGAGGGGACGCACGACTACCAGTACGTGCGCAACACCCTGATCGAGCTCAACCTTTCGCTGGTGCGGTATGCCGCCCGGCGGTTCCGTAATCGCTCGGTGGAGATGGAGGACGTCGTCCAGGTCGGGACGATCGGGCTGATCAAGGCGATCGACCGGTTCGACCTGACCCGCGAGGTGGAGTTCACGACCTTCGCCGTTCCGTACATCGTCGGTGAGATCAAGCGGTTCTTCCGTGACACGAGCTGGGCGGTGCACGTGCCGCGCCGGCTGCAGGAGTTGCGGATCGATCTGGCCAAGGCGAACGAGGAGCTGTTCCAGCGGCTGGACCGGTCGCCGACGACGACCGAGTTGGCCGAGCATCTGAACCTGAGCGAGGAGGAGGTCCTCGACGGGCTGGTGGCCAGCAATGGTTACAGCACCTCGTCGCTGGACGCGCCCGCCGACCCCGAGACCGGAACGACCCGCGTCACCACCTACGCGGACCGGATCGGTGAGGTCGACCCCGCGATGGAGGTCGTGGAGAACCTGCACGCTCTCAAGCCGTTGATGGAGCAGCTGGGGGAGCGCGACCGGCGCATCCTCCAGATGCGGTTCGGCGAGGAGATGACCCAGTCCGAGATCGGTGCCGAGCTGGGTGTGTCCCAGATGCATGTGTCGCGGCTGCTCACGAAGGCGCTGACGCGGCTGCGGCGTGGTCTGCTGGCCGACTGACCGGCCTGGGCGCTGGGCGCCGACTGAAGCCGACTGATCAGGGCCGAGCCGTTCGCGGCTCGGCCCCGGCGCATGTCCGCCCTGGTTTTTCAGCAGCGTACGAGCAGGAACCTACGAGCAGGAACCTACGAGCAGGAACGTACGAGCAGGAACGTACGAGTGGGGCCCGACCGGGAATCCGGTCGGGCCCCACTCTTTCCTTATGGCCGTGCTACCAGCGGTACCAGCGGCCTCGGCGGCCGCCCGTCGTGGGACGGATGATGAATCCGAGGAGCCAGACAGCTAGAACGATCACGGCGATCCACCACAGTGCCTTCAGGGCGAACCCGGCACCGAAGAGAAGGAGCGCGAGAAGCAGTACCACGAGAAGGGGGACCATGATTATCAACCTCCGACGCTTCGAGTACCCCTCCGCCAAGGGCACACGCCTGATCATTTCGGTCAGTTGTCGAACACCGTCTCGAGGCGCAGCCTGGAGGTGTACAGCGCGGCCAGGGCCGCCAGGGCGGAGGGTGATGGTCATGATTCAGCCGGCTGATATCCGTGAGTGGCGCGACCGCGATGTCGTGGACGACGAAGGGCGCAAGATCGGCGCGCTGGAGTCGGTCTATGTGTCCACGGCCACCGACGAGCCACAGATGGCGACGGTCCGAACCGGGATGCCCACCCGGCACCGTCTGGTTTTCGTCCCCGTGGACGACGCGATCGTGGGACCGGGCTACGTCAAGGTGTCGTACGCGCGGGCGCTGGTGAAGAAGGCCCCGTCGCTCGGTGTGGACGATGTGCTGCCCGCCGAGGAGGAGGGCGCGATCTTCCAGTACTACGGCAAGGCGTACCAGGCGGGCGCGGGCGGTCAGCGGCGGCTCGCCCGCCGTTGACGGTTGGCCCGATGGGCCGGGGAGGTGTCGCGCGGTGGCTCTCTTCCTCTTCTTCGTGATCGTGGCGATAGTGCTCGGGCTCATCGGCACGGTGGTGCACGGGCTGGGATACCTGCTGGTCATCGGGGTGGCGGTGTTCGTGGCCGATGTGATCTTCCTGGCCGTGCACTGGTCGCGGCGGGCGCGGCGGCGGCCGCTGCGATGAGGACCGGGCGATGAGGACCGGGCGATGAGGACCGGGCGATGAGGACCGGGTCATGACGGTGGGGTGGCCTGCCGTGCCGTTCGGCGGCCATGCGTTCCCGTACGCCCCCGGCACCCTGCGGGCCTCCGGCGATCCGGCGGCGGCCGACCGGCGGGTGCTGGAGCACTACCTGCTGTGGAAGAGCCATTTCGTACGGTCCTGGAGCGATGGCTCGTGCGCGGTGTACGCCCCCGACGCGGCGTATCCGTACGTCGCCGAGGCGCAGGGGTACGGCATGGTGATCAGCGCGCTGATGGCGGGCGCCGACCCCGACGCGCGGGATGTCTTCGACGGAATCCTGCGGTATGTCCTCGACCATCCGTCCGCCGGTCATCCCGATCTGCACGCCGCCCAGCAGGACGATGCGGGACGGGACGTCGGAGGGGCGAATTCCGCGACCGACGGTGACCTGGACATCGCGTACGGGCTGCTGCTCGCGGACCGGCAGTGGGGTGGCGATTACCTGGCGCGGGCGATACGGCGGATCGACGCCGTCCGGGAGACCGGACTGCCCGCGGCGGGCGGGCCGATCAAGCTGGGCGACTGGTCATCGGGCCACTTCGACGAGGTCTCCCGCACCTCGGACTGGATGCCCGGCCACTTCAGGGCGTTCCGGGCGGCGACGGGGGACCCTCGGTGGGGCGAGGCGCTGGACGCGCATCTGTCGCTGGCGGGGGCGCTGCAGCGGCAGTACGCGCCGGACACCGGGCTGCTGCCGGACTTCGTGGTGGATACGAGGACCGATCCGAAGCCCGCGCCGGGGCAGGTGCTGGAGAGCGCGCACGACGGTGACCACCACTGGAACGCCTGCCGTGTCCCCTGGCGGATCGGGGTGGACGCGGTCGTGAGCGGCGACGCCCGGGCGCGGGCGGTGGCCGGGCGGATGGGGCGGTGGATGCGTGCGGCGACGCACGGCGATCCGGGCCGCGTCCGGTGCGGGTACCGGCTGGACGGCGCGGCGTACGGGGAGGGCGCGGCGGGGGCGTTCGTCGCCCCGTTCGGGGTGGCCGCGATGGTGGGTGGCGGCGGGCAGGAGTGGCTGGACGCGCTGTGGGAGTGGATGGCGGCGTCGCCGCCGGTACCGGGCCGGTACTACTCGGCGAGCGTGCAGCTTCAGGCGATGCTGGTGGTCAGCAACAACTGGTGGCCGCCGTAGCGGTTGTCCCGGCGGCGCGGGGGCGGGGGTGGAATCGGGTGGCGTGGGGTGAGGGTTTCCGTGGGGTGGAGACGCACAGGGGACAGGGCGAGGGGGCGGGCGCGTACCGGTGCGGTGGCGCGGGCGAGTGCCGGCGCCGTGGCGCGGGGGCGCGGCGCGCCGTCGCGCGGGCGCTGGTACGGCGGCGGGAGGCGCTGGACCCCGGGGCGCTGGCGCGGTTGCGGCGATTCGGGGAGGCGCTGTCGCGGGGCGAGCGGCCGTTCTGAGCCGTCAGCGGTCCTGGGAGGTCGGCCGTTCTCGGTGGGGCGCTTGCCGTGTGTCGGCTCCTGTGGGTCAGCCGTCCTGGATCACCGTGTCGCACAGCTCCGCCAGGGCCTCGCGGGCCGGGCTTTCGGGGAGGTCGGTGAGGGCCTCGCGGGCCGCGGCGCATTGGCGGTGCACCTCCTGGCGGGCCTCGGCCACGGCCGGGGCCGACCGGTCGCCGGAGAGGAGGACCGGCAGCGTGGGGGCGCCCTGGACCGGGGAGCGCAACTCGGCGGCGAGGTGGCGGGCCACGCCCAGTCGCTCGCCGTACACCGCGAGGGCGTCCGCCGTCTCCTCGTCCGCGCCGGAGGTCAGCGCGCCGAGGCGGCCGGAGACGGCGGTGAGGGCGCCGGCGCGGGCGGCCAGGGTCCGCAGGTGGTGGGCGACCGGGTCGTGGCCGTCGCGGGGGCCGGTCGTCTCCAGGATCTGGCCGCTGACCAGGCGCTTGAACGCGTCGGCCTGGAGCCGTACGGCCCGTGGCCCCAGCCCGGCCAGCAGGCGCGAGGCCCGGGCGAAGAGGAAGTCGCCGATGAGCACGGCGACCGAGGCGTGCGGCTCGTGCCGTACGTCGTCGTGGTAGCGCGTCGCCAGATAGGTCAGTTCGACGACGACCGCCGAGGGCACCACGCCCGGCGCGTCCGGATCGCCGAACCGGGCGGCCAGCAGCACCAGCATCGGCCGTAGCCGGCGGCCGCCCGGGCGGGTGAGATGGCGGGCGGCCTCGCTGATGAACGGCACGTCGCTGCGGGTGGCCTCCACGAGGCTGTCCTCGACCGCCGCCAGCGCGGCCCGCAGATCCGGTTCCCGCGTGTGGTTCCCGACGACGATCACCCCGGGTTTCCCTTCACAGATTCGACATGGAGGGGCAGTAATGTCTCATATGTCGCTCGGGTTCGGCTCAGGGCTCGGCCGGGACCGTGGCCCGGATCCGGCTTCCCTGCCCCGGGCGGCTGTCCACGAGCAGGGTGCCGCCCACCTCCCGGGCCCGTTCGTGCATGGACAGCAGCCCCAGATGGCCGGGGAACGTGCCCTGGGAGTCGAAGCCCACGCCGTCGTCGGCCACGGTCAGCGTGACGGTGTCGGGGCCGCTGAGCAGGTGGAGGGTGACGTTCCGGGCCCGGGAGTGCTTGGCGATGTTGTGCAGCGACTCCTGCGCGATCCGGTACAGGGCGTGCTTGGCCTCCGGCGTGGTCTCCGGCTCGGACCCGAACGTCGCCTCGGCCGTGATGCCGTACCGGTCCCGCAGGGTCTCCACGTGCTGGGTGAGCGCGGCGACCAGGCCCTCGGCCTCCAGCGACTCGGGCCGCAGCTGGCACAGCAGGGTCCGGGTCTCGGCGATCGCGACGTCCGCGAGCCGCCGGATGTACTCGATCGGCTCGGCGAGCTGCGCCAGCTCGACCACCCCGGTCGGCTCGGCCAGATCGCGTTCCAGCAGCTCACGGGCGGTACGGGCGCCGAGCGCGATGCCGTACAGCGCCTGCGAGACCGAGTCGTGCAGCTCCCGGGAGACCCGCTGCCGCTCCTCCCGTACCGCCGTCTCCCGGGCGGCCGCGCGCTGCCGGTCGGTCTCCACGGCGCACGCCGCGTGGCCCGCGATGACCTCCAGGACGGCCATGTCGGTCTCGCCGGGGCGGCGGCCCGCCGGGAAGTGGCAGCACATCGCGCCGATGACGGTGGTCCCGCGCAGCAGCGGCCAGGCGGCCACCGCGCCCCGCGCCGGAGCCTCCCTCGTCCCGGTCCCGCCGTGGCGGATCACCGGCGTGGCGCCCGCGATCGCCTCCAGCGCGGTTCCACGGGACGGCGGGGTGTGCCCGTGGCCGCCGCCCGCCATGCGCAGGACGGCGCCCGGCCCGGGCTCCAGCAGGTAGACGGTGCAGCTCGCGGCGGTGGTACGGGCCACCGCGGCCGCGGCCAGGGAGTCCAGGGCGCGCCGTACGGAACCCTGCCCGGCGGCCGCGGCGGCGGTGGCGGCCACCCGGCGCAGCTGTTCGCGGCCGCGGAGCCGGGCCACGGCGAGCCCGGCGGGCTCCGCGAACATCCGGACGGTCTTCACATCGGCCCGGGTGAGCCGTCGGCCGCCGCGCCGGGTCGCCACCTCGATCACGCCCGCGGTCTGGCCGCGCACCAGCAGCGGCGCGTCCAGTACGCAGGCCAGCGCCGTGTCGTGCGGAACCCGCCGGAAGAGGCCGAAGAGGTTGGGGCGCTCGGGTTCGCCCCCGGAGACCGTGGGGCGTCCGGCGCGGATGGCCCTACGGGCGGGGGCGGACCCGCCCGGGGTCAGCAGCCCGCGGGGGATGGCGTCCGGGGTGCCGTCGGTGGCCCGTACCGCCAGGACGTCGCCCGGCTCCAGCACCATGATCCGCGCCAGGTCGGCGCCCAGCAGTTCGCGCAGCCGGTGGGCGATCAGCCGCAGCACCTCGTCGCCCGGCTCGCCGACGAGGACCCGCTCGGTCACCTCGGCGAGCGCGGTGCGACGGCGCCGCCACCTCACCGGTGTGAAGCCGTGCCCGTACCGGTGCCCATGTATCCCAAAAGCGATCACGCCGACCACCACTGCTCCCTCGTCGTGGACTCCAGTGCCTCGGGCGGGGTCAGCTCACCGGCCGGCACCAGGCCCGACTGCACCGCGTACACCGCCGCCTGGGTCCGGCTGTGCACGCCGAGTTTGGTCAGGATGTGACTCACGTACGTCTTCACGGTCTGCTGGCCGATGCGCAGATCGCGGGCGATCTCCTTGTTGGCCTTGCCGCGGGCCAGCATCGTCAGCACCTCGGTCTCCCGCTCGGTGAGCTGTTCGGGTCCGCTCGGCTCGCGGACCTGGCCCATCAGCCGGGAGATCGCGGCGGGGGAGACATGGATCTGGCCGGCGGCCGCGGCCTTCACCGCGTTCCTCAGGTCGTCGGCCTCGGCGTTCTTCAGCAGGAAGCCGATCGCCCCGGCCCGTACCGCGCCCATCACCATGGCGTCGTCGAGGGAGCTGGTCAGCGCGACCACCTCGACCTCGGGGATGTCCTGGCGGATCTCCGCCGTGGCCGACACCCCGTCCATCACGGGCATCAGCAGGTCCATGAGGACGACGTCGGGGCACAGCTCGCGGGCCAGCCGTACGGCCTCCCGGCCGTTGGTCGTCTCGCCGACCACCTTGATCTCGTTGTCGAGCCCGAGGATCATGCGCAGGCCCTGCCGGACCACCGCGTGATCGTCTGCGATCAGAACGCGAAGCGCCACGTTGACTCACCTGCCCAGGGAACGAGAGCGACGGAACGACGGAACGGAGGTCCAGCTGTGCGCACGGGAAGGGAACTCGGCGAGGGCCGTCCGGAATTCCAACTGCCGGGGGATTTCGTCCCCCATTCGTCCGCCCCCGGTTGACCGAGGCGCTACTCCGGTTCCACGGGCCGGAAACCCCATTCGGTGGCCCTGGCGACGGCCTCCAGCTGCGAGCGGACCTCGAGCTTCTCCAGGATCTTGCGCACATGGGTGCGGACGGTCGCGTAGCTGATGAGCAAGCGCTCAGCGACGGCCCGGTTGTCCAGGCCCTGGCTCATCAGGGTGAGGATTTCCTGCTCGCGCCGGGTCAGGCTCTCCAGCCGCCCGGTCTGCTCGGCGGTCGAGCGCGCCGACTCGCGGTGCCGGGACAGCACCTCCACCAGCGTGCCGGCCGGGATCAGGGTCTCGCCCTCGGCGGCGGAGCGGATGGCGGAGGCGATCTCGTCGCCGCTCGCCGACTTCAGCAGATAGCCGCAGGCGCCCGCCTCCACCGCGGCCAGCAGCGCCGAGTCGCTGGCGTCGGCGCTGAGGATCACGATCGCGGTGGAGGGATCATGGGCCCGGATGCCCGCGGCCGCGTCGGCCCCGGTGCCGTCGGGCAGCCGGAAGTCGACCAGGGCCACATCGGGTGACAGCTCCTTGGCCATGGGCACGGTCTCGGCGACCGAGTCCGCCCAGCCGACCACGGTCAGGTCGGCGTACTCGGCCAGCAGCGCCCACAGTCCCTCGGCGACCACCCGGTGGTCCTCGACGATCAGGACCTTGGTCAGCTCCGCCGGGGCGGTCACGGCTCCGGTTCCCCTTCCGGGGACGGGCAGCCGAGGGATGGCGCGCCGAGGGCCGGGATCGGCGGAGGATCGCTCAGCGGCACCCAGAACTCGACGGTGGTGCCCGCGCCCGGGGCGCTCTCGATACGGCACCAGCCGCCCGCGATCTGGGCCCGTTCCTGGATCAGGGACAGCCCGAGGTGGCCGGGACGGGATTCGACCTCAAGGGGGTTGTAGCCCTGGCCGTCGTCGACGATCCGTACGAGACAGCCCTCGTCGAGCCCGAGCAGCTGGACGTGCACCGTCTTCGCCCGCGCGTGCTTGCGCACGTTCATCAGGGCTTCCTGCGCGGTGCGGTAGATCAGCGCCATGGTCTCGGCGGGCGGCTTGGCCGCGAGCCGGTCCTCCAGCCGGTAGGTGAGGCCGGTCTCGGTGCGGATCTGCTCCAGCAGTCCGCGCAGCGCGGCGGCCAGGCAGCCGTGCTCCAGGCTGGACGGACGCAGGTCGAAGATCAGCTGGCGCAGCCGGCTGAGCGACAGCTTCAGGGTCTCGTCCAGCTTGTCCATCACCCGCTGCTCCTCCGGGTCCCGCAGCCGCCGCCGCAGCTGCTGGAGCCGGAGGCTGGCCGCGGTGATCACCTGGATGGTGTCGTCGTGGATGTCCGCGGCGATCCGCCCGCGCTCGGCCTCCTGGGCGTGGACGAGATGGCTGAGCAGGGCCTGCCGGTCCCGGTCGGTGACCTCCAGCAGCTCCAGGCTGCGTTCCAGGACGAACTGGGCGCGCTGCACCTCGGTGATGTCGCGGACGGTCAGGACGGTCAGCAGACCCTCCTCGGTGCGCAGCGGGCTGATGCTGACGTCGGCCGGGAACTGCTTGGCGTCACTGCGCCGGCCGACCAGTTCCATGCTGTGGCCGAGCGGTTCCTCGGACTCGTCCCATTCGCGCAGCGAGACGGTCAGCGGCTGGTCGGGCAGCAGCGCCTCGACGGCGCGGCCGATGAGATGGTCGCGGTCGTAGCCGAAGAGGGCTTCGGTGCGGTTGTTGGCGGCCTGGATGCGCCCGGCGGTGTCCACGATCATCATCGCGTCCGGGGAGGACTCGATGAGCTGGCGGAACCGGCTCTCGGCGGCCCGCAGCTGGCTCAGGTCGGCGACGAAGACGACGCCGCGGGCCCGCTTTCCCTGCAGATGGCCGCCGCTGAACTGGGCGGGGAACTCGGTGCCGTCCCGGCGGCGGCCCGCCATCGCCGACGGGGCGCTGAACACCCGGCCGACGAGCTGTTCGGAGGCGGTGCGGTAGCGCTCGGGGACGAGGTCCCGCAGCCGCTTGTCGCGCAGCTCGGACGAGCTGTAGCCGAACATGTGCCGTACGTGTGCGTTCGCGAACTCGATCCGGCCGCGGGAGCCGAGGACCAGCACGCCGCAGGGGGCGTGGCCGAGCAGGTCCAGATACGACTCCTCCAGCCGGCCGCCCACCAGGTCCTCGAAGCGCCAGGCGGCGCGGTCGGCGCGGCGCAGGGGTTCCGCGCAGTCGGTGAGGAGGTCGGCGGACATGGAGAACTGGTCGCGGGCGGCCCGGTTGATCGCCTCGAGTATCTCCTCGGCGGGGGTGCCCTTGACCAGGTAGCCGGTGGCGCCGACGGCGAGCATGTTGAGGACGGTCTCGCGGTCGCCGTGGGCGGACAGCGCGACCACGCGGGCGCCGGGGGCCTGGTCACGGATGGCACGGACACTGCCCGGGGCGTCGCCCTTTGGCATGTGCACGTCCATTACGACGACGCGGGGATGGTGTTCGACCGCCTCGTGCACGGCCTGCTCGTGGTCGGTGGCCAGCCCCACGAGTTCCAGGTCGGGGTGGGAGTCGATGAGGTCCGCGAGGGCTTCCCGGACTGCCGGGTCGTCATCGGCCACCACAACGTCGATCCGGTCGTCACCCATCGCTACCCACCTCCCTTGAGGACGGCACCCTGCAGTTCGCGGGTGCTGAGTTCATCGCGCCGGCAGTGCGCCAGCGACGGCATGACCGCGGCGAGCGGCGCGACCAGCACGGTGTAGTGGCTTCCGATGCGATCGCACACGGCGACCGCCGCCGCGGCGTCCCACACCGCGGCCCAGAAGGCCCAGTCGTGACGGCGGTGGTTACGGGCCGCGTCCAGGGCGGCGCGGCGCGCGACGGCGGCGGCCACGAGGATGCGGTACCGCTCCTCGTCGGTCGTGGTGCGGTGGACCTCCGCCCACCCCTCGGCCCGGGTCTGGCTGGAGGTCTGCTTCCACAGATCGGCCACCCGGTCGATTTCTTCGGGGGAGAGGTCCTCGATATGGGTCAGGAACTGGAGGACTCTTCGCGAGTTGGGGCCGAAAATAATACTCATAGGACACTCCAGGACGCATGGTACATCTCCGGACTATCGCGAACGTGGGCCCAAGGGCCCTGAAGGCGGCCGGACGGACCTGCCGGCCCACGTTCCCGCTTCGGGCGTCTTCGCCGGCGTCACCGGCGTCACCGGCGTACCTAATCGTTCTGTCCGTGGCCCGAGGACATGTTGATGCTCGCCTTGGCGATGCCGCCGCTCTTCTGGCCGACGAGCTGGAAGGCGACGCCGTTCTCGTCGGCCGGGGTGATCCGGTACGAGCCCACAGCCGACGCCTTGCCGCGGCTGTCGACCTGGAAGGTCGCGATCTTCCGCTGTCCGGTGGAGCCGGACCCGGCGTACGCGGTCACCGTCTCGCCCGGGGCGAAGCCCGCGACGTAGAAGCTCAGCGTGGTGCCCGCCCGGCCGCCGAAGGCGCTGGGCTCGGCGGACGGGGTGTACGGCAGCACCGTGAACCCCGAGCGCACCACGGCCCGGCTCTGGTCGCCGATCGCCATCAGCGTCTGCCGGCCCTTGAGCCCGAACGGCACGTTGAACGCCACGTCGCGGATCTGGCCCATGGCGTTCGCCTGGGCGGTGAAGGCGGGCAGCCCGCTGTTGCGGTTGATGTAGACCAGCACCCGCTCGCCGGGCGCGAACTTGTTGGCGGACAGCGTGATCCGCTGACCGGCCTTGAGCGCGTACGGCTTGGACTTCATCGACGGGTACATGGCCAGCATCTGGAAGGGGGCGGTGGCCGTGGTCTTGCTGCGCTTGCCCACCAGCACCAGCGTGCTGTTGCCGGTCGGGGCCACCCCGACCTTGATGTCCGCGCGGCCCACGCTGCCGCCGCTGTCGGTGCGCAGCGTGGTGACGGGGACGCCGGTGGTCCGTCCCCAGAACACGTCGATCGACTCGCCGGGCCGGAAGCCGTGGGCGCTGACCGAGACGGTGTCGCCCGGCCGGCCGACCAGCTTGTTGATCCGCGCGGTGCCGACCGCGCCGCCGGTGATCACCTTGGCCTCGGCCGCGTTGGCGCTGCCGCGCTGCTGGGCGACGAGGGTGGCGGGCCGGCCGCTGTTGGACTCGGGCACGGTGAACCGGGCGTAGATCGAGCCGTAGCGGTCGGTGCGGACGCTGCCGATGGCCCGCCCCTTGGTGTCCGACGCCCGGGCCTTGAGCAGCAGGTCCACGGTGGACTTCTTGCCGAAGCCGCCGCCCTCGACCGTCGCCTTGCCGCCGGGGGTCACCAGGCCCGGGTTGAGCACGATGATCGGGCCGGACGCCTGCGGGACGCGCTGGTTGCCCAGCTTGATGGTCTTGGGCTGCTTGGGCGGCCGTATCTCCTGCCGCTCGTGCGGATGCCCCTTCTTCGGGGCTCCGCCGCCTCCGTTGCCGGTGGTGTCGAGGGCGCCACCGAAGCCACCGCGCGCGATCACCTGCACGAGCGATCCGACGATCGCGAAGACCACGAGAGCGAGCAGGACCGTCTTCCAGGTGAGCTTCTTCTTGGGCTTGTCGCCCGGGTCGTTCCCGGCCGGGGATTCCTCCTCGTACTCGGGAACATCCCTGTCCTCCGGAACATCCCAGTCGTCGTACTCAGGCATGGCCTTCACCTCCTCTTCCCGCGGCTATTGCACCCGGTAGATTTCGAGCTTGATGTTGCCCTGGACGTCCGCCCAGACCCGGTCGGAATTCTGCAGGGCCCGTAGGATCCAGTTTTCGCGGCCGTCGGCGTTGTTTGTCGCCATCGACTTGCGCATCTTGTTCGACAAGATGATGTAGTCGATGTTCTGCCATCTCTTTTTGAACAGCTTGTCGCGCACATCGGGGTCGGACGAGGCGTTCCAGTGCGAATGCGCATAGGGATAGAACGGGCGCACATCGTGCAGCTCTCCCCATAGGTCGTCGTCCATGATGATGCGTGAATTTGATGGCACGTGTTTGCGTATCCAGGCGATCTGATCATGCTGCATTTTGGTGAGATTCAGCTTCGACTGGTACTGGTCGGCGATCTGCACATGGCCCTCGGTATTGGTGTGCACCAGATATCCGGAGGACGGTGATATCAGCAGGACGACCACGACCAGCGAGGGCACGGCGACCCGGACCATCGAATGCGCCTGGCGCATGAAACGGCTTTTGAACGAGGCCTTCAGCAGCCGGTCCGCTGCCATCCCGATGCTGATCGCGAACATGGGGATCAGCGGGGTGACGTAGAAGTCCAGCACCACACTGCCGCGCAGCAGATAGAAGGTGTAGCCGAAGGCCAGGGTGCCGACGATCAGGTAGCCCAGGTTGCGCTGCCGGTCCCGCAGCCCCCACCACAGGCACAGCAGCATCGCGCCGAACCCGGTGATCAGCATGAACGAGTCGCGCATCAGCCAGCTCGTGTACAGCAGCCCGTTGTGGCTGAGCAGATTGCCCTGGCTGCGGTTGAGCTGCCACCACAGGGTGTAGAGCAGCGAGACGTGGTCCGCGGGCGGGTTGTTCAGGTCGAAGTCGAAACTGCTCGGCAGCAGCTCGTTCTTGAGCAGCGCGTACGTCACATAGGCGCCGATCGGAGCCGCCGCGGCGAACGGCCAGAGCGTCCGGAGGAACCGGTGGCTCGCCGACCCCTTGATCCGCCGGTAGAGCAGATAGACGAAGCTCGGCACGAAGAAGATCGCGTTTTCCTTGGTGATCAGCGCGAGCCCCAGGGCCAGACCGCCGCCGAACACCGATCTGATGGTGGTCTCCCGGCGCAGCAGCGCGAACAGGCTCAGCAGCAGCCAGAACATCATCAGGTTGTCCAGCAGCACCTGGCGCTGGTAGTAGACCGCGATCGGCGAGACGTTGAAGAAGAACGCGGCGATGGTGGCGGCCAGCGTGCTGCCCGACAGCCGCCGGGTGACCTCGAACAGCAGATAGACGCTCGCGACATGCACCAGCAGCATCAGGAAGCGACCGGTGTTGATCGCGTTGCCGAACGTCTCGAACTGCTTCGGCAGCGGGAAGACCCAGCCGGCCAGCGTGATCCAGCCCGCCGGGGCGTGGTCGTAGTCGTAGGTGTAGGGGGACAGGCTGGTCTCGCGCACCAGCGACCAGGCCCGCTGCATGTAGATGCCCTCGTCGGTGAGGTAGAGGGGGTAGCGGAACAGGTGGTAGCCGTGGGTGAGCGCTCCGGTCAGCAGGGAGAGCACCAGGGCGATCCGCCCGGCGTTCCCCAGCGGCGGGAACCAGCCGCGCTCCACGGAGAACCGGCGGCGGCGCCGCGCGGGGGGCCGCTGCGGGGCGGCCCGGTCCTGGTCGACGGTGACCGGGTTCGAGGGTGCCCGGTGGGGCACGGGGTCATGCGACACGCGACTCCGCCTCCTCGGTCGGGCCCCGGTGGGCGCCCACGTGCTGTGTCTTCTCCCAGTCGTGGCGGCCGGCCAGCTGCCGCCGCATGGCCCGCAGCGCGGCGTACGCGAGGACCATCTGGAACGGGAACCAGGCGATCGCCATCCGGACGACGGCCTTCGGCGAGGCTTCGAGCCCATGGGCGTCGGTGAACTCGTACAGGCCGACCATCTGCACCAGGAAGTGCGCGACCAGCAGCAGTACGGGCAGATACGAGCAGAGCGCGATCAGCACCGGCACCTTGAGGATCAGGATCATGCCGAGCGAGAGCGGCAGATAGAGGCCGAGCAGCGCCTGCCCACGCGGGAACACCAGCACGTAGAAGGCCAGCCAGCGCTGTTTGCGCGTCGGCATCTTCTTCCAGGTGCCCTTCTTCAGGGTCTGCATGAAGCCCTGGCTCCAGCGGGTGCGCTGCCGGATGAAGTGGCCGAGGGTGGGCGGGGTCTCCTCCTTGGTCACATACCGGTCGTCGTAGACCACGCGCACCCGCTCGCCCATGGCCGAGATCCGCAGGCCCATGTCCGCGTCCTCGGTGAGGTTGCGGTCGTCCCAGCCGCCGAGCTTCAGCAGCAGCTCGCGGGAGAAGAAGACGGTGTTGCCGCCGAGCGGGATGGAGCCGTGGTGGGCGTGGTAGTGCAGCCGGCTCTTGAACCAGAAGAAGTACTCCAGGACGTTCAGCGTGGAATACCAGTTGGACTGGTAGTTCATGAGCTGGACGCCCGCCTGCACCACCCGGACCCGCTCCTTCACCATCACGGTGTTGACGAGCCGGAATATCTTCGGGTGGATGTCGTCCTCGGCGTCGAAGATGGTCACGACCTGGTTGGCGGTCTGCGGCAGGGCGGTGTTGAGCCCGTGCGGCTTGTTGATCGGCCCGTCGTCGAAGACCACGACCCGCACGTTGTGCAGCCCTTCCCGGGCCAGCTGGTCGATCTTCTCCTCGGCCTTTTTCACGGTGCCGTCGTCGTCCTGTGAGCAGATCACGAAGACCTCCAGCAATTCGGCCGGATAATCGGCGCGCACCACCCGCTCGATCGTGGACTGGATGACGTCTTCCTCATGCCGGGCGGGCAGCAGCACGCTGAAGGAGAGCCGCGGCGGAATGAAGGTCTCCGGCGCCCGGGCCTTCCGCTCGGCGTCCGCCCGGTCCCAGGTGTAGAGCATGAGGTACAGGACGTGGCTCGACTGCACGGTGAGCAGCACCGAGACCGACACCAGCACCAGATAGACGATCGGGATCATCATCGGCTTCGCCTCCCCCACACCCAGCCGGTACTGCACACGAAGTTGACCGCGAACGCGGCGGCGATGCCGAGGCAATTCGCCAGCAGGAGATGCATTCCGGCGTGCACCAGAGACCAGACGAGCACGACGTTGATCGCGAGTCCGCCCAGCACGGATATGTTGAATTTGACGAAACGTCCGGTCGACGGCGTGCGCAGGGCGAAGGTCCACCGGTCGTTGAGCAGATAGTTGTGGACCACGGCCAGTTCCACCGCGATGCCGGACGCCACCAGAAGCGGTAGTCCCACCCAGTGGTAGAGCGCGAAGAGCGCTGCCGAATTCACCAGCACACCGCCCCCGCCGACCACCGCGAACCGCAGCGCCAGACCGGGCAGACCCGCCGTCCTCCGCCGCGGTGAACCGATCCGGACAGGGCTCCCGTTTCGCCGGTGGGTGGTCACGTCCGCTCGATCGCCCGGCTCTCCGGTGCGCTCACTGAACGTTCGGAAACGCTGCATCGCGACTCCCTCGACAGGAGGCTCTTATCGCCGTCGAGTCCCAGAGTGCGTCACCCGCAAAGGAGGTAGTACCCGCGCTCGGGGGAGCGGTGAGTGCACCTTCGGCGGACCTCTTTCCTCCCCCATTTCGGGGAGCGCCGCCTCTCCGGCCCCGGGCCTTTCCCCCGAAGAGGGGAAGGGCGGATCCCTCGCCCGCGGGTGTCAGTACTTCCGGGGGCTGCCCAAGATGAAAGGGGCCCGACGGCCTTGCGTCCCGTGTGATGAGAGTAGGTGACGTAATGTCAGGTCACGTGATGTCACGCCATCCATGCGCCGGCCGGGCCGGAGTGGTCATCGCAGCGATGACCCTCGCACTGGCCACGCCGGCCGCGGCGAGTGATTCCGGCAGCGGTGCGTTGCACGATTCCGAATGGGCGCTCACCGCGCTCAAGGCGGAGCGCGCGTGGAAATTCAGCAAGGGTGCCGGAGTGACCGTCGCGGTCGTCGGCACCGGGGTGGACGCGACTCATCCGGATCTGCGCGGGCGGGTCGCCGCCGGAAAGGATTTCGCGGGCGGCGGCAGCCCCGTCACCCGGGACGACGCAAACGCGGACGAGCAGGGCACCCACGCCGCGGGCATCATCGCGGGCACCGGCCGCAATTACCGCGGCGACGGGGTGTACGGGCTCGCGCCCCGGGCCCGGGTCATGCCGCTCGGGGTGTACCGCAACGGAAAGCCCCAGGCCGAGGCCACCGCCCGGGCCATCCGCCACGCGGCGAGCCACGGCGCGCACATCATCCATGTGGCCGTGTCCTTCAAGCACCCCAGCCCCGCCCTGAAGTCCGCGGTGAAGTACGCCGCGACCCAGGACGCCGTGGTCGTGGCGGGCGCCGGGGACAACGGCAAGGACGGCAACCGGCCCACCTACCCGGCCGCCCTCCCCGGGGTGGTCGCCGTCGTGGCCACCGACAAGAAGGGCGCCGTGTGGACCTCGTCCCACCACGGCAGGGGCATCACCCTCGCCGCGCCCGGAGTCGCCATCCTCACCACGGCGGGCAACAACGACTACTGGACCGGCGACGGCACCGGCTACGCCGCGCCCTGGGTCGCCGCCGGAGCGGCGCTGCTGCGCTCGGAGCACCCCCGCTGGAACTCCCGGCAGATCGTCCGGAAGCTGATCGACACGGCCGACCGGAAGGGCTCGGCGGGCCACGATCCGCGCTACGGCTACGGGGTGATCGCCCCCGCCAGGGCGCTCGCGGACCGGGCCGCGCCGCCGCCCTCCGCCGAGCCCACCGCGGCCCCCTCCCCGCACCGCACCGAACCGGCCGCCGCCTCCCATGCGGCGGGGGATGAATCCGCCCTGGTCACGATAGGAGTGGTGGCCGGGGTGCTGGTCGTGCTCGCGGTGCTGGCCGTGGTGCTCATCAGCCGCCGCCGCCCGCCGCCCGGCGACTCCCACCACAGCTGACCGGCGGAGGTGGCGATGTTCACCGAACCGCGCGACCGCGCCGACCGGGCCCGCCCGCCGGCGCGGTCGCGCCGTGCCTCATGGCTGAGCCGCGGCATGGCCCAGTTGCTGGTCATGGTGCTGGTGGCCGAGGTCGTGATGGCCGTCACCACGGTGCGCACGCTGCTGCGGCCCGCGGCCACCCCTTCCCACAGGCCCTCACTCTCCGTGGCCAAGCCGTTCTATCCCGCGACGACCCGCTTCTACACCGACCCGCACAACCCCGCCGCGTCCTGGGTGCGCGCCCATCCGCGCGACCGGCGGGCGGCGGCCATCCGCGGGCGCATCGCCGACCAGCCGCAGGCCGCCTGGTTCACCGAGACCAACGAGTCGCTGGTCGAGGACCGGGTCCGGGGCCTGGTCGGCACGGCCGCGGCCCAGCGGCGGCTGCCGGTCCTGGTCGCGTACGCCATCCCGCAGCGGGACTGCGCGCAGTACAGCTCCGGCGGCAGCGGCGACGCGGGCGTCGCCTACCGGCGCTGGATCGACGCGTTCACCCGGGGCGTCGGTGACCGGCCCGCCCTGGTCGTCCTCGAACCGGACGCCCTCGCCCACGTGGGCTGTCTGCGCAAGCGGCAGCGTGCGGAGCGGTTCGCCGCCCTCGCGTACGCGGCCCGGACGCTCAAGGCGCGGGCCCCGCGCGCCCGGGTCTACTACGACGCCGGGAACTCCGGCTGGCAGCCCGCGCGCACCATGGCCGGGCGGCTGCGGCGCGCCGGTATCGACCGGTACGGGGACGGCATCGCGGTCAACGTCTCCAACTTCAACGCCACCGGCGACGAGGTGCGCTACGGCCTGACCGTGCTGCGCGAGCTGCGCCTCCCCCGGCTGGGGGTCGTGGTCGACACCAGCCGCAACGGGGCGGGGCCCACCTCCAAGCACCAGTTCTGCGATCCGCCGGGCCGCAGACTGGGCCGGACCCCCACGGCGGCCACCGGGATCCCCGGGATCGACGCCTTCCTGTGGATCAAGCAACCGGGGCAGGCGGACGGCTGCGCGGCCGGTGCGGGTGTCTTCCTCCCCGGCTACGCGTACCGGCTGACCGGCTGATCCTCGCCCGGTAGGCATCCCCAGGGGCCCCGCGGACCTCCGCGGGGCCCCTTCGTGTGCCCTCGCACGCTCCCTCGCGCACCCTCCACCACCTCCGCGAAACGGACATAACCCATATAAAACGGCCGAATTTCGCTACCTCAACTGAGGTAGTCGGAATTCGGCCGTTTGGCGTGCCCTGAATTCCTGCAATTGAGGTATCCAGATTTCGGTCGTGCGTACGGTGTTTCGAGCCCCGGGTTTTTCTAATGTCGGTGAGCGACAGGACAAAAAAGCCCGAAGGAGCTCCATCGATGCAAAGAGTTCTCGTCGTGGAGCACCACACCCAAGTGCTGAGTGCTCTCGCTGATCTCGTGATCGAGGAGCCGGGACTGGAGTTGTCCGGAATTGCCGGATCGGCCCGGGAGGCAATTTCTCTGGCCCGAGCGGCGCAACCGGATGTGGTGCTGATCGATGTGGACGGGCCCGGCTGGAAGGACCAGGGTCTTGACCGCCTCATCGGCGACCTCCTCCCACAGGCGCGGATTGTCCGGCTGACCGCCGTATCCGACCCCCAAATGGAATGCCTGGAATCTCCGACGAATACCCCCAGCATCCTCAAGACCGAAATACGCGAATTCCTCAGGAGTATCACCGAATGAATTCCCCCATGGACCAGAACAACGTCCCGACCAACCCCGAGACCACCGAGACGAAGCGCGCTCCGCGCTCCCGCCGTCTGCGTATGGGTATCGCCGCGGCCGTCGTCGCTGTCGCTGCCGTGGGTGGCACCGTCACGGCGTTCACCATGAACTCCGACGACTCGGGCTCCTCGTCCTCGGTCGCCGCGGGCAAGCCCGCCGGTTCGCAGGTGAAGTTCCCGCTGTCCACCAAGAAGGGTGACATCGTGGACTCGCAGGGCCACAAGGTCGTCCTGACCGGTGTGAACTGGTTCGGTTCCGAGACCGGCACCTTCGCGCCGCACGGCCTGTGGGCCCGCAGCTGGGAGTCCATGCTGGACCAGATGGCGAAGCAGGGGTTCAACACCATCCGCTTCCCCTACTCGAACGAGATGTTCGACGCCAAGAGCAAGCCCAACGGGATCGACTTCAAGAAGAACCCCGACCTGAAGGGCCTCACCGGCCAGCAGATCATGGACAAGATCGTCAAGGGTGCCACCGACCGGGGCATGATGGTGATCCTGGACCAGCACCGCCCGGACCAGTACGGCCAGAGTGAGCTGTGGTACTCCCAGAACCTCACCGAGAAGAAGTGGCTGGGCGACTGGGTCAAGCTGGCCGAGCGCTACAAGAACAACGACCGGGTGATCGGCGCCGACCTGCACAATGAGCCGCGTGGCCAGGCCACCTGGGGCGACGGCAACCCGAAGACCGACTGGCGCCTGGCGGCCACCAAGGCCGGTAACGCGATCCACAAGGTCAACAAGAACTGGCTGATCTTCGTCGAGGGCACCGACCGCCACAAGAACGAGCAGTTCTGGTGGGGCGGCGACCTCCAGGGTGTGAAGAAGTACCCGGTGAAGCTGGACGAGGGCAACAAGGTCGTCTACTCGGCCCACGACTACGGTCCGGGCGTCTTCAACCAGAACTGGTTCCAGGCGAAGGACTTCCCGAAGAACATGCCCGCCATCTGGAAGAAGCACTGGGCCTACATCAAGCAGCAGAACATCGCTCCGGTGCTGCTGGGTGAGTTCGGCGGCCGCAAGACCGCGGGCAACAGCACCGAGGCCATCTGGCAGAACGCCCTGATGGACTACCTGAAGAAGAACGGCATCAGCTACACCTACTGGACCTGGAACCCGGACTCGGGGGACACCGGCGGTGTGCTGAACAAGGACTGGAAGACGATCGACAAGAACAAGATGAAGATGCTGTCCGACTACCAGATGCCTCTGCTGCAGCCGAAGGGGAAGACGTCGGAGTGACCCCTTCCGGCCATCGGCCGAGCACGGTGAAGTGACAGCGAGGGCCCGCAGGCAGCCGCCTGCGGGCCCTCCGTCGTGTCCGCGCCCTGGAAGGCCTGTAAGACCTGTAGGGCCTGGAAGGCCCGGAAAAGTGCCGAAAGCCGGGAAAGTCACGGATGGAGGGAAGCGGGACGCGCTCCCGCCGGGTTTCCCTCCCGGGCCCGGCCCGTGCCACGGACCGGCCCCGGCATCCAGGGAGGCCGCCCATGAACCCCCACCAGCACACCGGCCGGCTGCTCTTTCCGCTGGCCGCGCTCATGGTGATCGCGGCCGACCAGGTGAGCAAGGCGCTCGCGGTGGCCGCCTGGAGCGGTACCTGGGGGCCACAGGCCCGGCTGGGACCGTTCCGCGCGGTGCTGGTGCACAACGCGGGCGTGGCCTTCGGGCTGGGGAACGGCCGCCCGGCGCTGATCACCATGATCACTCTCACCGGCGCGGTCGCCACCCTGGCCGCCGTGTGCGCGGGGCTGCGAGCCCACGGCCGGGGCCTGGCCTGCGGCATGGCGCTGATCGCCGGGGGCTCGGTCGGCAACGGCGCCGACCGGGTGGTGCGGGCGCCGGGCCCGCTGCGCGGCGCCGTGGTCGACTGGATCACGGTGGCGGGGCGCGGCCCGGTGTTCAACCTGGCCGATGTCGCCCTCGTCACCGGGACCCTGCTCACCGCGGCCGTACTGCTGTGCTCCGCCGCGCGGCGGCCCCGCGTCAGCCTCCGGACTTGCGCACCGCGCTCGGCCCCGACCCCGACCCCGACCCCGGCCCCGACCCCGGCCCCGGACCCGGGTCCGCCCCCGGCTCCCGGGTGTTCTCCCGCTCCGCGATCGAGGCCGCGAACTCCTTCAGCCGCGCCAGCGCCGCTTCGTCGGTCACCCCCCGGGAGGCCAGCGCGCTGGTGACGCGCTGGTAGAGGGACAGCTCACGGGCGCAAGCGTGGCACTCCGCCACATGGGCCCGTACCCGGCTCGCGTCCGGCGCGTCCAGTTCGCCGTCGAGGTACGACTGGAGCATCGGCGCGCCCACCGGGCACTCTCTCGTCCGGCGCCGCTCGGTGTCGCGCCACCATGTCCATCGGCTCATGCCTCACCTCGCTCGGGTTCCCGTCCGGTGCGCCCCGCGGCCAGCAGCTGGTTCCGGATCCGCCTCCGGGCCCGGTGCAGCCTGCTCATCACCGTGCCCTTGGGGACGTCCAGCACCTGCGCCGCCTCCGCGTACGACAGCCCGTCCACATGGACCAGCCGTACGACCTGCTGGTCACGGAGCGGCAGTGCGGTGAACGCGGCGTCCACGGCCTCGTCGAACGCGGTGTCCACCACCAGTTCCTCCGGGGTGGCGTCGCGGGCCGGGGAGAGCCGTTCCAGCTCGGTGTCCGGGTCGTCCAGCAGGCGGGGCCGACGCTGGCGGCGCCGGCTCACCTCCGCGTGCCGCATGATCGTCAGCAGCCAGGCCCGTGGATGTCTCCCGTCAAAACGGCCGACTGCCCGGTACGCCCGTAGTAACGTGTCCTGCACGAGATCTTCGGCGTCGGCGCGCTGAGCGGTCAGAGACATCGCCACGCGCAGCAGCACCTCGATCTCGGGCAGCACGTACTGGGTGAACATGCGTTGCTGATGGGCGTCCGGGTCAGCCACGTGTGCCTCCTCGGATCCGGACCCCCCGGGGACGCGAAAGCGACATATCACACTCTGTGTAACATCTCGCTCACGGCGTCGCACGGGGTGGTCGGCGATCCGGGTGACACGGCGGCCGGCGGGGCTGTTCGGGCAGGGCTGGTTACGCCTTGACGGAGACCAGCCGCTTGCCATCGCTCGTGCGGACCTCGAAGCGATCGATGTCGTCGCTCTTCATGCCCGCTCCGCCGTGTGCCCACAGCGGCTTCTTCGCGATCTCCTCGGTGCTGTTCTCGATCCCGTAGCCCCACTTGGGCACGGCCCAGGTCATCATGGTCTGCTCATGACCGTCCTTGGAGATCGCGACGAGGCTGCAGTTGAGCGGGCCCTTGACGTTCTTCAGCCGCAGTACGGCGTCGACGCCCCACATCTTGTCCTGCAGCGCGACCGCCGCCGACACCTTGGTGGTCGGGTCGGTGCCCTCCATCTTCATCGGCATCTTGGCGAAGAGCGCGCTGTCGGTCGGGCTCGCCGCGACGGGCGCCTTGGAGTCGGAGCCCGAGGTGGCGGCCATCGTGCCGAGCGGTCCGCCGACGATCAGGGCGGCCGCCGCCGCGACCAGGTACAGGCCGCGCCGCTTGCGCTTGCTGCGGGCCGCGGCGACCTCGCCGACCATGCGGTTCAGCAGGGCGGGGCCGGGCTTTGCGGTCAGGGTGTCGATGGCGGTCGGGGTGGCGGTGAACGCGTGCGGGGTGTGGCCCGTGATCGCGGTCCGGCCGGGCGCCCCATGGATGCCGGGGATGTCCGCCGCGAGGTCCGCCAGCAGGGGTTCCAGTCCGGTCAGCTCGTCGAGCTGCCGTCCACACTGGTCACAACCGGCCAGATGCTCCTCGAAATAGGTGGCGTCCGCCTCGTCGAGCACGCCGAGCACATACGCGCCAACGGCGTCGTGTCCCGCGTGGTGCGCCTGCGCTGTCATGCCGTCACTCCTCTCTCCTCAAGCGCGAGCTTCATGGAGCGCAGCGCGTAGAAGACCCGGGACCGAACCGTCCCGCTGGGTATGCCGAGCGTTTCCGCCGCCTCGTTGACCGTACGGCCCTTGAAGTAGGTCTCGACGAGCACCTCGCGATGGGCGTCGCTGAGGTCGTGCATCGCGTCGGACAGTGTCATCAGTCGTAGTGCCCGGTCGATCTCGTCCTCCGCAGGCATCAGCTCCAGTGGAGAGGGGTCGACCTCCTGAGGCCTGGCCTGCCTGCTGCGGTGCCCGTCGATGACGATGCGCCGCGCGACCGTGACCAGCCAGGGCCGGATGGAGCCGGTGGCCCGGGACAGCTGGTCCGCATTCCGCCAGGCGCGGACCAGGGTCTCCTGCACGACGTCCTCCGCGCGATGGCGATCGCCCGCGACCAGGCGCAGTACGAACGCGAGCAACGGTCCGGCGTGCTCCTGGTAGAGCGCACGCATGAGTTGCTCGTCCGGTGTACCGCGCTGCGATCTGGACGGACGCTCATCGGCCACGGCGGCGTCGTCGTGCACCAGAACCTCCAGGACAGGACCTGAGTTGGACAACATCAACTGACGACTCCCGGTCTGTGCCCCGGGGGGGTTGGGTGGCCATGTCGGCCTCTTCCTCCCTTCGTACGGACGGGAGGGGGCGGCCACTCAACGCGTCGGGAAGAAAGTTCCGATCAGTTCCTGGAGTTGCCCGGAGGGAGAGGTGGTGAGCGGTGGTCTCAGGTGATGGCCGAACTGAGGACATGAGGCTGGACCTTGCCCTCCAGCATCGCGCCGAGGCCTTCCACCGCGCACACGCCCGGGTTGTCCGCGATGTTCACCGGGACACCGGTCGACTCCCGCAGCAGGGTGTCCAGCCCGGGCAGCACCGCGCTGCCGCCCGCCAGGACGATGCCGCGGTCGGCGAGGTCGGCCACCAGATCGGGCGGGCAGCGGCGCAGTACGGCGCTGATCGCGTCGATGACGGCGGTCAGCGGGGTGCGGATGGCGTTGCGCACGCCCTCGACGTCGATCGTGACGGACCGGGCGAGCCCGGTGGCCACATCACGGCCGTGCACCTCGGTACCGAGAGAGGCCAGCGCCGTGTCGCCGAGGACCAGGTGCAGCGGGCGGACGGCCTGGCTCGGCAGCATCAGGGCGTGCGCGTTGCGCAGGTGCTGGACGACGGCGTGATCGACGGTCTCGCCGCCCACCGGCACCCGCTCGGCGGCCACGATCGCGCCCAGCGACAGCACCGCGACCTGAGTGGTGGCCGCGCCGCACACCACGATCATCGTCGCTTCGGGCCGCTCCACGGGCAGCCCGCAGCCCACGCCGGTGGCGATCAGCGTGTCCACCAGCTCGACCCGCCGGGCGCCGAGCCCGGACAGCGTCTCCACGGCGGCGCGCTGGGCGAGCGGATCGGCGTCGTGCGGGACGCAGACGGCGGCGCTGGGCAGCGGCTTGCGGCGCCAGGCGCGGCGCAGCTTGTTGCCGAGGAGCAGCCGCAGCATGCGCTGCGCCATGGCGATGTCGACGACGGTGCCACCGGCGACGGGACGCACCACCCTGATGTGGGCGGGCGTACGGCCCGCCATGCGCTCGGCGAACGCCCCGACCGCGATCACCGCGCCGGTGCGGGTGTTGACGGCGGCCACGGTGGGCTCGTCGACGATCAGGCCGGTGCGCTTGAGGTAGACGCGGGTCCTGGACGCTCCGAGGTCCACGGCGATGGAGCAGCGACGCAGCCGCTCAAGGCTGATGCTCATGGGGCCATGGTGTGCGCCGGGGCGCGGCCGCTGCCTCCGGAGGTGCGCCGGTCGGGCGATGCGAGTCCCTCGCCCTGTGGCTGGTCCTTGGCGTCCGCGTAGCACTCCACCGCCGCCACGGTGAGGGGGAAACGGACCGGAGTGGAGCCGAAGGCGATGGTGCCGGCCGCTTCGCCCGCCTCCGCGATCGCCTGCCGCACCGCAGCCACCTCCGGCTCCGGGCAGTGCACGATCACCTCGTCGTGCTGGAAGAAGACCAGCTCGGCGCGGAGCCCGGCGGCCGCCAGGGCGCGGCGCAGCGCCGCGAGCATCAGCACCGCCCAGTCGGCGGCGCTGCCCTGGACGACGAAGTTCCGGGTGAAGCGGCCGCGGGCGCGGGCGCCCCGTGTGCTGCCGTAGCCCGGCTCCTCGCCCAGGTCGCGCGGCAGGCCCGCCTCGTCGGCCGGGTCGGCGGCGCCGCCGACCGGTGGGCAGGTGCGGCCCAGCCAGGTGCGCACCAGGCGGCCCTCCTCGCCCGCGCGGGCCGCGTCGTCCACGTACGCCACGGCCGCCGGGAAGCGGCGCCTGAGCGCGGCGAGGTGCTTGAGCCCGTCGCCCGAGGTCTGCCCGTAGATCGCGCCGAGCAGCGCGAGCTTCGCCTGGTCGCGGCGGCCGGCGAAGGCGCGGTCGGACAGCTCCGCGTACAGGTCCCGGCCGGTGCCCGCGACCTCCATCAGGCCCCGGTCGCGGGAGATCGCGGCGAGCACCCGGGGCTCCATCTGGTCGGCGTCGGCGACGACCAGCCGCCAGCCAGGGTCGGCGACGACCGCGCGCCGCACCACCTTCGGGATCTGGAGGGCCCCGCCGCCGTGGGTGGTCCAGCGGCCGGAGACGGTGCCGCCGGGCAGGTAGGCGGGGCGGAAGCGGCCCTCGCGCACCCAGGACTGGAGCCAGGACCAGCCGTGGGCGGTGTGCAGCCGGTAGAGCTTCTTGTACCGCAGCAGCGGCTCCACCGCGGGGTGGTCGATCTCCCGCAGCTCCCACGCCCGGGTGGAGGTGAGCGTGATGCCCGCGCGCCCGAACGCCCGGATGACGTCGGCGGGCAGATCGGGCCGCACCCGCACCCCGTCCCCGAAGGCGCGGGAGACCTCGTCGGCCAGCTCGGCCAGCCGCTGGGGCTCCAGACCGCCCGGATAGCGCTCGCCGAGCAGCTCGTCCAGCAGCTCCCGGTGGCGGTCGGCCCGCCAGGGCACCCCGGCGCGCCGCATTTCGGCGGCGACCAGGGTCCCGGCCGATTCGGCGGTGGTCAGCAGCCGCATCCGGCCCGGGTGCTCGGCCGCCTCGGTGCGGGCCAGCTGCGCCTGGTACACCGCCAGCAGCGCGTCGAGCGGGTCGGTGCCGGGCGGCAGCGGCGGCGGGCCGGGCTCGAACAGCGACGGCTGGGTCTGGGCGGCCCGCACCGGCGGGTCCTCGGGGACGGGCAGCCCGCGCAGCCGGGCCCAGGCCGCGGCGAGGGAGCGCGGGGCGCCCGAGCGCCCCTCGTGGCCGAGGAGCAGGGCCTCGGCCGCCTCGATGTCGTAACACCGCTCGACCCGGACCCCGGCCGCCAGCAGCCGGGGATAGACCTCGGCGGTGGACCGCCACACCCACCGGTCGGCCTCCGGGCGGGACCGCACGGCTTCGGCGATCCCGCCTCGCGCCGCCGGGACCTCGGCGACCGGCCCGGCGGCCTTTCCTGAGGCGTCCAGCGGGCAGAGACGAACACCCCCGTCGCCCGTCTCCGCCGCTGCCCACCTCATGGCCGTGAGTCTGCCAGGGGGGTCTGACAACGGCCCGGGAGCAACGGCGAGCGCGGCCAACCCGCAGGGCGTCCTCGTCGTCTTTCAAGACGACCGACCCTGACGACCGACCCTGACGACCGACCCTGACGACCGATCATGACGACCGACCCTGACGACCGATCATGACGACCGATCATGACGACCGATCATGACGACTGATGCGCGCCGCGCGGGGCAGAAGACGCCGTGCCCCAGTGATCACATCAGCGATGCACGTGCATCTGCTCATGCATTTTCCCATGTACAAGTAAAGAAACGCGGCTATGATCCGAGGCAGTTGACCATTGCACTGATGCACGAACAGTGGAGAACCCTGTGCGCGACCACCCGTACAACGGCATGGCGGCCGCGGACCTCCAGGGGGTCGTCTGGCAGAAGAGCAGGCACAGCAATTCCCAGGGGTCCTGTGTCGAGTTCGCCAAGCTGCCCGGCGGGCACGTGGCCGTACGGAACTCCCGCTTCCCGGACGGACCGGCGCTCGTCTACACCCCGGCCGAGGTCGAGGCGATGCTGCGCGGCGCCAAGGACGGGGAATTCGATCATCTGGTGCACGACCCGGTCGGCCATGTGTGAGCGACACTGGTAGTGATCGGTGGGGGGCCTGCTGATGTGAGACGGGCGATGAGCGATGAACGGCTCGGTCCGGATAGGTCATGTCCTCGGGGTGCCCCTGCGGATGCACTGGAGCGCCCCGGTGCTGGTCGTCGTGCTCGCCTACGGGCTGGGCCGCGAGACGCTGCCCGCCTGGACGCCCGGCCGGACCGGACTCGTGTACGCCGTCGCCAGCGTGATCGGGGCGCTGCTGCTGATGGGGAGCCTGCTGCTGCATGAGGCCGCACACGCGGTCACCGCGCGCGGCAAGGGCGTCTCCGTCGAGGACGTCACGCTGTGGGCCCTCGGCGGCGTGACCCAGATGGGGCGGCCGCGCACCGCCGGGATCGCCCTGCTCGTCGCGGTCAGCGGCCCGCTCACCAGCCTGGTCATCGGAGGCGTCGCCGTGGGCGCCGGGGTCGGGGTCAACGCGCTCGCCGGGTGGGGGCTGCCCGCGGCGCTGCTGATCTGGCTGGGCTGGGCCAATCTGCTGCTGGGGGTGTTCAACCTGCTGCCCGCCGCCCCGCTGGACGGCGGCCGGGTGGTGCAGGCGCTGCTGTGGTGGCGTACGGGCGACCGGGAACGGGCCGAGCGGGCGGCCGGGCGCAGCGGCCAGATCTTCGGGATCCTGCTCGTCGCGGTCGGCTGGTTCTCGTTCGTGCGCGGGCAAGGCGGCGGGCTGTGGATCGCGCTCGTCGGGCTGTTCATGCTGGTGATCGCCAACGCGGAGCGGCGGCGGGCCGGGATCAACACGGCGCTGCGCGGGGTGCGGGTGGGCGACGCGATGTCGTCCCCGGTCGCGACGGGCGCCGACTGGCTACCGGTGGGGCGGTTCATCGACGAGGTGGCGGCGCACTCACGCCATTCGGTGCTGCCGCTGCTGGACTTCGAGGGCCGGCCCAGTGGTGTGGTGGAGCTGCGCGCGCTGGCCGCGGTGCCGGCCGGGATGCGGGAGGACCGGCGGGTGCGCGAGGTGGCGACGCCGCTGGAGCGGTGCACGGTCGCGGTGTCGGACGAGCTGCTGAGCGAGGTGCTGGAGCGGGCCCGGCCGGGGGCCGGGGGGATGCCGGTGCTGGTGGTGGACGACGGACATCTGGAGGGGATCGTCACCTCCCACGATGTGGGGCGCCTGTTCCAGCTGCACACGCTGGGCATCACGACGGCGCCGCCGGAGACCACGCCCCATTGAGCGGCACGCTGGATGGGCCCTAGGCGCGGGGCAGGCGGAAGAGGGCCCAGACGATCTTGCCGGGCAGCGTTCCGGCCAGCGGATGCCAGCCCCAGCCGTCGGTGCAGGACTCCACCAGGTACAGCCCCCGCCCGGACTCCGCGCAGTCCCCGGCCTCCCCGGTGACCGGCCCCGCTTCGCTGGGGTCGCGTACGGCGCACACCAGTCGTGAGGCGGAGTACATCAGGTGGAGCCGCACCAGGGGTGGTTCGTGTCCGTCGCCGGGCGGGCCGCCCGGCATCACTGCGGCGACCGCGTGCCGCAGCGCGTTGGTGACCAGTTCGGAGACGACGAGGGCCACCTCGTCGAGCAGCTCGGGGAGGTCCCACTGACGCAGGGTGGCCCCGGTGAACTGCCGTGCCCCCTTGACCGCGTCGTAGCGCGCGGGGAGCGAACAGGAGACGGCGCCGGAGACGGCGGAAGGATCGATCGCGGGAAGCCCTCGCCACAGCGGTTCCAGCAGGGCCGAACCTTCGCTCCCCATGCGAGCACTCCTGCATCCGTGGCCCTGACGAATCCTGGCCAGATCTCGTACGAGCTTGCACGTGCGCTATACCCATGGTTTCGAATGCCGACAGCAGATGCAAGGGCAAATGCACGTGCACGCAGAAGAATTGAGGCACCACATCCGGATTTGACGCACTTTATCCCTACGCGCATGTGCGTAGGTCTTCCGCTCGGGTCACCACTTGGGCACAGCCCGCAGCCCGGAAAGTGGCAGACTTCGGCCTGCCGGGTTGCGGGGGCCCATCGCCGGAAGTGCGCATTCCGTACAGGGAGGGTCACGGACAGATGACCGCAAGCGAGTCGAGTGGATCGGTGGTGCGCCGCATTCTCCTGGGCTCCCAACTCAGGCGGCTGCGCGAGGCCAGGGGCATCACCCGCGAGGCGGCCGGCTACTCGATCCGCGCCTCCGAATCCAAGATCAGCCGGATGGAACTGGGCCGGGTGAGCTTCAAGGCGCGCGACATCGAGGACCTGCTCACCCTGTACGGGGTCACCGAGGAGGCGGAGCGCGCGGCCCTGCTCGGACTCGCCCGCGAGGCCAACCTCACCGGCTGGTGGCACAGTTACGGCGACGTCCTGCCGGGCTGGTTCCAGACGTACGTCGGCCTGGAGGGCGCCGCCTCGCACATCGCGGTCTACGAGGTCCAGTTCATCCACGGCCTGCTGCAGACCGAGGGCTACGCCCACGCCGTGGTCACCCGGGGCCAGCCGCAGGCGTGCGACGCGGAGGTGGAGCGCCGGGTCGCGCTGCGGCTGGAGCGGCAGAAGCTGCTGGTCTCCGAGCGGGCGCCGGCGTTCCACGTGGTGCTCGACGAGGCCGCGCTGCGCCGCCCCTACGGCGGACCGGAGGTGATGCGCGCCCAGATCCAGCACCTCATCTCCGTCTCGGACGCGCCGAACGTGAGGCTGCAGGTGATGCCGTTCGCCCTCGGCGGGCACGCGGGGGAGAGCGGTGCCTTCACCCTGCTCCGGTTCCCGGAGCCCGATCTCCCGGACGTCGTCTATCTGGAACAGCTCACCAGCGCCCTCTACCTCGACAAACCCGATGAAGTGGCGCAGTACGAGCGGGTGCTGGGGCGGCTGCGGGTGGACGGCCTGTCCCCGGAGAAGAGCCGTGACCTGCTCAGGGGGCTCCTGCGCGAGGTCTGACCGATCAGTAGGATGACGTGTCGTCAGGAATACCCCCCACGCGTTCGCGGGTGTCCGGATGCGGTCCCGCGTCCTCCAGATAGGGATGGCATGTCCTACTTCTCCGAGTTGGCCTTTCAGTACATCGGCGGTGAGTGGCGCACCGGCAGCGGTTCCTGGGACATCGTCGACTTCAATCCGTACGACGGGGAGAAGCTGGCCTCCATCACCGTGGCCACCGTCGACGAGGTCGACCTCGCCTACCGCGCCGCCGAGCGGGCCCAGCCGGAGTGGGCGGCCCGCAGCCCGTACGCCCGGCGGGCGGTCTTCGAGCGGGCGCTGAGCGTCATCGAGGAGCGCGAGAAGGAGCTGACCCAGGCGATCATCGCGGAGTGCGGCGGCACCCACGTCAAGGCGGGTTTCGAACTGCACCTCGCCAAGGAGTTCCTGCGCGAGGCGGTCCAGCTGGCGCTGCGCCCCGAGGGCCGCATCCTGCCGTCGCCGGACGACGGCAAGGAGAACCGCCTCTACCGGGTGCCGGTCGGCGTCGTCGGCGTGATCAGCCCGTTCAACTTCCCCTTCCTGCTGTCGCTGAAGTCGGTCGCCCCGGCGCTGGCCCTCGGCAACTCCGTCGTCCTCAAACCGCACCAGAACACCCCGATATGCGGCGGCGGTCTGGTCGCGAAGATCTTCGAGGAGGCCGGGCTGCCGGCCGGGCTGCTCAATGTGGTCGTCACCGACATCGCGGAGATCGGTGACGCCCTGATCGAGCACCCGGTCCCGAAGGTCATCTCGTTCACCGGCTCCGACCGGGTCGGCCGCCATGTCGCCACCGTCGCCGCCTCGCACTTCAAGCGCTCCATCCTGGAGCTGGGCGGCAACAGCGCGCTGATCGTGCTGGACGACGCCGACCTCGACTACGCGGTGGACGCCGCGGTGTTCAGCCGCTTCGTCCACCAGGGGCAGGTCTGCATGGCGGCCAACCGGGTGCTGGTGGACCGGGCGGTGGAGCGCGCGTTCACCGAGAAGTTCGTGGCGAAGGTGAAGTCGCTGAAGGTGGGCGACCCGGGCGACCCGGCCACCCACATCGGCCCGCTGATCAACGAGGGCCAGGCCGAGGCCATCACCGCGCTCGTCGACCAGACGATCGCCGACGGCGCGACCGCGCTGGTCCGGGGGCGGGCCCAGGGCACCCTGATGGAGCCGAGCGTGCTCGGCGACGTCCCCGAGGGCGCGGCGATCCTCACCCAGGAGGTCTTCGGCCCGGTCGTGGTGCTGATCCCGTTCGACGGTGACGAGGAGGCCATCCGGATCGCCAACGACACCGACTACGGCCTCAGCGGCGCCGTGCACACCGGCGACATCGAGCGCGGTGTCCGCCTGGCCAAGCGCGTCCACACCGGCATGATCCATGTGAACGACAGCACCGTGCACGACGAGCCGATCGTGCCGTTCGGGGGCGAGAAGCACTCGGGGCTCGGGCGGCTCAACGGCGAAGCGATGATCGAGGACTTCACCACCACCAAGTGGATCTCGATCCAGCACGGTCGCAGCCGGTTCCCGTTCTGATCGAGGTCCGCTTACGGGGATTACGGGCTCACGGGCTTGCGGACTTGCGGACTTGCGGACTTGCGGACTTGCGGACAGAAGCTGACCGCAACCCTTCCTACTGTGAGGTCCATCGAACGGCGGCCGACCCGGCCGCCCTGGTGAAAGGCGGCAGCCATGCCCATCATCGTGAGTTCCGAAGCCGGCAAGGACGAGCGCTCCGCGCTGCTGGCCTTCCTGGACGCGCAGCGCGGCGGCATCCGGCGCGCCGTGCACGGTCTGACCGAGGAGCAGGCCCGTAGCGCGCCCAGCGCCAGCGCGCTGTCCCTGGCCGGGCTGGTCAAGCACGTGACCTCCGCCGAGCTGAGCTGGGTGCGCAGGGGCCAGGGCCAGGGGGAGACCCGGCTGTCGCCCGAGGCGTTGGCGGAGTTCGAGAAGAGCTTCGTCCCCACGGAGGACGAGACGGTCCCGGTGCTGCTGGAGCGGTATGAGGCGGTGGCGCGCGCGACCGACGACGTCGTGCGCGCGCTGCCCTCGCTCGACGCGACCTTCGAGTCGCCCCGCTACCCCTGGGACGAGGGCGGCACCCGCACCTGGCGCTGGCTGGTTCTCCACCTGATCCAGGAGGTCGCCCGGCACGCGGGGCACGCGGACGTCATCCGCGAGACGATCGACGGGAAGGGCGCGTTCGATCTGGTCTTCGAGACCGGGGCGATGCCCGAGCCCGATTGGTCGCTCATGGAGGGCTGACCCCCCTACTCTGGACCCCAGCGCAGGTCAGGCGGGGGCAAGATGGGGAGACGGGCACATGTCAGCGATCCGGCTGCTGGTGCTGGGAGCGGTGCGCCAGCACGGGCGGGCGCACGGCTATCAGGTCCGTAACGACCTGGAGTTCTGGGGCGCGCACGAGTGGTCCAACGCCAAGCCCGGATCGATCTATCACGCGCTCAAGCAGATGGCGAAGCAGGGCCTGATGCGCGCCCACGACGTGGCCCCGAGCACCGTCGGCGGCCCGCCGCGCACCGAGTACGAGCTGACCGCGGCGGGCGAGGAGGAGTACTTCAAGCTGCTGCGGGACGCGCTGCTGCGGCACGATCAGAAGATCGACGAGCTGACGGCCGGGGTCGGGTTCATCGTCGATCTGCCGCGCGGCGAGGCCATCGCGCTGCTCAAGGAGCGGGTGGCGGCGCTGGAGGCGTGGCGGGCCGAGGTCACCGGGCACTGGTCGCCGCCGCAGGGCGCCCCCGACCAGTGGGGCCACATCGGCGAGATCATGAAGTTCTGGGTCCACTCGGCCGACAGCGGCGCCGAGTGGACCCGCGGGCTGATCGAGCGGCTCGAGGGCGGGGCGTACGTCATGGCGGGCGAGGGGGAGCGCTCGGTGGACGTCCTGCCGGACGGGGCGACGAACCCGTACGCGGAGGAGTCCCACGAGTAATCAAGTTTGACTAGCCCCCGGTCGGGGAGTACCTTCCGGATGCTCGTAGTCAAGTTTGACTAATGGTGGTGCTCATCCGAGCGAGAGGGGAAGACCGTGGCCGACAGCGATCCCGCGATCGTCGTCGAAGGACTGCGCAAGACCTACGGAGGGAAACGGGCCGGAGGAAAACCGGCCCTGGCCGGGCTCGACCTGACCGTCCCGCCCGGCACCGTGCACGCCGTGCTCGGCCCCAACGGCGCGGGCAAGACCACCTGCGTACGCATCCTGGCCACCCTGCTGCGCCATGACGGCGGCCGCGCCGAAGTCGCCGGGTACGACGTGCTGCGCCACCCCGACGAGGTCCGCCACCGCATCGGGCTCCTCGGCCAGCACGCCGCGGTCGACGAGGAGCTGAGCGGCCGGCAGAACCTGGAGCTGTTCGGCCGCCTCCACCACCTCGGCGGGCGGCGGGCGGCGGCCCGCGCGGACGAACTGCTGGAGCGGTTCGGCCTCGACGGCACCGGCGACAGGGCGGTCGGACAGTACAGCGGCGGCATGCGGCGGCGGCTGGATCTGGCCGCGAGCCTCATCGTGCGGCCGCGGGTGCTCTTCCTGGACGAGCCCACCACCGGGCTCGACCCGCGCGGCCGCACCGAGGTGTGGCAGTCGGTCCGCTCCCTGGTCGGCGACGGTATGACGGTCCTGCTCACCACCCAGTACCTGGAGGAGGCCGACCAGCTCGCCGACCGCGTCTGCGTGGTCGACCACGGCCGGGTCGTCGCGGACGGCACGACCGATCAGCTCAAGGCCCGCATCGGCGGCGACCGCATCGACATCGTGCTGCGCGACGCCGGTCAGCTGACCGCCGCCGCCTCGCTGATCGGCGCGGCCGCCCGCGCGGCGTCGGTCGAGACCGACCCCGACCGGCGGTGGATCGGCGCCCGGGTCACCGACCGGGTCGCCGCGCTCACCGAGACCGTACGGGCGCTGGACGCGGCCGGAATCGAGGCGGAGGACATCGCCCTGCGCCGCCCCACGCTCGACGAGGTGTTCCTGCACCTGACGAAGGACACGAAGGCCGAAGAGGAGACGCCCGTATGACCGCCATGACCCTCGTCGACTCCTGGACCATGACCCGCCGCGGCCTCGCCCACTGGGCGCGGCAGCCCGTGCAGGTGGTCGTGGGCCTGGTCTTCCCGGTGCTGATGCTGCTGATGTTCGCGTACTTCCTCGGCGGCGGGATGACCGTCCCCGGCGGCGGCGACTACAAGCACTACCTGGTGCCGGGCATGCTGGCCCTCACCATGGCCTTCGGCCTCGAAGCCACCATGCTCGCGATCACCCAGGACCTCAACAAGGGCGTCATCGACCGCTTCCGCTCCCTGCCGATGGCCTCCTCCGCGGTGCTGATCGGGCGCAGCGTGCTGGACATGCTCCAGTCGGGCTTGAGCCTGCTGCTCCTCATCGGGGTCGGGCTCGCGATGGGCTGGCGCTGGCACGGCGGCGCGGGCGAGGCGTCGGCCGCGATCGGGCTGCTGCTCTGGCTGCGCTTCGCGATGCTGTGGATCGGCATCTGGCTGGGCCTGCTCGCCGGGCGCCCCGAACTCGTCCAGGCCGTGCAGATCCTGGTCTGGCCGATCGGCTTCCTGTCCAACGTCTTCGCCTCGCCCGAGTCGATGCCCGGCTGGCTGGGCGCGATCGCGGCGTGGAACCCGATGTCGGCGACGGCCACCGCCGTCCGCGACCTGTTCGGGAGCCCCGGGGGCGTCGGCGGCTCCTGGGCCGCGGAGCACGCCGGACTCCTGGCCGTCTGCTGGCCGTTGGCGCTCCTCGTGGTCTTCTTCCCGCTCGCCGTGGGCCGTTACCGGGGGCTCAGCCGCTGAGCCGCCGTCCCCGATGCCGCCCATGTCACACCTCCACCCGCCGCCGGATGCGGATACGGTGCACGTATGGGGAACGACACGGCGGGCACGGGGGCGGCACGGACACGCGGGCCGGGCTATGCCCTGCTCCTCGCCGCCGGACCGGTGGGCAAGCAGCGGCTGATGGACGCGGCCGCCGCGCTGCCACAGCTCGCGGCCGTGCCCCCGGCCGCGCTGCTGGGCACGCCCGGCGGCGCCAGCGTCGTCCAACTGGTGGACCCCGCCGATCCGCAGACCGTGCTGACGCATCTGCGGACGGCGGCCGCCCATCCGGGTCCGGTGCTCATCTATCTCGCGGGCCAGCTCACCCTCGACCACAAGCAGCGGCTGCCGCACTTCGCGCTGGCCCGTACGACGCCGAGGACCGCCCGCTACACCGCGCTGCCGTGGCACTGGCTGGCCACCGAGCTGGCCCAGCGGCCGCCGGGCGGCACGACCGTGCTCGCCGACCTGGTGGCCGACGAGACGGCGTGGCCCCGGCTGTCCGACGGGCGGCTGCCGGTCGACACGCTCGCCTCCGGGCTGACGCTCTACGGGACGGTCGCCCCGGCCCCGCCCAAGCGCCGGCTCGCGGCACCGGCCTACAGCCGCGCGCTGGCCGGGCTGTTGCGCGGCGGCGCCGCGGACCGCCCGCCGTTCGCCCTGCTGCACCAGCAGGCCGCCGCCGAGGCGGGGCTGGGCGCCGGGCCCGGGCTGCTGCTGGGCGCGCCGGTGGAGGGCTACGCGGCGTACGAGGCGTCGGCGACGTACGGGGTCCCGGGGGCGTATGAGCCGCGGGAAGCGCACGAGACCCAGCAACCCCAGAGCCCCCAGCAACCCCAGAGCCCCCAGCAGCTCCAGAGCCCCCAGCAACCCCAGAGCCCCCAGCAGCTCCAGAGTCCCCAGCAGTCCCAGGCACCGGGCGTATCGGGCCGGGCGGCGCCATCCGCCGCGCCGCCCCCGCCCGGGCCGCCGCCCCTGGCCGCCCCGCCCGCCCCCGGGAGCGCCCCGGCGCCCGAGCCGATACCGGCCCGGCGGGCCGAGCCCGTCCGGGCCTCCGCGTCCGTCCCCGATCCGCACGCCGCGATCTTCGAGGCCGCGCACGCCGGACGGCACAGCGAGGCCGCATCGATGGCCGCCGCATGGGAGCAGGAGGCCCTTCGGTCGGCGGGCCCGCGCTCCTCCGAGGCGATCCACTGGCTGGAGGTGCGCGCCGACCTCTCCCGGCTCGCCGGGGATCCGGCCCGCGCGTGTGAGCTGTGGCTGGCGGTGGCCGACGCCCGGCTGGGCAACGGCGAGCCGGCCGGACACCCCGAGGTGGAGGGAGCCGTGGACCGGGCCCACCACCAGTGGCAGTTCGTCCAGGAACCGGCCCGGGCGCATGCCCTCGCGCCGATGCTGATCGATCTGCGGGGCCGGGTGCCGGGCCGCAGACCGGGCGCCCTGGAGGCCGTACGGCGCAGGGTCGAGCTGCTGCGCGCCACCGCGCAGGCGGGCTGACCCCCCTGGCAGACGCTCAGTGGTGGAAGGCCGTGGCGACGGCCTCGGGCCGCCCCATCGGCCCCGGCTGCTCGCGCAGTTCGGGCAGCAGCGTGCGCAGATCGTCCAGGAAGAGGTCGGACAGGTCCGCCGAGAAGCCGTTGCGGCACACCACCCGCAGCACCGACAGATCCTCGCGGTTGGCCGGGAACGAGTACGCGGGCACCAGCCAGCCGTGTTCGCGCAGCCGCCGCGACACGTCGTACACGTCGAAGGCGGTGATCTCCTCCGCCGTCGTGAAGGCGAACACCGGCAGCTCGTCGCCGCGCGTGAGCAGGCGGAAGTCGCCCAGCTCCGCGATCCGTGCCGAGAGCGAGCAGGCCACGTCGCGGGAGGTCTGCTGGACGGCGCGGAAGCCGTCCCGGCCGAGCCGCAGGAAGGTGTAGTACTGGGCGGCCACCTGGGCGCCGGGCCGGGAGAAGTTGAGCGCGAAGGTCGGCATCTCGCCGCCCAGGTAGTTGACCCGGAAGACCAGTTCCTCGGGCAGGCACTCCGGCGTACGCCACAGCGCCCAGCCCAAGCCCGGGTAGACCAGGCCGTACTTGTGCCCCGAGGTGTTGATGGAGGAGACCCGGGGCAGCCGGAAGTCCCACATCAGCTCCGGGTCGAGGAACGGCGCCACCATCGCGCCCGAGGCGCCGTCCACATGGACCGGTACGTCCAGACCGGAGCGCTCCTGGAGGCCGTCCAGCGCCGCGCACACCTCGGCGACCGGTTCGTACGATCCGTCGAAGGTCGAGCCGAGCACGGCGACGACCCCGATGGTGTTCTCGTCGCACAGCTCGGCGGCGGCCCGCGGGTCGAGGTGGAACCGGTCGCCCTCCATGGGCACGTGCCGCGGCTCCACCTCCCAGTACGCGCAGAACTTCTCCCAGCACACCTGGGTGTTGATCCCCATGACCAGATTGGGCCGGGCGGTGGCCGGATAGCGCACGGGGTTCCGCTTGGCCCAGCGCCGCTTGAAGGCCAGCCCGGCGAGCATGCACGCCTCGCTCGACCCGGTCGTGGAGCAGCCCACCACGGTCTCCGGGTCGGGGGCATGCCACAGGTCGGCGAGGATGGTCACGCAGCGCCGCTCCAGCTCCGCGGTGCGCGGGTACTCATCCTTGTCGATCATGTTCTTGTCCCGGCAGTCGGACATCAGCCGCGCCGCCTGTGGCTCCATCCAGGTGGTGACGAAGGTGGCGAGATTCTGACGGGCGTTGCCGTCGAGCATCAGCTCGTCGTGCACCAGCTGGTACGCGGCCGAGGGCGCCATGGGCCCGTCCGGGAGGCGGCGGCGCGGGGGGTTCGTCGACATGCCGCTGACCGGGTCGGCCACGCCGTAGACGGGGTTGACCGAGATGTCGGGCCGCTTTGCCGTGCCGCGCCTGCCGCCGTGAAGTGCCATGCCCATCAAATTACGGACATCTGCGGCGAATCACTGGATCCCGCGCCGCCCGGGGCTGACGGCGACCCCGCGCCGTCAGCCCGCGCTGCTCAGCGACAGCTTCGCCGCGAAGCCCAGGAACGCCGCCCCCGCACCCGCCGACAGCCCGGCCGTCAGCCGCTTGCGCCGCCGGAAGAGGGCGGCGAGATACGTGCCACCGAAGATCAGCAACGACAGATAGGTGATGCTGAACAGCTCCGCCCAGGCGCCCAGCGCCACGAAGGACAGCGCCGGATGGGCGTACTCCGGATCCACGAACTGCACGAAGAAGGAGATGAAGAACAGGATCGCCTTCGGGTTCAGCAGGCTCACCACCAGCGCCCGGCGGTACGGCCGCTCGACCGCCGCGCCCGCGCCGTTCCCGCCCTCGCCGGAGGAGGCGGCCGTCCCGGAGGGCGCGGCCGCCTCGGGGGTCGCGGCCTCCGCCGCGGCCCGCGCCGCGCCCGGCCCCTCGCGCCACAGCCTCCGCGCCCCGCGCAGCATGCCCACAGCGAGCCAGGTCAGATAGCCCGCGCCGGCGAACTTCACCACCGCGAAGAGCGCCGGGCTCGCCTGGAGCAGCGACGCCACGCCGCCCGCGGACAGCGCCATCAGCACCGCGTCCCCGCACAGCACCCCGGCCGCCGCCCGGTAGGCGGTCCGGGGGCCGCGGCGCGCGGCGACGGACACCACATAGAGCGAGTTCGGGCCCGGCAGCAGGATGATCAGGGCAAGGCCCGCCAGATACGTCGAAAGATCGGTTATCCCCAGCACAGACGGCAGGATGCCAGGGAGTGCGGATCGGCCCCGCGGGATTTCGGCATCCGGACTTGCGCCTCACGCGACGTGAGGCGCCACCGTGGAGCCCGTACGGAACACCAGGGAGAGCGGACCAGGTCATGAGCTACTCGGTGGGACAGGTCGCGGGCCTCGCGAACGTCACGGTGCGCACGCTGCACCACTACGACGAGATCGGGCTGCTGCGTCCGGGCGCCCGCAGCGCGGCCGGGCACCGGCGGTACGACGACGCCGACCTCGACCGGCTGCAGAGCATCCTGTTCTACCGGGAACTCGGCTTTCCGCTCGATGAGGTGGCGGTCCTCCTCGACGACCCGGACGCGGACCCGCAGGCCCACCTGCGGCGCCAGCACACGTTGCTGACCGGCCAGATCGAGCAGCTGGAGAAGATGGCCGCCGCTGTCGAACGCGCCATGGAGGCACGGAAGATGGGCATCAACCTGACCCCCGAGGAGAAGTTCGAGGTCTTCGGCGGCGACCCGGACCAGTACGCGGACGAGGTCGAGGAGCGCTGGGGGAACACCGAGGCGTACCGGGAGTCCCAGCGCCGGGCGGCCACGTACACCAAGGAGGACTGGCAGCGGATCAAGGCCGAGGGCGACGCGATCAACGACCGCTTCATCGCGCTGATGGAGTCGGGCGCGGCGGCGGAGTCCGGGGCGGCGATGGACCTCGCCGAGGAACACCGGCAGTGGATGTGCCGGAACCACTACGACTGCCCCCACCGGCTGCACGCCTGTATCGGCGAGATGTACGTGACGGATCACCGCTTCACCGAGAACATCGACAAGGCCAAGCCGGGGCTCGCCGCCTACCTCCGGGGCGCGATCGTGGCCAACGCGGAGCGCCACGGGTAGCGGGTGCCGTACGGGGGAGGGGCGGGCGGACAGCGGGAACCACGGGGACGCACACGGCGTTGATAGCTTTGGGCGGCACACTGCGAAGCGATGAACCCCGCAGCAGTCCGACCCCGACCCTGCGGCCGGGCCTCGCACGAGCACGAGCCTGCACCCCTCGACCCAGGAGCCTGTGACCCGTGACCACCCTCGCGCTCGGCCCTCAGTGGCTTGACCCGGACTATCTGATCGAAACCTTCGGGCTGCTCGGCGTGCTGGCCATCGTCTTCGCGGAGTCCGGCCTGCTCATCGGCTTCTTCCTGCCGGGTGACTCGCTGCTGTTCACCACCGGTCTGCTGGTCACCACCGAGGTGATCAAGCAGGAGCTGTGGCTGGTGTGCGTCGCCGTCGCCGTCGCGGCGATCGTCGGTGACCAGGTCGGATATCTCTTCGGCCGGAAGGTCGGCCCGGCACTCTTCAAGCGCCCGGACTCCAAGCTCTTCAAGCAGGAGAACGTGGAGAAGGCGCATGAGTTCTTCGAGAAGCACGGCCCGAAGTCGCTGATCCTGGCCCGTTTCGTGCCCATCGTGCGGACGTTCACGCCGATCATCGCGGGCGTGAGCCGGATGAACTACCGCTCCTTCATCATCTTCAACATCGTCGGCGGTGTGCTGTGGGGCACGGGCGTCACCCTGCTGGGCGCGGCGCTCGGCAAGGTCGACTTCGTCCACAAGCACATCGAGCTGATCCTGGTCGGCATCGTCCTGCTGTCCGTCATCCCGATCGCGATCGAGTTCCTGCGGGCCCGGAGCAAGGCCAAGAAGGAGGCCGCCGAGGCGCCGGCCGGGCCGGTGGCCGACCAGCAGGGCCCGCGCGGCCGCCACGCCAAGCGCTGACCGGGCGGCACGCCGAGCGCCGGCCGCCCCTACCGCGAAATCTTCACTCTCACTTCACAGGGGTCACTCCACTACACACCCGTCGCGCACGCTGCCCCCACTCCCGCTCGGCGGCCGCCTCCCCGCACAATGGGCTTCGGCGGCCGCCGATGTTGCATCGTGGCTGCTGACACAGTGCACGGGGAGGCGGTCGAGGAGCGAGGCGGAGTGGGGACGGAGCGACAGTACGTGCAGCGTGGCGCCGGCACGCAGAACGCGGACACGGCGGAGAACCGCAAGCCGCAGTCCGATGAGGCGCGCAGTGCCTTCACACCACCCCAGGGCGTACCGAGGCCGCCCTCGCCCGATGGCGAGCACCCGACCTCGGAGTTCGCCATCCCCGAGGGGCTGGTCACCGAGCCGACCGCGGCCGAGCCCGAGGGCTCGGCCTTCGTGGCGCCCCCCGGGGTCACCACGTCCAACCAGACCACCGGCGGCTTCGCCTTCACGCCGCCGAACGGCATACCCATGGTCCGGCTGACCAAGGACGCGCCCTGGCAGGACCGGATGCGCACGATGCTGCGCATGCCGATCAGCGAGCGCCCGACGCCCGAGCGCGCCGATCCGCCGGACGACACGGGCCCCGCCGTGCCCCGTGTGCTCGATCTCACCCTCCGCATCGCCGAGCTGCTCCTCGCGGGCGGCGAGGGGGCCGAGGACGTCGAGGCGGCGATGCTCGGCGTGGCGCACGCGTACGGGCTCGACCGCTGCGAGCCCACGGTGACCTTCACCCTGCTGTCGGTCAGCTACCAGCCCTCGCTGGTCGAGGACCCGGTCACCGCCAGCCGTACGGTGCGCCGCCGGGGCACCGACTACACCCGGCTGGCCGCCGTCTTCCGGCTCGTCGACGACATCACCACGCAGGACGACTTCACCCTGGAGGAGGCGTACCGGCGGCTCGCCGAGATCCGCCGTAACCGCCACCCGTACCCCGGCTGGGCGCTCACCGTGGCCGCCGGCGGGCTGGCCGGCGCGGCGAGCATGCTGGTCGGCGGCGCGTGGCCGGTGTTCTTCGCGGCGGCGATCGGCGCGATGCTCGGCGACCGGCTGGCGTGGCTGGCGTCCGGGCGCGGGCTGCCGGAGTTCTACCAGTTCGTGGTCGCGGCGATGCCGCCCGCGGCGATGGGGGTCGCGCTCAGCCTCCTGGGCGCGGGACTCCAGTCGTCCGCGGTGATCACCGGTGGGCTGTTCGCGCTGATCCCCGGGCGGGCCCTGGTGGCGAGCGTCCAGGACGGGCTGACCGGTTATTACATCACCGCCGCCGCCCGGCTGCTGGAGGTCGGCTACCTGATCGTCGGCATCGTCTGCGGCGTGCTCACCGTGCTGTACGGGGGGCTCCAGCTGGACGCCAAGCTGAACCCGGAGGCGGCGCTGGGCCACGACGTGCGGCCGGTCACCCAGACCCTGGCGGCGATGCTGCTGGCGCTGACGTTCTGCATCCTGCTCCAGCAGGAACGTCACACCGTGCTGTTCGCCACGCTCAACGGCGGGGTCGCCTGGGTGGTCTACGGCTCCCTCGCGGACACCGCCCAGGTGCCGCCCGTGGCCGCCACGACCGTGGCCGCCGGGCTGGTCGGCCTCTTCGGCCAGCTGCTCTCCCGCTACCGCTACGCGTCCGCCCTGCCGTACGTCACGGCGGCGATCGGACCGCTGCTGCCCGGTAGCGCGACGTACTTCGGACTGCTCGCCCTCGCGCAGGGAAATCTGGACCGCGGCATCCCCCATCTCACCCAGGCGGCGGCACTGGCCCTGGCGATCGCCATCGGGGTGAACCTGGGTGGCGAGGCGGCCCGGTTGTTCCTCAAGGTCCCGGGTGGCGCGGACGACCCCTCGGGGCGTCGCGCGGCCAAGCGCACCCGCGGCTTCTGATCTGCGCCTGTCTGCTCTGACCTGCGCAAAACGTGAACGGGCCGGTCCGAGGACCGGCCCGTTCAGGTGTCGGGGCTCAGTGGCCGCCGGACGCCTCCAGGCGCTTGATGGACGCCTCGACCTCGGCCTCGGCCTCGGCGCGTCCCACCCAGTTGGCCCCCTCGACCGACTTGCCGGGCTCCAGGTCCTTGTAGACCTCGAAGAAGTGCTGGATCTCCAGGCGGTCGAACTCGGACACGTGGTGGATGTCACGCAGGTGCTCGACCCGCGGGTCCGACGCGGGCACGCACAGCAGCTTGTCGTCGCCGCCCGCCTCATCGGTCATCCTGAACATGCCGATGGCACGGCACTTGATCAGGCAGCCGGGGAACGTCGGCTCGTCGAGAATGACCAGGGCGTCCAGCGGGTCGCCATCCTCGCCGAGGGTGTTCTCGACAAAGCCGTAATCCGCCGGGTAGCTGGTCGAAGTGAAGAGTCGACGGTCGAGACGGATGCGCCCCGTCTCGTGGTCCACCTCGTACTTGTTCCGCGAACCCTTCGGGATCTCGATGGTGACGTCGAACTCCACGGGTGGCTCCTCCATGATCAACACATACGTCTGGTGATTAAGTGTCCCCCACGCAGGTGTGTGGTGGCGAAAGGGGCTGGTCCGTCGTGCCTGAAGCCAGATCACGGCAGTTCAGGGAGTTGCTCGCGCGCGGGCGGACCCTCGTGCGGGACCAGTGGCGCCGCGCCCGGCTCCGAGAACGCCGGCGGTACGGCGGGGCCCGCGGGCGGTGGCTCCCCGGCCGGGCCATCGAAGAGCTTCGCGAACGGTGGTGGAACGCCCCGGTCCGCGAACCGCTCCACGAACGCCTCCGCACGCGCTGGCGGCACAGCCGGACGCGGACGCGCTGGCAGCGCACCCCGGCCCAACAGCGCGCGACCTGGCGGCTGGTGGCCGTCTCCGGCACGGTCGGCCTCGCCGTCGCGGCCGGATCGGTGCTCGCCGCCGGGCCCTGGGACGCCGGTCAGCGTGACGCCGAACGCGCCCGCGCCGCCCGGGGGCCGGGCGCGGGCGGCGAGCGCCACCCCGGGGGCCGCGCCCCCAGCGCGGCGCCCGTGCTGGCCGCCCTCGGCGCGCCCGGCGCCGTACCGTCGCCGGACAGCGGCGAGGACGCGGTCCCGCCGCCCACCGGCGGCGGGCTCGCCGACGCCCTGGAACCGCTGCTGGACGATCCGGCGCTGGGCGACGAGCGCGCGGCGTCCGTGGTGGACGTGACGACGGGCCGGCAGGTGTTCGGGACCGGCGCGAAGGGCGCCGTGGTGCCCGCGTCGACCATCAAGCTGGCGACCGGCGCCGCCGCGCTGTCCGCCCTCGGCCCCGACCACCGGATCAAGACCACCGTCGTCCAGGGAGGCGACGGCGGCATCGTGCTGGTCGGCGGCGGCGACCCGACCCTCACCGCCCGCGCCGCCAAGGGCGCGGACAGCCCCGCCTCGCTGCGCGCCCTGGCCGACGGCACCGCCCGGGCGCTGAAGAAGCGCGGCACGACGTCCGTCCGGCTCGGGTACGACACCTCGCTGTACTCCGGGCCCGGGCTGCACCCCATCGGCCCCAACGAGAACATCTCGCCCGTCACCCCGCTGATGGCCGACGAGGGCCGCCTGGACGACAGCGACCACGGCCCGGCCGCGCGCTCCGAGGACCCGGCCGCCGACGCGGCCGGAGCGTTCGCCTCGATGCTGCGCGAGCGCGGCGTCGAGGTGACCGGGCAGCCGCGGGCCACGGAGGCCGGAAAACACGCCCGGCCGCTGGCCACCGTCCGCTCCCGGCCGCTGTTCGCGCTCGTGGAGCGGATGCTGACCAACAGCGACAACGACATCGCCGAGGCCCTGGCCCGGCAGACCGCCGTCGCCTCCGGTGAGCCCGCGAGCTTCGCCGGCGCGGCGAAGGCCGTCACCGCCCGGCTGCAGAAGCTCCGGCTGCCGGTCTCCGGCGCCCGCATCGCGGACGGCAGCGGGCTGAACCGCGACGACCACGTCTCCGCCGCGCTGCTCGCCCAGGTGCTGGTGCGGGCCGCGGACATCGGCCACCCCGAGCTGCGGCCGCTGCTCACCGGGCTGCCGGTGGCCGGATTCAGCGGCACCCTGCGCACCCGCTACGGCGCGGACACCGTCGGCCGCGGCGTGGTGCGCGCCAAGACCGGCACCCTGACCGGGGTCAACACCCTGGCGGGCAGCGTCGTCGACGCCGACGGCCGGCTGCTGGTGTTCGCGTTCATGACCAACGGCACCACCGACGCCGCAAGCGCCCAGCGCGCCTTGGACACGATGGCCTCGGCGCTCGCCAACTGCGGATGCCGGTGAGTCGGGGGCGACGTGGGTGACGCGTCGCCCGGTCGGGCGGGGGCGGCCGGGTGTGCGGGGGAGCCGTCTCCTCCCGGATGGGGCGCGGGCCACGTACCGTGAAGCCATGACGAGCATCGGTGGTGTGGAGATGGTCGACTGGAACCTGGCCGTCGCGACCGCGACCCGGCTGGTGCGTCCGGGCCCCGAAGTGAGCCGGGACGAGGCGCGCGCCGTCGTCGCGGAGTTGCGCAGGCACGCGAAATCGTCGGAGGAGCACGTACGCGGCTTCACCCGGATGGCCGTCCCCGGCGGCCCGGCGTCCGACACTCCCGTCCTCGTCGTGGACCGCGCGGGCTGGATCCGGGCCAACGTCGCGGGTTTCCGCCAGATCCTGTCGCCGCTGCTGGGCAAGATGCAGGACCGGCGCGGCGGGCTGCCCGGTGGGGCGGTGCTGGGCGCGGTCGGCGGCAAGGTGACCGGGGTCGAGCTGGGGATGCTGCTGTCGTTCCTGGCCTCCCGGGTGCTCGGCCAGTACGAGACGTTCGCGCCCGCCACCCGCGACCTGCCCGCCGGGGCCCCGGGCGGCGGCCGGCTGCTGCTGGTGGCCCCCAACATCGTCCACGTGGAGCGCGAGCTGGACGTGGCCCCGCACGACTTCCGGCTGTGGGTCTCGCTGCACGAGGAGACGCACCGGACCCAGTTCACCGCGGTGCCCTGGCTGCGCGACCACATCGAGTCCGAGATCCAGGCGTTCCTGGGCGAGACCGACGTGGATCCGGCCACCCTGCTGGAGCGGATCCGGGAGGCCGTCCAGTCGCTGGGCGGCGGGCGGCCGGACGGCGAGGAGACCGCGGGGCGCGGCGGCGCGGCCGGCATCATCGAGCTGGTCCAGACCCCGGCCCAGCGCGAGATCCTGGCCCGGCTGACCGCCGTGATGTCACTGCTCGAGGGGCACGCGGACTACGTGATGGACGGGGTCGGGCCGGACGTCGTGCCGAGCGTGGCCGAGATCCGCGAGAAGTTCCAGAAGCGGCGGGCCAGCGGCGCCGGCCGCCTCGACCAGGCGCTGCGCAAACTGCTGGGGCTCGACGCCAAGCTGCGGCAGTACCGTGACGGTGAGCGGTTCGTACGGGCCGTGGTGGACCAGGTCGGCATGGACGGTTTCAACCGGGTCTGGACCTCCCCGAACACGCTCCCGACCAAGTCGGAGATCGGCAAACCCGCGGAGTGGGTCGCGCGGGTGCACCGTAAGGCGGAGTCGTAGGACCGGCTCACTCGGGAACGGATGAATGCTCCCGTTAATCACTCGTCCGAGGGACCGTTCGCGACGGGTAGGCGTGCGATGCTCGGGGAACAGCTCGCTTCTGTCACCATCGACATACACAGCGTGACGAATTCCCCCGCGTGACGACATTTCTCGTACGCCCCCGAGGCACCCCCTCGCATGACAGATGGGAAACGGACATGGGTCCCCATCCAGCGGTCGCCGCGATACGCCTGGCGGTCCGCCGCGTCCTCCACGACGTCCTCGTCGACTCCCCGGCCACCTCCGCATCCGCACAGCATCCCCCGGCCGCCCCGCCCTCCCCGGCCCAGGCGCCCGCCCCCCGCGGCTCCGCCCCCCGCGAGGGCCGCCCCCTCGTGCTCGCCGCCTGCTCCGGCGGGGCCGACTCCATGGCCCTCGCCTCCGCGCTCGCCTTCGAGGCCCCCCGGCTCGGCCTGCGCGCCGGCGGCGTCACCGTCGACCACGGCCTGCAGCCGGGCTCCGATCTGCGCGCCGCCGAGGTCACCGAGCGGATGCGCGAGCTGGGCCTGGCCCCCGTCGAGTCCATCGCCGTGTCCGTCGGCCGGGACGGCGGCCCCGAGGCCGCCGCCCGGGACGCCCGCTACGCCGCCCTCGACTGCGCCGCCGAGCGCCACCACGCCGCCGCCGTACTGCTCGGCCACACCCGCGACGACCAGGCCGAGACGGTTCTGCTGGGCCTCGCCCGCGGCTCCGGCACCCGCTCGCTGTCCGGCATGGCCCGCGTCTCCGGCACCGGCGGCCGCTACCGCCGCCCCTTCCTCCAGCTCGACCGGCACACCGTCCGCGAGGCATGCCTGGCCCAGTCGCTGCCCGTCTGGGACGACCCGCACAACGTGGACCCGGCCTACACCCGCTCCCGGGTCCGCCACGAGGCGCTGCCCGTCCTGGAGAAGGCGCTCGGCAAGGGCGTCGTCGAGGCCCTCGCCCGCACCGCCCAGCTCTCCCGCGACGACGCCGACGCCCTCGACGCCTGGGCCGTCCGCGCCGAGGCCGACATCCTGCGCACCACCCCGGCCCCCGCCCCCGGGGACGGGCCCGGCGGCCCCGACGCGGTCGAGCTGGACACCGTCGGCCTGCACGGGCTGCCCCCCGCCGTCCGCCGCCGGGTGCTGCGCCGCGCCGCCATCGCCGCGGGCGCGCCCGCCGGTTCGCTCTTCGCCCGCCACATCGAGGAAGTCGACCGGCTGATCACCGGCTGGCGGGGCCAGCGGGCCATCAACCTCCCCGGCCGCGTCGAGGTCCGCCGGGAGGGTGGCAGACTGGTGATCCGGCAGGGCTGATCCGCCCGAGCCAGATGAGCCGGTTACGTCGAACGAGAGTGGCGCGGGTGGACGACAAGGACATGGGCACCGACCTCAAGTCGGTCCTCATCACCGAGGAAGAGATCAACGCGAAGCTGGCCGAGCTGGCCGCCCGCATCGACGCCGAGTACGAGGGCAAGGACCTGCTCATCGTCGGCGTCCTCAAGGGCGCGGTGATGGTGATGGCGGACCTGGCGCGGGCCCTGTCCACGCCGGTCACCATGGACTGGATGGCCGTGTCGTCGTACGGCGCGGGCACCCAGTCCTCGGGCGTGGTGCGGATCCTCAAGGACCTGGACACCGACATCAAGGGCAAGCACGTCCTGATCGTCGAGGACATCATCGACTCCGGTCTGACGCTGTCCTGGCTGCTGTCGAACCTGGGGTCGCGCGAGCCCGCCTCGCTGAACGTGTGCACGCTGCTGCGCAAGCCGGAGGCGGCCAAGGTCGCCATCGACGTGAAGTGGGTCGGCTTCGACATCCCGAACGAGTTCGTCGTCGGATACGGCCTCGACTACTCGGAGAAGTACCGCAACCTGCGGTTTGTCGGGACCCTGGCCCCGCACGTCTACGGCGGCTGAGAGCACCGCCTTCCCCTGGGAACCTGGCGCGGTTTTCCGCCGTTGGAGCAGGGGAAGGCGGATGTGTTAACACTCCACGGCGGCGTCGGGTGACAATGCTGGGGTACCGTCCGAAGGTCAGTCTTTTTCGAGACTGAGGATTACACAGCTCATACACCACTAAATACACCGCAATACACCGCACGCACAGGCACCCCTCCAGGGCTGCCGTGCCTCACTGTGGCAGGAGGGACGGGGCGGTTTCGCCCCGTATGGATGGACGTGAAGCGCTACTTCCGTGGGCCGGTCATGTGGATCGTGCTGGCCGTCCTCGCCGTGGTCGTGTTGATGCAGGTCGTCGGCTCGTCCGGCGGCTACAAGTCGGTGGACACCAGCCAGGTCGTCAAGGCGATCAACAGGAACCAGGTCCAGTCCGCCGAGCTGACGACCGGCGACGAGCACAAGATCAAGGTCGAACTCAAGGACAACGTCGCCAAGGTCTCGGGCAGCAACAAGCTCCAGGCCACCTACATCGGCGACCAGGGCGTCGACCTCGCCAGGACCCTGCAGGCGAATGCCCAGAAGGACAACGGGATCCCCGACGGGTACAACGTCTCGACATCGAAGCAGAACCCGTTCGTCGGGATTCTGCTCTCGCTGCTCCCGTTCGTGCTGATCGTCGTGGTCTTCCTGTTCCTGATGAACCAGATGCAGGGCGGCGGCTCCCGGGTGATGAACTTCGGGAAGTCGAAGGCCAAGCTGATCACCAAGGACACGCCGAAGACGACCTTCTCCGATGTGGCGGGGTCGGACGAGGCGGTCGAGGAACTCCAGGAGATCAAGGAGTTCCTGCAGGAGCCGGCGAAATTCCAGGCCGTCGGTGCCAAGATCCCCAAGGGTGTGCTGCTGTACGGCCCGCCCGGTACGGGTAAGACCCTGCTCGCGCGCGCCGTCGCGGGCGAGGCGGGCGTCCCGTTCTACTCGATCTCCGGTTCCGACTTCGTCGAGATGTTCGTCGGTGTCGGTGCCTCCAGGGTCCGTGACCTGTTCGAGCAGGCCAAGACCAACGCCCCGGCCATCGTCTTCGTCGACGAGATCGACGCCGTCGGCCGGCACCGCGGCGCGGGCATGGGCGGCGGCCACGACGAGCGCGAGCAGACGCTGAACCAGCTGCTCGTGGAGATGGACGGCTTCGACGTGAAGGGCGGCGTCATCCTGATCGCCGCCACCAACCGGCCGGACATCCTGGACCCGGCGCTGCTGCGCCCCGGCCGTTTCGACCGGCAGATCGCCGTCGACCGCCCGGACATGCAGGGCCGTCTGGAGATCCTCAAGGTTCACCAGAAGGGCAAGCCGGTCGCGCCGGACGTCGACCTGTCGGCCGTCGCCCGCCGTACCCCCGGTTTCACGGGCGCCGATCTGTCGAACGTGCTGAACGAGGCCGCCCTGCTGACGGCCCGCAGCGACAAGAAGCTGATCGACAACCACTTCCTGGACGAGGCGATCGACCGTGTCGTGGCCGGTCCGCAGAAGCGGACCCGGATCATGAGCGACAAGGAGAAGAAGATCACCGCGTACCACGAGGGCGGACACGCCCTGGTCGCGGCGGCCTCTCCGAACAGCGATCCCGTGCACAAGGTCACGATCCTCTCCAGAGGCCGGGCCCTGGGCTACACCATGGTCCTGCCGGACGAGGACAAGTACTCGACCACGCGCAACGAGATGCTGGACCAGCTCGCCTACATGATGGGCGGCCGGGCGGCCGAGGAACTGGTCTTCCACGACCCGACCACGGGCGCCTCGAACGACATCGAGAAGGCGACCGCGACGGCCCGCGCGATGGTCACGCAGTACGGCATGACCGAGCGGCTCGGCGCGATCAAGTTCGGCTCCGACAACTCCGAGCCGTTCCTGGGCCGTGAGATGGCCCACCAGCGCGACTACTCGGAAGAGGTCGCCGCATTGGTGGACGAGGAGGTCAAGAAGCTCATCGAGGCCGCGCACAACGAGGCGTGGGAGATCCTCGTCGAGAACCGCGACGTCCTCGACAACCTGGTGCTGGCGCTGCTGGAGAAGGAGACGCTGAACAAGGAGGAGATCGCCGAGATCTTCACCCCGATCGTGAAGCGTCCGGCCCGTCCGGCGTGGACCGGTTCCTCGCGGCGTACGCCCTCCACCCGCCCGCCGGTGCTCTCCCCCCGGGAGCTCGCCCCGGCGAACGGTGCCCAGCCCACCTCGGCGGCCTCGCTCACCAAGGCCACCACGCCCGAGGACGGTGCCGAGCGGCCCGAGGAGTCGGGCTCCGGCTCCGAAAGCTGATCCGTCCCTCCCCGGGGCTCACAGGCCCCGGGGAGGGACCCGGAATGAATGCCGCGCCACCCAGGTTTTAGCCTTGGTGACGCGGCATTCCGCGTTATGTGCACATAAGGAACGAGGCAGCTCCATGACGGACCCGGTGACGCTGGACGGTGAGGGCACCATCGGCGTGTTCGACGAGAAGCGAGCTGAGAACGCGATCCGTGAGCTTCTGATCGCCGTCGGCGAGGACCCCGACCGCGAGGGGCTGCGCGAGACGCCGGGGCGGGTGGCCCGCGCGTACAAGGAGATCCTGGGCGGACTCTGGCAAGAGCCCGAAGACGTCCTGACCACGACGTTCGATCTCGGGCACGACGAGATGGTACTGGTGAAGGACATCGAGATCGTTTCTCTGTGTGAGCACCATCTCCTTCCCTTCCACGGAGTGGCTCATGTCGGATACATCCCGGCCGACAGCGGCAAGATCACGGGGCTGTCCAAACTGGCTCGCCTCGTGGACGTCTTTGCCCGCCGCCCGCAGGTCCAAGAGCGGCTGACGACCCAGATCGCGGACTCGCTCATGCGCATTCTCGATGCGCAGGGCGCGATCGTCGTCATCGAAGCCGAGCACATGTGCATGTCGGTCCGCGGCATACGGAAACCCGGCGCGAAGACCACGACCTCGGCGGTGAGGGGTCAGCTGCGCGATGCCACCACGCGTGCTGAGGCGATGAGCCTGATAGTGGCTCGATAGCCCGATTGTCGGTGGTGCCCGATACGGTCCTCCCCAGTGCCCATCACGGGTCAGGGGAGGACCGATGTATTCGGGGCTGCCGAGCCGACAGACGATCAACGGGGCGACCGGCCGTCGGAGAGTGGCTGACGTCCGGCGGGGAGACGCGCTGTGGACGCTCGTGGGCGAGCGGACGGTGACCACCACGGTGATGGACATCACCGTGATCAAGGCCCGCGAGGTCGTGGAAGTGGTGACCGGGCATGCCACATTCGTGGCGGCCCCCAACCAGTTGTTGAGGAGTCCCGACGGCTGGGTTCACGCACGCGACGCGAAGGGGACTGTGCTGGCGTGGACTCACGCACGAACGCGGAGGTCCTGGTGTGACGTCTTCGGGGGCGTGCCGGCGAGAGCCTACAGCTCTGCCGCACACGGACCTGGCGGCCCGCGTCGCGAAGCCGGCGACACAGCACGTCCGCCTCAGCCTGTCTTCGCTCCGCGTCGTACAGAGCGCGTAGCAGCCCGAGCGAGGTCGGCCCCAGCGCTGCTCAGGCCCGGGCCGAGGCGCCCGGCCCGCGGCCGTTCTCGTCGTCGTCCTCCGGCAGCTTGCAGACCCGCTCCAGGAAGAACGCGGCGGCCACCACGCCCGCCCCGGCCAGCACCGACGCCCCCGCGTAGATGGCCTGGTCCTGGCGGGCCGGTACGTCCAGCTGCTCCAGGGCCAGGAAGACGCCCACCCCGCCGTACATCCCGGAGACCAGCGCGGCCACCAGCGCGCTCGCCTGGCCGAAAACCACCGCGCGGGCGGCCACCATCGGGTCCACGCCCTTCGCGTCCGGCTCCCGCTCCCGCTGGGCGCGCAGCCGGGCCCGCAGCGAGATCGCGGTCGCGACCAGCACGACCGCGATCAGGGCCAGCACGATCGGCGCCGCCACCGGAACGCTCGGCAGCGACCCCAGCGTGTCCCACAGCCGGGCGCCCGCCCACGACACCACACCGGCCACGGCGAACAGCCCGACCAGCACCCCGATCCGAAGTTGCCTCACCGAGCGGTCGCCCCTCCATACATCCGTCAAGCTGCCATCCCCGGTCATCTATCGGGGTCAACGTCTATTCGGGCAGTCGCAGTTCCAGGTCCGCGCGGACCTGTACGCCGTCCTGGCCGACCTCGTGCAGCAGCGCCTCGACGCTGCCGCGCCCGGGGAACTCGGCCTGCGGGTCCACGTCGTTCCACGGCACCAGGACGAAGGCCCGCTGGTGCGCGCGCGGATGCGGCAGGGTGAGCAGCGGGTCGTCGGAGACCACGTCCTGGTACGCCACGATGTCCACGTCGATGGTGCGCGGTCCCCACTGCTCGTCCCGCACCCGCTCGAACGCCTCCTCGATGGCGTGGCCGCGCTCCAGCAGCGAGGACGGCGGCAGGGTGGTCTTCACCAGCACCACCGCGTTGAAATACGTCGCCTGGGTGCCCGGCTCCACGCCCCACGGCTCGGTCTCGTACACCGGGGAAACGGCCTTGACCCGCAGGCCCGGGGTGTCCTCCAGCGCGTCCACCGCGCCTTGAAGGGTCTCCAGGCGGTTGCCCAGGTTGCTGCCGAGGGAGATCACTGCCCGTTTGGGGTTGGACAGGGTCACATCGGCGGCGTCCACCTTCTCCACCACGGAGGCGGGAACGGGCTGCACGGTCGGGTCGCTGCTGCTCATACTCGGCTCCGGGTAATGGTGATGGTGACATCGTCGAAGGGAACGGTGATCGGGGCCTGCGGCTTGTGGACGACGACCTCGACCTCGCGCACCGCATCATGCTTCAGGCAGGTGTCCGCTATCCGTTCGGCAAGGGTCTCGATCAGCTCGACCGGCTCGCCCCGCACCACCTCCACGACCTCCTCCGCCACCACGCCGTAGTGGACGGTCTTGGTCAGGTCGTCGTCGGCGGCGGCAGGACGGGTGTCCAGGCCGAGCACGAGGTCCACGACGAAGGTCTGGCCCTCCTCGCGCTCCTCCGGGAACACGCCGTGGTGCCCACGAGCCCTCAGGCCGCGCAGCGCGACACGATCCACCCGAATCACTCCTGCTGGTCGTCGGTGACGCGGGCACACTCCGGGCGGTCCGGAGCGCACCAGTGGCCCCCTGCCGTCGGCGGGGAACCTCCTCGAATCTACCTGCGAATGTCGGCGGCACATGCCCACGGGGTCGCGGCAGGTGCCTCCCACAGCCCGCGCCACCTTCATCTACCCGCACCTCGGGCGCCTCGAACGGAACCCATTCGAGCCATCACGGGGCCGAGAACAGGGGTGGGAAGAGGGGCGAACGGAGGCGGGCACGGGGCCATCAGCCCGGCATCAGCCGGTCGTCGTCCTCGGGACCCTCCGGGCCCTCGTCGTCACGCTCCGCGAGCACCGGGGAGCCGTGGTGCGACCACACCTTCCAGCCGTCGTCGGTGCGCCGGAACACGTTCGTGGCCACCACCAGCTGGCCGACCAGCGGGCCCAGCTGCCCCTCCTCCTCCGCCGGGGCGCCGCTGAGGATGTTCTCCGTGCAGGTCACCAGCGCGGTGTCGGCCATCACCGACACCTCGACGTCGGTCAGGAAGAACTGGATGTAGTCGGTGTTCGCCATGATCAGCGCGTACGAACGCAAGACCTCGCCCCGGCCGCGCAGCACCGGCCAGCCCGGGTGCACACAGGACACCTCGGTCTCGGCGGAGTCCAGCCACAGCCGGTCCAGCGCCCCGTGGTCGCCCTGCTCCATGGCCTCGTACAGCGCGGTGTTCACCAGCGCCACTCGCTCGTTGTCCGTAAGGGAAGTCACAGCGCTCCCGCCGCGTTCGCCGCGTTCTCGGAGTACACGGCCTCGGCCGTCTCGATGGCCCGGGCCACCCGCACCGCGTCCGCGCTCGCCCGCACCTCGTGCACCCGCACCGCCCACGCGCCCTCGCGCGCGGCGATCGCGGTCACCGCGGCGGTCGCGGCGTCCCGCTCCCGGGCGGGCGGCGGGGCGTCCCCGTCCCCGGCCAGGACGCGGCCCAGGAACCGCTTCCGGGAGGCCGCCACCAGCAGCGGGCGGCCCAGTTCGCTCAGCGCGGGCAGGTGTGCGACCAGCGCCAGGTCGTGCTCGGCGTTCTTGGCGAAGCCCAGCCCCGGGTCGAGCACGATCCGCTCCGGGGCGATACCGCCCGCGACGGCCCGGTCCACGCTTCGGCGCAGCTCGGCGACGACCTCGCCGACCACGTCCTCGTACACCGCCCGGTTGTTCATGTCGATCGACTGGCCACGCCAGTGCATCACCACGAAGGGCACCTCGGCCGCGGCCACCGCCGGCACCATCGCCGGGTCGGCGCGGCCGCCGCTCACGTCGTTGACCAGCAGCGCGCCCTCCGCGATCGCCCGTTCGGCGACCGTGGCCCGCATGGTGTCCACGCTGACCAGGACGCCCGCCCCGGCCAGTTCCCGCACCACCGGGATCACCCGGCGCAGCTCCTCGGCCTCGTCGACGCGCGCCGCACCCGGCCGGGTCGACTCGCCTCCGACGTCCACCAGGTCGGCCCCGGCCGTGACCAGGTCCAGACCGTGCTTGACGGCCAGGTCGGTGTCGAACCACTGGCCGCCGTCGGAGAAGGAGTCGGGGGTGACGTTCACCACGCCCATGACCGCACACCGGTCCCATTCCGGCAGTCCGGCCACTCGGCCCCGCTCGCGCAACGTCCTCATGACCTTAAGGCTAGACGTACCGGCAGTCCGGACGGGGGACGCGGGGGCGGGGTGCCCGCTCGGACAGTTCCTAGGCGGCCTGCTCCAGTTCGCGGCGCCGGGCCGGGGCCTGGTGCGCGCAGGGCTGGGGCTCGGCGCGCCGTCCGCGGCGCAGCAGCCGGGGCAGCGCGAGGGAGACGAACCCCTCGGCCTGCATCGCGGCCAGGCCGATGCGCGGCAGGTCCCGGGTGGTGCGGAAGACCACGAAGCGCGGCTCCCAGCGCGGCTGGAACTTGGCGTTGAACTTGTACAGCGACTCGATCTGGAACCAGCGGGACAGGAACACCAGCAGCCCCCGCCAGCCGCGCAGCACCGGGCCCGCGCCCAGCTTCTCGCCGCGCGCCAGCGCCGAGCGGAACATCGCGAAGTTCAGCGACACGCGACTGACGCCGAGGGCCGGGGCGGCCTCCAGCGAGGCGACGATCAGCAGTTCGTTCATGCCCGGGTCGGCGCCGCGGTCGCGCCGCATCAGGTCCAGCGACATCCCGTCCGGGCCCCAGGGCACGAAGTGCAGGACGGCCTTCAGATCCCCGAACGGGCCCTCGTCGGCGCCCTCCTCGGCGGCCTTGTGGGCGGTGGCGATCACCGATGTGCCGTCCGCCGGGTCGCCGATCCGGCCCAGCGCCATCGAGAAGCCGCGCTCGGTGTCGGTGCCCCGCCAGTCCGCCGCGGCGCGCCGGACGGTCTCCAGCTCCTCCGGGTCCAGGTCGGCGACGCGCCGCACCCTGGTCTCGTATCCGGCCCGCTCGATGCGCTTGACCATCTGGCGTACGTTGCGCATGGCGCGCCCGGAGAGGGTGAAGCCCGCGACGTCCACGATCGCCTCGTCGCCCAGCTCCAGCGCGTCCAGACCGGTCTCCCGGGTCCACACCTCGCCGCCGGTCTCGCTGCACCCCATCACCGCCGGGGTCCAGGAGTGCGCCCGCGCCTCCTCCATGAACGCGGCGATCGCGCCCGGCCACGCCTCCACGTCGCCGACCGGGTCGCCGCTGGCGAGCATCACGCCGGAGACCACGCGGTAGCAGACGGCGGACTTGCCGCTGGGCGAGAAGATCACCGCCTTGTCGCGGCGGAGCGCGAAGTGACCGAGCGAGTCACGGTGCCCGTGGGTGGCCAGCAGGTCCCGCAGCCGCTCCTCGTCGGAGGGGGTGAGTCGGGCGGCCGGGTGCTCGGGGCGGAAGGCGAGGTACGCGGTGGTGGCGACCGTCAGCAGGCCGAGAGCGCCCAGCGAGTAGCCGACCGTGTAGTCCGCGCCGTCGCGGTAGCCGACCGGCCCCTCGAAGCCGAAGAGCCCCCACAGCACGTGCGCCAGCTGCGCCGACAGCGACGGGCGGCCCTCGATGGCGTCCGGGTGCGACCGCACGATGAGCAGCCCGATCCCGACGCTCAGCCCGCCCATGACCACGAAGTTGGCCAGCGCCCTCCAGCGGCTGCGCGGGTCGGGCAGCGCGGCGAATTCGCGGCGGTAGCGGATCAGCACGCCCATCAGGACGAGCGAGAAGACGGTGCCCAGGACCGAGTGCCGGTACAGCAGCTGGGCCGCCGCGCCGAGCGGCAGCAGCGCCACCGCCGCGACCCAGGCGCGGCGCTTACGCCGCTTGAGGCCGTGCGCCAGCATGAGCAGCAGCAGCCCGACCACGATCGACGCCGCGGCGGCCAGGGAGCTGACCGCGCCGGGCAGCAGCTCCGCCAGCGCGTGCACCCTGCTGTGCCTCAGCCGCGGGAAGACGATGTCCACGAGCCCGATCAGCATGCAGGCGGTGCCGACGGCCGTCGGCACCGCCTCCGGGCGCGGGCCGCGCAGCACGCGCCGTATCCGGTTGGGAACCCCTCCGGACTTTTCGGCATCTGGACTGTCAGACATTCGCATTCCCGTCGCTTCGGTCAAGAGGATCTTTGGTTCTCTGACGCAGCTTCCGCACGATTTGCGTCTATCTAGATGCGATTCGAGGCGGCGGGGTTCCGCCTCCGGCTCCCGTCGGGGGCGCCTCCGCGGTACGGAGGACCGGCCGCCCGACAGAAAGATAGTGATGGGTCTCACGAGCAACAACGTCGTGATCTTGGCTGTCGTCGGGGCGCTACTGCTGTTCACGGCCACGATATGGCTGTGGCCGCGGCTGGCCGGACGGGGGGTGACCGCCGTGCTCGGCCGGGTCGGCATGCTACTGGGAACCCAGGTGTCGGTGTTCGCGGCGTTCGGATTGTTCGCCAATCAGTCATTCGGTTTCTACGGCTCCTGGGCCGACCTCTTCGGGGCCGAGGACGAGGTGGGCGTGGTGGTGGACCATGACACCCCCGGCACCAGGGTGAAGGTCACCGAGACCCGCAAGCTCAACGTCTCCGGCGGCTCGTCGCCGGAGGTCGGCGGGCGCGTCGACAAGGTCACGTTCCGGGGGCCGGTCTCGCGGATCGCCGGCCCCGGCTACGTCTATCTGCCGCCGGAGTACTTCCAGCCCCGCTACGCCGAGCGCCGGTTTCCCGCCGCCCTCGTCCTGACAGGTTACCCCGGAACCACCGAAGCCCTCATCAATGGCCTGAAATACCCCCAGAAGTCTCAGAAACTGGTCAAAGAGGGGAGAATGCAGCCGACCATCCTGGTCATGATGCGGCCGACCGTGACGCCGCCGCGGGATACGGAGTGCATGGACATCCCCGGGGGGCCGCGGACCGAGACCTTCTTCACCAAGGACGTGCCGAGGGCCGTCTCCGCGCACTACCGGGTGGGCACCCGGGCCCGCAACTGGGGCGTCATCGGCAACTCCACCGGCGGCTACTGCGCCCTGAAGATGGCGATGCGCCACCCCGAGGCGTTCTCCGCCGCCGCCGGGCTGTCCCCCTTCTACAAGGCCCCCCTCGACGCGACCACGGGCGACCTCTTCGGCGGCAGCAAGCGGCTGGAGTGCGAGAACAACCTCATGTGGCGCCTGGACCAGCTGCCCGCCCCGCCGGTCTCGCTGCTGGTGAGCAGCAGCGAGCGCGGGGAGAAGAACTATGGGGCGACGATGCGGTTCGTGGCGAAAGTGCGCGAGCTGAACCGGCGGGGCGAGTCGATCCGCATCTCGTCGATCATCCTCGGCACCGGGGGCCACAACTTCAACACCTGGAAGCGCGAGGTGGCCCCCGCCCTGGAGTGGATGGGCGCCCGCCTCCAGGCCCGCTGAGAGCTGTGCCCCGGGCCCCGGGGCGCGGCTCAGGTGTCGGCGACCGTCTGGAGGTTCACGTCGCCTCGGGCGATGCCGCCGGCGTCCGCGTCGATCGAGCGGCGCAGGGCCTCGTGGAGGCGGCCAGGGGTGAGGACGCCGAGGAAGCGTTCCCCGTCCAGGACGGCGATCCACCCCGCGTCGTGCTGGAGCATCGTGCTGAACGCCTGCTTGAGCGGCGCCCCGACCGGCAGCCACGCCTCCATGCGGCGGGCGTGGTCCCGTACCGTCCCGTCCGTCCCTTCGGCCCCCTCGGCCCCCTCGGCCCCTTCGGTCCCCTCGGCCCCCTCAGCTCCTTCCGCCGCGTCGGCCGCGTCGGCCGCGTCCGCCGGGATCCAGCCGTGCAGATGGTCCGCGTCGTCCAGGACGACGGCCCACCGGGCGCCGTCCGAGGCGAGGCGGGCGGCGGCCTTGGTGAGCGGGTCGTCGAGGTGGACGACGGGGGGCTGCCAGAGGTCGCCGGGTTCGATGGGGGTCACCGAGAGCCGCTTGAGGCCCCGGTCCGCGCCGACGAAGTCGGCCACGTACGGCGAGGCGGGCGCGCCCAGGACGGCGGCCGGGGTGTCGAACTGTTCGATGCGCCCGGAGCCGTACACCGCGATGCGGTCGCCGAGCCGCACCGCTTCCTCGATGTCGTGCGTCACGAACAGCACGGTCTTCCGCACCTGTGACTGAAGGCGAAGGAATTCCGTCTGCAGATGTTCGCGTACGACCGGGTCGACGGCGCCGAAGGGTTCGTCCATCAGCAGCACCGGAGGGTCGGCCGCCAGCGCCCGCGCCACCCCGACCCGCTGCCGCTGGCCGCCGGAGAGCTGGTCCGGATAGCGGTCGGCATATACGGAAGGGTCGAGTCCGACCAGATCGAGAAGCTCGGCGGCCCGCTCCCGCCCCTTCTTCCGCTGCCACCCCAGCAGATGCGGCACGGTCGCGGTGTTCTCCAGCACGGTCTTGTGCGGGAAGAGACCGACCTGCTGAATGACGTAGCCGATGCGGCGGCGCAGCGCGACCGGATCCGTCTCGGCGATGTCCTCGCCCTCCACCAGAATCCGGCCGGAGGTCGGCTCGATGAGCCGGTTGACCATTTTCATCGTGGTGGTCTTGCCGCACCCCGAGGGCCCGACGAGCGTGACCAGCTCACCCTCCGCGACCTCGAAGGACAGGTCGTCCACGGCGGTCGTGCCGTCGGCGTAGCGCTTGGTGACATGCTCGAAACGGATCATGGCTCCCCATTGTTGCCGCATTCGTGGCAGACATTGTTGCTGTTGTGTGGCGATCGGACGAGATTGTCATCTCCCGGGGATAGGGTCACCCAGGAATTGGACGACCACGTGCCCGGGGGAGGTGAGCGTATGGCGGACCAGAACTGTCTGATCAGTAACGAATGGATTTGCGGCGAGTATGTGCGCACCCGTGGTCAGGAGCTGACGGACGCGACGCTTCAGCATGTCGGGATCACTCTCGCGTCGGTCGCGATCGGTCTTGTGATCGCCTTCCCGCTCGCGCTGCTGGCCCGCCGCCGGCAGGGCGTGGCGGGCCCGGTGCTGGGGCTGACCACGATCCTCTACACGGTGCCGTCGCTCGCGATGTTCTCGCTGCTGCTGCCCGTCTTCGGGGTGTCCCAGGCGGTCGTGATCACGGGGCTGGTGCTCTATTCGCTCACCATCCTGGTGCGCAACATCATGGCGGGCCTCGCCTCCGTGCCGGAGGACGCCAGGGAGGCCGCGCGCGGCATGGGGTACGGGCCGCTGCGGCTGCTCTTCGGCGTCGAGCTGCCGCTGGCGCTGCCCGCGCTGATGGCCGGGCTGCGCATCACCACGGTCTCCACCGTCTCGCTCACCACGGTCGGCGCGATCATCGGCTACGGCGGGCTCGGCAACCTCATCTACGAGGGCATGCACAGCTTCTTCAAGGCGCAGGTGCTCACCGCCTCGGTGCTGTGCGTGGCGCTGGCGGTCGTGGCGGATCTGCTGCTGCTCGGCGTCCAGCGGTTGCTGACGCCCTGGGCGCGTAAGAGGAGGAGGGCCTGATGGGCGTCATCGGGGAGGCGTGGGACTGGCTGGCCACCGGGTCGCACTGGTCGGGCGGGGACGGTGTGTGGCACCGGCTGGGCGAGCACCTGTTCCTGACGGTCGTCTGTCTGGCGATCGCGTGCGTGGTCGCGCTGCCGGTCGCCGTCCTGCTCGGCCACATCGGCAAGGGCGGTGCGATCGCGGTCAACATCTCCAACGCGGGCCGGGCCGTGCCCACCTTCGCCGTGCTGGTGCTGCTGCTCCTCAGCCCGCTGGGCACGCACGGCGAGTGGCCCACGATCATCGCGCTGGTGCTGTTCGCCGTCCCGCCGCTGCTCACGAACGCCTACGTCGGGGTGAGCGAGGCGGACCGTGAGGTCGTGGAGGCGGCCCGGGGCATGGGGATGACGGGCGGTCAGCTGATCCGCCGGGTGGAGCTGCCGCTCGCGTTCCCGCTGATCATGACGGGCGTGCGGACCGCCGCGGTGCAGGTGGTGGCCACCGCGACGCTGGCGGCGCTGCCCGGCGGCGGCGGGCTCGGCCGGATCATCACGGCGGGGTTCCGGCTCACCGACACCCCGCAGGTGGTGGCCGGGGCGGTGCTGGTCGCGGGGCTCGCGCTGCTCGTCGAGGGGGTGTTCGTGGTGCTGGGTCTGGTGCTGGACCCGATGCGGCGGAAGACGGGGCGGCCGGCGGCCGCGTTCCGGCGCCCGCCCGCCGACCAGGCGCCCAAGTCGCCCGCGTTGACGTCGTAAGGCTCGTCGTCGGGTCCGTCGTCACGCATGCCGTGACGTGTGCTGTGACGCGGGCGCATCGTACGTATATCTATGGATGGGGAACCCATGAGCAAGATCTTGAGAGTGGTGGGGGCGTCGGCGAGCGCCGTGGCGCTGGCGGTCGGCGCGACCGGATGCGGCGGCGACAGCCTGGAGAAGTCCGGCGGCGGCGACAGTTCCGGCAAGCCGGGCAAGGGCTCGCTGGTGATCGGGACCGCGTCCTTCGCCGAGTCGAAGATCCTCGCGGAGCTGTACGCGGGGCTGCTGGAGCACGCCGGTTACTCGACCTCCATCAAGACCGTGGACACCCGCGAACTGTATGAACCGGCCCTGGAGAAGGGCCAGATGGATGTCGTACCGGAGTACGCGGCGACGCTCGCCGAATTCCTCAACCAGAAGAAGAACGGGCCGAATGCCGAGCCCGTGGCCTCCTCCGATGTGGACGACACGGTGAAGGCGCTGAAGAAGCTCGCCGAGCCGCGCGGGCTGAAGGTGCTGGACGCCGGCAAGGCGGTCGACCAGAACGCCTTCGCGGTGAGCGGGAAGTTCGCGAAGGAGCACGACCTCAAGACGCTCTCCGATCTGGGAAAGTCCGGGCAGAAGGTCAAGCTGGCGGCGGGTGACGAATGCCCGAAGCGGCCGTTCTGCCAGCCCGGTCTGGAGAAGCGTTACGGCATCGACATCGTGGGCATCGACCCGCTCGACATCGGCAGTGTGCAGGCCAAGCAGGCGGTCAAGGACGGCAAGGACCAGATGGTCCTGACCACCACCACGGACGCCACGCTCGATCAGTTCGGCCTTGTCCTGCTCGACGACGACAAAAATCTGCAGAATGCCGACAACGTACTTCCCGTGGTGAATGCGAAGTCCGCCGGTTCATCCAAGATCGAAAACGCGCTGAACAAGCTCGGCCGCGTGCTCACCACGGCCGATCTCACCGAACTCAACAAGAAAGTTGACGCCGAGCGGCTCAAGCCCGCCGATGTCGCGGCGGACTACCTGAAGGAGAAGGGGCTCGTGAAGTAGTTTGCCAACGGATTGACAACGGATGTGGCCTGCCGACCCCCCAAAGGAGCCGTACGCACGGTAAGTTTCGGCCCATGCCACGTGGACGCCACCGCCAATCCCCACCCCTGCACAGGCTACTTCCCCCTCTGTCGGTCGCAGCCGCGTCAATAACCTGCGCCGCCGGTGCCTGGCTGGTCGGCGACACGGTTGTGATCCGTGGACTCGCCGCGACCGCGGCCACCGCCGCGGTCGTCGGCTCGGTCCTGACCCGCCGTTGGGACCGCGCGGCCGGTCGCCGGGTCGCGGAGTCCGCGAGCGAGACCGCCCGCCAGGAGATGAAGTACGAGGAGCGGATCGCGGAGCTGGAGGCGGACGCCGAGAAGGCGGCCGAGCTGCGCACCGCGCTCAACACCAGGCTGCGCGCCAAGCGGGCCGAACTCGCCCGGCTGCGCAACGAGCACGCCGAGCTGCTGCGCCGCTACGCCACGGCAGAGACCGAGCGCGCCAGCGCCCTGGAGGGGCGTCGCAGGCTCGCCCTGGAGGCCGCGACCCCGTCGAAGGCGCTGACCGCGGCGGAGTCGTCCGACGAGACCGCCGAGGCCGACGGGGACCCGGCGGACTCCGTGATCGGCGACGGCCTCGACCTCAGCGCGTACGTACGCGCCGACGAGGCGCTGAGCCGTCTCGTCGCCAGCGCGCGGCAGCAGCGGGAGCGGGCCGAAGCGGAATCGCGCGCCCTCGCGGCCGAGCAGGAGAAGGCCGACGCCGAGGCCAAGGAGCAGGAGAAAGCGGAAGCGACGGACAGCAAGGCCGGAAGAGCGGCCGCGGACCCGGACGAGGACGGTGCGGCCGTCCCGGGGAAGCGCCCGGCGGCCGACGAGCGTGACGGCCCGGACAGCTCCCCGGTGCCGCCTCCGCACGCTCGTACGGCCGCCTCCGCCGTGGTGCCGTATGCCGCGGCACGCCGGGCCGCCTCCCGGTCGGAGGGCGGCTTCGACTACTTCGGCACCCAGAAGACCCCGCCGAAGCAGCAGGAGCCCGAGCCGGAGGCCGAGGAGGACCTCGCCGACGTGATCGGCGCGGAAACCCTCGCCGAGACCCGGAAGGGCGCGGTGGGCGAGGTCATCGACCTGACCGCGCACGAGGACGAGGAGAGCGATCCCGCCGGGGCCGAGGAGCTGCGCAGCGCGATCTCCTGAAGGCGCGCCGCCGTGAGCCGCCGTAAGTAAGGCCCCGCGCCGCGTGTCGCCTTATGGGCCGATGTCGTTATGTGTCGGTGTCCTTATGGGCCGGTGTCGTTATTTGTCGATGTCGCCGACGACGAAGAACAGCGATCCCAGGATCGCCACCATGTCGGCGACGAGCGTGCCCGGCAGAAGCTCCGTGAGCGCCTGGATGTTGTTGAACGAGGCCGAGCGGAGCTTCAGCCGGTACGGCGTCTTCTCGCCCTTCGAGACGAGGTAGTAGCCGTTGAGGCCGAGCGGATTCTCGGTCCAGGCGTAGGTGTGGCCCTCGGGGGCCTTGAGCACCTTCGGCAGCCGCTGGTTGATCGGCCCCGGCGGAAGCCCGTCGAGCCGGTCCAGGCAGGCGTCGGCGAGCGCCAGGGAGTTGTGGGTCTGCTCCAGCAGGCATTCGAAGCGGGCGAGGCAGTCGCCCTCCTCGCGCACCACGACCTTCAGGGCGTCCTGGAGGTCCCCGTACGCCAGGTACGGCTCGTCGCGCCGCAGGTCGAAGTCGACGCCCGAGGCGCGGGCGATGGGGCCGCTGACCCCGTAGGCGTGCACGGCCTCCGCGGACAGGACGCCCACCCCGCGGGTGCGCCCCCGGAAGATCTCGTTGCCGAGCACGAGCCCGTCGTACACGTCCATCCGCGACCGCACCTCGGCCACGGCTGCCCGGGCCCGGCCGAGCCAGCCCGCGGGCAGGTCCTCCTTGAGCCCGCCGACCCGGTTGAACATGTAGTGCATCCGGCCGCCGGAGATCTCCTCCATCACGTGCTGCAGATCCTCGCGCTCCCGGAACGCGTGGAAGATCGGCGTGATGCCGCCCAGCTCCAGGGGGTACGACCCGAGGAACATCAGATGGTTGAGCACCCGGTTCAGCTCGGCCAGCAGCGTGCGCATCCACACGGCGCGCTCCGGGACCTCCATGCCGAGCATCCGCTCGACGGCGAGCACGACGCCCAGCTCGTTGGAGAAGGCGGACAGCCAGTCGTGGCGGTTGGCGAGCATGATGATCTGGCGGTAGTCGCGCGCCTCGAACAGCTTCTCGGCGCCGCGGTGCATGTAGCCGATCACCGGCTCCGCGTGCTGCACGCGTTCCCCGTCGACCACCAGCCGGAGCCGCAGCACGCCGTGGGTGGACGGGTGCTGCGGGCCGATGTTCAGCACCATGTCGGTGCTTTCCGCCGCGCCGCCGATGCCGACTGTCGTCTCCGTCATGGGAACAGTTTGTCTCGACACCCGCCCCGGCCAGAAACCGGGTCCGGCCCCTGGACCGGCCCGTTACGGGAGCAGCGCGTCGTACGGGACGCCCACCGGGTGGGCCAGCCACCGGAAGCCGCCCAGGCCCGCCGGGTCCAGCAACTCCGCCGCCTCGCCCGCCGCGCCCAGGGCCCGTACGTAGGCCGCCGGGTCCGTGGAGGCCAGGGCGAGCGGCGGACGGCCCGCGTCGAGGCCCAGATGGCGCAGCGCGTCCCGCTGGGCGATCAGCCGGGCGTCCGTTCCGGCCGCGCACGCGTCCAGCGCCACATGCGCCGTGAGATCGCAGGAGCCGTCCGGTACCGGTCGCACCTCCCGCCCGTCCCGGAAGCCGGTCAGCGTGCCGAAGGGCGGCCGGTCGGCGCGCTCATGGCCGTAGTCCACGGCGACCGCCAGCCCGGCCCCGACGCACCGCACCGCCTCGGCCCAGGCCGCGTCGCGCGGCCGGCCGATCTCTGCCCGCAGCCCGGGCTCGGCGCCCGCCAGCGGCCACCAGCGGTCCAGCCACGCCGCGTCCTCGCCGGTCACCTCGGCGCCGAGCCGTTCGGCGCCGTCGGCCGCCCGGACCTCGACCCGGCGCGGGACGCCCTCGGGGTCCGTCTCGGCGACGTCGACGGGGACGTTGTCCAGCCACTCGTTGGCGAACAGCAGCCCGGTGAACCCCTCCGGCACCGTCTCCCGCCACTCCACCCGCCCGTCGAGCCCGGCGGGCCGGTCCGCCCGCTCGACCGCGTACGGCCGCAGCCGCGCGGCCGGACCGTGCGGCAGGCCGGCGACCGCCGCCAGCACCCCGGTCAGCAGCTCGCCGCGCCCCGCGCCCACGTCGACCAGCGCCAGCTCCGGCGGCCGCCCCAGCGCCTCGTCCACCCGGCGCAGCAGCTCCGCGACGGCCCGCGCGTACAGCGGCGAGGCGTGCACCGAGGTGCGGAAGTGACCGGCCGGCCCCTCCGCGCGCCGGAAGAAGCCGTCCGTCCCGTACAGCGCCTGTTCGGCGGCGGCCCGCCACCCGCACCATTCCCGTTGTTCACTCGCCACGTCCCCACGCTAAAGCGGAGCGGTATCCACCTTGGGGAGTAGGGCCGGGCGGTACGGATCGCCCCTCGGGCTGACCCGCCCGGGTATCCGCACTGCCTACTCTGGGTGACGTGCAGCGCCTCTACGACTTTCTCCGCAGCCATCCGACAGGGGTGGACACCTTCTGGGGCGTCCTTCTCTTCGGCTGCGGTCTCCTGTGGCTCGTACAGGCGACCCCGGGCCATGAGCCACCGCTCGCGGCCGTGCCGATCACGCTGGCGCTGTGCGCGGCCGTCGCGCTGCGCCGCCGCGCCCCCGCGGTGATGCTGGGGCTGGTCATCGCGTGCGGCATCGCCCAACTCGCGCTGGACGTGCGGATCAACGTCGTCGACTTCGCGATGCTGGTGATCGTCTACACCGCCGCGTGCACCGCCGGGCGCCGTACCTCCCGGCTGGCCCTGGCCGCCGCGATCTGCGCACCGTCGCTCGCCACCCTCCGCTGGCCCGGCACACACGAGTCATCGGGCGAGGCCGCCGTCTCGACGGTCTTCGTCACCATCCCCTTCGTCCTGGCCTGGGTGCTCGGCGACTCGATCCGCACCCGCCGCGCCTACTACGCCCAGCTGGAGGAGCGCGCCTCCCGGCTGGAGAGGGAGCGCGAGGCGCAGTCGAAGGTCGCGGTCGCCGCCGAACGCGCCCGGATCGCGCGCGAGCTGCACGACGTCGTCGCGCACAACGTGTCGGTGATGGTCGTTCAGGCGGACGGCGCCGCGTACGTCCTGGACGCCTCCCCGGACCAGGCCCGGCAGGCGCTGGAAACGATCTCCGGAACCGGCCGCCAGGCCCTCGCCGAGATGCGGCGGCTGCTGGGCGTGCTGCGCACCGGGGAGCCGGGGGAGGCCGGCGACTACGTCCCGCAGCCGGACGTCGAGCAGATCGACGAACTGGTCGAGCAGGCCCGCGGCTCCGGGCTCCCGGTGGACTTCAAGGTCGTCGGCAGCCCGCGCCAGCTGCCCAGCGGCGTGGAGCTGACCGCGTACCGCATCGTGCAGGAAGCGCTCACCAACACCCGTAAGCACGGCGGCCCCGACGTCGGCGCCAGCGTCCGCATCACCTACTTCGACGACGGTCTCGGCCTGCTGGTCGAGGACGACGGCCGGGGCGCCCAGCGCGAGTTGTACGAGGACGGCGGCGCCGACGGCAGCGGCCACGGGCTGATCGGAATGCGCGAGCGCGTCGGCATGGTCGGTGGCACGCTCGACGCGGGCCCGCGCCCGGGCGGCGGCTTCCGCATCAGCGCGCTGCTGCCGCTGAAACCGGCGGGATGAGCCGCGGGCACCCGTCCGCGCGTACGTGGTACCGCGCGTATGCGGGGCTGCGCGTATGTGGGGAGTGCGCGTATGGGGGGAGTGCGCGTACGTGGAGCTGTGTGTACGTAGGTGGTGAGCGCCGTACGGAGCGCGCGCCGAGGAAGCCGAGGGAAGGGACCGACCGGATGTCGATCCGCGTCATGCTCGTCGATGACCAGGTGCTGCTGCGCACCGGTTTCCGTATGGTGCTCGCCGCCCAGCCCGATATGGAGGTCGTCGCCGAGGCGGGCGACGGGCTCGAGGCGCTGGAGGCGGTGCGCTCCGCCGAGGTGGATGTCGTCCTGATGGACGTCAGGATGCCGAAGCTGGACGGAGTGGAGGCGACCCGGCGCATCTGTGAGCGCGAAGGGGCGCCGCGGGTACTCATCCTGACCACCTTCGATCTGGACGAGTACGCCTTCTCCGCGCTCAAGGCGGGCGCGAGCGGCTTCATGCTCAAGGACGTGCCGCCGGGCGAACTGCTCACCGCGATCCGCGCGGTCCACAGCGGTGACGCGGTCGTCGCGCCCAGCACCACGCGCCGCCTGCTGAACCGCTTCGCGCCGATGCTCCCGGGCACGGGCGGCGGCCTCGGCTCCCGGTCCGCCACGGCGGCCCGGCCCGAGCTGGACCGGCTCACCGACCGCGAGCGCGAGGTGATGCTGCTCGTCGCCCAGGGGCTGTCGAACGGTGAGATAGCCGGCCGCCTGGTGCTGTCCGAGGCGACCGTGAAGACGCACGTGGGCCGCATCCTCACCAAGCTGGAGCTGCGGGACCGGGTGCAGGTGGTGGTGATGGCCTACGAGACGGGCCTCGTGCGGGCGGGAGGCGCCCCCCGCTGAGGGGCGCGGGGCCCGGCTACCGCAGGACGCCCTCCAGGAAGTCGCTCCCCAGCCGCGCCACCGCCGCCAACTCCAGCTGGTGCAGGACATACCGCCCGCGCCGCCGGGTCTGCAGCAGCCCGGCCTTCTTCAGGACGGCGATGTGCCGGGAGACCTCCGGGGGCGTGATGGCGTACGCCTCGGCCAGCTCACCAGTGGTGTGCGGCCCCCGGGCCAGCGCGCGGCAGATGCGCATCCGCATCGGGTGGGCCAGGGCCTCCAGCCGCTGCTGGACGAGCTGCAGGGCGGCGGGCGGGGCGAGTTCGGGCTGGGCGACCGGGTACTGGATCACCGGTTGCCAGCCCGGCGCGTGCACCAGCAGCAGATGCGGCCGGCCGAAGGTCGTCGGGATGAGGGTCAGCCCGCTCCCGGTCGCCGTCGTACGCCCCGCGGCCAGCTTGTCGACCAGGATGCGCGACCGCCCGTCCGCCCCCTCCTCGACCGACAGCGCGGCCGAGGCCGCCGCCAGCGCCTCCGCGAGCCCCTTGCGCTGCAGCAGCTCGCCCTTGTGGCGGGCGTCGGTGGCGAGCTGGACCCGCACTCGCCGCCAGGTGTCCGCGAAGAACGCCTGATCGCAGTCCTCCAGCAGCCGGCGCAGCCACACCCGCAGCCCGTCCGGGTCCACCAGCATGCGGTCCACGAAAGCCAGTTGCCGTGGCCCACGGGCCCGGGCCAGGTCCCGGATCCGGTCCCGCTCGCCCTGGTCGACCAGCGGCGACGGCGTCGGCCGGTCGTAGCTGGCGGAGCAGCTGATCTCGAAGGCGGCCGCCACGAACGCCTCGTCGTCGATCCGGTCCAGCGCGTCCAGTTCCTCGGCGAGCGTCGCCCCGGGGGCGGACGGCAGCAGCAGGTCGGAACGGGCCGTGCCCCACAGGAAGTCCGCCTCGCACAGCCGGTCGGCGAGATCGGGCTTGAGGGAGGCGGCGGTCGCGGTGGCCCAGCCGTGCAGCCCGGGGTGGTGGCCGGGCTCGTACAGCACGTGCAGCGCGGCGCCCAGTTCCGCGAGCGGGGACGGACTGAAGACGATGCGCTCGGGCGGCAGCCCGGTGATGTCCACGACATTTGCCATGCCCCTCATGGTGCGGCAGCCCGCGCCCCATCCCGACCTCGATTGACGGCGATCGTCAACCGAGGTGACGGGCGGCGGTGGGCGGTCCGACGCTCGTGTCATGTCCCTCACCCAGCAGTACGCACTCGACCTGTACCGGGCTGCCCAGCGCGGCGAGCCCGCCCCGCCCGCCCCCGGCCAGGGCGACTGGCGCGCCCTCCGGACGCTGCGCGAGTACCGCGACTTCCAGGCCGTGATCGCGGAACGCCCGGCCCGGCGCCGCCGCGGGGCCGTCCTGCGGGCGCTCCGGGCGCTCCGGGCGGCGGCGGGAACGGTCCGGGCCGTACGCACCGCCCGGCCCGTACGGCTCGTATGGCCTGTACGCACCGCACAGCCGTCGGCCACCGGGCCGCTGCGCGGGGCCGCCCCCGCCCGCCCGGCCGCGGACCCGTCCTCGTGCCCGACCACCGGCTGAGCACCGCTTGTCCGTCCCGTGCGTCCCGTGTGTCCTGTGTGTCCCGTGCGTCCTGGCCGTCCTATCCGTCCCGTCCTATCCGTCCCGTCCTATCCGTCCCGTCCGGTCCGGCCGTCCCTCCGGCTCAGGCGTCGTCGTCCGGGCCGTCCTCGGCCAGCACCGCCCGCACCCGCGTCAGGAAGGCGGCGACCGCCTCCGTCACCTCCTCCGCCGTCCAGCCCAGCGCGGGCGCGGCCACCGTCACCTCGGACATGGCCAGACCGGGCGGCCCCGGCTCCCACCAGCGCCGGAACAGCGTCGTCCGGGTCTCCTCGGCCAGCCGTATCCCCGCCTCGTCCAGCACGCGCGCCGGATATGGCAGCCACACCTGGAACTGATGGGTGTGCGGCACCTCCGGGTGCACCCGGGACCAGGCCACCCCGGCCGCCGCGAACGCCTCGCGCATCGCCCGCGCCACCACCGCCGCATGGGCCACATACGACGGCAGCCGTGGCAGTTCCCCGTCCAGACCGGCCAGGGCGGCGAGCGCCGTGGGCCACTGCTGGAACACCTGGCCGCCGTACCGGTGGCGCCATGCCACCGCCTCCGCGATCAGCGACTCCGGCCCCGCCAGCGCGGCCCCGGCCATGCCGCCGAGCGACTTGTAGAAGGACACGTACACCGTGTCCGCGAGGGCGGCGATCTCCGGAAGCCCGTGCCCGAAGCGCGTGGCGCACTCCCACAGCCGGGCCCCGTCGAAGTGGACCACCGCCTCCCGCTCACGGGCGGCCTCCACGACGGCGACCAGGTCGTCCCACTCGGGCAGCACGAAGCCCGCGTCGCGCAGCGGCAGTTCCAGGGCGAGCGTGCCGAAGGGCTCGTCCAGCTCGCGGATCTCGGCGGCGGTGGGCAGCCGTGGCTCGCTGGTCGGCCGCACCGCGCGCAGCCCGCTCACCGTCAGATACGCGTCCCGTTCGTGCACCTCCAGATGGGCCAGCGGATGGACGGCCACCACCGGATTGCCGGTGCGCCCCGCCCAGGCGCGCAGCGCGATCTGCTGGGCCATGGTGCCGGTGGGGAAGAAGGCCGCGGCCTCCATGCCGAGCAGGTCCGCGACCCGCCGCTCCAGCCTTTCCACCACCCCGTCCCCGTACCCGTCCACCCAGTCGTCGAGGGCGCCGTCGAGGCCCGGGGCGGCGGCGGTCAGGGCCGCCAGCCGCTCGCCGATCCGCTGCTCCGCCGGGCCGCGCGCGAGGGTCCGCTCGGAGCCGTGCCAGGCGGCGAGCCGGCGCGCCCGAGCCGCCTGCTCGGTCCCCTCTGCCGGAGAAGCCTCATCCGTCACGTCCACCACACCACCACATCCCCCGCATCCGCCATGTCGGCCATGTCGGCCATGATCCGATGATGACCCACGCACAGGTCACCCCCGGAGTTGTCCACAGGCGGCGGCAGGAGGCGCCGGGCGGAGTTATCCACAGGCGTGGGGACGCGCCCAGTCCCCCAGGGGCACTCGCGTAGCATGGCGGGGAATCGTCCGGTACCCCCTGAGGACTGGAACGGAAGGCCGCAGACGCGTGAACGCACATCCACTTCCCGAGCCGCGGGACCGCCCGGCCCGGCTCACCGTCGGCGTCGTCGGCGCCGGTCATGTCGGCCCGGCGCTCGCCGCCTCGCTGCGGCTGGCCGGGCACCGCCCCGTCGCCGCCTCCGGCGTCTCCGACGCCTCCGTGAGCCGGGCCGCCGCCCTGCTCCCCGAAGTCCCGATCGTCCCGCCCGCCGAGGTGCTGGCGCGGGCCGATCTGGTGCTGCTCACCGTCCCCGACGACGCCCTGCCCGAGCTGGTCGCGGGCCTCGCCGAGACCGGCGCGGTGCGCCCCGGCCAGTTGCTGGCGCACACCTCCGGCCGTTACGGCACCGGCGTGCTGGAGCCCGCCCTGCGGGCCGGTGCGCTGCCGCTCGCCCTGCACCCCGTGATGACCTTCACCGGCACCCCGGTCGACGTCCAGCGGCTCGCGGGCTGCTCCTTCGGCGTCACCGCCCCCGAGGAGCTGCGGCTCGCGGCCGAGGCGCTGGTCATCGAGATGGGCGGCGAGCCCGAGTGGGTCGCGGAGGAGTCCCGTCCGCTGTATCACGCGGCCCTCGCCATCGGCGCCAACCACCTGGTCACCCTGGTAGCCCAGGCCATGGAGCTGCTGCGCGCCTCCGGGGTCGAGGCGCCCGACCGGATGCTCGGCCCGCTGCTCGGCGCCGCCCTGGACAACTCGCTGCGCAGCGGCGACGCCGCGCTCACCGGCCCGGTCGCGCGCGGCGACGCGGGCACGGTCGCCGTGCATGTCCAGGAGCTGCGGCGGCACGCGCCGCAGACCGTCGCCGGATATCTCGCGATGGCCCGGGCCACGGCGGACCGGGCGCTCGCGCACGGCACACTCAAGCCGGAGCTGGCGGAGAACCTGCTGGGCGTTCTGTCGGATGTCTCGGATGCCCGGGGCCGGGGAGGAGCGGGATCATGAGCCCGAAGCTGTGGACCAAGCCGAGACCCGGTGAGCCGGACGTCGAGCTGTTCGCGCGCCGCGCGGACTTCGACGCGGCGCTGGCGCACTTCGCCGCGCCGGGGCGTACGGCCGTCGTCATGACCATGGGCGCGCTGCACGACGGGCACGCCTCGCTGATCCGCGCCGCGCGCGACCGGGTCGGCGCCAAGGGCCTCGTCACCGTCACCGTCTTCGTCAACCCGCTGCAGTTCGGCGCGGGCGAGGACCTGGACCGCTATCCGCGCACGCTCGACGCCGACCTGGAGGTCGCGGCCGCCGCCGGCGCGGACATCGTCTTCGCCCCCTCGGCCGAGGAGGTGTACGGCGGCGGCGAGCCGCGGATACGGATGGCCGCCGGGGCCATGGGCGAGGGGTACGAGGGCGCCTCCCGGCCCGGCCACTTCGACGGGGTGCTCACCGTCGTCGCCAAGCTGCTCCACCTCACCCGCCCGGACTTCGCCTTCTTCGGCGAGAAGGACGCGCAGCAGCTGGTGCTGGTCCGCCGGATGGTGCGGGACCTGGACTTCCCGGTGGAGATCGTCGGCGTCCCCACGGTCCGGGAGGGCGACGGGCTCGCCCTCTCCAGCCGTAACCGCTATCTGTCGGCGCCGGAGCGGGACACCGCGCTGGCCCTGTCCCGGGCGCTGTTCGCGGGGCGTGACGCGGGGCTGCTGGCGGCGCGGGCCGCCGGGGGCACCGGAGGCGGTGATACGGACGGCCTCGTCCGGGTCGCCTCGCCCGGCGCGGTGCGGGCCGCGGCGCGCGCGGTGCTGGAGGAGGCGGCCCTCCTCGAACCACCGCTCGCCCTCGACTACCTGGACCTGATCGACCCGGTGGGCTTCACCGAGGCGCCCGACGACCACACCGGCGAGGCCGTCCTGGCCGTCGCCGCCAAGGTCGGCTCCACGCGGCTGATCGACAACATCCGGCTGCGGTTCGGAGCGGACGCGTGAGCGGGCCGATGACCGCGCCGTCCGCCGCCATGACCCCGTCCGCCGCGCTGCGCGCCCCCGCGCCGGGCTGGGCCACCGAGGCCGATGTCGTGGTCGTGGGCTCGGGCGTCGCGGGCCTGACCGTGGCGCTGCGCTGCGCCGCCGCCGGGGCGAAGGTCACCGTCGTCACCAAGGCCCGCCTCGACGACGGCTCCACGCGCTGGGCCCAGGGCGGCATAGCCGCCGCCCTCGGCGAGGGCGACACCCCCGAGCAGCATCTCGACGACACGCTCGTCGCGGGCGCCGGGCTGTGCGACGAGCGGGCCGTGCGGATGCTGGTCACCGAGGGCCCCGGCGCGGTCCACCGCCTCATCGGCACCGGCGCCCGCTTCGACGCCGACGACGACACCGGCGAGATCCTGCTGACCCGCGAGGGCGGCCACCACCGCCACCGCATCGCCCACGCGGGCGGCGACGCGACCGGCGCGGAGATCTCCCGCGCCCTGGTCGACGCGGTGCGCGCGGCCGGGATCGACACCGTCGAGAACGCCCTCGTGCTCGACCTCCTCAAGGACGCCTCCGGCCGCGCCGCGGGCGTCACCCTGCACGTCATGGGCGAGGGCGCGCGGGACGGCGTGGGCGCGGTCCACGCGGGCGCCGTCGTCCTCGCGACCGGCGGCATGGGCCAGGTCTTCTCCGCCACCACCAACCCCGCCGTCTCCACGGGCGACGGCGTCGCCCTCGCGCTGCGCGCCGGGGCGGAGGTGAGCGATCTGGAGTTCGTCCAGTTCCACCCCACCGTGCTGTGGCTCGGCCCGGAGGCCGAGGGGCAGCAGCCGCTGGTCTCCGAGGCGGTGCGGGGCGAGGGCGCCCACCTGGTGGACGCGGACGGCGTGCGCTTCATGGTGGGGCAGCACGAGCTGGCCGAGCTGGCGCCCCGCGACATCGTCGCCAAGGGCATCACGCGGCGGATGCGGGAGCAGGGCACCGAGCACATGTACCTGGACGCCCGCCACTTCGGCGCCCGGATGTGGGAGCACCGCTTCCCGACCATCCTGGCCGCCTGCCGGTCCCACGGCATCGACCCGGTCACCCAGCCGATCCCGGTGGCCCCCGCCGCGCACTACGCCAGCGGCGGGGTGTGGACGGACCTGCGGGGGCGGACCACGGTGCCGGGGCTGTACGCGTGCGGGGAGACGGCCTGCACGGGCGTGCACGGCGCGAACCGGCTGGCGTCCAACTCGCTGCTGGAGGGCCTGGTCTTCGCCGAGCGCATCGCGGCGGACATCGCCGAGCGCGACCCGGCGGACATCGCCGGCCCGACCCGCACACCGGGCCCCGCACCCCGGGACGCGGCCGCCCCCGAGGCGGGGCAGGGCGGGGGAGGGCCCCTGCTCGCCCCCGAGGCCCGGTACGCCGTCCAGCGCATCATGACCGCCGGCGCCGGAGTCCTCCGCTCCGCGACGAGCCTCGCCCACGCCGCCGGGCAGCTGGACCGCGTCCGGGACGACGCCGTCGAGACGCTGCGCCGCGACGGCAAGACGGCCGAGCCCGGCGTCGAGACCTGGGAGGCGACGAACCTCCTCCTCGTGGCCCGGGTCCTGGTGGCCGCCGCGCTCCGGCGCGAGGAGACCCGCGGCTGCCACTGGCGGGAGGACCGCCCCGACCGGGACGACGCGGCCTGGCGGCGGCACCTCCTGGTCACCCTCGGCCCCGACGGCTCGCTCGACGTCCGTACGACGGACTCCGCGGCGTTCCCCTCACCCACCACCCGATCCGAGACGGAGTCCCACCCGTGAGCAGCATCTCCGACGACCGCCAGCAGAGTCCCCCGCAGCCCGTGGCCCTTCCGCTGCTCCAGATCGGCGGCCCGGGCGGCGGCGAGGGTGGCGGCTGCGGCAGCGCCTGCGGCTGTGGCACCGACGACGACGGGGCGTACGGGCTCGACCCGATGGAGTGCGGCCTCGACCCCGACCTGGCCCAGCTGCTGGACGAGGCCGGGCTCGACCCCGTCCAGGTCGAGGACATCGCGCACATGGCGATCGAGGAGGACCTCGACCAGGGCGTGGACGTGACGACCGTCGCCACCGTCCCCGAGGACGCCTTCGCCACCGGCGACTTCACGGCACGTGAGGCGGGCACCGTGGCCGGGCTGCGGATCGCCGAGGCGGTCCTGTCCGTCGTCTGTACGGACGAGTTCGAGGTCGAGCGGCACGTGGAGGACGGCGACCGGGTCGAGCCCGGCCAGAAGCTGCTGAGCGTCCGCACCCGCACCCGCGACCTGCTCACCGGCGAGCGCAGCGCGCTCAACCTGCTGTGCCGTCTCTCCGGCATCGCGACCGCGACCCGCGCCTGGGCCGACGCCCTGGAGGGCACGAAGACGAAGGTCCGCGACACCCGGAAGACGACGCCGGGGCTGCGCGCGCTGGAGAAGTACGCGGTGCGCTGCGGCGGCGGCGTCAACCACCGCATGTCGCTGTCGGACGCGGCGCTCGTCAAGGACAACCACGTGGTCGCGGCGGGCGGCGTGGCGCAGGCGTTCCGCGCCGTACGGGACGAGTTCCCGGACCTGCCGATCGAGGTGGAGGTCGACACCCTGGACCAGATCCCGCCGGTCCTTCAGGCGGGCGCCGATCTGATCCTGCTGGACAACTTCACCCCGGAGCGCACCCGCGAGGCGGTCGCACTGGTCGCGGGCCGGGCCGCGCTGGAGTCCTCGGGCCGGCTGACCCTGGCCAACGCCCGTACGTACGCCGAGACGGGCGTCGACTACCTGGCGGTCGGCGCGCTCACCCACTCGTCCCCGATCCTCGACATCGGCCTGGACCTGCGCGACGCGGGGTGACTGAACCATGCTGCTGACCATCGCCCCGCCCGTCGCCCCAGAACCCGCCCTCTGCCGTGAGTCCGACCGGAAGGGGTGTCGCCCATGCTGCTGACCATCGACGTGGGGAACACGCATACCGTCCTCGGCCTCTTCGACGGGGAGGAGATCGTCGAGCACTGGCGGATCTCCACCGACGCCCGCCGCACCGCCGACGAACTGGCCGTGCTGCTGCAGGGCCTGATGGGGATGCATCCGCTGCTCGGCGAGGAGCTGGGCGACGGCATCGAGGGCATCTCGATCTGCTCCACCGTCCCCTCCGTCCTGCACGAACTGCGCGAGGTCACCCGCCGCTACTACGGCGATGTGCCGTCCGTGCTGGTGGAACCGGGCGTGAAGACCGGCGTGCCGATCCTGATGGACAACCCGAAGGAGGTCGGCGCCGACCGGATCATCAACGCCCTGGCCGCCGTCGAGCTGTACGAGGGCCCGTGCGTGGTCGTCGACTTCGGCACCGCGACCACCTTCGACGCGGTCAGCTCGCGCGGCGAGTACGTGGGCGGGGTGATCGCGCCCGGTATCGAGATCTCGGTCGAGGCGCTGGGCGTGCGCGGCGCGCAGCTGCGCAAGATCGAGCTGGCCCGGCCGCGCAGCGTGATCGGCAAGAACACGGTCGAGGCCATGCAGTCCGGCATCCTGTACGGCTTCGCGGGCCAGGTCGACGGGATCGTCCGGCGCATGGCGCGCGAGCTGGCCGAGGACCCCGAGGACGTGACGGTGATCGCCACCGGCGGTTTGGCCCCGATGGTGCTGGGTGAGGCCTCGGTGATCGACGAGCATGAGCCCTGGCTCACCCTGATCGGGCTGCGGCTGGTCTACGAGCGCAACGTCGCGCGCGGCTGATCGGCGCGATCGGGCCGTTCGGCGCCCGATCGCGCCGAAAACACCGTTCACCTGCGAACTCGGCGGTATTGGCGGCATTACGAAACGAATTCCGGCCGGTGTTCATCGCGGTGTTCATCGCCGTGTTCCTCGCACGGTTCATCGCGCTGTTCATTCGGCGGGGCGGCGCCGAGGGCACTCCACCGACTGCCGAGGCGCAGTCGAGGAATGCCGTCCCGTCGAATTCGGGATCGACAAGCGGAACCCGCCCGGCCGCCCCCCGAGCCCGTCCGCCCGGTCTCCGGACCGGCTCCGGACGGGCCCCGCCGCCGCGGCGGACCGCGACCCGGCTCCCACCGCCGAATGGCCGCCCCCGCAACGCGCCGCACCGCCCGCCGCTCAGCGAAATTTGTCCGCTTAGCACTTAAAGTCCTCCCATGCCCACGCCCTATGGATCCCGCGGCGGTATGGCGTTCAGTGCGGATGAGCTGCGTGTGCTCCGACGCGCCCTCGCCATCGCCCTCCAACCCGAACCCGTCACTCCCCCCGGCCCCCTCGGCCCGGACCGGGCGGAGGAGGTCCAGGACTGTTTCCGGCTCGCCGAGGCCGTGGACGAGGCGGTCCGCGAGGGCGGGCGGCTGCGAGCGTTCCTGCTCGACGAGCTGGCCCGCTACCGCGCCGCCCTCCCCGGTGCCGCCGTCGGCTATCTGGAGCAGCTCGAGGGCGCCCTGGCCGCCGGTTACGAGCCGCTCCCGGAGGATCTGGCAGCGCTGCGGACGCTGTGCCGGGACGCCGCGTCGGACGGCGAGGCCGAGCGCCGCCGCGCGCTGCTGAGCCACTGCGAGCGCCTGGCCGAGCGCTGCGTACGCGCCCGGCTCGCGACGCCTGCCGTGCCCCCCGCGCCGGCCCGCTCCCGCCTCCCGGAGGCCCGGCTGCGCGCCCTGCCGGGCGGCGTCGGAGCCGCGCGGGGAGCAGTCGTGCCCCAGGGAGTGCCCGAGCCGCTGCTGAAGGACGAGGAGCCGAAGCAGGAGCCGCGCAAGAAGCCCACCCCCGCCCCCGACCGCGGCGACCGCGAGGAGCCGAAGCGGCGGGAGCCGGGCCGTGGCACCCCGCGGCGCCCGCAGCGGCCGGTGCCGACGCCCGCCGAGGTCTTCCCGCCCAAGCGCCGCCGCCCCTCCCCGCCGCCGGACCACGAGTCCCGCCTCGGCCCCGGCCCGAGTCCCGGCGTCCGGCGCGGCGTCCGGCCCGGCGCGGGGGTCGACGCGGGCGCCGCGTAATCTGGGGGCATCGAGCAAAAGGAGGCCGATAGCCATGGATTACGTCTCCGCGCTGGTTCCGCCCCTGGTGATGGCCGTGGCCTTCACCTTTCTGATCGTGACGATGATCAAGAGCCAGGGTGGCGCCAACAAGGCGAAGGAGGACCACCTCGTGGACGCGGCGCTCGCCCGCGCCGAGGCGGACCGCAAGGCACCGGCCGGTCAGGCGCCGGTCGGCGACGCGTCCTGACACCGGCCCCACACCGCCCCCGCTTCACCGCCACGCCCCGGGATGCGCCCGCATCCCGGGGCGTGCGGCCTTTCGGCGCCCACATCCCCCGACATTCGGCACATCTCCCACTATTATTCACATGTGCCTCGGCCATTGGGAGAGCTCGAAGACGCGGTCATGACGCGGGTGTGGAAGTGGAACCGCCCGGTCACGGTCCGAGAAGTCCTGGAAGACCTTCAACGAGAACGTTCGATCGCCTACACGACGGTCATGACCGTAATGGACAACCTCCATCACAAGGGCTGGCTCCGCAGGGAGGTGCAAGGCCGCGCCTATCGATATGCCGCGGTCTCCACCAGGGCCGCCTACTCGGCCGCACTGATGAACGAAGCGTGGTCGACCAGTGACAACCCGGCGGCGGCCCTCGTCGCGTTCTTCGGGATGATGTCCGAAGAGCAGCGAGAGGCACTGCGGGATGCCATGCGGGTCGCACAACTCGGTGAGCCCGGGGAGAGCCCCGGTGAGTCGGAGCGATGAGCCGGGGCGATAGCGTCCGGGCATGTCCTCTGCACTATCAAAAGTAGTCACCGTCCGCCGCGCCCGGACCAGCGATGTACGAGCGGTGCGCCGGCTCATCGACTCCTACGTGAGCGATCGCATCCTGCTCGACAAAGCCACGGTGACCCTTTACGAGGACATCCAGGAGTTCTGGGTCGCGGAGCGGGACGAGGATGCTGAGGTCATTGGCTGCGGCGCACTCCACGTCATGTGGGAAGACCTCGCGGAGGTTCGTACTCTCGCGGTGGATCCCGCTTCCAAGGGGAGTGGTGTAGGCCACCTGGTGCTCGACAAGCTGTTGCAGACGGCGCGCTGGCTCGGCGTCCGGCGCATTTTCTGCCTCACCTTCGAAGTCGACTTCTTCACCAAGCACGGCTTCGTGGAGATCGGCGAGACGCCGGTCGACGGGGATGTCTACAGCGAGCTGCTGCGTTCCTATGACGAGGGCGTCGCCGAGTTCCTGGGTCTCGAACGGGTGAAGCCGAACACCCTTGGCAACAGCCGGATGCTTCTGCAACTGTGATCGCGGGCCCTATGTCCGAATCGCGCCCCTATCACATAGCTCCGGAACAGTGGGTTCCATCAGCCTTCCCGCATGGTCGATCGGTCGAACCTTCCCGGAGGGTTTGTGTTTTTCCGGGAAAAGCGGTTTCCTATTCTCCCGTAGTGTAATTACCTGGGGGGTGTGACATCAGCGGCTAAGGCCGCGCCCCGAGCCCCCCGTTTTCCCTGAAAGGAACCCCATGGCACAGAAGGTTCAGGTCCTTCTTGTCGACGACCTCGACGGCGGCGAGGCGGACGAGACCGTGACGTTCGCGCTGGACGGCAAGAGCTACGAGATCGACCTCAACACGGCCAACGCGGACAAGCTCCGTGACGCCCTGGAGCCGTTCACCAAGGGTGGCCGTCGCACCGGTGGCCGGGCCTCCGGTGGCCGCGGCAAGGCGCGCGCGGCGTCGGGCGGCGGTCAGGACACCGCGAAGATCCGCGCCTGGGCGAAGGAGAACGGCTACGAGGTCAACGACCGCGGCCGCGTTCCGGCGACCGTTCGCGAGGCGTACGAGAAGGCCAACGGCTGAGCACGTCACCCTTCCCCGGCTCGCCGCTGTCTGGGCAGTGGCCGGGCGCGCAGCAACCGGGCCCGGTGGCACTCCGTGGCCGCCGCACCCACGAGCCGCACGAGGTCGGGGGCGTCCCCATCGCCCCCGAAGGCTGTCACCGGCAGCGTCGGCTCCACCCCGCCCCCCGGCTCGGGAGGCCGCAGCCATACGGCGGCCTCCTGCGGGCACCGTTCACCGGGCGCCTGGGGCGTCCCGGGTTCCCCGGGCGGAGGCCACGAGGCGGAGGGACACGGAGCGGTGATCCGGCCGCCGGCGCCGAGTGCGGTCAGATCCAGCGGAATCCCGCCCCACTCCAGCCAGTCGAGCAGCCCCGGCAGCTCGTCGGCGCTGCCCGCGGCCACCAGCAGCCGCATCCAGGGGCCCTCCACCGCGACCGGACCGGTCCGCGGTACGCGCCGCAGCAGCGCGAAACCGGCGACGGCCGGCAGCTCCAGTACGTCGAATGCCACCCCCGTGAGCAGCTCGACGGGACCACTGCCGGTCGTCGGCCACCCCAGCTCCCGCTCGTACCACCGCGCACATCCCGATGCCCCCGGACCGGGGGCCGAGCGGTCCTGTGAGCGGCCGGACTGCGCCGCGGCGGTGGAGATCATGCCCAGAGCAACTGTCTCCCCGGCCGAAGGTTACGTCCCGCCGTGTACGTCACGTGGCCGAACGAGCGCGAGGCGTGACCGGGTGAGGGGCTGCAGGGGTGGTGAACCGGCGCAAGGTTGTTCGCCCGTAGCGGAGGGAACCGGCCCGCGCGGCATGGAGTGTCCGTGCTTGCGGGTAAGACATCCCTAGTGGGAGGGGCGGTCCGCGTGTCGGGAGAAAGGGGCGTTCGCCATCGGCGTAGTGACGGTGGGCGTATATGCCTGGCCTGCGGGAACATCGTCTCGCACCATCGGGTTGGAGCAGTTGTCGGCTGTTCGGGCAGGAGGCCATCTGCTGTGAGCCCTGTGAGAGTGGGGCCGATCCGGACGGTTGTCGGCAGTTGGAATGAGCTGTCCCGGGTTGCGGGACTAGCATGCGGAAGGACAGGGAGGGGATCGTCCCCGATCTTTCTGACCGCTCTGAGGAGCGATTAACGATGTTCGAGAGGTTCACCGACCGCGCGCGGCGGGTTGTCGTCCTGGCTCAGGAAGAAGCCCGGATGCTCAACCACAACTACATCGGCACCGAACACATTCTCCTGGGCCTGATCCACGAGGGTGAGGGTGTCGCCGCTAAGGCCCTGGAGAGCCTCGGGATTTCGCTCGAGGCGGTCCGCCAGCAGGTGGAGGAGATCATCGGTCAGGGCCAGCAGGCCCCGTCCGGGCACATCCCCTTCACCCCCCGTGCCAAGAAGGTGCTGGAGCTGTCGCTCCGCGAAGCCCTTCAGCTCGGCCACAACTACATCGGTACGGAGCACATCCTGCTCGGCCTGATCCGCGAGGGCGAGGGCGTCGCCGCCCAGGTCCTCGTGAAGCTGGGCGCCGATCTGAACCGGGTGCGGCAGCAGGTCATCCAGCTGCTCTCCGGCTACCAGGGCAAGGAAGCCGCCACGGCCGGCGGCCCGGCGGAGGGCACGCCCTCCACCTCGCTCGTCCTGGACCAGTTCGGCCGCAACCTGACGCAGGCCGCCCGCGAATCCAAGCTCGACCCGGTCATCGGGCGCGAGAAGGAGATCGAGCGGGTCATGCAGGTGCTGTCGCGCCGTACCAAGAACAACCCGGTCCTCATCGGCGAGCCCGGCGTCGGCAAGACGGCGGTCGTCGAGGGACTGGCCCAGGCCATCGTCAAGGGCGAGGTGCCCGAGACCCTCAAGGACAAGCACCTCTACACCCTGGACCTGGGTGCCCTGGTCGCCGGCTCCCGCTACCGCGGTGACTTCGAGGAGCGCCTGAAGAAGGTCCTCAAGGAGATCCGCACCCGCGGCGACATCATCCTGTTCATCGACGAGCTCCACACCCTGGTGGGTGCGGGCGCCGCCGAGGGCGCGATCGATGCCGCGAGCATCCTCAAGCCGATGCTGGCGCGGGGCGAGCTGCAGACCATCGGCGCGACGACGCTCGACGAGTACCGCAAGTACCTGGAGAAGGACGCGGCCCTGGAGCGTCGTTTCCAGCCCATCCAGGTCGCCGAGCCGTCGCTGCCGCACACCATCGAGATCCTCAAGGGCCTGCGGGACCGTTACGAGGCGCACCACCGCGTCTCGATCACGGACTCGGCCCTGGTCGCGGCCGCCACCCTGGCCGACCGCTACATCTCGGACCGCTTCCTGCCGGACAAGGCGATCGACCTGATCGACGAGGCCGGTTCCCGGATGCGGATCCGCCGGATGACCGCGCCGCCGGACCTGCGCGAGTTCGACGAGAAGATCGCCGACGTGCGCCGGGAGAAGGAGTCCGCGATCGACTCGCAGGACTTCGAGATGGCCGCGGGCCTGCGCGACAAGGAGAAGCAGCTCCTGGCCGCGAAGGCGAAGCGGGAGAAGGAGTGGAAGGCCGGCGACATGGATGTCGTCGCCGAGGTCGACGAGGAGCTGATCGCCGAGGTCCTGGCCACGGCCACCGGTATCCCGGTCTTCAAGCTCACCGAGGAGGAGTCCTCCCGGCTGCTGCGCATGGAGGACGAGCTGCACAAGCGCGTCATCGGCCAGAAGGACGCCATCAAGGCGCTCTCCCAGGCCATCCGGCGCACGCGTGCGGGCCTCAAGGACCCCAAGCGCCCCGGCGGCTCGTTCATCTTCGCGGGCCCGTCCGGTGTCGGTAAGACCGAGCTGAGCAAGACTCTCGCCGAGTTCCTCTTCGGCGACGAGGACGCGATGATCTCGCTCGACATGTCGGAGTTCAGCGAGAAGCACACCGTCTCGCGGCTCTTCGGCTCCCCGCCCGGATACGTGGGCTACGAGGAGGGCGGCCAGCTCACCGAGAAGGTGCGCCGCAAGCCGTTCTCCGTGGTCCTCTTCGACGAGGTCGAGAAGGCCCACCCGGACATCTTCAACTCGCTGCTGCAGATCCTGGAGGACGGTCGGCTGACCGACTCCCAGGGCCGGGTCGTGGACTTCAAGAACACGGTGATCATCATGACCACCAACCTCGGCACCCGGGACATCTCCAAGGGCTTCAACCTGGGCTTCGCCGCCCAGGGCGATGTGAAGACCGGCTACGAGCGGATGAAGGCGAAGGTCAACGAGGAGCTGAAGCAGCACTTCCGCCCCGAGTTCCTGAACCGTGTCGACGACACCGTCGTCTTCCACCAGCTCACCGAGGAAGACATCATCCAGATCGTCGACCTCATGGTCACCAAGGTGGACGAGCGGCTCAAGGACCGCGACATGGGCATCGAGCTCAGCGGTGACGCCAAGAAGCTGCTCGCCAAGCGGGGCTACGACCCCGTGCTGGGCGCCCGGCCGCTGCGCCGGACGATTCAGCGGGAAATCGAGGACGTGCTCTCGGAGAAGATTCTCTTCGGCGAGCTGCGTCCGGGCCACATCGTGGTCGTGGACACCGAGGGCGAGGGTGAAGAGAAGAAGTTCACCTTCCGCGGCGAGGAGAAGTCCGCGCTGCCGGACACCCCGCCGATCGAGTCCGCCGCCGGTGGTGGCCCGAACCTGAGCAAGGACGCGTAAGCGTCACCTTGTGAGCGGCTGAGGGGCCGCTGGACCGTTTCTGAACGGTCCAGCGGCCCCTTTTGTCATATGCGCCATTCCGATCACGTCGAAAGGCTCATGCGATAAAGAGCCGTCGGCTACCGGGAAAGGGAAACACCGGCGTTATGGGGCGCGTTTCGGCCGCGTGGCGGAACGCGCGGCTTCCGGCACCCCGTGGCCTTTGGGGGCGACGGCCCGCCGGGAGAGGGGGAGAACGGGCGGCCCGTCGCAGGGGCGACCCTATGGCCGGACGCTGAGCGGGCGCTTATGGCGGGCTGAGCGGGGGGAAAAATCAGTACGGCCGGACGAACGATCGACGGTAGTGTGCCCGCATGGACTCATTCCGTCAGATCTACGGCTGACACACCGCTCCCTCCGGCGCACCGGCGAGATCGCCGCTGTGCCGGGCCGTCGTGTCCCTTTCGCCGCAGACCTGAATCGAGTGATCTCTCATGTCCCGTCGCCGTGCCCATATCGCGATGGTCGGCATCCCCGCCATCAGCCATACGCTCCCCAGCCTTGAGGTGATCCGGGAGCTGGTGACGCGGGGCCACCGCGTGACGTACGCCAATGACCCCCGCCGGGCGGATGTCATCGAGCCCACCGGCGCCGCGCTGGTGCCGTACGCCTCGACCCTGCCGGTCGCCGACAACGACTGGCCCGAGGACCCCATCGCCGCGATGACCGTCTTCCTGGACGACGCGATCCAGGCGCTGCCGCAGCTGCGCGCCGTGTACGACGACGACCCCGCCGACCTCTACCTGTACGACATCGGCGGGTACGCCGGGCGGGCCCTCGCCGAGGAGCAGGGGCGCCCGGCGCTGCAGCTGTCGCCGTCCTTCGTCGCCTGGGAGGGCTACGAGGAGGAGGTCGCGGCGCACATCATGGCGCTGCCGGGGGCCGACGCGTACCAGACGAAGTTCGCCGCGTGGCTGGCCGGCTGCGGGGCGGTGACCACCGACGTGAACGCCTTCTGCGGCCCGCCCGGGCGGGCGATCGCGCTGATCCCCCGGGCCATGCAGCCGCACGCCGACCGGGTCGACGAGAAGGTGGTGACGTTCGTCGGGCCGTGTCTCGGCGACCGCGCCGACCAGGGCCGGTGGGAGCGCCCCGCGGGCGCCGAGAAGGTGCTGCTGGTCTCCCTGGGCTCGGCCTTCACCCGGCAGCCCGGCTTCTACCGGGAGTGCCTGGCCGCCTTCGGGGATCTGCCCGGCTGGCACGTCGTGCTGCAGATCGGCCGCTATGTCGACCCGGGGGAGCTGGGGCCCGTCCCGGCCAACGTCGAGGTCCACCGGTGGGTGCCGCAGCTGGCGATCCTGCGGCAGGCCGACGCGTTCGTCACCCACGCGGGGATGGGCGGCAGCGGCGAGGGCCTGTACTGCGGGCTGCCCATGATCGCCGTACCGCAGGGGGCCGAGCAGCCCATGAACGCCGACCGGCTCGTCGAACTGGGCGTGGCCCGCCGCGTCGACACGGCGGACGCGACCGCCGGGGTGCTGCGCGCCGCGCTGCTGGAGCTCACCGCGGACGAGGGCGTGGCCCGGCGGGCGGCCGAACTGCGGGACCGGACGCGGGCCGAGGGCGGCACGGCGCGGGCCGCGGACCTGATCGAGGAGATGCTGAGCTGAGGTTCTGACGCACGCCCGCGGCCCGGCCCGCAAGGCCGGGCCGCGGGTGCGGCCGGTGCGGCTACTTCACGATGGTGATGCGGTCCGCCTTCGGCGGGTCCAGGGGCGCCGACGCCGAGGAGTGCGCGCCCAGGTAGGCCGTCAGCGCCTCCAGGTCGGAGGCGCCGACGAGCTTGTTCTTGCCGTCCTTGAAGGCGGAGAAGCCGTCGCCGCCGCCCGCGAGGAATTCGTTCATCGCGACGCGGTAGGTCTTGGCGGGGTCGATGGGCTCACCGTTCAGCTTCACCGTGCCGGTGATGACGCGGTCCTTGCCGGACTTGGTCAGATCGAGGGTGTAGGTGAGGCCCCTGGAGACCTGGAGGATCCTGGGGGATGCCTCGTTGGAGCCGCTGACCTGCTGCTGGAGCGCGGTGATGAGCTGGGCTCCGGTCAGGTCGACGACGTTCATCATGTTGGTGAAGGGCTGCACGGTGAACGCCTCGCCGTACGTCACCACCCCGTCGCCCTCGCCGCCGGACGCCTTGTAGGCGAGGTCGGAGCGGATGCCGCCGGGGTTCATGAGGGCGATCTGTGCGCCGCCCTTGCCGTCCGGGGCGAGCGCTTCGAGCTGGGAGTCGGTGATGACGTCGCCCAGCGGGGATTCGTAGGTCGAGGCGCCCCGGCCGTTGATGTCGCCGGAGACATAGCCGACGGGCTTGCTCGCGACGGGGGTGGCGAGCTTGTTCCAGCGGCCGATGAGGGACGTCATGTCGGCGGCCTTGGGGCGGTCGCGGTCGACGACGTGGTTCGCCGCGTGGGCGCCCTTCACGGTGGTGCGCACGATGTCGTTCGTGCGGCGGTCGTAGGTGAGGGTGGTGTCGGTGTAGAGGCGGCCGAAGGAGGCGGCGGAGGTGACGGTGCGCGGGGTGCCGGAGGGGTCCGGGATGGTGCACGCGTAGGCCTGGTGGGTGTGGCCGGTGACCAGGGCGTCGACCTTCGGGGTGACGTGTTCGGCGATGTCAACGATCGGACCCGAGATGCCCTTGCCCGCGCCGCCGTTGTCGCAGTCGTCGTTGTACGCGGCGGAGGCGGGCAGTCCGCCCTCGTGGATGAGGGCGACGATCGACTTCACGCCCTTGCGCTGCAGCTCCTTGGCGTACTTGTTGATCGTCTCGACCTCGTCGTGGAACTTCAGGCCCTTGACGCCCTCGGCGGTGACGACGTCGGGGGTGCCCTCCAGGGTGACGCCGATGAAGCCGACCTTGACGCCCTTGTGACGCCAGACGGTGTACGGCTGGAGGATCGGCTTGCCGGTCTTCTCGTCGGTGACGTTGGCGGCCAGGTAGGGGAAGTCGGCGCCGCGGAAGGTCCTGCCCTTCTCGTAGCAGCCCTCCTTGGGGTGGCAGCCGCCGTTCTGCACGCGGGTCAGCTCGGCGCGTCCCTCGTCGAATTCGTGGTTGCCGACGGAGGTGACGTCGAGGTCGAGCTTGTTGAGGGCTTCGATGGTCGGCTCGTCGTGGAAGAGTCCCGACATCAGCGGGCTCGCGCCGATCATGTCGCCGGCGGCGGCGGTGACGGAGTACGCGTGGCCCTTGCGGGCCTGGCGGAGCGCGGTGGCGAGGTATTCGGCGCCACCGGCCGGGACGGCCTTCGTGGTGCCGTCCGGCTGGGTCTCGGTGACGGTGCCGGAGGAGCCCTGCGGGGGTTCCAGGTTTCCGTGCAGGTCGTTGAAGGACAGCAGCTGTACGTCGACGGTGCGGTCGGGCCCGTGCCGCTGGGCGTCGGCCCCGGCCGGGTTCGCCGCGGACAGCACCCCGGCCGCGGCGGCCAGCACCGCGACTCCCGTGGCCCAACGGCGTGCCGCACCGCGCCGCCCAAGTCTCGCTGACATGTCGTCCCCTTGTGTGCCCGGTGGTGAATGGTGGGCCGCAGCTTACGGTCAACGCGCGTAGCGGGGCAGGGGGATGGAGGTTACGAGCTGGTTGCCGGTGGTCAACCGGGTGACCCGCCGGAGACGGGGAGTCCGCCACCTTGCCCGGCCGGGGGGCGGCCGTAGGCTCGGTCCCATGGATGACGTGGTGAACGAGATGCCCGGTGCGCGCCGGATCGAGGTGCAGGACGAGCTGGCCCCCGCCGTGGTGGAGGACGTGCTGCGGCTGATCGCCGAGTCCGCGCGCGCCGATGGGCAGCAGGCGGTGTCCGAGCAGGGGCGGTTGCAGCTGCGGGGGCGCCGGGACGGGGTGCGGCATCTGGTGCTGCGCGAGCCCAGCGGGGAGCTGGTCGGCTACGCACAGCTGGAGGACACCGACCCGGTGGAGGCCCCGGCCGCCGAGCTGGTGGTGAGCCCGGCGCACCGCGGCCGGGGGCACGGCCGGGCGCTGGGCGTGACGTTGCTGAAGGAGTCCGGGAAGCGGCTGCGGGTGTGGGCGCACGGCGGGCACGCCTCGGCGCGCCATCTGGCGCAGGTGCTGGGGCTGACCCTGTTCCGTGAGCTGCGGCAGATGCGGCGGCCGCTGGGGCCGCCGGACGAGCTGGGCATTCCGGAGCCCACGCTGCCTGAGGGCATCACCGTACGGACCTTCCGGCCCGGCGCGGACGACGCGGCCTGGCTGGCCGCGAACGCCGCGGCCTTCGCCCACCACCCCGAGCAGGGCTCGCTCACCCAGCGTGACCTGGACGACCGCAAGGGCGAGGTGTGGTTCGACCCCGCCGGGTTCTTCCTGGCCGAGCGCGCGGGCGAGATCGTCGGCTTCCACTGGACGAAGGTGCACGGCGAGGAGCGGCTGGGCGAGGTGTACGTGGTGGGGGTGCGGCCGGACGCGCAGGGCGGCGGTCTGGGCCGGGCGCTGACCGCGATCGGGCTGCGGCATCTGGCGGCGCAGGGGCTGCCGACCGCGATGCTCTATGTCGACGCGGACAACTTCGCCGCCGTCTCCGTCTACGACCGGCTCGGCTTCGTCACGCACGAGACGGATCTGATGTATCGGACCGAGACCTGAGGGCAAGGGGTATCCGGGTATCCGGGTATTCGGGAGGGGTGGTCGGGACTCCCGCGGGAGGGGTGGTCGGGACTCCCGCGAGAGGGGCGGTCGGGACTCCCGCGAGTCGAGTCCCGATTTCCCAAGCGCCATGTCTCCGTTACCGACGGTTCAATCTCGGTTGCAAGCATCACTGAATGCAGCCCGCTGTGCCCGATCCCTCGAACCGGAGGCTCCGTGCCGCTCCCGCGCCGCCTTCCGCCACGCCGCGTCTCGCCGCGGCGCGGAACAATGAGGTCATGAACGAGTCCAGCGGTCAGGCACCGGTCCACGTTCCCCAGCCCCAGCCCCAGCCGTCGGTCGGGTCCATCGCGGCGCACCGTCCGCACGCGGTCGCCGCCCCGCCCGTACGGGCCCTGGATCCCGATCTCGACGGCGATCCGGACACCTACAAGGAAGAGCACGCCGGTCCGGACGCGAACGGCACCGAGCTGCCCCACAACCGGTTCCTGGACCGTGAGCGCAGCTGGCTGGCGTTCAACGAGCGGGTGCTGGAGCTGGCCGAGGACCCGGCGACGCCGCTGCTGGAGCGGGCGAACTTCCTCGCGATCTTCGCCAGCAACCTGGACGAGTTCTTCATGGTGCGGGTCGCGGGGCTCAAGCGGCGCATCGCGACCGGCGTGGCCACCCGCTCCGCTTCCGGGCTGCAGCCCCGGGAGGTGCTGGAGCTGATCTGGACCCGGTCCCGCGAGCTCATGGCCCGGCACGCCGCCTGCTACCAGCAGGACGTGGCCCCGGCGCTCGCCGAGGAGGGCATCCACCTGATCCGCTGGGCGGACCTCTCGGAGAAGGAGCAGTCCCGCCTCTTCACCCTCTTCCGCCAGCAGATCTTCCCCGTGCTGACCCCGCTCGCGGTGGACCCGGCGCACCCGTTCCCCTACATCTCGGGGCTGTCGCTGAACCTCGCCGTGGTGGTCCGCAACCCGGTCAGCGGACACGATCACTTCGCGCGTGTGAAGGTTCCGCCGCTGCTCTCCCGGTTCCTGGAGGCCTCCCCGCACCGGTACGTCCCGCTGGAGGACGTGATCGCGGCGCATCTGGAGGAGCTGTTCCCCGGCATGGAGGTGCTCGCGCACCACATGTTCCGGGTGACCCGCAACGAGGACCTGGAGGTCGAGGAGGACGACGCGGAGAACCTGCTCCAGGCGCTGGAGAAGGAACTGCTGCGGCGCCGCTTCGGGCCCCCGGTGCGGCTGGAGGTCGAGGAGTCGATCGACCCGTACGTCCTCGACCTGCTCGTGCGCGAGCTGAAGGTCTCCGACGCCGAGGTGTACCCGCTGCCCGGCCCGCTCGACCTCACCGCGCTGTTCGACATAGCCGCCTCCGACCGGCCCGAGCTGAAGTACCCGAAGTTCGTCGCGGGCACCCACCGCGACCTGGCCGAGGTGGAGTCCGCCTCCGCGCCCGACATCTTCGCCGCGCTGCGCGAGCGCGATGTGCTGCTGCACCACCCGTACGACTCGTTCTCGACCTCCGTCCAGGCGTTCCTCGAGCAGGCCGCCGCCGACCCGGACGTCCTCGCGATCAAGCAGACGCTCTACCGGACGTCGGGCAAGTCGCCGATCGTCGACGCGCTCATCGACGCCGCCGAGTCCGGCAAGCAGGTGCTGGTGCTGGTCGAGATCAAGGCCCGGTTCGACGAGCAGGCCAACATCAAGTGGGCGCGCAAGCTGGAGGAGGCCGGGTGCCATGTGGTCTACGGCCTGGTCGGGCTGAAGACCCACTGCAAGCTGTCGCTGGTGGTCCGCCAGGAGGGCGAGACGCTGCGCCGCTACGCCCACGTCGGCACCGGCAACTACCACCCCAAGACCGCCCGGCTGTACGAGGACCTGGGGCTGCTCACCGCCGACCCCAAGGTCGGCGCGGACCTCTCCGACCTGTTCAACCGGCTCAGCGGCTACTCGCGCCGCGAGAACTACCGGCGGCTCCTCGTCGCCCCCAAGTCGCTGCGCGACGGGCTCGTCACCCGCATCCACAAGGAGATCACCCACCACCGGGCCGGACGTCCCGCCTCCGTACGGATCAAGGTCAACTCGATGGTGGACGAGGCCGTCATCGACGCCCTCTACCGGGCGTCGCAGGCCGGGGTGCCGGTCGACATCTGGGTGCGCGGCATCTGCGCGCTGCGGCCGGGCGTCGAGGGACTGTCGGAGACCATCCGGGTCCGCTCCATCCTGGGCCGGTTCCTGGAACACTCGCGCGTCTTCGTGTTCGGGAACGGCGGCGAGCCGGAGGTGTGGCTCGGCAGCGCCGACATGATGCACCGCAACCTCGACCGCCGCATCGAGGCGCTGGTACGGGTCACCGACCCCGCCCACCGCGCCTCGCTCAACCGCCTGCTGGAGACCGGCATGTCCGACTCCACCTCCTCCTGGCACCTGGGCCCGGACGGCGGCTGGACCCGGCACGCGACGGACGCGGACGGACAGCCGCTGCGGAACGTACAGGAGATGCTCATAGACGCCCGGAGGCGACGGCGTGGTTCAACGACATGACCTGCCGCTGGTCGGGATTACCGGGGCCGGAGGGGCACCCGGCGCCTCGCCCCGCACCGCCGCCGCAGCCGTGGGTCCCGGGGGGTACGACATGACGAAGCACGCGGCGGACCGGGTCGCGGAGGCGCCCGTGGCGGCGTCCGCGCCCGGCATCGGTCCCGGCACTGGTCCCGGTCCCGGCATCGGTCCCGCCACCGGTCCCGGCATCGGTCCCGGCACTGGTCCCGGCATCGGTCCCGCCACCGGTCCCGGCATCGGTCCCGCCACCGGTCCCGGCATCGGTCCCGGCACTGGTCCCGGCATCGGTCCCGCCACCGGTCCCGGCACCGGGCCCGCCACCGGTCCCGGCACCGCGGGCGAGGTGCTCTCGGAGTATCTGCACACCCAGGCCGGGGCCTTCCTGCGCAGCCTGCGACTGCACCGCGAGAGCGGCGCCGACGTCGAGGAGGCGGCCGAGGCCGCCCGCCTGCTGCGCCGCGCCGCCCGCCGGATCAGCGGCGCGCTCTGGGTCTACCGCCCCATCACCGACACGGCCTGGTCGGATCAGCTGCGCGCCGAGCTGGTGTGGCTGTCGGGCACGCTGGCGCTGGAGCACGCGTACGCCGGGCGGCTGGCCCGCCTGCGCGACGCCCTGCAGCGGCTCTCGGGCGCGGGGGGACCGCCGGACCGGACGGCCGAGGGGGACACGGCGGCCGGGGAACCGGCGCCCACCGGCGTGGATCCGGAGGCTGTGGGGGCCTCCGGATCCACCACCCTCGCGGCCCGCACCGCGCGCGGCGGGGTGACGGCGGGGGTCGACGGCCCCACGGGCGCCGCCCCCCGCTCGTCCCGCACCGCCCGCCGCAGCGTCTCCCTGGCCACCGGAGCCCCGGACCCGTCGGCCCGCGCCACGCGGGCCGAGGCGGCGGAGGCGGGCGGACGCACCGCCCGGGCGCGGAGCGCCGCCTCCGGCACCCCGGACGGGGACACGGCGCCCCGCCGCCCGTACGAGGGCTACGAGGAGTGGGGCGACGCCGCCGCCCCGCCGGAGGGTACGGGTGCGGGCGGTACGCACGGGCCCGGCGCGGAAGCGGCCGGGGCGGGGGGCGGTACGGACGGGCGTACGGAGGTGCCCGGCCGGACGGCGGGGTGCGCCGAATCCCCGGACACGCCGGGCCGGGGCGCCGCGGGCGCCGCGGGCGCCGCCGGGCCGGGGGCCGGCCCGGAGGGCGAGACCGGTCGGGCGGGCCGTACCGGCGGGCGCAGCGGCGCCGAGGGGGGACGCGCGCGCGGCGCGCGCACGCCGGCGCACCAGCGGGCCGGGGACGTGGAGGAGGCCCGGGGCGGGGCGCTGACGGTGGGGGCCGCCCGCGCGGGGGCGTTGCTGGAACGCCAGCTCACCCTGGCCCGGACCCGTGCGCACACCGCCGCGCTCCAGGCGCTCGGCTCGTCCCGCTTCCACGCGGTCGCCGACACCGTCGCGCTCCTCGCCTCCGAGGTGCCGCTCGACGAGGCGACCGCCGGGCGGCCCGCCGAGCAGGTGCTGCCGCCGCTCGCCGAGCTGGCGAACCGGCGGCTGATCGAGGCGGTGGAGGCGCTTCCGCTGGGCCGCGCGGGGCATCCGTACAACGCGGAGGCGCTGGTCCACGGGCTCGCCGCGACGCCCTCCGCCGACGCGCCGCCCGCCAGCGACCGGCAGGACGCGCCCTGGCACCAGGTGCGGCGGCTGGTGCGGATGCGGCGTTACGCGCTGGAAGTGCTGGATCTGATGGCGGGGGCGTCCTCGGCTGTGGACGGGGAACCGTCCCGGGCCACGCGGCTGCGGGCCGCCGGGCAGGCGCTGGAGCGGCACCGCGACGCGGCCGAGGCGGCCGCGTCGGCGGCGGCCGCGGCCCGTACGCCGCGGATCGCACCCGCGACGGCGTACGCGCTCGGCGTGCTGCACGCGGACCAGCGGCACGAGGTGGAGGCGGCCCGGTTCGCGTTCGGCCGGATGTGGCGGCGCGTCGCGGGCCAGGCATCCTGACGTACGAACGTATACGGAAGCCGTAGACGCACGACGCACGACGCACGACGCACGACGCACGACGGACGCGAGGGGAGGCGGGACGGCGGGATGAGCCGGCGTGATGCCCGGGACGATGTGACGACCGTGCTGGCGGCGGGCTGTGTGCTCTGGCGGCACATCCCGCGGGGCACCCACGGGCTGGAGATCGCCCTCGTCCACCGGCCCCGGTACGACGACTGGTCGCACCCCAAGGGCAAGCTCAAGCGCGGCGAGGACGCGCTGCACTGCGCGGTGCGCGAGGTGGCGGAGGAGACCGGGATGGGCTGCACGCCCGGCGTGGAGCTGCCCACCTTGCACTACGTCGCCAGGGGCCGCCCGAAGGAGGTCCGCTACTGGGCAGCCGAGGCGGTACCCGACGAGACGTTCGTGCCGAACCGGGAGGTCGACCGGCTGCTCTGGCTGCCCCCGCGCGCGGCCCGCGACCGCCTCACCTATGACCACGACCGCACCCTCGTGGACGCGCTGCTCACCGCGCTCGACGCGTCCTGAGGGCCGGCCTCAGCGCCGGCGCAGCTTCTTGTCGGCGAGCGACGGCGGCACGTAGTAGCTGTCCGCCCGGTTGAGGTCGGTGCCCGGCGGCACGATCTCGTCGATGCGGTCCAGGACGTCCGCGCTCAGCTCCACCTCGGACCCGGCGAGCAGGTCCTCCAGCTGGTCCATCGTGCGCGGCCCGATGATCACCGAGGCGATGGCGGGGTGGGCCCGTACGAACGCGATGGCCAGGTGCGGCAGTGAGACCCCGGGGTCGGAGGCCAGCTTGCTCAGCTCGTCGACCGCTTCGAGCTTGCGGACGTTCTCCGGCAGCGACGGGTCGAACTTGAACCGCTCCAGCGCCGCCCGGCTGCCGCCCGTCAGATCGATGTCCGACGCCTTCATGAAGCGGCCCGAGAGCCAGCCCGCCGAGAGCGGGCTCCAGCTCAGCACGCCCATCCCGTACTTCCGCGCGGTCGGCAGCACGGCCGCCTCCACGCTCCGCGCCAGGATCGAGTACGGCGGCTGCTCGGTGCGGAACCGGACGTGGCCGCGCCGCTCGGACACCCACTGGGCCGTCACACCGAGGCGGCGTCGCCCCGCGTGCCCGCCGGGCCCGCCGCGTCGGGGTCGCCGCCCCCGGCCCCTTGCTCCACGTATTCCTCGCTGATCTCCTTCGGGCCGAACGGCCACACCTTCTCCACCCGCGCCCACAGCACGAACGCCACGCACCCCGCCGCGCCCCAGGCGAGCGACCATTCGATGGGGTGCCGCCCGGGGGAGTTCTTGTCCGCGTAGCCGTAGATGACCAGCCAGCCCACCAGCGCCACCACGCTCGGCAGCGGGTAGAGCCACATCCGGTACGGCCGCCGCAGCGTCGGCTGGCGGCGGCGCAGCACGGTCACGGCGAGGACCTGGGCCAGCGCCTGCACGATCACCATGACCGTCGTCAGCAGCTGGATGAGCGTGGCCAGATCGGTGTGGCGGCCGATGAGGAACCCGACCGCGGTCACCACGCCCATCGTCGCCAGCCCCAGCACCGGGAAGCGGTGCCGGGGGTGGAGCGTGCCGTAGGGGCGGAAGAAGACGCGCTCGCGGGCCGCGTCGTACGGCACCCGCGATCCGCCCAGCAGCCCGGCGAAGACGGACGCGAAGGCGGTGATGAGGATGAGGACGGTGACGACGTTCGCCGCGGTCTTCCCCCAGGTCTCCTCCAGCACCGCGGAGGCGACGGACTGGGACGCGACCGAGTTCGGGTCGAGCATCCGGTGCCAGTCGACGACGCCGAGCGTGCCGATCTGGAGCAGCAGGTAGATACCCATGATGCCGAGGATGGAGGCGACGATCGCGCGCGGCAGGGTGCGGCCGGGGTCCTTGATCTCGGCGCCCATGTACGCGGCCGTGTTGTAGCCGAGGTAGTCGTAGATGCCGATGGTCAGCCCGGCCGCGAAGCCGGTCCAGAACTGGCCGCTGCCCAGGTCGAAGGCGTGCGCGGGGTACGTGAACGCCTGCCCCGGGTCGAAGTGGCTGAACGCGGCGGCGATGACCAGCACCACCGAGGCGATCATGACGCACCACATCACGGCCGTGATCCGGGCGATGTGCTCGACCCCGCGCCACAGCAGCCCGACGACGAGCGCGATCACGCCGAGTCCGACCAGATCGCCCTGCGTCTGGGTCATGCCGTGCCACAGATAGCCCAGGTACTGCACGAGGCCGACCACGCCCGTGGACATGATCAGCGGGATGAACAGCATCGCCGTCCACACGAAGAGGAACGGCATGAGCTTGCCGCTGCGGTACTGGAACGCCTGGCGCAGATAGACGTAACTGCCCCCGGCCCCGGGCAGCGAGGCGCCCAGCTCCGCCCAGATCAGCCCGTCGGCCAGCGCCAGCACGGCGCCCGCGACGAAGCCGACGACGGCCTGCGGCCCGCCGAAGGCGGCGACCATGAGCGGGATGGTGACGAACGGCCCGATGCCGCACATCTGGCTCATGTTGATGGCGGTGGCCTGGAAGAGGCCGATGCGGCGGACGAATCCGCCCCCGGTGCCGGACATGTCCACCTCCGTGGGATGGATTAAGTTAAGGAGCCTTACTTGATGCCGTCAAGGGTCACGCTCAAGGGCCTTGGAGACGACCGGGGAGGGTGCCGCGATGACACATGTGCCCGGGTCCGGCATGCCCGGGTCCGGCATGCCCGGTGACGACGCCCGCCCCTGGAACCGCCGGCGGCTGCGCAGCAACAACGAACGCCTGCTCCTCGCCCGGCTCCGCGCCGGAGGCCCCGCCTCCCGCGCCCAGCTCGCCCGCGACACGGGTCTGTCCAAGCCGACCGTCTCCACCGCGCTCGCCGCCCTGGAGGAGGCGGGCCTGGTCCGGGAGGCGGGCCGGCAGGCGCCGCCGGAGCGGGGGCGGGTCGCGGTGCTGTACGAACCGGACCCGACCGCCGGGTACGTCCTCGGCCTGGACATCGGCCGCTCCTGGCTGCGGGTGGCCGCCGCCGACCTGGACGGGACCGTCGTCGCCCGGTCCGATGTCCGCAACCGCGGCCGCAGCGCCGCCGCCATGGCCGACCTCGCCGTCGGCGCCGCCCGCCGGGTCGTCGCGGAGGCCGGGGTGGACCCGGCGCTGGTCGTGCACACGGTCGTCGGCGCGCCCGGCGTGTACGACCCGGAGCGGCGGCGGGTGCGGTACGCGGTGAACCTCCCCGGCTGGGGGCGGGCGGCCCTGCTGGACCGGATGCGCGAGGAACTGGGCACACCGCTGTCCGTCCACAATGACGCCAACCTGGCCGCGCTGGGCGAGTACGCCTTCGGCGCGGGCCGGGGCAGCAGGCTCTTCGTCTCCATCATGGTCGGCACCGGCCTGGGCATGGGCGTGGTCGCCGACGGCCGCCTCTTCACCGGCGCGCACGGCGCGGCGGGGGAGATCGGCTTCCTGCCGACGCTGCCGAGCGGCGGGCCGGGCCTGGAGGACGCGGTGGCGGGCGGCGCGGTCGTCCGGACCGCGCGGGAACTGGGCATGGCCCACCCGGGATCCGCCAAGGACGTCTTCGACGCGGCCCGGGAAGGCGTCGAACCGGCGGTGGCGGCGGTACGGCAGGAGGCGGAGCGGCTGGCCCATGTGATCGCCGCCGTCGCCGCCGTACTCGACCCGGACCTGGTCGTCCTGGGCGGCGGCCTCGGCGGCGGGGCGGACCTGCTGCTGCCGCCGGTGACCGCGACCCTCCACCGGATCGGCCCGCTGCGCCCGAGGGTCAGCGCCAGCACCCTCGGCGAGGACGCGGTCCTGCTGGGCGCGGTGGCGACGGCGACGGAGGAGGCTCGGGAGCGGGTCTTCACCCGCTCCCGCGAAACCCCCTGACCGCCCGCCCGCCCGTTTCGGTGGCCGGTCACACGCCCCGCGCGGACACATCAGCCGGTCACGCCGCGCGGACACATCAGCCGGTCACATGCCCCGCGCGGGGCCACCAGCCGGTCACATGCCCCGCGCGGGGCCACCAGCCGGTCACGCCCCGCCCGGGGCCACCGCCTCCCAGCGCACCGTGATCTCGCCCTGGCGCCAGCGGGTGGGACCGTCCGTCAGGGGCCAGCCCGCCGCGCGCAGCGCCTGGGCGCTGCGGATCCACCGCTGCCGGGCGCTCAGCGTCGCGTACGGCGCGGCGGCGGCCCAGGCGCGGTCGAAGTCGCGCAGGAAGGTGTGCACCGGTTCGCCCGGCACATTGCGGTGGATGAGCGCCTTCGGAAGCCGTTCGGCCAGGTCGGAGGGGCGTTCCAGGGATCCGAGGCGGGCGGCGAAGGTGACCGTACGGGGGCCTTCCGGGCCGAGCGCGACCCAGACGTGCCGTCGGCCGACCTCGTCGCAGGTGCCCTCCACCAGGACGCCCCCGGGCGCCAGCCGCGCGCACAGCCGCCGCCATACGCCCGCGACCTCGTCCTCGTCGTACTGCCGCAGCACGTTGGCCGCCCGTATGAGCACGGGCCGCACCCCGCCCGGCAGCGGCACCTCGAACCCGCCGTGCGCGAAGACGAGCCCGTCCCGCTCGTACGGCCGCGCGGCGGCGACCCGCGCCGGGTCGATCTCCACCCCGACCACGAGGGCCCCGGGCCGTACGGTCCGCAGCCGGTGCAGCAGTTCCACGGCGGTCCAGGGCGCGGCCCCGTACCCGAGGTCGACGGCCACCGCCGTCTCGGCGCGGCGCAGCGTGGCGCCGTGGACGGCGGCGATCCAGCGGTCCATGCGGCGCAGCCGGTTGGGGTTGGTGGTCCCGCGCGTGACCGTTCCGATGGGGCGGATCGCCGGAGGCACGCGGGCATACATGGCGAGCAGCCTATGCGCTGTGTGGCGTGCCCTGACCATGTGCGGTCAAGGCGCCCGCCCCACGAAGGCGCCCTGCCCACGAAGGCGCCCACGAAGGCGCCCTGCCCACGAAGGCGCCCGCCCCACGAGCGGCGAACGTCACACTTTGGCAAAGCGGAAATGGGAATGAAGGGTTCCGGTGTTGTGGCCTGGAAGGGGGAGGCACAGGGGAAGCCTGCCCCGAAAAGGAGGTATCGCGCGGTGAGCCAGCACCCGTACCGGTTCGGCGGCCTGCGTGGCCGGTCCCATGCACCTTTCGGCGGCCCGGCCCACCACCAGCGCCTTCGACGCGCTCCACGCCGTCCGCGGCGGATCGCGATGCTCAGCGTGCACACCTCGCCGCTGCACCAGCCGGGCACCGGCGACGCGGGCGGGATGAACGTGTACATCGTCGAGCTGGCCCGTCGCCTCGCCGCCATCGACATCGAGGTGGAGATCTTCACGCGGGCCACCACCGGCGCCCTCCCGCCGACCGTCGAGCTGACGCCGGGCGTGCTCGTGCGGCACGTGGACGCGGGCCCGTACGAGGGGCTGGCCAAGGAGGAGCTTCCGGCGCAGCTGTGCGCGTTCACGCACGGGGTGATGCAGGCGTGGGCCGGACACCGGCCCGGCTACTACGACCTCGTCCACTCCCACTACTGGCTCTCCGGCCACGTCGGCTGGCTTGCCGCCGAGCGGTGGGGCGTGCCGCTGGTGCACGCCATGCACACCATGGCCAAGGTCAAGAACGCCGCCCTCGCCGCCGGTGACACGCCCGAACCGGCCGCCCGCGTCATCGGCGAGCAGCAGATCGTCAGCGCCGCCGACCGGCTGATCGCGAACACCGCCGAGGAGGCGGAGGAACTGGTGCGCCACTACGAGGCGGACCGCGATCTGGTCGCCGTCGTCCACCCCGGGGTGAACCTGGACCGGTTCCGCCCCGGCGACGGCCGCGCCGCCGCCCGGGCCCGGCTCGGGCTGCCGCCCGACGCGCTGATCCCCCTCTTCGCGGGCCGCATACAGCCCCTGAAGGCGCCCGACATCCTGCTGCACGCCGTCGCCCACCTCCTGGAGCAGCAGCCGTCGCTGCGCGAGCGGATCGTGGTCCCCGTGGTGGGCGGGCCGAGTGGCACCGGCCTGGCGAAGCCCGAGCGGCTGCACAAGCTCGCGGCGCGCCTGGGCATCGGCGACGTCGTCCGCTTCCAGCCGCCGGTCGCCCAGGACCAGCTGGCGGACTGGTACCGGGCGGCGTCGGTGCTGGTGATGCCGTCGTACAGCGAATCGTTCGGCCTGGTCGCGGTCGAGGCCCAGGCCTGCGGCACCCCCGTGGTCGCGGCCTCGGTGGGCGGCCTTCCGGTGGCGGTACGGGACGGGGTCAGCGGCACCCTGGTCGACGGCCACGACCCCGCCGACTACGCCCGCGCCCTGCGCCCCTTCGCGGACGACCCCGGACGGACGGCCCACATGGGCGCGGCCGCCGCCCGCCACGCCCAGTCCTTCGGCTGGGACACGGCCGCGGCGGCGACGGCGGACGTCTACGCGGACGCGATGCGCGAGCGGCGTAGCCTGCGGTCGGTCCCCGGCTGACACCGGCCTGGCGGCTGACACCGGTCTCCGGCTGACACCGGCCTGGCGGCTGACACCGGTCTTCGGTTGACACCGCTCTTCGGCTGACGGGGCCGTAGGGCCGCGATGCGCGAGCGGCGTCGCCTACGATCGGCCCATGGCTGACACCACCCCCCAGGCCGACGCCCGCACCGTCATCGAGCGGACGCTGAACGACGCCGAGCTGGAGTGGGAGAGCCCGGAGGACGGCACGTACGTCGTCAAGCTCCCCGGCACCCGCAAGCTGTCGACGACCTGCTCCCTGCGGGTCGGGCGCCACTCGCTCTCCATCAACGCCTTCGTCGTCCGCCACCCGGACGAGAACCACGAGGCCGTGCACCGCTGGCTGCTGGAGCGCAACACCCGCCTGTACGGGGTGAGTTACGCGATCGACCAGCTCGGCGACATCTACCTGGTGGGCCGCCTCCCCCTCGCCGCCGTCGTTCCGGAGGAACTGGACCGGCTGCTGGGCACCGTCCTGGAGAACGCTGACGGCAGCTTCAACACCCTGCTGGAGATGGGCTTCGCGACCGCGATCCGCAAGGAGTACGCCTGGCGCACCTCGCGCGGCGAATCCACCCGCAACCTGGAGGCGTTCACCAACCTGACCCGCGACGTGGCCACCGAGTGACGCCCTCGCTCCGGCTCGACGGCGTCAGCCGCTCCTAGCCGACGGCCCCGGTGCTGGTGGCGGTCACCCGGAGCGGCGCCCTCCACGCGGGCCTGACCCCTTCTGCGCCGGAGACTCCCGTGGCATGCTCACGCCGTCGCTCATCTGAACGACGTTCACATCCATGGAAGGTGTGGGCCTCATGAACAGGGAAAACGACGGGGAAAACGACAGGCAAATCGACAGGCAAATCGATAGACGCACGCTGCTCGGCGCGGCCACGGGCGCGGCCGGGTCCGCCGCCGTGGGGCTGCTGGGCGCGACCCCCGCCGCCGCGACCGGACGAACAGCCGACCGAACGGAGGGCTCCGCCCTCTGGCGCGAGTTCCGCGCCGATCCGTACCACCACCCCCAGATCCCCTACGTCGGCCGCGCCGGATTCCGCGGCGGGCGCCGGGACCTACCCCGCTACCCGGTCGCCGCCGACGTACGGCGCTACGGCGCCCGGCCCGACGGCTCGGCCGACGCCGCCCCCGCGATCAACCGCGCCATCGAGGCCGTCGGGCGGCGCGGCGGGGGCACGGTGGTGGTGCCGCCCGGGACGTACCGCATCGACGGCATCATCCGCATCGGCCACGACAACGTCGTGCTGCGCGGCGCGGGCAGCGGGCGGACCACGCTGCACGCGACCCGCGACCTCACCGAGCTGATCGGGCCGTACGGCAGCCGCTACGGCGGCACCAAGTCGTCCTGGTCCTGGGCCGGCGGCCTCATCTGGATGTGCCCGGACGCCCGCTGGCGCTCCCTCACCGCCGCGATCAGGGCCCAGGCGTGGCCGTTCGAGGGCTGGACGGGCAACGAGCGCGACGAGTGGCGCACCCTGACCGCCGTCGACCGCCCCGCCCGGCGCGGCGACTGGACCGTGCCGGTCGAGAGCACCGCCGCCCTCCGGCGCGGCGACCGGGTGCTGTTCCAGCTCGCGGACGACGACGCGCACACCCTGCTGCAGCACATGGCCGGGGACGTCGAGGGCGCCGCCGGGTATCCGTGGGCCGACAAGACCAAGCTGACCTCGTACGTCCCGTACGAATGGCCGTGCCGCGTCACCGCCGTCGACCGGCGCCGCCGCCGGGTGACGCTGGACCGTCCGCTGCCGCTCGACGCCCGGCCCGCCTGGAAGCCCCGGTTCACCACCCTGATCCGGCCGGTGACCGGCTCCGGCGTCGAGGGGATCACCCTGGACGTCGTCGAGACGCCGCAGGGGCTGCATCTGCTCGACAAGGGCTACAACGGCGTCGCGCTGCAGTGCGCGTGGGACTGCTGGATCGACGACGTGACCGTCAACAACGTCGACAACGGCTTTCTGCTCGTCGCCGCCAAGGCGTGCACCCTGCGCCGGGTCACCGTCTCCGGGCGCGGCAGCCACCATCCGTACTGCTGCCGCGAGGGTTCGCACGACAACCTGGTCGAGGACTTCGTGCTGAAACAGCGCACCGTGCCCGCGCCCGCCGGAACACAGCTGCACGGCATCAACGTCGAGGGGCTGTCCAGCTACAACGTCTGGTCACGCGGCCGGATGGAGATGGGCACCTTCGACACCCACCGCGGCATGCCGTTCGCGAATGTCCGCACCGACATCACCCTCGACAACACCGGCGCGCACGGCGGCGACGCGGTCGCGGGCCCGCTGTACGGCGCCCGGTTCGCCCACTGGAACGTCACCGTCGCCAATCAGCGCGCGGGGTGCGTCAGGATCGACGACGTGGCCCCGTACAGCGCGACGGTCGGCATCAGCGAGGTCCGGGAGTTCGGCCAGACCGACGTACCGGACTTCCAGGGCTCGCTCCACTCCCGTATCGAGTCCTACGGCCACCCCGAGGCCGTCCGCCCGCGCAATCTGTACGAGGCCCAGCGCGCCCTGCGCTGACCGATCCCGCCCCGTTCCGCCCCGTCCCGCCCCGTCTTGTCCCGCGAAATCCCTCCGCCCCGCGGTGAAGAAAACCGCCCCCCGATGACTCTCTCTGGTGAACCGGCGCCGACAGCCGGGAACCATACGAGGGAGACGAGCGGTGCTCATGGACAATCCGTGGCTCACGGTGGCAACGGTCGTGACAGTGGGGGTGCTACGGCTGATGGGGGATGTCGTCCGCTGGTTGGCGGCGCGCTCGGGCGAACGCGTCCGGGCGCGCATGCTGATCGAGATGCTGGACAGGTCGGAGCCGGGCACGGTGCTCACCGACCGCCGCGCCGACGGCGCCGCGGTGACCGTGCACCGAGGGGGCGGCCATGAGTGACACGGCCGAGGAGACCACGCGCGGCGAGGAGTTCGACGCGTTCTACGCCCGTACCTACCCGGTGCTCGCCGCCCGCGCGGTGATGCTCAGCGGCAACCGGCAGAACGCCGAGGACGCCGTCCAGGAGGCGTACATCGAGGCGATGCGCCGCTGGCCGCACGTCAGGGCCTGCGCCTCGCCCGAGGCATGGGTGGACACCACCATGCGCCGCAAGCTCTCGCGCGACGGGCGGCGCTGGTGGTTCCGCTGGAAGCCGGTCGAGTTGACCGTTCCGGCCGCCACGACCGCCACCGTGGAGGAGACCGCGGAGGCGCTGGCCGTGCTGCGCGCGCTCGGCACCCTGCCGCCGCGTCAGCGTCAGGTGGTCGTGATGCACTCGCTGGAGGGCATGAGCTACGCGGAGATCGCCGCCGAACTCGGCATCTCCACCGGCAGCGTCGGCAGCAATCTGCACAAGGCCCGCGCCCGGCTCACCCTGCTGCTCGACCTCTCCTGGGACGTTCGCCCCGACGGCGAGCGCCTGATCTCCGCCGACCAGCTGGATCCGGTGTGCGGGGCGCTGCGCGGCGCCGCCGCGTGGCTGCGCGACGGCCTGGGCGCCGACCGTCACATCGCCCAGCGACGGCAGGCGCTGGCCGCCCGGCAGGGGCCGACCGCCCGGAAGGAGCTGGGATGACGGCCGCCGGCATGACGGCCGCCGCCCGTGCCGTCCTCGCCCTCGCCCTGCTGGCCGGCTTCTACGCACTGGTCGCGGTCGTCGTGCTGCTGTGGGTGGCCGCCCTGGTGGTCGCGGTGTGGAGCGCCGGAGAGCCGACGGCCACGACGCCCCCGACCAACGTCATCATGCTGTGCGCCGCCCTCGCGCCGGTCGTCGTCGCCCTGCTCTGGGCGGTGGTGCGCACCGCCCGGCCCGCCGCCCCGCGCCCCGACGCGGTGACGGTGTCCCGGCGCGGGGCGCCCGCGCTGTGGGCCGTGGTCGAGGAGCTGGCGAGCGCCGTGGGCACCCGGCCGCCCGACCGCGTCCGGCTGACCGCCGACGTCAACGCGTCCGTCACGGACGACGCCCCGTTCCTCGGCCTGGCCCCCGGTGGCCGCACGCTCTACCTCGGCCTGCCCCTCCTCATGGGCCTGACCCCCGCCGAACTGCGTGCCGTCCTCGCCCATGAACTGGGCCACTTCTCCCGCCGCCACGGCCGCTTCGGCGTCCTCGCCCACCGTGGTACGGCAGGGCTCCTCGCCGCCCGGCAGGCGATCGTGGAGGCGGCGACCGCCAACAACCTGGTCCGGATGTACGCGGGCGGCCCCCTGCTCCTCCTCCGCCTCTACACCCGTGTGTTCACCGGGCTCACCCGCCCGGTCCGGCGGCGGCAGGAGCTGGAAGCCGACCGCGAGGCCGCCCGCGCGGCCGGGCCCCGTGCCGTCGCCGACGCGCTGCGCGCCGCGCTCGCGCTCGAAGCGGCGTGGCTGGAGTTCACCACGGCCCACCTGACGCCCATGCGCCGCGCGTACGGATGTGTGCCGGACGACCCCTTCCGGGCCTTCGGGCACATGGTGGACGCGCCCGAGTTACGGGAGCCCCTGGCCGCCCTGCGCGCCCGCGCCACCGAACACCGCGCCGACCCCGACGACCCCCACCCCGATCTGGCCACCCGCCTGGACCGGCTGGCCCGCCTGCCCGAGGGCTCGCCGCCGCCCGCCGAACCCCTCTCCGTACCGTCGCGGTACGCGGTCCGGCTGGCCCGCGCGGTGGGGACACCGGACGGGGCGACGGTGCCGTGGCGGGAGTGGCTCGGCCTCCTCGCCGAACACCGGGCGACCCAGGCCCTGGCGCCGCTGGCGAAGGCGGTCCGTACGGTCGAACGCGGCGCGGCGCCGTCCACCGCCGGACTGACGATCCATCGGGTGCTGCGGCTGCTGGACAGCGGCCGCCGCATGCCGCTCGCCCGCGCCCTGAACGGCGCCCTCCCACCCTCGGAGGTCTCGGCGGACGCCGAACGGGACCCACTCGGCCCGCTGTCCACCGCCCTGGCCGCCCTGATCGGGGCGCAGCTCGTCGCGAACGGCACCGCGTACTGGGCGATGCACTGGACCGGGCCCGGAATCCTCGTCCCGCCCGCCGGCACCGCGCCCGACGACATCCGGGACTGGGCCGACGCCGCCGTACGGCAGCCCGGCCAGACCCGGCGGCTCGGGCTGCACCTGGCCGCGCTGGGCGTGGACGAACACGTCCCGCTGCGCCCGAGCCCACCCGCCCCGCCCCGCGCCACCGCACCCCGGAACTCCTCGGCCCCCGACACCCGGGAGCCGGCCCCCGACACCCCGGAGCCCGGTCCCGGCACGCCACCCGAGATCAGCATCGCCCCCGCCGTATCCGAGCCCGCCCGTCGCCGTATCACCTCGGTCCGGGCGCTGTCCCTCACCGTGCTGCTGGGGCTGACGGCTGTGTCGTACGGGGTGTGGGCGAACCGCGACGAGCCCGGCTACCCCCGGGTCCCCGCCACCGCCGTAACCCCCTGGAACCCGCCCACCCAGCCGGGCCGGCCCCCGTACTCCCCACTCCTGCCGAACCCGAACCCGCACGCGACCCCGTACCCGAACCCGTACGCGACCCCGTACCCGAACCCGTACGCGACCTCGAACCCGAACCCGTACGCGACCCCGAACCCGACCCCGTACCCGACCCCGAACCCGACCGGGGCGCTGCCCACGGCGCCGCCGCCGTGGCGTACGGCGATCCCGCGCCCGAGCCTCGACATCGCCCCGCTCCTGCCCCGAGCCACGCCCTGACCCGCACCGCGAGAGCGTCACGCGGCGGCCACCCCCGCCACCTCCTCCGCCCGCACACCGGCGGCCTCCGCCCCTGCCCCCTCCGCCCCTGCCCCTTCCGCCTCATCGCTCCGCAACCGCCGCCCCAGCACCGCGTAACCGACCGCGGCCACCGTGCCCACCACCGCGCTCGCCGCCCACAGCGTGGCCGCCCCGAAGCGGTCGATCACCGCGCCGCCCGCCAGCGGCGCGGTCAGCGAGGCGAGCGACCACGCCAGCACGTGCATCCCCTGGTAGCGGCCCCGCCCCTGGGCCGGTGAGAGCCGGGCCACCAGCCCCATCTGGGTCGGCGAGCTGATGATCTCGCCGAGCGTCCAGACGGCCACGGCCAGCGCGTACATGCCCACCGACCCGGCGAAGGCGGTCAGCCCGAACCCGTACCCGGTCAGCAGCGCGGCCACGACCAGCAGCCGCGCCGGGTCCCGGTGCTCGATGAACCGCGTGACCGGGATCTGGAGTACTACGATCAGCACCCCGTTGGTCGCGATCGCCAGCCCGAAGTCCGCGCTGGACAACCCGTCCGCGCCCATCGCCACCGGCAGCGCGACGTAGCCCTGCTGGAAGAGGGTCGCGACGAGGTACGTCAGCGCCACCACGGCCATGAACCGCCGGTCCCGCAGCACGGTCCCGAGCCCGACCGACTTTCCGTCCGCCCCACGCCCCGGACTCTGCCCCTCCGGCCGGGACTCCGGCAGCTTCACGAAGACGATCAGCGCGGTCAGCAGCGTCATCCCCGCGTCGGCCAGGAACAGCGTGAGATAGCCGTGCCGTGCGATCAGCCCCGCCGCCGTCGCGGAGAAGGCGAAGCCCAGGTTGATGGCCCAGTAGTTGAGCGAGAACGCCCGCACCCGGTCCTCGGGAGCGACGATGTCGGCCATCATCGCCTGCACCGCGGGCCGCGACGCGCTGGTGGCCATGCCCACCAGGCACGCCATGACCGCGATCGCCACCGGATCCCGTACGAAGCCCAGCACGGCCACCGTGACCGCCGTCGACACCTGCGCCACCAGCAGCGTCGGCCGCCGCCCCAGCCGGTCGGTGAGCACCCCCGCGACCACTGCCGACACCACTCCGCCCAGCCCGTGCAGCGCCCCCACCAGCCCGGCGAACGTCGCCGAGTACCCCCGCTCGACGGTCAGGTACATGGCAAGGAACGTCGCCACGAACCCGCCCAGCCGATTCACCAGCGTGGACGTCCACAGCCACCAGAACGCCCGGGGCAACCCCGACACGCTCCCCTTCGCGGCCTCTCTCAACCGAGCGACGGACATCCCGAACCCCCCGTGACTGCGCATCCCCATGTAAGAGGTGCTAGCGGCATACGCACATTACCGATCCCCGTCCCCGGGCCGCCACTCAATTGATCAGGTCCGTCAAACGACCCCCTCGGACCGGTCCAGTAGGCTCGACCGCATGGCCGACGCACCGTACAAGCTGATCCTCCTCCGCCACGGCGAGAGCGAGTGGAACGCGAAGAACCTGTTCACCGGCTGGGTGGACGTGAACCTCAACGAAAAGGGCGAGAAGGAGGCAGTCCGCGGCGGTGAGCTGCTGAGCGACGCCGGCCTGCTCCCCGACGTGGTCCACACCTCCGTCCAGAAGCGCGCGATCCGCACCGCGCAGCTCGCCCTGGAGGCCGCCGACCGCCACTGGATCCCCGTCGCCCGCAGCTGGCGCCTCAACGAGCGCCACTACGGTGCCCTCCAGGGCAAGGACAAGGCCCAGACCCTCGCCGAGTTCGGCGAGGAGCAGTTCATGCTGTGGCGCCGCTCGTACGACACCCCGCCGCCCCCGCTCGAGGACGGCGCCGAGTGGTCCCAGAGCGCCGACCCGCGCTACGCCACCATCCCCCCGGAGCTGCGCCCCCGCACCGAGTGCCTCAAGGACGTCGTCGTCCGCATGCTCCCGTACTGGTACGACGCCATCGTCCCCGACCTCCTCACCGGCCGCACCGTCCTCGTCGCCGCCCACGGCAACTCCCTGCGCGCCCTGGTCAAGCACCTCGACGGCATCTCCGACGCCGACATCGCGGGCCTCAACATCCCCACCGGCATCCCGCTCTCCTACGAGCTCGACGCCGCCTTCCGCCCCACCAACCCGGGCGGCACCTACCTCGACCCGGACGCCGCGAAGGCGGCCATCGAGGCGGTCAAGAACCAGGGCAAGAAGAAGTAGCCCTTGTGATCACGCCCCCGACCCGCACGTATGGCGCGGATCGGGGGCATTCTCACAGCCGGGCCACTGTGGGCATTGCGCGGTCAGCGGCTGGCGTACGTGTAGGCCAGCAGCGCAACCGGCATCGCCGCGCACAGCACCAGGCAGATCGCCCATGCGGGCACTCCGAAGAAGCGGGTGCCGTTGTCGTCCTCATGCGGCTCGCCTCCGGCACACGCCGCGTCCTGGCACATGTGCACACTGCGGATCTTCATGGTCACCGTCTCCGAGTCCAGATGAGAGCGGTCACGAGGGTAGCGGCTAACGCGCCCGCCGCCGGACCGACGACCATGCAGCCGCTCGACCCGCCGGCCACGCCCTGATCGCCGCCCGGGGGCGGCTCGCGGTGACGGCCGGTGTCGTTGTTCTTGCTGTGCTTGCCCTTGCTGAGGCCAGATGCTTTGTCCTGGTACTCGCTGTAGTCGCTCACGGTGCCTCCGGGGGGATGCCGAGGAGTGACGTTGACCCTCCCTGTGGCCGATGGAAGTCCAGCAGCCGATCAGAGGGAGCGAGGGAGCGGACTGCTGTCGGCGCGTCCGGCCCGGGACTCAGGCGCGGTGGCCCGCTCGGTTCACGGGGCCGTGGCGGCCACCCCCTGTCACCCCTCCCCGCATCTCGGGGGAACCTCAGGCCGGCACCTGCCAGTCGAGGGGGATGTCCCAGTTCTCCATGCTGACCCGGATGGGCTGTATCACCTCATCCAGCCGCTCCCGCCGGAGTTCCTGGGTGTAGGGCTGGCCGAGGAGATCCGATGTGGTGACGCTGAGCGCGCGAGCGCAGGTGGCGATCAGCGATGGCGAGGCGGGCTTCTGGCCGCATTCGACCTTGGACAGCAGCGACTTCGAGACGTTGGCGCGCATCGCCAGACCCTGCTGCGTCAGACCACGCTCGCGACGAGTGCGTGCGATCCGTGCACCGGTGTGTTCCTCAATGCTCTGCGGCATGCTGAACTCCGTTCTGCCCTGGACACCCAGAACGGTACCCGCGGCCGACCCGGCGGGGACGGCTGAACAGCCCCGTTCCGGTAGAAGCCAGCGCGCTGCCTTGACCGACAAAGCCCCTCCCGTGGCCGAAGGCCGTACGAGGGGCACACCGGGACCGGACAGCAGTGAGTTACAACCTTCTCTACTGGTTCAAGGCGGCTCGCTCCGCTCACCGCGCGCGGCCCGGCCCCCGGCCGTGCCTGCGCTCCTGTCTCCACCCCGCTCCACGGCTTTAGGCGCCACTTTGGGGCGAGCCTCACTCGCCCCAAAGCAGCTCCAGCCCAAAGCCGCTGCGCCGCCCGCGTGGGTCCTGCTCGGCTGGGAGGGCCCTGGGGTGGGCTGGCAGTGTAGGTGAGTTGTCATCTCGGTGCGCGGAATTCGGCAAATCCTGTAGGCCAAACACAGTGTGACCTTTCCCGCTCAACTCGGAATTGCGAACTTACAGTGGCTCAGATCACAGTGGTGTCGACATGAAAGAGCCCACCCCATGCTGCACAGGCTTCCCGGCGAGGGCAGTAGGGGTGGGCGGTGCACCTAGCTAGGAGGCGCTGAGATGAGTGTGTCCCCAACGAACCCGTCAATGTCAATCGTCCGCCCCGACACGTGGGTCGTCGTTCTGATCATCGTGGTGATTTGGGCCCGGTTTGACCAAGTTCAAGGCATCCTGGAGAGCCTGATCACCCTGAGTTCCATCGCGATCGTCCGGCGCGCCATGTGTGCCAACGTGGGCACGCCACTGGCCGAGGCGCGTTCGTAGAGCCGCTGTAGTACAGCAGCGCAGCTCTGAGGGACTGACCGGCAACCTGTGTGACCCCTGATGCCGATGTCTTTTGAGCTACGGATCGGAAGGCCGCATCATGACACGGCACTGCACTTTCGGGCCGTGTCTGGGCCGTCCGAGGTCACTCGGCAGCGACCAACGACGACCGACGAGGACCGCCCGGTCAGGCCCTACATGGCTCTCACCAGCAAAAACCCAGCTCCTCAAGATCCTCGGCAAGAAGGGCAAGAAGAAGTAGCCCTTCTGATCACGCCCCCGACCCGCGCGTATGGCGCGGATCGGGGGCATTTTCGCATCAGCTCATCGAGCTGCTCGCCTCACCGGAGGTGTACCTCGGTGGCCCTCGACCGCGTGATGAGTTCGAACGCGAGGTGCCCGAGATATCCGAGCGCTCGATGCGCCTCGCGGCAAAGCTGGGGTTCACCGAGGTGGAGCGGTACGAGGACAATGGCGCCGAGCAGTGGTTCGACGTGTGGTCCCCGGTCACGCGGTCCGCTTGAGGTCCTGCGGCAGGAGGGCTCGGCCGCGCGGGCGGCGTTGTGGTTGGGCGACAGCGTGCCCCGGACCGTCGCCGACGTGCGCGGTAGCATCCGCACCCTGCTCACCACATGACGAGGAAGACTCGATGACGACGATCTCCGTGACCGGGCACATGGACCTCACCGACGAGTCGGTCCCGCTGGTGCGAGCCGAATTGGACAAGGTCCTCGCGGCCTACGAGCCCTCCGGGCTGGTCGGCGTGTCATGCATCGCGAAGGGCAGCGACAGCCTGTTCGCCGAGGCGGTCCTGGCGGCCGGCGGACGCCTGGCCGTGGTGATTCCGTCGCAGGATTACCGGCAGGCGAAGGTGAAGCCGGACCACGCCGAGACCTTCGACCGGCTCGTGGAGGCGGCTGACGAGGTTCTTGTGATGCCGCACGAGACGGCGAACCGTCAGGCGTACGAAGGGGCGAACGCGGTGCTGCTGGACCGCGCCGACCGCCTGGTGGCGGTGTGGAACGGACAGCCACCCTCCGGCAAGGGCGGCGGCACAGCGGACGTGGTGCGCCAGGCGCGCGAGGCAGACATCCCTGTGGATGTCATCTGGCCGGATGGAGCGTCCCGCCGGGCATAACGAAAGCCCCCTCCGTTCTCCAACGTCGGTGGGAAGACCGAGAACCGTCCCTACCGCTGCCCCTGCTGCGGATTACGAGAGCTGTCCCGTCTGTTTCTGGGAGGACGACGGACAGGACGATCACGATGCTGATGAGGTCCGTGGTGGCCCCAACCGCGGACTAAGCCTCACCGAGGCGCGACCGAACTTCCACGCCATGGGAGCCTGTGACGAGCGGTGTATCTGACATCACCAGCTGCCGCAGACGCAGACGCAGACCATGAACGGGGGCGGCCAGTCTCGTCGATGGAGGCTTCCTTCGCGTATCCGGCCCGCTACGGGCCCCTCGAAACAAGCGGCAGAGTAACCTGGCCGGACAGGCCGTGTGTATCTCCACGGGTGAGTCCCGCCAGTCGACCAGCGGGTCGTGAAGGACTCCGTCAGGCACACGGGCAGGTAGCTCAAACTCCCGCGTAGACGCGGAAGGTCCGGTCCATGGAATAGGGGCCATGGACCGGACCTGTCACGCGGGTCGTGGGCCCGGCCGAACATAGGGCGGTCGGGCCCACATCAGTGAGCCCCCCGATCGGCGGGTCCTTCGGTACCGGTCAGCGGAGAAACAGTCCGATACACCGCGCGATGGCAGTCACGGCAGCCGAGACGGCGACCACCGCTCGCAGCCAATCCGACTCGGAACGGTCCCGGCGCAGCCTACGACCTTGCTTTGATCGTGCCATCAGCTTGACTCCTCATCTCGATGTGATCTCTGAAGACCCGCCCCCTGGGAGCGGGGGAGTGTGTCGAGATGAGACGGCCAAGCCCCCGCATCGTAGCGCGACTTGCTGACAGCGGGGCCATATGGGAGCAATTCGAAGGGCCCAGAAGCGACCGATGGCAAGCGAGGTGACCGACTTCAAGAAGAAGTGACACTGTTGTGGAGTGGTAGCGGTGCGGCGAAGGCCCGCCCGCGTACCACAGGACGGCACACGGACGGGCAACAGGGCGATGCGTTATGGGGCCGTCGTAGCGCGGGCCTGCCGGGCCGCGTGGCGTGGGTCGTTGCCGATCGTGCACGGCTGGCCGGTCTGGCAGTCGGCGCAGTTCGCGGCGTGGGAGAGGAACTGGCTCCAGGGCGTTGTCCGAGCAGGGTGGTTGTCGCCGCAGGCAGCGGCACGTCCGCACGTGGGTCGGGTCCGGCTTGATGCTCATCGGGCGTCCTCTTGCTGGTGGTTGCGGCGCAGCGCGGTGGCCTCGGTGAACGGGTCACCCTGCGGCGGGAAGCCGGCGGCGCAACGGCCTGGGCAGGCGTAGATCGTGCGGCCTCCCACGCTCGCGCCGTGCTCGATCGCGACGACGACCGGGTTGCTGGTCCGCTTGTCGCAGCGCGCGCAGACCCGGGACGTCACGAGGCGTCCTCGGTGAGGGCGACGGCCGGCGCCTTGTACGGAAGTGCCGGGTCGGTCAGGTCGCGGGTGAACGGGACCCGCCAGTACGTCCCGGGGCCGGATGTCCGGTCCGTGGGACACCGAGGTAGGTGGTGACGCCCTTCGTCTCGCCGAGGACATGGACCCGCCGCAGATTCCATGACGCGGCGCCGCCGGGGGCGGTGAGCCAGTAGAAGGTGTTGCAGCGGTCCTGGATGACCGCGCCGGACTGGTCGCCGATGATGTTCGGACAGTGACGCACCGTCCTGGACCTTCCGGACGGTAGGACGCAGCGCCCTACCCGGCCAGGTGGAGCCGGTCGGCGGGCTGGGTCACCGGAGAGGTGCGGCGGCGCTCAGGGCCGCGCAGTTCGGCCACGAGGTGGCGTGTGGTCCCGTGGTACCTCATCCATTCCCGGGCGTCCTGCTCGGTCCTCAACAGGGCTCGGGTGGCCGAGTCGTCCTGCCGGAGTTCGAAGTACGCGAGGGCGCGGTCCACATGGAACCTGGCCCGCCAGGTGGGGGGTGGGGGAGCGACCCGATGTCCGGCACCGTCCGCGCCGCGGCGATCGCACCAGCGTTGGTGGGACTGAACGGCGTGGCGTAGTCGAGCCGATCGGTTCCGATGCTCGCCGCGGCACCCGGCGACAGCCGCAGCAGTTCCTCCACCCTGTCGTACTTGCTCTCGCCCTGCCGCACGACCGCCGTGGCCGCGCGGAGGAGCAAGGTCCCCCATAGCGACAGCTCGACCGGCCGTGAGTGGAAGCCGGGGTCCATCCGGTCGGCGTGCGTCAGGGCGACCCGCTCGGCGTCCTCCAGCCGCCCCTGCCTGGTGAAGATCCACGCCAGGGTGGAGGCGCCGATGGACGCCAAGTGGGGGTCGTCGGAGCGTCCGGCGGCTTCGACGGCGCGCTCCATGGCCGTGAACGCGGCGTCTTCCCTGCCCAACGCCGTGAGCGTGGTCGCCGCCACCTGGTACGCCTCGGCGAGCACCGCATACGCGGCCGCTTGGTCACCACCATGATGCCCGCGAGCGGCGGCGCGGGCGTCTCGGATGAGCTGGGGCAGCAGAGCACGCCGCCGGCCGATCCGATCGCCGATGCTCTCGCTCCGGTACCGCATGTACACCCCCGCCCCGGTGGATGGTCCATCCACGCTACGCCGCGGGCAGTGCCCGCCGCCTACGAGTCGTTCACCCGTCGGGGGTACGAAGCCCGGCCCCTACGCCGCGGGCCAGTCGTCGGGGCCGCCGCCCTGCCAGTCGATCAGGTTCGGGTCGTCGATGGGGGCGGCTTCGTCCGTCAGGCCCGCGCGGGTCAGGAGGCGGCGGAGTTCGTCCGGGTCGACCACGACTCCCACGTCCTCGCCGTCGACCCGTACGCGACGGCGGCCGTCGAGGGGTTCCTCGACGACCACGCGGGGGCGGGCAGGGGTCTCATCGCTCATAGGACCAGATTCGCCGCAGTGGCCGCCGCCCGCACCTCGGGCGGCAAAGCCGCACCTCGGGCGGCGGACAGGACGGGGCCCGGGACCGAATCGTTCGGTCCCGGGCCCCGGTCGTTCGTGGCCGCGCCGCCGCGTCAGCCGCAGTTGCCGCCGCACGAGCAGGAGCCGCCGGACTGGCAGCCGCAGCCGCAGCCCGAGCCGCAGCCGCAGGCGCCGACGGGGTGGGTGGGGTGGGGTTCGGGACGGGTGATGTCCGCCATGAGTCGTCTCCTCGGAAGGGAACACCTGCTGCTCATGGTCCCGGTCCACGGCCCGCCCACAGGGGCGCATCGACGGCGCGCGGAGGCACGCCGCCGTGATGCCGCCGCGTCCGCCTCAGGCCTCGTGGGTGGTCGCCGCGCCGATCTCGTCCGCGTGCTCACCGGTGACCAGGTAGATGACGCGCTTGGCCACCGACACCGCGTGGTCCGCGAACCGCTCGTAGTAGCGGCCCAGCAGGGTGACGTCGACGGCCGTCTCGATGCCGTGCTTCCAGCGGTCGTCCATCAGGTGCTGGAAGAGGGTGCGGTGCAGCAGGTCCATCGCGTCGTCGTCCTGCTCCAGCTGCGAGGCGAGGTCGACGTCCTTGGTGATGATGACCTCGGCCGCCTTCGCCATCAGCCGCTGCGCCAGCTGGCCCATCTCCAGGATGGTGGCGTGCAGGTCGTGCGGTACGGCGTTGGCCGGGAAGCGGAGCCGGGTGAGCTTGGCGACGTGCTGCGCCAGGTCACCGGAGCGTTCGAGGTCGGCGCTCATGCGCAGGCTGGTGACGACGATCCGCAGATCGGTGGCGACCGGCTGCTGCCGGGCGAGCAGCGCTATCGCGCGGTTCTCCAGGTCGCGCTGGAGGTCGTCGACCTTCTCATCGGCGGCTATGACGCTCTCGGCGAGCTTCAGGTCCGCGTCCAGGATGGATGTGGTGGCGCGGCCGATGGCGGAACCGACGAGCCGGGCCATATCGACCAGGCCCTCCCCGATCGAATCCAGCTCCTCGTGGTACGCGTCGCGCATCACTGACCTTCTCTCACTGACTCTCGCTGACGGATCTTCGTGGACTCGTGTGACCCACCCTGCCACGTTCGGATCGGAACGCGTCCGGCTCGGCGCCCCTCGGTTAACCGCCCCGGACGTCGAGGTGAACTCTCGGTAACGTCCCCCACGCCACCCCGTGCGGCGGCCGGTCGGCGCGGCGCCGGGAGTGAACCGGCGCCAACCCACCGGTGAACTCTCGGCAACGTCTGTTCGAGGGAGCCCGTGCGGGGCTGTGGAGGCCGCTCCCCGCCCGCATAACCTTGGACGCATGAACGTGAACGCGGCGATCGCCGCAGTGGCGGCGCTCGCCGGGTTGTGCACCGGTGTCATCGCCATGCTGGCGTTCCGATGGAGCGAGCGCGAACAGGCGAAGCCTACGCGCTCATCGCTGCACACCGATGCCGCCCTGCCGCCCGGCGTGGACACCGTGCTCTCGGTACTGCGTTCCTCGGCCGTCGTCCTCGACGAGGCGGACGCCGTCGTCAAGGCCAGCTCGGCCGCGTACGCGCTGGGGCTGGTGCGCGGCGGCAAGCTCGCCGTCGAACCGATGCTGGCCATGGCCCGCGACACGCGGCGGGACGGCGAGATACGGCAGATCGAGCTGGACCTGCCGCGGCGCGGCACCGGCCGGGGCGACGCCCTCGCCGTGTCCGCCAGAGTGGCTCCGCTGGGCTCCCGGCTGGTCCTGCTGCTGGTCGAGGACCTCACCGAGGCCCGCCGGATCGAGGCCGTACGGCGCGACTTCGTCGCGAACGTCAGCCATGAGCTGAAGACCCCGGTCGGCGCGCTCTCCCTGCTCTCCGAGGCCGTCATGGACGCGTCGGACGACCCGGAGGCGGTCAGCCGCTTCGCGGGCCGGATGCAGGTCGAGGCGACCCGGCTGTCCAGCCTCGTCCAGGAGCTGATCGACCTCTCCCGGGTCCAGAACGACGACCCGCTGGAGGACGCCGAGCCGGTCCGGGTGGACGAGCTGGTCGCCGAGGCCATCGACCGCTGCCGCCACCAGGCGGGCACCAAGCAGATCACGATGGCCGCCGGCGGCACCGCCGATCTGCGGGTGTGGGGCAATCGCGGCCAGCTGGCCGCCGCCCTCGGCAACCTCGTCGAGAACGCGGTCAACTACAGCCCGGCCCGCACCCGCGTCGGCATCGCGGCCCGCCGCATCCCCGCGACGGGCGGCGATCTGATCGAGGTCGCCGTCACCGACCAGGGCATCGGCATCTCCACGACGGATCGTGAGCGGATCTTCGAGCGGTTCTACCGGGTCGACCCGGCCCGCTCGCGGCAGACCGGCGGGACCGGCCTCGGTCTCGCCATCGTCAAGCACGTGGCCGCCTCGCACGGCGGGGAGGTCACGGTGTGGAGCGCCGAGGGACAGGGCTCCACGTTCACCCTGAGGCTCCCGGAGGCCGGTGCGGCGCGGGACCGGGATCGCACGGCCGGCGGGCCGGGCGAGCCGTACGATTCAGGATCCGACCTCGATGGGGAGGACGGCGACCGACCGTACGAGACCTTCACCAACGATCAACTTTCTGCCCCGGAGGTCCTTCCGTGACCCGAGTTCTGGTCGTCGAGGACGAGGAATCGTTCAGCGACGCGCTGTCGTACATGCTCCGCAAGGAGGGATTCGAGGTCGCCATCGCGGCAACGGGACCCGATGGGCTCGACGAGTTCGAGCGGAACGGCGCCGATCTGGTGCTGCTCGACCTGATGCTGCCGGGACTGCCCGGTACGGAGGTGTGCCGCCAGCTGCGCGGCCGCTCCAACGTCCCGGTGATCATGGTCACTGCCAAGGACAGCGAGATCGACAAGGTCGTCGGCCTGGAAATAGGTGCCGACGACTACGTGACCAAGCCCTTCTCGTCGCGTGAGCTGGTGGCCCGGATCCGGGCCGTCCTGCGCCGCCGCGGCGAGCCGGAGGAGGTCACGCCCGCGGCCCTGGAGGCGGGCCCGGTCCGGATGGACGTGGACCGGCACGTGGTCACGGTCGGCGGCGGCAAGGTGGACCTCCCGCTGAAGGAGTTCGACCTGCTGGAGATGCTGCTGCGCAACGCGGGCCGGGTGCTGACCCGGATGCAGCTGATCGACCGGGTGTGGGGCGCGGACTACGTGGGCGATACGAAGACGCTCGACGTCCACGTCAAGCGGCTGCGAGCCAAGATCGAGCCGGACCCGGGGGCGCCGCGCTATCTGGTGACGGTGCGCGGCCTGGGCTACAAGTTCGAGCCGTAAACCGAACGATCCCCGGCCCGCTGAAGGCCGCCGAGGGCCGCCGAAGCCCGTGAGGCCCCCGAGGCCCCCGGGGCCGTTCGGTGCGAGGTGCGCACGGTGCAGGGGAACCCGGCACGGTCACGTGCCCGCTGACGACGCGAAGGCGGCCCCGGATCTCCGGGGCCGCCCTCGCGTGTGCTCAGTGCGGGCTCAGCGCGGGCTCAGTGGTTCGGCGTCGGCTCGCCGGAAGCGATGCCGTTGCTCTGGCCGCCCGGCTTGTTGCTCGCCTCGCCGGACGGCTTGTCGCCCGGCTTGCTTCCGCCCGGCTTCGTGGTCCCGCCCGGCGTCCCGGAGGCCGTACCGCCCGGCGTGCCCGACGGGGCCGGGGCCGGCACCTTGGACGGGCCCCAGCCCTCGAAGTAGCTCGTCGCGGGCACGACGAAGGCCGTGATCGGCACGTCGCCGGTCGAGCTGAGATCGAAGACGACCCGCTGGGCGTCGCCGTCCTTGGCGGCCTCGCGGCCGTCGGCGAGAACGGCGGAGGCGTTGCCCTTGCCGCCGAGGATGACGGAGCCGCCGGCGGGGACGACGACCTTGCCCGCGGCCTTGCCGGCCGGGTGCAGCTTGGCCTTCGCGCCGTGCGCTTCGGGCAGCGTGATGGCCGTGAGCGTCTCGTCCCGGTCGCCGTTGTTGAAGATCCGGGCCGTGATGACGGCCGGGCCCTTCGCCGTCCGGTCCGGCTGGGTCACCACGCTGGCGTTCTGGATCTTGATGTCTCCGACGGACGTCGCGGCGTTGTCGGGCTTGACCTCCAGCGTCTGCGCGTCGTTCCCGGCTCCGCAGGCGGAGAGCGGGGCGACCGAGACCACGATGGCGGCTGCGGCGAGGGCGCCGCGTCGAAGGCTGCTGCTCACGGCGGCGGCATCTCCTAGGACGAGGTAAAAGGTGGACCAGCGCGCTTAGGTTACCGATCCGCCCTTCCGGCTCCGCACCCGACCCGCCTCCCGGGCGACGCGGCCGTCCCGTATGCCCCTCACCGCGCTTCCGCGACGACCCTCCCGACCACCCTGAATATCGGTTCGGTGACAGATCGGGGAGATTATCGGTAAGGAATCCGTGGACGTCCGAAGAATTGATCACGCACTTGACCACGGATGTCTCACAGGCATGATCAGCACGGCCGTGATCAATTCGGGAATCGGGGCCGGATCTGTCGCTCCTCGGCCGAACGGAGTAGCGGAAGTCCATCGACCGGACTCCGGCAAAACGGGACGTACGGCCACCCGCATGATGCTCTCGGGGTACGTAACGCGCCGGTTTCGCGCCGCCCGGACAACCGCTCCCACCTGCGAATACCCGGTTCCGCCCACCGTGCCCAGCACGTCCCAGCCGCTGTTGTCAAGCCCCGAGATATGCCCTGACCTGCGAAAACGCCATTCAGAAGAAGGCGTTCACGTGTTACCCTGGATAGCCACGGAAGGGGTACCTGTCACATGACGTTCAAGGTAGGCGACACCGTGGTCTATCCCCATCACGGGGCCGCGCTGATCGAGGCCATCGAAACTCGTCAGATCAAAGGCGTGGACAAGACCTACTTGGTGCTGAAGGTCGCTCAGGGTGACCTGACGGTTCGTGTACCGGCGGACAATGCGGAGTTCGTCGGTGTGCGTGATGTGGTCGGCCAGGACGGGCTGGACCGAGTCTTCGAGGTGCTGCGCGCACCGTATGCGGAAGAGCCCACGAACTGGTCCCGTCGCTACAAGGCAAATCTTGAGAAGCTCGCCTCCGGTGATGTGATCAAGGTTGCCGAGGTCGTGCGTGACCTGTGGCGCCGAGAGCGGGAGCGCGGACTGTCCGCCGGCGAGAAGCGCATGCTCGCCAAGGCGCGCCAGATCCTCGTGAGCGAGCTCGCCCTCGCCGAGAACACCAATGAAGACAAGGCCGAGGCCCTGCTGGATGAGGTACTCGCGTCCTGACGCATAGATGCCGCGGTGCCCGAGTGATGCAGACCTGCTCCCTGTAAGTCTGTTCGCCGGGCGCTGCGGCATGTTCGCACACAGGCACCTCAGCCCACCACATCCAAGCCCATGGCGCAAGACCGCTTGTGGTGTCGCTGTTGTGTTGCAAAGTGTGCCGGGCCCGGGCAGCTGGCTCGACCAGTCGTCACGGAAGGGGCCGGTCGGGGCATCGCGCCCGGCACGCTGTGGCCATACCCATTTCGGCCGAGGAAGCAAACCTGAACGCCAACTCAATGTCCGTAACCCCGCCTGCCGGCGACCCCGGGCGTCCTGCCCGCACCGCCGCCGTGATCCCCGCAGCGGGTCGTGGCGTGCGGCTGGGCCCGGGCGCCCCCAAGGCGCTGCGCCCGCTGAGCGGTACGCCGATGCTCGTCCACGCCGTTCGGGCGATGGCCGGATCCCGCGCCGTTTCCCTGGTGGTCGTGGTCGCCCCGCCGGACGGTGCCGACGAGGTCCGCAGACTGCTCGACGCGTACCCGCTCACCGGGACCACGGAGGTCGTCGTCGTCCCCGGCGGTGAGACCCGCCAGGAGTCGGTGCGCCTGGGCCTGGCCGCCGTCCCCGACACCGTCACGACGGTGCTGGTGCACGACGCGGCGCGCCCGCTCGTTCCCGTGGACACCGTGGACGCGGTCGTCGCCGCCGTACGGGACGGTTCGCCCGCCGTCGTTCCGGCCCTGCCGGTCACCGACACCGTCAAGCGGGTCGAGCCGCGCACCGGCGACCGGGCCGGTGAGCCCGAGCCGGTGGTCGGCACCCCCGAGCGCGCCCTGCTGCGCGCCGTGCAGACCCCGCAGGGCTTCGACCGGGCCACGCTCGCCGCCGCGCACGAGAAGATCGTCCTGGAGGGCGACGGCGCGACGGACGACGCGGGCATGGTCGAGCGGATGGGCGTCGAGGTCGTGGTCGTGCCCGGCCACGAGGAGGCGTTCAAGGTGACCCGGCCCCTGGATCTGGTGCTGGCCGAGGCGGTTCTCGCGCGCAGGAGGGCGAACGATGGCTTCTGACGCTCAGGCGGCGCTCCCCCTGGTGGGCATCGGCACGGATGTGCACGCCTTCGAGGAGGGCCGCGAGCTGTGGTGCGCCGGTCTGCTGTGGGAGGGCGAGGCGTACGGCCTGGCCGGGCACTCCGACGGTGACGTGGCCGCTCACGCCGCCTGTGACGCGCTCTTCTCCGCCGCGGGACTCGGCGACCTCGGCGCCCACTTCGGCACCGACCGCCCCGAGTGGTCCGGCGCGTCCGGGGTGACGCTGCTGGCGGAGGCGGCCCGGATCGTGCGGGCGGCCGGTTTCGAGATCGGCAATGTGGCGATCCAGGTGATCGGAGTCCGCCCCAAGATCGGCAAGCGCCGCGACGAGGCGGTGAAGGCGCTCTCGTCGGCGATCGACGCCCCGGTCTCGGTGTCCGGTACGACGACGGACGGGCTGGGCCTGACCGGCCGGGCGGAGGGTCTGGCGGCGGTGGCGACCGCGCTGGTGGTGCGGCGTTGAGTCTCCGCCGTACGGGCCGTTCCGCGTCCGGAACCGAAATGCCCTGACGGTGTGTGGGGTACGGATCGGGTAACCCCTACCCCATCCGTACCACCACCCGGCCGTACCACCACCCGGCCGTACCACCGCCCGGCCGGCGCGAGGAAAGGAAGCACCCCGTGACCACCACACTCTCCGAGGACCTCAAACGCGTCCTCGACACCCGCGTCTTCGTCATCATCGGCACCACCCAGCCCGACGGCAGCCCTCAGCTGTCACCGGTGTGGGTGAAGCGCGACGGCGACGAGCTGCTGTTCTCGACCACCATGGGCCGGCGGAAGCAGAAGAACATCGACCGCGACCCCCGTGTCACGGTCCTGGTCCAGCCCGCGGACGCGCCGTACACGTACGCCGAGATCCGCGGCACGGCGAGCTACACCACCGACGGCGGCCAGGACCTGATCGACGAGCTGTCGCTGAAGTACGCGGGCAAGAGGTACGCCGAGTTCAACCCGGCCGCCGACCAGGACGGTGAGCGCATCGTCGTGCGGATCGCTCCCCGCAAGGTCGTCGGCAGCCTCTGAGGGGGCGTGCCACGGAGAAGCAAGCGTCACGGAGAAGTGTCACGCTTCTGTGTCCCCGCGGCCGACGGGTCGCGGGGCACTGCCGGGTTCCGACTACCCTTGACGCGTGACTATTCGCCTGTACGACACCGGTGCCCGGCAGATCCGTGACTTCTCCCCGCTCACGCCGGGCTGCGTCTCGATCTACCTGTGCGGCGCGACCGTGCAGGCTGCCCCGCACATCGGGCACATCAGGTCGGGGCTCAACTTCGACATCATGCGCCGCTGGTTCGCGTACCGCGGGTATGGCGTCACGTTCGTCCGTAATGTCACAGACATCGACGACAAGATCATCGCCAAGTCGGCCGACCAGGGCCGCCCGTGGTGGTCGATCGGCTACGCGAACGAGCGCGCCTTCACCAGCGCGTACGACGTCCTCGGCTGCCTGCCGCCGACCTATGAGCCGCGGGCGACCGGTCACATCCCCGAGATGATCGAGATGATGCGGGGCCTGATCGACCGGGGTCACGCCTACGCGGCCGAGGGCAACGTCTACTTCGACGTGCGCTCGTACCCCGAGTACCTCCGGCTCTCCAACCAGGATCTGGACGGGCTGCGCCAGCCCAGTGGCGAGGGCGAGACCGGTAAGCGCGATCCGCGCGACTTCGCCATGTGGAAGGCGGCCAAGCCCGGCGAGCCGAGCTGGGAGACCCCCTGGGGGCGCGGCCGCCCCGGATGGCACCTGGAGTGCTCGGCGATGGCGCACAAGTACCTGGGCAGCGCCTTCGACATCCACGGCGGCGGCGTCGACCTGATCTTCCCGCACCACGAGAACGAGATCGCGCAGGCCAAGGGGTTCGGCGACGACTTCGCCACGTACTGGGTGCACAACGCGTGGGTCACCATGAGCGGCGAGAAGATGAGCAAGTCGCTCGGCAACTCGGTGCTGGTCTCGGAGATGGTCAAGCGCTGGCGCCCCATCGTGCTCCGCTACTACCTGGGCACCCCGCACTACCGCTCCATGATCGAGTACAGCGAGGAGGCGCTGCGCGAGGCGGAGTCCGCCTTCGCGCGCATCGAGGGCTTCATCCAGCGAGTCGTGGAGAAGGCCGGGCACGTCGAGCCGGCGGCCGATGTGCCGCCCGCCTTCGCGGAGGCGATGGACGACGACCTCGGGGTGCCGCAGGCGCTCGCGGTCGTCCACACCACCGTCCGCCAGGGCAACTCGGCCCTCACCGCCGACGACAAGGAGGCGGCCGTCGCGCGGCTGGCCGAGCTGCGCGCCATGCTCGGTGTGCTGGGCCTGGACCCGCTCGACGAGCACTGGTCGGGCGGTTCGGACCGGGGCGAGGATCTGCACGGCGTGGTCGACTCGCTCGTACGGCTGGTCCTGGAGCAGCGGCAGGCCGCGCGCGGCCGCAAGGACTACGCGACGGCGGACGCGATCCGCGACCAGCTGCAGCAGTCCGGGCTGGTCATCGAGGACACCCCGTCCGGCCCGCGCTGGGAGCTGGGCACCCGCTGACCTCGTCCTTCGTGGGCCGTTGTGCCGCCCGCCGAGCCGGGCGGCACACTGGTGACCGAATATGTGACCGTAGACCGTAGATGCGTGTGGCGTTCGACGTTTGCCGTTTGCCGAGCAGCGCTGAGCAGTGAAGAGATGGGTGACATTCATGGCCGGCAACAGCCAGCGCAGGAACCGCCGTACCAGCAACAAGAAGGGCGCGACGGTCGGCAGCGGCGGCAAGCGGCGCCGGGGCCTGGAGGGCAAGGGCCCGACCCCGCCCGCCGAGGCGCGCAAGGGGCACGCCAAGCAGCGCATCGCCAACGCCCGTACCCGGCAGGCCGCCAAGCGCCCGGCCCCGCGCCGCGGCGGTGCCAAGGGCACGAACGAGCTGGTGGTGGGCCGTAACCCGGTGGTCGAGGCGCTGCGCGAGGGCGTCCCGGCGAACACGCTGTACGTGCAGCAGTTCATCGACAGCGACGACCGGGTGCGCGAGGCGCTGAAGATCGCCTCCGACCGCGGTGGCATCCACCTCATGGAGGCCCCGAAGGCCGAGCTGGACCGGATGACGAACGGGCTCAACCACCAGGGCCTCGTCCTCCAGGTCCCGCCGTACGACTACGCCCACCCCGAGGACCTGAGCGCGGCCGCCTTCGACGAGGGCGAGGACCCGCTGATCGTCGCCCTCGACGGCGTCACCGACCCGCGCAACCTGGGCGCCGTGGTGCGGTCCGTCTCCGCCTTCGGTGGCCACGGCGTGGTCGTACCGGAGCGGCGCGCGGCCGGGATGACCGCCGGCGCCTGGAAGACCTCCGCCGGCACCGCCGCCCGCACCCCGGTGGCGCGCGCCACCAACCTGACCCGGGCGCTGGAGTCCTACCAGAAGGCGGGCCTCACGGTCGTCGGCCTCGCGGCGGACGGCGAGACGGAACTGCAGGACCTGGAGGCGCTGGACGGCCCGGTCGTGATCGTCGTCGGCAGCGAGGGCAAGGGACTGTCCCGACTGGTCGGCGAGACCTGCGACTTCCGGGTCCGCATCCCGATGCCGGGCGGCGCGGAGTCGCTCAACGCGGGTGTCGCGGCGGGCGTGGTGCTGTACGAGGCGTCGCGGCGCCGGTCGTAACGGCGTGGCCGGCCTCGCCCCGCCCGTGTTCCGCTGTGATCGGGCGAGGCGGGCGTGCGTCGGGCGGTGTGAGGCGTACGCCGGGCGAGACGGGGCGTGTGTCGGGCGGTGTGAGTCGTACGTCGGGCGAGACGGGGCGTGTGTCGGGCGGTGTGTGAGGCGTACGCCGGGCGGTGAGTCGTGTGTCGGGCGGTGTGAGTCGTACGTCGGGCGAGACGGGGCGTGTGTCGGGCGGTGTGTGAGGCGTACGCCGGGCGGTGAGTCGTGTGTCGGGCGGTGTGAGTCGTACGCCGGGGGCGGTGAGGCGTGTGTCGGGCGAGGCGGGGCGTACGTCCCCGCCAGTCCCCACCCCGGACGATCTTGACGGTCCCCCGACAGATCACACCGTCCCCGGCAGTGTCTTTCCCGCCGGTCACTCGGTTAGTTGAGCGTGGAGACCAGAAAATTCCGCACGCCCCTGGCGGGACGCGCGCCGGGATTCGACGACGAACCGCAGCTGACCATGGCCAAGGTGCCGTGTGATCCTGCGAAGGTCGCCGTCAATCCCCCCAGCTTCCGGGTGCACCTCGCCTCCCCGGTCGTGAGCAGCGCGCTGGCGGACACGGCCCGGCACGCCGGTATCGGGACCGGGGCCGTGCCCCGGCGCCGCCCGCCCGTGGTGTGGAGCGGCCGCACCCGGCCCGGCGGGGACACGGCGGCGACCCGACTGCTGCAGGCCGTGCGGTACTCCGAAACCGTGGACGGCCCCGAGGACGTGGGCACCACGCAGGTGCTGCCGCGGGTCACCTTCGACGACGGCCCGCCCACGGTCATCGGGCCGCGCAGCCCGCGCCGGGACCCGGCGCCGGAGAACGGGCGGCCGCCGAGGCCGGGAGAGACCGGACGCCCGCCGAGGCCGCGGGAGTCGGACGCCACGCACCGCACCGGCCCGACGCCACGCGTCCCCCGGCCCCACGCGGCCCAGCCGACCCGCCGGATGCCGCAGCCGGCCCACCGAACTCCCCACCCCCACCGGACTCCCCAGGTCCCGCGACCCCGGCGCCCCTCCGACCAGGTGCGGCACGCGTACTACCCCGACCGCCGGATGAACCTGGGCGTCGTCCTCCTCCCGCTCCGCGTCTTCCTCGGCTTCATCTCCGTCTACGCGGGCATGGGCAAGCTCTCCGACCCGGTGTACTTCGACGGCGGCGAGCGCGGCTCGATGGTCACCTGGCTGCGGTCCCTGCACCCCTGGCCGATCGCCGAGCCACTGCGCGACCTCGCCCTGGAACATCCGGTGGGCGCCGGGCTGACCGTGGCGTTCCTGCAGATCGTGGTCGGCGTGCTCACCATCCTCGGGCTGTGGCAGCGGCTCGCGGCCTGCGTCGGCGCGGTGCTGTCCGCCGCGCTGATCCTCACCGTGAGCTGGCGCACCGTCCCCGTCTACGACGCCCCCGACATCATCTACCTCGCCGCCTGGAGCCCGCTGATCATCGCGGGTGCCCCCGTCTACTCGGCCGACGCCCGCCTCGCGGGCGAGGCCTGGCGGCGGCTCGGCCCGCGCGTCGAACTCTGGGCGCTGCGGCGGCGGGTGCTGCGCCGGGGCACCGTCATGGCGATGGTGGTGGCAGGGCTCACCCTGCTGCTCGGCTCGATGATCGGCGGCGCCGTACGGTCCTCGGAGACGGTGCGCGCGCCCGAGCCGCGCGAGGTGCCGAGGAACAGCCTCCCCGGCTCGCCGCTGCCCCGGAAGCCCGAGACCAGCCCGCGCGGCGGGGTGGGCGGCGCGGTGGACACCCCCGGAACCCCCTCGCACCGCGCCCCGTTGGGCCGTACGACCCCCTCCGCCTCCCCGTCGGCGTCCGCCACCTCGGGCAGCCCCAGCGCGACGGGCCCGGCGAGCGGCTCCGGCAGCCCCGGTCAGGCGCGGCGCGGCCACCGTACGGCCCCCCGTACCCCGAACCGGCCCGCCGCCCCGATGACGACCCCGGGCGGTCCGGACCTCGACGGCACGGGCGCCGCGGGGCTGGGCGGTACGAGTTCGGAGGGCGGCGGCCTGGGCGGTGGCGCCCCGGCGGCCGGCTCCTACGACGAGGGCGAACCGGCCCAGGAGGAGGCGGCGTTGGGCGGCCTCCTCGGCTGACGGCCGTACGCCGCGTACGGGGAAGGGCCCTCCGCGCGGAGGGCCCTTCCCCGTACCTGCGGGCTCAATCGTGCAGCGGCTTGACCGGTGTTGACTCCAGCGAGCCGCGACCGGTCGGGGGAGGGCCGGCGGAGAGTTCCTTGGCGGCCTCGGTGAGGTCCTTGGCGGTGTCGATGGCCCGCCAGTACGCCCCGTGGGGCAGCGGAAACCCGGCCAGCCGCCGCTCCCGGGCGAGCCGCGGGAACGTCGTCCGCTCGTGGTCGCCGCGCCCCGGCAGCAGGCCGGTGAAGGTGGCGGAGAAGACGTACACGCCCGCGTTGATGAGGTACGGGGAGGGCGGCGACTCGATGAAGTCGAGGACGTGACCGAACTCGTCCGTCTCCACCGCCCCCCAGGGGATGCGCGGCCGGGCCAGCGCGAGCGTCGCGACGGCGTCGCGCTCATGGTGGAAGTCGGCCATCTCGCGCAGCGAGAAGCGGGTCCAGATGTCGCCGTTGGTGGCGTACCAGGGCTCATCGAGGTGAGGGAGCCGGGCGGCGGCGAACTTCAGGCCACCGCCGCGGCCGAGCGGTTCCTTCTCGACGACGGTCGTCACGCGCAGCGGCAGCTCCGCCGACTCCAGCCAGTCCTGGAGGACGGCCGCGAGATGGCCGCAGGAGACGACGGCGTCGGTGACCCCCTCGGCGGCCAGCCAGGCCAGCTGATGGCCGATGATCGGGGTCCCGGTACCCGGGATCTCGACCATCGGCTTGGGACGGTCGTCGGTGTACGGACGCAGCCGCGAGCCCTGGCCTCCGGCCAGGACGACGGCCTGTGTGGGGCGCGGGGGGTGCGGATGGTGAGCGTGGTGCCCCGGCCTGTGGAGGTCATCGGTCATGGATCGCACCATATGCGGTGGCGCGGTGACCGCACGGGGAGTGGAGCCGGGTGTGGCCGACGGGGGTGTGGTGCGTGGTGGTGTGGTGCGCGGTGATCTGATGCCCGGCGGTCTGGTCAGCGGTACGCCTGGGTGATGCCGGACGCGAACGAGGTGTCGCAGACGGGACGGGCGTAGGCCTGCGCCTGCTTCGTCCCCCCGTACTTGGCGACCGCGGCGCGGCCGAGCGCACGGGCGATGTCCGCGCAGTGCCTGGCCAGCGAGGGCCGTTCGTTTGTGGCGACCTGGAGGTGGGTGAGGGCCACCGCCGGATCCTTCTCCTGCAACTCCGCGAGCAGCCGGTCGCGCAGCAGCTCGTGCGGTGCGCGGTGGACGGCGCGGGTGGAGGCGCGGTCGGAGGAGGCGGTGAGGATCTGCGACTCGGCGCTCGGCGAGGCCCACGGGACGCGGGTGACGGCGAGCGTTCCGGAGAGGACGAGCACGACGGGGAGGACGAGCGCGAGGGTTCTGCCGATACGGCGGGCTACGGTGTTCACGGGAGGGATCGTAGCGAGGAGCGATGATTTGGCGACATTGAGTCACCATGCCGGGTGATGGAAACCCGTAGTTGGTCGCAGACGTGTTGACGAACACGATCGAAAAGACCGAAATGTCGAGGAATTTATCGACAACACCACAACGCCATGTATCTGGCTTCCCCGCACGAGAAAGGCGCCGCCCCCGCGCACCGGCGGCCGACGACGCCTTCCCTCAAACCCTGGCTCAGTCGCTGAGCCGCTCCCCGGTGGAGGTGGAGAAGACGTGGGCCTCACCCGGCTGCGGCACGACGTGCAGCTGCGCGCCCTTCTCCGGCACCTGGCGGCTGCCGACCCGAATCACCAGGTCCTTGCTCTCGCCGCCGACCTCGGCCGAACCGAAGACGTACGCGTCCGCGCCCGTCTCCTCGACCACGTTGACGGTGATCCCGAGACCGGCCGGGGCGTCGTCGGTGGCCTTGGACAGCGTCTTCGCCGCCGCGCCACCCGCCTCCACCACGTCGAAGTGCTCGGGCCGGACACCCACGGTGACCGTACGGTCGCCCTTGTCGGCCGCGGCGGCCAGCGCGTCCCGGTTCACCGGCACCACGCTGTTGCCGAACTTCACACCGCCGTCGATGATCGGCACCTCGACCAGGTTCATCGCGGGCGACCCGATGAAACCCGCCACGAAGAGGTTCGCCGGCCGGTCGTACATGTTGCGCGGCGTGTCGACCTGCTGCAGCAGCCCGTCCTTGAGGACGGCCACCCGGTCACCCATGGTCATGGCCTCGACCTGGTCGTGCGTGACGTACACCGTCGTGATCCCCAGCCGCCGCTGCAGGCTCGCGATCTGCGTACGGGTCTGCACACGCAGCTTGGCGTCCAGGTTCGACAGCGGCTCGTCCATCAGGAACACCTGCGGCTCCCGCACGATGGCCCGCCCCATCGCCACGCGCTGCCGCTGACCACCGGACAGCGCCTTCGGCTTGCGCTCCAGGTACTCGGTGAGGTCCAGGATCTTCGCCGCGTCCTCGACCTTCTGCCGGATCTCGGTCTTGCTGACCCCGGCGATCTTGAGCGCGAAGCCCATGTTCTGCGCGACGGTCATGTGCGGGTACAGCGCGTAGTTCTGGAACACCATGGCGATGTCCCGGTCCTTCGGCGGCAGGTGCGTCACATCCCGATCCCCGATCCGGATCGCTCCGCCGTTGACGTCCTCCAGCCCCGCGAGCATCCGCAGCGACGTGGACTTCCCACACCCGGAGGGACCGACGAGTACGAGGAACTCCCCGTCCTCGATGGCGATGTCGAGCTGATCGACAGCGGGCTTCTCGGTGCCCGGGTAAATCCGGGTCGCCTTGTCATACGTGACAGTGGCCATGGTGATCTGGTCCCTTCACCGGCAGGAACGTGCCGGACGATCCGAGTAAAGGTAGGGGTCTAGTCCACTTGAAGTGGACTGGCGTGACGCTATACCGCCCACCCCCACCCTGTCTCTACTCCGGGCACCACAATTTTCGAACGGAGCACCCCGGTGTGGTGGGTACACTGCTGGGGACGCCGACTTAGCTCAGCTGGTAGAGCACCGCTCTTGTAAAGCGAAGGTCGTCGGTTCGAACCCGACAGTCGGCTCTGTGCGGGAGCTGCGCGAACGCCCCGGACGATCTTCGTCCGGGGCGTTCGGCGTCCACGCTGACGGATCATGGGCGCGTGCGTCGGCCGAACGGACGGAGCCGTCCTCCGTGCACCAGGGCGGCCCGCGTCGTCTGTGGGACGAACTCGAGTGCACCGGCAACGGACAGAGCATGGAGGGCGGGCTGCGACCGTGGCCCCCATGGCCGTGCGCAGCTCATGGTCGACTCTGTATGCCGGTCACAGCCGGTCTTCGGTGATGATCTCGCCGATCAGGTTGTGGACGCGGGTGCGGATCTCGTCGCGGATCGGCCGCACCGCTGTGACGCCCTGGCCGGCCGGGTCGTCGAGCTTCCAGTCCAGGTAGGTCTTCCCGGGGAAGTACGGGCAGGCGTCGCCGCAGCCCATCGTGATGACGACATCGGAGGTTTGGACCGCTTCGGCGGTCAGGACCTTCGGGATTTCTGCCGCGATGTCGATGCCGACTTCCGCCATCGCCTCGACCACGGCCGGGTTGACGTGCTCGGCGGGTGCCGAGCCGGCGGAGCGGACTTCGATGTGGTCACCCGCGAGGTGATTGAGGAAGGCGGCGGCCATCTGGGAGCGGCCCGCGTTGTGGACGCAGACGAACAGCACGGATGGCTTCTCCGGCTTCTGGGGGTCAGACATGGGCGGTGCCTTCCTCGTCGGGTGTGCGCTCGGTGGCCGCGGCGGTGGGTTGGGGGAAGTGGCGGCGGGCGGCCAGGGCGACGTGGACGAGGCCGATCAGGACGGGGACCTCGATGAGCGGGCCGACGACTCCGGCCAGGGCCTGCCCGGAGGAGGCGCCGAAGGTGGCGATGGCGACGGCGATGGCGAGTTCGAAGTTGTTGCCCGCGGCGGTGAAGGCCAGCGTGGTCGAGCGGGGATAGTCCAGGCCCACGGCCTTGCCCAGTGCCATGGATCCGGCCCACATCACGGCGAAGTAGATCAGGAGCGGTAGCGCGATCCGCGCCACGTCCATCGGCTGGGAGGTGATCGCGTCCCCTTGGAGGGCGAACAGCACGACGATCGTGAACAGCAGCCCGTAGAGCGCGAAGGGGCCGATCCTGGGGATGAGCCGGGTCTCGTACCAGGCCCGGCCCTTGGCCTTCTCGCCGAGGCGCCGGGTGAGGAAGCCGGCCGCCAGCGGGATGCCGAGGAAGATCAGCACGCTGCGGGCGATCTCCCACACGCTGACGTCGAGACCGGTCTGTTCCAGGCCGAGCCAGCCGGGCAGCACGGTGAGGTAGAACCAGCCGAGCGCGGAGAAGGCGATCACCTGGAAGACGGAGTTCAGGGCGACGAGGACGGCGGCGGCTTCACGGTCGCCGCAGGCGAGGTCGTTCCAGATGATGACCATGGCGATACAGCGGGCCAGGCCGACGATGATCAGGCCCGTGCGGTACTCCGGCAGGTCCGGCAGGAGAAGCCAGGCGAGTGCGAACATGATCGCCGGGCCGAGGACCCAGTTCAGTACGAGCGAGAGGATCAGCAGGCGTCGGTCCCGGGTGACCGTGTCGAGGCGGTCGTAGCGGACCTTGGCCAGGACCGGGTACATCATCACCAGCAGGCCGAGCGCGATCGGCAGGGAGACGCCGGTGACGGTCACCTTCGCCAGGGCGTCACCGAGCCCGGGAACGAGCCGTCCCAGGCCGAGGCCTGCGGCCATCGCCAGCAGGATCCACACCGCGAGGAAGCGGTCGAGGAACGACAGGCGCGCGGCAACGGGCGCCGTCATGGATTCGGCGGTCATCAGGCGTCCACCGCCGTCCCGGCACGGTCGGGCAGCGGCTGTCCGGCGGGGCGGGTGAGGATCCCGGCGAGCCGGTCGGTCATCTCCGGCAGCAGCCGGTAGTGGACCCAGGTGCCCCGGCGCTCGCAGTCGATCAGCCCGGCCTGCCGCAGCAGCTTCAGGTGATGGGAGATCGTCGGCTGCGACAGCTCGAAGGCGGGGGTGAGGTCACATACGCACACCTCGCCCCCGGCGCGGGAGGCGATCATCGACAGCAGCCGCAGCCGGATCGGATCGCCCAGCGCCTTGAACACCTTCGCCAGCTCGACGGACTGCGCCTCGTCCAGGGGAGCGGTCAGCAGTCCTGGGCAGCAGCCGTCGACGCTGTCCTGGCCCACCACCGCGAGGTCTTGTTTCGACATGCTTCTATGTTGACGTCTTTCGATCCAAGGCGCAATCTTGAATCGAAGGACATCGATGTAATGAGATGGGGGACGGTCATGTCTCGTGTTCAGCTCGCCCTCAACGTGCCCGACATGGACGCTTCGGTGGAGTTCTACTCGAAGCTCTTCGGCGTGGGGCCAGTCAAGCGCCGCCCCGGATACGCCAACTTCGCGATCACCGAGCCGCCACTGAAGCTCGTCCTCATCGAAGGAGAGGCCGGGCAGGAAACGCGCCTGGATCACCTCGGGGTGGAGGTCGCCTCCACCGACCAGGTCACCGCCGCCACCGATCGCCTCAAGGAGGCCGGGCTCGCCACCTTCGAGGAGAACGACACCTCCTGCTGCTACGCCCTCCAGGACAAGGTCTGGGTCCACGGCCCCGGTGAGGAGCCGTGGGAGGTCTACGTCGTCAAGGGCGACGCCGACCGGATGGGCAAGAGCGCGGCACTCGACACCACCGACGCATGCTGCGCCGGCGAGCCTGCCCCGACGGAGGCCCCCCAGACCCCCACGAGCAGCGAACACTGAGGCAACGGCCGGACCCGTTTGGCGGCACATCAGGTGAGGGCGCGATCACCTGTCGTTAGAAAGAGAACGTCATCCAGCCATCCCGGTTGACCAGCATGACCGCTGATGCCGGTGATGCGCCGCTTCACTCCAGCGCTGAGGAAGGCGTAGCGATGAGGTTCATTTCGCGGTCCGGCGCCATGACCGTCGCGGTCGGTGCGGGACTCTCCCTCGCGGTCCTGCCGACCGGGTCGGCCAGTGCCGCCGAGGGGACTCGCGTGCGGTGCAACGACATTTCCGGCCTGGTGGATGCGATCAACCAGGCCAACGCCAACGGCGGTCGCATCACGCTTGCGTCCCGCTGCACCTACACCCTGACCACGCCGGACAACCCGGACGATGGGCTTCCCGAGATCACCGGGGATGTCACCATCTCCGGCAACGGCTCCACCATCCGACGCGACCCGGACGCCACGGGCAGCTTCCGCATCTTCCACGTGGTGTCCGGTGGCACGCTCACCCTGAAGTCCCTCACGGTCAGCGGCGGCGTCAGCAGGGACTCTGGCGGCGGAGCCCTCAACGAGCAGGGCACGCTGAACCTGAAGAACACCGTCTTCAAGGACAATTTCGCGGTGACCGGTGGTGGCGTCTCCAACAACGGCGGACAGCTCCACCTCGACCGCACCACCGTCGAACGCAACACCGCGGCCAGCTTCGGCGGCGGAGTCCTCAACACCGGTAACGGCACAACCACCGGCAACGGCACAATGACGATGAAGGGCGGGGCCCTGATCAAGAACCGGGCCGTCACCAGCAATGGTGGCGGTCTGGAGAACCAACTGGGCACCGCGACCCTGGAGTCCGTATCGATCAGGGGCAACACCGCCATCGAGGGTGGTGGCATCCGCAACGTGAACACCTCCACCCTGAACCTGAAGTCGACCACCCTCAAGGACAACATCGCCGTGAGAGGCGCGGGCCTCTCGAACCTCGGCCCCAACGCCACCGCCACACTGGTCGACAGCCTGATCACACGTAACACGGCGATCACCGCCGGCGGCGGCATCGACAACCAGTCGGGCGGTCAGGTGACGCTCACCAACACCAAGGTCGTCAACAACACCCCGGACAACTGCGCCCCCGAAGGCAGCGTCCCCGGATGCACCAACCCCACCGGGGCCCTTGACCCGCCCCCCACGCAAGGTCTCCAGTCCGACGACGACGTCGAAGACCCCGAGTGAGCCGCCTGATCCGAACCGCGGCCATGAGCTGCTGACCACAGCGGCGCGGAAGGGCGGGGCCCACTCACCGGGTCCCGCCCTTCCGCGCCCGTGATGCGTACGCTCGCCGACCGCGCGCTGTGCGAGTTGGTTCACCAGGCTTGACGTCGGTGGGGTCTCAGGGCTGTGGGGCGAGCCTGAGCAGCAGCTCGGTCAGCTCCACCGGCATCGTGATCATGCAGTCGTGGCCGGTCGGCAGTTCCCACACCTGGGCCGGGGTGCCGTTGGGCTGTACCGGGGGGACCGGGCGCCGGGCGTAGCCCTCCGGCTCGCCGACGACGCAGTGGATGTGCGTCCGGGGGATCGCGCGCGCGGCCGGGTTGTCCAGGCGGACCGGTTGCTGGAGGCAGCGCACCGGCTGATCCGACAGCAGGGTACGCAGCCACGCCACGTCCGCCGGGTCGGTGACCCCGAACAGGCCCGCGGGCGGCGGCAGCTCGGGGAGCGGCGGGACTCGCCAGCCGCTGTCGGACGCGACGGCGAGGTCGATCAGGCCCTGGGTGACGGGCATGATGTCGGCCGCGCTCTCGCCGTCCTCCGGGACCATCGCGTCGAGGTAGACCAAGCGCGCGATCCGGTCCGGGATCCGGTTGGCCACCGAGGAGATGACGAGCCCGGCGTAGCTGTGGCCGACGAGTATCACCTCGGTGAGGTCTTCCTCGGCGATCAGGCTGACGATGTCGTCGACATGTGTGTCGAGCCCTACCTCGGGGCCGAGCAGATGCGCCTTGTCGCCGTAGCCCGTCAGCGACGGCGTGAGCACCCGGTGGCCGGCCGACGTCAGCAGCGGAACCACCCGCTCCCAGCATCGGCCGCTGTGCCAGGCACCGTGGATCAGTAGATACAAGGACATGGGCTGCTCCTCGCCGTGGATGTCCGGGTCGCTGATCAGGCTGGTGCCCGGGCTCCGGGTGGGCCAGGGTCCCCGCGGTCCTGGGGGTGACAGGGCCAGGCACGCGGGCGAGAAGGCACATTAGGGTCGGGGGATGACCGGCGAACCGAATCCGCTGGGCGATTACGTGCGCGCCCGCCGCGAGCTCGTCACCCCTGAACAGGCCGGTATCCCCGCCCTCGGGCGGCGGCGCGTGCCGGGGCTGCGCCGGGAAGAGGTCGCGATGCTCGCGGGCATCAGCGCCGACTACTACCTGCGCCTGGAGCAGGGCCGCGACCGCAACCCCTCGGTGCAGGTCCTGGAGTCCCTCGCCCGGGTGCTGCGGCTCGACGACGACGCCACGGCGCATCTGTTGCGGCTGGGCGCGGCCAAAGCCCGGCGGCGTCGGGCCCGGCCCCCGGCGGAGGCCGTCCCTCCGGGCGTCGGCAAGCTCGTCGCCACGCTCCCGCTGCCCGCGTACGTCGAGGGCCGCTGCTTCGACGTCCTCGCCGCCAACGCGCTGGCGACGGCGCTGTCGCCGCGCCTCGTGGCGGGGGCCAACCGGCTGCGGGACCTGTTCCTCGACCCCGCCGAGCAGGCCCTCTATCCGGACTGGGAGAACGCCACCACGGGACTGGTCGCCGGTTTCCGCGAGTCCGTCGGCACCGCCACGGACGACCCCCGGTTCATCGAGCTGGTCGGCGAACTCTCCCTCGCCAGCACCCGCTTCCGCCGCCTCTGGGCCCGCCATGACGTGCACGTATGCGAAGGCGTACCCATGCGCATCGACCACCCTCAGGTCGGCCGGCTGCTGCTCAATCGAGAGCGGCTGGGCATCGGCGGCGCGGATGGCCAGACGCTCGTCGTCCACCACCCGGATCCCGGCACCGACAGCGCCGGGAAGCTGGCGCTCCTGGCCTCCGCCATCCAGCAATTGGGTACCGGCCGGTTGACGGCGGACGTATGGTGGAGCGGAAACGCATCAACGCCCCGCCTCGAACGTTGAGTTGGGCGGGCCGAGCGGGGGAAGAAAGGTGCGTGCCCGATGACGGTCGGGCTCCTCTCCACGATCGTTGCCGTCTTCTACGGGGCCACGATCTCGATTCTCGCTCTTACCGCGACCTTCGCGCGGCGCCGCTCGCTGCGGCGCGAAGCGCGCAGCACCCTTGCCGTCCTGGTGCCGGGGAGGGCGGTGGAATCGCGGCACGTGGACGGCGCGGCGGTGGGCCCGGGCAGCTGAGGGGCTACGGAGAAGCCGGAGTCAGTCGTGGTGGGCGCCGTCGAGGATGTTCTCGCGGCCTCAGGCGCCGAGGGGGCCAGCGCCTCGTTGAGCGAGGTGCCGAACGCGGTCAGCGAGTACGCGACGCGCGGCGGCACCTCGTCGTAGACCTCAAGAAGATCACCGTGCTCGGCCTCGGCGCGATGGGCGCCGCGCTCGCTCGGGCGTGGCTGGGCGCGGGGTACGAGGCTGCGCACCGCCGAGGAGCAGGGCGTGAGCCCGGAACTGCTGAGCCCGTTCATGGCGCTGATGGAACGCCGTCTCGCCGCGGGACACGGCGACGAGGGGACGACCGGGGTGATCGACCTGCTGCTTCGCTGAGACGGACGCGGGTCAGGCCGCGCGGCCGAAGGAGCGGAGCCTGGTGAAGGAGGACTCCAGCCCGCGCTTCAGCAGCCGCGCCGCCGGGCGTTCCACGAAGCGGTGCACCAGCCAGCTCAGGGCCAGGAAGCCGGAGATGACGAGGGCGAGGAGCAGGCGGGGGTCCATGGTGTCGTGCAGGCGGTTGAGCAGGGACACGCCGGCGACGTAGTGCATCAGGTAGAGCGGGTAGGTCAGGCAGCCCGCGGTGACCAGCCACCTCCAGCGGATGCGGTCGGTGAAGCCGAGCGCGACGGCCACCATGATGAGCAGGAAGACGGTGAAGATCAGGACGGCGCCGCGCCAGCTGGAGACGTCCTCGTACGCGACCCGCATCGCCAGTTCGCGCTGGCCCATCAGCCACGCCATGGCGAGGATGCCCCAGAGCAGCAGGTCCTGGCCGAAGCGGTGCATGAGGTAGAGGGCGAGGCCCGCGATGAAGTACCAGGCGCCGCCGGGGTCGGCCGCCAGGACCAGCAGCGGGAACGTGGACACGGGGGCGAGCATCGCGGCCGCGCCCCATACGCAGCAGAAGACGACGACCCTGCGGTAGGTCAGGCCCATGGCGACCACGACCATGAAGAGCAGGTAGAAGCGCAGCTCCGACCAGAGGGTCCAGTAGACGAGGTCGACGTCGGGCACGTCGGAACCCGACTGCAGCATGGTGAGGTTGAGCAGGATGTCCCGCCCCGGCGGCCGGTCCCATACGCCCGGCAGGACGATCATGGAGACCGTGGTGAAGGCCACGCCGACCCAGTACGCCGGGTAGAGGCGGATCACGCGGGAGACGAAGAAGTCCTTCGGCGTGCGGCCCCAGCACGACATGCAGATGACGAAGCCGCTGATCACGAAGAAGATCTCCACGCCGATCCAGCCGAAGGACGCGAAGTGGAACAGGGTGGGCATGATCTCGGACGCGGGGCGCCCCCAGATCGCGTTGCCCGGCTGGTTGGCCCGGTTGGTGCCCGCGTAGTGGTGCAGGGCCACCATGAGCGCGGCGACCAGGCGGATGCCGTCGACGACGTACAGCCGGGGCCGCCCGACGGTGGCCACCTTTCGCGTCGGGGCCGTCCCTGGCGGGGCCGGACGCGGTGGGGCCGTCCGCGGCGGGGAGTCGCCGCCGGTGCGCCCGGCCACGGCGGCCCCACCGCGTCCGGGCGAGTCGACGGCCGGGGAAAGCGGCTGCTGAAACCTGACCTGCATCAGACCTGCGTCATCCTCACGAGGGGGAACCGAACAAGGGGGAACCGAACAAGGGGGAACCGAACAAGGGGGAACCGACGGAACCTCGGGCGCAACGGCCACGGGCGGTTCACGCTACGGCCGCCGAAGCCCGCCCAGCCCGGACAGACGGCGGCAATTCGGATAGCGCGGAGCCGTCGTTCCGGAAAGCCTCGTGGATGCGCCGCGCAGTGTTCTCCGACGCTTCATCCACCCAGCGGTTCGCGAGGCGGACAAAGGTCGTCCGGGGCGTTCACTTTCCGCTGCCGGGGCGAGGCCAAACGATCAATAGAGGTCAGGGGCGTGTGGCGGATGGGACGCGGGCGTAGGCTCGCGACCGGCGATCGCTTGATGGTGTGTCAGGAGATTTGGTGATGACCGAGCAGTCCTCCGCCCAGGACGGGCCCCTGATCCCGATGCCGGTCCTCACCCCGTCGGCACTGCGGGCGGCGGTCGCCCAGATCGCGCCCGGGGAGCTGACGGCCTTCGTCGAGCATCTGGACCGGGCCGTCGAGCAGGCCGCGCGCAACGGCACGATCTCTCCGCTGCGTACCTTCCTCCAGTGGTGGGGCGAGTTCGTCGCGATTCAGCGGTATCCGGCCCGGGCCGCACGGCTGCGGGAGCTGGAGGTCGTGGCGGAGGAGGCGACCAACCGGGAGGCGCTGGGGTCCGCGCTCGCCGAGATGCGGCAGATCATGGACGCGGCGCATCGGGAGACGCCGGCGGTAGGGCGATAGCCGCCTCGCGCATGGCCGAGGGGTGTCGGCCGTGGTGCGCGCCCACAGATCACGGCGGCAGGTAGGCCTTGGGGCGCGGGGAGTGTAGGGGCAAGCCGGGCGCGGTGTGGGTGCTTTTGTGCACTCCTGACGAACGCGGTTTTTTGCAGCAGGCAAAGTTTAGTGTTTCGCGTACTCCAGCACCCCCCACCAGGAGGCACGATGACAACTCACGGGCGTGGCAGCCGCGCAGCATCGAACCGCAGCCGCATGACGGCCGGCGGTGTCGCCCTGGCGGCGGTGGTCGCGGGGGCGGGGATCTGGGTCTCCCAGGCGGATGACGAGGGGAGCCAGTCGGTGACCGACAGCGGGATGCCGTCCGCGCACGGTGGGGCCGGGGCGGCCGCAGCGCCGGGGGCGGAGGCCGCGAACTCCGGGCCGCTGAGCGAGCTGGACAAGACGTTCCTGGTCAAGGTCCGGCAGGCCGGGCTGTGGGAGATCCCGGCCGGGCGGATGGCGCAGACCCAGGCGTCGAGCGAGGCGATCAAGCGGGCCGGGACGCATCTGCTCGACGGGCACAGCAAGCTCGACCAGCTGGTGCGGGAGGACGCGAAGGCGCTGTCGTCGTCCATACCGGACGAGGCCTCGGCCGAACAGCAGGCGTGGGTACGGCAGTTGAAGGCCGCCGACGGCGAGAAGTTCGACCAGCTCTTCGTGGATCTGCTGCGCGCCTCGCACGGGAAGATCTTCATCACCATCGGCGAGGTCCGCGCCGCCACCAAGAACCATCTGGTCCGGCGGCTGGCCCAGGTGACCAACGACACCGTGATGGACCACATGACGGTGCTGGAGGACACCGGGCTGGTGACGGACGCGGTGCTGGACGACGTCGGGGCCAGCGTGCCGAAGTAGGGCGTCCGGTTCGCGCACGCGCGCCGGCTTCGCCGGGCCGCCCGCGAGACCCACGACGGTGGCGCCCGCGTGCTTCGCGTACGGGACCAGGGGCCGGCCGACGTCAGCCTTCGACTTCAACCTCGGTTCAGGTCAAGGGGTTCATGGGGCAAGGGGTTCATGGGGCAAGGGGTTCGTGGGTCAAGGGGTTCGTGGGGCAAGGGGGCCGGGGGTTCAGACGCGGGGGTAGCGTGCTTGGAGGTCCCAGATCGCCGGGTTGTCGCCCAGCCCCTCGTGCATGTCGACGAGGTCGGCGATCAGGTCCTGGAGGAAGTCGCGGGCCTCGCGGCGCAGCGCGGAGTGCTGGAAGGTCAGCGGCGCCTCTTCGAGCGGTACCCAGTCGGCGGTGATGTCCACCCAGCCGAAGCGGCGCTCGAAGAGCATGCGGTCGGCGGATTCGGTGAAGTCCAGCTCCTCGTGGATGCGGCGGGCGGACCGGCTGCCGCGCGGGTCGCGGTCCAGCCGTTCCACGATGTCGCACAGGGCCCAGGCGAAGTCGAGCACCGGAACCCATCCCCAGGCTGTGGACAGTTCGCGGTCGGCCACGGTGTCGGCGAGATAGACGTCGCCGCAGAACAGGTCGTGGCGCAGTGCGCGGGTGTCCGCGCTCCGGTAGTCCGTCTGCGGCGGGTCCGGGAAGCGGCGGGAAAGGGAGTAGCCCAGGTCGATCACGGGGTCGATGGTGTCATGCGGGGGCCGGCCGATAAGGCGGCAGGGGCGCCCGGGCGGTGGGGCCGGGCGCCCTCGGCGTCGTCGCTTCGGCGGTGCCGCCTCGGCGTCGTCGCCTCAGTGGCCGCGCGCGATCCACTCCTCCAGGTGCGGTGCCTCGTCCGCGATCAGGGTCGGGTCGCCGTGCCCGGTGCGGACGACGGTCTGCGGCGGCAGGGCGAACAGCCGCTCCCGGATGGACTCGATGATCGTGTCGAACGAGGAGTACGAGCGCCCGGTGGCGCCCGGACCGCCCTGGAAGAGGGTGTCCCCGGAGAACACGGTGGTCAGGGCGGGGGCGTGCAGGCAGACCGCGCCGGGGGAGTGGCCGGGGGTGTGCAGGACGCGCAGCTGCGTACCGCCGACGGTGAGCACGTCGCCGTCGGCCAGCGGCTTGTCCGGGGCGCGGTCGGGGTGGCGCATCCGCCACAGCACCTCGTCGTCCGGGTGCAGCAGGATCGGGGCGCCGGTGCGGTCGGCGACGTCCGGGGCCGCGTCGATGTGGTCGTCGTGGCCGTGCGTACAGATGACGCCGAGCAGCCGGCGGTCGCCGACGGCCTCGACGATCGCGTCCGCGTCGTGGGCGGCGTCGATGACGTACACCTCGTGGTCGTCGCCGATGAGCCAGACGTTGTTGTCGACGTCCCAGGTGCCGCCGTCCAGCGAGAAGGTGCCGGAGGTGACCAGATGGTCGATGCGTACGGGCGGAGGGGTCATCGCGGTGTCACCACCAGGGATCATCAGAGCATCACCACCGAGCGCAGGACGTCGCCGCGGTGCATCTTGTCGAACGCCGCCTCGATGTCGTCGAGCCCGATGGTCTCGCTGACGAAGGCGTCCAGGTCGAGCCGTCCCTGCTGGTAGAGGTCGATCAGCAGGGGGAAGTCGCGGGAGGGCAGACAGTCCCCGTACCAGGAGGACTTGAGGGCACCGCCGCGTCCGAAGACGTCGATCAGCGGCAGTTCGAGCTTCATCTCCGGGGTGGGCACGCCGACCAGGACGACGGTGCCGGCCAGGTCGCGGGCGTAGAACGCCTGCTGGTACGTCTCGGGGCGGCCGACGGCCTCGATCACCACGTCCGCGCCGTTGCCGTCGGTCAGCTCGCGGACGGCCTCGACGACGTCGGCGGTCTTGCCGTTGATGGTGTGGGTGGCGCCGAGGGAGCGGGCCTGCTCCAGCTTCCGGTCGTCCACGTCCACCGCGATGATCTTCGCGGCGCCGGCGAGCCGGGATCCGGCGATCGCGGCGCCGCCGACTCCGCCGCAGCCGATGACCGCGACCGCGTCGCCGCGCCCGACGTTGCCGGTGTTGATGGCGGCGCCGATGCCGGCCATCACTCCGCAGCCGAGCAGCCCGGCGGCGGCCGGGGAGGCGGCGGGGTCGACCTTGGTGCACTGGCCCGCCGCGACGAGCGTCTTCTCGGCGAACGCGCCGATGCCGAGGGCGGGGGTCAGGGCGGTGCCGTCGGTGAGCGTCATGGGCTGGGACGCGTTGTGGGTGGCGAAGCAGTACCAGGGGCGGCCGCGGCGGCAGGCCCGGCACTGGCCGCACACCGCGCGCCAGTTGAGGATGACGTAGTCGCCGGGGGCCACCTCGGTGACGCCGTCGCCGACGGACTCCACGACGCCCGCCGCCTCGTGCCCGAGGAGGAACGGGAAGTCGTCGTTGATGCCGCCTTCCCGGTAGTGCAGATCGGTGTGGCAGACGCCGCACGCCTGGACCTTCACCACCGCCTCGCCGGGGCCGGGGTCCGGCACCACGATCGTCTCGATGCGGACCCGCTCGCCTTTGCCGGGGGCCACCACGCCGCGTACGTGTTGAGTCATGGAAGCAGCGTAAGGGCCGATCAGCGGCTACGACAGGAACTCGGGGCGACCGCATCGGGCCGCACCGGCATCACCGGTGCGGCCCGTTCCGCTTACCGCGGGCAGGTGGGTCGCCGCGGGGCGGGAGGCGGGGCTACTTCACGTTGATCGCGGTCCAGGTGGCGGCCACCGTGTTGTACTCGGTGCTGCTCGCCCCGTAGAGGTCGCGCGCGGCGTTGAGGGTGGCGGTGCGGGCCTGGGCGTACTTGCTGGTGGAGGTCAGGTACGTGGTCAGGGCCTTGTACCAGATCTTGATGGCCTTGTCCCGGCCGATGCCGGTGATCGTCGAGCCGTCGTACGTCGGGCTGTTGTAGCTCACGCCGTTGATGGTCTTCGCGCCGCTGCCCTCGGACAGCAGGTAGAAGAAGTGGTTGGCGGGCCCGGAGGAGTAGTGGACGTCGACGTTGCCGAGCGTCGAGGACCAGTAGTCCTTGGACGCGCCGTCCTTGCTCGGCTTGTCCTGGTAGCGCAGCGGGGTGCCGTCGCCGTTGATGTTGATCTTCTCGCCGATGAGGTAGTCACCGGCGTCGGAGGCGTTGCCCGCGTAGAACTCCACCGCGGTGGCCATGATGTCCGAGGTGGCCTCGTTGAGGCCGCCGGACTCGCCGCTGTAGTTGAGGTTGGCGGTGGCGGCGGTGACGCCGTGGGACATCTCGTGGCCGGCCACGTCCATCGAGGTGAGCGGGTTGGAGTTGCCGGAGCCGTCGCCGTAGGTCATGCAGAAGCAGGAGTCCTGCCAGAAGGCGTTCACATAGCTGTTGCCATAGTGGACGCGGGAGTACGAGCCCACGCCGTTGTTCTTGATGCCGTTGCGGCCCAGGAAGCTCTTGTAGAAGTCCCAGGTCTCGGCCGCGCCGTAGTGCGCGTCCACCCCGGCGGTCTGGCGGCCGCCGCCCCAGACGTCATCGGCGTCGGTGTAGAGCGTGCCGGTGCCCGACGACCCCTGGTTGAGGTCGTAGGTCTTGTGGCTGCCGCGGGTGGAGTCGGTGAGGCTGTACGTGGAACCGCTCTTGGTGGTGCCGAGGGTGACCGTGCCGCTGTACTTGCTGGTTCCGGTGCCGGTCTCGACGGCCTCGTTCTCGGCCAGCTTCTTGCCGGTGGCGGCGTCGGTGATGACGTGCAGCTCGCTGGGCGTGCCGTCCTTCTGGGTGCCGGTGACGACGGTCTCCCAGGCGAGGACGGGCTTGCCCGACTCGGCCCAGACCACCTTGCGCGGCGCCTTGGCCTTCTCACCGGAGTCGGACGCGGTCGCGGCCTTCAACGCCGCCTTGGAGGCGGCGGAGGCGGACACCGCGGCGTCCGTGCCGGGCACGGTTATCGTCGCGCTGGTGGCCTTGGTGACGGTGCGGGCGCCGCTGGGCTTCTCGTGGACGACCAGATCGCCGCCGAGGACGGGCAGCCCGTCGTAGGTGCGCTCGTAGCGGGTGTGCACGGTTCCGTCGGCGTCCTTGATGACGTCGCGGACGAGGAGCTTCTCCTTGGCCCCGAGCCCCAGGTGATCGGCCTGGGCGGAGGCATCGGCCTGCGCCGCCTTGATGGAGGCGGTGCGCTCCGCGGGGGTCAGCTGCAGCGCGGTCGCGCCTGCCTCGCGGGAGTTGTCCGGCTGGGCGGTGGCCGAACCGGTCTGGACGCCGATGACGACCATGGCGGCGGAGGCGACGAACGCGGCCGCGCGGATGGCCTGCTTGCGGGGGGAGGAAGCGTGAGGTCTCACTCGGTCTCCTTGCTGAGGGGCCGCGGGGTCGCGGCCCTGCGTAGGGGGTGCGGACAGCCGTGGGTGGGCTGCCCGGTCGAGCAGGAGTGGTGCGTGAGGTGCCAAATGCGAACCAGGGCTACCGCGGAGTCAGGAACGACGCGCGGCGAGCCGAGCAGAGAGTGTCATCGAACGATCCGTTCTGACAGGTGCGTAACAAGAAATTGACCATTCGTTATTCAAACAGGGCAAATTTCGGTCAGTCAGGCATGGCATGGAAATGCCCGGTTGATGCGCACGTGTCCGTAAACGCGGCGAGGGCCGCCCCCTGGGGTGGGGGCGGCCCTCGCCGCGTGAAGCGCTGGGAACCTCAGACGTTGACGCCGAAGTCCTGCGCGATGCCGACCAGGCCCGAGGCGTAGCCCTGGCCGACGGCGCGGAACTTCCACTCCGCGCCGTTGCGGTACAGCTCGCCGAAGACCATGGCGGTCTCGGTGGCGGCGTCCTCGCTCAGGTCGTAGCGGGCGATCTCGGTGCCGCCGGCCTGGTTGACGATGCGGATGAACGCGTTCCGCACCTGGCCGAAGTTCTGGCTGCGCGACTCGGCGTCGTAGATCGAGACCGGGAAGACGATCTTGTCGATGTCGGCGGGCAGGCCCGCCAGGTTGACGTTGATCTGCTCGTCGTCGCCCTCGCCCTGACCGGTGACGTTGTCACCGGTGTGGACGATGGTCTGGTCCGGGGTGGCCTTGTTGTTGAAGAACACGAAGTGCTGGTCGGAGTAGACCTTGCCGTTCGTGTTCACGGCGATGGCGCTCGCGTCCAGGTCGAAATCGGTGCCCGTGGTGGTGCGGACGTCCCAGCCGAGGCCGACCGTGACGGCGGTCAGGCCCGGTGCCTCCTTGGTGAGCGAGACGTTGCCGCCCTTGGACAGGCTTACAGCCATGGGGAGTCCCTTTCGTGGTCTCGATGGTTCGAGCCGGCGGGCTTCGTCCTCAAAGCTCCGGGCGAAGCCGCCGTCACCCTCCACAACGCCGTCAGGGCACCGGCAGGTTCCAGATACCTTTACTTTCTTTGCCAAACCCTGATGGGGGTCCGTGGGCCCCGCCCCGCGCCCCGCCAAAACGGGATGACGGCGCGGGGGTCGGCGGGTGACGATGGAGCCATGTCCGGGCCCTATGTCATCCGTGGTGCGGTCTCCCTGCCGGAGGCCGAGCTGATGTGGCGTTTCTCCCGGTCGTCCGGGCCCGGCGGACAGCACGTCAACACGAGTGACACCTCCGTCGAGCTGCGCTTCGACCTGGCCGCCACCGACGCGCTGCCGCCCGTATGGAAGGAGCGCGCGCTGCGGCGGCTGGCCGGGCGGCTGGCCGACGGGGTGCTCACCGTACGGGCGTCCGAGCACCGTTCCCAGTGGCGCAACCGCGAGACGGCCGCCGTCCGGCTCGCCTCGCTGCTCGCGGAGGCGAGCGCGCCGCCGCCCAAGCCGCGCCGCCCGACCCGGATCCCGCGCGGCATCAACGAGCGCCGGCTGCGGGAGAAGAAGAAGCGGAGCGACACCAAGCGCGGTCGTTCTGGACGCGGCTGGGACTGAGGGGACGGGGACGGTCCCCCCTGTTCTGGGGGCGGGGGCGCGAGGGTATGGCGGCGCGAGGGTGTGGCAGCGGCTATTCGAGGGTGCGGTAGCGGCCGCGGAAGTACGTCAGCGGGCCGCCCTCCGTGCTCGGCGTCGCCGCCGCCAGCACCCGGCCGATCACGAGGGTGTGGTCCCCGGCCGGCACCCGCTGTTCGGTGCGGCACTCGACCGTCGCCAGCGCCCCGGACACCAGCGGAGCGCCGGACTCCGCGCCGCGCGTCACGGCCATGTCCGCGAACAACAGCCTGTCGCTGATGCGCCCCTTCATGGCGAATCGTCCCGCTGTGGTCCGTTGACTCTCCGACAGGACCGACACCGCCCAGAGCGGCTGTCGTTCGAGTAGCTCGTCCAGCCGGGAGCCGTTGCGAACGCTCACCATCGCGAGCGGCGGGTCAAGTGACACCGACATAAACGCGGTGGCCGTCATGCCGACGTCCTCACCGCTCGGCCCCTCTTCCGGGTCGTGCGCCGTCACCAGCACCACGCCCGCCGCGAGTCGCGACAGGGCGGCGCGGAAGTCGTCCTCACTCACCCCACCAGCATGCGGGACGGCGGGCCCGGCCGGGGTCGGGGAGGGGGCGGGAGTGGAAGGCGTCGTCTGGAACACGTTCTCCACGCTAGTCAGATCCGGCCGCCCTCCGCATCGGGCCGCCGGACCAGTCCGGACGTAGGTCTGCGGCCGTAGGCGGCCCGCTTGCGGAATTTGCTTTCAGAAAAAAGAGGAGCGCTCCCACGCGGTTCCGGAGGGCCGCGAACACGTTCTGTGACATGAGTCACAGCAGCCGGTAATTGTTGACCCTGTGTACCGAGTGGGCAGCTCGCTGTGATTCAGTGGCCGTTGGCAATCGGACGACAAAGGAAGCCAGGAGTTGCTGTCGAGGTCTCGGGGGAGGGCGAGCGATGGAGGCCGAGTCGGAGCCCTATATCCGTCTTGCGACCCTGCGGCAGCTGCATCAGGTGGTCGCCGACCTGAACACCGCGCGCAGCCTCGCCGACACCGTGCAGACCGTTGCCGACGGCGTCATAGCCGGGCTCGGCTACGAGCTGTCGGCCGTCAATCTGGTCCGTCCGGACGGTGACCTCGTGGTCGCCGCCGTGGGCGGCAGCTCGGGCGCCGAGGCACTGATGGCCGGGCGGGTCGGCTCCCGCGCCTCCTGGGACCGCCGGCTGTCGATGGGCGACCGCTGGGGCGATCTGCGTTTCATCCCGCACACCGAGGGCTGGGTCCTCGACGATGACGACGTGCCGCAGTGGCACACCACCGGCCCCGAGCCCCGCTTCGCCGACGAGTGGCACTCCAGGGACCGCCTGTTCGCCCCCCTGCACGCGGCGGGCGCTTCCGGTGGCGAGCTGATCGGGGTCCTCTCCGTCGACAAGCCGCGCAATGGGCGCCGCCCCAACACATGGGGGCGCGAGGCGCTGCAGATGTACGCCTTCCACGCCGCCGTCGCGATCGGCAACGCCCGGCTGCGCGGCAACATGCAGCGCGCCCTGCTGCGGCTGGAGCGCGAGCAGCAGGCCCTCCGGGCCAGTGAGGAATCCTTCCGTCAGGCGTTCGAATACGCGCCCAGCGGCATGGCCATCGCCGAGATGGGCGGCGACCAGAACGGCCATCTGCTGCGCACCAACGACGCCCTCTGCCGCCTGCTGGGCCGCCCCGCCTCGGCGATGCGCCGCTACTCCTTCGCCGACCTCGTCCACCCCGAGGACATCGGCACCCTGCTGCGCACCTCCCACGAGGGCGGCCGCTCCGAGCTGCGGCTCGCCCGCCGCGACGGCACGTACGTCTGGGTGTCGCTGCGCAACTCGGTGGTCGCCGACGCCGCCGACGGTCCGCGCTTCCTGCTCACCCACGTCGAGGACATCGAGGAGCGCAAGCGCCATGAGCTGGCCCTCGCCCACCGCGCCAGCCATGACTCGCTGACCGGCCTGCCCAACAGCGCCGAGCTGCGCGCCCGTCTGGGCAGCAGGCTGTGCGCCCATCCGCCGCCGGGGGGCCGGGCGGAGTTCGCCGACGGGCCGCGACGCGCGGACGGCGGTGAGGGGGTGGCGCCCGCCGGCGGCGGCTTCCCGCACGGCTTCGACCAGTACGAGAGCTTCGGCTCCCGGCCCCCGCTCGCCACGGGCGGCGTCCAGTTCGACCACCATGTGCACACCTTCGCGCCCAACGAGGACGACGACGTCGACGACGGCCACAAGGGGCTCGCGGTCCTCTTCTGCGACCTCGACGGCTTCAAGTCGATCAACGACCGGTTCGGTCACCACGCGGGTGACGCGGTCCTCATCGAGGTCGCCCGACGGCTCACCAGCGGGGTGCGGGACGGTGACACCGTCGCCCGGCTCGGCGGTGACGAGTTCGTCGTCCTCGCCGACGGCCTCGGCCGGGCGGACGCCAAGGACCTGGCCGTCCGGCTGCGCAACGCGATCCTGCCACCCATCCGGGTCGACGGCCGTGCGGTGCGCGTGGGGGCCAGTTTCGGGATCGGCTGGGCGGGCTGCGGCATGTCGGCCGAGGAGGTTCTGCACTCCGCCGACCAGCGCATGTACGTCGAGAAACGGGCCCGTTCGAAGGAGCGCAGACGGGCCGGGTGAGGTCCGTACGGGCCTCGGCCGGGACGGGCGGGAGCCCGGCCCGCTCCGATCGAGGTACGCTGCGTCGATGCGGCCCTGCCGCCGACAGTGAACCGATCATGAATATTGGCCATCCGGATAGCCCACGCCCTGTTGAGGCCCTGTCGGCCCTGATATGAGCTGTCGTGGCGCGTACGCACACCTGAGCGCCGATGGCCATATGCATAGGGGAGTGACCAGGGATGACGGCCGGCAACAACGGCTCGGACACACCGGAGAACGACGACCCGTTCGCCTATCTGTACCGCTCGGAGGGCGACCAGGGCGGACAGGGTGGCCAGTCGGGTCAGCCGGGTCCCGCCCGCACCGGTGGGTACGGCTACCCCGGCCCGGCCGGCCGGCAGCAGCCGGGGGTGCCCCGCACCTCGTACAACCACGTCCGCGCGGTCGGCGAGCGCAACTACGGCCAGCAGATCCCGAACCAGCAGCCGCAGGGCTACGGGCAGCAGGGCCAGCAGGGGTACGGCCGGCAGAACGCCCACTACGCCGCCCCCGAGACGCTGCCCGGCGGCAACGGCCACCGCCAGTCCGCCGCCCCGCGCGGTGGCGGTGGCGGCCGGGGCCCCAACAACCGGGGGCTGCTGATCGGCGCCGTCGCCGTGGTGGCGGTGGTCGTCGTCGGCATCGGCGTCGCGATGCTCACCAATGGTGACGACAAGAAGGACCAGGGCGACCAGGCGGGCGGGAAGCCCACGGCGGCGTCCAGCGTCGAGCCCAGCGGCAAGCCGGAGCCCTCCGAGAAGCCCGGCGGGAAGCTGCCCAAGGAGGACGCGGCCAGCATGCAGCTCGGCGGCGGCGCCGCCCCGGCGAGCGACGTCAAGGGCGCCAAGGGCAAGGGCGGCACCTACGTCGGCGGCTTCAACAGCCCGGGCTCCTCGGCGACCTGGAACGTGGACGTCGACCGGGCCAAGGCGTACAAGCTGTACGTGCGCTACGGCGTGCCCGGCGAGGACCAGAGCCTGTCGCTGACGGTCAACGGCAAGAAGTCGGACCGGCCGATCAGCATGAAGAACTTCTCCAACGCGCCCAAGGGCGACTACGAGAAGGGCTGGACGTACTCGTGGTCCATCGTGCAGCTCAGCCAGGGCAGCAACACGATCACCCTGTCGTGCGGCGAGGGCGACAAGTGTGACGTCAACCTCGACCAGATGTGGCTGAAGAGGGGCTGAGACGGAGCTGGGGCAGAACCGGCGGCGGGTCCGTCCCGCCGCCTCAGGCCGCCGTCGGGTGCTCGGTGACCTCGATCCGGCCCAGCAGCTCCGCGTAGACCGCCCGGTCGAACTCGCCCGCCGCCGGTGCCCGTACGGCCGCCGCCGACAGGGCCACCGCGCGGGCGATCCGCTCGGGCCAGGGCACCTCGTCCACCAGCCCGGACAGCAGCCCCGCCACCGCCGCGTCCCCGGCGCCCGTCGGATTGCCCGTCAGGCGCTCCGGCGGGGCCGCCTGCCAGGCGCCCTGGGCGGTGATCGCGAGCAGCCCGTCCGCGCCGAGCGAGGCGGCCACGGCGCGCGCCCCGCGCCGCCGGGCGTCGCGCGCGGCGCGCAGCGGCTCGGTGGAGCCGGTGAGCCCGGCCAGCTCCTCGGCGTTGGGCTTGACGATGTCGGGGCGGGCGGCGACGCCGCGGCGCAGCGGTTCGCCGCTGGTGTCCAGCAGGGTGGGGACGCCCGCGGTCCGGGCCTCGCGGATGAGCTGGGCGTACGTACCCACGGGCACGCCGGGCGGGAGGCTGCCGCACAGGGCGACCGCCGAGGCCTCGCGCAGCAGCCGGGCGTAGGCGTCCATGAAGGCGGCCCATTCGGCGGCGGTGACGGCCGGTCCGGCCTCATTGAGCTGGGTGGTGTCGCCCGACGCGGTGTCGACGACGCCGAGGGTGCGCCGGGTGGTACCGGCGATCGGCACCAGGGCGTCGGTGATCCGCCCGCCGCCGGTGCCCGCGTCCGGATCCGCTTCGGGCTCCGCGGCCAGCAGCTCACGGACCACCGTGCCGGTCACCCCTCCGGCGAATCCCGTGACGGCGGTGTGGTGGCCGAGGGCTGCGAGGACGCGCGCGACGTTGATGCCCTTGCCGCCGGGCCGCTCGGTGACCTCGGTCACGCGGTGGCTGGCGTGGGGGCGCAGCCGAGGCACCCGGTAGGTGATGTCGAGGGCGGTGTTGAGCGTGACCGTCAGGATCACCCGGCATCTCCCTTCCCGTCCCCCCGCCGGACGGAGATTCCTGTGCTGAAGCGTGTGGCCGGGTGCCCAGCGGCGCCCCGCGCGTGAGCGATCATGCCAAAGGCGCGGCGCCCGGCCCACCCTTTTGGGGTGACCGGGACGCCCAATCATGGCGCTGAATCAGCCAATTCGGGGTCGACGCGGCACCAATGGGCGGGAACGGCGGCTCTAGTGCCGCGTCAGCCAAGGTTCACCCCGCTCGCCGCCCTGGCACGGCCATCTGCGGCGTTGCCGAATCGACCGAGTAGGCCCACTACGAGGCCGATCCGGCGCCTTGCATCTGACCGCACCAGGACGCCTCGCTACCGGGCAAACCTTGGCTGACGCGGCACTAGCCCGGGTCGACCACCCAGGCGCCGCGCCGCATCACTCCCCGCAGGTGGAAGTCGGCGTCGAGGACGACGAGGTCCGCGTCCTTGCCCGCCTCCAGCGACCCCACCCGGTCCGCCAGGCCCAGCACCCTCGCGGGGGTCGTGGACAGCGCCCGGGCCGCCTCGTCCACGCCGATCCCGTCGACCGTGACGGCCCGCCGGAAGGCGTGGTCGAGGGTGAGGGTGGAGCCCGCGATGGACCCCGCGGTGGGGCCGTCGCTGATCCGGGCCACGCCGTTCTTGACCTCGACCTCCATCGGGCCGAGCGCGTAGCTGCCGTCGCTCATGCCCGCCGCGCTCATCGCGTCGGTGATGAAGGCGACCCGGTCCGCGCCCGCGCGCCGGAAGGCCAGTTGGAGCACGGCGGGGTGCAGATGGGTCCCGTCGTTGATCAGCTCGACGGTGATCCGCTCGTCCTCCAGCAGCGCGGCCACCGGTCCTGGCTCGCGGTGCAGCAGCGACGGCATCGCGTTGAACAGGTGGGTCGCCACGGTCGCGCCCGCCTCCACGGCGTCCCGGGTCGCCTCGTACGTCGAGTCGGTGTGGCCGACGGCCGCCAGGACGCCGCTGTCGGCCAGCAGCGCCACGGACTCCAGACCGCCCGGCAGCTCGGGCGCGAGCGTCATCATGCGCGCGGTGCCGCGCGCCGCGTCGAGGAGCTTGCGCACGTCCGCCGGGTCGGGGTCACGCAGCAGCGTCGGCTGGTGGGCGCCGCAGCGGTGCGGGGAGATGAACGGGCCCTCGAAGTGGATGCCCGCCAGCTCGCCCTCCTCGGCCAGCTCGGAGAGCACCGCGGCCTGCCGGGCGAGGTCGTCGAGGTCGCCGGTCACGGTGGAGGCGAGCATCGTGGTGGTGCCGTGCGCGCGGTGGGTGCCGATGACGGTCAGCGCCTCCTCGGCGGTGCCCGTGGAGAACGAAGCGCCGCCGCCGCCGTGGAGGTGCAGGTCGACGAAGCCGGGGACGATCCAGCAGCCGGGCAGATCCCGTACGGCGTCGCCCGCGCCTCCCGGCGCTCCCGCGGCCGTCCCGGCGATGCGGGTGCCCTCGACCGTCAGCCGTCCGTCGGTGACCACGCCGGTCGGCAGCACCACCCGGGCGCCTGTGAGAACCGTTCGCTGGACCATCAGCCGGATACCTCCGTGGACTGCGCGGACCGCGCGTGGGGAGAGGGGGGAGAAGGGGACGCGGAGGACTGCTCGGGGTGCGGCGACGGCGTGGCGATGAGATCCCAGGCGAGCAGTCCCGCGCCCAGGCAGCCGGCGGCGTCACCGAGGGCCGCGGGGACGACGCGGGGGAGCTTTTGGAAGGTGATCCGCTCCTCGACCGCCGCGCGCAGCGGGGTGAGCAGCGTCTCCCCGGCCTCGGCGAGCCCGCCGCCGATGATCAGCAGCTCGGGGTCCAGCAGGGTGAGGGCGGTCACCAGGCCGTCGGCGAGGGCGCCGGTCGCCTCGCGCCACACCGCTGCCGCCCGCGGGTCGCCGGACTCGACGGCCTTGGCGCAGTCGGCCGCGTCCGCGCCGGGCCCGCCGCCGGCCGCCGCCCAGGCGCGGCCCACCGCGGCGGCCGAGGCCAGCGTCTCCAGGCAGCCGGACTGGCCACAAGGGCAGCGGGCGCCGCCGCGCCGTACGACGATGTGGCCGATCTCGCCGGAGTCGCCGTGGGCTCCCGGTTCGAGGCGGCCCTCGATGCCGATGGCGCCCGCGATCCCGGTGCCCACCGACACGAACAGGAACCGGTCGGCGCCCCGGCCCGCCCCCAGCCGCCCCTCGGCCAGCCCGCCGGTCCGTACGTCGTGGCCGAGGGCGACCGGGACGCCGCCCAGCCGCTCGGACAGCAGCGCGCGCAGCGGTACGTCGCGCCAGCCGAGGTTGGCGGCGAAGACGGCGACGCCGCGGTCGTGGTCCAGCAGGCCGGGCACGCCGATCCCGGCGGCCGCGGCGGGTTCGCCGAACCGCCGCTCGCCGATGGCGCGCAGCTCGGCGGCGAAGTCGAGGATCGCGGCGACCACGGCCTCGGGCCCGTGCTCCCGCCCGGTGGGCCGCCTGGCCTCGTGCAGGAGTGTGCGGTCCGCCCCGACCAGGGCGGCCTTCATGCCGGTGCCGCCCACATCGAGGGCGATGACGTGTCTCACGGGGACAGTCTCCCGCGATCCACCATGAGAGGTCTAGTCCACTCGCCGGGTGGTTCTCGCGTGCGGGTCGGCGAGTTGTGACGGCGTGACACATCACACGTAGGGGTGTGCGATACGTCTGACCTGGTAAGGAGAGGTCCGATACCGAAGCGATACGCCCATGGTGTAGACCTTGTGGAGGTTTGCAAGGCAGACTCGCTCGACCTTCGTGAGAAGCGACCGCGGAGGATGAATCAAGCCATAGGGTGGGAAAAGGCAGTGCAGCGGCGACGGTTCTTGAGTCTGACGACGGCTGGGGCCGCGACGGCGGTGACGATGCCCACGCTGGCGGCTTGCGGCAGTGACGGCTCCGGATCGGACGGGAACGTCCTGAAGGTGGTCGCGGCGGACTACGGTGACAACGCCGAGAACACCTCCCAGAAGTACTGGGACAAGCTGGCCCGGGCCTTCGAGGCCAAGCACAGCGGCATCACGGTCGACACCAAGGTCTACAGCTGGACCGAAGTCGACAAGAAGGTCGCCGACATGGTCAAGGACGGCGACAGCCCGGACATCGCGCAGATCGGCGCGTACGCCGACTACGCCGCCGCGGGCAAGCTCTACCGCGCCGACCAGATGCTCTCCATCCCCACCCAGGCCTCCTTCATCGCCTCGATCGCCCAGGCGGGCGAGGTCAGCCGGGTGCAGTACGGGCTGCCCTTCGTCTCCAGCGCCCGGCTGCTCTTCTACAACAAGAAGCTGTTCGACAACGCGGGCATATCCTCCGCCCCCACCAGCTGGACGGAGCTGAAGGACGCGGCGCGGCAGCTCAAGTCGGCCGGGGTGAAGACCCCGTACGGCCTTCCGCTCGGCCCCGAGGAGTCGCAGGCCGAGACCCTGATGTGGATGCTCGGCGGCGGGGGCGGCTACACCGACTCCAACGGCAGCTACACCATCGACTCCACCGCCAACATCGAGACGTTCGAATGGCTGCGGGACGAGCTGGTCGGCGAGGGCCTGACCGGACCGCGCTCCCCGGCCCGCACCAACCGCCAGGACGTCTTCGGCGCCTTCATCCGCGGCGAGGTCGGCATGCTCAACGGCCACCCCACCCTGATGCAGCAGGCGTCCGGCCACGACATCGACTACGCCACCGCCCCGCTGCCCGGCCGCCACGGCAAGTCGACCTCGACGATGGGCGTCGCCGACTGGCTGATGGCCTTCAAGGCGAACGGCAAGCGCAAGCAGATCGGCGAATTCCTCGACTTCGTCTACCAGGACAAGAACGTGCTGGCCTTCGCCGACCAGTACGACCTGCTGCCGGTCACCACGTCCGTCTCCGCCACGATGCGCCACGAGAAGGAGCACAAGAAGCTGTGGCGCTTCCTCGACCAGATGGACCGGGCCCAGTTCTACCCGGCGGACAAGACCTCCTGGGCGACCATCAGCAAGATGATCAAGGAGAAGATCGGCTCGACGGTGGGCAGCGGCGGAGACCCGGCGAGCGTCCTGGGCGAGATCCAGCGCGCGGCCGACGCCATGGAGACGGCCAAGCCGTGACCGCCGAGGAACTCTCCGAACAGGACCTGGCCGTGCTCGCCGTGGAGCGCGGCGGCTGGCCGGGGCCGGGCGCCAAGGAGCGGGCCATACGGGAACGGCTCGGCATCACCCCGACCCGCTACTACCAGCTGCTCAACGCCCTGCTGGACGACCCCCGCGCGCTGGAGCACGACCCGGTGACGGTCAACCGGCTGCGCCGCCTGCGCGACGAGCGGCGCGAACGGCGCTGAGGGCCGCCGCCCGCGTGGGGTCCCCGCGTGGGGTCCCCGGGTGGGGTCCCCGGGTGGGGTCCCCGGGTGGGGGCCCCGGGTGGCCGACGCCCATCGCCGCTACGGATGCCGGTGGGCGGGGGCGGGTAGGGTCGCCGCATGGGCAGCCACCCCCTTCCCGTACCCGTCACCGCCGCCGGCCGTGAGGGCCTTGCCGCCCTCCTGGACCGGCCCGACCGGGCCGTCGTCGGCGTCGACTTCGACGGCACCCTCGCCGACATCGTTCCCGACCCCGACCAGGCCCGCGCCCACCCCGGCGCCGTCCCGGCCCTCTCCGCGCTCGGCCCCCGGCTGCGCTCCCTCGCGGTGATCACCGGCCGCCCGGCCGAGGTCGCCGTGCGCTACGGCGGCTTCGCGGACAGCGGAGCCCCGGCCAACCTCGTCGTCCTCGGCCTCTACGGCGCCGAGCGCTGGGACGCGTCCAGCCATACCGTTCGCGCCCCCGAAGCCCACCCGGGCATCGCCGCCGTCCGGTCCGAACTGCCGGGCGTGCTGGAGGCGAACGGCGCCTGGCAGGGCACCTGGACCGAGGACAAGGGCCGTGCCGTCGCCGTCCACACCCGCCGCACCGAGGACCCCCAGGCCGCCTTCGACCAGCTCCGCGCCCCGCTGCACGCGCTGGCGAAGCGCCACGGCCTGATCGTCGAACCGGGCCGGCTCGTCCTGGAACTGCGCCCGCCGGGCATGGACAAGGGCGTCGCGCTGCTGGAGTACGTCCGCGAGACGTCCGCGGGCGCGGTGCTCTACGCGGGCGACGACCTCGGCGACCTGGCCGCGTTCGCCGCCGTGGAGCGGCTGCGGAAGGAAGGGGTGCCGGGGCTGCTGGTGTGCAGCGGCAGCACGGAGGTGACCGAGCTGGCCGAGCGCGCGGACGTGGTGGTCGACGGCCCGGCCGGGGTGGTGGCCCTGCTGGAGGCGCTGGCCGGGGCGATGCGCTGAGAGCCCCCGGCCCTTACCCCTCTCGCAGCGCTCGCAGCTGCGCCAGGAACCAGTCGCGGGGCGGCAGCGCCGTCGCCGCGGCGGCCAGGTGCTTGGTGCGGTCCGCCCGCTCGCCCTCCGGCGTCCGCAGCGCCTCGTCCAGCGCCCGCGCCGTGCCCTCCACGTCGTACGGGTTCACCACGACCGCGTCCGCGCCCAGCTCCTCGTACGCCCCCGCCTCCCGCGACAGCACCAGCGTGCAGCCCCGCTCGGAGACGACCGGCACCTCCTTGGCGACCAGGTTCATCCCGTCCCGGATCGGGTTGACGAGCGCCACGTCGGCCAGCCGGTAGGCGGCCAGGGAGCGGGCGAAGTCGTCCTTCACATGGAGCGCGACCGGCTGCCAGCCCTCCGTCCCGTACTCCGCGTTGATCTCCTCGGCGAGCACCCGCACCCGCTCGGTGTAGTCGCGGTAGACGGCGAGGTCCTGGCGGGACGGATAGGCGAAGGCCACGTGGACGACGCGCTCGCGCCACTCGGGGCGGATCTCCAGCAGACGGCGGTAGGCCAGCAGCCCGCGCACGATGTTCTTCGACAGCTCCGTGCGATCCACCCGGACGATCGTCTTCCTGCCGGGTCCGATCTGCTCGCGCAGCGCCGCCAGCCGCTCGTCGACATCGGCCGCCCGCGACCGCTCCCGCAGGAAGTCCGCGTCGGCGCCGAGGCCGTGCACCCCGAGCCGGGTCTCCCGGCCCTCGAAGCGCACGGCGGCCGCGGAACCGTCCGTCCCCCGGACGACCTCCGCGCCCAGCACCGCCGCACAGCAGTCGGCGAACGCGGCGGCCCAGCGCCCGGTGAGGAAGGCGGCGCGGTCGCCGCCGAGGATGCCGCGCAGCACGCCCGCCGCGACATCGTCCGGCAGCAGCCGGTAGTAGTCCGGGGGCGCCCAGGGCGTGTGCGAGAAGTGGCCGATCCGCAGATCGGGGCGGCGCGCCCGCAGCAGCCCGGGGACCAGCGCCAGGTGGTAGTCCTGCACCAGCACGACCGCGCCCTCGGCCGCCTCCTGGGCGAGCGCGTCGGCGAAGGCCGCGTTGTACGTCTCGTACGCCGCCCACTGGGCGCCGAACTCCGCGTCGAAGACCGGCTCGACGGGGGTCTGGTAGAGCAGGTGGTGGATGAACCACAGCACCGAGTTCGCGACGCCGTTGTACGCCGCGGCGAACACGTCCGGCGCGATGTCGAGCATCCGCACCTGCTGCCCGCCGGTGTGGTCCGGGTCGAGGTGCCCGGCCCCGGCGCGGCGCGCCGCCTCGCGGTCGCCGTCACCGAGGGCGGCGCACACCCATACGGCACCGGCGTCGGGCCCGATCGCGCTCAGCCCGGAGACCAGCCCGCCGCCCCCGCGCTTGGGGACGAGCGAACCGTCCTGGTCCAGCGCGTACGAGACCGGGCCGCGGTTGGACGCGACGAGGATCGGTGCGCTGCGTTCAACGGCCATGTCGCGAGCCTAGCCATCGGACACCGTGCGCAAACGTACGTGCGGTTTCTTGTGCTCGGGAGGGTTAGGGCGCGCGCGTCGGTCTGTGCGTCTGGGGAGGTGCGCGTGCGGTTTCTTGTGCCCGTGAGGGGTATGGCGCCCGCGTTCACGGTGCCTTCTTGTGCCCGTTGCCCCTGAGCGTTACGCGACGCTGTGCCGCCCGCGCTCCGCGTACTCCGGGATCTCGGCCATCGGCGGCCGTTCCTCCGTGTCGACCGCCGTCGTCCGCGGCTCGAAGCCGTTCTCGCCGCGCTCGAACTGCGTCAGCCGCGGCCGCACCAGATGGCCGCGGGCCAGCCGCAGCTGGGCGGTGCGGTAGATCGCGGCGGCCATCCTGCCGAGAGCCTTGCCGTCCTGGTGGCGGTGCTTGCGCACGCCGATGTCGACCTGGGCGAGGGCGTCGAGCCCGACCGTGTGCAGCGCGTCGACGAGCAGGCCCAGCTCGACCCCGTACCCCACGGGGAACGGCAGCCGCTCCAGCAGCGAGCGCCGGGCCGCGTACTCGCCGCCCAGCGGCTGGACGAACCCGGCCAGCTGCGGCCAGTGCAGGTTCAGCAGCGGCCGGGCGACCAGCTCGGTGACCCGTCCGCCCTGGCCGGCGGCGTCCCGCAGCGGACGGTCGTACATGCCCTTGACCAGCTGCACCCCGGGGTCGGTGAGCAGCGGCCCGACGATCCCGGAGACGAAGCGGGCGTCGAACTCGCGCAGGTCGGCGTCGATGAAGCAGACGATGTCGCCGCTGGTCGCCAGCAGCGACCGCCACAGCACCTCGCCCTTGCCGGGCAGCGCGGGCAGCCGGGGCAGCAGCGTGTCGCGGTGCACCACGGTCGCCCCGGCCGCGGCGGCGACCTCGGCGGTGCGGTCCGTGGAGCCGGAGTCCAGCACCATCAGCTCGTCGACGAGCGGCATGTCCTCGGTCATCAGCTCGCGGCGGATCGCGGCGACGATCTCGCCGACGGTCGCCTCCTCGTTCAGCGCGGGCAGCACCACGCTGACGCTGGTCGCCGTGTGGCGCTTCGCGTCCAGCAGGTGGTCCAGCGGACGGTCGTCGGCCGACCAGGAGCGGTGCTCCAGCCAGCGCTCCACCTCATCCAGCACCTGTTTTGTCTCCCTGCTGTGATCGCTTGCCGTGATCGTTGTGATCCATCTCGCGGTTCGGACGGCTGGCTCAACCCTCCGGGCCGTCGGTTACAGTCTTGAACAGCGCACATGACCTTCGTATGTCGGGGGCACCGTGCGGACAAACGCCCCGGGTTCTGCCCGGCGGCCATACCGCTCATCCAGAGGGGCAGAGGGAACGGCCCGTTGAAGCCCCGGCAACCCTCCAGCTGGTCTCGTTCACTATGGCGAGGCTCCCAGCTCGGGAAGGTGCCAATTCCGTCTCGTGGCGAAACGCGTCCCGAGGAAGATGAGGAGAAAGGGCCTCGCCTCCATGGCTGTGCAATCCGTAGAAAGCTCAACCGACTCCGCCGCCGCTGATTCCCCGGCGTCCTCCGCTTCCGCCGCGTTCGGTCCCGCCGTCGCCCTGTCCTGCCGCGAGTGCGGTGAGCGCTTCGACCTCGGTCCGATCTTCGCGTGCGTGTCGTGTTTCGGGCCGCTGGAGGTCGCGTACGACCTTCCGAGCGGCGACCCCGAGGGGCTGCGGCGGCAGATCGAGGCCGGTCCGGACAACATCTGGCGCTACGCGCCGCTGCTGCCCGTCCCCGCCGACGTGGCCACGCTCCCCAGCCTGCGCCCGGGCTTCACCCAGCTCGTCAAGGCCGACCGGCTCGCCCGTGAGCTGGGCATCACCGGTGAGCTGCACGTCAAGGACGACTCCGGCAACCCGACCCACTCCTTCAAGGACCGGGTCGTCGCCATCGCCGTCCAGGCGGCCCGCACCTTCGGCTTCACCACCCTGTCCTGCTCCTCCACCGGCAACCTGGCCGGCGCGGTGGGTGCCGCGGCCGCCCGTTCCGGTTTCCGCTCGTGTGTCTTCATCCCGCACGACCTGGAGGCGGGCAAGGTCGTCATGGCCGCGGTCTACGGCGGTGACCTGGTCGGCATCGAGGGCACGTACGACGACGTCAACCGCTTCTGCAGCGAGCTGATCGGCGACCCGGTGGGCGAGGGCTGGGGCTTCGTCAACGTCAACCTGCGGCCGTACTACGGCGAGGGCTCCAAGACCCTGGCGTACGAGATGTGCGAGCAGCTCGGCTGGCGGCTGCCGGACCAGATCGTCATCCCGATCGCCTCCGGCTCCCAGCTCACCAAGATCGACAAGGGGCTCAAGGAGCTGATCGCGCTCGGTCTGGTCGAGGACAAGCCGTACAAGATCTTCGGTGCCCAGGCCGAGGGCTGCTCCCCGGTCTCCACCGCCTTCAAGGCGGGCCACGACGTGGTGCGCCCGCAGAAGCCGAACACCATCGCCAAGTCGCTGGCCATCGGCAACCCGGCGGACGGCCCGTACGTCCTGGACATCGCGCGCCGCACCGGCGGGGCGGTCGAGGACGTCACCGACGAGCAGGTGGTCGACGCGATCAAGCTGCTCGCCCGCACCGAGGGGATCTTCGCGGAGACCGCGGGCGGTGTGACCGTCGGCGTGACCAAGAAGCTGATCGAGGACGGGCTGCTCGACCCGTCCCTGACGACCGTCGTCCTGAACACCGGCGACGGCCTCAAGACCCTCGACGCGGTGGCCCCCACCACGGGCCCCTCCGCCATCATCCGACCCACCCTTGACTCGTTCCGAGAGGCTGGCCTCGCATGAGCGTCAACGTCCGAATCCCGACCATCCTGCGTACCTACACCGGCGGCCAGGCCGAGGTCAGCGCCGAGGGCGCGACCCTCGCCGAGGTTCTGGCGGACCTGGAGAAGAACCACGCGGGCATCTCGGCCCGCGTCCTGGACGACACCGGCAAGCTGCGCCGCTTCGTGAACGTCTACGTCAACGACGACGACGTGCGGTTCGCCGACGGCCTGGGCACGGCCACGCCGGACGGCGCCGGGGTGTCGATCATTCCTGCCGTCGCGGGTGGCTGCTGACGCCCCATCACCCCTCTCACCTCTGGAAATCGCCCCGTCCGGGTAGAAACGGACGGGGCGATTCCGTGTGTGGAATCGCGATAGAGTTGCCTCGCCCCGACCAAGGGGCGTGAGCTTCCCCCTCGGCCCCGGCGCCGGAACCGCATATGAGAACTCGTCAACTTGTGCGCAAACTGTGTGCGCGATTTGTCGGGTTGGTACCCTATGTCCCGTCGGCTTTGCCCGAACTTCACAGGAATTCTCCGCTTATTACCGATCGGCCATGCCCAGAATTCTCGTCCAATTGACCTGTTGCAGAGGGCGTTGGGACGGATACATTCAGCGGCGGTCGACGCGTTCCGGCGCACACCCCCCTCGACTCGGGGGGTGAGGTCTGACCCGGGTCCGCGGAGTGCGGTCCTGCGCAAGGGCCAGCAATAGGGGAGTTAGGAATGGCTCAGGGCACCGTCAAGTGGTTCAACGCGGAGAAGGGGTACGGCTTCATCGCGGTCGACGGTGGTGCGGACGTGTTCGTCCACTACAGTGCGATCCAGATGGACGGTTACCGCACCCTCGAGGAAGGCCAGCGGGTCGAGTTCGAGATCTCGCAGGGCCAGAAGGGCCCGCAGGCGGACATGGTCCGCGTGGCCGTAGGCTGACGCGCCGAACGCGAGGCAGCTGACGAGAAAAGCCGGAGGGCCCGTACCCCGCGAGGGGGGCGGGCCCTCTGGCATGTCCGCGGGGACCCGGGCCTCCGGGCTCTCCCGTGGCTCCCTTGACGCCCTTCGGGCGCTTGCACTCTCATGGGGCGAGTGCTAATTATTGCGTTAGCACTCTGAAGGTGAGAGTGACAGAAGGATCGGGTCGGTGAGGCTCGCCGACGCCGCGCGGAGCAAGGAACCGCACGGTAGGCAGGCCGTCCGTCGCGGGCGCCAGGCGCGGTCCGGAGCAATCCACCCCGTCTTGGGAGGACCACTTCACATGGCCAAGATCATCGCGTTCGACGAGGAGGCGCGGCGCGGCCTCGAGCGCGGGATGAACCAGCTCGCCGACGCCGTCAAGGTCACCCTCGGCCCCAAGGGCCGTAACGTCGTCCTCGAGAAGAAGTGGGGCGCCCCCACGATCACCAACGATGGTGTATCCATCGCCAAGGAGATCGAACTCGAGGACCCGTACGAGAAGATCGGCGCCGAGCTGGTCAAGGAGGTCGCGAAGAAGACGGACGACGTCGCCGGTGACGGCACGACGACCGCGACCGTCCTCGCCCAGGCGCTGGTCAAGGAGGGCCTGCGGAACGTTGCCGCGGGCGCCAACCCGATGGCCCTCAAGCGCGGCATCGAGAAGGCCGTCGAGGCCGTCTCCGCCCAGCTGCTCGAGCAGGCCAAGGACGTGGAGACCAAGGAGCAGATCGCCTCCACCGCCTCCATCTCCGCCGCCGACACCCAGATCGGCGAGCTCATCGCCGAGGCCATGGACAAGGTCGGCAAGGAAGGCGTCATCACCGTCGAGGAGTCGCAGACCTTCGGGCTCGAGCTCGAGCTCACCGAGGGCATGCGCTTCGACAAGGGCTACATCTCCCCGTACTTCGCGACGGACATGGAGCGTATGGAGGCGTCGCTCGACGACCCGTACATCCTGATCGTCAACTCGAAGATCACCAGCGTGAAGGACCTCCTCCCGCTGCTCGAGAAGGTCATGCAGTCCGGCAAGCCGCTGCTGATCATCGCCGAGGACATCGAGGGCGAGGCGCTGGCGACCCTGGTCGTCAACAAGATCCGTGGCACCTTCAAGTCCGTCGCCGTCAAGGCCCCGGGCTTCGGTGACCGCCGCAAGGCCATGCTCGGCGACATCGCCATCCTCACCGGTGGCACCGTCATCTCCGAGGAGGTCGGCCTCAAGCTGGAGAACGCGGGGCTGGACCTGCTCGGCCGCGCCCGCAAGGTCACCGTCACCAAGGACGAGACCACCATCGTGGACGGCGCCGGCGACACCGACCAGGTGCAGGGCCGCGTCAACCAGATCCGCGCCGAGATCGAGTCCTCCGACTCGGACTACGACCGCGAGAAGCTCCAGGAGCGCCTGGCGAAGCTGGCCGGCGGCGTGGCCGTCATCAAGGCCGGTGCCGCGACCGAGGTCGAGCTGAAGGAGCGCAAGCACCGCATCGAGGACGCGGTGCGCAACGCCAAGGCCGCCGTCGAGGAGGGCATCGTCGCCGGTGGTGGCGTGGCCCTGCTGCAGACCGTCTCGGTCTTCGAGAAGCTGGAGCTGGAGGGCGACGAGGCGACCGGTGCCCAGGCCGTGCGCCTGGCCCTGGAGGCCCCGCTGAAGCAGATCGCCGTCAACGCCGGCCTTGAGGGCGGCGTCGTGGTGGAGAAGGTGCGCAACCTGACCCCCGGCCACGGCCTCAACGCCGCGACCGGCGAGTACATCGACCTGATCGCCGAGGGCATCATCGACCCGGCCAAGGTCACGCGCTCCGCGCTGCAGAACGCCGCGTCGATCGCCGCGCTGTTCCTCACCACCGAGGCCGTCATCGCCGACAAGCCGGAGAAGGCCGCTCCGGCGGGCGCCCCGGGCGGCATGCCGGGCGGTGACATGGACTTCTGATCGGCTTCGGCGCCCCGCGCGCCGGTCGGTCATACCGTCCACTGACGACGGCGGGGCGGCACCCTTTCTCCCAGGGGTGCCGCCCCGCCGCCGTATGTTCGTTCCGGGGTTCAGGCTCCGGGCCGCCGTATGTTCCGGTATTCAGGCTCCGGCGGCTTCGAGGGCGGCGCGCAGATGGCCGTTCGCCTCGCCGAGCAGCTTCTCGGCGGTGGGCGCGTCCACGCCGCCGAGGATCGTGAGGATGGCGTTCTTGGCCTCCCAGCCGGTGGCCGCCAGCGCGCTCTCGATCCGCTCGTCCGGGGCGCCGGTCGCCAGCGAAACGATCCGGCGGGTGCGCGCCCGCAGCTTCTCGTTCGAGGCGCGCACGTCGACCATCAGATTCCCGAAGGTCTTGCCCAGCCGGATCATGGTGATGGTCGAGATCATGTTGAGCACGAGCTTCTGCGCCGTACCCGCCTTGAGCCGGGTGGAGCCGGTGAGCAACTCCGGTCCGACGACCACCTCGATGCCGTGGTCGGCGGCCGCGGCGAGCGCCGAGCCCGCGTTGCACGACAGCCCGACCGTGAGCGCCCCACGGCGGCGGGCGTGCTCGACGGCGCCCACGGCGTACGGGGTGCGGCCGGAGGCCGAGACGCCCACGACCGCGTCGTCCGGCCCGATCCCGATCCGGTCCAGGTCCTCGGCGGCCAGCTCCGCGCTGTCCTCCGCGCCCTCCACGGACGACACCACGGCGGTCTCCCCGCCCGCGATCAGGCCGACCACCCGGTCCGGCCGGGCGTTGAACGTGGGCGGGCACTCGCTCGCGTCGAGCACCCCGAGCCGCCCGGCGGTGCCCGCGCCCGCGTAGACCAGCCGCCCGCCGCCCGCCATACGCGCGGCGATGCCGTCGATGGCGGCGGCGATCCGGGGGAGCTGGGCGGCGACGGCGGCGGGGACCCCGGCGTCCTCGGCGTTCATGACGCGGGCGATCTCGACGGTGTCGAGCCGGTCGATCTCGGCGAGTTCGGGGCGGAAGGCCTCGGTGGTGAGGGTCTCCAGCTGGTCGCGGAGCTGTTGCTGCTGTTGTTGAGGTCGCTGTTGTTGAGGTTGCTGTTGTTGAGGTCGCTGCTCGGCGGCGGACGTCATGGCGAGGCGGCTCTTTCCCTACGTGAGCGTGACGGTGGGGGGTGGTGGCGACGGCGCGCGGGCGCCGGTCGGTCTCAGCGGTGGCGCGGGCGGGGGTCGTGTCGGTGTGCGAGGGCCTCGTACGAGGCGGACAGGGCGGGCGCCGCGCTCTCGTACGTGCGCTGCGCCACGCCTATGAACAGGCAGTCCACCACCAGCAGCTGGCTGGTGCGGCTGGACATGGCCGCCGGGCGCAGCTCGCTCTCGCGCGCGGTGGAGGTGGTGAGGACGAGGTCCGCGTACTGCGCGATCTCGCCGTCCGGCCGGCCGGTGATCGCGATGGTGGTCGCCCCGCGCTCGAAGGCGACGCGCAGCGGCTCGATGACGTCCGTCGTCCGCCCCGAATGGGTGATCGCGAGCGCGACGTCGCGGGAGTGGAGTTGTACGGCGTTGGTGACGGCCAGGTGGGGATCGGCGTGCGCGTGCGCGATCAGGCCGATCCGCAGCAGCTTCTGGACCAGGTCCTGGGCGACCAGGTTCGACGCGCCGATGCCGTACACGTCGATCCGGCGGGCGGCGGCGACCGCGGCGACCGCGGCCTCGACCTGGCCGGTGTCGAGCCCGGCGGCGGTGTCGGCCAGACACTGCTGTTCCTCCTGCGCGAGCTTGGCGATCACGTCGCCGATCGGGTCGTCAACCGCGATGTCCGCCGTGACGGCCGGGGCCCGGCCCGCGGCCTGCTGCGCGGCGAGCGCGGCGAGCGCGAGGCGCAGATCGCGGTATCCGGGGTAGCCGAGCAGCCGGGAGGTGCGGACGACGGTGGCTTCGCTGGTACCGGTGCGCTCGGCGAGCCCGGTGACGGTGAGCGCCGCGCAGCCCGCCGGGTCGCCCGCGACGGCCTCGGCGACGCGCTGCATCGAGCGGGTCATGGAGGGGCCCAGGGTGCGGACCTTCGCCGTGAGCGCGGAGGGGGCGGGCACGGCGGGGTCGGTGAGGGGAGTGAAAGTTTCCTTCAACTTGCTACTCACATCTGAAAACTATTTCCGGCCACGAGGCCCGTCAAGACTGCGCGCGGAGGGCCTCTTCCGCCCCTCCCCCGCGCGGGAAGGCGGCGCGACGAAGCAAAGGTGACAATGGGACCCATGAAGCTCGAACACGCACTGCACGCGGCACGGGCGCTCGTCCTGGCCGACCTCGCGGCGGGAGACGTCGCCCACGCCGACATCGTCTCGCTCGTCGAGGACGCCATCACGCACCGCCGCTGGTGGGTCGAGCAATGGCCGGAAGGCGTGGCGTACGTCGCCGGTCTGGTCGCCCAGGACGTCCAGGACGCCCTGCTGGAGCGCTACGGCCGCTGGCCCCTGTGCCCGGTCTGCACCCGGGGCGGCGATCTCCACGCCCTCGACGTGGAACCCGAACTGGGCCCCGACCCGCACTGGGTCTGCGGCAAGACGGCGGTCGCGGTGGCCCCCGTGGGCTCGTTGGGGGCCACCCTCTGATGGCCGTACTGATCGACCCGCCCTCGTGGCCGGGCCACGGCCGCATGTGGTCGCACCTGGTGAGCGACGTCTCGTACGACGAACTCCACGCCTTCGCCACCCGCATCGGCGCCCCGCGCCGGGGCTTCGACCGCGACCACTACGACGTCCCGAGCGACCTCTACGCGCGGGCGGTACGCGCGGGGGCGGAGGAGGTCGGCAGCAAGGAGCTGCTGCGCAGGCTCACGGCGGCGGGCCTGCGCCGCCGTAAGGCGCGTGCGGCGCGCGGCTGAGACCTACCGGCCCCGCCCCGCTTCCGACGCCGCCTCCACCTCGTGCGCGGGGACTGATGCCTGCCCGGTGGCGACCACACGAGACGGCCCCTCCGCGCGGTGCAGCCGCGCCGCGAACGCCGTCGTCACGATGCCCGTGCCGGCCAGGGCGGCGCCCGTCCAGGCCACCGCCGGATAACCCCAGCCCGCGTCGATGACCAGGCCGCCGAGCCAGGGGCCCAGCGTGTTGCCGATGTTGAAGGCGGACGTGGCGGTCGCGCCCGCGAGCGTCGGGGCGGCGTTCGCGACGTTGAACATGCGGGCGTTGAGCGCGGGCGCGGTGAAGAAGGCGGTGAAGCCGAGCAGCAGCGCCAGGCCCACGGCCGCGACCGGGCTGTGCGCGGTCAGCGCCAGGACGCTCAGCACCACCGTCGAGGCGGTGATGCCGCCGTACATCGTTCCGAACAGGTGCGCGTCCGCGATCCGTCCGCCGAGCGCCGTACCGATCAGCGCGCCGACGCCGAACAGCGCCAGCACGGTCGGCACCCAGCCCTCGTCCAGCCCCGCCACGTCGGTGAGCAGCGGCCCGAGGTACGAGAACAGACAGAAGACCGCGCCTCCGCTCAGCGCGGTGGTGACCAGCGCCAGCCAGACCTGACGGTCACGGTAGATCCGCAACTCGGTCCGCAGCCGCGGCCGGTCCTTCCCGGTCGGCGCCTCCGTACGCGGTACGAGCGCGACCACCCCGATCAGCCCGACCACCGACAGCCCGGCCACCGCCCAGAAGGCCGCCCGCCACCCCGCGTGCTGCCCCAGGAACGCCCCGGCCGGAACCCCCGCGATGTTCGCGACGCTGAGCCCGCCGACCATCACCGACATGGCCCGCGCCCGCGCGTTCACCGGCACCAACGACACGGCCACCGCCGCCCCCACGGCCCAGAACCCGGCACACGCGAGCGCGCTCACCACCCGCGACGCGAACAACACCCCGTACGACGGCGCGACCGCCCCCGCGACCTGCCCGAGCCCGAAGACGGCGAGCAGCGCGATCAGCGTCGTCCGCCGAGGCAGCCGCAGGGTGGCCGCCGCCAGCACCGGCGCCCCGACCACCATCCCGATCGCGAACGCCGATATCAGCAGCCCGGCCGTGGGGATCGACACCCCCATGTCTGCCGCGACGGGTTGCAGCAGCCCGGACAGCATGAATTCGGAGGTCCCGAGGGCGAAGACGGACAGGCCAAGTACATAAACGGCGATGGGCATGCCGACGTCAACACCGCTGGGTTGTTGGCCATTCCTCGGCTGGAGCGTTCCGCATTTCCCGAACGTTCACTCGAAGTGATGGTCGGGCGGCTATGACCTGGCGGCATCACGGAGAGTGATGAAGAATCGAGATGTGAACCCGCCGAGGGGAGGTGGGTGTTGAGGCATTACGGGGGGAGCGATCGCCATGCCGACCGCCATGGCCGAGGACATCACTGAGGACGCTACCGAGAACACGACCAACGAATTGAACGGCCCGGACTGTCTGGACGAATGGGCCGCCGGCCCAGACCGCCTGGACGAATGGGCGGCCCACCTCGCCGCCACCGCGCCGGGCCCGCACACCGCATCGGTTCTGCCGGTCCTGCGCGCGGAGGAGCTGTCGCACACCGGCCGCATCGATGCCCTGAAGGCACTGGAACGCCACGCCGCCTGGATCCAGGCCCAGCAGGCGGACATTCTCGCCGCGCTGGAAGCCGACGCCTGGACCTCGATCCCACCGACAGAATGGGACCGCAATACCGAGGCCGCGTGGAACTTCACCTGTGAGGAAGTGGCCTGTGCCCTGAAGTTGTCCGGCCTGACGGCCGCCAAGCGCTTGGAAGTCGCCCGCGACCTGGCCAGCCGCTACCCGCCCACACGCGCCCTCCTGGCCGAGGGCGAGATCTCCTACTCACAGGCCGCAGCGGTCACCGAAGCCTGCGCCGTCCTCGCTCCCGAGGTCGCGGAGCAGGTCGAGGCGGCCGTGCTGCACAAGCTGCCCGCCATGACCACCGGTCAGACCCGTCGCGTCCTGGCCCGCGAGATCGTCCGAGCCGACCCGGACGGTGCCGAGCAGCGCCACCAGGCCCGCAAGCGACAGCGGCAGATGGTCCACTACCCGCAGGACGACGGCATGGCCATGTGGGGCGCGGTCCTTCCGGCCGAACAGGCCGCGGCCATGACCGCTGCCGTGGACAGCCACGCCGCCACCCTCCCCGACGAGGGCCGCACCCTCGAGCAGAAGCGGGTCGACGCCCTCTATGACCTCGTCGTCAATCGCAGCACCGCAAGCACCCCCGAACCCTCGGGCGGCCGCTCAGCGGCGGTGGTCCAGGTGACCGTTCCCCTGGACGTCCTGATCGGCGACACCGACGACCCCGCCCACCTCAAGGGCTACGGGCCCATCACCGCCGGTCAGGCCCGCGGAGTCGCCTTCGCCGAAGGCACCGTCTGGCGTCGCCTGATCACCCACCCCACCACCGGGATGCTGATCAAAACCGACCCCACCACCTACAAGCCCACCGCCGAAGTCGAGCGCCACGTCGTCGCCCGCGACGCCCACTGCACCTTTCCCACCTGCAACATGCCCGCCCACCGCTGCGACCTCGACCACGTCGCACCCTTCAACCACACCGACCCCACCGCAGGAGGCCAAACCACCCCCGACAACCTCACCACCCTGTGCAGACGCCACCACCTGATGAAAACCCACCACCCCGGCTGGGCTCTGAAACGCGACTCCGAATCCGGCACCACCACGTGGACCGCCCCCACCGGCCACACCTACACCAACCACCCGCACGATTACCGGTGAGGGACCAGCATGACGGAATGGCAGATCAGCCACGCCCCGGAGTGGAAGGTGCGTCGCATCGAGGACGGCGGCCTTGCCCTCCCGCTCCACATCAGCAGAGGCGATCAGCGCCTCGGCACCGCCGAGCTGCGGCTGACCCCCACCGCGGCGGAGCACCTGCACGCGGCCCTGTGCTACGCGCTCGATGGTCAGTTGCCACCCACCGCTGCCCCGGATTGCCGCAAGCCGATCCGCTACCCGGGCCGCCGTTCGGGATGACCCGTGTCCACTTCATGTTCATGGGCACCGTCCTCGACATATGCGAGGAGTCGTCCACCCCTGCTCTCGGCGACCCGCAACGCCTTGGATCTCACCACTGCCGAGTGGATCAAATCCTCCTACAGCGACGCCAGTGGCGGCCAATGCGTGGAGTTCTCCCGCACCTTCGCCCAGACCCACGGCGCCGTCCCCGTCCGTGACTCCAAGAACCCGCACGGCCCGGAGCTGATCGTCTCCACAGACGGCTGGTCGTTGTTCGTCACCGCTCTCATACGTGGAGCGTTCGCCGCCGCTTGACCCAGCCTGAGGCAGCCGCCCTGGATGGTTCAGTGACGTCTGATCGCCCGGCAACCCTGGACGCGAAGATCGCACGCCTCACACGCCTACGGCAGGGCCTTGCCGCAGCCGCAGGCAGGCCGCAATGTGACCCGGGCTCGCCACCCACAGCGGCAGCGTGCTCGCACGTCAGGAGGGTTCAGCGTTGGCCGGCGTTTGGTTCGTGTGGTGACGGCGGGCCGCCACGGTCCTTGCGACTCGGACGAAGGCCTCGACGTGCCGCGCGGGAGCGGCCGGTGGCCACGCGACGACCAGAGTGCTGGGGACTGCGTCGAGCACGGGCACGCGTAGGAGGTCAGGACCCAACGACTCCGCGAAGGACTGGGGTAGGACCGCGATGGTGCGTCCAAGGGCGACCAGCTGCGCCAACTGGGTCATGTCGGCGACTTCGGGCCCGGTCGCACCATCGGCTGTCAGGCCGTGCCAGCGGGGCAGCGTCTCGCCTTGCAGATCGACGAGGCGCACACTCGCTCGCCCTGCCAGGCGATGCCAGTCGGGCAGCACTGCTACGCGTTGCTCGATCACCAGTGTCCTGGCCTCAAGCCGGTCGATGTTCTCGTGCGGGGTGTGCAGCAGCGCCACGTCTGCGCGTCCGTCACGCAGCAGGTTCGCCCGATTTGCGACACCACCGAAGAGGACCTCCACGGCCGGTGCGTCTGGCTCTTGCTCGTAGCAGGCGAGGATGTCGGGCAGAAGACCGCCGTCACCCCCTGGTTTCACCACCAGTCTGAGGCGCGCGTCGGGATTGCCGGCCTGCTGGGCGCGGCGGGCCGCGGCCAGCACCATGTCCAGTGCTTGCCGCCCTTCTCTGAAGAGAACCTCTCCGGCCGGCGTAAGGGAGACGCGGCGACTACTGCGTTCCAGCAACCGGACACCGAGCCGGCGTTCGAGCCGTCGGATTGCTTTCGACAGCGCCGGCTGAGCGATCACCAGCCGTGCGGCGGCACGACCGAAGTGCAGTTCCTCGGCGATGGTGAGGAAGTACTCCAGCTCCCGCGTCTCCAATCGATCCATGCCTGGAGGTTATCGATGAGGCGGTGAATGGGTCTTGGACGAGCGTTGGCCTCTGATGATGTCCTCAAGTACATGACCAATCACTCAAAGCAGAACACCGCCCTCATCATCGGGGCGTCCCGCGGGCTCGGGCTGGCAATGGCCGCTGAGTACCTGACCCGTGGGTGGAATGTGACAGCCACCGTCCGAGGCGACGGACGGACAGAGCTGCACGACCTGGCGGACTCGGCAGACGGTCGACTGACGGTCGAGAAGGTTGACATCACCGTGCCCGAGCAGGTCGCCGCACTGCGTGCGCGGGTCGCCAGCACGGCTTTCGACCTGCTCTTCGTCAATGCCGCGATCACCAACGGTGATGTCCAGGTCACCGAAGTGTCGACCGAGACGTTCAACCGCGTCATGGTGACCAACGCGCTCAGCCCTATACGCGTAGTAGAGGCGCTTCAGGACGTCGTCCCGCCGACCGGCACGATCGGGGTCATGTCGTCGACCCAAGGGAGCCTCACGCGCAACGACAGGGCCGGATACGAGGTCTACCGGGCCAGCAAGTCCGCGCTCAACCAGCTGATGCGCAGCTTCGCCGCGCGCCACGCCCACGATCCGCGCACCATGCTGCTCCTCTGCCCCGGCTGGGTGCGGACCGAGCTGGGCGGTCCGGCTGCGCTCCTGACGATCGAGGAGAGCGTCCCCGGAGTCGTGGACACGATCGAGAAGCACGCCGGGGAGGGGGGCTTGCACTTCGTCAACTACCAGGACCAGGTCGTGCCGTGGTGAAGTAGCGGACCCGCCCGCGAACGGTACGTGTTACGCGCCCAGCAGCTTCAGCTCCGTGGTCATGTTGCGGCGGGCCGCCGGTTCCCAGCGGTCGTGGCCGATCGGGGTGCGGAACAGGCAGGGCAGGCCCAGGAGGTGGCGGAGGACGTTGGCGCGGCCCTCGCGGAAGGTGTCGTCGGGGACGAAGGCGTACTCCTCGCGGACCGCTGCCGCGTACGCACTGTAGGCCTCGGGCGAGCCCGCCAGTACGGCCAGGTCGGCGTCGCAGAGCACCTCGCCGTTGGTGTCGCCCTCGGCGGGGTCGTGGTCGGTGGTGAGGCGGACGAGGCGGGCGGTTTCGGTCACGCGGGCCTCCGGGACGCCCGCTTCCGGGAGGGCGCGTTCGGCGAGGCGGGCGCTGCGTTCCTCGTTGGTCGAGCGCTCGGGGAGGTAGACCGCGTCGTGGAACCAGGCGGCCAGGCGGATCGCGTCGGGGTCGGGCGCCTCGGTGTGTTCCAGCAGCTCGTCCACGCGGTCCAGTACGGCGATCAGGTGGTCCGTGGTGTGGTAGCGGCGCTGGGGTTCGGCCCAGCGGGAGAGGAGGTCGCGACCGTAAGGTTCCGGGTCGGGGGTGGTGGTGTCGCGGGCGCTGTTGAGGAGGAGCGCCCAGCGGTTGAGGAGCGCGGGGTGGTCGGACATGGCCCCATTGTGCGGGGGTGCGCGGGGGCGCGGGGTTGCGGGTGGTGGGGGGTGTGGCAAGCTATGCGGCATGTCTAGACCAATTCTCGAGGTTATCGCCCTCCACCCGGAGGACGCGATCGCGGCAGAGGCCGGAGGCGCGGACCGTCTTGAGCTGGTCACCGACATGGCCGCCGATGGGCTGACGCCGTCTCGGGAGACCTTCGCCGCCGTCCGTTCGGCGGTGGATCTGCCGGTGCGAGTGATGCTCCGCGCCAGTGACGGGTTCGCGGCAGGGGACGCCGCGGCCGTCGACGCGCTGTGCCGCAAGGCCGCCGCGCTGCACGCGGAGGGTGCGGACGAGTTCGTGCTGGGCTTTCTCGATGCCGACGGTCTGGCGGATCTGAACGCCATCGCCACCCTGGTCGAGGTCATCGGCGCCGGGCCGGGCGTGGACGAGAGCCGCTGGACCTTCCACCGGGCCATCGACCGCGCCGCCGACCGCGACGTGCTCCGTCGGCAGCTGGCCGGGCTGCCTGGACTGGACACGTATCTCACCGCCGGTTCCGCCCATGGCGTCGACCACGGGCTGTCGACCCTCCGGGCAGAGGCCGCGCGGGGCGGGGCGCCGGGGTACGAGGCGCGGATCATGGTCGGGGGAGGGCTTCGCCTCGACCACCTCTCCGAGCTGCGTGCAGCGGGCATCACCGCCTTTCACATCGGCAGCGCGGCCCGGCCCGGCGGATGGCACGGTTCGGTGGACGCGGTCGCCGTCGGGCAGTGGCGCCTCGCGCTCGACGCCCCGGTGCCGGTGGGATGAGCGGCCCGTTTCGGTGGGCTGAGCGGCCCGGTTCGGTGGGCTGAAGCGGCCCGTTTCGGTGGGCTGAGCGGCCCGGTTCGGTGGGCTGAAGCGGCCCGTTTCGGTGGGCTGAGCGGACCGGTTCGAGGTGCGCCCAGTCCCGCTCACCGCGGGGGCTACGACGCCAGTCGCTCCGGCAAGGGTGCCGCGTGGATCACCGTCAGGCCTGAGACGGCTCGGGTCAGGGCGACGTACAGGCGGCGCAGGCCGGTGCGTTCGTCGGGTTCGCCGTCGACCACGGCGGCCGGTTCGTCGAGGACCACGTAGTCGTACTCCAGCCCCTTCGCCAGCGTCGCGGGCACCAGGGTCAGCCGGGCCTCGGGGCTGGTTTCCTCGCCGGGGGCGAGGTGAGCCAGGCCTTCCGCGGCGAGGGCGGCGGCCAGGGCCGGGATGCGGGCGTCGGCCGCGATGAGACCGATGGAGCCCTCGTGCGTCAGGGCCTCGTGGCAGGCGGCGATCACGGCCGCGTCGAGTTCCGCCGGATCCACGGCCCGTACGGCGAAGTCGCCCGCCGCCTCGCGGATCGAGGTGGCCTCCGACAGGCCGGGCGCGATGGCGGGCAGCAGTCGCGACGCATACGCGATCACCTCGCGCGGCACCCGGAAGCCCTGGGTCAGCTCCTCGACGGCGGAACCGGGCTTGCCCAGGTGGGTGAGGGCCTCCTCCCAGCTGTCAGTGGCCCAGGGGGTGGTGCCCTGGGCGAGGTCGCCGAGGATGGTGGCGGAGCCGGTGGTGCAGCGGCGGCCGACGGCGCGGTACTGCATGGGGGACAGGTCCTGCGCCTCGTCCAGGACCACGTGGCCGAGGGAATGCGTGCGTTCGACGAGGTCGGCGGCCTCGTCGACGAGCACCGCGTCCGGCGGGGACCACTTCGCGGACTTCACGCTGCGCGGCGGCTTGGCCCACAGGATGGTCTTCTGCTCGTCTTCGGTGAGGAGGCCGTCGGCGTGGGCGGCGAGGAAGTCGGCGTCGGAGAGCAGCCGCAGCACGAGTTTGGCGGGGTCGACGGGCGGCCAGATGGCCTTGACGGCCGCCTTCACGGCGGGGTTACGGGCCACCGCGTCCTGCACGCGGTCGTCGGGGGCCTCCCCCGCCTGCTCCATGCGGACGAGGACGGCGTGGGCGATGCGCTGCGGCAGGGCTTCGCGGGCGGCGCCGTAGCGGATGTCACGGGCCAGCAGTTCCGCCACGATCTCCTCGATCTCGTACGCCGGCACCCGCCAGCGGCGCGAGCCGCGGACCACGACGCACGGTTCGATGGGCGGGGTGACGTGTGAGCGCAGGGCCCGGCGCAGCACCTCGGCCATGCGGGCGTCGCCCTTGATGCGGGCCACATCGGCGGAGTCGGCGCCGCGCACCTCGACGCCCGTGGCGGGGCGCGCCACCAGGTCCTCGACGGTGGCCTGGGCGACCTGCAACTCGCCCAGCGCGGGCAGGACTTGCTCGATGTAGTGGAGGAAGGAACGGTTCGGGCCGACCACGAGGGTGCCGGAGCGGGCCAGCCGCTCGCGATGGGCGTAGAGCAGATAGGCGACCCGGTGCAGGCCGACCGCCGTCTTCCCGGTGCCCGGCGCCCCCTGGACGCAGACGGTGCCCCCGATTCCGGCGCGGACGATCTCGTCCTGTTCGGGCTGGATCGTCGCGACGATGTCCCGCATGGGGCCGACGCGCGGCCGTTCGATCTCGGACTGGAGCAGCTTGCTGGTCTGCTCTTCCTCGGCGGGGTCGGAGAGTTTTTCGTCCTCGTACGCGGTCAACTCCCCGCCGGTGTAGCCGAAGCGGCGGCGCAGCGCGATGTCCATGGGCGTCTTCTTGGACGCCTGGTAGAAGGGCTGCGAGACGGGGGCGCGCCAGTCGATGACCATGGGGTCGCCGTCGGCGTCGTGCACATGGCGGCGGCCGATGTAGAAAGTGTCCGTCGAGCCGCCTCCGGCGGCGTACTTGCCGTCGACCTCCTCCGCCGCTTCCGCGCCCGGTGCGTGCAGATAGTCGAGGCGGCCGAAGAAGAGCGGGGTGTGGGAGAGGTCGGCGAGGGCCTTGATGCGTTCGGCGACCTGGTGGTGCAGGGCTGCGGCATTGACCCAGTTGGCGGCGACGTCCCGGAGGTCGAGGGCCTCCACGTCGGCGCGCATGGCGCGCAGGGCGGCGCGGGAGGCGGCGAGATGGGCGCGTTCCCGCGCCAGGGGGTTCGCGAGCGGGTCCGGCAGCGGTTCTGGCAGCGGGCCGGTCGTCAGCGGTTCTGGCAGCGGGTCCCGCAGGGCGTCTGGCAGCGGTTCTGGCAGCGGGCCGGTCGTCAGCGGTTCTGGCAGCGGGTCCGGCAGGGAGTCCGGCAGGGAGTCCGGCAGGGCGTCGGTCAGCGGTTCTGCCAGTGGGCCTGTCAGAGGTTCTGTCAGAGGTTCTGTCAGAGGTTCTGGCTGGTCAGGGGCGTGCGAGGGCACGGCGTAGCCTCCGGCGGGTACACGAAGCGGGTTGCGGCACGGCGGTTCGTACGTCGGTACGTACGGCGGTACGTACCGACGAGATGCCGACCGGTTTCCGTCCGGGCGGCGGCTCTCCCCGGCGGGAGGCGGCAGACGGGGGATTGTAGCCAGGGCGTGGACGGTGCGCGAACGGTTTATGACGGCGTCGCACCTGCCGCTGCCGTGTGTCTTCCGGCTTCGGATTCTTCCGGGCCGGGGCCGCTGGGGGCAGGGTCCGCCATCACCGGTCGCCCACGACACACGTCATGGGCGCGGGTGGCCTCTTCAGACGTCCTCGTCGGCGAGCAGCGCGCTCGCGTCCACGATCCGGTACGCGTACCCCTGCTCGGCCAGGAACCGCTGGCGGTGCGCCGCGAAGTCCTGGTCGATGGTGTCGCGCGCGACGACCGAGTAGAAGACCGCGGGGTGGCCGTCGGCCTTCGGCCGCAGCACCCGGCCGAGCCGCTGGGCCTCCTCCTGGCGGGAGCCGAACGTGCCGGAGACCTGGATGGCGACGGTGGCCTCGGGGAGGTCGATGGAGAAGTTGGCGACCTTCGAGACGACGAGGACGGACAGCTCGCCCTCCCGGAAGGCGTTGAACAGCTTCTCGCGCTGCGCGTTGGTCGTCTCGCCCTTGATGACGGGCGCGTCCAGATGCTCGCCCAGCTCGTCCAGCTGGTCGATGTACTGGCCGATGACCAGCGTCTGCTGCCCCTTGTGCTTGGCCACCAGCGCCTCGGTGATCCGCTGCTTGGAGGCGGTGGTGGCGCAGTAGCGGTACTTCTCCTCGGTCTCGGCGGTCGCGTACGCCAGCCGCTCGGTCTCGGTGAGGTTGACGCGGACCTCGACGCAGTCGGCGGGCGCGATGTAACCCTGCGCCTCGATCTCCTTCCAGGGCGCGTCGAAGCGCTTGGGGCCGATGAGCGAGAAGACGTCGGACTCGCGGCCGTCCTCCCGTACGAGCGTGGCGGTCAGGCCGAGGCGGCGGCGGGCCTGCAGGTCCGCCGTGAACTTGAAGACCGGCGCGGGCAGCAGATGCACCTCGTCGTAGATGATCAGACCCCAGTCGCGGGAGTCGAACAGCTCCAGGTGCGGATAGATGCCCTTCCGCTTGGTGGTGAGCACCTGGTACGTGGCGATGGTGATCGGGCGGATCTCCTTCCTCGTACCGCTGTACTCGCCGATCTCCTCCTCGGTGAGGGAGGTGCGGCGCATCAGCTCGTGCTTCCACTGGCGGGCCGAGACGGTGTTGGTGACCAGGATCAGCGTGGTCGACTTCGCGGTGGCCATCGCACCTGCCCCGACCAGCGTCTTCCCGGCCCCGCAGGGCAGTACGACGACGCCCGAGCCGCCGTGCCAGAACCCCTCGACGGCCTGCGTCTGGTACGGACGCAGTGCCCAGCCGTCCTCGCGCAGTTCGATGGCGTGCGCCTCGCCGTCCACGTAACCGGCCAGGTCCTCGGCGGGCCAGCCCAGCTTGAGCAGCGTCTGCTTGATCTGGCCGCGCTCGGAGGGGTGGACGACGACCGTGTCCGGGTCGATACGCGCCCCGACCAGCGGCTGGACCCGCTTCGACCGCAGGATCTCCTCCAGCACGGGGCGGTCGCTGGTCTCCAGGACCAGCCCGTGCGTGGGGTGCTTGAGCAGGCGCAGCCGCCCGTAGCGGGCCATCGTCTCGGCGACGTCGACGAGCAGGGCGTGCGGTACGGGGTAGCGCGAGAACTCCACGAGCGCGTCCACGACCTGCTCGGCGTCATGCCCGGCGGCACGCGCGTTCCACAGGCCGAGCGGGGTCACCCGATAGGTGTGGATGTGCTCGGGGGCGCGCTCCAGCTCGGCGAAGGGAGCGATGGCGCGGCGGCACGCTTCCGCCTGCTCGTGGTCGACCTCGAGCAGGAGCGTCTTGTCGCTCTGGACGATGAGCGGTCCGTTCACGCGCCTAAGTCCTTTCGTGTCGCCGGAGGCCTTCGTGCCGTCGGGGCCAAAGACCCAGTGTCCCTCATCGGTCGTACCTGGCGGAGGGCCACAGGGATACTCCGCATGGCTAGGGGCAAGCGGGGACACAGAAGAGGGCCGGAACGAGGGTGGGAGGTAGGTCGCTGTGATCAGCATCGCTGGGTGGGAGATCCGGCGGACGATGAAGCGGACGTCGACAAAGAGTGCGTCGACAAAGAGTGCGCCTACGAAGAGCGCGAAGAGCGCGAAGAGCGCGAAGAGCGCGAAGAGCGCGAAGAGTACGACGGGTGCGACGGGTGCGACGGGTGCGACGGGCGCTTCGAAGGGGAAGGCCGGGGCATCGGCCGGAGCGAAGTTGTCGGGCGCGAAGAAGAAGCCGGGTGGCGGGGCGGCCGGGGCGGCGAAGAAGAAGCCGGGCGGCCCGGCGGCCGGGGCGGCGAAGAAGAAGCCGTTCGGCGTGCCCGTGCCCGCCAAGAAGACCGGTGCGGCGGCCGCCAAGGCTGCCGGCCGTAAGCCGCAGAGTTCCCCCGCCCCCGCCGCGCCCTCGGCGTCCCCGCCCCTGCAGCGCGATTCCTTCGGTTCCCGCGCCGGTCGGGTGCTGGTGCTGCTGCTGGCGTTCGTCTGCATGGTCGGGTTCGCGGCGGCGCTCGCCAAGGCCACGCTCGTGCCGTCGCCGGGGTCCAGCGATCTCGTGCACACCAATCTGCGCCCCGGCGATTCGCTGCGCGCCTACGTCAACCAGCCCGCCTTCCGGGACACGGTGAAGCAGATCGGCGGCAATGTGCTGCTCGGCGCGCCCTTCGGGGTGCTGCTGCCGATGCTCGTGCCGAAGGCGCGGGGCGCGGTGCGGGTGGTGCTGGTGACGTCGCTGGTGATGGTGATGGTCGAGACGGCACAGGGACTGATCGTCGAGGGCCGGGCCTTCGACGTCGATGACGTCATCCTGAACACCTCGGGCGCCCTGCTCGGCTACGTCCTCATCGGCCGCCGCCTCGGTCACGCCCTCCACCCGCGCCGTCGGCACTGGTGGCAGCGGCGGGGCAGCTCCGCCTGAGCGGACGGGGCGCCTACTAGCCCGGTTCGTCGGCCAGTTCGGCGACGCCGGTGATGCGGTGGAGCGGGTACGTACGGACCTCGTCGGCGGTGTGGTCGTACGCCGTGACGTAGCCACCCTCGACGCGGACCGGGGCGATGACGCGCTGGCTGGCGGCGCCGTCCGCGTTGACGTAGCCGATCCAGACGGCGGAGCCGGTGAGGGCGGCGGCCTGCATCGTGGCGAGGGTGTCGGCGGAGGTGGTGCGGGGGAGACGGCCGCCGGTCGCAGGAGCAGAGGTGGCGGCGGTGGCGGCCGTGCTGGCCGGGGGCTTGTGGGGCGCGGTCGCGGCGAGGTCGCCGGCGCGGATGGCGCGTACCGCCGCGCCCAGCAGGGTGGCGTCGGGGACGGGCGGGCCGTCCGGGACCGGGGCGGGCGGCGTACGGGGCGGGGTGCGCTGGGCCTCGGCGCGGGTGACCAGGACGTCGCCCTCGGCGGATTCGGCCGCCGGTGCGTACCCCATGGCGCGCAAGCCCTCCAGCAGTGCGTCCGGCGGCGCCTGGGCGGCCAGCACGGTGGGGGCGAGGCGGCGCAGCCGCAGGCCCGCGGAGCGGCGGTCGGCCAGGATCTCGGCGAGCAGGGCCTCGTCGTCGCAGCGCAGATAGGCGGAGGCCGCGCCGATGCGGAGGTGCCCGTGCTTACGGGCGATGTCGTCGATCAGGTAGGTGAGGGGCTGAGGCACCGGGGTGCGGGAGTGCGCGGCGAGGAAGGTGTGCAGGTTGTCGGCGGCCTGCCCGGCGTCGAGCGCGCGGCGTACGGAGGCGGGCGTGAAGCGGTAGACGGTCGCGCCGCCTTTGGACTCGACCTCGGCGAGGATGCCGAGCGCGTCGGCGAGCGGCCGCTCCAGCGGGCCGGGGGCGACGGCGGTCAGGTCGGCCTGGAGGAGTACGTGGTCGAGGGGTTCGGGGAGCAGCGGGGCGAGGAGCCGCCCGGCCTCGGCGGCGAGGGCGGCGGACTCGGCGGGGGTTGTGGCGGACTCGGCGGGGGTCGTGACGGACCCGGTGGGGGTCGTGACGGACCCGGTGGCTGCCGCGGCCGGATCCGTTGCCCCTTCGGCCGCCGGGCCGAGGAGCGCGCGGCCGTGGGCGGAGAGTGCGGCGCGGCCCGTGATGCCGAGCAGTTCGGCCTCGCCGAGGGTCCAGCGCGCCAGCCGTGACCGCAGATCGCCCCTGCTGGTGGGGGAGGGGGCGGTCAGCCCCGTAGCCCCCGTAGCCCCCGTAGCCCCCGTAGCCACCGCAGGGCCCGCCGCGCCGGCCGGGGCCCGGTGGGCCGGGCGTTCCCAGCGGAGTCGGGTCAGCAGTGTGTCGGGGTCGGGGGCGGCGCCGGGTGGGAGGGTGGCGAGGAGTTCGAGGACCCGGCGGCGGACCTCGGGGGCAGGGGAGCGGTCCAGGTCGGCGCCGAGGGCGGAGAACGTACGGCCCCTGGAGTCACGCCCGCCGACCAGGCCCGACGTACGGGTCGCGGCGAGCCAGGCGATGGCGAGCGCGGCCCAGCGCTGCTCGGCGGGCAGCCGCAGCCAGTCGTCGTACGCGGGGGTGGGCGCGTACCGCTCGTCGGTCTCGCCGTCGGAGGCCAGCAGCCCGGCCGCGTACGCCAGCTCGATCCAGAAGGCGGCCACCGGCTCGGAGACGTCGAGCGCGACGGCGGTCCGCTTGAGGTCGCGCACGCTCAGCCCGCCCGCGCGCAGCACCGGCGGCCCGGAGCTCTCCCATTCGCCCAGCAGCTCCTCGACGGTCGCCAGGGCGGTGAACGCCTGCCCGGCCGCTGCTTTGTCCACAGCCTGTGGATCGTGCTGGGCGGTGGACGCCAGGGACGGGGCCACCGGCTCGGGGGCGCGGTGGGCGCGGCCGCCGCGCACATGCAGGGCGACCTCGCGGGGCAGGACGACGTTGCGCGGCCCGGACGGCAGCAGCAGACCGCGGTCCAGCAGCCAGGCGACGGGCGGGGTGGGGGAGGCGACGGACACCTCCCCGTACGGCGGGCCCCAGGTCAGCTTGGCGAGCACGGCGGCCGCTTCGTCGGGTGCCTCGGCGAGCAGCGCCGCCATCCGGTCGCGGTCGCCGAACAGCTCGGTCAACGCGGCGACGGCCGTCACCGGATCGTGGGTGGCCGGCAGCCCGGCCGCCGCCAGCAGTTCCTGAAGCCGACCCGGCGACATCCCGGCCGTGGCCTCGTGCACGGTGGGCCCGAGCCCGGTCGGGGAGGGGGAGGCGGGGGAGGGGGCGAGCAGTTCGCGGGCGGTACGGACCAGGCGGAGCCGGTCGTCCCCGCCCCAGACCAGCGCCCGCGCGCGCAGCGTGGCGACGGCGCGCGGCAGCTCGGCGGCGACCCGGTCGCGGAGCACGGCAGCGGGGTCAGCGGCAGCGGGGTCATCGGCGGGGTCAGTGGCGGGGGCAGCGGCGGCAGGAGCAGTGGCGGGGTCAGCAGCGGCAGGAGCAGTGGCGGGGTCAGCGGCAGCAGGAGCAGTGGCGCGGTCAGCGGCAGCGGGGTCAGTGGCGGGGGCAGCGGCGGCAGGAGCAGTGGCGGGGTCAGCGGCAGCAGGGTCATCGGCGGAGGCAGCGGCGTCGTCGTCCCCCGTCATCAGGGCGCTCAGCGTCTCGTACGGGCATGGGTCCGGCGCGACCGCCAGGGCCTCGGCGGTCTGGAGGGCGAAGCGGTCGAGCCGTTCGACCGCCCGTACGACCGAGGCGCGGGTGCCCGCCCGGGTGGCGAGCTGGGTGAGGTCGCCCGGGACGGGGGACAGCAGGTCGGGGCGGGCGCGCAGCAGCGCGGCGAGGGCTTCGTCGGGGCGCGTGCGCAGCTCCTCGGCCAGCGTGCGGGGCGCCGCGCGGCCGCTGGCGTCTGGGCCGGTCCCTGCGGTCACGCATGCCTCCCGATTACGCGAGCTGCTCATTCGATCCACACTACCCGGGGGTGCCGGGCGTCGGGGGTGCGGCGGAATCCAGCCTCCGCACGGTACCGTCGTGCCGTCTGGCACGCCGACCATGCGCATTCTCAGGGGTCTTGGTGGGGATCGAGAGCGAAAAGCTCGTCTACGACTATCTGAGCCGTGTCGGGGACCTGGCTCAGCAGCAGGGTCTGCCGTCCGGCGAACGGATGCGGCTGGTCTCCGGACTGCGGGCCGATATCGACCACCGGCGGTCAACGGGCGGTACGGACAGCCCGGCCGGGGTGAAGCGGATTCTGGCCAAGCTGGGCACGCCCGCCGAGGTGGTCGCCGCCGCGGGTGGGTCCGGTGGGTCCGGTGGGTCTGGTGGGTCCGGTGGTTCTGGCGGTTCTGGCGGGGCCGGTGGTTCAGGCGGCTCCGGCGGCGGGCAGGCCGGGGAGAGTACGCGTACGTCGGGCGCGGCGCGGGCGGCCCGCGACAAGCTGGCCGGGCTCGCCGAACGCACCGGTCTCAGCAACAAGGTGCCCTCGCCGCGCGAGCCGAACGGCACGTCGGGCGGTGACACCCCGCTCTCCCTCGCCAAGCACATGCCCGTGACCCCCGAGGCGCCGGAAGCCCCCAGGGCGAAGCCCCCCGGCCGCTCGTCCGCCGCCGCGTCCCCGCCTCATCTGGCGGGTGAGGACGAGTTGAGCCCGCGCGAGTCCAATCCCGACTGGTGGCACGTGGAGCCCGGCCCGTTCGCCCAGCCCGAGCATCCGGACGGCCAGTTCGGGTTCGTCGAGGGATTCGTCGGCGGTATCGAGCTGCCCGAACTGCTCGGCAACGGCAAGACGGCCGAGCAGGAGCAGCGGGAGAAGCGGGAGGCCGAGAAGCGCGCGGCGGAGGAGGCGGCTGAGGCCGAAGCGGCCGAGGCCGTCGAGGGCGCCGGGGCGGACACCGGCGGGAAGGGGGCGCGTCGGCGCGGTCTGGTGCGCCGTGCCCTGCTCGGCCCCGGCAAGTCCGCCGGGGCGGAGGGCGGCACCGGCGCGGCGGGCGTTCGGGCCGGTTGGGCGGCGGGACTCAGCCCGGTGCTGCTGCTCGCGATCGCGCTGCTCATCGCGGGCGCCGTGATCGGCAACATCGTCCTGCTCGCCTTCGGCTGGGTGCTCACGTACAGCACCGGCAAGCTGTCCCGCGCCGAGGCGAAGTGGGCGGTGATGGGCATGCCCGGTCTGGTGGCGGCCGGGGCGATGGTCTGGCTGTGGGGCCGGACCAGCGACAAGTGGGGCGACCCGATCCCGGAGGACGGGATGAAGGACGTGCTCACCGAGACCTGGCCGGTGGTCGTGCGCGGCGCGGCCGTCGCCACGGTGCTCTTCCTGGTGTGGCGGGCGCGCCGACGCGGCGGAACCGGCTAGCGGCCGCCCAGCCCCGACCGCCGCGGCACCTCGTCCGCGTACGCTAGCCGCGCTCGGCCCCGACCGCCGCGTCGCCCCGTCCGCGTACGCTAGCCGCGGACGGCCCCGACCGCCGCGTCGCCCCGTCCGCGTACGCTAGCCGCGCTCGGCCCTGACCGCCGCGGCAGCGCCCCAACCGCGCTCGGCGCCCACCGCCGCGGCACCTCGTCCGCGTACGCTAGCCGCGCTCGGCCCCGACCGCCGCGGCAGCGCCCCAACCGCGCTTGGCGTCCACCGCCGCGGCACCCCTAGCCGCGCTCGGCGCCCACCGCCGCGTCGCCCATTGCCGCGTCATCCGTCCCCGCGTCGCCCACCGCCGGGTCATCCGTAGCCGTGCCGTCCGCCGCGCCCCGGTCATCCGCCGCCGCGTCATCCGCCGCCGCGTCATCCGCCGCCGCGTCATCCCCCGCCGTGCCGTCTGCCGCCCGGTCATCCGCCGCACGATCGTCCCCCGCCGAGTCGTCCGCCGGCCGTTCCGGCTGCCAGGGCGCGCCCGGGACGACGAGGGGGCTGCCCGTCACCGGGTCCGGTACGACGACCGACTCCAGCCCGAACACCTCCCGCACCAGCTCCGCCGTGACCACCTCCGACGGGCGCCCGCGCGCGACGACGCGCCCCGCCTTCATCGCGATCAGGTGGTCCGCGTACCGCGCCGCCTGGTTGAGGTCGTGCAGGACGGCCACCACCGTGCGGCCGCGCTCGTGGTTGAGCTGGCGGACCAGGTCCAGCACCTCCACCTGGTGGGAGATGTCCAGGTACGTCGTCGGCTCGTCCAGCAGCAGAAGGCCGGTCTCCTGCGCGAGCGCCATCGCGATCCAGACGCGCTGCCGCTGGCCGCCGGACAGCTCGTCCACCAGCCGGTCGGCGAGCGCCGTCACGTCCGTGCGCTCCATCGCGTCGCCGACCGCGCGCTCGTCCTCGTCGGACCACTGCTGCCACCAGTGCTGATGCGGCTGGCGTCCGCGTGAGACGAGGTCGGCGACGGTGATCGCGTCGGGGGCGACCGGGGTCTGCGGGAGGAGGCCGACCGACTGGGCGATCTTCTTGGTGGGGATACGGGCGAGATCGGTCCCGTCGAGGAGGACGGCGCCGCCGCGCGGCTTGAGGAGACGGCCGAGGGCGCGCAGCAGGGTGGACTTGCCGCAGGCGTTGGGGCCGACGATGACCGTGACCTCGCCGTCGGGTATCACCAGGTCGAGGCCGTCCACGACGGTCCGGTCCTCGTAGGCGAGGGTCAGTTCGCGGGCGGCGAGTCGGCCAGAGGTGGCCCCGGGCGTGGATGGTGATGCGGTCATGCCGTGGTGCCTCCGTTGCGGCCGCTGCGGCCACGTCCCCCGGACGTCAGCAGCAGGTGGATCAGATACGGGGCGCCGACGGCGGCGGTCAGCACCCCCACCGGCAGTTCGGTCGGCGCGAACAGCTTGCGCGCCAGCAGATCGGCGGCGACGACGATGAACGCGCCGGTCAGCGCCGAGCACAGGAGCGGGATCTGCGCGGTACGGGTCATGCGGCGGGCGATCTGCGGGGCGAGGAGCGCCACGAAGTCGACCGGGCCCGCCGCGCCCGTCGCCATCGCGGCGAGGACGATGCCGAGGGTGGCGAGCCCGAGCCGTACCCGTCCGAGCCGTACGCCCAGCGCGGTCGCCGTGTCGTCGTCCATCGAGACGGTGCGCTGCGCCCGCGCCGCCCACAGGACGGCGGGCAGCAGGACCAGCAGCGCCCAGCCGAGCGGGGTGGCCTCGTCCCAGCCGCGCCCGTTGAGGGAGCCGGTCATCCACACCTTGGCCTGCTGGGCGACGAGATAGTCGCCCTTGGTCAGGAAGAGCTGGGTGATGGAGCGCAGCGCGACGGCGAACCCGATGCCGATGAGGACGAAGCGGGTGGCCTGGAGGCCGCCGCGCCAGGCGAAGACGTAGACGAGGGCGGCGGCGGCCAGGCCGCCCGCGACGGAGACGTACGGCAGCACGCTGAAGGCCGTCACGCCGTACGTCATCGCCCCGACGGTGACCGCGCTCGCGCCCTGGGTGACGCCGATGATGTCGGGGCTGGCGAGCGGGTTGCGGGCCACGGTCTGGATGAGCGCGCCCGCGATGCCGAAGGCCGCGCCGACCAGGAGGCCGAGGGTCATGCGGGGGAGCCGGAGGGTGCCGACGACGAGGTCGTTCGGGGTGGGCTGCCCGATGCCGTACTGGGTGTGCAGGACGGCCTTCACGGCGTCGGCGGGTCCGATGGGGCTTTCGCCGAGGCACAGGTACGCGACGCTCACGGCCGCCGTGGCGGCGGCCAGCGCGAGCGCGACGACGGCGGCGCGGCGGTGCAGCAGGAACGAGGCGCGGCGGCCGGTGCGCAGCAGCCCGTAGCCGACGGGACGGGCAGGACGGGCGGGACGGGCGGGGCCGGCGGTTCGTTCCACCACGCCGCTTTCGACCGGGCTCATGCGGTCACCGTCCTGCGCCGCACCAGCGTGACCAGGAACGGGACGCCGATCAGGGCCGTCATGACGCCGGCCGGGACCTCGCTCGGGGGGAAGACGAGACGGCCCACCACGTCCGATATCAGCAGCATCACCGGGCCGATCAGGGCGGCCATCGGGAGCACCCAGCGGTGGTCCGTCCCCACCACCGCGCGCGCGAGGTGCGGAACCGCGAGGCCGACGAAGGCGATCGGGCCCGCGGCGGCGACGCCGACGCCGGTGAGGACCGTGGCGCCGAGGCCCGCGAGGACGCGGACGACGGCGATGTTCTGGCCGAGCCCCTTCGCGACGTCCTCGCCGAGCGCCAGCGCGTCCAGACCGCGGGCGACCGCGGCCACCAGCACCGTGCCCACCAGCAGGAACGGCCAGATCTGGCCGATGATCTCGGCGTCGCGCCCCGCGAGTGAGCCGATCTGCCAGAACCGGAACTCGTCCAGCGCCGCGGCCTTCGTCGTCAGCACGCCCGAGGTGATGGACACCAGCAGGGCGTTGACGGCGGCCCCGGCGAGGGCGAGCTTGACCGGGCTCGCGCCGCCCCGCCCGTCGGCGGCGATGGCGTAGACGGCGACCGAGGCGAGGCCCGCGCCCGCGAACGCGAACCACACGTACCCGGTGAGCGTGTGCACCCCGGCGAAGGCGATCGCGAGGACAACCCCCACCGACGCGCCCTGGCTGATGCCGAGCACCCCGGGGTCGGCGATCGGGTTGCGGGTGACGCCCTGCATCACGGTGCCCGCCAGGGCGAGCGCCGCACCGACCATCAGGCCGACGACGGTACGCGGCAGCCGCAGCGACCGTACGATGTCGGCCGCGTCGCTCGTGCCCCCGTGCAGCAGCGCGTCCACGACCTGGCTCGGCGCGATCTGGCGGCTGCCGAGGGCGAGGCTGAGCAGCACCGCGAAGAGGAGCGCGACGACGGCCGCGGTCGTCCAGCCGATACGGCGCCGGACCAGTGCGGCTCTGGGACTTCGGCTGCTGGTCCGGTCGGCAGACATCGCTTCCGTTCGCTCGTTCGGTTCTCGCGCGTGAGGTCGTCGCAGGTTAGGCGAGGCTAAGTGTATGCAAGGGCCAGGCACAATGACGGGCATGGCTTCGCACACCACTTCGAACGTCGCACCGAGCACCGCAGCAGCTACCGCACCAAGCACCGCACCAAGCACCGCGCCGAGCACCGCGACAAGCACCGGGACAAGCACCGGGACAAGCACCGGGACAAGCACCGCAACAAGCACCGCGCCGAGCACCGCACCAAGCACCGTGCCGAGCACGGCGCCGAGCACCGCAACAAGCACCGCGCCGAGCACGTGGACCCTGACCGTCGGCTTCGACCTCGACATGACGCTCATCGACTCGCGCCCCGGCATCAAGGCCGCCTACGAGGAGCTGTCCGCCCGGACCGGAGCCTCCATCGACGCCGAACTCGCCATCACCCGGCTCGGCCCGCCGCTGGAGCAGGAGCTGGCGCACTGGTTCCCGGACGAGCGCATCGAGGAGATGGGCCATCTGTACCGGGAGCTGTACCCGGAGTTCGCGATCGCCCCGACCCTCGCCATGCCCGGCGCCCGGGAGGCGATGGCGGCGGTGCGGCGGGCCGGCGGGCGCGCCATCGTCGTCACGGCGAAGCACGAGCCGAACGCCGAGCTGCACCTGAGTCACCTGGGCATCGAGGCGGACGCGGTCATCGGCTGGCTGTGGGCGGAGGCCAAGGCGGAGGCGCTGCGCGAGTACGGGGCGTCGGTGTACGTCGGGGACCACACCGGTGACGTACGGGGCGCGCGGACGGCGGAGGCGCTGTCGGTGGCGGTCGCCACCGGGCCGTGCGCCGCGGAGGAACTGCGCGAGGCGGGGGCGGATGTCGTGCTGGACGACCTGACCGCGTTCCCGGCGTGGCTGGAGGCCCACACCGCGGCCTGACCCCGCGCCGGGAGGCGATGCCCCCGCTATGGCCCGCTATGACTCGTTATGACCCGTTACGCGCAGCCCGCGCGATCTGCGCGGCCCGCGCGGCCTCCCGCCGCTGCGCCGCGATCGACCGCAGCATCCCGGCCGCCGCGAGCGCGAAGCCGACGCCCATCAGCATGCACACGAAGTACGCCACCGACGGCAGCGGATCGGCGCCCAGGAACAGGGGCGCGACGGTGGCGAGGGTGGCGACCGCGCCGATGGCGAAGACGATCACGCCGATGCGCACGAGCCGGTCGCCGGGCGCGCTCTCACCGGTTCCACGGTGCGGGGTTTCGTTGCTCACCGCTCCAGGGTAGATCGGTGCCAGAGCGCGCATACCAACCACCCGGAACCACCCGGGTACGTCTTGTCACCAGGCTCGGGACCATTAGCCTTGGTGGTGGCGGGTCTTACGACCCGCTCTAGTGCTATCCAGAGCTTTTTTTCCGTGTTTTCCGACGAGCGACGAGGACGAGGACAGACGTGCCTACCGGCAAGGTCAAGTGGTTCAACAGTGAGAAGGGCTTCGGCTTTCTCTCCCGCGATGACGGCGGTGACGTCTTCGTGCACTCGTCGGTGCTTCCGGACGGCGTGGACGCGCTGAAGCCGGGGCAGCGCGTTGAATTCGGTGTCGTGGCGGGAAACCGCGGTGACCAGGCGCTTTCGTTGACGCTTCTCGACCCGGCGCCGTCCGTGGCGGCCGCTCAGCGGCGTAAGCCGGATGAGCTGGCTTCGATCGTCCAGGATTTGACCACGCTGCTGGAGAACGTGACGCAGCAGCTGGAGCGGGGCCGTTATCCCGACAAGACGCATGGCCACAAGATCGCGGGGATGCTGCGGGCGGTGGCCGATCAGCTCGATGTCTAAGAGGCAAGCTGTCTGAGCCGCAAGCGCCGGTGAGCCGCAAGCGCTCTGAGGCGTAAGGGCTCTGAGGCGTAGGCGCTCTGAGCCGCAAGCGCCGGTGAGCAAGCGAACGTAAAAGCGAACGGAATTAGGCGAATTCCAGCGCGTCCGGGCCGAGGGGCGGTACGAGTCCCTCGGCCGCCGCGCGCGTGAGCAGCCCGCGCACCGCCGCGTAACCGTCCTCGCCCAGGTCCGCGGTGAACTCGTTCACGTACAGCCCGATGTGCTGGTCCGCCACGCGCGGGTCCATCTCCTGGGCGTGCTCCAGGACATACGGACGCGACGCCTCCGGGTCGTCCCATGCCATCCGGACCGACGTACGAATGGTCTCGGCCAGCTCCCGCAGCCGCTCCGCGCCCAGCGAGCGCTTGGCGATGATCGCGCCGAGCGGGATGGGCAGCCCGGTGGTCAGCTCCCAGTGCTGGCCCATGTCAGCGAGGCAGTGCAGCCCGTAATTCTGATAGGTGAACCGGGCTTCGTGGATGACGAGTCCGGCGTCGACCAGGCCGTCCCGTACCGCGGGCATGATCTCGTGGAACGGCAGCACCCGGATCTCCCCGACCCCGCCCGGCACCTCGTCGGCGGCCCACAGCCGGAAGAGCAGATACGCGGTCGAACGCTCGCTCGGCACCGCGACCGTCTTCCCCGCGAGGTCCTTCGCGGCGCCCGGCTCCCTGGTGAGCACGAGCGGGCCGCAGCCGCGCCCCAGCGCCCCGCCGCACGGCAGCAGCGCGTACTCCTCCAGCACCCAGGGCAGCACCGCGTACGACACCTTCAGCACGTCGGACTCGCCGCGCTCGGCCATCCCGTTGGTGATGTCGATGTCGGCGAACGTGACGTCCGGTGCGGGCGCGCCCGGGATCCGGCCGTGCGCCCAGGCGTCGAAGACGAAGGTGTCGTTCGGGCAGGGCGAGTAGGAGATCGTGAGCGGCTGGGCTGCCGATTGGGTTTCTGCCGACGGGGTCACTGCTGGCTTCCTTCCAGATCCAAGTCCGGATCCAAGTCCGGATCCAAGTCCGGATCCAAGTCCGGGGCGGCGTCCGGGTGCGGGGTGTGGAGGGCGGTGGCGAGGGCGGGCACGGCCCGTGCGAACGCCTCCGCCAGGGCGTCCAGGGCCTCGCCGATGCGCCAGGCCGCCCGGTCGCGCGGGCCGACCGGGTTGGAGACGGCCCGCACCTCCAGTAGGGGTACGGCCTGGGCGGCGGCCGCCTCGGCCACCCCGAAGCCCTCCATCGCCTCGGCGGCGGCGCGCGGATGGCGCCGCAGCAGCGCGGCGGCCCGCTCGGCGCTGCCGGTCACGGTCGACACGGTGAGCACGGTGCCGCGTACCGCCCCGGTCGCCCCGGCGACGGCGGCGACGAGCACGGGCGGCGGCCGGTGTTCGGCGGTTCCGAAGCCGAGTTCGGTGACGGCGGCGAAGCCGTCGGGGGTCTCGGCCCCCAGGTCGGCGGCGACGACGGCCTCGGCGACCACGACGGAGCCCAGCGGGGTGCGGGGCGCGAAACCGCCGCCGATACCGGCCGATACGGCGAGGTCGTACGGGGCCCCTCGGACGGCGGCGACGGTCAGCGCGGTGGCGGCCCCGGCCGCCGCCGCGGCCGGGCCGACCCCGGCGGCCAGCACGTCGACGGTGAGCGGCGGCCCGTCGGGGCCGCCCACCTCCAGCCGGTGCAGCACCCCGCCCGGCACGGCGACTTCGGCCACTTCGGCGGGGTCAGCCGTACCGCGTACCACGGCGTCCCGTTCCGCGGGTACGGCGGTGACGATGAGTACGCGCATCAGCGCCTCCCGGCTGTCGTGCCGCGAACCAGGTGAACGGGGAGAAGGGACGTCAGCTGTCCCGTTCGAGCTTGAACCGCCAGATGCCCTTCACGCCCTGGGTGCCGTCGCCGAGCTGGGCGACGGTGATGGTGACGCTCTTGGACATGGTGGTCTGCCCGGTCTGCGCGTTCTGCTGCGCGAAGAGCGTGTCGCTGTCGAAGCTGCGGTACGTCTCCTTGCTCGCCTCGGCCATGACCGGGTTGTTGGCGATCAGACCCCAGCTGGAGTCGGCGATCTCCGGGTCCACCCCGATCCGCACCTTGTCCCCGGCGCCCACCTTGACGGTCTCGGTGGGCTTGGCGGACAGGCACTTCTTGAACGTGCTGGAGCCGAGGTTCTTTCCGTCGCCGAAGCAGCCCTTGCTCGCTTCCGCCGTCACGGTGCTCGAACCGACCGTCACCGTCGCGAGCGGAGTCGGCTTGTCGCAGGCGGAGAGGGCGATGAGCCCGAGGGCAACGGCGCAGGCGGCGGTGGTGGCGCGGCGGCCCTTGCCCCTGGAAAACAGCGCAGCGGTCATGCGGGCAGGCTATCGGGCCCTTCCGGCCGCCCGGCGCCGGGGTGGCGCATTCGCGGCGCCCGCCCTCACCCGCCCGTACGGACTTCCGCCTGCCCGTACGGACCGGGGGCGTCACGCCGCCCGTACGGACCGGTGGCGGCACGCCGCCCGTACGGACCGGGGGCGTCATGCCGCCCGTACGGACCGGTGGCGTCACGCCGCCCGGGGGTGCGCGGCGGTGCCCCGGGCCGCGGACAGCAGCCCACGGACGCTCACGGCCGCGCCCAGGGCGATCATCGCCGCGGCGGCCGCCATGCCCGCCACCCCGCTCAGAGGCAGCGAGATGCCCACCGCGCCGCCGACCACCCACGCCATCTGCAGGGTGGTCTCGGAGCGGGAGAACGCCGACGTGCGGACCTCTTCCGGTACGTCCCGCTGGATCAGCGCGTCCAGCGACAGCTTGCCCAGCGCCAGGGAAATGCCCGCGGCCGCGGCCACCGCGGCGACCGTCACCGTGCCGTACAGCACCGCCGCGACGACGGTCACGCCGAGGGCCGAGGTCAGCACCACGGCGATGATCCGCTCCGGGCCGCGCGCCCGCAGCCAGGCGCCGATCGCCGTGCCCAGCGCGTTGCCGCCGCCCGCCGCTACCGCGACCAGGCCGAGCGAGAACTCGGGGGACAGCCCGCCCACCGGATGCTCGCGGAGCAGGAACGCGAGGTAGAGGGTGAGGAATCCGGACAGCGCCTTGAGCGAGGCGCAGGCCTGGAGGGCGTGCAGGACGGACGGGCCGACCGTCCGCAGCCCGGGCTTCCTGCCGCGCTCGGCCCACCCCCCGGCGACCCCCCGGCCGAAGCCGAGCATCCCGCCGAACCGCCGCCCGGCGCCGGCCCGCCCGCCACCGAACCGCCCGGCGCTGCCGGACCGCCCGGCGCTGCCGGACCGCCCGGCGCCCGGGCCCGGGTTCGCGGTGTCGCCCGGTTTCGGGTCGGCGACCGTCACCACCGTCGGCGCCTTCGCGGGCACCGCCTTCGGCGCCGCCGCGCGGTGCCCGAAGGGGTGCTCGCCCGATGTCAGCCGCGCCTTCGCCTCGCCCTTCGACGAATCCACCTTGTGCGGCAGGGTGAAGGACAGGAACGCCCCGCCCATGAAGATCACGAATGCCCCGTACAGCGGCCAGCCCGGCCCCAGCTGATGCAGCCCGGCGCCCACCGGGGCCGCCGCCCCGGTCGCCAGCAGCCCGGCCAGGGTCACCCGGGAGTTCGCCTTGACCAGCGAGAAGCGGGGCGGCAGCAGCCGCGGCACGACGGCCGATCTGACGACCCCGTACGCCTTGGACGCCACCAGCACGCCCAGCGCCGCCGGATACAGCTCCAGGCCGCCGCCCACCACCGCGCCCGCCATGGTCAGTGCGAGCAGCGCGCGGGCCAGCATCGAGCCCGCCATCGCCGCGCGGCGGCCGTGCGGGATACGGTCCAGCAGCGGGCCGACCACGGGCGCGAGCACGGCGAACGGGGCCAGCGTGATCGCCAGGTAGAGGGCGACCCGGCCGCGCGCCTCGTCCGTCGGCACCGAGAAGAAGACCGTCGAGGCGAGCGCGACCGTGATCAGCATGTCACCGGCCGAGTTGACCGCGTGCAGCTCGATCAGCTTGCCGAGCCCGGACTCGCCCGCCCCGTGGGCGTGGGTGGCTCGCCGGATGCCGCGGCCGGTCGCGGTGAACGGCAGATGGAGCGCGCGGCCGAGCAGACGGCCCGATCGTCTGATCGGACCGCCGTCGTGGAACCGCATGCCTGCCACCCGACCATGGTGCCGCCAAGCCGCCCGCAACGTGAGACCTACGACGGCTTTCCGGCCATGACTCTCTCTTCTTCTACTCGCGCAAACCCTTCTGGCCAGCGAAAACAACCATCCGGTGGGTGGGTGCACGAACGCCGGACATGAGACGGGGGTGGGGGCGGCGCGGCCGGACAAGGTAGCGTGCGTTACGCGCCATCCACGGTCGTTCCTGGCCATGCGCCGAGTCGCCATCCCGCAGAATGGGACGTACAAGGTGCGCCCGAGGCCGGATCGGGTGCGGACGTCGACGCGGTCCTACGGTCCGCTCCGTCCGCAGTCCCGCCGTCCGGCCGTACGGCTGGCGCACTCGTCAGACGACGGCTGAGACGGCGTGGAAGAGAGAATCGATCCTGTGAGTGCTGCGATGCGGAGCCGTACCCCAGACCGCCTGTGCGCCGAGGCGGTCGAACTCGCCCGCGAGGCGGCGGCGGAAGCGGCCCACCCGGGGACGGTCGGCGAGCACGTGGGCGCGATCGCCGAGGGCGACCGCGTCGTCACGCATTTCTTCGAGAGCGCCGAGGCGGGCTATCGCGGCTGGCGCTGGGCGGTCACCGTCACCCGTGCCTCCCGCGCGAAGATCGTCACCCTGGCCGAGACCGTGCTGCTCCCCGGCCCCGACGCGCTGCTCGCGCCGGAGTGGGTGCCGTGGAGCGAGCGGCTGCGCCCCGGTGACATGGGCCCGGGCGATCTGCTCCCCACCGAGGCCGACGACCTGCGCCTGGAGCCCGGCTACTCGGGCGAGGACATCCCGCCGCCCAACTCCGCCGTCTCCGAGGAGATGCAGCAGCTCGCGGCGGTGGAGGAGGCCGATGTCACGGCCGGTCCGCCGTCCGCCCAGTCGGCCGTGCCCCGCACCGGCACCATCGCGGCCCTCGCCGAGGAACTGGGCATGCGCCGCGCCCGGGTGCTGTCCCGCTACGGGCTGCACGTCGCCGCCGACCGCTGGGACGAGGCGTACGGCGCCAAGTCCTCGATGGCGCAGGCGGCCCCCGGCACGTGCGTGACCTGCGGCTTCCTGATGCCCCTCGCGGGCTCGCTGAAGCAGGCGTTCGGTGTGTGCGCCAATGAGTTCAGCCCGGCGGACGGCCGGGTCGTCTCCCTGGCGTACGGCTGCGGCGCCCACTCCGAGGCGGCCGTCATGCCCAAGCCCCCGCGCCCGGCCGCGCCGGTGGTCGACGAGACGGTCGTCGAACCGATGCCCCTCCACCCGGACCGTACCGGCGGCTCCGTGGAGCCGGACGCCCCGGCGGAGGAGCTGGGCCACTCCTGAGCCCTCCCGGGACGACCTGCGCCCGCGCCGGTCGTCCCGTCGTGCCCGCCCCGCCTGCCCCGCCGCGTTGGCCATGTCCGCCGCGTTCGCCGCGTTCGCCGCGCTCGCCGTGGGAGGGCGGAACGCGTGCGTGCCCGCGATAGGGGTACGTTCGCGGTCTAGCAATGTGGAATGTGGGGGCACCCACAGGACCCGGAGGCGATACGTGAGCAGCACGGCGATGGTGCGAGGCGCGACCGAGGACGTGGACCCCTTCGGGACCGCGCGGCTGCGGCGCGGCGTGCTGGACGCCTGGGCCGCGTCGCCCGCCCGCTTCCGGGAGGACGCCAACGCGGAGGAGGACCTGGCGCTCGGCGGCCACCGGGACCGGCTGGTCGTGGAGCTGGCCCAGAACGCGGCCGACGCCGCCGCCCGCATCGGCGCCCCCGGGCGGTTGCGGCTGACGCTGCGCCCGGCGACCGACGGCGAACCGGCCGTGCTGGTCGCCGCCAACACCGGCGCCTCGCTGGACGCCGCCGGGGCCGAGTCGCTGTCCACGCTGCGCGCGTCCGCCAAGCGGGACGAGGACCCGGGGCGGGCCGTGGGCCGGTTCGGCGTCGGCTTCGCGGCGGTGCTCGCGGTGAGCGACGAGCCCGCCGTCGTGGGCCGTTCGGGCGGGGTGCGCTGGTCGCTGGCGGAGGCTCGCGAACTGGCCCACAAGGCGGCGCTGCGCAGCCCCGGCCTCGCCGACGAGCTGCGCCGCCGCGACGGTCACGTACCGCTGCTGCGGCTGCCGCTGCCCGCCGAGGGCTCCGCGCCCGAGGGGTACGACACGGTCGTGGTGCTGCCGCTGCGCGACGGCGCCGCGCTGGACGTGGCGGAGCGGCTGCTGGCGGCGGTGGACGACGCGCTGCTGCTGACCCTGCCGGGGCTGGCCGAGGTCGTGGTCGAGACGGCCGAGGGCGTACGGACGCTGCGGCGCCGCGAGGAGGGCCCCTACGCGGTCATCGAGGACGAGACCGCCGGGACGGGCAAGACGGGCCACAGCGACACAGCCGACACAGCCGACACAGCCGACACAGCCGACGCGGGCGATACAGGCGACGGGAGCGGCGCGGCCGGGGGCGCCAAGGACCGCCGTACGACGCGCTGGCGCACCGAGCGCGCGAGCGGCCGGCTGGACCCGGAGCTGCTCGCCGACCGCCCGGTGGAGGAGCGGCTGCGCCCGGTGTGGTCGGTGACCTGGGCGGTGCCGGTGGATGCCGAGGGCGCGCCGGTGCGGCCCGCGACGGCGCCGGTCGTGCACGCGCCGACGCCGACCGACGAGCCGCTGGGGCTGCCCGCGCTGCTGATCGCCTCGTTCCCGCTGGAGCCGACCCGCCGTCACACCGCGCCCGGCCCGCTCACCGCATTCCTGGTGGAGCGGGCGGCCGAGGCGTACGCGACGCTGCTGCGCGACTGGCATCCGGTGGGGACGGGCACGATCGGCCTGGTCCCGGGCCCGCTGGGCAAGGGCGAGCTGGACGGGGAGCTGCGGGCGCGGGTGCTGGAGCGGCTGCCGCGGGTGCCGTTCCTGCCGAGCGCGGCCGCGCCGGACACGCTCGAACCGGAGGCGGCGGCGCCGGACGCGGACGCGGGCCTCGGCCGGGACGCCGCGATCCTCGCGCGCGGCACCTTCGAGGGCGAGCCGTACGCGCTGCGCCCCCGGGACGCGGAGATCGTGGAGGGTGCGGGCGCGGAGACCGTGGAGGTGCTGGCCGAGCTGTTCCCGACGCTGCTGCCCGCCGGGCTCGAGCGGCGGCAGGAGCTGCGGGTGCTGGACGTGCCCCGGGTGCCGCTGGGCGAGGTGATCGACCGGCTGGCGGGCGTCGAGCGCGCCCCGGTCTGGTGGCGGCGGCTGTACGACGCGCTGGCCGGTACGGACCCGGACCGGTTGAGCGGGCTGCCGGTGCCGCTGGCGGACGGCCGGACGACGATCGGGCCCCGGCAGGTGCTGCTGCCGCTGCCGGGAGACGTAGACGGAGGGGACGGAGGGGACGGCGGGACCGGCACGGAAGGCGGCGGGGGAGAGGGCGGTGAGACCGGCGAGGGCTCGGCGGGCGAGACCCACCGCACCCTGGCCCGCCTCGGCCTGAAGGTCGCACATCCGGAGGCCGCGCATCCGCTGCTGGAGAAGCTGGGTGCGACCCCCGCCACCCCGCGCGCGGTGCTGACCACCCCGCAGGTGCGGGCGGCCGTGGCGCATTCGCTGGAGGCGGAGGACGCTTACGACCCGTATCCGGAGGAGGGCGCGGGGCTCGGTGCCGCGCTGGACCCGGACACCCTGGCCGACACGGTGCTCGGCCTCGTCCAGCAGGCCCGGCTGGCGCCCGGCGACGAGCCGTGGCTGGCCGCGCTCGCGCTGCCGGACGAGGATGGCGAGCTGGCGCCCGCCGGTGAGCTGGTCTTCCCCGGCGGCGCCTTCGAACAGGTGATGCGAGAGGGCGAGCTGGCCGCGTGCGACGCGGACCTCGCCGAGCGCTGGGGCGAGGAGCCGCTGGCCGCGGTCGGCGTGCTGGCCGGTTTCACCCTGGTCCGGGCGACCGACGTGGTGCTGGACCCGGACGAACTGGAACCGCGCGAGGGTGACTTCGCCGAGCCGGACGACGTCGGCGTGCTGGACGCCGTGGACGTGTGGTGCGAGGACGCGCTGGACCGGCTGCCGGAGACCCCGGTGCCGCCGGTGGCCACCGAGATCGTCGCCGTGCGCGACCTGGACCTGGTGGACGACGACGCCTGGCCGCGCGCCCTGGCGATGCTCGCCCAGCCGCCGCTGCGCGATGCCTTGACCGCGCCGGTGCGCGTGCTGCTGCCGGACGGCACGACGGAGTCGGTGCGCTCGTACACCGCGTGGTGGCTGCGTGGCCACCCGGTGCTGGACGGCCGCCGCCCCGCCGGGCTGCGCGCGGCCGGCGGCGATCCGCTGCTGGCCGGGCTGTACGAGGCGGTGGACGCGGCCGGGTTCGAGGACGAGCAGGTGCTGCGGGCGCTCGGCGTGCGGACCTCCGTGGCGGCGCTGCTGGACGAGCCGGGCGGCGCGGCCGAGCTGCTGGCCCGGCTGGCCGACCCGGACCGCCCGGTGACCCCGGCCCAGCTGCACGCGCTCTACGGCCTGCTGGCGGACCTCGACCCCGAGCAGGTGACCCTGCCGGACGAGCTGCGCGCCGTGGTGGACGGCGAGCCGCGGGTGGTCGACGCGGACGGGGTGCTGGTCGCCGACGCGCCGGACCTGATGTCGCTGGCCGAGGCGGACGGCCGTGCCCTGCTGCCGGTGCGCCCGGCGCGGGCGGCGGAGCTGGCGGAGCTGTTCCAGGTGCGGCTGCTGAGCGAGGCGTACCCGGCCCCGGTGACCTCGCGGGGCGAGACGCACGACGTCCCGGCGGCGGTCCGGGAGCTGCTTCCGGACGCGCCGCTGTCGTACGTCGAGCACGAGGAGCTGCTGATCGAGGGCGGTACCGAGCTGGACTGGCGCTATGTGAACGGCACCCTGCACGCCTCGACGGTGGAGGGCGTGGCGGCGGGCCTGTCCTGGGCGGCGGGCCACTGGGCCCGCCGCTTCGAGGTGGCGGCCCTCCTGGAGGACCTCACCCGCACCGAGGAACTGGCCCGGGCCCGCTGGTTCGACTAGTGCCGCGTCAGCCAAGGTTTGCCCGGTAGCGAGGCGTCCTGGTGCGGTCAGATGCAAGGCGCCGGATCGGCCTCGTAGTGGGCCTACTCGGTCGATTCGGCAACGCCGCAGGTGGCCGTGCCAGGGCGGCGAGCGGGGTGAACCTTGGCTGACGCGGCACTAGGGAAGATTTCGTCCGGGCACGAATCCAGGGCTACGGCTTGCGGGCCACGCCCGCGTAGATCCACAGGTCCAGGGCCTCCGCCGAGGTCCTGGCCTCTTCGCTCTCGGGGCGCCACCGGTGCGGCATGACCACGCCGGGTTCGATCAGCTCCAGGCCGTCGAAGAACGACTGGATCTCCTCGTGGGTGCGGCCCTGGACGTGGATGCCGCTGGCCCGGTAGAGCCGGGTGACCGCTTCGGAGACCTCGTTACGGGGGTCGAGCGCGCCGTGGGAGAGGACCAGATAGCTGCCGGGCGCCAGGGGCTCGATCAGCTGCCGCACGATGTCGTGCGGTTTCTGCTCGTTCGCGATGAAGTGCAGCACCGCGTTGAGCGACAGCGCGACCGGTTTGCTCAGGTCGAGCGTGGCGTGCAGCTCGTCGGCGGCCAGGATGGCACGCGGGTCGGTGATGTCGGCGTGCATGTAGGCGGTGCGGCCCTCGGCGGAGGAGAACAGCAGGGCCTGGGCGTAGGCCAGCACGATGGGATCGTTGTCCGCGTAGAGGATCCGCGCGTCCGGGGCGGCCTTCTGGGCTATCTGGTGCAGGTTGGGCTCGGTGGGGATGCCGGTGCCGATGTCGAGGAACTGCCGGATGCCCGCCTCGGTGGCGAGCCAGCGGGTGGCCCGGTGCATGAAGGACCGGTTGGCGCGGGTCCACGGTTTGACGTCGGGCCAGACGGCCTCGACCTGCCGGGCGGCCTCGGTGTCGACCTCGTAGTGGGTCTTGCCGCCCAGGAAGTAGTCGTACATGCGCGCCGAGTGCGGCTTGCTGGTGTCGATTTCGTCGCTGCGAAAACGGTGGCCGGTCATACCGCGCATGTTACTGATCGGTTGACCAGAAGAGGTGACGTCCCATCAAAAACGGGCCGATGTGAAGCTCCGGTGATGTTGTGAAAGGCCGGTGAAAATCGTACAGTTGCGCAACACTCGGCTCCGAGTTCGCGTCGGCGTCCATCTCGACGCAGGTCAACGCACCGGAGCCGTCTTCATCTTGTGGGGGATGCAGATGCGCAAGCGCATGACCTGTGCCGTGCTCGCCACCGCGACCGCGGCGGCTCTCGGGGGGCTCGCCGTTCCGGCGGCGCACGCGGACGGTTCCGGCGACACGGAGGTCACCAAGGTGGCCGTGGGCAACGCCGTCCTCGGTACCTCGGGCGCCAAGACCTTCACCGTCTCGGTGACGGCGAAGGACGACTCGGGCATCCAGGGTGCCGATGTGTACCTGGACGGCCCGTCGTACGGGTACGCGACCCCGACCGGCGCCGTGAAGTGCGCCGCGGCGGCCGACGACCCGACCACCTCGACCTGCGAGGCGACCTTCACCCTGGACCCGCGGGTCGACTTCGTCGACAACAGCGTCGCGGGCCGGTGGTACGCCAATGTCTGGATCGACGCCAAGGACGGCGACTACCTGAGCGCCGACAAGGCCGGGTCCTTCGCCGTGCGGCGCGCCGCGAAGCTGACCGCCGACGCCGCGCCGGAGCCGGTCGGGAAGGGCGAGACGATCACGATCACCGGCGCCCTGACCCGGGCCAACTGGGAGACCGGCACGTTCGCGGGCTACACCGTCCAGCCGGTGACGCTTGAGTTCCGGAAGGCGGACAGCTCCGCCTACACCGCCGTCAAGACGGTGACCTCCGGCAGCCGGGGCGCGCTCAAGACCACCGTGAAGGCGGCCCAGGACGGCTGGTTCCGCTGGAACTTCGCGGGCACCGGCACGACCCCGCCGGTCAAGGCGGGCGGCGACTACGTGGATGTGAGGTAACACACGGCATGACGGCGCGGGGCGCGGTTCAGCCGGTGTCGCTCTCCGGGGAGCGCCGGATGGCCGCGTCCCGCGCCCGTACGTACCAGATGCCCAGCAGCCCGAGCCCGCCGCCGGTCAGGCAGGTCCACAGCCACCACAGATGGCCGTGGTCGGCGTACCAGCCGTAGAACGGGAGTTGGGCGAGGAAGAGGACGAACCACACGATGGTGCCGCCGGTGATGGTGGCGACGACGTTGCCTTCCAGGGGTGCAGGCGCTTCGTGCCGGGGTGTCCACTTCGTCATGGGTCCAGCTTACGGGGGTGCTGGTCGGGGCCTCGGCGGCGCGGTGGGCGTGGGAGGGCCGGGGCGCGGCACGCGGTTTGGCGATCCGCGATTTATATATTCATACTGAACCGTTCTGGGTCCGGGTGGAATGTCCTGTGCGATCCTCCAAGAGGCCCGCTTCACGAGTTCACCACCACTGGGGTCCGTCCATGTCTCCCTCGGCCAGCGAGCCGGTCGATGCCGCACAGCAGGCACCGACACCGCCCATGAACCACCCGCCCTTCCTCGACAGGTTCTTCAAGATCAGCGAGCGCGGTTCCTCCCCGTCCCGGGAGATCCGCGGCGGTCTGGCCACGTTCTTTGCGATGGCGTACATCATCGTGCTGAACCCGATCATCCTCGGATCGGGTCAGGACATGTACGGCCACCATCTGGACAACGGCCAGCTGGTCACCTCGACCGCCCTGATGGCGGGCCTGACCACGCTGCTCATGGGCGTCATCGGCAACGTCCCGATCGCCCTCGCCGCCGGCCTCGGTATCAACGCGGTCGTCTCGCTCCAGCTCGCGCCCAAGATGAGCTGGCCGGACGCGATGGGCATGGTGGTCCTCGCCGGTGTGGTGCTGATGGTCCTGGTCGCCTCCGGGCTGCGGCAGCGGGTGATGGACGCGATCCCCGGCGGGCTGCGGCGCGCGATCGCGATCGGCATCGGCCTGTTCATCGCCCTGATCGGCCTGGTCGACTCCGGCTTCGTCACCCGTAACCCGGACGCGGCGCACACCACCGTTCCGCTGGGCCTCGGCATCGAGGGCAAGCTCCAGGGCTGGCCCGTGCTGATCTTCGTGGCCGGTCTCGCGCTCACGTTCGTCCTGGTCGTCCGCAAGACCCGGGGCGCGATCCTCATCGGCATCGTGGTCATGACGCTGGCCGCGATCGCGATCAACGCCGTCACCTCCACTCCGGACGCGAACTGGGGTCTGACCGTGCCCGACGTGCCGGACACCCTGGTGGCGACCCCGGACTTCGGGCTCGTGGGCCAGATCAGCCTCTTCGGCGGATTCCACAAGGTCGGCGTCCTCACCGGCTGCCTCTTCGTCTTCACCGTCCTGCTGTCCGGCTTCTTCGACGCGATGGGGACGATCATCGGTGTCGGCGAGGAGGCCGGGCTGACGGACGAGCGCGGCCAGCTGCCCGGGATGGGCCGGATCCTGATGGTGGACGGCGTCGCGGTCGCGGGCGGAGGCTTCGGCTCGGCCTCCGCGAACACCTGCTTCGTGGAGTCCACGGCGGGTGTCGGGGAGGGCGCGCGCACCGGCCTCGCCAACGTGGTGACCGGCGGTCTCTTCCTGCTCGCGCTGGTCTTCACCCCGCTCGCGAAGGTCGTCCCGTCGCAGGCCGCGACCCCCGCGCTGGTGGTCGTCGGCTTCATGATCATGGCGGCGAACGTCAAGGAGATCGACTGGAGCGACGCCACGATCGCGGTCCCGGCCTTCCTGACCATGATCTCGATGCCGTTCACCTACAGCATCACCAACGGCATCGGCCTCGGCGTGCTGTCGTACCTGCTGCTGCGTGTCGCGACCCGGCGGGTCCGGGACATCCCGTGGCTGCTGGCCGCCGTGGGGCTGTGCTTCCTGGTCTACTTCCTGCTCCACCCGATCGAGCAGGCGCTCGGCGTCGTGTGATCCGGTGTGCCGGTGCCCTGGCTCACTCGTATGGGTGAGTGAGCGAGGACACCTGTATCGAGGTTTTTATTAGGCGAGGTAATGAGTTATGCTAAAGACCATGCCGGATCCGTCCCGTCTGCCGTCGTCCACGACGGAGGCGCCCCTCGATGACGCGGCCGCGGTGAGCGCTCTGCGGTCAGCAGTGATGCGCTTGTCGCGACGGCTGAAGCATCAGCGCGTCGACGAGTCGCTGAGCCCCACGGAGATGTCGGTGCTGGGCATCCTCGCCGGGTGCGGCTCCGCCACCCCCGGCGAGCTGGCCCGCAAGGAGCACGTCCAGCCGCCGTCGATGACCCGCATCGTGGCCCTGCTGGAGGCCAAGGGACTGGTCAGGCTGGAGCCGCACCAGGAGGACCGGCGGCAGAAGGTCGTGTCGCCGACCGAGCGGGCCGAGGTCATGCTCGGAGAGAGCCGGCGCAAGCGCAACGCCTGGCTGAGCGAACTGGTCGGGCAGCTGTCCGAGGACGAGTGGGAGAGGCTGCGCGCCGCCGCGCCCGTCCTGGAGAAGCTCGCGCACATGGAGTGAGACAACCGAGCAGCCAGGAGGCGAACGAGCTTGAGTACGGGACCCGGAGCAGACTCCGCACCCGCACCGCACACCGACTCCCTTTCCGCCGACACCACGGCGGCCCCCGAAAAGGGCGGCATGTTCCGCTCACTCAGGGTCCGCAACTACCGGCTCTTCGCGACCGGTGCCGTGATCTCCAACACCGGCACCTGGATGTCGCGGATCGCCCAGGACTGGCTGGTTCTGAGCCTCACCGGCTCCTCCACCGCGGTCGGCATCACCACCGCGCTGCAGTTCCTGCCCATGCTGCTCTTCGGCCTGTACGGCGGCGTGATCGCCGACCGGTACCCCCGGCGGAAGCTGCTGCTGGTCACCCAGGCCGCGCTGGGCCTGTGCGGTCTGGCGCTCGCCGCCCTCACCCTGAGCGGACACGTCCAGGTCTGGCACGTCTACCTGATCGCGTTCCTGCTGGGCATGGTCACCGTCGTCGACAACCCGACCCGTCAGGTCTTCGTCAACGAGATGGTCGGCCCCCGCGACCTGCGCAACGCGGTCAGCCTCAACTCCGCGAACTTCCAGTCCGCCCGGCTGATCGGCCCCGCCGTCGCCGGTGTCCTGATCACCGCGGTCGGCAGCGGCTGGGCCTTCCTCATCAACGGCCTCTCCTTCGGCGCCCCCCTCATCGGCCTGCTGCTGATGCGCACAGGTGAGCTGCACCCGGTCAAGCGCGCGCCGCGCGGCAAGGGCCAGCTGCGCGAGGGCCTGGCCTACGTCGGCCGCAACCCCGATCTGCTGTGGCCGATCGTCCTCGTCGGCTTCATCGGCACCTTCGGCTTCAACTTCCCGATCTGGCTCAGCGCCTTCGCCGACGATGTCTTCCACGCCGGGCCCGGTACGTACGGCCTGCTCAACACCCTGATCGCGGCCGGTTCGGTCACCGGCGCCCTGCTCGCCGCCCGCCGCGTCACCACCCGCCGCCGGCTGCTGGTCGGCGCGGCGCTGCTGTTCGGCGTGCTGGAGGTGGCCGCCGCGGTGACCCCGTACTTCTGGCTCTTCGCCGCGCTGATGGTGCCGGTCGGGATCTTCAGCCTGACCTTCAACGTCACGGCCAACTCCAGCGTCCAGCTCGCCACCGACCCGGCGATGCGCGGCCGGGTGATGAGCCTGTTCATGATGGTCTTCGTCGGTGGTACGCCCATCGGCGGCCCGCTCATCGGCTGGGTCACCGACACCTGGGGCGCCCGGGTCGGCTTCGCCTTCGGCGGGCTGATCTCGGCCGCCGCCGCGGTCGGGGTGGGCCTCGCCCTGGCCCGCGCGGGCGGCCTCCGCCTCAAGGTGGATCTGCGCCGCGGCCATCCGCATGTGGCCTTCGTGCCGCGGGTGCCGGAGGAGCGGCTGGCTCCGGCGGCGTGACGGCCGCCGGGCCGCTGCCCGTGCGGGCGCGGTTTCGGGGCGGGCCGGGCCGGGGGAAGCCTCATCCGATGAGACTCTTCGCCGCCGTCCTGCCCCCCGATCCGGTCCTGACCGAGCTGGGGGCACGGGTCGACGCACTGCACCGGCTGCCCGGCGCGGACGCCCTCCGCTGGACCGAGCGCACCGGCTGGCACCTCACCCTGGCCTTCTACGGTGAGGTCAGCGACGACGTCCGCCCCGAGCTGGCGACCCGGCTGGCCCGCGCCGCCCACCGCCACCATCCCCACCGGCTGCGGCTGGCGGGCGGCGGCCGGTTCGCCGACCGGGCCCTGTGGGCCGGCGTGGAGGGCGATCGCACCGTCCTGCGGGGGCTCGCCGACTCCGCGGCCGCGGGGGCCCGCCGCGTCGGGATCGACGTGAACCACGAACGCCCGTACCACCCCCACCTGACCGTCGCGCGCAACCGCTCCACCACCGGCCTCGCGCCGTTCGCCGAGGGCCTGACCGGCTTCGCGGGCCGCGACTGGACAGTGCGGGAGCTGAGCCTGGTCCGCAGCCATCCGCCGGCCCCCGGAGTGCCCGGGGCGCAGCCGCGGTACGAGGTGGTGGCGGCCTGGCCGCTGGGCGGCTGAGCGGCCCGGCTAACCTCGGGGTGTGGACCCGAAGACCAGAAACATGATCATGAGTGGTGCCCTGGTGATGATCCTCGTCGTGGTGGCCGTCGCGGCCGTCTTCGGAGGATGAGCCGCCGGGGTGGAGACCCGCACCGGCAGGGGGTGTGACCGCACACGGTCACACCCCCTCCGTACGGCGGTACGGACACGGCTACCAGGCGAACGCCTCCGGCGTCGGCCCCGGGCCGGGGAAGATCTCGTCCAGCCCGCTCAGTACCTCGTCGCTCAGCGTCAGCTCGGACGCCCGTACGGCCGAGGCCAGCTGCTCGGCGGTACGCGGCCCCACGATGGGACCGGTGACCCCGGGGCGGGTCAGCAACCAGGCCAGGGCCACCTCGCCGGGCTCCAGACCGTGCTTGTCGAGCAGGTCCTCGTAGGCCTGGACCTGCTCGCGCACGGCCGGGTTCTTCAGCGCGTCCGCGGCGCGCCCGCCCGAGGTGCGGGCACCGGCGCCGCCCTCCCGCTCCTTGCGGATCGCGCCGCCGAGCAGCCCGCCGTGCAGCGGGGACCAGGGGATGATGCCGAGGCCGTACTCCCGCGCGGCCGGGATCACGTCCATCTCGGCGCGCCGCTCGGCCAGGTTGTACAGGCACTGCTCGCTGACCAGGCCGTAGGAGTTCCGGCGCCGGGCCGTCTCGTTGGCCTGGGCGATGTGCCAGCCCGCGTGGTTGGAGGACCCGACGTAGAGGATCTTGCCCTGCTGGACGAGGACGTCGATGGCCTGCCAGATCTCGTCCCACGGGGTCGCGCGGTCGACGTGGTGGAACTGGTAGAGGTCGATGTGGTCGGTGCCCAGCCGCTTGAGGCTCGCGTCCACGGCCCGGCGGATGTTGAGCGCGGAGAGCTTGTCGGTGTTGGGCCAGGGCTCGCCGTCGGCGGCCATGTTGCCGTACACCTTGGTGGCGATGACGGTCTTCTCGCGCCGTCCGCCGCCCTTGCCGAACCAGCTTCCGACGATTTCCTCGGTGCGGCCCTTGTTCTCGCCCCAGCCGTACACATTGGCGGTGTCGAAGAAGTTGATGCCCGCGTCGATCGCGGCATCCATGATCGCGTGGCTGTCGGCCTCATCGGTCTGCGGGCCGAAGTTCATGGTGCCGAGGACCAGTCGGCTGACCTTGAGGCCGGTACGTCCGAGCTGCGTGTACTCCATGCCCCCAGCCAATCCCTTGGAGTGCGCTCTAATCAAGGGCCGCCCCGGGCCTGCCGGTCGCTGTCTGTCCGTCGCTGCCTGCCGGGCGCTGGACGCCGTATTCCGGAAAGTCTGGAGGCCCGCTTTTTGGCCCCCCGTCGCGGTCAAAAAGCGGGCTACCAGAATCTCCGGAATGGTGGTTGTTCTCAGCGTCCGGAGCGGGTCTTCATGAATCCGAGGACACCGAAGACCAGAATCATCAGGGCACCGGCGAGGGCGATGTAGATTCCGGGCCCGGGAGTGAGGTCGTACAGCTTCGCGGCCTGCTCCGCCGCCTTTTCGGCGACCTTCGCGGACACCCCTTCCTCGTCCTGCAGCTTCTGGGCGAGCAGGCGCTCGGGGGACGCGATGTTGATGGCGAGGACGATCGCCGTGGCGACGCCGGTGGCCGCGCCGATCAGGTAGACCACGCCCTTCCTGGTGGCCAGTGCGGCGAGCATGAGCACCGCCCCGGCCAGGGCGATGATCAGCGTGATGATGCCGTCGCCGTCGATGCCCTTGACGCCCCCGTCGGCCGCGTCGGAGGTCGACACCACCCAGTTCACACAGGAGCCGGCCAGCGCGAGAAGTGCGCCGACGGCCCCGAGCACCGCGAACTTCTTCGGCGGTGCGGCCGCCGTGCCTCCGGCCGGGGTGCCGGCGGAATGCATCGGCGGTGGCGCGGTTTGCGCATCAGAGGAATGGCTGTATTCGCTCATGGGTAGAAACCGTAGAGGCGGCCATTCTGGAAAGCAATGCCCCCGTCCGCTATGCCGTCAATGCCCGATAAATTTCCGGCGCAGATAATCCCCGGATGGATTCAAATAATCCGCGGGTTATTTACCCGGCCCGGTCGCCACGAATGATTTACGTACGTTATCGGCCCGTGATTCTTCCCGTGATTCATGAGGCGGTCCGGCCGCGCCACCGTGCCCCGGCGGCCGTATCGCGCCGTTCGCGCCCCGCCGGGATGGCAGGCTTGGGCCCATGCGTCCGCTTCCGTACGTCCTCGGTGCCGCCGTGCTGGCGGCTCTGCCCGTCGCCACCCCCGCTCCCGCGGTGGCCGACGACTCGTCCCCGTCCTCGTTCACGATCGAGGACCCCCGCATCACCGAGTCCAGCGGGCTCGCCGCGAGCCGGGCCCACCCCGGCGTCTACTGGACGCACAACGACAGCTCGGACGGGGCGTACGTCTACGCCGTGGACAGCAGGACCGGAAAGACGGTCGCCCGGGTCACCCTGCGCGGCATAGGACGCCCCCGGGACGTGGAGGCCATCTCGATAGGCCCCGACGGCAATGTGTACGTCGGCGACATCGGCGACAACCTCGGCGGCACCTGGCCGCACGTATGGATCTACCGCTTCCCCGAGCCCAAGGTCCTCAAGGACACCACGGTCACCGCCACCCAGTTCACCGTCCAGTACCAGGGCGGGCCGCGCAACGCCGAGGCGATGATGGTCCACCCGAAGACCGGCCGGGTCTACATCGCCAGCAAGAGCGACGACGACCCCGGGCTGTACGAGGCGCCCGCCACGCTCTCCCCCCAGGGCACCAACGTCTTCCGCCGGGTCGCCGGCCTCGACATGGAGGTCACCGACGGCGCCTTCGCCCCGGACGGCAGCAGGCTGGTGCTCCGCGGCTACTTCTCGGCCTCCGAGTACCGCTGGCGGAACGGCAAGCCGCGGCCACTCCAGGAGCTCAAGGACGAGCCGGGGCTGCCGCTCCAGCGCCAGGGCGAGTCGGTGACCTTCACCCCCGACGGCGGCACCCTCATGTACGGCACGGAGGGCCCGAGCAGCAAGGTCACCGCGGTGGACCTCGGCGGGGAGCTGCTGCCGGACGCGACCGCGAAGAAGCAGAAGAAGGACGGGGAGTACTCCTCGCGCCCCGACGGCAAGCGGCAGAGCTCCGAGGCCGAGAAGAACGGCAACCTGGTGAAGGCCGCGCTCACCTTCGGCGGCGCGCTGGTGCTGTTCCTCGGGCTGCGGCGGCTGGTCCGCCGCCGCCCGTCGTCGTAGGAGCCGAGCACGGTACGGGCCCGGGGCGATACGCCCCGGGCCCGTACTCCTTCGGTCTTCTCCGGACCGCTTCAGGCCGCTTCAGTTTTCTTCAGCCTTCTGCGGACCGCTTCAGCCTTCTTCAGCCTTCTTCAGGTCGCTTCAGACCGCTTCAGGCCGCCTCGGACCGCACGCCTCACAGGTGCTCGATGACGTAGTCCACGCAGGCGGTCAGCGCCTCGACATCGGCCGGGTCGACGGCCGGGAACATCGCCACCCGCAGCTGGTTGCGGCCCAGCTTGCGGTACGGGTCGGTGTCCACGATCCCGTTGGCGCGCAGCACCTTGGCGATCGCGGCGGCGTCGATGTCCTCGTTGAAGTCGATCGTGCCGATGACCTGCGACCGCTTGGCCGGGTCGGTGACGAACGGGGTGGCGTGCTTGGACTCCTCGGCCCAGCCGTACAGGGTGCGCGAGGAGGTGGCGGTGCGCCGCACGGCCCAGTCCAGGCCGCCCTGTCCGTTGATCCACTCCAGCTGGTCGTTGAGCAGGAAGAGGGTCGCGAGCGCCGGGGTGTTGTACGTCTGGTTCTTCAGCGAGTTGTCGATCGCGGTCGGCAGCGAGAAGAACTCCGGGACGTGGCGGCCGGAACCGTGGATCCGGGCGGCGCGCTCCAGCGCGGCGGGGGAGAAGACCCCGATCCACAGGCCGCCGTCCGAGGCGAAGGACTTCTGCGGCGCGAAGTAGTAGACGTCCGTCTCGGCGATGTCCACGGGCAGACCGCCCGCCCCGGACGTGGCGTCGACCAGCACCAGCGATCCCTCGTCGGCCCCGGCCACCCGCTGGATGGGCATCGCGACACCGGTCGAGGTCTCGTTGTGGGTGAGGGCGTAGACGTCCGCACCCGCCTCGGCGCGCGGCTGCGGGTGGGTGCCGGGGTCGGAGGAGATCACGGTCGGCTCGTCCAGCCACGGCGCGAGCTTGGCCGCCTTCGCGAACTTCGACGAGAACTCGCCGAAGGACAGGTGCTGGGACTTGTTGTCGATCAGGCCGTGCGTCGCCACGTCCCAGAAGGCGGTGGAGCCGCCGTTGCCGAGGATGACCTCGTAGCCCTCGGGGAGCTGGAACAGCTCCCGCACGCCGTCGCGGACCTTGCCCACCAGGTTCTTGACCGGGGCCTGCCGGTGGGAGGTGCCCAGCAGGGAACTGCCGGTCGCCGCGAGGGCACTGAGTGCCTCGGTACGCACCTTGGAGGGGCCTGCGCCGAAGCGACCGTCGGCGGGCTTGATGTCTTCGGGAATCCGGATCTCAGCCACGCCCGCAGCCTAATCCGTCCCAACCCGGCATTCAGCGGGGAGTCCATTCGCTGAGACGATCCGTCCACGGAAGGGGACCGTGAGCGGCCTCATGTTGACACCGGCGCCCCGGAGCCTCCCGTGCACAGTGATCCATGATCATGGTCTTGCGGCACAGTGTGGGCGTATCCATCGGGCCCCTCGCCGTGGACCATGGGGACATGGCTGAGCACGAGGCAGACGAACTGGAGCAGGCGCTGCGCCGAGCCGTCCGTGGGGACGTCTCCTTCGACGCGGCGAGCCGGGCCCTGATGACCATGGACGCGTCGAACTACCGGCGCGTGCCGGCCGGTGTCGTCGCGCCGCGCGACGCGGACGACGTGGCGGGCGCGCTGGCCGTCTGCCGGGAGCGCGGGGTGCCGGTGGTGGCGCGCGGCGGCGGCACGTCCATCGCCGGGCAGGCCACCGGGCTCGGCGTCGTCCTGGACTTCACCCGCCACATGCGGCGCATCGTCTCCCTCGACCCGGAGCGGCGAACCGCCGTCGTCCAGCCCGGCGTGATCCTCGACGAGCTGCGGACCGCCGCGGGCGCGCACGGCCTGACCTTCGGCCCCGACCCGTCCACCCACAGCCGCTGCACCCTCGGCGGCATGATCGGCAACAACTCGTGCGGCTCGCACTCGGTCGCCTGGGGCACCACCGCCGACAACGTCCGGGAGCTGGACGTCCTGACGTACGGCGGTGAGCGGGTCCGCGCCGCCCAGGGGCTCGACGCGCTCCCCGCCCGGCTCCGCGACGGCATGCGCTCCCTCGCCGGTGACCATCTGGCGCTGCTGCGCACCGGCTTCCCCGAGCTGCCCCGCCGCATCTCCGGCTACGCCCTGGACGAGCTGCTGCCCGAGAAGAACGCCGACGTGGCCCGCGCCCTCACCGGCAGCGAGGGCACTCTCGGCGTGCTCACCGAGGCGACCGTGCGGCTCGTCGAGGCGCCCGCCGCCCGGGCGCTCGCCGTGCTCGGGTACCCCGACGAGTCCGCGGCGGCCGAGGCCGCGCACACGCTGCTGCCGTACGGGCCGCTCACCGTCGAGGGCATGGCCGCGGACCTGGTCGTGGGCGCTTCGGGGCTGCCCAAGGGCGGTGCCTGGCTGTTCGTGGAGGTCGGCGGCGCGGGGCGCGAGGAGGCGTACGCCCGCGCGGAGGAGATAGCGCGTGCCGCCGCGCACGCCACCACCGACCACACCGTGGTCGCCGACCCCGCCGGGCAGCGCGCGCTGTGGCGGGTCCGCGAGGACGCCTCCGGCACCGCCACCCGCATGCCGGACGGCAGCGAGGCCTGGCCCGGCTGGGAGGACTGCGCGGTGCCGCCCGCCCGGCTCGGCGCCTACCTGCGCGACTTCCGCGCCCTGCTCACCCAGCACGGGCTGCGCGGCACCCCGTACGGGCACTTCGGCGACGGCTGCATCCACGTCCGCATCGGCTTCGACCTGATGCGCGAGGCCGGGGTGCGGGTCTTCCGCGACTTCTCCACCGACCTCGCCGACCTCGTCGTCGCCCACGGCGGCTCGCTCTCCGGCGAACACGGCGACGGCCTGGCCCGCGCCGAGCTGCTGCCGCGCATGTACGGGGACGAGATGGTCGGGCTCTTCGGCCGCTTCAAGGACCTGTGGGACCCGGCGGGCGGCCTCAACCCCGGCGTCCTCGCCCGCCCCCGCCGCCTCGACCAGGACCTGCGCTTCGACGTTCTGCCGCGCCGCCCGGTCGACGTCGAGTTCGGCTACCCGCACGACGGCGGCGACTTCTCGGCCGCCGTGCGCCGCTGCGTCGGCGTCGCCAAGTGCCGCAACGAGGCGGTGTCCGGCGCGAGCGTGATGTGCCCCTCGTACCGCGCGACCGGCGAGGAACAGCACTCCACCCGCGGCCGCGCCCGGCTGCTGCACGAGATGCTCGCGGGCGAGGTGGTGCGCGACGGCTGGCGCTCGGAGGAGGTACGGGACGCGCTCGACCTGTGCCTGTCCTGCAAGGGCTGCCGCAGCGACTGCCCGGTCGGGGTGGACATGGCCACGTACAAGGCGGAGTTCCTGCACCACCACTACGAGGGCCGGGTGCGCCCCGCCGCCCACTACGCGATGGGCTGGCTCCCGGTCTGGCTCCGGGCGGCCGCCCTCCTGCGGGCGGCCCCGGTGGCCAACGCGGCGTCCGGCGTCGGCTTCCTGTCCGCCGTGGCCAAGCGCGCGGGCGGCATCGCCCCCGAACGCGACATCCCCGAGCTGGCCCGCGAGCCGTTCACCCGGTGGTGGCGCGGCCACGCGCGCGGTGTCCCCCGCGGTCCGGAGACGGGCCGCACCGTCGTGCTCTGGCCGGACACCTTCACCAACTACCTCTCCCCCTCGGCCGGCCAGGCGGCGGTACGCGTACTGGAGGCGGCCGGGCTACGGGTCGTCGTACCCCCCAAACCCGTCTGCTGCGGCCTGACCTGGGTCTCGACCGGCCAACTCGACCGCGCCCGCGCGGTCATGCGGCGCACCCTGGACGTCATGGCCCCGGCCCTGGACGCCGGTCTGCCCGTCGTCGGCCTCGAACCCAGCTGCACCGCCGCCCTGCGCACCGACCTCCCCGAACTCCTCGGCCCCGACGACCCCCGCGCCGCCCGCCTCGCCGACTCCGTGCGGACCTTCGCCCAGACCCTGGAGGAGTACGCCCCCGACTGGCAGCCCCCGAAGGTCGACCGCCCGGTCGTCGGCCAGACCCACTGCCACCAGCACGCCGTCCTCGGCGACGCCGCCGACCGTCGCCTGCGCGAACGCGCGGGCCTGACCGGCGAGCTGAGCGGCGGCTGCTGCGGCCTGGCGGGCAACTTCGGCTTCGAGGCGGGCCATTACGACGTCTCGGTGGCCTGCGCGGAAGACCAGCTGCTGCCGTCCGTGCGCAACGCCGAGGAGAACGCCGAGGTCCTGGCCGACGGCTTCTCCTGCCGCACCCAACTGGACCAGCTCGACGGCGGACGCCCGGCCCGTCACTTGGCCGAGGTCCTGGCGGAGCGGCTGCCCCGGCGGTGATGACCCCGGCGCTCTCCTCAGCCGAGGGCGATGTCGTTGGACCGTGACTCGACGGCGTCCAGTGCGGCCAGTGTGGCGTCGTCGAGCTCGATCTCCCCGACGGCGATGTTCGCCTCCAGGTGGCCGGCGTCCGCGGTGCCCGGGATGAGCAGCGTGTTCGGCGCGTGGTGGAGCAGCCAGGCGAGGCCGATCTGTGCGGGGGTGCGGCCGAGGGACCGGGCGGCGGCGGTGACGGCCGGGGCGTCGCTCACCTTGGGCAAGCCGGGGATGGCGCCGCCGAGCGGGAAGAACGGCACCCAGGCGATCCGCTGCTCGGCGCAGAGCCGCAGCAGCTCCTCGTCCTCGCGCGACACCAGGCTGTAGGCGTTCTGGACGCAGGCGATACCGGCGGGAAGGGCCCGGCGCAGTCCGTCCGGGGTGACGGCGCTCAGGCCGATCGCGCCGATCTTGCCCTCGTCCCGCAGCGCGACCATCACGGCGAGCTGATCGTCGAGGTCGACCACCTGGCCGCCCTCGGCCCGCACGCCCGGCCCGGTGTCCGTGCGGCGCAGGTTCACCACCGGTATCCGGTCGAGGCCGAGGGATACGAGGTTGTCCTCGACGCTCGCCCGCAGCTCCTCGGGCCGCTGGGCGAGACGCAGCGGAGGGGTGCCGCCCGGGTCCGGGTCGGCGCCGACCTTGCTGACGATCAGCACGCCGTCCTCGGGGCGCAGCGCGTCGCGGATGACCCCGTTGACGAACCCGTTGCCGTAGAACTGGGCGGTGTCGACGTGGTCGACGCCGAGTTCGACCGCGCGGCGCAGGAGTGCGATCGCGGCGTCGCGGTCGGCGCGCAGGCGTTCGAGTTGCATCGCGCCGTATCCGATGCGGGAGACCGTGTGGCCTCCGAGGGTGCCGGTCCCTCCGGCGCGCGGGGCGCCGGTGGCCGTGAGCTGGGGCGAGGGAGTGCTGCTCGTGGTCATGGGGGAGATCCCCTCCGCATGAGACGATAAGGAAGCGGAGGAAGCTCCGCTTCATCGACTGTAGCACTTTTACCGGAGGTGCCTCCGCTTTGGATTCCGACGCCACCACAGGAGCCGGTCCCGGAGGGAAGCCGCGCGGCGCCCGCGCCCCCCGTGCCGACGCACTGCGCAACCGCGACAGGCTCGTCCGGGTCGCCCGGGCCGCGTTCGCGGCCGCCGGCGGTGCCGTCACGCTCGAAGGCATCGCCCGCGAGGCCGGTGTCGGCATCGGCACGCTGTACCGGCACTTCCCGACCCGCGAAGACCTGGTGGAGGCCGTGTACGCCGCCGAACTCGACGACGTCACCGGCAGCGTTCCCGCCCTGCTCCACGAACTTCCGCCGGACGCGGCGCTCCGGGCGTGGATGGAGCGCTACGCCGCGTTCGTCGCGACGAAGCGCGGCATGCTCGACACGCTCCGGGCGGGGTGGGCCTCGGGGCGGATCGCCACGCCGGCCACCCGGGAGCGCGTCACCGCCGCCATTGCCGCGCTCCTCGCCGCCGGATCCGAAGCCGGCTCACTCCGCGCCGACGTCGAACCGGAGGATGCCGTTCTGATGCTGATGGGGATCTTCCTCGCCGCCGGGACCGTCGACAGCGCCCCCGAGCAGACCGGACGGCTGATCGACCTCGTCATGGACGCGCTGCGGCCGACGGCGGCCGACTGACCCCCGGCCGCGGCGCGTTCGTGCCCCACCGGATGGGGCTCGGCCGTCCGAAAATCATGCAAGCACGCTTGATTGTTTTGTGCCGCGCTGCCACGCTCGCTCCCGACGCTCCGCACCATCGCATCACGACCGGGAGTCCCGCGTGTCCGAGACGGAAGCTCTGCTCGCCGAACTGCGCGCCGAAGGAGAGGAGTTGGACGGCCTGGTGGCCGGGCTGTCCGACGCGGCGTGGGCCGCGCCGACGCCCGCCGCCGGGTGGACCATCGCGCACCAGATCGCCCACCTCGCCTGGACCGACGCACGGGTGGTGCAGGCGGCGGAAGATCCCGAGGGGTTCGCGGACGAGGTGCGGAAGGCCTTCGCCGCGTCGGAGCGGTTCGTCGACGAGGGCGCGGAACGCGGGGCGGCCGACGCGCCCGCCGTGCTGCTGCGGCGGTGGCGGGAGGGGCGGGAGCGGCTGACGCGGGTGCTCGCCGCGCAGCCGCCGGGCGCCCGGCTCCCGTGGTACGGGCCGCCGATGAGCGTCCTGTCGATGGTGACGGCCCGGCTCATGGAGACCTGGGCGCACGGTCAGGACGTGGCGGACGCGCTGGGGGTGCGCCGTACGCCGACCGCCCGGCTGCGGCATGTGGCCCGCATCGGCGTACGGGCCCGGGGGTACGCCTACGCGGCGCGCGGGCTGGAGCCGCCGGCCGAGGAGTTCCGGGTCGAACTCACCGCCCCGGACGGCAAGATCTGGACGTACGGCCCCGAGGACGCGGCCCAGCGCGTCACCGGTCCTGCGCTCGACTTCTGCCTCCTGGTCACCCAGCGCGCCCACCGCGACGACCTGGCCGTACGGGCCGAGGGGCCCGACGCCGACCACTGGCTGAACATCGCCCAGGCCTTCGCCGGACCACCGGGCCCGGGCCGGAAGCCGGGCGGGGGCGCCGCGTGA
>NZ_BBUZ01000022.1:870021-885427 GCF_001417735.1 Streptomyces sp. NBRC 110028
CCACTCCGGGACCCACCACTCCGGGACCCACCACTCCGGGACCCACCACTCCGGAACCGCTCCGCATCGGCAACGCCTCCGGCTTCTACGGCGACCGCTTCGACGCGGTGCGCGAGATGCTGACCGACGGGCCGCTCGACGTCCTGACCGGGGACTATCTCGCCGAGTTGACCATGCTGATCCTCGGCCGGGACCGGGCCAAGGACCCCTCCCGCGGCTACGCCACCACCTTCCTGCGCCAGCTGGAGGACACCCTCGGGCTCGCCGTCGAGCGCGGCGTACGGATCGTCACCAACGCGGGCGGGCTGAACCCGGCCGGGCTGGCCGACGCCGTCCGCGCGCTCGCGCGGCGGCTCGGGTCAGCGGTGCGCGTCGCGCACGTGGAGGGCGACGATCTTCTCGGGGCGCGCGACTGGGGCCCGGGCGTGGTCAGCGCCAACGCCTACCTCGGGGGCGGTGGGATCGCCGCGTGCCTGCGCGGCGGGGCGGACGTCGTGGTCACCGGGCGGGTCACCGACGCCGCACTCGTCACCGGGCCCGCGGCCTGGCACTTCGGATGGGCGCCGGACGACTGGGACGCGCTGGCCGGGGCCGTGGTCGCCGGGCACGTCCTGGAGTGCGGGACGCAGGCGACCGGCGGCAACTACGCGTTCTTCAGCGAGCTAGGCGACGTACGGCGGCCTGGCTTCCCGCTGGCCGAGATCCACCGCGACGGGTCGGCCGTCATCACCAAGCACCCCGGCACCGGCGGCGCCGTCACCGTCGGCACGGTCACCGCGCAGCTGCTGTACGAGACGGCGGGCGCCCGCTATCCGGGGCCGGACGTCACGGCGCGCCTGGACTCCGTACGGCTCGCCCAGGACGGCCCCGACCGGGTGCGGATCCACGGCGTACGGGGCGAGGCGCCGCCGCCCACGCTCAAGGCGGGGCTGACGCGGCTCGGGGGCCACCGCAACGAGGTGGTGTTCGTCCTCACCGGGCTCGGCATCGACGCCAAGGCGGGCCTCGTACGCGACCAGATGGAGGCGGCCCTCGCCGAGCGCCGCCCCGCCGAGATCCGCTGGACGCTGGCCCGCACCGACCACCGCGACGCGGCCGTGCAGGAGGAGGCGAGCGCCTTGCTGCGGCTCGTCGTCCGCGACCGCGACCCGGACACGGTGGGGCGGGCGGTCAGCGGCGCGGCCGTCGAACTGGCCCTCGCCAGCATCCCCGGCTTCCACCTCACCGCCCCGCCGGGCAAGGCCACCCCGTACGGGGTGTTCGAGGCGGCGTACGTCCCGCAGGACGCAGTCCCGCACATCGCCGTCCTCCCGGACGGCACCCGGACCGCGATCCCCCCGGCCCCGGACACCCGCCATCCGACGCCCGCCGACGAACCCCCGTTGCCGCCACCCCTGCAAGGCCCCGCCCGCCGCGCCCCGCTCGGCCTGATCGCCGGGGCCCGCAGCGGCGACAAGGGCGGCAGCGCCAACATCGGCCTCTGGGTGCGCACCGACGATGCCTGGCGCTGGCTGGTCCACACCCTCACCACCGACCGGCTCCGCGAACTCCTCCCGGAGACCGCCGGACTGCCGGTCACCCGTCACCAACTGCCGCGGCTGCGCGCCCTCAACTTCACCGTCGACGGTCTGCTCGGCGAGGGCGTCGCCGCGCAGGCCCGCTTCGACCCGCAGGCCAAGGCGGTCGGCGAATGGCTGCGCTCGCGCCACCTCGACATACCGGAGGTTCTGCTGTGACCGTGCTCGCGTCCGCGCTCGACCCAGCAGGCGCCGACTACACGGCCCACCGCGAGGCGATGCTCGACAAGCTGGCCGAACTGGAGGCCGCACACACCCAGGCGCTCGCGGGCGGCGGCGAGAAGTACGTCGAGCGGCACCGCAAGCGCGGCAAGCTGCTCGTCCGGGAGCGCGTCGAACTGCTCCTGGACCCCGATACGCCCTTCCTGGAGCTGTCGCCGCTCGCCGCCTGGGGCAGCGACTATCCGGTCGGGGCGTCCGTCGTCACCGGTATCGGGGTGATCTCCGGCGTGGAGTGCCTGATCAGCGCCAACGACCCCACCGTGCGGGGCGGTGCCAGCAATCCGTGGACGCTGAAGAAGTCGCTGCGCGCCCATGAGATCGCGCGGGCGAACCGTCTCCCGGTCGTGAGCCTGGTGGAGTCCGGCGGCGCCGATCTGCCCTCCCAGAAGGAGATCTTCATCCCCGGCGGGGCCATGTTCCGCGACCTCACGCGCCTGTCCGCCGAGGGAATCCCGACGATCGCCGTCGTCTTCGGCAACTCCACCGCCGGAGGCGCGTACATCCCGGGCATGTCCGACCACGTGATCATGGTCAAGGAGCGGTCCAAGGTCTTCCTCGGCGGTCCGCCGCTGGTCAAGATGGCGACCGGCGAGGAGAGCGACGACGAATCGCTCGGCGGCGCCGATATGCACGCCCGCACCTCCGGCCTCGCCGACTACTTCGCCACCGACGAGCCCGACGCCCTTCACCAGGCGCGCCGCGTCGTCGCCCGCCTCAACTGGCGCAAGGCCCACCCCGATCCGGGCCCGGCCGAACCGCCGAAGTACGACGCGGACGAACTCCTCGGGATCGTGCCCGGCGACCTCAAGGCCCCGTTCGATCCGCGCGAGGTCATCGCCCGCATCGTCGACGGGTCCGACTTCGACGAGTTCAAGCCGCTGTACGGGGCCAGCCTCGCCACCGGCTGGGCCACCCTCCACGGCTATCCGGTCGGCATCCTCGCCAACGCCCAGGGGGTGCTGTTCAGCGAGGAGTCGCAGAAGGCCGCGCAGTTCATCCAGCTCGCCAACCAGCGCGACATCCCCCTTCTCTTCCTCCACAACACCACCGGCTACATGGTCGGCCGCGCCTACGAACAGGGCGGGATCATCAAGCACGGCGCCATGATGATCAACGCGGTCTCCAACTCCCGCGTCCCCCATCTCTCCGTCCTCATCGGCGCCTCCTACGGCGCGGGCCACTACGGCATGTGCGGCCGCGCGTACGACCCGCGCTTCCTGTTCGCCTGGCCCAGCGCCAAGTCCGCCGTGATGGGCCCGCAGCAGCTCGCCGGGGTGCTGTCGATCGTCGCCCGCCAGTCCGCCGCCGCCAAGGGACAGCCGTACGACGAGGACGGCGACGCCGCCCTGCGCGCCATGGTGGAGCGGCAGATCGAGTCCGAGTCGCTGCCGCTGTTCCTCTCCGGGCGGCTGTACGACGACGGCGTCATCGACCCGCGCGACACCCGCACCGTCCTCGGCCTCTGCCTCTCCGCCCTCCACACCGCGCCCGTCGAGGGGGCGCGCGGTGGCTTCGGCGTCTTCCGGATGTGAGGGAAAACCCCGCCGTGATCCGATCCGTCCTCATCGCCAACCGTGGCGAAATCGCCCGCCGCGTCATCCGCACCTGCCGTGAACTCGGCATCGCCACGGTCGCCGTCCACTCCGACGCGGACGCCGGCGCCCCGCACGTACGGGAGGCCGACACCGCCGTACGGCTGCCGGGCGACGCCCCAGCCGATACGTATCTGCGTGGCGATCTGCTGACCGAGGCGGCCCTCGCGGCCGGGGCGGACGCCGTCCACCCCGGCTATGGCTTCCTCTCCGAGGACGCCGCCTTCGCCCAGGCCGTCCGTGACGCCGGGCTGCGGTGGGTCGGGCCGCCGCCCGCCGCGATGCAGGCCATGGCCTCCAAGACCCGCGCCAAGCGGCTGCTGCGCGACGCGGGTGTCCCCCTCCTCGACTCCCTCGACCCCGACCGGGTCACCGCCGACGACCTGCCTGTTCTCATCAAGGCGGCGTCGGGCGGCGGCGGGCGCGGCATGCGCGTCGTCCGTGGCCTGGCCGCGCTCCCCGCCGAACTGACCTCCGCCCGCGCGGAGGCGGCGGCCGCCTTCGGGGACGGCGAGGTGTTCGTCGAGCCGTACGTCGAGGGTGCCCGCCACGTCGAGGTCCAGGTGCTGGCAGACACCCACGGCACCGTCTGGTCCCTCGGCACCCGCGACTGCTCCCTCCAGCGCCGCCACCAGAAGGTGATCGAGGAGGCCCCGGCGCCGGGGCTCGGCGACGAACCGCGCCGCCGGCTGGAGGAGTCGGCGGTGAGCGCGGCCCGGGCCATCGGGTACGAGGGCGCGGGCACCGTCGAGTTCCTGGTCTCGTCGGCGGGACGCGCGTACTTCCTGGAGATGAACACCCGCCTTCAGGTCGAGCACCCGGTGACGGAGGAGGTCTACGGGCTGGACCTGGTGGCCCTCCAACTACGGGTGGCCGAGGGGCAGGCCCTGGACCCCGGGCCCCCGTCCCCGCGCGGCCACGCGGTCGAGGCGCGGCTGTACGCGGAGGACCCGGGCCGGGGGTGGCAGCCGCAGGCGGGCGTGATGCACCGGCTGTCGGTCGGGACGGGCGGACTGCGGGTGGACTCCGGTATCGCGGACGGCGACCTGATCGGCGTCCACTACGACCCCCTGCTGGCCAAGGTCATCGCGTGGGCGCCCACCCGCGCCGAGGCGCTGCGGCGGCTGGCCCACGGCCTGGCGCACGCCCGGATCCACGGCCCGGCCACCAACCGCGACCTGCTGGTACGGGCGCTGCGGCACCCGGAGTTCGAGGCCGGGCGCATGGACACCGGCTTCCTGACGCGCCACCTCGACGAGCTGACGGAACCCGCCGCGGAGGCCGCACCGCTTGCCGCCCTCGCCGCCGCGCTGGCCGACGCCTCGGATCGGCCCGCGACCGTGGTGGGCCGCCTCGGCGGCTGGCGGAACGTGCCGTCCCAGCCGCAGATCAAGACCTACCGCGCCCCGGACGGCACCGAGCACGAGGTCCGCTACCGGTTCACCCGCGACGGTCTTGCCGCGGACGGTTTCCCGGGCCTGAACCTGCTCCGAGCGACCCCGCACCAGGTGGTCCTCGAAGCCGGCGGAATCCGCCGCGCGTTCGACGTTTCGATCCACGACGACCGTATATATGTCGACTCGCCCCTCGGATCGCACACCCTCATCCCCCTCTCCCGCTTCCCCGACTCCACCGCCCGCACCGCGCCGGGCTCCCTGCTGGCGCCCATGCCCGGCACGGTGGTGCGGATCGCCGATGTCGCCGTGGGCGACCAGGTGGCGGCGGGCCAACCGCTGCTGTGGCTGGAGGCGATGAAGATGGAGCACCGCGTGACGGCGCCCACCGCCGGGGTGCTCACCGCGCTGCACGCCACCGAGGGCCGCCAGGTCGAGGTCGGAGCCCTGCTCGCGGTCGTCGCGGTGGAGGAGCCCGCATAGCCCGACCCACCCCGTACAGCGCCGAGCAACCCGTACACCGGACGGAGCCGCACATGACCCAGGCGCACACCCCCATCGACACCCCGGAGCAGGCCGACCTCCGCACCGCCGTGGCCGCCTTCGGCAGGGACCACCACGACACCGCCACCCCCGACCTCTGGGCCGAGGCGGGCAAGCTCGGCTACCTCGGCGTCAACCTCCCCGAGGCGTACGGCGGCGGAGGGCGCGGCATAGCCGAACTGTCCATCGTGCTGGAAGAGCTGGGCGCGGCCGGTTGCCCGCTGCTCATGCTGGTCGTGTCGCCCGCCATCTGCGGCACGGTGATCGCCCGGTACGGCACGGAGGCGCAGAAGTCGCGCTGGCTGCCGGGGCTGGCGGACGGCACCGTGACGATGGCGTTCGGTATCACGGAGCCGGACGCCGGATCGAACTCGCACCGCATCACCACCACGGCCCGCCGCGACGGCGCGGACTGGGTGCTGACCGGCCGCAAGGTCTTCATCTCGGGCGTGGACATCGCCGACGCGACCCTGATCGTGGGCCGTACGGAGGACGCGCGGACCGGGAAGCTCAAGCCCTGCCTGTTCGTCGTCCCGCGCGGGACCCCGGGCTTCGCGTACCACCACATCCCCATGGAACTGGCCGCGAACGAGAAGCAGTTCGAGGTGGTGCTGGACGACGTACGGCTGCCGTCGGACGCGCTGGTGGGGGACGAGGACGCGGGGCTGGCGCAGCTGTTCGCGGGGCTGAACCCGGAGCGGATCATGACGGCGGCGTTCGCGCTGGGGATGGGCCGTCACGCCCTGGCGAAGGCCGTGGACTACGCGCGCACCCGCCAGGTGTGGGGGGAGCCGATCGGCGCGCACCAGGCGATCGCGCACCCCCTCGCCCAGGCGCACATCGAGGTGGAGCTGGCCCGGCTGATGATGGCGAAGGCCGCGTACCTGTACGACGCCGGGGAGGACGCGGCCGCGGGGGAGGCGGCCAACATGGCGAAGTACGCGGCCGGGGAGGCGGCCGTGAAGGCCGTGGACCAGGCGGTGCACACGCTCGGCGGGAACGGCCTGACGGAGGAGTACGGGCTGGCGAAGCTGATCACGGCGGCGCGGGTGGCGCGGATCGCGCCGGTCAGCCGGGAGATGATCCTCAACTTCGTGTCGCATCAGACGCTGGGGCTGCCGAAGTCGTACTGATCGGGCGACCGGGGCAGTACGGACGGGAAGGCAACAAGCAGGCACAGTGACCCGAGGGGAGCGGCCATGGTGCTGCGCAGCGAGTTTCCTGACGTCCCGCTCGTCGATCTGCCCATTCACGACGCGGTGCTGGGCCGCGCGGCGAAGGAGTCCGGGGACCGTACGGCGCTCATCGACGGGGTGACGGGGGAGCGCGTCGGCTACGCGGCGCTGGACCGCGCCGTGCGCCGGATCGCCGCGGAGCTGGCGGCGGCGGGGGTGCGCAAGGGCGAGGTGGTGGCGCTGCACAGCCCCAACTCGCTGATGTATCCGATGGCGTTCTACGGGGTGACGCGCACGGGAGCGGCGGTGACGACGGTGCATCCGCTGGCGACGGCGGAGGAGCTGGCGCAGCAGCTGCGGGACGCGGCGGCGACGTGGATCGTGACGGTGTCGCCGCTGCTGAGGGTGGCGCGGCAGGCGGCGGAGCAGGCGGGCGGGGTGCGGGAGATCTTCGTATGCGACGAGGCGGGCGGGCATCGTTCGCTGCGCGACATGCTGCACGGCACGGCGCCGGAGCCGGTGGTGGAGATCGACCCGGCGCAGGACGTGGCGGTGCTGCCGTACTCGTCGGGGACGACGGGCAGCCCGAAGGGCGTGATGCTGACGCACCGCAGCGTGGCGACCAATCTGGCGCAGGTGGAGGCCCTGGTGCCGACGCGGCCGGGTGAACGGGTGCTCGCGGTGCTGCCGTTCTTCCACGTGTACGGGCTGACGGCGCTCATGAACGCCCCGCTGCGGGCCGGCAGCACGGTGATCGTGCTGCCGCGCTTCGACCTGGACCGGTTTCTGACCGCGATCGAGCGCTACGAGGCGCAGGCGCTGTATGTGGCGCCGCCGATCGTGCTGGCGCTCGCCAGGCATCCGGCGGTGGCGGAGCACGACCTGTCGTCGGTGCGGTACGTGCTGAGCGCGGCGGCGCCGCTGGACGCGCGGCTGGCGGAGGCGTGCGCGCGGCGGCTGGGGGTGCCGCCGCTGCTGCAGGCGTTCGGGATGACGGAGCTGTCTCCGGGCTGCCATCTGGTGCCCCGGTACGCGGAGGGCGTTCCGCCGGGGACGGTGGGGAAGCTGCTGCCGAACACCGAGATGCGCGTCGTCGGCCTGGACGGTGGCGTCGACGGCGGCCGGGATGTGGCGGTGGGGGAGGACGGGGAGATCCTGATCCGGGGCCCGCAGGTGATGAAGGGCTATCTGGGGCGGCCCGCCGACACGGCGGCCATCGTCGACGCGGACGGCTGGCTGCACACGGGCGATGTCGGCCATGTGGACGCGGACGGCTGGCTGTTCGTGGTGGACCGGGTGAAGGAGCTGATCAAGTACAAGGGCTACCAGGTCGCCCCGGCCGATCTGGAGGCCGTGCTGATCGCGCACGAGGCCGTCGCCGACGCCGCCGTGATCGGGGTGCCGGACGGGGACGGCAACGAGATCCCGAAGGCGTACGTGGTGCGCGGGCCCGGTGCCCGGATCTCGGAGGACGAGCTGATCCGTTACGTTGCCGGGCAGGTGGCCCCGTACAAGAGGGTGCGGCGCGTGGAGTTCACCGACAGCGTGCCGCGCTCGGCCGCCGGAAAGATCCTGCGGCGCGAACTGCGCGCCAGGGAAAGGAGTTCGACCAGCCCATGACCGACCCCCTGACCGACGCCCCGACCGGCGCCCCGACCGACGCCCCGACCGGCGCCCCGGCCGACGCCGAAGTACCTCTGGTGCGCTCGTCCGGTGACCGGGGCATCCGGGTGCTCACCCTCGACTCGCCGCACAACCGCAACGCGCTCTCCGCCCGCCTGGTCGCCGAGCTGCGGGCCGGGCTGGCGGCGGCCGGGGCCGATCCGGAGGTCCGGGCGGTGCTGCTCACGCACACCGGCACCACGTTCTGCGCGGGCGCGGATCTGCGCGAACCCCCGGCCGCGTCGGGCGCGCTGGGGCTGGTCGAGCTGTTGCGCGCCATCGTGGAGCTGCCCAAGCCGGTGGTCGCGCGGGTCACCGGGCATGTGCGGGCCGGTGGGCTGGGGCTGCTCGGGGCGTGCGACATCTCGGCGGCGGGGCGCGGCGCGAGCTTCGCGTTCACCGAGGCGCGGCTCGGCCTGGCCCCGGCCGTCATATCGATGCCGCTGCTGCCCCGCCTGGACGCCCGCGCCGCGGCCCGCTACTACCTCACGGGGGAGCGGTTCGACGCCGCCGAGGCGGCCCGGATCGGCCTGGTGACGGTGGCGGACCCGGAGGGGGACGCCGACGGGGCGCTGGCGCCGGTGCTGGACGGTCTGCGCCGGGGCTCCCCGCAGGGCCTGGCGGAGTCCAAGCGGCTGGTGACGGCCGAGGTGCGGTGCGCGTTCGACCGGGACGGGGAGGCACTGGCGGAGCTGTCGGCGCGGCTGTTCGGGTCGGCGGAGGCGCGGGAGGGGATGACGGCGTTCCGGGAGCGGCGTGATCCGGTGTGGGCGACGGAGGCCGGGGCGACGGAGGCCGGTCAGTGAGTCGCGGTACGTCCCCGCGTACGCGTGACCCCAAGCAGGACCGCAGCCGCGCGACCAGGCAGCGGCTGCTGGAGGCCGCCGTGGCGTGCCTGGCCGAGCACGGCTGGACCGGGTCGACGGTGTCGGTGGTCGCGGAGCGGGCCGGGGTGTCCCGGGGCGCGGCGCAGCACCACTTCCCGACCCGGGAGGACCTGTTCACGGCCGCGGTCGAACAGGTCGCGGAGCAGCGTTCGGCGGAGCTGCGTGCCCTCGCCCCGGCGGGCGAGGGCACGGCCCGTACGCGCGCGGTCGTCGCGGAACTCGTCGACCTGTACACCGGCCCGCTGTTCCGGGCCGCGCTCCAGCTGTGGGTCGCCGCGTCGTACGAACCCCAGCTGGGCGCCCGGGTGACCGTCCTGGAGGCCCGTATCGGCCGCGAGACGCACCGCATGGCGGTGGAGCTGCTGGGCGCCGACGAGACGGTCCCGGGGGTGCGGGAGGCCGTGCAGGGGCTGCTCGACATGGCCCGCGGCCTGGGCCTGGCCAATCTGCTGACGGACGACAGCGCGCGCCGGGAGCGTGTGGTGGCGCAGTGGTCGCGCATCCTGGACGAGGCGCTGGGCGCTGCCCGCACCCGCGAGGGGCAGGGGCTCATGGGCCCCTACCGGTAGCGGTACCGCTACCGCGAGATGTCCCCGTACCCGTCGACCTCCTGCGGGCCGCGGGTGCCAGGCCCGACGTACCGCGCCGAGGGGCGGACGAGACGGCCGGTCCGCTTCTGCTCCAGGATGTGCGCGCTCCATCCGGCCGTCCGCGCGCACGTGAACATCGACGTGAACATGGGCGCCGGGACCTCCGCGAAGTCCAGCGTGATCGCCGCCCAGAACTCGACATTGGTGGCCAGCACCCGGTCCGGCCGCCGGTTGTGCAGCTCCTCCAGAGCGGCCCGCTCCAGCGCCTCCGCGACCTCGTAGCGCGGCGCGCCCAGCTCCTTGGCGGTGCGCCGCAGCACCCGCGCCCGCGGGTCCTCGGCGCGGTAGACCCGGTGCCCGAAGCCCATCAGCCGCTCGCCCCGGTCCAGCGCCCTCTTCACGTACGCCGTGGCGTCGCCGGTGCGCTCGATCTCCTCGATCATCCCGAGCACCCGGGAGGGCGCGCCGCCGTGCAGCGGCCCGGACATGGCCCCGACCGCGCCGGAGAGCGCGGCGGCGACGTCGGCGCCGGTGGAGGCGATGACGCGGGCGGTGAAGGTGGAGGCGTTCATGCCGTGCTCGGCCGCGGAGGTCCAGTACGCGTCGACGGCGGCGACGTGCTTGGGGTCGGGCTCGCCCCGCCAGCGGCGCATGAAGCGTTCGACGATGGTCTCGGCCTTGTCGATCTCCCGCTGCGGCACCATCGGGACACCCTGCCCGCGCGCCGACTGGGCGACGTACGACAGCGCCATGACGGCCGCGCGGGCGAGGTCGTCGCGGGCCTGGGCCTCGTCGATGTCGAGGAGCGGTTTGAGGCCCCAGACGGGCGCGAGCATGGCCAGCGCGGACTGTACGTCGACCCGGACGTCGCCGGAGTGCACCGGGATGGGGAAGGGCTCGGCGGCGGGCAGCCCGGGGTTGAAGGCGCCGTCGACCAGCAGGCCCCAGACGTTCCCGAAGGACACGTGGCCCACCAGGTCCTCGATGTCGACGCCGCGGTAGCGGAGCGCGCCGCCCTCCTTGTCGGGTTCGGCGATCTCCGTCTCGAACGCGACGACTCCCTCGAGTCCGGGTACGAAGTCCGACATCGGGCGGCTCCTCATGGTGTAGGCGACAGGTGGCTACGGAACGAACAACGGTGCGGGGATACGGCTGGTGCGGATGAAACGTCGTAAGGGGCGGAGAACGGTGCCATCGGATCGTCCGGCCCCGGACGACTCCGCGGCCGACGGCTCGCGGTCCGTACCGGGTACCCGGTGGTGTGCCCCGTCTGTGCGGTGGTCACCCAACAGGGGCGAAAACCGGCGCCGGGGCACCGCGCTGACAGGCGCATGGTCGGCCACGGGGCGGTGGACGCGCCAGTCACAGGGGCGCGTGAGAAGTGGCACACCGCTTGTGCGGCGGGCGGAGGGTTACGGATCCCCGACGCGGGGGAGAGGGGGCATCGCTCTTTCGGGGCAGCCCGTGCGGTGGACCGATGATGTTGCAAGATATGCGCGTGCCTCATGTTGACCCGGAGCCCCCGGCTTCCCCCTCGGCTTACTCCGCGCGCACATACGACCCGGCCGCCATGCGCGAGCACTACCGCGCGGCGGGCATCGACGAGACGGGCCTCGGGGGCACCCCGTTCCAGCAGTTCACCCGGTGGTTCCAGGAGGCGGTGGGCAGCGGGCTGTACGAGCCGAACGCGATGGTCGTCGGCACGGTGGACGCGGCCGGGCGCCCCAGCTCCCGTACGGTCCTGATGAAGAGCTTCGACGAGCGCGGCTTCGTCTTCTACACCAACTACGGGTCGCGCAAGGGCCGCGAACTGGCCGGGAACCCGCACGTCTCGCTGCTCTTCCCCTGGCATCCGATCGCCCGCCAGGTGATCGTGACGGGCGTCGCGCACCGCACCGGGCGGGACGAGACGGCCGCGTACTTCCGGACCCGCCCGCACGGCTCGCAGCTGGGCGCGTGGGCCAGCGCGCAGTCCTCGGTGGTCGGTGCGCGGGAGGAGCTGGACCGGGCGTACGCGGAGCTGGCGGACCGCTATCCGCCGGGCGAGCAGGTACCGGTGCCGCCGGAGTGGGGCGGGTTCCGGGTGGTGCCGGAGGCGGTGGAGTTCTGGCAGGGCCGGGAGAACCGGCTGCACGACCGGCTGCGGTATGTGCGGACGCCGGACGGGGAGGGCTGGCGGATCGAGCGCCTGTCCCCGTGAGGGAGCGCGCCGGGGCCGTTGTCCAGGAACGCAGACGACCCGCGGGTCTGTCCCCTGGCGCCGGTGAGGGCGCCTGGGGGCCGGTCGGACGTACCGGCGACCCGCGGGCCGGGTGACTGCTTGGGATTGGCCGGCTGCGTACATCCTTCGTACGCCGGTCCGGCGAATGCGCTGAGCGCGACGACGGACCGCTAGCCCGCAGCCACCTCACGCGTCCGGATTTGATACATCTGCCGAACCACCTCCCTTCTCGTGTGCTCAACACCTTAGGAACGGCCTCGCGGCGCACACAAGCGAATTTCCGGGAGGCAACGATTTCGCGGAATCCGGTGTGGTGCGCGTCACGTTCGAGTTCAATGTTCCGACGTGCACCATCACAGGCAGCCACGTCCACCACGTCCCGCAGGGGGTGTCCGGTGACCGCTCCGCAGCGCTCCGAACCCGCGCGTCCCGCCCGTCCCGTCCCGGCCCAGCCGGGGGCCGCGCCCGTGCCCGCGACCGGCCCCGGCCGGGACGACTCCGACCTGCTCGCCGCGCTGCTGGACGGCATGGACGCCGCGCTGTGCGCGTTCGACGCCGACGGCACCGTCACCCACTGGAACCGCGAGGCCGAGCGCATCCTCGGCTGGCCGGCGGCCGAGGCCGTGGGGCGCAAGGGACTGGCGGGGTGGGCGGTCCGTACGGAGGACGCGCGGGACGTCGAGGCGCGGCTGATGGAGGTCCTGGGCGCCACCGGGCGCCGGGTGCACGAGTTCGCCCTGCTGACCAAGGACGGCGGCCGGGTCCTGGTCCGTGTCCAGTCGTCCGCGGTGCCGGGCGCGGACGGCCGCCCGGCCGGGGTGTACTGCGCCTTCAGCGAGGTGCACGCGCAGCTGGACCTGGAGCGGTCGATCGCGCTGAGCGAAGCGCTGCTGGAGGACGCGTCCTGGTGCGTCGTCCTCGTCGACGCCGATCTGCGGGTGGCCGTCCTCAACGGCAACGCGGCGGCCGCCCTGCGGACGGGCCGCACCGCCGCGCTCGGGCGGCCGCTGGGCGAGTTCCTCGAACAGGGCGTGGAGGAGGTCGAGAACGCCCTCCAGTACGTCCTCGCCGAGGGCGCGCCCCCGGCGCCCACCGAGCTGTGGGTGACGCTGCGCGAGGCGGCCGGGCAGTCCCCGGAGGACGCGCCCCCGGCGCGCCGTTGCTGGCGCAGCGGCTTCCTGCGGCTGGCCTCGCCGCTCACCGAGGAGCCGGTGCCGCTCGGGGTGGCCTGGATCTTCCAGGACGTGACGGAGCCGAAGGAGCACGAGCAGGAGAGCGCGCGGCTGCGCTTCCGCGGCAACCAGCTGCACCGGGCGGCGCGGGCTGCGGCCGAGTGCGAGGACCCGATGGAGGCCGCCGCGGTCCACCTGGACTTCGCGCTCGCGGGCTTCGCCGACGACGCCCTGATCGACTTGGTCCTGGACCGCCCGGAGCCGGTGCCGCCGGGCGCGCTGGGGGCCGGTGGGGGCGAGCGGATCCGTCTCGTGCGGGCGGCGGCCACGCCGGGCGGCGCCGCGGGCCCGTGCTCCCCGATGGCCCCGGGCGGCATCCCGGTGGCCTATCCGGAGGGCCACCCGGCGCTCCAGGCGGCCGAGCGCTGCGGTTCGGTGCGGGCGAGTGCGACGCGTGCGGACGAGGCGGCGGCGCGGTGGGCGGCGGCCCGCAAGTGGCCGGAGGGCTCCGTGCACGCACTGTGCGCGGTGCTGCGCAGCCGCGGCCGCACCCTGGGCGTGCTCACCCTGCTGCGCGGCCCGGCCCGCCGGCCCTTCGACCGTGCGGACACGGCGTACGCGGAGGACGTGGCGGCCCGGGTCGCGGCCGCGGTGGACCTCGCCCAAGGCAAGTGATCTTCTACCGCCGGTAGAAGATCCGGTCGCCGTAGTCCGCCATCACCTGGCGGTTCCACTCGTGGCCCCCGTCCACGTTGCCCGACCGCAGCAGCGGCGGCCGTACGCCGCGGGCCACCAGCTCCTCCACCCCCGCCGCCACCACGGCCTGCATCAGCGCGCTCGTCACCACGGTCGACGCGGGGGCGAACGGCGCCCCCACGCCCTCCGCCGTGACCTCCGCGTCACCGACCGCGATCTTGTTGTCGAGGACCAGATCGCAGTGGTCCTTGAGGAAGGTGCCCGACGCGTTACGGGACGTGGTCGCCGTCGCGTACGCCACGGACGTCACGCCGATCACCGTCGCCCCGCGCTCCCGCGCGCCTGTCGCCATCTCCACCGGCAGCGTGTTCCGGCCGGACAGCGAGATGACGAACAGCAGGTCACCGGAGCGCAGCGGACCGGTCTCCAGGACGGCCGTGGCCAGCCCCTCGACCCCCTCCAGCGCACTGCCCAGCGTCGCGGGCATGACATCCACGCCGACCACTCCCGGCACCGGGAGCAGGTTCATCAGGGCCAGCCCGCCCGCGCGGTAGACGACGTCCTGGGCCGGCAGGGAGGAGTGGCCGGCGCCGAAGACGAAGAGCCGGCCGCCGCCGGTGACCGTATCGGCGATCAGTCCGCCCGCCGCGGTGATGCGTTCGGATTCCTCGTCCCGCACCTTGTGCAGCAGCCCGATCGCGGCGTCGAAAAAGCGCCCTGCCGGCTTGCTCTGGCTCATCGCCGAGGCCCTTCGTGTCGGTGTTAACTTGGGTCCACATCCCCGTGGCGCGGATCACGTTGCGTTGTGGATCATGACGCTGTCAATACCGCCTCCACCCAGCGCTGCGGCAGTGGCCGATCCGGCTCTCTTGTCGGTGGGATGCGTCAGAATTGGGTTCAGGGCCACCGCACGACACATCAAGGGGCACGCATGTCCGGACTGATCGACACCACGGAGATGTATCTCCGCACCATCCTCGAACTCGAGGAGGAGGGCGTGGTCCCCATGCGCGCCCGGATCGCGGAGCGGCTCGATCAGAGCGGCCCCACCGTCAGCCAGACGGTGGCGCGCATGGAGCGCGACGGACTGGTGACGGTCGCGGGCGACCGCCATCTGGAGCTGACGGAGGAGGGCCGCCGCCTGGCCACCCGCGTGATGCGCAAGCACCGGCTCGCCGAATGCCTGCTCGTCGACGTGATCGGCCTGGAGTGGGAGCAGGTCCACGCGGAGGCGTGCCGCTGGGAGCACGTGATGAGCGAGGCGGTCGAGCGCCGCGTGCTGGAGCTGCTGCGCCACCCCACCGAGTCGCCGTACGGCAACCCGATCCCGGGCCTGGACGAGCTGGGCGAGAAGGGCGAGCCCGACCCGTTCCTCGACGAGAGCATGGTGAGCCTGCGCGAGCTGGCCCCCGGCACCGAGGGCAAGACGGTGGTCGTGCGCCGCATCGGCGAGCCGATCCAGATGGACGCCCAGCTGATGTACACGCTGCGCAGGGCCGGGGTGCAGCCGGGCTCGGTGGTGAGCGTGACGGAGTCCCCGGGCGGCGTCCTGGTCGGCAGCGGCGGCGAGGCGGCCGAGCTGGAGGCGGACATCGCCTCCCACGTCTTCGTGGCCAAGCGCTAGATCTTGGGGCAGGGCCTGACTCCACCGGGCCCCTCCCCCTCCCCCTCCCCC
>NZ_BBUZ01000022.1:885977-1111930 GCF_001417735.1 Streptomyces sp. NBRC 110028
TCCCCCTCCCCCTCCCCCTTCCCCTCCCCATGCCCGCACGCCGCTGCCGCGCCCGCCCGGCCCGCCGCGCGGCGCAGAGGCCCCCGGCATAGGCCACCCGTCGTTCGACGTCGCTACCTGCGGTGACGGGTTTTGGTGGCACCGGAGTTCGGGGAAATCGAGCGATCGCGGGCGACCCGTGCAACCCTGTCGCTGACGCATATGCACAAGCGTGCTCGCAGTCAGGGGAGGGGGCTCCTATGGGCCCGGCGAGCGGCAGCGATGCCGAGCGGGCGTTCGAACGCGAGGGCCCCGGTGCCGTGAGGCGCCGGGGCCCCGCTTCCCCATGTCCCCCCGGCGGGCCCCGGATCGTGCGGGCCGCGCGAACGCGGCCGTTACGACCCGGGGCCGTAGCGACCCGGAGCCCCGAGCTCCCAGGGTCGGCCCCCGCGGACTTCCTTCCCCGAGTAGTCCGCCTCCCGCTAGCTGTCTCCCCTCGGCGGAGGCGACCAATCCTTGAGCGTGGTCACTCGAATGAGGGGTGTTGCCTGGCACTTGCCGCGCGTTCGAATACAAGTTCGATACTGTGGGGTGGTCGGGGGTGGTCGGGAGAGGGATGGAGGTGCCAGACGACATGGTGCGACGCATCGACGTGACCGGAGCCGGTGGGGTGCGGCTCGCGGCTTGGGAGTTCACGGACCCGCCCAAGGCCGGAGGCCGCGCGGGGGCGCGCGGCGGCCCCGGAGTGCTGCTGCTCCACGGGCTGATGGGCCGCGCCGCGCACTGGGCGCGGACCGCCCGCTGGCTCGCCACCCGGCACCGGGCCGTCGCCCTCGACCAGCGCGGGCACGGCCGCAGCGAGAAGCCCGCCGGCGGGCCGTTCGACCGCGGCACGTACGTGGACGACGCCGAGGCGGCCGTCGAGCAGCTCGGGTTGGGGCCGGTGGCCCTCATCGGCCACTCCATGGGCGCCCTGACGGCCTGGCAGCTCGCCGCCCGGCGGCCCGACTTGGTCCGGGCCCTGGTCATCTGCGATATGCGGGCCTCGGCCCTCGGCGGCGCCTCACAGCGCGAATGGACCGACTGGTTCCGGTCCTGGCCGGTGCCCTTCGCGACCCTCGCGGACGTCCGCAAGTGGTTCGGCGAGGACGATCCGCTGCTGGAGCGTCCGAACCCCGCCCGGGGCGACTTCTTCGCCGAGGTCATGGCCGAGCGTTCGGACGGCTGGCGGCCGGTCTTCTCCCGCCGCCAGATGCTGAAGGCGCGGGCGGGCTGGGCCCATGACGCCCACTGGGAGGAGCTGGCCCTGGTGGAGTGCCCCACCCTGGTCGTCCGTGGCCTGGACGGCGAGCTGGGCCGCGCCGAGGCCCAGGAGATGGTCCGCGTCCTGCCCCGCGGTGAGTACGCGGAGGTGGCCGACGCGGGCCACCTCGTCCACTACGACCAGCCGGAAGCCTGGCGCCGCGTGGTGGAGCCGTTCCTCGCCGCCAACCTCCCCGCGCAGCCCGGACCCCCTGAGTCTTAACCAAGGGCCGCCGTCAGCGGCGCGAGGGGAATTTCCAGACGAACGGCTTGCCGCCGATCTCGGTCCAGGAGATCTCCAGCCGCTTCGCGTCCGCCGGGATGAGGAACGTGGTGCAGAAGGTGTAGCTCTGGCCGTTCTTCCAGTTCTTGATGGTGTCCGAATCGGCGCACCCCTTCGGAGTGCCACCCCCGATGACCTTCGTGCCGCGCCGCCCGTCCGCGTACACATCCGCGTAGTCGCCGACCCGCGGCCATTCCTTGACGACGCCACCGGTCAGATGCCGGTACGTCACATAGCCGGTCGCGGGGACCTTGCCCTTGGCGTCCTTCGGATCGGAGACCAGGGTCTTGGCGTCGGCGGCGGTTCCGACGTCGATCCGCCGTGCGATGATCGAGTAATACGGCTTGACGCCGGTGTCCTCCTTGAATGCCCGCCACGCGGACTGCCCCGGTTTCAGTACGGCCTTCGCCGCGGCACTCGCACCGCGCGCGCCGTTCTTGTGCGCCCCGTTGAAGCGGGAATGGGCCTTGTCCTTATGGGAGGTGGACGTATGACTCTTTTCCCCATCGGATCCGCAGGCCGTGAGGGCCAGGGCCAGTACGGCAACGGGCGTAGCGACGCGCAGCCACGTTGTCTTGTTCAGCAAGTCGATCTCCCTGCCCGATCCTTCCCTGATCGACGATCCTAGGGGCTGGAATTCCGCATCCGGGTCGTCAACTGTGTGCTTACTGTGACGGCCTGGGCGCGAGTGTGTGGAAGTAGCGGGGCGATGGGGGAGGGTGGGGGTGTGCCCGGTGGATCCCGCGGTGAAGGCGGTGGATGGCCGGTTCCGGGTCGTGCGCCGGTGCGGGTGAAGGTATTCCCATCCGGAATTCAACCTTCGCGGCACCAATGGCGTCTACCACTACGGCGCTTGCGCATTGGCTGCTGCTACGCTCAGTCACGCGTCATCACGCTTTAACGCCAGGACGTAAGGAAATCACTGATCTCGGGGGGGATCGCGTGAAATTGAAACATCAAGCCTCGATGGTCGTGCTCTCGGCGGTGCTCATGCTGGGCGGCTCGGTCGCGATGGCACCCACGGCGTCCGCCGTGGGCTCCTCGGCATGCCGGTTCAATTCACCGGATGTCAATTTCAAGGTGGCGACGAGTGGCGCCCGATTCCGCACCGGACCGGGAAGCAAGTACCGCGCGATAGGGACGCTGTACCGGGGAGACTCCTTCCGGTATTTCTGCCGTACCGGCGGTCTGGGGGGATTCACGAAGAGCTGGTCCTACGGGAAGATCCTCAAGCGGACCGCCTCCGGCATCAAGCCCGGGACCAGGGGCTGGGTGTACAGCAAGTACCTGGACTAGACGCGCAGATACGTTTCGCCCGGGGGCCGTACGGGACACAGCGCCGTACGGGACACGGCGCCGTACGGGACACGGCACCAGAAGGGCGGCGCGGGAGCGGGACCGACCAGTCCCGCTCCCGCGCCGCACGCCGCACGTCATGGCCGAGGGCTCAGCCCTTGCTCACCGCCGCCAGAATCTCCGGCAGCCGCCCCGCCGCCCGCGGCGCGGCCAGCCGCAGCCCGGCCTCCGCGATGGCCGCGCCGTACACCACACCCAGCGGCAGCAGCACCCACAGCAGGCTGTGCGCCCCGCTGGTGTGCAGCCAGATCGTCAGGGCCAGCAGCGGCGCGCACAGCACGGCGCCCGCGACCATCCCGCCGATGAGGCCCATCCAGGCGAGCCCGCCCTGCCCCGGGGCCACGTTCTTGGCGCTGTCCTGCGGGATGGAGTACGGCAGCAGCGCCGACGCCAGCGCGCCGGTCGCCATCAAACCGCCGAGCAGGCCGAACGCGAGCCCGAGCGCTTCGGGGACGGCGGGCAGGTCGTGCATGAAGAGGGCCGAAGCCACCACCGCCAGGAGCGCGTACGGCAGTCCGACCAGCGCGATCGCGAACGCCCGCCCGCGCAGCTCCAGATAGGCGTCACGCGGGGAGGAGATGGTCTGGGCGACCATCCAGAAGGCGGAGGAGTCCTGCCCGAACTGGTTGTACATCTGCATGCCCAGCATCCCGGTGGCCCAGCACGCCCAGTAGATGCTGCCGTTGCCCTGGATGGAGGTGATGATGGGCAGCAGCAGGCCGACGCCCAGCGAGCTGACCCAGCTGGCCTTGACCTTGGGGTCCCGCACCGCGTACCGCAGGGTGCGCAGCATGACCGTGCCGCTGCGCCCCGCGGGCACCAGCCGCCCGAGCGGGCCGGGCGCGCCGGCGGACGAGCCCGCCCCCTCGGCGCCCCGCCGCGGCTTCTCCGGCTGGATGGTGGAGCTGTCCGGCGTGGTCATCAGATGCGTGAGGCTGCGCGACCACCACCACATCAGCAGCCCCAGCGCGGCCGCGCTCAGGGCGAACTGGGCGGCGGCGAGCCCGTACGCGCCCTCGCTCACGCCCTGCACGGCGTCGATCGCCGTCGCGGGCGGCACCCAGCGCAGGATGTCCGCGGCGGGCCGCAGCACGCCGAGTCCGCCCTCGCCGGACAGCTTCTGCACGCCCATGTTCACGAACTGCGTGCCGATCGCGATGAACAGACCGCTCAGCAGCGCCAGATCGCGGCCCTTGCGGCTGCTCAGCAGCCGGGTGTTGGCGGTCGCGACGGCCCGCGCCAGCGCCACGCACGTCAGCACGGTCAGCACGCCCGCCAGGACGGCGGCCCCCGCGGCCGCCGCCCCGTGCGCGATGGCGATGAGCGAGCCCACCACCAGGGTCAGCGTGAACAGCGGGCCGATGCCGATCAGGGAGGACACCAGCATCGCGCCGATCAGCGGCCGGGGCCGCAGCGGCAGCATCACCAGCCGGGTGGGGTCCAGGGTCTCGTCACCGCTGGGGAAGAAGAGCGGCATCACCGCCCAGCCGAGCGCGAGGACCGCGGCGAGCACGGTCACCAGCGCGTCCGCGTCGTCGTGGCCGCGCAGCAGCACCAGGACGAGCAGCTGGAGGAGGGCGAAGAGGACGGTGATGACGAGCGAGGTGATGTACGCGGCGCGGCGGCCCGCGGACTGCCGCAGCCCGTTGCGCAGCAGCGACAGCTTCAGCCGGACGAAGACGGGCAGCGGCGAGCCGGTGGGGGCCGCCGGGGGAGCGGGCGCCGCGGTGTCGAGCGGGCCCTTGGCGTCGAGCGGATCGGCGAGCGTCATCGGGCGCCGCCGCCGAGCCAGTCGAGGCTGTCCCCGGAGTCCTGGGCGCGGGCGCCCACCAGCTCCAGGAAGGCGTCCTGCAGGGACGGCGCGTCGCCCCGTACGTCGGCCAGCGCGCCCTGTGCGCGGATCCTGCCGCGCGCCATCACCGCGACCCAGTCGCACAGCGACTCCACCAGCTCCATCACATGGCTGGAGAAGACGACCGTCGCACCGGAGCGGGTGTAGCGCTCCAGCACGCCGCGGATGGTCTGCGCGGAGACCGGGTCGACGCCCTCGAAGGGCTCGTCGAGGAAGAGGACTTCCGGGTTGTGGAGCAGCGCGGCGGCCAGGCCGATCTTCTTCCGCATGCCGGTCGAGTAGTCCACGACCAGCTTGTTCTGCGCACCGGCCAGGTCCAGGACGTCCAGCAGCTGGGTCGCGCGCTTGTCGACCTCGTCGCCGGGCAGGCCGCGCAGCCGCCCGGTGTACGCGAGGATCTCGCGCCCCGAAAGCCGCTCGAACAGCCGCAGCCCTTCCGGCAGCACGCCGATCCGCGCCTTGACCTCGGCCGGGTCCTGCCAGACGTCGTGCCCGCCGATCTCGACCGTGCCGGAGTCGGGGCGCAGCAGCCCGGTGATCATCGACAGGGTCGTGGTCTTGCCCGCGCCGTTGGGGCCGACGAGCCCGATGAACTGCCCGGCGGGCAGTTCGAGATCGATGCCGTGGACCGCGATCTGCTCCCCGTACCGCTTCCACAGACCGCGCACCTGCACGGCGGGCCGCCGCTGTGCGGCGGCGGGCTCGGTCGCCGCCCCGGCGGGTGCGTCCGCGTCTGTGTCTACTTCTGTGTCTACTTCTGGGCCTGTGCTTGTGTGTGCGTCTGTGTGGGCGTCTGCGTGGGCGTCTGCGTGTGCGTCCGGCACGGAAATCCCGTCTTCCACCATGAGGCTGGTCCGCGGACTGGTCATGTCCCCGTCCGCGCCCACGATACGGGGGGTGCGCCCGGGCGCGTCAGGGACGCCGGGGCGTGTCAGCGCCGGGGGCGGACCGGGTTTCGCGGCCGCGGGTTTCGCGTCCGCACGCGTAGGCGAGCGTGCTCACCAGTTCCTCGGCGTCCGGCAGCCAGCGGTTGGCGGCGGTCGGCCGACGGGCCCACTGGGCCGGGCCGTGCCGCCCGACCCGGGTCGGGGGCGCGACCACGTAGTCCCCGTCGCCGCGGGCCGCCAGGTCGACCGATGACGGCGGCCAGCCCAGGTTCCGCAGCAGGTCCGGGATCTTCGCGGCGGCGCCGGGGAGAACGAAGAAGAGCATCCTGCGGTCCGGGGTGGAAGTGACCGGGCCGAGGTCGACGTTGCGGCGCTCCATCCGGGCCAGCGCCAGGCAGCCCGCCGACTCCGGTACGTCCAGGGCGTCGAAGGTGCGGCCGGTCGGCAGCAGGATCGACGCGCCCGGGGCACGGGCCCACATCCGGCGCACCACGACCGGGCTGCCGGTGGCCTGGTTCACCCAGTCCGGGGCGGTCGGATGGGCGCCGGGGGCCGGGCAGTCGGCCTGTCCGCAGGAGCAGCGCTGGAGGCCTTTCACGGTGTCCAGCCAGGCGCCGGCGAGCACGTCCCAGTGCCGTTCCTCGGCGTAGCGCACCGCGGCGTCGAGCAGCCGTTCCCCGCGCTGCTTCGGGATATGTGGTGTTCCTGTCACGTCCATGGTCTCTTCCACGACCAAGACAACTTCCGCCGTCAACAAGGGTTACGGCCGCGCCCCGGCCGGGCGCGGGGACGGCATGCCGGGGCGCATGGGTGCATGGCCGGGGGCGCGCATGAGGTTCCGGCTGTGTGAGCGGGTAGCCACCATGCGTGACAGGCGTACGAGGGCGTTGTGGCGTGGCCGTACGCACGTACGTGAACCAAGCGGTCTATGTGGTCAATACGGGCAAGTTCCGCATTCGCCGTATACCTGCGATAGCTGCGGGGAACTGATCAACAGGGACGGCATCCGCCGAGAACGCACAGCAGTCACTGGGGGTAAAACCATGGCCGCTAGGCCGCTTGTGGCGCGACAGCCGAACGAACGGCTGCAGGCGCTCATTCAGGAAGCCGCGTGCTCCAATGCCGGTTTGGCCCGCAGGGTCAACATGTGCGGTGCCGAGCACGGTCTCGATCTGCGCTACGACAAGACCTCGGTCGCCCGGTGGCTGCGCGGACAGCAGCCCCGGGGCCGCGCCCCGGGCATCATCGCCGAGGCGCTGGGCCGCAAGCTCGGCCGTACGGTCACGATCGACGAGATCGGCATGGCCAACGGCAAGAACCTGGCGTCGGGTGTGGGGCTGCAGTTCTCGCCGACCGTGCTCGGCGCGATAGAGCAGGTCTGCGAGTTGTGGCGCAGCGACGTCGGCCGCCGCGACTTCCTGACCGGCTCGACCGTCGCCGCATCGGCGCTCGTCGAGCCCAGCCGCGACTGGCTGATCACCGGCGCGGACGCGCAGGTCGCGCGCACCGCCGGGGCCCGGGTCGGCCGCTCCGACGTCGCCGCGGTGCGGGCCACCACGGACGCGCTGGTCGAGCTGGACCACCGCTACGGCAGCGGCCATGTGCGCCCGGTCGTCGTCCACTACCTCAACAGCGTGGTCTCCGGGCTGCTCGCCGGGTCCTACCGGGAGTCCGTCGGCCGCGAACTGTTCGCGGCGGTCGCCCGCTTGACCGAGCTGGCCGGGTACATGGCGATCGACACCGGCCAATCCGGTCTCGCCCAGCGCTACTACATCCAGGCGCTGCGGCTCGCCCAGGCCGCCGGTGACCGGGGCTACGGCGGATACGTGCTGGCCGCCAGCATGAGCCACCTCGCCGCCCAGCTGGGCAACCCCCGGGAGATCGCGCAGCTGGCCAAGGCCGCGCAGGAAGGCTCGCGGGGTCAGGTGCCGCCGCGCGCCGAGTCGATGTTCCTGGCCGCCGAGGCGCGCGGGCACGCGCTGATGGGGGACGCCCCGGCCTGCCAGCACGCGGCCGGGCGAGCCCTGGACGCGATGGAGCGGGCGGTGGGCAGCGGCGGGCCGTCGGGGGACGAGCCGCCGTGGATCCAGCACTTCGACCACGCGTATCTGGCCGATGAACTGGCCCACTGCCACCGCGACCTGGGCCAGGCCGAGCCCGCCCGGCGGCGCGCCGAAGAGGCCCTGGCAGGCCACCCGGAGGGCCGGGTGCGGCGCCGCGCCATCGGGCTCCTGCTGCTGGCCACGGCGCATGTCCAGGGGCGCGAGGTGGAGCAGGCGTGCCACGTCGGCGGCCAGGCGGTGGATCTGCTCCAGACGCTGCGCTCCAACCGGGGCGTGGAGTATCTGGACGACTTCCAGCAGCGCCTGGAGCCGTACCGGGACGAACCGGTGGTGCGGGAGTTCGGGGCGAGGCTGGAGGTGCAGGCGGCCTGAGCGGGGCGTGTGCCCTCGTCACCGGGCCCGCGGGGCGTCCTCGCCGGGCCTGTTCCGGGCCTGTTCCGGGCTTTCGCCGGTGACCAGTCTCTCCCTCCGGCGGGCGCCGACCCTCGCGGGTAACCGGTAGCGTGAGCCGACGATTCGGTAATCGCTTATTCAAGGAGACCCGGTGACGCAGAGCGGACAGGGGGACGAGCCGCAGCTGCCTGCGGTCCGTGAGGGCGTTGTGCTGCCCGCTCAGGGTGACCCCTGGCCCCCGGAGCCCTCGGACCACTCGGACCGTACGGGGCACCAGCACGGCGCCCCGGCCGGTGGGCAGGCCTGGGGCCAGCCCTGGGGACCCCAGGACGCACCGCAGGGCGCGGGCCCGCTGCCGCCCGAGGGCGCGCCGTACGGTCCCTCGGGGCAGGCGTACGGGGCGCCGCAGCCGGGGCCCGGGCAGTCGTACGGGCTGCCGTCGGGGGCGGACCAGCCGTACGGGCCGCCGCCGCAGGCCCCCGGGCAGTCGTTCGGCCCGCCGTCGGGGGCTGACCAGTCGTACGGGGCGCCGCAGGGCTGGGCGCCGCAACAGCCCCTGCCGCAGCAGCAGTCGCCGCAGCACCACCAGCCTCCCGCGTACCAGCAGCCGCAGCCGCCGCAGCAGCCTCTCGCGTACCAGCAGCCGGAACAGCCCCAGCCGCCCGCGTACGCACAGCCGCAGCCGGGCAGACAGCCGCAGCCCGAGCCCTACACCGGTGCCGCCGACGAGACGCAGGTGCTGCCGCCGCAGCCCGCGGGCGACGCCGAGGCGACCCAGTACCTGCCCCCCGTGCCCGGTGCCGGGGCCGGCCACGCCGCGCGGCCGCAGCCCCCGCAGCAGCCCTCCGCCAGCGCGCCGCTGCCGCCCGAGAACCGGCCCGCCAAGGCCGAGGCGCCCGGCGAGTCCACCACCCAGCTGCGCACCGTGCGCCCCGGCCGCGGCGCGCACCGTGGCCGCCCGCAGCAGTCCGCGCCCGCCGCTCCGGCCGGGGCGGCGGAGGAGACCGCCGTACTCCCGGCCCCGGTCCCGGCAGCCGCGCCGCCGAAGCCCGCCCCGTCCCGGCGCGCCCGGCAGCAGCAACAGCAGCAGCCGCCGAAGCCCACCGGTTCCCCCTTCGCGATCCGCCCCGGCCGTCCGGGCGACCGGCCGCCGCCCTCCGAGTTCGACGGGCTGTTCCGGGCCGACGGCGCCGCCGCCCCGGGCGCCGGTGCCGGCTCTCCCGGCGAGACGCAGCAGCTGCCGCAGTTCAGCGCCCCCGCCCCGGCCCCCGGGGACGCGGGCGGCGGGCACGGCGGCCGTGGTGGTCGTGTCGGGCGCCGTCGCCCGATGTCGCCCGCCGTGCTCGTCGGCATCGTGGTCGCGGGCTGCGGGATCGCCGGGCTCGCCGCCGGAGCGGCGCTCAGCGCGGGCGGTGACGACGGGAAGAGGGACGACAACACGACGCTGGGCAGCTCGGAGCCGAGCGATGGTCAGAGCGAGCCGAGCAAGTCGGCCGACCCCGCGGAGCCGCAGGCGAAGTCGCTGGACGCGCTTCTCAAGGACAGCAACAACAGCCGCTCGGCGGTGATCAACGCCGTGAACAACATCAAGTCCTGCAAGGCCCTGCCCAAGGCCGCCTCGGACCTGCGCACGGCCGCTCGTCAGCGCAACGACCTGGTGACCCGGCTGGGCAAGCTGACCATCGACAAGCTGCCGAACCACACCGAGCTGACCGCGTCCCTGACCAAGGCGTGGAAGTCCTCCGCGCAGGCCGACAGCCAGTACGCGGCGTGGGCCGACCAGGCGCGCGGCAAGAAGGGCTGCCACAAGGGCCAGGCCCGCCGGACCGGGCGGGTCGGGGCGGCCGAGCGGGCCAGCGGCGAGGCGACCGCGGCCAAGCGGAAGGCGGCCGAGCTGTGGAACCCGCTCGCCGGGAAGTACAACCTCACCAAGCACGAGGCCACCCAGCTGTGACCAGCGGCACATGAGCCGACGAAGCCGCCGGGTCCGGATGAACCCGGCGGCCCGGTGGAGGAGCCGGCTCAGTCCCGGGGGCCGTACCGCTCCAGCGTCTTCGCCACGTTGACGAACCCCTTGCGCACCCCGACCAGCCGCCCGTCGCGCACCACCTGGTAGGTGACGTCGGCGTTCACGATCCGCGGATAGTCCGGCACGTTCAGCGGGTCGTCGTATCCCCAGCGCAGCGGGGGCGTCAGGCCGCCGGTGTCGACCTTGTGGCCGTGGTCCAGCGCGTTGCGCACGGTGCGCGCGCTGATGTCGCCGGGTTTCAGGGACATCAGGACGGAGCGCAGCGCGGTGTAGGCGATCCAGGTGGTCTGGGTGCCCGCGTCGTCGGGGTCGATGCGGTTGTCGTCGAAGGCGTACTTGTTGATGACCTTCTTCATCGGACCCCAGCGCGGATCGTCCGGGGGCGGGTACCAGCCCGTGGCGTACGTCCCCTCCAGCGGGCTCTTGCTGCCGCCCGTGCTGTCGACCAGGGACTGCCGGACGCTGCCCATGATGGAGGCGATCCGCACCTTCGGGTGATCCTCCTGGACGCGCCGGAAGGAGTCGAAGAAGGTGCCCGTGCGGTTGCCGAGCGCGGCGGTGACGCAGGAGTTCTCCAGCTTGGCGCCCGCGGCGGCGGAGCCCAGGGAGCTGTCGGCGCCGACGTCCTCCAGGGCGGTGGTGGCCTGCGAGCTGTAGTCGCCCGCGCCCTCGGGGGCGCGTATGTCATGGGCGGGCTTGCGGCCCGCCGCCTTGAGCCCGGCGTCGAGCAGTTCGGGGAGTTCGTCGCCCGCGATGGTGTCGGGGCGTACCAGTGAGACGTGTTCGCAGCGGGAGCCGAGCTGGCGGCCGTTGCCCGCGAGCAGGGTGGCCTGGCCGCCGTTGACGGGGTAGGAGTACGGGCTGTTGAACTCCTCCTGGGACACCCCGTAGCCCCCGATGTACGGGATTCCGGCGACCTCCAGCGGGGAGGTGAACGAGCGGCCGTGCTGGCTGTACGAGCCGACGACCGCGACGGCCTTCGCCTTGCCCGCCTCCTGCGCGCAGCGCGCGGCCCGGACCGAGTCGTTGCGCTCGTTGCAGGTGATCACCTTGAGCTTGCGGCCGTGGATGCCGCCGCCGGCGTTGACCCAGCGCGCGTACGCCTGCGCCATGGCGGGCATTCCCGGCATATTGGTCGCCTTGGTGCCCTCGGGAGCCCATGTCATCACGGTGATGGGCTTGTTGTCGGCCCCCTTCGCCAGGCCCGGCAGCGAGCCGCAGCTGGTCAGCGAGGAGGCGCCGGCTGCGGTGCACAGTGCGGCGACGGCGGCTGCTCGTAGGGTGCGGGGGGAGGGGCGTCGCCGTCCGGTCATGCCATGGGAGCCTGGTGCTCCGGACGGAACACCTCCGTTATGGCGGGGAACGCGCGGGTATCGGAAAGGTGAACACCCGGGGGGTTATGCGTCCCTCTGTGTGAAGAACGTACGATCGATCACTGTGCAAGGTTCGGAGAAGTCTTCCCGTCGCGGCCATCGCTCGACCACCATGGGCGGTATGCCTGTCAACGACATGCCGTGGTGGCGCTGGCGTACCCATGTGCGCTCGGCGCTGCACATGCTCTCTGACCCGGTCTTCCAGCAGGAGTGCTGGCTGGCCGGGCAACCCGGATACGGCGATGTCACCGACGCCGTCTACCGCCTGGTCGAGGACACCTGGCTGGACAACTGGTCCGCCGAGAAGTACGTCGGCACGATCTTCCGTGACTCCCAGGAGGCGGCGCTCGTCGACGTCGCCGTGCTGCGGGTGCTGAGGATCCTCCACCAGGTCGGCGCGGACGCCCCGGTCTCGGCGTACATCCAGCACCACGGCTGGCCGGAGGCGGTGCGGGCGGCCCGCGACGCCCATGTGCGGCTGGCCACCAACGACGGCGAGGACCCGGACGTGCCGCCGCGCACCCTCGAGGTGCTGGCGATCATGACGCAGGCGGGTTAGTGACGGTCCCGAGGAGTGTCGCGGGTGTGCGACGCTATGGAGTCATGAGCGAGTCGCATTCCGTTCCCGACCAGTACATCCTCACGCTGTCCTGCCCGGACAAGCAGGGCATCGTGCACGCCGTGTCGAGTTACCTCTTCATGACCGGCTGCAACATCGAGGACAGCCAGCAGTTCGGGGACCGGGACACGGGGCTCTTCTTCATGCGGGTGCACTTCCGTGCCGTCTCCCCGGTGAAGGTGGAGGACCTGCGGGCGAGCTTCGCGGCGGTCGGGGACTCCTTCGGGATGGACTGGCAGATCCACCGGGCGGACCAGAAGATGCGCATCGTGCTGATGGTCAGCAAGTTCGGGCACTGCCTGAACGATCTGCTCTTCCGCTCCCGGATCGGCGCGCTCCCGGTGGAGATCGCGGCCGTGGTCTCCAACCACACCGACTTCCGTGAGCTGGTGGGCTCGTACGGGATTCCGTTCCGGCACATCCCGGTCACCAAGGAGACCAAGCAGCAGGCCGAGGCGGAGCTGCTGGAGCTGGTGCGGGCGGAGAACGTCGAGCTGGTGGTGCTGGCCCGCTACATGCAGGTGCTCTCCGATGACCTGTGCAAGGAGCTGTCCGGCCGCATCATCAACATCCACCACTCCTTCCTCCCGAGCTTCAAGGGCGCCAAGCCGTACCACCAGGCCCATGCGCGCGGGGTGAAGCTGATCGGTGCGACGGCGCACTATGTGACGGCCGACCTGGACGAGGGCCCGATCATCGAGCAGGAGGTCGAGCGCGTCGGTCACGAGGTCACCCCGGACCAGCTGGTCGCGGTCGGCCGCGACGTGGAGTGCCAGGCGCTGGCGCGCGCGGTGAAGTGGCACAGCGAGCGCCGCGTGCTGCTGAACGGCCACCGTACGGTCGTCTTCGGCTGATCTTCGGCTGATCTTCGGTCGACCTCTCGCGGTCGCGGTCACAGCCGCGACAGCGAGGCCGCCGCGAACAGCACGTCGCGGATCGCCTCCACGTCCCCCAGCTGCCCCACCGCCGCCTCCTGCGGCGGCACATGCCCGGCCGCCAGCTGGTAGAACGCCTCCGGGTCCAGCGCGATGTGGGCCACCGTCTCCTCCGCCGTGCCCACGGCGGCCGGTGAGTCCAGCGGGATGTACCAGTCGCCTCCGCCGGTGCCCTCGACCTCCAGATGGAGCGTACGGCCCGGGGCGCCCGCCTCCACCAGGCGGCGCGGCGGGGCGGCGAGCCCGGCGCGGCGCCGCTCGGCCAGCGCGTCGGGCAGCAGCCGGGCACACAGGTCGATCATGGCCTTGAGGTGGGCGGACGAGGGAAGTTCATAGGGGTAGTCGACGGCCTCGGCGATGTCCCCGGCGTGCACCCAGCACTCGAAGGCGCGGTCCAGGAACGCGTCGCGGACCGGCAGCGTGAAGTCCCCGAACGGGACGGAGAGGTCCGAGGCCCCGCGCCCGGCGAACGACACCGTACGGACCAGGGAATGCCCCTGCTCGCGCCACAACTCGCGCAGCAGGGCGGACGGGCCGGTTCCGCCCGCGGCGTCGGGCTCCGCGTGCCAGTACGCGTCCGTACGGGCCGCGGGTGAGCCGGGGGCGTCCTCGCCGAGCGGATCGGGCAGCCCGAGGGCGGCGGCCACGATGCCGTCCACCGCCATCAGATGCCCGATCACCCCGGCGACGGTGGTGTCCCGCCCGGTGAGCCGCTGCCCGTCGAACCACTTGAGCCGCACCGGAGCGCGCCATTCGGCCTCGCCCATGTCCCGCAGCAGCGCGTCCAGCCGGGCGGCCTCCGCGTCGTACGCGGCGGCCCAGCCCGGCACCGGTATCCGCGCCGGGCGGCGGCCGAGGCACCCGGCCAGCACCCGGGAGCGGAGCAGCGGGTCGAGGTCGAGGCTGTGCTCGGCGTGCAGCAGCCCCACGGCCTGGCGCAGCCGCAGCGCTTCCTCGGCGCAGGAGGTGCAGTGGTTGAGGTGTTTCTCGACGGCGGCGGTCTCGTCCGGGGAGCACGCGGCGAGCGCCCAGGCGCCGAGGAACGACCGCAGCACATCGTGCGAGGGCGGCTGCGGTGGATCGGTGTGGGTGCCGGTTCGCCGGGGCGCCGGGGACGCCTCGGGTGGGCTTTCCGGATGTATCGTGCTTTCCGGATTGTTGGGTGCTTTCGGCTTTTCCGGGCCTTCCGGGCTTTCCGCTTCTTCCGGGTCCTCGGGTTCGGGCGCCAACGGCAGGGGCCCCGGCCAGCCGCTGGTGTCCTCGGGGGCGGACCGCGGGGTCGGGATGCGGGGCGGCCCGGCCGGTTCGGGCGGAATGCCCGGCAAGTCGCCGGGACCGTCTCTGTCGTCGCCGAATCCGCCGCCGAAACCGTCACCGAATCCGTCGCCGGGGTCGTACCGCTCCGGGCCGCCCGCGCCGCTCACAGCGACCGCCCGTAACCGGGAGGCGCCATGGTGCGCGGCGGCGGGACGTAGGCGGTGGAGAGCAGTTGGAGCCCGAGCCGCAGGCGGCGCCTGGCCTCGTCCTCGGTCACTCCCAGGGCGGCGGCGGCCTGGCGGTAGTCGCGGCGGTCGAAGTAGGCCAGCTCCAGGGCGGCGCGCAGCGGGGCGGGCATGGACGTGACGATGTAGTCGGCGCGAGCCGCTACGGAGGCGTCGCGGATGCGCTCCTCGATGGCGGCCTCATCGCAGCCGCCACCGCCACCGCCACCGCCACCGTCCTCGGCCTCCTCGGCGGTCCGCGACCGCAGCCGGTGCACCGCCTGGCGGTGGGCGAGGGTGGCGATCCAGGAGCGCAGGGAGCCCTGTTTGGGGTCGTACGCGTCCGGGTTCTCCCAGACGTAGGTGAAGACCTCGCGGGTGATGCGGTCGGCCGCGTCCTCGTCCTCCATGACGCGATGCGCGAGATGGTGGACCAGGGAGGCGAAGCGGTCGTACAACTCGCCGAGCGCGGCGGCCTCGCCGCGCGCCAGCCGCTGCTGCATCCTGCGGTCCCAGCGGGGCGGTGCGTCGTTCGCCATGCGGCCCCCATCCCTGTTCGTCGGCCGGGTCTCCTGGCACTATGCCCACCTTCATATCGAATGTAGTGCCGGGGGCTGACACAACGCGCCTCCATGCGGCAAAGTGCCGCACAACACGGCTGCGGATGGTATTGGGTCGGTCACGGTGCGCAGGACCGGTGAGACGAAACGCTTCAGCGGGGCTTAGGGTCGTTCCTGCGGTGTGAGACGGGGGGAGTTTTATGCGGGGCCGGGCGGGCAGCCGCCCTGGAACAGCAAATTCCGGTTAGCTGCGAGCGAAGGGCTTCGAGCGCGTGACGTTGAAGGTGATGGAGGACGGACGGGGGGAGTGGGTCGTCCTGCAGGTCTCCGGCGAGATGGACCTCGTGACCTCGCCCGCGGTCCGGCAGCACGTGCACGACGCGGTCGCCGAAGGCCGCCACTCTCTGGTCCTCGACCTGTCCGATGTCCGCTTCTGCGACTCCAGCGGCGTCGGCGTCCTGATCGCCGCGCGACGGCTGATGCGGTCGTGCTCGGGCCGGCTCCGGTTGATCCTCCCGCCCCAGGACGCCGCCCACGGCTCCCATGTGCACCGCGTCCTCGCGGCCCTGGGGGTCCGCCGCCTGTTCGACGTCTATCCCAATCTGATGGTGGCGACGGACCCCGACGACGACGAACAGGGCGCCGCCGACTCCCTCTCCGCCTAGCCTTCCTGACGTTACGGCCCGTACGGCCCTTCCGGTCTGTCAGCCGAAATCGGCCCGGCCGGCGCTCGGTTCGGAACGGGGCTGGGCGGGGTGCAGACCCCCGCGCCCTACGACCGTGGCGGCGCCTTCGGGAAGTCCGCCAGCACCACGAAGCCCCCCTCCTCCGTGGGCTCCGCCGTGAGCGTGCCGCCCAGCAGCGCCGCCCGCTCCCGCAACCCCACCAGCCCATGGCCGCCGCCCGGCAGCCCCGGCGCCACCGCGGAGGCGTCCGGCGGCCCGTTCCGGACCTCCACCCGCAGCCCGCGCCCCTCGGCGGCCGCCTCCGCGAGCCGTACCGTCACCCGCGCGCCCGGTGCGTGCTTGCGCACATTGGTCAACGCCTCCTGCACGATGCGGAACGCCGCCCGTTCCACCGCCTCCGGCCGCCCCGCGAGCCGTGCGTCGTCGGCCTCCTCGTACGCCACGTCCAGCGCGCTCAGCTCGATCAGCCGCGGCAGATCGGCCAGCCGGGGCTGCGGGGTGAGCTGTTCCAGGTCGCCGCCCGCCGCCCGCAGGATGCCGACCATGTGGCGCAGCTCGTCCAGCGTCCGTACGGACAGCTCGCGGATCGTCCGCGCCCCCTCCCGCGCCTGCGCGTCCGCCGCGCTGATCTGCACCGCCCCGGCCTGCAGGCTGATCAGGCTGACCTGATGGGCGACGACGTCGTGCATCTCGCGGGCGAGCCGCGCGCGTTCGGTGCTCAGCACCTGCTCGGCGATCAGCTCGTCGGCGCGGCGGCGGCTGCGGGTCAGATCGTCCAGGCGGGCGGCGAGTTCGCCCCGGGTGCGCACCAGCAGGCCCAGCGCGATGGGCCCGACGGAGGTGACGCACGCGTCGATCAGGGTGAGCGTGTTCTCCCGGTACGCGGTCGGCTCGAAGTCGGACACCGGCCACGGGACGAAGTGCGCGGCGGCCAGCAGCAGCGCCGAGACGCCGAGCAGCCGGGGGCCTGGGCGGCGTTCGGCCACCGTATAGAGCGCGATCATCGGCGCGAACCAGATGTAGCCGATGAGGATGCCGGGCAGGGTGGCCAGGAAGACCGGCGCCGGGAAGCGGCGGCGCAGCAGCAGGGCGGCCGCCGCGACCAGGGAGACGTTCAGCTCCAGGCCGGGGGTGACGCCGTTGACGAGCAGCGCGTCGGCCACGGCGAACACGACGGGGACCAGCAGCGGCCCCCACTGCCGCGCCCACCCCGGCAGCCTCCGCCGCCACCGTGGTGCGGACGCGGGCGGGGTGACGGTCACCGGGGCCAACCCGCCCCCGGGCGGCTGGTGACCAGCCCGGCCCGGTCGGCGACGATGGCGGCCTGCACCCGGTTGAGCCCGCCCAGCTTGCCGAGCACCGCCCGCACATGGTCCTTGACGGTGCTGGGCGCGAGCCCCATGCGCTCGGCGATCTGCGAGTTGGCCAGACCCTCGCCCAGCAGCGCGAGCACTTCGCGTTCGCGCGGGGTGAGGGCGTCGACGGCGGTGGCGGCGGTCACCTCGGCCTCGGCGGCGAGATAGCCGCCGATGACGGCCCCGGTGACGCCGGGGTCGAGGACGCTGCCGCCCTGGGCGAGGGTGCGTACCGCGCGGACGAGTTGTTCCGGGTCGGTGTCCTTGAGGAGGAAACCGGCCGCCCCGGCGCGCAGTGCGGCGGTCAGGTACTCCTGGGCGTCGAAGGTGGTCAGCATGGCGACGGTGGGGGAGCGGGGCGCGGCGCGCAGCTGCCCGAGCACGGTGAGGCCGTCGGCGTCGGGCATCCGGATGTCGAGGAGCACCACGTCGGCGTCGCTGCCGAGCACGGTTTCGACCGCTGTTCCGCCGGAGCACTCGGCGACCACGTCGATGTCCGGGGCCGTGCCCAGGATCAGCCGCAGGCCGGATCGTACGAGCGCCTCGTCGTCGACCACCGCAACACGGATCACCGGCCGCTCCCTCCCTCAGCTGTCATGTGCATTGTCCGCACAGCCTGCCGCATCGAGGCGCCAATATGGAGTGGTCTCCTCCGCCCTGTTGGGGGGATCACCCCGCCGATCGGCGGGGTGCGAGGGAAGACCTGGGGCGGATGTGCGCCCCGCCGGGGCCGGGCAGAGTGGATCACATGCCGCACCACTCCGCGGGGTCGACCCGAACCCCCGCCCCAGCAGCGTGCCGTACGGCCTCTCGGCGCGCCGTGACCGCCGTGGCCGAAAATGGTCGCGGTGCGGGGCCGGCAGCGGGGCGTTACGGCGCAGGACAGGCCGCCGCGACCCCCACACGCGGCGGCCTGTTCACCCTTTGACCCGCCCGCCGTGCCGTGCCGACCGGCCCTTGCCGGGGGAGGACCGGCCCAGCGGGGGCTGACCAACCCCGAGTGGCCCCCGGCCCGGCGGGCGCACCAACCGCCCCGCGGCCCGGTGGCCGGTGTCAGCGCGCGCCCTGGAGGGGCGGTTCGGCCGGGGCCGGGCCCAGCGTGGTGGTGCCCGGGGCGGCCCGGTGCCCCAGCCCCGTCCGGTACGCGTCCATCGCGGCCTCCAACCGCCCCTCGCGCCGCAGCAGATCGCCCAGCAGCCGGCACAGGTCGGCCAGGTCACCGGCGGCGCCGGTGCGTTCCAGCAGCGACAGCGCCGCGCAGTAGTGCTCCTCCGCCTCCTCCGCGTCGCCGCGCTCGTCGGCTATCAGCCCGAGCAGCCGGTGGGCGCCGCCCGCGTGCACCGCGCCGCGCTCCGCGGTGAGTTCGACCGCCTCCTGCCCGTCCCTGGAACTGCCGGAGTCGCCGGAGCTGCCGGAGCTGCCGGAGTCGCCGGAGTCCCTGGAGCCGCCGGATCTCGCCAGCAGGGGCCGGAGCAGCGCTTCCGCCGCGGCGGTGCGGCCTCGCCGCCGCAGCACGTCGGCCAGCTCCACCTCCACCTGCACCATGAACAGCGCCGCCCGCTTGGACGCCAGCATGTCGCGGGCGATGCGCAGTTCGCTCTCCGCCCGCTCCAGGTCGCCGTCCTGTGCGTGGACGTAGCCGCGCATCCAGTGGCAGTGCGCCAGATCGGTGCGCAGCCGCAGTTGTTCGTACAGCTCCTGCGCCTTGGCCAGCGAGGCGTCGGCCTCCGCGGTGCGGCCCTCGGCTATCAGGGTGCGGGCCACCCCGCGGTGCATCTGGGCGACCAGTTCCGGGTTGTCGACGCTGGGCGCCAGCGCGAGGGAGAGTTCGGCGGCGCGGACCGCACGGGCGTGCGCTCCCATGTCCATGTACGGGGCGATCGCGGCGGTGTAGAGCAGCAGCAGGGCGTTCGGGTCGTGCAACCCGGAGGCGTTCAGCTCGTCGATGGCGCTCTCCAGCAGATAGCAGGAGTAGCGCAGCTCGCCCGCGAGCAGATGGGCCACGGCGCGGCCGCGGATCGCCGGGACGCGACGCGGCAGCGGCTCGTCGGCAAGCAGCTTCTCGGCGGCCTCGAAGTGGTCGCGGGCGGCGGTCAGTTCGCCGGTCTCCATGGCGCAGTCGCCGAGCCCCAGCAGGGCCGCCGCCCGCTCGTCGGTGAAGCCGAGCAGGTCGGCCTCGGCGCCCAGCGCCGCGAAGCGGGCGGCCGCGTCCTCGGTGTCGCCGGTGGCCAGCGTCCGCCGGGCATCGGTGAGCCCGGCGCGCAGCCGGGTCGCGTCCTGCGGCGAACGGCCGGTGACCAGCTCCTCGTACGTGACGCCGAGGCGTTCGGCGAGGTGGCGCAGGGCGACCTCGGAGGGGCGGACCTTTCCGGCCTCCAGCGTGGAGACATACGCCGCGGTGTACGCCGGTTCGGCCAGCTGCCGCTGGGTGAACCCGCGTTCCGTGCGCAGCCGTAACACCCGGCGCCCGATCTCCGCCGTACCCTCCGCCCCCGCCGCCCGACCGTCTCCGGCGCGCTTTTCGGCCACCGTGCCCTCTTCTCCCCGGCGGTAACTCGGCGCCGGGCTCAGTCCATCTACAGGAGGATGCATAAGATGCGGCAGGTGAGGGGAGCAGTACCGGACGGGCCGGGCGCCAGGCGACCGTCCGTCAGCCGGGACCGCTCCTCACCGACCGCCGTTTCGACGTACCGCTCGACCATAAGGCTCCCGGCGGGTTGCGGATCCGGCTTTGCGGACGACAGGTTGGCCGCCGTGGGTACGGAGTGTCACTTTCGGGCGGGGGCGCGAGCCTGGGCTATAGGGCCTGATGGTCGATTTGTTTAGCGATTTCCCTAGTTCCCGTTGCTCGGACCTTCCTTTGGCCTTAGGTTGAGCGGCGAATTAATCATGTTTAACAGGCCGCTTACGGAGTAAACCTCGGGAGCCCCCGTGCGCAGAGGGAGATGGCGACGCCGCCACACGCCCTTACGCTCCGCTGTCGTCGCCGGAGGTGCGGCGCTGACGGCGGCGCTCGCCGCGACCGTGAGCGCCCCCGCCGCCCCTTCGGCGTCCGCCGCCTCCGCCGCCGCCGAGCGGGTCCGGCGCACCCATGAGGTGGAGTACTTCACCGGCCCCGGCGCCCACCCCCGGCACGCCGAGGTCCCGGCCACCACTCCCGCCCGGCTCACCCGGGGCGACCGCACGCTCTCCCCCGCCGAGACCGCCGCCGACGGCGAGGTGGCGCCCGTCATCGAGAACGGCCCACCGGCAGACAAGGTCGACGTCGTCTTCGTCGGCGACGGCTACACCGCCGCCCAGCAGGGCGACTTCCACGCCGACGTACGCTCCACATGGGCGCAGATCTCCGCGATCGAGCCGTACGCCGCCTACCGGAACCTCTTCAACGTCTGGTCCGTGGACGCCGTCTCCAACCAGTCCGGCGTCTCCGGCGACCCGTCCAAGGGCGTCGTCAAGGACACCGCCCTCGACTCCTACTTCTGGTGCGACGGCACCGAGCGGCTGCTGTGCGTCGACACCGGCAAGGTCGGGTCGTACGCCGCGAAGGCGCCGCAGGCCGACCTGGTGATCGTGCTGTCCAACTCCGCCAAGTACGGCGGCGCGGGCTACACGATCAGCTCCGGCGCCGGCTACGACGGCATCGCCACCGCCTCCTCCGACCACCCGGACTCCGACCAGATCGCCGTCCACGAGACCGGCCACTCCGTCGGCGGCCTCGCCGACGAGTACGTGTACGCCAAGAACGGCAGCTACACCGGAGCCGAACCCGGCGAGCCCAACGTCACCAAGCTGACCGCCGCCCAGCTCACCGAGCAGAAGCGGAAGTGGTACCGCTGGATCGGCCACACCTCACCGGACGGCGGCACGGTCGGCGCGTACGAGGGCGGCCGCTACTACCCCAAGGGCCTCAACCGCCCCACCCAGAACTCGATCATGCGCACGCTCGGCCGTGAGTACAGCCTCCCCGGCCGCGAAGCGATGATCGCGGGCTTCTACCGCCACGCCGGCGTGCTCAGCAGCCGCACCGGCACCGGAACCCTCCTCGCCCGGGCGGCGAGCCTCAAGGTGAACGTGCCGAAGACCGCCTCGCTCACCTGGTACGTGGACGGTGCCGAAGTCACCGCGGCCCGCGGCAGGAAGACCGTCACCCCCGCGTCGCTCGGCGTACCGTCCGACGGCAAGCCCCACACCGTCACCGCCAAGGCCGTGGACCACACTCGCGCGGTGAAAGACCCCGCGCTGCGCAAGCTGCTGACCGCCTCCCGCACCTGGAAGGTCCCCGTCGCCAGCTGACGCACCCCCCAGCCGCCGCCCCGTGGACCCCCGCCGCGGGGCGGCTTGTCTTTCTTTTGAGGCTCGGTTCTGAGGCTCGGTTCTGAGGTCGGTTCTGAGGTCGGTTCTGAGGCTCGCTCGTCGATGCGGGGCGGCCGCGGTCCGCCCCTGTAACATCGGCACGCTCTACGATCCCCGACCCGGCCCGTCCGCTCAATCGCCCCCGAGGGCGAGCGCGCGCGCTCGCGTTCCCCCGGCGCGCGGCTCATCCCACAAGGCGCCGGGGCCGCCCACCGCAGGCAGCGCCTCCGGAGCCGTGGGGCACGATGAGCCCATGGCTGACAACGGGGGCAATACCGGCCTGCTGGCCGGGCGTTATCGGCTGGTCTCACGGCTCGGCCGCGGTGGCATGGGCACGGTCTGGCGGGCCGTCGACGAACTGCTGGGCCGCGATGTCGCGCTCAAGGAACTGCACGTGGACGAGGGCTCCGGCCCCGACGACCGGCTGCGCGGCGAGCGCGCGCTGCGGGAGGCCCGTACGGTCGCGCAGATCAAGCATCCCCATGTGATCGTCCTGCACGATGTGGTGGAGCAGGACGGTCATCCGTGGATCGTCATGGAACTGGTCGACGGGTCCTCGCTCGCCGACCGGCTGGGCGCGCAGGGCCCGCTCGGGCCGCGCGAGGCGGGCCGGGTGGCGGCGGCGCTGCTGGACGCGCTGCGGGTGGCGCATGCGCGCGGCGTCCTGCACCGGGACATCAAACCGGCGAACGTCCTGGTCGAGGCGGGCACCGGCCGCGTCGTGCTGACGGACTTCGGGATCGCGCAGGTCGACGGGGCGACGACGCTGACCGAGACCGGGGCGTTCGTGGGCTCGCCCGAGTACACGGCGCCGGAGCGGATGTCGGGTCGCCGTACCGGGCCCGAGTCGGATCTGTGGTCGCTCGGCGTGCTGCTGTGCACGCTGGTGAGCGGCGTGTCGCCGTTCCACCGGGAGTCCGTGGCGGCGGTGCTGCACGCCGTCGTCCACGACGAGGTGCGCGTGCCGGAGGCCGCCGGGCCGCTGCGGCCGCTCATCGAGGGGCTGTTGCGGCGCGATACGCGCAAGCGGCTGAGCGCGGACGAGGCGACGCGGATGCTGCGCACGTACCTGGACTCGGGGGACACCTCGGGGTTCTCCGCGGAGGGCACCCCGACGCGGTCCGGCGCGCCGCTCGCGCCCCCGGCTGCCACCCCGCTCGCCTCGACCACCCCCGCATCGCGGCCGCGCCGTGTCCCCGGGCGCCGTACGGTGCTGATGGCCGTCGCCGCGGTCGTCGCCCTCGCCGGGCTGGGCGCGGGCACGATGGCGCTGCTGGACGACGGCGGCAAGGGCACGACGGCCGGTGACCGTGGCGCGGCCCGGGTCGCGGAGGAGGGCACCGGCCAGGACGCGAGCGCGGGCGGCGACGCGGAACCGGCCGCGCGGGCCCCGGACCGGACGGCCTCCCCGAAGACGTCCCCGGAACCGAAGACGTCCCCGGACCCGAAGGCGTCCACCGACCCGGAGGCGCCGACATCCCCCGAGGCGTCCCCCGGCGGTGTGCCCGAGGGGTATGAGCTGGTCCACGACCCGGCCGGGTTCTCGCTCGCCGTACCGGACGGCTTCGCCCGCCAGGACAAGTCGCCCCGGGTCTACTACAACTCGCCCGGCCTGGAGTTCCGTATCGGCGTCCACCCCCAGGAGCCGGACCCGAGGGGCCCCCTCTCCGTGAGCCGGGCGGCGGACGCCAAGGGGCCGAGCAGCTACGAGGGGTACCGCAACGGGCAGGTCATCCGGACCACGCACAACGGGCACCCGGCGGCGCTGTGGGGCGTTCGTCTGGGACGGTTCGGCCGATGACGGCGGCTCCCGGCAGACCTTCGACCTGAGCTGGAACGAGGGCGGCAAGATGTACGATCTGTGGATTTCTGCCCCGGTGGAGAAGAAGTCCGAGGGGAAACGTCACTTCGATACGGCTGTCGCCACGTTCGCCCGATCCGGGGCGCCGGGCTGACCTGGCCGCAACGGGTTTGTCACGAGCCGTCCGCGCGGCCCATCGGCGGGTGGCGGTGTTCACCGCCCACGAGGTAATGATTTGCGCATGACGAACGACGGGGGACGGGCGAACGAGCCCAGCAGCTACGATCTGCGGCCGCCGCAGCAAGCGGTGCCGCCCGCGCCGCCACGACGGCAGGCGGGACCCGGTGCCGGTGCGTACGAGCCCACGCAGGCATCCGGGCAGCGCGCCGAACCCGCTCACGACCACGGCGCCCCGGCTGCTCCTCGGCCGCGTTCGGACGCTGGCCCGGACCGGCAGCCGGACGCGCAGCCGGACCCGCGACCGGGGCAGGGCCCCGCCGCCGCACCGTACGATCCGCGCGACCGGCGCGACCGGCGCGACCGGCGCGACCGGCGCGACCGGCACGACCGGCACGACCCGCGCGACCCGCGCGCGGCCGCCCACGGCGTGCGGCAGAGCCCCGGCCCGGGGCGGCTCCTCGGCGGCCGCTACCGGCTCCTCGCGCGGCTCGGCCACGGCGGTATGGGCACCGTCTGGAAGGCGCACGACCAGATCGTGGACCGCGAGGTGGCGGTCAAGGAGCCGCGCGTCCCGGCCCATCTGCCGGACCGCGAGCGGCAGACCGTCCACCAGCGGATGGAGCGCGAGGCGCGCGCCGCGGCCCGGATCGACCACCCCTCCGTCGTCACCGTCCACGACGTGGTGGTCGAGGACGGCCGCCCCTGGATCGTGATGGAGCTGGTGCGCGGCGACTCGCTGGCCGACCGGCTGGCGGAGGGCACGCTCGATCCGCGTGAGGCGGCCCGGATCGGGCTCGCCGTGCTGGGCGCCCTGTCGGCCGCGCACGAGGCGGGTGTGCTGCACCGTGACGTCAAGCCGGACAATGTGCTGCTCGGCCGGGGCGGCCGGGTGGTCCTCACCGATTTCGGTATCGCGCAGGTCGAGGGCGAACAGGGGCTGACCGAGACCGGCGGCTTCGTCGGCTCGCCCGAATTCATCGCGCCCGAGCGGGTGCTCGGGCAGCGGCCTGGCCCGGCGTCGGACCTGTGGTCGCTGGGTGTCGTGCTGTACGCGGCGGTCGAGGGCATGTCCCCGTTCCGCCGCTCGCACACCCCCGCGACCCTGCAGGCCGTGCTGTCGGCCGAACCGCAGCGGCCCGCCCGGGGCCCCGACGTCCTCGGCTCCATCACCATGCGACTGCTGCTCAAGGACCCGGCCATGCGCCCGTCGGCGGCCGAGACGCGCGAGGCGCTGGAGTCGGTCGTACGGCCGGCGCCGCGGCCGCTTCCCACCGCCCTCCCCGCGGGCGCGTACGGCGGTGAGGCGGCCCGGAGCGGCGGCAGCCGTTTCGTCCCGCCCGTCCTGCACGAGAACCGCACGGCTCAGGTCGGCCTGGGCGCCGCCCTCGTGGTGATCGCGTCCGTGCTGGTGCTGGTCCTCACCAAGCCGTTCGCGACCGAGGACCCCCTGCCGTCCGGCTGGACCGTGCGCGAGGAGCGCGATGTGGTGGCCGCCTCGCTGGCGGTGCCGAGCGCGTACAAACGGGTGCAGGACGACAGCGACGAGCGCGCGCCGAGCGTCACCTTCGACGACCCCAGCGGCGTCTACACCATCACCCTGACCAAGCTGGTGCCCGGCCCGGAACGGAAGATCACGAACGCCGCGGGCGTGACCGGGCAGATCGCCGCGTACTACAAGAGCGGCGCCCTGTCGACGATGGACGAGGCGCGCAGCGAGAAGGCCAAGGACACGCGACAGCAGGGCGAAGCGGCGAAGGACCTGAACACCACCTTCTACGAGCCCGGCACCACCAGCGACGAGAACCGCGTCCTCTACCTGAACCGCGATCATGTCTACGTCAGCGACGATCACATCGCCTGGCAGCTGACCGTGACGATGCCCGCCAGGGGCGACGCCCGGGGGACCGGGGACGCGCTGTACGAGGACGTGGTGAAGAACCTGACGATAGAGGGCATCTGAACGTCGCTTCCATGGGCCGTTGTTCCGCGGCCATGAATTGTTACCGCCGGGTACCCAAACCGCCCGGCCGGGGCCTACCCTCGCCCCCATGACCGACTCGCAGGACAGCGCACAGGACCAGGCCGCATCCGCGGCGGAGGCCCCCGCCGACGGAAATCCGGTCGCCGCGAAGGGCACCCGGACCGCCGCCGACGTCATCACCCCCGAGCTGGTCGCCCGGCTCGCCCGGGGCGTCGTGGGCAGCGGCAGTACCGTCAACCACACCCCGTTCACCGGGGAGGTCCTGGCCTCCGGGCTGCCCGAGTCCACCCCCGAGGACGTCGCCACCGCCTTCGAGCAGGCCCGCGCGGCCCAGCGGGCCTGGGCCGCGACCCCCGTGCGCGCCCGCGCCGCCGTCCTCCTGCGCTTCCACGACCTGCTGCTGCGCCGCCAGCCGGAGGTCCTGGACCTGATCCAGCTGGAGACCGGCAAGACCCGGCTGCACGCCCACGAGGAGATCCAGGGCGTCGTCCTCGCCGCCCGCCACTACGGCCGCAAGGCGCACGCCTATCTGCGTCCCAAGTCCCACCTGGGCGTCGTCCCCACGCTCACCAAGGTCACCGAACTGCGCCAGCCGCGCGGCGTCGTCGGCCAGATCGTGCCGTGGAACTACCCGCTGGAGCTGTCGGTCGGGGACGCGATACCCGCCTTCGTCGCGGGCAACGCGGTCGTCATGAAGCCGGACACCGAGACCGTGCTGACCGCCCTGTGGGCGCGTGAACTGATGCTGGAGGCCGGTATGCCTCCCGGGGTGTGGCAGATCGTCGTCGGGGACGGCCCGGTCGTCGGCCCGGCCGTCGTCGAGCACGCCGACTACGTCTCGTTCACCGGCTCCACCCGCACCGGCCGCGGCGTGGCCCAGGCCGCCGCCGCCCGCCTGGTGGGCTGTTCGCTCGAACTCGGCGGCAAGAACGCCATGCTGGTGCTGCGCGACGCCGACCTCGACCGGGCGGCCGAGGGCGCGGTCCGCGCGTGCTTCGCCTCCGCGGGACAGTTGTGCATCTCCATCGAGCGGCTGTACGTCCACGAGTCGGTCGCGGACGACTTCGTGGAGCGGTTCGCGGCGCGTACGAAGGCCATGCGGCTCGGCTCGGCCCTCGCCTACGGCGCCGAGATGGGCTCCCTGGTCTCCGAACGGCAGCTGGAGACCGTCACCCGCCATGTGGAGGAGGCCGTCTCCAAGGGCGCCACGGTCGTCGCCGGCGGCCGCCCCCGCCCGGACATCGGCCCGTACTTCTACGAACCGACGATCCTGGACGGCGTGGAGGCGCCGATGGCGGTGTGCACCGAGGAGACCTTCGGCCCGGTGGTGTCCGTCTACCGCTTCTCGGGCGAGGACGAGGCGATCGAGCGCGCCAACGCCACCCCGTACGGCCTGAATGCCAGCGTCTGGTCCAAGGACGGCCGGCGCGGCCGCGCGGTCGCCGCCCGGCTGCGCGCGGGCACCGTCAACGTCAACGAGGCGTACGCCGCCGCGTACGGCAGCGTCGCGTCCCCGATGGGCGGCATGGGCGACTCCGGTCTCGGCCGCCGCCACGGCTCCGAGGGCATCCTCAAGTACACCGAGGCGCAGACGGTCGCCCAGCAGCGCATGATGCCGCTCGGCCCGTCCTTCGGCCTCACGGACGAGAAGTACGCGGAGTTCATGAGCCGCAGCCTGCGCGCGATGAAGGCCCTGCGGCTGCGCTGACCGGTACGGAGCGAACGGGAGGGTGCCAGTGTCAGACGACAGGCGTGCCGAAGAGGCTGCTGACGACACGTACGACTATGACGTCATCGTCGTCGGGTCGGGCTTCGGGGGAGCCGTCTCGGCCCTCCGGCTGACCGAGAAGGGCTACCGGGTCGGCGTCCTGGAGGCGGGCCGCCGCTTCACGCCCGAGACGCTGCCCAAGAACTCCTGGGACCTGCGCAACTACCTCTGGGCCCCGGCCCTGGGCCTCTTCGGCATCCAGCGCATCCATCTCCTGGGCAAGGTGATGGTGCTGGCGGGCGCCGGGGTCGGGGGCGGTTCGCTCAACTACGCCAACACGCTGTACGTACCGCCCGAGCCGTTCTTCCGCGACCCGCAGTGGGGCGGCATCACCGACTGGCAGCAGGAGCTGGAGCCGTACTACGACCAGGCGCGGCGCATGCTCGGCGCCCGGCTCAACCGGACCATGACCCCCTCCGACGTCCACCTCAAGGCGGCCGCCGAGAAGATGGGCGTGGGCGACACGTTCCACATGGCGCCCGTCGGCGTCTTCTTCGGCGACGGCGAGGACTCCGACGGCACGGCGAAGGCCGCGCCGGGGGAGGAGGTCCCCGACCCGTACTTCGGCGGCGCGGGCCCGGCCCGCCGGGCGTGCACCCAGTGCGGGGAGTGCATGACCGGCTGCCGCCGCGGCGCCAAGAACACCCTCAACGAGAACTACCTCCACCTCGCCGAGCGGGCCGGTGCCGTCATCCACCCCATGACGACCGTGGTCGCCGTGCGCGACGCCCCGGACGGCGGCTACCACGTCACCACCGTGCCCACCGCCAAGCGCCGCAGAGGCAGGCCGAAGCGGCTGCGCGCCCGGTACGTCGTCCTCGCAGCCGGTACGTACGGCACCCAGACCCTGCTGCACACCATGCGCGACCGGGGCCTGCTGCCACGGCTGTCCGGCCGGCTCGGGATGCTCACCCGCACCAACTCCGAGGCCCTGGTCGGCGCCCAGACCACCGACCTCCGCTACCGCGCCCGGCGCGGGGAGCGGCCCGACTTCAGCCGTGGCGTCGCGATCACCTCGTCCATCCACCCGGACGAGAACACCCACATCGAGCCCGTCCGCTACGGCAAGGGATCGAACGCGATGGGCATGATGTCCATCCTGCAGATCCCGCAGGGCCGTGGCCCGGGATGGCTGCGCTTCCTGGCGGCCAACCTGCGCCATCCGACGCTCGCCGCGCGCTCCCTGTCCAACCGGCGCTGGTCGGAGCGCACCATCATCGGCCTGGTCATGCAGACCCACGACAACTCGCTGACCACCTACCGCAAGCCGAAGGGCCCGGGCAAGGGCCTGCTCACCGCCCGCCAGGGCCACGGCACGCCCAACCCGGACCACATCCCCGAGGGCGCGGCGGCGGCCCGCCACCTCGCCGAGTCGATCAACGGCTTCCCGGGCAGCAACGTCGGTGAGCTGATGGGCACCCCGCTGACCGCACACTTCCTGGGCGGCTGCCCGATCGGCGCGTCGGCGGAGGAGGGCGTGATCGACCCGTACCACCGGCTGTACGGACATCCCGGGATCGCCGTGGTGGACGGCGCCGCCGTCTCGGCCAACCTGGGCGTGAACCCCTCGCTGACGATCACGGCCCAGGCCGAGCGGGCGATGTCCCTGTGGCCCAACAAGGGCGACCCGGACCCCCGCCCGCCCCAGGGCGAGCCGTACGTCCGTGTCTCCCCGGTGGCCCCGGACACCCCCGCGGTCCCGAGGACGGCGTTCGCCGCCCTCAAGGTTGTGCCCGCCCACCGGCCCGCATCCGACGACGAACCCCCAGGGGAAGCACCGTAGGGCCACCCCGCAGGAGGGTGACCCTACGACTCAAGCTCACGCCGCGCGACGCCGCCGCACAACGAACACGGCCCCGCCGCCCACGGCCATCGCGACGCCACCGATGAGCCCGATCATCGGCAGCGCGGAGGAGGATCCGGTCTCGGCGAGCTTCCCGGACACCGGCAGCTCGCTCAGTTCCTTGCCGCCACCCTGCGGCACGGGCCGGTTGCCCTTGTCGCCCGGCTTGGGCTTGGCGTCGTCGATCGGCCCCGGCTTGCTGCCCGCGACCAGGACGTCGAAGTCGTACTCCATGGCCTCGGAGAAGCCGCAGACGTCGTCCTCGTTGTGGTACGCGCCGATCGCGAAGCCGAAGCCGTAGCTGCCGGGGGTCTTGGCGTCGACCTTCAGCCGCAACGTGGCGTCGGCGTACTCACCGGGCTTCAGCTCGCCGATCGAGGCGAAGTAGCCCGCCTCGTCGCTGATGGCCTTCCAGGTGCCGGAGTCCTCGTCGTACCACTGCACGGTGAGGAGCTTCGAGACGTCGTCGAGCTTGTCCTTGCTGATGGCGTACATCTGCACGTACGCGTCCACCGACGTCATCGCCTTGTCGGAGGTGTTGGTGGTGCGGAAGGTGAACGGCACCCACCCGGAACCGGCCACGACCTTGCTGGGCAGCCCGCGCAGCTCGGTGGTGACGGCCGCCTCGTCGGACTCCTCCTCGCAGGTGGGGTCGGTCGGCTCATCGGTGGGCAGATCGGTGGGTCCGACCGTCGGCTCGTCCGTGGGCTCATCGGTCGGCTCGTCGGTCGGCCCGGCCGTCGGCTCGTCGGTGGGCTCGTCCGACGGCTCGTCGCTCGGCTCGTCGGTCGGCCCGGCCGTCGGCTCGTCGCTCGGCTCGTCGGTCGGCTCGTCCGACGGCGGCTCCGACGGCCCGTCGCTCGGCTCGACGACCGTCGGGCTGGCCGACGGCTCGCTGTCGGCGAAGGCGGCGGGCGCGGCGAGCAGCGCGGCGGGGGCCAGGGCGGCCGTGGCTACGGCGGCGACCAGTGTGCGGCGAATCTCCATGAAGACCTCTTCTGGAAGGCCGTCGCGGTGGGGGCGCGGAATGGCCGTGCGTTCGGTTTGCACGTACATGACCATCCCGATGGCCGAAAGGTTGCCCTCACGGTTGCTCACAGAATGGTCACAGAATCCGCAGACGCATCAGAGGGCGCGGGAGGCACGAGGGACACGAGCGGCACGCGGGGACCACAGGCGTGACCCGGGCAGGCGAAGGGCCCCGGGGCGTCCGAACGGGTCGGACGTCCCGGGGCCCTAGGCGGTCAGCACCGGCGTCAGGGCAGCGCCGGTGCTGAAGGGGCGGCGCCGGGGGGTGCGCCGCGGGCTCCGGGTGGGAATCGGCGGGGAGAAGAAGAAGGGTGCGTCAGGGGCGTACGCCCGCGCGGCCGGACTCGTGATCAGACCGTGGTCGGACCAATGACGGGTGCTGGCCCGGGGTGTTTTCCCTCACTGCATCGTGCTCGATACGACGCTCCGGGCGCAACCGTTTCGACTGGATACGGTCGGTCCCGGGCGTCCCCGGGACCGACCGCCCTATGGATGGTGACCGGGCTGCTGTCCCCTGCCGACCGGTCACCTCGCCGACGCGGCACCGGGCTCAACGAGCCCGTTCGCGGGCCGGTCACGCGCCGTACGGGTGACGGAAGGGGCGTCACGCCCGGCCGCGGCACAGCTCCAGCAGCGTCATGGCGAGGGCCGTGCCCGGCTTGCCGAGCGTCCGGCGGTAGCGGTCGAGGATCTCCATCTCGCGGGAGAGGTTCACCCGCCGCCCGCCCGACGCGATCCGCGCCTCCTGGATGGAGGCCGAGACCGCCATCCGTTCCCGGACGAGGTCGAGGATCCGTTCGTCGAGGGCGTCGATGTGCTCGCGCGCGGAACCGATCACGGCGGCGGTGTCGGTCACATCAGGGGTGGTCACATCAGAGGTGGTCACGTCAGGGGTGGTCACATCAGAGGTGGTGCTCATATCCGTATCTCCTGGTCTCTGTCTGTCGCCGAGCGGGACCGGGGCCGGGAGAGACCCGAAGACATACGCACCAGCGCCCCGGGCCTTGACCGGCCCGGGGCGCCTGGGAAGTCGCTTGTCAGTAGTTCAAGCAGCACGACCATGGCAGCCGGACGGGCCGGTGCCATAGGTAAAGACGAAGGTCATGCGCGTGGACATGGCGTCGATTATGGGCTGGTTAGAATCGAAAGTCCAACCCTCCAGTTCCACCGCCGGAAGGCCGCCGAAGTGCCATCAGCGTCCCCTGCTGCCGCCCCCGACACCGTCCTGGTCGTCGACTTCGGCGCGCAGTACGCCCAGCTCATCGCCCGACGGGTCCGCGAGGCCCGGGTCTACAGCGAGATCGTCCCGTCCACCATGCCGGTGGCGGAGATGCTCGCCAAGAACCCGAAGGCGATCATCCTCTCCGGCGGGCCGTCGTCGGTCTACGCCGAGGGAGCCCCCAGGCTCGACCGCGCGCTCTTCGAGGCCGGGATCCCCGTCTTCGGCATGTGCTACGGCTTCCAGCTGATGGCCATCACGCTCGGCGGCACCGTCGACAACACCGGGGCGCGCGAGTACGGGCGTACCGACCTGACCGTGAGCAAGCCGGGCTCGACGCTTTTCGCGGGCACCCCCGGGCAGCAGCAGGTGTGGATGTCGCACGGCGACGCCTGCTCGGCCGCGCCCGAGGGCTTCACCGTCACCGCCTCCACCGCGCAGGTGCCGGTCGCGGCGTTCGAATGCGACGAGCGCAAGCTGTACGGCGTACAGCACCACCCCGAGGTGATGCACTCCACCCACGGCCAGCAGGTCCTGGAGCACTTCCTGTACCGGGGCGCGGGCCTGGAGCCGACCTGGACCACCTCCAATGTGGTGGAGGAGTCGGTCGCGGCCATCCGTGAGCAGGTCGGCACCAAGCGCGCCATCTGCGGGCTGTCCGGCGGAGTGGACTCCGCCGTCGCCGCCGCCCTCGTCCAGAAGGCCATCGGCGACCAGCTCACCTGCGTGTACGTCGACCACGGGCTGATGCGCAAGGGCGAGTCCGAGCAGGTCGAGAAGGACTTCGTGGCGGCCACCGGCGTGCAGCTGAAGGTCGTCGAGGCCGAGCAGCGCTTCCTCGACGCGCTCGCCGGGGTGTCCGACCCCGAGGAGAAGCGGAAGATCATCGGCCGGGAGTTCATCCGGGTCTTCGAGCAGGCCCAGGCCGAGCTGGTGGCCGAGGCGGGCGCGGCCGGTGAGGCCGTGGAGTTCCTGGTCCAGGGCACCCTCTACCCGGACGTGGTGGAGTCCGGCGGCGGCACCGGCACCGCCAACATCAAGTCCCACCACAACGTGGGCGGACTGCCCGACGACATCGAGTTCAAGCTGGTCGAGCCGCTGCGCCGGCTCTTCAAGGACGAGGTGCGCAACGTCGGCCAGGAGCTGGGCCTCCCGGACGACATCGTCCACCGCCAGCCCTTCCCGGGGCCGGGCCTCGGCATCCGCATCATCGGCGAGGTCACCAAGGACCGCCTGGACCTGCTCCGCGAGGCCGACGCGATCGCCCGCGAGGAGCTGACCGCCGCCGGTCTGGACCGCGAGATCTGGCAGTGCCCGGTGGTGCTGCTCGCCGACGTCCGCTCGGTCGGCGTCCAGGGCGACGGCCGCACCTACGGCCACCCCATCGTGCTGCGCCCGGTCTCCTCCGAGGACGCGATGACGGCCGACTGGTCGCGCCTCCCGTACGACGTGCTGTCGCGCATCTCGACCCGCATCACCAACGAGGTGGACGAGGTCAACCGGGTGGTCCTGGACATCACCAGCAAGCCGCCCGGCACGATCGAGTGGGAGTGACCGCCCTCCTCCCGATCATCATCTGATCGTCAAACGCCGATGCCGTCGCTCATTCGTTTGGGTGGCGGCATCGGCGTTCGTGCTCGGTACGCTGGCCTCACGGCCAAGAATCCCGTCCATGGGAGGAACCATGACCGCTGAGCCGCTGCACACCACTCCGTGGCCCGTGCCGCCGCCGGATGGCTACACCGTGGACGATTTGCTGAGTCTGCCTGATCTCCCGCCGCACACCGAGCTGATCGACGGGAGTCTGGTTTTCGTGAGTCCGCAGCGCTTCTTCCACAGCGTCGCGATTGATCTTCTGGTGAGCGGCCTACGGCGCACTGTGCCCCCCGAACTGCGGGTCGCGCGCGAGATGACTGTGGTGATCGACAAGCGCAACGGCCCGGAACCGGACATCACGGTGCTGCGTGCCGAAGCCCTGCGAAGCCGTGCACAGACCTATTTCGAGGTCGGCGATGTGATCCTCGCCATCGAGGTCGTCTCTCCCGAGTCCGAGTCCCGTGACCACGACACCAAGCCGCACAAGTACGCCAACGCGGGTATCCCGCACTTCTGGCGGGTCGAGATGACGAACACGGACACTCGCCCCGTGGTCCACGTCTTCGAGCTCGACACCAATACGCGCACCTACCGGCATACCGGCCTCCACCACAACCAGCTCAAGCTCACCGTCCCCTTCACCATCGACATCGACCTCACCGAGATCGACCGTCTGTCGTGACTCTGGCCTCCTGCGATACCCGGAGGTAGCTTCCGCTCCAGCACCCCCGGAGGAGCGGAGCCGCCGATGACGATGCCGATGCCACGGTCGAATCCCGAGCCGATACCGACCGACCAGCTGCACATCACGATGCCGCCCACCCACGCCTCCCCGGCCGACGAGCGGCGGTACCGCAAGGAGCGGCTGGCGGCGGCGCTGCGGATCTTCGGGCGGTACGGGTACGAGGAAGGGGTCGCCGGGCACATCACCGTGCGCGACCCGGAGTTCACCGACCACTTCTGGGTGAATCCCTTCGGCATGCCCTTCGCCCATGTCACCGTGAGCGACCTGATCCTCGTCAATCAGGCGGGCCAGGTGGTCGACGGGCGCTACCACGTCAACCAGGCGGCCTTCGTCGTTCACTCGTCCGTGCATCGAGCCCGGCCGGATGTGGTGGCGGTCGTCCACACCCGTTCCGTCCACGGCCGGGCCCTGTCCGCGCTCGGTGAGCTGCTGGAGCCGATCACCCAGGACGTGTGCGCCTTCTTCGAGGACCACGGGCTCTACGACAGCAGCACCGGCGTCGTCGTGGACGAGGAGGAGGGCCGAGGGATCGCGTCCGCGCTCGGTGCGTACAAGGCCCTCATCCTGCGCAATCGCGGTCTGCTGACCGTCGGGGACTCGGTCGACGCGGCCGCCTGGTGGTTCATCACGATGGAGCGCGCGTGCCAGGCGCAGCTGGCGGCGAAGGCGGCGGGGAAGCCGGTGCTCATCGATCACCGGAGCGCGGTGCGGACCCGTGAGCAGCTCGGAAGCGATCTTGTGGCGTGGATCAACTATCAACCCCTGTATCTCCAGATCACCCGGGGTGAGCCGGACCTGCTCACCTGAGACCCCTCGCCGTGCGGCACAATCCCCTCTCACCACATGTCAGTTGGGGCGCTCCGAGCGCCCCGTACAGACGACTGAACGTACAGAACGAGTGAACGACGGAGCGGTGAGACCTCGTGGCGGTGGACACGACGAAAGACGCCACGAAGGCGAAGGCGGGCGCACCTGACGGCCACGGTCACCCGGACCACGGCCCGGCGGGCTGTGAGTGCCCCCAGGGCGCCCGCGAGGGCCACCGGCGGGCGGTGGCCGCGTTCGTGGCCATGCGGGAGCGGTTCGCGGCCGGAGAGGGCCTTCCGGCGGCCCTCGCGCACTCCGCGGGGGCGTCCCGGCAGTGGGTGTCGGACGAGCTGGCCCATGCGGCCCGTACGGTCGTCGACAGCGGTCACGCCGAGAGCACCGTGTGGCGCGACGCGGTGTGGCGGCGCACCCTGCTGGTGGTGTGGGGCGCGGTCGGGGCGCTGCTGATCGGGCAGTTGGCGACGGCGATCGGCGCCGGCTGGTCGGTCGCCCGCACCGCCGGGCTCACCGCCGCCCTCGTCACGGGCGCGCTGCTGACCCTCACCGCCCGGCTGCACTACGCGGGCGGCGGCGCGCTCGCGCCGCTGGTCGGCGAGGACAACCGGATGTCCACCTCCCGCTCCCTCGCCGCCGCCTGGCTGCTGCTGGCCGTCTTCTCGGTGTTCGTCCTGGCCGTCGAACTGGCCGTCGCCCCCGGCGACCGGGACCGGATCGCCGGTGGCCTGTCCCTCGGCCACGCCGCCGGGCTGCTCACGGTCGCCGCGCTGACCTGCCTCGCCGCGGTGCTCGCCCGGCTCGTCGTCGCGGCCCGGGTGCGGTCGCAGCGGCTGCAGAAGATCCGTGCGGTCCGCCCGCGCGCCGCCGACCTCCTCACCGACGACGCGGGCCGCGGCAGCTTCGCCGACGTCCAGTACGTCGTCGTCCACGCGGTCGCCCTCGTCTTCGCCGCCGTCCGCCTCGCCCGTGAACCGTGGCGGCTGCCGGAGCTGCCCTGGGGGCTGGTGCTGCTCGCCGTCGTCTCCGTCCTGATGTATCTGGCCGGCAAGTACGCGGAGGGCGGCCGCCCGACCGTGCTGTCCGTCGTCCGGGTCCGCCCCGAGGAGGGCGGCATCGACCGCGACGCCCCGATCCGCACCGGTGACGACATCGAGATCCGCGGCAACGGCTTCGTCCCGCCGGGCGCGCAGGACCCCGACCGGCTGGCCCGCATGGTCGTCCGCATCGGCGCCGTCCACGTCCACGTACCCCTGGTCCCGGTGACGGGCGGCTTCAGCAACCCGACCGATACGGCCCTGACCGTGCCGGTGCCGGTGGACGTGGAGCCGGGCCGGGTGGACGTGCAGGTGGTGACGGCGTCGGGGGCGGAGACGAACCGCTACCAGATCGACGTACTGGACTGACTTCGGCGCTGACTTCGGCGCTGACCTCGGCTGAGTGAAAAGCCCCTGCCATCCGTATGGTTTCGATGACTGCGCAATGGGAGAGGCGGGCGTCATGAGGCATGCGGATCGAACGGTCGGAGGGGGCTCCGCGGGCGACGCGGGCAGCGTGAACGTGGTGAGTGGCATAGGCGGCCCGCCCACGGGCGGAGTGCGGCAGATGGCCTCCCGCTACGCGCTGCTGCCGCTGCGGATCTTCCTCGGCGTCACCTTCGTGTACGCCGGGATCGACAAGCTCACCGATTCGGCGTTCCTCGCCGACAGCGGGGCGGGCTCGATCGGCCAGCTGATGACCCAGGTGCGCGACACCTCGGCCGTCCCCTGGCTGGTCGACCAGGCCCTGAACTCCCCGGCCACCTTCGGCTACGTCATCGCCTACGGCGAACTGGCCGTCGGCCTGGGCACCCTTTTCGGTCTCCTCTCCCGCCTGGCCGCCCTGGGCGGCGCCCTGATCTCGCTGAGCCTGTGGCTGACGGTGAGCTGGCAGACGGAGCCGTACTACTACGGCAACGACCTGGCCTACCTGATGGCCTGGCTCCCCCTGGTCCTCGCCGGCGCCCCCTACCTGTCCCTGGACACGGCCTGGACCAGGCACCGCCGCCGCCAGCACGCACAGCTCTTCACGTAGGCACGCCCCTTCGGGCGGGGGGCTTCAGGTCCGCGCGTGTCCGTACGCCGCGCTGAGCGACGCGAGTTCCGGTTCGCCGAAGCGGTCGCGCAGGGCGTGGAACGCGGCGGTCTTCTCCGCGCCGAAGCGGTCCACGTGCGCGGCGTAGGCGGTGAAGGAGAGGAAGGCCGGCGGGGTGGTCTTGGTGTGGAACTTGTCCGCGTACATCACCAGTTGCTCTTCGCCGGTCTCCGCCACGTAGTCGGCCACCGGCAGGGGAAGCCCCTGGCGTTCGATGTCGTGCCGTGTGAGCCCGACGCCCGTGTGGCAGGAACAGAAGCGGCACAGCCGCTCGGGGAAGCCCTCCTGGCGGAGGATCGCGTGCCCGAGCACTCCGTGGCGGATGTAGTCGGCGGCCCGGAGCCGGCCGGTGGTGTCGTAGAGCCGGTAGACGCCGATGTCGTGGAGGAGGGCACCCGCGCGGACGAGGTCGGCGTCGAGCTGGTGGCCGTCGGCGGCCAGCAGCTGTTCGGCGACCTTCCAGACGATCTCGCAGTGCGTGTACACGAGTTCGAACGCCGCGCGCGTCGGGGCGTACTCCTCGTGCAGCGCGCGGATGTCGTCGACCGTCGGCAGGATCACGGCGGGAGCGTAGCAACCATGGCCCGCCGTCCCCTACGGCGTGGAGCCGTCCGTGCTCCGGGCGCGCTTGCGGCGGGCGGCGTACGTCAGGGTGGACACCACGCCCGCCGCGCACAAGCCGCACACCAGCACGATCAGCGGCACGAGCGACCGCACGTCGCGCTCTCCGGCCGCGTCCAGTCCGTATACCGCCGCCACGCCCAGCACGACGAGTCCCGCCACGAGCTTGCCCGGTTCCATCGGATGCCGCCTCATGAGCGCGTCACCTCCACGTTGCCCAGTCCGATCGACAGCCGCAGCACCAGCGTTCCGTGGGCCGCGCCCGCCCCGCCCTTCGGGTTGAGGGTCACGGTCCGCTCCCGTCCCGGCTCGATGTCGATGTCGATGTCGTCGGTGCGCTCGCCCGGGAGGCGGATGTCGCCGAGACCCGCCCGGATCTTCATCTCGAGGCGGGCGTCCCGGGGCACGGTCACGGCCAGCTTCCCGGCGCCCACCTCGGCCCGGGTCCGGACGGTCTGGCCGTCGGCCAGCCGGAGGCGGTCCAGTTTCAGTTCCCCGACGCCCCCGCCCAGCTCGTACGAGGGCCGCACGGCGGCCGCGGAGGGCGGGGCCCAGGTCTCGCGGGACCAGTCGGTGGTGACGGACCGGGGGAGCGCCGTGGCGGCGGCCAGCAGCGCGCAGGTGAGGACGGTCAGGACGGCGGTCCCGCCGCCCGTGCGCCCGTACCAGCAGCTGACCACCATCCCGAGCCCGAACACCGCCAGCGCGCTCGCGAGGCCGATCTGCAGGCTGGTGCCGAGCGGTTGGGAGTACCAGGACAGCCGGGCGCCGGTGGCCGCGGCGGCGAGGGCGACCAGGAAGATCCAGCCGCCGATGGAGGACCGGTCGCGGATCCGGCGGGCCCGCTGCGCCCACGCCGTGGCCCTGTCGTACGGGCCCTCGTCCGGCCCCCACAGATAGCCCGTGCCCGGCAGTCCCGTCGTACCGTCCTTGACGATGGGATCCCGCCACCACGACGGACCCGGCCCGCCCCGCGTCGGCGGAGCCTTGGCCTCCGGGGGCGCGTCGGCGACGGCCTGCGCCGTGGCGGGATCCACCGCGCCGCCGCTCTCCGCCTGCCGGCGGTGGTGCGACCAATAACCGATACCCGCCACCGCGAGGAACAGCATGAACGAGAACGACATGACGCCGCCGTTGTTCAGCATCGAGAGAAACAGTCCGCAGCCGACCAGCGCGCACAGCACCGCCGTCAGCGCCGGGCCCTCGACACGCCCGGAGAGCAGCCGGCGTCCCTCGTTCTCGTCCTCCCCGCCGAGGGGGACGAGCAGCCAGCAGAAGCCGTACACGATCAGGCCGATCCCGCCCGCGACGGCCAGCACGGACAGCACCACCCGGAAGATCACCGGGTCGACGTCGCAGTAGCGGCCCAGCCCGCCGCACACCCCGGAGATCATCTTCTGGTCACGGCTGCGCCGCAGCGGCGTGCTCAAGAAGGGCGGCGGCGGAGTCCCCCGGGGTTCCCCGGAACCAGCCGCGCCCTCGCCCTCGTCCGCCACCGTGGGTGCATCGTTCATGCGTTCATCGTGACAAGACGGTCGTTCCGGCGACATCCGGTGAAACCCTGGGCCTTCCCTGAGATCATCCCCGATGTCACGGCGACTATCGTGGCGGGTCGAACATGCGCGCCATGCGTGGGGAAGCAGGCCGCCGTGGAGCGGGAGGGGAGTGCGGTGTCGGACGTAGGGCGGCTGATTGCCGGACGGTACCGGCTGGCCGAGCAGATCGGCCGCGGCGGCATGGGTACGGTCTGGCGCGCCGAGGACGAACTGCTGGACCGTCAGGTCGCCGTCAAGCAGCTGCACGTCTCGCCGCACCTCAGCGAGGAAGAACTGACGACGATGCACGAGCGTACCCGCCGCGAGGCGCGGAGCGCGGCCCGCATCACGCACCCCAATGTGGTCGTGGTCCACGACGTCGTGGACGACGGGGGGCTGCCGTGCATCGTCATGGAGTACGTGCCCTCCACGACCCTGGGGGATCTGCTCAAGGAGGGCGGAACGCTCTCCCCCGAGGAGACCGCCCGCATCGGCCGCGGCATGATCGCCGCCCTGCGCGCCGCCCACGAGGCGGGCGTGCTGCACCGCGACGTCAAGCCCGGCAACGTGCTGCTCGGCGCCAACGGGCGGGTCGTCCTCACGGACTTCGGCATCGCCATGGCCACCGGCACCTCCACGCTCACCAAGACCGGCGAGGTCGTCGGCTCCATCGACTACATCGCCCCGGAGCGGGTGCGCGGCCGCAAGCCCGGCCCGGCGTCCGACCTGTGGGCGCTGGGCGCGACGCTCTATCAGGCGGTCGAGGGCCGGGCCCCGTTCCGTAAGCCGACGCCGATCGAGACCGGGTACGCGATCGCCGTGGACCCCCTGGAGCCACCGAAGCGGGCGGGTGCGCTGGGCCCGCTGATCGAGGCGCTGCTGGCGAAGGAGCCGGAGCAGCGGCCGTCGGCGGAGCAGACGGAACGGGCGCTGCGCGGCCCGGCGTCGGAGCCCACGACGACGGGGTATCCGGTGCAGGGCGACCAGACGACCGCGACGACCATGGTCCTGATGACGGCCCGGACCCCGGCCCCGCCGCCGGAGCCGGAGCCGCCACGGCAGCAGGACCCCACCCCGCCGACGCCCGTCCCGGCCCCCGTCCTTTCCCCCGCCCCGCTGCCCAAGGGCCCCCGCACGTTCCGGTGGACCGCCGTCGGGACGGCGCTGGCGGTCGTGGCGGTGGCGGGCGGCGTCTACGTGTGGAAGACGGGCGACGGCACCCCGTCCGCCTCCGGCGCGTCCGCCGGCGTCTCGTCCTCCCCTTCGCCGTCATTCACCCCGTCCCCCGTCCCCGAGGGCTACCGCATGGTCAAGGGCCTCGGGGTCTCCTTCCCCGTCCCCGGCGACTGGCAGCCCGACGCCGACTCGGACGGAAAGCTCGACGGCACCCAGGAGGTCCGCTACCTCGACCCCGCGAAGATGGCCCAACTGTCGATCAACGTCCTGGACTTCGCGTCCAACGACCAGGTCAAGCACTTCGAGGACGTCGAGGCCAAACTGAAATCCAACGTCATCGAGTACGAGCGGACCCGCCTGCAGGAGACCACCTACCGCGGCATGCCGGCGGCGATCTGGGAATTCCGGTTCAAGGGCCGCGCCCGCTGGTTCCGGGCGATCGACCTGGGCTTCGGCAACGAGGGCGACAAGGAGTACGCGATCTACCTGAGCGCGCCGGAAGACCAGTGGAGCCAGTACCGCCCGATCTTCGACAAGGTCCGCGACGGCATCCACCTCCCCTGACCGCCCCGGAAGCGCCTGCGGCGGCAGTCCCGCTCCGGGGACGATCAGGGTCGACCCTGATGTCCGGAACGCGGGGGCCGTGTGACGATCGGAGCATGACCGCCGCCGCACCCCCGACCGCCCCCGTCGAGCCACCCCCGCGCAAGCTGTACCGCAGCGCCGAGGGCCGGCTGCTCGGCGGCGTGGCGCGGGGGCTCGCCGGGCATCTGGGGCTGCCGGTCGCCTGGGTCCGCATCGGCTTCGTCGCGCTGATCATGGCGGAGGGCTTCGGCACCCTCCTCTACGCGCTGTTCTGGTTCATCGTCCCCCTCGGCGTCGGCGGCGTGCAGGAGACGACGACCCGCCCGCTCACCACCGTCGGCCCCGACGGCCGGCGCCGGATCCTGCCCCGCAGGCCGGAGCGCGGCCAGATCATCGCCCTGGTCGCGCTCTTCGTCGGCATGGGCATCTTCGTCCAGGGCGTCCAGCTGGGCCGCGCCAACACCTACATCTGGCCGCTGCTCCTCGTAGGGGCGGGCGTCGCCCTGTTCTGGCGGCAGGCCGACAACGCCCGCCGCGCCCAGTGGGTGGAGCTGAGCCGCAGCAAGCGGGTGCTGCCGCTGGCCCGGGCGGGAGCGGGCGTGGTGCTGGTCGGCGCGGGGGTGACCGGCATCCTCGTCCTGCAGGGCTCGGCCCGGCACCTGGGCGCCGTCCTCCAGGCCTCGCTCGCCGTGCTCGTCGGCATCGCGCTGCTGGCGGGCCCGTACGTGGTGCGCATGACGCAGGACCTCTCCGAGGAGCGCCTGATGCGCATCCGCGCCCAGGAGCGGGCCGAGGTCGCGGCGCACGTCCACGACTCCGTGCTGCACACCCTCACCCTGATCCAGCGCAACGCCGAGGATCCGCGCGAAGTGGCCCGGCTGGCCCGCGCCCAGGAGCGGGAGCTGCGCGCCTGGCTGTACAAGCCGGAGGGCACCGGCAAGGACGAGGCGGATGAACCGGACACCCTCGCTGAGGCGGTCAAGGCGACGGCGGCGGAGGTCGAGGACCACCACGGCGTCCCGATCGAGGTCGTGGTGGTCGGCGACTGCCCGCTGGACGAGCGGCTGGCGGCCCAGATGCAGGCCGCGCGCGAGGCGATGGTGAACGCCGCCAAGTACGGTGGCGACGGCGGGGCGGTCCAGGTGTTCGCCGAAGTCGAGGGCGCCACGATCTTCATATCGGTACGCGACCACGGCCCGGGCTTCGATCTGGACGCGGTACCGGACGACCGCATGGGCGTCCGCGAGTCGATCATCGGCAGAATGCAGCGCAACGGCGGCACGGCCAGGCTGAGGTCCGCGCCCGACGGGGGCACGGTAGTGGAGCTGGAGATGGAGAGGGCGGCGACGACATGACCGAGGCAACGGGCGGCGCGGGGGCGGCGGGCGGTACCGGCGAGACGGGCGGCACGGGCGGGGCGGACGAGGCGGGGGAGCGGCGCCGGGTCCGCGTCGTCCTCGTCGACGACCACCGCATGTTCCGCACCGGCGTCCAGGCCGAGATCGGCGAGACCGCCCGTACCGGCGTCGAGGTGGTCGGCGAGGCGGCCGACGTCGATCAGGCCGTCACCGTGATCACCGCGACCCGCCCCGAGGTGGTCCTGCTCGACGTCCACCTCCCCGGCGGCGGCGGGGTCGAGGTGCTGCGCCGCAGCGCCGCGCTGATGGCGGCCACGGAGCGCCCGGTGCGCTTCCTCGCCCTGTCCGTATCGGACGCCGCCGAGGACGTCATCGGCGTCATCCGTGGCGGCGCGCGCGGCTACGTCACCAAGACGATCACCGGCACCGACCTGGTCGACGCGATCTTCCGCGTCTCCGAGGGCGACGCGGTGTTCTCCCCGCGCCTCGCCGGGTTCGTCCTCGACGCCTTCGCCTCCACCGACGCCCCGCCCGTCGACGAGGACATGGACCGCCTCACCCAGCGCGAGCGTGAGGTGCTGCGCCTGATCGCGCGCGGCTACGCGTACAAGGAGATCGCCAAGCAGCTGTTCATCTCGGTGAAGACGGTGGAGAGCCACGTCTCGGCGGTCCTGCGCAAGCTCCAGCTCTCCAATCGCCACGAACTCACCCGCTGGGCGACGGCCCGCCGCCTGGTCTGAGAGGAGCCGGCGGGGCGAGGAGCCGGACCGGGGCACGGCGATGCTTTCCCCCGCCGCTCCCGGCCCGCTTCCGCTCCCGGCCGTTGCCGTTGCCGGCCGTTGCCGTGGCCGTTCGCTGTGAGCGCGCGCGACTCAGCCGGTCAGCCGGTCAGTTGGGCGGTGACGGCGGGGAGCAGCGTCTCGCGGCACGTCTCGGTGTCGTCCGCCGCCCAGCAGACGTAGCCGTCGGGGCGGATGAGCAGCGCCCCCGCGCCCAGGTCGGTGGCGCACTTGGCGCGTACGAGGTCGACGCGCTCGGGCAGCGTCACGTCGTCCGGGACGAGCCCGCCCATGTCCAGCAGCACGGCGTGGCCCGCGCCGAACAGGGCCGACAGCCGGGTGGGACCGGCGTCGGTGCGGAGGTCGGCGTCCGGGACCCGCTGCCCGGTGAGGGGGTGCGTACCGGGTACGTCGTAGCGCAGGGCCAGGCCGGAGACCAGCCCCGTCAGATAGCGGTTGGTGTCCGGTAGCCGCATCAGGTCGATGAAGATGTCCCGCAGGGCCGCCACGTCCTCGCTCGGGTCCGGGTCCGCCAGCACCCGCTGGGCGGCGGTGTGGTGCAGCACCCTGGCCGCGACGGGGTGCCGTTCGGCGTGGTAGCTGTCCAGCAGCCCGGCCGGCGCCCGGCCCTGCACGGTCGCGGCCAGCTTCCAGCCCAGGTTGAACGCGTCCTGCACGCCGAGGTTCAGGCCCTGGGCGCTGAGCGCCGGGTGGATGTGCGCGGCGTCCCCGGCGAAGAGCACCCGGCCTTCGCGGTACCGCTCGACCTGCCGGGTCGCGTCGCTGAATCGCGAGGAGTTGTCCACCCCGCCGAGCACCGTCTCCTCGCCGTAGACGGCCCGCAGCGCGGCGGTGATCTCGTCCTCGCCGACGGGGGTGTCCCGGGTGGGTCCCGACTGGTCTTCGCCCCCGTCGTGCCCGAAGGTGAGCCGGTAGCGGTCGTCGCCGAGCGGGATGAGCATGGCCCAGTAGCCGTTCGCCCGGCGCGTCAGCGTGCTGATGTGCCCCCGCTCGCGCGGCACCAGGGACGATACGGCCGACAGCCGGATGTCGGCGAGGACCGCCAGATACGTCCCGGGCCGCCCCGGGAACGGCATCCCGAGCTTCTTGCGCACCGTGCTGCGCCCCCCGTCGCACGCCACCACATACCGCGCCCGCACCCGGAGCCCGCCGTCCGCCGTGACGCTCACCCCGTCGTCGTCCGCCTCGACCGCCGTCACGGCGGCGTCCCGCCGGACCCGCGCCCCGAGGGCGGTGGCCCGCTCCTCCAGCACCTCTTCGATCTCCCACTGCGGGAGCATGACCGGGGACGGATGCCGGGTGTCCCACGCCGTGGTGTCCAGCGGCACCGGCAGCAGCGCGAAGTTCGCGCCGACCGGAGGACCAGGGAATGCTCGGTTCCGCATCGCTTCCAGCAGCCCGCGCGACTCCAGCAGTTCGGCGGTACGGGCATGGATCGCGCCGCCCTTCGTCTGCTGGTTGCGGCTGGGCAGCTTCTCCAGCACCAGGGTCCCCACCCCGGCCAGCGCCAGTTCGTACGCGAGCGTCAGCCCGGTCGGCCCGGCCCCCACGACCACGACATCGGTCTCGATCTCGTTCATCCCACGCTCCCCTTCGTGTTCCTGCACTCGGTAAATAAGTACACCAAGTGCAGAACTATTCCAAGTGCAGTGCGGTGCGGTAACGTGGGCATGGTGACGACCGAGAGTCAACCCGGCCTGCGCGAACGCAAGAAGCAGCGGACCCGAGACGCGATCTCGGACGCCGCGATCGGCCTCTTCTTCGAATGCGGCTACCACGAGGTCTCCGTCGCCCAGATCGCCGAGGCCGCCGAGGTCTCCAAGCGCACGTTGTTCACGTACTTCCCGACCAAGGAAGACCTCGTGGTGCACCGCATGGCCGACCACGAGACCGAGTCCGCCCAGGTGGTACGCGCCCGCCCCGCGCACACCACCCCGCTGGCCGCCCTGCGCGATCACTTCCTCGACGGCCTGCGCCGCCGCGACCCGATCACCGGCATGAACGACCACCCCGACGTCTGCGCGCTCAGCCGGCTGATCTACGACACCCCCGCCCTGGTCGACCGCATGCAGCGCTTCAGGGCGGGCGGCGAACGCGCCCTCGCCGAGGCCCTGCGCGACACCACGGACGCGTCGGACCTCACCGCCCGCCTGGCCGCCGTCCAGATCATCGGTGTCCAGTGGGCGCTGTCTGCGGACAACTTCCAGCGCCTGGCGGGCGGCGAGCCCGCCGACGAGCGTTACCCGGGCGCCGTACGCGACGCCGAGTACGCCTTCGGCCTGCTGGCGAACGGCCTCGCAGGGCTTATGTAGCCGCGATCAGCTTCAACTCGAACCACACCGTCTTCCCGATCCCACAGGCGCGCGGATGCGCGTCCCACGCGTCCGCGAGCGCCGCGATCAGCGCCGGCCCCCGCCCCGACTCGTCCTCCGCCGTCGCCTGACGCGGCTGAGGCATCACCTCGCTCGCGTCCGACACCTCGACGCGCAGTTTCTCGTCACGCACTACGCAGCGTGCCCGGACCTCCCGACCAGGGGAAACGCGGGCGTGACGGCAGGCGTTCGTCACCAGCTCGCTGAGCAGGGGTGGCGGGGGAGCCGCCATTCGATGTCCATCGGAAGTGGGGGAGTTGGTGCATTCATGTCCGGAATGCCGCTGGTCAGGCGTACCGTGCCGCAGTAACGACGCCGGTACGCAGCGTATGCGTACCGCAGGTGCCTCATGGGAGAGAGGGCGCGATGAGCGTCATGGAGGGTGGTTCGCAGTCGCCGATGTCCTGGCGGTATTGCGGAAACCAGATCGAACTGTCGCGCATGCAGGCCGGGGTGAGCCGCGAGGAGTTGGGCAAAGAGGCCAACTACGAGTACGAGACCGTGAAGTCCATGGAGCAGGGCCGACGCAAGCCCGCGCTGCGGTTGCTCCAGGTCGCGGACCAGATGTTCGGTCCGCCAGGGCTGCTGCTGGCCGGTCAGGAGTACCTGAAGCCGGATAAGTTCGCGTCGTACTCGCAGGACTTCATGCGGTACGAGGCCGAGGCGATCGCCGTCTCTTCTTACCAGCCGCTGCTGATCCCGGGGCTGCTTCAGACCAAGGAATACGCGGATGTGCTGATCGGCGACCATCTGCCGCCGCTTGACGACGAAAACCATCGAAGCGCGGGTTGCGGCTCGACTGGAACGGCAGTCGTTGCTGGACAAGCAGACCAGAGCGTTCAGCTTCGTGATCGGTGAGGCTGCTCTACGCCCTATCGCGGGCGCGGAGGCTCACAAGCGCCAGCTCCAGCGCTTGCTGGAAGTAGGTGAGCGGCGAAACGTGACCATCCAGGTCCTGACGTTCGAAGGCGCTCACCCTGGGCTCTTTGGGCCGTTCGTTCTGCTGGAGACCCCAGAGCATGAGCATCTCGTGTACGAGGAGGGCCAGATCACGGGCGTGTTGTCCGCGGACCCGACGAAGATCAGCGTGATTTCGCAGCGCCATGCCGTGATCCTTCGGCAGGCCCTCAGCCCGGAGGAGTCGGTGCGGTACATCAGAAACCTGTTGGAGGAACTGTGAGCGACAAGCTCGTGTGGTTCAAGTCCAGCTACAGCAACAGCGAGGGTGGCGAATGCGTCGAAGTCGCCCTCTCCTGGCGCAAGTCCAGCTACAGCGACACCCAGGGCGGCGCCTGCGTGGAGGTCGCCACCTGCCCGCAAACCATCCACGTCCGGGACTCGAAGCACAGGGCCGGGCCGCAACTGGCCCTCGCCCCGGACGCCTGGGCGGAGTTCATAGCCTTCGCCGCCACCACGACCGTCAGCCCGGCTTAAGCGCCACGCCCCCGTACATCGCGACTTCCTCGTCCCGGACCCCCTCCGTGGCGGCGTCCGGGCGCCAGTGGTGGAGCAGGGTCACGCCGGGGTCGATCAGTTCCAGGCCGTCGAAGAACCGCTCGGCCTCGGCCTTGTCCCTGATCCGTAGGGGGATACCGCGCTCGTTGTACTCGCGGCCGACCCCCGCGACCTCCTCGCGGGCCGTGTCGCCGGTGAAGACGGTGATCGCCAACGCGCTGCCCGGCGCCAGCTCCGCCATCAATCGCCGCACCAGACCCTGCGGATCGGCCTCGTCCATGACGAAGTGCAGGATGGAGATCAGGGACAGCGCGACCGGCTGCTCCAGGTCGAGGGTCTTGCGCAGGGCGTCCGCGCCGAGGATCGAGTCGAGGTCGCGGATGTCCGCGTCGATGTACTCGGTGCGTCCCTCGGGGGTGCTCGTCATGAGATGGCGGGCGTGGGTGAGGACGATGGGGTCGTTGTCGACGTACACGACCCGAGCGTCGGGGGCGGTCTCCTGCGCGACCTCGTGCAGATTCGGCGGGGTCGGGATGCCGGTGCCGATGTCCAGGAACTGGCGCATGCCGTGCTCCCGCACCAGGTGACGGACCGACCGGTGCATGAAGTGGCGGGCCTGCTTCATGGACGTCGGCAGACTGGGCCAGGCCCGCGCCGAGGCGTCACCGGCGGCGCGGTCGGGCGCGTAGTTGGTCTTGCCGCCCATGAGGTAGTCGTAGACGCGGGCGGAGTGCGGCACATCGGTGCGGAGATCGACAGGCGGCTGGGCGAACTCCGACCTCGACGACATCCATTCAGTTCCTGACATCTTCCAGCGCCCCGATCGTCAATCTGCGGCAATCAGCTGCCAGTTGCGGTCAGCAGCCATCGTAAGAGGCACTGAGCTTCGGGCGCCGAGACCTGAGCGCATTTATCTAAGGAACGGGTGGGTTGCACAAGCCACCCGGCGGCTGTCGGAGGCCGGTCATCTGCGGCGCGTCCGCGAGCACCTGATCACGGAGGACGGGGCGCGCTGGGTGACCCGCACGTTCTTCTCCCGGACGGCGCGAGGGGAGGAGTGGTGGGAGGCGTTCGTACGCGGCGACGACGTGCCGGAGTCCCGTCCCGCCGCCGTATCCACGGCTGCCGCTCCCACCAGAACCCCCGCGTACGACGCCCTGGCGTCCCTGGGCCGTACAGACCCCCGTATGACCCTCTCGGCCGCCGACTGCGCCCGCCTCGAACCCCTCGCCGCGACTTGGCTGGCGCGCGACGCCGACCCCGGCCGCCTCGTCCAGGCGCTGACGTCCGGGCTGCCTGTGCCGGTGCACAGTCCGGCCGCGCTGGCCCGTACCCGGCTGGAGGCCAAGCTGCCGCCGGAGCCCGTACCTGAGGCGCGGCCGGAGATCACCATCAGCCGCCTCCTGGAGTGCGTCGACTGCGGCCGTCCCGGCCCGCCCGCCGCCCTCCCCGGCGGCCTCTGCCGCCCCTGCCGAGGCGAGGCGGCGCCGATGCCGGTGGACGATCCCGTTGGCATCGACGTTCACACCTGGGCCGAGCGGCTGCGAGCCGCCGCCCGCGACGCGAAAGGATGAGCGGATGACCTTGCAGGACGCTCCGCCCGATGTCGGGGCACCATGGGTGCGAGGAGGCGAATCCATGACCCCTGGCACCACCGACCGGCCGCAGATGAGCATCGAAGACTTCGAGCAGCTCGCCCGCACGGCGCCGGAGACCGTCACGCTCGAATTCATCAGTGGAAAGCTAGAGGTCAAGCCCGTGCCGGACGGGGATCACGACGACATCATCATGTGGCTCGTCGAGAAGTGCATGCAGCAGCGTCCGGATTTGTGGCTGTACCGGGAGCGGGGGCTGAAGACGGAGAGCTACCGCAAGGGCCGTGCGCGTCCGGACGGCACGCTGGCGCCCCGCAAGCACTTCGGGGGTCATGGTGAGTGGTCGGACACCGAGGGCATCCTGATGGCCGTCGAGGTCACCTCGAACGACGCGGACACGGACCAGCGCGACCGCCTGGACAAGCGTGACGGCTATGCGGCCGCAGGCATCCCGGTGTACCTCCTGATCGACCGGGACGACTGCACGGTCACGGTCCACTGCGAACCGGAGGACGGGAAGTACCGGAGCCTGACGACGCGCCCGTACGGTGCGGTGATCAAGATCCCCGACCCGGTCGGCATCACCTTGGAGACGGAAGAACTCAAGGACTACGCCTCGTAAGGAGCGAAGATCCGGACGTGGACGTTGTCGATGCCGATCCCCAGGCTGTGAAACGGCTGCGTTGACAGAAGTTCTTCGACGCGATCGACGGCGGAGAGATCGACCTCACCACCTATGACGCCCGCGCCGGGGCGGCGTCCGGGGGCCGCATGCCTGCTGCATCAGGGTTCCCGGGGACGGCCGGTCCACGGCATAGGCGGCCCGGTCGTTGGCCGATGCTTTCTGAGCGGCCGGGAAACCCATGCGACCGCTGTCGGCGGGTGGTGCGAGACTCAGGCCCATGCAGCCCAATGACCCTGAAGACGACCTGCACCGCTACCTCAAGGCAGCCCGCGAAGCCGTCGTCTGGAAGCTGGACGGACTGTCCGAGTACGACGTCCGCCGCCCCCTGACACCGACTGGCACCAACCTTCTCGGCCTCGTCAAGCACCTCGCCAGTGTCGAACTCGGGTACTTCGGCCCGACCTTCGGCCGCCCGCACAACGAATCCCTCCCCTGGCACGAGGAGGACGCCGAGCCCAACTCGGACATGTGGGCCTCCGCCGACGAGTCGCGCGAGGAAATCCTCGGCCTCTATCACCGTGCCTGGGCGCACGCGGACGCGACGATCGAGGCGCTGCCGCTCGACGCGATGGGCCACGTCGCGTGGTGGGGCGACAACGGCGACGTAACGCTTCAGCGGATCATGCTGCATATGACGGCCGAGACGAACCGTCACGCCGGCCACGCCGACATTGTCCGCGAACTGATCGACGGCAAGGTCGGCATGCGGGAGACCAACAGCAACATGGGTGAGGGCGACGAGGCCTGGTACGAGGAGTACTGGAACAAGCTGGAGGCGTCTGCCAAGGAGGCACAGGCCAAGACGAGCTGAACGGAGTTCGTTCGGCGACGCGTGGCAGCAGGCCAACGCGCTCGGCGGCCTCCAGGACGGGGCGGGTGCGCAGGGCGCCGATGCCCACGATGACGGGGGTTCCGTCGGTGTGACTTCTCGTCGATGGCGTCGTCGGTGCTCGGGGTGAGGGGGAAGGCGCTCAGGCCGGTGAACATCGACTACTCCTGCTCCGTCTGAGGGGTGGAGCGCAGCCAGGTCAGCACCTGGTCGGCATGCTCGTTCGGCGGGAAGACCGGGTAGAAGACGTGCTCGATCACGCCGTCGCGGATGATCAGCGTCAGGCGTTTGTAGAGGGTCAGCCCACTGACCTCGAACGTGGGGAGACGGAGCACCCGGGCCAGGCTGCGCGTCGGGTCGGAGAGCATGTCGAACGGCAGGTGGAGGCGTTCGACGACCTCGCGCTGATAATCGGTGTCCTGGCTGGACAGGCCGAAGACGCGGACCGCGCCGGCGTCCAGCAGCTCCTGGTAGTGGTCGCGGAATCCGCACGCCTCGGGGGTGCAGCCACGGGCCCCGGGGATCGCGTCCCACCCCTCGGGCAGGTCGGTGCCCGGGCGGCCGGTGAGCGGGTAGACGTAGAGCACCGTACGGCCCGGCACCGGCGCGTCGAGCCGGACTGTCGTGTCCGCGGTGCTGTGCAGTTCCAGGGGCGGCACCGGTGTGCCGGGCAGATGGGCGGCCGCGCCGTCGTCCTCGGGGACGGGCAGGTCGGCGGGCAGGCTCAGGTAGTCGTTCATCGGGGCCACTCCTTCGTCGGGCGCGTCGGGCGCGTCGGGCGCGTCGGGCGCTTCGGGCGGGGAGAGGCGGCTGTTGCGGTGGGCGGCCCGCTGAAGGTGCGCGATCAGCGCCGTACGGCGGGCCGTGAGCCCGGCGATGCGTTGCGACAGCTCGTCGATCGCCTGCCGGTATCCGGCCAGCGACGACGGGCAGTCGTCGGCGTGCTGATGGCCGACCGCCAGGCAGTCCAGGAACGGCCGGGTGCGCTCCACGGGAAGCCCGAGATCGCTGAGCGTCCGGATCTCCCGTACGAGTCGTACGTCGTGCTCGGCGTAGTCCCGGTAGCCGTTGGCCAGCCGTATGGGCGTCAGCAGGCCCAGCGACTCGTAGTAGCGCACCGCTTTGGTCGTCACGCCCGCCCGGCGGGCCAGCTCACCGATCCGCATGTCTCTCACCTCGACGAACGCTAAACCTTGCCCCTGAGGGTAAGGTCAAGCCGCATCGAGGCCGGTCAGGGGCGCTTGACCCTGACACCGTGTGAGGCCGTGGACTGAGAGACATCATGTTCACCATCGGAGATTTCGCCCGGCACGGGCGGGTGTCGGTCCGGATGCTGCGCCACTACGACGCGACCGGACTGCTGCACCCCGCCCGCGTCGACCCCGCCACCGGCTACCGGTACTACACCGCAGCCCAGCTCGCCCGTCTCAACCGCATCATCGCCCTCAAAGACCTCGGCTTCACCCTTCAGCAGGTCCGGGAGATCCTGGAGGAGAAGGTCACCACCGAGGAACTGCGGACCATGCTGCGGGTGCGGCGGGCCGATCTGGAGGCCGCGATGACGGCCGCGGCGGCCCGGCTGGTGCGGGTGGAGGCGAGGCTCCGGTCCATCGAGAGCGAGGGACAGATGTCGTCCAACGAAGTCGCGGTGAAGAGCCTGCCGGGCGTGCGCGTCGCCGAACTGACCGGCGTGGCGACCGGATTCGACGCCATCGGACCGGTCATCCAGCCGCTGTACGCCGAACTGCTGCCGCGCCTGGCGGCGGCGGGGATCACGCCGACCGGGCCCGGGGTCGCCTACTACGAGGACGCGCCGGAGGGCGGTGTCCTCATCCACGCCGGGATCGAGGTCGCGGCCCCGGTGGGGGAGGACGACGGTCTGCGGGTCGTGGACCTGCCGCCGGTCGAGCGGGCGGCGACGATCGTCCACCGGGGTTCGATGGAGACCGTCCTGCCGACCATCCAGACCCTGGGCCGCTGGATCGAGGCCAACGGCTACCGGTCGACCGGATACCCCCGGGAGATCTACCTGGAGTGCCCGGAGAACCACGATGAGTGGGTGACGGAACTCCAGGAGCCGATCACGGCCGGCTGAGCGCGGCTTCCTCAGCACTGCCGCGTCGCCCTCAGGCCGGGCGGGTCTCGGGCCGGGCGGGTCTCGGGCCGGGCGGGCGTCAGGCCGGGCGGGCCGCGCCCGCGAAGGGCATCTGGTCGATCGGGGCCACCCGGACCGGGGCGCCGGGGCGCGGGGCGTGGATCATCAGGCCGTTGCCGATGTAGAGGCCGACATGGCTGACGCCGGAGTAGAAGAAGACCAGGTCACCGGGGGCGAGTTCGCCGCGCGAGATGCGGCGGCCCGCGTTGATCTGGGTGTAGGTGGTACGCGGCAGCGACACCCCGGCGGCGCGCCAGGCGGCCTGGGTCAGCCCCGAGCAGTCGTAGCCGTACGGCCCGGTCGCGCCCCAGACGTACGGCTTGCCGATCGCCCCGTACGCGAAGGAGATGGCGCGGGCCGCCCGGCCGCCCGTCCGGGCGGGGGCGTGGTGCCGGGGCGTTGACGTGGCGGAGGCATGGGCCTCCTGGGTGGCGCGGAGGCGGTCGCGCTGGGCGCGGGTCAGCTTGGCCAGCAGCGCGTCGGCCGCGGCCAGTTTCTCCTGGACCGCGTGCTTGTGGCGGGACGCGGCCGCCTGCGCGGCGCGCAGCGCGTGGAGACGGTCGGCCGCCTCGCCCCGGACGCGGCGCAGCGACCGCTCCTCGCGGGTGATGCTCGCGATCGTCACCGCCTGGCGGTCGCCCGCGCGGTCGGCGAGCGAGGCGCGCTGGAGGTACTGGGCGGGGGAGGAGGCGAGGGCCAGCTGAAGGGTGGGGGCGACGGTGCCGGAGCGGTACTGGGCGGTGGCGAAGGCGCCGAGGGCGTTGCGCGCCGTGTTGAGGCGGGCGGTGCGGCGGGCGGCCTCGTCGCGTAACCGGTGGAGCGACCGCCGCGCCCGGTCGGCGGCGGCCCGGGCGCCGTCGTATTTCTCGGTCGCCTCCTCGGCCTCCCGCTGATACGCGTCGACCTTCGCCTTCACCTGGGCGGATGTCAGGCGGGGCTCGGCGTGGCCGATGCCCGGGAGGGCCGTCGCCGAGGCGACTCCCGCGAGGGCGAGGGTCGCGGCGGTGCGGATGGTGGTGCCGGTGAGCGACGAGCGGTGCCACTGCTTCGGCTTCGTAGGGGGCTGCGGCGCCACTGCGGCGATTCACCTTCCGTGCGGGGACAGGACGTCTTGTGAGGGGAAGCTAGGCCGGGCGGCGGCGCGGCGCGCTGAGATGACCGGAGCTGGATGGATTCGTCCTACCGGTGGCGTCCGCTGATCACAGGGGTGGCGTGGAGAGGGCGGGATCGGGGCAGCTGTGACCGATGTGCCGATCAGGGCCCACCCGGGTGACTGGCGGTGATATGCGCGGGGCTAGTCTCCGGTGCCATGGACGTACTCATCAATGTGTTCGTCGGCCTGCACATCGTCGGCATCGCCGCCCTGCTGGGAGGCTTCCTCTCCCAGCTCACGGCGATACGCGGGGGCGGCGCGCGGATGACGCCGGGCATGCTGCACGGCGCCCTGACCATGCTGGTCACGGGCGCCGCACTGGTCGGGCTGAACCAGGCGGACGATCAGACCGTCAACACGGTCAAGATCGGCGTCAAGCTGGCGCTGCTGGTCGTGATCCTGGGGCTGGTGTATGTGAAGCGGGACGAGGAGAAGGTGGAGCCCGCGCTGTTCGGCGCGGTCGGCGCGCTGACGACGGTGAACATCTTCATCGCCGTCCTCTGGACCTGACCCCGGCACCGGCCCTCCCCCTCTCCCTCCCGCGTCCCCTCCCTTCCCTCCCGCGTTGCTGCTGGGCCAACCGGGGGCGGGAAGGGGCGGAATGGGGGAAATCGCACCTGTAAGCGCAACCCGACGGGCTCTTCGACTGTCTTACCCGTCAAGGGCAAGCCCGGAGGGAGCGCGCAATGGGGGTAAAGGCAGGGTTCGGGGCGTGGCGGGCATGGCGCCGCCGTACGGCGGTCGCCTTGGGCATGGCGGGCATGGTGGTGCCGCTGTCCGTCGCACTCGGTACGGCACCGGCCCAGGCGGCGACGTCGTGTACGGCGAGCACCGGTCCGTATCAGAAGCAGGTCGAGCGATTCCTCGGCCGTCCCGTCGACGGCCGGCAGTCCTCGGGGGACTGCCGCGCGACGCGGAGTTTCCAGATCAACCACGGCATCAGCCCGACCATCGGCTACGCGGGGCCCGTCACCTGGGGCGTCATGAAGCTGATCAACGCGCGGCAGGCGGCGGGGCACAACCCCAACGCGGCGCGCAAGTGCCCCACCAACAAGGGCCGCATCGCCTGCGTCGACCTCACCCGGCAGCTCAGCTGGGTGCAGGACGGATCGCGGCTGGTGTTCGGGCCGGTGCCGGTGCGTACCGGGCGGGACAAGTACGAGACCCGCACGGGGCTGAAGAAGGTCTACTGGCGGGACATCGACCACTGGTCGACGCTGTACCACGTGGCCATGCCGTACAGCCAGTTCTTCGACGGCGGCCAGGCCTTCCACTCCATCGCCGGAAGCGTATGGTCGCCGCCCGGCTCCCACGGCTGCGTCAACATGCGGTCCGGCGACGCGAAGAAGTACTGGAGCCTGCTGCGGAACGGCGACGACGTGTACGTGTACGGGCGTAAGCCGGGCACGTGATCGCGTGATCGCCTGGTCCCGTGATCGTGTGATCACGTGACGCGGAAGCGGTGCGGCTGCCCGATCGCGTATCGGGCAGCCGCGGCGTTCCGTCCACCGCTGTCACCGCTATGCGGGCCGGACGCTTCCGTAGATCGGCATCTCGGTGATCGGCGCCTTCTTGACCACATCCCCCGGCTTCGGGGCGTGGATCATCATGCCGTTGCCGATGTAGAGCCCGACGTGGCTGATGTCGTCGTAGAAGAAGACGAGGTCACCGGGGATGAGGTCGGAGGTCGAGATGCGCGTACCGGCCTTCACCTGGTCCCACGTGGTGCGCGGCAGGGAGACACCGGCGGCCCTCCAGGCGGCCTGGGTGAGCCCTGAGCAGTCATAGGAGTTGGGTCCGGTCGCGCCCCAGACGTAGGGCTTGCCGAGCTGGGACTCCGCGAAGTCGATGGCCGTGGCCGCCTTGGTGCTGTTCGTGGAGGTGGAGGAGCCGGTGCTGGAGCCGGTGCCGGAGCCACCGCCGGAAGCGGAGCTTCCGCTCGACTGCTGCTCCTGCTGCTGCTTCTGCTGGGCCGCGGCCTGCCGCTGCTTTTCGGCCAGCTCGGCCGCCTTGCGCCGCGCCTCCTCGGCCTTCTTCTTCTCGATCGCCGCCAGCCGCGCCTTCTCCTTGGCGGTCAGGCTCGCCAGCAGCCGACGGGCCTGGGACAGCTTGTCCTGGACGGACTTCTTCTTGGTCTTCAGCTCTTTCTGGGTCTCGGTCAGCGACGCCAGGCTCTTGGCGGCTTCCCCGCGCTCCTTGGCGGCCTTCGCCGCCTGCGTCTGGAAGTCGTCGACGGCTCTCTTCTGCGAACCGGCCATCCGGCTCATCAGATGGGACTGGTCGAAGAGGTCCTGCGGATCGTTGGAGAACAGCAGGCTCGCGGCGCTTGAGGTCATGCCGCCGTTGCGGTACTGGGCCGCGGCGTAGGTGCCGAGCGTGCGGCGGGCCTCGTTGAGCTTCTCGGTGTTCTCGGCGACATCGGCCAGCAGCCGGTTGACCTTGGTGCGCTGCGTCTCGGAGCGCTCCTTGGCGGCGTTGTAGTGCTGGGTGGCGGATTCCGCCTGGTGGTAGAGGGTGTCCACCTTCTCCTTGACCGCCTCGATCGACTGCGTGGTGCCGGGTTTCGGGTCGCCCGGGGCGGCGTTCGCGGTCTGGGAGAGGAGGGTGACGGAGGCGAGGGCGGCGGTGGTGAATCCGACGGCGGTACGGCGCCCGGTGGACGAGGCGGCGGTGGGTATTCGGGTCCGCGGCTTGCGGTGCGACGCCAAGGGAGGCGACTCCTTCCGTGGACCGCCTACCGGGTTAGCTGTCGGGTTCGGGCGGTTCGGAAGGTTGCCCTACGGCCGTGCGCGGGCGGCCGACGCGTCGTGACGCCGTACCACCGCTCGGGCCGATTCACCCCGGTGTTGCGTTGTGGGTCCCCGGCTCCGGGCGCCTTGCGACGTGGCCGGACTCGGCGGAGGCCGCCCGGGCCGGCGCGGTTCGCCGACGGGTGTACGGGCCGCCTGGGGGAGGACGGTAGCCAACTCGTGGTGCTCCTGTGAAGGCTGGTGGTCGTTTTGCCCGAAACCGTTTCGTGACATCCATGCGTAGGCTGTCAGTGCGGCACCCTAAACTCGGTGAGCGATGAGCAGCCTCTTTGACGACAGCTTCCTGGCGGATCTCGGGCCTCCGGGCGAGGAGCCCCCGCCGCCCGAGGATTCCGCGCACCCGGATCCCGCCGGCGGTTCAGGCGGCGAGGACGTGCCGCACCACCTCTTCACCGGTGCGTTCGACGCACCGGTGTCGAGCGGGGGGCCCAGAGAGGCGTACTACCGGGACGGCGCGGCCCGCCCGGCCGTCGACCCGGCGGCGCTGCTGGAGGGGCTGAACGAGCAGCAGCGGGCCGCCGTGGAGCACACGGGCTCGCCGCTGCTGATCGTCGCGGGGGCCGGGTCCGGCAAGACCCGGGTGCTCACCCACCGCATCGCGTATCTGCTCGGCACCCGCCACGTGCACCCCGGGCAGATCCTCGCCATCACCTTCACCAACAAGGCGGCGGGGGAGATGAAGGAGCGGGTCGAGGAGCTGGTCGGCCCCCGGGCGAACGCGATGTGGGTGATGACGTTCCACAGCGCGTGCGTGCGCATCCTGCGCCGCGAGTCGAAGAAGCTGGGCTTCACCTCATCGTTCTCGATCTACGACGCCGCCGACTCGAAGCGGCTGATGGCGCTGGTGTGCCGGGATCTCGACCTGGACCCGAAGAAGTTCCCGCCGAAGTCGTTCAGCGCCAAGATCTCCAACCTGAAGAACGAGCTGATCGACGAGGAGACCTTCGCGGGGCAGGCGGCGGACGGCTTCGAGAAGACGCTCGCCGAGGCGTACGCGATGTACCAGTCGAGGCTGCGCGAGGCCAACGCCCTCGACTTCGACGACATCATCATGACCACGGTCAATCTGCTCCAGGCGTTCCCGGACGTCGCCGAGCACTACCGCCGCCGCTTCCGGCACGTCCTGGTCGACGAGTACCAGGACACCAACCACGCTCAGTACACGCTGGTGCGTGAGCTGGTGGGCACGGGCACGGATGAGCAGGGTGCCGGCGAGCTGTGCGTCGTGGGCGACGCCGACCAGTCGATCTACGCGTTCCGGGGCGCCACGATCCGTAACATCCTCCAGTTCGAGGAGGACTATCCGGACGCGCGGACGATCCTGCTGGAGCAGAACTACCGCTCCACCCAGACCATCCTGAGCGCGGCCAACGCCGTCATCGAGCGCAACGAGAACCGCCGCCCGAAAAACCTGTGGACCGAGGCCGGCACCGGCGCCACCATCACCGGCTACGTCGCCGACACCGAGCACGACGAGGCCCAGTTCGTCGCCGACGAGATCGACCGGCTGACGGACGCGGGGGACGCCAAGGCCGGGGACGTCGCGGTCTTCTACCGCACCAACGCCCAGTCCCGTGTCTTCGAGGAAGTCTTCATCCGGGTCGGGCTGCCGTACAAGGTCGTCGGCGGGGTCCGCTTCTACGAGCGCAAGGAGGTCCGCGACGTCCTCGCGTACCTGCGCGTGCTGGCCAACCCCGAGGACGCCGTACCGCTGCGCCGCATCATGAACGTGCCCAAGCGCGGTATCGGCGATCGCGCCGAAGCGATGATCGACGCGCTCGCGGCGCGCGAGAAGATCACCTTCCCGCAGGCGCTGCGCCGCGTCGACGAGGCGTACGGCATGGCGGCCCGCTCGGCGAACGCGGTCAAGCGGTTCAACGCGCTCATGGAGGAGCTGCGGACCATCGTGGAGTCGGGCGCGGGCCCGGCGACCGTCCTGGAGGCCGTGCTGGAGCGCACCGGCTATCTGGCGGAGCTGCAGGCGTCCACCGATCCGCAGGACGAGACCCGTATCGAAAACCTCCAGGAGCTGGCCTCGGTGGCCCTGGAGTTCGAGCAGGACCGGGGCGAGGAGAACCCCGGCACGCTCGCGGAGTTCCTGGAGCAGGTCGCGCTCGTCGCCGACTCCGACCAGATCCCCGACGAGGACGAGGAGGGCGCCGGGGTCATCACCCTGATGACGCTCCACACGGCCAAGGGGCTGGAGTTCCCTGTCGTCTTCCTCAGCGGCATGGAGGACGGGGTCTTCCCGCACATGCGCGCGCTCGGCCAGACCAAGGAGCTGGAGGAGGAGCGGCGGCTCGCGTACGTGGGGATCACGCGCGCCCGCGAGCGGCTGTATCTGTCCCGGTCGACGATGCGCAGCGCGTGGGGCCAGCCCGCGTACAACCCGCCGTCCCGCTTCCTTGAGGAGATCCCCGACCAGTACGTGCGGTGGCGGCGCACCGGGCCCGCGACCCCGTCGGCGTCGATGGGCGCCATGTCGGGGTCCGGGGCGGGCTCGGGGCTGTCGTCCGGGTTCTCGTCGTCGCGCTCGCGGGCTGGATCCTCTGCGTCCTCTGCGTCCGGTTTCGCGACGCGGCGGGCCAAGGACCGTCCGGTGGTCTCCCTGGCCATCGGGGACCGGGTGACGCACGACTCGTTCGGGCTCGGCACCGTGGTGGCGGTGAAGGGCACCGGGGACAACGCGGAGGCGACGATCGACTTCGGCGGTGAGAAGCCGAAGCGGCTGCTGCTGCGGTACGCGCCGGTCGAAAAGCTCTAGTTCCGGTTCCGGTTCCGGTTCCGGGGCAGGGCCGGTCGGTCAGTTGGGGTCGAGGCCGTGGCTGCGCAGCCACGGCTGCGGGTCCACGGCCGCCCCGCCGCCCGGATGCACCTCGAAGTGCAGGTGCGGGCCGGTGGAGTTGCCGGAATTGCCCGAGTAGGCCATGACGTCCCCGGCCTTGACCGTCCCGGAGCGGATCTTGGTGCTGCTGAGGTGGCAGTACCAGGTCTCCGTGCCGTCGGGAGCGGTCAATATGACCATGTTGCCGTAGGCGTCGTTCCACTGGGTGCGCACGGTGCCGTCGGTCGCCGCCATGACGGGCGTGCCCTGGCTGACCGGGAAGTCGATCCCGGTGTGCAGGGACATCCAGTTGATGCCCGCCTGGCCGAAGCCGGCGCTCAGCCCGTGCTGCGTGACCGGCAGCGCGAACTTCGGCCGCATCGCCTCCTTGCGCGCCGCCTCCTCCGCCTTGCGCTTCTTCTCGGCGGCCTGGCGCGCCTTGAGGTCGATCCGCTCCTGGGTGCGGCTGGCGCGCTCCCGGAAGTCGTTGACGCCGTCGTCGACCCCGGCGAGCCGGGTGTCCATCTCGCTGTTGGCGACGGAGGCCTTGACGGGCTGCGCGTCGGGGGCCGCCTGTGTGGTCGTGTCGTCCTTCGTGTCGCTGGACATGCCGCTCACGGAAGCGGCGGCCACGGCGGTGACGCCGAGCGCGCAGACGGACGGGACGGCGACGGTGAGGAGCGCGGAGCGCTTGGGGCGGGAGGGCGCGGTGCGGCGGCGGGCGCGGCCGCCGGAGCGGGTGGCGGTGGGGGGCGGTGTGATGTCGGCGGGGGGTTCGGGGTCGGGGTGGGGTTCCGGTTCCGCCTCGGCCACCGCTTCGAAGACCGCGGTCTGCGCGGTGTCCTCGGCGTGCGCGGTGTGCGCGGCGTGCTCGAAGGGTTCCGTCCCGTCGTCGTACTGCGGCTCGGCGTACTGCGTTTCGTCGACGGTGGCGTAGGCCGAGGTGTCCCAGAACTGGGTCTGCCCGGTGTCGACGCCGGAGGTGTCGTACGCGGCGTGCTGGCTGATGACCTCGTACTGCTCCGAGGCGTCGTACTGGCCCGTGTCGAAGTGGCCCGTATCGGCCTGTCCCGTATCGAACTGTCCGGTGGTGTCGTACTGCCCGGTGTCGTACTGGCCCGCGTCGAATTGCCCCGTGGTGTCGTACTGCCCGGTGTCGTACTGGCCCGTGTCGTACTGCCCCGTGGCGGCGTCGCCGTACTGCCCGGTGGTGTCGTACGCGCCCGTGTCCCACTGCTGGGACTGCGCGCCCCAGGCGTCGGCGTCCCAGTGGCCGCCGGTGTCGTCCTGCCGCTGCGTGGGTACGTCGGAGGGCGGCTGATGACCGGAGGCGGCCCACATCGCGGTGGTGTCGTAGGCGCCGGTGTCGTACGCGCCGCCGTCGCTCCACTGGTTCGCGTCGTACTGGCCGCTGTGCCCGCCGTTGGGGTCGCCGCCCTGGCCGTCCCCGTAGCCGCCGGGAAGGGAGCCGAAGAGAGGGTCGGGCTCGTCGTACGCGGCGAGGTTGGCGAAGCTGCCGGTGGGGTACCCGTCGTACCCGGCGTAACCGTGCGCTGTGTCCTGGTGCTGGCCGTAGGCCTCGTCGTAGGAATACGAGGCGTCTGGAGCGGGGACGGTCGGGGTTGCCCCCGACGGGTGACGGTCGTTCACCACCAACTTCTCTTTCGCCTAGGCTGCAGGAGAATTAGCGGCGACTGTACCCGGCGGTACGCGGAAGCGACAATCTTCAGCAAGTTTTGAGCAGCGCGGGAAAGGGCATTTGGACCTCTTTCGGTTGACTGTGCGCCCACTCTTGGCCCGGCGTTCGACGGTTGTTCGGCAATTTTCGGCCGTATCAAGCGACCGAGAAGGCACCCGAAGTGTCCGCCCGCGTGGCATCGGCGGCGTCCAGAGCCTCCCGGATCCCGGTGGCGACGGCCGAGCGGACCGGTAGGGCGAGATGTCCCACACCGCTGACCTTGATGTTGCGAAAGGTCAGATCCGGATGGTCTATGCGGGCGACTTCCGCCGGGATCATCAACTGATCCACATCACTCCAGAAAGAAACGAAACGCGTACGGCATTCGGGGGCAGGCTGCCTCAACTCCGTTATCACCTCGGAGTCCGGGCACATCTGGCGCACGAGCGGATGTGCGGACAACAAGGGCGCGACGCGGGTGCCGGAGTGCGGGGTGCCCAGCGTGACCAGGGAGTGCACTCGTGCGTCGCCGCCCAGCCGCTGGACGTAGTACCGCGCGATCAGCCCGCCCAGGCTGTGGCCCACGATGTCCACCTGACGGTGGCCGGTGCGGGCGCTGACGTCCTCCACGTGGCGGGCCAGCAGTGCGGCGGCGGTGCGGAGGTCGCAGGTCAGGGGGGAGTAGTTGAGGGCCTCGACATGCTGGCGGCCGTGGCGGAGGAGGGAGCGGCGCAGCAGCACGAAGACGGAACGGTTGTCGATGAAGCCGTGGAGGAGCAGCACGGGACGGTGCCCTCGGAGGTCGGGCGGGGGTGCGGCGGGCGGACGCTCCTGCCGGAGGCCGGTGGGGTAGAGGAGGAGATGCCCGGCGAGGATCGCCAGATCGAGAGCGAGGGCCCGGGCCCGCTTGTGCTGTGCGTAGACGAGGCCCACAACGACCGCCCCCTTGTGCCCGTGCGTCGGGGCGGCCGTGGCTGCGGCCGTGCCGTGGCAGACCGCGCCGCCGCACCGCGCCGCCATGCCCATGCCATGCCGCCGTCCATGCGGCTGCCGGGCGGCGCTGCGCGGTGCGACGGTCCCCGCTGCGGCTCCCCTTGGTGGTCGACCCGAGGTCGAAGACGTTCCGGGTGTGATTTCCCCCTCCCCGCGCATCGCGAAACTGCCGGGTAGGGGATGCTTGCGGGAAGCTGGAGATAACGTTCGTTCACGCGGATGTGCGCACTAGGGCTTGGAGGCTGCGATGGGTGTGACCGGTCCGATCCGTGTGGTGGTGGCCAAACCGGGGCTCGACGGCCATGACCGCGGCGCGAAGGTCATCGCGCGAGCGCTGCGCGACGCGGGCATGGAAGTCATCTACACCGGCCTCCACCAGACCCCCGAGCAGATCGTCGACACCGCGATCCAGGAGGACGCCGACGCGATCGGCCTCTCGATCCTCTCCGGTGCTCATATGACCCTGTTCGCCAAGGTGCTGGAGCTGCTGCGGGAGCGGGAGGCGGAGGACATCAAGGTCTTCGGCGGCGGCATCATCCCCGACGCGGACATCCCCCCGCTGAAGGAACAGGGCGTGGCGGAGATCTTCACCCCGGGCGCGACGACGACGTCGATCGTCGATTGGGTCCGCCAGAACGTCCGCCCCGTAGCCGCCTGACCCGCCGCGCCCGGCCGGCTCCTCGCCGCCTGGCGCCGCCCGGCTGGGGCCCGGGGCGGAGATCCGGTTTCGGGAAGGGGCGGGGCGGGGATCAGCCGCCGGCCAGTTCGGACCGCATGACCGCCCGCAACCTCAGCGTCCCCACCAACCGCTGGAACGCCTCCGACCAGTACCCACCGGCCCCCGGGGCCGCACCCTCCGGTTCGTCCGGGAGCGCGGTCAGCACCTCCAGGCGGTCCGCCTGGGCCGGGTCGAGGCAGCGCTCGGCCAGGCCCATGACCCCGCTGAAGCTCCACGGGTAGCTGCCCGCGTCCCGCGCGATGTCCAGCGCGTCCACGACCGCACTGCCCAGCGGCTCGGCCCACGGCACCGCGCACACCCCCAGCAGCCGGAACGCGTCGGACAGCCCGTGGGAGGCGATGAAGTCGGCGACCCACTGGGCCCGTTCCGCCACGGGCAGAGCGGACAGCAGCTTCGCCGGATCCCGCCAGGCCGCGGCGGCGGGAGGCGCGCCCGGGGTGCCGAGGAGCGCGCGGGACCACTCCGCGCTCCGCTGCCGCACGGCGGCCCGGCACCAGGCCGCGTGCAGGTCCGCCTTCCAGCCGTCCGCGACCGGCAGGGCCACGATCCGGTCCGCGCCCAGCCCCCCGAACCACTCGGACCAGCGGGCCAGCGGCGTGGCCTCCACCAGTTGGCTCAGCCACCAGGACCGTTCCCCCCGACCGGACGGCGGCTTGGGCACGACGCCGTCGCGCTGCATCCCGCTGTCGCACCGCGCGGGCGCGTCGACGGTGATCTGGCCGGTGTCCGGGGGCAGGGAGACGCAGCGCGCGGACCGCTCCGCCATCCGCGCGGCGAACGCGGAGTCGGGCAGCGCGGCCAGCAGTTCGGCGGCGGTCGCCCGGACGTTGCGGCTGCGGTCGGACAGCGCCTGCTCCAGGAAGGGTTCGTCGGAGGGCGCGAGGTCGTCGCGGAGCGAGTCCAGGAACATCAGCCGGTCTTCGGCCCGCTCCGTGGACCAGGTGCCGCTGAGCAGGGCCAGCCCGGCCGCCGGGTCGCGGTGGCGGGTCCGGGCCAGCAGCGACACCCGCTCGGCGAACAGCCCCTCCTCCCACTGCCGCCGCACCTCGGCGTCGGACGCGGCGGCCCCGCCCGGCCCGGACGCGGGCGCCGCGCCCCGCCCGGGTGGCCCGCCCCGCAGGGCGAACTTCCAGTCCGGGTTGAGCCGGGCGAGCCACAGCGCCCGGGGCCCGCCGAGGGTGAGCGCCTCGGGCCGCAGGTCGGTGCGGGCGCGGGCCGCGTCGAGCAGGGTGGGGAGCAGGGCGTCGGGCGCGCGGTAGCCGTACTGGTTGGCGAGGGCGAGCCACTGGGGCAGCAGCTCGGCCAGGTCGGGGGCGGAACGCGGCCCGCTGCGCCCGGGGGACGAGCGGTCGGCGAGCAGCATCGCCAGCCGGCTGCGGGCCGCGGGCGGGAGCGCCGGGCGCGGATCCTCGGGCGCGGGGTCCGGGCCCGGGCGGGCGGGGGCGGGACGCAGCCCGGCCCGCCGCCGTACGGTGCTGAGCGCGGCGGCGTCCAGCAGGGCGGCCGCCGCGTCCTGCCCGGGGCGCGCGGCGACGGGCGGGGTGCGGCGCTCGGTGCCGAGCAGGGCGGCGGCGACGAGGTCGTCCCACGCCGCGGGCGCGGTGCCGGCGCTGGTGCTGATACTGCTCAACGCGTGCCTCCGTACGACGTGGGGCCGCTGCCGATGGCGAGCGGGACGGGTTCCGGATCCCAGGTGGTGAGGGGTGTGATGCCGCGGTGCCCGCACGTGCCGAAGACGGTGACGGGGCGGCCGCCGGATATCGCGGTGAGCTGCCACAGGTTCGTACGGCCGAGGCACCTCGGGTCGACGGGGAGCGCGGTCCCGGCGGTCTCGTCCGCCAACTGCCATCCGTCGGCACCGGGGACGGGCGTGACGCCGGAGAGCACGACGGGCCAGCCCTCCAGCCAGGGGTCGGCGCTCAGCGCCTCGCCGTAGGCGGCGAGCGCCGCGTCGATACCGCCGCCGTCGGGCACCCAGGCGCCCGCCGGGGCTTCGGCGGCCGCGGCGGGCGGACAGCTGGTGCCCAGCGCGGCCCGGAGCGGACGCGTGCCCGGGTAGTAGACGAGGTCCGCGTCGAGCACCAGACCGGGCGGCAGCGCCGGATCGGGCGAGCGGCCCGCCGCACCGAAGGACAGCAGCAGCGCCATCCGGCCCGTGGTCCGGCCGCGGAGCCAGATCCGCCGGGTGGTGAGCTTGTCGTCCTCGCTGTCCTGACCGCCCAGGACGAGCCAGTGGTCCCGGACCGGCTGCCCGTGCGCGAGCAGTTCGGCCACCGGCGTCGTGACGCCGACCCGTGAGCGCGTGGTGGCGGCCAGCTCCTCCGGCAGGCTGTCGAGGTGGAGGAAGCCCTGGTTGAGGAGGTGCGTCAGGGCGCATTCCTCCAGCAGACGGGCGGGCCAGCCGGGACCGGAGGAGGGGATGGCGCCCAACTCCCGCACCCGTGCCCCAAGGCCGGGGGCCTGGGCGTCGACCATGCGGGCGGCCGTCTCGTCCCACGCCCCGTATCCGGCGCGGTCGGCCGTGGCCAGACCGCCGCGCAGCAGGTCCGCCAGCCGCTGCTCCAGCTCCGTGGCGCCCGCCGCGATGCGCCGGCCGCGCCGCTCGGCACGCCGCCGCACCGCCCCCGGATCGGCAACCCCGCCCGCGGTGCCCGCATCGCCCGTGCCCCTTGCGGCCCCCGCGCTGCCGGTGCCGCCCGACCGGCTGCCCCCGCCCCCGGCGGTCTCCGCGCTCCGTGCGCGCTCGCCGAGCCGCTGCTCGGTCCGCTCGGGCGGCTCCGAGCCCTGTGGCAGCACCTGTTCCGCCGTCCGGCGTTCCCCCTGCGGATTCATGTCTGCGACGGTACGGCCACCCACTGACAACCGTCGTGACCTGCGGCTCAGTTGACGCCGGGTCCGTTGTCAGTGGCGTGGTGCACAGTGAATGACGCGTCCGGGAGCGGAACGAGCAAACGAGTCGTGGGGGAGCTGTGACCGTCACTGTGTCCGGAACCAATTCACCTGAGATGACCCAGATTTCCGAGGGCCACGGAGCCGGCGAGGCCCCCGAGGCCCCCGAGGCCGCCGAGGTCCTCCGTCCGCACGCCGAGGACGCGTTCGCCGACGAGCTGAGCGCGCTGGTCGCCGCCGACGACCGCCCGCGCCCGGCCCGCTGGCGGCTGTCGCCGTGGGCCGTCGCCACGTATCTGCTCGGCGGCACGCTGCCGGACGGCACCGTGATCACACCCAAGTACGTGGGCCCGCGCCGCATCGTCGAGGTCGCCGTCACCACGCTCGCCACCGACCGCGCCCTGCTGCTGCTCGGCGTCCCCGGCACGGCCAAGACCTGGGTCTCGGAGCATCTGGCGGCGGCGGTCAGCGGCGATTCGACGCTGCTGGTCCAGGGCACGGCCGGGACGCCCGAGGAAGCCATCCGCTACGGCTGGGACTATGCCCGGCTCCTCGCCCACGGCCCCAGCCGCGACGCGCTCGTCCCGAGCCCCGTGATGCGGGCGATGGCGGACGGCATGACCGCGCGCGTGGAGGAGCTGACGCGCATCCCGGCCGATGTGCAGGACACCCTGATCACCGTTCTGTCCGAGAAGATCCTTCCGATTCCCGAGCTGGGGGAGGAGGTCCAGGCGGTCCGCGGCTTCAACCTCATCGCCACCGCCAACGACCGCGACCGCGGCGTCAACGAGCTGTCCAGCGCGCTGCGCCGCCGTTTCAACACGGTGGTGCTGCCGCTGCCCGCCACCCCGGAGGACGAGGTCGACATCGTCGCCCGCCGCGTCGCCCAGATCGGCCGCTCGCTGGACCTCCCCGAGGCCCCGGCGGGTGTGGACGAGATCCGCCGCGTCGTCACGGTCTTCCGCGAGCTGCGCGAAGGGGTGACCGAAGATGGCCGTACGAAGCTCAAGTCGCCCTCCGGCACCCTGTCGACGGCGGAGGCCATCTCCGTGGTGACGAACGGGCTGGCGCTCGCCGCCCACTTCGGCGACGGTGTGCTGAGGGCCGGTGACGTGGCGGCGGGCATCCTGGGCGCGGTGGTCCGCGACCCGGCCCCCGACCGCGTCGTCTGGCAGGAGTACCTGGAGGCCGTCGTCCGCGAGCGGGACGGGTGGAAGGACTTCTACCGCGCGTGCCGAGAGGTGAGCGCGTGACGGCTGCGGAGCTGGTGGCGGCCCCCGGAGGCGGTGGGGCCGCGGGGGCCGTCGTGCCGGAGTGGCCGCTGTTGCTGGGGGTGCGGCACCACGGCCCCGGGTCGGCGCGGGCCGTGCGGGCGGCGCTCGACGAGAGCGAGCCCGGCGTCGTGCTCATCGAGGGCCCGCCGGAGGCGGACGCGCTGGTGCACCTCGCCGCCGACGAGGGCATGCGCCCGCCCGTCGCGCTGCTCGCGCATGTGGCGAACGACCCGGGGCGCGCCGGGTTCTGGCCGATGGCCGGGTTCTCGCCGGAGTGGGCGGCCATCCAGTGGGCGCTGGCCCGCGACGTGCCCGTGCGGTTCATCGACCTCCCGGCCGCGCACTCCCTGGCCATGACGGCGAAGGACGATGCCCGTCCATCGGGCGATCCGGCCGGACCGGCCGAGCGGGTGCGCGTCGATCCGCTCGCCGTCCTCGCCGAGGCAGCCGGGTACGAGGACCCGGAGCGCTGGTGGGAGGACGTCGTCGAGCACCGCGGCGCCGGCGGGACCGCGGCGTTCGCCGCCGTCGCCGAGGCCATGGGGGAGCTGCGGTCCGCGTACGGGCACGGCGGGCACGAGGACGACGCCGTCCGGGAGGCCCATATGCGGGTGCGGATGCACGCGGCGCGGCGGGAGTTCGGGGAGGCGGTCGCCGTCGTGTGCGGGGCCTGGCACGTACCGGCGCTGGCCGCCCGCCCCACGGTGACCGCCGACCGGCAGCTGCTCAAGGGGCTGCCGAAGGTCAAGGCCGAGATCAGCTGGGTGCCCTGGACGCACCGCAGGCTGGCACGGCACAGCGGCTACGGGGCGGGGATCGCCTCGCCCGGCTGGTACAGCCATCTCTTCCACGCCCCGGACCGGCCCCTGGAGCGCTGGCTGACCAAGGTCGCCGGGCTGCTCCGGGACGAGGACTTCGCGGTGTCGTCCGCGCATGTCATCGAGGCCGTGCGGCTCGCCGAAACGCTCGCAGCGCTGCGCGGCCGCCCGCTCGCCGGGCTCGCCGAGACCACCGATGCCGTGCGGGCCGTCATGTGCGAGGGCTCGGACGTGCCGCTCGCGCTCGTGCGGGACCGGCTCGTGGTCGGGGACGTGCTGGGCGAGGTTCCCGCGTCGGCCCCCGCCGTACCGCTCCAGCGGGATCTGCGGAGCACCCAGCGCTCGCTGCGGCTGGCGCCCGAGGCCGTGGAGCGGGAGCTGGAGCTGGACCTGCGCAAGGAGAGGGACGCGGCGCGCGGCCGGCTGCTGCACCGGCTGCGGCTGCTGGGGATCGACTGGGGCACCCCGGCGGCCTCGCGCGGCAGCACCGGCACGTTTCGCGAGACCTGGCGGCTGCGCTGGGAGCCGGAGTTGGCGGTGCGGGTCGCGGAGGCGGGGGTGTGGGGCACCACCGTGCTGACGGCGGCCACCGCCAGGGCCGAGTCCGAGGCGCTGGGCGCCACGGCCCTCGCCGAGGTCACCGAGCTGGCCGAGCGCTGTCTGCTGGCCGCGCTCCCCGACGCCCTCCCCGTGGTGATGCGCGCGCTCGCCGACCGCGCCGCGCTCGACGCCGACGTGGGCCACCTCGCGCAGGCGCTGCCCGCCCTGGTGCGGTCCGTGCGGTACGGGGACGTGCGCGGCACCGACACGGCGGCGCTCGGCGAGGTCGCCGCGGGCCTGGCCGAGCGGATCCTGGTGGGGCTCCCGCCCGCCTGTGTGGGGCTCGACGCGGACGGCGCCGCCGACATGCTCGGCCACCTGGAGGCCGTGCACCGGGCGGTCGGCCTCCTGCCGGAGCCCACCCCGAGCGGGCGGCCGGCCGATGACTCGCTGCGGACGCGCTGGGCGGGTGTGCTGCTCGTCATCGCCGGGCGGGACGGCACCCCCGCCACCCCGGGGCTGCTCCGCGGCCGGGCCGCGCGCCTGCTGCTGGACGACGGGCGGCTCGCCGAGGACGAGGCGGCCCGGCTCATGCGGCTCGCGCTCTCGCCCGGCACCGCACCACCCGAAGCGGCCTCCTGGATCGAGGGGTTCATCGGCGGCGGCGCGGGCGGCGGCCTGCTGCTCGTCCACGACGAACGGCTGCTCGGCCTGATCGACGGCTGGCTCACCTCCGTACCCGCCGGGGCGTTCACGGACGTCCTGCCGCTGCTGCGGCGCACCTTCTCCGCGTACGACTCGGGCGTCCGCCGCACCCTGGGCGAGCTGGTCCGGCGCGGCCCCGGGCCCGCGGCCGGTGAGCCGGGCGCCATGGGCGGCGAGGCGGCCCCCGCGGCGCCCGGCTTCGGCCCCGGGCTCGACGCGGAGCGTGCGGCCGCCGTCGTACCGACGGTGCGGCTGCTGCTCGGCCTGGAACCCGGCCCCGGTCCTGACCCCGGCCCCGGCCCCGACTCTGGCCCCGGCCCCGACTCTGGCCCCGACTCTGGCCCTGGCCCTGGCCCCGGCCCCGGCCCCGGTCCTGGCCCTGGCCCTGGCCCCGGCCCCGGCCCCGGCCCCGGTCCTGGCCCCGGCCCCGGTCCTGGCCCCGGCCCCGGTCCTGGCCCCGGCCCCGGTCCTGGCCCCGGCCCCGACGACACCGCGGAGGCGGCCCGATGACGGAAGACCCGGAGATCACCCCGGACATCAACACGGACACCGGCACGGACGCGGGGGACGAGCGGCTGCGGCGCTGGCGGCTGGTGCTCGGCGGGCAGGGCGGCGACGGCACCGGCCGCGCCCTGAGCGGGACCGACGCCGCCATGGACCGTACGCTCGAAGCGCTCTACGGCTCCGGCGGCGGCGGGGACGGCCCCGCGGGTCCGGGCGGAGGCAGCGGCGGCCCGGCGGGCGGCGGTGCCTCACGCTCGGCCGGGCTCGGCGGCTCCGCGCCCCAAGTGGCGCGCTGGCTCGGCGACATCCGTACGTACTTCCCGACCTCCGTCGTCCAGGTCATGCAGCGCGACGCCATCGACCGGCTCGGCCTGTCGGCGCTGCTGCTGGAGCCGGAGATGCTGGAGGCCGTGGAGGCGGACGTGCACCTGGTGGGCACCCTGCTCTCGCTCAACCAGGCGATGCCGGAGACCACCAGGACCACGGCGCGAGCCGTCGTCCGCAAGGTCGTCGAGGATCTGGAGAAGCGGCTCGCGACCCGCACCCGCGCGACCCTCACCGGCGCGCTCGACCGCTCGGCCCGGGTCGGCCGCCCCCGCCACCGGGACATCGACTGGGACCGCACCATCCGCGCCAACCTCAAGAACTACCTCCCCGAGTACCGCACGGTGGTTCCCGAGCGGCTGGTGGGTTACGGGCGGGCGGCGCGCGGGGTGAAGAAGGACGTCATCCTGTGCGTCGACCAGTCGGGGTCGATGGCCGCGTCTGTGGTGTACGCCTCCGTCTTCGGCGCCGTGCTCGCCTCGATGCGGTCGATCGCCACCCGGCTCGTCGTCTTCGACACCGCCGTCGTGGACCTGACCGACGAGCTGGACGATCCGGTGGACGTCCTGTTCGGCACCCGGCTCGGCGGCGGCACCGACATCAACCGCGCGCTCGCGTACTGCCAGGCGCGGATCACCCGGCCCGCGGACACCGTCGTCGTGCTGATCAGCGACCTCTACGAGGGCGGCATACGCGACGAGATGCTGGGCCGGATCGCCGCGATGAAGGCGTCAGGGGTGCGGTTCGTGGCGCTGCTCGCGCTGTCCGACGAGGGGGCGCCGAGTTACGACCGGGAGCACGCGGCGGCGCTCGCCGCGCTCGGCGCACCCGCCTTCGCCTGCACCCCCGATCTCTTCCCGGAGGTGATGGCGGCGGCGATCGAACGGCGCCAACTGCCGATACCGGACATGGCGATGCATCAGTGACCATCAGCGGCCCAGGGCTTGCGCGGCCCCCTGTGGGTCATGCAAGGATCACTCCCGTCGCCAGGACGTGAATGTGCCCGTCCGCTTGGCGCCCCGCCTGATGTCCGTACCAGGGAAGGCCCCCTTTTGTCTGCCGTGTTCGCTGTGCCTGCCGCTGTGCGCCTGCCGCGCACCGTGGCCGCGCGGCGGGCGCTGACGGCGGCGCTGTTCCTCGGGGGCTTCCTGGCACTGGCGTTCCTCTTCGGTGGCAGCGCCCACGCGGCGGAAACGGAAGGCCTCACGGGATCGGTGGCGGGCCGCCAGGCCCAGGCACCGGACCTGCTCGGCTCCTCGTCCGCCGCTGAGACCTCCGCCACGGAGAATACCGAGAAGGACAGCGCCGAGAAGGACAGCGCCGGGCAGGCCGACACCACCGCGAAGCCGGTGGCGAAGCACTCTCCGGCCAAGGCGGTCAGGACCGCGGACACCGCGGCGCGCAAGGCGGTGCACACCGCCACCGACACCGTCCGCGAGACGGTGGAACCGGTGCGCGAGCCGGTCGAGCGGCAGGCGCGACAGGTCACCGACCCCGTCGATGACCTGGTCGAGGACGCCACGGGCACGAAGCTTCCGGTGCGGCTGTCCGAGGTCGGCGACGCGAGTTTCGGCGCCTTGGGCCACGCCTTCGGTGCCGCGCCGGGCCACGGCCCGGTGGCCAACGGCACCGACGAGAACCACCCGGCCCGGCCCGCAGCGGCCCCGCTGGGGCCCGACACGGCGACCTCGGCCGCCACCGCGCCGCGTACCGCCGGCCCGCACGACCACGGTCACGGCACCGTCGTCCGGGCGGCCGACGGCGCGGACCAGGGCGAGGGCGCCCCGGCGCCGCTGCCCGTCCCGCGGTCCCCATTCGGGACCCTCACCCAGTGCACCGGCGACAGCGGCGCTCCCCGTGGCGGGAACACCCACGCCGCTCTGCCGCCGTCCGACGCCGCGCACTTCGGGCTCGCGCCCGGCGCGGTCCGTGCGGACAGCTCGGCGCCGACGCGCCAGCGGTACAACGAAGTCCTCGAATTCCCCGGCTAGGGCAGACCACCCCCGTCTGCACAAGACCTGCCGCGCGGGGGCGGGTCAGGTCTGCCCGTTCGCTCATCCTCCTGAATTCGAAGGACTTCCTCCACCATGCGCAACAACGTTCGCCGCTCCATCCTCGTCGCCGCCGCCGCCACCGGTATCTGGGCCCTCGGCTCCGCCGCCGCCAACGCCGCCGAGACCCCGAGCGTCCCCTCCACCGACAGCGTCACCAGCACGGTGGGCGGCGTCACCCAGAAGGTCACGGACACGACCGGCAAGGTCACCGACACGGTTGACGGTGCGACCGGCGATGTGGCCGACACGTCCAAGGTGAACGACACCGCGAAGAAGACGGTGGACGGCGTGACCGGGACCGTCAACGACACCGTCGACGGTGCCGCCAAGGGCCAGCTGCCGGACCTCTCCAAGACCACCCGCGACGTGACCGGGGGCGCGCTCGACGGCGTGACCCGTGACGCCAAGCCGGGCAAGGTCGTCAAGAAGGCGCACCACGCCGTGAAGTCCGTCCAGAAGGCCGCCGACGTCGACCTGCCCACCGGCGAGGTGCCCGGCGTCGTTCCGCACCTGCCCGGCCTCGGCTCGCTGCCGGTCAACGGCTCCTCGCTGCCCGCCGCCGCCCCGGTGCCGTCCGTCAAGGGCCTCCCGGCCGAGGTGCCCGCCCAGCTCCCGACCGCCCCGACGCTGCCCGCCGCCCCCGGCGCCGCCGACAACCTGCTCGCCTCGCTCTCCGGCGCGGGCGTCCGCCCGGAGGAGCTGACCGGTAAGGCCAAGTGCATCGTGGGCATCGCCAAGCCGGTCGTGAACGGCGTCGCCGACGACGTGCTGCCGCCCGTCGTGAACCGCGTCGTGGTCCAGGTCGTCCCCGTCGCGCAGGGCACCCTGGACGACGCGGGCGTGCTGACCGGTGACGCCGCGGGCAAGACCGTTCCGTACGTCGGCTACGTGGTCGGCAGCGCGCAGGGCTACACGCTGGGCACCGCCAGCAACGTGCTCCCGCTCGCGCAGGACACCGTCGCCAACGCCGTGCCGTTCGTGCAGGGCACCGTCGCCAACGCCGTGCCGGTCGTCCAGAACACGGTCAACAACACGGTTCCGTTCGCCGCCGACCTGGCCACCACCACGGTTCCGTTCGCGCTGGACCTGACCGGCTCCGTGGCCACGAACGCGCAGGGCACCGCGGTGAACACCGTGGCCCGTGTGCAGAGCCTGCTCCCGGTGGCCCCGATCGACCTGACCGACGCCGCCAACATCCCGGCGCTCCCGGCCCTGCCGCAGGTCCCGGCCGCCCCCCTGCCCACCGTCCCGGCGCAGCTCCCGGCCGCCACCCTGCCGACCGACCTGCCGCAGGTCCCGGCCCAGCTCCCGACCGACGTGCCGAACGTTCCGGCTGACCTGCCCACCGTCCCGGCCGCCACCCTGCCCACCGACCTGCCGCAGGTCCCGGCCGCCACCCTGCCGACCGACCTGCCCACCGTCCCGGCTGCCACCCTGCCGACCGTCCCGGCGCAGCTCCCGGCCGACCTGCCCACCAACCTGCCGGGCGCCGCGGGCACCCTCCCGGCCGTCTGATGACCCGGGCCGCATAACCGCCGCGTACGGCGGCGCCGACTCCGCCGTACGCAGCCGCTTCATCTGATCGCGGGCAGTCCTCGTTGGGGAGGGGACTGCCCGCTTTTGGTTGCGAGATAGGTGGGTACGGTCGCGATCTGTGACCGTAATCACCGCTCCAGTGTGATCTGCGATTTAGGGGCACAGGTCTCGCGGTTATAACCTGCGAGGCGGACATGCCGCGTACCCGGCGCACGTGTGCCGCCCTCGTTATAGATCGCGTCCTCACGCTGGCCACCGCGGCACGCCCGCGCTGATAACGACCGCGATATCCATGGAAAAGGGACGGACGCGCGTGGACCTGTTCGAGTACCAGGCGAGGGACCTCTTCGCCAAGCACGGTGTACCGGTGCTGGCCGGTGAAGTCATCGACACGCCTGAGGCGGCGCGCGAGGTGGCCGAGCGACTGGGCGGCCGCGCGGTCGTCAAGGCGCAGGTCAAGGTCGGTGGTCGCGGCAAGGCGGGCGGCGTCAAGCTGGCCTCCGACCCGGCCGACGCCGTCGAGAAGGCGACCCAGATCCTGGGTATGGACATCAAGGGCCACACGGTCCACAAGGTGATGCTCGCCCAGACCGCGGACATCAAGGAGGAGTACTACGTCTCCTTCCTGCTGGACCGCACCAACCGCACCTTCCTCGCCATGGCCTCCGTCGAGGGCGGCGTGGAGATCGAGGTCGTCGCGGAGCAGAACCCCGACGCGCTCGCCAAGATCCCGGTGGACGCGATCGAGGGTGTGACCCCCGAGAAGGCCGCCGAGATCGTCGCCGCCGCGAAGTTCCCGGCCGAGATCGCCGACCAGGTGGCGGACGTCCTCCAGAAGCTGTGGACCGTCTTCATCAAGGAAGACGCCCTGCTCGTCGAGGTCAACCCGCTCGTCAAGACCGGTGACGGCAAGATCATCGCGCTGGACGGCAAGGTGACGCTGGACGCCAACGCCGAGTTCCGCCAGCCGGAGCACGCGGCGCTCGAGGACAAGGCCGCGGCCAACCCCCTCGAGGCGGCCGCCAAGGCCAAGGGCCTCAACTACGTCAAGCTCGACGGCGAGGTCGGCATCATCGGCAACGGCGCGGGTCTGGTCATGTCGACCCTCGACGTCGTCGCGTACGCCGGTGAGAACCACGGCAACGTGAAGCCCGCCAACTTCCTCGACATCGGTGGTGGCGCCTCCGCCGAGGTGATGGCCAACGGTCTTGAGATCATCCTGGGCGACCCGGACGTCAAGTCCGTCTTCGTCAACGTCTTCGGCGGGATCACCGCCTGCGACGCCGTCGCCAATGGCATCGTCCAGGCCCTGGAGCTGCTGAAGTCCAAGGGCGAGGACGTCAGCAAGCCGCTCGTCGTGCGTCTCGACGGCAACAACGCGGAGCTGGGTCGCAAGATCCTCACCGACGCCAACCACCCGCTCGTTCAGCAGGTGGACACCATGGACGGCGCGGCCGAGCGCGCCGCCGAGCTGGCTGCGAAGTAAGGGACGAGGTCACCAGAAACCATGGCTATCTTCCTCACCAAGGAAAGCAAGGTCATCGTCCAGGGGATGACCGGGTCCGAGGGGCAGAAGCACACCCGTCGGATGCTCGCCTCGGGCACCAACATCGTCGGTGGCGTGAACCCGCGCAAGGCCGGCACCAGCGTTGACTTCGACGGCACCGAGGTTCCGGTCTTCGGCTCGGTCAAGGAGGCCATCGAGGCCACCGGCGCCGACGTCACGGTCATCTTCGTCCCGGAGAAGTTCACCAAGAGCGCGGTCATCGAGGCGATCGATGCCGAGATCCCGCTCGCCGTGGTGATCACCGAGGGCATCGCCGTGCACGACTCGGCGAACTTCTGGGCCTACGCCGGCCAGAAGGGCAACAAGACCCGCATCATCGGCCCGAACTGCCCGGGTCTGATCACGCCGGGTCAGTCGAACGCGGGCATCATCCCGGCCGACATCACCAAGCCCGGCCGGATCGGTCTGGTGTCGAAGTCCGGCACGCTGACCTACCAGATGATGTACGAGCTGCGGGACATCGGCTTCTCGTCCTGCGTCGGCATCGGCGGTGACCCGGTCATCGGCACCACCCACATCGACGCGCTGGCCGCCTTCGAGGCCGACCCCGACACCGACCTGATCGTGATGATCGGCGAGATCGGCGGCGACGCCGAGGAGCGGGCCGCGGACTTCATCAAGGCCAACGTCACCAAGCCGGTCGTCGGCTACGTGGCGGGCTTCACCGCGCCCGAGGGCAAGACCATGGGCCACGCCGGTGCGATCGTGTCCGGTTCCTCCGGCACCGCCCAGGCGAAGAAGGAGGCCCTGGAGGCCGCGGGCGTGAAGGTCGGCAAGACCCCGACCGAGACCGCCGGTCTGGCGCGCGCCGCGCTGGCCGGCTGACGCCACCGCCTCACGCAGGCGCGGGCCCGTACCCCCGGATGGGTGGTACGGGCCCGCGCCTTTTGCGCTCACGGGCCGCTTCCTTGGCCGTGGGACGCCGCTCCACAAAAGGTACATAAGCCGATTAGGTCCGACACGCGATTAATCGCTTGATGTGCGGATGAAACGACTGTTATTGGCAGCATGGGCCCGTGACCCAAACGACCGATCGCAGTCCATCGGTGTCCTCACGCGGCAGCGCCGGGCTCCAGCACCCCTCCGTCGCCAGGGAAGCGTTCCTCGGCGGCGTGGTGGCCGCGGGGCTCGGGCTGGGCACGCTCGCCGTCGTCGTCCTGCTGCTGTGGATCACCTCCTCGTCCCCTGAGAGCAGCCCCGACGGGGCGCTGCACATCGCCGCCGACCTATGGCTCCTCGGGCACGGCGCCGACCTGGTACGGACCGACACGCTGGCCGGGCATCCGGCGCCCGTCGGGCTGACCCCGCTGCTCATCAGCGCGCTGCCCTGCTGGCTGCTCTACCGCGCCGCGCAGCACGCGGTCTACGAGGGCCAGGCGGAGGAGGCCGAGGGCCAGTGGGTGCCCGAGGACTCCGTCGTCGACCCCCGTATCGTCTTCGGCTGGGTGACGGGCGGCTATCTGCTCGTCGGCACGGCGGCCGTGGTGTACGCCACGGCCGGGCCGCTGCACATCGACCCGCTCAGCGCCGCGTGGCATCTGCCACTCGTCGCCGCGACCGTCGCCGCCCTCGGCGTATGGGTGACCGACGGCCGGTTCCCGGTACGGCTGCCCGCGCGGACGAAGGCCGCGCTGGACCGGATCCCCGGCGCCCCCCGGCTGGCGGCGGGCGTCGTCACCCGCGCGTCGTGGCTGCGCGGAAGCTGGTGCCGACGGCGGCGGCTGCTCGCCGCGTGCCGCGCCGGGGCCAGCGGGCTCCTGGTGCTGCTCGGCAGCGGCGCCCTGCTCACCGCGGTCTCGATGCTGAGCCACACCGGCTCCGTTCAGCTGGCGTTCCTCCAGCTCAGCAACGTATGGCAGGGCCGCTTCGCGGTGCTGCTGATCAGCCTGGCGCTGCTGCCGAACGCCATCGTGTGGGGCGCGGCGTACGGCATCGGCGCCGGTTTCACGGCCGGCGGCGGCAATGTGGTCGCCCCGCTCGGCGTCACCTCCTACCCTCAGCTGCCGCACTTCCCCCTGGTCTCGGCGCTGCCCGCACAAGGCCCGCACTGGCCGCTGAACTGGCTGATCGGGGTCCTGGCGGGGGTGTCGGTGGCGTGGCTGACGGCGGTCGCGGCGGCCCGGCGGCCCGGCAGGGGCGCGCCCCGGCCCGCGTGGGGCTGGGGTGAGACCGCGGTGCTGGCGGCGCTCGCGGCGATCGGCTGCGCGGCCGTGATGGCGCTGCTGGCCGCCCTATCGGGCGGGCCGCTGGGCGTGGGCATCCTCGCGGACCTCGGCCCCGACTGGTGGCGCACCGGTATGGCCACGCTCACCTGGACCGGGCCGATCGCGGTGCCCGGCGCGCTGGTGGTGCGCTGGGTGCGGCTGTACGTCCCCTCCCGGGCGACCTGGGCGGAGTGGAAGGCGGCCCGTGCGGCGAAGGCCCGGGCCCGGGCGGAGGCGCGGGCGAAGCAGCGGGCGGTCCGCGAGGAGGCGCTGGCCCGGGTCGCGCTGGAGCCGAAGCCGGAGCCGCAGGCCGAGCCGATCGACCTGCGGAAGGCCATGGCCGAGCCCTGGTGGCAGTGGCTGAAGCCGGGCCCGCGCCGGGGCGGCAAGCGGAAGCGCGAGCCGGAGCGCGCCCCGGACCCGGCGACGAGCCCGGGCCTCGGCTCCGGGGTCGGCACCGGCATGGGGGCGGGCACCATGGCCGACTTCATGGGCGGCATGGTGGGCGCGACCGGATCGATGGGGCAGCTGGGCCCGATGGGCCGGGTGGACCCGTTGACGCCGCCTCCGCACCGGAAGCCGGACGGCCCGGAGGAGACCTCGTAGGCCGAGCCGCCGTGAGCCGGGGCGCCGCACCGAGTCCGGGGCGGCGCCCCGCGGCGCGCTGTCGCTTTGTGCTGTGCTGTGAGCCGGTGCGGCTATTCGCCGGTGCTCAGGAGGGGCCGCAGCTCCTTGGGCAGCTCGGTCTCGCAGGCGTGCCGCGAGGTCTGGGTGAGGGCGTCGTTCACGCAGGTGTAGTAGTCCTTGTAGACGATCTGGAAGCTGAACGTCGCCGCCACGATGGCGAGCGCGAGCCCGCCCGTCACCAGACCGCTGATCGCCGCCGTCGACTGCGGCTTCGACGAGCCGGAGCCCGAGCCGGGCGCGGGCAGCCGGGCCGGAGTGGCGCCGGGCGGCGGGGGCGGGGCGTCCCGCGGCGCGTTCGCCGGGCCGCTGACCGCCGCGGACGTGGCCGTCGCGGTACGGCGCGGCTTGGCCCGTAGCGAGCTGATGCCCCAGTACAGGGCGAGCACGCCGAGCAGCAGCGCGATCTGCGCCAGGCTGAACAGGGCGAAGAAGAAGGCCCACATGCCCGCCAGCAGTGCGTACCGGGCGCGCCGCTGGGCCGGGTCGGTGGGGTCCCAGCCGCGCGGACCGGCCGGTCCGCCGCCCTGGCCGCCGGGTCCGGGCGGGCGGTTGCCGCCGGTGCCGGGGCCGCTGCCGAAGCCGCCGCCCTGGCGGCCGGGCTGGCGGCTGCTCCACTGGCTGCCCCACGCCGGGGGCTGCTGCCGCTGATCGTCCTGGGAGCCCCGCCCGGCGCCGTTCTCGTCGCCGTCTCCGCCGCCGCTGCCCTCACTGCCCTCGTCGGGCCGGTGCCGGGGCTGCCAGGGCTGGTCGGGCCTGCCCTCGGGCGGCGGCGCGAACGGATTGTCCTCGTGCCGGTCCTCGCCGTGCCGGTCCCCGGGGTCGTGGTGGTCCCCGGGCGAGGCGGAGGAGGACGAGGGGGACGAGGAGGACGACGGTGAGTGCTGCTCGCGCAGCAGCGGCGTCGTACGCGACGTGCGGGCGCGCCTCATCGCCGCCCCCCGGTGCGGGTGGGGGTCGGAGTGGGGCGAGGTGCCGCGCGGCGGCGTCGGTCCGGCATCTGGAATGTGTCTTCCCCTTGTGTCGTCGTCCTGCACACCCGGTCCGGGTACGGCTCCTGCCGCACGGCTCGGCCGGGACGGGCGCGACGGTCTTTCCCACGGCATCAGTTGGATTCGCAGTCCAGACGCTACCTCCCGTGCCCGCCCCCGTCCCCGGGGGGCCGCTTCGTGTGCCGGTATCGTTGCTGACGGTCGACGGCTTCGTAGAGTTCCCCGAATTCCACGGGCCATGACCTTGTACGACCACACAAACGGCAGCACCGCCCGCGAGAAAGAGCCCCGCCGTGGCCTCCCCGCCCCTCCCCGCCCGTTCCGGGTCCCCTGCCCGCCTCGTCGTTCTCGTCTCCGGCTCCGGTACGAACCTGCAGGCGCTCCTCGACGCCATCGCCGACGAGGGCGCCGCGGCGTACGGCGCCCAGGTCGTGGCCGTCGGCGCCGACCGCGGCGACATCGCCGGTCTGGAGCGCGCCGAGCGCGCCGGCATCCCCACCTTCGTCTGCCGCGTCAAGGACTACGCGAGCCGCGCCGAGTGGGACGCGGCGCTGGCGCGGGAGACGGCCGCGTACGCACCGGACCTGGTGGTCTCGGCGGGGTTCATGAAGATCCTGGGCAAGGAGTTCCTGGCCCGTTTCGGCGGCCGGTGTGTCAACACCCACCCGGCCCTGCTGCCCAGCTTTCCCGGTGCCCACGGGGTGCGCGACGCGCTCGCGTACGGCGTGAGGGCGACCGGGTGCACCGTCCACTTCGTCGACGACGGCGTCGACACCGGCCCGATCATCGCCCAGGGCGTGGTCGAGGTACGGGACGAGGACGACGAGTCCGCTCTGCACGAGCGGATCAAGGAAGTCGAGCGTTCGCTGCTCGTCGAGGTCGTGGGGCGTCTGGCGCGTCACGGCTACCGCATTGAGGGACGAAAGGTAAGGATCCCGTGACCGCCGAAGGTACGAAGCGGCCCATCCGCCGCGCGCTGGTCAGCGTGTACGACAAGACGGGTCTTGAGGAGCTGGCCCAAGGGCTGCACGCGGCGGGTGTCCAGCTCGTCTCGACCGGCTCGACGGCCGCGAAGATCGCGGCGGCGGGCGTTCCGGTGACCAGGGTCGAGGAGCTGACCGGCTTCCCGGAGTGTCTGGACGGCCGTGTCAAGACCCTGCACCCGCGCGTCCACGCGGGCATCCTCGCCGACCAGCGCCTCGACGCGCACCGCGATCAGCTCGCCGAGCTGGGCGTCGAGCCGTTCGAGCTGGTCGTCGTGAACCTCTACCCGTTCCGCGAGACGGTCGCCTCGGGCGCCTCACCCGACGAGTGCGTCGAGCAGATCGACATCGGCGGCCCGTCGATGGTCCGCGCCGCCGCCAAGAACCACCCCTCCGTGGCGGTCGTCGTCAACCCGGCCGCCTACGGGGACGTCCTCAAGGCCGCCGCCGACGGCGGCTTCGACCTGGAGCGGCGCAAGCGCCTCGCGGCCGAGGCGTTCCAGCACACCGCGGCGTACGACGTGGCGGTGGCCAACTGGTTCGCCGAGGGCTACGCGGCCGACGAGGGCGAGTGGCCGGACTTCACCGGCGCGACCTTCACCCGGAAGCAGGTCCTGCGCTACGGCGAGAACCCGCACCAGCCCGCCGCGCTCTACAGCGACGGCAGCGGCACGGGCCTCGCGCACGCGGAGCAGCTGCACGGCAAGGAGATGTCGTACAACAACTACGTCGACACCGAGGCCGCCCGGCGCGCCGCCCACGACCACACCGACCCGTGCGTCGCGATCATCAAGCACGCCAACCCCTGCGGGATCGCGACCGGCGCGGACGTCGCCGAAGCGCACCGCAAGGCGCACGCGTGTGACCCGCTGTCGGCGTTCGGCGGCGTGATCGCCGTCAACCGTCCCGTGACGGTCGCCATGGCGGAGCAGGTCGCCGAGATCTTCACCGAGGTCATCGTCGCCCCCGCGTACGAGGACGGCGCGGTCGAGGTGCTGGCCCGCAAGAAGAACATCCGCGTGCTGCGCTGTGTCGACGCCCCCGCGGCCGCCACCGAGCAGCGCCCCATCGAGGGCGGCACGCTGGTCCAGGCGAAGGACCGGTTCCAGGCCGAGGGCGACGACCCGGCCCACTGGACCCTGGCGACCGGTGAGGCGCTGGACGCCGACGGCCTCGCCGAGCTGGCCTTCGCCTGGCGTGCCTGCCGGGCGGTCAAGTCCAACGCGATCCTGCTCGCCAAGGACAACGCCACGGTCGGCGTCGGCATGGGCCAGGTCAACCGCGTCGACTCGGCGAAGCTGGCCGTGGCCCGGGCGGGCGAGGAGCGGGCGGCCGGTTCGTACGCCGCCTCCGACGCCTTCTTCCCGTTCCCGGACGGCTTCGAGGTGCTGGCCGAGGCGGGCGTCAAGGCCGTGGTGCAGCCGGGCGGCTCGGTCCGCGACGAGCAGGTCGTCGAGGCGGCCGAGAAGGCGGGCGTGACCATGTACTTCACCGGTACGCGGCACTTCTTCCACTGAGCCGCCCCACGCGACGTGACGACCCGGAGGCCGCACCCCGAGACCCTGGGGTGCGGCCTCCGCCGCCCACCCCCCGCTCCGTGCCCCCGGAGGGCCCTGAGTGGAATCGATGTCCCCGCATCCGGGAGGATGAAGCCATGACCGCCCAGATTCTCGATGGCAAGGCAACCGCCGCCGCGATCAAGTCCGATCTCGTCAGCCGCGTGGAGGCGCTGAAGGCCAAGGGCGTCCATCCCGGCCTCGGAACCCTGCTCGTCGGCGACGACCCGGGCAGCAAGTGGTACGTCGCGGGCAAGCACCGCGACTGCGCGCAGGTGGGCATCGCCTCCATCCGCCGCGACCTGCCCGACACCGCCACCCAGGAGGAGATCGAGGCGGCGGTCCGCGAGCTGAACGAGGACCCGTCCTGCACGGGCTACATCGTCCAGCTGCCGCTGCCCAAGGGCATCGACACCAACCGGGTGCTGGAGCTGATCGACCCGGCCAAGGACGCCGACGGGCTGCACCCGATGAGCCTCGGCAAGCTGGTGCTGAACGAGACCGCGCCGCTGCCGTGCACCCCGCAGGGCATCATCCAGCTGCTGCGCCACCACGGTGTGGAGATCAATGGCGCGCATGTGGTGGTCGTCGGCCGTGGCATCACCGTGGGCCGGTCGATCGGGTTGCTGCTCACCCGCCGCTCCGAGAACGCGACGGTCACCCTGTGCCACACCGGCACCCGCGACCTGTCCGCGCAACTGCGCCAGGCCGACATCATCGTGGCCGCCGCCGGGGTGCGGCACCTGGTGAAGGCGGAGGACGTCAAGCCGGGCGCCGCGGTGCTCGACGTGGGCGTCAGCCGGGACGAGCACGGCAAGATCGCCGGGGATGTGCACCCCGATGTGGCCGAGGTCGCGGCCTGGATCTCGCCGAACCCGGGCGGTGTCGGCCCGATGACGCGCGCTCAGCTGCTGGTCAACGTCGTGGAGGCGGCGGAGCGGGACGCGAAGGCGGCCGCCGACGGCGGTGCCGGTCATGACGGCTGAGGCGAGCGGAGAGCCCGCGGCCGGAACGCCCGGGTCCGGTCAGGAGACCGCTCATCAGAAGACGGCCGATCAGGAGTCGGCCGATCAGAAGACGGCCGATCAGGAGTCGGCCGATCAGGCCCCGGCGGCCGGTCGGGCCCCGGCGGGCAAGCCGACGGTCGGGGAGCTGCCCGGGCTGCTGCTCCGCAAGTCCCGCCGCTTCCCGCTGATCACCCGGGACACCGCGCGTCCGCAGGGCGGCGGCCGGGCCGCGCCCGGCAGCGCCCCGGCGACCGCCCGGCAGTGGCCGTTCCTGGCGGTGGTGGGCGGCGTCGCGCTGGGGCTGCTGATCGTCGCGCTGGACGGATTCCGGCTGGGCACGGCGCTGATCGGGCTGTCCCTGCTGGGGGGCGCGGCGCTGCGGTGGGCGCTGCCGGAGGTCGGGATGCTCGCCGTACGGTCGCGCTTCACCGACCTGCTGACGTACGGCGGGCTCGGCGCGGTGATCGTGCTGCTGTCGCTGATGGTCCAGCCGGACCCCTGGATCAAGCTCCCGTTCCTCCAGGACGTGGTGCACTTCACGGTCCGCTAGTCCGCGCACTCCGCGCGCCCTCCGCGCGGCCGCCAACCGAACGGCGGCCCGTCCTCACCCCCCCCGCGGGAGGACGGGCCGCCGTTGGCTTGTTCGCGTCCCTCCCGCGCCCCGGCGGCGGTCCGCCCTCTCCCCCGAAGAAGGACGGACCGCCTGGTGATCAGGGTTGTGTGTCAGCTGTGCGGGATCAATGGACGTCGACGGCCTGTGGCTCGGAAGTGACCGTTCCGCAACGAGGTATCGGCTGCGCAACGACGAGCGGACGCGGCGGAGGTGCGGTCCCGGGCCCGAAATTCTCCGATGCGCCCCCGGCGGAGGAGCTGACCTCCTGGGGCAAGGCATCTCTTCGGGTAGTCAGATCGACGCCCGGGGCGCCGGCAGAGGGACCGGAACAAGGGGAACCACCAGGTACGTACGGGGGGACAGGGGGAGGCACATGCCTCGTTGGAGGGACTTGCCCGAGGAACTCGACCCCCAGGTGCGGGAGTTCACCGGGCAATTACGCGGACTCGTCGATCACAGCGGGATGAGCGTCGTGGCCACCGCCGACCGCACGGGCTACAGCAAGACCTCCTGGGAGCGCTACCTCGGCGGCAGACTCCTGCCGCCGCAGGGCGCGGTGGAGGCGCTGGCCGAGGCCACGGGGGCGGACGCGGATCACCTCGGCACCCTGTGGGAGCTGGCGGAGCGGGCCTGGAGCCGTGCCGAGGTGCGGCAGGACACCCCGCGGGGCGCTCCGTAGGGCCACGGGACCCGGGCACGGCTCAGGGCGCGCCCAGGGTGTCCCTCAGGGGTGAGCGGCCGGTGCGCCGGCCCCGCCGCGGATCCGTCCGGGGGAATTTTCGGACCGGGGGGAATGACCCCGGGGAATCGGGGCATGCGCAGGCCGAGCCCCCCACGGGTGCGGCACCGGGCGGCCGCCTGTACTCCCCCTCCTGACAGGCGGCCGCCGGGGCGTGCCAGTGAGCTGCGACACAGAGGCCCGGGGATGCGAGCGCGGCGCCGTCGGATAGCCTGACGCCGGTATCTCGACACCAAGAGATCTCGGACAACACAGCGCAGGAGACCGCCATGACTCGCACTCCCGTCAATGTCACCGTCACCGGCGCGGCCGGCCAGATCGGCTACGCGCTGCTCTTCCGCATCGCCTCCGGTCAGCTCCTCGGCGCGGATGTGCCGGTCAAACTGCGACTTCTGGAGATTCCCCAGGGGCTGAAGGCCGCCGAGGGCACCGCGATGGAGCTGGACGACTGCGCGTTCCCGCTGCTGCGCGGCGTGGACATCTCCGACGACCCGAACGTCGCCTTCGACGGCGCCAACGTCGCGCTGCTGGTCGGCGCCCGCCCGCGCACCAAGGGCATGGAGCGCGGTGACCTGCTGGAGGCCAACGGCGGCATCTTCAAGCCGCAGGGCAAGGCCATCAACGACCACGCGGCGGACGACATCAAGGTCCTGGTCGTCGGTAACCCGGCCAACACCAACGCCCTGATCGCCCAGGCCGCCGCCCCGGACGTACCGGGCGACCGCTTCACCGCGATGACGCGCCTGGACCACAACCGCGCGCTGTCGCAGCTCGCCCAGAAGACCGGGGTGCCGGTCGGCGAGATCAAGAAGCTCACGATCTGGGGCAACCACTCCGCCACCCAGTACCCGGACGTCTTCCACGCCGAGGTCGCGGGCAAGAACGCCGCCGAGGTCGTCAACGACGAGCAGTGGCTGGCCGACACCTTCATCCCGACCGTCGCCAAGCGCGGCGCCGCGATCATCGAGGCCCGGGGCGCGTCCTCGGCCGCCTCCGCCGCCAACGCCGCCATCGACCACGTCCACACCTGGGTCAACGGCACCGCGGCGGGCGACTGGACCTCCATGGGCATCCCGTCGGACGGCTCGTACGGCGTCCCGGAGGGCCTGATCTCGTCGTTCCCGGTCACCACCAAGGACGGCAAGTACGAGATCGTCCAGGGACTGGAGATCAACGACTTCTCCCGCACCCGCATCGACGCGTCGGTGAAGGAGCTGGAGGAGGAGCGCGAGGCCGTGCGCGGTCTGGGCCTCATCTGACGCGCCACCGCACCTTCCGAAGGGTCACCCTCCGTTATTCACTCCGGAGAGTGACCCTTTGGCTATTCGCTGTCCTTGCGCCCCACCTTCTCCTACCGTAAGAGGGGTTGACGCCGGCCTCGGGGGGAGAGCATGGGCTCAGGCAGTCGCAGTGATCACGTTTCCAGTCACGCAGCCAGTGAGGCCACGCGTTTGCTGTGCGCGGGGGCGTATCTGGACGACGACTTCCGGGACGCGGTCGTGGACGAGCTGTTGGTCCACGAGGAGCGCGTGGTGGCGCCGTCGCTGGGCATCGACGCCTCCAGGGTGCTCGCCCACGCGCTGCGCGCCCGTCGTCTGGAGGCGGGCTGGATCCTGCTGTTGATCGGGCTCTGGCTGCTGCACGCGCTGCTGGCCAAGGGCTTCTTCCCCGTCTTCCTGCTGTCCTGCGGGCTGTTGCTGCTGGCGACGTGGGCCAGGGGCGGCGCCTCGGGCCCCTTCCGCGCCGACTATCCGGGCTCCGACGGGATCGCGCCCGCCCGGAGGCGGCTGGCCGCCGTCCTGCGGGTGGCCGGAGTGCTGCTGCTGGTCGCGTATGTGATCTCCGCGCTGGAGCTGGTCCTCGGGGACGAGCCGGATCCGAGCGCACTGGAGAGCGACGTGCTGCGGGGGCTGACGGCGGGGGCGGGCGCCGGTGCCGCCTGGGCCGCGCTGCTGATCCCCGCCGCGATGGCCGCGGCGGTCGCCCTGCACCGCGAGCATGTGGCACGGGTGCTGTCCACCGACCTCGATCCGCGGACCTTCGCCGCTCCCGACGACGACCCGGCCGAGCGCTCCGGCAGTGCCCGCCTGCGGCGGGTGCGGGAGCTGATCCGGCGCGAGCAGCACGCGCCCGTGATCCTTTACCACGATCAGCACCCCTTTCTCGGGGCGGGCACCGCGCACGCCACCTGGACACTCGCGGTCGAGCTGCGGCCGCGCGAGGGCCGCACGGCGGTGCCGCTGGACAACCGGGTGATCCTGGAGCGGATCCGGCCGCTGGTGGAGAATCTGCGCACCCCGTCCGCCCGGCCCCCGGCCCGGGACCCCGCCCGGAGCGCCTCGGTGCCGAGGCAGTCGGTCGAGGTCCGCGACCGGCTGCGCGGTCTGGAGCTGGACGAGTGCGTGTTCGTGAAGGCCACCGGGTTGCGCAGCCGCTCCCTCGCGCCGCACGGCGAGGCGCACTTCGAGCGGGAGCGGGCCGAGGCGGTCGAGGAGGGCGGCGAGGTCCGGCGGCACTTCCTGCGCATCCGGGTCGGTGCCTGGCAGGAGGAGGTCGTCACCACCGTCTTCGTCCGGGTGCACACCCAAGGCGGCATGCTGATGGTGGAGTTCGCACCCCATGTGCTGCGCCCGATCCGCCCGGACTTCCGCGCGATCGACCGGCTCACCGACTCCCACCGCCGCGGCGGACTGCCGGGCAAGGTGCTGTGGGCGCTGGCCCGGACGCCCACGGCCGCCGGCCGCGTGCTGATCCACGGCTTCCGGATGATCGCCTTCTTCCTGCGGATGTACACGGGCGCCTATGCCGCGGCCATCCCCGACGGGCCCTGGAGATCCGTGCGCGAGCTGGGCAGCGACGGCAGCGCCTCGCTCTTCCAGGAGATGGACGTCAGCCGCTATCTGAAGAGCGTCGAGGACCGGGTGGCCAACGGGGTGCGGCAGGCGCTGGACGAAGCCGGATGGGAGACCGGCGAGTTCGAGCAGAAGATCATCAACGTGAGCGGTGGCGGCATCTTCATCGAGTCCGCGCAGGACAGCGCCATCACCGTCGGCGACCACAACACGGTCAGCAATACCAGGGGCAACGGAGGGGGAGGCGGCCATGGCGACGGCTGAGCGGGACGAGGCACAGGGCGAGGCACGGGACCAGGAAAGCGGCGCGGGCGCGGCCGGAGGCCCGGGCGGGCGGCGGTTCGGGGACATCCGCATCGGCAATGTGCGCGGCGGGGTCGTCGGCATCGGCGACCACAACCACATCGTGAACGGGCCGCAGGGCGGCACCGGCTGCGACCCGGCGTTCGAGGAGTTGCTGAGCGCCGTCCGGCAGCTCTCCGCCGACCTGGAGCGACTGGTGGCCAGCCCCGAGGTCAGCGCGCTGTCGGACGAACTGGCCGGCACCCAGGACGAGATCCAGCGCACCGGCCGGGCCGGTGCGGGCCGGCTCGCCCGGCTCCGGGCGCTGCTGCAGGACGCCGGGGCCGGTATCGGCATGCTGGCGTCGGGCGTTGCCGTCGGCCAGGCGGTCGGCGCGCTGCTGGGCGGCTGAGATGAGCGCGCCGAGCGACGAGCGCGGCCCGCACTGGGACGAGGCCGCGCAGCGCTGGGTGGGGGAGGGCGCCGAGCCGCCCGCCCCGGGCAGACGGCCGCCGAGTCCGCACCGGGGGCCGGTGCTGCTCGTGGTGCTGGCCGTCGTGCTCATCGGCGGCATCGGCGTCGGCACCTGGCATCTGCTGTCGGGCAGCGGTGACGACACGGCGCAGGGCGACAGCGGCCCCAGCGCGACCTCGTCCGGCTGGGACGGCGGCTCGCCGTCGCCGTCCGATGGCGTGCCGTCGTCGGCGGAGCCGTCCGCCTCGCCGTCCGATTCGGTCGCCGCGGGCAGCGGGCCACCGCAGGGGTATGAGCGCACCACGGATCCGGAGGGGTTCAGGCTGGACGTCCCGGTGGGCTGGCAGCGCGTCAAGCGCGATACGGGCGTCTTCTACGAGTCGTCCGACGCGAGCCGGCTGATCCAGGTCTTCGCCCTGACCAGCCCTCAGGTCACCCCGTACGAGGCGCTGAAGCAGGCCGAGACCAGCCTCAAGAAGAACCCCCACTACAAGCGGTACGGGCTGAAGCGGCTCGGCCCGGGCGACGGCGCGGACGCGGAGCTGGAGTACGGCTATCGCAGCCCGAAGTACGGTCCGCGCCGCGTCCTCGACCGTGCGTTCACCGGGCCGGACGGGGTGCAGTACGCGGTGCTGGTGGCGGGCCCGTCCGATGAGTGGCCGCGTCAGGTGGAGCTGCAGCGCGTCGCGTTGGGCGCCTTCTGCCCCACCACGTACTGCCCGGCCACCTGAGCGGGGGCGGGATGGGCGTAGTGGGTACCCATATGTCGGCTAACGCGGTTAACTCTTCTTATCGGTAGAAGAATACGGTTTAGGGGGGCGGGCATGACTGACGGGGGCTCGGAGGGGCCGCGCGGGCCCGAGGAGCAGTGGGGCCCGGTGGAGTATCGGGGGTCGGTGGAGTATCGGGGACCGGGGGACACGCAGCAGTGGGAGACCCGCCAGTGGGACCTCGGTGAGGGCCCGGCGGCGCAGCCGGGCGATGCTCCCGGTACCGGGTCCGGCGTCGGATCGGGGGCCGGATCGGGGGCCGAGACACGGCGGGTGTTGCAGGCCGTGGCGGTCACGGTGTTCCTGACCGCCGGGATCGCGTTCTCCGGCTGGGTGGCGTTCGGCGGTGACGGGACGGCCCGCGACCAGGCGGGACCGCTGCCCTGGAACCGCGGGACCCCCGTGCCCTCGGCGACCGCGAAGGCCACGGCGCCCAGCGATGTCTATCCCGCGCCCGAGACCGGGGCGCCCACGGATCTGCCGTCGGGAGTGCCGAGCGCCGCTCCGTCCGGTCTGCCCTCGGCGGACCCGTCCGGGGCTGCGTCCGCCTCCCCGTCGGCGCTCCCGTCCCTGACGGGCTCCGCACCGCCCTCGGGGTTCAGCACCGCGCGGGACCCGAAGGGCTTCGACCTCGCCGTCCCCGACGGATGGCGGCGGACGGTGGAGGGCCCGAGCGTCTTCTACACCTCGCCCGACGACTCCACCCGGATCCAGGTGTTCGAGCTGCACGGTCCCGAGGCCACGCCGTACGAGTCGGCGCAGGAGGCCGAGCGGCTGGCGTCCCGCAGCCGCGACTACGAGCAGATCACCCTCGCCCAGCTCGGCGCGGCCGCCATGGACCCGGCCCAGCTGGAGTACACGTACCAGAGCAAGCAGTCCGGCGCCCGCCGCATACTCGACCGCCGCTTCGCCGCGCAGAACGGCACCATGTACGCGGTGCTGGTCATCGGCCCCGCCGGCGACCGGGCCGAGGAGCAGTCGCTCCACGACACCGTGCTGGAAACCTTCTGCCCCACCGCCTACTGCACCGCTTCGTAGCTCCCGCGCGCCCTCGCGCGTGAACCGGGCCACTTTCAAGGAAAAATCGCGCATACGTTTCGCACTTCCGGTAAGGGGTCCTTGTTGCTGGCGTGGCCAGCGGGAACGTTCGCAATACCGGAAGGCAGAGGTAGACGTGTCGGCAGTCGAGACCATTCATGTGGACGGGGTGTGGCGGACGGCCGCATCCGGCGCGCAGCGGGAGGTTCTCGACCCCGCGGACGCCAAGACGCTCGCGGTCGTGGCCGAGGGTGGCGCCGAGGACACCGACGCGGCCATCGCCGCCGCGCGCCGCGCCTTCGACAGCGGTCCCTGGCCGCACACCCCCGTCGCCGAGCGGGCGGCGCTGCTGCGGCGCGTCGCCGATCTGCTCCAGCGTGACCGTGAGGAGATCGCGCTCCTGGAGAGCCGCGACACCGGCAAGACCCTGGAGGAGGGCCGGGTCGACGTCGACGACGTGACCAACGCCTTCCGCTACTTCGCCGAGCTGGTCGCGGGCGAGTCCGCCGGCCGGGTGGTCGACGCGGGTAGCCCCGATGTGCACAGCGTCGTGGTGCACGAGCCGGTCGGCGTCTGCGCGATGATCACGCCCTGGAACTACCCGCTGCTGCAGGCCAGCTGGAAGGTGGCCCCGGCGCTCGCGGCGGGCAACACCTTCGTGATCAAGCCCAGCGAAGTGACCCCGCTGTCCACCGTCCATCTGGTGAAGCTGCTGGTCGAGGCGGGCCTGCCGAACGGTGTGGCCAACCTGGTGACCGGCGCCGGCGACCCGGTCGGCGCCCGGATGGCCGAGCACCCGGATGTGGACCTGGTGTCCTTCACCGGCGGCCTGATCAGCGGCACCAAGGTGGCCCAGGCCGCCGCGCCGAGCGTGAAGAAGGTCGCCCTGGAGCTGGGCGGCAAGAACCCGAACGTCGTCTTCGCCGACGCCTGCGCCACCGACGAGGGCTTCGACACCGCCGTCGACCAGGCGCTGAACGCCGCCTTCATCCACAGCGGCCAGGTCTGCTCGGCCGGCGCCCGGCTGATCATCGAGGAGTCGGTGCGCGAGCGGTTCGTCGCCGAGCTGGTCAGCCGCGCCGAGAAGATCAAGCTGGGCCGTGGCACCGAGGAGGGCGTGGAGTGCGGTCCGCTCGTCTCGGCCCAGCAGCTCGCCAAGACCCAGGCGTATGTGGCGTCCGCCCTGGAGGAGGGCGCCGTGCTGCGCTGCGGCGGCAAGCAGCCCGAGCCGTCCGACGTCCGCCCCGCGACCGGCTACTTCTATCTGCCGACCGTGCTCGACCAGTGCCATCGTGAGATGCGCGTCGTGCGTGAAGAAACGTTCGGCCCGATCCTTTCGGTGGAGACGTTCAGCACCGAAGATGAGGCCGTGGCCCTCGCCAATGACACCGAGTACGGCCTGGCCGGCGCGGTCTGGTCGTCCGACACCGCGCGCGCCCGCCGGGTCGCCGCGCGGCTGCGCCACGGCACCGTATGGATCAACGACTTCCACCCCTACCTCCCGCAGGCCGAATGGGGCGGCTTCGGCAAGTCCGGCGTCGGACGTGAGCTGGGCCCGGCGGGCCTGGACGAGTACCGCGAGACCAAGCATGTCTACGAGAACCTGCGGCCCGGCCCGGTGCGCTGGTTCGGCGGCTGACGCCCCACCGCCGGCCCCCGCCCGGGGTGGCACGGCCGGGCCCGGACCTCCCGCCGGGCCCGGGCCACGTCGCGTCCGGTGACGGGGCCCGGCCTCTTCTCCCCCTTCGTCCGTAACCCCCATCCTCTCCAGGGACGGCCTCCGGCCCGCGCCCGTGTGGGCCGCCCCGGAAGACCGGAAGACCGCGAGGAGTAACCCCCACCATGCCTGTACCTGACGCATACGATTACGTCGTCATCGGCGGAGGCACCGCAGGATCGGTGATCGCCTCCCGGCTCACCGAGGACCCCGATGTCAGCGTCGCCGTCATCGAGGGCGGCCCCACCGACATCGACCGCCCTGATGTCCTCACCCTGCGCCGCTGGCTGGGGCTGCTCGGCGGCGACCTGGACTACGACTACCCCACGGTCGAGCAGCCGCGCGGCAACTCGCACATCCGGCACAGCCGCGCCCGGGTGCTCGGCGGGTGCTCCTCGCACAACACGCTGATCTCGTTCAAACCGCTGCCGGGCGACTGGGACGAGTGGGCCGAGGCGGGCGCCGAGGGCTGGGACGCCGCCTCGATGGACCCGTACTTCCACAAGCTGCGCAACAACATCGTGGCGGTCGACGAGAAGGACCGGAACCCGATCGCCCGGGACTTCGTGGAGGCCGCCCAGGCCGCCGCCGACGTGCCGCGCGTCGAGGGCTTCAACAAGCAGCCGTTCCACGAGGGCGTCGGCTTCTTCGACCTCTCGTACCACCCGGAGAACAACAAGCGCTCCTCGGCGTCGGTCGCCTATCTGCACCCCTTCCTGGACCGGACGAACCTCCACATCATGCTGGAGACCTGGGCGTACAAGCTGGAGCTGGACGACGACGGCCGGGCCACCGGCGTGCACGTGCGCACCAAGGACGGCGAGGAGATCCTCGTCCGGGCGACGACCGAGGTGCTGGTCTGCGCGGGCGCGGTGGACACCCCGCGGCTGCTGATGCACTCCGGCATCGGCCCCAAGGCCGACCTGGAGGCGCTGGGCATACCGGTCAAGGCCGATCTGCCGGGCGTCGGCGAGAACCTGCTCGACCACCCCGAGTCGGTGATCGTGTGGGAGACGGACGGCCCGATCCCGGACAACTCCGCGATGGACTCCGACGCCGGCCTGTTTGTGCGCCGCGACCCGGAGTCCAAGGGTCCGGATCTGATGTTCCACTTCTACCAGATCCCGTTCACCGACAATCCGGAGCGACTGGGCTACGAGAAGCCCGAGCACGGCGTGTCGATGACCCCCAACATCCCCAAGCCGCGCAGCCGCGGCCGGCTGTACCTGACGAGCGCCGACCCCGAGGTCAAGCCCGCCCTGGACTTCCGCTACTTCACCGACGAGGAGGACTACGACGGCCGCACCCTGGTCGACGGCATCCGGCTCGCCCGTGAGATCGCCAAGACCGAGCCGCTGGCCGGCTGGCTCAAGCGCGAGGTGTGCCCGGGTCCGGAGGTCACCTCGGACGAGGACATCAGCGAGTACGCCCGCAAGGTCGCGCACACCGTCTACCACCCCGCGGGCACCTGCAAGATGGGCGCCGCCAACGACGAGCTGGCCGTGGTCGGCCCCGATCTGCGCATCCGCGGCCTGTCCGGCATCCGGATCGCCGACGCGTCGGTCTTCCCGACCATGCCCGCTGTGAACCCCATGATCGGAGTGCTGATGGTCGGCGAGAAATGCGCGGATCTGCTGGTCGGTGAGCGTGATCAGGTCCGGTACCGGTCGCGTGAACGAGCCGCCCAGCTCGCTCCGGGAGGTGAGGCGTGATGGCTACGACCCTGGTCCCCGAGACGCCCGACGCCCCCAAGACCACCGAGACCGGCGACCGCACCCCGGTGTTCTCGGTCCGTGACATGTGGAAGGTGTTCGGCCCGAAGGCCGAGCGCGTCCCCGGCTCGCCCGAGGCCGAGCTGCCCGCCGCGGAGCTGCGCGCCCGCACCGGCTGCACGGCCGCCGTCCGGGACGTCTCCTTCGACGTCGAGCCGGGCGAGGTGTTCGTCGTGATGGGGCTGTCCGGCTCCGGCAAGTCCACGCTGGTGCGCTGCCTCACCCGTCTGATCGAGCCGACCTCCGGGACGCTGAAGATCGACGGCGAGGACGTCATGGCCATGGACAAGTCCCGGCTGCGTGATCTGCGCCGGCACCGTGCCGCCATGGTCTTCCAGCACTTCGGCCTGCTGCCGCACCGCTCCGTCCTCGACAACATCGCCTACGGCCTGGAGATCCAGGGCGTCGGCAGGGCCGAGCGCCGCGCCAAGGCCGCCGAGATGGTGGAGAAGGTCGGCCTGACCGGTCTGGAGCGCCGCCGCCCCGGCCAGCTCTCCGGTGGTCAGCAGCAGCGCGTGGGCCTGGCCCGGGCGCTCGCCGTCGACCCCGAGGTGCTGCTGTTCGACGAGCCGTTCAGCGCGCTCGACCCGCTGATCCGCCGCGACATGCAGGAGGAGGTCATCCGGCTGCACCACGACGAGGGCCGGACGATGGTGTTCATCACCCATGACCTCAGCGAGGCGCTGCGGCTCGGCGACCGCATCATGCTGATGCGCGACGGTGAGATCGTGCAGCTCGGCACCCCGGAGGAGATCGTCGGCTCCCCGGCCGACGACTACGTACGGGACTTCGTCCGCGATGTGCCGCGCGAGCAGGTGCTGACCGTGCGCCGCGCGATGCGGCCCGCGAAGTCCGACGAGAAGGACAACGGGCCCGCGCTGACCCCGGGCACCACCGTCGCCGACGCGATCGAGGCCGTGGCCCGTTCCGGCGGCCCCGCGCGCGTCGTCGACGGCGGCCGCTGCCTGGGCGTCGTCGACCACGCCTGCCTGCTCAGCGTCGTCGCGGGCCTGGAGGGGAAGGAGGCGGCCGCCGCATGAGCACGCCCCCGACCTTCTTCCCGCCGGGCGGCACCGGGAGGCGCGTGTGAGCGCGACGACCACCCGCCCCCGTACCGACCCCGATACCGGGCCGTCCGCGGGCACGACCGCCGCGGACGAGGCGCGCCCGTCGCGTCTGCGCGCTGCCGTCGGCAGCCGGACCGTCCGCAAGCTCGCGGTGCTCGCCGTGATCGCCGCCGTGCTGATACCGCTCGCCCACGCCAAGTGGGCCGGCGCGAGCTGGCCGCACGCGCTGACCGTCGATGTGTCCGGGCCGCTGGGCAAGGCCAGCGACTGGATCCTCGACAACCGTGACAGCCACTGGATCTTCCTCTACTTCTTCGGCCACATCAGCCAGGCCATCATCATCGGCGTCCGGGCCGTCTACGTCGCCCTGCTCGCCCTCGGCTGGGCCGGTGTCACCGCCGGGCTGACCCTGCTCGCCTGGCGGGCGGCCGGGGCGCGGGTCGCGGTGACGACCCTCGTCTCGCTGGCCGTCTGCGGCGGCCTGGGCATGTGGGTGCCGACGACGCAGACGCTCGCGCTGATGGCCGTCGCCGTCACCGTCTCCGTCGTCGTCGGCGGACTGCTGGGCCTGGCCGGCGGGCTCTCGGAACGGGCGTTCCGGGCGCTGCGGCCGATCCTCGACACCATGCAGGTGCTGCCCGCGTTCGCGTATCTGCTGCCCGTCGTGATGATCTTCGGCAACGGTGTGCCCGGCGCGGTGCTGGCCACCGTGATCTACGCGGCTCCGCCCATGGCCCGGCTCACCGCCCTCGGCCTGCGCGGTGCGGACGCCGGGGTGCTGGAGGCCGTGGCCTCGCTCGGCGCGACCTGGCGGCAGCGGCTGCTGTCCGCCCGGCTGCCGCTGGCCCGCAAGGAACTGCTGCTGGGCATCAACCAGACGATCATGATGGCGCTGTCCATGGCCGTGATCGCGTCCGTGATCGGCGGCGGCGGTCTCGGTGACCGCGTCTACCAGGCGCTGTCGACCGTCGACGTCGGCAAGGCGCTCGCCGCCGGGCTCCCGATCGTGCTCCTCGCCGTCGTGATGGACCGCACCATCGGGTCGGCGGGCGAGCGGCTCGGCGCGCCCCCGGCCGAGGGCGGGTCCCGGTGGCTGCGCGGCTGGCCCGCGTGGGCGGGCGTCGCGGTGATCACCGCGGTCATCGCCGTCGCCGGACGGCTGGCCGGCTCCCAGACCTGGCCGGGCGGCTGGACCGTCGCCATCGAGGGGCCGGTCAACCAGTTCAAGGAGTGGATGGTCGACCACCTCTACACGGGTGTGCCGGTCGTCGGCGGTACCGCCGAATGGGCCGCGAACTACCTCAAGTGGATCCTCGACCCGCTGCGTGAGGGCCTGCAGGGCATCCCGTGGTACGGAATCCTGCTGATCGTCGCGGCGCTGGCCTGGCTGATCGGCACCTGGGCCACCGCGCTGACCGCCACGGCCGCCATGGCCGCGATCGGTGTGCTCGGCGTGTGGCAGTCGTCCATGGACACCCTCTCCCAGGTGCTGGCGGCCGTCGTCGTCACGCTGGTGCTGGGCTTCGCGATCGGCATCTGGGCCGCGCGCAGCGCCCGGCTGGAGCGGATGCTGCGACCGGTGCTGGACGTGTGCCAGACCATGCCGCAGTTCGTGTACCTGATCCCCGTGGTCGCGCTGTTCGGCGTCGGCCGCGCCCCGGCGGCGGCAGCGGCCATCGTCTACGCGCTGCCCGCCGTCATCCGCATCACCACCCAGGGGATCCGGAACGTCGACCCGTCCGCGCTGGAGTCGGCGCGCTCGCTCGGCGCCACCCAGGGGCAGCAGCTGCGCCAGGTCCAGCTTCCGCTGGCCCGTCCGGCGCTGCTGCTCGCCGTCAACCAGGGTGTGGTGCTGGTGCTGGCGGTGGTCGTCATCGGCGGTCTGGTCGGTTCGGGCGCGCTCGGCTACGACGTGCTGTTCGGCCTGGCGCAGGGCGACCTGGCGACCGGTCTGGTGGCGGGCGCGGCGATCGTCTGCCTGGGCCTGATGCTCGACCGGGTGACCCAGCCGACCGCACGCCGCGAGAAGAAGGGGGCCTGAGATGGCTACGGCCCGTAACGCGCGCCGCCGTCAGCTGCTGATCGCCGCCACCGGGGTCACGGCCCTGCTCACCGCGACCGGCTGCGGCGCGGCGGACATGTCCAAGCAGTCCTCGCCGTACGCCAATGTGGGCGGCGCGAAGAGTGTGACGCTCTCCGTCCAGTCCTGGGTCGGCGCCCAGGCCAACGTGGCCGTCGCCCAGTATCTGCTGGAGCACGAGCTGGGCTACCACGTCGACACCGTCCAGGTGGACGAGGTGCCGGCGTGGGACGCGCTCAGCCAGGGCCGGGTGGACGCGATCCTGGAGGACTGGGGTCACCCGGAGCAGGAACAGCGCTACGTCAAGGACAAGAAGACGATCGCCTCGGGCGGCGGCCTCGGCGTCACCGGCCACATCGGCTGGTGGGTGCCGAAGTACTTCGCCGAGAAGCATCCGGACGTCCTCAACTGGAAGAACCTCAACAAGTACGCCAAGACCTTCAAGACCGCGGAGAGCGGTGGGAAGGGCCAGCTGCTGGACGGTTCCCCGTCCTATGTCACCAATGACAAGGCGCTGGTGAAGAATCTGAAGCTGAACTATTCGATCGTCTTCGCCGGTTCGGAATCCGCCCAGATCACCCAGATCAAGCAGTTCGCCAAGCGGAAGAAGCCCTTCCTGACGTACTGGTACACGCCGCAGTGGCTGTTCAACCAGGTGCCGATGGTCGAGGTGAAGCTGCCCAAGTACACCGACAAGTGTGCCGCCGAGGGCGTGAAAAACCCCGACTCCATCGACTGCGCCTACCCGACCACCCCGCTGCAGAAGTACCTCAACGCGGACTTCGCGAAGCAGGGTGGCAAGGCCGCCGACTTCCTGAAGAAGTTCCACTGGACCAAGAAGGACCAGAACCAGGTGTCCGAGCTGATCGCCTCGGACGGGTTGTCGGCGCAGGACGCGGCCAAGAAGTGGGTCACGGCGCATCCGGACGTCTGGAAGAAGTGGCTGCGCTAGCGGTCACCGCCTGAACGACGCGTCCGGCCCGGGCCCCGTCTCGTTCCCTCCTCATGGGGTGGACGGCGCGGGGCCCAGCCGCTGGGCGAGGTCCCGGGCGGCGGCCATCGTCTCGCGGAAGAGCCGGGGGCCGAAGGTGACGCGGGCGGCGCCGAGGCGGCCCAGCTCGGCGGGGGAGGGGCCGTCCGGGGCGAACGCCGACGCGTTGACCGGCACGTCGACGGCGGCCGCGATCCGGGGCAGCAGCTCCGGGGGCGCGAAGATCGGATAGACGCAGTCCGCGCCCGCCGCCGCATAGGCCCGCCCGCGCTCGATGGCCGCTTCGGCCGCGCGCTCGGCGTCGTCGGCCCCGCCCTGGGCGAACTCCCCGCGGGCGAAGGTGTCGATCCTCGCGTTGATCACCAGACCGTCGCCCGCCTCGGCCCGCACCGCCGCCAGCCGGTCCGCCTGCTCCCGCGGGTCGGCCAGCTGCTTGGTCCGCGCGTCGGAGTCCTCCAGGTTGCAGCCCACCGCCCCGGTCTCCAGCAGCCGTTCGACCAGCTCCTTGGCGTCGAGGCCATAGCCGCTCTCCAGGTCCGCCGACACCGGGACCTCCACGGCCCGGACGATGCGGGCCACCGCGGCGAACATCTCCTCGGCCGGTGTCCGGCCGTCCTGGTAGCCCAGTGACGCCGCGATCCCGGCGCTCGGCGTCGCCAGCGCGGGGAAGCCCGCGTCCGCGAAGGCGCGGGCCGAACCGGCGTCCCAGGGGCCGGGCAGCACGAGCGGCGCCCCCGCCTCCCGGCCGTGGTGCATCGCCCGGAACGCCCTGGCCTCCCGCTCGTACGGCATGGCCGTGGCACTGATCGTCATCGGGACCCCTCGTCCTCAACCCGCGGTCGGCTTGTAGGAGCCCGGGACCAGGCGGGTGGTCACCCCGATCCGGTTCCAGGCGTTGATGGTGAGGATCAGCGCGATGAGCTGGGCCAGCTCCTGCTCCTCGAAGTGCTTGGCGGCCCGCTCGTACACCTCGTCCGGGACGAAGCCGTCGGTCAGGACGGTGACGGCCTCGGTCAGGGCGAGCGCGGCCTGCTCCTTCTCGGTGTAGACGCCGACCGCCTCCTCCCAGGCGTTGAGCAGGTAGATCCGCTCCTCTGACTCGCCCGCCGCCCGGGCGTCCTTGATGTGCATGTCGATGCAGAACGCACAGTGGTTGACCTGCGAGGCGCGGATCTTGACCAGCTCCGTCAGCGCGGGCTCCAGGCCCTTACGGGCCGCCGCGTCCAGCTGGATCATGGCCTTGTAGACCTCGGGGGCCGCCTGCGCGAACCGCATCCGGGGGCCGTGCTGGTGGGTGCTCTCATGCGTCGTCATGCGGTCCACGCTAGAACCTGACCAGCCCAGAGGTATGGTCCACTTCCATGGAGGATTCGTGGGCCAATCCCGACCCCGGAGAGGCGCGCTCCGCGACGGCGAACGGCCTCGGCGCCGATCTGCATCTGGACCTGCCGCGGGGCGGGACCAGCGGGGTGCGGGCCGCGCTCATCCGCTCCCTGCGCGACGCCGTACGCAGCGGCCGGCTCGCCCCCGGCACCCGGTTGCCCTCCTCCCGCTCGCTCGCCGCCGACCTCGGCATCGCCCGCAACACGGTGGCCGACGCCTACGGCGACCTCGTCGCCGAGGGCTGGCTCACCGCCCGGCAGGGCTCCGGCACCCGGGTCGCCCGGCGGGTGGTCCCGCCCGAGCCCGTGCCGCCGCGCACCCCGCCGGCCGCCGCCGTGGCCGCCACCCGCCCGGCGTACGACCTGCGGGCCGGGTCGCCCGACGTCTCCGCCTTCCCGCGCTCCGCCTGGCTGTCCGCCGCCCGGCGCGCCCTGACCGCCGCGCCCAGCGACGCCTTCAACTACGGCCACCCCAGCGGGCGGCCCGAACTGCGCCGGGTCCTGGCCGACTATCTCGCGCGCGCCCGCGGGGTGCGGGCCGCGCCCGAACGCATCGTGATCTGCGCCGGGTTCATCCAGGGGCTCGCCCTGCTCAGCCGGACGCTGCACCGGGACGGCCACCGCGCGCTGGCCGTCGAGTCCTGTGGCCTCGACATCCACTGGAACGTGCTGCGCCGCGGCGGACTGCGCACCGTGCCAATGCCGGTCGACGGGCGCGGCGCCCGCACCGGCGAACTGGACCCCCTCACCGACGTACGGGCCGCGCTGCTCACCCCGGCGCACCAGTTTCCCACCGGCGTCGCCCTGGACCCCGACCGGCGGGCCGCCGTGGTGGAGTGGGCGTCCCGGACCGACGGTCTGGTGCTGGAGGACGACTACGACGGCGAATTCCGCTACGACCGCCAGCCGGTGGGCGCGCTGCAGGGCCTGGACCCCGAGCGGGTGGTCTATCTGGGCACGGCGAGCAAGAGCCTGGCGCCCGCGCTGCGGCTGGCCTGGATGGTGGTGCCGGACCATCTGCTGGACCGGCTGCTGGCGGTCAAGCGGACGGGGGAGTGGCAGTCGGGCGCGCTGGACCAGCTCACGCTCGCGGAGTTCATCGCCTCCGGCGCGTACGACCGCCATGTGCGCGGGATGCGGCTGCGCTACCAGCGGCGCCGCGACCAGCTGGTGGCGGCGCTGGCCGAACGCGCCCCGCAGGTGCGGGTCACGGGCATCGCGGCCGGGCTGCACGCGGTGCTCGAACTGCCGCCGGGCACCGTGCGCTCCGTCCTCCAGGGCGCGGCCTGGCAGGGCCTGGCCATGGAGGGACTGAACCGCTACCGCTACCGCGAGGAGGGCGCGCCCGGTGGCGGCGGACCCGAGCCGGACGCGCTGGTCTTCGCCTATGGGACGCCGCCCGATCACGCCTTCGCGGGCGCCCTGGAGGCGCTGTGCCGGGTGCTGCCCTGAGCCGGCCGCTTCCCGCCCCCAGCGTTCACCTGTGCGATAACTCCCTCTAGGGTAGGCGCACCGACGAACGGGGGAGCAGAGCCGATGGAACGGACCGGTCCACGACGGCTGCGGTCGAGCACGGTGATCCTGGGCGGTATGGGCGCGCTCGCGGCGGCCCTCACCTCCTGCGGATCGGAGCCCGACAAGCGCTGTGTCGACCCGGACAGCTACGACGCGGTCAGGGGCTACCGCATCGTCGACTCCAGCGCCTGCAAAAGCTCTTCGAGCACCACGGGCGGCAAGAAGAAGAGCAGCCGCGGCACCACCAAGCGGGCCGACGGCGACTGGTACTACGACCCGGACGTCGACGGCCGCTGGGCCGATGAGGGCACTTTCAGCAAGAGCCAGGCGGCCGACCGCGGCGGCTTCGGCTGCTCGGGATCCGGCGGCGGCTGACCGGACCGCGACCCGATGAAGCGTCACACCATCGACCCCCGCCCCGACTGGCAGACCACCGTCGAGGAGCAGGGGGTCATCTACCCTCTGACCCGCTACCCGGACGGCTCGCTGCGCCCCTACTGGGACGAGAGCGCCTACTACGCCTTCACGCTGCCCGAGGTCGAGGCGCTGGAGGAGGTCGTCGAGGAGCTGCACCGGATGTGTCTGGAGGCGGCCGCCCACATCGTCGACGCCGACCGCTTCGCCGACCTCGGCATCGAGGATCCGCGGGTGGCCAAGCTGGTCGCCGAGTCGTGGCGCCGGAGGGCCGAACAGCCCAGCGTCTACGGCCGGTTCGACCTGCGGTACGACGGGGGCCCGGGCCCGGCGAAGCTGCTGGAGTACAACGCGGACACGCCCACCTCGCTGGTGGAGGCCGCGAGCGCCCAGTGGTTCTGGATGGAGGACCGCTTCCCCGGCGCCGACCAGTGGAACTCGCTGCACGAGCGGCTGGTCGACGCCTGGCGGAACCAGGCCGCCCTGCTGCCGCCGGGCGTGCCCCTGTACTTCGCCCACTCGGCCGGGGACGAGCTGGGTGAGGACCTGATGACCGTCGCCTATCTGCGGGAGACGGCCGAACAGGCGGGGCTGCGGACCGAGGCGATCTCGATGGAGGACATCGGCTGGGAACGGCTCTCCGGGCGCTTCGTGGACCTGCGGCACCGCTTCATCCGCGGCTGCTTCAAGCTCTACCCCTGGGAGTGGCTGGTCACCGACGACTTCGGCCCCCATGTGCTGGACACGATCGACAACGGCGGCGGCACCGGCTCCACCCTGTGGATCGAGCCCGCCTGGAAGATGCTGCTGTCCAACAAGGCGCTGCTGGCCATCCTGTGGGAGTTGTACCCCGGCCACCCCAACCTGCTGCCCGCCTACCTCGACGGGCCCCGCGAACTGGCCCGCACCACGGGCTACGTGGCCAAGCCGCTGCTCGGCCGGGAGGGCGCGGGCGTCACCGTGCACGATCCGGGCGCTGAGCCCGTCGTCCGGGACGAGGCCTGCTGCTACCAGGAGTTGGCCCCGCTGCCCGATATCGACGGCAACCGCGTCGTGCTCGGGGCGTGGGTGGTGGAGGACGAGCCCGCGGGGCTCGGCATCCGGGAGTCGGCCGGGCTGATCACGGACGAGTACGCGCGCTTTGTGCCACACGTGATCCTTTAAGCGGCGCCACAGCGATGCGCGGCATCGGGCCGCTCCGTCAGCCCACCTCATTGCGCAAGCCCGCCTCATTGCGTCAGCCCGCCTCATTCCGTCTCATTGCGCAAGCCCGCCTCATTGCGCCAGCACCGCCCTGAGCTGGTCCAGGCCCCAGTCCAGATCCTCCTTGCCGATCACCAGAGGCGGTGCGATCCGGATGGTGGACCCATGGGTGTCCTTGACCAGCACCCCGCGGTCCATCAGCCGCTCGGAGATCTGCCGCCCGGTGCCGCGCGACGGCTCGATGTCCACACCGGCCCACAGCCCGCGCCCCCGCACTTCCTCCACCGCCCCGCCGCGGGCCATCCGCGCCAGCTCCCGGTGCAGATGCTCGCCCAGCTCGGCCGCGCGCCCCTGGAACTCCCCGGTCCGCAGCATGGCGATCACTTCCAGCGCGACCGCGCAGGCGAGCGGATTGCCGCCGAAGGTCGAGCCGTGCTCACCGGGGCGGTGGACGCCCAGCACCTCGGCGGAGGACACCACCGCCGACACCGGCACCACTCCGCCGCCCAGCGCCTTGCCCAGCACATAGACATCCGGAACGACGCCCTCGTACTCACAGGCGAAGGTCTTCCCGGTGCGGCCCAGGCCCGACTGGATCTCATCGGCGATGAACAGCACGCCCCGCTGCCGGGTCAGCTCGCGCACCCCGGCCAGATATCCGGGCGGCGGCACCAGCACCCCCGCCTCGCCCTGGATGGGCTCCAGCAGCACGGCGACCGTCTCCCCGGCCCCGGCGTCGAGCGCCGCCTCCATCGCCGCCAGGTCGCCGTACGGCACGATGTCGAACCCCGGGGTGTACGGGCCGTGGTCCGCGCGGGCCTCCGGGTCGGTGGAGAAGCTGATGATCGTGATCGTACGGCCGTGGAAGTTGTTGTCCGCGACGATGATCCTGGCCTGCCCGTCCGGCACGCCCTTGACGCGGTAGCCCCATTTGCGGGCGGTCTTGATCGCCGTTTCGATCGCCTCCGCGCCCGTGTTCATGGGCAGCACCGTCTCCATCCCGCACAGCGCCGCCAGCTCCGTGCAGAAGGCGGCGAACCGGTCGTGGTGGAACGCGCGCGAGGTGAGCGTGACCCGCTCCAGCTGCGCCTTGGCGGCGTCGATCAGCCGCCGGTTGCGGTGCCCGAAGTTGAGCGCGGAATACCCGGCGAGCAGGTCCAGATACCGGCGGCCCGCCACATCGGTCATCCACGCCCCCTCGGCGGAGGCGACGACGACCGGAAGCGGATGGTAATTGTGCGCGCTGTGGGCCTCGGCGGCCGCGATGGCGCGCTCCGAGGGGCGGTCGGTCGAGGTCAAGACGTCCTCCGTTCCGGGACACCGTGCTGGGATACGGCTTTGGGACACCATCGAGAAGGTGCGACACCATCGAGAAGGTGCGACACCATCGAGAAGGTGCGACACCATCGAGAAGGTGCGACACCACCCAGGGTGGGGGCGTGCTCCGTGACCGGCGAGCCGAGCGTCGCACCGCCGGGGTCAGGCGTGCGGCGGCCGGGGCGAGGGCGGCCTGTCGCGCCGCCGGTCCGCCGACCGGCCGGGGGCGCTTGTGGGCCCCTGCCCGGCCTCGAGCCCGGGCAGCTCCTGCCACCACTGCTCCTCATGGATGCGGTCACCGGGCGCCGCCCGATCCGGCATGCCCACGATCCGGGCCAGCACCCGCTCGGCCATCGTCTCGCCGCTCGCCGACGGCACGCTGTTTGCCAGGGAGCCGTCCCCCTGGGGGCCGCCCGCCGGTGGGTCGGCGGGCTGTGGCCCCTCCAGTGCGCGCCCGAGCGCCCGCAGCTCGCCGGGCAGCCCTTCCCCGTCCATCCCCTATGCCTTCCTGCCGTGCCCGCCCCGGCCGCTCACCGGGCGGGGCCACCTCGTCCGCTTCCAGCAGCAGCTCCAGCCGCCGCAGCGCGCGGCTCAGCCGCGACTTCACGGTGCCGCGCGGCCAGCCCAGGGCCGCCGCCGTCTCCGCCTCGTCCAGATCCAGCAGATAGCGGTAGGTGACCACCCACCGCTGTGGCTCGCTCAGCTCTTCCAGCGCGGCCATCAGCCGCGCCCGCCGCTCGTCCGCGAGCGCCACGGCCGCCGGATCCGCGCTCTCCGGTATCGCCGGATCGGCTCCGGTCATCGCCCCCTCGCGGTCGACCGCGGTCTGCTGCCGACGCGCCGAGCGCACCGCGTTCCGCGTCTCATTGGCGACGATCCGCAGCAGCCACGGCCGGAAGGCGGCATCGCCCCGGAAGGTGCCCAGCGCGAGATACGCCTTCACGAAGGCGTCCTGCACCACATCCTCCGCGTCGGCGCCCGCGCCCATCAGCGCGGCGGTGCGCAGCGCTATCGGCGCATGGGAGCGCACCAGCTCGGCATAGGCCTCGGTCTCCCCGGCCCGCACCCGAGCGATCACGGTCGCATCCCGCCCTGCCGCGGGTGCTGCTTCGTCCTGCGCTGCGTCTTGCGCTGCGTCTTGCGCTGCGTCTTGCGCGACGAGGTCCCCCTCCCGCGCCCCCTCACGAGTCCTCACACCTTTGATACACCGGCGGACCGACTCTGGTTCCACACCTGAGAGAATGGGTGGCATGGCCCTTGATCGTCCCCGTGCGCTCTCCGGTATCCAGCCCACCGCAGGCTCGTTCCACCTCGGGAACTACCTCGGTGCGATCCGGCAGTACGTCGCGCTGCAGGAGACCCACGACGCGTTCTACACCGTCGTCGACCTGCACGCGATCACCGTTCCGCAGGATCCGGCGGAGCTGCGAGCCAACAGCCGGCTCGCCGCAGCCCAGCTGCTCGCCTCCGGTCTCGACCCGGACCGCTGCACGCTCTTCATCCAGAGCCATGTGCCCGAGCACGCCCAGCTCGGCTGGGTGATGAACTGCCTCACCGGCTTCGGCGAGGCATCCCGCATGACCCAGTTCAAGGACAAGTCGGCCAAGCAGGGTGCCGACCGGTCGACCGTCGGGCTCTTCACGTACCCGATCCTCCAGGTCGCGGACATCCTGCTCTACCAGGCCAACCACGTCCCGGTCGGCGAGGACCAGCGCCAGCACATCGAGCTGACCCGCGACCTCGCGGACCGTTTCAACGGCCGCTTCGGCGAGACCTTCACCGTCCCCGCTCCGTTCATCGTCAAGGAGACCGGGAAGATCTACGATCTCCAGGATCCGACGATCAAGATGAGCAAGTCGGCCTCCACCCCCAAGGGCATCATCAACCTCCTCGACGAGCCGAAGGTCTCCGCGAAGAAGATCAAGAGCGCGGTCACCGACCTGGAGACCGAGATCCGCTTCGACGAGGAGAAGAAGCCCGGCGTCAGCAATCTGCTGACCATCTACTCGACCCTCACCGGCAGCTCCATCACGGAGTTGGAGACCCGGTACGAGGGCAAGGGGTACGGCGCGCTCAAGACCGACCTGGCCGAGGTGCTGGTCGAGTGGGTGACGCCGTTCCGCGAGCGGACCCAGGAATACCTGGCGGACCCGGGGACGTTGGACGGAATCCTGGCCAAGGGGGCGGACAAGGCTCGTGCCGTCGCCGCCGAGACGCTGGCGCTCGCCTACGACAAGGTGGGATTCCTGCCCGCGACGCGCTGAGCGTCCGGGCGGGTGCCGACCGGGGCGTCGAAGGGGGCGCCAAGGGTGGGCGTCCACCGTGGGCGCCGCCTCGGCGGCCGCCGACGGAGTGTACCGCTTCTCGCCCCTGACCAGGGGGTTCTTCGGCCCGTGCGCCGAAGAATCGAGGAATCTAGCCGCGAAGGCGGCACAGCCGCCACACTGGCATCGGTGCAGCGGACTGAAGCCCAGCAGCCCGTGAGGGCCAGGAGGGAGAACGCAGTGGGGACCGTAACGCTCGGCGTTTCGATCGCGGTCCCGGAGCCGTACGGCAGCTTCCTCCAGGAGCGGCGCGCGGGCTTCGGGGACCCGGCCGCTCATGGCATCCCCACGCATGTCACCCTCCTCCCGCCGACCGAGGTCGAGGCCGCGGCGCTGCCCGCCGTCGAGGACCATCTGGCCCAGGTCGCGGCCGAGGGGCGGGCGTTCCCGATGCGGCTGGCGGGGACGGGCACCTTCCGTCCGCTCTCGCCCGTCGTCTTCGTCCAGGTCGTCGAAGGCGCGGACGAGTGCATGGTGCTGCAGGAGCGGATCCGGGCGGCGCACGGGCCGTGCGCCCGTGAGCTGCAGTTCCCGTACCACCCGCACGTCACCGTCGCGCACGGCATCGACGAGGACGCGATGGACCGGGCGTTCGCGGAGCTGAAGGACTTCGAGGCGGCCTGGACGATCAACGGTTTCGCGCTGTACGAGCAGGGGGCGGACGGGGTGTGGCGGCTCGACCGCGAATACCCCTTCGGTTCGGGCGAACCGTCGGAGGGGGGCTCCCCTCTGGTGCCCCGTCAGGTCGATCTCACCCGCCCGGCCGCCCCCTCACCCGGGTGAGCCCCAGTAGCTCCGGGTGCACGCCTGCCCCGGAAGGGCGCTCGGCGAAGTGGAGCAACGGAGTCGTGGAGTAGCGGAGAAAAGGGAACCCGCCGCCGAGGAGTAAAAATCGGCGGAAGGGTAGTTGTTGATCATGGATTGGCTGACCCGGTTGCCGCTCATCGGCCCCGCCCTCGCCCGGGTGATGCGCACCCACGCCTGGCGTTCGTACGAACGGCTGGAACGCGTCCACTGGACCCGCCTGGCGGCCGCGATCACCTTCATCAGCTTTGTGGCCTTCTTCCCCCTCGTCACCGTGGGAGCGGCCGTCGGCGCCGCGACGCTCACCGAGTCGCAGATGCACCAGCTGCAGCGGAAGCTCGCCCAGCAGATCCCCGGCATCTCCGGCCAGCTCGATCTGAGCGGTCTCATCCAGAACGCCGGGACCATCGGGATCGTCGCGGGGGCCCTGCTGCTGTTCACCGGCATCGGATGGGTGGGCTCGCTGCGCGAATGCCTGCGCGCCGTCTGGGAGCTGGACGAGGACCCCGGCAGCAATCCCGTGGTGCGCAAGCTCAAGGACGGGCTGGTGCTCATCGGCCTGGGCGGCGTCGCCGTCGGCTCGTTCGCCGTCTCGACGTTCGCCGTCACCGTCGTCAACCGGGTGACGCAACTCCTCCACATCCCCGAGTACGGGGTGGGGGGCTGGCTGCTGCGCATCGCCGCGTTCCTGATCGCCGTCGCGGCCGACTTCCTGCTGCTGTGCTACGTCCTGACCTGGCTCCCCAGGGTCGAGCCGTCGCGCCGGAGGGTCGTGGTCGCGGCGCTCATCGGCGCGATCGGCTTCGAACTGCTGAAGTTGCTGCTGAGCAGCTATCTGCAAGGGGTGGCGGCCAAGAGCATGTACGGGGCGTTCGGCGTGCCCATCGCGCTGCTGCTGTGGATCAACTTCACCGCGAAGCTCACGCTCTACTGCGCCGCCTGGACCGCCACCGGATCGGCGGCCGAAGAGCTGGGCGAGGAGAAGGACAAGGAGCCGGACAAGGACAAGGGGCCGGAGAAAGAGAAGGAGCCGGAGAAAGAGAAGGAGAAGGAGCCGGAGAAGGGGGCGGGTGAGAAGACCGCCGCACCCGATACGGACACGCTCGGGCCGAACGGCCGGGCCGAGGGGCCCGGCCGCTCGGCGGCGTAACGGCTCGTCCGTCGTACGGCGCCCCGGCGCGGGCGCCCTCTCCGTCAGCCCCGGCGCGGCCAGCGGCGGTGCACCGCGTACGCCACCGCGCCCAGCACGGCCAGCGAACCGGCCGCGATCCCGGCCGCCGTCCACATGCCGCCGGAGGCGGCGCCGCCCGAGACGGACGCCTGGGCGTGCTCGTGCCCCTTCTTCGAGCCGCCTGCCGAGGCATTGCTCTGTTCCAGGCCCGCCGGACCGGGGCGGACGAGGGTGCCGACCGGATTCACCGAGTCCGCCGCCTCGAATCCCCAGTCGAGCAGCTTCGCCGTCTCCTTGTAGACCCCGTAGGGCTCCGCCTTCTGCGGGTTCATGACCGTGACCAACAGCACGCGCTTGCCGCGCTGGGCCACACCGGTGAAGGTGGAGCCCGCCTTGCTCGTATAGCCGTTCTTGACCCCCGCCAGCCCCTTGTAGGGCTTGACGTCGATGCCGGTCAGCAGGCGGTCGGTGTTCTGGATCCCGAAGCTCATGCGGACCTTCTTGCCCTTTTTGTTCTTTTTGTATTCTCCGGGGAACTGGGCGGTCGCCGTCGAGCAGTACTCCCGGAAGTCCGCCTTCTGCAGCCCGGACCGGGCGAACAGCGTGAGGTCGTACGCGCTGCTGTACTGGCCGTCCTCGTCGTAGCCGTCCGGTGTGACGACGTGCGTGTCCAGCGCGTTCAGCTGTTTGGCGTGTGCCTGCATGTCCCGCACGGTCGCCGGGACGCCGCCGTTCATCGCGGACAGCACGTGCACCGCGTCGTTGCCCGAGCGCAGGAAGACGCCCAGCCACAGGTCGTGCACCGTGTAGCTCAGGTTCTCCTTCACACCGACCAGGCTGCTGCCCGCGCCCATCCCGGCCAGGTCGGACGTCCGCACCGTGTGCTTCTGCGTCTTGGGGAACTTCGGCAGCACGGTGTCCGCGAACAGCATCTTCAGGGTGCTCGCGGGAGGCAGCCGCCAGTGGGCGTTGTGCGAGGCCAGCACAGCGCCCGACTCGGCGTCCGCCACCATCCAGGACTTACCGCTCAGGTCGCTCGGCAGCGCGGGCGCGCCCTGCTTCGGATCCACCTGGGTGCCGGGGCGGCCGAGCCGCGTCCCGCCCACCGTGGACATCCGGGCGGGAGGCTGCGCTGCCTCGGCTCCCTGGGCGCCGCCGCCCGGGTCGTCGTCGGCGGCGAGCGCGGGAGAGGTCAGCAGGGGGGACAGCAGGGTGGACAGCAACAGGGCGGCGGTGACGGCCAGCGGCGCGGCGGCGCCTCGCGACGGGAAGGTGTTCGAAGAGATCGGCACGTCTGCGAACGTACCCGCAGCCGCGCCGGACGGCGAAAGCACCGCCGTCTTACGGGTGGTGGACCCCCGCGTGGAGGTACGGGCGGGGGTCTCCATACTGGAGACCATGAAGCTCAGCCGCCCCGTGTCCTGGTTCCTGCTCGCCTTCGGGGTCTGGAGCTGGGTCATCTGGTTCACCTTTGTCAAGAACTTGTGGAAGGACGCCAGCGGGCTCGCTTTCGACGACGCCGGCGACCCCACCGCGTACTTTTGGGTGCACCTGCTCCTCGCGATTACGTCCTTTCTCCTGGGGACGGCCATCGGGGTGATCGGGTTGCGCGGACTGCGCGCTCTGCGCCGAAATGACGCCGAAGAGTAGCCGTCCAGATCGCCGCAAGCCGCAAGCCGCAAGCCGCAAGCCGCACGCACGCCGCATAGCCACACAGCCGCATAGCCGCATAGCCGCATAGGGGAGGACCGGGGATGGTCGTGCTCTTCGTCCTGATCGCACTGGCCGTCGTCGGGCTGCTCGTCGGCGTGCACTGGTACGTGTGGCGGCGGCTGGTCCGCGACACCACGGCGCCCGGCGGACGGGCACGCCGTACGGGCACGGCGGCGGCCTTCGCGCTCCCGCTGATCAGTGTCGGGACCCTGGTCGCGGGGCGTACGGGGGTGCCGTTCCCGGTCCAGCGGGTGCTGGCCTGGCCGGGGTATCTGTGGCTCGCGCTGCTGCTGTATCTGACCCTGGCCCTGCTGGTCGGCGAGGCGGTACGCCCCCTCCTGGGCGCCTGGCTGAAGCGCCGCGCCACCGCCGGAACCGCCCCCGCCCCCGCGTCCCCTCCCGCGCCCGCCCCGGCCCCGGTGCCCGCAGCCGCGCCGGGAGGTGCGGCAGCCATGGCGGCGGAGGCGCCCGAGGTGCCCGAGGTGCCCGAGACACCTGCGAGCCCCGAACCGGTCCGTACGCCGTCGCGGCGGCTGTTCGTCGCCCGGACCGTGGCCGTGGGTGCCACCGCGGCGGCCGCCGGAACGGTCGGGTACGGGACGTACACCGTGCTGCGCGGCCCGCGGGTCAAGCGGGTCACCGTGCCGCTCGCCAAGCTGCCGCGCCGCGCGCACGGCTTCCGGATCGCCGTCGTCAGCGACATCCACCTCGGCCCGGTGCTCGGCCGCTCGCACACCCGGCGCGTCGTCGAGACGATCAACCGCACGAACCCCGACCTCATCGCCGTCGTCGGCGACCTCGTGGACGGCAGCGTCGCGGACCTCGGCCTGGCCGCCGAGCCACTGCGCGGGCTGCGCAGCCGGCTGGGGAGCTTCTTCGTCACCGGGAACCACGAGTACTTCTCCGGCGCCCGGCAGTGGGTCGACCACGTCCGCGAACTCGGCGTCCGTCCCCTGGAGAACGAGCGCGTCGAGCTGCCCTGGTTCGACCTCGCCGGGGTCGACGACGTGGCGGGCGAGGACGAGGGGCGGGGGCCCGACTTCGAGCGGGCGCTCGGCGGCCGCGACCGGGCGCGGGCGTCCGTCCTGCTGGCCCATCAGCCGGTGGTGATCGACGACGCGGTCGAGCGCGGTGTCGACCTCCAGCTGTCCGGCCACACGCACGGCGGGCAGCTGTGGCCCGGCAACTACGTCGCGGAGCTGGCCAACCCCACCGTGGCGGGGCTGGAGCGGTACGGCGACACCCAGCTCTACGTCACCCGCGGCGCGGGCGCCTGGGGCCCGCCGGTGCGGGTCGGCGCGCCGCCGGACGTCACCGTCGTCGAGCTGGCCTCGACCCGCGCCTGATCAGTGGCGAGCCCGGCGTCCTACGAGCCCTCCTTCGAGACCTTCGAGCCCTTGGTCTGTTCGAACGAACCGAGGAAGATCCCGAGGGCCTGCTTGTTCTCCTTGGCGTTCCAGTCGTCCGCCGGTGTCGTCCACCGGATGGAGAAGCCCCGGCCGTCGCCGACCAGGAAGCCGCGGCCGAAGGTGCGCAGGTGGTCCTTCCCGACCGCGGTGGTCCACTGCATGTCGGCGGCCTTCCAGCCGCGGTAGTCGACCCGGCGGATGTCGTCGATCCGCTGGAAGCCGGGGTAGAGCTTCTCGATCGTCGGGATCAGGCGCTTCCAGCCGTCGACGGGGTCCTGTTCGGGGCCCCTCCCGAAGGTCACCACCAGATTGCGGTCGTCGCCCTCGGCGGTGAACTTGAGGTGGAAGCGGGAGCCGCTCTTGACCTGCCTCCAGCCCTTGGGGAGGTCGATGGAGAACCCGCCCGCATCGCTGGTGTAGCGGTAGTAGCCGGACGGCGGCGGGTCGTCGGGGCCGGGGGAGGAGCCGCCGCCGGAGCCTGCGGGCGGGGGAGCGGACGAGGACGGCGGGGGCTGGCCGGGGGCGGACGACCCGGGCGGGGCCGAATCCCCCGGCGTGGAGGGCGGAGGGTCGTCGCGCGGCAGGCTCGGGGCGCCCCCGCTCGGCAGTGGGGCGGAGGGCGAGGTGTCGGAGGTGCGGTCGTCGCCTCCGGTCAGGCCGCTGGTGGTGACCAGGGCCAGCACGGAGGCCGCTGTTCCGAGGACCAGGGTCGCGATGGCCAGTGCGAGCGGGCCGACCCTGCGCCCCCCGCGCCCGTCGCCGTGTCTGTCGCCGCGCCCGTCGCCGCGCCCGCCGCCGCGCCGCGCCGACGGGAACCACGCCTCGTAGGTGTTGCGCAGCCACGGCATGCGCGGCGCGGCGTGGACCGCGGCGGGCTCGCCCTCGGTGAGGATGCGCTCCAGGGCGTGCCGTACGACCGGTGCGGTCAGCCGCTCCCGCGGATCGTCGCGCAGCAGCCCGTGAATCACCGGGACGAGCGGTCCGGCGTGTGGCGGGGGCGGTACGGGCTCCTCCCGGATGATCCGCAGCGTCTCCTCCGGTGAGTCCCGGCCCCGGTGCGGCGGGCGGCCCTCGACCATGGCGAACAGGACCGCGCCCAGCGCCCACAGGTCGGAGGCGGCGCAGGCGCCGGTGCCGCGCGCCTGCTCGGGGGAGGCGTACGCGGGGTCGGTGACCTGCCGCGACGGCTCGGTGCCGACATGGCCGAAACCGGAGAGGACGACCTCGCCGTCCGAGCGCAGCAGGACCCGCGCGGGGCTGATGTCACCGTGCACGATGCCGGCGCGATGGGCGGAGTCGAGGACGGCGAGGAGTTGCAGCCCGATGCGGGTGGCGCGGACCGGATCCAGCCCGCCGCGCCATGCGAGTTCATCACTTAACGGGCGGCTGTCGCTCATGGGTCGGCCGATTCGTTCCTCAGCGCCGCGCTCCTGCGTGCTGGTCACGCTTTCACCCCTTGATGAACGTGCCCCATCCACCCTCTTCCCCAGGAGGTACGTCGGGGTCGCGGCGGGCGTTCAACGGCCGTGAAAACGCGGCGGGCCCGCCCCCGGGCAAAGGGGGCGGGCCCGTCACGAGCAGACCTGCGGGCGGCTCAGAAGCGACGCGTGATCAGCGCGCGCTTCACCTCCTGGATGGCCTTGGTGACCTCGATGCCACGCGGGCACGCGTCGGTGCAGTTGAAGGTGGTGCGGCAGCGCCAGACACCGTCCTTGTCGTTCAGGATCTCCAGCCGCTGCTCACCGCCCTCGTCGCGCGAGTCGAAGATGAAGCGGTGCGCGTTGACGATCGCCGCCGGGCCGAAGTACTGGCCGTCGTTCCAGAACACCGGGCACGAGGAGGTGCACGCGGCGCACAGGATGCACTTGGTGGTGTCGTCGAAGCGCTCGCGGTCCTCGGCGGACTGCAGGCGCTCCCGCGTCGGCTCGTTGCCCGTCGTGATCAGGAAGGGCATCACATCGCGGTAGGCCTGGAAGAACGGGTCCATGTCCACGACCAGGTCCTTGAGGACCGTGAGGCCCTTGATGGCCTCGACCGTGATGGGCTTCTCCGGGTTGATGTCCTTGATCAGCGTCTTGCAGGCCAGCCGGTTGCGGCCGTTGATCCGCATGGCGTCGGAGCCGCAGATGCCGTGGGCGCAGGAACGGCGGAAGGTCAGGGTGCCGTCGTGGTCCCACTTGATCTTGTGGAGGCCGTCGAGGACGCGCTCCTTGGGATCGATGTCGAGCTGGAAGTCCTCCCAGTACGACTCGGCCGCCACCTCCGGGTTGAAGCGCCGGATCCGGAAGGTGACCGTGATCGTGTGCGCGGCGGTGGCGTCGGCCGGCTCCGGGGCCTGGTCCTGCTTCTCAAGCGTGGGGGTGCTCATCAGTACTTACGCTCCATCGGCTGGTAGCGGGTCTGCACGACCGGCTTGTAGTCGAGGCGGATGGACTCGGAGCCGTCCGCGCCCACCTCTCGGTACGCCATGGTGTGCCGCATGAAGTTGACGTCGTCGCGGTTCGGGTAGTCCTCGCGGTAGTGGCCGCCGCGCGACTCCTTGCGGGCGAGCGCGGAGATGGCCATGACCTCGGCCAGGTCCAGCAGGTTGCCCAGCTCGATGGCCTCCAGCAGGTCGGTGTTGAACCGCTTGCCCTTGTCCTGGACGGAGCAGTTCTTGTAGCGCTCGCGCAGGCTGCCGATCTCCTCGACGGCCTCCTTGAGCGTCTGCTCGGTGCGGAAGACCATGACGTTCTTGTCCATGGTCTCCTGCAGCGCCCGGCGCACCTCGGTGACCCGCTCGGTGCCGGTGGCGTCGCGCAGGTTCTCGACCTGGTCGCGGACGAACCCGGCCGGGTCCTCGGGGAGTTCGACGAAGTCGGCCGTGGCGGCGTACTCGGCGGCGGCGATGCCCGCGCGACGGCCGAACACGTTGATGTCGAGCAGCGAGTTGGTGCCCAGCCGGTTGGCGCCGTGCACGGACACGCACGCGACCTCGCCCGCGGCGTACAGCCCCGGCACGACGGTGTCGTTGTCGGAGAGCACCTCGCCCTGGACGTTGGTCGGGATGCCGCCCATCGTGTAGTGCGCGGTGGGCTGGATCGGGATCGGGTCGGTGTACGGCTCGATGCCCAGGTAGGTGCGCGCGAACTCGGTGATGTCCGGCAGCTTGGCGTCCAGCTGCTCCGGCGGCAGGTGGGTCAGGTCGAGGAAGACGTGGTCGCCCTCGGGACCGCAGCCGCGGCCTTCGCGGATCTCCGTGTAGATGGAGCGGGAGACCACGTCGCGGGAGGCGAGGTCCTTCATGACCGGCGCGTACTTCTCCATGAAGCGCTCGCCGTCCTTGTTGCGGAGGATGCCGCCCTCACCGCGGGCGCCCTCCGTCAGCAGGATGCCCATGCGCCAGATGCCGGTCGGGTGGAACTGGAAGAACTCCATGTCCTCCAGCGGCAGCCCGCGCCGGTAGGCGACCGCCTGGCCGTCACCGGTGAGGGTGTGGGCGTTGGAGGTCACCTTGAAGAACTTGCCGCAGCCGCCGGAGGCGAAGACGACGGCCTTCGCCTGGAAGACGTGCAGTTCGCCGGTGGCCAGCTCGTACGCCACGACACCCGCGGTGCGCTTGACCCCGTCGACCTCGGTCATCAGGAGGTCCAGGACGTAGAACTCGTTGTAGAACTCCACGCCCTCCTTGACGCAGTTCTGGTACAGCGTCTGGAGGATCATGTGGCCGGTGCGGTCCGAGGCGTAGCAGGACCGGCGGACCGGGGCCTCGCCGTGGTTACGGCTGTGGCCGCCGAAGCGGCGCTGGTCGATCGTGCCGTCCGGGGTCCGGTTGAACGGCAGGCCCATCTTCTCCAGGTCGAGGACCGAGTCGATGGCCTCCTTCGCCAGGATCTCGGCGGCGTCCTGGTCGACCAGGTAGTCGCCGCCCTTGATCGTGTCGAAGGTGTGCCACTCCCAGTTGTCCTCCTCGACGTTCGCGAGGGCGGCGGCCATGCCGCCCTGGGCGGCGCCGGTGTGGGAGCGGGTGGGGTACAGCTTGGTGAGCACCGCCGTACGGCTGCGCTTGGTCGACTCGATGGCCGCGCGCATGCCGGCGCCGCCGGCGCCCACGATGACGGTGTCGTACTTGTGGATCTTCATGAGTGGATACCTCAGCCCCGGGGCCTAGCGGATGTTCGGGTCGAAGGTGAAGATCACCAGGGTGCCGAGCACGATGGTGAATCCGGCCGCCGTGTAGAGCAGCCCCTTCAGCCACAGGCGGGTGTTGTCCCGCTCCGCGTAGTCGTTGATGATCGTGCGCAGGCCGTTCGCGCCGTGCAGCGTGGCGAGCCACAGCATGATCAGATCCCATGCCTGCCAGAACGGCGAGGCCCACCGGCCGGCCACGAAGGCGAAGCCGATCTTGGTGACGCCGCCGTCCAGCACCAGCTGGATCAGCAGATGGCCCAGGACGAGGACGACCAGCACGATGCCGGACAGGCGCATGAAGAGCCAGCCGTACATCTCGAAGTTGGTACGGGTCGTCTTGGGCGTCTTACGGGTACGGGCCCGCGGCGGCTCGATGACCGGGGCCGGGTGGTCCACGTCGTACGCGCTGACCGCGTCGGTCGACGGGTTGGTGGTCTCGGCGGACATGTGCGTCAGCTCCCGAACAGTGTGCGCAGCGTGTGCTGCAGGACCGGGTAGAAGGCGCCGGCCATGAGCACGACCCAGATACCGACGACGGACCACAGCATCTGGCGCTGGTACTTCGGGCCCTTCGACCAGAAGTCCACGGCGATGACGCGCAGGCCGTTGAGGGCGTGGAACAGGATGGCGGCCACCAGGCCGTACTCCATCACGTTCACGATGGGCGTCTTGTACGTCGCGACCACGTCGTCGTAGGCCTCGGGGGACACACGGACGAGCGAGGTGTCCAGGACATGCACGAACAGGAAGAAGAAGATGAGGACGCCGGTGACTCGATGAGCCACCCAGGACCACATTCCTTCCCGGCCGCGGTACAGCGTTCCAGCCGGCACGGAAAACCCTCCGGAAGCGGGGACTGGGGCCTGCCGGCTTGACTGTCGGTCGGGCCCGGCCGGGTACGGTCCACCGGCCCTGGCCATCGTAGCGACGTGCTGTCGGAGGGTTCGCGCCGGGGGCTCAGGTGTGATCAAAGAAGCACGAGTGGGCAGCTCACGCCGGGCGGAATCGGGCGATATCCGGCATGGGGCTGCCCGGTGCCGCCAGCCGGGAGAGCCGCCCGCGGGCGATGCGGCGCAGCTCCTCGGGCTCGTTCCCCAGCCGGTCCCGGATTCCGGTCAGCAGCCGGTCCAGCGTCTCGTCGGGGGCCAGCCCGTCCAGGCAGATCACGAAGGCGTGACCGAAGCGCTGCTCGTATGCGGCGTGCGCGGCGCGTAACGCGGTGTGCGCGGCCAGTGAGCCGACGCCGGGCTCGGCGGGCAGCGGATGGCCGGTCATGGACTCGTCGGCCAGCGCCTCGGCGAGATCGGCCGGGGTGAGGTCGTAGCTCGCCTCGTCCCCGGCGGCCAGCAGCGCGCCGAGATCGGGATACGGGCGGTGGTCCGCGATCAGCCGGGCCCAGCGGCGGCTGCCGCAGCAGGAGAGCAGCGCCGTCTCGGCGGCGCCGGCGGTCATGCGGTTGAGCCGGTCGAGGCCGTCGGTGCCGCTGGGCCTGGAACGGGGTCCGGGACCGGACCGGGGGCTGGATCCGGGGCTGGGCCCGGGGCTGGACCGTGGGCTGGACCTGGACAGCGTGGACTCCTTGGGCGCGCGGGGACACACGGGGCGTACGGGACGCACAGGGCGCGTGGGGGAGGTGTGCTGGGGATTACGAGCAGTACACGGTAACGACGTGGAGAGGCCAGTGTGGCGGAGAGAGCGTAAATTCACTCGTAGGGGGTCGTTTTGTGGCGTGAAGTAGACAGGAGCGTGACAGGCAGGAGTGTGACGGAGACAGCAGTGCCGCCCCGACCCAGGAGGTGCGCGCCATGGGGTTGCCCGTCAGAGCCGCCAAGGCGGCCATCCTCCGCGGCGGCGTCGCCGGTGCCGCCGCGACCGTCGTCCTGATCGGCCTCGGCTGCCAGCAGACGCAGTCCACGCACCACGGCACGGCCTCCCCGAGGGCGCCGACCCTCCCCACGCGGCAGCACACCACCGGCTCCCCGGCGGTCACCCGCACCACCGCGGCGCCCACCTCCGCCCAGACCACCCCGACGCCCTCCGCCGCGCCCCGCACGATCCCCTCCGTCCGCGCGTTCACGCCGCGGTCCGGCCCCGGCTGGAAGCCCGGCAGGAACAGCCGGGTGGTCGCCGACCTCCGGGGCCCGCTGGCCGACGAGGCCCGCATGATCGCCGGGGAGCTGGGGCTGCGCACCGCCTCCGGTGCCCCGCGCCGGGGCGACCTGGCCCTCGCCGTCGTGGCCGGTCAGGGCGGCGGCACCGAGGGGTACACGCTCACCGTCCACCAGGGCAGCGCCCGCGTCACCGGCCCGTCCACCGCGGGCGTCTTCTACGGCACCCGCACCGTGAAGCAGGCCCTGGCTTCCGGCGGCAAGCTCCCCGAGGGCGTCATCCACGACCGCCCCGACCGCCCCCAGCGCGGGCTGAACCTGGACATCGCGCGCAAGTTCTACACCGCCGGATGGATCGAGGCGCGGCTGCGCGAGATGGCCGACCTCAAGCTCAACCAGCTGGGCCTGCACTTCTCGGACGACCAGGGATTTCGTATCCAAAGCGATACCCACCCCGAGATCGTCTCCGCGCGGCACCTCACCAAGGCCCAGGTACGGCAGATCGTCGCGCTCGCACAGCGGCTGCACATCACCGTCGTGCCCGAGATCGACTCGCCCGGCCACCTCGGCGCGGTGATCCGGCAGCACCCGGAGCTGCAGCTGCGCAACGCGGGCGGCACCTCGTTCCAGGGCGACGTGGACATCTCCAAGCCGGCTTCCGCCCGGATCGTGGACCAGCTGATGCGCGAGTACGCCCCGCTCTTCCCCGGCCGCTACTGGCATCTGGGCGCCGACGAGTACCTGGCGCTCACCGTCAAGGACCCCCAGGCCTCGTTCCCGCAGCTCGTCGCCGCCGCGCAGCGCAAGTACGGCTCGAAGGCCACGGTCCAGGACCTGGCCACCGGCTGGCTGAACGACCGGGCGGCGGTCGCCCGCTCGCTCGGCAAGGAGCCCAAGGCGTGGAACGACGGCTTCTTCACCGGCGGGGTGATCTCCCCCGACAAGAACATCCAGGTCGAGTACTGGACCGGCCGCACCAAATGGCCCGCCCGGCCGCCCGTGGAGTATCTGCGCGAGGGCCGGAACGTGGTGAACCTCAACTCCGAGTACCTCTACTACGTGCTCGGCCAGCCCAACGGCTTCTCCTACCCCACCGGCAAGCGCATCTACGACGAATGGACCCCCGGCACGCTGCGCGGGACCCAGCCCATCTCCGACGAAAAGCTGACCGGCCCGAGCCGTGTCCTCGGCGCCCGCTTCGCGGTCTGGTCCGATCAGCCCGGCGCCCAGACCGAGCAGCAGGTCGCCAAGGGCATCCGGCTGCCGCTCGCCGCGCTCTCCCAGCGCCTGTGGGACCCCGGAAACCCGCCGCTGACCTGGTCCGCCTTCACCCGGCTCGCCGACCGGCTGGGGGTCTGAGCAGCACGGGAGCGGGCGGGAAGGCACGCGGGAAGGCGGCGGTGAAGGGGGTGGGGGGCGGAGGGACGGCCGGGGCCGCCACCCCCCACAGGAGAGGCCCCGACCGCCGTCCAGCGTGGGCCGGTGAAGGCCCTTGCTCCTTATAGCGTCGCACGCTTCGGATACGTCACACCCGCCGTGGACCCGAAACCTGACCGTTACGGGCACGCCGGTCGGGCCCATGCCCTGGGCCGACTCTGGACGGGACCGGTCGGATGCCCGTAACGTGCAGGTCCGCGCTGTGGGCGCGGTCAGATTATTTTCTCGCGTGGTTCCGATCGGACCACGTCCCCAGGGGGATCAAGAAATGTATCCGTGCGGGAACTGCCGCGCCGTCGCCGTCGGTCCCGACGGTCGCTGCGCGGCGTGCGGCACCTATCAGCAGCAGCTGCAGCAGCATCCGGCCCCGGCCGCCGGGCCCGGGGGCTATCCCGCCGCCCCGCCGATGGGCATGCCGGCCGGCGGCGTCGACCTGCGCCGCGGGCTGTCCACCACGCTCACCGTGCTGTTCGCCCTGATGATCCCCACGCTGATCCTGGTCACGATCGCGCGCGGGGGCCAGTACGGGGTCGTCTCGGACATGCTCGACAACACCAGCGACGTGTCCCTCGACGACGCCAACGACGCCGACAACTTCTATCTGGGCATGTCGGTCCTCAACGCCCTGGTCACCATCCCGGCCACGATCGTGTGGGCCGTCTGGTTCCGGCGGCTGCGGCTGAACGCCGAGGCGTTCGCGCCCGGCCAGCACCGGATGAGCCCCGGCTGGGCCGCCGGATCCTGGTTCACCCCGGTGGTGAACCTCTGGTTCCCCAAGCAGATCGCCAACGACATCTGGCGTGCCAGCTCCCCCCAGGGGCCGCACCGGGTCAACCGTGCTCTGCTCAACGGCTGGTGGGTGACGCTGCTGGTCTCGATCGGCGTCGGCCTGGTGGGAAGCATGCAGTACACGGCCGCCGACACGAGGCTGACGCAGATGGAGCACGGCGACATCGGCGGCCTCGGCGAGGTGCGCGATGTGATCGGGGACATGAAGTCGGCCCTCGGCATCAGCATCTTCGCGATGCTGATCACCATCGCCGCCGCGATCCTCGCCCTGCTGCTGGTCCGCCAGATCACCGCCATGCAGGAGCAGCGCGCCGCGCTGCCGCCGCAGATGGCACCGATGGGGCCGATGGGCGGTGGCCCGATGGGCGGCGCGCCCGGCACCCCGGGCGGCCCGTCGCCGTACGGTGCGCCCGGCCCGTCCCCGTACGGCGGGTCCCCGTACGGCGGCGCCCCGCAGACGCCCCCGGCCATGCCGCAGAACCCGCCCGGGACGTACCCTCCCTACGGCCAGGGCTAGCCCACCGCGACGCCATCGCGGACCTCAGATCTCCGAGTGGGGCAGGAAGAGAGCGTGCAGGGGGACGACGCGGAACTCACCGCCGCCGTGTGTGCGGCACAAGGTGGGGACGAGACCGCCTTCCGGACCGTGTACCGGTGCGTCCACCCCCGCCTGCTCGGATACGTGCGCACCCTGGTCGGTGACGCCGACGCGGAGGACATCACCTCCGAGGCGTGGCTGCAGATAGCCCGCGACCTCGGACGGTTCGACGGGGACGCCGACCGGTTCCGCGGCTGGGCCGCCCGCATCGCCCGCAACCGCGCCCTCGACCACATACGGATGCGCGGCCGGCGCCCGGTCATCGGCGGTGACGAGACGGAGCTGGAGACCCGGGCGTCCGAGGCCGACACCGCCGGAGAGGCCCTGGAGGCCCTCGGTACCGGCCGCGCGCTCAACCTCATCGCCCAGCTCCCGCAGGACCAGGCGGAGGCGGTGGTGCTGCGCGTGGTCCTCGGCCTGGACGCCAAGAGCGCGGCCGCGGTGCTCGGCAAGCGCCCGGGCGCGGTACGGACCGCCGCCCACCGCGGTCTGCGGCGGCTGGGCGATCTGCTCGGTGACACGCCCGTGCTCGACGGGATACCCGGGCAGCGCGAGACGGGGGTGGCCAGGTCCGCGGGTGTGACGGAATCAGGCGCGCCAACGCAGAAAGACATGTGATGGCCGACGACCACCGCTACAGCTGGCTGGATGACAAGGCCGCGGAGCGGCTGCTTCGCGGTGAACCGGTCGAGGGGCGGCACGGTACCCCCGACGACCGGAGCGATCGGCCGCACGCCGAAGCGGAACGGCTGGCGGCCGTGCTCGGCGCCGTGGCCCAGCTGGCCCGCCGCCCGGACGGCGCCGCCCCGGGCGGCACGGCCCCGCTCCCCGGCGAGGAGGCGGCGGTGGCCGCGTTCCGCGCCGCGCGGGCCAAGCCGACGGTGGTTCCGATGTCGGCGGAAGACCAGGTCGGCGCCGAGTTGACGCGCATAGCGCGATCGGGCGAGCCCGCCGCTGCCCCCGCCGGGCGGCGGACCGGATGGCGCGGGATGCGCCGTCCGCTGCGCGCGGGCATGGTGGCCGCGGTGGCGGCCTGCACGCTCAGCGGCTTCGCGGTCGCGGCGGCGGCCGGTGTGCTGCCGTTCGGGCACGGCGACGGCACCCCGGGCCCCGGCGCGAGCGTGTCGGACACCGGCCCCGGCGGCGGGGAGTCGGCGCGGCCGGAGATCTCCGGGGGCGGCGGTTCGTCCACGTCGCCCGACGGCACCGGCGGCGGTACCTCGGAGGGCCCCCAGGGCCGGGGCGTACCGGGCGGCGACGAGGGCCACGGCAAGGACAAGCGCGGCAAACACGGCAAACACGGCAAGCGCGACGGGCGCGGCGACCAGGGCAAGGGGGAGAAGGGCGTCCCCGGGGCCTGGAAGACCGGCACCGGCCAGGGCAAGGGCAATGGTCAGCGGGCCCGGGGCGCCTGTCGCCGCTACCTCGCGGCGGAGGCCGGTACTGGACCGGCCGTCGGCAAGAACGCGCTGAACAAGCTCACACGGGCGGCGGGCAGCCGCTCCGGCATCCATGACTACTGCGTGCGGCTCGTCGGCGCCGGCACCGTTCCGCGCGGCCGCACCAACGGCACGGACGATTCCGGGAGCGGCGAGGACGGGTCCTCCCACCCCGCGCCCCCACCGCCCTCCGACAGGCCCTCCGGAGACGAGGGCGGTACGCCGAGCCCGGAGTCCACCACATCCGGCACCTCGTCGCAGCCCCTGTCCGGCGCCCGGTCCGGCAGTACGTCCGACAGCGCCTCCGACAGCCCGTCCGGCGCCCCCTCCGCGCAGCAGTCCGACTCCGCGGAACCCGCGAAATCCGAAGCTCCCTGAGGGGTCCCGGATCCAGGTGTGACGTTTTTTCCAGGGGGGACGCAGTAAGAAACGGGCCGACTGGTCATCGGCCGCGCGAGAGCCGAGGTTCCCCCCGTACCGACGGCTCCGCGCATCGGCGCGGGCAGAGCACGTTCCCCCGGCTCTGCCCGCGCCACTTTCTTCGCCGCGTACAGCGGCGCCTACTTGTAGACGACGACCTTGTCGCCCGCCTTCACCTGACCGAAGACCGCGGCGATCTTCTTCTTGTCGCGGACGTTCACACATCCGTGCGACGCCCCGCTGTAGCCCCGGGCGGCGAAGTCGGCCGAGTAGTGCACGGCCTGGCCGCCGCTGAAGAACATCGCGTACGGCATCGGGGTGTGGTAGATCGTCGAGACGTGGTCCCGGCTCTTGAAATTGACCTGGAACAGCCCCTCCCGGGTCGGCGTGTACTGCGAGCCGAACCGCACGTCCATGGCCGACACGACCCGGCCGTTGATCATCCACGCCAGCGTCCGGCTGCCCTTGCTGATGCACAGCACCCGCCCGGTCAGGCACCGCGAGTCCGGCTTGGCCAGGGGGTTGGTGGTCGGCGGGTACAGCTCGTCGCGGGTGGGTGCGGTGGTGCGGGACCGCAGCGAGGCCCAGGTGCGGCTGTCCACCGAGCCGGTGGCCGCCAGGCCGCGGGCGCGCTGGTACGAGGCGACCGACGCGCGGGTCACCGTGCCGAAGTAGCCGGTCGGGTTGCGGTCGAAGTGCCCGAGCCGGCGCAGCCGCGCCTGGAGTTCGCGCACCCGCTCGCCGCTGGTGCCGAAGGCGACGACGGGCGGGGCCACCCGCGGGGCGGTGCGCGGCTTCGCCGCCACCCGGGTGCGCGGCGGGGCGGCCCGGTGCGGCGTGGCCCGCGGGGTGTGGGTGAACGTGCGGTGCGGGCGCGGCGCGGCGGCCGGGGCGCGGGGTGCCGCGCTCGCCGCGCTCGCGCCCGCCCGCGGCTCCGCTCCGGTATGTCGCTGTCCGTTCAGGGTCACCGCCTCGCCCCGGCAGCCCGCCACGAGGGCCGCCGCGGCGGCCGTGGCGAGCGCGGTGCGGACGACCGATCTTCCGTGCATACATCCCCCCTCTTCGCCGGTTCGTCGCCCGGAATGTTGCCCGGGGCTGCCGTGCGGTGAACATCGGCGCATGCTGTGAAGAAGGCCCTGAATGGGCACAAGGGCAGGTATAAGCCACCAGAAGGCAGGGATGCATGGTGCGCGAGTCGGAGTCGGGATTCCCGATCGAGCCGGTGTACGGGCCCGGTCGTGACCATGGCGAACGGGGTCGCGTGGGCGAGCCCGGCGCGTACCCCTTCACCCGTGGCGTCTATCCGTCGATGTACACCGGCCGCCCGTGGACGATGCGTCAGTACGCCGGGTTCGGCACCGCCGCCGAGTCCAACGCCCGCTACCGGCAGCTGATCGAGCACGGCACCACCGGGCTGTCGGTCGCGTTCGACCTGCCCACCCAGATGGGCTACGACTCCGACGCGGCGCTCGCGCACGGCGAGGTCGGCAAGGTGGGCGTCGCCATCGACTCGGTCGAGGACATGCGCGTCCTGTTCGACGGCATCCCGCTCGACCAGGTCTCGACGTCGATGACGATCAACGCGCCCGCCGCGCTGCTGCTGCTCCTGTACCAACTCGTCGCCGAGGAGCAGGGGGTGCCGGGGGACCGGCTCACCGGCACCATCCAGAACGACGTCCTCAAGGAGTACATCGCGCGCGGCACGTACATCTTCCCGCCAGCGCCGTCGCTGCGGCTCACCGCGGACATCTTCCAGTACTGCCGGGCCGAGCTGCCCAGGTGGAACACGATCTCGATCTCCGGCTATCACATGGCCGAGGCCGGTGCCTCGCCCGCGCAGGAGGTCGCCTTCACGCTCGCGGACGGCATCGCGTACGTCCGTACGGCCCTCGCGGCGGGCATGGGCGTGGACGATTTCGCGCCGCGCCTGTCCTTCTTCTTCGTCTCCCGTACGACGCTCCTCGAAGAGGTCGCCAAGTTCCGCGCCGCGCGCCGGATCTGGGCGAGGGTGATGCGCGAGGAGTTCGGGGCACGCGATCCGAAGTCGCAGATGCTGCGCTTCCACACCCAGACCGCGGGTGTCCAACTCACCGCCCAGCAGCCCGAGGTGAACCTGGTCCGGGTCGCCGTCCAGGGGCTGGCGGCGGTGCTCGGCGGCACCCAGTCGCTGCACACCAACGCCTTCGACGAGGCCATCGCCCTGCCCACCGCCACCTCGGCCCGGCTCGCGCTGCGCACCCAGCAGGTGCTGGCGTACGAGACGGATGTGACGGCGACCGTCGACCCGTTCGCGGGCTCGTACGCGGTGGAGGCGCTGACCGACGCGGTCGAGGAGGCGGCGGTGGACCTGATGCGCCGGGTCGAGGACCTGGGCGGCGCCGTGGCCGCCATCGAACGGGGCTTCCAGAAGGACGAGATCGAGCGCAACGCGTACCGCGTCGCCCGCGAACAGGAGGCGGGGGAGCGGGTGGTGGTCGGTGTGAACCGGTTCCGGATCGACGCGGAGGAGCGTGACGAACCGCTGCGCGTGGACCCGGCCATCGAGGAGCGCCAGCGCGACCGGCTCGCCCGGCTGCGCGCCGGCCGGGACCGGGCGGGCGTGGGGGCGGCGCTGTCGGCGCTGAAGAAGGCGGCGGAGAGCGAGCCGGGGACGGCCAATGTGCTCTACCCGATGAAGGACGCGCTCGCGGCGCGGGCCACGCTCGGCGAAGTGTGCGACGTGCTGCGGGAGGTGTGGGGCACGTACGTCCCGGCTGACGCGCGCTGAGGCGTTCGGAGTGGTCGTGGCGCCGGGCGGGTGAGCGACACTGGGGTCATGTCTGCTCCCCGCCGCACCTGTCCGGTCTGCACCCGTGAGATCGCGGTGGTCGGCGGGCGCTTCGCCCGCCACGACCCGCCGGGCCGCCGCTCCGACTACGAGCTGGTCTCGTGCCCGGGCTCGCGGCGGATCGCGCCGCTGCTGACCACGCCGCCGAAGCTGTTCGGCGGGGACGAGCCGCCGACGCCGGGACAGCAGCCGCTGTTCTGAGCGCTCACGGCGCGGGTCGGCTCACCAGCCGGAAGGCGATCTCGGCCCCGGGGCTGGACTCCGCCAGCGCCTCGCCGAGCCGGTCGCCGGCCGCCGTCAGCGCGGCGTCGTCCATCGGCCCGAGCGCGTCCAGCACGAACATGGCCCGGGTGGTGGTGTGGGTGAGCCGGGTGCGGGTGCACTGCCGCCAGTTCCAGCGGCGGCAGGTGACGCCCGCGTCGTCCCGCCACACGACCTCACCCGGCGCGGGGTGCTCCACGGCGGGCTCGCCGCTCGCCGTCGTCTCGAACACCTCGTCCCCCGTGGCGCGCACCAGCCGGGCCGCGCCGGTGTAGTGGTCGAGGTCCTCGCCGCCCAGCGGGACCACATGGCCGACCGAGATCGCGTTGTAGAGGTCGGTGAGCCGGTCCACCCGGGGCAGTCCGGCGTCCAGCCGGCGCAGCAGCGCCTCCGCGCTGGGCCGGGTGCGCTTGGGCTTCGCCCCGAAGGCGCGGAACGCCTCGTGCCAGGCGGCCAGATGCGGATGCTCCTGCACCGGCCCGTCCCCGAACCGCTCCCGGGCCTCCGTCTCGGCGGCGGACAGCCACTTCTCGCTCAGCTCGTCGCTGGGGCCGGGGCGCAGGCCGTCGGCGGTGATGAGCAGCGCGCGGTAGTCGGGGCGCAGAGCGTGTACGGCGGGGTCGATGGTGGCGGATGCGAGCCAGTGGGATGCGGTGGACGTCGTCATGCGGTCCACTATGGCATACGTGCTGGTGCAGCTCTTTGTACTGGGTGGCTGGCTAGAACAGGCCGAGCTGTACGGCGAACATCGCCATGGCGATGGCGAGGGCCCACCCGATGGCGTGCTCCATCAGCTTGTCGTGGCCGGAGCCGGAGGGGCCGCCGGTGCGGGCGCGGCGGACGGCGATGTCGGTCATGCGGGTCGTCCTTGCTGTTCGGAGAGGATCAGGCTGCTTGGAGATGCTCGGGAGGATGGTGATGATGGTGAGGAAACGGGCAGCCGCTGTTGCCCAGGGTGCGCGGGTTCTCCTCTCCGGGTAAAGAGGGAGTGGGCTAACTCACCCAGGTGTTCGAGCGAGTCCGGGCGAGTGCGAGCGAGGAGGTCCATCGTTGACCAGCGTCATTCCCAAGGGGCTGGGCCAGCAGGTCAGGGCGCTGGCCGATGGTGAGGTGACCTCGCAGGCGCTGGTCGAGCAGGCGCTGCGGCGCATCGCCGGGACCCAGGCCACCCTCAACGCCTTCCGGCGCGTGCGGGCCGAGGCCGCGCTGCGCGAGGCCGCCGACGCCGACCGGCGGCTGGCGGACGGCGAGCGGCTGCCGCTCCTCGGGGTGCCCGTCGCGGTCAAGGACGACACGGACGTGGCGGGCGAGCCGACCGCCTTCGGCTGCTGCGGCGACTTTCCGGCCAAGACGGAGGACGGCGAGGCGGTGCGGCGGCTGCGGGCGGCCGGGGCCGTGATCGTCGGCAAGACGAACACGCCCGAGCTGGGCCAGTGGCCGTTCACCGAGGGTCCCGCGTTCGGCGACACCCGTAACCCCTGGAGCCTCGCCCACACCCCCGGCGGGTCCTCCGGCGGCGCCGCGGCCGCCGTCGCCGCCGGGCTGGTCCCCGCCGCGCTCGGCTCGGACGGCGCGGGGTCGGTCCGTATCCCGGCGGCCTGGACCCATCTCGTCGGCATCAAGCCGCAGCGGGGCCGGATCTCCACCTGGCCGGACGCCGAGTCGTTCCACGGCATCACCTGCAACGGCCCCCTCGCCCGCACCGTCGCCGACGCCGCCCTGCTGCTGCACGCGGCCAGCGGCAACCGCGACGGCGACCTGCACTGCCCGGATCCGGTCGACGTGCTGGCCGCCCCGGGCCGCGACCCGGGGCGGATGCGGATCGCCCTGTCGTTCAAGCCCGCCTTCACGGGCACGCCGAAAAGCCTGGACCCGGCCGTCCGCGCCGCCGTGACCGCCCTCGCCGAACGGCTCGCCGCCCTCGGTCACGAGGTCGAGGAGGCCGAGCCGCGCTACGGCGCCGTCGGGCTCTCCTTCCTGCCCCGCGCCACGGGGGGCCTGTGCGAATGGGCGGGCCGCGTCCCCGATCCGCTGCTGCTGGACGTGCGCACCCGCGCCGCCGCCCGCAACGGCCGACTCCTGCGCGGCACCCTGCGGCTGGCCCGCGCCGCCGAGGAACCGCTGCGGCGCCGGGTCGGGGCCATCTTCCGGCGGTACGACGTCGTGCTCTCCCCGACGACCGCCACCCCGCCCCTGCCGATCGGCGCCATGGCCCGGCTGTCCGGCTGGCACACCGACCGGGCCATGATCGCGGCCTGCCCGTACGCCTGGCCCTGGAACGTGCTGGGCTGGCCCGCCGTCAACGTCCCGGCGGGCTTCGCCGACCCCGCCGCCACCCTCCCCCTGGGCGCCCAGCTCCTGGGCCCGGCCTGCAGCGAGCCGCGGCTGATCTCCCTGGCCGCGCAGCTGGAGGCCGATCAGCGGTGGTACGAGCGCTGGCCCTTGGCCTTCTCGTCGTAAGCCCCCCTAAAACCGAAACGCACTGTATCTTTGCAGTGCGGTTCAGTTTCGGAGGGGGGCGGATGGTGGGCGGCGTGGACGGGGCGGCAGCGCACGCGCTGCGCGAGGTGACGGCCGTCCGGTACGTCACCCCGCTGCGCACCGGCGGCTCCGTGCCCGGCGTGGTGGAGGCCGACGACCTGGGCACGTACGTCGTCAAGTTCACGGGCTCGGCGCAGGGGCGCAAGGCGCTCGTCGCCGAGGTCATCGTGGGCGAGCTGGCCCGGCGGCTGGGCCTGCGCGTACCGGAACTGGTCCTCGTCCACTTCGATCCCGCGGTCGCGGCGCAGGAGCCGCACCAGGAGATCCAGGACCTGCTGCGCGCCAGCGCGGGCCTCAACCTCGGCATGGACTACCTGCCGGGCGCCGCCGACTTCACCCCCCACGCCCCGGACGCGCCCGACCCCGGCCCGCTGGAGTGCGCCCGGATCCTGTGGCTGGACGCGCTCACCGCCAACGTGGACCGCACACCGCACAGCACCAACCTCATGACCTGGCCCACCTCCGGCCACCAGCCGCCCCGGCTGTGGCTCATCGACCACGGCGCCTCGCTCGTCTTCCACCACCGCTGGCAGACCGCGGCGGCCGCGGTGGCCAGGCCGTACGACCTCCGCGGCCACGTCCTCGTACGCGGCGCCCCCGCCCTCCCGGAGGCCGACGCCGAACTCGCCCCCCGGGTCACGCCACGGCTGCTCCGCGAGATCGTGGCCGCGGTCCCCGACGCCTGGCTGACCGGCGAGCCGGGCTTCCCGTCCCCCGCCGACCTCCGCGAGGCCTACGTCACCCACCTGGCCACCCGCGCCCGCCGCTCCGCCGTATGGCTCCCGGGCGGCGATTCCGCCGTACGCGGCTGACGGCCCGCCCGCGCCCTCACCCCGCCGGCCGTGCCCTCACCCCGCCGCCCGCGCCCTCATCCCGCCGGCCGTGCCGCGCCCGATGCCGCCGCGATCGCGGCCAGCCAGCCGTCCACCGGACCGGCCGTGAGCAGCCCGCTGCCCGCGCCCGCGAGCTGGCCCGCCGCCGGGAGCAGACGGGCGCGGGCCCGCTCCAGGACGTCCCGGTCGCCGAGGTCGGCGGCGGCCGCCGCCTCCAGGCAGCACAGCGCCTCGTACAGCAGATCCGCCGGCGGCTCCGGCAGGGCGCGCAGCGCCGCGCGTGCCCCCGCGGCGTCACCCCCGCCGAGCAGCGCGAACGGCTCGGCCCAGGGGCGGTACGGGCCCCAGTCCGCGCCCGGATCGACGCCCCGGGCCGCCTCCCGCGCGGACTCCCCGCACGACAGCCGCAGGCACAGCAGCGCCAGCGGCAGCAGCCCCCGCTCCACGCCCGGCATCCCGGCCCCCTCCAGCCGCCCGGCCGCCGCCCGGTACGCGGCCTCGGCCCGCGCCGCGCGCCCGGCGGCGGCGAGCCGCAGCGCCCCGTACCACTCGGTGAACACGCCCACCAGCGGCAGCTCATGGCGCGCGGCCAGCCGGTCCGCGGCGGCGGCGTGCCCGTCCGCGGCCGGGAAGTCGCCGAGCGCGCCGCGCGCCTGGAGCCGGACCAGATGGCCCAGCACCTCGTACGTCACCAGCCCGTGCCGGGCGGCCACCGCGATCAGCTCCGCGCCGATCGCGTCCCGCCGCGGCGCGAGCCCGGCCCGGGCGCAGGACTGCATGAACGCGCCGTTCAGCGCGAAGACCAGCAGCGCCGGATCGTCCAGCCGCCGGGCGATCTCCTCGGCCTCGCGCGCCGCCTCGGGCCCGCGCGGGGAGCGGGTGCCGCGCATCTCCAGCGCGATCGTGGCCAGCAGACGGCAGCGCGCCGCGCCGCGCTCCGGGGGCAGCGCGGCCAGGGTGCGTTCGGCCGCGGCGACGATCCGTCCCGCCAGCTCCGGATCGTCGCCCCGGGGCCAGATCGCGGGGACGTCGTAGGCGCCGATCACCCGCGCCGTCAGCTCCGGATCGCCGCACTCCTCGGCGGCGGCGATGGCCGCCGACCGGTGCTGCCGGGCCGCCTCCAGGCCGCCGCCCCCGGTCACCGCGAGGTTCCGGATCAGCCCCACCGTGGCCTCCAGCCGGGCCCGCGCCGCGCCGCCGACCGTACGGTCGTAGTCCGCGGCCGCCTCCGACCACACGCGAGCGGCGCCGGCCGCCGCGGACCGTCCGGCCTCCTCCACCGGCCCGGGTTCCGCCTCCACCGGCCCGGCTCCCGCCTCCACCGGCCCGGCTCCCGCCTCCAGTCCTGGGTCCTGGGCGAGGATGTCCGCCTGGAGGCGGCGGAGGCGGGGGCCGGGGTCCAGGCCCAGCTGGCCGACCAGCGTGGTGCGGGCCCGGCGCAGGACGGCCAGCGCGTCCCCCTGGCGGCCCGAGCGGTACAGCGCGAGGGCCAGCAGACGCCAGGCGTCCTCGCGCCAGGGATGATCGGCCACATGGGCGTCGAGGTCGGGCACCGCCTCGGCGGCGCGGCCCAGCGCGAGCAGGGCCTCGGCGCGCCGCTCGACGGCCCGGAGCCGCAGCTCGGCCAGGCGGGTGCGCTCGCCACGGGCCCACGCCTCCCCCTCGAACTCGGCGTACGCCGGACCGCGCCACAGCTCCAGCGCGTCCCCGAGCCGTCGCAGCGCCGCCGCGGGCGGCAGGGTCGCGGCCGCGCCGACGGCCGTCTCGAAGCGCCACGCGTCCACGGCGTCGGGCGCCGCCCGCAGCGCGTATCCGGGCCCCTCGGTCACCAGCAGCCGGGACCGGGCGCGCGGCGGACGGTCCGGTTCCAGGGCGCGGCGCAGGGCGCCGACGAAGGTCTGTACGGCGCCGACGGCTCCCGCCGGGGGCACGTCCCACAGGTCCTCGACGAGCCGCGCCACCGGTACGACCCGGCGGCGGGCCACGATCAGCCGCGCCAGCACCGCCCGGTGCCGGGGCCCCTTCAACGCGAGCGCGACACCGTCGCCCTCGGCCACCACCGGCCCGAGCACCCCGAACGCGACCCGTTCCCACGCCACCAGGCCACCGTAGCGGGGCCGTAGGACACGCGCTGATCGGCTGCTGATTGGGACGCGGCAGCCTCGACCTGTCCGCCGGAACACCCGGCGGACGGATCACCGAATGAGAGCGGCACCCCATGCCAGAGATCCCCGGCTTCGCCCACCACCGCGTCCCCGTCGCCGACGACGGCACCGCCCTCCACGTGGCCGTCGGCGGCACCGGCAGCCCGATCGTCCTGCTGCACGGCTTCCCCCAGACCCACCTGATGTGGCGGCACGTCGCCGCCGACCTGGCCGCCGATCACACCGTCATCTGCCCCGACCTGCGCGGCTACGGCGCGAGCGACAAACCGGCCGAGGCCGACCCCACCACATACGCCAAGCGCACCATGGCCGCCGACATCGTGGCCGTGGCCCGCGCTCTCGGCCACGACCGGTTCGCCCTGGCCGGGCACGACCGCGGTGCCCTGGTCGCCTTCCGCGCCGGGCTCGACCACCCGGACACCGTCACCCACCTCGCCGCCCTCGATGTGCTGCCCACACTCGACATGTGGCAGGCGATGCACGGCACCACCGCGGCCGTCGGCTTCCACCTCTATCTGATGGCGCAGCCCCCGGGCCTGCCCGAGCGGTTGATCGCCGCCGCCCCGGACGACTTCTTCGGCCACTTCCTCGACCTCTGGGGCACGGACCCGGCCGCGATCCCCGCCGCCGTCCGCACCGCGTACCTGGACGCCTGCCGCGCCGCCGTCCCCTCGATCGTCGCCGACTACCGGGCCTCCGCCGGTGTCGACGTCGCCCACGACCAGGCCGACCGCGACGCGGGCCACCGGCTGCGGATGCCGGTCACCGTCCTCCAGCAGGACTGGGGCGCCGCGCTCGGCTTCGACGCGGAGGCGCTGTGGCGTGCCTGGGCGCCGGACCTGAACCACAGGACCGTCTCGTACGGCCACTTCATGGCCGAGGAGGCGCCCGCCGACGTCACGAAGGCCCTCCGCGCGCTCCTCGCCCGACGTCCCTGACGGGACGCACGCTTCAGGGGCGGCGGGCCAGCACGTGGGCGTCGAGGAAGCCCCGCTCGGAGGCCGGATCGTGGAGCAGCCGGGCGAACGGGACGAGCCCGGCCCCGGTCAGCAACTCGGCGAACCGGTCCGCCGGCCAGCTGTAGGCGGGCGTCACCTTGTGGTCGAAACGGACCGGCTCCGGCCCGTCGGTCCCGAAGAACGAGACCAGGAGCAGGCCCCCCGGCGCCAGGACACGTACCTGCTCGGCGAGCAGCGCGGGCAATTCCCCGGGCGGCGTATGGATCATCGAGTAGTGGGCCAGCACGCCGCCGAGGGCGCCGTCCTCGACCGGCAGGGCCTCCATCCGCGCCTCGTCGAAGCGCAGCGCCGGATGAGCCCGCCGGGCGTGGTCGATCATCGCCGGGGAGAGGTCGAGCCCGAAGGCGTCCAGCCCCAGTTCGTGCAGCATGGCCGTCAGATGCCCAGGCCCACACCCCACATCGGCGGCCCGAGGGTTCCCCGTCCCGCGCACCAGCTCGGCGAAGGTGCCGATCATGTTCCGCGAGAACGGATGCGTCTCCAGCCGATCGGCGAACAGCGACGCGTACAGTTCGACGACCCCGTCGTAGGCCGCCCTGGTCTCGTCCTGGTGCTCCTGGCGCTCCATCACGGGCAGGCAAGCTAGCACCCGCGCCCGTTCGCGGCCCCGCGCCCGTGACCCCCGCGCCGTTGTCGCCGAAGATTCGGCCAATGACTCAGGCGGGCAGCGCGTCGCGCGCCTCACGCCCGGGCGGCGATGCGCTCGCCGAGTTCGGTGGCTGCCGGACTGTCGGGCATGGAGGTGACGCGGGCGGCGATGTTGGTCAGGCCGTCGTTGATCCGTACGGACTGAACGCCGTCGGCGCAGTCGAGGAACTCCCTCCAGGTGGCCAGAGCCGTCTCGCTGTTGCCGCGTTTGAGCTGGACGCGTCCGAGGTCGGCGAGCACGATCGCCCGGGTGCGCTTGCGGTCGAGGCCGTGGATGTCGAGGGCGAGGTGGAGGTGTTCTTCGGCGGCGGCGAGGTCGCCGAGTTTGGCGTGGATCATGCCGGACTCATGGGCCCACCGGCCGTGGCTGTAGTGGCTCGCCCAGGACCGGCCCGGCCGGGACGGCGCCTGCTCGATGGCGGTCTGCGCGGAGGTGGTGTGATCATTGTCGGCCGCTGCCGCGCGGGCGAGGGTGGTGCGGTAGTCGGACGCTCGCGCGGCGGCCTGACCACCAAGCTCCATCTGGCCGTCGAACAGGGCCAGCGGCCCATGTCCATAGTGATCACGGCTGGGCAGCGTGGCGACTCCCCGCAGTTCGAGCCCGTCCTGAACAAGGTCCGCGTTGCCCGCCAGGGTTCGGGGCGTCCGCGCACCCGGCCCGACCGGGTCCGCGCCGATAAGGCGTATGCGTCTCGCAAGAACCGTGCCTACCTGCGACGTCGCGGCATCCGCTGCACCATCCCGGACAAGGCCGACCAGGCTCGTAACCGCAAGAAGCTCAGCTCGCGGGGCGGCCGGCCGCCCAAGTTCGACGCCGAGGACTACAAGGCTCGGCACGCGGTCGAGTGCGGCATCAATCGCCTCAAAAGGCACCGCGCCGTCGCCACGAGATACGACAAGCTCGCGGTCCGCTACGAGGCGACCGTCCTCGTTGCGGCCATCAACGAGTGGCTGTGATCAGCACATTCGATACACGCCCTAGAATCAAGAACCTCGAGCACCCCAGGAGCACGACATGACGGCCACATCCCGTTGCGCGTCCATCCAATGGATAGACGACCCTGAGGACTTCCACCGGAAGAATGCGCCGGAGCTGACCTGGATCGGTGCGGACGCGTTCGGCCAGCGGTACGAGGTGATGGCGGACCAGGTGGCGACACGTTTCGCCAAGGCAGCGGTCGGACAGGTCATTCGTGTGGATGGTGTCCTGGCCGGTTTCTGCTTGTATGACCGGCTGCCGGGCCCTGAGGGGCACTGGGCGATCGAAGGCCGTGCCACCCGAACCGCCTACCAGGGCATGGGGCTGGGTATGCGTGCCTTCGCCGGCTTTCTGGACGTCACGCGGGCGGACATAGTCACCTCGGTGACCCGTAATCCGGCCGTCTGCCGCCTCATGGCTCACCATTTCGAGGTGTCGCTGCCGGACCTGCGCCCGTCGGCGCACGATCCGCTATGGCCTCTGAAGCGCCGGGGGGTAAGCGATGCAATGAGACGGTACGCCGACCATCTGGACGTTTCCCATGACCGGTTGCCGATCCTGGAGAATCGTTATCCCAGTGGTCTCTACGGCGTTGCCGACCCCGGCAAGGGCATGCCGTTGCCGGACCTAGCGAACCACCCGGAGCACGGCATGATTGCCGTGGGAGTGGGCCGCCAACAAGCTTGAGCGCACGGCGCCGACCTGGGCAACGGTGACCTCCATGACGTCGTCGGCGGGGCCGAGGAGAGGCCGCCACGTCCAGCGGCTGGCACCAGGAGGTGCGGCCCGTCTTCCAGCGGCAGGAGAAGGACACCACGGCATCGAGAAGTGTCGGGGTTCTTGGAGTCGCGGATGTGGATGGTGCCGGTGGGTGTGGCGGTGACCTCAACGCAGTCGGGGCCGTCGGCTGTGCTGTGGCTGCTCTTGGTCCAGGCGACCTCGACGCATGAGGGGCCGTCGTCGGTGCTGTGGCTGCTCTTCATCCAGGCGACCTCGACGCAGTCGGGGCCGTCGTCCGTGGGTCATGTCTTTCGATGAAGGCCAGTGACTCTTGAGGCGTGAGGGCCTGCGCCCGGATGATCCCATAGCGCATTTCAAGGATCTGGACCTCTTTGGGGGCGACGATCACGCGGCTGAAGAGCTGTACTTCGACGTGCCCGACCGTGGTGCCGTCGTTGAGCTTCAGCAGCCGGAACGGACCGCCGAGACCGGAGTTCACCTCACGGCTCTGAGGCAGAACCTGGAGGTCCACATTGCGCAACTGGCCCGACCTCCAAGAGGTGTTCGAGCTGCCTCCGCAGGACCATTCTGCCCCCGATACCGAGGCGCAGCGTCGACTCGCACTGCACAAAGTTGAAGAGCGGCCGTGCCGTCGTGGCACGGAGGAGTTCTTGGCGAGCCATGCGTCCGGCCATCCGCCGTTCCACTTCTTCCTCGGTGAACGCGGGACGTCGGCCGCTGAACACGGCGTGCGAGTACGCTGCGGGAGTTGGAGGCGTACGGGTACGTCGAGCGCGTACGGGAGCGCACCCCGGGCGGCCGGATGGTCACCCGTACGGTCTCGTACAACCACCCCGAGGCCACGCGCGCCCGCCGTACGGGCCGTACGCACGAGCCATGCCCCGTACGGCCCGTACGGGAGCCGCAACCCGCGCCCCCGGCCCCGGCGACCAGTGGCGCACCGGAGCGCTCCGCCCTGCCGCCGCCCCTTCCTCGGCCCGAGACTCCCGCGCCTCACCCCGGCGCGACGGCCCTCCTCGCCACCCTCCGACGCGACGACGACCGGTTACTCCTGCCCGAGCGGGATGTACGCCGCCTCGCCCCGGCCGTGGCCGTCTGGCTGGAGCGCGGTGCGGCCCCCGAGGCCGTACGCCGCACCCTCACCGCGAACCTGCCGCCCGACCTGCGCCATCCCACCGTCCTGCTGGCCCACCGCCTCAGCACGCTCCTGCCGCCGCCCCTCCCGGCTCCTCTCGCGGCGGGCACGGCGGCGGGCCCGGCGCCCGACCCCCGGCCGGTGGTCGTCCCGCTGCAGGAGTGCGACGGCTGCGACCGCGCCTTCCGGGCCCCCGCGCCCGGCCTGTGCCGCGACTGCCGCCAGGCGGCGGCAGCGTGAGGCGGTCAGGCGACCCGGGGCTGTGGTTCCGGTTGCAGCGCGGGCGCGGCTATCAGCTCCCATGATGTGGTGGTCCGTATGTAGCCGTGGATCACCGAGCCCATCGCCAGAAGGAGAAGGGGGCCGAACAGCCACGGGTGCTTGGCCATGTCCAGCGGCAGATAGCGATAGGCCACCAGGAGTGCGGCGAAGACCGCCGTGCCGTGGGCGACCAGCTGCGTTCCTGAGCGGTCCCAGCCGCGTGCGAGCGAACGCAGCGCTGCCTCGATCGTGAGCGCGAACACCACACCGGCGATGAGATCCACGCCGTAGTGGTAGCCGAATCCCAGCGTCGCGCTGAGCGTGGCGACCAGCCAGAACGTGCCCGCGAATCGGAGGGCGCGCGGGCCCTTGCGCGAGTGGATGAAGATGGCGGTGGCCCACGCGGTGTGCAGGCTGGGCATGCAGTTGCGGGGGGTGAGCGTGTCGTAGGACACCGGATGCGGGGGGCTGATCGGCGGCGGAGTGTGCGGCCACAGGCTGGCTATCGCCCAGTGCTCACCGCCGGTACCGAAGGCGCCGCCGCCATAGGCGAAGACCGGCCCGACCACCGGGAAAATCATGTAAATGGCGGGCCCGAGGAGGCCGATGACCAGAAAGGTCCGCACCAGATGGTGGGCCGGGAAGCCGCGCTCGGCCGCCACCTTGCGCATTTGGTACAGCGAGATGACGACCGCGGCCAGGGGAAGCTGAATGTAGACGTAGTCGAGCACATGGGAGCCGATCGGGCCGGTGGCCGCGACAATCCGGCCTGCCACCCATGACGGGTTGCCCAGTGCGTGGTCGGCGGTCGCCAGATATGTGTCGAGTACCGCCGGGCGGGTTTTCGCCGTGATGAGCAGCCACGTATCGCCGGTTTTACGCCCGGCCACCAGCAGCAGGCCCAGCCCCACGCCCTTCAGCAGCAGGGCGCGTTCCCGGCCGGTGCGGCGCGCGACGGCGATGACCGCATATCCCAGAATCACCCACAGCGCGCCGTTGCCGAAGGGGTGCCCGTCGGTCACCTTGATGTCGGCCGCCCATCGCACCAGAAAGAAGACGACGTCGATGCCGATCGCGGCACCGAGCGCGATGAACCGTTCCCGCCAGGTGAGCACCACCATCATCAACGCCATACCGGCGTACAACAGGAACCCCGACTTCGGGGCGATGAGCACCTCTTGTGCCTGGGTGGTGATCGGCCCCGGCAGGCCGTAGCGGCGCGCGGCGACCTCCAGCGCGACGAGGAATCCGAGGGTCGCCACCCCTGCCACGGCCCACAATACCGTCCGTGGTCGACTGCTTATTCGCGAAAACACCCGCGATGCTATAGGTATCAATTGGTCAGCCGCTTTGTTAGGTGTAAGTCAAATAGGTCACTCTTCGCGCCGGATAGCAGGGTTTTTCGGGGCAGGGCGGGTGATCGGGGCGCTCGTCGTGAGTTGGCCATGCTATCGGAGTGGTGCGGGTGGGGTCCGCTGTCCCAGGTGACGCGAAGGCGGGGACGCTCCCGCGCCCGGCGTTTCCGCGGCCCGCGCGGGCCGCGAACCCGCGACTCCCAAGCCGCGCGCCCCGAGACGGGCTTGAGGTGAGGGGATGTCTCAAGGATGTCCCTCAAGGATGTCCCGCCACGACAAAAAGGGGCTGGCCCCACCGCTTGTGCGGTGGGGCCAAACCCCAGGAGCTTCGTGGACGTCTAGTTCTGCTTACACTTCTTGGTGTCCTTGTTGACGTCCATGATCTCGTTGATGTGCGCGAACTTGTACGTGCCCTGGGTCATTCCCTCGAAGGTCACGCACTTGTAGAACGGCGTCGACCCGTCGTTCCAGGACTTGAAGGCCGCCTTGATCTTCGTGCCGCCCAGGCAGTGGTTGTTGTAGTAGATCTTGGTGCTTGAGTAGCCGGTCTTCCATGAGAAGTTGACCCGCGACTTGTTCTCATTGCACTGAATGCTGTCCCTGCCCGACTTCGGCGGCTTTCCCTGTGCTGCCGAGTCGGACGCCGCGAATGCCGGTGCGGACATCAGGCCGAGAGTGAGACCGGCGGCTGCGAGCATGCCGCCAGCCGTGATGAGAGTGCGCATCGATTCCCCCGATGGCGGTCGTGGACCACTACGCGAGTGATCAAAAGGTGGTCGCGATCACTCAATCTCCCGGGCGGGTATGCGTCAACCCCTCACGTCCCACCGATTCCCGTCGCGGGACTTATTCGTGGGCGCTGATCACGCCGCCGGCGCTGAGCACGACGTACACGCCGTTGGCGTTGAGCCCGGCGTCGCGCTGGTTCGCCTCCAGCGTGCCGTGATCCTCGCCCTCGTCGTTGAGGAACTGCGCGCGGTAACGCAGCTCGCCGACCTTCTTCACCTTCACCGTCCAACCGCCCGCGACCTTGAACGTGCCCGGCCCATGGTGCCCGCCGCCCATCCAGGAGTGGATCTGACCGTCCGGCGAGAGCACGACGAACATGTCGTTGGCGTCGAGCCCGCCCTCGGTGTCCTTCGCCTCCAGGGTGGCCAGGACCTCACCGCGGGCGACGATCTCGGCGCGGTAGTGCTGGTCGGCCACCTTGTAGATCTTGGCCTTGCTGATGCCGTCCGCCAGCGTCTGGGTGCGGACCAGGGACCCCGCCTTGCTCGCCGTGCCCGCCTCGGCGGCTTCGACCTTGACGTCGGCGCCCTGCGCGGCGGACGCGGGCTTCGGGTCGGTGCCGCCCGAGCCGGAGCAGGCGGTCAGGGTCAGGCCGGCGGCGGCGACCAGGGCCGCGGCGGCGAGGCGCAGGGTGCGGCGACGAGCGGTGCGGGCGGTGGTGGAGTGCATTTCGGGTCCCCCCGGGGGGTGGTCGGTGTCGTTGTCTCCTCGGTACGTCACCCACTCTGCTCGGGGCCCCTATCGCAGGCCTGCTGCTCCGCTAACACCCGCCTAACGCGGAGGTGGGTGCGGGACGTCGAGCGGCAGATCCCGGTGGAAGACGGCCATGGGCCGGCCCGGGCCGTTGTAGTCGTCGACGACCTTCGCGTCGAAGCCGAGGCTGCGGTGGAAGGCGATCGAGCCGGTGTTCCCGACCGACGTGATCGCCTTCAGCCGCCGCGCGCCGTGACGTTCCGCGGCTTCGGCGAACGCCGTGTACAGACGACGCCCGAGACCCGTGCCCCGGGTGTCGTCCCGTGTGGCGATCAGATGCACATAGCCGGTGCGGTCCGGGGTGACGAATCCGAAGACGTACCCACGGATGCCGTCCTCCGCCCGGGCGACCAGGCAGGTGGGTCCGAATTCCCGCACCAGTGCCAGAAGGTGCAGCGACCGAAGGTCGCGCTCGCCCCAGTAGCGGGGATGATCGGTCAGGACCTGGTGGAAGTCCGCCACTTCGGCCGGTGCGATGTGTACCCCCATGACGCCGATCATGGCAGGCGCCCCGGCCGCGCCGGGGAGGACACCGGCTCAGTCCGGTCGGCGCAGCCCCGCGATGAGCAGTTCGACCAGGTGGCGCGGGTCGTAGCGGGGGTCGCCGTTCGCGCCGATGCAGAGGTTTCCCACGCCGCGCATCAGCTCGTACGCCTCCACCTCGGAGCGGATCTCGCCGGATTCGGCCGCGGCGTCGAGGAGTTGGGTGCACACGGGCACGAGGCGATCGAGGAAGTAGGCGTGCAGCGTGTCGAAGCCGGAGCTGTCGGACTGCAGGACGGCGGCGAGGCCGTGCTTGGTGACCAGGAAGTCGACGAAGCGGTTGATCCACGCCCCCAGCGCGGCGTGCGGGGTGGCGCTGGAGGCCAGCAGGGCCGGACCGGCCTCGGCGCAGGCTTCGACCTGGTGGCGGTAGACGGCGATGATGAGGTCCGCACGGGTGGGGAAGTGGCGGTAGATCGTGCCCATGCCGACGCCCGCCTCGGCCGCGATGTCGCGTACGGGCGCCTCCACGCCTGATCTGACGAAGACCGTGGCGGCCGCGTCGAGCAGTGTCTCCTTGTTGCGCCGGGCGTCCTTCCGCTTGGACGGGGCCGCGCGCCCCGTGCCGTCCTCGCCGGTGTCGTTCACCGCGCCGCTCCCTCCGTTGCCCTGGGTGACCTCGCCAAAACGGAACGCTGTTCCGTATCGTCAAGTGGAACGAGGTTCCGTTTGCTCATGATGCCAGCTCCACCCTCGACGGAGGAACACGACCATGCGCTACCGCACCCTGGGCCGCACCGGCGTACAGGTCAGCACCCTCGCGCTCGGCGCGGCTCCTCGACCTTCCCCGCCTACCGCATCGTGCAGGCCCAGTGGGCCGCCCGCGAGCAGCACCTGAGCCGCTACGTCACCGAACAGCCCAGCTACTCGATCCTCCAGCGCGGGATCGAGGCGCACGTGCTGCCCGTGGCCGAGGAGTACGGGCTCGGGGTACTGGTGTGGAGCCCGCTGGCCTCGGGCCGGCTGTCGGGCGCGGTCCGCGCGGGCCGGGAGATCGCCACCAGCCGCTCGGAGTTCATGCCGGAACGCTTCGACACCGCCCTCCCCGCCAACCGCGCCCGGCTCGACGCCGTCGAGCGGCTGGCCGAGGTGGCCGACGAGGCGGGCCTGACGATGATCCAGCTCGCGCTCGGCTTCGTCACCGCGCACCCCGCCGTCACCAGCGCGCTCATCGGCCCCCGCACCCTGGACCACCTGCGCGCGCAGCTCGCCGCCGCCGGCACCGTGCTCTCCGCCGACGTCCTCGACGCGATCGACGCCATCGTGACCCCCGGCACCGACCTCGCCCCGCACGAGAAGTACGACACCCCGCCCGCGCTGCTGGACCCGTCGCCGCGGCGCCGCTGACGGCGGGCAACTCGACGTCCCGGTTATCCCGTTGATGTCCCTCGGGAGGGCCGCTAGATTCGGCCGGGTGACTGCCGGGTCGGCCCAAGCGGGCCATTCACGAGTGAGGCGCCCGGCCTCGGCGTGAGCGCGAGGCGGGCCAGAGCCCCGCCGTCCCTCTCCGTTGTTCATCGTTCGCACCGCGGCCTTTCGCGCCACCACCACGACGACACCGGAGACCTCACATGAACATCCAGCTGAACCACACCGCCGTCTACGCCTCGGACCGGCAGCGGTCGGCCGCATTCCTCGCCACGGTCCTCGGCCTGGAGGTCGGTGCCCCGTTCGGCCCGTTCCTCCCCGTCGACCTCGGCAACGGCGTCACGCTCGACTACTACGAGAAGCGGGACGAGCCGATCCAGCCGCAGCACTACGCGTTCCTCGTCCCCGAGGAGCGGTTCGACGGCATGATCGCCCGCCTGGAGACGGCCGGGGCCACCTACTACGCGGACCCGCACCACACCGAACCCGGCAAGGTGAACACCCTCTTCGGCGGCCGCGGCGCGTACTTCGACGACCCCGACGGCCACAACATGGAGATCATGACCCGGCCCTACGTCCGGCCGTAGGCGAGAGGGGCGCCCGCCCTCACGAGCGGACGAACGACCGCCGCACCGTCTCCGACAGGGCCTGGCGGCGGCGGTCGTGCTCCTCGGGTCGGTCGTCCTGCGTCGCGGTGGCGCAGGGGCCCGCCGCGGACCAGGTCAGGGCCATGGAGGTGATCAGGGCGAGGATGTCCTGAGGGTCGAGCGAGGCGATGACCCCGCCGTTCCGCTGCGCCTCGGAGAGCGCCCGCAGTTTGGCGGCGACCGCCGGATTCCCGGGGTCCAGGCTTCCGGTGTGGATCCCCTCCAGCTTCGCCCAGGTCACCAGACGGACCAGATCCGGGCGGGCGAGGAACGCGTCGTAGAGCCGCACGGTGTAGGTGGCGAGGTCCGTGGCGGTGAACGGGACGGCGTCGGTGACGGCGTCGGCGTGCAGGCGGAAGGTCGCGTCGAACAGGCCGAGTTTGTCGCCGAAGTAGGCGTAGAGCTGGGCCTTGTTGACGCCGGCGGCGGCCGCGATGCGGTCCACGCGCGCCCCCGCGACGCCGTGGGCGGCGAAGTCCTCGGTGGCGGCGTCCAGCAGGCGACGGCGTGTGGCGTCGGCTTTCGCGGGGGACATGGCGCCAGATTACCAACTGGTTGGTTGCCCTTCACGGACCTCTGCCCTACCGTAAAACTAACTAGTTGGTTTTTTGGAGAGGCGGTAACCCGTGTCTGTGCGCGCGTATGCGGTGGAGCAAGCCCGAGGGCCGGTACGGGCGCGGGAGTACGAGCCCGCGCCCCTCGGCCCCCACGAGGTGGATGTCGCCGTCACCCACTGCGGTGTCTGCCACACCGACGTCGGCATGATCGACGACCTGCACGGCATCTCCCGCTTCCCGGTGGTCGCCGGGCACGAGGCGGTCGGCGTCGTCGAGGCGCTGGGCAGCGCGGTCGACCGCACCCGGCTGTCCGTCGGGCAGCGGGTGGGCGTCGGGGCGACCGCCGGCGCGTGTTTCGCCTGCGAGTGGTGTCTGAGCGGTCGACAGCATCTCTGCCCGGACAAGGACGACCTGGTGCTCCGTGGCGACGGTGGCGCGTTCGCGACCCGGGTGCGCGCCGGTGACTGGCGGTATGTGCAGCCCCTCCCCGACGCGCTCGCGTCCGAGCAGGCCGCGCCGCTCATGTGCGCCGGTTCGACGGTGTTCACGGCGTTGGTGCGGCACGGGGTGCGGCCCACGGACCGGGTCGCCGTGGTCGGCGTGGGCGGCCTGGGCCACCTCGCCCTCCAGTTCCTCGCGAAGTGGGGGTGCCATGTCACCGCCCTCTCCTCGACGGCCACCAAGGCGGACGACGCCCGGCGGTTCGGGGCGCACGAATTCGTCGTGGCGGGCGCGGCGGGGGAGGGGCTGGCGGGGCTCTCCGGAGCGTTCGACTTCGTCCTGTCGACCGTCTCCGGGGACCTGCCGTGGGACGCGTACCTGGCGACGCTGCGGCCGCAGGGGAGGCTGAGCGTCGTCGGGGTACCCGAGTCCGCGTTCACCGTTCATCCGCTGTCCCTGCTGCTGGGCGAGAAGACCCTCGCCGGGGGGCTCGTGGGGACGCCCGTGGAAACGGGGCAGATGCTCGACTTCGCGGCCCGGCACGGCATCCGGGCGGAGACCGAGACGTACCCGGTGTCGCGCATCGAGGAGGCGCTGGACCGCGTGCGGGTCGGGCGGGCCCGCTACCGCGCGGTCCTGGAGTTCTGACGGCCGCTCACGCGGGCGGCAGGCGACCGGCCGGGGGCCTGCCCGCCGGCGGGTCAGTGGGTCAACGGGCCGGCGGGCCAGTGGGACGGGGGTCCGGGCCTACGGCGCCAGGATGTCCAGCTCGCGCAGCGCGCCCACGGTGATCTCGCGGGTGTAGCGCTCGGCGCGCTCCGCGTCGCCCGCGCGGACCGCTTCGGCGACCCGGACGTGGAGGGTGACCGCCTCCGGGTCCGGGTCGCTGAACATCACCTGGTGCTCGGTGCGGCCCGCCAGCACTTCGGCCACCACGTCGCCGAGGCGGGCGAACATCTCGTTGCCCGAGGCGCGCAGGATCACGCGGTGGAAGGCGATGTCGTGGACGAGGTAGGCGGGGAGCTGCTCGCCGCGTGAGGTGGCGACCATGTTGAGGGCGTGCTCCGTCAGCTCGGCGCACTGCGCAGGGGTGGCGTGCTCGGCGGCCAGGGCGGCGGCGGCCGGTTCGATGGCCGAGCGCAGGGAGGTCAGGGAGCGCAGCTGGCGGGGGCGGTCGGGGCCGGCCAGGCGCCAGCGGATGACCTGCGAGTCGAAGACGTCCCACTCCTCCGGGGGGAGGACGGTCACCCCGACGCGGCGGCGGGAGCGGACCAGGTGCATGGATTCCAGGACCCGCACCACCTCGCGGACCACGGTCCGTGAGACATCGAAGCGGCGCTCCAGCTCGTCGGTGCGCAGCACCGTCCCCGGCGGGTAGTCGCCCGCGGTGATCGCGGGCCCGAGGGACGCCAGCACCCGAGCGTGCAGTCCCCGGCCTGCGGGCCCCTGGTTGTCCATGGGGTCAGACTACGGGGCCGCCCCGCCGCCCCTCTCATTTAAGTATGACTTTTAAGTCACGAACTCTTGAATACGTCGTACCTGTGGGGTTGAGTGTGCTGCCAGCGGTGCCGAGGTCGGAAAGACAGTCGAGGAAGACAGCACCGGAGCAGACAGCGAGGTTTTCCACATGCATGCCCCCCTGGTCGTCGTCATGGGAGTGTCCGGTACGGGCAAGACCACGATCGGCCCCCTGCTGGCCGAGGCACTCGGTGTGCCGTACGCCGAGGCCGACGACTTCCACCCGCCGGCCAACATCGCCAAGATGTCGGCCGGTACCCCGCTGGACGACGAGGACCGCAGGCCGTGGCTGGACGCCATCGGCGCCTGGGCCCATGACCACGTGGCCCACGGCGGCGTGGTCAGCTGCTCCGCGCTGAAGCGGAGCTACCGGGACCGGCTGCGCGCCGCCGAGCCCGGGGTCGTCTTCCTCCACCTCACCGGCGATCGCAAGCTGATCGCCGACCGGATGAAGGAGCGCAAGGGCCACTTCTTCTCCGAGAAGATGCTCGACTCGCAGCTCGCCACCCTGGAGCCGCTCCAGCCGGACGAGCACGGCGTCGCCGTCGACATCGCCCCGGGCCCCGAAACCATCACCGAGCGGGCCGTCGCCGCGCTGCGATAGCCCGCCACGTCATTCACGTACGTGAGGAACCCTCCGTGACCAGACTCAGCGCCGAGATGCTGGCAGCGGACACCGTCGACCCGATCACGTCGGCCGGTCACGCGCAGCTGGGCATAGCCGTCCTCGTCGGCATAGCCGTTCTCGTCCTGCTCATCACCAAGACCAAGCTGCACGCGTTCTTGTCGCTGACGATCGGCTCGCTGGCGCTCGGCGCCGTCGCGGGGGCGCCGCTCGACAAGGTGATCACCAGCTTCTCGGGCGGGCTGGGCGCCACCGTCGCGGGCGTGGGCGTGCTGATCGCCCTCGGGGCGATCCTCGGCAAGCTGCTGGCCGACTCGGGCGGCGCCGACCAGATCGTGGACACGATCCTCGGCAAGGCGAGCAAACGGACGATGCCCTGGGCGATGGTGCTCATCGCGGGGATCATCGGCCTGCCGCTCTTCTTCGAGGTCGGCATGGTGCTGATGATTCCGGTGGTGCTGCTGGTCGCCAAGCGCGGCAACTTCTCCATGATGCGGATCGGCATTCCGGCGCTCGCGGGCCTGTCCGTGATGCACGGCCTGGTGCCACCGCACCCCGGCCCGCTCGCCGCGATCGACGCGGTCCACGCCGACCTGGGCGTGACCCTGGCGCTCGGCGTGCTCATCGCGGTGCCGACCGCGATCATCGCGGGCCCGGTCTTCTCGCGCTTCGCCGACCGCTGGGTCGACGTCACCCCGCCGGACCGGCTGATGCCGGCGCGCCCCTCGGAGGACCTGGAGCGGCGGCCCGGATTCGCCGCCACCGTGGCCACCGTGCTGCTCCCGGTCGTGCTGATGCTGATCAAGGCACTGGTCGACATCGCCGTGGACGACCCGGAGAACACCGTCCAGCGGATCGCCGACGTCATCGGAAACCCGCTGGTCGCGCTGCTGGCCGCGGTGATCGTGGGCATGTTCACCCTCGGCCGGGCGGCGGGCTTCACCCGGGACCGCATCTCCACCACCGTGGAGACCTCGCTCGCCCCGATCGCCGGAATCCTGCTGATCGTCGCGGCGGGCGGCGGCTTCAAGCAGACGCTCATCGACCTCGGCGTCGGCAACGTGATCATGGACATCTCGAAGGACTGGAACGTTTCCGCGCTGCTGCTGGCCTGGCTGATCGCGGTCGCGATCCGGCTGGCGACCGGTTCGGCGACCGTGGCCACGATCTCCGCCGCCGGGCTGATGGGGCCGCTCACCGCCGACATGTCCACCACCCACGTGGCGCTGCTGGTGCTCGCCATCGGTGCCGGGTCGCTCTTCTTCAGCCATGTCAACGACGCGGGATTCTGGCTCGTCAAGGAGTACTTCGGGATGAGCGTGGGGCAGACGGTGCGGACCTGGTCGGTGATGGAGACGGTCATCTCGGTCGTCGCGCTCGTCTTCGTCCTGCTGCTGTCGCTGGTCATGTGAGGTCCGGAAGGCCCCGGAAGGAATACGTACGTCATGACGACACATCCGCTCTTCGACATCGCGGGCCGCACCGCCCTGGTGACCGGCTCCAGCCGCGGCATCGGGCACGCGCTCGCCCGCGGCCTGGTGGAGGCCGGTTGCACGGTCGTCCTCAACGGCCGCGACCAGGAGGCCCTGGACAAGGCCGCGGCCGGACTCGGCGGCGCGGAGGCGGGCGTGCACACCGCCGCCTTCGACGTCACCGACGGCCCGGCCGTCGCCGCCGGGATCGCCGACGTGGAGGAGCGGGTCGGTCCGCTCGACATCCTGGTCAACAACGCCGGGATGCAGAACCGCGCCCCGCTGGTGGAGTTCACCGACGAAGCCTGGCGGCAGATCGTGGACACCAACCTGACCAGCGCGTTCCTGGTGGGCCGGGAGACCGCGCGGCGCATGACCGCCCGCGGCCACGGCAAGATCGTCAACATCTGCTCGCTGCAGAGCGAGGTGGTCCGTCCGGGCATCGCCCCGTACGCGGCCACCAAGGGTGCGCTGAAGATGCTCACCAAGGGCATGTGCGCCGACTGGGGCCCGTACGGCATCCAGGTCAACGGGGTCGGCCCCGGCTACATCGAGACCGAGCTGACCCGGCCGCTCGTCGAGGACGAGCAGTTCAGCACCTGGGTGCGCGGCCGGACCCCGGCGGGCCGCTGGGGCCGCACCGAGGACCTGATCGGGGCGCTGCTCTATCTCGCCTCGCCCGCCGCCGACTTCGTCAGCGGGCAGGTGCTGTATGTCGACGGCGGCATGACGAGCGTGTTGTGAAGCACATGACGAAGGAGGCAGGACGGATGGCGCTGGGCTGTGTGATCCATGGGCAGGGAGATCTGCGGGTCGACGAACTCCCCGAACCGGAGGTGGCGCCCGGCCAGGCGCTGGTGGCGATCCGGTACGGCGGGATCTGCGGGTCGGATCTCCACTACTACAGCCACGGCGGCGTGGGCGACTTCCGGCTGAAGCAGCCCATGGTGCTGGGGCACGAGGTCGTCGGCACGGTCGTGTCGTACGGCGAGGGCGCGAGCGGGCCCGCCCCCGGCACCCCGGTCGCCGTGCACCCGGCGACGCCGTGCGGGGTGTGCCCCGAATGCGCGGGCGGCCGCGCCAACATCTGCCGCGACACCCGCTACCTGGGCAGCGCGGCCCGCTTCCCCCACGTACAGGGCGGCTTCGCGTCCCGTATCGCCGTACCCGCAGGGCAGTTGCGGACCCTGCCCGAGGGCCTTGAGCCGCGCCGGGCGGCGCTCGCCGAACCGCTGTCCGTCGCCCTGCACGCGGTGCGCCGCGCGGGCGATCTGACCGGACGCCATGTGCTGGTGACCGGGTCCGGGCCGATCGGCTGTCTGGCCGTCGCCGCCGCGCGGGCGGCGGGCGCCGCGGCCATCACCGCCACCGATGTGCTGCCCCGGGCCCTTCAGTTCGCGGCGGCGGCCGGTGCGACGGCGTGCGTACGGGCCGACGACCCGGACGACCCGAACTGGCCCACCGATGAGGTGGATGTCGCGATCGAGGCGTCGGGTGTCGCCGCCGGGCTCGACACCTGTCTGCACCGGGTGCGACGCGGCGGGGTGATCGTCCAGTTGGGCATGCTGCCGCCCGGGCAGAGCCCGTTCGCCGGGAACCTGCTGGTCGCCCGGGAGATCGACCTGCGCGGCGCGTTCCGCTTCCACGAGGAGTTCGACGACGCGCTGCGGCTGCTCGCGGCGGAGCCGTCGTTCGACGCGCTGATCAGCGGGGTCCGGCCGGTGCGGGAGGCGGCGGAGGCGTTCGCCCAGGCCGCCGACCGCCGCCAGTCCTGCAAGGTGCTGCTGGATTTCGACGGGGCGTGAGCGCGGGGCAGAACGAGTACCACCCGACGCTGGGCAACGAGGCCCTGTCCCTCCACCGCCAGGCCGGAGCCGCCTGATAAGCGCGAAGGGCCTGCTCGCGTGGCTCGCGAGCAGGCCCCTTCCGGTGTCCGTGCGTCCTTACCGCTTGAAGCCGTAGTCCAGCAGCTTCTTCGCGTCGGTGGTGCGGGTGCCGACCGCGGAGGAGGCGAGGACGGTGCCGATGACCGTCTTGTTGCTGCGGGTGGCGGCGAAGACCAGACAGTACTTGGCCTCCGGGCCCGAACCGGTCTTCACGCCGATGGCGCCCGAGTAGGTGCCGAGCAGCGGATTGGTGTTCTCCCACGTCATGTTGCGGTAGCCGCCGCTCTTGGTGACGGTCTTCTGCGTGGTCTTCTTCGTCTTCACGACCGTGCGGAACGTCGAGTACTTCATCGCGTTGCTCGCGAGCTTCGTCAGGTCGCGCGGCGTGGAGTAGTTCTGGCCGTGCCCTATGCCGTCGAACGAGTCGAAGTGCGTGTTCTTCAGGCCGAGGCTCTTGGCGGTGGAGTTCATCTTGCCGATGAACGACTTCACCCGCGCGGCCCGGGTCGAGCCGGTGCCGAACTTGTCGGCCAGGGCGTACGCGGCGTCACAGCCGGACGGCAGCATCAGCCCGTAGAGCAGCTGGCGGACGGTGACCTTGTCGCCGACGATCAGCCGGGCCGAGGAAGCCCAGTTGTTGTCGACGATGTAGTCGCTGTACGCCTTCTGGACCGTGACCTTGGAGTCGAGGTTCAGGCCCGGCTGGGCCAGCACCACGCGGGCGGTCATGATCTTGGTGGTGGAGCCGGTGGAGAGACGGGTGTCGGCGGCCTTCTTGTAAAGGTCCTTGCCCGTCCCGTTGTTCATCACGTACCCGCCCTTGGCGGTGATCGTGGGCGCAGCGGCGGCGGCGGCCTGCGCGGGGACGAACGCCCCGGAGGCCAGGACGGATCCCGCGGCGAGAACGCTCAGCGCGGAGAGGCGACGCATGCGCTTGGTGGTGGTTTTCAAATGAATACTCCAAATGTCCCTATGGGCGCGGCTGTCCGGAGGGAGAGCCGTCGAGCCAGGGACGCATGAGAGCGGTCAATGGATGTGCGCTTCGCGATGGTAGCCGTACCCGCTGTGCGGTTTCCCGCCGTATCGTCCTACGTGCCCAACCTGGTCAGATATCCCGTCATCTCGTCCGTACGGCCGGCCGCGCGGTCTGCCGCACGGTCGGCCGCGCACCCCACGTACCCGTTCGGCCGTATGACCACGACGCCCTGAGAGGGTGGTACGTGAGCTGATGTCCGTTTCGCTCTCCGCGTGGGGGTGGTGGCACACACTGACCCGTCCCCCAGCCGTCGCTCGCGCCCTGGGTGCACGGACCGTGGACCAGGCGGAACGCGGCGCTGGACGGCGTGGTCGCCCGTCTGTGTATCGACTCTCGGTACGCGGCATGCTGACACGCGAAGTCACCTACGGGCAGTTGCCAGGCCAGTGCCGACGTGGTCCAGCATCGCGCGCACCACGGCGATCCTGTCTGCGGCAGGTTGGTCGGTCTGCCAGTAGTGGACACCGGTCCCGAGGGCGGTGACCGCGACGTTGATCAAGAGCATGATCTCCGGCTCGGACAGGTGGGAATGGCGTTCGAGCGCCCAGGTTCGCAGGTCGGCCACAAGCCGTTGGGTCATCGGTCGAGCGGACCGGGACAGGGTGGGTGAGCCCGCCTTGAGACGCAGATGCACGACGATCTGCGGTTCGAACTCGTCGAGGTAGCCGAGGATGATCGCCACCAACGAGTCCCACAGTGACTCGTCTGCCGGCCGTTGCTCCATCAGGCGGCGCTGGATCTCGGCCTCGTGCGCGCCGTAGGTGACGACGACCGCCTCTTTGCTTTCGAAGTAGTTGAAGAAGGTCCCACGTGCGACGTTGGCTGCGGCGGCGATCTCGTCGATGGTGACCGCGTCGAACCCGCGCTCCTCGAACAGGGTCAGGGCTGTGGTGCGGATCGCCCGCCACGTCATTGCCTTCTTGCTGGCTCGCAGCCCGACCTCGCGCGAGTCGCTAGCTTCGGTGTGCACGTCAGGAGCATAGCCGCCGCTGACATAAATTTGAACTGGATGCATATTTGTACTTGGTTCAGAGAGGGGCTATGTTGCGCGGCATGCGAACGATCGAAGCGGTAGTGGACATAGGAGCGAGCCCGCAGCGGGTGTGGGAGGTGCTCACCGACTTTCCGCGCTACCCGACGTGGACGACGTACATCCAGGAACTCGACGGACAGGCCGAAGTCGGCAACCGGCTACGAGTCGTTCTCGGGCCGCCCGACAGAAAGCCTTACGTAGTGGACGTGCCTGTCCTTGAGGCGACACCGGGTGTCAGGCTGGCGTGGGCAGCCGCGATTCCCGGCGCCACCTGGCTGCCCCATGCGATCTACACCGGTGTTCACGAATTCGTGCTCGCGGACTTGCCCGACGGCGGGACAAGGCTGACTCACCGGGAGCACTTCAGCGGGTTGCTGGCCCGGCTGGTCAAGGAAGGGCCGCGCGGAGGCGACGAGGGGTTCGAAGCCTTCAACCAGGCGCTGAAACGCCGCGTGGAGGCATGACTGCCCGTTCCGCCTCTTTCGTGATCTATGCGGGGCGTTGAATCGGCAGGACGGTGCGCTTGCCAGAACTTCATCCGCCCAGGTCACGCGGCATGCCGGTATGCGTGGAGGATGCCGCCGAGGCGCTCGCGTCTTCGTATGTCCAGGCTGGCGATCTGGTCCGGACCGGTGACCGGCGCAGGTGTGCCCTTTCGATGGGGGCAAGCGGTCTGGTCGCGCTTCTCCGGGATCGTGCAGCGGATGCCGCGCTTGCGCAGGTAGGCGGGTGCGCCGGCGTATGCCGTCTATCAGCTGCCGCTTGGTGTGTACCGGCGGTCGTCCGGACTTCTTCCCAGCAGGGAGCAGGGGCTCCAGCTTCGCCAGTTGTCGCACCTCAGTGATGAGTCAATGACCGTCGCGGTCTCTCCTCTTCCGACGGGCAGATGGCTGCCTTCGAAGCTGTAATTGGCCTCACTCAGCGGGTCAGCACCACTGCCAAGCGGGGGTTACCCCCATTACCTGCCGTGCCTCCACTGCGTAGCGTGATCGTCGTTCCCAGTTCTGTTCGATTCGATGGAGGAATAGCGACAGTGAGGTACAGGCTTCGTCGGCGGGGTGGTCGGCAAGGGAAGCGCCTCGTGGCCCTGGCGACGGTCACCGCGGCGGTTGTTTCGGGGATGATGGTGCAGGGAAGTGGGCCGGCCGTCGCGAATGCGGAGGTGGAGCCATCCGTTCGCAGTGCCACCGCGTCACTGCGAAGTGACCTCGAGAAATATCTGGACGCTCAGGGCACCAAGGATCATTTCTCAGCGGTCTCCCTTCGGGTGACCTATGCCGATCAGCGACCTGATATCTCGGTCGATGCGGGGACGTCCCGCTACGGCGGTGGTCGACCGGTGAACAGCAAGGCGCTGTGGCAGATAGGCAGCAACACCAAGGCGTTCACGTCCGTGCTGCTGCTTCAACTGGAGGCCGAAGGAAAGCTGTCCATACGGGACAAGCTGGGAAAGTGGCTTCCCCAGTATCCGGCGTGGCGCGATGTCACCATCAAGCAACTGCTGTCGATGACCAGCGGCATCCCCAGCTACACCGAGCAGAATGCGTTCCTGAAGGATTTCGACGCCAATCCCTCCACGCGCTTCACGCTGGAGCGCCTGATGTCCTATGTGGAGGGCCTGCCACTGGGTCCCGCGAAGTACGAGTACTCGAATACGAACTACCTCCTCGCGCAGATGATTGTCGAACGAGCGTCGCACGATACTTACCATGAGCGGCTCGCCGAGCGCATCATCGAACCTCTCGGAATGAACGACACCTGCCTCCCCCCGGACTGCCCTCCGGACACGGCCTCGCGCATGCCGACGCCGTACTCCACCCATTCCGTCCTGCCGAAGCATCTCAACAAGTCACTTCCTCGGCTCCGCCTGTCCTGGGCGCAGGGGGCGGGTGGCCTGGTGAGTTCACTGAACGACATGACGGCTTGGGACAGGGCGCTGTACAGCGGTCGACTGCTGCCCTCAGCGCAGCAGCGCGAGCTGGAGTCCCTGGTCTCGACGAAGACGAGTAAGCCCATCAAGAGCGTCACGGCCGACGATCCCATGGGTTTCGGGCTCGGTGTCGTGAAATTGGTCCATCCTGTGACCGGGACGGTCTGGGCCTATGAGGGGGCCACTTATGGAAACCGGGTGCTGCACATGTACTTCCCGAAAACTGGCATGATCATCGCCATCGCTGTCAACAGTGCCGTTGGCGAAGGGGACACGCTGCCCGACCTCGCCGGTACCGTCTACAAGACCCTTTCGGCGCAGAAGGCACAGGCTCTCCCACGGCACCAGTAGCCCCGGAGCCAGCTGTGCCCCGCATACCGTCCGTGCCCGCAACGGGGTGTCGGTTGCAGCGAACACCGCCATGATCTGCTGACGGCAAATGCGAAATCGCGAAATCACGTTACGTACTTCCCTCTGATACCCGTACCCGTCGCGGATGTGGCCGTCCGGGTCGAGCAGATCGGGGGCCGGGCCGCCGACACGATACGCAACCACGGACGCGCGTCCGGGGGCGGGCGCTTCCGCCACGAGACCCGCTTCGAGGAGGCCCTGCGCACGATCGTCGCGGGCATCGAGGTCACGTTCGGCCCGGCGGCACAATGACCCCATGACACTCGACGCGGCCACGTCTCACGCCTGGGACGCGCTCGGCGGGCCGCCCGCGCTCGCCGAGCGCGTCACGTACGTCCCGGCGGGCCCGGTGCTGCCCGCCCGGCTGCCGGTGCGGCAACTGGCCCGGGCCACCGTGGGGGTGTGCTCGCTGGCCGCCGCCGAACTGGCGGCGCGCCGCTCCGGGGGCGGGGTTCCCGCCGTCCGGGTGCACGAGGGCGCGGTCGCCACCGCGTTCGTCAGCGAACGCCATCTGCGGATCGACGGCCGCGAGGCCACCACCTTCGCCCCGCTGTCCGGCTTCTGGCGCACGGCCGACGGCTGGGTACGCACCCACGCCAACTACCCGCACCACCGCGCCCGGCTGCTGACCGCGCTGGGCCTGCGGGAGGGCGCCGACGCGGACGCGCTGGCGGCCGAGCTGGCGCAGCGCCCGTCACGGGAGGTCCAGGAGACGGCGTACGCGGCGGGCGCGCTGGCCGTGGCCGCCGCACCGCCGGGCGAACTCCCCATCCGTACCCTCCCCTTGGTGGAATCCCGGGACACCGCAGGCGGCGCCCCACGCCCCCTCCCGCCCGCGGCGCTCCCCGCCGAGGGGGTCCGGGTGCTGGACCTGACCCGGGTCATCGCCGGTCCCGTCGCGACCCGCACCCTGGCGCTGCTGGGCGCGGACGTGCTGCGCGTCGACTCCCCGCACCTCCCCGAGGACCCCGACGCCCACACCGACACCGGATTCGGCAAGCGCTCGACCCGCCTCGACCTCGCCGACCCCCACGACCGGCGGACCTTCGACGAACTCCTCGCCCGAGCCGACGTCGTGGTCACCGGTTACCGTCCCGGCGCGCTGGACCGCTTCCTCACCGATCACCCCGGGCTGATCGTCGCCCGGCTGGGCGCCTGGGGCTGGAGCGGGCCGTGGGCCGCCCGGCGCGGCTTCGACAGCCTGGTGCAGGCCGGGACCGGCATCGCGCTGACCGAGGCCGCCGACGACGGCCGCCCCGGCGTACTGCCCGCCCAGGCCCTCGACCACGGCACCGGCTACCTCCTCGCCGCGGGCGTACTCCGCGCCCTGACCGGCCGCATGGACACGGGCGGCGGCCGCCACCTCCGCCTCTCCCTGGCCGGAACGGCGTCCTGGCTCCTCCACGGCATCACCCCCGCACCGCCGCCGGACGGGACGTACGCCCCGGACCCCTGGCTGACGAAGACCCCGTCCCCGTACGGCCGCCTGCGCCACGCCCTCCCGCCGCTCGCCTACGACGGCGCTCCCCGTAACTGGGCGCGCCCGCCCGGCCGCTGGGGCACCGACGCCCCGGCGTGGGTCTGAGAGCCTGGTCCCCCGTTCTGCCCGGGCGCGACCGTGAGTCGCCTTCCGGGGTTCACCCGGCCCGATCGATCCACTCCCGGCCGCCCAGCGGGTAGTCGTAGCCGGGGCGGCCGGTGTCGGCGCTGGTGCGGAACGGGGTGCCGTTGTTGTCGATGTGCACGGTGCCGCGGCGGTTGCCGCTGGACCAGTCCAGGGCGAGGTCCCAGCGGACGTCGTGCGCCGTGGTGCGGGCGGTGACGTAGAAGACCTCCGGGTCGGACTCGCTGACCTTGTACGGGAAGTCACGCTGGCCGTTCTTGACGGTGACGGTGGGGCTGCCGTTGTCGAGGTCGATGTCGAACGACTTGGTGTCCACGCCGCCGCCACAGCCGACGCCCATCGAGTAGTCGTTCCAGGCGAGCGGGGCGCCCTTCGTGACGACGCGTATGTGCAGCGCCTCCAGGACGACGGTGTCCTTCCCGGCGCCCTGCACGGTGAGGGCGACGCGCTGCTCCCCCGAGGAGACCGCGCCGTTCGCGGCGGCCCAGCGGGGCGCGTCCTGCTCGGCGGCGGGCGGACCGACGTGTTCGGGCTCCTTGTCGACGAGGAAGTGCTGGCTGCACGGGCTGTCGTAGACGTAGGGGCGGGTGGCGACGTTGAGCGGTACGCCGCCGGTGCGCTCGGCGGCGTCCCCGCCGTCGGGAGCGTCGGGCCCCGGGGCCGAGGCGGCGGATCTGCCGCTCTCCGCGCGCCGAGCCGGGGCGGGGGAGTCCGACGCGGACGGCCGCTCATCGTTCCTCCGGCCGGCCCGGGGAGTGGCGGTGGCGGTGGCCGTATCGGTCGTGGTGACCGGGGTGGTGCCCCCGGCGGGGTCCGCGGCGGCCTTCCACTTGTCGCCGCTGTCGCCCCCGGGGAACGGCAGATTCACGGCCAGCACGACGGCGCCCAGAACGGCGGCCACGGCGACGGAGGCGATGAGCGCGGTGCGGCGCCGACGGGTCCGCGGGGGAGCGGGCGGGGTGGTGCCGCCGACGACCTCCGGAGCGGTGGGGTGGCCCTCGGTGCCGGTGGCCGGTTCCCCCGGTGTCGCGGTCCGCTCGGGTTCGTCGGCGCCGGGCGCCGGTTCCTCGGGCGGCGTCGGGGCCCGCTCGGGTTCGTCGGCGCCGGGGGCCGGTTTCCCAGGCGTCGGGGCGGCCCGCTCGGGTTCCTCGGCATCGCGTATCGCTCCATTCGGCCCCGGCCCCTTACGTCTTCGCGCCGCGTCCGCCAGAATCCAGCGCCGGTGCAGCTCGACCAGTTCCTCGGGGGTCGCCCGGCACATCCGGGCGAGCCGTTCGACCGGCGCGTAGTCGGCCGGCACCGCGCTGCCATTGCAGTAGCGGTGCAGTGTCGACCTGCTCATGTGCAGCCGCTTGGCGAGCGTCCCGTAGCTCAGCTTCGACTGTTCCTTGAGCCCCCGCAGCAGTTCCGCGAACGCCTCGGCGTCCCCGGCCGCCCCCGTCGCCTCGGTGGCCCCTGTCACTCCTGACACCGTTCCCTCCCCTTCCCCGCCGGCCCGGCGCGTCCCATTTCCGCGTTCCAGGCGCTTTACGTTCCCCCTGGTAAAAGCCCGTTTCGGCGTTCCAGCGTTCCAACCTGCCCGGAATTTGTGGCGGTTGGGACAGATGGCCCCACAAGCTCAGGTCATCCAAGCAGCACATCCACCGCACCGCCGAAGGGACTCCCTCACATGTCCGGCACCCGCCTCTCCCGCACCCGCCTTCTGGCCGTCGCCGCGACCGCCGCGGTCGCCACCCTCTCCCTGACCGCGTTCACCGACGGATCGGGCGCCCGTGCCGAGGGTGCGTCGGTGTCCTCCCACGAGGGCGCGAAGTCCCTCGCCGGTGCGAAGCCGGTCGCGAACGCGTCCGCGGTGTCGGCGAACAGCAAGGCCGGCACGAACCGGGCCGCCGTCACCTGCCAGGGCTCCAACACCAAGACGACCGCGGCCCCTCTGGCCCGCCCCCTCAACCACATGCTGCTCACGGTCACCAACACCGGCAGCAAGCCCTGCTACCTCTACAACTACCCGGCCGTCCAGTTCGAGGCGGCCCAGTCGGTGCCGCCGGTCATCAAGGAATCGAAGCCGCAGGCCGTCGTCACCCTCGCCCCGGGCGAGTCCGGCTACGCCTCCGTGAACCTGTCCGCCGCCGACGGCAGCGGCTCGAACGGCTACACCGCGAAGTCCCTCACCGTCTACTTCTCGGACCGCGACGGCGAGAGCCTCTCCTCGGCCGCCCACCCGTCCCTGCCCGCCAAGGGCGTCTACATCGACGACTCCATCAAGGTCACGTACTGGCAGCAGGACCTGGACGACGCCATCATCTGGTAACCCCCCGCTGACGCGCCTCCCCGCGCCCCCGCCAGGCCGAAGGCTCCGGCGGGGGCAGCGCATAGTCCGCGTGGAGAACGGTGGTGAGGTGTTCGTCGTCGACGACGACACGGTCGACCGGGGCGAACTCGACGTGGCGGGTGTCCCCCGGTCTTCCAGCTGGAGTACGTCATGGGCAGTCTCACGCCGGACCAGTGACCGTCGGCCCCGGCCTGGGCGAGCCGCCAGGGCAGGGGAGTTCCGGTCGCATGCGGTGCGGGCTGCACGCGATCAGGCACACGGACAGAAATCTCTGCCCGGTGAGGTACCAGCCGCCGACCATGTCCTCGCCGCTGGCGACACGATTGACGACTCGGCCTACCGCATCGCGGTCGTGTTCCGAGACGAACGACGCGGCGGCGTCCCGCGCTTGCGCGCTGAACCATTCCGCGGCCTGGTCCGGATCGGTCCAGGTTCCCTGGATGAAGGAGGCGGGCTTGAGCAGCCAGTGGGCCAGTTCCAGGGGGACGACCTTGCTGGATCCGAATTCCGGGTGCGGTGGGCGTCGGGGGCCGTCCTTGAGTAATTCGTGGGCGGATCCGAGCCAGGTGTAGCCGTGGTGGTGCATGCGCTCGCTCTCTCCGTGGTGAGCGGTCCCCACCCGAAGATGGGGACCGCCCCGTCTCACCCGCTACTGACGGCCGCAGCCGTCGCCGTCACCGCAGCCGCCCTGCTGGCCGCCCTCGGTCGGTCCGTCGTCCTCGGGGTCCTGCCGGAGGACGGCGGCCTTGAATCCGCGTAAGCGCATCGGGATGATTCCCTTCGATGCTGTCGGCGCGGGGGCCTTCCCCGCCGCCGTCGTGCACGTGCGCCCGTTCCGCGCTGGGCTCGACCTGCCAGGGCTCCGGTCCAGCCGGGACGGGGGTGTGAAAGGGGCCGTCGCTCAGCTCGTGGCGGCCCTCTTGGTCTGCTCTTCCAGCGCGGCGCGCATGAGGATGTCCGCGAGGTGGTTCGCGCTGTCGAGCGGAATGCGGCCGAGGGCGACCATGGGATGTCCCGAGACCGTCACCTCGCCCCGCAGGACGGGCCAGAACAGGTCCTCGGTATGTGCGCCGTGGGGTACGGCCACGTCGGGCGTGAAGCCGAGGCGCCCCAGCACCTCCCGCAGTAATTCAGCGACCGCCCTTGCCTCCGCTCCAGCCGCCCGGTGACGCGCGGAACGCATGGCGTCGATGTGTTCCTCGGTGATCTTCATGGCGCGCAGCTCCCCGCAGATGTGAGTGACGGAGACACTACGGAGCGAATCAATGCCTGCTCAACGAGGTTGCTCGAAGTTGCTCGGGAATTTCAACCGAGCGAGTCGGCTGCCGAGGAGATCAGTTCTCGTGCCGCCGCTCCGTAGAGCGCATGTTCGGTCAATTCGCCGAAGGTCTCGGCATACATGGCGATCTCGCCGGGCTGGGTGATTGTCAGAAAGCCCGAAACGAGTTCGACATTGACCTCGGCCATGTCGAACATCCAGAAGCTCTCCACGGGCCAGCGAGTTCGGTCCGGCTGCATCGGGACCACGCCCACGCTGACGTTGGCCAGCGAACTGATGGCGAGTATGTGTGCGAGTTGCTCCGCCATCGTCTCCGAGCCCCCGGTGCCGGAGCGCAATACAGATTCCTCTATGAGGAAGGCGAAACGACGCTCTCCGGTATGCAGCACTCGTTGACGCTCCATACGACTGGCTACGGCGGCCTCGACGTCATCCACAAGCCCACGGCGCTCGCGGATGGCGCGCAACACCGCGGTTGTGTAGGCGCGGGTCTGGATCAAGCCAGGGATCAGCCAGGACGAGTAGACCCGGAAGCGGGTGGTGCGCTCGTACAGCGGCAGACGTTCCTCTTGTGCGCGGCGCAGTCCCGCCCGCTCCATTCGGCGCCACTCAACCCACATGCCTTGCGCTGTGCGCAGCGACGCGATCAGGTCTGCCGTCTGCTCCGGTACATCGCAGTGTTCTGCCCAGGCCCGAATGTCGTCCGGAGAGGGGGACGTCTTGGCATGCTCGATCTTGCTGATCTTGGACGGATGCCAACCGCAGAGAGCGGCGAGCGCCCGTCCGGTCAGCCCCGCGTCTTCGCGGATCTCACCGAGGCGGGCGCCAAGAGCTTGCCGTGCATGTCGTGCGCTGGACGAGGGGGAAACGGGCATCGCCAGGGGCTTCGCTCAAAGCGGCCGATACTCCGCATGCGGTACGGCGCGCTCCCAGACGGCCTCGAACGCTGAGGCGCACAGCTTTGCCACCGCAGGTTCCCTCCGCACGTCCATACCCGTCGCAGGGTCCCAATTGCCGTTTCCATCAAAGTGATTGAAGATCACGACCTCATCGTCGATGACCCAGCAGTCTGCGCCCGGAAGGGCGAGATCGGCCGCCTTCCGCCGGGGTAACCACCGGACCTCTTCGCCGGCTGCGATGTTGTGGGCCCCTGTCACGTCGTACTCGAATTTGATGTATTCACTGACGGGTTCGGAGACGACACGAGCCCGCCTCATCCGAACGCCTCTGGCCGTGGTCGCCATCACCACGTCGAACCAGCTTCGCCACCGCTCGGCTGGGTCGAAGTGCGCGCCGGCCCGCCAGTCGGCGAAATCAGGGTCGTCGGGCGTGTAGATGTCGCGCAGTTCCAGATGAACTGCCGAATGCTGTGCGGAAGCCAGGGCCTCACGTACCGCCGTTGCCACTGTTGACCTCGCTATCAGGCTGAGGGATGAACTGCCGCATGTTCGCAGGGAGCCGGATCACCGTCTCGTGGTCGGGCACGTCGGTGGAGTGGCCAGGAATCGACCCCACCTCCTGGCACTGCCTGAGTGTCGCGTCGTCCGCCTTCCACGACTGGATGATCAGATCACCGGAGTCGTCGTCCAGCCAGATGGTGGGCGAGCCGTCATTCGGAGTGTTCGGATAGATCCCCAGGAACTTTAGTGCCACGGCTGCCTCCTGTACCGATTCGCTCACGGATAGCGCATGACTCTCCACCCGTCCGATGAGGTGGGCAAGGGCGCACAGGCGCCAACCGGGGCGTGAGGGGTACTCAGGATTCGGTGACGTGGTCGAACTGACCTGCCTTGGCGGCGCGTATGAAGGTTCTCAGGGGTGCGCGCGTGGTCGAGAGTATGGCCTCGGGGTGTTCGCTCTCCTGGAGCACTATGGCGTCGCACTCGTCCACGCCGACGTACAGGCAGTTGGATCCCTCCACGCTGTAGGACGACTTTCGCCAGTGACGTTCGGGCACGTGGGTTTCCTCTCAGGTGTCGAGTGCGACGCGGCGCATCAGATCTCGTGACGCCTTTGGGGCGAGCGCGGTCTCCTCCAGCCGGTCCAGAACGGTCCGGTACTTCACCAGCTGCGCTTCTGCGTCCAGGAACTCGCAGCCGTGATCGGTATCCAACGTCACCGTATCGAGTTGGGGCACAGGGCCGTATACGTAATCGATCGGCTGGCCGGAGCCGGGGAACGGTCCGCTGCCGAGGGGGATCACGTGCACGGTGATGTTGTCGCGCTCGCTCATCTCCATCAGGTGCTCCAACTGTGCCCTGGCGACCTTCGGCCCACCGCAGCCCAAGCGCAGGGCGGCCTCGTGAAGGATGACCTTGTACGGGATTGGCCGCTTGCCGTGGAGGATTCCCTGTCTGCGGACGCGGAAGGCGACCCGGTGCTCCACCTCGTACGGTTCCAGGGCTGGGACGGTTTCGCGGTAGAGGGCACGGGCGTGATCCATGGTTTGGAGCAGTCCGGGCATGTGGACCGCCAAGGCGACCCGCAACCCTGCGGCCTCCTGTTCGAGTTCGGCGATGTCGAGCATGACCGTGGGCAGGACTTCGCGGTATTCCTCCCACCATTGACGGTCCCGTCGTCCAGCCATGGTGGCCAGGGCGTTGATCAGGGCTTGATCAGCGGCGTCGTAGCTACGGGCGAGTGTGCGCACGCGCTCGGCGCTCACCGCGTACCGTCCCGCCTCAAGGTTGCTGATCCGCGCCTGATTGACGCCGTTGATCACCGCTGCCGCAGTGGAGGTCAGCCCTGCGCGTTCGCGCAACTTCCGTAGCTCGACACCCAAGCGGCGCTGGCGGACGGTCAGTGCGTCCCTTGGTGGCATCCGGCCTCTCCTTCTCGCACCTGGGCACAGTCTGCCGTGAAAGCCCCTCCTGCTCCAACTAGAAAGACATCTAAGGAAATATAGAAACTCTTCTAGTTGCTGCTCTACGATGTGAGGCAGACCACTTCGGCGTAACGGTGGCCGTCGACCACGCATGCCTGGTCCTGGCCAACTGCGCCTCTCGGTAAGGAGACATGCCATGACCTTCGTACCCCCGCAGGAATCCACCCCCGAGCCGTTCGACCTCGGCAAAGAACTCCGCGCCCTAGCCCTCGCCACCGCGCCCCGCCTCTTCGCCGTGGCCCGTATCCACCCGTACGAGGGCACCGACGAGGCGGACGTGGAGATCGCCGCGTGGGGTATGGCCCACGAGGACGGGCGCACCGAAGTCATCGCTCCGGGGCAGCGGCTGGTGCTCGGCTCGCCCGAGCGGGCGGAGGCGTGGTTCTCCCGGAGTGGGGTCACCGCGCAGCTCGTGTGGCTCGGGCCGCCCACGGTCGCCTCGCTCGACCCTGGCCTCGCCGCCTGATGGCCAGCGCCCGACGGCTGGGGCGTGGGGCTGGGTAGCGGAAAGCCCGCCGTCCCGGCGTGGCACACCGGGGCAGTGGACGAGTGAGGGGTGGCGTCGGGCTGAGGGGGCAGTCGATGGGGTTGATGAAGGTGCCCGGGTGGATGGCGTTGTGCTGGTCGACGAGCGTGTCCCAGGGCCACGTTCAGGCCGGAGGTGTGGCAGCGCTGGACGTTCGAGCCCGCCTCGACTCTGCTGTCGGAGCCCTGCGCTCTCGCGGCGGAACCCTTGCCACCGGCCCTGGTCATGGAAGTGCCTACCGTTCCCTGCGGCAGGGGCCGGCCTTCACCGTAGGGCCGACCCAATCGGCTGTGACCTGGCTCACTTGCCGCCCCTGGTCGATTGAACGACTGGAATTTCCCTTGCCGAATGCGCCTGGGCAGCGAAAACCACAGCATCCCAGAGCAGAATCCTCACTTTCCCTAAGTCGCACGTGGTTTCGGGCACAGAACAGATGAGTCTTTGAGCCTGTGGAAACGGCTTGCCCATGCCGTTGCTGAGCTGCGAGCGTGCCGTGAACCCCCCGTACCAAAGAGCCGCCGGATCCGCCGGTGGCCATGTCGTGCTGCTCGAAAGATGCTTTGTGATAAGACGCATCCTCTTGCCCGCCCTTGCCGCAGCCGCACTTCTCACAGGTGCGGCAGTCCAGCCCGCTGTCTCCGCCACCCCCACCCGCGACGAACGACCGATAGCGGCTTCCGCCCCCGCCTCCGCGTCCACCTCCGTGGACAAGGAGCGCCTGGACACCAGCGGCAAACGGTCCGGCCCCACCGAAGAAGACTGCGCAGATGCCGCAGCACGCGCCAGACGTGCCGGGGGTGTGAAGCGTGCGTACGGATGTCTGACGCGGCTCTCGCCCGCGGAGGGGAAGGCTGCGCTCCGTGCTGCGGCGGCATCTGCGGGGTCCGCGTCCGGGGCGCTGGCTGCTCCGCTGCCGGTCAACGAGTGCACGAGGGATGAGGACGGCTACTGGTACGCCACGCGCACCATGCAGTGTCAGATCGACCCGAACGTGCAGTACACCTACCTCGACAGCAACAATCAGGTCAAAGCCACCGCCCTGTTCGCCACTGCGCAGCAGCTGGACCTGAAGGCGAACAGTCTGCAGTGGACGGAGACCGATCAGATCACGATGCTCTCCCACACCGGCACTCTGCCCGCCGGCCTGGGCGTGTCGTGGACCACGAACTGTACGGCTCCATGCGCTCCTTCAAGCACCAAGCCGTGGGCCAGAACGCCTATCGCCGACAGCCAGAACCTGAAGTCGACTTCCACATTCGTAGCACAGCAGCCAACCAGCGGCTACCAGTACATAGACGTCGACTATCAGCTCTCCATCGGCTCCCCCGACGCCATCGATCTCCTGCCCCCCATTACCTGGGGCGGCGTAGAAGTCCGCTGCGACGACCAGTACGCCGTCACCAACACCGGCGGCTGTGTGGTGCCCTGGTATACACCGACCCTCAAACTCCCGCGTTCCCACGCCTGGGGTCGACGGTCAGCTTCGCAGGTGATGGAGGCCGACCGTCGGCAGGGGACTCTCTGCGGTCCCGGAGGACAGCGTCAGGCCGAACTCTCGCTCCAGCAGGAGCAACGCGGCACCGGCCGGCTCCCACTCGCCAGACTCCCAGTTCTCGTCCAGGAAGAAACCTGCGTCGGTGAGGGCTTGGTTGAGGAACGACGGATCGGCACCCTCGGGCGGCTCGGAGTGCCAGGCGTCGTAGGAGGCCAGCAGTTCTCCTCCTCGCGCGTGCCCGATCCGGGTCGTACCATCCATCACGTTCCAGACCGAAACCGCCTCGGTCCCCACCGACAGGCGCGTGAGCACCGGGGTCTGGAGCAGCAAACCGTGGGCGTCGACGTCGAGAAGGAAGGTCCACTGACCGGCCTGGCAGATACGTGCCGCGGGGTTCTCGTGGCCGAATCCCAAGCGCCGGACAGCCTCGCCAGTTGTGTAGAGCGGGTACGGTGCCTGATCCGTGACGCTCAAGCGGGCCAGCACCTCGTCCGGCGAGACATCCCGCACACACGTAAGGCCGAAGTGATCCGACGGCACACACATGGCCAGGGATGATTCCGTCACCGCATCATGTCTTCCACTGGGGCGGCACGGCGCGCCCTCACCGACACTCGGGCAGCGGGTCGGCGGGCTGCACGTCTGTTCGCATGGATCACCAGAACTGTACCGCTGCCCCAGGGGCCGTTGATCACCCTGCCCACGCGACAGCAGACGAACAGCGACGTCTCGTCACCCCAACCGAAACGGCGAGGCTAATGGGGTGGTTCCAGGGTGCGCAGGACGCAGAATTCGTTGCCCTCGGGGTCGGTCAGGACCACCCAGCTGCGGCCGGGGCCCTGGCCCACGTCCACCTTGGCGGCGCCGAGGCCGAGCAGCCTGGTCACCTCCTCGTCGGTACTGCCGTCGATCGGGCTGACGTCCAGGTGGAGCCGGTTCTTCACGGTCCTGCCCTCGGGGACCCGGATGAACAGCAGGGTGGGTGGCATCTGGCGGGCCCGGACCTTTTCGACGGTCGGCTCCCAGGAGCCGATCTCGACCTCGGTCTCGCTCCGTTCGATCACGGTGAAGTCCAGGACCGCGCACCAGAAGGCCGCGAGGCGCTCCGGGTCGTGGCAGTCGACAACCAACTCGGTGAACCTGCTGGTCATGAGTCCTCCGTGCGTGTGCGGACCAGTGCCTTGATCTCTTCCGGCAGGGCGTCCGCGGCCAGGAGGCGGGGGAGCAGGGCGGCTTCGGCGGTCAGGGCGCGGAACGCCAGGGCGATGGTGATGTCGTGGGTGGGGCGAGGGGCGATCTCGACCGGGTCGCCCGCGCGTAGGGCGCCGGGGGTGATGACGCGCAGGTAGGCGCCCGGCAGGGCGGCTCGGGTGAAGCGTTTGATCCAGCCGTCGCGCTCCAGCCAGCCCTGGAAGGTCGCGCAGGGGATGCGGGGGCAGGAGACCTCCAGGACCACTTCGGGGCCGATGTGCCAGCGCTCGCCGATCAGGGCGGCGTTGACGTCCAGGCCGAGGGTGGTGAGGTTCTCGCCGAAGACGCCGTTGCGCAGGGGCCTGCCCAGCTCGGCTTCCCAGCCGTCGAGGTCTTCGCGGGCGTAGGCGTAGACGGCCTGGTCGGGGCCGCCGTGGTGTTTCACGTCGTACGCCCGGTCTCCGTCGAGGCCGACCGCCCCCGTGCCCTTGGGGCCGGGGGCGGTGACGGTGACCGGGCCGTCGACGGGGCGTTTGTCGATGCCCGTCGCGCTGAGGCCCTTCCACGGGTTGGGCCGGGGTGTGCCGACGTTCACGGAGAGCAGCTTCATGGGGCTGACGGTAGGGGCCGCCGGGCCCTGGGGCGACGTATTTTCAGCGCACCCGGGCCGTCGAGAGGGAGCGTTTCAGCACCGGGGTGAGGCGCTGTTCCACGAAGCGGTGGAGGAGCCAGGCCAGGGTCAGCATCAGCAGGATGGTCAGGGCGAACGTGGTGTACGAGGGGAGGCCGAGGGTGCGGTGGAGGTACCCGACGACGACCCAGCCCAGGTGCTCGTGGACCAGGTAGAAGGGGTACGTCAGCGCGCCCGCGACCGTCAGCCAGCGCCAGTTGGCCCACTGGAGCTTGCCGAGGGCGACCAGGGCGACGGCGAGGTAGCCGAAGGCGACGATCGCGACGATGCCGAAGGCGGAGCGGTAGGAGAAGAAGTCCGGGTCGGGGCGGTGCCACAACTCGGAGACCGCGTAGTGCTGGCCGATGAGGAAGCTGAGGGCGACGATGCCCCAGGCCGTGGCGTCGTGGCCGTAGCGGTGGATCAGGTAGAGGCCGATGCCGCCGATGAAGTACGGGGCGTAGTTCGGCATCAGGACCAGGTCCAGGAGGGGCTGGTTCGCCGCGTCGGTGACAGCGGCGCCCAGGGTCCACACCGCGCAGAAGAGGACCACGCGTTGGCGGCTGGCGCCGGGGAGGACGACGAACAGCGCGAAGAGGGCGTAGAAGCGCAGCTCGGCCCAGAGGGTCCAGCACACGCCCAGGACCCGGTCGGCGCCCAGCGGTTGCTGGAGCATGGTCAGGTTGACCAGGGTGTCGCTGGGCGAGACCGTCTCGAACGCCACCCAGGGCAGCGCGAAGACGACGGTGATCAGCAGGATCGCGGCCCAGTAGGCGGGGAAGAGCCGGGAGACGCGGGAGGCGAAGAAGGAGCGCAGCGGGCGTCCCCAGCCGCTCATGCAGATGACGAAGCCGCTGATCACGAAGAAGATCTGGACGCCCAGGCAGCCGTACGCGAAGTACGACGAGGCGGTGGGGAAGATGTGGCGCGGGGAGGCGCCCCACGCCTGGGCTATCTCGCCGTCGCGGCCGCCGTAGTGGTACGCGGCGACCATGAGCGCGGCCAGCAGCCGCAGCCCGTCCAGGGCGCGCAGCCGCACCGGCTGCCCCTTGCGGCCCGGGACCGGCCGGCCCGGCCCCTGCCCCGGCTCGGGCTGCCCCGGCCCCAGCCCCGGTTCGCGCTGGGACGGGACCGGGGCCGGGGCTATCGGGCCCGCTTCGGGGGCGGGCGGCGCGCCCGCGCCCGCGGTCATGGCGCCACCCCCGAGGCGCCGGTGCGTATGTGGCTTACCCCGTGGTCGGCGGTCACGCCGTGGCTCCTTCTGGTGGGACGAACAGTCGGCTGGGTCAGCTGGTGGCGGTCTTCTTCAGCGCGGCCTTCTTCAGTGCCCGGGCGCGGCGGGCGACCCGCCGCACCGTCTCGTTGCGCGGGATGAAGCCGAGCTGGGACGGGACGGCCCCGGGCAGGGCGAGCGCGGTCAGCCGGCGGCGCTTGAAGTAGCGCCAGGTGCGGGCGTCCAGATGGGCGGCGAGATAGCGCTCCGCGGCGGGCCGCAGACCGGGGTAGATCTTCGCCTGCATGCAGAAGCCGACGGCGGAGACGAGCCCGTTCAGCTTCTGCCCCGACCGCTCGTCCACCGGAGCGGCCCCGGCGGCCACCGCCTTGTGGTCCTCCAGGTCCGGCAGCAGCGCGTCCACGATGGTGACGGGCACCCGGTTGCTGTTCTGGTACGGGGTCAGCCGCTCCAGCAGCACATCGGTGCCGATGCGGGCCACCGGCAGTCCGTAGAAGACGCTCGCGGTGAGCAGCGCGGTGGAGAAGCAGCCGATGACCAGACCGGGTTCCATGCGCTGGTAGAGCACCTCGGCGAGGACCGGGGTGTCCACGACGGTCAGCTCCGCGCCCAGTTCCGCGGCCTTCTTCTCCAGCATCCGCGACCAGCGCGCCGGGGCGGTCGGATGCGGTTTGAAGACGACCGTGCGGTGGCCGAGCGCGACCGCGCCCCGCAGCATCCGCACATGCAGCTCTTCCTCCTCCTCCGGAGTGAGGATGTCCAGCGCGGACAGGTACTGCCCCAGGATCAGGGCGGGCCCGGTGCCGGTGGCGACACGCTCAGTCGGAGAAGCGGTCGCGGAGGTGACGGCGCGCGGGGCGGCCTCGCCGATCTCGGCGAGCACCTTGGTGAACGTCTCGGTCGGCAGCACCTCGGCCGGTACGTCGAACTCGGTGAGCAGCAGCGGCTTCAGCCCCGGCACCAGGTCGAGGTGGAGCAGCCGCCGGATGCGGGTGCCGACCAGCGGGTCGAGCTTGTTTCGGGTCGGGCCGTAGCTCATCAGCCCGTCGGCGTAGACGTCGATGGGGGCGCCCTGGAACACCTGGGCGATCGCCATCGCCGGGCTGACCTGGATGGACTCCAGGATCAGCTCGATGTCGTCCTCGCCGAGGTTCCACAGCAGCCGCAGATGGCGCTCCCACAGCGGGGCGTCGTCCTGGCGCGGGGACCAGCCGCCGGGGTGGAAGGGGCTGATCGTCTCGTTCCAGGACAGCACCCGGTCGAAGCGCGGCCGCAGCCGCTCGAAGCCCGGCATGTCGTCCACGGCGGGCGTGGTCTCCGGCGTCGCGGCGTTGTTGCTGACCAGCAGCAGCCGGCGGTCGGCCGGTCCGACACTGCCCGCGTCGATCGCGGCGGCGAGGGTGGCCGCCCCGTACAGGGTGGAGGCCATGAAGATCTGGGTGCGCTTGCGTTCGCCGCGCGGGGTGTAGGTCAGGGTCGCGGACATCAGGCCGCCACCTCCGTGCCCGCGCCGCGGCGCTTCAGCCGCCGCAGCCGGGCGGCACGCTCGTAGTCCATGGAATCCAGCGCGTCCTTCAGTACGTCCTGGGGCATGCGCTTCAGCGCGGCCGCCGACATCGAACGGAGCTTGCGGGCCACCTGCGGCTCGAAGCGTTCGATGTTTCCGAGATGGTGGGAAATGATCGCGCAGTAGGTGCGCACGGCCTTGGGGAGCAGGGTGTCCGCGTCGCGGTCCCGCGCCGTTTCCTCGATGACCTGGTCGAAGGCGCGGATGAAGTCGAGCTGCCGCACATCGCCGATCTGGGTGAGCGAGGAGGAGACGCCGCGCCGGTAGAAGACGCCGTGCAGGCCGAGGACGGCGAAGCTGCGCGCCTCGCGGTGCAGCCGCCAGATCCAGGGCCGGTCCTCGGCGGTGCGCAGCCCGTGGGTGAAGTGGAGAAGCCCCTCGTCGGCCAGCCGCCGGTGGTACATGCCCGCCCAGGCGAAGGCGTAGTCGACCGAGGTGGAGCGGTCGGCGGGCAGGATCACCTCCCGCGGGTTCATCACCTGGTCCCGCAGGCCGTGCGGCACCCGGTGGACCGAGCGCTTGCGGCCGGTGCACTGGACGTGGTCGGTGCGCACGAAGTCGCACCCCAGGTCCTCCATGGCGGCGAGCAGTTGCTCGTAATACCCGGGCGCGAGCCAGTCGTCGCCGTCGAGGAAGGTGATGTACTCGCCGGTGGCCGCGTCCAGACCGGTGTTGCGCGCGGTGGCGAGCCCGCCGTTGTGCTCATGACGGATGTAGACGGCCCCCGGAAGCTCGCGCTCGGCGCGCTCGAGGATCTCCGGTGTCCCGTCGGTCGCATGGTCGTCGACGAGAATGAATTCAAAGTCCGCGCGTGCGTTCGCACGAAGACTTCTGAGCGTGTCAGGGGCATAGGTCTGCACGTTGTAGAACGGCACGATGACGGAGAGCTTAACCACGCGGGTGACGCTAGGTCGCCGGGCGGCATTCGTCTTGACCGCAGGTGTACGTCAAGGTGAACGAAATACGTCGGAACGGTTAACCCGCTGCTCCGGCCAGCCGATTCGCCATTCGTCGACGCGCTGTTAACCCTTTGTTGCTCCTGCGTTGGGCCGTGAATCGAAATCCCTTCCTAGCGTCTCCGACGTGCCCTCACGTATCAAATCCCCTGTGCGAGTAGCCGTGCTCGCCGACTCCGACACCCGGTGGAAATGGGGCGCGCTCACCGCGCAGCGCCTCGTCCCCGACAGCTCGGATTCCCAGGAAGCGGGTTCAGCGGGTTCAGGCCGTCGCCTGGACGGCTACTTGCTGCGCGGCCGCGCCACGCCGACCGTCCGGCAGCTCGCCGAGGTCGGGGTGCGCACGGACTCGCTGCGTGAGGTGACGGGCATCGAGTTCGTGCGGTCCATGGACCGCGAGAAGTACGACGTGATCGTGCTGTCCCTGGTGGGCGGCGGCGTCCAGGCCATGCTGCACGCCCTCGCGCACGCCTGGCAGGGCGCCACCCGCCGCCCGGTGATCGTCACCGGCTATGTGGGCGTCGTCTACGAGAAGCTGGCCGACGGGCTGTTGCTGCGGCACGGCGCCGACGTGGTGCTCGCCAACTCGCGCCATGACGCGGACCGCTTCCGCGAGGTGTACACCGGCGTCGGCGCCTCCGGTGACAGCGTCACCGAGTGCGCGCTCCCCTTCCTCGGCGGCGCCCGCTACGACGAGAAGGCCCGGCAGGCGCGGAAGTATCCCGGCGGCACGGTGGTGTTCGCCGTCCAGCCGTCCGTGCCGGACAATCGCGCCGACCGTACGTACCTGCTGCGCCGGGCCGTCGACCACGCCCGCCGCCACCCGGACCGCGAGGTCGTGGTGAAGCTGCGCTCCAAGCCGGGCGAGCACACCACGCACATCGAGGAACTGCCGTACCAGAAGCTGATCGCCAAGTTCGGCGACGGGCTGCCGCCCAACTTCCGCCTCGCCTACGGGAACATGGGCGAGGTCCTGGACACCACCGACCTGCTGGTGACCATCAGCTCCACGGCCGCTCTGGAGTCCCTGCACCGCTCCATTCCGACCGCGATCCTCACCGACCTCGGAATCCGCGAGCCGCTGGGCAACCACCACTTCCTCGGCTCCGGATGTCTGGCCTCGTGGGACGAGCTGGACGCCGGATACCGGCCCGAGCCCGATCCGGAGTGGCTCGCCCGCCAGGGCGTGGCCGCCGACGGGGCGTACGAGACCGCGTTCGACACCGCCCGGGACAAGGTCTCCGCCCTGGCCGCGGCCGAATCCCTCCCGGCGCTCGCCCCCTACTACACCCGGGCCACCGCGCCCGGCTATCTGCCCCGGATCCTTCAGCGCTACGGCTTCGAGCCGGACGGCCGGCCCCGCCCGGGCGCCGCCTCCCTGGACGAGGCCGAGGTCGGCGGATTGCGGCGGGTCGTACGCAACACCGTGCGGGACGCGGCGCGCGGCGCCTACCGGCATGGCGTCCAGCGCGTGGCCCCGGTCATCCGGCGGATGGGGGAGCTGTGAGCGACGCGCGCGCGGCCGCCGGGCGGCAGGTGACGACGATGGCCGCGCCTCTGCGCCGTGTGGGCGGAGAAGCGAACGGAACAGCGGCTGTGAGCGATGTAGCGAACCGCGGTGGGGCCCTGAGCGAACGGGTCACATCCGAATTCCCCGAAGGAGCCGCCATGCCCGCATCGAGCCCCCGTGTGCTCGCCGTCATTCCCGCCCGCGGCGGGTCGAAGGGCGTGCCCGCCAAGAATCTGGCCGCCGTCGGCGGTGTGCCGCTGGTCGCCCGTGCCGTGATGGAGTGCCGGGCCGCCCGCCTGGTGACCGACGTGGCCGTCTCCACCGACGACGCGGGCATCGCCGCCGCGGCGCGCGGCGCGGGCGCCGTGGTCGTCCAGCGGCCGACCGACATCGCGGGCGACACCGCCACCAGCGAGGCTGCGGTCATCCACGCGATGGACGCGTACGAGGCGATGCACGGCACCACCGTGGACGTCGTCCTCCTGGTGCAGTGCACCAGTCCGTTCATCGTCCGCGAGGACATCGACGGGGTGGCCGGCGCGGTCGCCGAGAAGGGCGCGGACAGCGCGCTGACGGTGGCACCCTTCCACGGCTTCGTCTGGCGCGAGGGCGACGACCCGGGCAGGGACGGCGGCGACGGCGTGAACCACGACAAGTCGTACCGCCCGCGCCGCCAGGACCGCCCCCAGGACTTCCTGGAGACCGGCGCCGCCTACGCCATGGACGCGCGCGGCTTCCGCGAGGCCGGGCACCGCTTCTTCGGCCGCACCGAGCTGGTGCGCACCGACCCCGCCCGGGTGCTGGAGGTCGACGACCCGCACGACCTGGCCCGCGCCCGCGCCCTCGCCCCGCTGCTGGACGCGGGGCGCCCGGGCGCCCTCCCCACCCGCGACGACATCGACGCGGTGGTACTCGACTTCGACGGCACCCAGACCGACGACAGGGTGCTGATCGATTCCGAAGGACGCGAACTCGTCTCCGTGCACCGCGGCGACGGGCTCGGGATCGCCGCACTGCGCCGAGCGGAGCTGGCACTGCTGATCCTGTCCACGGAGAAGAACCCGGTCGTCGCCGCGCGGGGCCGCAAGCTGCAGGTCCCCGTGCTCCACGGCATCGACCGCAAAGATCTCGCACTGAAGCAGTGGTGCGAGGAGCAGGGCATCGCGCCGGAGCGCGTGCTCTACGTCGGCAACGACGTCAACGACCTCCCGTGTTTCGGCCTCGTCGGCTGGCCCGTGGCGGTCGCAGGTGCGCACGACGTCGTGCGCGGCGCCGCACGTGCGGTCACCTCCACCCCCGGAGGAGACGGCGCGATCCGCGAGATCGCCTCGTGGATTCTCGGAAAGGAACTGTCTTAAGTGAGCTCCAACTCTCGCCTCCGCACCCTCGGCGCGAAGACCGCCGGACCCGGCCGGCCGGTTTACATCACCGGTGAGATCGGCATCAACCACAACGGCGACCTGGAGAACGCGTTCAAGCTGATCGACGCCGCCGCCGACGCCGGCTGTGACGCGGTCAAGTTCCAGAAGCGAACCCCGGAGATCTGCACCCCGCGTGACCAGTGGGACATCGAGCGGGACACGCCCTGGGGCCGGATGACCTACATCGACTACCGCCACCGCGTGGAGTTCGGTGAGGACGAGTACCGCGCCATCTCCGAGCACTGCGAGAAGCGCGGCATCGACTGGTTCGCCTCCCCGTGGGACACCGAGGCCGTCGCCTTCCTGGAGAAGTTCGACGTCCCGGCGCACAAGGTGGCCTCCGCCTCGCTGACCGACGACGAGCTGCTGCGCGCCCTGCGGGCGACCGGCCGCACGATCATCCTGTCGACGGGCATGTCCACCCCGAAGCAGATCCGCCACGCGGTGGAGGTGCTCGGCAGCGACAACATCCTGCTGTGCCACGCCACCTCCACGTACCCGGCCAAGGCCGAGGAGCTGAACCTGCGCGTGATCAACACGCTGCAGGCCGAGTACCCCAACGTGCCGATCGGCTACTCCGGCCACGAGACCGGTCTGCAGACCACGCTGGCCGCCGTCGCGCTCGGTGCCGCGTTCGTCGAGCGCCACATCACCCTGGACCGCGCCATGTGGGGCTCGGACCAGGCCGCCTCCGTCGAGCCGCAGGGTCTCGCCCGCCTGGTGCGTGACATCCGCGTGGTCGAGGAGTCGCTGGGCGACGGCGTCAAGAAGGTCTACGAGAGCGAGCTGGGCCCGATGAAGAAGCTGCGCCGGGTCTCCGGTGTGGTCGCCGACACCGAGGCCGACGACCGCGAGCCCGTCGCGGTCTGAGCCTTCTTCCGTGATTCCACCGGCCGGTCGGACCGGCCCACGCCCGGAAGCGGCGGGATCCCCCGGCTCCTCGGGGGGACACCGCCGCTTCCGGGCCCTGCCCTTGGACGGTGTGATGTCTTCGGACGGTGTGATGTCTGTGGACGGTGCGACTGTGGACGGTGCGATGTCTGTGGACGGGGCGGCGCCCGGGAGCGGCGCCAAGACCGCCGCCACCCTCGCCTTCGTCGAAAGCCCGGTCCAGCTCCTCAACGTGCTGGAGTGGGCGTACGCGGACGCGCTGCGCGCCCCGGGACCGGACCCGGCCGCGCCCCCGGGGCCGCCGGGTCGCGGGGACGAGCCGTCCCCGCTGCCGTCGCTGGGCCGGGCCGCCGACCTCACCGTCGTGGTGCTCTCCCCGCACGATCCGATGACCCGCGGCCAGCTGCGCCGGATGGCCGAGCTGGCGCGCGACGAGGGCATCACGGTGCGCTGGGAGGACGCGCGGGGCGGGGCCGGCGCCCCGCTGAAGACCATCGGCGGGCTGCGCGGACCGCTGCGCCGGGCCGCCCGGATCGTGATCGGGGATCCGTTCTCCCGCTACGTCCAGCTGCTGCTGACCCTCACCCGGGCCAAGGACCTGGTCGTGGTGGACGACGGCACGGCCACCATGGAGTTCGTCTCGCAGCTGGCCAACGGGGAGCGTCTGGTGCGCTGGCACCGGCGCGGCAGCAGCCGCGGAGCGCGCGACATGGTGTTCGCGCCGTTCTCCGCCACCGCGCGCCGCAAGCTCACCCCGGGCCGGAAGCGCCGGGTCGAGGTCTTCAGCTCGATGCCGGTCGAACCGCCCCCCGGGGTCACCATCACCGCCAACGACTTCGCGTGGACCCGGGCCCGCTTCGGCCCGCCCCGGATCACCCGCGGCACCGACCTGGTCGGCACCTCCCTGGTCGAGACCGGCGTGGTCGACCTGGAGCGCTATCTGGAGGCGGTCGGCTCGCTGGCCGGGGCCCACGGCGCGACCCGCTACTTCGCCCACCGCCGGGAGAGCGCCGAGAAGCTCAGCCGGGTCTCGCACGAGGTGGGGCTGGAGATCGTACGGCCGGATCTGCCGCTGGAGCTGATAGCGCGGCGCGGCCCCATCGGGCACACCATCGTGAGCTTCCCGTCCACCGTGGTGCACACCCTGCCGCTGGCGCTCGCGGGCACCGAGGTGAAGGTCGCCGTGTACGACGTCGACCCGGCCTGGCTGACCAGCGACGCGTCCCCGCGCGCCCAGGGGTTCCTGTCGGGCGTCACCGGCACCGCGCGGGACGTCCACCGGCTCAGCTCGGTGCCGTCGCCCGCCGACCCCCCGGAGCCGTCGCCCGCCGACCGCCGGGAGCCGTCGCCCGCCGACCGCCCGGAGACGTCGGCCATGTCGGCCAGGGTCCCGCCGGCCGCCGTGCCCCCGGCCGCGCCCGGCGCCCCGGTGACCGCGTCGTGAGACGGGTCCCCCATGTGGCGCTTCTCACGAAAGGATCACACGCTCACCGAGAAGCGGACTGTTATACCCCCTGACTAGGGAGATCATGCACCGGCCGGGGTAGTTTCCCGCCTCGAACGGGTTGAAGTTTTGTTGATCGACATTCGCGGCACCCCAAGGTCGTTCTACGCTTCCTTGGGTGAAGCAATTGATGTCCCTCGATGAGACCGATGCCACACCTTCTGCCGACGCGGCCCTGCCCGGCGCGCTCCCCGATGAGCTGCGCGCCGAACTGATCGCCTTCCGGCGGGACTTGCACATGCACCCCGAGCTGGGAAACTGCGAGTTCCGCACCACCGCCGCCCTCAAGGCGCGGCTGGAGAAGGCGGGCCTCACGCCCCGCGTCCTGCCCAGCGGCACCGGCCTCATCTGTGACATCGGCCCCTGGGACGGGGTGACCCCGGCGCTCGCGCTGCGCGGTGACATCGACGCCCTGCCCATCCCGGACACCAAGACCGTCCCGTACCGCTCGACCGTCGCCGACCGCGCGCACGCCTGCGGCCACGACGTCCACACCACCGTGGTCCTGGGCGCCGGTCTGGTCCTCGCCGAGCTGGCCCGCGAGGGACGGCTGCGGCGCCCGGTGCGGCTGCTGTTCCAGCCCGCCGAGGAGGTCCTGCCGGGCGGCGCGGCCGACGCGATCGAGGGCGGCGCCCTGGACGGCGTCGGCCGGATCCTCGCCCTGCACTGCGACCCCAAGGTCGAGGTCGGCCGGATCGGGCTGCGCACCGGCCCCATCACCTCGGCCTGCGACCGGCTGGAGATCTCCCTCGACGGGCCCGGCGGCCACACCGCCCGCCCCCACCTCACCACCGACCTGGTCACCGCGACCGCCAAGGTGATCACCGAGGTGCCCGCGCTGCTGGCCCGCCGGGTCGACGCCCGCTCCGGGCTCGCCGTCACCTGGGGCCGGGTCGAGTCCGGCCACGCGTGCAACGTCATCCCGCAGCACGCCGAGCTGTCCGCCACCGTCCGCTGCCTGGACCTGCCCGCCTGGCGCGCCGCCCCGGACCTGGTGCACGCCGCGATCGACGAGGTCGCGACCCTCCACCGCGCCAAGTCGGAGATCAACTACATCCGCGGGGTCCCGCCGGTGGTCAACGAGGCGACCTCCACCGAGCTGCTGCGCGACGCGATGGTGGCCCGCCGCGGCTCGATCGCGGTCGAGGACACCGAACAGAGCCTCGGCGGCGAGGACTTCTCCTGGTACCTGGAGAAGGTGCCCGGCGCGATGGCCCGGCTCGGCGTGCGCAGGGTCGGCGACACCACCCGGCGCGACCTCCACGCGGGCGATTTCGACGTGGACGAGGGCGCCATCGAGGTGGGTGTCGAGCTGTTCACCGCAGCGGCTTTGCTCGAACGAAACGTTCTGTAGAGCCGGCCGTCACGAGGGGTTCGCGACGATCCGATAACGGCTTCGGAGCGGGCCTTTATCTGGGATCTACGCGCGTTACGATGCGGCGGAGCCAGCGCCGCAGAGAGGCGCTTCGAGATTTCAGAGGGGACCCTCGTGCGCCGGGTATCCACGATAGCTGTCGCGGGCATTGCCACCGCGGCTCTCGCATTCTCCGTCACCGCCTGCGGCAGCAGCTCCGAAGAGGCAACCAAGAACGCCGGCGTCGGCCTCGCCTATGACGTCGGCGGCCGCGGCGACCACTCGTTCAACGACTCCGCGGCCAAGGGCTACGACCGCGCCCTGAAGGACTTCAAGGTCAAGGGCAAGGAGCTGACCGCGAAGGACGGCGACACCGACGCCGACCGCTACGACAAGCTGGCCAGCCTCGCCGAGGCGGGCTACGACCCGGTCGTCGGCGTCGGCTACGCGTGGACCCCCTCGCTGACCAAGGCCGCCAAGAAGTACCCCGACACCGACTTCGGCATCGTCGACTCCGTCGTCGACTCCAAGAACGTCGCCAGCCTGGTCTCCGCCGAGCACGAGGGCTCGTACCTCGCCGGGGTCGCCGCCGGGCTCAAGACCAAGTCCGACAAGGTCGGCTTCATCGGCGGCACCGACAGCGCGCTGATCAAGAAGTTCGCGGGCGGCTTCCAGCAGGGCCTGAAGGACACCAACCCCAAGGCCTCCCTCGACGTCCAGTGGGTCCAGGTCGGTTCGCCCAAGGGCTTCGGCATGCCGGACCGCGGCAAGGACATCGCCGAGGGCATGCTCTCCAACAAGGTCGACGTGATCTTCTCCGCTGCCGGTGGCTCCGGCGCGGGCGCCATCGAGGCGACCGGCAAGAAGAAGGGCACCTGGTCGATCGGCGTGGACGGCGACCAGTACTACGACAAGGGCCTGGCCCCGTACAAGAACGCGATCCTGACCTCCATGGTCAAGAACGTCGACGGTTCGGTCTACGACTTCATCAAGAGCGTCGTCAAGACCAAGAAGCCCGAGCACGGCGTGCAGTCCTACGACCTCAAGCGCGGCGGCGTCGGCCTCTCGTACTCCGGCGGCTTCATCGACGACATCAAGCCGAAGATCGAGACGGCCAAGAAGAAGATCATCGACGGCAAGATCAAGGTCGCGGACACTTACAAGTAGCCGGTCCCCGTCGCCGAGGACCTGTCGCCGACGGACCCTGGGGGGCGTGCCTGACGGGCGCGCCCCCTGCCTCTACCTCCCGCCCCTCAGGAGTGCGCCATCAAAGCCGCCAGCCCACCCAAGGGCGTCCCCGCCGGTGACGTCGCGGACGCCGCCGTCCAACTCCGCGGAATCACCAAGCGGTTCCCCGGAGTCGTCGCCAACCACGACATCGACATCACCGTGCGACGCGGTACCGTGCACGCCCTCGTGGGCGAGAACGGCGCGGGCAAGTCCACCCTGATGAAGATCCTCTACGGGATGCAGCGCCCCGACGAGGGCACCATCGCCATCGATGGCGCACCCGTGGCACTGCACTCCCCGGCGGACGCCATATCCCGCGGCGTGGGCATGGTGCACCAGCACTTCATGCTCGCCGACAACTTCACCGTGCTGGAGAACGTCGTCCTCGGCGCGGAGAAGCTGCACGGCATCGGCGGCAAGGCGCGCGCCCGGATCAAGGAGATCTCCGACGCCTACGGCCTCGGCGTCCGCCCCGATGTCATGGTCGAGGACCTGGGCGTGGCGGACCGCCAGCGCGTGGAGATCCTGAAGGTCCTCTACCGGGGTGCCCGCACCCTCATCCTCGACGAGCCCACCGCGGTCCTCGTCCCGCAGGAGGTCGACGCGCTCTTCGCCAACCTCCGCGACCTCAAGGCCGAGGGCCTGACCGTCCTGTTCATCTCGCACAAGCTGGGCGAAGTCCTCTCCGTGGCCGACGACATCACCGTCATCCGGCGCGGTACGACGGTGGCCTCCGTCGTCCCCTCCGAGACCGACCCGCGGCGGCTCGCGGAGCTGATGGTCGGCAGCGAACTGCCCTCGCCGGAGACCCGCGAATCCACCGTCACCGACACCGAGATGCTGCGGCTGGACGGGGTGCGGCTCACCGCCACCGACGTCGACGGCGTCGAGCGGGCCGTCCTGGACGACATCGCCTTGCGCATCCGCAAGGGCGAAGTCCTCGGCATCGCCGGGGTCGAGGGCAACGGGCAGGCCGAACTGGTCGAGGCCATCATGGGCATGCGGGACCCCGACGCGGGCACCATCACCCTCGACGGCACCGACATCTCCCACGCGCCCACCCGCAAGCGGCGTGAGGACGGCATCGGTTACATCCCCGAGGACCGCCACCGGCACGGCCTGCTGCTGGAGGCCCCGCTGTGGGAGAACCGCGTCCTCGGCCATGTCACCGAGGCGCCCAACAGCAAGGGCGGCCTGCTCAACCCGGCCGCCGCCCGCCGTGACACCCAGCGCATCGTGGCCGCGTACGACGTCCGTACCCCCGGCATCGAGGTCACCGCGGCCTCGCTGTCCGGCGGCAACCAGCAGAAGCTGATCGTCGGCCGCGAGATGAGCCACCACCCCAAACTGCTCATCGCCGCGCATCCGACGCGCGGCGTGGACGTCGGCGCGCAGGCGCAGATCTGGGACCAGATCCGCACCGCGCGCCGTGAGGGCCTGGCCGTGCTGCTGATCTCCGCCGACCTGGACGAGCTGATCGGCCTGTCCGACACCCTGCGGGTGATGTACCGGGGCCGGCTGGTCGCCGACGCCGATCCCGCCACGATCACTCCGGAGGAGCTGGGCTCGGCCATGACCGGCGCGGCGTCCGGCCACCTGGAAAGCCCCGCGGTGGAGACGGCCGGGGGAGAGGACTGATGAAGAAGTTCGACAAGGAGCGGGTGCTCCTCGCGGTCGCGGCCCCGCTGCTCGCGCTCGTCGCCGCGTTCCTCCTGACCGCCCTGGTGCTGGCCGCCACCGGCAAGGCACCGTTCGACGCCTTCGGCATCATGTTCGACTACGGCGTCAAGGCGGACAGCCAGGTCTACATCCTCAACAAGGCGACCACGTACTACCTGGCGGGTCTGGCGGTGGCCATCGGCTTCCGGATGAACCTGTTCAACATCGGTGTCGACGGCCAGTACCGGCTCGCCGCGTTCTTCGCCGCCGTCGTCGGCGGGGCGCTGGGGCTGCCGGGCCTGGTGCAGATCCCGCTGATCATCCTCGTCGCCATGCTGGTCGGCGCGATGTGGGCGTCCATCGCCGGACTGCTCAAGGTCTACCGAGGGGTCAGCGAGGTGATCAGCACGATCATGCTGAACTCCCTCTCGTCCATCCTCATCAGCTATCTGCTGGTCGACGGGCGGCTGGCCGATCTCGACAAGCAGACCAACATCGTGGCCACCGACCCGCTGCCGTCCTCCAGCCACTTCTTCACCATCCCGGCGGGCGGCGACCTCGACCCCATCTGGGGCTTCATCGTCGTCGCCGCGCTCGCCGGGGTCGGGTTCTGGTTCCTCCTCGGCCGCACCCGCTTCGGCTTCGACCTGCGCGCGGTGGGCCGCTCCGAGTCCGCCGCCCAGGCCAGCGGCGTCGACGTCAGGCGCATGGTGCTCACCAGCATGCTGCTCTCCGGCGCGATGGCCGGGCTCATCGGCATGCCGATGCTGCTCAACGACACCCACCAGTTCACCTCCGACTTCCCGGCCGGGATCGGCTTCACCGGCATCGCCATCGCCCTCCTCGGCCGCAACAACCCGGTCGGCATCGCGCTGGCCGCGGTGCTGTGGGGCTTCCTGGAGCGCGGCGCCAACCGGCTGGAATTCGAGGGCTACGACAAGGAGATCGTCGGCGTCATGCAGGGCGTGATCGTCCTGTGCGTCGTCATCGCGTACGAACTGGTGCGCCGCTACGGGCTGAAGCGCCAGCAGCAGCGGGTCGGCGCGGAACTCGCCGCGCAGGCGCGTACTTCGGACTCCAAGAAGGAGGTGGCGGTATGAGCGCCACGGCTACCGCCACCAAGGACACCCCCACGGCACCCGGGAAGAAGCCCGGCTCCCGGATGTCCGTCGCCACGGTGCTGCTGATCGTCGCCGGGGCGCTGGTCGCGCTGTCGGTGCTGCGAGCCCTGGCCGGGGCCACGCAGGCGTCCGCGTTCGAGAACATCACCTCCTCCGGCCAGATCGGCGCCGCCCTCTCCATGGCCGTGCCCATCGGGCTGGCGGGCCTCGGCGGGCTGTGGGCCGAGCGGGCGGGCGTCGTCAACATCGGCCTCGAAGGCATGATGATCCTCGGCACCTTCTTCGGCGCCTGGGCGGGCTACCAGTCCAACCCCTGGGTGGGCGTCCTCGCCGGAGTCCTCGGCGGCGCGGTCGGCGGGCTGGTGCACGCGGTCGCCACCGTCACCTTCGGCGTGGACCACATCATCTCCGGTGTCGCGATCAACATCCTCGCGCTCGGCGCCACCGCCTACCTCGCCAAGCGCTGGTTCGAACCGCTCTCCGACATCGGCGGCAGCCCCAAGCAGTCCCCGCAGGTCGACGACATCGCGTCGTTCACCGTGCCGGGCCTGTCCGATGGGCTGGCCACCGTCGAGAACCACCACTGGTTCCTGGTCTCCGACCTCGCGGGCCTGCTCGGCGGCCTGGTCACCGACATCTCCGCGCTGACCATCGTCTCGATCCTGCTCTTCGCGGGCACCTTCTTCGTGCTGTGGAAGACCTCGTTCGGGCTGCGGCTGCGGTCCTGCGGCGAGAACCCCACCGCCGCCGAATCCCTCGGCGTCAACGTCTACCTGTACAAGTACGCGGCCGTCGTCGTCTCCGGCGGTCTCGCCGGACTCGGCGGCGTCTTCCTCGCGCTGGTGCGCTCCCACATCTACAACGAGGGCCAGACCGGCGGCCGCGGCTACATCGGCCTCGCCGCCATGCTCTTCGGCAACTGGCGGCCCGGCGGCCTCGCCATGGGCGCGGGCCTCTTCGGCTACTCCGACGCCCTCCAGCTGCGCAACGGCGGCGCCACCGTCCACGCCCTGCTGCTCCTGGTGGCCTTCGGGCTCGCCCTCCTGGCGGGCCGGCGGCTCTACCGTAAGAGGTACGTCGCGGGCGCGGTGTCCGGCGGCGCCGCGATCCTGCTGGTGCTCTGGTACGCGCTGACCGACACCGTGGCCAACGACCTGGTCCCGGCGACCCCGTACATCGTCACCCTGCTGGTCATGGGCCTCGCCGCACAGCGGCTGCGGATGCCCAAGGCCAACAACAAGCCCTACCGGAAAGGACAGGGCACATGACCACACCCGCCGCGGCCCCCGATCGGAGCCCCGACTGGGAGTCGCTGCGCAGCGCGGCCCGGGACGCCATGTCCCGGGCCTACGCCCCCTACTCCCGCTTCCCCGTGGGCGCCGCCGCCCTCGTCGACGACGGCCGCACGGTCAGCGGCTGCAACGTGGAGAACGCCGCGTACGGCGTCGCGCTGTGCGCCGAGTGCGGCCTGATCTCCGCCCTCTTCGCCACCGGCGGAGGCCGCCTCACCGCCTTCACCTGCTGCGACCGCGACGGGGCCGTGCTGATGCCGTGCGGCCGCTGCCGCCAGCTGCTGTGGGAGCACGGCGGCCCCGAGCTGAGGGTGGACACGGCGTCCGGCATCCGCCCGCTCGCCGAACTCCTCCCGGACGCGTTCGGCCCGGCCGACCTGGCCCGCATCAGTGCCCACGGCTGACCGCACCTCGTACGAAAGGCCCTTCCCGCACATGGACGCCATCTCCGTCATCCGAGCCAAGCGCGACGGCGGCCGCCTGAGCGACGCCCAGATCGACTGGATCATCGACGCCTACACGCGCGGTGAGGTCGCCCACGAGCAGATGTCCGCCCTCGCGATGGCGATCTTCCTGAACGGCATGGACCGCGCGGAGATCGCCCGCTGGACCGCCGCGATGATCACCTCCGGTGAGCGGATGGACTTCTCCTCGCTGCCCCGCCCGACCGCCGACAAGCACTCCACCGGCGGCGTCGGCGACAAGATCACCCTGCCGCTGGCGCCCCTGGTCGCAGCCTGTGGGGCGGCCGTACCGCAGCTCTCGGGCCGGGGCCTCGGCCACACCGGCGGCACCCTCGACAAGCTGGAGTCCATCCCCGGCTGGCGGGCCGCGCTGTCCAACGACGAGATGCTGTCCGTACTACGTGATGTGGGCTCCGTCATCTGCGCGGCGGGCGACGGCCTCGCGCCCGCCGACAAGAAGCTCTACGCGCTCCGCGACGTCACCGGCACGGTCGAGTCGATCCCGCTCATCGCCTCCTCGATCATGTCCAAGAAGATCGCCGAGGGCACCGGCTCCCTGGTGCTGGACGTCAAGGTCGGCTCCGGCGCCTTCATGAAGGACGTGGGCGCCGCCCGCGAACTGGCCACCACCATGGTCGGCCTCGGCGCCGACCACGGCGTCCGCACCTCCGCCCTGCTCACCGACATGTCCACCCCGCTCGGGCTGACCGCGGGCAACGCGCTCGAAGTCCGTGAATCCATCGAGGTGCTGGCGGGCGGCGGCCCCGCCGATGTCGTCGAACTCACCCTCGCGCTGGCCCGCGAGATGCTCGACGCGGCCGGTCTGACGGACGCCGACCCCGCCAAGGCCCTCGCCGACGGCACCGCCATGGACGTATGGCGGCGCATGATCACCGCCCAGGGCGGCGACCCCGACGCGTCGTTGCCGGTGGCCCGCGAACAGCACATCGTCACGGCCGACTCCACCGGCGTCCTCACCCGCCTCGACGCGTACGCGGTGGGCGTCGCCGCCTGGCGGCTGGGCGCCGGGCGCGCCCGCAAGGAGGACCCCGTCCAGGCGGGCGCGGGCATCGAGATCCACGCCAAGCCGGGCGACCACGTCACCGCCGGACAGCCCCTGCTGACCCTCCACACGGACACCCCGTCGGCGTATCCGTACGCGCTGGAGGCCCTGGACGGCGCTACCGACTACGCCCCGGCGGACACCGGATTCTCCCCGAAGCCGATCGTGCTGGAGCGCATCGCCTGACGGACGCCCGGCCGGATTTAACCGGTGGGCGGCAGCGGCGTCCGTCTCTACGCTGACCCGTATGCCGTCCACCGACCGCCTGCTCGCCTTCGCGGCGATGTCGTTCCTGCTGATCGTCGTCCCCGGCCCCAGCGTGCTGTTCGTGATCGGCCGCGCGCTGGCGCAGGGCCGCCGCGCCGCCCTGACCTCGGTCCTCGGCAACACTCTCGGCGCGTACACCCTCGTCGTGGCCGTGGCGCTCGGGGTCGGCACGCTCGTGGAGCGCTCGGTGCTCGTCTTCACGGCGCTCAAGCTGGCGGGGGCCGCGTACCTGGTGTACCTGGGCACGAAGGCCATACGCGGGCGCCGCTCCCTCCCCGCCGCCCTCACCGGCGGCGGCGCCACCGCCCACGGCGGCCTGCGCACCCTGGGGGAGGGGTTCGCCGTCGGGGTGGCGAACCCCAAGACCATCGTCTTCTTCGCCGCCGTGCTCCCCCAGTTCGTCGACCGCGACCAGGGCCATGTAGCGGTCCAGATGCTGCTGCTCGGCGTGGTCTTCAACGCCATCGCGCTCGCCTCCGACAGCGTCTGGGGCCTGGCCGCCGCCACCGCCCGCGGCTGGTTCGTCCGCTCGCCCCAACGCCTCGCCCTGGTCGGCGGCGTCGGCGGCCTCACCATGATCGGCCTCGGCGTCACGGTCGCCGCGACGGGCCGCACGGAGTAAGTGGGGCACTGAGGGACGCACGTCAAGGCCAGGTCTGTTCGATGCGATCCCGTCGTACGGCGTAGGCCGCGGGGCCGCCCTTTCCTACGGCGCTGTAGAGCGCGTGACGGTGTGAGTCGAGCCGTTCGACCATGCCTCCTCCGCGACGCCTCGTGCCAGATTGAGCCACCTCCCTCGGGGCGTCCGTTCAGCATCGTTGCGCGGATGGCCTCCCGCCTGCCGCTCCCCGCACGGGTTCAGCATGCTGCCCTCCCCTCGGTCCGGCAGTCGCGGCAGAGCCGGCCTGGCGCGGATGCGCGGAAGGCGCGTTCGCAGCCGTCGCAGTTTCGCCAGGGGAGGGCGGGGGGCGCCTTGGGCGCGGCGGCGGGCCGTGGGGGCGCGGGGAGGGGTGGTTCGCCGAGGCGGAAGGCGAGGATGCGGGCGGGGCGGGTCAGCAGGCGGTCGGGGAGCCGGGCGGTGAGGGCGGCGGTGATCTGCGCGGGGCCCACTCCGGCGGCGAGCCATTCGCTGACGCCGGGGGCGAGTTCGACGATGTCCCGTCGGGACAGGATGAGCCGGGGGTCGGCGAGGCGGAGCGACGCGAGGATGGTGACCGCCCGTTCGTCGGCCTCGGCCTCGGCTGATGGCTCGGCAGCGGCAGCGGCTTCGGGCCCGGGCCCGGGCCCGGGTGTCGGCTTCACCTCGGCCGCGCGGCGCCTTCGGGGCCGTGGCGGGGCCGGTGGTGGTGTGGGCGCTCCCTGGCCCGGTACGTCGTAGAAGTAGGTACGGGTACGGATCGCCCCGCCGGGTCCGCGCTCGCGCCGCCGTTCCAGGTATCCGGCGGCTTCCAGCTCCCGTAAGGCCCGGGAGATGAGGATCTCGCCTTCGGTGAAGTGCGCGCACAGGGCGGCGATGCTGACGGGGGTGCCGTCGGGGAGCGAGGAGATGTAGGCCGCGACGCCGATGGTGACCGCGCTGCCGCGTCGCTGTGCGAGGTCGTTGGCGATGACGGTGAAGTCGGCGGTGAGGCGGGTGCGGATGTGGATCACGCCGGAGGTCGGTGCTCCGGCGTCGGCGCGCGTGGGCGCGTTAGACTGCGCGTCAGCCATCGGGAAGCTCACTTCTTCCTGATCGGTCAGGCCCTCGATCGGGATTGCCGTCCCGGCGGGGGCCGTCGTTTTGCGGTTGTTGCCGTGAACGTAACGACCGTCGTGCCGTCACCGCAAGCCGGTCACCCGTACGAGTGAGCGCAGCCGGAAGGGTGGGTGGGCGGGAGTTCTTCACCCCGGTTCTCTGGGGGAGTTCGCGGCCCACCGGGCCCTTGGGTACGAGGCCCCGGTCGGGCCGGAAAGCCGACGGCGGCCGGTGCCCGGAAGGCCCGGAGCCGGTGGGGCGAAGGGACGGGAGATGACCAACTCCCGGCTTCCCAGGGCCGGGGGACTTCCGCCGAACCCCGTACGCCACCCACGTCACACCCACCGGCGTTTCGGCCACCCCCGGCCGGGCCGGAAGCCGTGCGCCACGGCGACCACGCGTTCGATGGCCCCGCATTCCCGGGCCGCCGCTTCGTCCGGAATCGAGCGCGTTCGAAACGCCCGCCGTCTCGTTGAGCCTGGCATCGCCGGACCATCCAGGTGCGGCGGCGACCCGAGGAGGGCTCCTGGTGACCGTGACCGACACCTCGACCGAACGCTCCGCAGCGCCACCCCCTCCACCGCCCGCGGTCATCAGCTTCGAGGGGAAGCACTCCCCGGCTCCGGCAGAGCTCCGGTGTACGCGGGCTTCCACTGGTCTCAGGACGGCGACGAACCGGCGGTGGCCCGGGTCAGCATCGTCGTCCTGCCGCTGGCGGATCCCGCCCGGATCGTCGCGGCCGACTGGGGCGACGGCTACAACGGCTACGAACCGGCACCGGTGGACGGGTACGGCGTCCTGTGCGGCGAGCCGTTCGATCCCCTGCATGTGAGGGGACGCGACGCCGAGGCCGATCTCCGCGAGGCCAAGCGGATCATCGCGACCGGCGACGCCGAGGGCCGCCGGGTCAACTACGCCGAGATCGTCACCGAACCGGACCACGGCGGCAACGCCCTGTTCTTCCCGGTCACGGGGGAGGAACGAGACGGCTACGAGGCGCTGGAGGAGGACGGAACGGTCGTCTGCCTCGCCTTCACCTCCTACGACTTCGATTAGCTAGCCGTCGTCGACGCCCTCCACCGCGTCGGGGACGAGCACGACCTCCTGCGGGGTCCAGCAGTCCGAACGCTCGGTGGCCACCTCGGCCGCGCACGGCGGCACACCAGGTTCGGGCCGTCGCAGCCGTCGCAGCCGTCGAGGCCGCAGCAGCCGTTCCGCCGTCCGCGCAGCGTGGTCGGCTCGGTGCCACGCACATCCGCCCGGGCCAGGACGATGCCGCTCAGCCCCGCGCGCCGCAGCCCCAGGGCGGCCCCGGCGGTGTGTGGCCGGAAGACCCGCTCCCCGGCTTCGGGCGGGTCGTAGGCGAAGGTGCCCGGACGCGTCCGTGGCGGGCACTCCTCGCCCTTCGGCAGCTCGTACGGCGCCGGGGCGCTGTCCGCGTCGGGCAGCGGCACCTCTCGTACGGGCCCGGCGACATCGCCGTGACAGCGGCCGCAGCGGAAGAGGACCATGCCCGCCATTGTCCGTCCGCTCCCGGGCTCCGGCGGGTCAGGACAGGAAACGGGCGGAGGGGCCGCGCCCGCAGGACAGTTGCGGACGCGGCCCCTCCGGGCTCGGGGAAGGCCGGTCAGTCGTCGTTCTGGTCGTCGTCGTGGTCGACGTGCTGGCCCAGGATCTTGCCGCCCGCGGCGTCGACGGTCACCTCGTGGCTCTTGTGGTCCTTGCCGAGGACGTCGACCTCCCAGACGGTGGAGCCGTTGCGGTCGTCGTCGTCCAGGCCGTAGGAGGTGACGGTGCCGGGGACGGCGTTCAGGGCCCGGTCGGTGGCCTTGCCGTAGCCGGTCTTGTCGGCCTTGAGCTGCGCCTTGGCCTCGGCGGCGTCCTCGGCGTCGTCGTCGCGGTCGGTGTGCTGGGTGAGGACCTTGCCGTTGCCCGCGTCGATCGTCACGTCGTGGCTCTTGTGGTCCTTGCCGAAGACGTCGACCTCCCAGACGAGGGAGCCGTCGCGGTCGGCGTGGTCGAGTTCGGCGGAGGTCGCGGTGCCGGGTACGGCCTTCAGGGCCGCGGCCGTGGCCTCGTCGTAGCTGACCTTGTCGGCCTTGACCTGCGCGCGGTCCTCGGCGGCGTCGTCCAGCCCGCGCTCGTTCTGGGAGAGCTTGACCGAGGACTTCGGCGCCGGGCCGTCGTCGTCCGCGAAGGCGGTCGCGGCACCCATGCCGCCGATCAGGGCGATGGCGGCGGCGGTGGCGAGGACGACGGCGCGGGGGGCGAGCGTGCGCTTGGCGTTGGCCTTCATGGGGGCGGTTCCTCCGGTTCGTGTGGCGGTCGTGGTCCGCCGGTGGGCCCTGTCGCGCCCTTCCGACACCCACTACGTTGCCGAACCGGACCTGAAGGGACGCTGAAATCCTGAAGCGGTGTTCAGGAAACGGTCCGGGACGACGCGGCCTGTCCGCGATATTCCGGGTTCCCCCCGGGGCGGCGTAACGTCCGGAAAGGGGGCCGGTCGACGGCCCGGGGGCGGGAGGGGAAACGGGGATGACGGACCGGGCACCGAGAGCGCGCCGCGCGTGGGAGTGGCTGCTGCCCGCCGGCTTCGGCCTGCTGTGCGTGCTGGTCTCCGCCGGGCTGTTCGCCACCGTGCCGGGCACGCTGGCGGACGAGCGCGCGTACGCCACCGCGCCCGCCTGCCCGGGCGGCACGCGGTCGGACGCGTGCACGGTGACGGTCCCGGCGACCGTCGAGGGCACGGAGGACCAGCCCAGCGGCAAGAGCGTTCGCTACTGGCTCCTCGTCACCGAGCGCGGCTCGGACGTCGTACGGCGCGTGCGCATGGCCGGATCGGAACCGGTGTACGACGCGGTGCGCGCGGGCGACGACGTGACGCTGACGTACTGGCGGGGCGAGATCCGCACCGTGACATTCGGCGCCGCCGCCCAGGACACCCACGCCTCGCCCGCCGACGGCTGGCGGCTTCCCGTGGCCTTCGGCCTCCTGGCGCTGCCGTTCGGGATCGCCATGCTCCTGGCCGGCTGGGCGCACCGCTACCGCCCCTTCCCCGCGCACACCGCCCCCTGGCCGCTCACCGTGGGGGTGCTGGGCAGCGCCTTCCTGGGCGGTGCCGGTTTCCTCGGCGGCATGGCCGGTGGCGGGGTACGGGACGCGTTCCTGATCACGGCGGCAGGCATTCCGCCTTCCGTCGGCCTGGCCGCCCTGTACGCCTGGTGGCTGCGGCGGCGCGCCGCCCGCGCCGCGGACACCGGAGACATCGTCGCGCTTCCCGCCACGGAGCCGCGGTGCGTGCGCGCGTCGGTCCACGGAGACGTCCCGTACAGCGGGGGCGGCTGCGACCACGTGGTGGTGGGAGACGGCCGCCCGGCGGCCACCCCGGACCCCACGGGGCACTTCGCCCGCAGAACGCTTCCGGAGACGCTGGCCGTACGGGGCGTCCGGGGGCTGGGGCCCGAGGACCCCGCCGGCTGGTACACGCTCTACAAGTACGACGGCGTGGTCATCGAATGCCGGGACGGCGACCGCCCGGTCCTCGTCGCCACCGGGCGGCGCGACGCCCCCTGGATCCTCGGCGCCCTGGCCCCGCCGTCCAGAGGCTTGGCGATCGGCCGACGGCGATCAGCCGAGGAGTGAGGCCGGAACGATCGTGCGGGCGCGCTCGTGGAGTTCGCGGGCCGCCTGGTTTTTGAGGTGGGGTTGGATCAGGCCGAACATGGCCCGCACTCTTTGATCGGCTCGGCCCGACTGCACCAACGGGAAATCATCCAGGACCTGATGCCAGGTGGAGCAGGCTGCTTCCAGGTGGCCGATGTGCAATTGACGTTCCGCAAGCGTGGCGCCCTGGCGAACCCTCCCGCGCCGATAGACGCCGGCGCGAAGCGCGTCCGCCTGCATCTTCCCCATCGCGTGGGACACCGAGCCCGTGCCGCTCTACATCGTCCGGTACGAGCAACTCCGAGCGCTGGAAGCGGCGCGGTGAACGCGGACACGCCGCCTCCGCCCGAGCGTCCCGCTCCGAAGGAGTTGGACCAGCGCGCGGAAGCCCTGAAAAAGAAGATCGACAAGCATCTGGGGCGGGGGAGCGGAGCATGACGGAGGAAACCCCGCCCTGCGCGGGGTGCGGGAAGTACATCGAGCTGCGGGAAGCGGCGAAGCTGTCCGGGGACTACCGGGCGGCGGCCGACTACGAACTGCTGCGCCGTCAACACCCGGCCCACGAAGCGCCGTCCGTGATGACGGCCCGCCGGGGGCTGCCCACGTGAACAAGCAGATGCCGTACGAAGGTCCACGACCGGGCCAGGAGGCTTACGACGGCCTCACTGGGCGGGTCGGCGTGCTCCAGGCCCTCTGTCACATCAACGAGCTTGCCTTCGATCACGGGATGCCGGGCCCGCTCGTCGCGTTCCTCCGCCCCGAGAAGGGCGGACGGGAGTGGATGACCGACCCGGGAAACCTCCGCCGTCCCGAGCGACCCCCAGGGCTCCGGTCGCCAGGCATTCCGCCCGTCGGCCCGCCACCCGCCCGAGGATCTTCGTCGGCCTGTCAACGCGGCGGGGTAAGCGTCGATGATTACACAGGATGAGCCACTAGATGCAGCGATAGTTACGTCTGAACGTAACTATCGCTGCGGTCCTCGTGTAACTATAGATGCATGAACCGTGCTGCACAGTTTTCGTTGCTGAGCGGTTTCGCCGCCGATCAGTGGGGTTTGGTGACCTCGGCGCAGGCCAAGGGCGCAGGGTTGAACGGCGTGCAGCTGCTGCGTCTGGCCGAGTCGGGGCTGCTGGAGAGCGTTGCCCACGGCGTGTACCTGGTGACGGCTGTCGGTGAGCCTCGGCACCTTGAGGTCAAGGTCGCCTGGTTGCGCCTGCAGCCGTCCGTTCCTGCCTGGCAGCGTTCCGCTGGCGACCCCGATTCGGGCGTGGTCTCGCATGCCTCGGCTTGCCAGCTGCAAGAGCTCGGAGATATTCCGGCCCCGGTGGTGGAGATCAGTGTGCCGCGCCGCCGAGTCACCAAGGACTCTTCCGTTCGTCTGCGTACCGCGGTGGTCGAACCTTCCGACATCACCTTGATCGACGGGCTTCCTGTCACCACCGCCCGCAGGACCATCCTCGATTTGCTGGGCGCCAAGGCCGACGGCGGGCATGTAGGCGGGGTGATCGCCGAAGCAGAACGACGCGGTCTGGTCTCTGTGGAGGAGCTGGCGGAAGAGGCTGGACGGTTTGTCCGCCGGTACGGCATGCCGCGAACCAGCGACGGGCGAGCGTTGATCGAACATCTGGTGCTGCAAGCGGGGGAGACTCTGCGCTCTGACCAGCTTGAACGTGCCTCCCAAGCCGGGTTCAACAGCGCCCTCCACATGCTCGGGTTGCAACACATGTTCGGGTCGCAACAGGCGAACCTTGGGCGCGTGCTCGCAAATGCGGCCCTGCCCGTCTCCGGCCTCCTGCAACTCACCCAGAGCATTCAGAGTTTGCAGCATGGGATGGCGTCGTCTGGCCGTGAGGCCGCTTCAGCGCCTGATGACGCAACCCCGTCTGGCCGGAGCGCGAGACGGGCTGACGACGATGATCGTGAGCCGTAGAGTCAGCTTCGGACAGTACGTACCAGGGGGTCGGCAAGCGTGGGAAAATATGCTAATCCGAATGCGTTCAGGGCGGCGTTAAAGCAGGCCGCCCTGAACATGAGGAAGACAACGGGCATGAGCGTTCCCGAGCTCATGAATGTCTTCTACTTCAATCGTCTGTCGGCCCGAGTCTTCACCGCAGATCCCAACGGCTGGCTCATCAAGGGCGGCCAGGCCCTGCTTGTGCGCTACGCGGGGGCCGCCCGGCTGAGCCGCGACATCGACTTGCAGTGCGTTTCTCCTCACCGCTCGGTGGCCGAGGCCGCATCCCTCCTGAAAGACGCGGTAGCGGTAGACCTCGGAGATTTCCTGCGGTTCGTCCCCACCAAGTTTGTTGAACACAGTGATGAAGGCCGTGGCGGAGCGCAATCCTTTGCCGTCTATTTGGGCGCGAGGAAGGCGGCGGACATCAAGGTCGATCTCGTGGTCGGCCGGACTCTCGCCGGCCACCCGGACATGCGGACACTCACATCTGCTGTCGACCTGGAGTGGCCTGTCGACTGGCCGCAGGTGCGCCTCTACCCGGTCATCGATCATGTCGCCGACAAAATCTGCGCCATGTACGAACGTCACGGACCCAATGGTCGGCACGGTTCGAACCGGTACCGAGATCTCGCTGACCTCCTGCTGATCACGCAGCAGGAGACCATCGATGGGAGGTGCACCAAGCTCTCCACCGCGAAGCCGATAGGCGGCGCGCGATGGGACTGACTGTGGCCTTGCCCGAAGCGTTCGAATCCCCCGGTCCGGACTGGCCCACTTTATACCCGGAGCAGGCGTCCTTGGTTCTGGGGCTGGCCGGTTGCCGCACCTTCCAGGAAGCGGCTCAATCAGCGGCACCTTTCGTCGACCCGCTGTTCGATGGCTCTGTGAAGGGGAGCTGGGATCCGCAGCTGGCGGCCTGGCGCTGAAGACCAGTGGGGCCTGTGGCAGGCATGGCGGCGTGCCGAACGATCGTCCGTGCCATGCACACTCCGGAGCCCGGGCCCTGGAGCGGGCGAAGGGGCCGCGACCGCCGGACAGTGGCGGGGCGCGGCCCCTTCGGGATGGGGGGTGGCGGCGTCAGGCGTGGGCGGGGGACATGGCCCGGCGCTCGACCCGGGCCTTGCGCGTCCCGTACAGGGTGATGGCCGTGGCGCCGACGACGGCCAGCAGGCCGAGGGCGACGGTGCCGGGCCAGCCGCCGGTGTGGAAGGCCATGGCGCCGAGCGTGCCGCCCGCGCTGCTGCCGACGTAGTACGCGGTCTGGTAGAGCGCGGCGGCCTGGGCTCGGCCCGTCTTCGCGGTGCGGCTGACCGCCGAGGAGGCGGCGGCGTGGCCCGCGAAGAAGCCGGCGGTGATCAGGACCAGGCCGAGCAGGACGGACGCCAGCGAGTCGGCGAGGCTCAGCAGGAGCCCGGCGGTGGTCATGGAGACCGCGACGTACAGGGCGCCGCGGCGGCCGAGGCGGCCGACCAGCTTGCCGGTGGCGGCGGAGGAGACCGTGCCGACCAGGTAGATCAGGAAGATCGAGCCGATCATGCTCTGCGAGAGCCCGAAGGGCTCATCCACCAGGCGGTAGCCGATCACCGTGTAGACGCCGCCGAAGACGGTCATGAAGAGCGCGCCGATGGCGTACAGGCGGCACAGCAGCGGGTCGGACAGGTGCCGGGTCACGGTGCGGGCCAGGTCGCGCGGGCTGACCTTGGCGGGGGAGAAGTTCCGGGCCTTGGGGATCAGCAGCCGGAAGGCGATCCCGCACACCAGCGCCATGGCGCCGACCGCGGCGAGGCCCATGCGCCAGCCGTAGCCGTCGGCGACCCAGCCGGTGATGAGGCGGCCGCTCATGCCGCCCACGCTGTTGCCCGCCACGAACAGCCCGATCGCGCCGACCAGTGCCCGCGGTTCGACCTCCTCGGAGAGGTACGCCATCGCGGAGGCCGGGATGCCGGCGATCGCGGCGCCCTGGACCGCGCGCAGCGCGATCAGCCAGCCCAGGTCGGGGGCGTACGGCACGGCCAGCGCGACCGCCACCGCGATCGTCAGTGAGACGGTCATCATCGTGCGGCGGCCGAACCGCTCGGACAGGGCGCTCAGCGGGACGACCATCAGGGCCAGCGCGAGGGTGGCCGCGGACACGCTCCAGCTGGCCTGGTCGGCCTGCACGTGCAGATCGTCGGAGATCGCGGGGAGCAGCGCCTGCGTCGAGTAGAGCAGGGCGAAGGTGGCGAGCCCGGCGGTGAAGAGGGCGAGCCTCATCCGGATGTAGCCGGGGCGGCCGGGTGCCATGCGCTCGGAGTCGGAGGAGACGGGCGGTGCGGAGGCGTCCACGCGGCTTTGGGTGGACGCCCCGGTATCAGCAGGAGGCATGGTTCGACCGTAAGGACCGGAATACTGATGCGTCCAATGCACGGAATCGAGATAATCGATGCACCAGAGCATGAGTAGAGGTCAGGGGCGTTTATGTCACGCATCCGCAACGAAAAAGACATTCCGGTGACAGTCGAGGTCGAGTCCGAGTCCTGGGCGGCGGCCCTGACGCCCCGCCTCGCCCAGTTCGCCGCCGTCGCCCGCCATGAGCACGTAACCCGGGCCGCCCAGGAGCTGGAGGTGCCCCAGTCCACGCTCAGCCGGGCGATGGTGCGGCTGGAGGAGGACCTGGGCGTGGCGCTGTTCGCCCGCCGCGGCCGTACGGTGGCGCTCACCCCGGCGGGGCGTACGTTCCTGCGCTCGGTGGAACGGGCGCTGGCCGAGGTGGACCGGGCCGCCGAGACCGTACGGGCCGACGCGGACCCGGCGGCGGGCCGCATCGCGTTCGGCTTTCTGCACACGCTCGGCTCCGAGACCGTACCCGGCCTGATCCGCGCCTTCCGCGTCGACCACCCCCGCGTCCGCTTCCAGCTCGTCCAGAACTACGGGGAGGCGATGATCGAGCGGATGCGGGCGGGCGACCTCGACCTGTGTCTGACCTCGCCCGTCCCCGACGCCCCCGATCTGGTCGCCCGCCGGCTGGACGAGCAGCGGCTGCGGCTGGTGGTGCCGGACGACCACCGGCTGGCGGGCCGCCGCCGGGTCCGGCTCGTGGAGGCGGCGACGGAGCTGTTCGTGACCCTGGAGCCGGGCTACGGGCTGCGCCGGATCACCGACACCCTGTGCGCGGAGGCGGGCTTCACGCCGAAGATCGCGTTCGAGGGGGAGGAGGCCGAGACGATCCGCGGTCTCGTCGCCGCGGGGCTGGGTGTGGCGCTGCTGCCGCCGCCCGCCGTGCCCCGCCCGGGGGTCGCGGAGCTGACGGTCACGGCGCCGCGCGCGGTCCGTGAGATCGGCGTGGCCTGGCTGGACGGCCACCCGGACACGCCTCCGGTGGCCGCCTTCAAGCGGTTTCTGCTGAGCCGCCGCGGTCAGCTTCTCGACTGAGGTCTTCTCGGGCGACGTCTTCTCGGCTGAGGTCTTCCCGGCCGGTGTCCTCCCGGCCGGGGCTGTCCCGGTCGGCGGTCTCCCGGCTGATGCTCGCGGCCTCCGGGCTGATCAGCACGTCGATCCCGGCCCGCAGGAACTGCTCGAACACCTCCTGGTTCTCCGCCGAGGCCAGCGCCGGGGTCTGGATGGTGCCGCGCATCAGGCTGGTGCCGAGCACCCAGGCCACCAGCAACTCGGCCCGCACCTCGGCGTGCGGTCCGTCCAGGCGGGCGGCGAACCGCTTGGTGAACAGGCTGGTCAGCTCCCCGCGCAGCCGGCCGACGGCCTCGTCGCGGCTGGAGGAGCGGAGCACGGTGAGCACGGGGTGGGGGAAGTCGGCGTCCTTGGGCTCCCCGGAGATCAGGGCGCTGAACCAGTCCGCGACGCAGTCCAGCGGCACGTCGAGCAGCGGCTCGAAGACCTTGGAGTTGCTGGACACCGTCTCGAACAGCGCCTCCTTTGAGCCGAAGTACCGGTAGACGAGCGCGGCGTCCACGCCGACGTCCCCGGCGATGTCGCGCACGCTGGTGCCGTCGTAGCCGTACCGGCCGAAACGGAAGGCGGCGGCGGACATCAGCGCGGTGCGGGTCCGTTCCGCGCTGCGCTTGCGCGCGGGCGTGACGGCGGGGCCGGTACACGCCCTCGACGTCCCGTCGTTCGCTGGTTCGTTCACCCGATAACTCCTCGCGCAGTACGCCGCGGTACGGCCGTTCGCCGGTCGCCCATCCTCCAGGCTCTGCTGACTGTCTCAAAGTCACCGATCGTTGTCAGCGCTTGTTGACTTCGCGTTGATCGCCCATGCACGATGATCGATAAGTCAACGATCGATGACTTAGGGGTTGGGAGATCATCTGTGTCTGATGTATCTGGTCGACGTGTCGCCGTGATCGGAACCGGCTACGTCGGACTGACCACCGGCGCCTGTCTGGCGTCCCTCGGCCACCACGTGGTGTGCGCGGACGCCGACTCCCAGAAGGTCCAGCGGCTCCGGCGGGCGGAGGTCGACATCCTCGAACCCGGCCTGCCGGACCTCGTCCGGGACACCGCGGCCGGCGGCCACCTGGAGTTCACGCAGGACACCGCGGCCGCCGTGGCGGACGCCGAGGTGGTGTTCCTCTGCCTGCCCACGCCCATGGGCGCGGGCGGCGCGGCCGACCTGGCCGCCGTCGAGACGGTGGCCGGGGAGATCCGGACCGTCCTGCCCGGCGGCAGCGTGGTCGTCAACAAGTCCACCGTGCCCGTCGGCACCGCGCGGCGCGTCGCGGAGCTGCTCGGCCGCCCGGACGTGACGGTGGTGAGCAATCCGGAATTCCTCCGCGAGGGCCGGGCCGTGCACGACTTCCTCCACCCGGACCGCATCGTGATCGGCGCCGAGAAGGAAGCGGACCGGGAGGCCGCGCAGCGCGTGGCCGACCTGTACGGCACGCTCGACGCGCCCGTGGTGCTGACCGACGCGGCCAGCGCCGAACTCACCAAGTACGCGGCCAACTTCTTCCTCGCCATGAAGCTGTCGTTCGCCAACAACCTGGCCACCCTCTGCGAGCACTTCGGCGCCGACATCGGCGACGTCACCGACGGCATCGGCCACGACCCCCGCATCGGCCCCGCGTTCCTGCGGCCCGGCCCCGGCTGGGGCGGCTCCTGCCTGCCCAAGGACACCCACGCCCTGCTGACGATCTGCCGGCAGGCCGGGGTGGACTTCCCGCTGCTGCGGGCCACCATCGAGACCAACGTCGAGCACCAGCACCGGCTGGTGGAACGCGTCGCGGCCGAGCACGGGAGCGCCGACGGCTCGCTGCGCGGTGTGACCCTCGCGCTGCTCGGCCTGACCTTCAAGGCGGGCACCTCCGACCTGCGCGACTCACCGGCCCTGGCCATCGCCCGGCTCCTCAAGGAGCGCGGCGCCGAACTCCTCGGCCACGACCCCGCGTTGCGGGGCACCACCCGTCCCGACCTCAGCGATCTGCTCACCCTCGTCGACGACCCGCTGGACGCGGCGGCCGGTGCGGACGCGTGCGTCGTCCTCACCGAGTGGCCGCAGCTGCGGGACCTCGACTGGGAGGCCGTCGCCGGGCGGCTCGCCACCCCCACCGTCCACGACTTCCGCAACCTCCTGGACCCGGTCCGGCTGGAGCGGGCCGGGCTGCGGTGGCACGGCGTCGGCCGTACGCCCGCCCTCGCGCCGCGCGGCTGAGCCGTCCGTACACCCGTAGCACGTCACCGAACAGAAAGGGATCACCCCATGCGGGTCCTGTGCACCACGAGCGGCAGCCCCTCCCACGGGCGCGCCCAGCTGCCCCTGCTCCGCGCGCTCGCCGCCGCCGGACACGAGGTTCTGGTGGTCACCACCCCCGGCCTGGCGCCGGTCTTCCAGGACGACGACGTCCGGCTGAACACCACGATGCCCGATCTCGACCCCCGGGCCCGGATGGCGGAGCGCGCCGACGAACTGGCCGCTCTGCCGAAGGACGACAAGGCCGCCCTGCACCTCTCGATGGCGGCGATCCTCTTCCGCGGCATGGCTCGTGAAGGGGCGAAGATCTCCCTGGAGGGCGTCTTCCCGGTGGCCAAGGAGTTCCAGCCGGACCTCATCCTGCGCGACGGCTTCGACATGGGAGCCGTCCTGATCGCCGAGCGGCTGGGCATACCCCAGCTGTCCACCCCCTCCGGCGCGGCCAACATGCTGGACCCCGCCGATGTGCTGCCGCACCTCAACGCGACCCGCGAGGAGGTCGGGCTGCCCACCCACGACGACCCGCTCTCCGTCGTGCCGCACGGGCGCGTCGACTGCGTACCGCCGGAGTTCACCTTCGCCCGGCACCTGCCCCCGACGTGGTCGTACCGGCAGACGGTGGACGTCGAGCGGTCCTCGGTCCTGCCGCGCTGGGCCGCCGAACTCCCCACCGACAAGCCGCTGGTGTACGCCGCCATCGGCACCGCGCTGCCGAGGATCCTCGAACTGACCGGTGGCGCCCCCGCCGAAGAGGGCGCCGCGCAGGCCGCGCCGCCCGTCGAGTTCCCGGACCCCATCGCCACGCTGCGCACCATCGCCGACGCCGTGTCACGGCTGGAGGACTGCACCGTCGTCCTCAGCACCTCGGGCGTCCCCCTGGACACCGACGCCCTCCCGGCGCACGTCCACGTCACCGAGAGGGTGCCGCAGCCGATCCTGCTGGAGTCCGTGGACCTGTTCCTGACCCACGGCGGCTTCAACAGCATCCGCGAGTCGCTGCGCACCGGCACCCCGCTGGCCGTCCTGCCGCAGTTCGGCGACCAGCACGTCAACGCGCGGCGGGTCCAGGAGCTGGGCATCGGCCGGGCCGTCACCGACACCACACCGGACGGCGTCGCCGCCGTCTGCCGGGACGTCCTCGCCGACAAGGCCATCACCGCCCGCGCCCGCACGGCGCGGCTGGCGATGCTGGCCACGCCCGGCATCGAGACCGCGGTCGGCGATCTGGAGCAGCTCGCCGGATAGCCCCGCCCCGCCCCTCACGTCACCGATACGACGCGACCCCCGGGAAGAGACGGACCTCCTCGTGACCACCTCCGACACGACCGAGCGGGGCGCGGCCCCCGACGCGGACGGCCCGCCCGTACGGCTCACCCACCGCCAGATCACCACCGTCATGTCGGGTCTGGTGCTCGGGATGTTCCTGGGGGCGCTCGACGGGACCGTGGTGTCGTCCGCGCTGCGCACCATCGCGGACGACCTCCACGGCCTCACCGCCCAGGCCTGGGTGACCACGGCCTATCTGATCACCGCGACCATCGCGACCCCGCTGTACGGCAAGCTCTCCGACATCCACGGCCGCCGCCCGGTCTACCTGGCCGCGATCGTGCTGTTCACCCTCGGGTCGCTGCTGTGCGGGATGGCCACCTCCGTGTACGAACTGGCGGCCTTCCGGGCGGTCCAGGGCCTGGGCGGCGGCGGGCTGATGTCGCTCGCCATGACGATCATCGCGGACATCACCTCCCCCCGGGAACGCGGCCGCTACCAGGGCTACTTCATGGCGGTCTTCGGCGGTTCCAGCATCGTCGGCCCGCTCGTCGGCGGGGCGCTGGCGGGCCGCGAGACCCTGCTGGGGATCGACGGCTGGCGCTGGATCTTCCTGATCAACGTGCCGCTGGCGATCCTGGCCATCACCGTGATCCTGCGGGTGCTGCGCTTCGTCCCGCACCGCCCGGTGAAGCACCGGCTGGACTACGGCGGCGCGGCCGCCCTCGCCGTCGGTCTCGTCCCGCTGCTCACCGTGGCCGAGCAGGGGCGCAGCTGGGGCTGGGGCGCGCCGCTGTCGCTGGCGATGTACGCGGTCGGGGCGCTGGGCCTGGCCGGGTTCGTGCTGGTGGAGCGGCGGATGGGGGACGCGGCGCTGCTGCCGCCGCGGATGTTCCGCATCAGGTCGTTCCGCATGGGCACGACGCTGCACTTCATCGTGGGCATCGGGATGTTCGGCGCGATGACGACGCTGCCGCTGTATCTGCAGCTGGTCAAGGGCATGAGCCCGATCGAGGCCGGGCTCGCCACGCTGCCCACCGTCGCGGCGAACCTGACGGTCACGCTGGTCGTCGGCCGGCTGATCTCCCGCACCGGGCGGTTCAAGGTGTATCTGGTGACGGGCATCGGCTCGTTCACCGCCGCCATGGTCGTCTACGCGACGCTGGGGGTGGACAGCCCGCTGTGGCACGTCTGGCTCGGCATGGTGTTCATGGGCGCCGGGCTGGGCGCGGCGATGCAGACGCTCACCACGCTCGCGCAGAGCGAGGTGCCCCGGACGGACATGGGGGCGGCGACCGCCGGGGTGAACTTCTTCCGTTCCAACGGCGGCACGGTGGGCGCCGCGGCCTTCGTCTCCATCCTCTTCTCGTTCGCGGGGACGCGGATCGGCGACCGCTTCACCGAGGCGCTCGGGGACCCCGCGTACCGCAAGCTCGCCGAACAGCCCGCGAACGCGGAGGCGCTGAAGGCGGCGGTCGGCCCCGGAGGCAAGGTCAACCTGGAGGACTCCGCCTTCCTGCACACCCTCGACCCGCGGGTCGCCCAGCCGTTCCTGGAGGGGTACGTGGGCTCCCTGCGGATCGTGTTCCTCACCGGCGCCGCCGTGCTCCTGGTGGCGTTCCTGATCGCCGCCGCACGGGTGCCGGACCTGACGCTGTCGGACGAGTAGAGGCCCGTACGCGGCTCACTGGAGCGGCGAGTCCGGCGGCGGGATCCCCATGATGCGCTCCCGGTCGACGGCCTCCACCCCGTCCACCGCCTCCAGCACCAAAATCCGCTCCTCGGCGATGGTGCCGGTGAGGAAGCCGAGCAGCGGCTGTTCACCGGTGACCGTGAGGCCGGCTCCGCGGGCGGCCCGCACCACGTCCGCGAACCGGTCGGGGTCGACCGAGACGATCACCCCGACCGGTCCGGGCGCCTCGTGCGCGGGGCCCGTCACGGTGCCTGCAGCAGACCCGCGCCCGCGTCCGTGGCGGGGAGCGGCAGCGGGTACGCCCCGGAGAGCAGCCGGGCCCGCAGGCCGGCCGTCGAGGACTCCGGATGCGCCTGGGCGATCAGCGCGAGCACCCCGGCGGCGTGCGGGGTGGCCATGCTCGTGCCGCTCAGCGTCTGGTACGAGCCGTCCGGCGCGGCCGAGAACACATCGACGCCGGGTGCCGCGATGTTCACCTCGCCGCCCTCGCCGTTGATCGCGCCGCACGAGAAGAACGCCGTCGCCAGCTCCTTGCCGAGCGCGGCCACCGCCAGGGCGGAGGGGCAGTTGGCGGGCCGGCCGACGGGGGCCACGAACCCCGGCCGCCGGCTCTCGTTGCCCGCCGCTGCGATGGTGACCGTGCCCGGTTGGCGGTGCAGCGCGCGCTGGAACACGTTCTCGTACGTCTGCGGGAACAGCTCCCCGGGGGCGACCGGCGCCCCCAGCGACATGGAGATCACCCGGGCGCCGTGCGCGACGGCCCAGGCGTAGCCCGCCAGGATCTGCCCGTCGGTGCCCCTGCCGCGATCGTTCAGCACCTTGCCGGCCAGGATCCGCGCTTCGCCCGCCACCCCGTAACGGGGCGCGTGTTCGGGCTTCGCGGGACCGGCGACGGTGCCGATGCAGTGGGTGCCGTGGCCATGGCCGTCCTCGACGCTCGCGCCGGGTACGAAGGAAGCCGTCTCCTCCAGGCATCCCGCCAGGTCCGGGTGTTGGGTGGCCACCCCGGTGTCCAGCACGGCCACCTTCACCCCGCGCCCGGACAGGGTGGAGAAGTTCGCCCGGATCGCCTGGAGGCCCCAGGTGACGCTCTCCTCGTCCCAGGCGGGGCCGAGCGAGGAGGCGAGTTCGGCCCTGGTGTGGCGGTCGACCTCCTCCTCGTCGCTGCGGTAGGTCGGGAAGAACCCGGTCAGCGTCCGCTGCGGTTCGGTGATCACCGAGGCGTACACCATCCGTTCCGGCTCGGCGGCGATGATGGCGGGTTCGGTCTGCGCCGTGGTCACCAGCGTGTGCCGCTGGTCGGGCTGCACTTCGACGACGGCGGCGCCGAGTTCGTCGAACAGCACCGAGACATCGGGCCGCTGGAGCAGCTCGGCGGCGCCGGCGGCCTCGGTGCCGCGGACGCGTTCGACGGACGCTATCCCCGCGGACGAGCGCAGCGCGTCCAATCCGCGTTCCGTCTCCCGCTGGTCGAGCAGCACCACGTACCGGCCGGTGTACTCGGTGGCGTGGGGCATGAGCGGCACATCGGCCCGCTCGGGATGTTCGCCGTTGGGCGGCCTGCCCATGGGTCCGTTCGTCATGGGGGTTCTCCGCTTCTTGAGCTTGCGTGCGCTGTCTCCCCCGAGAGAGGGGACGTGCGCCGCTGTGCGCGGAGGGTGGGGCGACGCCCCTCATCCACCGTCACCCCGCCCACCGGGGCTCGCAACTCAGCCGATCAGCCCTGCCATACGTACGCCACAGTGATAATTAAGGGTCAAAACAGAACATAACGGACTCAAGAGTTTAGCTTTACGTCATGAATTCTCACTCTGTGTCCGTCGCGTCGGCCGAGACGCGGTCGCGACGTCCCCGGCTGCCCCGGCGCCGCTCACTCGTCTCGGCGGTCGCCGCGCTGGCCGTCGGTCTCGGCGGCACCTCGGCGGCCGCCGCCCACCACGGGACCTTCCTCGGCCCGCTGCACACGGTCACCACGATCGCGTCCACAGTCCCCGCCAACGGGGACCTCAACCCGTACGGCACGGCCGTCGTCCCGCAGAGCATCGGCGCTCTGCACAAGAACAACGTGCTGGTCAGCAACTTCAACAACGCCGCCAACGAGCAGGGCACCGGCACCACCATCGTCCAGGTGAAGCCGGACGGCGGCGTCAGCCAGTTCGCCCGGATCAACCCGAGCCGGCTCCCGAGCCCCTGCACCGGCGGCATCGGCCTCACCACCGCGCTGTCCATCCTGCCCGGCGGCTGGGTCGTGGTCGGCAGCCTGCCCACCGGCGACGGGAACGCCGCGAACGCCGAGGCCGGATGTCTGCTGGTGCTGGACAGTCACGGCACCGTCCGTGAGACGTTCACCGGACACGGCATCAACGGCCCCTGGGACATGACCGCGGTCAGCCACGGCAACCGCGCCGACCTGTTCGTCACCAACGTGCTCAACGGTACGGTCGCGGGCGGCGGCAATGTGGTCAACCGGGGCACCGTGCTCCGCATCGCCCTCGAGCTGCACGGCAACCAGCCGCCGACCCGCGAGAAGACCACGAAGATCGGCTCCGGCTTCGCCGAGCGGACCGATCCGGACGCCCTCGTCGTCGGCCCCACCGGCGTCGGCCTCGGACACGACGGCACCCTCTACGTGGCCGACACCGTCAACAGCCGCATCGCGGCCATCCCGGACGCCCTCAAGCGCAGGACCAGCGCGGGCACCGGCCGCACCGTCAGCTCCGGCGGTGCGCTCAACGGCCCGCTCGGGCTCGCCGTCGCGCCGAACAACAACATCCTCACCGTCAACGGCGGTGACGGGAACATCGTCGAGACCACCCCGGCCGGCCGCCAGGTGGCCATCCGTCGGCTGGACTCCACCGGCACCCCGCCGGGCGCGGGCGCGCTGTTCGGACTGGCGGTCGCACCGAACGGCCGCTCGGTGTACTTCGTCGACGACGCCTCCAACACCCTGAACCTGCTCCACTGACCGGCGACTGATCCACGACCACCCATGACGTGGGGTGGGGTCCGCCACCCGGCGAGCCCCACCCCACGCCGCGTTGGGCACTCCCCAGGAGTTCAGCGCCGCAGCGTCGACCCGAAGCCCGCCGCCAGCGGCATGCGCAGACCCAGCGGGGGCGGCGCGGCCAGGGCGTCGGCCACCGGGCGGGAGTAGCCGGTGGCGAAGAGGGAGCCGAGGAGGAAGTCGATGGCCAGCGCCTGGACCTCGTGGCGGTGCTGGTGCAGCCCGTGCCCGTCGGAGTGCACCTCGAAGCGGCACACATCGCGGTTGACCTTCTTGGCGCGCTCGGCGAGCCGGTACGACAGCTCCGGGTCCACGCGCTCGTCGTTCGTCCCGTGGGCGATCAGCACCTGCCGCCCCACCAGGTGCTTGACCGGCTCGGGATCGGGGGTGTCCGCCTCCGGGAGCCAGGGCGCCAGGGCCACCACCGAGGCGACGGCGGGATGCCCGGCGGCGCGCAGCGCGGCGCGGGCGCCCATGCCGTGGCCCGCGAGGCACACCGGGACGTCGCCGTAGCGCCGTACGACCTCCTGGGTGGCCCATTCGGCGTCGGCGGCCGCGGAGGCGTCGGGCCCGTTCCAGCCGCGGCAGCGGTAGTGCACCACGTGGGCGGCCAGCCCCTCCTCCTCGCCCGCCCGGACCAGCCGCCGGGCCAGCGGCAGCACGGCCGCGGCGGACATCCGGGTGGGCCGCCTGGTGCCGCCGTCCGGATCACCGCCCGGAAGCAGCAACACCACACCGTGCACGGTCCTCCGCGAGGCGGCCGCGCCCATCGGCCGCCCCAGCCGGGCGCCCCGTTCGGGCAACGCTTGCTGAGCCATGGCAAAACGATCGCAGAACGGCGAGTGGAGTCCACTACCCCTGCGGGTCACTGTTCCGTATCTATCGCGGCCATCTACGCGCGTAGGGGCTATGGTTGCACAGATGACGAGCGAGCACACCCACCAACCCACCCCCGAACAGATCCGCCGTGCCCCCAAAGTGCTGCTGCACGACCACCTCGACGGCGGGCTGCGCCCCGGCACGATCATCGACCTCGCCCGGGAGACCGGGTACGAGGCGCTGCCGGAGAGCGAACCGGACAAGCTCGGCCTCTGGTTCCGCGAGGCGGCCGACTCCGGCTCGCTGGAGCGCTACCTGGAGACCTTCTCCCACACCTGCGCCGTCATGCAGACCCGCGAGGCCCTCGTCCGGGTCGCCGCCGAATGCGTCGAGGACCTGGCCGAGGACGGCGTCGTCTACGCCGAGATCCGCTACGCCCCCGAGCAGCACCTCACCGAGGGGCTCACCCTGGAGCAGGTGGTCGAGGCGGTGAACGAGGGCTTCCGCGAGGGGGAGCGGCTTGCCCGGGACAACGGCCACCGCATCCGCGTCGGCGCCCTCCTCACCGCGATGCGCCACGCGGCCCGCGCCCTGGAGATCGCCGAACTCGCCAACCGCTACCGCGACCTCGGCGTCGTCGGCTTCGACATCGCGGGCGCCGAGGCGGGCTTCCCGCCCACCCGCCACCTGGACGCCTTCGAATACCTGAAGCGGGAGAACAACCACTTCACGATCCACGCGGGCGAGGCCTTCGGGCTGCCCTCCATCTGGCAGGCGCTCCAGTGGTGCGGCGCCGACCGGCTGGGCCACGGGGTGCGCATCATCGACGACATCGAGGTCGCCGACGACGGCTCGATCACGCTGGGCCGCCTCGCTTCGTACGTCCGGGACAAGCGCATCCCGCTGGAACTGTGCCCCACCTCCAACCTCCAGACGGGCGCGGCCACGTCGTACGCCGATCACCCCATCGGGCTGCTGCGCCGCCTGCATTTCCGGGCCACCGTGAATACGGATAATCGTCTGATGAGCGGTACGAGCATGAGTACCGAATTCCAGCACCTGGTCTCGACGTTCCAGTACACGCTGGACGACATGCAGTGGTTCACCGTTAATGCGATGAAGTCGGCCTTCATTCCTTTCGGTGAACGTCTGGCGATGATCAATGACGTGATCAAGCCTGGGTATGCTGAATTGAAGTCCGAATGGCTGTTCCGACAGGTGGGCTCGACCACCGCTGTGACCAGGGAATCTATGGTCGAGGGCAGTTGATCGTACGGACGGAAGAAAAGGCTGGGGGAAGGGTTCTATGGCCGCTCGGGTGCCGCTTTCCCCTGTTTGCGGGCGTCTGAAATCCAGGGCTACGTTTCCGTATCGGTCAAGCCCCCCGTCTGCAAGGACAGATTTCTGATGAAGCAGGGAACCCTCAAGACCCTCGGCGTCATGGCCCTCGGTGCTGCCGCCCTCGTGGCCGGTGGCGGTGTCGCGTCCGCGGCCAGTGCCCCGAGCCCCCAGGGCCACGGCGCGTCCGGCCTCGGCGGCCAGGGCGTCGGCGTCTCCGCCCCGCAAGCGCTCCCCGGCGGACAGGCCCCGGGCAAGGCCCCCGGCCGCCCCGCCGCCGGTCGGCCCAGCCAGCCCGAAGCCCAGGGCCTGCTGGGCAACCTCGGCGGCCTCGGCGGGCTCAAGAACCTGCCGACCAACAACATCATGCGCCTGGGCTGATCCTCTTTCCGGCACACCGGCCGGGCCGCACACCCGCCTCGGGTGTGCGGCCCGGCCGCGTCGTCACCGGCTCCCTGCCGCTACCAAGCCTCGCGGTAGGAGTCCTCCGCCGGGAGGAGGATCCACAGCGCGATGTAGAGCAGGAACTGCGGACCCGGCAGCAGACAGGAGACCAGGAAGATCACCCGCATCGTGGTCGGGGTCGTCCCGAACCGGCGGGCCAGACCGGCGCAGACACCGGCGATCATCTTGTGGTTGCGGGGGCGGACCAGTGCGGCGGCCATGATGGCGACTCCTCGGCGTATCGGTTCGTACCGTCCCGGGCCGGGTTGCCCGAGCCGATACCTCCACGCTAGGTATGCGAGCCGGATGAGGCGTCGCTCCAGGGTGCGAGGCCGACCCTGGTCCTCGTCGGGGTCACCGCCCGGCCGCTCTCCTCCCGGGGGAGGGCCGCGCCCCGGGGCCCGTCCGCCCGGCGGCGGACCAGCGTCCGTACGGCGGGCACCACCAGCAGATGCGCGAGCGCGACCCCGACGGTGTTCAGCAGCAGCGCGTCCACGCTCACGATCTGGCCGGTCACCTCGCTGCGCAGCAGCGCGATCGCCATGGCCGTCATCGCCCCGGTGAAGGTCGTCCGGACGAACGAGGCGAACGGGTACGCGTCCACCCGGCCCCCCGCCAGCGGCAGCAGCACCCCCAGCGGCGCGAGCAGCAGCAGCCCCCCGCCGATCGAACGGGCCGCGGCCCACGGGGTGAGCGCCAGATCGGCGCGGATGGCGCCCAGCGGTTCCAGGGTCTCGGCCGTCACCCACGGCACGGTCAGCGGGCGCAGGGTCAGCCAGCAGACGAACGCAAGGTGAGCGACGAGGAGAACGAAACCCGCGGCGCGGTAGCGGAAGGCGGCCCGACGGCCGAAACGACCCTGCACGTATCTCAGGACGCGACCGGCCCGGCTCCCGGTTCCGCACGCACCTCGCTGGTCAGTAACGGGTTACCGACGAGTTGGTCACCGGGTCGCCACGGCGAACGGACCGGGAACCGGCGGCGAACCGCAGGGAATCGGTCAGCCCGCCGGTCAGCCCGCCGGTCAGCCCGTCGCTCAGTCCGCCGGTCAGGGCACCAGCACCCCGGAGTTCACCGCGACCTCCGGACGGCTCCGCGTCTCCTCCGTGCACTCGTACCGCTTCAGCGGATCCCGGTCACTGTCCGGACCGCCGAGCACCACCTTGTGCTCCTCGTCCGCCGCCGCCGAGCCCGCGAACGTGCAGATGATCTGCGCCAGCGCGTACGACGGCAGCTCCTCCGGCGGCCGGTTCAGCCGCAGCGCCCCGTCCGGATCGCCCTTCGCCGGGCCGGAGACCGTGACCCAGTTCTCCACCGCGGTGGAGAACCCGGCCGAGGACTCGGCCGCCGTGGGCGGCTGCCGCAACTGCTCCAGCAGTGCCCGGGCCGCCGCCACCCGCTCGATCGGCGCCTTCTGCCCCGGCAGCTGCGCGTTCCGGTTCACCGACAGGATCCGCGAGGTGCACAGCAGATAGACCCGTACGGAGGCCCGGCCCGTCCCCTCGGCGGCCCGCCCCGTCTCCGGCGCCTGGCACGACGCGCGCGAGGGCGCGGGCCCGGCGTCCACCGGCACCGACGTGCCGCGTATGCCGCACCCGGCCGCCAGCAGCGCGACCACGACGGTCAGCAGCAGGGCGGCGGGTCGCCGGGTCGCTCGCGGGCTCATGACGCGCCCCCTTCGTTCGTACGGCCCTCGTCGCCCGTCCGCTCCTCGGCCGTCGGCTCCTCGGCCGTCGGCTCCTCGCCCTTCCGCTTCTCGATCGAGGCGAGGCGCGAGGCGTCCATGGGCAGCCGCAGCGTGAAGACGGCCCCGCCCTCCGGCGAGTTCGCGGCGCTGATGTCGCCGCCGTGGATGTGCGCGTTCTCCATCGCGATCGACAGCCCGAGACCGCTGCCCTCCGAGCGGGGCCGGGAGGCGCTGGCCTTGTAGAAGCGGTCGAAGACATGCGGCAGCACGTCCTCGGGGATCCCCGGGCCGTGGTCCCGCACCTTGATCAGCAGGTCCCCGTCCTCGGGTCCTTCGGGGATCACCGAGACCCGCACCGGGGAGCCGCCGTGCTTGAGCGCGTTCCCGATGAGGTTCGCCAGGATGACGTCCAGCCGCCGCGGGTCCAGCCGGGCCACGATCCCGCGCGCCGCGTCCAGCTCCACCGCGTCCAGCCAGGCCCGCGCGTCGATGCACGCCGTCACCTGGTCCGCCACGTCGACGTCGTCGAGCACCAGCCGGGCCGTGCCCGCGTCGAAGCGGGTCACCTCCATCAGGTTCTCCACCAGGTCGTTCAGCCGCCGGGTCTCGCTGACCACCAGCTGCACCGCCGGGGCGATCATCGGGTCGAGGGAGTCGGCCTCCTCCTCCAGCACCTCGCTGACCGCCGTGATCGCGGTGAGCGGGGTCCGCAGCTCATGCGACATGTCCGCGACGAAGCGCCGGCTGGACGCCTCCCGCGCGCTCAGCTCCGCCACCCGCTTCTGCAGCCGCTCCGCGGCCCGGTTGAAGGTGTGCGACAGATTGGCCAGCTCGTCCGAGCCCGAGACCTGCAGCCGGGTGTCCAGATGCCCCTCGCCCAGCCGGTTCGCCGCCTCGCCGAGACGCTGCACCGGCCGCAGCACGGTGGCCGCGGCCGCCTGCGCGAGCAGCGCGGAGCCGACCAGCGCCAGGGCGGTGGCGATGCCCAGCGACCAGGCGAGCGAGTTCAGGTCCTGGCGCTCGGTGTCCAGCGACTTGAGCATGTAGCCGGTCGGCCCGCCCCCGTTCACCTTCGCCCCGCCCACCAGGTACGGCGTGCCGTCCAGCGTGATCCGCTGCCAGTAGAGGTGGTACGGGGCGGACCGCGAGCCCTCGGCGGCGCGCCGCTCGTCCACCGCGCGGCGCAGCACCCCCGGCACGGCCTTCATGGTGAACAGGTCCGGCGCCGAGGCCGCCGGGCAGGAGCCCTTCTCCCGGGTCCGGGTGACCAACAACACCTCGTACTTCTGTGTGTTGTCCGCCATGCGGTCAGCGGCGTCCTGCAATTCGGGACAGGTCGGCCTGGCGGGCAGCGGATCGGTGTCGTCCTTGAGCGCCTTGCGGAACTCGTCCAGCGCCGCGTCCTGGGTGCGGGTCAGCACCGCGTCACGGTTCAGCCAGTACGCGATCGCCGACGCGGACACCGCGGCCGCCAGCGCCACCAGCCCGAACACCAGCATCAGCCGCAGCCTCAGGCTGAGCCACCGCAGAATCCCCGCGGCCCAGCCCCGCGCCCGGCCGGGCTCCTCGTTCACACCGCTCAATTCCGTATGTCTCCGCCCCACCCGTGCGCAGCGGCGTACGCGGCCGCGTCCCTCACTCTCACGCCGGAGCGTCCAACCGGTACCCGACCCCACGCACCGTGCGGATCAGCGTCGGCGACGACGGCACGTCCTCCACCTTGGCGCGCAGCCGCTGGACACACGCGTCCACCAGCCGGGAATCACCCAGATAGTCGTGTTCCCACACCAGCCGCAGCAGCTGCTGCCGCGACAGTGCCTGCCCAGGCCGCCGGCTCAGCTCCAGCAGAAGCCGCAGCTCGGTGGGGGTGAGCTGAAGATCCTCACCGTTCTTGGTCACCGTCATGGCCGCCCGGTCGATCACCAGGCTGCCGAACGACGCCGAGTCGTTCGCCTCCCGCTCGCCACGGCGCAGCACCGCGCGGATACGGGCGTCCAGCACCCGCCCCTGCACGGGCTTCACCACATAGTCGTCCGCACCCGACTCCAGCCCCACGACCACGTCGATGTCGTCGTTGCGGGCCGTCAGCAAAATGATCGGCAACTGGTCGGTGCGGCGGATGCGGCGGCACACCTCGAAGCCGTCGATCCCGGGCAGCATCACATCCAGCACGATCAGGTCCGGCCGCTGCTCGCGCAGCAGTTTCAGGCCATCCTCGCCCGTCGCCGCCGTCGCCACACGGTGGCCCTGGCGGGACAGGGAGAGCTCGAGGGCCGTGCGGATGGCGTCGTCGTCCTCGATCAGCAACAGGAAAGGCACGTTGGTCATTCTGGCCTACAAGGGGCCTGTAGTTCGACCGTCGGGAACGCGCGACCTTGATCCCCTGTGACGAGCCTGTGACAGTCGGCAGACAGCGCCATGAAACTGGTTCGGCAAAGTCTTCTGTGCACCGGCCGGAACGAGCGGCCGGGCAGTCAGCAGACGACCGAGCAGGCTCCACGACGGGGGGCGCGACATGAGCACACTGCACTTCACCCACGACAGCGCAGTCATTCGCACGCGCCTCCACGACGCCGTCCGGAGCACGGAGAAGTCCGGTGCCGTGAGCGGGCGGGGGTGCGCTCGCGGCGCCGGGCGTCAGCGGCCGCCGTACATGGTGGCCATTGACGCGAAGCCGGGGGCCGGGGAGGGCCCCGGGGGGCACGGGGGTCCCGGGGGGGACCACGGGGGCGGCAACGGGGGCAGCTCGTACCGGGAGGCAGCGGGGGAGCGGCGCGCGCAGAGCGGGGCGGAAGCGGAATTCACCGCGTACGTCCAGGAGCGCCGCGCCTCCCTGTACGCAACCGCCTACCACCTGACCGGCGACCGGTTCGAGGCCGAGGACCTGCTGCAGAGCGCCCTGTTCTCGACCTACCGGGCCTGGGACCGGATCAGCGACAAGGCCGCGGTCGGCGGCTACCTGCGCCGCACCATGACCAACCTGCACATCAGCGCCTGGCGCCGGCGCAAGCTCAACGAGTACCCGACGGAGGAGCTGCCGGAGACGGCGGGCGACCAGGACGCGATGCGCGGCACCGAGCTGCGCGCCGTGCTCTGGCAGGCCCTGGCCCGGCTCCCCGAACTCCAGCGCACGATGCTGGTGCTGCGCTACTACGAGGGCCGGACGGATCCGGAAATCGCGGACATACTCAACATAAGTGTCGGCACGGTCAAGAGCAGTATCTGGCGCTCGCTGCGCCGGATGCGCGAGGACGGCACCCTCAGCTTCGGCCGTGACGAGGAAGAGTCCTTCGGCGAGCTCGTCGCCTGAGGGCAAGGGGAAAACGGGGGCCGGTGCTCGGGGGAGCGCCGGAGCACGGGGCAACGGGGAAAACGGGGAAAACGGGGGCAGGGAAAAACAGGGGAAAGGGGAAAACCGGGGGAAACGGGATCGGGGGATCCCAACGGGGGAGAGCGGGTCAGGACGGCCGGGGGGCCTGTCCGGGCCCGTTCTTCGTGTGCGGCCGTACGGGGCGGTTTGAGTACGGATACTCATGCCCGCGTATCGCCTGTTTCGGCAGGCTGAGCCGCATGCTGATCCGGAGGAAGACAAGCGACGTCCTACGACGCGTCCTCGATGTGGTCGCGGGCGACTGGCTCTCCCGCGGCTACCTCGCCGTGGTCCTCGCCCTGCTGGTCTGGGCCTGGGCGGACGCGAGCTTCTTCCCCTACGACGACGCCTCGTTGGCGGCGGTCGTCCCCGCCCTGTTCACGGCCCCGGCCAGCCTGCTCTTCGTCCTCCTCCCGGAGGGCACCGAGACCTCCTACTTCGGCCTGGTCATCGCGGCCGCCATGCTCAACGCCGCCACGATCACCCTCCTGGCCCGTACGGCGCGCAGCGCGTAGCGGCCGGCGCCCGGCGGGCTTCACCACGGCACGGTCTCACCCCACCGGTCCAGGTAGGCGAGACCGGGCCTCCCCAGCCTCGACAGCAGCACGTCCACCACCCGCGGCACGGTCTCCTCGATGGTGAACGGCGCGTCAGGACCTCCCAGCTCCGTGCGGACCCAGCCGGGCGCCATGAGGACGAAGGCCCGCTCGGCGGTCCCGGACTGCTGGGCCTGCCGGGCCGCGAAGCCGCGCAGGAACATGTTCAGGGCCGCTTTGCTGCCCCGGTAGACCTCGCGCATTCCGGTCGTGTTGTTGGTGATGCTGCCTTGGCCGGAGGACATCGCCCCGATGAGTCCGGTCGGGGACACGAGGTCTTCCAGCGTTTCGATGACGCGCATCGGGCTGAGCGCGTTGGTGACCATCACCTCGACGAAATCGGCGGTGGGCACCGCCCCGATCGGCGTCTGTTCGTTGTTGGTGGTCCCCGCGTTGACGAACAGCACATCGAGTTCGTGTGGTGCGAGGCGTTCGCGCAGGGATGCCGACTGAGCGGGCTCGTTGATGTCGAGATGCTCGACGCGGACGCGCCCGCCGGAGCGGTCCGCGAGATCGTGCAAGGGTGTTCGGGCGGTGGTGTTCCGTACGGTTCCGATGACGTTCCATCCCCGGCCGAGGAATTCGGCCGCCATCGCGTGACCGAGACCGCGCGACGCCCCGACGACGAGAGCGGTCGGTGTGCGCCGGTCCGCGTCCTTCGATGACATGTCCTTGGATGACACTCCGCGCCATCTCCCTTCTTCGCGTCGTGAGCTGATGCGCGTCGAGTTTTCCGCCGCCCGCCCCTCAGGGCACGTCGGGAGCGCGTATTTGTACGATTGCCCGCGTGACGGGAGCCTTCATGCCGGAATCCACCGCTGTGCGGCCCGACGATGTGCGGATCATGCGCGCGCTCCAGGTCGCTCCGCGGGCCTCGTTCGCCTCGATCGCGGCGGCGCTCGGCCTCACCGAGAGTGCCGTCAGCCGCCGCTACCGTCGGCTGCGTGCCGATGGCGTCATCCGCGTCGCCGGTGTGGTCGATCCGGGGGCGCTGGGGCAGAGCAAGTGGCTGGTGCGGCTGCGCTGCCGCCCCGGTGGCGTCACGGCGATCGCCGACGCCCTCGCGCGGCGCGACGACGTCAGCTGGGTGGCCCTCACCGCCGCGGGTTCCGAAATCACCTGCGCGGTCCGGTCGCGCACCCGGGAGCAGCGCGAAGATCTCCTCGGTCGGCGCCTGCCGCGCACCGCGTCGGTGATCGACATCAACGCGTCCGCGATGCTCCGTCAGTTCGTCGGGGGCCGCGGCCACTACTGGGCCGCTCTGCGCGGCACGCTGACTCCGGAGCAGGAGTCGATGCTCGGGAAGGGCGGCCATCCGTTCACGGAGGGCCCGGTCGTCGCCCGCGAACCCCTCCGGCTCACCGCCGAGGACGAGAAGCTGCTCGACCTGCTCGCCGCGGACGGCCGCGCCGGCCTCGTCGACCTCGCCGCGGCCGCCGGCCTCACACCCGGGCGCGCGTCACGCCGCCTCGACGCCTTGACCCAGCGCCGCGTCGTCCACATCGACGTCGAGATCGCCGCGGCGGCCCTGGGCTATCGGACCCAGGCGAACCTGTGGCTCCACGTCCACCCGTCGGCGGTCAAGAGCGTCGGACGCGCCCTTGCGCGGGAGCCCGGGATCGCCTTCGCCGCGGCCGTCTCCGGGCCCCACAACATCCACGCCGTCGCGCATTGCCGGGACCTCGACGAACTCTTCGAATTCACCACGGACCGCATCGGTTCCCTGCCCGGCCTCCAGAGCATGGAGGTCTCTCCCCTGCACCACCAGGTCAAGCAGGCCGGCACGCTCCTGTCCGGCGGCCGTCTCGTCGAGCCCTCCCACAGAGCCGCGAAGCGGTCGGACGCGCCGGCCGGCGAAGGCCGCCGGGGGCCGGGACTTCCGCGTCGCGCGCGGGAATCCTGCCCTCCAGTGGTCTGAGGGAATTCTGGTTCCTTGGGCGGCGCGTTTCTTTGCTTTTCCCTAGTGTGGCGCCGACAAACGCCAAGATTCTGGGCAGTCGATACCTGCCCGTTGATACTCTCCCTTCCGTCGCCCCTGCCGCCCGGAACGCGAGCCGTGTGGGGGTGAAATGACGGATCGTGTATTTCCGTACTCGATGGGAGAGACTTATGAAGAAGGCTATGCGCGTGAAGGCGCTCGCCGTAGCCGCGGTTGCCACGGCTGCCGTCGCCCTGCCGCTCGTGACGGCGGGCACCGCCTCCGCCGAGACCCGTCTCCTCCCGCACTACACGTACTCCTTCCAGGAGTGCCAGACGCTGGGCAACCGGGCGGCACAGGCCGGTCAGCTGAGCGGCTTCAGCTGTGTCCGGGAAGGCAGCTGGGTCGTCATGTACCCCTGGTAAACAGCCTCTGGTAAACGGCACTTCCGGCGGCCCTTTTCCGGCCGTGTGCTGAATACCCCGGCGGGGCGCCACGATTCCAGGGCGCCTCGCCTTTTCGTATCACGTGAAAGCCGTCGCGTCCCGCGGGCGTACCGACCGAATGCCGCACCGCCGCCCTCGGCCGGTACGTGCCGCGGGATGAGGCCCGCGCCGCTCAAGCCCGTGCGTTCTCCCGCCGCCGCCCCGCCGTGGCCGCCATCGCTATCCGCTCCAGCGCCTCGTCCCGGCCGCACGCGTACGCGCCCAGCGCCGTCTGCCGCTCCACGATGCCGCGCTCGGACCGCATCAGCCGCCAGCCCCGCCGCACCAGGTACGGCGCCGACTTGCGCCCCTCCCGCAGATCGCGCGTCAGCCGCCGCCGGAACGTGGTCGAGGGCCGCCCCCGCAGACAGATCGCGTCCGCCAGCAGCCCCGACGCCCGGCACCGGTCGACGATGTCCGCCGCGAAGATCCCCTCCGCCACGAACAGCGATGCCGCCCCGATGTCCATCGGCTCCTCGCCCACCCGCGAGCTGGAGGCGATGTCGTACACCGGCACCGTCGTCCGCGATGTCCGGCACAACGCCTCGACCGCTGCCACCGCCGCGTCCGCGTCCCACGCCAACGGCGAGTCCCAGTCGGCCCCTTCATCCCCGGCGAGCTGCGGGAGCGTCGGATCGTCCCCCTCCTTGTAGAAGTCGTCGAGATTCAGCACGGGCAGCCCGGTACGGGCCGCGAGGGACGACTTTCCCGACCCCGAGGGCCCGGTGAGCAGGACGACGCGCGCGGAGGCTGGATGAAGGGTCACGGAACACCAGTGTGCTGCATCCACCGTCCCGCATGAACGGAAAGACCGCCGGCGCCCCTCTTGCATGTTCTATGCCATGCCCCATAAGTTACCGACAGGTAGATCAGAAGGGGTGAGCAGGTGAGCCCGCGCAGGAGTGACAGCCGGGACCGGATGATTCTCAGCGCCGCCGCCCTGTTGCGCGAGCATGGCGCGAGCGCGACCAGTATCGACCGGGTGCTCGCCCACAGCGGAGCGCCGCGCGGCTCGGTGTATCACCACTTTCCCGGCGGACGGACGCAGCTCATCGACGAAGCGGTCGCGCTGGCGGGCGACTTCATCGCCGGGCTGATCGCTGCCGCCACGCAGGCCGACGATCCTGTGCGGGCTGTCGACGCGTTCTTCGCGTTGTGGCGCGACCGGTTGGTGGAGAGCGGCTTCCGGGCGGGCTGTCCGATCGTGGCGGTGGCCGTGGAGACCAACGACGACGCACCTCAGCTGGCCCGCTCCGCCGCCACCGTCTTCGCCCGGTGGCGGGAGGCACTTGCGGTCCTGTTCATCCGGCACGGTCTGACCGAGGAACGCGGCCGGAGGCTCGGCGCCTTCATCATCGCGGCGGTCGAAGGCGCGGTGATCATGTGCCGTGCCGAGCAGAGCACCGCTCCGCTGGAAGCTGCCGCCGCCGAGATCCACGACCTGCTGCTCAACGCCCTGCCCCAACGGCCCGAGGCCGGATCCCAGCCCTGAAGGAGCCGTCATGCCCTCGCTCGACCGTCAGGAAAACGTCTTCGTCCTCGATCTGGGAGACGGCGAGAACCGCTTCCACCCCGACTGGATCGCCGCCGTCAGCGCCGCGCTCGACGAGGTGGAGAAGGCGGAAGGCCCCCGCGCCCTGGTCACCGCCGCCACGGGCAAGTTCTACTCCAACGGGCTCGACCTGGACTGGCTGTTCGCCCACGCCGACCAGCACCAGGACTACGTCGTCTCCGTCCACGAGCTGTTCGCGCGGATGCTGTCGCTGCCGGTCATCACGGTGGCCGCGCTCCAGGGCCACACGTTCGCCGCGGGCGCGATGTTCTCCCTGGCCCACGACTTCCGCGTCATGCGCGCCGACCGCGGCTACTGGTGCCTGCCCGAAGCGGACATCAACATCCCCTTCACTCCCGGCATGTCCGCCCTCATCCAGTCCCGGCTGACACCGCGGACCGCGCACGAGGCCATGGTCACCGCCCGCCGCTACGGCGGGTCCGACGCCGCGGCCGTCGGTATCGTCGACCAGGCGGTCGTCGAGGACGCCGTGCGCTCCACCGCCATCGCCCTCGCCCAGGCCCAGGTGGACAAGGCCGGTGACACCCTCGGCACCATCAAGACCCGCATGTACGCCCCGGCCCTGGCCACCCTGCGCGACACCGCCGACCCGCTCGGCTGACCCACACCGCGCCGATCCCCGCACGCCCGGCACCACCTAGGAGAACGACCGTGACCACCACCGACCTCGCAGCCATGACCGGCCTGGAACTGATGCGCTGGGTGCAGACCGAACGCCCCACCGACATCCCGTCCATAGGCCGCCTGCTCGGCATGCGCTTCGACGAGGTCGAGCACGGCCGCATCGTCATCTCCCTCGACACCCGCCCCGACTTCGCCAACCCGCTCGGCACCGTCCACGGCGGCATCGCCGCCACTCTCCTCGACTCCGCCATGGCCTGTGCCGTCCACACCACTCTCCCCGCCGGGACCGGCTACACCACCCTCGAACTCAAGGTCAACTACATCCGCGCCGCCCGCACGGACGGCCAGACCCTCACCGCCGAAGGCACCGTCATCCACGCCGGCCGCCGTACCGCCACCGCCGAGGGCAGGGTGCTGGACGACCAGGGCAACCTGATCGCCCACGCCACCACCACGTGCATGATCTTTTAGGTCGGCCTACGCGTCAGCCGAGGTGGGGTGCGGCGACGCCTGGCGCTGCGTGCCCCATGCCGAAGGGCTGACCAAAGGCGTGTGCGCGACGCGCTCGAGTCAGCCTGTGCCTGCGGACGCGCGCCGGGGTGGCGGCCGCCGGTGCGGTAGTCCGGTCGGCGGGAGCGGTGCTGAGAGGCGGCCCCTCGCCGGGTGGGCGAGGGGCCCGCGGGGTCAGACGCCCATGGGGTGCCAGACCGTCTTCGTCTCCAGGAAGGACAGGAGGCGGCCGGTGCCCGGGTCGGCGGGCCAGTCCACGGGGTGTGGACGGACCACGCGCTTGAGGTTGTCGGCGGCGGCCCTCTCCAGGTCGGCCGCCAGCTCGGGGGCCGCGCCCGTCAGGTCGATCGCGTTGACGTCCTGATGGGCGGCGAGCGGGGTGGCCAGTTCGGCGGTGCGGCCGGAGAGGATGTTGACCACGCCGCCCGGGAGGTCGGAGGTGGCCAGGACCTCGGCGAGGGAGAGGGCGGGGAGGGGGGCCTTCTCGCTGGCCACGACGACCGCCGTGTTGCCGGTGACGATCGCGGGGGCCAGGACCGAGATCAGGCCCAGGAAGGAAGAGCCCTGGGGGGCCAGGAGGGCCACGACGCCGGTCGGTTCGGGGGTGGAGAGGTTGAAGTACGGCCCGGCGACCGGGTTGGCGGAGCCCGCGATCTGGGCGACCTTGTCGGACCAGCCCGCGTACCAGACCCAGCGGTCGATCGCCGTGTTGACCGATGCGGTGGCCTTGGCCGCGGAAAGCCCCTCGGCGGCCGCCACCTCGCGTACGAACTGGTCGCGGCGGCCCTCCAGCATCTCGGCGACGCGGTAGAGGATCTGGCCGCGGTTGTACGCGGTGGCCCCGGACCAGCCGCCGAACGCCTTGCGCGCGGCGACCACCGCGTCGCGGGCGTCCTTGCGGGAGGCCAGGGGGGCGTTGGCCAGCCGGCGCGCCTTGGGATCGGTCACCTCGTACACCCGGCCGCTTTCGGAACGTGGGAACTTGCCGCCGATGAAGAGCTTGTAGGTCTTGAGGACGGAGAGTCGTTCAGACATCGAGATATGCCTCCAGGCCGTGGCGGCCGCCCTCGCGGCCGTAGCCCGACTCCTTGTAGCCGCCGAACGGCGAGGCGGGGTCGAACTTGTTGAACGTGTTGGACCAGATCACCCCGGCGCGCAGCTTGCCCGCCATCGCCAGGATGCGCGAGCCCTTCTCCGTCCAGATGCCCGCCGACAGGCCGTACGGGGTGTTGTTCGCCTTCGCCACCGCCTCGTCGGGGGTGCGGAAGGTCAGCACCGACAGGACCGGGCCGAAGATCTCCTCGCGGGCGATCCGGTGGGCCTGGGTGACGCCGGTGAAGAGGGTGGGCGCGAACCAGTAGCCGGAGCTGGGCAGCTCGCACTCGGGCGCCCAGCGCTCGGCTCCCTCGGCCTCGCCCGCGTCGGCCAGGTCGCGGATGCGGGCCAGCTGCTCGGCGGAGTTGATCGCGCCGATGTCGGTGTTCTTGTCCAGCGGGTCGCCGACGCGCAGCGTGCGCATACGGCGCTTGAGCGCGTCCAGCAGCTCGTCCTGGACGGACTCCTGGACCAGCAGGCGGGAGCCCGCGCAGCAGACGTGGCCCTGGTTGAAGAAGATGCCGCCGATGATGCCCTCGACCGCCTGGTCGATCGGCGCGTCGTCGAAGACGATGTTCGCGGCCTTGCCGCCCAGCTCCAGGGTGACCTTCTTCTCCGTACCGGCCACCGTGCGGGCGATCGCCTTGCCGACCTCGGTCGATCCCGTGAAGGCCACCTTGTCGATCCCGGGGTGGGCCACCAGCTCGGCGCCGGTCGAGCCGTCGCCGGTGACGATGTTGACCACGCCCTTCGGCAGGCCCGCCTGGCGGCAGATGTCCGCGAAGAACAGGGCGCTCAGGGGAGTCGTCTCGGCGGGCTTCAGCACGACCGTGTTGCCGCAGGCCAGCGCCGGGGCGATCTTCCACGCCAGCATCAGGAGCGGGAAGTTCCAGGGGATGACCTGGCCCGCCACGCCCAACGGCTTGGGATCGGAACCGTAGCCCGCGTAGGACAGCTTGTCGGCCCACCCCGCGTAGTAGAAGAAGTGCGCGGCGACCAGCGGCAGATCGGCGTCCCGCGACTCGCGGATCGGCTTCCCGTTGTCCAGCGACTCCAGCACCGCCAGCTCGCGCGAGCGCTCCTGGATGATCCGCGCGATGCGGAACAGGTACTTGGCGCGCTCGGAGCCGGGGAGGGCGGACCAGGGCTCGAACGCCTTACGGGCGGCCTTCACCGCGCGGTCCACGTCCTCGGCGCCTGCCTGGGCGACCTCGGAGAGGACCTCCTCGGTGGAGGGGGAGACGGTCTTGAAGACCTTCCCGTCACCCGCCTCGCGGAACTCGCCGTCGACGAACAGCCCGTACGACGGCGCGATGTCGACGACCGTGCGGGACTCGGGAGCGGGGGCGTACTCGAAAACGGGCATGGCGATCAGTCCACCGTCACGTAGTCGGGACCGGAGTACCGGCCGGTGCTCAGCTTCTGGCGCTGCATCAGCAGATCGTTCAGCAGACTCGACGCGCCGAAGCGGAACCAGTCCGCGGACAGCCACTCCTCGCCCAGCGTCTCATTGACCATCACCAGGTACTTGATGGCGTCCTTCGAGGTACGGATGCCACCGGCGGGCTTCACCCCCACCTGCACCCCGGTCGCGGCGCGGAAGTCGCGGACCGCCTCCAGGAGGACGAGGGTGACCGGCGGTGTGGCGTTGACGGACACCTTGCCGGTCGACGTCTTGATGAAGTCGGCGCCCGCGAGCATCGCCAGCCAGGACGCGCGGCGCGCATTGTCGTACGTCTGCAGCTCGCCCGTCTCGAAGATGACCTTCAGATGGGCGGCGCTGCCGTCCGGGCGGACGCACGCCTCCTTCACCTGCCGGATCTCCTCGAAGACCTCCAGGTAGCGGCCGGAGAGGAACGCCCCGCGGTCGATCACCATGTCGATCTCGTCCGCCCCGGCGGCCACCGCCTCCCGGGTGTCGGCCAGCTTCACGGAGCGGGCCGCCCGGCCGGACGGGAACGCGGTCGCCACGGCCGCCACGTGGATGCCGCCGGCGCCCAGCGCCTCCTTCGCGGTCGCCACCATGTCGCCGTAGACGCAGATCGCCGCGACCTTCGGGACGGTGCGGTCGGTGGGGTCGGGGCTGATCCCCTTCGCGCACAGCGCCCGGACCTTGCCCGGGGTGTCCGCGCCCTCCAGGGTCGTCAGGTCGATCATCGAGATCGCCAGGTCGATGGCGTACGCCTTCGCCGTCGTCTTGATCGAGCGGGTGCCGAGGGTCGCGGCACGGGCCTGCAGGCCAACCGCGTCGACGCCCGGCAGGCCGTGCAGGAAGCGGCGCAGCGCGCTGTCGGTGGCGGTCACGTCCGCCATCGACGCCAGTCGCTCCGCGGCCTCTTTGCCGTATGCGGGAACAGTGGTGGGCATGGTCACCACCTGAGCATATCTACGCGCGTAGCGGTATGTCACCCCCCTGACCTGGGGCCGAACCGGAAGGGAACGGCTCCGATCCGTATTCGTTCCGTGTTGATCCCGAGGCCCAAGGGGAAGGGCCGTGCGGCACAATCGGCCCCATGACGAGCCCGGACGACCCCGCCGACCCTGCGCAGCCCGCCGAGGAGCCCGGGGAACCCACCACGTACGCCGACCGCGTCTACCGCTCCCCGGGCGGCATCGTGGGCGGCGTGCTGCTGCTCGGACTCGGCGGCTGGCTCGGCATCGACGCCATCCTGCGCGGCGAGGGCCGCACCCCGTGGCTCGCCCTCGCCGGGCTGCTGTTCGCGGTGCCGGTGGTGATCGCCTTCACCGTGCGCCCGGCGGTGTACGCGGGCGCGGACCGCCTTCTCGTACGCAACCCCTTCCGCACCATCACCCTCCCCTGGGGCTCCGTGGACACCCTGCGCGCCGGCTACACCAGCGAAGTGCTGGCGGGCGGCGCGACGTACCAGCTGTGGGCCGTCCCCGTCTCGCTGCGGCAGCGCAAGCGGGCCGCCCGGCAGCAGAGCCGCGACGCGGCGGCGGGCTCCTTCGGCCGTACGCCCGGCGTCACCGGCCGCGCCTCCGGCCCGGGCGCGACGGCGGACCGCCGCGCCCAGGCCGACCAGACCATCGGCGATCTGCGCGAACTGGCCGAGTCCCACGCGTCCCGCGACGGCGCGCAGGGCGAGCCCGAGGTGCGCTGGGCGTTCGAGGTCATCGCGCCCACCCTGGCCGGTGCGGTGCTGCTGGTGATCATGCTGCTGATCTGAGGGCGGGGCGTCAGATCCCGGCCGCCGCCGAGAGGTCCTTCTTCAGGGCCGCCAGCACCGTTTCCGCCGTCGCGCGGGCCGGGGGCAGGTCCGCGGCGCCGGGCACGTCCACGACCACCTCCAGGTAGCACTTCAGCTTCGGCTCCGTGCCGCTCGGGCGGACGATCACGCGGGCCGAGCGGACCGTGTCCTTCCCGGCGAGCCGATAGCGCAGGCCGTCCGTCGGGGGCAGGGCCTTTGTCCCCCGCGTCAGATCCTCGGCCGTCGTGACCTTCAGGCCCGCCAGCTCGGCCGGGGGCCGCTCGCGCAGCCGTCGCATCGCCGCCGCGATCAGGGACAGGTCCTCGACCCGTACGGACAGCTGGTCCGTGGCGTGCAGACCGTGCGCGACGGCGATGTCGTCCAGCAGGTCGGTGAGCGTCCGCCCCTGCTCCTTCAGCTCCGACGTCAGCTCCGCCACCAGCAGCGCCGCCGTGATCCCGTCCTTGTCGCGCACGCCGTCCGGGTCCACGCAGTAGCCCAGCGCCTCCTCGTACGCGTACGCCATACCGTCCACCCGGGCCAGCCACTTGAAGCCGGTCAGCGTCTCGTCGTACGGCAGGCCCGCGTCTGCCGCGACGCGCGACAGCAGCGACGACGACACGATCGTCGTCGCGAAGGCGCCGCGGACGCGCTTGCGCACGAGGTGGGTGGCGAGCAGCGCGCCCACCTCGTCGCCGCGCAGCATCCGCCAGCCGGTGTTCGTCCTCGTACCCGCCCCCGGCTCGGGGACCGCCACCGCGCAGCGGTCCGCGTCCGGGTCGTTCGCGATGACGATGTCGGGCGCCGCCTCGCGGGCCGCCGCGAACGCCAGGTCCATCGCCCCCGGCTCCTCCGGATTCGGGAACGCCACCGTCGGGAAGGCCGGGTCGGGCTCCGCCTGCTCCGGCACCACCGTGGGCTCCGGGAAGCCCGCCCGCGCGAACGCCGCCGTCAGCGTCTCGCGGCCCACGCCGTGCAGGGGCGTGTAGACGACGCGGGCGTCACGCGGCGAGCCGGGCGTCAGCACGGCGTCGGTACGGGCCAGGTACGCGTCGAGGATGCCGTCGTCCAGCGTCTCCCACCCGGTGTCCGGGCGGCGTACGCCGCCCAGACCGCCCACCGCCGCGATCTCCGCCGCGATCTCCGCGTCGGCGGGCGGGACGATCTGCGAACCGTCGCCCAGGTAGACCTTGTACCCGTTGTCCCGCGGCGGGTTGTGGCTCGCCGTGACCTCGATCCCCGCGACCGCGCCGAGGTGGCGGATCGCGAACGCCAGCACCGGCGTCGGCAGCGGGCGGGGCAGCAGCGCCGCGCGGAAACCGGCGCCCGTCATGACGGCGGCCGTGTCGCGGGCGAAGTCCGCGCTCTTGTAGCGGGCGTCGTAGCCGATGACGACGAGGCCGCCCGCGTGCTCCGGCCGCCGCGCGAGGTACGCGGCCAGACCGGCGGCGGCGCGGATGACGACCGCGCGGTTCATCCGCATGGGTCCCGCGCCCAGTTCGCCGCGGAGGCCCGCGGTGCCGAACTGAAGCGTGCCGGAGAAGCGCTCGGCGAGCGCGCGCCGCGCCTCGTCGTCGCCCCCCTCGGCCGCGTCCAGCAGCGCCCGCAGCTCGCCGCGGGTATCGGGGTCGGGGTCCTCGGCCAGCCAGGTGGTGGCCTGGTCGATGAGGTCGAGCGCCATGGGGGCCTCCTGGGTGGGGGTGCGGGTGGTGGGTGGGTGCGCCGGACTCCGGGCCCGCGGCCCGGCTCCGGTACGCCCGCCGGCCGGGCGGCGTGGTGCGACCCCGGTGCGCAACCGGGGACGGGCTGGGGCGGGGCCACTGGCGGGTGGCCGCCGACCGGACGCACCGCGCACCCACCCCGCAGCGAAAGCCGGGGTCCGGGGCGGAGCCCCGGCGGGGGGTTTGGGGGCGGAGCCCCGGCGGGGGGTTTGGGGCGGAGCCCCGGCGGGGGGTTTGGGGCGGAGCCCCCAGCGTCAGAGGCGGTCCAGGACCTGGGACAGCAGCGTGCCCATGCGGGTGGCGGAGTCGCGGCCGGCCTGGAGGACCTCCTCGTGGTTGAGGGGTTCGCCGGTCATGCCCGCGGCGAGGTTGGTGACCAGGGAGATGCCCAGGACCTCGGCGCCCGCCTCGCGGGCCGCGATGGCTTCGAGGGCGGTGGACATGCCGACCAGGTCGGCCCCGATGGTGCGGGCCATGGTGATCTCGGCGGGCGTCTCGTAGTGCGGGCCGGGGAACTGGGCGTAGACGCCCTCTTCCAGGGTGGGGTCGATCTGCTGGCAGAGGGCCCGCAGCCGGGGCGAGTAGAGGTCGGTGAGGTCGACGAAGTTGGCGCCCACGATGGGGGAGGCGGCGGTGAGGTTGATGTGGTCGCTGATGAGGACCGCTTGGCCGGGGCGCATGCCTTCGCGGAGGCCGCCGCAGCCGTTGGTGAGGATGATGGTCTTGCAGCCGGCGGCGACGGCGGTGCGGACGCCGTGGGCGACGGCGGCGACGCCGCGGCCTTCGTAGTAGTGGGTGCGGCCGAGGAAGACGAGGGCCCGCTTGTCGCCCAGCTTGTACGAGCGGATGGTGCCCGCGTGGCCCGCGACGGCGGGCGGCGGGAAGCCGGGCAGCTCGGTGACGGGGAACTCGTGCTCCGGGTTGCCGAGCGCGTCCGTGGCGGGGACCCAGCCGGAGCCCAGGACCAGGGCGACGTCGTGGGTCTCCGCGCCGGTCAGCTCGCGCAGGCGCGTGGCGGCGGCGTCGGCGACGGCGTGGGGGTCGGCGGGGTCGCCGTGGCTGTTCCTGGTAACAGATGCGTTCACGCGCACGAGGGTAGCCCGTCCGGGCCTACGCGCGTAGACGGTCTTCGTGGGTGGTGTTCGGATCGTTGTGAAGCGGGCGCGCTACGAGAGGGCGACGAGGCGTTCGTAGGGCTGGGAGAACCGTTCCAGGGGGTCGCCGTCGGCGTTCCAGGGCCAGGGGGTCACCACGCCCGTGGTGGCGCGCAGGGCCGTGGTGGCGTCGGCCATGCGGCCGGACCTGACCAGGGCGTAGGCCAGGACGTTGAGGTCCGCGAGGGCGGCGGCGTGGCGGAGGAAGCCGGGGCGGGTCCAGTCCTGGGTGGCCTGGTCGAGGACGGAGGCGACCTGCTCGCGCCGCCAGTACTCGCCGGCGCTGATCGCCTCCATGCCGCCGGTGGCCATGGCGCGCTGGTGGCCGCGGACGATCGCGGTCAGCTCCAGGGCGGCGGCGGGGGCGTCGGCGGGCATGCGGCCGCGGACCGAGTCGAGCAGGTCGAGGAGTTGTACGGCGGAGCCGCACTCTTCGGGGGACAGATAGCCGAGGACCTGGAGGTGCGCCTCGCGGTTCCACCGGTCGCGGGTCATGATCTCCTGCCAGATCGCCGACAGCTCGTGGTGGGGGCGCCGCTCGCGGCGCAGTGTGGCCAGGTGCACCACGTAGGGGGTGGGGTCGGCGGGAACCAGCTCGGCGGCGAGGCGGCAGGCCTCGCGGGCGTCGCTCAGGTCGGGCTGGTCCTGCACCAGGTCCGACCAGGCGTGCAGCAGCAGGGCTCCCTGGTCGCGGGGGTGGTGACGGCGCCAGATCCCGGGCAGTGCCCGCCCCGCGGCGGCGGCGAGCACGGCGAGGCGGTGGGCCTTGCGGTCCCAGTCCTCACCGGCGTCCTCGACCACCCTGGAGACCTGGGCGATCACGGTGGTGTCGAGGTCGCCGCGGACCCAGCTCGTCTCAAGGCGTTGCCGGACCCGGCCGAGGGCGGTGTCGTCGAGTTCGGGGGCCAGTCGAGGTCGGTTGCCCTTGCGGCGCCTGAAGACGGGCATATCGGTCGGCTTTCGGCTTTCGGTGGTGGCGGTCGAGATCAACTCGCATCCTCACCCGGGCCCCACGTGGGAGAACAGGGGGACGGCCGCATCGGCACGATGACTTCACCAGCCGCGCGCAAGCGGAGTCAGCAGGGACGCTTGCGCAGTTCCATGACGTAGTCGTGGGGCGCCCCGGCGGATTCGGCGGCGTCGGCGATCTCGCCGAGGTAGCGGGCGGAGGGCAGGCCGCCCTCGTAGCCGTTGAGGACGTACAGCCAGGCGGGTTCGTCGCCGTCCAGCGTGTGGACGCGGATCCGCATGCGGCGGTATATGTCCAGGCCGACGCCCTCCCAGCGGTCCATGGAGTCCTCGTCCATGGGGGCGATGTCGTAGAGGGCGACGAAGACCTGCGAGCGCGGGGCTTCGACGATGGTGGGGAGGGCTCCTTCCCAGCCCATCTGCTCCCCGCCGAAGGTCAGGCGCCAGCCGGTGATCCAGCCTGTGCCGCGCAGGGGTGAGTGCGGTGCGCGGCGGGACATCAGCCGCGCGTCGAGGTTGCCGGCGTACGCGGCGTAGAGCGACATGGATCAGAGGGTACGGGAGAGGGGTGGAAGCGCTCTTGGGGTGGCGGGTTCGTAGCGGAATGCGCACTCGAACCCCCGGGCGGAAGCCTAATGGGTGGGTACGGGACAATGGAGCATGTGACTCGGATCGTGATCATTGGTGGCGGACCCGGCGGCTACGAGGCGGCGCTGGTCGCCGCCCAGCTCGGCGCGGAGGTGACCGTCGTCGACTGCGACGGTCTGGGCGGGGCGTCGGTGCTGACCGACTGCGTGCCGTCGAAGACGTTGATCGCCACGGCAGAGGTGATGACGACGTTCGACTCTTCGTACGAGGAGTTGGGCATCATCGTCGCCGATGACACCCCGCCGCTGGAGCAGGCGGCCCGGGTGGTGGGCGTGGATCTGGGCAAGGTCAACCGGCGGGTGAAGCGGCTGGCGCTCGCGCAGTCGCACGACATCACGGCCTCCGTGACGCGCGCCGGCGCGCGGGTCATGCGGGGGCGTGGGCGGCTGGAGCCCGCGCAGGGGCCGGACGGATCGCGGAAGGTGATCGTCCGGGCGGCGGACGGCTCCGAGGAGACCCTGGTCGCGGACGCGGTGCTGGTGTCGACCGGCGCGCACCCGCGGGAGATCCCGGACGCGCAGCCGGACGGCGAGCGCATCTTGAACTGGACGCAGGTGTACGACCTCGATGAGCTGCCCGAGGAGCTGATCGTGGTTGGGTCCGGTGTCACGGGCGCCGAGTTCGCGGGCGCGTACCAGGCGCTGGGCTCCAAGGTCACGCTGGTCTCCAGCCGGGACCGGGTGCTGCCGGGCGAGGACCCGGACGCGGCGGCGGTGCTGGAGGACGTCTTCCGGCGGCGCGGGATGAACGTGATGTCCCGGTCGCGGGCAACGGCGGTGAAGCGTGTCCCCGGACCCGCATCGGCACAGGGACCCTCCTCGCCGAAGGCGGGCGAGGAGGGACGAGTCGGGGACCGGGTGGAGGTCACGCTCGCGGACGGGCGGGTCATCACCGGCAGCCACTGTCTGATGGCCGTGGGCTCGATCCCGAACACCGCGGGCATGGGCCTGGAGGAGGCCGGGGTCCGGATGAAGGAGTCCGGGCACATCCTGACCGACAAGGTGTCGCGCACCAGCGCGCCGGGCGTGTACGCGGCCGGTGACTGCACCGGGGTGTTCGCGCTGGCGTCGGTGGCGGCGATGCAGGGCCGGATCGCGATGTACCACTTCCTGGGGGACGCGGTCACGCCGCTGAACCTGAAGACGGTGTCGGCGAACGTCTTCACCGACCCCGAGATCGCCACCGTGGGCTATTCGCAGGCCGACGTGGACGCCGGGAAGATCGACGCCCGGGTGGTGAAGCTGCCGCTGCTGCGCAACCCGCGGGCGAAGATGCAGGGCATCCGGGACGGCTTCGTGAAGATCTTCTGCCGTCCGGGCACCGGCATCGTGGTGGGCGGTGTGGTGGTCGCGCCGCGCGCGAGCGAGCTGATCCACCCCATCGCGCTGGCCGTCGACAACAACCTGACGGTCGAGCAGATCGCCAAGGCGTTCACCGTGTACCCCTCGCTGTCCGGCTCGATCGCCGAGGTGGCACGGCAGTTGCACACGCGCAAGTCGTCCGAAGGGTAGTCAGGACGGTCCGGCGGGGTATGAGGTGCGCCCCTTATAGCAGCTTGCGCCCGCGCAGATGAACAACTTCTGCTAATTAGTGCAAGCTGCTGAAAACAGACAGTCGTTGGCGTTACTGTCAGTTTCGTGTTCGCTGCAGAACGTCGCCAATTGATCCTTGAAATGGTGCGTGCGAACGGAGCGGTATCGCTCCGTGAGCTCGCCCGCGTCGTCCAGACCTCCGAAGTGACCGTACGGCGTGATGTGCGGGCGCTGGAGGCAGAAGGACTGCTCGACCGCCGGCACGGCGGTGCGGTGCTGCCGGGCGGATTCACCAGGGAGTCCGGCTTCCCGCAGAAATCCCATCTAGCGACCGCGGAGAAGACGGCGATCGCCGATCTCGCGGCCGGTTTCGTCGAGGAGGGCGAGGCCGTCGTGGTCGGCGCCGGTACGACCACGCAGGAGCTGGCCCGCCGGCTCGCGCGGGTCCCCGGGCTGACCGTGGTCACCAATTCCCTGCTGGTCGCGCAGGCGTTGGCGCATGCCAACCGGGTCGAGGTCGTGATGACCGGCGGCACCCTGCGCGGCTCCAACTACGCGCTGGTCGGCAGCGGCGCCGAGCAGTCCCTGCAGGGGCTGCGGGTCTCGCGCGCCTTTCTGTCCGGCAGCGGGCTGACCGCCGAGCGCGGACTGTCCACGTCCAACATGCTGTCGGCCAGCGTCGACCGGGCGCTGGTCCAGGCCGCGGCGGAGGTGGTGGTGCTCGCCGACCACACCAAGCTGGGCACCGACACCATGTTCCAGACGGTGCCCACCGATGTGATCACGCGGCTGGTGACCGATGAGCCACCCGCCCAGGACGACCGCGCGCTGACCGAGTTGCAGGCCCTGGCCGACCAGGGCGTGCAGATCGCGGTGGCGGGGCCGGGCGCGGAGTCCGGCCCGGCCGGTGGCGAGGGCGGCGGCTCGTCGGGCGCGGGCCGCCAGGCGGGGCGGCTGGGCTCATCGGCCCCGCGGGCCGGATCCGGTGAGGACGGGCTGCCGCTGCCCGGGCCGCGCCGCAATCCGCACGGCCAGGGGCCCGGCGGCGCGGGCCAGCTGCGCAGCGCGGCCTCGCTGCCCGAGCAGCAGACGGGCGGTGGCCGGGTGGCGGATCTGGCGCCGCGCCGCCGCTGACCGGGCGGCCGGTGGGACAGCGGTGCCAGGGTGATCGCTTCAGTGCGCCTTGAGGCCGGTGAAGGTCAGGGCGAGCAGCCGGTCCGCCAGCTCCGGGTCGTCCGGCGACTGCTCGACGGCCAGCGCGATGGCGTTGGTCAGCTGCATCAGGTCGGCGATCACCACGTCCGGCCGCACGGCCCCGGCCCGCTGGGCGCGGGCGAGCAGTTCGCTGCCCGCCTCGCGCAGCGGCAGCCGGCAGCCGCGGGACAGCTCCGAGCTCTCGTCGCCCGAGCAGGCCATCAGGGCCTGGGCGAGTCCGCGGTAGGTGCTGGCGTGGTGGACGATCGCCCGCAGCCAGTCGACCAGCGCGGTGCACGGCTGGGGCGCCTTCGCCAGCTCGCGGGAGCGCGTCAGCAGCGCGTTCATCTCGCCCTGGAAGACGGCGCCCATGAGCGCGGTGCGGTTGGGGAAGTGCCGGTAGAGCGTGCCGATGCCGACGCCCGCGCGGCGCGCGACGTCCTCCAGCGAGGCGTCGGTGCCGTGCTGGGTGAAGGCGGTGCGCGCCTCGGCCAGCAGCCGCTCGTAGTTGCGGCGCGCGTCGGCGCGCATGGGGCGGGGGAGTGGTGGCGTGTGCGCCGGGGCTGTCTCGGTCGCCATCGCGGTCCTCCCTGCTGTGCCTTGCTGTGCCTGCCGGTAGGTCAAGCATGCCATCACGCGGCATGGGGGCGCCGGAGACTGTCGTCTTCGGCGCGCGAGGAGGGGAAACGATGGGGATCAACGTCCGCGCCGGGCAACGCCCATGGGGCTGACCGGACGGCCGCTGGAGTGCGTGCTGATGGCCGCCGCCGTGGTGTGCTTCGCGCTCACGGCCTGGCTGTGGCCGCGCTTCGCCGGTCGGGGCGTACGGGCGTGGCTGGGCCGGCTCGGCTCGCTGGCGGTGACCCAGTGCGCGCTGGTCGCCGCGCTGGCGCTCGCGGTCAACGCCCACTTCCAGTTCTACGGGTCCTGGGACGAGCTGCTGGGCGGGGGCGACGAGGCCCCGGCCGCCCTCTCGGACGTGCACGGCGGCGAGACGGCCCCCGGCGGACCGGCCGGGGCACTGGTGCAGCCCGCGCCGCCGCAGGGGCTCGACCGGGTGCACGGGCTGCCCGGCGGGCCGCCGGAGCGGACCGGAGCGGTGGAGTCGGTGCGGATCCTGGGCCGCCGCAGCCAGGTCGCCAACCCGGCGTACGTCTTCCTGCCGCCGCAGTACTTCCAGCGCCCGTACGCCCGCCAGCGGTTCCCCGTCATCGTCGCGATCAGCGGCTACCCCGGCGGGTCGTTTCTGCTGGCCCAGCATCTGCGGGTGCCGCAGACCGCGGGCGACCTGATCCGGCGGGGGACGGCGCAGCCCGCCGTCATCGTGATGGTCCGGCCCACCATCGCCCCGCCGCGGGACACCCAGTGCGTGGACGTCCCCGGAGGGCCGCGGGCCGAGACGTACTTCGCCGAGGACCTGCCCGAGGCGCTGTCACACCACTACCGGATCGGCCATGACTCCAGCGCCTGGGGCGTCCTGGGCTACTCCTCGGGCGGCACCTGTGCGCTGCAGCTGGCCATGCGCCATCCGCGGGTCTACTCCGCGGCGGTCGCGCTCTCGCCCGACTACCGCGTGGTCAACGACCCCACCACCGGGGACCTGTTCGGCGGCGGTCCGGCGGGGCGGCGGCGGATGCGGGAGCACGATCTGCTGTGGCGGCTGCGGCACCTGCCGGGGCCCGAGGTGTCGGTGCTGGTGGCCTCCAGCCGCAAGGGCGAGCCGGACTACGGCGCGACCCGGTCGTTCCTGGCCGCCGTACGGCCGCCGATGCGCGCCCAGTCGATCATCCTGGGCCGGGGCAGCCACAACTTCCGCACCTGGCGGCGCGAACTGCCCACGGCGCTGCGCTGGATGAGCGGGCAGCTGACCTTCCCGCAGGACGTGGCGAGACGCTGAGCATGCCGCGGGCCCCGGCCGTCTTGTGACGGCCGGGGCCCGGTTGGCGGTACGGCGCGGTGTCAGTCCTTGATCTCGCAGATGACCGAGCCCGAGGTGATCGAGGTGCCGACCTCGGCGCTCAGGCCCTTGATGGTGCCCGCGCGGTGGGCGTTGAGGGGTTGTTCCATTTTCATGGCTTCGAGGACGACGATGAGGTCGCCTTCGGCCACGGTGTCGCCTTCGGAGACGGCGACCTTGACGATGGTGCCCTGCATGGGGGAGGCGAGGGCGTCGCCGGAGGCGGCGGAGCCGCCCTTCTTGACGGCCTTGCGCTTGGGCTTCTTCGAGCCGCCCGCGGGTGCGGTGGCCACGCCGAGGGAGGCGGGCAGGGAGACCTCCAGCCGCTTGCCGCCGACCTCGACCACCACCGTCTCCCGCGCGCCGGCTTCCTCGTCCTCGTCGGTGGCGGGAGCGGCGGTGTAGGGCGGGATGGTGTTGGTGAACTCGGTCTCGATCCAGCGGGTGTGGATGGTGAACGGGTCGCTGGTGAAGGCGGGGTCGGCGACCACGGCCCGGTGGAAGGGGATCGCGGTGGCCATGCCCTCGACCTGGAACTCCGCCAGCGCGCGGGCGGCGCGCTGCAGC
>NZ_BBUZ01000023.1:0-147630 GCF_001417735.1 Streptomyces sp. NBRC 110028
ACCCGCTCACTGATCAGGAACGGTTAGCCCATCTCCTCCAACGCCTTGCCCTTGGTCTCCGGCACCCACTTGAGGATGAACGGGATCGAGAGCGCGGCGAAGGCCGTGTATATGACGTAGGTGCCCGACAGGTTCCAGTCCGACAGGCTCGGGAAGCTGGCGGTGATGGCCCAGTTGGCGATCCACTGGGCGGAGGCGGCGACGCCGAGGGCGGCGGCGCGGAGCCTGTTGGGGAACATCTCGCCGAGCAGGACCCAGACGACCACACCCCAGGAGAGCGCGAAGAAGAGCACGAAGGCGTGGGCCGCGATCAGCGCCACGACGCCCTGGCCGTGCGGAAGCTTGCCGTCCACCAGATTCGCGGAGAACGCCCAGGCCACCAGCGCGAGCGAGATCGCCATACCGGCCGAGCCGATGAGGGCGAGCGGCTTACGGCCGATCCTGTCGACGAAGATCATCGCGATCACGGTGCCGAGGATGTTGATGATCGACGTGGTGAAGGAGTAGAAGAACGAGCCGCTCGGGTCGACGCCGACGGACTGCCACAGCGTCGAGGAGTAGTAGAAGGCCACGTTGATGCCGACGAGCTGCTGGAAGACCGAAAGACCGACGCCGATCCAGACCACCGGCAGCAGCCCGAACCGGCCGCCCATCAGGTCCTTGAAGGTCGACTTGTGCTCGCTGCGCATCGCCTGCTCGATCTCGCCGACCCGGACGTTCAGGTCGACGGCCTCGCCCTCGACCTCGGCCAGGACCTCCTTGGCCCGGTCGATCCGGCCGACCGAGATCAGGAAGCGGGGGGACTCGGGGATGGCGAAGGACAGCAGCCCGTACAGGACGGCCGGGATGACCATCACCCCGAGCATCCACTGCCAGGCCTCGATACCGCCGATCGTGCCGCGCTGGTCACCGTCGGCGGCGTTGAGGATGCCCCAGTTGACGAGCTGGGAGACGGCGATGCCGATGACGATCGCGGCCTGCTGGAAGGAGGCGAGCCGGCCACGGTACGCGGGCGGGGCGACCTCGGCGATGTAGGCCGGGCCGATCACCGACGCCATGCCGATGCCGATGCCGCCGAGCACCCGCCACACGGCCAGGTCCCACAGGGCGAAGGGCAGGGCCGAGCCGACCGCGCTGACGGTGAACAGCAGGGCGGCGATCTGCATGACGCGGATCCGGCCGATCCGGTCGGCTATCCGGCCGGCGGTGGCCGCGCCGATCGCCGAGCCGATCAGCGCGATGGCGACGACCTGGGCGAGGGCCGCGGACCCGATGTCGTACCGGTCGCGGATGGCTTCGACCGCTCCGTTGATCACCGAGCTGTCGTAGCCGAAGAGAAAGCCGCCCATCGCGGCGGCCGCGGTGATGAAGATGACATGGCCGAGATGGTCCGGCCGGGCCTTACGGCCTTCGGACCCCTGTGCCTGCGCGGTGGTGGTCAACGTGAACTCCTGTGGCCCGTCCGGCAACGCTGCCGGACGTGGGGGGCAGACCCTTGACGGTGGAGGCGGAGCCGTGGGAGGTTCGGCCACCACTTAAAGGTAAAAGCGACGTTGCAGAGACTATTCCTTCAAGTTTCGAAGTCAATAGGTGGTGACCAAGAAGTTACGCTGCACCCTTTGCGCCATTGACTTCAAGTATTGAAGCGGTCACCGCAGGCGCTGACTGATGACCTTTGACACTCCGTCGCCCTGCATCGAGACGCCGTACAGCGCGTCCGCGACCTCCATCGTCCGCTTCTGGTGAGTGATCACGATCAGCTGGGACGACTCCTGCAGCTCCTCCATGATCCGGATCAGCCGCTGCAGATTGGTGTCGTCCAGCGCCGCCTCGACCTCGTCCATCACATAGAACGGGCTCGGCCGCGCCTTGAAGATCGACACCAGCAGCGCCACGGCCGTCAGTGAGCGCTCCCCACCGGACAGCAGGGACAGCCGCTTGACCTTCTTGCCCGGCGGCCGCGCCTCCACGTCCACGCCCGTGGTCAGCATGTTGTCCGGGTCGGTGAGCACCAAGCGCCCCTCACCGCCCGGGAAGAGCCGCGAGAAGACGCCCTCGAACTCGCGCGCGGTGTCCCGGTACGCCTCCGTGAACACCTGCTCGACCCGCTCGTCGACCTCCTTGACCACCTGGAGGAGATCCGCCCGCGTCTTCTTCAGGTCCTCCAGCTGCTCGCTCAGGAACTGATGCCGCTCCTCCAGCGCCGCGAACTCCTCCAGCGCCAGCGGATTGACCTTGCCCAGCTGCTGGTACGCCCGCTCGGCGGCCTTCAGCCGCTTCTCCTGCTGCGCCCGGACGTAAGCCACCGGCCGGTTGCGCGGGTGCTCAGGATCCTCCGGAAGCTCCTCGCCCTCGGCGGGCGGGGACGGCGGTACGAGCTGGTCGGGGCCGTACTCGGCGATCAGCCCGGCGGGCTCCACGCCCAGCTCCTCCAGCGCCTTCGACTCCAGCTGCTCGATCCGCATCCGCTTCTCGGCACCCAGAACCTCGCCCCGGTGCACCGAGTCCGTCAGCTTGTCCAGCTCGCCCTTGAGGTCACGGCCCCGGCCACGGGCGGTCTCCAGCTCGCGTTCGCGCGTCGCCTTGGCGCGCTCGGCCACGTCCCGCTCCTCGGCGGCGCGTACGAGCGACACCTCCACATGCGCCAGCAACTGCCGGGTTCCGGCCGCCACCGCCGACGCCACCCGCGCCTCGTGGCGCAACCGGGCGCGCCGCTGTTCGGCGCGCGCCCGCGCTTCGCGCTCGGCGCGCGCGCCCCGGTCGAGCGCGTCGGCCCGCCCCGCGAGCCCCTTCACCCGCTCCTCATGCGTACGGGCCTGGAGCCGCGCCTCCATCTCGGTCTGCCGGGCGTTGGCGCCGTCCGCGGCGAGCCGGTCCCGTACGGAGGTGTCCGGCTCCTCCTCCCCCGGCTGCTCCTCGGCCACCGCCAGCCGCTCGGCCAGTTCCTCGGCCTCCTCGGTCGCCTTCTCCAGCGCCTCCTCGGCCCGAGCGGCGGCCGCGGCCGACCGCTCCGCCTCCCCCGCCGCGCCCCGCGCCTGCCCGGACAACCGGCCGAGGGACTGCGCGACCTGCGACTTCTCCCGGTCCGCCGCGCTGCGCCGGGCCGCCAGCTCTTCCACCAGCGCGGCGCACTCGGCACGCCGCTCCTTCGCCGCGCGCTGCGCCCCGGCCAGCTCCTCGCACCGTACGGCCAGCTCCTCCAGCTCCGTCGCCGCCTCGTCGACCGACGCCTGCACCTCCAGCAGACTGGGCGCCCCGGCGGACCCGCCCTGCGCGAAGTGCGCCCCGAGCAGATCGCCGTCGGCGGTCACCGCGGTCAACTCGGGGTGCGCCCGGACGACTTCCTCGGCCTCCTCCAGCGTGCCGACGGCGACGATCCCGTCCAGCAGCCGCCGCACGGCCCCCACCAGCCCGGCGGGCCCGTCCACCAGCCCCGCCACCCGCGGCGGCCCCCCGGTGGGCCGCGGTGCCCGCACGGACGCCTCCCCCGGACGCGCTCCCTCGGCGGCGACCACAACGGCGTGAGCGGGCTGCGCGCCTGCCGCGTCGGCGGCGGGCGCCCGCGTGGCCGGGACCACGGCCGCGCCGTCCCCCGTGGCCTGCTCGTCCCCGACGCCCGGCTCGTCCGGTGTGGCGGTGTCCGGGGTCCGCGAGCCGGGCACGGCGGCGTTCCCCGCGCGCTCACCGGAATCGGCGGGTGCCGGGCCGCCGAGGGTGCGGGTCGGGAGGAGGGTGGCGCGGCCCGCGTCTTCGGTGCGCAGGAGGCGGATCGCCTCGGCGGCGGCCGCGGGGTCGGTGACGGCGAGGGCGTCGGCGGCGGCGCCCAGGGCCGCGGCGACCGGGACCTCGAAGCCGGGGGTGACGGTGAGCAGTTCGGCGGCCGGGCCGAGGAGGCCGGTGAGGCGGTCGGCCGCGGCCATCAGGGCGCCGGTGCCGTCCTTGCGGCGCAGGCCGAGCGCCAGGGCGTCGTGGCGGGCGGCGGTCGCGGCGCGGTCGCGTTCGGCGGCGGTGGCGGCCTCGCGGGCCGCGCTCAGCGCCGTCTCCGCCTCGGCCAGCTCCCGCTTGGCGGCCTCGTGGCGTTCGGCCAATTCCGCGTCGTCCGCGTCGAGCCCGTCGACCTCGGCCTTGAGCTGTTCGTACTCCTCCTGCGCGGCGGTGGCCCGGGCCTGGGCCTCGTCGCGGGCGGCGGCCAGCCGTTCGATCTCGGCGCGGGCCGAAGCGGCCCGGCCGCGGGCGGCGTTGACCTGGCCCTGCAGCCGGGCGAGCCCTTCGCGGCGGTCGGCGATGGCGCGGGCCACGTCCTTCAGCCGGCGCTCCTCCTGCGCCAGGCTCCGTTCGAGTTCCGCGCGGTGCGCGACGGTGTCGTCCAGGGCGCGGCCGGCCGCCTCCAGGGCGGCTTCCAGCTCGGCCTCCTGCTCCCGGATACGGGCCGCCTCGCGCTCCATGTCCTCCGGGTCGCGGCCGCGCCGCTCCTCGGCTGGGGCGGTGGTCGCGCTCTTGACCCGGGCGTCGGCCAGACTGATCGTGCCGCGCACCCGCTCGGCGAGCTGGGACAGCTCGTACCAGGTCTGCTGGGCGTCGCGCAGCCGTGGTGCGAGCTGCCGCACCTGTTCCTCCAGGACGGCCTCGCGCTGCTGGGCGGTGCGCAGCTCGGCCTCCGTGGCCTCCTTGCGCTTCTTCAGCTCGGCCTCGTCGGCGACCTCGGTGCGCAGCGCCTCGCGCAGGGTGACCAGGTCGTCGGCGAGCAGCCGCAGCCGGGCGTCGCGCAGGTCGGCCTGGATGACGGCGGCGCGGCGGGCGACGGCGGCCTGGCGGCCGAGGGGCTTGAGCTGGCGCCGCAGCTCGTCGGTGAGGTCCTGGACGCGGGCGAGGTTGGCCTGCATCGCGTCCAGCTTCCGCAGTGCCTTCTCCTTGCGCCTGCGGTGCTTGAGGACGCCCGCGGCCTCCTCGATGAACGCGCGGCGGCCGGTCGGGTCGGCGTGCAGGACGCCGTCGAGCTGGCCCTGGCCGACGATGACGTGCATCTCGCGGCCGATGCCGGAGTCGGACAGCAGTTCCTGGATGTCCAGCAGCCGGCAGGTGTCGCCGTTGAGCTGGTACTCGCTGCCGCCGTTGCGGAACATGATCCGCGTGATGGTGACTTCGGCGTAGTCGATGGGCAGCGCGCCATCGGCGTTGTCGATGGTGAGGGAGACCTCGGCGCGGCCGAGCGGGGGGCGGCCGGTGGTCCCGGCGAAGATGACGTCCTCCATCTTGCCGCCGCGCAGCGACTTGGCGCCCTGTTCTCCCATGACCCAGGAGAGTGCGTCCACGACGTTGGACTTGCCCGACCCGTTGGGGCCGACGACGCAGGTGATACCCGGCTCGAAGCGGAGCGTCGTGGCGGAGGCGAAGGACTTGAAGCCTCGTAGGGTCAGGCTCTTCAGGTGCACGCCGTTGGACTCTACCGTCCGGGCCCTGTCCGGCCTCGTCCCGCGCGCGGGGCGCCGCGGGCCCGCCCCGGCTTTTTCCCGCTTTCCTCAAAGATCGGTTTCACCGGTGAGGGGGAGGGGCACATCAGTCGGTAAGGGAAAGCCGGACGAACGCGGGGGAACGACGAAGGGACGCCGAGGCGTCCCTTGAAGATTCTCAAGCGGCTGACGGTTCAGCCCGACCGGCCCGAGGGCTGGGGTCAGGCGAGCGCAGGCTCCGCCTGGGATACGTCGATGCTTTCGAGCAGCGAGTCGCCGTGACGAGCGGCGGCGGACAGCGCGTCGTTTTCGGCCTGGATCCGAACCAGCTCGGATTCAAGATCCTGAACGCGCTGCTGAAGCCGTCGCATCTCGGCGAGGACTCGGGGGTCGGAACCGCCGACGTAACCGAGAAGCGCCTTTGCCATGATGGATGGTCCTCCACACTGAGTGACCGACCGAAGCGGTGGTGGGTCGTGAGGTATTTCGCACCCGCGATGTCCGCCGATATTGCCATGCTGAGGTGGCGGACAAGTTAAGGTGCGCGGGGACTTCCAGAGTCTCACCAATTGGTTTGAGGGTCAACACGATCACATGCCGCCGGGCACCGCGAGGGCCGAGAGCACACGGGGCGGCAGCTGCGCCGCCCGCTCTCCAGAGGGCCCGTAGCGGTTGGGGATCTTCCTACGCTCCGCAGCCTTCCACGGAGCGGCGACATTCGCAACCATCAGCCGGTTTCTGCTCACGGCGCGCACGGAAGGCGTGGTCGGCGGGGCGCCGGAAGAGGGCGGAACGGGGCCCCGAGGGGGCTCGCTCAGCGGATCTCGAAGCTGTCGTAGCCGCCGCGCGGTGTGTCCCAGATCTCGGTGACACCGTCGACACGCCCGGGCGTGTCGCCCTCCCGCAACCAGTCGAGCAGCTGTTCGCACCCCGCGCGCGGACCCTCCGCGACGACCTGGACGCGGCCGTCGGAGAGGTTGGAGGCGAATCCGGCGAGGCCTCCGATGCGCAGCGCGTTGGCCCGGGTGAACCACCGGAAGCCGACGCCCTGGACACGGCCGCGGACCCACGCGGTGAGGCGCACGTTGTCGTTCATGTCTGCACGCTAACCGGCTAATTGGCGCCTCGGCACCTCCACCTCCTGCCGCATGGCGTACAGTCCCGGCTCAGCGAGACTCACTCACACGAGTGACACATGAGTTGACCACACGAGCCACACATTTGACGCTCTCGTGCACAAGGAAGGCAGGAGATGGGCCGCCATCGACGATCTGCCCCCGGAACCGCGACGCCGCCCGTGGTGGGCGCCGGCCGCCACCGGGGACCGCGCCGTAGCCCTCTCGCACCGGTGAGGACCGGGCTGTTGAGTGTGTCCGCCGCGGTCGCGGTGAGCGCCGTGGCCATGGCCTCCGGGTTGGTCCCGGGCCCCGCGGGTCTCGGCGGCAGTGAGCCCGCCGGGCAGCAGGTGCAGGCCGGCGGGTCGCCCGGCACCGGCCCGGACACCCAGGACCCGGGGACCGGCTTCCCGGCGGGCGGCGCGGGGACGTCGACGGGCCCCGGCGACGACACCCCGCAGGCGCCGTCCACGACCCCCTCCGCGACCCCCTCGAAGCCCGCCGGAACGCCGTCCACGACACCGTCGGACGAGCACCCGAGCTCCCCGTCCGGCAGCAAACCCGGCGGCTCCCCGGACGGCGGCGGCTCGGGCGGCGGGGGCTCGGACTCGACCCCTCCGCCCCGGACGCCCACGACGGATCCGGTGCCCAGCCTGCCGCCGGAGAAGCCCGACCGGGCGGCGGCGGCCGAGAAGGCGGTCATCGCCCTGGTGAACCAGGAGCGGGCCACGGCCGGCTGCCAGCCGGTGACCGAGGACCCGAAACTCGCCCAGCTGGCGCAGGACTTCGCCGACGACATGGCGATACGCGACTTCTTCGACCACCTCGACCCGGACGGCCAGGACCCCTGGGAGCGCGCCAAGCTCGCGGGCATCCTGGACCTGGGCGGGGAGAACATCGGCCGCGGCCAGACCACCGCGCAGGCCGTGATGGACTCGTGGATGGACAGCCCCGACCACCGGGCGAACATCCTCAACTGCCAGTACAAGACACTCGGCGTCGGCGCGCACTTCGGCGACGACGGCCCCTGGTGGACCCAGGACTTCGGCTACTAGAGCGACAAACGGGCGGTCCGGGTGTCACGTGTACGCACACCGGGCCGTCCCGGCATGCCCGCTTACCGGATGACAGCGCGACCCATCGGAGAGCGCTGCGCGTATGGTAGGTGCATGGAATGTGAACGCACCGCCGGGAGCCGTCCGCGGGCGGACGCCGCCGGGGACGCGGCCTTCGACGTGTTCGCGCGCGCCTGTCCGTCCCGCGCCACGCTGGAGCATGTCACCGGCAAGTGGGGCAGCCTCACCCTGACCGCGCTGCACGAGAGCGGCTGCCGCTTCAACGAGCTGCGGCGCCGGGTCGACGGCGTCAGCGAGAAGATGCTGTCCCAGACGCTGCACGCGCTGGAGCGGGACGGTCTGGTGCACCGCGAGGCCCAGCTGGTCAATCCGCCGCGCGTGGACTACCGGCTCACCCCGCTGGGGCACGCGGTCGCCGAGCGACTGCTGTCGCTGATCGGCCTGGTCGAGGAGCGGATGCCGGAGGTGCTGAGCGCCCGGGAGGCCTACGACGGGCGGCGCGCCTAGGGGGTGTCTGGTCGGGAGCCCGGCCTGATCGGCAAGACACCCCTTTGGAGGGCCGAGGCCCCGGCCGAGCGCGGCGGGCGCTGACAGCGCGGGCAGAAGTAGCTGGAGCGGTTCATCCAGGGGCGGCGGCGCATGGCGGTGCCGCAGCGGCGGCACGGCTCGTCCTCCCGGCCGTACGCGTCGAGGGAGCGCTCGAAGTACCCCGACTCGCCGTTCACATTGACGTAGAGGCTGTCGAAGCTGGTGCCGCCCACGGCCAGCGCCGCGCTCATGACATCCCGCACATGGCCGAGGAGTTCGGTGGAGCGCGGCCGGGTGAGGGTGGCGGTCGGCCGGTCGTAGTGCAGCCGGGCGCGCCACAGCGCCTCGTCGGCGTAGATGTTGCCGACGCCGCTGATCAGCGACTGGTCGAGCAGGGCGCGCTTGACGGTCGTACGGCGGCGGCGCAGCGCGAGGTGGAAGGCCGCCTCGTCGAAGGCGGGGTCCAGCGGGTCGCGGGCGATGTGGGCGATGGCGTCCGGCAGCCCCTCCAGGTCGCCGGGCACGGAGCCGTGCAGCGAGAGCCCACCGAAGGTGCGCTGGTCGACGAAGCGCAGCTCGGTGCCCAGGTCGTCGGCGAACCGGACCCGGATGCGCAGGTGCTTCTCGTCCGGGGCGTCGCCGGGCTGGACCAGCAGCTGGCCGCTCATGCCGAGGTGGGCGAGCACCGCTTCGGCGGTGTCCTCCAACGGCAGCCACAGATACTTGCCGCGGCGGCGGACCGCCCCGGTGCGGCGGCCCTTGAGGCGGGCCGCGAAGTCCTCCGCGCCGCCGAGGTGGCGGCGCACCGCGCGGGGGTGCAGCACCTGGACCTCGGCGACCGTGCGGTCGCTGATCCAGCGCTCCAGACCGCGTCGGACCACCTCGACCTCGGGCAGCTCGGGCAACGTGTCTCCTGAAGGAGGGATCACCGGCACTCCGGCCCCGGTCGGTGACCGGGGCCGGGACGGTGCCTATCGGGTGGTGGTCGCCGAGTCCGCGGCCGGGGCGCTCGTGGCCTCGGCGCCTTCGGCGACCGCCTCGGCCTCGGCCGCCGCCTCCGCCTCGACCGCTGCCTCCGCCTTGGCCTCGGCTTCCGCCGCGGCCTTCGCTTCGGACTCGGCTCTCGCTTCGGTCTCGGCCTTCGTCTGCGCCTCGTCGGCGGCCGCGCGGATCGCGCGCCAGGCGGCCTCGGCCGCCTGCTGCTCGGCTTCCTTCTTGCTGCGGCCGGTGCCGGTGCCGTACGCGACACCACCGACGCGGGCGGCAGCCGTGAAGGTCTTCTCGTGGTCGGGCCCGGTCTCGGAGACCAGGTACTCCGGAACCCCAAGACCCTCGGTGGCGGTCAGCTCCTGGAGGCTGGTCTTCCAGTCCAGGCCGGCGCCGAGGTTCGAGGACTTCTCGATCAGTGGGTCGAAGAGCCGGTGCACCAGTTCGGCGGCGGCGTCGAGTCCCCGGTCGAGATAGACCGCGCCGATCACCGCTTCCAGGGTGTCGGCGAGAATGGATGCCTTGTCCCTGCCCCCGGTGCCCTCTTCGCCCCGGCCGAGCCGGATGAAGGCGCCGAGGTCCAGCCCCCGGCCCACCTCGGCGAGCGCGCGCGAGTTCACCACCGCGGCCCGCAGCTTGGCCAGCTGGCCCTCGGGCAGGTCCGGGTGGATGCGGTACAGCGTGTCTGTGACCACCAGGCCGAGCACGGAATCCCCGAGGAATTCCAGCCGCTCGTTGGTGGGCAGCCCGCCGTTCTCGTACGCGAAGGAGCGATGGGTCAGCGCACGCACCAGAAGGGCGGACTCGAGTTGATACCCGAGCCGCCCTTCCAGGATCGTGTGGGACGAGGCCTTGTCCGCCTGGACCGTATCGCCGCCGCGCTGATGACCTCCGCGAGGTTCACCCGCGCGCTTGCGGGACGGCGTGCTGGCGTCCGACATAGAGCCTGTCACCCGCCGATCAGACCTCGAGGACCTGGCGGCGGTTGTAGGTGCCGCAGCTCGGGCACGCGATGTGCTGCTGCTTCGGCTCGTGGCAGCGCTCGCACGCCACCAGGGTGGGGACCGCAGCCTTCCACTGCGACCGGCGGTGGCGCGTGTTGCTGCGCGACATCTTCCGCTTCGGAACAGCCACGGCTACTTCTCCTGTGGGTCATCCCCGCGCTGGCGGGGGGCGTTGTCCTTCTCGCCGTCCTGAATGGACTCGGCGAGTCCCTGCAATGCCGCCCAACGGATGTCGACGGCTTCGTGGTGGTGGTCCGGGTCGTCCGCGAGCCGCGCACCGCAATCGGCACACAGCCCGGGGCAGTCCTCCCGGCACACCGGCTGCAGCGGCAGTGACAGCACCACCGCGTCGCGCAGCACGGGCTCGAGGTCGAACAGGTCGGCCTCGAGGAAGAGCGTGTCCTCCTCCTCGGCGTCGTCACCGGTGTCCGCGTCGCGGCTCCGGTCGTCGGCGTCGGGGTAGGAGTACATCTCCTGGAAGTCCGCTTCGAGCTCTCGCTCCAGCGGCTCCAGACACCTTACGCACTCCCCCGTGAGCGGTGCACGGGCGGTGCCTGTGACAAGCACCCCTTCCATGACCGACTCCAGGCGGAGATCAAGCTCCACGGTCACACCCTCCCGCACCCCGATGACCTCGATGCCGAGGTCCTTGGGGGCCGCCACGGAGCGGGAGACCCGCTTCAGCGCACCAGGACGCCGCCCCAGCTCGCGTGTGTCGAACACGAGGGGGGCACGGTGGTCGAGGCGGGCGTTCAGGGCTTCCTGCTTTCTACGCTGCGGCGGGCCGCCCGGCACGGACTTGAAGCGGGCAGCCGAGATCGCGGACGTACGCGCGACCGAAGAGCCAGGATACTGGACGGGCCGCCCCAGGCCCAATCGGGTTCCCTAGTGCCCCTGCTCGTACTGGCGCAACTGATCGAGGTCGATCATGCTCGTGTCGAACAGGCTGGTCTCGTCGAGCGCGGCGCCCGGCTGCTGCGGGGAGTACGGGGGCTGCTGCGGCTGCTGCTGGGCGTAGCCGTTCGGGTCGTAGCCCTGGGGCTGCTGCCATCCGTAGGTGTCCTGCTGCTGGTAGCCGTTCTGCTGCGGATATCCGGCCTGCTGCCCGTAGGGGTCGGGCTGTTGTCCGTAGCCCTGCTGCTGATAGCCGTACGCGTCCTGCTGCTGATAGCCCGCGGCGGCGTAGTAACCGGCGTCGGCCGCCGCCGGTTCCATCGCGGCGGGGTCCATCGCCGCCGGATCCATCGCCGCGGGCTGTACGGCGGTGGGCTGGACGACGGGCGGCTGCGCGGCGGCGGGCCGCACGAGCGCGTCCTGGGACTGGGCCAGCTCCGCGTAGTAGTCGTCGTCGCTGGTCCGCAGGGCCTGGGCGGTCGCGTCCTGGGCGGCCATGTGGGCGCCCAGCTCATCGGCCGGGCGGGAGCCGAGCAGCTTCTGCCGGCCCCGGCCGACCGCCTCCAGGGTCTTGCCGAGAACCGCGGAGACGGCCCCCAGCTTGGTGTCCACGTACTCGTCGGCGCGCTGCCGCAGCGTCTGCGGATCGGCGCTGCGCTCCGGCTCGTCGTCCATGCCGTCGCCGCCGGACGTGCGGCCGAGCAGCTTGTCGCGGCCGCGGTCGACCGAACCGATGGTCTTGGTCAGCACGACCTCGAAGTTGGCGAGCTTGCTGTCGACGTAGTCGTCGGCCTCGGCGCGGATCTCCTCGGCCTCCCGGCGGGCCTCCCCGAGGATCCGGTCGGCCTCCTCCTGGGACGTGCGGGCCACCTCGGTCTCCGAGATCAGCCGGGCGCGCTCGGCGTGCGCGGCCTCGACGATCCGCGTCGCCTCCTGGCGGGCGTCGTCCACCATCCGGTCCCGCCCGCCGATCAGCTCCTCGGCATGGGCGAGGGAGTCGGGGAGCGCGGCGCGCACCTCTTCGAGCATGGCGAGCAGCTCGGCGCGGTTGACCACGCACGAGGCCGACATGGGCATTCCCCGGGCGCTGCCGACGGCGCTCACGATCTCGTCGAGCTTCTTCTGCACGTCCACCTTGGGTGCTCGCAGTCTGAGTCGGAAGGGATGAGACGGGACCGACTGTACGGCCAGCGGGCGCCTGCCCGACACCCGCTGACGCACCGTCAGTCGTAGGGGGTGTCCTGCCGGTCATGCCGGGCTCCCGACGCCCGGCACAGCACCTCGCGGCTCGCGGTCACTTCCGCCGGAGCCGGTCGGCCAGGGCCTCCAGGACGAGCGGCGGCACCAGGTGGGAGATGTCGCCGCCCCAGGCCGCGACCTCCTTGACCAGGCTGGAGGAGAGGAAGCTGTAGGTGGGGTTGGTGGGCACGAAGAGGGTCTCCACGCCCGACAGGCCGTTGTTCATCTGGGCCATCTGCAGCTCGTAGTCGAAGTCGCTGACGGCCCGCAGCCCCTTGACGATGGCGGGGATGTCACGCTGCTTGCAGAAGTCCACGAGCAGCCCGTGGAAGGACTCCACCTCGACATTGCCGTACTCGGCGGTGGTCTGGCGGAGCAGATCCATCCGCTCCTCCACCGTGAACAGCCCCTGCTTGGACTTGTTGATCATCACGGCGACGTGGACGACGTCGTACAGCTTGGACGCTCGGGCGATGATGTCCAGGTGCCCATTGGTGACGGGGTCGAAGGACCCCGGACAGACTGCGCGGCGCAACGGAAGTTCCTCGCTCTCGGGTCCGGTCATGACGCGTTGTCGCACGTCGAGGCGGCGCGACCGTACCAAAGCGTGCCCTCGCCGTAGCGACGGGACCGCAGTCCCTCGAAACCGGCCGGCCACCCGAACTCCCCGCCTCTGGTGCTGCGCTCCACGGTGACCAGCGCGTCGGGTGCGAGCCAGCCTTTGCCACGGAGTGTGAGCAGGATCTCGCGGAGATCGTCATCGGTGACGGCGTAGGGCGGGTCCAGGAAGACGACGTCGTACGGCCCGGCGGCCGGGGGCGGGCCACCGACGGTCACCGCGGCCTTCGCGGTCCGCAGCTCCGCGCCGGGCAGCCCCAGCGCCCGGATGTTCTCCCGGATGGTGCGGGCGGCGCGCGCGTCCGACTCGACCAGCAGCACATGGGCCGCGCCCCGGGACAGCGCCTCCAGGCCGACCGCGCCGGAGCCGCCGTACAGATCGAGGACCCGGGCCCCGCTCAGCGAGCCGAGCAGCGACTCCCAGGTGGAGAACAGGCCCTCGCGTGCCCGGTCCGAGGTGGGTCGGGTGCCGTTTCCCGGCGGCACGGCCAGGCGGCGTCCGCCGGCCGCTCCGGCGATCACGCGGGTCATGGGTGTTGGCAGTCCTTCGCGGTGGTCGTCACGGTGGTGGTCGCGGTGGTCGGGGCAGCGGCCGGCGGTTACGTCGGGCCGCCGCCCCTCCACGATATGGCGTCCGGCGCCGCTCGGGACCCCCGCGTGGCGGTGCCGGCTCATCCCTTGTCGAGGAATTCCTCCCGCTCCTTGTCCAGCAGGGCGTCCAGCGCGGTGCGCAGCTCCGGGTAGCCGGCCAGCTCGGGATCGGCCGTGACGATCGCGGTGGCCTCCTCCCGGGCGGCGGCGATGACCTCCTCGTCGTCGATGACGGCGAGCACCCGCAGCGAGGAGCGGACGCCGGACTGGGCCTGGCCGAGCACATCGCCCTCGCGGCGCTGCTCCAGGTCGATCCGGGACAGCTCGAAGCCGTCGAGCGTGGCGGCGACCGCGCCGAGCCGCACCCGGGCGGGGCTCGCCTCGGGCATCTCGGTCACCAGCAGGCACAGCCCCGGGGCCGAGCCCCGCCCGACCCGGCCGCGCAACTGGTGCAGCTGGGAGACGCCGAACCGGTCGGCGTCCATGATCACCATGGCGGTGGCGTTGGGCACGTTGACGCCCACCTCGATGACGGTCGTGGCGACCAGCACGTCCACCCCGCCCGCGGCGAAGCGGCGCATCACCTCGTCCTTGGCCTCCGGCGCCATCCGGCCGTGCAGCACCTCCACCCGCAGATCGCTCAGCGGGCCCGCGGCGAGCTTGTCGGCGACGTCGAGGACGGCGAGCGGCGGGCGCTTCTCCGCTTCGTCCCCGGCGCTCTTCTCCTTGTCCTCGGACGTCTTCTGCTTCGCGGCCTTGGCCGCCTTCGCCGCGTTCGCCGCCTTCTCGTCGTCTTCCTCGTCTCCGATGCGCGGGCACACCACATACGCCTGGTGTCCGCCCGCCACCTCCTCCCGCACCCGCTCCCAGGTCCGGGCCAGGAAGTGCGGCTTGTCCTTGGCGGGCACCACATGGGAGGCGATCGGGGAACGGCCGGACGGCAGCTGGTCCAGGACGGAGGTCTCCAGGTCGCCGAAGACGGTCATGGCGACGGTCCGCGGAATGGGGGTGGCCGTCATCACCAGCAGGTGCGGGGGCTGCTTGCCCTTGGAGCGCAGGGCGTCGCGCTGCTCGACCCCGAAGCGGTGCTGCTCGTCGACCACGACCAGGCCCAGGTCGTGGAACTGGACCTTGTCCTCGATCAGGGCGTGGGTGCCGATCACGATCCCGGCCTCGCCGGTGACCAGGTCCAGCAGCGCCTGGCGGCGGGCGGCGGCCCCCATGGAGCCGGTGAGCAGCACGACCTTGGTGCCCTGCTCGGCGCCGCCGAGCATGCCCCCTTCGGCCAGCTCGCCCATCATCTCGGTGATCGACCGGTGGTGCTGCTGGGCCAGGACCTCCGTCGGCGCGAGCATCGCCGCCTGTCCCCCGGCGTCGACGACGCCGAGCATCGCGCGCAGCGCGACCATGGTGTTGTGGGTCACCGTGAAGTGGTCCGTGACGTAGGCATGGCTCGGGTGAGCGACGCTGATGCACTGGACCGGTTTGCGGCCGACGTACTCCACAGCCCTGATTCCGCGCCGGAAGGTGTTGCACTTCGGCCGCCTCCGGAGGCGTGCCGCCTTTCTGGTCAGCCTGAAGGGCACGTACGCGTCGGGCAATGCGACGGAGACGACGAAGGCCGCACTCTTTGGCAGGACCCTGGCGCGGCCGCCGAGGGAGCGCACCAGCCACGCCACATCATCGGCCAGTTGACGCGACGCGGAGCAGTACGAGACGTCCAGGCCGTCCGACTGCACGGTGCCGTCCGTGTCCATCAGACCTTGGAGCAGCGCGAGTCGATCCTTGATCGTTGCGTTCTTGTAGGCGGCCGGAACGAATTTCTCGTGCGACGTGGCACCCCAGAGCCCGAAGCCCCGCAGCGCTTGAATCACCGGGTTTCTCCGAGTGTCCCCCTTGGGCACGGACATCTGGATCGTGTAGTCGCAGCGTGAACCGGGCACCGGAACGAGCCGACAATCCGGAGCCATGGCCTCCGTTGCCGCTTGGACGATTTCGGCATCAGCGCTGGAAAGTCGCAGATTGTGACGGAACGAGCCATCCCCGAGGAGGAGGCCGAAAAAATAGGGTTCGAGCGAAAGATCCGTACTGTCCTCAAGGTCGGTCGGCTGCGCGACGGGGAGGTACCACTTGGACGACCCATTGGCCTTGAACAGGTCGCCCCTGATGTCACGGGTCGACATCACTTTGGGCTCCTGCCCACGAGCCCAAGCACAGCTCGTCCCCACGATCCACAGGTGCTCGTCGTCGCATTCGACACTGGTCCCGTCCGACAGGACCAAGCGCCATACGTCGCGCTCACCCTGGGGAAAGACCCCGTCGATGATCGCACGCTCCCCGGAGGGCACCACCACCTCGTCACCCGGGGACATGTCTCCCATCGGCCGGTAGCCCCGCGGCGTCAGCACCAGGGAGTCGAGCGGCTGCGCCTTGCCGGATCCGACCTCGCCCTGGAGCAGCCGGTGCATGGGGTGGTCGGTGGCCAGGTCGGCGAAGATCTCGGCGCTGACCTTCCGCTGGCCCTCGGTGAGGGTGAACGGCAGCCGGGCGTCGAAGGCGTCCAGCAGGCCGCCTTCCACCGGCCTGCGGGGCGCGGCGGGCGCCGTCGCGTCGGCCTGGCGGCGGCGGGCGAGGGCGACCTGCAGGACGAACGCCTCGTCCCACTTGAGCCGGTCGCGCGCCGCGGCGATGTCGGCCTTGGTGCGCGGCCGGTGGATGCTCCGCAGCGCCTCGGGCAGCGTGGCCAGCCCGCGGCCCTCGCGCAGGCTTTCGGGCAGCGGATCGACCAGCCCGTCCAGCGCGGCGTCCTCCCGGCCCGCCGGGCCCAGCACGGTGTCGACGGCCTGCTGGATCTGCCAGGACTCCATCTGCTTGCAGGCCGGATACAGCGGCAGCAGCTGGTTGGCGAACGCCTCCACGGCCTCCGAGCCGCTGTCCGGGCGCAGCAGCTTGTACTCGGGGTGCGCCAGCTGCCGCTTGTGGTTGAAGACCGAGACCTTCCCCGCGAACATGGCGCGGCTGCCGGGCAGCAGCTCCGCGCGCGGCTTGTGGACGCCCTTGCCGAAGAAGACGAGCTGGAGGCGGCCGCCGCCATCGGTGATGGTGACCTCCAGCCGCTGTCCCCGGCCGCTGTTGAACTTGTGCACGCGGGCGTCCGCGACCTGCGCGACGACGGTCACATGCTCGTCCAGGGGCAGGTCGGACAGGCGCGTCAGCTCGCCGCGCTCCGCGTACCGCCGCGGGTAGTGGTGCAGCAGGTCGCCGACCGTGTGCAGGCCGAGGTGCTCGGCCATCACCTTCGCGGTGTTGCCGCCGAGGACTTTCTTCAGGGGTTCATCCAGCACGGGCACGCAGTCCATTGCACACCACGCCACCGACAAGCGGGGGCATTCACCGGGTCATGCCCGGGATCATTCGACGCCTATGATCAGCGGCGCGGAGGGCTGGCCGCCCCGGTAGACGACGGTGTCGACGGCGAAGTGGCCCTCCCGTACGTGCCGCTCCAGCCGCTCGGCGATCTCGTCCGGGAGGTCCGCGCCGAGCACCAGCGTGACCATCTCCCCGCCCGCGGCCAGCATCCGGTCCAGGACCGTCTCGGCGGTCGGGGCCAGCTCGGCGCCGATCACCGCCACATCGCCGTCGATCAGGCCCAGGACGTCCCCGGCCTGGCAGACCCCGGCCATGGTCCAGGACCGGTGCTCGGCGACGGCCAGTTCGGCGCAGCGGGTGGCGCCCGCGGCGGAGGTCATCGCGACGACGTCCTCGTCGAAGCTGCGGGCGGGCTCGTGCACGGCGAGCGCGGCGATGCCCTGGACCGGGGAGCGGGTGGGGATGACGGCGACCCGCACGCCCTCGGCGCGGGCCTGCGCTGCGGCGGCCGCGGCCGGGTGGCGCAGCCCGGCGTCGTTGGGCAGCAGCACCACCTCGCGGGCGTGGGCCCGCCGGATCGCCTCGGCCAGTTCGCTGCCGCCGGGCGGCTTCCCGGGGTCGGTGGCGACCACGGTGGCCCCGGCCTCGGCGCACAGCGCGGCGAGGCCGTCGCCGGGGACGACGGCGACGACGGCGCGGCTCACGCGCTCGCCGGGCGGCCCGTCCGGCCGCCGCTCGGGGAGGTCCGGCTCCGGGGCGGCGGGGCGGCGCTCGGCGGGGGCGCCGAAGTGGGTGATGCGGATGCGGTACGGGCGTCCGGCCTGGATGCCCGCCTCCACCGCGGCGCCCGCGTCGTCCACATGGACGTGGACGTTCCACAGTCCGTCGCCGCCGACGATCACGAGCGAGTCACCGAGTGCGTCCAACCGCTCGCGCAGGGCCGCGACGGCGCCGTCACCGGCTTCCAGGAGGTAGATCACCTCGAACGCGGGCCCGTCGGCGGAACAGTCCACCGGCCCGGCCCCGGCGATCTCCCCGGCGGGCGCGGGGATGGCGGGAGCCGCGGGCGGCGCCGCCGGGGGCTCGCCGGACAGCGCCTCGGTGAGCCCGCCCAACACCGTGACCAGGCCGTAGCCGCCCGCGTCGACGACGCCCGCGCGGGCCAGGACGTCGAGCTGCCCCGGGGTCGCCTGGAGCGCGGCGCGCGCCTCTTCGTACGCCGCGCGCGCCACCGCGCCGACGTCCCCGGTGGCCCGCTCCGCGCCCTCCGCCGCGGCCACGGCCACGGTCAGCACGGTCCCCTCGACGGGGTGCGCGACGGCGAGGTACGCCAGGTCGACGGCGCGCCGCAGCGCCCGCCGCAGTCCGTCCGCCTCGTCGCCGCTGTCCGTACGGTCGCCCTCGGCCAGCACGTCCGCCATGCCGCGCAGCAGCTGGGCCAGGATGGTGCCGGAGTTGCCGCGCGCGCCTATCAGGGCGCCGTGGGCCATGGCGCGCACCACGTCGGCGAGGCTGGGGCGGGCGGCACCGGCCGAGGCGGGGTGGCGCTCGAAGGCGGCGTCGACGGCCTGGGCGGCGGACTCGACGGTCAGATACAGATTGGTGCCGGTGTCGCCGTCCGCGACCGGATAGACGTTGATCGCGTCGATGTCCTCGCGGGCCCGGCCCAGCGCGTCCAGCGCGAGCCCGCACCAGATCCGTACCGCATCGGCGTCGAGCGTGTGCGGCACGTACGTACTCCTCGGGACGGTGAGGGATGTCTCAGGGGACGGGGACGGGGACGGGTCGGGCATCGCGTCATCGCAGGCTAGTCGGCGCCCACCGCGGGTGCTGGGGCAGCCATGATAGTTTCGTTGTACGGGAGTGGCCGTTGTATGCTGCTCCGGTTGCCCGATGAGAGTCGGGCTATTCCCCCTGGCGCCGCCGGTCTTCCACGATCTTGGTTACGCCGGGGTTCCCGATAAGTTTCTGTCTCCTCGCGGGAAGCGAGGCTGACCCGTCTTTGGAGTAACCCGTGGCTGCCAACTGCGACGTCTGCGGCAAGGGGCCGGGCTTCGGCAACAACATCTCGCACTCGCACCGCCGCACCCGCCGTCGTTGGAACCCCAACATCCAGACGGTGCGCGCTGTGGTCGGTCGGACCCCGAAGCGGCTCAATGTCTGCACCTCGTGCATCAAGGCCGGCAAGGTCTCGCGCTAGGCGCACGCCTTCCCCCGCGCGAGCGGGATTCCGGTTGCCGAGGCCGGTCCACCATGACGTGGACCGGCCTTTACGCATGCTCCGCTACGGACCGGGCGGGGCGGTCAGCCAGCCGTGGTCGACCGGGCCGATGCCCGCGCCCAGGGGGAAGCCCGCGGCGATCGCGCCCGTGACGTACTCCTTGGCCGCCGTGACGGCCTCCGGGACCGCCATGCCGCCCGCGAGGTAGGTGGCGATCGCCGAGGCGAGGGTGCAGCCGGTGCCATGGGTGTGGCGGTTGTCATGGCGGGGCGCCCGCAGCCAGTGCTCCTCGGTGCCGTCGGTGAGCAGGTCCACCGCGTCACCCCGCAGATGGCCGCCCTTGATCAGCGCCCAGCGCGGGCCGAAGTCCAGCACCGCGCGTGCCGCCCGCCGCAGATCGCCCTCCGAACCGACCCGGATGCCGGTCAACTGGGCCACCTCGTCCAGGTTGGGGGTGGCGACGGTGGCGGTGGGCAGCAGCTTGGTGCGGACCGCGTCCAGCGCCTCGGCGACCAGCAGCGGGTCGCCGTGCTTGGAGACCCCGACCGGGTCGACGACCACGGGGGCGGGCAGCCCCGCCAGCAGCCCGGCGACGGTCTCGACCAGCTCGGTGGTGGCCAGCATGCCCGTCTTGACCGCCTGGACGCCGATGTCGTCCACGACGCTGCGGAACTGGGCGCGGACCGCCTCGGCGGGCAGTTCCCAGGCGCCCTGGACGCCCTGGGAGTTCTGTGCCGTCACCGCGGTGAGCACGCTCATCCCGTGCGCGCCCAGGGCCAGCATCGTCTTCAGGTCGGCCTGGATGCCCGCACCGCCGCCGGAATCCGACCCGGCGACGGTGAGGACGCGGACGGGCACCCGGTGGTCGCGGGGGACGCGGGGTGCGCCGGGCGCGCGGGGGTCATCGGTAGACATGGCCATATGGCCGAATCTACTCGGCGCCCTGGTCATCCCCGAAATGGTCCCAGCCCGCGTGCACCCAGGGCGCTCCGTCGACCGTCACCTGCGGCAGCGCCGACGGGTTGAGCACCTCGCCGATCACCTTCCAGCGGGCGGGCAGCTTCACGTCCGAAGGGAAGGTGGCCACGATCGCGTGGTCCTCTCCCCCGCTGAGCACCCACAGGATCGGGTCGACGCCCACCGCCTGCCCGATGTCCGACATCTGCGAGGGGATGTCGATGTCCCCCGAGCGCAGATCGATACGGACCTGGCTGGCCTCGGCGATGTGCCCGAGGTCGGCCACCAGTCCGTCGCTGACGTCGGTCATCGCGGTCGCGCCCAGTCCGGCGGCGGCCGGTCCCGCGTGGTACGGCGGCTCCGGGCGCCGGTGCGCCTCGACGAAGGCGCGCGGCGAGCGGAAGCCGCGCGAGAGCACCGCGTGCCCGGCGGCCGACCAGCCCAGCCAGCCGGTGACGGCGACAACGTCGCCCGGCCGGGCACCGGATCGGGTGACCGGCTCGTGGTTGCGCAGATCGCCCAGGGCGGTGATGGCGATGGTGATGGCGTCCCCGCGCACCACGTCGCCGCCGACCACGGCGGCGCCCGCCACCTGGCATTCGTCGCGGATCCCGTCCATCATCTCGGCCGGCCAGGTCACCGGCAGATCCGCGGGCACCACCAGGCCCAGCAGCAGCGCGGTCGGCACCGCGCCCATGGCCGCGATGTCCGCGAGGTTCTGGGCGGCGGCCTTGCGGCCGACGTCATAGGCGGTGGACCAGTCCCGGCGGAAGTGCCTGCCCTCCAGCAGGACGTCCGTACTGGCCACCACCCTGCGGTCCGGTGCGGCCACGACCGCGGCGTCGTCACCGGGCCCCAGCTTCACCGCCGAGGTGGTGGTGAGCCGGGAAGTGAGCTCTCTGATGAGCCCGAACTCCCCCAACTCGCCCACGGTGCCCTTCATCGCATTGCCCCTTCGTGCTCGTGGCCCTGTGCCCGCCGCGCCGCGCACCCCGCGCGGGTCTCCCCTCGCCGCGTGGCGACGCGGTACCGTGGCGTCCCTTCTCCCCACATGATCCTCGTAGCCGCCCTGGAGGTTCCGTGGTACAGGCGTACATCCTGATCCAGACCGAGGTCGGCAAGGCGTCGGCCGTCGCCGACGTCATCGCCAAGTTCCCGGGAGTGATACAGGCCGAGGACGTCACGGGTCCGTACGACGTGATCGTGCGCGCCCAGGCCGAGACGGTTGACGAACTCGGCCGCATGGTGGTCGCGAAAGTCCAGCAAGTGGAAGGGATCACGCGCACGCTCACCTGTCCGGTGGTGCATATCTGAATCCCGCTCCCCGCGTGCTCGGCCGGTGGGTTCCGCACACCGGCGCCGGGGACGTACGCCCGCGAGGCCGATGCTCTGATCGGCCTCGCGGGCCCCGCCGAGAAGACCGCTCCGGTGAGTGTGGTGTGACGGACGCGGGCCTGCCGGGCAGGCCTAGCGCAGCCCCGTGGAGCGGCGCAGCGCGGCCTGGATGAGCCGGTCCACCAGCTCCGGGTAGCTCACGCCGCTCTCCTGCCACATGCGCGGGTACATGGAGATCGGGGTGAAGCCGGGCATCGTGTTGATCTCGTTGATCACGAACTCGCCGCTGTCCAGCAGGAAGAAGTCCGCGCGCACCAGGCCCTCGCAGGACACCGCGTCGAACGCGCGCACCGCCAGCTCCCGGACCCGCTCGGTCTGCTCGGCGGTGAGCGGCGCGGGCACGACACCGGGGGCCGCGTCGATGTACTTGGCCTCGAAGTCGTAGAAGTCGTGGGTGGAGACCGGGGGGATCTCGGCGGGCACACTGGCCCGGGGCCCGTCCTCGAACTCCAGCACCCCGCACTCGATCTCGCGGCCGCGCAGCAGCGCCTCCACGATGACCTTCGGGTCGTGGTGCCGGGCGGTCTCGATGGCCTCGTCCAGCTGCTCGGGGCCGTCGACCTTGGTGATGCCGATGGAGGAGCCGGCCCGCGAGGGCTTCACGAAGACCGGCCAGCCGTGCTCACCGGCGAACTCGGTGATCCTGGCGCGGGCGGCGGCGGGGTCCCGCTCCCAGTCGCGGGGACGGATCACCTCGTACGGGCCGACGGGCAGCCCGAACGAGACGAATACCCGCTTCATGTACTCCTTGTCCATGCCGACGGCGGAGGCCAGCACCCCGGCGCCCACATAGGGCACGCCGGACAGCTCCAGCAGCCCCTGGAGGGTGCCGTCCTCGCCGTACGGGCCGTGGAGCATGGGGAAGACGACGTCGACGTCGCCGAGCGCCTTCGGCACCGCGCCCGGCTCGCTGTAGACGACCTCGCGGCTGCCCGGGTCGACCGGCAGCACGACCGACCCCTCCGCGGACTCGGCGAGCCGTTCGACGCTCGGGAGCTGCCGGTCCGCGATGGCCATCCGCTCAGGCGCGTCGGCGGTCAGCGCCCAACGGCCGTCCGCCGTGATGCCGATCGGCAGCACGTCGTACTTCTCGCGGTCGATGGCGCGCAGCACGGCCCCCGCGGTGACCACGGAAATGGCGTGCTCGGAGCTGCGGCCACCGAAGACGACGGCGACGCGCGGCTTCCGCGGCTCACCGGCGGAGGAAACCGGGGCAGGGGTTGAGGAAGGAGTCTGGCTGCTCATATCGCGTTGAGGTTACCTTGCGGTTCGGACGACGTCAGTGCCGCTCGGCCTTCGCGCTGCGCGACATCAGCTCTTTGAGCGCGACGAGCGGCTGTTTGCCGTCGTGGACGATGCCCACCACCGTCTCCGTGATCGGCATGTCGACGTCGTGGCGCCGGGCGAGAGCCAGTACGGACTCGCACGATTTGACGCCCTCAGCCGTCTGCCGGGTGACCGCGATGGTCTCCTCCAGGGTCATGCCGCGGCCCAGGTTGGTGCCGAAGGTGTGGTTGCGGGACAGCGGCGAGGAGCAGGTGGCGACCAGGTCGCCCATGCCCGCCAGGCCCGCGAAGGTGTGCGCGTCGGCGCCCATCGCCAGGCCCAGCCGGGTCGTTTCGGCGAGCCCGCGGGTGATGAGGGACGCCTTGGCGTTGTCGCCGAGGCCCATGCCGTCCGCGATGCCGACGGCCAGCGCGATGACGTTCTTCACCGCGCCGCCGAGTTCGCAGCCCACCACGTCGGTGTTGGTGTACGGGCGGAAGTAGGGGGTGTGGCAGGCGGTCTGGAGGCGGCGTGCCACGTCCTCGTCCCGGCAGGCCACCACGGATGCCGCGGGCTGCCGGGCGGCGATCTCCTTGGCGAGATTGGGGCCGGTGAGCACCGCGACGCGCTCCGCGGGCGCGTCGGCGACCTCCGCGATGACCTCGCTCATGCGCTTGGCGGTGCCGAGCTCGACGCCCTTCATCAGGGAGACCAGCACGGTGTCGGCGGGCAGCAGCGGGGCCCATGCGGCGAGGTTGCCGCGCAGCGTCTGGGAGGGCACGGAGAAGACGGTGAACTCCGCGTCGCGCGCGGCCTCGGCCGGGTCGGTGGTGGCCCGGACCCCGTCGGGGAGGCGGATGCCGGGGAAGTAGTCGGGATTGGTGCGGCCGGTGTTGATGGCCTCGACGACATCGGGCCGGCGGCCCCACAGCGTCACCTCGCAGCCGGCGTCGGCGAGCACCATCGCGAAGGCGGTGCCCCAGGAGCCGGTGCCGTAGACGGCGCAGCGCGTCACTTGCTCTCCTCTTCGGCCGCGGGGCTCTCGGCCACCGGGTGCGGGTGGTCGGCGATGTACGGCCGGTCGGCGGAGACCTCACGTACCCGGGCGGGCACCGGCTCGCCGCGGACCTCGGCGAGGAGTTCGGTGACCGCGGTCATGATGGTGTCGGTGGCCGCCCGCAGTACGTCGGCGGTGGGCTCCTGGCCGTAGTACTCGGACAGGTCCACCGGTGGGCCCGCGTGCACCTTGAGGGTCTTGCGCGGGAAGAGCCGGACCTTCTTCTCCCTGGCGTACGGCGGTACGGCCTCGTTGGCGCCCCACTGGGCGACCGGGATGACCGGCGCCTTGGTCAGCAGGGCGACCCGGGCGGCGCCGGTCTTGCCGCGCATCGGCCACATGTCGGGGTCGCGGGTCAGGGTGCCCTCGGGGTAGAAGGCCACGCACTCGCCCTTGTTGATGGCGTCGACGGCGGCCCGGAAGGCGTTGGCCGCGTCGGTCGACTCGCGGTAGACGGGGATCTGGCCGGTGCCGCGCAGCATGGTGCCCACGAAGCCGCCCTTGAAGAGGGCGGCCTTGGCGAGGAAGCGGGGCACGCGTCCGCTGTTGTACTGGAAGTGGGCGTAGGAGAGCGGGTCGAGATACGAGTTGTGATTGATCGCGGTGATAAAACCACCGTCGGCGGGAATGTGCTCCATTCCGTGCCAGTCCCGCTTGAACAGAACCACCAGTGGCGGTTTCACCATGACCGCCGCCATGCGGTACCAGAAGCCGATTCTGCGGCCGGACACTCGGAACATCCTCCTCTTGGACCCTGCTGACCTGCTGGCTTGCTGCCGTCCGGGCAGCCGCACAAGTGTCGCTCCAGGTACTCGGTCTGTCGAGGACACCGTAACCCCGCGACGTCCGGTGCGAGCCGGGCAGCAGGCGAGAATGGAGTCCGTGGGAAGAAACGCAAGCCCTGTGTTGTGGACGCTGGTGGTGCCGCTCAAACCCCTGTCACGGGCGAAGAGCAGGCTCTCCGACGCCGCCGGAGACACCCTCCGGCCGGGTCTCGCGCTGGCGTTCGCCAAGGACACGGTGGGCGCCGCGCTGGCCGGCCGGAGCGTCGGCGGGGTGACCGTGGTCACCGACGATCCGCTCGCCGGGCGCGAGCTGGCGGCCCTCGGCGCCCGGATCCTGCCCGATACGCCGGGGCGCGGGCTGAACGCGGCGCTCGCGCACGGCGCCCGGGCGGTCCGGGAGGACCGCCCCGGGGCCTTTGTGGCGGCGCTGAACGCCGATCTCCCGGCGCTGCGGACAGCCGACCTCGACCAGGTGCTCGAAGCCGCCGCGGGCTTCCCACGCGCCTTTCTGGCGGACGCGGCGGGCGTCGGCACGACCCTCCTCGGGGCGGCACCGGGCACCGACCTCGCCCCCGCCTTCGGGGGCGCCTCCCGGGCCCGGCACCGGGCGTCCGGGGCGTACGAGATCGAGCTGCCCGGGGTCGATTCGGTGCGCCGCGACGTGGACACCGGCGAGGATCTGCGGGCAGCGCTGGCGCTGGGCGTGGGCACCCACACGGCCCGGCTGTGCGGCGCCCCGCGGGCCGCGCCCCTGCCCGGCACGTAGGGGGTGTCTTGCGGATCAGGCCGGATCAGCGAGCGGCGTCTGGGGCAGGGGGCACCTCCCAGCGGTAGCCGGGGGAAGCGCGCAACCCGCCTGAGGAGAGCGCGGCGGCGCTGCGTGCGACGAGCGCGGGGCCGCGAGGTGCCACCCGCCGCGCGGCAGCGGCTGATGTCACAGCGGCGCCGGGAGCCCGGCATGATCCACAAGGCACCCCCAGGGGTGCCCCGGAGGGAGGCGGCGGGCGGTGCGGACTAGGCTGGCGGGTATGCAGGGAACGGCCTACACCTACGACCCCGACGCCCGCACGGGCAGTGTGCTGCTCGACGACGGCACTCCTCTGCCCTTCGACGCGGCGGCGTTCGACGCCGGGGGGCTGCGGATGCTGCGGCCCGGGCAGCGGGTGCGGATCGAGGTGGCGGGCGAGGGCGCCGAGCGGCGCGTCGTCTTCGTCACCCTGCAGACGTTCTGACCTCCCCGGCGGCGGTGCCGGGCCCGTGACGCACCGCGGGCCGGGCTCCCTCTTCGGAGCCCGGCCCGGCGCGTGAACGGTGCCGCTGCGCGGCGACGACTAGCGCTTCCTGGCGGTGGTGGACTTCTTGGCCGGGGCCTTGCGCGCGGTCGTCTTGCGCGCCGGGGCCTTCTTCGCGGTGGCCTTCTTGGCGGTGGCCTTCTTCGCCGGAGCCGCCTTCTTGGCAGTGGCCTTCGCCGCCGGGGCCTTCTTCGCGGGCGCCTTCTTGGCGGTGGCCTTCTTGGCGGTGGCCTTCTTCGCCGGAGCCGCCTTCTTGGCGGTGGCCTTCTTGGCCGCGGCCTTCTTCGCGGCGGCCTGGAGGCTGCCCTTGGGGGCCTTTTTCACGGCCACCTCGCCGCCTCGAGGCAGCTTCTTCGATCCGCTCACCAGGTCCTTGAAACCCTGGCCCGCGCGGAAACGGGGCACCGAGGTCTTCTTGACCCGCACACGCTCCCCGGTCTGCGGGTTACGGGCGTACCGGGCGGGCCGTTCCACCTTCTCGAACGAACCGAAACCGGTGACTGAAACTCGATCCCCGCCGACCACCGCGCGGACGATGGCGTCCAGTACCGCGTCGACCGCGTCGGCGGCCTGCTGTCGTCCGCCGACCTTGTCTGCAATCGCTTCTACGAGCTGCGCCTTGTTCACGTCTTCCCCTTCGGAGACATTGCCGGAACGAATGTGTTCAAGCTTTTTCGCACGTTAGGCAGATATATACCGCAAATCAAACACGAAACGGGCTAATCACCCTTGTGCCGCAACGCACTCGGTCGTCATGGACTTCGGTCGGAGTCGGGATCTTCGGGGAAACGGCCCTCGTCGAGGTCGTTCATCAACCGCTCCAGACGCCTTGCCGCGTCTGCGAGATCGTGTTTCGCCGCTGCCGTGATCACCAGCAGCTTCCGGGACAGCGCCATCCGTACGCCCTCCGGGACTTGCAGTGTGCGCACCCTTGTGTGCGCTTCCTTGAGCCGGTCGGCGACAAGACCGTAGAGCTCGAGTTGGCCGTCGCGTTCCATGCACTGATTGTGCCATCTGAGGCGAGTTGTCGCTTCACGGGGCCTCAACATGACGATGCGCCGCCAGTCCGAGGACTGGCGGCGCATCATGCCAAACCCGCTCTGTGCAGGGGAAACCGGGGGTCAGAGCACCGTCGTGCTGGGCTTGAAGGAGGGACGGCGAGCCTCGTACGCGACGATGTCGGCCTCCTCCCTGAGGGTGAGGCTGATGTCATCCAGCCCCTCCAGGAGTCGCCACCGGGCGTTCTCGTCAAGCTCAAAATCAGCCGTGATTCCCTCGGCCCGAACCTGACGGTCGACGAGGTCCACGGTGACCTCCGCGGTGGGGTCCGCCTCGACCAGCTCCCACAGCCGGTCCACGGTCTCCTGCGGCAGGAGGACGGTCAGCAGCCCGTTCTTGAGGGAGTTGCCCCGGAAGATGTCGGCGAAGCGCGAGGAGATCACGGCTTTGAAGCCGTAGTTCTGCAGCGCCCACACCGCGTGCTCGCGCGAGGAGCCGGTGCCGAAGTCGGGACCGGCCACCAGAACCGTCCCACCCTTGTGCTCGGGCCGGTTGAGGACGAACTCCGGGTCCTTGCGCCAGGCCTCGAACAGCCCGTCCTCGAAACCGTCGCGGGTGACCTTCTTGAGCCAGTGCGCGGGGATGATCTGGTCCGTGTCGACGTTGCTGCGGCGCAGCGGAACGGCCCGGCCGGTGTGCGTGGTGAATGCTTCCATGGCTGCTCAGACCCCCACGGGAACGGTGACGTCGGCGTCGGACAGGTCGGCGGGCGAGGCCAGATGGCCGAGCACCGCGGTGGCGGCGGCGACCTGCGGCGAGACCAGGTGGGTACGGCCGCCCTTGCCCTGCCTGCCCTCGAAGTTGCGGTTGGAGGTGGACGCCGAGCGCTCACCGGGGGCGAGCTGGTCGGGGTTCATGCCCAGACACATCGAGCAGCCCGCGTGCCGCCACTCGGCGCCGGCCTGGGTGAACACCTTGTCCAGCCCCTCCTCCACGGCCTGCAGCGCCACCCGCACCGAGCCCGGGACCACCAGCATCCGGACCCCGTCGGCCACCGAACGGCCCTGCAGGATCGAGGCCGCCGAGCGCAGGTCCTCGATGCGGCCGTTGGTGCAGGAGCCGACGAAGACGGTGTCCACCTTGATGTCGCGCAGCGGCTGACCCGCCGTCAGACCCATGTACTCCAGGGCCTTCTCGGCGGCGAACCGCTCGCTGGCGTCCTCGAAGCCTGCCGGGTCCGGTACCGACTCCGACAGCGGCGCGCCCTGGCCGGGGTTGGTGCCCCAGGTGACGAACGGGGCCAGCTCGGAGGCGTCGATGACCACCTCGCGGTCGAACACCGCGTCGTCGTCGGTGCGCAGCGTGCGCCAGTACGCGACGGCCGCGTCCCACTCCTCGCCCTGCGGGGCGTGCGGGCGGCCCTCCAGATAGGCGAAGGTGGTCTCGTCGGGGGCGATCATGCCCGCCCGGGCGCCCGCCTCGATGGACATGTTGCACACGGTCATCCGGGACTCCATCGAGAGCTTCTCGATGGCCGGGCCGCGGTACTCGATGACGAAGCCCTGGCCGCCGCCGGTGCCGATGCGGGCGATGATCGCCAGGATCAGGTCCTTGGCGGTGACGCTCTCGGGCAGCTCGCCCTCGACCGTTACGGCCATGGTCTTGAACGGCGCGAGCGGCAGCGTCTGGGTGGCCAGCACGTGCTCGACCTGGCTGGTGCCGATGCCGAACGCGAGCGCGCCGAAAGCGCCGTGGGTGGAGGTGTGGCTGTCACCGCAGACCACGGTGGTGCCGGGCTGGGTCAGCCCCAGCTGCGGTCCCACGACGTGGACGACGCCCTGCTCGACGTCGCCGAGCGGGTGCAGACGCACCCCGAACTCCGCGCAGTTCTTGCGCAGCGTCTCCAACTGGGTGCGGGAAACAGGGTCCGCGATCGGCTTGTCGATGTCGAGGGTCGGGGTGTTGTGATCCTCGGTCGCGAGGGTGAGATCGGTACGGCGCACCTGGCGTCCGGCCTTGCGGAGGCCGTCGAACGCCTGCGGGCTGGTCACCTCGTGCAGCAGGTGCAGATCGATGAAGAGGAGGTCCGGCTCGCCATCGGCGTGCCGGACGACGTGGTCGTCCCAGACCTTCTCCGCGAGTGTCCGTCCCATCGCTTTCCCTCCGGCCGGCCTCATCGCCGGCCCAACTCGTGTCGAGTGCGTGCCCTGGCCTGCGGGCCCGCCAGTTCCAGAGTGGCGGGTATCCCGGAAAATTGAACTTGCGTTTCACACTGTGAGACGCGAGTATCGTTTCATGGACAACTCTAGCGGCGTCGGCGTTCTCGACAAGGCGGCTCTGGTACTGAGCGCTCTGGAGTCCGGTCCGGCCACCCTCGCGGGGCTGGTCGGGGCCACCGGTCTCGCGCGCCCCACGGCGCACCGACTCGCGGTCGCACTCGAGCACCACCGGATGGTGGCGCGTGACATGCAAGGCCGCTTCATTCTGGGCCCGCGCCTGGCCGAGCTGGCCGCGGCGGCGGGCGAGGACCGGCTGCTCGCCACGGCCGGGCCGGTCCTCACCCACCTCAGGGACGTGACCGGGGAGAGCGCGCAGCTCTACCGGCGCCAGGGCGACATGCGCATCTGCGTCGCGGCGGCCGAGCGGCTGTCCGGACTGCGGGACACCGTGCCGGTCGGCTCCACCCTCCCCATGAAGGCGGGCTCGGCGGCCCAGATCCTCATGGCCTGGGAGGAGCCGGAGCGGCTGCACCGGGGCCTGCAGGGCGCCCGCTTCACCGCGACGGCGCTGTCCGGCGTACGGCGGCGGGGCTGGGCCCAGTCGATCGGCGAGCGGGAGCCGGGCGTCGCGTCCGTGTCCGCGCCGGTGCGCGGCCCGTCCAACCGCGTGGTCGCCGCCGTCTCGGTCTCCGGACCGATCGAGCGGCTGACCCGCCACCCGGGCCGCATGCACGCCCAAGCCGTCATCGACGCGGCCGCCCGCCTCTCCGACGCGCTCCGCAGGGGCAACTGATCACGGCGTCACGACGCCCACCGCACCCTCACACGTCCTACAGCGACAGCCGGTCGGCCGCGCGCTCGCCGCGGCGGCCGACCGGGACGACTCCGGTGGCCTTGGCCAGCCCGAACGCCGGCATGTCCCAGTAGATCGCCTCATGCGCACCGGCCGGCACGGCGTACGTCTCGTGCCAGATGCCAACCCTCCCCCGCCCCTCCCGCACCCGCCGGTTGAACGCGGCCCAGGCCGGGCGGTGCCCCTTGTCCTGCGCGGAGGCGTAGGCCAGCAGCTTCTCGTGCGAGTCCCAGTACTGGACGACGCACAGCACCCGGGGCGGGCCGGCCAGCAGCTGGTAGCCCAGCAACCCGCTCTCCTCGTCCCGGGACAGCTCGCGCAGCATCTTCGGCATGGCCGTGAACACCGGCCACCAGTCGCGCAGCGCGCGGAAGCGGTTGACGCGCATCCCGATGAGGAAGACGGTCACCTCCCCCTCGGCCTCGGCGGTCATACGGCCTTCGATCACATCGGCACCCATGGTGATCCCCTCGTTCCGGCGCCACGGTAGTCTTGGATAGTGAAGCTATCCAAGACTTGGATAGTGCCACTCTCCAAGAACGGGCGCAAGGGAAGGCTGTATACGGCATGCGACTGGCGGAGCTGAGCGAACGCAGCGGGGTGTCCACCGCGACGATCAAGTACTACCTGCGCGAAGGTCTGCTGCCGCCCGGCGAACGCCTCACCGCCACGAAAGCGGAGTACGGGGAGGAACATCTGCGCAGGCTGCGGCTGATCCGGGCGCTGATCCAGGTCGGCCGGATGCCGGTGGCCACCGCGCGCGAGGTACTGAAGGCCGCCGAGGACGAGTCGCTGAGCCAGCACCTGCGACTGGGGGCCGCGATCTGGGCGCTGCCGCACAGCCCGAGTCCCGAGCAGGGCGCCCCGGAGACGGCCCGCGCCCGGGAGCAGGCGGACGCACTGCTGGAGCGGCTGGGCTGGGCGGCCCACGACCGGAAGACCGAGACCCCCTCCCCCGCCTACGGGATGCTGGTGGAGGCCATCGCCTCGCTGGCCCGCCTCGGATACCCGCATGACACCGAGCACTTGCTGCCGTACGCCCGGCTGGTGTCCGAACTGGCCGTCCACGAACTGGATGTGGTGGAGACGCACGACACGCCCGGCGAGCAGATCGAAGCGTCCGTCGCCCTGACGGTGCTGTACGAACCGGTACTGCTGAGCCTGCGGCGGCTCGCCCACGCCGAGGAGTCCGGCCGCCGCTTCGACGAGGCATAAGGACCGGGGCACGACGAAAAGGCCCTCCGTGTCACCACGGAGGGCCTTCCCTATAGGTACCCCCGACCGGATTCGAACCGGCGCTACCGCCTTGAGAGGGCGGCGTGCTAGGCCGCTACACAACGGGGGCCTGAATCAGCACATCCTGCACTGCGCTGGGCTACCAGGACTCGAACCTAGACTAAATGAACCAGAATCACTCGTGCTGCCAATTACACCATAGCCCATGGTATAGACCAGTACCCCCGACCGGATTCGAACCGGCGCTACCGCCTTGAGAGGGCGGCGTGCTAGGCCGCTACACAACGGGGGCCCTAGCGATCTCCATAACCTCTGGAGATCCGTACCCCCGACCGGATTCGAACCGGCGCTACTGCCTTGAGAGGGCAGCGTGCTAGGCCGCTACACAACGGGGGCTTGATCCTGCTTGATCAAGAGATTCACGAAGAAATCGAGAAGATCTCTTGCTGGGGTACCAGGACTCGAACCTAGACTAAGTGAACCAGAATCACTCGTGCTGCCAATTACACCATACCCCACCAAAACTCCACCTCTGTCGAGGTGTTGTCCGGCTTGCGTCCCGATCCGGCCTTTCGGCCCGCCCGGGCGGCGCAGGAAGAACATTACCCGATGGTGGACGGGCCACCAAAACGGATTGCCCGGGCGGTGGCGCCGCGTGCCGGGCACGCGGCGCCCCCTGGCGGCGTCAGACCGACAGCTTGGCCAGCGCCGCGTCGATGCGGGCCAGGGTGCGCTCGCGCCCCAGCACCTCCAGGGACTCGAACAGCGGCAGACCGACCGTGCGGCCGGTGACGGCGACACGGACCGGGGCCTGCGCCTTGCCCAGCTTCAGGCCGTGCTCCTCACCGGCGGCGAGGACGGCCTCCTTGAGGGGTTCGGCCTTCCAGTCCGCCTCGGCGAGTTCGGCGATCTTCGTACGGGCGGTGGAGAGCAGGGCGTCCGCGCCGGGCTTCATGGCCTTCGTCCACGACGCCTCGTCCTCCACCGGCTCCGCCAGGAAGAGGAAGTCGACGTTGGCGGTGATGTCGGACAGCACCGTCAACCGGGTCTGGGCCAGCGGGGCCAGCGCCTCGAAGGCGGCCGCGTCGAAGCGGTCCGGGGACCAGGGCGCGTGCGGGGCCCGCAGCCAGGGGCCGCACGCCTCGATGAAGGTCTTGACGTCCAGCTGCCGGATGTGGTCCGCGTTGATCGCCTCGGCCTTCTTGAGATCGAAGCGCGCCGGGTTGGCGTTGACACCGGAGATGTCGAACGCGGCGACCATCTCCTCCAGGGAGAAGACGTCCCGGTCGGCCGAGAGCGACCAGCCCAGCAGGGACAGGTAGTTGAGCAGCCCCTCGGGGAGGAAGCCGCGCTCCCGGTAGAGGTTGAGCGACGACTGGGGGTCGCGCTTGGACAGCTTCTTGTTGCCCTCGCCCATGACGTACGGCAGATGCCCGAAGGCGGGCACCTGGCCACCCCCCACGCCGATCTCGGCGAGCGCCCGGTAGAGCGCGATCTGGCGCGGGGTGGAGGACAGCAGGTCCTCGCCGCGCAGCACATGGGTGATCTCCATCAGCGCGTCGTCGACGGGGTTGACGAGCGTGTAGAGGGGGGCCCCGTTGGCGCGCACGATGCCGTAGTCCGGAACGTTGTCCGGGGTGAAGGTCAGCTCGCCGCGCACCAGGTCGGTGAAGGTGATCGGCTCATCCGGCATCCGGAAGCGGACGATCGAGGCACGGCCCTCGGCCTCGTGCGCCGCGATCTGCTCGGGGCTGAGCGTGCGGCAGGTGCCGTCGTAGCCGGAGGGACGGCCGGCCTTGCGGGCGGCCTCGCGGCGCTCCTCCAGCTCCTCGGCCGTGCAGTAGCAGCGGTAGGCGTGGCCGGCGTCCAGCAGCTTGGCCGCGACGTCGGCGTAGGTCTCCATGCGCTGCGACTGGCGGTAGGGCGCGTACGGGCCGCCGATCTCGGGGCCCTCGTCCCAGTCGAAGCCCAGCCAGCGCATGGCGTCCAGCAGCTGCGCGTACGACTCCTCGGAGTCGCGCGCGGCATCGGTGTCCTCGATGCGGAAGACCAGGGTGCCGCCGTGGTGGCGGGCGAACGCCCAGTTGAAGAGGGCGGTGCGGACCAGGCCCACATGGGGGTTGCCGGTGGGCGAGGGACAGAAACGAACCCGCACGGGGGCGGGGGAGCTTGCGCTAGCCACGCTTGATCACCTTGTTGGTGAGAGTGCCGATGCCTTCGATGGTGACGGCGACCTCGTCGCCGACGGTGAGCGGGCCGACGCCCGCCGGGGTGCCCGTGAGCACGACGTCGCCGGGGAGCAGCGTCATCGCCTCGGTGATGTGCACGATCAGGTCCTCGATGGAGCGGACCATCTCGCTGGTACGGCCCAGCTGCCGCTGCTCGCCGTTGACGGTGCACATGATCCCGAGGTCACCGGCCCGCTCCAGGTCGATGCCGGTCTCCACCCAGGGGCCCAGCGGACAGGAGGCGTCGAAGCCCTTCGCCCGGCCCCACTGCTTCTCGCGCCGCTGCGCGTCGCGCGCGGTGATGTCGTTGCCGCAGGTGTAGCCGAGGATGACATCGGCCACCCGCTCGCGCGGGACCTCGCGGCACATGCGTCCGATGACCACGGCCAGCTCGGCCTCGTGGTGCACCTCGGAGGAGAAGGAGGGGTAGGCGACGGGGTCGCCGGGGCCGATCACCGAGGTGGACGGCTTGAAGAAGACGACCGGGACGTCGGGGACCTCGTTGTTGAGTTCGGCGGCGTGCTCGGCGTAGTTGCGGCCGATCCCGATGACCTTGTTGGGCAGGACGGGCGGCAGCAGCCGGACCTTGCTGAGGGGGATCTTCTGCCCCGAGCGCTCGAATTCGGCGAAGGGGTGTCCCTTGATGATGTCGACGACGGGGCCGCCCTGGTCGGACGGCTCGCCCTCGACCACTCCGAAGGCGACGTTGCCATCGATGGAGAATCTGGCGATGCGCACGGGAAGCTGGTGCCTCTTATCTGAACTCGCTGGAGACTGACGCTCCAGGCTATCGCCCCGCCTCCCGCGCGCCGCCGGGTCGGCTCGCCGTCCCCCGTGCGGGGTCGTCGGAACCGAGCCGAAACAAGCGGCTCAGTGGCCGGGGGCCTCTACGGGGGCCTCCATCAGCACGGTGCGCCGGGGGTTGGCGGTCCGGGTGGGCAGTTCGACGGGGTGCTCCGGCTGTTCGCCGGTCTCGGTCCGCAGGTCCTCGGCGTCAGCGAGATGGGCCAGGGTGGTGCGCCGGGGGTTGGCTATCGTGCGGAACATCATCGTCGTCTTCACTGGGTTTACGCCTCGCGTTGTTGTCGTATCCACTGGTGGGGTAAAGCGTCAGGCTAGGTCCGGCCTTGCCCATGCAATCGCGGAAAAAGTCTTGACCAGCATGTGATTTTGCTCACGAATGATCGGGCAAATGCCATATTCGCGGCACGTGATCCGCGCCCCGAAACGGACATTGCATCCCCGAAGCAGACGTTCCGCTCTTGATCATCGCTAGCCGGACACGCCTTATGCGCGATCAACTCGTTCACAAAAGTCCGTTATCGCGGACATGACTTTCTACGTCCGGTAATAAGGCCCGTACTGAGCGTCACGCGCGTCACAGCCTCACCCCTTGCCCTTGTTGCAGCATCCGGCACTGTGCTGGAATTCCCGGGACCGCCGCGGGATCAGCCGGCGCGCATGGGGGCGCAGGACAGAGAGGCGCCGAGCGGCGGGGGCTCCTCCTGTCGGTATACGAAAGGAAGCGCGCCGGTCACTCACGACCGAAATGGGGGGCCGCGGTCCCCTCGACTCGACACCGCTCCACCGCTGACCCGGTGGGGCGCCTGGTCCAGAGGTTGCGACGCTAGTGCAGGGACGTTTCAAGAGGGATGGTATGGAGTCTCCCCAGGCCCGCCAGGGCCGCGGGGAAGCTTCGGTGGACCCGGAGCCGCGCGGTGGGACCGACCGCGGCTCCTCCCCCCAGCGCGCCCAGGGCGGCGGGCGGCCCCCGGCCGACCAGGGCCCCGAGGGCGGCGCCCAGAGCGCTACGAAGACCAGCGCGCCCGGCGGTGGCGGTGGCGCCGCCGAGTCCACCGCGCCGGTGACGTCCAGCGGGCCCGGTGCCCGGATGGCCCTCAAGAACTGGCGCATCAGTACCCGGCTGGTCTCCCTGCTGGCGCTCCCCGTGGTCGCCGCGACCACGCTGGGAGCGCTCCGTATCGACACCTCGCTGGACAACATCCAGCAGCTCGACCAGATGAAGCTGCTCACCGACATGACGCAGCAGGCCACTCAGCTGTCGAACGCGCTCCAGGCGGAGCGGGACAAGTCGGCGGGGCCGCTGGCCAGCAAGGGCAACGAGAAGGACGACGGTGTCGTCTCCACGCGCGAGGACACCAACCGCGCGATCGCGGCCTTCCGCAAGGCGACCGACAACGTCGAGCCGGGCGATCAGTCGATGGCCGGTGTGCAGTCGACGCTCGTCAACATCGACCGCCAGCTCGGCAAGATCAACGATATCCGCGACACGGCGTACGACAACAGCCAGTACTACTCGCTGACGGTCCAGGACTACAACGAGCTGATCAACTCGCTGCTGTCGCTGTCGCAGGACATGGCGCAGGCGACCAGCAACCGCGCGATGATCAACAACACCCGCGCGCTCGCCACCTTCTCCTCCGCCAAGGAGTACGCCTCCATCCAGCGCGCGCTCATCAGCGCCGCCCTCGCCGACCCCAAGGGCGCCCAGTTCTCCGCCAACGACAGCCGGTTCGCCAGGACCGCGGTCGACAAGGAGAACGAGGCGCTGGGCAGCTTCAAGCAGATCCGCCAGGGCAACTCCGAGGACCTGCTGGAGCCGCTGGACAACCGCCCGGACATCAAGGCGGCGACCATGTACGCCGACCGGGCGGTGCGCGACCCGGACGGTCTCAAGGCCGAGAAGCGCACCTATCTGGACTGGTACGACCAGGACAGTATCAAGATCGACGAGATGGGCAAGATCGAGCAGACGCTGCTCAGCGAGATGACGCAGAAGTCTCGTGAGCTGCGCGACTCCGCCCAGCAGGACGCGATCCTCAACGGTGCGCTGATCCTGCTCGTCCTCGGTGTCTCGCTGGTCGGCGCGTTCGTGGTGGCCCGGTCCATGGTCCGCTCGCTGCGGCGGCTGCAGGACACCGCGCAGGACGTCGCCGAGAAGCGGCTGCCCGAGCTGGTCAAGCAGCTGTCCGAGTCCGACCCGCAGGACGTGGACACCTCCGTCGAGTCCGTCGGCGTGCACAGCCGGGACGAGATCGGCAGGGTGGCCGCGGCCTTCGACGACGTGCACCGCGAGGCGGTCCGGCTGGCCGCCGAGCAGGCGCTGCTGCGGGGCAACGTCAACGCGATGTTCACCAACCTCTCGCGCCGCAGCCAGGGCCTCATCCAGCGCCAGCTCTCGCTCATCTCCGAGCTGGAGAGCCGCGAGGCCGACCCGGACCAGCTGTCCTCGCTGTTCAAGCTGGACCACCTCGCGACCCGCATGCGCCGTAACGGCGAGAACCTGCTGGTCCTCGCGGGCGAGGAGCCCGGCCGCCGCTGGACCCGGCCGGTCCCGCTGGTGGACGTGCTCCGCGCGGCCGCCTCCGAAGTGGAGCAGTACGAGCGCATCGAACTCAGCTCGGTCCCTGCGACCGAGGTCGCCGGCCGGGTCGTCAACGACCTCGTGCACCTGCTCGCCGAGCTGCTGGAGAACGCGACCTCCTTCTCCTCCCCGCAGACCAAGGTCAAGGTCACCGGTCACGCGCTGCCCGACGGGCGGGTGCTGGTCGAGATCCACGACACCGGCATCGGTCTGTCGCCCGAGGACCTGGCCGCGATCAACGAGCGGCTGGCCTCCCCGCCCACGGTCGACGTGTCGGTGTCCCGGCGCATGGGCCTGTTCGTGGTCGGCCGGCTGTCGCTGCGTCACGGCATCCGCATCCAGCTCCGGCCGTCCGACTCGGGCGGTACGACGGCGCTGGTCATGCTGCCGGTGGACGTCGCCCAGGGCGGCCGCAAGCCCGTGCCGCAGGGCGCCGGCGGCAAGGGTGGCGCACCTGGCGTCCAGGGCGGCCCGGGTGCCGGCGGGCAGGGCAACGGCTCGGCGGGACTGCTCGGTTCGACGCCCTCGCGGCGGCAGGTCCCCGGCGCGGGTTCGCGCACCGCGCTGCCCGGCAACGGCGGCCTGCCGACCCGGTCGGCCGGTGCGGGCGCGGGTGCCGGCCCGGCAGGAGGCACCCCCTCCGGCCCGAACCTCTTCGAGGCGCCCGGACGGTCGGCCACCCCGCAGCGGAACGAACCCCCGGCCGGTCCCCCGGCCGGACCCGGCAGCGGTGCCGGTGACCCCTCCGGCCGTCCCCCGCTGCCCGCGCGCGGCGACCAGGGTCCGACGGTCGCCCCGCCGACCGGTGCGCCCGGCCGCGCCGACGCGGGCGACCAGGGCAACCGGCTGCAGCTGCCGTCGCGCGACCCGGCACGTGAGCTTCCCGGTCCGCAGCAGCCCGGCACCAGCTGGGGCGCGCGGCGTTCCGAGGACGACTGGCCGACGGGCCGGCGGGACGCGGGCGACCAGCCGCGCGGGCACGAGGAGCCCGAGACCACGGGCCAGTTCGCCCGCCCGGACCTCGGTCCCGGCTCGGGCGAGCGGCGCGATCCGTTCGGCAACCGCGGTCCCGGCGACACCGGTGAGCTGCCTCAGCTGAGCGACGGCCCCAACCTGTTCGAGCCACGCCGCGGACCGGGCGACACGGGCGAGTTCCCGCGCCCGGACTTCGGCCGCGGGCCCGGCGACACCAGCGAATTCCAGCGCCCCGACTTCAGCCGCGGCCCCGGCGACACCAGCGAATTCCAGCGCCCCGACTTCAGCCGCGGCCCCGGCGACACCAGCGAATTCCAGCGCCCCGACTTCAGCCGCGGCCCCGGCGACACCAGCGAATTCCAGCGCCCCGACTTCAGCCGCGGCCCCGGCGACACCAGCGAATTCCAGCGCCCCGACTTCGGCCGCGGCCCCGGCGACACCAGCGAGTTCGCCCGGCCGGAGCTGGGCCAGGGGCCCGGCGACACCGGCCAGTTCCCGCAGGTGCGGGACGACCGGAACCAGCGCGGCGGCCGCCCGGACGACGCTCTGCCGCCCGCCGCCGGTCCCGGCGACGGCCGGACGCCGATATTCGACACCATCGAATCCACCTGGCTCCACGACCAGCCCGAGACCCCGGGCAGCCGGGGCGACGGCGGCCGCTACCCCGCGGAGCCGCCCGCCCAGGCTCCCGAGCGGCCCGCACAGCCTCAGCAGCCGTCGTCCTGGAACACCGACGAGTTGGGCGGTGCCGGGGCAGGCGGTGCCGGGGCAGGCGGTGCCGGGGCGGCCGGGAGCGGCGGCCCGGGCGAGACCAACGGTGCCCAGCGCACCGGCGGCACCAACGGCTCCGGTTTCCAGGGGCTGGGCGGTGCGGGATCCGCGTGGCAGTCGTCGGCCAACGACGAGCGCTGGCGCCGCGCCGGGCAGATCCGCGAGCCCGCCGCCGGCGGTATCACGTCGTCCGGCTTGCCACGGCGGGTGCCCCGCGCGAATCTCGTGGAGGGCGCCGCACAGCCGTCGCAGCAGCCCGAGCAGGTGGGGCCCCAGGTGTCTCGCGCGCCCGATGACGTACGCGGGAGGCTGACCAACCTCCGCCGGGGTATTCAGCAGGGCCGTCGGGCCGGAACCGGTCTGGACGGCAATCATGATCGCGGCGTAGGCCCGACTTACCAGCAGGAGCGTTAGTTGAGCCCGATGAGCCAGGCGGCGCAGAATCTGAACTGGTTGATCACCAATTTCGTGGACAACACCCCCGGGGTGTCCCACACCGTGGTGGTCTCCGCCGACGGACTCCTTCTGGCGATGTCCGAAGGCTTCCCCCGTGACCGAGCCGATCAACTGGCGGCGGTCGCCTCCGGCCTGACCTCGCTCACCACCGGGGCCTCGCGCATCTTCGAGGGTGGCACGGTCAACCAGACCGTGGTGGAGATGGAACGGGGCTTCCTTTTCATCATGTCCATCTCCGACGGCTCCTCCCTCGCCGTACTCGCCCACCCGGAGTGCGACATCGGCCTCGTCGGCTACGAGATGGCCCTGCTCGTCGATCGCGCGGGCACCGTCCTCACCCCCGACCTGCGCGCCGAACTGCAAGGCAGCCTGTTGAACTGACCACCCACCGACCGCTCCGGCCGTACGGCCGGAGCGCCCCCCACCGGCCCCGACCGACGGCACACGTCGTCACCTTGTTGTCCGACCGGAGGACTCATGACCCCGCCCCCTGCCTCGACCGGCCCGTACGGCGGCCATCACCACACGCCGTACGGGGGTGAAGGCGACCAGCCATTGGTGCGTCCCTACGCCATGACCGGAGGCCGGACCCGGCCGCGCTACCAGCTCGCCATCGAGGCACTGGTCAGCACCACGGCCGACCCCGCGCATCTGGCGGGGCTGCTCCCCGAGCACCAGCGCATCTGCCATCTCTGCGGGGAGGTCAAGTCCGTCGCGGAGGTCTCGGCCCTGCTGAACATACCCCTCGGCGTGGCGCGGATTCTGGTGGCCGACCTGGCGGAGGCCGGCATGGTGGCCATTCACCAGCCGGGGGGCAGCTCGGAGACGGGCGGTACGCCGGATGTGACATTGCTCGAAAGGGTGCTCAGTGGACTTCGCAAGCTCTAGCGGCGGCGCCCCGCCCGCCCGCGCGACCACCTCGGCGAAGATCGTGGTGGCGGGCGGCTTCGGCGTGGGCAAGACCACGTTCGTCGGCGCGGTCTCGGAGATCGACCCGCTGCGTACCGAAGCCGTGATGACCTCCGCCTCGGCGGGGATCGACGACCTGAGCCATGTGCAGGACAAGACCACGACGACCGTGGCGATGGACTTCGGCCGCATCACGCTGGACGACGATCTGATCCTGTATCTGTTCGGCACCCCGGGCCAGGACCGGTTCTGGTTCATGTGGGACGACCTGGTCCGCGGCGCCATCGGCGCCGTCGTCCTCGTCGACACCCGCCGCCTCGCCGACTGCTTCCCCGCCGTCGACTACTTCGAGAACTCCGGACTGCCCTTCGTCATCGCCCTCAACGGGTTCGACGGACACCAGCCCTACACCCCGGAGGAAGTCCGCGAGGCCCTGCAGATCGGCCCGGACACCCCGATCATCACCACCGACGCGCGCCACCGCGGCGAAACCAAGAGCGCCCTCATCACCTTGGTCGAGCACGCGCTGATGGCCCGGCTCAAGTAGGAGCCGAGCGCCGGAGGTTGTGCGGCAGCAAAGGTACGAGCGGGCTGTGTCCGACGACATGGCCCGCGCGTGCCTTCATAACGTTTCGACAGAGAAAAACCCGGCTCGTCGACACGGACCGCATGCGATCGACTCCGTTGCGCGTTCAATTAGTTCGGCATTTGACGTGGCTCATCCTTAACGCCCGTTTTATCTCTGGTCTAGACAACAGACTGAGCGGTTTGCACAGTGTTTGGAAAGCACCTGCGGGGCGTGCTGGAATTCGCTGAACTGGGCAGTAGAGGGCTCAACTGGGAACGGCACGAGATCGGTGCCGACGCCGAGAGGTTTTGGTCGAGTGAGGCGAAGCACGCCGGACCCCGCGCAAGAAGCGCGAGGGAACTTCACCCCGCCGCCGCGTACACGCACAGCGGCTCCGCCCGCAGATGCGTCGGATCCACCCGCCCCCGCCGGTGGCCGGATCACCCCGCGGAACTGGGGGGTGCGCACGCGGCTGTACGCCATTTTGCTCATCCCCGTGCTGGTGGCCCTGGTCTTCGGTGGCTTCCAGGTGTCGGCGTCGGTCGCCACCTGGAACGAGGCGCAGGACGCGGAGCGCACCGCCAAGGTGGTCCGGGCCGCCGAGACCTACGCCCACGCCCTGGTCGACGAGCGCGACCGCACCGCCGGCCCTCTGCTGACCGGCACGAATGAGGACTTGGTGCGCAAGGTGCGCGCGACGACCGACGCGGCGGCGAAGAAGTTCGACCGGGCCGTGGCCGGCATGCCGCAGACGGCGCCCCTCAAGCGGCGCCTCAGGGCGTTCAAATCGCTCGAACCCCAGCTGGCGGCGGTGCGGCGGAACGCCTACACCGACCGGCTGGGCGCGGTGAAGACCGAAGAGGGATACGTCGCCGTCGAGCACGGGCTGACCGAGTTCGCCAACGAACTGGGCCTGGGCACCGGCAACATCACCTCCTACGGCCGCACGGTCTACGCGGTCTCGCTGGCCAAGGGCGCCGAGTCGCTGCAGCGCTCCATCGGCACCCATCTGCTGGTCAAGCCGGGTCCGTCGGCGGCCGACCGCAAGACCCAGCTGACCGCTTTCGGCAGCTATGTCTACCTGGAGGGCATCGCCCTCGCGGAGTTCAACGCCGCCGGCACCCCGGAGGACGTGACCCGGCTCGAGGACACCTTCACCGCGGCCAAGAAGCGGGCGCGGGCGCAGAGCGCCGAGGCCAAGCGGAAGGCCGAGGCGGCGGGGAAGACGTACACCGAACCGCCCTCCATGGACCGGATGATCCAGGCCATCGCCGGTGGGTCGGACCCCAAGGATCTGGCGGACCAGGGCATCACGCCGGACACCTGGTTCGCCGCGTCCACCATCAAGTTCGACGCCTACCGCGAAGCCGAGCAGAACCTCGTCGACAAGGCTGTGAACGAGGCATCGCAAATATCCGCGAACGCAAAGCAGGACACGATCGTGAACGCCGCGATCGTGCTCGTCGCGCTGCTCGTGGCGTTCATCGTGGCCGGCCGGATGGCCCGCTCGATGAGCCACAGCATGCTCCAGCTGCGCAACGCCGCCTTCGACGTCGCCGAGCAGCGGCTGCCCATGGTGGTCGACCAGCTCTCCCGTACCGACCCGGGCCGGGTGAACACCCGGGTCACCCCGATCCCGATCAACACCCGGGACGAACTGGGCGAGGTCGCCCGCGCCTTCGACCAGGTGCACCGCGAGGCGATCCGTCTCGCGGCCGAGCAGGCGATGCTGCGGGGCAACGTCAACGCGATCTTCACGAACCTTTCCAGTCGCAATCAGGGCCTGATCGAGCGGCAGCTCACCCTGATCTCCGAACTGGAGGCCCGGGAGGCCGATCCGGACCAGCTGGAGCACCTCTTCCGGCTGGACCACCTGGCCACCCGCATGCGGCGCAACGGCGAGAACCTGCTGATCCTCGCGGGCGAGGAGCCGGGCCGCCGCTGGAACCAGCCGGTGCCCCTGATCGACGTGCTGCGCGCCGCCTCGTCCGAGGTGGAGTCGTACGAGCGGATCGAGCTGGCCGGAATCTCGGAGAGCGAGATCCACGGCACGGCGGTGACCGACCTCGTCCACCTGCTCGCCGAGCTGCTGGAGAACGCCACCACCTTCTCCTCGCCGCACACCAAGGTGCGGGTCACCGCGACCCGGCTGCCGGACGGCCGGGTGGTGGTCGAGATCCACGACAAGGGCATCGGCCTGACCGCCGAGGACTTCGCCGACATCAACCACAAGCTGGCCAAGCCGCCGACCGTGGACGCCGCGGTCTCGCAGCGCATGGGCCTGTTCGTGGTCGGCCGCCTCGCCGACCGGCACGGCATCCGGGTGCAACTGCGCCCGGCCGGTGAGCAGGCGGGCACCACCTCGCTGGTGATGCTGCCCGAGGCGATCACCCACGGCGGTGGCGGCGAGGAGCTGACCCAGGAGGACTTCACGGTCTCCCGGATCGCCCCGGAGCCCGGGCCGCGGCCCGCCTACAGCCCCGAGGACGCCGCGCTGTCCTCCCGTACGGCCGCCGAGCTGGGCTTCGACGACTCCTCGTACGCCCAGGAGCAGTTCCAGCGGCAGTACGGCGGGCTGCAGGCCATGCAGCACGGGCAGGAGCCGCGACACGACCCGGCCGGGCCGGATTTGCTGGCCCAACCCGGCCCCGGGCCGGCCGGTCCGGGGTACCAGGATTCCGCCTTCTCTGAACCGGAAGCGGACTTCAGCGTCCAGACGGAGCCGGAACAACAGCCGTACGTGGGCTACAACTCACCTCCCCAGCAGGGAGAGTGGGGCGATTCCGGATCTTTTGAAATGCCCTTCGCGTCGCAGTTCGGGACGCAAACGGAATCGGGACCCGGCGGTCCCGAAGTTTCCCGGGACCGCGTAGAGTTCCACCGTCCGGGCCCCTCTCCGAGCGGCGTCCACTCGGTGACCGACGCAGGGCTTCCGCGTCGCGACAAGCAGTGGCAGCCGACCGAGGAGACAGGGGCACAGGCGGCAGTCGGGGAACCGGCGGCGGCCGCGGTGCCGGAACGGCCGCGGCAGGCCCCGCAGGAGGACGGTAACCGGTGGCAGTCGGAGAACGACCAGCGCTGGCACCGCGCCGAACAGCTCCGCGAGCCGAAGGCCGGCGGGGTCACCTCCTCCGGTCTGCCCCGGAGGGTGCCCAAGGCCAACCTGGTCGAGGGCGCCGCGGAGCCCACCGGACAGGGTGGCCCTCAGGTCTCCCGGGCCCCGGAGGACATCCGCGGCAGGCTCAGCAACCTGCGCCGCGGCATCCAGCGGGGACGCGACGCGGGAGCCGGGATCACCCCGCGTGACCAGCATGACCAACAGGGCTTCGGCCCCGGCAGCACCTACGATCAGGAGCGTTAGTGTGAGCCCGATGAGCCAGGCGGCGCAGAACCTGAACTGGTTGATCACCAACTTCGTGGACAACACCCCCGGGGTGTCCCACACCGTGGTGGTCTCCGCCGACGGACTCCTTCTGGCGATGTCCGAAGGCTTCCCCCGTGACCGAGCCGATCAACTGGCGGCGGTCGCCTCCGGCCTGACCTCGCTCACCGCCGGAGCCTCCCGCATCTTCGAAGGCGGCGCGGTCAACCAGACCGTCGTCGAAATGGAACGAGGCTTCCTCTTCATCATGTCCATCTCCGACGGCTCCTCCCTCGCCGTACTCGCCCACCCGGAGTGCGACATCGGCCTCGTCGGCTACGAGATGGCCCTGCTCGTCGATCGCGCGGGCAACGTCCTCACCCCCGACCTGCGCGCGGAATTGCAAGGCAGTCTTCTCAACTAGCAAACATGGAGTGCGTTTCGCGCCACCGCGCCATAGGGTGCGGTGGCGCGACCGGCCGACAGGCACGTTGGAGTTGGAGGAGGAAACGTGGCAACGCCCCCTAGCGGATATCCGTACGGCCATGGGCAGCCGTCCGAACCGCGCGGAGAAGCCCCGATGAAGCGCTTCAACTTCCCCTCCGCACCGAGCCGCCAGGCCCGCTCCCCGTACCCGGGCGAACCGTCCCCGGAGTACCCCGGCGAGCAGCCCCAGGAGCCGATGCCCCCGCAGCCCTGGGCCCCACAGGGCCAGCAGGACCTCTACGCGCCTTCCTACGCGCCTCCCGAGAGTCCTATGTACGAACCACCGCAGCCACCCCGCATCCAGCCCGTACAGCCACCTCAGCGCCTCGCTCCGGAACCTTCCCCGACGGGAGGCGCGCATAACCCCCTGGTGCGCCCGTACGCCATGACCGGGGGCCGGACCCGGCCCCGGTACCAGCTCGCCATCGAGGCACTGGTACACACCACGGCCGATCCCACCCAGCTCCAGGGCCAATTGCCCGAGCACCAGCGGATCTGCCACCTGTGCCGCGAGATCAAGTCGGTCGCCGAGATCTCCGCACTGCTCACCATCCCCCTCGGCGTCGCCCGAATCCTCGTAGCCGACCTGGCTGAGGCCGGGCTCGTCGCCATTCACCAGCCCGGCGGCGACGAGTCCGCCGGCGGCCAGCCTGACGTGACACTGCTCGAAAGGGTGCTCAGTGGACTTCGCAAGCTCTAGCGGTGCAGCCCGCTCCACCACCTCCGCGAAGATCGTGGTGGCGGGCGGCTTCGGCGTGGGCAAGACCACGTTCGTCGGCGCGGTCTCGGAGATCAACCCGCTGCGTACCGAAGCCGTGATGACCTCCGCCTCCGCGGGGATCGACGATCTCACCCACGCGCCGGACAAGACCACCACCACGGTGGCCATGGACTTCGGCCGCATCACGCTCGACCAGGACCTGATCCTGTACCTGTTCGGCACCCCCGGACAGGACCGGTTCTGGTTCATGTGGGACGACCTGGTCCGCGGCGCCATCGGCGCCGTCGTCCTCGTCGACACCCGCCGCCTCGCCGACTGCTTCCCCGCCGTCGACTACTTCGAGAACTCCGGACTGCCCTTCGTCATCGCCCTCAACGGCTTCGACGGACACCAGCCCTACAGTCCCGAAGAGGTCCGCGAGGCCCTGCAGATCGGCCCCGACGCGCCGATCATCATCACCGACGCTCGCCACCGCAGCGAGGCCAAGAGCGCGCTGATCACGCTGGTCGAGCACGCGCTGATGGCCCGGCTGCGTTAGGGTGTCCGGTTCGGTTCCCGCGGGCCCCGGCCCGCGGGAACCGAACCGGACCGCCGGTGCCGGATACGCGAAATCCCCCGCCCTCCATCGGAGGGCGGGGGATTTCGCGTGCGTCGGGCGGGGCGCGTCAGCCCTGCCAGCTGTGCGGCGCGCTGAACGCCGGGCGGCGCTCCAGACGGCGCCAGCGCGCGGCGCTGCGGCGCGGGCGGGCCTCGGCGCCGTCACGGGAGTGACCGGCGGTGGCGGCGGCGCGGGCGAGCAGCACCGCGGTGACGGCGGCCAGCTCCTCGGCGTCGGCGTGGCCCTTCTCGACCCGGACCAGGGTGGCGGCCGCCGAGGCGGGGCCGGCGATGTCGGTGGGCGTGCTCACGGTGTGTTCGTCTCCCTCGTGGCGTTACTGCGGCGGGTTGCCGTGCTTGCGGGACGGCAGGTCGGCGTGCTTGTCGCGCAGCATCGCCAGGGACCGGATGAGGACCTCACGGGTTTCGGACGGGTCGATGACGTCGTCCACCAGGCCCCGCTCGGCCGCGTAATAGGGGTGCATCAGCTCGGACTTGTACTCCTTGACCATGCGCGCGCGCATGGCCTCGGGGTCGTCCGCGTCGGCGATCTGACGGCGGAAGATCACGTTGGCGGCGCCCTCGGCGCCCATCACCGCGATCTCGTTGGTCGGCCAGGCGTAGGTCAGGTCGGCGCCGATGGACTGGGAGTCCATGACGATGTACGCGCCGCCGTACGCCTTGCGCAGGATGACCGAGATCCGCGGCACGGTCGCGTTGCAGTACGCGTACAGCATCTTGGCGCCGTGCCGGATGATCCCGCCGTGCTCCTGGTCGACGCCGGGCAGGAAGCCGGGCACGTCCAGGAAGGTGATCAGCGGGATGTTGAACGCGTCGCACATCTGGATGAAGCGCGCGGACTTCTCCGACGCCTCGATGTCCAGCACCCCGGCCAGCGACTGCGGCTGGTTGGCGATGATGCCCACCACCTGGCCGTCGAGCCGGGTCAGCGCGCAGATGATGTTGGTCGCCCAGCGCTCGTGGACCTCCAGGTACTCGCCGTCGTCGACGATCTCCTCGATGACCTTGCGCATGTCGTACGGGCGGTTGCCGTCGGCCGGGACGAGGTCGAGCAGCGCCTCGCCGCGCCGGGCGGCCGGGTCGTCGGACTCGACGGTCGGCGGGTTCTCCCGGTTGTTCTGCGGCAGCAGCGAGAGGAGGTAGCGCACCTCCTCCAGGCAGGTCTCCTCGTCGTCGTACGCGAAGTGGCACACGCCCGAGGTCTCGGCGTGCACGTCCGCGCCGCCCAGACCGTTCTGGCTGACCTTCTCCCCGGTCACCGCCTGGACCACATCGGGTCCGGTGATGAACATCTGGGACGTCTCGCGGACCATGAACACGAAGTCCGTGAGCGCCGGGGAGTAGGCGGCGCCACCGGCGCACGGGCCGAGCATCACGCTGATCTGCGGGATGACGCCGGACGCCTTGGTGTTGCGCTGGAAGATGCCGCCGTAGCCCGCGAGCGCCGAGACGCCCTCCTGGATACGGGCCCCCGCGCCGTCGTTGAGGGACACCAGCGGCGCCCCGGCCGAGATGGCCATGTCCATGATCTTGTGGATCTTGGTGGCGTGGGCCTCGCCCAGCGCCCCGCCGAAGATCCGGAAGTCGTGTGCGTAAACGAACACCGTCCGCCCGTGGACGGTCCCCCAGCCGGTGACGACCCCGTCGGTGTAGGGCTTCTTGGCCTCGAGCCCGAATCCGGTCGCGCGGTGCCGCCGCAGCGGCTCCACCTCGTTGAAGGACCCCTCGTCCAGCAGGAGATCGATCCGCTCGCGAGCCGTCAGCTTGCCCTTGGCCTTCTGGGCCTCGGTCGCCCGCTCGCTCGGGCCGCGCCGAGCCTGCTCGCGGATCGCGTGCAGCTCGGCGACGCGCCCGCGGACGTCACTCGCCTCTTCGGGCGCACCTTCGAGATTGGTCATGGAACGACGGTACGTTCCCGGGCCCCCGGAAACGCATGTCAATTCCATACAACGTCGGGCCCGTTTTCGTGGGCAGGCGGAACAGAACTGGACAGCGGATTTCCCCTTACCCGTGACCCCCAAGGGTGAGGAGCGCTGTCGGCACCCCACAATCCTATGGGCGACGCACCGTGACCAGTGGGGCCCGATCACCCGGATGGTCGGCACCCGCCGGGCCCATCGGGTCTAGAGCGCGATCTCGCAGCGGTGGGTGGCGCAGGCCGTGCCGGGGGTGACGCGCAGCCGCAGCGCGCCGCCGGTGGCCAGCACCTCGACCGTGGCGTCATGGGCCCGCACGTCGCGCACCGGGTGCGCCCACAGGACGTCGAACGGTTCACCGGTCCGGGGCGGCTCGGCGACGGCGAGGTGCGCGGTGTGCCGGCCGGTACGGCGCAGCAGCACGCTCGCGGGGGCGCTCGCGGTGAGCGGACCGGCCGTACCCGGGGTCCAGAAGTTCGCGGCCGTGACGCCGAGCGACGGGATGGTGATGGCCTGCCGGGCGCCCGAGTTGGCGAGCACGGTCAGCCAGCGGCGGTCGGCGGCGCGGGCGGCAGTTACGGCCGGGCCCGCGCCCGGCATCAGGAGGTAGGCGTAGTCCGCGCCGTCGGGGTCGGTGCCGTGGTCGTACCAGAGGGTGAGGTAGCGGCGGGTGATCGGTTCCGGGGAGCCGCCGGTGTTGATGTCCCGCCAGGAGCCGGTGCGGGCCTCGCGGCGCGTGCGGAGGGTGGCGCCACCGGGGAAGACATAGCCGCCGTGCCCGGCCAGATGCGCCCAGCGCGCCCGGGTATGGGTGCGGGTCCGCTCCGGTGCGGCGGGCCGGGGGAGCCCGTCGACGGTGAGGGTGGGGGTGCCGTCGGCGCCGAGGGCGCGGTTGTCGACGACGGTGACGACGGGGGCGCCGTCGCGGGCGGTGATGTCCGCGCCGAGGCAGACGATCGCGTCGGCCACGCAGAACCAGGACTTCTTGGCGCGCAGGGTGGAGCCGAGGCCGCGCAGGTCCTGGCCGATGGCGGCGAACTCGCCGTCGGTGGTGCCGCCGACCCAGCGCGCGGCGGGTTTGGGCTCGCCCCAGCCGCCGCCCTCGTTGTCGGCCAGCGGCCGGGCGGAGGCGGTGGTTCCGGGCAGCCGGTAGGGGTCGACGGTGGGCCAGAAGCCGTCCGTGTACTGGGTCGCGGTGTCGCCCCCGGCCCACCAGGACAGCATTCCGGCGCCGGTGTGCCAGCCGCGCGGGTGCTCGCCGTTGCCGTTCTCGTAGTACGCGATCCGGTCCGAGGCCATGGCCAGGGCGGCGGTCCAGCCGGGGCGCCGGTGGACGGCCCGGTCCATGGCGGGGAACAGCCGGTGGCCCACGGGTTCGGGCAGCGCCGGTCCTGGCTCCTTCGCCACGGCCTCCAGCCGGGCCAGGTCGGCGACGCCGAACTGCGGGTCGGTCAGCACGGGGTTGCTGGTGTCGCGTTCGATCCAGCCCCTGACCATGCCGTTCCAGCGCTTCCGCGCGGCGTCGTCCGCGCCCGCGCCGAGCAGGGCGATGGCGGCGAGGAGCAGATGGCCTCGCTGGTGGTCGCTCTGGGTGATGCCGCGTGGATCGTCTCTCTGGACGCCGCGGCTGACGGCCCGGCCGGAGACGCCGTCCATCATCAGCCCGTCGTGCAGCAGGGGTGCGTACGCGTGCTCGACGCTGTCCAGGACGATCCGCCGGTTCGGGTCGGTGACCTCCCACTCCGACCCGGCCAGCAGGGCGAAGAGCCGGCCGAGGCCGTCGAGCAGGACATAGCCGTAGGTGCCGGAGTAGGCGACCCAGGTGTGCTGGATGAACGATCCGTCGGCGTAGAGCCCGTCGCCCTTCGTCACGTACGGGAAGACGGGCGAGAGCGCGTCCCGGGCGAGCGCGACCTTGGCGGGCGCCGCGCCGAGGATGCCGCGCAGGGCCACGACGCGGCACAGGTCGACGCGGTTGGCGCCGGTGCTGGTGCCGGTGTAGTCGCCGAGCATGGTGTCGGGGACGAAGTGGTCGACGGCGGCCAGAGCGCGCTCCCGCCGCTCGTCGCCGAGCCGGTCGTACAGGATCGCGAGGGTGTCCAGGAGCAGCCGGGGGCTGCCGATCTGCCACTCCCACCAGTTGCCGTAGCGGGTGGTGGCGGGGTGGTAGACGGTGGCGTCGAGGTGGTCGATGCCGCGGGCGATGTCGTCGGCGAGACCGGGGTCGCCGGTGAGGCCGGTGCCGGGCTGGGCGTACGCCTGGGCCATGGTGTTCAGCCGGGCGTAGCTCTGGGTGATCCCGGCGGGCGGGTCGAAGGGCTGGTCGGGCCAGAGCGAGGCGGCGGCGGGCGCCATGGCGGCGCGGAACCGGGTGGCCAGGCGGCCGGTCTCGGCCAGGCGGGAGGCGTACGGCTCGGCGGCGGGATCGTAGCCGGTGCCGAGCGTGAGGTCGGTCCAGCGGCGGCGCAGGGCGGCGAAGTCCGGCCCGGCGGCACCGGCCGCGTGGGCGGGCGGGGCGAGGGCGGGGCATAACGCCCCGGTGGCGGCCACGGCCAGGAAGCCCCGCCGGGACCAGGGGCCGATCGGACGCGCCGGCATGGGACCTCCTGCGGTGGGCGGACCTGCTGCGGGAACCCGGGCAGCTTCGATGATGCCCGGGTTCACCACCTTCCATACGGCCCGCGCCGCCGAAGCCCGCTATTCCTGCGGCTCCACCCCGGCCCGCAGCAGCCCGTACGCGTAGGCGTCGTCCAGCGCCTGCCAGGAGGCGTCGATCACGTTCTCGGCGACGCCGACCGTGGACCACTCCCCCTGTCCGTCCGTGGTCGAGACGAGCACCCGGGTCGTGGACTCGGTGCCGTGCTTGCCCTCCAGGATGCGGACCTTGTAGTCCACCAGCTCCATCTTGGCCAGCTGCGGATAGATCCGCTCCAGGCCCACGCGCAGCGCCTTGTCCAGCGCGTTGACCGGGCCGTTGCCCTCCGCCGTGGCGACGATGCGCTCGCCCTTGGCCCACAGCTTCACGGTCGCCTCGTTGGCGTGGGTGCCGTCCGGGCGGGTCTCGACGATCGCGCGCCAGGACTCGACCCGGAAGTAGCGGCGGGTCCGGCCCTCGGCCTCCGCGCGCAGCAGCAGCTCGAACGAGGCGTCGGCGGCCTCGTACGTGTACCCCGCCAGCTCGCGCTCCTTGACCCGCTCGACCACCCGCCCCACCAGCGCCCGGTCACCGCCGAGGTCGACGCCCAGCTCCTTGCCCTTCAGCTCGATCGAGGCGCGGCCCGCCATGTCGGAGACCAGCATGCGCATCGTGTTGCCGACCCGCTCGGGGTCGATGTGCTGGTACAGATCCGGGTCGACCTTGATCGCGGAGGCGTGCAGTCCGGCCTTGTGGGCGAAGGCGGAAACACCCACATAGGGCTGGTGCGTGGACGGCGTCAGATTGACGACCTCGGCGATCGCGTGCGAGATCCGGGTCATCTCCTGCATCGCACCGGGCGGCAGCACCCGGCGGCCGTACTTCAGCTCCAGGGCGGCGACGACGGGGAACAGGTTGGCGTTGCCGACCCGCTCGCCGTAGCCGTTGGCGGTGCACTGCACGTGGGTGGCGCCCGCGTCGACCGCGGCCAGGGTGTTGGCGACGGCGCAGCCGGTGTCGTCCTGGGCGTGGATGCCCAGGCGCGCGCCGGTGTCGGCCAGGACGGTGCGGACCACGGCGTCGATCTGGCCGGGCAGCATGCCGCCGTTGGTGTCGCAGAGGATCACCACGTCGGCGCCCGCCTCGTGGGCGGCGGAGACGACCCGCTTGGCGTAGTCGGCGTTGGCGCGGTAGCCGTCGAAGAAGTGCTCGCAGTCGAGAAACACCCGGCGGCCCTGGGACCGCAGGTAGGCGACGGTGTCGCGGACCATCGCCAGGTTCTCCTCCAGCGTGGTGCGCAGGGCCAGCTCCACATGGCGGTCGTGGGACTTGGCCACCAGGGTGATCACCGGGGCACCCGAGTCCAGCAGCGCCTTGACCTGCGCGTCATCCTCGGCGCGGACGCCCGCCTTGCGGGTCGCGCCGAACGCGACGAGCTGGGCGTGCTTGAAGTCGATCTCCGCTTGGGCGCGGGCGAAGAACTCCGTGTCCCGCGGGTTCGCGCCGGGCCAGCCGCCCTCGATGAAGCCCACGCCGAAGTCGTCCAGGTGACGGGCGATGGTGAGCTTGTCGGCGACCGTCAGGTTGATGCCCTCGCGCTGCGCGCCGTCGCGCAGCGTGGTGTCGAAGACGTGGAAGCTGTCGTCGGGCCGATCCTTCATGGTGGTCTGGCTCCTGTCGGGGTGGATCTCGGGCTACCGGAATAACCGGTTCCGCGCCCTCCTATGATCCCGCACACTCCGCCTCCGGTGGGATGGTCCGGAAAACGAAAAGACCCCTCGCGGGTGCGAGAGGTCTGCGCGCGGGTCTGGGGCACGGTGGCCGCGCCGTACCGGGTCGTACGGGGCGATCACTGCGGACCGGCGCGCCTGCTGCCAATAATCATGGCGAACGAGAGCACGGGGGCAGTCAAGCACATTCCGCCCCCGCGCTCCCGTCCGTCTCAGAATGCGAGCTATGAGCCCCCGAGAAGGCCCCGTCAACCGCCTCAGCCGATGCGGTGGAGCCAGCCGTGGGGGTCGGGGGCGGCGCCGGTCTGGATGTCCAGCAGCGCCTTGCGCAGCTTCATCGTGACCTCGCCGGGCTGCCCGTCGGCCACCGTCCAGCTCGCGCGGGCGGACTTGACCGAGCCGACCGGGGTGATCACGGCCGCGGTGCCGCAGGCGAAGACCTCGGTGAGGCTGCCGTCCGCGGTCGCCTCGCGCCAGTCGTCGACCGAGATCCGGCCCTCGGCGACCTCGTAGCCGAGGTCGGCGGCGATCCGCAGCAGCGAGGCGCGGGTGATCCCGGGCAGCAGCGCCCCGGACAGCTCCGGGGTGACGATGCGGTTCCCGTACACGAAGTACAGGTTCATGCCGCCCATCTCCTCGATCCAGCGGCGCTCGATGGCGTCCAGCCAGACCACCTGGTCGCAGCCCTGCTCGGCGGCCTGCGCCTGGGCCACCAGCGAGGCGGCGTAGTTGCCGCCCGCCTTGGCGGTGCCGGTGCCGCCGGGCGCCGCGCGCACGTACTCCTCGGACAGCCAGACGGAGACCGGCTGGACGCCACGGGAGAAGTAGGCGCCGGCCGGGGAGGCGATCAGGACGAACATGTATTCGTTGGCGGGACGGACCCCCAGGCCCACCTCGGTCGCGAACATGAACGGCCGCAGGTACAGGGACTCCTCACCACTGCCCGGCACCCACGCCCGGTCCTGGGTGACCAGGGCGTCGCAGGCCGCGAGGAACAGGTCGACCGGCAGCTCGGGCATCGCCATGCGGCGGGCGGAGGCCTGGAAGCGCTCGGCGTTCTGGTCGGGGCGGAAGGTGGCCACGGTCCCGTCGGGCTGGCGGTACGCCTTGAGCCCTTCGAAGATCGTCTGTGCGTAGTGCAGCGTCATGTTCGCCGGGTCGAGCGAGAGCGGGGCGTAGGGCACGAGCTGGGCCTCGTGCCAACCGCGGCCCTCCGTCCACTTGATGGTCACCATGTGGTCGGTGAAGTGGCGGCCGAATCCGGGATTGGCCAGGATCTCCTCCCGCTCCGCGTCGGAGAGCGGGTGCGAGGAGGGCTTGAGCTCGATCGAGGGCGTCGTCATGAGTGGTAGTCCTTCACTTCCGTTGTGGCGGACCGCGCTCACACCATCCTGCCCGTGATCGGTACTAGGACGTCCAAGCTTCCCTGAACACGGCGGCCCCACGAGCGATTATCGCTGACGTGGGGCCGAAGACGTGAAGGATGCGTGCGAAGTGCGCGGCCCGAGGTCGATGGTCGCACCCAGCCGCGCACGGACGCAGGCTGGGGTCAGCCGGATACTCGCGCGGCGAGCGCGTCGCCGATCTCGTCGGTGGTGCGCGCCGCGTCCCGCTCGGCGAGGTCCTCGGCGACGGCGGCCTCGATACGGGCCGCCTCGTCCGCGTAGCCGAGGTGCTGGAGGAGCAGGGCCACCGACAGGATGGTCGCGGTCGGGTCGGCCTTGCCGGTGCCCGCGATGTCCGGCGCGGAGCCGTGGACCGGCTCGAACATCGACGGGAAGGCGCCGGAGGGGTTGATGTTGCCGCTCGCGGCGAGCCCGATGCCGCCGGTGACGGCGGCGGCGAGGTCGGTGAGGATGTCACCGAAGAGGTTGTCCGTCACGATCACGTCGAACCGCTCGGGCTGGGTGACGAAGAAGATCGTCGCGGCGTCGACGTGCAGGTAGTCCGTGGTGACGTCGGGGTATTCGGCGCCGACCTCGTCGAAGATGTTCTTCCACAGGTGGCCGGCGTGCACCAGGACGTTGTTCTTGTGCACGAGGGTCAGCTTCTTGCGCGGGCGGCTGTTGGCGCGCTCGTACGCGTCCCGGACGACGCGCTCGACGCCGTACGCGGTGTTCAGGCTGACCTCGGTGGCGACCTCGGCCGGGGTACCGGTCCGCAGCGAGCCGCCGTTGCCCACGTACGGGCCCTCGGTGCCCTCCCGGACGACGACGAAGTCGATGTCCGGGCGCCCGGCCAGCGGGGTGGCCGTGTTCGGGAAGAGCTTCGACGGACGCAGGTTGACGTAGTGGTCGAAGGCGAAGCGCAGCTTGAGCAGCAGCCCGCGCTCCAGCACCCCGGACGGGACCGACGGGTCGCCGATCGCGCCGAGGAGGATCGCGTCGTGCTCCTTCAGCGACTCCAGCTCGGCCTCGGTCAGGGTCTCGCCGGTGGCGTGCCAGCGCTTGGCGCCGAGGTCGTAACTCTTGGTCTCCAGCTTCACGTCCTGAGGAAGGACGGACCTCAGCACCTTGAGGCCCTGGGCCACGACTTCCTGGCCGATACCGTCACCGGGGATCACTGCGAGGCGAATGCTGCGAGACATACCCGGACCCTACCCCTCGTCCCATCCCATGACATCGCTCGTCCGCCATACGGACAGATCGCCCACCGGACAGGCCGCGTTCACCCGGAGTACGGCGTGGTGTCGCCCGCGCGGGGGAGATTCCGGATCATGCATACACCACGGTTCGGCATTCCGGAGCCGCTAGCGAGCCGGATGACCATGGCGGAGCAGCACGAGTACCTGCGCGACGCCTTCCCCCGCCGACGGGTGCTGCGCGGGGGCGCCGCGACGGCCGGGGCGGCCGCGGTGGCGCTGGGCGGCGCGGGCTGCGCCGGGGCCACCGGGTCCAAGCAGTCGCCGGCGGGGGACGCCCGGCCCGCGGCGGCGAAGGTGGACGGCGCGCTGGTGGCGCCCTTCGGCCGCCATCTGGCCCTCGGTGCCGACCCGACGACGCAGATGCGGGTCTCCTGGCAGGTGCCGTTCGCGGTGAAGCGGCCGTATCTGCGGATCGGACTCCGTCCGACGGAGCTGACCCGGAAGGTCGAGGCCGAGGTCCGCCATCTGCACACCCCGTCGCTCGGCGACCAGCTGCCCGCGGTCGACCAGTACTACCTGCACGCCGCGGTGGACGGGCTGAGCCCCGACGTCACCTACTACTACGGCGTCGGCCACGAGGGCTACGACCCCGCCGACCCGCGCCACTTCACCTCGCTGGGCACCTTCCGCACCGCCCCCGACCGGCGGGAGAAGTTCGTCTTCACCGCCTTCGGCGACCAGGGGGTGAGCTACGACGCGCTCGCCAACGACCGGTTGATCCTGGGCCAGAACCCGTCGTTCCATCTGCACGCCGGGGACATCTGCTACGCGGACACCACCGGCCACGGCAAGAAGTCCGACCTGTACGACGCCCGGGTCTGGGACACCTTCCTCGCCCAGACCGACCCGGTCGCGGCGAGCGTGCCGTGGATGGTGACGACCGGGAACCACGACATGGAGGCCTGGTACTCCCCCGACGGCTACGGCGGACAGCTGGCCCGCTGGTCGCTCCCGGACAACGGGCCCGACCCCCGCAAGGCGCCCGGCGTCTACTCGTTCACCTACGCGGGCGTGGGCGTCGTCGCGCTGGACGCCAACGACGTGAGCTACGAGATCCCCGCCAACAAGGGCTACACGGGCGGCGAGCAGACCCGCTGGCTGGACCGGCGGCTCGGGCGGCTGCGCGCGCGGGACGACATCGACTTCCTGGTGGTCTTCTTCCACCACTGCGCGTACTCCACGACCAGCTCACACGCCTCGGACGGCGGGGTGCGCGACGCGTGGGTGCCGCTGTTCGAGAAGCACCAGGTGGATCTGGTCATCAACGGCCACAACCACGTCTACGAGCGCACCGACGCCATCCGCGGCGGCAAGGTGGCCCGCACGGTGCCGGTCGGCGGGAGCGCGGACGCCGTGCGCGACGGGATCGTGTACGTCACGGCGGGCGGCGCCGGAGCGGACCTGTACGAGTTCCCGGTGCCCGACAGCTACGAGGGGCACGTCAAGGACCTCGACGAGGTGAAGAGCTACCACTGGACGAAGGACGGGGAGAAGGACAAGGACACCGTGGAGTGGTCACGGGTCCGCTACACCGGCTTCTCGTTCCTCGCGGTGGAGGTGGAGCCGGGCACGGACCCGCGCCTGAAGGTCTCGGCACTGGCGGAGTCCGGGGAGCGGGTGGACCACTTCGAGGTCACCCGCCCCGCTTCTCGGTGACCGCGTCTCAGTGACCGGTGGAGCCGCCGTTGTCGCGGCGGTCGAGCGCGCGCTGGAGCGCGGCGGCGGCGTTCCGCCGGTCGGTGTCGTCGTTCTTGCGGCGGACCCTGCGGACAGTCTGCTCGGCCATGGTTCACGTCTCCTCTGCTGAACCCCGGCACGCGGCCGGGAGGAATCCCCGAGAAGGTGGCTGCCGTAAAGGGGCGGGGGCCTGGGTGCGGCAGGGATCACCTGCGCGGATGCACCGGGCCACGTCCGCCGTCGCTCGATGGAGCGGGACGTTCGGCTTCCACAAAAGTAAGGCAGCGGAGCGTCAGTGTCTGCACAATTAGTCGGACGTCCTACTATCTGAGACGAGTCATGGCCGAGGCCGACCCCCGTCCGACCTCGACCATGGCTGGTTATCGACGTAAACTACGGTAAATAACGCTGACTTGAATGCAAGACGCTAGCATTCGCGCCCCTCGGGCGTCCACAGGTTTATGCCGTTTCACCCCCTCTCGACGCACGCCGCCCCCGACCGGCTCGCAGCCGGGTCGAGGGCGGGGCTCAAGGGCGGCGCGGGGCGCCGGGCGGATCAGCCCATGTGCGGGTAGCGGTAGTCCGTCGGCGGGACCATCGTCTCCTTGATGGAGCGGGTGGAGGTCCAGCGCATCAGGTTCTGCTTCGCGCCCGCCTTGTCGTTGGTGCCGGACGCGCGGCCGCCGCCGAAGGGCTGCTGGCCGACCACGGCACCGGTGGGCTTGTCGTTGATGTAGAAGTTGCCCGCCGCGAAGCGCAGCGCCTCGCAGGTGGCGGCGGCCGCGGCGCGGTCCCGGGCGATGACGCAGCCGGTCAGGCCGTACGCCGACGCCGACTCCATCTGCTCCAGCATCGCGTCGTACTCGGCGTCCTCGTACACGAACACACCGAGGATCGGGCCGAAGTACTCGTCCTTGAAGATCTCGTTCTCCGGGTCGGTGGAGACGAGCACGGTCGGGCGGACGAAGTAGCCCTCGCTGTCGTCGTACGTGCCGCCCGCGACGACCTCGATCGTCGGGTCGGACTTCGCCCGGTCGATCGCCGCCTTGTTCTTGGCGAACGAGCGCTCGTCGATGACCGCGCCCATGAAGTTGCCGAGGTCGGTGACGGGCCCCATGGCCAGACCGTCGACCTCGGCGGCCAGCTCCTCCTTGAAGCCGTTCTCCCAGATGGAGCGCGGGACGTAGGCGCGCGAGGCGGCGGAACACTTCTGGCCCTGGAACTCGAAGGCGCCGCGGGTCACCGCCGTCTTCAGCACCGCCGGGTCGGCGGAGGGGTGGGCGACGATGAAGTCCTTGCCGCCGGTCTCGCCGACCAGCCGCGGGTAGGTCTTGAAGTTCTCGATGTTGTTGCCGACCGTCTTCCACAGGTACTGGAAGGTGCGGGTGGAACCGGTGAAGTGGATGCCCGCGAGGTCCGGGTGGTTCAGCGCCACCTCGGAGACGTCCTTGCCGTCGCCCGTGACCAGGTTGATCACGCCCTTGGGCAGCCCGGCCTCCTCCAGCAGCCGCATCAGCAGCACGGCGGCGTGGGTCTGGGTCGGGGAGGGCTTCCAGACCACGACGTTGCCCATGAGGGCGGGGGCGGTGGGGAGATTGCCCGCGATGGCCGTGAAGTTGAAGGGCGTGATCGCGTAGACGAAGCCCTCCAGCGGCCGGTGGTCACTGCGGTTCCACACGCCCGGGGAGTTGGCGGGCGGCTGCTCGGCCAGGATCTGGCGGGCGAAGTGGACGTTGAAGCGCCAGAAGTCGATCAGCTCGCAGGGCGTGTCGATCTCGGCCTGCTGCACGGTCTTCGACTGGCCCAGCATGGTGGACGCGGCCATGGTCTCGCGCCACGGGCCGGACAGCAGATCGGCGGCCTTGAGGATGATCGCGGCGCGGTCGTCGAAGCTGAGCGCCCGCCACGCCGGGGCGGCGGCCAGCGCCGCGTCGATGGCGTCCTGGGCGTCGTCCTTGGTGGCGTTCCCGTAGGTGCCGAGGCGGGCCGCGTGGTTGTGCGGCTGTACGACGTCGAAGCGCTCGCCGGCGCCCATCCGCTTCTCGCCGCCGATGGTCATCGGCAGGTCGATCGGGTTGTCGGCCAGCTCCTTGAGCTTGGCCTCGAGGCGGGTGCGCTCGGCGCTGCCGGGGGCATAGGTGTGCACCGGCTCGTTCACCGGCACGGGGACCTGGGTCACAGCGTCCATGATCGCCGTTGTCTCCTTTGTCGTGAGGGTCGTCGTGGTGGTCGTGAGCCGAGGGCTGTCAGCCGCGGCCGGCGAGCGAGCGCAGGAAGAACGCGAGGTTCGCGGGGCGCTCGGCGAGCCGGCGCATGAAGTACCCATACCAGTCTGTTCCATACGGGACGTAAACCCGCATACGGTGACCTTCCGCGACCAGCCGCTCCTGCTCGGCCGGACGGATGCCGTACAGCATCTGGAACTCGTACTCGTCCTTCTTGCGGCCGAGGCGGTGCCCGAGGTCCTGCGCGATGGCGACCATGCGCGGATCGTGCGAGCCGACCATGGGATAGCCGTCGCCGGACATCAGGATCTTCAGGCAGCGCACGAAGGCCCGGTCCACCTCGCGCTTGTCCTGGTGGGCGACCGAGGCGGGCTCGTTGTACGCGCCCTTCACCAGCCGCACCCGCGAGCCTTCCCCGGCGAGCGCGCGGCAGTCGTCCTCGGTACGGAAGAGGTACGACTGGACGACCGCCCCGGTCTGCGGGAACCGGGTGCGCAGCTCGCCGAGGATCGCGAGGGTGGAGTCCACGGTGGTGTGGTCCTCCATGTCGAGGGTGACCGTCGTCCCGGCCGCCGCCGCGGCCTCGACGACCGGGGTCACATGGGCGAGGGCGACGTCGTGGCCGCCGGGCAGCGCCTGGCCGAAGGCGGAGAGCTTCACCGACATCTCCGCGCGGGCCCCGAGCCCCTCCCCGGCCAGCGCCTCGGTCAGCGCCAGATAGGCGTCCCGGCTGCGCAGCGCCTCGGAGCGGTCGGTAACGTCCTCGCCCAGGTGGTCGAGGGTGACCTCCAGGCCGTGGGAGGTGAGCCCCCGCACCGCGGCCATGGATTCGGCCAGCCGTTCACCGGCGACGAACCGGTCCACCATGGGGCGGGTGACCGGCGCGCCGGACACGATCCGGCGGATGGCAGCGCTGCGCGAAGCGGCGAGCAGCACGGGTCCCAGCACAGGGCACCTCCACGATGACGGCCGGTGAACGGCTCCGACAACTCACCGTGAAACCTAAGGATCGCGCGGAACCGGGACCATCGACAGCTGTCACGCATCCGTGTCCGGGATCTCAGACACCTGTATGAGAGGCTGATCCCGCAGTCGGGGAAGGAGGCCGGAGCGCCATGCGCGAGGACTATCAGCAGCTGGTGGACGAGATCACCGCGACGCTCGGGGCGCCCGCGACCCTGGAGAACCGCGACTTCGCGCTGATCGCCTTCGGGGCGCAGGACAGCGACGACGCCGAGGAACCGACGCTGGACCCGGTCCGTACCCGCTCCATCCTGCAGCGCCGCTCGACGGCGGCGGTGCGGGCCTGGTTCGAGGCGTTCGGGATCGCCCGGGCGCAGGCACCGCTGCGGATCCCGCCGGACCCGGGGGCCGGGGTCTTCATGGGCCGCATCTGCCTGCCGGTGCGGCACCGGGGCGTCGTCCACGGCTATGTCTGGCTGCTGGACGACGGCCACCTCTCCGACCTGGAGCTGGGCGGTCCCGGCGGTCCGCCCTCGGACCCGCGGCTGGTCCGGGCGATGGAGACCACGGCCCGGATCGGCGCCCTGCTGGCGGCCGAGGCACGGGCCGGGGAGGAACTGGGCGAGCTGCTGCGCGAACTGCTCACCGGGCCGCCCGCCACCCGCGACGCGGCCTGCTCGGGCCTGCACACCGCGCTGCGCGGCACGGCCGACGGGCCGATGGCGCTGGTGGCGGTCCTGCCGTGGGTTCCGGGCACGGGCGAGGACGAGGACCACCCGGGCCTGCCCCACCTGCCGGGCATCGCCGCGGCCTGTGTGATCCCCGACGAGACGGCGCTGGCCGCCCTCGTCCGGCTGCGCGCCCCCACCTCGCTCGGCCCCGCCCGGGCCACCGCCGAGCAGCTCCTCCGCTCCCCCCGCGCCGCGGCCCCCGACGGCGCGCCGCCCGCCCATCCCCTCCACGTGCCCGGCGCCGCGCCGGCGGCCCGGGGCGGCGGGCCACACGGCGCGGACCTCCCGTGCGGCGGCGGCCGGGAGAGCGGCGCCGGGCTCAGCGAGGCGCGGCGCGGGCTGGACGAGCTGCCCGCCGCCTGGCGCGAGGCGCTGTCCGCCGCCCGGGCCGCGCGGGCCGACGCCCGGCTCGACCCGATCGCGGAGTGGACGGCCATCGGCCCGTACCGGCTGCTGGCCACGCTCCCCATGGCGACCCCCGACGCCGCCGTGCGCCCCCTCCTGGAGCGCGCGCACGCGGAACTGGCCCGCACCGCCGAAACGTTCCTGGACTGCGCGGGCCAGGCGAGCCGCACCGCCCAGATCCTCGGGATCCACCGGCAGACGCTCTACTACCGCCTCTCCCGGGTACGCCAGCTCACCGGCCTGGACCTCGACGCGGGCGACGACCGCCTGCTCCTCCACATGGCCCTCAAGGCCGCCCGGCTGCGGTAGCACCGCTCCGGGCCGGCGCGGCCCGCTCAGCCGGACGCGCTCAGCCGGCCGGGGCCGGGGGCGTGCCGCCGACGACGCGGCGCATCGCCTCGATCAGGTCCCGGGCGTCGGGCGCATGGCCGGGGTTGATGGCCTGCTGGACGGCCATCCCGCTCACCAGGGTCAGATAGAACGAGCCCAGCACCCGGGAGGTCTCCTTATCGACCTCGCCTCCTTCGACGCCGTGGAAGAGCCCCACCAGCCCCTGGCGTGCCTCCGGCTGGGCGCGGTCGAAGGCCTCCCGCAGCGCGGGGTCGTGCTCGGCCTGCATGACGGCCTCCAGTTGGGCCCGCCACATCGCCTGGTGCTTGCCGAACAGTTCGAGGGCCCGGGACCAGCCCGACTCGAAACGGTCCGTCAGCTCACCGCCGGTCGTGGTGTCCTGGGCGAGGGATGCCTGGACCTCGTCGGCCCAGTCGCTCATGGCCGCGAACAGCGCCTCCCGTATGAGGGCGTCCTTGGAGCCGTAGTGGTAGCCGATGGACGCGAGATTGGCGCCCGAGGCGGCCACGATGTCCCGCGCGGTCGTGCGTGACCAGCCCTTTTCCAGCAGGCAGCGCTTCGCCCCGGCCAGCAGATCCTCTCGATGTCCCATGACGTCAGCCTATCCCCGGCCCCATACAAGCGTCTAAGACGCCCGTATGCCGGGACATCACGGACGGCAACCTTTCGGCGCTCGGCGGCAACCAGGAAGCAGTCCCGTCTCCCGTCCCCCGGTCCGCGAGAGGACTGATGCAGCATGCGTGTCATCAGAGCGTTGGCGGCCGCCGCGCTCGCCACCACCTTCCTGGTCGGCGCGGGCCAGGCATCCCGCGCCGCCGCGGGCGAACTGCCCTCCGTCACCGCCTTCTTCAACGACCCCGGCTCGCAAGTCAACAAGTGGGTCGCCGCCAACCCGAACGACTCCCGCCGGGCCCGTATCGCCTCGCGGATCGCGTCCCAGCCCCAGGGCGTCTGGTTCTCGCGGTACACCCCGGGCACCGTCACCGAGGACGTCCGTAAGGTCACCTCGGCCGCCTCCGCCAAGGGCCAGGTGCCGGTGCTGGTCGCCTACCAGCTCCCCAACCGCGACTGCGGCGGCGCCTCGGCGGGCGGGGCCCCCGATCTGGCGAGCTACGACGCCTGGATGCGCGGTTTCGCCGCCGGGCTGGGCAGCGGGCCCTCGGTCGTCATCCTCGAACCGGACTCGATCGCGCTCATCAGCTGTCTGTCGCCCGCCGAGCTGAGCGGCCGCTACGCCTCGCTCGCCCGCGCCTCCGCCACCATCCACGCCGCCGCGCCCAAGGCCCGGGTGTACTTCGACGCCGGTCACTCCGCCTGGAACAGCCCCGCCGTCCAGGCCTCCCGACTGCGCTCGGCGGGCGTGCTGAGCAGCGGTGACGGTATCTACAGCAACGTCTCCAACTACCGCCGCACCGCCGACGAGGTGGCCTTCGCCAAGGCCGTGCTGGCCCAGTTCGGCGGCTCCTCGGGCCTCACCGCGGTCATCGACACCAGCCGCAACGGCAACGGCCCCGCGCCCGGCGACACCTGGTGCGACCCGCGCGGCCGCAAGGTCGGCGAGAACCCGACGGCGGGCACCGGCGATCCGGCGATCGACGCCTATCTGTGGATCAAGCCGCCGGGCGAACTGGACGGCTGCGCGGGGGCGGCGGGCTCGTTCTCGCCGGACTACGCGTACGAGATGGCGGGCTAGGGCGTGTTGCGCCGATCCGCGTACGCCGCGGCGGCCGCGCTCCTGTGCGCCGTACTGGCCGCACCGGGCGGGGCCGCCGCGGCACCCTCCGCGGCGCCATCCGCGCCATCGGCCCGGCCCACCGGCTGGGCCACGGCGGGCCCCGGCACCACCGGAGGGGCGGGCGCCGCGCCCGACAGCGTCCATGTGGTCCGCACCCGCGCCGAGCTGCGGGACGCCCTCGCGGGCCACGGCGATCCGACGGCCCCCAAGGTCATCCGCGTGCGCGGCCACCTGGACGGCAACGAGGCCGACGACGGCCGCCTCCTGGGCGCCCAGGACTACGCCCCCGGCTGGGACCTGCGGCGCTACATGGACTGCTTCGGGCCCGACGGTACGGCGTGGAGCGACGACCGCTACGCGTGGTGCAAGCGGATGCGCACGCTCCGCGTCACCGGCTCGAACGCCCAGAAGCAGCAGATCCAGCTCACCGTGCCCAGCAACACCACGATCCTGGGCACCGGCCGGGACGCGGCCCTGCTCGGCGTCTATCTGACCGTCAACACCGGCCGGAACATCGTCATCCGCAACCTCCGCTTCGAGGCTCCCGCCGACCACTTCCCCAGCTGGGACCCGGGCGACGGCGCGAGCGGCGCGTGGAACGCGCGCTTCGACTCGCTGTCCATCGTCACCGGCCGCAACATCTGGATCGACCACTGCGCCTTCTCCGACGGCCGCTACCCCACCAGCCGGGCGGCCGTCGGCTTCCACGGCAAGCGCGTCGAACACCACGACGGGCTGCTGGACATGGAGGACGGCACGGACTTCGTGACCGTCTCCTCCAGCCGCTTCAGCGACCACGAGAAGACCCTGCTGATCGGCTCCGGCGACGGCAAGGGCGACCGCGACCGCGGCCATCTGCGGATCACCTTTCACCACAACCTGTTCTCCGACACCGCGCAGCGCAGCCCCCGCGTCCGGTTCGGCCAGGTGCACACGTACAACAACTACTTCCGCGGCTCCACCGACGCCCCCGATTACCCGATGCGCGGTCAGGCACTGGGCGGTAGCTCCTATTTCCTGGGCGCCGGGCTCGAATCGAAGATCGTCTCCGAGTACGACGTCTTCACCCACACGGGCCCGGGCGCCTCCCCCGACATCACGGTGGCCACCTTCCACGGCAACCAGTTCTCGGCCACCGGCGCCACGTACAACGGCCGCCGCGTCGACGTGAACCGGATCGCCCGAGCGAAGTTCGAGGCCGAGGCCGCCCGGGCCCGAGCGGAGGCCGACTCCTCGGGCACCGAGCCGCCTGAGTGGGCACTGCGCACCTTCACGACGGACACCGGCTGGACCCCGGCCGACGTCTACCGCTACCGCCCACAGCGCTCGGCGGGGGCGGTGATACGGACGGTGCTGCGCGAGTCGGGGCCGACCCTCACAATCGGTCGATCTCGGTGAGGTCGATGTCGATGTCGAAGGGGACGGTGAGCTTCAGCCGGTCATGGTGAATGCCGGTGGGGACGTAAGCGCCGGTCGCAGGGTCCAGCTCGTAGACGTAGACCACCGGACGACGCCCTTCGCCCTTCTCGATCCGCCAGAAGTGCGGGATTCCCGCCTTGGCGTACAGCTGGGGCTTGCGCTCACGGTCGCGGCCTTCCGACTCCGGCGACACCACCTCCACCGCGAGCACGGCATCCGCGGCGTCGTAGCCCGTCTCATCCGCTTCGTCGGAGACGGCCTCCGCACGCAGGATTGAGATATCGGGCTCGGGACGGTTGCCCTTGTTGATGGTGATGGTCATCTCGCGGCACACCCGCAGCGACTCCGGCACCGAGGCCCGGAGGCCGGTCTCCAGCAAGTACATGGCCAGCGAATGAAAATGCCTCTGCGGACTCACGAAAACGAGGCTCCCGTCGATCAGCTCAGTGTGCGGCGGGAGATCCGGCATGCGGTCAAGGTCATCTGCGGTGAAGCCGCCCGAGGGCGGAAACGCCCAGGCCGGAAGAGGTTCAGCAGTCATGGTTACTCCCATGGACGAGATTCTTGCCGCGCCGCCCAGCCTAGCGGGCGGGAACGCCGGGGCCACCCCTCACACGAGTGATGGGCTACCCCGGCGTTGACGACCGGCTCAGGCCAGGTGTACGGGGGCCGGCGCGGCGCCGTGGGCGGCTTTGTCGCGCTCAGGGCGGGGGGTGTTCATCAGGACACCCACCACCACCGCTGCCGCCGTGAGGATCACCGACGACCAGACGAACGCGTGGGAGAAGCCCTCGACCAGTCCGTCCTTGGCGGTGGCCGGTGTCATGCGGCGGGCGTGGTCGCGCAGGTAGTCGGCGGTCGCGCTGGTGGCGATCGTGTTGAGCATCGCCGTGCCGATCGAACCACCGATCTGCTGGGCCGTGTTCACCGTGGCGGAGGCGATGCCCGCGTCCTGCGGCCGCACGCCGTGGGTCGCGTAGTTCATCGAGGGGGCCATCACCAGGCCCATGCCGAAGCCGACGAGGAGTTCGGAGGGCAGCACGCCCGCCGCGTACGAGCTTCCCGTCTCCAGCGGGACCAGCAGCGCCACCCCGGTGGCCGCGCACAGCAGACCCGGCACGACCAGCGCCCGGGGCGGCACCCTGGGGATGAGGCGGGCGGCGACACCGCCCGCCGCGGCCAGCACGGCCGCGGTCATCGGCAGGAAGGCCACGCCGGTGACCAGCGCCGAGTACCCCTTGACGATCTGCATGTAGTAGGTGAGGAAGAGGAACATCGCGAACATGCCGACCACCGACAGGCCGACCGCCAGATAGGCGCTGCCCCGGGTACGGTCCGCGACCACCCGGATCGGCAGCAGCGGCCGGGCGGCGCGTCGCTCCACCAGGACGAAGGCGGTGAGCAGCACCACGCCCAGGACGAGCAGCCCGGTCACCAGCCGGGAGTCCCAGCCCTCGGACTCGGCCTCGCTGCATCCGTAGACCAGTGACACCAGACCGGCGACGGCCAGCAGCACCCCGGGGATGTCGAAGCGCGCCCGCTCCCCGGCGGGCCGGTCGGCGGGCAGGACCGACCAGCTGAACGCCGCGACGACGGCGATCGGCACGTTGACGTAGAGGCACCAGCGCCAGTCCAGGTACTCGGTCAGCAGCCCGCCGACGACCAGGCCGATCGCGCCGCCGCCCGCCGCGATCGCCCCGAAGATGCCGAACGCCTTGGCGCGCTCGCGCGCCTCGGTGAAGTTCACGGCCAGCAGCGACAGCGCCGAGGGCGCGAGCAGCGCGGCGAAGGCGCCCTGCAGCGCCCGGGCCCCGAGCAGCGTCCCGAGCCCCTGGGCGGCGCCGCCGAGCGCGGAGGCCCCGGCGAAGCCGATCAGACCGATCAGGAAGGCCCGCTTGCGGCCGGTGTAGTCGGCGATCCGGCCGCCGAACAGCAGCAGACTGCCGAAGGCCAGGGTGTAGGCGGTGATGACCCACTGCCGGTCACCGGCGGAGATGCCCAGGTCGCGCTGGGCGGAGGGCAGGGCGATGTTCACGATGGTGATGTCGAGAACGATCATCAGCTGGGCGAGGCCGATGAAGAGCAGGGCGAGCCAGCGCCCAGGGTTGGCCTCGGACGATGCGGCAGCGGGCGGTGTGGCCTCGGGCGGTATGGCTGAGGGCTCGGACATGAGGGTGCCTTTCTGGTCGTGCGGTGCGGACGGCGAGCGGTGATCAGTCGACGTCGGCACGGGCGTCGTCGATCACTCGCTCCCGGATGCGGGTGAAGGCGGCGGCGTCCACCGCCGGGCCGCCGAGGGGCGTGGCGGGCCGCGCGGAGCCGCTGGGGCGCAGCCCGTCCACGTACAGATCGAGCTGGCGGTGGGCGAGGGCGTCGTCGTCCGGGATGCGGCCGCCGCCGGGCAGTGGCCGAGAGAGCCGGATGATCATCAGGACGATGTCGCCGAAGACGACATCGGGGCGGATCGCACCGGCCGCGCGGGCGCGGGCGAGGAGGCGGTCGACGGTCTCGACGGGGTCGGCGGCGTCGCCACGCTCCCGCCCGAAGAGTTCGCCGGCGGTGATGTGGCCCAGCAGGGCCGGCACCACGGACCCGATCTTGAGGTCGAGGGCGTCGTGCATGAAGCGCCGCAGGGCGCCGGCCGGGTCGCCCTCCGCGCCGGCGGCCCGCCGCGCGGCCGCGTCCACCGCGGTGAAGACCTCGGCGGCCACGCCGCGGAGGAGGTCGGGGCGGGTGGGAAACCGCCGGTAGAGGGTGGCGATGCCGACCCCGGCGCGCCGGGCGATCTCGTCGAGCGGGGCGTCCGGCCCCTGGTCGGCGAAGACCTCCCGGGCGGCGCGCAGGATCTCCTCGCGGTTGCGGCGCGCGTCGGCGCGCATGCGGGGCCGGGCGGGATCAGTGGACACGACGGGTCTCCTGCCAAGGGCGCACACCAAGCTATGTGGAGAGTTTTTCTCCACATAAATGAGAGCCTAGCGCTCCGCGCCACCTTATTCAACAGGTGATGAAAAAGGTCCGGCGGCAGGACACCAAAAGGGCCCGGCCCCCGCTCGGAGCGGGGGCCGGGCCCTGACGGCGCGTGGGTGCCGCGCGGCGGATCAGGCCAGGTTGACCGAACGGGCCGACGTGGCGCCGATCTCCTCGGCGATCTCGGTGAGCACACCCTGCGGAATCGTGTCGTCCACGGTCAGCGCGACCAGCGCGGCACCGCCCACGGCGGCACGCGAGACCTGCATGCCCGCGATGTTGATGCCCGCCTCGCCCAGGATGCGGCCGAGCGTGCCGACGACGCCGGGACGGTCGGTGTAGCGGAGGAAGGCCATGTGGTCGGCGAGCGCCAGGTCGACGTCGTACTCCCCTACCGCGACGATCTTCTGCAGGTGCTTCGGACCGGCCAGCGTGCCGGAGATCGAGACCTCCGTACCGTCGGCCAGGGTGCCGCGCACGATCACCACATTGCGGTGCTCCGAGGACTCCGAGCTGGTGGTCAGCCGCACCTCGACGCCGCGCTCCTGCGCGAACAGCGGAGCGTTCACGTAGCTCACGGTCTCGTCGACGACGTCCTCGAAGACGCCCTTGAGCGCGGACAGCTCCAGCACCTTGACGTCGTGCTGGGTGATCTCGCCGTACACCTCGACATCGAGCCGGACGGCGACCTCGCCCGCGAGCGCGGTGAAGATCCGGCCCAGCTTCTCGGCCAGCGGCAGCCCGGGGCGTACGTCCTCGGCGATCACGCCGCCCTGCACGTTCACCGCGTCGGGGACCAGCTCGCCCGCGAGGGCCAGCCGCACCGAGCGCGCGACCGCGATGCCCGCCTTCTCCTGGGCCTCGCCGGTGGAGGCGCCCAGGTGCGGGGTGGCGACCACGTTGTCGAACTCGAACAGCGGGGAGTCGGTGCACGGCTCCTTGGAGAACACGTCGAGACCGGCTCCGGCGACCCGGCCCTCCTTGAGGGCGGCGGCCAGCGCCGCCTCGTCCACGATCCCGCCACGAGCGGCGTTGACGATGCGGACCTCGGGCTTGACCTTGCGCAGCGCCTCGTCGCCGATCAGGCCGACCGTCTCGGGGGTCTTGGGCAGGTGGACGGTGATGAAGTCCGAGACCTCCAGCAGCTCGTCGAGGGAGAGCAGCTTGACGCCCATCTGCGCGGCACGCGCGGGCTGCACGTACGGGTCGTACGCGACGATCTTCATCCCGAAGGCGGACATGCGCTGGGCCACCAGGACGCCGATGCGGCCGAGGCCGACGACGCCGAGGGTCTTCTCGCTCAGCTCCACACCGGTGTACTTGCTGCGCTTCCACTCGCCGTTCTTCAGCGCGGCGTTCGCCTGCGGAATGTTGCGGGCGGTGGCGACCAGCAGGCCGCAGGCCAGCTCGGCGGCGGTGACGATGTTGGACGTCGGCGCGTTGACGACCATGACGCCCGCCTTGGTGGCGGCCGAGACGTCCACATTGTCCAGGCCGACGCCCGCCCGGGCGACCACCTTCAGCTTCTTCGCCGCGGCGATGGCTTCCGCGTCGACCTTGGTCGCGCTGCGGACGAGGATCGCGTCCACGTCGGCAAGGGCGGGAAGCAGTTCGTCTCGGTCCGCGCCGTTGCAGCTCCGGATCTCGAAATCCGGGCCCAGGGCGTCGACCGTGGCGGGCGACAGCTCTTCGGCGATGAGTACGACGGGTTTACCGGGGGAAGCAGTGCTCACGTGGTCTTCAGTCCTCACTAGTCCTCAGCGGACGGCCGTCCCGACGGCCGCAGGCGGTGAAGGGTTCCAGCCGCGTGGAAGACGCACGACGCTGTGAGCCTGACGCGTTTGTTGCAGGAAAGTGTAGTAGCGATCGGGCCTGCGTAATGCGCCTATGCGGCAGGATCACCCGCACGTGGTGGTGCGTGGTGGACAACGGCGAACCGGGTGTGGCGGAGGTTCCAGGGAACCCCCGCCACATCCGGGGCACGGCCCACCGCGCCGTCCGGGCGCTTACGCCTCGTCGTCGACCCAGCTCATGAGCTTGCGCAGCTCCTTGCCCGTGGTCTCCAGGAGGTGGTTCTCGTCCGCCTTCTTCAGCTCGTTGTACTTCGGCAGACCGGCGTTGTACTCCGCCATCCAGTTCTTGGCGAAGGTGCCGTCCTGGATCTCGCCGAGGATCTTCTTCATCTCGGCCTTGGTGGAGTCGTTGATGATCCGCGGACCGGAGACGTAGTCGCCCCACTCGGCGGTCTCGGAGATCGACCAGCGCATCTTCTCCAGGCCGCCCTCGTACATGAGGTCCACGATCAGCTTCAGCTCGTGGAGGCACTCGAAGTACGCGATCTCCGGCTGGTAGCCGGCCTCGGTCAGGGTCTCGAACCCGGCCTTGACCAGCGCGGCGGTGCCACCGCACAGCACCGCCTGCTCACCGAAGAGGTCGGTCTCGGTCTCCTCGGTGAAGGTGGTCTTGATGACACCGGCCCGGGTGCCGCCGATGCCCTTGGCGTACGACAGGGCGAGCGGGAAGGCGTTGCCCGTGGCGTCCTGCTCGACGGCCGCGATGCACGGCACGCCGCGGCCCTCCTCGTACTGGCGGCGGACCAGGTGGCCCGGGCCCTTGGGGGCGACCATGCAGACGTCGATGTTGCCCGGCGGCTTGATGAAGTCGTACCGGATGTTGAGGCCGTGTCCGAAGAACAGCGCGTCGCCGTCCTTCAGGTTGTCCTTCACGGACTCCTCGTAGACCTTGGCCTGGATCGGGTCCGGGACCAGGATCATGATGACGTCGGCCTCGGCGGCCGCCTCGGCGGGGCTCACCACGCGCAGGCCCTGCTCCTCGGCCTTGGCCTTGGACTTGGAGCCCTCATGCAGGCCGACGCGGACGTCGACGCCCGAGTCGCGCAGCGACAGCGCGTGGGCGTGGCCCTGGCTGCCGTAGCCAAGGATCGCGACCTTGCGGCCCTGGATGATGGACAGGTCGGCGTCGTCGTCGTAGAACAGCTCGGCCACTTCGGGATTCTCCTAGCGTGTGGGTTGTGCGTCCCACCGTATGACGGGCGGGCGGGTGAAGGTTCGGGGGTCTCGTCAGGCGGACCGGTCGAGCGCGCGCAGGCTCCGGTCGGTGATGGAGCGGGCGCCGCGCCCTATGGCGATCGTGCCGGACTGCACCAGCTCCTTGATGCCATACGGTTCCAGCATCTTGAGCATGGCCTCGAGCTTGTCGCTGCTGCCGGTGGCCTCGATGGTCACGGCCTCCGGGGAGACGTCCACGGTCTTGGCGCGGAACAGCTGGACGATCTCGACGATCTGGGAGCGGGTCTCGTTGTCGGCGCGGACCTTCACGAGAACGAGTTCCCGCTGGATGGCCGAGCCGTCCTCCAGCTCGACGATCTTCAGAACGTTGACGAGCTTGTTGAGCTGCTTGGTGACCTGCTCCAGCGGCAGCTCCTCGACATTGACCACGATGGTGATGCGGGAGATGTCGGGGTGCTCGGTGACGCCCACGGCGAGCGAGTCGATGTTGAAGCCACGGCGGGAGAACAGGGCGGCGATCCGGGCGAGGATGCCGGGGGTGTTCTCCACCAGGACGGAGAGCGTGTGCTTGGACATGGCGTGTGTCTCTCTTCTTCTTCTCTCGGTCCCGGGGCCTCAGTCGTCTTCGCTGTCGCCGAAGTCCGGACGGGTGTCACGCGCCGCCAGGATCTCGTCGTTGGAGGTGCCGGCCGCGACCATCGGCCACACCATGGCGTCCTCGTGGACGATGAAGTCCACGACCACCGGCCGGTCGTTGATCGCGTTGGCCTTCTCGATCACGGCGTCCAGGTCGGCCGGGTCCTCGCAGCGGATGCCGACGCAGCCCATGGCCTCGGCGAGCTTCACGAAGTCCGGGACCCTGGTGCCCGCGCTGGGCTGAGTGGTGTCAGCGCCGGGGCCGGAGTGCAGCACGGTGTTGGAGTAGCGCTGGTTGTAGAACAGGGTCTGCCACTGGCGGACCATGCCCAGCGCGCCGTTGTTGATGATCGCGACCTTGATCGGGATGTTGTTCAGCGCGCAGGTGACCAGCTCCTGGTTGGTCATCTGGAAGCAGCCGTCGCCGTCGATCGCCCAGACCGTACGGTCCTCCACACCGGCCTTGGCGCCCATGGCGGCCGGGACGGCGTAGCCCATGGTCCCGGCGCCGCCCGAGTTCAGCCAGGTCGCGGGCTTGTCGTACTGGATGAAGTGGGCGGCCCACATCTGGTGCTGGCCGACACCCGCGGCGAAGACGGTGCCCTCCGGGGCCAGCTCGCCGATCCGCTGGATGACCTGCTGCGGCGACAGGCTGCCGTCCTCGGGCAGGTCATAGCCGAGCGGGTAGGTCTCGCGCCACCGGTTCAGGTCCTCCCACCAGCCGGTGTAGTCGCCGGTGTGGCCCGCGTCGTGCTCGGCCTGGACCGCGACGACCAGATCCGCGATGACCTCGCGGGCGTCGCCGACGATCGGCACGTCGGCGATGCGGTTCTTGCCGATCTCCGCCGGGTCGATGTCCGCGTGCACGATCTTGGCGTGAGGGGCGAACGAGTCGAGCTTGCCGGTGACCCGGTCGTCGAAACGCGCGCCGAGCGCCACGATCAGGTCCGCCTTCTGCAGGCCGGTGACGGCGGCGACGGTGCCGTGCATGCCCGGCATGCCGAGGTGGAGGTGGTGGCTGTCGGGGAAGGCCCCGAGCCCCATCAGGGTGGTGGTGACCGGCGCCCCGGTCAGCTCGGCCAGCACCCGCAGCTCGGCGGTGGCGTGCGCCTTGAGGACGCCGCCGCCCACGTACAGCACCGGGCGCTGGGCCTCGGTGATCAGCCGGGCGGCCTCGCGGATCTGCTTGGCGTGCGGCTTGGTGACCGGGCGGTAGCCGGGCAAATCGGTCTGCGGTGGCCAGGAGAACGTGGTCTTGGCCTGGAGGATGTCCTTGGGGATGTCGACCAGCACCGGGCCGGGGCGGCCGGTGGAGGCGATGTGGAACGCCTGGGCGATCGCCTGGGGGATGTCCTCCGCCTTGGTGACCAGGAAGCTGTGCTTGGTGATCGGCATGGTGATGCCGCAGATGTCGGCTTCCTGGAAGGCGTCCGTACCGATCGCCTTGGACACGACCTGACCGGTGATCGCGACGATCGGGACGGAGTCCATGTGGGCGTCGGCGATCGGGGTGACCAGGTTGGTGGCGCCGGGGCCCGAGGTCGCCATGCAGACGCCGACCTTGCCGGTGGCCTGGGCGTAACCGGTGGCGGCGTGGCCCGCGCCCTGCTCGTGGCGGACGAGTACGTGCCTGACCTTCGCGGAGTCCATCATCGGGTCGTACGCGGGGAGGATCGTGCCGCCGGGGATCCCGAAGACGGTGTCGGCGCCCACCTCCTCGAGCGAACGGATGAGGGACTGCGCACCCGTGACGTGCTCGACGGTCGCGGACTGGGGTCCGCCGTTACGGGCCCGCGGCTGGGGATGATGGGCCCCGGAGGCCTGCTCGGTCATCTGCGTTCTCTTCTCGAATGAGGTGTGATGCGGGAGGAAGGCGGTGCACAGGCGTCAGTGCAACAAAAAACCCCTCGTGCCGTGAGGCAAGCGAGGGGAGCGCGCCGGTGAGGGTCCGCAGGGCTTCAACATGACCCTGCTCAGCCGACGCGCTGTCCAAGTACGAGAATTCGGGTGCGCATGGATCCGACCCTCCCCCCCGCGCGTATCAAGTGTCAAGTGGGTGGGACAGGAGTCTCAGTATTTGAGCGGGTCGGTGGGTGGGTGTGATGCGCCTCCGGGCGCCGGGGCCCGTGCCCGCCGTATGCGCCGTGCCGCACCGGCAGCCCGCCGCCGACCAGCAGCGGGGCGTCCGAGCGCGGCACCGGATAGCCACCGCGGATCAGCGCCCGGCGCAGCCGGTGCTCGTCCAGCGGCCCGCTGAAGACCATGCCCTGGGCGTGGGTGCACCCCATGCCGCGCAGAGTCACGAGCTGCTCGGGCAGGTCCACGCCCTCCGCGATGGACTGCATCCCGAGGTCGCCGCCGATCCGCAGCAGCCCTGAGGTGATCTTGTGCAGCCGGGAGGACTCCACCACCCCCTCGACCAGCCCCTGGTCCAGCTTGAGCACGTCGATGGGGAGCCTGCGTAGCGCCCTGATCGCGGCGTAGCCGCTGCCGAAGCCGTCGAGCGCGATCCGCACCCCCAGGCGGCGCAGCGCGCCGAGGCGGTGCTCCAGCTCGTCCAGCGGCACCCGGGGATCGCTGTCGGTCAGCTCCAGGATGAGCGCGCCGGACGGCAGGCCGTGCCGGGCGAGCAGGGTCTCGACGGCCTTGGGCGGCATCGACTTGTCGACCAGACGCCCCGCGGGCAGCCGCACGCAGACGGGGGCCATATGGCCGTCGCGACGGCGCTCGGCGGCCTGTTCCACGGCGGCCTCCAGCGTCCACCGGGTCAGCTCGGCGGTGCGGGCGCCTTCTTCGCCCGCGCGGCCGTGGTCGCCGCCGCGCCCGTTGTCGGCGACCCTCAGGAACTCGGCCGGGGTGAACAGGATGCCCTGGGCGGAGCGCCAGCGGGGCTGCGCCGCGACGGCGGTGACCCGGCCGGTCGCCAGCTCCACGACGGGCTGGTGCAGCAGCACGAACTCACCGTCGTGCAGGGCGGCGCGCAGTCTCGTGGCGACCTCGGCGCGGCGCGCCACCTCGGCCTGCATCTGCGGGGCGTACAGCTCGACGCGGTTCTTCCCGGCGGCCTTGGCCCGGTACATGGCCAGGTCGGCGTTGCGCATCAGGGCGCCGGGGCTGGTGCCGGGCTCGGCGAAGGCGACGCCGATGCTGGCGGCGACCCGCACCTCGGTGCCGCCCTCGACCCGGTAGGGCTGGGAGAGCCGGGCCCGCAGCCGGTCGGCGATCTCCAGGATGTGGCATTCGCGGGTGCTGGTGTCCCCGGCGCCGTCGCCCACGATGAGGGCGGCGAACTCGTCGCCCCCGAGCCGGGCGGCGCAGTCGCCGGAGCCGGAGCGCACGGACTCCTGGAGCCGGCGGGCGGCCTGGACCAGCAGTTCGTCGCCCGCCTGGTGGCCGACGGTGTCGTTGACGGCCTTGAAGCCGTCGAGGTCGATGAAGAGCACGGCGGTGCCCGCGTCGGTGCGGCGGCGGCCGCCGACCGCGTGCCGGACCCGCTTGGTGAACAAGGCGCGGTTGGGCAGGTCGGTCAGCGGGTCGTGCTCGGCGCTGTGCTGGAGCTGGGCCTGGAGCCGGACCCGCTCGGTGACATCGCGGCTGTTGAAGATCAGGCCGCCGTGGTGGCGGTTGATCGTCGACTCCACGTTGAGCCAGTCGCCGGAGCCGGAGCGGAAACGGCACTCGATGCGGGTGGTGGGCTCCTCGCCCGGCGAGGCGGCCAGGAAGCGGCGGACCTCGTGGACCACCGGGCCCAGGTCCTCGGGGTGGATGAGCGAGGCCAGTTCGGAGCCCATCAGCTCATCCGCGTCCCGCCCGTAGACGCCGGAGGCGGCGGGGCTGACGTACCGCAGGATGCCGGTGGGCGCGGCGATCATGATCACATCGCTGGAGCTCTGCACCAGGGACCGGAAGTGGTTCTCCTTGTGCGCCAGCTCCTGGGTGAGCGCGATGTTGTCCATGAGCATGATCGCCTGCCGGACGAGCAGGGCGAGCACGACCGCGCAGGCGGTGAAGAGCACTCCTCCGTCGACCGGGCGGCCGTCCATCACGTTGAACAGGATCCCCAGCGTGCAGACGGCGGCGGCGAGATACGGCGCCAGGGCGGCGAACGCGCCCGCCGTGGGGCGGCTCGGCCGGTCGGAGCGGCGCGCCACGGGCGGCGGGGTCTCGGCGGCTTCCCGCCGGGCCACCCAGGGCGCGTACGCGAGCAGCAGCGAACCGGCGAACCACCCGGCGTCCAGGATCTGGCCGGAGTGGTAGCGCTCGTGGAGCAGCGGCGAGGTGAACAGCGCGTCGCACAGCACCGTCAGGGCGAACGCGGCGATCGCGGTGTTGACCGCAGACCGGCTGGCCGACGACGAGCGCCGGAAGTGCAGCACGATCACCATGCTGACGAGCACGATGTCCAGCAGCGGATAGGCGAGCGAGAAGGCCCTGCGGGCCACGCTCTCGGCGTCCCCGCCGAACTCCCCGGTGTGGGCGAGCGCGAGGCTCCACGACAGGGTCATCAGCGATCCGGCGATCAGCCAGGCGTCCAGGCCCAGGCAGATCCATCCGGCCCGGTTCTGCGGGCGCTTGGCGAGCACCAGCATGCCCACGATCGCGGGCGGCGCGAAGAGCAGGAAGCAGACATCGGCGAACGAGGGGGTGGGCACGGAACGGCCCAGCACCACCTCATACCACCCCCAAGTGGCGTTGCCCAGGGCGGCCATGGCGGAGGAGGCCGCGAACAGCAGCCATGCAGGGCGCATCCGCCCCGAATTCCCGCGCCCGTGCCACAGGCAGGAGGCCGCGGCCGTGAGCGCGGCCGCGGCCAGGCCGAAGTCGCCCATGAAGACGGCCAGTTCGGCCGATCCCCAGCCGAGCACCGCGCCCACCGCGTACCCGGCGCAGACCAGGACGAGGACGACCTGGGGCAGCAGCCGGGTGCCGCCGGAGACCGACGGCCGGGCGAGCACCGCTCCGGTGGCGCTCACCGCGCTGCCACCCGTCGTGCGAGGGGGCGCGGCCGCGCGAGCCGTATCCCCATGAGCTTCGTCATCGAGAGCCGCGCGGCTGCGCGGAATAGTCGCGGTCGACGCCTGAGCTGCGTCGGGTCGTTGGTCCATTGGCCATACATCGCCCGTCGCCCCCCTCGAGTTCCGGTCCATCGCTGACGCCGTCAGGTCATTGGCGCAGCCCCCGCTCGGGACGATACACCAGACTGGTCACTCAGGGACATAGGCCATCTACTCACCGTAACCGACTACGGCGTTGCGTATACGGAGTGCAGTCAATCGATGTCTGTATGTGCTGCCAGGGGCATGTTGCCCCCCTCGTCTACCCCGTGGTCATCATCAGATGTTCCATCGGCTCGCCCGCGGCGAACCGGTGCAGCTGGGCGCGCAACAGCCGCTTGGCGCGCGGCCGGAAGGCCGACGAGGGGCCGCCCACATGCGGGGTGATGAGCACTCCTGGAGCGTGCCACAGCGGATGCCCGGCGGGCAGGGGCTCGGGGTCGGTGACATCCAGCGCGGCGCGCAGCCGGCCGCTCTCCACCTCGGCGAGGAGCGCCTTGGTGTCCACCACCGCGCCCCGTGCGACATTCACCAACAGCGCTCCGTCCTTCATCTTCGCCAGGAAGTCCGCTCCGGCCAGGCCCCGGGTCTGCTCGGTCAGCGGAGTCACCAGGACAACGACGTCGGCCTCCGGAAGCAGTTGAGGCAAGGCGTCGATCGGGTGCACCGGACCGCGCTCGGTCGTGCGCGGGGAGCGCGCGACGCGCGTCACCCGCTCGCACTCAAAGGGTTCGAGCCGGTCCTCGATCGCGCTGCCGATCGAACCGTATCCGACGATCAGAACGGACTTGTCGGCGAGCGCCGGACGGAAGCCGGAGTTCCATTCCCCGGCGTCCTGGGCGCGGACAAATCCGGGGATGTCACGCAGCGACGCCAGGATCAGGGTCAGGGCCAGCTCGGCGGTGCTCGCGTCGTGCAGACCCCGGGCGTTGCACAGCTGCACGCCGGGGACGACGCGTGACATGGCGGGCAGCAGGCTGTCTATGCCCGCGGTGAGCGTCTGGATCACCCGCAGGCCGGTCATGGCCTCCAGCGGCCGGGCCAGCACCTCGGGACGCTTCATGTACGGCGCGCAGTAGAAGGCGACGCGGGCGGGGTCGGTGGGGTACTCGGGGCCACCGTCCCAGTGGGCGTACTCCAGGCTCTCGGGCAGGCCCTCGATCTCCTCGGGCGGGATGGGCAGCCAGACGAGGGGGCGGGCCGAGCCGCCGGACGCGGCATGAGACGAATCGTGGTGCCGGAACGTATCGCTGTGATCTGCACTCATGCCAGGAGGCTATGCGAAGTGAGGCTCTCCGCAGAGGTTAGTTTGGTGCGAGAAACGGGAGGGGTCAGGCCAGGTGGAGCGCAGGACAATCGGAGCGGCGGCGCTCGAGGTGGGTGCCATCGGCCTTGGGTGTATGCCCATGAGCTGGGCGTACACCGCTTCGCAGCGCAACGGCGAGCGCTCGCTGCGCGCCGTGCACACCGCGCTCGACGCGGGTGCGAGCCTGCTCGACACCGCCGACATGTACGGCCCCTTCACCAATGAACTGCTGGTGGGCCGGGCGCTCAAGGAGCGGCGCGCGGACGCCTTCGTGTCCACCAAGTGCGGGCTGCTCGTCGGCGAGCAGCACATCGTGGCCAACGGGCGGCCCGGCTACGTGAAGCGGGCGTGCGACGCCTCCCTGCGGCGGCTGCAGACCGATGTGATCGATCTCTACCAGCTGCACCGGGCGGATCCCGAGGTGCCGATAGAGGAGACCTGGGGCGCGATGGCGGAGCTGGTCGCCGCGGGCAAGGTGCGGGCGCTGGGGCTGTGCGCGGTGGGGGCGCGGGCCCAGCGGCGGGCCGGTGCGCGGATGCACGACGCGACGGTGCGGCAGCTGGAGCGGGTGCAACAGGTCTTCCCGGTGAGCTGCGTGGAGGCCGAGCTGTCGGTGTGGTCGCCCGAGGCGCTGGAGGCGCTGGTGCCGTGGTGCGCCTCGCGCGGGGTGGGCTTCCTGGCGGCGATGCCGCTGGGCAACGGCTTCCTGAGCGGGACGCTCACACCGGGGCAGGGCTTCGAGCCGGAGGACATGCGCGCCCGGCACCCGCGCTTCACGGCGGAGATGATGGCGGCGAACCAGCCCATCGTGGCCGGGCTGCGGCGGGTCGCGCGGCGGCACGGGGAGACGGTGACGGCGGCTCAGGTGGCGCTGGCGTGGCTGCTGGCCCAGGGGCCGCACGTGGTGCCGGTGCCGGGGACCAAGCGGGAGCGCTGGGCGGCGGAGAACGCGGCGGCGGCGGACGTGATGCTGACCGCCGGCGATCTCGCCGAGATCGCCACGCTCCCGCCCGCCCGGGGGTCGTGGGACTAGGGGGTGTCGTGTGGATCGGGCCGGATCAGCGAGCGGCGTCTGGTGCAGGGGGCACCTCCCAGCGGTAGCTGGGGGAGCATCGCAACCCGCGTGAGGAGAGCGCAGCGGCGCTGCGTGCGACGAGCGCGGGGCCGCGAGGTGCCACCCGCCGCGGCAGCGGCTGATGTCAGGCCGGGCGTCGGGAGCCCGGCCTGATCCACAAGACACCCCCCAGGAGTGTCCGCTGGGGCGGGTGGGCTCCGGTTCGGGGAAGGGAACCCGGCGCGGAGCTGCGGTGTATAAGAATCAGTGCCGTGCCGCGGCACACGTGCCCCACCGAGAGGAACCCGACCGTGCGACGTCCTCGCATCACCCCCGCCCTCGCCGCCCCCGCCCTCGCCGCCGCGGCCGCGCTGTCGCTGATCACCGGCTGCTCGACCGGTGACGCGAAGTCCCCCTTCGAGCGGTCGGGTTCGTCCGCGCCCGGGAGGGAGGGTTCCAAGGGCGGCTCCCCGTCGTCGGCGCCCTCGGCCAGTGAGTCGGCGGCGCCCAGGAAGGGTTCGGCGAAGGTGGTGAGCATGCTCACCACCAAGCTGCGATCGCCCTGGGGGGTGGCCCCGCTGCCGGGCGGGGATCTGCTGGTGTCCTCCCGGGACACCGGGAAGATCTTCAAGATCTCGGCGGACAGCGGGAAGCAGACCGAGCTGGGGTCCGTGCCCGGCGTCTCCCCCGCGGGCGAGGGCGGTCTGCTGGGGCTGGCGGTCTCCTCCGACTTCGGCGCGGACCACATGGTGTACGCGTATCTCACCACCGACTCGGACAACCGGATCGTCCGGATGGTGTACGACGACAAGCGCCCCTCGGGTGATCAGCTGGGCGCCCCGGACACGATCTTCAAAGGCATCCCCAAGGGCACGATCCACAACGGCGGCCGGATCGCCTTCGGCCCGGACAAGATGCTGTACGCGGGCACGGGCGAGAGCGGTGAGCGGGGGCTCGCCCAGGACATGGACTCCTTCGGCGGCAAGATCCTGCGGATGACCCCGGACGGCGAGCCGGCGCACGGCAATCCGTCGGCCGATTCCGTCGTCTACTCCCTGGGCCACCGCAATGTGCAGGGGCTGGCCTGGGACGCCCGGAAGCGGCTGTGGGCATCCGAATTCGGCCAGCACACCTGGGACGAGCTGAATCTGATCCGGCCGGGCAAGAACTACGGCTGGCCGGAGGTGGAGGGCAAGGCCGGGAAGAAGGGGTTCGTCGATCCGGTCGAGCAGTGGAAGCCCAAGGACGCCTCGCCGAGCGGTATCGCGTTCGCCAAGGGCTCCCTCTGGATGGCGGGGCTGCGCGGTGAGCGGCTGTGGCGGATCCCGCTGCGGGGGACCAAGCCGGTGGCCGCGCCGCAGGCGTTCCTCACCGGGAAGTACGGGCGGCTGCGCAGCGTGGTCGCCACGGACGACGGCGGGCTGTGGCTGGTCACGAGCAATACGGACGGTCGGGGCAAGCCGGGTAAGGAGGATGACCGGATCCTGCGGCTGGACATCAGCTGACGGCGGGCGGTCCGGCCCTTTTTCGGGCGGTCTGCTTACACTGGCCGTATTCCCACACCTACGGGGGCCGCCATGTTCAACCTCATCGAGGAGCTGTTCGCGCCCGGTCGCAAACACACCGAAGAGGAGCGCAACCGGCTGGAGTTCACGCTGGAGGATGTCGGCGACGGCGACCCCCCATGGAAGGGTCCGATAGACCTCGACTCCGGCCAGGTGGTGATCCGCCCCCGCGAGGGCTGACGTCCCCGTAGGGCGCGCCCTACGGCACGGGCGTGCGGGCCGTGTCCGCCTCGGGCGCGCGCGGTCCGGGCACGGGCAGCGGGCTCCGCTCCGGGTCCGGTGCCTCGATGCTGATGCGCGGCAGGGTCCGCTCCAGCCAGCCCGGCAGCCACCAGTTGGCGCCGCCGAGCAGATGCATCAGGGCGGGGACCAGCAGGGTGCGGAGGACGAAGGCGTCCAGGGCGACGGCGGCCGCCAGCCCGATGCCGAACATGGCGATGGTCCGGTCGCCGCTGAGCACGAACGCCGAGAAGACGGCGATCATGATGAGGGCCGCGGAGTTGATGACCCGGCTGGTCTCGGCGAGGCCCACCCGGACCGCGAGCCGGTTGTCGCGGGTGTGCTGCCACTCCTCGTACATCCGGCTGACCAGGAACACCTGATAGTCCATGGAGAGTCCGAAGAGCACCGACACCATGATCACCGGCAGGAAGGGTTCGATCGGACCCGCCCTGCCGAGCCCCAGCGGTTCGCTCCCCCAGCCCCACTGGAAGACCGCGACGACGACACCGAAGGACGACGCGACGGCGGCCACGTTCATGACCGCCGCCTTGACCGGGATGCCGATGCTGCGGAACGCGAGCAGCAGCAGCACACAGCCGAGCGCCACCACCACCCCCACGAACAACGGCAACTTGGAGACGATCACCGCCGCGAAGTCGTCGTACCCCGCGGTCAGCCCGCCGACGTACACCCGCAGCGAGGTGCCCTCCTCGGCCTTCGGCAGCACCTCGGCGCGCAGCCGCTCGACGAGCCGCGAGGTGTCCGGTGACTGCGGGGCGGTGGTGGGCACGACCGTGATCACCCCGGTGTCGCCTCCGCCGCCGAGGTCCGCCGCGCTCACCGAGGCGACGCCCTCGGTGGTGCGCAGGGTGGTGGTCAGCCGGGTGAAGGCGATCCGGTCCTCGGCGCCGCCGATGCTGCCGATGAGCGTCAGCGGTCCGTTGAATCCGGGCCCGAACCCCTCGGCGAGCAGGTCGTACGCCTGCCGGGTGGTCGAGGTCTCGGGGTTGTTGCCCTGGTCGGAGGTGCCGAGCCGGAGCGAGAGGGTGGGCAGGGCGAGGGTCAGCATGACGGCGACGGCGACCGCGCCCAGCACCTTGGGGTAGCGTTCCACGAAGGACGCCCAGCGGGTGGCGAGACCGGGCACCGTAGCGGGACGTGGCCCGTGCTCGGCCAGCCGCCGTCGTTCGCGGCGGCTCAGGGCCCGCATTCCCAGCAGCCCGAGCAGCGCGGGCAGCAGGGTGATGGAGGCGGCGACGGTGAGCGCGACCGTCAGCGCGGCGGCGACCGCGACACCGTTCAGGAAGCTCAGCCGCAGCACCAGCATGCCGAGCAGGGCCAGGCACACGGTCGCGCCCGCGAAGATCACCGCGCGGCCCGAGGTGGTCACCGCGCGCTGTGCCGCCTCGGCGACCGGCAGCCCCTGCCGCAGCCCCCGGCGGTGCCGGGTGACGATGAACAGGGCGTAGTCGATGCCGACGCCGAGCCCGATCAGCATGCCGAGCATGGGCGCGAAGTCGGCCACGGTCATGGCGTGGCCGAGCAACCCGATCGCCGCGTACGCGGTGCCGACGCCGATGAGCGCGGTGGCGATCGGCAGCAGGGTCGCCGCGAGCGAGCCGAAGGCGAGGAAGAGGACGACGGCGGCCACGGCGACGCCGATGGCCTCGCTGAGGTGGGCGGGCCCGGCGGTCTCGGTGAGTCCGGCGCCGACGCCGCCCATCTCGATCTCCAGCCCCGGGGCGGCGGCCGAGCGCGCGGTGTCCAGGACCCGGTTCACCTCGTCCTTGCCCAGGTCGGCGGCGGGTTCGCGGAAGACGACGGTGGCGTAGGCGGTGTGCTGGTCGGCGCTGACGCGGCTGGTGTCGTCGGTGCCGTACGGGCCGGTGACGGAGACGACGCCGGGCAGCTCGGCGACGCGCCGCAGCGCCGCCGTCATCCGCCGCTCGACGTCCGCGGAGCGCACGGTTCCGGCGCGGTCGGCGGTGTGCCAGACGATGGTGTCGGTGTCCCCCGCCCGGTCCGGGAACCGCTGTTCCAGCAGGCGCGAGGCCGTGGAGGAGCCGGTGCCCGGGATGTCGTAGTCGTTCGAGTACGCGGACCCGGCCACGGCCGCCGCGGCGGCGACGCCCGCGAAGAGGCCCAGCCAGAGCACGATCACGACGGCACTGCGCCTGATACACCATCGTGCGAGTGCGGCCATGGCTGCTTTCCGGTCCGTGCGCCGAGTGCGGCGTGATGTGCTTGTGACCAAAGCACTGTGTCAGCCGGAAAAGATCCTTTGTCCCCTTTGTGGGCTTCGCCACATCCGGAGCAAGCACCTCCGGCAGCCATGGGCTCAACCGCTGACCGAGGGACGCCCGTTCTCGATGTGCCCGGTGAGGCGGCGATGGAAGGAGGAGTCGCCCTCCGCCGTCAGCACCAGGTCGTACCAGCCGTGGCCCTCCTTCGCCGAGAACTCCACGGCCCGCGTCGAGCCCGCGCGCACGCTCACCGCCCGCTGCCGCGCGTCCGCGTCGGCCACATAGGCGCGCGGGCGCACGGTGACCTCGATCGTGCGCTCCCCCTTGTTGGTGATGGTGAGCGTGAGCTGCCGCCGGCGGGCGTCGATGCCGCCGCGCACCCGCAGCCCGGCGGCGGCGCCGTCGGCCGTGCCCCGGAACTCGCGGCGGAAGCCGTTCGGCCCGGTGACGACGACGTCATAGGCACCGTCCCGCACCGGCACGTCCCAGGTGGACAGGGTTCCGGGGGCCAGGTCGCGGTGCTGGGGCTCCTCGTACTCGCCCGCGTACGGGAAGAGGATGATGTGCGCGCTGCGCACCCCGGCGTTGGCCAGCGCCAGCCGCATGACCCCCGCCCGCGGTTCGAAGACGCCGGACACCTCCGGCTGATACGGCAGCGGGCGGGCCGGACGCGTACCCTCCTCCTGCCGTGGCATCCGCTGGTCGGCGGGCGGCCGCGGCGTCCAGTGCGCACGCTCCGGCGGGGGCGGCCCCGGGTGGCGCGGCGTCCGCGGGGCGGCGGCACCGCCGAAGGCGAAGGCGCCGGTCAGGTCGCCGCACACGGTACGGCGCCAGGCGGAGACGTTCGGCACCTCGATGCCCAGCCACTTCTCCAGGAAGCGGGTGGCGGAGGTGCGGTCGAACAGTTCGGAGCAGACGTAGCCGCCGACCGTCCACGGCGAGATCACCAGCATCGGCACCCGCATCCCCAGGCCCAGCGGCCGGCCCTGCCACCACTCCTCGGCCACGTCGGCGGGCGGGTTGGGCGGCACCACATGGTCGAAGAAGCCGTCGTTCTCGTCGTAGGTGAGGAAGACCGCGGTCTTCCGCCACACCTCGGGGTGGGCGGCGAGCGCGTCCAGGACCGCGTACGTGACGGTCGCGCTGTGCGCGGGGGTGGAGACGTCGGGGTGCTCGGAGTCCAGCGGGGACGGCACCAGGTACGACACCGCGGGAAGCCGCCCGGCCGCCACGTCGGCGCGGAACGCCTCCTCGAAGCCGCCCTCCGGCGCCCGGCGCAAGCCCCGTTCGAACAGCCGCCGCTCCTCGTCGTCGAGCTTGGCCAGACCCGCTTCCAGCCCGTCGAGAAGCCGCCGCCGCCCGGCGCCGGACGCTTCCCGCACCGCGGTGTAGAACGCGTTCGTGCTGGTGAAGCCCAGCCCGGCCAGCGCCTTGCGGGCCACGCCCTTGAACGGCCGGTAGAACTCGATGTTGTTGTCCTGGAAGTTGTCCCACTCCTGGTAGACCTTCCAGCTCACCCCGGCCCGCTCCAGCACCTCGGGGGTGGTGGTCCAGTCGTAGCCGGGGTGGCTGTCCTCCTCGTACGCGTCGTTGCCGACCGCCCGCTGCCCGCCCGGTTCGTAGCCGGTGGTGCCGCTGACCCAGTAGTTGCGGTTGGGGCTGGTGGAGGAGTGGATGGCGGAGTGGTAGGCGTCGCAGATGGTGAACGTGTCCGCCAGCTCGTAGTGGAACGGGATGTCCGCACGGTCGAAGTGGACCATGGTGGCGGGGGACTTGGCGGCGATCCAGTTGTCCATCCAGCCGCCGTTCCAGGCCCTCGCGCCGCCGTCCCAGGAGTGGTCGAGCTGGCCCACGAAACGCAGATCCTCGCGCTGCGCCTCGGCCGCCCCGCGCGCCCCGAAGGGCAGGACGTGGCCGCCGCCCGGCTTCGGCTGCTCGAAGACGTTTCGTCCGCCGGGGAGGGTGACGGAGTTGGGGTCGGCGTAGCCGCGGACGCCCCGGAGCGTGCCGAAGTAGTGATCGAAGGAACGGTTCTCCTGCATCAGCAGCACCACATGCTCGATGGCGTCGAGGCCGCCGGGCGGCGGGGCGGGCTGCGCGGCGAGGGCGGCCTGGAGCGACGGCGGCAGCAGCGAGCCCGCCGCGACCGCCCCCGTCGCGCCGGCACCGAGTGCGACCAGCTTCCGGCGTGCGATGTCCGATGCCACCTGTGCCTCCCTGTCCGTGAGCGTCCCCACGGGAAGCTAGTGCCGCGTCAGCCAAGGTTCACCCCGCTCGCCGCCCTGGCACGGCCATCTGCGGCGTTGCCGAATCGACCGAGTAGGCCCACTACGAGGCCGATCCGGCGCCTTGCATCTGACCGCACCAGGACGCCTCGCTACCGGGCAAACCTTGGCTGACGCGGCACTAATGAGAGCAGATGGCCGGTGCACGTCCCCGGCGTTACGGAGCGGCGGCCGGGAGCGGGAGGGAAGCGGCCGGGGCTCCCACGCGAGATCGTCGCTCCGCGCGCTCAACCGGCCGAGCGCATACCGTGGGCGCCATCCGAACGCCGAAAGCGAGACACCATGGCAGCCTCCGCCTCCCGTGCCCCCTCTCCGCGCCGTCGCCTGCGGATCGGCATCGGCGGCATGCACATCGAATCCAGCACCTTCAGCCCCCACCGCGCCGGCTACGACGACTTCCGGGTCACCCGCGGCGACGACCTGCTGGACCGCTACGACTGGACCCGTCCGGACGGCGACCTCTCCGAACACGTCGAATGGGTGCCCCTCGTGCACGCCGTCTCGCTCCCCGGCGGGCCCATCGAGCCCGCGACGTACGCCCGCCTCAAGGCCGAACTCACCGACCGCATCCGGGCCGCCGGCCCCCTCGACGGGCTGGTGTACGACATCCACGGCGCGATGAGCGTCGTCGGCATGGACGACGCCGAGGGCGATCTCACCGACGCGGTACGGGAGGCCATCGGACCCGACGCGCTGATCTCCGCCGCCATGGATCTGCACGGCAACGTCTCACGCCGCTTCGCCGACCGCCTCGACCTGCTCACCGCGCACCGGCTCGCCCCGCACGAGGACGCCTGGGAAACGCGTGAACGCGCCGCCCGCAAACTCGTCGAACGCCTCACCTCCGGCAAGGGCCGCCCCCACATCGCCTGGGTCCAGATCCCGGTGCTGCTGCCCGGCGAGAAGACCAGCACCCGCCTGGAGCCCGCCGCGTCGCTCTACGGGCGGCTCGCCGCCGTCGAGGCGCTGGACGGGGTCGTGGACGCGGCGATCTGGGTCGGCTACGCCTGGGCCGACGAACCGCGCTGCCGGGCCACGGTGGTCGTCACCGGTGACGACCCCGCACTCGTCGTCGACCAGGCGCGGTCGCTGGCCCGCGAATACTGGGAGGTGCGCCGCGACTTCACCTTCGTCGGCCCCACCGGCAGCGCCGACGCGTGCATCGCCGACGCCCTCGCCTCCCCCGACCGCCCCTTCCTCATCAGCGACTCCGGCGACAACCCGACCGCGGGCGGCGCGGGCGACCTCGCGTATCTGCTCGGCCGGTTGCTCGCCCACGACGACCTCGCCTCCGGCCGCGTCACCGCCCTCCATTCCGGCATCACCGACCCGGCGGCGGTCGCGCGGTGCTTCGCCGCGGGGGTGGGCGCGACGGTCTCGCTCTCGGTCGGCGGACACATCAGCGGTGCCACGGCGCACGGCGGCGCGTACGAACTGACCGGCGAGGTGGTCGCGCTCCGCCCCGGCGACGAGGTCGGCGGCGACCTCGCGGCGGTGCGGCGCGGCGGGGTCACCGTGATCCTCACCAGCCGCCGCAAGCCGTTCCATCGGGCGGCCGACTTCGGGGAGCTGGATCCGCGGACGTACGACCTGGTCGTGGTGAAGATCGGCTACCTGGAGCCGGAGCTGTACGAGATGGCGGCGGACTGGCGGCTCGCCCTGTCCCCGGGCGGGGTGGACCAGGACCTGCTGCGGCTGGGCCACCGCCGGGTGGTGCGGCCGCTGTACCCCTTCGACGACCCGATGCCGGAGCCGGACCTGACCCCGGTGCTGCTGTAGCCCCACCCCGCCCCGCCGCCGCCCCGAAAGCCGGGGCCCCGCGGCGCGGGGCCGCACACGGGACGGCGGCGGGGCGCACAGCTCGCGCCCCGCCGCCGACACCGCATCCAGCGGAAAGCGTCAGCCCTCTACGCCCAGCTTCTCCAGGATCAGCTCGCGCACCCGCGCCGCGTCCGCCTGGCCACGCGTGGCCTTCATGACGGCACCGACCAGCGCACCGGCCGCCGCGACCTTGCCGCCGCGGATCTTGTCCGCGATGGCGGCGTTCGCGGCGATCGCCTCGTCCACGGCCGTGCCCAGCGCGCCCTCGTCCGAGACGACCTTCAGGCCGCGGGCGGCCACGACCTCGTCCGGGGAGCCCTCGCCCGCCAGCACGCCCTCGATGGTCTGGCGGGCCAGCTTGTCGTTGAGGGAGCCCTCGTCGACCAGGGCGCAGACCCGGGCGACCTGGGCCGGGGTGATGGGGAGGGCGGCCGGCTCGACGCCCTCCTCGTTGGCGCGGCGGGCCAGCTCGCCCATCCACCACTTGCGCGCGGCACCGGCGTCCGCGCCCGCGTCGATCGTCGCGGTGATGAGGTCGATGGCGCCCGCGTTGAGGACGGACTGCATCTCGTGGTGCGAGATGCCCCATTCCTCCCGCAGCCGGGTGCGCCGCACCCGCGGCAGTTCGGGGAGGTCGGCCCGCAGCTTTTCGACCCACTCGCGCGAGGGGGCGACCGGCACCAGGTCCGGCTCGGGGAAGTACCGGTAGTCCTCGGCCTCTTCCTTGACCCGGCCGGGCGTCGTGGAGCCGTCCTCCTCGTGGAAGTGACGGGTCTCCTGGATGATCGTCCCGCCGCCGCCCAGCACCGCGGCGTGGCGCTGGATCTCGAAGCGGGCGGCGCGCTCGACGGACCGCAGCGAGTTGACGTTCTTCGTCTCGGAGCGCGTGCCGAACTTCTCGGCGCCGTGCGGCCGCAGCGACAGGTTCACGTCGCACCGCATCTGGCCCATCTCCATGCGCGCCTCGGAGACCCCCAGCGCCTTGATGAGTTCGCGCAGTTCGGCGACGTACGCCCGGGCGACCTCGGGGGCCTTCTCCCCGGCTCCGACGATCGGCTTGGTGACGATCTCGATGAGCGGGATCCCTGCCCGGTTGTAGTCCAGGAGGGAGTGCGAGGCGCCGTGGATGCGGCCGGTCGCGCCGCCCACATGGGTGGACTTGCCGGTGTCCTCCTCCATGTGGGCGCGCTCGATCTCGACGCGGAAGATCTCGCCGTCGACCTCGACGTCCAGATAGCCGTTGAAGGCGATCGGCTCGTCGTACTGCGAGGTCTGGAAGTTCTTCGGCATGTCCGGATAGAAGTAGTTCTTCCGGGCGAAGCGGCACCATTCGGCGATCTCGCAGTTCAGCGCGAGACCGATCTTGATGGCCGACTCGACGCCGGTCGCGTTGACGACCGGCAGCGAGCCGGGCAGGCCGAGGCAGGTGGGGCAGGTCTGCGCGTTGGGCTCGGCGCCCAGGGTGGTGGAACACCCGCAGAACATCTTGGTCTTGGTGCCGAGTTCGACATGGACCTCGAGCCCCATCACGGGCTCGTAGGCGGCCAGGGCGTCCTCGTACGACACCAGTTCAGTGACGGTCACGGAAAACTAACCTCTCAACCCGCGAGGACGTCGTCGTCGCCCAGGCGCTTCAGCTCGCGGACGAGCAGGGCGACGCCGGTGGCGATGGCGGCGGCGGACACCAGCGCGTCGGCCAGCTGCAGCTTGTCGTTCTCGAAGCGGGCCTTCTTGGCCTGCTTGATCACGCTGACCGCGCCGAACAGCGAGGTCGCGATGGACACGTAGGTGCCGGGCTTGGACTTCTTGAAGCCCTTGGCCTTCTGAATCGCACTCATAGCGACGGTGCCTCCTCAAGCAGCGGGTGGCCCCAGCGTTCGGTGAGCGCGGCCTCGACCGCGGCACCGACCCGGTAGAGCCGGTCATCGGCCATGGCGGGAGCGATGATCTGCAGTCCGACCGGCAGACCGTCCTCCGGCGCCAGGCCGCAGGGCAGTGACATGGCCGCGTTCCCCGCCAGGTTCGCGGGAATCGTGCACAGGTCGGCGAGATACATCGCCATCGGGTCGTCGGCGCGCTCGCCGATCGGGAAGGCGGTGGTCGGGGTGGTCGGCGAGACCAGCACGTCGACCTGCTCGAACGCGCGCTCGAAGTCCCGGGTGATCAGCGTGCGGACCTTCTGCGCCGAGCCGTAGTACGCGTCGTAGTAGCCGGAGCTGAGCGCGTACGTACCGAGCATGATCCGGCGCTTGACCTCCGCGCCGAAGCCCTCCGCGCGGGTGAGCGCGGTGACCTCCTCGGCGGACTTGGTGCCGTCGTCACCCGACCGCAGGCCGTAGCGCATGGCGTCGAAGCGGGCCAGGTTGGACGAGCACTCCGACGGCGCGATCAGGTAGTACGCCGCCAGGGCCTTGTCGAAGGACGGGCAGGAGATCTCCACGATCTCGGCGCCCAGCTCGCGCAGCAGCTCCACCGACTCGTCGAAGCGCTGCATGACGCCGGCCTGGTAGCCCTCGCCCGCGAACTCCTTGACCACGCCGACGCGCATGCCGCGCACGCTGCCGTTGCGGGCGGCCTCGACGACCGCCGGGACGGGGGCGTCGATGGAGGTCGAGTCGAGCGGGTCGTGCCCGGCGATCACCTCGTGCAGCAGCGCCGCGTCCAGCACCGTGCGGGCGCAGGGGCCGCCCTGGTCCAGCGAGGACGAGAAGGCGACCATGCCGTACCGGGAGACCGCCCCGTATGTCGGCTTGACGCCGACCGTGCCGGTGACGGCGGCCGGCTGGCGGATGGAGCCGCCGGTGTCGGTGCCGATGGCCAGCGGGGCCTGGAAGGACGCCAGGGAGGCGGAGGAGCCGCCTCCGGAGCCGCCGGGGATGCGGGTGAGGTCCCACGGGTTGCCGGTGGGCCCGTACGCGCTGTTTTCGGTGGAGGACCCCATGGCGAACTCGTCCATGTTGGTCTTGCCCAGCACGATCACGTCCGCGGCCTTGAGCCGCTGGGTCAGCGTCGCGTCATACGGCGGGATCCACCCTTCGAGGATCTTGGAGCCGACGGTGGTCGGGATCCCCTTGGTGGTGAAGATGTCCTTGAGCGCGAGCGGAACCCCGGCCAGCGGGCCCAGCTCCTCGCCACGCGCCCGCTTCTCGTCGACGGCGCGGGCCTGCGCGAGGGCGCCCTCGCGGTCCACGTGCAGGAAGGCGTGCACCTTCTCGTCGACGGCCTCGATACGGGCCAGATGGGCTTCGGTGACCTCGACGGCGGTCAGCTCGCCGGAAGCGACCTTGGCGGCGATCTCCGCCGCGGTGAGCCTGATCAGATCGGTCATGCGGGTCAGTCCTCCCCCAGGATCTGCGGCACCTTGAAACGCTGCTGCTCCTGGGCCGGGGCGCCGGACAGCGCCTCGTTCGGGGTCAGCGACGGACGGACCTCGTCCGGCCGCATGACGTTGGTCAGGGGCAGCGGGTGGGAGGTCGGCGGTACGTCTTGATCGGCGACCTCGGAGACGCGGGCCACCGCGCCGATGATGTCGTCCAGCTGTCCGGCGAAGTGATCCAGCTCTTCGGCCTTCAGCTCCAGACGCGCCAGCCGTGCGAGGTGGGCAACCTCCTCGCGCGTGATGCCAGGCATGCAGCGATCCTCAGGGTGAGTGTGAAGTGTTTTCCGGCCCCAATCCTATGGCGCCCCCCACACCCGGCGCGAAACGCTTTGGTACTGCCTGTCGTGGGCACCCGTCCCGCAGGGCGGGACGGGTGGGCACAACCCACCCACCGGTCCGCACCCGCCGACGAAACCGCACGGCGCGCGCCCTACGTGACGGCGTCCTCTTCCGCAGGGGCAGCAGCCTGCTCCTCGCGGCGCCAGCCGCTCTCGCCCCGGGCCCGCAGCCACGCCGTCGTCTCGTCGGGCGGCATCGCCGCGGCCACCAGCCAGCCCTGCACCGCGTCGCAGCCGAGATCCCGCAGCCGCTCCCAGGTCTCGTCGTCCTCGACGCCCTCGGCGACGACCAGCAGGCCCAGCGAATGCGCGAGATCGACAGTGCAGCGCACGATCTCCGCGTCCTCGTTGTCCACGGCGAGCCGGGCCACGAACGAGCGGTCGATCTTCAGCTCGCTCACCGGCAGCCGCCGCAGATGGACGAGGGAGGAATACCCCGTGCCGAAGTCGTCCAGGGACATCTTCACCCCGTGCCCGGTGAGCCCGGCGAGGGTGTCGGCGGCCCGCTGCGGGTCCTCCAGCAGCACGTGCTCCGTTATCTCCAGCTGGAGCGCCCCGGCCGGGACCCCGTGCCGGGCGAGCCGCCCGGCGACGGCACCGGCGAAACCGGGGGTGTGCACATCGCGCGGCGAGACGTTGACGGCGACCGGCACCTCAAGGCCGTCGGCGCGCCAGCGCGCGACCTGGCCGAGCGCGGTCTCCAGGACGTACTCGGTGAGCCGGGGCATCAGCCCGGAGCTCTCGGCCATGGCGATGAACTCGTCCGGCGGCACCTTCCCCCGGTCCGGGTGCACCCAGCGGACCAGCGCCTCCAGTCCGGCGACATGGCCGTCGAAGCCGACCTTGGGCTGGTAGTGCAGCTCGACGTCGCCCGCGTCCAGGGCGCGCCGCAGATCACCCAGCAGGCCGAGCCGGTCGGGGGTGTTGCCGTCGCGCCGCGCCTCGTACAGCTCGACGCCGCTGCGGTCCCGCTTCGCCTGGTACATGGCGACGTCCGCGCGGCGCAGCAGCCCCTCGGCGTCGAGGGCGTGGTCGGGGTAGACGGCGACCCCGGCGCTGGCCTCCAGCACCAGGGTCAGCCCGTCCAGGTCGAGCGGCGAGCCGAGGTCGCCGACGAGGACGCGGGCGCTGCGCTGGGCGCTGGTGAGCGAGTCGGTGGTGGGCAGCAGGACGGCGAACTCGTCGCCGCCGAGCCGCGCCACCTCGGCGCCGCGGGGCAGCGCCAGCCGCAGCCGCTCGGCGATCTGGAGCAGCAGCCGGTCGCCGGCCAGATGGCCGAGGGTGTCGTTGACCGAGCGGAAGCGGTCGAGGTCCAGCAGGACGAGCGCGGTGCGGGCCCCGGCCCGCTCGGCCTCGTCCAGCGCGGTCCAGGTGCGCTCCAGCAGCCACTGGCGGTTGGGCAGGCCGGTGAGCGGGTCGCGCAGCTGCTCCTCGGCCCGCACCCGGGCGATCCACAGCGTGGAGTCGAGGGCGACGAGCGGCACCGCGAACAGCGGGAGCAGCAGCGGGGTGTCCCCGGCGACGACGACGATGAGCGGGGAGATGCCGAGCAGCGCGATCCCGACGAGGGCCTGCCGGAGGAGGGCGGTGCGGGCGACGGTGGGCAGTCCGGCGCCGGGTGGCGCGAGGGAGTACCACAGCAGGGAGCGGGTCACCGCGAGGTAGACGAAGGCGGCCAGGATCGTCTGGGGGACGGCGGAGGCCTGCCATGTGTCGGTGTGCCAGGGCTGTTCGACGGAGGGGGTGGTGCCGAAGGCGGCGAGGGTGAGGGCGGCCGCGCCGACGCCGAGGATGTCGACCGCGCCGTGCAGCGCCGCCTGCCGCCAGCGGTGCCGCCGGGCGGCGCCGACCAGGACGACGACGGCGAGGCTGACGAGGGTGGCGGGCATCCAGCCGTAGAGCAGGAGCGCGGCAAGGGTTAACGCGGCGCCCGATCCGGTGCCGCCCCACCAGCGGTCCCGGCCGAGGGCGACCAGATGGCCGACGATGATTCCGGTGAGGACCGCGAGCGACCAGCCCACGGTGCCGTCGGGAAAGAGCGCATGGCCCGCGTCGAGCACTCGGAATACTCCGATGCCGAGTGCGAAAGCGGCCATGGCGACCGCGGCGGCGGGCAACACGGGCAGCAGAACCCGGCGCAGCCGCGACGCCGGTGCGGCGCTTTCGGTCGGTTTCATACCCGTCCCTCTCACAGCCGGCGGTGCCAGCGCCACGGCAGGCGCACACCTCAACAGTAGGCGGCAGAAGGGGATGGTGGGCGGCGATCGGCAGCGGTTGCCCGAATGCCGCCCGACGATCCATAACCTTCTGGTATGCGCTGTAAGGGTGATGCCCGCTGGCTGTGCCCGGGAAGTGCTCCCAGTCGTATTCCGGCCAGCTTTGAACTGTTGTGGAGCCCAAGATGGCCGGACTACTGCGCCGTACGGGTGGTTGGACTACTCCTCGTGAGCGACCTGACTACCCCTCGGACTTCTCTCCCGGTTCTTCCGCCGCCTCTCCCCCGGTCTCCTCCGGTGGTGTTACGGCGACCTCGCGGGCGGCGTCGGGGCCCTGTTCGAGGAGGACGCCAAATCCGTCGTCATCGAGCACGGGGACCTTCAACTGCATGGCCTTGTCGTACTTCGATCCGGGATTGTCGCCGACGACCACGAAATCGGTCTTTTTCGAAACAGAGCCGGTGACTTTCGCACCACGGTTCTGCAGCGCCTCCTTGGCGCCGTCCCGGGTGTGCGATTCCAGCGTGCCCGTGACCACCACGGTCAGCCCCTTGAGCGGCAGCGGGCCCTCGTCCTCGCCCGCCTCCTCCTCCAGGCGCACCCCGGCGCGCCGCCACTTCTCCACGATCTCGCGGTGCCAGTCGACGGCGAACCACTGCTTCACGGAGGCGGCGATGATTCCGCCGACGCCCTCGGTGGCCGCCAGCTCCTCCTCGTCGGCCTCGGCGATCCGGTCCAGCGAGCGGAATTCCCGGGCCAGCGCGGCGGCCGCGACCGGGCCGACGTGACGGATCGAAAGGCCGGTGATGACCCGGGCCAGTGGGCGCTGCTTGGCGGCCTCGATATTGGCCAGCATCGCCAGGGCGTTCTTCTTCGCCTCGCCCTTCTGGGTGGCGAAGAAGGTGACGACCTTCTCCTCGCCCGACTCCGGATCGCGCTTGGGCAGCCCGCTGTCCGGATCCATCACATACGAGCGGATGGGCAACAATTGTTCGATCTTCAGATCGAACAGATCGCCCTCGTCCCTCAGCGGCGGTTCGCTGGGCTCCAACGGCTGGGTGAGGGCGGCCGCGGCGACATAACCGAGGTTCTCGATGTCCAGGGATTTCCGCCCCGCGAGATAGAAAATCCGCTCGCGCAGCTGCGCCGGGCAGGACCGGCCGTTGGGACACCGCAGATCGACATCGCCCTCCTTGGCGGGCTGCAGCGGGGTCCCGCACTCCGGGCACTCGGCCGGCATCACGAATTCGCGCTCGCTGCCGTCCCGCAGATCGGCGACCGGTCCCAGGATTTCCGGAATGACATCGCCCGCTTTACGCAGCACCACAATGTCACCGATCAGTACACCTTTGGCCTTGACCACGTCCTGGTTGTGCAGTGTCGCGAATTCGACCTCCGAGCCCGCGACTGTGATCGGCTCAACCACCGCATAAGGCGTCACCCGCCCCGTGCGCCCCACGCCCACCCGGATGTCGACCAGCTTGGTGTTGACCTCCTCCGGGGGGAACTTCCACGCGATCGCCCAGCGCGGCGCCCGCGAGGTGGAGCCGAGCCGCCCCTGCAGCGGGATCTCGTCCAGCTTGATGACCGCGCCGTCGATCTCGTGCTCCACCGAGTGCCGGTGCTCGTTGTCCCCGTAGTACGCGATGTACTCGCGCACGCCCTCGATCGTGTTCACGACCTTGAAGTGGGCCGCGGTCGGCAACCCCCACTCGTGCAGCAGCTCATACGCCTGGGACAGCCGGTCGATGGCGAAGCCCTCGCGCGCGCCGATGCCGTGGACCACCATGTCCAGCGGGCGGCCGGCGGTGATCTTCGGGTCCTTCTGGCGCAGCGAACCCGCCGCCGCGTTCCTCGGGTTGGCGAACGGCGGCTTGCCCGCCTCCACCAGCCGCGCGTTCAGCTCGTCGAACGCCTTCCTGGGCAGGAAGACCTCGCCGCGCACCTCCACCAGCGCCGGGACGCGGTCGCCCGTCAGCCGGTTGGGGATCTTGGCGATGGTGCGCACGTTGGGGGTGATGTCCTCGCCGGTGCGCCCGTCGCCACGGGTCGCGGCGCGGGTCAGCCGCCCGTGCTCATAGGTGAGGTTGACCGCGAGACCGTCCACCTTCAGCTCGCACAGGAAGTGGTACGCGCCGGTGCCCAGCTCCTTGGCGATGCGGTCGGCCCAGGTGGCCAGCTCGTCGTCGTCGAACGCGTTGTCCAGGCTGAGCATCCGCTCGCGGTGCTCGACCTCCGTGAACTCCGTCTCGTACGCCCCCGCGACCTTCTGGGTGGGCGAATCGGGGGTTCGCAGCTCGGGATGGTCCTCCTCCAGCGCCTCCAGTCTGCGCAGGAGCCTGTCGAACTCCGCGTCGCTGACGACCGGGGCGTCCTTCACGTAGTACCGGAAGCGGTGCTCCTCGACCTGCTCAGCGAGCTTGGCGTGCTCATCCCGTGCCTCCGTGGGCACCGTCGACTGCTGTTCGCCGGCCACCGTGTCGTCCTCCCGTCACTCAGGGTTGTCCGCGAGCGATCTCGCCGCCCGGACACAGTGGGCCAGCGCGGCGCGCGCGTACGCGGGCGAAGCGCCCGCGAGCCCGCACGACGGCGTGATCACCACGGACTCCGCGAGAGTCCCCGGTGACAGCCCCAGCCTGCGCCACAGCGTCCTGACACCCCCGACGCTACCGGCAGGGTCCGACAACGCGGCGTCGATGCCGGGTACGGCGCCGACGAACAGCGCCGTGCCCCCTTCCACGGCCTCCCCGATCGCCTCCTCCTCACGCTCCGTGAGCAGCGAGAAATCGAACGAGATCCCGCCCGCCCCGGCCCTCCGCAGCAGCCCGAACGGCACCCCCGGCGCGCACGAGTGCACCACCACCGGCGCCTCGGCCGCCGCCACCAGATCCCGCAGCGCGCCCTCCACCACGCCCCGGTCCACCGCGGCGTGGGTGCGGTAGCCGCTGGCGGTACGGACGGTTCCGGTCAGCACCGCCGTCAGCGACGGCTCGTCCAGCTGCAGCACCACCTCGGCACCGGGCACCCTGCGGCGCACCTCCGCCAGATGCGCGCGCACCCCCTCGGCCAGCGAGGCCGTCAGATCGCGGCAGGCCCCCGGGTCGCTCAGCGCCACCTCCCCGTTCCGCAGCTCCAGGCTCGCGGCGAGGGTCCACGGCCCGACGGCCGACACCTTGAGCGCCCCGCGGTGGCCTTGGGTGAACTCCTCCAGCGCGTCCAGGTCCTCCCCCAGCCAGGACCGCGCCCGCCGGGTGTCCCGCCCCGGCCGGTCGCCGATCCGCCAGCCGCTCGGCTCGACACGGGCGTACACCTCGACGAGCATCCCGGCGGTCCGCCCGATCATGTCCGCCCCGGGCCCCCGCGCGGGCAGCTCCGGCAGATACGGCAGGGCCTCAAGCGACCCGGTGACGGTCTTCGCGGCCTCCCGCGCGTCCCCGCCCGGCATCGACCCGACCCCGGTCGCGGCCCCCGCGCCCCAGCTGTGCTTCTTCGTCTCGCTCACCCCGGCAAGGGTAGGCGGTGATCGCCACTGGCTAAGGTGTCATGACCACGCCGCAGGAACAGGGGGGTTCATGGGCAAGCCGAACTGGCGGTCGCACCGGTCGCTGGGATTATCACTCGTGCTCGTGCTGGCCGTCGGCGCCGGGCTGACCTGGTGGCTGACGCGGGGGCCGGACGAGTACGGGGAACGGGTCAGCGGGCCGCATGGCGCGTACCCCTCCTCCCGTACCGGCGCCCCGGCCGCACCCGGCCGCTTCACACGCAGGGTCAACGACGCCGTGGACATCGTCGACGGGCTCTCCTTCCATCTCTCCGGGCACACCGAGAAGATCCACGCCCAGGGCCTCGTAGCCCGTAATCTGCGCACCGGCAAGACGTACTGGCACTACAAGCGGGACGGGAAGCGCATCGAGGCGGTGCGCGTCGCGGAGGGCACCGCGGTCCTGCGGTACTTCGACGGCCCGCTGATCGCCGTCGACATGCGCTCCGGCAGGCGGCGCTGGTACCAGGACCTCCCCGAGGAGCGCCGGTCCGGCGACGGGTTGTGGATCGCGAACGGCGTCGTCGCGATGTACACCGAGGGCAAGCTCGTGGCGTTCGACCTGAAGTCCGGCAAGCGGTCGTGGACCGCCGGGGTTCCCCGGTCCTGCCGCCTCGACAGAGTCCGGTACATCGTGCCCACCGCCTTCGGGGTCGAGGCCACCTGCGGCGGTGGGCCCCTCGCCGAAGACGTCGTCCTGGGGATCGACGCCCGGCGCGGCACGGTGCGCTGGCGCCATCCCGACTGGATGGGCGGTCTCCGCTATCTGAACCTCACCGACCACACCGTGTTCGCGCCCTACTGGAGGGACAACAAGCACACAGCCGTGATCGACGTCTCCGGAGCCGAGCCGACCATCCGCACCGCGCCCAACCCGGACCTGGACTGGGACGGGCAGGACGGCACCGTCGTGACGACGACGTTCGGCAAGGAGGGCAAGCTGTGGAGAGGGGACAACGTACTGCGGGCACGCGGCGCGGAGGACGGACGCGTCCGGTGGACCCACCACGCGCCGAGGGACCGGCGGTTCGGGCGGACGCTGGTCACGGAGGGCCGGGTGTACGTCGTGGAGCAACCGCAGGAGGACCGCGACCACAAGCCCGAGCCCGGCCCCACCCGGCTGCTGGTCCTTGACCTGGCGAGCGGGAAGACGCTGCACACCGCCCCCGTGCCCGCGCCCGCCCACCACGACTACGTCGGCACCCTCGACGCCTGGGTGGTGCGGGACGGCGTCGTGGCCGTCGCGTGGGATGCCGACACCCCCTACCACGACCCCGTCGACTTCACCGTCCTCGGCGGCTGACGGACGGCTTCCGGACTCAGCCGCGCGGACGGATCTGAAGGTCCGTGATCTCCGCGTCGTGCGGGAGGTCGAGGGCGGTGAGGACGGTCGTCGCGACGGTCCCCGGCGCGATCCAGCGTTCCGCGTCGTACTCCTTGCCCTCCTGCTGATGGACCTTCACCTGCATCGGCGTCGCCGTGCGCCCCGGGTAGACGGTCGTCACGCGCACACCGTTACCGCTCTCCTCCCAGCGCAGCGCGTCGGCCAGCGCCTTCAGACCGTGCTTGCTGGCCGCGTACGCGCCCCACTGGGCGTTGGCGCGCAAGCCCGCGCCGGAGTTGACGAAGACGACATGGCCCTGCGCCAGCCGGAGCTGCGGCAGGAGCAGCCGGGTCAGCTCGGCGGGCGAGACGAGGTTGGCGGCGAGCTGCCGGTTCCACGCCTTGGGCGTCAGCTCGCCGATCTCGCCGAGGTCGACCACGCCCGCGATGTGCAGCAGCGAGTCCAGCCGCTCCGGCAGCGCCTGGTGACTCAGCGCCCACGACAGCTTCTCCGGGTCCCCCAGGTCGCCGACGACCGTACGCACCCCCGGGAACCGCCCGGCCAGCTCCTTCGCCCGGCCGGCGTCCCGCGCCAGCAGCCACAGCTCATCGCCCCGCTCGGCCAGCCGCTCGGTGACCGCCGCGCCGATGCCCGAGCCTGCCCCAGTGATCAAATGCGTTCCCATGCCCCCAGCTTGCCGCACCGGCTCCGGCCCCACGGCATCGCCCTTCCGGCGCGACGCTAGATCTTCACGCTTTGGTTTGAGGTTCTTACGAAACCCATTGACACTGCCTCCGACTCTGCGTTAGAACTTCTAACGAACACGAGAACGACTAACCTCTCCTGGAGGACCCGATGCCGCGCATCCGCCCGTTAGCCACCTTGTTCGCGATCCCGCTCGCCGTCGCCGCCACCCTCGGAACGGCCACCCCGTCCGCCCAAGCCGCCTCCGGCGGTGCGCCCGCATGCCGAGGAGAAGGCGTCGACCCCGCCGCGCAGATCCGCCACCGGACCGACACCGTGATCAAGGCGCCGCTCAGCACCATCTGGAAGCTGCAGACCGACGTGGAGCGCTGGCCCGCCTGGCAGGCCCCCGTCCTCACCATGAAGCGCCTCGACCCGGGCCCCCTGCACAAGGGGTCGCGGTTCCGGTGGACCACCCCGGCGCCCGCCACCCCCACGACGCCCGGGACCACCCTGAGCATCACCTCGACCGTCCGCCAACTCCAGCGCGGCTCCTGCATCCTGTGGAGCGGGCCCGCGATCGGCGAAGGACTGCGCATCGACGAAGGTGTCCACCTGTGGAAGTTCACCAAGGTCAAGGGCGGTGTGCGGGTGCACACCGAGGAGACATGGACCGGCGAGCAGGTCGAAGCCGATGTCCCCACCGCGACCGAGGCCCTTGGCCAGGGCCTCGAACAGTGGCTACGCGACCTGAAGGCCACCGCCGAAGCGGATCAGACCGACTCCAGGTAGGTCATCGCCTCCACGCCGTTCTCCGCGAAGTGCACCAGCTCGCCGAGCGGACGCGGCAGGAAACCCTCGGCCTCCATCCGCTGGAACTGCTGCTTCAGCCCGTCGTAGAACCCCGCCGCGTTCAGCAGCACGACCGGCTTGATGTGCAGCCCGTGCTTCTTCAGCTCCAGGATCTCCGTCGCCTCGTCCAGCGTTCCGGTCCCGCCCACCATGATCACCACCGCGTCGGCGCGGGCGAGGAGCTGCGCCTTGCGGTCCGCGAGGTCCTTGGCGATCACCATCTCGTCGGCGTCCTCCCGGGCCTTCGCGGCGAGGAATTCCACCGAGATCCCGACCAGCCGCCCGCCGTGCTCCTGCACCCCGTCGGCCATGACCTTCATCAGCCCGACGTCCGACCCGCCCCAGACGAGGGTGTGTCCGCCCTTGCCGATCAGCTCGGCGAACTCCCGGGCGGGGGTGGTGTAGCGGTCGTCGAGGTCGGCGGCGGAGCAGAAGACGCAGATGTTCATGCCGGTCACTCTACGAGCCGGGCCGGGCACCTTCACGGCTCCGCGCCACGCGGATCGCGTCGCGCAGGGCTTCGGAGAGGCGAGCGGAGAGAAAGCGGAATTCGCCGAGCGGGACTTGGGGATCGGCGAGCATCGCGCGAGCGTGTGCCAGGAGTTCGTCGCCGGTGGAGAGCTGCATGGCCTCGACCTCGTCGGCGAGAGCGGATACGCGGCCGCTTCCGTCGGTGGAGAGATAGCACGGGCGGCCGTCGTCGGTCGTCCAGGGTAGCAAGCGGAGACCGGTCGGTGAGGTGACTTCGTGCGACATGTGCCCACTGTCACAGGTCGCGTCTAGCCTGGTCGCGGAATCGGCATAACGGTGCGTGACGGGTTCGCGACCGTGCGATCTGTGCGATGGGGAGGGGAACCGTTGACCGAACGGAAGAAGAAGCCGTCACCGGCCGCGAAGGTCTTCGGAGCGCAGTCCCGCATGATGCGGGAACGGCTCGGCTGGACCATGAAGGACCTGGAGAAGCGGATTCCGTATACGGAGTCGATGATCGCCAAGGTGGAGCGCGCCGAGCGGGTGCCGAAGCCGCCGTATGTGGTGGCGGTGGACGAAGCGCTCGCCGCGCAGGGGCTGCTGATCGAGGCGGCGAAGCTGCTGTGGCAGGACGGGCCGCCGGAATGGACGCAGGAGTACCGCGAGTTGCAGGCCCAGGCGTTGTCGCTGTGGGTGTACTCCACGCACATCCTGCATGGGTTGCTCCAGACGGAGGACTACGCGCGGGCGGTGTTCCGGTCCGTACGCCCCAGCCTGGATGAGGAAGCGGTGGAGCTTGCCGTACAGAGGCGGCTTGCGACGCAACAACTCCTGCACCGCAAGCCCGCGCCCAGGCTGGCTTTCGTCCTGGAAGAGGCCGTACTCAAGAAGATGACCGGCGGCCGGGCCGTGTGGGAAGGCCAGTTGCGTCACCTGCTGAAGTGCGCCGAACTGCACAATGTGCAACTACAGATCATGCCGAACTCCCGCGAGACCAATGCCGGGGTCGAGGGCCCGTTCGTCTTGCTGGAGACGCCAAACCACTGCACGCTTGGCTACGTTTCAGGCCAGCAAGGCAGCTACTTTCTCGCGGACGCTGAAGACGTGAGCATGCTCAGCCACCGCTATGGCACCATCCAGTCGCAAGCCCTCGATCCCGAGTCATCCGTGGCTTTCATCAAGCGACTGCTGGCAGGAGACAAATGAACACCGAACTTGCCTGGTTCAAGAGCAGCTACAGCGGTGGGCAGGACGAAGCCTGCGTCGAAGTAGCCGTCGAATGGTGCAAGTCCAGCTACAGCGGTGCCGAAGGCGAAGCCTGCGTCGAGGTCGCCGCGTGCCCTGATGCCGTGCACGTCCGCGACTCCAAGGACACCGCGATACCGGCCCTCACCGTCCCCGCACCCGCCTGGGCGGCCTTCGTGTCCTTCGCTGCCGCCCGCGACGCGGACTGATTGTCAGTGGCCCCTCCTACGGTCTGAGCAGTGGGGCCCACCGGACAAGGCGGCGGGCCCGTCCTGGGGAGGGGTCTGCCGTGTCGACGACGTATCTGGAGCTGTCGCAGGAAGGCGAAGGCGCACACAAGTTCTACGAGGTCGCCGTCAACGGGCTGACCGTGACGGTGCGGTACGGGCGGATCGGCGCCGCCGGGCAGACGCAGACGTCGACGTTCGCCACGGCGGAGAAGGCGAAGGCCGCCGCCGCGAAGAAGCTCGGGGAGAAGGCCCGCAAGGGATACGCCCCGGCCGTTCCCGGGCAGCGGGCCCCGCGCCGGGTGACCCGGCGCCAGGTGACCTCCGCTCCGTCCACCGCGCGTGCCGTGGCCCCCGTGCTGTGGCGATTCCGCACCGGCTCGTCGGCCTTCGGCATCCACGTCGATGACGACCGGTGCTGGGTCGGCAACCAGGCGGGGGATGTCTTCACCCTGGACCACGACGGCGGCGTCCTCGCCCACTTCAACCTGCCGGACGGGGTGAAGTGCCTGGTCGCCGACGACTTCTGGATCTACGCGGGCTGCGACGACGGCAAGGTCTACGACCTGTCCTCGAAGCTGCCGTTCGCGGCGTACGACATCGCGTCCGACATCGACATCTTCTGGCTGGACATCCATGAGGGCGTCCTCAATGTCTCGGACCAGGACGGCCGGCTCACCGTCATCGACCACGAGGACGAGCACCAGTGGGCCCGCCGCAGCCAGGGCAAGCATGCCTGGATGGTCCGCGCCGATGACCGGGCCGTCTACCACGGCCACGAACAGGGCATCACCGCCTACGCTCCCGACGGCGGCGGCGAGCTGTGGCACAGGCAGACCACGGGCAGCGTTCTGTTCGGCTGGCAGGAGGACGACAGCGTGTACGCGGGGACCGGGCGCCACGTGGTCCAGCGGCTGTCGAAGGCGACCGGCGTGGTCGAGGCGACCTATGCCTGTGACGGCGCGGTGTACTCGTGCGCCACCTCGCCCGGTGGGCGGTTCGTCTTCGCCGGTGACTCGGCGTCGTCGGTCTACTGCTTCGACCAGGACGGCACACGCCTGTGGAAGCTCGGCACGGGCGGGGGCTCGGCGCTGTCGATGCAGTACCGCGACGACCGGTTGTACCTGGTGACCACGGACGGCTCGCTGGTGTGCGTGGACGCGAGCGAGGCGGCCATCTCGGCGGCGCATCAGGGCACGGTCCCGGCGGTGCGGGACGTCAAGCTCGCCGCCGCCATGCCGACCTACGCCCCGGCCACGGCCGTGGGATCGGTGGCCACCGTCACCCAGGCCCCGGCCGGGTCGGTCGTCGTCGAGTGCGTCCAGGACGGCGGCCGGGTCCGGGTGCGCGTGGTGTCCGAGGGCTACGACCCGTCCTGGAAGGTCCAGTTCCCGCGCGCGATACGGGAGCCCGGGGCGCGCTATGTCGTGGACACCCTGCACGCGGCGGCCGGGGGCTTCTACCGGGTCCGCGGTGACATCCGGCGGCTGCTCTGACGGACGACCGGATGCCGGGCCCCCGTCGCCCGGTGCAGCGGAGCCAGGCGCCGGGCAGCCGACAGCCGGTGGGACGGCGCCCTACCAAAGAACCCCGGTAGAGAACTCCCACCCACCCACCCCGCCAACTCATCACCCCATCGGGTGACTTGGGCGCGAATATGCCAAGGGTCGCGTTAGTCTCGCCGCAACAACCTCACACAGACGTCGGCCCCCGCCGGGACTGCCATCCCAAGGCGAGGGCCTGACCAAACCAGGAAGAGACGAGCTTCCCGATGGCTGTCACGCAGTCTAGTGCGCCCGTGCGCGCTCGCGCCGACGCTCCCGCGTCCGGCGTCACCCGCATCCGCACCCGGCACACCGCCAATTTCACGGTGCTCTCGAATCGGCTCGCCCAGCGGGCGGGCAGTGCGGTGACCGTCGGCGTCGCCGCGTACATCCTGTCGCTGCCCGACGGCGCCTCCATCCGCATCGACGCGCTCTGCGCCCACTTCAAGGAGGGCCGGGCCCGGATCTCCGCCGCGCTCAACGAGCTGGAGGCGGAGGGCTGGCTGGAGCGGCGCGTCGAGCGGGGGCCAGGCGGGCGGATCGTGACGCGGACGTTCGTCTACGACGCGCCGGGCCGTACGGAGAGCGACGCGCCGTCGGCCGTGCCGCCCGTCGTCGGGGCGCCCGTCGCGGAGCCGGGACCGAAGCCGGGACCGAAGCCGGAAGCGGCGCAGGCACATGCGCCGGAACCGGCGCAGGAAGCGGCGCAGGGCGCCGCGCCCGATCCCCGGGCCGCCGCCGTCCTCGGCTCCCTGCGCCACCGCGACCGGCGCCTCGTGCTGTCCGAGCGAGAGACCGCCGCGCTGGCGCCCGCCGTCGCGGAGTGGCTGGACCGTGGGGTCGGGCCGTACGAGATCGCCGAGGCTCTGACCTCGGGGCTCCCCGACCGCATCGACCGCCGTCCGGTGCGGCTGCTCGCCTACCGCCTGGCCGCCCTGCGGCCGCCGGAGCCCGCCGCCGCCGACCCGGCGCCGCCCCGTCCGATGCCCTTCCAGGACTGCGACGGCTGCGACCGCGTCTTCCGCGCGCCCCAGCCGGGGCGCTGCCGCGACTGCCGAGCCTCGGCGGCCAGCTCGGCGCTACTCGCCGCTTAACCGTGACGTGAACCCACGCTCTCCGACCTGAAGGAAGAGGAATGACCGCATGACGCCCGCACACCGCGGCACCCCGCGCTCGCCTGCCGCACGCACGACGTCGCCCATAGCGCCGACTGTGTGCAGGGACACATACGCACAGCTACCCTGGCAGAGGCCAGGGTCACGAGGGGAGGGCACACCATGACAGCGCAGATGGAGAGCCCAGTGCAGACCGAAGAGATGCGGCGCTTCGAGGAATTCGACGCGGCATTCCCGGACTACCACGCCGAGATGATCGATGGAGAGGTCTACGTCAGCACCTTGGTTACCAGCGCCCATGGGCAGATGGTCATGGCCATCGGAGCCCAGCTCATGTCCAGGTGGTGTGTCATGACCGAGGTCGACACCCTCTACGACGGCTGGCACGGCACGACGCTACTCAGGCCGGACATCTCCGTCGCGGATCCCTCCTACCGAGGGACGCGACTCGCCACGTTTCCGGCCGACGAGATCATTCTCGTCGTCGAGGTCGTCTCGGAGTCCAATCCGGAGAACGACACCGAGAAGAAGGTCAAGAAGTACGCCCTCGCCGGGATCCCGTACCACCTGATCGTCAACCCCATCCAGGGGAGGTGCCTGCTCTACTCGCTGCCCAGCGGGGACCACTACCGCGGATCGGTTGAGGCCGACTTCGGGGAACCGGTGCCGATTGGTGATCCGATCGACATGACGCTCGACACCAAGGCTCTCTACACGTACTGAGCGACCCACAAGCGGCCGGTGGCGGGCCCGCCCGCCACCGGCCGTACCGGGTTACCGAACGGACCGGGCTACCGGGTGAAGTGGAAGATTCCCCATGTCACGTGGTTGTTCCTGCCGCCCTCGACCCAGTTGGTGAGACCTTTCTTCATGTGGGCGAGGTAGTCGGCGCTGACGTGTTCCGCCAGGCCCTCGGACTCCTGGCGGCGGGTCTCCTCCAGGACCCGGGCGTAGTGCGCGATCAGGTGGTCGCGGTGCTCCTCGAAGCCGCCGCCGACCTCGGTGAAGCCGAGGCGGGCCAGTTCGTGGCGGTAGAAGTCCGGGGAGCCCATGGTGTCCAGGTGGATGCGGTCCAGGATGGGGCGCAGGGTTTCGGGCGGGCAGCCGTCCGCCGCCATGGGGTCGGTGAAGATGAGGTGGCCGCCGGGGCGCAGGACGCGGGCGGCCTCCGCCAGGGGACGGGTGCGGCTGCCGCTGTGCAGGAACGCGTCCTGGGACCAGACGACATCGACGCTGTTGTCCGGCAGCGGGATGGTCTCGAAGGAGCCGTCCACCACCTCGATGATCTCGCTGAGCCCGCGCTCGGCGTTGATCGCGCGGTGCCGCTCGTTCTCCACCTCGCTGAGGTTGAGCGCGGTGACGCGGCAGCCGTAGGTCTCGGCGAGATAGCGCGCCGAGCCGCCGAAGCCGGATCCGAGGTCGAGGACGCGGGAGGAGGGTGTCAGGTCGAGGCGGCTCGCCATGCGGGCCACGGTGCGCCTGCTGGCCTCGGCGATCGGCTCGTCGGGCCGGTCGTAGAGACCGATGTGGATGTCCTCGCCGCCCCAGACGCGCCAGTAGAACTCGTCGGCGTCCGTGGAGTTGTAGTAGGCGCGGGCGGTGCCGACGGTCGCGGAATAGTCGGCGGTCGGCTCGTCCGTCGCGATGTACTCCTTCTCCGCGACGTGGATGAAGAAGTCGGGCCGCTCCTCCCGGTAGGTGTGCTGGAAGTCGCCGTACGTCTCGATCCGCTGGAAGCCGACCTCCTGCATGAGCCGGCGCGTGTAGTCCTTGCGCAGCGGAAACATGTTGAGGTGGTAGACGGAATCGTCGGGGAAGCTGTAGCGCATGCGGCACAGCCCCTCGTCGACGTGCTCCGGCTCGACCGCGACGTCTTCGCCGCAGTAGTAGTACACGTGCTTGCTGGTGAAGCCGTTGTCGAGCATCGCGTCGTAGTTGCGGTGGTCCAGGATGAGGATGCCGTCGTGCTTGAGCATCGCGTAGAACTCGGCGAGGGCCTTGCGCCGGTCACGCTCCGAGAAGAGGTGCGTGAAGGAATTGCCGAGACAGACGATGGCGTCGTACTGGCCGTGCACGTCGCGGTTGAGCCAGCGCCAGTCGGCCTGGACGACGCGGAGGATGTGCTCGCCGTGTTTGAGCCCGTTGTCGAACGCCTGGGCGAGCATTTCGGCGCTTCCGTCGACGCTCGCGGTCTCGAATCCGGCTTCCAGAAGCCGTACCGAATGAAACCCGGTCCCCGTGGCCACATCGAGGACCGTCTTTACGCCACGCTCCCGAAGGAGGTCGATGAAGAACGTACCCTCACTTTCCGATCGCTTTTCCCAGTCGATGAGCGAGTCCCATTTTTCAACGAAGCTTGGTACGTACTCCTCGGTGTAGTGATCGGTGTCCCTGACCTCGAATGGATTGTCTCCGAATTTCTGGACAGATCGCGCAGAAATAACGAAACCTCCGGTACTGAGACAGCGGACAACGGCACCCGTGTCCAGAAGTGCGCCTCCCCGGAGCCGCGTGATCTATGCCACCCACGAGGCCAATTGCATGTAAATACCAGGCAACACGGACCGACCTATCTGGAATACACCGCTTTATGCTGTTCTTTAGCGTTTCGCCCCGTTACGCCTGTACGGCGGGGCGGGACCGCTCCGTCGCCGCGATGGTCGCCGAGCCCACGACGCGGGTGCCGTCGTAGAGCACGATCGCCTGGCCCGGGGCCACTCCGCGGACCGGCTCGGCGAAGGTCACCCGCAGCTCGCCGTCCACCGGCTCGGCCGTCACCCCGGTCTCGCCGCCGTGGGCGCGGAGCTGGGCGGTGTAGGTGCCGGGACCGGTGGGCGCGGCGCCGCACCAGCGGGGCTTGATGGCGGTGAGCGCCGAGACGTCCAGGGCCTCGGCGGGGCCGACGGTGACCGTGTTGTTCACCGGGGAGATGTCCAGCACGTACCGCGGCTTGCCGTCGGGCGCCGGGTGGCCGATGCGCAGCCCCTTGCGCTGGCCGATGGTGAAGCCGTACGCGCCCTCGTGGGTGCCGAGCTTGTGGCCGCCCTCGTCGACGATGTCGCCTTCGGCGGTGCCGAGGTGACGGGCGAGGAAGCCCTGGGTGTCGCCGTCCGCGATGAAGCAGATGTCGTGGCTGTCGGGCTTCTTGGCGACGGCCAGACCGCGCCGCTCGGCCTCGGCGCGGATCTCGTCCTTGGTGGTCAGGGTGTCACCGAGGGGGAACATGGCGTGGGCGAGCTGCCGCTCGTCCAGGACGCCGAGGACGTACGACTGGTCCTTGGCCATGTCGCTGGCCCGGTGCAGCTCCAGTGCGCCGTCCTCGCCGCGGACGACCGTGGCGTAGTGGCCGGTGCACACGGCGTCGAAGCCGAGCGCGAGGGCCTTGTCCAGCAGCGCGGCGAACTTGATCTTCTCGTTGCAGCGCAGGCAGGGGTTGGGGGTGCGGCCCGCCTCGTACTCGGCGATGAAGTCCTCGACCACGTCCTCGCGGAACCGCTCGGCCAGGTCCCACACGTAGAAGGGGATGCCGATCACATCGGCGGCCCGGCGGGCGTCGCGCGAGTCCTCGATGGTGCAGCAGCCGCGGGCGCCGGTGCGGAAGGACTGCGGATTGGCGGAGAGCGCGAGGTGGACGCCGGTCACATCGTGGCCCGCCTCGGCCGCCCGCGCGGCGGCGACCGCCGAGTCAACGCCGCCGGACATGGCGGCGAGGACGCGCAGGCGACGGCCGTCGCGGGGACCTGTGGGCGCACCGGGGAAGTCAGTCATAACCCAGCCAGCATAATTCGCTGCGCGGGGAACGGATAACGGGTTCCGCGCTCAGCCGGCGCGGACGCTTTCCAGCACGCGCCCGGCCAGGTCAAGGGCCTGATCGGCGTCCTTGGCGAGGTAGGACAGCTCGACGAAGCAGTGCTCGACGCCCGCCTCCCGCTCCGCGCGGGTGATCGTGGCCGCGATGTCCTCGACCGAGGCGTCGGCATCGGGGTTGACGCGGAGGATCGCGCCGAAACGGGCCGGATCCCGTCCCTCCCGCTCGACCGTCTCCCGCAGCCCGGCCAGGCCTTGGGCTACGGGCGCGATGGGGTCGGTCCCGGCGTACTTCCGGCCGACGAGCGCGATGGGCAGCCAGCCGTCGGCGCGCCGGGCGGCCCGGGCGAGGGCGGCGGGGGCGAAGGCGCCCAGGTAGACCGGTGGGCCGGGGCGGCCGACGGGTTTGAGGTCGATGTGGCTGGCGGGCACGGTCCAGTGTTCGCCGCGGTGCTCGACCGGGTTCTCCGTCCACCAGGCGGTGAGCACGTCCAGGCATTCGTCGAGCCGGCGGCCGCGCTCGGCCATGGGGATGCCCGTCGTCTCGTACTCCTCGGGCGACCAGCCGGTGCCGAGGCCGACCAGCAGCCGGCCCGCGCTCAGCAGGTCGACGCTGGTGAGGGAGCGGGCGAGCAGCGCGGGCGCGTACCAGGGGGCGTTGATGACGTTGGTGCCGAGCTGGACGCGTTCGGTGACCGCGGCGGCGGTGGCCAGCAGGGCGAACGGGTCCAGGGCGGAGCGGAATTCCGGCGGGATCACATCCGTACCGGCGTAGCCGACCTTCGGGTCGACCGGGGCGAGCAGCCGGTCGCCGACCCACAGGCTGTCCGCGCCGAGCGCTTCGGCCTGCTGTGCGAAGCGTGTGACGTGCTGTGGATGGTGGGCCAGATCACCGAATTGGGGAAGGGTGAACCCGATGCGCATACGGCGGCTCCTCGTCGACTCGTTGTCCTCGGGCTACGGGTGATCCTCTCCGTTGGTTCAATATTCAGCTACCCGTCGGCGTACGGTTCGCGCCATGATCCGCAAGCGGCGGAACCGCACGCGTGGGCCCGCGCGTTGAAGCCTGCGTGAGTGAAACCAACGGCGGCGTGCGCCGCCGCATGAGCCGGCGCACGCTGCTGCTGGGCGGTACCGCGGCCGGTCTCGGCGCGGCCGGTCTCGCCGGGTATGCCGCGCGGGACAGCCTGGAGCACCTGTGGTGGCGGATGCCCGGTGAGCAACGGCCGCGGAAGGAGGGCGCCGTCGACCACCCGGGCGCTGACTGGGTGGCGGCCTCCGGGGCCAACTACCGCCGCGCCGACCGGCCGTACGACTACACGGTGGACCGGGTGGTGATCCATGTCGTGCAGGGTTCCTACGAGGACGCGCTCAAGGTCTTCCGGGACCCCGGGCACCGCGCCGCGGCGCACTACGTGGTGCGCCGCGACGGGCACATAGCGCAGACGGTCCGCGAGCTGGACGTGGCGTTCCACGCGGGCAACCGCTCGTACAACGAGCGCAGCGTCGGCATCGAGCACGAGGGCTTCGTCACCCGGCCCCAGGACTTCACGGACGCCATGTACCGGTCCTCGGCCCGGCTGACCGCGGCGATCTGCGAGCGCTACGGGATGGAGCGGGACCGCGAGCACATCGTGGCCCACTCGGAGGTGCCGGGCACCGACCACACCGACCCCGGCCGCCACTGGGACTGGGACCGCTATCTGGAGCTGGTGCGGGCGGTACGGATCGCCACGTGAGCGCGGGGGCCACGTCGCTCAGGCGGTGCCGAAGACGACGGCGAGCGGGCGGTCGGCCGCGCGATCTCGCCGGTCAACTGAGCCCCGCGCCGCGCGCCCGTTCCACGGCCGGGCCGATCGCCTCCGCCACCGCCTCGACATCGGCCTTGGTCGACGTATGGCCGAGCGAGAAGCGCAGGGTGCCGCGCGCCAGGGCCGCGTCGGTTCCGGTGGCCAGCACCACATGGCTGGGCTGGGCGACCCCGGCGGTGCAGGCCGAGCCCGTGGAGCATTCGATGCCCCGCGCGTCCAGCAGCAGGAGCAGCGAGTCGCCCTCGCAGCCGGGGAAGGAGAAGTGGGCATTGGCCGGGAGGCGGCCGCCCGGATCGGGGTCGCCGCCGAGGACCGCTTCGGGGACGGCGGTGCGGACGGCGGTGATGAGCGCGTCGCGCAGCGCGCCGATCTCCCGCGCGAACTCCTCGCGGTGCTCGGCGGCGTACGCGCCGGCCACGGCGAAGGAGGCGACGGCGGGGACGTCGAGGGTGCCCGAGCGCACCTGGCGCTCCTGGCCACCACCGTGCAGGACGGGCACGGGGGCGTACTCGCGGCCCAGCAGCAGCGCGCCGATGCCGTACGGACCGCCGATCTTGTGGCCGCTGACCGTCATGGCGGCCAGGCCGGAGGCGGCGAAGCCGACGTCGAGCTGGCCGAAGGCCTGGACCGCGTCGGCATGCAGCGGAACGTCGAACTCCGCCGCTACGTCGGCGAGTTCGCGCACCGGCTGGACGGTGCCGATCTCGTTGTTGGCCCACATGACGGTCGCGAGGGCGACGTCCGCGGGGTCGCGGGCGATCGCCTCGCGCAGCGCGTCCGGGTGGACGCGCCCGTACGCGTCGACCGGGAGCCACTCGACCCGCGCGCCCTCGTGCTCGGCGAGCCAGTCGACCGCGTCGAGCACGGCGTGGTGCTCGACGGGGCTGGCGAGCAACCGGGTACGGGCCGGGTCGGCGTCGCGGCGGGACCAGTAGAGCCCCTTGACGGCGAGGTTGTCGGCCTCGGTCCCGCCCGAGGTGAAGACGACCTCGCTGGGGCGGGCGCCCAGTGACTCGGCGAGGGATTCACGGGACTCCTCGACGGTACGGCGGGCCCGCCGGCCGGCGGCGTGCAGGGAGGACGCGTTACCGGTGACGGCGAGCTGGGCGGTCATCGCCTGCACCGCCTCCGGAAGCATCGGGGTGGTGGCGGCGTGGTCGAGATAAACCATGGTGAGCTCGATTCTACGAGCCGTGGGGCGAGGCCGTACCGGGTGCGCGGGCGCGGAGTCCGCGCGACCCCTTTTTTCTTCGGTAAGGAGTGTCTAGGGTTTTACTCATGACAGCCGCTGATGACTGGGACCTGGACCGCACGTATCGCAGCGCCTCCGGCGAGGTCCGCTGGGCCATTCTGGGCTCGCCGGACGCCCCGCCGGTGGTGCTCCTGCACGGCACGCCGTTCTCCTCGTACGTCTGGCGGGCCTTCGCCCGCGCCCTCGCCGACCGGTGGCGGGTGTTCGTCTGGGACATGCCGGGCTATGGGGTCTCCGAGAAGAGCGCGGGCCAGGACGTCTCCCTCGCCGCGCAGGGGCGGGTCTTCGGTGAGCTGCTCGACCACTGGGGGCTGACCGCGCCCGGGGCGGAACCGGTCGTCGTCGCCCATGACTTCGGCGGGTGTGTCGCGCTGCGGGCGCATCTGCTGCACGGGGCGCGCTACCGGCGGCTGGCCCTGGTCGACCCCGTCGCTCTGCCGCCGTTCGGCTCCGCCGCGTATCAGCTGTTCGGCGGTCACGCCGAGGTCTTCGAGCGGTTGCCGCCGGCGCTGCATCGGGCGCTGGTGCGGGAGTACATCGGCTCCACGGGCGGGCCGGGGCTGCGGTCGGGGGTTCTGGATCGGCTCGTCGAACCGTGGTGCGGGGATGCGGGGCAGCCCGCCTTCTACCGGCAGATCGCGCAGAACGATCAGAGGTTCATCGATGAGATCGCGGGGCGGTACGGGGAGGTTTCGGGGCCGGTGCTGGTGTGCTGGGGCACGGATGACGCGTGGATTCCGGTCGCGCACGCGGAGGAGCTGGCGGCGCGGATTCCGGGGGCGCGGGTGCGGTTGATCGAGGGCGCGGGGCATGTGGTGCAGGAGGATGCGCCGGCGGAGCTGATGGCCGCGGTGTGGGAGTTCCTCGGGGAGGGCTGAGGTTGTGGGTGCGGGTGCCGGTGCGGGTGCGCCTGCGGCGGACTGCTCCCCTGCCCCGCCCCTTCCCGAAACCGGGGCTCCGCCCCGGACCCCGTCTCGGGCGCTCGGGGTTTCGTGGGCGGGTGCGGGGCGGTGGGTGGGTTGTGCCCACCCACTCCGCCCCGCGGAACGATGGCCCACGACCAGGCCCACAACGGGTTCACCCCCGCATGCGCAGCAGCTTGGCGGCCAGGAGGGCGATGTGGCGGCGCCAGGCGGTGAGGGACCGGGTTCGCTCCTGCTCCGCGCCCGGCGGGCCGGTCTGGGTGAGGATGAGGCGGGCGCCGTGGCCGGTGCCCCGGGCCAGTTCCCAGCGGACCCGGCCGGCGGGCCGCCCGGCGTGCTCCCAGTCGTAGGACAGCGTCCGGGGCGCCTCGGCCTCGGTGATCGCGCCCGCCGGGACCCCCTCGGTGCGGAATCCGAACGGCACCGGCTCCCCGGCCGTGAGCCCGGCCGCGCCGGTCTGCCCGGCCAGCGCCTGCCACACCGTCTCGGCGGGGCGGACCAGTTGGCGCTCGAAGCGCAGCCGCCAGCCGCCGTCCTCGGTGGTCTCCACCGCGCCCTCGGCCAGGCCGAACGCCTCGACGTACGACTCGTGCAGCTCGGCCATGTCGCCCGGGGCGGGCTCCTCGCCGCCGAGCAGCGCGGCGAGGGCGGTGATGCAGGCGTGCCAGCCGGAGGCGAAGCTCGCGGCGCCGAAGCGGTCGCCGAAGGTGTGGGTGAGGGTCAGCAGACAGCCCTCCCCGTCGGGGCGCAGCTCCCAGCGGAGCTGGTCGTCGCCCCAGGTGAAGGCGAAGACACGGGGCGGGTCCAGCTCGGTGACCACGCCCTCCATGTCGGGGGCCTCACGGCCGGGGAAGACGAAGCCCATCCGGCCGCCGACCTCAAGGTCCACCCGGACCTCGGAGGGGAACCAGTGGGCCAGTTCGGCCGGGTCGGTCAGGGCCTGCCAGACCCTCTCCGGGGGATGGGCGAGGCGGCGCTCCAGGCGCAGGGCGGAGCGGCCGCCGCCGGACTGGCTGAGGGTGTCCTTCATGGCTCTTCTCCGTCGAGGTGGCGTTCCAGCGCGTCGAGGCGGTCGGTCCACAGCCGCCGGTACGGGGCGAGCCAGGCGTCGATCTCGGCCAGCGGCTCGGGGCACAGCTCGTACCACCGCCGCTGGGCGTCCCGGCGCACCCGCACCAGCCCGGCCTCGCGCAGCACCCGCAGGTGCTTGGAGGTGCCGGGCTGGGTCAGCCCGAGCCGGTCGGTCAGCTCGCCGACCAGTCGGGGGCGCTCCAGGAGGAGGTCCAGGATCTGCCGTCGGCTCGGCTCCGCGAGCACGTCGAACGGTATGGGCATGAAGGGAAATATAGCTTGCGGGGTATATAGCCGCAAGGGAATGTAGCTGTCCGGTCAGATGTCTTCGGTCGCCGTGCTGCGGCGGTTCCACGCGCGCGGCGCCCGCCATCCGTACCGCATCGCCAGCAGCCGGGCGACGAAGGCCACCACGGCCGCGAGGGCGCTGGTGGCCCCGGAGAGCGCGCCGAAGTGGATGAGCAGGGCGGCTATGGACGCGCCCACGATGGCGGGGACGGCGTACAGGTCGCGGTCCCAGCGCAGCAGCGAGGGCACCTCATGGGCGAGGACGTCGCGCAGCACGCCGCCGCCGACCGCGGTCGCCATGCCGAGGGTGACGGACGAGGTGAGGCCGAGCCCGTGCTCGTGCGCCTTCACGGTGCCCTCGACGCAGAACAGCCCCAGCCCGGCCGCGTCGAAGACGCCCACCGCCCGGGTGATCCGCTCGACCTGGGGGTGCAGGAAGAAGACGATGACGGTGGCGACGAGCGGGGTGAAGAAGTAGCCGAGGTCGACGAAGGCGGCGGGCGGCACCGCGCCGATCACCAGGTCCCGGAACACCCCGCCGCCCAGCGCGGTGACCTCGGCGAGCACCGCCATGCCGAAGACATCGAAGTTCTTGCGCACCGCGAGCAGCGCACCGGAGATCGCGAAGACGAAGATCCCGACGACCTCGAACGCGTGCTGGACGGACGGAGTGACCAGTTCGATGAGCACCCGACATTGTTATCCGACGATGCCGCCGCGCCCGCCCCGTCTCAGCTCTCGGTCTTCTTCGTCGCGCTCCGCACCGGTCCGGCGACCTGGCCGGGTGCCTGGTCCACCGCGTTTTCCGGGTGGTGGCAGGCCACCTGGTGGCCGGTGGCGAGCGCCACCAGCGGCGGTTCCTCCCGCTTGCACACCTCGGTCGCCTTCCAGCACCGGGTGTGGAAGCGGCAGCCGGACGGTGGCGAGATCGGCGAGGGCACATCGCCCTTGAGCAGGATCCGCTCGCGCCGGGCGCGCCGCCGGGGGTCGGGCACCGGCACCGCGGAGAGCAGCGCCTTGGTGTACGGGTGCATGGGGGTCTCGTACAGGGCCTGGCGATCGGCCAGTTCGACGATCTTCCCGAGGTACATCACCGCGATCCGGTCCGAGACGTGCCGGATGACGGACAGGTCGTGCGCGATGATCACGTACGTCAGGCCCAGCTCGTCCTGGAGGTCGTCCAGCAGGTTGACCACCTGGGCCTGGATGGAGACGTCCAGCGCGGAGACCGGTTCGTCGGCGACGACCAGCTTGGGCTTGAGGGCGAGCGCCCGGGCGATGCCGATGCGCTGCCGCTGGCCGCCGGAGAACTCGTGCGGGTAGCGGTTGTAGTGCTCGGGGTTGAGGCCGACCAGCGCCAGCAGCCGCTGCACCTCGGCCTTGACGCCGCCCTCCGGGGAGACGCCCTGCAGCCGGAAGGGCGCGCCGACGATCGCGCCGACGGTGTGCCGGGGGTTCAGCGAGGAGTACGGATCCTGGAAGATCATCTGGACGTCGCGGCGCATCGGGCGCATCGAGGCGGTGCCCAGGTGCGTGATGTCCTTGCCCTCGAACTCGATCTTCCCGGAGGTGGGTTCGAGCAGCCGGGTGATCAGCCGTCCCATGGTGGACTTGCCGCAGCCCGACTCGCCGACCACGCCCAGGGTCTCCCCCTGGCGCACGTCGAAGTCGAGGCCGTCGACCGCCTGCACCGCGCCGCTCTGGCGCCGCAGCAGCCCCTTCTTGATGGGGAAGTGCTTGACCAGGCCGGACACCGTGAGCAGGGGCTCGGGCGCGGTGGTCACCTGCTCCGGGACCGTCATCTTCGGATCCTTCACGTCTTTCGTGCCCTGGGAGTCCGTCGTCACAGCTTCGGCGCAATCTCTTCGGTCCAGATCCGCGTACGGTCCTCCCGCGCCATGTGGCAGGCGGAGAAGTGCTCGTCGCCGTCCCGCACCTGGCGCAGCTCCGGCCGCTCGGTGCGGGTGACGCCCCCTTCGGGGACGTCGGCGTACGGGCAGCGCGGGTGGAAGGCGCAGCCGGACGGGACGTTGATCAGGCTGGGCGGGGAGCCCTTGACCGGAATCAGCCGCTCGGTCTGGTCGCGGTCGATACGGGGCATCGAGCCGAGCAGTCCCCAGGTGTAGGGGTGCTGGGGCTCGTAGAAGACCTTCTCGGCGGGTCCCCGCTCCACGCACCGGCCCGCGTACATCACCAGCAGGTCGTCGGCGAGTTCGGCGACCACGCCCAGGTCGTGGGTGATGACGATGACCGCGGAGCCGAACTCCTTCTGCAGATCCCGGATCAGGTCGAGGATCTGCGCCTGGACGGTGACGTCGAGGGCGGTGGTCGGCTCGTCGGCGATGAGCAGTTCGGGGTTGTTGACCAGCGACATCGCGATCATCGCGCGCTGGCGCATCCCGCCGGAGAACTCGTGCGGATAGCTGTCCACCCGCTTGTCCGGCTGCGGGATGCCCACCCGGTCGAGCATCTCGACCGCGCGCTTGCGGGCGACGTCCTTGGCGACGTCGTGGTGGACCTGGTACGCCTCGGTGATCTGGCGGCCGATCGTGTAGTACGGGTGCAGCGCCGACAGCGGATCCTGGAAGATCATCGACATCTCGCGGCCGCGCAGCTTGCGCACCTCGTCGGGGTCGGCGCCCAGCAGCTCCTGCCCGTTCAGCCAGATCTCGCCGGAGATCCGGGCCTTGCGGCGGCCGTACTGGCCCGCGGTGTGCAGCCCCATGATGCCGAGCGAGGTGACGGACTTGCCGGAGCCGGACTCGCCGACGATGCCGAGGGTCTTGCCCTTCTCCAGCCGGAAGCTGAGCCCGTCCACGGACTTGACCAGGCCGTCGTCGGTCGGGAAGTGGACCCGCAGATCGCGCACTTCGAGGAAGGACGTCGGGGCGGGCGAACCGGCCGCGGCCACCTCCCCCACGGCGGCGGCCGGGGTCTCCCCCGCGGCGTCGGGCGCGGGCTTGTTCACATCGGTCATCCGAGCCTCACTCGTGGGTCGATGACGGCGTACAGGAGGTCCACGACGAGGTTGGCGACCACGATGCACAGCGCGGCGATCAGGGTGACGCCCAGGATGACCGGGAGGTCCTTGTCGCTGATCGCGTTCACCGCGAGCCGGCCGAGGCCGGGCAGGTTGTAGGTGCTCTCGGTGAGCACCGCGCCGCCGAGCAGCGCGCCCAGGTCCAGGCCGAGCAGGGTGAGGATCGGGGTCCAGGTGGAGCGCATCGCGTGCCGGCCGATGACCGTCCGCTCCCGCAGCCCCTTGGCGCGGGCGGTGCGGATGTAGTCCTCACCCATGATCTCCAGCATGGTGGCGCGGGTGAGCCGGGCGTACATGGCGGCATAGAGGAAGGCGAGCGTGATCCACGGCAGGATCAGGCTCTCGAACCACTTGGCGGGATCGTCGCCGAGCCCCTTGTAGTCCACGTCGACCCACTTCAGCTGGTAACTGAAGATCGCCAGCGAGAGCAGACCGGTGAAGTAGATCGGCAGCGAGACACCGGCGAGCGCGGCGGTCATCGCCGAGCGGTCCCACAGGGTGCCCCGGCGCAGCGCGGAGACGACACCGGTGGCGATGCCGCCGGTCAGCCACAGCAGGCACGCGCCCGCGGCGAGCGAGAAGGTGACCGGCATGGCGTCGGTCAGCTGCGGCCACACGGCCTGCTCGGTGCGGAAGGAGTAGCCGAAGCAGGGCCTGGGGCAGTGGGTGACGTCGGAGCCGTTGGCGTAGTCGCGGCCGGCGAACAGCCCCTCGACGAAGTGCCAGAACTGCACCAGGAGCGGATCGCTGAGCCCCAGCTTCTGTCTGATGCCCTCGATGGCCGCGGGGTCGGCCTGTTTGCCGACGAAGAGCAGCGCGGGGTCGGAACCGGCCCACTTCGGGATCACGAAGAAGATGGCGAAGGTCGTCAGGGTGACGACCAGCAGCATCATGACGACGGCGAACAAGCGCCGGATGACGTAAGCAAGCACTGTGCGCGGCCCGGTGGCGGTCCCGTCGCCCCTCGAACCGGGGTTACGGGACCGCCACGCGCGGCCATCACCTGCCCTTCGGGCCTATCGGATGAAGCGACGGTGGGGGTGGGGTGGCTGGTGGCCGGCCGTCACTTGACCCCGAGGGACACGTAGTCGTACCGGCCGTTGTAGGCCGAGGACGAGTAGGCGTTGGTCAGCCGCGAGCTGCGCCAGGTGATGTTCTTCTCGTAGAGGAACGGCATCGCGACGGCCAGGTCGGCGACCTTGTGGTTCATCTCCGTGTAGATCTTGCCGGCCTTGACGGGGTCGGTCTCCTTGAGCGCGTCGTCGAAGTCCTTGTTGATCGTGGCGTCGTTGGTCTCGGAGACGTTGTAGTTACCGGTCTGCTCGATGAAGCGGCCGTCGAACAGCGGGCGGGAGAAGCCCTGGCCGGTCGGGAAGTCGGGGCCCCAGCCGGTCATGTTGAGACCGTAGCCGCGCTTGTGCATCACGGCCGGGGAGCCGGTGATGCCGGCGGACGAGCCGCCCTCGATCTCGTTGATGTCGAGCTTGATGCCGACCTTGCTCAGGGACTCCTGGAGCGCCTCGGCGGCCGCCGTCTCGTTCGGCTGGTCGGTGCGCGAGACGATCTTGGCGGAGAAACCGTTCGGCTTGCCGCACTGCTTCAGCTCGTCCTTGGCCTTGGCCGTGTCCGGCTTGCCCTTGCGCTTGATGACGCCGTACGGGTCGTAGTCGTCCGAGCCCTTGATGGTCTTGGGGAGCATGTTGGGGGCGAGGGCACCACCGGCCTGCGGGCCGCCGCGGGTGGTCTGCAGCTGGGTGTAGTCGGCCGCGTAGAAGACCGCCTTGCGGCAGTGGATGTTGTCGAACGGCTTCACCTTGGTGGCCAGGTCGACGTACCGGACGAAGTTCGTCTCCATGTTGTCGACGTTGCCCTTGTGCTCCTTGAGCGCGGCGGCGCGGCCGGACTGGCCCATGCCGGTGGCGCTCAGGAAGACGTCGTAGTCGCCCTTGATGAGCAGCTTGTCGATGGCTTCCAGGTTGGAGTTGAAGGTGACGGTGACCTGGTCCGGCAGGGCGGCGCGGACCGGGTCGGACGACTTCTTCCACTTGTCGTTGCGCACCAGGGCCAGGCTCTTGCCCGGGGTGAAGGACCGCACCTTGTACGGGCCGGAGGAGAACGGCCGGTTGGTGTACTGGGCGCCGGTGTCCTTCTTCCGCTTGACCGGGGAGCCGGTGGGCATCGCGAGCATCTGCTCGAAGTCACCGTTGGGCTGGGCGAGACGGAAGGTGATGGTCTTGTCGTCCGGCGTCTCGATCGCCTTCAGCCCGAGCTTGTCCTTGGACTTGTCCTTGTACGGGCCCGGGTACTCGCCCTTGGGGTCGAGGACCTGGCGCAGATAGCCGGGGCCGCCGGAGACCACGTCCTTGGCCCAGATGCGCTCGATGCCGTACTTGATGTCCTTGGAGGTGATCGGCGAGCCGTCCTCCCAGGTGATCCCGTCGCGCAGGGTGTAGGTGTACGTCTTGCCGCCGTCGCCGATCTTGCCGGTGGAGGTGGCCAGGTCGGGGACCAGTTCGTTGGCGGCCTCACCCGGCTTCGGCGCGTACGTGATGAGTTGACGCGAGTAGAAACGGGCGAAGTCCCAGGCGAAGCCGTAGTACTGGCGCTGCGGGTCGAGCGAGTCGAAGTTCTGCTTGTTGATGAACTTGAGGGTGCCGCCCTTCTTGGCGGACTTGTTGGCGACGCCCTTCGCACCCGCGTTGAATCCGGCACCGGAGGATTTCTCGTCGTCGCCGCCGCCGCACGCCGCGGTGGCGAGCAGGGCGCAGACGACAGCCGTCGCGCCGACGATCCGCCTGCTTCTCGACGAACGTAGGGGTTTCATGGTTCCTGCAACCTCCGGAATAGCGGTACGTGGCATGGCGCGGGGAAAGCTTGGGGGAGCCGCCTGACATCCGCGGCCGGGGCGCCTCAACGGGTGCCCTTGGGGTCGAGGGCGTCGCGGACGCCGTCGCCGAACAGGTTGAAGGCCAGTACGGTGATGAAGATCGCCGCACCCGGGATGATCATGAACATGGGGTCGTCCTCATAGGTGCCCACCGCCTTGGAGAGCATCTGCCCCCAGGAGGCGGTCGGCGGTTTCACGCCCGCCCCCAGGAAGCTGAGGGCCGCCTCGGTGAGGATGTTGGTGGGGATCATCAGCGTCGCGTAGACGGTGATCGGCGCCACCAGGTTGGGCAGCAGCTCCCGGAAGAGGATGTAGCGGCGGCCGGCACCGAGGCTGCGCGCGGCCTCCACGTACTCCTTCTCGCGCAGCGACAGCGTCTGGCCGCGCACGATGCGGCCGACGTACGGCCAGCCGAAGAAGCCGATGACGCAGACCAGCACCGCGATGCGCACCCCGCTGCCGGTCAGGCCCAGCAGGTCGTTCGGGAGCACCGAGACCAGGGAGATGATGAACAGCAGCTGCGGGAAGGCCAGCAGCATGTCCATCACGCGGCTGATCACCGAGTCCACCCAGCCTCCGAAATATCCGGCGATGATGCCGAAAACGGTGCCGAAAACGACGGCGACCAGGGCCGCGAGGAAGGCCACCAGCAGCGAGATCCGCGCGCCGTAGACGACGCGGCTGAACACGTCGCGGCCGTTGGAGGGCTCGACGCCGAAGAGGAAGTCCGAACTGATGCCGCCCAGGCTGCCCTTGGGGGTGCCGAAGAGGGGGTCGATCTCTTCCTGGTGGAAATCGTTGGGCGGGTGGCCGAGCAGACTCACGATCAGCGGAGCGAAGATCGCCACGAGCACGAGGAAGACGACCACGGCTCCGCCCGCAAGCGCCAACTTGTCGCGTTTGAGGCGTCTCCAGGCGATCTGTCGCAGCGATCGTCCCTCGACCGACGCCGTGACCACATTCGCCGCTACATCGGCAGTCGCGACCGGCTCTGCGTCGGCGCTCGTGCCGTGCAATGGTGCCGTCATCGTGGTGGGGACCCCTCTCGGCCGGTGGTGACCGGCCCACGACTCGCCGCTGTGGCGGCTTGAGTTCACAAGGTGAGCGAAAGGGGTCGTTTTATGGAACCGCGCCCCTTGGAGCGGGAGTCTTCATCGCGTTTGTGATCACCCGCCAGTACCCACGGGCAATGGATGCCTAACCGTGATGTGCGGTAAGCGGTTCCGGTATACGGACAGTTGTGACCCGTGAACGCATCAGTAACAACGCCCCACCACGGGCGATGCGCGGTGGGGCGGTGCGGAAGCCGACTCGGCGCGCCCGACGGCGCGGCGGCTCAGTACGCGTGACGCGGCGGCGGATAGCCGTACCCGTACGACGGGGGCGGCGGCGGGGGCGCGGCGTTGTAGGCGTCGCGGTCGAAGAACGGCCGGGCGTGGGCCCGCATCCACATCGCGACCGGGTCGTGCTCGTCCGACAGCTCGACCGTGGAGACCGGCAGCCCCTCCGGCACCACGCCGACCGACTGCTGCATCATCAGCCGCACCGACTCCACGGCCTGCTGGGCGTTGTCGTACAGGTCGAGCCCGATGGCCAGATACGGGGCGCCCAGCGCGGGCTGCACCCAGGCCCGGCGCAACGAGCGCACCGCGGCGGTGCGGTGCGCGTTCTGCCCCAAGAGGGCGTAGAACTGCGGGATTTCAATGGCGGGCTCGGTCAGCCGCAGCGGACCGGCGGGCAGCCGGTCCAGCCCGCCCGCGATCCGCCGCAGATCGAGCCAGGGGATGCCGACGCCGCCGCCGGGGGCGTGCGGGTTGAGCCACAGGCCGTAGTGGTCGCGGTAGAGGGAGTCGGCGATCCGGCGCGCGTCCACCACCTCGTGCGCACGATTCCAGCCACTGGCGGCGAGTTCCTGGGCGGAGGTCACACACGGTGCGTAACCATGGCCCTCCACGTCCATGTGGCCGTACTGGGCGTCGGGATCGCCGGGCGCGCCGCGCCACAGCAGCATCCAGACCTGGCCCTCGGCGAGGGCGTGCAGCAGCGCCTCGTAGGCGTCGTACCGGCCGGGAGCGACCTGCTGCAGCGTTCGCTCGACCTGACCGGCAGCCGCCCCCCAATCCGCGCCCGCGCTCACCTGGGTCCGCCCCTCTCTCGGCCTTGCCCGCACCTCACCGGGACGCGCGCCGCCCCGACTGGTCATCCAACCAGCTTACGGGCCCCCGTGGCCGTCCCCCGAGTGCGTCACAGGTCACGGTCGTAGAACGGCCGAACACGCTCCAGCATCCACGTGGCCACGGGATCACCCTGCGCGACGTCCAGCGCGACGAGCTGAACGACCCACGGCACCGGCACCGCCCCGAGCGCCCGGCCCAGCGCCTCCACCGCGAGGGCCTGCCCCTCCGGGCCCGGCGCGTCCAGCTGCACCCCGACGAAGAGCGCAGGCTGATCGCCCTCGACGCTGGCCAGCGCGCGCCGCGCGGTGCGTACCCCGGGCTCCTTCGTGAACTCGATCCCGGCGGCGGCCAGGAAGTCGACCGGCTCCTCCTGCCAGTCGGGCTCGAACAGCCGCACCCGGCCCCCGCGCGCGGGGCCGTCCAGCTCGCTGCGCCCGGACTTGCACAGCTCCTCGACCGCGGACGGCGGCAGCGGGACGCCGACCGGCCCGTCCGGGTTCACCACGATGCCGAGCTGCGGCGGCAGCCCGCGGGCGAACTCGACGGCCGGGGCGATCGTGAACGACATATGGCCGCCGACGATCTGCAGGAACTGCTGCTCGGAGCTGAAGACGGGCACATACGCCTGGCCCTCGATCTCCAGGGTGGGCAGGTCGAGGCTGCGGCTGTCGGGGCCGCCGCCGTTCGGCAGCGGGATCCAGACGAAGCTGCGGGTGAGGGTTTCGACGATCCGCGCTCCGGCACCCGGGACCCCGATCGAGGCCGCGAGCACCTCTTCCAGCTCATTGCCGGGGAACGCCGGATAAGCGCCGTCGGGAAATCCTCCGTGAGCGGGGGTTATGCCCTGCTGCTCCGGGATACTCATCTTCGTCCAACCGCCGTCTCGTCCGACCTGCACGAGCACCCTAACGGCTGCGCGGCGGAAGGCCATGGGCCGCCCGGGCATCTCCACAGCACTTCCTCACGCCGGAAGCACGACCGGAGACGGCCTCACCACGGCCTCCTCACGCTCCGTCACGTCCAGATGGCCGAATTTCGCCCGCCCACCGGTCTGGTGCCCGACTCGTATGTCACTCGAAGGAGATGCCCCGCAGCGTGCTCGCGGTTGCCCGGTCCAGCAGAACGGCCGAAGCGCAGCCCTCGGGCGGCTGCCCGCCCTCCACCCGCGCCACCAGCCGGCGCATCGCCCGCCGGTGCCGTCCGAAGGCGAAGCCGGAGACGCCCCGGCCGCGGGCGGCCTGGCCCTCCAGGGCGACCGCGGGGTCCACATCCAGCAGCACCAGATGCAGCCCGCGGCCGCTGCGCCGGGCATCCCGGGCCAGCCAGCGGCGCACCCAGGGCTGCGAGCCGCAGTCGTGGACGACGACGCTCGCGCCGGAGGCGAGCGCCCGGCGCAGCCCCGCGTAGTGGGCGCAGCGGACCAGCGGCCGGTAGACCGCGTACGGCAGCCAGCGCGGCATGCGTCTCTCCCACGCCTCCCGGGTGTGCTGCGAGTCCACCCGCACCACGGCCACGCCGCCCGGGCCGGCCCCGGGGACCACCCGGTTGATCAGGGTGGACTTGCCGCTGCCGGGCAGCCCCGAGGCGATGATCAGGTCACGCGCCGGGTAGCGCAGCTCCGCCCCCACCCCGCCGCGCAGGTCGTGCACGGCGCGCCGGTCCGGTCTGACCGTGCCTCCCGCGCGCGTCCGCTCCTGCCGCGCGGGCAGGGTTCCTCGGGTGGTCGCGAATGTTCCCTGCCCGTGCACCGTGATCGTCCTCCAAGGTCGGTCAAGCGGTTGCGTACCCCGAGAGTGTCAAGAAAAGGTAATGTCCATCAAGGAGGCCCCGGCGCGACCCCGCTCACAGTGGGGGGTTCCCTTCCGGAGCGGACATGCGATGATGGCCGCGCCAACTGCATACCGGCCGCTCGAATCCGCGCGGGAGAGTCCTTGGGTCACCGGCAGTCCGCCGGTCTTCCCAGGGCGCCGAAGGAGCAAGCCCTCCCATGAATCTCTCAGGCCCCGATACCGCACGGACGAGGCAGATCTGAAAAGCGGGCCACGCATGGTGGCTCCACCCAAGGTGCAAGCCGGCCAGCCCCGCCGCGCGGGATTGGTCACGGCGAACCTCTCAGGTTCCGATGACAGATGGGGAGGACGCTGTGCCGTCCTTGTCGTCCCATCCGCCCCACCCGTCCCGTCATCGCCGTGATCATGCCCTTGGGAGCCGCACCATGACCGACGCCCCGCCCACGCCCCGCCGCACCGCGCTGGACGCGGTCCACCGCGGCCTCGGCGCCACCATGACCGACTTCGCGGGCTGGGACATGCCGCTGCGGTACGGCAGCGAGCGCGACGAGCACACCGCGGTGCGCACCCGCGCGGGGCTCTTCGACCTCTCCCACATGGGTGAGATCGCTCTCACCGGGCCGCAGGCCGCGGACGCCCTCGACTACGCCCTGGTCGGCCATCTCTCGGCGCTCGCCGTGGGCCGCGCCCGCTACACCATGATCTGCGACAGTGAGGGCGGCATCCTCGACGACCTGATCGTCTACCGGCTCGCCGAGCAGGAGTTCCTGGTCGTGGCGAACGCCTCGAACGCCCAGGTGGTGCTGGACGCGCTGACCGAGCGCGCCACCGGTTTCGACGCCGCCGTACGGGACGACCGCGACGCGTACGCGCTGATCGCCGTCCAGGGGCCGCGGTCCCCCGGGATCCTCAAGGGGCTGACCGACGCCGACCTGGACGGGCTGAAGTACTACGCGGGGCTGCCGGGGACCGTCGCGGGCGTGTCCGCCCTGATCGCCCGCACCGGCTACACCGGCGAGGACGGCTTCGAGCTGTTCGTCGCGCCGGGTGACGCCGAGCGGGTCTGGCAGGCGCTGACCGAGGCGGGCGCCCCGGTGGGCCTGGTGCCGTGCGGGCTGTCCTGCCGGGACACGCTGCGTCTTGAGGCGGGGATGCCGCTGTACGGGCATGAGCTGAGCACCGACACGACCCCGTTCGACGCGGGGCTCGGCCGGGTGGTGAAGTTCGGCAAGCCCGGTGACTTCGTCGGCCGCGGGGCGCTGGAGGCCGCGGCGCGCGAGGCCGAGGCCCGGCCGCCGCGCACGCTGACCGGGCTGGTCGCCGAGGGCCGCCGGGTGCCGCGCGCCGGGTACGCCGTGGTGGGCCCCGACGGCTCGGAGATCGGCCGGGTCACCTCGGGCGCCCCGTCCCCGACGCTGGGGAAGCCGATCGCCATGGCGTACGTGGACGCGGAGCACGCCACGCCCGGCAGCCCGGGGGTGTCGGTGGACATCCGCGGTACCGGGGAGCCGTACGAGGTGGTCGCGCTCCCCTTCTACCGCCGCGAGCGCTGAAGCCCCCGTCTCACCACTGAAGACCCGTTTCCCAAGCACTCCCCCCTATCCAGGAGAATCGGACCATGAGCAACCCCCAGCAGCTGCGCTACAGCAAGGAGCACGAGTGGCTGTCGGCCGCCGACCAGGACGGCGTGTCGACGATCGGCATCACCGAATACGCGGCCAACGCGCTCGGCGATGTCGTGTACGTCCAGCTCCCGGATGTCGGCTCCACCGTCGCCGCCGGTGAAACCTGCGGCGAGCTGGAGTCCACGAAGTCGGTCAGCGACCTGTACGCGCCGGTCTCCGGTGAGGTCACCGACATCAACGAGGACGTGGTGAACGACCCGGCGCTGGTGAATTCCGCCCCCTTCGAGGGCGGCTGGCTGTTCAAGGTGAAGGTGACGGACGAGCCGGGCGACCTGCTCTCCGCCGAGGAATACGCCGCCTTCTCCGACAACTGACCCTCCTACTTCGATCGGGACCCTGATGTCGCTTCTCAACAGCTCCCTGCACGAGCTCGACCCTGACGTCGCCGCTGCTGTCGACGCCGAACTCCACCGCCAGCAGTCCACCCTCGAAATGATCGCGTCGGAGAACTTCGCCCCGGCCGCGGTCATGGAGGCCCAGGGCTCGGTCCTGACCAACAAGTACGCCGAGGGCTACCCCGGCCGCCGCTACTACGGCGGCTGTGAGCACGTCGACGTGGTCGAGCAGATCGCCATCGACCGGGTCAAGGAGCTGTTCGGCGCCGAGGCGGCCAACGTCCAGCCGCACTCCGGCGCCCAGGCGAACGCCGCCGCGATGTTCGCCCTGCTCCAGCCCGGCGACACCATCCTGGGTCTGAACCTGGCCCACGGCGGCCACCTCACCCACGGCATGAAGATCAACTTCTCCGGCAAGCTGTACAACGTGGTGCCCTACCACGTGGACGCCGAGACCGGTCTGGTCGACATGGACGAGGTCGAGCGCCTGGCCAAGGAGCACCGCCCCAAGCTGGTCATCGCGGGCTGGTCGGCGTACCCGCGCCAGCTGGACTTCGCCGCGTTCCGCCGGATCGCGGACGAGGTCGGCGCGTACCTGATGGTCGACATGGCCCACTTCGCGGGCCTGGTGGCGGCCGGGCTCCACCCCTCGCCCGTCCCGCACGCCCACGTCGTCACCACCACCACCCACAAGACCCTCGGCGGTCCGCGCGGTGGCGTGATCCTCTCCACCGCCGACCTGGCCAAGAAGATCAACTCGGCGGTCTTCCCCGGTCAGCAGGGCGGCCCGCTGGAGCACGTCATCGCGGCCAAGGCGGTGTCCTTCAAGGTCGCGGCCGGCTCCGCCTTCAAGGAGCGCCAGGAGCGCACGGTCGAGGGCGCCAAGATCCTCGCCGAGCGGCTGACGCAGGCGGACGTGACCGAGGCCGGCGTCTCCGTCCTCTCCGGCGGCACCGACGTCCACCTCGTCCTGGTCGACCTGCGCAACTCCGAGCTGGACGGCAAGCAGGCCGAGGACCGCCTCCACGAGGTCGGCATCACGGTCAACCGCAACGCCATCCCGAACGACCCGCGGCCGCCCATGGTCACCTCGGGTCTGCGGATCGGCACCCCGGCGCTGGCCACCCGCGGCTTCACCGCCGAGGACTTCCGCGAGGTCGCGGACATCATCGCCGAGGCGCTCAAGCCCGCCTACGACGCCGACGCGCTGAAGGCGCGGGTCACCGCCCTCGCCGACAAGCACCCGCTGTACCCGCACCTGTCGAAGTAACCCCGGTCCCGGCCCCCCGGGATCAGGACCGGCGGGGGGCGCGCCCACCCGGCGCGCCCCCCACACCGCACCACCCGCACGCACCCCCGTGCAGACGAAGGAGTCCCCGGTGGCCATCTCCGTATTCGATCTCTTCTCGATCGGCATCGGCCCGTCCAGCTCGCACACCGTCGGCCCGATGCGGGCGGCCCGGATGTTCGTCCGCCGGCTGAAGAACGAAGGGCTGCTGGCCCCCACCGCCTCGGTGCGGGCGGAGTTGTTCGGCTCGCTCGGCGCCACCGGCCACGGCCACGGCACCCCCAAGGCCGTGCTGCTCGGCCTGGAGGGCCACTCCCCGCGCGATGTCGACGTCGAGGCAGCCGACGGCGAGGTGGAGCGCATCCGCACCACCAAGCGGCTGCGGCTGCTCGCCGCCGAGACCGACGGCGGCCACGAGATCGACTTCGACGATTCCGACCAGCTGATACTGCACCGCCGCAGGTCCCTGCCGTACCACGCCAACGGCATGACCCTCTTCGCGTACGACGAGACCGGCCATCCGCTGCTGGAGAAGACCTACTACTCGGTCGGCGGCGGCTTCGTCGTGGACGAGGACGCGGTCGGCGAGGACCGCATCAAGCTCGACGACACCGTCCTGAAGCATCCCTTCCGCACCGGCGACGAACTTCTGCGGATCTCCCGCGAGACCGGCCTGTCCATCTCCGCGCTGATGCTGGAGAACGAGAAGGCCTGGCGCACGGAGGAGGAGATCCGCGCGGGCCTGCTGGAGATCTGGCACGTCATGGAGGACTGCGTCTCCCGCGGCCTCACCCAGGAGGGCATCCTGCCCGGCGGCCTCAAGGTCCGCCGCCGCGCCGCCAACGCCGCCCGCGCGCTGCGCTCCGAAGGCGACGCGCCCGCCCGCGCGATGGAGTGGGTGACGCTGTACGCGATGGCGGTCAACGAGGAGAACGCGGCCGGCGGCCGCGTCGTCACCGCCCCCACCAACGGCGCCGCCGGGATCATCCCGGCCGTGCTGCACTACTACACCCGCTTCGTGCCGGGCGCCGACGAGGAGGGCGTCATCCGCTTCCTCCTCGCCGCGGGCGCCATCGGCATGCTCTTCAAGGAGAACGCCTCCATCTCCGGCGCCGAGGTCGGCTGCCAGGGCGAGGTCGGCTCCGCCTGTTCCATGGCCGCCGGCGGCCTCGCCGAGGTGCTGGGCGGCAGCCCCGAACAGGTCGAGAACGCCGCCGAGATCGGCATGGAACACAACCTGGGTCTGACGTGCGATCCCGTAGGCGGTCTGGTCCAGATCCCCTGCATCGAGCGCAACGGCATGGCGGCGGTCAAGGCCGTCACCGCCGCGCGGATGGCGCTGCGCGGCGACGGCCGCCACCATGTCTCCCTCGACAAGGTCATCAAGACGATGAAGGACACCGGCGCCGACATGAAGGTCAAGTACAAGGAGACGGCGCGGGGCGGACTGGCGGTCAACGTCATCGAGTGCTGACAGTGCCGGCCGTGCCGGCAGTGCCGACGAAGAGGGGGACCCGGTGACGTCGGCCGATCCGCCCGCGCTGCGGGTACCGGTCGGGGAAGACGCGGACCGCTGGGCCAGCCGTGCCACGAGCCGGCGCGTCCTCCTCGTGGTGCACAACGTCACCGCCGCCGGACGCCTGCTGGACGTCCTGCCGCTCTTCCACGACGACTTCCGGGTGCAGCTCCTGGTCACCTCGACGGGGTCGTCCGCGTTCCAGGGCGGGATACGCGAGCTGTTCGCCGATCTGGAACTGCCGGTGCTCCCGTGGGAACAGGCGCTGGCGACACCGGTGGACCTGGCGATCTCGGCGAGCTTCGGGGGTCAACTGCACGGCTTGCGGGGTAAGTTGACCGTTTTGTCCCACGGGGTGGGATACACTAAGAGGCTGGCGAACCAAACCAAACCAAACCAAACCGGACAGGGCGGGGCGGGGGCGGACGGGGAGCCGACCTTCGGCCTGTCGCCGGAGTGGCTGCTGGTGGACGGCGAGCCGTTCGTGGACGGGCTCGTCCTGTCCCACCCGGAGCAACTGGAGCGGCTGCGGCGCGCCTGCCCCGCGGCCGAGGCCGCGTCCGTGCTGGCCGGTGACCCCTGCTTCGACCGCATGCTGGCCGCCGAGCCGCACCGGGAGCGGTTCCGGCGCGCGCTGGGGGTGCGCCGGGGTCAGCGCCTCGTCGTGCTGAACTCCACCTGGAACCCGGAGGGCTTCTTCGGCAGCGGCGGCGACCAGGACGTCCTGCCCGGTCTGCTGCCCCGGCTGGCCGCCGAACTGCCCGCCGACGACTACCGGCTGGCGGCCGTGCTGCACCCCAACATCTGGTACGGCCACGGGCCGGGCCAGATCCGCGTCTGGCTGGACCGGGCCCTGCGCGGCGGGCTGACCCTGGTCGACCCCCTGCACGCCTGGCGGCAGGCCCTGCTCGCCGCCGACGCCGTCGTGGGGGACTTCGGGGCGGTCTCGTACTACGCCGCCGCCCTGGGAACTCCCGTACTGCTGGCGGCCGCCGCACGGGACCGGCTCGATCCGCGGGCACCGGTGGCGGCGTTCGTCCGGGACGCGCCACGGCTCGATCCGCACGGCCCGCTGCGGGATCAGGTGGAGCGGCTGCTGGCGCGGCACCGCCCCGCAGCGGGTCCGGCCGAGTTCACCAGCTCGGCCCCGGGCGCGTCGGCGGCGCTGCTGCGGCGGCACTTCTACGCGCTGATGGACCTGCCCGAGCCCGCGGCCCCCGCGCTGCTGGAGGGTTTGCCCCTGCCGCGGTACGACCCACCGCGGCGTACGGCGCCCCTGAACGTCCGTACGCGGGTGAGCGGGGCCGACGTCTGGATCGAGCGCACCACGGGCCACCCGTACGGGGCGGACGGCGAGGCCCACCTCGCCGTCCACGAGGACACCCGCGACCCCGGCGACCTGACACGGGCCGATGTGATCGTGCGCGAGGGCCCGCCGGACGATCCGCGCCTCGGCGGCGCGGAGGGCTGGACGGCGGAGGTGCTGCGCCGGTACCCGGGGTGTGCGCTGGCCGCCTACGTGACCGGGCCGGACCGGTGCGTCGTGCGGGCGCGGGGCCGCGATGGCGTGCTCCGGTTGTCGGCCGTCGCGGACGCGGACGCGGACCCCGCGGCGTACGCGTCGTCGCTGTACGCGTGGCAGGCGGGCGGGGTCTCCGTGCCGACGACGTTGCGGGTGCACGCGGCCAGTGGGGTGCACGTGGTGCGGGTGGTCCGCGGGTGAGGGCAGGGTGGCCCCCGGCCCGCTGCCCCTCCTGTTCCCGCTCCCGCTGAGGGGAAGCCGTTCGCTACGCCTCGCAGCGCGTGCGCAGGCGCGCCAGGTAGCCGAGGTGGGGAGCGGCCTGCTCCGGGGTGAGGAGGCGTTCCGCCTCGGCGATCTTCGTCAGGGCGCCGGCGTCGTCTCCGGCGTCGTGCAGCGTCTCGGCGAGGTCGGTGAGGGTGCGGGCCAGGTTGTACGCCTCGCCCCGCTCCGCGAAGAAGTCCCGCGCGGCCTCCAGCCGGACGCGGGATTCCGCCGGGTTCCCCATGCCGCGCAGGGCGCGCCCCTGGTGGCGCCGGATCAGGGCGAGGGCGCGCGGCAGGTCCCGGGCGCCCTCCCCGCCCGCGCCGATGCGCCCGTAGACGCGTTCCGCCTCGGCGAACCGTTCGTACGCCTCCTCGTACCGCCACTGGTACAGGCACAGCAGGCCCAGCATCTCCACGGACGACGCCTCGCCCCGCGCGTGGCCGGCCGCCCGCTCGGCGGCGACGGCGGCGCGCACCGCGCGTTCGGCCCGCTCCCACTGCCTCAGCTCGCCCAGGCAGTGGCCGAGCTGGAAGTGCAGGGCGCCCGCCAGGCGGGTGCCGGGGTGGTGTTCCTCGGCGCACCGGGCGGCGATGCGGAGGGCGGGCAGCGCCTCGTCCACCTTTCCGGCCTTCAACTGCAGCGGCCACAGCGCGCGGGCCAGGCGCAGCGCGGTGTCGATGTGCTGGTACTCCTCGGCGACGGAGACCGCCTGGACCAGGTTGGCCGCCTCGGCGAGCAGCACGGTCATGCCCTCGCCCTCGTTCCCGTACGGGGTGCCCTGGGCGGGGGCGGGCTCGGTGCGCCAGCTCTGCGGCAGGGCGGCGTGCGCGGCGTGCAGCGCGCGGCCCAGCAGGCCGTCGAGCACCCGGGACACCGCCGCGGAGCACTCCGCGATGCCGTGCTCCGGTCCCGCGGCGTCGGCGAGGTGGCGGCGCACCTCGGGCCGGAGGCGGTAGCGGCCGTCCGCCCCGGGGTCCACCAGCTGGACGTCCGCCGCCTCGGCGAGCATCCGGGCGGCGTCCTCCGGGGCCGTGCCCGCGGCGTCCGCGGCCAGACGGGCGTCGATCGAGGGCCAGCCGCCCAGCGCGGTCAGGCGGCACAGCCGCGCCGCCTCCGGCCGCAGGCGGCGGCAGGCGTCCTGGGCCGCGCCGCGCACCGGATGCCCTCCCGGTGCCGCGAGGGGCGGTTCACCGGCGAGCAGGTGCCTCGCCGCGGCCTTGAGAGCGAAGGCGTTGCCCGCACAGCCGTCCAGCAGCGCGGGCAGGTGCGGCTTGGCCCGCGCGACCGGCTCCGGCCCGGCCACCTTGCGCAGCAGCCGCACCGCGTCCCGGTCCTTCAGCGGGGGTACGGCGATCCGCTCGGCCTCCAGCAGGAACGCCGGGCCGGACGCGACGACCAGCAGGAACACCTCCGGGGTGGCCGGGATGAGGCCGCGTACCTGCGCGGCGGAGGAGGCGTGGTCGATCACCACCAGCGCCCGGCGGCCCGCCGTCAGCCGCCGGTACGCCTCTTCGCGCCCCGCCTCGGTGGGCGGCATGCTGCCGGGCTCGACGCCCATCTGCCGCAGCAGGCACAGCAGGACGGCGGCGGGTTCCAGTCCCATCTCGCCGGGGGTGTCGCGGACATCGACGTAGAACTGCCCGTCGGGGTACCGCGCGATCCGGTCGGCACCCCAGTGCAGCGCCACCGCGCTGGTGCCGATCCCGGACGGCCCGTACAGCAGCGCGACCCGCGGCCGCCCCGCGGCGGCCCGGGTCGCCTCGCGCCGCAGCTGCCGCAGCACACCCTGACGGTCGGTGAAGTCCCGCGTGGCGGGCGGCAGTCCGGGGCCGGGCCGCAGCGCCATCTGGGGCAGACTCCGCAACAGGCCGGCGAACTCATCGGCCCGCCGGGGATCCTCGCTCAGCCGCGGATGCATCTGACGCGCCAGCAGCTCCCAGCCCTCCGGGGTGCTCGGCAGCGGCGTCTCCCGCCCCAGGGTCCGCCGCACCAGCGCGCCCGTCGACACGAGCACCTGCTTGCCGACCTCTCCGGCGGCCCCGTTGCCCACCGCCGCGAGGAACGCGGTGAGCGCACCCACCGTCACGATCTCGAACACACCAGCCCCTCCCCTGGCACCTGGCCGTGGTCCCTGCCGGACTGTATCCCCGAACTGCCCGATCCCCGAAGGCGCATCCCCGGGAGTGCGCACTCCGGGCGGCGCTGTCGGTGGTGGCTGACAGAACGTGTGCACGCACGCGGTCGGCGCCGCAGTGGCGCCGAGCGCGCGGCCGCGTCCGATGAACTGCCGTGTACCGGGCCGCCGTTCGTCCGCCAGCGCACCGACGTGCCGGACCCGTACTCCTGCTCCCCGCCCTGCCCGGCGGAACGTGACTCCCGCGTGACAAGCACGCCACCGACGACGAGTGAGGGAGACCGGTCGGCACCGAAAGACGGGAGGACCCGCAGAGAAGTACGGAGGTGGCGGACGGGCGCACCATGTCGCGCCTCACCCGGGGCCAGCAGGACACGTCGCCCTACGAAGGCTCAGTCTCTACGCCACACCACACCGCGCTGCTCGTACTCCATCACGGTCTCGATCTTCGCGGCGACAGAAGATCCGAATTCCCTGGTGACGATCCACAGGGCCAGGTCCAGACCGCTGGTGACGCCGCCGGCCGTCACGAGGTCCTTGTCGTCGACAACCCGCGCGGACACTACCTCACCGCCCTCCTGCTCCAAGACGTCCCTCGTGAGGTGGTGGGTCGTGCAAGGCCGTCCCTTGACGAGACCCGCTGCCGACAGCGCCAGGACCCCTGTGCACAGACCGGCCAGCACCACGCCCGACTGCTGCGCGCGCCGGAGGTCGCGCAACACCGACGGGCTCTTGCGTAAGGCGTGTATGCCTGGGCCGTCGGGCTTTCCCCAGCCGCCGCCCGGGATGACGAGGACGTCGGCTTCAGTGGGCTCCCACCCCTTGTCCACGACGACCTTCGTGCCGAAGGCACAGGTCACCTCCCCCGGTCCGCCAGGTCGCACCAGGGAGGTCTCCACTGCTCCACCGGCGTGTACGGCATGCCCGAACACGTCACGTGGGCCCATGAAGTCCTGCTCCTCGACACCGTCGTACACGAGGATGTGGACTCGCGTCGGCCGGTGTTTCGCCGAAACGCCGCGCGCCGCGGCCGGAGAGGCCGACGCCCCTACTGCCGTGGCCGCCACTCCGGCGGCCGATGCTTGCAGCAGATACCTTCTCCGCATTGGTTCATCTCCCGGGTCAGCTGGTGATGATCTCTACTCGGCACGGTCTCGACCGTCCCGAGAGGTTGTCGCGCGGAGCCGCGGGAAAGTTCCCCCGGCCCGCACACGGCATCGCGGGCCGTTCCCGCCGCCAGGTGGCGACAAGGTGATCTCTCGGTGGACCAACCCGCGCCGAGTCGCAAGATGATCACTCCGCGCCGCCGCATCACCGTTACGCTGGGTCGATGAGGAGGGTGGCATGCTGCTGAGATTCCGCGTGGCGAACGCGCTGTCCCTGCGCGACGAGCAGGAGCTGTCCTTCGTCGTCCCTCAGGGCGAGGACGCGCCGGCGGCCCGCGCGGTGAAGCTGTCCGACGGCAAGACCGTCGAGGTCTATCCGCTGCTCGGCGTCTTCGGAGCCAACGCCTCCGGTAAATCGAACGTCCTCAAGGCGCTCAAGAAGATGCGTGAGGCGGTCCTCAGGTCCTACAGCTGGACCCCGCACGCGCCGGTCCCCCGCGAGCGCTTCGTCCTCGACCCGGCCATGGCCGACGAGAACACCTTCTACGAGGCGGACTTCGTCCTGGAGGACGGCGTCCGCTGGACCTACGGCTTCGAGCTCGGCGACACCCGCGTCGAAGCGGAGTGGCTGCACGCCTACCCCAAGGGCCGTCGGCAGGAGTGGCTGGACCGTGACGCCTCCCGGGACCGGGAGTTCCACTTCCCCGGGGACCGGATCCAGGACCGCGCGCTCCTCGCCCGCACGACCCGCCCCAACGCACTGCTCCTCTCCCGGGCCGCCGCCGACAACCACCCCCAGCTCAGCCGGATCCACCGCTGGTTCTTCGACAACCTGTGGGACATCGATCCGGAGGTCGAACGGCTCCAACGCGAGGCGTACACAGCGGACCGGCTCCAGGACCCCGAGGCCCGGTCCCGCATCGAGGAGCTGCTGCGCGTCGCCGACCTCGGAATCATGGGCACCCGGATCGAGAAGCGCCCGGGGTCGGATCGCCCGTCGGTCCGCCTGGTGCACACCGACGGCGGCGGTGAGGGAGTGGCCATCGACTGGGACAGCGAGTCGTTCGGCACTCGCTCCTGGTTCGCCCTGCTGGGGCCGCTGCTGCTCGCCCTGGACCAAGGCGCGGTGCTACTGATCGACGAGCTGGATTCCAGTCTGCACCCTCGGTTCGCCGCCGAGGTCGTCCGGCTCTTCCACGATCCCCTGGTCAATCCGCACGGCGCTCAGCTCGTCTTCACCTCGCACGACCCGTCCTTGCTGTCGACCCCGAGCGGCGGCCGGCTGCTGGACCCCGGTCAGGTCTGGCTCACCGAGAAGGACGGCCGGGGCGCGAGCGAGCTGTATCCGCTGACAGCGGCGGACCCGGGCGAGGACGAGGACCTGACCCGTTCCTATCTGGAGGGCGCGTTCGGTGGCATCCCCACTCTCACCGCAGGCCAGATCGGGCGACGACTGCTGATGGCGCGAGCGACGGAGGTGGAGCGGACCTGATGGCTCCGAAGAGGGGGAAGGACTCGGCACAGCGCACCACCCGGCGGTCCGTTCGCCGCCGCATGGTCTATGTCTTCACGGAGGGCACGCTGACCGAGCCCTCGTACATCGACGCGCTGCTCGGTTTCAGGCGGGAGGCACGCGAGAAGAAGGCACTGCCTGCGGGAGAGGTCGAGTCCACGATCGAGATCAAGTGGGACGAGCGCACCCACGGCGGCCAGCGCGGCCCGAGCCGTAGCAGCCACGAACGCAAGCCGCTGGTGATCGTCGAGGCGGCCATCGCGCACAAGAAGAAGGTGACGCGGGAGGCGCGGGGCCTGGAGAAGAAGTACCAGCCCTCGGTGTGGTGCCTCTTCGACCGGGACGACCACAAGGGCGTCCAGCGAGCCGCGAACATGGCCGAACAGGCAGGCGTCAACGTCGCCTACTCCCATCCCTGCTTCGAGCTGTGGCGGCTGCTGCACTACCAGAACTACACGACCGGCTTCGGCGGAGAATGCGGGGCGGCCTCGGGCAAGCTGCGGGGAAACCCTCAATTCGTCAAGACCTACGGGCGGCATCTGACGTCCGTCTCCGAGGACAAGGCGAAGCTGGTGCTTCCCGCCCAGGTGAAGGGCGGATACGAGCGGGCCAAGAAGTTCGCGCAGAAGATGAACGAGGAGCACACCTCGCCCGAGCGCGAGCGATGGGACCCGTACACCGACGTGTGGCGCTTTGTCGAGGACGGCATCGGTCTGACCGACTACTGACCGTCGGCTCTCTTCGTAGGCCGTAGGCTGCTCTCCGGCGTTCCACCGTCCGGCCACGGCCATGCGAGGGTGGTCCGCCGGGCAGTACATCAGCAGAGGGAGTCTCGTACGTGGCAAAGCTCACGCTCGCCCAGTTGGAACGCCACCTGTTCGCGGCGGCGGACATCCTGCGGGGCACGATGGACGCGGCCGAGTACCGCGACTTCATTCTCGTCCTGCTCTTCCTCAAGCGCGTCAACGACGAGTTCGACGCCGCCCGGGAAGCGATCATCGCCGAGGAACTGGCGAGGGGGGAGTCCCGGGATGACGCCGAGGCAGTGGCCGACTCCTCCGAGAGCTACCGACTGCGCAAGGTGCTGTACGTTCCGGAGGCGGCCCGCTGGGAGCGGTTGTCCGGAGCGGTGGACGATGTGGCCGGCCAATACCTCCAGCCCGCTCTGGACGCGCTGGAGAGGAACAACGAAAAGGCCCTGCGAGGCCTTTTCCGCCACATCAACTTCAACCGCATCGGCGGCGGCGCGGGCAGCGTTTCCTCCGCGAGCCTCGCCGACAAGCGGCTCGCCGCGCTGATCGGCCATTTCGGTACCCTGCGCCTGCGCGGCGAGGACTTCGAGTTCCCCGACATGATCGGCGCCGCCTACGAGTACCTGCTCAAGGACTTCGCCGACTCGGCGGGCAGCAAGGGCGGCGAGTTCTACACCCCCCGTGCGGTCGTGCGCATGATGGTGGAACTGGCCCGGCCCACCGGACAGCAGAAGATCTACGACCCGTGCGTCGGCTCCGGCGGCATGCTGATCCACGCCAAGGAGTACGTCGACGAGCACGGCGAGGACTCCCACGGCATGCTCCTGGCCGGGCAGGACGCCAACAGCGGCTCCTGGGTCATGGCCACCATGAACATGCTGTTCCACGGCGCCAATGACTTCAATCTGCGCACCGGCGACACCCTCAGCGATCCGGCGCACCTGGACACCGGGTTCGACCTGGTGCTCAGCAACCCGCCGTTCTCCATGGACTACACGCTGGGCGAGGTCACGCACCGGTCGGCGCGCATGCCGTACGGGGTGACCTCGGAGCGCGGCAAGGCCGACCTGATGTTCCTCCAGCACATGCTGTACCAGGTGCGCGACCAACGCGGCGCGGTCTTCAGCGTCATGCCGCACGGCGTCCTCTTCCGGGGCGGCGCGGAGCGCGCCATCCGTACGGAGCTGTTGAACGCGAACCTGATCGAGGCCGTCATCGGGCTGGCTCCGAACCTGTTCTACGGCACCGGCATCCCGGCCTGCGTCATCGTGCTGCGCGCCCCGGGCGCCAAGCTGCGCCACCAGGGGCGAGATGTGCTCTTCATCAACGCCGACCGCGAGTTCCACGCGGAGCGGGCGCAGAACGTGCTGCTGCCGGAGCATGTCGAGAAAATCGTCTCGACGTACCACCACTTCCGCGACGACGAGAAGTTCGCCGGTGTGGAGGGCTTCGCCCGCCGCGTCAGCCGCGACGAACTCGCCGACAACGACGACAACCTCAACATCCGCCGGTACGTGGACAACACCCCGCCGCCCGAGCCGCAGGACGTGCGGGCGCATTTGCGGGGCGGGGTGCCGCGTACGGAGATCGAGGGCAAGAAGCGGCTGCTGGACGCGTACGGGATCGGCATCACCGATCTCTTCGCGGAGCGCGCCGGCGACCCGGAGTACGTGGACTTCCTCCCGGAGGGGCAGCGCCCGGACACGGCCCGGCTCGCGGAGCTGGCACGGACGCGTGAGGACGTGCTGCGCGGGGAGTTCGAGAAGTGGTGGGAGCGGGAGACCGAGCAGATCGCGGCGCTGGCTCCGGCGGACGGTGACGACCGTACGGAGAGCGAGCGGCGCAGGCAGCTCGCCCGGCTGCGGGCGGACCTGATCGAGTCGTTCCGCAGCACCCTGCTCCAGGTCGGACTGCTGGACGAGTACGCGCTGGCGGGTGCGGTCGCCGGATGGTGGCAGGACGCGCGCAACGAGCTCAAGGCCCTGTCGGTCGGCGGCTTCAAGGGCGTCGTGGACGGCTGGGTCGAAAACGTGGAGACGATGCTCACCCCGGAGCGCGACCCCAAAACGGGCGGAGCGCGCAACCGCTCGGGCGCGGAACGGCGCCAGGCGTACGACCACAAGGTGGTCGCCGCCATCGCCCCCGACTTCCTGCAGCAGTTGGCGGCTGCGGACCGCCACAAGGCCCAGCTGGACGCGAAGCTCAAAACCGCACAGGAGGCGGAGGCGGCCCTCGCGGAGGCGCAGGCGGAGGCCGAGTCGGGCGACGGCGAGCACGCGGGCGATGCTGGGTCCATCGACCCGGCGCTCGTTGAGGCGGTGCTCAGCAAGGCCGAGCTGGCCAAGCTGAAGAAGGACCGCACGGCGGCCGGTAACGAGGTCAAGCGGCTGGAAGACGAGTTCTGGCCGTTGGACTCCGCCAAGCGGGGACGGCCAAAGGCGAAGAAGAAGGCCGTGGCCGCCGCCGAGGACGAGGCCGTTCAGGGCGTGCTGGACGTCGAGGCGGTCGCCCCTGCCGAGGCCGACTCCGCCAAGGCCACGGAGCGCTCTGGCCTCAGGCGCGCCCGCAAGGCGCTGGCGGAGGAAGCGGGCGGCGAGCGCCGCGTGGTACTCGGCATTTTGCGCGACGACCTGGCCAGCAAGCTGGACGGCCATGTGGTGCGCCGCCGCCGTGAGTTGGTGGAGGCGTACCGGGTGTGGGAGGACAAGTACGCGGTGTCGATGCGGGAGATCGAGGCCCGGCGTGAGGAAGCCGCGAAGCGGCTGGACGGGTTCCTGGAGGAGTTGGGTTATGCGGGCTGACGCAGTTGAGGTCCGCCACGTGCCAGTGGGCGAGCTGGGCGAGGTCCGGATGGGTAAGCAACTTTCACCGGCAAGCCGGGCGGCACACGAACAATTCCCTTACCTACGCGTGGCCAATGTATTCGACGGGTACATCGACTACTCGAATATCAAAAGCATGGGCTTCACCCAAGCCGAGAGGGAAATTTACACGCTCCGCTCCGGCGACATCCTCCTAAACGAGGGGCAAAGCCTTGAGCTCGTAGGAAGAAGCGCCCTCTATGACCACAACGACAATAAGCTTTGCTTTCAAAACACCCTAATTCGCTTTCGCGCGGGAGCGGAAGTGATGCCGGAGTACGCACAAGCGGTCTTCAGTCGATGGCTGGAGACCGGCGTATTTTCTGCCATCGCCAAAAAGACAACAAGCATTGCACATCTCGGTGCAGATCGATTCTCTCGACTCCTCTTTCCACTACCACCTCTACAAGAACAGCGCAAGGTCACGCAAGTCATCGAATCCATGACCGCCAGAGAGAAAACGATCAAGGCTTCGATCGCCAAGCTAGGCGCGATTCGCAGCTCACTCCGCGAAGAGCTTAACGAAACGGAACTCGACCACCTGGGCACGATAATCACGTTCGGCCCACAAAACGGGCTATACAAGCCCGAGTCAGCGTACGGAGGCAATGGAACTCCCATCGTACGAATTGATAGCTTCACTGGTGGGCCATCCGACCTGACGCGCGGACTCCTACGCGTAGACGCCACCCCCCGAGAGATCGAGCACTACGGTATCTCAGCCGGAGACATCATCATCAATCGCGTGAACACCCCTGGACTCGTGGGCAAGTCCACCATGGTCTCGAATCTAAGTGAACCAACAATATTCGAATCGAACATGATGCGATGCCGCGTCAACCTGGACAAAGCGCTCCCCGAATTCGTCGAAGCCTGGCTGTCCAGTGCGACGGCAAAAACATACTTCCGCACGCAAGCAAAGAGCGCCATTTCCCAGGCCAGCATCAATCAGCACGACATTCGCGCATGCCCTTTTCCGCGCCTAAACCTCAACGAACAGCGAGCTTTCTTGCGGCGATTGACCACCGTGGGTCAACGAATTGCTTTTGAAGAAGCAGCCTTGCATAAGATGAAAATGATTAAACAGGGAATCGTTGGCAATCTCCTGAACAGTTAACGCCAACCGATCCCGCACCGCGGGGGCCACAAACAGCCCGTGGCTCTCGCGTATACCCGCGAACCACGGGCCATTGTCGAGCCTCAGAAATCCTGAAGCTCTCCGCCATGCACGGCTGCAGTAAACGAACGCCACACTTCTATGGAGAAGAGCAAAATCGAGCCTGCCGGACTCTTACTGTCCCGGACCGGGACGACGCCAACGGCGGCAGCTATGTCAGGGGCGAATTCCACGCACTGACCTTCGTTGCCGCCACTATAGCTCGACTTGACCCAAACAGCATGGGACAGGTCGGGGGTACTACTCATCCGCTAGTTCCTCCATCACCCTACGAATCATGGAAATTGACATCTCTGGGGAAAGCGCGTCTGCTCGCAGCCGATCGTAAGCCACCTCGCTGTCCTCCACGACAGGCGGCGAGTCGATCACGTGTCCCGAGACCGGGTTCTCGACATAGAGAAGACTGGGTTCATCCTGGAACTTCAACAGCGTGAACGGCATATGCCGTGTCGGAGCCCCCGACGAGAACGGGAGCACCTGAATGGTGATGTGCGGAGATTCTGATACCTGAACCAGGTGCGCCAGTTGCGTGCGCATCACGTCTGGCCCGCCCACCATGCGCCTCAGGCACGACTCGTCGAGGATGCACCACAGCAGCGGAGGGGTGTCCCTCTCCATCACCTCACGCCTGCGCAGCCGTCTCTCGACCTTTGCATCGATTTCACTGGCGCTCGCCCGAGGGTGTACAGCCCGGAAGACCTCCCGCGCGTACTCCGGGGTCTGCAACATGCCCATGATGAGCGGCCCCGAGTAGTCCAGGATGCTGACCGCCTGCCGCTCCAACTGCACGTACGGCACGAACCAGTCCGGGTAGCCGTGCTGGCTCGCCCGCTTCCGGAGCCGAGCGAATGTACCCGGCGTACCGAAGACCTCATCGCACGCGTCGGCGAACTCAGGGCTGGCCAGCCGCTCGCCCGCCTCCACTTTGGCCACGTACTGCTGCCCGTAGTTGGCCCTCAAACCCAGCTCCCGCTGACTCAACGCTGCCTGTAACCGCCAGGCCCGTACCTCGGCCCCGAAGAACGCCGCTCCAGTGGACGGTTCCTGTCCTTCCGTCGCCTCACTCATCTGCGGACTCCCCTCACCCCAAGCCTCTTGGTGTGCCAAAAACCCTGTTGCTCGCTGTGCCCCAACGCAACGCTGGGAGTACACAGGGTGATTAAAGCCCGCAAGACGCATCCAGGTCAGGAAAGTCCCCCATGGTGTTGCCCCCCGAACACGCCATCGAATCCACCCGAGCCGCGAAAGCGACAACCACGGCCTCGTACGAACTCCATCGCGTCGCGGACCGGGTAACCCGCGAGATGCGGGAAGTGGCCCGCCGGCGCGGCTGGGTTTCAACGGCTCCCGCCGAGCCGCCGACCAGAGCCGCCCCGCCCGCCCTCTTCTGCGGGGCACGCCCCCAAGACCTCGCGCGGCGGTTCATCACGGGACACAGCGACCTCGACCGCACGACGAGAACCCCATGAGCACTGACACCCCACCGCCCCCGGAACCCCAGCCACCCCCGACCAGCCAACCGCATGCCACCGCCGCCCTGGAAGAGCTGTGGCGGCTCGCCGACCAGCTGAGCGCGGCGGTCCGCGCGCACCTCGACCGGCGCGTAGAACCCAGCCACCAGAACCCCCGGCCCCACCCACCGGAGAGTGACCGTTGAACGACACCTGCCCCCTGTGCCGCCACTACGCGACCCTGCGCGAACAGGCCAAGGAGGACGGGGACTACAGCAAGGCCACCGACTACGAAGTCATCCGCCGCCGCCACCCCGCCCACACCGTCCACATCCCCCGCCAGCCTCGAAAGCGACCCGCATGAACCACCGCCTCCCCCAGAACCACCAGCCCCAACGGCCCGGCCCCGGCCAGGTGGCGTACGACCCGGCCAGCGGCCGGACCGGCGTGGTGCAGGCGGTCCATCCCGCCGCCGAGTTGATCTTCGATCACCAGGTGACCGGCCACCGCGTCGCCTTCCTCCGCCCGGAGCGCGGCGGCGTCGAGTGGACCGCCGACGCCGCCACCCTCCTCTTCCCCACCTCCGGACGAGGGAGCGGCTGACGCCACCGCCAACCGGTTGAGGTGGTTCCCGGACACCGACACGCCGACCTCCCCAGTCATCACCGTCCGCGAGTCACCTCACCCCCCTTCCTCTCCCCTCCCCCAAGGCCAACTCCCTTCCCTCACAATGGAGCAGGGAGCACGTGGGCGGAGCGGCCGGACGAGCGAAGGGGCGCGGGCGTATGGCGAGGGCGCGGCAACAGGTGGAACGGGACGAGGTCGAGCGACCGTTCATCAATCAGCTTGTCTCCATGGGGTGGACCCACGTCCGCGGCCCCGATCTCGCCGCCGAGCGCGGTTTCGACGACGTGTTCCTGACCCGGCGTATGGACGCCGCGCTGCGACGGATCAACCGCCTCGCCGGGTCCGGCGGCCCGTGGGTCGAGGAGGCTCAGGCGACCTCGGCCATCGACGGCCTGCGGCGAGCGGCCAGGAACGTCGCCGGGCGCCCGCTACTCACGGCCAACCGCGAGACCACCGAACTCCTCCTCCATGGCCGCCATGTGAAGGGCGACGAGGTTCACCACCGGGGCACTGACCAGAAGGTGCACTACATCGACTGGGACGTCGAGAGCCCGGACCTCCTCCAGCGCAACGACTTCCTCGTCGTCGACCAGCTCCAGGTCAACACGGCGGAGGGAAAGCCCGCATTCCTCGACCTGGTGCTGTTCGTCAACGGCATCCCCCTCGCCGTCGTCGAGTGCAAGAGCCCCGACATCAAAGATCCCCTCGTCGAGGCGATTCGCGATCTGCGGGCGTATTCCGGCAATCCGCTGACACACGACGGCCGGAAGGACAAGGACGCACAGCGCGCCGTCCCCGAGCTGTTCGCCCCCGCGCAACTGCTCATCGCCGCGTGCGGCGAGACGGCCGCGCTCGGCACGATCTGCGCCGACGAGCGGCACTACGCGCCGTGGCGCAGCGTCACCCCGGACTACCGGGACGACAGGGCGCTGCGCCGCGAGCTGGAGGAGGCCCGGACGGCGGACGGGCGGCGGGTTCTGGAGCCGGGGGCGGAGCTGACCGAGCAGCACAAGCTGATCGCGGTCGTGCTCAAGCCGGAGAATCTGCTCAACATCGTCCGGCACTACGTCTTCGAGCTCCCGGTCAAGGTCAAGGACGGCGAGCCCGCGAAGACGGTCAAGACGGTCTGCCGCCACCAGCAGTACCGGGCCGTGGAGAAGATCGTCCGCAAGCTGCGGACCGGGCGCACCCCGCTCGATCCGGGCGCGGAGGACGACGAGCGCGGGGGCGTCATCTGGCACACCCAGGGCTCCGGCAAGAGTCTGACCATGGCGTTCCTGGCGCGCCGGTTGCATATGAACCCCGATCCGGAGCTGAACGGGTTCACCCTGCTCGTCATCACCGACCGCACCCAGCTCCAGGACCAGCTCTCGGCGGCCGTCCGGGTCAGCGGCAGCGCTGTCGGGGTGGCGACCTCGCAGGCCGATCTGGAGGGCCGGCTGGAGCGGGCGGGGCGGGACGGCGGCCGTTCCGTGATCTTCGCGATGATCCAGAAGTACCTCGGGAGCATCCCGGGGCTCGGGGACACCCGGGGCGACGACCGGGCGCTCGCGGAGGACTTCGAGCGGGCCCGGAAACGTATCGCCGACGGCGCGGATCCGGAGGAGGTGGCGGACCCGAAGCCCGACGAGGCGACGAAGAAGGCCGCGCGCCGCACGTTCCGCGAGTGCAGCGACTCGACGCGGGTGCTGGTGCTCGTGGACGAGGCGCACCGGTCGCACACCTCGGTGCTGCACGCGTGTCTGCGGGACGCGCTGCCCAACGCGGCCCGGATCGGTTTCACCGGCACGCCGATCATGAGGGGCACGCGGAAGACCACCGGGGAGATCTTCGGCTTGGAGCCGGGTGGTGGGTTCCTCGACGAGTACCGGATGCGCGAGGCCGAGCGGGACAAGGTGGTCGTCCCCATCCACTACGAGGGCCGTACCGGGCCCGCGTACGTGCGGGAAAAGGGTGAGCTGGACGAGAGGTTCGAGGATCTGGTCGCCCCTCTCGACGACGAGGCCCAGCAGCGGGTACGCGCCCGGTGGGCACCGCCCACCGGGCGGGATGTCGCGGAGTCGACGCCCATGATCCGGGCCAAGGCCCGGGACATGCTCCACCACTACGTGCTGGGGGCGATGCAGTTCGGGTACAAGGCCCAGGTGGCCGCCGTCAGCCGCCGGGCGGCGGTGATCTACCGGAACGCGCTGCGCGACGTCCGTGCGGAGCTGCTGGCCCGGGTGCGCGACGAGTTCGGTCCCGAGGCGCAGGAGGCGCTGCGGCGGAAGAAGACCGAGGAGTACACGCGGGACGAACTGCTGCTGCTGCGTGCCTGGCACTACCAGGACCTGCTGCGGCGTATCGACTTCGTGCCGGTGATCTCGGCGGGCGACGAACAGAAGTCCGGTGTGTGGCAGGAGTGGACGGACAAGAAGAAGCAGGAGGAGCACGTGGAACGGTTCCTGGAGCCGTTCCCCGGCCTGCCGCCCGACAACCCGTGGGAGGCCGTCCACGGCCCGGAGGCGTACCCCGTGCCGGAGGAGGCCCCCGTGCCGGCGGGCGGGCTCAATCCGTGGAGCGCGCCAGGGCCGTCCGTCACAGCCCCCGCCGAGAAGCCGCCGATCGCGTTCCTGATCGTGAAGTCGATGCTGCTCACCGGATTCGACGCGCCGATCGAGCAGGTGCTCTACCTGGACCGCCCCATCCAGGACGCGGAGCTGCTGCAAGCGGTGGCTCGCGTCAACCGCCCGTTCCCGGGAAAGGAGGAAGGGCACGTCGTGGACTACTACGGCGTGCTGAACAATCTCGCCGTCACCCTCGCCGCCTACCAAGGGGCACCGCCCACGCTCGGCGCGTCGCGCCTGTCCGACGGGCTGCCCGCGCTGGAGGAGACGGCTGATCTGGTCGGGCTGTTCCTGGAGGGGCTGGGCATCGAGGACCTGTCCAGCCGGGCCAAGGTGGCCGAGGCCATGCTGACGCTCCACGACAAGGAACAGCGGGCGGCCTTCGACCGCCTGCTGCGGAAGTTCATGGGCGCGCTGGACGGTGCCCTGCCGCACGAGGGCGCGCTGCGGCAGGTGCCGAACGCCCAGGCGTGGACGCTGCTGCAGAAGCGCGTACGGCGGCACTACCGCGACGCTCCCGGCGGCGACTTCTCCGTACGCGGCTACGGACGCAAGGTGCGGGCCCTGATCGCCGACCATCTGGAGCTGCCCGAGATCAACGAAACCATCGCGCCGGTGTCCATTCTCGCGGCTGACTTCGACGAGATCGTGGACGGTATCCCGGACGTCCGCGAGTCCGCCGCCGAACAGGTGCAGGCGCTGCGCTATCACCTGGAGGAGCGCGCGCAGCGGGACGACCGGCCGGTGTATCGGAAGCTGTCGGAGGAGCTGGAGGAGGTGCTGCGCGAGTTCGACGGCCGCTGGGACAAGATCCGGGAACGGGTCGGCCCGCTGATTGTCCGGGCGCGTGAGGCGGAGCAGCCGGATTCGGACGTGGCCGACCTGTCGCCGATGGAGCAGAAGCTCTACGCCCGGCTCGGCGACCGGCTCGACGATCACCCCTCCTTCGACGTACCGGACGCCGATTTCCTGCGCACGCTGACGCAGGAGGTGTACGCGGAGATCGTCGGCCTGGCGCGGCTCCCCCGGTACTCGGGCGGTGCCAGCGACGGCGACGTCTCGGAAATGCAGGCCCACATCTGGGGTCGGCTGCGCCGTGCCGGTCTCAAGCCCCGGCAAGGAGGGCTGGGGGCGCTGCGCGAGCTGTCGAACTCACTCGCGGGTTTCGCACAGGACCACCTGGCGGGCTTCCGGGCGGAGGGTCGGGCAGAATAGGCGGCCGTGTCCGACGCGAGCCCCTCCTCCCCCGCCGACAGCCCCTGCCTCATCGACCGGCAGACGCTGTCGGTGGACGGTCGGGCGCTGGAAGTGCGCGTCAACGCGCGCCGTACCCGCCTGGGGTTGACCGTCGAGCGGGACGGGTCGCTGATCGTGCGGGTCCCTCCGGTCTGCCCGCCCGAGCGGGCGGAGACGTTCGTCCGCGCCAACGGCCGCTGGATCGACGACAAGCTGCGCCTGCGTGAGGAGCGGCGGCCCCTGCACCCCACCCGGAAGCTGTCCGACGGGGAGATACACCGCTACCTCGGCCGGGACTACCGGCTGCTGTACGTGGACGAGCCGGGCGCGCCCGTACGGCTCGTCGCGGGCCGGCTGCGGATGGACCAGGCCACCGCGGCCGACCCGGCGCGGGCTCGGCGGGCGCTGGCCGACTGGTACACCCGCAATGGGCTGCGCTGGGCACGGGGGCGGCTCCAGCCGTGGGCGGCGCGCATGGACGTGGACGAGCCGCGGATCGAGGTACGGGACGTGGGGCGCCGCTGGGGCACCCACCGGCCCGGGCGGATCGCGCTCCACTGGGCCACCTTCCAGCTTCCGTTCCACCTGGTCGACTACGTGATCGCGCACGAGCTGGCGCACGTTCGGGTCTCGGGCCACGGCCCGGACTACTGGCGGCTGCTGCGCCGGGCGATGCCGGAGTGTGCCCGGTGGAAGGCGGAGCTGGACCAGATGGGCCGCAGGGTGTGGATGGGCGACGTGGCCGCGGGCTGATCACCGCCCTGCCACGGGCAGGCTGATGTGTCGCGCCCGGGATGTCGGCCCCGTTCGGTGAGCAGTGGCCGGCACCAGGTGGCCGGGGTCTTCCCGGAAGGGGCTCCGCCCTCGCCAGGGGGAGCGCCGGGTGGGGGGAAGGACCGGCGCTCCCCTCCCCGGCATCAGTGGTGTCCGCGTGCGCTGGCGGACGCCCCACCGAACAGGCGTGCGACCGCACGGAAGGGCAGGGTGACGACGGTGGCGATGGCGCCTCCGATGGCGCGCAGTACATCAGCGATGGCCTTGAACACGGTGGGCACCTTTCTCGAAATCCGGGACGGGCCGGATGAGCCGTTCCGTCCTGTCGGAGCACACAGGTGACCCGGTCCCCCCGCGCCGAAACATTCCGCCCCGCCCGGGCCACCCGATCAGGTGCCGGAGCACTCCCGCCGAGACGGCGTCATCGACGCGCGGGGCTGCGACGCGCTCCCCTTCCCGCCATGTTTGACACGGTCCAAGGGGGAAACTCGCGGGACACCATGATCCCAAGCCCGAACGAGGACCGGAAACGGCCGGCGCCCAGTCCGGCGGAGATTCTGCGTGCGGCGGGTCTGCGGGCCACCGGGCCGCGCCGCGCGGTGCTGGCTTGGCTCGGGGACCATCCGCACGCGACGGCGGACGAGGTGCTGCACGGCATCCGCGCCGGCGACGGGAGCGTGTCGCGACAGTCGGTGTACAACGTCCTCGGGTCGTTCGTGACCATGGGGCTGGCGCGGTGCGTCCAGCCCGCCGGACACCCCGCCCGCTTCGAGCGGCGGGCCGGCGACAACCACCACCACTTCGTATGCCGGGATTGTGGCCGTACCGAGGACGTGGAATGCGTCATGGGCGCGGCTCCGTGCCTCACGGCCGGGCAGGACGCACGCTACGTAGTGGACGAGGCGGAGATCACCTTCTGGGGGCGGTGCCCCTCCTGCTCCGAGGATGCCGCTCCCGCCGTCTGACCTGCGGGCGCCACACCCGAAGGCGCCCCCGCGAGACGAAGGAGAACGCAGAAATGGCGAACGCGGACCGCAACCCGACGACGACGGACGCCGGCGTCCCCGTCGAAAGCGACGAACACTCCCTCACCGTCGGGCCCGGTGGTCCGATCCTCCTTCAGGACGCCTATCTGATCGAGCAGATGGCCCAGTTCAACCGGGAACGCATCCCCGAACGGCAGCCCCACGCGAAGGGCAGCGGTGCGTTCGGGCACTTCCAGGTGACCGGCGACGTGAGCGCCTACACCAAGGCCGCGCTGTTCCAGCCCGGCACCAGGACCGAACTGGTGACGCGGTTCTCCACCGTCGCCGGCGAGCGCGGCAGCCCGGACACCTGGCGCGACCCGCGTGGCTTCGCGGTGAAGTTCTACACCAGCGAGGGCAACTACGACATGGTCGGCAACAACACGCCGGTGTTCTTCGTCAAGGACCCGATGAAATTCCAGCACTTCATCCGGTCCCAGAAGCGCCGCGCCGACAACAACCTGCGCGACCACGACATGCAGTGGGACTTCTGGACCCTCTCCCCCGAGTCCGCCCACCAGGTCACCTGGCTGATGGGCGACCGTGGTATCCCGCGCACCTGGCGCCACATGAACGGATACACCTCGCACACCTACATGTGGATCAACGCCGCGGGTGAACGCTTCTGGGTCAAGTACCACTTCAAGACCGACCAGGGCATCGAGTTCTTCACCCAGCACGAGGCGGACCAGATGGCCGCGGCCGACACCGACTACCACACCCGCGACCTGTTCGAGCACATCCGGGACGGGGACTACCCGAGCTGGACCCTGTACGTACAGGTGATGCCGTACGAGGACGCGCCGGGCTACCGGTTCAACCCGTTCGACCTGACCAAGGTCTGGCCGCACGGCGACTACCCGCTGATCGAGGTCGGCAGGATGACCCTGGACCGCAACCCGACCGACAACCACGCCGAGATCGAGCAGGCGGCGTTCCAGCCGAACAACCTGGTGCCGGGAATCGGTCCGAGTCCCGACCGCATGCTGCTGGCCCGGCTCTTCTCGTACGCCGACGCGCATCGTCACCGGATCGGCGGAAACTACCAGCAGCTGCCCGTCAACGCGCCGGTCGCTCCCGTGCACACGTACTCCAAGGACGGGGCGATGGCCTACCGCAAGACCACCGACCCGGTGTACGCGCCCAACTCCAAGGGCGGCCCGGCAGCCGACACCGAGCGCTACGGCACCCCGCCGAGTTGGTACGCGGATGGTGAGATCACCCGTACGGCCTACGTCTCGCACGCGGAGGACGACGACTGGGGCCAGGCGGGGACGCTGGTGCGCGAGGTGATGGACGACGCCGCACGCGACCGGCTGGTGGACAACGTCGTGGGACACCTGCTCAACGGCGTCACCGAGCCGGTGCTGCACCGGGCGTTCGAGTACTGGCACAACATCGACGCCACCATCGGCGCCCGCGTCAAGGAGGGTGTGCGCGCCAAGGAGAACGAGAAGGACCCGAAGGCGGAGCAGCAGGGCAACCCCGCGCGGGAGAGCATGCAGCGCAAGGCCTGACGTCGCCCCCCGGCGCG
>NZ_BBUZ01000023.1:148076-223222 GCF_001417735.1 Streptomyces sp. NBRC 110028
GCGCCGGGGCGGTCATACAGCGGCTTCAGGTGACGCCCGCCGACCAGGTGAGAGGCGCCGCTGAGGGGGAACCCCTAGCCCAATGAGCGGCAAGACGAGCGGCAAGACGAGCGGCAAGACGAGCGGCAAGACGAGCACAGACGGTGGACAGGACGAGGAGCGGACGGAGCAGGGGCGGCGGATGGCGGGGTGGTCCGGGCGGCTGCGGGAATGGGGGCGGCGGGTGGCGGGCGCGCACGGGCCGGAGCGGGAAACGCTGCTGCTGATCGCCAAGAGCACGCTCGCGGCCACCCTCGCCTGGTTCGCGGCGAAGGATCTGCTGCACGCCCAGTCCCCCGCGTTCGCCCCCTTCTCCGCCGTGCTCATCATGAACGTGACGGTGTACCAGTCGATCGCGCAGTCCCTGCGCTATGTCGCCGCGGTGGTGACGGGGGTGGCGGTCCAGGCGGCGCTGGGGTTTCTGACCGGTACGGATCCGGTGACGTTCGTCCTGGTCGCCGCGATCGCGCTGACGATCGGGCAGTGGAAGGCGCTGGGGGCACAGCGGTCCCAGGTGGCGACGGCGGCGTTCTTCGCGTTCTCCACGTACGTCTCCGCGACGGGCAACACGGAGCGGGCCACCCAGCTGGGGCAGATCATTCTGCTGGTGCTCATCGGCTGCTCGCTCGGGCTGCTGGTGAACGTCGTGCTCGTACCGCCGCTGCGGTACCGCAGCGCGGAGTACGGCATCCGGGCGCTGGCCGGGGCGCTGGAGACGCTGCTGACCGACATGGGTCCGGCGATGCGGGACGGGGAGTTCGCCGAGGAGCACGCGCGGCACTGGCGTGCCCAGTCCGACCACGCCCAGGCGCTGGTCACGCAGGCGAGGTCGGGTCTGCAGAGCGCGGAGGAGAGCGTTCCGTTCAATCCGCGGCGACTGCTGCCCCAGCACCGGGGGCGCACGTCGTTCGCGAACTACCGCGCCGTCCTGGACGCGCTGGAGCGGGCCGCGTATCAGCTGGCGTCGCTCACCAGGAGCCTGGAGCGGTGGCGCGAGGAGGAGCGGGACGACTCCTACCGGCGGTTCCTCCGGTGCCACGGCACGTTCCTCGGATCGGTGGAGGAGATCGTACGGGTGCTGGCCCAGCTGGACGAGGAGCATCTGTCGGACCAGGCCACGCGGCTGTGCGAGCTGGCCGACGAGATGCAGCGGCAGCTGCGGGCCGTCACCGAGCAGGCGGAGAGCGACGGCCTGCCGCTGGGCGATCCCGCACGGCCGTACGGGGTGCTGGTGGTCGAGGCGAACCGGTTGACGGAGGAGTTCCAGTACACCTGCGACGTGCTGCACACTCATGTCCAGGGTGGACCAAGGCCGGAGGCATAGCACGGCGGCGCCGAAAAAACACGAATTTCCCTACCAAATCAGCCGCTTGTGCAAATACCGTGCGTGACGCCCACAGCGTTGCGTAGGGTTCTGGACCGGGCATGACAAGGGAGACGCCCGTCCCTTTTTCAACCTCCCCTTGAGGCAGGAACCATGCTGCACGGCATCGACGTGAGTTCGCACCAGTCCAGCTTCGACACGGACGGACTGGCCTTCGTCTTCATCAAGGCGACCGAGGGCCGGTCGTACATCAACCCGAAGCAGTCCTCGCAGGCGTCCCGGGCACGGAAGGCAGGGTGCGTCGTCGGCTTCTACCACTTCCTGTGGCCCGGGAACATCACCGCGCAGGCCCGGTATTTCGTCGAGAAGTGCGCCTCCGAGAAGCACGACCTGCTCGCCGTGGACTGGGAGACCACCGGGTCGGGGACGCGCGCCAGCAACGCGGAGAAGGACCGGTTCATCCGGGAGGTCAAGAAGCTGCGGCCCACGCACCGCGTGATGCTGTACTGCAACCGGAACTTCTGGCTCAACCACGACACCACGTCGTACGCCGGGGACGGGCTGTGGATCGCCGACTACGTCTCGGCGGGCAAGCCGCGCATCAAGGCCAAGTGGCGGATCCACCAGTACGCCGACCGGCCGGTGGACAAGAACGTGGCGGACTTCTCCAGCAAGGCCTCACTGAAGACCTGGGCCACGGTCACCCGGGTGGCGAACGCCATCGAGGACCTCGTGGACGGGGACGACGGGGAAGAGCCCCAGGAGAGCGAGGCGACGGCGCAGCCCGGGGCGGAAGGGCAGAGCCAGGCGTAAGGGGCGCGTGAGGGCGGGCGCGAAGGGGTGGCCGCCGGGCGTTGTCGGTGGGGGCGCCTACCCTGCCGGGTATGAGCTACGCAGACCTACGCGAACTCCGCAGCGCGCTCACCACGGCGTCCGACATCGTCTTCTCCCTCGACGACGCGCCCTCGGGCCAGGAAGCCGAGCTGCTCACCGACGCCCTGCGCCGGGCGCTCGCCGCGGCCGGCGCGCTGACCCCCGCGCAGGGGACGACCGGCTGCGCCCGGCATCCGCATGGCGCCGTCGACCCGCTGTACGGGGACCCGGAGGATCCGCTGCCGCCCGGCTACGGCCGCTGCCTGCTGTGCAACGACCGCAGGCGGCGGGCAAGCGCACAGCGGCGCGGCTGGCGCTGACGCGCCGGCGGCGCCGCCGTGCGGCCCGGGCCGGACCCGATGGATGGACCATGGGTGGACCAGCGGGTAAACCGATGAGGAGACCAATGGCCGGATCCGAGGGGTCAGCCCTTGTTCTGAGCGGCCCAGAACTCGTCGAAGTCGAGCAGCCCGTCACCGTTGCCGTCATGGGCGTTGATCACGGCCTGGGCGACGGTCTCCGTGACATACGGGTCCCCCAGCTGCGCCATCACACTCTTGTACTCGGCCGCCGTGATCAGCCCGTCCCCATTGAGGTCGTACCGCTCGAACGCCTTGCGCGCCGCCTCGATGTCCGCCACCTGTTCCGCCCCTTTCGTGCGTGAGTCTGACCCGCACAGATTAGCGGCCCCCGGCCGGCGGCCCAGCCGGCGTCCACGGGTCAGCTCTGGTTGACCAGCTCCATGTAGCGGTCCCAGTCCCACAGCGGACCGGGGTCGGTGTGGTCGGCGCCGGGGACTTCGCTGTGGCCGATGATGTGGTCGCGGTTCCTCGGGATGCCGAAGCGGTCACAGACGGCGGCGGTGAGGGCGGCGGACGAGGCGTACATCTCATCGGTGAACCAGGCCGGGTCGTCCACCCACCCCTCGTGCTCGATGCCGATGCTGCGGTTGTTGTAGTCCTTGTTTCCCGCGTGCCAGGCGACGTCCTTCTCGCGGACGAACTGCCCGATATAGCCGTCGGCCGAGGCGACCAGGTAGTGGGCGGAGACCTGCTTGGCCGGGTCCTGGAAGATCTTCACCGCGTCCGGGAAGGTCTCCTGCGTCACATGGATGACGACAAAGTCGATCGGATAGGTCGTGGGGCGGCTGGAGACGCGGTAGTTGGAGGTGGAGGCGGGGATCCAGTGGGTGGGGGGATAGGCGGCGGCGCGGCGGGGGCGTCTGTCACCGGCGTGGGCGGTGGCGGCGGTCGCGGCGAGTCCGAGGGCGGCGGCGCCGAGACCGGCGCCGGTGCGGAGGAGGGTGCGTCGGGTGGGGGCAGGGCCGTGCGCTTCCATGGGGGGCTCCCGAATGCAGTGCCGATATCAGGGATCTGACGGGATGTGACGCGCGTAGCGCGGGTTCCATGGTGAGGCGTCGGCAGGGCCATGCCAAGAACCGACAGGCAAAGAAAGTAAGGCGCGTTTCGGTCTGAACCACTGGTAATTCCGCGCTGCCGCCACCAAGAGATGAACAGCAAGGGAAACTCACACCTTTACCCGCCATTAACAAGGCAAGTGTCACAGCTCACCTTGGATTGAGTTGGAGGTGTTCTGCCGGTTCTGCAATAGTCAGGGCAGCGACCCCCATTGACCCGGGCCAGGTCGTTCCCCCGAATGCCGCGGAGCCACACCCCTTCCGCTCCGCGGCGGGGCGGACAGAGGTCCCCAAACCGCCGCACACGGCGGTGGGGCCCTCTGCCCTTTGTCTTCCGGTGCACCGGATCACTTCACGCGCCGTCGGCCACCCGCATCTCGAACCAGGTCGTCTTGCCGCACGGCAGCAGGTCCACGCCCCAGCGCTGGGAGAGCTGATCCACCAGCATGAGGCCGCGCCCGCTGGTGTCGAGCGCCCCCACCGGCAGCAGACACGGCAGCCCGCGCGACGGATCGCGCACCTCGACCCGGATCCAGCCGCGACGGCGCAGCATCCGCAGCCCGAAGGTGCGGGCGCCGGTGTGCCGTACGGCATTGCCCACCAGTTCCGAGACGAGCAGCACCGCGTAGTCGGCGAGCTGGCAGGCGAGCCCCCAGTCGCGCAGCACCACGAATTCGGTCAACCGCCGGGCGGTGGCCGCGGATTCGGGCCGGGAGGGCAGCCGCACCTCTTGGTCCGCAGGATTCCCGAACAGTTCGAGCGCCCTGAAAGCCGGATCCTCCTCGGCGGACGGAAACCGCCGAACCGCAGCCGTACCCGTGCGCTGCTGCGGCTGCTCCATTCCCTCCAAGCCCGCCATGCCCCCCATGATGGCCGCCCGAAAGGCCGTCCGGGGCGGAACCAGGAGATTCCGAACACCGGAGCCCCAGGCTCCACAAACCGATCCCAGCTGTGCCATTGGCAGCGCAGTGAGCCAAAACACCCACCTGACCAGCGATGTCACCGCGCGTATAGGTGATCACCCAGCGTACCGGAACCGGCCATCGGGCGGCCGCGCGGCAGGCGAGGAAATTCGCCCGCACGGGGCATACCTGCGCGGCCGGGAAATCCCCGTCAGGAGAACCGGGCCTTGCCCGGGCCGTCCTCGACGAAGCTCCGCATCCCGATCTCCCGGTCCTCGGTGGCGAACAGCCCGGCGAACCAGTTCCGTTCGATGGCGAGCCCGGTGTCGAGGCCCGTCTCGAGACCCGCGTCCACCGCCTCCTTGGCGGCGCGCAGCGCCATCGCCGGACCCTTGGCCAGCTTCGCCGCCCAGGCGTGGGCCTGCTCGTACACCTCCTCGGCCGGTACGACCCGGTCGACCAGCCCGATGGCGGCGGCCTCGTCGGCCTTGACCTGTCGGCCCGTGAAGATGAGGTCCTTGGCCCGGGACGGGCCCACCAGTCGGGCCAGGCGCTGGGTGCCGCCCGCGCCCGGGATCAGTCCGAGCAGGATCTCGGGCTGGCCGAGCTTGGCGTTCTCGGCGGCGATCCGGAAGTCGGCGCACAGCGCCAGCTCGCAGCCGCCGCCGAGGGCGTAGCCGGTGACGGCGGCGACCACGGGCTTGGGGATGCGGGCGACGGCGGTGAACGCGTCCTGGAGGTCGCGGGAGCGGGCCACCATCGCGGCGTGGTCCATGTCCCGCATCTCCTTGATGTCCGCGCCCGCCGCGAACACCTTCTCGCCGCCCCAGACGACCACGGCCCGTACGTCGTCCCGGCGGGTCACCTCACCGGCGAGTTCCCGCAGCCGGTCCTGGGTGGCGACATCGAGCGCGTTCATCGGGGGGCGGTCGAGGCGGAAGGTGGCCACGCCGTCGGCGACCTGGAGATGCACAGTCATAGACCGCAGATTAGTGGGCCGCGGACGGGGAGCGCCCCGGTGCGCTTGGTCACAACCGGGGCGCTGCCGGGCTCACGCCTTCCACTTCTCCCAGGACATGTTCCAGTCGCTGAGCCCGTTGCCCGGCTGGATCGTCTCGTCGTCCGAATGCTTCACGATGACCACGTCCCCGATGAGCGACTGGCCGAAGAACCAGGCCGCCGGGGTGGACGGGTCGCCTCCGCCGCGCTGCTCGAAGAGGCCGACGCAGCCGTGGCTGACATTGGCCGAGCCGAAGGTGGGACGGCCCGCCCAGTAGTTGCCGTGGAGGAAGGTGCCGGAGTCCGACAGCCGCATCGCGTGCGGCACGTCCTTGATGTCGTACTCCCCCTTGAAGCCGACCGTCGCGCCGTCCATCCGGGTCACGACGAGCTTCTCGCTGATGACCATGATGCCGTTGTACGTCTCGTGGCCGGGCGCGCCCGCGGTGATCGGGAGCGTCTTGAGGGTCTTGCCGTCCCGCTTGATCTTCATCGTGTGGGTCTTGGCGTCCACCACGGATATCTGGCTGCGGCCGATGGTGAACTTCACCGTCTTGCGCTGCTCCCCGTACACCCCCGGACGGCCCTCGACGCCGTCGAGGTCCAGCTTCAGGGTCACCTTGGTGCCGGGCTTCCAGTACGCCGAAGGCCGGAAGTCCAGCCGGTCGTTGCCGAACCAGTGGCTCGCGATCGGCACCGACGGGGAGGCGCTGACCTTGACGCTCTTCTCCACCGCGGCCGGGTGGGTGATGCCCCGGTTGAAGCGGAGCGAGACCGGCATGCCGACGCCGACCGTGGAGCCGTCCTCGGGGCTGAAGACGCCGACGAACGTCTCCTTCGGCTTGAGCGTGGTGAAGGTGGTGTGCTTGCGCGTGGCGCGGCCGTCCGCGTCCTTCGCGAGGGCGTCCACCGTGTATGTCGTGGCGGCGCGCAGACGACCGTCCGGCCGCCAGCTGGTGCCGCCCCCGGTGGTCTTCCCGGCGACCGCGCGGCCCTTCTCGTCCTCGACCTTCACGGACGTCAGCGTGCCCTTGGCCGCGGTGACCTTGAGCGCGCCTCCGGTGTCGACGCCCTTCGCGCCGTCCCCCGGCTCGACCTTGACCTCGGCCGTGGACGGCCGCGGCTTGGCGGCCTCGGTGTCCTTGGCCTCGCCGTCGCCGGAACCGCCGCCTCCGCCGCACGCGGTCACCAGCGCCAGCAGCGCGCCGAGCAGCAACGCGAGAAGCCCCCTGCGACCCCGCACGGTCGCCGCCCCCGATATCGGCCGCATCTTCACCACAGCAATCTCCCCTCTGCGGAGCCGCAGTCCCCCGCGGCGGCTCCGACACGCCTGACACGCGCGAGGCGCGCCTGCCGATAGGTAATCACATCGCACCGACAGCGGGATCGTTTGCGAGGGTTACGGTTCTGTCCCAGGTGGGAGCCGTCCCGTGGCCGGCCGCGTGACCGGTGACGGGCACACCCGGCGCGGATACGTGAGGGCCGGCGGGATTGCGGGCACAACAGGGTAGGGGGTGTCTTGTGGATCAGGCCGGATCAGCGAGTGTCGTCCGGTGCGGTGGCTCGCAACCCGCGTGAGGAGAGCGCAGCGGCGCTGCGCGCGACGAGCGCGGGGCGGCGAGGTGCCGTGCCGGGCGCCGGGAGCCCGGCATGATCCGCAAGACACCCCCTGAACCGGGCACAGCCGGACGCGGTCGGGACGCCGCGGGGCGGTGCCGCCCGGTCCGTCGGGCTCCGGACGGGAGGTGCGGAGCCCGGTCCCGTGCGAGCCGCCGGAGGCGCATGTGTCGAAAGCAGCCGAGCAGCACACCCTGGAGCCCACCGACGGCTTACCCGACCCGCCCGCCGCCGGGCCCGCGCTCCGCCGCCCCGCCGCGCCCGCGCCGCTGCCCGCCCCGCGCGGCGGCACCCCGCCGGCCGGGCCCGCCGTCTGGCCGGGCAGCCCGCAACCGCTCGGCGCGCGCGTGCACCGGGGTCCCGGGGGCGTGCCCGGCACCAACTTCGCGCTGTGGGCGGGTGGCGCGGAGGCCGTCGAGCTGTGCCTGTTCGACGACGACGGCGCGGAGACCCGCCATCCGCTGACCGAGCGGACCCATGAGGTCTGGCACGGCTTCGTGCCCGGCGTGCTGCCCGGCCGCCGGTACGGCTACCGCGTGCACGGCCGCTGGGACCCCTGGACCGGCGCCCGCTGGAACCCGGCCAAGCTGCTGCTGGACCCGTACGCGCGCGCGGTGGACGGCGACTTCGGGCCGCCCGGCGGCCCGCTGCCCGCCGAGGTCTACGGCCATGTGCGGGACTGGCCGCAGCAGCACGTCGCCGACACCGTACGGGACGAGCGGGACTCGGCCCCGTACGTCCCCAAGGGCGTGGTCGTGGACGACGACGCCTGGGGCGGGCCGCCGGACGAGTGGACCGACGACCGCCGTCCCAAGACCCCCTGGGCGGAGTCGGTGATCTACGAACTCCATGTGCGCGGCTTCACCATGCGCCACCCCGGCGTCCCGCCCGCGCTGCGCGGCACGTACGCCGGGCTCGCCCACCCCGCCGCGGTCGAGCACCTGACCCGGCTCGGGGTGACGGCGGTGGAACTGCTGCCGGTGCACCAGTTCGCGCACGAGGACCATCTGCTGCGGCGGCACCTGCGCAACTACTGGGGCTACAACTCCATCGGCTACTTCGCGCCGCACGCCGGGTACGCGGCCACCGGCACCCGGGGCCAGCAGGTGGGCGAGTTCCGGCGGATGGTGCGCGCCCTGCACGCCGCCGGGATCGAGGTGATCCTCGACGTCGTCTACAACCACACCGCCGAGGCGGGCGAGCTGGGCCCGACCCTGTCGCTGCGCGGCATCGACAACCGCGGCTACTACCGGCTCCAGCAGGACCCGCGCCGCTACGCCGACTTCACCGGCTGCGGCAACACCCTCCAGACCTTCCGGCCGCACGTACTCCGGCTGATCACCGACTCGCTGCGCTACTGGGTCACCGAGATGGGCGTGGACGGCTTCCGCTTCGACCTGGCGAGCGCGCTGGCCCGCTCCACGCACGGCGGCGGCACGGGGGTGGACATGCTCTCCCCCTTCCTCGCCGTGATCGCCCAGGACCCGGTGCTGCGCCGCGTCAAGCTGATCGCCGAGCCCTGGGACGTGGGCTCCGGCGGCTACCAGGTGGGCGCGTTCCCGCCACTGTGGGCCGAGTGGAACGACCGCTACCGCGACGCCGTACGGGACTTCTGGCGCGGCGCCCTGCCCGATGCGCGCGACCTCGGCTACCGGCTCTCCGGCTCCAGCGACCTGTACGGGCACGGCGGCCGCGGGCCGTGCGCCTCGGTCAACTTCATCACCGCCCACGACGGCTTCACCCTGCGCGATCTGGTGAGCTACGAGCGCAAGCACAACGAGGACAACGGCGAGGGCAACCGCGACGGCACCCACGACAACCGCTCCTGGAACAGCGGCGCCGAGGGCGAGACCGACGACCCGGACATCCGCGCCCTGCGCCGCCGCAGGCTGCGCGGACTGCTCGCCACCCTGCTGCTGTCCACCGGCGTCCCGATGCTCGTCGCGGGCGACGAGATGGGCCGTACCCAGGGCGGCAACAACAACGCGTACTGCCAGGACAACGCCACCGGCTGGGTCGACTGGTCGCTGCTGGACGACCCCGGCTGGCAGGCGCTCACCGACCTCACCGCCCGGCTGATCCGGCTGCGCCGCGCCCACCCGGTGCTGCGGCGGCCCGACTTCTTCTCCGGCCGCGCCCGGCCCCCGGACGGGGTGCGCGACCTCGCCTGGTTCACGCCGCGCGGCGAGGAGATGACCGAATCCGACTGGTACGCGCCCACCACCGCCCTCGGCGTCCACCTCTCCGGCCGTGACCTGCCGCAGCGGGATCCGCGCGGCGCGCCGGTCACCGACGACACCTTCCTCGCGCTGCTCCACGCGGGCCCCGCGCCGCTGACCTTCCACCTGCCCGGGCCGCCGTGGGCCGCGGGCTACGAACTCCTCCTGGACACCTCGCGCGAGGAGCAGGCCGCCGCACCGGGCGCACGGTATCCGGCGGGTGCGTCGATCGAGCTTCCGGAGCGCTCGGTTCTGCTGCTGCGCGCTCTTGCCTCCACGGACCTACGCCAAAAAACCGAGTGAGCGCTGTCAGGGGCGGACCGTAGTCTCGCCGCTGATGGCTGTGACGACGGCACCACCCCGGGACCAGGAGAGCGGAGCCGCCCGGCGGCACCGCTCCACCACGCGTTCCCTGCTGCGGCTGTGGCCCTATGTGCGCCCGGTGCGGGCCCGGCTGTTCGCCGCGGCCGCGGCCGCGGTCGTCGCCTCCTGCCTGGGCCTGGTCATCCCGCTCGTCCTCAAGTGGATGGTGGACGGCCCGGTCGCCGGCCGCGAACCGGGCGGGGTGTGGCTGGGCGGTGCGCTGCTGCTCGCCCTCGGGGTGGCCGAGGCCGGGCTGTTCGGGCTGCGGCGCTGGCTGGTGGCGCGGCCGCTGGCGTCCGTCGAGGCCTCGATGCGGGCCTCCCTCTACCGCCACCTCCAGCGGCTGCCGGTCACCTTCCACGACCGCTGGGCCTCGGGCCAGCTGCTGTCGCGCGCCACGACCGATCTGATGCTGCTGCGCAGGTTCCTGGCCTTCCCGCTGACCTTCCTGGTGGTCAACGGGGTCACCATCCTGGTCGGCTTCGCGATCCTGCTGGCGCAAGCGTGGACGCTGGGGCTGGTGCTGCTGGTCCCGGCCGTGCCGCTGATGATCCTCTGTTCGCTGTTCGAGACCCGCTATTCGGCCATCGCCCGCAGCGCGCAGGACCAGACCGGCGATCTGACGACGGTCGTCGAGGAGGGCGTGCTCGGCATCCGTATCGTCAAGGGCTTCGGCCGCCACCGCAGCCAGGCGCGGGCCTTCCGCGCCCTGGCGGAGCGGGTGCGCGCCACCGAGCTGCGCAAGGCGGGGCTGCTGGCCACCATCTGGGCGCTGATCATGACCCTGCCGGAGCTGGCGATCGGCGCGGCCCTGGTCCTCGGCACCATCCAGGTCGCCGACGGCGACCTCTCGGCGGGCACGCTCGTCGCCTTCCTCTCCACGGCCCTGGCGCTGCGGTGGCCGGTGGAGTCGCTGGGCTTCCTGCTGGCGATGAGCCAGGACTCGGCGACGGCCACCGACCGCTTCTTCGAGGTCATGGACGCCACCCCGGCGGACACCGTCGATCGCCCGGCGGAGGACACGGCGTCCGTGCTGCCCCGGCAGCGGGGCGAGGGCGGGCTGCGGTTCGAGGCGGTCGAGTTCCGGTACGGCGACGCTCCCCGGGGCACCCCGCCCGTGCTGCGCGGGGTCGACCTGCACATCCGGCCCGGCGAGACCATGGCGCTCGTCGGCGCGACCGGCTCCGGGAAGACCACGCTGACCGCGCTCGTCCCCCGGCTGCACGAGGTGACGCGCGGGCGGATCACCCTCGACGGGCGGGACATCACCGCGCTCCCCCGCGAGGAGTTGCGCGCCCTGGTCGCCGTCGCCTTCGAGGAGCCCACGCTGTTCTCGGCGACGGCCGGTGAGAACGTGCTGATGGGCGCGGACGGCGCCGACCGGGCCGCGCTGGCGCGGGCCCTGAGGGTGGCCCAGGCCGAGTTCGTGCACGCCCTGCCGCGCGGCACCGACACCGAGGTGGGCGAGCAGGGGCTGAGCCTGTCCGGCGGGCAGCGGCAGCGGCTCGCGCTGGCCCGCGCCGTCGTCGGCGCACCGCGCTTCCTGGTGCTGGACGACCCGCTGTCCGCCCTGGACGTGCACACCGAGGCGCGGGTGGAGGCCGCGCTGCGGCAGGTCCTCGCGACGACGACCGCGCTGGTCGTCGCGCACCGGCCGTCGACGGTGCTGCTGGCCGACCGGGTGGCGCTGCTGGAGGAGGGCCGTATCGCCGCCGTCGGCACCCACCACCAACTGCTGCGGGACAGCGCCGCCTACCGGGCGCTGATGGCGGGACAGGACGGCGAGGACGACCACGAGGGCGGAAACGGAGAGGACGGCCCATGACGACGTCCGAGGACGCCAGGGAGACCGGGGACGCCGACAAGAGCACGGTCCCGCAGGAGCGCCCGGCGCCGGAGGACCCCTTCGACCACGATGTGCTGCCCGCGCCCAAGGGCGCCTCCCTGTCGCTGCTGCGCTCGCTGCTCGCCCCGCGCCGCGCCCGCGTCCGGCTCGCGGCCGTCCTCCTGCTGCTGCAGCAGGCCGCGGTGCAGGCGGGCCCGCTGCTCGTCGCGTTCGCCATCGACCGCGCGGTGCCCGCCTTCCGGGACGGCGACCACGGGCCGCTCATCGCCGTCGGCGCCGGATACCTGGGCTGCGCGCTCGCCTCCGGCGGCCTCCAGTTCGCGTTCATCCGCGTCTCCGCCCGCATCAGCCAGGACGTGCTGCTGGACCTGCGGAGCCGGATCTACCGCCACGTCCAGGTCCTCAGCGTGGACTTCCACGACCGGTACACCTCCGGGCGGCTCATCTCCCGCACCACGACGGACGTCGAATCGCTGCGGGAGCTGCTGAACGAGGGCCTTGAGGAGCTGCTCGGCATCGCGCTGTCCGTCGTCTACATCGCCCTCACCCTGCTGTACCTGGACTGGGGGCTCGGCGGCGCGGCGGTGCTCTCGTTCTGGCCGCTGTATCTGCTCATCCGCTCCTTCCGACGCCGGTCGGCGCGCGTCTACCGCGCGCGGTCGACGGCCACCGCCGCGGTCATCGTCGCCTTCACCGAGACCATGAACGGCATCCGCCCGGTGCAGGCCTTCCGCCGCGAGCGCGCCAACGACGCCCGCTTCGACGAGCTGAACGGCCGCCACCAGCGGATCAACGGGACCGCGGTCCTGGAGATGGCCCGCTATGTGGTCGGCTCCCGGCTGATCGCCAACACGGCGGTCGCGGCCATCGTGCTGTGGGGCGCCTACCGGGTCGCCTCGGGCGGTCTGGAGCTGGGCGTGCTGGCCGCGGCCGCGCTGTATCTGCGCAGGCTGTACGACCCGATCGACCGCCTGGGCATGTTCCTCAACTCCTATCAGTCCGCCGCCGCCTCCCTGGAGAAGATCGCGGGCCTGCTGGCCCAGCGCCCCTCCGTCCCCGAACCGGCCGACCCCCGGCCCCTGCCGCCGCGCCCCGCCCGGGCGCCCGGCCGCGAGGTCGTCTTCGACGGGGTGCGCTTCGCGTACCGCACCGGGGGCGAGGTGCTGCCCCGCTTCGACCTCACCCTGCCCGCGGGACAGACGGTCGCCGTGGTGGGCGCGACCGGCGCGGGCAAGTCGACCCTCGCCAAGCTGCTCGCCCGCTTCTACGACCCCACCGACGGCCGGGTGCTGCTCGACGGCGTCGACCTGCGCGACCTGGCCACGCCCGAACTGCGCCGCGGGGTGGTCATGGTGACCCAGGAGGCGTTCCTGTTCTCGGGCACGGTCGCCGAGAACATCACCATCGGCCGCCCCGACGCCACCCGCGCCGAGGTCGAGCAGGCCGCCAAGGCCATCGGCGCGCACGACTTCATCACCGCCCTGCCCGACGGCTACGACACCGACGTGCGCAAGCGCGGCGGCCGGATCTCCGCGGGCCAGCGCCAGCTGGTCGCCTTCGCCCGCGCCCTCCTCGCCGACCCCGCCGTCCTCATCCTCGACGAGGCCACGTCCTCCCTCGACATCCCGGGCGAACGCGCCGTCCAGCGCGCCATGGACACGGTGCTGCGCGGCCGCACCGCCGTCGTCATCGCCCACCGCCTCTCCACGGTGGAGATCGCCGACCGGGTGCTCGTGATGGCCGACGGCCGCGTCGTCGAGGACGGCGCCCCCGGCGCCCTCATAGCGGGCGAGGGCCGCTTCGCGACGCTGCACCAGGCGTGGCGGGACAGTCTCGTGTGACGCGCTCGCGGCGGACGTGGCTCGGACCGAACTCCTTTATCCGATATGCGGATACAGCACACGTGTCAACGGACACTTTCCGGTCAACCTGTTGTCGCGCTCCTGACAGGTTGAGTCCAATGATGGCACCCTTCCCTCGACCGAGGTGCGGCACTTCCACAGCTCGCGGCCTCGGGCCACCCCCCATCCCCCGTCCCCCGTCCCCCGTCCCCCGTCCCCCCACGGTCCCCCCACGCCGTACCACCTGCTCCGCCATGTCCTGCCCGGACGGCCGTGCCATCGCGCGGCCAGCGCAGAAGGAGTCAGCGTGAGCCTCTTCCCCCAACGGCACCTCAGACCTCACAGACCCCATCGACACCGCGCCACGGCCGGCGCCCTAATGGCCGCCGCCGCGATGATCGTCGTCGGTGTCCAGACCGGTCCCGCGACCGCACGCGCGGGGGACGCCGCCACCGCCGCGGGCGGCACGATGGCCGCCAAGGCCCGCCCCGGCGCGCTGCCCGCGCAGCTGTCCCCCGCGGCCCGCACCACGCTGATCCGCGCCGCCGACACCGCCTCCGCGAAGGCCGCCACCGCGAGGACGCTGGACCTCGGGTCCCGGGAGAAGCTGGTCGTCAGGGACGTCATCAAGGACGCCGACGGCACCACTCACACCCGCTACGAACGCACCTACGCCGGGCTTCCCGTCCTCGGCGGCGATCTGGTCGTGGACCGCGCCGAGGGCGGCGCGGTGGAGACGGTCGCGAAGGCCACCAAGGCCCGCCTGACGATCCCGACGACCACCGCGGCCGTCGAGCCCGCCACCGCCGAGAAGGCCGCCGTGAAGGCGGCGGACGCGCAGGGCTCGCGGAAGACCGCGGCGCGGCGGGCGCCGCGCAAGGTGATCTGGGCGGCGGACGGCAGGCCGACGCTCGCGTACGAGACCGTCGTCGGCGGCCTCCAGGAGGACGGCACGCCCAACGAGCTGCACGTCATCAGCGACGCGGCCACCGGAAGCAAGCTGTTCCAGTACCAGGGCGTCAAGAACGGCACCGGCAAGAGCCAGTACAGCGGGCAGGTCGCCCTCGGCACCTCGGGCAGCGCGGGCTCGTACAACCTGACCGACGCCGGGCGCGGCAGCCACAAGACGTACAACCTGAACCGCGGCACCTCGGGCACCGGCACCCTGTTCACCGACGCCGACGACGTCTGGGGCAGCGGCACCACCGCCGACGCCGCCACCGCCGGGGTCGACGCCCACTACGGCGCCGCCGAGACGTGGGACTACTACAAGAACGTGCACGGCCGCACCGGCATCCGGGGCGACGGCGTGGGCGCGTACTCCCGGGTCCACTACAGCAGCGGCTATGTCAACGCCTTCTGGCAGGACGCCTGCTTCTGCATGACGTACGGCGACGGCTCCGGCAACGCCAAGCCGCTGACCTCGATCGACGTGGCGGCGCACGAGATGAGCCACGGTGTCACCGCGGCCACCGCCAGACTGGTCTACAGCGGCGAGTCCGGCGGCCTCAACGAGGGCACCTCCGACATCTTCGCCGCTGCGGTCGAGTTCGCCGCGGACAACGCGTCCGACGTGGGCGACTACCTCGTCGGCGAGAAGATCGACATCAACGGCGACGGCACCCCGCTGCGCTACATGGACAAGCCCAGCAAGGACGGCGCCTCCAAGGACAACTGGTACGCGGGCGTCGGCAACGTGGACGTGCACTACTCGTCCGGTATCGCCAACCACTTCTTCTACCTGCTCTCCGAGGGCAGCGGCGCCAAGGAGATCAACGGCGTCAGCTACAACAGCCCGACCTCCGACGGGCTGCCGGTCACCGGCATCGGCCGGGACGCCGCCGAGCAGGTGTGGTTCAAGGCGCTCAGCCAGCGCATGACGTCCATCACCGACTACGCCGCCGCGCGCGAGGCGACGCTGTGGGCGGCGGGCGAGCTGTACGGCCAGGGCGGCCCCCAGTACAACGCGGTGGCGAACGCCTGGGCCGGGGTGAACGTCGGCACCCGCATCGCCGAGGGCGTCACCGTCACCCCGCCCGGCGACCAGACCAGCATCGTCGGCCAGGCCACCAGCGCGCAGATCAAGGCCACCAGTTCCAACCCGGGCGCGCTGAGCTACGCGGCCACCGGGCTGCCGGCGGGCCTCGCGCTCGACTCCGCCACCGGTCTGATCTCCGGCACCCCGACCGCCGAGGGCGCAAGCGCGGTGACCGTGACGGTGACCGACTCGGCGGGCAGGACCGGCACCGCGTCGTTCACCTGGACCGTCACCACCACCAGCGGCAACGTCTTCGAGAACACCACGGACGTCGCCATTCCGGACGGGGGCGACGCCGTCACCTCCCCGGTCACCGTGACCCGGGCCGGGAACGCCCCGTCCGCCCTCCAGGTGGCCGTGGACATCACCCACAGCTACCGCGGTGACCTGGTGATCGACCTGATCGCCCCGGACGGTACGGCCTACCGGCTCAAGGACTCCAGCATCTCCGACTCGGCGGACGACGTGAAGGCCACGTACACCGTGGACGCCTCCTCCGAGACCGCGGTCGGCACCTGGGACCTGAAGGTCCAGGACATCTACCCGCAGGACTCCGGCACCATCAACGGCTGGAAGCTGACCTTCTGACACACCGTCCGCAACCCCATCCGCACCCTCGCCCTTCGCGGCGGTGAACCACCAGAACCAGGCGCCGCCAGGAGTGACCCGACTCCTCCTGGCGGCGTCTCCATGCGCGTTTCCCTGCGCGTTTCCCTGCACAAATTCCGCCAGACCCGCCGGGAAACCCGTGACATGTCCGCGGCTTGTATGACAGTCTGCCCACGCATTACGCACCAGTACCTCTTGTTCAGTGCCGAGCCGCGCTTCCCGCTGACCGGCACTGACCCCCCACAGCAACGAGGGAGTTAGCGTGAGCAAGAACTTCAGCATGCCCATATCCGGGGGCGGAAAGGGCCGTTCGGCGATCGCCGCCGGTGCCGCGGTCGCCACCGCCGCGCTGCTGGCCACCGGACTGACCACCGGATCGGCCGGTGCCGCACCGGCCGACGCGGGGGCCAGGGCGGGCGCCCAGCCCGTCAAGCTCACCGCGTCCGCCCGCGCCGAACTGCTGCGCGACGCGAACGCCACCAAGGCCGACACGGCGAAGGCCCTCGGCCTCGGCGCGAAGGAAAAGCTGGTCGTCAAGGACGTCATCAAGGACGCCGACGGCACCACCCACACCCGCTACGACCGCACCTACGACGGACTCCCCGTCCTCGGCGGCGACCTGGTGGTCCACCAGGCCGGAAGCGGCAAGGTGACCGGCGTCAGCAAGGCCACCGAGGCCGCCGTCAAGGTCGCCACCACCCGGGCCGAGGCGGCGCCCGGCGCCGCCGCGCGGACCGCCGTGAAGGCCGCCGAGGCGCAGCGCAGCACACAGGCGAAGGCGCGGACCCCGCACAAGGTGATCTGGGCCGCCACCGGCAAGCCGGTCCTGGCGTACGAAACCGTCGTCGGCGGCGTCCAGAAGGACGGCACCCCGAACGAGCTGCACGTCATCACCGACGCGGCCACCGGCAAGAAGCTCTACGAGCGCCAGGGCGTCGAAACCGGCAGCGGCCAGAGCGAGTACAGCGGCAAGGTCGAGCTGGGCACCTCCAAGGAAGGCAGCGGCTACACCCTGACCGACGCCGGCCGCGGCGGCCACAAGACCCTCGACCTGGAGAACAAGGAGGACGGCGAGGGCAAGGCGTTCACCGACGAGGACGACGCTTGGGGCAACGGCAAGGGCGACGACCCGCAGACCGCCGCCGTGGACGCCCACTACGGCGCCGCCACCACCTGGGACTACTACAAGAAGGTGCACGGCCGCGACGGCATCGGCGGCGACGGCAAGGCCGCCACGTCCCGCGTCCACTACGGCGAGAGCTACGTCAACGCGTTCTGGGAAGACTCCTGCTTCTGCATGACGTACGGCGACGGCGAGGGCAACAAGGCCCCGCTGACCGCCCTGGACGTCGCGGCGCACGAGATGACCCACGGCGTCACCTCCAAGACCGCGGGCCTGGAGTACAGCGGCGAGTCCGGCGGCCTCAACGAGGCCACCTCCGACATCTTCGGCTCCGCCGTCGAGTTCAACGCCAAGAACACCGAAGACCCCGGTGACTACCTCATCGGCGAGAAGATCGACATCAACGGCGACGGCACCCCGCTGCGCTACATGGACAAGCCCAGCAAGGACGGCGAGTCCGCGGACGCCTGGTCCGAGAAGGTCGGCGACCTCGACGTCCACTACTCCTCCGGTGTCGCCAACCACTTCTTCTACCTGCTGTCCGAGGGCAGCGGCGCCAAGGAGATCGGTGGCGTCAAGTACGACAGCCCGACCTCGGACGGCAAGAAGGTCGAGGGCATCGGGCGGGACAAGGCCGAGAAGATCTGGTTCAAGGCCCTGACCACGTACATGACCTCCACCACGGACTATCACGCGGCGCGTGAGGCAACCCAGAAGGCCGCGAACGACCTCTATGGGAAGGACAGCCCCGAGTCCAAGGGCGTCGACGCCGCCTGGGCCGGGGTCAACGTGAAGTAGACGCAACGGCGTTACCGATGCGTAACGCACGACATGCGGCCGGTGCCCGGGGATTGTCCCCGGGCACCGGTATGTTTTCTTCACAGCAAAGACACATCTTTGCCCGGTTGACCGACACGTCGGCCAACCTCCCATGACAACAGGAGATACGCGTGGATTCACGCTCGACGTCTGCTATATCCGGTATATCCCGCCACAGACGCTCGCGTACCGCCCTCGCCGCCGGAGCGGCCACCCTGGCCGCCTCCCTGCTCGCCGCCGGTGCCACCGCGGCCCCCGCGGGCGCGGCCACTCCCCCGTCCGGCACCGCCGCGTCCCTCGGGCTCGGCGGCAAGGAGAAGCTGATCGTCCGTGACGTCGTCAAGGACGCCGACGGCTCCCTCCACACCCGCTACGAGCGCACCTACGACGGACTGCCGGTCCTCGGCGGCGACCTGATCGTCCACCAGGCGCCCAGCGGCGCCGAGGAGGGCGTCACCAAGGCCACCGACGCGCGCATCAAGGTCGCCGACACCCGCGCCTCCTTCGCCGCCTCCGGTGCCCAGCGCACCGCCCTGGCCGCCGCGAAGGCCGCCGATGTCACCGGCGCCACCACCGAGCGCGCCCCGCGCAAGGTGATCTGGGCCGCCACCGGCAAGCCCGTCCTCGCGTACGAGACCGTCATCGGCGGCCTCCAGAAGGACGGCACGCCGAGCCGGCTGCACGTCATCACCGACGCCGACAGCGGCAAGAAGCTGTACGAGTACCAGGCCATCGAGACCGGCACCGGCACCGGCCAGCACAACGGCAAGGTCGCCGTCGGCGCGGTCAAGAGCGGCAGCCAGTGGCTGATGAAGGACACCGCGCGCGGCGGTCACCTGACGTACAACTCCAAGCACTCGTGGGACGAAAACAAGAAGGGGTCGGCGTTCTACGACCCCGACAACGTCTGGGGCAACGGCAAGCCCACCATCGCGCAGACCGCCGCCGTGGACGTCCAGTACGGCGCCGCCATGACCTGGGACTACTACAAGAAGGTCCTCGGCCGCAACGGCATCAAGGGCAACGGCAAGGCCGCGTACTCCCGCGTCCACTACGGTGACGCGTACCAGAACGCCTTCTGGGACGACGCCTGCTTCTGCATGACCTACGGCGACGGCGAGGGCAACAAGAAGCCGCTCACCTCGCTGGACGTCGCGGGCCACGAGATGAGCCACGGCCTCACCTCGGCCACCGCCAACCTGGAGTACTCCGGCGAGTCCGGCGGCCTCAACGAGGCCACCTCCGACATCTTCGGCACCGCCGTCGAGTTCTACTCCAAGAACGCCAAGGACCCCGGCGACTACCTCATCGGCGAGAAGATCGACATCAACGGCGACGGCACCCCGCTGCGCTACATGGACAAGCCCAGCAAGGACGGGCTGTCCTACGACTACTGGAAGAGCGGCGTCGGCGAGGACGACCCGCACTTCACCTCCGGCATCGCCAACCACTTCTTCTACCTGCTGGCCGAGGGCAGTGGCCGCAAGGTCATCGGCGGTGTCACCTACAACAGCCCGACCAAGGACGGCCGGGTCGTCAAGGGCATCGGCCGCGCCAAGGCCGAGAAGATCTGGTACAAGGCCCTGACCACGTACATGACCTCGACCACCAACTACGCCAAGGCCCGCACCGCGACGCTCAACGCCGCGAAGAAGCTGTACGGCGCCAACAGCACCGAGTACAAGGCGGTCAACAACGCCTGGGGCGGCGTCAACGTCAAGTGACGACCCCGAGCTGACCACGGCCGGGCGGGCCCCGTGGCCCGCCCGGCCGGAAGCCGCCGGAAGCCGTCTGCACGCGTCGTCATCCGTTCGACCGCCAGACCACCATGGCCGACCGGCTCAGCGCATCAGTACCCCCGCGGCCCCGGAAGTGGATTCCGACGGGAGGGCGGTGAGGCCGAGTTCGGCGGGGGTGGCCAGGAGGGGGTGGGTGGGGAGGACGCGGACGGTGTAGCCGAAGGGGCCCGTGCGGTCCAGCGCGAGGGGGCCTTCGTAGAGGTGGCGGCCCTCGTCGTCGGGGCCGGAGGTGGGCTTGAGGGGGATGGCGGTGGTGTCGGTCAGGCGGTCGGCCTCGTCCACCCGGCCCGCCACGGCCTGGACCTCGACATCGGCGGGGTCGAGGCCGCCGAGGCGGACCTGGACGCGGAGGGAGAGCGCGGAGCCCAGCTCGGCGGCGCCGCCGGGGGCGGGCGGGGTGAGCCGGGTTTCCACGTGGTCGACGGCCACTTGGGGCCAGGCCGCGCGGACCCGGGCCTTCCATGCGGACAGGTCGCGGGCCGTGGCGGGGTCGAGGGCGCGGTGGGCACGGGCGGCCGGTGCGTAGAGCCGCTCGACGTACTCGCGCACCATGCGCCCCGCGTGCACCTTGGGGGCGAGGGTGGTGAGGGTCTGGCGCACCATGTCGATCCAGTGGCCGGGGAGGCCGTCGGGGCCGCGGTCGTAGAACTGCGGTGCGACCCGGTTCTCCAGCAGTTCGTAGAGGGCGGCCGCCTCCAGGTCGTCGCGGCGGTCGTCGTCGACGGCGGAGCCGTCGGCGGTGGGGATGGCCCAGCCGAAGTCGGGTTCGTACCACTCGTCCCACCAGCCGTCGAGGACGGAGAGGTTGAGGCAGCCGTTGAGGGCGGCCTTCATACCGCTGGTGCCGCACGCCTCCAGCGGGCGCAGCGGGTTGTTGAGCCAGACGTCGCAGCCGGGGTAGAGCTTCTGGGCCATGCCCATGCCGTAGTCGGGCAGGAAGACCAGGCGGTGCCGCACCCGGGGGTCGTCGGCGAAGCGGACGAGTTCCTGGACGAGGCGCTTGCCGCCGTCGTCGGCCGGGTGGGCCTTGCCCGCGACGACGATCTGAACGGGCCGCTCGGGGTGCAGCAGCAGCTCGGTGAGCCGGTCGCGGTCGCGCAGCATCAGGGTGAGCCGCTTGTACGAGGGGACGCGGCGGGCGAAGCCGATGGTGAGGATGTCGGGGTCGAGGACGGAGTCGATCCAGCCCAGTTCGGCGGTGCCCGCGCCGCGCTGCCGCCACGAGGCGTACAGCCGCTGCCGCACCTCGGTGACGAGCTGCTTGCGCAGGCTGCGGCGCAGTTCCCACAGTTCGGCGCCGGGGAGGTGGCCGAACTGGCGGGCGCCGAGCCGGGTGACCTCGGGGGCGCGCCAGGTGGGCGCGTGGACGCCGTTGGTGACGGAGGTGATGGGCACTTCCTCGGCGTCGAAGCCGGGCCACAGACCGGCGAACATCTCGCGGCTGACCTCGCCGTGGAGGGTGGAGACCCCGTTGGCGCGCTGGGCCAGCCGCAACCCCATGACGGCCATGTTGAACAGGCCGGGCTCGCCGCCGGGGTAGGTCTCCCGGCCGAGGGCGAGGACGCGCTCGACGCCGATGCCGGGCAGTTCGCCGTCGTCCCCGAAGTGGCGGGCGACGAGGTCGCGGTCGAACCGGTCGATCCCGGCGGGGACCGGGGTGTGGGTGGTGAAGACGGTGCCGGCCCGGACGGTCTCGTGGGCGGACTCGAAGTCCGCGCCCGTCGTGTCAACGAGTTCGCGGATGCGCTCCAGGCCGAGGAATCCGGCGTGGCCCTCGTTGGTGTGGAAGACCTCGGGCTCGGCGTGCCCGGTGATACGGCAGTACGCGCGCACCGCGCGCACCCCGCCGATGCCGAGCAGCATCTCCTGCAGCAGCCGGTGTTCGCTGCCGCCGCCGTAGAGCCGGTCGGTGACGTCGCGCTCGCCGGGGCCGTTGCCCTCCACGTCCGAGTCGAGCAGCAGCAGCGGCACCCGGCCGACCTGGGCCTGCCAGATCTGGGCGTGCAGCGGGCGGCCGCCGGGGAGGGCGAGCGTGATCCGCGCCGGGCGGCCGGCGCCGGCGCCGGGCTCGTGCAGCAGGGTGAGCGGCAGCTCGTTGGGGTCGAGGACGGGGTACTGCTCCTGCTGCCAGCCCTCGCGGGAGAGGGACTGGCGGAAGTAGCCGTGGCGGTAGAGCAGTCCGACGCCGATGAGGGGGACGCCGAGGTCGCTGGCGGCCTTGAGGTGGTCACCTGCGAGGATGCCGAGCCCGCCGGAGTACTGGGGCAGGGCGGCGGTGATGCCGAACTCCGGCGAGAAGTAGGCGATGGCGGCGGGCAGTCGGGGGGACACATCGGCTCCCCCCGGCTCCCGGCCCCCGGCCGCGGCCGCACCGTCCGCCGGGGGCGGGGCGTCCGACCGGTCCGGGACGGCCGCTGTGCGGCCCTGATACCAGCGGGGGGCGTTCATATAGTCGTCCAGATCCTCGGCGGCCGCCCCGAGCCGCCGCAGGAAGCCGCGGTCCGCGGCGAGTTCCGCCAGCCGGGCGACGGGTACGGCGCTCAGCAGCCGCACCGGGTCGCCGCCGGCCGCCCGCCAGCCCTCGGGGTCCATGGCCTCGAACAGCTCGCGGGTCTCGGGATGCCACGACCAGCGCAGATTGCGCGCCAGCCGGTGGAGCGGTCGTAGGGGTTCCGGGAGCACAGGACGCACGCTGAAGCGACGGATGGCCTTCACACCTTCGACGGTAGCGGCCGACGCGCCCCCGTTTCGGCTGTTTCGCCATAGGGAGTGTCTTGCCGGTCATGCCGGGCTCCCGACGCCGCCGTGACATCAGCCGCTGCCGCGGCGGGCGGCACCTCGCGGCCCCGCGAAGTTCGGTGGGGAGGCGGCAACCTTTCCGGCCAGGGCGACGACTAGGGGGCGTTCACATCCCCCCATGCCTTGGAGGCCCCGTGCGTTTACGGGACAGATCGCAGCCCCCGGCCGGCCCCCCGCCCGCATCCGCCGCCGGCGTGCCGCTCGGCCGACCGCGGACGCTGGCCGCGGCGCTCGTGGTGGGCGCGCTGACCGTCACCGGTCTGGCGGGCGTCTCGGGAGCCGCCGAGACGGGGAAGGAGACCGGTGAGGAGGCCGGGGCGAAGGCCGTGGCCGCCCAGCTGGAGAAGCTGGACCGGGGGCTGGTCAGCGTCCGCTCGGGCAGCGACAACCTGGTCAGCTGGCGCTGGCTCGCGACCGACCCGTCCAATGTCGCCTTCAACGTCTACCGCGGGTCCACGAAGGTCAACGCGTCCCCGATCACGGGTTCGACCAACTACCTGGACAAGGGCGCGGCGGCCACCGAGACCTACACGGTGCGCGCCGTGGTGAACGGCGCGGAGCAGGCCGCCTCCCCCGCCGCCCTCGCGTTCCGCTCGGGCTATCTCGATGTCCCGATCTCGCCCCCGGCCGCCGGGTCCGACTATACGTACGAGGCCAACGACGCCTCCGTGGGCGACCTGGACGGCGACGGCGACCTCGATCTCGTCCTCAAGTGGCAGCCGACGAACGCGAAGGACAACTCGCAGTCCGGCGTCACGGGCAACACGATCGTGGACGGCTACACCCTCCAGGGCACGCGGCTGTGGCGCATCGACCTGGGCCGTAACATCCGCTCCGGCGCGCACTACACCCAGTTCCAGGTGTACGACTACGACGGCGACGGCCGGGCCGAGGTCGCGATGAAGACCGCGGACGGCACGGTCGACGGCACGGGCAAGACGATCGGCAGCGCGTCCGCCGACTACCGCAACTCCAGCGGCTACGTGCTGAGCGGACCCGAGTTCCTGACGATGTTCAACGGGAGCACCGGCGCCGCCATGTCCACCGTGGACTACGTCCCGGCGCGCGGCACGGTCTCCTCGTGGGGCGACTCGTACGGCAACCGGGTGGACCGCTTCCTGGCCGGGACGGCGTATCTGAACGGCTCCACGCCCTCCCTGATCGCGGCGCGCGGCTACTACACCCGCACCGTCATCGCCGCCTGGGACTTCAAGGGCGGCCAGCTGACCCGCAAGTGGACGTTCGACACGAACAGTTCCACCAACACCGGCAAGGGCTACGACGGTCAGGGCAACCACGCGCTGGCGGTCGGCGATGTGGACGGCGACGGCAAGGACGAGATCGTCTACGGCTCGATGGCCGTGGACGACAACGGCTCCGGGCTGTGGACGACGAAGAACGGCCACGGCGACGCGGCCCACCTCGGCGACCTCGACCCGTCCCGGCCGGGCCTGGAGTACTTCAAGGTGGACGAGGACTCCTCCAAGCCGTCCTCGTACCTGGCCGACGCCAGGACCGGCCAGGTGCTCTGGACGACCCCGGCCGGCGGCGACAACGGGCGCGGGGTGGCCGGGGACATCTGGGCGGGCAACGACGGCGCCGAGATGTGGTCCGCGAAGGACGACCAGATCCGCTCGGCCTCCGGCGCCACCAAGGGCCGCAAGCCGTCGTCCATGAACTTCCTGTCCTGGTGGGACGGCGACCCGGTGCGCGAGCTGCTGGACGGTACGCACATCGACAAGTACGGCACGTCGGGCGAGACCCGGCAGCTCACCGGCTCCGGGGTGCACTCCAACAACGGCACCAAGGCCAATCCGTCGCTGTCCGGCGACGTCCTCGGCGACTGGCGTGAGGAGGTGATCTGGCCGACCAGCGACAACAAGGCGCTGCGGATCTACTCCACGCCGTACGAGACGGACCGGCGGATCACCACTCTGCTGCACGACCGGCAGTACCGGGAGGCGCTGGCCTGGCAGAACACCGCCTACAACCAGCCCCCGCACCCCAGCTTCTTCATCGGCGACAAGATGGCCACCCCTCCGCGGCCGTCCATCACCACCCCCTTAAACCCCATCCCCTGACGCAAGACCCCGGAAAAACCCCTTCCGCACAAGGAGTTGTGACATGGAGTTACGCATGAGCCGGCGGGCGATCGGCGGCGCGCTCGGCGCCATCGCCCTCACCGCGGGCGCGATCACGACGGGGCTGTCCCTGTCGGCCGCGTCGGCCGCCACCTGGCCCTCGCCCAGCGGCACCCCGCAGGCGGTCACCAAGACGATCTCCGTCAGCGGAACCACCGACGGTGGCATGAAGCGCTACTACGGTTCCGGCGACCTCGGCACCGGCGGTCAGAACGAGGACCAGGACCCGCTGTTCGAGCTGGCCGACGGCGCGACCCTCAAGAACGTCATCATCGGCTCCCCGGCCGCCGACGGCGTCCACTGCAAGGGCAGCTGTACGCTGCAGAACGTCTGGTGGGAGGACGTCGGCGAGGACGCCGCCACCTTCCGCGGCACCGGCAAGACGTACAACGTCGTCGGGGGCGGCGCCCGCAAGGCCTCGGACAAGGTCTTCCAGTTCAACGGCGGCGGCACGCTCAACATCTCCAACTTCGCCGTGCAGGACTTCGGCAAGCTGGTCCGCTCGTGCGGCAACTGCTCCTCGCAGTACAAGCGCACGATCAATGTGAGCAACACCGAGGTCACCGCCCCCGGTAAGGCCATCGGCGGGATCAACACCAACTACGGCGACTCGCTGACCCTGCGCAAGATCACGATCGTCGGGGACAGCAGCAAGAAGATCGTCCCGTGCCAGAAGTACATCGGCAACAACACGGGCAAGGAGCCGACCGAGAACGGCAAGGACGCGGACGGCACGTACTGCAAGTACAGCGCCTCCGACATCACCTACAAGTAGGCGCGTCCGCGGGCGTCGAACGGTTCACCGCGCGCCGCGCCCGTCCCCTCCCCAGGGGCGGGCGCGGCGCGCCGGTTCCGCCCCCTGATGCGCACTTGCCGGGGCCCCCTCCCCACGAGACCCTGACGCCTGCGCATCGGGGAGGGCCGGGGAGGGACCGTCCATGGCGGGAAGGTTTCGGTGCACCGGCTGGAGAGCCGGTCTTCGCGTGCAGGTTTCTGAACCCTCTGCGGACGCGGGCGGGTGTCAGTCTGCTCGGCTCCGTCGGCTTCTCCCAGGGCCTGCGGGGGTCGGTGGCCAGCGGGCGGGCGAGCCGGAGCTGGGCATGGGCGGCGATCACCAGCCAGGTCCACCGGTCGGCCGCTTCCGAGCTGCGGAGCCGGGGCTTGGTCCAGCCGAGGGTCTGCTTGAACAGGAGAAATGTGTGCTCGATGTCGAAGCGGCGGAGGAAGGACTGCCAGCAGCGGTCGACGTCCGCCTCGGGGGCGCCGGTGCGCGACCACCACAACCACACGGGCTTGTTGACCCCACCGCTGGGCAGCTTCTGAACGACCAGGCGGATGACGGTGCCCTCGATGACGGGAAGCGGCCCGTCGTGGTCGAGCCATGCGGCCCGGCGGGTCAGCCGCGGGTACAGCCGGTCCCACGCCTGCGCGGTCGCCTTCCCGTAGAGCCGGGTGTCGGTGACCGTCACGGCCTGCTCGGTGCCCCCGGTTACGGGGTCACCGAAGACGAACTCGCCGCCATGTTTGGGCGGCCGGCCGCCCCTGGGGTTGGCCAGGGGGAACTCTTCGCGGGAGGGGGTCGGACGCCGCATCACCCGGTCCGAACGGAGCCGGCCGAGGATCTCGACGGGCAGGTCACCCAGCAGGTGGGCGATGCGAGGAGCGTCGTAACCGGCGTCCCGCACGACCAGGACCTCCGGGTCACCCGGTTTCCACTGGCCGGCGGCGACCAGGCGCTCGATGACCTCGCGGATCTGCATCATGGTCACCGCGGCGATGTCGGCGCCGGGCTCCAGGCGGACCGCGTCCAGCACCGCCGTCCACGAGGTGCGGCCGGTCTCCAGCGCGGCCACCACCGAGTACGGCCGGCCGGGCACCATCTGATGCTTGCCCTCACCCCGGCCGAAGGTATGACAAAAGGCCCGGTCAGCACACGTGGTGGCGTCAGGCCGTAGCCAAGGCGAGACATCCACCGCCAGCACGAGCCGACCGTCCGCCGCCCGCGGCAGCGGCACTCCGGCCAGGGCACGACGCAACCGGGCGACGTCGATCCGGCCCTGGTCGAGCCCGCCATACAGAGCCCCGTGCCCGCGGCGGTGTTCGGGCGCGAGCGCGAGATCGGCCAGCGTCCGAACCGGCCCGTCCGTGCACAGCAGCGCGTCACACAACTCGAACAACGCGTCGCCTCGAACAGTCAGATACGCGTACAGCTCCGACCGGGAGTGTGACACTTCCGCGAACGCATCCCGCAGGACGCCCTGATGCACCAAACTCACGACCACGGCCTTCGTGTTGATCCACTCTGTGACGGGGCACAGGATCAGACGGAGGCCACCTACACATCCGCCGAACTGCGAAAACACTGATCAAGTTCGAGTCGGGTTCGATGCCGGTCGTTAAATGACAAGCTCAGCGCTTGTCCCGTAACCAGCGCCGCGAGGATGGCGAGCGTCGTGGTCTGCTACAGGCTGTTCCAGAAATCTGACAGCATGCTGGCTGTCCGCGCCGGGTCCTGAAGCATCCACCAGTGACCGAGTCCGTTGAGGTCGACGGCGCGAGCGCCGGCGCGCTGGGCAGCGCGGTGGCGGAGGGCGACGCTGCCGGCCGTGTGATCCTCGGTGGCGACGGGAACCAAACCCGGCCTGGCAGCGGCCGCGGGCAGACCCAGGCCGCGCTCGATCAGCACTGCCTGGGGCACGGACCGGTACAGCGCGAGAATGGCCTTGCCCATCTGCGGGCCCTGACCGAGTGCCACCTCGCCGGCCGCCGGCTCGGGAATGCCCCAGTCGACCATGCGTGCTGCCCGCTCCTCGACGTCTCCCGAGAAGATCTCCTCGACGTGGCGCTCCCCGTCGCCCGGCGTCTGCCAGAGCTTGGCGATCTCATGCCAGGTGAAGTCCGGCTCGTAACCGCCGATGGTGTCGCTGACCCAGCTGCGGAGCAGGTCGGGACGGGCCATCGCCACCTCCAGGGCGTACCCTCCGCCGAAGTCGTGGCCGACGATGTCGACGGGCGCCTCGAATCGTGACAGCTCGTCGATGAGCCAGTCCCGGTAGTCGACGAACGTGGCGCCGAAGTTCGCGGGAAGCGGCGCACCGAACCCCGGAGGCGAGAGCAGGACCATCTCCTGCTGCTGAGACTTGGACAACTCGTTGATCAGCGGCGTCCACACCGCGGAGGTCACGGGAACGCCGTTGACGAAGACAATGGTCATAGGTGAATGACAACAACGGTCGGAGCGGGCCGTCCAAGACCCGTTTCGCATCTCGTCATGCGGTGATTGCATAACGCGTAGGCTGTGGGCATGGGTATGCTCCCCGATCTGGATCTGCGACTTGTCCGGTACTTCACGGTCGTCGCCGAGCAGTTGAACTTCGCCCGTGCGGCCGAGGAGCTGAGGGTCGCCCAGCCCTCCCTGAGCCGTCAGATCCAGCGGCTGGAGAACACCCTCGGCGTACGCCTGCTGGAGCGCACCACCCAGGGCAGCCGGCTCACCGCCGCCGGCGCGGCGTTCCTGCCACAGGCGCAACAGCTGGTGCACGGCGCCCAGCAGGCGGTGCTCACCGCACGCGCCGCCGCGCCGGCGCGCACTGTCACCATCGGGTACGCCGACGATCTGATCGTCACGCCCGCCGTACGCGATCTGCGCCACCGGCATCCCGACGCCCACGTCCGCACCCGCCACCTCGGCTCGCAGGACGCCGGTGCCCTGCCCGACCGGCAGGTCGACGCCCTGGTCATCCGCACACCACTGCCGATCCCGGCCGACGGCCTCGACCTGGCGGTCCTCTACGCCGAGCCTCGGGTCCTGCTCGTGCCCGCGTCCCACCGCCTCGCCGGTAAGGAGTCGGTCACCACTGCTGACATCTCCGCGGAACCACTCGTCGGCTGCGTCGGCGCGGGTGCCGACTGGACCGCCTTCTGGCGGCTCGAACCCCGGCCGGACAACGACCCCGCCCCGCTCGGCCCCACCCTTGCCGACACCTACGACGACAAGCTTGAGGCCATCGCCGAGGGGAATGCCATCGCCGTCGTCCCGGCCGGCGACCTGCGTCACACCCTCCGCCCCGGCCTCGTCTCCGTTCCGGTCGACGAGGTCGAGCCCTGTCAGGTCGTCGTCGCCACCCGCGCTGCGGACACCAGCATCCTCGTTGCGGAGTTTGTCGAGTCCGCGAAGAAGCTCCTCGTCCGCCACACCTGACCACTGGCCCCAGTCGGCCTCATAGCCCACGTCCGTCATGCAGCTCCTGCATGACGGGTTGCGAAACAAGTCTTGGACGCGGCCGCCGACAGTGCCGTTGGCTGGTCACATGACCGTCGACTACCGCGCACAGACCGTTCTGCTCACCGGGGCCAGCTCCGGGATCGGAGCCGCCTTCGCCAAAGCCCTGGCCGCCCGCGGTTCCAACCTCGTCGTCGTCGCCCGGCGCGCCGAGCGGCTGGAATCGATGGCGGACGAGCTGCGCCGCACCACCGATGCCCATATCGAGGCGATCCCGGCCGATCTCTCTCGCCCGACCGCCGCACACGAACTTCACCAGGCGGTCGCCGATCGGGGCATCCAGGTCACGAGCCTGATCAACAGTGCCGGGTTCGGCTCGTTCGCAATGTTCCCCGGCGCGGATCCTGGACAGCACACCGCCGAGATCGCCGTTCACGCGATGGCGCCGGTGCAGCTGACCGCAGCGTTCCTGCCTCAGATGGTGAACGCCGGCAACGGCTTCGTCATCAACCTCGCCAGCGTCACCGCCTACCTTCCGTCTCCCCGGATGGCCGTCTACAGCGCCACCAAGGCATTCGTGCTCAGCTTCACCGAATCACTGTGGACGGAGCTGCGAGGTACGGGCCTTACCGTGTTCGCCGTCGCGCCCGGCGCCACCGCCACCGACTTCACCACCGAGATGGGGCCGGACGCCGGGGTGCTGACCGCTGGGAAGCTGCGCACGCCCGAGGATGTCGTCACCACCACGCTGCGCCACCTCGAGCGCCGCAGCCCCGGCCCGACCGTCATCGACGGGCACTTCAACCGGCTCAGCGTATTTATGAGCCGTTTCATGAGCCGACGCCGGAACGCCCTGATGATGGCGCGCGTCTTCGACCCCGACCGTCGGTCTCCTTCGCAGCCCACCAGGTGACTCATCCCGTGCTGGCGGCCCACTGGATACATTTCCTACCGCCCGGCGACTGCCGGCTGCCAGGACAAGACCGGTCTCGCGGTCATCGCAACGCTGCTGTTGTTACCGTGAGCCAGCCGGTGATGCGATGCCCTCGGCCACGTCGGGCGAGCAGCTCGTTGGGATGCGCCCTGCGCACCTACGCGCAGCTGAAGAATTTCCAGCAATGGTTCGCCGACCTGCATACCACCCAATGCCGCAGCCCTCGGCGTGCCGTACAGCGTCTGGCCCCTCTCCGTGTACCTCTTGACCACCGACGGGTCCTCGATGTCGAGCTGCGCGGCCAGGTGCTCGATCACTGGCCACGGCACCGCGAGCGGGTCCTCCAGGAACAGGCCGACGTACCGAACCGTGCACATCTGGAGCGCGAACCCGAGCCGGTGATGTCCCGCCCACCCCGCGGCGAGCCCGGCCCGGGTGAGCGCGGCGCTGCTGGCCGAGTCGGCCAAGGGCGCGGTACGGAACGCCGGACGCGGTTCGCCGAACCGCCTGCTGCGTGTCGGAGACTGACCGTCCATCCGACTATCACAGATTGCGGTCATATCATCGGCCCCGCACGGATACGCGCGGGGCCGAACCATGCACCCCGCGTTACGAACGGGTAGTTAACGGGAACCCGGATTGTCTCCCGGTATCCGGTGGGAAGGCTTCCCGAACGCGCCCCCCATGGCCGACCTCATCCGCCCACCAGAGTGAACGCGGACAGGAGCTGTCATGCCCGCAACCCATCGTCCGGCGGTAAAGCCTATACAAAGGACAGAAGCCGCCGCCGACCATCAAGCGCCCTCCGCTCATCAGCCCGCAACGCCGTCAGGTGATCCTATGATCGGTCGTATTCCCCTTCTGGATATCCGTCCGCTGATCGACTGCGGCCGCCGTCCCGCCAAGGCGGTCGTGGGTGAGACCTTCGAGGTCAGCGCCACCGTGTTCCGGGAGGGCCACGACGCGGTCAGCGCCAACGTCGTCCTCCGCGACCCGGCCGGACGGTCGGGGCCCTGGACACCCTTGCGCGAACTCGCCCCCGGCACCGACCGCTGGGGCGCCGAGGTCACCCCCACCTCGCCCGGCCGCTGGTCGTACACGGTCGAGGCGTGGAGCGACCCCGTCGCCACCTGGCGCCATCACGCCCGGATCAAGATCCCGGCCGGGATCGACACCGATCTGGTGCTGGAGGAGGGCGCCCGGCTGCACGAGAGAGCCGCGGCCGGAGTGCCCAAGAACGACGGCCGGGAGGCGGTGCTGGGCGCCGTCGACGCGCTGCGCGACGAGCGCCGCCCGGTCGCCGACCGGCTCGCCGCCGCCCTCGCCCCCGATGTCGCCGCCGCCCTCGACCGCCATCCGCTGCGCGAACTGGTCACCGCATCGCGTCCGATGCCGCTCCAGGTCGAGCGGGAGCGCGCGCTGTTCGGCTCCTGGTACGAGCTGTTCCCGCGCTCCGAGGGCGCCAAGGTGGAGGAGGGCCGGCGGCCGGTCAGCGGGACGCTGCGCACCGCCGCCGAGCGGCTGCCCGCCGTCGCCGCCGCCGGGTTCGACGTCGTCTATCTGCCGCCCGTCCACCCCATCGGCACCGCCTACCGCAAGGGCCCCAACAACACCCTCTCCGCCGGCCCCTTCGACGTCGGCTCCCCCTGGGCGATCGGCTCACGGGACGGCGGCCACGACGCGATCCACCCCGACCTCGGCACCCTGGAGGACTTCGACCACTTCGTGGCCCGGGCGCGCGAGCTGCGCATGGAGGTGGCGCTCGACTTCGCGCTCCAGTGCTCCCCCGACCACCCTTGGGTCACCGAGCACCCCGAGTGGTTCCACCGGCGCGCGGACGGGACGATCGCGTACGCCGAGAACCCGCCCAAGAAGTACCAGGACATCTACCCCATCGCCTTCGACGCCGACTTCCCCGGCCTCGTCCGCGAGACCGAGCGGGTGCTGCGGTTCTGGATGTCCCACGGCGTACGGATCTTCCGCGTCGACAATCCGCACACCAAGCCCGTGGTCTTCTGGGAGAAGGTGATCGGGGACATCAACCGCACCGACCCCGACGTCATCTTCCTCGCCGAGGCGTTCACCCGGCCCGCGATGATGAACACGCTCGGCATGATCGGCTTCCAGCAGTCGTACACGTACTTCACCTGGCGCAACGGCAAGCAGGAGCTGACCGACTACCTCACCGAGCTGTCCGGGGACGCGGCCGCCTGGATGCGGCCCAACTTCTTCGTCAACACCCCCGACATCCTCCACGCCTACCTCCAGGACGGCGGCCGCCCGGCCTTCGCGGTACGGGCCGTCCTCGCCGCCACCCTCTCCCCCACCTGGGGTGTCTACGCGGGCTACGAGCTGTGCGAGAACACCCCGCTGCGCGCCGGCAGCGAGGAGTACCTGGACTCGGAGAAGTACCAGCTGCGCCCGCGCGACTGGGCGGCCGCGGAGCGTTCGGACCAAACGCTCACCCCGCTCCTCACCCGGCTCAACCGGCTGCGCCGGCGGCACCCCGCCCTGCGCCGGCTGCGCAACCTGCGATTCCATCACGCCGACAACGACTCCGTCATCGTCTACTCCAAGCGCACGGGCGACTCGTGCGTGCTCACCGTCGTCAACCTGGACCCCCACCACACCCAGGAGGCGACGGTCTCGTTGAACATGCCGGAACTCGGCCTCGACTGGCACGAGTCCGTCCCGGTGCGCGACGAGCTCACCGGCGAGACCTATCACTGGGGCAGGGACAACTACGTGCGCCTGGAGCCGGGCCGTGACATGGCTCCCGCGCACGTGCTCTCCCTGCGACCGTCCTCACCGATCGGAGGGTCACCCACAACATGATCGTCAACGAGCCCGTAGCGGACACGTTCGAAGACACCCCGGCCAAGGACCGCGACCCCGACTGGTTCAAACGCGCCGTCTTCTACGAGGTCCTGGTGCGCTCCTTCCAGGACAGCAACGGCGACGGCATCGGCGACCTCAAGGGACTCACGGCCAAACTCGACTACCTCCAGTGGCTCGGCGTCGACTGCCTCTGGCTGCCGCCCTTCTTCGCCTCCCCGCTGCGCGACGGCGGCTACGACGTCTCGGACTACACGGCCGTGCTGCCGGAGTTCGGGGATCTCGCCGACTTCGTCGAGTTCGTGGACGCCGCGCACCAGCGCGGCATGCGCGTCATCATCGACTTTGTCATGAACCACACCAGCGATCAGCATCCGTGGTTCCAGGAGTCCCGCAGCGATCCGGACGGACCGTACGGCGACTACTACGTCTGGGCCGACGACGACAAGCAGTACCAGGACGCCCGCATCATCTTCGTCGACACCGAGACGTCCAACTGGACCTTTGATCCAGTACGCAAGCAGTACTACTGGCACCGCTTCTTCGCGCATCAGCCGGACCTCAACTTCGAGAACCCGGCCGTCCAGGAAGAGGTACTGGCCGCTCTGCGCTTCTGGCTGGACCTCGGCATCGACGGATTCCGGCTCGACGCCGTGCCGTATCTGTACGCGGAGGAGGGCACCAACTGCGAGAACCTCCCCCGCACCCATGAACTCCTCAAGCGCGTCCGCGCCGAGATCGACGCCCACTACCCCGACACCGTGCTGCTGGCCGAGGCCAACCAGTGGCCGGAGGACGTCGTCGACTACTTCGGCGACTACGAGGCGGGCGGCGACGAATGCCACATGGCCTTCCACTTCCCGGTCATGCCGCGCATCTTCATGGCGGTGCGCCGCGAATCCCGCTACCCGGTCTCGGAAATCCTCGCCAAGACCCCCGCGATCCCGTCCGGCTGCCAGTGGGGCATCTTCCTGCGCAACCACGACGAGCTGACGCTGGAGATGGTCACCGACGAAGAGCGCGACTACATGTACGCGGAGTACGCCAAGGATCCGCGGATGCGCGCCAACATCGGCATCCGGCGCAGGCTCGCGCCCCTGCTGGACAACGACCGCAACCAGATCGAGCTGTTCACCGCGCTGCTGCTGTCGCTGCCCGGCTCGCCGATCCTGTACTACGGCGACGAGATCGGCATGGGCGACAACATCTGGCTCGGCGACCGGGACGCCGTGCGCACCCCCATGCAGTGGACCCCCGACCGCAACGCGGGCTTCTCCTCCTGCGACCCGGGGCGGCTCTTCCTGCCCACGATCATGGACCCGGTCTACGGCTACCAGGTGACCAACGTCGAGGCGTCCATGAGCAGCCCCTCGTCGCTGCTCCACTGGACCCGTCGGATGATCGAGATCCGCAAGCAGAACCCCGCCTTCGGACTGGGCTCCTTCACCGAGCTGCCCTCCTCCAACCCCGCCGTCCTGGCCTTCCTGCGCGAGGCCCCGCGGACCCAGGACGGGGAGGACGACCTGGTGCTGTGCGTGCACAACTTCTCGCGCTTCGCCCAGCCGACCGAACTGGACCTCCAGTCCTTCGCGGGCCGCCACCCGGTCGAGCTGATCGGCGGCGTCCGCTTCCCCGCGATCGGCGACCTCCCCTATCTGCTCACCATGGCGGGCCACGGCTTCTACTGGTTCCGCCTGCGCAAGGCCGACCCCACCCCCCACCGCCCCCCGCTGTAACCGGCACCGGCGCGCTGTCCCCCGCCCCGCCCCCACCCGGTAGGGGCGGGGCGGGGAAAAGGCTTCCGCTCCGTCCGGCCGGGGCGTTTTCGTCAGGGCTTCATGGGCACTCTGACTACGTACCGCCACCGGCGGAGCCGATCGCGTACTCCGTACTCGCCGTACGGACGATCCTCGCCCGACACGTCCCGCACCGTCGCACAGTCAACGCCGCAATCCGGGACACTTTGCCCTGATCTGTCGTGTGCCCGGGGAAAGGACGCGACGCCATGCCGGAAGCTTCGTTCTCCCGGGGGGCACACCACCCGCCGACCGCCGCACCGTCAGCCGACCCTGCGTCACCCGCCGCCACGGGCCCGGCCGGGCTGCTCGGGTCGCTCGCGCCGCTGCTCGCCGAGTGGCTGCCCCGGCAGCGCTGGTTCGCGGGCAAGGGCCGGCCCGTCACCGGCTTCGCCCTCGTCTCGGCGACCGAGATACTGCCCTGCCCGCCGGGCGGGGCGGCCCCCGGCTTACTCCATCTGCTCATCCGCGCCCAGCAGCCGGAACCGCCCGGCCACCGGCACGGCTTCGGCTGCGGCCACCGCCGTGGCGCGGCCGCCAGCGACTGCTACCAGATGCTGCTCGGCGTCCACTCGGCCCTGCCGCCCTCGCTCGCCCCCGCGCTCATCGGTCACCCCAGCGGCGGGCCGCTGGACGGCCGCACCGTGTACGAGGCGCTGGCCGACCCCCGGCTCGCCTCGCTGCTGCTGGAGCGGCTGCGGGTCCCCGGCCGTCTGGGCCCGCTGCGCTTCGTACGGGAGCCCTCCAGCGCGATCCCGTCCGTCCTGCCGCCCCGGCTGATGACGGCCGAGCAGTCCAACTCCTCGGTGGTGTACGGCGATACGTTCATCCTCAAGCTCTTCCGGCGGGTCAGCCCCGGCACCAACCCCGATCTCGAACTCCCGCTCGCCCTCGCCCGCACCGGCTGCACCCGGGTGCCCGCCCCCGCGGCCTGGTTCGAGGCGGCCCCGCCGCCGGAGGGGCCCGGCCCGCGCCCGGAGCCGTTCACGCTCGGCGTCCTGCAGCCCTATCTCGCCGGGTCCACCGACGGCTGGCAGCTGGCCCTCGACGCCCTGTCCGTGCGGGCCGACTTCGCCGACGCCGCGCACGCCCTCGGCGAGGCGACGGCCGAGGTGCACCTCGCGATGGCCCGTACGCTCCCCGCCTCCGTACTGCGCCGCCCGCAGATCGAACACCTCGCGGCCGCCATGAGCGAACGCCTCGACTCGGCCGCCGCCGCGGTGCCCGCACTCCAGCCGTACCGGGGCGCGCTGCACGCCGCGTACGAGGACGTCGCCGCCCTCGGCCGCGCCGGGCGCACCTGGGCGGCCCAGCGCATCCACGGTGATCTGCACCTGGGGCAGGCCCTGCTGACGGCGGAACGGCAGTGGTCGCTGATCGACTTCGAGGGCGAGCCGTCCCGTCCGCTGGCCGAGCGCCGCCGCCCGCAGCCACCGGTCCGCGACATCGCCGGAATGCTCCGCTCCTTCGACTACGCGGCGGCCGTGGGCGGCCCTCACACCCCGCGGGACTGGGCCGGGCGCATGCGTGCCGCCTACTGCGCGGGGTACGCGGAGGCCTCCGGCGCGGATCCGCGCGACGAGCCGGAGCTGCTGCGCGCCCATGAGACCGACAAGGCGGTGTACGAGGTCCTCTACGAGGCCCGCCACCGCCCCGACTGGCTGCCGGTCCCGATGGCCGCGATCCGCCGGCTGGCCGCCGCCGTCCACTGAGACCGGACGCCTCCGACGCACCTCCGACACCCCGACAACACCACCTCCGACACCCCCGGGAGGACCACCCCGTGACCGCACGACCGCCGTCCAGCCAGCACCCGTCCGACGAGGGCCCGGGCCGGGGCCCGGCGGTCCCGCCCACCTTCCGCTCCGGCCGCGCGGCTCGCCCGGCCGCCGCCCCGGACGTCGAGGCCGGGCTGCGGGAGGGCGCCTCCCCGCGCCGGGACCCGGCCTCGCCGGAGTCCGCGGGCATCAAGCCCACCTCGCGGCCGTCGTACGGGGCGCCGCCCGAGCCGCGGGCGCCCCGGGCGGCAGCGGCGGCGGACGCCCCGGAGGACACGCCCGCCGTGCGACGACCGGCCGGCCCCGCGCCCTGCGACGACCACGGGGTGCGGCCCGCGCCCGCGCTCGGGGACGAGGACCGGCAGCGGCTGCTCACCGGTTCGCATCACGACCCGCACGCGCTGCTCGGCGCGCACCCGGTGCGCGGCGGGGTGCTGTTCCGGGCGCTGCGCCCGTACGCGCGGGCCGTCACCGTCACCGCCGCCGGGCTGCGGGCGCGGCTGCGCGCGGAGGGGGATGGGCTGTTCTCGGGGGTGCTGCCGCTGACGTCCGTCCCCGACTACCAGCTGCTCGTGACGTACGACGACGCCGAGGTGCGGGCCGGCGACCCGTACCGCTTCCTGCCCGCCCTCGGTGATCTCGATCTGCACCTCATCGGCGAGGGCCGCCACGAGGAGCTGTGGCGGGCGCTCGGCGCGCGGCCGATGACGCACCACGGGGTGACCGGGACGCGGTTCACCGTGTGGGCGCCGAACGCGCGCGGCGTCCGGGTCACCGGGGACTTCTGCCACTGGGACGGCACCGGTTTCCCGATGCGCTCGCTCGGCTCCAGCGGCGTATGGGAGCTGTTCGTGCCGGGGGTCGGCGAGGGCGCGCTGTACAAGTTCGAGATCACCCGGCCCGACGGCAGCCGCACGCTGCGCGCGGACCCGATGGCGCGGCGCACCGAGTGCCCGCCCGCGACGGCCTCGGTCGTGCACGCCTCGCACCACCGCTGGGGCGACGGCGACTGGATGGCGCGGCGGGACGGCGGGCGGGTGCACGAGCTGCCGTTCTCGGTGTACGAGCTGCACCTCGCCTCGTGGCGGCCCGGGCTGACGTACCGGCAGCTGGCCGAGCAGCTGCCCGCGTACGTGAAGGACCTCGGGTTCACCCACGTCGAGCTGATGCCGGTGGCCGAGCACCCCTTCGGCGGCTCCTGGGGCTACCAGGTGACGGGCTTCTACGCGCCCACGGCCCGCCTGGGCACGCCGGACGACTTCAAGTACCTGGTCGACGCGCTGCACCGGGCGGGGATCGGGGTGCTGGTGGACTGGGTGCCCGCGCACTTCCCCCGGGACGCGTGGGCGCTGGCGGAGTTCGACGGCCGGCCGCTGTACGAGCCGTCCGACCCGCTGCGGGCCGCGCACCCGGACTGGGGCACCCTCGAATTCGACTACGGGCGCACGGAGGTCCGTAACTTCCTGGTGGCGAACGCGGTCTACTGGTGCGAGGAGTTCCACATCGACGGCCTGCGCGTCGACGCCGTCGCGTCCATGCTCTACCTGGACTACTCCCGTGAGCCCGGCCAGTGGACGCCCAACGCGCACGGCGGCCGGGAGAACCTGGACGCGGTGGCGTTCCTCCAGGAGATGAACGCGACGGTCTACCGCCGCTGCCCGGGCGTCGTGACCATCGCCGAGGAGTCCACCGCCTGGGACGGCGTCACCCGGGCCACCCACCATGTGGGGGCGAGCGGCTTCGGCGGGCTCGGCTTCGGGCTGAAGTGGAACATGGGGTGGATGCACGATTCGCTGGGCTATCTGGCGCATGACCCGGTGCACCGGAAGTACCACCACCATGAGATGACCTTCTCGATGGTGTACGCGTACAGCGAGAACTACGTCCTGCCCATCTCGCACGACGAGGTGGTGCACGGCAAGCGGGCGCTGGTGAGCAAGATGCCGGGCGACTGGTGGCAGCAGCGCGCGACCCACCGGGCGTACCTCGGCTTCATGTGGGCGCATCCGGGCAAGCAACTGCTTTTCATGGGGCAGGAGTTCGCGCAGGGCGCGGAGTGGTCGGAGCGGCACGGCCCCGACTGGTGGCTGCTGGACCCCTCGTACTCCGCCGAACCCGACCACCGGGGGGTGCGCGATCTGGTCCGCGACCTCAACCAGGTGTACGTGGCGACGCCCCCGCTGTGGCAGCGGGACACGGTGCCGGAGGGGTTCGCGTGGGTGGAGGGGGACGGACACGAGGACAACGTGTTCGCCTTCCTCCGCTTCGACGCGGACGGCTCCCCGCTGCTGGCCGTCAGCAACTTCTCGCCGCTGGTGCGGCAGGCGTACCGGGTGGGTGTACCGGACACGGTCCCGCTGTGGCGGGAGGTGCTGAACACCGACGACGAGCGGTACGGCGGAAGCGGCGTCCTCAATCCGGAACCGCTGAAGGCCGAGCCCACGGCCGCCCACGGCCGCCCGGCCAGTCTGCTGCCGAGCCTGCCGCCGCTGGCCACGATCTGGCTGCGCCCGGCCTGAGACCCGCGCACCGGGGTTCGTTCAAAAGGTTGACGAGTGACGTGGACACGCCTAAAGAGGTGTGAGAGCGCTCTCACACCCCCTTCAGGAGGTACCCGCCCATGCGCCGTCCCCGCAGACTCAGATCGGCGTTAGCCGCACTCGCCGCCACCGCCCTCGCCCTCGTCGGCGCCTCGTCCGTACGGGCCGACGTGCCGCCCACGCCCGACTGGACCCTCCAGTGGAGCGACGACTTCAAGGGCGCGGCGAACACCCTCCCCTCCGCCGCCAACTGGCAGATCGACACCGGCCACAGCTACCCCGGCGGCCCCGGCAACTGGGGCACCGGCGAGATCCAGAGCTACACCAACTCCACCAGCAACGTCAGCCTCGACGGCTCCGGCAACCTCCGCATCACCCCGCTCCGCGACGGCGCGGGCAACTGGACCTCGGCCCGCATCGAGACCAAGCGCGCCGACTTCAAGGCCCCGGCCGGCGGGGTGCTGCGCATGGAGGGCCGGATCCAGATGCCGAACGTCACCGGCGACGCCGCCCTCGGCTACTGGCCCGCCTTCTGGGCGCTCGGCAGCCCCTACCGGGGCAACTACCAGAACTGGCCGGGCATCGGCGAGTTCGACATCATGGAGAACGTCAACGGAATCAACTCCGTGTGGGGCGTGCTGCATTGCGGCGTGAACCCGGGCGGCGCCTGCAACGAGAGCACCGGCCTCGGCGCCAACCGGGCCTGCCCGGGATCGAGCTGCCAGTCCGCCTTCCACACCTACCGCTTCGAATGGGACCGCTCGGCCACCCCGAACCAGCTGCGCTGGTACGTCGACGGCCAGCAGTTCCACAGCGTCAGCCAGAACCAGGTCGACGCCGCCACCTGGTCGAACATGACCGACCACGCGGGCTACTTCCTGCTCCTCAACGTGGCGATGGGCGGCGCCTTCCCGAACGGCGTCCACGGCGCGGCCACCCCCGTCGCGGCCACCGACCCCGGCCACCCCATGCTCGTCGACTACGTGGCGGTCTGGACCCGGGGCGGAGGCGGGGGGACCGACCCCGGCGGCTCCGCCACCCTCTACCCGGGCCAGGGCGGCGCGCTCGGCGCGGCCTCCTCGTCCGCGAGCGCCACGACCCTGACCTCGGCGGGCGGCAGCAACCACGACGGGACGCCGTACCAGCCGCAGACCTTCACCTCCTCCGGCATCACCCGGACCTACAACGGCGGCTCGACGGCGTTCGACCTGTTCGTGGACGCGGGCACGACGGTGGCCAACGGGCAGCAGGCGCGGATCTCCTACGACCTCACCGGCGACGGCACCTGGGACCGCACCGAGACCTACCAGTACTTCGCCACCGATCCGGCCCCGGGCTATGAGCACTACACCCAGGCCCGCGGCCTGAAATCCGCCACCGGCGCACTGGGCGACCTGAGAGGCGGCAAGGTCCGCGTCGAGGTGTGGAACGCCATCGGCAACGGCACCAGCACCCTCGGCACCGGCAACCAGTCCACCGTCCGCATCCCCTTCAACTAGTGCCGCGTCAGTCGGGGTTTGCCCGGCAGCGAGGCGTCCTGGTGCGGCCAGATGCAAGGCGCCGGATCGGCCTCGTAGTGGGCCTACTCGGTCGATTCGGCAACGCCGCAGATGGCCGTGCCAGGGCGGCGAGCGGGGTGAACCTTGGCTGACGCGGCACTAGCTCCGCCGGGGCCGGAGTCGGGCCCGGGCTCGCCCAGCCGGGCGAGTCCGTCCCGCACCCGGTCCGCGTCCGGGTGGCCGAGGGCGTCGAAGCGGCTCAGCGCCGCGCGCCAGCTGGCGCGCGCCCCGGCCACGTCCCCGGCGGTCCGCTGGGCGTCGCCCAGCCGGTGCAGCGACTCGGCCTCCCGCACCCGCTCGTCCAGGCCGCGCCGCAGCCCGACCGCGCGCCGGTAGCAGGTGATGGCCTGCTGGTGGTCGCCGAGGTGGTGGTGGGCGTACCCGAGGCTGTCCCAGGCGGCCGACTCCCCGCGCCCGTCGCCCGCCTCCCGCAGGAGGGCGAGCGCCTCGGCGCAGTGCACGAGGGTCTGCTGGAAGTCGCCCAGCACGGCGTACGCCCAGCCCAGGTTGTTCAGGGCGTACGCCTCACCCTTGCGGTGCCCGGCCATCTGGTACAGCTCCAGCGACCGCCGGGCGTGGTACAGCAGCTCCTCGTCGCGGCCCTGGCGCTCGGCCGTCATGTTGAGCGCGACGTGGACGCGGGCCTGGCCGATGGGGTTGGCGGTCTCGCCGTGCAGGTCGAGCGAGCGCAGCAGATGGCCGCGGGCCCGTTCGTACCGCCCCATCCGGAAATCGGCGAGGCCCAGCCCGTGGCAGGCGTAGGCCTGCCCGGCCGGATCGGCGACGCGGCGGGCGGCGTCCAGGGCGACGCGGTGGACGGTGTGCTGGTCGTGCCAGTGGCCGAGCTGGTCCAGGAACTCCATCAGCGTCCAGGCCAGTTGCCAGGCGTGGGTCTCGAACCCGGCGTCCGCGGCCCGCTGGAGGGCCGCGATCAGCACCGCGTGTTCGTGGGTGAACCAGGTGAGGGCCTGGGCGTGTGCGGTGAACGTCTCGACGGCGGCACCGGAGCGCGCCGGGGCGAGGGCGATCGGCTCCCGGTGCGGGGTGAAGGCGCGTCCGGCGGCGAAGGCGGAGTGCAGATAGTGGTCCAGCACCCGGTGCAGCGCGGCCCGGCGGTCGTCGGCCGAGTCGCACTCCTGGGTCAGCTCCGTGGCGTACGCGCGCAGCAGGTCGTGGAACGCGTACCGGCCCGGGCTGCGCTCGGCGATCAGATGGGCCCGGGTGAGCCTGCCCAGCAGCCTGCGGGCCTGGGGGAGGTCCACCCCGGCGAGGGAGGCCGCGGCGGGGGCGGCGATGTACGGGCCGGGGTGCACGCCGAGCAGCCGGAAGAGCCGGGCGGCGTCGTCGCCGAGGGTGTGGTACGACCACGAGAACACGGCCCGGACGTCGGTGGTGGCGTCCCCGCCCTCGAACGCGTCGAGGCTGCCGCGGGCGTCGTGCAGCTCATCGGCGAGCGCCGCGATCTGGAAGCGGGGGTGGGTGGCGGCGCGGGCGGCCACGATGGCGAGCGCCAGCGGCAGCCCCGCGCACACCGTGACCACGTCCTCCACGGCCTGCGGTTCGGCGGCGGCGCGCTCGGCGCCGATGCGGCCGATGAGCAGGTCGCGCGCCTCGGCGCGGCCGAGCAGATCCAGCGGCAGCGGCCGGGCCTGTTCCGCGACGACCAGGCCGGTGAGTTCGTTACGGCTGGTCAGCACCACCAGGCAGCCGGGCGAGCCGGGCAGCAGCGGGCGCACCTGCTCGGCGTCGCGGGCGTTGTCGAGCAGGATCAGCACCCGCCGGTCGGCCAGCAGGCTGCGGTAGAGGGCGGTCTGCGCCTCCACGGTGGCGGGGATGCGGTGCGCGGGCACCTGGAAGGCGTCGAGGAAACCGCGGACCGCCTCGGCCACGGTCATCGCCGAGCCGGTGGGGCCGAAGCCGCGCAGGTTGACGTAGAGCTGCCCGTCGGGGAAGCGGTCGCGGACCCGGTGCGCCCAGTGCACCGCGAGGGTGGTCTTGCCGAGGCCGCCGCTGCCCGCGATCACCCCGATGACGGCGGCGGTGGGCGCCCGGCCGGTGTTTCGCAGCAGGGCGTCCAGACCGGCGAGTTCGCGCTCGCGGCCGGTGAAGTGGGCGACGTCGGGCGGCAGTTGCTGGGGCACGGCGGCCGCACCGGCGAGGGGGGTGGCGGCGGTGTCGCGTCGAGCGCCTGGCGGTGCAGCCGCTGCAGCTCCTCCCCCGGCTCGATGCCCAGCTCCTGTGCGTACCGCTGCCGGGTGGCGCGGAACAGCGCGAGGGCGTCCGCCCGCCGTCCGGACCCGCGCAGTGCCTCCATCAGCAGGGCCACCGAGCGCTCCCGCAGCGGGTGCTCGGCGACCAGCGCGGACAGCCGCACGACGGCCTCGTGGTGGCGACCGGCCCGTACGTCGATCGCGGCGCACTCCTCCATCGCGGCCCGCCGCTCCTCCTCGAGACCGGCCCCGACGGTGTCGGACAGCCAGCCGCCCGCCACATCGGCGAGCGCGGGCCCGCGCCACAACCGCAGCGCGGCACGCAGCAGTTCGGCGGCCCGGTCGTCGCGCGCGGCACGGGCCTGGCGCACCAGGTCCCGGAAGCGGTGCAGGTCGACGGCCGTGCGCGGGGCGGCGAGGCAGTAGCCCTTGGCGGAGGTGGTCAGTTCGGTTTCCGGCAGGGCGGCGAGGATGCGGCGCAGCTTGGATATCTGGACCTGTACGGCGTTGCGCGCCGAGCCCGGCGGCTCCTCGCCCCATATGGCCATGACCAGCCGGTCGACGGAGACCACCCGGCCCGGGTCCATCAGCAGCATCGCCAGCACGGAACGCTGCTGTGCGGCGGTGGGGCCCAGGAGCTGATCGTCCCGCCATATGCCCACGGGCCCCAAGAGGCGTAATCCGGTCCCGTCCACGCGCTGCCCCCGTCGGTACCAGAGATTCATGAGTGACAGTCCCGCAGCCTACCGACAGGGCCAGGTCAGCGAGGCATCAGCGGTATATCAGCGCTCCGTAGGAGGCTGGGCGTCATGACCACGGCCGGAGGCCCTCGCCGCAGGCCCCGGATAGGGGACCTTGTCTACGACATCGAGCGCGAGGCCGTCGGCCGCGTGGCGTACATCGACACCGGTGGCAACATCGCGTGGGTCACGCCGCGGCACGGGGGCCCCGAATGGACCGCGCTCCCCGAACAGCTGCGCCCGGCGGCCGACGGAGAGGGCTGACACGCCCTTCCCTGTGCGGGTGTCCCGTGTCCTGCCACGGGGGGAGGACGCGGGACACCACTTGTTCGGCTCGGCCGCGTGACACGACTGCTCCCAGCACCCCATGTGCCGGAACACGACCGCGGCCCTGCCCCGATTCAGGAGGGCAGGGCCGCAGGGGCGTGGGGTGTCAGGCAGGCACGTGCTCCTTGGCCGTGTCACCGTCACGCTGCACGGGGAGCGCCGTGGCGTCGGCGCTGTCGGAGTCCTCGGCGGCCGGGCCGTGGACGCCGCCGCCTGCCGCGAAGGCCGCGGCGTCGAACGGCAGCTCTCCGGCGAGGACCTGCCTCATCCGGTCCTTGTCGATCTCCTTGGTCCAGGTGCCGACCAGGACGGTGGCGACCGCGTTGCCCGCGAAGTTGGTGAGGGCGCGGGCCTCGCTCATGAAGCGGTCGACGCCGACGACCAGGCCGACACCGCCGACCAGGTCGGGCCGGTGCGACTGCAGACCGCCCGCGAGGGTCGCCATACCGGCGCCGGTGACACCGGCAGCGCCCTTGGAGGCGACGATCATGAAGACCAGCAGGGATATCTGCTCACCGATCGCGAGCGGCTTGCCCATGGCGTCGGCGATGAACAGCGACGTCATGGTCAGGTAGATCGCGGTGCCGTCCAGGTTGAAGGAGTAGCCGGTCGGCACGGTGATGCCGACGACGGGACGGCTGACGCCCGCGTGCTCCATCTTGGCGATCAGCAGCGGCAGCGCCGACTCCGAGGAGGACGTCGACAGGATCAGCAGGAACTCCCGCGCCAGGTACTTCAGCAGCAGGAACAGGTTCACGCCGGCCACCAGGCGCAGGATCGTGCCGAGGACGACGACCACGAAGAGGATGCAGGTGGTGTAGAAGCCGATCATGATGACGGCGAGCGCCTTGAGCGCGTCCAGACCCGTCTGGCCGACCACCGCGGCGATCGCGCCGAAGGCGCCCACCGGGGCCAGCCACATGACCATCGACAGCAGCTTGAAGACGAGCTGCTGTATGTGGCCTATGCCGCGCAGCACCGGCTCACCGGACTTGCCCATGGCCTGCAGGCCGAAGCCCACGAGAAGGGCGACGAACAGGGTCTGCAGCACCTGCTCCGAGGTGAACGCGGAGACGAGCGTGGTGGGGATGATGCTCAGCAGGAACCCGGACAGGCCCTCGCTGGCGCCGCTGTCGACCTGGTCCTGACCGGCCTTCGCCACTTCCTGGCTGAAGTGCAGCCCGCTGCCGGGCTCCAGGATGTTGCCGACGATCAGACCGATGCCGAGCGCGACGGTCGACATCACCATGAAGTAGCCGAGGGCGAGACCGCCGACCTTGCCGACCTTGGCGGCCTTCCGTACCGATCCGACGCCGAGCACGATCGTGCAGAAGATGATCGGCGAGATCAGCATCTTGATCAGGTTCACGAAGCCGTCGCCGATGGGCTTCAGCTCGACGGCCGTGTCGGGGGCGACGAAGCCCACGAGGATCCCCAGCGCCACCGCGCCGATCACGGCGAGGTAGAGGTAGTGGATCTTTTCCTTCTTCTTCGCCTTCGGCCGCTCCGGCTCGTCGCGTCCCGATGCGGGCGGTGTGATCTCCGCAGCCACGGTGCTGCCTCCTTCTCTTCGGCCGTCCAACTGTCCCGGCGCTGTACCGTGTGCGGCTCGCACACCACCTTGAACGGTTCCGGCGACTATGCATCACCCCTGTGACGGGGGTCACCCTTCCGTTCATTTCGTTCACACAAAGATTCGTGTGCAGACTGATGGACATGCGCATCCCCCACCCGCGGAGCCTGGCCGGCCAGCTCTTCGCGATGCAGGTCGTGCTCGTTGCCGCCCTGGTGGCGGGATGCGCCGTCTTCGCGTACATCACCGACCGCGACCAGGCCACGGCCGCCGCGCGCAGTCAGGCCACCGCCGCCGCCACCGCGGTCGCCGACTCCCCCTCGGTGGCCGACGCCGTACGGACCGACGACCCCAGCGCCCGGCTCCAGCCGTACGCGGAGAAGGTGCGCCGGGACACCGGCGTCACCTTCGTGACCATCATGAACCCGCGTGGCATCCGTTGGACACACCCCGATCCGGACAGGATCGGGGAGCGCTACCTCGGCCACATCGAGCCCGCGCTGCGCGGCCGGATCTTCCCCGAGACCTACACCGGCACCCTCGGCTCATCGGTGCGGGTGATCGCCCCGGTGCGCGACCAGAGGGCCGGGGGCCGGATCACCGCGCTGGTCAGCGCCGGGATCACGGTGGAGACCATCAGCGCCCAGGTGCGGCGCCAGCTGCTGGCTCTGCTCGGCGTCGCGGCCGGCGCGCTCGCCATCGGGGGCCTGTGCGCGTACGTCATCAACGCCCGGCTGCGCCGCCACACCCACGGCATGAACGCCACCGAGCTGAGCCGGATGCACGACTACCACGAGGCGGCGCTGCACGCGGTGCGCGAGGGGCTGCTGATGCTGGACGGGCAGCGGCGGATCGCGCTCATCAACGACGGCGGCCGGGAGCTGCTCGGGCTGCCCGACGACGTGGTCGGCGCCTACGTGTCCGAGCTGGGCCTGCCCGCCCCGCTCACCGGCGCCCTGCTGGCCACCGAGCCGCGCGTGGACGAGCTGCACCTCACCGCGGAGCGGGTCGTGGTGGTCAACACCTCCCCGGTGAGCAGCGGCGAACAGCGCGGCACGGTCGTCACGCTGCGCGACCACACCGAGCTGCAGGCGCTCTCCGGTGAGCTGGACTCCGTACGCGGCTTCGCCGAGGCGCTGCGCTCCCAGGCCCACGAGGCCGCCAACCGGCTGCACGCCGTCGTCTCGCTGATCGAGCTGGGGAGGGAGGACGAGGCGGTGGAGTTCGCCACGGCCGAACTGGAGCTGGCCCAGGCGCTCACCGACCAGGTGGTGGCGGCCGTCGCCGAACCCGTGCTGGCGGCGCTGCTGCTGGGCAAGGCGGCCCAGGCCAGCGAGCGCGGTGTCGAACTCGTCCTCACCCCCGACAGCCGTATCGACGACGGGCTGCTGCCGCCCGGCCTGGCCGCCCGCGACCTGGTGACCATCGTCGGCAACCTCGTCGACAACGCGATCGACGCCGCCACCGAGGGCGTCGGCAGCGGCGCCGCCCGCAGCGCCCGCGTCACGGTCACCGTCCGCGCGGACGACGGCGAGCTGACCCTGCGCATCGCGGACACCGGCGCCGGTCTGGACCCGGCGGCGACCGAGGACGCCTTCCGCCGCGGCTGGTCCACCAAGTCGGCGGGCCGCGGTCTGGGGCTGGCCCTGGTCCAGCAGGCCGTACGCCGCAACGCGGGCACCGTGGACGTGGCCGGGGCGCCCGGCTCCGGCGCCGAGTTCACCGTCCGGCTGCCGCTCGCCACCGCTGCCCCCGCGCCGTGAACCCGCGCGGGAGGTGCACCGACGGCCGCCCCCGGCGGATTCACCGGGCCCCGGCCCTGGCCACTCTTCATTACGCTCCGTAAATTGGAGCCCCGAGCTTTCCGCCTCCCCCTGACGTGTCCGTCCCCGAGAGGAATCCCGATCCATGAGCCCGCCGCAGGCGAACTCGGCGACCCCGACCCCGGAGCCGATCCGGGTGCTGGTCGTCGAGGACGATCCCGTCGCGGCGGACGCGCACCGGATGTACGTCGAGCGCGTCCCCGGATTCGCCGTGGTCGGCACCGCGCGCACGGGCGGTGACGCCCAGCGGCTGCTGGAGCGGACACCCGCCGACCTCATCCTGCTCGACCTCTACCTGCCCGACGGGCACGGTCTGCAGCTGGTGCGGGCGCTGCGGGCGGCCGGACACGCGGCGGACGTCATCGCCGTCACCTCGGCCCGGGACCTCGCCGTGGTCCGGGACGGGGTCTCGCTCGGGGTCGTCCAGTACGTGCTGAAACCGTTCACCTTCTCCACGCTCCGCGACCGGCTCCAGCGGTACGCCGAGTTCCGGTCGACCGCGGGCGAGGCCAGCGGGCAGGCCGAGGTGGACCGGGCGCTGGCCGCCCTGCGCGCACCGCAGCCCGCCTCGATGCCCAAGGGGCTCACCCAGGCCACCCTGCAGGCGGTCACCGAGGCGCTGCGCGGCGCCGAGGACGGGGTCTCGGCGGCGGCGACGGCGGAGGCCGTGGGGATCTCACGGATCACCGCGCGCCGCTATCTGGAGCACCTGGTGGACGCGGGCCGCGCCGCCCGTACGCCGCATTACGGGCAGGTAGGGCGCCCGGAGCTGGTCTATCGCTGGCTCAGCGAGCACTGACGGACCCTTCGGGCGACCATTAGGAAAGTTTCCTATCCCACCTCTTGTCGTGGCCATGGCGCCTCGCTACGTTCAGCCGCACATCCCCCAGGAGGACGCCACCATGCAGATGTTCCCGCGCCACCACAGACGCGCTCTGGCCGCCGCGGCCACCGGACTGACCGCCGTGATCGCCGCGGGCGCGGCCGCCACCGCCCAGGCCACGCCCCCGTCGCCGCACACGGCGGCCGCCGCCACCGGCCAGACCGGCCCGTACCTCTACCTCGGCTGGGGCAGTCCGCCCAAGGCCACGGACGTGATGTCGGCGACCGGCACCCGGCAGTTCACGATGGCGTTCATGCTCTCCGACGGCGGCTGCGCCCCCAAGTGGGACGGCTCCCGCGCCCTCACCGGGGGCACCGACCAGTCGACCATCAACGCCATCCGCGCTGCCGGTGGCGAGGTCACGGTCTCCTTCGGCGGCTGGAGCGGCAACAAGCTCGGTGAGAAGTGTTCGTCCGCCTCCGCGCTCGCCACCGCGTATCAGAAGGTCATCGACGCGTACCGGCTCAAGGCGATCGACATCGACATAGAGTCGACCGAGTTCGAGAACGCGACGGTCCGGCAGCGGGTGATCGACGCGCTGAAGACCGTCAAGCAGAAGAACAGCGGCATCAAGGTCTACGTCACCTTCGGCACCACCACGACCGGGCCCGACGCCAACGGCACGGACCTGGTCAAGCGCGGCGCCAGGGCCGGGGTCGACGTGGACGGCTGGACGGTCATGCCGTTCGACTTCGGGCAGGGCTCCGTCGACATGGCGGCGGCCACCAAGTCGGCGGTCGACGGCCTGAAGAACACCGTCGCGAGCGCGTACGGTCTCTCCTCGGACGCCGCCTACCGCAAGGTCGGCTTCTCCTCGATGAACGGCAAGACGGACGTCGCGGGCGAGATGGTGACCCTGGCCGGCTTCAACTCGATGCTCTCGTACGCGAAGAGCCACCACCTGGCCCGGGTCAGCTTCTGGTCCCTCAACCGCGACCGCACGTGCGGCTCCGGCACGGACGCGGACGCGTGCAGCGGCATCAACCAGGGCACGTACGACTTCACCAGGGCCCTCGCGGGCTACGCGGGCTGAACCCTCCTTCGTACGAACCGCGTTCGAGCGCCCGGCGGGCCAACCACGACCCCGTGTACGGGGATTGACCTTGCGTTGACGGCGACCTTACGGTCGGCCCGCAGCCCACAGAGGCCAGCAAGGAGGTCGTGCCGTGCGCCCCGCACCCGCCACACTGATCCTCACCGCCGCCGCCCTCGTCGCCACCGCCGGGCTCACCGCCTGCGGTGGCGGCTCGGGCAGCGACCCGGACACCGTCAAGGTCGCGTACAACCGCAGCACCGACAACAAGATCCGCTTCAAGGACCACCACCTCGCCGAGGTGAAGAAGCAGTTCGAGAAGGCGAACCCCGGCAAGAAGGTCAAGCTGATCCCCATCCAGGCGCAGGACAACGACTACGCCACCAAGGTCCAGCAGATGATGCGCTCCCCGAAGACCGCCCCCGACCTGGTCTACGAGGACACCTTCCGGATCAACGCCGACATCAAGGCGGGCTATCTGCGCCCGCTGGACGACTATCTGGCCAAGTGGAAGGACTGGGACCAGTTCGTCGACACGGCGAAGACGGCGGCCAGGGCCGAGGACGGCAAGACGTACGGCGTCCCCGACGGCACCGACACCCGCGGGCTGTGGTTCAACAAGGAGATCTTCGCGAAGGCCGGGCTGCCCGCCGACTGGGCGCCGAAGAACTGGGACGACATCCTGGGGGCCGCGCGCGCCATCAAGAAGAAGGTCCCCGGCGTCACCCCGCTCAACGTGTACACCGGCAAGGCCCCGGGCGAGACCTCCGTCATGCAGGGCTTCGAGATGCTGCTGTACGGCACCGGCAAGGCGGGCGGCGAACCGCTCTACAACCCCGAGACGAAGAAGTGGGTCACCGGCGGCCAGGGCTTCCGGGACTCCCTGGCGTTCCTGAAGACCGTGTACGACGAGAAGCTCGGCCCCGACATCTCCGACGCCCTCGACCCCAACGTCGGCACCACCGTCTACAGCGAATGGCTCCCCGAGGGCAAACTCGCCATCGCCCTCGACGGCTCCTGGCTCGGCCAGAACTGGCTGAAGACCGGCGGCAAGCCCTGGCCCGAGTGGTCGAAGACCCTCGGCCAGGCCCCCATGCCCACGCAACACGGCCAGGCGCCCGGCAAGGTCAGCATGTCCGGCGGCTGGACCTGGGCGATCAGCGCCAAGTCCAAGAACCCCGATCTGGCCTGGAAGTTCATCGAGCGGTTCCAGACCAAGGAGAACGCGGTCCGGTGGGACATCGTCAACGCCCAGATCGCCGTCCGCGAGGACGTCGCGAAGGACCCCGCATACCTCTCCTCCATGCCCGGCATCCGCTTCTTCACCGGCCTGGTGAAGAACACCCACTACCGCCCGGCGCTCCCCGTCTACCCGCAGGTCTCCTCGGCCATCGGCGAGGCCATGGAGGCGGCGACCACGGGTGACGCCTCGCCGAGCGGCGCGGCGAAGCGTTACGACGAGCAGCTGAAGTCCGTCACCGACGGCGCCGTGGGCCGATGACCAGCGCGGCCGAAGCCTCTGCGGCGGTCTCCCCCGTACGCCGCCGGGGCCGCCCGCTGCGCTGGCTCCCCCTCGCCCCCGCCACCGTCCTGCTGCTGCTCTTCCTCGGCGGGCCGATCGCCTACTGCTGCTACATCGCCTTCACCGACATGCAGCTCACCGGCACGTCCTCCACGGACTTCACCGGCCTCGCCAACTTCCGCCGCGCCTTCGGGGACGACGACTTCCGCAACGCGGTCGTCCTCACCCTCGTCTTCACGGTCGTCTCGTCCCTCCTCGGCCAGAACACCCTGGGCCTGGCCCTGGCCACCCTGATGCGGCGCGCCTCCAAGCCGGTGCGCACCCTGACCGGGTCGGTCGTGGTCGCGGCCTGGGTCCTCCCCGAGATCGTCGCGGGCTTCCTGCTGTACGCGTTCTTCCGCCGCGAGGGCACGCTCAACGCCGTCCTGGACGGGCTGGGGCTGCCGTCCCAGAACTGGCTGTACACCCTGCCCATCCTCGCCGTGTCGTTCGCCAACGTCTGGCGCGGTACGGCGTTCTCGATGCTCGTCTACTCCGCCGCCCTGTCGGAGATCCCCCAGGAGATCACCGAGGCGGCGGAGGTCGACGGCGCGGGCGGCCTCCGCCGCTTCTGGCATGTGACCCTGCCGATGATCCGCCGCTCCATCGGCACCAATCTGATGCTGAACACCCTGCAGACGCTGTCGGTGTTCGGCCTCATCTGGGCCATGACCCGCGGCGGTCCCGGCAACCGCAGCCAGACGCTTCCGGTGTTCATGTACGACCAGGCGTTCAACAAGTCCCTGATCGGCTACGGCACGGCGGTGGCACTGTTGCTGCTGCTGGTGGGGGCGGCGTTCTCGGTGGTGTATCTGCGGTTGATGCGCGAGGAGGTCTGAGGTCCGCCGTCGTGATGGCGGTGCCTGTCGTGCGTACGCCGAGGCCGGAGCCGGGGGCCGCGAGCGCGGCCCCCGTCAGCGCCGCCGAGACCAGCAGGGTGCACAGCGCGGCCGTGGAGGTCTTCGACGGCATGCGTCTCAGCCCTCCCGCGAGGGCATCCGCTTGTTGCCGTCGACGACCGCGCGCTGGGTGATGGCGCTGGTGAAGGTCACGGTGCCGACCTTGAACACCCCGCTCGTGTCGGGCTTGACCTGGACATTACGCTCCCCCAGGAACTCCAGGCTCTTCTTGTCGAAGATCCACTCGGTGCGCTGGCCGTCCTGTTCGTTCAGCCGCGCCACCGCGACCCCGTGCCGGCCGGTGGCGTCGACCGCGTCGTCCACCGTGACGACCCCGGGGATCTTCGCCGCGGCCTGGTAGATGGCCGCGGTGAGCTTCGCGGGCGGGTAGCTCTCGGTCAGCAGATCGCCGAGGGCGACGAAGGCCGCCTGATCGCGGGGGACCTCCTTGTCCCGGATCTTGTCGGCGTCCTGGCTGATCTTCTTCAGCAGTGCGTCGGCGTCGGTGGGCAGCTTGACGAGGTTGTCGTACGCCGAACTGACCGGGTGCTCACCGGCCAGGGTGATGCCCTGATCGCCGGTCTCGCCCGCCTCGATCAGCCAGCCGTCCTTCCCGTCGAGGGACTGCCACACCTGACGGTCGTGCAGCTCCTGGCTGACCACCGTGGTCTTGTCGTCCACCGTCTTGGGGTAGGTGCTGGCCACCTTCGAGGCGATGTAGAGGAACTGGCCGTCGCGCACCGTGGGCCCGGAGGCATCGGCGGCGGCCAGCGAGATGCGGCCCAGCAGCCGGGCGGCGCCCTTCGCGTCGGCGGTGCCGACCGGCGTGGTCAGCGCGGGTCCGGTGGCCAGGGGCGTCGTACCGTCCCCGCCGTCGTCCCCGTACAGGGCTACGCCGCCCACGATCGCCCCGGCGAGGGCGCAGGCCGCGACGGGCAGCAGGATCCTCCGGCGCAGGAACGGACCGCGCTGCCGCGCGGGGGCGGCGGGTGCGGTGGTGTCGCGGATGTCGTCATGGATCTGGGCCATCAGGCGCTCCTTGTGCGACGCATGGCGGCCCGCCGGCAGATCCCGCTCCTCGGTGTCCCGAAGCTCTCGGGTCTCCGGCCACTCAGCCGGGTGCGGCTGGGAGGGGCTGGCGTTCATCGGTTTCCTTCCTCTGCGGACCGGATCGCGTAGCCGCGATCACCTGTTATCTGCCGGGTGGGGGAGGCGAGTTCCCGTTTTTTCCCGATGAGTTCGGCATCAGCGAGTTTGCGCAGCTTGGTGCGGGCCCGGGACAGCCTGGAGCGGACGGTTCCGATGGGGATGGCGAGGGTGCGGGCGACATCGGCGTACTCCATGCCCTCCCACAGGCACAGCACCAGCACCTCGCGCTCGGCCCGCTTCAGCGAGCCGAGCGCGGTCAGCGTGGCGTTGATCCGCCGCCGGTCGTCCACCCGGCCCGCCGTCTCCTCGGCGTGATCGGGAATCCGCTGGGCCTCGGGCCCCGCCTCGGCGGCAGCGGCGGCCGCGGCCCGGTAGCGCCGGTTGCCGCGACAGTGCGAGCGGGCCACGTTGGTGGCGATCCCCAGCAGCCAGGGCCGCAGCGAACCCCCGTCGGCCTCGACCGACGCATGGCGCCGCCACGCCTCCAGAAACGTCGCCGACATGACGTCCTCGGCCACGGACCAGTCGGCGGTCAGCCGGAAGGCGTGGTTGTACACCGCGCGCGCGTGAGTGTCGAACAACTCCGCGAAGGCGTCGGGATCCCCGGCCCGCACCCGGGTTCGCATATCTGTGGTCACGCCTTCAACTGCCCTCCGGGGACGAGTGAGTTCCAGTGACGAGCGTCACAGGTGCCACGCCGGGTGCGGAATCAGCGGGTCCGGCCGAGGGTCGGCTCGGAGCGATGCGGGGCCGTCACCGCGTACTTCCCTACCGGCCGTCGCCCGGCGCCACAGGAGGGCGCCGCCGGAGACCTCGATGCGCTGGGCGGCGACCCAGCGAACTGAAACTGCTATGGTTGCAGTTAATCGATGGACAGCGAGGAGCAGGAGATGGCGGGGCTCAGCGGTAGGAGCGCGGTCGCGATTCACGCGCTCACCATGCTGGCCAACCGGCGTGGGGGCTCGCTGACTTCCGCCGAGATCGCGGAAAGCCTTGAGAGCAATCCGGTCCTCGTACGGCGCGTTCTCGGCCGCCTGCGGGACGCCGATCTGGTGTGGTCCACCGAGGGTCGAGCGGGGGGCTGGTCCCTCGCCCGCGCCCCGCGGGACATCACGCTCTACGACGCGTACGCGGCCGTCGAGGACGGACAGGTCTTCTCGCGGCACGCCCATCCGCCCAGTGGCGCGTGCGAGATCGGACGCAGCATCGGCGACCTGCTCGACGTCGAGTTCCGGAACGCGGAACGAGCCCTGGAGGAGCGACTCGGCAGGACGACGATCGCCGGCCTGCTGGGGCGGGTGCTGGCCTCCGGCAGCGAACCGAGGGATCACTGATCAAGCACACAGACGCACCCCGCACCATGACGCATGACTTAACTGTAACCGCAGTAGTCACAGTTTTCCGGTTGGCGCTCCGGGCTCCTCCCAGCTCCCGATGTCAGCGGCTCCACCGTCCATCCGCGTGCACCACGGCCCGGAACACCCACTCAGAACACACCAGGAGTAAGAGCAGTGCCCCAGGAATCCGAAGCACCAGCGAGCACCGAAGCCCGCGACCCCGCCACCTACGACCTCGTGATCAGTCGCGCACACCTCTTCGACGGCCGCCAGGCGCTCGCCGGTCTGTACGACATCGCCATCAACGGCGCGGAGATCGCTTCCGTCTCGGCGGACCCACTCAGAGGCACACAGGAGGTGGACACGGCCGGAGGATGGGTCATGCCGGGCCTGATCGACACCCATATCCACTTCTACGACGTGCACGCGGTCGTTGATCCGGATTCGATGCGGGGCTTCGAGGAGAACGAGCTTCCAGGAAGGCTCGGGCTGTTCCTCGACCACGGGATCACCACCATCAAGTCGGTGGGCGATCCGACGGGCGGAATCCTGGACACGCGGGCCAAAATCGCCGCAGGCACGCTGCGGGGCCCACGACTGCTGGCGACCGGTTGCGGTATCACCGGACGCGACGGGCATCCCGCCGCCACTGTCTTCAGCGGCAACCCCTGGGCGCGCGAGCGCTTCACAGCAGAGGTCGGCAGCGTGCGGCAGATCCGCGACCTGGTGCACCATCTCGCCGACCGCGAGGTGGACGCGATCAAACTCTTGTCGGAAGGCGCGTGCGCACACTCCGGCGGGCCGAAGTACCTCTGGCAGAATCCCGCCTTTCCGGATGGTGTCGAGCTGGAACGGCTCCCCCTCGATCTCCTTCGGGCGGGCATCGAGACCGGGCACGAGCGGGGCCTTCGGGTAACCGTCCACACCACCCAGCAAGCCGCGGCACGCGAGGCGATCGAGGCCGGGGCGGACGGCCTGGAGCACGGCGTCACCGTCGAGCCCCTCACCGACCACTCGCTCATCGACCTGATGCTCGAACATGACATCACCTACACGCCCACACTGTGGATCGACGATGCCCACCCGGACGCCCGCGGCAATCTCAAGAAGGTCGCCGAGGCCGGCGTGCACATCGCGCTGGGCAGCGACACCTTCAGCGGTCGGGGCCTGTTCGGAGCCAACACTCTGGAAGAGGCCGAACTCATGGTGGCGGCCGGACTGACGCCCACCCAGGTGCTCGCCGCAGGCACCAGCGGCGCGGCGCGGCAGTGTGTCCGCCCCGACCTCGGCACGGTGGCCCCCGGCAAGCGCGCCGACCTGCTCGTGCTGAACGCCGATCCCACCGCGGACGTCGGCAACCTTCGCGACCTCAGCACAGTGATCCTGAACGGCGGGCTCGTCGTCGACAAGCGCTAGGCGCGCGTGGCGGGACGGGCGGCTACGGGGGATGCATGTATAGGTGCTTCAGCGGCGCCGGCTTCACCGAAGATCTCCAGGACCTGGCGAGCCGGGACGAGACCCTTCAGCTCATCGACCTGGCACGGCTTTACCACGGGACGTGACGGCCCTGGGCTCCCTGCGGGCAGACGTCCGATTGAGCTGATTCCGGGACGGGGACACGCCATGGCGTCGGCGTGTCCCCGTCCCGGAATCACCTCAAGCCCCTGTTGGTCGCTGCTCAGCCGAAGAGCGGCCAGGACGGTCCACTCTCCCGAGTGCCGAGCCATGCGGTGTGCCCGCCGGGGGTGACCGTGAGACCGAAGTCGTGCACATGCGGACGTCCCGCGTCCTCCCACCAAGCCGATTCCGCCGACGCTTCGTCGAACAGGTCTCGTGGCCCCCACTGGTGCACCGCGTCGTCGTCGATGAGCGCCCACGAGTCCTCGCTGCACAGCCAATGGCCTGTGCCCGCTTGCTCCCAGTAGTGCACCCCCGGCAGACGCAGCCCCACCGCGAACCGGGCGTCATCGTCGCCCAGGAGGGCGGGGCGACTACCGAGACCTCGATGTCGGGCTTCCTCCCATGCCTCGTCCGTGAACATCTCCGCGAGGCGCGCCCGGTGTCGTTGTCCACGCAACGTCATGAACGTCACCGGCGTGCGGAACCGGCCCGAAGCCCGCCCGCCCCGAACGGTGAGCCGCACCATGCCGTGAGGGCACATCGCGGTCTCCCACGGAGCAACGATCAAGCCGCCCTCTGCCGTCTGCTCCACCCATTCCTGCGGGAGCCGCAGCAGGGAGGCCGTGGCCAGGACGCGATCGTAGGGCGCGCGGGAAGGCACCCCGCCCTCCCCGTCCGCGCAGACGATGCGCACGTGGCAGTCGGCGGCGGCGAGGGAAGCGCGGGCCTGAGCGCTGATGCGCGGGTCGATCTCCACGCTGGTGACATGTGCTTCCCCGACCAGGTGGGCCATGAGGGCGGCATTGAACCCCGTACCCGTCCCGATCTCCAGGACCCGCTGCCCGGGTCGGAGATCGGCGGCGGCCAGCATGAGGGCGACCACGCTCGGCCGGGAAGCCGAAGAGGTGGGTGTGGCCCAGTGGTCGTCCAACGGCTCGGGTGCGCCGTCGTCGATCTGGGTGACCACGGAGACGTCGCTGTAGGCCGCGGCCCACCAGCGGTCCGGGTCGCTGACCCGGTCCACCAGTACGTACCCGGTACTGGCGGTGCTGTCGTCCAGCCACACGCGATCGGGCAGGAACAGGTGGCGCGGCACCGCCTCGAACGCGTCCCGCAACCGGCCGTCGTCCAGGTAGCCGTCCGTGGCGAGCGTCGAGGCCAGCCGTGCCTGACCTTCGGCTTCAGTGGCGGTCACCTCTTGTCGCCGTTACCGCCGCCGTGTTTCGGTCCGGGCGCCGGCCCGCTCCCGTCCGGGGAGGGCTTCGGCCCGATGACCGGCCCTCCCGGCTTCGCATGCCCACCCCTGCCGTGCTGCTGAGCCCGCACTGCCTTCCCCTCTCCGAGACGGGTTCGATGAGAACGCAGATCAGTCTGGGGGACCCCAACTGCGCGTGTAAGGGCGAGAGGCCAGAACGCGCGCGCCCTGGGCAGGAGGTTCGCTCACGCCCGAGGGGCGGACACGATCCCTCCGCCGACGAGGGAGGCCCGGAACTCCGCCCAGGCGGCGGGGGTGAGGCGGACCATCGGCCCGTCGGGGCGCTTCGAGTCGCGTATCGCCACCGCACCGGGCACGTTGGTGGCCACCTCGACGCACTCGTGCTCGGGGTCGCTGTAGCTCGACTTGCGGAAATCGAAAGCTGTCACCGCTTGGCCTCCCCCGCAACCACGGCCTGGAAGTCCGCCCAAGCAGCAGGCATGAACCGGAGTATCGGCCCGTCGGGGCGCTTCGAGTCGCGTATCGCCACCGCACCGGGCACGTTGGTGGCCACCTCGACGCACTCGCGCTCGGGGTCACTGTAACTCGACTTGCGGAATGTGAAATCAGGCATGGTCACAGCTCTCTGCTGAGGCGGGAAATGAGTTCCAGGGAGTCGCGCTCATTATGGGCTCGCGTGGCGATTCTCTCGAACAACTCGTCGTACTGTGCAGCCGCTTCCCCACCTTCCACCCAGAGCCGGTTGAAAGGAACCTCCATGTAGACCACGTCCATGGCGCCCGGCTCGGAGAACGAGATGATGTTGAAGGTGCAGTTCATCCCGTGACGGGCTCCCGTGCTGAACGGGAGCACCCTCAAACTGACACTGGGTTTTCCAGCGACGTCGGCCAGATGGTCCAGCTGCTCCCGCATCACGTCCGCGCCACCGATCAGGTTCCGCAACGCGGCCTCGTACACCACCGCCCGCAGTGAGAGCTGCGGCGACTCATCGAGCCGCCGCTGGCGTGCGAGCCGCGCCGCCACGAACCGCTCGTGATCGCCACCTTCCGCCGATGGAGCGTCATCCCTGAGAGCCCGGATGTAGTCGGGAGTCTGCAGGAGTCCCGGGACAAAGGTGAGCTGCCATGCCTTGATGGCGGTCGCCGCACTCTCCAGAGCTACGTACTCCTGCATGTCCCCGAGGTTCGGGAACTCGTTCCACCAACCCTTCGCCTTGCGGCGCTCGCGGTCGACGCGGGCCAGCTCCAGCAGCCCGCCCACGATCGCCGGATCGCTCACGCCGTATAACTCGCACAGCGCACGGATGTCCGGGTCCCGCACCGGAACCCAGCCGCCCTCCATCTTCGCGACCTTGGTCGTGGAGCCGGTGAGGGCCTTGGCGGCGTGGGTCTGCGTCAGGCTCGCCGCCGTGCGGAGCTTGATCAGCTCCCCGCCAAGCCTGCGTCCCAGAACGGTCGAGGTGCTGTTGCCCTGCATGGGCTGACTCGTCGTCACGCGCACAGTCTGGCTGCCTCCCACCGCCACCGCAAACTAGATCGGGGGAATTCCTCCAAGAGGAACTTGTGCAGTTCTCGACACCAGGGCTACGGTCCGTGATGAACCGCTTGCACAGGGACGTCAGTTGGCGGACGTGCTCCGCCCTGCCCACCCGGAGGTACGCGATGGAACTCGCGCCCCAAGACCCCGTCATCAACGAAAACCGCGTCGACTACGTCCCGACACCGATAAGCGTGACCCGTGCCCGCCAGCACGCCGCCCGACTGGTGGCCGAGTGGGGCCACGCCGCCCTCGCCGACGACGTCGCGCTCATCGTTTCCGAGCTGGCGAGCAACGCCGTACGGCACGGCCGCGTTCCGGGGCGGCTGTTCCGCGTCCACCTCACCCTGATGAAAACCGCGCTGCGCATCGCCGTCTCCGACCCCAAGGGCGAACGACTCCCCCACCCCCGGCAGCCGTCACCCGAGGACCGGCACGGCCGTGGCCTGCTCATCGTCCGCGCGCTCGCCGCCCGCTGGGGCGTACGCGAGCGCACTGTCGGCAAGGAAATCTGGGCCGAACTCGACCTGACCAGCTCGCTCTCCACCGGCCAGTCCTGAAACAAGCCGTAAACGAGGCGAGCGGGGCCAAACTGGTTCTCGTTCCTTCGACCGTCTGAGAGGAAGGACACCACGCAGTGACCACTTTCGCGCATCCACAAGAGGCGTTTCCGCTCCTACCGCTCGGCGGACGGCTTCTCCAGAGTGACGAGGCGCCCTCGGGCTCCACCACGCGCCCGTGGATTCTTCGTTTCGCCTGTGTGCCCGACCGCACGCAGACGATCGAGAAACCGGTGGCTGTCTACGACGACGCAGCGCAGATGTCAGTCGGCCTCTACGACGGCCCGCTGCCGTACATGGCCACTCACAGTCCCACCGTTCCCGACGGCAACATGACCAATCCCCCTCCCCTCGATGAGGGCCCGAAGGATTGAAGTCATGCCCACCATCCTCGTGATCGCCGCCCGCGACGACTGGCCGACGGACCGCGTCGTGAACGTACTCACCGGCCGAGGGGCGCGGGTATTCCGGATGGACACCGCGGACTTTCCGCAGCAGGCCACCCTCACGGGGCGTATCGACGCCCGGCGCGGGTGGGCAGGCGGACTCGCCACACCTCATCGGGCCGTCGACCTTTCGGACATCGAAGCCGTCTACTTCCGCGCACCTCACCAGTTCCGTCTCCCGCATGGAATGTCCCAGCCCGAACGACGGTTCGCCGCGGCGCAGGCACGAGCGGGGTTCGGTGGGGTGATCACATCGCTCACGGCCCGGTGGGTCAACCACCCAGCGGCGATGACTCGCGCCGAGTACAAGCCGGTCCAACTCTCCACAGCCCGTGAGTGCGGACTGACCATCCCTCCGACCCTGGTGACGAACGACCCGGACGCCGTCAAGGCGTTCGCCGAGGACACACCAGGTCCCATCATCTGCAAACCCGTGGCCTCGCCGGTCTTCATCGAAGGCAATGAACTCAAGACCGTGTACACCCGTTGCCTCTCCCCACACGATCTGGTCGATCTGGACGGCATCGACGCCACCGCCCATCTCTTCCAAGCCTGGATCGACAAGGCCTACGAGGTGCGGCTCACCATCGCAGGCGACCGTCTACTCGCCGCGGAAGTCCATGCCGGCAGCGCCCGAGGGCATGAGGACTGGCGCAGCGACTACGGCTCTCTCACCTATCACCGGACCGACACGCCCGCCGACGTCGCCGATGGGGTGCGCTGTCTGATGGGCCGTCTGGGCCTTCGCTTCGCCGCCCTCGATTTCGTTGTCTCACCATCGGGAGCGTGGACGTTCCTGGAGGCGAATCCATGCGGCCAATGGGACTGGATCCAAGGCGCCACGGGTCTGCCCATCGCCGAGGCCATCGCCGATGAGCTACAAGGAGTCCCCGCGTGAGTGTCCCCAGCTTCGACGGCGCGTCAGCGCGACTGCATGCGCTGGTCGAAAAATTACAGCAGTCGGGAGCGATCTATTCGGCGGCCTGGGCCGAGGCGTTCGCGGGTGTGCCGCGCCACGTCTTCGTGCCCCAGTGGTACGGGCAGGAGACCGACGACAGGGGCATCACCGTATGGCGCCGGAACGACGCGGCCGACCGGGACGTCTGGCAAGCAGCCGTCTACAGCGACCAGACCCTCGTCACGGCACTCGATCCCGACACCGCCGAGCGCGTCGGCGAGCGCGCGTGGACCGGTATTCCGACGTCCTCCAGCACGTTGCCCAGCCTCATGGCGCAGATGCTGGAGGACCTGAGCGTGGCCGACGGCCACCGCGTACTCGAAGTCGGCACGGGCACCGGCTACAACGCGGCCCTCCTGTGCGCGCGGCTGGGCGATCGCCTCGTGCAGTCCGTCGACGTCTCCCCCGCTCTCGTCGAAGCCGCCCGCGGTCGGCTCGCCTCCGTGGGTTACCGGCCGCACCTCGCCGCTGGAGACGGGCAAGGAGGTCTCCTGGGGCGTGCCCCGTTCGACCGGATCATGGCTACCTGCTCGGTCCCCCGCGTACCTGCCGCATGGATCGAGCAGATCCGGCCCGGCGGCGTCATCCTGACCGACGTGTCCATGGGGATCGAAGGCGGTCTGGTCCGCCTGACCGTTGACAAAGAGCGACGCGCCACCGGCCACTTCACCACCACGACCGGACGCTTCATGCCCGCCCGCAGCGACGCCCATGCCTACCGGCGCCCCGAGCGAGCGCCGTACGCGCCCCGGGCCGGGTCCCGGCCCACGACCCTCACCGCTGTCGACATCCGCGAGCACTACCCGTTCCGGCTACTGCTCGCGTTCCACATCCCGGGCGCCGAGCTGGTCTATCACGTGGACGACGAAACCGGCGCCATGTCGCTCCAGCTCCAGCAGCACGACGGCGCGTGGGCACGCGCCCCCATCACCGGAGAACGCGCCGCAGGGCCCAGCGCCATCGTCACGTACGGCGGGAGCACCGACCTGTGGCGACAGGCAGAGCGCGCCTGGCGGTGGTGGAACGACCACGGCCGACCGGCGCAGGACCGCTTCGGCTACGCCCGCGAGGCCGATGGGCGCCACTATGCGTGGCACCTTCCGGACGGGCTCCGCTGGCCTTTGTAGACCTCGTGATCGCGGCTCCTTACCGGCCGGGCCCTGCGCCCCGTCGCGGAGGCGAAGCCCAGGAGCGGCGAGGGGGCATCGGGCCTCACCACGGTTCCGTGTCTGCGGGCGGGGCGTGCGCGAAGGGGAATGCCGGGCATCACGCGCCCCCGCAACGCTCCTGGTGCCACGGATGGTTCGAGACGGCATGTCTGGTGTGGTGGCGCGCGGGGGATACGTCGGGTGAACTGATTCGGCGGGCCGCCCACCCTCCTCGGAGTCGGCGGCCCGCCGCATGCCAGTGGTGCATGCCCCCGTGGCCGCCCATGAGTCCCCTCCGGGGAGGTTCCGGCCTCGGCCGACGCTGCTCAGCCGTTGACGCCGTCAGCGGGGTGGTCGACGGGGCAACCCGGCTGCGTCTCGGGGGTGTCACACGTGGCTGCTTGAATCCCTCGCATGGAACCGAACGCCACGCTCACCGCCCTGCGCGACTTCTGCGCCGAACGCCTCGGCGCAGACCTCGCGGACCGCTTCGTCCGCCTCGCCCGGCCGGGCTTCGCCCTCACCGAAGGCCGGCCGGGCGAGGCCGCCGGGCACAGTCGGTTCGGCGGGCGGGCGATGCTCGAACCGGGCACGGAATGGCCGGCCTGCGACGGCCTCCCGCTGAGCCTGCTCGCCGTCCTCGACACCGACGCCCTGGCCCCCTGGCTCGGCGACGTCCTCCCGGCCGGGACGGGCCTGCTCAACTTCTTCGCCCTCGACAGCGAATCCGAGATGGCCGACCCGGCCGCAATGGAACTGTCGCTCAAGTACGGCTGCCTCGCCCCGGAACTGGGGGCGGTGATCGCGGCCCACTCGACGCACGCCGTCGAGACGGCCCCGCCCGTCCGGTCGAGCGTCTTCGATCCGGTCCCGTGGGCGGCGGCGCCCGGCTTCGCCTTCCCCGACTCCTTTGATCCCGCCTGGGACGACCTCGACCTGGGCCCCGAGGCGTCCGACATGGCCAGGGCCATGCCCGCCCTGCACCTGGAGGGTCTGTTGACCGAGTGGTCGCAGCGGCCGGGCGCGCTCGACTCGTCGGAGGACATCGCCTTCGGCCGGCCTCAATTCCCCACCGGAAGCTCACCGATGCTGCCGAACCACGAAGATCCGAACCTCTACCACCACCTGCTCCAGCTGTCCGGGCAGGACCAGTGGTACATCGGCGGCGACGGCGGCTGGATGCACTGGTCGATCCCCACCGAGGCGCTGCGGGCGGGCGACTTCACCCGGGCGATCCCGACCCCCGACATCTGGTGACGGGAGAGGCAGAGCTCGGGCTGCGGGCCGCCACGCGACCATTTCTTGCAGGAGCGATTGCCTACGCTTCGAGATGCTCTCTATCTTGATCTCACCTACGTGGCTGAGGGGGGGCTACATACGGTGAACGGGCGGGCCCATGAAAACCAAAGACTCATCCATCGACGTGCGCCCACGATCATCAGTAGAACCTGCTACCTGTGCGCGGCTGTTCTTGCTCTTGCCACGCTGCTTGTCGTTCCCTTCCTCTCCGTGACCGCACCTGAGCCGACACCTGGTGATCACAGCGCGCAGCCTTCGTTCCCCGAAGTCTTCCTGCTGGACCACGCACTCGCGATCCTGTCTCTGATTCTGCTCTCGCTGGGCGCGCGCATCTCCCCGCCCATCGCCTCCCCGCGGCTCGCCAACGCGCTTGCCATCCGTCCCGTTCGCAAGAGGACGGATGCCCCGCCCAGCAGCATGCCGTTGCGGATGGTGGGGAGCGCCCTGATCTGGGTCAGCGCCTGCCTCTTGATCATGGGATTCCAGATGTCCATGGTCACTGTGCACACCGACTTCATATGGCTGGTCAACCTCGGCCTGGCGTTCTGCGCTTTCCCGGTCTTCTTCGCGGGATGGGCGGTGCTCGACGCAGCGAGACGCCCGACGAAGGCTGCTTCACGAGCGGCCTCCATGGTCGGCTGGACGTTGCATGCGGCCTGCTGGCTCTTCAGGGTGACCGGCGCCGCAGTGGCCGCCCTCTATGGTGTCTCGACTGCGATCACCTGGGTTCGGCCAGGCGCCGACCGCCCCTCATTCTTCATCGCTCTTGCCTTCTACATGTCGATCGCGGTCGCCGGCGCGATGCTCTTCCGTCTCGGGACGATCGCCAGGCATGCCGCCCGGCGTCACTTCGGACTGGCCACACCAATGACCTCGAAGGCCCTGCGCGGGGCCCACCAGTTCCGGGCGAGGTTTCTCCAGGTCACAAGCCTTGTGATGGGCGTGATCGGCACCACCGTGGCATGGGGAGGCCTACGTCTCACACTGGGTGACCTTGTGAGGCTTGCGTCATCTGCGCGTGACCGCCCCTCTCCTCACACACTTCTTCTCGACATCGCGATCGCGTGCCTCGGCGGCGCGGTCATCTGGACGGCACTGGCCGCTCGGCGAGCTGCCCGGCGATCACTCGGGCTGGACGCGCCTGCGGCCGGCCTGGCACCTCTTCCCCGAAGGCGTCGGGTCCATGGCTGGGCACTGCGGACAGCAGGCTGGGGGATGCGTCTCGGGGGCGCCGTGGTCCTCGTTCTCGCATTCCTGGGACTGAGGTTGGTAGGCAGTATTCCGGAACGGCCGGGGTATGACGGGCCGCCGTGGTACGTCCTTCTCATCGCGTTCCTCACGGTCGGAATCGCCGGTGCCGCGGTTATCCGATTCGCCTCCATCCCGGCGATGGCGGGGAATCGGTATCTGGCCAACATCATCACTTCGCCGACCGGCATGTCCGAAGGCTCGTACGTCCTCTATCTTCGCCCGTTCTCTCAGGACACCGGCGCATCCGCGCTCACGCCTCGTCACGCCAACCTGAACTTCTTCAACAACCCCGGCACGTGGATCGCGCAGTCCAACCGCAGCCACGAGGAGCGTCTCAGTGCCCTGTTCTCCGAATTCGGGCCGCTGCTGGCAGTCGGCAGCCCGGGTGAGCAGGTTCCGGGAGGGGCAGGGGCATCGCGCATGTACCTGCCGCTCGACGACTGGAAGGGCACTGTCGGCAGACTCATCGAGAACGCCGGACTGATCGTCCTGGGAACCGGCCCCGGGCCGGGAACGCTGTGGGAATACGCCGAGGTGCTCCGCCGAAGTCATCCCACGCGACTGGTCCTCCTGGTGACGGACCCCATCGAGTACCGACGCTTCAAGGCATCGAGCATCGCAGAGGCGGAAGGCGTGCTGTATGAACTCAAGGCCCGCTACGGCGACTCGTGGGAGACCCCTCTTCTGCCTGAATTGCCGAGCTACGGAACGTCTCGCGCCGACCGGGCATTCTGGTTCACGTCCATGGTCTACTTCACCGAAGACTGCGAACCGCACATGGTTTCTCTGAACACATCGACGGTGAGCGGAAATTTCCGGATGGACAACGCAGCCGTCAAGAGGCAGCTGAGGCCCCTCTTGGAAGAGTTACGAAACAGCGGACCAGGCGGATCACCCTCAGTGTCGGGGCAGACGTGATGACCGAGAACTCATGGCAGGGTGCGGCGGCGTTCCGGCAGGCGGATCCAGCAGTCCCTGAACAGCCGAACCCCGTGGCGGCACGGTCGCGGAGGCCGGACACCGGAAGGGACGCGGACGTCATCACCAGCTACACACTGGCGGTCGAGATGGCCGATCGCGTCTCGGCCCGACGCGGCGCCGCCAACAGCTTCTTCCTGGGCATCCAGACCACATTGCTGGCCGCTGTCGGCCTTGCCGACTCCACTGTCCACAACATCAGCTGGTACGCAGCTCTGTCCGTCACCTTGACCGGTTGCACCATCTCCGCTTTCTGGTGGCTGCAGTTGCGCAGTTACCAACTCCTCAACCAGGCCAAGTTCGAAGTCATCAACAAGCTGGAGGAGCAACTGCCCGCCAAGATCTACACCGACGAATGGACGAGCTTGAAGCAGGTTCGGAGATCGCGTCGGTTCAGGTATCTCGAATTGGGCACAACAGAGCGGTTCGTCCCCCTGCTCCTGGCGGCACTGCATGTCCTGCTCCTTGTGGGAAGGCTGAGCGGGTGACCACCTGCCTCACCGAGGCAGCCGAACTCATCCGGAGCCTGCGACCACCGCGCATGGGTGCCCTTCGAGGACCTCTCCGCCGATGTCCAGGCGCTGGATCAGGCATATGCCGACGGCTGGACGCGCTGGGCCGTGGCGGCCACCCAGGCCATCGCCCAGGCCGACGACGGCCACCGGCAACCTCGGCGAGGGCGCCAGGCACACCATGAAGATCCGCGTGGTCAAGGACGACTGGGAGTCCCTCACGCCGGTCTCGGTCACCGCGTAACCCCGGCGTCACCCGGCCCACACGCGCCCCTCCGCCTCCCCGGTGACGGGAAGCGGAGGGGCGTTGTGTCCCCCGAGGAAGAACGCGTGACGCGGGTGGTCGTCAGTCGGCGTAGACCATGCCCTTGTAGAGGCTGCCGGACTTCACGCACTTGTAGTCGTAGACGTTGGAGGCCGCCAGGTAGTAGTCCGCGTCTGCCATGCAGCGCGAAGAGGTGGAGTAGTACTGGCCCGTCGGCTGCCAGGTCGCGGCCGGGGCGGCCTGTGCCGTCGCGGGGACGGCGACGGCCGCCGCCGCGCCCATCAGGATCGAGGCCGCCGCCATGCCGAGCTTGCGGTTCATAGGTGGTTCCCCTTCGTTCGTGCCGCCGACCCGTGCCGGCGGCTGTGACAGAGAAAATCCGCTCCGGACCGGGCCCGTAAAGCGATCTGGCCTGTCCCGGACGCGGCATCCCCCGGGACCTGGGGGTTTGCCCGTGTCCCGGACACGTCCGGGACGGGCGGGTCAGCGCCGGGCGAACCATGTGACCGTCACTCCGCCGTCGAACGACTCACGGTCGGTCACCCGGGACGACGTGCTGGCGCGGGGGGGCGTACGCGTCGAGCGTGTCGTGGCGCTGTGAAGCGATGAGTTTGTGCGGTCCTGGCGGTCCAACCATCGTCGACATCCCACAGGAGGAGCGCGCCATGACGCAGCTGCTGCGAGTCCAGAACTTCACCGTCTCGCGGGACGGATTCGGTGCCGGTGAGCACCAGAGCCTGGAGAGACCGTTCGGCGACGCCGACCCCAGGGAGCTGATGGCCTGGGCCATGGCCACGGCGAGCTGGCCCGGGCGCACCGAGCCGGGCGGGAGCCGCGGGCTGGACGACTACTTCACGCGGGACTTCGCCCACGATATCGGCGCCGAGATCATGGGCCGCAACAAGTTCGGGCCGCAGCGCGGACCCTGGCAGGACCACGACTGGCGGGGCTGGTGGGGTGACGAGCCCCCGTTTCACACCCCGGTGTTCGTCATGACCCACCACCCGCGTCCCTCGTTCACGCTCTCCGACACCACGTTCCACTTCGTCGGCGGCGATCCGGCCTCGGTCCTCGCGCAGGCGCGGGAGGCGGCGCGGGGCAAGGACGTGCGGCTCGGTGGCGGGGTCAGCACCATCCGGCAGTTCCTCGACGCCGACCTCGTCGACACCCTGCACGTGGTGGTCGCACCGGTGGAGCTGAGGGCCGGGGAACGGCTGTGGGAGTCGCCCGACGAACTGCTGGACCGGTTCCACCTCGACGTCGTGCCCAGCCCGAGCGGGGTGACGCACCACCTGTTCTGGCGGAAGTAGGACGGGGCCCGGCCCCGGGGCCGTCGGCCCCGGGCCGGGTCGGGCGCGTACGCCGGTCAGCTGGTGACCGCGGCGGCGAACATGCCGGGCTCGTACGAGCCTCCCCGCTGGTGCACGATCACGGCGAGCCGGTTGGCCGCGTTGATCAGGGCGACCAGCGAGACCAGCGCGGCGATCTGATCGTCGTCGTAGTGCTCGCGCACCTGGGCCCAGGTCTCGTCGGACACGCCGAGCTGGGCGTCGGCGAGCCGGGTGCCCTCTTCGGCGAGGGCCAGTGCGGCCCGCTCGGCCTCGGTGAACACGGTGGCCTCGCGCCAGACGGCGACCAGGTGGAGCCGGACCGCGGTCTCCCCGGCGGCCGCGGCCTCCTTGGTGTGCATGTCGACGCACCAGCCGCAGCCGTTGATCTGGCTGGCGCGCAGCGACACCAGCTCCTGCGTGGACGTCGGCAGTGACGATTGGTGGATCACCAGGCCGGCGTTGGCGAACCGCTTGGCGAACTTGGCGGAGGTCTCGTTCTCGAACAGGTTGAACCGGGCGTCCATGGGTTCGTCCTCTCGCGTGCTTCTGTCGTGGTGTGGCGGTGGACGAACACCAGATGCCGACGGCCCGCTCCCTGTGACAGGGACGGCGGTGTGACGTGTGCCACCGGCCGGAGGTGTCACAGAGCCGCGACGACCGGCGTCTCATGCGCATGGCATCGTGGAGCGCGAAGAGGCGGGAGCAGCCGGTGGAGAGCGAACGCGCCGAGGACACGGCGACCGAGGTGTTCGTCGCCCATCGCAACCTGCTGTTCACCGTCGCCTACGAAATGCTCGGCTCGGCCGCCGACGCGGAGGATGTGCTGCAGGAGACCTGGCTGCGGTGGGCGGGGGTCGACCTCGGCACGGTGCGGGACCAGCGCGCGTATCTGGTCCGGATCACCACGCGCCAGGCACTGAGCCGGCTGCGTACGCTCGGCCGCCGCAAGGAGTCCTACGTCGGCCCCTGGCTGCCCGAGCCGCTGCTGACCGCCCCGGACGTGGCGGAGGACATCGAGCTGGCCGAAAGCGTGTCGATGGCGATGCTGCTGGTGCTGGAGACGCTGGCGCCGACCGAGCGGGCGGTGTTCGTGCTGCGCGAGGTGTTCGACCTCGGGTACGACGAGATCGCCGACGCCGTCGGCAAGAGCCCGGCCGCCGTCCGCCAGATCGCCCACCGGGCACGGGCTCACGTGGCGGCGCGCCGTCCGCGCGGAGCCGTCACCCCGGCAGAGACCAGGGTGGCGCTCGACGCGTTCCAGCGGGCGGCCGAGACCGGCGATCTGCAGGGCCTGCTCGACATCCTCGCGCCGGATGTCGTCTTCCTGGGCGACGGCGGCGGCATCAAGCAGGCCGTTCCCCGGCCCGTCGTGGGGGCCGACAAGGTGGGCCGTCTGCTGGCCGCCGGGCTGGGCCGGATCGCCGCCATGGGATCGCTGCTGCCCGCGCACGTCAACGGCCATCCGGCGCTGATCCTCCGCGAGGGCGACCAGGAGGGCCGGGACGGCACGATCGACACGGTCCTGGCGATGCGCGTCGACGACGGCCTGATCACCGGGCTCTACGCGGTGCGCAACCCCCAGAAGCTGTCGCACATGCGGGAGGAGAACGCCCTCCGCCGGTGAACGGGCGCCGCTGAACGCGGCGTATGGCCGGGCCGCCGACAGACGATACGTGATCGGGCAGCCCCCGAGGGCGGCGTCGGCGGATTCTTATCCGTTGCCGCCGGTTGGGCGGGGCCGCTGAGCCGCCCTCACTACGGTGAGACCGTCTGATGCCGCGCGGGGCCGCCCCTCGCGGCGACGGCATCCACCGACCCTCGACCGAAGACGTGCCACGGTGACCGTGGCTCATGCGACCCAGAACCCTGGGGGACGATCCAGCCGATGAGCCACCCGAGCCGAGGAGGCCGACACAAGCGGTCCCGTGACCCGCGCGCGCACTGGCTGCTGCTCTCGCTGAGCCTCCCCGTCATGTTCGGCCTGCTGATGTTCCAGGGCTGGACCACCCACGAGGTGGACGCCGCGAAGACGCGGCCCGCCTGCACCAGCCCCGTGCCGAAGGACATCGTCGGCGGCGGCCCGGTGGTGCAGATCAACAACGGGCAGGTGAAGACGGTGAGCATGCCCGCCGGAACGGTGGCGCTCACCTACGACGGCGGGCCCGACCCCCAGTGGACACCGCGCATCCTCGACCTGCTGCGCAGGCACAAGGCACGGGCGACGTTCTTCCTCTCCGGCGCCAAGGCGGCCGAGCATCCGGAGCTGGTGCGGCGGATCAGAGCCGAGGGCCATGAGATCGGCTCCAACACCTACACCGGCGCCGACATGGGCACATCGTCCCCCGTCCGCTCCACGATGGAGCTGTCGCTGACCGAGTCGGCGCTCGCGGGCACCGTGGGGGCCGAACCTCGGCTGATGCGGATGCCGCTGACCACCGACGTGGAGACACTGTGCGGCGTCGAGTGGCAGGCGGCGCGCCGCGTCGCCGCGCAGGGGTACGCGCTGGTCGCCGCCGACAAGCCGTCGAAACGGCCGTCGCAGGGGGTGGTCCGGCAGTTCCCGCAGACGGACACCGCGTACCAGCAGACCGAGAAGCTGCTGAAGAACCCCCGGGTGCGGAGGTTCACCACGGTGACGGGCGGGCTCGGGGTGCCGCCGGTGGAGACCCGGTCCTCCACCGTGGAGCGCTGGCAGGGCACCGCTCTGATCTCGCTCGCGGCCGTCGGCCGCGCCTTCGTGACCACCATGACGTGGGTGCTGGGCATCGCGGGCGCGCTGGGGGTGCTGCGGCTGGTGCTGCTCGTCGTGTTCGCCCGCGCCCACGTCCGGCGGCTCACCCGCTACGGGACCGGCGGAGCGCCGCCCCGGGTGGTGAACGACCCGGTGACGGTGCTCGTCCCCGCGTACAACGAGGAGGCCGGCATCGAGGGCACCATCCGGTCGCTGCTCGCCTCCACTCACCAGAAGCTCCAGGTCATCGTGATCGACGACGGGTCGACGGACCGGACGGCCGAGATCGCCGCCGCGAGCAACGACTCCCGGGTGCTGGTGATACGTCAGCCCAACTCGGGCAAGCCGACCGCGCTCAACTCCGGGCTGGCGCACGCCAAGCACGACATCGTGGTCATGGTCGACGCCGACACCGTCTTCGAACCGGACGCCATCCGCCAGCTCATCCAGCCGCTCGCACAGCCCGACGTCGGCGCGGTGAGCGGGAACACCAAGGTCGGCAACCGGCGCAGCCTGCTGGGCCGTTGGCAGCACCTGGAGTACGTCTTCGGCTTCAACCTCGACCGCCGCATGTTCGAGGTGCTGGAGTGCATGCCGACCGTGCCCGGCGCCATCGGCGCGTTCCGGCGGGAGGCGCTGATGGCCGTGGGCGGGGTCAGCGAGGACACCCTCGCCGAGGACACCGACCTCACGATGTCGCTGTGGCGGGCGGGCTGGCGCGTGGTGTACGAGGAGACGGCCGTCGCCTGGACCGAGGTCCCCACCTCGCTGCGCCAGCTGTGGCGGCAGCGCTACCGCTGGGGATACGGCACGCTGCAGGCCATGTGGAAGCACCGCCGTGCCGTCTTCTCGCTGGGCCCGGAAGGGCGCTTCGGCCGCCGCGGGCTGACCTATCTCGCGCTCTTCCAGGTCGTGTTGCCGCTGCTGGCGCCCGTGATCGACCTGTTCGCGGTGTACGGGATCCTCTTCCAGGACCCGACGGAGTCGGCCGGGGTGTGGCTCGCGTACCTCGGCATCCAGACGGTGTGCGCCGGATACGCGCTGCGGCTGGACGGGGAGCGGATGCGGACCCTGTGGTCGCTGCCGTTCCAGCTGTTCGTCTACCGGCAGTTGATGTATCTGGTGGTCATCCAGTCCGTGGTGGCCCTGCTGCTCGGGGCCCGGCTGAAGTGGCACCGGATGCAGCGCTCCGGGACGGCCGGGGAGACGATCGGCGGCCCGGCCGCGTACCAGAGAGCCTGACTTCACACCCGCGCCTCACATCGAGACATCTCGCATCAAGACGCCTCGCATCAAGACGCCTCGCGTCGAGACAACGAGCCGCCGCAGCCGTACCAGTGGTCAGCAGCAGGCATACGCACGTTTCCATCCGAAGGGAGGCTGCCCTCATGAGCGACAGGCGGGAAGGGTGGGCAGACGGCGAGCAGCAGCGGCAGGGGACGGCGGCGTACCTCCGGCAGCAGCCGGCCCGGCAGGCCGGGGAGGCGGGGGCGTCCGCCCGGGAGACGGCCGGCGCACGGACCGAGTCGATTCCCGTCGTGCCGCCCTCTCCCGCTCCGCCGCCGCCCCCGCCACCGCCCCCGGGCGGTGCCGGACCGGGATACGCGGCGACGCGCGCGGACATCCCCGCCCAGCGGGGCCGGTACGGGGACGAGGCTCAGCGGCCCCTGTTCCGGGACCAGTTCCGGGACGAGCCCGGAAACGAGTCGAGGGGCCAGTTCAGGGAGCAGTTCAGGGACGGGTTCAGGAAAGAGGAGGACGAGCCTCCCGTCGTACGGCGCCGCGCCCCCAAGGAGCCGCTCAGCCGGCGACGCCGCCTCACCCGCCTGGCGGTCGTCATGGTCTCGGCGCTGCTGGTCGCCACGGGCAGCACATACATCTGGGCCGACACCCAGATGAAGCGGCAGGTCGACCTCGACAGGGCCCCCAACCGCCCGCCGCTCGGCAAGGGCACCAACTACCTGATCGTGGGCTCCGACAGCCGGGCGGGCCTGTCCGCCTCGGCCAAGCAGAGCCTGAGCACCGGCTCGGCCGAGGGCGGCCGCACCGACTCGATGATGGTGCTGCACACCGGCGCCCACGGCACCACGATGATGAGCCTCCCGCGCGACTCGTGGGTGAGAGTGCCGACGTACATCCGCCCCGAGACCGGCAAGCGCTACGGCGAGGAGCAGAACAAGCTCAACGCGGCCTACTCGCGCGGCGGCCCCGATCTGCTCGTACAGACCATCGAGCGCAACACCGGACTGCACATCAACCACTACGCGGAGATCGGCTTCGGCGGCTTCGTGGACATCGTCAACGCGGTCGGCGGCGTACGGATGTGCGTGGACCGCGACATCAAGGACGAGAAGTCGGGCCTGGACCTGAAGAAGGGCTGCCAGACCCTCGACGGCGGCACGGCGCTCTCCTTCGTCCGGCAGCGCAAGCAGGAGGCCAACGGCGACCTGGGGCGCACCCGGAACCAGCAGAAGTTCCTGGCCGCCCTCGCCGAGAAGGCCGCCACCCCGGGCGTTCTGGCCAACCCCTTCGCGGCCTTCCCGACCGTCAGCGCGGGTCTGGACACGCTCATCGTGGACAAGAAGATGAACCTCCAGACCCTCATGTCCCTGTTCCAGGCGATGAAGGGCGTCACCTCGGGCGCGGGCAAGCAGCTCAACGTCCCGGTGTCCAACACCAACCTCAAGACCTCCAAGGGCAGCGCCGTGCAGTGGGACACCGCGCAGGCGAGGCGGCTGTTCGACCAGATCCGCAACGACCAGCCGGTGGACGTGCCCTCGTCGCTTCCCGGCCGCCCGGCAGCGGCGGCGCGGTAGGAGGGGCGGTGCCGCATTCGCGCGGCACCGCCGTCTTCCCCTTCCGGCCGGACGGACGGTTTGATGGACGGGACGCTGATCGACTGCGACGCTCGCAAGCGCGCGAGGAGGTCCGAGGTTGTCCGTGCTCTCCGCCCGCCCACGGTCCCGTCCCGTCCGGTCGCCCGGGCTCCGGTCGCCGCGCCCGCGCTCCCTGCGCCTCCGGTCGCCCCGGCTGCGCCGCCGGCTGGCGGCCGACGCCGCGCTGCTGGTCGTCGCGGCGGCCTTCGTCCTCCCGCTGGCCTGGCTGGTGCTCGCCTCGGTCGACAGCCACGCGACGTTACGGGTCTCGGCGCCCGGCACCCCGACGCTGGACAACTTCTCGGCGGTGTGGACGGACGAGATCACGTTCACACCGATGCTCAACAGCCTGGTGCTGTGCGGCGGCGCCACCGCGCTGACGGTCGCGTGCGCGGCGCTCGCCGCGTATCCGCTGTCGCGGTTCCGGTCGGGGCTGGTGCGCCCGTATCTGATGACCGTGCTGTTCACGACGTGTCTGCCGATCACCGCGATCATGGTCCCGGTCTACGGGCTCTTCGTACAGGTCGACCTGATCGACACCATGTCCGGCACCGTGCTCTTCCTCGCCGCCTCGCAGCTGCCCTTCGCGATCTGGCTGATGAAGAACTTCATGGACGGCGTGCCGGTCATCCTGGAGGAGGCGGCCTGGACGGACGGCGCGTCCTGGGCACAGAGTCTGACGCGGGTCATCCTGCCGCTGATGGGGCCGGGCATCACGGTCGTGACGATCTACAGCTTCATCATGATGTGGGGCAACTTCTTCGTCCCCTTCATGCTGCTGCTCTCCCCCGAACAACTCCCGGCGTCCGTCTCGATCTTCACCTTCTTCGGCAACCACGGGCAGATCGTCTACGGGCAGCTCGCAGCGTTCTCGATCCTCTACTCCACCCCCGTGGTGCTGCTGTACGTGCTCATCGCCCGGCGGCTGGGCGGCGGCTTCACGCTCGGCGGCGCCGTCAAGGGGTGACGGGCGCCGCGCAGCCGTGGTCTTCGGCCGAACGGGCCGCGAACGCCTTCAGCGCCGCGCGTTCGTAGCCGAGGTCGGGGCGGGCGCGGGCGTCGCCGTCGGCGTCGTCGGCGCGGATCAGGTACAGGGCGCGCGGAGCGCCGTGCGGGCAGTCCGCCCCGGCCCAGTAGGCGCTCCGGCCGAGCCGCCCGGCTGGGGTCTCGGCGGGGGTGACGCCCTCGCCGTCGTTACGGGTGTACTGGGCGCGGGCGTCCTCCGCGTACGGCCCGTAGTACGCGTCGAGCCGGTAGCGGGGCGAGCCGTCGCGGGCGCCGAGGGCGCAGATCTCGCGCGGGGCGTGGGCCCGGGCGGTCTCGCGGGCCGTGGAGACGGCGGAGCGGGCGGCGGTGGGGACGGTCGCGCAGGTGCCGGTGGCGCCGAGCAGCGGCTCGTACTCGTCCCTGTTCACCGGCAGGCCGATGCTGCGGACCGGCCTGCCCAGCCGGGCGCCGCAGTCCCAGCGGTCGTCGGCCCGCCGCGCGGTGGCGGTGGCGGTGCGGACGAAGGAGGGCCGGGTGGCGGGGTCGTCCAGGGTGGCGCCGGCGAGCGCGGTCCGGACGGTGTCAGCAGACTGCGGCCGCCCCGCACGCAGTCGAGCAGCACGGCCGCCGTCGCCTTGCCGTCGCCGGGGTCGCCCTGGCGGGCGTTGTCGGTGGCGAGGAGGCCGGACCAGCCGTGGCCCAGGGGGACGGGGAGGGTGTCGTGGGCGGGTACGGCGGTGTACGGATCGCCGGTCCCGTACTCGGCGCGGGGGCGCGGCGCCCCGGAGATGGTGACGTCGACGCGGCCCCTGTCCTCGGCGGTCACCTCGCAGCGCACCGCGAGGGAGGTGCCGCCGTCGCCGCCGAAGGTGCCCTCGGTGCTGCTGGTCACCTCCACGCCGCTGTCGCCGAGCACCGCGCGGACCTCGTCCGCCGCGAGCGCCCCGCCGCACGCCTCGTCCAGCGCCCGGTCGCCGCTGCCCGCGAACCAGACCACCGCGCCGCTGAGGAGGGCCAGCGCGAGGGCGGCCGCCGTGACGCGGCGCCGCCGCCGGGTGAGCGGCGGCCGGAGCCCGGTGGTCAGTGCCACTCCTCCACCTCTCCGAGCACCTCGGTATCGCGGCAACCCGCCGTCTTCGGCCAGCCGTCCTCGGCGCCCAGGTAGCGGGACAGCAGGGTGTGCGCGGTCCCGGAGAGCGCGGCGCGCCGCTTGGGGCCGAGCGGGACGGTCTCGCCGTCGGGTATGCGGAGCCGGGGCAGGACGGAGACGCGGTGGTAGGTGACCCGGCCGCCGCACACCGACCGGGCCCACAGGGCGAGTTGGGGGCGGGTGAGGTAGGAGGGGACACGGTCCACCCGGTCCCCCGCGCCGTCGTCCGTCCCCGCGTCGCCCGTGCCCAGGTCGTCCGTCCCCGCGTCGCCCGCGCCCGGGTCGTCCGTCCCCGCGTCGCCCGCGCCCGGGTCG
>NZ_BBUZ01000023.1:223569-926951 GCF_001417735.1 Streptomyces sp. NBRC 110028
CCCGCGCCCGGGTCGTCCGTCCCCGCGTCGCCCGCGCCCGGGTCGTCCGTCCCCGCGTCGCCCGCGCCCGGGTCGTCCGTCCCCGCGTCGTCGGACCCGGCGTCCACGAGCCGGTTCTCCTCGTCCGCGCCCCAGCCGGGCACATGGCCCTCGCGCTCGTACGAGTCGTACGCGGACCGGCCCAGGATCCCCGCCCAGCTGGCCGCCTCGACCCCGGTGATCTGCCACTCCCGCGGCGCCACGCCCGCGCCTGTCCGGGCGTCCGGGTCCCAGTCACCGGTGCAGGCGCTCAGGGAGGGGGAGTCCTGGCCGTCGCCGCGCGTGGCCCACGCCCCGGCCCTGAGCCCCGGCACCGAGGACGGGCCGATCCAGTCGCAGCGCCGCGCGGCGGCGCCGGTCAGGCCGGCCCCGCCCTGGCCCGGGGCGGTGGCCACGACCCGGGCGGGCGGGTCCAGCGGGGGTCCGCCGCAGTGCTGGGTCCTGGTGATGGCGTTGGCGACGTGGACGGCGGTGCGGAAGCCGGTGAGCGCGGTCGTGGCGTCGGCCCCGCCCGCCTCCGCTGCGCGTCCGTCGGTGACCTTGGCCGTGACGTACAGATCGGTCGTCGGGCGGACCCGGCCGTCCAGCCCGCCGAGGCAGTCGGCGACCAGCCAGGCGCCGCGCGCGCCGTACCGGCCGGTGGTGCCGGGCGCCGTGAAGGTGGCGCCGGGGCCGGGGCCGATGAGCTGGCGGGTCCGCATGCCCTGGGGTACGCCGGAGACCAGCGCCTCGGCGTGGACGGTGACCTCGTTGCCGCCGCCCCAGGACAGCGAGCAGTCGAGCAGGGAGCGGCTTTCCTGGCCGGGGGCGAGCATGGTGCCGTACTGCTCCAGCTGACCGGGGCGGGCGTCGCGTACCAGCCGTTCGAGGTCGCCGTACGGCAGGACGCCGTCGCAGGCCTTCCGTAACTGGTCACGGTTGGCGGCGAGATGGCCGCCGCCCTGTGCGCCGATCGCGATCACGGCACCGGTGACCAGTGCCGTGATCAGTACGAAGAGGGTCGCGTAGCGCAGCCACGCACGGTCCGTTGATCCGCCCATCCGCCGGTCACTCCACTCACCCCCTGATCGACTCCGTCCCCCCGGGCCGGGCGGGGACCGTACAAGGTGTGGCTCAGAAGACGGATTCGGCCTCGTCCATGCGGTGGTCCGGGACGGTCTTCAGCTCGGTGACCGCCTCGGCGATCGGCACCATGCTGATGTCGGTGCCGCGCAGCGCGGTCATCATGCCGAAGTCGCCGCGGTGGGCGGCCTCGACGGCGTGCCAGCCGAAGCGGGTGGCGAGCACGCGGTCGTACGCGGTGGGCGTGCCGCCGCGCTGCACGTGGCCGAGGATGACCGGGCGGGCCTCCTTGCCGAGCCGCCGCTCCAGCTCGGCCGCGAGCCGGTTGCCGATACCGGCGAACCGCTCGTGCCCGTACTGGTCGATCTCGCCCTTCTGGTAGTCCATCGCGCCCTCGGCGGGGTGCGCGCCCTCGGCGACACAGATGACGGCGAACTTCTTGCCGCGCGCGAAGCGCTCCTCGACCATCTTGACCAGCCCGTCGACCTCGAAGGGCCGCTCCGGGAGGCAGATGCCGTGGGCGCCGCCCGCCATGCCGGACTCCAGGGCGATCCAGCCCGCGTGCCGCCCCATGACCTCGACGACCATGACCCGCTGGTGCGATTCGGCGGTGGTCTTGAGGCGGTCCATGGCCTCGGTGGCGACGCCGACGGCGGTGTCGAAGCCGAAGGTGCGGTCGGTGGAGGAGATGTCGTTGTCGATGGTCTTGGGGACGCCGACGATGGGCAGCCCCGCGTCCGACAGCATGCGGGCGGCGGTCAGGGTGCCCTCGCCGCCGATCGGGATCAGCACGTCTATGCCGTAGTCGCGGGCGTGGTCCTTGGAGGTCTCACAGGCCTCGCGCAGCCGGGCGCGCTCCAGGCGGGAGGAGCCGAGGATGGTGCCGCCGCGGGCCAGGATGCCGCTCACGTCGTCGAGGTCGAGCTTGCGGTGACGGCCGTCGAGGAGTCCCTTGAAGCCGTCTTCGAAGCCGATCACCTCGTCCCCGTGGCCGGCGACGGCACGGTGCACGACCGACCGGATCACAGCGTTGAGGCCGGGGCAGTCGCCGCCCGCGGTGAGAACTCCGATGCGCATCGTGCTGTGTCTCCTGCTCCCTACGGGTAGATGTGAGCCAGTCCGATTGTTTCATGGGCGGGGTAGTGCTGTGTCCCCCATGCCGCGAGCGCCTTAACCACGGCCGCAGGTATTGTCAAGAAGACTGGGCCACCCAAATTGGCCAATTTGTATCCGAAGGATGCATGTAAGGAAAACGCCGAGGAAACGGAGAGCACGCGTGACGCGCAGCGTGTACGTGACCGGGATCGAACGGGGTGACGGCCGCCAGGTCGTCGAGCTGGGGGTCATGGAGCTGCTGACCCGCCATGTCGACCGGGTCGGCGTCTTCCGCCCCTTGGTGCACGACGACCCCGACCGCCTCTTCGACCTGCTGCGGGCCCGCTACCGGCTCAGCCAGCCGCCCGCCTCGGCGAGCGGCATGAGCTACGAGGAGGCGGCCGCCCTCCAGGCCGAGCAGGGCTCCGACGAGCTGGTGTCGCGGCTGGTCAGCCGCTTCCACGAGGTGGCCCGCGCGTACGAGTACGTCCTCGTCCTGGGCAGCGACTACGCCGGCACCAGCCTCCCGGACGAGCTGGGCCTGAACGCCCGGCTCGCCAACGAGTTCGGCGCCTCGGTGATCACGGTCGTCGGCGGCCAGGACCAGAGCGTGGAGGCCGTGCACGCCGAGGCGCACAACGCCTACCGCGCGTACGAGGCGCAGGGCTGCGACGTCGTCGCCGTCGTCGTCAACCGGGCCGCGCCGGACGACCGCGCGGAGATCGCCGAGCGGCTGGCCGCCCGGCTCCCGGTGCCCGGCTACGTGCTGCCCGAGGACGGGGCGCTGTCGGCACCCACCGTCTCGCAGATCGTGCGCACCCTCGGCGCCGACGTCCTGCTCGGCGATCACGCCGGACTCTCCCGGGACGTGCGGGACTTCGTCTTCGGCGGCGCGATGCTGCCCAACTTCCTGCCCGCCCTCACCGAGGGCTGCCTGGTGGTCACGCCCGGCGACCGCGCGGACCTCATCGTCGGCTCGCTCGCCGCGCACAGCGCGGGCGCCCCCGCGATCGCCGGGGTGCTGCTCACCCTGGACGAGCGGCCCGGCCCCGACATCCTGGCGCTGGCGTCCCGGCTGGCCCCCGGCACCCCGGTGGCGGCGGTGGCGGGCGGCTCCTTCCCGACCGCGGCCGAGCTGTTCGCCATCGAGGGCAAGCTGAACGCGGGCGCGCCGCGCAAGGCCGAGACCGCCCTCGGCCTCTTCGAGCGCCATGTGGACACCGCCGAGCTGACCGACCGCATCGCGGTGGCCCGCTCCGGCCGGGTCACCCCGATGATGTTCGAGCACGAGCTGATCGAGCGGTCCCGGTCCGGCCGCCGCCGGGTGGTGCTGCCCGAGGGCACCGAGGAGCGGGTGCTGCGCGCCGCCGACGTCCTGCTGCGCCGCGATGTGTGCGACCTCACACTGCTGGGCGACGAGGAGACGATCCGCAAGCGCGCCGCCGAACTGGGCATCCAGCTCGCCGAGGCGCAGATCGTCGACCCGCAGACCTCGCCGCTGCGGGAGCGCTTCGCGGAGAGCTACGCCAAGCTGCGCGCCCACAAGGGCGTCAGCTACGAGCTGGCCTACGACGTGGTCGCCGAGGTCTCGTACTTCGGCACCCTGATGGTCCAGGAGGGCCTGGCCGACGGCATGGTGTCGGGCGCGGCGCACTCCACCGCCGCCACCATCCGGCCCGCCTTCGAGATCATCAAGACCGCGCCGGGTGCGCAGATCGTCTCGTCCGTCTTCTTCATGTGCCTGGCCGACCGGGTGCTGGTGTACGGCGACTGCGCGGTCAACCCGGACCCGGACGCCGAGCAGCTGGCCGACATCGCCATCCAGTCGGCCACCACGGCCGCCCGGTTCGGGGTGGAGCCGCGGATCGCGATGCTGTCGTACTCCACCGGCACCTCCGGCTCCGGCGCCGACGTCGACAAGGTGCGCAAGGCGACCGAGCTGGTGCGCGAGCGGCGCCCGGATCTGCTGGTGGAGGGCCCGATCCAGTACGACGCCGCGGTGGACGCGGCGGTCGCGGCGACCAAGCTGCCGGAGTCCGAGGTGGCGGGCAAGGCCACCGTGCTGATCTTCCCGGACCTCAACACCGGCAACAACACCTACAAGGCCGTGCAGCGCTCGGCGGGCGCCGTCGCGGTCGGCCCGGTGCTGCAGGGCTTGCGCAAGCCGGTGAACGACCTGTCCCGCGGGGCCCTGGTCTCCGACATCGTGAACACCGTCGCGATCACGTCCGTCCAGGCCCAGTCCCAGATCCCTCCGGCCGTCCCGGCCGACCCGACACAGAAAGCGCAGACCGCGTGAACGGCTCCCGCGTCCTCGTCCTCAACTCCGGCTCCTCGTCCGTCAAGTACCAGCTGCTGGACATGGCGGACGGCGCCCGGCTCTCCTCCGGTCTGGTGGAGCGGATCGGGAACGGCCCCGTCGCCGACCACACGGCCGCGCTCAAGCAGGTCGCCGAGGAGCTGACGGCGCAGGGCCTGGGCCTGGACTCGCCCGAACTGGCGGCGATCGGCCACCGGGTGGTGCACGGCGGCACCCGGTTCACCGAACCCACCCTGATCACCGACGAGGTGGTCGAGGAGATCGAGAAGCTGGTCCCGCTGGCCCCGCTGCACAACCCGGCGAACGTCACCGGCATCAAGGTGGCCCGGGCGCTGCGCCCGGACCTGCCGCAGGTCGCGGTCTTCGACACCGCGTTCCACTCCACGATGCCGGAGTCGGCGGCCCGGTACGCGATCGACACCGGCACCGCCGACCGGTTCGGGGTGCGGCGGTACGGCTTCCACGGCACCTCGCACGCGTACGTGTCCCGGGCGACGGCGAAGCTGCTGGGCAAGGACGTCACCGAGCTGAACACGATCGTGCTGCACCTGGGCAACGGCGCCAGCGCCTCCGCCGTGCGCGGCGGGGTGTGCGTGGACACCTCCATGGGGCTGACCCCGCTGGAGGGCCTGGTCATGGGTACCCGCTCGGGTGATCTGGACCCGGCGGCGATCTTCCATCTGTCCCGGGTGGGCGGGATGTCGATCGACGAGATCGACACGCTGCTCAACAAGCGCAGCGGGCTGCTCGGGCTGTGCGGGGACAACGACATGCGCGAGATCGGCCGCCGCATGGGCGAGGGCGATCCGGCCGCGCAGCTCGCGTTCGACGTCTACATCCACCGGCTGCGGAAGTACGTGGGCGCGTACACCGCGGTGCTGGGACGGCTGGACGCCATCGCGTTCACGGCCGGCGTGGGGGAGAACTCCCCGGCGGTGCGGGAGGCCGCGCTGCGCGATCTGCCCGCGTTCGGCATCGAGGTGGACGCGGTGCGCAACGCGGTGCGCGGCTCCGCGGCGCGGCTGATCTCGGCCGGGACCAGCAGGGTCGCGGTGGCGGTGGTGCCCACCGACGAGGAGCTGGAGATCGCGAGCCAGACCTTCGATCTGGTCAGCGACTAGCCTTCGGATCGGCTTCGACTCGCCCTGAAATATTCCGCTCCGAAACAAACCGATAGGATCAGCCTCATGCGCCGTTCCAAAATCGTCTGCACACTGGGCCCCGCCGTCGACTCCTACGACCAGCTCAAGTCGCTGATCGAGGCCGGTATGAACGTGGCCCGCTTCAACATGAGCCACGGAAGCCACCCGGAGCACGAGGAGCGCTACCACCGCGTTCGCAAGGCGTCCGAGGAGACGGGGCGCGCGGTCGGCGTCCTCGCCGACCTCCAGGGCCCCAAGATCCGGCTGGAGACCTTCGCGGACGGACCCGTCGAGCTGGTCCGCGGGGACGAGTTCATCATCACCACCGAGGACGTCGAGGGCGACCGGACGATCTGCGGCACCACCTACAAGGGGCTGCCGGGCGACGTCTCCAAGGGCGACCAGATCCTGATCAACGACGGCAACGTCGAGCTGCGGGTCACCGCGGTCGAGGGCCCGAGGGTGCGGACGATCGTCATCGAGGGCGGGGTGATCTCCGACCACAAGGGGATCAACCTGCCGGGCGCGGCGGTCAACGTGCCCGCGCTGTCCGACAAGGACATCGAGGACCTGCGCTTCGCCCTGACGATGGGCTGCGACATGGTCGCGCTGTCCTTCGTCCGGGACGCGGCCGACGTCCGAGACGTGCACCGGATCATGGACGAGGTGGGCCGCCGGGTGCCGGTGATCGCCAAGGTCGAGAAGCCGCAGGCGGTCGCCAACATGGCGGACGTCGTCGCGGCGTTCGACGGCGTCATGGTGGCGCGCGGCGACCTGGCGGTGGAATACCCGCTGGAGAGGGTCCCGATGGTGCAGAAGCGGCTGATCGAACTGTGCCGCCGGAACGCCAAGCCGGTGATCGTGGCGACCCAGATGATGGAGTCGATGATCACCAACTCCCGGCCCACCCGCGCCGAGGCGTCCGACGTCGCCAACGCGATCCTGGACGGCGCGGACGCGGTCATGCTCTCCGCCGAGTCCTCGGTCGGCTCGTACCCGATCGAGACGGTCAAGGTGATGTCCCGCATCGTCCAGGCCGCCGAGGAGGAGCTGCTCTCGCGTGGCCTCCAGCCGCTGGTGCCCGGCAAGAAGCCGCGCACCCAGGGCGGTTCGGTGGCCCGCGCGGCGTGCGAGATCGCCGACTTCCTGGGCGCGAAGTCGCTGGTCGCCTTCACCCAGTCCGGCGACACCGCGCGGCGGCTGTCCCGCTACCGCGCCCAGCAGCCGATCGTGGCCTTCACCACCGATCCGGACACCCGTAACCAGCTGACGCTGAGCTGGGGCGTGGAGTCCTTCGTGGTGCCGTACGTGGAGCACACCGACGCGATGGTGGACCTCGTGGACGCCGAGCTGTCCAAGCTCGGCCGCTACTCCACGGGCGACATCATGATCATGACGGCGGGCTCGCCCCCCGGCGTCCCCGGCACCACCAACATGGTCCGGGTGCACCACCTGGGCGGCGAGAGCCGGTAACCACGCGGCTCCGATCGAGCGGCCGGGCTCCCTTCGGGGGACCGGCCGCTCAGCTCATGGCCCAGACGTACCGGTCGTCGACGGACGGCTCGCCGGCGGTACGGTCCGCGAACAGCTCCGCGATGTGCCGCGCGTCCACGGTCCGCGCGGCCCCGTCCGTGATCCGCACCCTGGCCCCCGCCTCGTCCAGGACCTCCACCGCCTTCCCCGGCAGCACGCGGTCGGTGATGTGCCGCGCGGACAGGGTGACGGCGGCGTCGAGGGCGGCGTCGGTGATGGTGACCTGGTGGTGGGCCTCGTACTCGCGGCGCAGCAGCTTCAGGATGCCGACGGCCTCGTCATGGGTGGGCTCGCCCACCGGGACGGTCTGGAAGTGCGCGCCGACGTCCCGGAGTTCGCCGTAGGCCCTGGGATCGGTGACGGCGATGATCCGCGGCCCCTTCCGCACCAGCGCGCGCAGCGCTTCGGCGTCGCCCGCCCGGACGTCGTCGACGAACAGCACCGTACGGTCCGGGTCCTCCACCGCCTCCCGGGCGGCCGTCGCCACGTCGACGGCCCGCAGCCGCACCTCGGCCAGGCCCGCCGGCACGTCGCCCTGGGCGATGCGCTGGGCGAAACCCGCGACGATCGACGTGCGCCCGGTGCCCGGCTCCCCCACCAGCAGGGCGTGGTGACGGGACTTGCGCATCAGGATCCGCATGATGTGCTGGATCTCCCGCTCACGCCCGACGACCACGGGCGGCGGCTCGGGGAGCGGTGCGGTGAGGATGCGGATGATCTCCTCCCGCACCTGCTGCGGGGTGGCGAACTCGCGCAGCAACCTCCCCCCGGTCCCCTCCCCCTCGCGCATCAGGCCCAGCAGCAGATGCTCCGTACCGATGTAGTTGTGGCCGAGCGTCAGAGCGTCCTTGAGCGCCATTTCCAGCGCCATCTTGGCCCGGGGCGTGAACGGGATGGCCCCGGTCGGCGGCTCGGTGCCGGAACCGGCACTCCTGATCAGCCGCTCCCGGACCGCGTCCCGCGTGATGCCGAGGGTGTGCAGAGCGGTCGCGGCCACGCCCTCCGCCGCGAACAGGCCCAGCAGGATGTGCTCGGTCCCCAGATGGGTGTGGTGGAGCTTCCGCGCGGCCTCCTGGCCCTCCATCAGGGCATGGCGCGCCCGGTCGGTGAACCGCGCGAAGAACTCGCGGGCCCCCCTTCCGGCAGGATCGCGGACCCGCTCCCGCATGGCCTCCAAGTCGATGCCGTAGGTCCCCAGGACCTCGATGGCGATGCCGTCCGGCTCACGCATGAGGCCGAGCGCCAAGTGCTCCGGACCGATGTGGTTCATGCCCAGATCGATGGATTCCTGGTGCGCGTCCTCCAGCACCCGCTTGGCCTCGGGGGTGAAGGGGAGGGTCCCGCGCGGCGTCACCGTGCCCCTGCCGAGGGTGCGCTCCACCTGCTCGCGCACCCCGGCCACGGGCACCCCGAGGCTTGCCAGGAACTCGGCGCCGGGGCTGTGCTCCTCCCGGATCAGGCCGAGCAGCACATGCTCCGTACCGATGTGGTGGTGGTTGTGCTCCCTGGCCTCTTCCTGGGCCAGCACCACCGCCCGCCGCGCCCGGTCGGTGAAGCGCTCGAACATCCCTCACCCCACAGCCTGGAGTACGGACAGATCCCGCCGGGCCCGCAGCGTGTGCGGATGGTCCGGGCCCAGCACCCGCTCCCGGTCGGCGACCAGCTCGCGCAGCAGTGCCGCCGCCTCGTCGCGCTCGCCCGTCCGGGCCAGGTTGTGGGCCAGCACATGGCGGGTGCGCAGCGTCGCCACGTCGTCCTCACCCAGGACGCGCCGCCGGTCGAGCAGCAGCAGCCGCAGCAGCCGTATCGCCTCCGGACGCCGCCCCGACTCGCCCAGGTTGACGGCGAGGAACTGGCGGCTGCGCAGGGCGTCCGGGTGGTCGGGGCCCAGCAGCCGGGCCTGCTGGGCGTGGATCTCCCGCAGCCGGTCCGCCGCGTCCCCGGGCGCACCGGCCCCGCCGCGCGTGTGCGCGAGCCACTGACGGGTGCGCAGCACCGCCGCGTGGCCGGTGCCCAGCAGGCTCTCCTGCTCCTCCAGCAGGGCGCCGAACGCCTCCGCCGCCTCCGCGTACTTCCCCGCCTCGCACAGCGCCACGGCGGCCTCGTGCCGGGCGGGGTGGTCGGGGAGCCGGTGGGCGCGGTTGCGGGCGAGGGCGAGCAGGGCGGCGTTCCGCGAGCCGCGCTGGAGGGGCGCGGGCAGGCCCTCCGCGGTCATGGTGGTCTGGAGCCGCCGGTAGACCTCGTCGATGCTGAGCAGTTCGGGCCCGCCGGCCACGCCGTCCCGCAGCAGCCGGATCAGCCGGCCGGTGAACGCCGTGTTCTTCTCGCCATCCTGGATCAGGGAGACCTCGTTGCCCTGGGAGGACGCCATCACATACGTGCCCGCCACGTCGACCTGCCCCATCACGGCGGCCTCGGGCCCGGCCATGGTGCCGCTCAGCGCGCGCCCGGAGAAGCAGCAGTCGAGGATGATGACCTTGGAGGTGGCGCGGCTGTCCAGGACGACATCACGCAGTTTGCGGTATTCCAGGGAGCCGAATTCGGGATCCGCCCATTCGCTGTCGGCCAGCGACAGATACAAATCCTGCCGCCTGGGGGCGATCAGGCCATGGCCGACGTAATAGACCAGCAGCAGGTCCTCCGCCTCGGCCGCCGTCGCCCGTAAGGAACGGCCTACGCGCTGAATATCCCCGCTGTCCAGCAGCACGGTGCAATGGCGGTCGGGGACGGCCCCGTACGCGGGATCGGTGAGGGCCGCGGCCAGATCCTCGATGGTGTCGCGCACCACGGGAAGGTCCGGAAGCTTCGGATCGGAATAGCGACTTGTGCCGATCAGGACTGCCCGCGAACGCTCGGAATCGGGCAACCGCATGGCTATTCCTCTTCTGCGCGCAACGCCTGCCGGAGAATCTCCTCGACGGACTCCTTGGTCACGTGCCGGGCGTCGATCTCCAGCCGCCGCCCGTCCGGGCGGTGGACCGTGACCTTGATGCCGGAGCGGCGCGGCTGGGCCAGCCAGGCCCGCAGCGAGGACGCGAGGACGGAGAGGGCGCCGCCCGCGCCCAGCGACACCACGAGCAGCTCCGCGGCCGCCCCCATCTCGCCCTCGCGCGGCGGTGCCGCCTTCGGCTTGACCCGGCCCGCCAGTTCGGGCTCGCCCTGCAGCCACTCGGCAAGCTGCTCCAGGCTTTCGTCCGGCTCCGGGCCGTCGACCGAAATATGGCTCTCCACCGCTGCCCCCCGTTTCCCCCCGGCGCGCGCCAAGCGGCATGGTGCGCGTCCGTGCGAACACTCAAGGTAATGATAGGGCCCGGCACGGACAAAAGCGCCCGCGGGCGCCGGGCGGTCGGCCCGGTGCCCGCGGGCGGCGCCCTCCGAGGAGGGCCTTGCGGCTCCCGAACAGGTATGTGGTTGTGCGGGGGTTATTCCCCTGTGTTGTACACGTGCATTCCCGGGATGGTCAGTTCGCCGCCGAACTGACCGGCCTGGGTGACCGTCACGTCGGTGAAGAACACCTCGGGGATGTTCACCGGCGGCGGGCTCTTCGGGCTGAAGGTGATCGGGATGATGCCCAGGAGGTTGCCCTTCAGCTCCTCGGTGTACATCGTGACGGTGCCGTTGCGGAAGGTCGAGGTGGAACCCTCGCGCGCCGCCACGTTGGTGGTCGTCCCGGCCGGGCCCTTGACCAGCTGGTGCAGGTCCTTGATGTCCACGCCGTCGGCGGTGAACTTGAGGACCTTCTTCGACTGGCCGTTGTGCGTCCTGACCTCGACGATGCCCTGGTAGTCCAGGCCGTGCAGGCTCAGCAGCGTGGACTTGAGGGTCCAGGGGTCGTCGGGCAGCGGGCTCGCGGTCGGCTCGTCATCGGCGTTGTTGTACGCGTCGGCGTCGAACTCGGGGCAGGGGTAGCCCTCCTTGCCGCCGTCCGCGCCGTCGCCGCTCGCCGACGGGGAGGGCTTCGGCAAGGTCTCGCCGGCCTTGTCCTTGGCGTCCTCGGCCGCCTTCTTCGCCTTGTCGACGGCGTCCTCGGTGGCTTCGCCGACCTTGTCCACCGTGTCCTTGACCGGGTTGTCGGCCTTCTCGCCGGTGGACGGGGAGGGGCTGGGCGAGGCGGAGGAGGCCGACGGGCTGGGCGAGGCGCTCGGCTCGGCCGACGCTCCGCCCTCGTCGGCCGTGGCCTTGTCGGCCTCGTCCGGGGTGAAGATGTCGTGCAGCTTGTCCCCGAGACCCAGCGGGTCCAGCGGGTTCGTGGTCTCGGACTCCGACGGACTCGGCGAGGCGCTGGGCTCCCCGGACTCCTCGTCGTCCCCGGTACCCGACGTGCCGGACGGGCTCGGGGTGGGGGTCGGCTTCGACGGTGTGGCGTCCCCGCCTCCGGACGAGCCGGACGCGTCGGACGGGGCCTTGGAGCCGGAACCGGACGTACCGTCCTGGTCCTTCGAGCCCGAGTCCTTGCCGTCCTTGCCGTCCTCGCCGCCCTTGTCCGCGTCGTCGGACGCGTCCTTCTCGCCCTGGGCGTCGTCCTTGTCGGCCTCATCCGGCTGGGAGACACACGGTCCGGCCTTGTAGCGGTCCTCGGCCCGGGTGGTCGCCGACGCCAGCTGCGGGGTCAGCCCCATGCCCATGAGCACGGCCGTCGGCATGGCGGCCAGCGCTATCGCCTTCCCCGCGGGCACCTGAAGGCGAGTGAGCACCGACTTCCTCGGCGCCGCATGCCGCGGTCCGGTTCTCGCCCGGCGCGGACTTCCGTCCGCGGCCTGCTCCTCTTCACCCCGCACGGTGCCTCCCATTCGTGGCTTCCTGGTCCGGTGCGGGTCCGGCCCCCGCCGGCTCCGGCACACCGCCATCGTCGGCGCCGTCCTCGGGCCCGGTTCCCGGTCCCCCGGCCGGCTGTGCCGCGGGGGCCTCGCCCGGTGCCCAGGCGACGCTCATGCCCCCACCGAAGAGGGCGAGCAGGAATCCGACCAAGAAGCCGCCGATGTTGGACACGGGCAGCGACACCAGGCCGAGCAGGATCGAGGCGACCCCCGCGAAGACCCGCACCATGGGCTGGAACCACATGGTCATGCCCAGCAGCACCAGCAGTACGCCGATGATGAGCGAGGCGGATCCGGCCGTGGTGGACAGGTTGATCGTGAACCCGCCCGCGTTCAGGTCGTTGTACGGGAAGTACATGATCGGCAGCCCGGCCAGGGTGGTGAGCAGCCCCGCCCAGAACGGACGCTGCCAGCGCCATGCCCTGAAAGTCTCCCGCCAATGGCTGATACGGTCACGCGCCCCCGGCGACTCGGCACTCATTGAAAACAGCTCCCTGGGGCTGGCGATCCAGTCGATCGCACGTCGTTCTCCTGCGGTACTGAACTGCGTGGCGCCTCAAGCGCTACTGGGCGTTGCCGGGTGAGGGGCAGCGCCGCGGCCCCCCACCCTTCCAGCTCAGCGCTTCAGAAGCACTCGTTCTTGCCCTTGCTGACCTTCATCGAAAGCCCGGAGAGCTTGAACGTGCCCGCGCTGGTCGCCCAGGCGGTCTGCTTCACACCGATCAGCGTCGCCGAATCGGCTTGCTGCGCGAACGAGCCGGGAAGGGCCTTGTCGCCCTTGTTGATCCCCGGACCCTTGTTCGCGTCGCCCGCCGCCACGCCGATGTCGATGCCGCGGAACGTCGCGTCGGCGTCCAGCTGGTCGAGGTCGATGAAGAGGTTCTTCGCCTCGACCGTCTTGCTGCCGTTACCGGCCGACAGCTTCAGCGACACATCGCCGAAGACCGGGACCGGGACGACCACCGACTGGCACAGGCCCTTGAGCTTGGCGCTCTTGAACGCCGACACCGCGACGGGGATGTTCTTCCCGCCGTGCTGGGTGTCTATGGCGCCGTACTGCGCGAAGCCCGTGCCGTCGAGCCGGTCGACCGCGACCTTGAATTGCTGGCCGGACACGTTGAACGAGGCCGCGAGCGCACCCTGTGACAGGGCAACGCCGATCGCGGCCGTGGCAGCAACGCTCGGGACCATGACAACGGCGAACCGCTTCCATCTTGTCCCGCCACGAGCCAGGGACTCCATGACTTTCCTCCTTCTCGGACGTACATCTCCGGCCGGGGCCGCGGCCCCGAACTGGGATGGGAGAAGTGCTACGTCCTCGGGAAGGAGAGCGCCCACGTCTCACAGGCGCGAACTGCACCCGCCGAAACACCGGCGATCACCCCCGAGCGACAACCACTGGCCACGCTTTCTCGCGCAACCTCCTGGACAGGCCCTGCCCGTTGGGCAGAGACCCCCCTGTCCACGGCCGGCGCCACTGCCGCCGGCCTGCTCGGTGGGGACCCACCCGCAGCACCGCGCCGACCGGCTGCCGGGCTTCGATGAGGATGGACCGAGCTTGGCTGATCGTGGTCCATTCACGGCCGGGGCACAAGGGGTTCGTTACTAGCGAGTAACGGACGGATAACCGATCCACGGCAGGCCGGTCCAGACCGGGCACGCAGGGTCGTCGCCCGACGGCCGGAAAGAAGGGGAGATTTAACGCCAAGAACGGACAAAGCCCGGGCGCCCACTTACTACCAGTAACAGCAGCCGCGTTTACCAAGTTTTGGTAAAGCGCGGCCGCTGTTCCGTTTGAGAGCCGAGAAGTCAGAACAGGACGCGCGCCAACGCGCTACGAGCTGTGACCACTCGGGGATCGTCACCGCCGATCACCTCGAAGAGGCCGAGCAGATGGAGCCGCGCCGCCTCACGGTCCTCACCCGCCGTACGCCGCACCGTGTCGACCAAGCGACCGAAGGCGTCCTCCACATGACCGCCCACCAAGTCCAGGTCGGCCGCCGCGATCTGCGCCGCCGGATCCGCCGGGCTGTCGGCGGCCTCCTTGCGCACCTGCTGCGCGTCCAGACCCTGCACCCGCTCCAGCAACTGGGCCTGGGCCAGACCGAGCTTCGCCTCCGCGTTGGCCGGGTCGTCGTTCAGCACGTTCTGGTACGCGCGGACGGCACCGCCGAGGTCGCCCGCGTCCAGTGCATCGTGGGCCGCGGCCAGCGCGCTGTCGTACGGGCCCGCGGGGACCGGGGCCTCCTGCTCCGCGTCCTCCGCGCCCGCCGCCTCGGCCGGCGCGCCCACGATGCCGAACTGCTGCTCCGCGGCCTGGATCAGCTGGTCCAGCACCTGGCGGATCTGCGCCTCCGGCGCCGCGCCCTGGAACAGCGGCACCGGCTGCCCGGCGACCACCGCGAACACCGCGGGGATCCCCTGCACGCCGAACTGCTGGAAGAGCATCTGGTTGGCATCGACGTCGATCTTCGCGAGGACGAACTTCCCCGCGTACTCCCCGGCCAGTCGCTCCAGGATCGGTCCGAGCTGCTTGCACGGCTCGCACCACTCAGCCCAGAAGTCGATGACGACCGGTACTTCGGTGGAGCGCTGCAGGACCTCCTGCTGAAAACCCGCCTCGTCGACGTCGAAGACCAGGCGCGTGGGCGCGGGCGCGCCCGTGCGGGCGGCGTCGGCCCGCGCCTTCTCCGCCTTCTGCTTCGCTTCCCCGGCCGCCTTCACCGCGGCGAGGTCGACCACTCCACTCATGGACATGTTCCGTGGCTGCATGGTCCTATCCTCCCCTCTCGACGCGGTGAATGGAAAAGCGCCTCGGCCGATCCGAAGGACAGGCCTGTCTTACGCTACGAGCCGTAGCGTAACCGGCCGGGACACCCGCGTCTACCTGCGAGTAGGGTCGTGCGCCATGAGCCCGCCCAAGCGGCGCACAGGGCGCCCCCGCAGCGAGGAGGCCGACCGTGCCATCCTCGGCGCGACGCGCGCCGCCCTGGTCGAGCTGGGCTGGGGAAGGCTCACGATGGGTGACGTCGCGGCCCGCGCCAAAGTCGCCAAGACGACCCTCTACCGGCGCTGGGCGGGCAAGAACGAGCTGGTCGTGGACGCGGTCGCGGCCGTCTTCGACGAGCATCTGCGGTCGGCCGACTGCGGCAGCCTGCGGGCGGACATCGAGAACGTGGTGGTGCGCTTCGCCGAACTGCTGGAGCTGCCCGAGACCAAGACGGCGCTGATGGCCGTGCTCGCCGAGGCCACCCACGACGAGGCGCTGGGCGCCCGGGTCCGGTCCGCGATCGTCGACCGGCAGAAGCGGCTGGTGCTGATCGGCCGGGAGCGCGCCCAGCTGCGCGGCGAACTGCCGCGCGAGGAGGATCCGGGTGCGGCGGCCCGCAACGCGGATCTGATATTCGACGTGATCGCCGGATCGGTGGTGCACCGGCTGCTGGTCAGCGCCGAGCCGGTGGACGCGGAGTGGGCCCAGGGCTTCTCGACGCTGCTGCTGCACGGGCTGACCGTGGCGGCGCTCCCCGGTGGCACGCCACCGGGGAGCGGGCCGGAAAGCGGCTAGTGCCGCGTCAGCCAAGGTTCACCCCGCTCGCCGCCCTGGCACGGCCATCTGCGGCGTTGCCGAATCGACCGAGTAGGCCCGCCCCCGGACTCCGTCCGGGAGGTGCCCCCGCGAGGCCGATCCGGCGCCTTGCATCTGACCGCACCAGGACGCCTCGCTACCGGGCAAACCTTGGCTGACGCGGCACCAGGGGTGTCTTGTCGATCAGGCCGGATCAGCGAGCGGCGTCTGGTGCGGGGGGCACCTCCCGGCGGTAGCCGGGGGAAGCTCGCAACCCGCGTGAGGAGAGCGCGGCGGCGCTGCGCGCGACGAGCGCGGGGCCGCGAGATGCCGCCCGCCGCGGCAGCGGCTGATGTCACAGCGGCGCCGGGAGCCCGGCATGATCGGCAAGACACCCCCTGGGGCGGTCAGAACCCGGCGGGCTCGGTGTAGACCCCCCACTCCTCGCGCAGCGCGTCGCAGATCTCGCCGAGCGTGGCCTCGGCGCGCACCGCCTCCAGCATCGGCTCGATCATGTTGGAGCCGTCCCGGGCGGCGGCCATCAGCGCCTTCAGCCCCTCGGCGACCTGGGCCTCGTCCCGCCCGGCCTTACGGGCCCCCAGGACCCGTACCTGCTCGCGCTCGACCTCGTGGCTGACCCGCAGGATCTCCAGGTCGCCGGTGACCGAGCCGTGGTGGCAGTTGACGCCGACGACCTTCTTGTCCCCCTTCTCCAGCGCCCGCTGGTAGGTGAAGGCGGACTCGGCGATCTCACCGGTGAACCAGCCGTCCTCGATGCCGCGCAGGATGCCGGAGGTGATCGGCCCGATGGGGTGCTGCCCGTCGGGGACGGCGCGGCGGCCGCGCTCCTTGATCTGCTCGAAGATCTTCTCGGCGTCGGCCTCGATCCGGTCGGTGAGCGCCTCGACGTACCAGGAACCGCCCAGCGGGTCGGCCACGTTGAGGATGCCGGTCTCCTCCATCAGCACCTGCTGGGTGCGCAGGGCGATCTCGGCGGCCTGCTCGCTGGGCAGCGCCAGGGTCTCGTCCAGGGCGTTGGTGTGCAGCGAGTTGGTGCCGCCGAGCACGGCGGACAGCGCCTCCACGGCGGTCCGCACGACGTTGTTGTACGGCTGCTGGGCGGTGAGCGAGACGCCGGCGGTCTGGGTGTGGAAGCGCAGCCACTGCGCCTTCTCGGACGTCGCCCCGTAGACGTCGCGCATCCAGCGGGCCCAGATGCGGCGGGCCGCCCGGAACTTGGCGATCTCCTCGAAGAAGTCGACGTGGGCGTCGAAGAAGAAGGACAGGCCCGGCGCGAAGGTGTTGACGTCCAGGCCGCGGGACAGGCCCAGTTCGACGTAGCCGAAGCCGTCGGCGAGGGTGTACGCCAGCTCCTGCGCGGCCGTCGCCCCGGCCTCGCGGATGTGGTAGCCGGAGACCGAGAGCGGCTTGTAGGCGGGGATGCCGCTCGCGCAGTGCTCCATCAGGTCGCCGATCAGCCGCAGATGGGGCTCGGGCGGGAACAGCCACTCCTTCTGCGCGATGTACTCCTTGAAGATGTCGGTCTGCAGCGTGCCGTTGAGCACCGCCGGGTCCACGCCCTGGCGCTCGGCGGCGACCAGGTACATGCAGAAGACGGGGACGGCCGGGCCGCTGATCGTCATCGAGGTGGTGACGTCGCCGAGCGGGATGTCCTTGAACAGGACCTCCATGTCGGCCGCGGAGTCGATGGCGACACCGCAGTGGCCGACCTCGCCGAGCGAGCGCGGATCGTCGGAGTCGCGGCCCATGAGCGTCGGCATGTCGAAGGCGACCGAAAGACCGCCGCCACCCGCCTTGAGGATCATCTTGTAGCGCTCGTTGGTCTGCTCGGCGTTGCCGAAGCCCGCGAACTGGCGGATGGTCCAGGCGCGGCCGCGGTAGCCGGTGGCGTAGAGGCCGCGGGTGTACGGGAACTCCCCGGGCCAGCCGATGCGCTCGAATCCCTCGACCGTGTCACCCGGCGCCGGCCCGTAGACCGGCTCGACCGGGTCCCCGGACAGGGTCGTGAAGTCCGCGTCGCGCTTGCGCGCCGCGTCGTACCGGGCCTGCCAGCGACGGCGGCCTGCCTCAATGCCTTCGGCGTCCATGTGTCAAATTTACTAGGACGTCCAAGTAATTGTCGATGGCTGACGGCACCGGACGGGCCGACCGGGTGAGCGATCGGCCCGTTGTCACAGGTCAGAGCGGTTCAGGCCTTCGCGGTCTGCGGCGCGGCGCCGCTGACGAGCGGCTCCAGCTCGCGGGAGACCTTGCGCTCGACGAAGAACGCCGCGGTCGGGATGGTGCCCGCGAGCAGCACCCAGGCCAGCTTGCCGAACGGCCACTTCGCCTTGGAGCCCATGTCGAAGGCGAAGACCAGGTAGAGGACGTACAGCCAGCCGTGCGCGATGCCGACGACGCTGGTGAACCCGGCCGCGCCGTCCACGTCCAGCAGATACTTGGCGATCACGCCGAGCGTCAGCAGGATCAGCAGCACACCGGTGATGTAGGCCATGGTCCGGTAGCGGGTCAGGACGCTTCGTTTCATGCGGTTGAGCGTAACCGCCCGTTCCGGGGCGATCTTCGCCGCCCCCGACCCCTCACTCGCCTTCGAAGTCCTGGGCGGCGATCCGCAGCGGGCGCAGCATGCGGAAGATCTCCCCGCACTCCTCGGCGTCGTACACCCCGAGCCCGAAGTCCATCGCCATCAGGTCGCGGGTGGCCGACTCGACCACCTCGCGGCCCTGGTCGGTGATGGTGGCCAGGGTGCCGCGGCCGTCGGCCGGATTGGGGCGCTTGGCGACCAGACCCGACTTGACCAGGCGGTCCACCGTGTTGGTGACCGAGGTCGGATGCACCATCAGCCGCTCGCCGATCTTGGACATCGGCAGCTCACCGGATTTGGAGAAGGTGAGCAGCACCAGCGCCTCATAGCGCGCGAAGGTCAGTCCATAGGGCTTGACCACCGCGTCGACCTGGCCGAGCAGGATCTGCTGGGCCCGCATGATCGAGGTGATCGCGGCCATCGACGGCACGGACCCCCATCGCTGCTTCCAGCGCTCGTCGGCGCGGGCGATGGGGTCGAACGGAAGGCTGAGCGGCTTCGGCACGGTACCGACCCTACCGGCCGGTCATATCGCGGTCAGCCCGGTCTCACCCCTCGAACCGGGGGTCCTGCCCGCCCCAGCACACCGTGCGCCGCACCTCCAGCGCGGCCAGGAGCGAGCACAGCGCGCCGACGCCGCCCGCCGGCACGCCCACCGGCAACGTCAGCCGGCCCGACCGCGCGGCCCCGACAGGGCCCCCGCCGGCACCTCGCGGCGGTCGGCGAACAGCCGCCGGACGGCCGCGCGGCGACTCCCCGAGCAGCGCCCCGCCGCCGCCCCGGACCCTGAGGTTGTCGTCATGCCCTGCCCGCGCGGGCGGCCCGGCTCCAGAGGACCGGCGCTACGCCGAGAGGTAGCGCTCCACCGTGTCCACCTTCTGGTTGAGGCCGTCCGTCACGCCCTGGCGGATGTCGGCCTTCAGGACGACGGAGACGCGCGGGGCACGCGCCTCCACCGCCGCCACGGCGCGCTTGACCACGGCCATGACCTCGTCCCAGTCACCCTCGATCGAGGTGAACATCGCGTCCGTGCGGTTCGGCAGGCCCGACTCGCGGACCACCCGCACCGCGTCCGCGACGTACTCCCCCACGTCCTCACCGACGCCCAGCGGGGTCACCGAGAAGGCGACGATCATACGTTGACCACGCCCTCGCGGCGGGCCCGGGCCGCGATCACACCGGCCTCGGCCTCGCGCTTGAGCTTGCGCTCGGCGAAGAAGCCGCCGGTGGGCAGGACGGAGAGGACGAAGTAGAGCGCGGCGGTCTGCCAGCCCCACTTGGTCTTGTTCCAGGCGTCCGCCCAGAAGACCACGTAGAGGATGAAGAGGACGCCGTGCACCATGCCCATCACCGGCACCGCGTTGAAGTCCGTCGTGCGCTTGAGCACCGAGCAGACGAGCAGCAGCAGGAAGGACACGGCCTCGGGCGCGGAGACCAGGCGGAGCCGGCGCAGCGCGGTGGCGGTCTTGAAGTCCACGAGAGCACCTTCGCATGAGGAGACACGGACAACGGATCGGAACAGGCGCTTGTGAAGCCATGCACAAGCGCTCCTATTGTCGCAGCCTCACCCGCGATCATTTCTCCAGGGTGGCGGGACCGATACCGTCGGCTCCGTGGCTCACTTTCGGCTCCAGGGATCCAGGGTGCTCGCCGTCGACCTGACCGGCGACTCCGTGAAGGCGAAGAACGGCGCGATGGTCGCGTACGAGGGGGACATGACCTTCAAGAAGAGGACGGGCGGCGGTGAGGGGCTGCGCGGCATGGTGACGCGGCGGCTCACCGGCGAGCAGATGGAGGTCATGGAGGTGAAGGGGCACGGCACGTGCTACTTCGCCGACCGGGCGAGCGAGATCAACCTGGTGTCGCTGCACGGCGAGAAGCTGTACGTGGAGTCCGGGAACCTGCTGTGCACGGACGCGGCGCTGCGCACCGGCACCTCCTTCACCGGGCTGCGCGGCTCCGCCCAGGGGAACGGGCTGTTCACCACGACCGTGGAGGGCACCGGCCAGGCGGCGATCGTCTCGGACGGCACGGCGATCGTGCTGCGCGTCACCCCGCGGACCCCGCTCCAGGTCGACCCGGGCGCGTACGTCGCCCACACCGGCGACCTCCGGCAGCACTTCCAGTCGGGCGTGAACTTCCGCGCGCTGATAGGCGAGAGCGGGGGCGAGGCCTTCCAGATCCGCTTCGAGGGCGAGGGACTGGTGTACGTGCAGCCCAGCGAGCGCGACACGATCGGGGGCGAGGTCTGATGCCGTTCACCACGCTCACCTCCCGCATGGTGGAGGCCCAGGTGACGCCGGGGCAGACGCTGTTCAGCCAGCGCGGCGCGATGCTGGCGTACCGCGGCCAGGTGCGGTTCACCCCCAGCATCACCGGAGGCCAGGGCGGCGTGATGGGCATGATCGGGCGGCGGGTGGCCAACGAGGCGACGCCGCTGATGACCATAGAGGGCCAGGGCACCGTGATGTTCGGCCACGGCGGCCACCATGTGCACGTGATCGACCTGGCCGGCGACACGCTGTACGTGGAGTCGGACCGGCTGCTGGCGTTCGACGGCTCGCTGCGCCAGGGCACGATGTTCCTGGGGTCGCAGGGCGGGGTGATGGGCCTGGTGCGCGGCCAGGTGACCGGGCAGGGGCTGTTCACCACCACCCTGGAGGGGCGGGGTTCGGCGGCGGTGATGGCGCACGGCGGGGTGATCGAGCTGCCGATCCAGCCGGGCCGTCCGGTCCATGTCGATCCGCAGGCCTATGTAGCCCACCGGGGTGATGTTCGCAATAAGCTCTCGACGGCCCTCGGCTGGCGCGACATGGTGGGCCGCGGCTCGGGGGAGGCCTTCCAACTGGAGCTGTCCGGCACCGGCACGGTCTACGTCCAGGCATCGGAGGAGAAGCTTTGAACGGCCCCGTCATCCACGACGCGTACACGCTGCCCGCCGACGACAACGTCAATCCGTTCGCCTTCAGCGTGGAGCTGGACGGGCAGTGGTTCCTGCAGAAGGGGAAGATGGTCGCCTACTACGGGCAGATCGGCTTCCAGGGGATCGGGCTCGGCCGGCTCGACCGGCTCGTCGCGGGCAGCTTCCACTCGCCCCTGCACGCCGCCGAGTGGGTGGTGGCCGAGGGCAAGGGCAAGATGGTGCTCGCGGACCGCGCCTTCGACGTCAACTCCTATGACCTGGACGAGGGGAACCTGACCATCCGGTCGGGCAATCTGCTCGCCTTCCAGCCGTCGCTGGCGCTGAAGCAGTCGATCGTGCCGGGGTTCCTGACGCTCATCGGGACGGGGAAGTTCGTGGCGGCGTCCAACGGACCCGTGGTCTTCATGGAGCCGCCGATCCGGGTCGATCCGCAGGCGCTGGTGGGCTGGGCGGACTGCCCCACGCCCAACCACCACTACGACCACGAGTATCTGCGCGGGGTCATGGGCGGCATCCGGGCGCACACCGGACTCGGGGGCACATCGGGTGAGGAGCACCAGTTCGAGTTCGTGGGCGCCGGGACCGTGCTGCTGCAGTCCACGGAGGAGCTGATGGCGGAGATAGCCGTCGGCGAGACAGGGGGTACCGGTTCGTGAGCGCGAGGACGCGGAGTGTAACGTCGAACAGGTGACCTCTAGTCCGAGACATCCATTGGTTCGGAATTCAACTTCTATAGGTAGAATACATCCCATGGAGACCGAGAACGGCACGCACTGGCTCAGCGACGAGGAACAGCGCGCCTGGCGCACCCACCTGGACGTCAGCCGGCTGCTGACCTACCAGCTCGAACGGGACCTCCAGCCGTTCGGCCTGACCATGAACGACTACGAGATCCTGGTCAACCTCTCGGAGTCGGAAGAGCGCCGGATGCGGATGAGCGACCTCGCCTCCGCCACCCTGCAGTCCAAGAGCCGTCTCTCCCATCAGATCACCCGGATGGAGAACGCCGGGCTGGTCCGCCGCGAGAACTGCGAATCCGACCGGCGCGGGCTGTACGCCGTCCTCACCGAGCACGGCTGGGACACCATGCGCAAGGTCGCGCCCCATCATGTCGAATCGGTGCGCAAGCACTTCATCGACCTGCTCGCCCCGGCGGACCTGGAGTCGCTGTACGGGGCGCTGGTGCCCGTGGCCGACCATCTCCGCGCCGAGCGCGGCCGGGTCTAGACCGCCGGAGCCTCAGCCGCGAGCGGCAGCCGCACCTCGAACAGTGCGCCGCCGCCCGGCGCCTCACCCACGGTCAGCGTGCCGCCGTGCCGCAGCACCACGTCCCGCGCGATGGCGAGGCCGAGCCCGGCCCCGCCGTCGTCGCGGCTGCGGGCGTCGTCGAGCCGTACGAACCGCTCGAAGATCCGCTCCCGTTCGGCCTCCGGCACCCCGGCGCCGTCGTCGGCGACCGCGACCACGCCCTCGGCGCCGTCCGCCCGCACCGACACCCGCACCTCGCCGCGCGCGTGCCGCTGCGCGTTGTCGACCAGGTTGCCCAGCACCTGGGTGAGCTGCCCGCGCGAGCCCGTGGCGGCCACCTCCGCCAGGTCGGTGCGCACCGGCACCCGGTCCCCGGTCCGCTGCTCCACCGTCTGGCGCACCAGCGTGTCCAGGGCCACCCTGCCGTCCCCCCGGGGCCGCTCCCCCGCGTCCAGCCGGGCCAGCAGCAGCAGATCGGCCGCCAGCCGCTGGAGCCGCACCACGTCCTCGACCGCGCCCGGCAGATCCAGCAGTTCGGGGTGGGCCACACCCACCTCCAGCTGGGTACGGAGCGAGGCCACCGGGGAGCGCAGCTCGTGCGAGGCGTCGGCCACGAACGCCCGCTGCCGCTCCACCGACGCCTCCAGCGCGGTCAGCGTCTCGTTGGTCGTCCGGGCCAGCCGCGCCACCTCGTCGTGCGAGCCGGGCTCGGGCACCCGCCGGGACAGATCCGTGCTCGCCGTGATCGCGGCCATCTCCCGCCGGATCCCCTCCACCGGCCGCAGCGCGCGCCGCGTCACCAGCCAGGTCACGGCGGCCACCACGAGCAGCAGCAGCGGCAGCCCGATCAGCATCGCCCGCCCCACCGTGCCGACCGCGTCGCGCTGGGTGGCCAGCGGCGCGCCCGCGTAGACGGTGACGTCCCCGCCGTGCGGGTCGGTGGCCTCCACGGCCGCCCAGCGGTAGTCGGCGGTGGTGCCGTCGATCCGGGCGGAGCCGTCGGCGTACCGCACGTCCCCGTCGACCTCGCCCTCCTCGCGCTCGCTGTCCGGCGGCACGGACACCGCACGCACCGACGGGCTGCCCGTCCCCGTCACGGCCTGAAGATCCTCGCTGACCGCCCGCACCCGGTGCTCGTCGTCGACCACCTGCACCGGGGTGTCGTCGTCCAGGTCCAGGGCGCGGTAGCCGGTCCCTGCGGCTATCTTCGAGGCCACCCCGCGCGCCTCCACCTGGGCGTGCAGCCCGGCCTGGTCCGCCAGGTTGCCGCGCAGCACCTGGAGCACCGCGAGCCCCGCGGCCACCAGCGCCACGGCCACCACCACGGTCGCGCCGAGCGCGGCCCGCGCCCGTACCGAACCGAACGCCCTACGCACGGAGCCGGTACCCCGCTCCCCGCACGGTCTCGATGAACCCGGGCCCCAGCTTGCGGCGCAGCGTGCTCACATACACCTCGACGATGTTGGGGTCGCCGTCGTACGCGAAGTCCCAGACGTGCTCCAGGATGTCCGCCTTGGAGCAGACGTCCCCGCCGTTCGCCGCCAGGTGCTCCAGCACCGAGAACTCCTTGGCGGTCAGGGACACCTCGTCCCCGTCCCGCTCCACCCGGCGCGCGCCCCGGTCCACCGTGAGCGCCCCCACCCGCACCACGGGCGAGGCCCCGGCGCCGCGCCGCCGCAGCAGCGCCCGGATGCGGGCGACCAGCACGACATACGAGAACGGCTTGGTCAGATAGTCGTCGGCACCGGTGTCCAGGCCCTCCGCCTCGTCGTACTCGCCGTCCTTCGCCGTGAGCATCAGGATCGGCACCTCGCTCCCGGCCGCCCGCAGGGCGCCGCAGACGCGGTAGCCGTTCAGCCCCGGCAGCATGATGTCGAGGACGATCAGGTCGTACGTGCCCTCCTGGGCCCGGTGCAGCCCTTCCCGTCCGTCGTGCACCACATCCACCGCGAACCCCTCGGCCCGCAGTCCCTTGGCGAGCGACAGGGCGAGCCGCCGCTCGTCCTCCACGATCAGCAAACGCATGGGGTCAGCGTCGCAGAGCCCACCTGAAGGATTCTTCAGGTGGGCTCCGGGACGCGGCTTCGCTACGAGCCCTCGGTGACCCCCGCCACCAGCTCGTCCGCCGCCGCGTACGGGTCCAGCTCGCCCGCGACGACCCGCTCCGCCAGCACGCCCAGGCGGCGGTCGCCGTGCAGATCGCCGATCCGGGCCCGCAGCGCGGTCACCGCGATCGTCTCGACCTCGCCCGCCGCCCGCCGCATCCGGCGCTCGGCCAGCACCCCGTGCTCCTCCATCCAGGCCCGGTGCTTCTCCAGGGCCTGCACGACCTCGTCGGTGCCCTCGGCGCGCGCCGCCACGGTCTTCACGATCGGCGGCCGCCAGTCCCCCGCCGCCCGGGCCTCGCCCAGGCCCAGCATGTGGTTCAGCTCCCGGGCGGTGGCGTCGGCGCCCTCCCGGTCGGCCTTGTTGACCACGTACACATCGCCGATCTCCAGGATCCCGGCCTTGGCCGCCTGGATGCCGTCGCCCATGCCCGGGGCGAGCAGCACCATCGTCGTGTCGGCCTGGGCGGCGATCTCCACCTCCGACTGGCCGACGCCGACCGTCTCCACGATGACCACCTCGCATCCGGCCACGTCCAGCACCCGGATGGCCTGCGGGGCGGCCCAGGCGAGGCCGCCCAGATGGCCGCGGGTGGCCATGGAGCGGATGTAGACGCCGGGGTCCGAGGCGTGCTCGGACATCCGGATCCGGTCACCGAGGAGCGCGCCGCCCGAGAACGGCGAGGAGGGGTCGACCGCGAGCACCCCGACCCGTTTGCCCGCCCTCCGGTACGCCGAGACGAGCGCGGAGGTCGACGTGGACTTGCCGACCCCCGGCGAACCGGTCACCCCGACCACGTACGCGCCCTGCGCCAGCGGCGCCAGCGCGGCCATCACCTCGCGCAGCCGGGGTGAGTCGCCCTCGATCAGCGAGATGAGCCGGGCGACCGCGCGCGGCCGCCCCCGCCGGGCCTGCTCCACCAGCGTGGGCACATCAGCGTCAGCCATGGATGCCGCGCTCCTCATCACTCGTACGGACAACAATCACTCGTACGGAAGAACCGCACGGGCCGGTTATGCCCCCGGGACGCGGACGATCAGCGCGTCGCCCTGGCCGCCCCCGCCGCACAGCGCCGCCGCCCCGACGCCGCCGCCGCGCCTCCGCAGCTCCAGGGCCAGGTGCAGCACGATGCGGGCGCCGGACATGCCGATGGGGTGGCCGAGGGCGATCGCGCCGCCGTTCACGTTCACCTTTTCGGGGGAAACGCCCAGGTCCTTCATCGACTGCACGGCGACCGCGGCGAAGGCCTCGTTGATCTCGATCAGGTCAAGATCGTCGACCGTCAGCCCCTCCTTGCCCAGCGCGTGCGCGATCGCGTTGGACGGCTGGGACTGCAGCGAGTTGTCCGGCCCGGCCACATTGCCGTGGGCGCCGATCTCGGCGATCCACTCCAGGCCCAGCGCCTCGGCCTTGGCCCGGCTCATGACGACGACGGCGGCCGCCCCGTCCGAGATCTGCGAGGACGACCCGGCCGTGATCGTCCCGTTCCCGCCGCCCGCGAAGGCCGGGCGCAGCTTGGCCAGGGACTCCACGGTGGTCTCGCCGCGGATGCCCTCGTCCTTGGCGAAGACGACCGGGTCGCCCTTGCGTTGCGGGATCTCGACCGGGGTGATCTCGGCGTCGAACAGGCCGTTCTTCTGGGCGGCGGCGGCGCGCTGGTGGGAGCGGGCGGCGACCTCGTCCTGCTCGGGGCGGCCGATGCCGAGCCGGGTGTTGTGCGCCTCGGTGGACTCGCCCATGGCGACGTTCTCGAAGGCGTCGGTCAGGCCGTCGTGGGCCATGGCGTCGAGCATCTGGATCGCGCCGTACTTGTGGCCGTCGCGGGAGCCCGGCAGCAGATGCGGCGCGTTGGTCATGGACTCCTGGCCGCCGGCCACCACGATGTCGAACTCCCCGGCCCGGATCAGCTGGTCGGCCAGCGCGATCGCGTCCAGTCCGGACAGGCACACCTTGTTGACGGTGAGGGCGGGCACGCTCATCGGGATACCGGCCTTGACGGCCGCCTGACGTGCGGGGATCTGCCCGGCACCGGCCTGCAGCACCTGCCCCATGATCACGTACTGCACCTGATCGCCGGTGACCCCGGCCCGCTCCAGCGCGGCCTTGATCGCGAAGCCGCCCAGGTCGGCACCGGAGAACGAGCGGAGGCTGCCGAGGAGGCGGCCCATGGGGGTACGGGCTCCCGCCACAATCACTGAGGTCGTACGAGTCATGGTGCGTTCCTCCACGAGGAGAAGGAAGTTAACGAGGGTTATCGTCAATGTACTGACGAGTACCCGCCCGGTCACCGCCCCATCGGTGTGATCGCGCGCACGTTGCGTAACCGGCCGTGCAGCGGTGCACTAAGCCCATGCTGACGAGAATCGACCACATCGGGATCGCCTGCTTCGACCTGGACAAGACCGTCGAGTTCTACCGTGCCACGTACGGCTTCGAGGTGTTCCACACCGAGGTCAACGAGGAGCAGGGGGTCCGCGAGGCCATGCTCAAGATCAACGAGACCTCGGACGGCGGGGCCTCGTACCTCCAGCTGCTGGAACCGACCCGGGAGGACTCCGCGGTCGGCAAGTGGCTGGCGAAGAACGGTGAGGGCGTCCATCACATCGCGTTCGGCACCGCCGACGTCGACGCCGACTCCGAGGCCATCCGCGGCAAGGGGGTCCGGGTGCTGTACGAACAGCCCCGACGTGGGTCGATGGACTCGCGCATCACCTTCCTCCACCCCAAGGACTGCCACGGGGTGCTGACCGAACTCGTGACCGCGGCGACACCCGGTGAAGCGGACCACTGAAGCGGACCACTGACCTACCCCTTCCCCGGCCGGTAGAGTGCAGGCTCGGCCGGGGTACGGGAATCGAAAGGGATCGGGGCCCGGCCCGGGCTGAGCCGATGATCTGACACCATTTCTTCGGAAGGGCCAGCTCCGGTCCGCCCGGCACGCATCACGCCGGGTCGGGGCCGCGAGGGACCGCAAGGGACTGCCAGGAACCGCGCGGTACGGAGCCGGCCGCCAACGCGACCAGGGGACGGATGGGACCGCGCAGTGCGGGGCTACGACCGCTACGAGCCTGACGATCACCTCTCGAAGTTCGAGGCCGAGATGGAGCGGCTGAAGAACGAGCGGGAGAAGGCCGTCCAGCACGCCGACGACCTCGGCTACCAAGTCGAGGTGCTGCGCGCCAAGCTGCACGAGGCGCGGCGCGCGCTGGCGAGCCGTCCTGCCTACGACAGCGCCAACCTCGGCTACCAGGCAGAGCAGTTGCTGCGGGACGCCCAGCTCCAGGCGGAGCAGGTGCGCGCCGACGCCGAGCGCGAGCTGCGGCAGACCCGTGCCCAGACCCAGCGGCTGCTCCAGGAGCAGGCCGAGCAGCAGGCCCGGCTCGAAGCCGAGCTGCACGCCGAGGCGGTGGCCCGCCGTCAGCGCCTGGACCAGGAGCTGGCCGAGCGCCGCGCCACCGTCGAGTCGCACGTCAACGAGAACGTCGCCTGGGCCGAGCAGCTGCGCGCCCGCACCGAGGCACAGGCCCGCCGGCTGCTGGAGGAGTCCCGGGCCGAGGCCGAGCAGGCGCTCGCCGCCGCCCGCGCCGAGGCGCAGCGCCTCGCCGACCAGGCCAGGGACCGGCTGGGCTCCGAGGCGGAGACGGCCCGCGCCGAGGCCGAGGCGATCCTGCGCCGGGCCCGTACCGAGGCCGAGCGGCTGCTGAACAAGGCGGGGGCGCAGGCCCAGGAGGCCACCGAGCACGCCGAGCAGCTGCGCACCTCCACCGCCCAGGAGTCGGACCAGGCCCGCCGGCACGCCGCCGAGCAGACCCGCGCCGCGGAGGCGCGGATGCTGGAGGCCGAGACGGCGCTGCGCGCGGCGCGCGCCGAGGCCGAGAAGGTGCTCGGCGAGGCGAAGGACGCGGCGGCCAAGCGGCTTTCGGCCACGGAATCGGACAATGAGCAGCGCGCCCGCACCGCCAAGGCAGAGGTCGCCCGGCTGGTCGGCGAGGCCACCAAGGAGGCCGAGGCGATCCGCGCCGAGGCCGAGCAGCTGCGGGACGACGCCCGCGCCGAGGCGGAGCGGCTGATCTCCGAGGCCGGTGAGGACGCCCGGGCCCGGGTCGCCGAGGACTCGGCGGCGCAGCTGGCCAAGGCGGCGCGCAGCGCCGAGGAGGTGCTGTCCCGCGCCTCGGAGAAGGCGCAGGCCACCACCAAGGCGGCGGCCGAGGAAGCGGAGCGGATCCGGCGCGAGGCCGAGGCGGAGGCCGACCGGCTGCGCTCGGAGGCGCACGACACCGCCAACCAGCTCAAGGGCGCGGCGAAGGACGACACCAAGGAGTACCGCGCCAAGACCGCCGAGCTGCAGGAGGAGGCGCGCCGGCTGCGCGGCGAGGCCGAGCAGCAGCGGTCGGAGGCGATCGCCGAGGGCGAGCGGATCCGGGCCGAGGCGCGCCGCGAGGCGGTCGAGCAGATCGAGGAGGCGGCCAGCACCGCCGAGGAGCTGCTGACGAAGGCCAAGCAGGACGCGGAGGAGACGCGTTCGGGCGCGACCAACGAGAGCGAGCGGGTCCGCACCGAGGCCATCGAGCGGGCGAACGCGCTGCGCCGGCAGGCGGATGAGCTGCTGAAGCGGGCCCGCGGCGAGGCCGAGGAGCTGGTGACCTCGGCCGAGGAGCAGGCCGAGCGGGTCAAGGAGGAGGCGGCCCGGACCGCCGAGGAGCTGCGCGAGGAGGCCGAGCAGGCGGCCGAGGCGCGGCGCAGCGAGGCCGAGGCCGAGCTGACCCGGCGGCACGAGGAGGCGGAAGCCCGGTTCAGCTCCGCCGAGCAGGAGCTGAACGACGCGCGGACCGAGGCCGAGCGGCTGCGCCGGGAGACCACCGAGGACATCGAGCGGCAGCGCTCGGAGTCCGCGGAGCGGCTGGAGGCCCTGCGTCAGCAGGCCGAGGAGGAGGCCGACCGGCTGCGCGACGAGGCCGCCGCCGACGCGTCCAACGCGCGCGCCGAGGGCGAGTCGGTGGCGGTGCGGCTGCGGAGCGAGGCCGCCGCGGAGGCCGAGCGGCTGCGGAGCGAGGCGCAGGAGACCGCGGACCGGGTGCGGGCGGAGGCGGCGAGCGCGGCCGAGCGGATCGGCGCCGAGGCCGCCGAGGTCCTGGCCGCCTCCCAGGAGGAGGCGGCGCGCCGCCGCCGCGAGGCCGAGGAGCTGCTGGGCGACGCCCGCGAGGAGGCGCAGCGGGAGCGTACGGCGGCGCGCGAGCAGGGCGAGGAGCTGCTGGCGGCGGCCCGGACCCGGGTGAGCGAGGCGCAGGCCGAGGCGCAGCGGCTGGTCGAGGAGGCCGAACGGCACGCGGCGGACCTGGTGTCGGCCGCCGAGCAGCACGCGCAGTCCGTACGGGACTCCGTCGCGGGGCTGCACGAGCAGGCCGAGTCGGAGATCACCGGGCTGCGGCAGGCCGCCGAGCACGCGGCGGAGCGCACCCGGCACGACGCGCAGGAGGAGGCCGACCGGGTCCGCGCGGACGCGTACGCGGAGCGGGAGCGCGCCTCGGTCGACGCCTCACGGGTGCGGCGGGCCGCGCACGAGGAGTCGGAGGCCGCCAAGGCGCTCGCGGAGCGTACGGTCGGGGAGGCGATCGCCGAGGCGGAGCAGCTGGGCGCGCGCTCCCGCGACGAGGCCAACCGGCGCCGCTCGGAGGCCGCGGAGCAGGCGGACCGGCTGCTGGCCGAGGCGAACCACGAGGCCGAGCGGCTGCGCGCCGAGGCCGACGCGACGCTGGACGAGGCCCGCAGGAGCGCCAACAAGAGCCGCGCGGAGGCCGCCGAGCAGGCCGACACGCTGATCAGCGGCGCCACGGAGGAGGCGCAGCGGATCGTCGCCGAGGCCACGGCGCGGTCGCAGGCGCTGCGGACGGAGGCGTCGGACGCGCGGGCGACCGCCGAGCAGGACGCGGCGCGCACCCGGGCGCAGGCCCGCAGCGACGCCAACAACATCCGCGCGGAGGCGGCGGCCCAGGCCGACCGGCTGGTCACCGAGACGTCGAACGAGGCGGACCGGCTGCTCGCGGAGTCCACCGCCGAGGCCGAGCGGCTGCGCGCCGAGGCCGCGGAGACGGTCAGCTCGGCGCAGCAGCACGCGGCGCGCACCCGCGCCGAGGCCGAGCGGGTCGCCGCGGAGGCGGCGGCCGAGGCGGAGCGCATCCGCACCGAGGCGCAGAACGAGTCCGACCGGCTGGTCGACAAGGCCCGCGAGGACGCCAACAAGCGCCGCTCCGACGCGGCCGAGCAGGCGGACCGGCTGGTCACCGAGTCCGCGGCGGAGGCCGAGCGGCTCACCGCCGAGGCCCAGGAGTCCGCGCTGCAGGCGACGGCCGCGGCCGAGGAGCAGGCGGATGTGATGGTGGGCGCGGCCCGCCAGGAGGCCGAGCGGCTGGTCTCGGAGGCCACCGCGCGGGCCAACGGTCTGGTGGAGAAGGCCCGTACGGACTCCGACACCATGCTGGCCGAGGCCCGCGGCGACGCCACCGCCATCCGGGAGCGCGCCGAGGAGCTGCGGGCGACGACCGCGGCCGAGGTGGAGGAGCTGCACGAGCGGGCCCGCCGGGAGTCGGCGGAGCAGATGAAGGCGACGGGCGAGCGGGTCGACAAGCTCGTCGCGGCGGCGACCGCGCAGCTGATGAAGGCCGAGGAGAAGGCGAAGACGCTGGTCTCGGAGGCGGAGACCGAGGCGAGCCGGGTGCGGATCCAGGCCGTGAAGAAGGCCGAGGGACTGCTGAAGGAAGCCGAGCAGAAGCGGATCGAGGCCGAGAAGGACGCCGAGCGCACCAAGTCCGAGGCGACGGCGGAGGCGAAGGAGATCGTCGACGAGGGCAAGCGCGAGCTGGAGCTGCTCAAGCGCCGCCGCGAGGACATCAACGCCGAAATCACCCGTGTCCAGGACGTCCTGGAGGCGTTGGAGTCTTTCGAGACCCCCGCGTCGGGCGGCGCGGGCGGCAAGGACAATGGCGGAGTCAAGACGGCGGCGGGAGCGGGAGCGACGCGGTCGAGTGGAAAGCGGTCCGATGGGTAGGGGAACACGGTCCGACGGATAGGTCCTGTCCGGCGGATCTTCGCGGATCAGCCCGCGGCGTCTGGTGCGGTGGATCGCAAGGCGGAGGGTCGTCCTCGTACCGGGTCGTACTCGGACGACGCGACAACGCAGCGAGGTGCCGTGCCAGGCGTCGCGGGCCCGCGAAGATCCGCCGGACAGGGCCTGGCTGCACCGGGCGTGTCGTGTCCGTATCATCCCGACGAGTGACAAGGTCTCCGTCTTACGTCCACTCAAAAGGCTGGACATTCTCCAGATCAAACGGACGTTGACTCGATGACACGCCGTTCGGCCCCCTAGGATTTGCTCTATCACCTCACCGGTCTCTTTCGACAGGAACCCCATGAGCGACACTTCCTCCCCCTTCGGCTTCGAGCTCGTGCGGCGTGGGTACGACCGCGGTCAGGTGGACGACCGCATTACCAAGCTCATCGCCGACCGCGACAGCGCGCTGTCCCGCATCACCTCGCTCGAGAAGCGCATCGAGGAGCTGCACCTCGAGACGCAGAACGCGCAGGCCCAGATCAATGACGCGGAGCCGTCCTACGCGGGCCTCGGCGCCCGGGTCGAGAAGATCCTCCGCCTCGCCGAGGAAGAGGCGAAGGACCTGCGCGAGGAGGCCCGCCGGGCCGCCGAACAGCACCGTGAGCTGGCCGAGTCCTCCGCCCAGCAGGTCCGCAACGACGCCGAGGCGTTCGCCGCCGACCGCAAGGCCAAGGCCGAGGACGAGGGCGCGCGGATCGTCGAGAAGGCGAAGGGCGAAGCCACCACGCTGCGTCAGGAGGCTCAGAAGGACGCCCAGTCCAAGCGCGAGGAGGCGGACTCCCTCTTCGAGGAGACCCGCGCCAAGGCCGCGCAGGCCGCCGCCGACTTCGAGACCAACCTGGCCAAGCGCCGGGAGCAGTCCGAGCGCGACCTGGCCTCCCGTCAGGCCAAGGCCGAGAAGCGGCTCGCGGAGATCGAGCACCGCGCCGAGCAGCTGCGCCTGGAGGCCGAGAAGCTGCGCACCGACGCCGAGCGCCGCGCCCGCCAGACGGTGGAGACCGCGCAGCGCCAGGCCGAGGACATCGTGGCCGACGCGAACGCCAAGGCGGACCGCATCCGCAGCGAGTCCGAGCGCGAGCTGGCGGCGCTGACCAACCGCCGCGACAGCATCAACGCCCAGCTGACCAACGTCCGCGAGATGCTGGCCACGCTGACCGGCGCCGCGGTGGCCGCGGCCGGGAGCCCGGGCGAGGAGGAGGCCGTCTCCCGCGGCGTCCCTGCCCAGCAGACCCGGTGACGCTCGGTCACGACTTAGCGCTTCGTGCCCCGCGCCGCCGACAGTAGCGGCGCGGGGCACACGCGTGTCCGGGCGCCCCGCCCCCTCGGGCGTGGCTCGCGTTAGCCTCAGAAGCGTGGACGACCTCAGCCTCGCCGCGCTCGGCTTCGGCGACGTGCCCGCCGAGGCACCGCTCAGCTATCCCGGGCGGCCCGTCACCACGCCGACGCTGCTCACCGGCGGCCGGCTGCACCCCCTCGACCCGGCGCTCCTGGCCCGGTACCGGCACCGGCATCCCGTCATCGCGGTCGGGTCCAATGCCTCGCCCGCCCAACTGCACCACAAGCTCAGCCGGCCCGGACGCCCCGCCACCGTGCCCATGGTGCCGGTCCGGGTGCACGGGATCATGGTCGGCTGCTCGGCGCACATCGCCCGGTACGGGTACGTCGCCTCCGCGCCGTACGGCGAGCCGGGCGCCCGCTCGCCCCTCGTCGTCAGCTGGCTCGACGACGCTCAGCTGGCCGTCGTGGACCGCACCGAGGTGCCCAACTACCGGCGGGTCCGGCTGCCCGGGGCGGACTTCCCCATGGTGCTGCCGTCCGGGGAGCGGCTGGACGCGGCGTATCTCTACGTCAGCACGCACGGCGTCCTCACCGCGCCCGGCTACGGCGGGCGGCCCCTGCCGGGCGGCGGCGACCAGGGCGCGCTGCTGACCCGGCTGCTCGCCTCCTCCGCGCGGCTGCGGGGCCTCCTCGGCCCCGATCCCGCCGCCTGGATCGGCCGGGCGGGCGCGGACGCGGCGGTGCGGACGGCGGGCACCCGGGTGTTCCACGACGAGGGCTGGGCCCGGCCACAGGATCACGATCCGCTCTCAACCCTGCCGTGACGGGAACCGCCAGGTGGCCGATAGGCTCCTAAGCCTCACGGGGGGCGAGGCGCCCCGACCCATTCGCACGAGGGGCGGAGCATGATCGAGGCAGTCGGCCTGACGAAACGCTATGGCGACAAGACGGCCGTGTACAACCTGTCGTTCCAGGTGCGGCCCGGCGCCGTCACCGGCTTCCTGGGTCCGAACGGCTCCGGCAAGTCGACCACGATGCGCATGATCCTCGGACTCGACGAGCCCACCGCGGGACACGTCACGGTCGGCGGCTACCCCTTCCGCAAGCTGCCCAACGCCCCGCGCCAGGTCGGCGCGCTCCTCGACGCCAAGGCCGTGCACGGCGGCCGCAGCGCCCGCCAGCACCTGCTGTGCCTCGCCCAGCTGTCCGGCATCCCGGCCCGCCGGGTGGACGAGGTGCTGGGCGTGGTCGGCCTGCAGAACGTCGCCCGCAAGCGCTCCAAGGGCTTCTCGCTCGGCATGGGCCAGCGCCTGGGCATCGCGGCCGCGCTGCTCGGCGACCCGCAGGTGCTGCTCTTCGACGAGCCGGTCAACGGTCTGGACCCCGAGGGCATCCTGTGGGTCCGCAACCTCATGAAGCAGCTGGCCTCCGAGGGCCGCACGGTCTTCGTCTCCAGCCACCTCATGAGCGAGATGGCGCTCACCGCCGACCAGCTGATCGTGATCGGCCGCGGTCAGCTGCTGGCGGACATGAGCGTCAAGGACTTCATCTCGTACAACTCCGCGGACTTCGCCCGGGTCCGCACCCCCGACGGCGAACCGCAGCAGCGCGAGAAGCTGACCGCCGCGCTGAGCGAGGCCGGGGGCCAGGTGCTGCCGGAGCAGGACGGCGCCCTGCGGGTGACCGGGCTGCCGCTGCCGCGCATCAGCGACCTGGCGCACTCGGCGGACGTCCGGCTGTGGGAGCTGTCCCCGCACCAGGCGTCGCTGGAGGAGGCGTACATGCGGATGACGCAGGGCGCCGTGGACTACCGCTCGACGGCCGACCAGCGGGCCGGGCTGCAGCAGCCGCCCGCCGGCTACGGCCCGCAGGGCGGGGCGTACGGCTACGCGCCGGGCGCGCCGGGCGTTCCGGGGCAGCCGCCCGGGCCGTACCCGCCCGGGACCGTGATGCCGGGGTACGCCGAACCGCCCGCCCCGGCGCAGGGCGCCGCCCCGGGCCAGGGCGCGGCCCCGGCGCCGCCCGCCGCCGCGCCCGCGCAGCCGCCGGCCGCTCCCCCGGTCCAGCCGCCCGCCTCCGCACCCGCCGACCTGACCAAGCGTGACAACGAGGACGCCCGATGACGACGCCGTACCAGCAGCAGGGCCAGGCGCCCGTCCCGCCGCAGACTCCGCCCCAGACTCCGCCCCAGGCACCGCCGCAGCAGCCGTACGCGCAGACGCCGCAGCAACCGCAGCAGGCACCACAGCAGGCACCGCAGCCACCGCAGCACCAGGCGCCGCACATCCCGCCGGGGTACGTCTCGCCGCCTCCCGGCGCGCCCGCGCAGCCGTACGCCGCCGTGGGCACCTACACCTCGCCGATCCCGATCCAGCGCACCCACCTCGGGAACGCCCTCGCCTCCGAGTGGACCAAGATCAAGTCGGTGCGCTCGACGATCTGGACGCTGAGCGTCATGGCCGCGCTGGTCGTCGGGATCGGCTTCCTGACGTCGGCGAGCACCGACGACAGCGACTACACCAGCGCGCCCACCACCCTCCCCGGGTTCTTCGGCGCCCTGCTCGGCCAGCTGTGCATCGTCACCCTCGGCGTGCTGGTGATCTCGTCCGAGTACGGCACCGGCATGATCCGCACGACCTTCACCGCCTCCCCGGCCCGCGCCCGGGTGCTGACCGCCAAGGCGCTGGTCTTCTTCGCGCTCTCGTTCGTCACCACGACCCTCTCGCTCGCCCTCGTGGCCTTCATCAGCTCCGGGATGCACAGCGGTCCGGGCGTCACGGATCCGACCAACGACCAGCTGATCGGCGCGACCCTCGGCGTCGGGCTGTATGTCTCCCTGCTGGGGCTGCTCTCGCTCGCCGTCGGCAGCATGCTGCGGCACTCGGCCGGTGCGATCACCACGATGCTGGGTGTGGTGCTGCTCCCGTCGATCCTCCCGGCGTTCCTGATGATGTCGCCGAGCCTTGCGGAGCTGGGCACGCAGATGCAGAAGTACTCCTCGCCCTTCGCGCTGGCCGCGCTCTTCCAGATCGATGACTCGGTGGGCTCGGGCTGGTCGCAGCTGGGCGTGCTGGGTGGCGTCACCGCGGCGGCCTTCGTCGGGGCGTTCGTGCTGCTGGAGAAGCGCGACGGGTAGCGACGACGGCGCGCGGCCGCCGCGGGCTCAGTACCGCGGGGCGTTACGGGACCGCTGGAGCTTGGCGCTCCGGCGGTCCCGCGCGTTCCAGCAGGCCTTGTGCCAGTGGCGCCGGTCGTCCACGCCCATGTGCCGCTGCCAGGCCACCACATGCGGCACCCCGGGCGGGATCTCCTGGTCGCATCCGGGGCAGCGGTAGTGCTTGGCGGCGGCCCCGCCGCCCACCATCCGCACCACCCACTCCTCGCCCTGCCAGCTCTCGGTGCGCTCCAACCCGTAACGGTCCGTGCCCAAGCGGTCAACGGACTTCTCGCCACCTCGGGGACGGTTTCGGCGTGGAGACACGGGGCACCTCGACAGGGCTGGGAGCTACTGACTGTGACCAGCGTACGCGCTACGGTCACGCACCCGGTAAGTCGTCATCCACAGCCACCCTCAGATCATCATGAAAGATACGTGCCAGACCGTGCCCTTGGCACGTGTCAGACGTTAATGCCAGTGAGGGGGATGCCCACGTCGGCGATGGAGCCACGACAAGGGAGGCAGCAGGCGATGCGTGTGGGGGCTTTCATTCTGGCCGCTCAATTTCCCGGCCAAGGACAGGAGGAGGCGCTGCACCGGGCGGTCCGCTCGGCCGAACTGTCCGAGGCCGCCGGGCTCGACGCGGTCTGGCTCGCCGAGCACCACTTCGTGCCGTACGGCGTCTGCCCGTCCGCCGTCACCCTCGCCGCGCTCCTGCTGGGACGTACCCGGCGCATAGGCGTCGGTACTGCGGTGAGCGTACTTCCGACCGCGCATCCCGTCGCGCTGGGTGAGCAAGCGGCACTGCTGCATCTCAGCTCCGGTGGCCGCTTCACCCTCGGCGTCGGGCGCGGTGGCCCCTGGGTGGACCTGGAGGTCTTCGGCGCCGGGCTGGGGGCCTACGAGCACGGCTACCCCGAAGCGCTCGACCTGCTGCTGCGCTGGCTGCGGGAGCCCCGGGTGGGGGCGGACGGGGAACGCTTCGCGTTCCGCGAGGTCCCGGTCGTACCGCGCCCGGACGACCCGGGCCGGACCGGCGTCCCGCCCGTGATCATGGCGTGCACCTCGCCGGGCAGTGTGCGGCTGGCCGCCGAGCGCGGGCTGCCCATGCTGCTCGGCATGCACTGCGGGGACGAGGAGAAGGCCGAGGCGGTCGGTCTGTGGAAGAAGTCCGCGCTGGCCGCGGGCCGTTCCCCCGAGGAGGTCGCGGCGGTGGCGGCGGAGCACGTCTCGGCCGGGGTGGTGCAGATCGAGGACGCGCGCCCGGCGGCCGTTGAGACCCTGACCAAGGCGATGCCGGGATGGTTACGGCAGGGGCTGGGCGCCCATGTCACCGTCGACGGCCGGGAGCGCCGGATGCGCGACCCCGTCGGCTACGCGGAGCTGCTGTGCGAGCTGCACCCGGTGGGCCCGCCCCGGCTGTGCGCCGACCGGCTGGCGGCGACCGCGGAGCGCACCGGCATCACGCGCTTCGCGCTGATGGTGGAGGGGTCGGGCGATCTGGCGGCCACGGAGCAGAACGTACGGCGTCTCGGTGGTGAAGTGCTGCCGCTCCTGCTCTGACACACCTCCCCCTGGTGGAGCGGCAGCGACATCGCGTCAGCAGTCGCGCAGCGTGGGCGACTGGTTCAGCAGCTGGCCCCGGATCGAGGTGAAGCGGGCCAGGCGGTCGTCGGACGACGCGTCGAGCGGGAAGACCGCCACCCGATGGCAGTTCTGGAAGGCGAGCCGCACCCCGAAGTGGCGCTGCAGCGCGCCACGTATCGCGTCACTCGCCAGCGCGCGGAGCAGCTGCCCGCGGGCCTGCTCGTCCGGCGGCGGCGTCTGGTTGTCGGCGAACTCCCCGCCGTCGACCTTCAGCTGGGCCACCAGAGAGCTGATCATCTCCCATGCGTACGGTAGGGAGTTCCGGACGCAGTCGACGAATGCGGCTTCGTCGACCTCGCCTCGCTCGGCCTGTTCCAGAAGGGCCGGTGAGACGTCGAGCGACATGGGTTCTCCTCTCGCGACCCCGAACACGGGGTCTCAGGGATGGGATGGGCGGACGGCGACGCAGCGTACCCGTCCGGCGACCGCCCGCTTCAAAGGTATTCCGGCCTCTGTGCCCGCACCACCAGAATGGGCACACAACCAGCCAATGCTGAACGGGTCCATCGCCGGACGAATCGCGTGGAGCCTTCGTGGTCGAGTAGCGTTGCGGACCATGCGTCTCGTCATCGCCCGGTGCTCCGTGGACTACGCCGGCCGCCTCACCGCCCACCTTCCCTCGGCACCCCGCCTGATCCTCGTCAAGGCCGACGGCAGTGTGTCCATTCACGCGGACGACAGGGCCTACAAACCCCTCAACTGGATGTCTCCGCCGTGCACACTGAAGGAAGGCGATGACAATGTGTGGACGGTCGTGAACAAGGCGGGCGAGAAGCTCATCATCACCATGGAGGACGTTCTCCATGATTCCTCGCATGAACTCGGGGTGGACCCCGGGTTGATCAAGGACGGCGTGGAAGCCCATCTGCAGGAGCTGCTCGCCGATCGGATCGAGACACTGGGCGATGGCTGGACGCTTATTCGGCGTGAATACCCCACTGCCATTGGCCCCGTGGACATTCTCTGCCGTGACGCGGACGGCACGACGGTGGCCGTCGAGATCAAGCGACGGGGTGAGATCGACGGCGTCGAGCAGCTCACGCGCTATCTCGAACTGCTCAACCGGGATCCGCACCTGGCCCCGGTGAAGGGCGTCTTCGCCGCCCAGGAGATCAAACCGCAGGCCCGTGTCCTCGCCACCGACCGTGGCATCGGGTGCGCCGTCCTCGACTACGACGCGCTGCGCGGCATCGAGGACGACAAGCTCCGCCTCTTCTGACCCCCCGGCCCACCCATTCCGGCCACGGTGGCCGATCACGCCCCGGCCGATTCGCTGCGCCTGTCCCCCACCGGACCCCCGTACGCCCCGAGGGCGTACGGGGGTCCGGCCTTACGCCGTGGTGCTCGATGCGGTCGTGGTGGACGTCGACTGGCTCGGGAGCGGGCCGCCGGCCGTGTTCGACGTGGTGTTGGTCGGCGACGTCGTCGGGGTGTCCGTCGGGGTGTGGGGCGGCGGCGTCGTGGGGGATGTGGAGGGGTCCGTCGGGGTGTGCGTCGGCTCCTGCGTGGGTTCTTGCGTCCTCGGCGGCGACGTCGGCGCCGACGGGCTCTGGGGCTGCGTCGGCTCACCGCTCGTGGACGGATCCGTCGGCCCACTCGTCCCGCTCGGGGTTCCGCTGCTCGTCGGTACCGAAGACGGCGACGACAGCGGCACATTGCTCGGCCCCGGCTGGGGCGCCCCCTGGCTGTGGGCGTTCGACGGCTCGTCGGCCGTCAGGTCCTTGTCGTCGTCCTGCCGCGAGGCCGACTCACGCGGCTTGACCCGGTCGGGCGCGTCCTTGTCGTCATCGCCGCCGAAGGCACCCAGAGCGGCGACGGTGCCGAGGACGGCCACCAGCAGCGCACCGGCGCCCGCCGCGACCAGGTTGCGCCGGGCGCCGGTCAGCGCGAGGGCTCGTAGCCCCTTCTTCTTGGCGGGCGGTGCCGCGAGCGTCGTGGTGGCGGCGGCAACCGGGGGTATCTTCGTGGTCTCGGCCACCACCGGGGTGACGACCGTGGTGGCGTTCTCCCCCGGAGCCGGGGCCGGCTCCGGTTCCGCTGCCGGCTCCGGTGCCGCTGCCGACTCCAGTGCCTCCGGACGGGTCCACGCGACGCCCGGGCCGAACGCACCGGCCATCGCCGCGCCCGTACGGTCGCTCACCAGCGCCAGCGCCCTGCGCCCCGCGACCATGCCGCGCTTGTCGGCGAGGGCGCCGCGCAGCCCGATGGACGCCTCCAGCTCGGCGCGGGCCCGGTCGAGGTTGCCGGTGCACAGGGCGAGGACGCCCAGCTCGTGGTGGAAGTACGCCTCGTCGGCGACCTGTCCGGCCAGCCGCGCGGCCTCCTGGCCGTGGCGTACGGCGCGTTCCCAGGCGCCCCAGTGCAACGCCGCCGCGAAGGCGGGGGCGGCGGCCCGGGCCAGCTCCACGGCGGCGTCGGCGTGACCGGCTTCCCGGTCGGAGACCAGGGCGGCCATCGCGGCGAGTATCGCGTCCGCCTCGACGGCGACCCGCTCGGGGGCCACCGAGGGGTGACCGGCCCACCAGGTGTAGTGATGGGCCACGGTGTGCGCCCGCCCGGCGGACTCGGCCGCGTCGCCCGCGTACCCCTCCGCCGCGAGCTGGGCGGCCACCCCGGCCGCCAGCCGGTAGTGCGGGCCGACGGTGGTGGCCAGGCCGTGGGCGAGGAGTTCGCCGAGGGCGGCGTCCGCGTGCGGGTCGTCGGTGAGGGCGGGCAGATGGGCCTGGTGCGGGCATTCGCCGCCGAGCGCGACCGCGAACCGCAGCGCGTCGCGGGCCGCCTCGCCCAGCCCCGCGGCGAGCAGCGCGGCCGGGGCGGCGGCTTCGGGGATCGAGGGCAGCGGGGCCGCGTCCTGCGGCTCGGCGTCAGCCTCAGCGGCGGCGGCACCCCCCGCCGTGTCCGCCACCGCCGCCTCGCGCTGCCGCAGCAACGCCCCCGCCTGTACGAACCGCAGCGGCAGCCCCTCCGACTCGAACCACAGGTCCGCCGCCCAGCTCGCCTCGTCCTCCTCCAACGGGCGCCGCAGGGCCCGCTCCAGCAGCTCCAGACCGGCGGTGCGGCTGAGCCCCGGGAGGGAGACCTCTTCGAGGTGCGAATCGGCGGACGGGGCCGGGACGTCCGGCGTGGCGGAGATCAGGAAGGCGCATTCCGGCGTCGCGTCGAGGAATTCGTCGAGCGCCGCGCCGCCGAACTCGATGTCGTCGAGGACGACGACCGCGCCGATCTCCTGCACCGCCTCCAGCAGTTCCGCCCGTTCGGGCCGGTGGAGCGGGGCGCGGTAGACGGCGGCGTACAGGTCGTACAGCAGGTCGGTGGGGGTGCGTCGATAGCCGGAGAGCCGTACGACGCCGTCGGGCGCCAGGCGTTCGCAGTCCGCGGCGACGGCCTCCAGCAGCACGCTGCGCCCGGCGCCGGAGGGTCCGGTGACCCGTACGGAGCGGCCGCGGGCCAGCAACCGGGCCAGCCGCTCGCGCTCCTCGTCCCGCTCCAGCATCGGCAGGTCGGGCACCACCGTGCCGGACGGCCGGGGCGGGGCCGCGGCGCGGCGCAGCTCGGCGCGCTGGTCGGGGGTGTGCCGCTCGGGCCGGGCGGGCCGGGCGGACCGCTCGGCGGGCGGGCAGGGCTCCACCTCGCTGCCGTCGACGGGGTTGACGGTCAGCAGATGGTCGCCGGCGACGATGCGTACGGTACGGACCGGCCCGGGGTCGGCGGTGCCCTCCGCCCCCCGCAGGACGGCCGAAGCACCGCCCCGGGCGGGCCGCCGGGCGGGCAGGCCCGACCGCGCGTCCGCGCCCGGCTGCTGCTGCGGCGCGGCGGCGGCCTCCGCGTCCCGCGGCTGCTGCGGCGCGGCGGCGTCCGCGGAACGCGGGCTCGGGTCGTCGTGGCCGTGCTCATGCGGTGCGCGGTTGTGCTGCTCCATGGCCCTGTGCCCCCCAGATGCGTGGCGCGCCGGTGTGTGCCGCCGTAGGGATGATGTCCGGCGAGTACCGGACAAGACCTCGTCACAGTATCCACCGGGCCCGGAACGCCCCGCGCCACCCCGGGATTCAGACGCGGGGCAGGCTCTCCGCCTCGAGGCCGCCCTCGATGGCCAGGATGCGGTGCAGCCGGGTGGCCACCAGCAGCCGCTGCATCTGGGGCGGCACCCCGCGCAGGACGAGCCGGCGGCCCGCCCGGCCCGCCCTCCGGTGCGCCCCCATGATCACGCCGAGCCCGGTGGCGTCCCAGGAGTCCAGCTCGGTCAGGTCGAGTACGAGATCCCCGCCGCCGGAGTCAACGGCGGTGTGCAGGGCCGTACGGGCGTCCGCCGCGCTCCGGACGTCCAGGCGGCCCCCGACGACCAGCTCGGCGTGGTCGCCCCTGATGTGCATATGCGCTCCCCTGGATGGTGCGTCGTCGTGTCGTCAATGCGCCATTTCTCTCTACAGAACTGACTGCCTCTCACCCGAGGAAGTTGCCGTCTGTAGGCGAACCGATACCGAATTCACCCGAGAGGGTGAGTTACGGGCCTGGCGCCGCACCAGGGCCCTCAGTAGCGGTAAAAGCCCCCACCGCTCTTGCGGCCGATGTCACCCGCGTCGACCATCCGGCGCATGATCTCCGGTGGCGCGAACTTCTCGTCCTGGGACTCGGTGTAGATGTTGTCGGTGGCGTGCAGCAGGATGTCCACGCCGGTGAGGTCGGCCGTCGCGAGGGGTCCCATCGCGTGACCGAAGCCCAGCTTGCACGCGATGTCGATGTCCTCGGCCGTGGCGACCCCGGACTCGTACAGCTTGGCGGCCTCGACCACGAGTGCCGAGATCAGGCGCGTGGTGACGAAGCCCGCGACATCGCGGTTGACGACAATACAGGTCTTGCCCACGCCCTCCGCGAACTCCCGTGCCGCGGCGAGCGTTTCGTCGCTCGTCTTGTAGCCGCGCACCAGTTCGCACAGCTGCATCATCGGGACCGGCGAGAAGAAGTGGGTGCCGACGACCCGCTCCGGGCACTCCGTCGCGGAGGCGATCTTGGTGATCGGGATGGCGGAGGTGTTGGACGCCAGGATGGTGTCGTCCTTGACCAGGCCGTCGAGGGTGCGGAAGATCTCCCGCTTGACCTCGATCTTCTCGAAGACGGCCTCCACCACGACATCCGCGTCGGCGGCGGCGTCGAGGTCGGTCGTGGTGGTGATGCGGGCCAGTGCCCGTTCGGCGTCCCCGGCGTCCAGCTTGCCCTTGGAGACGAACTTCTCGTACGAGGCGCGGATGCCGTCGGTGCCGCGGCGCAGCGCCTCATCGGTCACATCGCGCAGTACGACGTCCCAGCCCGCCTGGGCGGAGACCTGCGCGATCCCGGACCCCATGAGTCCGGCTCCGATGACCGCGAGCTTCTTGGCCACGACACACACCCCTTCGTCGACGTTCGGTGTGCGTGGACCTTAACGCCCGTTCACCCCTTCGGGCACCCCTTGGTAAGGCGCGTCACGGTGTGTTCTTCACCGCATAGTTGAGCACCGTGTCGCTGAGAAGCGACTCCATGACGTCGACCGCCCGCAGGGCGTCCTCGGCGACCTCGTCGGTCCCGCCGCCTTCCGCGAGGGCGCGGATGATGGAGCGCTGAACGGCGTTCTGGAGTCCGACGAGTTGGTGGGCGATGAACTCGGGGGTCGGGTCCTGCGGCGCGGCGGCCGCCTCCTCGCGCAGGGTCACTCCGAGATGGCCGACCGTCTTCCCCTGCATGGTGAAGAGCCTGGCCATGAGCGTCGGCGAGTCCACCATGACCTGACGGAACCGCTCGTAGCCCTCGCTCAGCCCGACATAGGGCTGGCGCTCGCGGATGTCCTGGCGCAGCTGCTCCAGCAGCGCCCGCGCCGCCGACTGGCCGACCGCGCGCTCCCGTACGAGGCGGGAGGGGCGGTCGACGACCTCGTCCTCGCGGTCGACGAAGAGGTCTTCCTTGGTCGGGAAATAGTTGTAGACCGTGTTGACCGAGACCTCGGCCGCCTCGGCGATCTCCGCGATCGTGACCGCGTCGAAGCCGCGCTCCATGAACAGCCCGGTCGCCACGTCCGAGATGTACTGCCTGGTCTGCCGTTTCTTCCGCTCCCTGAGCCCTTCCGCCATGCCCTCATCCTAGCTTCGCTGGGCTCACTTTATTTTTGGTGTCATTGCAAAGTTTAAGTGACTCTGCTTTTCTTGGCGGCATGCCAGTCATCGCCACGAGCGGGCTCGCCCGCACCTTCCACACCAAGCGCGGCCCCGTGGAGGCCGTCCGCGGCATCGACCTGACCGTCGAGGCCGGGGAGATCCTGGGCTTCCTGGGCCCCAACGGCGCGGGCAAGACCACCACGCTCCGCATGCTCACCACACTGCTCCCGCCCACCGGCGGCAGCGCCACGGTCGCCGGGCACGACCTCGCCACCGACCCGGGCGGGGTGCGGCGCCGCATCGGGTACGTCGCCCAGTCCGGCGGGGTCGACCCCACCGTCTCCGTACGGGAGGAACTGGTCACCCAGGGCCGCCTCTACCGGCTCCCCCGGCGCGAGGCCGTGGCCCGCGCCGGTGAACTGGCCGACGACCTGGGCCTGACCGGGTTGCTGGACCGCCCCTGCGCCGCCCTCTCCGGCGGGCAGCGGCGCCGTCTGGACATCGCGCTGGGCCTCGTCCACCGGCCCGGGATCCTGTTCCTCGACGAGCCGACGACGGGGCTGGACCCGGCCGGGCGCGCCGATCTGTGGGACCTCATCCGGCGGCTGCGCGCCGAGCAGGACATGACCGTCTTCCTGACCACCCACTACCTCGACGAGGCGGACGCGCTCGCCGACCGGCTCGTGGTCGTCGACCAGGGCCGGGTGGCCGCCGAGGGCACGGCGGCACGGCTCAAAGCCGAGTACGGCGGCTCGCCGGACGCCACGCTCCAGGACACCTTCATCGCCATCACCGGGCGCCGCGCCGCCCCCCACGACCCCGCCCCGCTCGCCGTCTGACCCCGGGAACTCCCATGCCTCACGTCATCTCCGACACGGCCCTGATCTTCCGCCGCTACGCCCGCCAGACCCTGCGCTCCAAGCCCGCCATGGTCTTCGGCCTCGTCCAGCCGCTGCTGTTCCTGGTCTTCTTCGGTCCGCTGCTCACCGGCATACCGCTGGGCGGCGAGGGCGACTCCTGGCAGACCATCGTCCCCGGCATCCTCATCCAGCTCGGCATGTTCAGCGCCTCGTTCGCCGGGATCGGCATCGTCTTCGAAAAGCGCACCGGCGTCATCGAGCGGATGCGGGTCACCCCGGTCAGCCGACTGGCCCTGCTCATGGGCCGGGTGCTCAAGGACGTCGTGCAGCTCCTGCTCCAGTCCGTGGTGGTCGTCCTCGTCGCCGTCGCCATGGGCCTGCGCGCGCCGCTGCCGGGCGTCCTGATCGGCCTCGGCTTCGTCGCCGCGCTGACCGTCTCGCTCGCCTCGCTCTCGTACGCGCTGGCCATGCGCGTGGAGTCGCCGCAGGGCTTCGCCCCCGTCATCAACTCCGTCACCATGCCCGCGATGCTGCTCTCCGGCATCCTGCTGCCGATGTCGCTCGGCCCGCGCTGGCTCGACATCACCTCGCACCTCGTGCCGTTCCGCTACCTCGTGGACGGCGTACGGGCCGCCTTCGCCGGGGACTACGGGGACGGCAAGATCGGGCTCGCGTGCCTGGTCGCCACCGGGCTCGCCGCTGTCGCCGTGACCCTCGGCACCCGGCTCTTCCGGCAGGCCGGCGCGTAGGCTCGGCCCCATGGTCAATCTCACCCGCATCTACACGCGCACCGGGGACAAGGGCACCACCTCCCTCGGCGACATGAGCCGCACCGACAAGACGGACCTGCGGATCGCCGCGTACGCCGACGCGAACGAGGCGAACGCGGCGATCGGAGTGGCCATCGCGCTGGGCTCGCTGCCGGCCGGGATCACCGAGGTCCTGGTCCGGGTCCAGAACGACCTGTTCGACGTGGGCGCCGACCTGTCCACCCCGGTGGTCGAGAACCCCGAGCATCCGCCGCTGCGCGTCCGGCAGACCTACATCGACAAGCTGGAGGCGGACTGCGACCGCTTCCTGGAGGAGTTGGAGAAGCTGCGCAGCTTCATCCTCCCCGGCGGCGCCCCGGGCGCGGCCCTGCTGCACCAGGCGTGCACGGTCGTACGGCGCGCGGAGCGCTCCACGTGGGCGGCCTTCGCCGAGCACGGCGACACCATGAACCCGCTCACCGCGACCTACCTCAACCGCCTGTCCGACCTGCTCTTCATCCTGGCCCGCTCGGCCAACAAGGAGGTGGGCGACGTCCTCTGGGTCCCCGGCGAAAACCGCTGAGGCGGGGCCTGCCCGAACGGGGTCGGCCCCGGACCCCCGGGCGGCCTCCGGAGCCCCCGCAACGAGGCCGCTGCCCACAGACGCGGTCGGCGCCGCTGGCGCAGCGCCCAGCCCGCTCGGGCTACTCGGTGCACTGTCGGTCGTGCATGGCCGCGTGTCCTGGCACGGTGGCGAGGCCCTCCGCGGAACGATCCCGGCTTACGGGCCGGGGCGCGCATCCCCGACAGACGTACCGCGTCCGTCCGGGCCCGGTCGGGGTGGACTCGTGGACCGTCGAGAGTTCCTCGTCCCTGCCGCAGCAGTCGCAGCGCCCGGGCGCGCCCGGTTGCAAGGCGGCGTCGGAGCGGCCAGCGTTGTGGATGCGCAGCAGTTCCTGACCGGTGTCGCACAGGCGGTCGCTGGTGCGGCAGGTAGGGCAATCCATCCCGTGTTCAAGGACGAGAGCGAACGCGACCTCGGGGGTGTCGGCCATCACGACCGTCCCGGCTGGATCGCGCGCCCCGTCTCCCGTGCGCGGCGCATGCTGCCAATGACGGCGAACACGTCGACCTGCTTCGGAAAGCTGGGCGCGCAGCCGGGGCACGCGTACGTGGTGCGGCCTCCGACGCTGGCGCCGTGCTCCATTCCGACGACGACCGGCTCGTCCGCCGACTGCTGGCAGCGCGCGCAGATCTGCCTCGTCATCGCTCGTCTCCCGGCTGGACTCCCAGCTCGGCCAGCGTCGCGGCGCGCAGCGCCTCGTAGAGGAAGACCGGGTCGGTGAGGTACTGATCACGCTGAGGTGGCACGCACCAGTGCACACCGGGCCCCTCCCCGCGGCTGACGGGCGGCACGCCCACGAAAACCGCCTGGGGCCCGTCTCCGAGTACGTCTGCGTACCGCAGGTTCCAGCCCGCGGCGGTGCCGGGCGGGATGAGGAAGTAGAGCCGGGCGCAGTCGGGGTCCGCGATGACCGCGCCGGCCGCTTCACCGAGCAACTCCAAGGCACGGTTGCCTGCGGCGGACCGCACTCGCACGGCGTCCCACCATTGGCCCGCACGGAGTGCCTCGATTTCAGTACCGTTCGGTGGTGTCCACTGGCTCGCCGTCTTCATGATCGCGTCGCCTCTCGTTCGACAGGTTCTGTCCACCGATACAACTGGGCACGGATGTTGGGAGACAGGGCTCCAGTAGGGGCCAGGTAGGGGCCAGCATGGAGCGCGTGACCATCGGGGAACGGATTCGGGAACGCCGGACCGAACTCGGCATGGGTCAAGGTCAGCTCGCCGTGAAGGTGAACCAGTTGGCTGGGCTGACGTCCGGAGGGTTAACCCGGAACGAGATCAGCCGGTACGAGAGAGGTCTTCGTAAGCCGCACGACTGGTTACCGTTGATCGCACGGGCGCTCGGAGTGTCCATCGGTTGGCTGACGGGCGCTCCCGCCCCTGCCCCGCTGGCATTGGCCGACGCGCTGGCCCAGCTCGAACAGGACCTCGGCATGACGATCAACCGGCGCACGTTCCTCACGGACAGCAGTGGCCTCGCGCTGTCCGTGATCCCATCCGGAGATCCCGGCTCCAAGGCCGTGCCCCCCGAGGCTGTGGCGTACTTCCGGCGTCAGCTCGATGACCTCTGGCGAGCCGACGCGGCACAGAGCCCGCGCCGGTTGATCCCGACCGCGGCCGCGCAATTCCAGATCGTCGCGCACCTGGCTACCAACAGCCACGGCGACCTCCGCAGGCGGCTATGGCAGACAGCGGCGGCTTTCACCGGACTGATCACCTGGCTCTACCAGGACGCCGGTCAGCTCGATCAGGCTTCAGCCTGGGGCACCCGCACGCTGGAGCTGGCCCACCGCGCTCACGACAAACAGCTCGTGGCCCATGCGCTGACCAACCGCGCCATGGTGGACATGGACCTCGGCGACGGCCCCACAACCGTAGAGATGGCCAGCGCGGCCCTGGCTGACGAGAAGCAGCTATGCGCCAAGGTCAAGGTCCAGGCACTTCAGCAAGCGGCCCACGGGCAGGCCCTGGTCGGCGACCGCAGAGCCTGCGACCAGCTACTCGACCGAGCTGGTCGACTCATTGATCGAATCGATGACGATCACCCGTGGGGCGTCGCGACCAGGACCCCGCTCTACCTGGAGATCCAGCGGGCCACCTGCTACAGCCGAATGCAGCTCGGCTCGGAAGCCGTTCGGCTGTGGGACCAGGTCATGCCCTCTGCGGAGTGGCAGAACTCCGGTGTCTTCGCCGCCCGTCAGGCGGCCGCGCTGGCAGACAGCAGGCGTCCTGACGAAGCGGTCGCAGCCCTGGAGGCTGCGGTACACGTAGCGGAAGAGGTCGAGTCCGCACGACTGCGCAGGGAATTGACGACCGCCTGGGAACGCCTGGCGCCGTGGCACCTCGCACCGCAGGGCCAAGAGGTGCGGGCGCTGTTCGACGGCATTGGGCTGCGGACCGCGCACTGAGGGTAGAGGCACCCCATGGCAGAACGAGACCCGCTGACAGCAGAGGAAGTCCAGGCGCATCTGGAACGCTGGGAAGGCTGGTCCGGGGACACGAGCCGGATCGGAAAGACCTACCAGCTCGATTACTACACGAGCATCAAGGTCATCAACGAGGTGGCCGAGGCCGCGCAGAAACTTCAGCACCACCCGGACATCGACATCCGGTGGGAGCGGCTGCACTTCAGCATCACGACGTACAGCGCTGGAGCGATCGTCACCCCGCTGGACTTCAAACTCGTGGCAGAGATCGAGCGCGTCACTGCCGCGCACGGGGCGAAGACCGCCCCCTAACTCGCGTCCGTGTACGTCCCGCTTGACGTTGGGGCCACCTTGGTTGGCGATGAGGGCGTTGGTGGGCATCCCTGCGCGCGAGAGGGGTGGGAACCGGGTGCTCGGCGCTGCGTTGTGACGGTCGGGCGTTGGCCCGGTGAGCTCGGAAGAACTGACCAAGCAATCATGTGAGAGCGTCCGCGTCCCCTGGAGAACGGGGACGCGGGACGCACTCCACTCGCCTGCGACCTGTGTAAACGGCCAATGGAAGTCGCCGGCATCGCGGCCCCGCGGGCGCGGCCCCGGAGCCGGGGCCCGGGACGCAGTCCCAGTAGGGCCCGGGGCAGAGCCCCAACTCAGAGCCAGGCGCACCCCCAGGCTGCCCAGGGGGCGTAGCCCCGACCGGGGCCCGGGTCACAACCCCGGGTGGGCCCAGGGGCGCAGCCCCGGAGCGGGGTCCGGGGGTGTCGCCCGCGGTTTCGGGGAGGGGCTAGCGCGGGGCGGGTTCGGAGGGCTCGCGCTTCGGCCAGAGGGTGTAGGACAGCCCGATGATCACGTTGATGCCGATCACGAGCAGCATCTTCGACTGCCACTCGCGCAGCGAGCCGATGTCGCCATCGTCGCCGACGTACCAGATCGCGCCCTGGAGCAGCGCCATCGCGATGGCCGCCGCCAGGATCCAGCGGGCGGCGGTCTTCCATTCGTGGGCCGCTCGCGCCATGCCGTACTTCGGCGGCTTCACCGGCGGCGGGCCGTGGAAGAAGCGGTGGGCCACCCGCTGGTCGACCCAGCGGATCGTCTGGTGGCCCAGGGCGACCGAGAAGCCGATGTAGACCGCGGCGAGCCCGTGCTTCCAGTCCGGTTCGGCGCCGTTCTTGAGGTCGATCGCGGTCGCCACGAACAGCACCAGCTCCAGCATCGGTTCGCACAGCAGCACGCCCACACTCGCGCGCGGCATCTTGGCCACGTACCGCAGCGCCAGCCCCACGGCCAGCAGCACCCAGAAGCCGACCTCACAGGCGATGATCAGCGCGACAATCACGGTCTCTCCTCTCGCTCTTCCTCACCGTCCCGCGCGATCCGGGCGTTCGCCTCGTCGCCCGTGACGAGACCCGGGTGCATCCTTCGATGTACGACGGGTGCGAGGAGGACCGGCCCGGAGGGGGAGGACCGGGGGCGCGCCGCGTGCTGTGATGGGGGCATGCCGCACCGCCTGCCGCGCCCCCACCGCGACGACATGCTCATCGGCCTCGCCGGGGTGTTCGGCGGGGTGCTGCTGTGGGCGCTGGGGCTGCACAACAATCCGCCGTTCTTCGGTACGCCCCGGTGGTTCGGGCTGGTCGCCCTGGTCGTCATCTCGGGGGCGGAGCTGCTGCGGCGTACGGCGCCGGTCGCGGGGCTCGGCATCGGGACCGTCGCCGTGGCCGTGGACCTGTGCAGCGGCGGGCTGGCCGCGACGCTGCTGATGTACACGGACCTGATCTACGCGTGCGTCATGTACGGCACCCCCGCCACCGCCCGCCGCGTCCCCCGGCTGTGCGTGCTGGTCACGGCGCTGGCGACGGCCGTGCCGCTGGCGGTCCTCCAGGAGCCGGAGACGCTGCTGATCGGCATGCTCGTCGCGGTGTTCACCATCAGCCCGGCGTGGACCGGGGTGCTGGTCCGCAACCACCGGGAGGAGGCCGCGGCCGAGCGGCTGCGCGCCGAGCAGACCGCGCTGCTGGCCGAGTTGGACCGCCGGGAGGCGGTCACCGCCGAGCGGGCCCGCATGGCCCGCGAGTTGCACGACATGGTGGCGGGCCACCTGTCCGCCATCGCCATCCACTCCACCGCCGCCCAGTCGCTCAAGGACCCGGCCGCGACGGAGGAGGCGCTCGGGGTCATCCGGGAGAACAGCGTGCGCGGACTGGCCGAGATGCGGCGGCTGATCGGGCTGCTGCGGGACACGCGCGACGCGGACCGGCCCTCCGCCGCGCCCACCCTCGACGCGCTGGACACCCTGCTGGAGCAGGCCAGGAGTGCCAGTTCACCGGGCGGGCAGGACTTCGTCCTGTCCGACGAACGCCCGCCGGACTCCGCCCCGCTGCCCGCCCCGGTCGAACTCGCCGCGTACCGCATCGTCCAGGAGTCGCTGACCAACGCCCTCAAGCACGCCGGGCCCGGCAGGGTGGATGTGACGCTGACGCACTCGGCGGACGGCGCGGACGGTGCGGACGGCGCCCTGGAAGTCCGGGTGACCAGCCCGTACGGTGAACGCCCCGCGCCCCGGGCACCCGGATCCGGCACCGGACTGGTCGGGATGCGGGAACGCGTGACGCTGCTCGGCGGCACCCTCGACGCGGGCCCCGCCCCCGGCCCCTCCGGCACGGTGTGGCGGGTGCGGGCCGCCCTGCCGCTGGGTGACGGGGCATGACGACCATCCATGACGGCACAGGAGTCGCGGTGCATCCGAAATCCGAGGAGCCCATCCGGGTGCTCGTCGCCGAGGACCAGGCCGCGGTGCGCTCCGGGCTCGTGCTCATCCTGCGGTCGGCGCCCGGCATCGAGGTGGTCGGCGAGGCCACCGACGGCGAGGAGGCCGTGGCGCGGGCCCGTGCGCTGTGCCCCGACGTGGTGCTGATGGACGTCCAGATGCCCCGGCTCGACGGGGTCTCCGCGACCCGTCAGGTGGTCGCCGAGGGGCTGGCGGACGTGCTGGTGCTGACCACGTTCGACCTGGACGAGTACGTCTTCGGCGCGCTGCGCGCCGGGGCGGCCGGCTTTCTGCTCAAGGACAGCGACGCGGCACGGCTGGTCGAGGCGGTCCGCACGGTCGCGCGTGGTGAGGGGCTGATCGCGCCCGCGGTGACCCGTCGGCTGATCGCGGAGTTCGCCAGGTCCGGCGCCGGGACGGCGGCCGATCCCGCCGTGCTCGCCGCGCTCGCCGCGCTCACCCCGCGCGAGCGCGAGGTGCTGGGCTGTCTGGGCCAAGGGATGTCGAACGCGCAGATCGCGACGCACCTGACCATGGCGGAGGCGACGGTGAAGACCCACGTCAGCCGGCTGCTCGGCAAGCTGGACCTGCGCAGCCGGGTCCAGGCGGCCGTCCTGGCGCAGGAATTGGGGGTGTGAGCCTTAAGGCTACGCGACGTTGACGCGCTGGCCGGGCGGGGCGGCCTCCAGCCAGGCCAGGAAGCCGGTCAGGGCGTCGTCGCTCATCGCCAGCTCCAGCCGCGTACCACTGTGGCGGCAGGCCAGGATCACCGCGTCGGAGAGCAGGGCCAGCTCTTCCTCGCCCTTGGGGGTACGCCGCTCCAGCACCTCGATCGAGGCGCGCTCGAGCGTCCGCCGAGGCCGGACCGCGTACGAGAAGACCCGGAACCACTCGATCCGGTCACCGTTGTAGCGGGCGATCCCGTACACCCACCCCTTACCGCTGGGCTCCGCCTCGGGTCCGGGCGCGCCCCAGCGCATGGAACAGTCGAAGGTGCCGCCGGACCGCTGGATCAGCCGCCGCCGCAGCCCGAAGACGAAGAGTCCCGCCACCACCAGCGCGACGACCACGCCGCTCACGAGCAGAGCGAGGACCATCTTCACCGACCTCCTCGCCTCATCCGGAAAAACCGCACCTGCATCGCCTCAGCCGCGGACCACTGAAGAGGAGCTCCAGCGAGGTCCGCGGCTGAGGTTTTCCGACCGTACGTGACAGGCTCAGTGCACTCCCGCCACCGCACGCAGCCGGACGTCGGCGCGCCGCTCGGCGGCGGCGTCCGCCTCCGACTTGGCGCGCTCCAGCGCCCGCTCCGCGCGCTTGACATCGATTTCGTCGGACAGCTCCGCGATCTCGGCCAGCACCGAGAGCTTCTCGTCCGCGAACGAGATGAACCCGCCGTGCACCGCGGCGACGACCGTCCCGCCGTCGCTCGTACGGATGGTCACCGGGCCGGACTCCAGCACACCGAGCAGCGGCTGGTGGCCGGGCATGACGCCGATGTCACCCGATGTGGTGCGCGCGATGACCAAGGTGGCCGTGCCGGACCAGACACTACGGTCCGCCGCGACCATCTCGACGTGCAGCTCAGCAGCCAACGTGGCTCCTCGGGTCTGAGACCTGCCGGGGACGACAGGGCTTTCGTCAAAGAATAACGGGCGTACGGAGAGGGGTGGGACCGGGCCCACCCCTCTCCTCAAGGCAGGACGCTCAGGAGACGCCCAGCTCCTTGGCCTTCGCCTTCAGGTCGTCCAGGCCACCGCACATGAAGAACGCCTGCTCCGGGAAGTGGTCGAACTCACCGTCGGCGATCGCGTTGAACGCGGCGATCGACTCGTCCAGCGGCACGTCCGATCCGTCGAGCCCGGTGAACTGCTTCGCCGCGTGGGTGTTCTGCGACAGGAAGCGCTCGATGCGGCGGGCGCGGAAGACGGTGAGCTTGTCCTCCTCGCCCAGTTCGTCGATGCCCAGGATGTTGATGATGTCCTGGAGGTCCTTGTACTTCTGCAGGATCGACTTCACGCGCGAGGCGCAGTCGTAGTGGTCCTGCGAGATGTAGCGCGGGTCCAGGATCCGGGACGTCGAGTCCAGCGGGTCCACCGCCGGGTAGATGCCCTTCTCCGAGATCGGCCGGGAGAGCACCGTGGTCGCGTCGAGGTGCGCGAAGGTGGTCGCCGGGGCCGGGTCGGTGAGGTCGTCCGCGGGGACGTAGATCGCCTGCATCGAGGTGATCGAGTGACCGCGGGTCGAGGTGATGCGCTCCTGGAGGATGCCCATCTCGTCGGCCAGGTTCGGCTGGTAGCCCACCGCGGAGGGCATGCGGCCGAGCAGGGTCGAGACCTCGGAACCTGCCTGGGTGAAGCGGAAGATGTTGTCGATGAAGAACAGCACGTCCTGCTTCTGCACATCGCGGAAGTACTCCGCCATGGTCAGACCGGCCAGGGCGACGCGCAGACGGGTGCCCGGGGGCTCGTCCATCTGGCCGAAGACCAGCGCGGTCTGCGGGAGCACGCCGGACTCGGCCATCTCCTCGATCAGGTCGTTGCCCTCACGGGTGCGCTCGCCGACACCGGCGAACACGGAAACGCCCTCGTGCAGCTTGGCCACACGCATGATCATTTCCTGGATGAGGACGGTCTTGCCGACGCCCGCGCCGCCGAACAGACCGATCTTGCCGCCCTTGACGTACGGGGTCAGCAGGTCGACGACCTTCAGGCCGGTCTCGAACATCTCGGTCTTGGACTCGAGCTGGTCGAACGCCGGGGCCTTGCGGTGGATGGCCCAGCGCTCGGTGACCTCGGACTCGGCCTCGGGCTCGTTCAGGATCTGGCCGAGGGTGTTGAACACCCGGCCCTTGGTGACGTCGCCGACGGGCACGGTGATCCCGGCGCCGGTGTCGGTCACCGCGGCCTGGCGGACCAGGCCGTCGGTGGGCTGCATGGAGATGGAGCGCACCAGGCCCTCGCCGAGGTGCTGCGCGACCTCGAGGGTCAGGGTCTTCTTCGCCCCGTCCTCGGCCGGGTCGGCGATCTCGACGTGCAGCGCGTTGTAGATCTCCGGCATCGCGTCGACGGGGAACTCCACGTCGACGACCGGGCCGATGACCCGCGCGACGCGGCCAGTGGCCACGCCAGCAGGAGCGGTCGGCTCAACAGTGGTGGTCATAGTTGTCAGTCACTCCCCGCAGAGGCGTCGGCCAGAGCGCTCGCGCCACCGACGATCTCGCTGATTTCCTGGGTGATGTCGGCCTGGCGGGCCGCGTTGGCAAGCCGCGTGAGCGACTTGATGAGCTCATCGGCATTGTCGGTCGCCGACTTCATCGCCCGCCGGGTGGCCGCGTGCTTGGAGGCGGCGGCCTGGAGCAGGGCGTTGTAGATACGAGCCTCGACGTACCGCGGCAGCAGGGCGTCGAGGACGTCCTCGGACGACGGCTCGAACTCGAAGAGCGGCAGCAGCTCGCCCTTCTTCTCCTGCCCCTCCGCCGACCCCGCGGCGCCAGCCGCTGATGTCGCTTCGAGGCTGAGCGGCAGCAGTCGGTCCTGGACCGGGGTCTGCGTCAGCATCGAGACGAACTCGGTGAACACGATGTGCAGCTCGTCCACGCCGCCGTCGGCCGTCTCCTGGAGCACGGCCTCGATCAGCGGTCCGGCGATCTTCTTGGCGTCGGCGTAGGTCGGGTTGTCGGTGAAGCCCGTCCACGACTCCGTGACCTTGCGCTCACGGAAGGAGTAGTAGGCGACGCCCTTGCGGCCGACGATGTAGGTGTCGACCTCCTTGCCCTCGCCGGTGAGCCGCTGCGTGAGCTGCTCGGCCGCCTTGATGACGTTGGAGGAGTAGCCTCCCGCGAGCCCGCGGTCGCTCGTGATGAGCAGCACCGCGGCACGGGTCGGGTTCTCGGCCTCCGTGGTCAGCGCGTGCTGGGTGGTGGAGCCCTTGGCCACGGCGCCGACCGCGCGGGTCAGCTCGGTGGCGTACGGGGTCGACGCGGCCACCTGGCGCTGCGCCTTGACGACCCGCGAGGCGGCGATCATCTCCATCGCCTTGGTGATCTTCTTGGTCGCGGAGACGGACTTGATCCGCCTCTTGTAGACCTTGACCTGGGCACCCATACTCAGCCCTCGCCCAGCAGCTTGCCGTCCGAGGTCTCGAACTGCTTCTTGAAGCCGTCGACGGCCTCGCCCAGTGCCGCGATCGTGTCGTCGGACATCTTGCCGCCCTCGACGATGCTGGTCAGCAGTCCCTTGTGCTCGCGGTGGAGGTGGTCCAGCAGCTCACGCTCGAAGCGGCGGACGTCCTCGACCGGCACGTCGTCCATCTTGCCGTTGGTGCCGGCCCAGATGGAGACGATCTCGTCCTCGGTGGAGTACGGGGCGTACTGGCCCTGCTTCAGCAGCTCGACCATGCGCGCACCGCGCTCCAGCGACGCCTTCGAGGCCGCGTCCAAGTCGGAACCGAAGGCGGCGAACGCCTCCAGCTCGCGGTACTGGGCGAGGTCCACGCGGAGGCGGCCGGAGACCTGGCGCATGGCCCGGTGCTGCGCGGAGCCACCGACTCGGGAGACCGAGATACCGACGTTGAGGGCCGGCCGCTGGTTGGCGTTGAACAGGTCGGACTCGAGGAAGCACTGACCGTCGGTGATGGAGATGACGTTGGTCGGAATGAACGCCGACACGTCGTTCGCCTTGGTCTCGACGATCGGCAGACCGGTCATCGAGCCGGAGCCCATCTCGTCGGAGAGCTTGGCGCAGCGCTCCAGCAGCCGGGAGTGCAGGTAGAACACGTCACCCGGGTAGGCCTCACGCCCCGGCGGGCGGCGCAGCAGCAGCGACACGGCGCGGTACGCGTCGGCCTGCTTGGACAGGTCGTCGAAGACGATCAGGACGTGCTTGCCCTCGTACATCCAGTGCTGACCGATGGCCGAGCCGGTGTAGGGCGCCAGGTACTTGAAGCCCGCCGGGTCGGACGCCGGGGCGGCGACGATCGTCGTGTACTCCAGGGCACCGGCCTCCTCCAGCGCGCCGCGCACGGACGCGATGGTGGAGCCCTTCTGGCCGACGGCGACGTAGATGCAGCGGACCTGCTTCTTCGGGTCGCCGGAGCGCCAGTTGTCGCGCTGGTTGATGATCGTGTCGACGCACAGCGCGGTCTTGCCGGTCTGCCGGTCACCGATGACCAGCTGACGCTGGCCGCGGCCGATCGGGGTCATGGCGTCGACGGCCTTGTAGCCGGTCTCCATCGGCTCGTGGACCGACTTGCGCTGCATCACCGTGGGGGCCTGCAGTTCGAGGGCTCGGCGGCCCTCGGTCTCGATCTCGCCGAGGCCGTCGATCGGGTTGCCCAGCGGGTCGACGACGCGGCCGAGGTAGCCCTCGCCGACGGCTACCGAAAGGACCTCGCCGGTGCGGTGCACCTGCTGGCCCTCCTCGATGCCGCTGAACTCGCCGAGGACAACGGCACCGATCTCGCGCTCCTCGAGGTTGAGGGCGAGGCCGAGGGTTCCGTCCTCGAACTTCAGCAGTTCGTTCGCCATGGCCGAGGGAAGACCCTCGACCCTCGCGATGCCGTCGCCGGCAACGCTGACCGTACCGACCTCCTCGCGCGAGGCCGCGTCCGGCTTGTACGCCTGGACAAAGTTCTCCAGCGCGTCCCGGATCTCCTCCGGCCGGATCGTGAGCTCCGCCATCTGGGTTCCCTGCTCTCCTTGTTGGGCCCGAAGTAAGTGACTACGGCCCAACTCGGGCCGCTTACATGCTTGTTGAGTTGGTGGCTGGATCAGCCGGCCATCCGCCGGCTCGCCTCTTCGAGGCGGTCAGCGATGGTCCCGTTGATGACCTCGTCGCCGATGCGCACGACGACCCCGCCGAGGACCTCGGGGTCCACGTCGAGATTGAGGTGCACCTGGTGTCCGTACAGTGCCGCCAGGGCGGCGCCGAGGCGCTCCTTCTGCCGGTCGCTGAGCGGAACCGCCGAGGTGACGACCGCGACCATCCGGTCCCGGCGCGCCGCGGCGAGCCTGGACAGCTCGTCGAGACCCGCCTCCAGGCTACGTCCGCGCGGCTGGGTCACAAGACGCACGACAAGCCGCTCGGTGACCCGGTCGGCCCGGCCGCCCAGCAGCTCGCGCACCAGTCCGGCCTTGGCCGTACCGCTCGCGCGCCGGTCGGCCAGCGCCGACCGCAGCTCGGACGAGGAGGAGATGATCCGGCCGAACCGGAACAGCTCGTCCTCGACGTCGTCCAGGGCACCGGCCCGCTGGGCCGCCACCAGGTCGGCGCTGCTCGCCAGCTCCTCGACCGCGTCCGCCAGGTCGCGCGAGCGCGACCAGCGGGAGCGGACCATGCCGGAGACCAGGTCCAGGACCTCGCCGCCGACCTGTCCGCTCAGCAGGCGCCGGGCCAGTTCGGCCTTGCCCTCGCCGGACTGCGCCGGGTCGGTGAGGACCCGGCGCAGCGAGACCTCACGGTCGAGCAGCGCGGTGACGGCGGCCAGCTCGTCGGCGGCGACACCCGCGTCGACGGACGTGTTGTCCATCAGCGCGTCGAAGCGCTCGCGCGCGGCAGCCAGTGCCTCCCTGCTCGCTCCGTTCATCGTCCAGCCTCGGCCTTCGAGCCGTCGGCCGCCTTGGCCTCGAGGTCGTCGAGGAAGCGGTCGATGGTGCGGCTCTGCCGGGCGACGTCCTCGAGGGACTCGCCGACGATCTTGCCGGCCAGGTCGGTGGCGAGCTTGCCCACGTCCTGGCGCAGGGCCGTACCGGCCTGCTTGCGCTCGGCCTCGATCTGGGCGTGACCGGCCGCGATGATCTCCTCACGCTGCCGCTGTCCCTCCGCGCGCATCTCAGCGATGAGCGCGGCACCCTGCTCCTGCGCCTCCTGGCGCAGTCGGGCGGCCTCGTGACGGGCGTCGGCGAGCTGGGCGCGGTAGTCCTCGAGGACCTGCTGCGCCTCGGCCTGAGTTGCCTCGGCCTTCTCCATTCCGCCCTCGATCGCCGCGCGGCGCTCGTCCAGAACACGGTTGATGTTCGGGAGGAGCTTCTTGGCGAAGAAGATGAAAACGATGGCGAAGGCGATCAGGCCGATGACAAGCTCTGGGATCGGCGGGATGAGCGGGTTCTCCTGCTCCTCCGCCAGGTGTACCAGGGCGTTCACATCATTGCCTTTCGTCGGATTCAGCTGGGCTTAGGCCGAAGCGTCAGCTGGTCGGGTAGACGAACGGCATAACCAGACCGATCAGGGCCAGCGCCTCACAGAGCACGAAGCCGAGGATCTGGTTGGCGCGGATCAGACCGGCAGCCTCGGGCTGGCGGGCCATGGCCTGGGTGCCGTTACCGAAGATGATGCCGACGCCGACACCGGGGCCGATCGCGGCGAGACCGTAACCGATCGAGCCGAGGTTGCCCTTGAGCTGGACAGCGGCGAGGGACGTCTCGAGAGCGGACATGCCGTTTCTTCCTTCTCTTTCACGGACCGGTGGGGGTTGGCCACCGGACACCCTTAAGGACGGGAGCTGACGTGGTACTCAGTGGTGCTCGGCGAGAGCACCCTGGATGTAGCTGCACGCCAGCAGGACGAACACGTAGGCCTGAAGGGCCTGGATGAACAGCTCGAAGGCGGTCAGCAGGATGGTCATGACGAACGAGACGCTCGCATAGGCGATCCCGATGCCATTCAGCAGGTACCAGCTGGCGATCGTGAAGATCAGCAGCAGCACGTGGCCCGCGAACATGTTGGCGAAGAGCCGGACGGCGTGGGTGAACGGCCGGATGATCAGGTTGGAGAGCAGCTCCAGCGCCATGACCACCGGCAGGACCCCGCCGAGCGACTTGTCGTAGCCGGCGATGTTCTTCCAGCCACCGACGAAGCCGTGCTTCTTGAAGGTGAGGCTGACCCACAGGATGTAGACGATCGCCGCGAGTCCCGCCGGGAAGGCGATGACCGACGTCACAGGGAACTGGGCCAGCGGGATCACGGACCAGAGGTTCATGATCCAGATGAAGAAGAACAGGGAGACCATGAGGGGGACGTACTTGTCGCCCTCCTTCTTCCCCAGGGCCTCGTAGACGACGCCGCGGCGTACGAAGTCGTAGCCCGCCTCGCCGATCATCTGGAGCTTGCCGGGGACGACCTTGGCCTTCCCGAACGCGGCCCAGAAGAACACGACCACGACGACGGTCCCCAGTAGGGCCAGCAGCATCGGCTTGTTGAACTCGAAGCCGCCGATCGTCGCGATCGGCTCGAACGTGAACGAGTGAAGCCCTGGGGCCGGGAAGCCGCACCCGTCGAAGATGTGGCAATCGGTCTCGAAGGCGAGCGTCTGGTCAGGACTCACCGCGAGCTCCTTCAGCGTGGCGCATGGGTACGGCAACCTCGATGTGTCGGCGCGGCGCATGGCCACGGAACGGCACTGGACTGGTTCTTACGAATGTGGGGGCGGCTTGTGGGCACAAGACCGATGGGCTCACGGGCAGCAGCTGCATGGGCCGCCGATTCCGTCCCGTGGAATCCGGGGGTTCAGCCGCCTGCGCCCGCTGTGCCTCAGATGAAACCGGACGATAGCAGGTGAGCGCAGGGGTCTTTATAGCGGCCCTACAGATCACGACGCGGACCCGGCGGGGGAGGCTTCCTTCTCCCTCGCCGGCTTCCGTTCGTCCTCGGCTTCCGGTTGCACGTAGAGAATCTTGGCCTTCATATGAGCACGGGTCTGCGCCGCGATCCACGTCAGTGTCGCAGCGAGCAGGGAGAACGCGAACGCCCGGGTGTTGAAGAGGGTGGTGTCCTTGAAGACGGCCAGCACAACCGCGATGAGCAGGAACTGCACCATGTAGAGCGCGAGCCCCATCATCTGGAACAACTGCGGAAGATACTTCGCGGTGCGCACGAGCACGATCAGGTCGATCGTCATGACCGCGGCCACGAGAACGGTCCCGAAAGCGGCCCCGATCGCGCCCTTTCCACCGGCGAGCACAGAACTGGCGGCAACGGCGACCACCCCGACCACGGCGGTGGGCACGGCGCAACTGAGCAGCGTTCTGGCGTCGTTGGACTGCATGAAGGGTTTCTCCGGCAAGAGTCGGAAGCAACGATTCGTCGTGGACGAGCGTATCCCCGGGTAAGGGAAGAACCTCACGGTGAAGGACCGTCGCACTACGGTCCCTGGGCTCTAGCACCGGGTTTAGTGAACGGTATCACAAACTATTTGATGAGGTCTTTACCTGTCCGATGTGCTGCACATCACACATGCGGGTGACGCAGTGCGCATGTGTTGACGCACTGCGTCACCGCTACTGCGGGGTTCCGATCTTCCTGCGATGAGTGAAGCGGGACCGGTCGCCGATCGCCGTGGCGCCGTTGAGCCCGGCGGGCAGCGGCTCGGGCGCGGCCGTCTCCGGCTGCTCCGGCTGCTCCGGTCCGGGCGCCCCGGCCGCCCCGGGCTCTTCCGCCCGGGCCGCCGGCGCGGTCCCGGCCGTCCGCGCGGGGACGGCCCGGCGGCGGTAGCGGGGCGGTACGAACGCCTCCGCCCACCGCGGCACCCGCGGGGTGAACCGCGGCAGCAGCAACAGCACCAGCCCCACCGCGCTCAGCACGACGATCGCGAGCACGAACCACACACCGGCCGAGTTCACCGAGTACGCGACCGCGCCGAAGGCGATCAGCGCCGACCAGAAGTACATGATCAGCACGGCCCGGCTGTGCGAGTGGCCGATCTCCAGCAGCCGGTGGTGCAGATGGCCGCGGTCCGCCGCGAACGGCGACTGGCCGCGCCAGGTGCGCCGGACGATGGCGAGCACCAGGTCCGCGAAGGGCACCGCGATGACGGTGAGCGGCAGCAGCAGCGGGATGTAGACCGGCACGGTGGCGTGCACCGCCGCCGTCTCGGATCCTGCGAACAGCTTCATCGCGTCCGGGTCCACCTGACCCGTGATGGAGATCGCACCCGCCGCGAGCACCAGCCCGATGAGCATCGAGCCGGAGTCGCCCATGAAGATCCGCGCGGGGTGGGCGTTGTGCGGCAGGAAGCCCAGGCACATGCCCATGAGGACGGCGGCGAACAGGGTCGCGGGGGCGGCGGCCTCCAGCCCGTAGCCGAACCAGATCCGGTACGCGTACATGAAGAACGCGGCGGCGGCGATGCAGACCATGCCGGACGCCAAACCGTCCAGCCCGTCAACGAAGTTGACCGCGTTGATGGTGATGACGACCAGAGCCACCGTCAGCAGCGTGCCCTGCCAGGGTGTCAGTGAGACGGGTCCCACACCGGGCACCGGCAGCCACAGGATGGTCAGGCCCTGGAGCACCATCACACCGGCGGCGATCATCTGGCCGCCCAGCTTGATGAGCGCGTCCACGCCCCACTTGTCGTCCAGCACACCGAGCAGCCAGATGAGCCCGGCGCCGGAGAGCAGCGCGCGCGGCTCGTTGGACGTTTCGAAGACATCCTTGAGATTGGTGAGGTGAGCGGCCACCAGCAACCCCGCGCACAGGCCGCCGAACATGGCGATGCCTCCGAGCCGCGGAGTGGGCTCACGGTGCACATCGCGGGCCCGGATCTCCGGCATCGCACCAGCGGCGATGGCGAACTTCCGCACCGGCCCGGTGAGCAGATACGTCACCGCGGCCACGATGCACAGAGTCAGCAGGTATTCACGCACCTATTCCCCAGACGTCGCGAGGCAGATCAGGGCCACACCCTAAGAGACCTCACCCTAGCCTGCTCCGGTTCCCGATGTGCCGGGGACCGGCAGTGGCGCACGGTGTTCCACGGCCACCTCGTCGAACCTTCTGCGCATGTACGACAGATCCTCCAGCAACCCGGCGGAGGTGACCGGGCGCGCCCGCTGTGAGGTGGCGATCCGCCCGATCGGCAGCGCCCCGGTCCGCTCCCACAGCAGCCTGCCGTCATCGCCGATGCGACCGCGGGTCTCGCCCCGGTTGTCCGGGTGCAGGCAGTACGGAATGTCGAGGTAGCCCGCGCGGAAGGCGCGCAGCAGGGCCTCCCCGATGTCCGGGTGGAGGTTCAGCACCGCCTCGGTGAGGGCGGCGGCCTCGCGGTAGGTCTGGGTGTCGGTCCCGGGGTCGGGCGCCCGGCCGGTGCGGGCGGCCGCCCGGTCCGCGTACTCCAGCGCGGCCACGTTCTCCTCGATGGTCGGGATGCGCCGGGATTCGGCCACGGTCTTGACGATCAGCCGCTCGGCCCCGCTCGCCACCGCCAGTTCGGCCGCCTGCCCCAGCAGGCGGTAGGCGCCGTGCTCGGTCGTCGGGTACAGCCCCATGTACGCGTACACCACCACGTGCCAGTCGTCGGTGGGCAGCAGTTCGCCGCACAGCCGTCGCAGCGCCGCCACCGCCTCCCGGTCCTGCCCGGGGTGGGTCTGCTGGGCGTAGCTCACGGACACGCTGCGCACCCCGTGCCGGATGAAGAACAGGGCCTCCAGCACGCTGATGGCGATCAGCTGGCTGGGCGGGCACAGCTGGCCCAGCATGCAGCCGCCGAAGGTCTCCAGATGCGGTTCCACGCCGCGCTCGCGCAGCCCCGCGAACACCTCGCAGCTCTCCCGCCAGTTCCGTACGGACTCGGCCAGCGGGGTGCGTCCGTAGGGCAGGCAGTACGACACCGGCCCGCCCTCGCTGGCGCCCAGCCCCAGCCGGGTCAGCGTCCGGAAGATGTCGGCCGGGGCGGCGGAGCCGTGCCGCACCTGGACCGGGAAGCCGGGGCCGCTCGCCGCCGAGAGGACCCAGCGGGTGACGCGCTCCTCATGGCTGACGATGGGGTAGCCGTTGAGGTCCTGGCCGTCGCGCAGCGCCCGTTCGACCGCCCGGAGGTGGCCGACCCGGGTGTGGGCGTCGAGCGTGATGGTGCCCACGGTGAACGCGTCGGCGGCCCGGGTGGCCGCCAGGCCCTCCCGCATCCGGCGCGGGTCGCCGAAGCCCATGCGCGGCTGCACCACCAGGCGGCCGTCTCCCCCGTGGGCGCGCACGAACGCGCCGAACCCCTCGCTCATCGGGCCGGGGCCCGGCCCGCGAGGGCGGGCGGGCCCGCCCGGAGGGCGTGGACGAAGCCGCGCAGGGCGGCGGCGGGGTCGGCTCCGTCGTCGAAGACCGCGTCGTAGCCCGCCGCCATCAGCTCGGCGGCCCGTTCGCTGTCCTCGCCCCCGGTGACGCCCAGCTTCCCGCCGATGACCACGGGGGTGGTGGCGAGCGGGCCGGCGGCGCGCAGCCGCCGGATGACCCGCAGGCCGTCCTGGTGACCGTGGCCGTTGACGCTGCTGATCACGACCATCTCGGGCCGCACCGCGCGGCACTCCTCCGTGAGGACGTCGTCGGGGACGCAGGGGCCGAGGTTGACCACGCGGTAGCCCAGCTCCTCGATCAGCAGTTGCAGGAACACCAGGTTCCAGGTGTGCGCGTCCGAGGCCATCGAGGTCACGACGACGGTCCGGGCCGCATGGTCCGGCGCCCGGCCCCCGGTCGTCTCCGGCGCCCCGCTCATCGGCCCTGCCCCGCGCATCGGCCTTCCAGGGGCAGCGGGGAGCGGATGTGCTCGATGCGTGAGACCGACAGGACCCGACCGCCGCGGACCACGGCCTCGGCGGGCGCGGGGCGGCCGAGGAACATCAGCAGGCTGGCGGTGGGCCCGTAGGCGCCGGTGTGGGGGATGGCGACGACGTCACCCTCCCCCAGCTCCGGCAGCTCGACCTCGCGGGCCAGCAGGTCACCGGGGGTGCACAGCGGCCCGGCCAGGGTGCCCTTGCCGGTCACCTCTCCGGCCCCCTCGACGCGTACCGACACCGGCAGGATCCGGCCGAGCCCGGACATGCCGCCGAAGGTGTTGATCCCGGCGTCGAGGATGACGAAGCGGCGGTCCCGGCTGGTCTTGACGTTGCTGACCGAGGCCAGCAGGGTGCCGCTGTCCCCGACCAGATACCGGCCGGACTCCACGGCGATCCGCGGCTCCCCCTGCCGCCAGCGCGGGAACCGCAGGTCCAGCGCGGCCTCCAGCTCGCCGCGCAGCCTGGGGTAGGCGTCACGGGCGCCGTGGCGGCCGTACGGCGCGGCGAAGCCGCCCCCGATGTCCAGCAGCCGCACGCTCACGCCCAGTTCGGCCTCGGCCCGGGCGGCCACCTCGATGGTGTGCCGGAACTCCTCGATCAGGGCGTCCTCGTCCTTGGCGTTGCTCTGCGAGAACAGGTGCAGACCGGCTATGGACGTGCCGGGCACGGAGCGCAGGCGCGGTGCCAGTCCGGCCACCGTCTCGCTGTCGATGCCGAACTGGGTGGGCTTGCCGGTCATGCGGATGCCGGTGCTGGCGCTCGCGGTGGCGCTGTTGATACGCAGCAGGCAGTCGGCGACCACTCCGTGGGCGCGGGCGGCCGCCCCGATGTGCTCCAGGTCGCCCGAGGATTCGGCGGAGAACGTCCGCACCCCGCGGGCGATGGCCTCGCGCAGCTCCCCGGGGGTCTTGCCGGGCCCGGTGTAGAGGATGTCGGCGGGCGGATATCCGCCCGCCAGGGCGGCGGCCAGCTCACCGGTGGAGCTGATCTCGGCCTTGCAGGCGGGGCCGTCGCCCTCGCGCAGGGCGCGCACCAGGTCGACGTGCGGGTTGGCCTTGAAGGCGTAGTAGACGTCGACGCCCTCGGGCAGCCAGCCGAACAGATCCCGCCGGGCGGCGTCGATCCGGTCCAGGTCGTAGACGTACAGCGGGGTGCCGTAGCGCCCGGCGAGGTCTTCCAGCGTCTCGTACCGGCTCACGTCTCGTCCTTTTCCAGCAGGGCCTCCAGTTCCTGGCGGGCGTTCTTGCCGTGCAGGGTGAAGGGGAACTCGGCGAGCACCCGGCAGACGGCCGGGATGCGGGTGTGGTCCAGGCGCAGCATCAGCTCGTCGGTGACGGTCTGCGCGTCGAGGTCGCCCTCGACGAACAGCGCCAGGTCGTGCCGGTCGTTCGGGGGCAGCGCGGCCGCGGCGCGGACGCCGGGGATGTCCATCGCGGCGCTTTCGATCTCCAGCGTGCTCATCCGGAAGCCCTTGCGCTTGAACATGTCGTCGCGGCGGCCCTCGAAGTACAGATAGCCGTCCGCGTCGAGGCTTCCGTAGTCGCCGGTGTGCAGACGGGGTTCGCCGGTCTCCGGGTCGGGGCGGAAGGTGCGCGCGGTGACCTCGGGGTTGCGCCAGTAGCCGCCCATGACGTGGGGGCCGGCCGCGACGATCTCGCCGACCTCGCCGGTGGGCACCGGGCGGCCCTCGGGGTCCAGGACCAGCACCCGGGTGCCGGGCAGCGGCAGGCCGACGGAGGCCGGCCGCTCGGTGTCCTCCTCGGGCGGCCGACGCGGTCGCCCGGCCGGAGGAACTGCTCGGCACGCACTTCATGAACCCGTCGTACCTGATCAAGATGGTGGAGGTGAGCCGGGGCCCGCGCACCGGCGACGCCGCCGTGGACGCGGTCGTCGCGCTGCTGGGCGCCATGGACCGGCGAGCCGTCCTGGTCCGGGACGCCCCGGGCTTCGTGACCAGCAGGCTGCTCCACCCGATGATCAACGCCGCGGCGCGCGTCGTCGGCGAGGGCACCGCCACGGTCGAGGCCGTGGACGAGCTGATGGAGGGGTGCCTCGGACACCCCACCGGCCCGCTGCGCACCGCCGACCTGATCGGCCTGGACAACCTGGCCGACTCCCTCGCCGTGCTGTACGAACGCACCGGCGACGAGGCGTGCAAACCCTGCGATCTGCTGCTGGCGAAGGTGCGCGACGGCGACCTCGGCCGTAAGTCCGGCCGCGGCTTCTACTCCTACGGAAAGGCGAAGTCCTGATGACCGACCAGCCCACCACCGCCCCAGTGACCGCCGCATCCATCGAGCAGGAGCTGCTGGGCTTCCTGGAGGAGCGCACCAAGACCTCGGTGCCGCCGACCCAGGACCTCTTCGCCTCCGGACTGGTGTCCTCGATGTTCGCCATGGAACTGGTCGTGCACCTGGAGCAGAACTACCAGGTCGCGATCGTCGGCGCAGACCTGAAGCTGGACAACTTCCGGACCGTCGCGCAGATGACCGAACTGGTGCTCCGGCTCCGTGACGCGTCGGCGGCGGTCGGCGGTGCCTGAGCGGCGTGCCGACCCGCTCGCCGGCGGGCTCGCCGACGAGCTGAAGGCCCTCGACGAGCTGATCGGCGACCAGCCCGAGCACTGGGACCTCGACGGGCAGATACCCCGCCACCTGCTCAGCACGCTCGGCGCCCAGGGATGGCTGTGCGCCGAAGTGGCCACGGCCCACGGCGGGCGGGGCCTCAGCAGCCGGGCCAACGGGGAACTCACCGCCCACGTGGGCAGCCGGTGCAGCTCGCTGCGCAGCGTGATGACCTCCCAGGGCATGGCCGCCTGGACCATTCAACGGCTGGCCGACCCGGACCAGTCCGCCGAGCTGCTGCCCGAGCTGGTCAGCGGCCGGCTGGCGGCGGTGGGGTTCAGCGAGACCGACGCCGGTTCCGATCTGTCGACGATGAGCACCACCATCACCCTCGACGGTGACTCGGTCGTCCTCGACGGCCACAAGGTGTGGGTGACGGGCGCGTCCTACGCGGACCTGCTGGTCGTCTTCGGTCAGTGCGAGGGCGGCGCGGCCGCTGTGGTGGTGCCCGCCTCGGCGCCCGGTGTGACGGTGGAGCGGGTCGCCGACCCGATGGGATGCCGGGCCGCGGGCCACGCCAACCTCCGGTTCGACTCGGTGCGGCTGCCCGCCACCAGTGTGCTCGGCAGCCCCGGCGCACCGCTTCCGCTGCTGGTCACCACCGCGCTCGCCTACGGCCGCATCTCGGTGGCCTGGGGGTGCGTGGGCATCCTGCGCGCATGCCGCAACACCGCGGCCAAGCACGCCGCCACCCGCAAGCAGTCCGGCAGGCCGCTCAGCGAACACCAGCTGGTCGGGCGCCATCTGGCCGAACTGTTCGTCGCCGAGCAGACCGCGTCCCGGGCGTGCGAGCACGCCAGCGAGTGCTGGGACGCGGGCTCTCCCGACATGGTCATCTCCACCGTGCTCGCGAAACACGTCAGCGCCGGTCACGCCGCCACGGGGGCCGCCGCGGCGGTCCAGGTGATGGCGTCGGCGGGGGCCCGGGACGGCCATGTGGTGGCGCGCGCGTACCGGGACGCGAAGCTGATGGAAATCATCGAGGGCAGCAACGAGATCTGCCAGTTGATCCTGGCACAGCACGCCGTTTCCACGGCGGAATGACGAAACAGGGGGAATGATCCGTGTCTGAAAAACCGGCCACGGTGAAGTGCTTGGTCTGGGATCTGGACAACACGCTCTGGCAGGGCACCCTGCTGGAGGACGATTCCGTGACGCTGCCGGACGCGGTGCGGGAGCTGATCGTCACACTCGATTCCCGTGGCATTCTGCAGTCCGTCTCCAGCAAGAACGACTACGATCTCGCCTGGGCCAAGCTCGAAGCGCTCGGAATCGCCGAATACTTCGTCCTGCCCCAGATCGGCTGGGGACCCAAGTCGAACGCGGTGCGCACGATCGCCGAACGGCTTAAGTTCGCGCACAGCGCCATCGCGTTCATCGACGACCAGCCCGCCGAGCGCGCCGAGGTCACCTTCCATCTGCCGGATGTCCGGTGTTACGAGGCGGACCAGCTGCTCACCCTGGCGGGCCTGCCGGAATTCAGCCCCGAGACGGTGACCGTCGATTCCCGGCGGCGCCGCCAGATGTATCAGGCGGGATTCCAGCGGGAAGCCGAACAGGCCGCCTTCAGCGGTCCGGACGAGGAATTCCTGCGGTCCCTGAAGCTGGAGATGACCATCGGGCGGGCGACCGGGGAACAGCTCTCCCGCGTCGAAGAACTCACCCTGCGCACCAGCCAGATGAACGCGACCGGGGTGCACTACTCCGACGCGACGCTGCGCGGACTGCTGGCCGACCCCGGCCATGAGGTCCTGGTGACCACCATGGCGGACCGATTCGGCCCGCACGGCGCGGTCGGTGTGATGCTGCTCGAGACCCGGCCCGATGTCTGGAACCTCAAGCTGCTGGCCACGTCCTGCCGGGTGGTCTCGTTCGGAGCGGGCGCGGCGATCCTCAACTGGCTGATCGACGAGGCGGCCCAGGCCGGCACGCATCTGGTGGCGGACTTCCGGCGCACGGACCGCAACCGCATGATGGAGATCGCCTACCGGTTCGCCGGCTTCACCGCCGACCCGTGTGCCTGTGGCGCCGGGCTGCCCGAGCCGGGCGCGCCGGAGATCGAGCGGCTGCACCTGGTGCCCGAGCGGCGGGAGCCGCACCCCACCCTGACGCTCACCGCTCCGGCCCTCGCCGCGGACCATGCGGCGGCAAGGGCCTGAACGAGGCGCTCGGCTTCAGAGCTTGCGCAGCAGGGTGATGCCGTCGGCCACCGGAAGGAGCGAGAGCTCCACCCGGTGGTCGTCGCGCAGGGAGGCGTTCAGTTCGCGAATGGCGACGGTGTCGGCGTCCTGTGCGGCGGGGTCGATCACCCGGCCGAAGAAGAGGGTGTTGTCCACGGCGATGAGCCCGCCGGGCCGCACGAGGTCGAGAGCCGCCTCGTAATAACGGCGGTAGTTCGTCTTGTCGGCGTCGATGAACACGAAATCGAATGCGCCCGCCCCGACTTCGGCGAGCAGTCCGGAAAGCGTTTCACCGGCGTCGCCGATACGGACGTCAATACGGTCCGCGACATCCGCTTTGGTCCAGTACTCGGCGGCGATGTCGGGCCATTTGCTGGTGATATCGCAGGTGACCAGGCGTCCGTCCGACGGGATCGCGCGGGCCATGCACAGGGTGCTGTAACCGGTGAACGTCCCGATCTCCAGTACGTTACGGGCCTCGATCAGGCCGACCAGAAAGGCCAGGAACTGGCCCTCTTCGGCCATGACCTGCATGGCCTGCCCCATGGGCAGTTCACCGGTGAGTTCCCGGAGGTCACGCAGAATGTCGTCTTCCCGCAGCGATACCTCGCGCACGTACGACAGGATTTCCGATGAGGACTCGACTTGATTCGCCATGCCCTCAAAATATTACCGGACATCAGGACAACGCAAGGGCAGGCAAATTACTGAGCATAGGGCGGAAAAGCGGCGGCCAGTTCCCTGACTTCCGCGCGCACCCCGCGCGTCCCGGGCGCGGATTCCTCCTCGCGCAGGGCGATCGTCAGCAGCGCGCCGATGCGTTCCATCTCCCCCTCCCCCATGCCCTGCGTCGTGACCGCGGCGCTGCCCAGCCGCAGTCCCCGGACGCAGCCGCCGGGTGCGGTGGCGGAGGCCAGCGCACAGGTGTCCAGGATGATCCCGGCGGCCGCGCACCGGGCCTTCGCGTCACGCCCGTCGAGCCCCAGCGGGGACACATCGACGGTGATCATGTGGGTGTCGGTGCCTCCGGTGGCCACCGTCAGCCCCTCCGCCGCCAGCCCGTCGGCGAGGGTGCGCGCGTTGGCGACGACCTGCCGGGCGTACGCGGCGAACGCGGGCGTGGCGGCCTCACCGAACGCCACCGCCTTGGCCGCCACACTGTGCATCTGGGCGCCGCCCTGGGTGAAGGGGAACACGGCCCGGTCGACCCGCTCGGCCAGGTCCGCGCCGCACAGCAGCATGCCGCCGCGCGGCCCGCGCAGCACCTTGTGCGTGGTGGCGCACACCACGTCCGCGTACGGCACCGGGCTCGGCGCCGCCTTCCCGGCCACCAGACCGATCGGGTGCGCGGCGTCGGCGACGAGATACGCGCCCACCTCGTCGGCGACGGCCCGGAAGGCGGCGTAGTCCGGATGACGGGGGTAGGAGATCGAACCGCACACGATCGCCTTCGGGCGGTGGGCGAGCGCCAGCTCGCGCAGCCGGTCGTAGTCGATCAGCCCGGTGGCCGGGTCGACGCCGTAGCCGATGAAGTGGAACCAGCGGCCGGAGAAGTTCGCCGGGGAGCCGTGGGTGAGGTGGCCGCCGTGCGGCAGCGCCATCGCCAGCACCGTGTCACCGGGCCGCAGCAGCGCGGCGTACGCGGCGAGCACCGCGGAGGAGCCCGAATGCGGCTGCACATTGGCGTGGCTCGCGCCGAACAGCGCCGTCGCCCGGCCCTGGGCCACCCGCTCGGCGAGGTCGACCTGCTCGCAGCCGCCGTGGTGACGGGCCCCGGGATAGCCCTCGGCGTACTTGTTGGCCAGCGGTGAGGCCAGCACGGCCAGCACGGCCCGCGAGGTGTGGTTCTCCGCGGCGATCAGCTGCAGACCGCCCCGGACGCGCTCCAGCTCGCCCATGATGATGCCGGCCAGCTCGGGGTCCTGCCGGGCCAGCTCGCCGAAGTCGGGCCCCCAGGGGACCGCGCTGACGGCCATCGCGTGCTCACATTCGTCGGGCGTCACCCCCAATGTAGGCCCGCGGCCGAAGCAGCGCGCGCCGCCACCGACAGCCAAGGCCGGAGCCTCGGCCGGAGCCGGGGGCTACGCCGGGGCCGGGACCCCCGTCAGAGCGGTGACGACCGGGTCCAGCGCCTGGTTGATCTCGTCGCCGATGGAGCGGAAGAAGGTGATGGGCGCCCCGTACGGGTCGTGCACCTCGTCCGCCTCCTCGTTCGGCGCCAGCAGCCAGCCGCGCAGCGCGGCCGCAGCCTGGACCAGGGAGCGGGCGCGCTCGACCACGCCGCCCGCCTCCTCCGGGTCGGGCAGCGTCGCGGGGTCTATGGCCCGTACCAGCCGGGTGAACTCCTTGAGCGTGAAGGTGCGCAGCCCCGCCGAGTGGCCCATCGAGATGACCTGGGCCCGGTGGTCGCGGGTCGCGGTCAGCACGAGGTCGGCGCGGATGACGTGCTCGTCCAGCAGCTCCCGGCCGAGGAAGCCGTCCGGGTCGGCGCCGAAGTCGGTCAGGACGGTGGCGGCGTGCGCCTCCATCGGCGCGCCCTCATGGCCCCAGGTGCCGGCGCTCTCCACGATCAGCCCGCTGGTGCGGGCGGTGCCGAGCCGGTGGGTGAGGGCGTGCCGGGTCAGCCGCTCGGTGATCGGCGAGCGGCAGACGTTGCCGGTGCTGACGTGGAGGATGCGGAACGAGGTCTCGGGGTGCTTCGCCCGGTGTTCCGCTATGCCACGGCCCGTCTCCGGGGCTGTCAATTCGCCACCTCGAGGTCGGGTACGACCTCACGGAGCTGCTCGGCGGTCAGCGCGCCCGCCCGCAGCAGCACCGGGACCTTGCCGGTGACGTCGACGATGGAGGACGGCACCGCCGCCGGGGTCGGGCCGCCGTCGAGGTAGACCGAGACGGAGTCGCCCAGCATGTCCTGGGCGGCGTCGCAGTCCTGCGGGGACGGGTGTCCAGTGAGGTTGGCGCTGGAGACCGCCATCGGGCCGAAGTCGGTCAGCAGCTCGATCGCGACCGGGTGCAGCGGCATCCGTACCGCGACCGTGCCCCGGGTCTCGCCCAGGTCCCAGGTCAGCGACGGCTGGTGCCGGGTGACGAGGGTGAGCGCGCCGGGCCAGAAGGCGTCGACCAGTTCCCAGGCCATCTCGGAGAAGTCGGTGACCAGGCCGTGCAGGGTGTTCGGGGAGCCGACCAGGACGGGGGTGGGCATGTTGCGGCCCCGGCCCTTGGCCTCCAGCAGATCGCCGACCGCCTCCGCGTTGAAGGCGTCCGCACCGATGCCGTAGACGGTGTCGGTGGGCAGCACGACCAGTTCGCCGCGGCGGACGGCGGACGCGGCCTCGCGCAGGCCGGTCTTGCGGTCGGTCGCGTCCCCGCAGTCGTATCGCCGTGCCATTATCGGTCCTCCTCGTACGTGGCCAGTGTGTGGTGCGGTGCCGCGGTCACGGCATGGCCTTCCGCGCGGTGGCGAATCGAGGCCGTTTGTTCAGGTCGGGGTGGTCGGCGGCGTCCGCCCAGCCACGCTCCTCCGTGAAGATCCACGGCACCTGGCCGCCCTGGGTGTCTGCGTGCTCGATGACGACCACGCCGCCCGGGCGCAGCAGCCGGTGGGCCGTGCGCTCCAGGCCGCGGATCACATCGAGGCCGTCCTCACCGGAGAAGAGCGCGAGCTGGGGGTCGTGGTCGCGCGCCTCCGGCGCCACGTACTCCCACTCGGTCAGCGGGATGTACGGGGGGTTGCTGATGACGAGGTCCACCTGCCCGTCCAGCTCGGGCAGGGCCGTCAACGCGTCTCCTCGCTGGAGAACGACGCGGGACCCCTCGACGTTCTTGCGGGCCCACTGCAGGGCGCCCTCGTCCAGCTCGACGGCGTGCACCCGGGAGCGGGGCACCTCCTGGGCGAGGGCCAGGGCGATGGCTCCGGAGCCGGTGCACAGGTCGACGATGAGGGGTTCGACGACGTCCATGGCCCGGACCGCGTCTATGGCCCAGCCGACGACCGACTCGGTCTCCGGGCGGGGGACGAAGACGCCGGGGCCGACCTGCAGCTCCAGGTAGCGGAAGAAGGCCCGGCCGGTGATGTGCTGCAGGGGTTCGCGGGCCTCGCGGCGGGCGACCGCCTCCCAGTAGCGGGCGTCGAAGTCGGCGTCGGGGACGCCGTGCAGCTCCCCCCGCTTGACGCCGTGCACGAAGGCGGCCAGCTCCTCCGCGTCGAAGCGCGGGGAGGGCACGCCCGCGTCGGCCAGCCGCTGGGTGGCCTGGGCCACCTCGGCGAGCAGCACATTCACTGAATTTTCCTCCAGCCGGTCCGTAGTTGCGAAGAGGAAGTCCTACTGGGCCGCGGCGAGCTTCGCCGCCGCGTCGGCGTCGACGCACGCCTGGATGACGGGCGCCAGCTCTCCGTCGAGCACCTGATCCAGGTTGTACGCCTTGAAACCGACCCGGTGGTCCGAAATGCGGTTCTCCGGAAAGTTGTACGTACGGATGCGCTCGGAGCGGTCGACGGTGCGGACCTGGCTGCGGCGCGCGTCCGACGCCTCCCGCTCGGCCTCCTCCTGGGCGGCGGCCAGCAGCCGCGAGCGCAGGATGCGCAGCGCCTGCTCCTTGTTCTGGAGCTGGCTCTTCTCGTTCTGGCAGGAGACGACGATGCCGGTGGGCAGGTGGGTGATGCGCACCGCGGAGTCGGTGGTGTTCACCGACTGGCCGCCGGGGCCCGAGGAACGGTAGACGTCGATCCGCAGGTCGTTGGGGCCGATCTCGACCTCGACCTCCTCGGCCTCGGGTGTGACCAGCACACCGGCCGCGGAGGTGTGGATGCGGCCCTGGGACTCGGTCGCGGGCACGCGCTGCACCCGGTGCACCCCGCCCTCGTACTTCAGCCGGGCCCACACGCCCTGGCCGGGCTCGACGGTGCCCTTGGCCTTCACGGCCACCTGGACGTCCTTGTAGCCGCCGAGGTCGGACTCGTTGGCATCGATGATCTCGGTCTTCCAGCCGATCCGCTCGGCGTACCGCAGATACATCCGCAGCAGGTCGCCGGCGAACAGCGCGGACTCCTCGCCGCCCTCGCCCGCCTTGACCTCGAGGATGACGTCCTTGTCGTCGCTGGGGTCGCGCGGGACCAGCAGCAGCCGCAAGCGGTCGGTCAGCTCCGCGCGGTGCAGCTCCAGCTCCTTGACCTCGTCGGCGAAGTCCGGGTCGTCCTGGGCCAGCTCCCGGGCCGTCTCGATGTCGTCCCCGGCCTGCTTCCAGTCGCGGTAGGTGCCGATGATCGGCGTCAGCTCGGCGTAGCGCTTGTTCAGCCGCTTCGCCTCGCGCTGGTCGGCGTGGACCGCGGGGTCGGCGAGCCGCTTTTCGAGGTCGGCGTGTTCGCCGATCAGTTCCTCGACCGCCTCGAACATGAGGGCTCCCTGAGTGGGTCTGCGTGGACGCGGGGGGGTACGGGACGGACATGACGGCCGACGGGCCGGTCGACGGGCCGCGTGGCGGGCCGGGCGACGGGTCGGCCGACGCAAAACGCCGGTCCGGTCGCCCCTGCGCGGGGGCGACCGAGGACCGGCGCCGTGCGGGTCGCTACTTCTTGGCGGACCCGGCGTTCTTGCCGAAGCGGGCCTCGAACCGCGCCACACGGCCACCGGTGTCGAGGATCTTCTGCTTGCCCGTGTAGAACGGGTGGCACTCGGAGCAGATGTCGGCACGGACGGTGCCGCCGCTCATGGTGCTGCGGGTGGTGAAGGACGCGCCACAGGTGCAGCTGACCTGGGTCTCGACGTACTCGGGGTGGATGTCGCGCTTCAAGGGATTCTCCTGGTTCCTCGGGAGGGCTCCGGGTCGACGGGCGGGTTTGCACGTCGTGAACCGGGGCCGACGATCCAGTTTGCCAGCACTGGCCGCATCCCCCAAAACCGGGGGTGGGACCGGGATATTCCCGGCCCCGTCCGACATCCGCCGCGGGGTCCTACTTGACCACCTTGCCGGCGTCGTTCGCGTCGCCCGCGGACCCCTTGGTGGCGGCCGCCGGGATGGGCCGGTCCGCGCGCAGCGCCTTCCAGATCAGCTTGGTCTTCGACTCCATGGGCAGCACCCGGGCCGGGTCGTTCGGGTCGTACTGGACGGGCAGCGTCGTCATCTTCATGTTGCCCGAGCCGATGCCCTGGAGGCTCTTGGCGAAGCCCGACAGCTTGTTGACCGAGGCCAGCTCCGAGTCGGTGGTGAGCGCCTTGGTGGAGGTGTTCGCCAGGTCGTACAGCTTCTTCGGGTTGCCGAAGAGGTCGACGTGCTTGATCTGGTCCAGGAGCGCCTTGACGAACGCCTGCTGGAGCTTGATCCGGCCGAGGTCGCTGCCGTCGCCGACGCCGTGCCGGGTCCGCACCAGGCCCAGCGACTGCTCGCCGTTGAGGGTGTGCGGACCCGCGGCCAGGTCGAGGTGGCTCTTGGGGTCGTGGATCGGCTGGGTGGTGGTGATGTCGACGCCGCCGAGGTCGTCGATCAGCTGCTGGAAGCCGGAGAAGTCGACCTCGAGGAAGTGGTCCATGCGTATGCCGCTCATGGCCTCGACGGTCTTGATGGTGCAGGCCGGGCCGCCCGCCTCGTAGGCGCTGTTGAACATCGCCGCCTGGACGGCGGGGGTCTCCTTGCCGTCCTTGACGCACGAGGGGCGGTGGACGAGCGTGTCGCGCGGGACGCTGATCACGCTGGCCTTCTTACGGCCCTTGTAGACGTGGACGATCATCGCGGTGTCGGAGCGCGAGGTGCCCTCGTCCGTGCCGTACTTGGCGTTCTTCCCGGCCCGGGAGTCGGAGCCGAGGACGAGGATGTCCATGGAGCCGTTGTCGACGTTCTTGGGGCGGTCGGATCCCAGGGCGGCGTTGACGTCGACGCCGGTGAGGTTGCCGTTGAGCTTGTAGTAGAGGTATCCGGCCCCGGCGCCACCGAGGACCAGGACGGAGGCGACCGACAGGACGGTGACGTGCGTGGCCCTGCGGCGGGCACTGGGCCGCCTTCGGCGGCGGCCGGAGGGGCGGCTGGAGGCGCCTCCGCGGGATCGGTGGCGGCCCGGGTTCACCGGCGTGCTCTGCTGGTCGTCGGCCATGTGCTCCTCAGTCCTCGTATCCCGGGTACCCCCTGCCGTCACGGTCAGGCGTGGCGTCGCGGATTCGACCTGACAGATGACAGGCCGAGCGCCAGGGTTGCATATAGAGTTCTGCTCGTTTTCCTCTGGGCCGACCGGGGCGCCCTTCGTCCCCTTCGTCCGCCTTACCGCTCTCACCTGCGCTTTCGCAGGTGATAAGGGCATCGAGACCGTTCCGTGACTGTCCCTTTTGATGTGGTTCACCTCTCACAAAAAACCGAGGCCTCCCCGCGCTGCGGGAAGGCCTCGGATGACGGAGCGTGATCAGCTCCTGGGAGATCCGTGAGCGGTCAGTCGCCGTTGTTGCCCGGGGTGGGCGTGGTCTTGGCGATCTGCATCAGGAACTCGGCGTTCGACTTCGTCTGCTTCATCTTGTCGAGCAGCAGCTCGATCGCCTGCTGCGAGTCGAGCGCGTGCAGCACCCGGCGCAGCTTCCAGACGATGTTCAGCTCCTCCGGCGCCAGCAGGATCTCTTCCTTACGGGTGCTCGACGGGTCGACGTCGACCGCCGGGAAGATGCGCTTGTCGGCGAGCTTCCGGTCGAGCTTGAGCTCCATGTTGCCGGTGCCCTTGAACTCCTCGAAGATCACCTCGTCCATGCGCGAGCCGGTCTCGACCAGCGCGGTGGCCAGGATGGTCAGCGAGCCGCCGTCCTCGATGTTCCGCGCGGCGCCGAAGAACTTCTTCGGCGGGTACAGCGCGGTCGAGTCGACACCACCGGACAGGATGCGGCCGGAGGCGGGCGCCGCCAGGTTGTACGCGCGGCCCAGACGGGTGATGGAGTCCAGCAGCACGACCACGTCGTGGCCCAGCTCCACCAGCCGCTTGGCCCGCTCGATCGCCAGCTCGGCGACGGTGGTGTGGTCCTCGGCGGGACGGTCGAAGGTCGAGGAGATGACCTCGCCCTTGACCGAGCGCTGCATGTCGGTGACCTCTTCCGGCCGCTCGTCGACGAGGACGACCATCAGATGGCACTCGGGGCTGTTGCGGGTGATCGCGTTGGCGATCGCCTGCATGATCATGGTCTTACCGGTCTTCGGCGGGGCCACGATCAGACCGCGCTGGCCCTTGCCGATCGGCGCGACCAGGTCGATGATCCGGGTCGTCAGGCCGCCGGCCTCGGTCTCCAGCCGCAGCCGGTCCTGCGGGTAAAGCGGCGTCAGCTTGCCGAACTCGGGCCGCCCACGGCCGGTTTCGGGCGCCATGCCGTTGACCGAGTCGAGGCGCACCAGCGCGTTGAACTTCTCGCGGCGCTCGCCCTCGCGCGGCTGGCGGACCGCGCCGGTGACGTGGTCGCCCTTGCGCAGACCGTTCTTGCGGACCTGGGCGAGCGAGACGTACACGTCGTTCGGGCCCGGCAGGTAGCCGGAGGTACGGATGAACGCGTAGTTGTCGAGGATGTCGAGGATGCCCGCGACCGGGATCAGGACGTCGTCCTCGGAGACCTGCGGCTCGTTGCCGAAGTCGTCACGGCCCCGGCGGCCACGGCGGTCGCGGTAGCGGCCGCGGCGCCCGCGGCGCCCGCCCTCGAAGTCGTCCTCCCCGTCGTCGGGGCGCTGCTGGCCCTGGCCGCGCCCGTCGCGCTGCTGACGGCCGCCACCGCTCTGCTGGCCGTCGTCGCCCTTGCCGCCGCGGCCGCGGTCGCGCTGGCCGCCGCGCTCACGGCGGTCGCCCTTCTGGCCGCGCTCCTGACGGTCGCCGCCCTTGGCGCCCTTGCCGTCGGCGGAATCCGCCGCCACGTCGCCCTTGGCCTCGGAGCGGGCCGAGGTGTCGGTCCGGGGCTCCGTGCGGGTGTCGACCGCGGTGGCCGTGCCCCCCGCCTCGGCGGTGGCGGTGGCGGGCGCGGTCGCCCGGCGGCGACGGCGCTCACCGGCCGGCTGCTCGTCGGCGGCCGGCTCCCCGGACTGGCCCGGGATGTCGATCTGCGCTTGCGCCGCGGCCTTGTCCGCCTTGCCGCCCTTGCCCGACTTCTCGGCATCCGCGGCCTGGTCGGCCTTCTCGGCCTTGGCGGCCTTCTCCTGCTTACCCGCGTCCGCGCTGTCGTCGCCCGTACGGGCCTTGGAGGTCGCACGGCGCTTCGGCTTGGTCACCCCCTCGGCGGCGGACGGGGCGGCCTCGGAGCCCTGGGCTCCGCCGCCGGATGCGGCCTGCTTCTCCTTGATGACCTCGATCAGCTGGCTCTTGCGCATCCGCGCGGTGCCCTTGATGCCCAGGCCCGAGGCGAGCTGCTGCAGCTCCGCCAAGACCATGGCGTCAAGGCCGGTGCCCGAGCGGCGCCGCCGCGGGGCAGTGCCAGTGGCAGCACCGGTGGCAGGCGCGGAAGCGTCCGTGGCGGGCGCGGCGGCATTGCCGACACCGCTGTCGGAGGTGCCGGAGGCGTTCACGCCCATCAGATCGGTGGTGTCGCTCACGAAGGGTCCTTCCCTGGAGCGGGCGTCGGCCTGTCTGGCTCGGCGACCGGTTGTGCTGTCCGGCTGTGGTCCTTCCGTTACGGACCGGGCCGGGGCGGTGGTCCGCCGGTACGGCGGAGAGAACATTCATGGTTCCGGCGCGACGGAGGGTTCACTCGAATCCGCCACGCCGATTCCGGTGCGTGCACGACACTGCTCAGGCAGGCTGCTCAGGCAGTGTGGGAGGCTCCCGGAAGAAGGGTGGTCCCGGATGGGGACACTGAGCACTGAGCCTCCGCTTACATCCAAGAGGCTTCAAGTGCAGACTTGAGGTTAACACTACCGGATCCAACAAACATTCCCCCTCTCCAACCGGCAATCGAGTTGTGCGGGGCCCGGGGAACGCCCCGGGCGGCTGGTCAGCTGAGCGGCAGGACGCTCGCCCCCCCGGCGTCGAGAGCCAGCCGGTTGGCCGCCCATCCCTCACCCGCCAGCCGTGCGACCTTGTCGGCCGCACCGTCCTCGACCAGCGCGAGCACCGTGGGGCCCGCGCCGGAGACGACCGCGGGGACGCCGTCCGCACGCAGCCGGTGCACCAGGCTCACGCTGTCGGGCATCGCCGGAGCGCGGTATTCCTGGTGGAGCCGGTCCTCCGTCGCCGCGAGCAGCAGCTCGGGGCGCCTGGTCAGGGCCTCCACGAGCAGGGCCGCCCGCCCCGCGTTGATGGCCGCGTCCACATGCGGGACGGTGCGCGGCAGCAGTCCGCGGGCGGTCTCCGTGAGCACCGGCTTCCCGGGCACGAAGACCACCGGAACGATGGAATCGGCAGGGTCCATTCTGATCGCCCGGGCGGCTCCCGCCTCCGTCCAGGCGAGGGTGAAGCCGCCGAGCAGACAGGCGGCGACGTTGTCGGGGTGGCCCTCGATCTCGGTGGCCAGCTCCACCAGCGCCTCGTCGTCGAGCTTCTCGGCGCCGCCTATCGTCACGGCGCGCGCGGCGGTGATGCCGGCGCAGATGGCGGCGGAGGAGGAGCCGAGCCCGCGGCCGTGCGGAATGCGGTTGGCGCAGACCACCTCGAGGCCGCGCGGCTGCCCGCCCAGCAGGTCGAAGGCGGTACGGAGGGACCGTACGAGCAGATGACTCTCGTCGCGCGGCAGACTCCCGGCGCCCTCGCCCGCGATGTCGACGTGCAGACCGGAGTCGGCCACCCGGACCACCACGTCGTCGTAGAGCCCCAGGGCGAGACCGAACGCGTCATAGCCGGGACCGAGATTGGCGCTCGAGGCGGGGACGCGCACTCGGACGGCGGCGGCGCGGAACGCTGGACCGGCCATCGCTCGATGACTCTCCTTGTGTGACGTGAGATTGCTCGAAGAGGTACGGAACACCGCGGGGGCCACCGTGACGGGACGGCGACGCCATGAACGCTCTGCGTCGGGGCGGATTCAGTACAGCCTATCGAAGGAAGGTTCTGTGGCGACATAGGGCGCACGGGAGGCGCACGATGCGTGTCGCACTCCCTGTCGTCGACCGGGTCCACTCTACTGGAGGGTTTCCCATGCCCTCATCGTTCCCGCGCATCTCGTCCACCACTCGAGTGGATCTTGAGATCACCCCATGGGACGGAGGCGGCAGGAAACGGCCACACACCCCCTGACGTGGGCCGCAGCCGGGACCGCGGGCTCAGGGCGCGGACCGGAGCGCACCTTCCGGACCGGGACCGCACGGCCCCTGACGCGGAGATCCACGGGCCGGGCCGGGGACGCCGAAGACGGCGCCCCGGCCCGCCGCGCGTGCTACGCCAGCCCGAGCCGCACGGCCGCCGCGTCGGCGTCCACCGGCACGATGACCGGCTGCGGGGCGCCCGCGACCGCCCAGTCGGGGTCCTTCAGGCCGTTGCCGGTCACCGTGCACACGATGCGCTGGCCCGGGTCGACCTTGCCCTGCTCGGCCGCCTTCAGCAGCCCGGCCACGCTCGCCGCGGAGGCGGGCTCGACGAAGACGCCCTCCTGGGAGGCGAGCATCCGGTAGGCGGCGAGGATCTGACGGTCGGTCACCTCGTCGATGAACCCGCCCGACTCGTCCCGCGCCCGCTCGGCCTGGGTCCAGGACGCCGGGTTGCCGATCCGGATCGCGGTGGCGATGGTGGCCGGCTCCTTGACCGGCTCGCCGCGCACGATCGGGGCCGAGCCCGCCGCCTGGAAGCCCCACATCCGGGGGGTACGGGAGGCGGGGCCGCCCTCGGCCGCGTACTCCTGGTAGCCGCGCCAGTAGGCGGTGATGTTGCCCGCGTTCCCGACCGGCAGGACGTGGACGTCGGGCGCGTCGCCGAGCATGTCGACGATCTCGAACGCCGCGGTCTTCTGCCCCTCGATACGGGCCGGGTTGACCGAATTGACCAGCGCCACCGGGTACTTCTCGGACAGCCCGCGCGCGAGCGTCAGACAGTCGTCGAAGTTGCCGTCGACCTGGAGGATCTTCGCGCCGTGCACCAGCGCCTGGCCCATCTTGCCCAGCGCGATCTTGCCCTGTGGGACCAGCACCGCGCAGACCATCCCGGCCCGCACCGCGTACGCCGCGGCCGAGGCCGAGGTGTTTCCGGTGGAGGCGCAGATGACGGCCTTCGCACCGGCCTCCTTGGCCGCGCTGATCGCCATCGTCATGCCGCGGTCCTTGAAGGACCCGGTGGGGTTGGCCCCCTCGACCTTGAGGTGGACCTCGCAGCCGGTGCGCTCGGAGAGCACCTGCGCGGGCACCAGCGGCGTCCCGCCCTCGCGGAGGGTGACGACCGGGCTCGTCTCGCCGACCGGGAGGCGGTCGCGGTACTCCTCGATGATGCCGCGCCAGCCGTGCCACTGGCGGGTGCCGGACGTGCGAGGCCCGGCGTCAGCAATTGCGTTCATGATTTCCCTTTTTCTCCGCTCGCCCTCTACTCGGCCTCTGCTCCGCCTCTGGCCTGCTATCGGCCCGCTACTCGCCCTCGACCCGCATGATGCTCGCGACATCGCGGACGGTGTCGAGCCGGCGCAGTGTCTCGACGGTCGCCGAGAGCGCGGCATCGCTCGCGCGGTGGGTCACGACGACGAGGGACGCCTCGCCGTCCTTCCCCTGCTGGCGGACCGTATCGATCGACACGCCGTGCTCGGCGAAGACTGTCGCGACCTGAGCGAGAACACCCGGTTTGTCGGCGACATCGAGGCTGATGTGGTAGCGCGTGACGACCTGCCCCATGGGGCTCACCGGCAGGCGGCTGTACGCCGACTCGCCCGGCCCGGCGGAGCCCGCCAGCTTGTTGCGGCACGCCGCGACCAGGTCGCCGAGGACGGCCGAGGCGGTCGGCGAACCGCCCGCGCCCGGTCCGTAGAACATCAGCTGACCGGCGGCGTCGGCCTCCACGAAGACCGCGTTGTACGCCTCGCGGACCGAGGCCAGCGGATGGGCCAGCGGAATCATCGCCGGGTGCACCCGCGCGGTCACCGACCGGCCGTCGGCGGCCCGCTCGCAGATCGCCAGCAGCTTGACGGTGCACCCCATGCGCTTGGCGGAGGCGATGTCGGCGGCGGTCACCTCGGTGATGCCCTCACGGTGCACATCGTCGAGGGTGACCCGGGTGTGGAAGGCGATCCCCGCCAGGATCGCGGCCTTGGCGGCGGCGTCGAAGCCCTCCACGTCGGCGGTCGGGTCGGCCTCGGCGTACCCGAGGGCGGTGGCCTCGTCCAGCGCCTCGGAATACCCGGCTCCGCTGCTGTCCATCCGGTCGAGGATGAAGTTCGTGGTGCCGTTGACGATGCCGAGGACGCGGTTGATGTTGTCGCCCGCCAGCGACTCGCGCAGCGGCCGCACCAGCGGGATCGCGCCCGCGACGGCCGCCTCGTAGTAGAGGTCCGTGCCGCGCGCCTGGGCGGCGGCGTGGAGCGCCGCGCCATCCTTGGCGACCAGCGCCTTGTTGGCCGACACCACGCTCGCGCCGTGCTCGAAGGCGGTGGTGATCAGCGTACGGGCGGGCTCGATCCCGCCGATGACCTCGACGACCACATCGATGTCCCCGCGCTTGACCAGCGCGGTCGCGTCGGTGGTCACCAGCTCGGCCGGTACGCCCTCCCGGACCCGCCCCGGGCGGCGCACCGCGATCCCGGCCAGCTCGACGGGAGCGCCGATGCGCGCCGCGAGGTCGTCCGCGTGCGTCGTCATGATGCGCGTCACCTCTGAGCCGACGACTCCACAGCCCAGCAGCGCCACTTTCAGCGGACGCGTACGCATCATCCGACCTCGCTTCTCATCCATCTAGGTGGTGCACCAGTCTCATGCACTGGACGGGGTTTCCAGGCCCCGGGTCCAGTATCCGAGATTTCTTTCCCGCCGATCGATCTACGCCGATCGATCTACGCCGACCGATCCCGCTAACCGACGTCGAGCCGCAGAAGATCCTCCTCCGTCTCCCGGCGGACGATTTCCCGCGCCTCACCACCCCGGACGGCGACGACCGGCGGACGCAGCGCGTGGTTGTAGTTGCTGGCCATCGAGCGGCAGTACGCGCCCGTGGCCGGGACGGCGATCAGATCGCCGGGCGCCAGGTCGGCGGGCAGAAAGGCGTCCCGTACGACGATGTCGCCGGACTCGCAGTGCTTGCCGACGACCCGGGACACCATCGGCTCCGCCGTGGACGAACGGGAGACCAACGACACCGAGTACTCCGCATCGTAGAGCGCCGTACGGATGTTGTCGGACATGCCCCCATCGACGCTGACGTACGTCCGCAGTCCCGGCAGCTCCTTGACCGTACCCACCTCGTACAGCGTGAACGCCGTCGGCCCGACGATCGCCCGCCCCGGCTCGACGGACAGCCGCGGCACCGCGAGCCCCGCCACCTCACATTCGCGGTGGACGATCTCCCGCAGCGCCTTCGCGATGTCCTGCGGCTCCCTCGGATCGTCCTCCGGCGTGTACGCGATGCCGAGGCCGCCGCCGAGGTCGATCTCGGGCAGCTCCACCCCGTGCTCGTCCCGGACCTCCTTGAGCAGCCCCACGACGCGGTGCGCGGCGACCTCGAAGCCGGAGGTGTCGAAGATCTGCGACCCGATGTGCGAGTGCACGCCGATCAGGTCGAGCCCGTCGAGCTTCAGCGCCCGCCGCACCGCCTCGGCCGCCTGCCCGCCCGCGAGCGGAATGCCGAACTTCTGGTCCTCGTGGGCGGTCGCGATGAACTCGTGCGTATGCGCCTCGACGCCGACCGTGACCCGGATCTGCACCTTCTGCCGCTTGCCCAGCCGCTGCGCGATGTGCGCGACGCGGACGATCTCCTGAAAGGAATCGAGCACGATGCGCCCGACGCCCGTGCTCACGGCCCTTTCGATCTCCCTGCCGCTCTTGTTGTTCCCGTGCAGCGCGATCCGCTCGGCGGGCATCCCGGCGGCGAGCGCGGTGGCCAGCTCCCCCTCGGAGCAGACGTCGAGGTTCAGCCCCTCCTCGTGCAGCCAGCGCACGACGGCGCGGCACAGGAACGCCTTCCCGGCGTAGAACACGTCCGCGTCCTCCCCGAACGCCTCCCGCCAGGCCCGGCAGCGGGCGCGGAAGTCGTCCTCGTCGAGGAAGTAGGCGGGCGTCCCGAACCGCTCGGCGAGCGTGGCGACGTCGATCCCGCCGACGCTCACCACTCCTTCGTCACTCCTGGTGACCGTCCGGGACCAGACCCGGGCATCGAGCTGATTGAGATCGGCGGGCGGCGCGGCGTAGTGCCCCTCGGGCAGAACATCGGCGTGACGGGGCCCGGCGGGGTGGGCGGAACGGCTCATGCTGTCTCTCTCATTGATCAAATGCGTTTCGGGGCGCTGATGCCAAGCAGGCGGAGGCCATTGGCGAGCACGATGCCGGTGGCCTCGGCGAGACGTTTTCGCCGCGTACCGGGAAGGAAGGCGTCAGCGGTGGCAACGAGGTGACGAGCGACCCGATCAGGCGCCCGGTGCCGGGCGGCGGCCTCGACGGTACGGGGAAAGTCGCCGAGCAATCCAAGCAGCACGGCGTCGTCAGCACTCTCTCCACCGTCGACCGCACCCTCGACGGCCCGATGGGCGAGGGCATGCGCGTACCGCACCCGGAAGAGCGGATTCCCCTCCCGCTGCGACAGTAGGTGCGCCGGCTCCAGATCCGGAAGGTCATGCGCGGCGGGCCGCAACAACCCCCACCGAGCAGCATCGGAACCCAGCCGAGTGAGCAGCTCCCGCGCCCCGACCCCGGCCCCCCGCACAGCGACAACCTCCCCGCCGACCTCTACGTCGGCGGACCCCCCGCACCCCTCAACAAGCCCGATGACCACATGCAGCACCAGCGCCGCCCGCACCTCGTCGGCGGGCGCGAAGCGCGCGCGCACCCCCGCGAGCCCGTCCCCCAGCCCGTACGCATCCCCCTGCTCCAGCACGACCGCAAGCAGCTGCTCATGCGCCCCGGCCTCAAGGGTGATGTTCAGGAATCCAGGCCCGGCGATCTCCACGGCCGCGACCCCAGGCGCAGAGACGAGCCGCCGCCGCAAAACCTCGGCGATGCCCGCGGCAGCCCCTGGCCCCCGCCCCCGCGCGAGCTGCAACGCCACGTTGGTCGCGTAATCCCCGCACCCGGGCCGCGGCGGGGTCTGCACCTTCACCCGCTCCGGCACATCGACACACAGCTCGTCGGCCTCGACGGCGCGACGCACAGTGTGCAGCACAGTGCGGGAGAGCTGGGCGGGTGTCACGGCACCAGCGTATGGGAGGAGGGGGGTGCCTCCGCGAACCGGTTTCGCCCCTCGGACGACCACGCACCGTCTCGCGGAGACCGTGGGCTCGGGAGGCCCACCGACCAACCCACGACCTCGGCTAGCCGGTGGGCCCCACAGCCGGCTCAGCATCACCGGGCGCCGCCGCCCCAGCGGTCCCTCGCTTCATCAGCCGCCCCACGAGCGTCACCAGCTCGGCAGGCTCGAAGGGTTTCGCCAGAAAGGCATCCACCCCCAGCGCCTGTCCCCGGTCCACTTCCACCTGCGTACACGCACTGATCATCGCGACCGGCACCTGCCGGGTCCGCGCGTCAGCACGCAACCTGGACGCCGTCTGCAGCCCATCCAGTCTGGGCATCACGACGTCGAGAGTGATCACATCGGGCCGCACCTGGTGAACGATCTCCAGGCACTCGGCACCATCGGCCGCGGTCACGACCTCGAAGCCCTCCAGCTCGAGGTTGACCCTGATCAGCTGCCGGATGACCTTGTTGTCGTCGACGACAAGGACCCGGCCGGACAAGCCAGGCACACCCTGAAGGGTAGGCGCGCCCCCGCCCCCGCGTCCGCGTTTTGCCCACTTCCACCCCGTGCGAGGGACCTTTCCCCCACTCCCCTGCACCCCGCCCTCCCCATGCGGTATACCCCCCTCCGCTCCCGCCCGCCCCCTGCCTCCGCCCGCTCCCGATAAGCGTTCATGACCACCCTCTGCGAGCTGATAGTGTTCTACCTGTCGCCGCGAGACAGCAGCGACAGGCAAGCCCCCGTAGCTCAGGGGATAGAGCAACGGCCTCCGGAGCCGTGTGCGCAGGTTCGAATCCTGCCGGGGGCACCTTGGTGAGGTGCCTGAGGATCCCGTTACCAGCGGAAACGCTGCGATCGGGATCCTTTTCCATATACAGGCGCGCGCCGCCAGGAGCGGCCCCACGCCAGGTCCTGTAGACGGGTGCGGCCTACTCCTCTTCCAAATTGAAAGCGCGGACGCCACGGCCATTGAAGAATGAGGGCCATGGTTGCAATCATCCGCACGGATGCCAGGGAAGAGAAGCACATCAAGTCGTGGTGGCGCCCACGAGCGGACGGCAGCGCGCCTCGATGGGTTACGACCCAGTATCACGAGCACTGGCGAGGTAGACACGTCACCCTGATCGTCACGGGTTCACATCGAGGCGCCCCTCAGGTGACCTATGTTGCACGGGCCAGCAAGGTACCCGGCCCCGGAGATGACCTGAAGAGACGCATTGAGGTCACACGCCCCTACCGCCTGGCCTCACCAGTTCCATGGTCAGCACTTGAGGAAGCAGTCCCTCCGCTCTCTCGGCGATATTTATTGCGTGATGGCGCTCTCCCTGACGGCGCCGGCAGGCACCTACTGAGAGCTCTGCGGCAACTGGCCAGCGATGTGGGTCCCCATCTTGAAGCTCTCGGAGCAAGGGACGAGTCCACAATTGTGGACACACCCGCAGCCAGATTGTTGATTGACGAGCGTGACGCGAGCCTCACCTCATTTCGCATGGCGGATTTCGACCCAGCAGAGCTCGTTGATTGGGACGCATCCGACGAAGCCGACGACGTTCCCTTCATCGCCCGGCTCCAGACACGCAACGGCCCCGCTCACGAGGACGACCTGATTGCGCACGACGCACAGCGCTTTGGCGACTGGCTAGGACCAGAGGACTGGCTGCAGAGGTCAGCTTGGGCCGGATTCAGACAAGGCGAGCAACGCCTTGTCATCTACAACGCGAATCGGAAAGCCGCAGAGAAGACCCTCGGTGTCGACCTCATCTATTACCACGAGACGCGCGACTGCTTCGTGCTGGTTCAATATAAAAGGATGTCGAAAAGCGGGACATCCGAATGGCGCTACTACCCGAGCGGCGACAGCAACCTTACTGAACAGCTTGAACGCATGCGGGCAATCGACGACGAATGCGGCAAGCTGAGGTGCGATACAGACGACTATCGCCTCAGCGCTAAACCTTCATGGCTCAAGCTATGCCAAGGTGACTCCCTCATGACAGACGCAAGAACTCTGACACCTGGCATGTACCTAGCGCGCGAGCACTTTGATCAACTCCACAAGAAATTTCGAGCTCCAGGGCAACCGAAATCCTTCAGCCGTAAGACAGTCGAGCGCTATCTCGACAATACTGAGTTCACCGACCTTGTCGCCGGCGGATGGGTAGGAACGGCAGGTTTCGGATCAGAAGGAGTGCAACAGCAACTCGAATTGAGTCTCGACGGTAGTCGAGAAGTAGTGTTCGCAGCGGTGTCCGGCCCTTCTCCATCCAAGCCACAACGAATGCAGCGACGTCGAGACAGAGGCGCAACCGCCCAGCGTCCGTGATGGCCTCACGCCTCGCCCCCGCAAAGACCAACGCCCGCCCCGGGCTGCACGCTTCACCACGTCCTTCCATCCACCTCCACACCATCAGGAATGGTCTAGCGTGACAATGAGCACTGTCCCTTGTACGCCCCGTCCCCAAAGGGGAGGCCCCACGTGCACATCGCGCCCCTCAGCCCCGAGGACCCCACCGAGCTCGGCGGGTACGAGTTGCTCGGCAGGATCGGGCACGGCGGCATGGGGCAGGTGTATTTGGGGGAGTCGCCGGGCGGGGAACCGGCTGCCGTCAAGGTGATCAAGCCGTCTGTCGTGGACTCGCAGACGCGGCAGAGGTTCGCGCAAGAGGTGGAGATCCTCAAGGCGGTGTGGGGCGCGCGGATAGCCGCCCTGATGGACGCCGACGTGGAGGCGGACCCCCCGTGGCTGGCCACCGAGTACGTGGAGGGGCTGGACCTGAGTCGGCACGTGGGCACTCACGGTCCGTTGTCCGCCCTGCTCACCGCCTCTCTGGGCGCGACACTCGCCGAGGCGCTGGCGACCGTACACAAGCAGGGTCTGCTGCACCGCGACCTCAAACCCGCCAACGTGCTACTGGGCCCGAACGGCCCCAAGATCATCGACTTCGGGCTCGCCGTGTTCGCCGAGTCGAGCGTGTCGCTGACTTCCCCGAACACGGTCGTCGGCACCCCTTCCTGTATGCCCCCCGAGCAGGCGAACGGCGAAAGGCCGCTGACTCCCGCGGTCGACGTGTACGCGCTGGGTGCCGTGCTGCTGTTCGCCGCCTCGGGCCATCTCCCCTACCGGGCCGACAACATCCACGTCCTGTTCCACCAGATCATCGACCCCACGACCGCTCCGGATCTGTCCGGGGCGCCGGAGGAGCTGGGGCCGCTGCTGACGGCGATGCTGGCCCACCAGGCCCAGGACCGGCCCCCGCTCGACGACGTGGTGCGGCAGTGCCGGACGCTGATCGAAGCGCAGGGGCTCAAGGTTGCCCAGGCGCGGCGCAGGCTCACCAGCTACACAGCCGCTCCAGCGCACCTCCTGGACGAGCTGCTCGGCGGCCCCCGAAGCGAGGCGTCATCGCAGACGCTCTCGAATGGCCAGCAGGTCTCGGATTCCCAGCCACTCTCGGAAGCGGCCAACGCCCCAGCCGACGCTCCGCCCGGCCGACAGCAGCCTCCGGTACCGCCTCCGGCCGCCCCGAGCCGCCCTGACCGCGCTTCCGCAGACGCCGCCGCACGGCCTCCCGTCCGTCCGCAGGACCGCAGCGGCACCGGGCGGCGATCACTGCGGCACAGTGCCCAGGCCCGTATCACCGCACAGCGACTGCGCGAGGCATACGCCGCCAGTGCGTCCTTCTGACCCATACACCCGTCTGACCCGCGATACTGAACAGGCCCTTGACGGGCCCCACGTACGACCGAACCGCCTCAGGAGGCCACGGGTGACCGCCGTCCAGACCAGTGCGGAGCGCAGCGGCGCCACAGCGGACCGGACGGTGCAGGAGCAGTACCCGGCCGGTGCCCAGGTCCTCGTACGGGACGAGGAGTGGCTGGTCAGGAGCTCCGCGCCAACGACGGACGACGGCACCAAGCTTGAGGTCGTCGGGGTGTCGGAGTTCGTACGCGACCAGGAGGCCGTCTTCTTCTCGGGCCTGGACCGGATCGAGCTGCTGGACCCGCGCGACACCCAGCTGGTCCGGGACGACTCGCCGAACTACCGGCGCTCCCGCCTGTTCCTGGAGGCCGTGTTGCGCCGCACCGCGCTGCCCCAGTCCGAGCGCCGCCTCGCCCTGGCCGACTCGTTCCTGCTGGATTCCCTGCCGTACCAGCGGCGCCCCGCCGAGCTGGCCCTGTCCGGCGCGAACCTCCGCCCGCGCCTGCTGATCGCCGACGTGGTGGGCCTGGGCAAGACGCTGGAGATCGGCTTGACGCTCGCCGAGCTGATCCGCCGCGGCCGGGGCGAGCGCATCCTCGTCGTCACCCCGCAGCATGTGCTGGAGCAGTTCCAGCAGGAGCTGTGGACGCGGTTCTCCATCCCCCTGGTGCGGCTGGACTCGGTGGGCATCGAGCGGATTCAGCGGGAGATCCCGGCCGGCCGCAACCCCTTCACCTCCTTCAAGCGGGTCATCGTCTCCATCGACACCCTGAAGAACACCAACCAGTACCGGCACCATCTGGAGCAGATCCGCTGGGACGCCGTCGTCATCGACGAGTCGCACAACCTGATCAATCGCGGCTCCCTGCGCAACCAGCTCGCGCAGATCCTCGCCCCCCGCACCGACGCCCTGATCCTGGCCTCCGCCACCCCGCACAACGGCGACGCGAGGTCGTTCGCCGAACTGATCGGCCTGCTGGACCCGGCGGCCATCCGCGACCCGGAGAACTACCGCGCCGACGACATCAGGCACCTGTTCATCCGCCGTACGAAGATCAGCCCCGAGGTCCGCGAGCAGATGAAGGGCCAGTGGGCGGACCGCGGCCCTTCTCAATCGGTGCACTGCCCGGCGACCCCCGCCGAAGAGAAGATCTTCGAGGAGCTGGCATCCGTCTGGCTCCCCCACGACGGCGGCCCCTCGGTCAGCTCGGTCCCCCTCTTCCCGTACACGCTGCTGAAGTCGTTCCTGTCGTCCTGCGCGGCGCTGCGGGCCACCGTCTCCGCCCGCATCAAAACCCTGGAGAAGAAGGACGCCCCGCGGGCCACGGCCGACGAACTGGCCGCCCTGGGACGGCTCTCGGAGCTGGCCGCCGATCTCACCGAGGCCGATTCGGCGAAGTTCTCCGCCCTGGTGCACCAGCTCAAGGAGGAGATCGGTGTCGGCCCCACATCCGACGCACGGGTCGTGGTCTTCTCCGAACGCGTCCAGACCCTCCAATGGCTGGCCGGGGTGCTCCCGGCCGCGCTCGGCTTCAAGGGCCGGGCGGCCCGCGACTGCGTCCGCGTCATGCACGGCGGCCTCTCCGACGAGCAGCAGATGGCCCGTGTGGAGGAGTTCAGCCTGGCCGACACGCCCGTACGGGTGCTGCTGACCGGCGATGTGGCCTCCGAGGGCGTCAACCTGCACCGCCAGTGCCACCAGCTGGTGCACTACGACGTGCCGTGGTCGCTGATCCGCATCGAGCAGCGCAACGGACGAATCGACCGTTACGGGCAGGCCCGGCCGCCGCAGTTCCGCGCGCTGATCCTGACCAGTGAGGTCGAGGGCGCCAAGGACGACACGGTCGTCGCCGAGCGGCTGCTGGGCCGTGAGGACGAGGCCCACCGCTCCCTGGGCACGGCGGAGGCCGTGACCGGCCTGTACCGGGCGGAGGCGGAGGAGAAGTCCCTCATCCAGGACCTGCTGCGCGGTAAGACCGTGGACGAGTCGCTGGACTCCCGCCGCCCCGGCGCGGACGACGAGGACTCGGGCATGGACGACTTCCTCGCCGACTTCTTCGGCCCCGTAGGCGAGGAACCGGCGGACCAGTCCGGCCCGGAGGACTCCGCGCGTACGGGCGAGTCCGGCGCGGCTTCGGCGGCGTCCGCGCGCGCCGCCGGATCTCCCGTGCTCCCCCGCCTCTTCGACTCGACCGCGCACTTCCTGGACGAGGCGCTGGGCGAGGTCTACCCCGACGCCCACGACCGGCTGGAGCTGGACCGCGACCCGCAGTCGGGCCTGCTCTCCTTCCAGCCGCCCGCGGATCTCGTCCACCGCCTCAAGGCCCTGCCCATGGATTACCTCCGTGAGCAGCGGCTGCGCGAGCGGCTTCTCGTCACCTTCAACCGCCGCCTGGCGGAGCACTCCCTCCAGCGAGCCCGGGAGTCGTCCACCTCCAGCTGGCCGGAGATCTCGCTGCTGACGGACCTGCATCCGGTCGTCGAATGGCTCACCGACAAGGTTCTCGTCCGCCTGGGCCGCCAGGAGGCCCCGATGATCACCGCAAACGTGGCGGAGCCGATCTACCTCGTCCAGGGCGTGTACTCGAACAAGCTCGGCAGGCCCACCGTCGTCAAGTGGATGGGCGTGACGCGCAGGGGCGCGGTCGACGACGACATGGTGTCGCTGCTGCGCCGCTGCGGGGTCGGCCCGAGCATGGCCAACAAGCGCCACTTCCGCGAGCCCAGGCCGCTCCACGAAGCCCTGCCCGACGTCCTGAGCGCAGCGGAGGCGTTCCTCGACGAGCGGCGGGACGCCTGGGACGAGCCGCTGCGCGAGCCCATCGCGGAGTACAAGCGCCGCCTGGCCACCTGGGACCAACCGACCCTCGCCGGGGAGCGCGCCAAGGAGCGCCTGGCCGACCTCGCCGACTCCCTGCTGACGACGGGCCGGCCCATGCTGCGGGTCCTGGCGGTGCTCCTTCCGGACCCCGACCGCAAGCCGGACCCCGCCCGCAAGCGCGACGCTGACGAGCCGCCGCCCGTCGTCCTCGGTCCCCCGCCGCTGTCCGTGCCCGCCGCCTGGTGGCTCTCCGCCCCCGTGACCCGCTGAGAGAAACTGTCATGACGTACGACTCCCTGGTCAACCGCGGCGACTACTTCTCGGCCCACTACCTGGCCGAGGTACTGCCCAAGGACCTCAAGTCGGGCCTGCTCCAGGCGTGGAAGGAGCGCGAGGACGCGGCGAAGTCCGCCGCGCCGAGCGACGCCCCGGAGCCCGGAGAGCCGGAGACGGCGGCTCCCGGCCGCGGGGAACTGCCGGTGACGCCCCGGGCCGGGCTGCGGGAACTGCGCCGCTCCTACTTCAGGGCCCGCTCCTTCTTCGCTCTTCCCGAGGACGAGGACGGCATCGTCGCGGCGCGCGACACCGACGACGACACGCTGACGTACGGTTCCCCGCAGTGGCGGGAGCGGGTGCAGGCCCTCAACGCCGAGGTGCTGCGCGCCCTCGGATACGACGCGAAACCGCGCACCCTCACGGTGGAGCGCGCGCGGCAGACGTACGAGGTCCCGGTCGCGCATGCCGAGAAGGGCCTGGTCGCCCTGGACTGCGGCTGGGCGGCCGAACCGGACGCGGCCCTCGACTCCGAGGGCCCCGGACGGCTGCTGGAGAAGGTCGCGCTCGACGGCTCGACCACCCTGCCCACGGGCTCGAAACTGGCCTCGTTCCTGTTCGCCTGCGAGGAGCCACCCCGGTATGTGCTGCTGCTCGGCGGCGGGGTGATCGTGCTCGCCGACCGCGCGGTGTGGGGCGAGGGCCGCTACCTCGCGGTCTCCCTGGACACAGCGTTGCAGCGCAACGACACCAGGGCAGGCGGCGAACTCGACACCGTCGCGGCGCTGTTCGGCGCGGACTCGCTGCGTACACCGGAGGAGGGCGGCGAGAACCCCCTCGCCGAACTCCTCGGCAAGTCGGCGAGGCACGCGGTGGGCGTCTCCAGCGAGCTGCGCGACGGGCTGCGGACGAGCGTCGAGCTGATCGCCAACGAGGTGCTGGCCCGGCTGCATGAACAGGGCATCCGCCCCGAGGACATCGGCGAACTGCCCGAGCTGGGCCGCCAACTGACCCGCGAGTCGCTGCGCTACCTGTACCGCATCCTGTTCCTGCTGTACGCCGAGGCTCGCCCCGAGCTGGGCATCCTGCCCGCCGACTATCCGGAGTACCAGCAGGGATACGGGCTGGGGCGGCTCGCCGAGCTGATCGCCGACCGGCAACCGGTCGGCGAGGAGGCCCGCAGGGGCGTCTACCTGTACGAGTCGCTGGACCTGCTGTTCCACAAGGTGCAGGACGGCTACCGCCCGCGCCGCACCCACGGCGTGGCGACGGATCCGGCGGACGAGAAGACCAGCGAGGACGTCGGCCTGCGCTTCGAGCCACTGCACAGCAAGCTGTTCGAGCCGGAGTCGATCCGCCTGATCGGCGCCGACACCCTCCCCGACCCGCGCCACGACTCCGACGAGGCGTTGGCCCGGGGCGAGTCCGTCCGCTACCTCGACACGCGGCTGCGCAACGCCACGCTGTACGAGGTGCTGCACCGCCTGATGATCACGCAGGGGAAGAGGGGCGAGCGCGGCGGCTTCATCTCGTACGCCCAGCTCGGCATCAACCAGCTCGGCGCGGTGTACGAGGGCCTGATGTCGTACAGCGGCTTCATCGCGGGCGAGGAGCTGTACGAGGTCGCCAAGGGCGGCGACCCAAAGGACGGCTCCTGGCTAGTGCCGAAGTCGAAGATCGACGAGTACCCGGACTCGGTCTTCGTCACCCGCCGCGATCGGGACACGGGCGAGGTGATGCGGGCCCGGTACGCGCCGGGTGAGTTCGTGTACCGGCTGTCGGGCCGCGACCGGCAGACCTCGGCGTCGTTCTACACGCCCGAGTCGCTGACCAAGGTCACCGTGCAGCTCGCCCTCCAGCACCGCCTGGACCAGGACGGCACGGACACCGAGGCGCGGGAGCTGCTGGACTGGCGTATCTGCGAGCCGGCGCTCGGCTCCGGCGCGTTCCTCAACGAGGCGATCAACCAAGTCGCCGCAGAGTATCTGCGGCGGCGGCAGGGCGAGTTGGGGCGGTCGATCGACACCGACCAGTACGCCGTCGAGTTGCAGAAGGTGAAGGCGTACATCGCGCTGCACAACTCATATGGCGTCGACCTCAACGAGACGGCCGTGGAGCTGGCCGAGGTCTCCCTGTGGCTCAACACCATGCACCCGGGCATGGAGGCCCCCTGGTTCGGCCTGCACCTACGGCGCGGCAACTCGCTCATCGGCGGGCGGCGCGAGGTGTACGCGGCGGACCGGCTGAAGAAGGGCGGCTGGCTCGGGGCTACTCCGGAGCGCTTCCCGCTGGCGGACGCGCTGAGGGGTGAGCCGTTGCCGGAGGGCGCGGTGCACCACTTCCTGCTTCCGGCGAAGGAGTGGGGCGCGGTCGCGGCCGAGAAGGAGGCGAAGGCGCTGGCGCCGGAGGCCGCGAAGGCGCTGGCCGCGTGGCGGAAGGCGATCACGAAGTCTCCGACGGCGAAGCAGACGGCCCGCCTTCAGGGGCTGGCCCGACGGGCCGAGTACCTGTGGGGGCTGGTGGTGCGGCGGCTGGAGCTGTCCGAGCGGGACATCTCGCGGCGGATCGGGGTATGGGGCGCGGAGGACGAGTGGCTGCGCAAGCCGGAAGTCGCGGTGCAGCGGGAGAAGGTGCTGGCGGACCTGCACGCGGAGGACACCCCGTACTGGCGGCTCAAGAAACTCATGGACGCCTGGTGCGCGCTGTGGTTCTGGCCTGTGCAGAGCGCTTCACTGCTGAACGGTACGGATGAGCAGTACGCGCGCGCGGAGGCGCTGGCGGAACGGGCGGCGGAGTTCGAGGCGGGGGCGGAGTCTGGTCCGGCTGCGGCTGGTGAGGAAGACTCCGGGGTGCTGATGGCGTGGGAGGCGGACGCCCTTCCCGGCTTCGGCGCTGAGCCGAAGCAAATGGCGCTGACCCGCGACTCGGTCTCCCGCCGCCGTACAGGCCGCCGCGTGGAGCAGGTCAAGGGCCAGCGCCGCCCGGTTATCCCCTTGGCGAACCTGGACGACTGGCTCGACTTCGCGGAAGCGCTGCTGGGCACGCAGGACGTGCCGGACGAATCGTTCGTCTCAACGTTCGAGACGCTGGACGACCTCTACGTGTACGAGGAAGAACTGCCCGAGTGGATGGGCATGGACCGCTTCCATTGGCTGGAGATCCGGTTCCCGTGGACGGCGGTCGCGAAGGATGTCGCGAAGGCGCAGGGGTTCTTCCACTGGGAGCTGGAATTCGCGCAGGTGTTTGCGCGGGGTGGGTTTGACTTGCAGGTGGGGAACCCGCCGTGGGTGCGGCCGCGGTGGCAGGAGGACCTGGTTCTTGCGGAGTTGGAACCCTGGTTTGTGCTGGCGGACAAGCCGAGCACGGCGGAATGGCGCCTCCGCAAGGATGACGTGCTGGCCACGCGTGCGGACGGCCAAGATTTCCTCCTCAACGAGCTGACCGCCCATGCGGGGGCCGTCGCCACGCTCGGCAGCCCGGCTACGTATCCGCTCCTTATTGGTACGCAGGGTGACCTCTACCGGGCGTTCATGGCTCGTGTATGGCAGCAGATTGCAATGCACGGCAGTGCAGGCCTGATCCACCCGGATACGCATTTCGGCGGCGTACGTGAAGGGGTCATCCGGTCCGCCGCGTATCGGCATCTTCGGGTCCACGCCCACTTTGTGAACTCAGCAAACTGGGCATTCGAGGACCTCAACCGTTCCGCAGAGTTCGGAATGCACATCTACGGCACACCGCAGAAGCCTGACTTTCTTCACCTCAGCGAGCTCCGCGACTCGAACGTTCTGCCCGATTCACTGATCCACGACGGAACAGGCTCGGCGCCCGGCATCAAGCACAACGGCTCGTGGGACATCCGGCCGCACCGCCAGCGCGTGGTGCATGTGAACGTAGACTTGCTCACCAGCTGGCAGGATTTGACCGGATCGGCGGGTCAAGCGGCACAGGCCCCTCTGCTGTACCCGGTCCTCGTCGGTGAGCAAGGGGCGATCGAGGCGCTGACCGCCTATGGGCGGAGTCTGGACGATCACGACCCGATGATCTCAAGCGGGTACCACGAAACCGGAGACAAGAAAGCTGGGCGGATCCGCTGGAGCAACCGGGCTGTCTCCGATCTCACAGACGTAATCCTCCAGGGGCCGCACTTCGCATCGGCGCTTCCCTTCTCAAAGGAGCCGAGGATCCCCTGCCGGAGCAATCGAGACTGGAACTTGCTCGCGCCGTCCAAGCTGCCCGAAGCATACGTTCCCGTAACCAACTACGTGCGGGGAACCGGCGAAGCAACGACTGCGCAAGACTCCTACCGACTGGCATGGCGAGTCATGATCCCCTTCGACAGCAGCCGCTGTCTGCACGCCGCGCTCATCCCGCCCGGGCCCAGCCACGTCCACACCGTGCACTCGACGGCTCTCGAAGACAACCACTTGACCACCCTCAACGCGGGCTTCTGGGCCACTCTGCCACTCGATTACCTGCTGCGCATTACCGGCCGCTCGCACCTGCAAGTCGCCGAGGCCCGCAAGATGCCAGCCCCCGACCCAACGCACCCCCTCGCCCCTGCCCTCCTCCTTCGCACCCTCCGTCTGAACGCCCTTACCACGCACTACGCACCGCTCTGGGCAGAGCTATTCGACCCCCGCTGGGCGGGCTACGAGGAGTGGGCCAACCCCCACTGGCCCGTGCTGAAGCCCCTCGCAGCTGGCCTCAACCCGGCCTGGGAGTACAGCACCCCGCTCCGCAGCGAGCACGAGCGTCGCGCCGCGCTTATCGAGTTGGACGCTCTCGTCGCCGTTTGGCTCGGTATCACCGCCGACCAACTCGCCGCGATTTTCAAGTCGCGCTACCCGCAACTGTACGACTACGAGTCGGCGACCTACTTCGACGCCAACGGCCGGAAGGTCGCCGCCGACTTCAACACGTACGGCCACGGCCAGACCAAGCAGGATTACCTCGATCTCCTCGCCCACCTAGAGGACCCGGAACGCACCCCGCCCCCGGCCGGCTTCCAAGCCCCGTTCTACAAGGCGGATCGTGAAGCGGAGATGAGAGCCGCGCACGCGCACTTCCAGGCGCGGCTGGATGCGGAGATCGCCGCCGGGCGCTGGGCACCGCCGGTTCCCGAAGGAGCAAATGCGTAGTCGGTAGGTAGCGGCTCGGCGCAGGTCTGCCCCTGACACGTCGTGTCAGGGGCAGACCTCAACGTTCGAACGCCGGAAGGCGCTACCGGGCGGCGAAATTGACGAACGCGGTCCAGGCAGAAGCCCCCACCATAAGACCCGGGCGGGTTATGTCCTTCGAGTCGCGCACATGGATGGCCTCAGGACAGGCAGCCACCTCCACGCAGTTGCCGCCTCCCGCACTGTGACTTGACTTGCGCCACACCATGGCGACTTCGACGCACTCCCCACCCGACCCCGTGCTGTAGCTGCTCTTGAACCACGCCAACTCAGGCGCGGCTGCAGTGGTCCGCTCCACGTTCATAGGTCTCCCAGCAACTTCTCGATGAAGGCAAGCGATGCGCGCGGAGTGAGCGCTTGGGCCCTGAGAATGCCGTACTGCTCCTCGATCTCTCGGACTTGTTTGCGCTCTGAATACAGACGGCTGTCCTTGTGCCCCTCCACGTAGGCGATCCTCCGCCCATCGCGTGTCTCAATCAAGGTGAAGGGGCCATCAAGCCCGGCGTGTTCCTCCACCTCTGTTGGCATCACCTGAATTTCAACGTTGCGGCACTGTCCGTAGATCATGAGTTGCTCAAGCTGTCCGCGCATCACCGACCGGCCACCGAGCGGCCTCCGGAGCACAGCCTCCTCGATGACGAAGCTGATGGTGGGCGGCGGCGTCTGTGCGAAGAGCTCCTGGCGGGCTAGGCGCGCCGCCACCCGTTGCTCGATGACCTCCTCCAGCAGCAAGGGCCGCCACATGGTGAATACCGCGCGGGCGTAATCCTTGGTCTGCAGCAGGCCGGGCACAGCTTTAGTCGCGTACACATGCAGCTCGACCGCCCCAGCCTCGAACCTCGCCGCGTCCTGGAAGAACGGCGGGTACTGCGCCTTCTCCATCTCCTCCTTCATCTCCAGGAGGACGCCACCCGCGTCCAGCACCTCGTCCGCCCGGTCGATCAACCGGGGCGGGGGGATCCGCCGACCCTGCTCGTAGGCGGCGATCGTGGACACCGAGTACCCGACCATCGACGCGAACTCCGGGCGTTCCAGACCCGCCCGCAGCCGACAGCACTTCAGCTGCCGCCCGAACACCCGCACAATGCCCGAGTTGACCTCCGGTTCCGGGCCCGGATCAGGCTGCTGCCCATCCCCCAGGCCCGCCGCCCCCTCGTTCTCCACACCCATCGGTTCGCTCATCTCCATAACCGCCTCTCCGGCCAACGCAACCCCGCGTCGTTCGTCACGCTCCGCCCCGCCTACACGCGCATTCCGGCCACGTACAGCGACAGCCCGTGTGCGCGTCGTATCTGGTCACGCTAAGACCACGCCGGAAGCGTGGACCACATGAACAGCGAGAATTCCCCCGTACAGGGGGCCACCACCCACGCCCCCAAGCCCGCTCCCGCCGAGACCGACCCCGCCCAGACCAGCCACCCCCACCTCCTCCGCGAGTTCTCGATGCGGTTCACGTCCTCGCGGCACGGTGCTCGCCTCGCCCGTCGCCTCGTCTCGCACCGGCTGGACACGTGGGGCCACCCGTACGACGGCCGCGCCAACGAGACGCTGACGCTGATCACCGCCGAGCTGACCGCGAACGCCATCCGCCATGGGCACGTACCCGGCCGGGACTTCCGCGTCCGTCTGACCGAGACCGGGGATACCCTCCGCGTCGAGGTCACCGACACCCGTACCGAACGCGTACCGCCTCTGACCACCCAGGAACCGCCGGGCGACATCGAGTCGGGCCGGGGCCTGCTCATCGTCGTCCAGCTGGCGACCCGTTGGGCGGTCGCCCCGCGCGAAAGCGGGCCCGGGAAGACTGTATGGGCGGAGCTGCGCATCCGCTGAGGGACGCGTAGCCGTCACCGGCCAGCCGTTTTCACGCCGACGGCCAGCGGTTTCCACAAGTGGAAGCGCCCGTTGTCAGTCCCGGGGACTAACGTCGTGCGTTCCGTGTAGGGCGTGAGCCCGCACGGCCCGACCACACCACGGAAGCCCAGGGGGGACGCACCGTGACCACCACGCCCAACGACTCGACCGGATACCGGATCTCCATCGTCGACGAGGACCCGTTGCGCGCACGTAAGGAGGCGCGGGAACTCCTCGCCGAGATCGCCGACGCCGATCCGGGCGCGGCCCTGGACGTGCCTCGGAAGGGCACGCCCGAGGACACGGCGCTCGGGGCCCTGGACAAGGGCGGGCTGTCCGTCGACACGATCGGGGTGCTGATCAGCGCCGGCTCACTGGTCGTGGCCGGGGTGCAGCTCTGGCTGTCCCGCGTACCGCAGCGGACGATCATCGCCAGGCGACCCGACGGCGCGAGCCTTCAGATCACGGGCAGGGAGGCGCGCGAGGACGACGGGCTGATCGATCGGTTCTTCGCGGCCGACGGCGAGCCCGCCGACGGCCGCGAGGGCGACGACGGCGACGCGACGACGGCGGGTTGAACGCGCATGGCCGACAACGACCGGTACGCGATGCTCGTCGGTGTCTCCACGTACGACAGCGACGCCTACCACGATCTCCCGCCCGTCCGCGCCGACCTGCACTACATGCGGGCGGTACTGGAGAACACCGAGATCGGCATGTACAACGACTGCGCGATGGTCGCCGAGCCGACCCGCGCCGAGATGCTGCACGCCATTGAGAAGTTCCTGGAGGAGCGACAGCCGAGCGAGACGGCCCTGCTGTACTTCAGCGGACACGGAGAGTTCTGCGAGGACGACAACCAGCTGTACTTTCTCACCCGGGACGCGGACCCGGACGACCTGCCGGGCACGGCGGTACCGGCCGAGTTCCTGGAGCGGATGCTCCAGTCCTGCCGTGCCTCGTCGAAGCTTGTCCTGCTGGACTGCTGCTCCAGCGGGTCCGTCGTCCAGGGCTGGACCGCCAAGGGCGCCCCAGGCGATGCCGACGAGCGGCCCGCGCCCAGCACCCTGCTGCGGCCTACGGGCGTGTACTTCATCACCGCGTCCGACGCGTTGCAGTCCGCGTCCGCGATGGCGCCGTCCGGGTCCACGCTCGGCACGTCCCGGTTCACCGGTGAGATCGTGGAGGGACTGCGGAACGGGCGGATCAAGGGCGGCGGCTGGATCACACCGGACGACCTGTTCGACTACCTGACGGCGCAGATGGCGCGCAACGGCGTGCCGGAGGAGCAGCGCCCCACCAAGTCCACGATCCGGGCCACCCGGAGCCTGCCCTTCGCCCGGTCGGTGGCGCGTACCGTCCACCTCCCGACGCCGCCGCGTGACGCGACGGAGGTGGCGCGGCGGTCCCCCGCCCTGCTGAAGGCCCGGGAACTGGCGGCGCTCGACGCGCGGGACGGCGTGGACTGGCAGCGGCTGCTGCACTACTACGTGCAGTGCCTCACCGCCGAGGCGGCGGCCGGCATGCTGCCCGACCGCGATAAAGAACGGGATTCGGGGTACTTCCTGCTCGGCAGGGACGAGGAGATCATCCAGTCGGGGCGGGGTTCGACCTTTCGGGCACCCGGCAAACTGTCCAGGCCGCAGGCCCGGCAAGACCGGGGCACCAGCGACGCGGGAACACAGCAGGAGTACTGGTACGGCTATCCGGCCATCACGCTCCCCGTACGCGAGGGAGGCGGCCGGGGACGCCGTACGCCCGTGATGATCGCGCCGCTGTTGATCCAGCAGATGGACCTCGCGCCGGACGAGAACGGCCAGGACGTACTCCGGCCGACCGGGGTGCCGGCCCTGCACACGGGCGTCGTCTCGGAACTGCTCGACACGGACGACGCGGCCGACCTCATCGCAGGCTGGCAGCCGACCTGGCAGGAAGGCAACGACGCGCAGATGCTGCGGGCCGTGCGGCAGTTGCTGGAGGAACTGAAGCTGCCGGAGCTGGAGCCACTCGATCCGTCCGCGCTCAGCGAGCGGACGGTGAATGAGGCGCTGCGGCCCGGCGCGCACAACGCGGCCGTCCTGTTGGTGCCGTCCGGTGCGGAGGCGAACGCGACGCAGGGGTTGGTGGACAACCTGCTGCAGATGTCGACGCGGACCGGGCAGATCCCCGGCACCGCGCTGGACGCGCTGCTGAGCAGTGGCGAGGCGGACGCGGAGACGGAGTCCCCGGCCGTCGTGGTGGCGCCGGGGCCGTGCAACGAGAGCCAGGAGCTGGTGGTCTCATCGGCGATGACGCGGGCCCTGACGGTCGCCACGGGGCCGCCCGGTACGGGCAAGAGCGAGGTGGTCACAGCCACCGTCACCACCTGTGTCGCCGCCGGGCAGTCGGTGCTGGTCGCGTCCACGAACAACGAGGCGGTGGACGTCGTCGCCAAGCGCTGCGACGACGTAGCGCCGGGGCTCATGATGCGGACGGGCAACGCGAAGGCGCTGAAGGAGGAGGCCGAGAAGCTGGAACGGCTGCTCGGCGAGCCCATCGAGGCCCCGCGGCGGGGTTCGGCGACCGTGGGCGGGGAGCTGCGCAATACCCGTACGCGGGCCGCCCGGCAGCGGGAGGAGGCGGAACGCCGTGTCGGCGAGGAGAGGCGACTGCTGGACCTGCTCCGGGAGCGGAAGGAACGGGCCGACGCGCTGGAGCTGCCGCTGACACTGCTGGAGTCCGCGTGGGCGGCAGCGACGGCCGGGAACGGTGCGGCCGCGCTGGGCCGCTGGGAGGGCAGGGCCCGGAAGGCGGCCGGGGCCCACCGGTGGCTGCTCGGTGGGTGGCGCAGGGCGCGGGCACTGGCCGCGCTTGTCGCGGCAGCCGAGACCTCAGAGGGCGAAGGCCCACCGTGGCCGGGGTGGGCGAACGAGCGGCCCGTGCCGCCGGAGCTGCTGGAGGCCCTGGCGGATGCGGTGGCCGTGGAGCGTCGGCTGCGGGAACTCGTACCCGGGCACACCGAGTGGGACGAAGACGGGCTGAAGCAGGAGCGGTTGGAGACGGCGGGTGCCCTGTCGGAGCTGTCCGCGGACCTGTCCCGGGCGGTGTCGGCGGAAGCGCTGACGCAGGCGCGCGGGCTGATAGGGCAGCGGCTCCAGGCTCTGCGGGCCCGTCGGGGATTCCGGAAGAGCCAGCAGAACCTGATGGCGCACCTCAAGGGCTGGGCCATCAGCACCCACTCGGTGCGGCAGCTCGAACTCACCCCGAAGATGTTCGACCTCGTCGTCATCGACGAGGCCAGCCAGTGCTCGATACCGTCGGTGCTGCCGCTGCTCTTCCGGGCCCGGCGGGCACTGATCATCGGTGACCCGATGCAGCTGGGCCACATCGCCGACATCGCGCCGCAGCAGGAGCGGCAGGCGCGGGTCCGGGCCGGGCTGAGCGCGGCGCAACTGGAGGACCATCGGCTCACGTATCACGTGCACTCGACGTACCACGCGGCCGCGCAGCACGGTGACACCGCCCTGCTGCTCGACGAGCACTACCGGTGCCACCCGCGGATCGCCGACGTCGTCAACGGCTACTGCTACGCGGGCCAGTTGCAGGTGCTCACCGACGTACGGCGGCAGGTTCCGGCACTCGACCCGGTGGGGGCGGCCGATCCGGCGCCGGTGCTCGGCTGGGTGGACGTACCGGGCGGCGAGTCGGCGCGGGGCGGCGACGGACAGTCCTGGCGCAACGACGCCGAGGCCGGGGCCGTGCGGCGAGTGGTGGACGAACTGCTCGCGCGGCTGCCGCAGGACGCGACGGTGGGCGTGGTGACGCCGTTCCGGGCGCAGAAGCAGGCGCTGGCACGGGTGTGGCGCGACGACGACCGGGTGCGGGTGGGGACGGTGCACGCCTTCCAGGGCGGGCAGCGCGACGTGATGGTGCTGAGCCCGGTGGCCACGCTCAACACCCCGCCGAGGACGACACACTGGGTGGCCGGCCAGGTCAACCTGTGGAACGTGGCGATCACACGGGCCAAGTCTCAACTGATCACGGTGGGCAGCCACGCGTTCTGGCAGGGGCAGAGCGGTCTGCCCGCGATGCTCGCCGGGCGCTCGGTGCCGCTGGGGGCGGGGCCCGGTGACGATCACGGCGTGGGCGCCGGGGACGCCGTCGGTGGCACGCAGGGTGCGGTCGGTCCGGGGACCGCGTTCCGCGAGGAGCTCGCCGACCGGCTTCAGCAGTACCTCGGCGAGCGTGGCATCACCGATGTGGAGCGCGCGGCAGTCGTCGGCGGCCACGCGGTGGATCTGCTGTTCACGGGGGACGGGGAGAACACGGCGGTACTGATCGACACGGGTCCGCCGCCCGGCCAGGACCCGGCACGGCACCTGCGGCTCACCCACGCCCGGGGTGATCTGCTCACCGGGCTGCCGTCCGGTGGGCACGGGGCGAAGGCGTGCGAGGTGGGCCGGGTGGTGCGGGTTCCGGCGTGGCGGATCCTGGCGGGGGAGGACATGCTTGCGCCGCTGTTCGACTGAGCCCGCCCGCGCTCAGGTCGTAAGGGACAGGGTCGGGGCAGCTCTACCGAAGGCTCCGGACGACGTAGGTCATGTGCTGGACATTCCCGGCCCGCAGCCAGTCCATGACCTGCCCCGTGCCTTTGCTGGACGCCAGAGGGCCGTCGGCACAGTCGCGCAACCAGGTCTCCCCGGCGCTGGCAGACGCTCCCCTGAACTCAGGTAGATCGCGGAACCGGCGCGCCGCCGCCCGGACGCTCGCCGTACGGTCGGGGCCGCCGTTCAGCACCTTGCACAGCACGAACCAGTCGTCGGTGGTGTAGCGGAGGAGGCCCCACGGTGGGCCTCCGCCGCCCTGCACTTGAGCAAGAGCAGTGACTGACTGCACGCCGTAGTCGCCATACGTGAGCCGCGACAGATAATCGCGGCCGCTCGCCTGCACCTCGCTCCACATGTGCCAGTCGGCACGGGGTTCTTCGTGAAGCTCTCCCAGTTCCAGCATGTCGTCCGTGGCCCGGGGGAAGCTCCCGCCGAGAACGGCGGCCGTGCGCCAGGTCGTCAGGGGGCGCAGGGCGTCCAGGGCCCGCAGGGCCTCCTTGCCCGCGTCGGGGCGGCCGGGAAGGACGCTGCCCAGGTCCAGCAGCAGATCGACGGGCACGTCGGGTGCGGCCCGGCCCAGGAGTTGGCCAACTGCTTCGGTCGTACGACCGTCCCACTCCCCCGACACGCCTACGCGAATGCCGACCCCGCAACCGTAGCGGTGAGCTGTCCCCAGGGCGGCGGACTGCTGGGCCATACCGCGCTCGGGCCCGGTGACCGGGCGGAGCAGGCGGGAGAGCCCGGTGCACTCGGAAAGGATCTCCGCGAGTGCCGGTACCTGCACCTCCTCGGCGAACGGGGCATCGAGCCAGCCGGGATGACGGCGGTGTGCTCCTCTCACCTTGTTCAGTTCCCTCTGCCAACGGGCCTTCGTCAGCCCCGACGCGGGCGTTCCGGGGCACGGCGGAAGGTTCCACAGCGGGGCGATCGCGGCCTGTATGTCCGGCCGGACATCTTCGTAGGCCATCCGGGCCTGCTGCCGGACGGGTAGGACGGGAACGTAGAGCGGTTCGGCCATCGCGGCTCCCCCTCGGCACTGCCCGCGCACTTTCCCTTCTCGTCAGGATCGGCGGACGGCAAGACGCCGGAAAGAGAGCCCTTTCGGCCCGGATGACTGGAACCGGCAAGTACCTGGTACCGCTGTGACGCAGGATGTACTGTTTGTGATGCTCGGTGGCCGGTCACTTCATGTGAACGGCGCACGTGGGGGACTGAGTGCTGTTCAGCCAAGTGCGTGTGATCCGTCCGCCGTGCGCCGGAGCAGTCCGCCGGGCCCTTGGCGCCCCGGCCGTTCACGATTGGCGCGAGGCTTGAACCACCGCTTAATGAGGCTGACGGTGCGCAACTTCCGCACCCTGACCGATACCAAGCTGCCGCTCGGGCCCTTGACCGTCATGGTCGGCCCCAACGCGGCGGGCAAGTCGAACGTCCTGCATGCTCTGGAGTTCCTGGGCGATGTGACCCGGAAGGGGATCGAGCCGGCGCTTGAAGAGCGGGGCGGTTTCGATGTCCTGGCCTTCCGCGGCGGTCGGAAGCCGGTGTCACGGATCACCGTTGGCGTTGAAGGCATCTGGTCCGACTTCGCGTCGGAGGAAGCGCCGGACCGCTACGAGCTGAGCGTCTCGCGCACCCGGCTGCCGGAGGGATCCCGCGAGCGTTACTCGACACATCGACGGGAGCGCTTCACGCAGCATCCGGTGAAGGACGCCGAGACGTCGGTGGAACTGACGAGCGGTTCCTTGACGGTCAGCAGCCCGTTGGAGGCCGACGGCGCCAACGGCGCGGTCAACGTCGGACGCATGACATCCGCCTTGCATCAGGATCGGCTGCTGTCGCAGTCCGATGACAGCCCTTCCGCTGTCGCCGTCGGAGCGGTGAGGCGGCACCTCTCCCAGATCCGGGTGTTCGACCCGGACGTGCGCAAGGCCCGGCAGCCGTGGGGAATCAGCGATTCCGGCCGGTACCTGAAGAGCGACGCGTCCAACCTCGCGGACTTCCTGCGCGGGCTCAAGGAGGACGGCGACGCCTGGGAGTTCCTTCTTGAGGACGTCCGGAAGGTCGTCCCTCAGATCCGCGACATCCATCTGGTGAACCCTCCGGACTTCGCCTCGTACCGAACGGCGGTGGAACTGGAGGAAGAAGGCCTCCGGGGCCGCACGCGCCTGACCGAGGCATCGTGGGGCACCGTCCGCATTCTGTGCATGCTCGCGATCTTCCATGACCCGAATCCGCCGCTGCTGACGTGCATCGAGGAGATCGATCACGGCATCCACCCGCACGCGCTGGCCTTGATGGCGGAACGGCTCCGTGAGGCGAGCGAGCGGAGCCAGTACCTGGTCACCACGCATTCACCGATCTTCGTCAACGAACTGGAGCCCGAGGAGTTCGTGCCCTGCGAACGCCGCACCAGCGGCGCCTCCGTGATTCCGGCACGGAGGCTGAGCGACACCCGCCGGGTCGTGGAGGTGTCGGAGTACGAGCCCATAGGGAATCTGTGGTTCTCGGGTTCTGTGGGCGGCACGCTGTGAGCCGCGCTCCGGGCCGACAGCGGTCGGTCATCGTGGTCGCCGGCGAGAGCGAAAACGACCGAAGAGTGCTCCAGCACTTGATACCCGCTCTTTTCCCCAGGTGCCCCAAAGTCGTGACGATCAACGACAAGATCAGGCTCGCGCCTGCCCAGTTGCAGCTCAGCCCCCGGATCGAAACGTTACGCAAGAACGCGCGAACCAAGGCGGCATCAGTCGGGGCCGAGCTTGCGGGCATCGTCATTCACGCCGACCTGGACAAGGTCTCGAACGAGACGTACGACCAGGTCCGGGACAAGATCACGGCCCAACTCCGGAAGAACATCCCCTGCGACACTGCACTGGCGCTTTCCGCTGTGGAGATGGAGTCCTGGCTGATGCTCTTCCCCGCCGCCTTCCCCAAGGTGAGACGCGGCTGGGAAATGAGACCGGAGGACTGCCGGAAGGACCTCACCAAGTTGGCCAACCCGAAAGAACACCTCAAGAAGCACCTGGGCAAACCTCCGTACCGGGAGTCGGACTCCCCGACAATCATGGCAGCGGCCGTGGAACTCGGTCACGTCAGCGCTCGCCCGAGCGGCAACAACCGGTCATTCCGCGACTTTGCCGACGAACTGGCAGGCTGGAAGAAATAGGCATCGGGCTCGTGGCTCGGCTCACCGGCGACAGGGGCTGTCAGCGCCCCCCTATACGGTGGTATGGATCACCAGGGCACCAGCATCGCAAGGGGGACCGTCGTGAAGCCCACCATGGCCGCCGCGCAGCTGCGCGGCAGTCTGACGCAGTACCTCACGACGACGTACGCCCTCGCCGACGAGGACACTCGAAGCGCCCTCGAACGCTTCCTCGGGCACCCCGAGACCGGGATCTTCCGAGGTCCGTATCTGCGGATCAGGACGCCGTTCCACGTCGCCGAAGACGGCTGGCAGCGGGACGTGGAGGGAGCGGCGGGGTTCCCGGGGTTCGTGCCGTGGCGGCACCAGGCGAAGGCGTGGGCCCGGCTGTCCACGCTGCGCGGGCCCGCCCAGCCGACTCTGGTGACGACCGGCACCGGCTCCGGCAAGACGGAGTCGTTCCTCGTCCCCGTGCTGGACCACTGCCGACGGCGGAAGGCCGAGGGGCGCGGCGGGGTCAAGGCCGTTCTGCTGTATCCGATGAACGCGCTCGCCACCGACCAGGCGGGGCGCATCGGGGAGTACCTGGCGCGGCCGGAGCTGGCGCAGGTCACTGCGGGCCTCTACATCGGCGACCGGCCCGACACCGACTTCCGGCGGGTGATGACGCGCCGGGAGGAGATGCGGGTGTCCCCGCCCGACGTGCTGATCACCAACTACAAGATGCTGGATCTGCTGCTCCAGCGCGGGGAGGACCGGAGCCTGTGGGAGGGCGCCGACCTCACCTATGTCGTGCTCGACGAGTTCCACACGTATGACGGCGCCCAGGGCACTGACGTCGCGATGCTGTTGCGCCGACTGGCCGCCGCCACCGGAGCGTCCCGGCCCGGCAGGCCGCTGGGGTCGATCTGCCCGGTGGCGACCTCGGCCACGCTCGGCGAGGGGGCTCCGGACAGCCGGGCCGGGGGCGTCCTCGACGTGGCGGAGCGGGTGTTCGGGATGCCGTTCCCCGCGGACGCGATCATCGGCGAGGAGCGGATGACCGCCGATGAGTTCACCGGGTCCGTGGACTACGAGCTGGACGAGCCACCCTCCCCGCAGGAGGTGGTGGCGGTGTCCGGCGGGCCGGACGTGGAGGCACACCCCGACCTGCTGGATCTGGACGCCCTCGCCACGAGGCTGCTGGGCCGCTCCGGGCTGGACGCCTTCCGCATCGGGCGGCTGCTGAAGCGGCACGACTTCACCCATGGCGTGCTGTCCCTGCTGAGCGGGGAGCCGCTGGACGAGTGGGCGCTGCGGGACCGGCTGGCCCGGTTCGGCTACTCCTGGGGCCGTACCGCGCGGGAGAACCCGCGGCTGGTGCTCCAGGCACTGGGCCGGTTCGTGGCACTGCTCTCGGCTGCCCGCGACCCGGAGTCCGATGAGCGCAGGCCCCGGCCGCTGCTGCACATCGAGGCGCATCTGTGGGTGCGGCCCGTGACGCGGGTGCTGCGTGGCGTGGGGCGCGCCCCGGAGTTCCGCTGGTACGAGGACGACCGGACCGCCGCCCGGCGGGCCGCGCTCAGTGCCGCGCCACCCGGCGACGAGGATCCGGACACCTCGTCCGGGGGCTGGCCGTCGTCCTCGGCGAGCAGCCCGCAGCCGCTGCCCGGTGCCGATACGGCGCCACGCCCCGCCCAGGTACACCTGCCCGCCGTGTACTGCCGCAACTGCGGGCGCTCCGGGTGGGCGGCGCTGTCCCCCGAGGCCGACCCCCAGCAACTGGTGACGGCGCAGGACCGCATCTGGCGAGCCGCCGTGGGGCGGGACAAGCGGCGCATCCGTTACTTCATCTCCGCCACCCACGGCGAGCGGCAGCAGGCGCTCGACGCGCTGACCGGGGCACGGCCCACGGACGGCAAGGGCGACCCGCTGTCGGTCGTGGTGCTGGACGGCGGCCAGGGCACCTACCGGCTGCCCACCGCCGGAGACGAAGGCGAGCTCGTCGACGCCTGGTTCGCGCGGGCCCTGCTCGACAAGAAGACCGCCGACCGCGCAGCGAAGGACGACCGCTGCCCGGCCTGCCACACCGACAACAGCATCCGCTTTCTCGGCACGGCCCAGGCGGCCCTGGCCTCGGCGGCCGTGACCCAGCTGTTCACCGGCGGCGACATCGCGCTCGTACCGGAAGAGCGCAAGACGCTGCTGTTCAATGACTCCACGCAGGACGCGGCGCATCGCGCCGGGTACGTCGCCAACGCCTCGTACAAGTTCTCGCTGCGTTCGCTCCTCGCCCACAACCTCGACGACTCGGGAGCGCCGACCGCCCTGAACGAGCTGATCGGCCATGTCCTGGACTCGGTGGACGACCCGGACGCGCTGGCCGCCGTGGTGCCCCCTGACCTGCACGACGAGCCGGGCGTCGACCGGCTGCTGTCCGGCCGCGGCACCGGCGACGCGCGGACCTGGAAGCTCATCGGGGAGCGGCTGGCCTTCGCGACCGTGATGGAGTTCGGGCTGCGGAGCCGCATGGGGCGCACCCTGGAGCTGACCCGCACCGCGGCCGCCGAGGTCGTCGTGGCCGAGCCCGACCGCGTCACGGACCTCGCCCGCGACCTGCATCTGTCCCTGCCCGGCCAGCTGCTGGCGGGAAACGGCCTGCCCACGCCCGAGCGGTATCTGGCGTATGTGCGCGGGCTGCTGGAGCGACTGCGGATGCGCGGCGCCGTACGGCACCGCTGGCTGGACACCTGGATCAAGGAAGCCGGCAGCGATCGCTACCTCATCTCCGGGCGCAGGCCGGACGGCATGCCGGCCTTCCCCGAGGGGGTCGCGCCGCCGCGCTTCCTGCTGGACGGGCAGAAGGACCGGTCCGAGTTCGACGCGATCACGGGACGTCTGGGCTGGTACCAGGACTGGACCCGCAGGTGCCTGGGGCTGGACGCCGCCGGGGCCGTGGAGTATCTGCGCAGGCTGCTGCCCGCCCTCGCCGAGGAAGGCGTCCTGGCGGCGCGGGCCACCCGGGACCGGCAGACCCGGGTCTACGGGCTTCAGCCGGGGCACATCCAGGTGCGGCTGCTCGGCGACGCGGTCGTCAACAAGGCCTTCGTCAGCTGCGAGGACTGCGGCTGGCAGCAGGTCGTAGCGCCCGAGCGGCGCACGCGCTGGTACGGGCATCCCTGCCCCAGGTACCGCTGCGGGGGGCGGCTGACCGCGCCCCAGCCGGGCATGCCCCGCAACGGAGCGGGGCTCCCCCACCTCGGCGGCGTCGTGCAGGAGCGGGACTACACCGGCGACTACTACCGCCGCCTCTATCTGACGGGCGGCACGTTCCGTGTCGTCACCGCCGAGCACACGGGCATGCTCAGCCGCCCGGAGCGGGAGCGGGTCGAGCGCACCTTCAAGGCGGGAACGCACTACACCGACCCCAACGTGCTGTCGTGCACGCCGACACTGGAACTCGGCATCGACATCGGCGATCTGTCGGCCGTACTGCTCGGCTCCCTGCCCGCTGGGCCGGCCAACTACGTACAGCGCGCCGGGCGGGCCGGACGGCACACGGGCAACGCGCTGGTGGTCGCCTTCGGCGGACGCAAGGCACGCGACCTGTACTACCTGGATGACCCGAAAGAGATGATCGCCGGGACCATCCTGCCTCCTGGCTGCTACCTGTCTGCGGTGGAGATCCTGCGCCGCCAGTACACGGCCCGGCTGCTGGACCTCGCGGCCCGTGGCGACCTGAGGACCTCCGACGGCGAGGTGCTGGCGCCGCTCCCCCGGCTGTCGTCGGCCCTGTTCGGAACGAGCGGATGGTGCCAGGACCTGGCCGATGCCGCGCAGACCCGTGGCACCGAGTTCGTCGAGGAGTTCCTGGCCCTGTTCCCGGACAGCAGCGGCGGCCGAGAGCCCGACGGCTCCGACGGCGCGGGCGTCTCGGCGTACGCGGCCGAGGCACTGAGGGCGTATGCGACCAGCGGCATCGTGCGCGCCCTCCAGGAGGCCGAGGAGGACTGGACGGGGCGGCGCGAGGAGCTGCGACGCAGGATCGCCGCGATCGACGAGGCCGCCGGGCAGCTGGCCCGGTCGGACGAGACACAGAACCACGAGCGGCGCGAGTTGCTGGCCGAGCGCCGCGGCGCCGGGGACCTGCTGCGGGAGCTGAGCCAGTCAAGCGCCCACGCCACCCTGGTGGAGCTCGGTCTGCTGCCCAACTACAGCCTGACCGACACCACCACGCAGCTGGAAGCGACGCTCTACTGGTCCGAGAATCCGAGCGAGGAAGACGGCGAACAAAAGGCAGGCGCCGAGGAGGGACCGGTCCGCAAGATCTACCGCAGCGAGACGCGGGACTACGAGCGGTCCCGCAAACTGGCGCTCACCGAACTCGCCCCTGGTAACTACTTCTACGTCAACGGCTACCGCCATGCCGTACGCGCCCTCGACATCGGCAGCCCCGACCGCAGGGCCTGGTCCGTGTGGCGGCTCTGCCCCGCCTGCGGATTCGTGCGCACCGAGCACGAGGACGCCGAGAACAACACCGACCCGTGCCCGCGCTGCGGCGGGCGGGAAATCGCCGACGCGGGCTGTGTGCAGTACGTGCTCCAGCCGAGGCGAGTGTTCTCCCGCGACAAGCGAGACGACGCCCGGGTGCGCGACGACCGCGATGAACGGGATCGCAAGCACTACGCGGTCCTCACCACCGTCGACATCGATCCGGACCGGCTCGCTCCTGGTTCCTGGCGGCACGACACCGCGGTCTTCGGAGTGGACTTCACCCGCCATGCGAAGATCCGGACGCTCAATCTGGGGCTGGACCGTGAGGACGGCAGCAGCACGGTGCCCCTGGCGGGGCGGGACGTGCGGATCAACCCGTTCTTCGTCTGTACCAGTTGCGGCGGGGCGACGGCCGATGGGCGTCCCGTGGTGGACGTGGAGCAGCACGCGCTGACCGAATCGGGAGCGGCGAGCACCCCGGCCGCGAGGCACCATCTGCTGTGGTGCCCGCGTCGCCGCGTCAGGGGCTCCTCGACCGGCGCGGAAGGGCAGGGCAGGGGGCAGGACGTGCCGCTGCTGCTCGCGCACGAGCTGACCACGGAGGCGGTGCGCATCCTGCTGCCCGCGTCGATGGCCCGGGTCAAGGAGCGACTCGCCTCGTTCACCGCCGCGCTGTTCGCGGGCATAGCGGCCCGCTACGGCGGCGATCCCGACCACATCGACATCGCCGAGGCGACGATGCCCGACCACGCCGGCGGCATGGGCGCGGACTGGCCGAGGCGCTTCCTCGTCGTGTACGACCGGCTGCCCGGCGGCACCGGATACCTGCACCGGCTTGCGTCCGCCGACGGCTTCCGGGAGGTGCTCCTCAAAGCGCGTGAGGTCATCGAGGAGTGCGCGTGCCGCGAGAAGGGGCTCGACGGCTGCCACCAGTGCCTGCTGCGACGGGTCCCGGCCGCCGACTACGACAAGGTGAGCCGCAACGAGGTCCGGCAGATGCTGGACGAATTGCTCGGCGCCGACGGCGAGCGCTGGCGGACCTCGCGGGTCGCCACGACACGGCACATCCCGTTGCAGCGGCAGGCCGAGAGCGACCTTGAAGTCCTGTTCATCGACACGCTCCAGGACTGGGCCAAGCTTGCCGAGTCCAAGGCCGCCGCGGACACGTACACCACATCAGCGGGCACGTACGCCCTCGATCTGCGGCTGACGGCGGCGGACGGCACGACGGTGAGCTGGCGCGTCTCCCAGCAGCGCGCGCTGGACGGCACCCGGCCCGATTTACTCCTCGAACGGCTCGACGCCCCCGGCCCGCGCGTGGCCCTGTATCTCGACGGCTACGCCTACCACGCCACCCGCGAGCACAACCGGCTCGCCGACGACGCCATGAAGCGGACCCGGCTCAGGGCCGAGGGTCTGCGGGTGTTCCAGCTGACCTATTACGACGTCAAGGAGTGGCGTCAGTATGTCAAGGACACCGGGTACGCGGCAGCAGGGCCGAGCGATCCGGTGTGGGAGCCGTACGGCACGAACGGCCGGAAGCGCGCCCGTGACTACTACGAGCGCGTGGGCCGGGGTCTGCCCGGTGAGCTGGCCGAAACGATGTGGGTCAATCCGGCCCAGCTGCTCCTGGCCTATCTGCGCGCCCCGGAACCCGGGCGCTGGCAGCGTCGGGCGGAGGCGGTGGCCGCGGGCCTGAGCGGGATGGACGGCACGCGTACCGCCGCCCTGGTCGGTGAAGGCGTCGGCGAGGGCATCCGGGAGGTGCTGCGCGGCGGCGCTCCCTCCGGGGCCGCCGGGCCGGTGCGGCTGCTGTCCGGCCCGGACGCATCGGGCTGCAACCTGGTGCTGGCCGCAGACGGCAGGCGCACACCGCCGGTGTGGACGGGACTCGCCCTCCTGGACGACGGCGATGCGGCTCTGGCCGACGAGCAGGTGCACAAACGGCGCTGGCGGGCCTGGCTGTACTGGAGCAACGTGCTGCAGTTCCTGGAGCACGGCGGCGGGGACAGCGCCCAGCTGACGACGAGCATGCTCGACGGTTTCACCACCGAAACGCTCATCGTGACGGGCGGAGTGGGCTGGCTGACGTCGACGCGGATCCCGGTCCCGGCACAGGCGGAAGAGCCCGCCGTCCCCATCGTCGCCGCACCGGCCGTGCCCGCTCCCACCCGGGGTGAGAAAGTCCCGCGCCAATCCGAGGCGGGCGAAGCGACCACGGACACCGGTCCGAAGCGGGACCCCGGCTGGGACCGGGTCATCGAATACCTCGATCCGGAGGAGCCGGGGCTCGCCGACCTCGCGCACGCGCTGGCGGGCGCGGGTGTGCCCGCGCCCCAGGACGGCTACGAATTGGACCGGCACGGGTGGCAGGCCGAACTGGCCTGGCCCGACGCACGTATCGGAGTGGTCCTGGCACCCCGTGCGGACCGCGACGAGCCAGATCACGAGGCAGCGGACCGGGACAAGGCGTTCGCGGCCGCGGGCTGGGAGGTCCGCACCGCCACGGCATGGGACGGGGCGCGACTGAGCGACCGCCTCACCGGCCAGGAGCACAACAGCACGGTCACCAGGAACGGGGAGTCGAAGCGATGAACACCTCGGGCGTCACTCTGCGCCTGCTCGACAAAGCCGACAAGGAGATCCTCAAGCTCCCCCGTACGGTCAAGGGCGCGTTCTTCGACTTCCAGCACAAGTTCAAGACCAACCCGCACACCGCAGGGCTCAAACTCCAGCAGCTCAAGGGCGACAGCAGGCTGTGGTCGGCGAGAGTCAACGACGAGTACCGTGCACTGCTGCTGCGGCTCGCCGAGGACGACTGGCTGATCGTCTCCGTCAAGCACCGCAAGGACGTCTACGACCGGCTGTCGTACGGCGTCAACCAGGTCACCGGCGGTATCGAGTATGTGGACCTGGAGGTGGTGGAGGACAGCGTTCTGCGCCGTCTGCCGACTCCGCCCGCTTCCAAGCCCGCACCCGATGCGGCCGAGGCGTCTGCCCCACCCGAGTCGGCACGGCCACTGTTCGCCGACTGGACCGACGAACAACTGCTGGACCTGGGCGTCGCCGAACCTCTGCTTCCGGTCATCCGCACGCTCACCACCGAGGACCAGTTGCTCGGTCTGGTCGAGTACGCGCCGCAGCTCACCGGCGAAGTGCTGCTATCGCTGTTCGACGGGGCGTCCTACGACGACGTCCTCGATCAGGTGACGAAGCCTATGGCCACCGCCGAGCCGGTCGACCGGGAGGACTTCGCGGCAGCCGCACAGCGTCCGGCAACGGTCGTCACTACGACGGACGAAGCCCTTCGGGAGGCGCTGGAAAGCGGCGACTTCGGCCGCTGGAAGGTCTTCCTGCACCCCACTCAGGCCAAGCTGGTCGAACGACGCTATAACGGCCCCGCCCGGGTGGGCGGCGGCCCCGGTACCGGCAAGACCATCGTCGCCCTGCACCGGGTACGGCATCTCGTGCGGCAGCTTTCCCCCGGCCGCGACAAACCCGTCCTGCTGACGACCTACAACAAGAACCTCGCCGCCGACCTGCGCTCCCGGCTGCTGGAACTGGGCGGGGAGGAACTGCTCGCCCGGGTCGACGTGAGCCACGTCGACCAACTGGCGCTGCGGATCGTCCGGGAAGCCGAACCCGGCAACGGCAAGCAGACCATCGACGACAGCCAGGCGGTACGGGAATGGCGTGCGCTGCTCGATGAGCTCGGGGAGAACACCTGGGACCCGGAGTTCCTGCACGAAGAGTGGACGCAGGTCATCCTCGGACAGGCGGTCGGCACCCGCACCGACTACTTCCGTGCCCGGCGTGCCGGTCGCGGGCGGAACATCGGCCGCGCTGAGCGCGCCGAGATCTGGCAGCTCGCCGAACGCTTCACCCAACGGCTCGACCGTCTCGGACGGCAGACCTGGGATCAGGTGGCCGAGCGCGCCGCTCGACTGGAAATGGGCCGTGAGCAGCGCATCCTCGCCATCGCCCGCCAGCGGGAAGAGGCGGGCGGCCTCGACAACGTCCACCTTGCGGACGGCTCGGGGGGTTGGCTGCGTTACCGGTACCGACACATCGTCGTGGACGAAGCTCAGGACCTGCGGCCCGCCCACTGGAAGATGCTGCGGGCGATGGCTCCCCATGGGGCGGACGACCTGTTCCTGGTCGGCGACACACACCAGCGCATCTACAAGAACCAGGTGACGCTCGGCAGTCTGGGCATCCATATCCGCGGTCGCTCCTCGAAGCTGAGCCTCAGCTACCGTACGACCCGGCAGATCCTGAGTTCCGCCTTGGCCGTACTCGGGGAAACCGAGTACGACAACCTCGACGGCAGCGCAGAAACGCTGGCCGGCTATCGGTCGGTGCTAAGCGGCAGCCGACCGTCCGGGCACCCGTTTCCGGACTGGGCCTCAGAGCGGGACGGCATCGCCGCCCTCATCAAGGAGTGGGACGCGGAAACGGATCCAGATACTCCGCATGAGCAGATCGCCATCTGCGTGCCGACCAACCAGATGGCGGCCGAGGTGGGCCACACACTCAAGCTGCACGGCATCCACTCGGTCGAAATCCGTTCCGACGGCCCGCACGGCACCGGCGGAGTGCACATCGGCACCATGTTCCGGTTCAAAGGGCTGGAGTACCGGCGAATGATCATCGCCGGTGTGACGGATGGTCTCGTGCCCCGGGAGGCCGTGAACGCGTTGCGCGACACGAACCCCGTGCGATACCGGCACGAGATTCAGCGAGCCCGCTCCCTGCTGTTCGTAGCGGCCACCCGGGCACGCGACACCGTGGACCTCTTCTGGCACGGGACCCCCAGCCCATTTCTGAGTTCCTCGTTGACAGACGCGCAAGAGAGAATCGGCCGATAAATTTCGGCGAGGCCAGGCCCCAGGTGAGGTACAGACGCAGGCAGAACCCGCTCGGCATGGCCGCGGGTACTACCCCCGGCCATGCCGAGTGAAGGAATAAGGTGCCCCCCGAATGCCCGCCCTACATCACAGGCTCTGTTGACGGAACCATTCCAGCGTCTCGGCAAACCGCACCAGCCCACCGCCGCGCAGGACGCCCAGCGGAAAGCTCGGCCGTCGCCGGGGCAATTCCGCATCGGGGACGGTCAGCGTCACTCCAGGAATCGCCCGGATGCGGTCACGAAGCTCCGCAAGCAGCCCCGGCCTGGTGAACGGCTCCCGCCTCGCCAAGTACGCGAAAACGACTTCGACGACCCCCGACCGCGGATAGATACTCACGGGCCATGTCGAACCCTGCGAGCCGTTTCCATCGCGGAGCATGGGCGCACAGCTCGTCTCCTCGGCGAGGCCGTATCCGAGCCACCCTCCATCCGCCTCCCACTTACGCAGCAGGGTCAGCAACCCATCAGCCAGGTCGGGGTGGTGAGCGCTGAGCAACCTGCCAAAGTTCTCCGCACGGTCGGTGATGGTGCTCTCGGCCTCGGATGCCGCCGCCTCCTCGAACACCTCGCGGGGCCTGTCAAGACCGGCCAGATCGGCCAGCTCTTCCGTGGTCAGCTTCTGTTCATGGTCGGCCACCGCACCGTTGAAACGGACGCCCTCACGCTCGAGCGCCTCACGCTGGGTCTCCTTACGGCCGTCGAGCCAGGCGAAGTCGGGAGAAGACGTGCCGTTGGCCCGAAGTACCCGATGGGCGTGGGGGACATCGGTGCGGGTGGCCAGATAATTTCCGACAGTCTGAGGAGAGCCGGCTCCGGTCACCGCGGCGAGGTCCTTATATGTGGTCCACCTGCCGGAGGGCAGGGCCGCCAGCACCTTCCTCAACCGCAGCCACTCCGAGCGCTCACCGGACTGACCGCCGTCGCCCGCGACAGGCCCGGGCCACATGCGCACCGCACGATCGGCGAGTCGGCCGGCGCGGCTGAGAATCTCCTTCCTCCCCCAGCGTTCGGTGGCGGCAATCTCCCGATTCATCCGCAGGGCGCTCTGGTCGAAGATCTGCTGCTTGCGCTCGTAGGGGTGGTTGGACAGGCGTGTGTTCTCACCAGTAAGGGTCAGATTGCCCAGAGTGTGTACGAGCGTCTCGTGCAAATCCTCCGCCCGCTCCGCCTCCTCTGCATCCTCGGCGAGCATGGCGAGCCATTCCTGTCCGGGCCGTTGCGGAAGTACGTGCTCGATGGTCGCCCAGGCCCGCGAGAAGTCGACCGGCTCCGGAGCCATGTAGTCCTCCTCGAACCGCCGGAGCACGTAGGCGCGATGGCGGCTGCTGCCCTGCCAGTAGAAGGGCTGGGTACGGATCGCCTCACGCAGGTCCTCGTCCCGTGGCCACCCCCGCCGCAGGCCGGACAGATAGCGGCGTACAGCCTCCGGCAGCGAACGGTCCCGCTCAATACCCGAAGGCAACGTGGCCAGAATCTGCCGAACGCTGTGCGACGGTTCCCGACAGATCATGCGCCGGACCAGGAAGCTCTCCACAAAGGCGAGCGCTTCGACAGCCTCCCTGGGCTCGACCGTCCCACGATCCACCCGGTCCAGAACATGGAGTGCCGGAGGATAATGGGCTTCCCCGCTCCACTGGACAAGACGCTGCAGCACCGCGCGCAACTCGCCGTCGGGCTCGCACTCGGGCTCGAAGACCCGCATGAGCAGGTGGCCAAGGCGCCGGAGTCGAGCCAGATCGTCCCGTAGCCCTTCCTCACCGGAAGCAGCGACAATCCGGCCCATTCGGCGTTGTTGTCCCTGGTAGACGTCGCTGACGGTGGCCCGCGACTGTCCCTGCAGAACGAGGTCCAGCCACGCCAGAGTGGTCAGTCGCTCGGGCCCGAGTTCCGTCTGCAGAGGAAGCCATAGCTTGTCGTACACATGCTCGCCCAGACGCGGGAGCTGCATGAACACATAGTTGCGCAGGAGGTCGGCCTGACTCAGCGGCTTGCCTGTGTTGTTCAGGGACTCGAAGATTCGAAAAGCGTTGTCCTGTGGTCCGGCAGTGATCGTCACCAGCGTAAGCCGGTGCCGCAACGCCTGGTCGATGTGACGAACGGTGTCCCACTCGCCGACGGGGTCATACTCGGCCAGCGCCGCCAGGAAGAACCGGTAAGCGACGCCGATACTGTCGTCCCCACCCGCCCGGGGATCATTGTTGACACATGCGAGGTACGAAGGCCGGTCGGCCTGTGTCGGGAGCAGGCGGTAGGAGTCGAGGCCACCGTAGTCCTCTTCGTTGATCAGGTACCTACGGTGAATGAGATCGGCCTTGGTCTTATCAAACGTCCGCACGTGATCACGAAGTGCACAGGCAAGCAGCATCAGCGTGGTCAACCGCTGCTGACCATCGATGACGACCCAGCGTTGCACAGTGTCGGGCATGGGCGGGCGGGGATCGAGCACCAGCGAGCCGAGGAAATGGCCGCTGAGGGCCTGTGACGCGTCCGAGCCGATCGTCGCCTGCTCCACCAAGTCGTCCCACAGCCGTTGATGGTCGTCGACATCCCAACTGTAGGTGCGCTGATACAGCGGAACCTGAAATTGGTTGTCCCCCTGTATCAGCCGCTCGAAGGTTGTCTCCCGTGCTTCCACCTGTCCTCCGCCTCCCCCTGTGCCGGGACCTTCCGCCCGGCGCCCCTAAGGCTGACAACCTAACGAGGATGCATCGTGGGGGCAGGGTTACCTGAGCATTTCGGGTTTCTCCGCCATCTTGGCCGAAACCCGTGATACGCCCAGGTAGGCCCGCAACGGTCCACGGACGCCGGACATACAGCCACACCGCTGGAGCTACCGGACCATCCGGAAAACAGTCCGCCCCATGTCATACGACGATTCTCAACCGGCCATGGGCCTTGACCCGCAGTCTTGGACACGGGCTATGCGGCTTGGGCCAGGGTAGTTGATGTTGTGTCGAGTGCTGTCTCGTAGGCGATGGGACTGCGTTGTCCGAGGCGGGAGTGGCGGCGTCGGGTGTTGTAGCGGTTGAGCCAGCGGAACGCGTCGAGGCGGGCCTCGCGTTCGCTGGACCAGGTCTTGCGACCCTGAAGGGTCTCGCGTTTGAACGTCGCGTTGAAGGACTCGGCAAGCGCGTTGTCCGCCGAGCTGCCGATCGCGCTCATGGACTGGCGGACGCTTGCCTGGCGGCAGGCGTCGGCGAAGGCCCGGCTGGTGTACTGGGCCCCGTGGTCGGTGTGCATGATCGCCCCGGCAAGGCTGCCGCGGGTCCGTTCGGCGGCGGCCAGGGCCTCGATGACGAGGCCGGTGCGCATGTGGTCCGCGATGGCCCAGCCGGCCAGGCGGCGTGAGGCGAGGTCGATGACGGTGGCCAGGTAGAGGAACTTCCCGCTGTCCAGCGGGAGATAGGTGATGTCGCCGACGTACTTCGTGTTCGGCTCGCTTGCCGTGAAGTCGCGGCCGATGAGATCCGGGGCCTTCGCCGCGGCCGGGTCCGCAACGGTGGTGCGGTGCCTGCGACGCAGCCGCACGCCTGCCAGGCCGATGCTCCGCATCACACGCGCGATCCGCTTGTGGTTGATGCGCTCGCCCGCCTCGCGCAGTTCGGCGGTGATCCTGGGGACGCCGTAGGTGCCGTCCGACTCGCGGTGCACGGCCCGTATCCGGGTGGCGAGGCGGGCGTCGGCCGCCTGCCGGACGGCCCGGTCCGCGGCCGTCCGACGCCAGTAGGAGAAGCTGGAGCGGGCGATGCCCAGGATGGTGCACAGCCGCTTCACGCCGTAGCGGCGGTGGTGGTCGGCGACGAACTGGAAGCGGTTCACCAGCGCGTCTCCCCGGCGAAATACTTCGCTGCCTTGCGCAGGATCTCGCGTTCCTCCTCCAGCTCACGGACCTTCTTGCGCAGGGCTGCGTTCTCCTCCTCCAACGGCGTCGGTGGCTCGGTCGGCACCTCCGCCCGGCGTCCCCGAGGCCGGCTCGCGCCAGCTGCCCGCACCCAGTTCCGCAAGGTCTCGGGATTGATCCCCAGATCGGCGGCGACCTGTCGGATCGTCGCCTCGGGCCGCGACTGGTACAGCGCGACCGCGTCCGCCTTGAACTGCGGCGGATAGTTCTTCATGACCACGAGATGTCCGTTCTCAGATCCTCAGGATCCAGTGTCTCGTGTGTCCAGGATCAAGGGTCAAGGCCCCGTCGGACGTCCCGGGCTCCGGTCGTACAGGCGCGGCTTTAAGGAGCCGGTTGTGGGTTCACAGACCGTGCTGGTCGAGGAGCAGTATCAGGTTGCGTTTGCGCTTCTGGGCGGTGCGCAGGGCAGTGGCGTACGCGGTGAACTCCTCCGGTGTTCCGAGGCAGCGGTGGCAGTCGCGGATGCTCAGCAGCAGACTGACGAGTTCCTCGTACACCGCGTTGCCGGTCTGCTTGGTCAGCGGATCGATCAGGCGCAGGTAGACGCCGAGCGCGTCGGCGGGGCGGGTGGGGCGGGCCTGGTCGGCGAGCGTGAGCCACTGCCGGTCGTCGGCGTCGGTCTCGGTGGCAGCCTCCCAGGCGGCGTCGACGTCCTTGTCATCGAGCAGCGCATCGATCAAGAGGGGGCCGCCGTACCGGCCCTGTTGGCGCCGCCCCGCATCGGCGCGTAGCAGGGCGAGCGCCCCCTCACGCTCGGCCTGCCAGCAGTCCGCAGCCCGGGCAGCGGCTCGCAGTTGCTGGTACGCGAGCAGGGTGCGGCGGGCGCCGAAGTGGTCGCGGCGCAGGACAACAGCATCGGGGAGCCGGTCCGCCTGCGCGTAGCGTTCACAGAGGTAGTCGACAAGGGCCGTGTCGACGGCGGCGAGGTCGCGGGCGTCCTGGATGCCGCGTTCCGCCCAGCGCAGAGCCTCGTCCGGGCGCCGGGCGGTGCCCAGCTCTTGGGCGATGACCAGATGCGTGCGGCCGTTCGGTGACAGGTCGGACGCGTGCACGGCGATCACCGCGTCGACGTCACCTCCCGCCTTGGCCACACGCTCCATCAGGTACTTCTCCGCCCAGCCGCGGCGGTTGCCCTGCCACGCCTCGACCGCCGACTTCCGCAGGACGGTCATTCCCGTGTCGCCGAGGATTTCCTCGTAGTCGAGCGGATCGATGTCCGTGAGGCCGTCGCCCACGTCGCCGAGCGCATGACCGACCAGCCAGCGCGAGCTCCTCGGGATCAGGGCGTGCCGCACGGCAGGCTTCGAGGTGGGCGTCGGCGAGGTCTGTACCGACCTGCCCGAGCCAGCCGTCGGAGTCGTCGACGTTCTCCACCGCGTCGGCGAGCAGCTTCATCGCCTCCCGCGCCAGGCTGATCGCGTCGTCGGCCCGGCCCGAACCGGTGAGCGCGCCGATCGCGGACACCGCCTGCCCGGCCTGGTCGGCGTAGGCGCGGGCGTCGGCGTACTCGACGTACCCATATTGCGCGAACGGTGAGATGTCCAGCAGATCGCGGATACGGGCGCGGACCGCGGCGAGGTCTTCGCGAGCGCTGGCGGCTCGAAGCTGCAGGCGGCGCCGCAACTGCCGGTCCTCGCCGATCTGTTCCCGCATCAGAGCGAGCAACTCATCCTTGGACAGGTCGGACAGCCACCCGTCAAGGTCCTGCGCACGGTCCTGGGCCGCCTTTCGCTGCCGCGGCAGGCTCTCCCGTTGGGCGAGCATGGTCAGGCCGAGGGCGACCAGGTGCTTGCAGAAGTTGCCCTCCATACCGTACGGGCAGTCACACTCGCCGGACAGCCCGCCGGGCCCGTCCAGCGCCAACGCCACCTCGTACCGCTCCGTGCCATGGACACTCGCGGTGACCCAGCTGGCACCGACCTCGACTCCGCACACCGCGTCCAGGTAGCCGAGCCCCCGTTCGAAGGAGCGTGGACCGGCCAACGCCCGCAGAGCCGACTCACTGAACCCTTCCATGGCCTTCCTCCGCGCTCGTGCCGTCCGCTGCCCCGGCAGCCGCTCTCCAGGAGGCTTGCCCGCCGCTCCCCCGGGTTACTGCCACGCGCGGACCATGTCTTCCGGGCCCCAGTGCGCCGCGAGCGGCAGGCCGTCCTCAATGCCGCAGCGGGAGACGGCGACGAGCGGGGTGTCCGGTTCGGCGCCGGGCACCGCGAGCATGTCCCGGGCCAGAGAGTCGTACTCGCGTCGGCCAAAGGGCTGGGACTCCAGCCACTTGATGGAGCCGATGAAGTGCACCGCGCTCGCCACCGGTTCGCGGTCGGCACCGATCAGGTCGATCTCGGGGTTGTTCTGCCGGTTCCACCAGCCGCCGACCGCTTCCGTGTGGGGCCATCTGTCATCGGGGAGCAGGCGCAGCAGCGACTCACGGATGACCGGCTCGACCGCACGTCCTCGCCAGGTAGTCCACGAGCGCTCGATGCGCTCCAAGGCGAGATCTCCGCGGCCGCGTTCGATGAGCGGGATTCCCCGTTGCAGGAAGGCCAGCCAGAAGCGGAGGTAGGGGTCAGCAATGCGGTAGCGCTTGTTCTTGGTGTCGGCCTTGGCCGATAGCGGCAAGTCGGTGGCGAGGACGCGCTTGGCCTGCAGGGTCTGCAGCAACGGGGACAGCGTCCCCGAGGGCAGCGCGCCAGCGCCGCCGGCCTGCGCGGCGATGGTGGAGAAGGTCCGCTCGCCACTGCCGACCGCCTCCAGCACCGCCCGCGCGTGCGAAGCCTCGGGGAACTCCCCCAGCAGCGACAGTTCGCCCGCTACCAGCAGCGGGGACAGCGGGCTGGCCACGGCCTCGCGTAGGAAGTCCGTACGCCCCATCCCAGGCCGCCACGACTGGACGATCTCGGGGAAGCCCCCGGTGATCAGTAGGGCGTCCACGGCGTCCGCCGCGTCCAGGCCCGTCATCACCTGCACGTCGGCCAGGTGCAGCGGCCGTACGGTCATCTTCGCGGCCCGGCCGAAGAACGGACGGCCGTAGGACTGCAGCGCCTCCATCACTGACATATCGCTGCCCACCAGGATCAGCAGGACCGGCTTGGCAGACAGGTGGCGGTCCCAGACCGTCTGCAGCGCCCCTTCGAATTCCTGGTCCTGCTCCACCAGCCACGGCACTTCGTCGATCACCGCGATACTCGGGGCATCGTCCGGGATGGCGACGGCCAGAGAACGCAGCGCCTGGTTCCAGTCCGCAGCGTGCAGTCCGGCCACCAGTTCCGCACCGGGCAGCGGGGACTGCGCAAGCGCCGCTGAGAAGTCCGCTCGTTCGGCGACGGCGTTACGGCCCCGGGTCGCCTGGAAGACCACGTACGGAACCCCGGACCGGTCACAGAACTCCTGGACCAGACGAGACTTCCCCACCCGACGCCGCCCCGTCATGATCACAGCCTGGCCCCGGGTGGCTCCCGCGCCCCCGGTCACGAGACCCAGTTGCCTGGTCAGCAGGTCGAGGTCAGCAACCCTGCCCTTGAACTCCATCCCCGCTCCGCCTCTCCAGTCAAACATAGTTTCGATCTTACGTAGATTGAATCTTACTTAGATGCTAGCCCCCTTCTTTGAGCACCGCAGGCGACACGTCTTCCCCCTCGGGTCGCCAGAGCCAGAATGGCTATGTCCTCGGAAAGCTCCGGAACCTCACGGCATCGACCAGGCGATCAGGGAGCGAGCATCCGTCATGGTTTGGCCGACAGGCCCCTGCCTTTTTTGAGACGTTGCGTCAGTTCAACAAGATCCTGGGGAAGAACTTCGTCACGAAGTACGGGACCAAGCAGGGAATCATCGTTCTCGGCCGAGTGGCACCGTTCGGTATAGGCGCTGTGATCGGCGGGGGCGCCAACGCCGCCGTCGCCGCTCTTGCGGTGAAGGCCGGTCGTCGCGCGTTCGGCCCGCCCCCTACGTCGTGGCCGGGCTGACGCGCGGCACGCCGCCAACCACCGAGCACTCGCACGGCTGACCTTCGGTGCGCCCCAGGGCATCGAGCGCCCCGCCTCCGCCATCGGAGTCGACGGCACTGCGGCGTGCTGGGGGCGCCCACTTACCGCGCCCCCGCCCGATGGAACGGCCCATCGCGATCGGCCCAGTCATCGCCGGGCCCGGCCGGTCGAGTGGGCGTATTCGGTGGGGGTCTGGCCGTACTGCTTCTTGAAGGCACGGATGAAATGGCTGCTGTCGGTGAAGCGCCACTGTGCGGCGAGTTCCGAGACGTTCGGCCGGCCGCCCGGGGCCGCCAACGCGAGCCGGGCTTGTTCCAGCCGCCTGCGGCGGATGTACGCGGCCACTGACTCCTCGGTCCGGGCGAACGCCCGGTGCAGCGTCCGTACGGAGACGTTCAGTTCGCGGGCCAGGGCCGCGGGGGAGAGATCAGGATCGGTGAGGCGGCTGTCCGCGATGTCCATGGCCGCTTGGGCCAGCGCGGGGGCCAGCAGGGGCTCACGGTCGTCGAACGCTTGCATGAGCACCCCCTTGACCAGTTCGATCAGAGAGTTGCGAGCGGCTCGGACACCGGCAGCGGAGAGGTCGTTCAGCGTCGCGTCGACGATTTTGGTGTACGCCATGAGCAGACGCAGTTCGGGCGAGTCGGCCGAACCGACGATCGCCCGGTCACGGATCAGCGGCCTGAGCTGCGACGCCGGCAGGATCAGCACTTTCGCCGTCGTGCGCGGTTGCATCTCGAACCGCACCGGAGGGCCGTTGTGCCGCACGATGAACTGCCCGCCCGGTACGGAGGCGTCGCCCTGGCCGCGCGGACCGATGAAGCGCCACTCGCCACGCCCCATCACATGCACCAGGACCCGGTCGTCGAGGCGGTGGGAGGCACCCCGGGTGCCGCCCGCCATCGACTCGCCGTAGAGTCCCGCGACCACCGTGTCGTGCACCTTGGACGCGCGGACCCTGACCCGGAAATCACCCGAGCCGAGCGGCTCCATGGGCGGCAGCGGCAGCGTCTCCCCGATCTGCGCCTCCCATCCGCGCCGGAAGACCTCGAAACCGTCCCGCGCGGTGCGCGGAGCCGTGACGTCCACGAAGAAGTTCCTCGCCGGCCCGCCGAGCCGCGGTGCGGTGTCTCCCGTGTCGCTCATGGTCATACGGCACGCATCTTCCTGGCACGGATATGCCATCAGAGTAGCGCGATGGTACAAGCGCGCACCGTGATGATCTGCCTAGGCTGAGGGGCGCGGACGATACCGAAAGCGCGGAGGACGATGCCGAAAGCGCGGAAGCCGGGGCGCGCCTCTCCCGAAACGGACAGACGGCGTCCCGGGTCCAACGCCGTGCCGCTCATGGAGCCGTCACGTCGCCGGGCGTGTGAAATTCCACGGGCTCGCTTTCATGCTTTCCGCTCCCCTGGTGAATCCTGAAAGGTTTTTACTGCCATGTCTGACACGAATGGTGGCACCGACGTCGCGTCGAGTGACCCCGCAGCCGATGCCGCGGCCGTCTTCGACCTGCTGATCGGCTTGGTTCGCGCCCAGGTCCTGAGGGGTGTGGCGGCGCTGCACATCGCCGATCACCTCTCCGACGGAGCCTTGACGGCCGGGGAAGTGGCCGAGCGTGAGGGAAGTCATCCGCAGGCCACGTACCGACTGATGCGCGCCGCCTCGTCGTTGGGCCTGCTCAGCCACGAGGGGGAGCAGCGTTTCGCTCTCACCGGCCGGGGCCGGCTGCTGCGTTCGGATGTGCCCGGCTCCCTGCGCTCCTTGGTACTGGCCCAGACCGGCTCGGCGCACTGGCGGTCCTGGGGCCACTTCCCCGAGGCCGTGCGGCAAGGGGAGAGCCAGACCAAGCAGGCGCTGGGGATGGACGTCTTCGAGTATTTCGGGCAGCCGGAGAACGCCGAGGAGGCGGCTCTCTTCGCTCAGGCGATGGGCGACATGTCCAGCCTGGTGACGCAGGGCGCCGTGGCCGCGGTCTCCACCGCCGGTGTGTCCACCGTTGTCGACGTCGGCGGTTCGAACGGTGATTTCGTCCTGGCGCTGATGGAGGCGAACCCCCAGCTCAACGGGCAGGTCCTCGATCTGGCTCACGTCGTCGACGGCGCACGCGCCGAGGCCGAGAAGCGTGGTCTGTCCGACCGGTTCTCCACGGTGGCGGGCGACTTCTTCGTGGAGGTTCCCCCGGCGGACCTCCACCTGCTGAAGACGATCCTGCACGACTGGGACGACGCCCAGTGCACGACCATCCTGCGGCATTGCAGGGACGCCGTGAACGAGGGGGGACGCGCGCTGGTCGTCGAGATGGTCATCGGCGAGATCGGTCAGCCCGACGCGGCCGCCCTGTCCGACATGGCCATGCTGACCATGACGAACGGCATGGAACGCGACCTGGACGCGTTCGACGCCCTCTTCTCGGCCTCGGGGTGGCGCCGGTCGAAGACGTACCCCGTGGGCGGCGGGTACTTCGGCATGGAGCTCGTCGCCATCTGACGCCCCCACGCGCGGATACTCTCGCCGGTGGCCCGTGACGGGCCACCGGCGAGCCGCGTGTCGCGCCCCCGTACGTCGCGGGGTCTTCGCGCGGGTCAATGACTCCAGGAGACCATTCCGTCCGCGGCGACCAAGGCGGCCAGGACGGCGAGATCGGTGACGCCGAGTGCCATGCCGAACCAGGCTCGTCCTCGCCGTGACGTGCCGCGGCACAGGGCCAAGGTGGCCAGCACCATGGCGATGGGGCCGAGGAAGATGTTCGCCACCAGGAGACCCGGGAGGCCGAGCATGAAGGACGCGACAGCCATGTCGTCGGCGTCCCGGACACCGGTTTTCTTCGTGGTCGTACCTGTCGGGCCGGGCTTTACCGGGACGGTCGACCGCATGTCAGGAATCTCCTTCGCCACGTCCGGAGAGGCGTTCTCGCACCGTGAAGACGACCAGCCAGGCGATGATCAGTGAGCCGGCGACCAGGCTGACGGTGACCGGGATATGGGCGACGGCGCCCACGAAGACCCCGAAGAAGAGCAGCGCGAAGACAATCGGCACCATGGTCTGCCTCGTTCCACTTCTCACCGCATGGCGGTTTCTCGTTCGGGCTGCGGGTCGGCGCTCGGGGCCGCCGGTTCCTGGGGCCGGGGGGCCGGGCGGCGTCCGGGGAGCCACCAGTTCCAGCGGCCCATGAGACGCATGGACGCCGGCACGAGCAGGAGTCGCACGAGGGTGGCGTCGAGGATGATGGCGACGGCCATGCCGAACCCGAGTTGCTGGATGGGGACGATGCCGGCGAATCCGAAGGCCCCGAAGACGGCGACCATCAGCAGTGCGGCGCCTGAGATCAGGGGGGCGGTGCGGGTGAGACCGCGGGCCACGGACTCCGTGTTGTCCCCGGTCGCCAGGTATTCTTCGCGGACCCGGTCGAGGAGGAAGACCTCGTAGTCGGTACTGAGGCTGAACAGCAGCGCCAGCAACAGCACGGGGACGAAGTTCTGCAGGTAGTTGGTCTGCTCGAAGTTCAGCAGGTCGGTACCCATGCCGCGCTGGAAGACGAGTACGAGGACACCGTAGGTCGCGGCGATCGACAGCAGGTTCATGGCGATGGCCTTCAGCGGCAGCAGGAGCGACCGGAAGGTCAGCAGGAGTACGACGTACACCGCGGCCAGCATCACCATGATGACGATGGGCAGGCCATCCTGGATGACGTCGTTGGCGTCGAGGCCTTCGGCCGTTTCGCCGCCGATCACGGCGTCCAGTGAAGCGGGGAGCTTGTCCGCCTCGTCCTGGACGCGGTGCAGCAGACTCCGCGCGGCATCACTGGATGCCTTGGTGTCCGGGACGACCTCGAAGACGACGGTCCGGTTGTCGCCGGCGACGTAGTGGCGGATCGTGTCGTGGGCGTCGTCGGGCAGCCGGTTCATGACGGGGTCGGCGAGGGCCGTGAAGGGGGCCTTGGGGCTGACCGCCTTCAGCGCGGGCAGGGCCGAGTCGACGCGGTCGACATGCGGCAGCTCCTCCAGGCGGTTGCTGAACCCGGTCAGCTCCTGGGCCTGCGCCGATGTCTCCAGGGGGCTCTTGGAGGTGATGACCACCTGGAGGGGCGAGGTGGTGCCCACCCCGAACGCGTCCTGTACGTGGTCGTAGCCGACCCGGACCTGTGAGGTGCCCGGGAGGATACGGGCGTCGGGGGAGAACGTGCGCAGCTGCGCGGCCGGCGCGGCCAGTGCGAGCAGCGCGATGCTCGTCGCACCGAGGAAGAGCACCGGGCGTGCCATGACCTTCAGGGCGATGCGGTACCAGCGGCTGGACTCCTCGCCTGCCACCGCGCTCGCCGCGCCCGCGTCCGCGTCCGGCCGGCGGCGGGGAAGGCGTATGCGGCCGGCGTTGATCCGGTTTCCCAGGATGTGCAGCAGGACCGGGAGGAAGACGACCGCCGTCAGCACGGAGAAGGCGACGACCACGGTGGCGCCGAGGGCGAGGGAGAAGATGACGTTGAGATCGATGAGGAACAGCGTGCACATCGCGAGGACGATGGTCACGCCGGAGGCGATGACGGTGTGCCCGGAGGTGCGCAGGGTGGCGGCGACGGCGGTTTCGACGCTCTGCCCCTTGGCGAGTTGCTCCTTGAACCGGGTGATCATGAAGAGGGAGTAGTCCACTCCGACGCCCAGCCCCAGCATGGTGGCCGCGTTCTCCACGAACACCGACAGTTCGTAGTGCTGGGAGATCGGTGCCAGCAGGCCGAGCGTGAAGACGATGGCGGAAACGCCCACCGCGAGCGAGACCAGGGCCGCGGCGACGCTGCGGAAGAGGAGCAGCAGGATCACGATGATCAGGGGCATCGTGATCAGCTCTGCCTTGGTCAGGCCCTCCTGGCTGAGGGTGTTGACCTCGCCCCAGAAGGAGGAGGGGCTCACCAGGGAGACCTCAAGTCCCTTGGCCTCGAAGCGGTCCGTCAGGTCCTCCTGGACCTTGGGGAGTTCGCGGCGGGCGGCGCCGTCGTCGAGGTCGAGGGCCAGCGAGTCGGTGACGGTCCGGTGGTCGTCGCCGGCGTACGGGGACCTGTTCTCGGCATCGAGCGTGGTCCATCCGCTGACGTCCGTGACCTTCAGCGTCTTGTCCCCCTGGACGTAGCGGGTGACGTCCAGGGCCCGTTCCTCGAATCGGGGGCTGTCGGTCTTGTGTGCCTTGTCGTGAATGACAAGGGTGACCGTGGTCTTGCCCCGCCCCTTGAATCCGTGTTCGAGCTGGCGGGCGGCCTTGTCCGAGTCGGACCCGGACACGTACCAGCCTCCCCCGCTCAGCGAGTCGGCGATCGACGAGGCGCCGAGTCCGCTGACGGCCAGGGCCACCAGCCACAGCGCCAGCAGCGGCCAGCGCGCCTTGCCGATCGCCCGGGAGATTCGGGCCGCGAACCCGCCGGTGAGCGGCGGAGGTGAGGTGTGCGGAGTCATATGAGGCCTTACGGTGGAGGATCTGAGGAGAACGCTGGATAATGACTGACCCCGAGTCTTTGACCGACCCCGAGTCGGCGACTCTCGGTCGGTTAGTATTCTTGGAGGTCATATGGGAGTCAAGTCTCGGCGCGCCGAGTACGCAGCACTGACACGTGCCGCCTTGCTCGACGCGGCCGCGGAGTTCTTCGCCGAGAAGGGTTTCGACGTCACGTCCATCGACGAGATCGCCACCGAGGCGCGTGTGAGCAAGGGGGCCGTCTACCACCACTTCGCCGACAAACGGGCCATTTTCGACGAGGTCTTCCAAGTGAGCCAGGCGGAGGTTCTGGCGCACGTCAGAAAGGCGATCACCACGGCGAGCGGCGACGAGGACGACCGGCAGCCGTGGCTGGTCGCCGTGACCGCCGTACAGGACTTCCTGGACAGCTACGTCACCGACGCGCGCAAGCGGTCGCTGCTGCGGCAGTCCGCCAGCGTGCTCGGCGTGCGCCGTTGCCGGGAGATCGACGACGAACTGGCGCTTCCCCTGGTGCTGGGGCTCCTGGAGGAGCTGCGGGCCCGTGGAGAACTCAAGGATGTGTCGATCAAGATGGCGGGCACAGTGATCTTCGGGACGCTGTGCGAGGCGGCGACCACGCTGGCCCTTGCCGACGACCACGAAAAGGCCGGCCGTGAGGCATCCCAGGTCGTCAGCCACATGCTGTCCGGCCTGCTCAAGAATGCCTCTTGACGGCACGAAGGGATGCCGGCGGGAAAGCGGCGCGCACAACGGCGGGCCCGTAACCCCAGCGACTCAGGGTTACGGGCCCGCGATGACGGGAATCGGCCGACGTTCCCGGCCGTGCTGATCACACGGAACGGGAGTTGCCCTGCTCCGGCGACGCGGCGGCGGGTCCGCGGATCGGGTCCACCGGGTCCATCGGGTCCATCGGGTCCGGAGACCGGACGGTCAGCCGCGCGCCGCCCTGGCGAGCGAGACGAGTTCGCGCAGACCGCCGAGCAGGGTGAAGGGCCACCGCGCCGCCGCGCTCCACCGCCCCGCGGCGCGGCGCGTGGCCCGGTGCACATCCACCACGACGTGGCGGCGCACGGGTTCCCCGGCGAGGATCTCGGCTGACATCCGGGCGCTGAGCGCGCCGAACTGCAGCGAGGCGTAGACGAGTTGCGGAACGCTGTAGTCCGTCTCGCCCAGGTGTGCGCGGGCGTTGTCCAGCATTTCCACCGGGATGAAGCGCACCGGGATCGCCTTGAACAGCAAGGACCACACCATGGCCTGGTCGACCATGGCCGAGGTGATCTTCCCGTCGAACGGGCGTGCGTGGGGCTTTCGGTAGTCGTAGAACCGGATGTACTGGGTGCCGGCCATGTCGTATCCGGTCAGCACCGGCCGCCCCGCGCGCGCCGCGGCCTCGTGGAGGCGGTACTTCGCCTGCCACCCTGACCGTTCGGTGACATCGACGCCATCGATGACCACGGCGCACCGGCCGACCAGATCCTGGGCGTTGTCCTCGGTGACACCGTCCGTCACCACCTCCACGCGGGCGTGCGGGTTGATCTCCGTCACCCGCCTGGCCGCGACCTCGGCCTTGTGCCGGCCGATGTCGGTGTACGCCGCGTGCTGACGGTTGAGGTTGTTCAGCTCGAACTCGCCGACATCGACCAGGATGAAGTCCTGGACACCGAGGCGGGTGAGGGGTTCCACCGCCGCGCCCCCGGTGGAACCGCAGCCGGCGATCAGAATCCGCGCCCGGGACAGTTCGTCCTGCGCCCGGTCGGATATGAAACCGCGGTTGCGTTCCGTGAACTCCTGGTAGAACTCCCGCAGCATGATGTCTTCCGCCATCAGGCAGCCACCTCTACAGGGATCTCCACGTGTTTGACCGTCCCGGACAGCTCCGCCATGAGCCCCCGCAGAGCGCGGATCGGCGAGGCATCGGCGACGGCCTGTTCCAGGAGCTTGCCGCGCTTCGCGATTTCGTCGAGCTCCGGGGTCCACGCGCAGAAGGGGAGGACCTTCTCGCGCGCGATGTACATGGGGTGCATGAGGTCCCGCCGGCTCAGTGCCGGCGTGGTGCCTGTCAGCAGATGCACATCGAGTCCGAGGAGCACGAGGTGGCGCAGGGCCACATGCTCTTCCACATCGCCGACCAGCAGCTTGATCGAGCCGCCTGACGCGTGGACGGCCATGGTGATCCCGGCCAGCAGTTCCAGGGTGATCCGCAGACGCTGCGCCCGATCGGTGACGTCGTGCGCCTGTACGAAACGCTTCACCTCCCTGATCTCGTGCGTGTTCAGCGCCGCCGCGTCGGGCAGCACGGTCTGCAGGCGCATCGCGTGCGCCTCCTCGCAGGGGAACAGACGGCGGTCCGGGGCGAGCAGTGGGCGCGGCTCGGGGTCCTTGCCGTGGGCGAGCGCCACATATCCGAGGATCCGGCCGCTGTCCGCGTCCGTGGTGATGACGTGGGTGTCGGCGTCGTGGAACTCCCGGATCGGCTCACAGAACAGTGACTGCTCGAAGACCACGTCCTCGCTCGCGTACCCCGCCCGCAGGTATCCCGACAGGCGGAACCCGGCCAGCCCCAGAAGGTACCGTTCGGGAATCGACGCGGTGTGCGCCGCGATGGTGACAAGCCCCCGCCCATGAGCGGACCGGTGTAAGAGCGCGTCGTTCTTCTCCAGCTCCGCGGCCATGCGGTGGTAGCTGAGCCGACTGTGCATGCGGAGGATGTCCTGGATGTAGCGGCGCCTCACCTCGTCGGTCAGAAGAGCCGACGCGTGTCCCTCGGGGAGTTCGAGCGGGACACTCCGCGGGCCGGGCACGGAGGCGGATCCAGCCGTGACCCGATGCTCGTTCATATCAGAAGTCTTCTTCCTCATACAGGGCCTCGGTGATAGCCAGCGCGAGGACCTCTGGGGTGCCCTCGTAGATACGGGCGCCGAAGGACTCACGCACGAGCTTCTCCATCCCGTACTCGCGCAGGTAACCACGGGCGCCCATCAGCGACATGGCCTCCTGGGTCACCTCGATGGCGGTGCGGTCGGCGAAGAGCTTCGCCGTGGCCGGCGCGAACACCGGCGCCGGAATCTCGGTGTCGGCGGCCTGAGCCGCCTGGAGGTACATCAGCCGGGACGCCTCGATCTTGGAGGCCATCTCGGCGAGCTTGCGGGCAGAGAACTGATGCTTGTACAGGGGGATGCCGCCCTGGACGCGGTCGGCGCACCACTGCTTGGCGATGTCGAAGGCGCCACGGGCGATGCCGGTGGAGAGGGCGGCAACGGTGGCGCGGGCCATGTTCATCTGCTGGATGTTGATGAGCATGCCGTTGCCCTCGCCCCCGACGACATTCTCCGCGGGCACGCGGACATTGTCGAAGATCAGCTCGCTTCCGAGGCAGGCGCGGTAGCCCATCTTGTCGGCGACCGGACCGCGGGTGACGCCGGGAGAGTCGAGCGGGACGATGAACGCGGTGAGTCCGGTGGCGCCGGGGTGTCCTTCGATGTTGGCGTAGATGGAGCCGAACTCCGCCACCTTGGCATTGGTGATGAACCGCTTGCGGCCGCTGAGGAGGTAGCTGTCACCGTCCTTCCGGGCCCGCATGACGTCCCGGGCGTGCTCGGCGTTCTCCGGTATGAGCAGATCGCACCCCGCCTCGTCCTCGGTGATGCCGTTGCAGGCCAGGACCGGCTCGTCGCCGGAGAACAGCGGCAGGAAGCGGGACTGGAGATTGGTGTCCGCGGACAGCAGGACGGGCGCCTGCCCCAGGAGCGTGGCGCCGAAGATCAGTGCGGTGCCGGCGCAGGCCGCGGCGATCTCCTCGAGCGCCACGGCAACGCCGAGGACACCGAGGCCAAGGCCCCCGTACTCCTTGGGGACCACGAGACGCAGCAAACCGGCCTCGTGCCCCTTGCGGACCAGCTCCCAGTCGAAGTCCTCCGCCGCGGCGCGGTCGTTGTCCGCGACGCGGGGACGGACCTCCTTCTCGACGAAATCCCGTACGTGCTGACGGAGTTCCTGGATCTGGAGCGGTTCGGTGAGGAAGTCGACAGGCTCAAGGCCGGCGGTGTTGTTCATGACTCTACGGTGCTCTTTCGTGTTGCCTGGCAGGGGGTTTTCAAGATCACGTACGGGGCTCCCCGCACGGGTCAGACGGGCAGACCTTCCGATGCGGCGATGTCGGGATACTGGTCGAACGCGGGCTGCAGCAGCGGGACGAACTCGAGCACCTTGGACACGCTGCCCTTGATACGGACCTTTCCGGTGGCGAGGGCCACAGGCATCAGCAGCTTCCCCAGCCACAGGCTGTGTGCCGTGTCGCAGCTCATCTTGATGCGGATATTGGCGGGCTGCGAGGGAGCGCCGTCCTGCACCGCGTCCGGCGTGACGGAGAGTTCGATATCCGGTTTCGTCTGGATGAGGTGCAGCGTGATACCGGCGTCACGCATCCGCTGGGTGAATGTTTCGTCCTTCAGCAGAAGGCCGAAGAGGTCCGTGAAAATGCGGCGTGCTTGATCACTGGATTCAAACACAGGCATGACAGTCTCCTCGTATCGAGATGATGGAATGACGCCCGTGACCGGGCACGCGCGGGAGTGGGCAGGAAGGTGAAAGGGCGGCGCAGGCCCCTCTTGCTCTGGAACCCGCGGGCAGAACGCGCACAGCGGCCGCCGCGTACAACATTTTTCCGTTTCCCCGATTCCCACTTTCTCCGCACCGAGCCCTCCGACTCCCGCGAGGGAGGGGGAGGTCCCCGGGCGGCGACCACCGGTATACCGCATCCGGTCACATACTCATATTCGGTCGCCGACGCTCGGTCAGTGCGATTGGACCATGGCACCAAGGCCCCGCCGCGTCAAGTTACTTGCTGGTCACACGCCTGAAGCTCAACAGTCGCTCAGATACCGGGCGCAGGAGCGAAGACGTCGACCCGCCCCCGTCGTCACTCCTGGCACGCAAGACGTACCGGAAGGCCATCAGGTTTCAATTGGGCGCGCACTGAACGCATTTGACGGCAACGGCAGGCGTGCCGACCCCCTCGCACCGGGACCGGGAGCGGAAACCGGAAAGCGCTTTCCCCCTTGATACCGACCGAGATGGCCGGCTCCAAGCCGGTCGGATACCACACCGCCGAAAGGCGTTCCCGCGCGCCCGTGAGCCGCGACATGTAGTGAAACCTCTAGTTCGCGGCTGTAGTAAGATCCCTAATCCAAGCCCCGGTCCCGGCGAGGGCATCCGGGTCGGCGACCGCCGCACCGCACGCGTTTTGAGATGCGCTTCGGCGAGATATGCGCGGCCGGACGCCTCCGAAGGCCACGGGGTCATCAAGACCGGACGCCTGAATCCGTGAGTTCACCCCGGCCCCTTACGGGCACCGAGCAGATGGCGCGTCGACTCCGCGGCGCGGACCGCCGCGTCCCCACAACAGTTGTTGAACAGGACGTGAACTTCGTCGGCATGGCCGGCCATGCCGCGCAGGCGCGGAGCCCATTCCTCCAGTTCCCCGGGCGCGTAGGTGTGACGGAAGCGCTCCTCCTTGGTGCCGGTGCCCCAGGCATTGTTGCGGCCGTGGAAGCGGACTACCGCCAGGTGGGGTGAGGTGACGGGGGTGACCGGGGGGATCGAGGTGGGGAGGGTCTGGACCACGTCCACGGCTACGGCGGACATGCCCCAGCCCCTGAGCATCGCCTCGGTCTCGGCTCGCTCGCCGTCCTGCCACCAGCCGGGGTGGCGGAACTCCACGGCGACCGGCCACCCGGCCGTACGGCGTGCGCATTGGGCCAGGAACGCCTTCGACCGTGCGTCGCCGGGGGCGAACCAGGGCGGGAACTGGAAGAGGAGGGTGCCGAGGCGCCCAGCCTTCTTCAGCGGTTCGAGCGCTCCGGTGAAGCGTTGCCACACCTCGTCCAGCAGCGCCGGGTCGATGGCCCGGTGCCCTGCCCGGCAGCCACCGGACAGGGCGGGACGCAGGTCGGCGGGCAGGGCGTTCGGGGTCGTCGGGTGGCCGGTGAGCAGGGAGAACGCCTTGACGTCGAAGCGGAAACCGTCCGGGGTGCGCTCGGCCCACAGGGCGCTGTTGCGGGTGCTGGGCAGCGCGTAGTACGTGGCGTCGACCTCGACCACGGGGAACTGGGCGGCGTAATACCGCAGTCTGCCCTCGGCATCGCGCTGCCCCGGCGGGTACCAGCCGCTGGACAGCAGCGCGCGATCCGTCCATGAACAGGTGCCGACCAGAATCTCACCCATGCCCTGCCGACTACCCCAGGTCGGGGTCGACGGCACCGCCGGGTCCGAACCTCACGCGTCGCGTACGTTTCGACCGCGACCACGAAGTCCCGCTGGGCTTCCCACCGACCGGGAACGCTGGCGCCGTACCGTGACACATGGTCAAGGGCTGACAGTGGCGTTGAAGGACACACGTGCGGCGCCGCACACCTTCCGGGAGGACCTGTGTTTCCGCCTACCGTCATTGTGGGTCTGCACGGAACCCTCAAGCGCGATGCGTGGTTCGACCAGGTCGTGGAGCAGGACGACGAACGTTCCGTTGAGGAGGATCTTCTCGGGCTCGCGATTGATCGGGCTGGTTCCTACGGCTGGCAGTCCCTGACGAGCCGGCTTCACGAGGGTGGAAAGGTCATCGCCCGCCATGAGCCCACTTCCTGGGCCCAGGAGGAGGTCGGCGGCGACTGGACGCAGGATGGCAGGGTCCATCAGCTGGCCTGGCTGCGGGCTGGAGTCCTTACCGATCCTCCGCGCCTCGGCCTGCCCGTCCGGCCGATCGCTTTGGTGTTGGCCGAGACGCTGGCTCGCGTGGGCACGGTGACGTTCACCGGCCTGCACGCCCTGCTGCCGCTGCGGGCGGCCGAACGCAACACGGCTTTCCACCAGACCGAGTTGGCACCGTGGTTCGGCCTGGCCGATCCGGATGCCCGGTACGAGGTGGTGGTCACCGTCTCCTGCCACCCCCAGGAGGGCGGGGCGGGCGAGCGGGATGTGATGGCCATCTGTGAAGCGGTGCGGGAGATGGCGCAGGGGGCGGTGGATGTCTCCGTCTCCGTGGCGGGAGGCGATCTGCCGGGGTTGGATCTCGATCTCGACCGTGTGCCGCACACCGAGGGGATGCGTGAGGTGATGCGGTTGAGCTGCCGTACGCGGGAGTGGTCACCGGACATCGCGGTGTGGCTGGTGGAGATGGTCGCTGACGGTTCGCGTGGGGCGGGGCGGTCCGTGCCGGCCGTGGTGACGGTCTCGTTGGCATCTGCCCCGACCTAGGGGCAAGGGCGCGTTTCGCACTGGCTCCGTCGGGCCGGCTGCGGCATTGGGAGCGCGCCCATATCCCCTTCACTCCCTCACGAACGACGGAGGAAGATCACGCATTCCTGTGCAGCGACGTCAACTTCTCCTGAGCCGCCGCCCGTCGCGCCCCGCCGGAGCCATCGCCTCCGGCGGGGTTCGACGATTCGGCGGTCTCGTCCGGCGTATCCGGGGAACTAGGTATCCCCAGTCGTTGAGAGGAGTTGGAGACATGACTCACTTGGCCGGCGGGATACGGGCGGGCGCGATCGGTGCCGTGGGGCTCCTCGCGTGCGGCGTGCTGACCGCGTGTGGGAGCGACGGCGACTCCGGGGGCAAGGACCGGAAGACCTCGTCGGCGGCGGCGAGCGGCGGTGGAAGCGGCAACGGCGGCACGACCGCCGTCCGCACCGCGTACCGCAAGACCGCCGAGGAGGAAACGGCGCGGATGACCCTCCGGACGGAGACGTCGGCCGCCGGGAAGTCGGCGGTCGCGCGGGGTGAGGGGGCCATCGACCTCGAGGACGGCGACAGCACCATGACCATCAGCGCCGGTGGTCAGAAGGTCGAGCAGCGCGTCGTCGACAAGGTGGTCTACCAGAAGCTTCCCCCCAAGCAGCGCGCGCAGGTGCCCGGTGACAAGCCGTGGATCAAGATCGATCTGAAGAAGGCGGCCGCCGAGCAGAACAGCGGCAGCAGCAACCAGATCAACGACCCCGCGCAGTCCGCGTCGTACGCCAAGGGCATCACCGACCGGAACACCGAGAAGGTCGGCACGGGCACGGTCGACGGTGTGAAGACCACCCGCTACCGGGTCACCGTCGACATCGACAAGCTCTCCGGCGCCGCCGCGTTGAAGCGCCAGGTCGGCCCCACCGTCCCGATGGACGTCTGGCTGGACGACCAGGGCCGCATCCGCCGCCAGCAGATCACCATGAACATCAAGCCCACCGATCAGCCGAAGGGGACGGCCGCCCCGAAGAAGCTGACGGTGCGCACGCTGATCGAGTTCTCCGACTTCGGCACCGAGGTCGACCCCAAGGCCCCGCCGGCGGGGCGGACCACCGACATGACGGGCAAACGGTGAGCGAGCATCCTCCTTGAAAATGGCCTTTTCCGCCGCACAGGGCGGCGGGCGCGTCACCTCATCGAGATCTCAACCGGGGTGCTCCTCGAAAACGCAGGCCGAGCAGATCACAGTCCCCGGTGGTCCAGGATGCGCATCAGGTTGCGCTTACGCTTCTGCTCCGTGCGGAGCCGGGCGACGTACGCGGTGAAGTCGTGCGGCGTGCCGAGTTCTTCGTGGCAGGCACGGGCCTTGGTCAGCAAGTCGGCGATCCGGGCGTAGGTGCCGTTGCCGGTGTGCCGGCAGCACGATTCGATCTGCCGCGTGTAGACCGCGAGCGCCTCGGCGGGCCGTGTGGTCGCCGAGGCGTCCGCGAGCCGCAGCAACTGGTCAGCGGTGGCCAGACCGGGTGCGGCCGCCCACGCGGCGTCGAAGTCGGCGTCATCGGTCAGCGCGTCGATGAGGACCGCGCCGCCCCACTGGCGTTTCCGGTTCCCCTCGGCGTCCACGCGGAGCTGCTCGAGTGCGGGCGGCCGCTCGGTGTCCCAGAGTCCGACCGCTCGGGCGGCGGTGCGCAGCGCACGGTAGGTGTGCAGGGACCGGTCCGACTGGAAGTGGTCGCGGCGGACGGTGAGGGCGTCGGCGGGGCGGCCATCGCGCGCGTAATGTGCTGCGAGGTGGTCGACGAGGCCGCGATGGGGACGTTCGTCCTCGGCCGCGGCATGGCGCAACCCGCGTTCGGCCCACTCCAGGGCCTCGTCAGGACGCCCTGCCGCGTCGAGTTCCTCGGCGATCGTCAGGTGGGTGTATCCGTTGGCCTCGAGCGAGGCAGCACGGACAGCGATCAGCTCGTCCAGGTTGCCCACGGCCCGCGCCAGGGACTCCAGGAGGGACCGTTCCGCCGAGCCGGACGGATTGCGGCGGTGGGCCTCCGCTGCCAGGGCGCGCAGCGCGGCCAGACCTTGGACGCCCAGGACCTCACGGTAGTCGGCCGGTTCGACCTCGAGGTATTCTCCGCCGTCGCCGAGGCAGTGGTCGATCAGCCACTGGGCGGTCTCGTCCGGGTCGGGCGGTGCGGCGAAGCAGGCGGCCAGGTGTGCCCGCTCCAGGTCCTCGGCGGCTTCGGCGATGCTTCCGTCGGAGTCGTCCGCCGTCTCGTACACACCCACCACCCGGCGGATGCCCTCCCGGGCCACGGCCACCGCGACGGCGCCGTGCCCGTCCGCCGCGAGGTCGCGGATCGCCTGTGCCGCGCGGGTGACCTGGGCGGCGTAGCCAGGGGCGTCCTCGTAGGCGATGTATCCGTACTGGGTGAAATCGGCCGGGTCGAGCAGGGCGGTGATGTCGGCGCGGACCGCGCTGGTGTCACCGCCCGCCGCCGCCACCCGCAGCGCCAGCTTGTTCTTGAAGTCCGCGTCCTCGGCGAGCCGTTCCCTCACCAGCCTCAGCAACTCGTCCCGGCCGAGTCCGTCGAGCCAGGTGTCCAGCGCGGCATCGCGCATGACCGCTTCCTCGCGCAGTGCGGGCAATCGGTCGGCTTCGCGCAGCGCGGTGAGGGCGACGGCGACGCAGTGCTTGCAGAAGTGGCCGTCCTCGCCGTACGGGCAGGTGCAAGCGGCTCGCAGGCCGTCTTCGTCTTCCAAGGCGACGCTGTAGCGCTCCGTGCCCTGCACGCGCGCGCTGATGCGCCGCGAGTCGACGTGCAACGGGCCTACCGCGTCCACATAACCGAGGCCGCGCTCGTAGGACCGGGGGCCGGCGAGCCGGCGCACGTCCGACTCCGTGTAACGGGCAGCGCTCATAGGCCAATCCAATCGCACACAGCCGACTCCGGTCCGCCTTCTACCTCCGTACGCCCCTGGGCGATAGGCTGCCAGTCCGCTCCATGCTCTGGCGAATGCCGGTCAGGCTTTGCCCAACGCCTCGCGCACGTCATGTGTGAACGACTGCCATGACGCGAGCTGCTTGACAGGCCCTTCGCGAGTTGAACTCCCCAAGCTCAACGTCGCTTGAGCCGCCTCAACCGACCCACAAGATGCGACAATGGCTCGGCGCCTGATACCCGCGAGCCAAATCAAGTTGAGGGTACCCTCTGCATCTCCTGCAAGAGAATTATTTCAGCCAAGGAGCGTTTGCATGGAATATTCACATCCTTCCCCCCGCCGTATCAGCCGGAGAGCTTTATTAGCAGCGGCTATCGTCGCACCCCTCGTCAGCACAGCCCTGATCACCCCGACCGCATCGGGCGCCGAAGCGGACTCGCCGGTGTTGCAGATCATGACGTACAACCTCGAGGGTCGGGGCACCGCCGGACCAAGCTGGAAGCACCGCAGGCCGGTCGAGCGTGCGATGTTGCGGCAGGCGCAGCCACACATCATCGACACGCAAGAAGGCGACCACAGGCAGGTGAAGCAGGTCGCTGTTGACCTCGGCGAGAACTACGGATGGATCGGCAAGGGACAAAACGGCGGCCACAAGGGGATTATCAACGCGATCTTCTTCGACAAGCGCCGCCTGAAGGTCCTCGGGCACAACACGTTCTGGCTCTCAGCCACACCCACCAAGGTCGGCTCGAACACGTGGGGCGCCAAGCACATCCGCACCGCCACCTGGATCCACTTCCAGGACAAACAAGACAGCGGCCGCGACTTCTACGTCCTCAACACCCACTTCGACAACGGAAAGGGACAGCACTCCGACGACGTACGTCTCAAGAGTGCCAACCTCGTAGGAAAGTGGATTTCCCGCCTCCCCGCCTCCAAACCAGTTTTGGTGTCCGGCGACTTCAACTCCGCCGCGGAGAAGACTCAGGTCTACACCCGGCTGCTCAACCGCAGCGGACTCGTCGACACCTGGAAAACCGCCACTACACGCGCCAATGAGTACGGCACGCACACGGGACACAAGGCACCCAAACCGAACGGCGGCCGTATCGACTGGATCCTCTCCGATCCAAAGGTCACGACCGATCACACGGAGACCAACATCTTCTCCAAGGACGGCCTGACCCCCAGCGATCACCTACCCGTGCAGGCATGGGTCCGCCTGCGATAAGCGGGGCCGGCCGTTACGGGAGGAGGACCCGCCGGGCGGGGATCCCGGCAGTGCTCGCCTGCGGCTCCAGCGGCACTACCTCGCCGGTGGGGGTGACGTAGGACAGGCACAGCTCGGGGCGGCGGTTTTTCGCAGGTTCACGACGTGGAATGCATGCCGGGATCCCCGAGCGGGGATCGGCGCTGAAGTGGCGACGACCGCGCTCACCCGCGGGAGGGAGTGGTCAGAGGGCACGGCAGGTCCGGGGCCCAGGCGTTGGGGTCGCACGTCACCACGGCCAGGGAGAGGAAGGACGTGCGGCCTACGTAGAAGCCCAGGGAGACGTCGCCGCCTTGGGTCAGACGGTCCGCGGCGGTGGCTACCAGGTGGGACAGGCGGGCGGTGTCGGCTTCCTGGCGGGAGAGGAAGCCCGGCGCGTGTTCGGTGAGCTGTTGGCCCAGCCAGGTGGCGGCGTCCTTGGGTTCGTGGAAGGTGGCGCGGATGAGGGCGGGGGTTTTGAGGAGCCAGTACGCCGTCTCCATGGGGGGCAGCTCCGAGCGGCGGAAGGTGTCGAGGAGGGCGCGGTAGTGCTCCTCGTCCTCCGGGGTGGCCGGGGGCAGGGGGCGGTCGGGGAGGCGGCGCCGGATCTCGTGGTCGAACAGCTCCTTCTCGCCCAGCCAGGAGTACGCGTGGAGGTGCACGCGTCAGCCGTTCCCCCTGGGGGTGAGGGGGAAGGCCACTGATGGGGTGATGACCTGCCTAGGAGACCTCGACCTTGGCGGTCGTGTCGTAGAAGCAGAGGTGGTTCTTGATCTCGGCCACGGCGTCGAGCGGCTGCGGGTACGCCCAGACCACGTCCGGGCGCGGTTCGGCGCCGCTGTCCGGGCCGATGTACGTCCAGTACGCCGCCTCGCCCTTGAACGGGCAGGTGGTGCGGGTGTCGGTGGGCTCGAACAGGGTCAGGTCCACGTCCTCCGGCGGGAGGTAGTAGCGCACCGGCAGGCCGGTCTCGTGGAGCAGCAGCGGGCGGTCCGTCTCGGCGACGACCTGGCCGTCGATGGTGACCTTGACGTGCTGCGCGCCACGCGTCACGTCCACGCGGTGGCCGGTGCCGGAGCCGGTGTGGGGGTGAGTGGGCATGATGGGGGTCCTCCTCGGGTGGGTCCGTGTTCAGTTCAACGCTCACCCTCGGCCGGGGATTCCGTCTCCTCGCGGGGCCAGGGGCGGCCGTCCTGGGCTTCGACCTCACGGTTGAAGCGGGTCAGGGCCTCGCCGAAGCGGGACAGGTCCTCCGGAGTCCAGTCCTCGAGCAGCCGGGCCAGGCTGGTGCGGCGGCGGTCGCGTTCGGCGGTGAGGCATGCGGTGCCCAGGGCGGTGACGCGGAGCTTGCGGGCGAGGCCGCCGTCGGGGTCCGGGATGCGCTCGACCAGGCCGCCGCGGAGCAGGGCGCCGGTCTGGCGGTTGACGGTCGAGACGTCGAGCTGGAACGCGTCGGCGAGCTGGCCGATCGACATCGCGCCCTCCGTGTCCAGGCGGGTGAGGAGGAGGTAGGCCGAGCGGTCCAGGCGGTCGGCGCACGACTCGCCACCGGACGCCTTGCGGTCCCGGGGTGTCAGGACGTGACACCTGGCGACCAGCATCAGCTCGCGTTCCAGCCGCTCCAGCACGCTTCCTCCTCGTCGCCCCTGCTCCATGCAACTGAAGTGTGCACGATACACATCATGTGTAGGATGCACATCTCCTGCTCATCCCCGTTGTACCGCTTGGAGGCCGCATCCGCATGGCCCAGTCAGCCCCAGCCCGCGTCGAGGAGCCCTTGAGCGCCGCGCCGCCCGGCAACTCGCTCCCGCAGCGCGAGGTCGGTGGCGGTTTCGTGGCGGTGCTCGCGTTCTGCGGCATCGCCGTTTCGGTGATGCAGACGCTGGTCGTCCCGCTCGTGAGCGAGCTGCCGCAGCTGCTGCACACCACCAGCTCGAACGCGTCCTGGGTGGTCACCGCGACCCTGCTCGCGGGGGCCGTCTCGACTCCCGTCATGGGGCGGCTCGGGGACATGTTCGGCAAGCGCCGGATGCTGATGATCGCGCTGACGCTGCTCGTCGTCGGCTCGCTGACCTGCGCCGTCACCTCCGACCTGGTGGTGATGGTGGTCGGCCGGGCCATCCAGGGCGGGGCGATGGGCGCCATTCCGCTGGGCATCAGCATCATGCGGGACGAGCTGCCGCCGCAGAAGCTGGGCTCGGCGATGGCCCTGATGAGCTCCTCGCTCGGCATCGGCGGTGCGCTGGGGCTGCCGGCCGCCGCGTTCGTCGCGCAGCACACCAGCTGGCACGTGCTGTTCTACGGGGCCGCCGGGCTGGGCGCGATATCGATCGCGCTGGTGCTCGCCGTCGTCCCGGAGTCCGCCGTACGCACCCCCAGCCGCTTCGACCTGGCCGGCGCGGTCGGGCTGACGGCCGGACTGGTGTGTCTGCTGCTGCCCATCACCAAGGGCGGCGACTGGGGCTGGGCGAGCGGTACGACGCTCGGGCTGTTCGGCGCGGCCGCGGTGATCCTGCTGCTGTGGGGGCTGTTCGAGCTGCGGACCGCCGAACCGCTGGTCGACCTGCGGACCACCGCGCGTCGTCAGGTGCTGCTGACCAACCTCGCCTCGATCATGGTCGGCTTCTCGTTCTACGCGATGTCGCTGATCCTGCCGCAGCTGCTGCAGCTGCCAAAGGCCACCGGCTACGGGCTGGGGCAGTCGATGGTCATGGCGGGGCTGTACTTCGCCCCGATGGGCGTGGCGATGATGCTGGTATCGCCGCTGTCCGCACGCATCAATGCCTCCCGCGGTCCCAAGGTGTCGCTGGTCAGCGGCATCATCGTGATCGGCGCGACGTACGGCGCGGGCCTGGTGATGATCGACCACATCTGGCAGATCGTGGTGCTCTCCACCGCGCTCGGCATCGGCATCGGCATCGCGTACTCGGCCATGCCGACCCTGATCGTCAGCGCCGTCCCCGCCCGTGAGACGGGCGCGGCGAACGGTCTGAACACCCTGATGCGGTCCATCGGCATGTCCACCTCCAGCGCGGTGGTGGGGGTGATCCTGGCCCACCAGACGACGGACTTCGGCGGGGTCCCGCTGCCGAGCAAGGACGGCTTCCAGACGTCGTTCATGGTGGCGTGCGCCGCCTCGGTCGTGGGTCTGCTGATCGCCTTCTGCCTGCCCGCGCGGCGCCGGGTCTCCTCGGGGAGTGTGTCGTCCGCGCCGGCCGCGGGCGTTTCCGTGCCGGAGGAGCGTGTCCCTGAACAACACGTCGCGGAGCACGTCTCGAAGCACGTCGAGGAGGACGTTCCCGCCCTCACCGGCAGCGTCATCCACGGCCGGGTCCTCGGCGCCGACGGCGCCCCGCTGGCCGACGCCGCCGTCACCCTGATCGACACCGGCGGCCGCCAGCTCGGCCGTACCGTCAGCGGGGGCGACGGCGGCTACACCGTGACCGTGCCCGGCAGCGCGAGCGTCGTCCTCATCGGCTCGGCCCCCGGCCACCGGCCACAGGCCGCCACGCTGCTGGTGTCGGACGTCCCCGTCCTGTGCGACCTGCGGCTCGCCGGAGGCGGCGGGCTGACCGGGTCCGTCCGGGCCGAGGGCGGTGGGCCGCTGGCCGGGGCCACCGCCACCGCGACCGGCGCGGACGGCGAGGTGGCGGGTTCGGCGAGGACGGACGAGAAGGGTGAGTTCGCGCTTCCGGAGCTGGCCTCCGGCACGTACGCGCTGACGCTCAGCGCCGAGGGGCACCGGCCGCACGCCACCCAGGTCGAGCTGACCGCCGGTGAGCCGGTGCGGGTCGAGGTGTCGCTGCGGCCCGCGGCCCGGGTCCGGGGCACCGTACGTGACCAGGGCGGAAAGCCGCTGGAGGACGCCCGTGTGGCGCTGCTGGACGCCTCCGGCGATGTCGTCGGGCAGTCCATCACGGGCGCGGACGGGGCCTTCGGCTTCGAGGGGCTGACCGGTGAGCACTACACGGTCGTCGCCAGCGGTTACGCCCCGGCCACCCGGCCGGTCACGGTCGGCGGCGATACCCCGGAGGCCCGGGACGTGGACCTGTTGCTGAGCCACGGCTGAGGAGCGAGCCGACAGGTCCGGCCGGGTCCGGGAACACGGGCCCGGCCGGCCGGGTACAGCGGGCATCGGCACAACGGTCATGGACCCCCGGCGGCGCTGCTCCCGCTCTCATTCCTCGGGCAGGCTCTCCCACGCCTCGCCCTTGCGGAACAGCTCGTATCCCTCCGCGTCCGCGATCGACTCCGCCTCCGCGCGGCTGCGGACGGAGATCTCGTAGGTGTGGCTGTCGACCGTCGCGTGGACACCCTTGCCGTCGGTGATCGTTTCGATCGAGTGCGTCTCGTAGATGACGCGCCCCGGCTCGGCCTTGCTCCAGACCACGTGCATGCTCACTGCCATCGGATCACTCCCGAAGACGAGCCCCCTGGTTTCAGGGTCTCACGGCGCGCGGCTACCGCCTTCCGAAGATCGCCACATGCGCCAGGGCCAGTACCGCGAGCGCTCCGCCGAACCACATCACGCCGACGAGCGCGATCCCGTCCGCCGCCCGGCCGCCGAGGAGCGCGCCGAGCGATATCGCGATGTTGAAGACGCCGACGAACAGCGCCGAGGCGGCCTCCCGCGCGTCCGGCGCCGCGTGCAGCACCCAGGTCTGCGAGGTCACCGACACCCCGCCGTACGCCAGCCCCCACAGCACCAGCAGCGTGACCGCCCCGCCGAGGGTGCCACCCGCTACGGGGACGAGCAGGACCGCGGTGGCCAGCACGGCGAAGATGACCATGAGGGTGCCGCGCGGGGCGCGGTGGGCGGTGGCGCCCGCCAGGAAGTTCCCGGCGATGCCCGCCACGCCGTAGGCCAGCAGCAGGGTGCTGATCAGCCCCGCCCGTACGCCCGAGACGTCCTCCAGCACCGGGCGGACGTAGGTGTACGCGCCGAAGTGGCCGGTGACCAGCAGCAGCATGGTGATCAGCACGACCCGCAGCCGGGGGTTGCGCAACAGCCCCGGCACCTCGCGCAGCCGGATGGTCTCGGTGGCGGGCAGCGGCGGCAGGGTGACGGCGAGGGCCGCGGCGATCGCCAGCGCGAGCGCGCCCATCCCGGCGAACGCGGCGCGCCAGTGGACCAGGTCGCCGATGAACGTCCCGACCGGTACGCCGAGGACGGAGGCGACGGCGATCCCGCTGAAGACCAGCGAGGTGGCGGGGCCCGCGGACTTTTCCGGTACGAGCCGTACGGCGAGCCCCGCGGCCAGGGACCACACCCCGCCGATGCACACCCCGACCAGCACCCGGGCCAGCAGCAGCACGGCGAAGCCGGGCGCGAGGGCGGAGGCCAGGTTGGCCGCCGCGAGGAGCACCATCAGGCCACACAGCACCAGCCGCCGGTCGAGGCGGCCGACGGTGACGGTCAGCAGGGGCGCCGCCACGGCGGCGACCAGGCCGGGCACGGTCATGGCCAGGCCCGCCGTGCCGGGCGAGACGCCCAGCGCGGAGCCGACGGAGGTGAGCAGACCGACGGGGAGCATTTCCGTGGTGACGACGGAGAAGGTGCCGAACGCCACGGCGACGACGGCGAGCCAGGCTCTGAGCGGCGAGTGCGCGGGGGTGGCTGACCCGGATGCGCCTGCCGGAGCGGTGAGTTCCGTGGTAGTGGGCGTGGTATCCGACATGACTCAATTGACTTGCTTCCCCTTCCTGAAGGGAAGGGGAAGCCCTACGGCTTGCGCTGTAGAGATCCCGGAGCCGCGTCAGCCGCGTCAGATGACCCAGAGCCGCTGAAGTGTTCGGTAGTCGACCACGGCGATGCCCTCCTCTCGGAGGATGTCGCGCGCCCTCGATGAGGTCAGGAAGGCGTGGTCGGTGCTGCGCACCTGCCAGCCGCCGGGGTCGGCCGCCCGGGCGCCCGCGTCGTCCAGTCCCGGGTGTACGGCCCATTCGCTGAGCCCGGGCGGCAGGTCGCGCAACAGCCGGGCGTAGTGGTCGGCCTTGCCGTCGAGGCCGAGCGCGAAGCTGTCCAGGAACGGATGGTCGAGGGCGGGCAGTCCGCGCCGCCGCAGCGCGCGCCGCGCCGGGTCGAGCCAGATCCGTACCGCCAGGCCGTATTCGGCGGCCAGGGCGAGCGTCAGGTCGCGGATGTCCTCGCGGCCGCCGTCGGCCAGACAGTGCCAGTCCAGATGGGCGGGGGCGAGCCCGGCGTCCCGTACGGTCTCGATCTGGGCGCGGAACTCGCGCTCGACCTCCGCCGGGCGGGCCCGGGCCAGCAGTTCCGGTATCCCGGCGTGGTCGTACAGCTCCCCCGCCGCGTTCAGCAGCGACGGCACTCGCTCCGTCGGCGACAGCGGACCCCAGGGGATGCGGGGCAGGTCGCGGACGAGCGTGAGATGGACCCCGAACGGGATGTGCGGCCGCTCGCGCAGCAGTTGCATCGCGTGCGGCGCCGCCGGGCACGGCACCATCAGGCTGCACGACGCCGCGATGCCATGCTCGATGGCCTCGATGACCGCGGTGTTCACGGCCGGGTACATCCCGAAGTCGTCGGCGTTGACCAGGAGCGCGCGGGCGCCGGCGGCCAGGCCCAGCAGTTGGGTGGACGCGGCCCGGGGCGCGGGGTCCGCCGGCTCGGCGAGGTCCATCAGCGGGTCTCCCTGCGCATGCACACCCGTGGCCACCGGTCCAGCCCGTGCCCGGCCTCGCTGCGGCGGATCTCCCACAGCCCGGGGGTCAGTTCGTCCTCCGCCAGGGCCCGGAAGCCGCAGCGGGCCGCGTAGTAGGGGGCGTTCCACGCCACGTCCACGAAGGTGGTCAGGGTCAGCGCGGGTACGCCGTCGGCGGCGGCCCGCGCCGCGACGTGCTCGATCAGCGCCCGGCCCACCCCGCGGCGGGCGCTGTCCGGGTGCACCGAGATCTGCTCGATGTGCGTGTTCCCGTCGACGGGGTCGGTGATCACGTAGGCCACGGCCCGGTCCGTGCCGTCCACCGCCACCCAGGCGCGCCCGGCGCGCTGATAGCGCCCCAGTTCGGCCAGGGTCAGGGGCTCGTCATCGGCGATTTCGTCCATCCCGATGTCCCGGAAGCACCGTCCGGCGGCGCGCTCTATGTCCTGGAGTCGGGGAAGTTCCTCAAGGGTGCTCGTTCGAATCCGCACCCCACCATCATCCTCCGGTGCCGAGCGGTGTCCGAGCGCCGTCCGGGGCCCGACCGGAGACCGGTCGGGTGGTGCGTCAACTGCGCTGGTCAGCATGGGGCGTCGGGGCTCGGTGGCGGGGCCGGGGCGGTACTGGCCCGGCCGGTAGGGGCGTGGAGCGGCAGCGGTGGCGAGTCAGCCGAGGCGGTCGCGGGCGAACAGCTCGTTCAGCTCGCCCTGCGGGATCTGGGCCTCCGCGAACGTCAGCGTCCCGCGCTCCAGCAGCTCCCGGGCGCTGTCCCGTACGAAGCCCAGCGCGGCGCGCGCGATGCTGCCGCCGAGGCTGAGGCGGGCGACGCCGGCGGAGCGCAGGGCGTCGGCGGTGAGGCTGGTGGCGCCCAGGCCCATGACCACGTTGAGCGGGCCGTCGACCTCGGCGACCAGGGTGGTGATGCTCGCGAGGTCGTTGACGCCCGGTACGTAGAGGCAGTCCGCGCCCGCCTCCCGGTACCGGTTGGCGCGCCGGATCGCGTCGGCGAGGGGGGCCGGGGAGCCCAGCAGCAGGCCGTCGGTGCGGGCGGTGAGCACGAAGCCGCCGCCCGCGTCCGCGGCCTCGCGGGCGGCGGCGATCCGGGCGACGGCCAGCTCCTCGTCGTACAGCCGCCCGTCCGCGAAGTCCTCGATGTTGCCGCCCGCGAGGCCCGCGCCGACGGCCAGCCGGACGGTCTCGGCGACCACCTCGGGCTCCGCCCCGTACCCGTCCTCCAAGTCACCGTTGACGGGCAGGTCCACCGCCGCGGTGATCTGGTGGACGCGGTCGAACATCTCGGCCCGGGAGACCGCCTTGCCGCCCTCCGGGATGGTGTGGTCGGGCCTGCCCAGGGAGAACGCGATCCCGGCGCTGGTCGTCGCCAGCGCCTGGAACCCCGCCTCGGCCAGCACGATCGCGCTCCCGGCGTCCCAGGCGTTCGGCATCAGGAAGCCGGTGCGGTCGTCGTGGAGACGGCGGAAGGCGGCGGCGTGGCGGGTGACCATGGGACGGTTCCTCTCCGGCGGGACGGCTCGCGCTCGTGCTCGGCGTGCGCGTGCTCGGCGTGCTCGTGCACTGAGGGAACCACACCGCACCGACAACGCGTCGCAGCGATCATGAATGAGGATGTGCGGGATCTGATCGACGACTGGGATTCCATCCACCAGGGCTACTACCTGGGCGATGAGGAAGAGATCGACGCGGTGGTGACGCGGTGCGTGGACCGGCTCGAAGAGGCCCGCGCCACGCACGGCGCCGGCTCTCCCGAAGTGGCGTTTCCGGCCCTCGGCCTGGTGCTCATGCACGGCCATGTGATGTGGCATTCGGCCCCCGGCGTCGCGGACCGGGCCGCCGCCGCGCTGCGCGCCGTCGCGGCGGACGGGGCCGGAGCCCCCTGCGACCATGCGGGCCACCCGAGCGACCAGGGGCTGGGCATCGGGCCGTTGGAGGCCTTTCCCACGGCTCTTGAGCTGTTCGCAGACCCCGGCAGCGAGGACGTGTCCTGGGATGAACTCCACCAGTGGGCCGGCCCGGACGGGGACGAACTGCCGCTGTCCGAGCTGGAGCCCCACTGGCGCTGTCCCCGCACCGTCGCCGGATTCGCCTCGGCGGCCGCCGAAGCCATCCGTCCGGCCGCGTCGGCCGGCGCCTGATCCGGACGCGCCCCGGCCGCCTCAGTCGCCGGCCGCGCCCTGCGCGATGGCCGCCTCGACCTCCCCGGTCCGGGCGGCCTCCTCGGCGGCGAAGCGCTCGGCGTCCAGGCGCTGCGCCACCTCCTCGTCCTCGGTCATCAGCAGGTCCAGGTTGCTGTCGCCGAGCTCCAGGACGCCCATGTCGACGTAGGCGCGCTGCAGGCGTTCGCCCCACAGGCCGATGTCCTTCACGCACGGCACGATGCGGCTGAAGAGCAGCTTGCGGAACATGTGGAGGTACGGGGAGCGCTCGGCGTACTCCTCGGCCTCGGCCTTCGGGATGCCCAGGTTCTCCAGGACCTCGACGCCGCGCAGCCGGTCGCGCATGAGGTAGCAGCCCTCGATGACGAACTCCTCGCGCTCGCGCAGCTCCCCGTCGGTCAGGTCGCGGTAGTAGTCGCGCAGCGCCATCCGGCCGAACGCGACGTGGCGGGCCTCGTCCTGCATGACGTACGCGAGGAGCTGCTTCGGCAGCGGCTTGTCGGTGGTGTCGCGGATGAGGCCGAACGCGGCGAGGGCCAGGCCCTCGATGAGGACCTGCATGCCCAGGTAGGCCATGTCCCAGCGGGAGTCGCGGAGGGTGTCGCCGAGCAGCGCCTGGAGATGGTCGTTGATCGGGTAGACCATGCCGATCTTCTCGTGCAGGAAGCGGCCGTACAGCTCGGCGTGGCGGGCCTCGTCCATGGTCTGGGTGGCGGAGTAGAACTTGGCGTCGAGGTCGGGCGCCGATTCGACGATGCGGGCGGCACACACCATCGCGCCCTGTTCGCCGTGCAGGAACTGGCTGAACTGCCAGGAGGCGGCGTGGCGGCGCACCTCGGCCCGCTCCCGCCCGGACATCCGGTCCCAGTGGGGTGTGCCGTAGAGGGCCAGGGCCTCGTCGGGGGTGCCGAGCGGGTCGTACGGGTCGACTTCCAGGTCCCAGTCGATCCGCTTGGCCGCGTCCCACTGCTTGTCCTTGCCCTTCTGGTACAGGGCGAGCAGCCGGGCCCGGTGGTCGTCGTACTCCCAGGCGAACCGGGCGGCGCCGGCGGCGGGCACCTGCCACATCGGGTCGCCGGGATCCATGGCGTAGAGCTCCTGCGTCGACACGGCGTCTCCTTCGCCTCGCTGCGCTCCCCCGCTCGCGGCAGGCTCACACGGCCGTCGCACGAGGGTCAACAACCGGGCCCCAGGGGATTGACGGGCTTGCTGACACAGAGTCTCATAAGGGATGTCCAGCCGCGACCACTTCGACGAGGTGCCTTACAACCATGACGACCGCGACCGCATCAGGCGCGCCCCGGGACGCACTCGGGCTCCTCAAGGACCGGGAACGGGTGGCGGAGCGGCTGCTGCGGGCCTCCGCCCGGCACTCGTTCGACCCCGACACCGAACTGGACTGGGACGCGCCGTTCGAACCGGACAAGTGGTTCTGGCCGCCGGAGCTGGTCTCCCTCTACGACACCCCGATGTGGCGGCGGATGTCCGAGGAGCAGCGGATGCTGCTGGCGCGGCACGAGGCGGCGGCGCTGGCCTCGCTCGGCATCTGGTTCGAGATCATCCTGATCCAGCTGCTCACCCGGCACATCTACGACAAGCCCCCGACCAGCGCCCACGTCCGCTACGCGCTCACCGAAATCGCCGACGAGTGCCGCCACTCCAAGATGTTCGCGCGGCTGATCACCAAGGGCGGCACCCCCGCGTATCCGGTCACCCGGCTCCACCAGAACCTGGGCCGGTTCTTCAAGACGTTCTCCACCACGCCCGGTTCGTTCACCGCCACCCTGCTCGGCGAGGAGGTCCTGGACTGGATGCAGCGGCTGACGTTCCCCGATGAGCGCGTCCAGCCGCTGGTGCGCGGCGTGACCCGGATCCACGTGGTGGAGGAGGCGCGCCACGTGCGGTACGCCCGGGAGGAGCTGCGCCGCCAGATGGCGCGGGCGCCGCGCTGGGAGAAGGAGGTGACCCGCGTCGGCTCGGGCGAGTTCGCCCGGGTGTTCTCGCTCGCCTTCGTCAACCCCCAGGTGTACACGGACGTCGGCCTCGACCGGCGGGCGGCCGTGGCCCAGGTGCGGGCGAGCGGGCACCGCCGCGAGGTGATGCGCGGCGGCGCCCGGCGGCTGACCGAATTCCTCGACGACGTCGGGGTGCTGCGCGGTGTGGGCCGCAAACTGTGGCAGAGCAGCGGCCTGCTGTAGGGGGTGCCTTGCCCCCTCCGGCACCGGCCCGCCCCTCGCCACCTGCCCGGGTGCGGTTACGCTGCCAGGCATGACGACGACCAGTGGCACCGCCCCGGCGGACGCGGACCGGGCGGCCGCGGCGCCCCCGGCCACCGCGCGCCGCGGGGCGTACCGCAGGCTCAGCGTCGAGGCGCGGCGCGCCGAACTGATCACCGCCGCGCTCGGCCTGTTCGCCCACCGCGCGCCGGAGGACGTGTCGCTGGACGATGTCGCCTCGGCCGCCGGGGCCTCCCGCCCGCTCGTCTACCGCTACTTCCCCGGTGGCAAGCAGCAGTTGTACGAGGCGGCGCTGCGCAGCGCCGCCGACGAGCTGGAGGGGTGCTTCGAGGAGCCGCGGACCGGCCCGCTCAGTGCCCGGCTGGGCAACGTGCTGGACCGCTATCTCACCTTCGTGGACGAGCACGACGCGGGGTTCAGCGCGCTGCTGCACGGTGGCAGCGTGGTCGAGACCTCGCGGACGAGCGCCATCGTGGACGAGGTGCGGCGGGCCGCGGCCGAGGAGATCCTGCTGCACCTGACGGCGGAGGAGCCCGCCGAGAAGCCCGGCGCCCGGCTGCGGATGATGGTGCGCACCTGGATCACGGCGGTCGAGGCGGCCTCGCTGATCTGGCTGGACGAGAACAAGCAGCCGCCGGCCCGGGAGCTGCGGGACTGGCTGGTGGACCACTTCGTGGCGCTGCTGACCGCCACCGCGGCGACCGATCCGCAGGCGGCCCGGGCGATACGGGCGGCGCTCGCCGCGGAGCCCGCGCACGGCCCGGTGGGCGCGCTGGTGCGGCGCGTGGCGCCGGTGTTCGACGAGGCGCGGCACCTGCTGTGAAGCCCCGGACGCGGTGAGGGTGGTGGCGCGGTGAGGAGCGAGGAGACGCCGTTCGTCGGCGGGCCGCTGGACGGCCGGGTGCTGCCGGTGCTGGTCGGCGCCACGGGGCAGCCGCCGAAGACGTACGAGGTGCCGGTCCCGGACGAGGACGGCGGGCCGCCGGCCGTGTACGTCTACCGCCGCGTCCCGGCGGGCACCTCCCGGCGGCTGGGGCTGATCCGGGGGTGGGCTTACGCATACGACCCGGAGGGCAGGCCGGGCGGCGGGCCGAAGTGGCCGTGGTCCAAGCGGGGCTGAGCGGCGTGGCCGAAGGGCGTTCCATCGCCCGCGATCGCCCTCCGCACGGGTGACCGTATTGGGCCGACTTGCCCATCATTCCCCAGAAGATACGACTGTCACGCCGCGTTCCTGCTGAGGTGGTCGTCGGACCCCGTTTCCGCAGCCGGAGGTGTGAGCCCGTGTCAGGACGGATCGTAGGCTCGGTCTGCGCGGCAGCGATCACCGCCGCCGCCGCGCTCGTCCCGCCCGTCCCGGCGGCCACGGCCGCCCCCGCCCTCCCTTCCTCCCGGCCTGCCGACCGGTCAGTCGCCGGGCTGCTCACGCAGCTCAAGACGCTGTACCGGAAGGCGGAGGAGGCGACCGAGGCGTACAACGCGACCGAGGAGAAGCTGCGCAGACAGCGGACGAAGACCCGGGAGCTGACCGACGACCTCGCCCGCAGCCGCACCCACCTGGCCGCCAGCCGGGAGGACGCGGGGCGGCTGGCCCGCCAGCAGTACCAGGGCCACACCCAGCTCTCCGCGTACACCTTCCTGCTGACGCTGCTCACCCCGCATCCGGAGGACGCCGTCGACCAGGCGCGCGAGCTGGACCGGGCGGCGGGCCGGGAGGCCGCCGTGGTGGAGCGGCTGACCAAGGGCGAGCGGCACGCCGACGCCCTCGCCACCCGGGCCCGGGCCGCCCTGGACAAGCAGCTCTCGCTGAGCGCGAAGAAGAAGAAACAGCGCGACAAGGTCAAGAAGCGGCTCACGAAGATCGAGAAGATGCTCGCCTCACTGACCGCCCGCCAGATCACCCAGGTGGCGGAGAAGGAGCGCGAGGAGACCGAGAAGCGGCAGCGCAAGCTGCTCGCCTCCGGGGCGCTGGGCGGGGCCACCCGCCGGTCCCAGGGCGCCGCGGGCCCGCCGCCCCTCCCGGACCCCGGCCAGGACCAGAGCCAGAGCCAGAGCCAGGACCAGGGCACGCGCACGGGCACGGGCACCGGCACGGGCGGCGGTCAGGACACCGGCGGCGGTCAGGGCGCGGGCGCCGCTCAGCCCCCGGGCGGCCCGGACGGGGGCACGGGAGGCGGCACGGCCACCACCCCCGTGGCGCCGAAGACCCCCGGGCGGCTCCCGATGGCCTCGGCGTCGGCCGGGCAGCGGGCGCTGCGGTGGGCGCTCAACCAGATCGGCAAGCCGTATGTGTGGGGCGCCGAGGGGCCGAACGCCTTCGACTGCTCGGGGCTGACCTCCCAGGCGTGGGCGCACGCGGGCCGCACCATTCCGCGCACCAGCCAGGAGCAGTGGCGACGGCTGCCGAGGATCTCGCTCAGCCAGATCCGCCCCGGCGACCTGGTGATCTACAACAAGGGCGCGAGCCATGTGGCGATCTACGCGGGAGGCGGCCAGGTGGTGCAGGCGCCCCGGCCCGGCACCACGGTGCGGCTCTCCCCGCTGGCGTCCAATCCGGTGCAGGGCGTGGTCCGTCCGGGCCCGGCCCGGGGCTAGTGCCGCGTCAGTCAAGGTTTGCCCGGTAGCGAGGCGTCCTGGTGCGGTCAGATGCAAGGCGCCGGATCGGCCTCGTAGTGGGCCTACTCGGTCGATTCGGCAACGCCGCAGATGGCCGTGCCAGGGCGGCGAGCGGGGTGAACCTTGGCTGACGCGGCACTAGAGGTCAGGAGGCTTCGGCGTCCGCCTCGTCCGCCTCGTCCACCTCGTCCGGGGAGGTCAGGGAGGTCAGGGAGGCGAGATAGGCCGCCGCCTTCTGTGGTTCGTAGAAGAAGTCTTCGAAGTCGGCCGGGTCGTCGAAGCCGTTGGCGATCCGGTCGGCCACCGGTGGCAGGTCGCCGCCCGCGCCGAGCAGTTCCATGATGTGCCCGGGCGGCGGGGCCAGCATCGTGTTGGACCACTTGGTCACATGCCGGGCGGTCGCCCAGTAGCGGTCGAAGGTCTTCCGCATCCATGCCGCGTCGAACGGCCGGTCGCCGTGGGCGACGATGCTGTCCAGGTAGGAGGCGGCGCACTTGGCGGCCGAGTTGGAGCCCTGGCCGGTGATCGGGTCGTTGGCGACCACCACATCGCCGACGCCGAGCACCAGGCCGCCGCCGGGCAGCTCGCCGATCGGGTCGCGTACGGTCGGGGCGTACCGCCCGGCGAGCGTGCCGCCCGCGTCGGTCAGCTCGACCTTGGTGGCCCGCGCGTACTCCCAGGGAGTGAACCGCTCCATCAGCTCCAGCGTGGTGGCCAGGTGGTCGGACGGGTCGGTGATGCCGTGGAAGGCGTCGGCCGGGCCGCCCGGGACGGCTTCCCAGAAGAGGATGTCGGCGCGCCCGCTGATGGTGAGGGCCGGCATGACGAACAGCTCGCCGACGCCGGGGACCAGATTGCAGCGCACCGCCACGACGTCCGGGTGCTCGGGGCGCGGGCCGAGACCGTGCACATAGCTGACGGCCAGCGCACGCTGCGGGGTGTCGTACGGGGAGCGGGCGGCGTCGCGGCCGAAGAGCGCGACCAGTTCGCCCTTGCCTGCGGCCACCAGCACCAGATCGTGGCTCTGGGTGAAGAAGTCCAGGTCGGAGACGGCCACACCGTGGATGACCAGTCGGCCGCCGCGCTGTTCGAACAGCTCCATCCAGCCCGCCATCTTGATCCGCTGGTCGACGGACTGCGCGTACCCGCCGAGCCGGCCGACCCAGTTGATGGCGCGGGAATGGGGCCCCCGGGGCGTCGGCGGCCCGGCGACGGACATGCCGAGGCCCTCGATGCGCGGCGCCTGCTCGTCCCAGAAGTTGAGCTTCAGGTCGCGCTCGTGCTGGAGCGCGGTGTGGAACATGCATTGCGTGGACATGACGCGTCCGGAGCGGATCTCATCGGCGGTGCGGTTCGCCAGCAGGGTGACCTCGTAGCCCTCGGCCTGGAGGCCGAGGGCGAGCTGGAGGCCGGACTGACCGGCTCCGACGATGAGTATCTTCCGCATGAAGTGACTCTCTCTCAGGCTCAGGACAGGAAAAGGAACAGGGCATTCCATTCCGCGAGCGGAGCCGAGATTAGTTCACTCGGGCGAAACGTCAACGGCGTGACGTACCAGCGCCAGCAGCGCGTCCACCACCGTGACCCGCTGCCGGGCGTCCATCGTCACCACCGGCACCTTCGGCGATACCGAGAGCGCGTCCCGGACGTCCTCCGGGCCGTAGAGCGGGGTCCCCTCGAAATGGTTGACCGCCACCACATACGGCAGGCCGAGGCTTTCGAAGTAGTCCAGCGCCGGGAAGCTGTCCTCAAGGCGCCGGGTGTCGGCCATCACGACCGCCCCGATCGCCCCGCGCATCAGGTCGTCCCACATGAACCAGAACCGCTGCTGGCCCGGGGTGCCGAAGAGATAGAGCACCAGATCGGATTCGAGCGTGATCCGCCCGAAGTCCATCGCGACGGTCGTGGTCAGCTTCTCGGGCGTCGCGCCGAGGTCGTCCACGTCCTCGCTGGCCTGCGTCATCAGGGCCTCGGTCTGCAGCGGAGTGATCTCCGAGACCGAGCCCACGAACGTCGTCTTCCCGACGCCGAAACCCCCCGCTATCACTACCTTGGTGGCGATCGGCGCCCGTGAGCGGTCCGTCTGCCAGCTTTGGAGCCGTTCTTCGGCGCCGGGTATACCGGCGCCGGGTATCTCCGACACATGCGGCGGCGTCACCGTCATCGTCTCAGAGTCTGCGAAGTCCAACGAGCACCCTTTCGAGCAACGCGCGATCCGGCTGTCCGGGGCCCCGCCCGGTGCCGTACACACGGATCTTTCCCTGGTCGGCGAGGTCGCTGAGCAGGACGCGCACCACGCCCAGCGGAATCTTGAGCATCGCGGAGACCTCCGCGACCGAACGCATTCTGCGGCACAGCTCGATGATGGCCCGTATCTCCGGCGGCATCCGCGCGCCAGGCGTGTCCGGTGCCGGGTCCAGTGGCCCGTCCACCGGCCCGTCCGCGGGCTCCAGCGACGCCACGAACGTCTCCACGAGCAGCACGTGCCCCGAGCGGGTGCGGCCGCCGGTGAGCGAGTACGGACGCACCCGGGCCGGTCTGCGAGCGGCCCGGCCGGACCCTGCCGTCACTGCGCCGACTCCAGCGACCTCCGTAGTTCCGAACGCAGTTCGGGGGTGAGCACATGCCCGGCCCGGCCCACGAACAGCGCCATGTGGTACGCGATGACGGACATGTCGCAGTCCGGCGTGGCGTGCACCCCCAGCAGCGAACCGTCGCTGATCGACATGACGAAGAGGCTGCCCTCGTCCATCGCCACCACCGTCTGCTTGACGCCGCCGCCGTCCATCAGCTTCGCCGCGCCGAGCGTCAGGCTGCCCAGCCCCGACACGATCGTCGCGAGGTCCGCGGTGGAGCCCTTCGGGCCGTCCTGGGTCGCCGGGCCCGCGGGGGCGGCGGTGTGCCGCGCGTCGGAGGACAGCAGCAGCAGCCCATCGGACGAGACGACCGCCACCGAGCGGACGCCGGGCACCTCCTCGACCAGGCTCGACAGCAGCCAGTGCAGATTACGGGCCTGGGAACTCAACCCGTAGGTACTACTGGGCGCATTCACCCGCGTGCCTCCTCAACCGTGCCGCCCCCGTCCTGCGCCCCCGTTTGCGCCGTGCCACGCTGCCCGTCCGTTCCCCTCTGCCCGTCCGTGCCGCGCCGTCCGGCCGCGCCCCGTGCGGCGATCTCGGCCTCCACGTCCCGGCGGCCGTCCCGCGCACCGCGCTGAAACCCGCCCAGCCTACGCCGCAATTCCTCCGCGTTCACCGACCCGGTGCGCTCCTGCGGGTCGGGGTCGCGACGGGCCACGTTCCGCGGTGTCCGCTTGGGAAGTCCCTTGCCCGTGCGCGGCAGTTGGCCGGTCGCCTCCGGGGCGTGGGAGTGCTGGTCGGGGCCGATGGCGTACGGGTCGCGGGGCTGATGCCGCGGCTCCGTCGGCTCCGGCTCCTCCCACCGCTCCGGCCGCGGCCCGCCGGGACCGGCCGGGCCCCAGGCGTCCGCGCCCGCGGGCCGTACGGCGCGGCTGTCGAACGGCTGCTCGCCGCCCGGCACGGTCAGCTCCATCGTGCGCTCGACGACGGACCCGGCGGGGTCGGCGGGGCCGGCCGGCTCGTCGGCCATGAACGCCTTCGGGGTGCGCTTCGGCAGGACCGGCAGCTCCTCCCCCGCGCCGGGGATCCCCGCGCCGGGGGCCGGGTGTCCGCGCGGCGGCGTGGGCTCCATGAGGTACGGGTCCTCGTCCTCGGCGGCGCCCGCCCAGGCCTCGCCGGGGGCCGCCCACGACACCGCCTCGGGGCCCGCGTCCACGCCCGCGGCGGACGGCTCGCCGGGGGCCGGCTCCGGCTCGGGCTCTCGCTCCGTACGGTCCGCGTCGCCGGCGGCCGCCGCACGGCGCTGGCCCGGTACGGCCGGTGCGGGCGCGCCCTCCGCCTCGGCGGCCGGGGCGGGGGCGGACGGACGGCCGTGGGACGGGAGGGTGTTGCCGTTGGCCTCGGCCGCGGCGCCCGGGAAGCTCGGAAAGGCAGCCAGGCCGGTGCCGCCGAGCGCGCCGCCCGCGGCGGCCGGCGGGGCGGGCGGGAGTCCGGCGCCGGGCGGACCCGACGGGAGGATCTTGGTGGGCAGGACGACGATGGCGGCCACCCCGCCCGGCTGCTGCTCGCGCAGCGACACCCGTACGCCGTGCCGTGCGGCGAGCCGGGTCACCACGTACAGGCCGAGCCCCAGCGGATCGTCCGGCTGCGGGCCCTGGCAGTACTCGGGGACCGGGTCGGCGAGCCGCTCGTTCAGCTCCGTGAGCCGCTCGGGCGTCATGCCGATGCCCTCGTCCTGGACGGAGAGCATGACCTCGCCGCTTTCCAGCAGCCAGCCGGACACCTGCACCGCCGCGTCCGGCGGCGAGAACGTCGTGGCGTTCTCCAGCAGTTCGGCGATCAGATGGCTGACGCTGTCCGCGGCGAACCCGGCGACCTGGGCGTGCGGCGGCAGCGACTGGATGTGCACCCGGTCGTACCGCTCGACCTCGCTGATCGAGGCGCGCAGCACGTCCAGCAGCGGCACCGGGCCCGGGTGGTTCGCCTGGTGCTCGGAACCCGCGACGATCAGCAGGTTCTCACCGTAGCGGCGCATGCCGGTGGCGAGGTGGTCGAGCTGGAAGAGCGTTTCGAGGCGGTCGGGGTCCTGCTCCCGCTCCTCCATGGACTCGATGATCGCCAGTTGGCGTTCGATCAGCCCGAGGCTGCGCAGCGCCAGGTTGACGAAGCTGCTGTGGACCCGGGCGCGCAGCCCCTCCAGCCGGGTGGCGACCGCGTCCCGTTCGGCGCGCAGCTCGGCCGCCTCGTCCACGAGCCGCTGCCGCTCGCCGACCAGCCGGGCGCGGTCGCCGTCGAGCCGGGTCAGCCGCTCGTGGTGGCGCAGCGCGGCCTGGTGGAGTTCGTTGACCGCCCGTACGGCGTCGGCGAACTCGTCGTTGCGGCCCTTGTAGGCGATCGGCTCCTGGGCGGCCGGGTCGGCGGCGACCCGGCGGGCGCCGAGCCGCAGCGCGGCCAGCGGGCGGGTCATCGAGCGGGCGCTGTGGATGCTGGTGCCGAGGGCGAGCAGCAGACAGGCACCGGCCAGGGCGACGCTCACCTCAAGGGCGGTGACCTCGTCGTCGCGCAACTGCCCGAGCCGGGTGATCTCGGTGGAGGCGAGCGCGGACTCGGCCCCGCGCATCCGGTCGATGCGGGCGGTCAGCGCCGCTTCGAGGCGGCTCTTGTCGATGAACAGCTCCTGGCCGGAGAGCTGGGGCTGATCGGTGAGCCGGTCGAGGTAGCGCTCGGCGGCGGTGACCTCGGTGCCGTTGACGGTGCGGTCGTAGGCGTCGCGGGCGGAGGCCGGGGCGAGCTGGTGGAAGTCGGCGAGCGCGGACTGCTCGCGCACCCGGGTGCGCTGGGCGGCCGCGGTCAGCGGGGCCCGGCCGTCGCGGTCGGCGAGCGCGGCGAGCAGCAGCCCGCGGGTGGCGGACGCCTCCTCCACGGCGCGGCCGAGCGGTGCCAGCGCGGGGGCGGGGCCCGTGTCGGCGCCGGCCGGGAGCTTGCGGGCGAGGGTGTCGGCGACCCGGTTCAGCGCCTGGACGGCCTCGGTGTACGCGTCGAAGACGTCGAGGGACGAGCCCTTGCCGGTCAGGGCCTGCTGACGGATCTCGGGAAGGGTGCCCAAGCGCGCGGCGAGGGCGGCCGGGACCTCTCCGCGCACCTCGGCGACCTGCCGGTCGACGCGGGCGCGCTGGTCCTCGGAGACGCCACCGCCGTCGGTGGTGGTGCGGCCCGCGGCGACGAAGGCGATCATGGCGTCGCGTTCGTCGGCGAGGGAGTGCGCGAGGGCCACCGTGCCCCGGTTGGCCTCGGCGAGGTCGACCAGCTTCTGTGCCTCGGTGGCGTCGTCGAGGGCGCTGAGGACGGCGGGGGCACCGGCGGCGAGGACGGCGATGGAGACGAGGGCGACGGACGCGGTCAGCCGGTTCCGGACGCGCGCGGGGCGCCCCCGGGGCGGCTGCGGGGCCGGGGCTCCGGGCGGGGAGTCCGCGGCTAAGGAGACCCCGGCTGCCGACGAGGGTCCGGCTACCGGGGACCCGTCCGCCGGAGGGAGTCCGTCCGCCGACGAGGGCTCCGCCGGGGGAGGGGGCTCCGCCGCCGGGGGGAGCCCGCCGGTCAGCTGCTCATGCCCCTGCTCACGCTGATCGCGAGGCTCACTGATGTGCTCGCGCTTGGTGCCCCGAAGCCGCTTCTTCCGCACCGGTGCTCACCATCTTTTCTCGCCCGACCGCTGTGGTTCCAGACCGCTGTGGTGCCAGAGGTGACGACACATCAACTCCTGCGCTTCCCCACCTCCGGCGGGGATTCCGACCCTTCCAGGGACGACTCCGGGGCGGGTGCGCATCACCCACCCGGCCCACCCGAACGAGTGAACCGCATTGCGTAGTTGAGCACCAACTTTCGTCACGGACCATACCCGGCGGCCGAATTTCCCGGGCTGGAAAACGCTTGCCCGTCCTGGCAGGATGCGCATCCCCCTGCCCACCTTCCAGCGGACCTGTCCGCCCGCCTTCCGCGCACCTTCCGCGCACCTTATCCGGCCGCACCCGGAGCGGGAGCGGCCGGCGGCCGTCCGGCAGACTGACCGCATGCGCATCGAACTCGCGACCGCCCCCGGCGATCCGCGGCGCCCCAACGAGGACTACGCGTCCGTGGCCCTGCCCGCCTCCGGGCACGGCGGCGCCCTCGTGGTGCTGGATGGGGTGACCCCGCCCGAGGGCGACGCCGGATGCGCCCACGGCGTGCCCTGGTACACCGCCCGGCTCGGTGGCGCGCTGCTCGAACTGGCCGGTTCGCGGTGGGACACGGCCCTGGCCGACTGCCTCGCGTACGCGATCGCGCGTACCGCCGAGGCACATCGTTCAACTTGTGACCTTTCTCACCCCCTCACCCCGCAGGCGACCGTGGTCGCGGCGCGCTGGGACGCGGACCGGATCGAGTACCTGGTGCTCTCCGACTCCGTCCTGCTCATCGAGCGGACCGGGGGCGGGGTGACGGCCGTGCTCGACGACCGCATCGACCGGCTGCGCGCCGAGGGGCGGCGGGTCGCCCCGCTGCGCAACCTCGAAGGCGGCTTCTTCACCGCCGCGGCCGATCCGGCCGTCGCCGCCAAGGCGGTCACCGGCAGCCTGCCGCGTACGGAGGTACGGGCGCTGGCGGCCCTCACCGACGGGGCGTCGCGCTGGGTCGAGGTGTTCCGCGAGGGCAACTGGGACGCCTGCCTCGGGCTGCTGCGCAAGGAGGGGCCGCAGGCGCTGATCGACCGGGTGCGGGCGGCGGAGCACGCCGACCCGGACCAGGCGGCCTTCCCGCGGGGCAAGGCCCACGACGACGCGGCGGCCGTCCTCGTCGAGCCGTAGCCGGAGCCATAGCCGGAGCCGCCGAACTTCCGAACCGCGCGGGCCGGCACCGGCTCATCCGGGAGCCGGGTACCGCAGTCGCCACGTCCACGTCGCCGGATCGGCGCGGCTCGCCGATCCTGACGTACATGAGCGCCCTACTGGTCCCGCTCCGCGCGGGTCGTCTGCCCGGGTTCGTCGGCTTCCTGCGTGCTGTTCAGCCGGTGCAGCAGCCGCGCGAGTTCGGCGACTTCGCTGCGCTCCCAGGCGGCGAGCCGACGGGCGTACCGCGCGCGCCGCGCGATCCGGACCCGCCGGAAACGGGCCCGGCCCTCGTCCGTCAGCTGCACCAGGAAGGCCCGGCCGTCCGCCGGGTCGGGCGCCCGGGTCACCAGCCCGAGCCCTTCCAGGGCGCGCAGCTGACGGCTCATCGTCGCCTTGCCCACACCGATGTAGGCCGCGAGGTCCGTCGCACGCTGCTCCCCCGCGTCCTCCAGGCGCATCAGCAGCCCGTACGCGGCGGATTCCAGGTCGGGGTGGACCTCGCGGGCCAATTCGCCCGAGGAGGCGCGGGCGCGGCGGAGGAAGACCGCCAATTCCCGCTCCAGCGCCAGGAACGCATGGTCCACACCAATTCCGCCCACGGCGCCGCCCTCACCCTCCTCGGGGGGCGTTGCCCCGTTGTTGTGCACGTCAGAGCCCTCTCCGGGTTTTCACATCGTGAAAGTTTCTTGCACGCACGGCTGTTACCGCAGCTCCATCAGTATTTCGCAGGATTAGACCAACGGCAGCCCGCCCCAGCCCTTCCCCGTCGCTATCTACGCCCGTAGCGTCATTCGTGACATGGCCATTCCAATATCACCCCCGACCGCATGTCTTCCCCGCTCCCCCCACCGAGGCTTCGGAGGCACGCCATGCCTGTGCACAGACCCGGCCCCACCCGGCGCACCCCCAGCGCGCTGATCGGCCTGCTCGCCGCCCTCCTCACCACTCTCCTCACCGCGGCCTTCGCCCTGTCCGGCCCCGCGTCCGCCGACGACGACCCGGCCGTGGACGGCGGTACGAAGGCCATCCCCCACCCCGAGGACGACTGGGCGGGCTCACAGATCCTCAAGCACGAGGGCGGCTCCACGACCGGCGAACCGCCGTCCGATCTGCTCGCCACCGTAGAAGGCGTGGACGTCAGCAGCCACCAGGGCAACGTCGCCTGGTCGACCCTCTGGAGCAGCGGGGTCAAGTTCGCCTACGTCAAGGCGACCGAGGGCACCAGCTACACCAACCCGTACTTCGCCCAGCAGTACAACGGCTCGTACGACGTCGGCATGATCCGTGGCGCGTACCACTTCGCCCTGCCGGACAACTCCTCGGGCGCCGCCCAGGCCAACTACTTCGTCGACCACGGCGGCGGCTGGTCCAAGGACGGCAAGACACTGCCGGGCGCGCTGGACATGGAGTACAACCCCTACGGCGCCACCTGCTACGGCAAGAGCGCCGCCGCGATGGTCAGCTGGATCAAGGACTTCACCAGCACCTACAAGGAGCGCACCGGCCGCGACCCGGTCATCTACACCTCCACCAGCTGGTGGAAGAGCTGCACCGGCAACTCCAGCGCCTTCGGCGCCGTCAACCCGCTGTGGATCCCGCGCTACGGCTCCTCCGTCGGTGAGCTGCCGGCGGGCTGGGGCTTCCACACCATCTGGCAGTACACCTCCTCCGGCCCGACGGTCGGCGACCACAACCTGTTCAACGGCGCGCAGGACCGGCTGAAGGCGCTCGCCAACGGCTGAGCCGCCACTTGCCCCGCGGTGCCCCTTCGCCCTCCAGTGCACGGACCGGTCTGTCTGTACGCTGGAGGGCACCGGCACCACCCGAGGAGCATGACCATGAGCGGCACCCGGCCCTCCGCCCGCGACCGGATCCTGTCCACCGCGACCGAGCTGTTCGACGCCCATGGCGTACGGGGTGTCGGGGTGGACCGGATCATCGCCGAGTCGGGCGTGGCCAAGGCGACGCTGTACTCCCACTTCCGCTGCAAGGACGAACTCGTCCAGGCCTATCTGCGCTCGACGGACACCCACTGGCGCGGGGCGCTGACCGCGGCCGCCGAGGCGGCCGGGCCCGATCCGCGCGACCAGCTCACCGGGCTCTTCGACGCGCTGGTCGCGGCGACCGTACGGGACGGCTTCCGTGGCTGCGCGTTCGTCAGGACCGGGAGCGAGTCGAAGCCGGGAACGGACACGCACGCCGCGACGGCCGAGCACAAGCGGGCCGTACGTGACTGGCTGACCGGGCTCGCCCGGGCGGCCGGGGCCGCCGACCCCGCGCGGCTCGCCCTCCAGATCTCGCTCCTCATCGACGGCGCGATGGCCTCGGCGGCGCTGGACCCCCGGCCGGAGTTCGCGAAGGCGGCCCGGGAGGCGGCGCGGACGCTGGTCGCACAGGCGTGCCCGGCGCGGGTGTAGCGCCCCGGACACGGGAGAAGGGCCCGGACACGGGAGAAGGGCCCGGCCGCGAGCGGCCGGGCCCTTGCCGTGGGTCTGTTACGCGAGGGCGAGGTCACGCTCCCGCGGCATCCCGGCCGCGAGAGCCGCGCGGTAACGCTCCTGGTGCGCGGCGAGCGCCGCGTCGTCCAGCCCGTGCGTGCCGTGGACGACGAACGGCTCCTCGTAGGCCATGCCCGTGATGTTCGCGGTCGCGTCGAAGGGCCTGAGCAGCTCGGTGACCGTGAAGCGGTTGAACCCGTCGGGCCGGTACACCTCCTCCGACGCACCCGCCGTGGTGGCGACCCGCAGCGCCTTGCCCCGCAGCGAGGTGCCGTTCGAGCCGTACGCGAAGCCGCGCAGGAACACCTCGTCCAGCCACTTCTTCAGCAGCGGCGGCGCCGAGTACCAGTAGAAGGGGAACTGGAGCACGATCCGGTCGTGCTCCAGGAGGAGCCGCTGCTCCCGCTCGACATCGACGAGCAGATCCGGGTAGGCGGCGTACAGGTCGTGGAGCGTCACGCCGTCCACCGGCCGGGCGGCCTCGGCGAGGGCGGCGTTGACGCGGGAGGCGGCGAGGTCGGGGTGGGCGAGGACGACGAGGGTGCGCACGGCTTTCCTCCGCGAGGCGACACAGGGGGCGGCATGCGAGGCATGCGAACAGACAGGTCTGTCTGGTTCAGCGCCCACGCTACCAGACAGACCTGTCTGGAAGCCAAGGGCGTTCAGTCGCGGGGGAACTCGTCGGTCTTGAGCGTCAGCCCCACGACGGTGTCGGTCAGATCGAGTTCCCTGCCGAAGGACGCGGACAACTCGGTGAGGTAGTCGCCGTCCTTGGGCTCGGTGAAGACGTGACACCGGCCGGCGTACGCGTCGACGATCAGGTAGACGGGCACCTCGGCCGCCGCGTAGGCCAGCTTCTTCGGTCCGTAGTCGTTCGCGGCCGTGCCCTTCGAGATCACCTCGGCGACGAACTCGACGTCCTGGCAGCGCCACAGACCCTTGGAGTCCATGGCCGCGCCCTTCGCGATCAGGGTCACGTCGGTCGCGAAGCCGTTCAGGTGGCCGGGGTAATCGATACGGACATCCGACTTGATCCGCCTGCGCGGGTATTCCGTCCGCAGCTGCTCGATGATGTCCAGGATGATGTCCCAGTGGGTGTCCCGCTGCGGCGACATGAAGATGTGTCCCTCGACGATCTCGACCTTGATTCCCTCGGGGACGGGCATCTGCTCGAGCCACTCGAACATCATGTCCAAGGTCCGCTCGTCGCCGCTGTCGGCCATCTCGATCCTGTCAGTGTCGATCTGGTCAATCTCCATGACGGTCACCGTGCCGCTCCTCCCCGCCGCACACCGAACGTATGCAGCCGGTTCGTCCAACGATACGCACGGCCGACAGGTCACGCGTGGCCCGGAACCCCGTTCGACACGGGGTTCCGGGCCACGGTCACCGGCGGCGTCCGTCACGCCGCCACCGGGACCTCCGGGGCGCTCGCCGAGGCGGGCTGGAGGGCCAGTTCCAGGACCTGGCGGACGTCCGAGACGGGGTGGACGTCGAGCTTCTCCAGGACCTCGGCCGGCACGTCGTCCAGATCCGGCTCGTTCCGCTTGGGGATGATCACGGTGGTCACCCCGGCCCGGTGCGCCGCCAGCAGCTTCTGCTTGACGCCGCCGATCGGCAGCACCCGCCCGGTCAGCGAGACCTCGCCCGTCATCGCCACGTCCGGCCGCACCTGGCGGCCCGACAGCAGCGAGGCCAGGGCGGTGGTCATGGTGATGCCCGCGCTCGGTCCGTCCTTGGGCACCGCACCGGCCGGTACGTGGAGGTGGATGCCGCGTTCCTTGAGGTCGCCGACCGGCAGCTCCAGCTCCGCGCCGTGGGAGCGCAGGAACGACAGGGCGATCTGGGCGGACTCCTTCATGACGTCGCCCAGCTGACCGGTGAGGGTCAGCCCCGCGCCGCCCGTCTCGGCGTCCGCGAGCGACGCCTCCACGTACAGCACGTCGCCGCCCGCGCCCGTCACCGCCAGCCCGGTCGCCACGCCCGGTACGGCGGTGCGGCGCTCGGCCGGGTCCTGCGCGGACTCCGGGGTGTGGTGGGGCCGCCCGATCAGCGGACGCAACTCCTCCACACCGACCTCGAACGGCAGCTCGCGCGTCCCCAGCTCGTGCTGGGCCGCGACCTTGCGCAGCAGCCGCGCGATGGAGCGCTCCAGGGTCCGTACGCCCGCCTCCCGGGTGTACTCCCCGGCGAGCTTGCGCAGCGCCTCGTCCGTCACCGCGACCTCGCCCGGCTCCAGACCGGAGCGCTCCAGCTGCCGGGGCAGCAGGTGGTCGCGGGCGATGGTGACCTTCTCGTCCTCGGTGTACCCGTCCAGCCGCACCAGCTCCATGCGGTCCAGCAGCGCCTCCGGGATGGCCTCCAGGACGTTGGCCGTGGCCAGGAAGACCACGTCGGACAGGTCGAGTTCGACCTCCAGGTAGTGGTCCCGGAAGGTGTGGTTCTGCGCCGGGTCCAGGACCTCCAGCAGGGCGGCCGCCGGGTCGCCGCGGTAGTCGGAGCCGACCTTGTCGACCTCGTCCAGGAGGACCACCGGGTTCATCGAGCCCGCCTCCTTGATGGCCCGTACGACCCGGCCGGGCAGCGCGCCCACGTACGTACGCCGGTGGCCGCGGATCTCCGCCTCGTCACGGACGCCGCCCAGCGCGACCCGGACGAACTTCCGCCCCATCGCGCGGGCCACGCTCTCACCCAGGCTGGTCTTCCCGACGCCGGGCGGGCCGACGAGCGCCAGCACGGCCCCGCCGCGCCGGCCGCCCACGATCCCGAGGCCGCGGTCGGTGCGGCGCTTGCGCACCGCCAGGTACTCGGTGATCCGCTCCTTCACGTCCTCCAGGCCCGCGTGGTCGGCGTCCAGCACCGCCTTGGCGCCCTGGATGTCGTACGCGTCCTCGGTGCGCTCGTTCCACGGCAGCTCCAGGACGGTGTCCAGCCAGGTGCGGATCCAGCTGCCCTCGGGGCTCTGGTCGCTGGCCCGCTCCAGCTTGTCGACCTCCTTCAGCGCCGCCTCGCGCACCTTCTCGGGCAGCTCGGCGGCCTCGACCCGGGCCCGGTAGTCGTCGGACTCGTCCTCGGGATCGCCGTTCAGCCCGGCCAGCTCCTTGCGCACGGCCTCCAGCTGCCGCCGCAGCAGGAACTCCCGCTGCTGCTTGTCCACACCCTCCTGGACGTCCTTGGCGATCGACTCCGCCACGTCCTGCTCGGCGAGGTGCTCGCTCAGCCAGGTGACGGCCAGCTTGAGCCGGGCCACCGGGTCGGTGGTCTCCAGCAGCTCCACCCGCTGGGCGACGCTGAGGAAGGGCGAGTAACCGGAGTTGTCGGCCAGCTGCGAGACATCGTCGATCTGCTGCACCCGGTCCACGACCTGCCAGGCACCGCGCTTGCGCAGCCAGCTGGTGGCCAGCGCCTTGTACTCCTTCATCAGCTCGGTGACGGCACCGGGCAGCGGATCGGGCACGATCTCCTCGACCGTGGTGCCCTCGATCCACAGCGCGGCCCCGGGCCCGGTCGTCCCGGCCCCGACCCGCACGCGCCGCACCCCACGGATGAGCGCCCCGGGATCACCGTCGGACAGCCGGCCCACCTGCTCGACGGTGCCGAGCGTGCCGATGCCCGCGTACGTCCCGTCGACACGCGGCACCAGCAGCACCCGTGGTTTCCCGCCATCGGACCGAGCGGCGGCCTGCGCGGCCTCCACCGCGGCCCGTACGTCGGTATCGGAAAGGTCCAGCGGCACCACCATGCCGGGCAGCACTACCTCGTCATCGAGAGGCAACACGGGCAGGGTGAGCGGTGTGGACAGCGAAGCCATGATCTCCCCTTCGGCAGGCAAGTTGAGCTATGCAGACTCAATGCCCGTGAGCCCCCAGGTGTTCCCGACCCGGTGTTCGCTGTGAGCGATCAGGTGCCGGCGCACACCAGCGCGTCTGTCTGACGGCGGGACGCGCGCCGGGCGGCTGGCGGGCGGTCTGGGCCTGGTCGGTGCAGCCGGGTCCGGAGCGGGCGGCATGGTGGACGGCGGGCGTGTTGTTCGCCATGGGCACGGTCGCCTACGCGGTGCGGGGCGCCCGCCCGGAGGGTCCGGCTCCGCGCCGCTGAGCCACGCGGCGGACGTACGGCCCGCAGGCGGTGCCGGTCAGCAGGGCCAGGGCGTGGCCCCAGTCGCTGAGGGGGTCGAAGTGCAGCAGGCTTCCGGCGATCAGGGCCGCGCCGATGCCGCCGATCAGGGCCCAGCGCGGCCGGGGCGGGAGCAGGCCGGCGAGGGCGCCTGCGCAGGCGATCAGGCCGTAGCTGACGCCGTAGTCGAGGCGGCGCAGCGAGCTGTCGGGGAGGTGGCCGATGGCGACGGACGCGGCGACCGGGATCTCGGTGAGCAGCGTCGCGAGGACGTGGCCGAGCACGAAGACGCCGGCGGTGCGCAGTCCGCCGACGCGGTGTTCGAGCGCGGAGAGCACGAGGAGGAAGGCGACGAGATACGGCGAGGTGATGCCGCCCACCACCCACAGCGCGCTGGCCAGCAGGGTGAGCAGAGGCCGCTGGGAGAGGTTGGAGACGTCGGTGCTGGAGCCGGTGAGCAGGTCGTGGACGGTGCGGGGGTCGCCGAGGTGGGCGTAGAGGCCGGTGCCGAGGAGGATCAGGGAGTAGCAGAGGGTGAACGGGGTCCCGGTGGGGGCGGGCAGGAGGTCCCGGAGCCGGGGCCGCCACCAGGGGGCGCGGCGGGGCCCGCGGTCCGGTATCCGGGGGGTGGCGGCGTCGGGGGCGACCGGGCCCGGCCCGGCTGGGCGGGGTGCCTCCGCGACCGGGCCCGGCCGGGTTGGGCGGGGCGCACCCGCGACCGGTCCCGCCCCGGCCGGCCGGGGCGCCGGGCGGCCCGGGCCGTGGAGGGGGGACGTCACGTCTGCGGGCGCCACGGTCCGTTCCACCGATGTCGTCACCACGGGCTCCTTCCTCGCCACCGGCCGCTCCCGGCCGTATGCCGCGTATGTCCGCGCAGACGTCCCAACAATCATCGGTCCGTGAGTCATCTCGCCGGTCCCGCGATGTGAAGGCCGCCACATCCATCCGTTGGACCGGCGGCCCGCCACGGCGCGAGGATGGGCCGGTCAGCTCACGCGAGGAAGCCCGGGAGGACCCACCTCATGCAGTCGCCCCACGACATCGCCGACGCCCGGCCGGTCATCGTCGACCGCCGCGAGGGCCCCCATGGCGAGGTCGTGTTGCGGCGGCGGGGAGGGGACGACGCGGCCGGCGGCGGCGCGGCCGGTGAGGGCGGCCGAGGGGGCGGGGCCGTCTTCGAGATCATCGCCAATGGGTGCTTCCTCATGGACACCTCCGACGGCCGCTCCGAGCGCCTGCTGATCCGCGCCGCGCTCGGCGCGCTGCCGCCCGGCCGCCGCTCCCCCGCGCTGCTCATCGGCGGGCTCGGCGTCGGGTTTTCGCTGGTCGAGGCGGTGTCGGAGCCCCGGTGGGGGCGGATAGCGGTGGTGGAGCGGGAGGCCGCGGTGATCGACTGGCATCGGGACGGGCCGCTGGCGGCGGTGTCCGGGGAGGCGCTGGCCGATCCGCGGGCGGAGATCGTGCACGCCGATCTGGTGGCGCATCTGCGGGCCGGCACGGACGGCGCGGAGCCTTACGACGCGCTGTGTCTGGACATCGACAACGGCCCCGACTGGACCGTCACCGAGGACAACGACGGGCTGTACTCCCCCGCCGGGCTCGCCGCCTGCGCGGCCCGCCTCACCCCCGGCGGAGTACTGGCCGTGTGGTCGGCCCAGCCGTCGCCCGCATTCGAGCAAGCTCTCCGGAATGCCGGGTTCACAGGGGTGCGTACGGAAGAGATCGCCGTTGCCCGGGGTGTTCCCGACGTGGTCCATCTCGGGATTCGAGGCGCGTAGCCGAGCCGCGTAGGCTGCCCTTACGCTTGCTTGCCTACGAACAGTGGCCGGGCTTTGACCAGGCGCGGAGCGTTAAGTTGCGACACACGTGTGACGGTAGGCGGCCGCGGATTCATGGGAACGACGCAGGGGCGGGCGTATGGAGCAGATGCACAACGGCCACAACGGGGGCGCCACGACCACCCCGGGCGCACAACGCCGGATCCTCGTCGTCGAGGACGACCCGACCATAGTGGACGCCATCGCGGCCCGGCTGCGCGCCGAGGGATTCCAGGTGCAGACGGCCTCGGACGGCCCGGCGGCCGTGGACACGGCCGAGGCGTGGCAGCCCGATCTGCTGGTCCTCGACGTGATGCTGCCGGGCTTCGACGGCCTGGAGGTCTGCCGCCGGGTGCAGGCGCGGCGGCCGGTGCCGGTCCTGATGCTGACCGCGCGGGACGACGAGACCGACATGCTGGTCGGGCTCGGGGTCGGCGCCGACGACTACATGACCAAGCCGTTCTCGATGCGCGAGGTGGCGGCCCGGGTGCACGTGCTGCTGCGCCGGGTCGAGCGGGCGGCGCTGGCCGCGAACACCCCGCGCAGCGGGATCCTGCGGCTGGGTGAGCTGGAGATCGACCACGCCCAGCGGCGGGTGCGGGTGCGCGGCTCGGACGTGCATCTGACGCCGACCGAGTTCGACCTGCTGGTCTGCCTGGCGAACACTCCGCGCGCGGTGCTCTCGCGGGAACAGCTGCTGGCCGAGGTGTGGGACTGGGCGGACGCCTCCGGCACCCGGACCGTGGACAGCCACATCAAGGCGCTGCGCCGGAAGATCGGCGCGGAGCGGATCCGTACGGTGCACGGTGTGGGCTACGCCCTGGAGACGCCCGCGGCATGAGGAAGCCTCCCGGGACCCCGTGGGCTCTGGACCGGCACCTCCGGCGGGTCCGGAGCCTCCCCCGGAGCGAGCGGATCCGCGCCACCTGGGCCCAGGTGTGGGAGGCGCTGCGGCCGTTCGACCCGTACCGCTCGGTCAAGGCGGCACTGGGCGCGCTGGTCATCGGGTCGGTCATCATCACGACCCTGCTGGTGTTCGCGGCGATGCACTCGGACACCGAGCTGCGCGTGATCACCGTCTTCTCGATCATCGCCTCGCTGCTGATCACCCAGTTCGTGGCGCACGGGCTGACCGCCCCGCTGGACGAGATGACCCTGGTCACCAAGGCGATGGCGCACGGCGACTACACCCAGCGGGTGCGGGCGGCCCAGCGCCGGGACGAGTTCGGCGACCTGGCCAGTTCGTTCAACCGGATGGCGGCCGACCTGGAGGCGGTGGACACCCACCGCAAGGAGCTGGTCGCCAACGTCTCCCACGAGCTGCGCACGCCGATCGCGGCGCTGCGGGCGGTGCTGGAGAACGTCGTGGACGGCGTCTCGGAGGCGGACCCGGAGACGATGCGGGTCGCGCTGCGCCAGACCGAGCGTCTCGGCCGGCTGGTCGAGCAGCTGCTGGACCTGTCGCGGCTGGACAACGGGGTGGTGCCGCTGCACGCTCGCACCTTCGAGGTCTGGCCGTATCTGGCCGGGATCCTCAAGGAGGCCAGCATGGCCAAGGGGGCGGACGCGGGCTCGGGCAAGCACACCCGTAAGGACGTCCATCTCGACCTCGACGTCTCGCCGCCGGAGCTGTCCGCGTACGCGGACGCCGAGCGGCTGCACCAGGTCATGGCCAACCTGATCGACAACGCGATGAAGCACAGCCCGGCGCACGGCCGGGTGAGCGTGCGGGCGCGGCGCGGTGAGGGGCCCGGAAGCCTGGTGCTGGAGGTGCAGGACGAGGGCCCGGGCATCCCGGAGGCGGAGCGGCACCGGGTGTTCGAACGGTTCAACCGGGGCAGCCTCTCGCCGAACCCGGCGGGTCCGGCGGGTCCGGCAGGTACGGCGGGTCCGGCGCCCGGCACCCGTCCGCGGCCCGGCCAGGGCAGCGACGGGGGGACCGGTCTGGGTCTGGCCATCGCGCGCTGGGCGGTCGATCTGCACGGCGGCCGGATCGGGGTGGCCGAATCCTCCCGGGGCTGCCGGATCAAAGTCACCCTTCCGGGGGACGTCCAGAGATCAAAATTGACGTAAAGTCGAAGTCGGAAGCGCACATCTGAGCGGTGTGGGTGCACTTTTGCGTTCCCACATCCCGGACGGTTACAGCGGAACCACGTGTGTTTCCCGCCACGCCATGCGCTGAAACCCGCCGCTGAGTGTGACTTAGACGACTATGACCAGTGCGGCCTGCACGTAAGGGGCCAAGAGGCGTAGCCTTTATTCCCGCTGTCCACCACCTTGTGAAGCGGAAGAGGGCGGTTACCGCCGTGTCGCCACAGTCCCCCAACACCTCGAGCGTCTCGACCGACGAGCAGGACGGGCAGGGCACCAGCCCTGCCGCTGCCTTCGGCCCCAATGAGTGGCTCGTCGACGAGATCTACCAGCAGTACCTCCAGGACCCGAACTCGGTCGACCGAGCCTGGTGGGACTTCTTCGCCGACTACAAGCCGGGCCAGGACACCGGTTCCTCGGTGGCCACGCCACCACAGGGAGTGACCGGAGGCGCTGCCCCGGCTCCCTCCGCTGCCCCGGCGCCCGCGAAGGCCCCGGCCGCGCCCGCGAAGCCCGCCGAGGCCAAGCCCGCGGACGCCAAGCCGGCCGCCGCCGCTCCGGCCCCCGCGAAGCCCGCCGCGGCCCCCGCGGCGAAGGCTCCGGCCCCGGCCAAGCCCGCGCCGGCCAAGCCGACCCCCGCCGAGCCCACGGTCTCCGCGAAGCCCGCGAAGGCCGAGCCGGCCGTTGGTCCCGAGCTGGTCACGCTGCGCGGCCCGTCCGCCGCCGTCGCGAAGAACATGAACGCGTCGCTGGAGCTGCCGACGGCCACCTCGGTCCGCGCGGTCCCGGTGAAGCTGCTGTTCGACCAGCGCATCGTGATCAACAACCACCTCAAGCGCGCCCGCGGCGGCAAGGTGTCCTTCACGCACCTCATCGGCTACGCCATGGTGCAGGCGCTGAAGGCGATGCCCTCGATGAACTACTCGTTCACCGAGAAGGACGGCAAGCCGACCCTGGTCAAGCCGGAGCACATCAACCTCGGCCTCGCCATCGACCTGGTCAAGCCCAACGGCGACCGCCAGCTCGTCGTCGCGGCGATCAAGAAGGCCGAGACGCTGAACTTCTTCGAGTTCTGGCAGGCCTACGAGGACATCGTCCGCCGCGCCCGCGCGAACAAGCTGACGATGGAGGACTTCACCGGCGTCACCGCCTCCCTCACCAACCCGGGCGGCATCGGCACCGTGCACTCGGTGCCGCGGCTGATGCCCGGCCAGGGCCTGATCGTGGGCGTTGGCGCGATGGAGTACCCGGCCGAGTTCCAGGGCACCTCCCAGGACACCCTGAACAAGCTGGGCGTCTCCAAGGTCATGACGCTGACCAGCACCTATGACCACCGGGTGATCCAGGGCGCCGCCTCCGGCGAGTTCCTGCGGGTCATGAACCAGCTGCTGCTCGGCGAGAACGACTTCTACGACGAGATCTTCAAGGCGCTGCGCATTCCGTACGAGCCGGTCCGCTGGCTCAAGGACATCGACGTCAGCCACGACGACGACGTCACCAAGGCGGCCCGGGTCTTCGACCTGATCCACGCCTACCGGGTCCGCGGCCACGTCATGGCCGACACCGACCCGCTGGAGTACCGCCAGCGCAAGCACCCCGACCTCGACATCATCGAGCACGGGCTCACCCTGTGGGACCTGGAGCGCGAGTTCGCGGTCGGCGGCTTCGCCGGCAAGTCCATGATGAAGCTGCGCGACATCCTGGGCGTGCTGCGCGACTCGTACTGCCGCACCACCGGCATCGAGTTCATGCACATCCAGGACCCGAAGCAGCGCAAGTGGATCCAGGACCGCGTCGAGCGCAGCCACGACAAGCCGGAGCGCGAGGAGCAGCTGCGCATCCTGCGCCGGCTCAACGCGGCCGAGGCGTTCGAGACCTTCCTGCAGACGAAGTACGTCGGCCAGAAGCGGTTCTCCCTGGAGGGCGGCGAGTCCGTCATCCCGCTGCTGGACGCGGTGCTGGACGCGGCCGCCGAGTCGCGCCTGGACGAGGTCGTCATCGGCATGGCCCACCGCGGCCGGCTCAACGTCCTGGCCAACATCGTCGGCAAGTCGTACGCGCAGATCTTCCGCGAGTTCGAGGGCAACCTCGACCCGAAGTCGATGCACGGCTCCGGCGACGTCAAGTACCACCTGGGCGCCGAGGGCACCTTCACCGGCCTCGACGGTGAGCAGATCCAGGTCTCGCTGACCGCCAACCCCTCCCACCTGGAGGCGGTGGACCCGGTCCTGGAGGGCGTCGCCCGCGCCAAGCAGGACATCATCGGCAAGGCCGGCACGGACTTCACCGTCCTGCCCGTCGCCCTCCACGGCGACGCCGCCTTCGCCGGCCAGGGCGTGGTCGCCGAGACGCTGAACATGTCGCAGCTGCGCGGTTACCGCACCGGCGGCACCGTGCACATCGTCATCAACAACCAGGTCGGCTTCACCGCCGCCCCGGCCGCGTCCCGCTCCTCGATGTACGCCACCGACGTGGCGCGCATGATCGAGGCGCCGATCTTCCACGTCAACGGCGACGACCCCGAGGCCGTCGTCCGCGTCGCCCGGCTGGCCTTCGAGTTCCGCCAGGCGTTCAACAAGGATGTGGTCATCGACCTCATCTGCTACCGCCGCCGCGGCCACAACGAGACCGACAACCCCGGTTTCACCCAGCCGCTGATGTACGACCTGATCGACAAGAAGCGCTCGGTGCGCAAGCTCTACACCGAGTCGCTGATCGGGCGCGGCGACATCACCCTGGAAGAGGCCGAGCAGGCGCTGCAGGACTTCCAGGGCCAGCTGGAGAAGGTCTTCACCGAGGTCCGCGACGCCGTCTCGGCCCCGGCCCAGCCCGAGGTCCCCGAGCCGCAGCCGGAGTTCCCGGTGGCGGTGAACACGGCGGTCTCCCAGGAGGTCGTCAAGCGGATCGCCGAATCCCAGGTCAACGTCCCCGACCGGATCACCGTCCACCCGCGGCTGCTCCCGCAGCTGCAGCGGCGCGCGGCGATGATCGAGGACGACACGATCGACTGGGGCATGGGCGAGACCCTCGCCATCGGCTCGCTGCTCATGGAGGGCACCCCGGTCCGGCTCGCCGGACAGGACTCCCGCCGCGGCACCTTCGGCCAGCGCCACGCGGTGCTCGTCGACCGCGAGACCGGTGACGACTTCACCCCGCTGCTCTACCTCTCCGACGACCAGGCCCGCTACAACGTCTACGACTCGCTGCTCAGCGAGTACGCGGCGATGGGCTTCGAGTACGGCTACTCGCTGGCCCGCCCGGAGTCGCTGGTCATGTGGGAGGCGCAGTTCGGCGACTTCGTCAACGGCGCGCAGACCATCGTCGACGAGTTCATCTCGTCCGCCGAGCAGAAGTGGAACCAGACCTCCGGCGTCACCCTGCTGCTGCCGCACGGCTACGAGGGCCAGGGGCCGGACCACTCGTCCGCCCGCATCGAGCGCTTCCTCCAGCTGTGCGCGCAGAACAACATGACGGTCGCCATGCCGACGCTGCCGTCGAACTACTTCCACCTGCTGCGCTGGCAGGTCCACAACCCGCACCACAAGCCGCTGGTCGTCTTCACCCCGAAGTCGATGCTGCGCCTGAAGGCCGCGGCCTCGAAGACCGAGGAGTTCACCACCGGCGCCTTCCGCCCCGTCATCGGTGACGAGACGGTGGACCCGGCCGCGGTCCGCAAGGTGATCTTCTGCTCCGGCAAGGTCTACTACGACCTGGACGCGGAGCGTCAGAAGCGCGGTGCGACGGACACGGCCATCATCCGGCTGGAGCGGCTGTACCCGCTGCCGGGCGCCGAGGTCCAGGCCGAGATCGCCAAGTTCTCGGGCGTCGAGAAGTTCATCTGGGCGCAGGAGGAGCCGGCCAACCAGGGCGGCTGGCCGTTCATGGCCCTCAACCTGATCGACCACCTGGAGCTGGCGGTCGGCGAGGACGTCCCCGCCGCCGAGCGGCTGGTCCGCGTGTCGCGCCCGCACTCGTCCTCGCCCGCGGTGGGGTCGAACAAGCGGCACCAGACGGAGCAGCAGGCGCTGGTGAGCGAGGCCTTCGACCTCTGACGGTCCCGTATCGCGTACGGAGGGCCCGGCTCCCGCTTCACGCGGGGCCGGGCCCTCCGGCGTACGGCTGCTCAGATCGGCAGCGGCTCGAAGTCCCAGAGCGGCCGGATACGCTCACGGGCCGCTACGGTCTCGGGGTGGTGCAGCCCCAGGACGGTGGCCAGCGCCCGCTCAGCGGTCGCTTCGATCCTCCCCGCCTCGTCCCGTCCGTCGCGGATCGCGAGCAGGTCGGCGGCCAGCGCGACCTGCGCCAGCAAGGTCAGCGGATGCCTCTCCCCGAGCACCTTGGCAGCTCGCCGCACGGTCTCCCGGTTCATCGCACAAGCGTCCCTGGGCCGCTGGGCCGCCGACGCGTTGAGTGCGATGCCAAGCGTCCAGGGATGGCGCGGGCCAAGCGCGGAGGCCATGTCTGTCAGGGCCCCTTCCAGCTCCCGAGCCCTTTCGTCCGCTTCCGTCAGGACGAGCGCGCGATTTGCCTTGGCACCGATGGTGTACGGGTGCTGGGCCCCCAACCCATGTGTCGTAGTGGACCACCAGTCGCTCGCCGATCTGCGCCGCCCGGCCCCCCGGCGGGCAGGGGCACCACGGCCAGCCAGCGCAGCAGGGCCCGCTCGGCCGCGTCCTCGCCCAGCCGCCGCAGGTCGAGGGTGGCTATCGGGTCCACGCCGGACGACAGCACACAGTCCCCCGCGACCACGGCCATGGGGAGGTGGGCGGCGCGGAGCAGGGTGGCGACGGTCTTCTCCCAGTCGATGCCCGAGCGGGCTCCGGCGGCGAAGAAGTGCTCGCTGAACAGCAGGATGAGGGTGACCTCATCGGCGGAGCGCTGCTCCAGGGCTCCGGGGAACGCGGGGCCCCGGAGCGACGCCGTCACGCGCTGTCCGTTCGACCGCAGCACGTGGGCGATCCAGTCCGCCCACAGCCGGTCCTCGTCCGCGTGGACGACGGCGAAGGAGCGGGGAGTCGCCGGAGGCGAGTCCCCCGCCACGTCGGCCGCGGCGCTCTTCTCCCGGGCCCGCAGCCGCGCCAGCTCGCGTTCCAACTGCCGCGCCCAGTCATACGCCAGCCGCAGCTCCGCCGGCTCCTCCGCCTGCTCGGCGGCCTCCTCCTCCTCGGTCTGCAGCTGGTGCTCCAGCGCCTCGCACCGGCGCTCGGCCGCCAGCGCCTGGCGTCGCGCCTGCGCCAATTCGGCTTGCAACCGGGCGACTTCCTCACGCAGCCGGTCCCGTTCGGTCCGTAACCCCTCGTGCTCCCCGCGCAGCCGGTCCACCTCCGCCTCCCGCTCATCGCGCTCCAGCGAGGCCGACAGCGCCGCCTGCCGCTGGTCGACCTCCATCTCGGCGATGCGCTGTTGCCGTACCAGCAACGCCTCCGACAGCGCCTCCGCCCGCACCTCGGCCTGCTGCCGCTGCCGGTCGGCGTCGGCGAGCTGGTCACGCAGCCGCTGCAGCTCCCAGCCCACCCTGTTGGTGACCTGCAACGCCCGCCGTTGCAGGGCGTGCACATGGGCCATCACCTCGACCGAGGAGGCCCGCCCGGTGGCCTTGGCCGCATGGGTGAGCAGCTGATCCACGAACTCGGCGGGCGGTACGACCGTCCCGTTGAGATAGCGCGAGACGGTCCCCGCGTCGTAGTGCACCCGTACGGCGAAGACCCGCAGCGACACCCCCAGCGCGCCGAACAGCTCCCGCAGGCTCCGGGCCACGCACATCGTGAACGTACCGCCCGGCGCCCTCGCCGGTCTCACGAAAGCAGGTCGAAGATGCCGAACCGCCGCCCCACCACCCTCCTCACCCTGACCGCCGCCGCCCTCACCGGCGCCGTACGGGCGGTGGTGTCCTGGCTCCTCGGCCGGGCGGTGGAATGACCGTGCCGGGGTCGCCCGGCCGGGCGGTCCGGCCGCCGGCGGTGACGGTCAGGCCGAAGTCGTACAGCTCGCCGTCCGCGGCCGGCGGTCGCCGCGGGACGCATATCCTGGGCCGGTAGATCCGCCACACCCACCCCGGAGCGACCCTTGTACTTCACCGACCGCGGCATCGAGGAGCTCGCGCAGCGACGCGGCGAGGAGGAAGTCACCTTCGAGTGGCTCGCCGAGCAGCTGCGGACGTTCGTCGACCTGAATCCGGACTTCGAGGTGCCGGTGGAGCGGCTGGCGACGTGGCTGGCCCGGCTCGACGACGAGGACGACGACATCTGACCGGGAGTGACGCGCGGTCTTTGACCGCGCACTCACCGAGGGGATCGCCGCCCAGGCCGTGTACGGCGCCTCCCGCGCCGATCCGGAACGGCTCGCGGAGCCGGCCCTGACCCGGCTGCCCTGGAACAGGAAACGGCGTAGCCGCTACGCCACCACCGGGCCGCGGCCCGGGGTGCCCGCTTCGTGGTCGAGGCGTGGGTCGGAGACCAGGACGGCCTGCTGGAGGCGCTGGAGCTTGGCGGAGGGCTCCAGACCCAGCTCCTCGGTCATGGTCATGCGCAGCCGGTGGTAGACGCCGAGGGCGCGGGTGCGCTGGCCGGAGCGGTGAAGGGCCAGCATGTACTGGCTGTGCAGGCCCTCGTGGAAGCGGTGCTCGACGACGAGCGAGGCGAGGTCGCTCAGCACCTCCAGATGGCCGCCGAGCCGCAGCCGGGTCTCGATGCCGCGCTCGATGACGGTGAGCCGGGACTGCTCCAGCCGGGCGACCTCGGCCTGCAGCGGGCGGCCGTGCGGGGAGACGTCGACCAGGGCGGGGCCCTGCCAGAGGGTGAGGGCCCGCCGGAAGGCGGTGTCGGCGGACCGTTCGTCGCCGACCTCCAGGGCGCATTCGGCCCGGGCGACCAGGGTGCGGTAGTCGTGGACGTCGAGCTGGCCGGGGCGCACCACTAACGCGTAGCCGCCGGGCCTGGTCTGCAGGACGTCGCGGGTGACCGTGGCGGAGGACGTGCCGAGCACCTGGGCGAGCAGTTTGCGCAGATGCAGGATGTACGTCTGCAGGGTGGTGATCCCGGTGCGCGGCGGCTGATCCCCCCACAGCTCGGCCATCAGCGACTGCACCGGCACCATGCGGCCGTCGTTGAGGAGCAGCAGGGACAGGACTTTGCGCGGCTTCATCGCGCTGGGGACTCCGGACAGAGCGCCGTGGCGCAGGGTCAGCGGTCCGAGAACGTTCGCACGCATGGGTGCCACCTCCTCGCACGTCATGTGCGGTACGCGCGGACAATCAGGTCGGCGGCCTTCTCGCAGATGGCCGTGGCGTCGACGGCGGCGATGGGGCGGGTGCCGTACATCGACTGGTGCAGGCCCTGCTGGACGATGAGGGCCACGAACTGCTGGGCGGCGGAGGCGGGGTCGGGGACGTCCAGCTCGCCCCGGTCGGTGCGGCGGCCGAGCATCTCGGCCAGGTATTTCACCAGTTGCCGAGGCTCGCCCTCGGCGCAGGCGGGGCGCAGCGCGGGGTGGCGGGCGACTTCGGCGATGACCAGGCGGCGCAGCGCGGAGGCGCGTTCGTCGAGGAGTACGTCGAGGACGCGGTGGCCGAAGGCGGTGAGGGCCGCGCGGACGTCCCTCCCGTCGTCCTCCGCGGAGGGGGTGTGCGGCGATTCGGGCGCGAAGCCCGCGGCGACCCGCTCCCGTTCACCGTCGACGGCGGCGAGGAACAGCCGTTCCTTGTCGCCGAAGTGGTTGTAGACGGTCTGCTTGGAGACCCGCGCCCGGTCCGCGATGACGTCGACGCCGGCCCGGGTGTAGCCCTCGCGCAGGAAGACGGCGACGGCCGCCTCCAGTATCGCCTGGCGCTTGGCGGGCTGCGGCCCCGCCGGCCGTCCCGCGGCGCCGCGCCGCGGACCGTTGTCCGTCCGCAACGGTCCAACCTCCTCGCTGTGAGCCGGTCTTGCCTTGATGGACCTGTGAGTCTAGCCTTCCCTCACTACGATGGACTAGGCCGTCCAGTCCATTTAATTCACCATCGCGTACGCGTCCAGGCGCCGTGCACGAGTCATGAGGAGAGCGCTCGATGAGCACACCGGAGAACAGCGATGCCCTGCGGCACCTCACCCTCGCGCCGGAGGCGCAGAACCAGCTGTTCCTGGAGGCCCGCACGGCCAACACCTTCACCGACGAGCCGGTGACCGAGGAGCAGGTCCGCGCCATCTACGAGCTGGTGAAGTACGCGCCCACCTCGATGAACCAGCAGCCGCTGCGCATCGTCATCGTGCGGTCGGAGGAGGCCCGCGGCCGGCTCGTGCCGCACATGATGGGCATGAACCAGGAGAAGACCGCGAAGGCGCCGCTGGTGGCGATCCTCGCCGCGGACCTGGACTTCCACGAGGAGCTGCCGAAGCTCGTCCCGTTCATGGAGAACCCGCAGGCCATCTTCGCGGAGCCGGGCTTCCGGGAGGCGTCGGCGAAGTTCAACGCGGCGCTGCAGGTGGGTTACTTCATCCTGGGTGTGCGCGCCGCCGGGCTCGCGGCCGGGCCCATGACCGGCTTCGATCCCGTCGCCGTCTCCAAGGAGTTCTTCGGCGACGGCCGCCACCAAGCGGTCTGCGTCGTCAACATCGGCAAGCCGGGGCCGAACTCCTGGATGGGCCGTCTGCCGCGGCTGGAGTACGACGAGGTCGTCACCACCGTCTGACCGGTCCCTGACCCCTGTCCCCCACAGGCGGGTCGCCCGCCCTCACGGCAACGGGGGCGGGCGGCCTGGGGGGGGCCGCGCCGATGGCCGGTGTCAGCTGTCGATCACGCCAGCTTCCGCCCCGGTCAGCTTTCGCTCACGTTCCAGCTTCCGCCCCGGTCAGCTTCCGCTCACGTTCCAGCTTCCGCTCATGTGTCAGCTTTCGCTCCGGTCAGCTTCGATCAGGTCGTGGAAGGCCACGGTGTCGAAGATGTCCTCCATCCTCGTCGCCCTGCCGTCCCGCATCGTCCACGAGTGGACGAAGTCCAGGGTGGCGGTTCTGCCGCCGCGCGACGTCACCTCCCGGGTGCCGAACACCACGACCCGGTCGCCCTGCTCGATGAACTCCTCCGGCGCGAGTCTCATCCCGCCCAGCACGCTCGGGACGTGTGCCAGGAACTCCTTGATCCCCGCGTGGCCCAGCTTGGTGCCGCCGAGGCCGTACTTCGCCATCCCGGCCGGGTGGACCCACTCGACGTCCGGGTGCATGGCCGACAGGATCCCCTCGACGTCGCGGTCCCGGAACCCCGCGTAGGCGGCGCGGATGACCTCGATGTTGCGTGATGCCACGGTCTTCGTCTCTCCTCAGGCGGCGTAGGCCGGCTTGATGTGCTCGGGATGGAGGGCCTGGAGCGTGCGGCGTACGCCCTCGCGCCACGGCACCCGGCAGGGGCCGGTGATCTCCCGGCGGCGCGTGGGGGCGAACTGGTACGTCTCCCGCGTCACCTCACTCGGTACGAGCCGCGCCTCGATCCCGCTCAGCTCCTCCAGGTACCGCACCAGATCGGTCATCCCGACCGGTTCGTCGCCGCCCCAGTTGACCAGGGTGGCGGGGGACGCCGCGGCCGCCCACAGTGCGGGCACCTGGGCGACCAGGTCGTCGGTGTGCAGCAGCGAGCACCAGTTCTGGCCCTCGACGGGCACCGGGATGGGCTCGCCCGCGAGCATCCGCTTGAAGTACAGCATCGGCACCCCGCCGTAGCCGCCCGGGCCGTACGCGATGTTGAGCCGGGCGATGGTGGTCGGCAGGTTCAGCACCCCGGCGAACGCCCGCACCGCGCCCTCGGCGGCGATCTTGCCCACGGGGTAGCAGGGCAGCCAGTCGGCCACGCCGTCGACGGGGTCGTTCTCGGCGTACGGATGGTCGAGGGTCTGCCGCTTGTACAGCGCGCCGGTCGAGACGAACAGGAACGACTCGGCGGTACGGCAGTGGGTCATCAGCCGTCCGCAGGCGATGGAGTTGACCTCGGCGGCGGCGTTGAAGTCGCCGTCCTCGCCACGCCGCACCGCCGAGTGGAAGACATGGGTGAAGTCGTCCGGCAGCCCCTCATAGCCCGACTCCCCCAGGTCGTTCATGTCCCAGTGGAAGGTGGTGATGCCCCGGGCGCGCAGCTCCTCCTCGACGCCGGGAGTGCCGAACCGGCCCAGGCACCACACCTCGTTGTCCGCCGCCAGGGCCTCCGCCACCGGCCGGGCGACCTGCCCGCTGGCGCCGGTGATCAGGATCTTCTTGCCTTCCACCGTGCTCTTCTCCTCTTCCGTGGTCCTGCTCATCCGTCGCCCAGCGCGCGGTCCAGCTCCTTGCGGAGGATGGCCTGGAAGGCCGCGACGTGCTGGGGCCCCATGAGGGTGTAGTGCTCACCGGGGACGTCGACATACCGGTTCGGCTCCGTGGTGTGCTCGTCCCATCTGCGGAGTTCGTTGTTCAGCCAGTCCTCCTTGGTGCCGCGCAGCGGGATGGCGTAGAAGACGGTCATGGAGCGGGTGGTGCCGCTGGGCCGGTAGGTGCGGCCCAGGCCGGTGAGCCCGTGGGCCAGCTCGGCCCAGGCGGTGAACTTGTCCAGGTCCAGGTCGAGTTCGGCCAGCCGGCGCTGTGGGGCGAACCGCAGCAGACGCGCGAGCTGTTCCCGCTGGGGCAGGGCGCGCAGCTCGCCCGGGAGGTCGAGGGACTGTTTCTTGTTGATCAGGTCGAGGAAGAAGGCGAGATTGACGGCGGTCTCGATGAAGTCGAGTTCGTCCATGCGGTACTTGATGTGCGGCGGCAGGTTGAAGCTGCCGGTGAAGTCGACGCGCTCGCCCTCCGCCTCCAGCGCCTTGGCGATCTCGAAGGCCACGGCGCCGCCGTACGAATACCCGGCGACCGCGTACGGGCCGTGCGGCTGCCGGGCGCGGATCGCCCGCACGTAAGCGTCCACCATCTCCTGGAAGCTCTCGAAGGGCTTCTCCCCTTCGTTGAACCCGCGGGCGCGCAGCGCGTAGAACGGCCGGTCGCCGACGAAGTACTTGGCGAGGTTGACGAAGACCAGCACCTCACCGACGCCCGGGTGCACACAGAACAGCGGGGTCTTCGTGCCGCCCGTCTGCAGCGGCACGATCGGGTCGTACTCCTCGGGCGCGGACGGGCCGCCGCCGGTCAGCCGGGCGGCGAGCTCCCGCACCGAGGGCGAGGTGAGCACGGTGATGACCGGCAGATCCGTCACCCCGAGCCGCCGGATGACCTGGTGCCGCAGCCGCAGGATGTCCAGTGAGGTGCCGCCGAGGTCGAAGAAGCTCGCCGTCGCGCTGATCCGCTCCGCGGTGGTGTCGAACATCTCGGCGTAGATCCCGGCGAGGACCCGTTCCGTCTCGCCCTCCGGCGGGGTGTGGCCGCCCAGCCGCCGGGTGGTCAGCTCCGCCACCCGCTCGATGACCTCGTCGAAGCCGCCGGACTCCAGCCGCCTCCGCATCCGCCGGCGCAGCGTCTTGCCCAGGCTGGTCTTGGGGAACGCGTCCCGGGGCAGCGGCAGGATGAGGGACGGCCGGAAGCCCCAGTGGATCACCACGGTGGAGCGCACGGCGGTGATCAGACGGTGGAGTCCGGGCTCGTCGTCGTCCGCGAGTTCGGGGTGGAGGGCGATCACCAGCTGCTCGGTGTCGCTGCCCGGGCGGCGGGTGGGGAACGCCGCGACATAGCCGCCCGCCACCCCGTCGAGCTGCTCCAGCGCGGCCTCCATCTCATGGCTGAAGTAGTTGACGCCGTTGACGATGATGCTGTCCTTGCTGCGTCCGACGAGGGTCAGCCGGCCGTCGTCGATGCGGCCGAGGTCGCCGCTGCGGAACCAGCCGTCGGGGGTGAAGGCCTCCTTGGTGGCGGCCTCGTCGTTGTAGTAGCCACCGGTGATCATCGGCCCGCTGAGCTGGAGTTCCCCGACCTCGCCCGGGGGCAGCGGCCGGTGGTCGTCGTCGGCGACCCGGATGCTCAGCCCCTCGACGGGGGTGCCGAGGTTGGCGAACTCCTGGCCCACGTCGGTGACGGGAAAGGCACGGTTGTAGATGGACCCGGCGCAGGTCTCGGTCATCCCGAAGGCGGGCCAGAGGACGGAGGCCCGCAGTCCGTACGGGGCGTAGTGGGCGAGGAACGCCTCGCCGGTGGCGACGACATTGGCCTCGCCGCCGCTCACGATATGCCGCAGCGAGCCGAGGTCGAGCCCTTCCCCGCCCGCCGATATCTCCTCGGACAGCTCCCGGGCCGATGCGTTCAGCGGGCCCAGGAGGAAATTCGGGGTGAAGGTCATCGTGACCTTGTGGCGGGAGATGATGCGGAGAAAGTTCAGCGGTTCCTCAAGGACGACCGACGCCTCCGTATGCAGTTGTTCGGCGCCGACGTACAGCGGCAGCATATGCGCTTCCAGAAGCGCGGCGACATGGTCGTAGGAAATCCAGTTGAAGGTGGTGTCGGCGTCCGTGAGTTGCTGCTTTCCGGCCTTTCCGGCCATGGACGCGAGAATGTTTCCATGGGTGAGCATGACCGCTTTGGAATTCCCGGTGGAGCCGGAGGTCAGCACCAGCAGGGCAAGGTCCTCCGGTGCGGCGATATGCGCCGGCGCCCCGCCGTCCGCGGCGGGCGCGCTGTCCGCGTCCCGCAGGCGCTCCACCGTGGCCACGGCGAGCCCGGGCACATCGGGCAGCTCGGCGCCCATCGCCTCGGTGGTGACCAACAGCGGACGGTCCAGAAGCCCGTCGACGTGGGAAAGCTGGGCAGCCCAGCGGGCCGGGTCGCCGGGGATCGGCACCATCGGGCACGGTACGAACCCGCCCAACAGACAGGCCCAGAAGACCGTCAGGAATTCCCGCTGATCCTCCAGCAGCAGGGCCACCTTGTCGCCCGGCCGCAGCCCGTAATCGCGAAGCGGAGTGAGGAGTTGGCGCGCGGACCGCAGAAGTTCCGGATACGTCTGACGTGTTGTGGCGCGATCCGCCTCCGCCGTCACGTAACGTACCCCGGAATCGGGGTGGTGGTGGGCCGCCCGCAAGAGTAACTGGGCGACGGAGCGCAGATCCTGAGAATCGCGCGGCACCGAGTATTTGAAGGGTTGTGACGCCATTACCTTCACTGCCCTCTTTCTTCCCGATTCTGGGGGCACGAAGGTAACAGTCTCGAACATTCGTACTCCATGATGCTCCACCAGTGCTCTAGCGATGCTCTAGCAAAATCCGGATACCTCCGCGCGGATGCCTTTGTCGCGCGGAGGCATCCGGGCCGGGGTGCCTCGCCCCGGCCCGGGACGGGCTTGACTCCAGCGACCCGCGACATATCGTGTGTGGTAAGACGCGATATGTTGCGTGACCGCATTCAGCCAGGGAGGCCAGGGATGTCAGCCCGGTCAGAGTGGTCGTTCGGCGAACCACAGAAGCTCACCTTCGACGAGCCCGTCTCCGCGCTCCACGTACGCATCGTGGACGGCACGGTCAACGTGGTCGGGACCGACGGCGGCCCCGCCCGGCTGGAGCTCTCCGACATCGAGGGCCCACCGCTGAAGGTGACCCTGCGGGACGGCACCCTGAGCGTCGCGTACGACGACCTCCCGTGGAAGGGCCTGCTCAAGTGGCTCGACCGCAAGGGCTACCACCGCACCGTCCACGTCACCCTCGCCGTGCCCACCTCCGCCGCCGCCTCGATCGGGGTCGTCACCGCCTCCGCCGTCGCCTCCGGGCTGGGCGGCCGGACGGAGGTGCGCGGCGTGTCGGGCGACGCCACCCTCGTCGGGCTGACCGGCCCGGTGCGCGCGGACACCGTCTCCGGCCGGGTCGAGGCCCAGGCCGTCACCGGCGAACTGCGCTTCAACTCCGTCTCCGGCGACCTCACCGTCATCGAGGGCTCGGGACCGGTCGTCAAGGCCGACTCCGTCAGCGGCAACATGGTGCTCGACCTCGCCCCGAGCACGGAGCGCGCGGACATCAGCCTCACCACCGTCTCCGGTGAGATCGCCATCCGGCTGCCGCACCCCGCCGACGCCAGGATCGAGGCCAACACCGCGAGCGGGCCCGTCTCCAACGCCTTCGAGGATCTGCGGGTCACCGGCCGGTGGGGCGCCAAGCGGATCACTGGGAACCTGGGCTCGGGCCGGGGCAGCCTCAAGGCCACCACCGTCTCCGGCGCGATAGCGCTGTTGCGGCGCCCACCCGTCGAGGGGGAAGGGGACGGGGACGGCTTCCGTGACGGGCCGCCCGGCGGCGCCGACAGCACGGCGGGAAGCCCGGCCACCACCGACAGCTCCGGCACCACCGGCGGTCCGCAGGGAAAGGTCCTCTGATGCCCCCCGTATTCGCCCACGGCCGACTCCGCCTGTACCTGCTCAAGCTGCTCGACGAGGCCCCGCGCCACGGCTACGAGGTCATCCGGCTGCTGGAGGAGCGCTTCCAGGGGCTGTACGCACCCTCCGCGGGCACCGTCTACCCGCGCCTGGCCAAGCTGGAGGCCGAAGGCCTGGTCACCCACACCACCGAAGGCGGCCGCAAGGTCTACTCCATCACCGACGCCGGACGCGCCGAACTCGCCGACCGCAGTGGCGAACTGGCCGACCTGGAGCTGGAGATCCGCGAATCGATGGCCGAACTCGCCGCCGAGATCCGCGAGGACGTCCGCGGCTCCGCCGACGATCTGCGGCGGGAGATGCGGGAGGCCGCCCGGCAGGCCCGCACCTCCGAAGGCGGCGCGGGCCCACAGGGCCCCTGGGACGGCCCATGGGAGGGCGGCGAGAGCTGGCGGCAGGCGAAGGAGGAGATGCGGCGCGCCAAGGAGGAGTGGAAGGAACAGGCCCGCCGCGCGAAGGAGGAGAGCCGCCGCGCCCGGCAGGACGCCCAGCGCGCCCGTAAGCAGGCCAAGGACGCCCAGGAGTTCGCGCTCGAAGAGGTCCAGCGGGTCGCCCGGCGCGTCCAGGAGCAGACGCAGGAGCACATCCGGGCGGGCGACTGGCAGCGGGCGGTACGGGACGGGCTCGGCGAGGTGTCCCGCAGCATGAGCCGGCTCTCCCGGCAGGGCGTGTTCCCGCCGGGGTGGACGGGCCCGGACGAGGGGACGAGGACCACCGGCCCGCACGCGGACGCACCGGAACCGGCGCCCGGCCCCGCCCAGCACGGGGGCGGCGGTGGCGGCGGTAACGGTGACGGGGGCGGTGGCGGCGGTAACGGTGACGGGGGCGGCGCACCGGCCGAGCCCGCCTGGGCCACGGAGTTCACCCCGTCGGACAACCCCGCCCGCGATCTGGACCGGCTGCTCGACCGCTTCCGCGACGACATCCGCGACGCCGCCCGGGACCACGGGGTGACCGATGCCCAACTGGCCGACGCCCGCCGCCGGCTGGCGGAGACGGCTGCCCGGATCACCGGTCGGCTGCGCGGCCCCGCCGGGGAGTAGCCCCGGGCGCGCGTCCGGCCGCGGGACGAGGCGCCGCAGTAGCCTCGCCGGTATGCGACTGGAGACCTCCGAGGCGCGGCGGCGCTTCGCTCGTGCCCGGGTGCTGCGGCTGGCCACCACCGACGAGAGCGGCCGGCCGCATCTCGTGCCCGCCACCTTCGCGCTCACCGCCCCGGACGGCGCGGACGCCCCGGACGGCCCGGACGGCCCGGCCACCGTGGTCACCGCCGTGGATCACAAGCCCAAGCGGCACCAGGACCTGAAGCGCCTGCGCAACATCCACACCAACCCGGCGGTCTCCCTCCTGGTCGACCACTACGACGAGGACTGGCGGCAGCTGTGGTGGGTGCGGGCCGACGGCCGGGCGCGGATCGTTCCGGCCGAGGCCGCGGCCGAACGGGCGGACCCGGTGCGACGGCTGGTGGAGAAGTACCCGCAGTACGCCGACCAGCCGCCGCGCGGACCGGTGATCGCCGTCGAGGTCACCCGCTGGTCGGGCTGGGCGTTCGGCGGGGACTCGGCGGCCCGCTGATCAGCCCTCTCCCTCTCCGCCCCCTTCACCGTCTTCGTCCTGGTCGCGCGGGCAGTCGAACGCGCCGCTCGGCCCCCAGGTCTTCGCCTCGTCGCCGCTGTCACGTATGCCGCACTCCAGCGCGATCTCCGGTGAGGTGCCCCTGGTGTCGTGCAGGATGAGCAGCCGCTTGTTGACCGGCGTCTTGTCGCCCTTGCCGAAGATCAGCGAACCGCTGGCCCCGCGCAGCCCCTCCGCTCCGCCCACCCCTTGCTCCAGCGCGGACTGCACCCCGCCCCGCCCGAAGGGCGCCGTGCCCGCGCTCTGGTACGCCGCGTTGATCCCTTCGGACAGCACACCGAGCGCGTCCGAGGCGAGCGGCACCCGGGCGTCATTGCTCCACAGGTCGCTCCCGTAGGCGGCGGCATACCTCCGGCGGAAGTCGTCGCCCTTCACATTGGGCGAGCTGTCCTTCGCCAGGCCCTGCGCCGCGTAATACAGCCGCAGCCTGGGGTGCTTCTCGCTGGGGTGCTGCTGCTCGACCACCGCGTTGTCGAGGTCGTTGCCACCGAGCACGGTCGATTGGCCGTTGCAGCCGGTACGGCCGTCGAAGTCGTCGAGGAAGTTCTCGAATTCATGGGCACGGGCCGCCCAGTACACCACCGTGCGGGGCTCCTCCTTGAGCCTCCGGCAGATGCTGTCGGCCATCTGGGAGGTGTGGGAGACCCATTCGTCCCCTTGGCCCTTCCGCTCCGGGGTCGGCGCGGCGGAGGGCCGCTGGACCGGATACCAGATGCGGTGGACGTCGTGGAATTCCTCGGCGAACCGGTCGCCGAGATTCGCGCTGTAGATGTCGGTCGGATCCCCGATCACCACCGCCTTCTTGGCGGGTGCGCAGGTCCCGGGCGCGGTCTGCACGATATTGGCGTGCCGCGCGAAGTCCGCCGCGACGCGCGCCTCCCGGCGGTTGTCGGGAGCGACCTGGCGGTACATCGGCGAACGCTGCATCTCCTCGGCGGTCGCCGCGGTGCCGATCATGGGCAGCCCGGCCCCGGCGAGGATGTCCCGGGCGCGGAGGGTGCCCGGGCGGCTCTGGCCGAGGCCGACCACGCCCAGGAACTGCTCGCCCTGCCCGGCGCGCTCGGCGGCCTTGACCTCCTTCGCGAGTGCCGTGGCCGCCCCGGGCGCCCGGGAGAAGCCCTCGCCCGCGTCCATCAGCCGGACCTTCAGCCAGACCTTGCCGCTCTTCTGCTGATCCGCCTGTTCGTTGATCTCCTCCTGGGCCAGCGCGATGCCGCGCACCTCGGGGATGGCGCCGCTGTACATGGCCTCGCCCCAGTCGTCGGCGGTCACCGGCACCCCCAGATAGCCGACCGTCCGGACCGTGTCGCCCGAGCGGGCCGCCTTGTCGGCTCGCCCGTTCTCCCGGGTGATGGCGGCCACCGCATCGCCATAGACGGCCCGCGGACTCCGGTCCGGTGGGCGGCTCCGCCCGCCGCCGGCCCCACCGGTCCCGGACACCGCCGGGGCCGACGACGCGCCGCTGCCGCCGAGGCAGGCGGTGTCGCTGCTCGCCGTCACCACGACCACGCCGTACCCGCCGAGCAGCCCGAGCACGGTGACGCCCGCCACCGCCGCGACGGCGGCCTCCACCCGCGGCGCCGCGTCGGAACGGCTGCGGCCGACGGCGATCTCCGGATTGCGGCCGAGCCAGCGCGCCGCGTCCTCGTCGTCCGCATGCGGCTCCACGCCCACCCGGACCACCCGGGCGCCGCCCGCGCCGGTGGTCCCGATCCACGACTTCAGCGTGATGGCGGCCTCGGCGAAGCTCTCCGTGCGCTCCTGGCCCGGACTCACCGCGGCCAGCAGCATCACCCCGGTACACCCCGTCTCCTCGACCGCCTGGGGGAACTGCTCCAGCAGCCGGCCGGTGTCGTCGCCGAGGGCCGGCGGCTGCGGGAAGACGAGCACGACGCGATGGCGGCGGCGCCGCCCCCAGGGCGAGAGCCGGGGGTGGCGGAAGGCCCGCTCGAGGTCGGCGAGCAGCGCCCGCAGCAGCACATCGACGATCGGCTCGCGCCGCGCGACGCCGGGCGTGCCCACGGTCAGCCGACAGGCGTCGGCGAAGAAGCCGGGCCCGCCCTCGGGCAGTTCGGCCCAGCTGCGGTACCAACTGCCCCTGCGGGTCATCCGGCGGCCATGGCGCCACCCGTACCACCAGCGCGGAAGCAGGCCGAACAGCGGCCGGCGCAGCCAGTACCAGGCGGTTCCCGGGATGGTCGGCGGCGGCACCTCCCCGCCGCTCACGGCCTGCAGGGCGCGCAGGACGACCGAGTCGGCGCAGCGCGCCTCGTAGCTCCGGTTGCGCAGCTCCGTGGCCTGAGTGCCGGGCAGGCATCCGGCGAGGTCGGTCTCGACGATGCCGCGCATCAGCCGGAACTGGGGCAGTCTCAGTCTGCCGAAGCCGCCGGGCCGGTTGCGCAGCAGCTCCTCCTCGATCTTCTGGAACGTGACCCCCACGTGCTCCTGACGCGGGGCCTCGGCCTCGCCCGCCACCTGGGCGAACGGAACGCGGGCGCGGCCGCCCGCGCTGAAGCGCGCGCACAGGCCGTCGGCGATCCGCCCGGCCTCGGGCCCCTCCGTCAGCTGGGTGAGCAGGATCTGCGGGGCCGGGCCGCGATGGCCCGGCGGCAGGGTGACGAGCTGTTCGAGCGCGTCGATCAGCAACTCGATTTTCGGCAACGGCGGTACTGAAGCAATCATGTGCATCCCCCCGGCACGATTATCCGCACCCACTCCGGAGAGCACCAGACCCTTTACCAAGAGTGATGACAAGTCATCGCTCTCGACCGTGACCGATCGAACAGGAGTGCAATCTGCGCCAGATGTGACCGCCGGTCGGTCCGCCATGACCCCCGCGACCGTCAGTCCCTCAGACCGCCAGTCCGTCAGCCCCTCAGACCGCCAGACCGCCAGACCGTCAGACCGTCAGACCGCCAGACCGTCAGACCGTCAGCACGACCTTGCCGAACAGATCGCCGCCCGCCATCTTCTCGAACCCCTCCCGCGCCCGGCCCAGCGGCAGCACCGAGTCGATCACCGGCCGCACCCCCCGCGCCGCGCAGAAGCTCAGCAGGTCCTCCAGCTCGTCCTTGCCGCCCATCGTCGACCCGACGACCTTCAGCTCCAGGAAGAAGATCCTGTTCAGCTCGGTGGCCTGCGGGTTGGGGCCACTGGTGGCGCCCGAGATGACGAGCGTGCCCCCGGGCTTGAGGGACTTCACCGAATGCGACCAGGTCGCGGCGCCGACCGTCTCGATCACCGCGTCCACCCGCCGCGGCAGCCGCTCCCCCGGCTCGTACGCCCCCTCGGCGCCGAGTTCGACCGCCCGCTTGCGCTTGGCCTCGTCCCGGCTCGTGGCGAGCATCCGCAGCCCGGCGGCGGCACCCAGCACGATCGCGGCGGTGGCCACGCCGCCGCCCGCGCCCTGCACCAGCACGCTGTCGCCGGGCCGTACGCCCGCGTTGGTGAACAGCATGCGGTAAGCGGTCAGCCAGGCCGTCGGGAGGCACGCGGCCTCCTCGAAGGACAGTTCCTTGGGCTTGGGCAGCAGGTTCCAGGTGGGGACGGCGACCTTCTCCGCGAAGGTGCCCTGGTAGCGCTCGGTGAGGATGGTGCGGGGCTCACGCGGTCCGACGCCGTGGCCGCTCTGGCCGATGACCGAGTGGAGGACGACCTCGTTGCCGTCCTCGTCGACCCCGGCGGCGTCACAGCCGAGGATCATCGGCAGCGCCTCCTCGCCGAGTCCGACCCCGCGCAGCGACCACAGGTCGTGGTGGTTGAGCGAGGCGGCCTTGACGCTGACGGTCGTCCAGCCGGGCCGTGCCTCCGGCTCGGGGCGCTCGCCCAGTTCGAGGCCGCTGAGCGGCTGGTCGTGGTCGATACGTGCGGCATAGGCAGCGAACATGATCCCGACCATAGGCCCGCGGCGGGGGACGACGGAACCACGCCCCCCATTTTTGAGGCTCGGTTCAGAACGGGGGCACCCGAGCGCCGGCGCACTCACGACGCGGGGCCGGGCCGCCCCGTGGGCGGCCCGGCCCCGTTACGCCGGTCGGCGAAGGCTCAGCGGCGCGCCACGCCCTCCGCGCGGGCGGCGGCGGCCACGGCCGCGGTCACGGCCGGGGCGACCCGCTCGTCGAAGGGCGACGGGATGACCTTGTCCGCGCTCAGCTCGTCGGCCACGACGGAGGCCAGGGCCTCGGCGGCGGCGAGCTTCATGCCCTCGGTGATCCGGGAGGCCCGGACCTGGAGGGCACCGGCGAAGATGCCGGGGAAGGCGAGCACGTTGTTGATCTGGTTCGGGAAGTCGCTGCGCCCGGTGGCGACCACGGCCGCGTGCTGGTGCGCGACCTCGGGGTGGATCTCCGGGTTGGGGTTGGCCATCGCGAAGATGAAGGCGCCGGGCGCCATCTTCGCCACCGCCTCCTCCGGCACGGTGCCACCGCTGACGCCGATGAAGACGTCGGCGCCGTCCAGCGCGGTCTCCAGCGAACCGGTGAGCCCCGCCTTGTTGGTGAAGCCGGCCAGCTCGCGCTTGACCTCGGTGAGGTCGTCGCGGTCCGGGGAGACGACGCCCTTGCGGTCGCAGACCGCGACGTCTCCGATGCCCGCCTCGGTGAGGATCCGGGCGATGGCCACACCGGCGGCGCCCGCGCCGGAGATGACGGCGCGCAGCTGGCCGAGCGCGCGGTCGGTCAGCTTGGCCGCGTTGCGCAGGGCGGCCAGGGTGACGACGGCCGTGCCGTGCTGGTCGTCGTGGAAGATCGGGATGTCGACGCGCTCCTGGAGCTTGCGCTCGATCTCGAAGCAGCGGGGCGCGGAGATGTCCTCCAGGTTGACGCCGCCGAACGAGGGCGCGAGCCGGACGACGGTCTCGACGATCTCGTCCACATCCCGGCAGTCGAGCGCGATGGGCACCGCGTCCACGCCGCCGAACTGCTTGAAGAGGATCGCCTTGCCCTCCATTACCGGCAGGGACGCCTCGGGGCCGATGTCGCCGAGCCCGAGCACCGCGCTGCCGTCCGTCACCACGGCCACGACCTGGGACTTCCAGGTGTAGTCATGGACGAGTTCGGGCTGCTCGGCGATCGCGCTGCAGACCTTCGCGACGCCCGGCGTGTAGGCGAGGGACAGATCGTCCCGGTCACGCACGGGCACGGTCGCCTGGACGGCCATCTTGCCGCCCCGGTGCAGCGCGAAAGCGGGATCGAAGGGCTCTCCGTCGGTCACTCCGCCGGCTCCTTCGTCGCTGTCGTTTGCGCTGTCGCTGCGAGGATTCACCATCTCCGCTGCCACTTTTTGACCCCTTTGTCGTTTTTCTGTCGAGGGTAACCGCCCCAGGTTGGGGGCGGGCGGGCACCGCGTCCGGCGCCGCGCGGCAGATGCCCGCCACGCGGAATCAGATACGGACGCCGGGCGCGTCGCACTCGCGCCCTGAGCCCCGGATGAGGGGGTAGCCGTCTGTTCTACCGGAAGCGTGCACCCAGAACGAACGGCTTCCGTAGTGGTGGTGTTCGGAAACTTCTCATAACCGTCGGAAGCGGTCGAAGCAGCCTCGAATATGCATGCCGCCGTCACGCGTCATTCGCCGCATGATCACAATTTCGTACCGCTCCCCACACCTGGGCTGTACAGCCCGGTGTCCGTTTCCTGTGCACCACGGGGATCGCCCGTTATCCGATTTTGACATGGATCGCCGCCCGAGCGTGCCCGTCCGGATGGCAAGATGCCCCAATCACACGAGATCGCGACACTCACACGCGTGTTCCCGAACCTCGGACATCCCTTCACCCCGCCGGAGGAACCAGCATGACCGCCAGCTTCACGCGTCGCCGGGTCACCACGAAGTCCCGGACGGTCGCCGTCGGCGCCATCGTGGCCGTGGGCGCCCTGCTGCTGACGGGCTGTGGCGACCAGACCGACAAGGCGAAGACGGGAGGCTCCGGCAACGCCGCCGAGAAGGGGCCGCTCTTCAGCAAGCTGCCGAAGAAGATCCAGGACGCGGGTGTGGTCAAGGTCGGCTCCGACATCAACTACCCGCCGGTCGAGTTCAAGAAGAACGGCAAGGTCATGGGGCTCGACCCGGACCTGGCGGACGCGCTCGGCAAGGTGCTCGGCGTCCGGTTCGAGTTCAACAACGCCACGTTCGACACCCTGCTGTCCGGTCTGCGCTCGCAGCGCTACGACATCGCCATGTCGGCCATGACGGACAACAAGGGCCGTCAGCAGGGCGTCGACCCCGACACCGGCAAGAAGGCCGGTGAGGGCGTCGACTTCGTCGACTACCTGACCGCCGGTGTCTCGATCTACACCAAGAAGGGCGACGACCAGGGCATCAAGACCTGGGACGACCTCTGCGGCAAGAAGATCGTCGTGCAGCGCGGCACCGTCTCGCACGACCTGGCCAAGGCCGAGTCGAAGAAGTGCGAGAAGAGCGGCAAGAAGAAGGTCGCGGTCGAGGCCTACGGCAATGACACCGAGGCCCAGACCCGGCTGCGCGGCGGGGGCGCCGCGGCGGGGGCCAGCGACTTCCCCGTCGCCGCGTACGCGGTGAAGACCTCCGGCGGCGGCAAGGACTTCCAGCTGGTCGGCGACCAGGTGGAAGCCGCCCCGTACGGCATCGCCGTCTCCAAGGACAACACCGAGCTGCGTGACGCCCTCCAGCAGGGGCTCGCCCTCCTCATCGCGAACGGCGAATACGACAAGATCGTCGCGAAGTGGGGCGTCAAGGACGGCGCGGTCGCCAAGGCGATCATCAACGGCGGCAAGTGACCGGCCGACCTCCCGCTCGCATGCTCGCGCTGAAAGGCACTCATCCGTGACAACGAAGATCGACAAGGCGGGGCCCGTCGGCACCCCGTCTCCCGCGCCGGAGGACATCAAGGCCATCCCGGTGCGGCACTACGGCCGCTGGGTCTCCGCGGTCGTCACCATCGCGCTGCTGGTGACGCTCGTCTACGCCTTCGCCGAAGGCGATGTGAACTGGGCCGCCATCCCGGATTACTTCTTCGACGGCGAGGTCCTCAAGGGCGTCCGCAACACCATCTGGATCACCATCCTGGCGATGGTGCTCGGTGTGGCCCTCGGCATCGTCCTGGCCGTGATGCGGCTGTCGAAGAACCCGGTGACGTCCTCCATCGCCTGGGGCTACATCTGGTTCTTCCGCGGCACCCCGGTCTATGTGCAGCTGCTGGTGTGGTTCAACCTGGGGCTGGTCTTCCACTACATCAACATCATGCCGATCTACAAGGACGAGTGGTCGGACTTCATGACCCCGTTCCTGGCCGCCCTGCTGGGCCTCGGGCTGAACGAGGCCGCGTACATGGCGGAGATCTGCCGGGCGGGCATCCAGTCCGTCGACGAGGGCCAGACCGAGGCCGCGCAGGCGCTGGGCATGAGTCACGCCAAGACGCTGCGCCGGGTCGTCCTGCCGCAGGCCATGCGGGTGATCGTGCCGCCGACCGGCAACGAGTTCATCAACATGCTCAAGACCACCTCGCTGGTGATCGCCGTCCAGTACTGGGACCTGCTGCAGGCCACCTCGGAGGTCGGCCAGAACTCCGGCGCCACCGCGGAGATGCTGTTCCTCGCCGCCGCCTGGTACCTGATCCTCACCTCGGTGCTGAGCGTGGGCCAGTACTACCTGGAGCGCTACTACGCGCGCGGCACCACCCGGAACCTGCCCGCGACGCCGCTGCAGCGCATCCGGGTCAACCTGCTGTCCGGCTCCAACCGCCAGGGGATGTGAGCGTATGAACGCCATGGTGAAGGCCGAGGGCGTCCACAAGTCCTTCGGCGCCGTCCAGGTCCTCAAGGGCATCGACCTGGAGGTCGCGCCCCGCGAGGTGTTCTGTCTGATCGGCCCGTCCGGCTCCGGGAAGTCCACCTTCCTGCGCTGCATCAACCACCTGGAGAAGATCAACTCCGGGCGGCTGTACGTGGACGGCGACCTGGTCGGCTACCGGCAGAAGGGCGACAAGCTCTACGAGCTGAAGGACCGCGAGGTCGCCGCCAAGCGCCGCGACATCGGCATGGTCTTCCAGCGCTTCAACCTCTTCCCGCACATGACCGCGCTGGAGAACGTGATCGAGGCGCCGGTGCAGGTCAAGGGAGAGAGCAAGGCGGTCGCCCGGGAGCGCGCCGGCAAGCTGCTGGACCGGGTGGGCCTCGCCGACAAGGCGGGCAACTACCCCTCGCAGCTCTCCGGCGGCCAGCAGCAGCGGGTCGCGATCGCGCGGGCGCTGGCCATGGAGCCGAAGCTGATGCTCTTCGACGAGCCGACCTCGGCGCTCGACCCGGAGCTGGTCGGCGACGTCCTCGATGTGATGCGCGGGCTCGCCGAGGACGGCATGACGATGATCGTCGTCACGCATGAGATGGGCTTCGCCCGGGAGGTCGGGGACTCGGTCGTCTTCATGGACGACGGGGTGGTCGTCGAGGCCGGACTCCCGCGTGAGGTGCTGACGAATCCGCAGCACGAGCGGACGAAGTCGTTCCTGTCGAAGGTGCTGTAGGGAGACGAGGCGAGGGCGGTACGGGGCTGTGAGGCTCGGTACCGCCCTCGCGCCGCTTCCACGAGCGCCGCTTCCACGAGCGCTGCTGCTACGTGAGCGCTGCTACGTGAGCCCGAACACCTACTTGAGCCCGAGCACCATCGCGTCCGAGACCGAGCACCACACGGGCCGCGCCTCGGCGAACCCCGCCTCGCGCAGCGCGTCCGCGTGCCAGCCGGCGGGCTGCACCTCGCCGTCCTCGTGGTCGCCGTCCGCCGGATTCCCGAAGATCGTGAACCGCTCGGCGACGGGCCCCACCAGTCCACCCAGTCCTGGGCTCCCTCGGCCTTGGCCCGGGCCTGCCGCTCCTTGCGGTACGCGCGATCCGCGGCGTTGAGCCGTGGCGTGTCCGGGTCCGTCATCGCGTTCCTCCATGTCGTAGCCCGTAATACCCTGGCACACAGACCGCCTATTACTTGACCTGACCGAAACCGACCATAGACCGCCCCCGTAAGGACCACAAGTGGAACTGGCTTATTACTCAGATCTCGCCGTGCGTCTGGTCAACAGCGAGGAGCCCGCACGCGGCACCGACGCGCTCACCTCGGTCGAGGCCGTACGCACCCTCTTCGGCGAGAGCGGGCAGTCGGCCCGGCGCGCGACGGACGCCGACGTCACCCGGCTGCGGTCGGTACGGGCACGGCTGCGCGCGGTCTTCGAGGCGGCGGCGGACGGGGACGAGGTCCTGGCGGTGGACCTGCTCAACGCGCTGCTCATCGAGTTCCCGGTGAGCCCGCAGATCTCCGGGCACGAGCTGCGGGACGAGGACGGCCGCCCCGACTGGCACATGCACATCGCCGACTACGCCGCCAACGCCAGCGCCGGATTCGCCGCGACCGCCTCCATGGGGCTCGCGTTCCACCTCACCGAACTGGGCGCGGACCGGCTCGGCATCTGCGAGGCCCCGCCCTGCCGCAACGTCTATCTCGACACATCGACAAATCGATCCCGGCGCTACTGCTCGGACCGCTGCGCCACCCGCGCCAACGTCGCCGCCTACCGCGCCCGTAAACGCCTCGACGCGGGCCGCCCGGCCGACGCCGCGCCCACCCCGCGCACGGCGTCCCTGGCCCGCGACCGCGACCGCACCGGCCGCACCGCCGACAGCGCCCACGACAGCAGCCCCGCCGTCGACAGCTGACCCCGGCGCCCGGTCCGCCCCGGCAGCGGCCGCACCCGCAACCACGCCCGGGCCACCACCAGCTCGTCCGGCACGGCCCCGAACTCCCGGCTGTCGTTCTCCACGTCCGGGTTGTCCCCCATCACCCACCAGCCGCCCTCACGCCGCTCCACCGCGCGCTTGACGATGAGCAGGTCCTGCCGGAAGGGATGCCGCAGCACCACCACGTCCCCCGGCCGCACGGGCACCCCGTACCGCACCACCAACTGGTCGCCCGGATACAGCGACGGCTGCATCGACGGGTTGTACACCTCGGCCAGCCCCATCCGCAGCAGGCCGTGCTGCTCGCGGTCCCTCTCCTGCCCGCGATCACGCAGCTGCTCCTGCATCACGGCACCTCCGGTCCGTACTCCGCCATCCGCCCCACCATCCCAGGTCACACTCCCGGGAACCCCGGAGTGTCACCGGACTTTTGACCTAAGCCCCCCGGGGCACCCGAGAAAAGCCTTCCCGCACGGAGTAATCTCGCACCTGAGAAGACGATCACGAATGGAAGGACAGCTCTATGCTCTCCCGCCTGTTCGCCCCCAAGGTTCAGGTCAGCGCGCACTGCGACCTGCCGTGCGGCGTGTACGACCCGGCCCAGGCCCGCATCGAAGCCGAGTCCGTCAAGGCCATCCAGGAGAAGTTCCAGGCCAACGAGGACCCGCACTTCCGCGCCCGCGCCACCACCATCAAGGAGGAGCGCGCGGAGCTGGCCAAGCACCACGTCTCGGTGCTGTGGAGCGACTACTTCAAGCCCCCGCACTTCGAGAAGTACCCGGAGCTGCACCAGCTGGTCAACGAGACCCTGAAGGCGCTCAGCGCCGCCAAGGGCTCCACCGACCCGGCCACGGGCCAGAAGGCCCTGGACTACATCGCCCAGATCGACAAGATCTTCTGGGAGACCAAGAAGGCTTGATCTTCGATCATTGCCTTTGACGTGCGGGTTCCTTGATCCGCTGGTTGTACAGTCCGCACCCGGTCCGCAGGCCGCCGAGCACGGCGTCCATTACGGACCGGGTGCGGTCTTCTTCGCCCGGCCACAGGTGGGCGTAGATCCGCAGCGTGATGACGGCGGACGCGTGGCCGAGGACGAGCTGGACCTGCTTGACGCTTGCCCCGCCGGCAATGAGGGCGGAGGCGAAGAAGTGGCGCAGGTCGTGGGTCACCATGTGCGGCAGCCCGACGGGCTTGCGGCCTCGCGCCCGGCCGCCTCGCCCTCCGCCGCCTGGAGCGTCCTGCGGGCGCAGTTCCACTCCGTCTTCCAGCCGAGCAGCTCGCCTATGCGCACGCCTGATCCGGCGAGCGTGACGACGGCCGCGCGGAGGTCCGGCGGCATAACGCGGGCCATGGCCTCGACCTGCGCGACCGTGGGCGGGGTGATCTCCTCGTCCGGTATGGGCGGGAGGGTGATCCGGCGGCACGGGCTGGACGCGATGACCTTGTCCTCGACGGCCGCGGCCATGGCGCGCACGAGGACGTCGTAGACGTTGCGCACACTGCCGGGGCCGAGTTGCTCGGACAGGTTCTTGAACAGGACCTGGAGGTCGTTGCGGCGTGTCGCCGTCATGGCGCGGGAGCCGAGCACCGGGACGAGATGGAGCCGGAGCGTGTTGTCGGTAATGCGCTCGGCCGCCTCGCCTGCGGGCGCCAGCGTCGCTCCGGCCGAGCGGACCTCTGCTGCCTGGGCGATACGGTCGAGCGCGTCCTCGACGGCGTCGGCGTCCTGCCACCGGTCGGCCTTACCCAGCCGTTCGAGGTGTTCCAGCGCATGGGCCGGAAGTGTGCGCAGGCGCTCCTGGCCGAGGACGGGCAAGGGCGGAGCCGTACGGGTGCCGTGCAGAACCACGGCCGCGGCGACGCCGTCGAGGTCGTCGGCCTCGCGTACTGAAGGTCCGAGGTCCTCCATGAGCATGCCGAGCCAGCCCTCCCGGACGGCGGAGGCGTGTACCTGGGGGACGGGAACGCCGAGGGTGTGGGCCAAGCGGAGGGCCTGGTCCTCGCTGTCGAAGGGCTTCTTCGCGTACTTGAAGATGGCCGTGGAGCCGTAGGGGAAGGTCACGCGCTCGACGCCGGACATGGACGACACGCGCACCTCCTCTCGGGCGGCGGTAGTTCGGCCGGTTGCGGTGAGCAGGTTGTCAAGGAGTTCGGCGCTGGGGTTCGTGGTCACGCGGGGGCTCCGGGGAGGGGTGGTGGCGTCCGGGGCGGGCGAGGGATGCCAGCCCGCCCCGGAGCCTGATCGGTGGGTTACGCAGCGGGGTTCACGCGGTGGGCCAAGGCCTGCTCGATCCAGCCCGTTTGAACGCGGCGAGGTCGTCACGGAAGTTCGCCATCGAGGCACCGTAGGGCGCGACCACGCCGCCGGACTGGTCCGGCACGGACTGGCAGCCGTGCACGAGCCGGCCGCCGAGCGCGGCGTGGGCCTTGATGGACTCGATCCGACGGTGCTCGTTGAACCAGCCGCCGCGGTAGACCTCGTCGAGCATCCCGCCCATCTCGTCGTCCAGGTCGAAGACGACGGACGTCGCGACGGGGAAGAACCAGCACGGCCCGACGTTGGAGATGTGCCCGTCCAACTCGACCTTGTTGAGCGCCATGAGCGTGGCCGCCTCGCGGAGCATCCGCAGGTGGTCGGTGGTGATCTGCGGCAGGCCGAGGCCGGCCAGGTGCTCGTCGCGGAAGAGGTAGGCGTATACCTCATACGCGGTGGCCAGGACCCGGGCGGCGTCGGAGGTCGACTCGCTGTGCTGCTTGATGAAGTCGAGCGCGAGCTGCTCGACCGCGCTCTCGGTCGTCTCGTCCACGTCCAGGAGCCGGGACTTGACCAGCTCCCCGTCGGCAACGAGCCAGGTGTTCGACTCGAAGCGGAAGAAGTACTCGGCCTGGGCGATCGTGATGCGCCGGCCGTCGACCTGGATGCCGGGCAGGCGGCTCCAGCGCGGGTCGAACGCCTCGGGCAGCTCCACCGTGATGGCCGTGGTATCGATGGTGGTCACCGTGTCTCCGTCTCTGATTGGCCGGGTTCAGGCACAGGAATGCCCGAGCCCGGTGTGGGCGTACGGAACTTCGGGGTGCCGCCCGGACCAAGGGGAGCCTGGATCACGGTCGCGCCGTTCCGGGCGGCTGCTGATAAGTGAACCGGTGGTCACGCTGAGTAGGTACGGTGGAAGGCAGTTGAAGCGGTATACGCGGTTTACAGCTCCGGAGTGGAGGCGATCGTGGCGGCGCAGAGAGACCCCATTTCCCGTCTGCGCGACGTCATCGCGGCGGCCGACTGCACCTACGAGGCCCTCGCCCGAGACGTGCGACGTATCGCCGCAGAGAACGGCGAGGTCCTCCAGACCAACAAGTCGGCCATCTCGCACTGGGTGAACGGCACCCGCGCCCCGTCGGGCCGGGTAGGTCAGTACCTGGCTGAGGCGCTGTCCCGCCGAGCGGAACGCACGATCACCCAGACCGAGATTGGCCTCCAGGCCGGTGATGACGAAGCGCCGACGGAATCCGTCCCAGTCCTCGCGGTCACCGACCTGGGTCGCGCCGACGTTGGACGCCGCCGCTTCCTCGCCATCGCGGCCTTCACCACCGCCGGCGTCGCCATGCCCCTCGGCTACGACCACGAAGCCACCACCCGGATGCTCCGCGCCCGCACCGGCACGTCCCTGGTCGGCACGGAGGACGTGGACGTCGTACGCCAGATCACCGCAGCCTTCAGCGCCGCCGACGAACACCTCGGCGGCGGGTACGGCCTGACCACCGTCACCGCGTACCTCGCCGACACCGCCGCCCCCATGCTGCCCGGGCGCTTCCCCAGCGAAGCCTTACGCCGGGCCGCCTTCGGCGCCGTCGCCGAACTGGCCTACCTCGCAGGGTGGAAGCACCACGACCTCGGCCAGGAAGGCGCCGCCCAGCGCTACTACCAGGTCGGCTACAGGCTCGCTTGCGAAGCCGACCCCCACGGCCACGCCGCCTGGATGATGCGTGCACTCGCCCACCAGGCCCTCAGCCTCAAGCAACCCCACCACTGCGTTGACCTCGGCGAAGGCGCCCTAAGCGCAGGTCTCGGCCACGTCGACGGCCAGGCCGAGGCCCTCCTCCACATCACCCACGCCCGCGCCTACGCCGCCACCGACGCGAACCCGTCAGCCGCACGCGCCCTGCTCGCCACCGAGGACGCCCTCCTACGAGACGACGGCCCCCAGCCCAGCTACTCCTGCGTCAGCGGCCCCGCCGCCGGTACCGTGGCCAGCCACACCGCCCGCACCCTGACCGACCTCGCCGACCACATCGGCACCGAGCAGCAGCACCGCGACGCCCTCACCCGCTGGGATCCGGAGAAGTACAAGCGCGTCCACGCCCTCACCCACGCCGACCTCGGCGACAGCCTCGCCGCACAGGCCCGCGCCGACGAAGCCATCGCCGCATGGACCCAGGCCCTGGTCCTCATGGAAGGCATGACCTCCGACCGAACTCGCAAGGCGATCACCGCGATCCGCTCCACCCTCGCGGTCTACCAGCGCCACCGCGTTCCGGGTGCCGCCGATCTCGCACGCCGCGCCCGCGAGGCCCTCGCCTAACATGCCCAACAACCCGCCCGACGAAGGGAACACCGTGGCCCAGCAGACAGATGCCCAGCCGAAGGCCCTGAAGCCGGCGCTCAAATCGATGACCCTGCTGGTCGCCGCCGTCATCGTCCACGACAAGACCACCAACCGAGTCGTCCTCCTCCAGCGCAGCGAGAACGCCAAGTTCGCCCAGGGTCTGTGGGACCTCCCCGTTGGCAAGAGCGAGCAGGGCGAACCGATCACCGAGACCGCAGTCCGTGAGCTGTTCGAAGAGACGGGCCTGACCGTGAAACCGGAGGCCCTGAAGGTCGCCCACATCATCCACGGCGCCTGGGGCGTCGAAGCCCCCAACGGCTTCCTCACTGTTGTTTTCGCGGCCCACGACTGGACTGGCGAACCCGAGAACCGCGAACCTCGAAAGCATTCCCAGGTCCGTTGGGTCGACGCCGACTCCATCCCCGAGAACTTCGTGGACACCACCTCCAGCGCCCTCCACCGGTACCTCACGGGGGGCGCTGAAGTCTCCCTCGACGGCTGGCGATAGGAACGTCGATGCCGCTCCAGCTGGAGGACGGCCTCCTCCAAGTTCGACCGGACTACCGGTGGGCCTTCCGATTTGAATGCACCGGTCGGGCATCCCTCGGGACTGGCTCGCTACCCCGGCGACATCTGGCTTCTTGTCGCTCATGTCGCCGACGAGGAGACGGCTACGATTTCCCGATGATCCGATCGATCGAGCGGCGGTGCCTTGGCCGCGCCATACAGGAGGAACGCCTTGACGCAGCACCACCTCCGTTTCGCCCCGGAGATCCTCGCCCGCCTCGGTGAAGAACTGGTCCCACACTCGGATTTGGGCATCATGGAACTCGTCCGCAACGCTTACGACGCGGATGCAACGCTCTGCCGACTGCAGATGAGTGAAGCCGAGCAGCCCGGCGGAACGCTCATCGTCTCTGATGACGGCGACGGGATGACGGCGGATCAGCTCGCCAATGGCTTTCTCCTCATAGGAAAGTCCGGAAAGTCATCTAACACCCACACCCGGACCGGTCGGCGAAAGGTGGGCGAGAAGGGGTTGGGCAGAATTGCCGCCCTGCGCCTCGGCACCCATGTCACCGTACGTACACGCTCCATCGACGAACCGGACGTCGAGCACACGCTGACTATTGACTGGGACCGCATCGATGCGTCCGACGCAGTGGAAGACGTCCCGCTGGCAATCAAGAGCCAGAAGAGCGAGGGCGATACCGGCACGACCGTCGAGATCACGGGGCTCCGCCAAGGAATCGCCCAGCAGGACGCAGACCGTCTCGCCCGATCGGTACTCATGCTCACGGGCCCCTTCGCCGATGGCTCGGCGTTTCGCGTAACCTGCGACTCCCCGGAGTTCGAGAACTTGGCCAAAGTCATCACGGCGGATCTGCTTCAGTGGGTCGAGTTCCGTCTCGTAGCCGAGTTGGACGAGCAGGGCAAGGCTTCCGCGACCCTCTACAACTGGCGTGGTGAAGTCATTAAGTCAGCGGGTCACGTCGATGTGGGCAGGAAGCGCCAAGGGCGTGGCAATCGCGATGCGCCTCTGACGTTTTCCGCGCCGCCAGCCACGTTCGAGATGTGGATGTTCAATCTCAACCCCGGGGCTTCCAAGGAGGTTCGGTTCGCGCAGCAGCCCACAGCGGAGATCAAGGAGTGGCTCAAGCAGGTGGGCGGGGTTCATCTATACCACCGGGAGCTCCGCGTGCAGCCCTACGGAGACGTGGGGAACGACTGGCTGATCATCAACCTGCGGCGTGCAGCGAGCCCCGAAGGTCGCGCGTCCACGAACAACTCCGTTGGCCGCATTCAGGTGGAGGACCCTGCCGAGCTTCTCCAGCCCAAGACGGACCGTAGTGGTTTCGTCGACAACCTGCAGTTCCTCGAACTGCAGGAGTTCGCAAAGCGCGCCTTGGACTGGTCGGCGGAGCAGCGACTGGAGCTGCGGGAGCAGCGTCGCATTGGCGCGGCGCCCAAGGCTCGCGACCGGGTCAAGGAAGCCGAGAAGCAGTTCCGCCACCTCTTGGAGTCCATCAGCCCGAAGGATCCCGAGGGGCCGACTCTGGACGGAGTAGCTGATTCCGCGGTATTGGAGTCCTTCACCGCCGGAGCCTCCGAGGTATTCGACTCTCAGCGTCAGGAAATCGAAGCGCTCCGCGAAGACCTCCTCTTGTACCGCACCCTGGCCACGGTCGGCACCAGCACCGCCGTATTCGCACACGAGGCGATGAAGCCGGCGGCCCGCATCATCAACGAGGTCAAGACGGTCAGTCGCCGGGTCAAGCAGCACGTATCGGAGGACGAATACAAAGAAAGGTTCCACTCGTCGGTCGAGAACTCGATCGACAGCGCCAAGACCCTGGAGACCTTCGCCCGCCTCCCATTGACCCTCCTGACAAAGAACAAGCGACAGGTCACCGACGTCGACTTCGACCGGGAGTGCCCGGCGATCATCCGGCTGTTCTCCCGCTACCTCGACGAGCGCGGAATCCAGGTCGAGTATGACCTTGACGCGGAAGGCGCGATCGTCCGCAGCACGATCGCCGACATCGAGTCGATCCTGTCCAATCTGATCGTGAACGCCGCACATGCCTTCACACGCACGGATGCCATCCGGCCAGAGCGTACGATCCGCGTCAGAACGCGCTTGGTCGCGGAAGGAGACACAACTCGCCTGAGCCTCTGCGTTGATGACTCGGGTCCGGGAATCAAGGACATCTCGCTGAGCGCGATCTGGCTGCCGGGCAAGACGACACGCGACAATGGGACCGGCTTGGGCCTCACGATCGTCCGGGACATCGTCGCTGACCTCGGAGGCACGCAAGAGGCCCGTGGTCACGGCGAGTTGGGAGGCGCACGTATCATGGTCTGGCTTCCGACCCAAGTCGCCGGGGGCCAAGGGGCATGAGCTGGGGGGCCAAGTGAGCGTACGTCCGTTGGCAGAGGGATCGTCGGTCGTGGTCATCGACGACGACGTCATGGACGCGAGCAGCATCACGCATCCACTCCAGGACGCGGGCTTCCGCACGGAGATGATCACTGAGTTCGCACCCGGCCAGGACGCCGACACATTCCTCGCCTCCCTCGGCAATCGCTACGACGCCGTGGTGTGCGACCACATCCTCGGCGGGCGGGGTAACGCCCGCTTCACGGGCGCAGAACTGGTATGCAAGGCCAATCGGAGAGCTGGCACGCCGTTACCCGCCGTCCTCATCAGCAGCCACGTCAACACCGATCAGAACGGGGCGATTCTGCGCTGGCGCGAGGGCATTCCGAGCGTTGTCGACAAGAGCGACGCCTCCGACGCGGTGGTCGACGCTCTCCGATACACGCTGGACGAGCTCACGGGAAACCTTGCGCGGGAACGGCGTGCCTTCGCGACTCCGATCGAAGTCCTAGATGTCCGGTCCGAGGGCGAGGAACCACAGGCGAAAGTGGTCGTGGTCGGCTGGAAGATCGACTCCTCTGTCTGGATGCCGTTGCGCCCCATCGAGGAGGCCACAGGTTTGCGTCCGGAAGAGCTTCCCGGCCGGTGGCTTGAGGCCGAGGTGAACTGCTACGCGAAGGAAGCCTCCGCCCTCTTCTACCGCAACATCATTCTCGCTCCCGATCTGCCGCAGGAGTGGCTCACCGCATGACCGATCCGACCACGCCCACCGAACTGGCGCTCAGCCAGCAAACAGAAGCAGACTTAGCTGTCACCGTCCTGGACGTTGGGCACGGTAACTCCGCCGTCGTGCGCGATGGTTCGACCTGCGCCGTCATCGATGCGGCCCCCGGCGACATCGTCCAGCGCGAACTGGATCGTGTCGGATGCGGGCACATCGAGCACCTGATCATCTCGCACTCGGACCAGGACCACGCCGGTGGCGGCCCGCAGATTCTGCTCGATCCGCTGCGCACGGTGGGAACCGCCTGGTTCAACCCGGATGCGAAGAAGAACAGCCGAATCTGGGAACGATTGATTCGAGCCGTTCATACACGTCACAGGCGCGGCGGCTTCGGCGGGCACCAGATGCTGCACACGGAGACTCCTCAGACGCTGCATTGCGGTCGGGCAAGGCTCGAGGTCTGCCACCCCAGTTTCCTGATGGCCGGCACCGGCCCAACGGAGACCTCCCCGACCTTCGGCAAACTGGACACAAACACCGTGTCCATTGTGGTCCGCGTACACCTGGAGGAAGAGCCCGCCGTCCTCCTCGCGGCCGACATGGACGCAGTGGCACTCAAGCACATTCAAGAAAACGGCCATCAGCTGTCGGCACCAGTCCTCGTCTTTCCCCACCACGGAGGACTCCCGGGCAAGGCCGATCCTCAGTCCTTCGCCAAGGCCCTCACGGAGCTGGTGGCCCCTCGACTGGTCATCTTTTCCATCCGGGGCGGACTGCGCCCCGCCAATCCTCATCGGGAGATCATGGCGGGTGTGCGACTGGCGGCACCAGACGCCCACATCGCATGCACGCAGTTGTCCGTCCACTGCCATGAGGAGAAGCAGCTCGTCACCGACCGGCATCTGGCGGTCATCCCGGCAGCCGGCCGCAAATCTGGCCGGTCCTGTGCGGGCAGCGTGACGGTGACACGCGTCGAGGCAGGACTGCGCTTTGACCCGCCGCTGGAGACTCATCGGTCGTTCGTCGACAGCGGTACCGTAATCAGCCCGCTTTGCCGACTCCCCATCCCCGGTCCGCGGAAGGCTCCCAGCAACGTCGGCCTAGAGGAAGCGGCTGATGGGACATAGGACGATGGGATTTGGTGATCCGATTCCAACGCCCCTGGCCCTGCTCCAGAATGACACCGCAGTCAATCCAAACACTTGATCCAGGACGTCATCCCTTCCGGATCAGCAGGAGGGGACACATGAGCATTGCGGCCTACGAGGCGTACGCACGTCAGCTTGAGACCTTGGTTACCGACGTAGCCTCAGGTCATTGGCGCCGTGTGGCGAACGACGTGACACATGCCCTCAACGGCCAGGCGTCGGCGGAACTGCGACGCACAGTTTCACGAGCCGACCGCCGCGCCACCGGTTCCTTCTTCACGACAGGAAGAGTCCTGCAGTCGTACCAGGAACTGTTGGCGCGCAGCACTGCACCCGGACGGACACCCGTTATCTGGGACCCCACCTGTGGCGGAGGAGACCTGCTCATCGCCGGCACGGCACAGTTCCCACTAGGGGCGACACCAGCGAAAACGCTCACCCTGTGGAACCGCCGGGTGAGGGGCCACGACCTTCACGATCCCTTTGTGACGGTGGCGCGCATGCGGCTGGTCCTAGCCGTGCTGGAACGTCATCGCACTGTCGGATCCGAAGCCCCACTCATGGAACACCGATGGCGCACCGCCTTCCCGCAGGTGCAGGTCGGCAACGGTCTGCAGGCGTTGCGTGAAGCTTCCGAAGGCCGTGGCTTCGGAGGCCGACTGCTTCTGAACCCCCCCTACGGCATGGATGCAGCGCTCCCCGGCTGTACATGGTCGACGGGTAAGACATCCTTGGCAGCGACGTTCACAGCTCAGGCGGCAGCCGCGATGGCTCCCAGCGGGAGGCTCTTCGCCGTCCTGCCCGACGTACTGCGCAGCGGCAGCCGCTACCGGGCTTGGCGAGGCCAGCTCGCCGAGCGGCTGGAAATGGAGGCGATCCGCCCGCACGGCCTCTTCGACGACCACACCGACGTAGACGTCTTCCTGCTCTCCGCCATACGGAGAGCAGGCGGCCACCCCGGCGCGGTCGCCTGGTGGCCGCCGTCCGCCGTCACCACGGACAGCGCCTTAGGCAACCATTTCCGCGTTGGAGTCGGCCCTGTCGTCGACAACCGAGACCCCCATGACGGACCAATGGTTCCCTATCTCACGGCTAAGGAACTGCCTGGCCAAGGCGAGATGGGCCTTCCACTGCGCAGGCGCCGCTTCGGTGGGCGTTTGCTTGATCCCCCGTTCGTGGTCATGCGCCGTACATCCCGGCCAGGGCAGGGGGCTAAGGGAGGCGCCCGTGGAACAGGGATTCTCATTCAAGGTGACCAGTCGGTGGCCGTGGACAACCACCTGATCGTGGCGGAGCCGCTGACAGGTGGCGTTGCACGCTGCCGGGAGCTGCTGGAAGTGCTGGACGGACCAAAGGTCGTCCACTGGCTCGACGAACGCATTCGCTGCCGCCACCTGACCGTCACCGTAGTCCGATCACTCCCCTGGGGCTGACCTGCGCAACGGGTAGGGAGTTGGAAGACGGCCGGCCCCGGACAGGATCAGTCCGCACACAGTCCGCAGGACACCCGATCAGGACCGTCGCCCCCCGTCGCCAGCCAACACGAGAAGACCAGGTCAGTGACCTGTAGCGACCTGGCCCATTACTGGGAGACCAAGAAGGCCTGACCCGGCCCTGGGGCCCTTGAGTCCCCCTGCCCGCACCCGGCCCGCCACCCGCGGCCGGGTGCGGTCTTCGTTCACGCTCCGCACCCGGCACCGCCTCTGGTTGATGCCCCGCCGAATGTGGACGAGGCTGGAATACGTGGACGAAGCGGGCGCGGCGCGGGTCACCGTCAGCGGTGACGCCACGGTGACCGGCTGGAACGACGGTGCCCGGCGGCTACTCGGCTATCCGCCGTCGGAGGTGGTGGGGCGGTCCGCCGCGGCGCTGCTGGCCGAGCCGGCCGAGGGCGTGGTGGAGCGGGCCCGGGCGGTGCGGACGCGCTGGCGCGGCACGGTGGCGGTGCGCCACCGCGACGGGCGGCGGGTTGAGGTGGCGCTGCTGGCCCACCGCGTCGGGGACTCCTGGCTGCTGGTCGCCCCGCCGGCCGCCGACGACGCCGCGGCACCCACCGATGTGACGCTGCTGACCTGGGCGTACGCCCAATCGCCCTGCCCCATGGCGGTCTACGACACCGATCTGCGGCTGCGCAAGGTGAACGCCGAGATGGCGCGCGTCATCGGCCTCCCCGAGGGGGACCTCCACGGGCTGCGGCTCGCGGACATCGCCGGGACACTGCGCAGCGAGGGCCTCGAGGCGCTGATGCGGCACGTGCTGCGCACCGGCGAACGGCGCCATATGGAGACGTATCCGCGCACCGGCGGCGAGGAGCGGGAGCACGCCTGGTCGGCCCACTTCGCGCCGCTGAAGGCCAAGGACGGCCAGGTGCACGGCGTATGCCTGGCGGCGCACGACATCACCGAGCAGTACCGGGCCCGGCAGCGGCTGCTGCTGCTGAGCGAGGCCAGCGTACGGATCGGCAGCACCCTCGACATCACCCGCACCGCCCAGGAGCTGGCCGAGGTGTGCGTACCCCGGCTCGCCGACTTCGTGACCGTCGATCTGCTGGACCGGCTCGACCAGGACGAGGAGCTGCCGCCCGGCCCGCTCACCGGACCGGTCGTGCTGCGCCGCATCGCCCAATATTCGATCTACCCGGGGGTTCCGGAGGCCGCGGTCGAAATGGGGCAGGTGAACACCTACCCGGAGGCGTCCCCGATGGCCGAGTGCCTGGCGGCGGAGCGGGCCATCATCTACGCCGCCGACGATCCCCTCATCAGCGAATGGGGCGCTCTCAAGCCGGTCCGCGCCGCCAAGATCCGGGAGTTCGGCATCCACGCGGTCATGTCCGTGCCGATCCGGGCCAGGGGGACGACCCTCGGGGTGGCCGTGTTCACCCGTCACCACCGTCCCGGAGGGTTCACCCAGGACGATGTGCTGCTGGCCGAGGAGATCACCACGCGGGCCGCGGTCTGTGTGGACAACGCGCACCGCTTCACCCGGGAACGCGACACCGCGCTCGCCCTGCAGCGCAGTCTGCTGCCGCAGGCGGTGCCGCGGCCGTCGGCGGTGGAGGTGGCCTCCCGCTACCTGCCCGCCGGGCCGTACACGGCGGCGGGCGGCGACTGGTTCGATGTCATTCCGCTGTCCGGGGCGCGGGTCGCCCTGGTGGTGGGCGATGTGGTCGGCCACGGCATCCAGGCGTCGGCCACCATGGGGCGGCTGCGCACCGCGGTGCGGACCCTCGCCGATGTGGATCTGCCACCGGACGAACTTCTCACCCATCTCGACGACCTGGTGATCCATCTTTCGGCGGAGGCCGGGGACGAGGAGACCGCCGGGGACGTCGGCGCCACCTGTCTGTACGCGGTCTACGACCCGGTCTCCCACCACTGCTCGATGGCCGCGGCCGGGCACCCGGCGCCGGCCGTGGTCACCCCCGGCGGCCCGGTGGAGTTCCTCACCCTGCCGGTGGGCCCGCCGCTCGGGGTGGGCGGGCTGCCGTTCGAGACGATGGACCTAGAACTGCCCGAGGACACCGTGCTCGCCCTCTACACCAACGGCCTGCTGGGCGGCTGGGACCGGGACGTCGACGAGGGGCGCGTGCTGCTGGCCGACGCGCTGGCCCACCCCGCCGCCTCGCTGGAGGGCACCTGCGACTCCGTCCTGCGCGCGCTGCTGCCCGAGCACGGCGTGCTCGACGACGTCGCCCTGCTCCTCGCCCGGACCCGCGCCCTGGACGCGGCGCACGTGGCCACCTGGGACGTGCCCGCCGACCCGGCCTGTGTCGCCCGCTCCCGCCGGGACGTCACCGAGCGGCTGACCGCCTGGGGGCTGGACGAGGCGGTGTTCACCACCGAACTGGTCGTCAGCGAGCTGGTCACCAACGCCATCCGGCACGCGATCCCGCCCATCCAGCTGCGCCTGATCCACAACGAGTCGCTGATCTGCGAGGTGTCCGACGCCAGCAACACCGCCCCGCATCTGCGCCGCGCCCGCACCTTCGACGAGGACGGCCGCGGGCTGCTGCTGGTCGCCCAGCTCAGCCGGCGCTGGGGCAGCCGGCAGACCGCCGAGGGGAAGACGATCTGGGCGGAGCAGCGGCTGCCGGGCGCGCCGCCCGACCTCGGCTGATCCGCTGTTCGCGACGGGGATGTCAGTACCCCGTGGGAGGCTTCACGGGCAGCTCGCACCGGACGAAGGGGGACGCGTATGCGCGCCGGAGGATTCTCGACCGCACGGCTGGACCGGATGCGGGACGTCATGGCCGGCCATGTGGAAAAGGGCGAGGCACCCGGGCTCGTCATGGCGCTCAGCAGGCGGGGTGAGACGCATGTCGAGGTGATCGGTACGAAGGCGGCCGGCACCGAGGACCCGATGCGCCGGGACACGATCTTCCGGATCGCCTCGATGACGAAGCCGGTCGTCGCGGCCGCGGCGATGATCCTGGTCGAGGAGTGTGTGCTGCGGCTGGACGAACCGGTGGACCGGCTGCTGCCCGAGCTGGCCGGCCGCCGTGTGCTGCGCCGGATCGACGGGCCGCTGGAGGACACCGTTCCGGCGATCCGCCCGATCACCCTGCGCGATCTGCTGACCTTCCGGCTCGGCTTCGGCATGCTGACGGGCCCGCGGGAGGACACGTATCCGGTGGCTCGTGCCGCCCAGGAGCTGGGGGTCGGGGTGGGGATGCCGGACCCCGCCGCGGCGCCGGACCCCGATGAGTGGATGCGCCGCCTGGGCACGCTGCCGCTGATGCACCAGCCGGGCGAGAAGTGGATGTACCACACCGGCTCCCAGGTGCTGGGCGTGGCTCTGGCGCGGGCCACCGGCCGCCCGCTGGAGGAGTTTCTGCGGGAGCGGATCTTCGAACCGCTGGGCATGGCGGACACCGGTTTCCACGTACCGCCGGAGAAGCTCGGCCGGCTGGCCACCTCGTACGTCGTCGACCCCGGGACGGGGAAGCTGGAGCGGTACGACGGGGTCGAGGACAGCCGGTGGGCCGCGCCGCCCGCGTTCCCGGACGGCGGCGGGGGTCTGGTCTCCACGGTCGACGACTATCTGGCGTTCGGCCGGATGATGCTGGACCGGGGGCGGTTCGGCGACGGCGAGCGCATCCTGTCCCGGCCGTCGGTGGAGCTGATGACGACGGACCAGCTGACGCCCGCCCAGAAGGCGGTGTCCGGGCTGCTCCCCGGCGCGTGGGACAACCTGGGCTGGGGGTTCGGGGTTTCGGTGGTCACCGGGCGGGACGGCGTCGCGGCGGTGCCGGGGCGGTTCGGCTGGGACGGCGGGCTCGGCACCTCATGGGCCTCGGACCCGGCGGAGCGGATGGTGGCGGTCCTGCTGACCCAGCGCTCGCAGTTCCCGGTGTTCTCCCCGGTCTATCTCGACTTCTGGACGCTGGCCTACCAGGCCATCGACGACTGAGGCGGCGAGACCTCAAGCACCGTCCGACGGGCCCGCGAGGCCGATGTCGGCCAGCGGCACCGGCGGACGGGCGTCGCGGATCCGCACCAGCGGGCTGTCGTTGCGCAGCAGCCACTGGCGGTAGGCGTCGCTCGCCCAGGCGATCTCCAGGTACGCGTTCTCCAGGTCGGCGAAGAGCGCGTCGACGTCGGCGGAGCCGGCCCGGTCGCCCGCGTCCGGCACGCGCGAGGCCAGGTACAGCCCGACCCCCAGCGGATCCCCGTGCAGCGGCCGCACCGCCATGCCCGCACGCGACCGGGCCGTGGGCTGGCAGGGGGCGACGACCTCACCGGAGGCGACCAGATGGCTGGCGGTCAGATAGTCCCCGTACACCACCCGGGGGTTGAGCCCGGCGGCGCTGAGGACCCGGCGCAGCCCGGGCCCTTCGCCGTCGCCCGTCGGGTCGACCATCCACTGGTCGCCGGCGAGGTCCGTGAGCCGCACCACCGGTGCGGCGGCGGCCGGATGCGTCTCGGCGAGGGCCACGAACTGCGGCTCGCGGGCCAGCAGCACCCGCCGCCGCACGCTGTCGGGGACCCGCAGCGGGGCGCCCTCGACCTCGTGGACGAACGCGGCGTCGAGCTGCTGCTCGGCGACCAACTCCAGCAGCGCGTTCGCCGACACGTCGATGTGGATGGTGGTGTCGGCGTCCGGGAAGCGGGCCCGGAGCCTGCGCAGCCAGCCGACCACGGCCCCGCTGCCGGTGCTGCCGATGCGCAGACACTCGCCCGCGGTCTGCCCCACCTCCAGCCGGACCTCGCTGACCAGGGTGTTCATCTCGGCCACGATGGGCCGGGCCCGGTTGAGCAGGGACCGGCCGAGCGGGGTGGGGCGGCTGCCGGTGACCTCCCGCGAGAACAGCCGGCCACCGATGGTGTTCTCGATGCGCCGGAGCTGTGTCGTCAAAGAGGGCTGGGTCATGCCCAGTTGGCGCGCCGCCTTCCGTAGGCTGCCGGTGTCGGCGATGGCGCACAGTGCACGAAGGTGCCTCACCTCGAGCTCCACGGCGGGAGCATAACGGCGCCCTCGCGCGTCACACCAGACACTGAAACCGCGCCAATTCCCCTTTCTGTGGGGCGAGTCGGCGAGCCGGCAAGGATACCCGGGGATCGGCCCGGCCGGCGGCGGGATATGCCATGGCACTATCGCCGGTTGGCATCTCCGCGCCGCGCCGGTTCTCCTCAAGACTCTGCGGCACCAAGAGTTCATCCCAGGGCTCCCACCGCCGCGTCCCACACGGCGGCCGGGGCCCGAGGACGATGAGGAGCCCCCCACATGGCACTTCCCAAGTTGGCGCTGTCCGCGACCCTCGGCCTCGGTCTGGCGGCGAGCCTCGCCGCCGTGCCCGCGTCGGCGGCCACGCCCGGCCACACCACGACCACCACGACCGCCACCTCCGCCGGGTATGTCCCCGGCGCCGAGGACAAGGCCGACACCGACGCCTTCATCAAGGCCGTGATGAAGTCGGCGCTGGCCAAGCGGGCGAAGGCGCCCAGCGCCACCGCCGCGGTCACCGTCACGTACAGCGCGAGCTCGGCGCCGACCTACAAGTCGGTGATAGCGAGAAGCACCCAGATATGGAACGCCGCGGTGAGCAACGTGAAGCTGCGGGAAGGCAGCAGCCCGGACTTCACCTACCGCGAGGGCAACAGCTCCAACGGTTCGTACGCGAGCACCGACGGACACGGCCGCGGCTACGTCTTCATCGACTACGCACAGAGCCAGCAGTACGACCAGACGCGGATCGTCGCACACGAGACCGGCCATGTACTCGGTCTGCCGGACCACTACTCGGGCCCGTGCAGCGAGCTGATGTCCGGTGGCGGCCCGGGCACGTCCTGCAAGAACTCGCAGCCGAACGCGGCCGAGATCAGCCGCGTGAACCAGTTGTGGGCCAACGGCCTTGCCGCCCTGCAGAAGAAGGACCTCGCCAAGGCCCACTGAGCACAGCGGACCACCCATGAGCCCCTGAACCACTGATCAGGGCACGCCGCCCGCACCCGGACCCCCGACGCCGGTGCGGGCGGCCGGTGTTTCCCCGAAAGGCCCCACCCGAAAGCGCCGCACGCGGGGCGCTCCCGCTCACGGGCGGAGGTACGGTGTATTCACCAAGGTTTCGCGCATTTCGGCCGGAAATTCCTCCAGGCCGGGGCCGGCCCCAGGGAGTGAACACCATGGAGACCATCGTCACCGTGGCCGTGATCCTGGCGATGATCGCCGTGGGTGTGCTGGTGATCCACCGACTCAACGCCCAGAACGGCAACAAGATCGCGGCCGAGCGCCACAGCGAGGTCCCGGCCCGCCACCGCCACCGCTCCCGTCGCCACGGCTGGGGCCGCGGGCGGCCCCACCGCGGCCACCGGGTGGCGCCGCCGCGCGTCTGACCCGCCACTCCCCGGCCGGCACGCCCGGCGCGTCACTCCTCGCCGACCGCCTCCTCCAGCGTGGCCACCGCACCGAGCGCGTCGAGCAGCCCGCCCACCCGCAGGGTGCGCAGGATCAGGGGGTCGTCGCACACCAGCCGCAGCCGTCCGCCGCGGTCGGCGACCCGCCGCTGGGCGCGGCACAGCAGCCCCAGACCGGAGCAGTCGAAGAAGGTCGTGGGCCGTAAATCCACCACCACCTCGGGCGTCCCGGCACCCGTGGCGGCGTCCAGCGCCGGGCCGACGCATCCGAGCCCGGCGATGTCGATCTCGCCGTGCAGGGCCACCACGATGTGGCCGCCGACCCGGGACGTGCGGGCGTACGGGGGCGGGGCCGGGTGGCCCGGCAGGCGTAAGTCACCGGCGGCCGCGCCGGAAACCGGCGCTTCGCCCGGCGTCGCGTCCGACGTCCCCTGGGGCACGGGTGCGCCACGGGGAGCGCCTTGCTGCGACATCACGAATTCCCCTCGGAACGGCACACTGCCCCCTTTCACCGTCCTCGGACTCCCGGAAGCGGGCAGAGTGGAGCGTCGGGTGCGGATCCGCCGGGCCCTGGGTGACGTGCAGGCGAGCGTAAGGGGGTGACCGTCGGTTACAGAGAGAGGGACGCGGCATTCCCCCAGCAAAAAACCCTCGTTCGAGTGAAATTCTTTTCTTCCTATTGACGCCTGATCAGCTGCGCTACAGGCCGTATCCGCACGTCATACGCGCCTCAGGCACGTACGCGTCTCAGGCAAGGGTGTCGCCACTCCCCCCGGCCGCCGCGTTCCCCGCGCCCGCGACCGCCGGTGCCAGATCCTCCAGCACCTCGAAGGCGTCCTCCAGCCGGACCATCCGCAGCAGCCGCAGGAACCGCGGATCGACGATGACCAGCCGCAGCCGGCCCTCCCGCTCCAGCACACGATTGCGCAGGCGGCACAGTAACGACACCCCGGCGCAGTCCAGGAAAGTGACGTGCCGCAGATCCAGCACCAGATCCGGGCATCCCGTACGGGCCAGGGGTTCGAGCCGTGCGGAGATCCGTCCCGCGGCGAAGATGTCCAGCTCTCCCGCGACCTCGGCGACCGTGACACCGCCCAGCACCTGTACACGGACACCGAAGGCGGGCCGATCATCGAACATGCAAGCCTCCTCGGCAGGGTGGAGGCGCGCGACACCGGAGCTCTGGGGGTGACACGACGTCCGGGCGGGGTGCGTGCACCGCCGGGGTCCAGGCCGGCCCTTCAGTACATGACATACCCATCTATCAGCTGACCAGTCAAAGAACGGCACGGCACGTGTCGTTGGCCTATGTGGCATCAGGAGGGGCCACTCCGCGCCAATCGTTACTCATCAGTAAACGCAGCGGTCTTCTCATGCCCCCCCTTGTTGAGCGTGAACATGCCATTCGGCACCCCCCAGGCCCGGCCCTACGTCGAGCAGCGCACCCAGAACCCCGGGGGCCAGAAGCAGGCCATCGTCCTCGACATCGACAACACCTCGCTGGACGAGACGGCCAAGCGCGCGGAGATCGAGAAGAAGGGCTACACGATCATCGCCAACGTCGGCAACACCGCCACCGACCTGACCGGCGGCCACGCCGAGAAGACCTTCAAGCTCCCGGACTACGACGGCCGGCTGTCCTGGCCGGGGCGGTCCTGAGCGCGGTGGCGGCCCTCGCGAGGAGCCGCCACCGACGGCTGGGAAGGCCGAAAGCTCCAGATCTGCGGGCAATACGTTGTCACCTGCCCGCGCACCGGACCGTCCCGTGTGCCCCAAGACTGGACGGATGACCGGATCACGCGTACGGGCGCTCGGCCACTACCAGCCCGCGAAGGTGCTCACCAACGACGACCTCGCCACCATGGTCGACACCAGCGACGAGTGGATCCGCGCCCGGGTCGGGATCCGCACCCGCCATGTGGCACGCCCCGACGAGACGGTGGACGAGATGGCGGCGGCGGCCGCCGCCAAGGCCCTCGCCCACAGCGGCCTCGCCACCACCGACATCGACATGGTGCTGGTCGCCACGTCCACCGCGATCGACCGCAGCCCCAACATGGCCGCCCGGGTCGCCGCCCGGCTGGGCCTGGCCCATCCCGCCGTCATGGACATCAACGTGGTGTGCGCCGGGTTCACCCACGCCCTGGCCACCGCCGACCACGCGATACGGGCCGGATCGGCCACCTCCGTGCTGGTCATCGGCGCAGACAAGTTCACCGAGGCCGCCGACTGGACCGACCGCTCCTCCTGCGTCCTGCTGGGCGACGGCGCGGGCGCGGCCGTGGTGACGGCGGCCGAGGAGCCGGGCATCGGTCCGGTGGTGTGGGGTTCGGTGCCCGAGATGGGCAACGCCGTCCGTATCGAGGGCACCCCGCCGCGCTTCGCGCAGGAGGGCCAGTCCGTCTACCGCTGGGCCACCACCCAACTGCCGCCCATCGCCCGCGCGGTGTGCGCCCGGGCCGGGATCGAACCGGCGGACCTGGCCGGGGTCGTGCTCCACCAGGCCAACCTGCGGATCATCGAACCGGTCGCCCGCAAGATCGGCGCGGTCAACGCGGTGATCGCGCGCGATGTCGTGGACTCCGGGAACACCTCGGCGGCCAGCATTCCGCTCGCCCTGTCCAAGCTGGTCGAACGCGGCGAGATCCCCTCCGGGAGCCCGGTGCTGCTGTTCGGCTTCGGCGGCAACCTGAGTTACGGCGGCCAGGTCATCCACTGCCCGTAGAGGGGCTCCCGGTGTCCGATTCGTTCAAGACCGGCCGGTCGCGTGCTGCCTACGCTGCCCGTATGACACCACGATTCGACGCGCTCGGCCTGGCCGTCGCGGACATGGCCGCCTCCCTCGCCTTCTACCGCCTGCTCGGCCTGGACATCCCCGCCGGCGCCGAGACCCAGCCGCATGCCGAGGCCACCCTGCCGGGCGGGCTGCGCCTGATGTGGGACGCGGCCGAGACCCCGCAGCCCAGCGGGCCGGGACGGATGGCGCTGGCCTTCCTGTGCGACGGCCCGGCCGGGGTGGACGCCACGTACGCGAAGCTCACGGAGGCGGGCGTGACAGGCTCCAAGGAGCCCTGGGACGCCTTCTGGGGCCAGCGCTACGCGACCGTCCTGGACCCTGACGGCAACCAGGTCGACTTGTTCGCCCCGCTGCCCGGCTGACGGCACCGCGCGAGGACACCGGCGGGCCAGGGGTGTCTTGTCGATCATGCCGGGCTCGCGGGGTCCGGCACACACGCTCGCCGCGTTGTCGTCGTCGCACGCAGCGCCGCCGCGCTCTCCTCCTCCGCCTTGCGATCGCACGCCCCGGGCCCCGCTCCCTGAACCGGCCTGATCGACAAGACACCCCCTACCCCAGCAGCCCGCCCAGCGGTACGCCCGCCAGCCCCCGCACCTCGCGCGCCAGATGCGCCTGGTCCGCGTACCCGGCCACCGCCGCCACCTCGGCGAACGGCATCCCGCCGCGCGCCAGCTCCAGGGCCCGGTTCAGCCGCAGCACCCGCCCCAGCGTCTTGGGCCCGTACCCGAAGGCCGCCAGCGACCGCCGGTGCAGCTGCCGGGCGCCCAGGCCCACCACGCGGGCCACCTCGGCCACGCTCCGCCCGCCCGAGAGCCCCGCCACGACCTCGCCCAGCACCGGATCGACGGGCTCCGCGTCCCGCAGCCGGTCCAGCGCCACGGCCTCCAGCACCCGCCCCACTCGCCCCTCGCAGGCCCGCTCCCTCAGCCGGCGCACCTCGGCCTCCGGCCAGAGCGCGGCCAACGGCACCCGCTGGTCACGCAGTTCACAGGCGGGGGAACCCAGCACCGAGGGGCCCGTGCCCGGGGCGAAACGCAGCCCCACGGCCCGCGTTCCCGCGGGCCCACCGGCCAGATGGGCCCGGGTGTCGGGCCCGGCGACCAGCAGCCGGCCGCCGATCCAGATCAGGTCCGTACAGCCGTCGGGCAGCACCCGCTGCGGCCCGGCCCCCAGGGTGCGGGACCACACCACCGCGCCGCCGCCCAGCCGCGACGCCCGCTCCCGGTAGTCGCTCCCGCCGCCGCTCTCGCTCAAGGGACCTCGCGCAGATACATCGCACCACAGGAGTGGCAGAAGGGCCCGGAGTCGCCCGAGGCCCACAGGTCCGCCGCCTGCGTCTCGGCATCCGGGGCCAGCTCACGGCCGCACATCGCGGTCGTGCCGTTGCCCCGGACCATGTGCCAGATCTTGACCGGCGCACCCGCCACCCGCCCGGAGCTGCCTTCCTCGTACTCCGCGCGCATCTCGTGCTGCATGGCGCCACACCTCCCGCTGACACCACCATGCTCCCGCCGCCACGGGCGCGGCGCCACCCTGGGGCCCGGGAAGCCGTCGGGGAAGCCGGGCTAGAAGACCGACCACCCGGTCACCGTGGTGAAGTGGTCCAGCGCCGCCACCCCGGCCACCGAGTTGCCGCGGGCGTCCAGCCCGGGACTCCATACGCACAGCGTGCACCGCCCCGGGATCACGGCGATGATCCCGCCGCCCACACCGCTCTTGCCGGGCAGCCCGACACGGTAGGCGAAGTCGCCCGCCGCGTCGTACGTCCCACAGGTGAGCATGACCGCGTTGACCCGCTTCGCCTCGCGCCGCGACAGCAGCCGGGAGCCGTCCGCCCGCAGTCCGTGACGGGCCAGGAAACCGCCCGCGAGGGCCAGGTCGCGGCAGCTCATCTCGATCGAGCACTGCCAGAAGTAGTGCTCCAGGACGGTCGGCACGGGGTTGTCGAGGTTGCCGTAGCTCGCCATGAAGTGGGCGAGGGCGGCGTTGCGGTCGCCGTGGCCGGACTCGGACTCGGCGACGACCGGGTCGAAGGACAGATCGGGGTTGCCGCTCTCGGCGCGCAGGAAGTCGAGCATGGTGGTGCTGGCGTCGCCGGTGAGGCTGTGCAGCCGGTCGGTGACGACCAGCGCGCCGGCGTTGATGAACGGATTGCGCGGGATGCCGTTCTCGTGTTCCAGCTGCACCAGGGAGTTGAAGGGGTTGCCCGAGGGCTCCCGGCCGACCCGCCGCCACAGCTTCTCCCCGTCCTGCGCGAGGACGAGCGCGAGGCCGAACGCCTTGGAGATGGACTGCACGGAGAAGGGCCGCCGCCAGTCGCCGACACCGGTGACGTTGCCGTCGACGTCCGCGAGGGCGATGCCGAAGCGGTCCGGGTCCACCGCCGCGAGCGCGGGGATGTACTGGGCCACCTGCCCCCGGCCGATGTGGGGCGCCACCTGGGCCGCGACCTCGTCGAGTACGTCCTGGTAGTGCATGGTGCTGTGGTTCTCCTGCGCGTCGTCGGGCGGATCAGACGCACCATAACGAGCGCTCTCAACCGCCCCTCCACCAGGAGTCGATGACCAACCGTGTTTTTGGGTAAGCATACGGTGATACAGGCGGGTCGCGACCGGCGGCCGCCGCACGATCGGAACGGAGGCGGTCATGGCCTCACCCATGTCCGCGGGGGACTTCCTGGCGGCACTGGAGAACGAGGGCCTGCGCGTGGTGCAGGTCGGCGACTGGCGGAACCACAACCGCAACCACAAGGGGCCGTGGGGCCCGGTGCACGGTGTGATGATCCACCACACCGTTACCTCCGGCACCGACCTCACCGTCGAGATCTGCCGCGACGGCGACGAGGCGCTGCCCGGCCCGCTGTGCCACGGCGTGATCGCCAAGGACGGCGGAGTGCATCTCGTCGGCTACGGCCGCGCCAACCACGCGGGGCTCGGCGACGACGACGTCCTGCGCGCGGTGATCGCCGAAAAGGCGCTCCCGCCCGACAACGAGGCCAACACGGACGGCAATCGCGCGTTCTACGGCTTCGAATGCGAAAACCTCGGTGACGGCGAGGACCCGTGGCCCGAGGTCCAGCTGGACGCGATCGCCCGGGCGGCGGCCGCGGTCTGCCGCCGCCACGGCTGGACCGAGCGGTCGGTGATCGGCCATCTCGAATGGCAGCCGGGCAAGATCGACCCCCGGGGGTTCACGATGGCCTCGATGCGCGCCCGCATCCGTGAGCTGCTGACGTAAGAGCCCCTTGGGAGCGGCGGGCCCCGGCCGGAGGCGGTCAGGGCCCGCCTTCGGCGGTCTCCTCCCGGTAGGCCGCCGCCTCCTCGAGGTCCAGTCGGCGCAGCAGCGTACGCAGCATCTCGTCGTCGATCCGGCGCGCGTCCCGCAGCTTCACGAACACCGCGCGCTCGCTGCCGATCACCTCGCGCGCCAGCCTGCGGTAGGTGTCGTCCGCCGACTCGCCCGTCACCTCGTTGACCGTGCCCAGCCGTTCCCACACCGCGTTGCGGCGCCGCTCCAGCACGTTGCGCAGCCGGTCGGCCAGAGGTGGCGGCAGTGTGTTGCGCTCGTCGGCGAGGAGTTCGTCCAGCCGGTCCTCGGCGGCCCGGGACGCCTGGGCCTGCGCCTGCGCCTCGGCGAGCGTCTCGGCCTGGAGATCGGGCCCCGGCACGCCCAGCGCGCGGATGAGGGCGGGCAGGGTGAGCCCTTGGAGGACCAGGGTCCCGATGACGGTGGTGAAGGCCAGGAAGAGGATCAGGGTGCGGGCGGGGAAGGCGCCTCCGCCGTGCACGGTCTCCGGGATCGAGAAGGCGATGGCCAGGGACACCACTCCGCGCATCCCGGCCCAGCCGATGATGACCGGCGCCCGCCAGTCGGTGCCGGGCTCCCGCTCCCGGATCTTGCGGGAGAGCGCGCGCGGTACGAAGGTCGCCGGGAAGACCCAGACGAACCGTACGGCCACCACGGCCAGGAAGACGGCGGCCGCGTACCAGGCCGCCTCGCCCGCCCCGTACTCCCCCAGGCCGCCCACCACGAACCGCAGTTGCAGCCCGATCAGCGCGAACACGGCCGACTCCAGGATGAAGGCGATCATCTTCCAGACGGCCGCCTCCTGGAGCCGGGTCGCGAAGTCGACCTGCCAGGAGCGGTGCCCGAGGTAGAGCGCGACCACCACGACCGCCAGCACGCCCGACGCCTCGACCTGTTCGGCGGCCGCGTAGGCGGTGTAGGGGATCAGCAGCGAGAGGGTGTTCTGCAGCAGCGGATCGCGCAGCCGGGTGCGCAGCCAGTGCAGCGGCACCATGAGGACCAGGCCGACGCCGACGCCGCCCACCGCGGCGAGCAGGAACTCCCCGGCGGCATGGCTCCAGGTGGCGCCCTCGCCCACCGCGGCGGCGAGCGCCACCCGGTAGGCGGTGATCGCGGTCGCGTCGTTGACCAGGGACTCGCCCCGCAGGACGGTCGTCAGCCGGGAGGGCAGCCCGACCCGGCGGGCGATGGCGGTGGCCGCCACCGCGTCCGGCGGGGCGATCACCGCGCCCAGCACCAGGGCGGCGGTCAGCGGCAGATCGGGCACCAGCAGATGGGCGATCCAGCCGACGGCGAGGGTGGCGAACAGCACATAGCCGAACGACAGCAGCGCCACCGGCCGCAGATTGGCGCGCAGGTCCAGATAGGAGCTGTCGAGCGCGGCGGTGTGCAGCAGCGGGGGCAGCACCAGGGGGAGCACGATCTCCGGCTCCAGGGTGTAGTCCGGCACCCCCGGCAGATACGAGACCGCCAGCCCGGCCGCGACCAGCAGCAGCGGCGGGGGCACGGGGGTGCGCCGGGCCGCGCCCGCGACCGCCGCACTGCCCGCGACCAGCATCAACAGTGGAGTGACATCCATGCCCCGTCCCGTCCCGTTTCATCAGCCCGTCAGCATTTAGTCTGGCAATCATGAAGGAGTGCCCACATGTTCCTGCCCTGCCGCGCCCCGAACCGGAGCCACAGGCGAACACCTGCCGCGAGTGCCTGGCGCTCGGCAGTCATCCCGTGCAGCTGCGGATTTGTCTGGAGTGCGGCCATGTAGGGTGCTGCGATTCATCGACCTATCGACACTCCACACGGCACTTCGAGGAGACCGGGCATGCCGTGATGCGCAGCTTCGAACCGGGCGAGGACTGGCGCTGGTGCTACGTGGACCTGCTGATTGTCTAACCGACCCCGGCCCCCGGGGCGGGGCGGACGGGCGCGCCGGGGACCGATGCGCGGAGGAATCCGCCACCGCGTTGTCGGCGCGGCGAGCTAGCCTTCACCACATGATCCGATCAGCCAAGCCGTCCGACGTCCCGGCCATCCTCGCGATGATCCGCGAGCTGGCCGCGTACGAGCGGGCACCGCAGGAGGCCAAGGCCACCGAGGAGCAGCTGCGCGCGGCGCTCTTCGGGGAGCATCCGGCGGTGTTCGCGCTGATCGCCGAGGAGATCGGCGACGGGGCGGCCGGGCCGGTCGGGTTCGCCCTGTGGTTCCGTAACTTCTCCACCTGGACGGGCACCCACGGGGTGTATCTGGAGGATCTGTACGTCACACCGCGAGCCCGCGGTGGCGGCCACGGCAAGGCGCTGCTGGCCGAGCTGGCACGGATCTGCGTGGAGCGGGGATACGCCCGCTTCGAATGGTCGGTGCTGGACTGGAACGAACCGGCGATCGGCTTCTACGCGTCCCTCGGCGCGGAGCCGATGGACGAGTGGACCGTGCGAAGGCTGTCGGGAGAGCCGCTGCGGGCGCTGGCCGCCCAGGCTCCGGGCATAGCTTCGACCAGCGGTTCGTTGAGTGAGGCGACATCTCTTTCGAATTGAGACCGCAGACCCCTAGCCACGCTGCGTACTCATATGCTTACTATGAGTGATATCGGGAATGTTCATCTCGGGAGTTCACCCGTGACGGGGGCCGTGCTTCGTCCGGGCGACACCGAGTGGCAGATCGCGATAGCGTCGCAGCCGAACCGCACATAGCGCCGGTCCGTTATCCCTCCACCATAAGGGCATATGGCCGACGCTCCAATCAGCTCAGCTCAAACAGCTTGTGTCACCTTGGAGGTGAGGGTGTCCCAGATCGCAGGCGAGCCCGGGACCCAGGACTTCGTGGAAGTCCGGCTGCCCGCTGCGGGGGCCTATCTGTCGGTGCTGCGTACGGCGACCGCCGGCCTGGCAGCCCGCTTGGACTTCACCCTCGACGAAATCGAGGATCTGCGCATCGCGGTCGATGAGGCCTGCGCGATCCTGCTGCAGCAAGCCGTCCCCGGCAGTGTGCTGAGCTGCGTCTTCCGATTGATCGACGACGCACTGCAGGTGACCGTGGCGGCTCCGACCACCGATGGCCGCGCTCCCGAGCGCGACACCTTCGCCTGGACGGTGCTCTCCGCACTGGCGGGCAAGGTGGATTCGACCGTCGCCGAGGACCGCACGGTCAGCATCAGCCTGTACAAGGAGCGCGGCGCCGGCCCCGGACAGCCGTGACGGAAAAGGGGGCTCCGTGAGCACTGCATCATCGCGGGGAGTACGCACCCCGGCCATCCCGCACCCGCCGGCCCGACCGCATCCCGCGGACTCGGAGGCGGCAGGAGACCGACCAGAGCGGGCGGACCACATGGATCAGCACGAGCAGGAGCAGGTGCATCAGCAGCACGATCCGCACGACCGGAGTGGCGCGCGGGCGATGTTCGTCGAGCTGCGGGGGCTTCCCGAGGGCTCCACGGAGCGGGCCGAGCTGCGCAACAACCTCGTGCGCATGCACCTGCCCCTGGTCGAGCACCTGGCCCGGCGCTTCCGCAACCGCGGCGAGCCGCTGGACGACCTGACCCAGGTGGCCACCATCGGACTGATCAAGTCCGTGGACCGGTTCGACCCGGACCGCGGTGTGGAGTTCTCGACCTACGCGACCCCCACGGTCGTCGGCGAGATCAAGCGGCACTTCCGCGACAAGGGCTGGGCAGTGCGGGTGCCCCGCCGGCTCCAGGAGCTGCGGCTCTCGCTGACCACCGCCACCGCCGAGCTGTCCCAGCGGCACGGGCGCGCCCCGACCGTCCACGAGCTGGCCGAGCACCTGGCCATCTCCGAGGAAGAGGTGCTGGAGGGCCTGGAGTCCGCCAACGCGTACAGCACGCTGTCGCTGGACGTACCGGACACGGACGACGAGTCCCCGGCGGTGGCGGACACCCTCGGCGCGGAGGACGAGGCACTGGAGGGCGTCGAGTACCGCGAATCCCTCAAGCCGCTGCTGGAGGATCTGCCGCCGCGCGAGAAGAAGATCCTGCTGCTGCGGTTCTTCGGGAACATGACGCAGTCGCAGATCGCGCAGGAGGTCGGCATCTCCCAGATGCACGTCTCACGGCTGCTGGCGCGCACCCTCGCCCAGCTGCGGGACAGGCTGCTGGTGGAGGAGTAGCGAGCGGTGCCCGGGGCGAGCCCCGGGCACTCCCTGAGCGGGAAGTTCCTAGGCGTCGCGCGGGCCGATGCCCAGCGCCTCGGTCGCGGTCGGGTTGATGAGCAGCCCCAGGACGGTGACGGCCGCGACGGCGGTCAGCACACCGATGGCGATCAGCCCGCCACCGTTCTGCACCAGTGTCCAGGCCACCGGCAGCGCCATCAGCTGGGTGATCATCGCGGGGCCGCGGCTCCAGCGGCGGCGCAGCCACAGCCCGCGGGCCGCCAGCAGCGGCAGCAGGGCCAGGGCGAGCACGGTGATCCCGAGCGTCTCCGCCTGCTCCGGGCTCTCCGGGTTCCCGGCCAGGCCCATGATCAGGACATAGACACCGAAGCCCACGAGCACCAGGCCCTCGACACCGGCGAGCGCCGCGGCCACGGTCAGCCGGACCGGCCGGGGCCCCGCGGGCGCGGCACCGGCCTCGGCGGGCTCGGCGGCGTCGGCGGCCTTCGCGGAGGGCCGGGCGGTCTTGGTGGCCGTCTTGGCGGGGGCGGGCTTCTTCCTGCTCACCCCAGCAGCGTAGCCGCCGTTGGCCCCCGGCGGGCGGCCCCGGGGTTCGGGGAACGGCCCGACGGGTCGGTAGGCTGGCGCCCATGCGCGCACTCCTCGTGGTCAATCCGGCAGCAACCACCACCAGTGCCCGCACCCGCGACGTCCTGATCCACGCGCTCGCCAGTGATCTGAAGCTCGACGTGGCGACCACGGAGTACCGGGGGCACGCACGCGACCTGGCCCGTCGCGCGGTCGACAGCGGCACCCATGAGCTGGTCGTGGCGCTGGGCGGCGACGGCACGGTCAACGAGGTCGTCAACGGGCTGCTGCACGACGGTCCCGCCCCGGGCGAGTTGCCGCGCCTCGCGGTGGTCCCCGGCGGCTCGACCAATGTGTTCGCCCGCGCCCTCGGCCTGCCCAACGACGCCGTCGAGGCGACCGGCGCCCTGCTGGACGCGCTGCGCGACGGCACCGAGCGCACGGTGGGCCTCGGTCTCGCGGCCGGCACCCCGGGTACCGCTGACGAGTCGGTGCCCGCCCGCTGGTTCACCTTCTGCGCGGGCTTCGGCTTCGACGCGAGCGTGATCGGCCGGGTCGAGCAGCAGCGCGAACGCGGCAAGCGGTCGACCCACGCGCTGTACATACGGCAGGTGATGCGCCAGTTCTTCGGGGAGCCGAACCGGCGGCAGGGCACCATCACTCTCGGACGGCCCGGCCAGGACCCGATCCGGGAGCTGGCGCTGTCCATCGTCTGCAACACCTCCCCGTGGACCTTTCTGGGCAACCGCCCGGTCTACGCGGCGCCCCGCGCGTCCTTCGACACCGCCCTCGACGTGCTGGGACTCGCCAAACTGTCGGCTCCGGCGATGACCCGCTACGCGACCCAGCTGCTGACGTCGACGCCCGAGCGCGGGCCCCACGGCAAGCATGTGGTGGGGCTCCACGATCTGACGGACTTCACCTTGCAATCCCAGGCGCCACTGCCGTTCCAGATGGACGGAGACCACCTAGGACTGCGTACGAGCGTGACGTTCACAGGCGTACGCCGTGCACTGCGTGTGATTGTGTGAGTCAGACCCCATAAAGTCCTTGTAGTCGAACGTTTAGGCTGGGATCCACCCCCGGGAAGTACGGCTGTGATACAGCCGACACCAAGGAATCAAAAAAAACTTTCCGGAAGGGGTTGTATCCGCCGCCGAGGTTTGCGAATCTCTTCTTGGCGATCGGGACGGCCCCACAGAAGGCCCCCTTGAGAGCCCGAACCCCCTCCTCAAATCCACGGGAACGCACCAGCGCCCAAACTGGCGGCGTCCCTGTCCTTGTCGAGGGATTCGTGAAAGCGTTCACATTCACAAGCAACAAGCCCGCAATACGAGGAGATGGAGCAGCCATGGACTGGCGTCACAACGCCGTTTGCCGCGAGGAAGACCCCGAGCTGTTCTTCCCCATCGGCAACACCGGTCCTGCGCTGCTGCAGATCGAGGAAGCCAAGGCCGTCTGCCGCCGCTGCCCCGTCATGGAGCAGTGCCTGCAGTGGGCGCTTGAGTCCGGCCAGGACTCCGGCGTCTGGGGTGGACTCAGCGAGGACGAGCGCCGCGCCATGAAGCGCCGTGCCGCTCGGAACCGGGCGCGGAACGCCAGCGCCTGACCCTGAGACACCCCGTGGCCCCCGAGCCGCAGCGCGCAGTAGCCCCGATGCGCACAGCAACGTGAGCTTTTGAGCCCCGGACCATCCTGGTCCGGGGCTCAGTGCGTTGCCCGGCCGCCCGTCCCCGGCGACAGGCCCCGTGAAGGGGCCGTGAAGATGCTCAAGTCTTCTCGGCACGCACCGGTATGTCGAGGACCACACGTGTGCCGCGCTCCGGAGCCGGCACCATGTCGAAGGTGCCGCCGAGTTCGCCCTCCACCAGGGTGCGGACGATCTGGAGGCCGAGGTTTCCGGCGCGCTGGGGGTCGAACCCCTCGGGCAGCCCGCGCCCGTCGTCCTGGATGATCACCATCAGCCGGCTCTCCTCGCCGGTGCCGCCGCGCACCGCCGAGACCTCGACCGTGCCCTGCTCCCCCGGCCCGAAGCCGTGCTCCAGCGCGTTCTGCAGCACCTCGGTGAGGACCATGGACAGCGGGGTGGCCACCTCGGCGTCGAGGATCCCGAAGCGTCCGGTGCGGCGGCCGGTGACCTTGCCGGGCGATATCTCGGCCACCATGGCCAGCACCCGGTCGGCTATGTCGTCGAACTCGACCCGCTCGTCGAGCGTCTGGGACAGGGTCTCGTGGACGATCGCGATCGAACCGACCCGGCGCACCGCCTCGTTGAGCGCCTCCCGCCCCTGGGCGGAGTCCATGCGGCGGGCCTGCAGCCGCAGCAGCGCGGCCACGGTCTGCAGGTTGTTCTTCACCCGGTGGTGGATCTCCCGGATGGTGGCGTCCTTGGTGATCAGCTCCCGCTCGCGGCGGCGCAGCTCGGTGACGTCCCGCAGCAGGACGAGCGAGCCGATGTGCACACCCTTGGGCTTGAGCGGGATGGACCGCAGCTGGATGACGCCGTTCTCGCCGCTTTCGACCTCGAACTCGCGGGGCGCCCAGCCGCTGGCGAGCTTGACCAGCGCCTCGTCCACCGGACCGCGCGCGGGGGCCAGTTCGGCGGTGGTCTCGCCCAGGTGGTGTCCGACGAGGTCGGCGGCGAGTCCGAGCCGGTGGTAGGCGGAGAGGGCGTTGGGGCTGGCGTACTGGACCACGCCGTCCGCGTCGAGCCGGATCAGCCCGTCGCCGACGCGCGGTGAGGCGTCCATGTCGACCTGCTGGCCGGGGAAGGGAAACGCTCCGGCGGCGATCATCTGGGCCAGGTCGGACGCGCTCTGGAGATAGGTCAGCTCCAGTCGGCTGGGGGTCCGCACGGTCAGCAGATTGGTGTTGCGGGCGATGACGCCGAGGACCCGGCTCTCCCGGCGGACCGGGATGGACTCCACCCGGACCGGGACCTCTTCGCGCCACTCGGGATCGCCCTCGCGGACGATCCGTCCCTCATCGTGCGCGGCATCGAGCATGGGACGGCGGCCACGGGGAACGAGATGGCCGACCATGTCGTCCTGATAGGAGGTGGGCCCGGTGTTGGGCCGCATCTGCGCGACCGAGACATAGCGGGTGCCATCGCTGGTGGGCACCCACAGGACGAGATCGGCGAAGGAGAGGTCGGAGAGCAGTTGCCACTCCGATACCAGCAGGTGGAGCCACTCGAGATCGGATTCGTCGAGGGCGGTGTGCTGGTGTACGAGATCGTTCATGGAGGGCACATGGCGAGCCTACCCGGACAAGGGATGACCCTATTCGCACACAAGCGTGGACAGACGATACTGGTCTAGTCCAGAATGGCCATCGATGCGATCTTCCGCTCTCCCCGCACAGGAGGGCGGATCGGAGGCACACGGCGCGCTCTGCCCTGACCGCTCCGTACGCCTCTTGAGGTCGGCTGCTCGGCCGACGAGCTCCGGGCTGCGGTGCCGGGTGGGTTGAGGGTCCCGCCCCGGCGCCGCGGCCCGCGGGTGTTTTTGTGGGCCCGCCCCTGAAGCCTCAGCGCGTCTCGGTGACCTTCGCCAGCGCGCGCGGCGCGTCCGGGTCCTGTCCCCGGGCGATGGTCACCTCGTACGCCAGCATCTGCAGCGGCAGGATCTCCAGGATCGGCTGGACCTCCTCGGCGACGCCCTCGGTGGGCAGGGGGAAACCGGCGGACGCCCGGTCCACCTCGGCCTGGCTGCCGATCACCACGAGATCCGCGCCACGCCCGCGCAGCCGCTCCAGGACCGGCTGCAGCGCCTGGCCTCCCTTGCCCTCGGTGACGATCGCGATCACCGGCGAGATGTTGTCGACCATGGCGAGCGGGCCGTGCAGCAGGTCGGCGCCGGAGTAGGACAGGGCCGGGATGTAGCTGGTCTCCATGAGCTTCAGGGCCGCTTCCTTGGCGGTGGGGTAGCCGTAGCCCCGGGAGGTGAGGACCATCCGATCGGCGAACCGGTAGCGGCCCGCGAGCTGCCTCACCTCGTCCTGGCGGTCCAGGATCTGCTGGGCGAGGTCGGGCAGCACCTTGGCGGCCGCGCCGTCGCCGCCGCGCAGCCCCTCGACGAAGAGATAGAGGGCGAGGAGTTCGGCGGTGTAGGTCTTGGTGGCGGGCAGCGCCTTCTCCGGCCCGGCCAGCACGTCGATGTGGAATTCGGCGGCCCCGGCCAGCGGGGAGTCCGCGTTGTTGGTCACGGCCAGGGTGATCGCCCCGGCCGCGCGGGCGGCCTCGGTGGAGGCGACCAGGTCGGGGGAGCCGCCGGACTGACTGACGGTGATCACCAGTACGTCGGTGAGGTCCTGCCGCGCGCCGTACGCGGTGGTGGTGGACATGGAGGTCAGGCCGCAGGGCTTGCCCAGCAGCACTTCCAGCAGGTACTTCGCGTACAGCGCCGCGTTGTCCGAGGTGCCCCGGGCGGTGAGCAGGACGAAGCGCGGTGCGCGCGCGGCGATCCGCTCGGCGGTCTCGCGGATCTTCGGAGCGCCCTGGTCGAGAATGCGGCGCAACACCGCGGGCTGCTCGTTCATCTCGCCGGACATGATCCGGCCCGGCTGATCGCTGTTCGGGGCCGTCGTCGTGGCGGACATACTGGGTGCCTCCAGTGGGCTGTGCCGGTGGTGCGTGGGATGTCAGTGCCCGGCCTCGTTGCCGGTGGTGACGCGGGTCGTGACGCCGGTGATGACTTCCGCGGCCGCCCGCCCGCAGACCCGGGCGGCGCCGTGGGTCGCGATGTGCGGAGCCCCGCGGGGCGGTGCCTGGGGCACCCCCATCTCCACGACGACCGTGTCCGGCCGGGCGGCGAGCAGGGTGTCCAGGACGCCCGCCATCCAGCCGTGGCGGTGGACGTCGCGTACCACAGCGACGATCCTACGGTCCGCCGCGGCGTCGAGCATCTGTGCGACCACGGCGGCCGCCCCCCGGCCGGCGACGTCCTCGGGGCCGTAGGCGGTGGTCGTGGTGCCGGGGAGCAGCCGGATCAGCTCGGCGGCGACGCCCCAGGGGGTCTCGTCGCCGACGGCGATGCCGGCCACCGGGGTGAGGGCGGCGACGAGGACGGGCCCGGTCGGCGGCACGTACGCGTCCTCCGCCGGGGTGATCCGCAGGGCGCGGCGGGCGGCGGTGAGCCCCGCCTCCGGGGCGGGCGCGATCCGCCGCGCCGCGTCCGGCCCTCCGGCGGACTTCGCCCACTCCCCCAGGGCCCGGACCCGCGCCGCGGCCTCGGCCAGCCGCTCCTCGGCGAGCCGTCCGTCCGTCACGGCCGCGACCAGCGCGTCGCGCAGCCGCAGCACGGTGTCCTCGTCGGCCAGGCCGCCGCCGACGCAGATCGCGTCGGCACCGGCGGCGATCGCCAGCACGCTGCCCCGCTCGATGCCGTACGCGTCGGCGACGGCCCGCATCTCGATGCCGTCGGTGACGATCAGGCCGTCGAAGCCGAGCCCGCCCTCGTCGGCCGGGGCGCGCAGCAGCCCGTGCAGGGCGGCGCGGCTGAGGGTGGCGGGCCGGGCCGGGTCGAGGGCGGGCAGCAGGATGTGCGCGCTCATCACGGCCTTGGTGCCGGCGGCGACGGCCGCCCGGAAGGGCACCAGTTCGCGGACGGCCAGGGTGTCGGGGCCGGCGTCGATCCGCGGCAGGGCGTGGTGGGAGTCGACGGCGGTGTCGCCGTGCCCGGGGAAGTGCTTGGCGCAGGCGGCGACCCCGGCGCCCTGCAGCCCCTCGATCCAGGCGGCGGTGTGCCGGGCGACGAGCGGGGGCGAGGCGCCGAAGGAGCGGACGCCGATCACCGGATTGTCCGGGTTGGAGTTGACGTCGGCGGACGGCGCCCAGTTGAGGTTGACGCCGCAGGCGGCGAGCCGGCGGCCGAGTTCCCGGGCGACGGCGTGGGTCAGCCCGGTGTCGTCGACCACGCCGAGGGCCAGATTGCCGGGGAAGGAGGAACCGCCGCGTACCTCCAGACGGGTGACGTCGCCGCCCTCCTCGTCGATCGCCACCAGCACGTCGTCGCGTTCGGCGCGCAGCCGGGCGGTGAGCGCGGCGAGCTGTTCGGGCGAGGCGATGTTGCGGCCGAACAGCCCGACGCAGGCCAGCCCCTCGCCGAGCCGGCGCAGCAGCCAGTCGGGGGCGGAGGTGCCGGTGAAGCCGGGCTGGAGGACGGTGAGGGCGTCCCGGGTGAGGGTGGCCGGTTCGCGCGCGAGGGTCGTCATGGACGTGGATCTTCCCTTCACCGCGCCCGGGGCGAGGCGACCGACACCGGCGGCGCCGCGACACCCGTCGCCGCCACGCGCGCACACTTCACGGCCGCCTACTCCCCACATCGCCGAATGAGAGGTTTAATGGTTTAGACCACTTTACGCAGCGTGGCTCTCGACCTGGAAGGGTGTCAAGGGTGGACAAGGCCGCTTCCGGCTCCGTTACCGGACCGACATCTCTCGACATCCGGTCGGGGAAGCCACCACGGACCCAGGCCGTGCCACGATGTGAGCCGCTGAAAACGTCAGAGGCCGGTCACGGCAGCAGACCAGACGTCGGAAAGGGCGCGATGGAGACCGAGGGGGCAATGGCGGCGACGGCCACGACGGCCGCCGCCGAGAGCGGCAACAGCTCCGGCGGGGCGCGCACCGCGCGCGTCCCGAAGTACTACCGGCTCAAGCGCCACTTGCTGGAGATGACCGAAACCCTGCCGCCCGGCACCCCGGTTCCCCCGGAGCGCACCCTGGCCGCCGAGTTCGACACCTCCCGCACCACCGTGCGGCAGGCGCTCCAGGAGCTGGTCGTCGAGGGACGGCTGGAGCGGATCCAGGGCAAGGGCACCTTCGTCGCCAAGCCCAAGGTCTCCCAGGCCCTGCAACTCACCTCGTACACCGAGGACATGCGCGCCCAGGGCCTGGAACCCACGTCCCAGCTGCTGGACATCGGCTACGTCACCGCCGACGAACGGCTCTCCGCGCTGCTGGACATCGCCACCGGCGGCCGGGTGCTGCGCATCGAGCGGCTGCGGCTGGCCAGCGGTGAGCCGATGGCGATCGAGACCACCCACCTGTCGGCCAAGCGGTTCCCCGCGCTGCGCCGCAGCCTGGTCAAGTACACCTCGCTCTACACCGCCCTGGCCGAGGTGTACGACGTGCACCTGGCCGAGGCCGAGGAGACGATCGAGACCTCCCTGGCCACTCCGCGCGAGGCCGGGCTGCTGGGCACCGACGTCGGCCTGCCGATGCTGATGCTCTCGCGCCACTCGCTGGACGCGGCGGGCGAGCCGGTGGAGTGGGTGCGCTCGGTCTACCGCGGCGACCGCTACAAGTTCGTGGCCCGGCTCCAGCGCCCGAACGGCTGAACCGGACGCCCGACTTCGCTTCTTTCTCATACCGATATGCGGACGGGTAGTGACGACCGCCGGTCCACGGGCTTAGATTCCTGCGCGTCGCACAAATGATCAGCACCGGTGATCAGCACGGATGCGCCGATCAGCACGGATGCGCCGAGGGGACGGGAGCCCGCAGCCATGTCAGACACGTCCGCGGACAGGAGACCGGTCGTCACGCCCTCGCGTGTCGTGGCCGCCCTCTGTCTCATCGCGCCCTTCGTGGCGATGCTGTGGGTCGGCTCGTACGCGAAGATCGAGCCCACCTTCATCGGCATACCGTTCTTCTACTGGTACCAGATGCTCTGGGTGCCCATCTCGGCCGCGCTGACGACGCTCGCGTACATCCTGGTCCGCCGTGAGCAGCGGGCACGCAAGGGAGGCGGTTCCGCATGAAGGACGGCGTGAACGGCGTCGCGCTCGCCGTCTTCATCATCTTCTTCCTCGCCGTCACGGTGATGGGCTTCCTCGCCGCCCGCTGGCGGGCCGCGGAGAACGCCGACAACCTCGACGAATGGGGGCTCGGCGGCCGCAGCTTCGGCACCTGGATCACCTGGTTCCTGCTCGGCGGCGACCTCTACACCGCGTACACCTTCGTCGCCGTCCCGGCCGCCATCTACGCGACGGGCGCGGCGGGCTTCTTCGCGGTGCCGTACACGATCCTCGTGTATCCGCTGATCTTCACCTTCCTGCCCCGGCTGTGGTCGGTGTCCCACAAGCACGGATACGTCACCACCTCGGACTTCGTCCGCGGCCGCTTCGGCTCCAAGGGGCTCTCGCTGGCCGTCGCGATCACCGGCATCCTCGCCACCATGCCGTACATCGCCCTCCAGCTCGTCGGCATCCAGGCGGTGCTGGACGTCATGGGCGTGGGCGGCGGCGAGGACACCAACTGGTTCGTCAAGGACCTGCCGCTGCTGATCGCCTTCGGTGTGCTCGCCGCGTACACCTACTCCTCCGGGCTGCGCGCCCCCGCGCTCATCGCCTTCGTCAAGGACACCCTGATCTACATCGTCATCGCGGTGGCGATCATCTACATCCCGATCAAGCTGGGCGGCTTCGACGACATCTTCGCCAAGGCGGGCCACGCCCTGTCGCAGCCGGGCCCGACCGGCGCGCCCAAGGGCGCGCTGGCCAGCGGGGACAAACAGCAGTGGGGCTACGCCACCCTCGCCCTCGGCTCGGCGCTGGCGCTGTTCATGTATCCCCACTCGATCACCGCCACGCTCTCCAGCCGCAGCCGCGAGGTGATCCGCCGCAACGCCACCATCCTGCCGCTGTACTCGCTCATGCTCGGCCTGCTGGCGCTGCTCGGCTTCATGGCGATCGCGGCGGGCGTGAAGGTGGACAACGGACAGCTGGCGATCCCCCAGCTCTTCGAGGACATGTTCCCCGACTGGTTCACGGGGGTCGCCTTCGCCGCCATCGGCATCGGCGCCCTCGTCCCGGCGGCCATCATGTCCATCGCCGCGGCGAACCTGTTCACCCGCAACATCTACAAGGACTTCCTGCGGCCGGACGCCACCCCGGCACAGGAGACGAAGGTCTCCAAGCTGGTCTCGCTGCTGGTCAAGGTCGGCGCGCTGGCCTTCGTCCTGACCATGGACAAGACCGTGGCCATCAACTTCCAGCTGCTGGGCGGCATCTGGATCCTGCAGACCTTCCCGGCCCTGGTGGGCGGTCTGTTCACCCGCTGGTTCCACCGATGGGCGCTGCTCGCCGGATGGGCGGTCGGCATGCTCTACGGCACGCTCGCGGCCTACGGCGTGGCCAGCCCCACCCAGAAGCACTTCGGCGGCAGCTCGGACGAGATCCCCGGCATCGGCGAGATCGGCTACATCGGTTTCACCGCCTTCGTCCTCAACGTCGCGGTCACCGTGGTGCTCACGGTCGTGCTGCGGGCCCTGAAGGCCCCCGACGGCATCGACGAGACGTCCCCGGCCGACTACACGGCGGACGCGGGCGACCCGGGCGTCCAGGCCGACCTCCCCCCGGCCACGGCGGGCGCCCCCGGCGGCCACTGATCCCGGCAGCGTCACATGACAGGGCCGCCGTCTCCCCCACGGGAGGCGGCGGCCCTCTCATGCCGCTCAGTGCCTCAGCTTCAGGCCCACGTCTCGTCGTGACCGGGTACGACGCGCTCGTCCGGGGTGCCGGGGACACCGCGCCCCGGCCTGACACCGGGCCGGGGCGACCGGGCGTGGCTGGTTGAGGTGGTGGTGGATGGGCACTCCGTAGGGGCGCGTCGGCCGGTACGACGTTGCCCGATCCGGGAGGGCGATCATGAGCGAGCCCAGGACGAGCCCCCACATGCTCGGCATCTACCTCAACGACCACCTGGCGGGAGCGACGGGCGGAGCGGAGCTGGCCCGTCGGATGGCCCGGCAGCTCCGGCGGTCGGCCATCGGCGCCGGCCTGGAGAACCTCGCCGTGCAGATCATGGAGGACCGGGAGGCGCTCCGGACCGTCATGGCCGCCCTCGAGGTGCCCGTACGCCGCTACAAGCTCTGCGGTGGCTGGCTGGGCGAGAAGGCCGGGCGGCTGAAGCTCAACGGCCGGGTGCTGCGTCGTTCGGGGCTCAGCACGCTCATCGAGCTGGAGGGGCTGCGGATCGGGGTCGAGGGCAAGGCGATGCTGTGGCACACGCTGCTGGTCGCGGCGGGCCAGGACGCACGTCTGGAGCCCGACCGGCTCACCGAGCTGCTGGACCGGGCGCGGCGGCAGCGCACGGCGCTGAAGTCGCTGCACGACACCGCGGCCGCCGCGCTGTTCGCCACCGCACGGCCGGAGGAGCGGGAATCAGTGGTCGGCCCGTGACGGCTCCGCCGGACGGCGCGGCCGGGATCCTCTTCGTCGGCAACGCCACGCTCCTCATCCGCGTACGAGATTCCGGTCAGGGCGACGGTGTCATCCAGGTCATACGTGACACCGGCAGCCCGGGGGCGCACCCGGGCTGCCGGTGCCGTACGGATCACGTGTAGATGAATCCGCCGGGGACGGTAGTGGTTCCGGTGGCCGTCACCAGGGTGACGGTCGCGGGGCCGACCAATCCGGGCGGAGTGACGCCGGTGACCGTGCCGGCGGTGGCGACCACGGTGGTGGCGGGGACGCCGTTGAACAGCACACCCAGGACGCCGCCGAGGTTGGTGCCGTTGATGGTGAACGCCGTACCCCCGGCGGCCGGTCCGGTGTGGGGAACGATGTTCGTGGCCACCGGCGGAGGCGGCGCCACGAAGTAGGTGAAGCCGCCCGGAACGGTGACCGCACCACCGGGGCCGGTGACGACCACGGCGGCGGTGCCGGGCGAGCCCGCCGGGGTGACGCCGACCAGTTGGGTCCCCGCGGGGTTCACGGTCACGATGGTCGCGGGGACGCCGGCGAAGGTGACGCTGGTGACGGTGTTCAGATTGGTGCCGTTGATCAGGAACACCGTGCCGCCGGTGGTCGGGCCGAAGGCCGGGGTGATGGAGGTGGCGGTCGGCGGGGGCGGCGCCACGTACGTGTACGGCTGGCTGTTGCTGGTGCCGGCGGTGGTGGTGACGAGGACCTGGACGGACCCGGCCGCGTGCGGCGGGGCGATCACCACGGCGACGTCGGTGGTGGGATACCCCGGCCAGCCGCCGCCCCAGTCACCGCCGCCCGAGGAACTCTGGCTGACGATGGTGGCGGGGACGCCGCCGAAGGTCACGCTGATGACGTTGCGCAGGTTCTGCCCGGTCAGCTGGACGAGGTTGCCACCGCTGGTGGGGCCCGAGTTGGGCACCACGGACAGCAGCAGCGGCGGGCCCACCGGCGTCGGGGGCCAGTAGCCCGCGCTGGGCGCGGCAGTGGACACGAGATCGGTCGAGGTCATGATCGGTCCTCCCGGGGAGGGATGGGGTGAGGTGCGCCGGTCGGCGTACAGGCTCACGCGGACCGGCAGCGAGAAAAGGGAAAGCTGGTGGGACCGCCGAGCAGAGTGCGGAAGCGGTGCACGGGGCGCGGCGGAGAAAACGGGGCGAACGCCCGACTCCTGGTGGCTGACGAGGTATGGGGCGGCCCCGGCAGCCACGTTTCCAGTTATCCAGGCACCTTCGCGTCGCTCAAGACCCGGGAATCGCCATCACTCGTTTGGCGTATCCCAGCGCATCTGGCGACACATTCATATGACGAACGCTCGGCTATTCGGGGGAACCCGCTCACGGAGTATCGCCCAGGGCCGCCTGTCGTGCCTGTAATGAAAGGCATCGATCGAACCGACGGGGAACGATCCGATGAGCCTTGAAGCGTTCCTTCTCGCCCTCGGCACCACCTGCCGCGTCACCCGCTTCATCACCAAGGACACCCTGGCGGCGGGTTTTCGGATGTGGATCGCCGACCGCTTCGGTGATGATTCTCCCGCCACCTATCTGGTCAACTGCGGCTGGTGCACCAGCACATGGGTGGCCGGAGTCACCGCCGTCTACGCCTTCTCACTGGACACCACCGCCTGGTTCCAGATCCCGGCCACCGCCCTGAGCCTTTCCTATCTCGCCGGTGTGGCCTCGCGGTGGCTCGACTGAAAGGAAAAAGCAGCCATGGCCTGCAACTGTGCTGGAACAACACCTCAACCCGTCGTCGTCCTCTACCAGTTGACGCTGCCGGACGGCACCGTCCGGCGCTACGTCACCTACAGGGAAGCCGAGGCGGCCAACAAGCGCGCCGGTTCCACCGGAGTGATCAGCACCGTCACCCGGTGACGGCCCGGCTGTCGGTGCCGTCCGGCAGACTGCGGCCATGGATGTCACGATCAGACGCGCGCGGGACGAGGAACTGGACGACATCGGTGAGCTCACCGCCCGGGTGTATCTCGAGGACGGGCTGCTGGACTTCGGGGACGACGACCCCTACCTGGCCACGCTGCGCGATGCCCGGCGGCGGGCCGCGGAGGCCGAGGTGCTGGTCGCGGCGGACGCGGCGAGCGACGCGGTGCTGGGGGCGCTGGCCTTCGTCGTGCACGGCGGGGCGTACGCGGAGCTGGCCCGTCCGGACGAGGCCGAGTTCCGGATGCTGGCCGTGCGGCCCGAGGCGCGGCGGCGCGGCGCGGCCGAGGCCCTGGTGCGGGCCTGCATGGACCGGGCGCGGGAGCTGGGGCTGCGGCGGATCGTGATCAGCAGCCACCGGAAGATGACGGCCGCCCACCGGCTGTACGGGCGGCTCGGCTTCGTCCGGGCGCCGGAGCGGGACTGGGAGCCGGTCCCGGGGATCACGCTGTGGGCGTTCACCGTGGAGATATAGCGCGGCTCACCGGTTGACGTCACGGCAGCCAGCCGCGTGCCCGCAGGGCGGCGGTGAACGTGGCGTACGAGGCGTCGAGGGCGGCCTTCTCGCGCGCGTCCGGCTCGACGTCCCGGCCGGGGCGGACCATCGTGGCGGCGCTCGCCGTGAGGTCCGGATGGAGGGTCCCGGAGGCGGCCAGCAGGGCGGCGCCGAACGCCGTTTCGGCGTGCTCGGCGACGCGCAGCGGGCGGCCGAGGACGGTGGCGCGGATGCGGGACCACAGCGGGCTGCGGCTGCCGCCGCCCGCGGCCCACAGCGGGCCCTCGACCGTCACGCCCAGCTCCGCCACCCGCTCCAGCGCGAGGCGTTCCAGGAAGGCCACGCCCTCCAGCGTGGCGCGGTGCCGGTCGGCGTCGTCGGCCGGTGTGCCGAGGACGAAGCCCCGGGCCGCGCCGCTGACGAACGGGAACCGCTCGCCCTCACCCCTCAGCAGATACGCGACCACCGAGGCCGGGCCGCGCTCCGCGGCGGCGCGGTCGAGCGCGGGCAGCCGCTCGGACGGGAGGTGGGCGACGGCCTCGCCACCGGTGTTGGAGGCGCCGCCCGGCAGCCACCAGCCGTCGGGGTGGCGGTGGCTGTAGAGCGCGCCGGAGGGGTCGGCGATCAGGTCGCGGGTGACGCCCTTGAGGACGTACGTGGTGCCGAGGATCCCCACGAACTGCCCGGGCCGCACGGCCCCGGTGGCGAGTTGCCCGGCGCAGCCGTCGGTCATGCCGAGACGGACCGCGCAACCGGTGGGCAGCCCGGTCTCCGCCGCGGCGTCCGCGCACACCGTGCCGGCCGGGGTGGCCGGTGCCCGGACGGACGGCAGCCACCGGGCCGGTACGCCGAGCGCGTCGAAGACCTCGTCCGGCCACTCCCCGGCGCGCGCGTCGTAGCCGCTCTTGAGCGCGTGCGACCAGTCGGTGGCGACGGGCCCGCCGGTGAGCCGCCATCCGACGAGGTCGGGGGTGTGGAGGAGGTGGCGGCCCCCGTCGTGGGCCGCCGGACCGCCGCCCGCCAGCCAGGCGATGCGGCCCAGGGCGGCGGTCGGGCCGACCGACAGGCCGAGGGCCCGCCAGCGCCCGGCGCCCGCCTCCTGGGCCCGGGCGTTGAGCGCGGCGGCGCGGCGGTCGTCGTACATCAGGGCGGGGCCGAGGGGTTCGCCCCGGCCGTCCGCGAGGACGATCGTGCCGGAGGTGGCGGCGACGGCCACCGCCACGACCTCGCGGCCGCCCGCCGGAAGCGCCCCGGTGGCCTGGCGCAGGGCCGCCGCGACGGCGGGCCACCAGGCCGTGGCGTCCTGTTCGCTGTGGCCGCCCGCGCCCCGGCGCGGGGGCGGGAGTTCCGCACCGCCCCGCGCCCGTACACGCCCTTGTGCGTCGGCGCACACCACGCGCACGGCCGCCGTGGCGATGTCGATTCCCGCGACGACCTCGGGCCGGTCGGACATCACGTATCACGCCCCTCATGCGTGGAGTTAAGTTAACACCAATGGCGTTAAGAAGGTCCGGGCGCGATCCTCACGTCCGTACGCTCCCGCCACTCCCCCACCAGCCGGGCGTCCGCCGCGCCGTCCACCACCAGATGGTCGAAGTCGGCCAGCGGGCGCAGCCGGTGCAGCGCCGTGCGCCGGGTCTTGGACGCGTCCATCAGCAGCGCCGTGCGGGCGGCGGCGGCCAGCATGGCGCGCTTGACCAGCACCACGTCCTGCTCCTGGTGGTACGTGGTCGCCGCGTCCATGGCCGAGGTGCTGACCAGGGCCAGGTCCACCGAGAGCGCCGCGATCGCCTCCGCGCACGGCACGCCGAGGAAGGAGTCATGGGTGTGCGAGTACTCCCCGCCGAGCCCGATCAGCCGGATCCGGGGCACCCCGGCGAAGACCTCGATCACCCGCCGGGCGTTGGTCACCACCGTCAGCGGGGCGGACTCCACCAGCAGCCGGGCGAGCGCGAGGACGGTCGTGGAGTCGTCCAGCATCACCGACATCCCCGGCTCGACCAGCTGCGCGGCGGTGGCGGCCACCGCCTCCTTCTCGGCCCGGTGGGCGCCCATCCGGTAGGCGAGGCTGGACTCGAAGACCGACGAGGGCAGGGCCGAGACCCCGCCCCGGAACTTGCGCAGCACGCCGAGCCGGGCCAGCTCGTCCAGGTCCCGGTGCACGGTCATCAGGCTGACCCCGGTCAGGTCGGCCAGCTCCGCCGCGGTGGCGGTGGAGCGCGCGAGGACGTGCTCGGTGATGGTCTGCCGGCGGGCGTCCTGGGAGCGGACCGTGGTCATGGGCGGGGACCTCCCGCGGCGCCGTCCGTGGGCACGTTCAGGGAGCGCAGCGCCGTGCGGTCGCCGTCGACCCCGATCTCGGTCACCGCCGCGTTGTCCAGCCGGGGGAAGACCGCGCGGTAGCGGCCGACCGGGATGCCCAGCAGGGTGCACAGCGCCACCCGCAGCAGACTGTTGTGCGCGACGACGAGCACGGTGCGGTCCGGATGCGCGGCGGCCAGCCGCCGCAGCGCGGCGACGGCCCGGGCCGCGGCCTCGCCGGGCCGCTCCGAGCCGGGGAAGGCGCCGGACTCCGGGTCGTCGCGGAACGCCCGGACGGCCGCCGGGTCCTCCGCCTCCATCTCGGCGAGGGTGCGGCCCTCGCCCCAGCCGAAGTCCATCTCGCGCAGGTCCTCGACGACTTCGGGGGCCAGGGACAGGGCGGTGGCGGCCGGTTCGGCGGTGTGCCGCGCCCGGCCGAGCGGCGAGCAGGCCACCGCGTCGATCCCGCGGCCCCGCACCCACTGGGCGAGGGCCCGCGCCTGCCGGTGGCCGCGCTCGGTCAGCGCGATGTCCGAGGTTCCGGCGTACCGGTTCTCCGTATGCCACACGGTCTCCCCGTGGCGTACGAGCAGCAGTCGGGCGGTCATCCGGGGCCTTTCGATGCGTCAGCCATTGCCTGATCTCGTCTCAGATGTTAAATCTAGCATCGCTCATGTGATGGAGTGCCGGGGTTCCGAGGTTTCCGGAGGACAGCAGGCCATGCGCGTGATCATCGGAGTGGATGTCGGCACCTCCGTCACCAAGGCCGTGGCCTTCGGCCCCGACGGGGCCGCGCTCGCCTCCGCGGCCCGCCCCAGCCGGCTGAACCGGCTGCCCGGCGGCCGGGTCGAGCAGGATCTGGAGAACGTGCTCGGCACGGTCGCCGAGGTGGTGCGCGAGGTGGCCGCGGCGCTCCCCGGCCCGCCCGCCGCGCTCGCGCTCACCGGCCAGGGCGACGGACTGTGGCTGCGCGACGAGGCGGGCCGGGCGGTCCGTCCGCCGATCTCCTGGCTGGACGGGCGGGCAAGCGGGACCGTCACCCGTTGGCGCGCCGACGGCACGCTCGCCGCCCTCCACGCCCTCACCGGCTCGGGGTTGTTCCCGGGCTGCCACGCCCCGCTGCTGCGCTGGCTGGCCCAGCACGAGCCGCGGGCGCTGGAGCGGGCCGCGGTCGCCGGCTACTGCGTGGACGCGGTGGCCCAGCGGCTGACCGGCGTCATCACCGTGGACGCCTCCGACGCCTCCCTGCCGTTCCTCGACGTCACCGCCCGTACGTACGTGCCGGGCGCCCTGGAGCTGTGCGGGCTGGCCGAGCACGCCCGGCTGCTGCCCCCGCCCGCCGCGCCCGGCACCGTCCTCGCGCTGGACGAGGAGGGGGCCCGGCTGACCGGGCTGCCGCCCGGACTGCCCGTCGTCTCCGGCCCGTACGACCTTCCGGCGTGCGCCATCGGCAGCGGGGTGCGGGACGTCGGTGACGGGCTGCTCATCGTCGGCACCACACTGGCCTGTCAGGTGCTCACCGACCGCGCGGTGGTGGACCCGGCCGCCGATCCGGCCGGCATGTGGCTGTGCACCCCCGACCCGGACCGCTGGCTGCGCGCGATGCCCGCGATGGTCGGCACCGCCGCCCTGGAGTGGGTGCTCGATCTCACAGGGACGACCACGGCCGCCCTGGACACCCTGCTCGGCCAGAGCCCGCCGGGCGCGAACGGCGTGACCGCGCTGCCCTTCCTGTCCGGCGCCGGGGAGCGCGCCCCGTTCGTGGAGCCCGCCGCCCAGGGGCGGTTGGACGGCCTCACCCTCGCCTCCACCCGCGCCGACACCGTACGGGCCGTGTGCGAGTCCGTCGCCTACGCCGCCCGCCACTGCCTGGAGGCGGCCGGGCTCTCGGGGCGGCTCGCACTGTGCGGCGGTGGCGTGCGCTCCGCCGCCTGGACCGAGATCTTCGCGAGCGTCATCGGCCGCCCGGTGGCCATTCCCGACGAGCCGGAGGTCGGCGCGCGGGGCGCGGTCGCGGTCGCCCGGCGGTCGCTCGGCGGCCCCGGGGACGCGTCCCGCCGGCGCGCGGCGTCCCGTACCGTCGAACCCCGAAGCGGGCTTCGCGACGCCTACGAGGACGGCTACGCCGACTACCGCGCCCGCCTCGCCCGTGCCCTCGACGAATGGCGGGCGAGCGGCCCGGGAAGCTAGTTTTCCCTGGGATTCCGGCGTGCCCAAAGCCCATCGTGACGAGCACATCCATACGAATTCGCCCAGCTGACGACACAACATCTGGGGGCGCGTGCGCAGCACGACACAAGATGTATGCTCGTCCTCGCTGTCGCCGCAGGGGAATCCGGTGTGAATCCGGAACTGTCCCGCAACGGTGTACGTGTGCGCTTTTGCGTACCCGTGAGTCCGATGACCTGCCGATGGCCGTCTGCATACGTCCGGGCCCCGCGGGTTGGGTCGATGGACGCTGCGTGGAGTGCCGTGGAGCGGAATCGGCATGCCCGTGAGCGGCCATCGCGCTCCGCCCTCGAAGGCCCCCAGCCGAGCGAGGGAGAACACTTCAGTGACCATCGCGCCCGCCGATCCGGTTTCAAAGGCAGCGGATTCATCGGCAGCGGCCGACGCGCCCGGGACCGCCCTGCTGCGGACCCTGACCGCGCTCACCGCCGATCTGCCCGCCACCGACCCCGGCAAGGTCGCGGCCGCCGCCCTGCGCGGCCGCCATCCCGGTTCGGACGAGGCGGAGTTGCGCTCCCTGGCGACCGAGGCGGCGGCCGGACTCATCGGCGAGGAGCCGGAGTACTCCAGGCTCGCCGCGCGGCTGCTGACCCGCGCGATCGCCGAGGAGGCGGCTGGGCAGGGCGCGGACTCCTTCTCCGCCTCCGTCGCCGTGGGCCACCGCGAGGGCCTGATCGCCGACTCCACCGCCGAGTTCGTGACCGCCCACACCGCCCGGCTGGACGCGCTGGTCGAGCAGGCCCTGGCCGACGGCGCCGACGACCGCTTCGGCTACTTCGGGCTGCGCACCCTGCACAGCCGCTATCTGCTGCGCCACCCGATCACCCGTCAGGTGATCGAGACCCCGCAGCACTTCCTGCTGCGGGTGGCCTGCGGGCTCGCCGAGGACCTGTCGGAACGGGCGCTGGCGGACGTCGCCGAGCTGTACCGGATGACCAGCACGCTGTCGTACCTGCCCAGCTCTCCCACGCTGTTCAACTCCGGCACCCGGCACCCGCAGATGTCGTCCTGCTATCTGCTGGACTCGCCGCTGGACGAGCTGGACTCGATCTACAACCGCTACCACCAGGTCGCGCGCCTGTCGAAGCACGCGGGCGGCATCGGCCTGTCGTACTCCCGCATCCGCGCCCGCGGTTCGCTGATCCGCGGCACCAACGGGCACTCCAACGGCATCGTGCCGTTCCTGCGCACGCTCGACGCCTCGGTGGCGGCCGTCAACCAGGGCGGCCGGCGCAAGGGCGCGGCCTGCGTGTACCTGGAGACCTGGCACGCGGACATCGAGGAGTTCCTGGAGCTGCGGGACAACACGGGCGAAGAGGCCCGCCGCACCCACAACCTCAACATCGCGCACTGGATCCCGGACGAGTTCATGCGCCGGGTCGAGGCGGACGCCGACTGGTCGCTGCTCTCGCCGGTGGACGCGCCCGAGCTGGTGGACCTGTGGGGCGAGGAGTTCGACGCCGCGTACCGCAAGGCCGAGGCCGAGGGGCGGGCGGTCAAGCAGGTCCCGGCGCGCCAGCTGTACGCCCGGATGATGCGCACCCTCGCGCAGACCGGCAACGGCTGGATGACGTTCAAGGACGCCGCCAACCGCACCGCCAACCAGACCGCCGAGCCGGGCCGGGTGGTCCACTCCTCCAACCTGTGCACCGAGATCCTGGAGGTCACCGACGACGGCGAGACCGCCGTGTGCAACCTCGGCTCGGTCAACCTCGCCGCCCACCTCGGTGAGGACGGCCGGATGGACTGGGAGCGGCTGGACCGCACCGTCCGCACCGCCGTGACCTTCCTCGACCGCGTGGTGGACATCAACTTCTACCCCACCGACGAGGCCGGGGCCTCCAACTCCCGCTGGCGCCCGGTGGGGCTCGGCCTGATGGGCCTGCAGGACGTCTTCTTCCGGCTGCGGCTGCCGTTCGACTCCCCCGAGGCGCAGGCCCTGTCCACCCGGATCTCCGAGCGCATCATGCTCGCCGCGTACGAGGCGTCCTGCGACCTCGCCGAGCGCCACGGCCCGCACCCGGCGTGGGCCGAGACCCGCACCGCGCGCGGCGTGCTGCACCCGGACCACTACGCCGACGCCCAGGTCACCTGGCCCGAGCGCTGGGAGGCGCTGCGGCGGCGGATGGCCACCACCGGCATGCGGAACTCGCTGCTGCTGGCGATCGCGCCGACCGCCACCATCGCCTCCGTCGCGGGCGTGTACGAGTGCATCGAGCCGCAGGTCTCCAACCTCTTCAAGCGCGAAACGCTCAGCGGCGAGTTCCTCCAGGTCAACAACTACCTGGTGAACGACCTGAAGAAGCTCGGCGTCTGGGACGCCCAGACCCGTGACGCGCTGCGCGAGGCCAACGGCTCGGTCCAGGACTTCTCCTGGGTGCCCCAGGAGGTACGGGACCTGTACCGGACGGCGTGGGAGGTCCCGCAGCGCGCCCTGATCGACATGGCGGCGGCCCGTACCCCGTACCTCGACCAGAGCCAGTCGCTGAACCTCTTCATGGCGGCGCCGACCATCGGCAAGCTCAGCTCGATGTACGCGTACGCCTGGAAGCGCGGCATCAAGACGACGTACTACCTGCGCTCCCGCCCGGCGACCCGGATCGCCCAGAGCGCCCGCGGGGGCGCCGCCACGGCCACCGTCCCCGCTCAAACGGCGCCCGCCGACGACGACGCGGTCGCCTGCTCCCTGGAAAACCCCGAGTCCTGCGAGGCCTGCCAGTAATGCCCACCGCATCCGAGATGACCACCGTGAACACCGCGCCGGGCCATACCAAGAACCTGCTGGACCCCGGGTTCGAGCTGACCCTGCGGCCGATGCGGTACCCGCAGTTCTACGACCGCTACCGGGACGCGATCAAGAACACCTGGACCGTGGAGGAGGTCGACCTCCACTCGGACGTCGCTGACCTCGCCAAGCTCTCCCCCGGGGAGCAGCACCTGATCGGCCGCCTGGTGGCGTTCTTCGCGACCGGCGACTCGATCGTGTCCAACAACCTGGTGCTGACGCTCTACAAGCACATCAACTCCCCCGAGGCGCGGCTGTACCTGTCGCGGCAGCTCTTCGAGGAGGCCGTGCACGTCCAGTTCTATCTGACGCTGCTGGACACCTACCTGCCCGACCCGGACGACCGGGCGGCGGCCTTCGCGGCGGTCGAGAACATCCCCTCCATCCGGGAGAAGGCGGAGTTCTGCTTCCGCTGGATGGACTCGGTGGAGAAGATCGACCGGCTGGAGTCCAAGGCCGACCGGCGCCGCTTCCTGCTCAACCTGATCTGCTTCGCGGCGTGCATCGAGGGGCTGTTCTTCTACGGCGCCTTCGCGTACGTGTACTGGTTCCGCTCGCGCGGTCTGCTGCACGGCCTGGCGACCGGCACCAACTGGGTGTTCCGCGACGAGTCCATGCACATGGAGTTCGCGTTCTCGGTCGTGGACACCGTCCGCGAGGAGGAGCCCGACCTCTTCGACGACGAACTGGAGCAGCAGGTCACCGACATGCTGAAGGAGGCCGTCGAGGCGGAGCTGCAGTTCGCCCACGACCTGTGCGGCGACGGGCTGCCGGGCATGAACACCGAGTCGATGCGGGCGTACCTGGAGTGCGTGGCCGACCAGCGCCTGAAGCGCCTCGGCTTCCCCGCGGTCTTCGGCTCGGAGAACCCGTTCTCCTTCATGGAGCTGCAGGACGTCCAGGAGCTGACCAACTTCTTCGAGCGCCGCGCCTCGGCCTACCAGGTCGCGGTCGAGGGTTCGGTCTCCTTCGACGACGACTTCTGACCGTCGCCCATTCCCCCCTGGCTTCCAGCCCACGGTCGCGCTCCCCGGAGCGCGACCGTGTCGTCGCACCATGGCACGAGCGCCGCGCGCCCATCCTGAAGTGGCTGCCAAGGCGGACCGGTTCGCCCGCTTCGCGAACGACCAGTACCAGGATCTGACGGCGCTGCTCGCCGCGCTTTCCACACGCCTGCGGGAGACCGGCGGCAGCTACGTCGACTTCGACGGAGATGTCGCGGACGGCCTCATGAACGCCCTCCTGGAATGACGTACGTCGCGCAGTACTACCCCCAGGCAGCGAACGGCTCCTGACCCGCGCTGACGTCAGTCGTTCGGCACCGTCTCATAGCGCGCCGTGCCCTCGGCCATCTGCCGGAGCACGTCCTTGCGGTCGCGCTTGGAGAGCCGGTCGATGTAGAGGTAGCCGTAGAGGTGGTCGGTCTCGTGCTGCAGGCAGCGCGCGAAGTAGCCGGTGCCGCGCACCGCGATCGGCTTGCCCTCGGCGTCCTGGCCGCGCACCACCGCGTAGTCCGGGCGGGCCAGCTCGCAGTAGGCGGTGGGGACCGACAGGCAGCCCTCGTTGGAGTCGTCCAGCACCCGGCGGTCGGCGGGCAGCTCCTCCAGCACCGGGTTGCAGACCACGCCGACGTGGCGCACGCCCTCGTCGTCCAGGCAGTCGTAGACGAAGACCTTGAGGTCGACGCCGATCTGGTTGGCGGCCAGGCCCACGCCCTCCGCCGCCCGCTGGCTGGCGAACATGTCGTCGATCAGCGCCGCCAGCTTCTCGTCGAACTCGGTGACGTCCTTGCACTCCCTGTGGAGCACCGGATTGCCGACCACGGTGATCGGGCGGGCGGTGCCGCGCTCGCGATAAGCCCGCTCGCGCTCCTCGCAGTCCTCCGTGTCCACGACGAACTCGTCGTCCACCTGCTGCTTCGTGGTCCCTTGCTGCGACATCGTCCGCCGTACGCCTTCCCTGTAACCGTGATGCGTCGCCCTACAGGGTACGGCCCACCCGGAAGGCAGCGGGATCAGCGCCCGGTCAGCCGCCTTCCCCGGGCGTTCAGCAGACCTCCTCCAGGTCCCGCCACTCCCGGGTGTCCGGGCTGTCGGCGACCCAGCCGTCCAGCAGCCCCCGCACCAGCCCGCTGGGCGCCGCGATCCCGCATTCGCGCTCGGCGACCCACAGCGAGCCCGAGCCCGCCGTACGGTGCCCCAGCGGCCCGGGGTGGCCCGGCTCGCTGTGGTCGTGCGGGTCCAGGTGCTCGCCCTCGCCCTCGTCGCTCGGCATCCGGCTCTCCGAACAGGAGCGGCACAGCAGCCGCACCGACGACGACCAGTCCTCGGCCGCGAAGCCCGCGTCCGCCGCCAGCCGCTCCAGGGCGTCCCGGTCGGCCTCGGTGGCCGCCTCCAGCAGCACCACCCAGGTCGGCACCGGGGACGGCGCCCACAGCTCGATCTCGTCGAACACCGGATACGCGGGCCCGGCGGCGGTGACGCGCTCCCCGTGCGGAACGCCGTCGTGCAGCACCACCTCGCCCCAGCGCCGCCCGGAGGACGGCAGCGGGATGGACAGCACCTCGATCCGGGCCGGGTCCAGCCGGCGGCCCCACACCACCTCGGCCTCGCCCTCCGGCGACAGCCGCACCGCCGCGCTGCCCAGCTCCATGCCGAGCGGCTCACCGGACGCGGACGCCTCCCCGGGCACCTTCAGCCCGTACGCCTGCCAGGCGCGGCGGGCCAGCGGCCAGTCCTGGAGGGCGGTCGCGGCGATGCCCACGTTCCACCAGTCGGGAGCGCCCGCCTCGCGGTCCAGCAGCGCGACCGCGCGCAGCCCGGCGGCCCGGGCCTGCTCCCAGTCGTGCCGGAACTTGTGCAGCAGCGCGAGGTTGAACCAGGACTCCGACAGCCACGGCTCCAGATCGGCGGCGCGCGTCAGCAGCGCGCCCGCGTCCTCGTACCGGCCATCGCCGATGAGCGTGAACGCACGGTCCGTGGCCTGCCGCCATGAGGCGGATGGCCGGTGCCGTACCTTGCCGAAGATCTTCACGATTCCCGCCTGCCGGTATCGAAGTAGTCCCGTACCAGAACCTTGCGCGGACGGCGTCGCCCTCCCTGGGAGACAACCTGCCACACATCCGCGGACATCTCAGCCCAGCCCCTCACCCTTCGGCCGGGGGACGATGCCCACCACACCTCCTTGCCACCGGCCATCGGCCCGACACCCCTCTCTCGCATCCAACCATGCCTTTTGGGAGACCCGCTCATTACCCGCGAGTTCCGGGTTCCTCACCGGGGACGGTCGTACGCCGGGCGGGACAGCACCGTCGCCAGCGCCTCGACCACCGCCGGGTCGAAGTCCCGCGCGGTGCCCAGCCGCAGCCGCTCCAGGGCGCGCAGCGGGGCCGCTCCCCCCTGTCCACCGGCCGCCGGACCGCCCGCCGCCTCGGTGTACGCGTTCACCGCGCGCACGATACGCGCGGGCAGCGGCTGTTCGCGGTACGGGTCCGCCTGCCGTTCGACGATCACCGCGACCTCCGCGGGGACCCCCGTCTGCCGTACCACGGCGCCGCCCAGCCGCGCGATCCGCCGCTGCTCGGCGCGGGACAGCGGCTCGGTCGCCCCGGCCGGGACCGGGTCCACCAGGGACAGCTGCCCGATGTCGTGCATCAGCGCCGCGTATTCCAGCACAGTCAGGGCGGGCTCGGAAAGCCCCAGCTCACGACCGACCGCCCGGCTGAGCCCGGCGACCTTGCGGGCGTGTCCGGCCGGGGTGTAGCCGGCGATCTCGGTCGAGCGGGCCAGGGAGGCGATGGTCTGGCGGCGGGTGGCCCGGATCGCGGCGTAGCGGCGGAACGAGTACTGGATCAGCAGCGGCGGCAGCGCCAGCACCGGCAGCGCCCACAGCCCGGCGACGGCCACCGTGAGCGCCATCACCACCCCGGTCGCACAGATCGCCGGCCCTATGCCGGTCAGCGCCCGCAGCTCGTCGCGGAGCAGCGGGCCGTACGGCCAGCCGGTGCGGGCGCGGGCCAGGGCGGCGGCGAGCACCGCGTCGCACAGCGCGGTCAGGGCCAGCACGCCCAGCAAGTAGCCGACGAGGGCGGGGCCGTGCCCCAGCCAGGAGGCCAACCGGCCGGTGTGGTGCAACGGTTGGAAGCAGGTGGCCGCGAATCCCACGGTCAGCACGCGGCGGGCGGTGTGGCCCGGGTCGGCCGGGCGCCCGAGCGCCATGCGCGGCGCCAGACCCGTCAGCGAGGCCGCCACGACGACGGTGACGACCTGGAGCACCCCATGGCCGGTGGGTTCCCCGCCCAGCCGCCCCAGCAGGGCGTACCCGAGGGCGCCCGCGGCGGCGAGGGGCGTCGGCTCGCCGCGCTGCTCGTGCGCCCCGCTCGCGCGCGGGAGCGCGGCCGGGGTGTCGCAGCACCGGATGGCCTCCCCGAGGGCGATGAGCAGCCCGAAGGCGAGCGCCGCCCCCGGCTCGCGTATCCCGTGCCACTCCGTCCAGGCCAGCGCCACCACGGCGAGCGCCCCGGCGGCGCCGTACACGGCGCCGAGGACGCCCCCGCCGGCCCGCCGGGACCCGGGGCGCCCGCTCCCGCCCCGGGTCCGGCGCGCGCGCCGGACCACCCGCGCGTGCGCCTCCGCGAGCCGCCGGAGCCCGCCGGGCGGCCCGCCGGACCGGCTGCCGGGGCGGCCGGGCACACCCGCGTCCCCGCCCGGCCCGGCGCGGCGGGGCTCATGCGGGCCACGGCCCGCCCTCGCCGCGGCCCCCACCGCCGCGTTCCGGTCCCGGCCCGGACCCGGGCCGGGCGCGCCGGGGCGCCGGGCGGGGGTCACGGGGCGCCGCCGGGGCGCGGGGGTTCCGGAGGCGGCGGGGTGCCGCCGGGGGCGCGCGGGGCGGTGGCGGCGCGTACGAGCGGGGGCGGCGGGACGTTTCCGCGCTCGTCGGCGGCGGGCGCGGCGCCCGTCACCGCCCCCGTAGGAGCTTCCGTACGGGCCTCCGTAAAGGCCTCCGCACGGGCGTCCGCGGTGACCGCCGCGTGCCAGCCATGCCGGTCCAGCGCGCGGGCCAGGGCCCGCACCATGCGCGGGTCGAACTGCGTGCCCGCGCACCGCTTCAGCTCCCGCACGGCCGTCTCCACCGGGCGGGCCCGGCTGTACGTACGCGTCGAGGTCATCGCGTCGAAGGCGTCCGCGACCGCCACCACCCGCGCGAACTCCGGGATCTGGGACCCGGCCAGCCCGTACGGATAGCCGCTGCCGTCCAGCCGCTCGTGATGGTGCAGGATGGCCGTCCGCGCCTCGCCCAGGAAGCGGATGCCGCGCACCATCTCATGGCCGTATTCGGGGTGCAGCTCGATGACGCGGCGCTCCTCGGGGGTCAGCGGACCGTTCTTGCGCAGCAGCCGGGTGGGGACGCCGAGCTTGCCCACGTCGTGCAGGATGCCCGCGATGCGCAGGGCCTCCAGCCGGTCGCCGTTCATGCCCAGCTCGCGGGCGATCATCACGGAGGCGCGGCCGACGCGCTCGCTGTGGCCCCGGGTGTAGCGGTCCTTGATGTCGACCGCCTGGACGAGGGCGCGGATGGTGGCCTGGTGGGCGGCGCGCTCGCGGTGACAGAGCGCGAAGACGCACGCGCAGACGTACATCGGCAGCAGCACCAGCAGGGCCGCCGCCGGTCCGTACGGGCTGCGCCACAGCACCGCCATGGCGAGCCCGGCGGGCCCGTGGACCAGCTGGGGCGCCAGCGCGCTCAGGGGCCGGCCGCGCCAGGCGGCACGGGCCGGGCGGCGCTCGGCCAGGACCAGCACCCCGACCTCCAGCGCGGCGGTGACCAGCCCCAGCACGAGCGCGGCGGCCGGCGCGGCGGCCAGGGCCCGCGGAAAACCGGGCACACCGGGGTTCTCGGCGGCGCGCAGCGCGTACGGGCCGCAGAGCGCCCGGAAGGCGTACGCGGTGGCCCAGACGGCCAGGGAGAGCTGTGCGGCGCGCCAGGCGCGCCGCACCGGCGCGGGGTGCCGCTCGACCCGGCCCAGCAGCGCCCCGGGCACCGCGACGAGCGCCGCGGCGGCGGGCGGCAGCAGAAAAGCCCCGGCCAGCAGGACGGGGCCGCACCACTCGGGGGACGGGGCCCGCACCGTACGGGACCCCACCGCGTACACCGCGGCGAGCAGGATCACCGTGGTCCAGGGGACGGCCGTGTGGGGACGCAGCACCGGGGCGGCGCACAGCGCCCCGGCGAGCACGGCGCTCAGTACATAGGCGCGCGCCCCGAGAGGAAGTGCCCGCAACGACCGCCCTCCTCCCCATCCGCATCCGGTCGCCGCCCCACGTCAGGGGCGGGTCAGATTGGGGAGAATAGGGCCGCATGAGGCGGGCGGGAGCGGAGGGACCGCCCGATTGCACCCCTTCGGGTGATGATCGGACCTTCGGTGCACACCGCCCGCGTCCCGCGGGCCAGGGTCACTCCTGGGCGGTGGTGGGCGTACGCGCCTCGGGGGAGTCCGCCGTCTCCGCGGTCAGCTCACGCTCCGGCACGGCTTCCCCCGCCCGGATCAGCTCGATGCGGCCCATGACCTTCGAACGGAGGTCGCTGGGCACGTCGTCATGCCCGCAGCACCGCTTGACCAGCTTCTTCACGGCCTGCTCCAGGCCGTACTTCTCCAGGCAGGGGGAGCACTCGTCGAAGTGCATCTCGAATTTGGCGCAGTCGCCGTCGGGCATCTCGCGATCGAGGAACTCGTAGAGATGGTCGAGGACCTCGGAGCAATCCGTCTCGTGCGGCTCTCCGCAGCTCATGAGTCCGCGCCTTTCCGATCGTGCGACTCGTCCGCCACCGCACCGGACGCGCCCGCCGGGACGAGCCCGCGCCCACGGGCATAGTCCTCCAGCATGCCGCGCAGCTGACGGCGCCCACGGTGCAGGCGGGACATCACCGTACCGATGGGTGTCCCCATGATGTCGGCGATCTCCTTGTACGCAAACCCTTCGACATCCGCGAGGTAGACCGCGATCCGGAACTCCTCGGGAATGGCCTGAAGGGCCTCCTTGACATCCGAATCCGGAAGGTGATCCAGGGCCTGGGACTCGGCGGACCGCAGACCGGTCGACATGTGCGACTCGGCGCGGGCGAGCTGCCAGTCCTCGATCTCCTCGGCCGCGCTGCGCTGGGGTTCGCGCTGCTTCTTGCGGTACGAGTTGATGAACGTATTGGTGAGGATGCGGTACAGCCACGCCTTGAGGTTGGTGCCCTCGCGGAATTGGTGGAAGGACCCGTACGCCTTCGCGTACGTCTCCTGCACGAGGTCCTCTGCGTCGGCCGGATTACGGGTCATCCGCAGCGCGGCAGAGTACATCTGGTCGAGAAACGTCAGGGCGTCCCGCTCGAAGCGCGCGTTGCGCTCGGCGGACGTCTCCTGCCGCTGCTCGGCCGGCTCTCCCTCGATGACGCCGTCGGTCTCTGCGTCGGTCCCAGTGACCTGACCCACCTCCTCCGTTTCCGCGGCGGGGCCGGATGCGGACCCGCTCGAATCGGAGAATAGACGACGATCCGGTCCGCCCGCCGCCTCGATCTTCGCGGTCTGCTCCGCCTCCAGCTGACGCCAGTCCAGGTCAGCCGCCTGCGGGCGGGCCGGGCAAGCAAGCGAACCCATGCGGGGAACTCCCTCTCCTCGTGCTGGTGCCTCGTATCGCGGTCAGTACCTACGAGCCGTATAACACCAGCCCCCCACCCCGCATTCCCGTGACCTCGCGCACACGGCGCTCAGCCCGCGAGCCGCGTCAGCCACTCCCCCACCGCTTCGGTGATCACGGCAAGGGCTTCGGGTTCGGTGACGTCCGCCGACTTCGGCACGGCGAAGCCGTGGTCACCGTGCTCCACCTCGACCAGCTCCGTGCCCTCCGGCAGCGCCGGGAACTCCCCGGGGCGGCCGAAGGGGTCGCGGCCGCCCTGGACGACCAGCGTCGGCAGGCGCGTGGACAGCAGCTCCTCGGCGCGGGACTTCTCCGGCTTGCCCGGCGGGTGCAGCGGGAAGGACAGCGCCAGCACCGCGCGGGCACCCAGCTCCGCCCCCGTACGGCAGGCCACCCGCGCCCCCGCGCTGCGGCCGCCCGCGACGAGCGGCAGGCCGGGCCGCTCCAGCGCGGGCCACAGCGCGCGCCAGCCGCTGTCGAGGGTCTTGGGGGCGGGCGCGACCTTCTTGCCCGCCACCCGCCACGGCTGCTCCACCAGCGCCACGCTCACCCCCAGCGGCGGCAGCGCGGCGGCCAGCGCCCGCAGGTCGCGCGCCTCGATGCCGCCGCCCGCGCCGTGCGAGACGGCCAGCACGGTGTGCGCGCCGGAGGCGTGGTGCCAGGTGATGCGGGCGTCGCCGGCCGGGGTCGGCACGGTCTCGGCGGTGGGCGTGGTGCCGGGCACAGGGGTACGCGTCATCAGAACAGGGTGCCCTCTTCCGGAGCCTCCAGCTCCGTCAGCAGCTCCGGTCCGTTGTTACGGACATCACTCACCCCGGTCGCGACGGGGTACGCGCGCAGCAGCCCCGCGGGCGGCGGCGCCAGCAGCGGACGCAGGTCCTCGGGGTCGGTACGGGCGGGATCCAGCCAGGAGTCCCAGCGGTCCTCGGTGAGCACGAGCGGCATCCGCGGATGGATATCGGCCAGCGAGCCCGGGCCCTCGCCCTCGGCGCCGACGCCGCCGCCTGCGAACGGCTCCCGCTCCGCCTCGGTGGTGATCACCGTGCAGGTCACCCACCAGGCGCGGGGGTGCTCGTCGGGCAGCGTACGGTCCCGCCAGAACTCGTACAGCCCGGCCATCGCCATGACCGAACCGTCCACCGGGGTGACGAAGTACGGCTGCTTGCGCGGCCGTTTGCGCTTCCCCTTCTCCTCCAGCTGCCGCTCCCCCGAGCCGGTGACCCACTCGTAGTAGCCGTCGGCGGGCAGGATGCAGCGGCGCGAGGCGAACGGGCGCCGGTACGAGGGCTTCTCGTGCACGGTCTCGGCCCGGGCGTTGATCATCTTCGGGCCGCCCTCCGGGGACTTCGCCCAGGACGGGACGAGGCCCCACTTCAGCGCCCGCAACTGGCGGACCGGCCGCGGCCCGGCGGCTTCGGCCTCGGGGCCCTTGAGCGGGCGTTCCAGCACCGCGTACACGTCCTTGGTGGGCGCGACGTTCCAGTCCGGCGCCAGAGTCTCCTCCGGCTCCCACTTCTCCACCCCGAAGAGCCCGACGAGATCCTCAGGTCTCCGGCTCGCTGCGTATCGACCGCACATAGGTGCCACACTGCCACGACGCAAACCGACGCGAGGAGCCGCCCGCACATGGACGCAACGAACGCCACCGATCTGTGGGACCGGGTCGTGGGAGCCCAGCCCGACCCCACGCTGTGGCTGGTCGCCTCCACCGGAGTGATAGCCCTCGCCGTCGTCGTCTTCCGCACCTCCTGGCGCATATCCCGCAACGCGATCACGATCGCCCACGAGGGCGGTCACGGACTGGTCGCGCTGCTCAGCGGGCGGCGGCTGGACGGCATACGGCTGCACTCGGACACCTCGGGGCTGACCGTCTCGCGCGGCAGGCCCACCGGCATCGGCATGGTGCTCACGGCGGCAGCCGGGTACACCGCGCCCTCCCTGATCGGGCTGCTCGGCGCCTGGCTGCTGGCCGCGAACCACATCACCGCGCTGCTGTGGGGCACGACGGCGCTGCTCGCCGCGATGCTGGTGATGATCCGCAACGCGTACGGCGTGCTCACGGTCGTCACCGCCGGGGCCGCCTTCTTCCTCGTCTCCTGGCTGACCGAGCCGGACGTCCAGGCCGCGTTCGCCTACGGCGTGGTGTGGTTCCTGCTGATCGGCGGCGTCCGTCCGCCGTTCGAACTCCAGGGCAAGCGGCGGCGCGGCGGGGCGTACGACTCCGACCCCGACCAGCTGGCCCGGCTCACCAACGTGCCGGCCGTGGTGTGGCTGCTGCTCTTCCACGTCGTCTCGCTGTGCTCACTGATCGGCGGCGGCCGCTGGCTGCTGCGGCTGTGACCCGTACACACCCTCGGCACACCCCTCCACCGTCTGTACCAGCGCTGTGTTTCGACTGGGTTTCGCCACTTTTGATCAAGATTCGCACTCTCGGTGAGCCACTAAAGTGAGACCCATGACCGGCATTGAGACTTCCCCGGGCGACCACACCGCCCTCTGGCCCGCCCCGACCGCTGACGGGGCGGTCGACGCGACCGTCACCGTGCCCGGATCGAAGTCCGTCACCAACCGCGGGCTGATCCTGGCCGCGCTCGCCGCCGAACCCGGCTGGCTGCGCCGGCCGCTGCGCTCGCGCGACACCGTGCTGATGGCCGACGCGCTGCGCGCGATGGGCGTCGGCATCGAGGAGACGGTCTCCGACGGTGCCTTCGGCGCGGGCGGCTCCTCCGGCGGCGGCGAGGCGTGGCGGATCATCCCCTCCGGACTCCACGGCCCGGCCACCATCGACGTCGGCAACGCGGGCACCGTGATGCGCTTCCTGCCGCCCGTCGCCTCCCTCTCCGACGGCCCGGTCCGCTTCGACGGCGACCCGCGCTCGCACGAGCGCCCGCTGCACGGCGTGATCGACGCGCTGCGCGCGCTCGGCGCCCGCATCGACGACGACGGCCGCGGCGCGCTGCCGCTGACCGTGCACGGCGGCGGGGCGCTGGACGGCGGCCCGGTGCGCATCGACGCCTCCTCGTCCTCCCAGTTCGTCAGCGCGCTGCTGCTGTCCGCGCCGCGCTTCAACCAGGGCGTCGAGGTGCGCCACATCGGCTCCGCACTGCCCTCCCTGCCGCACATCCGGATGACCGTCGACATGCTGCGCGCGGCGGGCGCGCGGGTCGACACCCCGGAGGCGGGCGGCGAGCCGGGCGTCTGGCGGGTCGCGCCGAGCGCGCTGCTCGGCCGGGACCTGGTCGTCGAGCCCGATCTGTCCAACGCGGCGCCGTTCCTGGCGGCCGCCCTGGTCACCGGCGGCCGGGTGACCATCCCGGACTGGCCCGAGCACACCACCCAGCCCGGTGACGCGCTGCGGCAGATCTTCACCGACATGGGCGGTTCCTGCGAGCTGACCGACGCCGGGCTGACCTTCACCGGCACCGGCCGGATCACCGGCATCGACGCCGATCTGCACGAGGTCGGCGAGTTGACCCCGGTGATCGCGGCGGTCGCGGCGCTGGCCGACTCCGGGTCCGTCCTGCGCGGCATCGCCCATCTGCGGCTCCACGAGACCGACCGGCTGGCCGCCCTCACCAAGGAGATCAACGAACTCGGCGGCGACGTCGCGGAGACCGAGGACGGCCTGCGGATCAACCCGCGCCCGCTGCACGGCGGGATCTTCCACACCTACGAGGACCACCGGCTGGCCACCGCCGCCGCGGTCCTGGGCCTGACCGTCGAGGGCGTCCAGATCGAGAACGTGGCGACCACGGCCAAGACCCTGCCGGACTTCCCCGGCCTGTGGACCGGGATGCTCGACGCGACACCATCCGCGGCGCGGGGAGCCTGAGGGCGTTCCGCCATGCGCCGCTACGGCAAGCACACCGACGAGGACGACGTACGGGTCCGCCCGAACCGCAAGGGAAACCGTCCGCGCACCCATATCCGCCCCAAACACGAGGACGCCTCCGAGGGCATGGTCCTGACCGTCGACCGCGGCCGGCTCCATGTCCTCGTCGGGGACCGCACCATCATCGCCATGAAGGCCCGTGAACTGGGCCGCAAGGGCGTCGTGGTCGGCGACCGGGTCGCGGTCGTCGGCGATCTGTCCGGCGCCAAGGACACCCTCGCGCGCGTGGTGCGCGTCGAGGAGCGGTCCTCGGTGCTGCGCCGGACCGCCGATGACGACGACCCGTTCGAGCGGGTGGTCGTCGCCAACGCCGAGCAGCTGGCCATCGTCACCGCCCTCGCCGACCCCGAGCCCCGGCCGCGGCTGATCGACCGCTGCCTGGTGGCCGCGTTCGACGCCGGGCTCGAACCGCTGCTCGTCCTCACCAAGTCCGATCTGGCACCCGCCGACGACCTCCTGGAGACCTACCGGACGCTCGGCGTGCCCTACGTCGTCACCAACCGCGACGAACTGGCCGACGGACAGGCCGCGGACCGGGTGCGGGAGCGGCTGGCGGACCGGACCACGGTCTTCGTCGGCCACTCGGGGGTCGGCAAGACCACCCTGGTCAACGCCCTGGTGCCGGAGCGCAAGCGGGCCACCGGACGGGTGAACGCGGTCACCGGCCGCGGCCGCCACACCACCACCTCGGCGCTCGCGCTGCCCCTTCCGGACGACAAGGGATGGGTGATCGACACGCCGGGCGTACGGTCCTTCGGGTTGCACCATGTGGACCCGACGCGGGTCATCCACGCCTTCCCCGATCTGGAGCCCGGCACCGACGACTGTCCGCGCGCCTGCAGCCACGACGAGCCGGACTGCGCCCTGGACCAGTGGGTGGCCGACGGCCACGCCGATCCGGCCCGGCTGTACTCCCTGCGGAGGCTGCTCTCCACCCGCGAGCGGCGGGAGGGCGACTGACCCGGCCCGGGCCACCGCCGACGGCCACGTTTGCCGCCCACTCGGTGAGGTAAAGGGATAATCGCACCACCGAGACAACCCGGGCGAACAACAACCAGGCGAAGGCAGCCGTCGGACGGTACGGGAGGACACCTGCATGGCGTGGCTGCTGGTCGTGGTCGCCGGGATTCTGGAAACGGGCTTCGCCGTCTGCCTCAAGCTCTCGCACGGCTTCACCAGGCTCTGGCCGACGGTCGCGTTCTGCGCGTTCGCGCTCGGCAGCTTCGGACTGCTGACGCTGTCCCTGAAGAAGCTCGACGTGGGGCCCGCGTACGCGGTGTGGACGGGCATCGGGGCGGCCGGGACGGCGATCTACGGCATGGTCTTCCTCGACGACCTGGTCTCCGTGCTGAAGATCGCCTCCATCACGCTGGTGATCATCGGCGTGGTGGGCCTCCAGCTCTCCGGCTCGGGGCACTAGCGCCGGTCAGGTCCCGGGCGCCGAGCGCGCCGCGTACCGCGCCGGCCTCCTCCACGGCGGGCGCGGGCGCGATGAGGTACGACAGCGCCAGCCGCGCGGCCGTGTCGCAGGCCCGGGCCAGCGGGACCGGCCCGCCCGGCGGCCACTCCGCCGCCAGCAGCCGCACCGTCCGGTCCCGCGCCTGGGCCAGCAGATCGACGGGCGAGGGCGGCGGCTCGACGGCGGCGGCGCGGCGCGAGCGCGGCGGGCCGCCGAGCGGGGCCGGGCGCGCCGGCGACGGCAGCCGTTCGTTCCAGCAGCCGTTCGTTCCAGCAGCCGGTGAGCACCGCCCGCACCAGCGGGTTCTCGGTCCCGGCCCGAACGGTCCACACGGCCGCCGCCGCCAGCCGCTCACCGGGCCCGGCGGCGCCCGGCACCCCGGTCAGGGCCCGCTCGACCCCGCTCAGATATGCCTCAGCCTCGCGCCGCACCAGGGCGCGCGCGAGGCCGTCCTTGCCGCCGAACTCGTTGTAGAGGGTCTGCCGCGACACCCCGGCCGACGCGGCGACATCCGTCATCCGGATCCTGGCCCACGGGCGGCGCGCGAGGGCCGCGAAGGCCGCGTCGAGCAAGGCTTCACGCACTGCGGACATCGTCGCCTCCCAGGCCTTTTAAGCGTGCACAGAATTGACGGCCCGCCAGACACTGTCAAGGGCCTCCGGTGGATCGCCCTGGTGCGGATCGATACTGTTCGGCCATGGCCGACTACCACGATGACCTGCGATTCGCCCATGTACTGGCCGACGCCGCCGACGCCGCGACCATGGAGCGCTTCAAGGCGCTCGACCTCAAGGTCGAGACGAAACCCGACATGACGCCGGTGAGCGAGGCCGACAAGGCGGCCGAGGAGCTGATCCGCTCCCAGCTCCAGCGCGCCCGTCCGCGGGACGCGGTCCTCGGCGAGGAATTCGGCAGCGAGGGCACCGGCCCGCGCCGCTGGGTGGTCGACCCGATCGACGGCACGAAGAACTATGTGCGCGGGGTTCCGGTCTGGGCCACCCTGATCGCGCTCATGGAGCGCGGCGCGGGCGGCGACCGGCCGGTGGTCGGCGTGGTCTCCGCACCGGCGCTGGGCCGCCGCTGGTGGGCCGCCGAGGGGCTCGGGGCATACAGCGGCCGGAGCCTGACCTCGGCGCACCGGCTGCACGTCTCGAAGGTGGCCGAGCTGAGGGACGCGTCGTTCGCGTACTCCTCGCTCAGCGGCTGGGAGGAGCGCGGCAAGCTGAACGGCTTCCTCGATCTGACCCGCGCCTGCTGGCGCACCCGGGGCTACGGCGACTTCTGGCCATACATGATGGTCGCCGAGGGGTCGGTGGACCTGTGCGCCGAGCCGGAACTGTCGCTGTGGGACATGGCGGCGAACGCGGTGATCGTCCAGGAGGCGGGCGGCCGCTTCACCGGGCTCGACGGCGTACCGGGTCCGAACAGCGGCGACGCGGCGGCGTCCAACGGGCTGCTGCACGGCGCCATGCTGGATTACCTGCGGTAGTGACCGGGAGCCGTACGGCTGTCAACCGGAGCGTATGGGCGCGCGCCAAGCGGTAGATCGGCTTCCGCGCGCCCTTGTTGGGCCCACCGGAGCATGTGAACATGAGAATCCAGAGCCTTGTGAACTTGTGAATCCGTTCTCGAACGCGACGCGCGGATTCCCCCCAAGGAGGTGGCCACGTCCATGCCCCTGCACGTGCGAGACGCCATGAGCTCGGTGGTCCTCACCATCGGCCCCGCGCATACGCTCCGTCAGGCCGCCCGGCTGATGTCCGCGCGCCGGGTCGGGTCGGCCATCGTGCTCGACCCCGACACCAGCGGCCTCGGCATTCTCACCGAACGGGACATCCTCAATTCCCTCGGCGCGGGCCAGGACCCGGACCATGAGACCGCGCACGCCCACACCACCGCCGACGCCGTCTTCGCCACCCCCGGGTGGACCCTGGAGGAGGCGGCCCACACGATGAGCCGGGGCGGCTTCCGCCACCTCATCGTGCTGGAGGCGGACGCCCCGGTCGGGGTGGTCTCGGTGCGCGACATCATCCGCTGCTGGTCCCCGGCCCCGCAGCCCGCGCCGGCCTGACGCCACGGGCGCCACGGGCGCCACGGGCGCCACGGGCGCCACGGAGAGGCCGGAGCCCCCTGGCGTCCGGCCTCTCCGGTTCGTACGGCAAGCGGCCCTCAGCCGCGCAGGGCCTGAACCGCGACCTCCAGCCGCTTGCCGTAGTCCTCGTCCGCCTTGCGGAAGTTCCCGATCGCCCGCTGCGCGATGTCCTCGCGCGAGACCCGGGCGATGAAGCCCGCGAGGTTGGCGATCAGGCGCCCCTTCTCCTCCTCCGACATCAGCCGGTAGAGGGCGCCCGCCTGGCCGAAGTCGTCGTCCTCGGCGTGCGAGGGCGCCTGGTGGTCACCGGTGACACCGCCGACCGGGGACGGCTGCCACAGCGGCCGGCCGGTCTGCGCCGGGCCGCCGAAGCTGTTCGGCTCGTAGTTCCTGGCGCCCGCGTGCCGGCCGTCGTACAGGAAGCCGTCGCGGCCGTGGGTGCGCGCCTCGGTGGCGTGCGGGCGGTTCACCGGCAGCTGGTCGGCGTTGATGCCGACGCGGTAGCGGTGGGCGTCGCCGTACGCGAAGAGACGGCCCTGCAGCATCTTGTCCGGGGACGGGCCGATGCCGGGCACCAGATGGGCCGGGGAGAAGATCGACTGCTCGACCTCGGCGAAGACGTTCCGCGGGTTGCGGTTCAGCTCCAGCGTGCCGATCTCGATGGGCGGGTAGTCCTCGTGCGGCCAGACCTTGGTCAGGTCGAACGGATTGAAGCGGTAGTGCGCCGCGTCCCGCTCGGGCATGATCTGCACCTGCACGGTCCAGGTCGGAAAGTCACCGCGCTCGATGGCCTCGCGCAGGTCGCGCTGGTGGCTGTCCGGGTCCTTGCCCGCGAGCAGTTCGGCCTCTTCCGAGGTCAGGTTCTTGATGCCCTGGTCGGTCTTGAAGTGGTACTTGACCCAGAAGACCTCGCCCGCGGCGTTGTTCCACTGGTAGGTGTGCGAACCGAAGCCGTCCATGTGGCGATAGGAGGCGGGGATGCCGCGGTCGCCGAAGAGCCAGGTCACCTGGTGGGTGGACTCGGGCGACAGGCTCCAGAAGTCCCAGACGCTGTCGGCCTCCTGCGAGCCCGTGTACGGGTCGCGCTTCTGGGTGTGGATGAAGTCCGGGAACTTGATGGCGTCCTTGATGAAGAACACCGGGGTGTTGTTCCCGACCAGGTCGTAGTTGCCGTCCTCGGTGTAGAACTTCAGCGCGAAGCCGCGCGGGTCGCGCACCGCGTCCGCCGAGCCGAGGTTGCCCGCGACCGTCGAGAAGCGCAGGAACGTCTCGGTCCGCTTGCCGAGCTCGGAGAGGAACGCCGCGCGCGTCCACCGGGAGACGTCCCGGGTCAGCGTGAAGGTGCCGTACGCACCGGCGCCGCGCGCGTGCACGACCCGCTCCGGGATCCGCTCGCGGTTGAAGCGGGCGAGCTTCTCGATCAGATGCTGGTCCTGGATCAGGACCGGACCGGCGGCGCCCGCCGTCTGGCTGTTCTGGTTGTCCGCCACCGGAGCCCCGGACTCCGTGGTCAGCGGACCCGTGATGTTGTCCTGGACCGTCACGTGCGCCTCCTCGGTGAATCGATCGGACTTAATCCTACATTGGACTTTGTCCAAGTCAAGAAGAGCTGGAGACTGATACCCGTTCCGGTCATGGATCCGGCCACTGCTACCCTTGTCCTTATCTGACTGATAGGTGAATGGCATGAGTGACCTGCTGAAACGACTCCGGGGACGCGGCTGGCGGCTGACCGCGCAGCGGCGCGTCGTCGCCGAGGTCCTCGACGGGGACCACGTGCACTACACCGCCGACGAGGTCCACGCGCTGGCGGCCGACCGCCTGCCCGAGATCTCCCGCGCGACGGTGTACAACACCCTCGGCGAGCTGGTCTCGCTCGGCGAGGTGATCGAGGTCAGCACGGACGGCAGGGCGAAGCGTTACGACCCCAACGCGCACCACGCGCACCAGCACCTGGTGTGCGCGCGCTGCGGCACGATCCGCGACGTCCACCCCGTCGGCGACCTGCTGGCCGGCCTGCCCGCGGGGGAGCGCTTCGGCTTCGCGGTCTCCTCGGCCGAGGTGACCTACCGCGGGGTCTGCCCCGACTGCGCGGACTGACCACGCCAAGGGCGCCACCCGGCGTGGCGCCCTCCGGCCCGCGCACGGCCGTCCGTACGTATCCGCACATGACGAAAGGCCCGGATCCTTGAGGATCCGGGCCCTTCGCTCTCGTAGCGGGGACAGGATTTGAACCTGCGACCTCTGGGTTATGAGCCCAGCGAGCTACCGAGCTGCTCCACCCCGCGTCGGTGTGAAGCAACATTAACCCGAGGCCAACGCCAGAAGCAAACCGGTTACCCGGGGGCCTGCCGGAGTTACGCGGTCAGCTCCTGCTGCAGCGCGTCCCGCAGCCGGGCCGCCCGCTCGGCGACCTCCGCCGGGCCCAGCTCGACTGCCCGGGCGCACCACCGCTGCCCCTCGGCCAGCGCGCCGCGGCGGGCCGCGAGCAGCGCCAGGCGCAGCGCGGCGCGGCCGTGCCCGGCCCCGGCCGCGCGCGTCCACCACAGGGCGGCCTCCGGCTCGCTGCCCTCGCGGGCCAGCAGCAGCCCCAGGTTGAACGCGCCGTTGCTGCTGCCCGCCTCGGCGGCCATCCGATACCAGCGGGCGGCCTCGACCACCTCGCCCCGGGCGGCCGCGAGCATGCCGACGCGCACCTGGGCGCGCCGGTGGCCCTGGCGGGCGGCCCGCTCGTACCACTCCTCGTACTCGGGCACGGAGCCGTCATCCGGCGCGACCGGGAACCGCGTCCCGGAGCCGAAGCCGGTGCCGGTCGCCGCGGGGTCGCCGCCGACCGACGAGCGGTCCAGCAGCGCCGCCAGCCGGAAGGCGGCCTCGGCGCTTCCGCCGCCCGCGGCGCAGCGCAGATGGCGCTCGGCCGCCTGGTGGTCGCCCTCCCGCAGCAGGGCGATGCCGACCTGGAGGGCGGCCTCGGTGTGCCCGGCGGCCGCGGCCCGCTCGTACCACTGCCGGGCGGCCCGCTCCTCGTCCCGGCCCGCGTACAGGATGCCCAGGTTGAACGCGGCGTCCACGCTGCCCGCCTCGGCCGCCTTGGAGAACCACGGCTCGGCGCCCGCCGCGTCGCCGCGCTGGAGCAGCAGCACGGCGACCGCGTTGGCGGCCTCGCGGTGCCCGGCGTAGGCGGCGCGGCGGTACCACTGCTCGGCCTGGGTGGTACGGCCCTGCTCGGCGCAGAGCAGGCCGAGGTTGTACGCGCCGTTGATGTCCCCGGCGTCCAGGGCGGCCCGGTACCAGCGCTCGGCGGTCTGGGTCTCGCCGCGGTCGGCGTGCAGCGCGCCCAGGGCGTTCGCCGCGTTGCCGTCACCGTCCTGGGCGGCGCGGTGCCACCAGACGGCGGCGCTGTCGGTGTCGCCCGCGTCGCGCAGCAGGAAGGCGAGCGCGCAGGCGGCGCGCGGCTCGCCGTCCTTGGCGGACGTCAGGTACCAGCGGCCCGCCTCCTGGATCTCGCCGCGCTTCTCCAGCAGCGTGCCGAGGCGCAGCGCGGCGCGCCGGTGGCCGCGCGCGGCGGCCTGCCGGTACCACTGCTCGGCCTCCTCCGGCTCCGCGTCGGCGGCGGCCCGGCCGCGCTCCTCGCCGCTCTCGTCGTCGGTGTGGTCGAGGATCCGGGCGAGGCGGTAGGCGGCCTCCCGGTGGCCGCGCTCGGCGGCGGCGCGAAACCACCGCTCGGCGCCGATGTCGCTGCGGTGTTCGAGCAGGTCGGCGAGGGCGTACGCGCCCAGGGTGTGGCCGGATTCGGCGGACTGGCGCAGCCAGTACTCGGCGGCCGGTTCATCGCCGCGCTCACGGTGGTGGCGGCCGAGGGCATGGGCGGCGGCGGCGGAGCCGGCGACGGCGGCGATGCGCCACCAGCCGGCCGCCTCGTCGGCGTACCCGCGCTGATGGAGGAGGACGCCGAGGTTGTTGGCCGCGGCGCGGTCGCCCGCGGCGATGGCCCCGCGCAGATACGGCTCGGCGCCGTCGAGGTCGCCGCGCCGCAGCAGGAGCGCGCCGAGCGCGCTCATGGACGCCGTATCGCCGGACTCGGCCGCACGGCGGTGCCGTGTCTCGTCCTCGGCATCGTCATGCGTGTGCGCAAAACGCCCTGTCTCCAACAGACTGACCCTGTCCCCCATAAATTCCATCGTGGCATCACCCGCATCCGGCGTACACCTGGTATACCGCAGCCAGTGAGGTCACTTCAGCGTTTTGTCGACTTGCCCACAGAGAGACAACCCAAACGCTTGTATCCCGAATCGTTGAGTAGACACACAACAAGGCCCGGATCCTTGCGGATCCGGGCCTTGTCTGTCAGTAGCGGGGACAGGATTTGAACCTGCGACCTCTGGGTTATGAGCCCAGCGAGCTACCGAGCTGCTCCACCCCGCGCCGTCGTGTCACTACCGTACCACGGCGCGGGGCACCCTCTTCTCGGCCGTTTCCCCTGGTCGGGGGCGTCAGCCGGCCTTGTTGTCGCCGCTCTGGCTCCGCGGCTGGTTCTGCTTGCCGGCCTGCTTGTCGGCGGCCTTCTGCTCCGCCTTGGCCGCCTTGTCCAACGCGTCCTTGAGGTCCTCCTGGGCCCTGCCGTACGCGTCCCAGTCCTGCGGCTTCTGCTCCAGCGCCTTCTGGCTGTCCTCCCAGGCCGTCTGGGCGTCCTTCAGCGCCTCCTGCACCGTGGGGTCGGCGCTCGGCTTCCCGGTGCTGTCGTCCGGCGGCTGCTGCCCGTCGGATGCCTCCTCCCCGAAGACGGCGTCCAGCGCCTCGGGCAGGGTGTTCTTGAAGGCGGGCTCGTTGCCGTTGTAGGAGACGCCCACCTTCTTCAGCAGCGGGTAGTTGGAGTTGCCGCCGCGCGCGTACACCGGCTCGATGTAGAGGAAGCCCCCGTTGAACGGCACCGTCAGCAGGTTGCCGTACTCGATGTCCGAATCGGTGCCCCGGAGGTTCCGCACGAACTCGGCCACTTCGGGGGTGCCGTTCAGCTTGCTCTGCACCTGCTGTGGACCGGGTACGTCATTGGTGACCTTCAGCATCCTTATCGTGCCGTAGTCCTTGCTCTTGGCATCGGCATCGACGGACATGAACGCCCCGAGCGTGGGCCGCCCGTTGGGGGTGAAGGTCGTCGTCAGCGAGAAGGCCTGCTTCTGCTGGTCCGGCATCTTCATGCTCAGGTAGTACGGCGGGACCGCGCTGCCGTCCTTGCGGGTCGGGTCGTCCGGCACCTGCCAGGCGTCACTGCCGCTGTAGAACTGCTGCGGGTCGGTGACGTGGTAGCGGGTCAGCAGCTCGCGCTGGACCTTGAACAGGTCCTGCGGATACCGCAGATGCTCCTTCAGCTGGCCGCTGATGGCGCTCTTCGGCTTGACCGTGCCCGGGAACGCCTTCTCCCAGGTCTTGAGCACCGGGTCCTTGGTGTCCCACTCGTAGAGGTTGACGGATCCGTCGTACGCGTCGACGGTCGCCTTCACCGAGTTCCGGATGTAGTTGACCTTGTTCTGCTGGGCGACCACCGAACGGTCCTGGCCGCTCAGCGAGTCGGCCGTGCTGTCGCCCAGGGTGGTCCGCGACGCGTACGGATAGCCGTTGGTGGTGGTGTAGGCGTCCACGACCCACTTGATGCGGCCGTCGACCACCGCCGGGTAGGCGTCCCCGTCGATGGTCAGCCACGGGGCGACCTTCTCGACGCGCTCCTTGGGCGTGCGGTTGTACAGGATGCGCGAACCCTCGCCGATGGCGCCGGAGTAGAGGATCTGCGGCTCGGCGAACGCCACCGCGTAGGCGGCGCGGTTGACCGGGTTGGAGAGGCTGACCCCGCTCTTGCCCTTGTAGCTGGTGGTCTTCTCGCCGTTGTCCTCGTAGTCCAGCTCCTTCTGCGGGCCGCCCACTATCGAGTACTGGTTGGTCTTCTCGCCGTAGTAGACCTGCTGGCGGTAGCGCCCGGAGCCCACCCCTTCACCGCTGGTGGGCAGCCCGGCCTCGGTGAAGTCCGGGGCGCCCTGCTGGTCCGCCTCGGGGTCCGGGGTGGTGCCCTTGGCCGCGATCATGCCGTAGCCGTGGGTGTAGGTGAAGTGGTCGTTGATCCAGTTCCGCTTGGGCACACCGGCGAGGTTCAGCTCGCGCACACCGACGACGGTGTCCTGGTCCTTGCCGTCGGCGTCCTTGTAGCGGTCGACGTCCAGGGTCGACGGGAACTGGTAGTACTTACGCTTCTGCTGGAGCTGCTGGAAGGTCGGCGAGACCACGCTCGGGTCGATCAGCCGGTAGCTGGCCGTCGAGTCGGCGGTCTGCCGCAGCGCGGCGCCGCCCTTGTCGTCGGTCTTGCCGGTGTAGTCCGCCACCTTGGAGTCGTCGATGCCGTACGCCTTGCGCGTGGCCTCGATGTTCTTCTTGATGTACGGCGACTCCTTGGCCTGCTCGTTCGGCTGGACCTGGAACTTCTGCACGATCGCCGGGTAGAGCCCGCCGATCAGGATCGCCGACAGCACCATCAGCCCGAAGCCGATCACCGGAAGCTGCCAGGTGCGCCGCCACAGCGTCGCGAAGAACAGCAGCGCGCAGATGACCGCGATGCAGAAGAGGATCGTCTTGGCGGGCAGATAGGCGTTGGCGTCGACGTAGCGCAGACCGGTCCAGTTGTCCGTCGCCTTGAAGTCACTGGACTTCACCGCCAGGCCGTACCGGTCCAGCCAGTACGCCACCGCCTTCAGCGCCACGAAGACGCCCACCAGCACCGACAGATGGCCGGTGGCCGCGCCGGTCGCCCGGGCCCCCGGGCTGGTGACGCGCAGGCCCCCGTAGAGGTAGTGCACCAGGGCGGCGGCGATCAGGGAGAGCACCGTGGCCGCGAAGCCGAAGCTCAGCAGGAAGCGGTACCAGGGCAGGTCGAAGGCGAAGAAGGACACGTCCTTGTGGAACTCCGCGTCCTTCTGGCCGAAGGGCACGCTGTTGATCCACAGCAGCCACAGCCGCCACTGACCGGCCGCGGAGGCCCCGGCGACCAGCCCGACCAGCGCGGTGACCGCGAGCAGCACCCACTTCTTGAACGGGGCGATGCCCATCCGGTACCGGTCGAGGCTCTGCTGCTCCATCGACATCGCGCTCAGCGGCGGCCGCAGCCGGTGCGCCAGCCAGATGTTGACCCCGACGGCCGTGGACATCAGCAGGCCGAAGACGAAGAACAGCCCGATCTTCGTCCGCAGGGTGGTGCTGAAGACCGATGAGTAATGAAGCGAGCGATACCAGAGCCAATCCGTCCAAAATCCCGCGAACATGACGAAGAGCATGGCCAGCACAGCCAGCACACCCAGGGTCATGAACAGGGTCCGGACGCGCCGGGACGGCCGGCCGACTCTGATCCGCGGTCCCGTGGGGCCTCCGCCGCGGTCCGGCATCTGGAAAGCCAAGGTGCGCACCTCGAAGTTCGCTGTTGTCTGTGTTGTCTGTACGGGCTCTGTACGGGCCCGGACAGGAGGGCCCACCTGATGCAACTTACTCAGGCTTTACTCAGTTCCCGATTCCGGGTCCGATCAGGGCACGATATGAAGCATGTCCAACGCAACCCCCGGTACCGGCCCTCTTGCCGCGAATCCGCTCACCCGCGCCGTCCTGGAAATCGACGAGTACGCCGCCGGGCTCGGCTGGGATCAGCCCGCCCGGCTCTTCGCCCTCGTCGACACCGCCCAGCTGCGCGCCCAGGAGCCCGAGCTGGCCGGCCAGCTCGGGCTCGACGAGGCCGGTGACGAGCCCGCGGCGTCCCTCACCCCCATCGAGCAGGACGAGCTGCCCTCCCATGCCCCGCTCGACGAATTCCTGGCCACCATCGCCTGGCCCGACGCCGTGATCGGCTGCGCCATGACCGTGGAGCGGCTGATGCTGCCGCCGTCCGCCGAGTCCTCCGTACCGAAGGACCTGGACGACACCCGGCTGGCGGCCTGGGTCGCGGAGCACCCGGAGCGCCAGGAGGTCCGCATGACGGTCGCCGTGCTGCGGGACGGGAAGCGCGAGTCGGCGGTGCGGCTGCGCGAGAAGGACGCCACGACGGAGGTGCTGACCGGGGCCGGACTGGTGCCGGGTCTCGCCGACGCGCTGGCCGCCACCTTCGCCACCGACTGACGCCGGGCCGTCCCGGACGTGAGGCGGCCGCCGGACCAGGTGTCCGGCGGCCGCCTCACGTCGTACCGCCCCGTGCCGTGCTTCGCGGGGCGCCTTCTTGTGCCGTGCGGGCCACTCAGCTCGCGGCGCAGCGGGGCAGACCTGCGGTGTCCCCCGAGCGGATCTTCTTGAGGGCCTTCATCGCGTCGTCGATGGTGTGCACCTTCACCAGCCGCAGGCCGTCCGGCACGTCCTTGGCCGCCGCCGCGCAGTTCTCCTTGGGGGTGAGGAAGAACTGGGCACCGGCCTCGCGGGCGCCGATCGTCTTCATCTCGATCCCGCCGATCGGCCCCACGACGCCCTTGTCGTCGATGGTGCCGGTGCCCGCGATGAACTTCCCGCCGGTCAGGTCGCCCTCCTTGGACACCCGGTCCACGATGCCGAGAGCGAACATCAGACCGGCGCTCGGCCCGCCGACGTCGGCCAGCTTGATGTCGATCTTGAACGGGAAGGTGTAGTCGATCCCGGCCTGGATGCCGACGATGGCCCGGCCCCCGGCCTTCTTGGTGGTGATCGCGATCCGCTTCTCCTCAGTGGGCCGCTTGCCGCTCTTCTCCGCGGCCACGGCCACCTTGGCCGGGACGATCGAGAAGGCCACCTGCTCGCCGGGCTTGTGCTTGGTCACCAGCTTGGCGACGTCGTCGGGCTCGCGCACGGCGGTGCCGTCCACCGACTTGATCACATCGCCCGCGTGCAGCGTGCCCTGGGACGGGCTGCCCTTCACCACGGCGCCCACGATCACCTGGGAGGAGACCTTCTTGTGCAGCACCCTGAGCGCCGCGACCTTGGCGCTCTCCTGGGACTGGCTGAATTCCTCCGCGTTCTGCTGGTTCACCTCGTCCGGAGTTTTGTCGTCCGGGTAGAGGGTGTCGTGCGGCACCACCACATTGTCGTGGGAGAGCCAGCCGTAGACGGCCTCCACCAGATTCATCCGGTACTCGGATCCGGTGACCCGGACCGTCGTCATATTGAGGTGGCCCCCGGTGGTCTCACAGCCCTTGTGGCCGGAGATCTGCAGCACGCACTCGCCGTTGTGTTCGCCCAGCGTGTTGTACGTCGGCCCCGGTGACATCTCCGCGTACGGCACCGGGATCAGCACACCGGCGCACAGCAGCGCGATCAGCATCAGCAGGGAGGCGAGCATCGTCGCGGTGCGGCGTGGCATGGAACGACAGTACGGGACGCGTACGGCAGCCCACTCCCGGGGCCGTCCGTACGAGGGGCCGGACCTCAGGCGGCCGCGTCCGTATCCGTGCGCGTGCGTTCCATCGCCTCTCGGAACCGCGTATATCCGGCCAGTTCCTCGACGTCCCCCACGGTCTTGCGGTTGTTGCGCGCTGCCCAACCGGCATAGAGCATGGCGGCTATCGCCGCGAGAACGGGAATGAGCAACCAGAGAAGCGCTCCCATAGCGGCCTCCCGACCCCTGATAAGCACCGCGACTGACAGATGAGCAGATTAATCCTCCGCGAGGTCAACGCTCACGGCAGGGTGGGGGTTACGCAAGTGGAGTACACCATTCCGAGTGGACTCCATGGCGTAACTGTTATACCGGCCCGCCGAGCACTGTCAGTTTCGCGTGCCCTCCAGATCCCACCCGCCCTCAACGAGGCGCTACGCGCCCACCCGCCCTCCCGTCGCCCGACCACCACCCCTCAACGAGGCGCTACGCGCCCACCCGCCCTCCCGTCGCCCGACCACCACCCCTCAACGAGGCGCTACGCCCCCACCCGCCCTCCCGTCGCCCGACCACCACCCCTCAACGAGGCGCTACGCGCCCACCCATTCCTCGGTACCGTCCGCGAACGTCTGGTGCTTCCAGATCGGGACCTCGCTCTTGAGGTCGTCGATCAGTCGGCGGCAGGCGGCGAACGCCTCCGCGCGGTGCGGACAGGAGACCGCCACGACGACGGCCAGGTCGCCGATCACCAGATCGCCGACCCGGTGCACGGCGGCCAGCGCGCGCACCGGGAAGTCGGCCGCGACCTTCTCGGCCACCCGCCGCAGCTCGGCCTCGGCGCTCGGATGGGCGGAGTACCCGAGGGCACCCACGTCCGCGCCCCCGTCGTGGTTGCGCACGGTGCCCACGAAGAGCGCCGTACCGCCCGCCGCGGCGTCGCCGACCGCCCCGAACACCTCGTCCACCGACAGCGGGGTCTCGCGGACCGCGAGCAGGCGGATGGGGTCGGCTGCCGCGCCCTCGCCAGGATGATCGTGCGTATGTGCCATGTGGTCCATCGTGCCGTATGCCGTCCCGTGGTGGTGGACTACCGGATCGCGCCCAGGAGCGCCTGGCCAAGGGCTGTCCCGTCATCCCAATGGATCGGCGAGCGGCGTCGGACGCGGTCAATCGCAAGGCGGAGGGGTGCCCTCGTACCGGTCGTACTCGGGCGATCCCGACAACGCGGCGAGTGGCCGTAGCCGGCGTCGGGAGCCCGCCGGGGATGACGGGACAGCCCTTAGGCGCGGCGGCGCGCCTTGCGGGCGCGGCGCACGATCGCGGCGGTGCCCACCAGGGCGACGGTCGCGCCCGCCGCGCCCAGCGTGGTGGCGTCCTTGCGGCCCAGCCGCCGCCCGGCGACCGTATGCCGCCCGGCGACCTCCTCCAGCAGCTCGGCCAGCACCTCCTCGTTGGTCCACCGGGGCCGCCAGCCCGCCGCGTGCAGCCGGCTGCCGCTGACCGCCCAGGGGTGCATCGTGTACGTGAGGTCCCCGGCCGGGGACGGCGTCAGGCCCAGCCGGTGCAGCCGGGAGGCGGCGCCGAGGGCGACCGCCGACGGCAGCTCCATACGCCGGATTCCGGACAGCTCCTCGACCTCGTCCTGCTCCAGCCAGCCGTCGCAGCCGACCGCCAGCTCCCCCTCGACCTTCTCCAGCGCGGCGTACTCCAGCGCGCTGACCAGGTCTTCCATATGGCAGAACTGCCAGGTGGGACGGGATCCGGCGACCACCAGCAGCCGCGGCGACTCGAAGTAGCGGGTGAGCGCGGTGTCCGTGCCGCCGACCAGGACCGCGGGGCGCACGACGGTCACGTTCAGCCCCGGATGTGCCCGGGGCGCGCGCTCCCCCAGCCGTTCGATCTCCAGCAGGTCACCGACGCCGGTGGCCTCGGCGGTGGCCCGCAGCTCCGCGTCCTCGGCGAGCGGAACGTCGTTGTCGGCGAGCGCGCCGTAGACCATCGCGGAGGTGCACAGCACCACCCGGCGCACTCCGGCGGCCGCGGCCGCGGTCAGCACGGTCTGGGTGCCGCGCACGTTGTAGGCGGTGCGCGCGGCGGGGTCGGTGCCCAGATCCAGGTCGACGGCGAGATGCACGACGACATCGACGCCGCGCAGCTTCTCGGCGATGACCGGATCGCGCACGTCCAGCACATGCCACTGCGCCTCGGTCACCTCGCCGCGCCGCTCGTCGAGGGCCAGCACCTGTTTGATCTCTTCGGACTCCGCGAGCCGCTGCGTGAGCAGGGCGCCGGGGCCCGAGGCGGCACCGGTGACCGCCACGACGGGTCGCCGTGCGGTACGGGCCGTATCGTTTCGCGCAGCGCGAACTTCTCGGTCTGGGGAACTCACCGGGCGTCTCCAGCGGTTGTCTTCAGTACGCGGCGCGTGCACACGTACGTACCAGGTAACGCCCATCCTGCCGCAGCGCGGCGATCAGCGAAGCACTGAGCCCGGAAACCGGCGAGGTGTCTAGGCTGGGTGGTGATGTCGGGCATCCGCCGCCGGCCAGTGGCCGGTGGCCCAACGAGCCGAGGAACCCCGTGAGTGACACCCCATTCGGATTCGGCCTTCCGCCGGAGGAGCCGGAGGACGGCGACGACGGTAAGAAGAAGGGCGGCCAGGGCGACGAGCAGGGCCCCGCGAATCCCTTGGGGTTCGGCGGCGGGGCGGGCGGCCCGGGCGGAGCAGGCGGCGCGGACAATCCGTTCGCTGCGATGTTCGGCTCGCTCAACCCGGGCGACCTGGGCGCCGCCTTCCAGCAGCTCGGGCAGATGCTCTCGTACGAGGGCGGCCCGGTGAACTGGGACATGGCCAAGGACATCGCGCGGCAGACCGTCGCACGCGGCACCGCCGACGGCACCAAGGACGAGAGCGTCGGCCCCGCCGACCGCGCCGCGGCCCAGGAGGCCGTGCGGCTGGCGGACCTGTGGCTCGACGGGGCCACGTCGCTGCCCTCGGGCTCGGGGACCGCCGTCGCGTGGAGCCGCGCCGAGTGGGTCGAGGCGACGCTGCCGGTCTGGAAGGACCTGGTCGACCCGGTCGCCGAGCGGGTCGGCGCCGCCATGGGCGACGTCCTGCCCGAGGAGATGCAGGCCATGGCCGGCCCGCTGCTCGGGATGATGCGTTCGATGGGTGGCGCGATGTTCGGCACCCAGATCGGGCAGGCGCTGGGCGTGCTGGCCGGTGAGGTGGTCGGCTCGACCGACATCGGGCTTCCGCTGGGCCCGGCGGGCAAGGCGGCGCTGCTGCCGGTCAACATCGCGGCGCTGGGCTCCGGCCTCGGCGTCCCCAAGGACGAGGTGCGGCTGTATCTGGCGCTGCGCGAGGCGGCCCACCAGCGGCTGTTCTCGCATGTGCCGTGGCTGCGCTCGCACCTGTTCGGTGCCGTCGAGGGATACGCCCGGGGCATCAAGGTGGACACGGCGAAGCTGGAGGACGCGGTCGGCCAGCTCGACCCGACCCACCCCGAGCAGCTGCAGGAAGCACTCCAGCAGGGCATGTTCCAGCCGGAGGACACCCCGGAGCAGAAGGCCGCGCTGGCCCGGCTGGAGACCGCGCTCGCGCTGGTCGAGGGCTGGGTGGACGCGGTGGTGCACGCCGCCGCCAAGCCCCATCTGCCGTCCGCGGACGCCCTGCGCGAGACGCTGCGGCGCCGCCGGGCGAGCGGCGGGCCCGCCGAGCAGACCTTCGCCACGCTGATCGGCCTGGAGCTGCGGCCGCGCCGGCTGCGGGACGCCTCGCGACTGTGGGCGTCGCTCACCGACGCGCGCGGCGTGGACGGCCGCGACGCGCTGTGGGAGCACCCGGACATGCTGCCGACGGCCCACGACCTCGACGACCCGGACGGCTTCGTCCACCGCGAGCAGCTGGACTTCTCCGAGCTGGACAAGATGCTCGGAGAGGCGGCGGGCGGTGAGGACCGTACGGAGGGCTCCGGCGGCAGCGCTTCCGGCGACCGTGCGTCCGGCGACCGTAAGGATGACGAGCGGGGCGACGGCGAGAAGTGAGCCTCCATAAGGACGCGGCGCGGGTCCTCGAGCAGTGGCCCGCGCCCGACGCCGACCAGGAGCGGCTGCGGCAGGCCTACGGCGACCATCTGGCCGCGTATCCCGACGGCATGTGGAAGGCGTGCGGCGACGGGCATCTCACGGCGAGCGCGCTGGTGATCGACCCGCCGCGGGAGCGCGTCCTGCTCACGCTCCACCGCAAGCTGCGGATGTGGCTCCAGATGGGCGGCCACTGCGAGCCGGGGGACGCCACGCTGGCGGACGCGGCGCTGCGGGAGGCCACCGAGGAGTCGGGCATCGCGGGGCTGACCCTGCTGCCGGGCGGGCCGGTGCGGCTCGACCGGCACCACACGCCGTGCGCCTGGCATCTGGACGTGCAGTACGCGGCGGTGGCCCCGCCGGACGCGGTGGCGGCGATCAGCGACGAGTCACTGGACCTGCGCTGGTTCGGATACGACGAGGTGGCGGACGTGGCCGACGCGTCGGTGCGCCACCTGGTGGCTCGTACCCGCGCGCTGGTCTGAGGAGCGCGCGGGCACGGACCGGATGACCGGGGGAGCGTCCGGCGGCCGTCAGTTGCTGAAGATGTTGCCCTGGTTCTGCCCGCGGGCCCCCTGCTGGCCCATGCCGAACTGGGCGGCCGCGCCGCCGCCGATCACCGCGTTCTGCGGCGGCAGCAGCTCGCTCGGCTGCACGAGGGCGTAACCCTGGCCCAGGAAGCTCAGCTCCCAGCCCTCACCGGTGCTGCCGCGGCGGCGCCACACCCCCGAGGAATGCGTCTGCGCCTGCATCTGGACGCGCAGCGAACTGGACCACGCGACGATCGCGTCCGCGTCGGCGTTGACGTACTTGTCCGGCGTCACCTGGAGCATCAGCGGCTGACCCGAGGTCATCAGCGCGACCTTGCCCCGGCCGGAGATGTTGAGGTTGTACTTGCCGGAACCGGTGATGCCGAACTGGCTGTCCACCGCGATCGACTCCCAGTGCAGCGTGGAGTCCAGCGCCAGCACGTACGCGCTGTCGACCGTCAGACCGTCGTGGTCCACGTCCATCACATGGACGTGCTGGGCGAGGTTGGCGAGGTAGACCGTGCCCTGCCCGGAGCAGCGCATCAGATCCAGGCCCTCGCCGGTGCGGGCGCGGGCGCGCCGCTGCCCGGCGCTCTGGTACTCGCCGTCGAACTCGATCAGCCCCTGATAGGCGACCATGCTGCCCTTGCGGGCGAGTACGTCCTCATGGCCGTTGAGCGCGACCCGCAGCATCTTGCGGTTCTGCAGCGCGTAACGGTCCTCGCTCTGGGTCTCGGTGAAGCCGAAAAGCGGGCTCTGCATGTGTCCTTCTCCCCCTCAGCCCCGGGCCCGGAGCCGGTCGGTGCTGTCCTCGCTGGGCTGTACGACGACGAAGCCCTGCCCGGAGAAGCCGAGCTGGTAGGCCTCGCCGCTGCCCCGGCCGATCAGGGACGACGCCTTGAAGCTGCGCTTGCCCTTGACCTTCAGACCGCTGGACCAGGCGACGAGCGCGTCCGGGTCCACATAGGTCTCGTCCTCGCCGCGGCCGCAGTCGACGACGATGGGGGTGCCGCGGGAGGTCAGGGCGACCCATCCGGTGCCGGAGACGCCCACGTTGAACAGGCCCTGCCCGGCGAACTTGGCGATGCCCTTGACCCGTTCGACACCCCACTGGAGGTGGGCGTCGAAGGCGAGCAGATTGGTGCCGTTGACGGAGAGCGCGTCGCCGTTGAGATTGATGCAGACGATGTTCGCCCCGTAGTCGGCGAGATAGAGCAGCCCGTCGCCGCTGCACCGCATGAGCGGCGCGCCCTCGCCGGTCAGCCACTGGGAGGCCATCTGGCGCACCGCGGGCGGGTTCGGCTCGTACTGCACGAAGCCCTCGTACGCCACCATCGAACCGGTGCGGGCGAAGAGGTCCTGGCCGCTTTGCATGGCGACCTTGAGCATGCTGCTGCCGTGGTTCTCCATGCGGGCCGCGACCGGGGTGGCTGCGAAGCCCGAGATCATTTGCTGGTCCATGACGGGCTCCCTCAGACCTCGTAGGGCTGGACGACGATGAAGTTGCCGGGCGCACCGCGGAACTGGAGGTTCACGGTCTCCCCGCTGTGGCCGGGATAGGCGCTGCGGCGCAGCCGCACCTGGCTGGAGATGATCACCTGGGAACCGGCGGACCAGGCCACGATGGCGTTGCTGTCGGCGAAGGTCGTCGGGGTGACGGGGAGCACCACCGGAGTGCCCTGGGTCTTCACCACGACCGTGCCGTTGCCCTGGAACTGCATCGTGAACAGCGCGCCGCCAGGGATGCCGTGGCCCTCGATCCGGCGCACCTCGTGCTGCAGCGACTCGTCGAACGCGAGCACGTTCTCGGCGGAGACGCAGATCGCGTCGCCCTGCAGCTCGATCGGGTGCAGCTCGGCGGCGTTCTCCGCGAGGAAGACCTGGCCCTGGCCGGTGCAGCGCATCAGCTGCATCTCCTGGCCGGTCGCGTTGCCGACGATCCGGCCGCGGACACCCGCGCCCTTGTAGCTGAAGTCGACCTTCCCCTGGTAGAGCACCATGCTGCCCTGGCGGGCGAGCACCGGCTGACCGTCGACGCCGAGGTCGACCCGCATCATCCGCGGGTTCTGCGGCGTCCAGCGCTGGCCGGTGGCCGACTCGCGGTATTCGGCGAGCGCGGCCTGCACCCCGGGCGCCCCGCCCTGGGGTGCGGCCATGCCGTGGGGCTGGCCGTACGGGGCGGGCGGCGTCTGGCCCGGCGTCTGGCCGAACTGCGGCTGCTGGCCGGGGTACGGCTGGCCGGGCGGGCCCGGAGGCGGCACCGGGCCGGGTGGCGGCGCCTGACCCGGCGGCACGATCGGCGCGGCGAGCGTGGGCGCCGCGTGCACCTGCGGTGCGCCCGGCGCGGGCTGCGGGGCCGGGGGCTGCTGAGGCGTGCCCTGCGGCGGGGTGCCTTGGGGCGGGGTGCCTTGGGGCGGGGTGCCCTGGGGCGCGCCGAAGCCGGGGGCCGGGGCGGGTGCGGGCTGCTGCGGCTGCGGGACGGGCGGGGCCGCGAAACCCGGGGCGGGGGCCGCCTGGCCGGGCGGCGCGAAACCGGGCACACCACCCTGCGCGGGCGCCGGCGCGGGCGCGGGCTCCTCCTCGGCGACCTCGCCGCCGAAGTTCTTGAGCAGCGCCTCGAGTCCACCGTCGAAGCCCTGGCCGACGGCGGCGAAGCGCCAGACGTCCTTGAGGTAGAAGTCGCCCAGCATCACCGCGCGCTCGGTGCTGAACTCCGTCCCGTTGAAGGAGTACCGGGCCACCTCCTCGCCGCCCGCGACGATCCGGATGTAGCCGGGTCCGATCTGCGACATCTGGCCCGCGCCGTCGAGGGTCGCGGTGAAGGAGAGCTTCTGGATGGTCGGCGGAATGCTGTCGAGCGTGACCCGGAACGACTCGGTGTCACCGGCCTGCGCGCCGAGCTGCTGTATCGCTTCTTCAGGTGATTTGGGCTGATTGAAGAAGATGAAGTAGCGGTCGTCCGACAGTCGTTCGTCCGCGTCGAGGCCGAAGCAGCTGATGTCGAAGGACAGCCCCGGCCCGGCGATCTGCACACCGACGTACAGATCCCTCCCGGCGGTCAGATCGCTGATCTTGGCCTTGTGGCCGCGCTGGAATTCCCTGGCCATACGTAACGACCGTCCCCCATCCCGAAACCGGTGAGTGCATTGCGCGCCAGGCTAGCCGCTGCCGCCGACTCTGAACGACGCCGGGGAGCGCGGTGCGGTTCCTCAGCCGGATTCCGTTTCGGCGCCCGTCAGATGCGGCAGCCGCCCGGCGGCCACCACGCCCTCCAGATAGCCCCGGGCGCGCTCGGTGCGCGGATACGCCTCCAAAAGCTCCCAGAAGCGGCGGCCGTGACCGGGCACCAGCAGATGGGCCAGCTCATGGACGAGGACGTAGTCCACCACGTACTCCGGCATGCCCTTGAGCCGGTGGGAAAGCCGGATGCTGCCCTCGGCCGGGGTGCAGGACCCCCAGCGGGTGTTCTGGTTGGTGACCCAGCGGACCGAGGCGGGCCGGGCCCGGCCGCCCAGATACTGCTCGGACAGCCACTCCGCGCGCGCCGCCAGCTCCGTATCGCCCAGCATCCGCTTGCTCTCCTGCGCGGCGAGCTTCTCCAGCATGACCCCGACCCAGCGCTGTTCCTCCGCTTCCGACATCCGGGCGGGGATGAGGACGATGGTGCGGTCGCCCTCGCGGTACGCGGAGACGGTCCTGCGCCGGCGCGAACTCCGGCGGACCTCGACCGCGCTCGTGCCCGGGCCCCGGTTCTGCGGGCTTGGCGGACTCGGCGGGCTCGTCGGGATCGGGGCGGTGCGCGGGGAAGGATCGGCGGGCACGCCCCGACGTTACCCGCTGGCAGCCGGGGAAGTCCTGCCCTCGCGCCCGGTCTCCGGGCGAACCACTCCCCGGCGTGGACGGCTTGTACGACTATCAACACAGGCTGTGGATAACTTTCGGCGGCGAGTGGGCGGCGGGGCGCATGCTGTGAACCGTTCGACGAGGCGATGCGGCACCGGCGGGTGCCGCACATCGACGAAGGGGGCGGCGATGCATCCCATGCTCAAGCCCGCGCTGCGGCGCGGCTGGCGGAGCCGGGACACGGTGCAGTTCGGGGTGGCCCGGGCGCATGCGGTGGTGGTGGGCCCGCTGGACACGGCGACGGGCAGCTTTCTGGAGCTGCTCGACGGCACCCGCGGGCTGCCCCTGCTGCGGCAGGAGGCCCAGGCCCTCGGGCTGCCGGAGGGGCGGGCCGATGAGCTGCTGGACCGGCTGACGGCGGCCGGGCTGCTGGACGATACGAGACCCGGCGGCCCGCTCGCCGCCGCGGCGAGCGGCCCCGGCCCGGCCCTCGACCGGCTGCGGCCGGACGCGGCGGGGCTGTCGGTGCTGCATCCGGAGCCGGGGGCGGCGGCGCGGCTGCTCGCCGCGCGGCGGGCGACGCGGGTGCAGGTGCGCGGTGCGGGGCGGGTCGGGGCGGCGGTCGCCGCGGTGCTGTCCGCCTCGGGGGTCGGGCAGGTCGATGTGGTGGACGGGGGCTGTGTCGAGCCGTGGGACGTGGCGCCCGGCGGGCTGTCCGCGGAGCAGATCGGGGAGCGGCGGGAGGTGGCCGCCCGCCGGCTGGTGCGCCGGGCGGCGCCGGCCCCGCGGCCGCGCCCGCGGGCCGGGGAGCCCCCGCCCGGCGGGGAGCCGGGGCTGGTCCTGGTGGTGATCGCCCCGCGCGACGGGCTCGCGGCGTACGCACCGGATCCCTCGGCGGCCGGGCCGCTGCTCGCCTCCGGCACCCCTCATCTGTACGCGGGGGTGATCGAGGCCACCGGGGTGGTGGGGCCGCTGGTCCTGCCGGGCCTCACTCCCTGCGCCGGCTGCGCCGCGGCGGCCCGCGCCGAGCGGGAGCCGGTGTGGCCGCGGATGCTGGCCCAGTGGCGCTCCGGCCGCCGTGGATCCGCGCCCGCCTGTGACACGGCGCTGGCCGCGGTGGTGGCCGGGCTCACCGCGTCCCGGGCGCTGGCCTTCCTCGACGGCGGACCGTCCGGGGGTGCCGCGGCGGCCCGCTGGGAGCTGGCGCTGCCGGCCCTGTCCTGGCAGGCCGAGCGCGTCGAGGCGCATCCCGGATGCGAGTGCGGAGCGGCCGGGCGAGATGATGCGGTATACGCCTCGGCCGCGGAGAGACCGCACGCCACAATGTGCGGGTGACCGACGTCCGCGGAGTGGGCGACGGGGGTCCGGGAGGCTGCCTCCCGGGATGGCTCAGCTGTACTTGGAGGGCGCATGTCCGATCTGCCGCGCAAGGCGATCACCCGCACCGCCAAACTGGCGGCGCTGCCCTTGGGATTCGCGGGGCGCGCCACCTGGGGGCTGGGGAAGCGGATAGGAGGGCGACCGGCGGAGATCGTCGCTCGCGAGATGCAGCAGCGCACCGCCGAGCAGATGTTCAAGGTCCTCGGCGAGCTCAAGGGCGGGGCGATGAAGCTCGGCCAGGCGATGTCGGTCTTCGAATCGGCGCTGCCCGAGGAGATCGCGAAACCCTACCGGGCGGCCCTCACCAAGCTCCAGGAGGCCGCGCCGCCCATGCCCACCAGTACGGTCCACGCGGCGCTGGAGGAGCGGCTCGGCCCGGACTGGCAGGAGCTGTTCCTGGAGTTCGAGGACAAGCCGGCGGCGGCCGCCTCGATCGGCCAGGTGCACCGGGCGATCTGGCACGACGGGCGCGAGGTCGCGGTCAAGGTGCAGTACCCGGGGGCGGGTGAGGCGCTGCTGTCCGACCTCGCCCAGCTGAGCCGGTTCGCCCGGATGCTGGGGCCGCTGGTGCCGGGCATGGACATCAAGCCGCTGATCGCGGAGCTGCGCGACCGGGTGGCCGAGGAGCTGGACTACGAGCTGGAAGCCGAGTCCCAGCGCGCCCATGTGACGGAGTATGCCGAGGACACGGAGATCGTGGTGCCCGAGGTGGTGCACCAGAGCGATCAGGTGCTGATCACCGAATGGCTGGAGGGCATACCGCTCTCCGAGGTGATCGCCGAGGGCAGGCCCGAGGAGCGTGACCGGGCCGGTCAGCTGCTGGCCCGCTTTCTGTTCTCGGGGGCGTCCCGCACCGGTCTGCTGCACGCCGATCCGCACCCCGGTAACTTCCGGCTGCTCACCGGGGATGCCCCGGACGGGCCGCCGGAGAAGTGGAAGCTGGGCGTCCTGGACTTCGGCTCGGTGGACCGGCTCCCCGGCGGGCTGCCCGAGCCCATCGGCATCGCGCTGCGGATGGCGCTGGAGGGTGACGCCGCGGGGGTCTACGACCTGATGCGGGGTGAGGGCTTCGTCAAGCCGACGATCGAGCTGGATCCGGACGCGCTGCTGGAGTTCCTGCTGCCGATGCTCGAACCGGCCCAGGTCGACGCGTTCCACTTCGAGAGGCAGTGGATACGGCGCCAGGCGGCCCGGATGGCGGATCGCAGTTCACCCGTCCACGAGCTGGGCAACCAGCTCAATCTGCCGCCCGCCTATCTGCTGATCCACCGGGTGACGCTGAGCACGATCGGGGTGCTGTGCCAGCTGGGTGCCACGGTGCGGCTGCGGGATGAGCTCGAAGCCTGGGTGACCGGCTTCGCCGAGCCGGACGAGACCGATGAGCCGGACGAGACCGCCGAGCCGGATGAGACCGAGGAGACCGGCGAGGCGGAGGAGACCGAGGGCGTCCAGAAGGCGGAGGACGCGGGGACCTCGGCCTGATCACGGGGACGGCCGAAGGGCCGGTCCGCATCGGACCGGCCCTCGTATCCCTTGGTATTCCTTCGTATCCCTAGGGGCCCCTGGTCCCGGCGCGTGGCCGCGTCAGGACATGACCGCGGTGGCCAGCGCCCGCCGGGCGCGGAGCGAGGCCCGCTCCGCACGGCGCTGCAGGCGCATATGCGCACGCGCCAGGGCTTCTGGGATGAGTTGCATCTCTCGGGTCCTGTTCTGGCGCGACTCGGGCGCACCGGAGTGAGGGCGTGTGGGTGTGTCGGAGACCGGTGGGGTCATCGTCGGGACCTGTTTCATGGGGTCGTGCGTCGCTGGGCGATCGATGGTGCCGGGGGTGCTCATGCCGCGACCGGGTTCTTGCGCGGGCGGCCACGCGGCCGCTTGCGGGCCACGACGACGCCCTGGACGAACAGCTCGCCGCCCCAGACGCCCCACGGCTCGCGGCGGTCTTTCGCACCGGCGAGGCAGGCCTCGCGCAGCGGACAGGTCTGGCACAGCGACTTGGCGTACTCGACGTCGGCCGGCGACTCCGCGAAGAAGACCTCCGGGTCGTAGGAGCGGCACGGGACGGCTACGCCCAGGTTCTCGATGGCCTCGTCGAGCTCGGTGAGGGCGGTGAGCGGGGTGGTCAAGGGGTCCTCCGAGGAGTCAGGCGGGCGGTTCAGGTCGGTCTCTGCGGACGGGGCGTGCGTGTTGAGTTGCACGGTGGTGTGTTCCTCGTCTGTTCGGTCCGGCTCGTGGCCGGGCGCTGGCAAATCAAAAGGACCGCGGATCCCGGTGTGGGTTCCGCGGCCCTGGAAGGTGCCGACCTGATCCTGAATCAGGCTGGATAACTCCAGGGTTCGAGCCTGCGGAAGGCCCACGTGTCGTGGTGCTGCTGCGTCGTCCGGGATCCGGCACCATTGGCCGCCAGGGCATAGGCGAATGCCCGTGCCGCTGCCGCTACCGCAGGTGCCTGGATCGGTCGCCCACTGCGCTCGCTGAGACGCGCTTCATTGGCGCCGGGCATACCGGTGCCGGGAAGCGAGGAGCCGAGCGGGCAGGCGGCGACGACCGATCGATCGGTCATTTTGATGGTCTCCATGAAGCTGATCATTGGTCTTCGCCTCCTCTCGGCGTCTCAGGGACCAGGGGGAACCGGTCCGGACTTACGTAGTACAACACGGATTCCTCGGTTCCCGGAAGGGCCGCTGTCTCCGTGCTGGGAAGGCTATGGGTATGCCGTCCGCGCGCGCAAACTATTTTTCCGTCGAGTTTTCCGCGGGGTCACCCGGTTGGGTTCCCTCGCCCTCGGTGCTCTCGTCACCGTCGTGCGCCGAGGGCAGTTCCCGGCCCGCGCACAGCGCGAGAACGTCGGCGCCGAACCTGCCGAGTTTCCGTCTTCCGACACCGGAGATGCCGGACAGCTCCGATTCGGTTCCCGGCACGGCCTCGGCAATGGCGAGCAGGGTCTTGTCGGTGAAAACGCAAAAGGCCGGCTGGCCGAGTAGCCCGGCCTGCTCGGCCCGCCAGTCACGCAGCCGCTCGTACAGCGCCTCGTCCAGCTCCGAGGGGCAGTCCTCGCAGCGCATCAGCTTCATCTCGCCCGCGTCGGTCAGCGTCCTGCCACAGACCCGGCAGTGCACCGGGGCGCGCCGCTTGCGCACCGGGGCGCCCGGCCCGGAGCCGCGCTCGATTCCGCCGCCCCCGCCGGGCATCCGGGCGGCGGGCGCCGCGGAGCCGGGCCGCAGCCCATTGAGAAAGCGGGTGGGCCTGCGGGAGGCACGGCCGCCGGGCGCCCGCGAGAGCGCCCACGACAGGCTCAGATGGCGGCGGGCCCGGGTGACGCCCACATAGAGGAGCCGCCGCTCCTCCTCGATCTGCTGATCGGTCTTGGCGTAGGTGATCGGCATCATGCCCTCCGTCAGCCCCACCAGGAACACCGCGTCCCACTCCAGGCCCTTGGCGGCGTGGAGTGAGGCGAGCGTCACACCCTCCACGGTCGGGGCGTGCTGGGCGGCCGCCCGCTCGTCCAGCTCCGCCACCAGATCGGAGAGGGTGGCCCCGGGCCTGCCCCGGACGAAGTCCTCCGCGAGCCGCACCAGGGCGGCCAGCGACTCCCAGCGGTCGCGGACCGCTCCGGAGCCCGCGGGCGGCTCGGCCGTCCAGCCGCGGGTGCCGAGCACGGCCCGCACCTGGGACGGCACGTCCTCGTCCGACAGCACCGGGTCGGCGCTTCCGGCGCGCGCCGCGCCGCGCAGCAGCATCCCCGCCTCGCGGACCTCGGGCCGCTCGAAGAACCGCTCGGCGCCGCGCAGCTGATAGGGCACCTGGGCGTCGGCCAGCGCCTGCTCGTACAGCTCGGACTGGGCGTTGACCCGGTAGAGGACCGCGACCTGGCTGGGCGGGACGCCGGCGCCGCCCTGCCCGGCCGGGGTGATCAGCTCGCGGATCCGGCGGGCGGTGCCCTCGGCCTCGGCGGGCTCGTCGGCATAGGCGGTGTAGACCGGCTCGGGGCCCGGGTCGCGCTGCGAGACCAGCTCCAGCCGGTGCTCCGCGGCCCGGCCGCGGGCCTGGGACAGCAGCCCGTTGGCCAGGTGCACGACCTGGGGGGTGGAGCGGTAGTCCCGGATGAGCTTGACCACCGTGGCGCCGGGGTGGCGGGTGCGGAAGTCCAGCAGGTGGTCGGGGGTGGCGCCGGTGAAGGAGTAGATGGTCTGGCTGGCGTCGCCGACCACGCACAGGCTCTGCCGCTCGCCGAGCCACAGCTCCAGCAGCCGCTGCTGGAGCGGGCTGACGTCCTGGTACTCGTCGACCACGAAGTGCTGGTACTGGCGGCGCACCTGATCCGCGATGTCCGGCCGCTCCTCCAGTACGCCGACCGTGAGCAGCAGCACATCCTCGAAGTCGATCACGCCGCGGTCGCGCTTCAGCTGCTCGTACCCGGCGTAGATCCGGCCGATCTCGACCGGGTCGCGGGGGGCTTCCCGGCCGGCCTTGGCGGCCGCCGCCGGATAGTCCTCGGGCACGGTCTGGGTGACCTTCGACCATTCGATCTCGCCGGTCACATCCCGCAACTCATTACGGTCCAGCCGGACCCGGCAGCGCGCGGCGGCCTCGGCCACCAGCTGCACCTTGCGCTCGGCCAGCCGCGGCACCTCGCCGCCGACCGCCTTGGGCCAGAAATACTGGAGCTGGCGCAGCGCGGCCGAGTGGAAGGTGCGCGCCTGCACTCCGCCCGCGCCGAGCTGCCGCAGTCGACCGCGCATCTCGCCCGCCGCGCGGTTGGTGAAGGTGACGGCCAGCACGCTGGCGGGCTGGAGGATGCCCGCCCGCACCCCATAGGCGATCCGGTGGGTGATCGCCCGGGTCTTGCCGGTGCCCGCCCCGGCCAGCACACACACCGCCCCGTGCAGGGCCGTCGCCACCTCGCGCTGCTCGGGGTCGAGCCCCTCGAGCACCGCGTCGGCGTCACGCGGCGTGGCCTCGTAGGCGCCCGGCGTGGAGACCTGCGGGAAGAGAGTGGAGTGCGTTGCTGGTGTCACCCCGCCATGCTGCCAGGTCCCCCGGGACCACCGCGCCGGTTGTCCACAGCCGTGACCATGCGGTCATATGAACGCCGGGAACGCCGGGAATGAGCGGCGGAAGGTGAACGTTCACCCTGTGCCCACCACGACACGACCCCGAGGAGAGCGAAGACCGATGTCCGGCACTGTGACGATGTACAGCACCACCTGGTGCGGCTACTGCCGCCGGCTCAAGGGCCAGATGGACCGCGAGGGGATCGCGTACACCGAGATCAACATCGAGCAGGACCCGGAGTCCGCGGCCTTCGTCGAGAAGGCGAACGGCGGCAACCAGACGGTCCCCACCGTTCTCTTCCCCGATGGTTCGACCCTCACGAACCCCTCCCTCGCCCAGGTGAAGGCCAAGGTCGGGGCCTGACAGGCCCGTAGCCGGGCACGAAACGGCGGTCAGCCGCGCGGCAGCGGCTCGCCGTACCACAGCTCGATCAGGCGGGCCGCGATCGAGATGCCGGACGGGGGCAGCACCTCGCCGGACTCGATCGCGGTGCGCAGATCGTCCCGGGAGAACCAGCGCGCCTCGTGGATCTCCTCACCGTCCACCTGGATCGTCGAGGACGTGGCCCGGGCCATGAAGCCGAGCATCAGGCTGGACGGGAACGGCCAGGGCTGGCTGGCGACGTACTCGACCTCCCCGACCCGGACGCCCGCCTCCTCGGCCACCTCGCGGACCACCGCCTGCTCGATCGACTCCCCCGGCTCCACGAAGCCCGCGAGCGTCGAGAAGCGCCCCTCCGGCCAGTGCACCTGACGGCCCAGCAGCGCACGGTCCAGCTCGTCCGTCACCAGCATGATCACGGCCGGGTCGGTGCGCGGGTAGTGCTCGGCGCCGCAGGCCGGGCAGCGGCGGATGTGGCCCGCCGCCGCGATGACCGTGCGCTCGCCGCAGCGGGAGCAGAAGCGGTGCAGCCGCTGCCAGTTCTCCAGCGCGACCGCGTGCACCAGCAGCCCCACGTCGCGCTCGGACAGCAGCGAGCCCGCCTCACGCAGCCCCGCGGGGCGCGCGGACTGGTCCATGCGGCCCGGCAGGGTGTCCTTCTGCAGGGCGAAGTAGCGCACCCCGTCCTCGTCGGTGCCCAGGAAGTAGCGGTGGGTCTCGGTGGGCGGGGCCTCGAAGGCCGGCGTCATGACCAGCTCGGTGCGACCGTCCGGGGTGTCGTCGACCAGGGCCTGGCCTCCGGAGACCACGAAGACCCGCGTCGTCGGGTGGCTCCACGCCGCGGCCAGCCATGCCTCGTCCAATCGGTGGTGCGCCGCGCGGTCGACGCCGCTCGGGGCGCTGAGCGTGATCGGCCGGGTGGCGGCGCGCTCGGTCCAGGTGGTCACGGCTGCTTCCAACTTCCCCTGCGAAACGGGTGGTTTACGGACATGTGAGGGCTATACGGGTCCATTCTCCGCGAGATCGGCCCAGAGGTGGGCGGCCGTCTCGGCGCCCTTCACGAGCAGGTCCAGTTCGACCTTCTCGTTGGGCGCGTGCCAGCCGTCGGACGGCACCGAGATGCCCAGGAAGAGCACCGGGGCGCCCAGGACGTCCCGCAGGTCGGCCGCCGGTCCCGATCCGCCCTCGCGGGTGAAGCGGATCTTCTGGTCGAACGCCCGCCCCATGGCCCGTACCAGGGACTGGAGGGCGGGGTGGTCCAAAGGGGTCAGGCAGGGGCGGGTCGCGCCCCAGAAGGTGATCTCGTGCCGGATCCCGGCCGGGAGGGACGCGGCGGCCCACTCCCGCACGGACTGCTGGACCTTCTCCGTGTCCTGACCGGCCACCAGCCGGAAGGACAGCTTCAGCCGGGCGGTGGACGGCACGATGGTCTTCCCGCCCGGCCCCTGGTAGCCCCCGCCGATGCCGTTGACCTCCGCGGTCGGGCGGGCCCAGATCCGCTCCAGGGTGGTGTACCCGGCCTCTCCGAGCAGGCCGTGCGAATGCGCGGTGCGCAGCCAGCCCGCCTCGTCGAAGGGCAGTTCGGCGAACAGTTCGCGCTCGCGGTCGGTCAGCTCCAGCACACCGTCGTAGAAGCCGGGGACGGCCACCGTGCGGTCGTCGTGGTGCAGCGCGGCGGCCAGCCGGGCGGCCTCGGTGGCCGGGTTGGGCACCGCGCCGCCGAACGAGCCGGAGTGGATGTCCTGGTCCGGCCCGTACAGGTCGATCTGGCAGTCGGTGAGGCCCCGCATGCCGGTGCAGACGGTCGGGGTGTCCTCGGACCACATGCCGGTGTCGGAGACGATCACGGTGTCGCAGGCGAGCCGCCCGGCGTGTGCCCGGATCAGCTCGGGGAAGTGCGGGGATCCCGACTCCTCCTCGCCCTCGATCAGCAGCTTGAGGTTGACGGCGGGCGCGGAGCGGCCGGTCGCGGCCAGATGGGCGCGCACCCCCAGGGTGTGGAAGAGGACCTGCCCCTTGTCGTCGGCGGCGCCGCGCGCGTACAGCCTGCCGTCCTTGACGACCGGGTCGAACGGGTCGGTGTGCCAGCCGTCCTCGCGGGCGGCGGGCTGGACGTCGTGGTGCCCGTAGACGAGCACCGTGGGGGCCTCCGGGTCACCGGACGGCCACGCGGCGAACACCGCCGGGGCGCCGGGCGTCTCCCAGATCTCGACCTCCGGGAAGCCGGTCGCGGTGAGGTGCGACGCGAGCCACTGGGCGCTGCGGCGGACGTCACCGGCGCGCGCGGGGTCGGCGGATACGGAGGGTATGCGCAGCCACGCGCCGAGCTCGTCGAGGAAGGCGGCGTACTCGCGGGCGACGAAGGCGCGGACGGCGTTGTCCGTGTCCGGGGCGGTGCTCATGGATGTGAGCCTATCCGGCGCGCGAAAGGACGAGAGCCCCGGTCTCCGGGCCGCTCATCCGCGGTCGCCCTCGGTCATGGTTCGACGTCGGTGAAAGCCTTACGGACATCTTCGGCAGCGCCGTCGGCCGTCCCGGCCTCCGGTTCGCCGGTCAGGATGCGTTCCAGCTCCGCCCGGCCGGGCAGCTCCGCCGGGCGCACGATCTCCCCGCTGCGCACATGGAGGAACGCCGCCGAGACCGCCGACAGCGGCAGATCGTGCTGTTCGGCCCAGGCCAGCCGGTAGATGGCCAGCTGGAGCGGGTCGGCGTCCCTGGACCGGCCGGTCTTCCAGTCGATGATCTCGAAGCGGTGGCCGCCCCCGGCGCCCGCCGCGGCCTCCCGGTAGACGGCGTCGATCCGGCCGCGCACGGTCCGGCCCGCCAGGGTCAGCTGGAACGGCACCTCGACGCGGTACGGGGTGCGCCGGGCGTACGGCGTGCGCGCGAACGCCTCCTTGAGCGCCGCCAGGTCCCGTTCGTCCGCGATCTCCGGCTCGTCGTCCTCGCCGCCCGGCAGCTCGTCCGGGCCGAGGAACGGCAGCGGCAGCGCCTCGAAGCGGGACTCGACCCAGGCGTGGAACCGGGTGCCGCGCCGGGCCGCGGCGGGCCGCGGCGGGCGCGGCATGGGGCGGGCCAGCTCCCGCGCGAAGCCGTCCGGGTCGGCGGCGAGCCGCATCAGCTGGGTGGCGGTCAGGGTCCGCGGTACGGGCACCTCGTGCACGGTCGCGCGGGCGCGCCGCAATTCCCCGGCGAGCGCGTCGAGATCGCGGTCCCAGGAGTCGGCCAGCCGCGCCTCCTCGGGTGCCAGGCCGGCGTCCGGCCCGGGACCCGCGCCGGGGTACGCGGGCCCGGCGTCATGCGGGTCGCTGTACGGGTCGTCGTACGGATCGCCGCTCGGGTACGGGTGGTCTTCCTCGTACGGATACGGGTCGTCGTACACCTCGTCGTACGGGTACGCCTCCTCGTCCTCGTACGGGTACAGGTCGTCCGGGGGCTCCGGCCACACCGGGTCCTCGTCCGGAACCGGCTCGTGCGGGTCACCGGCATACGGGACGTCCGCCGCCTCCAGGCGGGCGAGGTGGGCCAGGACCGAGTCCGCGGCCCGGCGGCGGCGGGCCAGGGCGCCGGGGTCGAGCGGGAGCGGCCAGGCGCGGTCGGCGGCCGCCTCGCGCAGGGCCGGGTTCTCCGCGTCCTTCTCCGGCTCGTCCGCCCACGCCTCGACCTCGCCGTAACCGGCCTCACAGTGCGCGCGCAGCGCCTCCAGGAAGGAGGACGGGCCGCGGCGGCGCTTCTGCGACGGGCCCCACCAGTGCCCGGAGCCGAGCAGCAGCGAGCGGGGCCGGGTGAAGGTGACGTACCCCAGGCGGAGTTCCTCCGTCCGCTGGTGCTCCTTCATGGCGTCCTTGAAGGCGGTGAGCCCCTTGGCGTCCCAGGCGGTGACCTCCGGGAGGGTGTCGGCGTCGCCGCGCAGGGCGTGCGGCAGGACCCGGGCGTTCGCGGTCCAGGACTCGCGGCTCTGCTCGCTGGGGAACCGCCCCGCGACCAGTCCGGGCACCGCGACCACGTCCCATTCCAGGCCCTTGGACTTGTGCGCGGTGAGCACCTTGACCGTGTTCTCGCCGCCGGGGAGCGCGTTGTCGAGCCCCTTCTCGTACTGTGCGGCGGTCCGCAGGAAGCCCAGGAACGACTGCAGGGTGGCCTCGCCGTCCACGGCCGTGCCCGCCTGCGCGGCGAAGGACGCGGCGATGTCCAGGAAGTTGCCCAGCGTCTCGCGGCGGCGGGCGGCCAGGGCGTGCGGCGAGGCGGACAGCTCCACCTCCAGACCGGTGGTGGCCAGCACCCGGTGGAGGACGTCCATGAGCGGGTCGGCCAGCGAGCGCCGCAGCTCGCGCAGTTCGGCGGCGAGGCGGGCGAAGCGCACCCGGGCCTCGGCCGAGAACGGCAGCCCGTCGTCCCGGCCGCCGCCGGAGTCCAGGAAGGTGTCGAGGGCGTCGGCGAGCGAGATGATCTCCGACGGGTCGACGCCCTCGACGGCCTCGGCGAGCCGCCGGTCCGGGTCGTCCTCCGCGTCGCCCGGACGGCCGTGGGAGACGAGCGCGCGGGCACGGCGGCCGAGCAGCGCCAGGTCGCGGGGGCCGATGCGCCAGCGCGGGCCGGTGAGCAGCCGGACCAGCGCCGCGTTGGCCCCCGGGTCCTGCAGCACTTCGCAGACCGCCACCAGGTCGGCGATCTCGGGCAGGTGCAGCAGCCCCGACAGGCCCACGACCTCCACCGGAACGTCACGCTCCACCAGTGCGCCCTGGATCTCGGCGAAGTCACCGGCCGTACGGCACAGGACCGCGATCTCGCCGGGCGGGGTGCCGGTGCGCACCAGATGGGCGATCGAGTCGGCGAGCCAGGCCAGCTCGTCTGCGTGGGTGGGCAGCAGCGCGCAGCGCACCAGGCCGTCCCGCTCGGCGCCGGGCGCGGGGCGCAGCGCCTCGACGCCCTGGTGCATCGCGCGCAGCGGGGCGGCGAGCCCGTTGGCGAGGTCGAGCAGGCGGCCGCCGCTGCGCCGGTTCTCGCTGAGCGCGTAGCGGCGGGCGGGGCTGCCGTCCCGGTGCGGGAAGTGCGCCGGGAAGTCGTCGAGGTTGGCCACCGAGGCGCCGCGCCAGCCGTAGATGGCCTGGCACGGGTCGCCGACGGCGGTGACGGGGTGTCCGGTGCCGCCGCCGAACAGACCCGACAGCAGCATGCGCTGGGCGACGGAGGTGTCCTGGTACTCGTCCAGCAGGACGACCGCGTAATTCTCGCGCAGGATCCGGCCGACCTCCGGGCCGGTGCCGGCCAGGGTGGCGGAGAGCGCGATCTGGTCGCCGAAGTCGAGCAGGTCGCGGCGGCGCTTCTCGGCGCGGTACTCCTCGACGAGCCCGAGCAGCTCACGGCGCGCGCGGGCGGCCTCGGGCACCTTGCGCAGCGCGTCGTTGGTCAGCTTCACCCCGTCGAGGGTGTCCAGCAGCTCGGTGTCGTGACGGTGGAGCCGCTGCGCGGGGACCAGGTGCTCGGCCAGCTCGGCGTCGAGCGCGAGCAGGTCCGTCACCAGGTCGGCGAAGGGGCGGGTGAGCGCCGGGTAGGGGCCGGGGGCGGTGCGCAGCACGCGCGCGGCGAGCTGGAAGCGGGTGGCGTCGGCGAGCAGCCGGGCGCTGGGCTCCAGGCCGATGCGCAGCCCGTGCTCCTTGAGGAGCTGTCCGGCGAAGGCGTGGTACGTGGAGATCCCGGGCTCGCCCGCGGCCTCCTCGGCGGCCCCCGGATCCGGGTCGGGGTCCACGACGCCCGCCTTGACCAGCGCCTTCCGCACCCGCTCGGCCAGTTCGCCCGCGGCCTTGTTGGTGAACGTGAGGCCCAGCACCTGGTCGGGCGCGACCTGGCCGGTGCCCACCAGCCAGACGACGCGCGCGGCCATCACCGTGGTCTTGCCGGAGCCCGCTCCGGCGACGATCACCTGCGGGGCGGGCGGCGCGGTGATGCACGCCGTCTGCTCCGGGGTGAACGGGATCCCGAGCAGCTCCTTGAGCTCCTCGGGATCGGTGATGCGGGCTGACACTCCAGTGAGGCTATCGGTCGCCACCGACAACCAGTGGCTCACTCCACCACGTGGCGGCCCTCCGCGCGGGCGCTGCACGAGGCGCGGAACGCGCAGCGCTCGCAGTGCGCCCCGGTGCTCGGCGCGAAGCGCTCGTCGAGGACGCGACCGGCCGCGGTGGCGAGCAGTTCGCCGACCCACTCCCCCTCGGGCGGGTCCTGGGCCTGGACCTTGGGGACGGTCTCGCCCCCGTCCTTCTTGGCGGCGCCCTGCCGCAGCTGGACCAGCTCGGCGCCGCCCGGTTCGGGCCGGTCGCCGCCGAACAGGCCGTCGACGGCGCCCTCCCGCACGGCGAGCTGATAGACCGCCAGCTGGGGGTGGTGGGCGACCTCGCCGCGGGTCACGGACTGCTTGCCGGTCTTGAAGTCGACGACGTACGCACGCCCCTCGGCGTCCGCCTCGACGCGGTCCATGCTGCCGCGGATGCGCACCTGGTACGCGTCGGCCTCCAGGGTGACGTCGAAGCCGTGCTCGGAGGCGACCGCCCTGCGGCCACCGCGCTCCATCACGTGCCAGCGCAGGAAGCGCTCCAGGGCCGCCCGGGCGTGCTCCTTCTCCTGCCGCGACTTCCAGGGGGCGTCGAAGGCGAGCGCGTCCCATACGGAGTCCAGGCGCTCCATGAGGACCGCGAGATCGGCCGGGGTGCGCCCGGAGGCCACCTCGTCGGCGAGGACGTGGACGACGTTGCCGAAGCCCTGGGCGGCGGTCGACGGGGCGTCCGCCTTGACCTCGCGTCCCAGGAACCACTGCAGCGAGCAGGTGTTGACGAGCTGGTCGAGGGCGCTGCCGGAGAGCGCCACGGGCCGGTCGCGGTCGCGCAGCGGCACCTCGCTGTGCGTCGGCTCGTACAGGCCCCACCAGCCGGCGGGGTGGGCCGCGGGGACCAGCGGCCGGCCGTCCTCGTCGCGCAGCGCAGCGAGGCGGGCCAGCCGCTGCGCGGCGGCCTCCCGCAGGGCGTCCGAGGCGTCCGGGTCGACAGTGGTGGCGCGCAGCTCGGCGACGAGCGCGGCGACCGACAGCGGGCGGTGCGGCCGCTGGGTGACATCGACCGGGGTGACGCCCAGTTCGGTCAGGAACCGGGAGGGCTGGTCGCCGTCCTCGGAGGCCGCCTTGACGGCGGTGACCACCAGCCGGTCCCTGGCGCGGGTCGCCGCCACGTAGAACAGCCGCCGCTCCTCGGCCAGCAGCGCGCCCGGCGTCAGCGGCTCGGCGAGTCCGTCCCGGCCGATCCGGTCGGCCTCCAGGAGCGAGCCGCGGCGCCGCAGGTCCGGCCACAGCCCCTCCTGGACGCCCGCGACCACCACCAGGCGCCATTCCAGCCCCTTGGAGCGGTGGGCGGTCATCAGCCGCACGGCGTCGGTCCGGGCGAGGCGGCGCGAGAGGGTGTCGGCGGCGATGTCCTGGGCGTCGAGCTGGTCGAGGAAGTTGAGCGCGCCGCGGCCGCCGGTGCGCTCCTCCGCGCGCGCGGCGGTCTCGAACAGCGCGCACACCGCGTCCAGGTCGCGGTCGGCGTTGCGCCCGGCGCTCCCGCCGCGCTGCGCGGCGCCCTCCAGCCGCCCGGGCCAGGGCGTGCCGTCCCACAGCTCCCACAGCGCCTGCTCGGCGGTGCCGCCGCCGGCCAGCGCCTCCAGCGCCTTGCGCAGCAGCAGACCGAGCCGCTGGGCGCCGCGCGCGTACGCCGGGTCGTGGACGGCCAGCCGCTCGGGCGCGGCCAGCGCCTCGGTGAGCAGGACGTCGGAGGGGCGCGGCACGGCGTGGCCCGCGGCCCGCTCCTCCTCGCGCAGGGCGCGGCCGAGGCGGCGCAGATCGGCGGTGTCCATGCCGCCCAGCGGCGAGGTGAGCAGGGTGAGGGCGGTCTCGACGCCGAGGGCGGCGGACAGTCCGCCGGAGCCGGGCAGCGCGGCCGTGGCGGCGGCCCGCAGCGCCGTCAGCAGGGGGGCCACGGCGGGTTCGTGGCGCAGCGGGATGTCGTCGCCGTCCACCTCGATGGGCACCCCGGCGGAGATGAGCGCCCGGCGCAGACCCGGGAGCGAGCGCCCCCCGGCGCGCACCAGGACGGCCATCTCGCTCCAGGGCACCCCGTCCTCCAGATGGGCGCGGCGCAGGATGTCGGCGACGTTGTCCAGCTCGGCGCCCGCGGTGGGGTACGTGAACACCTCGACGCGGCCCCCGTCGCGGGCCGCCCTCAGCTCCCGGTGGGCGCGCACGGCGTGCGCCGGGAGGCGGGTGAGCGGCATCCGGCCGGTGACGAGCCGGGTCGCGGCGAGCAGCCGGGCGCCCGAACGGCGCGAGGTGGTGAGGACCTCCACGGGCGCCGGGCGGCCGTCCGCGCGCGGGAAGGCGTCCCGGAAGCCGAGGATGCCGTTCACATCGGCGCCCCGGAAGGCGTAGATCGACTGATCGGGGTCGCCGAACGCCACCAGCGTCCTTCCGCCGCCCGCCAGCGCGCGCAGCAGCCGCCCCTGGGCCACGTCCGTGTCCTGGTACTCGTCCACGAACACCGCGTCATAGCGGGCGGCCAGCTCCGCCGCTCCCTCCGGCCGCTCGGCGAGCAGCACCGCGCGGTGCACCAGCTCCGCGTAGTCCAGCACCCCCTGGGCGTCCAGGACGTCCAGATACTCGGCCAGGAAGGCCGCCGCCGCACCCCAGTCCGGGCGCCCGGTGCGGGCCGCGAACTCCCCCAGGGACCGCGGGCCGAGCCCCAGCTCCCGGCTGCGGGCGAGCACCGCGCGCACCTCGTCGGCGAAGCCGCGGGTGGTCAGGCAGGCCCGCAGATCGTCGGGCCAGCGGGCCGAGGCGCGCCCCGCGCGCTCCAGTTCGGCCTGCCCGGCGAGGAGTTCCCGTACGACGACGTCCTGCTCCGGGCCGGACAGCAGCCGCAGCGGATCGGCGAACAGGTCGACGTCCTGGTGGGCGCGGACCAGCGCGTAGCAGAAGGAGTGGAAGGTGGTGGCCCGCGGCCCCCTCGCGCCGCCCAGCCGCGCCGCCATCCGGTCGCGCAGCTCGACGGCGGCCTTGCGGCTGAAGGTGAGCACCAGGAGGCGCTCGGGATCCGCGCCGTCGCGCACCCGCCGGGCGACGGACTCCACGAGCGTCGTGGTCTTTCCGGTGCCCGGCCCGGCGAGCACCAGCAACGGACCGCCCTCGTGCTCGACCACGGAGCGCTGCCGTGCGTCCAGGACAGGAGAGACCACCGGATCCGGCCGACGGCGGACCAGACGGTACGAGCCCGGGGACGTCTGCCGCGGATGCGGCTGCCGCCCGCGCCGCTGCCGCGGCAGGGACGAGGAGGAGGAGCTCACGTGGATCGCCGGTCCTGGTGGGTCGACTGGGTGCCGCACAGCCTCTCATGTGCCATGGCGCGTCACCCGAATGGCTGTGGACAACCTCTATCCCGCCGCGGCGTCAGCACCCTCCGTACCCTCATGGCCCTCCGTGCCCCCAGCGCCCTCCACGCCGTCCCAGCGGGCCCGGCGCATGTCGATCCTCGGCACATGGCCCTCGGCGGAGCGCGGCGCCTCGCGCAGCGGAGTGCCCTCCGCGCGGTAGTGGTCCAGCGCCCGCAGCTCGCTGCCGGGCAGCAGCGCGCCGTCCGCGCGCACCACGCGCCACCACGGCACGGCGCCCCCGTAGAGGGCCATCACCCGCCCCACCTGGCGCGGGCCGCCCTCCTCCAGCCACTCGGCGATGTCCCCGTAGGTCATCACCCGGCCCGGCGGGATCAGCTCGGCGACGTCCAGCACCCGCTCCGCGTACGCGGGCAGCTCGTCGGCGGCCCGCCGCTCCTCGCTCTCCCGGCTCATCCCGCCCATCCTGCCCCACACCACCGACACCGCCCGCGCGGTACCGTCGAAGGTTCTGCGGACGACGGCAGGGGTTCGATCACTCATTGTGCGGGAACGCACTACAGGGCGTACGATCCGAGGCTCACATCCCCGAAATGCACCCTGATGCCCTCCTCCGCAGCCCGGGCATGCCACCATCTTCCGGGCGGTGACTGGTGATACGAGATCAAGAAGAGACGGCGAAGCAGCAGGGTGCGCAGCCTCCTGAAGAGGAGGCCCGCACCCCTGAGGCGCTGCCGCGCTCGGACGGCTCCGATGGCACCGACGGTCCGCACGGCCCCCAGGACCCCGGCGGCGCCGACGGCTGGGAAGAGCCGGAGGACCACGGCGGCTCCGACCGTCCGCAGGGGCACAACGAACGGGTCTCGGGCGACGAACCACTGCTCCCCGCCCGGGTCCACCGCCCCTCGGACCTGATGCGGCTGCTGCTCGGCGCGCTGGGCATCGGCATCGTCCTGGCCGTCGCGGCCTTCGCGCACGGCACCACCGCGGGATTGGAGAAGGACATCGGCCACGGCGCCAACCAGGCGCCCCCGCTGATGATCGACTTCGCGGGGCTGACGGCCAGCATCGCCGTGCTCGTCCTGCCGGTGGCGTTCGCGATCGAGCGGCTGATCAAACGGGACGGGCTGCGGATCGCGGACGGCGTCCTGGCCGCGGTCCTCGCCCACGGCATCTCCCTCGCCACCGATCTGTGGGTCGCCAGAGCCGCACCCGACTCGATCCGCGAGGCCCTCACCCAGCCCGCGCCCGGCGGCGCCCTGAGCGATCCCGTGCACGGCTATCTCGCCCCCGTCATCGCCTATATGACGGCCGTCGGCATGGCGCGCCGCCCCCGCTGGCGGGTGGCCATGTGGGGCGTGCTGCTGCTCGACGCGTTCGCGGTGCTCGTCGGCGGCTACACCACCCCGTTCTCGATCATCGTCACGGTGCTCATCGGCTGGACCGTCGCCTACGGCACGCTCTACGCCGTCGGCTCCCCCAACGTCCGGCCCACCGGCCAGCACCTGCTCGCCGGGCTGCGCCGGGTCGGCTTCAACCCGGTCAGCGCGGCGCGCGCCGAGGAGGCCGTCGACGAGCACGGCAACCACAGCGACCGGGGCCGCCGCTATATGGTCACCCTGGAGGACGGGCCGCCGCTGGACGTCACCGTGGTGGACCGCGAACAGCAGGCCCAGGGCTTCTTCTACAGCGTCTGGCAGCGGCTGACGCTGCGCACGATCACCCCGCCGCGCAGCCTCCAGTCGCTGCGCCAGGCGCTGGAGCAGGAGGCGCTGCTCGCGTACGCGGCGATCGCGGCGGGCGCCAACGCGCCGAAGCTGATCGCCACCTCCGAGCTGGGCCCGGACGCCGTGATGCTGGTCTACGAGCACATCGGCGGCCGCCCCCTGCACGCCCTGCCCGACCAGGCGATCACCGATGAGCTGCTGGCCGGGGCCTGGCACCAGGTGCAGGCGCTCCAGTCGCGGCGCATCGCCCACCGGCGGCTGGACAGCGACGCCCTGCTGATCGACCGCTCCGGCGCGGTCATCCTGACGGATCTGAGCGGCGGCGAGATCGCGGCCGGTGACGTGGTGCTGCGGATGGACATCGCGCAGCTGCTGACCACCCTGGGGCTGCGGGTGGGCGCCGAGCGCTCCGTGTCCGCCGCGGTCGACGTCATCGGCCCGGACGCGGTCGCCGACAGCCTCCCCCTGCTGCAGCCCCTCGCCCTGGGCCGGGCCACCCGGGCGACGCTGCGCCAGCTCGCCCGGGAGCGCGCCCAGCGGCAGCGGGAAGCGGTGCTGGAGGCGTCCCGGGCCGCCAAGGAGGCCAGGGCGCGGGAGGCCGAGGAGGCGCAGGAGGCGGCCCGGGGCGAGGCCGACGACGGGCGCAGGGCCGAACCGGCCGTCAGCGACCGCAAGACGGCCAAGGCCGAGAAGCAGGCCGAGAAGCGGGCGCTCGACGAGGCCCTGGAGGAGGCCCGCGAGGAGGATCTGCTCGCCCAGATCCGCCGCCAGGTGCTGCTGGTGCGGCCGCAGGCGCCGATCGAGCCGGTGCGGCTGGAGCGCATCAAGCCGCGCACCCTGGTCAGCTTCTGCGCGGGCGCCTTCGCCGCGTACTTCCTGCTGTCCCAGTTCACCCACCTCAAGCTGGGCGCCCTGGTCGGCGAGGCCAACTGGATCTGGGTGGTGTTCGCGCTCCTCTTCTCCGCGCTCACCTATATCGCCGCGGCCCTGAGCCTGCTCGGCTTCGTCCCCGAGAAGGTGCCCTTCGGGCGCACGGTGCTCGCCCAGGTCGCCGCCTCGTTCGTGAAGCTGGTGGCCCCCGCGGCGGTCGGCGGCGTCGCCCTCAACGCCCGCTTCCTGCAGCGCGCGGGAGTGCGGTCCGGGCTCGCGGTGGCCAGCGTCGGCGCCTCGCAGCTGTTCGGTCTGGCCAGCCACATCGTGCTGCTGGCCATCTTCGGCTACATCACCGGCACCGAGCGCACCCCGACGCTCTCACCGTCCCGGACCGTGATCGCCGGGCTGCTGACGGGCGCCGTGCTGACCCTCGTGGTCACCGCGGTGCCCGCCCTGCGCAAGTTCGTCTCCACCCGGGTGCGGTCGCTGTTCGCGGGCGTCGTACCGCGCATGCTGGACGTGCTCCAACGGCCCCGGAAGCTGCTCGCCGGCATCGGCGGCATGCTGCTGCTGACCGCGGCCAACGTGATGTGCCTCGACGCGTCGATCCGCGCGTTCGGCGGCGAGCTGAGCTACGCGAGCATCGCGGTCGTCTTCCTCGCGGGCAACGCCCTGGGGTCGGCCGCGCCCACCCCGGGCGGCGTCGGCGCCGTCGAGGCCGCCCTGATCGCCGGACTCACCTTCGCCGGGCTGCCGTACGAGACGGCCGCGCCCGCGGTGCTGCTGTTCCGGCTGATGGTCTTCTGGCTGCCGGTGCTGCCCGGCTGGGTGGCGTTCACCCACCTCACCCGCCGGGAGTCGCTGTAGACCCGCCGGTCGTCATACGGCCTCACCCGTACGCCCGCGCTGTGCGCGCGCTACCCCGCCGGGGCCCGCAGGATGGCGGTACGCCGCCACCCAGGGAGAGCCGCCGTGTCCCGACCCCTGCGCACCGGTGCGCTGTCCGCCGCCGCCCTGCTGCTCGCCGCCACCGCCGGATGCGGCGGCGACCCCGGCCGGCCGGACACCACCGCGAGCCAGAAGCTCCACTGGGCCGCCTGCCCCGTCCCCTCCGACAGCGAGGACGGGGCGACCACCAAGGCCCCGGGCCGGGAGTGGCAGTGCGCCACCCTGCACGTCCCGCTCGACTACAGCAAACCGCGCGGCGCCACCATCGGCATCGCGATGATCCGCGCCAAGGCCACAGGACCGGGCAGGCGGATCGGCTCCCTGATCTTCAACTTCGGTGGCCCCGGCGGCTCCGGCGTCACCACGCTCCCCGCCCTCGCGGGCACCTACAAGCAGCTGCGCACCCGCTATGACCTGGTCAGCTTCGATCCGCGCGGGGTCGGCCGCAGCAAGGGGGTGCGCTGTCTCGGCAACCGGCAGCTCGACGCCTTCTACGCGGCCGACGCCACCCCGGACGACTCCGCCGAGGTGACCTCCCTGCTGCACCGGGCCAAGGGCTACACCGCCGGGTGCGAGAAGCGGTCCGGTGCGGTGCTCCCGTACGTCGGCACCACCAACGCCGCCCGCGACATGGAGGTGATGCGCCGCGTCCTCGGCGACCGCGAGCTGCACTACTTCGGCGTCTCCTACGGCACCGAACTGGGCGGCGTCTACGCCCATCTGTACCCCAAGAAGGTGGGCCGGGCGCTGTTCGACGGGGTCGTGGACCCCGCCCAGGACCCCGAGCAGGGCGCCCTCGGCCAGGCGAAGGGGTTCCAGCTGGCACTGGGCGACTACCTGAAGGGGTGCCGCCCCACCGCCGGGGCCGGCTGCCCGACCCAGGCACGGATCCAGGCGCTGCTGAAGCGCCTGGACCGGCATCCGGTGGCGGGCAGCGGCAACCGGAAGCTCACCCAGTCGCTGGCCGACGGAGGCATCGCGCAGTCCCTGTACTCACGGGACTTCTGGCCGTACCTCACCCAGGCGATCGCGGCCGCCCAGCAGGGCGACGGCGGGATCCTGCTGGCCCTGGGCGACGCCATGAACGGGCGCGGCGAGAACGGCGACTACAGCACCCTGCAGTCCTCGCTCAACGCCGTCACCTGCGCCGACTTCAAACAGCGCTACAGCCTGGCCGACATCCGGCGGAAGCTGCCCGCCTTCCGCCAGGCGTCCCCGGTGTTCGGCGACTTCATGGCCTGGAGCCTCACCCAGTGCACCGGCTGGCCCGTCCGCGGCGCCTGGACCACCCCCGATGTCAGCGCCCGCGGCGCCGCCCCCATCCTCATCGTCGGCAATACCGGCGACCCGGCCACGCCGTACGCCGGGGCACGGAAGATGGCCGACGAACTCGGGCCCGGGGTCGGCGTCCAACTCACCTACAAGGGCGAGGGACACGGGGCGTACGACAGCGGCAGCCGCTGTGTGCGCACGACCGTGAACGCCTATCTGCTGAACGGCCGCGTGCCGGAGAACGGCAAGGTCTGCACCTAGCCGCGCCGCCGCCGCCGTGACGGTATGGACAACAAGCGCGCACACTCCCGCTCATACCATCCTCATAGGATCACCGACCATGTCGAGTTCCCTCCGCACCATACGGACCAGGGCGCTGGTCTCCGCGACCGCCGTGGCCGCCCTCCTCGCCGTCGCGGGCTGCGACGGCCAGGGGAAGGACCGGGGGAAGGCGTCGGCCACCCCGACGCCCGGCTCCTCCTCCAGCGCCCCGGCCACCGCCCCGGCCGCGCCCCCGGGCTCCTCCGGCCTGCCCCGCTCCCTCACGGGCCAGAAGCCGCGCTGGAAGGAGTGCGCGGCGCCCACCGCGCGGCAGGGCACCGGCAAGGCGCCGGGCGGCGACTGGGAGTGCGCCGGCCTCACCGTGCCGCTGGACTGGGCGAAGCCGGACGCAGAGACCATCGATCTGGCCATGATCCGCGCGAAGGCCACAGGACCGGGGAAGCGGATCGGCTCCCTGGTGTTCAATTTCGGCGGCCCCGGCGGCTCCGGCGTTTCCTCCCTGCCCGGTTTCAGCGGGGATTACGGAAAACTGCGCGCACGCTATGACCTGGTGAGCTTCGATCCGCGCGGGGTCGGCGAAAGCGAGGGCGTGACCTGCCGGAGCGACAAGGAGATCGACGCCGCGGAGGCGGTCGACGGCACTCCGGACGACGCCGCCGAGATCAAGGCGGCGACCGCGGACGCGCGGAAATACATCGCCGGATGCGAAAGGCGCTCCGGGAAGGTGCTCCCCCATGTGGACACCGTCAGCGCCGCCCGGGACATGGACCTCATGCGGCAGGTGCTCGGGGACCGGAAACTGTCGTATTTCGGCATCTCCTACGGCACCGAACTCGGCGGCGTCTACGCCCATCTGTACCCGCGGCATGTGGCGCGCGCGGTCCTCGACGCCGTGGTCGACCCGTCCGCGGACACCGAACAGGGCTCCCTCGCCCAGGCCAGGGGGTTCCAGCTGGCGCTGGACAACTACCTCCGGGACTGCGCCCGGAAGGGGCTCGCCTGCCCGGTCGGCGACGATCCCGAGGCGGGCGCCGAGAAGATCGTCACGCTGCTGAAGAAACTCGACAAGAATCCGCTGGAGACCGACAGCGGCCGCAAGCTCACGGAGGGCGGGGCGCTCGGCGGTATCGCCGCCGCGCTGTACTCCGAGGACAGCTGGAAATATCTGACGCTGGGCCTTCAGGAAGCGCTGACGCTCGGCAAGGGCAATCTGCTGCTCGCGATGTCGGATTCGATGTCCGGCCGCGACGAAAAGGGCCGCTACAGCAATATCAACGCGGCCAATGCGGCGATCAACTGCGCCGACGAGAAGAAGCGCTACACGGTGAGCGATGTGAAGGAGCGGCTGCCGCGGTTCCGCGAGGCGTCGAAGGTCTTCGGCGACTATCTCGCCTGGTCCCTGCTCGCCTGCACCGGCTGGCCGGTCGACGGCAGGACGGACACCCCGGACGTGAGCGCCGAGGGCTCCGCGCCGGTCCTCGTCGTCGGCAACACCGGCGACCCGGCCACCCCGTACGCGGGGGCCCGCACGATGGCCCGCGAACTCGGCCGGGGCGTGGGCGTCGAGGTCACGTACCGGGGGCAGGGCCATGGCGCGTACAACAGCGGCAACGCCTGCATGACGAAGACCGTCAACGCCTATCTGCTCGACGGGAAGGTGCCCGCGAGCGGCAAGACCTGCGGATGAGGGCCCGGACCGCTGGTGCGGCGGTCCGGGCCCTCTCGTTCGGTGAACCGGCGTCAGTAGACCGGCTTGTCGGGCTCGATCTGGTTGACCCAGCCGATCACGCCGCCGCCCACGTGGACGGCGTCGGAGAAGCCCGCGTTCTTCAGAACGGCCAGGACTTCCGCGGATCGGACACCCGTCTTGCAATGCAAGACGATCTTCTTGTCCTGCGGCATGTCCTGGAGGGCTGTGCCCATCAGGAACTCGTTCTTCGGGATCAGCCGGGCGCCCGGGATCGAGACGATCTCGTACTCGTTCTGCTCACGGACATCGATGATGTCGATGGCCTCGCCGTCGTCGATCCACTCCTTGAGCTGCTTGGGAGTGATCGTAGAACCGGCCGCCGCCTCCTGGGCCTCGTCCGAGACGACACCGCAGAAGGCCTCGTAGTCGATGAGCTCCTTGACCGTGGCGTTCGGGCCGCAGACCGCGCAGTCCGGGTCCTTGCGGACCTTGACCTGCCGGTAGCTCATCTCCAGGGCGTCGTAGATCATCAGGCGGCCGACCAGCGGGTCGCCCGCGCCGGTGAGCACCTTGATGGCCTCGGTGACCTGGATGGAGCCGATGGACGCGCACAGCACGCCCAGGACCCCGCCCTCGGCGCAGGAGGGGACCATGCCGGGCGGCGGGGGCTCCGGGTACAGGCAGCGGTAGCACGGGCCGTGCTCGGACCAGAAGACGGACGCCTGGCCGTCGAACCGGTAGATCGAACCCCATACGTACGGCTTGTTCAGCAGCACGCACGCGTCGTTGACCAGGTAGCGGGTGGCGAAGTTGTCCGTACCGTCGACGATCAGGTCGTACTCGGAGAAGATCTCCATCACGTTGTCGGCCTCGAGGCGGCCCTCGTGCAGCACGACGTTCGTGTAGGGGTTGATGCCGAGGACGGTGTCCCGCGCGGACTCCGCCTTGGAGCGGCCGATGTCCGCCTGGCTGTGGATGATCTGGCGCTGCAGGTTGGACTCGTCGACCTCGTCGAACTCGACGATGCCGAGGGTGCCCACACCGGCGGCGGCGAGGTACATGAGGGCGGGCGAGCCGAGACCGCCCGCGCCCACACAGAGCACCTTGGCGTTCTTCAGCCGCTTCTGGCCCTCCATACCGACATCCGGGATGATCAGATGGCGTGAGTACCTGCGGACCTCGTCGACGGTGAGCTCGGCAGCCGGCTCGACCAGGGGTGGCAGCGACACGGGGACTCCGTAGTAAGTAGGAGCGGGAGCGGTTCACCCCCGCGTGAGCGGGGAGGTTGTCTTCTCGTAACACTGCCACGCCCCATCTCATTCCATGACACACGGTCCGATGCGCGAGACGATGTCGTCCCAGTGTCCGGGCAGCGTCTCCCACAGGGCGGCGGAGCCCGCGCGCTGTCCCGGCCGGGCCGTGCGGTCCGTGAAGAAGACCGTGCCCGCCCCCTGCCAGCGGGCGATGCGCAGCGCCTCGTCCAGATGCGGCCGGGGCACCCCGTGCACCAGATGGCAGAACCGCTCGGGCGGATAGCCCGCCGTCCACTCCGCGACCTGGGACCAACGGTAGTCGGCCCACCTGCCGCGGAAGGTCACCAGCTGGTCGGCGATCTCCGCGTACTCCTGGTACGGATGGGTGTCCTGGCCCAGCACCGTGTACGCCCGGCCGCGCAGCGCCCGCAGCGTGGTGACGATCCGGCGGACCTCCGCCAGGCCCGGGCGCTCCGAGGGGCAGCGGTCCAGATAGAAGCCGTCGGGCCGGTACCAGTCCAGGTAGCGGCCCGCGTCCGCGACCACCTCGCCGAAGGGGCGGGTGCCGAACCTCACGTCCAGCCGCCCCAGCACCGTTACGCCCGCGGCACGCAGCCGGGCCACCGCGGCGGCGCAGTACGGGTCCGGGCACGAGCCGGGGCCGCGCGCGACGTCCAGGACCGCCCAGTGCACCGGGGTGCCGGGGCGGGTCAGCTCACCCCATTCGGCCGGTGCCACCAGGGGGTGCCCCCAGCCCGGCACCCCCAGGCCGAGACCGGCGGCGGGCGGCGGCGCCGGTCCTGGCCGGGGCCCCGGGGAGGTCAGATGCGACACGCGGCCTCCATCCAGATGTCGGCCAGGGACTCCTCCAGCGGGATGCGGGAGCGCCAGCCGAGCCGGTCGCGCGCGGTGCGCACATCGGCCTGCTGCCAGCTGCCGCAGCCGTCCGGGTAGGGGTACGCGGTGGCACCGCCGTGCTCCGCCGGTCCGGGGGCGTGACCGGGGGCGTGCGGGGTGGGCACCGGAGCGTGACCGGGGGCGTGCGCGGGGGCCGGGATATGGGCGGCCGGGTGCAGCGGATTCCGCCCGGGCGGGACGTCGACCTCGTGCAGGGTGCCGCCGAAGCCCGCCACCCGGGCCAGCACGGAGGCCGCCTCCCGCAGCCGGACGGCGCGCCCGGTGCCGATGTTGACGACGCCCTGGGCGGCCGACAGCGAGGCCGCGTGCACCGCCCGCGCCACGTCCCGTACGTCCACGAAGTCCCGCTGCACCCCCAGGCCGCTCAGCTTCAGCTCGCTGTCCCCGGACTGCATCGCGCGCCGCATCGTCTCGGCGAGCCGCCCGAGCGGGGATCCGGCCGGGGTGCCGGGCCCGACCGGCGAGAAGACCCGCAGCACCACCGCGTCCAGACCGGAGCCGAGCACCAGCTCGGTCGCGGCCAGCTTGCTCACGCCGTACGGACCGCCGGGGCGCGGCACGGCGTCCTCGGCGGTGGACGAGCCGGGCTGCGAGGGCCCGTACTCGGAGGAGCAGCCGATCTGGACGAGCCGGGCGCCGCAGCCGCTGCGGCGCAGCGATTCGCAGACGGTCGCGACGGCCACGGTGTTGTGCCGGGTCAGCTCGCGGGCGCCGCCGCGGGTCGCGCCCGCACAGTTGATCACCACACCGGGGTGGACCGCGTTCAGGAAGCGGGTGAGCGCGCCGGGGCTGCCGTTGGACAGGTCGAACCGCACGTCGGCGTCGTCGCCGCGGCCGAGCGCGGTGAGCTGGACGGCGGGGTCGGCCAGCAGGTGTTCGGCGACGTAGCGGCCCAGGTAGCCGCCGGAGCCGAGCAGCAGGACTCTCATCGTCGTGCCTCCCCGGGGGTGGCGTGTGGGGCGGTCGTCTCGTCGCTCATGGCTGTGCTCCTCGCAGGGATGGGAAAGGGAGACGTGATCTGCGTGATCGGTGTGGGGGGCGTGGTGGGGGCGGTGTGGGCCGAGGCGCGGGACAGCGCGGCGCACGCGTACACCAGCAGCGCGAGCGCGGCGGTCCCGCAGGCCACGGCGGGTACGGCGGCCGTGCCATGGGCGGCGGCCAGCCGCCGCACCGGCTCGCCGAGCGCCGCGCCGCCCGGCAGCCGGGCGGCCCCGGCGATGGCCGGCCCGGCGGCCTCGGCCACGCAGGCCACGGCGGTGCCGAGGGCCGCGGCGGCGCGGAAGCCGTGGACGGTGAGCAGCCGGGCGGCGAACAGCAGAGCGGCCAGCGCACCGGTGCCCGCCTCGGCGACGGGGTCAGGAGTGGCGCCGGGCACCGTCAGCCGGGCCGTGAGCACCAGCGGCGGCAGGGCGAGCAGGAAGGCCAGGACGGTGGCCGCGCACAGCGGCCGGACCCCCGCCGCGAACTCGTCCAGCCCGCTGCTCGCGGCCAGCCTGCGGCCCGCCCGTACGGCGAACCAGCGGGCCAGCCACGCGGCGGGAGCGACGGCGAGGCCGAGGACGACGGCGGCCTCGCAGGCCACCGCCGGGTCGTACGGGCCCGTACGGCCGGTGAGCCCGGTCAGCAGCCAGTCGCCGCAAGCGGCGTAGGCGAGCAGCCACCCTGTGCGCAGCGCTTCCGGCAGGCCCGCCCACCGGCTCGCGCACCGCGCACCGCGCCCGGCGGTGCCGAGCGGGCCCCGGCGCAGGCAGGGCCACAGCGCGCCCGCCGTCAGGACGGCACCGGCCGCGCCGACCGCGACGGCCCCTGCCCGGTACGCACCGGCGACGGTCGCCGCGGCCAGCGCACCGGGCAGCAGCCAGAGCAGTCCGAGCGCCGCCCGCACGCCCCGGGGCCGGGCCGGCGCGGCCTCGCCGGGCCGCGCGTCGTCCCCGGTGTCGCCGTCGCGCGGGACCCGGGCGTACAGCTCCTCGGCGAGCGAGAAGACGTCGCGGTGCCGGAAGCGGGCGGCGGTGCGGTCGGTCACCCCGTGGGCCTCAAGGCCGGCGGCGATCTCCAGCGGGTCGACGGCCCGGGCGCACAGCTCGCGGTGGCGGTGCATCAGCGCCCGCACCGGATCCACCGAGCCGCGCCGCGCCTTCGCGCCCCGCTCATGGGCGGACGCCGGGGCGCTCGGCTGTTCACGGCGCCCCCCGGACGTGCCCGTGGGCCCGGTCACGCGCCCTCCTCGGACAGGGCGGCCAGGGGCTGCCGCGGTGCCGGTCCGGGCCCTGCCCAGCGGGGGGTGCGCGCGAGGTGCCGGCCCGCGGTCCAGCGGCCCGGGACGCGGGCCTCGGCCGGGCGGGCGAACGGCAGGGGCGCGCCGTCCGCGCCGACCTCCTCGCGGCGCACCGGGCAGTGCGACATCAGCTCCAGGTAGATGCCCCGGAAGGCGACCACGTTCTGCTCGGCGGTGAAGAGTTCCAGCGCCCGGGCGCGCGCGGCGGCGCCCAGGCGGGCGCGGCGCTCGGGGTCGCGCAACAGCGCGAGGCACGCGTCGGCGAGCGCCCGGGGGTTGCGCGGCGGCACCACCAGACCGGTGCCGCCGATGGCCTCGCAGACGGCACCCGCGTCGGTCGAGACCGTGGCCCGGCCGCAGAACATCGCCTCGACCAGCCCCACCGGGAACCCCTCGACCACGCTGGACAGCACGACGACCGAACCCGCCGCGTACGCGTCCGCGAGGGTCGGCACCTCGGGGTCGCCGACGCGCTCGAAGGAGACCGGATTGTCGCCGGGCGTATGGGCGTTCGCGGCCTCGTCGGGGAAGAGGTGGGCGGCCAGCCCGCGGCAGTGGGCCGGGTAGCCGCCACCGGACGGGCCGTCGCCGGGCCGGGTCTCGATGACGCGCAGCCGCGTGTCCGGCCGCCACCGCCGCACCTCGGCGAAGGCGTGCAGCAGCGCGACGACGTCCTTGGCGGGTTCGAGCCGCCCCACCCACACCAGCGTCCGGTCGTCCGCTCCCCCGGCCGCCGCGCCACCCTCGCCGACCTCCGCGAAGCGGGCGGCGTCCATCCCGGGATGGACGGTGCGCAGCCGCTCCGGGTCGGCTCCGCACCGCTCCTGCCAGCGGCGGGCGTGCGTATTGCCGGGGGTGATGAGCGCGGCCCGCGCGTACGCCTCGGCGGCCAGCCTCCCCTGGAAGGCGGCCAGCAGGGCGCGGACCGGACCGGAGCGCTCGTCGCGGCCGGGCGGGCGCCGCAGATAGTGCTCGCGCAGCCGTACGCCGTACTCGGTGACCAGCAGCGGCGTGCCGAAACGGCGCTCGGCCAGCAGTCCCGGGAGCGCGGCCACGCCGCCCGACGTCGCGTGGCACAGGTCCACACCGGACAGCCCCGGGTCGCGGCCGCCGCCGTACCAGTCGAGCGACAGCGGGCGCAGCGCCCGCTCCAGCGCCTCGGTCACGGCCAGCAGGTCGGCGACCCGCGCCCGGTGGGCGGCGCGCGGCGCGCCGGGGGTGTGGCAGGCGCGCTCCAGGGTGCGGACGGCTTCCTCGGAGCGGAGCGCGGCGGGCAGCCCGCCGGTGTCCCGGGCGAGGTCGGCGAGGCCGTGGAGACCGCTGGCGAAACGGTCCGCCTGGGCGCCGTCCGGACCGCCCGGCACGCTGATCGCCACCGTCAGGTCCCCGAAGTGCTCGGCGAACCGCCGCCGCTGCCGCCGCCCGTACGACCGCCGCCGCCCGGCCGGTTCGCCCCACAGCGGCGCGGTGCGCACCCGTCGCACCTGCCCGGGCAGCTCCGTCCGGCCCCCGGCCTCCTGACGGGCGTCGCGGCTCAGCGCGTAGACCTCGAAGTCGTGCTGGTCCAGCCCGCGCACCAGCCGGTCGCACCACACCAGCGCCTCACCGGTCGCATACGGGTACCCACCCTCCGTAAGCAGTCCCACGCGCATGAGCGCACCCCCGATCTCCCCTGTGGGCAAGCCGTCATGCCGCGGTTCGGCACGTCGGGCAGCGGGAGCACGTTATGCGCGCATGGCCGTGGCGCGACGGACGGTTGTCCATCGCGCCACCGGAAGGGGTGAACGCCCGTGACCTTCCTGGATTTCAGGCGTTGTCGGGCGCTATAACGGGCGCGAGCCCCTGAGGATCGGGGATCAGCCCTTGGGGAACGGCCAGGCGTTGGGGCGGCACGTCACGCCGTCCGTCGCCAGGAACTTGGTCTGCTGCATCATCACCGGGGCGAGCGCGCCCTGCCTGGTGCACGTCTCGTGGTTGTGCCCGAGCCGGTGCCCGACCTCGTGGTTGATGAGCATCTGGCGGTATTCGTACATCTTGTCGTCGCCGAACGTACGGGCGCCCTGCGCCCACCGATAGGCGTTGATCATGACGCGCTGGGTGGACGCCGAGTCGCACGAGACGTTGTCCTCGGTCGTGTCGAGACCGGACTTCCGGCACCACACCGCGGTGGTGCCGGGGCTCGCCAGGGTGATGACGAAGTCGGGGCGTCCGGAGGAGACCCGCTCGAAGGTGCGGGTGCCGCCGTGGCCCCAACTGCGGTCGTCGTTGAGCGTCTTGTGCACCGCCTCGGCGAACAGCGAGCCGTCGAGCGGCAGCCCCTTTTCGATGTCCACCCGGTAGCGCAGGATCTGGCCCGTGCCGGGCGCCTTGTCCTGCCCGGGGACGGTCGTGAAGGCGCCCGAGCCCTTGAGCTTCGGATCGAGCGGATACAGGGCGGCCATCTTCTGTTGGTACGTGGCGAGTTCGGGGCTCGCGGAAGCGGACGGGGTGCCCCGGCCGTCCGTACGGGACGACGCTCCCCCGTCGCCGCGCTCCGGCCCGCCCTTGGACTGCGCCTTGCTGTCGCTCTGCGGGCCGCCTCCCACCTGCCCGGCCACCACGACGGCCAGCACGGTGGTCACGGCCGCCGCGGCGACACCGGTGAACGTACGCCCCTTGCCGCCCTTGCCGGCCTCTCGCGCGCCCTTGCCCTCGGGGTCGGGGCCGTCGGCCCCGGGGAGCCCGTCGGACGGCGAGGCGGTGCCCGGTCTGCCGGGGCCGCCGGGACCCCCGGGGCCGCCGCCGGCGCTCCCGCGGTCGTCGTCGGCCCCCGCGCCGGGGCGGGTACGGCGCGGCGCCGGCACCGTGCCGGGCGCACCGGCGGCGAAGGCGTCCTCGCCGGCGGTCTCCGGGGTCTCGGTGGTGTCGAACGCCTCCAGGTACTCCTTGCGCGGCCCGGGCATCAGCCCGCCCGCGCCGCCCCCGGGCGCACCACCGGCGGCGGAGCCGCCGGGGCGCTGCGGCGCGTTCATGGTGGCGGTGCCGAAGGCGCTCCAGCCACCGCCCGTCTCACGCTGCGCGGGGCGTCCGGGCGGCCCGGAGGGCCCGGGGTGGCCGGAGGGCCCGGGGTGGCCGCCCCTGGAGCGCGGCGGCGAGGCCGGTCCGTGGGCGGTCCGCGGGATGCCCTGCGGCGGCGTCACGCCCGGGTCCTGGGCGCCGGGCGCCGCCGAGCGCCGCCGACGCCCCGCACCGGGGCCGGAATCCGCCTCGGTGGACCCGGGATCCCGGTCCTCCTGGCTGCCCCGTGCGCTGTGCTTACCCACGCGCCGCACCGCTCCCGTCCGCTCCGGGCACCGGTACCCCCCGTGTCTTCCGGCTGTCCCGTCCGTCTGTCGCTTGTTGTTCGTGTCTCAGGTCGACGGCCCGCCCGCCGGCGGCTCGTCCCTCGACGTCGTCGAGCAGTTCGCGCATGCCGCGCGCCACCGCTCCGGGGTACTCCATCATCGCCACATGTCCGGCGTCCAACAGCGTCAACAGACGCGAGTCGCGGAAGGTTGCGCTCGCCCTGCGGGCCATGCGGATGGACACCAACTGGTCGCGCATCCCGTAGACGAGGAGCGTGGGCGCGAGGACCCGCTCGGCCTGCCGCCACAGCGAGTGCTGGCCGCCGAGGGCGTAGGAGTCGACCAGGCCGCGCGCCGAACGCGCGAGCGCGTCCCAGAAGTACGGGAGCGCGAGCCGCCGCTCGTACTCCTCGACCGCCAGCGCGAAGTCCTCCTGGGTGACCTGCCCGGGGTCGCCGTAGGTGAGCGCCAGCAGCTCCCGGGTGCGCCGCTCCGCGTCCCAGTCGCGGGTCGCGCGGCTGAAGAGGCGGGTCGCCCCGGGGATCGCGAGCAGCCCCGTGGGCACCGCGGTGCGCTGCGGGCGCCGCTCGGGCAGCGCGGGCGAGACCAGGGTGAGGCTGCGCACCAGGTCCGGCCGCACGGCCGCGACGCGGATGGCGACCGTGCCACCCATGGAGTTCCCGGCCAGATGCACCGGGGCGCGGCCGCTCGCGTCGAGGTGGCGGATGACGGCCCGGGCGTGGCCGGATATGGAGTAGTCGCCGTCGTCGGGCGGCGGGGAGTCGCCGAATCCGGGCAGGTCGGGGGCCTCGATGTCCAGCCGGTCGGCGAGCTGTTCCATCAGCGGCGACCAGTTCTGCGAACATCCGCCCAGCCCGTGGAGAAACACCGCGGGCGGCAGGCCTGAAACCACGGGCGGACGGGTACGCACGTTCAGCGTGAGACCGGGCAGGCTGGTGGTGCGGAGCTTTTCACCCGCCCCGACCCGCACGGGCCGCGCTGGGGACACCGCGGCGACGATGCGGGCTTCCGGCGGCTCGGTCGAAGACATGCCGCAATGTTACGAGACGATCACATGGCTGACCGTGTGTTCACGCTCACAGACCACGTAGCGTCCGAAAGTGACCTCTCCTAGGCTCGTACATACACAGAGGCGATCATCTGCCTCTGGGAAGGGGAGTACATGACCGTCGATCCGAGCGACCCCGAGACCTTCACGAACGCCCTCGAGAACAACGACGACCCCGCCCTCCGCAGCGTCGAGGCCCCCGAGGCGGACGCCGCTGAACAGCACCATGACCTCGTCCCCCACCGCGACGACCCTCGGACCGCCGACGAACCGCTGGAGGCCAATGAGGCCGACCGCGCGGAGCAGGCCCGGGTCGTCGAGGAGAACGAGGAGGACTACCGATGACCAGCACCCTTTGTGGGCTTTCATAGTGTCCAGTCCGTGAAAATCTCCGCACGGACGGCGCGCGGCCCTGTTACCCAAAAGTACGATGGCGGGCGCGGTGGACACCGTGCTCGGAACATTCAATGGGAGGCGGCGTGACAGCCATCGAGCAGACCGAGGCGCGCCCGCGGGGTACGCGCCTGCCGCGCCGAGCCCGACGCAATCAGCTCCTGGGGGCCGCCCAGGAGGTCTTTGTCGCACAGGGCTACCACGCGGCCGCGATGGACGACATCGCCGAGCGTGCGGGAGTCAGCAAGCCCGTGCTCTACCAGCACTTCCCGGGCAAGCTGGAGCTGTATCTCGCCCTGCTCGACCAGCACTGCGACGCCCTGCTGCAGGCGGTCCGCACCGCGCTCGCCTCGACCACCGAGAACAAGCAGCGGGTGGCCGCCACCATGGACGCCTACTTCGCGTACGTCGAGGAGGAGGGCGGCGCCTTCCGGCTCGTCTTCGAGTCCGACCTCACCAACGAGCCCGCCGTGCGCGAGCGCGTGGACCGGGTCTCGCTCCAGTGCGCCGAGGCCATCAGCGAGGTCATCGCGGAGGACACCGGGCTGTCCAAGGACGAGTCCATGCTGCTGGCCGTCGGCCTCGGCGGCGTCTCCCAGGTCGTCGCCCGCTACTGGCTCTCCAGCGGCAGCGCCGTCCCCCGGGACACCGCTATGCAGTTGCTCACCTCGCTCGCCTGGCGCGGTATCGCGGGCTTCCCGCTGCACGGAGCGGAGAGCGGGACGTAAGGCCTGTTCGCTGCGGGCTTGGCCCGCGCCGCCCAGCGGGCCCGGTTCCCGGGCTAATGTGTGCTGCGTACAGCGCGGACGCCGCGCACCAACTGACCGTCGGAGGGACAAGGCCGTGGAGGTCAAGATCGGCGTGCAGCACGCGCCCCGCGAGATCACCTTGGAGAGCGGGCAGTCTGCCGAGGATGTCGAGCGTGCGGTGGCCGCCGCGCTCGCTGGCAAGGCGCAGGTGCTGAGCCTGTCGGACGAACACGGCCGCAAGGTCCTGGTTCCGGCCGACCGTCTCGCCTACGTCGAGATCGGCGAGCCGAGCACCCGTAAGGTCGGCTTCAGCGCTCTCTGAGCGGATCACGCGCAACGGCGGCGGGGCCCGGTGGGATTTCTCTCACCGGGCCCCGCCGCCGTCGTGCGCCGTCGCGCCGCGGCCCGCTCTCCCGATCCCCCTCGATCAGGGTTGCCCCCGCCTGGCCCCGGGTAGGACCGGCACGACCGACGCGTGATCACGCTTCGGTCCCGATCCGCTCACGGGAAGGACGCGCCATGATCTTCTGGGAGGCGCTCGGCTCGGCACTGATCGGTCTCGCCATCGCGTACGGGGCGAGTCACCGGCTGTCCCGCCGACTGCCCGCCACGCCCCTCGTCCTGTCCACCGGCCCCGCCGCCGCGTTCTTCGGCGCGATGATCGCCCACACCGTGCTGGGCTCGGGCCACTCGGCGGTCGTGCTGATGGTCGCGCTCGGCTTCGCCGCCGCCCTGCTGTCGCTGCTCGTCCGGCCCCGGGCCGGACGCCGCCGGTCGGTCCCGGCCTGAAGCCACGGCTCAGGCACGGCCCGCCGAGGCGCGGTGCGCGAGGGCTCCGGGGTCCCGGAGCCCTTTCTCACGCCCCCGCGCAGGACCCAGGCCCTGGCCGGCGGATGTCAAGCGGCCAGGCCCAGCGCCGACATCCGCTTGGTGTGCGCCTCGGTGATCCGCGAGAACATCCGGCCGACCTCGGCCAGGTCGAAGCCGTCGGCCAGCCCGCCCACCAGCATCGTGGACAGCGCGTCACGGTCGGCGACCACCCGCTGCGCCTGGGACAGCGCCTCGCCCATCAGCCGCCGGGCCCACAGCGCCAGCCGCCCGCCGACCCGCGGGTCGGCCTCGATCGCGGCCCGCACCTTCTCCACCGCGAAACTCGCGTGGCCGGTGTCGTCCAGCACCTGGAGCACCAGGTCGCGGGTGTCCGAGTCGAGCCGGGCCGCCACCTCGCGGTAGAAGTCACTGGCGATCGAGTCGCCCACGTACGCCTTGACCAGGCCCTCCAGCCAGTCGGACGGCGCGGTCTGGCGGTGGAACCCGTCCAGCGCCGCCGCGAACGGCTCCATCGCCGCGGTCGGCTCCTCGCCGACCGCCGCCAGCCGGTCCCGCAGCCGCTCGAAGTGGTGGAACTCGGCCGACGCCATCTTCGCCAGCTCCGCCTTGTCCTCCAGCGTGGGCGCCAGCTTGGCGTCCTCAGCGAGCCGCTCGAACGCGGCCAGCTCGCCATAGGCGAGCGCCCCGAGCAGGTCCACCACCGCGGCCCGGTACTGCGGCTCGGCGGCGGCCGTCTCCCAGTCCTGGGCGGCGATCCCGGTCGGGGTCTTCTCGGTCTCAGGCGTATCAGACGTCTCCATGGAGCGCACAATAGTCCGCCGGACGGGGCGAGGAAGGCCCTGGTCAGCCAAGTCCCCCCACACCCCGGTTCGGGTTGCCCGGTCACAGATGCGCACTTCCGGGGTACAGTGGTATTTGCACCCGTCGAGTATCGGCGGGTCGTTCCACGAATGCGGATGCCCGGTCGGTGGCCCGATCGGCTCCAATACCCGACCGCTCTCCGCGCGGCGCGCATCTTCACATGTGCACGGCAGGAGGGAACCGCTCGCGGCGTGAGCGCTCGAGCGAGGGCAGTGGTCCCGCGCCGAACCGGCCAAGGCCGGTGTAACCGGGCGCAGTGCGACCCCCTTCGCCGCCTCCCGCCGCGTCTCACAGAAGAGGCAAGCATCCTGACCACTTTCCGAGAACTCGGGATCCTTCCCGAGACAGCCGAGGCCCTTGAGGCCGTCGGCATCACGTCCCCGTTCCCCATCCAGGAGATGACGCTCCCGGTCGCCCTCTCCGGCTCCGACGTCATCGGCCAGGCCAAGACCGGCACCGGCAAGACGCTGGGCTTCGGCCTTCCGCTGCTGGAGCGTGTCGTCGTCCCCGCGGACGTCGAGGCGGGCCGGGCCAAGCCCGAGCAGCTGACCGACGCCCCGCAGGCGCTCGTGGTCGTCCCCACCCGCGAGCTGTGCCAGCAGGTCACCAACGACCTGCTGACCGCCGGTAAGGCCCGCGCCGTCCGGGTGCTGTCGATCTACGGCGGCCGCGCGTACGAACCGCAGGTCGAGGCCCTGAAGAAGGGCGTCGACGTGATCGTCGGCACCCCCGGCCGGCTGCTCGACCTCGCGGGCCAGAAGAAGCTGCGGCTCTCGTCCGTCAAGGCGCTCGTCCTCGACGAGGCCGACGAGATGCTCGACCTGGGCTTCCTGCCCGACGTCGAGAAGATCATCAACATGCTCCCGGCCAAGCGCCAGACCATGCTGTTCTCGGCGACCATGCCGGGCGCCGTCATCGGTCTCGCCCGCCGCTACATGTCGCAGCCCACGCACATCCGCGCCACCGCGCCGGACGACGAGGGCCAGACGGTCGCCAACACGACCCAGCACGTCTTCCGCGCCCACTCCATGGACAAGCCGGAGGTCGTGTCGCGCGTGCTGCAGGCGGAGGGCCGCGGCCTCGCGATGGTCTTCTGCCGCACGAAGCGGACCGCCGCCGACATCGCCGACCAGCTCGCCCGCCGCGGGTTCGCCTCCGGCGCGGTCCACGGCGACCTCGGCCAGGGCGCCCGCGAGCAGGCGCTGCGCGCCTTCCGCAACGGCAAGGTCGACGTCCTGGTCTGCACCGATGTCGCCGCGCGCGGCATCGATGTCGAGGGCGTCACCCATGTGATCAATTACCAGTCCCCCGAGGACGAGAAGACCTATCTGCACCGCATCGGCCGCACCGGCCGCGCGGGCGCCTCGGGTACGGCCATCACGCTCGTCGACTGGGACGACATCCCGCGCTGGCAGCTGATCAACAAGGCGCTGGACCTGCCGTTCAACGACCCGGAGGAGACGTACTCGACCTCCGCGCACCTGTACGAGCTGCTGAGCATCCCGGAGGGCACCACCGGTGTCCTGCCGCGCGCCGAGCGCACCCGGGCCGGGCTGGCGGCCGAGGAGGTCGAGGACCTCGGCGAGACCGGCGGCCGCGGCCGCCGCTCCCCCGCCACGGAGGAGCGCCCCGCGCGCCCCACCCGCACCCCGCGGGTCCGCCGCCGCACCCGCGGCGGCCAGTCGGTGGACGGCTCGGCCCCGGCCGCCCCCGAGGCCGAGGGCGCCGAGTCCGCGACGGAGCCGCGCCGCCCGCGCCGCCGTCGCCGCACCCGGTCCGGTGCGGCGGCCGACGCGGACGCGGCGGCCGTCACCGCCGTCGACACGGCGGAGGCCCCTGCGGTGGAGGCCCCTGCGGTGGAGACCCCGGCGGCGGAGGCTCCGGCGGATGCCGCGCCGGAGGAGACCCCCGCCAAGCCCCGGCGCCGCCGCACCCGCGCCAAGGCCGACGCCGCCGAAACGGCCGTCGCCACCGCCGAGGGCACGACGGAGACAGCCGAGGAAGCCCCGGCCAAGCCCCGCCGCCGCACCCGGGCGAAGGCGGCCGAGACGGCCGAGGCCGGAGCCGAGGCGGCGGAGACCGCCACGGCCGCGCCGCGTCGCCGTAGCCGGGCCAAGGCCGCCACGGCCGAGACGGCGGAAGCGGAGGCCGAGGCCCCCGCCAAGCCGCGCCGTCGCACCCGTACGGCGGCCAAGGCCACGGAGCCGACCGCTCAGCCCGACGAGGCCGAGGCGAAGCCCGTACGCCGCCGCACCCGCACCCGCGCGGCGGCGGAAGCCACACCCGAGGCCTGACGGCCACAGCACCCGACGGGGCCTGATCCGCACACCGCGGATCAGGCCCCGGGCATGTGGGGCACCGGGCACAACGCCCCGTTCACGCCCCGTTCTCCGCGTCCTGTATAGCCTCGTCTCCATGAGCAGGCCGCCGTTCCTCACCCTCCCCTCGGGCGCCCGCGCCCTCCGGCTGTCGACCGCGCGCGGCGAGTTCGCCGTGCATGACGCACCACCGGGGCGCTCCGCGCGCGGGACCGTGCTGCTGGTGCCGGGGTTCACCGGGAGCAAGGAGGACTTCATCGCGCTCCTGGAGCCGCTGGCCGCCGCCGGTTTCCGGGCGGTCGCGGTCGACGGGCGGGGGCAGTACGAGAGTCCCGGGCCGCGCGACGAGGCCGCCTACGCGCAGGAGGAGCTGGCGCGGGATCTGCTCGCCCAGGCGGCGGCGCTGGCGGACGGCGCGGGGCCGGTGCATGTGCTGGGGCACTCGCTGGGCGGGCTGATCGCACGGGCCGCCGTGCTGCGCGACCCCGCCGCCTTCGCCTCGCTCACGATCATGAGTTCCGGTCCCGCCGCCATCGCGCCCCCGCAGCAGCAGCGCACCAAGCTGCTGATCGACGCGCTGAGCGTGATGGACATGGAGTCCGTCTGGCAGGCGATGCGCGAACTCGATCCGCCCGAGGCGGCCGATGAGGTGACGCCGCCCGGCGTACGGGACTTTCTGCACGCGCGCTGGATGGGCACCGTTCCGGAGCAGCTGATGGCCACCGGGCGGCAGCTGAACGGTGAGCCGGACCGGGTCGGGGAGCTGGCCGCGACGGCGCTCCCGAAGCATGTGCTGTCGGGAGAGGTGGACTACGCCTGGCCGGTGCGGCTGATGGACGCGATGGCGGAGCGGCTGTCCGCCCGCCGGACCGTGATCGAGGGCGCGGAACACTCCCCCAACGCGGAGCGGCCGCACCCCACGGCCGACGCGCTGATCTCCTTCTGGCAGGAGGCCGGCTAGTACTGCGCCTGCAGGTGCTCCCAGAAGCCGTCCCGCAGCGCCCGCCGCAGATCGGCGTGGGCACGCAGGGACAGCCGCAGCATCCCCTCCGCGTCGATCAGCAGCTCCTGGTCGACCGAGCCGGGCAGATAGGGGTGGCCGGGCAGCAGCTCGGCGAGACTTTCGCGGCCGCGCGCGGAGAGCCACTGGGCGGCGATCTGCGCGCCGATGAAGCGCACCTCGTCGCGGGAGGGCGCGGGCCCGCACAGCGGGCTGTCGCCGTTCGGCTCGTAGCCGGTCGCCCGCCGGGTGACGTACGGCTTGCAGAAGTCGAGGTCGAAGGTGCGCTGGCTGTCGACCTCCCACAGCAGCGGCTCGGCCTGGTTCCGCCCGTCGAGGGCCTCGATGCCCCACAGGTGGACGCGCGCTCCGTAGCCCTGCGCGGCCTCGACGGCGGAGACCAGGTCCTCGTCGCCGCCGATCAGCACGGCGTCGCCGATCGCCCGGTGCCGGGCGAGGGATTCGAGGTCGGAGCGGATGAGTGAGTCGACGCCCTTCTGCTGGTTGTTGGCGTTGAGGTTGCCCAGCCGGACCTTGACGTCGGGCAGCTCGGCGATGCTCTGCTGCTCGGGGGTGTGGATGCGGCGCCGGGCCCCGTCGAACCAGTAGACCCGCAGCAACCGGCTGTCCGGGAAGATCGTCCGGGCCTTGTCGATGAACGCCTCGATGATCCCTTCCGCGTCGAGCTCGAAGGCCCGGCGGTCCTCCGTCCCGGCGACGAGCCGCCCGGCGGCGGCGTAGACGTATCCGGCGTCCACGAAGATCGCATGAGTGGACGGCGTGGTCGCGACCTCGGCGAGCACGCGCTGCAGCAGCTCATTGGTGCGCTCGATGCCGTCGACGATCGAGGCGAGGTCTGGTTGGCCCGCAGGCATCACGTCACTCATACGCGGTTCATTCTCCGGGCCCCCGCGGGAGGGGCACAACCGGACTCCGTCTCATCGGCGCCCGACCAGGGAATACTTAGTTTGGCGAAAAATTTCATTAGCGTAGGGAATCTTTTCAGGGCATGCTTGGTTGAACAAGTTGTGGAAACACGGGGCAGTGAAGCCCCGTGTTCCGTATACACAAGTTCTCCAGCAGGAGGATCAGACGAAGGGAGAAGCCTTGCAGCGCTTCGAGATCATGCGCCTTGACGATGTCGACGGGAACGCCGTGGACAGCACCGTCGTGGACGCCGCCTCCGTCAATGGGATCGTGCAGCAGGCCGCCGCGATCGGCCAGCGCATCTACATCCGTCCAGCCGAAACCGCCGCCCGGTAGTACCACCGACGCAGAAGCAGCAGACAAAGACGCAGACGCCGGCGAGTCACCGACGAGAAGAGTGACGCGTCACCGCAGCCGCCCCCGTACGCCGCCGTACGGGGGCGCTTCGCGTGGGGCCAGCGCCGCCCGGCGCACGATCTCCGCGTAGACCTCGGGGTCGGTGGTGTACTCGCCGAGCCGACAGGTCTTACGGCTGCCGTGGTAGTCGCTGGAGCCCGTGGTCAGCAGCCCGTGCTCGGCGGCGATCGCGCGCAGCCGGGCCCTGGTGGCCTCGTCGTGGTCCATGTGGTCGACCTCGATGCCGTCGAGACCGGCCGCGGCCAGCTCCCCGATCGCGCTCTCCGGTACGCACTCGCCCCGCTTGACGGCCAGCGGATGCGCGAAGACGGCGACCCCGCCCGCGCCCTTGATCAGCCGGACCGCCTCGAAGGGGTCCAGCTCGTGCTTCTCCACGTACGCCCGGCCGCCGTTCGACAGCCACTCCGAGTCGAACGCGTCCGTGACGCTCTCGACCACGCCCGCCTCGACCATCGCGGTCGCGATGTGCGGCCGCCCCACGGCCCCGTCCCCGGCGATCTCCGCCACCCGCTCCCAGGTGACGGGCACGCCCAGCTCACGCAGCTTGCCCACCATCGCCTTGGCCCGGGGCACCCGGTCGTCGCGCACCAGCTCGCGCTCGCGCGCCAGCTCGGGCTCGGCCGGATCGAAGAGATACGCCAGCATGTGCAGGCTCACCCCGCCCAGACGGCAGGACAGCTCGGCGCCGGTGACCAGCGCCAGCCCGTCCGGCAGCGCCCCGGCCGCCTCCTCGTAGCCGCCGACCGTGTCGTGATCGGTGAGCGCGACGACGTCCAGACCGGCCGCGGCGGCATTGCGCACGAGTTCGGCGGGGGTGTCCGTACCGTCCGACGCGGTGGAGTGGGTGTGCAGGTCGATGCGCACGAACGCGGGCTCCCAGCGGTAACAGGGTGAACGGGCGGCCTGCTTCAGGGTAGCCGCAGTCCAGGGCATGCCCGCGTCAGGGGTGACCCGTGCGATCCGTACGGCCACCCGGCGTCAGGACCGCGCGCCCCGCGTCAGGACAGCAGCCGCGGCGACAACGCGCCGCACGGCACCAGATCCACCTCGGCGCCCGCGTCCCGCAGATCGGTGAGCACCATCTCGTCGTACATCAGCAGCCCGGTCTGCTCGGGCCAGACCACCGCCCACAGCCACAGCCCGCACGCCTCGCCCGCGAACACCGCGCGGTCGTCCGGGGTGCCCTCGACATGCCACAGCGGGGTGGGCCGCCCGGCGGCCAGCACCTTGACGTGCGGCGGCTTGTCCACCCGCATCCCGGGCCCGGGGTCGGGGCCGGGGATGCCCGCGTACCGCGCGCCGAGCCCCACGCCCAGCTCCTCCGCCACCAGCAGCAGCTCCCCCGGACCGCCCAGCGGGCCCGGGCCCGAGCAGGCCACGACCGTCGCGCGGCCGCCGCTGCGGTCGTCACCGGCGCACGCGACACCGGTGAACAGCCAGCCGACGGGCAGCGGCCACGGCATCCATACGGGCACCCGGGCGCGGTTGGTGACCACCACGAGTGCTTCCACGCTCGGTGGGACGACCGGCTGGACGGGGTGCACCGTGCCGTGCACACCGCACTGCCAGGAGTCGGCGAAGAGACCGGGCGCACGCACCCGGCCACCGCACTTCGGGCAACTGGGTTCGCCCCTCATAGGGCCCCACGGTCCTCCCCGCCCGTCCCCACGTCAAGGACGATCACCCGTGTGGAGGGGGCGGACCGGCCACGAGCCGGGGACGAGCCTCAGACGAGCGGCACACCGGATCTGGCCGGATCGCGCAGGTCCGTGCCGTGCCGCAGCCAGCGGTCCTGGAGCGCGCCGGCGCCGTGGACCCGCTTCCACGCCGCCTCGTTCCCGGTCATCGGCAGCAGCGGCAGGAAGCGCACCGGCTCCATCGGCGCGATCAGCTCCAAGTCCTCGACCAGACCCCCCGGTTCGCCGACGAGTACGGAGCTGAAGGGCGCCCCGGGCCACAGCGGACCGCCCAGGTCCAAGGACGCGCCCGGGGCCACCACCACGCCCTCGACCTGCGGCGAGGCGGCCAGCACGGCGAGCGGGCGCAGCACCTCGTCCAGGACGGCGGGGCCGGGCCCCGGCCCGCCGCTGCGCACGGTGAGGACCAGTTCGGCGCGCGGGCCGCGGAGGGGGTCGGCGACGGGGGCGGTGGGGTCGGTCATCGGATGGTCCGACATGCCGAGGGTGGCGTACCGGACGACGTTCCCGTCCGCGCGGAAACGCAGCACCTCGATGCGGTCCGTACCGACGAACGTGACGGCGGCGCGGGCGTCCGGCTCGCCCAGCGCGGCGATCAACCGGGCCTCGACCAGCTGCAGAACGTCTGACATGCGGTGAGCATAGATCGCGTATCGAACGGGCAAAGCGGCGGCCGGGCGGTTCTACCGGCTGATAGCCTTGCTGCCTGCCCAGGGAAATACGTAGTCCCCCAAGGGGGACCGGCCGGAGGAGGTGGGGCTGCGGTGGATCCTAGTCGACCGTGCAGTACCGACAGTTCTCCCGTCGTTTCCCCTTGGTATGCGGCTTCATGATCTGAAACCTTCCGTACCCCACCGCCTCGCGGTGAAACACGTGAAGTCTTCTCCCATCAAGGGCATGTGACGGCAGAGCGCCTTCGTATCGCATCTGTTCTGTTCTCCGCGAACTTCCGTCAGCGTCATCGCACGGAGCGCCGCCCGCTTTGCGGACGTAGGTACGCCTCAGGGACGTGCCGTACGTCCACCTTCCGGGCGCAGCGCTGCGCCGCGCGCCCACCGCTGACGGCCGGCCCGTGAAGGAGCCCGTCATGTCGATGATCCGTGACCTGCGCGCAGCCGTCCGCCCCGCCCTGCGCCGGACGCACAACACCAGCAACTACGACACCACCCGCGACCCGTCCGTCAACAGCGCGATCGTCGACTGCGCCGTCTACCGCGACGGGAAGCGGGTCAGCGACCACGTCAGCCCGGCGCAGGCCAAGGAGCGGGTGCGCGCGGAGGGCGGGTTCGCCTGGATCGGGCTGCACGAGCCGACCGAGCGTGAGTTCGCCGGCATCGCACAGGAGTTCGGGTTGCACCCGCTGGCCGTCGAGGACGCGGTGCAGGCGCACCAGCGGCCGAAGCTGGAGCGGTACGACGACAGCCTCTTCACCGTCTTCAAGACCATCCACTACGTGGAGCACGCCCAACTCACCTCGACCAGCGAGGTCGTGGAGACCGGGGAGGTGATGTGCTTCACGGGCCACAACTTCATCGTGACCGTGCGGCACGGCGGCCAGGGCTCGCTGCGCGCCCTGCGCCACCGCCTCCAGGAGGACCCGGAGCTGCTGGCCAAGGGCCCCTCGGCGGTGCTGCACGCCATCGCCGACCAGGTCGTGGACGGGTATCTCGCGGTCGCCGACGCCGTGCAGGACGACATCGACGAGGTCGAGATCGAGGTCTTCTCACAGGCGACCTCCCGGCGCGGCGGCGACGCGGGCCGTATCTACCAGCTCAAGCGCGAGGTGCTGGAGTTCAAGCGGGCCGTCTCGCCGCTGCTGCGGCCGATGCAGCTGCTGAGCGAGCGCCCGATGCGGCTGGTGGACCCGGACATCCAGAAGTACTTCCGGGATGTCGCGGACCACCTGGCCCGGGTCAACGAGCAGGTGCTGGGCTTCGACGACCTGCTGAACTCGATCCTGCAGGCGAACCTGGCGCAGGCGACGGTCGCCCAGAACGAGGACATGCGCAAGATCACCTCCTGGGCGGCGATCTGCGCGGTCCCGACGATGATCGCCGGGGTCTACGGCATGAACTTCACCTACATGCCCGAGCTGCACTGGAGGTTCGGCTACCCGACGGTGATGGCCGTCACCGTGGCGATCTGTGTCACGATCCACCGCGGCTTCAAGCGGAACGGCTGGCTCTAGCCGGCTCCGGGCAGCTCCGGGCGGCTCTGGGCGGCTCTGGGCGGAGTCGTTTCGCTGGACGGGATGCGCGGAGGGCACCGGACCCGCTGTCCTACGCTGTTCGCATGACGCAGACGCCGACGCCGCCACCGACGGACGCCATGGACCCGATCGACCGCGCCCTGGTCGAGGAGGCGGCGAAGAAGTCCGCCCTGGTCTGGGTGCAGGGCTCCGAGGGCGCCGCCCGCGCGCTGTGGCACATCTGGCACGAGGGTGCCGTCTGCCTCGTCGGGGACGGCCCCGACGAGCAGCCGCTGAAGGGGCTCGGGCTCGTGGACGGCGGCGCCGCGACGGTGACCGTGCGCAGCAAGGACAAGGGCGGGCGGCTGGTCGGCTGGCCCGCGCGGGTGGTCGAACTCACCCCGGACGGTGAGGCGTGGACGGCGGCCGTCGGCGAGCTGAAGGCCAAGCGGCTGAACGCGGCGGACGCGGACACGATCGCGGAGCGGTGGGCCCGGGAGTGCCGGGTGCTGCGGCTGGAGCCGGTGACCGACGGGCCGCTCGTGGCGGCGGAGACGGGTTCGCTCGCGGCGGCGCCCCTGCCGACCGCTGCCGTGACGCGGCGGGCGATGCCGGCGGGGCTGCCGAAGCTGATCGCCCGGGGCAAGCGGGCGCGCGGGGCGGGCTGAGTTCTCCCCGTCCCGCCCCTTCCCGAAACCGGGGGCAAGCCCCCGGCCCCCGATGCGGGGCTCCGCCCCGCGCCCCGCCGGGGCTCCGCCCCTGCACCCCGCTCCTCAAACGCCGGAGGGGCTGGGGGTGGGGCATCTCCGCCCCCGGCCCCGGGTGGGGGCTCCGCCCCCACACCCCCGCTCCTCAAACGCCGGAGTTGCTGGGGTATGCCGCCCGTGGCTGGGGTGCGCCGACCGGGTCGGCCTGGGGCTACGTCCCCGTGGGGATCTGCTGGCCGTAGTCGACCACGGCGTCCCTCTCCGGCGCGGTCAGCGGGAAGTCCTTGTTCCAGTCCGCCAGCCGGATCACCCCCGCGCCCCCGGCCCGCTGGAGCCGCAGCGGGTACGGGCGGCCCTCCAGGGAGACGTCGAGGGAGCCGCCATCGCCCTGGCCGCCGCGGATGCGGATCGTACGGATGCCGCCGACCTCGCCGCGGTCGCCCGCGGTGATGGTGCCGTGCAGGCCGAGCAGCCCGTCCAGCATGACGCTCTTCTCCGTGAAGCCGCTGAGCCTTTCGTAGGAGGGGTCCCCGGACGGCACCTTCACGTACTTGTCGTCGAGCTTGTCCGCCGCGGCCGCGTCGCCGCTGTGTCCGCCGCCGTCGGCGCCCTGGTGTCCCCAGAAGCCCGCGTCCGCCTTGAGGTACAGCTCCTCGCCCACCCGCAGCAGTTCGAAGCGGGTGCCCTTGGTGGAGACGACGCCGGTGCCGCCGTCGCCCTTCAGCTTCATGTCCACCTTGTAGGTGCGGCCCTTGGAGACGAGGCTGCCGGACAGATGGACCGCGTCCGCGCTCCCGGCCGCCGTCCGGGCCCTGCTCTGGATCTTGGTGGCGGGGAGCTTGCCCACGCCGTTGGTTCCCGCGTCGGGGTCCGTCTCCCCTTCGCCGCCGCACGCGGTGAGCGTCGCGGCCAATCCCGCGCACATCACCGCGACGAGAGCCGTGTTCCGGATGCGCACGTCCGCTCTGCCTCCTGATGCCGGTCCGGTGCAGTACGGCAGCGTACCGGTGCCGCGCGGGGGTGTGCGCGGGACGGCGGAGGCCGCTCGTCCGGCGGCGGGGCAGAACGGGGCAGGCTAGCCTGAACCCGGTGAATACGCACCGGTGCGTGGCGGGAAGGAGGCGCATGACATGCCGGCAGGCGCCTCGCGGATCTATGTCTCGCATCTGGCCGGCGTCGCCGTCTTCGACCCGAACGGCGACCACGTGGGGCGGGTCCGCGATCTGGTGGCGATGCTGCGGCTGGCCGGGCGGCCGCCGCGGGTGCTCGGGCTGGTCGTCGAAGTGGTCACCCGCCGCCGCATCTTCCTGCCGATGACGCGGGTGACGGGCGTGGAGTCGGGCCAGGTCATCACCACCGGCGTGGTGAACATGCGGCGCTTCGAGCAGCGCCCCACCGAGACGCTGGTCCTCGGCGAACTGCTGGACCGCACGGTGCGGCTGGTGGAGACCGGCGAGGACGTCACGGTCCTGGACGTGGCGATGGCACAGCTGCCCGCGCGCCGCGAATGGGAGATCGACAAGGTCTTCGTACGCCGCGGCAGAAGCGGCGCGCTGCGCCGCCGGGGCGAGACGCTGACCGTGGACTGGTCGGCCGTCACCGGATTCTCGCTGGAGGAGCACGGGCAGGGCGCGGAGAACCTGCTGGCCACCTTCGAGCGGTTGCGCCCCGCCGACCTCGCGAACGTCCTGCACCACCTCTCCGCCAAGCGGCGCGGCGAGGTCGCGGCGGCGCTGGACGACGAACGCCTCGCGGACGTCCTGGAGGAGCTGCCCGACGACGACCAGGTGGAGATCCTCGGCAAGCTCGAGGAGGAGCGCGCGGCCGACGTCCTGGAGGCGATGGACCCCGACGACGCGGCCGATCTGCTCTCCGAGCTGCCCGAACGCGACAAGGAGCGGCTGCTGGCCCTGATGCGGCCCAGGGAGGCCGCCGACATGCGGCGGCTGATGTCGTACGAGGAGGGCTCGGCGGGCGGGCTGATGACGACCGAGCCGATCGTGCTGCGGCCGGACGCCACGGTCGCGGACGCCCTCGCGCGGGTCCGCAACCAGGACCTCACCCCGGCGCTCGCCGCCCAGGTGTATGTGTGCCGGCCGCCCGACGAGACGCCCACCGGGCGCTATCTGGGCACCATCCACTTCCAACGGCTGCTGCGCGACCCGCCGTTCACCCTCGTCGGCTCGGCCGTGGACACCGATCTGCGGCCGCTGCGCCCGGAGACCCCGCTGACGGTGGTCGCGGGCCATCTGGCGACGTACAACCTGCTGGCGGCGCCGGTCGTGGACGAGGGCGGGTCGCTGCTGGGCGCGGTGACCGTGGACGACGTGCTGGACCATCTGCTGCCCACCGACTGGCGGGAGCGCGAGCTGCACGGCGGGGTGCCGATCCCGGAGGTGGGCGATGGACGGTGACGGCGGCCGTCTGGACCGGCCCAGGGAGCGCCGCCGCAGCCCGCTGCCGCGCTGGGACCCGGAGGCGTTCGGCAGGGCGTCGGAGCTGATCGCCCGCTTCCTGGGCACCGGCCGCTTCATCGCCTGGATGACGGTCTTCGTCGTCGCCTGGCTGGCCTGGAACACCCTCGCGCCGCGCCCGCTGCGGTTCGACCCGTTCCCGTTCATCTTCCTGACGCTGATGCTGTCGCTCCAGGCGTCGTACTCGGCGCCGCTGATCCTGCTCTCGCAGTACCGGCAGGCCGACCGGGACCGCGTCACGCTCGAGCAGGACCGGGCGCGGGACGAGCGGGCCATCGCCGACACCGAGTTCCTGACCCGGGAGATCGCGTCGCTGCGCACCGGACTCGGCGAGGTCGCGACGCGGGACTGGATCCGCTCCGAGTTCGAGGACCTGGTGCGGGAGCTGGACGAGCGGCGGCCCGCACCCTCGCATGAGGAACACGACCGCTGACGGGCTTTCCGGCGCGCCCCCGCGGCGCCGTACCATCTTTCGTATGGCTACCGACACTGTCCCGGCACCGAGCGAAGACGCGGTGCGCGCCGCGCTCGCCACGGTCAACGACCCGGAGATCCACAAGCCGATCACCGACCTCGGCATGGTCAAATCCGTCGAGATCGCGTCGGACGGCACGGTCGCGGTGGTGGTGTACCTCACGGTCTCCGGCTGTCCGATGCGGGAGACGATCACCAGCCGGGTACGGGAGGCGGTCGACCAGGTCGCCGGGGTGACCGGGGTCACCGTCGAGCTGGACGTCATGAGCGACGAGCAGCGGCGCGAGCTGGCCGCCTCGCTGCGCGGCGGTCAGGCCGAGCGCGAGGTGCCCTTCGCCCAGCCCGGCTCGCTGACCCGGGTGTACGCGGTGGCCTCCGGCAAAGGCGGCGTCGGCAAGTCGTCGGTGACGGTCAACCTGGCCGCCGCGATGGCCGACGACGGGCTCAAGGTCGGCGTCGTGGACGCCGACATCTACGGCCACTCGGTGCCGCGCATGCTGGGCGCCGACGGGCGGCCGACCCAGGTCGAGGACATGATCATGCCGCCGTCGGCGAACGGCGTGAAGGTGATCTCGATCGGGATGTTCACCCCGGGCAACGCCCCGGTGGTGTGGCGCGGGCCCATGCTGCACCGCGCCCTCCAGCAGTTCCTGGCCGACGTCTACTGGGGCGACCTCGACGTCCTGCTGCTGGACCTCCCGCCGGGCACCGGCGACATCGCGATCTCCGTCGCCCAGCTGGTGCCGGGCGCCGAGATCCTGGTGGTGACCACGCCGCAGCAGGCCGCCGCCGAGGTGGCCGAGCGGGCGGGCTCGATCGCCGTCCAGACCCATCAGAAGATCGTCGGCGTGGTGGAGAACATGTCCGGGCTGCCCTGCCCGCACTGCGACGAGATGGTCGACGTCTTCGGCACCGGCGGCGGGCAGAGGGTCGCCGAGGGGCTGTCCCGGACCACCGGGACGACGGTGCCGGTGCTGGGCTCCATCCCGATCGACGTACGGCTGCGCGAGGGCGGCGACGAGGGCAAGCCGGTCGTGCTGTCCGACCCCGACTCCCCCGCGGGCAGCGCGCTGCGGTCGATCGCCGGCAAGATCGGCGGACGGCAGCGGGGCCTGGCGGGCATGTCGCTGGGCGTCACACCGCGCAACAAGTTCTGAGGCGGATGCGGCAGGGGCGGCCCCGCGGGGCCGCCCCTGTGCCATGTCTACGCGTCGTAGCCGGCGATGTCCTTGATCACCGAGAAGCCCAGGCCGTAGGCGCTCATCCCGCGCCCGTACGCCCCGATGTGCACGCTCTCGCCCGCCGACCCGGCCAGCACCCAGCCGTACTCGGACTCGCGGTAGTGGAAGTCGGTCGGCACGCCGTCCACCGGCAGCGACAGCTGGGACCACTCCTCGCCGTCGAGGACGTCCGCCAGATCCCAGGCGATCGCGGTCTGCTGGTCCAGCCAGTCCTGGCGCAGCCCCCGCTCCATGCGGGTCGGCCAGGTGCATGACAGCAGGCCCGAGCCCGCCAGCCAGGCGGCCGAGGAGACCGAGGTGGCCTCCAGCTTGCCCGTGCCGTCCGCGCTGTCCCGTACGGGGCGGCCGCCGACCGTCACCACCACCGTGAAGCGCTGCTGGTCCATATCGGTCTCGACACGCAGCGACGGCTCCTCGCCGTGCCCGGTCGAGCCGTACTCCACCCGGCCGTCGGCGGCCGCACCCACCTGCATGAGCCAGCGCGGCCCGGTGAACGCCTCGTCAAGGCCGTACCAGGGGAAGGCGGCCATCAGATAGCCGTCGACGCTCCGCCGAGCCTCAGCGGGCATCCCCTGTACCGAACCGTCCACCCCATGCACCCCTAGCCGACTCGTCGTGCCCATGTGCGCGGAGCCTCCTCGTTGCCCTTCGTCGTGGGCGGCCCGCCCCCCTTCGGGCGACCTCACCCCGGACAAAGGGAGGATAGCCATACGGGTCAACCAGCCCGGGCATAAGGGGGGATCAAGTGGCGTCGGAGTCGAAAGGCGGGCGGTCCTCACGGGGCTGGTCATCGCGCTTGCGCAGCAGGTCAGGGGTGCCGGAGTCGCCCTTGGACAGGGACGGCGGGGTGGTGCCGGAGCCCCCTGAAGAGCCGTGTGCGACGTCACTCTCCCGGCCGTTCACGGAGTCGGCGACCTCGGCCATCTCCTTGCGGAGGTCGAAGCCGGACCTGATCTCCTTGAGGCCCAGCTCGTCGTTGTCGAGGACGTGCTTGCGCACGAACGTCTTGGGGTTCAGGTCCTCGAACTCGAAGTCCTTGAACTCGGGCCCCAGCTCGGAGCGGATGTCCTCCTTGGCGCTGTCGGAGAACTCCCGGACCTTGCGGATGAACTGCGACACGTCCCGGATGACCTTCGGAAGCTTTTCCGGGCCGAAGATGAGCACCGCAAGGACAACGAGCGCGACAAGCTCGAGAGGTCCTATGTCCAACACCCTGCAGCTCCTAGAAGACGTCCGAAACCCTTGAGTGGGCCACTCGACACCGTACCTGTCGGCGGGCCCGGCGCGGGAGACGCCCGGGCCAACATCGGGCGTCGGGGCGGGCCTGCCCTCCCCTCAGGATTGGCCAGGTCCTGTCCGGCGGATCTTCGTGGATCAGCCCGCGGCGTCTGGGGTGGCGCATCGCGAGGCGGAAGGTCGCCCTCGTACCAGGTCGTACCCGGGCGATCCCGACAACGCGGCGAGGTGCCGCGCCAGGCCTCGCGGGCCCGCGAAGATCCGCCGGACAGGGCCTAGTGCCGCGTCAGCCAAGGTTCACCCCGCTCGCCGCCCTGGCACGGCCATCTGCGGCGTTGCCGAATCGACCGAGTAGGCCCACTACGAGGCCGATCCGGCGCCTTGCATCTGACCGCACCAGGACGCCTCGCTACCGGGCAAACCTTGGCTGACGCGGCACTAGCCCTCGCTGCTCGCCGAGCCCAGCGTCAGCCCCACGGTGCGCTCGTCGCCGTCCCGCTTGACGGTCAGCCGGAGCCGGTCGCCGGGACGGTGACTGCGGACCTTGACGATCAGCTCCTGGCCGCTGTGCACCCGGACGCCGTCCACCTCGGTGATCACATCACCGGCCTTGATACCCGCCTTGTCGCCCGGGCCGTCCGGGGTGACCGGCGGGCCGTCGGCACCCTTGCCGTTCACCCGGGCGCCGTCGCCCGTGTACTCCATGTTGAGCGTGACGCCGATCACCGGGTGGGTGGCCTTGCCGGTGTTGATCAGCTCCTCGGCGACCCGCTTGCCCTGGTTGATCGGGATCGCGAAGCCCAGGCCGATGGATCCGCCCTGACCGCCCAGCTCGGCGCCGTCGTCGGCGGCCCGGATGGCGCTGTTGATCCCGATGACCCGCGCCTTGCCGTCGACCAGCGGGCCGCCGGAGTTGCCCGGGTTGATCGGGGCGTCGGTCTGCAGCGCGTCGACATAGGAGATGTCGCTGCCGTCCTCCTTCTCGCCGCCCGCGGTGATCGGACGCTCCTTGGCGCTGATGATGCCGGAGGTGACCGTGCCCGCCAGGTCGAACGGGGCGCCGATCGCCACCACCGGGTCGCCGACCCGGACGGAGTCGGAGTTGCCCAGCGCCAGCGGGCTGAGCCCGGAGACGCCCTCGACCCGGATGACCGCCAGGTCGTACCCGGCGTCCCGGCCGACCAGCTCGGCGCGGGCGGTCTGGCCGCCGTTGAAGGTCACCGATATGTCGCCGTCGGAACCGGCGGGCGCCACGACGTGGTTGTTGGTGAGGATGTGACCCCGCTTGTCGAGGACGAAGCCGGTGCCGGTGCCCTCCTCGGAACTGCCGCTGACATGGATGGTCACCACGCCCGGCAGCGCGCTGGAGGCGATGCCCGCGATGCTGTCCGGGTCCCGGGTGCCCTTCTCCAGCGGAGCCTGCGGAAGCTTCACGTCGACGCCCCCGGAGGCCCGGTCCCGCTCGACGTACGCGCCGATCCCGCCGCCCAGGCACCCCGCGATCAGCGCGATCAGCAGGACGGCGACGAACGCGCGGCTACGGGAGACCACCTTGCGCTCGGCGGGCGGCCGGGCCACGGTCCAGGGGTCGTAGCTCTGCCACTGGGCGGGAACCGGCGCGCCATGGCCCCCGGGCGGCAGCTGGGTGCCGTGCGCCGGGGTCACCATCCCTGGTTGCGGAACCCCTGGTTGCGGAACCCCGGGCTGCGGGACGGCGCCGGGCGGCAGGTTCGTACCGTGCGCCGGGGTCGTGCCCGGATGTTGTACGGGCGGGGCCGGGGCCCAGGGCCCGGGGCCGCCGTAGGGCGGGGTGCTGTACGGATCGGGCTCGTGCAGCGGCCGCCCGGCGCCCGCGCGGGCCGCGGCCGCCGCCTCGCGGGCGTCCCCGGCGGCGGGTGGCCGCTCGGCCGCCGGCTCCGCCACGGCCTCCGCCGCGGTCTCGGCCGACGGCTCCGTGCCGGTCTCCGCCGCCGCGTCCGGCTGCCGGTCGCCGGGTCGTGCGACCGGACGGCTCCACCACTTCGGCTTGGGCCCGGGGGCCTTCCGCTCGTCCATGATCTCCCCAAGTTCCCGCAAGCGGACGCCTACCGCGCCGCCCGGGTCGTACGTCACCGCGACTCTTCGGCTCGCCCACGGCCACCGTCGGGGGTGCCCCCGACAGGGCAGGGCTGCCCGGAAGCGATTCAATCAGTCCACCCGGGCCCGCGTGCGCGGAACGAGCGGAACGACCGGACGTATGAGCGATTTGGCGCAGAATCCCCGGATCGCCGGGACGGCACACCTAGGGCGGGGGCGTGCCGAACCCGAGGTAGGGGGTGCTCGACGCCGGCTGGGTCGGGCCCTCCAGCTGGGTCGGCGCGGGCGCCGCCGGTGTGGAGGTCGGGGTCCGCAGCAGGTCCCTGACCGACAGGGCCGGCTGTATCAGCGGGTTCACCGCGGCGCCGGAGGGCCGGCTCAGCAGCGGGTGGCTCGGGGTCGCGCTCGGGGAGGGAAGCCCGGCGGGCCGGGTCTCGGTGGTGGCCAGCAGCCCCACCTCGCCGCCGGTCCGCTCACGGGTGCCGGTGCCGACGGTGTCGGCACGGACCGGGGTGACCGTGGTGTCCGAGCCGTCCGTCCGGGGGCCGGGGTCGACCGCCGCCTCCAGCGGCAGGGTGGCGCCGAGCGCGAAGGCGGCCAGGGACACGGCGCCCGCGGCCGCGAAGGCGAAGCGGCGGCGCGGCCCGGGGCGCTCGACCTCATGGATCCGGAAGCCACGCTCCCGGTGCGCCGAGATGGCGGCGACCGGGTCCACCGGCGCCACCGCGGGCAGATACGCGAACGTCTGCTCCCGTCTGCGCTCCGATGCCCGCACGTCCGGGGCGTCCTCCCGTACGCTCCGCGCGCCGCCGCGCAGGCCGAGGACGCCCGGGTCCGCGAAGGGGGAACCGCTTCCCGGGCCGTCGTCCTCACCGCCGATGGCCGGGAGGCCCTGCAGACGGGCCAGGAAGCCTTCGGACGGCGCCGGGGGCGCCGTCTCGGCGAACACGCTCTTCAGCCGCCGCTGCGCGTCGGCCTCCGCCTTGCACTTACAGCACGTCGCCAGGTGTGCGAGCACGCGCTCACGCGCGTCATGCCCGAGTTCGCCGTCGACCAGAGCCGCAAGGCGGTCGCCGAGATGCTGCTCGGCGGGGGACGGACCGCCTGATCGGGTCACGCGATCCCGACCTCCCCGCTCAGCCGCGGTCCGGAGACCCGCGGCGCCACCGCGGCGACCTCGCGCTGCTGCTCGGCGCGCGCCCCCGCCGGGGCGCGGTGCTGCAGCGCCTTGCGCAGATGCGAGCGGCCACGGTGGATCCGGCTGCGCACGGTGCCCAGCTTGACGCCGAGCGTCGCGGCGATCTCCTCGTACGACAGGCCCTCGATGTCGCAGAGCACGACGGCCGCGCGGAACTCCGGGGCGAGGGTGTCCAGCGCCTGCTGCACATCGGCGTCGAAGTGGGTGTCGTTGAAGTGCTGCTGGGGGGAGGGCTCACGGCTGGGGAGCCGCTCGGCCGCGTCCTCGGCCAGGGCGTCGAAGCGGATGCGCTGACGACGGCGGACCATGTCGAGGAAGAGATTGGTGGTGATGCGGTGCAGCCAGCCCTCGAACGTGCCGGGGGTGTACGTCGACAGCGAGCGGAAGACGCGGACGAACACCTCCTGGGTGAGGTCCTCGGCGTCGTGCTGGTTACCGGTGAGCCGATAGGCGAGGCGGTAGACCCGTGCGCTGTGCGTGCTGACGATCTCCTCCCAGGTGGGAGGCGTCCACGCCGGAGCATCCCCCTCCGCACCGAACGACGCGGTGGTGGCAAAGGTCGCGGTGGTGGAGTCGGCGGAACGGGAACGGTCAGCGGTGTCGGTCACGGATCTCGGCTCGCCCGCTGACCTGCGAAAGCGCCTCAGCACTCGCCGGTCACCGGTCGCAGCCGCACCTCCCCTGTCGGCTCTGGTGGTGTCCAGTAGAGCCCCTACCATATCCACCTCGCCCGTTAGCTGCGGATAAGTATTTTTGACCTGCATTTGGTCGTGATCCATACGGTCCCCCCTCCCCTCCATAACGCCCGGTCCCATCTGCGGGTTCCCGTGCGCAGCGGATACAGTCACCGTTGCGCCAACTACGGGGACAGGAGAGGGTCATTACCGGCAACCGGCAGACGAGCTGGGCGTTCGCCGACGCGTTCGTCGCCGAGGACGAAGCCCTTCACTGGGCCCGTGACCGGGCCCGGGAGGCAGGGCTGCGCTCGGTGTCCGCGGGCACCGGCGCCGCGCTGCGCCTGCTCGCCGCCGCCGCGGATGCCAAGGCCGTCGCCGAGATCGGCACCGGGACCGGCGTCTCCGGCATCCATCTGCTGCACGGCATGCGCCCCGACGGCGTGCTGACCACCGTGGACACCGAACCCGAGATGCAGCAGTTCGCCCGGCAGGCCTTCCGGGCCGCCGGTTTCGCCGGGAACCGGGCGCGCTTCATCCCCGGCCGCGCCCTGGACGTCCTCCCCCGGCTCGCCGACGGCGGCTACGACCTGGTGTTCTGCGACGGCGACCGGCTGGAGTGCCTGGACTACCTGGAGGAGGCGCTGCGGCTGCTGCGCCCGGGCGGCCTGGTCTGCTTCGAGGGGGTCTTCGCCAATGGGCGGACCGTGGACTCCGCCGCCCAGCCCGCCGAGGTGCTGCGGCTTCGGGAGCTGCTGCGCACCGTACGCGAGTCCACCGTGCTGCAGTCCTCGCTGCTGCCGGTCGGGGACGGCCTGCTCTGCGCCGTCAATCGCGGCGGCTGAGACCGGCCGGCTCTTCCCCGCCGCACCGGCCCTCCCCCGCGACACAAGACTGCCCGCGCACAGCACCGCCCCGGCGTCCGGTACCTCGTACCGGACGCCGGGGCGGAACTCGGGTGATGGTGGGGCCGGTGGCTCAGCCGACAACCTTCTTCAGCGCGTCGCCGAGCGCGTCGGCCTCATCGGGTGTCAGCTCCACGACGAGCCGACCGCCGCCTTCGAGCGGAACGCGCATGACGATGCCCCGCCCCTCCTTGGTCACCTCGAGCGGGCCGTCGCCCGTCCGCGGCTTCATGGCCGCCATGCTCGTTCCCCTTCCTGAAACCAGCTCATCGCAGCCGACAACCCAGGCGTCACCGGCATCGAACACGTTGCTTCTCTGTCATTATCCCGCATGCCATGACCCGATGACCAACATCGGTCGGCAACCCCCGCGTGGAGCGGTCCCCCAAAACCACTCAATTCGGGGAGGCGATCGCGATAGCGTACGCCCGCCGCCACCGAACATCTGCCCACGGGAGGGCCGCCCATGACCGACACCGTGCTCTACGAGCAGGCCGACGGGCTCGCGACGATCACCCTGAATCGTCCCGACGCCATGAACGCGCTCAACATCGACACCAAGGTGGCGCTGCGCGACGCGCTGCTGCAGGCCGCCGAGGATCCGGCGGTGCGGGCCGTCCTGCTCACCGGCACCGGGCGCGCGTTCTGCGTCGGGCAGGACCTCAAGGAGCACATCGGGCTGCTGGCCGCCGACCGCGAGGCGCAGACCCGGGGGGACCGGTCCGAGGGCTCGACGATGAGCACCGTCTCGCTGCACTACAACCCGATCGTGACCGCGATCGCCGGGATGCCGAAGCCGGTGGTCGCGGCGGTGAACGGGGTCGCGGCCGGGGCCGGGGCGGGATTCGCCTTCGCCGCCGATTACCGGATCGTGGCCGACACCGCCTCGTTCAACACCTCGTTCGCCGGCGTCGCGCTGACCGCCGACTCCGGCGTCTCGTGGACCCTGCAGCGCCTGATCGGCCATGGCCGGGCCGCCGACCTGCTGCTCTTCCCGCGCGGCGTCAGCGCGGCGGAGGCGCTGGAGCTGGGCATCGCCAACCGGGTCGTCCCCGCCGCCGACCTGCCCGCCGAGGCGGCGGCGATCGCCCGGCGGCTGGCCGAGGGCCCGACCGCCGCCTACGCGGCGATCAAGGAATCGCTCTCCTACGCGGCCGGGCACGGCCTCACCGACTCCCTGACCAAGGAGGACGAGCTGCAGCGCCGGGCGGGCTCCTCGGAGGACCACCGCATCGCGGTGGACGCCTTCGTCGAGAAGCGGCAGCTGCGGTTCACAGGCCGCTGACCTGAGGCGACGCCCCGGATCCTGACGGCCGGACGAGGTCGCGGACATGGCAGTCGGCCAGGTGGTCGTTGACCAGGCCGCAGGCCTGCATCAGGGCGTAGGCCGTGGTGGGGCCGACGAAGCGGAAGCCGCGCTTCTTCAGCTCTCGGCTGAGCGCCGTGGACTCCGGGGTGATCGCCGGGACGTCGGCGAAGGTGCGCGGGACCGGGCGGGTGGCCGGGTCGGGGGCGTAGGACCAGATCAGCTCCTCCAGCTCGCCCTCCGCCAGCTCCGCCGCCGCCCGCGCGTTGCCGATCGTGGCCGTGATCTTGGCCCGGTTACGGATGATGCCGGGGTCGGCGAGCAGCCGCTGCTCGTCGGCCTCGGTGAACTCCGCGACCGCCTTGATCCGGAAGTCGGCGAAGGCGGCCCGGAACCCCTCCCGGCGGCGCAGGATCGTCAGCCAGGACAGCCCGGACTGGAACGCCTCCAGGCAGATCCGCTCGTACAGCGCGTCGTCGCCGCGGACCGCACGGCCCCACTCCGTGTCGTGGTAGACCCGGTAGTCCGCCATGGACTCGGCCTCCAGCCCCCACGGGCAGCGCGCCAGGCCGTCCGCTCCGACGACCGCCCCCTGACCGCTCACGATCCGCTCCCCTCGAAATCGGCCTGGCCCCCGGCGGCCTCGCCGTCGTCATAGCCCGGGGTCCGCGCGCCGGCCAGGGCCTCCTCCAGCTCGGCGATCCGGGCGTCCCGCTCGGCCAGCTCGGCGCCCAGCCGCCCCAGCACATCGTCCACGTCCGCCATCCGGTAGCCGCGCAGCGTCATCGGCAGCCGCAGCGCCTCGACGTCCTCCCGGTCCAGCGGCCGGTCGGCGGGCAGCGGGTCGTCCAGCCGGTCGGGCGGCGCCTCGGCGAGCTGGCCGCCGTCGCCGCCGCCGACCACGGCGAGGGTGACGGCGCCGACCACGACGACCAGCGTGATCAGCAAGAACAGGAACACGGTGATCGTTCTCCTCGGCTAGGGCGGCTCGGCCGTGACATCACGCGTGACGTCGGCCCCGTCAACTGTCTGACCCGATCGTGCCATGCCCCACCGACAGTTATCGTCGCTGCCGGACACCTGAGAGGAAGTACGCATGCTGCGGCTGGGCCGACGCGAGTTCGACGAGAACGAGCGAGTGATCATGGCGATCGTCAACCGGACTCCGGACTCCTTCTACGACCAGGGTGCGACCTTCCACGACGAGCCCGCGCTCACCCGCGTCGAGCAGGCCGTCGCGGACGGCGCGGCGATCATCGACATCGGCGGGGTGAAGGCCGGACCCGGGGAGGAGGTCGGCGCCGCCGAGGAGGCGCGGCGCACGGTCGGCTTCGTGGCCGAGGTGCGGCGCCGCCATCCGGACGTGGTGATCAGCGTGGACACCTGGCGGCACGAGGTGGGCGAGGCGGTCTGCGCGGCGGGCGCGGACGTGCTCAACGACGCCTGGGGCGGGGTCGACCCGAAGCTTGCCGAGGTCGCCGCCCGGTACGGCGCCGGGCTGGTCTGTACGCACGCGGGCGGGGCCGAACCGCGCACCCGGCCGCACCGGATCGGCTACGACGACGTGGTGGCGGACATCCTGCGGGTCACCCTGGGGCTGGCGGAGCGCGCGGTGGAGCTGGGCGTCCGGCGCGACGGGATCATGATCGACCCGGGCCATGACTTCGGGAAGAACACCCGCCACTCGCTGGAGGCCACCCGGCGGCTGGGGGAACTGAGGGAGACCGGCTGGCCGGTGCTGGTCTCGCTGTCCAACAAGGACTTCGTGGGCGAGACACTGGACCGCCCGGTCAAGGAGCGGGTGATCGGGACGCTCGCGACGACCGCGGTCTCCGCCTGGCTGGGCGCCCAGGTCTACCGGGTGCACGAGGTGGCCGAGACCCGTCAGGTGCTGGACATGGTGTCGTCCATCGCGGGCCACCGGCCCCCGGCGGTCGCCCGCCGGGGACTGGTCTGAGGCCCGGTGCGGCTCCCGCGCCGGGTCAGCCGGACTCCTTGGTCACCAGGTCGACCACCTCGTCGATGTCGTCGGTGAGGTGGAACAGCTCCAGGTCCTGCTGGGACGCCTTGCCCTGGGCGATCAGCGTGTTCTCCAGCCAGTCGACCAGACCGCCCCAGTAGGAGCTGCCGAAGAGGACGATCGGGAACTGGGTCACCTTCTTCGTCTGCACGAGGGTCAGTGCCTCGAAGCACTCGTCGAGGGTGCCCAGCCCGCCGGGCAGCACCACGAACCCCTGGGCGTACTTCACGAACATCGTCTTCCGCACGAAGAAGTAGCGGAAGTTCACGCCGATGTCGACATACGGATTCAGCCCCTGCTCGTACGGCAGCTCGATACCGAGGCCGACGGAGACGCCGCCCGCCTCGACCGCGCCGCGGTTGGCGGCCTCCATCGCGCCGGGGCCGCCACCGGTGATCACCCCGAACCCGGCCTCGGCCAGGGCCCGTCCGATCTTCACCCCCGCCTCGTACTCCGGTGACCCCTCGGGCGTACGGGCGGAGCCGAACACGCTCACCGCCCGGCCGAGTTCCGCCAGCGTGCCGAAGCCCTCGACGAACTCCGACTGGATGCGCATCACCCGGAACGGGTCCTCGTGCACCCAGTCGGTGGCTCCCCGGGTGTCCAGCAGCCGCTGGTCGGTCGTGCCGGGCCGCATCTGGTGGCGACGGCGCACGACCGGGCCCAGACGCTGCTCGTGCAGCGCTCGCTCTTCCTCGGCGTTGCCCATCTATGTGCTCCCTTCGCCAAGATCTGCCAAAGATCTGTGCATCAGCGTAGGCCCACCGGACGGCGAAAGTCCGAAATCCGCGCCACGCTCATCTGTTCCTGATCTGCGAAGAAGCGGACGACGGCGTTCGACGGGCGACCGGGCCGGGCGGCTCGCCCGCTCGGGACGGCGGCGCTGCGGCTCAGCCGGTCAGCCAGACCCGCAGCCGCTCCTCGGCCTCCAGCACCAGCGCGGTGTCCACGTGCTCCTCGCGCGTATGGGCCAGCTTGGGATCGCCGGGGCCGTAATTGACGGCGGGCACGCCGAGCGCGGAGAAGCGGGCGACGTCGGTCCAGCCGAACTTGGGGGCCGCCTCGCCCCCGATCGCCGCCACGAAGGCGGCGGCCGACGGGTGGGAGAGACCTGGCAGGGCGCCGGGCGCGGAGTCGGTGACGGTCACCTCGAAGCCGTCGAAGACCTCGCGGACGTGGGCGAGCGCCTCGGCCTCCGAACGGTCCGGCGCGAAGCGGAAGTTCACGGTCACGGCGCAGGCGTCGGGGATGACGTTGCCCGCGATCCCGCCTTCGATGCCCACCGCGTTCAGCCCCTCGCGGTAGACGAGCCCGTCGATGTCCACCCGCCGCGGCTGGTAGGCGGCCAGCCGGTCCAGGATCGGGGCGGCCTTGTGGATGGCGTTCTCGCCGAGCCAGCTGCGCGCGGAGTGCGAGCGGTGCCCTCCCGTGGTCACCCGCACCCGCAGCGTGCCCTGGCAGCCGCCCTCGACCTTGCCCTCGGTGCCCTCCAGCAGCACGGCGAAGTCGGCGGCAAGCCACTCCGGGTGGTGTTCGGCCAGCCGCTTCAGGCCGTTCAGCTCGGCGGCGACCTCCTCGTGGTCGTAGAAGACGAAGGTGAGGTCGCGGTTGGGCTCGGGCACCGTCGCGGCGATGCGCAACTGCACGGCGACGCCGGACTTCATGTCGGAGGTGCCGCAGCCCCACAGCGTGCCGTCCTCGTCCAGCCGGGAGGGCACATTGTCGGCGATCGGCACGGTGTCCAGGTGACCGGCCAGCACGACCCGTTCGGCACGTCCCAGGTTCGTACGGGCGACGACGGCGTCCCCGTCCCGGTCGACGGTCAGGTGCGGCAGGGCGCGCAGGGCCTGCTCGACGGCGTCGGCGAGCGCCTTCTCGTCGCCGCTGACCGAGGGGAAGTCGACGAGCCGGGCGGTGAGCCGGGCCGCGTCCTGGGACAGATCGAGTGCTGGGTGTGCCATACCGGCGACCCTAGCCCGTCCGTCCCGGTGGCCCGGCGGCGGACTCGGGGCGTGGGCTTTCCCACCCTCCGCCCCTGAGCGGCACCGGGCCCGGGGCCACCCAGTAACGTGTGCCGCGTGCCCCGGTCCGTCTTCTCCAGCCGTCCTCGCCTGCTCCGTGCCGCGGTCGCGTGCGCCGTCCTGCTGGGGCTCGTCGCGTACGTATCGGCGCACCTGCTGACCGGTGGCGGCGGGCCGCCGCGCTGCGTCGCGCGGGCGGAGGGCGGCGATGTGCCGCTCGACCCCGAACAGGCCGTGAACGCCGCCACGATCGAGGCCGTGGCCGCCTCCCGCGGCCTGCCGGAGCGGGCCGTCACGATCGCGCTCGCCACCGCGCTGCAGGAGTCGGGGCTGCGCAACATCACCCACGGCGACCGGGATTCGCTCGGGCTGTTCCAGCAACGCCCCTCGCAGGGCTGGGGTACGGCGCGGCAGATCCAGGATCCGGTGTACGCGGCCGGGAAGTTCTACGACCACCTGGTGAAGGTGCCCGGCTACTCGCGGCTGCCGCTCACGGTGGCCGCGCAGCGCGTGCAGTACAGCGGCTTCCCGCAGGCGTACGCGAAGCACGAGACGGAGGCCGTGGTGCTGACCGCCACCCTCACCGGGCGTTCGGCGGCCGCCTTCAGCTGCCCGGGGCCGCCGGACGACGGGAAGGCGGGCGATCCGGCGCGCGTGAGGACGGCACTGAAGCGGGAGTTCGGGTCGGACGCCCGGTCGCGGCTGGACGTGACCGGGCAGGGCGGCGGCAAGCACGCCGCGGTCCCCCGGGAGGTGCTGGTCCCGGTGGCGGACACCTCGGCCCGGGGCGGCCCGGAGCAGCGCGGCTGGGAGCTGGCCTATTGGGCGGTGGCTCACTCGGACGAGTTGCGCATCGAACGGGTCTCTTACGGCAAGCACGTATGGAGCGCGCGGAATTCAGGGGGCGGCTGGCGCACGTCCGACAAGAGTTCCGGGCCGGATATACGCCTCACGCTCATGCGATAACGGGATAGATCGCCGCAGCTCAGCGCCGTTGACGGGGCACTGGGCGGCCCTTGTGGACGCATGGTGTGCGCGTGACCGGATAATGCGACACATTATCAATTCTTTACCCTGGGGCACCGCAACCTTCGCGCGGCTCACGCGATATTCACTGCGTCCGATCGCTGTCCGATCGCTGGACGCTTCACCGCATTTGTCCCCCCGTCAAAGGAGAACCATGTCCCTCCCTCTCACGCGTCGGATCGCCCGGGCCGCGCTGCTGGTAGCGGCGAGCGCGACTCCCGTGGTCGGTGCCGCCGGCGCCACGAGTGCGGCGGATCCGGCCCTGCCGCACACTCCCAAGCTGGGCGGGCTGAGCGCGCTGGACCCCTCCTCCGTCGGTGAGCTGGCCGACGTCGCCTCGCAGCAGGCCGGGCGGACCGTCAAGGAAATTCTCCCCGCCAAGGCCGCCCCGGCGCGGACCACCCCGGGCAAGAGCGCACCCGCCGAGGCCGCGCCCGCCAAGCCCGCCACGGCCAAGGGCAAGGGCGGCGCCCACGCCAAGGGCAAGGGCGGCCTGCACGCCAAGGGCAAGGGCAAGGGCAAGGCGGTCCTGAGCAAGGGCCTGGCCAAGGGCAAGGGCGTCCACGCCAAGGGCGCCCCGGTACACCCCGCCCCGGCCCCGGTCCCCGCCCCGGCGCCCGTACCGGCCGCCGCCCCGGCTCCGCAGCAGCCCGCGCCCGGCACCCCGCAGCAGGCCGACGAGCTGCCGGTCAAGGGCCTGCCGTCGGTGAAGGGACTCCCGCTGCTCGGCTGAGCCCCCTGATGTCAGGTGCCCCCGGCCGCCACAGCGGCCGGGGGCACCCTCGGTTTCGTCGCGTCAGGCGGTCAGGCGGCGCACCGCCGCCGCCACGCGCTCGTCCGTCGCGGTGAACGCGACGCGCACGTACGCCCCGCCCGCCGGGCCGTAGAACTCGCCGGGCGCCACCAGGATGCCCAGCTCCGCCAGCGCGCCGACGGTGTCCCAGCACGGCTCGTCGCGCGTCGCCCACAGGTACAGCGACGCCTCGCTGTGCTCGATGCGGAAGCCGTGCCCCCGCAGCGCGCCGCGCAGCGCGGCCCGCCGCGCCTCGTACACCGCGCGCTGCTCCACGACGTGCTTGTCGTCACCGAGCGCGGCGACCGTGGCGGCCTGCACCGGCGCGGGCACCATCATCCCGCCGTGCTTGCGGATCTTCAGCAGCTCGCCGAGCACGCTCGCGTCACCGGCGAGGAACGCCGCGCGGTAGCCCGCCAGGTTGGACCGCTTGGACAGCGAGTGGACCGCGACCAGCCCGTCGAAGCTCCCGCCGGAGATGTCCGGGTGCAGGACCGACATCGGGTCCGCCTCCCAGCCCAGCTCCAGGTAGCACTCGTCGCTGACCAGCAGCACATCGTGCGCCCGGGCCCACTCCACCGCGGCCCGCAGCTCGCCCGGGGACAGCACCCGGCCGGTGGGGTTGGACGGGGAGTTCAGCCACAGCAGCTTCAGCCCCGCCGGGTCCAGCTCCGCACCCGCGGCGCCGGCCGCGAATGTCTCCGTGTCGTACGGCACCGGCTCGGCGCCCGCCAGCCGCGCGCCCACCTCGTACGTCGGGTAGGCCAGCCGCGGGAAGGCGACCTTGTCGCCGGGGCCGAGGCCGAGCTGCGCGGGCAGCGAGGCCACCAGCTCCTTCGAGCCGATCACGGGCAGCACCTGGGTGTGGGTGACCCCTCGCGCGCCCAGCCGCCGCTCCACCCACCCGGTCAGCGCGTCCCGCAGCGCGGGGGTGCCCCAGACGGTCGGATAGCCGGGGCTGTCCGCGGCGCCGGCCAGCGCGGTGCGGATCAGCTCGGGGACCGGGTCGACGGGGGTGCCCACCGAGAGGTCGACGATGCCGTCCGGATGGGCGGCGGCGGTCGCCTTGTACGGTTCGAGCCGGTCCCAGGGGAAGACCGGCAGGCGGGCGGAGACGGGTGGCACGGGGTGGCTCGCTTTCTTCGAAACAGCCCGGGGCGCACGGGGATGTCCGGCACCCCAAAAAGGTGTCCGGCCCCCGCCGGGCCCCGGGAATCCCGGGTGGATTCCCGGGAACAGCCCGGTCCCGCAGGCCGCATGCCATACGGGACCGAAGGCCGCGCCGGGTCTCAGTTCCCGGGCAGGGTCACTCGTCGTGCTCCTGCGGCGGAAGCGCGGCGATGAAGGGGTGGTCGCGCTCGATCAGGCCGAGCTTGCTCGCACCGCCGGGCGAACCGAGCTCGTCGAAGAACTCGACGTTCGCCTTGTAGTAGTCCTTCCACTCCTCCGGAGTGTCGTCCTCGTAGAAGATCGCCTCGACCGGGCAGACCGGCTCGCAGGCCCCGCAGTCGACGCATTCGTCCGGGTGGATGTACAAGGACCGCTGGCCCTCGTAGATACAGTCGACGGGGCACTCCTCGATGCACGCCTTGTCCTTCAGGTCGACACAAGGCTGCGCGATGACGTAGGTCACGCTGTCGTTCCTCCTCTTAGGGCTGTATCGCGCGGGAGCGCGGCGTCGTCGATGCCCGCACCTAGTATCTCCGTTCCGGGGCACCGGACGCACATGAGGGGTTGGCAGAGCAGTGGATTTCACCACCGGCGGACGGCTAGAGGTCCGGATCACCCCCGATGACGTGCGGAAACGAGTGTCCGTCAGACTACTCACCGGCGACCGGAGCGGCCCGGAGAGGTTCACGGACGTGGTCGGCGTTCTCACATCGTGGACCGAAGGTGTGCTGCACATCACCCGCCGCACCGGAGAGTCCGTCCGGATAGAGGAGTCCTCGCTGGTCGCGGGCAAGGTGGTGCCCGCCGCGCCGGCTCGCCGCCGGGGCCCGGCGGCGAGCGCGCACGAGCTGGACCGGGTCGCCGCCCGCGGCTGGCCGGCGACGACGAGCGAGCGGCTGGGCGAGTGGGAGCTGCGCGCCTCCGGCGGGTTCACCCGCCGCGCCAACTCCGTCCTGCCGCTCGGCGACCCCGGCCACGGTCTCGACGAGGCGCTGCGCCGGGTGGCCGGCTGGTACGCCGAGCGCGGGCTGCCCGCGTACATCCAGGTCAGCACGGGCGCCGAGGGCACCCAGGAGCCGCTGGCCGCGGAGCTTCAGGCGCGCGGCTGGACCCGGGAGGTCTCCGCGCAGGTGCGCATCGCGGCCCTGGCCCCGATCGCCGACCAGGACGCCGACGTCTCCGCGGTGACCCTCTCCCGGCGGATCGACGACGCCTGGCTGGCCCGCTACCAGCGCTCGGCGCGGCCCACCCCCGAGGCGCTGGCGGTGCTCTCCGGCGGCCCCTCGGTGTGGTTCGCGACGATACGCGGAGAGCCGGGGGAGGCTGCCGAAGAGGCCCCGGCCGCGATCGGGCGCTGTGTGGTGGACGGCCGCTGGGCCGGTTTCGCGGCGGTCGAGACCGCCCCGGAGCGGCGCCGCCAGGGCCTGGCCCGGGCCGTGATGACCGCGCTGGCCCGCCGGGCGCTGGACGAGGGCGCCTCGGCCGCGTACCTCCAGGTCGAGACGGACAACAGCGGCGCCCACGCCCTCTACGACGGCCTGGGGTTCGCCCTCCACCACAGCTACCACCACTGGCGCGCGCCCAGCACCGATAGCGCATGAACGAGACGTCACCACGCCGCAGGTTCGCCGACGAGGCCCGTGAGGAGCGCCCCGACCTGGCACTGCTGTGCCTGCTGATGGGCATGGAGGCCGACGACGGGCTGGACGAGGCCGGGATCGACGCGGCGCAGATCGAACTGGACCGGCTGGCCGGGGAGGTTCCGTTCTCCCCCGGCGGGCCCGCCGCCTGGGCCGACGCGCTCGCCCGGGTGCTCGGCGAGCGGTACGGCTTCCGGGGCGCCGCCGCCGACTACCGGCGGCTGGAGTCCTCGCTGCTGCACCAGGTGCTGCGGCGCCGCCGGGGACTGCCGATCCTGCTGTCGCTGGTGTGGATGGAGGTCGCGCGGCGGGCGGGCGCGCCGGTGTACGGGGTCGCGCTGCCGGGCCACTTCGTGGTCGGCTTCGGCGATCCGTACGGGGACCATGTGCTGGCCGACCCGTTCGACGGCGGCCGGCGGCTGTCCGGCCAGGACGCGGCGCTGCTGGTGTCGGGGATCACCGGCGCGCCGCCGGAGCCGTCGGTGCTGGGCCCGGCCGATCCGCTGGACATCATGCTGCGCATCCTCAACAACATCCGTGCCTGGGCCGCCGCCCGGCCCGAGCGCACCGATGTCCAGCTGTGGGCGGTCGAGCTGGCGCTGCTGCTGCCGAGCCATCCCGCGCGGCTGCGCTACGAACGGGCGCGGCTGCTGGTCGAGCGCGGCGACTTCCTCACCGGGGCGCGGGAGCTGGAGGGTTACGCGGAGGTGGTGGACGCGGTCGAGCCGGAGGCGGCGGAGGCGGTACGGCGCCAGGCGCGCGCGGCCCGGGCACGGCTCAACTGACCGCGCGCGCTGTCAAAGCCAGCCCTTGTCGCGGGCGATGCGGACCGCCTCGGCCCGGTTGCGGGCGGCGGTCTTCTGGATGGCCGTGGAGAGGTAGTTGCGGACCGTGCCCTGCGAAAGGTTGAGCGCCCGGGCCAGCTCGGCGTTGGTCGAGCCGTCCGCCGAGGCGCCCAGCACCTCGCGCTCGCGCGCCGTCAGCGGGCTCGCCCCGTCCGCCAGGGCCGCCGCGGCCAGGGTCGGGTCGATGACCCGTTCGCCGCGCAGCACCCGCCGGATCGCGTCCGCGAGCTGGGCGGCGGGGGCGTCCTTGACCAGGAAGGCGTCCGCGCCGGACTCCATGGCCCGGCGCAGATAGCCGGGGCGGCCGAAGGTCGTGAGGATCACGATCCGTACCCCGGGCAGCGCCTGGTGCAGCGCGGCGGCGGCCTCGATGCCGCTCAGCCCCGGCATCTCGATGTCCAGCAGGGCGACATCGGGCCGGCGGTCCCGGGCCGCGTCCACGACGTTGTCGCCGCGGGCCACCTGGGCGACGACCTCGATCTCGTCCTCAAGGCCGAGCAGCGCGGCCAGCGCCTCCCGCACCATGGACTGGTCCTCGGCCAGCAGTACCCGGATCATCCGGGCAGCGTAACGGGCGACGGCCGGTCATGGGCCGGGCGGCCGGTCATGGGCCGGGGCGGCCGGTTACGGGCCGGGGGGAGGCCCGGCGGGGAGATCGGCGCTCCGGGAGAGCGGGGCCAGGGCGCGCAGGGTGAAGCCGCCGTGGGCGCCCTGGCCGGTCTCCAGGCGGCCGTCGGCCAGCTGCAGCCGCTCGGCCAGACCGGTCAGCCCGTTGCCGTGCGGACCGGCCGCGCCGCGGCCGTCGTCGGTGACGGTCAGGCACAGGTCGTCGCCCACCTCGCCGAGGGTCACGGCGCAGCGGCGCGCCCCGCTGTGCCGGACCACGTTGGTGACCGCCTCGCGCAGCGCCCAGGCCAGCGCGCCCTCCTGGTCGGGCGGCAGGTCCGGGTGGTGGGCCCCGGCCCGGTGCAGATCGGCGGTGATGCCCGCGGCGGCGAGCGCGGTGCGGGCCCCGGCCAGCTCGGCCTCCAGGGTGGGGCGGCGGAAGCCGCTCACCGCCTCCCGCACGTCGACCAGGGCCTGCCGGCTGACGCGTTCGATGTCGGCGACCTGCTGCGCCGCCTGCTCGGGCCGGCCGGGCAGCATCCGCCCGGCCAGTTCGCTCTTGAGCGTGATCAGCGAGAGCGAGTGGCCCAGCAGGTCGTGCAGATCGCGGGCGAGCCGCAGCCGCTCCTCGTTGGCGGCGAGCTGGGCGACGGTGGCGCGGGCTTCGCGCAGCGCCCGGGTCGTACGGACCATCTGCCCGACCGCGCTCATCGCGAAGCCACCGAGCAGGGAGGGGACGACCAGGGCGGACATCAGGTCGTCCGAGCCGCGGACCAGCAGCCCGGCGCCCACCATGGCGGCGGTGTTCAGCGGGATCGCCCACCGGGCGGTCCGCGGCGGCAGCACCGCTCCGAAGGCGACGGAGACGTAGACGGCGAGCACCAGCCAGGCGTCGCCCAGGGTGACCGTGAGGACGGCGGCGAGCACGCAGATCGTGACCAGCCCCCGGTGGACGGAGGCCCGGGACATGACCCGGCCGGTGTACCGGAAGACCAGCAGCAGATAGATGGCGACGAAGACCAGCAGGCCGAGCGCGCCGACCACGGTGGCGGGCACGGTGTGGCGGCCCTCCGCGAGGTCGCTCAGCGGCGCGCCGAGATAGGCCATCCAGATCCCGATCCACAACAGTTTGATCAGGGCCTGCCGGCGGTTCTCGGGGATCTGGCCGATGGCCGGGGCGTCCGTGTCCTCGTCGTGGGCGGCCGCGCCGCGCCACCAGGTCGGCCGGTTCATGCCGTGCGGGTGTCCTTCCGGTACAGCCAGGCCGCCGCGCCCCCGAAGAGGACCAGATACCCGGCGAGCAGGGCCACGTCCCTGGCGTGCGGGGCGTTGCCCACTTCGATGGCCTGGCCGAGCCCGGCGTAGGCGTGGGTGGGCAGCCAGTCGCCGATGTTCCGCAGCCACCGCGGATAGGCGGCGGTCGGCATCCACAGGCCGCCGAGGATCGACAGGCCGAAGTAGATGATCATCGTCAGGGGGCGTACCGCGTCGCCGGTGGCGAGATAGCCGATGGCCACGCCCAGGGCGGCGAAGACGAGCGAGCCCGCCCAGATCGCGCCGGTCAGCGCGAACCACTCCCAGGCGGCGTCCAGCCGCACGCCCTTGGCGGTGGCGGCCACGATGAAGACGATCACGATGGACGGCAGGGTGGCGACCGCGGCCGCGGCGATCTTGGCCGTCACATAGCCGCGTCCGGGCAGCGAGGTCAGTCGCAGCTGACGCACCCAGCCGCCCTCGCGCTCCTTGGCGATCCGCTCGCTGTTGCCCATCAGGACGGCGGTCAGCGCGCCGAAGGAGGCCATCGCGACCATGTAGTAGAGCGGCATCGACAGATGGGTGCCGGGGACGATGTCGGTCTTGTCCGCGCTGCCCGCGATCATCAGGAAGAGCGCCGACGGATAGACGACGGTGAAGAACATGAACTTCCGGTTGCGCAGTGCGCGGACGATCTCCAGCTTGACCAGGGTCGTCATCGTCACGCCTCCTCGGGCGTCGGGGCGGCGTCGGTGATGGCGAGGAACGCCTGCTCCAGGCCGAGCCCGGCGACCTCCAGGCCGCGCGGGTAGAGCCCGAGTCCGTAGACCGCGTGCACGGTCGCGTCCGCGTCGGTGGACCGCATCCGTACGGTACGCCCCGCAATGTCGAGGCCGGTCAGGGCGGGCAGGGCGCGCAGCGCCGCCTCGTCGGGCGGGCCGTCCAGGGTGAAGGAGATCCGCCGGGCCCCGGCCATCGCCTTGATCTCGGCGGACGTGCCGTCCGCGAGCACCCGGCCCCGGTGCAGCACGATCACCCGGTCGGCGATCTCGTCGGCCTCTTCGAGGTAGTGGGTGGCGAACAGGATGGTGCGGCCCTGCCGGGCCTGGTCGCGCATCGTGCCCCAGAAGGTCTGCCGGGACGCCACGTCCATCCCGGTCGTCGGCTCGTCCAGCACGATCAGGTCGGAGGCGCCCGCGGTGGCGAACGCGAAGCGCACCCGCTGCTCCTGGCCGCCGGAGAGCTTGTTGACCTTGCGGCCGGCGATGTCGGCGATGTCCGCCCGCCGCAGGACCTCGTCGACCGGGTGGCCCCGGGGGTGCAGATCGCAGGCGAGCCGCACCAGCTCGCGGACCGTGACCTCGTCCATGAGGCAGCCGCTCTGCAGCATCGCGCCGACCCGGCCGCGGGCGATGGCCTGCCGCGGGGTGGTGCCGAAGACCTCGACGCGGCCGCTGTCGGGGGTGCGCAGGCCCAGCAGCAGGTCGAGGGTGGAGGACTTGCCCGCGCCGTTGGGTCCCAGCAGGGCGATGGTCTCGCCCGGGTGGAGGTGGAGGTCCAGGCCGGCCACGGCGCGCACGCTGCCGTAGCTCTTGCTGACGCCGGTGAAGCTGACCACCGGCGGGGAGGCCGGGGTGCGGGCCCGCTCGCCGGTGGCGGAGAGTGCGGTGGTCGCTGTCATGCCGCCCAGCTTCGCCGAGCGGGGCCGGTCGGCGGCAGTGTCTGTGGTCGTGACCCTGGGATGACAGATGTCATGGGTGCCATGCGAACGGTCCCCGCCCGGCGGTGTCACGCGAACGGCCCCCGCCCGGCGCGGTGCCGGGCGGGGGCCGTTCGATAGGTACGCCTCTAGTTCGGCGAGGTGTCGATGACCGCGGTCCGGTCGGCGGTCGACTTGCCCAGCAGCGCGGTCCGCATGGCGATGGCCACTTCCTGCGGGGTGACCGGCTTCTTGGCGCCGTCGGCGCGCTCGATCAGCACCCCGTCGAAGGTCTGGCCGTAGAGCCTCTTGATCGCGGCGAGGTCGAAGTGCGGCTGGAGCTTGCCGTCGATCGGCCGCATGGAGAGGATCTGCGGCAGCGAGCGGTCCGGGCCGAACTGGATGGCGTGCGCGTCGTCGGTCTTGATCGTGATCAGGCCGGACATCGCGGGCTTGGCGAAGGACTGCATCTTCGCGTCCACCTCGGCCTTGCTGATCGTCGGCCGCTTGGTGACGATCGGCAGCTCGACCGGCTTGTCCTTGCCGGTCTCGGCCCGCCGGCGGTAGGCGTCGGACACGGCGGTGACCGCCTTGTCGATGTCCAGGCCCTGGCCCTCCCTGCCGTAGACGGGGACGGCCTTGCCCGGCTTGAAGGTGATCGTGCCCTCGCGCGCCGTGCCCGAGTGGCCCGCGAGCCGCCCGAGCGCGTCCCGGAGCTTCTCCTCGTCGACGGTGACGGCGGGCTCGGCCTCGTGGGTGCCGCCGAAGAGCGAGCCGATGACCGTCATCGGGTTGTAGTCGCGGCCCGCGACGTTCCGCACGGTGGCCTCGGTGTCCAGCGTCAGGCCCGCGACGGACGGCTTGATCTCCTTCTGCTCGCCGTCGACGGTCACCTTCAGCGGGGCACGGGTGCGGCCGCCCAGCTCGGTGTCCAGCTTGTCGATGGCCACCTGCTTGGAGGAGCCGCCGATGTCGACGCCGAGGACGGTGGTGCCGTTGGGCACGTCCGCGTGGTTCATCACCAGGCCCGCGGTGTACGCGACACCGGCCGCGGCCACCAGCAGGGCGCCCAGCATGACGAGCTTGGAGCGGCCCTTCTTCTTGGGCTTGCCCGCCGCGGGCGCCTTGGGCGCCGGACTGCTCGGCGGGGCGCTGTCCCCGGTGGAGGGCGGCCCGGCCGGGCCCGGCCCGGTGGGCGGACCGGACTTCCCGTCGGCCGGCGGGACCACGGGCACCCCGCTGACCAGGGTGTCGCTGGAGACCTGGTCCGGCCCGCCGGGCGCGGTGAACTCGGGGTCGCGGAAGAGCGACGGGGAGGGGCCGGCGTCCGCGCCGAAGCCGCCCGGACCGGGCTGCACGGCCGGGATCGCGCCCGTGGTGGCGCCGAGGCTGCCGGACAGCGGCGAGCCGCCGGGCGGGGTCGGGGGCTGCCCGGCCGCGCCGTTCAGCGGGCCGACACCCGAGCTGTCGGGCAGGCCAGGACCGGTCGGCCTGCCCGGACCGGGCGGCGCCAGCAGGCCCTCGTCCCGCGCCGGGGCGCCGGGCATCCGCATCTCGCCGGTGACCGGGCCGGTCGTCGGGCCGCTGGGCTCCGGCGCCCCGGGGTGGCCGCCGGTGTCCGTGAAGTACGGCAGGTCGGCCTGCGGTCCGCCGCCCAGGGCCGGCGCGGGGAACTGCTGGGTGGTCTCCGGCGCCGGGGGCAGCGAGGTGCTCTGGGTGGTCGAGGAGCCCTTGGGGCGGCGCGCCGGCGCGAACCAGTCGCTGGTCTTCTCGCCGTCGCCCTTGCCGCCCTTGCCGCTCTTCTCGCGGCCCTCGCGGTCCTTGGCACCGTCCGCGCGCCCCTCGGCGGCCGCCGCGCCCAGCTCCGGGGCGCGGATGCCCTCGGGCCGGGGTGTGGCGCCGGTGTGCTCGGCGCCGTCCCCGTCGTCCTCGCCGGAGCGGGGAGCGGGCACGCCGTCCTCGGCGACGGGCTTGCGCATGACGACCGGGGGAATGGGGCGCGAACCCGGGATGTTGATCCGGATCCGGGTCGTCAGGGTGGTTTCGGTCTTCGGATCCTCCGGCTTGGCCGCGGCACGCGCCTCACCGTCACCGGCGCCACCCTGAAGGGTCTCCGGCGACGGGGACAGACGGGATCCGTACGGCGGGGTGCCCGACGGATAGGCGGCACCGCCGCCACCCCCCTGGGCCCCGGAGGACGAACTGTCAGATTCACGGCTCAAAGCAGGTTCTCCCAGTTAGCTCCGCCGCCCGTCAGACCTCGCGCGGGCGGCTCGGCGGCGCGCACCACCATACTGGGCGCCGCGGTCGCGTACTTGACGGCCGCCCTGTGGCCGCACCGTGTGGATCCGTTGTGCGCCGGTGGAGGAGCGTTCGGTGTCCCGGGAACATCGCGCGGGGCCCCGGGGACGTCACGCCGTAAAGGTCACGTCACTTACCAAGTCGGGCGGTCGGCACGCCCGGTTGCGACACCACCGGCAGGGTGGCACACATCACACCGATGAACATGCCTCCCAGCAGGAAGACATACGACCCCACACCCGCGCTGAAGAGGAAGTCCCCTTCCGGGCGGGTGCTGGTGAGCAGCAGGACGACCAGCGTCCACGCACCGGCGGGCAGACCGCCGCCCAGCCGCCGGTCGGTCGCCTTCACACCGCCGTAGGCGACGGCCGCGACGCCGAGCAGCGCGAGCAGCAACCCGCCGGGGAACCAGAGCCCTTGGACGAGCGCGCCCGCGGCGGCGACCAGGGCGCCGAGGACGGTGAGCAGCGCGTACCCCCCAAGACGTGCGGCGGTCATGCCGTCACCCCCGCGAACAGGTCGTCCTCGCGCTCCGCCGCCGGCTCGCCCTTGACGAGCCGGTAGTGCTCGCGGACGAGCAGCGGCTGGCCCAGGTCGTTGGAGAGCGCGAAGAAGGGCCCGTCGACCGCGATCTGGGTGGCGTGCGCGCGCATCGCGGCGGCCTTGGCGTCGGCGTACGCGGAGCCGTCGATCACCGCCGAGACCTCCGCGTCGTCCACCACTCCGGGGACGTCACCGGCGGTGGCGACGCCGGGGAAGGGGGCCTCGCGGCCCGCCGCCCGCAGCCGCGCGAAGCCCTCCTCGACGACCGAGCGCGGCACACAGTTCCAGTAGACCTTGGCGACATCGTGTGGATCGCCCAGGTCACGGCGGTAGACCGGCTCCGCGGCCAGCTCCACCGCGCGCATGGCGACGCGATGCGCCTGGATGTGGTCGGGATGCCCGTAGCCCCCGTCGGCGTCGTACGCCACCACGACCTGCGGCCGGATCTCGCGGATCACGGCCACCAGGTGGGAGGCGGCCTCGTCGAGGCCGGCCTGCCAGAAGCAGTCGGACCGGTCGTTCTGCGGGGCGCCCATCATGCCCGAATCGCGATATCTGCCCGGACCGCCCAGGAAACGGTGATCCTGGACGCCCAACGCCTCCATGGCCGCGGCGAGTTCACCGATCCGGTGGGTGCCGAGGCTGTCGTCGCGATCGGCGGCGAGGTGTGCCAGGTCAGCCGGGATGACCTCGCCTTCCTCACCGAGGGTGCAGGTCACCAGGGTGACGTGGGCACCCTCGGCCGCGTACTTGGCCATGGTCACGCCGTTGTTGATCGACTCGTCATCCGGATGCGCGTGCACCAGGAGCAGACGACGGGCGGGAAGAACGGTCATGACCACAGCCTACGATTCGCCCGCCGCCGCCCGCGGACCGCGGGCCGGGCTCCCCGTGGGTCAGAGCTTCACATCGCCGATCATGTTCGCCACGTTGGTGGTGAGGTCGTCGATGGTCGGGGCGACCGACGAACTGGCGAGATAGAAGCCGAGCAGCACACAGATGAGCGCGTGCGCGGTCTTCAGCCCGGCTTTGTTGACGAGCATGAATACGATGATCAGCAGCAGCACAGACAACGAGATCGAGAGCGCCACAGCGACTCACCTCCAGGAACACGCGCTCGGACAGACAACATATTGATGCCACACGGGGCCTACCCACTATGCGCAAACGATCATAACTATCGGCGCGTGCGCACGAGTCGGTGCACGGGAGCATGACAGGGGCGCATGCCTGATCGCACGAACTGGCGCTTGGCCAGAGTGACTTCTCGCTGGTTATCCGCCATCTCACCCAGTGAGAAAGCTGGCTTGTTCCGGCCGCCGGACGGCCGGACAGTGCCCCCGGCAACGGCCCCGCCGCGTGGTACCGACCAGTACGCCCCTGGTGATCTTCAGGACCCGTACGCTCGCCCCATGACCGGACAGCTCTCCTTCCCTCGGCAGCACGCGCGCACCCAGCGCTTCACCCTCGGGGCGCCCCGGGCCTTCCGCGTGGCCCCCGACGACTCCCGCGTGGTCTTCCTGCGGTCCCGAGGCGGCACCGACCGGGCGGGCCTGCTGTGGGTGTACGACGTCGCCGGGCGGCGGGAGTACCCGGCCGCCGACCCGGTGGCCCTGCTCGGCGGCGCCGACGAGGAACTGTCCCCCGAGGAGCGGGCGCGCCGCGAGCGCAGCCGCGAGGGGTCGGCCGGGGTGGTCGGCTACGCCGTGGACGACGCCGTCGAGACGGCGGCCTTCGCCCTCTCCGGACGGCTGTTCGTCGCCGACCTGACCGCCGGCGAGTCCCGTGAGCTGCGCGTCCCGGGCCCGGTCGTGGACCCGCGCCCCTCCCCCGACGGCCGCCATGTCGCCTATGTGGCGGGCGGCGCGCTGCGCGTCACCGGCACCGGCGGCGAGGGCGACCGGGCGCTCGCCGAACCGGAGGCCGACACCGTCACCTACGGTCTCGCGGAGTTCATCGCGGCCGAGGAGATGGACCGCACGCGCGGCTTCTGGTGGTCCCCGGACGGCGAGGCCCTGCTGGCCGCCCGGGCCGACGACGCGCCCGTACGCCGCTGGTGGATCGCCGACCCGGCCCACCCCGGCCAGGCGCCCACCGAGGTCGCCTACCCGGCCGCCGGAACCCCTGACGCCGAGGTGCGGCTGGTCCTGCTGGGCCTGGACGGCACCCGTACGGAGGTCGAGTGGGACCGGCGGCGGTACCCCTACCTCGCCCGGGTGCACTGGTCGGCCTACGGTCCGCCGCTGCTCCTCGTCCAGGCCCGGGACCAGCGCGGCCAGCTGTACCTGGCCGTGGACACCGCGACCGGACGGACCAGCACCGTGCACGCCGACGAGGACGCGGTATGGCTGGATCTTTTCCCCGGCGTGCCCGCCTGGACGCCCGACGGGCGGCTCGTGCGCATCGCGGACGAGGGCGGCGCCCGGGCCCTGATGGTCGGCGACCGCAAGCTCACCTCCGGCGCCCTCCAGGTGCGCTCGGTGCTCTCCGTCGGCGAGGACGACGTGCTGTTCTCCGCCTCCCCCGGCGCCGGGGCCGCGCTGCCCGAGGGGCCCGGCGAGATCGACGTGTACCGCGCCTGGTTCCGCGGCAGCGGCGACCAGGGCGGCTGGGAACCGGTCGGCAAGCGGCCCTTCCCCGCCGTGCACTCCGCCACCCGCGGCGACCGGCTCATCGCGCTCACCCATGCCGGGCTCGACCGGCCCGGCGCCCGGGCGGAGCTGCTGCGGGCCGCGGACCACGGGGCCGCGGAGACGGTCGCCGAGATCGTCTCGTACGCCGAGACGCCGGTCATCACCGCGCGCCCGCGGCTCACCTTCGCGGGCAAGCACGACATTCCCTGCGCGGTGCTGCTGCCGACCGGGTACGCCGAGGGCGACGGGCCGCTGCCGGTCCTGATGGACCCCTACGGCGGGCCGCACGGCCAGCGCGTGGTCGCCGCCCACAACGCGTACGTCACCTCGCAGTGGTTCGCCGACCAGGGCTTCGCCGTGATCGTCGCCGACGGGCGCGGCACCCCCGGGCGCTCCCCCGGCTGGGAGAAGGCCGTCCGCGACGACCTCGCGACCATCACCCTGGAGGACCAGGTCGAGGCGCTCACCGCGCTCGCCGGGCGCTATCCGCTGGACCTCGGCCGGGTCGCCATCCGCGGCTGGTCCTACGGCGGCTATCTCGCCGGGCTCGCCGCGCTGCGCCGGCCCGACGTCTTCCACGCGGCGGTGGTGGGCGCGCCGGTCACCGACTGGCGGCTGTACGACACCCACTACACGGAGCGCTATCTGGGCCACCCCGACGAGCAGCCGGCGGTGTACGCGGCGAACTCGCTGGTGACGGACGAGGGGCTGTCCGGCGCGGCGGAGGGCCCGGCCTGCCCCATGATGATCATCCATGGGCTGGCGGACGACAACGTGGTCGTCGCCCACTCGCTGCGGCTCTCCTCGGCCCTGCTGGCCGCGGGCCGCCCGCACGAGGTGCTGCCGCTGTCCGGGGTGACGCACATGACCCCGCAGGAGCAGGTGGCCGAGAACCTGCTCCTGCTCCAGGTCGACTTCCTCAAGCGGTCCCTCGGGCTGAGCTGACTCACCAGCCCGGCGGCGGGGACGGCGGAGGCGGCGGGGCCGTGGGCGGGGCCGTGGGCGGCGCGGCGGGCGGGGGCGGGGCGTAGCCCGGCGGGGCGGCGGGCGGCGGCGCGTATCCGGCGCCGCCGTAGCCGCCGTCGGCCCCCGTCCCGTAGGCCCCCGTCCCGTGCGCCGGGGCCGGGGTGTCCGTCCCGCCCCGCCGGGCCAGCGCGATCAGCGCGACCAGCCCCGCGAGCAGTTCGAAGAACGCGGTGAGCACCGACAGCACCCCGACCGTCGGCAGGTCGCCGAAGTGCTCGAGGTACTTCAGCTTTCCGTAGAGCGAGGTCTCGCTCACCCCGGTCGCCAGCACCAGCACCGCGGCCACCATTCCCAGCGGCCGGGACAGCGGCGCCCGGGCCAGGGCGGCCACGGCGGCCGCCAGGCAGAACGCGACGAGGGCCCAGCTCTCCCAGGCGGCGGGCGGCGAGAGCAGCGTGACCAGGGTGTGCTTGCCGGTCAGCTGGTATTTGTAGATGTCCCAGTCCGCCTTCTGCGCCCAGTAGATCTGCCAGGCGCCCAGGACCGCGCCCGCCGCGCCCAGCAGCACCGCCCCCGTCACCGCGGCCCCCGGCCCCGGCCGCCCGGGCGGCCGGCCTGCGGGCGGGGCGCCCGGCGCGGCGTACCCGTCGGCGGGGCGCCGGGCCGCGGCGACGGTGGCCAGCAGCAGTCCCGCGAGCACCACCCCGGCCCAGGCGCTCAGATCGGCCCGCGTCTTGAGGTCGTCGGGGATGCCCTGCATCCAGTCCGCGTTCAGGTTCCACAGGCTCGGCAGCCGCAGGACGAGGGTCACGGCCGCGACCGTGCCGAGCGCCCCCGCGGCGGCCGGTGAGCGCTGCGCGGAGATCCCGACGACGACGCACAGGACGAGCAGGACCAGATCGACGAGGGAGGAGCCGAAGAGGCTCCCCGAGGCCCGGAACGGCAGTCCGGACCATGTCCACCACAGATGACTGGCCTGGTCCGCCTCGTCCAGGTCCCGGACGATCCACGCCAGTGAGATCATCCCGAGCACCGCGCAGACGAGTGCGCCGAAAACACGCGCTCCGCGTGTGAGTATCCGTCCCTGCCCCATAGCCGTAGGTTTCCCCCACCGCACACCCCGGGCAACCGTCGCGAGGCGAAGAAACACAAAGAAGCCCGAAGAAGTACGCGGATCGTGACCAACCGGGTACCGCCCGGGCGGCGACGATCACTGTCAAGCACGTCCTGACCTCGATCTGCCAAATGTTCGCTCAAGACTTGAGAGGCCGGGCACATCCGCGCTCGCCCGCCCCTTGACCCGGTTGTGAATCCGTTGCGAAAGTCCGCTCAACCCGCCACAACGCGGGTAGACAAACCGAGTTGGCGGTGTGTGCCGGGGCGGATCACCATGGGGGCGCTACGCGATGACCAGTCCATCCCAGCTCACCGTGGCCGGGAAGAGCACGCAGGCCGACGAGGGCGGACCGGGCGGGCAGCCGGCCGGCTTAAGCCCCCGTCAGCTGATGTGGCGGCGCTTCAAGCGTGACCGCACGGGCGTGGTCTCCGCCTGCGCCGTGCTGTTCTTCTTCGCCGTCGCCGTGCTGGCCCCGGTGATCTCCTCGCTGTACGGCAAGGATCCGTACACGACGTACGGCCTCGACCGGCCCGAGCTGCTGGATCCGCTCACCGGCTATCCGATGAAGCCCAACGGCGGCATCGACGGCGAGTTCTGGTTCGGCATCGAGCCCAAGCTCGGCCGGGACGTGCTGACGCAGCTGGTGTACGGCATCCGTACCTCGCTGCTGATCGGGCTGGCCGCGACGCTGCTGTCCACGATCACCGGCATCGTCGTCGGCGTCGTCGCGGGCTATCTGGGCGGGCGCACGGACTACTTCCTGGGGCGGCTGATCGATCTGCTGCTCTCCTTTCCGCAGCAGCTGTTCTTCGTCGCCTTCATGCCGGTGGTCACCGCGCTGTTCGTCAGCCCGCAGAAGGAGACCCCGACCTATTTCCGGGTGACGGCCCTGGTCACGGTGTTGTGGCTGCTGGGCTGGATGCAGCTGGCCCGGCTGCTGCGCGGTCAGGTGCTGTCGCTGCGGGAGCGCGAGTTCGTCGAGGCCGCGAAGGTGACGGGGGCCTCGCCGTGGCGGATCGTCCGCAAGGAGCTGCTGCCCAATCTGGGCACGCCGATCATGGTGCAGTCCACGCTGATGCTGCCGGGCTTCGTGACGACGGAGGCGGCCCTGTCGTTCCTCGGCGTCGGGGTGGTCGAGCCGACCCCCGACTGGGGCCGGATGTTCGCCAAGGGCGCCAACTTCTACGAGGGCGACATCACCTACATGTTCTTCCCCGGCATCGCCATGGTGGTCTTCGTCGTCGCCTTCAACCTGCTCGGGGACTCGGTCCGGGACGCCATGGACCCGAAGACCAGGCGCTGACCGGCGCCACACGGCAGACGCAGAGAACGGCAAGTGTTCCGTCCGACGAGGTCCAGCGAGGCAGGTGCATTCACCACCATGACGTTGAACAGCAGGCGCAGAGCACGTACCTACGCCGTCGCCCTGGCCGCGGGCGCGCTGGCGCTCTCGGCGTGCAGCAGCGGGGGCGGCTCGGGGACTGATGACTCCGAGGAACCGAAGATGAAGGCCCAGGGGATCGCCCTGGGCAGCGCCGCCGACTCCGCCGGGCCCGCCAAGGAGCTGCCGGACGCGAAGAAGGGCGGCACGGTGTCGGTGCTCCAGCGCGACGCGTTCGAGCATCTGGACCCCGGCCAGATCTATGTCAGCGATGAGCTGATCATGCAGACCCTCTACAACCGGACGCTGACGAACTACCGGATCGACGACAAGACCGGGAAGGTCGAGGTGGTCGGCGACCTGGCGACCGACACCGGCAAGTCCTCCGACGGCGGCCGGACGTGGACATATACGCTCAAGGACGGGCTGAAGTTCGAGGACGGCTCGCCGATCACCTCCAAGGACGTCCGGCACGCCGTCGAGCGGCTCTACGCGCCGTATCAGACCAACGGCCCGACGTATCTGCAGCAGTGGCTCTCGGGCGAGGGCCAGAAATACCGCAAGGCGCTGCCGGACGGCCCGTACAAGGGCAAGCACCTGCCGAAGTCGGTGCTGGACACCCCGGACGCGAAGACGATCGTCTTCCACTTCGACCAGCCGCGGGCCGAGGTGCCGTTCGCCGTGGCCATGCCCAACATCGGCGCGGTGCCGCCGGGCAAGGACACCAAGGAGAAGTACGACAAGGCGCCGGTGGCCAGCGGTCCGTACAAGATCAAGAACTTCAAGCCGGGCAAGGGCGTCCAGTTCGTCAAGAACGACCAGTGGGATCCCAGGACCGATCCGATACGCCATCAGTACGTGAACACCTTCGATGTCTCCTTCGGCCATCAGTGGGTGGACTCCACCCGCCGTCTGGTGGCCGACAAGGGCGCCGACAAGAACGGCATGACCTGGACCAACGCGGTCGATCCCTCGCAGATCTCGGCGGTCCTCAAGAACAAGGACGCGATGGCCCGGTCGATGACCGAGACCCAGCCCTTCGTGGACGTCGTCTCGATCAATACGGACCGGGTCAAGAACAAGAAGGTGCGCGAGGCGATCGCCTGGGCCTTCCCCAGCGGTCAGTACCTCCAGCAGTTCGGCGGCCCCAAGGGCGGTGAGGTCGCGGGCGGCCTGGTCGGCCCGACGCTGGGGGGCTACGACCCCGGCTTCGACCCGTTCCAGAAGAAGAAGTACCCCGGCGGCAACGCCAAGAAGGCCAAGGAACTGCTGAAGGAGGCCGGCGAGGAGGGCTACGAGCTGGTCTACGCGTACGGCAACGGCGACACCCACCAGGACGCCTCGGTCGTCGTCCAGCAGGCCCTGGAGCGGGCCGGATTCACGGTCCAGAAGAAGGAGATCGACCAGACGACGTACTACAGCCAGATCGGCAAGGTGGACAACAAGTACGACCTCTACCGATCCTCGTGGTCCGCCGACTGGCCCTCCGCCTCGACCGTCGTCCCTCCGGTGTACGGCGGAGAGAACGTCTACAACGGCTCGGCGAACTACAGCCATCTGAACGCCCCGGCGGTCAACAAGGAGATCGACCGGGTCACCAAGATCGGCGACCTCGGCAAGGCCACCACCGAGTGGATCAAGCTCAGCGAGAAGGTCCTCACCGACCAGGTGCCCGCGGTCCCGACCTTCTACAACCGGCTGTTCACCCTCTGGGGCTCCGGCATCGGCGGCACGAAGTGGAACCCGATCTACGGGGCCGTGGACCCGACCGCCGTCTTCATCAAGTAGCGGCCGCCACCGCCGAACCGAGCCGGTACCGTCCGGCCGCGCCGCCACCGCCGTATTTCGTCCGGCGCGGCGGCGCGGCCGGGGACCGCCCCGACCGGAAGATCCCTGACGCCATGTTGAGATTCCTCGCCCGCCGGTCCCTCGGCGCGTTTCTGATCCTCCTGCTGATCAGCGCGATCACCTTCTTCCTCTTCTTCGCCCTGCCCGCCGAGCCCGCCCGGCTGGCCTGCGGCAAGAGCTGCGACCCCGCCTCGCTCGCGATCATCAACAAGAACCTGGGCCTGGACCAGCCGGTCCCGGTGCAGTACGGGAAGTTCATGGTCGGGATCGTCGCCGGGCGCGACTTCGCGGTCGGGCACTGCTCCGCGCCCTGCTTCGGCTACTCCTTCGTCAGCCAGGAGCCGGTGTGGGGCACCATCGTCGACCGCTTCCCCACCACCCTCTCGCTCGCCATCGGCGGCGCCGCGGTGTTCCTGGTCTGCGGCATCGGCATCGGCATGGTCGCGGCCTGGCGGCGCGGCACCTGGATCGACAAGTTCTTCAGCTCGCTGTCGCTGCTGGGCGCGTCCCTGCAGATCTACTTCGTCGGCGTGCTGTGCCTGGCCTGGTTCGTCAGCGGACTGGGCATCATGGAGCAGCCCGCCTACCACCCCTTCACCGACAATCCGGCGAAGTGGTTCAGCGGGATGCTGCTGCCCTGGCTGGTGCTCTCGCTGATCTTCATGGCCAACTACAGCCGGATGACCCGCTCCCAGATGGTCGAGCAGCTCCAGGAGGACCACGTCCGCACGGCCAGGGCCAAGGGGCTGTCCAGCCGTACGGTCTTCTTCCGCTACGCCTGGCGCGGCGCCATCGCCCCGATCGTCACCATCTTCGGCATCGACCTCGGCTCGCTCTTCGGCGGGGCGATGGTCACCGAGTACACCTTCACCCTGCACGGCATCGGGCGGCTCGCCGTGGAATCCGTCCAGCTGACCGATCTGCCGATGCTGATGGGCGTGATGCTGGTCAGCGCCGCGGCCATCGTGGTGTTCAACATCCTGGTCGACGCCGCCTACGCCGTCATCGACCCGCGTGTACGCCTCGCCTAGAAGGACGTCCGAAGTGACCACACCCACCCAGCCCGACGAGACCGACGCCTTTCTGTCCGTGACCGACCTGCACGTCCGCTTCGCCACCGAGGACGGCGTCGTCAAGGCCGTGGACGGCCTCTCCTTCGACCTCGAACGCGGCCGGACCCTCGGCATCGTCGGCGAGTCCGGCTCCGGGAAGTCCGTCACCAACCTCACCGTGCTCGGCCTCCACGACCCGCGCACCACCACGGTCACCGGCACGATCCACCTCGACGGGCAGGAGCTGACCGGCGCGCCCGAGCGCACCCTGGAGCGGCTGCGCGGCAACACGATGGCGATGATCTTCCAGGATCCGCTGACCGCTCTCTCGCCGTACTACACGGTCGGCCGCCAGATCGCCGAGCCGTACCGCAAGCACACCGGCGCCTCCAAGCGGGACGCCCGGCTGCGCGCCATCGAGATGCTGGACAAGGTCGGCATTCCCAACCCGCGGCTGCGGGTGGACGATTACCCGCACCAGTTCTCCGGCGGGATGCGGCAGCGCACCATGATCGCCATGGCGCTGGTGTGCGACCCGGACCTGCTGATCGCCGACGAGCCGACCACCGCCCTCGACGTCACCGTCCAGGCCCAGATCCTGGACCTCCTCAAGGAGCTGCAGCAGGAGTTCGGCTCCGCGATCATCCTCATCACCCACGACCTGGGCGTGGTCGCCAACACCGCCGACGACCTGCTGGTGATGTACGCGGGCCGGGCCGTCGAGCGCGGTACGGTCCGCGAGGTGCTGCGGGCGCCCCGGCACCCGTACACCTGGGGGCTGCTGGGCTCCATGCCCCGGCTGTCCTCCGCCGTCGACGAACCGCTCAACCCCATCCCCGGCGCCCCGCCGAGCCTCCTCGCCCCACCGCCCGGCTGCCCCTTCCACCCGCGGTGCGGCTATACGGCGGAGGTCGACGGCGAGCGGTGCAGCGGGATACGGCCCGCGCTCCCGGAGGGCCGGGGCGCCGCCTGCCATCTGGGCGCCGAGCGGACGCGGACCCTGTTCACCGAGCAGATCAAGCCCCGGCTGGGCTAGGGACCCTAAGGAGCGCCTTCAGATGAGCATCGAATCGGGTACCCCCGAACCCCTCCTGGTCGCCGAGAAGCTGACCAAGCACTTCCCGATCATGGGCGGCTTCCCCTTCCGGCGGAAGGTGGGCGCCGTCCAGGCCGTCGACGGCATCGACCTGACCGTGCACGCCGGGGAGAGCTTCGGTCTGGTCGGCGAGTCCGGCTGCGGCAAGTCCACCACCGGACGGCTGCTGACCCGGCTGCTGGAGCCCACCGCCGGGCGGATCACCTACCGGGGCCGGGACATCACCCACGCGGACCGCAGACAGCTCGCACCGGTCCGCTCCGAGATCCAGATGATCTTCCAGGATCCGTACTCCTCGCTGAACCCCCGGCAGACCGTCGGCACCATCATCTCCGGCCCGATGGAGATCAACGACATCCGCCCGCCCGGCGGCCGCGAGGCCCGGGTGCGCGAGCTGCTGGAGACCGTCGGCCTCAACCCCGAGCACTACAACCGCTTCCCGCACGAGTTCTCCGGCGGCCAGCGCCAGCGCATCGGCGTCGCCCGCGCGCTCGCCCTCGAACCCCGGCTGATCGTCGCCGACGAACCGGTCTCGGCGCTCGACGTCTCGATCCAGGCCCAGGTCGTCAACCTGCTCCAGCAGCTCCAGCGCGAGCTGGGCATCGCCTTCCTCTTCATCGCCCACGACCTCGCCGTCGTACGGCACTTCTCGCAGCGCGTCGCGGTCATGTACCTCGGGAAGGTCGTCGAGGTCGGCGACCGCGACTCCATCTACCGCCGCCCCCGCCACCCGTACACCCACGCCCTGCTGTCCGCCGTCCCGGACGCGGCCGTGGTGATGGCCGACGAGGCCTCCTCCGGCGCGGGCCGCGAGCGCATCCGCCTCGCGGGCGACGTCCCCTCCCCCATCGCCCCGCCCTCCGGCTGCCGCTTCCGCACCCGCTGCTGGAAGGCCCAGGACCTCTGCGCGCGGCAGGAGCCGCTACTGCTGCGCGTCGAGGGCAACCGCGAGGGCCACCTGTCCGCCTGCCACTTCCCCGAGGCCCCCACCACCGAGGCCCGCGACCAGGACATCGTGCTGGACCCGGCGCTGTCGTAGGGCCGGAAGCCGGATTCCCCTACAACTGCCCTGTTTTTCGCATGAGTTGCTTGACCTGGACGCGGGGCGGCGCATCTAATGAGCAGCCCGCTGCGAGACGTATGCGGGGCGGTTCTCAGGAATGCGGTGGGAAGTTGACTGTCCGCAAGCACGACGCGTCCGGCGCGGGAGACGCGGCCGCGGCGGCGGCGGAGCCCGCCGAGCCGGAGGCGCTGGCCATCCCCGCGCCCCGGAAGGCCGAGGCCGGGTCCGCGGCCGGCAAGGGCGCCGATCCGGCCCCGGCTCCGGCCGCGACATCCACTCCGGCTCCGGCTTCCGCATCGGCTCCGGCTTCGGCTCCGGCTTCCGCATCGGCTCCGGCTTCCGCATCGGCTTCGGCCGAGGGGGCTTTCCGCGTCTCACGGACCGAGGAGCACGACGGCGGACACCTCGCCCACGCCACCACCGCGGGCGGCCCGGGGCCGTCCGCCGGGGCACCGGGGCCTGCGCAGCCGCCGGACGGTCCGCGCCGGCCGGTGCTCGCGGGGGCCGCGATCGTCGGAGCGCTCTTGCTGGCCGTGCCACTGCTCGTGGTGGCGGGGAAGCTCGGCTCCTCGGAGAAGGACGGCCGGGACGACTCGAAGGCGGCGACGAAGGTACTCGAACGCGAAGGCGCGCGCGCCGGGGTGTACGAGGCGGCCTCCCCGAAAGCCAGCCGGAGCCCTCAGAAGAAGCCGAAGTCCAAGGAGCCCACGGCGAGTGCGCCGCCCCCTGCGGCCCGCTCCCCGCTCCCGTCGAAGGGCCCGAAGTCCGCCGCGCCGACAGGCGGGGCGCACAAGCCGTCCACCGAGCGGACGTCCGCGAAACCCAAGACCAAGAAGAACGCCGCGGGGAGCGCGGGAGACGCCTCCTGGGGACCGAACAGCGAACTCTGCATGGGTGCGAGCTGGCCCTCGCGCGACGGACGTACCGAGCTGCGGATGCAGCAGGACGGCAACCTGGTCGTGTACCGGGACAACCAGGCCGTCTGGGCCGCTCCGGACGCCCTGGGCCGCGGCAACTGCGCCACCTTGCAGACCGACGGGAACTTCGTGCTCTACGACCGCGACCACAACGCGGTCTGGGCGACGGGGATGGATCTGCACGCCACCACCGTAAAGATCCAGAACGACGGCAACTTCTGCCTGTACAACGACGCGGGCGCCCCGGTGTGGGCGAGCCGCACGCAGCGCTGATCCCCACGTAGCCTGGTGCCGTGCCAGCCTCCCGTCTGCGTCGCGTCGCCGTCCTCGTGCTCGACGGCGCCAAACCGCTCGACGTCGGCATTCCCGCGCAGGTGTTCACGACCCGGGCGAGCATGCCGTACGAGGTGCGGGTGTGCGGCGCGGCGCCCGGGCTCGTGACGGGGGGCGACGGCCTGTCGTACCACGTCGCCCAGGGCCTCGACGCGCTCGCGTGGGCCGACATCGTGTTCATCCCCGGCTACCGGTTCCCGGACCGCGACGATCCGCCGGGTGCCGTCCGCGACGCGCTGACCGCCGCCCACGCCCGGGGCGCGCGGCTCGCCGCCATCTCGACGGGGGCCTTCGCCCTCGCCGCCACGGGCCTGCTCGACGGCAGGCGCGCCACGACGCACTGGCACTACACGCGGGCGCTCGCGGCGAAGCATCCCCTCGTGCGGGTCGACGAGAACGTCCTGTTCGTCGACGAGGGCAGCGTGCTGACCTCCGCCGGTGCGGCCTCGGGGATCGACCTGTGTCTGCACATTCTGCGCGGCGACCTCGGGGTGGCCGCGTCGAATCACGCGGCCCGGCGGCTGGTCGCGGCCCCGTACCGCAGCGGCGGTCAGGCGCAGTACGTGCCGCGCGGCGTGCCCGAGCCGCTGGGCGAGCGGTTCGCCGCGACCCGGGAGTGGGCGCTGCACCGGCTCGGCGAGCCCCTCAGCCTCGAAACCCTCGCCCGGCACGCGGCCGTCTCGGCGCGCACCTTCTCGCGGCGCTTCGCCGAGGACACCGGATACACCCCGATGCAGTGGGTCATGCGCGCCCGCATCGACGTGGCCCGTGAGCTGCTGGAACGTTCGGAGCGGAGCGTCGAGCAGATCGCCGCCGATGTCGGGCTCGGCACCGGCGCCAATCTGCGGCTCCACTTCCAGCGCATCCTCGGGACCACACCGAGCGAGTACCGGCGCACCTTCACGCTGGGCGAATAGCCCCCTGGCGCGATCCTTGTGAACCATGGCGCTCACGCCACTGCCACCACCGCGTTCCGCCCGCGAGGCTGGTGACGAACCCAGACGAGCCGCAGAGACAGCAAGGGGCATTCATGACTCGCGTCGCCATCAACGGATTCGGCCGCATCGGGCGCAACGTGCTGCGCGCCCTGCTCGAACGCGACACCGACCTCGAGATCGTCGCCGTCAACGACCTCACCGAGCCCGCCACCCTCGCCCGGCTCCTCGCCTACGACTCCACGGCCGGCCGGCTCGGCCGCCCGGTGACCGTCGACGGCGACACCCTCGTCGTCGACGGCCGGCGCATCAAGGTGCTCGCCGAGCGCGACCCGGCGCGGCTGCCCTGGGCCGAACTCGGCGTCGATGTCGCGCTGGAGTCCACCGGCCGCTTCACCTCGGCCAAGGCCGCCCGCGCCCACCTCGACGCGGGTGCGAAGAAGGTCCTCGTCAGCGCGCCGTCGGACGGCGCCGACGTCACGCTCGCCTACGGGGTGAACACCGGCGCGTACGACCCTGAGCTGCACACGATCGTCTCGAACGCCTCCTGCACCACCAACGCGCTCGCGCCGCTGGCCGCGGTACTCGACGAGCTCGCGGGCATCGAGCACGGCTTCATGACGACGGTGCACGCCTATACGCAGGAGCAGAACCTCCAGGACGGTCCGCACCGCGACGCCCGCCGGGCCCGCGCCGCCGGTGTCAACATCGTGCCGACCACGACGGGCGCCGCCAAGGCGATCGGCCTCGTGCTGCCGAACCTCGACGGCAAGCTGTCGGGCGACTCGATCCGCGTGCCGGTTCCGGTGGGCTCGATCGTCGAGCTCAACACCACCGTCGCCCGCGACGTCGCCCGTGAGGACGTGCTGACGGCCTACCGCACCGCGGCGCAGGGCCCGCTGGCCGGCGTCCTCGAGTACTCCGACGACCCGCTCGTGTCGTCCGACATCACCGGCAACCCGGCCTCGGCCATCTTCGACTCGGCCCTCACCCGCGTCGACGGCCGCCACGTGAAGGTGGTCGCCTGGTACGACAACGAGTGGGGCTTCTCGAACCGCGTGATCGACACGCTCGGGCTCCTCGCCGGCCGTTGACGGGCGGCGCCGGCCGTCAGCCGAAGCGCGTGAAGACATGGGCGCGGCCCACGGGGACGAAGCCGCGGCGGGCGTACCAGAGCCGCGGCCAGTCCTCGCCGTCGGCCACCAGGAAGCGCAGGGCGCAGCCGGCGGTGGCGGCGCGGTGGAGGGCGCCGGACAGCACGGCGTTCGCGTGGCCGCGGCGGCGGAAGGGTTCGGCGGCGGCCACCTCCTCGATCTGGGCGATGCCGTCGGCGGGCTCCAGATAGAGGTCGGCCCAGGCGACGACGTCGCCGTTCTCCTCGTGGGCGGCCAGGAAGGACACCACCTCGGCCCCGTCCCGCCGGGCCTCGCGCCGTCCCACGAGCTGGCGCACCGTCTCCTCGTCCGCGTCCGGCATCCACCGGCGCTGCTGCGCCGCCAGGGCCCGCCACAGCGGACCGTACGGAGCGGGCCCCAGGTCCAGCTCCATGACGTCGTGCCGCTGCGGCTCCGGCACCGGCCCGGTGTGGGTCATGACCACCTCGACCGCGTGCTCGTATCCCGCCAGGGTCATCGTGGGCGCGGCGGCGAGCCCGAGCCGGTCGTCGTACACGGTGATCCGGCGATGCGGCATCCCGGCCATGGCCGCGTCGGCGACGGCCGGAAGCTCCGTCGGTTCGACGGGCCCGTCGATGTGGATCTGGTTGTGCTCGTGCGAGCGCGCGTAACCGTCGTGCCGGACCAGGAACCCGCCCGGCACCGGCCTGACCTCGGCGGACTGGCGGCGGGCGAAGAGCAGCCGGAAGTCGACGGCGCGCTGAAGGTCGTTCTGCGGCATGATCCGGATCGTAGGCGCCCCGGCCACCCCCTAGGAGGTGGCCGGGGCGCGCTCCTCCGCGAAGTGGCACGCCGACGGGTGGGCGGCGGGGCCCGTCAGGCCCGGCGGTGCCGCCAGCGCCGGCGCCTGCGACGCGCAGGGGGGCCGCGCCTTCCAGCAGCGGGTGCGGAAGCGGCAGCCGGTGGGCGGATCGGCCGGGGAGGGGACGTCGCCGGTGAGCAGGATGCGCTGGTGGCGGGCGCGGGCCTCGGGGTCGGGGACGGGGACGGCGGACAGCAGGGCCTGGGTGTACGGATGGGTCGGGTGGTCGTAGATCTCGGTGCCGGTGCCGGTCTCCGCGAAGCGGCCCAGGTACATCACGGCGACCCGGTCGGAGATGTGCCGGACCACGGACAGGTCGTGGGCGATGAAGACGTAGGCGAGGCCGAATTCGTCCTGGAGGCGTTCGAGCAGGTTGACCACCTGCGCCTGCACCGACACATCCAGCGCCGACACCGGCTCGTCCGCGACGATGATCTCGGGGCGCAGGGCGAGGCCGCGGGCGATGCCGATGCGCTGGCGCTGGCCGCCGGAGAACTGGTGCGGATAGCGGTTGATGTGCTCGGGGTCGAGGCCGACGACGTCCAGCAGGTCCTGGATGGCGCGGCGGCGGTCGCCCCTGGGGGCGGCCTCGGGGTGGATCTCGTACGGCTCGCCGATGATGTCGCCCACCGTCATGCGGGGGTTGAGCGAGGTGTACGGGTCCTGGAAGACCATCTGGATGTTGCGGTGAACGGCCCGCAGCGCGCGCCCGGACAGCCGCGCGATGTCCTCGCCCCGGTAGCGGATCGAACCGGCGGTCGGCCGCTCCAGGCCGACCAGCAGCCGGGCGAGGGTGGACTTGCCGCAGCCGGACTCGCCGACGATGCCGAGGGTCTCGCCGCGCCGCAGGTCGAAGGAGACCGTGTCGACCGCCCGGACCGCACCGGTCCGCCGCTTGACCAGGACGCCGCGGGTGAGCGGATAGAGCTTGGCGAGGCCGCGTACTTCGAGGACGGCCGGGGCGGGGTCAGCCGCCGAGGGGGCCGACGGTACCGGCGGTGCCGAGGGGGTCGAGGGGGTCGAGGGGGTCGAGGCCATGCAGCTCCTCCTTCCAGAAGTGGCAGGCGCTGGCCCGCCCGCCCGCCTTCGCATCCGCCGCCCCGGTGTCCGTCACCTCGTACAGCGGCGGCCGGTCGGTGCGGCACAGGTCGCGGGCGCGCGGGCAGCGGGGGCTGAACGGGCAGCCCGGGGGGAGCGCGAGCGGGCTGGGCGGCAGCCCCTTGATCGCGTACAGCTCGCCGCCCCGCCGGTCCAGGCGCGGGATGGAGTCGAGCAGTCCGCGGGTGTACGGGTGGGCGGGGCGCCAGTACAGGTCGCGCACCGGCGCGGTCTCCACGATCCGGCCCGCGTACATCACGGCGACGGTGTCGGCGACGTCGGCGACCACGCCCAGGTCGTGGGTGATGAGGATGAGCCCCATGGCGTACTCGCGGCGCAGCTCCGCCAGCAGATCCATGACCTGGGCCTGGACGGTGACGTCGAGCGCGGTGGTCGGCTCGTCGGCGATGATCAGCTCCGGCTCCAGCGCGATCGCCATGGCGATCATGATGCGCTGGCGCATCCCGCCGGAGAACTGATGCGGATAGTCCCCGGCCCGCGCCGCCGCGGCCGGGATGCGGACCCGGTCCATCAGCTCGACGGCCCGCGCCCGGGCGTCCTTGCGCGACATGCCCCGGTGCACCTGGTACATCTCGGCGAGCTGGGCGCCCACCGGGAGCACCGGGTTGAGGGCGGAGAGCGCGTCCTGGAAGATCATCGCCATCTTGGCGCCGCGGATCCGGCGGCGCTCCTCGCGGCCGAGGGTGAGCAGATCGCGTCCCTGGAAGAAGACCTTGCCGCCGGTGACGAAGGCGGGCGGGGTGTCGAGGATGCCCATGATGGCCTGGGCGGTGACGGACTTCCCCGACCCCGACTCGCCCAGCACGGCCAGCGTCCGCCCGGCGTCGACGGCGTAGCTCACCCCACCGACGGCCTCGGCGACGCCGTCGCGGGTGCGGAAGGCGACGCGCAGGTCCCGTACGTCCAGCAGGCGGGCCACGGCTAGCGCAGCTTCGGGTCGAGGGCGTCGCGCACCGCGTCGCCGAGCATGATGAACGCGAGCACGGTGATGCTGAGCGCGCCCGCGGGCCACAGCAGCATGTGCGGGGCGTTGCGGATCTGGGTGGACGCGGACGAGATGTCGATGCCCCAGGAGACGGTGGGCGGTTTCAGCCCCACGCCGAGGAAGGACAGGGTCGCCTCCAGCGCGATGTACGTGCCGAGCGCGATGGTCGCGACGACGATCACGGGGGCGACGGCGTTGGGCGCGATGTGCCGCAGCAGCATCCGGCCGGTGCCCGCCCCGAGGGTGCGCGCCGCGAGCACGTAGTCCTGCTGCTTGACGGTGACGACCGAGCCGCGGGCGATACGGGAGATCTGCGGCCAGCCCAGCAGCACGATGAAGCCGACCACCGGCCACACCGATCCGCTGGTGACCACCGACAGGAAGACCAGCCCGCCGAGCAGGATCGGGATGCCGAAGAAGACGTCGGCGATCCGCGAGAGCAGCGCGTCCCACCAGCCGCCGAAGAATCCGGCGAGGCCGCCGAGCACGCTGCCCAGCAGCGCGGCGCCCGCGGTGGCGCAGATGCCGACGGTGATGGAGGCGCGGGCGCCGTAGACGGTGCGGGTGTAGACGTCCCGGCCCTGGAGGTCGAAGCCGAAGGGGTGGCCGGGGGCCGGGCCGTCCTGCGCCTTGGCCAGGTTGCCCTGGTACGGATTGCCGTCCGCGATCAGCTGCGGCCAGATCGCGATGGTGACGAGGAAGAGGATGACCAGCGCGGAGAGGACGAAGACGGGATTGCGGCGCAGATCGTGCCAGGCGTCGGACCACAGCCCGCGGGAGCCCTGCCCCGGGTCCGCGGCGGCCCGGCGGCGACCGGCGGGACCGAGCGCCAGGCGTGGGAGGGCGAGGCGGCGCCACGGTCGGCCCCGCGGCCCGCCCTGCAGGGTCGCGGTGCCGGTGGCGGCGAGGTCCACCGGCTGGCCCGAGGGCATATCGGAGGGCGTATCGGAGCACGTTTCACAAGACTCAAGGGGTTCAAAGGGCTCAGGCATACCGGATCCTCGGGTCGAGCACGGCGTAGAGGAGGTCGACGAGCAGATTGGCGAGCAGGAAGACGATCACCAGGATGGTGACGAAGCCGACGACCGTCGGCGAGTTCTGGCGCAGGATGCCCTGGTAGAGCTGGTAGCCCACGCCATGGATGTTGAAGATCCGCTCGGTGACGATGGCCCCGCCCATGAGCGCGCCGACATCGGTGCCGATGAAGGTCACCACCGGGATCAGCGAGGTGCGCAGGAGGTGCCGGACGACGATCCGGCGGCGTGGCAGCCCCTTGGCGACGGCGGTACGGACGTAGTCGGCGCGGGCGTTCTCCACGAGCGAGGTCCGGGTGAGGCGGGTGGTGTACGCGAGGGACACCAGCCCCAGCACCACACCGGGCAGCAGCAGTTCGGTGAACGGCGCCTCGGGCGCGACGGACGGCCGGGCCCAGCCCCACCGCACGCCGAACAGGTACTGCAGCACGGTGCCGCTGACGAACGTCGGGATGGACACCACGACCAGGGTGAGCAGCAGCACCGAGGTGTCCAGGCCCCGGCCGCGGCGCAGTCCGCCGAGCACGCCGAGGCTGATGCCGAGCACCATCTCGAAGACGACGGCGACGGCGGTGAGCCGCAGGGTCACGGGGAAGGCCCCGGCCATCAGCTCGGTGACGGGCTGTCCGTTGAAGGCGGTGCCGAAGTGGCCGCCGAAGACCTGCCCCATGTAGTGGACGTACTGGCTCCACAGCGGTTCGTCGAGGTAGAGGTCCTTGCGGATGCGGGCCGCCGTGGCGGGGTCGGGGGCCTTGTCGCCGAACAGGGCGGCGACCGGGTCGCCGAGCGCGTAGACCATGAAGAAGATCAGGAAGGTGGCGCCGAGGAAGACCGGGATCATCTGCAGCAGCCGCCGCAGCACATAGCGGCTCATGGCTCAGCCGACCCTGATCTGGTGGTAGACGGGCACGCTGAACTGGTTCAGCGTCACGTCGTGGAGCCGGGAGGCGTAGCCCGCGCTGCCGTTCTGGTACCACAGCGGGATCGCGGGCATCTGCTGGGCGAGGATCTTCTCGGCGTCCTGGAAGGCGGTGATGGCGGCCCGGTCGGCGGGGGCGGCGTTGGCCCGGTTCACCAGCCGGTCGAAGCCGGCGCTGCTCCAGTGGCCGTCGTTGGAGGAGGCGTCCGTGTAGTACAGCGGCTGGAGGAAGTTCTGGATCAGCGGATAGTCCATCTGCCAGCCCGCCCGGAACGGGCCGGTCATCCGCTCCCCGGCCATCTTGTTGCGGTAGTCGGCGAAGGTGCCGACCGGTTTGCCGACGCACGCCCGGTCGCTGCGCAGCACGGTGTTGACGCTGTTGCAGACGGCGTCGACCCAGTCCTTGTGGGAGCCGGTGTCGGCGTTGTACGTGATCGTCATGCGGCCGCCGGGCAGCCCGCCGCCCTCTCGGATGAGCTTGCGCGCCCGCTCCGGGTCGTAGGTGCAGGCGTCCCCGCACAGCCCGGGCTGGTAGCCGCCCTGCCGGCGCAGCACCGGGGAGGTCCAGTCGGTGGCGGGGGTGCGGGTGCCGCGGAAGATCCGGTCGGTGATCTGCGCGCGGTTGATCGCCATGGAGATGCCGCGGCGCAGCTTCGCCCGCGCGGGCCCGCTCCACGCCCGGTCGTACATGGGGAAGGTGAGGGTCTGGATGATCCCGGCGGGCTGGTTGATGTAGCGGTTGCCGAGATCGGAGCGGACGAACTTCAGCTGCTGGGCCGGGACGTCGTCCACCAGGTCGAGGTTGCCCGCCTGGAGATCGGTGTAGGCGGTGTTGCTGTCGGTGTAGACGCGGAGGTCGACCCCTTTGTTACGGGCCTTGTCGGGGCCCCGATAACCGTCCCAGGCCCGCAGCTTCATGACCGCGCCCTTGTCGTACGACCGCACCTGGTAGGGGCCGTTGCCGACGGGCTTCCTCAGCCAGGCCTCGTGGTCGGTGAAGAAGGCGCGGGGCAGCGGCGCGTAGGCGTTGTAGCCGAGCGTCTTGGGCCAGGAGGAGAACTTCTGGGTGAGCCGGACGGTGAAGGTCCGCTCCCCCGTCACCCGCAGCCCGGAGAGGGTCCGGGCGGTGGGGCGGCCGGTGGCGGGGTGGACCTTGTCGTACCCCTCGATGTACTCGAAGAAGTAGGCGTTGCGCTGCTTGTTGTCGAGGAGGGCCCCGTAATTCCAGGCGTCCACGAAGGACTTCGCGGTGACCTTCTCACCGTTGCCGAAGCGCCGCCCCTTCTTGATGGTGACGGCGTACGTGCGCTGGTCGTCGGTGGTGATGCGGTCCGCGAGCGCGTCCTCGGCCTCACCGGTGGCCGGGTCGTACCGCTTGAGCCCCCGGAAGATCATGTCGAGGACCTTGCCGCCCTGGACGTCGTTGGTGTTGGCGGGCTCCAGCGGGTTCGGCGGATCGCCCCACGAGGAGCGGACGATGCCCTCGGCCGGGCCGGAGCCGCCGCCGCAGCCCGCGAGGGCCGGGACGGCGGTCACGCAGAGGGCGCACAGCACACACCGGGCACGCAGGACGTGCTGGGCTCCGCGCATGGCGCCTCCCGAGGATCCGGTCCAAGATCGCCTCAGATCCTCATGACACCCCAGGGCCGGGCGGCCCGCACGCCGGTGACCGCTGTCCGTGGCAGCGGCCCGGCGGCACCGGGAAACGCACCCGGGAAACGCCGTTGGTGAAGCGCGAGCCGAGCGGTGCGTCCCGCGCTCGGCAAGCGCTTTCTAGGTCACTGTGACCTAAGTTTCCCCGCGCTTCAAGCGTCTGTTCCATATCTTTAATCGATTCAAACAAAGGGACGGCGGGCCGAGCCGGGAAGACGCCGAAGGGCGCCCGGCCACTGGCCGGGCGCCCTTCGGCGAGCAGTGCCCGTTTACGCGTGCACCACGTCCTTCTCCTCGGCGAAGTGGCACGCCGACTCGTGCGCCGCGAGGGAGTCGGTGCCCGCGAAGCGCTCGGGGACGGCGAGCAGCGGCACCTCCTTGGCGCACTTGTCCTCGGCCTTCCAGCAGCGGGTGCGGAAGCGGCAGCCGGAGGGCGGGTTGGCCGGGGAGGGGACGTCGCCGGTGAGGATGATGCGCTCCCGGCCCTCCCGCGACTGAGGGTCGGGCACCGGGACGGCGGACAGCAGGGCCTGGGTGTACGGGTGGGTCGGGTGGTCGTAGATCTCGGCGTCGGTGCCGATCTCGGCCATCTTGCCCAGGTACATCACGCCGACCCGGTCGGAGATGTGGCGGACGATGGACAGGTCGTGGGCGATGAAGATGTAGGACAGGTTGAACTCGTCCTGCAGCTTCTCCATCAGGTTGATGACCTGCGCCTGCACGGACACGTCCAGCGCCGAGACCGGCTCGTCGCAGATGATGATCTCCGGGTTGAGCGCGAGGCCGCGGGCGATGCCGATGCGCTGGCGCTGACCGCCGGAGAACTGGTGCGGATAGCGGTTGATGTACTCGGGGTTGAGACCGACGACGTCCAGCAGCTCCCGGACCTTGCGGCGGCGGTCGCCCTTGGGCGCGGCCTCGGGGTGGATCTCGTACGGCTCGCCGATGATGTCGCCCACCGTCATGCGGGGGTTGAGCGAGGTGTACGGGTCCTGGAAGACCATCTGGATGTTGCGGCGGACGGCCCGCAGCGCGCGCCCGGACAGCTTGGTGATGTCCTGGCCCTTGTAGAACACCTCGCCCGCGGTGGCGGTCTCCAGGGTCATCAGCAGCTTGGCGACGGTCGACTTGCCGCAGCCGGACTCGCCGACGATGCCGAGCGTCTCGCCCTGGTAGAGGTCGAAGGAGACGCCGTCGACCGCCTTGACCGCGCCGACCTGCTTCTTGAAGAGGATGCCCTGGGTCAGCGGGAAGTGCTTGACCAGGTTGCGCACCTGGAGGATCGGCTCCCCGCGGTCGACATGGGCGTCGAGGGCGGCGACGGCCTCGTCCTCGGTGGCGGCGTCGACCGTCGTCACCTCGGTGACGTTGGGAGTGGCGTCGGCGGGGGCCGCGTCGGCCGGTTCCACGGCCTTGTCGTTCTTCTCCGTCTCAGCCATGGATGGTCTCCTTCCAGAAGTGGCACGCGCTGCCGCGGCCCGGCAGCTCGGTGCCGTCCTCCTCGGTGACCTGTACCAGCGGCGGGACCTCGGTGGTGCAGATGTCCTGGGCCTTCGGGCAGCGCGGGTTGAAGGCGCAGCCCGTGGGGATCTTGAGCAGGTTGGGCGGCAGCCCCTTGATCGCGTACAGCTCCTGGCCCTTGTGGTCCAGCCGCGGGATCGAGTCGAGCAGTCCCTTGGTGTACGGGTGGGCGGGGCGCTTGTACAGCTCGTGCACGGGGGCGGTCTCGACGATCCGGCCCGCGTACATCACCGCGATCTTGTCGGCGACGTCCGCGACCACGCCGAGGTCGTGGGTGATCAGGATCAGGCCCATGTTGTACTCGCGCTGCAACTCCGCGAGCAGGTCCATGACCTGGGCCTGGACGGTCACGTCGAGCGCGGTGGTCGGCTCGTCGGCGATGATCAGGTCCGGCTCCAGGGCCAGCGCCATGGCGATCATGATGCGCTGGCGCATACCGCCGGAGAACTGGTGCGGGTAGTCGTTCACCCGCTCCTTGGCGGCCGGGATGCGGACCCGGTCCATCAGCTCGACGGCCTTGGCCTTGGCGTCCTTCTTGGACAGCCCCTGGTGGACCCGGAACATCTCGCCGAGCTGATAGCCCACGGAGAGCACCGGGTTCAGCGCGGAGAGCGCGTCCTGGAAGATCATGGCGATCCGGCGGCCGCGGATCTTGCGGCGCTCCTCGGGGGCCATGGTGAGCATGTCCTCGCCGCGGAAGAGGATCTGGCCCTGCGGGATCTTGCCGGGCGGCATGTCCAGGATGCCCATGATGGCCTGCGCGGTCACGGACTTGCCGGAGCCGGACTCGCCGAGCACGGCGAGGGTCTCGCCCGCGCTGACGGAGTAGTTGACGCCGTTGACGGCCCTGGCGATGCCGTCCCGGGTGTGGAACTCCACGTGCAGGTCGCGGACTTCCAGCAGCGGGCCGCCGTTGTCCTCGACGCGCGCGGAGGGCTCCGCGCCGGTCTTCTCGATGGTGGTCACGTACGCCTCCCTCAGCGCAGCTTGGGGTCGAAGGCGTCGCGCACCGCGTCGCCGAGCAGGATGAACGACAGCACGGTCAGGCTCAGGAAGGTGGCCGGGACGAGCAGGACGTGCGGGGCGTCCCGCAGCACGTTCTGCGCGTCCGAGATGTCCACGCCCCACGAGACCGTCGACTGCAGGCCGATGCCCAGGTAGGACAGGGTGGCCTCGGCGGAGACGAAGCCACCGAGCGCGATGGTGGCCACGACGATCACCGGGGCGAGGGCGTTGGGCAGGATGTGCCGGAGCAGGATGCGGCCGGTGCCCGCGCCCAGCGCCCGGGCCGCCGTCACGAAGTCGGCCTGCTTCTGGGTGATGACCGCGCCGCGCATCACGCGGGCGAGCGGCATCCAGCCGAAGGTGGCGAGGGCGAGCACCACGGTCCAGATGGTGCGGTGGGTGAACGCCTGCAGCAGCACCATGCCGCCGAGCAGCAGCGGGATGCCGAAGAAGATGTCGGTGAGCCGGGAGAGCAGGGTGTCGATCCAGCCGCCGAAGTATCCCGCGAACATGCCGATCAGACCGCCGACGAGGGTGACCCCGAGGGTCACGCAGACGCCGATGATGACCGAGGCGCGGGCGCCGTAGATGGTCCGGGCGTAGACGCTCTGGCCCTGGCCGTTGTAGCCGAACCAGTCCTGCTGGAAGATATGCCCCCAGGCCGGCTTGCCCAGGTAGTGGTTGCGCAGATCGGCGTGGCCCGGGTCGGTGCTGGTGAAGAGGCTGGGCACGGCCGCCATCAGCAGGAAGAGCACCAGCAGCACGGCGGAGACCCAGAAGATGGGATTGCTGCGCAGTTCGCGCCAGGCGTCCTGGCCCAGGCTGCGCGGCTTGGTGACCTCGGCGCCCGCCAGGGGCTCGACGGCGGGACCTGAAGGCGCGGGGCCGGCCTCGGGGGCCAGAGTTTTCTCAGGCATAGCGGATCCTCGGGTCCAGGACGGCGTACAACAGGTCGACGACCAGACTGCTCAGCAGGTAGACGAGCACGAGCACGGTCACGATGCCGACGACGGTGGGACCCTCACTGGTCTGGATGGCCCGGAAGAGGGTGTTGCCCACGCCCTGGATGTTGAAGATGCCCTCGGTGACGATCGCGCCGCCCATGAGGGTGCCGAGGTCGGTGCCGAGGAACGTGACGACAGGGATGAGCGAGTTGCGCATCAGATGGACGCCGATGATCCGGCGCCGCGGCAGCCCCTTGGCGAGGGCGGTGCGCATGTAGTCGGCGCGCAGGTTCTCCACCACGGTGGTCCGGGTGAGCCGGGACACGTAGGCGAGCGAGAGGGCGCCCAGCACCAGGGCCGGTGCGAAGAGCTGCCCGATGTCCGTGGAGTCCTGGACGGTCGGGGTGATGACCTTCCATTTGAGCCCGAACAGGAACACGGTGACGAAGCCGATCACGAACACCGGGATCGAGGTCACGATCAGGGTGAACACCAGCACGAACCGGTCCAGGAACTTGCCGCGCATCAGGCCGGTCACCACACCGAGGGTGACGCCGACGACGATCTCGATGCCGAAGGCGAGAAGCGCGAGCCGGATGGTGACCGGGAAGGCGTCGGCCATCAGATCGGCGACCGGGCGGCCGGTGAAGCTCTGCCCGAAGTCACCCCGGAACAGCCCGGTGATGTAGTCCCAGTACTGGGTCAGCAGGGGCTTGTCCAGACCGAATTGATGGCGCAGTCTCTCGACCGTGGCGGGGTCGGATGCCCGCTGGCCGAAGAGCGCTTTGACGGGATCGCCGGGCAGCGAATACACCATCAGAAAGATGAGCAGTGTGGTCCCGATGAAGACCGGGATCATCTGGAGCAGTCGCCTCGCGACGTATCGCCCCATGGGTGTCCTCCTGTCGCCGACGCGCCCGGCGACCGCCCGTCGGGGGACGGACGGTCACCGGGACTGCGTCACTGCAAGCCTCTCGACTACTTCTTGACCTCGACGTCGGTCCAGATCGCCTGGCGGAACGTGTCGAACTTGACGTTCTGGACGTTCTTGGAGTGACCGCCGTTGGTGTGGTCGAAGAAGAGCGGGATGGAGGGCATCGTGTCCTTGAGCTTGGCCTCGGCCTGGGCGTAGAGCTTGTCGGACTCCTCGATGGTCTTGGCCGAGTCGGCCTGCTCCATCAGCTTGTCGAGCTTCTTGTCGCTGAAGCCGGAGTCATTGGCGCCGGCGCCGGTGCGGTACTGCTCGGAGATGAAGTTGGAGATGTTCGGGAAGTCCTGGACCCAGGCCATCCGGAACGCGCTGGTCATCTTCTTGTCGGTGATCTCGGTGCGCAGCTGCTGGAAGGTCGCGCGCGGGTCGGCCTCGCAGGGGACGCCGGCGTTCTGCTTGATGTCGTTGCAGACCGCCTCGGCCCATTCCTTGTTGCCGCCGTCGGCGTTGTAGGCGATGGTCATCTTGCCGCCGGGGACGCCGCCGCCCTCCTTGATGAGCTGCTTCGCCTTCTTCGGGTTGAACGTGCAGTACTCACCGCAGGCGTTGGGCTGGTAGCCCTCGACGACCTTCGGGGTCCAGCCGTCGGCCGGGTCCTTCGAGCCCTTCAGCGCGGTCTTGGTGATGGTCTCGCGGTCGATCGCCATGGACAGGCCCTGGCGGACCTTGGCCTTCTCCGGCTTGCTCCACGCCTTGTCGTACATCGGGAAGGCGATGGTGGTGTTGCCGCCGAACATCTGGTCGGCCGAGCGGTCGCCCAGGTCGGTCTTGTAGACGTTGATCGACGACGGCGGGACCTGGTACATGATGTCCAGCTTGTCAGAGACCAGGTCGTTGTAGGCGCTTTCATCCTTGTTGTAGAACTTGAAGATGATGCCGCCGTTCTTGGGCTTGTCCACCCCCTGGTACCCGGCGTACTTCTTCACCTTGAACTGGACCTTGTGCTCCCACTTGCCGTCGACCTCGTAGGGGCCGTTGCCGATGGGGGCCTCGCCGAACTTCTTCGGGTCCTTGTAGAAGGCCTTGGGAAGCGGGAAGAAGGCGTCGTAGAAGAGCCGGTCCTTGAAGGTGGAGACCGGGTGCGACAGCTCGATGGTGAACTCGTTGTCGTTCACCACCTTCAGCCCGGACATCTTGTCGGCCTTCGGGTCACCCTTTTCCGGGTGCACCTCGTCGAAGCCCTTGATGTCGGCGAACCACGAGGCGTTCAGCTGGGCGTTCTTGGCGTTCGCGCCGTAGTTCCAGGCGTCCACGAAGGAGCCGGCCGTCACCGGCTCGCCGTTGTGGAACTTCCAGCCCTTCTTCAGCTTCACCGTGAAGTGCTGGTTGTCCGGCGAGTCGACGCTCTGGGCGACCTGATTGCGCAGCTTGCCCTTGACGTCGTAGTCGACCAGGCCGCGGAAGAGGTTCTTCAGGATGTACCCGCCACCGACCTCGTTGGTGTTGGTCGGGACCAGCGGGTTCTGCGGCTCGACGTCCTGATAGGTGTACACACCGTTCGGGTCGACGGCGGACTTGCCGTCGCCCTTGTCGCCGCCGCCGCCACAAGCGGTCGCGGCCATCGCCACGACCGCGGCCATCGCGACCCACTTGGCGCTCTGGGCACCACGCATGGGTTTGCCTCCTCCGGAGTCCTCTGCTTGCTTCGAGAGGGGTGTCCGGAGATGCGCTGACACCCCTGGCAGCGAAAGGGACCGGACCCCCCAGATGTGCTCGCAGGTCCCCGCTCCCCACAGCGTTCGACCCGTTGACCCGAGCTCAATGAACCCCATGATTGAGCACCCCAGCCACGTAAACCACACTTTATGGGTCTCGCTTTGGTCACATCATCTACGCGCGGAGCCTCGAAATCCGGACAAAACTGCCGCAGACAGACACACGCGAAACGGACTGTTAACACATCATGCGGAGCCCGGACGCCGATATCCGGACGCCGCTCGTCGGATAACCGCTTGACGGGCAGCTTCCTGATACGACAGCAGCCCGGGCCCCGCTCAGGAAGCGGAAGCCCGGGCTGCCGGGGGCGTACGGAGGCGGAACGTCAGCGCTTGGCGCGCGACGCGGCGCGGCCGCGCTCCTTCTGGTCCAGTACGACCTTGCGGATGCGGACCGTCTCCGGGGTCACCTCGACGCACTCGTCGTCGCGGCAGAACTCCAGGGACTGCTCCAGCGAGAGCAGCCGCGGCGGCACCAGGGACTCGGTCACGTCCGCGGTCGAGGACCGCATGTTGGTGAGCTTCTTCTCCTTGGTGATGTTCACGTCCATGTCGTCGGCGCGCGAGTTCTCGCCGACGATCATGCCTTCGTACACCTCGGTGCCGGGCGAGGTGAACAGCACACCGCGCTCCTGGAGGTTGGTCATCGCGAACGCGGTCACCGAGCCCGAGCGGTCGGCCACCAGGGAGCCGCTGTTACGGGTGCGCAGCTCGCCGAACCACGGCTCGTGGCCCTCGAAGATGGAGTGCGCGATCCCGGTGCCGCGGGTCTGGGTCAGGAACTCGGTGCGGAAGCCGATGAGGCCGCGGGACGGCACGATCCACTCCATGCGGATCCAGCCGGAACCGTGGTTGGTCATGGTCTCCATGCGGCCCTTGCGGGTCGCCATCAGCTGGGTGATGGCCCCCAGGTGCTCCTCCGGCGCGTCGATGGTCAGGCGCTCGATCGGCTCGTGGAGCTTGCCGTCGATCTCCTTGGTGACGACCTCGGGCTTGCCGACGGTCAGCTCGAAGCCCTCCCGGCGCATCGTCTCGACCAGGATCGCCAGCGCCAGCTCACCGCGGCCCTGCACCTCCCAGGCGTCGGGGCGCTCGGTGGGCAGCACGCGCAGCGAGACGTTACCGACCAGCTCCTTGTCCAGGCGGTCCTTCACCAGCCGGGCGGTGACCTTGTGGCCCTTGCCGCCCTTGCCCACCAGCGGCGAGGTGTTCGTGCCGATGGTCATCGAGATGGCCGGCTCGTCGACGGTGATCAGCGGGAGCGCGATCGGGTTCTCGGGGTCGGCCAGGGTCTCACCGATCATGATGTCCGGGATACCGGCGACCGCGCAGATGTCCCCGGGCCCGGCCACCTCCGCGGGCTTGCGGGTGAGCGCCTCGGTCATCATCAGCTCGGTGATGCGGACGTTGGAGACGGTGCCGTCGCGCTTGATCCACGCGACGGTCTGGCCCTTCTTCAGCTCGCCCTGCTCGACGCGGAGCAGCGCGATGCGGCCGAGGAAGTTGTCCGCGTCCAGGTTGGTGACGTGGGCCTGGAGCGGGGCGGCCGCGTCGTACTCCGGCGCCGGGACGGTCTCCAGCAGGGTGACGAAGAACGGCCACAGGCTGTCGCTGTCGGCCGGGACCGTGCCGTCCTCCGGCTTGGTCAGCGAGGCGATGCCGTCCCGGGCGCAGGCGTAGACGATCGGGAACTCGATCTGCTCCTCGGTCGCGTCCAGGTCCAGGAACAGGTCGTACGTCTCGTTGACGACGTCGTCGATCCGGGAGTCCGGGCGGTCCGTCTTGTTGATGCACAGGATGACCGGCAGCTTGGCCTGCAGCGCCTTGCGCAGCACGAAGCGGGTCTGCGGCAGCGGGCCCTCGGAGGCGTCCACCAGCAGCACCACGGCGTCGACCATGGACAGACCGCGCTCGACCTCACCACCGAAGTCGGCGTGGCCGGGGGTGTCGATGATGTTGATGGTGACGGGGTCACTGCCGTCCGCCGGGTGGTACTTCACGGCGGTGTTCTTCGCGAGAATGGTGATGCCCTTCTCGCGCTCCAGGTCGTTGGAGTCCATCACCCGGTCGTCCACATGCTGGTGCGCGGCGAACGCACCGGCCTGCTTGAGCATGGCGTCGACGAGGGTCGTCTTGCCGTGGTCGACGTGGGCGACGATGGCGACGTTACGAATATCGTGGCGCGTGGGCATACGAGCGCGCTTCTCCCGGTTTCGTGGGTGGCAGCGCGCTCCTTTGTCCGGCGCGCCTTTCCGCCGGGCTGCTTACGCCACGGCTCCACCCCATGGTAAGGGGACGGCGCGGGGACGGGTGCCGCCACCCGTCCCCGCGCCGTCCCACACACCCTCGCGCCCGCTGCCGTACGCCCTCGGGCCTACTCGCGGAAGCCGATGTCCTGGTAGCGGGGGGTGGCGAAGCCGAACGCCCCGGCGTTGGCCACCGTCTTGCGGACCGCGACCAGCTGCGGTGGCTGGTAGAGCGGAATCGATCCGGCGGCCGCCCAGATCCGGGCGTCCGCCCGGCCGACCAGGGCGCGCGAGGCGCCGCCGTCCAGCTCGGAGACCGCCTCGTCGAAGAGCTGGTCGATCTGGTCCGTACCGACCCGGGTGTAGTTCTGCTCCACCACCAGCGAGCCGTCCGCGGCGGGCTGGGGCTTGGCGTAGATCGGGCGGCTGTCGGTCGCCGGGTAGGCGGAGGCGGGCCAGGAGTAGAGGGCCAGGTCGTACTTGCCGGTGGCGATGTGGTCCCTGAAGAAGGAGTCGCTCTTCACCGATGTGATCTCGGTGCGGACGCCGATCTCCTCCAGCATCCGGCCGATGCGCGTCCCGACGGCGCGCAGCGAGGCGCCGCCGGAGTCGGACGGGACGACGAAGCGCAGCACGAGCGGCCGCCCCTTCTTCTGCACGACCGCCGGGTGGGAGCGCCCGGACCGGCCCGCGTCGCCCGCGGCGGGGGCGGGATCGCCCGTCTTGCCGGTCTTCTCCGCGGTGGGGCTCGCCTGCCGTCCCCGGTCGTCCGTCTTGCCGTCGACCGACTTCTGCCGGGCGGACGAGCCGCCGGGGCGCCAGCCGGCGTCGGCGAGCAGGGACTGCGCGGCCTGGGTGTCGGGGCCGCCGAGGGCGCCGCTGTGGTCCTTGTACCCCTTCTGCTCGGCCATCAGCAGATGGTTGCCGAGCGGCTCGGTGGGCAGCCCGAACGGCTTGAGCACCGCCTTGGCCAGCGCATCGCGGTCGATCGCGCGGGCCACCGCGCGGCGCACCCGCTCATCCGCGAGCGGGCCCTTGGCGCCGTTGATGGCGAGCTGGGTGTACGCGGGGTCCAGCGCCGTGCGCAGGGTGTACCGGCGCAGGGCCACGGTCTGCGAGCGCCGCGATCCCGGCGGCGCCTTCTCGCCCTCCGCCCGGTCGCGCGTGGCCACCGCGGCCTCCTGTGCGTGGGTCTCCAGCCCGGGCGCGCCCGCCTTGCCCGAGGGGTGGAGCTTCCTGGCCCCGGCGGCCCCCTTGGCGGCGGGCGCCGCGGCCTGGACGCGGCGCGCGGTGGACCGGTCGACCTCGGCCATGTCGACGGTCCCGTCGATCAGGGCGGCGGCCCGTTTGCCCGCCGGGACGGCCTCGAAGACCAGCCGGTTCAGCCGGGCCCGGTCGCCCCACCAGCGGGGATTCCGTACGAGGGTGACGGAGGTGTCCTTCACCTCACGGATCGTGAAGGGGCCGGAGGTGACGGCGAGCCCCTTGCGGGCCCCGGCGTTGAAGACGGCCGGGTCGCTCATCGCGCTCTTCGGGTACAGCGGCGTGAACAGCGACCGCCAGTCGGTGTAGGGCTTGGCGAAGGTGACCTTGACCTCGTGGGCCTTCTCGCCCGGCTGGATCCTGGCGATGCGGTCGTATCCGGCGTTGCGCGCGGTCCAGTAGGCGTTCTCCGTGCCGCGCAGGGCCTTCCACTGGGCGGAGAAGTCCTCCGCGCCGAGCGGGCGGCCGTCGCTCCACACCGCCTTGGGGTTGAGCTTGTAGACCACGACCTGCTTGGGCTCGCGCGAGACCACCTCGGCGGACTCCAGGTAGTCGCCGTTGAGCTGCGGACGGCCGCGGGCGTCGAGGGTGTGGAGCGCGGGCAGCACCGCTCCGGCGATCCGCTCGGTGCCGGCGTCGGCGGAGGTCTGGAAGGCGTTGAAGGTCGCGGGCCGGGCGTCGAGCGCCCAGCGCAGCGTGCCGCCGGGGGCGGTCTGCGCCCGGGAGGCCGGGGCGATGTCCCGGGCCGCGGGTGACGGCGGGGCGTCGTCGTCGCCGGAGCTGCATCCGGTGAGGACGGGCAGTGGCAGCAGCACTCCCGCGGCGAGCAGCACGGCGCAGCGTCGCTTGTCGATGGACATGGCTCGTGACCTCCGGGTGTGCCGATATTGAGTGCATTTCGCACATTTTGACGCTTGTCGCATATACTCCTTACTCAAAGCGACGGATCATGAGACAGCACCCTCGGGACGGCCATGGAGGGGACAGGATCACCCGACCGGCTCCATCCGACCGGCGCGCACCCCGGCGCACGGCGGCGTGATCACGCCGGTGACTCCGCGAATCGCGGCAGATCCCTTCCCAACCAGGACTGTGACGCGTAACACTCGCTGTCGCATGAGCGCCGCCAACCGCAACCGCGGAAGTGAGGGCAAGTCATGTCCTTGAACGACGACTTGACGGCCGTCCAACGCTGTCTCGACGATCTGGTCCGCTCCGTCACCCGGCTGGAAGACCGGGTCGGCGCCGGCGGACTGGAGATACGACGGGTCCGCACCGACGCGGACCATCTGCGCGAGAGTCTCGCCCTGCTGCGCGATACGGCCCCCGGCACGGAGCGGCCGCGCCCCGAGATGGTTCCGGTCCCCGACGCGCCCTACGACAGCGCGCTGTGGTCGGACGTCGACGACGAGGGTCTCGGCGCGCGCGACCGCCACGCTCCTTAGAAGCGGTCGCTTGGCGCCCACCCGGCCCGACGGGTCCGCGCCCGACCGTCCCCCACACCACTCCACCGCGGAGTTTCCTTTGGCCACTGGCACCGACCCCCAAGCCGCCACGCCGTCCGGACGGAAAGCGGCCACGAGCGGCGTGCACAGCCCGTCGCGCGCCGCCGTCCCCGCCCGCCATCTGCGGACCGACCGCTGGTGGCTGGCGCCCGCGGTCACCGCCGCCGGGCTGTTCGCGTTCGTCGTCTACTCGACGTGGCGGGCCTTCGCAGGCGACAACTACTACGCCGAGCCGTATGTCTCCCCCTTCTACTCGCCCTGCGTCGCGCAGAACTGCGTGCCCATGAAGGGCGGCGCGAACTGGGAGATCTTCGGCGCGTGGTGGGGCCTGTCCCCCGCCCTGCTGATCCTGATCTTCCCGCTCGGCTTCCGGCTGACCTGCTACTACTACCGCAAGGCGTACTACCGGGGCTTCTGGGCCTCACCACCGGCCTGCGCGGTCGCCGAGCCGCGCGCCACATACACCGGCGAGACCCGCTTCCCGCTCATCCTGCAGAACATCCACCGCTACTTCTTCTACTTCGCGGTGATCGTCGCGGGAATCCTCACCTATGACACCGTGCTCGCCTTCCGGGACGAGCAGGGACGGTGGGGCCACATGGGCCTGGGCACCCTGGTGCTGCTCGCCAACATCGCGCTGATCTGGGCGTACACCCTCTCCTGCCACTCCTGCCGGCACATCGTCGGCGGCCGGCTCAAGCACTTCTCCCGGCACCCGGTGCGCTACCGGCTCTGGGGCTGGGTCAGCTCGCTCAACATGCGCCACATGCAGCTGGCCTGGGCGTCGCTGATCAGTGTCGCCGTCGCCGACTTCTATGTGTATCTGCTGGCGAGCGGCGCGTTCGACGACCCCCGGTTCTTCTAGGAGAGGTGCCTTCAACGATGACGCAAGTCGAACGGCAGGCCTGGGACGTGGTCGTGATCGGCGCGGGCGGCGCCGGGCTGCGGGCCGCGATCGAGGCACGCGAACAGGGCATGCGCTGCGCCGTCATCTGCAAGTCGCTGTTCGGCAAGGCCCATACGGTGATGGCCGAGGGCGGCATCGCCGCCAGCATGGGCAATGTCAACGCGGGCGACAACTGGCAGGTGCACTTCCGCGACACCATGCGCGGCGGCAAGTTCCTCAACCACTGGCGGATGGCCGAGCTGCACGCCCAGGAGGCCCCGGACCGGGTCTGGGAGCTGGAGACCTGGGGCGCGCTCTTCGACCGCACCCCGGACGGCAAGATCTCCCAGCGGAACTTCGGCGGCCATGAGTACCCGCGGCTCGCCCACGTCGGGGACCGTACGGGGCTGGAGCTGATCCGCACCCTCCAGCAGAAGATCGTCTCCCTCCAGCAGGAGGACAAGGCCGCCACCGGCGACTACGAGGCGCGGCTGAAGGTCTTCCAGGAGTGCACGGTCACCCGCATCGTCAAGGACGCGGCGGGTGAGCGGGTCGCCGGGGTCTTCGGCTACGAGCGCGAATCCGGCCGCTTCTTCGCGATCGAGGCTCCCGCCGTGGTGCTGGCCACCGGCGGCATCGGCAAGTCCTTCAAGGTGACGTCCAACTCCTGGGAGTACACCGGCGACGGCCACGCGCTGGCCCTGCTCGCCGGGGCCCCGCTGGTCAACATGGAGTTCGTGCAGTTCCACCCGACCGGCATGGTCTGGCCGCCCTCGGTCAAGGGGATCCTCGTCACCGAGTCGGTGCGCGGGGACGGCGGGGTGCTGCGCAACAGCGAGGGCAAGCGCTTCATGTTCGACTACGTTCCGGACGTCTTCAAGGAGAAGTACGCCCAGTCCGAGGACGAGGGCGACCGCTGGTACGAGGACCCGGACCACAACCGCCGCCCGCCCGAGCTGCTCCCCCGCGACGAGGTGGCCCGCGCGATCAACTCCGAGGTCAAGGCGGGCCGCGGCTCCCCGCACGGCGGTGTCTTCCTCGACGTCTCCACCCGGATGCCCGCCGAGGTGATCAAGCGGCGGCTGCCGTCCATGCACCACCAGTTCAAGGAGCTGGCCGACGTCGACATCACGGCCGAGCCCATGGAGGTCGGCCCGACCTGCCACTACGTGATGGGCGGGGTGGACGTCGACCCGGACACCGCCGCCGCGAACGGCGTCCCCGGCCTCTTCGCCGCGGGCGAGGTCGCCGGCGGTATGCACGGCTCCAACCGGCTCGGCGGCAACTCCCTGTCCGACCTGCTGGTCTTCGGCCGCCGCGCCGGGCTCTACGCGGCCCGGTACGCGCGGGAGACCGCCGAGGCGGGCTCCCGCCCGGTGCCCGACGACGCCCAGCTGGACCTGGCGGCGGCCGAGGCGCTGCGGCCGTTCAGCGCGGAGGACGGCGACGTACCGTCCCTCGGCGAGGAGCCGTCCGGCGGCCCGGCCGGTCCCGCCGAGAATCCGTACACGCTCCACCAGGAGCTGCAGCAGACCATGAACGACCTGGTGGGCATCATCAGGCGGGCCGGGGAGATGGAGGACGCGCTGCACCGGCTGGCGGCCCTGCGGGTACGGGCGCGGCGCGCCGGGGTCGAGGGCCACCGGCAGTTCAACCCCGGCTGGCACCTGGCCATCGACCTGCGCAACATGCTGCTGGTCAGCGAGTGCGTGGCGCGCGCCGCCCTGGAGCGCACCGAGAGCCGCGGCGGGCACACCCGCGACGACTGTCCCGCGATGGACCGCGAATGGCGCCGGATCAACCTGATCTGCCGCCTCGCCGACCCCGTCGCCGGTCTCGCCGCGCCGCCCGACCCCGGACGCGGGCAGATCCGGCTGGAGCGGCGCGAGATGCCGCCCATCCGGCCCGACCTGCTGAACCTGTTCGAAAAGGACGAGCTGGTGAAGTACCTGACGGACGAGGAGCTGACCGCGTGAGCGCGTACGAGGCCCACTTCCGGGTGTGGCGGGGCGATGTGGACGGCGGCGGTCTGCGGGACTTCCGCGTCGAGGTCAATGAGGGCGAAGTCGTTTTGGACATCGTCCACCGCCTCCAGGCGACCCAGGCACCGGACCTGGCGGTCCGCTGGAACTGCAAGGCGGGCAAATGCGGCTCGTGCAGCGCCGAGATCAACGGACGGCCGCGGCTGCTGTGCATGACCCGCATGTCGGTTTTCGGCCGCGACGAGACGATCACCCTGACCCCGCTGCGGGCCCTCCCGGTCATCCGTGACCTGGTCACGGACGTCTCGTTCAACTACGCCAAGGCCCGGGAGGTGCCGTCCTTCGTCCCGCCCGAGGGTCTGGGCCCGGGCGAGTACCGGATGCGGCAGGAGGACGTGGCGCGCTCCCAGGAGTTCCGTAAGTGCATCGAGTGCTTCCTGTGCCAGGACGTCTGCCATGTGCTGCGCGACTTCGAGCAGAACAAGGAGGCCTTCGCGGGCCCGCGTTTCCTGATGCGGGTCGCGGAGCTGGACATGCATCCGCTGGACGCGGCGGGCGAGGCCGGGATCGACCGCAAGCGGGGGGCCCAGGAGGAACACGGGCTCGGATACTGCAACATCACCAAGTGCTGCACGGAGGTCTGCCCCGAGCAGATCAAGATCACCGACAATGCGCTGATCCCGCTCAAGGAGCGGGCCGTGGACCGCAAGTACGACCCGCTGGTCTGGCTGGGCAACAAGATCCGCCGCCGGGAGGGTTAGGCAGCGTCTTCCGGCTGCGGGCCCGTGGTGACGCGGGCCCGCAGCCGCTCCTCACCAGAGGCTGAGCAGCGCTTCCACCGAGTCCGGGCCCGAGGACTCGCCGTCCGGGAGGGCCAGCTCGAACCAGACCGTCTTGCCGTGCGGGGTGCGGCGGCTGCCCCAGCCCGCGCTGAGGAGGCCGACCAGCTGCAGCCCGCGGCCGCCCTCGTCGGTGTCGCGGGCGCGCCGCCGCCGCGGCTGGACCAGGTTGCCGTCCCAGACCTCGCACACCAGCGTCCGGTCCAGCAGCAGCCGCAGCCGTATCTCGCCCTCGCCGTACCGCAGCGCGTTGGTCACCAGCTCGCTGACCAGCAGCTCGGTGGTGTCGGCCAGGCCCTCCAGGCCCCAGGACTCCAGCTGCTCACGGGCGAGTTCGCGGGCCCGCCCGACCGACTGCGGGTCGGTGGGCAGCTTCCAGTCGCCGACCGAGTCGGCCGGCAGGCCCTGCACCCGGGCCATGAGCAGGGCGATGTCGTCCTCGCCGTGGTGGGTGTCGAGGCTGCTCAGGACGTGGTCGCAGATGTCCTCCAGCGAGCTGCCCGGGCTGTCCGCGCCCTCGTGTGTGGACAGTGCCGTACGGAGATCCTGCAGCCCCTCGTCCAGGGCGTGGTCGCGGGATTCGACGAGGCCGTCGGTGTAGAGGGCCAGCAGCGCCCCGTCCGGCAGGTCGACCTCGATCTCCTCGAAGGGCTCGCCGCCGACACCGAGCGGCATCCCCGGCGGCACCTCCATCAGCAGGGCGCCCTCCCCCGGTTCGACCAGGGCGGGCGGCAGATGGCCCGCGTTGGCGAAGGTACAGCGCCGGGTGACCGGGTCGTAGACGGCGTACACGCAGGTGGCGAGGTAGACCTCGGACAGATCGGAGGAGCCGCCGAAGGAACGCCCCGCGGCCCGCGCCCCGGCGTTCGAGCCGCCGGGCGCGCCCAGCCCCCGGGCGATCTCGTCCAGCGCGGACAGCACCTCGGCGGGCTCCAGGTCCAGCAGGGCGAGGGTGCGGACGGCGGTGCGCAGCTCGCCCATCGCGACGGCGGCCCGCAGGCCGCGCCCCATCACATCGCCGACCACCAGCGCGGTGCGGTGCCCGGGCAGTTCGATGACGTCGAACCAGTCGCCGCCCACCTCGGTGGCCGCGTTGCCCGGCAGATAGCGGCAGGCGATGTCGAGCCCGGCGGCCTCCGGGTCGCCGGGCGGGAGCAGGCTGCGCTGCAGGATCAGCGCGCGCTCGTGTTCTCTGCGGTAGAGCCGGGCGTTGTCGATGGAGACGGCGGCGCGGGCGGCCAGTTCGACGGCGAGCGCCCGGTCCCGCTCGCCGAAGGGTTCGCTGCCCTTCGTACGGGAGAACTGGGCGAGGCCGACGACAGTGTCGCGGGCGACCATCGGCACCAGGAGGGTGGACTGCAGTATGGCGCCGAGTTCCGGGCTCTCACCGCCGTCGCGGCCGGTGACGACCCGGACCTGGCCGGTGCGCAGGGCGTGGGCGCACAGCGAGTGGAAGGGGTAGCGGTGCACCTCGCCGACCTCGATGGGCTTGGGCAGTTCGCCCTGGCCGCTGTCGTCGGTGCGGTAGACGTCGCCGAAGGCGACGGGGCCGTCGGAGACGGCGCTGGCGAAGGCGACACGGCGCAGCTCGGCGCTGCCGTCGGCGAGCCCGGGCGGGGTCTCGTCGCCGGACAGCAGCCCCTGGTAGAGGTCGACGGAGGCCAGGTCGCAGAACTGCGGGACGGCCACGTCGAGGAGTTCGCGGGCGGTGGTCTCCAGGTCGAGCGAGGTGCCTATTCGGGCTCCGGCCTCGTTCAGCAGCGCCAGGTTGCGGCGTACGCCCGCGGCCTCCTGTTCGGCGTGGCGGCGGCCGGTGACGTCGGTGGCGAGCCCGGCGACGCCGATGGGGCGGCCCGATCCGCTGTGCAGCCGGTACAGCGACACCGACCAGCGGCGGCGGTCGTGGCCGCCGGGGACGGTGCCCATGACCGGCATGTCGGTCAGCGACCTTCCGCTGTCCAGGACCTGGCGCAGGGCGGCGGCGAGCCGGTCGGCCTCGCTCCGGGGCAGCAGATCGTGCGCGGTCGCGCCGCGGTACTCCTCGACCGGACGGCCGAAAACCTTCGCAAAGCGGTCGTTGACCCGGAGCATGCGCAGATCTGTACCGAAGAGAAAGAAGCCAAGGGGAGATTGACCGAAAACGGCCTGTGAGGCGGCAAGATCGGTTTCCAGTCCGCGCAGGGCCCCCACATCGACGGCGAGACAGAGCGCGGTGCGCTCCCCGTCCTCGCCCTGGCTGGGCATCACATACACCTCGGCGATGCCGACTCCGCCGGGCGCCTGCGGGCTGCGGAAGGGGACCAGACCGGTCCACTCCCGGCCGTCCAGGATGTCGGCGACCTTGCGGCGGCCGGTCTCCCGCAGCTCAGCCGGCACGAAGGCCTCCACCGGATCCTTGCCGACAGCCTGGGCCGCCGTCAGCCCCAGCAGCTCGGCCGCGCGTTCGCTCCACTGCGCGATGCGGCCGTCGGTCCCCAGCGAGAAGGAGGCGACGCGCATGTAGTCAAAGATCGATCCGGGCGAACTGCTCTGCCACACATCGGACATCGGTCCCGGCACCGAACCGGACACCGAACCGGACGTCGACGACATTCGCGACACTGGCGACACCTGCGAACCAACCGTCCCCTCGGGGATATCCGCCCCCGCTGGCTTCTCGCTCATGCGCCCGTCCCCTCCGGCTCAGGTGCTCCGACCGGCTACAGATAGCCGAGTATCCAGCACCACGGCCATCCGGAGTACGGTCTTCACGATCACAGCACTATCTCAGCCCGCAATCCGTTTCCGTCCCGGCTTTTGATGAAGCGCTCAAGATCAGCGCTCCCCCACACTCCTAACCAGGGAGAGGCAGCTCGAACCACACGGTTTTTCCGGCCCGGTCCCGCCGGGGTCCGACATCTCGGCCCTCAGCACGGAACGCGGCGCGCCGGTTTCGCGACGGGCGTACACACGCGGCCCGATCGGGCCACCCATACCCGGGATCCCGCCCCGAGTACCGCCGCGGGGCCGTCCCCGTGGGACCGAAAGAGCTGAAAGGGGTTCAGTGGGCGCGCGGATGGAGGTGTTCCGCGGCGCGCAGCCGCCGGACCGCCTCCGCGACCGCGGGCCGGTCCTCGTCCAGCCAGTCGACCTCGTCCACCCGGTCGGGGGTGAGCCAGCGCAGCTCGTCGTGGTCCTCCAGCGGACGCGGCTCGCCGGAGCGCAGCGCGGCGGTCCACACCCGCAGCACATAGCCGGGCTTCAGCGGCCATTCGCCGGGCAGCGGCTCCAGCGGCTCGACCTCGACGCCCAGTTCCTCGCGCAGCTCCCGCACCAGGGCCTGCGGCGGGGTCTCACCGGGCTCGGCCTTGCCGCCGGGCAGCTCCCAGCGCCCGGCCAGCTCGGGCGGGGCGCTGCGCCGCGCGGCCAGCAGCCGCCCCCGGTCGAACACCGCTCCGCCCACCACCACGCGCACCGTCATGCCCGCACTCTAGGGGGTGCCGCGCGCAAGGCCGGCGGGCCGGAGTCTCCCGCCGGACGAACGGGAGACTCCGGCCCGCCGGTGGCAAGGCCATGTGCGGGCGGTCCGGGTGGATACGGGCGGCGTCAGCCCGCGTGCCCGGTCGCGGCGGTCCGCTCGACGACGTAGAGCTGTTCCTGCCCTTGGGTCTCAAGCCGGTCGGCGACCTCCTGGGCCTCCGTACGCGTGGCGTAGCGGCCGACGCGATAGCGGTTGCCGTTGCCGTCCTGGCGGATGACGAGCCATGGCAGCGCGGCGTTGCCGTCACTCATCTCTCCGCCCCCTCCGTTGTGGCGCACCCGGGCACGCGTCTGGGCGACACCGTCAAGGAAATCCCGTTCCGCATATGCCCGAGCCTACGCCCTACCTTCACGCAGCGGATACGTGTTCTCACAACGAGGCACGCATCCGGCCACGTCCTCAACCGCGCACGAAAACCTTCTCCCGCTCCGCCTCGCCGGTCAGCTCCTCGGCCGGGGTCTCGGCCAGCTCGCGCTCGGCCTGCAGCAGCGTGGGATTGCGCCACGCGCTGCGCACGCCCCAGTTGTAGAAGCCGAGGGCGAGCAGGCTGACGACCAGGATGTCCCAGCCCTCGGGCAGATAGCCGCGGCCGCCGAACTCCGTACCACCGGCCCATGACACCGCGGCCATGACCAGCAGGTACGTCACCATCCAGGCTCCGGCCGTCAGATGCGGCTTCAGCTCGGCCCACGGCTTGCGCAGCTCGTACCAGGCCCAGATCGGCAGGCCGATCGCCATGATGAAGATGACCTTGCCGGTGAGCGGCCAGCGGGCCCAGTAGAGGACGAGCGAGCCGAAGACCATCGCGATCGGCGCGATGACCGGCATCGCGCGCAGCTTCACCGGGCGCGGCAGGTCCGGGGAGAGCTTGCGCAGCGACATCACGGCGACGGGGCCGGTGACGTACGAGATGACGGTCGCCACGGAGACGATCTCGGCCAGCGAGCCCCAGCCGCGGAAGACCGCGAGGAAGGCGAAGGCGATCACCAGGTTGAGCACCAGCGCCGGGCGCGGGATGCCGGTCTTCGGGTCGACCTTGCCGAAGACGCCGGGCAGGTGACCGTTCTCCTGGACGCCCTGGACCATGCGGGAGGTGGTGGCCGCGTAGATCATGCCGGTGCCGGACGGGGAGACGAAGGCGTCCGCGTACAGCAGCAGCGCCAGCCAGTTCAGCCCCCAGGCGAGGGAGAGGTCGGCGAGCGGGGAGTTGTACGAGAGCTGGGCCCAGCCGCCGTGCGCGAGGTCGGCCGCCGGGACGGCGGTCAGGAACGCGATCTGCAGGGCTACGTAGATCGCCAGCGCGATGAGGATGGAGCTGATGACGGCCTTGGGCAGCGCCTTGCCCGGGTTGCGGGCCTCACCCGCCATGTTGAGCGGCGACTGGAAGCCGTTGTAGGCCCAGACGATGCCGGAGACGGCGACGGCGGTGAACACCGAGCTCCAGCCGTTCGGCGTGAAGCCGCCGTTGTCGGTGATGTTGCCGGTGTCGAAGTGCGACATCAGCAGGGCGCCCGCGGTCAGCGTGGGCACGACGACCTTGAAGACCGTGATCGCGGTGTTGGTCTTCGCGAAGAGGGTGATCGCGAACCAGTTGAGGAAGAAGTAGAAGACCAGCAGCACGGACGCGAGCGCGACACCGCTCCCGGTCAGCTCCTTCCCGTCGTACAGCGCCTTGGCCCAGCCGAAGTCCCAGGAACTCATGTACTGGACGGACGCGGTCGCCTCACCGGGGATGACGGAGACGATCGCGATCCAGTTGGCCCAGGCCGCCAGGTATCCGGCCAGCGAGCCGTGCGAGTACTGGCCGTACCGCACCATGCCGCCGGCCTTGGGGAACATCGAACCGAGTTCGGAGTACGTCAGGGCGATGGTCAGGGCGACCGCCGCACCGATCACCCAGGCGACGATGGCGGCCGGGCCCGCCAGCGCCGCGGCCCGCGCGGCACCGAAGAGCCAGCCGGAGCCGATGATCGAGCCGAGGCCGACAGCGGTGAGAGCCACCGTGCCCAATGACCGTTTGTAATGCGAATGGGAAACCTGTTCTGTGCTCAACGTCCCTCACGCTCCTTTCGCCCCCCTGACCTGATGTAAACGCGCGCCATCGTACAAGCGAATTAAGGGTGCGCTTTACGGGTTTGAGGTCGATCTGAGCTATCGGCAATAGCGTGTGATCCACGCAACACACCTATACGGCGAGCGCCTTGCGGAGCGCATATGGGCCGCCACCGGAAGGGCCTTCGCAAAACCTCTACGGACCCGGCACGGCATGCGACGCCAGGTGAAGCCTCGCTGGCCAGATGGTACGGACCGGTCGGCGGCGGCGCCCCTCACCGCGGCCGTCATTCCGCTGCGATATCGCCGAATGCGTCCGTTTCGATATCACCGCACGTAGTCATTCGAATGCATGTGTTTTGTAGAGCGGAGTCCGGGGAAGAAGGGGCCACCCACAAACCAACAAGCTCATATTAAGCTCAAGTTGACCGCGCCCGAAGAAAGACCAGCCGAATAAATTACCGGCCCTTTGCCCGGCCCGACTCTCTTACGACCGCCGCCGTCACTTCACCGGCAGGTGGTACGCGACCCGATAGCGCTCGGCCAGCGTCACCACGTCCGCCGTCTCCACGGGCCGACCGCCCGCGAAGTACGTACGGGAGATCACGAGCACCACATGGCCCGGCACCCCGCCGAGCGCCAGCACCTCCTCGGCGAGGCCCGGACGGGCCCCGACCTCCTCCGCCACGTTGTCCACCACGATGTCGACGGCCGCCATCCGCTCGACCACCCCGCGCCCGGCGAGCGGCCCCTCCTCGGGCAGCATCACGGGGGTGCGCCCGGTGACGGCCAGCGGCTCCCATGACGTGGAGAGCATCACCGGCTCATTCGCCGCCCGGAAGAGATACCGGGTGCGCATGACGCGCTCACCCGGCTCGATCCGCAGCCGCTCGGCGATCTCCGGGCTCGCCTCCTCCTGCTCACTGCCGGACTCCCAGGTGCCGCTGACCCGGTCGTCCCCCTGCTCCTGCCGGAACGGGCTGGACTCGCCCCGGGCGCGATAGCCGGTACGCATCAGACGGCGCGGGACGGGCTGCGCGCGGACATACGTGCCCGACCCGGAGCGGCCCTCGACCAGGCCCTCGGCCATCAGCACCTTGCGGGCTTCGAGGGCGACGGTGTCCGAGACCCCGTACTCCTCGCGTATCCGCGCCTGGGAGGGGAGGCGGGCATGCGGTGGCAGATCGCCCGCGACGATCTTCTTCCGGAGGTCGTCGGCGACCCGGAGGTATGCGGGCTGGTCACCAAAGGCCACGTGCACTCCCAGGGTTGACAGTCAGCAACAGCTTGACAACCGACGGTTGTCGATAGCAACTGACGGCCAGAGCTTCACTAGAAGTGGTGAACTGCAGTTCGGGGACGTTTACCCCGACAGGGATCCGGTTCACCCGCATTCATGACGATCATCAGCCCTCGCCCGGCCCGCGGGCCGCCCACCGAGGAGACCCCCGCCGGCGTGGTCAGCGCGTCCGGCCCCGCCCCCCACCGCCGCGATCGGTTCACAGCCACGCGTCGACGGCGGCTGCGAGGTCGTCCTGGCTGTCGAAGACGTGCCCGTTCATGCCGACGGCCCGCGCCGCGCGGACGTTCTCCTCGCGGTCGTCGACGAAGAGGAAGTCGGCGGGTACTGCGCGCAGGGCGACGACCGAGTGCTGGAAGGCGGCCGGATCGGGCTTGGCCGCACCGATCTTCCCGGAGAACGCCATGTGGTCGAGGTCGTGCAGCCAGGGCTGGGCGGCGAGGAAGGCGTCCGCGTGGTCCGCCGGGATGTTGGACAGCAGGGCGACCCGGGCGCGGTCCCGCAGGGTCCGCACGTAGGTGACCATGCGGTCGTCGACGCGGGACCAGCTGTCGATGTCGGTGAGCCGCAGCTCTTCGATCGTGTCGGCGTCGGCAGGGCGGGACAGCGAGTGCAGTACGTCGGTCCAGTACGCGGATGCGGTGTGCCGGCCGGCGTCGTAGGGCGGGCGGTGGGTCCAGTAGGCCGTGGTGAAGGCGTCGGCGGAGGTGCGGCAGCGGGCGGCCATCTTCTCCAGGGCGCCCGGGCGTTGGTGGCGGGCGATGACCCCGAAGAGGTCGAAGAGCACGATGCGGCGGCGGTCGGTGGTCATGAGGGTCGGTTCCCTTGGGTCTCGGGGCGTCGAGTTCAGTGCCGGCCGGGCAGTACGCGGGCGAGGGAATCGAGGGCGGCCAGGGCGTCGGGGCCCGCCGGGGCGAGCACGACGCTGGTCGCTCCGGCGGCGTGGCGGGCGTCGATCGCCGCGCGGGCTTGGGCGGGGGTGCCGGCGATGCTCAGCTGACGGACCCAGTCGGCGGGCATCGTCCGGGCGAAGTGCCGGGCGTCGGGGCTGGCGGCGCGGTGTGCGTGCAGTTCCTCGGCGAAGGGCAGGGGGTCGATGTGCGCGGCCCACTGCGGCTCACCAACCGACTCCAGGCCGGCGCGGACACGGGTCAGGGCGGCTTCCTCGTCGTCGTCCACGGCTGCAGCGTCGTAGACGACGGTCTCCCGAGGGTTCGCGGAGGCGCCCAGGTTGCGCAGGGAGGCGGTGATGTACGCGGGTGCGGCGGGCTCGGCCAGCAGGAGCCCGTCGGCGACCTCGCCCGCGACTGCCTGCGACTTGGGGCCGCGGACGCCAAGAATCACCGGGGGGACGATGTCCGGGATCTCGGTGAGGACCACGCCTTCGCAGCGGACGTACCGGCCGTTCTCGGGACCGGGCTCACCCGCGATGAGCAGCCGCAGCGCCCTCGCGTACTCCTTGATCAGCGTCAGAGGGCTTTCGGGCCAGGACCCGACCTGGCGCATCCAGCCGGGCATGCCGTGGCCGATCCCCGCGATGAGCCGGCCGGGGTGGAGCTGGGCGAGGGTGGCCAGTTCCATCGCGGCGAAGGCCACGTTGCGGGCGCCGGCGGGCATGATCCCGATCCCTACGGTGAGGTTCTTGGTGGAGGCCAGGACGGTGGCGGCCTGGGCGACACCGCCGCGCCAGCCGAGGTCCTCCACCACCCAGACCTGGTCGAACCCCAGCTCCTCGGCGCGCCGGACATAAGGCAGCACCTCGGCGACGGGGAGATCGAGCGGCAGCATCACACCGACAGCGCCGCGGGCGGGGGGTGCGGGTGACTCGGACAACTGGGGCTCCTTCGGTCGGCTGAGGGCGTTGCTCCCGGCCCTGGTGACCGGGGGAGGAGAGCTTGTGCGGCACGGTTGTCAGGGACCGTGCCGCACAAGCGGTCAGTGGCTGCCGACCGCCATCTCGGGGCGGCGGGCGCGGTCGGGTCCGGTGTGCGGGACGCCGGCGCGCACGGCGGTGGTCGCGCACAGCAGGGTCAACAGGAGTGCGGGGCGCTCCAGTCGTTGGCGGCGCCCTCGCACGGGATCACCATCAGCGCCAGGACGGCCGGCGGCCGGACCCGGCCCGTGCTGCCGGAGCCCTCGGCGGGCGGTGACGTCCCGGCCTCCTCCGCAAAGCCCGCGCTCTCGACGTCGGGAGCGGCAGGCACCGGACGCCTTCTCCACGTGCACGGCGTGGGCGTTCACGCTCACGTCCGGGCAGCCGTTGCGGAGCCCGAAGACCAGCAGCGCGGCGGCCGGCGTCCACGGGTCGTGGGCGAGACCGGGCAGGAACAGGGTCGTACCGCAGAGGACGCCGCCGGCCGGCACCACGGTGCGGGTGCCGTAGCGGTCGGTCAGCGGACCCGCCACCCGCATGCCCACGACTGCCCCGAGCCCGAGCACCACCAGCAGGCCGCCGAGCGTCGCGTGGCACGAAGGAGACATAGGCCGCCACGCGGGCGGCTCGCAGGGAACGTTCCACACCGACACCGTAACGAACATGCGACATGTTTGAAAAGCTGGATATTGAACACGCCGATTGTTCGTTTCTTGGGGGGCAATCGCGGCATGAGCAACGCAGACCGGCACGGGCTGATCGCGAAGGTCGTCAGGGACTCCGGAAGAAGGCGGGCATCGCCTCCGCCCGCCGCGTCATCGCCGCCGCCGACAGCAGCAAACTCGGCCACACCGCCTGCGCCCACGTCGGCCCCGCCGCCCTCGTGCACACCCTCGTCACGGACACCACCGCGGCCGCCGGGGAAGTCACCGCGCTCGAAGCCGACGGCACCGTCGTGCGGACCGTGTGACCCTGCGCCCCGGGCGTCAGCCCGCCGACGTCCGGATGAACGAGGCGGCCCTCTCCCCGATCATGATGGCGGGGGCGTTGGTGTTCCCGGTGACGAGGGTCGGCATGATCGACGTGTCCGCCACGCGGACGTTCTCCAGCCCGCGCACGCGGAGTTCGTGGTCGACGACCTTGCCCATCATGCAGGTGCCCGACGGGTGGTAGAAGGAGAACGACTGCGTGCGGATGAACTCGTCGATGTCCTGGTCGCTGTCCGACCGCGGGGCCAGTCCGGCGTCGGCGGCACCGCGCAGGTCCGACTGCAGCAGGGACGTCAGCCGCTGCTCACGGGCGATGCGCATGCACAGCCGGACACCCTCGCGCAGCCGTCGGCGGTCGTCGGGGTCGTCGAGGTAGTTGTGGAAGATGCGCGGCTTGGCGTAGGGGTGGGAGTGCCGCAGCCGCACCGAGCCGCGGCTCGCGGGCCGTGCGACGTAGGGCCCGAACGACATTCCCGGTTCGAGCGGCGCGGCGAGACCTTCGTCACGGACGATGCCGAGCGCTGCGTGGACCTGGATGTCCGGGGCGGGGACGTCGTCGCCGGAGCTGAAGAAGCCGCCGGTCTCGTTCCAGGCCATCGGGCCGGTGGCCTGCTCGCGAAGGAGCCGCTCCGCCGCGGAGGTGTCCGGTCCCAGGAGCGGCTCGGTGTCGCTGAAGAAGCTGATGAAACACCCGGTGTGGTCCTGCATGTTCCTGCCGACATCAGGCAGATCGTGCAGGGGGGTGATCCCTCCCGCGGTCAGTTCGTCGGCCGGCCCGATACCGGACTGCAGGAGCAGGTGGGGCGAGTTGTAGGCGCCGAGGGACAGCACGACCTCACGGTCGGCATGGATCGTCCGGACGGTTCCGAGGTGGTCGACCTCCAGACCGGCGGCCCGCGAGCCGTCGAGGCTCAGGCGCAGGGCGGTCGTCGAGGGGAGGACGGTGAGGTTCGGACGCCCCACGGCCGGCTCCAGGAACGCGATCGCGCTGCTGCACCGCAGGCCGTTGCGCTGGGTGACCTGGTGGTAGCCCACGCCCTCCTGCTCGGCTCCGTTGAAGTCCGAGTTGTGCTTGTACCCCGCGTCCTGAGCCGCCTCGACCCACGCCGTCAGCAGCGGGTGGACGGAGCGGGGGTCGCTGACGGTGAGGGGGCCGCCGACGCCGTGGAAGTCGCCGGCTCCGCGCTCGTTGTCCTCGGACTTCTTGAAGAAGGGCAGAACGTCGTCGTATCCCCAGCCCGGGTTGCCGAGCCGCTCCCAGGTGTCGTAGTCGTAGCGGTGCCCGCGGACGTACAGCATCGTGTTCATCGAGCTGGTGCCGCCGATCACCCGGCCGCGGGGCAGGTAGGCGCGGCGCCCGCCGAGTCGTGGCTCGGGTTCGGTCTCGAAGTCCCAGTCGTACACCGTCTTGAGCTGCTGCGAGAACAGCGCGGGTATCTCGAAGAGGCGGCCCCGGGCCGGCGGCCCCGCTTCGATCAGTGCGACCGTGACCCCCGGATCCTCGGACAGCCGGGCCGCCACCGCACAGCCGGCCGAGCCGGCCCCGACGACGACGTAGTCGTACGATTCCCTGTCCATTTCGCCTCCGTGGAACTTCGGTCGCCCTGATCGGCGCGTTGTGGTTCCCGGAGAGGCTAAGGACGCCGGGCATACGCGGCCCATGCACGAGGTGAGCAATTAAAGCGGCAGTCATTACTCATTTCGTGCGTGTGCTGCATCGATGCCGCTGCTTAGGCTCTCTTCGAACTATCGTGGCAAAGAGGGGATCCCCACTCATGTCCCACCCGGTGCGTCTGGATTACACACCCCCGGAGCTTCGGCCCGATGCCCTTGTCTCAGCCGGTACCGTCGAAGAGATCAGCAGCGATGTCCTGATCATCGGCTCCGGCATGGGCGGGTCCTCGCTGGCCTGGGCACTGAAGGACTCCGGTCTCGACGTACTCGTCGTGGAACGGGGCCACTTCCTTCCACGTGAACCCGAGAACGCGCAGCCGGCCGAGATGTACATCAAGGGCCGGTACAAGAACGCCGGCTATTGGTACGACGGCAGCACCGGCAAGCCGTTCGCGCCGGGTGTCTATTACTGGGTGGGCGGAAACACCCGTTTCTACGGCGCCATGCTGCCCCGTTTCCGGCGCAGCGACTTCACCGAGGTGGAACACCATGAGGGTGTCTCGCGCGCCTGGCCCTTCGCCTACGACGACCTGGAGCCCTTCTACACCACCATGGAGCAGCTGCTCCAGGTGCATGGGCAGACCGGCGAGGACCCGACCGAGCCGCCCCGCTCCAAGCCCTACCCGTACCCGGCGCTGCGGCACGAACCGGAGATCGAGCGGTTCTCCCGGTCACTGCGGCGGCAGGGCCTGCACCCGTTCCACACGCCGAACGCCCTGAACATCAGCACGCAGGCCGACCGCGCCGCCGTGACGGCCGCCGACGGCTGTCCGGACGAGACGGGCATGAAGTCGGACGCCGAGAACCGGCTCCTGCTGCCCGCGCTGCGCGACGGCGTGAAGATCCTCACGGGTGCGGAGATCACCCGCCTGATCACCTCGCCCGACGGCCGGAAGGTCGTCGCCGCCGAGGCCCGGCACGCGGGCCGGATCATCCGTATCAACGCCAAGACGTTCGCCCTCGCCGGAGGTGCCGTCAACTCGGCCGCGCTGCTGCTCCGTTCGGCCGACGACGCGCACCCTCAGGGTCTCGCCAACTCGTCAGGACTGCTGGGCCGCAACTACATGGTCCACAACAGCACGTTCTTCGTCGGGGTCAACCCCTTGCGGACCAACCCCACCCAGTGGCAGAAGACGCTCGGTCTGAACGACTTCTACGAAGCCGGACCGGGCACGCGCTTCCCGCTCGGGAACCTCCAGATGCTGGGCAAGCTGCGGGCCCCCATGCTGAAGCCGGCCCGTCCGTGGGCACCGACGTGGGCCCTGAAGCTCATGGCGGCCAGAAGTCTCGACATCTACCTGACGACCGAGGACCTCCCGTCCCGGGACAACCGGGTGCGCGTGGACGGCGAGCGCATCCTCATCGACTGGACGCCGACCAACGTCGCGCCCCACCACGAACTCGTGCGCCGGGTGACCCGGGCGGTCCGCAAGGCCGGCTATCCGCTGATCTTCACCCAGCGCATGGGCATCGAGACCAACTCGCACATGTGCGGGACGGCCGTGGCCGGTCACGACCCGGTGGAGAGCGTACTCGATCCCCTGTGCCGCAGCCATGACGTCGAGAACCTCTGGGTGACCGACTCGTCGTTCTTCCCGTCCTCCGCGGCCCTCAACCCGGCCCTGACGATCGGCGCGAACGCCCTGCGCATCGCCCCGTCCCTCGCCAGGGCGACGAAGGGCTGACGGCACGGAGGCCGGAGGCGCCCGCAGGTCAGGTCCGCCGCAGCGTCGGCTTGCGCAGCAAGTCGTGTCCGCGCACGGCCAGTTGCAGCCGCTGCTGGTTGCTTACCTGCGTGAGGTCGAGGCCGAGGATCTCGGAGAGCTTGTCGAGGCGGTGGTAGAGGGTGCGTCGCTGGATGAAGAGTTCCTCCGCCGCCCGTGCCTTGTTGCCGCCGCTGTCGAGGAACATGCGGAGGGTGGGCAGCAGAGGGTTCTTCACCAGTGCGTCGTGCTCCAGGAGCGGACCGAGTTCGTCCTCGACGTAACGCCTGAGCTCGGGACCTTCGGAGAGGGCGACGAGGAGGCGCAGAGCTCCCAGGTCGTCGAAATGTCGCACTTCCGCGGTCGAGGCCGCCGCGGCGACGGACGCCGCGCTGCGGCTTTGCCGCAGGGCCAGCGGAAGCGCCGCCGGCTCCACGATGCGGCTGAGACCACCGCGTACCCCGTGGTCGGCCAGCAGGGTCCGCACATGGCCGGCGTCAGCGGCGGCGGGCAGGCCCACGACCGCCATGTCGAAGTCCCCGGTGTCGCCCACGACGGCGGGCCAGCCGGCCTCCTGCAGAAGGCGGGCGAGGAGGTGGTCCTTGGTGGGCTCCTCGTCCCCCGCCCATGCCGTGACGACGATCAGGTCCCGGCCGCGCAGGTCCTGGCCGAGCGCCAGGCCGAGGGTGACGAACCGCTCTCCTGTGATGTCGCCGAGCAGCAGCCGGTTGAGCAGCGCCGTCTGGCGCTGGGAGGCGCGGGCGCCGCCCTCCCGCTCGCTGAGCAGCGAGATCGCCACGGCCGCGGCGGCCCGCTCCAGCGTGCGCAGTTCGGGCGGGCTCGGCTGCCTTCGCCCGTGCAGAAGGTGGAGCCACCCCCACGACTCGCCGCGGAGCACCACGGGCTGGCGAGCGCACGGCGCGACCTCACGAAACGACGCCGCCGAGGCGGTCGGAACCCCGGGGCCCTGCGCCAGGAGCGAGGGGTGGCGTTCGTGGATCGCCCGGGAGTGCGCACTCCACTCGTCCACGACCCGGTCGCCCTCCGGGGACGCGCCGCCGTACGCCAGCATCTGATGGGCGACGTCCTCCAGCACCACGGGGTGCCCGGTGCGACGGGCCAGCTCCCTGACCACGCCGACGTAGTCCTCGTCCGCCAGGAGCAGATCCATGAACGCCTGGCTGGTGGCCTCCTCGGCGATCAGCTGCTTGACGCGCGTCCCGACCAGCACCTCGTGGACCTGGGCCGACGTCTCGACGAAGGGGATCTCGTCGGCGAGCCCCACCAGGGGCAGGCCGACCGCCTCCGCCTCATCGATCACCGCCTCCGGCATGGTGGCGAACATGCGCCCGGCCAGTTCGATGACGAGGACGGCCGCGTGGGCGTCCGCGAGCCGTCGGATGAACGCACGCTGTTCGAGCTCCGTCGCGCCCATGCCGAGGCCGGCCGTCAGCAGCATCTCCTGACCTGTGAGAAAGCGGTGGATGTCCGGGATCTCACCGGTGTGCACCCAGCGCACGGGACGGTCCAGATTCTCCTCCCCCGCATACACCCGCACCGTGGTGCGCGTGAACACCTCAAGCTCCAGCGCGGTGCGAACCGTCAGGAATTCAGCCATGAGCCACGACCTCGGTGTGTGCAGGATCCGCGGCCAATATTGCACATGTTGTGCCTGTCGTCACACCCACCGTTTCCCCAGACTTCAGGTCAAGCCCGCAGGCACGACCCCGTGCAAGGAGTGCAGAGTGTCAGCCCAACACCAGACCATCAAGGCTTCTGTCGCCGTGAAGGCGTCGCGGACCAGCCGTCCGGAAATCGTCGAGACCGTCGCGGACGTGATCGCCGACGTACGGGCGCACGGCGACGCCGCCCTGCGCCGCTGGTCGCAGAAGTTCGACGACTGGAGCCCGGAGTCCTACCGGCTCGGCCCCGACCGGATCGCTTCCATCGTCTCCTCCGTCCCCGAGACGGTCCTCGACGACCTGCGGTTCGCCCAGAAGCAGATCCGCGGCTTCGCCCAGGCGCAGCGGGACTCCCTCACCGACTTCGAGGTGGAGACGCTGCCCGGCGTGTTCCTGGGGCAGCGCAACATCCCCGTCGGCGCGGCCGGCGCCTATGTGCCCGGCGGCCGCTACCCCCTCACCGCGTCGGCCCACATGACCGTCCTGACCGCGAAGGTCGCCGGTGTCGAACGGGTCGCCGCGACCACCCCGCCGGACCGGGGCGCGCCGCCGCCCGTCAGCGTCGCCGCGATGCACCTGGCCGGCGCCGACGAGATCTACGTCATGGGCGGTGTCCAGGCCGTGGCCGCCCTGGCACTGGGCACCGAGACGATCGACGCGGTCGACATGTTCGCCGGCCCCGGCAACGCCTACGTGGCGGAGGCCAAGCGCCAGCTCTTCGGCGAGGTCGGCATCGACCTCTTCGCCGGACCGACGGAGGTGGTGATCGTCGCGGACGACACCGCGGACCCGTTCGTGGTGGCGACGGACCTGCTGTCCCAGGCCGAGCACGGCCCCGACTCCCCGACGGTCCTCATCACCACGTCGGAGGAGGTGGGCAGGCGGACCATCGCCTGGGTGGACGAACTGCTGCCGGACCTCCCCACCGGAGGAGTCGCCGGGCCGGCCTGGCGCGACCACGGCGAGGTGATCGTGGTCCCCACCCTGGACGCCGCCTACGCACTCGCCGACGAGTACGCCAGCGAGCACGTCCAGATCCTCACCGCCGAGCCCCGCGAGGCGCTGCACCGGATGCGCAACTACGGTGCCCTGTTCCTCGGGGACAAGACCTGCGTCGCGTACGGCGACAAGGTCATCGGCACCAACCACGTGCTGCCCACCCTGGGAGCGGCCCGGTACACCGGCGGTCTCTGGGTCGGCAAGTACCTGAAGACCGTGACCTACCAGGAGATCAGGGACGCGGGGTCCAGCGCCCGGCTCGGCGAGATCTGCGGCAGGGCCTCACGCACCGAGAACTTCGAGGGACACGCGCGCTCCGCGGACGTCCGCGCCGCGCGGTACGGATCGGCCCGGCTGGACTGGACCGACCACACCTTCGAGCAGAGCTGAACCGCGATGACGGATCGCGACTTATGCCGGACCGCACACGCGGCACGGCAGCCGTTCGGCAAGGAGCACGTCCCCCTCGACCCACGGAGATCGTCATGTCAGCTACAAGAAACGAGGCGCACACGGCGCCCACATCCACCCCCGTAGGCCCCTCGGGCGGGGCCGCGAGCCCTGTTTCATCGGCCGAGGACGCGGAACTGCTCGCCGTACTGGGCTATGAGCAGAAGTTCGACCGCAAGGTCAGCCTGTGGGGGAACTTCGCCCTGGGCTTCGTGTACCTCTCACCCCTCGTGGGTGTCGTGTCCCTCTTCGCGGTCGGTCTGGCGACGGCCGGCGGACCGTCCGTCTTCTGGATCGGCATCGTAGGGGTCGGGCAGTTCCTGGTCGCGCTGGTCTTCGGCGAGGTCGTCTCGCAGTTCCCGCTCGCGGGCGGGCTCTACCAGTGGGTCAGACGCCTGTGGAACGGGCGATATGCCTGGTTCAACGCCTGGATCTACATCTGTACCATCACCATCGGCATCACCAGCACCGCACTCTTCAGCTCGGACTTCCTGGCCAGCCTCTTCGCCGGAACCGCCGACGCGCCCGGCATCAGCTCCACCCCCACCCAGCGCCTGTGCATCGCGATCGGCATGACCGTCATCTGCCTGATCTGCAACTGCTTCGGCACCAGGACACTGGCTCTGATCTCGAAGATCGGACTCGCCGCGGAGCTGATCGGCATCGTTCTCGTGGGCCTCTACCTGCTGATCTTCGAACGGCACAACTCCGTCTCGATCTTCTTCCAGACCAGCAGCTCCAACCACGACAACTACCTCATAGCCTTCATCGCCGCCTCGCTCGTCGGGCTCTTCCTCTTCTACGGCTTCGAGGCATGCGGCGAGATCGCGGAGGAGGTCCCCAATCCCTCCCGCAGCATCCCGCGGGCCATGCAGCTGACCGTGGCCGTCGGTGGAGTGGCCGCGCTCCTCGCGTTCGTCGGTTACGCCCTCGCGGCTCCGGACCTCGCTTCGATCCTCTCGGGCAAGGACACCAACCCGATCCCCTCGATCCTGCAGAGCTCGCTCGGCAGCGTGGGCACGAAGGCGGTGCTCGCGGTCACCATCACGTCCTTCATCGCGGGTGTGATGAGCCAGCAGGCCGCCGCGAGCCGGATCGTCTTCTCCTTCGCCCGCGACGACATGTTCCCGGGATCCCGCGTCTTCTCGAAGATCTCCCACAAGCAGCGCGTCCCCATGAACGCGTTGCTGGCCGTGAACGTCGTGCCGGTGCTGATCTACGTGTTCGTCTACTTCTCGCCCGACTCCCTCACCAAGATCGTGTCGTTCCAGGTGCTGGCCGGATACGCGGCGTTCATGATGGTCGTACTGGCCGCGCTGCGGATGCGTCTGAAGGGCTGGCGTCCCGCCGGAGCCTGGAGCCTCGGCCGCTGGGGCTTCGTGGTCAACGTGGCGGCCCTGGTCTACGGCGTGCTCGGGATGGTTCTTCTCGCTCTGCCCACCGGCGGCTCGGGAACCTCGTTCGTGGACCAGTGGATCGCACTCGTCGGTTTCCTCGTCGTCTCGGCCGTGGGTCTGGTGTATCTGCTGACCATGAAGCCGGACCGCAAGTCGACCGCGCCGGAAGGCGACGCCATGGAGGTGGCCGAGCGCCTGCGCAGCCGCGCCGCGGCCCTTGGGAGCACGCCCGGAGGGAACCTGTCATGACACGCGTCCTGTATCTGTACGGAGGCTGGCCGGGGCACAAGCCCTACCAGGTGGCCGAGGAGTGGGCCCTCCCGATCTTCAAGACCCTCGGATTCGACGTCGACGAGACCAACGACATCTTCTCGCTCGACGCCGACCTCACCGGCTACGACCTCATCGCGCTCAACTGGAACAACGCCCTGCTGTCCGAAGGGCTCACCACCGCTCAGGAGTCGAACCTGCTGGGGGCGGTGGAGAGCGGCACCGGGATCGCCGCCTGGCACGGCGCGGCCGCCGCATTCCGCACCAGCCTCAAGTACCACTGGCTGCTCGGCGGCAGCTTCCTCGAACACCCCGCGGGCGAAGGCGTGAAGTACCCCTACGAGGTCACCGTCACGGACACCGGCCACCCGATCACCGCCGGGGTGAAGGACTTCCGGGTCGCGTCGGAGCAGTACTACATGTCCGTCGACCCCAACAACCACGTCCTGGCCGAGTCCACCTTCACCGGCGAACACCTGCCGTGGCTGGAGGGAAAGACGATCCCTCAGGCATGGACCCGCACCTGGGGCGAGGGCCGCGTCTTCTACAGCGCGGTCGGACACGACCTCGACGACCTCCAGAACCCGGACGTCACCCGCCTGTGCACCCAGGGCTTCGCCTGGGCCGCCCGTCGGAACGCCTGATCCCACCGTCCGATCCGAGCTGATTGGGAACACACCATGCCTGTCCTCACCGGAGGCCAGATCGTCGCGCGGACCCTGCGCAACTACGGGGTCGACGTCGTCGCCGGTATCCCCGGCCACGGCATCTGGTCACTGACCGACGCCTTCCTGGACGACGAGTCCAGGATCCCCTTCATCCAGACCTTCCACGAGCAGAGCGCCGTCCACCTCGCCGACGGCTACTACCGCGCCACCGGCCGCCCGCAGGCCGCGGTGACCTCCATCGGCGCCGGCGCGAGCAACACCGTCATCGGCATGGGCACCGCGTTCACGGACTCCACCAGTGTCCTCGTCGTCACGGGCGGCCCGCCGACCCACATGCGCGGCCACGGACTGCTGCAGGAACTCGACCGCTACACGGCGAACGACTTCCCCAAGGTGGCCGAGGCCGTCAGCAAACGGCACTGGGTCGTCACCCGGGTCGAGGAGCTGCCCTTCGTCCTGCACCGTTGTTTCAACTCCATGCTGACCGGCCGCCCGGGCCCGGTGCACCTCGAAGTCCCCATGGACGTACAGGCCGAGGCGGCGGACGTACAGCTTCACGACCTGGAGCGGCGCATCCCGGTCGGCCGCCAGCACCCCGACCCGGAAGCCGTGGAGCGTGCGGTCGACGTGCTGCGCGCGGCCACCCGGCCGGTCATCGTGGTCGGCGGCGGTGCGATCACGTCCGAGGCGTCCGACCAGGTTCTCGCGCTCGCCGAGCGGTGGCGGATCCCGGTCGTCACCACCTGGAACGGCAAGAGCGCCTTCCCCGAGGACCACGAGTTGTTCGCCGGCAGTGTCGGCCAGACCGGCACGATGACCGGCAACGCGATCGCCAGCTCCGCCGATGTCGTCATCTCCGTCGGCTGCCGCTTCACCGACTGGTCCGCCTCCAGCTACGCCAAGGGCATCAGCTTCTCCATCCCGCCCGCGAAGCTCATCCACATCGACATCGACCCGCACGAGATCGGCAAGAACTACCCCGCCGAAGTGGGCATCGTCGCGGACGCGCAGCGAGCCGTGGCAGCCATCGTCGACTCCCTCCCCGGCAAGGGCGTAGACCGCTCCGAGTACCTCGCCGAACTCGCAAGCCTCAAGCAGGACTGGGAGGAGAAGCTCGCCGGCCGCCGTGACAGCGACCGCTTCCCGTTCACCTCGCAGCGCCCGCTCGGCGCCCTGCGCTCCGTGCTCCCGCGCGACGCGATCATCGTCGCCGGGTCGGGCAACACCCAGGGGGCGGTCAAGCAGACCTTCCCCGTCTACTCGCCGCGCACCCACCTCACCTCCGGCGGCTTCTCCTCCATGGGCTGGGCCATCCCGGCGGCCATCGGCGCCAAACTCGCCCGACCGGACAGCCCGGTCGTGTGTGTCCTCGGCGACGGCGACTTCCTCATGACCTCCCAGGAGATCGCCCTGAGCGTCACTGCCGGCGCACCGGTGATCTTCGTCGTCCAGAACAACGCGGGCTACATGTCGATCCGCGGTGGCCAGCGCAAGCAGACCTCGCGCCACATCGGCACCGAGTTCTCCCACCCCGACGGCTCGCCGTACAGCCCCGACTTCGCGGCCATGGGCCGGGCCTTCGGCATCGAGTCATGGAAGGTCGACGACGCCGCGTCCCTGGAGCCGACCCTGCGCAAGGCGGTCCAGTCCGGGGCGCCCGCCGTGATCGAGGTTCCCACGGACCGCGACGCCGCGGGCCCCTGGGTGCCCGGCTGGTGGGACTTCCCGGTCCCGGCGTACATCACCGACGAGCGCCAGGACGAGTACCACCGCACCCGGGCCACCGAACAGCACCTCTGAGACGGCCCCGCGCCCTCCGGCAGACGACCGCCCGTGCAGCCGAGACCCGGCCACACGGGCGGTCGTCATCGCATCCGGGATGTGTGGACCCGGGTAGGAGCCCCAGCCCCTCAGCACTCGATGATGTTCACCGCGAGCCCGCCCCGGGCCGTCTCCTGGTACTTCACGTTCATGCCGGCGCCAGCTGCGATGATCCCCTTGACCTGCGGATTCAAGGTCAGTTTCTCGTCTCTTCCCAACCTGCGCATGTGCGAGATCAGCGATGTGGTGGTGCGTCACCCGCTACACATTGAAGCGGAACTCCACCACGTCGCCGTCGCGCATCACGTAGTCCTTGCCCTCCATGCGCGCCTTGCCGGCCGCGCGGGCCTCGGCGACGGAGCCCGTCTCGACCAGGTCGTCGAAGGAGATGACCTCGGCCTTGATGAAGCCCTTCTGGAAGTCGGTGTGGATGACACCGGCCGCCTCGGGGGCCGTGGCGCCCTTCTTGATGGTCCAGGCGCGGGACTCCTTGGGGCCTGCCGTGAGGTAGGTCTGGAGGCCGAGGGTGTTGAAGCCGACGTGGGCGAGAGTGGCGAGGCCGGGCTCGGTCTGGCCCACGGACTGGAGGAGTTCGAGGGCTTCCTCGTCGTCGAGTTCGGCGAGGTCGGCTTCGAGCTTGGCGTTGAGGAAGATCGCCTCGGCGGGGGCGACGAGGGAGCGCTGCTCGGCCTTGAAGGACTCGTCGGTCAGCTCGTCCTCGTCGACGTTGAAGACGTAGAGGAACGGCTTGGTGGTGAGCAGGTGCAGGTCGTGGAGGAGGGCGGCGCGCTCGCTGCCCTGGACGATGCCGGCGGAGAAGAGGGTGCGGCCCTCGTCGAGGATGGCCTTGGCCTCTTCGACGGCCTTGACCTGGGCCTGCTTGTCCTTCTGGATCCGGGACTCCTTGACCAGGCGGGGCAACACCTTCTCGATGGTCTGGAGGTCGGCGAGGATCAGCTCGGTGTTGATCGTCTCGATGTCGCTCTTGGGCGAGATCTTGCCGTCGACGTGGACGACGTTCTCGTCCTTGAAGGCGCGGATGACCTGGCAGATGGCGTCGGACTCGCGGATGTTCGCCAGGAACTTGTTGCCCAGTCCCTCGCCCTCCGACGCGCCCTTGACGATCCCGGCGATGTCGACGAAGTCGACGGTGGCGGGCAGCTTGCGGGCCGAGCCGAACAGCTCGGCGAGCTTGTCGAGGCGGGAGTCGGGGACACCCACGACGCCGACGTTGGGCTCGATGGTGGCGAACGGGTAGTTGGCCGCCAGCACGTCGTTCTTGGTCAGGGCGTTGAAAAGGGTCGACTTGCCGACATTCGGCAGACCGACGATTCCGATCGTGAGCGACACGTTGGCGACTTCCCGTAGCTTCCCGGAGCGGGATCGAATGCGAGGACAGGACCGGCCCCCACGGGGGCCGGTCCACCAGTCTACGGGGCCGCCTCCGGTCACCCGTCCGGGCGGACCGTCACCCTCCCGGACTGACAATCAGTCGAACAGACTGCCAAGGTCCCGCGAAGGGCGTGTCCCAGTCCGGATTCCAGCCCTCCGCCCGCCTACGTTGGTCTGGTGGAGTACTACAGGACACGTACGCCTCGCCGGGCGGCCGCCCCCTCGCCCCGCCCGGCGGCGGACGACACGTACCCGGGCCGGGGCAGGAGCGGCGGCCAGAGCGCGGGCGGCGCGGCGCGCGGCGCCCGCCCGGCGGCACGTGGCGGCGAACGGGGCGCCGCGCGAAGGGCCGCCGGACGAGGCGGGCTGCTGGGCGCGGCCGCCGCGCTGCGCGACCGGCCGGTCACCCTGCCCAGCGCCCGGCTCACCGCCCTGGGCGCGGGGGTGCTGACCGCGCTCGCGATGCTCGCCTTCGGCTGTCTGGACGCGCTGCTGCTGTCCGGGTCGCACACCGCCTACGGAGTGTTCTTCTTACTGGCGTGCACGGGCTGCGGGATGTGGGTGCGGCCCGCCGACCTGTTCCCGGGGGCGATCGGCGTGCCGATCGCCTTCACGGCCGGGCTGCTGCCGATCAACGACGGCAGCGACGGGTTCGCGGGTCAGGCGCTGGGCGTCTTCACCGCGCTGTCGCTGAACGCGGGCTGGCTCTACGGCGGGACGCTGCTGACCGCCGTGATCGTCCTCGTCCGCCGGATCGCCCTCATGGGGCGGCAGCGGCGGCGCCGTCAGCAGCGGCAGCCGCGGCCATCGCGGCACCCACGATCCCCGCGTTGTTCTGCAGCTGCGCCGGGACGATCTCGGCCCTGATGTCCTCGATCAGCGGCAGGAACTTGTGCGCCTTGCGGCTCACCCCGCCGCCGATCACGAACAGCTCCGGCGAGAACAGCATCTCCAGGTGCGCCAGGTACTTCCGCACCCGGTGCGCCCAGTGCGGCCAGCTCAGGTCGTGATCCTCGCGGACCTTGGTGGAGGCGCGCTTCTCCGCCTCGTGGCCGTCCAGTTCCAGATGGCCCAGCTCGGTGTTGGGCACCAGCCGCCCGCCGGTGAAGACCGCGCTGCCGATGCCGGTGCCGAGAGTGAGCACGATCACGGTGCCGTGACGGCCGCGGCCCGCGCCGAAGGTCATCTCGGCGACCCCGGCCGCGTCCGCGTCGTTGAGCACGGTGACCGGTGCGCCCAGCCGCTCGCCGAGCACACCGGCCAGATCGGTGCCGATCCAGCTCTTGTCGACGTTGGCGGCGGTCCGGGTCACCCCGTCCGTCACCACGCCCGGGAAGGTCACCCCGACCGGGCGCCCGGTCCAGCCGAAGTGCCCGGCGACCTCCAGCACCCCGGCCACGACCGCCTCGGGCGTGGCCGGATGGGGGGTGAGCACCTTGTGGCGCTCCTCGGCCAGGTCACCGCGGTCCAGGTCCACCGGCGCGCCTTTGATCCCGGACCCGCCGATGTCCACGCCGAACACGCGCACGGCGGGGCCGTCGCCGTTTCCGTGGGTCACCGCTCCGCGCCGTCCGTCCCGGCGGCCGTCGTGCCGACGGTGGTCGCGGCGGCGGTGGTCGCGGCGACCTCGGACCGCAGGTCCCGGCGCAGCTCCTTGGGCAGCGAGAAAGTCAGGCTCTCCTGCATGGGCTGTACGACCTCCACGTCCCCGTAGCCGCGCTCGGCCAGCCAGTCCAGGACGCCCTCGACCAGCACGTCCGGTACGGAGGCGCCCGAGGTCACGCCGACCGTGCTCACGCCCTCCAGCCAGGCCTCGTCGATCTCGCTGGCGTAGTCGACCAGATGGCCGTCCTTGGCGCCGGCGCCGAGCGCGACCTCGACCAGCCGCACCGAGTTGGAGGAGTTCTTCGAGCCGACGACGATGACGAGGTCGGATTCGGCGGCGACCTGCTTGATCGCGGTCTGGCGGTTCTGGGTGGCGTAGCAGATGTCGTCGCTGGGCGGGCTGATGAGCTGCGGGAAGCGCTCCTTGAGCGCGTCCACGGTCTCCATCGTCTCGTCGACCGAGAGGGTGGTCTGGGACAGCCAGACGACCTTGGACTCGTCGCGGACCTCGACGTTCTTCACATCGTCCGGGCCGTCGACCAGGGTGATGTGGTCCGGCGCCTCACCGCTGGTGCCGATGACCTCCTCATGGCCCTCGTGACCGATCAGGAGAATGTCGTAGTCCTCCTTGGCGAACCGGACGGCCTCCTTGTGGACCTTGGTGACCAGCGGGCAGGTCGCGTCGATGGTGGCCAGCTGGCGCTGCGCGGCCTCCTCGTGGACGACCGGGGCGACGCCGTGCGCCGAGAAGATCACGATGGAGCCCTCGGGCACCTCCTCCGTCTCGTCGACGAAGATCGCGCCCTTCTTCTCCAGGGTCTGGACGACGTACTTGTTGTGGACGATCTCCTTGCGCACGTAAATCGGCGCGCCGTACTGCTCCAGGGCCTTTTCGACGGCGATCACGGCACGGTCGACGCCCGCGCAGTAGCCACGCGGGGCAGCGAGCAGGACCCGGCGGGCGGAGGTTGCAGTCATGTCCCCATCGTAGGGGCGATGACGACGGGCTCTGTCGGCGGTGGCCGATACGCTCGCGGGCATGGCTGTCAACACGTCCGCGGAAGCGCCGATCCCGGTCGGCGAGGTGTCCCGGCTGATCGGGGGGTGGATCGACCGCCTCGGGGCGGTGTGGGTCGAGGGGCAGATCACCCAGCTGTCCCGGCGGCCGGGCGCCGGGGTGGTCTTCCTGACGCTGCGCGACCCCAGCTACGACATCTCGCTGACCGTCACCTGCTTCCGCGCCGTCTTCGACAAGATCGCGGACACGGTCTCGGAGGGCGCCCGGGTCGTCGTGCACGCCAAGCCCGAGTGGTACGCGCCACGCGGGCAGCTGTCCCTGCGGGCCGCCGAGATCCGGCCGGTGGGCGTCGGGGAACTGCTGGCGCGGCTGGAGCAGTTGAAGAAGGCCCTGGCGGCGGAGGGGCTGTTCGCCGCCGAGCGCAAGAAGCCGCTGCCGTTCCTTCCGCAGCTGATAGGGCTGGTCTGCGGCCGCGCCTCGGCCGCCGAGCGCGACGTCCTGGAGAACGCCCGGCTGCGCTGGCCCGCCGTCCGCTTCGAGGTGCGCAACGTCGCGGTGCAGGGCACCCATGCGGTGCCGCAGGTGATCGAGGCGGTCAAGGAGCTGGACGCGCTGCCCGAGGTGGACGTGATCGTGGTCGCGCGCGGCGGCGGCAGCGTGGAGGACCTGCTGCCGTTCTCGGACGAGCAGCTGGTGCGGACGGTCGCGGCGTGCGTCACTCCGGTGGTGTCCGCCATCGGCCACGAGCCGGATTCGCCGCTGCTCGACCTGGTCGCCGATCTGCGCGCCTCCACGCCCACCGACGCGGCGAAGAAGACCGTGCCGGACGTGGGCGAGGAGCTGGTGCGCATCCAGCATCTGCGCGAGCGCGCGCTGCGCAGTGTGAACGGGCTGCTGGACCGCGAGGAGCGCGGGCTGGAGGCCGCGCTCGCCCGGCCGTGCCTGCGGCAGCCGCGACGGATGGTGGAGGAGCGCGAGGAGCAGATCGCGTCGGTGCTCGACCGGGCCCGCCGCTGTCTGGGGCACCTGCTCGACCGGGCGGACTCGGAGCTGGCACACACCCAGGCCCGGGTGGTGGCCCTCTCCCCCGCCGCGACGCTGCGGCGCGGCTATGCGGTGCTGCAGCACGCCGACGGGTCGGTGGTGCGGGCGGCGGCCGAGGTGTCGGCGGACGAGGAGCTGCGGGCGCGGGTCGCCGAGGGCGAGTTCACGGTGCGGGCCGCTGTCGGACCGGCTGAATAGGGTGAGGGGCATGGCGAAGACGGACGGGACGGCCGGGGTCGGCGAGGACGCCGGGATCGGCGAGAAGACCGGGGCGGCGGAGACGACGCTCGGCTACGAGCAGGCGCGGGACGAGCTGGTCGAGGTCGTGCGGCGGCTCGAGGCGGGCGGCACCAGCCTGGAGGAGTCGCTGGCCCTGTGGGAGCGGGGCGAGGAGCTGGCCACGGTGTGCCGCCGCTGGCTGGAGGGTGCGCGGGCGCGGCTGGACGCGGCGTTGGCGCGCTCGGGGGATGGCGAGGGTGGCGGGGAAGGCTGATCTTTCCCCACCCCGCCCCTTCCCGAACCGGGGGCACGGCCCCCGGCCCCCCTGGTGGGGGCTCCGCCCCCACACCCCCGCCGGGGCTCCGCCCCCGGACCCCGCTCCTCAAACGCCGGAGGGGCTGGGGGTGAGGCATCCCCGCCCCCGGACCCGCGTCCCGGACGCCGGAAGGGCTGAGGGCGGGCGTCTCCGCCTCCGGAGCCGCATTTCCGGACGCCGGAAGGGGCCAGGGGGGAGGCACTTCCGCCCCTGAAACCGGGCCCCGAACGCCGGGAAGACTGAGGGTGAGGCATTTCCGCCCCCGGAACCGGGCCCCGAACGCCGGGAAGACTGGGAGTGGGGCATCTCCGGCCCCCGGACCCGCGTCCCGGACGCCGGAAGGGGCCGGGAGGGGAGGCATCTCCGCCCCTGAAACCGGGCCCCGGGCACCGGAGGGGCTGGGAGTGGGGCAGAGCCCGCGCCGCGAAGCTCGGACGGTCCTCAGCCGGGGGCCGGGGCTGAGCCGGGCGGGTTGGGGCGGGGCGTCTCCGCCTCCGTGGCCCGCTCCACAAGCGCCCCCGGGTGCCGGCGGGGCGTCTCCCGGGGCCGGGGCGGAGGTCCGGGCAGGCTGGTCGGCGGGGCTTTCGGCTGTGATTCGGAGCACCCTGCCCCGGCTTTAGTTGAAGATTAACCTAAATCTCGTACAGTGGAGGCAGCGCACAGCGATATCACCACCGTGACCAGGAGGTTTACCATGACGCTCGCACTCGAACCGGCCGCCCAGGACCTGCTTTTCCGTGAGGCGCACACCGCCAACACCTTCACCGACGAGCCGGTCTCCGAGGAGCAGGTGCAGGCCATCTACGACCTGGTGAAGTACGCGCCCACGGCCTTCAACCAGTCGCCGCTGCGCATCGTCCTGGTCCGCTCCGCCGAGGCGCGGGAGCGTCTGGTTCCGCACATGGCGGAGGGCAACCAGCCCAAGACGGCGTCCGCGCCGCTGGTCGCGATCCTCGCCGCGGACAACGAGTTCCACGAGGAGCTGCCCACGCTCTTCCCGCACGCCCCGCAGATCAAGGACATCTTCTTCGGCGAGCGCGGCAACCGTGAGCAGGCCGCGGCCCTCAACGCCTCGCTGCAGGCCGGTTACTTCATCGTGGGCGTCCGCGCCGCCGGTCTGGCGGCCGGGCCGATGACCGGTTTCGACCCGGCCGGGGTGCAGAAGGAGTTCCTGGACGACGACCACACCCCGCTGATGGTGGTCAACATCGGCAAGCCGGGCGAGGACGCCTGGAAGGCGCGCCTCCCGCGCCTGGACTACGAGCAGGTCGTCACCACCGTCTGAGGTGATGCGCGACCCGCACCGCGCCCCTTCGGCGAACCCGGCCGAAGGGGCGCGGTGCTGTCCGGTCAGCCCTTTGCGGGCTTCTCCGCCTTCTCCGCCTTCTCCGCCTTGAGCGCGGCGGCCATCTTCGCGAGCTGCCCGTACGACGCGGTGCCGGTGACGACCGTGGTCACGCCCGGTTCGCGGCGCACCAGGGCGTCGTACTTGTCGCCCTCGTAGCGGACCCACTCATGGCCGCCGATCTTCTGCTTGGCCTTGGTCTCCCGCGCCTGCTGGGTGACGTCCTCGATGAAGGGGACCGGCCTGCCGTCGCTCTGCTCGATCGCGATGTACTCCTGGTCCTGGTCCAGGAAGCCCAGGTGCCAGGCCGCGCCCTTGTCCTCGGTGGTACCGGGCCGGTACGTCACGGAGGTCGCGCGCCACCCCTTGGGCAGGCTGCCCTTCTCCGGGGCGGCGACCGGGTACGGCGCCGCGCGCCGGGCGGTGTCCACCTCCACCCGGTAGTCGACCGTCTTGACGCCCTTGCCCTTGCCACCGTCGTCGTGCGGAATGCCGAAGACGTAGATGGCCGCCGCGACGACACCAATCACCGTCAGCGACAGGACCATGTCCCGCACCGTCTCTTTGCCACGCATACCTGCCACGCCCCCTATCGTCCCTCATCGCCCCTCGGCACCCGGCAACAGGGCCGTGCTCATGCGTGGGGTCCTCTGCTCACTTTCGCAATGAACGGATAAGGTCATGAGCACCCTCACTTTCCGGTTCGTCGCCGTACAGAAAGGTGCGCTCCGATGACCGAGCATCATCTGCCGTCCCAGCTCGAGGTCAGTCCCGCGGCTCCCGACCGCAACCTCGCCCTTGAGCTGGTCAGGGTCACCGAGGCGGGGGCCATGGCATCCGGCCGCTGGGTGGGCCGCGGCGACAAGAACGGCGCCGACGGCGCCGCCGTGAAGGCCATGCGCTCCCTCGTCCACACCGTGTCGATGAACGGTGTCGTGGTCATCGGGGAGGGCGAGAAGGACGAGGCGCCGATGCTCTTCAACGGGGAGCGCGTCGGCGACGGGACCGGTCCGGAGTGCGATGTGGCCGTGGACCCGGTGGACGGCACCACGCTGACCGCCAAGGGCATGGCCAACGCCGTCTCCGTGCTCGCCGTCGCCGAGCGGGGCACCATGTTCGACCCGTCGGCCGTCTTCTACATGGACAAGCTGGTCACCGGCCCCGACGCCGCCGAGTTCGTGGACATCACCGCGCCGCCCGGGGTGAACATCCGGCGGATCGCGAAGGCGAAGAAGTCCAGCCCCGAGGACGTCACCGTGGTGGTCCTGGACCGCCCCCGCCACGAGGGCCTGGTGCAGGAGATCCGGGAGGCGGGCGCCCGGATCAAGTTCATCTCCGACGGCGACGTGGCCGGTGCGATCATGGCGGTGCGCGAGGGCACCGGCGCGGATCTTCTGCTGGGCGTCGGCGGCACGCCGGAGGGCATCATCGCGGCCTGCGCGATCAAGTGCCTCGGCGGCACGATCCAGGCCAAGCTGTGGCCGAAGGACGACGAGGAGCGGCAGCGGGCCGTCGACGCGGGCCACGACCTCGACCAGGTCCTCCAGACCGACGATCTGGTCAGCGGCGACAATGTGTTCTTCGTCGCCACCGGCATCACCGACGGTGATCTGCTGCGCGGGGTGCGGTACCGCGCGGAGACCGCCACCACCCAGTCGCTGGTGATGCGGTCCAAGTCCGGGACGATCCGGCAGATCGACTCCACCCACCGGCTGTCCAAGCTGCGCGCCTACGCCTCGGTCGACTTCGAGCGCCCGCGCTAGGGGGAGTCTTGTCGATCAGGCCGGTTCAGGGAGCGGGATCTGGTGCGTGCGACCACGACACCGCGGCGAGCGTGCGTGCCAGGGCCGCGAGCCCGGCATGATCCGGAAGACACCCCCTGGACGCCCTCTGACGCTCGGGCGTCCGCCAGGGCCGTACGTACGCCAGGGCCGTATGTACGCCACGGGCCGGACTCCGCCGCACGGCGGGGCCCGGCCGGCGACCCGGAGGGTTCACCCGGCGGCGGCGACGCGCACGGCACGCTGCAGTTCCGCCTCGCGGCGTCGGCGGCGGGCCAGCACCACCCGGCGCTCGGCCGCGGTCAGCCCGCCCCACACCCCGTACGGCTCGGGCTGGAGCAGCGCGTGCTCCCGGCACTCGACCATGACCGGGCAGCGCGCGCAGACGCGCTTGGCGGCCTCTTCCCGCGACAACCGGGCAGCCGTGGGCTCCTTGGAAGGAGCGAAGAACAGCCCGGCCTCATCCCGGCGGCACACCGCCTCCGAGTGCCAGGGGCCGGCCTGTTCCCGAGCGGGGATGCGCTGCGGGGGCACGGCGGCGTCCAGCAGGGGCTGATGCGGTTGCAGCACGGTCTACTCCTGACGAAGGCTCCGGTGTTCACCCTTGCCCGTCTCCCGCCCCACGGCCCCCAGTGCACCCCCATCAGCCGCGCGAGAAGACGATGCACCAAGCCTTACCCGCTGTGCGCACGCTTATGCACACGGTTGTCCTGCCCGGAAATTCCGTATGCACAGCGGCTGTTCAGCCCTTATGACCTCAGGTTCTTCACACGTTTCCCGCGCTTCGGCTTGGCCTCGATCCCGCCGAAGAGGGCGAATCCGCTGACCCGGATCACCGGCGCGTCGGGGTCCGGAGCCTCCTGTTCCGCGATGTCCACGCCGCCGAACACGCCGGAGCCCGAACCGTGCAGCGAGACGTTCTCCGGGACCCTGATCTCCACCCCGCCGAAGACGGCCCACGCCTGGATGACGATCTCCCGCTGCTGGAAGACCGCCTCGGTGAGGTCGATCTCGACGCCGCCGAAGACCGCGAAGGCGTGCGTACGGCGGCGGGGCCGCCAGCGGCCCTTGCGCACGGCGCTGCCGAAGACCGCGATCAGGTTCTCCGGGCCTGTGGCGGGGCCGGACGCCGCGCCGGGGGGCGGTCCCGCCGCGGCGGGGGCTCGGCCCACGGGCACGTCCCGGACCAGGGGCTCCAGCTCGCCGAGGGTCTTGGCGCGGTAGACCGCGTCGATCCGCTCGGCGTGCTCCTCGGGTTCGAGCCGCCCCTCGGCCAGGGCCTCCCGCAGGATGTCCGCGATCCGGTCCCGATCCGCGTCGGACGCGCGGATCTCCGCCTCCGCGACGCGCGCCGGGGCGGGTGCCGGGGCGGGGGCGGATTTGGTCAGGGGGACCGGCTGCTGCGGCTGCTGCTCATCCACGCCGCTCAGCGTACCCAGACGCGATAGATCGCGACTAGGGGTCTGCGGCGGGGCGGCGAGCCGTGGGCGGCGGGCGGCGGGCGGTGGCCTAGTGAGCCTTACCTCACACGCCGCCGCTCCCCCTCCTCGTTCTACGCTTGTCCACGCGCTGTCGACGAAGTCAGCCATAGCCCCCCGTCGAGTAAGGAATGGCCGCGATGCCCGCCGCTTCCCACCCAGCCCACCCGGCGTTCGCCTATTCGGACCTGCTGCCCCTGGGAGAAGACCGAACGACGTACCGTCTGGTGACCTCCGAGGGCGTGAGCACTTTCGAGGCCGACGGGCGCACCTTCCTCAAGGTCGAGCCGGAGGCGCTGCGCAAGCTCGCGGCCGAGGCGATGCACGATATTTCGCACTACCTGCGCCCCGATCACCTCGCCCAGCTGCGCCGCATCCTCGACGACCCCGAGGCCAGCCCGAACGACCGCTTCGTGGCGCTGGACCTGCTGAAGAACGCCAACATCGCGGCGGCCGGGGTGCTGCCGATGTGCCAGGACACCGGCACCGCCATCGTCATGGGCAAGCGCGGCCAGAACGTGCTCACCGAAGGCGGTGACGAGGAGGCCCTGTCGCGCGGCGTGTACGACGCGTACACCAAGCTCAACCTGCGCTACTCCCAGATGGCCCCGCTGACCATGTGGGACGAGAAGAACACCGGTTCCAACCTGCCCGCGCAGATCGAGCTGTACGCGACCGACGGCGGCGCCTACAAGTTCCTCTTCATGGCCAAGGGCGGCGGCTCGGCGAACAAGTCCTTCCTCTACCAGGAGACGAAGGCGGTGCTGAACGAGGCATCGATGATGAAGTTCCTGGAGGAGAAGATCCGTTCGCTGGGCACCTCCGCGTGCCCGCCGTACCACCTGGCGATCGTGGTCGGCGGCACCAGCGCCGAGTACGCGCTGAAGACCGCGAAGTACGCCTCCGCGCACTACCTGGACGAGCTGCCCGCCGAAGGCTCCCCGACCGGTCACGGCTTCCGGGACAAGGAGCTGGAGGAGAAGGTCTTCGAGCTGACGCAGAAGATCGGGATCGGCGCGCAGTTCGGCGGCAAGTACTTCTGCCACGACGTACGGGTCGTGCGGCTGCCGCGGCACGGCGCGTCCTGCCCGGTCGCGATCGCCGTGTCCTGCTCGGCCGACCGCCAGGCGCTCGCGAAGATCACGCCGGAGGGCGTCTTCCTGGAGCAGCTGGAGACCGACCCGGCGCGCTTCCTGCCCGAGACGACGGACGAGAACCTGGACGAGAGCGACGTCGTACGGATCGACCTGAACCGGCCGATGGACGAGATCCGGGCCGAGCTGACCAAGCACCCGGTCAAGACGCGGCTCTCGCTCACCGGCCCGCTGGTCGTCGCCCGTGACATCGCTCACGCGAAGATCAAGGAGCGGCTGGACGCGGGCGAGGAGATGCCGCAGTACCTGCGCGACCACGCCGTCTACTACGCGGGCCCGGCCAAGACGCCGGAGGGCTACGCCTCGGGCTCGTTCGGCCCGACCACGGCGGGCCGGATGGACGCGTACGTGGAGCAGTTCCAGGCGGCGGGCGGCTCGTTCGTGATGCTGGCCAAGGGCAACCGCTCGAAGCAGGTCACCCAGGCGTGCGACGCGCACGGCGGCTTCTACCTGGGCTCGATCGGCGGCCCGGCGGCGCGGCTGGCGCAGGACTGCATCAAGAAGGTCGAGGTCCTGGAGTACGAGGAGCTGGGCATGGAGGCGGTCTGGAAGATCGAGGTGGAGGACTTCCCTGCGTTCATCGTGGTGGACGACAAGGGGAACGACTTCTTCACGGATCCGGGTCCCTCGCAGCCGTTCGTCAGCAGCATCCCGGTCCGCCCCGGCGCCTGACCGGCACCCGCCGCCTGTGACGGCCCCGGCTTCCGGAGCCGGGGCCGTCGGCCTGTCCGCCTGTCGGCCGTCAGCCGGACAGGGCCGCCTCGAAGGCGCCCAGGCGCTGGGGGATGCCACTGCAGGAGGTGCTGGGGGCGGTGGCGGCGGGTTGTTCGGGGGCCGCGGCGCCGGAGTCGCCCGTACCGGAGCCCGTATCGGCGTCCGTACCGGAGTCCGTGCCGCTGCCGGTGTCGTCGGCACCGGCACCCTCGGGGGCGCACGGGCGGTCTCGTTCCGCCGACCACATCGACAGCCGTCCGATGCCCTTGCGGGCCGCGAAGCGGGCGAGTCCGGCCGCGTCCTCCAGCGTGAAGACCTCGCCGGTCACGTCGTTGACCCCGATCATCGGCGTCACGGCGAGGGTCTTCCACGCGGCGGCGTCGGACAGCCCGAGCACCCCGCGGACCTTCTCATGGGCGGCGGTGGCCGCCTGGATGGCGTACTGGCCCATGTCGCCCGTGTGGTCGCCGCTGTAGTTCATGGCCATGACGTTGACCGACGAGACGGTGACGCCCTCCTGCCGGGCCGCGGTCAGCTGGGAGAGTGCCGCCGGCGTCAGCCCGTCCGGCATGGCGGGCAGCGTGAAGGAGACGTTCAGCCCCTCGTGGGTGCGCTGGACGAGGGCGATGGCCTGGGCCCGGCGGGCGGTGGCGGCCGCGTCGTCGAGGGCGTCGCCCTCGATGTCGAAGTCGGCCCGGATGATCCCGTAACGCTCGATCACCTCGGTGTACGCGGCGGCGAGTTGCGAGGCGTCCTCGCAGGCCGTCGCCAGCTCCGTGCCGTCGGCGCCGCCGAAGGAGATCCGTACGTCGCCGCCGGCCCGCCGGGTGGCCTCGATACGGGCCGTCAGCGCCGGGTCGTCGAACGGGATGCCGCTGTCCCACGCCGGGGCGCAGCCGTCACCCGATACGACGAAGCCCAGGGTGAATTCCTTGATGCCGCGCGCCGCCGCGGCGGGCATGTCGTAGCGCGAGCCGGCCCAGGCGCTGACGTACGGCACGAAGTCGGCGGGGGGCGGCGCCGCCGGGCGGGGGGCGGCGGGCGAGGCCGCCCGCTGCGGCTCGGACGGCTGCTCGCTGCCCGCCCAGACGGCGACGGTGGCGCAGAGCACGGCTCCGGCCATGGCGATTCCGCTCATGCGGGGGCTGGCCTTCAATCGCACGCGCTCTTCCTTCCGCTCCGGTCTGAAGGGGGTGGGGAGGTGAGGGCCGGGGCCGGAGGGCTTCCGGCCGACCTCTCCGCAAACCTCGCACATCCAATGAAAAGTGATGGACTATGACACACCGCATGTTTGACACATAGGTTGTATGTCGTATTTTCTGGATTAGCCTCTGACGCATGGATCCTCAGTCAGATGTGGCCGAGCGTGCGCCCTCGCGTCCCGTCCGCTCCGACGTGGCCGGGAAGGGGCCCGTGTTCGTGGACCTCTCCGGGCGCCGCGGCCGGCTGGTACGGCACGCGGGCGCGCTCGCGGGAGCCGTCTGCTTCGGCTATTCGGCGGTCCTCGGGGTGGGTTTCGCGGGCGGTACGGCCATCGCGCCCAAGACGCTGATCCCGGGTCACCCCATCACCACCGAGGCGTTCCGCCGGGAGCCGAGGAGCGCCCCGGAGGGGCACGTCGGCGGGCGTTCCGGCGTGCGTGAGCACCCGTCGGGAGACCGGTACGCCCCGGCAAGCGGCCCGGACCGCCCCCGGCCGCACTCCCCCGCGGACGTACGCCCCGCGAGCGCCCGGAAGCCCACCGCGCTCGCCCGCCCCGCGCCGCCCCAGCCGCACCGCGCGTCCCCGGCGCGTGACGCGCGGCCCGCGCGCGCGGCGCACCCCGCGCGCTCCGGCCACGGACCGGGCGCGCACCACGCCCCGCGGCATCGGCGGTCCGCGGCCCACCGGCCGGGCCATGCGCCGCATCACGCGCGGCACCACAAGCCCGCCTCCTCACCCGGGCGCCCGGCGTCCCACAAGCCGTCCCACAAGCCGTCCCGGAAGCCGGTGGGCCCGGCGCCCGACCCGGTGAAGAAGCCCCCGGCCGCGAAGCCCGCCAAGCCCGCCAAGCCCGCCGCTCCGGGCCCCGGCCGCCCCCAGAACCCCGGCAACGGCCAGGCCGACCCCCCGGTGAACGAGCCCGGGACCGCGGGATGGGGGCCGGCCATGCCCGCGGGCATCGACTGGCAGTCGCTCACGTCGTTCCGCGACGGGGTGTCATGAGCGGCGGCAGACCGCCGAAGCTGCCACGGCCACGCGGCCGCAGACTCCCGACAACCGGCAAGAAGACGCCCGGAAGGACACACTCCGGCAGGCCGGCCAAGTCCCGCAAGCTCCACACGTCCCGCAAGCTCCGCACGTCCCGGACGTCCCGGACGTCCCGCACCCGGATGGCCTTCGCCCTGGCCACGCTCCTCGCGCTGGTGTGCGCCCTGCTGCTGGACGGCTATCTGTACGCCGAGATCGGCAACGACGCCCGGGTGCACGCCGCGCATTCGTACCGCACCGTGCCCGAGCGGCTGCGCAGCGGCGGCCCGGTCATCACCTTCGACCGGAAGGGGAAGGCGACCGAACACCCCATCCCCGCCAAGACCATCGCGCTGACCTTCGACGACGGACCGGACCCGCGCTGGACCCCGGAGATCCTGGCCGTGCTGCGCGAGCACCACGTGCCGGGGACGTTCTTCGTGCTGGGCCAGATGGTGGTGCGCCATCCGGGGCTGGTGCGCCGGATGGTGGCCGCCGGCCATGAGGTCGGGGTGCACACCTTCTCCCATGTCGACCTGTCCTACCAGGACAGGCAGCGGATGAACCGCGAACTGGCCCAGTCCCAACTGGCGCTGGCGGGCGCGGCGGGTGTCACCAGTTCGCTGTTCCGGGCGCCGTACGCCTCGGAGGTCTCCGCGCTGGACGACCGCACCTGGCCGGTCCAGCGGCATGTGGGCGCCGAGGGCTATGTCAGCGCGTTCGTGGACACCGACAGCGAGGACTGGCGGCGGCCCCCGGTCAAGGAGATCGTCCAGAACGCCACCCCGCGCGGCACGAAGGGCGCGTCGGTGCTCTTCCACGACGCGGGCGGCAACCGCTCGCGGACCGTGAAGGCCCTGGAGCGCTACATCCACCGGATGGCGGCGCGCGGCTACTCCTTCACCACCATCACCGGCGCGCTCGGCGCCAAGAGCGCCAACCACCCGGCCCCCGCCCTGCGGGTGTGGGAGGGCCGGACGCTGATCTGGGCCGCGCTGGCCACCCAGTACGCGCTGCCGGTGCTCATCGGGCTGCTGGGGGTCGTCGGCTTCGCGGTGTCCGGCCGGCTGCTGCTGATGCTGGGCCTGGCCTGGTGGCACCGCCGCACCCGGGACCGGCGGCGCTACACCCTGGTGCAGGAGGTGGGCGACCCGGTGAGCGTCATCGTGCCCGCGTACAACGAGAAGGAGTGCATCGCCCACACCCTGAACTCGCTGGCCGCCTCCACCCATCCGGCCGAGATCGTGGTGGTGGACGACGGCTCGACCGACGGCACGGGGGACATCGTGGAGGCGATGGGGCTGCCCCACGTACGGGTGCTGCGGCAGCCGAACGCGGGCAAGCCCGCCGCGCTGAACAACGGCATCGCGAACGCCCGCCACGAGCTGATCGTGATGATGGACGGCGACACCGTGTTCGAGCCCACCACCATCCGGGAGCTGGTCCGCCCCTTCGCCGACTCCCGGGTCGGCGCGGTCGCGGGCAACGCCAAGGTCGGCAACCGCCATCGGCTGATCGGCGTCTGGCAGCACATCGAGTACGTGATGGGCTTCAACCTCGACCGGCGGATGTACGACCTGCTGCGCTGCATGCCCACCATCCCCGGCGCGATCGGCGCCTTCCGCCGCCGCGCGCTGCTGGACGCCGGGGGCATGAGCGCCGACACCCTGGCCGAGGACACCGACATCACCATCGCGCTGCACCGGGCCGGGTGGCAGGTGGTGTACCAGGAGCACGCCCGCGCCTGGACCGAGGCGCCGGGCACCCTGGGCCAGCTGTGGAAGCAGCGCTACCGGTGGAGCTACGGCACCATGCAGGCGCTGTGGAAGCACCGCCGCGCGCTAATCGACCGGGGGCCCTCGGGGCGGTTCGGCCGGGTGGGGCTGCCGCTGGTGGTGCTCTTCCAGATCCTCACCCCGCTGTTCGCGCCGCTGATCGACCTGTTCACGCTGTACGGGGTGATCTTCGTGGACCCGGTGCGGTCGCTCACGGCGTGGGGCGCGCTGCTGCTGGTGCAGCTGCTGGGCGCGGCGTACGCCTTCCGGCTGGACGGCGAGCGGTACCGGGTGCTGGCCGTACTGCCGCTCCAGCAGATCGTCTACCGCCAGCTGATGTACCTGGTGCTGCTGCATTCGTGCGTGACGGCCGCCACCGGCGCCCTGCTGCCCTGGCAGAAGCTCAAGCGCACCGGTGAGGTGGAGGCCCCGCGCGCCCCGGAGGCCGTACGGTGACCCACCTCACCGCTCGGTCTGCGGCGGTGCGGGAAGACGGCGGGGAAAGACAACGCTGTCGTGCACGGAGGTGTCCTGATGACCGAAGAGAGCTACCGGACCGAGCACGACTCCATGGGTGAGGTGCGGGTGCCGGCGCACGCCAAGTGGCGGGCGCAGACCCAGCGCGCGGTGGAGAACTTCCCCGTCAGCGGGCAGCGCCTGGAGCGGGCGCACATCGAGGCGCTGGCCCGGATCAAGGCCGCGGCGGCCGCGGTCAACGCCGAGCTGGGCGTGGTGGAGACCGACATGGCGGCGGCGATCGCGGAGGCGGCCGTGGAGGTCGCCGAGGGCCGCTGGGACGAGCACTTCCCGGTGGACGTGTTCCAGACCGGCTCCGGCACCTCGTCCAACATGAACACCAACGAGGTGCTGGCCACCCTCGCGACCGAGCGGCTGGGCCGCCCGGTGCACCCCAACGACCATGTGAACGCGAGCCAGTCGTCCAACGACGTCTTCCCGTCCTCCATCCACGTCGCCGCCACCGCGGCCGTCACCGCCGACCTCATCCCGGCGCTGGAGCACCTGGCGGAGGCGCTGGAGCGCAAGGAGGCCGAGTTCGCCGAGGTGGTGAAGGCAGGGCGCACCCATCTGATGGACGCGACCCCGGTGACGCTGGGCCAGGAGTTCGGCGGCTACGCGGCGCAGGTGCGGTACGGGGTGGAGCGGCTGCGCGCCGCGCTTCCCCGGCTGGCGGAACTGCCGCTGGGCGGCACCGCCGTGGGCACCGGCATCAACACCCCGCCCGGTTTCCCGGCCGCGGTCATCGCCGAGCTGGCCCGGGCCACCGGGCTGCCGCTGACCGAGGCCCGGAACCACTTCGAGGCGCAGGGAGCGCGGGACGGGCTGGTGGAGACGTCCGGTCAGCTGCGGACCATCGCGGTCGGCCTCACCAAGATCGCCAACGATCTGCGCTGGATGGCATCGGGCCCGCGCACCGGTCTCGCCGAGATCGCGCTGCCCGATCTGCAGCCCGGCTCGTCGATCATGCCGGGGAAGGTCAACCCGGTGATCCCCGAGGCCGTCCTGATGGTCGCGGCCCAAGTCACCGGCAACGACGCGACCGTCGCCATGGCCGGGGCCGCCGGGAACTTCGAACTGAACGTGATGCTCCCGGTGATCGCCAAGAATCTGCTGGAATCGATCCGGCTGCTGACCAGCGCCTCCCGGCTGCTGGCCGACCGCACGATCGACGGGATCACGGCCAACGCGGAGCGGGCCCGGGAGTACGCCGAGTCCTCGCCGTCCGTCGTCACGCCACTGGGCCGCTACCTCGGCTACGAGGAGGCGGCGAAGGTCGCCAAGAAGTCCCTGGCCGAGCGGAAGACCATCCGCGAGGTGGTGCTGGAGTCGGGCTATGTGGAGCGCGGGCTGCTGACCCGGGAGCAGTTGGACGAGGCGCTGGACGTGCTGCGCATGACGCGTCCGTAAGCCCCTGTTGTACTGTGCGTGCGGCATAGGTCACGGCACGGCGGCCCCGTCGCACCTAAGATCTGCTCATGACAGCGGACATCGCGGAGACGAGGGGCATGGCGGGCGGCGCCCGATGGGCGCCGGGGGATCACATCCTCTGGCGTTATCGGGCCAACGCCTCCGACGCCATTCACATCTGCCGTCCGGTGACCGTCGTCCGGGACTCCTCCGAGTTACTGGCCGTCTGGCTGGCACCCGGCACGGCGTGTGTGAAGCCGCAGCTCGCGGACGGTACGCAGGTGCACCGCGAGCCGCTGTCCACGCGCTACACCAAGCCGCGCGTCACCGCGCTGTCCCAGTGGTTCGGCACCGGGGTGCTCAAGCTCGCCCGGCCCGGCGACCCCTGGTCGGTGTGGCTGTTCTGGGAGCGTGACTGGCGCTTCAAGAACTGGTACGTGAACCTGGAGGAGCCGCTGGCCCGCTGGAGCGGCGGGGTGGACTCCGAGGACCACTTCCTGGACATCGCGGTCTACCCGGACCGGAGCTGGGAATGGAAGGACGAGGACGAGTTCGCGCAGGCGCAGCGGGCCGGTCTGATGCCCGGTGAGCAGGCCGAGCGGGTGCGGGCGGCGGGCCGGGCCGCCGTGCGGCTCATCGACTCCTGGGACGCTCCGTTCCGGGAGGGGTGGGAGGAGTGGCGCCCGGACCCGTCGTGGACGGTCCCCGTCCTCCCGGCGGACTGGGACCGTATCGACAGGGGGCGTACGTCGGCGCACTCGAGGTCCTGAACCTCTTGTTGTGTCCCCGTGTTTCAAACGTAGGATCGTCGTCCGGAACACTGCACATGCGGGAAACAAGACATAGGCGCAACTCACGGACGATGCGCATGATCTGACGCAATGTCACAGGAGGGGCGGGAGTCGTGAGCGGTGAGGACGACTACGGCGACGGCTATGCGGGCTATGAGGACTTCGACCGCCTGGCGCTCGACCGCAGCGGTCAGGCAGAGGCGTTCGACGCCATAGGCGACCGGTACGACGACGCCTTCCCCCATAAGGAAGGCCAGGTCGCGGCCGGTCAATGGCTGGCCGACACGCTGCCGCCCGGTTCCCGCGTGCTCGACGTCGGCTGCGGTACGGGACTGCCCACGGCCCGTCAGCTGACGGAGGCCGGACACCGGGTGACGGGCATCGACATCTCACCGGGGATGCTGAAGCTGGCCCGGGACAACGTCCCGGACGCCGAATTCCACCAAGTGGACATCGTCGACCTCAGAGTCGGCGGCCGGTACGGCCCCGGGGGATCCCGGGAACTCGGCCCCTTCGACGGCATCGCCGCCTACTTCTCGCTGCTGCTGCTGCCCCGCCCGGAGATCCCGTACGCCCTGCGCGCCCTGCACGCCGTGCTGAGACCCGGAGGACTGCTGGGACTCGCCATGGTCGAGGCGGACGTCGACGACTTCGCCATCCCGTTCCTCGGCAACTCGGTCCGGGTATCGGGTTATCTGCGGGAAGAACTTCGACAGGTCGTGACCGATGCGGGCTTCGAGATCGCCGGGGAGGACTCGCACGCGTACGCCCCGGCCAGCACGGACGTACCACCCGAGATCCAGCTCTATCTGAACTGCCGACGACGTGCCTGACACTCGGTGCGCCCCCGACGAGACGGGGGCGCACGGCCCCGGACGGATGGAAACCCACGCGTGACGGAGCACCCCACCCCCCACAACAGGCGACAGGCCACCACCCCTGCCGCCGCCTCGGGCATGCCCGAGGACGCGCACGGCGCGGTCCCGGACCCGCGGACCGCCGTGCGGCAGACGGCAGCCCCCGGCCAGGAGCCGGGCGGCGGCCGGCCGCGTCCCGCCTTCCCCGCGGACGGCCCGTCGGCCGCCCCGGGCCCCGGCGGCGCCCCGGACCCGGAGCCGGACGGCGCCGGGGGAGACGCCCGGCCACGGCCCGGGCGCCGCGGCGGAGGGACCAAGCGCGCCGGTGACGGGACGCAGCGCCGGAGCACGGCGCAGAGCGAGCAGCCGGAGCACGGCACACCGGAGGGCGAGCCTGTGTGGGACGCGGACCGCAATGCCGCTTCAGGCGCGGCGAGCCGACCCGGGGCCCGGGACGACGCCCCCAGCACCACGGCGGGCGAGCACCCGGCCCCGGCGCAGCCGGACGGGGGCACGTCGGCGGGCACGGCCGCGGCCGCCGGTGAGGTCGCGTACACCACCCCCGAGGGCGGGATGCCCGCCGTACCGCCCTCGACCGCGCCCGGCGCCGACAGCACCGCCGCCGTGCGGGACCGGAGCGGGGACCGGCTGCGGTTCGTCGGGGCGGCGACGCGGCGCATCGCGCGCGGCATCGACCTCGACGAGATCGTGCTCGGCCTGTGCCGGGCCACCGTGCCCACCTTCGCCGACGCGATCCTGGTCTATCTGCGCGATCCGCTGCCGGTCGGCGACGAGCGCCCGGTCGGCCCGGTGGTGCTGCGGCTGCGCCGTACCGACCGGATCCCGCTGGACCCGGACACCGAGAGCGGGCGGCTGCCGCTGATGTCCTCGCAGCCCGATCTGGCGCCCGCCGTGGGCGGCGGACCCGCCGCCGAGCTGTGCGAGGTGGAGGCGGGCGGTCCGCTGGCCGAGGTGTTGCGCGGGGTGCGGCCGGTGTTCGGCGACTCGCAGGCCGCCCGCGCCGCGCTGCCCGAACTCCTCGGCGAGGGGCCGTCGGTGGCGACCGGCCAGCGCACCGTGCTGGCCCCGCTGCGCGGCCGCCGCCGGGTGATCGGCGCGGCCGTGTTCGTACGCCGCCCGGACCGGCCGCCGTTCGAACCGGACGATCTGCTGGTCGCCGCCCAGCTGGCCACCCACACCGCGCTCGGCGTCGACAAGGCGGTGCTGTACGGGCGCGAGGTCTACATCGCGGACGAGCTGCAGCGCACCATGCTGCCCGACTCGCTGCCCCAGCCCACCGGCGTCCGGCTGGCCAGCCGCTATCTGCCCGCGGCCGAGACCGCCCGGGTCGGCGGCGACTGGTACGACGCGATCCCGCTGCCCGGCAACCGGGTGGCGCTGGTGGTCGGCGACGTGATGGGCCACTCCATGACCTCGGCCGCGATCATGGGCCAGCTGCGCACGACCGCGCAGACCCTGGCCGGGCTCGACCTGCCGCCGCAGGAGGTGCTGCACCACCTCGACGAGCAGGCCCAGCGGCTCGGCACCGACCGCATGGCCACCTGCCTGTACGCGGTCTACGACCCCGTCGCGCACCGCATCATGGTCGCCAACGCGGGCCACCCGCCGCCCCTGCTGCTGCACCGCGGCGGCCGCGCCGAGGTGCTGCGGGTGCCGCCGGGGGCGCCGATCGGGGTCGGCGGCGTCGACTTCGAGGCAGTCGAACTGGACGCGCCCGCCGGGGCCACCCTCATGCTCTACACCGACGGCCTGGTCGAGTCGCGGATGCGCGACGTGTGGACCGGGATCGAGCAGCTGCGCGAGCGGCTGACCGCCACCGCCCGGCTCACCGGCCCCAACCCGCCGCCGCTGGAGCCGCTGTGCGACGAGGTGCTGGACATGCTCGGGCCCGGCGACCGCGACGACGACGTGGCGCTCCTCGCGGCCCGCTTCGAGGGCATCGCGCCCAGCGACGTCGCGTACTGGTTCCTGGACCCCAAGGCCCAGACCGCCGGACAGGCCCGCCGCCTGGCCCGCCGGGCGCTGACCCGCTGGGACCTGGAAGACCTGACGGACGCGGTGGAGCTGCTGGTCAGCGAGGTGGTCACCAACGCCGTACGGTACGCGGAGCGGCCCATCACCCTGCGCCTGCTGCGCACCGACGTGCTGCGCTGCGAGGTCGGCGACGACGTGCCGCAGCTGCCCCGGCTGCGCCAGGCCCGGCCCTCCGACGAGGGCGGCCGCGGGCTGTACCTGGTCAACCGGATGGCCCGCCGGTGGGGTGCGACCCGGCTGTCCACGGGCAAGGTCGTCTGGTTCGAACTGGCCATGCCGAACTGAGCCGCCCGGCACCTTCCGTGCGGGAAGGTGCCGGGCGGCTCGGGGCGTCTCCGTCGGGCCGGGTGGTCAGCCCAGGCCCTGGCCCTGCTCGCCCCCGCCGTTCTCGTTGCCCGGCGGAGGGATCGGCGAGGTGGGCAGCGACGCCGGCGGGGAAGACGGCGTGGACGGCGGGGTCGACGGCGTCGCGGGCGTGGTCGGGGCGGTGGGCGTGGCGTCCGCGGTCGGGCTCTCGGTCGAGGTCGGGCTCTCGTCATCCGTGGGCGTCGGGGACGTGCTCGGGCTTTCCTCGGACTCCGTCGCGGACGGTGTGGTCGGCGCGACGTTGTTCAGCTCGGTGTCCAGGTCGAACTTCGTGGTCGAGGAGCCGTTCAGGGTGCTCCCCATGTACGCGGACCAGATCCTGGCCGGGAAGTCACCACCGTTGACCCGGCCGCCGCCGGCCGTGCCCTTGAGCGAGACCTGCGTGCCCTTGCCCTCCCTCTCGCCGAACATGCCGACCGAGGTCACCAGGTCGGGGGTGTAACCGGTGAACCAGGCGGACTTGTTGTCGTCCGAGGTGCCGGTCTTGCCCGCCATCTCCTGGCCCTTGGTGCGCACGGCCTGGCCGGTGCCGTCGTCGACCACACCGGTGAGCACCTGGGTGACGGAGTCGGCCGCGCCACGGCTGATCGCCTGGCCGTTGGTCGGGTCCGGCAGATCGGCCTGCTGCTCCTCGCCCTTCTGGGCCGACTTCACGAACGCCGGGGTGACCTTCTTGCCGTGGTTGTCGAGGGTCGCGTAGACCCCGGCCATCTCCTTGGGGCTGGCGCCCATCACGCCCAGCGACATCGCGGGGCGCACGTCGAAGCCGTTCTTCACGTCGCCGACCATGCCGAGGTCCATGGCGGTGTTCTTGACCTTGCTCAGTCCCACGTCCACCGCCATCTGCGCGAAGACGGAGTTGACCGACTTGTTCATCGCCTTCTGGACGTTGATCGGGCCGTAGGACTTGTTGTCCTCGTTCGGCGGGGCGAAGGCGGTGTCGCTGCCCTTGACCGGCCGTCTGCTGGTGCCGTCGTAGAGGGTCTTGGACGTGATCGGCGTGCCGCTCTGGGTGGTCGAGCCGTTCTCGTAGGCCGAGGCCAGGATGAGGGGCTTGAAGGTGGAGGCGGGCTGGTAGTCGGAGCGGGTCGCGTTGTTGGTGTAGTGCTCGGTGTAGCCCGCGCCGCCGTACATCGCCACGATGCCGCCGGTCTTGGGGTCCACCGAGACGGCGCCGACCTGGGCATCCTTGTCGACCTGGCGCTTCTTCGGGTCCAGCTTGTCGGTCAGCTCGGTGCGGACCGCCTTCTCCAGCGCCTTCTGCTTCTTCTTGTCGATGTTGAGGGTGATCGTCCAGCCGCCGGCCTGGACCTCGCTCTCGCTCACCCCCGCCTTGTACAGCTCCTTCTTGGCCGCCTCGATCACGTAGCCGGTCTGGCCATCGAGCCCGGGGATGGGGCGGGGTGCGATGGGCTTGTCGAACTTCAGCCCGTCGCGCTCGCTCTTGGACAGCCAGTCCTTCTCGACCATGTTGTCGAGGATGTAGTTCCAGCGGGCCACGACCAGCCTTTTGCCGTTGGGACCCGCCGTTGAATAGTCGTACTGGCTGGGGGCCTGGAGCAGTGCCGCGAGGTAGGCGCCCTGCGCGACCGTCAGCTTCTCGACGTCCTTGCCGTAGTACGCGCGGGCGGCGGCCTGGATGCCGTAGGCGCCGCGGCCGTAGTAGCTGGTGTTGATGTAGCCCTGGAGGATGTAGTCCTTGGACTTGTCCTGGTCCACCTTGAGGGAGATCACCAGCTCCTTGAGCTTACGGCTGACCGTCTGCTCCTGGCTCAGGTAGTAGTTCTTGACGAACTGCTGGGTGATGGTCGAGCCACCCTGCTTGCCCCGGCCGAGGGCGGTGTTGATCAGACCGCGCGCGGTGCCGGAGAAGGACACACCGGAGTCGGTGTAGAAGTCCTTGTTCTCGGCGGCGACGAAGGTGTGCTGCACCTTCTTGGGGATCTTGGACAGTGACACCGACTCGCGGTTGACGCTGCCCTCCTTCGCCATGACCGAGCCGTCGCTGTACTTGTAGATGTTGGCTTCCGCCCTCGCCTCGGCGTTGGCCGGGGGAACGTTCACGCTGAAGTACAGGATGGCGAACGCCCCGACGGCGAGGGCGCCCAGCCCGACGAAGTAGGCCAGCACCATCTTCCAGGTGAAGAACCTGCGTATGCCCCCCTGTTTGGCGGCCTTCTTGGCTCTGCGTGCGCCCTTCTGACGCGCCCGCCGCTCGTCCGCTCTACCCATCTCTCCCGCCGCTCCAGTCCATACCCGCCCCCCCAGCCCAGCTCATGAAGCTAGCACCGCATCAACCGGCACATACTCATCGATCAAGCTTTTTCCGTACGTGACAAAGAGCACGTCCCTCACGGGAACTGACAGCCCAGGGCGGCCGGGGGTTGCACGGGGAGATAAATGTGTTATCACTTTGCTAGACAGCATCCACGAAGCAGGAACGGGGACCCCATGACCGACACCACCGCCCCCACCGCCGACATACCGGCCATCCCCGAGCCACAGGTACGGGAGCGGCCCGCCCGGAACATCAGCGGCGGCCTCGCCCTGCTGCTGGGCCTGGCCGGGCTGGTCGCCGGGGTCGGGCTGATCCTCGCCGGGGCCGCCGTCGCCGCCGAGCACGAGGGCGCCGGATCCACGACGCTGATCGTCGCCGGGATCGTGGTGATCCTCACCGCGATCATCACGATGTGCGGGCTGAACATGGTCGCGCCGGGCGAGGCCCGGGTCGTCCAGCTCTTCGGCCGCTACCGCGGCACCATCCGCACCGACGGGCTGCGCTGGGTGAACCCGCTGACCAGCCGGGAGAAGATCTCCACCCGGGTGCGCAACCACGAGACCGCGGTACTCAAGGTCAACGACGCCTACGGCAACCCGATCGAGCTGGCCGCCGTCGTGGTCTGGAAGGTCGAGGACACCGCGCAGGCGATGTTCGAGGTGGACGACTTCCTGGAGTTCGTCGCCACCCAGACCGAGGCGGCCGTGCGCCACATCGCCATCGAGTACCCGTACGACGCCCATGACGAGAACGGCCTGTCGCTGCGCGGCAACGCCGAGGAGATCACCGAGAAGCTCGCGATCGAGCTGCACGCCCGGGTCGAGGCGGCCGGGGTCCGCATCATCGAGTCGCGCTTCACCCATCTCGCGTACGCCCCGGAGATCGCCTCCGCGATGCTCCAGCGGCAGCAGGCGGGCGCGGTGGTCGCCGCCCGGCGGCAGATCGTGGACGGCGCGGTCGGCATGGTCGAGGCGGCGCTGGCCCGGATCACCGAGGAGCAGATCGTGGAGCTGGACGAGGAGCGCAAGGCGGCGATGGTCAGCAATCTGATGGTGGTGCTGTGCGGGGACCGCGCCCCGCAGCCCGTCCTCAACACCGGCACGCTCTACCAGTGACGGAGCAAGAGGAGGAGGGCGCGGCCGGCCGGCAGCCGCGGCGGCAGCGCAAGCAGACGCTGCTGCGGCTCGACCCGGCGGTCTACGACGCCCTCGCCCGGTGGGCGGGCGAGGAGCTGCGCAGCGCCAACGCGCAGATCGAGTTCCTGCTGCGCAAGGCGCTTTTCGACGCGGGCCGGCTGCCCGGCACGGCCCGCCCGATCCCCCGCCGCGGCCGCCCGCCGCGCGCGGCGGGCGGGGACGGGGCCGAGGACGACGAAACCGGGGGCCGGACCGCACCGTAACCCACAGCAAGCCTGTGACCTGCGACAACACACTACTCACGGCATCTATACACGCGATGTATACGCATCGTGTAGAGTGCCGTGCATGTCAATCGGTCACACCCTGCTCGGACTTCTGGAGTCCGGTCCACGACACGGCTACGACCTCAAGCGCGCCTTCGACGAGAAGTTCGGGCACGACCGCCCACTGCACTACGGACAGGTCTACTCGACCATGTCCCGGCTCCTGAAGAACGGCCTCGTCGAGGTCGACGGCATCGAGCACGCGGGCGGCCCCGAGCGCAAGCGCTACGCGATCACCGACGCGGGCATCACCGATGTGGAGCACTGGCTCGCGCAGCCCGAGAAGCCCGAGCCGTACCTCCAGTCGGTCCTCTACACCAAGGTCGTCCTCGCGCTGCTCACCGGGCGCGACGCCGCCGATCTGCTCGACGTCCAGCGCTCGGAGCACCTGCGGCTGATGCGCGAGCTGACGCAGCGCAAGCGCGGCGGCGACCTGAGCGACCAACTCATCTGCGACCACGCCCTCTTCCACCTCGAGGCCGATCTGCGCTGGCTTGAGCTCACCGCGGCCCGCCTCGCCCCACTCGCCAAGGCGGTGCGTTCATGACTCCGGCGGGATCCCTGCTGATAGCCGACGGCCTGCACAAGTCGTACGGTCCCACCCCCGCGCTGGACGGCGCGGACTTCTCCATCCACCCCGGCGAGGTCGTCGCCGTGATGGGCCCCTCCGGCTCCGGCAAGTCGACGCTGCTGCACTGCCTGGCCGGGATCGTCCGGCCGGACTCCGGCGCGGTCCACTACAGCGGGCGCGAGCTGTCCGCCATGTCGGACGCCGAGCGCAGCAGCCTGCGCCGCGGCGAGTTCGGCTTCGTCTTCCAGTTCGGCCAGCTCGTCCCCGAGCTGACCAGTGTGGAGAACGTCGCGCTGCCGCTGCGGCTGAACGGGGTCAAGCGCAAGGAGGCCGAGGCGCGGGCGCTGTCCTGGATGGAGCGGCTGGAGGTCGCCGATGTGGCGGCCAAGCGGCCCGGTGAGGTCTCCGGCGGTCAGGGGCAGCGCGTCGCGGTCGCCCGTTCGCTGGTCACCGGGCCGCGGGTGCTGTTCGCCGACGAGCCGACCGGCGCGCTGGACTCCCTCAACGGGGAGCGGGTGATGGAGCTGCTGACCGAGGCGGCCCGGGAGACCCGTACGGCGGTCGTCCTGGTCACCCATGAGGCGCGGGTCGCCGCGTACTCCGACCGCGAGGTCATCGTGCGCGACGGCAAGGCGCGGGACATGGCGGGTGCCCGATGAGCGGCCCGCACGAGGGCCCCACCGGCCCGGACGGCGGCCACTCCGGCCGGGCGACCCTGACGGCCGCACCGCCCTCGCCCCCGCCCCCGCCCCCCGTGCCGCCGCGCCGCGTCGGCGTCGCCCGCTGGGCCGCGGACCTCGCCATGGGCGGGCGGTTCGCGGTCAGCGGAGGGCGGGAGAGCTGGGCCCGGACGATCATGACGGCGGTCGGGGTGGGCCTCGGCGTCACCCTGCTGCTGTTCGCCGCCTGCGTCCCCACCATGGACGCCGCGCGCACCGAACGGGACAACGCCATCGCCGCCTACGGCTTCGGGGAGGAGCCGGAGCCGGGCCCCGGCACGGTCCACGTCTCCCAGGCGGACACCGACTTCCGCGACATGGACATCTCGGGCATGGTGATGGCGCCCGACGGCGACCGTCCGCCCCATCCGCCGGGCATCAGCGGCCTTCCGGCCGCCGGGGAGATGTATGTCTCCCCCGCGCTGAAGAAGCTGCTCGCCTCCGACGAGGGCAAGCTGCTCCGGGACCGTTTCCCGTACCGCACCGCCGGGGTGATCGGCGACAGCGGACTGACCGGCCCCACCGAGCTGCGCTACTACGCGGGGATCACCCCGAAGCAGTTCGACAGCGTCCCCTCCAGCTACCACCTCGCCACCTGGGGTGCCACGGACACCAGCGGGGACGGGCTGGATCCCGCGCTGGTGCTGCTGGTGGTCATAGTCTGTGTGGTGCTGCTGCTGCCGGTGCTCATCTTCATCGCCACCGCCGCCCGCTTCGGCGGCGAGCGGCGCGACCGGAGACTGGCCGCGCTGCGGCTGGTCGGCGCCGACATCCACATGACCCGGCGCATCGCCGCGGGCGAGTCGCTCTTCGGCTCGGTCCTCGGGCTCGCGGTCGGCACCGCGCTCTTCCTGCTGCTGCGGGAGGCCGTCGGCGGTGCCTCGATGATGAACCTCAGCTTCTTCACCTCCGACATCACGCCCTCCCTCCCGCTCGCCCTGGTGATCGCGCTGGCCGTGCCCGCCTCGGCCGTCGCCGTCACGCTCATCGCCCTGCGCGCCATCGCCATCGAACCGCTGGGCGTCGTACGGGAAGCCACCCCCAGGCGGCGGAGGCTGTGGTGGCGGCTGCTGCTGCCGGTCCTCGGCGTCGGGATGCTGGCCCCGCTCGCGGGCGGCTTCGGGTCGAGCAGTACGACCGGCGAGGCCCAGGCGTACCAGGCAGCGGCCGGTGCCGTGCTGCTCCTCATCGGCATCACCGCGCTGCTGCCGTGGCTGGTCGAGTCCGTCGTGGAGCGCTTCGGCAAGGGCCCGGTGCCCTGGCAGCTCGCCACCCGGCGGCTCCAGCTCAGCAGCGGCACCGCGGCGCGCGCGGTCAGCGGCATCACGGTGGCGGTCGCGGGGGCCATCGCGCTCCAGATGCTCTTCGCGAGCGTGCAGGCCCGTAGCACCGAGGAGACGGACCAGGACCCGAACCGCGCCCAGCTGATGATGAGCATGAACGTGGACAACGGCGCCCAGGCCCGCGACGCCTTCGCCCGGCTCGGCGCGGCCAAGGGCGTGCGCAGCGTGCTCGGGATCACCCAGGACTTCGTCTCCGACGCGCGCAGCGAGGCGAAGGACCCGGCCGACATCCCGACCGGCGCCCTCACCGTCGCCGGATGCCCCGCGCTGCGCGAGCTGGCCCACCTCAAGAGCTGCCGGGACGGCGATGTCTTCATCATCGGCGAACCACCGGCCGACGCGGAGGCCGAAGGGACAGTGGCCTACGCGGACCCCGACAGCCCCTTCCTGAAACCGGGCGCGCAGGTCAATCTGAGCTCCGACGACGACGGCATGCCCACGTCCGGCAAGCGGAAGCTGTGGACGATCCCCCGCTCGGCCACGGCGGCGAAGCCCAGGAAGGACCCGACGGGCGCCTACCGCTCCGGCATCTTCGCCACTCCCGGTGCCTTCGACGTCACGAAGCTGACCGACCCGCAGGCGGTGGCCATGATGCGCATGGACCCGAAGGTGCCGGACGCCAACGAGTACGTGCGCAACGCCAGCGTGGCGATCGACCCGGCGATGGACGTGATCACGCTCACCAGCTCGTCGCAGTCGGCCGCATTCCAGACGATCCGCACGTCGCTGTTCATCGGCGCCACCGCGACGCTGCTGCTCATCGGGGCCAGCATGATCGTGACCACCCTGGAGCAACTGCGGGACCGCAAGCGGCTGCTGTCCGTCCTGGTCGCCTTCGGCACCCGGCGCTCCACACTGAGCTGGTCCATCCTGTGGCAGACCGCGGTCCCGGTGGTACTGGGTCTCGCGCTGTCGGTAGCGGGCGGGCTGGGCCTGGGCGTCCTGCTGCTGAAGATGGTCGATGAGGGAATGGCCGTGGACTGGGCCGGGCTCCTCACGATGACCGGCATCGGCGCGGGCGTCATCGTCCTGGTGACGCTGGCCAGCCTGCCTCCGCTGTGGCGCATGATGCGCCCGGAGGGGCTGCGGACCGAGTAGCCCCGGCGGGGGGAACCGGAATGCGCCGTCGCGGCGGGGAGGAATCCCCGCCGCGACGGCGCGTCGGCATGCGAGCCGCGTGGCGTGCGCCCCGCGTCAGCCCGCGACCCGCACCGGCAGCGGACGCACCGCCTCGCGCAGCGTCGCCGCCAGCTCCTCGAACTCCTCCGCCCGCGCGGCCCCGGCGCGCATGGCCAGGGCGACACGGCGGGTGGGGGCCGGGTCGGCGAAGTCGCCGGTGGCCAGCTCGTCGTTGCGGCCGGTCTCGACCCGTAGCGCGGTACGCGGCAGCAGCGTCACCCCGAGCCCGCCGCCGACGAGCTGCACCAGCGTGGAGAGTCCGGCGGCGGTCGTGGTCACCGGGGCGCCCTCGGTGCGGCCGGCCTCGCGGCAGATGTCCAGGGCCTGGTCGCGCAGGCAGTGGCCCTCGTCCAGCAGCAGCAGATCCAGTTCGCCCAGCGCCTCGCGCGGTATGTCCGTACGCCCGCCCAGCCAGTGGTTCCGCGGCGTGACCAGGACGAAGTCCTCGTCGAACAGCGGCAGTTCCACCACCCCCGGGGCACCGAGGGGGACCGCGAGCAGCAGCAGGTCCAGCCGCCCCTGGGCGAGCCCGTCCAGCAGCGAGGCGGTCTGCTCCTCGTGCACCTGCAGGTCCAGGCGCGGATACTGCTCGCGCACCAGCCGCAGCACGGTCGGCAGCAGATACGGGGCCACGGTCGGGATCACCCCGAGCCGCAGCACACCGGTGAACGGCGCCCGCGCCGCCTCGGCCTCCTCCAGCAGCGCACCGACCTCGGCGAGTACGGAGCGTGCGCGCGCGGCCAGCCGTTCACCCGCCGGGCTGAGCAGCACCTTGCGGGTCGTACGCTCGAGCAGCTGAACTCCGAGCGTGTCCTCCAGCGTGGCGACGGCGCCCGAAAGGGCGGGCTGGCTCATCCCGATGGCGGCCGCCGCATCCCGGAAGTGCAGATGCTCGGCGACCGCGGCGAACGCCTTGAGCTGGGACAAGCTCGGCTGCCGTGGCCTTCCGGGCGGGGTCACTGTCGCGGCCACTGATAGCCACCTCCAATCAACTTCAGCGAGTCTAGCTATTTCACTGATCAATGTGGAATGTGCCAGGGTGGAGATCGTCCAACCCCGGGAAACCCTCACAAAGGGGTCCCTCCCACGCGAAAGCTGCAAGGAGAAACGTGCTCACTGTCGGTGACAAGTTCCCCGAGTTCGACCTGACCGCCTGCGTCTCGCTGGAGAGCGGGCAGGAGTTCGAACAGATCAACCACAAGACCTACGAGGGCAAGTGGAAGATCGTTTTCGCATGGCCCAAGGACTTCACCTTCGTGTGCCCGACCGAGATCGCGGCCTTCGGCAAGCTGAACGAGGAGTTCGCGGACCGTGACGCCCAGATCCTGGGCTTCTCCGGCGACTCCGAGTTCGTCCACCACGCCTGGCGCAAGGACCACGCCGACCTGCGTGACCTGCCCTTCCCGATGATGGCGGACTCCAAGCACGAGCTGATGCGCGACCTGGGCATCGAGGGCGAGGACGGCTTCGCGCAGCGCGCCGTCTTCATCGTGGACCAGAACAACGAGATCCAGTTCACCATGGTGACGGCCGGTTCCGTGGGCCGTAACCCCAAGGAGGTCCTGCGGGTGCTCGACGCCCTGCAGACCGACGAGCTGTGCCCGTGCAACTGGAGCAAGGGCGAGGACACCCTCGACCCGGTCGCGCTCCTCTCCGGCGAGTGAGGTGAATTGACATGGCACTCGACGCCCTGAAGTCCGCCCTGCCGGACTACGCCAAGGACCTGAAGCTGAACCTCGGTTCGGTGATCGGCAACTCCGAGCTTCCGCAGCAGCAGCTGTGGGGCACCGTACTGGCCTGCGCGATCGCCTCGCGCTCGCCGCGGGTGCTGACCGAGCTGGAGCCGGAGGCCAAGGCCAACCTGTCGCCCGAGGCGTACACCGCCGCCAAGTCGGCGGCCGCCGTCATGGCGATGAACAACGTGTACTACCGGACCCGGCACCTGCTGTCCGACCCGGAGTACGGCAACCTGCGCGCGGGTCTGCGGATGAACGTCATCGGCAACCCGGGCGTGGACAAGACCGACTTCGAGCTGTGGTCGCTCGCGGTCTCCGCGATCAACGGCTGCGGCATGTGCCTGGACTCGCACGAGCAGGTGCTCCGCAAGGCGGGCGTGGACCGCGAGACGGTCCAGGAAGCCTTCAAGATCGCCGCGGTGCTGCAGGCGGTCGGCGCCACCCTGGACGCCGAGGGCGTCCTGGCCGCGGGCGGCTGACGACTGCGCCCACGAATGCGAAGGGGCGCCCCACCGGTCCGGTGGGGCGCCCCTTCGCGTTCGTGGCCACGGGAGTTACGCGCCGTCCTCACCCGGGCGCCGGACCGGCGCCGTCGCCACTACCGTCGCGCCGTGCGGGCGCGGGGCGGCGCGCAGGGCCCTCTCGCCGCCGTACGCGCGCAGATAGCCGACCACCGTGTTGACGACCGCCACCAGCGGTACGGCCACCACCGCGCCGCCGATGCCGCCGATCAGCGAGCCGCCCGCGACCGAGAGCACCACGGCGAGCGGGTGGACCCGCACCGCGCGGCCGAGGATGAACGGCTGCAGCACATGCCCCTCGATCTGCTGCACCGCCAGCACCACCACCAGCACCATCGCCGCCGTGAAGACGCCCTGGGTGACCAGCGCCACCATGACGGCGAGCGCGCCGGAGACCACCGCACCGACCAGCGGGATGAAGGCGAAGAGGAAGATGAAGACGGCGAGCGGCACGGCCATGGGCACGTCGAGGAAGAACAGCCCCACACCGATGAAGATCGCGTCGATGAGGGCCACGATCACCGTGCCGCGCACATAGGCGGTCAGCGTGGCCCAGGCGCGCGGACCCGCGCCCGCCACGCCCGGCCGGGCCGCCGCGGGGACGAGCCCCAGCGTCCAGCGCCAGATCCGCGGCCCGTCGTACAGCAGGAACAGCGTGCTGAACATGGTCAGCAGGATGCCGGTCAGCACCTCGACGACGACCGTGACGCCTTCGAGCCCGGCCGAGGTGATCTCCTCGGTGTTGGAACCGACGGCCTCGCGCAGGCTCTTGGCGACGTGGTTGATCTGCTTCTCCGTCACGTGGAACGGGCTGTGCAGCAGCCAGCGCCGCAGATCGTCGATACCGGCCTGGAGCTTGTTGGACAGCTCGTCGATGTTCTCCATGACCTGCCAGACCACGAACCACACGACCAGCCCCATGACGATGAAGCCGCCGATGAAGGTGATGGTCGTGGCGAGCCCGCGCGGGACGCCCCGGTTGCGCAGCCGGGTGACGGTGGGCTCCAGCAGGGCCGTGATGAGCAGGGCGATGGTGAAGGAGAACACGACCAGCTGGACGGAGCTGATGACCTGCATCAGCACATAGACCGTCCCGGCCAGCACCAGCAGCCGCCATCCGGCCTCGGCGGCGACGCGCACGCCCCAGGGGACGGCCTCGGCCGGCTCGGGCCGGGGCGCGACGGCGGGGGCGTAGGAGGGCGGGGCGGGCACGCTGGGCACTCCGGACGGCTCTTGCGGCTCGTCCGGCGCCCGCCCTTCACTCGGCGGCTCGTGGGGCTCTCCCGGCTGCGCCTCGCCGGGCGCGTGCGGCTCGCCAGGGGTGTGCGCCTCGCCGGGCGCGTGCGGCTCCCTCGGTGACTCCGGGCGGTGGGATGACGGCTCCGGGCCTCCGGCAGGCCCGGGCGGCCGGCCGGCCCCTCCGCCGCCCTCGTCACCCCGTGCCGCGGCCTCTTCGTGTTCGAGCCGCGCGGCAAGCCGGGTCAGACCGGCCCCCAACCTGCCGACCCACTCTGGCAATCTGGACATTTCGGCTTTCCCTACCCCCGGTTCCCCCGTGGTCGTCGGCATGACGTTACCGGCTCCGGACGCACGAAACCCCCGACCTGGCGGACGGGGGTTTCGCGAAGCTCTGTTACCGAGCGGCCGGAAGGCCCGGGCCGATCAGTAGTAGTTGTTGGCCTGCCAGAACGACCAGGCCTCACACGGGCTGCCGTAGCGGTCGTTCATGTAGCCCAGGCCCCACTTGATCTGCGTGGCCGGGTTGGTCTTCCAGTCGGCACCGGCCGAGGCCATCTTGGACGCGGGCAGCGCCTGCACCAGACCGTACGAACCCGAGGACGGGTTGGTGGCCTGGTAGTTCCAGCCGCTCTCGTGGTCCACGATGTTGCTGAAGCACTGGAACTGGTCGCCCGGGATCATCTGCCGGGCCATGGCCTGGACCTCGCTGATGGTGTACGAGGCCTTGACCGGGAAGGCACCGGAGTCACGCGTCGCCGAACGGCTCGCGATCTCCTGCTTCTTCTTTGCCTCGCGCTCCTTCGCCAGCTTCTCGGCGGCCGCCTTGTCCGCGGCGGCCTTCTTGGCCTTCGCGTCCTGGGCTGCCTGCTTGCGGGCCGCCTCCTCAGCGGACTTCTTAGCCTCCGCGTCGGCTGCGGTGGACTGCACGTCCGCCTGCTGCGTCAGGGATGCTGTCTGCGCCACGGCCTGCTGGCCGGCGGGTATGTCCGCAAGGAGCGTCGAGTCGGCGGCGGTCGCCTCGATCGGGTCGGACGGGCTCTGCTGCTGCCCGCCACCCGCGGCGACACCGACGACGGCGCCCACAGTGGTGACCGCGGTGGCCGAGGCCACTGCGAATCCCCGGACCGAAATCCGGCTCACTCGGTTTCCTTCCAGCATCGCCCGCTTAGGTGACCTCGCGGGCGCCAATCGTGCCCCTGACGCTGGCCTCCCCTTGTTCCGTCCCCGGTACTGCTCGACGGGTACGGCTGGTCACGGGAGGCGCTGGCCCGGTGCGTCCTCCCGAGGGAGGGCCGCAAGGTGCTCGGGCGGCATACGGCGAACTCTCTTCAGTTCTGGTACTGCTGTGGTTCTGTACCGCTGGGGGTACTGGTGTGCCGTATGCGGGGCCTGACAGAACCCACACACTGCCGGACACGCATACCGGAAGGCAATTCCCCGGGAGGTGCGAAAGCTCACACCCCGTTTACGCCCTAGGTTTTCTGGAAATCCACGCGCGTGAACGCGCCGCACAGTTAGGCTCTTTGGCCTTCCCGTGCGGCGCGTTGCCGACGTACCGGACGCAACCGGCTCAGATGTGGCCGTCCTCCAGCATTTCGGTCACCAGGGCCGCGATCGGCGATCGCTCCGAGCGGTTGAGGGTGATGTGCGCGAAGAGCGGATGCCCCTTCAGCTTCTCGACCACCGCCACCACCCCGTCGTACCGCCCGACGCGGAGGTTGTCACGCTGCCCCACGTCATGGGTGAGCACCACGCGGGAGTTGGCGCCGATTCGGGACAGAACGGTCAGAAGGACGTTCCGTTCGAGCGACTGCGCCTCGTCGACGATCACGAAGGCGTCGTGCAGCGACCGGCCGCGGATGTGGGTGAGCGGAAGCACCTCCAGCATGCCGCGCTCCACCACCTCCTCGATCACCTCGGAACTGGTCACCGCGGACAGCGTGTCGAAGACCGCCTGAGCCCACGGGCTCATCTTCTCGGCCTCGCTGCCGGGCAGATAGCCCAACTCCTGGCCGCCCACCGCGTACAGCGGCCGGAAGATCATCACCTTGCGGTGCTGCCGCCGCTCCAGGACCGCCTCCAGGCCCGCGCACAGCGCGAGCGCCGACTTGCCCGTACCGGCCCGGCCGCCCATCGACAGGATCCCGACCTCGGGGTCCAGCAGCAGATCCAGCGCGATGCGCTGCTCCGCGCTGCGCCCGTGGATGCCGAACGCCTCCCGGTCGCCGCGCACCACCCGCACCTGCCCGTCCGGGGTGACCCGGCCCAGCGCCTTGCCGCGCTCCGACTGGAGGACCAGTCCGGTGTGCACGGGCAGTTCGGCCGCCTCGGGGATGTACGCGGTCTCGGCGGCGAACAGGTCGTCCACCTGCTCGGCGGAGACGGCCAGCTCCGCCATCCCCGTCCAGCCCGAGTCGGTGATCGCCAGCTCCGCGCGGTACTCCTCGGCGAGCAGCCCCACCGAGGACGCCTTGATGCGCAGGGGCAGGTCCTTCGAGACGACGGTGACGTCGTACCCCTCGGCCTGCAGGTTCCGGGCGACGGCGAGGATCCGCGCGTCGTTGTCCCCCACCCGGCCCCCGTGGGTCAGGAAGGCCGCGGGGAGGATTCCCGGGTCGGAGTGGTTGAGCTCGACGCGCAGGGTGCCGCCCAGGTCGCCGATCGGAATCGGAGCGTCCAGACGGCCGTACCGGATGCGGTACTCATCCAGCAGGCGCAGCGCCTGCCGGGCGAAATACCCCAGTTCCGGGTGGTGCCGCTTGGCCTCCAGTTCCGTGACCACGACGACCGGCAGCACGACTTCGTGCTCGTCGAAACGGGCCATGGCGCCTGGGTCGGCAAGCAGGACGCTGGTGTCGAGGACATAGGTGCGCCGGTCGTGCTCGCGGCGTTTCTTGCTGGTCACCACGGGTGGACGAACCCCCTCGGGAGAGGTTGGGGTGCGACGGCGTCGCGGGAGTGAGGCGTCCCCGCCGTAGACGGGGAGCGGACCGGGCTCAGGCTCCACGGAACGGGCCGAGCGCCGGCCCTCCGCGTCATACGCACGATCCGCACAGTCGTCCGTGTGCAAAGGGCCTCCCGGGCGAACGGCCCGATGCCGTCCGCTGGCAGTTCGACACCCACTGGACAGTGGAACAGGGCGTCGACCTGGAAGGGATATTCCCTCGAAGGTGCGCGGCCATGCAACGGCATATGACGGCCCGTACATGAACGTTGTGGAACGAGCGACGCGAGACGGCGGCCGGGGCCGGACGCCGTCTCGCGTCCGGCCCCGGCCGGTGAACTGCTTTGTGGGATAAGGCGATCAGTTGCCGTAGCGGCGGTGCCGCGCCGCGTAGTCACGCAGGGCGCGGAGGAAGTCGACCTTCCGGAACGCGGGCCAGAAAACCTCGCAGAAGTAATACTCCGAATGGGCACTCTGCCACAGCATGAAGCCCGACAGCCGCTGCTCGCCGCTGGTGCGGATCACCAGGTCCGGATCGGGCTGACCACGGGTGTACAGGTGTTCGGCGATGAGGTCGATGTCGACGACCTCGGCCAGCTCCTCGAAGGACGTGCCCTTGGTGGCGTGCTCGAGGAGCAGCGAGCGCACCGCGTCGGCGATCTCCTGGCGGCCGCCGTAGCCGACGGCGACGTTGACCAGTATTCCGTCGACGTGCTCCGTGTCCCGCTCGGCCTCCTTGAGGACCGTCTGGGTACGGGAGGGCAGCAGATCCCGGTTCCCGACGTGGTGCACCCGCCACCGGCCGTCGGCGGCCAGGTCGCGCACGGCGCCCTCGATGATGTTCAGGAGCGGCTTCAGCTCCTTCTCGGGGCGGTCCAGGTTGTCGGTGGAGAGCATCCACAGCGTGACGACCTCGACGTCCGTCTCACTGCACCAGCCCAGCATCTCCCGGATCTTGCTGGCCCCCGCCTGGTGACCCTGCTCGGTGGTGCCGCCGGAGGCGCGTGCCCAGCGGCGGTTGCCGTCGAGGATGACCCCGATGTGCTTGGGCACCTGGTCGTGGTCGAGGCGACCTTCCACCCGGCGTGCGTAGAGCCCGTACACCAGGTCGCGCAGTTTCACGTCTTCCAGCCCCTCAGTGCTTTGCATGGCTCGCCATGGCTGTCCGCCCCAAGGGCAGCACCCTACTGCGGGGCGGCGGGGGTGGCTAACCGAGCCGGTCGGACGGGGTTTCGGACGACCGGACAGACGTACGGGGCCGTACGCGATCCCCGCACTGGTCACGGTGGGTGACGGTCCGCGCGGGCTGGGTTCCGCTCGCGCAGGGCGCTGACCCCGTAATAGAGCGGGCCGGTCCGTGGGGGGGAGTACGGACCGGCCCGAGGGGGGGTTTCCACCATAACCCTTCGTGAGCGGTTGTCCATGCATCGGCGGGGGTGAGGATGCGCGCGGCGCCGATCGGGTGGGGCGTCATCCGGTGCCGAGCGCCCCCAGTACCAGCCCCGCGCCCGCACCGAGGATCATGAACGGGCCGAACGCCAGCGGCGTCCCGCGGCCCGCTCGCCGCGCCAGGACCAGGGCCATCGCGTACAGCGACCCCAGCAGCACCCCGGCGAACCCGCCCCAGAAGAGCACCGCCCAGCCGTACCAGCCGAGGGCCACCCCGAGGGTCAGCGCCAGTTTGACGTCGCCGAAGCCCATGCCGCGCGGGTTGATCAGGAACAGCACCAGATACGCCCCGCCCAGCACCGCCCCGCCCAGCAGCGCCCGCGGCCAGGACCCGGCGCTGTGCGGCAGCAGCGCCACGGCGCCGAGCAGCGCCGCCGCGGCGCCCGCCATCGGCAGGGTCAGCACGTCCGGCAGCCGGTTCACCGCCCGGTCCACCCCGGCCAGCAGCACCGCGGGCGGGGCGAGCAGCAGCCACACCGCCAGCTCGGGGCGCACCCCGGTGGCCGCCGCCAGGACCGCGCACACCAGCGCGGTGAGCAGGGCGGGCAGCGCCGGTCCCGGGCCGTACCGCCGCCCGCCGTCCCCGCACCGGGGGCAGCGCGCGGGGCCCAGCCAGCCGCGGGCCGGGCCGGTGAGGGCGTGCCCGCGCGGGCAGTCCGCGCGCCACGGCTCCTCGGGCTCGACCGCCAGCCGGTACAGCGGACGCGGCACCAGCAGCCCGGCGGCGGCACCGTACGCGGCGGCGAGGGCGATCAGCAGCGGTTGCACGGCCCGAGCCTACGGAAGCGGCGGGCCCGGGGGACCGCTTGGTGGAACACTCATCCCAAGGGTGGACGACGGTGGTGAAGGGGACGGGCATGGGCCGTTGGCGGGACGGCACCGGAACGCTGCGCGTGCTGCGGGACACACCGGTCGACGTACCGCCCGGCGTGCCGGTCGACGTACCGGTCGACGTGCCGGTCGACGTACCGGTCGACGTGCCGCTGGAGATCGCCGCCTCCTACCGCGCCCGGTCCCGCGGGCTGCTCGGCCGGGACGGGCTGACCGGCGCGATCCTGCTGACCCCCGCGAGCGGGGTGCACACCTTCCGGATGCGCTTCGCCATCGACGTCGCCTATCTCGACCGGCGGCTGACCGTGCTGGCCGTCACCACCCTGCGCCCCGGGCGGCTCGGGCTGCCGCGGCCGCGAGCGCGCCACGTCCTGGAGGCGGAGGCGGGGGCGATGGAGCGCTGGGGCCTGCGGCGGGGCACCCGGGTCGCTCTCGACCCCGGCCCTTCTTCGGCTCAGCCGCCTTATGTACGCTGAGCTCGCTGTTCGATGAGGTACATGAGGTAGAGGTACAGGGGTAGGGGTGGCACGTTGACGACGACGGGCAAGATTCTGCGGTTCGACGAGTTTCGCGGTTACGGCTTCATCGCCCCGGACGACGGCGGCGAGGACGTGTTCATGCACGCGAACGACCTCCTGGACGAGAAGCACCTGTTCCAGCCCGGTTCGAAGGTGCGGTTCATCCCCGAGTACGGCGACAAGGGCCCCAAGGCGTCCGAGGTCCGCATCCTGGAGCGCGCCGCGGCCCCCATCGTGCGGTCCTCCCCCGGGCCGGACTCCGGCGACGACACCATGTGCGATGTGCTCTCCGTGGGCGAGTTCCGGCAGGAGCTGACCGAGACGCTGGTCGACATGGGCGGCAGCCTCACCGCCGACCAGATCAAGCAGGTGCGCCGGCGCGTCATCGAGCTGGCCCAGGCGCACAACTGGATCGAGTCCTGACCCGCCTCTGACCTTACGAGGGTCCTGGGTGATCAGGGCGGCGGTGGCGGCAGCGACTCGATGCCGGGCGCTGCCGCGGGCCACACCAGCAGGACGGCGCAGGGCGCGTGGTCCACGACGAAGCGCGCGGCGGGCCCCAGACTGTGCGGCCCCAGCCGGTCGCGGTCCCCGTCACGTGCGGCGACGAGCAGGTCCACGCCGTCCGCCTCCCGCACCACCTCGTGTTCGACCCGGCCGTGCCGGTGCAGCCGGGTCACCGGCCGGTCCAGCCGCTCGGCGGCGGCGTCCAGCAGCTCCGACGCGGCGGCCTTCGCCGCCTCCTCCACCCGGTCGCCCGGATCCCGCCCGGGGCGGCCCCGGCCCAGCAGCCCCGCGAAGGCGCCGTGCGCGGCGCCCGCTACGTGGTCGTCGGTGACGTACAGCAGGCGGATCTCGGTGTCGCCCTCGGCCGGCAGCTGACCGCGTGCGGCGTCCACGGCGGACCGCCAGGTGCCCTCGGCGATCCAGATGAGCACGATCATGAGTCCCTCATAGCGTCGCCAGCATGGCCCATAGCGCCACCGTCGCCGCCACCAGCGTGGTCGGCACGGTGAGCAGCCCGAGGCGGGTGAACTCGCCCAGCCCGGAGTCGGCGTCCGCCCCGTGGTGGCGGACGATACGCCGCCACAGCAGCGTGGCCAAGGAGCCGACGTAGGTGAGGTTGGGGCCCAGGTTGACCCCGATCAGCACGGCCAGAACCGGACCCGGGCCGCCCCCGGCCGCGATCGGCAGCAGCGCCAGCGTGGCCGGCAGGTTGTTGACGAGGTTCGCCAGCACCGCCGCCACAGCCGCGATCGCGAGCAGCGTGAGCAGCCCGGTGCCCACCGGCAGCACCCGGGACAGCGCCGCCTCCAGGCCGTTGTCCAGGACCGCCTGCACCACGACGCCCAGGGCGAGCACGAACAGGCAGAACAGCGGGCCCGCCGCGCCCACCACGCCCCGTACCGTCGTCGTCCGCCGCCGCACCGCCCGTACGGCGAGCACCAGCGCCCCCGCCCCCGCGGCCCACGCGGGCTCCAGCCCGACCAGCGACGTCACGACGAACCCGGCCAGGGTCAGCCCCAGCACGCTCAGCGCGAACACCGGCACCCGCGGCCACTCGGCGGGCGGCGGCTTCGCGGTCCCGGCGGCCAGGTCCGCTGCGAAGAAGCGGCGGAAGACCACGAATTCGATGGCGATCGACACCAGCCAGGCCGGGGCCATGACCAGGGCGAACCGGGTGAACGACAGTCCGCTCGCCTCCAGCGCGAGCAGGTTGGTGAGGTTGGAGACCGGCAGCAGCAGCGACGCGGAGTTCGCCAGATGGGTGCAGGCGTAGACATGCGGCCGGGAGCGGGCGCCGAGGCGGGTCGCAGTCGCGAACACCACGGGCGTCAGCAGGACGACCGTCGCGTCCAGGCTCAGCACGGCGGTGACCAGCGCCGCCACCGCGAACACCCCGCCCAGCAGCCGGTCCGTACGCCCCCGGCAGGCCCGCGCCACGGCCTGCCCGGCCGCCTCGAACACCCCCTCGTCCGCGCACATCTGCGCCAGCAGCAGCACGGCCGCCAGAAACCCGACGACGGGCAGCAGGCTCCGGGTCTCCTCCCACGCCGCCGCCGGTGTCACGGCCCCGGTCGCCACCGCGACGGCGGCCGCGGGCACCGCCGCGACCGCCTCGGGCCAGCCGCGGGGGCGGGCGACGGCGAAGGCCAGTACGGCGAGGAGGAGGGTGACGGCGAGGATCTCGGCGACGGTGGTATTCAGGGGGTACTCCCGCGCGGGGTGGGGCGACGTGCTCCATGATGCGGCACGGTTCGGCGGGGGTCTCTCCCCCACCCCGCCCCTCCCCGAACCGGGGGCACGGCCCCCGGCCCCCTGGTGGGAGGTGCCTCCCGCGCCGGGCGTCGGCGTTCAAGCGGCGAAGGGGTGGGGCACTGGCCCGGGCCCGGCGGGGCTCCGTGGCTCGTGGCCGGGGTCCAGGGGCGGAGCCCTTGGGTCGGGAAGGGGCGGGGTGGGGGAAACACCCCCCGCGCACCCCTACGCTCCGCGCGGGAAGCTGACCTCCACGCGGCGGTTCTTCTTGCGGCCCTCCTCCGTCGCGTTGTCCGCGATCGGGTACTGCTCGCCGTAGCCGCGGATCTGGTACGCGACCGAGGAGTCCAGGCTGTCCGCCAGCCGCTGCTGCACCGCGTCGGCCCGCTTCCGGGACAGTTCGAGGCCGTGCGCGGCCGAGCCCAGGTTGTCGGTGAAGCCGAAGACCCGCACGCTCTTCGCGTGCTGCCGCTTCGCCTCGTCCGCGATGTCCTGGATACGGGCGTTCGCCTCGGCGCCGAGCTTCGCGCTGTCCTTGCCGAACAGCACCTCGGCCTGGAGGGCGAAGCTCACCTTGGTGTTGGTGTCCTCGCGCCGCTCGTCGCCGTCGTCCGTCTCGACGACCGATTTGATGTCCAGGACCCGCCCGGCCGCGAGCCTGGCGCCTTCGGGCATCCGCAGATCGGGGTCGTCGGCGTCGAGCTTGACGGGCGGCCTGGTGTCGGCGGGGGCGCCGGGGCCGCTGTCGGCGCGGGCCGGGGCGGTGAGCGTCGGTGTGGTGAGCACCAGCGCGAGGGCGGCCAGGGCCGGGCCGTACCGTACGGCGCGGCGGGCTGTCGTACGTGTCGACGTCATGGCGGGGCTCACCCGGAGAGCTTGATGCTGACGGAGGGCATGGTCGGAAGCTGGAAGTCGACCTCCGTGACGCTCTTGGGCGGGGCCGGGAACTGCGCGAAGAACGGGCGGCTCTCGTTCGGCTTGAGCCCGGACAGCCCGGTGGTGCACAGACACTGGCCATCGGTGTCCCGGAGCACGAGATACCGCTTCTTGCCCTTCGCGTCGACGAGGGACGCACCCGAGACGGACGAACGGGATTTGGCCAACTCCACCTCCGTGGAGCGCCAGTCGACCGGGTTGAACAACAGGTTGCCGCGGTTGGTCACCGTGCCGTTCACGGTGACGAATCCGCCGCTGTCGCGCACCGCGGAGTGGAGGCTGACGACGATGTTCTTCGGCCCCTTCATCTCGCCGATGACCTTCTTGGAGTCCGCGGCGGGCTCCGTCTCCCCCTGCTCGTCGTCGGTCCTGACCGCGGGTGACTTCTGCGGGGAGCCGCTGTCCTTCCCTCCGTCGTCGCCGCTGCCGCACCCGGCCACGGCGAGGGCCAGGGCCGCTCCGAGCGCCGCCGCGGCAGCCCCCCTCCGGGCCTTCGTCGTGTGCCGAATGCTCATCGCTCGCTGTCCTTTGCTCGTCTACTCGTCAGTCGCTCAGTCGGCAAGGTGCACGGAGAACAGGTCCTTGACGTCCGGGAAGAGTTCCGGGTGCGCCGGGTCGATGGTCACGTCCCTGCCGTCGCACCTCAGGGACACCGAGGGCTTCTCGTCCCCGCCGCCGTTCCCGCCGCCGTTCCCGCCGCCGTTCCCGCCGCCGTTTCCGTCCTCGTCGCCCGGCGGAGTCGGCCTCGGGGAGGCCGTCGGCTCGTCGGGCGGCTGGAGCGTACAGCGCGGACCTATGACCGCCTTGGCCGTCGCTTCTCCGTACGTGCGCTCCGTACCGGGGATGACGGTCTTGCCCACCGGCTTCTGCGTTTTGACCTTGACGGTGAAGGAAGTGGGCAGATAGTCCGGCCCGTTGCAGTCCGTCACATCGGCGCCGTTCTGGCCCGCGAACCACTGTGCCTCGTCGCAGGCGCCCGTCGCGCCGATCCCCCGCCCGTTCAGCAGGTCCTCCAGCGCGCTGCCGTCCGTCACGGCCTTCAGCAGCGCCGTGCCCAACTGGTCGCGGTAGTCCTGGGCGGCGGCGAGGGCGGCCGCGTCGGCGGCGGTCTGTCCGCCGTTGCGGGTGGCCCCGGCCTGGCCCACCGCGAAGAAGGCGAGGGCGAGGAAGAGCAGGGCCGCGACCGCGGTGATGTAGATCGGAAAGGCCTGCCCGGTGTCGCTGTCGCGGTATCCGCGAGCCTTCACGCGCTCGCTCAGATGCCGACGACCTGGGAGATCTTGTCGGAGATCGCGTTCGCGATCATGCTTCCGAAGTCCGTCGTCGACAGCACCAGGACGATGGCGACCACCACGGCAATGATCCCCAGGTACTCGATCGAGGTCTGCCCCCGGTCGTTCCCCATAACGCGCTTCCCCATCGTGTTCCCCTCCATGGGTGGCCGTCCCACTCCGGTCCGGCGACTGGGCCCCCGTGGTGTCGCTCGCGACACGAGCAAAGTACGCCGAAACCGTCGCCTCGGAACAGTGTCCCAGGGGGGATTGCCTTCCCGATACACGGTGTTCGAACCCTGTGCGCGGACGTTCGCCGCGGCTCATCCGTCTCACCCCCTCCCGCCGCCGAGGAGTTCACCGTCGACGACTGTCCCACACCTGATTGCGATCGCGAAGCATATTCGCCCAAATGACCGTCAATCTCCCGTGATCGAACCGAAGTCCGTGCCGGACCCGATGAAGAACCCCGCCACGAGCAGCACCATCGTCCCGGGCACCATGAAGGTGGTGATGACCATGGTCGCCTTCGGGACGGCGCGGGCGGCCCGGCGCCGGGCGTTCTGGGCGTCGGTGCGGCGCATGTCGTTCGCGATGGCGATCAGTGTCTCGACGATCGGAGCGCCCAGTTCCTCGCCCTGCTGCAGTGCCGTGACGAACTGGGCGACCTGTTCGGAGTCGTTCCGCTTCCGCAGTTCTTCGAACGCCTGGCGCCGGCTGACGCCCATGTCCATTTGCCGCAGTGTGATGCGAAGTTCATCCGCCCAGGGGCCCTCGTACTTCTCCGACACCCGGTCCAGCGCCTGCCGGAAACCGAGCCCCGCGCTCACCACGACCGCCAGCACGTCCAGGAAGTCCGGCAGGGTCCGGTCGATCGCGTCCTTGCGCTCCCGCACCGCCGCCCAGATCCCGACCTCGATCCAGAACAGCCCGAACACCACCATCAGCAGCGCCAGCAGCAGCTGGCCCTTCAGCAGCATGACCAGCGCGCCGCCGAAGCCGAGCATCCCGTACACCGCCCGGCGGGCCGCGTACCGGTCGACCGTCAGCCCGCCCGGATGGCCCGCCAGATCGATCCGGCGGCGCACCCGGGCCACCCGCTTCTCGCCCATCAGCCGCAGCACCAGCGGGGCGTAGCGCATGCCGAGCCGGTCGACGGCCGAGCCGACCGCGTTCGTACGGGTCGCCCCGACCTCCAGCGCGACCGCGAGGTCGCTCGGCAGCTTGGCCTCGCTGCGGTACAGCGCGATGCCGTACGCGAGGCCCGCGACCGACAGCCCGGCCGCCAGCGCCAGCAGCATTCCGAAACCCATGCCCACTACCCCGGTCAGACGTCGATCTTCGACATGCGGCGGATGAGGAAGAAGCCGATCCCGTACAGGGCGAACGCCCCGATCACCGCGGCCTGTCCCCAGATGGACCCGGTCATGCGGTCCAGCGAACCCGGTGCGATCCGGTTCATCAGCAGCAGCGTCCCGATGCCCATCAGCGGCACCACATACGCGGTGACGGTCACCTGGGACAGCTGGGTGCGGACCTCGCGCCGGGTCTCCTTGCGCTCCTCCAGCGTGTGGGTGAGGTTGCGCAGCGAGCTGACCACGGTGCCGCCCGCGCGGTTGGACAGCACCAGCGTGGTGACCAGCACCACCAGCTCCCGCGACGGCAGCCGCTCCGCCAGTTCGCCCAGCGCGTCGTCGATCGAATGCCCCACGGACAGCTTGTCGGAGACCTTGGACAGCTCCTCGCCCGCCGGGGCCTCCATCTCGTCCGCCGCCATGCTCAGCGCGGTACGCAGCGCCAGCCCGGCCTGGGTGGCGTTGGCCAGGATGCGGGACAGCTCGGGCAGCTGGTTGATGAACCGTTCGATCCGCTTCTGCCGCTGCCAGCCAAGGAACCCGAACGCCGACCAGACGGCGACGACGGCCGCGATCGGGCCGAAGAACGACGCCAGCAGCGACGCCGCCAGCAGCCACAGCCCGGCCGCCGCCGCGGCCGTGTAGACGAAGAACTCGCCGGGGGTGATGTCCAGGCCCGTCGCCGCCAGCCGCAGCTCCAGCCGCCGCCCCGCCGAGGTGGTGCGCAGCCGCCGGTCCACGCGGGCGAAGCGGCGCGGCCGCCGGGACGATTCCGCCGCCCCCGACTCCGACAGCCGGTCGATCAGCGCGCGCTGCCGGTCCGTACCCCGGGCGTAGGTGTGCACCCCGGCGACGCCCAGCGTGCCGCACACCAGCGTCGCACCGAGGGTCAGCGTCGCGAGCCGGTCCATCCGGCTACCTCCCATCCCGCGCGCCGTACGCGCCCGTGTCGTACGCGGCGCCCCGCGTGGTCAGCTGCGCCGGGGAGGCGGCCACCCCGAAGGCGGGCGGCACCGCCTCACCGGCCAGTCGCAGCCGCTCCGCCACCCGCTCCGGGAGCGGGAAGCAGGAGAACCGTCCGTGCACGATGCGGTCGGCGCCCATGGGCGCCGCGTCGAAGCGGCAGACGGTGGCGATGCGGTACTCCTCGTGGCCGTGGCTGTCCAGGAGCGCGATCTCGCTGATCCGGCGGGAGCCGTCGGCGTGCCGGACGAGCTGGACGATGCAGTCCACGGCGCTGTTGATCTGGTCGCGCAGCGCCTCGTACGGGATCGCCACATCGGACATCGAGGCGAGCGTCTGCAGCCGCATCAGCGCGTCCTCGGCGCTGTTGGCGTGGACGGTGGCGAGCGAACCGTCGTGGCCGGTGGACATGGCCTGCAGCATGTCCAGGGTCTCGCCGCCGCGCACCTCGCCGACGATGATGCGGTCGGGGCGCATCCGCAGCGAGTTGCGGACCAGGTCGCGGATGGTGATCCGGCCCTTGCCCTCGACGTTGGGCGGCCGGGACTCCAGCCGGATGACATGGGTCTGCTGGAGCTGGAGTTCGGCCGCGTCCTCGACGGTGATGATCCGCTCGCCGTCCGGGATCAGCCCGGAGAGCGCGTTGAGCAGCGTGGTCTTTCCGGAGCCGGTGGGCCCGGAGACGACGACGTTGAACTTGCCGCGCACCAGTGCCGCCAGCAGCATCAGCATCTGCTCGTCCAGCGTGCCCATGCCGATCAGCTGCTTGAGGGTGTAGGCGCGCGGGAAGCGGCGGATGGTGAGGGTGGCGCCGGTGAGCGCCAGCGGCGGGATGATCACGTTGACCCGCTCACCGGACGGCAGGCGGGCGTCGACCATCGGATTCGACTCGTCCACCCGCCGGTTGACGGTGGAGACGATGCGCTCGATGGTCTGCATCAGCTGCTCCTCGGACGCGAACCGGACGGGCACCAGCTCGACCCGGCCCGCCCGCTCCACGAAGATCTGGTCCGGACCGTTGACCATGATCTCGGTGATGGAGGCGTCCTCCAGCAGCGGTTCCAGCACGCCGAGGCCCAGCGCCTCGTCCACCACCCGGCGGATGAGCTGGGAGCGTTCGCCGGTGGACAGCACCGGGCCCTCGCGGCTGATGATGTGGCCCAGCACGCGCTCCAGCCGGGTCCGGCGCTCGGCGGCGGCCAGCGAGGACATCTCCGCGAGGTCGATCTCCTCCAGCAGCTTGGCGCGGTAGACGGCCACGAGATGCCCGTCCTGGCGGCCCTCCGCGGGCCCCTCGGGCGCGTTGATCCGGGACCGCAGGCTCATGGCCGTCCTCCCGCCGCCTGGAGCTGTCCGTCGTCGCACGGCATGGTGGCGCTCCTCTCCGCGCTGCCGAAGCCGTCGAAGCCGGGGATGACCGAGGGGATCTTCACCGTCGCGGTCGCCTGTGCCTCGCCGCCGCCGCAGCTGCCGCCGCTGATGTTGGTGCCGCCCGCCAGCCAGCCGCTGATCGCCGCCTTCCCGGCGGTGTCCGGGGTGCCCGGTTCGTCCAGCGAGCCGGTACGCGCCGCCGCCCGGGCCGCCGTGCCCGCCTGCTGGACGGCGTACGCGGCGATCCCCAGCTGGACGGCGGCCAGCGCGACGAGGATCAGGATCGGCAGAAAGCCGAGGAATTCGATCGACGCCGAGCCCCGGTCGCGTCCGGTCCTCCAACGGGTCATCGCTGTACGCCCCCTCACTGCCCCGCGCCCGCCATGGTGTCCGTCTCGTCCGCGGCGCCCGCCGCACCGGTCACCGTCCACGGGAAGTCGGCGGCGCCCGGGAACAGAATCGGCACGCTCAGCTTCACCGTCGACCGGTACACCGTGCCGTCGCCCGCGCCGGGGCAGTCGATCTCCGCGCTCCAGGAGCCGGGGATGTCGTCCTGCGCCGCGGCCTGGCAGGCGGCGGCGCCCTTGGCCGCGCCCGCCCGGGCGCCCTTGTCGGCCGCGTTGCCCGCGAGCGAGTACGTATAGCCGACGAGGACGAGCTGCCAGACCACCGCGAGCACGATGAGCGCCAGCGGCAGGACGCCGATGAACTCCACCGTCACCTGACCGCGGTCGCCGCCCCGCTTGCGCAGGAAGCGGCCGGTGGCGGACGGGGGGATCTCGTTCAGCGCGTCCGTCCCCGGGCCCGCGTCGCCCCCGTCACCGTCGTCGGCCTGCCCCGCTCCTATGGCACGGCGCCGCCGCAGCCCGGGCAGCGTGCGGTCGCCGCCCTGGGAGCCCTGGCCGCCGTGGGTGCCCTGGCCGCCGTGACCGTGCCCGCCCCGGTGGGCGGCGCGGCGGCCGGGCGGGGGCGTGCCCTGCGCTCCGTCCACCAGGCCCAGTTCCCCGGCGAGCCCCCACAGCGCCTGCTTGACGGCGGACTTGGCGTCCAGGTCCTGCATGCGGCCGGAGTCGACGGCGGGCTGCAGCTCCTTGAACCCGGCCGGGATCGCCGTCCGCGCCACCGCCGTACCCGTGGCGCGCGCGACCAGCTGCGGCTGAATCTCGGCGCTGCGGGTGTGCCGGTTGACGACCGTCACGGTCTCCTCGGCCTTGCGGATCTGGAGCCGGTCCCACAGCCGCACCATCCGCTTGGCGGCCCGCACCGCGACCACGTCCGGGGTGGTGACCAGCAGCGCGGTGTCGGCCTGTTCGACGATGGCGGCGCCCGCCGACGTCATCTGCGTACCGCAGTCGACGACCACCAGCTCGAACCGGGTCCGCAGCGCGCCGATCACCTGCCGGGCCGCCCGGTCGGTGACCTCCTCGCCGCGCTCCCCCTCCCCCGGCGCGAGCAGTAGCCCGAGCCCGGTGTGGTGGGTGAAGACCGCGTCCTGGAGCACCCGCGGCGAGATGTCGGTGATCTGGGCCAGGTCGGCGATGGAGCGCCGGAACTGGACGTCGAGGTACGAGGCCACGTCGCCGGACTGGAGGTCCAGGTCGACCAGGGCGACCGTGCGGCCCGCCGCCCGCGCGGCCAGCGCCAGCTGGACGGCGGTGACGGTCGTACCGACCCCACCCTTGGCGCCCGCGACGGCGACCAGCGTGCCGCCCGGCCCGGTGGCGGCCACGTCGCCGCCGCCCCCGAGGTGGCGCCGTACGCCGGCGGCCCACTGGGCGGCGGCCTGGACACGGGCCGCCAGCTCGTCGTATGACAGCGGCAGCCCCGCGATGCCGCGCGCGCCCGCGTCCATGGCGGCCGAGTACAGGGCCGGTCCCGCGTCGCCGGTGACGAGCACCACGCCCACCGCCGGGAAGCGCAGCGCCACCTCGCGGATCAGCTCCAGGGCTGGGGAGGGGCCGATCCGCTCATGGACGAGGACGACCTCCGGCAGCTCCTCCAGGGAGGCGGCGGCCAGCGCGGCGAGGGCGTCCAGCAGCCGGGTCGAGTCGCCCACCGGCGCCGACGGTTCGACGCCGGGCAGCTGGCCGAGCAACCCGCCGATGGCGCGGGCCGCGTCGGGGTCGCCGACGGCCGGGAGGATTCTGATCGTCACCGCGGCACCTCCTCACTCTTCTCCGTCATTTGTCGCCGTCGAGGGTGTAGGTGCGGTCGCGCGGCGCCACGGGGGCGTCCGCGCCCGGGCCGATCAGGGCGAGCCGTACGTGTGAGGCGAACGACTCGGCGTACGCGACGCGCTGCGCGTCCTTGGTGTCGAGCGCGAAGGTGATCGGCACCGCCTGGTCCACGCGCCGCTCGTCGCCCTCGTCCGGCTTCAGCGCGGACAGCTTGCCGACGTCGATGACCTCCGCCTCGTCGACGATCAGCTTGGAGACGGACTCCTCGCCCTGCGCCTTGCCCTCGAAGGTGGCGTAGATGTTGACCTTCGCACCGGGGGTGATCTTGCCCGCGACGCCCGTCGCGGCGTCGATCATGATGGCGATCTCCTGCTGCCCGGCTTTCAGCGCCGGGCGGTTGGCGATCATGTCCGTCTGGAGCAGCGATCCCCGGCTGAGCTTGGCCGCGGCTATCCTGCCGCGCACCTCGGAGAGATCGGTGACGGCGGTGGAGGGCACCCAGCGCTCGGGCATCGACACCTTCTCGAAGTCCCCCGCGGTCAGCGCCTGATACGCCTCGATGTTCCCCTTCAGCTTGTACGCGGTCGTCTCGGGACCGACCTTCGACTCCACGTCGTTGACGACGGAGAGCACCCCGGCGAACGCGCCACCGGCGCACAGGACCGACAGGACCAGCAGGATGACTCCGCGTCGCTGGCGAGAATTCATGGACGGGCAACCTCGTGAGTGGGGGCGTTTACCGGCTGGTCAGGGCGGGTCGCTCGGCGGACTGGGTCAGGGCGGGGATCTCATCGCCGCGCGGCACCGGACAGGAGCAGAAGGCGCAGCGGTCCCCGATGAGTTCGAACCCGCACCAGTGGCACTCCTCTTTCCGTACGGACGCCACGAGTTGGTAGAGCACGGAGAGGTCCGGGATGGCCGCCGCGAATTCGATCAGCTTCGCGGTGCCCCACCAACGCGCCGACTCGGCGGGCAACGGCACCTCCTGGACGTCCCCGACGCCCCAGGAGGGCGCCAGCGCCCCGCTGACCCAGTCGTCGCGCGGGGCCGTCCCATGCCCGTGGCTGGTGAGCTGGCCGCGCGCGATGGTCATGTGGGTGGCGAAGGCGGGCCCGGGCAGCGCGCCGCCCCCACCCACCTTGACCAGCTGCGGCTCGGGGTGCGCGAGCACGGCGAACTGGGCGCCCGGCATCCAGGACTTGACGTGCGAGGTCAGGCTCACCGGCACCCGGTCCAGCTTGGCGACGCTGCCGAGCAGCGCGCCCGCGTGCACGTAGTGCGCCAGCAGCCGGGCGGAACAGGCCAGCACGCCCGGGCTGATGTCGGAGACGGACAGCTGCCGCAGCTGACGGGCGATGACCGCGACGGCCAGCGGCGGCAGTTCGAGCGGGCACAGCGCCATCCGTTCGCTCTCCAGGACCGAGCGCACGGTGTGCAGCCTGCGGATGAAGGGCGGCGGGGTGGCGGCGGGATAGAGCGCCACCAGATAACCCTGGTGCTCCAGGAGCGCCCCGACCTCGGCGAGCGCGTCGTCCAGCGACTGCTCCTCCGGCGGCCGCAGCACTACGGCCGACGGAGTCTGCCCGTCGGGCGGTGGAAGCACCAGCTCACGGCTGGTGACTGCTATCGCGGTGGGCACGTCGGCTACCCCGTCTCACGTCGTCGCCGACCGGCGGCGGCCGCAGTTCATGAACTGCCCCTGGCTGGTGCATCGTCACTTTATCCACGAAAGCCGCGTGAGAGAACAGTTCCTCTGCGTTACACCCTCCTGGTGACGGTGCGGCCCCCGCGCGGCCCCCACCCAGCTATTTACGCCATGGTCTTGACAACCGCATTGGTCTGGACCACCTTGGTCGCACGCCTCAGGGGCCCCTGGACGCGCACAGGCACCACCTCCCTTCCCCCCACACATCGGAGGCTGTCGTGGCACGCGCACACATCAGGAAGAGGCTGCTCGGAGTGGCGGCGGTCGCCGCGCTCGCCGCCGGCGGACCGCTGTCCACCGGCTCCGCCGACGCGGCCGGCGCCGCCGTACCGGCGCACGCCGTCACCGGTTACTGGCAGAACTTCGACAACGGCGCGACCGTGCAGAAGCTGCGTGACGTCCCGGACGACTACGACATCATCGCGGTGGCCTTCGCGGACGCCACCGGCACCCCGGGCGGTGTCGACTTCCGCCTCGACCCGGCCGTCGGCTACACGAGCGAACAGCAGTTCAAGGACGACATCAAGGCCAAGCAGGCGGCCGGCAAGTCCGTCATCATCTCCGTCGGTGGTCAGAACGGCACGGTCTCGGTCGCCGACGACGCCTCGGCGGACGCCTTCGCCGCCTCCATCACCGGCCTGATGGACGAGTACGGCTTCGACGGCGTCGACATCGACCTCGAAAACGGCGTCAACAGCACCTACATGGCCAAGGCGCTCAAGGCCGTCCACGACGAGAAGAGCGATGTCGTGGTGACGATGGCGCCCCAGACGATCGACATGCAGTCGACGTCCACCGAGTACTTCAAGACGGCCCTGGCCATCAAGGACTTCCTCACCGTCGTCAACATGCAGTACTACAACAGCGGCTCGATGAACGGCTGCGACGGCAAGGTCTACGCCCAGGGCTCGGTCGACTTCCTCACCTCCCTCGCCTGCGTCCAGCTCGAAGGCGGCCTCGACCCGTCCCAGGTCGGCATCGGCGTCCCCGCCTCGCCCAAGGGCGCCGGCTCCGGCTATGTCGAACCGTCCGTGGTGGGCGCGGCCCTGGACTGCCTCGCCAAGGGCACCGGCTGCGGCAGCTTCAAGCCCGCCAAGACCTACCCCGGCATCCGTGGCGCGATGACCTGGTCCACCAACTGGGACGCGGCGGCGGGCAACGCCTGGTCCAAGGCGGTCGGCCCGCACGTCCACGGCCTGCCGTAGCCCCACCCGTCCAGCACGGTCGTTCGACGAATACCGGTGCGCCCAGGCCATGGAGGCCGGGGCGCACCGGCTCATGTCACGACTTGCGTCACGGCTTGGGCAGCGCGCATCCGGCGAGGCTGAGGTCGATCTTGTTCCCGGTGGTCACGCACGTGGTGATCCCGTACGTCTGCTGGGCGTAGTTGATGCCCTTGCGGACCGTCACCGCGCCGCTCTCGTCGACCTCGCACGGGTTGTTGAGGGTGCACCGCGCCCCGTCCTCGTTGCCCGTGTTGTTCACGGCCAGGACCGTGCCGGTCGCGCTGTCGACGACGGGCGAACCGGACGTTCCGCCGATCGTGTTACAGGCGGAGGTGTAGCGGACCGAATCCTTCCAGGTCCAGTCGCCTTCCTTAAGACGATATGCGAATCCGTCGATAGTGCAGGAGTAGATCTTCTTCCAGTAGCCGGAGACCACCTTGATGCTGGTGCCCTGGGCCGGGCGACTGTCGGACAGCCGCAGGGCCTTGATGCCGTACCTCTGCTGTATTTGGGCGTACGTCGAGGTCAGCTGGTACAGCGAGACGTCGGTGTCGGTCATGGTCGCGTACGCGACCTTGCTCGCCCGTACCGTGCCCGCGTTCCCGCCGGAGCTGTTCAGCAGGGTGAAGCTGCGGCTCGACGACTGGTCGACGATCACCTCGCCCGCGCTCGGGAAGCCGCTCTCCAGGCAGTGGCCGTTGGAGAGGACGAGCGCGGGGTCGGTGTCGGCGGACTTCGCGGTCCGTACGACCGAGCCGGAGCAGTTGCTGAGCGCGACCGTTCCGGCGAAGTCGACCGCCTGCGCGGCCCGGGGGTGGGAGGAGGAGGCGGCCGCCGGGGCGGCGCCGACGCCGACGAGGGTCGCCCCGCCCAGTAAGAGGGCCGAGAGCGCGCCGACGAGAGGTCTGTTCACAGGGGGGTTCCTTCCCTCGATGAGAAGTTCCTTCGGCTTCGACCATTTCCCGCCCTTGACCATGTCATGCGCATGGCCGAACACTGGCGCAGCAGTCGCTCGCCTCTCACCTCCCAGGAGCATGTATGCGACTTCGCACCCGCGGCAGACGGGTGACCGCCCTCGCCGCCCTGTTGTCCCTCGCCCTCGCCGCCCCGATCGCGGCCCAGGCCGACGATCCGGCCTCCGGGCGTGCCCCCTCGGCCGGTGCGGCTTCCGGCCCGGCGTCCCGCGCCGCCGATGAATCCGTACGCCAGTACGAGGTCGCGGGCCCGGCCACTCCCGCCCAGCGCTCCGCCGTCGCCGCCACCGGGGTCTCCATCGATGAGACCGACGCCCGCTCCGTCGTCGTCACCGCCGACCCAGCCCAGGTCAGACGGTTGCGCGGGCTCGGCTACCGGCTCACCGCGCTGCCGGGCCCGGCCGATCGCGGTGCGGGCCGGGACGCCGTGCCGTTCGACTTTCCCTCGGCGGACGCGAAGTACCACAACTACGCCGAGATGAACGCCGAGATCGACGCGGCCGTAGCCAAGTACCCCACCATTCTGAGCAAGCGCGTCATCGGAAAGTCGTACGAGGGCCGGAACATCGTCGCGCTGAAGATCAGCGACAACGTGGCCACCGACGAGGCCGAGCCCGAGGTGCTGTTCACCCACCATCAGCACGCCCGGGAGCACCTCACCGTGGAGATGGCGCTGTATCTGGTGCACCAGCTGACCGACGGCTACGGCACCGACTCCCGCATCACCGACATCGTGAACGGCCGGGAGATCTGGATCGTCCCGGACCTCAACCCGGACGGCGGCGAGTACGACATCGCGACCGGCCGCTACCGCAGCTGGCGCAAGAACCGGCAGCCCAACTCCGGCTCCTCCTCGATCGGCACCGACCTCAACCGCAACTGGGACTACAAGTGGGGCTGCTGCGGCGGCTCCTCCGGCTCCGCGGGCTCGGAGACCTACCGCGGCGCCAAGGGCGAGTCGGCCCCCGAGGTCAAGGTCGTCGCGGACTTCGCGCGCAGCCGGGTCGTGGGCGGCAAGCAGCAGCTCAAGGCCGCCATCGACTTCCACACCTACAGCGAGCTGGTGCTGTGGCCGTTCGGGTGGACGTACGACGACACCGCGACCGGGATGACCAAGGACGACCATGACGCGTTCGCCGCGATCGGCAAGAAGATGGCCGCGAGCAACGGCTACACCCCCGAGCAGTCGAGCGACCTCTACATCACGGACGGCACGATCGACGACTGGCTGTGGGGCAGTCAGAAGGTGTTCGCGTACACCTTCGAGATGTACCCGTCCTCCAGCGGCGCCGGCGGCTTCTACCCGCCGGACGAGGTGATCGACCGCGAGACGAGCCGTAACCGGGACGCGGTGCTGCAACTGCTGGAGAACGCGGACTGCGTGTACCGGTCGATCGGCAAGGAAGCGCAGTACTGCGCGACGGCCTGACCGGCCGGGGAGCCCCGGGGCGCGGACCCGCCCCGGGGCGTATCCGTGGCTAAGGGCTGTCCCGCAATCCCCAGTGGATCAGCGAGCGGCGTCAGATGCGGTCAATCGCAAGGCGGAGGGTCGTCCTCGTACCGGGTCGTACTCGGGCGATCCCGACAACGCAGCGAGTGGCCGTAGCTGGCGTCGGGAGCCCGCTGGGGATTGCGGGACAGCCCTTAGTGCCGCGTCAGTCAGGGTTTGCCCGGTAGCGAGGCGTCCTGGTGCGGTCAGATGCAAGGCGCCGGATCGGCCTCGTAGTGGGCCTACTCGGTCGATTCGGCAACGCCGCAGATGGCCGTGCCAGGGCGGCGAGCGGGGTGAACCTTGGCTGACGCGGCACTAGATCACCAGGCTCAGCAGGCCCGCCACCGCGAAGCCCGCCACCGACAGCACCGACTCCAGCACGGTCCACGACTTGAGCGTGTCCCGCTCGGAGATCCCGAAGTACTTCGCCACCATCCAGAAGCCGCCGTCGTTGACGTGCGAGGCGAAGATCGAGCCCGCCGAGATCGCCATGATGACCAGCGCCAGATGGGCCTGCGAGTAGTGGCCGGAGGCCAGCATCGGGGAGACGATGCCCGCGGTGGTGACGATGGCGACCGTCGCCGAGCCCTGCGCGACCCGCAGCACCACGGAGATCAGCCAGGACAGCAGGATCACCGGCAGGCCCGCGCTGTCGAAGGCGTCCGCGAGGGCCTGGGCGACGCCGCTGCCCTTGAGGACGGCGCCGAAGACGCCGCCCGCGCCGACGACCAGGATGATGTTGCCGACCGGCTTGAGGGAGGCGGTGGAGACGGTCTCCAGGGACTGGCGGGACCAGCCGCGCCGGATGCCCAGCAGGTAGTACGCGAGGAACAGGGCGATCGTCAGCGCCACGAAGGGGTGGCCGAAGAACTCGATGACCGAACGCCCGGTGCTCGGGTCCAGCGCGATGGAGGAGAACGTCGCGCAGAGGATGAGGACCAGCGGCGTACCGATGATGGCGAGGACCGTGCTCACCGCCACCGGCCGCTCCCCGGCTCCGCCGCCCGCGGCCCGCTGCTCGGCGGCGACCGCCTCCCGGGACTCCTCCGCCGCCTCGACCATGTCCTGCGGTACGGGGACGAAGATCCGCCGGCCGATCCAGGCGGCGTACGCCCACGCGGCGAGCACGGACGGGATGCCGACGAGGATGCCCATCAGGATGACCCAGCCCAGGTCGACGTGGAGCAGTCCGGCCGCGGCCACCGGACCGGGGTGCGGGGGCAGGAAGGCGTGGGTCATGGAGAGCCCGGCGAGCAGCGGCATCGCGTACAGCACGATCGACTTGCCGCTGCGCTTGGTGGCCGCGTACACGATCGGCGCCAGGACGAAGATGCCGACGTCGAAGAAGACGGGTATGCCGAAGATCAGGCCGGTCAGCCCCATGGCGAGCGGGGCGCGCTTCTCGCCGAAGAAGCCGAGGAGGCGGGAGCTGAGCGCCTCGGCGCCGCCGGAGACCTCCAGGATCGCGCCGAGCATGGTGCCCAGGCCGATGATGATCGCGATGTGGCCGAGGATGCCGCCCATACCGGATTCGATCAGCGAGACGGCGTCGGACTTCTGGACGGTGCCGAAGAGTTCGGTGACCGAGAGCCCGGCGGCCAGGCCGACGGCTATGGAGACGCCGAGCAGCGCCACGAAGGGCTGCAGCCGGACCTTGATGATCAGGTAGAGGAGGAGGGCGATGCCCAGGGCGGCGACGGTCAGCAGACCGGCGGTGCCGGGGATGATCGCGAGCAGACCACCGGTGTGGGGTGGGGTCTCGGCAGCGGGCGCGGCTGCGAGCAGCATGGGGACTCCGGAAAGTGGGTAGGGCGTAGCGCCGCACGGCGGGGGGCCGCGCGCGGGGGAGGACGAGGTGCGGGTGATCAGGGGTCTGGTCCCGGCGACGACGACGGTGGGTATGGGGGATCCCGGGGCAGGCGGGTTACGGACGCCGCCCGCCCCGGGCGTATCAGGGCCTGCTCAGCCGAGGACGGCGAGGGCGTCGATCTCGACGAGCAGCCCGGCGGGGAGGCCGACGTAGATCGTCGTACGGGCCGCCGGGGCCTCCTTGAGGTCCGCGAAGAACTCGTTGTAGATCTCGTTGAACTCGGCGAAGTGGCCGGTGTCGGTGAGGTAGACGCGGATCATCATCACGTCCTCCCAGCTCGCCCCGCCCTCTTCCAGCACGGACTGCACGTTGCGCAGGGTCTGCAGGGTCTGCTCGCGCAGGGTCGGCCCGACCGGGGCGGGGGCCTGACCGGGGACCGCGGGGCCGAAACCGACCTGACCGGCGACCTGGAGGATGTTGCCCTTCTTGACGCCGTGCGAGAACTTCGCGGGCGGGGCGGTGTGCGTGGCCGGGGTGATCGCGGTCTTGTTCAGCTTCTCGGTCATGAGGAGGGTTCCTCGGCTCTCTTCTCGGGTGTTGTTTCGGTTGCTTCGTCGGTTGGTTCGTGGGTCGGCCGGGCCGGGGCGCCGCCCGAGTACTCCCGGCTGATGTCCTCCGCGGTGCCGCGCACCATGGGCAGCAGGGTGAGGAGTTCGTCCGCGGTGACGACGACGTTCGGCGCCGACATCGAGCACGCGGCGACGACCCGGCCGTCCGCGCCCCGGATGGGCGCGCCGACGCAGTTGATCGACTCCTCGTGGCCGCCGAGGTCGGTGGCCCAGCCCTGCTCCCGCACAGTCTCCAGCTCCCGCAGGAACGCGGTGGCGTTCGGGGTGGAACGGGACGTGTACGCGGGGTACGGAAGCCGTTCGGCCAGCGCCCGCCGCTCGGGCTCCGGCAGGTCCGCCAGCAGCAGCTTGGCGACCGCCGCGACCGTGATCGCGACGGGTTTGCCGATCCGCGAGTACATCCGGACCGGGTAGCGGCTCTCCACCTTGTCGATGTAGAGGACCTCGTTCTCCTCGTACACCGCGAGGTGCACGGTGTGTCCGCAGCGCTCGTTGAGCGCGACCAGATAGGGGTGGGCGATCTCCCGTACGTCCAGGTTCTCCACCGCCTCCTGCGCGAGCGCGAAGAGGCGGGCCCCGAGGCGGTAGCGCTGGTCCTGCTGGCGATAGACCATGCCGTGCTCGTGCAGCGTGCGCAGCAGCCGCAGCGCGGTCGACTTGTGCACGCCGAGCCGCGAGGCGACCCGCTCCAGATTGGCGGGCCCCTCCGCCAGCAGGGGCAGGATGCTCAGCGCTCGGTCGACGGTCTGGCTCATGAGTCGATGACCTCCACCACCGTGGTATCGGACCCCGAGTGCGCCGGGTCTGCCCAGCCGGGACCGAATCGCAGTGTGCCCCACGCGGCGTCGTCCAGGGTCACCAAACGGTCGGCGTAGGCGCGGGAGGGCGGGGTGCCGAGGTCGCCGGGGACGGTGAGGGCGGCGGCCGCCATCAGATGGCCGTGGCGCAGCCGCTGCGCGACGGGCAGGCCGCGCAGGGTGCCGGAGAGGAAGCCCGCGGCGAAGGCGTCTCCCGCCCCGACGGGGGCCACGACGTCCACGCGCAGGGCGGGCGCGAAGGTGACGGTGTCGGCCGCCCCGCCCGCGTCCGTACCGGCTCCGTCGGCTCCGTCAGCTCCGTCGGCTCCGTCGGACCCGCGGGCGTACGCGGTGGCCCCGGTGGCGCCCTGCTTGACCACCAGCACCTCCGGTTCGGGCAGGGCCTCGCGGATCGCGGCGGCGCCGCCGCGTATGCCCCAGGCGGCCTCCGCCTCGTCCTCGCCGACGAAGACCACGTCGCAGCCGCGCGCGAGGTCGAGCAGCACATCAGGACCCTCGTCCCGCTCCGGGTCCTCCCACAGCGAGACGCGGTAGTTGAGGTCGAAGGAGACCAGCGGCCGGCCGGGGGCGCGGGTGGTCAGCTCGCGCATCAGGGCGAGGCAGTCGGCGGAGAGGGCGGCGGTGATGCCGGTGAGGTGGAGCACCCGGCCGGACCAGGTCTCCTCGTGCGGCATGAGCGCCGGGGACATGGCCGCGGCGGCGGATCCGGCGCGGTAGTAGACGACCTCGGCGAGCGGCTGCTCGCCGTCGTCTCCGGGAGCCCCGGAGGCGGGGACCCCGGAGGTGGGAGCCCCGGATTCCACCGCCCGCTCGCCCGCCGTGCGGAAGTAGATGCCGGTGGGGCGGCGCGGGTCGCGCTGGACACAGCCGACGTCCACCCCGGCCGCCGCGATCTCCGTCAGCAGATGGTCGCCGAAGCCGTCCGTACCGACCCTGCTGATCCAGCGCACGCTGTGCCCGGTGCCCGCCAGCCCGCACGCCACGTTGGACTCGGCACCGCCGATCCCCCGCGTGAAGGCGGGTACCTCCGCCAGGCGGCCCGGCCGGGACGGCACGAAGGTCACCATCGACTCGCCGAGGCACACGACGTCGACACTCGGGGCTGGGCGCACGATCAGTCTCGCTCCTTGCGCATCTGGGTGGGGCACGCACCGTTGACCCGGTGCTTGGCCGGATGTTAAACAGCGCTAAGCGTTATACGCAATGAACGTTGCAGACAGTGCAACCAGAAATGTACGGGAGGCACCTCCATGGCCACCGACCACAGCGAGCGCGCCGCCGACCACCGCGTGCGCCCCGCCGCGCACCCGGCCGTCGCCCGGCTCGCCGAGGAGCGTGTCGACCACCGCTTCAAGGGGCTGCCGCCGGACGCCGGAGGCCGCACCGTGGGCGAGCTGGCCGCCGAGCGCCGCTCCCTGTTCACCGGCGGCTTCACCACCCCCGTACTGGCGCTGTCGGCCGAGGCACTGGAACACAACCTCCTCGCCATGGAGCGCTATTCCGCCGCCCACGGCCTGGCCTTCGCCCCGCACGGCAAGACCTCCATGGCCCCGCAGCTCTTCGAGCGCCAGCTCGCCCACGGCGCCTGGGGCATCACCGCCGCCGTCCCCTCCCACGTGCGGATCTACCGGGCCTTCGGCATCCAGCGGATCTTCCTCGCCAACGAGGTCGTCGACGCCGCCGCCCTCCACTGGCTCGCCGCCGAACTCGACGCCGACCCCGGCTTCCGATTCGTCTGTTACGTCGACTCCACGCGCGGCGTGGAGCTGATGGACGCGGCCCTCCGCGAGGCCGGCGCCGGGCGGCCCGTCGACGTCGTGGTCGAGCTGGGCGCGGGCGAGGGCGCGCGCACCGGGGTCCGCGACGAGGCCGAGTGCGCCGCCGTCGCCGACGCGGTGGCCGCCGCCGGGACGCTGCGGCTGGTCGGCGTCGCGGGCTACGAGGGCGAGGTACGACAGGCGGACGGCGAGCGGGTACGGGCCTGGCTGCGCCGCCTCACCGCGCTCGCCGCCGACTTCGACGCCGCCGGCCGCTTCGACGGCGTGGACGAGGTGGTCGTCAGCGCGGGCGGCAGCGCCTGGTTCGACGCCGTCGCCGATGTCTTCGCCGAGCTGCCCGCGCTCTCCCGGCCCGTCCTGAAGCTGCTGCGCTCGGGCGCGTACGTCTCCCACGACGACGGTCACTACCGGCACATCACCCCCTTCAACCGCATCCCGGAGGAGGGCGATCTGCAGCCCGCCTTCCGCCTCTGGGCCCAGGTCGTCTCCAGCCCCGAACCCGGGCAGGCGTTCCTCAACGCGGGCAAGCGGGACGCCGCGTACGACCTCCACATGCCCGAGCCCCAGCTCGTCCGCTCCGCCCGCGACGGCTCCGTCCGCCCCGCCCACGGCCTCGTCGTCACCTCCCTCTCCGACCAGCACGCCTGGGTCACGGTCGCGGAGGGCGCCCAGCTGGAGGTCGGCGACTGGGTCGCCCTCGGCCTCTCCCACCCCTGCACCAGCTTCGACAAGTGGCAGATGATCCCACTGGCGGAGGCGGACGGCACGGTCACGGACTACATCCGCACCTTCTTCTAGCCCACCGGCAGCATCCACTGTGAGAGAGGCAAGGGGACACATGGACCTCGTCATCCGCGACGCGCACGTCATCGACGGCACCGGCGGTGCCGCCTACCGGGCCGACGTGGCCGTGGACGGCGGCCGGATCGCCGCCGTCGTCCGCGAGGGCGGCGGCGCGCGGCCCAGCGCCCGCCGCGTCCTGGACGCCGACGGACTCGCCCTCTCCCCCGGCTTCATCGACATGCACGCGCACAGCGACCTCGCGCTGCTCCGCGACCCCGACCACTCGGCGAAGGCCGCCCAGGGCGTCACCCTCGAAGTCATCGGCCAGGACGGCCTGTCGTACGCCCCCGTCGACGACCGCACGCTCGCCCAGATCCGCACCGCCATCACCGGCTGGAACGGCGACGGCTCCGACATCGACTTCACCTGGCGCACCGTCGGCGAGTACCTGGACCGGCTCGACCACGGCTTCGACGGCCGGGGCATCGCCGTCAACGCCGCGTACCTCATCCCCCAGGGCACCGTCCGCATGCTCGCCCTCGGCTGGGAGGACCGCGACGCGACGCCCGCCGAGATCGCCCGGATGAAGCAGCTGGTGGCCGAGGGACTCGAACAGGGCGCCGTCGGCCTGTCCTCCGGCCTCACCTACACGCCCGGCATGTACGCCACCGACTCCGAACTCACCGAACTGTGCCGGGTCGTCGCGGCGTACGACGGCTACTACTGCCCGCACCACCGCTCCTACGGCGCGGGCGCCCTGCGCGCGTACGAGGAGATGGTGGCCGTCACCCGTGAGGCGGGCTGCGCCCTCCACCTCGCCCACGCCACCATGAACTTCGGCGTCAACAAGGGCCGCGCCCCCGAACTCCTCGCCCTCCTCGACACCGCCCTCGCCGACGGCGCCGACATCACCCTCGACACCTACCCCTACCTCCCCGGCTGCACCACCCTCGTCGCCCAGCTGCCCAGCTGGGCCGCCGAGGGCGGCCCCGAGGCGATCCTCACGCGGCTGCGCGACGACACGGAGGCCGAGCGCATCCGGCACGTCATGGAGGTGGAGGGGGCGGACGGCTGCCACGGCGTGCCGATCGAGTGGGACACGATCGAGATCTCCGGCGTGAGCGACCCCTCCCTGGGCGACTACGTCGGCAAGACGGTCGCCGCGAGCGCCCGCGAACGCGGCGAGGAGCCGTGGACCACCGCCCGCCGCCTGCTCCTGGAGGACCGTCTCGGCCCCACGATCCTGCAGCACGTGGGCCACGAGGAGAACGTCCAGGCGATCATGAAGCATCCCGTCCACATGGGCGGCAGCGACGGCATCCTGCACGGCGCGAAGCCCCACCCCCGGGCGTACGGCACCTTCCCCCGGTACCTGGGCCGCTACGTCCGCGAACTGGGCATCCTCTCCCTGGAGGAATGCGTCGCCCACCTCACCAGCCGCCCCGCCGCCCGCCTCCGCCTCCCCGACCGGGGCGAGGTCCGCGAGGGCTACCGCGCCGACCTCGTCCTCTTCGACCCGCAGACGGTCGCGGCGGGCTCCACCTTCGACTCCCCCCGCACCCTGCCGATCGGCATCCCCCACGTCCTCATCGACGGCCGCTTCGTCATCGAGGACGGCCGCCGCACGGACACCCTGGCGGGGCGCGCGGTACGACGTGTCACCGACCGCCGGAGCTGACGCTTACCGAGACCCCGATGGGATCGCCCGAGGGGATGAGTCACCGTCACGTCAGGTTTTACTCACGGACGTTGGCTTCCGGAACTATGGCCGCATGGCCTCCATGAAACAGTTTGCCCGCCTCATGACTCACGAGTAACCTTTGCCCCTGTGTGCGACAACCCGTCAGTTCGCATACCAAACGGGGAGCAAAAGGGGGAAGTTTCGTGCGCATGCGCATATTTCTCGTATCAACCGCGTCGGCCGCGCTGATCGCCGGGGGCCTGACGACCACACCGGCGATGGCCGCGCCTGCCGCGCCGTCCGAGGTCGGGACGTACATCACCAACGGTGACCGCGTTCATGTCTCCAGCACGCCGCCCAGGACCGCGTCCGCCCACGGCTGGTGGATCAAGGTCAGCGGGGCGGGCACCAAGGCCAAGGTGACCATCTGGCTGCAGATGAAGAAGGGCAGCGGCCGGTGGCGCTCGGTGGCCAAGGGCCAGAAGACCGTCAAGTCGGGCGGCGGTAGCTCTCGCCGGGCGAATGTCCGCAAGACCTGCGCGAACGCGCAGAAGCGGCAGTGGCGCAGCCTGATCGACGTGGACATCATTGGCGTCAGCGACTCGCCGGAGAAGGCGGTCACCAAGGCCGTGACGGTGCGCTGCGGCCTTTGAGCCATCGAGGAGACGACATGAGGGATGCCGGTCGCGGGGCCGCCAAAGACCCCACGCTCATTGTGGGGCTGCACGGGGTCCTGGACCGGCATCCCTGGTTCGAGCGCGCGAGCGCCGCATACGACCTCGACGAGGACGTCTTCAGTCTGGCCACCAAGCGGGCCACCGCATACGGCTTCAGCTCGACCCTCCTCGGCCGGGCGGCGGCGGCCAACGCGGAGCTGTGGGAGCACAACGACGCCGGGGGCGACTGGACCCAGGACGGCCGGGTGCGCGAGCTGGCGTGGCTGCAGGCCCGCCTCCCGGGGCGGGCGCGCGGACGGCGGCTGCCGCTGCTGCCCGTGGTGACCGTCCTCGCCGACGCGCTGCGCCGCGTCGGCGCCGTTCGCCTGACCGGTCTGCACGCGCTCGTACCGCTTCACGGCACGGCGGATGTCCGCGCCGAACTGGCCACCGTGGCCGACTGGTTCGCCCTCGCCGACCCGGACGGCGCGGCCCGGCTCGCGGTGACGGTGTCGGCGCGGCCCTCGGCCGGGCTGTGCGGCCGGGCGGACGAGCTGTGCGAGGGGGCGCGGGCGCGGGTGTACGAACGGATGACCGTCGAGACGGCCGACGCCCCCGGCACGGACGCGGGGCTGGCGCGGCCCTTGGCCGGACAGGTGCAGGCCGAGGGGATGCGGCAGGAGCTGGCCTTCCGGTGCGGGGCCCGCGAGTGGTCCCCGGATGTCGCCGCGTGGACGGCGGAGGTCTTCGCCGACGTCCTCCGCGACGCCGGTACGGCCGAGCCCGTCCTGATCACCGTCTCCGTCGCCTGAGCCGGTCGCAGCGGCTCCCCGGCAAGGGACTCACGCCAAGCGTCCGGGGCGTTAGCCGGGCGTTAGCAGTACGGCGGCGGTTCAACAGCGGCGGCCGACAGGCTCGTTGTCACGAGCCCGCACCACCGCTTCGACAGATACGGGGAAGCCCATGTCGCACTTTTCCACCCTCCGTGCCCGCAAGGCCGCAGCCGCCGTGGCGATCGCCGTTGCCGCGCTGGGACTCACGGCCTGCCAGGGCAACGAGAAGGACGCGTCGTCCTCGCAGGACCGCACCTCGGCGAGCGCCGCCCAGTCCCCCGGTTCCTCGGACAAGGCCGATGGCGCCAAAGCCTCGAAGAGGGTCCCGAACAAGCCCGACATGAAGTGCACCGACCAGATCAACTACGCGGGCGACCCCCGGGACAACGCCACGATCAACAGCATCGGCTCCGACACCGGCACCTGCCCGCCCGTGCAGAGCGAGAAGTCCGAGGGCACCCCCAACATCGACGGCGTCAAGTGCACCGACCAGATCAACTACGGCGGTGACCCCCGCGACAACGCCACCATCAACAGCATCGGCTCCGACACCGGCACCTGCCCGCCCGTCCAGGGCGACCAGACCGAGGGCACCCCCAACATCGACGGCGTCAAGTGCACCGACCAGATCAACTACGGCGAGGACTCCCGCGACAACGCCACCATCAACAGCATCGGCTCCGACACCGGCACCTGCCCGCCCGTCCAGAAGAAGTGAGCCCGCGCCACCCAGGCGCCCGTAGCAAGGACACCGTCCTCGACCGCCCCGCGCCGACTACGCCCTGGCCCGAGGCGACGGAAGGTCCCTCACGACCCGAAGATCAACGCTGGAGCCATTCGAGGAGTTCGTCATGGCGCACCCGGTAGACGGTGCCGGCCGATCTCAGCAGTCCGCGCTCGTCGCACCAGCGCAGGAAGCCGGCCAGGCGCAGCGGCAGCTTTCCGCGGGTGGCCGCGATCAGGCCGGCGTACTGGCGGATGGTGACCGCGACGAAGCCAGGGCCGGCGGCTACGCCGCAGGCGAGGGCGGTGGTGACGGCGAGGGGCCAGGAGACCTGTAACCACTCGACGCGCAGCGTCGCGTAGAGCGTGAGGGCCGCTACGACCGCACCGGACACGACCCCGGCCATCGCGTCGTTGCGCAGCGGTGAGAGCGGCGTGGGCACGCCGGGCGGGTTCGGGTCCGGCTCTCCGCCGTTGTGGCGCCGGGCGGAGCGCAGCCCCGCGGGCACCCCCACCGCCAGTCCGATCGCCCCGGCGCCGCATCCGGCGATGAGGCCGATGAAGTCGCCGAGGCGAGCGGCGAGGAATCCGGCCGCCACCGTCACCCCCAGGGCGGACGGAGTACCGGCGCCCACCAGGTGGCGGCGGTCGATGTCCGCCCGCACCGACAGCGCCAGGCCGAAGCCGAAGACGACCGCGAACCCGGCTCCGGCGGTCAGCGCGAAACCCGGCCCGAACAGCGCCGTCAGCGGCAGCATGAGGACGCCGCCGAGGGTGACGCCGAGGGCGATCCGGCTCCAGCCGAGTCCGCCGCGCAGGCGCCCGAACAGGATGCGGCGGGGCTCGACGTACCGTGCGCGCGCGTTCCAGGCCGACAGGAGCGGAGCGGGAAGCAGCAGGGCCAGCAGGACCGCGCCCGGCAGCGGCAGCGTGTGGTTCCGGTGGAGGCAGACCGTCAGGAGGAGCAGGGCGGGCAGCCAGCAGGCGAGGGTGATCGCCGCGGCGGCGTAGCGGGCGCTGCGGGGCCCGGCGACCGACCACAGGGTGTGGATGGCCAGGCTGTGGGGCGGCGCGGTGGAAGGGCCGCCGTCGGCCGGGGCCGCGCCGCCGCCGCGCGGGCCGGCGGTGAGCAGCCGCAGCCACCGGGTCACGGCTGGTGCCCGGTACGGCCGGCGCCGGTCCGCCGGGTCCGGCTCGCACAGGGAGGGGATGAATTCCTCCAGCAGCGCCGCGCGCAGTCTGGCCTGCTCGGGGCCGCCCGAGGCCGGCACCCGGATGAACGAGCGGAGTGTCGCGGCTCCGGCCTCGGTCCGTAACGCCAGTGAGGCCAGCGTGAGCATCCATGGTGAGGACAGCACCTCTTTGGTGACCGTGCCCGCCGTGAAGAGGTCGTCCTTCATCCCGGCGAGCCGGGCCCGGTTCGTGGCCCGTTCGACCAGGAACCGCCGCCCGTCGACGGGCTGGACGGTCTCGATGCGCACCGTCGCGCAGTCCAGCAGACGCTGATCGGCGCGGCTGAGCTCGGTGTACTCATCGGAACGGCAGGTCAGCACCAGCGGTCCGGCGAACCGGTTGAGCTGGGCCAACGCGGTGCGGGCCCGGTGCCGCCCGCTCCCCGGGAGGTCCATCTCGTCGAGGCCGTCCAGGACCGGCATGATGCGCCCGGATGCCAGCAGGTCCCGTGCCGTCGCGTCGGAACCGCCCAGGTACTCACTCCCCACCCGGGCGCTGAACCAGTCGGCGAACGTCACGCCGGTGTCCCACTCCGACAGGCCGGCCGGCACGGGCACCGGACCGTCGTAGCGCTTGCGGTCGAGCACGCGGTGGACGAGTTCGTAGGCCAGGAGCGTCTTGCCCGAGCCGGGGCCGCCCGTGATGACCATGCGCTTCGGCCGGAGAGCGGCCAGGTATCGGGCGATGCCGTCGAAGTCTCCGCGCGGCCAGGCCCCGTCGGCGTCCCTGCCGCTCTGCGGCAGGGTGACGAAAGTGACGTTGATGGCCTTCCTGTCGTTGCCCAGCAGCTGCCAACGGCGCCGGTCCACCTCGCCCCGGACGGTCTCGCCCAGCCGCTGGAGCGCGGCTTCCCGGCCGCCTGCCACCGGTCGCGGGCCCCGGAGCCGTCCGATGCCCCAGGTGGTCAGCACGCCGGAGAGCGTCGACCCGAGCGGCCATGTGGCGCCCGACGCCGGTGGGGAGAGCGCCAGGAGCGCCAGGGTCGTCGTCGTGCCCGCCGCGGCGGGCACCAGCAGCTTCCTCATGCGCTGCCACGAGGAGGGCGGGGGCATGGCTATCGGCGCGAAGTCCGTGTCGTCGTCGGCGTCCGGAGCGGTCCCACCGATGTCTTCGGTGACGAAGTGGACTCCGTAGGCCCGTAAGGTCTGCTCGAATCCGGACAGTTCGGCGAGGACGCTGACGGGTACGGCCTCCAGCACCCCGGGGGCGAGGCCCATCTCCCTGGTCACGACCGCGACCAGGTGCGGGCCGCACAGCAGCCCGGTGCCCGAGCTGCCGCGCCACCCCGAGCGGCCCGGCACGATGCCCACGTCGACGTGCACCGTGGTCATCCGCGACTTCATGCGGTGCAGCGGGTCCACATGGCCGCGTATGGGCATGGTGTCCCGCGCATGGTCGGGGCGTGCGACGGCGTTGGGGAAGCCCAGCCCGAGGCAGGGGACGCGGTCCTGGCCCACGATCCGCCCGAACCGCACCGGCGGCGTCGCCGGCGGTCGCCAGCCCGGCCCGGTGATCCGCAGCAGCGCGCCGTCCGCCTCCTGCGACGCCGGGGAAGCCTCCGCTTCCGGCGACCACACCAGTTCGGCGGTCGTCCACACCGTACGGCTCTCGGGATCCAGCCGCCGGACGTCCACAGTGCCGCGCGGCCGGACCCCTTCCACCGCGTGGAGCGCGGTGAGCACGACGTCGTCACCGATCAGGTATCCGCTGCCCGACTTCCCGAGCGCCGGATTCCAGATTTCCATGACCCTGGCCTGGTCCATTCCCCGTCATGTCCCTTCACCTGACGAGCCGTTCCACGCGGATCGTCCGAGGTCATTCCGGGCGCCGTGGAGAGTCGGCGGAGATCCTCAGGTCGTTGTCGTCGCCGTCGACCGGCTGCAGCGTGACCTTGACGCGGTGGGTCCGGCCCACGGCGGCCGTGCCCTGGGCCTCGGCCGTCCAGGGGAGGACGAACACCTTGGCCCTGGCCCCGCCCTCCTTCCTGACCTCCACGGTGAACTCCAGCTCCACGGGGCCGGTTCTGAATTTCAGGGTCTCTTGCGCGCCCGCCTCCATCGCGCTCTGCAACTCGGCGCGAACAGCGCTGATGGTTTCCCCGAGTTCGGCCCACGGTTCCTGCGCCACACCGGCACCCCCTGCTGGCTCAGCCTCACGTCCGGACAGCGCGAACGACCCCGCCGCCCGCCTCGGACCGAACCGTATACGGTCGCGCCGGGCCCGGGGGCGTGGTCCGCCGAACCGGGTCCGGCCCGGTAGCGGCACCACCGCTCAGCCGCCCAGCTCCGCCTCGGCGAAGCGCCACAGGTGCCGTCGCGCGTCCTCGACGCTCAGCGCCGGGACCTGCCGGAGCCGCCGCAGGGCGAGGCCGTCGGCGAGGGCCGAGAAGCGCAAGGTGAAGTCCGCCGGGTCGGCACAGCGGAAGTCGCCCTCGGCGCAGCCCCGCTCCACCAGCGACCGGATCTCGCCGTGCCAGCTCTCGTACCGCTCGGCCTGCCCGCGGGCGAACGTCTGGTCGCGCTCGCCCGCGTTCCAGTAGTCGAACCACATCCGCCAGTGCCGGTCCGTGTCGTCCGTGAAGAGCGCGTCGATGACCAGCCGCAGCCCCTCCGCGCCGCTGGTGGCGCGGTCGGCGGCCTCGGTGAGGGCGGCGTAGTAGCGCTCTATGTGCAGGACCATGGCCTCGGAGAGGACTTCCTGCACGCTCCCGAAGTGGTACGTGACGGTGCCGACCGAGACCCCCGCCGCGGCGGCGACCTCGCGCACCCCGACCCCCGCGGTGCCCCGCTCCGCGATCAGCGGAACGGCGGCCTCCACGATCAGCCGGCGCCGTACCTCGGTCGGCTGCCGGGTGCGGGCCGAGGCCGCGACGGCGCGGCGCGGGGGGCGGCGGCCGGAAGCCCGATCGGAGGACGACGTCACGCGGATGTCCTCGGGATCGTGTGCTGCCATGCGCGGTTGGCCACTGTCTCTCCGTTCGCCCGTGCCTCGACACTGCTGTCCATGATGAATTCCTCCGCCGTGGCACGCAGTTCGGTCGCGGTGTGGATCTCCGCGTCCCAGCCGTCGCGCCGCAGCCGGATCGTCCACCGCGAGCTTGCCACGGCCGACAGCGGGTCCTCGGAGCGGATGCGGTACGTCTCGCGGGCGCTCTCCTCGTACCGCAGCCCGTCCGGATACGTGCGCGAACCACCGTAGTTGGGGTCCACATCCAGCACCCACTCGCCCGTGGCGACGTCATGGGTGACGGTGCGTTCCGGGCGGGGTTCGGCGGGGGCCTCCACGGTCACGGCCAGCGGCGGGGCCTGTTCGGGCTCCTCGAAGGTGATCGGCGCCCGCGCGGCGTCCGCGCCCGGGTCCCGTACCGGCAGCAGCAGCGCGCTCTCGCCGGGTTGTACGGTCAGCTGCCCGCGCTCGCCGTGCGGCCAGACCCACGGCCAGTACGCGTCGGAGACCGCGACCCGGACCCGGTGCCCGGGCGGAAAGGCGTAGCCGGTCCCGTTCAGCTCGAACTCGACGTCCTCGTAACGCCCCGGCTCCCACTCCACGGCCTGCTCCCGGCCGTGCCGGGACATCAGGTTGAGCACACCGCGGGTGACGAGGGTGGACGAGCCGTCGGGCGCCACGTCGCAGACGCGCGCGATGACGTGGGCGCGCCGGGTCGCGCTGTCCAGCCGCAGCCGTACGCGGGGGCGGCCCAGGATCTCCACCCGCTCGGTGAGCGGCGCCGAGTCGAAGCACACCGAGCGGCCGTCCTCCTCCCGCTGGTCCGGCGGCAGATCGGTGGCGTTGCCGAAGGGGAAGTAGCGGCCCGCGTCGAGCCCGGTGTGCGGCGGGGACCGTACGATCACCGGCCCGTCGCCTCCCAGGGGGCGTTCGTCCCAGGTCACGGACGGGGCGGGCCAGGCGTCGTCGCCGACCCAGCGGCCGGGCATCGTCTCGTACGAGGTGGCGGGCGGCACCGGGTCGTTGATCCAGGCCCGCAGCAGCGGCTCGTCCATCACCCCCGTGTCGGTGTCCTTCAGCCAGTGGTCCCACCAGCGCAGCGTCTCCTGGAGGAACCCGATCGCCGGGCCCGGCGGCAGTCCCCGGTCCGGGTACTGGTGCGACCAGGGGCCGATCAGCCCGCGCACCGGCGCGTCGAGGTGCTCCACCAGGCGCAGCACGGTGTCCCGGTACGGATCGGCCCAGCCGCCGACCGCGAGCACGGCGGCGTCGATCGCCGCGTAGTCCTCGCACACGCTGCCGTGCCGCCAGTACGCGTCCCGCTCCTGGTGCGCGAGCCAGGTGTGCAGATACGGCTCCAGCGCGTCGAGCCGTTCCCGCCACATCGGCAGCCAGCGGTCCTCGCCGACGGAGGCGGGGTGCGGGGGGCGGGCGGTGAACGCGAGCATCGTGCCCGCCCAGGCGAGCATGTCGATGCCGAGGACGGCGCCGCCGATGTAGTGGACGTCGTTGTCGTAACGGTCGTCGGCGGAGCACACGGTGACGATCGCCTTCAGCGGCTCGGGGCGCAGCGCGGCGATCTGCAGCGAGTTGAACCCGCCCCAGGAGATCCCGAACATCCCCACCTTGCCGGTGCACCACGGCTGCTCGGCCAGCCAGTTGACGACGTCCACGCCGTCGGCCAGCTCGGTCTCGTCGTACTCGTCGCGCATCACGCCCTCGGAGTCGCCGCTGCCGCGCAGATCGACGCGTACGGAGGCGTAGCCGTGGCCGGCGTACCAGGGGTGACGCTGGGCGTCGCGGGGGGCGGTCCAGTCACTCTTGCGGTACGGGAGGTATTCCAGCAGGGCGGGTACGGGGGCGGTCTCCGCGTCCGTCGGCCGCCAGACGCGGGCGTGCAGCCGGGTCCCGTCGCGGGTCGGAATCCACACGTCCTCGACCCGCACGTCCCGGTCGAAGGCTTCCCTGTACCTCACGTGTCTCCCTTTTTTTGCGCCTGAACCGGCGCCGCTCTCGCGGACCGGGCTCTCGCCGTCGGGGTTCCTCAATTGATGGTTACGGCAACGAGCTGGGGCTCACCCACGACGGCGAACCCCCAAGGGGCACCCCGCTCGGCGTGAGGGCTACGCATCCGCCGGCCGCCACCTGCGGACCCGGTGGCCGTCATCCAGCTCGTCCCAGACCTCGCCCGGTTCGGCGGCGTCGGACCAGTCGTCGGCCGCCTCGACGACCGCTTCGGCGTCCGGGTCGGGTTCGAGCGCGGCGGCCATCAACTGCCGCGTATACGGGTGGCCCGGAGCGGCGAAGACGGCGTCCGTCGGGCCCTCCTCCACCACCACGCCGTGCCGCAGCACCACCACCCGGTCGGCGATCCCCCGCACCACCGCCAGGTCGTGGCTGATGAAGAGGCAGGCCAGGTCGCGCTCGCGGCGCAGATCGTCCAGCAGGCGCAGCACATCGGCCTGGACGGACACGTCGAGCGCGGTGGTGATCTCGTCGGCGATCAGCACGTCCGGCTCACCGGCCAGCGCCCGCGCGATGCCGATGCGCTGCCGCTGCCCGCCGGAGAGCTGGGCGGGGAGCCGGTCGGCGAAGTCGGGGTCGAGGCGGACGTCGGAGATGAGCGCGCGGGCCCGCGAAGCCGCCTCGTCGCGTGAACCGGCGGCGCCGAAGAAGCGCAGGGGCCGCCGTACGGCGTCGCCGACCGAGCGTCGCGGGTTCAGCGACGTGTCGGCGTTCTGGAAGACGAGCTGGATCTTGCGCCGGAGCGCGAGGGGGCGCCGCCGCGCGGAGGCGCCCAGGTCACCGGGCGCGCCCAGGTCGCCGGGCTGGTGGGTCATCGCACCGCCCGAGGGGGCCCGGAGCCCGGCCAGCGCCCACGCCAGGGTGGACTTGCCGCTGCCGGACTCGCCGACCAGGGCCAGCACTTCGCCGCGCCGCACCTGGAAGGAGACGCCGTGGACGGCGCGTGAGGAGCCGTAGTCGATGGTGACGTCCCGGACGTCGACGGCCCGCACCGCGCCGGACGGCACCGGCCGCTTGGGCCGCACCTCCCGCGTGCCGTCGTCGCCGACGAGGGCGAGCCCGGTGTCGGACAGCCGGGGGACGCTGGCGAGCAGGCGGCGGGTGTAGGGGTCGGCGGGGGCGGCGAAGAGCCGCCGGGTGGGGGCGGCTTCGACGACCCGGCCCGAGCGCAGCACGCACACCTCGTCGGCCATCCGCGCGACGACGCCCAGGTCGTGGCTGACGAGGACGGCGGCGAGGCCGAGTTCGTCGCGCAGGGAGCCGACCAGGTCCAGGACGGAGCGCTGGGTGAGGACGTCGAGTCCGGTGGTGGGCTCGTCGAGGACGAGCACCTTGGGGCGGGCGGCGATGGCCATGGCGATGGCGACGCGCTGCTGCTGCCCGCCGGAGAGTTCGTGCGGGTAGCGGCGGGCGAGTTCGGCGGGGCGCGGCAGCCGGACCTGTTCGAGGAGGTCGGTGACGGGCACGTCGCCGCCGGCCTCGGCGATCTGCCGTCCGACGCGCATGGAGGGGGTGAGGGCCTGGCCCGCGTTCTGGGCGATCATGGCGACCGTGCCGCCGCGCAGCCGCCGCAGTTCGCGCGGCGGAAGGGCGAAGACGTCCCGCCCGTCGACGCGCACCGTACCGGCGGTGAGCCGTGAGCCGTGCCGCAGGTGGGCCAGCAGCGTCGCGGCGACGGTGGACTTGCCGCTGCCGGACTCGCCGACCAGGGCGAGGGTCTCCCCCGGCGACAGGTCGAAGCTCACGTCGTGGACGACGGGGATCTCCCCACCGCCGGACCGGTAGGCGACACCGAGATCTGTCACCGACACGATGGCGCTCATCAGGAGCCCTCCCGGATGCGGTCGACGCCCCACGCCTTGGACAGCCCGTCGGCGGCGAGGTTGAGCCCGACGACGAGGGTGGCCAGGGCGATGATGGGCGCGAGGCTGGCCAGCGGTACGACGGTGATGGCGGTGCGGTTCTCGGAGACCATGAGCCCCCAGTCGGGGGTGGGCGGGTCGGCGCCGAAGCCGAGGAAGGACAGCGAGGAGATCAGCAGCACGACCCATGAGGCGCGCATGGCGAACTCGACGCACACCACGTCGGTGATGTTGGGCAGCACCTCGCGCCGCAGGATCGCCCACGTCCCCTCCCCGCGGGCGCGCGCCGCGGTGACGTAGTCCTGGGGCACGACGGCGAGCGCGGCGGCCCGCACGACGCGTACCACCTGGGGGACGCAGATGACGCCGATGGCCAGCACGATCACCCCGGAGCCGGTGCCCAGCGCGGTGACGATGACCAGCAGGACGAGGATCGCGGGGATGGACAGCACCGCGTCCAGGATCCGCATCAGCACATCGTCCAGCCAGCCGCCGCGCAGGGCGGCCGCGCAGCCGAGGACGGTGCCGAGCGCGATGGTGAGGAGGGTCGCGGTGACGGAGACGCCCAGCGCGTACCGCCCGCCGTACAGCACCCGGGTCAGCACGTCGCGCCCGTATTGGTCGGTGCCCGCCCAGTGGTCGGCGCCGGGCCCGAGCAGCGCGTGCGAGGCGTCGCCGACGGTGGGGTGGTACGGGGTGAGCAGCGGGGCGAGCAGCGCGATCACGAGGTGGACGGCGACGATCGCGAGCCCGATGGCGGCGGGGCGGGAGGTGCGTACGGTGCGCCAGGCGCGGGCGGCGGCGGAGCCGGGGACCCCTGATCGGGCGGACGGTGCGGGAACGGGGGCCGCGGCAGGCGTCTTCAGCGCGTTCAACGGTTCCTCCCTCCTCGGGTGCGGAGCTTGGGGTTGAGGGCCATGGAGCCGAGGTCGGCGGCGAGGTTGCAGACGACGTAGACGACGGCGCTGATGAGGGCGATGGCCTGGATGACGGGCAGATCGCGGTTCTGCACGGAGGTGAGCAGCAGCTTGCCGATGCCGGGGTAGTTGAAGACGTTCTCCACGACGGCGACGCCGCCGATCAGCCAGGCCACGTTGAGCGCGATCACATGGAGGGTGGGCAGCAGCGCGCCGGGGAGGGCGTGCCGGGTGACCACGCGCCAGGTGGACAGCCCCTTCAGCCGCGCGGTGGTGACGTATTCGCCGGCCATGACGTCGATGACCGACGTACGGGCCATCCGCACGATGTACGCGGCCATCACGATCGCGAGCGAGGCGGCGGGCAGCCAGACGGCGGGGAGCAGTTCGCCCGTGGAGGCCCCCGGCCCGTACAGCACCACGGCGGGCAGCACGGGCACGGCGACGGAGAAGACGAGCACCAGCAAGGTGGCCACGACGAATTCGGGGATGGACATCCCGACCAGGCTGACCGTGGAGATCACATGGTCGGGCCAGCGGTCGCGGTAGAGCCCGGCGAGGATGCCGAGCACGAGCGAGCCGGTGACCGCGAAGAGGACGGTGACGACGGCGATGAGGGCGGAGTTGCCGAGGTACTGGGCGACCTCGCCGCCCACCGGCTTGGTGGTGACCAGCGAGGTGCCGAAGTCGCCGTGCAGGGCGCCCTTGATCCAGTCGGCGTAGCGCTCCCAGGCGGGCTGGTCGAGCCCCATCTGCTTGCGCAGCGCGGACACCGCGTCGGGGGTGGCGTCCTTGCCGAGCACCTGGGTGGCGACGTCGCCGGGCAGCGCCTGGACGGCCAGGAAGACCATGACGGAGGAGAGCAGCAGGGTGCCGAACGCGGCGACGACGCGGCGGGCGATGAAGGTGAACACGCGCCTCACGCCCCCTTCAGGCCGATGCCGCGGTAGTCGAACTCGAAGCCGTGCTCGGCGTAGCCGCGCACCTTCCGGGAGATGCCGGTGAGCCGGTCGGCGAACATCGGGGTGATCGCCCCGCCCCGCTCGATCACCAGGGTCTGCGCCTGCCCGTACAGCTCGCGGCGGCGGCTCCCGTCGGTCTCGCGGCGGGCCCGGTCCAGGAGCGCGTCGAACTCCTTGTCCGACCAGGCGGTCTCGTTGTAGGAGGAGCCGCCGCGGAAGACCTGGTTGAGGAGTTGGTCGATGGGGCGCCCGGTGTACCAGTAGGTGGCCATGAGCGGCTTCTTCATCCAGATCTGGGTGTAGTACGAGTCGGCGGCCGCGGTCCTGATCCGGACGCGGATCCCGGCGCGGGCCGCGGACTCCTGGTAGGCGAGGGCCATGGGCGTGAAGATCGGGTCGTAGGAGGACGTGTAGAGGTCCACCGCGAGCCGTTCGTGTCCGGCCCGCTTGAGCAGTTGGCGCGCCCGCTCGGGGTCGTGGGCGGGGTGGGCAGCGACGTGGGCGGGGTCGTTCGGCGGTACGGGGTTGTCCCAGCCGAGCGTGCCCGCGCCCTGGAGGGCGACCTTCCGGATGTGCTCGGGGTCGTAGGCGAGCTTCATGGCCTGCCGGACCCGCACGTCGGTGAAGGGCTTCTCGGTGGTGAGCATCGGCAGTACGTACCACTGCGCGTTCTTCGACCGGGCGATCGTGGCGCGGCTGGAGGCGGCGACGACGCGGGCGGTGGCGAAGTCGAGGTTGGTCTGGGAGAGCAGGTCGACCTGGCCGGCGAGCAGGGCGTTGGCCCGGGCCTGCATGTCGGCGACGGAGAAGAAGTCGATGGCGTCCAGCACCGGGCGCCCGGCCCAGTGGTCCTCGTACGCCACGACCCGGCCGGGTCCGGCGGAGGCGAAGGAGGCCAGTTTGAAGGGGCCGGTGCCGATGCCGGTGCGGCCGATCGAGCGGGCGCTGCCGTCGGGGATGACGTAGCAGTTGTAGTGGGTGAGCAGGCTGGGGAACTCGGCGTGCGGGCTCTTCAGCGGGACCACCAGGGTGTGCGCGTCGGGGGTGCGCAGCCGCTTCGGGTCGACGAGCGGCGCGAGCACCGGGCCCTGCGGGGAGGCGGTCGCGGTGGCGAGGATGTGCCGCAGGGTGTAGGCGGCGTCGGCGGAGGTGAGGGCGGAGCCGTCGTGGAAGGTGACGCCGCGGCGCAGCCGGAAGGTCCAGGTGGTCGCCTTGGCGTCGGGCTCCCAGGATTCGGCGAGGTCGGGGGCGACCTTGCCGTCCTTGCCGACGCGGACGAGCCGGTTGTAGAGGGCGCCGAGGTATTCGTACGCGGACAGCGCGCTCGCCGGGTCCAGGGTCTCGGCGTCGGAGGCGGGCGGCCGGGCGATGCGCAGGGTGCCGCCGCGGTCGGGGCGCCCGGCCGGGCCGCTGGTGGGCACGGCCTCGGTCGGGGACGCGGACGCGGCACCCGAGCAGCCGGTCAGCAGGGCGGATCCGGCGAGGGCGCCGCCGCCCGCGGCGGCCGCGGCGAGCACCGACCGCCGGGGTATCCGGGCCGCCCCGGGGTCTGTTCGGTGGGAGGTCTCGGACATGGACGGGGCGCCTTCCCGGCTCGTTTCGTTCAGCTGAACGATTGGGTGAGGTGCGTGAACGATAGTCATCGGTTCCGCCCAGGCCAACCCCTCTTTCGCGAAAATTAACGGGGGTAACTCACTCGTTACCGATGAGCACGGAAGGGGGCGCGACGCGCCCGGCCGGACCCGGGAGCGATCCCGTACACCGTCCACGTGGCGAAAAACACCGAGCGTGGCCGGATGCTCCGCCGTAAGGTGGCCGACATGCAGGTGATCCAGTCCACGAAGCTCGCCAACGTCTGCTACGAAATCCGTGGCCCGGTTCTCGAGGAGGCGATGCGACTGGAGGCAGCGGGTCACCGCATCCTCAAGCTCAACACCGGCAACCCGGCGACCTTCGGTTTCGAATGCCCGCCGGAGATCCTCGAGGACATGCTGCGCAACCTCGGCGGCGCCCACGGCTACGGCGACGCCAAGGGCCTGCTCTCCGCCCGGCGCGCGGTGATGCAGCACTACCAGACCCAGGGCATCCACCTCGACGTCGAGGACATCTTCCTCGGCAACGGCGTCTCCGAGCTGATCCAGATGTCGATGCAGGGGCTGCTGGACGACGGCGACGAGGTCCTCGTCCCCTCCCCCGACTATCCGCTGTGGACCGCCTCGGTCTCGCTCGCCGGCGGCACGGCCGTCCACTACCGCTGCGACGAGCAGGCGGACTGGCTGCCGGACCTCGCCGACATCGAGCGCAAGGTGACCGACCGCACCAAGGCGATCGTCATCATCAACCCGAACAACCCGACGGGCGCCGTCTACAGCGAAGAGATGCTGCGCGGCATCACCGACATCGCCCGCCGCCACCAGCTGATCGTCTGCTCCGACGAGATCTACGACAAGATCCTCTACGACGGCGCCACCCACACCCCGACCGCCGCGATCGCCCCGGACCTGCTGACGCTGACGTTCAACGGGCTCTCCAAGGCGTACCGCGTCGCGGGCTACCGCAGCGGCTGGCTCGCGGTCTGCGGCCCCAAGGCCCATGCCGCCAGCTACCTGGAGGGGCTGACGATCCTCGCCAACATGCGGCTGTGCGCCAACATGCCCGCCCAGCACGCGGTGGCCACCGCCCTCGGCGGCCGTCAGTCGATCAACGACCTGGTGCTCCCGGGCGGACGGCTGCTGGAGCAGCGCGACACGGCGTACGAGCTGCTGACCCAGATCCCGGGCGTGAGCTGCGTGAAGCCCAAGGGCGCGCTGTACGCGTTCCCGAAGCTGGACCCCAAGGTCTACAAGATCAAGGACGACCGGCAGATGGTGCTCGACCTGCTGCGGACCGAGAAGATCATGATCGTGCACGGTACGGGCTTCAACTGGCCGGAGCCGGACCACTTCCGCATCGTCACCCTCCCGGCGAAGAAGGACCTGGCCGACGCGGTGACCCGGATCGGGCGGTTCCTCGACGGCTACGGCCAGCCCTGAGCCAGATCCCGTGACCGGATATCTGTAGAAGGCTCAACTTTAGACGCCGTCCAAGTTAGGATGGCCTCCTGAACGTTTGGAGGCCATCCATGTACGAGCCGATCCGCACCAAGTCGGTCCACACCATGGCCGAGCCCCAGCCCGATTTCCCGCACCGCTCCCGCGAGGAAGAGCTGGACATTCGGCTCGCCGGACATCTGACCGCGCTGCTGACCGTGACCGACGAGTTGCGGGCCCTCACCCCGGACCCGGCCTTGGACGAGGCCGCCGAGCGCCTGGCCGGCCAGGTCGTACGGCTGCGCGACGGCCGCGCCCCGCTGCGCGCCGCCCCCACCACGGCCGCCGCCGACCCGGCCCATGTCGCCGCCCTCCACCAGCGCGCCCACACCCTGGCGGGCTGGGCCCTGGTCATCGCCACCTCGCGCGAGGACACAGCGGCCACCGCGCTCACCGCCGAGCGCCTGGAGGCGCACACGGCGGCCCTCGGCGTCGCCGCCTGACGTTCGGGACGGACCGACCGGCCGTGGCCCACGATGGAGCCATGGCCACCATCACCCTCGTCCACGGCGACATCACCGCGCAGCACGCCGACGCCATCGTGAACGCGGCGAACTCCTCCCTCCTCGGCGGCGGAGGGGTGGACGGCGCGATCCACCGGAAGGGCGGGCCCGACATCCTCGACGCCTGCCGGAGCCTGCGCGCCGCCCCCTACGGCGAGGGGCTGCCCACCGGCCAGGCCGTGGCCACGACGGCGGGACGGCTCGACGCCCGCTGGGTCATCCACACCGTCGGGCCGGTGTGGTCGGCCACCGAGGACCGCTCCGGCCTGCTGGCGTCCTGCTACCGCGCCTCCCTGCGCGTCGCGGACGAACTGGGTGCCCGGACGGTCGCGTTCCCGGCGATCTCCACCGGGATCTACGGCTGGCCGATGGACGACGGCGCCCGGATCGCGGTGGAAACGGTCCGCGCCGCGGACACGGCCGTCGAAGAGGTGCGCTTCGTCCTCTTCGACGAGCCCGCGTACGCGGCGTTCACGGCGCAAACCGGTTAGGAGCGTCTTCCGGGGTCAGGCGCCCTCGCCGAAGCGGGCCGCCTCCTTCGTCCAGGCCGCCGCCTGGTCGCTGAGCGAGAGGCCGAGACCAGCGCGGCCGGGGATGACCATGCGGCCCTCGCGCAGCTCCAGCCGCTCGTTGAACAGCGGCTCCAGCCACTCGAAGTGCTCGACCCACGCGGTGCGCGGATAGGCCGCCGAGAGATGGACGTGGATCTCCATCGCGAAGTGCGGGGCGAGGCTCCGGCCCTTGTAGTCGGCGAGCGTCATGATCTGCAGGAACGGGGTGATGCCGCCGACCCGTGGGGCGTCGGGCTGTACGAAGTCGGAGGAGCCCGCCTCGATGAGCGCCGCGTGCTCGTGCGCGCTGGTCAGCATCTCGCCGGTGGCTATGGGCGTGTCCAGGGTGGCGGCGAGGGCCGCGTGGCCCTCGGCGTCGTACGCGTCGAGCGGCTCCTCGATCCAGGTGAGGTCGAACTTCTCCAGCGCCCGGCCGACCCGGGTGGCGGTGATCCGGTCCCACTGCTGGTTGGCGTCCACCATCAGCGGAACGCCGTCTCCCAGATGCTCCCGTACGGTCTCCACCCGGGCGAGGTCCACGCGCGGGTCCGGCGAGCCGACCTTGAGCTTGATCCCGGCGACGCCGCGGGAGCGGGCCAGGTCGATGTTCTCCAGCACCTGCTCGATGGGCGTGGAGAGAAAGCCGCCGGAGGTGTTGTAGACGCTGACCGCGTCGCGGTGCGCGCCCAGCAGCTTGGCCAGCGGCAGCCCGGCGCGCCGGGCCTTGAGGTCCCACAGCGCGATGTCGAACGCGGCGACCGCCTGCACGGCGGCTCCGCTGCGGCCCATGGACGCGCCCGCCCACACCAGCTTGTTCCACAGCCGGGCGATGTCGCTGGGATCCTCGCCGATCAGCTCGGGCGCGATCTCCTGGGCGTGGGCGTACAGCGCGGGCCCGCCGGCCCGCTTGGAGTAGCTGAAGCCCAGGCCCGCATGGCCGCCCTCGGTGCTGATCTCGGCGAAGAGGAAGGCCACTTCGGTGAGCGGCTTCTGCCTGCCGGTCAGGACCTTGGCGTCGCTGATGGGCGCGTGCAGCGGCAGGTACACCAGGGAGAGCCGGATCGCCGACACCCGGTCGGTGCTGGCCTCACCGGGCGCGGAGGCGAAGGGTTTGAAGGCGACGGAATCACTGGGGGCGACACTCATACGGTGCTCTCCTCGGCATCGTGCTGGCCTCGAAGGCCTACCATCCGCCGCCGCACCGGAAACCGCCCGGCCCCGACGTGTAGGAACTCTCCTTGATCACGTCCGGGCTCGATCACGGCCGCCGCACAGGCCGGGGCCCGCACCGTGCGGTGCGGGCCCCGGCCTGATGGCGTCCGGTCCGATGACCTGGCGGTTCAGCCCAGGCGCTGCACCAGCGCCCGGTACTCGTCCCACATCGCCTTCGGCGTGCGGTCACCGAAGGTGTTGAGGTGCTCGGGGACCAGGGCGGCCTCCTCGCGCCACACCTCCTTGTCGACGTTGAGGAGGAAGTCCAGCTCCCCGTCGTCCAGTCCGAGGCCGTCGGTGTCGAGGGACTCCTTGGTCGGCAGGATGCCGATGGGGGTCTCGACGCCCTCGGCGCGGCCGTCGAGGCGGTCCACGATCCACTTCAGGACGCGGCTGTTCTCGCCGAAACCGGGCCAGACGAACGCGCCCTCGTCGTTCTTGCGGAACCAGTTGACGTAGTAGATCTTCGGGAGCTTCGCCTGGTCCTTGTCCTTGGCGACGTCGACCCAGTGGGCCATGTAGTCGCCCATGTTGTAGCCGCAGAAGGGCAGCATCGCGAACGGGTCGCGGCGCAGCTCACCGACCTTGCCCTCGGCGGCCGCGGTCTTCTCGCTGGCCACGTTGGCACCGAGGAAGACGCCGTGCTGCCAGTCGAAGGACTCGGTGACGAGCGGGACCGCGCTGGCGCGGCGGCCGCCGAAGAGGATCGCCGAGATCGGCACGCCCTTGGGGTCCTCCCACTCGGGCGCGATGATCGGGCACTGGCCGGCGGGCACGGTGAAGCGGGCGTTGGGGTGGGCCGCGGGCGTCTCGCTCGCCGGGGTCCAGTCGTTGCCCTTCCAGTCGGTGAGGTGGGCGGGCGCCTCCTCGGTCATGCCCTCCCACCACACGTCGCCGTCGTCGGTGAGCGCGACGTTGGTGAAGACGGAGTTGCCCCACAGGGTCTTCATCGCGTTGGCGTTGGTGTGCTCACCGGTGCCGGGCGCGACACCGAAGAAGCCCGCCTCGGGGTTGATCGCGTACAGCCGGCCGTCCTCGCCGAACCGCATCCACGCGATGTCGTCGCCGATCGTCTCGACCGTCCAGCCGGGGATGGTTGGCTCCAGCATCGCCAGGTTGGTCTTGCCGCACGCGCTCGGGAAGGCCGCGGCGACGTACTTCGACTCCCCCTCCCGTCGCCCACCATCACCCTCAAACGAGGACCCTTGGTCCGCTGCCTTGCTGGGCGGCGGGGTGAGCTTGAGGATCAGCATGTGCTCGGCGAGCCAGCCCTCGTCACGCGCCATGACGGAGGCGATGCGCAGCGCGTAGCACTTCTTGCCGAGCAGCGCGTTGCCGCCGTAGCCGGAGCCGTAGGACCAGATCTCCCGCGACTCCGGGAAGTGCGAGATGTACTTGGTCGCGTTGCACGGCCACGGCACATCGGCCTGGCCGGGCTCCAGCGGGGCGCCGAGGGTGTGGACGGCCTTGACGAAGGCGCCGTCCTCGCCGAGCTCTTCGAGCACGGCGCTGCCCATGCGGGTCATCGTGCGCATCGAGACGGCGACGTACGCGGAGTCGGTGATCTCGACGCCGAGCGCGGACAGCGGCGAGCCGAGCGGTCCCATGCAGAACGGGACGACGTACATGGTGCGGCCGCGCATCGAGCCCCGGAATATGCCCTGTTCGCCCGCGAAGATCCGGCGCATCTCGGACGGGTCTTTCCAGTGGTTCGTCGGACCCGCGTCCGCCTCCTTCTCGGAGCAGATGAAGGTGCGGTCCTCCACGCGCGCCACATCGCGGGGATCGGAGGCCGCGTAGTACGAGTTGGGGCGCTTGATCGGGTCGAGACGTTTGAACGTGCCCTTCTCGACGAGTTGCGCACACAGACGGTCGTACTCCGACTCCGAACCGTCACACCACACCACTTCATCGGGCTGGGTGAGGTCGGCGATCTCGCCGACCCAGGCGATCAGTTCCTGGTGGCTGGTCGGGGCCGTGATGAGGGCGGAAGCCACATTGCTGGGCGCCACGATCGCTCCATCCCGCCGGAACCGCACTCGCTCCGGCGCTTGGTTTGAGGGTTTGGGCGGATATGTGCACGCATATCCGCATATGGAGACAGCTACCCCTTGGGGGCTGCGACCCGGATGCTCAGCTCATCCGGTGCCGACCGCGCTCATTTGATCATCCGACGATGTGGGCGATCTGTCCAGTGGGCATCTTCGTGACCATCACCACTCGACACGGCCGGTAACTTACGGTGGCTGGGTAGCATGAGCGTCATGACTGCAGCCGCGCCCGACGCCGCCGTTGACCAATCGCCAGGGCCCGAGACAGCCCCTCTCCCCCTCAAACCCATGCTGCGCGGCTGGCTGCACGCCGGCATGTTCCCGGCCGCGCTCATCGCCGGAGTGGTACTCACCGCGCTCGCCGACAGCCCGCGCGGGCGCATCGCGTGCGCCATCTTCACGCTCACCGCCTGCGCGCTCTTCGGGACGAGCGCCCTGTATCACCGGGGCAATTGGGGCCCGCGCGCCACGGCGGTGCTGCGCCGCCTGGATCACGCCAATATTTTCCTGATCATCGCAGGCACCTACACGCCCTTCACGCTGCTGCTGCTCCCACGGGGCAAACAGGAGCTGCTGCTCTGGCTGGTGTGGGCCGGAGCGCTCGCCGGGATCGCCTTCCGGGTGTTCTGGGTCGGCGCCCCGCGCTGGCTCTACACCCCGTGCTACATCGCCCTGGGCTGGGCGGCGGTGTTCTTCCTGCCGGACTTCCTGCGCACCGGCGGCATCGCCGTCATGACGCTGATCGTCGTCGGCGGCCTGCTCTACAGCGCGGGCGCGGTGATCTACGGGACCAAGCGCCCCAACCCCTCACCCCGCTGGTTCGGCTTCCACGAGGTGTTCCACTCCCTCACCCTCGCCGCCTTCGTCGTGCACTACGTCGGGATCTCGATGGTCGCCTACCAGCACTCCTGATCCCGGCCGCCCGCCGGTGCCCGACAATGACCGGCATGGCCTCCGCACACACCACGCCCGCCGGGCAGCGACCCGGGCTGCGCGAACGCAAGAAGATCCAGACCCGGCAGGCGATCCGGCTGGCCGCCTACCGGCTGTTCGCGGAACAGGGCTACGACGCCACCCCGGTGGACCGGATCGCGGCGGCCGCCGACGTCTCCCCCAGCACCGTCTTCCGCTACTTCCCCGCCAAGGAGGACATCGTCCTCACGGACGAGTACGACGAGGCCATGGCCGCCGGGATCCGGGACCGGCCGCTGGACGAGCCGCCGGTCGCCTCCCTGCGGCGCGTCCTGATCGACATGGCGCGGCGGCTCACCGACGACGAGCGCGAGGAGATGCTGACCCGGCTCACCCTGATCCGCCAGGTCCCGGCGCTGCGCGCCCGCATGGGCGAGGGCATGGCCAAGACCGGGGCCATGCTGGGAGAGGTCCTGGCCGAGCGCAGCGGCCGGTCACCGGAGGACTTCGAGGTGCGGGTGCTCGTCGGGGCCGTCCTCGGCGCCCTCCAGGAGGCGGTCCTCCACTGCTTCGACCACCGCCGGGAGGAGACCATGGAGGACAGCGTCGACCGCGCCCTGGGCATGCTCGCCCGCGGCCTGCCCCTGTGACCGCCGCGCCCCCGCCGCCGTAGACCCCGCCCTCCGGGGCTTTACGGCGTCAGCCGCCGAGCCGGGCCGTGAGCGCCGCCACATCGTCGGTCGGGGCGTCACAGGTGAAGTGGCGGCAGACGTATGCCGCCGGGCGCCCCTCCAGCAGCACCCGCCCCTCCAGCAGCGGCACCTCCTCGGAGCCGGGAGCGCCCACCGCGATCACCGCGCCCGGCGCCGTGGCCAGCAGCGCGGCCCGGTGCAGGGCGCGGGTCCCGGGGTCGTCGTCCGGTCCGACGACGGCCACCTCGCGCGGCCCGTCCAGCAGCGCCTCGGCGACCGCCAGGCCCCAGCCGATGAACCGCGGCACCCGTCCTCCCAGCGCCCGCACCACGACCAGGGCCCGCTCGGCCGCCTCCCGGTGGCGGCTGCTGCCGGAGACGGCGGCGTAGGACAGCAGCGCCCCGGCGGCCGCCGTCCAGCCCGAGGGGGCGGCGTTGTCGGTCGGGTCCTGGGGGCGGCGGATCAGCGCCTCGGCGTCGTCGGCGGTGTCGAACAGGGTGCCGTCCTCGGCGGCGAAATGGTGCAGCACGGTGTCCAGGAGCAGCCCCGCGAAGTCGACCCATACGCCCTCGCCGGAGACCGCCGCCAGGGCGAGGAAGCCCTCGGCCACATCGGCGTAGTCCTCCAGCACGCCCGCGTGGCCGCCCACGGCGCCGCCCAGCGAGGTGCGGGCGAGCCGCCCGCCGGTGTCCATGTGGAGCCGCACGAGCAGGTCGGCTGCCTCGGTCGCGGCCTCGACCAGGTCGGGGCGGTCGAAGTAGGCGCCGGTCTCGGCGAGGGCGGCGATGGCCAGCCCGTTCCAGGCGGCCACGATCTTGTCGTCGCGGCCGGGACGCTCCCGCCGCTCCCGCGCGGCCAGCAGCCGCTCCCGTACGGAGGCGAGCCGGGCGGCGTCGGCCGGAGGCGCGCCGTCGGGCAACTGGAGGACGGACGCTCCCCCGCCGCGGCCGCGGCTGATGTCACTGTCGAACGTGCCGTCCTCGGTCACCCCGAAATACGCGGCGGCCTGCTCGGCGTCCGCCTCGCCCAGCACCTCGCGCAGCTGCTCCGGCGTCCAGACGTAGTACGCGCCCTCGACGTGCCGGCCGGTGCCGTCGTCGCTGTCGGCGTCCAGCGCGGAGGCGAATCCGCCCTGCTCGGTACGCATCTCGCGGACCAGGAAGTCGGCGGTCTCCAGGGCGACGCGGCGCGCGAGGTCCGAGCCGGTGGCCCGCCACAGGTGGGCGTAGACGCGGCACAGCAGCGCGTTGTCGTAGAGCATCTTCTCGAAATGCGGAACGATCCATTCCGCATCGACGGAGTAGCGTGCGAACCCGCCGCCGAGCTGGTCGTAGATGCCGCCGCGGGCCATCGCCTCACAGGTGGCCTGCACCATCTGCAACGCACCCTCGGAGCCCGTCCGGGCGTAGTGCCGCAGCAGGAACTCCAGCGCCATGGACGGCGGGAACTTCGGCGCCCCGCCGAAGCCGCCGCGCACGGCGTCGAATTCGCGGGTCAGCCCCATCAGCGCGGCCGCCATGTCCTCGGCGCCGGGCGGCTGCGGCGCGCCGGAGCCCAACGCGATGCCGGTGCGCCCGGCCAGGTCCCGCACGATCTTCCCGGCCACCTCCCGCACCTCGTCGCGCCGGTCGGACCACGCGGCGCGGACGCCCTCCAGCACCTGCCGGAAGGAGGGCATGCCGGGCCGGGGGCGGGGCGGGAAGTAGGTGCCGAAGTAGAAGGGCTCGGCGTCGGGCGTGAGGAACACCGTCATCGGCCAGCCGCCCTGCCCGGTCGCGGCCTGCACCGCCTCCATGTACACGGCGTCGACATCCGGCCGCTCCTCGCGGTCGACCTTGACGGACACGAAGTGGGCGTTCAGATACTCGGCCGTCTCGGCGTCCTCGAACGACTCGTGCGCCATGACGTGGCACCAGTGGCAGCTGGAGTAGCCGACGCTCAGCAGCACGGGCACCCCGCGGCTGCGCGCCTCCTCGAACGCCTCGTCCGACCACGGTCGCCAGTCGACCGGATTCTCGGCGTGCTGCAGGAGGTAGGGGGACGTTTCGTGCGCCAGGCGGTTCGGCATACCCCCATCCTCCCCCACCGCGCGGGGCGCGGGTGAGTTGTCCACAGGGGGAGTTATCCACAGGGCTGCCGGATATGAGGCAGAAGCGGAAGACTTGGGGAGCAACGCGCGATTCACGCGTGGCGCTCGTGCAGGAGGGGGATCACATGCCGGGCTCACTGGCCGTGCTGCGGGACAGCCACCGGACGGAGGTCGAGCGGCTGCTGACGCGGGCCGTCGAGGAGGAGGTGCGGCGCTCCGGCGGCCGCACGGACAGCGGGGTGCTGCTCAGCCGCGCGCGGGGCGCGCTGGACGGGATGGCGGCGACCGCGGCCGAGGAGTACGGCGCGTATGTGCGCGCGCTGGACGAGGCGGAGGCCGGCAGCAGACCGCTCTCGGCGATGCTGGGGCGTGAGCGGCTGTCCACCCCGGCGCTGGCCGCGGCGGTGGCGGCGGCCGCAGCGTTCGGCGCGGACCTCACCTTCGGCACCTCGGCGGGCACGGCGCTGGGCGCGGGCGTGACCGCGGCGGTGGCGGGGTCGGCCGCGGCCGTCCTCAAGCTCACCGCGGCCCACTGGCCCGCCGCCCACCGCCAGGCGGCGCTGCGCAACCAGCCCGGCGGGCCCGAGCAGTTGCGGCTGCAGTGGCTCACGGCGGTCGAGGTGCGGGGCATCCGGCCGTTCATCGATCAGCACCGGATGACCTCGGCCGCCACCCGCCAGGGCGGCGGCCCGGCCAAGCGCTCCTCGTCCCCCACCGGCGGGCAGGTGCCGCGGCTGCGGGGCGCGGACCGCAGTCAGGCGGCCCGCAGGCGCACGGTGCTGGAGCAGTCCTTCGGCCAGCTCCCCCAGGCGGACGGCCCGTTCGCCGGGCGCCGCGCGCAGACCGGCCAGATCGCCCAGTGGGTGCACCAGGCGCGGGCCAGCACCGAGACCAAACCGACAGTGGTGCTGCTGGAGGGCCCACCGGGCTCGGGCCGCACCACGCTGGCGGTGCGGGCGGCCCATGAGCTGCGCGATCAGTTCCGGGGCGCGTGCCTGGTGGATCTGCGCGGGGACAGCGCCGAGCAGGCCCCGCTGTCGACCCGCGACGCGCTGCTGCATCTGCTGAACCGGCTCGGCGCGCCCCGCGACCAGCTGCTCTTCCGGGAGCGGGCGAGCCAGGACCAGCACCTCAAGCGGCTCACCGAGCTGTATCACCAGCATCTGACCGGGCTGCCCGTCACGATCGTGCTGGACGACGCGAGCGACGCCGAGCAGGTGCGCACGCTGGTCCCGGAGCGGTCCGACAGCCTGGTCCTGGTCACCTCGCGCACCCCGCTCACCCTGCCGCCGGACCTGGCCGCGTGGGTGCACCGGCTGGAGGTCGGCCCGCTGGACGAGTCGGGCGCCGAGGAGCTGCTGCGGGTCTCCGCCGAGAACCCGGCCGGGCCCGGCCCGTACGACGGGCAGTCCGTGGAGCGGATCGCCGAGCTGTGCGGGCGGCTGCCGCTGGCGCTGCGGATCGCGGGCTCCTCCCTCGGCCCCCGCACCCCCGCCACCCTCGCCACCGACCTCGAGGCGTACGGGCCGGTCGGCCCGGTCGAGCGCACCCTCTGGCTGCGGTACACCGACCAGCAGGAGAGCGCCCGGCGGCTGCTGCGCCGCCTCGCGCTGGCCGGGCGGGCGAGCCTGGGCGCGGCGGCGGCCGCGGCGCTGCTGGGCGCCGACCAGCAGGAGGCGGCCCGCCATCTGGACGCGCTGGGCCGCGCCGGGCTGATCCAGCATGTGCGCGGCAGCCGCTACCGGCTGCACGACCTGGTGCGCTCGTTCGCCGCCGCCCGGCTGGCCGACGAGGAGGAGCCCGAGCAGCGCACCGCCGCCCAGGAGCGGCTGATCCGCAGCTATGCCGAGCTGGCGGACTCGGTGATCCGGCTGGTCGACGGCAAGACCTCCACCCGCGCCGATGTCTTCACCAAGGGCACGGCGGGCGGCCACGGCTTCACCTCGCTGGACGCGGCGCTGGGCTGGCTGGACGACGAGTCGAGCTTCATCACCGCCGCGCTGCGCCATGCGGAGGGCGTGGACCAGTCCGCGGTGCTGCATCTGCTGGGCGCGCTGTGCGACTACTGCCTGCTGCGCGGCGACCTGTACCGGCTGGGCGAGATCAGCGAGCTGACCCAGGCCGTCGACCAGGGGCTGCTGGTGCGGTCCGTGCAGTGGCGCACCGGTATCGCCGCCCGCCAGCTCGGCGAGCTGGACCAGGCGCGTACGACGCTGTCCTCGGTGGTCGACCTGTATTTCGAGGCCCACCACGAGGCGGGTGCGGCCCGCGCGCTGTGCAGCCTGGGCATCACCCTGCACCACCAGGGCAATCTGGTGGAGGCCGCGGCGAAGCTGCGCGAGGCGCTGGCCCTGCAGGAGTCCGAGGCGCTGCGCGGGGACCGGGGCTGGACGATGCACGCGCTGGCCGCCGTGGAGCGGGACCGCGGGCAGCTCGCCGAGGCCCTGGAGCTGCTGCGGCGGTCGCTGGAGCTGCACCGGGAGTCCGAGAGCCTGCACGGCCAGGCGTGGGCGCATTTCCAGCTCGGCCAGGCCTGTCTGCGCATGGGCGACGTGCCCCGCGCGGAGGCCGAGCTGAGGGAGGCCCTGGGCGCGTACGACCGCACCCATGACCAGCGCGGTGAGGCCTGGGCGCTGACCCAGCTGGCCCGCGCCCGGCTGGTGGCCGGCGAGCCGTCGGCGGCCGTGGACCAGCTGCGCCAGGCCCTGTCCCGGCACCGGGACAACGAGGACGCGCGCGGTGAGGCCTGGACGCTGTACTACCTGGGCCAGGCGCTGGAGGAGCGTGGGGACCGGGACGCGGCGGTGCGCGAGCTGGAGCGGGCCCGCACGTTGTTCAGCCGGATGCGGGATGTGTACGGGCTGGCGTGTGCCCGGCATCACTCGGCGCGGGTCACCCGTGATCTGCGGGCGGCGCAGACCGGCTCGCTGCGCAACAGCGGCTTCGCGCGGCAGCTGCTGCAGGACGCGCGGCAGGACTTCCACCGGGTGGGGGTGGCCCACGGCGAGGCGTGGTCGTGCGTCGAGCTGGCGGTGATCGACGCGGGGAACGGCCGGTCGGCGCAGGCGCTGGAGCTGGTGGACGAGGCGGCCCGGCTGTTCGCGGAGTACGGGGACCGGCGCGGCGGGTCCTGGGCGAGGTTCCTGCGCTGCACGCTGCTGCCGTTCGCCTCGGCGGGCGGCTCGGTCATCGGCACGGCGGTGGCGCAGGAGGAGCTGGCGGAGCTGCTGCGGGAGCTGCGCGAGCCGGGCGCGGCCGCGGCGGGCGGGGATCCCCGGGTGGAGGAGTGCGCGGAGGCGTTCGCGCTGGTGCTGGAGCGCGGTGTGGAGCCGGAAACGGGATGGCAGGCCTGGCAGCTCGGCATGGTGCCGAGCCGCCGCTCCCGCGAGATCATGGCCGTGCTCCCGGACCGGCCCCACGCCTGAGCCCGGTCCGGCCCCGGACCTCGGCCCGGACCGGCCCCGCGCCCGAGCCCGAGCCCGGTCCGGGCTCAGGCCGAGGAGGTGCCGTCAGGCCGTGCGCTCCTCCTTGGGGCCCTTCGGGGAGGCGGCGGCCCGGGCTTCACCGGGCTCCGGCTCCTCCTCGAAGTCCACCTTGTTCATGTGCTTGTTCATGGACTTCATCAGGAGCCACACCGCGCCGCCGATCAGTGCGAAGACGACGAACCCGAGCAGGCCCGGGGTCACCTTGTTCTCGTCCAGATCCTTGGCGAGCGGGACGAGATGCGTCATGGCGAGGGTGCTGGTCGCGCTCATCATGGGGTCAATTGTTGCGGATGCCCGCGAAGAGGTCGTCCTCGGGGAGGGAGGTATCCACGAGCGACTTCGCGAGCTCGTATTCTTCCGTCGGCCAGACCTCCTTCTGGATGTCCATGGGCACCCGGAACCAACCGCCGTCGGGGTCGATCTGCGTGCGGTGCGCGATCAGCGCCTTGTCGCGGATCTCGAAGTACTCGGCGCACGGCACATAGGTGGTCAGGGTGCGCTCCCGCCGGGAGAAATCCTTCCAGCGCTCCAGCCACTCCCCGTACGGCGACTCCAGGCCGCGCGCGAGCAGCGCCTCGTGCAGGGCGACGGTGCGCGGCCGGTTGAAGCCCTGGTTGTAGTAGAGCTTCTGCGGCTGCCACGCCGGGCCCGCCTCGGGGTACTTCTCGGGGTCCCCGGCCGCCTCGAAGGCCACCATCGTGATCTTGTGGGTCATGATGTGGTCGGGGTGCGGATAGCCGCCGTTCTCGTCATAGGTGGTGATGACCTGCGGCCGGAAGGAGCGGATCAGCTTCACGAGCGCGCCCGCCGCCTCGTCCACGTCCTGGAGCGCGAAGCAGCCCTCGGGCAGCGGCGGCAGCGGGTCGCCCTCGGGCAGCCCGGAGTCCACGAAGCCCAGCCACTCCTGCTTCACCCCGAGGATCTCGCGCGCCTCGTCCATTTCCTTGGCGCGCACCTCGTGAATGTGCTCCTCGATATACGGATCCCCCTGGAGCTTGGGGTTGAGGATGGAGCCGCGCTCACCGCCCGTGCAGGTCGCGACCAGCACGTCCACCCCCTCGGACACGTACTTGGCCATGGTGGCCGCGCCCTTGCTCGACTCGTCATCCGGATGTGCGTGCACGGCCATCAAACGCAGCTGCTCAGTCAAGTTCGATCCTCAGTGATTCGTCGCGGAAGACGGCTTCTATAGTGACCCACAGCGGGACCGAATAATTCCGGGTCTCCCGAGCAGGAGGAAGCGATCATGTCGGCGGTGCGTGAGGGCCTTCCCGAGGGGCGCTACGGCCGCTCCGCGGACGAGCGGGCCGACCGCAAGCTGAAGATCATCGGTTCGGTGCTCGGCGCCGGATTGATCGCCCTGATCGCCTGGTTCGGTTACGTGTACGTCGTCGAGGAGGACGTCAGCGGCCAGCTGACCGGTTTCAAGGTGACCGCGGCCGACACCGTCGACGTCCGGCTGGAGATCACCAAGGACCGGGACGCCACCGCCGTGTGCACGGTGCGCGCCCTGGACACGCGCCACGACGAGGTGGGCCGTAAGAGCTTCACCTTCGGTCAGCGCCAGGACGACCTGATCAAGGTCATGACAGTGCGCACCACCGGGCGCGCGACCAGCGCCGAGCTGGTCGGCTGCGATTCCGCCACGCACGGCTGAGCCGCGCGCCGGGCCGCCCGCCCGGTCACCGCCCCGACGCGGCCCGGAGAGCGGCTGGACACCGGCCGGAGGGCTCGGTCGATCACACCCGAACTAGCCGGTTTTGTCCCGTTTCATGCGCATGGAGCTGAGTTCCCTCCTCCCCGTTTCCTGTCGGAATTGTTAGGCTCGTGGTTTCGCCCGGCTTTGAAGGCGCACCCTTCTGAGTAGGGCGTTCATTTGTATTCCCAGCACCGACGAGGAGCACCTGTGACCCAGACCAGCGAGAACGTCACCTGGCTGACCCAGGAGGCGTACGACCAGCTCAAGGCCGAGCTGGAGTACCTGTCGGGTCCGGCACGTATCGAGATCGCGAAGAAGATCGAGGCTGCCCGGGAGGAAGGTGACCTCCGGGAGAACGGTGGTTACCACGCCGCCAAGGAAGAGCAGGGCAAGCAGGAGCTCCGGGTGCGTCAGCTGACGCAGCTCCTGGAGCACGCGAAGGTCGGAGAGGCACCCGCGGACACCGGCGTGGTCGCCCCCGGCATGGTCGTCACCATCGCCTTCGACGGCGACCCGGACGACACCCTGACCTTCCTTCTCGCCTCTCGTGAATACGCGAGCTCGGACATCGAGACCTACTCGCCGCAGTCCCCGCTGGGCACGGGTGTGAACGGCAAGAAGGTCGGCCAGGACGCCGAATACGAGCTGCCCAACGGCCGTACGGCATCGGTGCGCATCCTGGACGCCAAGCCCTACCAGGGCTGAGCGCCGCCCTCGAACGCCCGCACCCGCACGACTCACGGCGAGCCCCCGGCCCACATCCACGGCCGGGGACTCGCCGTATGACACAGACGGTCAGGCGGTCGCCGAGCGGTACTTCCGGACCGACAGCGTCCGGAACACCACGATGATCACCACTGACCACAGCACCGACGCCGGCACCGGATGCTGCATCGGCCAGGCGTCCGACACCACGCCCTGCGGATTGCCGAACAGCTCCCGGCATGCCTGCACCGTGGCGCTGAACGGGTTCCAGTCCGCGACGTGTCCCAGGAACTCGGGCATCTTGCTGGACGGCACGAACGCGTTCGAGATGAAGGTCAGCGGGAACAGCCAGATCAGTCCGCCGGACGTCGCGGCCTCGGGAGTCCGCACCGTCAGCCCGATCAGCGCGCCGATCCAGGAGAAGGCGTAGCCGAGCAGGAGCAGCAGGCCGAAGGCGCCCAGCGCGCTCAGGATTCCGTCGTGCACCCGCCAGCCCACGATGAGCGCGACGATCGCCAGCACGACCAGCGTCAGCGCCGTCTGCACCAGATCCGCGAGCGTACGGCCGGTGAGCACCGCGCCGCGCGCCATCGGCAGGGAGCGGAACCGGTCGATCAGCCCCTTGTGCATGTCGTCGGCGATCCCCGCGCCCGCGCCGGCCGTCGCGAAGGTGACGGTCTGCGCGAAGATCCCGCCCATCAGGAACTCGCGATAGACATCGGCGTCCGCACTGGCCTGCCCCGGCACCATGATCGCGCCGCCGAATACATAACTGAACAGCACCACGAACATAATGGGCTGAATCAGGCCAAAAATAACCACTTCCGGAATCCGCATCATCCGGATCAGATTCCGCCGGGCGACCACCAGCGAGTCCCGGACCGCCGCGAGCGGTCCGCCGCGCGGCCGGGGGGCGGTGGCGACGGTGGCGCCGGACTCCTCGGCAACGGCCATCACTTGCCTCCCTCGTGAGCACCGTTCGCCAAACCGCTCTCCAAACCGTTGTCCAGGCCGCCGTCCTCGGCGCCATGGCCGGTGAGCGAGATGAAGACGTCGTCGAGCGTCGGGCGGCGCAGCCCGATGTCGTCGATCTCCACGCCACGGGTGTCCAGTTCGCGGATGACCTCGGCGAGCAGCTTGGCCCCGCCGACCACCGGCACGGTGACCTTGCGGGTGTGCTCCCGCACCGTGGTCTCGCCCTTGCCCAGCACGCTCAGCACGTGCTCGGCGACCGCGATGTGCTCCCGCTCGTGCACCACGACCTCCACCCGCTCCCCGCCGATGCGGGCCTTAAGCTGGTCGGAGGTGCCGCGGGCGATGACCTTGCCGCGGTCGATCACGCAGATGTCATGGGCCAGGTGATCGGCCTCCTCCAGATACTGGGTGGTCAGCAGCAGCGTCGTGCCGCCCGCCACCAGCTCCTGGATGACCTCCCACAGCGCCTGCCGGTTGCGCGGGTCGAGCCCCGTCGTCGGCTCGTCCATGAACATCACGGGCGGGCTGACGACCAGGGCGGCGGCGAGGTCGAGGCGGCGGCGCATGCCGCCGGAGTACGTCTTGGCGGTGCGGTCGGCCGCGTCCGCCAGGTGGAACCGCTCCAGCAGCTCGTCCGCGCGGGACTTCGCCTCGCGCGCGCCCATCTGGTAGAGCTGACCGACCATCCGGAGGTTCTCGCGGCCCGTCAGATACTCGTCGACGGCGGCGAACTGCCCGGACAGGCCGATGGACCGGCGGACCTCATTGGGGTACTTGAGCACGTCCACCCCCGCGACCACCGCCGTTCCGCTGTCGGGGCGCAGCAGCGTGGTCAGCACGCGCACGGCGGTGGTCTTCCCGGCGCCGTTGGGGCCGAGCAGTCCGAGCACCGTTCCTTCCGGCACATCGAGATCGACGCCGTCCAGAGCTCTTACTTCGCCGAAGGTCTTCACCAGGCCCTCGGCGTGGATCGCGCCTGGCATGTTGGCACTCCCAGAGTTGGGTGTTCCTGGGTTGAGTCAGGTCCACGAAAGATCGTTTGACGTGACATGCGGCGGCGAATACTTCTCGCCACACAGGGACGCGTCCCCTCAATAAAGGCATATGTCAGCTCACAAGGGCAGCGTCGCGACAGCAACTGGAGAGGAATCCTAGCGCAGTCGCGATACAACGCGATATACGGGAGGTGACGAACGGCCCGCCGTGAACCGTCAGACCATCACGGTGTACCCGGCCCCGTGCAGCGCCTTCCGGACCTCGGCGCAGTGCTCCGGACCCTTCGTCTCCAGCTGCAGCTCCACCTCCGCCTCGCTGAGCCCCAGCCGCGGATTGATACGTACATGGCTGATGTCGAGCACATTGGCGTCCGCCGCCGACAGCTCCGCCAGCAGCGTCGCCAGCGCCCCCGGCCGGTCGGTGAGCCGCAGCCGCAGTGACAGATAGCGGCCCGCCGCGGCCATGCCGTGCCGCAGAACGCGCTGCATCAGCAGCGGATCCACATTGCCGCCGGAGAGCACCGACACCACCGGCCCCTCGAAGGACCCCGGATCCGCCAGCACCGCCGCCACCGGGCTCGCCCCCGCCGGTTCCACCACCAGCTTCGCCCGCTCCAGGCACAGCAGCAGCGCGCTGGACAGCTCGTCCTCGCTGACCGTACGGACCTCGTCGACGAGCGCGCTGATGATCCCGAACGGAACGTCGCCCGGCCGCCCCACCTTGATGCCGTCCGCCATCGTCACCGGCGCCTCGACCGACACCGGCCGCCCCGCCGCCAGCGACGGCGGATACGCCGCGGCGCCCGCCGCCTGCACCCCCACCACCCGTACGTCCGGCCGCAGCGCCTTCACCGCCACCGCGATCCCGGCCGCGAGCCCGCCGCCGCCGATGCCCACCACGATCGTGCGCACCTCGGGGCACTGCTCCAGGATCTCCAGGCCCACCGTGCCCTGTCCCGCGATGATGTCCGGGTGGTCGAACGGATGGATGAAGATCGCGCCGGTCTGCTCCGCGTACCGCTGCGCCGCGCGCATCGTCTCGTCCACGATCTGGCCCTCGAGACGGACCTCCGCGCCGTAGTCCCGGGTCGCCGCGATCTTCGGCAGCGGCGCACCCTCGGGCATGAAGACGGTCGACCGCACCCCGAGCAGCGAGGCCGCGAGCGCGACGCCCTGCGCATGGTTCCCGGCGCTCGCCGCGACCACCCCCGCAGCCCGCTCCTCCGCCGTCAGCCGCGCGATCCGCACATAGGCCCCGCGCAGCTTGAACGAGCCCGTACGCTGCAGGTTCTCGCACTTCAGCTGCACCGGGGCGCCGACCAGACCGGTCAGAAAGCGGCTGCCCTCCAAAGCGGTCAGCCGGGAGACTCCCGAGAGCGTCTTCTGCGCCTCGCGCACATCATCCAGGGTGATCGCCAGCGGGGTGGACGGTACGGAGCGTGCGGGGCGCCGGGCGGGGCCGGGCCCGTCCTCTCCGCCGGATCGTGGAGCCATGGCCCCAGTCTCGCAGCTCCCCCGGAACACGGCCGGGCGGGGGCGACCGGCGCCTGGCCGGTTGTCGGCAGGTTTCTGCAGCCCCCGTACGGGCAGCGGCCGGGCCGCGTACTCTGTGCCACATCCCACAGACCACCGCATGAAGTGAGCCCTAGGCCATGCCCACCCAATCGGACATGACGACTCAACTCGACACCGGCGTACTCGAATCACTCCAGCACCAGGTCGCGGTCTTCGCCCGCCGCGCGGAGCAGACCCGGCTCGGCGGCGTCGGACAGGCCCGCAACTCGATGGACCGCGCCGCCTACCTGCTGCTCAACCGGCTCGATCAGGAAGGCCCCATGGGGGTCAAGGCACTCGCCGGAGGCATGGGCATCGACTCGTCGACCGTGACCCGGCAGGTCGCCCCGCTGGTCGACTCCGGCCTGGTCAAGCGCACCTCGCACCCCGAGGACGGCCGCGCCGTCGTCCTCCAGCTCTCCCCGCGCGGCAAGGCCCGCCTGGAGGAGGTGCGCTCCTCGCGGCGCGAGCTGATGGCGCAGGTCACGGACGGCTGGACGGCGGAGGAGCGCGATATGTTCTGCGATCTGCTCACCCGCTTCAACGTCGCCCTGTCCGCCGCGCACGGCGGGATCCCGCAGGCGGCGGCACCGGCGTCCTGAAGCCAGGCACTCCCGACCGCCCGGACCTGTGACCGGACCCTTGACCGGGCGCCCCTGCCTGCCGTGTCCTTGAGGGACGAACGGCGGAGGGCGCGGTGCGAGAGCGGCGGGCAGCACGGGAGATCCGCCGGGCCCGGGAATTCGAGGCATTCGTCGCGGGCGCCGGTGGCAGGTTGCTGCACGCGGCCACACTGCTCACGGGGGAACCGACGGGGGGATCCGCGGGGGAAACCACGGGGGAAACCGAAGCCGCGCAAGCCCTGCTGACCGCCGCGCTCGCGCGCACCTACGCCCGCTGGGACCGGCTGCACGGCGAGGATCCGTACGACCGCGCCCGCCAGGAACTGGCCGCCCTCTTCGCCCACCGGGCCCGCCGCTACCGCCGCCCGCGCGGCGGCGTGCTCGACCGGCTCACCCCGCGTGAGCGGCTGGTGCTGGTGCTGCGGCTGTACGAGGGGATCGCGGAGGAGCAGACGGCGGCCACGCTCGGCCTGCCGGTCGAGCGCGTACGGGCCATCTGCACGCGCGCGGTGACCCTGATGCGCGCCGCCCCGCCCCCGACCGGCGCCCGGGCCGCCCCCGGCCCACCCCCGGTGGCGGCACGATGAGCTTCCCGGACCGCAAGGAGGACCAGGTCCGGCGGATGCTGGAGGGCCCGCACCCCGTGCTGCCGCCGGATCTGGCCGGGCGGGCGGCCGGGAGAGGGCAGCGGCTGCTGCGGCGCCGCCGGGCGGCGCGGGCCGTCGGCTGGGCGCTGCTGCTGGCCGCCGTCGTCGCGTTCACCGTCTGGGCGGCGGTCGTCCACCCGTGGGCGGGGCCGCCCACCGACACCACCCCTCCACTGGAGGGGTGGTGAGCGGTTCGGACGGGTCTCAGGCGAGCGCCTGGGTCAGATCCCCCAGCAGGTCGTCGATGGACTCGATGCCCACGGACAGCCGTACGAGATCCGCCGGCACCTCCAGCGCCGAACCGGCCGCCGAGGCGTGCGTCATCCGCCCCGGGTGCTCGATCAGCGACTCCACGCCGCCCAGCGACTCGCCGAGCGTGAAGAGCTTCGCCCGGTTGCAGACCTCGACCGCCGCCTCCTCGCCGCCGGTGACCCGGAACGACACCATGCCGCCGAAGCCCCGCATCTGCTTGGCCGCGACCTCGTGGCCCGCGTGCCCGGGCAGCCCCGGGTAGAAGACCTCGGTCACCTTGGGGTGGGCGGTGAGCAGCTCCGCGACGCGCGCGGCGTTCGCGCTGTGCCGGTCCATCCGTACCCCGAGCGTCTTGATGCCGCGCAGCACCAGCCAGGAGTCGAAGGGGGCGGCGACGGCGCCCATCGCGTTCTGGTGGAAGGTGAGTTCGTCGCCGAGGCCCGGGTCGGAGACGATCAGCGCACCGCCGACGACGTCCGAGTGGCCGCCCATGTACTTGGTGGTGGAGTGCACGACGACATCCGCGCCGAGCGCCAGCGGCTGCTGCAGGTAGGGGCTGGCGAAGGTGTTGTCCACCACGAGCCGGGCCCCCGCGGTGCGGGCGACGTCGGCGACGGCGGCGATGTCGGTGATGCCCAGCAGCGGGTTGCTCGGCGTCTCGACCCAGAGCACCTTCGTACGGGGGCGCAGCGCGGCCCGCACCGCCGCCGGGTCGGAGGTGTCGGCGACCGACCACTCCACGCCCCAGCGCTCGACGACCTTGGCGAAGAGGCGGAACGTACCGCCATACGCGTCGTTCGGGATGACCACGTGGTCGCCGGGCACCAGCAGCGTGCGCAGCAGGCAGTCCTCGGCGGCGAGGCCGGAGGCGAAGGCGAGCCCGCGGCGGCCTCCCTCCAGGGCCGCCAGGTTCTCCTCCAGGGCGGTGCGGGTGGGGTTGGCGGAGCGGCTGTACTCATAGCCGCCGCGCAAGCCGCCCACCCCGTCCTGCTTGTAGGTGGAGACCTGGTAGATCGGCGGAACGACGGCGCCGGTGAGCGGGTCCGCCTCCTGGCCCGCGTGGATGGCGAGCGTCTCGAAGCTGTGAGGGTGCTGGTCGGTCATGGGCCCGAGCGTAACGCGCGACGCGCGGTCCAGGATTCAACCGCCGCCCGGGCGCATAGGCTGGACCACAAGCCGTCACGGGACTTCACACGGGGACACCTCATGGAGCTTCTGATCTTCCTCATCGCCGTCGTCATGATCGGCGGGCTGATCGTGCTGCCCGCCCTGCGGCGCAGGCGCGGCGGCCGCGAGGCCCTGCGGGGCGCGATGCGCGCCACGGACCCGGGTGAGTACGGCTTCGTACCGCGCGAACAGCTGGACGTACGGCTGCCCGGCCCGGACCCCCAACTGATCGAGACCCTGGAGGAGGTCCAGGCGAACCAGGACTGGCAGCCCGCCTCCCGGCTGCTCGCGCTCACCGAGGCGACCTCCGAACTGCGCTGGCAGCGCGTCCAGACGCTCGCCGGAGCCGCCGCGTACGAACTCGCCCAGGCCCCCGGCCAGGGCGGGATGTGGCTGCGCACCTGGCGCGTCGCCGCCCCCGAGGACCCGGGCGCGGCCGCCGTGCAGGCGGAGTTCCTGGTCCGCCAGGCGCTGCGCGACCCGTCCTCGCAGGACTTCCGCATGATCCTGGAGGAGGCCCGGGACGTCTGCCACGAGGCGGCGCGGCTGGCCCCGGACGACCCCGTTCCGTACATCGTCGAACTCGGCGTCGCCCGCGGTCTGCCCTATCGGCAGGCCGACTTCGAGGAGCTGTGGACCAAGGTCACCGACCGCGCCCCGCACCACATGGGCGCCCACCTCGCCGCCCTCCACTACTGGTGCGAGAAGTGGCACGGCTCCCAGGACCGCGCCGACGCCTTCACCCACGCCGCCGCCGGGTCCGCCCCCGACAAGAGCCTCCTGCCCGCCCTCCCCCTCTTCGGCGTCTTCGAGCACCTGCCCGAGGTCAACCTCGTCCGCAGCCTCTACCAGAGCGACGTGATCACCAAGGCGGTCGAGGGCGCCCTGTACGCCGTCCGCCAGGCCCCCGCCGACCACCCCGTCCTCCCCCACGTCCGCCATCTGCTGGTCTGGTTCCTGGTCCGCTCCGAGCGGTACGCGGACGCCATGGAGCAGCTGCGCCACGTGGACGGCCACGTGGGCGCCGTGCCCTGGTCGTACGGGGCGGATCCGGCGGCCGAGTACGCCGTCTACCGGGCGCTGGCGGTGGCCGGCTGGGAGGGGCGGGGCGGATCCCCCGCGACCCTCCCGAAGTGAGCCCCGCGGAATTCGCCGCCTCGGCCGCCCGTTGTAAGGAACAGCCGCCTATGCCCGAGGAGCCCTTCCCATGCTGTTCAACCGCCGCCAGAACCACCTCCCGACCCCCGAGGAGGCGCTGAAGGGCCGCCCCGAACCGGGCTTCACGGTCCCCGACCGCCACACCGTCCTCGGCAACCCGCTCGCCGGCCCGTACCCGCGGGGCCTGGTCGTCGCCGACTTCGGCCTCGGCTGCTTCTGGGGCGCCGAGCGCGTCTTCTGGCAGGCCCCCGGCGTCTGGACCACCCTGGTCGGCTACCAGGGCGGCCACACCGAGAACCCCACCTACGAAGAGGTCTGCAGCGGCCTCACCGCCCACACCGAGGCCGTCCGCGTCGTCTTCGACCCCTCGGTCACCTCCTACGGCGCCCTCCTGAAGCTCTTCTGGGAGTCCCACGACCCCACCCAGCACTTCCGCCAGGGCAACGACGTCGGCACCCAGTACCGCTCGGCCATCTACACCCACTCCGCCGAGCAGCAGTCCGAGGCCGAGTCCTCCCGCGCCGCCTACCAGTCCGTCCTGACCGGCTCCGGCTACGGCGAGATCGCCACCGAGATCCTCCCCGCCGGCCCCTTCTACCCGGCCGAGCCGTACCACCAGCAGTACCTGGACAAGAACCCCGCGGGCTACTGCGGCATCGGCGGCACGGGCGTCAAGCTGAGTGACCCGTCGACGGGCGGTTCTTGCCCGACAGGAATCGCTCCGGCTGGTGACTGAGGCGACGCCCCTCCGGCCGACGCGACGGCGATGCCCAAGCGCTCGCTGACCCCGCCATAGGCCGAGGTGGCGCGCCCTCACTCGTTCGGGCGATGCGATCGGGCTCGCACTCGATACGCTGCTCCCAGGGATCAGAATCTCGCCCATGGGAGCAGCAATGACCACCTCCGCCACTGGGCAGCCACTCATCCCTCAGCCGCCTGCCACTGTCACGGCCCTTCGCCAAGCCGTCGCGCAGATCGCCCCCGCCGCCCTTCCCGCCTTCACGCGGGAGCTGGATCAGGCCGCCGATCAGTCCCGGCAGGCTTCCGACCTGGCCCCCCTCCAGCGGTTCATCGCCCAGTGGGCCGTCTACGTCCACATTCAGCGGCAGCCGAATGTCGCCAAAGAGTTCCGTCACTGGGAGGACGCTGCCGAGACCGGCGACGCGACGCAGGCCCGACGCGCCGCGTCCGCAATCGGCAAGCTCCTGGACGACGCACATGCCGCGCTCGGACTCCCACCTCGATGAGCGTCGGATGGCGCTGGGAGTACGACCCCGATCACGCTCACGTGGCAGGCGGCATCCCCGCTCACGTGGTGACCGAAGTGGAGCGTCTCGCCGGACAACTGGTCGACCTGGCCGGCATGGGCGTCGATGTCAGCGACTACGGCAATGGCCCGCGGGCAGGGGGGATACGCCGCATGGACGCGGCAGGTGGCTATTTCTTCTTCCTGGTGGCACCACGAGACCAGCTGATCGTGATCGTCCGCATCATGCCACCGTTCCAAGACCTCTAGACGGGCGCCGGGGTCACATGGCAGCGCAGGCTCGGCGGCACGGGCGTCTCCTGCCCGATCGGGGTGGCCCCGGCGGATGGTTAGTCCGTGGCCTGCTTCCGCAGTGTTCCGGGCCAATGCACTCCATGGCGACTTCGGGGGCACGAAGCAAGGCGCTGGGTGGGCTGGGCCAGTGGTGGGGAGTTCCGGCAGGTCTGCTGCTCATCGCGGCGTGCGTCAACTCCTCTGCCGGACCAGCCGTAGTGACCGCGCTCTCGGCGATCACAGTCGCATGGTGCCTCTTCCAGGCGCCTGAGTTCTGCGCGGGCCTGTTCTCCGACGGAAAGGCCACCGTCGTCGACGCCGAACATGTTCCGAACGGCGCTGACGTCCTCCAGCCTCACCCGGGGTCCGGGCTTGGGCTGCTGGTCGAGCGTGCTCAACAGCCAGTCCCGGCTTGGTCCGATGCCTGCCACGGCGGCGAACGGTGCTGAGGCCAAGAACTTACGACGGTCCACGCCGTCCCTCCCCAAGTCGGCAACGGCGTCCAGGTGGAGGCGGTTCACCAGCCTGTTCCCTGCGCCGCCATGGGGGGCCGGAACGGCCCGGCCACCCCATCGCAGCTGCCCGGGACCCTCGAAGAGAGCTGTGCCGGCCTGCTCCGCGCTCGGGGGGCAGCGGTCCGGCCGTGGGGGCCGGTTTCAGCCGAGCCCGTCGATGAGGGCTTCCAGGCGGCGCTCCCCGTCCCGAGTCTGGGCGCCAGCGGCCAGCGCCTCCTGTCCGAGGCGGCCCGCGATGGGGGTGTTGAAGAGCCGGCCGAAGAGTTCGTTCGCCTTCCGCAGCCCGTCGGCGGTGGACACCGCGGCGGTGTCCACCGCTTCGACGGTGGCACGAGCGACGCCAGACGGCAGGGCGGCGATGCGGGCAGCGAGGGTGTCGACGACGTGGTCGAGTTCGGCACCCGGCACGGCCCGGTTCACCCAGCCCATCCGTTCCGCGGTCGTGGCGTCGATCAGCCCTCCGCCGAGGATGATCTCCAGCGCGCGGGCGCGGCCGACGAGGCCGGGCAGGTAGGCGGTGCCACCCGCCCCCGGGATGATGCCCATCCTGTCCTCCGGCTGTGCCAGGCCGGCGTGCTCACGCGCCGCGAACCGAAGGTCCATCGCGGACAGCAGTTCCGCACCGCCGCCGCGTGCCAGCCCGCGCAGCTTGGCGATGGTGATCTGCGGCAGCGTTCGAATGCGCTCGTGCAGCCGCATCATCGGATTCAGGGCCGGGTCCTGCTCGGGCGCGAGGGTGAGCGCCGCGAACGATGCGGGGTCGTCGGCGATCCGCATGTCGCCGTGCGCGACGAAGAATTCCGGGTCCGCGCTGTCAAAGACGATCACCCGGATGTCGTCGTTCACGGCCATGGAACCCGTGAAGTGGTCCAGGTCCGTCATGAGGGCGGCGTCGAGCAGATTGACTGGAGGGTTGTCGATGACGGCGTACGCCACGCCACCGGAGACAGAGACCTGGAGGGTCGAGTAGGTATCAGTCATGGGTCCTGTCCTCACGGAGAGAAGCAATAGGTATCTCATGTATATCTAGTAGTTCCAGTACACTTCAACGAGATCAGGTATCACGAAGGGAACCAGCGTGACCCGAACGGAACTCGACGAGAGCGGTCGGCAGCTGCTCGACCAGCTCTTCGACAAGTGGTCACTGCTGGTGCTGGCCGCCCTGTGTGACCGCCCCCGGCGTTTCAACGAGCTTCGCCAGCACCTGCCCGTCATCACTCCGAAATCACTGACCGCATGTCTGCGGCGGCTGGAACGCAACGGCGTGGTCGAGCGAGTGATCCTGTCCACGGAGCCGGTGGCGGTCGAGTACCGCATCTCCCCCCTGGGACGGACACTTGAGGCCCCCCTTCAGACCCTGCTGGGATGGGTGCACGATCATCTCGACACCATCGATGCCTCCCGCTCCCACTACGACCAGCGACGTGCGGACGGCTGAGGCTCGGGATTGCGCTGCTTCCCGCCTCGTACATGCGACCGAGGCAGGAAGCGCCGGACTGCCCGTCCCTGGCCAGACCTGCGGAGATCCGCGCGTAGGCCGCCACCGGCGCTGACTGAGAGTCGTTGGTCCTACCGCTCCCTGTAGTCGTCCCAGACTGATATCGCCTGAGAGGCAGGAGTACCTGGACGAGAACTCCGCGGGCTACTGCGGCATCTGGCGGCGCGGGCATCTCCTGCCCGATCGGGCGGACGGCTGACCTTCGATGGCCACCGGCTGAGGCCCGGCTTCGGGCCGGCTTCGGGCCGGCTTCGGGCCGGCTTCGGCGAATGGCGGGGCCGGCGGAGTGGTGCGACGATCGAATCACGTCTGTGCGGTCGCTGTTCCTCCCCGGAGGGAGCCGCCATGGCCAAGAAGCTGGTCCTCTGCTGCGACGGCACGTGGGACCTCGCCGACCAGCCCCACAAGACGAACGTCACCAAGATCGCCCTGGCCGTCCGGCGGCGGGCAGAGGGCGTGGAGCAGCGCGTGCACTACGGGCGCGGTGTAGGCACCCGCCGGTGGGAGCGCCTGGGCGGCGGCGCGTTCGGCATGGGGTTGTCCAGCAACGTCCTGGACGCCTACCGCTTCCTCGTCGACGCCTACGAGCCCGGCGACCAGCTGTACCTGTTCGGATTCAGCCGGGGGGCCTTCACCGCCCGCAGCCTGGCCGGCCTGGTTCGCAACTCCGGCATCCTGCGCCGGGAGAACGCCCACCGGATCAAGGAGGCGTGGGTCCTGTACCGCGACCGGATCGAGAAGCCGACCGGCACGGCCGCCACCCTGTTCCGCCAGGCGTATGCGTACGAGACGGAGATCCGCTTCATCGGCGTGTGGGACACGGTCGGTACCCTCGGCATCCCGGCTCCGGGCCCCCGGTGGCTCAAGCCGGTCGTGGCCTCGGTCAACCGCCGGTGGGCATTCCACGACACCGAACTGAGCAGCTGGGTGAAGGCGGCCTTCCACGCACTGGCCATCGACGAGCAGCGCACATCGTTCATCCCGACGCTATGGCACCAGCAGCCCGGCGCCGACGACAGCGGCCAGGAACTGAAGCAGGTGTGGTTCGCCGGAGTGCACAGCGACGTCGGCGGCGGCTACAGCGGGACGGCCCTGTCCGACATCACCCTCCTGTGGATGGTCCACCAGGCTCGCCGTCACGGGCTGGACTTCGACCCCGAGGTCCTCAGCGAGACCACGCCGCGCGCCATGGACTTCCCTGTGCGGCCCGACAGCATGGGCACGCTGCACACCTCACGCACCGGCCTCTACCTCATGGAACGCCCGTGGCACCGGCCCGTTGGGCAGTCCGCGGACACGTCGGGTCGCGCCGACGGGTGCGAGTACCTCGCGGAAACCGCTCGCATACGCCACGACGAGGACGCGTCCTACCGGCCGCCCGAACTCAGCCACTACCTCGCGCAGGGACGCGTACATATCGAGCCGGTACCCCTGACCGCTCCCGAGTCGCTTCGAGCGCCTGGGTAGGCAGTGCCAGTTGGGTAGGCAGTGCCAGTGAGCCGTGAGGAGTTCCGTCGCTGGGAGGACGCTGCCGGCACAGCCGTCTCCTGCCGGGCGAAGCCCCTCTCCCTCGGCAGAGGTCCTCCGCGGGGGCGGAGCTCAGCTCACTTCTTGCGCGCCCCGTCTCCCGAACCGCGTGCGGCGCTACCGGCGGCGGCGGATTCCTCGCGGTCGGACTGGGGAGCGACGTGGTGCTTCAGGACCTTCATGATTTCCACGGTCAGAGCGTCCGCCAGTGACGGTGCGAGAGCTTCCGCCAGAGCGCCCGCGAGGATCTGCGCGAGCAGCACTCTTTCGATTTCTGACCCTCCGAGGGCCGTGGGGCGCGACAGGGAATCCAGAGCCGCTTCGACCAAAGCGGCCGCCATGGGGTCCTTCTCGCGCTTCGTCCCGGTCTTGTACGGAACTCCCGCTTCTCGCGTCATTTCATCGAAGATCTCGTCGATGAAGCTCTGCACAGGATCCCGCTCTGATTCTTCGCCAGGCTCAGCCGCCATTGTGCTTCCTCATGTGTTGGGTTGTCGGTACGGGAACTGCCCTCCGGCTTTTCGCCCCGTGGCGCTTGGAGGGCAGTTCCTGTCAGCGACGTCGGACCGCCTCGCGACTCACATCGACGAGGCGCTCGTTCCCGCTCAGGGATGCGGAGCGGTCGCGGCGCCCTAACGGCAGGCCAGCGCGGCCAGCAGCAGCGGGTGCTCGATCAGACCCTCACCACCACGCCCCTGACGACCACGCATCAGCGCAGCCAGCAACAGCGGATGCTCGATCAGACCCTCACCACCACGCTCCTCACGACCACGCATCAGCGCAGCCAACAGCAACGGGTGCTCGATCAGACCCTCACCACCACGCCCCTGACGACCACGCATCAGCGCAGCCAACAGCAACGGGTGCTCGATCAGACCCTCACCACCACGCTCCTCACGACCACGCATCAGCGCAGCCAGCAACAGCGGGTGCTCGATCAGACCCTCACCACCACGCCCCTGACGACCACGCATCAGCGCAGCCAGCAACAGCGGATGCTCGATCAGACCCTCACCACCACGCTCCTCACGACCACGCATCAGCGCGGCCAGTAGCAACGGGTGCTCGATCAGAGGCTCCCGGCCGGCCTCTTCCTCGGCCTCAGTCGCTTGTTCACGTGCGGGGCTTTCGGCCGTCGTCGTCATGTTGCCCTCTTTCGGCGTAGGGATCTCGGGAGCAGTCCGTTGGCAGACTGGCTCACCACGCCAGGGTTCCATTATGTCCCGCTAAGCGCATTTTTTGCGTGTTCGTGCATGGTATGTCGGCTGCCTGTGCGTGTCCGTGCGCGCAGGCAGGACCTATCGAGGTCGGTGCTGCCACACAGCCACCCGCCCGGTCATTCGGGCTCGGGCGGCAGTCCGTCGGCGCGGTGGTTGTTGCGGTCGATTTCCGCCATGTGCTGCTCCGCCCACGTACGCAGGGCGTCCAGCGGGCCGTCCAGGGAATGGCCCAGCGCGGTGAGCTGGTAGTGCACGCGTTCGCTGGTCACCATGAGTTATCTGCTCTCCCGGAGTTCCCCATGCCTGAGCTGTGCCGCATTCCCGTCAACGGCATCGAGCTGAACGTCGCCCTGGCCGGATCGGGGCCGGATGTCCTGCTGCTGCACGGCTTCCCGCACACCTGGGAGCTGTGGAGCCCTGTGATGGCGGACCTGTCGGGCCGCTACCGCGTCATCGCGCCGGACCTGCGCGGGCTCGGCGCGAGCGCCCGGACCCGGGCGGGATACGACGCGATGACCCTGGCCGGGGACGCCGCGGGCCTGCTGGAGGCGCTGGGGGTGGGGTCGGCCGCCGTGGTGGGGATCGACGCGGGCACCCCGCCCGCCTTCCTCCTCGCGATGCGCCGCCCCGGGCTGGTACGGCGGCTCGTCGTCATGGAGTCCCTGGTCGGCCGCCTGCCCGGGGCCGAGGACTTCCTCGTCGATGGCGCACCGTGGTGGTTCGGCTTCCACACCGTTCCGGGGCTCGCGGAAACCGTGGTGGAGGGCAACGAGGCCGCCTACATCGACTGGTTCCTCGACGCGGGCACCCTCGGCTCCGGCGTGCCCGCGCGGGCGCGGGACGCGTTCGTCGCCGCCTACACCGGACGTGAGGCCCTGCGCTGCGCGTTCGCGTACTACCGGGCCCTGCCCGAGACCGCCGCGCAGATCGAGCGGGCCGTCGCCGCCTCCCGGCTGACGATGCCCACGATGGCCATCGGCTCGCACCCCGTGGGCACGGCGCTGGAACGCCAGCTCCGTCCGATCGCCGACGATCTCACCGGACATCTCCTGGAAGACTGCGGCCACATCATCCCGCTGCACCGCCCCGACGCCCTGCTCGGCCTGCTTCGCCCCTTCCTCGCCGGCCATCGCTGAGCGGCGGCGGCCATGCCGGGGTCCGGCGGCGGTCTCGGATTACCCGGGGGCCGTCTCGCCGGTACGTCGCCTTCGCGCGTGACTGCGGGCCTTCATCCGGTTGCCGCATGTGGCCATGGAGCACCAGCGTGCCGTGCCGGGGCGGCTGTGGTCGACGAGGAACAGGTTGCACGCCTCGTTCGCGCAGGGCCGCAGCCTGCCCGGTAGTTCTTCGCGGACCGTCGACCACGCGAGGACGACGCGGACGGCCAGTTTTTGATCACTTGCCGCTTCGAGCTGCCACTGAACGCCCTCGCTCGTGGCCGTGGGACACGAGCGGGCATGCCGGAGGACGGCGTTGAGGGCGTCCACATCAGTGGAGGTCCCGCGGATCAGCCGGTGCAGGCCGTCGCGCACGTCGCGCACCGCTTCGCGCTCGGCCGTCGTTCCGCGCCCTCCCAGCGCGCGGAGCCAGCGCGACGCTTCGTCCGCCGGTTCCAGCGCGTCCGTGGGCTTGCCGTCGATCACCGGAGCGCTGTTGAGCACCGCGAGCAGCAGTTCCTCGCCCTCGACCATCCCCTGCTCCTCCTTGACAAGCACATCCGGGGCACGCACACTCACCATAGCCTAACCAGTTAAATTGATTTAAGAGGTTATCTTCATGGTCGCTGTTCATCACCGCACCGTTGGGGTCGACGGGCTGACGGTCTTCTACCGCGAGGCCGGACCGGCGGACGCTCCGGTCCTGTTGCTGCTGCACGGGTACCCGACCAGCTCGCACATGTTCCGCCACCTCATCCCGGCCCTGGCCGGCCCCTACCGGGTGATCGCGCCCGACCACATCGGCTTCGGGAGGTCGTCGGCGCCGGGCGTCGACGAGTTCCCCTACACCTTCGACGCGCTCGCCGAGGTCACCCGCCACTTCCTGGCCACGATCGACGTGGACCGCTACGCGATCTACGTCCAGGACTACGGGGCGCCCGTCGGCTGGCGGCTCGCGCTGGCGGATCCGGATGCCGTGGTCGCCGTCGTCTCGCAGAGCGGCAACGCCTACGAGGAGGGCTTCGTCCCCGAGTTCTGGGCGCCGATCTGGGCCTACGGGGCCGATCGCAGCGCTGAGCACGAGGCGGAGCTGCGGGACGCCCTCGGGCGCGAGGCCGTCGAGTGGCAGTACACCCACGGGGTGGCCGATCCCACCCTGGTCGACCCCGATGCCTGGGAGCACGACCTGGCCCTGCTGGCCCGTCCGGGAGTGGACCGCGCGCAGCTCGCGCTGTTCGGCGACTACGCCACCAACCGTGCTCTGTACCCGGCCGTGCACGAGTGGCTGCGCTCCCGCCGCGTTCCGGTTCTCGCGGTCTGGGGCCGCAACGACGAGATCTTCGGCCCCGCCGGCGCGGAGGCCTTCCGCCGCGACGCGCCCGATGCCGAGATCCTTCTCCTCGACGGTGGGCATTTTCTGCTGGAAACGCATCTCGACGACGTCACACAGGCGATCCTCGCCTTTCGCGAGCGGGTGCACGGCGAGCACGCGCCCCTCGGATGACGCCCCGGGCCGCCGTGCCCCGGGGCGACCGGCGGCCCTGGGCGTACCGCTGGCTGGTGTCGGCCCAGCTCGTGCCCCGCACCGATCGTCAAACTCAGAGCGTGTCGCCCAAGGAGAGGCATTTCGACTTCTGGGGAATTTCTCGGACGGCCCGATTCAGGTCGATCAAAGCGTCTCCGGCCTTGGCTCCATCGCCCTCGACGGTCACCTCGACGGCGGGATCACGGCCGTATGTCGTCAGGACGTGCACCCCGTCCTTCTGTTTCCGCTGCTCGTCGAGCACCCAGTCGACGCCGTTGACGGTCACGCACAGATTGGTCGTCGGCCGCAGCGGTGTGACCCCGCAGCGCAGGACGACCGAGCCGTCTCCCCAGGCGGCGACGCCCTTCCCGGTGACGTCGTCGCGGTGCTTCGACAGCACGGTCTCGGGGGCCCGGGAAATGACATCCGCGCATTTCGGATTTCCGGCAAAGGGCCCGGGCTCCACGGAGGTCTTGGAAAAGAACAGGAAATACGAGGCGATCGCGGCCGCGATTCCCGCCGCGACGCACACCCCGGAGATGAGGCGGGCCCTTTTACTCCAAGACCTCCATGACCTGAACCGCATCGGACCCACTTATCTCATCGACACCCTGCCTCGCACCCTACCGCCACGTCGCGCACCGGCCCTGAGCGGGCGGTGTCAGACCCCGGGGCTACTGTGCGCTCCCATGAGCGACGCGTACTCTCCCATCCCCGAACTGAACGCGCTCAAGGAGTTCGAGGACAGCCTCGGAGGGCAGTTCTTCGCACCCGGCTTCGAGATGTTCGCGTACAACGACGACCTGGACTGGTTCTGCGGCGACGCGCCCGACGCGTATCTGGACCGGCTCATCCCCTTCGCCTACGCCACGGGCTCCGGCTCGTACTACGCCCTGTGGCGCTGTGACGACCGCGCCGACCTCGCCACGCTGCCCGTCATCTGCTTCGGTGACGAGGGTGACCTCCGGGTCGAGGCGTGCGATCTGCGCGGGCTGTTCCGGCTGCTCGCCGCCGAGGCGGAGGACCCCGAGGACCGTGACCGGGTCGCCCCCGCACGCCGGCGGTATCTGGCGTGGCTGCACCAGAACTTCGGGATCACACCGACGGGTGACAGCGATGGGGAGGAGCTGGCCGAGCGCACCCGGCGGTTCGCCGAGTGGGTCTCGGAGTTCGCCTCCGGAGACCTCCTCGACCATGTGCTCGGCGCGCTCGGCGTGGACATACCCACGCCCGGCCGGGGCGCCGCCCTCTGAGGGTCAGGCCGGTTCGGCGGATGTGGCGCGGGCCAGGGCCACGTCCAGGACGACCAGCAGCGCGTCGCGGACGGAGCCCGTCTCGCGGGCGTCGAAGACGGTGAGCGGGATGTGCTCGGAGACGTCCAGCGCCCAGCGCACCTCGTCCAGGTCGTGCTCGACCTCGCCGTCGAAGGCGTTGACCGCGACGGCGACGGCGACGGCGACGGCGAAGGGGATGTCCTTGTGCTCGAAGTAGTCGACGGCCGCGTAGCAGTCGTCCAGGCGGCGGGTGTCCACGATGACGAGGCCGCCGAGGGCTCCTTCGACCACGTCGTCCCACATGAGGCGTCCGCCAAGCTGCTCGGCTGGAACGCCCGCACCCTGGGCGGGCAGGGCACGCCGAGCGGTATCCGGTCCGCCTTCAAGCAGGCCCTCGACCTCAAGCCGGACGGCATCGTCATCGGCGGCTTCGACCCCGCGACCGCCGCCGACGAGGCCGAGGAGGCCAAGGCGGCGGGCATTCCGCTGATCGGCTGGCACGCCGCCGACGCCCCCGCCCCAGCGAGAAGCCGGAACTCTTCAGCAACGTCACCTCCCGGGTCGAGGACGTCGCGAGGATCAGCGCCGACTGGATCATCGCCCGGTCGGACGGCCACGCGGGGGTCGTCCTGTTCACCGACGCCACGGTGCCGTCCGCCAAGCGCAAGTCGGACCTGATCAAGAAGGAACTCGCCACCTGCTCCGACGTCAAGCTGCTGAGCTACCAGAACATCCCGATACCCGAGGTCAACCGCCGCGCCATCGGGGCTGTCCGCTCGCTGCTCGCCCGCTACGGCGACAAGTGGACCTACTCCGCCGCCATCAACGACCTGTACTTGCAGCACACCGCCCCCGCGCTGCGCGCCGCGGACAAGGACGGCGCGGGCGCCCCGTACACCATCGGCGCCGGTGACGGCGACCCGTCGGCCTTCGAGCGCATCAACAGCAAGCGGTACCAGGCCGCCACCGTGCCCGAGCCGCTGTCCGAACAGGGCTGGCAGATCGTCGACGAGTTCAACCGCGCCTTCGCGGGCAGCCCCGCCAGCGGATACGTCGCCCCCGTCCACATCACCACCGCCGCCAACAGCGGCGGCGCCCTGTCCTGGGACTCCGAGGGCTACCGGCAGGCGTACCGCGAGATCTGGGGCCGGTGACCCGCCGCGTCCACGCGGCACCCGGCCGCCATACAGTCCGTCACATGGACTGGATCGAACGCGTCGGCAACCTGCGGCAGTGGACCCACAAGGGGTTACGCGCACCGCACAAGCCGCTGCTGATGCTGTACGCCCTGGGGCGATTCCAGCAGGGGCCCGATCAGGGGCTCCGCTACTCGGACGTCGAGCGGGACCTGAAGGACCTGCTGCGGGACTACGGGCCGCCGCACGACACCTCGCCCTCGTACCCCTTCCACCACCTGACGAATGACGGGGTGTGGGAGGTGCGCACCGCCGACGGCGGTTCCAGCCCCGGGTCGGGTGTGGGGCGGTTGCGGGAGAGCGGCGCGGAGGGGCGGCTGGTGCCGGAGTTGCGGTCCGCGCTGTCCGCCGAGCCGGAACTGCTGGGGCGGCTGGCGCACGTTCTGCTGGACACGCACTTCCCTCCCTCGCTCCACACCGACATCGCCGCCGCGGTCGGGCTCGACCTGGAGTCGGCGGACGGCTCGGTGGTCGCGACCGTGACGGCACGCGACCGGCGGCGCGCGGCCGAGCTGCGGCGGCAGGTGCTGGTCGCCTACGAGTACCGGTGCGCGTTCTGCGGGTTCGACGGGGCGATCGGCCGGGTGCCGGTGGGACTGGAGGCCGCGCATGTGCGGTGGTGGGCCTTCCGGGGCGCGGACGACCTCTCCAACGCGCTGTGCCTGTGCTCCCTGCACCACAAGCTGTTCGACCGGGGGGTGCTGGGCCTGGACGGCGGGCGGCGCGTCATCGTCTCCCGGGAGTTCACCGGCCGCGGCGAGGCGGCCCGGACGCAGGTGCTGGACCTGGTGGACCGTTCGCTCATCGGGCCGCAGCGCGGCAGCGCGACGGTCGCGCCGGAGAACATCGCCTGGCACACGGAACAGGTCTTCCGCGGCAAGGCCCGAGTGGCACAGGGGGCAGGAGCATGAACCACTTCCCCGCCGCGCGCGCCCGGACCGCGGTCGCGTCGGCCCTCGCCGCCCTGGTCATGTCCGTACTGCCCGGGTGCGGCTCCTCCACGAAGGACACCGGAGCGGCCGACGTCAAGCTGCCGCCGGTCGGGGCCGCCTGGGACTACCAGATCGGTGGCGCCTACCCGCCGCCCGAGGGCGTCCGGATCGTGAGCCGGGACCGTGCGGACGATCCGGCACCCGGGCTGTACAACGTCTGTTACGTCAACGCCTTTCAGACCCAGCCGGGCGAGAAGTGGCCGTCGCGGCTGCTGTTGCACGACAAGAGTGGCGAGGTCGTCAACGACCCCGAGTGGGACGGGGAGGCGGTGCTCGACATCACCACGGCCGCGAAGCGCGAGGAGGCGGCCGAGAGGGTCGGGGCGTGGATCGAGAGCTGCGCCGACAAGGGATTCGACGCCGTCGAGCCCGACAACCTCGACACGTTCACCCGCTGGCCCGGCCTGCTGACCGCCGACCAGGCCACGGCGTACGTGTCCCTGCTGGCGCGGCGCGCCCACGACCTGGGGCTCGCGATCGCGCAGAAGAACACCGGGCCGCTCGCCGCGCGCCGCGCGCAGACCGGGCTGGACTTCGCGGTCGTCGAGGAGTGCGGCAGATACGACGAGTGCGGGGCGTTCGCGAAGCCGTACCGGAACCGGGTGGTCGTCGTCGAGTACGAGGACAAGGGGATGGCGAAGGCGTGCGACGGCTTCGGTGACCGGCTGTCCGTCGTACGCCGCGACCGGGACGTCTCCACCCCGGACGACGACGGATACGTCCGCGACGTGTGCTGATCCGCCGCCGCGCCCTCTGCTGACGGCGGATTTGCCGCGGGCAGAGAAACCTGCCCCCGGGGCCGGTGCGGACCGACAGTGAAGTGACCGCGGCGAAGGCCGCCGCGGGACACCACGGGAGGCCCGATGCCCACACCCCTCACCGGCTGGGACCCGGCCCTCAGCCCCCGCGCCGACGAGGGCGATACGCCGCCCTCACGCTTCGACGACCACCTGGCCGCGCAACTCCTCACCCAGCGGATCGTCTTCCTCGGCACCCAGGTCGACGAGGTCTCCGCGAACCGGGTCTGCGCACAGCTCCTCCTGCTGTCGGCGGAGGACCCGCGCACCGACATCAGCCTCTACATCAACAGCCCCGGCGGCTCGGTGACGGCCGGGCTGGCGATCTACGACACGATGCGGCTGATCCCCAACGACGTCGCGACCCTCGCCATGGGCTTCGCGGCGAGCATGGGGCAGTTCCTGCTCACGGTCGGGACGGCGGGCAAGCGGTACGCGCTGCCCAACGCGCGGATCATGATGCACCAGCCGTCGGCCGGCATCGGCGGGACGACCGCCGACATCGCGATCCAGGCCGAGAACCTGGAGTTCACCAAGCAGGCCATCGAGCGCATCATCGCCGAGCACACCGGCCAGACCCGGGAGACGATCTCCCGCGACGGCGACCGGGACCGGTTCTTCACGCCCGAGCAGGCGAAGGAGTACGGGATGGTCGACCACATCGTGGAGTCGCTGAGCGATGTGCGCCCGGGCGGTTCGCGACGGCGGATGGGGATCTGAGGACATGAGCCAGTACACGATTCCGACCGTCGTCGAGCGCACCACGCAGGGCGAGCGCGCGTACGACATCTACAGCCGGCTGCTGTCGGAGCGGATCATCTTCCTGGGCACGGAGATCGACGACGGTGTCGCCAACGTCGTCATCGCGCAACTCCTCCACCTGGAGTCGGCCGGTCCCGAGCAGGAGATCGCGATCTACATCAACTCGCCGGGCGGCTCGTACACCTCGCTCATGGCGATCTACGACACGATGACCTTCGTGACCGCCCCGATCTCGACGTTCTGCGTCGGCCAGGCGGCCTCGACCGCGGCGGTGCTGCTGGCCGGGGGCGACCCCGGGCGGCGCTTCGTCCTCGAACACTCCCGGGTCCTGCTGGGCCAGCCCGCGACCGGCGGGGCGCGCGGCACGGTGTCCGACCTGAGCCTCCAGGCCAAGGAGATGCTGCGCATCCGGGCCCAGGTCGAGGAGGTGCTGTCCCGGCACACCCCGCACGACGTGGCGACGCTGCGCGCGGACATGGACCGCGACAAGGTGTTCACGGCGCGGGAGGCGGTGACGTACGGGCTGGCCGACGAGGTGCTGTCCCGGCGGCTGGTCCGCGCCGCGTGACGCCTTGACCGGCTAGCCGGCTACGGCGGACTCTCCGTGGCCTTCGAACGTGCGGCGTCTCTGCTGGCGCCGGGCGGCTGGCCGGTGACGCGTTTGAAGGCACGGGTGAAAGCGGCCTGCGAGGTGTAGCCGAGGCGTTGCGCCACGGACTGGACCGGCAAGGTGTCCTGGGCCAGCCACTGGCTGGCCAGGAGCATCCGCAGCTCCGTGGCGTAACGGAGCGGCGGCATGCCGATCGTGGTGTGGAATCGGTCCGCGAAGACCGACCGGGAGACATTGCATTCCGCTGCCAGCTCCGCCACCGTCCAATGATGCCCGGGCTGCCGGTGCAGGGCCAGGATGGCGCGGGCCAGGCGGGGGTCGCGCAACGCGGCCACGAGGCCGGAGCTGTTGTCGCAACCGCATTCGATCCAGCCCCGCACGATCATGGCCGCCGCCACTTCGGCCAGACGGGCGAGGATCCCGGCGAAGCCCACGCGCGCGGAGCAGACTTCGCGCCTCATGGATGTGAGGATCGGCATGAGCCCGGGGTAACGCTTCCCCTCGGCATCGACCAGCATGACATCGGGCATCAGCCGGCCGAGGCCCTGCATTCCGCCGAGGTCGAACTCCATGGAGCCGCTGAAAAAGATCGCGCTGGGAGTCGGGTCGGCACTCGGGCAGGTATCCACGTCACACACCGCGTCGCCCAGGGAAACCCCATCGAAACTGTCGATGCCCCGGACCGGTATGTCCGGGCCGGAGAGCAGCTGATGGGACTGGCCGTGGGGCATGAATACGGCGTTTCCGGCCGAGAGTTCATGGACCGTTCCGTCCCCGGTACGCAGGACGGCGGAGCCGACGGCGAGGAAGTGGAAAGAGGCACGTCCGGGCTTGGCGTCGAAGGTGAGGCCGAACCGCGGGCCGACATGGACGCGGCGATACCGAACCCCGCGCAGCCGCATGCTGGTCAGCAGCTCGCTGATGAGGTCGGACGACAGGGCGAACTGACCCGCACCCCCTCCGCCCGGACTCTCGGTCAAATATTGCGGACTTCCTGTCATAGCTCATCCTGAATTTCGCGTGCAGCCTTGACTTGAACCTCTCATGCGATTCAGGAGCAGTAAACAGTTGAGCAGCGATACGTGCGCCACCGTGCGCGATGCCGGCCCGCGCGAAGCGGCCGATGAGAAACTGATACCCCCCGAACCGGTCTCATCGTCGTGGGCCGCGGTGTTCTCGCTGGCGGTCGGTGTGTTCGGGTTGCTGACCGCGGAGTATCTGCCGACCAGCCTGCTGACCCCGATGGCCGCCGACCTCGGAGTATCGAAAGCCCTGGCGGGGCAGGCGGTGACGGTCACCGCGGCGGCGGCCATGATTTCCGGGCTGTTGACGGCCAGCCTGACCCGGAGGATCGACCGACGGACCGTGTTGCTCGGCTTCACCGTCCTGTTGATCGTCTCCAATCTGCTGGTGGCCGTAGCCTCCAACATGGCCGTGCTGATGCTGATGCGGATCCTGCTGGGTGTCGCACTCGGCGGCTTCTGGAGCATGGCGGCGGCGGTGGCGATACGGCTGGTACCCGCGGCGCTGGTTCCGCGTGCGGTGTCGATCATTTTCAGCGGCATCGCGGTGGCGACCATCGTGGCGGTGCCGCTGGGCAGTTACCTCGGCGACCTGGCCGGTTGGCGCAGCACCTTCCTGGCGGCGTCCGCGCTCGGAGTGGTGACGCTGGTGTTCCAGTTGTTCGCGCTGCCCCGGATGGCGCCCCAGGCCTCGGCACGGCTGAGCACATTGTGGGAGGTGCTGCGACGCCCGGGCTTCGGGGTGGGCATTGTGGGGATGCTGCTCGTGCACATCGGCCACTACGCGCTGTTCACCTATATCCGGCCCGCTCTGGAAAACGTGGTGAAAGTCGATGTCGATGCGCTGGCGCTGCTGTTGTTCTTCTTCGGAGTGGCGAACCTCGTGGGCACGCTGGTGGCCGGATGGCTTCTGGAAATCAGCCTGCGCCTGACGTTGGTACTGACGCCGGCGCTGATGGGCGTCGCGGCACTGGGCTTGGCGCTCCTTCCCGCCGGGCGAGTCGGGTACGTGGCGCTGGTGGTCCTCTGGGGCTTGGCCTTTGGCGGCGTGTCGGTGGCATGGTCGAACTGGGCCACTCGCATGGTGCCCGACCAGGCGGAAAGCGCGGGCGGGCTCGTGGTGGTCGGCGTGCAGTCCGCTATCGCGGGCGGAGCTGCCGCGGGCGGGGTGATGTTTGGCATGGGCGGCATCATCACCGTATTCACCGTCTCCGGCGTCGTGTTGCTGGCCTCCGCGTTGCTGATCGTATTGCGGGTCAAAGCGCCCCTGCACCGCGTAATGAACTGATTCATCGATACTGAAAGAATTTTCTGAGGAGTAATTGATGAGCAAGATCGAGGAGACCGTCGAGATACCCCACCTGGGAGGGTCGACCGTCGGGTACACCCTCGCCAGGCCGTACGACCCCGCGCTCCCGACGCTGGTCCTTATCAACTCGTACACCACCTCGGCCGAGCTGTACCGGCCGCAGTTCGCCGACCCGGGGCTGGGGTCCGCGGCCAACCTGCTCGCCCTGGAGCCTTACGGGCACGGCCGCACGAGGGCCTCGTACCCGCACTTCACCTTCTGGGACAGCGCGATCGCGAACCTCCAGGCCCTCCAGGCCCTCGGGATCCGCGAGGCCTTCGTGCTGGGGACCTCGCAGGGCGGCTGGGTGGCGGTGCGCATGGCGCTGCTCGCCCCGGACGTCGTGAAGGGCGTCATTCCGCTCGGCACGTCGATGGACTTCGAGAGCCCGCGCAGCCGCGACCTGGGGTGCTGGGACGGGGTCGCGTTCAACACGCCGCTCGTCGACGCCCTCGCCGACCCGGTCGGCGAGGACTGGGTCGTGCCGGACGAGGTCGTGGACGCGGTCTTCGACACGGCCCTGGGCGGCGTCCCGGCCGAGGAACGCGCGTTCTGGCTCGCCGCCTACCGTGCGAACTACGCCGGTGACGCCGGGCGCCACCGGCTGCGTCTCAGCACGGTGAACCTGCGCGACCGCGACGGGCTCCACGGCAAGCTCGATGAGGTCCGCTGCCCCGTCCTGTGGCTGCACGGCACCGCGGACCAGGTGTACTCCGTGGCGAACGCCCGAGAGGAGATCGGGATGTTCGCCCACTCCCCCGAGGCGCGCCTGGAAATCATCGAGGGCGGGCAGCACTTCCTGAGCGCCTCGCACCCCGAGGAGGTCGACTCCGCGGCGATCGACTTCGTGAAGCGCTGGAGCTGACCTCGAACGAAAGGGCAGGCTAGGCCGCGAGCCGCAGCCGGGCCTCGCCCTGATGTGACGTCAGCCGTGCCTGCGGGGCGGCGATCGCGGTCCTGACCGACCGCGCCCCCGTCAGCCGGATGATGTCGTGGTGGGCCAGCGCGAGCAGATCGGCCAGCCCCAGGCCGAGGGCGCGAGCGGCGGCCGCGAGGACTTCCGATGAAGCCTCCTTGCGGCCCCGCTCCAGCTCGGAGAGGTACGGCATCGAGATCCGCGCCGCGTCGGCGACGTCCTTGAGCGTGCGCCGCTGCGCCAGCCGCTCCCGCCGCAGCACGTCCCCGACGACGTCCCGCCACAGTGGCTCCCTGGCCGCGGGGACGGGGCGCAGGGGGATGACGCGGGTTGGCTTCGGCGCATGGCTGCTCATCCCCTCAGCGTAGAAGCGCCCCGCCCGCCCGTCAGCCGGCTCCGCTCTGCCTGCGGCGAAATCCCTCTTGACGGCGCGCGGGCGTTGACGAGACGATACGTCTCGTTCAGCGCTTCCACTGCCGTGCCACGTCGAGAGGGTCACGCCCATGCACACACCCCCGCACACCGCCTATGTCGAAGCCGCCGCCGGGGTGCGGTTGTGGACCGAAGCGCGCGGGGACGCAGAGGCCCCGGCGCTGCTGCTGGTCATGGGGGCGCAGGCCTCCGGCCTGGGGTGGCCCGAGCCGCTGGTGGAGGCGCTGGCCGAGCGTCACCGCGTCATCCGCTACGACCACCGCGACACCGGCCGCTCCACCTGGTCGTACGAGCAGGCCCCCTACCGCCTCGCCGATCTGGCCGAGGACGTCGTCGCGGTGCTGGACGGGCTGGGCGTCGAGCGGGCGCACCTGGTCGGGATGTCGATGGGCGGCCTGCTCACCCAACTCGTCCTCGCCGACCACCCGGACCGGGTGCTGAGTGCCACGCTCCTGGGCACCAGCGCGTGCAGCACCACCCCGTACGTCGCGCCCGACGGGACCCGCGTCCCCGCCGAGGAACTGCCCGGGGTGGATCCGCGGATCCTGGAGGAGTGGGCCCGGCCGGTGGAGGACCACGGGCCGGAAGCCGAACTCGACCGGCGGGTCAGGCACTGGAAGCTGCTGAACGGGGACCAGATTCCCTTCGACGCCGAGTGGTTCCGGGAGCTGGAGCGCCGGATCATCGAGCACACCGGGCGCTACGACACCTCCGGCGCCCACGCCCGCGCCGATCAGTCCGGGCTGGTGCGCACCGAAGCCCTCGCCGCGACCGAGGTGCCCACGCTCGTCGTCGCGGCCACCGCCGAGCCGGTGTTCCCGCCGCCGCATCCGCAGCATCTGGTCCAGGTCATCCACGGCGCCCGGCTCGTGGAGATCCCCGGCATGGGCCACGCCCTGCCCCGCCAGGTGCTGGGCCCGCTCGCCGACGCGATCCTGAGGCACACCCTCGGGGTGTGATCGACGCACCGTGGACCACTGAGCGGGTGGTGCGCGATGCTGGGCCGCACCTCGGCCGCCCTCTTCCCCGCACCCCAGGGAGCTGCATGTTCACCACCCGGCCCACCCTCCAGGGCACCTACGGCATGGTGTCGTCCACGCACTGGCTGGCCTCGCAGTCCGCCATGGCCGTCCTGGAGGACGGCGGCAACGCCTTCGACGCGGCCGTCGCCGCCGGGTTCGTCCTGCAGGTCGTCGAGCCGCACCTGAACGGGCCCGCCGGTGAGGTGCCGATGATCCTCGCCCCCGCGGGCTCCCCGCCGACCGTGCTGTGCGGGCAGGGCCCGGCGCCCGCCGGGGCCACCATCGACCACTACACCGGGCTCGGCCTGGACCTGGTGCCCGGCACCGGCCCGCTGGCCGCGGCCGTCCCCGGCGCGTTCGACGCCTGGATGCTGCTGCTGCGCGACCACGGCACGCGGCACCTCGCCGAGGTGCTGCGCTACGCGATCGGGTACGCCGAGCACGGCCATCCCGCGGTCGAGCGGATCGGCGAGACGGTGGAGACCGTACGGGAGCTGTTCGAGACGGAGTGGACGACGTCCGCCGAGCTGTATCTGCAGGGCGGACGGCCGCCCGTCCCCGGGCGGCTGCTCACCAACCCCGCGCTGGCCGCCACCTGGCGGCGGATCGTCGCCGAGGCCGAGGCGGCCGGGGCGGGCCGGGAGGCGCAGATCGACGCGGCCCGCCGGGTGTGGCGCGAGGGCTTCGTCGCCGAGGAGCTGGCCGCCGCCGCGGCCCGGCCCGCCATGGACTCCTCCGGGGAACGCCACGCGGGCACCCTCACCGGGGACGACCTCGCCGGATTCGAGGCCACGTACGAGGAACCCGCCCGGTACGACTGGAACGGCTGGACCGTGTGCAAGGCCGGGCCCTGGAGCCAGGGGCCGGTCCTCCTCCAGCAACTCGCCCTGCTGCCGGACGGCCTGGCCGCCGCCGACCTGGGCACGCCCGGTCTGCTGCACACCCTGATCGAGGGCGGCAAACTGGCCATGGCCGACCGGGAGGCCTGGTACGGGGACGCCGCCGACGTACCGCTCACGGACCTCCTCTCCCGCCCGTACGCCGAGGAACGGCGGGCGCTGGTGGGCGAGCACGCCTCGCACGAGCTGCGCCCGGGGCACCCCGGCGGCCGCGAACCCCGGCTGAGCCGGCAGGCGCTGGCCGCCGTCGCCCGGTCGGCGTCCGGCGGCACCGGCCCCGCCGCCGGGCCCGGCGGCGGAGAGCCGACCGTCGGCGGCGCGCCGACCACCGGCGGGGAACCGGCCGTCGGCGCGGAGCCCGCCGTCGGCCCGGACGGCGTCACCCGGGGCGACACCTGCCACCTCGACATCGTCGACCGCTGGGGCAACATGGTCGCCGCCACCCCCAGCGGCGGCTGGCTGCAGTCCAACCCCGCCATCCCCGCGCTCGGCTTCCCGCTCGGCACCCGGCTCCAGATGGCCTGGCTGGACCCCGGCCTGCCCAACTCCCTGACCCCCGGGCGCCGCCCGCGCACCACCCTCTCCCCCTCGCTCGCGCTGCGCGGCGACACCCCGGTCCTCGCCTTCGGCACCCCGGGCGGCGACCAGCAGGACCAGTGGAGCCTGCACTTCTTCCTCCATGTCGCGCTGCGCGGCGCCGCCGCCGTGCGCTCCGGGCTCGACCTCCAGGGGGCCATCGACGCGCCCAACTGGCACCAGGAGAGCTTCCCCGGCTCCTTCCACCCCCGCGCGATGACGGCGGGGCGGGTCGTGATCGAGTCGCGGGCCGGTGAGGACACGGTCCGCGCGCTCCGTCGGCGCGGCCACGACGTGGTGGTGGGCGGGGCCTGGTCGGAGGGGCGGCTGTGCGCGGTGGCGCGCGACCCGGAGACGGGAGTGCTGCTGGCCGGGGCCAACCCCCGGGGCGCCCAGGGATACGCGGTGGGCCGCTGAGCCGCAGGCCGGGGGCGCCCCATGTGTCGCGGGGCGCCCCCCGGCGCGGGGCTCGCCTAGCCTCCGGCCGAGTACCCGGGGTCGGCCGCGCGGAGTGCGTCGGCGCGCTGGACCGGGTCGTAATCCGGACCCACGCCCTCCACGAGGATCACGTCCCCCTCGATGTGGTTCGTCCGCAGCGGCAGGATCTCCTGGTACGCGGGCGACGCGTACCACTCCCGGGCGCGCCCCGCGTCCGGGAACCCGATCAGGACCACGTCACCCGGCCACGTCCCCTCGATCACCTCCAAGCGGCCCCCGTGAATGACGAAGCGGCCTTGGAAAGGGTCGAGCGTGGCCTGGATGCGCTCCAGGTACTCGATGACGTCGGGGTGCGGTCTGCTCTCCCGCAGATGGGCGATGGCGTAGGCAGCGGGCAAGGGTTCCTCCCGTGGTTCCACGGCGGCCGGTCCGCGACCGACCGGTTCGCGACGGATGTACGGGAATCACCCTCGCCTGGGCCGCGAGGCCAGTCCATCACCCGGGGGCAAGGGCGTGTCAGTCCGTGAGCCCCAGGTCCTCCCGCATGATCCGCCGCATCGCCGCCAGCAGGGGCTCGGCGTCCTTCAGTTCGAGCAGGGCGACCGCGGCGGTCTCCCCCTCCCGTGCCACGCCCCGGTCGATGCGCTTGGCCATCGCGTCGATCCCGGCGAGGACCGTGTTCAGGTCGCGGGACGCGGCGAGCACCCGCTCGGGGACGATCATCTGCGCCTCGGCGTACTGGTCCCGGTAGTCGCGCCGGGCCTCCTCCAGCCCGTCGCGGTCGTCGTCCGTGTAGACGCCGTCCCGGATGCGGTGCAGCGCGTCCTTGAGGAGGGTGTGGAACTGCCGGGAGGCACGGTTCATGGCGGTGTAGGCGGCCCGGCGCTCCTCGAAACCGCGGCGCCGCTCCTCGGCGACGGCCTCCTCCGCGCGCTGACGCGCCGTCAACCTCTGGTGCAGCAGCGGCGCGAAGAGCGTGCCGAGGACACCGACGACGGCGGTGATCATGGCGGTGATGACAGCGGACACGACGTAGACCCTAATGGGCCGCCGAAAGGGCCCTCACCAGCGCCGGAGTAGGGGTACTAAGGTGCGGTTCATGGCAGCTTCGCCCTCCGACGCGCGAGCCGAACGCGCCGACGACGTACTCGCCCTCGCCCGGCTCGCCGCCCGGCGCGGGGCGGTACGCGTCATGCTCGACTGGCTCACCCGGCGCACCGGCGGCCCCGCCATGCTCATCGGAGCCGACGGTTCCGTACTGGCCACGGCGGACGACCCGCCGCCGCCCGCGTCGCTGCGGCGGCTCGCCGCCGAGGCGGCCGTCGAACTGCACCGGCGCGGCGTGCCGTCCGGGGTGCTCGGCGGGGGCGAGGCGCGCCCGGTGCACCTGGTCGCGCTCGGGCCCACCGAGCCCCGGGACCCGGCGCCGTATCTGGCGGTCGTCGCGCCCTCCGCGCCGCGCTGCGGGCCGCTGCTCGCCGACGCGTCCCGCACCCTCGGCCTGAGCTGGCGGGTCGAGGAGGCCGAACGGGCGCGCCGCCGCGTCGAGACGGCCGAGGCGTACAGCCGGGAGGCGGTGCTGCACCTGCTCATGTCCGGCAGCGTGCCCGCGGCGCAGCGGATCGCCGCCGCGCTGCGCCCGGCGCTGCCCACCGTGCTCCAGGTGTATGTGATCGAGTGCCCGGTCCACCGGCGGCGTGAGATCGCGGGGCGGATCCACGATTCGGTGCGCGGCCGGGCGTGGCTGGTGCCGTGTCCGGTGCGCCCCAACCACCTGATCTCGCTGGTCCCGGCCCAGGGGGAGCCGGTCGCGCCGGACGGCGAACCGCTGGACCGGCTGATCACGCGGCAGGAGACGGAAGTCCGGGTCGGGGTGAGCGCGGAGGTCGCGCTGCGGGACGCCCCGGTCGGCTACGAGCAGGCGTTCCACGCGCTGGCGGTGGCCCGTAACGCACCCGGGCGGTCCGCCGGTTTCGGCGGGCACAGCGATGTGACGGTGCTGGCGAGCCCGGAGGGGCACGCCTGGGCGAGCGCACTGCTGGCGCCGTGCCTGGAGTACGCGCCGACCCGCCGCGCCGACCCCGGCCCGGCGGAACTGCTGGGCACCCTCGGCTCCTGGCTCAGCTTCGGCAGCGCGGCCACCCGCCACCTCAAGATCCACCGCAATACGCTGGCCGCGCGGCTGCGCCACATCGACGGCCTGCTCGGCGTGGACGTCAGCCGCGACCTGGCCGCCCAGTCGGCCGCCTGGCTCGCGCTGCGGCTGCACCAGGCGCCCCGCGGCACGGCCCCGGCCGGGCACCCCGCCACCCTCGACGGTGTGCTCTCCACGCCCACCGCCGCGATCTGGGCTCGGGCCCAGCTGCGGCCGCTGGATCAGGCGAACCTGACGGCGGTTTCCGAGAGCGTACGGGCGTGGCTGCGCGCCGACGCCCGGCTGCCCGCGGCCGCCTCCGCGCTCGGGATCTCGCTGCCCGGGGCCCGTAAGCGGCTGACGAGGGCCGAAGACGCGCTGGGGCGTTCGCTGCTGAGCGCGCCGAGCGCGAAGTACGAACTGTGGCTGGCGACGCGGGCGTTGGGCGGCCTCTGAACCGCCCGCCCGCCGGTCACCGTTCGAACGGCAACCGTGCGGCGCCGTCACTGTGCAGTTCGTTCCTCGCCGCCCCCGCCGCCTGCGCCTACTGTCCTGGGTGAGCCGGGCGGACCGCTCCGGAACCCCACCGCCTCCCTCCCCCGGGGCGATGCCCGCGGTGTCCCCCTCCGCCGACGGCTCCGCCGTTCCGGCCCGCCTCACCGGGCCACCCGGACCACGGCCTCCACTGATCCGGGACGGCCGCCGCGCGACCACGGGGGTGCCGCGTGGCGTCCGTCCCTGTTCGCCCGCTCGCCGGGGTCCGCTCAGCCGATCACTTCGATCGCGCAGCGCGCCACGGTACAGCGGCTCAGCCGGGCGTCGCCGGTGATCAGGGACGCCCGGTACGCCTCGGCGGCGGCGATGTACGCGCCGTCGTAGCCGGAGACGTTGCCGCGCAGCTCCCACATCCGTATGAGCAGCGGCTGGATGCCGATCGCCTCGATCGACGCTCCGGTCAGGGCCGCCACGGCGTCCTCGGCACGGGCCGAGCTGATCTTCCCGCCGAGGAACCGGCCGCGTACGGCGTGGAAGGTCTCCACGACGAGATGGCTGGGCGCGGCCCAGTGCGGGTCCTGAGCGAGACGCGCGCGGGCCGCCTTCCCGGCGGCCCCGTCTCCCGTGAGCGCCTCGGTGAGCACGCTCGCGTCCACGATGATCACGCAGCCGCCCCCGGCCCGTCCGGCGGGAGGCCGAGCCCGGCATCACGCGCGTCCCGCTCCGCGTCCCGCTCGCGCACGGTCTCCGCCATGGTGCTCGCGGCACCGTCGTCACGGTCCTCGAACCGCTGGAGCAACGCGATGTTGCCCGCCCGTTCCGCCTCGTTCTTGACCAGTTCCAGGAGATACCCCTGGAGGGACTGGCCGAGCTGGCGCGCCCGGTCGGCCAGTATGTCGCGCACCTCGTCCGGTACGTCCCGGATCTGCAGAGCCACCATGCATGCATTTTCCATGCACGGTGGCTTCACCGGCAAGCCGATTCCCCCGAAACGCGACCGTCACAGCCCGGAGCTCGTCGTCACGATCCCAGGATCGTGGTCAGGAATTCGCCCGTCCACGCCAGCAGTTCCCGCCCGACCAGCGGCTTTCCGCCGATACGGGCCGTCGCCGGGCGGGGCACCAGGACCTGCTGGGTGGCGGGCTTGACGATCGCCCGCTGGTAGAGCCGCTTCAGGCGCAGCTCCTGGGACTCGCGCAGCTCCACCGGCCCGAAGCGGATGTTGGAGCCCTGGAGGGTGATGTCGGAGACGCCGCAGGAACGGGCCAGCAGCCGCAGGCCCGCGACCAGCAGCAGGTTCTCCACCGGCTCGGGCAGCGGCCCGTAGCGGTCGGTCAGCTCCTCGCGGACGGCGCGGATGTCGTCCTCACCGTTGGCCGAGGCGATGGCGCGGTACGCCTGGAGGCGCAGCCGCTCGCCCGGGGCGTAGTCGTGCGGGACGTGCGCGTCGACCGGAAGCTCGATCTTGACCTCCAGCGGCGCCTCCTCCACCTCGCCGCCGTCCGCCTCCAGCGTGGCCCGGTAGTCGGCGACGGCCTCGCCGACCATCCGCACGTACAGGTCGAAGCCGACGCCCGCGATGTGCCCTGACTGCTCGCCGCCGAGCAGATTGCCCGCGCCGCGGATCTCCAGGTCCTTCATCGCCACATACATGCCGGCGCCCATCTCGGTGTGCTGGGCGATGGTGGCAAGCCGCTCGTGGGCGGTCTCGGTGAGCGGCTTCTCCGGCGGGTAGAGGAAGTACGCGTATCCGCGCTCGCGGCCCCGCCCGACCCGGCCGCGCAGCTGGTGCAGCTGGGAGAGGCCGAAGTTGTCGCCGCGTTCGACGATGAGCGTGTTGGCGTTGGAGATGTCGATGCCGGATTCGACGATCGTCGTGGAGACCAGGACGTCGAACTTCTTCTCCCAGAAGTCGACCACGACCTGCTCCAGGGCGCCTTCCGACATCTGGCCGTGGGCGATGGCGATGCGCGCCTCGGGCACGATCTCGCGGAGCCGGGCCGCGGCCCGGTCGATGGACTCGACCCGGTTGTGGATGTAGAAGACCTGGCCCTCGCGCAGCAGTTCACGGCGGATGGCCGCGCCGATCTGCTTCTGCTCGTACGGCCCGACGAAGGTCAGCACCGGGTGGCGCTCCTCCGGCGGGGTGGTGATCGTGGACATCTCGCGGATGCCGGTGACCGCCATCTCCAGGGTGCGCGGGATGGGGGTGGCGGACATGGTCAGCACGTCCACATTGGCCCGGAGCTTCTTCAGCTGCTCCTTGTGCTCCACGCCGAAACGCTGCTCCTCGTCCACGATGACCAGGCCCAGGTTCTTGAACGTGGTCTCGGAGGAGAACAGCCGGTGGGTGCCGATCACGACGTCGACCGAGCCCTCCCGCAGCCCCTCCAGGACGCCCTTCGCCTCGGTGTCGGTCTGGAACCGGGACAGCGCCTTGACCACGACCGGGAACTGCCCGTACCGCTCGGTGAAGGTGCCCATGTGCTGCTGGACGAGCAGCGTCGTCGGCACGAGGACCGCGACCTGCTTGCCGTCCTGGACCGCCTTGAACGCGGCGCGCACCGCGATCTCGGTCTTGCCGTAGCCGACGTCGCCGCAGATCAGCCGGTCCATCGGGACCGACTTCTCCATGTCCTCCTTGACCTCGCCGATGGTGGTGAGCTGGTCGGGGGTCTCCGCGTACGGGAAGGCGTCCTCCAGCTCGCGCTGCCAGGGCGTATCGGGGCCGAAGGCATGGCCGGGGGCGGCCATCCGGGCCGAGTACAGCTTGATCAGGTCGGCCGCGATCTCCTTCACGGCCTTCTTGGCGCGCGCCTTGGTCTTCGTCCAGTCGGCGCCGCCGAGCCGGTGCAGCGTGGGGGCCTCGCCGCCCACGTACTTGGTGATCTGCTCCAGCTGGTCGGTCGGGATGTAGAGCCGGTCGCCGGGCTGGCCGCGCTTGGCCGGGGCGTACTCGACCACCAGATACTCGCGGGTCGCGCCCTGCACGGTGCGCTGCACCATCTCGATGTAGCGGCCCACGCCGTGCTGCTCGTGGACGATGAAGTCGCCCGCCTCCAGGGTGAGCGGGTCGATCGTCTTGCGGCGGCGCGCGGGCATCCGCGCGCCCTCCTTGCCCGCCGCCTTCTGCCCGGACAGATCCGTCTCGGTGAGGACGGCCAGTTTCAGGCCCGGGTCGACGAATCCGTAGTCGATGGACCCGCACGCCACGTGCACCACGGACGGCTTGATCTCGCCGAGGTCCGCGTCGAGCCGCGCCGCGATCCCCTCACCGCTCAGCACCTCGACGGTGCGGGAGGCCGGGCCGTGGGCCTCGGTCACATACACCGCGCGCCAGCCCTCGGCGAGCCAGCCCTTGGTGTCGGCCAGCGCGCGGGCGGTGTCGCCGCGGTAGGTCTCGGGGGCGTGCATGCCGAGGGTGAGGGTGTCCTCGTCCAGCTCGGCGTCGGCCGCGAAGGGGCTCACCGACCACCACATCATGCCCAGCTCGCGGGCCCGGTCACGGACGTCCGCCAGCCCCCACAGCGAAGCCGCGCCCACGTCGATCGGCGCCTCGCCTCCCCCGGCCGTCGCCGCCCAGGACGCCTGCAGGAACTCCTGCGACGTGGCCACCAGATCCGCCGACCGGGTCCGCACCCGCTCCGGGTCGCAGACCACCGTCATGCTGCCCGCGGGCAGCACGTCCAGCAGCAGCTCCATGTCGTCGACCAGCACCGGCGCCAGGGACTCCATGCCCTCGACCGCGATCCCCTCGGCGATCTTGCCCAGCAGCTCGCCCAGCTCCGGGTGGGCCTCGGCGAGGGCCGCCGCCCGCTCCCGTACGTCGTCGGTCAGCAGCAGCTCACGGCAGGGCGGCGCCCACAGACCGTGCTCGGCGACCTCCAGGGACCGCTGGTCCGCGACCTTGAAGTAACGGATCTCCTCGACGTCGTCGCCCCAGAACTCGATCCGCAGCGGATGCTCCTCCGTCGGCGGGAAGACATCCAGGATGCCGCCGCGCACGGCGAACTCGCCGCGCTTCTCGACCAGCTCCACCCGGGAGTACGCGGCGGCCGCGAGCCCGTCCACGACCTCCCCCAGATCGGCGCTCCGCCCGGCCCGCAGACTCACCGGCTCCAGCTCGCCCAGCCCCTTGACCTGCGGCTGCAGCACCGAACGCACCGGTGCCACCACCACCGACACCGGCCCCGCGGCCGGGTCGTCGGGGCTCGGATGCGCGAGCCGCCGCAGCACCGCGAGCCTGCGGCCCACGGTGTCCGAACGCGGCGACAGCCGCTCATGCGGCAGCGTCTCCCACGACGGATACTCCACCACCCCGTCCGGCGGCAGCAGCGAGCGCAGCGCGGCCGCCAGATCCTCGGCCTCCCGGCCGGTGGCGGTCACCGCGAGCACGGGCCGCCCGGCGGAGCGCGCCAGCGCGGCGACGGCGAAGGGCCGGGCGGCGGGTGGCCCGACCAGATCCACATGGGGGCGGTTCCCGTCGGAGGCACCGCGCACCGCCTCGGCGAGCGCGGGGTCCCGTACGACGGCGTCGAGCAGACCGGTGAGGCTCATAAAGGGGTCTTCCATCCCGGAGACGGACAACGCGAATCACCCGACACGTCACACGGGCCGGGGGTCTTCCAGAGTACGGCCCCGCACCGACATCCTCCGCCGGGCGCGGTTTGTCCGGTCATACGGTGACGGAGCCCCCGACACTCCCGGGTCGGCCCCGGAGTGCCGCCGCGCCCGCATCTGGCCCAACTCAGCGCGCGGCCCGGCACACCCTGTGAACAGACTGGTGCGCATGGCAGAGCGAGAGCGGCGCGCGACCGGCGCCGAGACCAGCCGCAGGACACGGGAACGGGAGCGCGAGCCCGGACCCGAGTCCGGCCCCGGACCCGAGCAGGTGGCCGGGCACGCCTGCGAACGGCTCACCGCGCTGATCACCCACCCCACTGAGGGGGTGTCGGCGGTGCGGCGGACCGAGGACGGCTGGCGGGTGAGCGTGGACGTACTGGAGGTCGCCCGCATCCCCGACACGACGAGCCTGCTGGCCACCTACGAGGTGGACCTCGACCAGCGGGGCGAGCTGCGCGAGTACCGGAGGGTCCGCCGCTACCGGCGCGGTGCGGCCGACGACTGCTGAGCCGACGACTGCTGAGAGGACCCGCCCGCATGTCCCCCACCACCTACACCGAGGAAGTCGTCTGCGTTCCGCGGGCGGGCACCCTGTACGACGTCATGGAGCTGATCCTCGACCGCGGCATGGTGATCGACGTTTTCGTCAGGGTCTCCCTGGTCGGCATCGAGATCCTGAAGATCGACGCCCGGATCGTGGTCGCCAGCGTGGACACCTACCTGCGCTTCGCGGAGGCCTGCAATCGCCTGGACCTCGAACACGACCGCAGCAGCCGAACCGTTCCCGAGCTGTTCGGCATGGGCGAAGGCGGCGGCAGCGCGGCGGGCGCGGTGGCCCAGGGCCTCGGCAAGCGGAAGGTCAAGAAGGCCGTCGGCGCCGTGGAGGACAAGGTCAAGCAAGCCGTAGGGGGCGGCGACGAGGACGAAGAGCCGGAAGAGGAGTCCCGGCCGCGGCGCCGTACCGGCGGTACCGCCACCCGCACCCGCCGCCGCTCCGAGGAGGGCTGACGCATGACCGCGACCGTCGCGCCCCGCAGCGTGTACGTCTACGGCGTCGTCCACGCCCGCCGCGCCCTGCCGCCCGGCCGCACCGGCGTCGGCGCCCACCCCGCCCCGCTGCGCACGCTGCGCGCCGGCGAACTGGCCGCCGTCGTCAGCGATGCCCCGGACGGCTTGCGCGCCAAGCGGCGCGACCTCCTCGCCCACCAGGAACTGGCGCTCGCCCTCGCGGCGGACGGGCCGGTGCTGCCCATGCGCTTCGGGATGGTCGCGCCCGACGAGGAGGTGGTGCGCCGCCAGCTGGAGTCCTCGCACGGCGACTGCCTCGCCGCTCTCCAGCGGGTCGACGGCCGGGTCGAGATGAACCTCAAGGCAGTCCCCGCCCAGGGCGATCTGCGGTCGCTGGTGCGCGAGGACCCCGAGGTCGCCCGGCTGCGCGCGGCCGCCCACCGCACTCCGGGCTACGAGGCCAGCCTGCGGCTCGGCGAGGCCGTGGCCCGGGGGCTCACGCGCCGGGCCACGGCCACCGCGGCCGCGGTGCTGGCCGCGCTGTCGGAGGTGGCGGACGAGCGGGTGACCGGTCCCGAGGTGCCGGGGTGCGTGCTCAACGCGTCCTTCCTCCTCGCCCGGGCCGAGATGCGGCGCTTCCACACCGTGGTGGAGCGGCTGGCGGCCGAACACGGCGGCCACGTCGAACTCCGCCTGACCGGGCCGCTGCCCTGCTACAGCTTCGTGGAGCCCGCATGGGCGTGCTGAGCGAGATCGCGCTCCTGCCGCTGGCGCCCGTACGGGGCGTGGTGTGGGTCGCGGAGTGCCTGCGGGACGCCGCGGAACGCGAGACGTGCCACCCGTCCGTGGTCCGGGCCCGGCTCGCCGCCCTGAACGAGAGCCTGGAGAGCGGTCTGATCACCCCCGACGAATTCGACCGCGAAGAGGACCGACTGCTCGACCTGCTGGAACGAGGGACGACGCCCCGTGGCTGACCACCGCACCGACCCCGATCTGCTGTGCACCCCGCCCCCGACCACCGGCCCGCCCACGTCCGACCTCGCCGAGATCCTGGAACGCGTCCTGGACAAGGGCATCGTCATCGCCGGGGACATCAAGATCGACCTGCTGGACATCGAACTCCTCACCATCCGGCTGCGGCTGTTCGTCGCGTCCGTCGACACCGCCCGCAAGGCCGGGATCGACTGGTGGGAGACCGACCCCGCGCTGTCCTCCCGCGCCCGGCGGGACGCGCTCGCCGAGGAGAACGCGCGGCTGCGGGAGCAGTTGAACGCGTACGAATCCGGCGAGCTGACCGCCGCGGCCCCGGCGGGAGGCGACGGCGCATGACCGCCACGCTCACCTACGCCTACGCCGTATGCCGCCCGCACAAGGCCCTGCCCGGCACCGGCTCCCCCGTCCGCACCCTGACGGCGGGCCCGCTCACCGCCGTGGTCCAGGACGTACCGGAGGCCGACTTCTCCGAAGAGGCCCTGCGCCGACGCCTGTCCGACCGCGCCGAACTGGAACGCCGCGCCCGCGCCCACCACGAGGTGATCACGGCCGCCTCGTCGATCACCCCGACCGTCCCCCTCCCCCTGGCCACCCTCTACCGAGGCGACGAACGCGTCCGCGAGGCCCTGCGCGAGAGGGAGACGTCCTTCCTGACCGCCCTGGACCACCTCGCGGGCCGCCAGGAATGGGGAGTGAAGGTCTACGCCCCCGCGCCTCCCCCGCCCGCCCGGGAATCCGCCGCGGTGGACACCGGCCGCGCCTACCTCGACCGCGTCCGCAACCGCCACCAAGGCCGCGAACAGCGCCAGAACGCCGCCCTCCAGGCCGCCGAACGCGTGGACGCCGTCGTACGCGGCTTCGCCGTGGCCACCCGCCGACTGCGCCCGCACGGCGTCGAGGTCACCGGCAAGGACCGCGCCCACATCCTCAACGCGGCCTACCTCCTCGACACCGCCCGCACCCGCGAACTCCGCGCCGCCCTGACCTCGTTGCGCCGGGACGAGCCCGCGATCCACATCGACCTGTCGGGCCCCTGGCCCCCGTACTCCTTCACCGACGCCTTCGCCGGCACCGGGGCCGCCCCATGACCACCGCCGCCTGGGGCACCGTCCCCGCCGAGGCCCACGGCCCGATCGGCGTCCCCCTCGTCGACCTCCTGGACCGGGTGCTCGCCACCGGGGTCGTCGTCAGCGGCGACCTCGTCATCGCCATCGCCGAGGTCCCCCTCATCCGGCTCTCCCTGCACGCCCTGCTGTCCTCCGTCAACGAACGCGTCCCCGCGCCCTGGACCGACGGCGGCCCGCTGTGACCGACACCCGCGTCGACCTCGACCCCGACGCGATGGGCCGCGACCTGGTCGCCCTCGTCCTGACCGTGGTCGAACTCCTCCGCCAGCTGATGGAACGCCAGGCCCTGCGCCGCATCGACGCGGGCGGCCTCACCGACGACCAGATCGACCGCATCGGCACCACCCTGATGCACCTGGACCGCCGCATGACCGAGCTGTGCGACCAGCACGGCCTCACGATGGAAGACCTCAACCTGGACCTGGGCCCCCTCGGCACCCTGCTCCCCCGCGACTGACCCGGCCCTTCCGCCCCCGGCACGCCTGCTCGCAGCGGGTCACCGACCGGTGGTCGACTCCCGCTCCTGACCGGAACCGGACCTCCTCGCAGACATACGACGCCGGTAACGTCCCAGGAGGGCCGCTCCGGCGACCACACATCCAATGGCCAGGACCTTGCCGGCCCCGTAGGAGAGGGCCCAGTTGTCGCCGCCGGCGTTTCCGGTCACGGACGACCACAGCAGCAGTCCCACGCCGACCACCACGAGGAGCGATCCCCCGGCCGCCCCCATCCCGGCCCACCAGGGATTGTCTTCGGTGACCGTGGTATCGGTGTCCTGCCCTCGTTCGCTTCGCATCTGAGCCGGCTCCTTCGATGGACGGTGATCGGCAGGTGACAAGATGCGAGGCACCCCCGGAAAGTTCCATCCGGCCCTCCGGACGCGCCGAGGTTCAACTCGTGAGGCGCGGGGCCATGGGGCGTCCGTGAGTTTCGAGGGTCGCCCGCTCCGGTGACGGGCCCAGCGGTCAGGCCGCCTCGGTCGGCTCGAAGGTGGCGGCGCGCGGCGGCGTGAGCCACACCAGCCGCGCGGTCACGCCCTCCAGTAGCGCGAAGTGCCGCATGACCCGGTCGGGCGAGGGCAAGCTGAACCGCCTTCGCCCGTCGACGCTGGTCACATCCGCATGCCCGTCCTGGTACGCCATCCCCCACGCCGCGACCTCGGCGTCCCGCCAGCCGTCGTCCAGGGCGAATTCCTGGACGACGGCGAAGAGGCGGGGTGCGGTGTCGAGGACCAGGGAGCGCACTTCCTGGTCGAAATCGAACGGCTCGGGGGCGGGATTTTGTGGGGATACCGTGGCCATCGATGTCTCCTGTCACGAGGAGGAGTTGAGCAGAACAACGCCCTGACCTGGCGCATGAGTTACACCATAGGCCGCCGCTATGATGCGACCAACAGAATCGATGAGATACGCCATAACACCCCTCGTGTGGGTGACGGCGCAGGCATGTGAGCGAGAGGGAAAGCGCGATGGCCCGGACCAAGCTTCCGCCGACCATCCGGCAACGACGACTCGGCGCCGAACTGCGTCGGCTGCGCGAACGGGCCGACCTCAACGCCACGCAGGCGGGCGCGCTCCTCGGTTCGTCGCAGTCGCGCGTCAGCAGCATCGAATCCGGCGCCTACGCGGTCAGCGCGGACCGGGTACGGGCAATGGCCCGAGCCTACGGCTGCACGGACCCGGCGCTGATCGAAGCACTCGCGGGAATGACCGGCGGCCGAACCCGGGGCTGGTGGGACGAGTACCGCGACATCCTGCCGCCGAGCATGCTGGACATGGCCGAGTTGGAGCACCACGCCCAGGCGATGCGGGTGGCGTCCGTCATTCACATGCCCGGCGTCCTCCAGACACGTGAGCACGCCCACGCGATCATCAGCGCGGTGGAACCGCCCCTCGCTCCGCATGAGATCGAGCACCGGGTATCACACCGGATCAAGCGGCAAGCCGTGCTCTACGGGGAGCAACCGATCCCTCTGACCGCGACCATCCATGAGGCCGCCCTCCGCATGGAGTTCGGTGGCGAGCGCGTGGCCCGCGCACAGTTGGAGTACCTGCTCGCCATGAGCGAGAAAGAGCACATCACCCTGCTGGTGATCCCCTTCGGAGCGGGCGCCTTCCCCAACTCCGGCCAGGGGATCATCTACCTGTGCGGAGAAGTGCCAACGCTCGACACGGTGCAACTCGATACCGACCACGGCTCCGAGTACCTGGACACCCCACCCCAACTGACCCGCTACCGCAGCACACTGGACCGTATGGAAGCCCTCGCGCTGAAGCCGGCGAAGTCCCGCGACATGATTCACCGCATCGCACAGAGCCTCTGATTAAGGTACATCCGTGCCCACATACACCTGGCAGAAGTCCTCGTACAGCGGCAACGCAGGCAACTGCGTCTACGTACGCACCGACCGCGACGGCACCCTCCACCTCCGCGAAAGCGACGCACCCGACACCATCCTCGCCACCGCCCCCGCCACCTTCGGCGCGTTCATACGCGCCGCCAAGGCAGGCGCCCTCGACCACCTGCCGTACTGGCACCGTTCGTGATGGGGGAGCCGGTCCGCCCCCGTGTGCGGACCGGCTCCCGGCGGGGTGGGGCTCAGCTGTTCTCCACGACCATCAGCGTGTTGCCGTCCGCGTCGCGGAAGCTGAACATCGGCGGGACCGGAGCGCCCCAGCGCTGGACCTCCGGGTCGGTGTCGACGCCGCGTGAGCGCAGGGTGGCGTGGTCGGCGTCGATGTCCTCGGAGGTGAGGATCAGGCCGGTCTCGTAGGGCTTCGCCTGCTGGCCCTCGCGCGGGAGGACGAGGGCGATGCCGGTCGGGGCGGCCGCCGGGCCCACCTCGATCCAGCGCATGCCGTCGCCGAAGGGGATGTCGGCACGCTTCTCGAAGCCGAGGGTGTTGACGTAGAAGTCGAGCGCCCGGTCCTGGTCGGCGACGGTGACGGCGACCCGGCCGATCTCGGTGAGCCGGGTGCCCTTCGCTGTCTCGGTCATGATGACCTCCCTGGAGTGGAATGGGTTATGCCGGTATGACCGGGGTGCGGGGCGAAACTCATCGGTGCGGCTCCGCTTGACCTTCGAGCCGGATGAAGGCCGAGCATGTGGGCCATGGACGACGACGAGCCCCTGATGGGCATCGGCGCCTTCGCCCGCCGGGTCGGGCTGGCGCCGAGCGCGCTGCGCTTCTACGACGACTGCGCGGTGCTGCGGCCCGCCCGGGTGGACGCGGCCACCGGGTATCGGTACTACGCCCCGGAGCAGACGCCCCGCGCCGCGCTGCTGCGGCGGCTGCGGGAGGCCGGGCTGCCGCTGACCGAGGCGACCGTGGTGCTGGACGGGCCGCCCGAGGAGGCCCGGGAGGTGCTGCGGGAGCGGCTGCGGCGGACCCGGGAGTCGGCGGCGGCCGCCCGCGCGGCGATCGAGGACGCGCTGCGCACCCTGCCGGGCGGGGTCCGCCGCGCGCGGGCCACGGTCGGCGGTGCCGAGCTGGCGGGGGCGGTACGGCAGGTGGGTCCGGCGGTGGCGGCGGGCGCGGTGCGGGAGGAGTTCCCTGTGCTGGGCCGCGTCCTGATCGAACTCGCCGACCAGGAGCTGCGGCTGGTGGCCACCGACCGCTACCGGCTGTCCGTACGGGCGCTGCGGCCGCTCGCGATCAGCGGTGAGCCGTGCGGGCTGACCGTCGAGGTGGAGGAGCTGCGGGCGGTCGCGGGGTGGGTGCGGGGGCTGGCGGAGGTCACGATCGAGGCCGAGGGGGCCGACGTACGCGTACGAAGCCAAGGGGAGGAGCGGGGGATTGCCATCGCGGATGAGGTGTTCCCCGCGTATCGCATGGTGCTGGACGGGCTCGGCGCCGCCCGGCATCGGGTGATCACCGACCGGGTGGCGCTGAGCGCGGCCGTCGCGGCGCTCCCCGGCGACGGGCCGGTCGTCATGCGGACCGGTGACGGCGGGCTGACGGTCGAGGGTGGCCCGGTGCCGGCGGCCCTGTGCACCGGGCCGCCGCTGCGGATCGCCTTCGATCCCGCTGTCCTGCTGCCCGCGCTGGAGGCGGGCGTGGGGCCGGACGTGTTGCTGGAGATCGCCTCGGCTGCCGAGCCCGTCATCGTGCGGTCCGCCGATCAGGGCAGTTTCACGACGCTCGTCATGCCGGTACGGACATCGTGAAGGAGACCGCGATGGATCCCGACAACCCCGTGGTGCGGCTGTGCGTCCAGGGCATGACCGCCGAGGCCGAGGGCCGGGCCGACGACGCCAGCGCACTCTTCCGGCAGGCGTGGGACGCCGCCACCGACGACTACGGGAAGTGCGTGGCCGCGCACTACCTGGCCCGGCACCAGCCCACCCCCGCTGAAACGCTCCGCTGGAACCAGGAGTGTCTGGACCGCGCGGACGCGGTCGGCGACGAGAGGGTCCGCGGCTTCTACGCCTCGCTGCACGTGAACATGGGATCGGCGTACCGGGCGCTCGGTGACCCGGCCGCTGCCCACCGGCACTTCGTACGCGCCGCCGCGCACATCGGCGACGTACCGCCGGGGAGCTACCGGGAGCGGCTGGTCACCGCGCTGGCGGAGGGGGGACAGGACGCGCTCGGCGCGTGATCTCCTCGCTCACCACGATCAGCGGTTGACGAAGGCGAGGCTCTTCTCGTCGTAGCGGGTCCCGGCCACCTGGTCGGCCGGGGCGGCGGCGTCGATCGCGGCCAGCTCCTCCGCGGACAGCTCGATGGCGGCCGCGGCGAGGTTCTCCTCCAGGTACTTCTCGCGGCGGGTGCCCGGGATCGGCACCACGTCGTCGCCCCGGTGCTGCACCCAGGCGAGGGCGAGCTGACCGGCGGTGACGCCCTTCTCGGCGGCCAGTTCGTTCAGCTTGTCGACGATGGCCAGGTTCTGTTCGAGGTTGCCGTCGGCGAACCGGGGCTGGGTGCGCCGCATGTCCGTTTCCGGCAGGTTCTCGACCGAGGTGTAGCGGCCGGTCAGGAAGCCGCGGCCGAGCGGGGAGAAGGGGACGAGGCCGATGCCGAGTTCCCGGCAGACCGGGGCGGTCTCCCGCTCCAGGTCCCGGGTCCACAGCGACCATTCGCTCTGCAGCGCCGCGATGGGATGCACCGTGTGGGCTCGGCGAATCGTCTCCGCGCTCGCCTCGGACAGCCCGAGGTGGCGCACCTTGCCCGCCTGGACCAGCTCGGCCATCGCGCCGACGGTCTCCTCGATCGGGACCTCCGGGTCGACGCGGTGCTGGTAGTAGAGGTCGATGTGGTCGGTGCCGAGGCGGCGCAGCGAGGCGTCGCAGGCCTGGCGGACGTACGCGGCGTCGCCCCGGATCGAGGTGGGCTCGCCCAGCCGGTTGGCGAAGCCGAACTTGGTGGCCACCACCGCCTGCTCCCGGCGTCCCCCGGCCAGGGCGCGGCCGATCAGCTCCTCGTTGTGGCCGAAGCCGTAGAAGTCGGAGGTGTCCAGCAGGGTGACGCCCAGGTCGAGGGCGCGGTGGATGGTGGCGATCGACTGGGCGTCGTCGGAGTCGCCGTAGCCGTGGCTCATCCCCATGCAGCCCAGGCCCTGGGCGGCGACGGTGAGCCGGCCCAGGCGGCGGGTCGGCAGATCGGACATCGGGTGCCTCCTTCGTGGTCGTGACGATCACGCTAGGAGTTGGAGCGCACTCCAAGTCAACCGGAGGAAATTCGCTGGCCGGGGGCCTCACCCCGGCTGCCAGAATCGCCCGCATGACGTACGAGGACGAAGAGCCGATGACCGTCGTGGCCGCCGCGATCGTCCAGCGGGGGCGACTGCTGGTGGTGAGCAAGAAGGCGGCCCCCGAGGTCTTCTATCTGCCCGGCGGCAAGCCGGATCCGGGCGAGGGCCCGCTGGAGACGCTGGCCCGGGAGCTGGACGAGGAGCTGGGCGTGACCCCGCTGGAGCCGCGGCTGCTGGGCGAGTTCGAGGGGGTGGCGGTGCTGGAGCGGGTGCCGCTGCGGCTGACGGTGTTCCGGGCGCGCATCGACGGGGAGCCCCGCCCGGCGGCCGAACTGGCTCATATGCGCTGGACAGCGGGCGAGGGCGATCTCCGGCTGGCGTCGGCCATCCGCAACCAGGTGGTGCCGCTGCTGCGGTCCGGGGGCGCGCTCGCGGCGGCGTGAGCCCCGCATCGTAAAAGAACCGGCCCGGTGCGCTCCCCCGTCGCGCACCGGGCCGATCCGTGCTGCCCCTCCCCCCCTGGAAGGGGCAGCCGTCGTCACCCCGTTCTCTCCTGCCTCCCGTTCTCTCCTGCCTCCGGTCAGTCCGTCGCGATGGCGTTCAGGATGTTCATCCGCGCCGCCCGGAAGGCCGGGACCAGGGCCGCGATCAGGCCGACCACGGCGGAGCCGATGAAGACCGTGATGATGGTCGGCCAGGGGATCTCCAGGGTCTTCAGCCCCTCCAGCGCCAGCAGCTTCTGCGCGGTCGCGCCCCAGCCCATGCCGAGGCCCAGGCCGAGCAGCGCGCCGAAGAGGGCGATGACGACGGACTCCAGCCGGATCATGCGGCGCATCTGGCGCCGGGAGAGGCCGATGGCGCGCATCAGGCCGATCTCCCGGGTCCGTTCGACGACCGACAGGGCGAGGGTGTTCACCACGCCGAGGATGGCGACGATGATCGCGAGCGCCAGCAGGCCGTAGACCAGGTTGAGCAACTGGCCGATCTGGTCCTTCATCTCCTTCTTGTAGTCGGTCTGGTCGCGGACCTTGACCGACGGGTACTGGTGCAGCTCGGCCTTGAGGGACGTGTACGCCGCGGCCTCCTGGCCGTCCTTCGCCTGCGCCAGCATGGTGATGGTCGCCGGGATCATCTTGGCGGGGACATAGCGCTCGACGGTGGTGATGTTGAGGTAGAGCGCGCCTTTGTCCAGGGTGACGTCGTCCGAGGTGATCGCCGCGACCTTGAGCTTCGCGGTACGGCCCTCCTTGAAGGCGACGGTCAGGGTGTCGCCCTGCTTCACCTTGTGGTCCTTGGCGAAGCCCTCCGGCACCGACATGGCGTTCTCGCCGTACGCGGCGGCCAGGTCACCCGCGACGACCGGGGTCCGCACGTCGTCCGCGTACGTCGGGTCGGCCGCGATCAGATCCTTGGTGACCGACGTGCCGTCCGGCACGGTGATCTCGGCGCCGTCGATCTGCTTGGCGTCGCTGATGTGGGCGAGGCCCTTGGCCCGGTGCGCCGCCTGTTCGATCTGCCGGGTGATCGGCTGGCCGCTGTCGGACTGGACGATGAAGTCCGCGCCGACCGACTTGTCCAGCTCGTCGGTGGCGGAGGCGACCATCGAGGAGCCCACCACCGACAGGCCGGCGACCAGCGCCAGGCCGATCATCAGGGCCGCGCCGGTGGCGCCGGTGCGGCGCGGGTTGCGCAGCGCGTTGCGCTCGGCGAGCCGGCCGACCGGGCCGAAGATCCGCAGCACCACGGCGGCCAGGGCCCGGACCACCAGACCGGCCAGCAGCGGGCCGATGACGATGAAGCCGATGAGGGTCAGCACCACGCCGAGGCCCAGGAACAGCGAGCCGTCGACCGCCTTGTCCGCGTTGCCCGCGACGACCAGGGCCGCCGCGCCGCCCGCGGTGAGCAGGGTGCCGATCGCGCCCCGGATCCGTCCGGCCTTGGTGTCCGCCGGGGTGCCCGCGTCGCGCAGGGCCGCCATCGGGGAGATCGTCCCGGCTCGGCGGGCCGGGATGTAGGCGGCGATGACGGTGACGACGATGCCGATGGTGAGGCCGACGACGGGCGTGGTGGGCTTCACCGTCAGCTGGTCGGTGCTCAGGTGCAGACCCGCGCTGCCCATGAGCTTGATCAGGCCGACCGCGAGGCCGACGCCGCCGAGGACGCCGAGGACCGAGCCGACGACGCCGAGCAGCAGCGCCTCGATCAGCACCGACCGGTTGATCTGCTTGCGGCTCGACCCGATGGCGCGCATCAGGCCGATCTCGCGGGTGCGCTGGGCGACCAGCATGGAGAAGGTGTTGACGATGAGGAAGATGCCGACCAGGACGGCGATTCCGGCGAAGCCGAGCATCGCGTACTTCATGACGTCCAGGAAGGAGCCGATCTGGCTCTCGGCCTCCTTGCTGGACTCGGCCTTCGTCTGCACCTTGAGGCCGGTGCCGAGGTCGGCGACGACGCTCTTCTTCAGCTGCTCGTTGCTGACGCCGGGCCGGGCGGTCAGCGCGTAGCTGGTGTACGCGCCGGGCGCGCCGAGCAGCTTCCGCTGCGCGGTGGCGGTGTCCATGTAGACGAGCGTGGCGCCCGGGTTGGTCACCTGGAACGTGGCGATGCCGACGATCTTCGCGTGGAACTCACCGGGCATGGCGATGATCCGCGCGTCGTCGCCCAGCTTCAGCTTCCTGCTGTCGGCGGTGTCGGCGTCGACCATCACCTCGGTGGGGCCGCGCGGCGCGTGGCCGGAAGTGAGCTTCACCGAGCGGTGCTCGGTGGTGTCCCAGTTGGTGCCGATGGTCGGGGCACCGGACTTGGGCCCGATGCTGTCGCCCTTGCGGTCGACGACGGTGACCGCCTCGCTGGTGGCGTCCCCGGCCACCGACTTCACGCCGTCGATCCGCCGCAGCCGCTCCAGGTCCGAGCCGGGCAGGGTACGGACCCGGCCCTGCCGGGTGTCGTTGTCGCCGGCCCCCTTGGGGCTGACCGTGACATCGGAGGCCGTACTCGCGAAGAGCTTGTCGAACGTGGCGTTGGTGGTGTCGGTGAAGACGAGGGTGCCGCAGACGAAGGCCACGGACAGCAGGACGGCGATCGCGGACAGCGCCATCCGTCCCTTGTGGGCGAGGAAGTTGCGCAGTGAGGTCTTGAGGACGGTCATGACGTCCGTCCGCGTGCGTCGAAGTCCTCGGGGGTCCGGCCCGCGGCGCCGGCCGGTGATGTCTCCGTGCCCCCCGGCGCGAAATGCCGCATGCGTTCCAGGACCAGGTCGGCGGTGGGGTTGTACATCTCGTCCACGATCCGGCCGTCGGCCAGGTACAGCACCCGGTCGGCGTAGGAGGCGGCTACGGGATCATGGGTGACCATCACGATCGTCTGGCCCAGCTCGTCCACGGACCGCTTGAGGAAGCCCAGCACCTCGGCACCGGCCCGGGAGTCCAGGTTTCCGGTCGGCTCGTCACCGAAGATGATCTCGGGGCGGGCGGCCAGGGCGCGGGCCACCGCGACCCGCTGCTGCTGACCGCCGGACAGCTGGTTCGGACGGTGCTTCAGCCGGTCGGCCAGGCCGACGGTCTGCACCACCCGGTCCAGCCAGGCCCGGTCGGGCTTGCGGCCCGCGATGTCCATCGGCAGCGTGATGTTCTCGATCGCGTTGAGCGTCGGCAGCAGGTTGAACGCCTGGAAGATGAAGCCGACCCGGTCCCGGCGCAGCTGGGTGAGCTTCTTGTCCTTGAGCCCGGTGATCTCGGTTTCGTCGATGAAGATCTGGCCCGAGGAGACGGTGTCCAGACCCGCGAGGCAGTGCATCAGCGTCGATTTGCCGGACCCGGACGGGCCCATGATCGCCGTGAACCGGCCGCGGGCGATGTCCACATCGACGTGGTCCAGCGCGACCACCCGGGTCTCGCCGGAGCCGTACGCCTTGACCACCTGGCATGCCCGGGCGGCGACGGCCGTATGTCCTCCGCTGCCCCCGGTCTTGGGAATCGATACGGCCGTTGTCACGGTGTTCTCCTTTTTGTCGTCTATATCGGACCCGGGACGGTCACACGGGTTCCGATCACAAGTGTCCGATCACATGTGTCCGCGCGCCCGGTCAGCCTTCCGGAATCCGGCGGGCCGGACGATGAGGTCCGGCGCCCTCTTCGGGTGGGGCCAGCCCTACCCCCCTCGGTCCTGCTGGCCGTAACCACAGTAGGGAGCGGTACGCCCCGGCTCGTCCTTCCCCGGAACGAACCCCGGGTAGGAGGCAGGGGGACGTATCCCCTAGGGGAGTAAGCCCTCGGGTGGAGCGCGTCTCGGGGTCGACCCTGCACCCCTACGTAACGGAAGGTGCAAGTCCGGCGCCTCAGCAGCCCTGATGCGTTCTTCCCCCACCCCGAGGCGGCATGGAATGGTGGGTCGTACAAGAACTGGAGACATCAGCCGGCGCGGACCGGCGGAGGGAGTGCGCCACGGTGGGCGGCACCGCAGAAGGGGCTGACGCGGACTCGGCATTCCCCCACCCCGAGAATCCCCCTCCGCGCGAGAATCCCCCTCCCTCCGAGGCGGCCTCCCCAGCCACCGCCACGCCCCGCGGCCGCCGCCCCGTCGTCGCCGCGCTGATGCTCGCGATGGCGCTGACGGCGCTCGACTCCACCATCATCTCGACCGCCGTCCCGCAGATCGTCGGCGACCTCGGCGGCTTCTCCGTCTTCTCCTGGCTGTTCTCCGGCTATCTGCTCGCCGTGACCGTCACCCTGCCGGTCTACGGGAAGCTCTCCGACACCTTCGGCCGCAAGCCCATCCTGGTGGCGGGCGTCATCCTCTTCCTCGTCGGCTCGCTGCTGTGCGCCGGAGCCTGGAACATGGCCACCCTCATCGCCTTCCGCGTCGTCCAGGGGCTGGGCGGCGGGGCGCTCCAGGGGACCATCCAGGTGGTGGCCGCCGACCTCTACCCGCTCAAGGAACGCCCCAAGATCCAGGCCCGGCTCTCCTCCGTATGGGCCCTGTCCGCGGTGACGGGCCCCGCGCTCGGCGGTGTGCTCGCCGGCTACGCCGACTGGCGCTGGATCTTCCTCATCAACCTGCCGATCGGGGCGCTCGCCCTCACCCTCGTCGTCCGCCATCTGCACGAACCGGCACGGCAGCGGGCGGCCCGGCCCCGCATCGACTGGGCGGGCGCCCTCACCATCTTCGCCTGCGGCGGGCTGCTGCTGACCGCGCTCGTCCAGGGCGGAGTGGCCTGGGGCTGGCTCTCCGCGCCCTCCCTCGCGCTGCTCGCGGCCAGCGCCGGGTGCGCGGCCCTGACCGTGTGGATCGAGCGGCGCGCCCCCGAACCCATCATCCCCGGGTGGGTGTGGCGGCGGCGCACCATCTCGGCGGTCAACCTCGCGCTCGGCGCGCTCGGCCTCCTGATGATCGCCCCGACCGTCTTCCTGCCGACCTACGCCCAGTCGGTGCTGGGCCTCGGGCCGATCCCCGCCGGGTTCGTGCTGTCCGTGATGACGCTGAGCTGGCCCATATCGGCCGCCCTCAGCAACCGCGTCTACAACCGTGTCGGCTTCCGGAACTGCTCCATGATCGGCATAGGCGCCGCCGGGCTCATCCTGGCCGCCTTCCCCCTGCTCCCCTACCCCGGCGCCGCCTGGCAGCCCGCGCTGATCATGCTGTTGCTCGGCGCCGCCCTCGGGCTCTTCCAGCTCCCGCTGATCATCGGCGTGCAGTCGTCCGTCGACTGGGACGAGCGCGGCACCGCCACCGCCTCGATCCTGTTCTGCCGCCAGGTCGGCCAGTCCATCGGCGCGGCCCTGTTCGGGGCCGTCGCCAACGCGACCCTCGCCGCCCGGCTCGCCGCCGCCCCGCCCGGCATCCGCGACGGCCTCCCCGGCGACCTCGACTCGATCTCCCACGCCCTCGACCGCCCCGGCGCCCTCAGCGCCCAGGCCGCCGACTATCTGCGGCGCGCCGTGGACACCGCCGTCGACCGCGTCTACCTGGGCGCCGCGGCCGCGGCCGTCCTCGCCCTGCTGGCCCTGCTGTTCCTCGCCCCGCGCCGCTTCCCGGTCCGTACCGAAACGGGAAGCAGAACGGAAACGGAATCCGCCGTCGGCCCGCTGACGGCGAACCCCGCCCGGGAGACCTGACCCCGCCGGGGCCGGGCGGGCCGTCAGGTCTCGGGGTGCGGACGCGGATGCGGGGCCGACGCGGTGTCCTCCGCGACCGGCTTGCCCGTCAGGGCCGCCAGGCTGCCGCGCACATGCTCCAGATGCGCCTTCAGCTCCTCGCGCCGCTCCACGTGCTCGCGCAGCGTCCGCTCCGTCTCCCGGGCCAGCCGCTCCTCCCGGGCCCGGGCCTGCGCGACGATCTCCGCCGCCTGCGCCTGCGCGTCCTCCTGCCGCAGCCGCGCCGCCTGGTCCGCCATCGCGTACTCCCGCTTGGCGTCCGCCAGCCTGGCCTGGGCGTGCTCCTCCATCTGGATCAGCCGCGCGGTCATCGCCGCGTCGCGCTCCACCAGCTCATGGCCGGCCGCCTCCCACCGTTCCGCGTGCTCCCGCTCCTGCTCGGCGATGAGCGCCGCGGTACGCCCGCGCATCTCCTTCAACGCCGCCAGCGCCTCGCCGCGCCACTCCTTGACGTCCCGGCGCGCGGCCGCGCGCACCTCCTCGACCTGCGCCTGAGCCTCCTCCACGGTGCTGCGCGCCGACGCCTCGGCGGCCTCCCGCACCCGCTCCGCCTCGTCCCGGGCGGCATCCCGGACGGCCCGGGCGGCGGCCTGCGCGGCCTCCCACTCCTCCTGCGCCGACGCCTCGGCCGCGGCCCGCAGGCATCCCACCTCCTCCTCGGCCGCCATCAGGATCAGCTGCGCGCGATCGCCCAGGGATTCGTACGTCTGGGGGGCCAGCTGGGCGATCACCTCACGCAGCCGTTCGGCGTCGGCGGCCAGCTCGTTGGCGAGAACGGTGAGACGCGCGGCGCGTTCCCACGCCGCGTCACGCGCCTCGGACAGCTCCGCCACATAGCGGTCGACCTGCGCGGGACGGTAACCACGGCCCCGTCCGCCGATGGTGAAGCCATGACGTGACACCGATGCGCCCATCCTTGGAACCCCTTTGTCCGGTAGGCAACGCGCTCCGGCGCACATCTTGATGGATAGTGTCTTATCGCCCATAACGCGACACTCCGCCCATCTCCCCGGCCGGGGCCCGCCCGGGTACCACAACGACGAGGCGCCCGCCCCCGTCACGGGGGTCGGGCGCCTCGAATGTGTCCTAGCAGATGGGCGTCAGAGCAGACCGTCCCACATCTGCTCCAGCAGCACCGCCCACCAGTTGTCCGGCGCGGACAGCGCGGCCGGGTCCAGCGCCGCGAGCTGCGCCTGGAAGTCGACGGTCCAACGGCCCGCCTGCTCCGGCGTCAGCCCGTACCGCAGCCGCCACATACGGCCCAGCAGCCCCATGCAGCGCACGAACTCCGGCAGACCGGTGTTGACGAACTGCGCCGGGACCGGCTGCGGCGCGGCCTCCAGCGGCACGGCCACGATGTGCGCCGTGCCGTACTGCACACACAGCTGACGGCCGAAGTCGTTGCCCATCACCAGGTACGACCCCGCGTCGGCCGCGGGCTGCACGCCCCGCTCCGCCGCCAGCTCGGCAAGCGTCGGCACCGGACGGCCCGCTTGCGCCTGAGCCCAGAAGAACGGGCCGAAGTCCGCGGGCAGCCCCGCCCACACCAGCGTCTGCGCCACCACGTCCGGTACGCCCTGCCGCGACACCGCGCGCTGGTCGAACCGTACGAGGCCCTGCGGCCCGAACGCCTGGCCCAGCTCGTGCGCCAGCCCCTCCGGCGGCACCGGCGGAATCGGCTGCACCTGGCTGGGGTGCGGCAGCGGCACCCGGTTGGGCGCCGGGCGGGCCGGGCCGTCCGCCACCTGGTGCAGCTCGCCCTGGTGCTCGATGAGGTGGCGCACACCCTGCTGCCGGGTCGCGTGGTCCCGCCCGTACGGCGCCGTGTGGCTGATCCGCACCTGCGGCCACGACTCGCGGATCATCCGCGCGCAGTAACCACCCGGCAGATCACACGACTCCAGCTCGGTGTGCAGCTCCAGCACCTGCTGCGGCGGCACGTTCATCGCCCGCAGCTCGTGCAGGATCTGCCACTCCGGATGCGGGGTGCCGGGCGCGGAACGGCGGATCAGCTGCTGCTCGGAGCCGTCCTGCGCGCGGTAGCGGAGGACCGCCATATAGCCGGGGCCGACCGTCGGCAGCCCGGCGGGCGGCGGCGGGTACGCGTACCCGCCACCGGGCGCCGGCGGCGCCATACCCGGCTGCGGAGCGCCGGGCGGCGGAGCCATCCCGGGCACGGGCGGGCCGGAGGGCGGCGGCATGTGGGGGGCGCCGGGAGCGCCGGGCGGCGGCGGGGTCTGACCGCCCGCCAGCATCGTCGCCGCCGCGTGCACGCCGCCACCGGGAGCGCCCGGGGCGCCGGGCGCACCGGGGAAGGGGCCCGGCGGGGGCGGCGGGGTGTGCGGACCACCCGCACCGGGGACACCGGGAGGGCCGGGCGGGTGCGGGCCGGATGGCCCAGCCTGCCCCGGAACACCGGGCGGGCCGGGCGGCGGCGGAAAGCCGGAAGCGCCGGGGCCGGGTGGTGGCGTCTGACCACCACCCGCCAGCATCGTCGCGGCCGCGTGCATACCGCCGCCGGGAGCACCGGGAGCGCCCGGGGCACTGGGCGCGCCCGGGGCGGACGGAGGCGGCGGCGTCTGACCGCCGGGCGGCGTCTGGCCGGGTGCGCCGGGGCCGCCCGGGCCGGACAGCATCGTCGCCGCCGCGTGCGCCCCACCGCCGGGAGCACCGGGGGCCGGAGGCGGAGGCGGGATCGGCGGACCGCTCTGCACGCCGGGAGCGCCAGGGGCGCCGGGAGCCCCCGGGGCGCCCGGGATGCCGCCACCCATGCTGTCGGCGTCGAGCTGCGAGACCAATTGCGTCGGTACGTACCCACCGGCCGGAGCGCCCGGAGCGCCGGGGCCGGACGGGCTCGGCGGCGGAGGCGTGTGCGCGCCCGCACCCGGCCGGGCGCCGGGCGTACCCGGCGCGCCGGGCGGCGGCGGGGTCGCCGGACCGCTCGGCGGGCCCGCCTTGTGGGTGGCGGCGCCCGCGATGTCGCCCGCGCCGGAGGACGCACCGGAACCGCCCGCCGCCCCCGGAAAGTCGAAGGGCGGGGCGACGGAGGTGGGCGGCAGCGCGCTGCCCGCCGACATCAGCTCGGTCTTGGCGTCCGGCCGCACCCCCGGGGGCGGGGTGTCCTCGTCGTCCGAGCCCGCGAGCGGCGGGGCGAACACCGTGGCGGGCGGGGCGACCGAGCGATCGCCGTCGTCAGTCGCGGAGTTGGTGTCGGCCCACGGCGTACCGCCGCCGGGCGTGGCCGGGCCCTTCGGCGTCTCGCCGGAGGCGGGCACCGGGGCGGGCGGGGGCGAGGCCCACGGGCCGCTGCCCCCGGGCGCCGGGGCGGGCGGGGGCAGCGGTGCGAGCGCGTCGGTGCGCGGCCGTGCCACCCCGTCGGCGGGCCAGTCGTCCACGTCGCTGTTCCGCCGCGGCGACGCCACGCCATCGGCCGGCCAGTCGTCCACCGGCGCGGGTGCGGGCACGGCATCCCGCGGCTCACCGCCACCGGCCGGCGGCGGAGGCGGACCGTTACGCCGGCCCTCGTCGGCGACGGAACCGGAAGCCGAACCGGACGCGGGTGCGGAAGCCGAACCGGACGCGGGCGTCTCGCTCCGCGACGACGGCACACCCTCCGAGGGCCAGTCGTCCACCGGCTCCGGCGCGGGCACGGCATCCCGCGGCTCACCGCCACCGGCCGGACCGGACGCGGGCACGGACCCGGCATCGCTCCGCGGCCCCGGGCCACCGCCCGACGGCCAGTCGTCCACCGCCTCGTCCGCCACCTCATCCGTTGCGGGGGCGCCCTCCGCCGTTGCGGGGGCGCCTTCCGCAGCGGACCGCTGCGCGGGGACGTCCGGCGCGTCCGCGCCACCGCCGCCGCTCCTCGCGTCCGCCGCCTCCTGCAGCCACTCCGGCGGAGTCAGCAGGAAGGACGTCACGTTCAGGTCGATGCGCTGCTGCCGCCCGGAGGTCTCCTGGGCACGCTCGTCGTTCGCCCCGTACTCCTCCTCGTACCGGCGGATCACCTCACCCACCGGCAGCCCGGGCCACAGCGTCGTCTCCCCGCTGTCCCGCGCGATCACCAGCCGCGCGCCGTCCACCGGTGCGCCCGAGACCGCTCCGTCCGGGCGGTCCTCGGCCCAGGCCACGAAGCCCAGGTCGAACTCCCGCACCCGCACCTCGCGCTGCTGGTAGGCGGGCACCTCGCCGTTGATCCAGAGTTCGGCGCGCTCCTGCGCCTGTGCGAAGGTCACCATCGCGCTCACCCCTCCACCGGTACGGCGTACGCGAATCCGCCGTCCACCATCAGGTTCGCCACGGTCTCCAGCTCCGGCGGATTGCCCGCGAGCCGCAGCAGGAAGGCGTCGAAGTCCTCCCCGCACGGCAGCATCAGCCGCTCCACCCGCTCCTGGACCGTCCAGCCGTCGCGGTCCCGCGCGTCGTCGTACGCGCAGAACCACACCGAGCCGATCGCGTCACCCTTCACCTTCACCGCGATCACCCCGCCCTGGACGAAGCCCACGCCCAGGTAGTCCTTGGTGAAGTGGTCGCGCAGACACTTGTTGACATAGACGAGGTCGTTGACCGCCGCCTCGTCGCGCACCGTGAAGAACGGCTGGTCGACCAGCAGCCCCAGCTCCGGATCGAGCGCCGCGCCCACCGGCGCGCACCCGCCCGCCGCCTTCAGGAACGCGCGGTAGGACTCCGGCAGCCGGTAACCGAGGTCCTCCTCCACGCCCAGCACCTGCTCCTCGGTGACCGAAAGCCCCCGCACCGGCAGCCCGAAGTGGATCGGCCGGGTGTCCTGCAACGGGCGGGTGCCCCGCTTGTCCTGGTCCACCGGGGCCGTCGCCAGCCCACCGTGATGCCGCAGCAGGGCCTTGACCTCGACCGGGATCAGCTCCATCCGGCGGCCCCCGGGCACGTGGTGCCACGTCCAGCCGTGCGGAGTGGCCACCGCGGAGACGTCGTTCCACAGCTCATGACCGGTGGCGTGCAGCGCGGCGTTCGCCGATACGAAATCGGTCAGCCGCAGCTCGTCGACCCCGAAACCCTCCGGGGGCTCGGCGATTTCGGCGGCCACGCGGGCGTACGGCGAGAAGTCCGGAAAGCCGTTTTCGTCGACCCGGACGCCCATGGGGTGGCGGGCGGCCCGAACCGGATCCGGGAAGTGCACGACCTGCCCGGCGTAGGCCGTGTTCGGTGGCGCGGCATGCTGCCCGAGCCGACCTGTCGTCATGGCGGTTGCCCCCTGCTGATGCTGGCGTATGGGGCACAGCCTATGCGGTGGGGCCACAAGCGGAACCGGTCGGCCACCACCCCGCCCGCCCACCTGGGCCGACGGACCCGGACTACCGCATTTCCCGTCGCGTTTGGCAGGCTGATCTTTCGCAACCGGGGGATTGCGGTGGATTGCACAGGGAGGGACCCACCACATGCACATCACGCAGAGCAACGGGGGCGGCGACGGAGCCGCCCCCGCGGCCAGCGACCCCCGGCTCAGATGGAGCAGCGTCGACCCCGACGCCGGCCCGCCCCCGCTGCACCACCGCCGCGACACGCTCCTGCCCGCCGTCGCGGCCGCCCTCTCCGTCCGCGGCGAGACCCTCACCTGCACCGGAGGCAAGTCCGACCAGGCGCCCACCCTCCACCCCCTCGTCCAGGACTTCCTCGACGCCCTCACCAGCGGGCAGCGCGAACGCTTCACCGGGCGCTGCCCCGAAGCCGTCCTGCTCTCCCGCCACCTGACCGCCGTCGAAGCGGGCCGCTCCAAACGCGCCGCCCGCAAACCCCTCACCCACGGTGAGGCCCGCCGCTCCCTGAAACAGTCCAAGCTGACCGCACGCCGCATCCGCGAAGCGGGCGACCCGCAGCACGGCTCCTACGCCCCGCCCTGCCTCTCCTGCACGGCGCTGCTGGCCCATTTCGGCGTACGGGTGGTGGGTGAGGAAGCGTGACCCGCCCCTTCGACCACACCGACACCACCCGCTTCCCCGTCCCCGTCGACGCCGCGCTGCGCGCGGCGGGCTGGGAACCGGGCCGCTGGGACATGCAGCGCGCCGAACACTGGGCGGACACCCTGGCCGCGCACACCTCCCCCGCCGGGCACCGGCACACCGTCTTCCCGGCCGCCGTCGAGGCCTGGGCCGAATTCGGCGGACTGCACGTCCAGCCGCCCGGCGCCGGCCGCCAGATCGCGCCCACCCCCTTCCGTATCGACCCCCTCCACGGCCTGCACCTGGCCCGTACGCTCGGCGACTTGGGGCGCGCCCTGGAGACGGAGGTCTGCCCGCTGGGCGAGGAGGCCGACGGGCAGGGGCTGCTGACCATCGACGCGGAGGGACGGATCTACAGCCTCGACCACACCGGCGACTGGTATCTGGGCGCCACGCTCGACGCTGCGCTGGCCACCCTGATCACCGGCACGCTTCCGCCGCGCCTGTCCCGCGCCTGAGCGCTGCGCCGGCGGCGCGGTGCGCGCGCCCCTACGGTGGCTCGCCGTCGGTCCTCGCGACGTCGGCCGTCCGCGGCGGCGTCGTGGCCGGTCGCGCGGTTCCCCGCGCCCCCGCGGGGCGAGCCCTACGCCGTCCTGGCTCGGTCGGGCGTGCGGGTGCGGTCCGGGATGACCGCCGAGACGCGGAAGCCACCGGCGTCCGTCGGGCCCGAGACGAAGCCTCCGCCCAGCGTCGACACCCGCTCCTTCATCCCCACCAGCCCGTTCCCCCCGCTCGGCAGCCCCGCGTCCGCCGCGCCCCGCTCCGAGGGGCCGTTCTCCACCAGCACCGCGATCTCGGCACCCCGGTGCGCCAGGCGGATCCGGGTGCTGGCGCCCGGGGCGTGCTTGTGCACGTTCGTCAGCGCCTCCTGCACCACCCGGTACGCGGTCTGCTCCACCCGCGCCGCGTACCGCCGCTCCTCCCCCTCCACCGACAGCTCCACGGCCATCCCCGCCGCCCGCGACTGCCCGACCAGCGCCTCCAGCTCCACCAGCCGTGGCCCGGCCGCGTCCTCGACGGATTCGATGCCCGAGGCCGAGGCCGACACCGCCTCGGCGGCCGCCGAGGCGGCGACCGCCACCGAGGCCAGCGGCACCGGCTTCTCCTCGGCGGGGACGTCCGACCGCAACACGCCCAGCATCTGCCGCAGTTCGGTCAGCGCCTGCCGCCCCATGTCGCCCACCAGCGCCGCGTTCTTCGACGCCTTCTCCGGATCCTTGAGCGCCACCGCCTGCAGCGCCGCCGCGTGCACCACCATCAGGCTCACCCGGTGCGCCACCACGTCGTGCATCTCGCGCGCGATCCGGGTGCGCTCCTCGTTGCGCGCCCACTCGGCCCGCTCCTCGGCCCGCTCGGCGAGCAGCGACAACTCGCGCTCCAGGCCGTCAGCCCGCTCGCGCAGGCTCTCCACCAGCCGCCGCCGGGCGCGGACGTACAGCCCGAGCAGCACGGGCGGCGCGGTCACCGCCAGGGTGATCGTCAACGAGAAGAGGGGGACCTCCCAGACGGCCGCGCCCCAGGCCTCCCGCGGGTTGTCCTGCCGGAAGCGGATCATCGTGACGAGGAAGGTCCCGGCCCCCGCCATCCCGGCCAGCACCGCCGAGATCCGGCGCGGCACCTCGGACGCGGCGAGGGTGTAGAGGCCGACGACGCCGAGCAGCAGCCCCATCTCGGCGGGGGTGACGGCGATCGATATCAGCACCACGGCGATCGCCCAGCGCCGCCGCAGCACCAGCGTGGCCCCGGTGATCAGCCCGAGCACGACCCCGAGAGCGACCGGCATCCGGGCGTCGTGCGCGAACCTGACGCCCTCCGCGGCGCATTCGGCCGCCGACGCGACGCCGAGCACGATGTCCAGCACCATGCTCCGCCGCCGCGACCACCACAAAGGTCCGGCGGGCGCGCCGCGCGCACTCGTGTCCTCAGTTGCCCCCGTCGCACTCATAGCGACCAGACTACGGCCGCGGGCCGGCCCTTTTCCGGGGGACACGGCCGCACATGTCTCACTCGAATGGTCGGCATATCAACGGCTTTAACTCGAACGGTTGAATCGACCACGCTTTCGACTTTCGCGCCCGTCCGACGAACGAACATGTGGCCATGACCACACCACAACGCCGCGACGGCGACGGACTGGGCGGCCTGCGGGACAGGTCGGCCACGTTCGAGGAGCTGAGGGGGCGGGCGATCGCGTTACGGAGGGAAGGGCTGAGCCGCAGACAGATCCGCGACCGGCTGAAGGTCGGCAACAACGATCTCCTGAACCGCCTCCTGGAGGGCGAGGCGCCACCCGAGTGGACGAAGCGGCCGAACGCGAAGGACGACCTGCGATCGAGAGCCCGCGAGATGCGGATCCAGGGAATGACGTACGACCGGATCCAACTGGAGTTGGGCTGCTCGAAGAGCTCGATCTCCCTGTGGGTACGGGACCTCCCGAAGCCCGAGCGCCCACCGCGCACACCGGAGGAGGCATCGGCGATCGCCAAGCGGGGCTGGGAGGCGACGATGCGGCGGCGCGAGATCGAGCGGCAGCAGACGAAGCTCCGGGCGGCCCGGGAGATCGGCCGGATGACCGACCGGGAGCTGTTCCTGGTGGGCGTGGGGCTGTACTGGGCCGAGGGCGCCAAGAGCAAGCCCTACCGCCTCGCGGAGCGCGCCGTTTTCATCAACAGCGATCCGGACATGATCACCCTCTACCTCGCATGGCTACGACTTCTCGGTATCGAACCCAGACGCCTGCGCTTCCACCTGATGATCCACGAGTCGGCCGACGCCGCGGAGGCGGAGCGCTACTGGGCCGACCTGGTCGGCGCGGACACCAATGCGTTCAGCAAGACCACGCTCAAGAAGCACAATCCCAAGACCACGCGCAAGAACACCGGCGAAAGTTATCGAGGCTGCCTCTCCATCCGCGTACTCGACGGCGCTGACCTATACCGTCGCATCGAAGGCTGGTGGTACGGCATAGTGGTGGGGGCCAGGTCAACGGACTACTGACCAAGTGTCCGCTTTGACCGCTTTGCCATCCCCCGTGGTGTAATAGGCAACACTACCGGTTTTGGTCCGGTTGTTCCGGGTTCGAGTCCTGGCGGGGGAGCCCATCCGGGGCCCTGACTTTTACGGTCGGGGCCCGCGGTCGTTTCTGGGGGGAAACCTCTCGGTATCCTGCGGGTGTCCACCCCCGACCCGAAGCCGAAGGGCACACCCGTGAGCGCCAACCGCCCGGCAGCCGTCGTCGTCCTCGCAGCGGGTGAGGGCACCCGCATGAAGTCGGCGACCCCCAAGGTTCTGCACGCCATCTGCGGCCGGTCCCTCGTCGGGCATGTCGTCGCCGCCTCCCGCGAACTCTCGCCCGAGCACCTGGTGGTCGTGGTCGGCCACGCCCGGGAGCAGGTCTCCGCCCATCTGGCCGAGATCGACGCCGGCGCCCGTACCGCCGTCCAGCACGAGCAGAACGGGACCGGGCACGCGGTCCGGATGGGTCTGGAGGAGCTGTCCGACAGCGGTGTGGCCCTCGACGGCACCGTGATCGTCGTCTGTGGCGACACCCCGCTGCTGACCGGTGAGACCCTCAAGCAGCTCGCCGGGGCGCACGCCGCCGACGGGAACGCGGTGACCGTTCTCACCGCCGAGGTGCCCGACGCCACCGGCTACGGCCGCATCGTGCGGGACGAGGCGTCCGGCGCCGTCACCGCCATCGTGGAGCACAAGGACGCCACCGCCGCCCAGCGCGCGATCCGCGAGATCAACTCCGGTGTCTTCGCCTTCGACGCCCAACTGCTCACCGACGCGCTCGGCAAGGTGCGGACCGACAACAGCCAGGGTGAGGAATACCTCACGGATGTGCTCGGCATCCTGCGGGAGGCCGGGCACCGGGTCGGCGCGTCCGTCGCCGCCGACCACCGCGAGATCGTCGGCATCAACAACCGGGTGCAGCTGTCCGAGGCCCGCCGGCTGCTCAACGACCGGCTGCTGGAGCGCGCGATGCTCAGCGGGGTCACGGTGGTCGACCCCGCCACCACCTGGATCGATGTGACGGTCACCGTCGAGCAGGACAGCGTGATCCACCCCGGCACCCAGCTGCTGGGCACCACGCACCTGGCCACCGGCGCCGAGGTCGGCCCGAACTCGCGGCTCACCGACACCACGGTCGGCGAGGGCGCGGTGGCGAGCTTCACCGTGGCGTTCGACACGGTGATCGGCGCGGGCGCCTCCGCCGGGCCGTACACGTACCTGCGCCCCGGCACCCGGCTGGGCCCCAAGTCCAAGGCCGGCACGTACGTGGAGATGAAGAACGCCGAGATCGGCGAGGGCACCAAGGTGCCGCATCTGTCCTACGTGGGCGATGCCACGATCGGCGACTTCACCAACATCGGCGCCGCCAGCGTCTTCGTGAACTACGACGGTGAGAAGAAGCACCGTTCGACCGTCGGCAGCCACTGCAAGACCGGCTCGGACAACATGTTTGTGGCTCCCGTCACAGTAGGAGACGGGGCGTACACCGCCGCCGGCTCGGTCATCACCAAGGATGTGCCCCCGGGATCGCTCGCCGTCGCACGCGGACAGCAGCGGAACATCGAGGGCTGGGTCGCCCGCAAGCGTCCCGGAAGCGCGGCGGCGCAGGCGGCGGAAGCCGCAGCGGCCGCGCGTCAGGAGGACGAGGGCGGGCAGTGACCTGCGAACCGGTGCGCCCATGCGGGGGCGTACCGTAAAAGCGCGCACCAAAGTGACATCCAAGGAGACGTGACGTGACCGGGATCAAGACGACCGGCGAGAAGAAGTTGATGCTCTTCTCCGGCCGCGCCCACCCCGTGCTGGCCGAGGAGGTCGCCCACGAGCTGGGCGTCAGCCTGGTCCCGACCAAGGCTTTCGACTTCGCCAACGGAGAGATCTACGTCCGCTTCCAGGAGTCCGCGCGCGGCGCCGACTGCTTCCTGATCCAGAGCCACACGGCTCCGATCAACAAGTGGATCATGGAACAGCTCATCATGATCGATGCGCTGAAGCGGGCCTCCGCGCGCTCCATCACGGTGATCGTGCCGTTCTACGGCTATGCCCGTCAGGACAAGAAGCACCGTGGCCGGGAGCCGATTTCGGCGCGGCTGATCGCCGACATGCTCAAGACCGCGGGTGCCGACCGCATCCTCACGGTCGACCTGCACACCGACCAGATCCAGGGCTTCTTCGACGGCCCGGTGGACCACCTCTTCGCGCTGCCGATCCTCGCGGACTACGTGGGCGCCAAGGTCGACCGGTCGAAGCTGACGGTCGTGTCGCCGGACGCGGGCCGCGTGCGGGTGGCCGACCGCTGGTGCGACCGGCTGGGCGCGCCGCTGGCGATCGTGCACAAGCGCCGCGACCCGGACGTGGCGAACCAGGTCACCGTCCACGAGGTCGTCGGTGACGTCCGGGGCCGGGTGTGTGTCCTGGTCGACGACATGATCGACACCGGTGGCACGATCTGCGCCGCGGCGGACGCGCTGTTCGCCAACGGCGCGGAGGACGTGATCGTGACGGCCACCCATGGCGTCCTGTCGGGTCCGGCCGCGGACCGGCTGAAGAACTCCAAGGTCAGCGAGTTCGTGTTCACCAACACGCTGCCGACGCCGGGCGAGGTCGAGCTGGACAAGATCACCGTGCTGTCGATGGCGCCGACCATCGCCCGCGCCGTGCAGGAGGTCTTCGAGGACGGCTCCGTGACCAGCCTGTTCGAGGAGCAGGCCTGATGGGTTTAACCGCGGGTACCGCCGCGACCGACCCCTCTTGAGGCCACCCCGGGCGGGGTGGCCTCAAGGCTGGGGAGACCATTGGTAGACTCCTGGGGTTGCTCGGCGAGGGAGGCTGTGGTTCACACAGCTCGTCCGTTATCGACGCGCTCTTCGTAGCAGGTCTGTCGTGGGCCGGGTGACGGCCATCTGTACACGATCTACGAGGAGTGCCCCCATGGCCGAGGTCAAGATTCCCGCCAAGCCCCGTACCGAGTTCGGCAAGGGCGCGGCCCGCCGGGCCCGTCTGGCCAACCGCGTTCCCGGTGTCGTCTACGGCCACGGCGCCGAGCCGCTGCACGTGACGCTTCCGGCGTACGACCTGCTGATGGCCCTCAAGACCCCGAACGTCCTGCTGCGCCTGGAGGTCGAGGGCGGCAAGAGCGAGCTGGTCATCCCCAAGGCCGTGCAGCGCCACCCGATCAAGATCGGCATCCTGGAGCACGTCGACCTGCTCCTGGTGAGCAAGGGCGAGAAGGTCACCGTCGAGGTGCCGATCAACACCGAGGGCGACCTGGCCCCGGGCGCCAACCTGCTCGAGCACGTGCTGAACGCGCTGCCGGTCGAGACCGAGGCCACCCACATCCCCGAGGGTGTCACCATCTCGATCGCGGGCCTGGAGGCGGGCGACACCATCTACGCCAAGGACATCGAGCTGCCGAAGGGCACCACCCTGGCCGTCGAGGACGACGCGCCGGTGCTGCACGTCGTCTCCCCGCAGGCCGAGGCTCCGTCCGAGGAGACCGAGGGCGAGGGTGAGGGCGCCGAGGCCTGATCCGCCTCGTTCCCGCATCGCCTGGCGACCGCCGCCCCGCTGCTGCCAGCGGGGCGGCGGTCGCGTCATGAGACACCGCCCAGCTTGAGGCCGCCTGGAGTGCGGCACATCCCCTCACTCAGTCACTCGGGAGAACGAGACGATGAGCGACGCAGACGCGAGCAGCCCGTGGCTCGTGGTGGGCCTGGGCAACCCCGGCCCGGAGTACGCGGCGAACCGCCACAATGTGGGCTTCATGGTGGCCGAACTGCTGGCCGAGCGGATGGGCGGGCGCTTCAAGTCGCACAAGTCCCGTGCGCAGGTGGTGGAGGGACGGATCGGGCCGCCCGGCCCGAACAGCCGCCGGGTGATCGTCGCGAAGCCGATGTCGTTCATGAACCTGTCGGGCGGACCGACGACGGCGCTGCGCGACTTCTACAAGGTTCCGGTGGGTCATGTCATCGCCATTCACGACGAATTGGACATCGACTACGGTGCGCTGAGGCTGAAGCTCGGCGGCGGTGACAATGGCCACAACGGGCTGAAGTCGATCACCAAGTCGGGCGGCCCGGACTACTTCCGGGTCCGTTTCGGCATCGGCCGTCCGCCGGGCCGGATGGATGTCGCGGCGTTCGTGCTGAAGGACTTCTCCGCCGCTGAGCGCAGGGAGTTGGACTACTTCGTGGACCGTGCGGCGGACGCGGTGGAGACGCTCGTCGTGGACGGTCTGGAGCGCGCGCAGGGCACCTACAACTCCTGAACGGTATCCGCGCGGTTGTTCGGCCGGAGGTTGACCCCGGGCCCGCCGGTGGCAAAGATCTACCGCCATGGCATCCACCGGCATCACCAAGCGCAGCCGCACGCGGCGGGCGGGCGAGAGCGTGTACGGGCTGCTGTTGCTCGCGAAGAACGTGGCGATGACGCTTGTCACGCTGCTGATCCTGGTGGCCGGCGTGTGGTCCTCCTGGGGCGACGCCAAGCCGTCGATGCTCACCAAGGGACTGGAGCGCGGCACCCTCACGGTGTCCCGCTGCGACGACAACTGGTGCACCGGCCGCTTCGCCCCCGGCTCCCGGGGCGGTGAGGCGCGGCCCGAGGTACGGGTCGACGCGGCGGTCACGGACGGCCGGGGCGAGCGGCTGCTGGTGGCCGTCAAGCCGGGCAAGGACGAGGTGGTCCGTACGGGGGCGGCGGGCGTCCTGCACGCCTGGGTGCCGTTCGGCGGCTCGCTGTTGCTGGCGTCGCTGGTCGTGGCGGGCGGGCTCCGCATGCGCCGTACCGCCTGGGGCCTGGGGCTCGCGGGCGTGGCGCTGCTGGGGGCGTCCTTCGCCACGCTGACGTTCTAGGGCTCGACGAGACAGACGTACGACGGCGGCCCGTTCCCCGGGGGAGCGGGCCGCCGTCGTAGGTCCGGGCCGTGTCAGCCGGTGTTGCGCAGGCCCGCCGCCACGCCGTTGACGGTGAGCAGCAGGGCCCGGGCCAGCACCGGGTCGGGCTCCTCGCCGCGCTCGCGTGCGGTGCGCTGCCGGTGGAGCAGGCTCACCTGGAGGTAGGAGATCGGGTCGAGGTAGGCGTCCCGGACGTGGAAGGTCTGCTTCAGCACGGGGTTGTGGTCCAGCAGTTCGGTCTCGCCGGTGATCCGCAGCACCTCCCGCACGGTCAGCTCGTGCTCGGTCCGGATGACGTCGAAGACGTGCTTCAGCTCGTCCGGGACCAGGGTGTCGACGTAGTGGCCGGCGATCCGCAGGTCCGTCTTGGCGAGGGTCATCTCGACGTTGGACAGGAAGTTGCGGAAGAAGTGCCAGTGCTGGTGCATCTCGTCCAGCACGCCGTCGAGCCCGGCCTCGCGGGCGGCCTTGAGGCCGGAGCCGACGCCGAACCAGCCGGGGACGATCTGCCGGGACTGGGTCCAGCCGAAGACCCACGGGATGGCGCGCAGTCCGTCGAGGCCCGCGCCGGAGTCGGGGCGGCGGGACGGGCGGGAGCCGAGGTGGAGCTCGGCGAGCTGGTCGACGGGGGTGGAGGCGAAGAAGTAGGCGGGCAGGTCGGGGTCGTCCACCAGGGCGCGGTAGGCGCCGTGGGCGGCGTCGGAGACCGTGTCCATCGCCGCGTCCCAGCGGGCGAGCGCTTCGTCCGACTGGCGCGGGGCGGTGTGCAGGGCCGACGCCTGGAGGGTGGCGGCCACCGTCAGCTCCAGGTTCTCGCGGGCGAGCGAGGGGACGAGGTACTTGTCGGAGATGACCTCGCCCTGCTCGGTGACCTTGATCTCGCCTTCGAGGGTGCCCCACGGCTGGGCGAGGATCGCGTCGTGGGTGGGGCCGCCGCCGCGGCCGACGGTGCCGCCGCGGCCGTGGAAGAGGCGCAGCCGTACGCCGTGCCGGTGGGCGACGTCGCGCAGCAGCCGCTGGGCGCGGTGGATCTCCCACTGGGAGGTGGTGATGCCGCCGAACTTGGAGGAGTCGGAGTAGCCGAGCATGACCTCCTGGACGTCACCGCGCAGCGAGACCAGGCGCCGGTAGGAGGGGTCGGAGAGCATCTCGTCGAGGAGCTGGTCGGCGATCTTCAGCTCGTCGGTGGTCTCCAGCAGCGGCACGATGCCGATCTTGGCCCAGCCGGCGTGCAGGTCGATGAGCCCGGCCTCGCGGGCGAGGACGGCGGCGGCGAAGACGTCGTCGGAGCCGGCGCACATGGAGATGATGTAGGACTCGACGATCTCGGGCCCGAACCGCTCGAAGGACTCGCGGATGGTCTGGAAGACGCCGAGGGTCTTGGCCCCGGCGGCGTCGAGCGGCGCCGGGGAGGGCGCGAGCGGGCGGCGGGAGCGCAGCTCCTTGGCGAGGAGCTTGCGCCGGTAGTCGCGCGGCATGTCCGCGTACCGCCAGGATTCCTCGCCGAGGCGGTCGAAGAGCTGGCCGAGGGCGTGGTGGTGGGCGTCGGCGTGCTCGCGTACGTCCATGGTGGCGAGCTGGAGGCCGAAGGCGGCGAGGGTGCGGATGGCGCGCTCAAGACGGCCGTCGGCGATCAGGGCGCCGCGGTGGGCGCGCAGCGAGTCCTGGATGAGCTTCAGGTCGGCCAGCATCTCGGCGGTGCCGAGGTAGTCGCGGCCGGGGGTGTGCGGGGCGTCCTTGGCCAGCCGCTCGCGGGTGTTGACGAGCTTCTGCCGCATGCAGGTGGCCTTGAGCCGGTAGGGCTCCTCGGCGTTCAGCCGCTTGTAGCGCGGGCTGATCTCGGGCAGCAGCTCCAGGTCGCGCTGGAGGGAGGTGAGCAGTTCCTCGGAGGCGTCGGAGTTGCGGATGGAGCTGGAGAGGGCGGCCCGCAGGTAGTCGATGATCTCCAGGGCGTCGGTGATGCCGTGCTCATGCTGGAGGATCAGCACCTCCCAGGTCACCTGGGGGGTGACATTGGGGTTGCCGTCGCGGTCGCCGCCGATCCAGGTGCCGAAGGTGAGGGGGCGGGTGGTGGCGGGCAGCTCGATGCCGACGCGCTCCAGCTCGGCGGTCAGGTCCTCCAGGACGTCGCCGACGGCGTGGGCGTGCAGTTCGTCGAGGTAGTAGATGGCGTTGCGGGCCTCGTCGGCGGGCTCGGGGCGGGCGACCCGCAGCTCGTCGGTCTGCCACAGCAGGTCGATGTTCTCGGCGAGCCGCAGGTCGGCGCGGCGGCTCTCGCCGCCGGCGGCGAGGGTGTCCAGCAGCTCGGCGATGCGGCGCAGCTTGTTGAGGACCGTGCGGCGGGCGGCCTCGGTGGGGTGGGCGGTGAAGACGGGGCGGACGCCCAGGTTCTCCACGGTCTGCCGCAGATGGCCGGGGTCGGCGTCCTTGAGCTGGTCGACGGTGCGGGCGAGGATGCCGCCCTCCGCGGCGCGCCGGGTGCTCAGCTCGCGGCTGCGGTGGACCTGCTCGGTGACGTTGGCCAGGTGGAAGTAGGTGGAGAAGGCGCGCACCAGCTTGGCGGCGGTGGGCAGGTCGGTGGCGCCGAGGAGCTCGGCGGCGGCCTCGCCGTCACTGCGGGTGAGGGCGCGAACGCGCTCGACGAGATCGAGGAGGTCGGGGCCCTCCTGCCGGACCAGGGTCTCGCCGAGGAGGTCGCCCAGACGGCGGATATCGGCGCGCAGGGCGGCGTTGGTGTGGTCGGCACTGCTCACAGGTGCGGGCTCCTTGCAGTGAACGGGGGTTCCTAGCGGGGTGGTGCCCCGCGCGGCTGGCGCCGCAGGGCCCGCACCCGGTGCTTTCGGCCATGTGCGGACCGCGCTGTCCGACGTCCCCAGGATAGGCGGCACCCCCTTGGGGGATGCCAGAGGCCTCTTGCCCCGGTTCGCGGCCCTGCCATACTTACGTCGCCGTAGGTTACGGATCCGTAGCCCAGCCCCCGAGCCCCACGAGGGATCCCATGACTGCAAGCCCCGACGTGGCCCACGACGCGCCGAAGGCCCAGGAGACCCCGCCTCCCTCCGCCACGCTGGGCGGGGACAGCAAGCGTTCCATCGAACAGATCACCCTGCTGATGTTCATCACCGTCCCGTTCGTCGCGCTGATCGCGGCGATCCCCCTGGCCTGGGGCTGGGGGGTGAGCTGGCTGGACCTGGCGCTGATGGTGATCATGTACTACATCGGCTGCCACGGCATCACGATCGGCTTCCACCGCTATTTCACCCATGGCTCGTTCAAGGCGAAGCGGCCGCTGCGGATCGCGCTGGCGATCGCGGGTTCGCTGGCGGTCGAGGGGCCGCTGGTGCGCTGGGTGGCCGATCACCGCAAGCACCACAAGTTCTCCGACGCGGAGGGGGACCCGCATTCGCCGTGGCGGTACGGGGAGACGGTGCCGGCCCTGATGAAGGGGTTGTGGTGGGCGCATATCGCCTGGATGTTCGATGAGGAGCAGACGCCGCAGCAGAAGTACGCGCCGGACCTGATCAAGGACAGCGCGGTCCGCACCATCTCCCGCCAGTTCGTGGTGTGGACGGTCGTCTCGCTGCTGCTGCCCGCCGTGATCGGCGGCCTGGTGACCTGGTCCTGGCAGGGGGCCGCGACCGCGTTCTTCTGGGCCTCGCTCGTCCGGGTGGCGCTGCTCCACCATGTGACCTGGTCGATCAACTCGATCTGCCACGCGGTGGGCAAGCGGCCGTTCAAGTCGCGCGACCGGTCCGGGAACGTGTGGTGGCTCGCGGTGCTCTCGTGCGGCGAGTCCTGGCACAACCTGCATCACGCCGATCCGACGTGCGCCCGGCACGGGGTGATGAAGGGCCAGCTGGACTCCAGCGCCCGCATCATCCGCTGGTTCGAGAAGCTGGGCTGGGCATATGACGTCCGGTGGCCGAGCCCGGACCGTATCGACTCCCGCCGTAAAGAGGCCCCCGCCGAAGCGGCATGATAGAGGGCGTGGAGACCGACAGTAATACCAGCGGCAGCAAGGACCGGGCGGCCCGGGCCGTCCGGCCCTCAGGATCCGGCCCCCGGCGGCCCCGCCGGGTGCGGATGACCGGCAAGGAGCGCCGGGAGCAGCTGCTGGACATCGGTCGGGCGCTCTTCGCCGAACGGGGCTTCGAGGGCACCTCGGTGGAGGAGATCGCGGCGAAGGCCGGGGTGTCCAAGCCGGTGGTGTACGAGCACTTCGGCGGCAAGGAGGGGCTGTACGCGGTCGTGGTGGACCGGGAGATGCGGCGGATGCTGGACATGGTGACCACGTCGCTGACCGCGGGTCATCCGCGCGAGCTGTGCGAGCAGGCCACGTTCGCCCTCCTGGACTACATCGAGGAGTACACGGACGGTTTCCGGATCCTGGTCCGTGACTCCCCCGTCGCCCAGTCGACGGGCACCTTCGCCTCGCTGATCAGCGATATCGCCACCCAGGTGGAGGACATCCTGGGCCTGGAGTTCAAGGCCCGCGGCTTCGACGCCAAGCTCGCCCCGCTGTACGCCCAGGCCCTGGTGGGGATGGTGGCGCTGACCGGCCAGTGGTGGCTGGACGTCCGCAAGCCGAAGAAGTCCGAGGTGGCGGCGCATCTGGTGAACCTGGCCTGGCACGGTCTGGACGGCCTGGAGCAGAAGCCGCGGCTGATAGGCCACCGCAAGGTCTAAGGGCTGTCCCGTCATCCCCAGTGGGTCAGCGAGCGGCGTCGGATGCGGTCAATCGCAAGGCGGAGGGGCGCCCTCGTACCGGGTCGTACTCGGGCGATCCCGACAACGCGGCGAGTGACCGTAGCTGGCGTCGGGAGCCCGCTGGGGATGACGGGACAGCCCTTAGTCGGGCTTGCGGGCCACGGCGAAGACGCGGCGGAACGGGAAGGCCGTGCCGTACGGGGCCGCCGGGTAGGCCTCGCGGAGCAGGGCGGCGTATTCGCCGAGGAAGCGGTCGCGGGCGGCCGGGTCGTCGGCGAGGGCGGTGAGGACCGGGCGCAGGGCGGTGCCCTTGGTCCAGTCGAGGACGGGGTCGGGTCCGGTGAGGATCTGCAGGTAGGTGGTCTCCCAGACGTCGGCCTCGCAGCCCAGCGCCGTGAGCCGGTCGAGGTAGTCGAGGGGTTCCAGGGCGGAGGCGGGGCTGCGCGGGGCGTCGGCGAGGCGGTCGCGCCAGTGCGGGGCGGCGCACAGGTCGCGCAGCAGGGTGTGGCTGGGGGCTCCGAAGTTGCCGGGGAGCTGGAAGGCGAGGGTGCCGCCGGGGCGCAGGGCGGCGAGCCAGGCGGGGAAGGCGTCGGCGTGGCCCGGCATCCACTGGAGCGCGGCGTTGGACACGATCAGGTCGTACGGCTCGTCCGGCTCCCAGCGCAGCGCGTCGAGGGTGCGGAAGTCCAGGCGGCCGCCGCCGGCGGTGGGCCCGGCGAGGGGCTGGGCCTGGCCGAGCATCTCGGCGGAGCTGTCGAGGCCGGTGATGTGGGCGTCGGGCCAGCGGTCGAAGAGGAGGACGGTGACGTTGCCGGGGCCGCAGCCGAGGTCGGCGATGCGGGGCGGGCGGCCGGGTTCGGCGGGGAGCGCGGGGATCCGGGCGATGAGATCGCGGAACGGGCGGGCGCGGTGCCCGGAGTGGCGGAGGTACTGGTCCGGGTCCCAGTTGGGTGACGTACGCATGGCGGAGCCCCTTGAGCGGGTACGGTCGGTACGAGCAGGCCTTACCGTCCTCCAGAGCATCTCTTGATGTCAAGAGACTTCATGTCGACAGACCTACTACACTGATCGCCATGGAGGACGAGGTCGATCGGCTGGTGGCGGCGTGGCGTCGAGAACGCCCCGACCTCGATGTGGAACCGCTCGAAGTGCTCAGCCGGGTCAGCAGGCTCGCGCGCCATCTGGACCGGGCGCGCCGGATCGCCTTCAGCGAGCACCAGCTGGAGTCCTGGGAGTTCGACGTGCTGACCTCGCTGCGGCGGGCCGGGACCCCGTACCAGCTGTCCCCCGGGCAGCTGCTGACCCAGACGCTGGTCACCTCGGGCACCATGACCAACCGCATCGACCGGCTGGCGAAGAAGGGCCTGGTCGAGCGGCTGCCCGACCCCAGTGACCGGCGCGGGGTGCTGGTCCGGCTCACCGCGGAGGGGCGCGACCGCGCCGACCAGGCGCTGGCCGGACTGCTGGATCACGAGCGGGCCATCCTGGCCGAGCTGTCCCAGGCGCAGCGCGCCGAACTGGCGGCGCTGCTACGCCAGCTGACCGCCCCGTTCGACAATTTCCCCGGCTAGGTCGACCGGGCCGACGCCCGCCCGGCGGGCCAGCGCCACGGCGGCCAGCGTGGAGTGCACGCCCAGCTTGCCCAGCACGTTCTGCATATGGGTGCGGACGGTGTGCGGGGACAGGAACAGCCGCTCGGCCACCGCCTTGCGGCCCAGCCCGGCCACCATGCAGCGCAGCACCTCCCGCTCACGCGGCGTCAGCGATTCGACCAGCCGCTCGCTCTCGGTGCGGTGCTTACGGGCCGCCGTCAGCTCCCGCAGCACGCCGGTGAGCAGCGCGGGCGGCAGATGCGTCTCGTCGCGCAGCACGCCCCGGATCACGGCGAGCAGCCGGACCAGCGAACAGTCCTTGGCCACCCAGCCGGACGCCCCGGCCTGCAGGGCCGCCGCGGCCCGGCGCGGGTCGTCGCGCTCGGCCAGCACCACGGTGCGCACCCCCGGCTGGGCGGTGCGCACGCCGCCGACCAGGGCTATGCCGTCCGCCGACCGCCCGTTGACGGCGCGCGGCGGGCCCGCGCCCAGGGCCCCGCCATGGGCCGCCTCGACCGGTGCGGGCTGCGGGGCGTGGATCGGCCCCCCGGCCAGCGAGCCCAGATCGGCGTCGATCAGCAGAACGTCGAAGCGGCGCCCCTCGGCCACTCCGCGCTCCAGACAGCGCAGCGCCGCCGGGCCGCTTCCGGCCGCCGCCACGTCCACGTCCTGTTCCGCCGCGAGGGCGGCGGCCAGTGACTCGGCGAAAATGCGATGGTCGTCGACCACCAGAACCCGAATACGTGCCACGGAACCCCCCACGTCGCCGGATACACCCGGATACCCCGAGAACCAGTACGGGTACGGCGCCCGGGAAGGGATCACCGCAACCGCACGGCCGCCGCCGTGCTGAGATCGCTACCCCGCCCCGGGCGTCGTACCTGACTGTCTCGCCCCCTGATACACGTCGGCCCCCACCGACGCTTTGCTCAGCGTACGACCGGCCTTCGACATCCGGAGCGAATGAGCGAAACTGCCCGGCCTCGCCTGATTACGGTGGTCTTTGTGTTCGGTCTTGGGGAGTAAGTGAACCAAGAACGGCGGAAACTGATCGGTCAACGGCCGAAGGCAGCGAGGGCCCCGAGGGGGCGGGGAGGGGGAGAAGCCCCCGGCCTCCTACAGCCGCCGGGCGCCCGCGCTCGGGACCGCCGGGAAGATCCGCGGGGCCCGGTGTCCGGCGGCGGCGAAGGCCTCGGTGACCTCCTTGGCCACCGCGTCCGCGTCCGCCACCTCGACCAGCACGATCGCCGAGCCACCGAAGCCACCGCCGGTCATCCGCGCACCGAGCGCGCCCGCCGCGTTCGCCGACTCCACCACGAGGTCCAGCTCGGCGCAGGAGATCTCGAAGTCATCGCGGCACGAGGCGTGGCCGGCGGTCAGGATCGGCCCGATGGCCCGGGTGTCGCCCGCGTCCAGCCGCTCGATGACCTCCCGCACTCGCTGGTTCTCGGTCACCACATGGCGCACCCGGCGGCGCACGGTGTCGTCCTCGCCGAGGTCGGCGAGGGTGGTGAGGGTCGCGTCCAGGGTCTCGAACGGCACCTCGCGCAGCGCGGGCACGCCGAGCGCCCGCGCGGCCGACTCGCACGCGGCGCGCCGGTTGGCGTACGCGCCGTCGCCCAGCTCGTGCTTGACCCGGGTGTCCACGACCAGCAGCCGCAGCCCCTCCGCCGCGAGGTCGAACGGCACCTGCCGCTGGGTGAGGTCGCGGGCGTCGAGGAAGAGCGCATGACCCTCGCTGCAGCACGCGGAGGCCATCTGGTCCATGATCCCGCAGGGCACGCCGACGAACTGGTTCTCCGCGCGCTGGCACAGCTGGGCGACCCGCTGCGGGGTGAGGCCCAGCCCGTACAGCTCGCTGAGCGCGGTGGCGGTCACCACCTCCAGCGCGGCGGACGAGGACAGCCCGGCACCGGTGGGCACCGTGGACGCGTAGTGCAGGTCCGCCCCGCCGGCCGCCGCGCCGGAGAGCAGCCCCTCCTCGCGCAGCACCCACACCACGCCCGCCGGGTAGGCCGCCCAGCCGCCCCGGTCGCCGCCGGTGCCGCCCGCGGTGACCGGGGCCAGCTCCTCGACGCGCAGCTCGACGACCCCGCCCGGGGCGTCCCCGGAGTGGACGCGCAGCACCCCGTCGGTGCGCGGCGAGACGGCCGCCAGGCAGGTGTGCGGCAGGGCGAGCGGCATCACGAAGCCGTGGTTGTAGTCGGTGTGTTCACCGATCAGGTTGACCCTGCCCGGCGCCGCCCACACACCCACCGGATCGGCCCCGTAGACCTCCCGGAACCCCGCCGTCACGTCGCTCACTCGCTGTCCCCTGTCCTTGTGTTCCGGCCGCGGCCGGGCGGCCGCGCCTTTCCGCCGCTCAGTGCGTGCGCTGCGCGAACGTCCACGCGTCCGCGACGATGCCCTTCAGGTCCGCGCGGCTCGGCCGCCAGCCCAGGCGCTCCTTGGCGCGCTCGGCCGAGGCCACCAGCACGGCCGGGTCGCCGCCCCGGCGGCCGGCGACGACCTCGGGGATCGGGTGGCCGGTGACCTGGCGCACGGTCTCGATGACCTCGCGGACGGAGAAGCCGTTGCCGTTGCCGAGGTTGCAGATCAGGTGCTCACCGGGATCGACGCCGCGGCGCGCGGCGCCTCCGTCGAGGGTGGCGGTGGGAGACGGGCGGGCCGCCGCGCCCAGCGCCAGCAGATGGGCGTCGGCCAGGTCGGCGACGTGGATGTAGTCGCGGACGCAGGTGCCGTCGGGGGTCGGGTAGTCGTCGCCGAAGACCGAGATCGCCTCGCGGCGGCCCTGCGCGACCTGGAGCACCAGCGGGATCAGATGCGACTCGGGGTCGTGGCGCTCGCCGTACGCCCCGTAGGCACCCGCGACGTTGAAGTACCGCAGGGAGACCGCGGCCAGGCCGTGCGCGGCGCACTCCCCGCTGATCATGTGGTCGACGGCGAGCTTGGTGGCGCCGTACGGATTGGTCGGCGCGGTCGCGGCGTCCTCGGTGATCGGGACCTCGTCCGGTTCGCCGTAGGTGGCGGCGGTGGAGGAGAAGACGAGGGTGCGGACCCCGGCGTCCCGCATCGCCGCGAGCAGGTCGGTGGTCCCGCCGACGTTGTTGACCCAGTACTTCTCCGGGTTGACGACGGACTCGCCGACCTGCGAGGACGCCGCGAAGTGCAGCACGCCGTCGTACGAGGCGTCGAGCCACTTGGCCGCGTCCTGGATACGGCCCTCGATGAACTCCGCGCCCTCGGGAACGCCCTCGCGGTGCCCGGTGGACAGGTCGTCCAGGACCGTCACCCGGTGGCCCGCCTCCAGCAGATGCGCGGCGACCACGCTGCCGACATAACCGGCACCGCCCGTGACCAGGTACTTCTTCTGCTGCGCATTGCTCACTTGCTCGCTACCTCTCGCAGTCGCTCGGCCGCGGCCTCCGGCGGCACATCATTGATGAACACATTCATGCCGGATTCGGAACCCGCGAGAAACTTCAGCTTGCCGGAAGTGCGGCGGATGGTGAAAAGCTCGAGGTGAAGCGCGAAATCGTCGCGGTCGTCCGCCGTGAACGGCGCCTGGTGCCAGGCGGCGATGTACGGCGTCGGCGGCTCCCCTTCCCCGAAGATCCGGTCGAAGCGCTTCAAGAATTCCAGATACAGCTGTGGAAACTCTGTGCGCGCGCCGTCGTCCAGCGCGGTCAGGTCCGGGACCCGGCGCTTGGGGTAGAGGTGCACCTCGTAGGGCCAGTGCGCGGCGTACGGGACGAAGGCGGTCCAGTGCTCGCCGTCGAGCACGACGCGCCGTCCGTCGGACCGCTCATCGGCGACCACATCATCGAACAGATTCCGACCGGTGCGCTCACGGTGCTCGGCGAGGGAGCGGAGCATCAGCCGGGTACGCGGCGTCGGGAAGGGATACCCGTAGATCTGGCCGTGCGGATGGCCGAGGGTGACGCCGATCTCCCTGCCCCGGTTCTCGAAGCAGAACACCTGCTCGACGGAGGGGAGTCGGGCCAGCTCGGCGGTCCGGTCGGTCCAGGCGTCGAGCACCAGGGCGGCCTGTTCGGCGGTGAGGTCGGCGAAGGAGGCGTTGTGGTCGGAGGTGAAGCACACGACCTCGCACCGCCCCGCGTCACCGGCCAGCGAGGGGAAGCGGTTCTCGAAGACGGCGACGTCGTAGTCGGAGGCGGGTATCTCGCTGAGCCGCCCGTCGCGCGAGGGGCACAGCGGGCATTCGTCGGCCGGCGGGAGGTAGGTGCGCCCCTGGCGGTGGGAGGCGACGGCCACGTCGTCGCCGAGGAGGCGGTCGTGGCGGACCTCGGAGCGGGTCGATATGGGGTCCAGCGGCCGCTGGTCGACGGCGTCGCGCACCGCGTCGTCGCGCGCGTCGTAGTAGATCAGCTCGCGTCCGTCCGCGAGCCGCGTCGCCGTCTTCTTCACGTCCGCCAGCTCCTGTCCACTCCACCCAACACAACTAAACATAATGAATCACAAGTCAACAGTGACGTCAATGCACCAGGAAGGCGTCCGAATAGAGCAGGATTGTGATTTATGCACCTTCTGGCAGCAGGTCTACGGCTCCCCACCAACGCGCTCGACTACACGATCCTGATCCTGTACTTCGCCGTCGTGCTCGGCGTCGGATTCGCCGCCAGACGCAGTGTGAAGACCAGCCTGGACTTCTTCCTCTCCGGCCGGTCCCTGCCCGCGTGGGTCACCGGTCTCGCCTTCGTCGCCGCCAATCTGGGCGCCCTGGAGATCCTGGGAATGGCGGCCAACGGCGCCCAGTACGGCGTCTACACCGTGCACTGGTACTGGGTGGGCGCCATTCCGGCCATGGTCTTTCTCGGCCTGGTGATGATGCCGTTCTACTACGGCTCCAAGGTCAGGTCGGTGCCCGAATTCCTGCTGCACCGCTACGGGCCGTCCTCGCACCTGCTCAGCTCGATCATCTTCTCCGTGGCGTCCGTGCTGATCGCGGGCGTCAACCTCTACGCGATGGCCATCGTCGTCGAGGCGCTGCTCGGCTGGCCGCAGTGGGTGGCCATCGTCGTCGCCGGGCTGTTCGTGCTCGCGTACATCACCCTCGGCGGGCTCTCCTCGGCGATCTACAACGAGGTGCTGCAGTTCTTCGTCATCCTCGCCGCGCTCATCCCGCTCACCGTCGTCGGCCTCAGGCGGGTCGGCGGCTTCGGCGGGCTCAAGGACTCCCTCGAAGCGTCCCACGGCCGGAATTTCACCTCCGCCTGGGGCGGCACCGGCATCGGCTCGGACAACCCGCTGGGCGCCAACTGGCTGACCATCGTGCTCGGTCTCGGCTTCTGCCTGAGCTTCGGCTACTGGACGACCAACTTCGCCGAGGTGCAGCGCGCGCTGTCCGCCAAGAACCTCTCGGCCGCCCAGCGCACCCCGCTGATCGCCGCCTTCCCCAAGATGTTCATCCCGCTGATCGTGGTGGTCCCGGGGCTGATCGCCCTGGTCATCGCGCCGAAGATCGGCTCCACCAAGAGCGGTCTGCAGTACAACGACGCGATCCCGCTGCTGATGAGCGAACTGCTGCCCAACGGTGTGCTGGGCGTGGCGGTGACCGGGCTGCTCGCCGCCTTCATGGCGGGCATGGCGGCCAACGTCTCGTCCTTCAACACGGTCTTCACCAACGACATCTGGCGGGCGTACGTCAGGAAGGGCCGCAGGGACGACTACTACCTGCTGACGGGGCGGGTGGTGACCGCGATCGGCGTCCTGGCCGGGATGGGGACGGCGTTCATCGCGTCCTCGTTCAGCAACATCATGAACTATCTGCAGACCCTGTTCTCGTTCTTCAACGTGCCGCTGTTCTGCGTCTTCATCATCGGCATGTTCTGGCGGCGGGCCACCGCCCCGGCCGGGTTCTGGGGGCTGCTCTCCGGCACCGTCGCCGCGATGATCAACTACTTCTGGTTCTACAAGGAGGGCGTCATCTCCATCCCCAGCGACCAGGGCGCCAACTTCGTCTCCGCCATCGTGGCGTTCGTGGTCGGCGGGGTGGTGATGGTCGCGATCACCCCGTTCACCAAGCCCAAGCCGGAGCAGTCGCTGGCCGGTCTGGTCTACGGAACCACCGCCCCCGGCCTGGCCGAACCCGCGGCGCCGGGCGACGAGGCCTGGTACCGGCGGCCCGCGCTGCTGGGCTGGAGCGCGATCGTCCTCGCGGCCCTGTGCTACATCCCGTTCTCCCTGTGACCCTCCTGCGGATAAGGAACCCGCGCCATGAGTGACGACTACGAGTACAGCCGCGAGGTCGAGGAGCTGGAGGGGAAGTCGGCGACCGCGGCCCGGCTCTTCGACGTGCGGCGCATCATCGGCGGGCTGTTCGTGATCTACGGGATCATTGTCACGATCGCCGGTATCACCGCCTCCGACGCGGACCTGAAGAAGGCCGAGAACATCAACATCAACCTGTGGACGGGCGTGTGCATGCTCGTCCTCGGCCTGCTCTTCCTGCTGTGGAGGAAGCTCAGGCCGCTGCCCGCCCCGCACCCCGCCCCCGAGCAGGGCCCCGCGCGGCCCGGGTACGCGGAAGAGTGATCTGGTGCCGCGTCAGTCAAGGTTTGCCGGGGTGAACCTTGGCTGACGCGGCACTAGGAGGTGCGGCGCGTCGCAGCCCGGTCCAGCAGGCCGGTGCGCGCCGCCAGCGCCGCCGCCTCCAGCCGCGACCCCACGCCGAGCTTCATCAGCACCCGCTGCACATGGGTGCGCGCCGTGCTGGGCGCGATCCCCATGCCCGCGGCGATCAGCCGGGTGTCCTCGCCCTCCGCGACCCGCATGAGGACCTCGATCTCGCGGGGGGTCAGCATGCGCAGCAGCCGGGCCCCCTCGTCGTCCGGCTGGGCCGCGGGGTTCAGCAGCTCCGCGAACGCCCCCTGCAACAGCTGCGGGGCCACCGCCGCCTCGCCCGCGCGCGCCTTCATCATGGCGCGCTCGACGCCCTCGATCCGCTCGTCGTGCCGGACGTAACCGGCGGCGCCCGCGGCGAACGCCGCGGCGATGCCGCGCGGGTTCGGCACCGGGCCGAGCACCACCACCGCGACCTGCGGCCGCTCCTTCTTGATCCGCACGACCGGTTCGAACACGCCCGGATCGGCGGGTGTCGCCGTCCCCAGCAGACACACCTCCGGTGCCCGGCTCACCACCAGCTCCGCCGCTCCCGCGCTCGGCGCGGCCGCGGCGAGCACCCGGTGCCCGCGCAGCTTCAACGCCGAGGCGAGGGCCTCCGCGAGCAGGCGGTGGTCGTCGACCACCATGAGTCGCACACCCATGAGTTTCCCCCCTTTGCCCCGGGAAGCTACACGCTTGTTCGACGTCGCGCGCCCCTTACCCGTGAGAAGCCCCCCGGAATGCCGAAATCCCGTCTGTCTACGCCTACTTGACATCGGATTGGCGTCCGAAACAGACCGATGTGGCCTGCCTGGCGGGCGGATTCGATCATGGAGAAAAACGGCGGCGGCCCCGCCCATACGGTGAGTACGGGCGGGGCCGTTCCAAGGCGTGCGCCGGTGCGGTCAGCTGCCGCCGAAGATGAGGGCCAGCGGGTCGTCCTTGTCGTACGAGCCGGAGGGCTTGTCGGCGTAGACGGTGCTCATGTAGAGCCGCTGGTTGGCGTAGATCATCCCCGAGTAGGTGGGGCTGAACTTCGCCTCCATCTCCCCGGTGTCGCCCGGGTTCTGGAGCAGCTTCGTCTTCTCGTACGACGTGGGGTCGATGCGCCAGACGGCGCCGCCCTCGTCGTAGGTGCTCTCCTGGTAGGCGAGCACGAAGCCGTCCTCGTCGAGCCCGAGCGGGGTCATCGCGGCGCGCTTGACGCCGTCCGCCTTGCCGACCGGCTTGCCGGTCGCCAGGCTGAACGCCACGATCTCGTTGGCGGTGGTGGTGCTGTCGTAGCTGTTGCGGTCCTCCGACCCCAGGAAGAGGGTGTCGGCCGACTTGCTGATGGCGATCTGGCGGCATCCCTCGACGCTGGTCGAGGGGCACTTGGCCTGGTACTTGCCGTTCTCGGTGCTGATCTTCGCGCGCACCGTACCGGTCTTGGCGCTGTCGTCGATGGACAGGTAGTCCGAGACCCCGGAGCCGGTCGAGTCGCCCGCGTCGACCCCGATCACCAGCGGGTCGGTGGACGCGATGTGCACGTAGTCGATGCCCTGCGACACCTTGTACGCGGACTTCACCGCGCCCGTCTTCGGGTTCAGCGTCTGGACCTGGAGCTGCGGGTTGTCGTACTCACCGCACTGGCGCACCGCGACCAGCTTGGTGCCACCGCCGGCGTACCCGCGGTCCTCGCAGTCGTCCTCGGACTTCGGCTTCCACAGCTCCTTGCCCGCCGTCGACCAGGCCGCGCCGCCGCTGGTGCCGCCCGCGGCGACCGTACCGCCGCCGTAGGTCACCTCGTCGAAGGAGACCTTCTCGTCCCCCTCGGTGACGTCCCGGTGCCAGCGCATCTTGCCGTTCTTCAGGTCCAGCAGCGCGACCTGGTTGCAGCTGGGGTACTTGTCCTCCTTGGAGGGCTTGGCCTCCTGGTAGAGGACCGCCGTCAGACCGTCCTTCGAAACGTGCTCCGAGGACCAGCAGACCGCGCCGGCCAGCGGGATCGACCACTTCGCCGCGCCGCCGTCCAGCGGATAGCCGTCGATCTTGTTGACGCCGGCCTTCACGAACGTGTCGTCGGTGGTCCACATGCCGTCGACCGTGACCTGGTCGTCGACCTTCGGCATGGGGAGCTTGTTGATCAGCCGGGCGTTGACCGTCTTGGGGGCGGGCTTGTTCTTGGTGCCGCCGGTGCCGCCGCTGGTGCTTCCCTGGCTGCTCTGCTTGTCCTTGGCCTGGTTGTCGGTGTCGTCGTCGCCACTGGTGGCGAACCATATGCCGCCGCCGATGACCAGCGCGACCGCGACCACCGCGCTGACGATGACCGTCATCCGCTGCTTGGACCGGCCGCCGCCGGGGCCGCCGGCCTGGCCCGGGCCGCCCGGGTACTGCGGCTGGGGCGGATAGCCGTACTGCTGCTGACCGTAGGACTGCTGGCCGAATTGCTGCCCGTACTGCTGCTGGCCATAGCTCTGCTGGTACGGGTTCGGGGTGCCCACCTGGGTGGGCTCCGTGTGCACCGACTGCCCCGGGTAGCCGTAACCGCCCGCGCCCTGCGGGGGCGTCTGCGGCGGCTGCGGCGGCGGGCCGGGGGGCGGCGGAGGCGCGACGGGCGGCTGCTGCGGATAGCCGTAACTCGGCTCCTGCGGCGTGCCGAAGCCGCCCTGCGGCGGCTGATTCGGCGGCGGAGGCGGCTGTGACATGGGTATTCCTCTGTGCGCGAGCCCATGGACCGACTCGGCCTCCCCCGCTATCCCGGCGGCGTTCGTTGCCAAGGTCCACCAGGATGGAGTGAATCGGACATGCGACCCGCCGGTGAGCAGCAGGGCAAGGCGGGAGTTCTTTGTATCACCCGGTCATGACAAGCCACGGACCGGTCGCCAACTCATTGAGCAGCTGAGACCGGCCCGTGACGCGACCGTTGCTCACGCGTCGTCGGCGAGTTCCAGCCAGCGCGTCTCCAGTTCGTCGCGCTCCCCCGCCAATTCCCGCAGCTTGGCGTCCAGCTCGGCGACCCGGGCGAAGTCCGTGGCGTCCTCGGCGATCCGGGCGTGCAGCGTGGACTCCTGCTCGCTGATGCGGTCCAGCCGCCGCTCGATCTTCTGGAGCTCCTTGTTCGCGGCCCGCTGCTCGGCCGCCGACCGCTGCCCGCCGGACGGCGCCGCCTCCGCGGCCTTCTGCCTGCCGGAGTTGCCGGAGCCGGCCTGGGGCGCCGCCGCGGCCAGCGCCCGCTGCCGCCGCTCCAGGTACTCGTCCACCCCGCGCGGCAGCATGCGCAGCGTGGCGTCGCCCAGCAGGGCCTGCACCCGGTCGGTGGTGCGCTCCAGGAAGTACCGGTCGTGGCTGATGACCACGAGCGAACCCGGCCAGCTGTCGAGGACGTCCTCCAGCTGGGTCAGGGTCTCGATGTCCAGGTCGTTGGTCGGCTCGTCCAGGAACAGCACATTGGGCTCGTCCATCAGCAGCCGCAGGATCTGCAGCCGGCGCCGCTCACCGCCGGACAGATCGCCGACCGGCGTCCACTGCTTCTCCTTGGTGAAGCCGAACTTCTCGCACAGCTGCGAGGCGGTCATCTCCCGGCCCTTGCCCAGGTCGACGCGCTGCCGCACCTGCTCGACGGCCTCCAGGACGCGCAGGTTCCGGTCGAGTTCGGCGACCTCCTGCGACAGATACGCGAGCTTGACGGTCTTGCCGACGACGATCCGGCCGCCCGCGGGCTGCTGTTCGCCCTCGGTCCGCGCGGCCTCGGCGAGGGCGCGCAGCAGCGACGTCTTGCCCGCGCCGTTCACGCCCACCAGGCCGATCCGGTCGCCGGGGCCCAGCTGCCAGGTCAGATGCTTGAGCAGCAGCTTCGGCCCGGCGGTGACGGTCACGTCCTCCAGCTCGAAGACGGTCTTGCCCAGGCGGGAGTTGGCGAACTTCATCAGCTCGGCGCTGTCACGCGGCGGCGGGACGTCCGCGATCAGCGCGTTCGCCGCCTCGATGCGGAAGCGCGGCTTGCTGGTGCGGGCCGGGGCGCCGCGGCGCAGCCAGGCCAGCTCCTTGCGCATCAGGTTCTGCCGCTTGGCCTCCTCGGTGGCGGCGATGCGCTCGCGCTCGGCCCGGGCGAAGACGTAGTCGCTGTAGCCGCCCTCGTACTCGTGCACCGCGCCGCGCTGGACGTCCCACATGCGGGTGCAGACCTGGTCGAGGAACCAGCGGTCGTGGGTGACGACCACCAGCGCCGAGCGGCGGGCCCGCAGATGTCCGGCCAGCCAGGAGATGCCCTCGACGTCGAGGTGGTTGGTCGGCTCGTCCAGGACGATCAGGTCCTGTTCGGCGATCAGCAGCTTGGCGAGCGCGATGCGGCGGCGCTCGCCGCCGGACAGCGGGCCGATGACGGTGTCCAGGCCCTGCGGGAAGGCGGGCAGGTCGAGCCCGCCGAACAGCCCGGTGAGGGTGTCCCGGATCTTGGCGTCGCCCGCCCACTCGTGGTCGGCGAGGTCGCCGATCACCTCGTGCCGGACGGTGGCGGCGGGGTCGAGCGAATCGTGCTGGGTCAGCACGCCGAGACGCAGGCCCCCGGCGTGGGTGACGCGGCCGTCGTCGGCGGGTTCGAGCTTGGCGAGGATCCGGATGAGCGTGGTCTTCCCGTCCCCGTTCCGGCCGACGACGCCGATCCTGTCCCCCTCGTTGACCCCGAGGGACACGCCGTCCAGCAGCGCACGGGTGCCGTACACCTTGCCGACGGCTTCGACGTTGACCAAGTTGGTGACCATCACACTCCTGTTACGCGGATCGATCGACGTCCCAGGGTAGTCGCGGTCAGGCGGTGGTGACCGTCGCCCCGGGCACCGGGCCGGACGCCGTCCGTACGGTGCGGCAGGTGCGGGAGGCCGCGAGCGCGGTGGCCACGTGCTGGGCGGCCTCCGCGTCCTTCGCCAGGAACGCGCAGGTCGGGCCGGAACCGGACACCAGCGAGGCGAGCGCGCCGGCGTCCGCGCCCGCGCGCAGCGTCTCGGCGAGCGCCGGGCGCAGCGAGAGCGCGGCGGGCTGCAGATCGTTGGTCACGGCGGCGGCCAGCGCGGTCGGGTCTCCGGTGCGCAGCGCCGTGAGCAGCGCCTCCGACGGCTCGGGGTCGGGGATCGTCGCGACCGTCGCGCCCGCCCCGGTCTCCTCCCTCAGGCGGTCGCACTCCCGGTAGACGGCCGGGGTGGACAGCCCGCCGTCCGCCACCGCGAACACCCAGTGGAACGTGCCGCCCGTCTCCAGCGGCGTCAGCAGCTCCCCCCGCCCCCGGCCGAGGGCCGCCCCGCCGACCAGGCTGAACGGGACGTCGCTGCCCAGGTCGGCGCAGAGGGCGAGGAGTTCGGTGCGGCTCGTACGGGCCCCCCACAGCGCGTCGCACGCCAGCAGGGCGCCGGCGGCGTCCGCGCTGCCGCCCGCCATGCCGCCGGCGACGGGGATGCTCTTGGTGATGTGCAGGTGCACGGCCGGCGCCCGGCCGTGGCGGGCGGCGAGCGCGATCGCCGCGCGGGCGGCGAGGTTGGTGTGGTCGGTGGGGACGTGCGCGGCGTCGGCGCCCTCGACGGTGACGCGGAGGGTGTCGGCGGGGGTGGCCGTGACCTCGTCGTGGAGCCCGACGGCGAGGAAGACGTTGGCCAGGTCGTGGAAGCCGTCGGGGCGCAGGCCGCCGACCGCGAGCTGAACGTTGACCTTCGCGGGGACGCGGGCGGTCACGGGGCGGGTCACGGGGCTCCTCGGTGGGGGTTCGGGTGTCGTCTGCCGGTGCGGCCCATTGTCCCGCCTCCGGCGGACTGCCCCCGCCGGGGGCCACGGGCGCCCGCGGCGGGCCGTCACCCACCCCTCCCCACCCGAAAGGGCGTGTGGTCAGGGGGTGGGGCGGTGTTCGGCGATCGCGGCGAAGTCCTCCACCGTCAGCGACTCCCCGCGGGCCTGGGGGGAGATGCCCGCCGCCGTCAGGGCGGCTTCGGCGGCGGGGGCCGAGCCCGCCCAGCCGGACAGGGCGGCGCGCAGGGTCTTGCGGCGCTGGGCGAAGGCGGCGTCGACGACGGCGAAGACCTCGTCGCGGGAGGCGGTCGTCGCGAGGGGTTCGGTGCGGCGGGTCAGGGAGACGAGGCCGGAGTCGACGTTGGGGGCGGGCCAGAAGACGCTGCGGCCGATGGCGCCCGCCCGCTTGACGCGCGCGTACCAGGCGGCCTTCACCGAGGGCACGCCGTAGACCTTGGAGCCGGGCGGGGCGGCGAGGCGGTCGGCGACCTCGGACTGCACCATCACCAGGGTGCGCTCGATGCTGGGGAAGCGGGCGAGCATGTTGAGCAGGACGGGGACGGCCACGTTGTACGGGAGGTTCGCGACCAGGGCGGTCGGGGCGGGTCCCGGGAGGTCGGTGATGTGCAGCGCGTCGGAGTGGACGAGCGCGAAGCGGTCGGCCCGCTCGGGCAGCCGGGCGGCCACGGTGGCCGGGAGGGCGGCGGCCAGGACGTCGTCGATCTCGACCGCGGTGACCCGGTCGGCGGCCTCCAGCAGGGCCAGGGTCAGGGAGCCGAGACCGGGGCCGACCTCGACGACGACGTCGTCGGGCCGCACCTCGGCGGTGCGCACGATGCGGCGCACCGTGTTGGCGTCGATGACGAAGTTCTGGCCGCGCTGCTTGGTGGGGCGTACGCCGAGGCGGGCCGCGAGGTCGCGGATGTCGGCGGGGCCCAGCAGGGCGTCGGTGGTGCCGGGGTCGGTGGAGCTCACCGGGAAAGCTTACGGCCCGGCCGCCACGCCGTTCACTGCCGTGGCCTTCACCGCCGGCGGCCTTCACTGCCGCAGCTTCTGGCCGCAGTGCGGCCAGGGGGCGGAGCCGCGCTGGACGTACAGCTTCTTGGCCCGGTAGGTCTGCTCGGCGGGGGGCGCGTCCTGGGGGCTGCCGTGGCCGCCGAGGGCGTGCCAGGTCTGGCGGTCGAGCTGGTAGAGCCCGCCGTAGCGGCCGGAGCTGTCGACCGCGCCGGGGCGGCCGCCGGATTCGCAGTGGGCCATGGCCTGCCAGTTGAGCCGGTCGGCTCCGGCGACGGCGGTCGGCGCGGTCATGGTACCGACCCGGACGATGCGGGCCACGGGCGCCCGGACGATCTCGGAGCGCAGCTTCCGGGGCGGCTGCCGTACGCCGTTGACGGTGCGCACCCGGTAGACGGTGCGCAGGGTGCCGGGGCGGCCCTCGCGGGCGACGAGTCGGGTGCCCTTGAAGAGGGTGGGGTCGGCGCGCTGGAGGGTGGGGAAGGGGACCGGCGTCAGTCGGGTCTCCCTGCCGCCGGTGATGCGCATGACCTTCACCGTCTGGCCGTCGCGCGGGAAGCTGTCCAGCGGGACGGACGTGGTGTCGTGGCCGTGCAGGGTGAGCCGGGCCTCGGTGAGCGCTTCGCCGATGGTGGCGGCGTTGGTGCGGACCGGGTGGGCGCGTCCGTCGGCGCGGAAGGTGACGGTGCGCTCGGTGCGGACGTCGAGGTCCAGCCCCTGCCGGGTGATGGCGGCGGAGCGGGAGGCGGACAGGTGGGCGCCGTCGGCGCGGACGCCGAGCTGGCGCAGCGCGGCGTCGACGGTGTCGGCGGTGGTCCAGACCCGGCGGCGTGCGCCGTCGACGGTGAGGGTGACGGGGCGGCCGTAGCGGACGGCGATCTCGTCGCCGCTGGTGAGGGGTTGGCCGGGGGCGGGGGCGACGATGTCGTGCGGGCTGACGTCGACGTCCTCGTCGGCGAGGAGTTCGGCGACGTCGTCGGCGTAGGTGTGCAGGGTGCGCTCGTGGCCGTCGACGCTGAGCCGTACCGCCTTGTCCTGGGCGACGAAGGCGGAGGTGCCCCCGGCCAGGGCGGCGACCACGAGTGCCTGGGGCAGCAGCCGCCGCACCGGACCGGTGCGGGCCGGGGGGCGTCCGCGCCGGGCGGCTCGGCGGGCGGCGGCACGGCCGCCCGGGACGCGGTGGCTGCCCTGCGTACGGCTCACGACAACAACACTCCACGGGTCCACGGTCAGGGGCGCCGCGGACTGTAGCGGACTGTTCCGTCACTCTCCAAAGCGAGTTGGCTACCCTGCGTCGCCGATGACGGAGGGAACCGGATAGCCGAAGACGCGCGCGGTGTTGGCCGCCACGGCGGTCGCCAGGGTGTCTTCGGGCACACCCTTGACGTCGGCCATGGCCCGCAGGGTGAACGGAATCAGATACGGAGCGTTAGGCCGTCCGCGGTAGGGCGCGGGGGTGAGGAAGGGCGCGTCGGTCTCCACGAGGAGGAGGTCGAGGGGGGCGACGGCGAGGGCGTCGCGCAGCGGCTGGGCGTTCTTGAAGGTGACGTTCCCGGCGAACGACATGTAGTAGCCGTGCTCCGCGCACACCTTGGCCATGGCGGCGTCGCCGGAATAGCAGTGGAAGACGACGGTGTCGGGGGCGCCCTCCTCGGCGAGCACCCGCAGGACGTCGTCGTGGGCCTCCCGGTCGTGGATGACCAGGGCCTTGCCGTGCCGCTTGGCGATGTCGATGTGACGGCGGAAGGAGCGCTCCTGGGCGGCCATGCCGTCGGGTCCGGTGCGGAAGTGGTCGAGGCCGGTTTCGCCGACGCCGCGCACCTGGGGCAGGGCGGCCAGGGTGTCGATCTCGGCGAGGGCCGCGTCGAGGGCCTGGTCGCCGCCGGGTTGCCGGGCGCCCTGCCGGGACCAGCCGTCGGGGTCCCCGAGGACGATGCGGGGTGCCTCGTTGGGGTGCAGGGCGACGGTGGACCATACGGCGTCGTGGGCGGCCGCGGTCTCGGCCGCCCACCGGGACCCGGCGAGGTCGCATCCCACCTGGACGACGGTCGTCACGCCGACCGAGGCGGCCTTGGCGAGGGCGTCCTCGACGGTTCCCGCCTGCATGTCCAGATGGGTGTGGGAGTCGGCGACCGGGACCCGCAGGGGGTCCGGGAGCGGGGGCGGCGCGTCCTTTTGCTTTTGCCTGCCGATTTGTCCGCCGTTGTTCTTCCCGCTTCCCGTTCCGCCGCTGCCGCCGTGGGTCGATGCTGATTGCGCCATGCGCGTGATTCTATAAATGCCGATGAATGTCGGGTGAATCACACCTGGCCGCTCAGCTGACCCTGACCGGGCTCATGTGCGATGGTGCGAAAAAGGGTGCAGGAGATCCGACAGGTGCCAGTGGTGCCCACGTCGCCGCGTGGGGCTCGCGGTGTCCGCCTCGCCGTCCGGCCTCGTCTCCGGTACGGGGCGCGTGCGCCGCGCGCTCTCCAGGACCGACGAGACCTGGCCCGAGCGCATGATGCGCACCAGATGCGCACCGCAGTTGACGCAGTCGGGGCTCGTCAGCGGAGACGGGACGCGACTTCCGCCGGTGAAGTACACGACGAAGGACCGGCCCTCGCCGTCCACGTGGTGTTCGATGTCGTACGACCGTTCCCAGCCGTGCCCGCACTTCATGCAGGCGAAGGCGTAGGCCTCGTGGGCCACCTCGCCGCCGTCCGGGCCCTCGGTGGGACGGGTTATCGGGTGCACGCCGTTCGAGGCTCCCGCTATATCGCTCATGGCAGCTCCTCTTGTCCGCAGGACAAGTCTTCCGGGATTGGTACGTCCCCGCGCTTCTCCTCCAGTGGACGCTTTTCCCGGCGGGATCGCAGCAGGTCTTCCCTCTCTTTGGCGCAGATTTAGCTGTGCACTATCGAAACCGCCCGATCGGCAGGTCTGCCCTTTGCCTTTCAGTGGTGCCCTTTACCTTCGCGTGGCCCGTCCTGGGCCGCGTTCTTTGCCGCCACGACCGCGTCGAACACCACCCGTTTGGGTATCCCGGCGGCCTGCGCGACCGCCGCGATGGCCTCCTTGCGGCGCTCACCGGCCGCCTCGCGCACCGCGACCCGGCGGGCCAGCTCGGCGGGACCGGCCTCGTCGGGGCCCGGTTCGGCGGCGCCTTCGACGACGATGGTGATCTCCCCCCGTACGCCCTCCGCCGCCCAGGCCGCCAGCTCCTCCAGCGGGCCGCGCCGGACCTCCTCGTAGGTCTTGGTCAGCTCCCGGCACACCGCGGCCCGCCGGTCCGCGCCGAACACCTCCGCCATGGCGGCCAGGGTGTCGGCCAGCCGGTGCGGGGCCTCGAAGTAGACCAGGGTGCGGCGCTCGCCCGCGGCCTCGCGCAGCCGTGCCAGCCGCTCCCCCGCCTTGCGCGGCGGGAAGCCCTCGAAGCAGAAGCGGTCCACCGGCAGCCCGGAGACGGCCAGCGCGGTGAGCACGGCGGACGGGCCGGGCACCGCGGTGACCGCGATGCCGCGCTCCACGGCGGCGGCGACCAGCCGGTAGCCGGGGTCGGAGACCGACGGCATGCCCGCGTCGGTGACCAGCAGCACCCGGGCGCCGCCCGCCAGCGCGTCGACCAGTTCGGGGGTGCGCGCCGACTCGTTGCCCTCGAAGTAGGACACCACCCGGCCGCCCGGCTGGACGTCCAGCGCCTGGGTGAGCCGGCGCAGCCGCCGGGTGTCCTCGGCGGCGATCACATCGGCCGCCACCAGCTCGGCGGCCAGCCGCGGGGGCGCGTCCGCGGTGTCGCCGATGGGGGTCCCTGCGAGTACGAGCGTTCCAGTCACCCGGCCATCCTCGCAGCCCCCGTTTCCGCCGTGTCGGCCGCCGCTTCCGTGAGACACCACCTGATCCACGCCACACGCACTGGCCACTTCCCTACGATGGCCCGGTGAGCAGTGACACCGCGACCCACGCCCAGCCGGGCCGAGCCGCCGGCCAGCACCCGCCGGCCTGGCAGCGTCGGCTGCGCCGTTTCGGATACGCGGGCCACTCCCGGCCCGGCGTACGGGAACGGCTCGTCCCGCCCTACCAGCAGCCGGGCACCCGGCTGTGGGAAACCCTCGGGGCGACCCCCGCGGTGGCGGCCAGAATCGCCCGCTGGAGCGGCTGGGGCGGGCCGCTGCTGGTCGCGCTCGTCGCCGGGCTGACCCGCTTCTGGCGCCTCGGCAGCCCGGACAACGTCATATTCGACGAGACGTACTACGCCAAGGACGCCTGGTCGATCTGGCGGTTCGGGTACGAAGGCACCTGGCCCAAGACCGCCAACGACAAGATCCTCGACACGCCACAGCACATCCCGCTGAGCGACGCCGCGTCCTATGTGGTCCACCCGCCGGTCGGCAAGTGGGTCATCGGTCTCGGCGAGCAGTTCTTCGGGCTGCACCCCTTCGGCTGGCGGTTCATGGTCGCCCTGCTCGGCACCCTGTCGGTGCTGATGCTGTGCCGGATCGGGCGGCGGCTGTTCCGCTCGACGTTCCTCGGCTGCCTGGCGGGCGCCCTGATGGCCGTGGACGGCCTGCACTATGTGATGAGCCGCACAGCCCTGCTCGACCTGGTGCTGATGTTCTTCGTGCTGGCCGCCTTCGGCGCCCTGCTCATCGACCGGGACCAGGCCCGGGCCCGGCTCGCGGCCGCGCTTCCGGCCGGCGAGGACGGCTCCGGCCGACCCGACGCGACGGTCGGCTGGGGCCTGAAGCTGGGCGCGCGGCCGTGGCGGATCGCGGCCGGGGTGCTGCTGGGCCTGGCCCTCGGCACCAAGTGGAACGGGCTGTACGTCCTCGCGGCCTTCGGCCTCATGGCCGTCCTGTGGGACGTCGGCGCGCGCCGCACCGCGGGCGCCCCGCGCCCCTACCGGGCGGTGCTGCGGCGGGACCTGCCGTGGGCGTTCCTGTCGACGGTGCCTGTGGCGATCGTCACCTACGTCGTCTCCTGGTCGGGCTGGTTCACCGCGAGCGGCAGCTTCAGCCGGGCGCACGGCTGGCAGCACAGCGGCTACTTCCGCCACTGGTCCGAGTCGCCGAAGCCGGACGGCGGCGGCTACGGCACCGGCGGCGCCTTCGACTGGCTGCTCAACCCGCTGCGCAGCCTGTGGCACTACGAGACCGAGGTCTACAAGTTCCATGTGGGCCTGAACTCCCCGCACGTCTACCAGTCCAACCCGTGGAGCTGGCTGGTCCAGTCCCGGCCGGTCTCGTACTTCTACGAGTCGCCGCGGGCCGGACAGGAGGGCTGCCCCAAGGACGCCGCCGAGAAGTGCGCGCGCGAGGTACTGGCCCTGGGCACCCCGCTGCTGTGGTGGGCGGCCTGCTTCGCGGTGCTCTACCTGCTGTTCCGGTGGGCGCTGCGGCGCGACTGGCGGGCGGGCGCCGTCCTGGGCGGGATCGCGGCCGGGTATCTGCCGTGGTTCCTCTACCAGGAACGCACCATCTTCTCCTTCTACGCCGTGGTGTTCGTGCCGTTCCTGTGCCTGGCGGTGGCCATGATGGTCGGCGCGATGCTGGGTCCGCCGGGGGCCAACGAGACCCGGCGGGTGGTGGGCGCGGTCGGCGCGGGCGCGCTCGTCCTGCTCATCATCTGGAACTTCATCTACTTCTTCCCGCTGTACACGGGCCAGACGGTGCCCATGGACGCCTGGCGGGCCCGCATGTGGCTGGACACCTGGATCTGACCGGCGGCCCCGGCCCCCGGAGGGAGCGCTTCCGCCAGCGGGCAGCGGGCGCGGCGGGTTCACACGATGCCGGTAGAGTGCGTCGGACCGCGGCCCCCATCGCACCGATGGGGGGACTCGAAGAACACAGTGGGGGTTCTGCATGCGGAGTGGCGCGAGAGCCGCGATCGTCAGTGCGGTGTTCGCCGCCATGGTCGTCAGTGTTGCCGGCTGCGGCAGCGGCCAGGATGACTCGTCGGGTTCCAAGGACGGCGCGAACGCCGGGGCGTCGGGCGACGACAAGAACGCCGTGAAGAAGGTGAAGACCGGTCCGCCCAGCGCGACCGAAGTCAAGACCACCGCCCGCGAGTTCCTGGCGGCCTGGTCGGCGGGCGAGACGGCGAAGGCCGCCGCCCTGACGGACGACAGCGACGCGGCCGCCGCGGCGCTGAGCGGCTACCGCAAGAAGGCCCATATCGACAAGGTCGAGCTGAATCCGGGCCAGGCCGGCGGCGCCAAGGTGCCGTTCTCGGTCAACGCCCGGATCGCGTACAGCGGTGAGAGCAGCGTCCCGTGGACGTATGAATCCTCGCTGTCCGTGACCCGCGACACCAAGACGGGCAAGCCGGTCGTCGACTGGCAGCCCTCGGTCGTCCACCCCAAGCTGGGCAAGGGCGACACCCTGAAGACCGGCGAGTCCGAGGCACCACCGATCAAGGCCCTCGACCGGGACGGCACGGAGCTGACCGCCACCGACCACCCCACCCTCAAGGGGGTGCTGTCCGGGCTGCGCGAGCGGTACGGCAAGAAGGCCGGCGGCAAGGCGGGCGTGGAGACCTTCATCTCCCGCGCCAAGGGCTCCAAGTCCCCCGACGAGACGCTGAAGGTGCTCTCCAAGGGCACCCCGGGCACGCTGAAGACGACGATCGACGCGAAGCTCCAGCGCACCGCCGAACAGCAGGTGAGCAAGAAGAGCAAGGCGTCGGTCGTGGCCGTCAAGCCGAGCACCGGTGAGATCCTGGCGGTGGCCAACTCCCCCGCGAGCGGCTTCAATGCGGCGCTCCAGGGCTCGTACGCACCGGGCTCGACCATGAAGGTCATCACCTCGGCGACGCTGATCGACAAGGGTCTGGCCGCGTACGGCAAGGCGCATCCGTGCCCGAAGTACTTCAGTTACGGCGGCTGGAAGTTCCAGAACGACAAGAAGTTCGAGATCAAGAACGGCACGTTCGAGCAGAGCTTCGCCCGTTCCTGCAACACCGCCTTCATCAGCCAGGCACCGAAGCTGAAGGACGACGATCTGACGAAGGAGGCCCGTGACGTCTTCGGCATCGGCCTCAACTGGCAGATCGGCGTGCCCACCTTCGACGGCGCCGTGCCGGTCCAGTCCGCCGCCTCCAAGGGCGCGTCGCTGATCGGGCAGGGCGGGGTGCGGATGAACCCGCTCAACATGGCGTCGGTCTCGGCCACCGCCTCCACCGGCACCTTCCGCCAGCCGTACCTGGTCGCGCCGTCGGTGGACAACCGGACGCTGGCCAAGGCGAGCCGGACGATGAAGTCGAGCACCAAGGACCAGCTGCGCAAGCTGATGCACCTGACGGCCACTTCGGGCACCGCCGCCCAGGCGATGTCCGGGATGAGCGGTGACTTCGGCGCCAAGACCGGTTCGGCCGAGGTCGACAACCAGGAGAAGCCGAACGGCTGGTTCACCGCCTACAACGGCGACCTCGCGGCCGCCGGCGTGGTCCCCGAGGGAGGCCACGGCGGCGACACGGCGGGCCCGATCGTGGCCGCGCTGCTGCGCGCGGGCGGCTGACGCCCGTACGGCCGCACACGGCTTGAGGAGCCGGGCGGGCGCGGTGAATTCCGCGCCCGCCCGGCATCGTTTCAGTTGAGGGGGTGTCCGGTGGTGCTGTCCACGTGGTCCGGGATCTCGTCCTCGTGGCGGTCCCCGGTCGACGGGGTGCCCGACGGCTCGAACATCAGGATCGAGCCGCCCGGCGACGACGGCTTGTGCTCGGTGCCCCGAGGGACGACGAAGGTGTCGCCCTTGGTCAGCCGGACGGTCGTCTCCTTGCCGTCGGCGTCCCTCAGGGCGATGTCGAAGCGGCCGTCGAGCACCAGGAAGAACTCGTCGGTGGCCTCGTGCACGTGCCAGATGTGGTCGCCCAGGGTGTGGGCGATCCGCACGTCGTAGTCGTTCATCTGGGCGACGATCCGGGGGCTGTAGACCTCGTCGAACGAGGCCAGGGCCTCGGTGAGGTTGACGGGTGTGGGGTGCGGTTTCATGGTCCGATCATCGGCGGGCGACCGGGTTCGGGTCTTGAACGCCCGTGCGGATGACGGCGTTCCGTCACCCGAAATGTCCTCGCGGGGCCATGGCCTCCGCCGATAGCGTCGGTGCCATGGCCTCCGACACCTCAGAAACCGCCGCCCACCCCCGCTTCGCCGAAGCCCTGCGCGGCCTCGGCCTGGACGTGGAGATCCGCCGCTTCCCCGACGCCACCCGCACCGCCGTCGAGGCGGCCGAGGCGGTCGGCTGTGAGCTGAGCCAGATCGTCAAGTCCCTCGTCTTCGAGGCGGACGGGAAGCCGGTGGTGGTGCTGGTGGACGGCGCGTCCCGGGTCGATGTCGAGCGGGTACGCCGCGAGTTGGGCGCGGATGCGGTACGGCGGGCGAGCGCCGCGCTCGTCCGGGAGACGACGGGCTACGCCATCGGCGGCGTCCCGCCCTTCGGCCACCGCACCCACACCCGCGTCCTGGCCGACCGCCGGCTGCTGGACCACGGAGTCGTCTGGGCCGCGGCGGGCACCCCGCACACCGTCTTCCCGCTCGACCCCACGTCGCTGATCGCCCACGCCGGGGGAACCGTGGCCGACGTGCGCGACGCCACCGCATGACCCCGCTGGTCGCGGCCGCCGTCCTCCTGGCGGCCATCACCCACGCCAGCTGGAACGCCATCGCCCACCACATCCGCGATCAGCTGCTCTCCTTCACCCTGGTGAGCGGCGGCGGCGCGCTGTGCGGGGTGGTTTTGGCCGTCTTCAGCCCGCTGCCCGCCGCGGGCGCCTGGCCGTATCTGATCGCCTCCGCCGTGCTCCACCTCGGGTACTACGTCCTGCTCATGCGCTCCTTCCACCTGGGCGACTTCGGCCAGATGTACCCGATCGCCCGGGGCACCGCGCCGCTGGTGGTGACCGTGCTCGCCGCGGTCTTCGCCGCCGAGACCCCGGACGCCTGGCAGACGGCGGGCATCGCGGTGGCCTCGTCGGGGCTGCTGGGCGTGGCGCTGTGGGGCGCGCGGGGCGCCCGTACGGCGGGAAGCGGCGGCACCCAGGGGCTCGCCCTGGCCGCCGCCGTGGCCACCGGGCTGTCCATCGCCGCGTACACCGTCGTCGACGGCCTCGGCGTACGCGCCTCCGGCACCCCGCTCGGCTACATCGCCTGGCTGATGATCCTGCAGGGGTTCGTCATCCCCGCCTGCGCCCTCGCCACCCGCCGCCGCGCGCTGGCCGCCCAGCTCCGCCCGGTCGCCCCGCGCGGTCTGCTCGGCGGCGCCCTCTCGGTCTGCGCGTACGGCCTCGTCCTGTGGGCCCAGACCCGCGCCGCCCTCGCTCCCGTCGCCGCCCTCCGTGAATCCTCCATCATCGTGGGCGCGGCCATCGGCACCGTCTTCTTCAAGGAGCGCTTCGGCGCCCCCCGCATCGCGGCGGCGGGCCTGATGGTGGCGGGCATCGGCCTGATGTGGCACCCGGGCTGAGCGGTCACCCGCCCAGGATGGCCGTGCGCAGCGCCGTGTCGGTCATGGTGATGCCGCCGTCGACCGGGAGGGTGACGCCGGTGATCCAGGCGGCGTCGGGGGAGGCCAGGAAGGTGATGGCGGCGGCGATGTCGGCCGGTTCGCCGACCCGGCCGAGGGGGTAGGCGCCGGCGGCGCGGCGCAGCGCGTCCTCCCGGCCGTCCCATCCGGGGGTGCGGATGGTGCCGGGGGCGACGAGGTTGACGCGGACGCCGCGGGCGGCGGCGTGGCCCGCGAGGGTGCGGGTGAGGCTTCCCAGGCCCGCCTTGGCGGCGCTGTAGGCGTGGTTGCCGAAGTCCTGCAGGCCGTTGACCGAGCCGACGTTGACGATGGTGCCGCGGCCGCCGGCCGCGGCCAGATGGGGCAGGGCGGCGCGGGCGCAGCGGAAGGCGCCGCCGAGGGTGATGTCGAGGTCCTGGTGCCACGTGTCGTCCGGCTGGTCCTCGAACAGCGGGCTGTCGGCGTGGCAGGAGTGGGCGTTGTTGACCAGGACGTCGAGCCGGCCGAAGCGGTCCACCGCGTGCGCGACGGCCGCCTCCGCGTCGGCCCGCTCGGCGACGTCGCAGGCCAGCGCCTCGGCCTCGCCGCCGTCGGCGCGTATCGACTCGGCGGCGCGGGCGGCCCGTTCACCGTCGAGGTCGGTGACGAGGACGCGGGCGCCCTCGGTGGCGAAGCGGCGCGCGGTCGCCTCGCCGATGCCGCGCCCCGCGCCGGTGACGACGACCGCGTACCCCTCGAATCTGCGCATGGTGCACTCCTTCTCGCCGCGTTGCGGACCGGGCCCGCCCGGTGGCGGGCCCGCCGGAGTCACTGCCCGGCCCGGGAGGCGCGCAGTCGCCGGGGGCCGGCCGGTGAGGCCGAAGCGCGCGCCCTCAAGCCCCGGAGGGCCCGCCTACGCCTCCTGGGCCGCCAGCGCCGTCCGTACGGCGCGCACCAGGGCCTGCGCCCGTGGGTCGGCGGTGACGCCGCGCTGCATGCCGTTGGTGACGTACGCGAAGCCGATCCGCGCCTCCGGGTCGGCGAAGGCGAGCGAGCCGCCCCGCCCCGGGTGGCCGAAGGAGCCCGGGCCCAGCAGCGGGCAGGCCGGGCCGTGCAGCATGTAGCCGAGCCCGAAGCGGGTGCCGACCACCAGCACCCGGTCCGGCCCGGTGGACTCCTCCGTACGGGCCAGGGTCAGCGTCGCCGGGGCGAAGAGGCGGCCGCCCGCGCGGGCCGTGCGCGCCGACGGCAGCGGGCCGATCAGCGCGGCGTAGAAGCGGGCCAGCGCGTCGGCGGTGGCGACGCCGCCGGAGCCGGGCAGCCCGGCGGCGAGATAGGCCGGGTCGTTCTCGTCGGGCACCGGGCTGATCGCGCCGAACGCGCGCCGGGTCAGCGACTCCGGGTCGGCGTACGCCTCGGCCACCGACCGCTTGGGCCGCAGCCGCAGCCCCTGTGCGGCGGGCGCGGCCGGCGCCTCCACCGAGCCGATCCGGCCGACCCGGTCCAGCTGCTCCTCGGGGAGCCCGAGCCACAGGTCCAGGGCGAGCGGCCGGGCGATCTCCTCCGCGATCCAGCGGCCGATGGTGCGCCCGGTGACCCGTCGCACCAGCTCGCTCAGCAGCCAGCTGTAGGTCTGGGCGTGGTAGCCGTGGGCCGTGCCGGGCTCCCAGTCGGGGCGCTGGGCGGCGACGGCCCGCGGCCCGGATATGCCGTCGATGGCCTCGGCCGGGGTCAGCGGGGTGTCGAGGGCGGGGATCCCGGCGCGGTGGGCGAGCAGATGCCGCACCAGCACCCGTTCCTTGCCGTTCTCCTTGAACTCGGGCCAGTACGTGCCGACCCGGCCGTCCAGGTCGAGCTGGCCGCGCTGGTGGAGCAGCAGCGGTACGGCGGAGGCGACGCCCTTGGTGACGGAGCGGACGACCTGCGCGGTGTCCTGGGCCCACGGCTCGCCGTCGCCGTCCTCGGCCGGGTCCTTCGTACCGCCCCACAGGTCGACGGCCTTCTCCCCGTCCCGGTAGAGGACGATGGCCGCGCCGCGGTCACCGCGCTTCGCGAAGTTGTCCGCGAAGGCGTCCCGGACCGGTTCGAATCCGTCGGCCACCGTGCCCTGGACGTCCACCACTGATCCGACTCCCACCCTGCCGATCCGACCGTGCTGCCGTCCTTATGGTGCAACGAGCCCGGCCGGGACGTCAGACCGGGGCCGTCACCGAGCGGGGGTCGAAGCCGAAGGGCAGCTCCAGCCGGTGCTCCCGCATCAGCTCCTGGTCGCACAGCAGGTCCTGGGTACCCCCGTCGGCCGCGATCACTCCCCCGCTGAGCACCACGGACCGCGGGCACAGCTCCAGCGCGTACGGCAGGTCGTGGGTGACCATCAGCACGGTGACGTCCAGGGCGCGCAGGATGTCGGCCAGTTCGCGGCGCGAGGCCGGGTCGAGGTTGGAGGAGGGCTCGTCCAGGACGAGGATCTCCGGCTCCATGGCCAGCACGGTCGCGACCGCCACCCGCCTGCGCTGCCCGAAGGACAGGTGGTGCGGCGGCCGGTCCGCGAACTCGGCCATCCCCACCCGGTCCAGGGCCCGGTGGACCCGCTCCGCCAGCTCCGCGCCGCGCATCCCGGCGGCGGCCGGGCCGAACGCCACGTCCTCGCGCACGGTCGGCATGAACAGCTGGTCGTCCGGGTCCTGGAAGACGATGCCCACCCGGCGGCGGATCTCGGCCAGGTTCGGCTTGGTCACCGGCAGCCCGGCGACCGTGACCGATCCGGCGCCCCCCTCCAGGATGCCGTTCAGATGCAGCACGAGGGTGGTCTTGCCCGCCCCGTTGGGGCCGAGCAGCGCCACCCGCTCACCGCGCGCCACGGTCAGCTCGACGCCGAAGAGCGCCTGGTGGCCGTCGGGGTAGGCGTAGGCGAGGCCGGACACCTGGAGGGACGGCGGGGCGGAGGTCATGTGAGCATCCATCCGGTCAGGCAGACCGCCAGCGCGGTCAGCGGAAGTGCGGCGGCGTAACTCCACTGTGCACGGGACGCGGTCACCTCGTCGATCACCGGCATCGTGCCCGTGTAGCCACGGCTGAGCATCGCCAGGTGGACCCGTTCGCCCCGCTCGTAGGAGCGGATGAACAGCGCTCCGGCCGACTTCGCGAGCACGCCCCACTGCCGCACCCCGCGCGCCTCGAAGCCGCGCGAGCGGCGGGCGATCCGCATCCGGCGCATCTCGTCGGTGATGACGTCCCCGTAGCGGATCATGAAGGACGCGATCTGCACCAGCAGCGGCGGCATCCGCAGCCGCTGGAGCCCCAGCAGCAGGGCGCGCAGCTCGGTCGTGGACGCCAGGATGACGGACGCGGCGACCCCGAGCGTGCCCTTGGCCAGGATGTTCCAGGCACCCCACAGCCCGGACTCGCTGAGCGACAGCCCGAGTACGTCCACCCGCGCGCCCTCCGCGACGAACGGCATCAGCACGGCGAAGGCCACGAACGGGATCTCGATCAGCAGACGCCTCAGCAGAAACCCGGCCGGGATGCGGGCCGTCGCCGCCACCGCCGCCAGCAGCACGGCGTACAGGCCGAACGCCCACAGCGCCTCTCGGGGCGTCGCGACGACGACGAGGACGAAGCAGAAGACGGCGGCGATCTTGCAGTGCGGGGGGAGGGTGTGGACCGGTGAGCGGCCCGCCCGGTAGAGCGTATGCGCGTGTCCCGCCCCCATCTCAGCGCGCCTCGGCGTCGGTCTCGGCCCGGCGGCGCCGTACGACGACGAAGACCCCGGTCCCCACGGCGAGCGTCGCGCCGACCCCGATCACCCCGGCGAGGCCGCCGGAGAGGCGGGCGTTGGAGATGTCCTTGACGCCGTAGTCGGCGAGCGGGGAGTCCTTGGCGGCGTGGTCCTCGGTCTTCTGGTCGATGCCCTTGTCCTGCGCGACCTTCTCCAGCCCGTCGGGGCTGGCGGACGCGTAGAAGCTGACGACGCCCGCGCACAGCAGCGCGGCCCCGAGCCCGGCCGCCCACACCCGGCGCGCGGAGCGCCGAGGTGCGGCGGCCGTGGGGGCGGCGGTTTCCGCGTCCGTGCCCGCGGGTGCCGCCGTGACCGCACGAGCGGCGGCGGGCGCGGCGGGGTCGGCGTCCCCGAGGTTCCCGGCGTTCCCGGCGTTCCCGGCGGGTGACGCCGGGGCCGGGGTGCGCACCGGGGCACCGGTACGGAGTTCCAGGCGGCGCGCGGTCACGCCGCGTGCGCCGTGGACCAGATCCGGTCGTACGGCCATCACGGCGCCGACCGTCAGGGACGTGATGGCCGCCTCGCCGATGCCGATCAGCACATGCACGCCGACCATCGCGGTGAAGACTTTGCCGATCGCCACGTCGGTCGTCCCGCCCAGCGCGTAGATCGCGGTGAAGGCGACGGCGGCGGCCGGGACGGAGACCAGGGCGGCGACGAAGGACGCCACGGTGACCGTGCGGCGCCGGTTCGGGGCGAGCTTCAGCACGGCGCGGAAGATCCCGTAGGCGACGACCGTGGTGACGACCGCCATGTCCGTGATGTTGACGCCGAGCGCGGTGAGGCCGCCGTCCGCGAAGAGGACGCCCTGCATGAGCAGCACCACGGAGACGCACAGCACGCCCGTATAGGGGCCGACGAGGATCGCGGCCAGCGCCCCGCCGAGCAGATGCCCGCTGGTGCCCGCGGCGACGGGGAAGTTCAGCATCTGGACGGCGAAGATGAACGCCGCGACCAGCCCGGCCAGCGGCGCCGCCTGCTCGTCGAGTTCGCGCCGCGCGCCGCGCAGGCTGACGGCGACCGCGGCGGCGGCGACGGCACCGGTCGCCACCGATACGGGGGCGTCGATGAATCCATCGGGGACATGCATGGCGGGGCTCCGCTCCTGAGCTGCGGGTATCCGCTCGATGGTGACCTAACTGCACATCATTCGCAAGAGCACCCACCCCGCGAAAGCGCTGGCGGCGGCCCTCCCGCCTGGGAAGAGCCGCCGCCGGGGCGTGCGTTGGGCGTCTGCGCCGCCGGTTACACCCGGCTCAGCTCCGGGTCCTTCTCGGAGCCCTTGGCGTCCGCGTCGCGTCCCGGCGCGGCGTCCGCCCCGAGCTGCTTGCGCAGCCCCTCGCCCTCGACGTCCACGTTGGGCAGCGCCTTGTCGAGCCAGCGCGGCAGCCACCACGCCGCCTTGCCGAGCAGCGCCAGCACCGCCGGGACGATGGCCATGCGGACCACGAAGGCGTCGAAGAGGACCGCGGTGGCCAGACCGAAGCCGATCATCTTCACCATCGCCTCGGACGAGCCGATGAACCCGGCGAAGACGCTGATCATGATGACGGCGGCCGCGCTGACCACCCGGGCGCCGTGCCGGAAGCCGGTGACGACGGCCTGGCCGGGGCGCTCGCCGTGGATGTACGCCTCGCGCATCCGGGTCACCAGGAAGACCTCGTAGTCCATGGCCAGCCCGAACACCACACCGATCATGAAGATCGGCATCATGCTCATGATCGGGCCGGTCTCCTCGACGCCGAACAGGTCCGCCGCCCAGCCCCACTGGAAGACGGCGACCACCGCGCCGAGCGCCGCGACGACGGACAGCAGGAAGCCGAGCGCCGCCTTGAGCGGGACCAGGATCGACCGGAAGACGATCATCAGCAGCAGGAAGGCCAGCCCGACGACCAGCGCCAGATACGGCACCAGCGCGTCGTTCAGCTTCTGCGAGACGTCGATGTTCATCGCCGTCTGACCGGTCACCAGCACCTCGGCGCCGGTGTCGGACGTGAAGGAGCCCGCCTCGTCCCGGATGTCGGAGACGACCTTCTCGGTGTCGACACTGCTCGGCTTGTACTTCGGTACGACGGTGAGCATCGCCGTGTCGCCGGGCTTGTTGAACGTCGCCGGGGTGACGGCCGCGACGCCGTCCAGACCGGCGATGGTCTTCCTCACCTTGTTCACCGCGGCCTTGGGGTCGTCGCTGCCCTTGGTGTCGGCGACCACCATCAGCGGGCCGTTGAAGCCCGGGCCGAAGCCGTCGGAGATCATGTCGTACGCCTGCCGCTTCTGGCTGCTGACCGGCTGCGAACCGTCGTCCGGCAGCCCCAGCTCCAGGCTGAGCGCGGGCACCGCGGCGGCGCCGAGGCCGACCACACCGAGCAGCAGCACCGCCACCGGGCGGCGCATCACGAACCGGGCCCAGCGGGTGCCCATGTTGGGCTTCTCCTCCGCCTGCGTGCCCTCCGCGGCAGCGGAAGCCGCCTCCGCCATCCGCTTGCGCGCCTTGCGCCCGTACACCCGCTTGCCCGCGAAGCCCAGCAGCGCCGGGATGAGGGTGATCGCGACGAGGACGGCGATGACCACCGTGCCGGCCGCCGCGAAGCCCATCTTGGACAGCATCGGGATGTTGACGACCGCGAGGCCGACCAGCGCGATGACGACGGTGAGACCGGCGAAGACGACCGCGGAGCCCGCGGTGCCCACGGCCCGCCCGGCGGCCTCCTCGCGCTCCCGGCCCTCGACCAGTTCGGCGCGGTAGCGGGAGACGATGAAGAGCGCGTAGTCGATGCCGACCGCGAGGCCGATCATCATCGCCAGCGTCGAGGTCGTCGCGGACAGTCCGAGGGTGGTGGCGAGCGCGGTGATCCCGGAGATGCCGATGCCGACGCCGATGAGCGCGGTCAGCAGCGGCAGCCCGGCGGCCACCAGCGAGCCGAAGGTGATGGCGAGGACGATCGCGGAGACCACGATGCCGATGATCTCGGTGGAGCCGGTCTCCGGCATCTCCTGGAGCGCGTCACCGCCGATCGCCACCGTGAGATCCGACTTCTGCGCCTTCTCCCCTGCCGCCTTCAGACTGTCCTTGGCGGTGTCCTCCAGCTCCATGGCGTTGACCTTGTAGCTGGTCAGGATGTACGCGGTGGTGCCGTCCTTGGAGACGGCCCGGGCCTTGTACGGGTCGGCGACGGAGGCGACCTGCGGAGAGCTGGCCTTGAGGTCGGCGACGGTCTTCGTGACCACGGCCTTGTTGGCCGGGTCGGTCATCTTCTCGCCCTGGGGCGCACGGAAGACCACCCGGGCGGTGGCGCCGTCGGCGTTGCCGCCCGGGAAACGCTTCTCCAGGAGGTCGAAGGCCTTCTGGGCCTCGGTGCCCGGGATGGAGAAGCTGTCGTTGGCGGGGGGCGAGGCGGTCGCGGCGCCGACTCCGGCGACAGCCAGGAGCGCCACCCATATCAGGGCGACGAAACGGCGTCGCCGGAAGGCGAATCGACCGAGTTTGTAAAGGAACGTGGCCACGAGGAGAGGTGCTCCCGTCGAATCGGTGTCACTGCTGGCAGGTGTGCGCGACCCGACCGGCGACGAGAGCGGCGCGCCGGCTGGGTCCGTATGTCCGTATGGGGTAGGTGCGGGGTGGGGAGGGTCAGAGGCCGAGGGCGGGGAGGACCACGGCGTCGATGTATGCGCTGAGGTAGGCGAGGTCCGGCTCTTCGCCGTCGATCAGCGGCCGGGCGGCGAGGGCGCCGCACACCATGTGCACGACGTAACGCAAGGCGGGTCTGTCCGGAGCCACTTCCCCCCGGTCGACGGCACGCCGCAGCAGTGCGTCGAGAGCGTCCATATCGGGATGGAACAGCAGTTCCTGGAGGGCCTGATGGAGGTCCGGATGGGTGTGGACCGCCTGGGCCAGCCCCCTCATCAGAGCCGCGTCACGCTCCCAGATGCCGCCGGCGCACCGCACGATCTCGTGCAGGTCGCCGCGCAGCGATCCGGTGTCGACCTCCTGCAGCGCAACGGGCTTGGTGTGCCGCAGCGCGGAGGCCACCAGCTGCGGTTTGCTCTTCCACTGGCGGTAGAGCGTGGCCTTGCTGGAATGCGTGCGCGCGGCGACGGCGTCCATGGTCAGCGCGTCGTACCCGACCTCCCCGAGCAGCTCGATCACGGCCTCGTACAGCTCGCCCTCCCGCTCGGGGGACAGCCGACTGCGGCGGACCCGGGCCGTGGGCCGGTCGTCGACCGGCTGGTCGGCGGGCTGGGCCGTCGGCATGGCGCCCCTCTTTCGAACGAAACGGTTTCGTACTCTTCAACCATACGACCCCCTGCACCACCCAGATAGCGAAACCATGCCGTTTCGTTCGTGGTGTGCGTCACAGAACCGAGTTGCTTTGCCGGACCGAGGCCGAAACCATGGATGAGGTGAGGGACACCAGCGACACCGACCGCGCGTATCTGCGATTTCCGCATCTGCACGGCGACTTGCTGTGCTTCGCCGCCGAGGACGATCTGTGGGTCGCCCCGCTGACCGCCCGCGGCGAACCGCCCGGGCGGGCGTGGCGACTGACCGTCGACCGGACCCGGGTCGGCCATCCCCGCTTCTCCCCCGACGGCTCCCACATCGCGTACACGAACTGGCGCAGCCTCGACCCCGAGATCCACCTCGCCCCGGTGGACGGCGGCCCCACCCGGCGGCTGACCTACTGGGGCAGCGAGGACGCCCGGGTGTGCGGCTGGACGCCACCCGACCAGGACGGCGCCTCCCGCATCCTCGCCGTGTCCTCGCACGGCCAGCCCTTCTCGCACTTCTCCTGGGCCTACAGCCTGCCCACCGACGGCAGCCCCGGCAGCCGGCTGCCGTGGGGGCCGGTGGCCGACATCGCCGTGGCCGACATCGCCGTGCCCGACATCGCCGTGCCCGACATCGCCGTGCCCGACATCGCCGTCGGCTCCGGGCCGGACGGTGAGCGGCGCTCGGACGGTGAGCGGCGCACCCTGCTGCTCACCGGCAAGCCACCGCACGAGCCAGCCTCCTGGAAGCGCTACCGGGGCGGCGCGACCGGCCGGCTGTGGCTGGGCGGCACCCGGCTGCTGCCCGAACTCGACGGCCACCTGGACTCGGTCATGGTGGTCGGCGGGCGCATCGCCTTCCTCTCCGACCACGAGGGCGTCGGCAATCTCTACTCCTGCCTGCCCGACGGCACCGGTCTGCGCCGCCACACCGACCACGACGACTTCTACGCCCGCCACGCCTCGACCGACGGCAGCCGCGTCGTCTACCAGTGCGCCGGGGATCTGTGGCTGGTGGACGACCTCGGCCCGGACGCCGAACCCCGTCGGCTGCGGGTGCGGCTCGGCGGGGCGCGCGCCGGTCGGCGGCCCTATCAGGTGCCGGCCGCCTCCCACGTCGACTCGCTGTCCGTGGACACCACTGGCCGGGCCAGCGCGGTGTGTGTACGCGGCAGCCTGTACTGGCTCACCCATCGCGACGGCCCCGCCCGCACGCTCGCCGACACCCCGGGCGTCCGGGTGCGGATGCCCGAGATCCTGGGCTCCAGCGGGCGCGTCGCCTATGTGACGGACGCGGAGGGCGAGGACACGATCGAGATCGCCTATCTGCCGCGGGCGAGCGAGACGGGCGAACCACGGCGGCTGGCCGCGGGCCGGCTGGGGCGGGTGCGCGAGATGGAGCCCTCGCCCGACGGCGACCGGCTCGCCATCGCCGCCCACGACGGCCGGCTGCTGCTCGTGGACACCTCCGCGGACGGGGACGGCGAGGTCACCGAACTGGTCCGATCGCTCAACGGCCCGGTCGCCGACCTCGCCTTCTCACCCGATTCGGCCTGGCTGGCCTGGTCCCATCCCGGCATCGGGCGCAGCCTGCGCTCCATCAAGATCGCGCGGCTGACGGACCGGACCATAGTGGACGTGACCAGCGGGCGGTTCGAGGACGAGGAACCGGTCTTCACCAGCGACGGCCGCTATCTCGCCTTCCTGTCCTGGCGCGGCTTCGACCCCGTCTACGACGTGCACACCGGCGACCTGTCCTTCCCGCTCGGCTGCCGCCCCTATCTCGTACCGCTGTCCTCCGCCACGCCCTCGCCCTTCGCGCTCTCCCCCGAGGGCAGGCCGGCGGCGGGCGGGCTCGACCCGGACGACGGCGACGGGGGCGGGGACGGCGACGGCACGGTGACCGTCGAGGTGGAGGGGCTGCCCAGCCGGGTCACCGCCTTCCCGGTGGCCGCCTCCAAATACTCCTCGCTGTGGCCGGTCAGCGGCGGCGGCCTGGTGTGGCTGCGCTGGCCGATCTCGGGCGCGCTCGGCGAGACGTTCGCCAACCCCGCCGACACCTCCGACCGCCCCACCCTCGAACACTTCGACCTGGCCAAGGCCAAGCGCACCGAACTCACCAGCGAGCTGGACTGGTTCCGGGTCAGCGGCGACGGCTCCCGGCTCGTCGTCATCGACGACGGCGATCTGCGGGCGGTGCCCGCCACCGAGTCGGGCGACAGCGACTCCACGGTCCAGATCGACATGCGCCGCATCCAGCACACGGTGGACCCGGCGGCCGAGTGGCGGCAGGCGTACGAGGAGGCGGGCCGCATCACCCGGGCCTACTTCTGGGAGCCGGGCATGTGCGGCGTCGACTGGGACGGGGTGCTCGACCAGTACCGGCCGCTGGTCGAACGGGTCGCCTCCCCCGACGAGTTCGCCGATCTGCTGCGCGAGGTCCTGGGCGAACTGGGCACCTCGCACGCCTACGTCCAGGCCGCGCGCCGCAACGAGGGCCCGGCCCACTACCAGCGCCCCATCGGGCTGCTCGGCGCCGACTTCACGCGCACCGAGGACGGGGCGTGGCAGGTCTCCCGCATCCTGCCCGGCGAGTCCTCCGACTCCCGGGCGCGCTCGCCGCTCGCGGGCTCCGGCATCCGCGAAGGCGCCCGGCTCACTCATGTCGACGGCCGCCCGGTGGATCCGGTGGCCGGTCCCTGCCCGCTGCTGACCGCGGCGGGCGGCACCACCGTCGAGCTGACCTTCGCCGCCCCGGACGGCGAGGGCCCGCCGCGCCGGATCGCGGTCGTCCCGCTGATCGACGAGCGGCCGCTGCGCTACCAGGACTGGGTGGCCAGGCGGCGGGCGGTGGTACGGGAGTTGAGCGACGGGCGGTGCGGCTATCTGCACATCCCGGACATGGGCGGCTCCGGCTGGGCGCAGTTCAACCGGGACCTGCGCCGGGAGGTGTCGTTCCCCGCGCTGATCGTGGACGTCCGGGGGAACGCGGGCGGCAACATCAGCGAGCTGGTGGTCGAGAAGCTGACCCGCACCGTGATGGGCTGGGACCTCACGCGCAACGCCCAGCCGGTGTCGTACACCAGCAACGCGCCGCGCGGGCCGATCGTCGCGGTCGCGGACGAGGCGACCTCCTCCGACGGCGACATGATCACCGCGGCCTTCAAGATCCAGGGCATCGGCCCGGTGGTGGGGCTGCGGACCTGGGGCGGTGTGGTCGGCATGACCGGCCGCCATCCGCTCGGCGACGGTACGGCGATCACGGTGCCGATGAACGCCGCCTGGTTCGACGCCTACGGGTGGGGGGTCGAGAACCATGGCGTGGAGCCGGACATCCCGGCGCCCCGCTCCCCGCTGGACTGGGCGGAGGGCCGCCATCCACAGCTGGGGGTCGCGGTGCGTACGGCGCTGGACCTGCTGGAACGGCATCCGGCCGCGGCCCCACCGGGCTATGGCCAGGTACCGGACCGGCGACGCCCGAAACTCCCCCCGCGGGGCGACGGTTGAGCGCGGGGCAACGGGCTGGCGCATGAACTGAGCTGACTCATGCGTGCCGGGGGCGCATCCCCTGACGGATGCGCCCCCTCGCGCACACTCTTCACCAACCCGTCGACGAGACGGCTTACATCTCCTCGAACGGCTCCTGGTCCCGCATCTCGTCGCCCATGCCCTGCTGGCGGCGCTCCCGGCCCATACGCTCGGCCTGTTCACGGCTTTCGGGCCGGTCCTGGTCGCGGCGCGGCTCCTGACCCCGCTGGCCCCGCTGGGTCTGCTGGCCCTGCTGGCCTCGCTGCCCCTGCTGCCCCCGCTGGGTCTGCTGGCCCTGCTGGCCCTGCGCCTTGCGCTTGGCCTGCTGGGCCTTCTCGCTGAACTCGTCCTTCCCCATCTGTGTCACTCCTCATCGGGTGAAAGGGATCGGGCCCGACCAGAGTTACACGCAGGGACATACTCCGCATTTCGATCGACCCCACCCATCGAATTCCCAGGTCAGCACGGTTGACAGTCAGTTACCGGTCACGCTGCGTACGGGCGGTGCGCGCCCGATCGTCCGCCGCGCCACCCTCGCCCATGAGATGGCCGCGCTGCCCGCGGGTGGCCGCCAACCGGGGTTCGACCCTGCGCATCTCCCGCCGCCCCACCGCCCCGATCAGGGCGGGCAGACAGCCGCGCAACGGCTGCGTCCCGCGCAGCCACCACTGCGCGTACACATGGGCCGAGCGGCGCTCTATCCCGGCGACGAGCCGGTCCACGGCCGGACCCGGGGGATACGTACGCCCCGCGGGCCAGGGCATCCGCGATCGCAACTCCCGCATCAGCTCGTCCCGGTCGGCGCCGCGCACCATGTCCGTGTCGGTCCAGCTGAGATAGCCGACCCCGACCCCTACGCCCCGGTGGCCCACCTCGGCGCGCAGACAGTGCGCGAACGCCTCGACCCCCGCCTTGGACGCGCAGTACGCGCTCATCATCGGGGCGGGCGCGATCGCGGCGAGCGAGGCGATCTGCAGCAGATAGCCACGGCTGGCGATCAGTGCGGGCAGGAAGGCGCGGGCCGTGGTGGCGCTGCCCAGCAGATTGACTTCGACCACCCGCCGCCAGGCCGTCTCGTCGGTGTCGAGGAACGGACCGCCGGTGGCCACTCCGGCGTTGGCGCAGACGATGTCCACCGCGCCGAAGCGCTCCACCACTTCCCGCGCGACCCGGGCCATCGCCTCCGGGTCGGTGACATCGGCGTGCCAGTGACCGGAGTCGGTGGGCAGCCGCTCCGACACCCGCTTCAGCTCCTCCGGTTCCAGGCCCACCAGCGCCACCCGGGCGCCGCGCGCGGACAGTTTGCGAGCCAGCAGCTCGCCGATTCCCCGTGCCGCGCCGGTCACCACCGCGACCCGGCCCTCCAGACTCCTGCGCGTGCTCATGTCGTCTTCTCCTCGACTGCGTGGGGGTCGCCGACCGCGTGGGGGTCGTCGTCGGTCATGGCATCGGGCACGGCATCGGCCCCGGGGGCTCCCTGGGCTCCTCCGTGGTCCGCGGCGAGGCGGCGGATGACGTGGCTCACCGCCCCGGGGTCCTCCACGGGGGTCATATGGCCGAGGCCGGGCAGCTCGGTGAGGCCGGTGCAGTGCGGCAGCGCGGCCGCTATGGCGTGGGCGTGCTCGGGCGGGGTCAGCCGGTCGGCGCTGCCGACGATGACGGCGGCGGGCATGGTCAGCAGCCCGACGCGGGCGTCCAGATCGAGTTCGCCCATGACATGCGCCCAGGCGGCGCGCACGGCGCGAGGGCACGCGTGCACGATCTGCGCGCACGCCTCCACCATGGCGGGGGCGGAACCCGGGCCCATCGTCCCGTACCGCAGCAGGCGCTTGGCGAGAGGCGTGACCGGCCCCATGGGGACCCGCGCGCCGAGGATCGCGCGATGGATCCGCGCCCGTAGCCGATCGGAGCGCAGCGGCACCACACGCGCCCGCTCGATCAGCCGGGAGGCGCCGGTGCTGCACAGCACCACCGCGGCGGCGCGCTCGCGCAACGCCGGACGGCCGGCGGCGGCCATCACCGTCATCCCGCCCATCGAGTGGCCCACGACCACGGCCCGGCGGCCCGGCTCCAGGGTCTGCTCCAGCACCGCCTCCAGGTCGTCGGCCAGCGCCTCGGTGCTGTAGCCGCCGGGGCCGGGGCCGGGGGCGGCGCTGCGGCCATGGCCGCGCTGGTCGTACAGGATCACCCGGTGGTCGGCGGCCAGTTGCCGCAGGACCGGTGCCCAGAACGCGGTCGAGCAGGTCCAGCCGTGCACCAGGACGACGGCGGGAGCGGCGGGGTCGGCGGGCCCGTGCAGCTCCGCGTGCAGCCGGACGCCGTCGGCCGAGGTGACGGTCAGCTCGTGCGCGCCGGCCGGCGGGGCGTACGGCCCGGAGGGGACGTAGCGGGCGCGCCTCATCGCGAACCCCTCCCCGCGGCGGACTCCGCGCCCTGGGCGGCTCCGGTCCGCTGCCGCAGCACGTGGTACTCCGCGAGCCGCACCCGCCGGGTGACCCGTTTGAACTCGCTGGTCGAGCCCGGCCACAGGGTCGTGTTGCGGCCGTTGTCCAGATACCAGCTGTCGCAGCCGCCCGAATTCCACACCGTGCGCTTCATCCTCTCCTGGACCATGTCGTTGTAGGCGCGGACCGCCGCCGGACGGGCATCCAGGGCGACCTTGCCGCCGAGGGCGTCCAACTGCCGCAGATAGTCGGTCACATAGTTGAGCTGGGCCTCGATGATGAGGATCATCGAGCTGTTGCCGAGCCCGGTATTGGGCCCGATGATCGTCAGGAAGTTGGGGAAGCCCGCCGCGCTGGCGCCGCGCAGCGCCTCCATACCGCCCTTCCACTCCTCCGCCAGCGTGGTGCCCGCCGCCCCGGTCACGCGCTGGGCGATGGGGATGTCGGTGACGTGGAAGCCGGTCCCGAAGATGATCGCGTCGGCCTCGGTCTCGGTGCCGTCGGAGCCGATCAGCGTGGTGCCGCGGATCTCCTTGAGCCCGCCGACCACCTCCACGTGCGGCTGGGCGAGCGCCGGGTAGTAGTCGTTCGACAGCAGGATGCGCTTGCAGCCGATGCGGTAACGGGGGGTCAGCCTGGCCCGCAGCACCGGGTCCTTGATGGCCCGCCCCATGTGCGCCCCGGCCAGCCGCTCGACGAACCCCAGCTCGGCCGGGTGCTTGGTGAAGGCCCCGACCTGCAACTCCCGGATCCCCCACACCAGCCCGCGGCGCAGCGCCCCGGAGACCGGCAGCCTGCTGTGCAGCCAGCGCTCGGCGCCGGTGATCCGGCGGTCCATGCGCGGCAGCACCCAGGGCGGGGTGCGCTGGAAGAGGGTGAGCCTGCGCGCCTCCTTCTGGATCTCGGGCACGATCTGGATGGCCGAGGCACCGGTGCCGACCATCGCGACCCGCTTGCCGCGCAGGTCGTAGCCGTGGTCCCAGCGCGCGGTGTGGAAGACCTTGCCGGGAAAGCCGTCGAGCCCGGGGATGTCCGGGATCTTCGGGTCGGAGAGCGGCCCGGTCGCGCTCACCACGACATCGGCGGTCAGCGGCCCGCGCGCGGTCTCGATCTCCCAGTGCAGGGCCGCCCCGTCCCAGCGCAGGGCCAGCACCTCGGCGCCGAAGCGCAGATGCGGCCGCAGCCCGAAGGTGTCGGCGACCCGCTCCAGATAGGCCCGGATGTGCCGCTGCCCGGAGAAGGCGCGCGGCCAGTGGGGGTTGGGGGCGAAGGAGAAGGAGTAGAGGTGGGAGGGGATGTCGCAGGCGCAGCCCGGATAGCTGTTGTCCCGCCAGGTCCCGCCCACCGCGTCGGCCCGCTCCAGGACCACGAAGTCGGTGATGCCGGCGCGGCGCAGTCTCACCGCCGCGCCCAGCCCTCCGAATCCGGACCCGATCACCGCCACCCGCACGTGCTCATCCGTCAGCCCAGCCGCCATGCCGCCGCCTCCCGCCGCTCGAACCGCCTTGAACTGTCTGAGCTTGGACGGCCTGAACCGCCCGCAACCGCGCCAGTGTTCACTGGCACGATGGGAGCGTAGGACAGGGATCCGGCGAGCGGTAGGGGCTGTGGATAACCGAGTTACCGACGGTCACACGCGACCGCCGTCGACATAGGCTGCTGCTGTGGCGATGAGCGAAGCGGACCAGGTACGCGAGTACCGGCTGACGGAACTGGCCGAGAGAGCCGGGATCACCGTGCGCACCCTGCGTTTCTACCGGGAGCGCAAGCTGATCCCGCCGCCCCGCCGGGAAGGCCGTATCGCCTGGTACAACGACCATCATCTGGCCCGGCTGCGGACCATCACCGCCCTGCTGGAGCGCGGTCACACCCTGGGCGGGATCGCCGAGCTGATGGCCGCGTTCGAAAGCGGGCGGCGGGACGTCGGCGAGCTGCTGGGACTGGACGGCGGCCTTCCGGCCTGGTCCGAGGAGACCCCGGTCCGGCTCACCCCGCAGGCCCTCGCCGACTACTTCGACGACGAGGCCACCGCGGAGAACCTCACCGTCTCCCTCGACATCGGCTATCTCGCGGTCGACGGCGACGACATCGTGCACATCAGCCGCCGGCTGCTGGACGCCTCGCGCGCCCTGGTCGCCCAGGGCATCCCGCTGTCGGCCGTCCTCGCGGCCGGGCGCGAGGTCCGGGAGCATGTGGACGCCATCGCCGAGACCTTCGCCACACTGCTGATCAGCCATGTGCTGACCGACGCGGACACGCGCGGCGAGGAGATCGGCGAGACCGTGGAGCGGCTGCGCCCCCTCGCGAAGAGCGCCGTGGACGCCGAGCTGTCGATGGCCATGGACCGCCGGCTGCGGGCCGGTCTGGCGGAACGGGCGGACCGGCGCGCGGAGGACCCCGGGCGCCCGCCGCCGGATCAGTGAGCGGCGCCGTACGTGACCGTCACCGGGCGTGGTCGCTCCACCGCCGGTCGTACGCGCGGGCCCGCTCCACGACCGCCTTCAGCGCCCGCCCGGCGAGCCCGCCCCTTCTCGGGCGCGCCGTGGTTTGTTCAGGGCGGGGAGCAGGTTTCCGAACAACCAGGCGGCCGCTGGAATCGGTGCAGCGGGGCACCAGCCGACCGGCTCGGATCCGAGCGGACCAGGCGGCCTGGGCTCCGCCGGCGCAGACAGTGCCGACCACGGAAGGAGAACGTGATGAAACGACGAAGGCGAATCCTGACCGCCCTGCTGATCGCGCTGGGCATGGCGGCGATGGTCGCGCCCGGCACCGCGGCGGCGGCGCCGTCGGCGGACACGGCTTGGGTCCTGCGGACCCAGTACCTGACGTCCAACCCCCGAGGCGGAGATCTCGCCTGTACGGAGTCCCGCCGCATCTACCTGGCCAGGGGCAGCTACAACTGGGGGCTGCGCATCGGCGGGAACCAGTGGGTCACGCGGGACATGTCTCTCGGCGCCGGCTGGTACCGCTGGCAGAGTTGTCTGAACCCCGATGACGGCGACTACATCCACACCTCGACCCTGCTGCCGGAGAACTCCGACTGGGACGCGGCCGCGACCAGCCGCACTTCGGTGGTCAACTCGTCCGGCACCTACACGTGGGGCTCGTTCCTCGACCCGCGGTTCTAGCGTTCCGGCTGCGGCACCAGCACACGCTGGTGCCGCAGCCGGAACGACTCCGCCGACGCAGCCCGCCTGACACGACTGACGCGAAAGACCGCCCTGGTTCGCCCCGGCCCGGTGCGGGAATCGCGCCGGGCGAGGCGGCGGCTGAGGAGCATCACGGGGACGCCTGGCGGTTGAACACGACTGTCACCGGAGCATGGTCCGACCAGCGCTCTTCGTATGTAGCGGGCCGCTCCACGTACGCCTTCACGGCACGGGCGGCGAGACCCGGCGTTGCGCAAACCAGGTCGATCCGCCAGCCCGCGTCGTTGTCGAACGCCCTCCCCCGGTACGACCACCAGGAGTACGGGCCGTCGACATCCGGGTGCAGCGCGCGCACCACGTCCGCGTAACCCCCCTCCTCGAAGACGCGCGACAGCCAGGCGCGCTCCTCCGGCAGGAACCCGGACTTCTTCCGGTTGGCCTTCCAGTTCTTCAGGTCGGCCTCCCGGTGGGCGATGTTCCAGTCGCCGCACACCAGCGCCTCGCGCCCATCGGCCGCCGCCCGCTCGCGCAGCTCCTTGAGGTACGGAAGGAACTCCGCCATGAAGCGCTCCTTCTCGTCCTGCCGCTCGGTGCCGACCTCACCGGAGGGCAGATAGAGGCTGCCGACCGTGACGCCCGGCAGATCGACCTCCACATAGCGGCCGCTGCCGTCGAACTCGGAGGACCCGAAGCCGACCCGGACGCCCTCCAGCTCGCGCCGCGCGTACACCGACACCCCCGCCCGGCCCTTGGCCGCCGCCGGGGCGTGCACCACATGCCAGCCGTCCGGCTCGCGCACGGCCTCGGGCAGTTCGCGCGGCTCGGCGCGCACCTCCTGGAGGCACACCACATCGGCCGCGGTACCGTCCAGCCAGGGCACGAAGCCCTTCTTGGCGGCGGCACGCAGCCCGTTCACATTCACGGTCGTCACGGAGAGCACTACGGCACGATACGACATGGAAAATCCGATGCCGCCCCCGTCGCATGGAAGTACGATCCCCCGCGTGAAGATCCGACCGGTGCGCTTCGATCACCCCGACGCGGTACGTCTCAACGACGAGGTGCAGGCGGAGTACGCCGAGCGCTACGACGACGAGGGGGACATGACGCCCCTGGACGTCGCTCATTTCGACCCGCCCCGCGGTCTCTACCTCATTGCCTACGACGAGACCGGCCGCCCGGTGGCGACCGGCGGCTGGCGCAGCCAGGACCGGAACGACGAGGGGTACGAGGACGGGGACGCCGAGCTGAAGCGGATGTTCGTCGTACGGGAGGCGCGCGGCCGCGGGCTGGCCCGGCTGATCCTCGCGGCGCTGGAGGACAGCGCCCGGGCGGCGGGCCGCACCCGTATGGTGCTGGAGACCGGCGTCAAACAGCCCGAGGCGATCGCGCTGTACACCTCGTCGGGCTATGTGCCGGTGACGAAGTTCGGGCTGTACCGCTTCGACGAGCTGAGCCGCTGCTTCGGCAAGCCGCTCGCGCTCCCGGACGACGCCGCCGTTCACCAGAAGAACCAGCCGGGCGTCGCCTCGTAGATCCGCGTCGCCTCGTCGCATCGCCCGACGCCGTCGAAACCGTCATGGGCGGCGATCACGGCCGCTTCGCGCTCGCCGTGGGCGTCGACCCCGTCCGCCGCCACGATCAGGGCGGCGATCACGGCGAGGAAGCCCCAGGGGACCGCGCGGTGGCGCGGCGCCTTCTCCTGCACCACCCAGGCGCCCACCACGGCCAGCACCGCGGCCGCCGCCACCAGGCAGAGGGCCACGGTGGTGAGGCGGCCGAGGTGGGGCGAGGCGTCGCACAGCACATAGACGCGCCCGCCGCGCAGCCGCTCGTAGAGGGCCGCGCCGCTCAGCGTGAAGCCGAACGCGGCGATGTGATGCGGCCGCACGGTCCATACGGCGGAACCCGCCCCGTCGCCGGAGCGGGTTCCCTCCTCCGTCAGCCGCTTCATCCCTGCGCGGCGAACTTCTTGCTCATCGCGTCGAACACACCCTTCGCCTCGGCCCCCAGATGCGGACCGGCGAGCCAGGTGTGCTCGTTCGAGCTGATCGAGCTGTTGGACACCAGCACCGTCTTCCCCCCGCGGTTGACGAACCAGCCACCGCCGGAGGTGCCGCCGGTCATCGAGCAGCCGATGCGGTACATGGTCGGCGTCGTCGGCGCGAACGACAACCGGCCGGGCCGGCTGGTGCAGTTGTACATCTTCGCGCCGTCGTACGGCGGCGCCGCCGGGTAGCCGTACGCCCCGATCGAGCTGACCTTGTCCGCCGACGGCGCCCCGAACCACACCGGCGCGGCGGCCCCGACCGTCTCCTGCAGCGACTTGCCGCCGCCGTTCTCCGGCTTCACATGCAGCACCGCGAAGTCGTACGCGGAGCCCACGTTGCCCGTCTTGCCGCCCGTGTTGATCCACTGCGACGAGGTCTGCGACCAGTTCGCCCACCACACGCCGTACGGGGTGACCTCACGCTGGGCCGCGGTCTCCGTGCGGGCGGCGGACAGCCCGTTGTCGTTGTACGACGGCACGAACACGATGTTGCGCATCCAGCCGCCCTTCTTGCCGGAGTGCACACAGTGGCCCGCGGTCCACACCAGGTTCGACTTCCCCGGGTGCGCCGGGTCCTCGACGACCGTGCCCGAGCAGACCATCGGCCCCTCGGGGCTGTCGAAGAACACCCTCCCGACCGGCGCCATGTTCCGGTGGTACGGCCGCGAGACCTGCTTGGCCGGTACGGCGGGCGGCTCCGGATCGGTCGCGGCCCGGTCCTCGCCCGCGCTCTGCGCGGAGAGCGTGTTGGGCGAGTCCTTCGCCTTGGACATCCGGGACGGCTGCCAGAAGTTCTTGATGACGGGATTGGCGAAGTCGGACGCGTCGCGCGCCCAGTTGTCCCAGTCCTTCCAGCCGCCCTGCTTCCACTTCTTCAGGTCGTCCAGACTCGTCGGAACGCCCTCCGGCAGCTTGACCCCGTCATCACCCCCCTGCTGACCGGCAGCGGCCGGCGACGTCGACTCGGAACCGGCCTTGTCCTCACTCGGCCCGCAGGCCGACGCGGTAGCCACGAGCAGTGCGGCCACCGCGGCGGCCGCCGCGGTGGAAGAGCGTATGAATGGCATGGCGCCTTATCCCCCTGTGGTGCTGTTGTTCTGCTGTGCGGAATTCAAGCGACGGCGCTTTCGCGCCATGTCCCATCCAGGACGCACCCACTATGCCCGGGCCTCTCGCCAGGGCCATCACCTGTCTCACGGCCCGCACACAACAGGAACGGTGTCAGCACGAATCCCTGACATCGGACGCCACCTCAAAACTGCGCCATGTGCGGCCGTGTCAGGCCGTCTTGCGCCCGCCCTCCGCGAGGAGGTTCGCCGCGAAACCGAAGAACGCCACCCCGCTCACCTGCTCCATCCGGCGCCGGAACGCCGGCCGCCGGATCCGCTCGCTCAACGCGGACGCGGCGCCGGAGACCACCCAGTACCAGAGCGCCAGCTCGACGATGTCGATCGCGGTGAACACCAGGGTCGAGGTGAACACCGAGGCACCGTGCGGGGTGAACTGGGGAATCAGGCTCATGTAGAAGACCCCCGCCTTCGGATTGAGCAGATTGGTGCCCACCCCCGCGCGGAACGCCGCCCACCACCCGCGCGGCCCCGATCCACCCACCGGCCCCGGCTCCGCCGCCTCCGGCTCCGGCTCCGCCGCCGCCCGCCGCGACCGCCACAGCGCCGAGGCCCCCAGCCACACCAGATACGCCGCCCCGGCGACCCGCAGCATGTCGTACGCCACCCGCGAAGCCGTGAGCAGCGCCGTCAGCCCGACCGCCGTCGCGAACCCCCACACCAGACACCCGGCGAGAATCCCCAGCGACGCCGCCAACCCCGCCTGCCGCCCATGGGACACCGACGTGCGCAGCACGAGCAGGGTGTCCAGCCCCGGAGTGACATTGATGAGCGCGGCAACCCCCGCGAAGGCAAGAGCTGAGGTGAACATGCCCGCAGGCTAATCCAGCACAAGCGAAACCCCCGCCGGATTTCTTCCGTTCTAGTGGTCGTCGCAACACCCCAGTTCAGGGGATGCGATGGACTTCAGGATCCGGGAGAGCCGCAAGGAGCAAGGGCCCCGCAAGCTGCAACGGGAGCGGGAGGAATACTTCCGGCTCATGCAGCTGGGGTTCGGCAATCTTGAGGCGTGCAGACGTGTCGGGGTCAACCCTCGGACCGGTCGTGAGTGGCGCAACGGCCGGCCCGAAGGGCGTAAGAAGCCTCCGAGGCCACCCGCGAATGCCGTGCGGGTGACCCCGGGGCCGTCCCGGTATCTGACGGAAGACGAGCGGATCCACATCGCCGACCGGCTCCGGGAGAAGGCCACGGTCCGGGCCATCGCCGCCGAGCTGGGCCGCAGCCCGTCCACCGTCAGCAGGGAGATACGCCGCAACGGCATGCCCCTGCGCGGGGACCGCTCCCGCTGGGCCTACCGGCCGCATGCCGCCCAACGCCGCGCTGAACAGCGCCGCCCGCGCCCCAAGCCCGGCAAGATCGGTCAGAACCCCGAACTGCGCGACTTCATCCAGGACCACCTCACCCTACGGTGGAGTCCTGAGCAGATCTGTCACGCTCTGCGCAGGCGCTTCCCCGACCGGCCGGAGATGCACGTGGTCCACGAGACGATCTACCAGGCCCTATACGTCCAAGGCCGCGGAGAGCTCCGCCGCGAACTGACCCGGGCCCTGCGGACCGGACGCGCTGTGCGCCGTCCTCAGCGCCAGGCCCACAGCCGCAAGCAGCGGTTCACACACCCCATGGTGATGATCAGCGACCGGCCGGCCGAGGCCGACGACCGGGCCGTGCCCGGCCACTGGGAGGGAGACCTCATCGTCGGCAAGGACCACCGCTCGGCCATCGCCACGCTGGTGGAACGCAGCACGCGCTACCTCATGCTGGTGCACCAGCCCCAGGGCAACAGCGCGGCCCCCGTCCGCGATGCCCTGGTGGGCACGGTCCAGACCTTGCCGGAACACCTGAGGAGATCCCTGACCTGGGACCAGGGCTCCGAAATGGCCGGCCACCACACATTCAGCGTCGCCACCGGCATTCCGGTCTACTTCTGCGACCCCGGCAGCCCCTGGCAGCGGGGCTCGAACGAGAACACGAACGGTCTTCTGCGGCAGTACTTCCCCAAGGGCACCGACCTGTCCCGGCACACCCGCGAGCACCTCGACGCAGTCGCTGCCCGAACTCAACAGCCGGCCACGCAAAACGCTCGGCTGGGAAACCCCAGCCGAGCGCTTCGCCAAGCTCCTGGCCACAGCCAGTTGATCACTATGTTGCAACGACCCCTGGAATCCGCCTTTCCCGGCGGAGGTTTCGAGCTGCGGTGGACCTGAGGGGATTTGAACCCCTGACCCCCTCGATGCGAACTACGGGCGGGGCGGTCGCTGAGGTCCGCTGGGCTGGTCAGTCGGTCGGCTGGGGCTGATGTCGATCGACGGTGGTTGAAGTGGTTGCTGTACTTCCCTGCTGTACGACCACCCGCTGACACCGCCTTAGGAATTCGTCACGCAGATGCGGTGATCAGCCCGTCGATGCCTCGCCCCAACCTGCCCGGCGACACACCAGAGCGAATGGGTGAATTACTCTTATCATCCACTTAATTCACTCTTTCAGTTCTTTGGTGCTTTTTCAATCTTATGATGCTATTGATGCGCTAAGTGAGTAACGGTACGTCACCACCTGCCGTGGGCAGCCGAACTGCGGTCCCCTGCTTGGGCGGCGCCCGCAGAGGTCGATGCGCAGCAGGGGGCGGCTCTCGCCTGACCAGTACTCACGAGCGCGCTCGAGGTCCCCTGCCGGGGCGACTGAGCTCAACCACGAGAAGAAGGGTCATGCCATGGCAGTGGACACCATGCGGTCCGCCCCACCAGGCAGAGAACGTAAACGCATTCGCATCAAGCGGGCCCTTGCCCTGCTCCCCGGAGTGGCATTGCTGGCGGCGGTCACCATGCACTCAAGCCCCGCAAGCGCCGCAGAAGCCCCCGTGCAACTGGGTACCGCCACCAGTTACGCGGTCCTGGCCGGTTCAACCGTCACCAATACGGGCCCCTCCGTCATCAATGGCGACCTGGGGGTGAGCCCGGGTTCTGCGGTGACGGGCTTTCCGCCCGGGATCGTCAACGGGACGATTCACGCAGCCGACGCCGCCGCCGCTCAGGCGAAGTCCGACCTCGTGGTCGCCTATAACGACGCGGCCAGCCGGGGCCCCGGAGCCTCCGTCTCAGGCGATCTCGGCGGATCAACACTGACGCCCGGCGTCTACACGTCATCGTCGTCGCTGGGGCTCACCGGCACACTTACTCTCGACGCCCAGGGAGACCCCAACGCCGTCTTCATCATCCAGATGGCCTCGACTCTGACCACAGCATCAGCAAGCAACGTGCTGCTCGTCAACGGAGCCCAGGCATGCAACGTGTTCTGGCAGGTGGGCAGCTCCGCCACGCTCGGAACCAATTCCTTCTTCAAGGGCAACATCCTGGCCCTGACGTCCATCACGGTGCAGACCGGCGCAGTGATCGAAGGCCGGGCCCTCGCGCGTAATGGCGCGGTCACGCTGGACGACAACGTCATTACGAGGGCAGCGTGCGCCGTTGGCCCGCCCGGTCCGCCTGGTCCGCCTGGTCCGCCCGGAGCACCCGGAGCACCTGGAGCACCCGGAGCACCCGGCGCACCCGGCGCACCCGGCGCACCCGGCGCACCCGGAGCACCCGGCGCACCCGGCGCACCCGGCGCACCCGGCGCACCCGGCCAACCTGGAGCAGCAGGGCCCGCAGGACCCGCAGGACCGGCAGGAGCCGCTGGACCCACAGGTCAAGCCGGGCCCGCGGGACCGGCCGGGCCGGCTGGACCGGCTGGGCCGGCTGGACCGGCTGGGCCTCCCGGGCCTCCCGGACCTCCCGGACCGGGTGGTCCTGGAATCCCCTGTACTCCGGGTGACCACGACGGCCACGGCCACGACCACGGCAAGGGCCACGACCACGGCCACGACAAGGGCCACGACAGCGACTGCGATGGGCCGCCGCCGCTGTACGAAAGCCACGACGACGATTGCGCCCTCTTCAGGAGCGCGGCAGTGCGGGCTCATCGGACGTGCTAGTCCTGAGAATCCCGACTCCCATTTCGTAAGGAGTGAAGTGCAAGGAGCGGAGAGACGACGGCATTAAGCCATCGCAGATGTCACCGCCCGGTGCACCGTTCCTGTCCGCCGTTCGACGGCCTGGGCCCCCGGACACACCATCCGGGGGCCCAGCGATGCCCCCAAACGCTGGGTGTGGCGCATGGGGAGATCGTCCGAACCACCCCGAGTCCGGGGCAGAACTCCCCTGTGCTGCCGGGCTTCTGGCAACGGAAGCAGTGCGTGGATCTCTCGCTGCTCTGATCACAGCTATCAGGAGCTTGCCGTGCCCCGGTTGCGGTTGACCCCCACCCGGGGGCAGTGCCAGTGCTGCGCCCAGGGCAAGGATGCCCGGCGCGAGGAGCCTCGTTGCTGCGCGGTCGGCCGGTGCTGCGATCGGGTCCCGTCCCGCCGTACGGTCCAGGACGCCCGTGCCGTCCTGCGTTCGTCGCTCACCAACGCCATGACGGAAGAGCTGATTTCGAAGAACGTCGCGGGTCTGGTCAAGGTGCGGTCCGCCCGGAAGGTCAAGCGTGACCCCTGGTCCGTGGAGGAGGTCCGGAAGTTCCTCGAAGCGGCCAGCGCCGCCCGTGATCCGCTGTACGCGGCATGGGTGCTGATCCTCCTCCTCGGGTTCCGGCGCGGTGAAGTGCTCGGGCTCACCTGGCAGGGCGTCAACCTGGATGCCGGGGAGGTCACGGTGCAGCTTCAGCTTCAGCGCATCCGTCGGCGTCTGGTGCATGACGAGACCAAGACCGAAGCCTCCACGGCAACCCTGCCGCTTCCCGATATCTGTGTCGCCGCTCTCCGGGCGCGCAGGAAGGAGCAGGAAGCGGCCAAGCAAACGGCCGGAGAGCTGTGGACGGACTCGAACTTCGTGTTCACCACCCGCTACGGCACCCCGATCGAGCCGCGCAACTTCAACCGCTCGTTCGCCGACCGGTCCTCCAAGGCGGGCATCCGCCGGATACGGCTGCATGACACGCTTCACACCTGTGGGTCGCTGCTCGCCGCACTCGACGTGCACCCGCGCATCGCGATGCAGATCCTCCGGCACAGCAAGATCGCGGTGACCATGGAGATCTACACGCACGTCCCGTCCGAGGCCACCCGTAAGGCGCTGCGGAGGCTCGGCAAGCACCTGGGTAAGCAAGATCGGAAGTAGCTGCTGTACTTCGCTGCTGTACGGCACCAAAAAGCCCCCGCCGGGTTTCCCTGGCGGGGGCTTTGAGCTGCTGTGGACCTGAGGGGATTTGAACCCCTGACCCCCTCGATGCGAACGAGGTGCGCTACCAGTCTGCGCCACAGGCCCTTGCAACGAGTGAAACTCTAGCATCCCCCGCGGGGTGCTTGGAAATCCGCTCCCCGCTGGTCAACGGAGTGCACGTCACTCGTTGGCGGCGCGGGGCCGGTCCTCGTCCGCGTACTGGTCGAAGAGGGGGGTGCGGCCTCGCTCCCGGGAGGTGCGGGACGGGGCCATGGAGCCGTGGCCGGCGCCGGGCTCGGCGGGCGGTGCCGGGTCCTGGGCCGGGACGGGGTCGACGGTGCTGGAGCGGGCGGAGCTCCAGGCGTCGGGGGCGGCCAGGTCGACGCTGCCGGTCGCGCGGGGGGCGACGGGGGCCGTGACGTACGTCGGCAGCGGGACCGGCACCGGCTCCCAGCCCTCCCCGGCGGCCGGCCCGCGCTCACGCTCGCGCTCCTGGTCCACCCACTCCGCGTGATCCGTCTGTTCGACCAGGGCACGGCGCCCGGCCGCGTGCGCGGACGCGGCCGGAGCGGCGGGCTCGGCCTCGGCGGGGGCGGGCGGGTCGGCGGGGCCGTCGTCGGCGGCGGGGCCGTCGTCGGGCGGATGGCTGCGCGGGCGGCGCTCCCGCAGCCGCTGCGCGGCCTGCTCGGCGCGGCGCTGGTCCATGGTGAAGGTGAAGCGGCGGCGCTCCTGGGCGCGCAGATAGGCGATGTACGCGCTGAGCAGTATGGCCGGGAGGGCCGGGGCCCACAGGAAGGCGAGTCCGCCGACCGCCGCGACGACCGCGCCGAGGGTGAAGGCGACGAAGAGGATCACGGTGGTGCGACGACGGCGCGCAAGCACCCGCGCGCGCCGCCCGCGATCCAGCGCGCTGCCCCCGGTCGCGACGGCCGGGGCCGCGGCCACCTCGCCCACCGGTGGCGCGTCCAAGCCCGCGGGAGCGGGCGCGAGCAAGGTCACGGGTTCGGCGAACGCCCGGACGTCGATCGCGTCGGTGACGGCTTCGGGGTCGGCCGAGTAGCGCTCCGGAGCCGCGGAGCACTCGGGGTCGGCGGAGCGACCCCCGGCGTCGGGGGCTTCCGCGCCCTGCGCGGTACGTGCCGCCAGGTCATCCGGAGTCCCCGGGCGCTCTCGGTCCTCCAGCCCCTTGGCGTAACGGCGCTCCATGCCCGCCCGTCCGGACAACAGCCGGATGGCGGTGCTGAAGCGTTCCGTCGGACGGGCCTCATTGAGCTCGTCCTGCCTACGGAGCCACATCGGCACCAAATAGGCGGCCCAGGCCCCGACGATGACTGCGTAGATGAGGCCACTGCTGCTCACGCTCACACGGTAGAGGGGTCCGCATGAGGCCATCTGCCAATTGGCGCGGTGTGTCGCACGATCTGGCTGATATCTCGAAAGTTTTTTGTGATTGTTGGGATGACCAGGCTGGGAATGTGCCCAATGTAATCGAACAGATTTTTTATTTCTGCGATGCCCCTGGTCGGATCCGGTGCCACCGGGCGAGCAGTCCCTCGGACAGTTCCTCCACGGTGAGCGCGAAGACCAGATGGTCGCGCCACGCGCCGTCGATGTGCAGATAGCGCGGGCGCAGCCCCTCCTCGCGGAATCCGAGTTTCTCCACCACCCGGCGGCTCGGCAGGTTCTCCGGCCGGATGCACACCTCGATGCGGTGCAGTCCGACGACGCGGAAGCAGTGGTCGGCCGCGAGCGCGACCGCCGTGGGCATGACGCCGCGGCCGGCCACCGCCTGATCGACCCAGTAGCCGATATGGCCCGAGCACATCGAGCCCCAGGTGATCCCGGCGACCGTCAACTGACCGGCCAGCCGTCCCTGGTACTCGATGACGAACGGAAGCATCCGCCCGGCGTGCGCCTCGGCGCGCAGATGGCGCACCATCTGCCGGTAGGTGGGCCGCTGGGTGAGGGGGCCGCCGGGCCCGGGCGGCGGGATGGTCGCCTCCCAGGGCCGGAGCCATTCCCGGTTCCGCTGGTTGACCTCGCGCCAGACGCGCTGGTCGCGCAGCTTTATGGGGCGCAGGATCGTGTCACCGTCCGCCAGCACGACCGGCCAGGGCGCGTTCAGTTCGCACTCCCCGCGGGACCGTTGGCATCGGCGGGCCGGGGGTGGTCGCCGCCGTGGATCTGGTCGACCGCGTGCACCAGGAGCCGCCCGAGCACCGCGAGACCGTCGCGGACGCCTCCGGTCGAGCCGGGCAGGTTGACGATCAGGGTCGTTCCCGCGACTCCGGCCAGCCCCCGGGAGAGCGCCGCGGTGGGCACCTTGGCGAGCCCTTCGGCGCGGATGGCCTCCGCGATGCCGGGGATCTCGTAGTCCAGCACCCGGCGGGTGGCCTCGGGGGTGCGGTCCATCGGGGTGAGGCCGGTGCCGCCGGTGGACACCACGACGTCGTACGCGGCGGCCACCGCGTCCCGCAGCGCGCTCTCCACCGGGTCGCCGTCGGGCACCACGCGCGGGCCGTCGACCGCGAAGCCGAGCGCGGTCAGCCCCTCGGCGATCAGCGGACCGCCCTTGTCCGGGTAGACCCCGGCGGCGGCGCGGTTGGAGGCCGTGACGACCAGGGCGCGGTACCGCGACGCCTCATCAGGGGCGCCCGGGGCGGTGGGGGCGGTCACTCCCGGCTCCAGTCGCCGGACTTCCCGCCGGTCTTCTCCTCCACCCGTACGTCGGTGATGACCGCGCCCTTGTCGACGGCCTTGACCATGTCGATCACCGTCAGGGCCGCGACCGAGACCGCCGTCAGGGCCTCCATCTCGACTCCCGTGCGGTCGGTGGTCTTCACGGTGGCGGTGATCTCGACCGCGTCGTCGGCGACCGTGAGGTCGACCTTCACACCCGACACGGCGAGCGGATGGCACAGCGGGATCAGGTCCGGGGTGCGTTTGGCTCCCATGATGCCCGCGATCCGGGCGGTCGCGAGGGCGTCGCCCTTGGGGACGCCCTCGCCACGGAGCAGTTCGACGACGCGCGGCGCGACGAGCACACGGCCGCTCGCGCGGGCGGCGCGCGCGGTGACGTCCTTGGCCGAGACGTCGACCATGCGCGCCGCGCCCGCCGGGTCGATATGGGTGAGATGGTCCTGGGCGCTGCTCATCGTTCTCCCGGTCCGGGCCAGGTGGCTCTGTGCGACGACACCGTACCCGCCGTAGGCCCCGGCTAGGCGAGCAGGACGACGTCCACCTCGGCCCCCGGCGCGACCTCGGCCACCTCCTCGGGGATCACGATCAGCGCGTTGGCCCGGGCGAGGGCCTTGATCAGATGCGATCCGGAGCCGCCCACCGGGGCGACCGTGCCCGCCTCGCCCGCCACCTCCGACGGCTCGTACCAGCCCCGCAGGAACTGGCGCCGCCCCTCCGGCGAGGACGCGATCCCGTCCGGGCAGACCGCCCGCACGGTGGTGCGGTGGACCGGGCCCGCGACGCCCAGCATGGTGCGGATCACCGGCCGGACGAACAGCTCGAAGGAGACGTAGGAGCTGACCGGGTTGCCGGGGAGGGCGAGCAGCGGGGCCCGGTCGGGGCCGATGCGCCCGAAGCCCTGGGGCTTGCCGGGCTGCATGGCCAGGGTCCGGAACTCGACCTCGTGCATCGCCTCCTTGACCACGTCGTACGCGCCGACGCTGACGCCGCCGCTGGTGACGACGATGTCGGCGCGGCTGAGCTGGTCCTCGACGGTGGCGCGCAGCGTCTCGGCGTCGTCGGCGACCGCGCCCACCCGGTACGCGATCGCCCCGGCCTCCTGGGCGGCGGCGGTGAGCTGGTAGCTGTTGGAGTCGTAGATGCGGCCGGGGCCCGTCTGCTCACCGGGCTGGACCAGCTCGCTGCCGGTGGACAGGACCACGACGCGGGGCCGCGGCCGGACCCTGACCGTGGCGCGGCCGATCGCGGCCAGCAGCCCGATCTGCGTCGCCCCGAGGACCGTACCGGCGCTCAGCGCCAGCTCCCCCGCCCCCGCGTCGCTGCCCCGGGTGCGCACGTGCTGCCCGTCCCGGACCGGCCGGAAGACCCGCACCAGGCCGCTGCCGCCGCGCGGATCCGTACTGCGGGCGGGCATGCCGCTGACCGGCCCGTCGTCCAGGCCGCCGTCGGTCCACTCGACCGGGACGACGGCCTGGCCGCCGGGCGGCAGCGGGGCGCCGGTCATGATGCGGGCGGCCTCGCCCGGTCCGACGGCGGGCAGCTCGCCGCTGCCCGCCGCGATGTCCCCGACGACCGTCAGCACCGCGGGATGCTCCCCCGTCGCCGCCCCGACATCGGCCGTACGGACCGCGTAGCCGTCCATCGCGCTGTTGTCGAAGGGCGGGAGGGCTGCGGGCACGGTGACGTCCTCGACCAGGACGCAGCCCAGGGCGTCCAGTAGCTGCAGCTCGATGGGGTCCAGCGGGTGGATGTGCCCGAGGATGTCGTCGAGGTGCTCGGCAACCGACCAGACCCGGTGACGGTCCCGGCCCTCGCCCGTGCCCTGATCGGCGGCCCGTGCCGCGGTGCTGCTCAAAGTGCTACATCTCCTCGGTGACGTAACTGCGAAGCCATTCCCGGAACTCCGGGCCCAGGTCCTCACGTTCGCACGCGAGTCTGACAATGGCACGCAGATAGTCGCCACGGTCGCCTGTGTCGTACCGCCGGCCCTTGAAGACGACGCCGTGCACCGGGCCTCCGAGGTCCGGATCGGCGGCGAGCGCCTGGAGCGCGTCGGTCAGCTGGATCTCGCCGCCGCGGCCGGGCTCGGTGCGGCGCAGCACGTCGAAGACGGCCGGATCCAGCACATAGCGGCCGATGACCGCGTAGGTGCTGGGCGCGTCGGCCCGGTCGGGCTTCTCGACCAGTCCGGTGACCTGGACGACGCCCTCGTCCAGGGTGGGCTTCACGGCGGCGCAGCCATAGAGGTGGATCTGCGCGGGATCCACCTCCATCAGGGCGATGACGCTGCCGCCGTGCTGCTCCTGTACCTCGACCATCCGGGCCAGAAGCGGGTCGCGGGCATCGATGAGGTCGTCGCCGAGGAGGACGGCAAAGGGCTGGTCACCTACGTGCGGGGCGGCGCACAGCACGGCGTGGCCGAGGCCCCTGGGGTCGCCCTGCCGGACGTAGTGCATGGTCGCCAGGTCGCTGGACTCCTGGACGCGGGCGAGGCGGGTCTCGTCGCCCTTGCGCGTCAGAGCCTCTTCGAGCTCGTAGTTGCGGTCGAAGTGGTCTTCCAGGGGCCGCTTGTTGCGACCGGTGATCATAAGAACGTCGGACAGGCCGGCGGTGACGGCTTCCTCGACGACGTACTGGATCGCCGGCTTGTCGACGACCGGCAGCATCTCCTTCGGGGTGGCCTTGGTGGCCGGGAGGAAGCGGGTTCCGAGGCCTGCGGCAGGGATGACAGCCTTGCTGATCCGAGTACGCGATTGAGTCATGCCCGAACCTTATCCGGTGCCTTTCGGGCGATTGATGAGGATACGGTGAATATGACATGAGACAGGAAGTATGTGCACTCGATGAGCACCACTGACGTTAGTAAGCCCGCGTTGCGGAGACGTCTCCTGACAATGAGGTCCGGGTTGACGGCGGATGACATCGAGGCATCCTCGGCCGCACTGGCGTGTCGCGCGCTGGAGCTGCCGGAGCTGGCCCGGGCGGGCACCGTGGCGGCCTATGTCTCGGTGGGGAGCGAGCCCGGTACGCGCGCGCTGCGGGACGCGCTGCGCGCGCGGGGCGTACGGGTGCTGCTTCCCGTCCTGCTGCCGGACAACGATCTCGACTGGGCCACGGACGCGGGCCCGGACGGGTTGGTGCGCGCCGGGCGGGGCCTGCTGGAGCCCGGCGGGCCGCGGCTGGGCCCGGAGGCGGTCACCCGGGTGGACGCGGTCCTGCTGCCCGGGCTCGCGGTGGACCGGCGCGGAATGCGGCTGGGGCGCGGCGGCGGCTCGTACGACCGGGTGCTGGCCCGGCTGGCCCGGGCCGGGGCCGACCCCGCGCTGGTGGTGCTGCTGTACGAGGCCGAGTTGCTGGACGCGGTCCCGGAGGAACCCCACGACCGGCCGGTGCACGCGGCGGTGACGCCCTCGGGGGCGCACCGGTTCACCTGACATCCCGGCCGCCCGGCCGACACCGCTTCGCCTGACACCCGCCGGGTAAAGCGGCGGCCCCGCCGGAAGCGCCCGAAGGCGCCTCCGGCGGGGCCGGAAGGTTCGCGGGCTCCCTCCCCCTGGCCGAGGGCGGGAGAGGCCCGCAGCGGGCCGTCTGTGGCCTCAGGGGCGCCTCAGGGGGTGAGGGCCAGCTGATCGTCGGTGGACTTGTCCACCGCGGTCTTGCTGAACGCCCAGGGCAGCAGCTCGCCCTTCGCCCACTTCTCCGTCTGGTCCGTGTAGTGCGCGTTGTAGGCGTGACCGGAGGCGCCAGTGAGGTTGATCCACCGCGACTTGTCGAAGTTGTCGAGGTTGACGACCATCCGCATCGACGGCACCCACGTGACGTCGTAGCCGCCCGCCGCGTTCCAGCCGGTCGCGTTGACCGCCGCCTCGCCGCCCGCGAGGTCCCACGGGCCGCGGTTGAGCATCCACTGGACGACCCCCGGGCCCTCGGTGCCCAGCGTCTGGTTCTTCAGCGTCAGCCGGTGCAGCCGGCCCCAGCTCCAGGTGTTGATGTTCTTGCCCAGCTTGGCGGTCAGCTCGGAGCGCGCGTTCTTCATGGCCTGGGCGAGGAGCTGGTCCCGGTCGGTCGCGCCCGGGTGGTTGCGGGTCCCGGCGGTCTTCCACCAGTCGTTGCCCGGCTCCTTGATGATCTTCCGTACGACCTCGTACCAGCGGTCGCCGCCGTCGGGCTGGGCCTGGTCGGCGTCGCGCGTACCGCATTCGCGCACCAGGCGGGTGTTCCCGTCCAGGTCCTCCAGCGGACCGGAGTCCCCGGCCGGCCGCACCCGCAGGCACTGCCCCTTGACCCGCAGCTCCTTGGGCAGCTTGTCGCCGAAGGCGAGCATCAGGGTGTTGCGCCAGACGGAGTTGAAGTACGCGGCGGCCGCCGAGTCGGCGTCCTGGGTGTAGTCCCAGCCCTCCAGGAGCTTCTGGGCCTCGCGGACGAACGGGTCCTTGACGTCGATCTTCAGCAGATAGGGCGTCAGCACCTTGGCGATCTCGCTGCTGTTGTCCGTCTGCAGGGACTGCATGTCATCCGTGGAGATCTTCCCGCCGTCCTTGATCTTGGATTCGATCAGGTCGGTGATGCGCTGGCTCCGCGCGCCGTATCCCCAGTCGTCGGTCAGCAGGTACGGATACTTCTTCTTGTCTATGACGGCCTGGTTGGCGGTGACGATGTAACCGCGGTCGGGGTTGTACTCCCAGGGCAGCGCCGACTGCGGAATGAACTTCGACGACCACCGGTAGCGCGAGTCCCAGCCGGGCGCCGGGTAGCGGCCGTCGCCCTCGTTGCGCACCGGGATCCTGCCCGGCGCCTGGTAGCCGATGTTGCCCTTGGTGTCGGCGTAGATGAGGTTCTGGGCGGGGACCGCGAAGTCGCGGGCCGCCTTGCGGAACTCATCGAAGTTCCGCGCGGAGTTCAGCCCGAAGACCGCGTCCATGCTGTTCGACGGGGACAGGGCGGTCCACTTCAGGGCGACCGCGTAGCCGTCGCCGCGGTCGGGGGCCACATCGTCGACCCCGCTGCCGACCGGCGCGCTCTTGCCGACGTTCGTCAGCTCGTCGTCCCGGTCGGAGACGATCGGCCCGTTGTTGGTGCTGCGTACCGTGATCGTGCGGTTCTTGCCGCCCGCGACCTTGATGGTCTCCTCACGGCTGCGGAACGGGACCTGCTTGCCGTCGTAGAGGTAGTGCGTCGCGGTGACCTTCTCCAGGTAGAGGTCGCTGACGTCGGCACCCAGGTTGGTCATTCCCCAGCTGATGTTCTGGTTGTGACCTATGACCACGCCGGGCATCCCGGAGAAGGTGTAACCCGCCGCGTCGAACGGGCACTTGCTGCTGACCTGGTTGCAGTGCAGGCCCATCTGGTACCAGACGGACGGCAGCTGGGGCGCCAGGTGCGGGTCGTTGGCCAGCAGCGGCTTGCCGGTGGTCGTGTACTTGCCGGAGACGACCCACGAGTTGGAGCCGATACCGCTGCCGTTGGGGCCGAGCAGCGCCGGAACCTTCTCCAGGGTCTTCGACATCGACGTGAGCCGGCTCTGCAGCCCCTGGGTGGCTCCCCCCACCCCGCTCGCGACGCCGGTGGACCCCGTGGCGCCGGTGGATCCCGCCGCGCCGCCCGTGGCGCCCGCTGTGCCCGTCGACGTCGCCTTGGGGTCGAACTCGTCGGTGGCCTCGTTGAGCGCGCCGCCTTGGACGATCGGCTTGTTCCGGCTGTACGGATACGACGGGTACAGCTCTTCTATCTGCTTGGCGCTCAACCGGCTCGACGCCAGTGCGCGGTCCACCTCGTCCTGCATATTGCCGCGCAGGTCCCAGGCCATGGCCTTGAGCCAGGCGACCGAGTCGACCGGGGTCCACTTCTCGGGCTTGTATCCGTCGTTCTTGAAGTCCAGCGCCGCGTATTCCACCGACAGCGCCTTGCCCTCGTGATCCTTGAGGTAGGCGTTGACGCCGTCGGAGTAGGCCCGCAGATACTTCTTCGTCGACGGCGACAGCTTGGTGTCGTATTCCTGCTGCGCCACCCGGCGCCAGCCCATGGTGCGCAGGAACGCGTCGGTCTCCACCTGGCCGGAACCGAACATCTCGGAGAGCCGACCGGCCGTCATGTGACGGCGGACGTCCATCTCCCAGAAGCGGTCCTGGGCCTGGACGAAGCCCTGGGCGCGGAACAGGTCCTCGGGTGAGTCGCCGTAGATCTGGGGTATGCCATTACCGTCGCGCTTGACCTGGACGGGATCGGAAAGCCCCTTGAGCTGCAGCGACCCCGTGGTCTCCGGGAAAGAGGCCCGCACGGTACTGATACTCCAGTACGTGCCGAAGCCGAGACCCCCCACGAGCAGCAGCACGACTGCGATCACGATCAGGCGGAGACGTCGGCCCTTCTTCTTGGGAGAAGAGCCGGTTTTGTTGGCGGGCATCGCTGTCCTTCGAGGGGCAGGGTGATCCTGGAGTGCTGGAGCAACCATAGGCGCAGGGCTGTCACCGCCCCTACGCGGAGTCATGACTGACGCCGTCCACCGGCCACCGGACCGGGCCTCCCGCACGTCGCCCGCACCTCCGCGGGCGGCCCGTGTGGAAGGCCCGCGTCAAGAACCCGTAAAATGTTAGGTAAGGCAATGAAGTTCCGGTCGGCCGGGAACCGTTCATCTCGTCCCCGAAGGTCCTCCCGCCGCTCATGTGAGAAAGGTTCGGCCCCTGACTGTCCACCACCTCAATGAACTGCTGCTGGTCTGCTCTCTCGTCCTGCTCGTCGCGGTGGCGGCCGTAAGGATCTCCTCGCGCAGCGGGCTGCCCACCCTGCTGCTGTACCTGGGGATGGGCGTCGCCCTCGGCTCGGACGGGCTCGGCGTCACTTTCAACAACGCCGAACTGACGCAGGTCATCGGCTACGCCGCGCTGGTGGTGATCCTGGCCGAGGGCGGCCTGGGCACCAAGTGGCGCGAAATCAAACCCGCGCTGCCGACGGCCGCCGTGCTGTCGACCGCGGGCGTCGCGGTGAGCGTGGGGGTCACCGCGGCGGCGGCGCACCATGTGGTGGGGCTGGACTGGCGGCAGGCGCTGATCATCGGCGCGGTGGTGTCCTCCACGGACGCGGCCGCGGTCTTCTCCGTGCTGCGCAAGGTGCCGCTGCCCAAGCGGCTCACCGGCATCCTGGAGGCCGAATCGGGCTTCAACGACGCCCCGGTGGTGATCCTGGTCGTCGCCTTCTCCAGCCAGGGTCCGATCGACCACTGGTACGTCGTGATCGGCGAGATTGCCCTGGAGCTGGCGATCGGCGCCGTCGTCGGACTGGCGATCGGCTGGCTCGGCTCGTACGGCCTGCGCCGGGTGGCACTCCCCGCCTCGGGTCTGTACCCGATCGCGGTGATGGCCATCGCGGTCGTCGCGTACGCGGGCGGGGCGCTGGCACACGGCTCCGGCTTCCTCGCCGTCTACCTCGCCGCGCTCGTCATGGGCAACGCGAAGCTGCCCCACTGGCCGGCCACCCGCGGTTTCGCCGAGGGGCTCGGCTGGATCGCCCAGATCGGCATGTTCGTCCTGCTCGGACTGCTGGTGACGCCGCACGAACTGGCCGACGACATCTGGCCGGCCATCGTCGTCGGCCTGGTGCTGACCGTGGTCGCCCGGCCGGTGTCGGTGATGGTCAGCACGATGCCGTTCCGGGTGGCGTGGCGGGAGAAGGCCCTGTTGTCCTGGGCCGGGCTGCGCGGCGCGGTGCCCATCGTGCTCGCCACCATCCCCATGGTCGGCGCGGTGCCCGACAGTCGCCGGGTCTTCAACATCGTCTTCGTCCTGGTGATCGTCTACACCTTGGTCCAAGGGCCGACGCTGCCCTGGCTGGCCACCCGGCTGCGGCTGGAGGAGACCGAGGGCACCTCGGACCTGGGCATCGAATCGGCGCCGCTGGAGCGGCTGCGCGGGCATCTGCTGTCGGTGTCGATCCCCAAGGACTCCCGGATGCACGGGGTGGAGGTCGCCGAGCTGCGGCTGCCGCCCGGGGCCGCGGTCACCCTCGTCGTCCGGGACGGCTCCAGCTTCGTCCCCCTGCCCTCGACCGTGCTGCGGCGCGGCGACGAGCTCCTGGTCGTGGCCACCGACCCGGTGCGGGACGCGGCCGAGCAGCGGCTGCGGGCGGTCGGCCGGGGCGGCAAGCTGGCGGGCTGGCTGGGCACCGGGGCGGCTGGCGGCGATGGCTGAGGACAATGGCTGACGGCGTGGCGTAGGTCACCGTATGCCGTACCGCAGTGGACTGGCGGGCCGGAATACTGCACTATGGAGCGTCGTTAGCACTCAATGAGTGAGAGTGCCAGGAGGAAGTACGTGCCGACCTACCAGTACCAGTGCACCGAGTGCGGCGAGGGCCTCGAGGCGGTGCAGAAGTTCACCGACGACGCGCTCACGGAATGCCCCCAGTGCCAGGGGCGCCTGAAGAAGGTGTTCTCCGCGGTCGGCATCGTCTTCAAGGGCTCCGGCTTCTACCGGAACGACAGCCGCTCCTCGTCCAGTGGTTCGAGCGGCAGCTCGGCGAAGCCCGCCGCGAAGAGCGACAGCGGCTCGTCGTCGGACAAGACCTCGTCGTCTTCGTCCTCCTCGGACACCTCCTCGGGGTCGTCTTCTTCCTCTTCTTCTTCGTCGGCGTCTTCTTCGTCGTCGTCATCGTCGAGCAGCACCAGCTCGGCCGCCTGACCTCGTACGCATCGCGCCCCCGCCCACTTCCCGAGGGAAGCGGGCGGGGGCGCGATGTGTTCCGGCGTCGCCGGCCGGGGCTGGCTAGGGTGATCGCATGGCCGAGACGAGCAGCGCACACGCAGACATAGGCGTCATCGGAGGGTCGGGGTTCTACGCCTTCCTCGACGACGTGACCGAGATCACCATGGAGACTCCCTATGGGGATCCGAGCGATTCGCTCTTCCTCGGCGACATCGCGGGGCGGCGGGTCGCCTTCCTGCCCCGGCACGGCCGCAAGCACCATCTGCCGCCGCACCGGATCAACTACCGCGCCAACCTGTGGGCCCTGCGCGCGGCCGGGGTGCGGCAGGTGTTCGGGCCGTGCGCCGTGGGCGGACTGCGGCCGGAGTACGGGCCGGGGACGCTGCTGGTGCCGGACCAGCTGGTGGACCGCACCAAGGCACGCACCCAGACCTTCTTCGACGGTGAGCCGCTTCCGGACGGGCAGGTGCCGAACGTGGTGCACACGACCTTCGCCGACCCGTACTGCCCGGTGGGACGGCGGGCCGCGGTGGCGGCGGCACGCGGACGCGGCTGGGAGCCGGTGGACGGCGGGACGATGTGCGTGGTCGAGGGGCCTCGCTTCTCCACGCGGGCGGAATCGCGCTGGCACGCCGCCCAGGGCTGGTCGGTGGTCGGGATGACCGGACATCCGGAAGCGGTGCTCGCCCGCGAACTGGAGCTGTGCTACACGTCGTTGACGCTGGTCACCGACCTGGACGCGGGGGTGGAGACGGGTGAGGGCGTCTCGCACGCCGAGGTGCTGAAGGTGTTCGGCGAGAACGTCGGGCGGCTGCGCGAGGTGCTCTTCGACGCGGTGAGCGGCCTTCCGGACAACGCCGACCGGGACTGCCTGTGCGCGCACGGGCACGAGGGCTGGGAACTGGGGATAGAGCTGCCGTAGCGGGCGGGCTGGGACGGGTGCGCGCTCGTGTGGGGGACGGAGTTGTCCACAAGGCGGCGGCCGTCCACAGGCCCCGGCGGGATCAGGCGGGGCCGGGCATGGTGAGGGGCCAGAAGCTCCCGGCTCCTCACGGCAGGCGGTGTTGTGCCATGTCCCACCTGTTCTCCCCGTCCCCCGCGTCCTCGTTCCCGACTCCGTCCCCCGCGTCCCCGTCCCCCGCGTCCTCGTCCCCCACATCCCCGCTCCGCGCGCCTTCTCCGCCGTCCCGCGCCACTCCCCCGGCCCGCGCGGTGCCGCCCTTCGGCCCGGTGCGGGTGGCGCGCGACGGGGGATACCGGCTGCGGCGGTCCGTGCGGCGACGGCGGCGCTCCATGGCGGCCGGGCTGGCGCTGACGGCCGCCGCGCTCGCCGCCGCGGCATCGTCCGGTCAGGGCTCCGCGCGCCCGGAGCCCTCCCCCGCCACCGCGGCCGGGAGCCGGTACGAGCCGTCGCGCCCCGCCACGGTGTCCGCGCCGGTCCGGATCGCCGACACGGCGGCGGTGCGGCTGCTGCACCCCGGCGACCGGGTGGACGTGCTGGCCGCGCCCGCGTCCGGCGCCGTCCGGCACCACGGCTCCGGCGCCCCGGCGCGGGTGGTCGCGCGCGGGGTCCGGGTGGCCTCCGTCCCCGGCCTCCGGGGCGGTGATCCGCCGGCGGCCGAGGTGGACGAGCCGGATGCCGGGGCGCTGGTGGTGCTCACGGTGCCGCGTCCGGCCGCCGCCGCACTCGCCGGGGCCGAGGCCACCTCACGTCTGGCGGTGGCCCTGTGCCGCTCCTGACACGCATGCCTCACCTCATGGGCCGAATCGACGCCGGTGTAGGTTGCGGAACCGTCCGCTCCTGCACCGTGGCGGCGAGAGAAAGGCAGTGGGTTGAGCACAGAGAAGGTGCCCGAGGAGAAGCAGAGCGTCATGGAGGGCTTCAAAGCCTTCCTGATGCGCGGCAATGTGATCGACCTCGCGGTCGCGGTGGTCGTCGGGGCCGCCTTCACCGCCGTCGTGAACTCCATAGTGAAGGGCTTGATCAATCCCATAGTCGGCGCCTTCGGCACGAAGGACCTGGAGAAGTACCGCTCCTGCCTCGAGGCGCCCTGCGAGACGAACGCGGCGGGCGAGGTGGTGAAGGGCATCCCGATCCTCTGGGGCAGCGTGCTGTCCGCCGTGCTGACCTTCCTCATCACCGCGGCGGTGGTGTACTTCCTGATGGTGTTGCCGATGTCGCGCTATCTGGCGCGCAAGGCCGCCCGGGAGCAGCAGGCGGAGGAGGAGCAGGCCGAGACGGAGGCCGAGGAGATCATGCTGCTCCGCGAGATCCGGGACGAGCTGGTGGCCCGCCGCGAAGGCGGCCCCAGCACCTGATCGAGCGCCTGCTCGGTCAGATGTGGTGGGGCGGCTTCTCGTCGAGGAAGCGGGCCAGATCCGCGGCGCTGTCGGCGCTGTGTCCGCCGGGGGTCCGCTCGCCCCACCCGCGGTCGGTGTCGTCCGAGGACGGCTGCGCCAGAGGGTCGTCGAAGGTCAGCGCGGCGGCCGGATCGCGCGGTCCAGGGGCAGGGGCGGTGCTCATGGCTCAAGAGTACGGCCGCGGCAGCGGTTCGGTGTACCGGCCGAGCTCGTCGTGCCACCACAGGTCCCGGCCCGGCTTCCAGGACACCGGGCGGCCGAGGCGATGCACGACCAGCACGTTCCGGATGCCGGGGCAGCCGGTGAGCGCCCGGTCGACGAGCTGCTTGAGCGGGTGCTGCTCGCCGCAGCGCTGTTCCCCGTCCGCGGTGATGACGATCTTGGCGTCCATCTCCCTGATCCGGTCGCGCAGTTCGTGCGGGCGCAGTCCCACCGGCAGGCTGCCGCGTACGACGTCGAGGCGGCCGCAGGCGAGGGTGGCGATCACGGATTCGGGCACGAGCGGCAGATGGACCGCCACCCGGTCACCGGCCCGGACCCCGAGCCGGGTGAGGGCGGCGGCGGCCCTGGCGGCCTGGTCGAGCAGTTCGGCGTGGGTCAGCTCCTCGGTGCAGTCGGGCTCGCTGATCCACCGGAGGGCCACCCGGGAGGTCTGCCGCGTGGCGGCGGCCAGGGTCGGGAGCTCCTCCGTCCGGGAGGCACGAGGCACGGCGGTATTCCTTGAGGCGGGGACGAACGGCATACCGCACAGCCTGCTGGCACGTCATCAACATCTGATGAACGACCGCTATACGAGGCGGAGATGGCCCGGCGCACGCCGCCCGGAGGCGCTCGCGAGAGCCCTCGTTCCGGGGCCGGTCACGCCTCGGTGCCCGACCATGACACGAGCCACCGTGCTACGCATGGCGTTCATGGATGCCGAGCGAACCACCCATGACTCCCCGCACCCCGGCCGGGCCGACGCACTGACGGATGTACCCGGGCTGCGCGTCGGCCATGCGCAGCGCACCGGAGGCGGATGGCTGACGGGAACGACCGTCGTGCTGGCCCCGGAGGGCGGCGCGGTCGCCGCCGTCGATGTGCGCGGCGGGGGCCCGGGGACCCGGGAGACCGACGCCCTCGATCCGCGCAATCTCGTCCAGCGCGTGGACGCCGTCGTGCTGACCGGCGGCAGCGCCTTCGGCCTGGACAGCGCCTCCGGGGTGGCCGGCTGGCTGGAGGAACACGGCCGCGGCTTCCGGGTGGGCCCCGACCCGGCGCAGGTCGTCCCGGTCGTCCCGGCGGCCGCCCTCTTCGACCTCGGCCGGGGCGGCCACTGGCGGGCCCGGCCGGGTGCCGACCTGGGCCGGGAGGCCGCCGAGGCGGCGGCCCGCTCGGAGCCGGGCGCGCCGGTGGCGCAGGGCAACACGGGTGCGGGTGCGGGCGCGGTGGCCGGTGGACTCAAGGGCGGCATGGGATCGGCGTCGCTGGTGCTGCCGTCCGGTGTCACGGTGGCCGCGCTGGTGGCGGTCAACGCGGTCGGATCGGTGGTCGACCCGCGGACCGGAGCGCTGTACGGGCAGGGGTATGGGCCGTCCGGTGACGCCGGGGCCCACCTCCCCGGTGGCGAGGAGCGCGCGGAGGCGGCGCGCCGCCTGGCCGCCGCGCGGGCCGAGTCGGAGCGGCGTCAGGCCGCGTCGGTGCGGCCTCCGCTGAACACGACTCTGGCCGTGGTCGCCACCGACGCCGCGCTCACCCGGGCCCAGGCGCACAAGCTCGCGGGCACGGCGCACGACGGTCTGGCCCGGGCGATCCGGCCGGTGCATCTGATGTCCGACGGTGACACCGTCTTCGCCCTGGCCACCGGTGATCGCCCGCTGGTGCCGGAGGAGAGCGGGGACGGTACGGAGGATCCGGCGTTCGGGGTGCACCGGGAGGCCGGGGCGCTGAACGAGGTGCTGGCGGCGGGGGCGGACGCGCTCACCCGGGCCGTGGTCAAGGCGGTGCTGGCGGCGGAGGGCGTGGACGGCCCGGGCGGGGTCTTCCCCGCGTACCGGGATCTGTTCGGCGGACCGTTCTGAGCGGACGGCTGTCGGGTGGGTGAGAGGGTCCCGAGTCGGGCCGAGAAGGGCTGGGAGGAAGGGGGATCACCATGGATGCGGATCTGCTGGTTGTCGGCGGCGGTCCGGCGGGCTGTGCGGCCGTCGTGATGGCGGCGAGCCTCGGGATGCGGTCCGTCCTCGTCGAGTCGGGCGACGTGCTGTGCGGTGCGCTGCGGCGTATCCCGGTGGTGAGCAACGTCCTGGGCTTCACCACCGGCCCGGGGATGGCGACGGCGATCGAGGCCGACGTGGAGCGGTGTGACCTCTGCCGGGTCGCACTCGGGCGGCGGGCCACGCGGATCGGCGCGTTCGAGGACCGGGTGGAGGTGACGGTCGAAGGCCCGGGGGCGGCCGGGGCGCGGCTGACCGCGCCGTATGCCGTCGTCGCCACCGGGGTGGGGCCGCTGGCGCCCGCCGCCGGCGGATGGCTCGCGGGAGCGGAGGGCCGGGAGCTGCCCCAGCTGTGGGAGGCGGAGGCCGCGGAGATCACCGGCCGCACGGTTCTGGTCCTCGGCGCGGACCGCCCACTGGGCACCCTCACCCGCGCCCATCCGGGCCTGCGAACCCGGTTCCTGGTCGCCCATCCGCCCGAGGACACCTACAAGACCGAGGAGCTCGGGCAGGACGCCCGGGTGGAGCTGGTGGCCGTGCGGCGGCTGGAGCTGGGGCCGCCGTCCGCGCCGCAGCGGGCCGAGGCGCTGACTGTCGGGGGCGGGCGGCGTGCCCTCACGGCCGACCTGGTGTTCCTCAATCTGGGCAGCGCCCCGGCGCCGCCCGCCGGGTCCCTCGTCACCGGCGGGTCCGGTTACTGTCCGCCCGGGCGTCAGCCCCCGCGCATCCGTACGGCCGGTGATCTGCGCTCCGCCCGCTTCCAGCGGATCACGATCGCGATGGGATCAGGCGGCGAGGCCGCGCTCAGCGCCTACTACGCTGCGCGGGGCCTCGCCACGGATGGGATGGGGGATGGCTGAGATGGGGTCAGACCGCGACCGCCACCTTCTCCTCGTCCCCGGCGGCGCCCTTCGCGGAGGCGTCACCACCGGCCGTGGCCGTGGCACCGGCCTCCGACTTCTTCCGCAGCCCCTTGAGGAAGACCACCAGCCCGGCCGTCACCGCCGTGCCCGCCACGATGGCCAGCAGATAGAGGAACGGCTGGCCGATCAGCGGGACCACGAAGATGCCGCCGTGCGGGGCGCGCAGCGTGCAGCCGAAGGCCATCGACAGCGCACCGGTGATCGCGCCGCCCACCATCGAGGAGGGGATCACCCGCAGCGGGTCGGCCGCCGCGAACGGAATGGCGCCCTCGCTGATGAAGGAGGCGCCCAGCACCCAGGCGGCCTTGCCGTTGTCCCGCTCGGTCTTGGTGAACAGCTTTCCGCGCACGGTGGTGGCCAGCGCCATCGCCAGCGGCGGGACCATACCGGCCGCCATCACCGCGGCCATGATCTTGAGGCTGCCGTCGCTCGGGTTGGACACCGCGATGCCGCCGGTGGCGAAGGCGTACGCGACCTTGTTGACCGGGCCGCCGAGGTCGAAGCACATCATCAGGCCGAGGATCACGCCGAGGCCGATGGCGTTGGCGCCGGAGAGCCCGTTGAGCCAGTCGGTCATCGCCCCCTGGGCGGAGGCGATGGGCTTGCCGATCACCACGAACATCAGGAAGCCGACGATCGCCGAGGAGATCAGCGGGATCACCACGACCGGCATGATGCCGCGCAGCGCCGCCGGGACCTTGAACCGCTGGATGCCCATGACGACCGCGCCCGCGATCAGACCCGCGGCCAGACCGCCCAGGAAGCCCGCCTTGATCGTGGTGGCGATGAAGCCGCCGACGAAACCGGGCACGAGCCCGGGCCGGTCGGCCATGCCGTAGGCAATGTATCCGGCCAGGACCGGCACCAGGAAGGTGAAGGCCGCACCGCCGATCTGGAAGAGCAGCGCCGCCCAGCTGGCGGTCTCGGTCCACACGAAGTGGTCCGCGACCGACTTGGCGTTGGCGATCTCGTAGCCGCCGATCGCGAAGGCGAGCGCGATGAGCAGACCGCCCGCGGCGACGAACGGGACCATGTAGCTGACGCCCGTCATCAGCCACTTGCGCAGCCGGGTACCGAAGTGGTCGCCGCCCGCGTCCATCGGGGCGGAGCCGTCCGAGGTGTCATCGGCCGCGTCCGCCGGTGCGCTCGTCTCGCCGCGCGCCGCCTTGTCGCGCGCCTCGGCCACCAGCTCGGCCGGGCGGTTGATGCCCGCCTTGACCCCGACGTCCACCGTCGGCTTCCCGGCGAACCGCTCCTTGTCCCGGACCTCCACATCGTGCGCGAAGATCACCGCGTCGGCGGCGGCGATGGTGGCGGCGGGCAGCTTCTCGAACCCGGCCGAGCCCTGGGTCTCCACGACCAGCTCGACACCGGCCTCACGGGCGGCGTTCTCCAGCGACTCGGCGGCCATGTAGGTGTGCGCGATGCCGGTGGGGCACGAGGTGACGGCGACGATCCGGAAGGGCGCCGCCGCGGCCGCCGGTGCGGGCGCGGCCCCGACGGCCTCGGAGGCCCCGGTCGGCTCCGCCGGGCCGTTCGCCGCGTCCTTCGGCTCCTCGGCCGAGGGCTCATTCGCGGCGCTGTCCGGGGCCGCGGAGGGTTCCTCGTCACCGCGGATCAGGGCGGCCGCCCGGGCCGGGTCGTCGGCGGCCCGCAGGGCGCCGGTGAACTCGGCGTTCATCAAAGAACGGGCGAGGCTGGACAGGATCGTCAGGTGATCGCTGTCGGCACCCGCGGGGGCCGCGATCAGGAAGATCAGGTCGGCCGGTCCGTCCGGCGCGCCGAAGTCGATCCGGGGCGCGCTGCGCCCGAAGGCCAGCGTCGGCTCGGTGACATGCTCGCTGCGGCAGTGGGGTATGCCGATGCCGCCGTCCAGGCCGGTCGGCATCTGCTCCTCACGGGCCGCCACGTCGGCGAGGAAGCCGTCGAGGTCGGTGACCCGGCCCGTCGCGACCATGCGCTCGGCGAGCGACCGGGCGGCGGCTTCCTTGGTGTCGGCGGACAGGTCAAGGTCGACCAGATCCGCGGTGATCAGCTCACTCATCTCGCGGCTCCCTTGGGTGCGATACCGCCCTGGGGCAGGCGGGCGGAGGGGGTAGGGACTGGGGGTGGGAGTGGGTCGGGCCGGTCACGCGGGCTCCTTGAGCACGCGATCCAGCGGGACGTCCGACGTCGTGGTGACGGCGGACGGGTCCAGGTCGGCCGGGGTCGGCATCGCACTGCCCGGCAGTTGTACGGCGGCCGCGCCATGGGCCACGGCCGAGGCGAGCGCGGCGGCTCCGGTGCCGCCCGCGGCGAGGAATCCGGCGAGCGAGGCATCGCCCGCACCGACATTACTGCGCACGGTCGCGACCTTGGCCGTACCGAAGTAGGCACCGGTTCCGTCGACCAGCAGCTGGCCATCGGCGCCGAGGCTGGCCAGGACGGCGCGGGCACCCAGCTCGCGCAGTTCCTCGGCGGCCTTGACCGCCTCGCCCACGGTGGCGATCGGGCGGCCGACGGCCTGGGCGAGTTCCTCGGCGTTGGGCTTCACCACATCGGGGCGCTCGCGCAGGGCCGCGGTCAGGGAGGGTCCTGAGGTGTCCAGGGCGATCCTGGCGCCCGCCCGGTGGGCCCGGGCGACCAGCTCGGCGTACCACTCGGGGGCGAGGCCGCGCGGAAGGCTGCCGCAGCAGGCGATCCAGTCGGCGTCGGCGACCCGGGTCCGCACCGCCTCCAGCAGGGCCTCGGCCTCGGTGTCGCTCAGCTCGGGCCCGCTCGCGTTGAGCTTGGTGAGGGTGCCGTCCGGCTCGGCGACGGAGATGTTGACCCGGGTCGAGCCGCGCACCGGCACGCCCGCCGCCTCGATGCCCAGTTCCTCGAGCAGCCGCGCCAGCAGCGCGCCCTCGGGTCCGCCGAGCGGCAGCACCGCCACGGTGCGGTGTCCGGCGGCGGCCACGGCGCGCGAGACGTTGACGCCCTTGCCGCCGGGGTCGACCCGGTCGGTGGTGGCCCGCAGCACGGCGCCGCGCTCCAGCGCCGGGATCTCGTACGTACGGTCCAGGCTGGGATTGGGGGTGACGGTGAGGATCATGCGCGTACTACTTCCGTGCCCTGCTTTTCGATGGCGAGGGCGTCCTGTGGGGTGAGACCGGCGTCCGTGATCAACAGGTCGACATCGTCGAGGCCGCCGAAGCGGGCGAAGTGCTCCTGGCCGTACTTGCCGGAGTCGGCGAGCAGCACGACCCGGCGGGCGGAGCCGATCATGGCGCGCTTGACGGCGGCCTCCGCGAGGTCGGGGGTGGTCAGCCCGCTGTCCGGGGAGAAGCCGTTGGTGGCGAGGAAGACCACATCGGCCCTGATCTCGCCGTAGCCGCGCAGTGCCCAGGCGTCGACGGCGGCCCGGGTGCGGTGGCGGACCCGGCCGCCGACCAGGTGCAGGGCGATGCCGGGGTGGTCGGCGAGGCGGGCCGCGATCGGCAGCGCGTGGGTGACCACGGTGAGCCCGGCTTCCAGGGGGATGGCGGCGGCGAACCGGGCCGCCGTCGACCCGGCGTCGATGATCACGCTGCCGTCGGCGGGGAGTTCGGCGAGGGCGGCACGCGCGATGCGGTCCTTCTCGTCGGCGGCGGTGCTCTCGCGCTCGGCGAGGTCGGGCTCGAAATCGAGACGTCCTGCCGGGATCGCGCCCCCGTGCACGCGGCGCACCAGACCGGCCCGGTCGAGGGCCCGCAGATCACGCCGTACGGTCTCGGCGGTGACCTGGAACTCCTCGGCGAGGGACAGGACATCCACCCGTCCGCTGTCGCGGGCGAGCCGGAGGATCTCCTGCTGACGCTCCGGTGCGTACATGTGGGTTTACGTCCCTTCCATGCCCGAACCTGTGATTTCGCGGCCAGATTACGTCGCCACTTCCGGAAAGTAAACAGACTCGGGCACGAAACAAACCCGACCGGACAGACTCGGGCCAGATTCGAAAGCCTGGGCCAGATTCCCGGCGCGCCCCGCCAGGATCAGACATGTCCGAGGGCATCACAGCACATCTGGGCATCCCTCATCTTCATCGCATTCTTCGCGTACGGGAGCGGACGTGACACTCGACGGCAAGGCGGCCCTGATCACCGAAGGCAGCCGCGGCATCGGCCGGGCCATCGCCCTCCGGCTCGCCGAGGACGGCGCCGATGTCGCCCTGACCTACCACCATCAGGCCGGCCGTGCGGCGGACCTCGTCGAACGGATCAAGGCGCTGGGCCGCCGGGCCCTGGCCGTCCGGGCGGACAGCGCGGGCCCGGTGGCGGTGCGGGCCCGGCGGCGGTGCGGGCCCGGTGGCGGTGCGGGCGGCCGTGGCCGGGGCCGCCGCCGAGTTCGGGCGCCTGGACATCGTGGTCAACACCCGCGGGCGTGGAAGCGTTCGGCCCGATCACCGAGCTGTCACTGGAGGACGTGGACCGCGTCTTGGATGCCAACGTCCGGGCACCCTTCCTGACCGCCTAGTAGGCGGCCGCGCGGGATCACCGTCAACCTGATCCACCCCGGCCCGATCGACACCGGCATGAACCCCGCCGACGGCGAGAGCGCCGTCCTGCAAAGCGGCTTGACCGCGCTCGGCCGCTACGGACTGCCGTCGGAGGTGGCCGCGACCGTCGCCCATCTCGCGGGCGAGAGCGGCCACTACATCAGCGGGGCGTCGATTCGCCGTGGACGGCGGCTTCGCCGCCTGAGCAGCCTGACGCGAGCCGCACCGCGAGCCGTCTGATCAGTAGCCACCCGACCGCGAGCCACCGACCGCGAGCCGTCCGATCAGGCGAGGAAGAGCCCCGGCGCTCGGGGGAGGCGCCGGGGCTTGGTCTATGGGGTCTGTGACGTACGGTCGGGTCCATGCGGCGCGGCAGCTCAGGCCGCGGCGTCGAAGCCGGTCTGACGGGCCATCTTCTTCAGTTCCAGCAGCGCGTGCTTCTCGATCTGACGGATGCGCTCACGCGTGAGCCCATGCTGCTTGCCGACCTCGGTGAGCGTGCGCTCCCGTCCGTCGTCGATGCCGTACCGCGCCTTGATGATGGAGGCGGTCCGGTCATCGAGGCGGCCGATGAGGTCTTCCAGCTCCTCGCTGCGCAGCAGCGTCATCACCGACTGCTCGGGCGAGACGGCCGAGGTGTCCTCCAGCAGGTCGCCGAACTGGGTCTCGCCCTCGTCGTCGACCGACATGTTGAGGCTCACCGGGTCGCGCGCCCAGTCCAGCACGTCCGAGACCCGCTCCGGCGTGGAGCCCAGCTCCTCGGCGATCTCCGAGTGCTCCGGGTCGCGGCCGTGCTCACGGTTGAACTCACGCTGCACCCGGCGGATCCGGCCCAGCTCCTCGACCAGGTGGACGGGCAGCCGGATCGTGCGGGACTGATCGGCGATCGAGCGCGTGATGGCCTGGCGGATCCACCACGTGGCATACGTCGAGAACTTGAAGCCCTTGGTGTAGTCGAACTTCTCCACAGCGCGCACCAGGCCCGCGTTGCCCTCCTGGATCAGGTCGAGCAAGGGCAGACCACTGCGCGGATAACGGCGGGCCACGGCCACGACCAGGCGCAGATTCGAGCGGATGAAGACATCCTTCGCGCGGGCGCCCTCGGCGGCGATGGCCTTGAGCTCCTCTCGGCTCGCGCCGGCGGCTCCGGCGTCCTCGACCTCTCCGTCCAGAATCTGCTGGGCATATACACCCGCCTCGACAGCCTGGGACAGCTCGACCTCCTTCGCCGCGTCCAGCAACGGGGTACGAGCGATCTCGTCGAGATACATGCCGACCAGGTCGCGATCGGCGATCTCCCCGCCTGTGGCGCGAACACTGTTGGCCCCCTCAGCACCACCGGTGGTGGCCTGATTGCGGGCGACGGCACGGGTTGCCATGCGTGCTCCCTTACAGATGGATCGGGCGCGGACTATGAACGGACCTTCCCTGGGCGGGTGCCCCGTCCGATGGAAACAACGACTGGAATCCGGACAGAATTCCCAAGCCGCGCCCACCTTTTTACGATCATGCAGTACCCTGTGCCGCCACAGGGGGTTCAGTGCGAGGCGACAGCGTCGAGAAACGCAGGTCAGGGGCGCCGATCGCGCCGGAGCGGCCGCCTTCCCCCGCCTTCCCACCTCGCCTCCCCTCCCACAAGACGGATCCCATGGCCTTCTGGTTGCCCGGACCGGTTGCCGGAGGCCCGGGGCGGGTGTGCGCTTGAGGGGAGGAGGTCCTGCCATGAGTCCTGTCATGAAGGCGTCCCCGGCCCGGGGGCGCCACCGGCCGCATCTCCCCGCCACCCGGCTCCACGCCTCCGCGTCCTGGGTGGTCCCCGTCGTGCTGGGTGTCCTCAGCGGCGGCTACGCGATGTTCATCGGTCACAACCAGGGCGCGACGGTGCTCGCCGCCGGGCTCCTCGGCCTGGTCGGGGCCGTCGTCGTCGGCGTGGCCTGCTATCTGGTCGGGCGGATCCAGGGACGGCTGCTGCCGGAGGTCAGGGCGGGGCTGTACGGAGCGCTCCTCGGCTGCGTGATCGGCTTCCTGTACTGCCTGAGCGGGGCGACCGTGGCCCGGGCGTCCGTCATCGCCCTCGCGGTGGCGCTGGCGATGGCGGCGGCGTCGTTCTACGTCTTCCACGCCCGGGAGGAATGAGCGGACCGAACGGGCGGAGCGCCGGGCGGAGCCGCCCGCCCGGCCTCAGCCGAGCTGCAGCGACCGCTTCGCCAGCCCCATCCAGAAGCCGTCGATCACGCTCCGCTGGCTGTCCAGCTCCGACTCCGCCGCGCCCAGCGTGACGAACAGCGGGGCGAAGTGCTCGGTGCGCGGGTGGGCGAGGGAGCCGCTGGGGGATGCGTGCTCGAAGTCCAGCAAGGCGTCGATGTCCTGCCCGGCGAGGGCGCGCCGCCCCCAGTCGTCGAACTCGGTCGACCAGCCGGGCGGCGTCGGGCCGGCGTGGCGCAGCGCGGCCAGGTTGTGGGTGAAGAAGCCGCTGCCGACGATCAGCACCCCCTCGTCGCGCAGCGGGGCGAGCTTGCGGCCGATGTCCATCAGCTTCCGCGGGTCCAGGGTCGGCATCGAGACCTGGAGGACGGGAATGTCGGCGTCCGGGTACATCTCGACGAGCGGTACGTAGGCGCCGTGATCGAGCCCCCGGCCGGGGATGTCCTGGACGGGAGTGCCCGCGGTACGCAGCGTCTTGCGGACGCGCTCGGCCAGCTCGGGCGCGCCGGGCGCGGCGTAGCGGACCCGGTAGTAGTGCTCGGGGAAGCCCCAGAAGTCGTAGACCAGCGGAACCGTTTCGGTGGCGCCGATGGCGAGCGGGGCTTCCTCCCAGTGCGCGGAGATCATCAAAATGGCGGTGGGACGGGGCAGGTCCGCCGCCCAGGCGGCGAGCTGTCCGGGCCAGACCGGATCATCGGCGAGCGGCGGAGCACCATGGCTGAGATAGAGGGCGGGCATGCGCGACACGGCGGCGGCTCCTCGGCCAGACGAACATCAGAAAGCTTGAAGTCTCAAGCAACAGTCGACTTCACGGTATAGCACACTTGTTTAAAATTCAAGAAGTAGTCTTTACACTGAACGATGTGGACGCCATGAACTCCCCCGCAGACGCAGACACAGACGCAGAAACAGACACCGGAACAGGCACCGACACCGACGAGCCCCGCTGGCTGAACGATGACGAGCAGCGCGCCTGGCTCGCGTACGTCCAGGCCAGGATGTTGCTGGAAGACCATCTCGACCGTCAGCTGCAGCGCGACGCGGGCATGCCGCACATCTACTACAGCCTCCTGGTGAAGCTCTCCTGGGCGCCGCGCCACCAGATGCGGATGACGGAACTGGCCGAGGCCGCCAAGATCACCCGTTCCCGGCTCTCCCACGCCATCACCCGCATGGAGAAGGACGGCTGGGTGCGGCGCGAGGACTGCCCCTCCGACAAGCGCGGGCAGAACGCGGTCCTCACCGAGAAGGGATTCGACGTCCTCAAGCAGACCGCGCCCGGCCATGTCCACGCCGTCCGCTCGGCGATCTTCGACCGGCTCACCTCGGAGCAGATCGCCCAGTTCGGCGACGTCTGCCAGATCATCGCCGACGGGCTCCAGCCCGAGGGCGCCGATCTCCCCTGGCTGCGCTGACCCAAAGGCGCACCTGGGCCCCGCTCCACCGGGCGAATGCCGGGGAGCGGGGCCCATGCGTCCGTACGCGTCGTCAGTGCGCCATGACCGGCACGGCGTCCTCCACCGCCCCGTCGGCCGAACCGGCGATCGCGCCGCCGCCGTCCTGCCTCCCGGCGCTGATCAGCGTCGTGGCGATCGCCGCGGCCAGCAGCAGGATGGCGACCGCCCAGGCGATGGCCGCGGTGTAGCCGTGCACCATCGACTGCAGCTGCAGCAGCTTCGGCGACGAGGCCGTGGCCATGTGGCCCTTGGCGTAGGCCGTGGTGGCGCTGGCGGCGATGGTGTTGAGCAGCGCGGTGCCGATCGCACCGCCCACCTGCTGCGAGGTGTTGACCATCGCGGAGGCGACGCCCGCGTCACGCGGCTCGACACCATGGGTGGCCAGGCTCATCGCGGGCATGAACGCCGTGCCCATGCCGAGGCCGAGCAGCATGATCGCGGGCAGGATCAGCGCCGGGTACGAGCTGTCCAGGTCGATCTGGGTCAGCAGCAGCATGCCGGACGCGGCGACCAGGAAGCCCGGGCCCATCAGCAGCCGCGGCGGAACCCGGGTCATCAGCCGGGCGCCGATCTGCGTCGATCCGGTGATCATGCCCGCGACCATCGGCAGGAAGGCCAGACCGGTCTGGACCGGGCTGTACCCCTTGACGATCTGCATGTAGTAGGTGAGGAAGAGGAACAGACCGAACATGCCGATGATGGCGAGGCCCAGCGAGGCGTAGACCCCGCCGCGGTTGCGGTCGGTGACGACGCGCAGCGGCAGCAGCGGCGTCTTGACCCGGGACTCGACGATCACGAAGGCGGTCAGCAGCACGGCGGCCGCGACGTACAGCGCGACGGTCGGGCCCGCGGTCCAGCCGTCGGACTCGGCGCGGGTGAAGGCGTAGACCAGCGCGACCAGGCCCGAGGTGGCCAGCAGCACACCGGGGACGTCCAGCTTGGAGGGGTTACGGCTCTCGCTGGGCTCGCGGATCACGGAGATCGCGCCGACCGCGGCGACGATGGCGAACGGGATGTTGACGAAGAACGTCCAGCGCCAGTCCAGGTATTCGGTGAGGACACCGCCGAGGATGAGGCCCACGGCACCGCCGCCGCCCGCGATGGCGCCGAAGACACCGAACGCCTTGGCCCGCTCCTTGGGGTCGGTGAACATCACGGCGAGCAGCGAGAGCGCGGAGGGCGCGAGCAGCGCGCCGAAGACGCCCTGCAGGGCGCGGGCGCCGAGCAGCATGCCGCTGCCCACCGCGGCGCCGCCGAGCGCCGAGGCCGCGGCGAAGCCGATGAGCCCGATGATGAAGGTCTGCTTACGGCCCCACAGGTCCGCGATCCGGCCGCCGAACAGCAGCAGGCCGCCGAAGGCGAGGGCGTAGGCGGTGATGACCCACTGCTTGTTGCCGTCGGAGATGTGCAGGTCGGCCTGGGCCGAGGGCAGGGCGATGTTCACGATGGTCGCGTCGAGGACGACCATCAGCTGCGCGAGGGCGATGAATATCAGCGCTTTCCAGCGCCGGGGGTCGGCGTATGGGGCCTTGTTCAGGGCCGTTTCAGGCATGGGTGGGCCTACCTAGCGGTGCGGAGAGTGATAAACGGGACGTTTGACACCCGGCTCGGGCCGGGCGGAGTCAGGGAATGAGCAGAAGGAATGAGAGCCGGGACGAGGTGAAAGCTGACGATGTGCGGCGTCGCACACAAGGAAGACCGGTGGACGCGCGGAAGTAAGCGGTGTTCGGTGAGCGGCCGGGTGCGAGCTACGTCACGGCCGGTGCTGCAGATCCTCCAAGGTGACGGCAGAACCGGGAAGTTCGGAGCGCGCCGGGGCCGACAGACCGTCCAGGAACAGCTGCAGATGCCGGTGCACGAAGGCGTCGAAGTCCACACAGCCGCTGCCGGGCAGCGGCCGGGTGAGCTGGGTGAGCGCGACCATGAGATCGCCGACGTCGATGTCGGCGCGCAGGCGGCCGGCCGCTCGGGCGGCCCCCATCAGGGCGTCGATACCGGCGTCCAGACGGTCGCGGGCGGCGATGTGGTCAGGGTGCTCCTTGTCGATGCCGTCGGAGAGCAGGGGGCACAGCGCGCCGATCCGCTCGTCCGCGGCCGCGTGGACGAAGCGCCCCAGCGCCAGGAAGGCGTCGGGCTCCTCGGCCAGGGCCGATTCGGCTTGTTCGGCGACGCGGGACATCACCGACAGGGTCACCTGATGGATCAGTTCACGGCGGTCCGCGAAGTGCCGGTAAATGGTGGCATTGCCGACTCCCGCCCGTCGAGCGATTTCATCGAGCGGGACCTCGGCCCCGTACTCGACGAGCACCTCGCGGGCGGCGCCGACGATCCGCTCCCGGTTGCGCAGGGCGTCGGCGCGCAGTCGGGGCGGTGCGTGCCGTGCGCGCTCCGCGGCCTGTGCGGCGGTGGCTCCGGTCATGACAGCTCCCCTTTCTGTGTCCGATCGTCCCGGCATCGGATGATTCGAGGCGAACGATTCGAGGTTCAATATTTCCGGGGAGTCAGTCCCCGTTTGTTCGGTCACCGGTTTAAACGGGGAACCAGTCCTCGGAATTTCACAGTCCGCAGGTGACCCGCGTCACACCTGATGCGTGCCCGTTTCGCCCGCCCGGCCCAGTCGATTCGCCCGCCCGGACGCACCCCACGGGCGCCCCGGCACGCTCCGGCACACCGTGGGCGGCGATGAAGCAGACCCCCGAGGGCCCCCGCCCTCGAATACGCAGGCTCCGCCGAGGCAGCGCGTTCATCGCCGCGACCGTGCTCACGGTCGCGGTGGTCGCCCCGGCGGCGATGCCGCGTCCGGGGAAACCGGCCGCCGCCGAGCGGGCCCCGGCGCCGGTGACCACGGCGAAGGCCGGATCACTGGCACCCTGCTCCCTCGCCCCCGAACCCGGGCTGCAGATGTCCGAGGGCATCCCCACCAACCGCGGCTACAGCCGCAGTACGGGAACGGTCGACGCCCTCAACCTGATGATCGACTTTCCGGATGTGCGCGGCAAGGGCACGGCCCGCGAGCGCTTCGAGGAGTTCTTCCCGCAGACCTCACGGTGGTTCGCCCGCAGTTCCTACGGACGGCTCGACTACCGGCCCGCGATGCCGATCGGCCACTGGCTGCGCATGCCGCACTCGTTCCGCTCGTACGGCATAAAGCGCGGCAGCCCCTTCGAACCCGGCTACCGCAAGCTGGTCGCCGACATAGCGAGGACGGCCGACGCGAAGGTGGACTTCCGCCGCTACGACCTGGTGAACGTCCTGGTCACGCCGAACGCCGGGCCGCCCGCCGCGCATGCGGTGCTCTCCGTGACGTACGCCGACAACCAGCGCGCCCCGGTCGCGGACGGGGTTCCGCTGGCCAATGTCTCCTTTGTCTACAGCCGTCAGGACGACGGCTCCGGTTCCCTCCGGAAGACCGGCTTCCGGGTCCTTCCGCACGAGAACGGCCATGTCTTCGGACTCCCCGATCTCTACACCCGCGGCGGCGGCGACAACGTCGGCCACTGGGACGTGATGTCCGAGGACTGGGGCGCCGGCAACGACCTGCTGGCCTGGCACAAGTGGAAGCTCGGCTGGCTCGGCATCAGCCAGGTCCACTGCGCCGCCCGCCCCGGCACCACGGTGCACGTGCTGTCGCCGCTGCACCGGCCGGAGGGCACCAAGCTCGTCTTCGTCCCGGTCTCGGACTCCGCCGGATACGCCCTGGAGGCGCGCACCGGCGGCGGCAACGACGAGGCGGTGTGCAAGCCCGGCGTCCTGGTGACCTGGGTGGACACCGGTATCGACTCGGGCGGCGGCCCGGTCACCGTCCTGGACAGCTCCCCCGGCGGCCACGGCTGCACCCAGGAGCGCAACGTCCACCCGGGGCTCAGCGACGCGGCCTTCGGCCCCGGCGAGACGTACGAGGGGGGCGCGGGCGGCGTGCGCGTACGGTTCCGCGTCACCGGCCGGGACGCGGACGGCTCCTACCGCGTCGAGGTCACGCGCCGCGCCAGTACCGGCGCCCGAGGCTGATCAGCAGCAGCTGCTTACGGGCGGTGTCGGCGATCCGCTCGCGCTCCCGCTCGTCGTCCTGGGCCTCCATGAGCGCGGTCGCCGTCGTCACCATGCGGTCGACGTACAGCTCGGCCAGCATCGCCACGTCCTCCGGCGGCCAGCCCGCCGGGGTGAGCCGGGGCGCGAAGGCTGCGGCGACCTCGTCGACCAGCAGGCCCAGCTCGGCGGCGATCGCCGCCCGCACCGGCCGCACGCCGCCGTGCCGTTCGCGCGCGATGAAGCGGATGTGGGTGGGGTGGTGGCGCACATGCTCGGCGACCACTTCCATCACCGCGTCGATCCGCTCCTCATCCCCGTCCCGCTCGGCGAGGATGGCGCGGACCATGCCCTGGAGACTGCCCAGGGACTCCTCGACCAGGGCCACGCCCAGGTCCGCCATGTCCCGGAAGTGCCGGTAGAAGGCGGCCGGGGCCATGCCCACCACCCGGGTCAGCTCCCGCAGGCCCAGGCTGCTGAGGCTCTGGTCCTCCAGCAGCCCCAGCGCCGCGTCGAGCAGCGCGCGGCGCGATTTCTGCTTCCGTGCCTCGCGGATCCCGCATGTGTGACTCATATCATTCCAGTAAACAGGTGTTCGCCGACATTGGCCAGGCCTCTCCGGGGGTACCTTAGATGTCAGTGAACAGTTGTGAATCCAGTTGTTCACTTAATGAGTATCCCGCTCAGGATCCACCACCACGAGAGGCTCACATGCTCTTCATCGTCGCGGCTCTCGCCCTGATGGGGGTTCTGCTGGGCGCGGCGGCACACACCCCGCTCCCGGTCTTCCTCGCCGCCTCCGGCGTCATCGGCGCATGGCTGCTCATCTTCTTCATCCGTGAACGCACCGGACACAAGGGGAGCTGACCCATGGCACTCACCGCACCCAGCCGCACGTCGCCGGTCCGCGCGCGCCGGGACGCCGACGGCATGGCCGTCGCCTCCTTCGTGCTCGGCCTGATCGGCGCCCTCCTGTTCAACGCGGTCTTCGGGCCCTGCGCCATCGTCCTCGGAACGCTGGCGATCGCCCGGGGGACCCAGCGCCGGGGCCGCGCGCTGCTCGGCATCGCGCTCGGCATCGCCGACGTGATCCTGCTGATCGTCCTGATGACCCTGGACCACTCCGTCTTCTGGCAGTTCGGCAGCTGAGCCCACCGCCCCGGCGGCCCTTCCACTCAGTGGAAGGGCCGTTGCCCGTGCGTGACCCCCGTCACCACGCTGCTGTGCATGACCGCATTCGCACGGAACCAGTGGTACGTCGCCGCCTACGGCCGGGAGATCGGCCGCGAGCTGCTGGCGCGCACCATCCTGAACGAGCCCATCGCCTTCTACCGCACCGAGCCGGACGGCCCGGAGGGCGGCACGGTCGTCGCGCTCGCCGACCGCTGTGTGCACCGCCGCTATCCGCTCTCGGCCGGCCGCCTCGACGGCGACAAGGTCGTCTGCGGCTACCACGGCTTCACCTACGACACCGCCGGCACCTGTGTGTTCGTGCCCGGCCAGAAGCGCGTCCCGCGCACCGCCCGGGTGGCCTCGTACCCCGTCGTCGAGCAGGACTCGCTGGTGTGGGTGTGGATCGGCGATCCGGCGCTCGCCGACCCGGCCGCGATCCCCCGCGCCCCCTGGCTCGCCGATCCGCGCTGGACGACGGTCGGCGGCATGGAGCCGATCGACGCCGGATACGGGCTGCTCGTGGACAATCTGATGGACCTCTCCCACGAGACGTATCTGCACGGCGGCTACATCGGCACCCCCGAAGTCGCGGAGACGCCCATCACCACCGAGGTCGACGAGGGCGCGGGCATCGTGCGGGTCAGCCGCCACATGGACGACGCCGAATGCCCTCCCTTCTACGCCCGCTCCACCGGCATCGAGGGCCGCATCACCCGCTGGCAGGACATCGAATACCACGCGCCCTGTCTGTATCTGCTGCACAGCCGCATCGCCCCGGTCGGGGTGCTGCCGGAGGCCGACGGCTCCGATCCGGACGCCTTCCACGTGGAGATCACGTACGCCATCACGCCCTCCACCGACCGCACGGTGTACGACTTCTGGGCCGTCTCCCGGGACTTCGCCCAGGACGACGAGGAAGTGACCACCTTCCTGCACGACTTCAACCGCACCGTGGTGACCCAGGACGTGGACGCGCTGAACCTGCTCCAGAAGGCGCTGGACACCGAGCGCGAGGGCTACCAGGAGCTGAGCATCAACATCGACACCGGCGGCCTGGCCGCGCGCCGCATCCTCGCCCGCCTCGCCGCCGAGGACGAGCAGCGCACCACCCCGGCGCCCGTCCGGGCGACACCTGGCCCGGCGACACCCGGCCCGGCGGCCACGGCCGCGCCATGAGCGGCGCCCCCAGCGCCGAGGTCTACCGGATCGACTGGCTGCCCGGCACCGATGTCCTGCACGGCGTCTGCCACTGCGGCGCCGAGCGCACCGCACAGGACCCGGTCGAGCTGTGGCAGTGGATGCTCGCGCACCCCGAAGGACACACCCCGCACCTGCCCGAACCCGGCCCCGCGCAGAAAGGTACCGCCGCGTGAGCAGCGCCACCGAAGGCCACGAGTACGACGAGACCCTGCTGGTGGCCGCCCGGGCCGACGCCGCGCAGGACGTGGTGACGCTCACGCTCCGTCATCCGGCGGGGCGTGAGCTGCCCGGCTGGGAGCCCGGCGCCCATGTCGACCTCGTCCTCGAAGACGGACTGGTCCGGCAGTACTCGCTGTGCGGGGACCCGGCGGACGGGGCGTCCTGGCGGATCGCGGTGCTGCGCGCACCCGACGGACGGGGCGGTTCCGCCCGGGTCCACGACACGCTCACCGAGGGCGCGCGGGTGCGGGTGCGCGGGCCGCGCAACCACTTCGCGCTGCGCCCCGCCGCCCGCTATCTGTTCGTCGCGGGCGGCATCGGCATCACCCCGATCCTCCCGATGACGGCCGCCGCCGAGGCCGCGGGCGCCGACTGGACGCTGCTGTACGGCGGGCGCACCCGCGCCTCCATGGCGTTCGCGGACCAACTCGCCGACGCCTACGGCGGAAAGGTGCGGCTGGTGCCGCAGGACGAGGCGGGGCTGCTCGACCTCGCCGCGTATCTCGCCGAACCCGATCCCGGCACCCTGGTCTACTGCTGCGGCCCGGAGCCGCTGCTGCGGGCCGCCGAGGAGCGGTGCCGCGCCTGGCCGCCGGGCGCGCTGCGCACCGAGCGGTTCCAGCCCCGCCCGGCGGACGCGGAGTCCGCCGGCTCCGGCGGCTCCGGCGGCTCCGGCGGCTCCGGCGGCTTCGAAGTGGTCCTCGACCGGTCCGGACGGTCCCTCACCGTCGAACCCGGACAGAGCGTGCTGCGCACCCTGGAGGCGGCGGGGGTGCCTGTTTTGTACTCCTGCGAGGAGGGCACGTGTGGTACGTGTGAGACGGATGTCATCGAGGGCGAGGTGGAGCACCGCGACTCCGTACTCACCGACGAGGAACGGGCGTCGGGCGAGACGATGATGATCTGCGTCTCACGCTGCCGGGGCCCGAAGCTGGTGCTGGACCTGTGACAGGCCCTGCGAAACGGCGCTGAACGACCGTCGCCGCCTCTCGAACGAACGGGACCGGGTGACCCACCCACTGGACAAACAGGTTGGTTAGGCTAACCTAAGTACGCCTTCGGGGTGCCGTCCCCTGGGCACCGTCCCCGTACGTCTTGAGAAAAGGCACCACCATGCGGTCCACGCGCCACGCCAGAGAACTTCCGCTCTCCCGTCGCGGTCTCCTCGCCGCGGGCGGCGCCACCGGTCTCGGAGCCCTCGTCACCGCCTGCGGCGGCAAGGGCGGTTCGGGCTCCGGCGACGGAAAGGGCGGCGGTTCCTGGTCGTTCACCGACGACCGCCAGAAGAAGATCACCACCGATGGCACCCCCCAGCACATCGTCGCCTACGTCGCCGCCGCGGCCGCCCTGTACGACTTCGGGATCGACAAGCAGATCACCGGCGTCTTCGGCCCCACCAAGCTGAAGAACGGCAAGCCCGACCCGCAGGCCGGGGACATCGACGTCGACCGGCTCACCAGCCTCGGCCAGACCTGGGGCCAGTTCAACGTCGAGAAGTACGCCTCGCTCAGCCCCGATCTGCTGATCACCAACATGTTCGACCCGGGCGCGCTCTTCTACATCCCGGACGACAGCAAGAAGAAGATCCTCCAACTGGCCCCCAGCTGCGCCATCACCACCGGCCGGGTCTCCATGCTGGAGCCCATCAAGCGCTACGCGGCGCTGGCCGAGGCGCTGGGCGCCGACCTCAAGGCCAAGAAGGTCACCGACGCCAAGGCCCGCTTCGAGAAGGCGTCCGAGGAACTGCGCAAGACCGTCAAGTCGCACAAGATCCGGGTCATGGCCTGCTCCGCGAGCGCCGACCTCTTCTATGTCTCCAACCCGGAGGTCAACGCCGACCTGATCTACTTCCAGGAGCTGGGCGTCGACCTCGTACAGCCGCGAAAGACCGACAAGGGCGGCTACTTCGAGAGCCTGAGCTGGGAGAACGCCGACAAGTACGACGCGGATGTGCTGTTCCTGGACAACCGCACCGCGACCCTCCAGCCGGGCGCCCTGACGTCCAAGCCGACGTGGTCGAAACTGCCCGCCGTCAAGGCGGACCAGATCACGCCCTGGAGCAGCGAGCCCCGCTTCTCCTACGCCGGCGCGGCCCCGCTCGTCGAATCCCTCACCAAGGCCATCCAGGACGCGAAGAAGGTCAGCTGACCCGGGCCGACCGGCCACCGGCGCCGGCCGGCCGCCGGCGCCGCCCCCAGGCAAGCGAAGGGAAGACGTCGCTCCCATGACCACCGCAGCCACCGCCACCCGCCCCTCCCCCACCGCCGTACCGTTCCGCTTCTTCGACGCGCACGTCGTACGGACCCGGGCGCTCGGACCGTCCATGTCCCGGATCACCTTCGGCGGCACCGGCCTCGGCGCCTTCACCACCGGCGGCCGCGACCAGCGCTTCAAGCTGTTCCTCCCGCACCCCGGCCAGCCCGCCCCGGTCGTGCCGGTCGAGGACGGCGAGGGCTGGTTCGCCAGCTGGCGGGCGATGGACCCGGCCGTACGCGGCATCATGCGCTCGTACACCGTGCGCGAGCAGCGCCGCGAACCCGACGAGATCGACGTCGACTTCGCGCTGCACCACGACGGCGGCCCGGCCGCCCGCTGGGCCGCGCGCGCCGAGAGCGGCGACCGCGTCACCCTGCTGGGCCCGGTCGTCGAGGACAACGGCGGGGTCGACTTCCGGCCGCCGCCCGGCACCGACTGGGTGCTGATCTCCGGCGACGAGACCGCGCTGCCCGCCATCGCCGGGATCCTCGACTGGCTGCCCGCCGGCACCCCGGCGAAGGTGTGGATCGAGGTCCAGCACGCCGCGGACATACAGGAGCTGCGCACCGCGGCCGACGCCGAGATCACCTGGCTGGTCCGGGACGGCGCCGCCCCCGGCTCCCCGCGCTCCGCCCTGCTGCTGGACGCCGTACGCGCCACCCCGCTGCCCTCCGGCGCCCCGTACGCCTGGATCGCGGGCGAGGCCGGGACCGTCAAGGAGATGCGCCGCCACCTGGTGCGGACACGCGGATTCGAGCGCAAGGCCGTGACCTTCACCGGCTACTGGCGGCTCGGCTCCTGTGAGGAGCAGCTCGTCGAGGAGGCCGTGAGCGGCAGCGGCCCGAAGTCCGACGACTGACCGGCGTCCCCCGCCCCGACCGCTCACCGCGTCCGCACGACTCGACTGGCCGACGGATCCCGATCGCCGTGGCGCGCCACCGCGCGCCCGGCGCCCCGGCCGGTGCTCGCGCATGCCCGCACTCACCCCACCTCCTCACCACCCCACCCCCCACAGGCACGCCCGCGGGCGCGCGCACACCCGCGCGCCCGCATGCTCCAGGAAGGACAGACCGTGAGTTTCCTCGCGCAGACCGCTGAGGACCCGTCGCCGGAGTCGATACCCGGGGCGGCGGATGGCAGGGCCCACCTGTTCAACGACCGTACGGCGGAGAGCTACCGGCGCTCCGTGACCGACGGCGTCGGCCTGGTGGCCTCCACCGTCGCCCGCACCGACCGCCCGTTCACCGGCGTGACCCCCGGTGAGCTGGCCCCGGAGATCTCCGGCATCGACCTGGAACAGCCGCTGGGCGACCCGAGCGCCGCGCTGAAGGAGCTGGAGCGCGTCTACCTCAAGGACGCCGTCTACTTCCACCACCCGCGCTACCTGGCCCACCTCAACTGCCCCGTGGTCATCCCGGCGCTGGTCGGCGAGGCGGTCCTGTCGGCCGTCAACTCCTCCCTCGACACCTGGGACCAGAGCGCGGGCGGCACCCTGATCGAGCGGCGGCTGATCGACTGGACCGCCGAGCGCATCGGCCTCGGCGAGGCCGCCGACGGCATCTTCACCAGCGGCGGCACCCAGTCCAACCTCCACGCGCTGCTGCTGGCCCGCGACGAGGCGTGCAAGCTGGTGGAGAAGGAGGCCGCCGCGGACGGGAAGGCCGTCGCCAAGTCCGAGATCCTGCCGCGGCTGCGCATTCTCACCTCCCAGGCCAGCCACTTCTCCGTGCAGAAGGCCGCCGCCATCCTGGGACTCGGCTACGAAGCCGTCATCGCGGTCCCCTGCGACCAGGACCGGCGCATGCGCACCGTCGCCCTGGCCCGCGAACTCGACCGCTGCCTCAGTGAGGACCTGGTGGTCATGGCCGTCGTCGCGACCGCCGGAACCACCGACTTCGGCTCCATCGACCCGCTGCCGGAGATCGCCGAGCTGTGCTCCCGGCACGGCTCCTGGCTGCACGTGGACGCCGCGTACGGCTGTGGGCTGCTGGCCTCCCCCACCCGCCGCCATCTGCTCGACGGCATCGAGCGCGCCGACTCGGTCACCGTGGACTACCACAAGTCGTTCTTCCAGCCGGTCAGCTCCAGCGCCGTCCTGGTCCGCGACCGCGCCACGCTCGGCCACGCCACGTACCACGCGGACTACCTCAACCCCGAGCGCAGCGTGGACATGCTCATCCCCAACCAGGTCGACAAGTCCATCCAGACCACCCGCCGCTTCGACGCGCTCAAACTGTGGCTCACCCTGCGCGTCATGGGCGCGGACGCGGTCGGGGCGCTGTTCGACGAGGTCGTGGACCGGGCCGCCGACGCCTGGGGCGTGCTGGACACCGACCCGCGGTTCGAGGTCGTCACCGAGCCGCAGCTGTCCACACTCGTCTTCCGCTACGTGCCGGGCGACGACTCCGACCCGGACCTGGTCGACCGCGCCAATCTGCACGCCCGCGAGGCCCTGGCCGCCTCGGGCGAGGCGGTGGTGGCGGGAACGGTCGTGGACGGCCGCCACTACCTGAAGTTCACCCTGCTCAACCCGGAGACGTCGCTGCGCGACATCGCGTTCGTCCTCGACCTCCTCGCCGAGCACGCCGGTCAGTACCTGGCCCTGCGCATCGAGCCCGAACTCAGCCACTCCCGCGCCAGCTGAGCCGCTGACCGCACGTCCCCCTCGGAGAACCCCCCGTGTCCACCCCGCACCTCTACGACTTCGTCGCCGTGGGCCTCGGCCCCTACAACCTGGGCCTCGCCTGCCTCACCGAGCCCATCGACGGACTCGACGGCCTGTTCCTGGAGAGCAAACCCGACTTCGACTGGCATCCGGGCATGCTGCTGGACGGTGTCACCCTCCAGACCCCGTTCATGGCCGACCTCGTCACCCTGGCCGACCCCACCTCCCCGTACTCCTTCCTCAACTACCTGAAGGAATCCGGGCGGCTGTACTCGTTCTACATCCGCGAGATCTTCTATCCGCTGCGCGCCGAGTACAACACGTACTGCCGCTGGGCGGCGGGCAAGCTGCGCAGCGTCCGCTTCGGCCACGAGGTCACCAGCGTCCACTACGACGACACCGACGGCCTCTACACCGTGCGCTCCCGGCGCCCCTCCGGCGAGACCACCGAGCACCGCGCCCGCCATCTGGTGCTCGGCACCGGCACCCCGCCCTTCATCCCCGAGAGCTGCCGGGGGCTCGGCGGCGACCTGCTGCACAACGGGCGCTACCTGGAGCACAAGGCGGCGCTCCAGGCCAAGGAGTCCATCACGATCGTCGGCAGCGGCCAGAGCGCGGCCGAGATCTACCAGGACCTACTGGCCGGCATCGGCGACCACCGCTACCGCCTCACCTGGGTGACCCGCTCCCCGCGCTTCTTCCCGCTCGAATACACCAAGCTCACCCTGGAGATGACCTCACCGGAGTACGTGGACTACTTCCACGCCCTCCCCGAGGACACCCGCTACCGGCTGGAGTCCGAGCAGAAGGGCCTGTTCAAGGGCATCGACGCCGATCTGATCAACTCCATCTACGACCTGCTCTACCAGCGGTCCGTGGACGGCCCGGTGCCCACCCGGCTGCTGACCAACACCGCGCTCGACCATGCCTCGTACGACGAAGCCACCGGTACGTACACCCTCGGGCTGCGCCACGAGGAGCAGGAGCGCGACTTCACCCTCACCACCGAGGGCCTGGTCCTCGCCACCGGCTACCGCTACGAGGTGCCCGCCTTCCTGGAGCCGGTGCGCGACCGCATCCGCTGGGACGGCCACGGCCGCTTCGACGTCGCCCGCAACTACAGCATCGACACCACGGGGCGCGGCATCTTCCTCCAGAACGGTGCCACCCACGCGCACAGCCTCACCTCCCCCGACCTGGGCATGGGCCCGTACCGCAACTCCTGGATCATCCGCGAGCTGCTGGGCCGCGAGTACTACCCGGTCGAGAAGTCCATCGCCTTCCAGGAGTTCGGCGCGCCGGAGGGGTCCCTGGCATGACCCTGTTCAAGCGTGACGACGACCGCCTCGGCGGCTTCGCCCTGCGCACCCTCGACCCGCAGGCCGACGCCCCGCTGCTGCACCGCTGGGTGACCCACCCCAAGGCGTCGTACTGGATGATGCGCGACGCGAGCCTCGCCGACGTCGAGGCCGAGTACCGCAGGATCGCCGACCACCCGCACCACGAGGCCTTCATCGGCCTGCACGAGGGCGAACCCGCCTTCCTCGCCGAGCGCTACCACCCGGCCGAGGTCGAGCTGGTGGGGCTGTACGAGCCCCGGAAGGGCGACATCGGCATGCACTTCCTGTGCGCGCCGACCGACACCCCGGTGCACGGCTTCACCCTCGCCGTGATCACCACCGTCATGGAGTTCTGCTTCGAGGACCCCGCCGTGCGGCGCGTCGTCGTCGAGCCCGACGTCCGCAACGCGGCGGTGCACGCGCTGAACGCAGCGGTCGGCTTCGACGTCGTCGAGAAGATCGCCAAACCGGAGAAGGACGCCTACCTCAGTACCTGCACGCGCGAACGCTTCGTCGCCGCCCGCGCCGCCCGCGCCGCCCGCGCCGCCCGCGCCGCCCAAGGAGTATCCCGATGAGCCCCCGCGACGCCGTCGCCCATCTCACCCCCGACCTGTGGGAGCGGGCGGGCCGCCTCCTCACCGCCAAAGCACTCGCCGAATTCACGCACGAGCGCCTGCTGAAGCCCGCACTCGGCGACGACGGCCGGTACGCCGTCCACAGCGACGACAGCGCGGTCACCTACCGCTTCGCCGCCCGCGTCCTCACCCTCGACCACTGGCTGGTCGACGCGGACAGCATCACCCGCCACGACCGCGACGGCACCGAGCGCCCGCTGGACGCCCTCGACTTCTTCCTCGAACTGCGCGGCGCCCTCGGCCTCAGCGACGACATCCTCCCCGTCTACCTCGAAGAGATCAGCTCCACCCTCTCCGGTACGGCCTACAAGCTGGCCGCCGCGCCAGCCGACGCGGCCCAGCTCGCCAAGTCCGGCTTCCAGGAGATCGAGACGGGGATGACCGAGGGCCACCCCTGCTTCGTCGCCAACAACGGCCGCCTCGGCTTCGGCATCCACGAATACCTCTCGTACGCCCCGGAGACCGCGAGCCCCGTCCAGCTGGTCTGGCTGGCCGCCCACCGCGACCACTCCACCTTCACCGCCTCCTTTGACCTCGACTACGACGCACTGGTCCGCGCCGAGCTGAGCGAGGAGACCCGGACCCGCTTCGCGGACACGCTCAGCGGCCTCGGCCTCGACATCGCCGACTACCACCTGCTGCCGGTGCACCCCTGGCAGTGGTGGAACAAGCTGTCCGTCAGCTTCGCCGCCGAGGTCGCGCAAGCGCGCCTGGTCTGGCTCGGCCCCGGCGAGGACGCATACCTCGCGCAGCAGTCCATCCGTACCTTCTTCAACACCAGCGACCCGTCCAAGCACTATGTGAAGACCGCCCTGTCGGTCCTCAACATGGGCTTCATGCGGGGCTTGTCGGCCGCCTACATGGAGGCCACCCCGGCCATCAACGACTGGCTCGCCGGACTGATCTCCTCCGACGAGATCTTCCGGGCCGCCCGTTTCTCGATCATCCGCGAGCGCGCCGCGATCGGCTACCACCACCGCCAGTACGAGGCGGCCACCAACCGGTACTCCCCGTACCGGAAGATGCTCGCCGCCCTGTGGCGCGAAAGCCCCGTACCATCGCTGGAGCCCGGCCAGCGCCTCGCCACCATGGCCTCCCTCCTCCACCGCGACCCGGGCGGCGGCTCCTTCGTCAGCGCCCTCATCGAGGAGTCCGGCCTCACCCCGGCGGCCTGGCTCCGCCGCTACCTGGACGCCTACCTCATCCCGGTGCTGCACAGCTTCTACGCGTACGACCTGGTGTTCATGCCGCACGGCGAAAACGTCATCCTGGTCATCGAAGGCGGCGCCGTCCAGCGGGTGATCTTCAAGGACATCGCCGAGGAGATCGCCGTCATGGACCCGGACGCGGTCCTCCCCCCGGCCGTCGAGCGCATCCGCGCGGACGTCCCCGAGGACAAGAAGCTGCTGTCCGTCTTCACCGACGTCTTCGACTGCTTCCTGCGTTTCCTCAACGGCATCCTCGTCACCGACGGGCTGGTCGAGGAGGACACCTTCTGGCAGACGGTCGCCGACACCGTCCTGGCCTACCAGCGGTCCGTCCCCCACCTCGCGGACAAGTTCACGCAGTACGACATGTTCGCCGAGGACTTCGCGCTGTCCTGCCTCAACCGGCTCCAGCTGCGCAACAACCGCGAGATGGTCGACCTCCAGGACCCGGCGGGCGCGCTCCAGCTGATCGGCACCCTGAAGAACCCGATCGCGCCGTTCCGTACGACGCAGACCTGAGCCCTGGAGCGCCGGGCACCGCCGCGGAGGCGCAGCGGCGCCCGGCGTGGGAAGGGCGAGCGTTGATCGTCGCGTCCTGGGTATGAGGCCGGGCTTGGCGTAGCGCGCGGCCTCGGGCCGCCCACCACCGAAGCAGTGAGCGGCCCGGTTCCTACGATCTCGACATGGGGTCAGCCGAGGGTGATCGAACGGGCGAAGGTGGCGTCGATCTCCTGGGCGATTTCGTTGAGTACGTCGGCGGGGACGTCGCTGTCGACGTTCAGGACGGCGAGCGTCTCACCGCCCGGCACGGATCGGGAGACCTGCATGCCTGCGATGTTGATGCCCGACTCGCCGAGTACGTGGCCGACGGTGCCGACGATGCCGGGCCGGTCCTCGTACCGCAAGAAGATCAGGTGGTCGCTGACCGGGAGGTCGATGGTGTGCCGGCCCACCGACACGATCTTCTGGATGTTCCTGGGGCCGGCCAGGGTGCCGGAGATGGCGACCTGCTCACCGCTGTTCAGGGTGCCGCGGACGGTCACCATATGGTGGTGGTCGGGGGACTTCGAGCTGGTGGTGTGGCGCACAGCGACCCTGCGTTCCTGCGCGAGCAGCGGTGCGTTGACGTAGGAAACCGCCTGGTCGACGACGCTCTCGAAGACGCCCTTGAGCGCGGAGAGTTCCAGCACCTTGACGTTGTGCCGGGTGATGTCGCCGTACACCTCGACATCGAGCCGGACCGCGACCTCGCCGGCCAGGGCGGTGAAGATCCGGCCGAGGTTCGCGGCGAGCGGCACGCAGGGGCGGACATCCTCGGCGATGACGCCGCCTTCGACATTGACCGCGTCCGGGACCAGCTCTCCCGCGAGCGCCAGCCGCACGGACTCGGCGACGGCGATGCCCGCCTTCTCCTGGGCCTCATCGGTCGAGGCACCCAGGTGGGGGGTGGCCACGACGTTGTCGAACTCGAAGAGCGGGGAGTCGGTGCACGGCTCCTGGAGGAAGACGTCCAGTCCCGCGGCGGCGACGCGGCCCTCCTTGAGCGCGCTGGCCAGGGCCTGCTCGTCGACGATCCCGCCGCGCGCGGCGTTGACGATCCGCACCTCGGGCTTGACCTTGTGCAGTGCCTCGTCGCCGATCAGGCCGACGGTCTCAGGCGTCTTCGGGAGGTGGACCGTGATGAAGTCGGAGACCTCCAGCAGCTCATCGAGCGAGAGGAGCTTGACGCCCAGCCGCGCGGCGCGCGCGGGCTGCACGTACGGGTCGTACGCGACGATCTTCATCCCGAAGGCGGACATGCGCTGGGCCACCAGGACGCCGATGCGGCCGAGGCCGACGACGCCGAGGGTCTTCTCGCTCAGCTCCACACCGGTGTACTCGCTGCGCTTCCACTCGCCGTTCTTCAGCGCGGCGTTCGCCTGCGGAATGTTGCGGGCGGTGGCGACCAGCAGGCCGCAGGCCAGCTCGGCGGCGGTGACGATGTTGGACGTCGGCGCGTTGACGACCATGACGCCCGCCTTGGTGGCGGCCGAGACGTCGACGTTGTCGAGGCCGACCCCGGCGCGGGCGACGAGCTTCAGCTTCTTGGCGGCGGCGATGGCCTCCGCATCGACCTTGGTCGCGCTTCGCACCAGGATCGCGTCGACATCCGCGATCGCGGGGAGGAGTTCGGCTCGATCGGCGCCGTTGCAGAGCCGGATCTCGAAGTCCGGGCCCAGGGCGCCGACCGTGGCGGGCGACAGCTTTTCAGCCAGGAGTACGACAGGTTTCGGGCTCACGGTGAATGCAAATCCCTACGGGTTCGTTGAGGAACGGCCGCCTCGGCGGCCGCGTACGGCGGCGGCTTCGACGCATGGGCGGCAGGGAGGACGAAGGAAAGCTCGTCCCCCCTGCGGCAGGACCATCGGTCAGGCAGACACCGACGCGGGCTGTGTCTCGCGTACCGGCGGCGCGAGGCGGCCGGTACGGTGCAGTCCGTACAGGGCGGCGGCACAGGCCAGGCCGAGTGCGCAGAGCACGATCCACGGGAGCGCGGAGACACCGGCCGCGCGGGCGGCGTCCAGAGAGGCCCCGGTCAGCAGGTTCCCGAGTGTGATGCCGACACCGCAGATGGTGTTGTAGAGCCCGTAGTGCGTGGCGACGAGGCGGTCACCGGAGAGCCGGACGATGGTGTCCATCTCGAACGGGTAGGCGATCATCGTCCCCACCGCCAGGAGCAGAGCGGAGAGCGCGGGCGGCACGGCCGCGAGCAGCCACAGCCCCACTCCGCCCGCCGGCACGGGCACGGCCGTCGGCACCAGCAGGGGCAGGAACGCCACGCCCATGGTGAACAGCCCCCAGGCAAGGGCCCGGCCCGGCTCCATGCGGGCCTTGCACCACGCGGTCACCTTGGTCTGGAAGAGGATCGTGCTCAAGCCCGAAACAGCGAAGAGCATCGCAACCGCCGCTGTCCCGGACGTTCCGTCGCCGCCCAGGCGCCGCACTTCCAGCGGCAGAGCGAGATAGACCTGGAACTGCATGACGTAGAAGCCGATCATGGCGACCGAGAACAGCAGGAACGGCCGGTTGGCCACGATGGTGCGCCACTGGGACAGCACGCCGTCCTGCCGGCCGCTTCCCTTGGTGGTCGGCGCGTCGTCTGCCCGGCGGGCGGGCAGACTGCGCATCTGGACGATACTCAGCAGCGCGAAGATGGCGGCCGACACCAGGCAGGCGACGCGGAAGTCGACACCGGTGAGCACCATGCCGACGAGGGGCCCGAGCAGGATGCCGGCCTGGTAGAAGATGTTGAACAGCCCGAACGCTTCGACCCTGCGCTCCCCGGCGTCCGCCGCCAGATAGGCCCTCACCGCCGGGTTGAACAGGGCGCCCGCCAGCCCGGTCGCCGCGGATGCGGCGAGCAGCGCGGGCAGCGCGTCCACCAGTCCGAGGGTCGCGAAGCCGACGATACGGAGCATCAGCCCGGCGATGATCAGAGGTTTGTAGCCGAGCCGGTCGGCCAGGGTTCCGCCGACCAGGAACATGCCCTGCTGGCTGAAGTTACGTATGCCGAGCACGAGTCCGACGGCCCAGCCGGCCAGCCCGACCGTGCCGGACAGGTGCGCGGCCAAGTACGGCATCAGCATGTAGAAGCCGAGATTGATGGAGAACTGATTCACCATCAACAACTGGACACTGCGCGGATAGGAGCGCATCTGCGCCAGGGTTCCCCCGGAACGTGACTGCCGGCCCATCACCGGTCTCCCTCCACCTGGGGGTCGAACTCAGGGAGCTGGGCGGCGTCGTGCTCCTGCACCGGATCGGACAGGGTGAGCGGGTCGACCACGGTGGTGCACCGGGTCCAGCGGCTGACTTCCTTCTCGTCCAGGCGGCCGATGGTTTCCGGTTCGACGGGCGGCGGAGAGCCGAGCAGACCGTGGGCGGCGCAGTAGTCGTCGTCGTAGACCGTGCCGAGATAGCGTTGCGGGCCGTCGGGGAAGATCGCCGCGATCTTCGTGTCCGCGGGCAGGGTGCGGGCCAGCCAGCCCGCCACCAGGGCGACCGCGCCGACGCTCCAGCCGCCGGTGGCGTAGTGGGAGGCGGCGAGCCGGCGGCAGGTCCACACCGCGTCGGCCGGCGCCACCCAGTGCACCTCGCTGAAGTTGTCGTAGGCGACGTTGCGGGGGTAGATGCTCGAACCCAGGCCGCGCATCAGCCGGGTGCGGGCGGGCTGCCCGAAGATGGTCGAGCCGATGGTGTCGACGCCGACGAGCTTCAGCTCCGGATACAGGGCCTGCAGCACCCGGGAGACGCCGGCGGAGTGGCCGCCGGTACCCACGCTGCACACCAGCACGTCGATGTGGCCCAGTTCGGAGGCCAGCTCCAGCGCGAGCGGGGTGTAGGCGGTGGTGTTGTCGGGATTGTTGTACTGGTCGGGACACCACGAGCCGGGGTGCTGAGCCATGAGCTGAGCCACTCGCTCGCGCCGTGCCTGCTGCCAGCCGCCGGTGGGGTGGGATTCGGAGACGACGTCGACCTGGGCTCCGTAGGTGCTCAGCAGCTGGGTCATGGACCGCTCCAGCCCCGGGTCGGTGACCAGGGTGACGGGGTGGCCGTAGACCATTCCGGCCAGGGCAAGTCCCAGGCCGAGGGTGCCGCTGGTGGACTCGATGATCCTGGCGCCGGGGCGCAGATCGCCACGGGCGCGGGCTCGCTCGACCATGTACAGGCCGGGCCGGTCCTTGATCCCGCCGGGGTTGAAACCCTCCAGCTTCGCCCAGAACCCGCGGTCAGCGGGGGTGAGGGAATCGGAGATCCGGAGAACCGGGGTGTCGCCCACGAGCCCGGACAGGGCCGAGCGGGCAGGGGGTGTGATCTCGGTCGTGGTCTGCGGGTGCATCTTCCGCTCTCATCGGTGGTGTGACGGGGATTCATCGGGCGTGCCGTCCGGCCCAGGAAGAGGCATCCGCCTCGGGGCCTGGTGGCAGCACGCGCGGCCCGTGCAGGCCGCGAAGGCCCGTCTAGATCCGCCACCGGCAGACGACGGCGAGTGTGGCGCGGCCTGAACGCCGTAGCCGTGGTCTGCTTCCTCCGTGTCGAGCGACCCACTGCCGCCCGGCCACGGTGGCAGTCACCCCGGCCGCCATTCCGGCGAAGACGGCCAAAGCCGCGGCGTCGGTGAACAACTGCCGTACCCGCGGGGTCACTTGGCTGACCACGTATGGGGCGCAATGCGCACCGGAGTGTGAATGCCGTCCGTGGGGCACCGCACGCCCGGTGTCCGCCGACGCGAGCGGGACGAGATCGGCCGAGGCCGAGGGCCGGCCCTGCGGGTGGCTGTCGTCAGCGTGCGTGGCGGAACAGCCGAACGCCCATAACAGCAAGACTCCGAGAAGGAAGACCAGCAGCCGCAGCAGCCGAGCCCTGGTAGCCGGGCGGCTGATATGAGCGCGGGAAAGGGGGTGTAACGACACGGGTCCTCCGGGGAGCGGCCGCCGCTCCCACGGCGCGGGGAGGGAGCGGCGAATCGGAATCAGCAGGCATCCGAGCAGGCAGGCGCCGAGGAGCGGTCCGTTCAAACGCGAGGAAGCGTTGCCACGGACGTCCAGGGAGCCGGGAACTGACCGCACGTGGCCGACCCGTCCCGCAGGGCGGTGCTGTCATCTCGCAGGAGAGCGGCGGCCAGTCGGTACGCCGGAATCTAGACCTGCTGCACCACGGAGACTCTCGAATCCGTCAGCGAAGGAACGGCCGACTTCGACCGGAAGCGATCGGACTTCCCCAAGGCAAACGGGCGCGTCGTTGACACACAGCCCCGTGTGGACAGATGGGGAGCGGCCAGGTAGAGGTCTTGCTGGGGCTGGCCGGAGACGCAGTCTTCAACCGGGTGGGACGAGCCGTCACCCTCGTGCTGGCCGTCGGCTGCCGCAACGTCAGGCGACGCGCTCGCGGCAGCGCTGCCTCCTCCGGCCCCGCTCGTGTGACCTTCCTGCATCACGGCCGACGCGTGTGTGGGCGCGATCGCACCGCCCCCGGCGTGCCCCTGGGCGCTCTCAGCGCTCGCGCCGTGCGTGACCAGAACGCCGAGCACCAGCACGGCCAGCCACAGCAGACGCAACGGCCCCGCGGAGCGGGACCACAGCATGCCGGAGCGCGACCAAGCCGTAACCATGCCGTGATGTAACCACTGCCCGGCGGCGCGGCGCAAACCTCCCTCGGAAACACCGACATGCGCCCGCCTCTCCGCCCGCTACCATTACTATTAAAGAGCTTAGTAGGTCACCCCGGCGCCCGACCCGCGCAGCTCGATCCGGGCCGCTTCGGTACCGTCGGAGAGCGGAACGCCACGGAGGGAGTCACGACGTGCGTGTGAGCCGATACGTACGAACAGGAGGTGCCCTCGGGCATCTGCTGCTCGTCGTCGTGCTCGCGTTGGGCGTCTTCGTGATGCACTCGATGGGCCATCCCGACACTGCCTCCTACCCGAGCATGGGAACGGCTCACGCATCGGCCACGACCGCCCACACAGGCGGCGGCATGTCCTCGCCGCAGGCCGTTGCCGTCTCCTCGCCCTCTTCGGATTCCCATCAGGACAGCAAGGCGTCCTCCCATTCCCCGGCCATGGGGATGGACATGGCTTCGCTGTGCGTGGCCGTGCTCGGCACGTGGATTCTCGCCGGTCTTCTCCGCGCGGTTCTGAGCCGCAGGACGGACTGGCCGGCGCGGCTTCGCGATGCCGCCATGGCGCCCCTGCGCCCCAATCCCCCACCACGCAGACCGCCTGGCCTGGCTCAACTGTCAGTCCTGCGGATCTAGGCCGAACGCCACCGTGGGCGGCTTGCGCTGCCCCCACCCCGTTCGCCGGCTTTTCCGCAGAACAGACACCGTGAGGTTTTCGACATGACCGCCATCAAGCGCAGCACGCTCCGTCCGCGCGCCCGCCGCATCGCTCTGGTCAGCACCGTCGCCGCCGCAGGCCTGGTCCTCGCCGCCTGTGGCAACGACGACGACATGAGCGGTATGGACCACGGGAGCAAGGGCAAGAGCTCCGCCTCGGCGAGTGCGACCACCGGGGAGAACCCCGCACCGGGCGCGTTCAACGACGCGGACGTGAAGTTCGCGCAGATGATGATCCCGCACCATGAGCAGGCCGTCGAGATGTCAAAGCTCGCCGACGACCACGCCGAGGACGCCAAGATCAAGACCCTCGCCGGGGACATCGAGAAGGCCCAGGACCCCGAGATCAAGAAGATGAAGTCCTGGCTCAAGGCCTGGGGCAAGCCCGAGTCCGGCAGCAGCATGCCCGGCATGGACCACGGCTCCGGCAGCTCCGACAACTCGGGTATGGCCGGGATGATGTCCGACAAGGACATGAAGGAACTGAAGGCCGCCAAGGGCACGGACTTCGACAAGAAGTTCGCGCAGATGATGATCGACCACCACAACGGGGCGATCGACATGGCCAAGGACGAGCAGAAGAACGGCAAGAACGCCACCGCGAAGAAGCTCGCCGACGATGTCGTCAAGAGCCAGAGCACCGAGGTCAAGCAGCTGCAGGGCATCCTCGACAAGCTCTGATCCGATCACACCCTGACCGCTCCGGGCTCAGCCGGTCACTCCGGGGAGCCCGGAGCGGCCCCCCCAACTCCTTACTGGGCCGCTCCCGGTCATGCCTTGGCCCGCCCTCACGATTCCCGAGGACTCATGAAAATGCACCGCGCCGTCCAGGTGGCCACCGCCGTCACCCTCGGCCTCGGCCTGGCGGCATGCTCCAGTGATGACGGTGATACGGACGCGTCGGCTGCCGTCACGACCGTCAGCCATATCCATGGCTCCCCGCCTCCGGCGCGGGCGACGACGCGGCCCAAGTGATCGACACCCGTGGCCGCGTGATCGCGGCGTCCGCCAACGTAGCCGGAGAACCGGCACTGTTCCACGCGAGCGCGGCCGCCCCGGGAAGCGAGCCATCGGTCCACACCGTTCGTGGCATTCCCCTGGGCGGCCAGGGGACGTACCGCGTCGCCGCCGTGTCAGCGGGGCCGGCGCATGCCCCTGAAACCGTGTACGTCGGACTTGCCACGGCCCCGGTCGAACACAACGTCGCCCGGCTCACCGCCGAACTGGCCTTCGGCCTCCCGGTCCTCACCGCCCTGATCGCCGCCGCCGGATGGCACATCACCGGTCGGGCTCTGGGGCCGGTGGAACAATTGCGCGGCCAAGCAGCCGAGATCACCGCCACCGACCTGCACCGGCGACTCGACCTGCCACCGCGTACGGACGAGATACAGCGCCTCGGCGCCACTCTCAACGATCTGCTCGCCAGACTCGACGAAGCGACCACTCGGCAGCGGCAGTTCGTGGCGGACGCCGCGCATGAACTGCGCAGCCGGTGGCCGCCGTACGGGCGGAAATCGAGACCGCCACCCGGCACCCCCGCGCCGACTTCTCGGCCCGGCTGCCCGAGTTGCTCGAGGAGACGGTCCGGCTCGGCCGGCTCATCGACGACCTCGTGCGGCTGGCCCGTCTGGATGCCACCGCAGGCGTGCCGCGCGAGACGGAGATCGACCTGGACGACCTGGCGAGGGCAGAGGTCGGGCGGCTGCATTCCCGCCCCGGTGTGGCCGTCGCCTGCGCCCGCGTTCGCCCCGCACGCGTGCGCGGAGACCCCGACGCCCTGTCCCGAGCCATACGCAACCTGCTCGACAACGCCGTCCGGTACGCCCGCCACCACGTGGAGGTCGGCCTCGACGTCACGGAAAGCGAGGCGGTCCTGTGCGTCCGCGATGACGGCGTCGGCATTCCGCCCGCCGACCGTGACCGGGTCTTCGACCGGTTCACCCGGCTCGACGACGCCCGCAGCCGGGACGCCGGCGGCTCCGGACTGGGACTGGCGATCGTGCGGGAGGTGGCCACTCATCACGGCGGCCGCGCGTGTGTGGAGGACGGCGGTCCGGGAGCCCGGCTGGCACTGCACCTGCCCCTTTCGCAAGGTTGACGTGGTTTGCGTCATGCCGTGGGCTGATTCTGCTTGTGAGGGCGAGGTGCTCGCCGACCGGGCAGGACCGGGGCACGACGGGCCCTGGGGCGAACGCCGGCTGCACGGCGGAGGCCCGCTGACCGGACCGCCGACCAGATGGGGCATCTGGTCAGAGTGGTCCGGAGCCGCCGGGGGCGGGCGGCGGATCGACGGACGAATCCGGCGAAGGCGCGGCGGGCAGGTGAACCACCAGGCGGGCTCCGCCGAGGCCGCCGTCGTCCGGGGCGGGGTCCTGGTCGGCGTAGGCGGTGCCGCCGTGGGCGGTGACGACCTTGCCGACGATGGCGAGGCCGAGGCCCGAGCCGCCGGCCTCGCGGGAGCGCGCCTCGTCGAGACGGGTGAAACGCTGGAAGACCCGGGTCCGGTCCGCGGCCGGGATACCCGATCCGTCATCGCTGACGGTGAGTTCCACGGTGCCGCCGCTCTCGCCCAGGGCCACGCGGACGTGCCGTTCGGCATGGCGACGGGCGTTGTCCAGGAGATTGCGCACAACGCAGCGCAGCGCTTCGGCGTCACCCCGTACGCGGCCGCCCGAGACCCTCCGGGCGTCGATCTCCGCCCGGGCCAGGGAGCGCTGCCGACGTATCTCGGCCAGCACCACCTCATCCAGGTCGACGACGCGCGCGGCCTGTGATCGCGGCCGGGCGGGATCCTCGCTGCGGGCCAGCGCGAGGAGGCCCTCGACGAGGTCGTGCAGCCGCTCCACGTCTTCCAGCAGGGCGGCGGCCACCTGCGGGTCACGGTCCGGATCGGGGTAACTGGACATGACCTCCAGCTGGGCGCGCAGCGCGGTCAGCGGGCTCCGCAGTTCATGCGCGGCGTCGGCGACGAAGCGGCGTTGCGCGACGGAGGCCTCGTCGAGGCGGGCGAGCATGTCGTTGAGGGTGACGCCCAACGCGTGGATCTCGTCCTGACAATCGGGCAGGTCCAGGCGGCGGTGCAGATCGGTCGCGGTGATGTCCGCGGCCTGGCCGCGCAGTGTTTCCACCGGGCGCAGAGTGCGGCCGGCCGTGACCGAGATCGTCCATGCCACCAGCGCCGTCAGCGCCGGGACACCGATCACCAGGCCGGTGGTCAGGCTGGACAGGGTGTGCTCGGCCTGGGCCAGGGACACCGCCACGACGATGGTGGCGGGCCGGTCCCCGATACGGGTCGGCCGGGCCAGTACGCGGAAGTCCCCTCCGTCGCCGATCTCGAGGTCGTGGAGAGTCGTGGCACGGCCCTCCACGACCTGCGGGGGAAGGGGGTTCGGAAACCCGCTGGGACTGCCCGGGCCCGTGTCGTAATCGGAACTGGCCCGTACCTTCCCCGAGGCATCGAGCACCTCGACCACGTCGGCGTCCCCTCCGCTGGACGGTATGAGGGAACGCAACTGGTCGTGCCTGATGAAAGCCGAGACGTCGGACAGCCGCTGGCGCCCTGTGGTGTCCAGATCGCGCCACATCGAATACTTGAGGCCGAGCAGCAGCCCGAGACCGGCCGCGACCATCGCGATGGCGACGACCGTCGTGGCCCACATGGTGACCCGCCTCCGCAGGCTCAGCTTTCTCGTCAACCGTCGCACCCAGGCGAAGGGCAGGCGGTCGGCGAGACTGTGCCGGGACACTCAGCCGCCCTTCCCGTCCAGCCGGTAGCCGACGCCCCGTACGGTTTCGACGGCGGACCGGCCGTACGGGGTGTCGATCTTGCGCCGGAGGTAGCCGACGTAGACCTCGACGATGTTCGGGTCGCCTTCGAACCACGCGTCCCAGACCTGAGCGAGCAGGTCGGTCTTGCTCACCACCGTGTCGGGGTGGCGCAACAGGAACTCCAGCAGTCCGAACTCGCGCGGCGTCAGGTCGAGGGTCTCCTCACCACGACCGCACCGGTGGGCGGCCGGGTCCAGCCAGAGATCGCCCGCACGGAGAACCGGCGGCCGCTGCGGAGCGCTGCGGCGCAGCAGCGCGCGGATCCGGGCCAGCAGCACCACGAAGGAGAAAGGCTTGGTCAGATAGTCGTCGGCACCCAGATCGAGCGCGTCCGCCTCGTCGTACTCCCCGTCCTTGGCCGTCAGGATCAGAACGGGAGTGGCGATCTCCGCGGCGCGCAGCGTGCGGCAGACGTCGTAGCCGTTACGCCCCGGAAGCATCAGGTCGAGCACGATCACGGCGTAGTCGTGGTGCCTGACCAGACGGAGGGCCTTCTCACCGTCCTCGGCGATGTCGACGTCGAACCCCTCGGCGCGCAGCCCACGGTCCACCGCGGCGGCGATGTTCTGCTCGTCCTCGACCACCAGCACCCGCACGCGCATCACCTCGTGGCCGATCGGTCGGACCCGCGGGAAGGCTGATCCTCACCTGCGAGTCTAGGGGCCGACGCGCTGGTCGGCCGCGCGCTCTCAGCGGGCGCTCAGGGTCTCCTCAGCGCTCACTCAGGGTTCTCAGTGCCCGCACAGGCCGTACACGGCACAGTGGAAAGTGCCTGCTTACGACGCAGGCGTCGAGTTCAACGGACATGCCGTCAAACCGACGAAAGGCGTCAACGTGGCTCCGACTTCCGCGCCGCAGCGAACGTATGAGCGCTCGCCCAGCACCGCGCCGAAGCCCGCCCCGCAACTCTCCGAGCTCCGCGTCTCCCGCCCGGCTCCCGTCGGACGCTGGGCCCTGATCATCGCCGGGGGCTACGCGGCGGGCCTCACGGCCTCCGCCTTCGGCGTTCCCGCCCCCTACCTCCTGGCCTCCCTGCTGGTCGGCGCCGCCCTGGCGCTGTGCGGGGTGGTCCGCGACCGGCTGCCGACGCCAGCGGGCCGCGCCTCACAGGCGCTGGTCGGCGCTCTCATGGGCAGCTACCTCACCCCGGCCGCCCTCGTCTCCGCCGCCCCCGTCGCGCTGCCCATGACCGTGGTCACCGCGGCCACCATCGCGCTGAGCATCGGGATCGCCTGGCTTCTGGCCCGCCGTGGCCACATCAGCCGGCCCAGCGCCGTCCTCGGCATGGTGCCCGGCGGTTCCGCCGCGATCGTCACCTGCGCCGACGAGCTGAACGCCGACGTACGGCTCGTCGCGTTCACCCAGTACCTGCGCGTCGGCCTCGTCGCCACCACCGCCCCACTGGCCGCCCACTGGATGACCTCCGGCCGGCCATCGGCCGCATCGGGCCACCCAGGCGGGGGCGGGATCACCGGAACCGGCCTCATTCACCTCGTGGCGGGGGCGGACCAGCTCAGTGGGCTGCTCGCCCTCGCGGCCGTCTGCGCCGTCGGCTCCTGGGCCGGCCGACGGCTGCGACTGCCCACACCCATGCTGATCGGCCCCATGCTGGTGGCCCTGGCCGCCACTCTCAGCGGTGCCGTGCCCGGCTTCGCACCCGTGGGAGTGCTGCAGAACATCGTCTTCGTCCTCGTCGGCCTGGACGTCGGCGTACGTTTCACCCGCCAGACGCTCCGCAGCATGCGGCGCCTCCTGCCACCGATCCTGGTCTGCATGACGGTCGTCAGCCTCGGCTGCGCCGGACTGGCGTGGGTCTTCGCCGGCCTGACCGGCACACCGTTCACCGACGCCTATCTCGCCACGACACCCGGAGGAATCAACGCGGTCCTCGCCACGGCCGTCTCCTCGCACGCGGACGTCGCCCTGGTCTCCACCGTCCAGAGCCTGCGCTTGCTGGTGGTCGTCCTGGTGACCCCGCTGATCATCCGCCAGTTGGCCGCGAGCCGACCGCAACCGCTGTCCCGCGTGGGTGGGACATGGCGCGGACCTGACCGGCTGACGCGCTGACCCACACCGACTGACCGACCGCCCAGCCGTCGAAAGGGGTTCCCGTGGAAGCCTCGTGTCCCGCCTCAAGCCGGCGATGGGCCGCACTCGTCGATCGCGGAAACGGATGCGTCGAGACATGCGACATCGTGGAGTGGCGACGCGAGGACGAGGAACTCGTCGGCTACATATGCGGCACGGGCGGCGCGGCCCAAGGGGACACGGCCCGCGTCGTCCGTGCTGACCGCCACCCGGGATTCCTGACGTACCAACGACGGCCCCAGGTGGTCGGTGCTCTGCCCGGGATGGGACGGACGGTCTGCTACCGCCTCGACGCACCGCCCGATGGCGCCCCTGGTGCCCCTGACGCCCCCTGGCTCCGATGGCCTCGAAACGCCGTCCGGTGCTCGCCTGGCTCGTGTACGACGACGGAACGGTCACGCCGTGCGACGTGGACCACGACGGCCTCGTCTACTGCAGCACCGACACCCCGGAACTCGTTGACATCGAGCCACCTGACCCGGCGCTCGGCTGACCGCCTGGCGTCGTCAGGTCAGCCGAGCGCCTCCCCCAGCAGGCGGCCGTCTCGGCGGTCCGCGGACGTACCCGCGCTCAGCTCGCCCAGATGCCGGTGATGTCCGACGCGGTGACGGCGTGCCCGGCGTGCGAGGTGCCGTACATGTCCTCGATGGTGCGCAGCACGTCGTCATGGTCGTACCTGGTCGCCGATCTGCTGCCCGCGGTCACCGGCTGGCCGTACAGCACCGTGGCGATCTTGTTCTTGCTGTGCTGGTTGTCCTCGTCGAAATGATGTACGGAGCGCTGGGGCTGCCGATGATCTGGTCGTACGCGCGGTTCTCCATGACGACGACGACCACGTGGTCGGGTGTGGGCACATGTCCGGCCCTGTGCCCGGTTCCCGTGGCTCCCGTCCACGGCGCGGCCACCGCCGCGGCGGCGCCAAGGGTGTAAGCGAGCTGCCGGACGGTACTCCGGGGGCGTGTTCGGGACGAGGCGATCACGGAGGCCTCCGGTCACAGCAGAGCCGGAAGAGAGGCCGGTTTTTATTCTTCATGCTTTCGTTCCGTCTCGTGCTCGAGGCCCGCGCTCGGTCGGCACCGAGTAATCCGTGTGGACGACTCCGGCGCGTGCGAGTGGCCACGAGATGCCATGGTGGCGATATGACCAGGGACGACGTGGCGATGTCGCACGAATCGAAGCCGCTTCTCGCATAGGGGATCGCCTCGTGAAACCCCGGCCGTCGGCCATCACCGTCGAGGACAGTCCTGCCCTTCGATGCCACCGGTTGCGCGCGGCAGCCCGTGACGCGGCGCCCGCTGTGCTGGGCTTCGCCGTGGTGCGGGCCGTCGGGGTGGCGGTGCTCCTGTACTGGGGCCACCGGCGTGGAGATCCAGCGCTGGGAAGATTGGCGACGATCTGGGACGCCGAGCGGTACGGGAACATCGCGGTGAACGGATACGACCGCGGCCTGCCCGTACTCGCGACCAGTCCGCAAGTCGGGAACGCTTACTCCAACCTGGCGTTCTTCCCGTTGTATCCGGCCCTGATCCGGCTCGTGCACGCCCTGACGTCGCTGCCTGTCCCGCATGCCGCTCTTCTGGTCTCCTGGCTCGCGTCCCTGATTGCGGCCTGGGGGATCTTCGCCGTCGCTGCCTGGAGCTACGGAAAGCACACCGGAGTGCTGGCCGCGGTGCTCTGGGGAGCGCTGCCGCATGCCGTGGTGGAGAGCATGGCCTACACGGAGGCACTGTTCACAGCCTTGGCCGCATGGTCACTGTATGCGGCGCTGACCCAGCGCTGGATATGGGCCGGCGTCCTGTGCGCACTGGCGGGGCTGACCCGGCCCAGCGCGGTGGCTCTGGTGGTCGCGATCGACGGGGCGGCAGCCGTCGCCCTGATGCGAATCCGCAGACGTCCGGAACGGCAGCCGGTGGAAACACGGTGGCGGCCTTGCCTGGGTGCGGTGATCGCCCCGCTGGGCTGGCTGGGGTTTGTCACATGGGTGGGCACCCGGCTCGGCCGCTGGGACGGATACCTCGCCGTCCAGAAACTGTGGCGTTCCCAATTCGACTGGGGGGTCACCACAGTTCGCCAGCTGGTCCGGGTCTTCCTTCATACCCCGTCTGTGCCGTTCGCCTGGATGGTCGTGGCACTCGTGCTGTGCGCCGCCATAGCCCTCGGAGCCGTGACAGTGGCGCACGGCCAGCCGCTGCCGCTCGTGGTGTACAGCGTGGGCCTGTTGGTGATCGCTGTCGGGGACTCGGCGTTCTTCGGCGCCCGGGCCCGGTTCCTCGTGCCCGCCTTTCCCTTGCTGCTGCCGTTGGCGATCGGGCTGGCCCGAGTTCGCTCCGGCAGCGTGCGCGTCCTCCTGCTCGGCTCGACGACTGCCCTGTCCGCGTTGTACGGCGCATACCTGGTCTTCGCCGTCGATCACGCACCGTAGCAAGCGGTCACTGTTCCCTGATTCTGCGCTCCGGTGGCCAGGGCGGCCACGGGCAGGACCAGCCGTTCGGAGGGCGTCCGCAGGGGGTGGACCAGCTCGCCCAGCGCGGCAAACGCCGGGATTTTGAGCATTCCGGTCACCGCGAAGGTGCCGAGCGCCGCGACGGTACCGGCCGCGAGGAGGAGCGCGGAGACGGTGAGGGTCCACAGGGCGGCCACCGGCGAACACTGGTCGAGGATCCGGCGGGCCAGGGGAGGCGACGCGCAGGGCAGGAGGAGCGGGATCAGCAGGAGCATGGTCGTCACAGACCCTCCTCCAGCAGTCGCCGCAGGACCTGCTCGTCCTCCGGGCCGAGCTGGGCGACGAAGCGGGCCAGAGCACTCTCCCGGTCGCTGTCGCGGTCGAGCTCGCCGTGCATGCGCAGAGCGGTCAGGCCGTGCGGGTCCTGTATGGGGCGGTAGGCGTAGCCGCGGCCCTGCCGCTCCCGCTCCAGGGTCCCCTTCTCATGCAGGCGGGAAAGGATCGTCGTCACGGTCGTCCGCGCCAGGCCGGAGGCGAGTTCGGCCTGAACCTGGGCCGGGGTGAGCGGCATGTCCGAAGCCCACAGGGCGGCCATCACGGCCGCCTCCAGCTCACCCGCGGGTCGGCGCTCGTCCTTCGCGTCGGTCATGGGAACAATTCTCACCCCGCCATCGTCTACAGTGACGTAGACCGTCTACAGGATTGTAGTCAGTCGGGGTATGCATCCGGTGTCCGCGGGGAAAGGACTCATGCCGATGACCACACCCGTGGTCCTATCGTCGCAGCTCGCTGTGAACCCGCTCGACGCGCACTCGTTGCTGGCAGCCTTCGGCGTGCTGGGTGTCGGCGCGGCGATGTTCGCCGAGACGGGACTGCTGATCGGCTCCTTCCTGCCGGGCGACTCCCTGTTGTTCACGGCGGGCCTGCTCTGCACGGGCACGGGGGAGCATGGCGTACGGCTGTCCCTGGGGCCCCTTCTGGTCGCCGCGGCGTTCGGCGCGCTGGCCGGTGCGCAGTGCGGCTATCTCATCGGGCGCCGGGCGGGCGGCACCCTGCTCGCGCACAGGCGGTCCACCCGGCTCCGCGAGGGTGCGAAGCGGGCCGAGGTGCTGCTGGCGCGGTACGGGCATGCGAAGGCCATCGTCCTGGCGCGATTCGTGCCGGTGGTGCGGACCGTCCTCAATCCGCTGGCAGGGGCGCTGGACGTGCCCGTCCGGGTGTTCACCCTCTGGCAAGTGGTCGGCGGCCTGGTGTGGAGCGTCGGCCTGTCCCTGGCGGGATATGCGTTGGGCTCCGAGATCCCGAACGTGGACCGCTATCTGCTGCCGCTGGTGGCGCTGATCGTGGTGGTTTCGCTGATTCCGCTCGCCGCCGAGCTGTACCGCAGCCGCAGGCAGGCCAGGGCGAAGGAGGCGCGCGGATGACCTCCGCGTTCGGCGGAGCGTCGATCGACGGCTCCGCGTGCACGGATGTGGTGGACTTGGCGGGGCGCTCTCCCGGCTGGCTGGACACTGCGGTGGCGGCGTGGTCGGCGTACGGGCTGGCGGTGTTCGCCCTGCTGATGGTCCTGGGCCGGCGGCAGGCCCGGCGGACAGGAGCGGTGACGGCGGTCACGGCGTTGGCCGCGCCGGTGGTCGTGGTCCTGGCGTACGGCGTGGATGCCGTCCTGAAGCTGGTGGTGCGTGAGGACAGGCCGTGCCGGAACCTGCACATGAGGACGCTGGAGGCGTGCCCGGCGCCGGGTGACCGGTCCTTCCCCAGCAATCATTCGGCGATCGCGGCGGCGACCGCCGTGGCGCTGGTGTTCGTCTCACGTCGCCTGGGAGCGGTCGCGGCCTTGGCCGCGCTCGCCATGGCGGCCTCCCGGGCCTGGGTCGGCGCGCACTACCCGCACGACGTCGCGGCCGGCGTGCTCGTGGGCGGGCTCGCGGCCTTCGCTGCGATGAGCCTTTTGCGGCGGTGGGCGCAGACGCTTGCCCGTCGCCTGAGCGCCACTGTGCTGCGTCCGCTCCTGGCTGCCCCGTGAACCGCAGGGACGCCACAGGGCTGGCGTGCAGCGCGGGCCTCGGCGCCTGGACGGCGCTGGGAGTGCTGACCATGGTGGTCGTGGGCGGCGATGGTGCTCCGCTGTGGCTGGACGACGGCCTTCTCTCGTGGTCCGTCGGCCACCGCCCCGATGCGGCGCTGGCCCTGGCACGCGGGCTGACTGCCACCGGAACCGGTGTCATCCCGTACGTCCTCGCCGTGCTGGCCGGCGTTGTGGCTGGGCGGACGCTGCGGCACAGGCTTTTCGCCGTCGCGCTTTGCCTCGCCTGCCTCGGCTCAGGACAGGCACTTCGGTACGGCGCGATGGAGCTCATCCACCGGGCCCGCCCGCCGCGGGATGACTGGACCACGCACGCGAGCGGCTGGGCGTTCCCGTCGGGGCACACCACCACGGCTGCACTGACCGCCGGGCTACTGATCGTGGCGCTGAGCCTGCGCGCCCCGCGCGGCGGGACGGCACTCAGCGTCGCCGTCGGCTGCTGGGGCCTGCTGGTCGGGCTCACCCGCGTCTACCTCGGGGTGCACTGGTTCACCGACGTCGTCGGCGGCTGGCTGTTCGCCTTCGGCTGGCTCGGAGTGTGCCTGTGCGCCGCGGCCCAGTGGCTGCCCGCATCCTTCCTCAGCGACTCGACCCACCCGGCCGCACGGCCGGCGGAGGAGGACCATGCGCCTTAGAATCCTGGTCGTCGAGGACGATCACGCCCTGCGTGACGTTCTGCGCCGCGGCCTGTACGACGAGGACTTCGACCCCGTCCCAGCCGCCGACGGCGCCACCGCCCTGCGGCTGGCCACGGCGGACATCGGGGCAGCCGTACTGGACATCGGTCTGCCTGACGCGGACGGACGGGATGTGTGCCAGGCCCTCCGCGCGAACGGGTTCCTCGCCCCGGTGATCTTCCTGACCGCGCGGCACCACATCACCGACCGGCTGTCCGGGTTCTCCGCGGGAGGCGACGACTACTTGCCGAAGCCGTTCCACCTCGCCGAACTCACCGCCAGGCTGCGAGCCGCACTCAAGCGGTCCTCTCCACGTTCCACGGCCGCAGTCGGAGACATGACGCTGGACGCGGTCCGGCACAGAGTGATCGTTCGTGGCACCCCCGTCGCCCTGTCCCCGACAGAGTTCCGACTGCTGGCGGTGCTCGTCGCCGCAGGCGGAGACCTCGTGCGCCGCCGCGACCTGACCAGGGCTGGCTGGCCCGAGGGCGCGCAGGTCAGCGACAACACCCTCGACCAGTACCTGACCCGCCTGCGCCGCAAGCTGCGCGACGTCGGCAGCACGCTGACCATCGGCACGGCACGCGGGATCGGCCACCGGCTGTCATGAACTCTTTCCCGGGCCACCTGGCTCCACGCACTCTGCGGGGCCGGCTCTCGCTCGTCGCACTGACCACCGCCGCCCTGCTGATGACGGTCCTGACCGTGGTGTTCAACACCACGGTCGACCGAAACCTGCAGCGCCAGGCGGACGACGAGCTGCGCACCCGCGCGGACGCGGTGGCCACGACCGTCGAGACCAACGGTTCGCGGGTGCGCGTGCTGGAGGCCGCCAACGACCAGCTCCTCGACACCAATGTCTGGATCTACGCCGGCACCCACCTGCTCGAACAGCCGACCCCCGCCGCGGCCGACAGCCCGCTGACCCGGGCCGCTGCCCGGCTCGCCGCACAGGGCGGCAGTGCCTGCGCGACCGTCCAGGCGAACCGCCCCCGTGCCGTCCGTCTGTGTTCCCGGCCCGTATCCCGCCGTCGTAACGCCGCCACGGTGGTCACGGCCTTGGGCCTCGCCCCGTACCGGAACTCGGCCGATACCCTGCTGCTGGGATCGCTCGTCCTGGACGGTGTGATGCTGATCTGCACCTATGCGCTGACCCGCCTCTCGGTAGGCCGGGCACTGCGCCCCGTGCGGGCCATGACCGAGCAGGCCACCCAGAGGAGTGCGGTGGCAGCCGTGGACCGCTTCGGCGTCGAGAAGCACCCCGCCGAACTCGCAGCCCTGGGCAGCTCCCTTGACTCACTGCTGGACCGCATACGCGCGGTGCTGCGTCACGAGCAGCAGCTGACCGGCGAGTTGTCCACGAACTGCGCACCCCGCTCACCCGGGTCATCATGGAACTCGACTGGTGGCAGGGACGCCCCCGCTCCGCCGAGGAGACCCGCGCCAGTCACCAGGTGATAGCCGAGGCCACCCAATCCATGCTCACGATCTGCGACACGTTGCTGCACGACGCCCGCGAAAATGCGCGGAACCCTTCAACGGTCCCAGGTACGACCGGTGTCGTCCCCGTTCTGCGCCGTCTTGCCCAGCAGCTCGACGCACCGCACCAGGCGAAGGCCACGGTGGAGGCGGCCTGTCCACAGCTGAAGGCAGGTGTCACGCCGGCTCTGCTCGAACGCATCATCAACCCGCTGCTCATCAACGCCGTCCGATACGCCCACTCGCGCGTGACCGTGTCCACGCACCGCAGGCCCGGCTCTGTTCTGATCGACGTCGTCGACGACGGGCCCGGTGTACCCGAGGCGTTCGCCGACGAGTTGTTCCAGCCAGGTCGACGCGCCGACGCCACGGACGGGCACGACGGCGCGGGACTGGGGCTGCCGCTCGCGCGGCGCCTGGCCCACGCCGTCGGCGGCGAGGTGTCCTACGATCCCGGGTACACGCCAGGGGCCCGGTTCACGGTCACCCTGCCTGCCGGGTGAGGGGCTGCTCCTGCTCGGAGAGCGTCACCTCGTTCTTCTTCTCCTGCACGTGGGCGTAGGCCATCAGGCCGAACAGGACGGCCAGCAGGACGGCCGAGGAGCCGGCGGTGCCGAGGTTCAGGCCACCCTTGGCGACCGGCTTGGTGAGGAAGTCACCGGCGGTGGCGCCGAGCGGGCGGGTGAGGACGAAGGCGATCCAGAACAACAGCACGTTCGGCACCACCGGCACCTTCATCAGCGCCACGAGGACGGCGAGTGCCCCGGAGACGAGGAGAGCGCCGCCCAGGTAGCCGAGGCCGGAACTGTCGGACAGAAAGTCGCCCATGGAGGTGCCGAGCGTGTTGGAGACCAGGATCGCCGACCAGAACAGGGCCTCGCCGCGGAACGTGACGATGTCGCGGATCTGGAAGGTCATTCCGGATACCTTCCAGACCGCGAAGATGACCAGCAGGATCGAGATCAGGATCGCCGCGCCGGTCGGGTAGCCCAGGCCCAGGCCCTGCGGGCCCCAGCCGAGCGAGGTGGCGCCGTTCGACAAGAACTTGGCGCTGGCATCACGGTTCATGAAGTCGGACATCGTGGTGCCGGCCATGCTGGTCGACAAGATCACGGTCCAGTAGAAGAACGGGTTGTAGTGCCGCGATCGAAGCTGGACGACCAGAGTCACCACGAAGATCAAGAACAGGGCGATCGTGGTGAGGAAGTAACCCAGCTTCAGCGTCTGCGCGAAGAGGTCACCGGCCGTCTCTCCCAGCGTTGTCGCGGCGATCTTCATGACCCAGAAGGCCAGAGTGACCTCCGGCAGCTTCTTCATCACCGTCTTGGTTCTGCTCGCCGCGGACTGGTGCGTGCTCGCGACGTCGAGGTCAGTGAGGAGTTCGGGGTTCTCCAAAGTCGGACACTCCTTGTCGAGTGGGGGTACGACGACAGGGCGCTCGCCCCCAGTGGGGTGGGCGCCCTGCTGCCTCCGCCAACCGCGGGCGGCGGGCGGCGGGCGGCGGGCGAGGCATGCGACCCTGCCAGATGCCGCCTGAACGCATCCTGAACGCCTTTTGCGCTGGTCAGGCTGCTTGACGTGCCACGCTCTCCGGCTCGGCGACGTCCCTGCGGGTGACAATCAGGTACACCACCAGGCCGAGGATGACCGCCAGGAAGAGCGCGCTGGTGACGACGGTGCCGAGGCCAAGACCGCCGGCTGCGTTCGGCTGGGAGAGGTAGTCGCCGATCGAGGCGCCGAGGGGGCGGGTGAGAACGTAGGCGATCCAGAAGCTCCATACCGCGTCCAGGCCCAGCGCGAAGTGGGCTACCGCCACCGCCGCGATGGCGAGGGCGAACAGGACCGCGGAGAGCCAGTAGCCGAGGTTCATGCGCTCGGAGACCAGGTCACCGGCCGCCGTGCCGAGGGCGAAGGTGAACAGCACCGCCAGCCAGTAGAACGACTCGCGGCTGGTGGTGTCGATGCTGTGGATGGACAGGGTGCGCTCGCGCCGGTACCAGACCACGAAAACGACCGCGAGGACGAGCGCGAACACCGTGGTGCTCGTCTCCAACGGCACACCCATGTTGTCGGTGAGATTGTCGCTGATCAGGGTGCCGACCACGCTGATCAGGGCGACGGCCAGCCAGTACACACCCGCGCGATAGGAAGTCGTACGGAACTGGACGACGAGCACGGCCGCCAGCAGCACGCTCATCAGCACCGAGACGCCGGTCAGGCCCAGCCCGGCCTTCTCGTTGAGCAGATCGGCAGCGGTCTCGCCGACTGTGGTGCAGAGCACCTTGATGATCCAGAAGTAGGCGGTGACCTCAGGCACCTTGTTCCAGCGCAGACGATGTCCGTGCCGGGCGGGCGTGGTGCCGCCCGGTGCGGCTTGGGGAGTCTCAGACAGTTCATACGTCATGAGGCCCGACCGTGCCATCGGCTACCTGAAAACATCCTGACTACGCGAGGCGGTCAACCCCTTCCGCGCCTGTCACTCGGCCAGGATGAGCTCATGCATCCCTGCGTCGGCTCCCTGCACATAGTGGCGTTCTGCCCCCGGCTCCACGACCTCGCGACGGAAAAGGACGCCGTGACCGATCCGACCGCCCCTGCCCGCTGACCGACCCTGCGCTCGTATTGGGGGCATCTGGCGGAGTGTTCCAAGTCCTCATCGCCACAGAACGGAAAATTCGCCGCCGCGCACAGCCGAGCCCGTCACCGTCGGCACCTCACTGACGATGTTCATCCCACGCGAAACTGCACGTCAACCGGCTTCCCAGAGGAATCACAACAGCGAGGGCGAACCGCAGCGAGCGCATCCGCTACCCTGTGAGGGGTCAGTCGGGATCTCCGCTGCGCCCTGTTGCCAGGACCCCTTGGTGATCAGCGCGCAGGCCGCCTGACCAGCGGATTTGTGCAGCCGAGCCGAAGATCAGGAACCGGGTTTTCGACAAGGTTTTCCACAAGCCCCCGCCTCCGTAGCTCAGGGGATAGAGCACCGCTCTCCTAAAGCGGGTGTCGCAGGTTCGAATCCTGCCGGGGGCACCACGCATTACGCCGCTGACCTGGGGTTTGTCCCCCAGGGAGGCGCCTTATCCGGCCTCGGACTCCTCGTCCGAGGCCGTTTGCGTGAGCGGACGGGGAGTTGATCTCCCGAATTTCTCCCAACGGATCAGCATCATCCGGCACGGCCTCCGGGCCGGGCTCCTCCGTGCCGCCGGGCTTCGGCTCCGCGTCGGAAGCGGCGTCCTCGGAGGCAGCGCGTGCACGCGGCACCAGCCGGGCTGCAGCGGGCGTCTCGGCGGAGTGGGCCGCCCTGCACCAGGTCCCACCCCGCCGAGCGCACTACGCCGTGGCACGTGCTTCCTGCCAGCGAGTGGCGTTCGCCTTGTCGAGACGGTAAAACGCCTCAGCCGCGTAGATGGAGTCGGGTCGGCAGCACCGGACCGCGAGGACAGCCCAGAGTGACGTCCGGGCCGCCCTTCGGCCGTCGCTCACGAATTCTCTGCCTCGTCGGCATCCAGAATCTCAAGCGCGCGCGGCACGTCATCGCAGTCCCGCCAGCCGACTGGACGAGGGTCGCTGAAGGCAGTTGGCACGTCTACGTCCCCCCAGACCGGCAGTGGGTCGCTGAGAGCCGAAGGCACATCGGCGTCCTCCCAAGTCGTCGTAGGCGTCTCTGCCTGGCAGGGTGAGTTAGGGCGGTCAGGATTCATCTCTCTCCTCCAACTGTCGCGGCGTGCTTCTGACAGAGCTGGTTCACACCTTGAGATACAGAGCGAGCGCCACCCACACGGCTCACCTACACCTTCCCGCTCGTCATCGACGGGTTCATCGCCATCGGCGTCGGCGCCCTGCTCATGCTGCGCACCGCCCCACTGCGCTCCCGCATGTACGTGTGGGCACTCGTCGGCGCAGCCACCGTCACCAGCATCTGGGCCAACGCCCTGCACGCGGTACGCCTCAACCAGCAGACCCGCCAGGCCGACAGCCTGCGCCTCGACGACCTCACCGTCGGCGCCCTGTCCGCCATCGCCCCACTCGCCCTGGCCGGAGCCGTCCACCTCTACCTCGTCATCCAACGCCACCCAACTCCCCACCCACACCAGGTAGACGCCACGTCGAGCCACAATCGCCGCGCAGACGCCACATCGAGCCACATCGACGACACCAACACCCCGCAGCCGCCCTTGCCCCTGCGCCATGCACACGGCAGCCCTGAAGACTTGGCAGCCGATCCAGTCGACGGCACAGACGACCCTGCCGACGTGGCTTCTGCCACCGCCGACGTGCCGCGGTCCTCGCGAGCCTCGGCCGAGCCACAAGAAGACGAGGCCGACGACATCCCCGACAAGCTGCTCGCCATCGCCCGCACCACACCACTGGGGCGTGGCGGCCGCGCCTCGCGCCGCCACATCGAAGACGCCATCCGCGCCAAGAAGCTCACCATCGGCAGGAGGGAGGCAGACAAGATCAAGGGCATCCTGCAAGCCGAACTGGACGCGGCTACCGCCCCGACCCAGACCAACCGCGATGAGGTCCCTGTCGCCGCGCGCTGAGCCCGGCTACGCCCGCATCCCCACCCGCCTCGACTCGCATCACTCGTCCCCGCGCAGGTCAACGCGGAGACGAGTGAGTCGCCAGCAACGAGTCGACCCGACATCACCATCCCACCCGTACCTGCTCTGACCAGGCACGCAACGAGTGGGACGAGACAGACCACCGCACGGAGAACAGCACATGCACGACCCGCCCCACGGACTTCCGACCACACAGCAGGAGACGTCCACCAGCCCAACCAGCGCAGCAAGTTGTCGGGTAAGGAGTCCTTACCCGGCCTCCGCCCCAGAGGAGGCGGAGGCATCCGGCGCAGGGGAGCCGGAGTCGGTCGGCCCGGGGGAGCCGACCGAGGAAGGGGCCACGACGCCATCGCCACACACCACGCAGCCTTCTGTACCGCGTCGCCGTCTGCGTCAGCACCGTCTGCGTGAGCGCCGTGTCCATCCGCGCTACAGCGACCCCGAGTTTGCCGATCTGAAACGAGCCGCTGAGATCAGCCGGATGCAGATCGGCGGCTACGTGGCCGAGGCATCCCTGGCCGCCGCCCGCGCCGAAGATCCCACTGCGGCAGTCGCCGACTACCGCGCCATGGTCAAGGCGCTGATGGCCGCCAACCGGCAGCTCGGCTGGGTCGGCAATAACCTCAATCAGCTCACCTGGCACCTCCACAAGGACGGCTCCTGGCCCCAGCCCGACACCGTCCGCCGTCTCCTGGATGGCGTCGAAGCGGCAGTCGAAGTCGTCGACACCGCCGTCGCTCAGGTCGTAGAGGGACGGTGAGCTGGTGATACCGAAGATCATCACGGGCATGGGCAGCACGCGGCGCCTGATCGCCTATCTCTTCGGGAAGGGCACGGCCAACGAGCACGTCGATCCGCATCTGGTCGGGTCCTGGAACGACTTCGCGCCCGACCCCGGGCCGCAGTCCCCAGCGGGACCCCAAGGAGGTGGAGAAGCAGCTCTTCACGCAGCTCGACCAGCCAGTCACCATGCTGGGTAGCCGGGCGCCCAAGACCACCGTCTGGCACTGCCCGGTCCGCGCCGCACCTGAAGATCCCGTCCTGTCCGACGCCCAGTGGGCCGAGACAGCCCGCCGCATCGTGGCCGCCGCCGGTATCGCCCCCGTAGGGGATGCGGAAGCCTGCCGCTGGGTGGCCGTGCGCCACGCGGACGACCACATCCACATCGCCGCCACCCTCGTGCGCCAGGACGGCCGCCGCCCCCGCCGCGACCGCGACATCCGCGCCGTACAGCGAGAAGCTCGGAAGATCGAGATCGACTACGGGCTCAGGCGGTTGAAGCCCGGCGACGGCACGGCCGCCAAGCGCCCCACCAGCAAGGAGCACTTCAAAGCCAAGCGCCAGGGGCAGGACGCCACGTCTCGTGAGATCCTGCGCAAGCCCGTTCGCCGCGCCGTCGCCGCGGCCTCCAGCGAAGCCGAGTTCTTCGAGCTGCTGGAGGCCACCGGCATGACCGTGCGGCCCAAGACCGGGCCGTCCGGCGACGTGCTCGGCTACAGCGTCGCTCTGCCGGGCGATGTCAACGAGCAGGACAAACCTATCTGGTACTCCGGCTCTACCCTTGCCGGTGATCTCTCCCTGCCCAAGATCCGCCAGCGTCTCGCCGACTCCGGCCCCGAGCCGGTCGTCGTCCGGCCAGGCGACCCCTGGCACCAAGCCACCACCGCAACCGAACGCATCCCCCACCACGTCACCCACGGCGACGACCGCGTGGCCCAAGGCCAGCTGGCCGCTCTCGGCGGAGCACTCGACCTGCTTCCGGTCACCGCCCCGGACACCGTCCGGGCCGAACTCGAACGAGCCGCCACCACCTTCGAACGCGCCACCCGCTCCCGAATCGCCGCCGACCACACCAGCGCCCGTGTCCTGCGCCGGAGCGTCCAGACGATCTGGCGCAACCCGGCCGGCCAAAACGACGGTGCCGCGCTGGCAATGCTCCTGAACGCCATGCTCACCGCAGTGGCCTTCGCCATGCACTGGCACCGCAAACACCAGCACGCCCAACAGGAGGCAGCAGCCGGACAGGCACTCGTTCACCTGCAGGCCGCGTACGCACAGATCGCCGAGCCTGTACTGGACAACCTTGCCCGCAAGGCTCCCACCCTGAAGACCCAGCACCGCTACGCCCACCATCTGAAACAGGCCGTGCCCGAACATGCCGAACGCATCATTCGAAACCGCGCCTGGGAGGCGCTCGCCTCGGTGCTCGCCGAGGCGGAGGCTACGGGGCACAACGCGGCCACGATCCTCGACCAAGCACTCAACCAACGCACGCTGGACGACGCCCGCAGTCCTGCTCGTGCGCTGACTTGGCGTATCCAGCGCCTCGGCCAACGCCACGCTCCCAGCCCCCGCGCCCAGGCAGCCAAGGCCCGCAGCGTCGCGCAACACACCGCCGCTCCGGCCCCCGCGGCAGCAGCCGGTCCGCCGCTGCGGTCGCCACATGTGCGGCGGCGCTGATCACCCCTGCTTGACGTACTCCACAAATGCCACCCATGCAGTTCGTTGGACGGCCATGATTCCCCGATGGCGCGCCTTCGTGTCCCGAACCATCACCTTGTTCGGGTCGTTGTCGGCCACTTCCACACAGCTGTCGGATCTCGTGTAGGAGCTGGTGCGCCAGTTTGGGCTCTCGGGCATGGTCGGAGCCTTCCTAATCGGTGGGCATCTGGTCGAAGTGGTGGATCGCAGCGAAGATGAGGTCTCGAACAGCGGATCCGTAGACCGCTGACTGCTTCAGAAGCTCGAACGCCTTGGTGTACAGCTCGATCTCGCGTGGCTGCGTGACCGAGAACTCTGCCGAGTAGGTCTCAACGAGGACGAGCTTGTCGTCAAACATCGAAAAGGAATTACCGGGCCAAATATTCAACGGTGCGGACCGCGGGACGAGGCCCAGACTGAGCCGAGGCAGCCGCATCACGGCCAGTAGGCGGTCGAGCTGCCCCTTCATCACCTCGGGGCCGCCGAAGTTGCTGTACAGAGCCTGCTCGCTCAGCAGCACGTTGAAGATCCGGTTCCCCTGGTACAGGTACTGCTGACGTTCAAGCCGCTTGGCCGTGGCGGCTTCCGCGTCGTCCGGGATCTCGTAGTAGTCGACAACCTGCCGGAAGGTCTCCGCTGCGTACTCGGCTGTCTGGAGCGTCCCCCATATGACCGTGGGGTGCCAGATACGGAAGACCTTCGTCTTGGCGTAGACCTGAAGGCCCTGGTGCTGCCGTTTCTCCGCGCCCGTCTGCAGTAGCCGGCGCCACTCCTGCCAGAGTTCGTCGATGTGGCGCACGGTCGCGATCAGGTCATCAATATGTTCCTGCTGCCCTGTCGCCGCGCACCAGACCTTGATGTCGTCCTCGCTGGCGTTCTGCTTCCCGTTTTCGAGTCGTGAGACCTTCGATTCCTGCCAGTCGAGCGCACGGGCAAGCGCCCGGCCGCTCGCGAATCCCGCGTCCTTGCGAAAGCCGCGAAGCCGGGCGCCCAGCGCCTGACGTGCTTCTTGTGCTTGGTTGCTCACTGGTGGGTCAGGGCTTGTACTCGGCGTGTGGGGTGGCGGCGGCCCAGAGAAGGTCGCGCACACGGACGCACTCGGCCACGGTGTCGGGGTCTTCGACGATTTCCGACCCCAGCACTCGGCCCTCCGGGTCGAAGTGGCCGACGGCGAGAAGGCGGTCGTCGTACAGCCACCAGTCGTTGCCGCTGACCGGGAAGGTGATGCCGTCCGGCAGCTGGTGCCGTGGAAGCCATCGGATGTCCTCGCCGGCTTCCAGGTTGAGGTGGGTCAGGGAGTGTTCCCAGCCGACGTACTGGGAGTGAGGCTCTGTGACGACCCGCACGCGCCTGACGGTCTTCCCGTCGCCCGTGACTCGCTTCATGAGCGTCATCCAAGGGGCGAGCCAGGCGTAGTCGTCGGGCTCACCCCTCTGCCACCGCGCATAGGGCGTGTCTTCGACGGGAGACCCGTAGTCGTCCCTCAGCTCCAGGTGGAAGGCGTCGCGCTCGAAGCTGTTGAACAGCTCGTCACGCTGAGCTGGGGTGATCAGGTCCACTGTTCTCCTCCAGTAGGGCCGTGATCGAGGACTTGGGGACCTCGATGCAGGTCTCATAGTCGGGCATGCGCATCTGGCTCAGGGCCTCGGGATCGTTCATTTCCGGGCCCTGCACGATGCATGTGCCCTGCTCGGTAATGAGCATGATCGGGGCGCTGAAGCTCTTGATCTCGCCGGTCGAGTGTCCGTCCTTCGTCAGATGCTCGAACAGCTCCGGCGGCACTTCGATCACCGTCTGGCCTTCGGGCACGTCGAGCCGCATGAGCAAGTCGTTGGCGTAGACCTTCCAGCCTTGGATCACGTAGCTGTCCTGGTCACTGGCGTACAGGGTGGGGCTATCTCCGGGGGTGGAGTTCTTACCAAGGAACCGTAGCTTCATGGCTGCTCTCCCGTCCGCTGTCTTGCGCTGGTTTGCGCGACAAGAAGATGGTCGGCAAGGCGTTCGACCCCGTCAATCGACTTGCTGCAAACTCACGCAATCTCCTTGGAGGTTGGAAGACGGCGGCCTTACGGTCCTTTCAAACCCGAGCAACCAAGGGCGCCGCAGCACGCGGCACCAAGGGGAGATGCGTGGTGGCCACCGTGACCCACAGACACGAAGCTCCAGCCGTCGACAGCCTGCCCTTCGACACAGAGCTGATCGCGGACAGCACCGACGCCGCCCTGCACATGGAGCTGAGCACCTCGACCCGCGAGGACATCAGCGCCAGGACGGCGATCGTCATCAAGCAGCTGGGCCTGCTTCTCGGTCAGGAGCTGGGCACCGACCAAGACCCCGCCATCAGGGCCCTGTGCAGACAGGCGTACAGGCTGCTGGAGCTGTCGGAGCGACCGACGAAGGAGACGCCGGTTTTCCGCGCCTTCTTCTTCATGCGCGACGTGGCCGGTCTCACCCGCCGTCTGCTGTGGGTGTACGGGGAGAAAAACCGGTCCTGAACCCTGAGCACCCCTGCTGCTTCACAGCTCATCCGTGCTTGCGCGTGGCCCTGTCGGCCAGCGCAGCCGCTCAACAGACCGCCCGCCCACGCCACGTAGGAGGACAGCCGTGCCCTGGGAGGACCTTCAAGCCGGCCCCCGCTGTTCGAGCTGGAGGTCCCTCCTGACTCCAGATGGACGGGTCGCAGCGGGGGCGGGGCCGCTTGGAACTACGAAGAGAGGCGCTTTGAACTCCGAAGACGGAGACAACGAACTGTTCGACTTGGTCGGTGCCCTTGGCGCCGGAATCAACGCCAGTAGGGACGAGAGCCTTCCCCTCGAAGTGCGTGAGATTGCTGCCGATCAAGCAGACAGCGCTGCGGAAAAGCTGACCGAGTTCAAGAGGAGGACGACATAGCCCCGGAGCGCACTTCGGCTCACTCCAGGTCCCCGCTGGCACTGCCCAACGTGGGACGCCTGCCCCGCCTCAGGTTCACTGCAACGCCCGCTCTCAACCCCCTCGGCGATACACCGCTGAGAAGGAGAACGCTCGTGGATTACGTCCCCGGCATGACAACGGAGAACAGCGCCGCTCCCTGCACGTCCGAGCAGCAGTTGCGTGACGTCATGGTGCAACGACTGATCGAGCTGGGCGCCGCGCGCAGCCCTCGCGTCGTGGCCGCGTTCCGCTCGCTTCCCCGGCACCTGGCCGCGCCCGAAGCGGACATCGCCAAGACCTATGAGCCCGAGTTCGCCGCGATCACGAAGACAGACGAGAACGGTGTGGACATCAGCTCGGTATCCGCGCCTCGCGTCCAGGCCATGCAGATCGAACAGGCCGACATCCAGCCAGGTATGCGCGTGCTGGAGATCGGCTCCGGCGGCGTGAACGCCGCCTACCTTGCCGAGATCGTGGGCGATCAGGGCCACGTCGTCACCGTCGACATCGACCGTGACGTCACCCAACGCGCCGCGGACTTCGCCAAGGCGACCGGCTACGACCGCAACATCACCGTGCTCACCGCCGACGGCGAGCACGGCGCCCCCGGCCACGCGCCATTCGACCGCATCATCGTCACCGTGCAGGCCGCCGACATCCCGCCCGCCTGGATCCACCAGCTCAACGAAGGCGGCCGACTCGTCGTGCCCCTGCGAGTGCGCGGTATGACTCGCACGGTCGCCTTCGTCCGCGACGGGGAGCGACTGGTCAGCGACGGATTCGAGCTGTGCGGCTTCGTGCCGATGCAGGGCGCCGGTGAGAACCGCCTTCGTCTGCTCCTCCTCCATGACATCGAGGGCGAGGAAATCGGTCTGCGTCTGGACGACCATCCGGAACCCGACGCGGAGGGCCTGCGCGCGGCTCTGCACGCTCCACGGGTGGAGGCATGGTCCGGGGTGACGGTGGCGGGCGACGAGTCGAAGGAACACCTCGACCTGTGGCTGACGACCGTGTTCGACAACCTGCCGCTGCTCACCGCGAAACCGGCAGCCCGTGCCCGCGGACTGGTCGCCTCGTTCTCCCCTCTCGGCATTCCCACGCTGGTTGAGGGCGACAGCCTCGCCTACCGCACGGTGCGGCCCACCGATGACCCCGACCGATTCGAACTCGGCGTCATCGGCCACGGCCCCTGCGCCCAGGAGATCGCCGAGCGGATGGTCGAGCAGATTCAAGTCTGGGACCAGGAGCACCGCAGCCACCGCGCACACATCGAGGTCCATCCGGCGGGCACACCGGACGACCGACTTCCCGCAGGTCGCGTCATCGACCGGCCGCACACGCGGGTCGCAATCACCTGGCCGTAGCGCCGAAGGCGCCGCAACGGCCAGGCAGCAAGAGCACATCCCACCTACCGCAACAGGAGGTCATGAGATGTCCGCACAGCAGACCAGCCCCATGCCCAAGACCGGAACGAGCTACGCGGCCGAAGCCACCTCGGACTTCGACCTCAACATCGAGGTCCTCGCCGGCGCCCCGGTCGTGCCGGGCCTGCTGAACGACACCGGTGACGGCTGCACCGCCACCTGCCAGTCCGCCTGTTCCAACAGCACCTGCGGCTGACTGACGGGTGCGTGCCGGCGACCAAGGGCCGTCGGCACGCACCACCCGAGACGACGAAGGAGGCCCAGCGATGTACCACGCCATTGACGCGGTTCTGATCAGGGCCGCAGCTCATCCGCTGGCGGCAGAGCTTCCTCCCTGGCCGGACCTGAACGGCACCACCGCCGACGATGTCGACCGCTGGCGGAAGTGGATCGAACAGGTCTGGGCGAACGAGACCACGGCAGCGGCCACAGAGTTCGCCAGCCCACTCCTGGCCGAAGCCGTGAACGGCATTCTCAGCGGCCACACGCAGCGCCCTCGCTCGGTGCGTCGCGCCGTGGTGTCCGTCGTCCGCTACCTGCTGCGGATGCAGCACCGCGCCACGCCCTTCGGCCTCTTCGCCGGCCCCGCACCCGTACGGCTGGGCGATGCAGCAAAAGCCCGCTGGGGGACCAACCACCATGTTGCCGTCCGTGCGGACGACGCATGGCTGACTGCGATCGTCACCGCCCTGGAGACGATCCCCGACCTGCTGTGGCGCCTGCCCGTCGTGGCCGACCCCACCTGCGTCATTCGGGGCACCAGGGTCGTCGTGCCGCAGCAGCCGGGCAAGGACGGCCCCGTCGAGGTAACGATGCGCCGCACCCCCGCCATCGAGACCCTGCTCCGCCTCGCCCAATCACCCATCACGGTCGGGGACATCGTGGCCAAGCTGAGCACCGACTACCCGGACACTCCCAGCCCGGTGATCGAGGACATGGTGCGCGGCCTCGTGGCGAACCGGATTCTGCTCACCAGCTTGCGGGCACCCATGACGGCCGACGACTCCCTCGGCCACCTCGTGGCCCAGCTCGACGCCATCGGCACGGACGCTGATTCCGAGACCTCAGCCGTTCTCCGACAAATCCACGGGCTCCTCACCCAGCACGACACCGCCCCACCCGACGAGCAACGGACCATCCGTACCGAGGCGACCCGACGGATGACGGCCCTGAGCAGCACCTCTGACCGTCCCCTCGTGGCGAACCTGCGGCCCGACTGCGACCTCACTCTGCCCTCCGCAGTCGCCAAGGAGGCAGAGCGCGCTCTGGCGGTCATCGCCCGCATCTCGCCGTACCCCGCCGGGTATCCGGCCTGGCAGGACTACCGCGCGCGCTTTCTGGAGCGGTACAGCATGGGCGCGCTGGTCCCGGTCCGCGATCTCGTCGACCCTGACATCGGGCTCGGCTTCCCGGCCGGTTACCGGGGCTCGGTCGTGAAACGCCCTGTCGTGGCCACGACGCGCCGCGACGATTACCTCCTGGCTCTCACCCAGGAAGCCGCGGTGAACCGGGCGCGCGAGATCGTGCTCACGGAGGAAGACTGCGCTGCCCTCACCGTCGGCGACGTCACCCAGGTGCCCGCACACGTCGAGATGTGCTTCACGGTGCTGGCGAAATCTCTGGACACCTTGCAGCAGGGCCGGTTCGCATTGAGCCTCGCGGGCCTGTCGCTGGGCGCCGGCCGGACCACCGGCCGGTTCCTGACCATGCTGAAGCAGCCCGACCAGGACCGCATGAGGGCCGCGTACGCTGCCATGCCCACCCTCGACACCGACGCGGCCATCGCTCAGATCTCCAGCCCGCCGCTCCGGCTTCGCACCCAGAACGTCAGCCGCGCACCCACCATCACCCCGCACGTTCTCTCCCTGGGGGAGCACAACCCGACCGCCACCCTCGACCTGGACGATCTCGCCGTCAGCGCGGACACCCAGCGCTTCTACCTGGTGTCGTTGTCCACCGGCCAGCACATCGAGCCGACCGTGATGAACGCCGTGGAACTCACCAACGCCACCCACCCCTTGGTCCGCTTCCTGACCGAAGTACACCGCTCGCACACCGCCGCTCTCACCCCATTCGCATGGGGTGCCGCCACCCGACTGCCCTTCCTCCCCGAGATCCGCGTCGGCCGCACGATCCTCTCCCCCGCCTGCTGGCGACTCAGGCAACGCGACGTGGGGAACGCGGACGAGCCCGGCTGGATGCACCGCTTCACGGACTGGCGCTGCCGCTACGGCGTAACCCGAACCGTTTATCTCGCTACCGACGACCAGCGTCTGCGACTCGACCTGGACAACCCCGCCCACCTGCAACTGCTGCGATCAGAGCTGAAGCACACCGACACGGTGACCTTGCACGAAGCGCCCGACGAGGAAGCGCTCGGGTGGCTGGGCCATGCCCACGAGATCACCATGCCCTTCGCCTCAACCCTGCCGCCCTCACCCTCCCCTGCCAGCGCGAGAACAGTCGTCCGCCGCGACTCCGGGCGCATCCCCGGCACGACCCGGTGGACGTACCTGAAGCTCTACTGTCACGCCAACCGCATCCCAGAGATCCTGACCACGCACCTGCCCACCCTCTTCCAGGAGTGGGGAGACGAGCCCCCAATGTGGTGGTTCACCCGCTACAACGACCCCGGCGCCCACCTGCGTCTACGACTCCGGTTGCCCGGCCCGCACGCCTTCGGCGACACCGCACAGCGCGTCGGGACCTGGGCAGCAGCCCTCCGGAACGACGGGCTGATCAGCCGCATCCAGTGGGACACCGACGAGCCCGAGACGGGCCGCTACGGCACCGGCCATGTCCTCGACGCCGCCGAGCACTACTTCGCCGCGGACTCCGTGGTGGCCGTCGCCCAGATGACGCTCCACATCCCGACCGAACTGCGCCCGGCCGTCACCGCGGCCAGCTTCGTGGACATCGCCACCGCCCTCACCGGCGGCGTGACGGCTGGCCACCGCTGGCTGATCGAGAACCTGCTGAAGGCCGAGGGGGAAGCACCTGCACGAGATCTCCAGGCCCAGGCCACGCGCATGAGCGCGCCCGACACCACCCTCGCCACCCCGCGGACCCTGCCAGGAGGCGAAGCTGTGGCCGCAGCCTGGGCCCACCGCCGAGCCGCTTTGAAAACTTACCGTGCTGCCCTCGGAGACGGCGGTGCCGAGCCGGCCACGGTCCTGCCCTCCCTGCTGCACATGCACCACAACAGGACCACCGGCATCGACCCCGAGGCCGAAGCCACCTGCCGTCGCTTGGCACGCGCCGCCGCCCTGTCCTGGACCGCCCGAGCCAAAGGAACCTTCCGGTGACGGCCGCCGCATCGCCCACCACCGAGAAGGACATCGCTACCCGGCAGTCCCTGGCTCATGGCCCTCTCGGCGTCGCCCTGCTCCATATCGAGCGGGCCCACCGCGGGACCGGCTCATGGCAGGCCGTGCACCGCCAGCTCGCCGCCATCGGCCCGCTGATCGACAGCAACGAGGCCAACCTGTTCCTCGGCGCCCCCGCGATGGCCTACACCCTGCACCTGGCCGCCGCCGACAGCGACCGGTACGCCAATGCCCTGCACACACTCGACGCCATCGTGGCCGCACACACCCGCCGCCGCCTGAGCGCCGCGCACACGCGCATCGACCAAGGCAAGCCAACCAGCTTCGCCGAATACGACCTGCTACGCGGCCTGACTGGGCTCGGCGCTCTCCTTCTGCGCCGCGCCCCCGACAGCCACGAGATGAGAGGCGTCCTGGAATACCTCGTACGGCTCACCGAACCGCTCCCCAGCTCTGACGGGCAAGTAATGCCCGGCTGGTGGGTATGGCACGCCCCCGTCCATCTTGGCGCGCCCACTCCTGGCGGCCACGCCAACGCTGGCCTCGCCCACGGCATCACCGGCCCACTCACACTCCTCGCTCTCGCCAAACGGCACGGCATCACGGTGCACGGCCACGAGGAGGCGATGGCCCGCATCTGCCGCTGGCTCGACCGCATACGCCACAGCGACCATCACGGCACCTTCTGGCCAAGATGGGTCACCAAGACCACCGCAGTACCCACCAAGCCGACGACACCGTCCTGGTGCTACGGCGCACCCGGCCTTGCCCGCGCCCAGCAACTCGCCGCCATCGCCCTGGACGACGTCGATCGCAAGCGCATGGCCGAGCGGACCCTGCTCTACTGCCTTGCCGACCCCCAGCAGCTCAACCAGCTAACCAACCGCGGCCTGTGCCACGGCGTCGGCGGGCTGATCCGCATCGTCCAACGCGTCGCCCAAGACGCAGAAGATCCCAGCACATTCATCGACCGCCTGCCGCAGCTCAACGAACGCTTCCTCAGCCTCGGCCCGTCGGCAGAGACAGGCTTTCTCGAAGGCGCGGCCGGAGCGGTCCTGTCCTTCCAGAGCGCCTACGCTGCCGAGGCGCCCGTCAGTGACTGGGACGCTTGCCTGCTCCTCATCTGAACAGTTCGACCCACTACGCAGAGAGGACCGTCCAAGTGGACCTGCACGACAGCAGCGCGGCCGAACAAGCCATTATGGCCGTCCTCGCCGGAACCCCCATAACGGATGCTGCTGTTCGGGTACGAACGTCACCGGAACGCCTCGCCGAAGCCATCGAAATATATTGCACCGCCGGTCGCGCCGCACTCGACGGTCGACCCGAGCCCGTCGACTGGCACCAGGTGAACATCGAATACATCAACTACCCGACCGCCGAGCACGCCTTTATCTCTCACCTTTTGCCGCATCTACGGAGGGAAACACAGAGCGGAGCGATTGCGACATGGTGGTTCGTCCGCAAACACCCCTGCTGGCGCCTCAGGATCGCCCCTGGCCCGAACTCCACCGCCGAGACAGCGTTGAAGCACCTTGCCAACCCCCTCAACAGAATGTGCTCGGCCAGCGTCGTCAGGCGCTGGTGGCTGGCGTTGTATGAGCCGGAGACCGCCGCATTCGGCGGCCCGGAGGGCATGAAGATCGCCCACGATCTATTCCACACGGACAGCATTGGCGTTCTCGACTACCTGCACGGGATGGCTACGCACCACCGTGAGCCCCTCGACGCCAAGGCGACCTCCCTTCTCCTGGTCAGCCTGTTTCTTCGCGCCGCCGGACAAGAGTGGAGCGAACAGGGCGACGTATGGGCACGCGTCGCGGAGAAGCGACCCCTACCCGATGAAATTCCCATAGAGCGAGTCTCCGCCATGACTCCAAAACTTCAGAAGCTCCTGGCAGTTTCCCCTACGCCTGCGCTCGCGGCCGACGGCTCATTCGCGCCCCTCGCCAGGTGGATGAATGGACTACAGCACTCCGGGCGGGCCCTCGCCGACGTCGGCCACGAAGGACGACTCAGTCTCGGCACACGCGCCATCTTGGCCAGACACATCCTCTTCCACTGGAATCGCATGGGCTTCACCGTGCAGCAGCAAGCCATCTGGGCAAGAGCAGCCAGACAAACGATCTTGGGTGCCTGACATAGCGCCGAAGGTGTGCTTGGGCAGCGGGCAATCGCGGGGCTCAAGCTGACCAAGACACCGCTTGATCATGCCGCACGTCTTATGGGTGCCTCACGGCGACAGCTTCGAAGCCGTGTGGACGACCGCGCGCCTCTGGGCGCCCGACCAGCAGGAGGAGCAACCACCGTGGGCAGGACCGAGTACCACTACGCCCCCAAGACCCCCAAGGCCAACACCCTCATCCCGCCAGCAACATGCTCGTGGTCGACGACGAAGGCGCCATCCTCCTCCAGCGACGCCGTGACACCGGCCAGTGGGCTCTGCCCGGCGGCGCCCAGGACATCGACGAGAGCCCGGCACAGTGTGCGGTCCGCGAGCGTCAGGAAGAGACCGGAATCGTCGCGGAGGTCACCAGCTTCCTGGGCGTTTACTCGAACCCGGCGCACATCGTCGCGTACACCGACGGCGAGATCCGGCAGCAGTTCGAGGTCGTGTACATCGGCCGCCCGGTCAGCGGCGAGCCCACGATCAATGATGAAGCCGACGGCGTGCGGTGGGTTAACCCGGACGACCTGCACTCCCTCGACATCCACCCGAGCATGCACGAGCAGATCGGCCACTACCTGGCCGGGACGTACCCCTACCTCGGGTGACCGCTCACCTTCACAGCTACGGATCATCCAGGCCCCCAACCGTGCCGACCGAGACTCCCGCCTGGGCACTGCCCTGCTACGGGAACCCAAGTCCACCCGACCGCCGCCAGGGGCTCGCCTTAGCCGGAGTAGCGCTCTCCGAGCGAGGCTGATTCACAGGTGATTAAGGCACTCCCAGGGTGAGGCAGATGGGCGGCCAAGTAGTCACATGGCCAGCCAGTTACGGATCGCCGTCTCCAAATAGTGACAGAATCTATCCTCGACCTTGCCTTTACCTGGAACCAGTTCATCGAAATGCTCAGATGGCTTACCAGCGATCAATGCCGCAATGTTACCGGAAGCCTTAGCGGGAAAGGCCAACGAACATTTACCTCTTCCCAGCTCCGCAGCGAGACCGAGGAAACCTCGCCCCACACCAAGAGGCGGAGAAGCCGCGTAAAGCTTCGCTTCTACACAGGAAATTAACTGATTCTTCCCTCTCCGCGGGTGCACGCCTCCAGCCCTGCTTCGCTGGGCTTCTGAATGGTCGAGAATCGCGACGTCACACTCGTGAGCTACGCGACCTGCAAGAACGTACACACCCAAATGTATCTCCAGCTTCTTACCGTTAGGGAAACTCACCAAGGCATACGTAAAATTGCCGGACCACAAATTTCCTGGAGAACATCGGAATTTCAGGGCAACAGCGGCCGATACCCCATCGCTGGTGATCAGGCATTGACCGCCAGCGTCCGTTGCGGCTCGCACTGCAGCAGCGAAAAGCGCAGCCTCGTACAAGTCTGACGGCTTAGCAATTGCTTGGTATGCCTGATCAAGAACTCCAATGGCATCCTCAATCGCCCTTTCCAGGTCGTGACGCTTCACAGTCGCACACCCACCGCTTCTTCGACCGGCATTACAAGTCTGCGCATCTCATCTGCAGTGCGCGCGATCAGGGGAATCAGATCCGAGAGGTCGAGGCCAACACTGCTCGTCCCGTCAGGTTCAGCAAACTCAACCGTAGAACTCTCTACATGGTGGTTCCCCGCCATAATTGAAACTACTTGGAGGGACCCATGCAGGGTTTCAGCCATTCGAAGCAACGCTTGGCACAGGAACATCAAACGCTCATCTGCTGTGTAGGGTACGGCAGCCACGTCACCGCGCTGCAGTCGCCCAACACGCGCCTCGCGCATCAGGCCCTCACGCGTTATCCGCTCCCCCTCGGACAGACGCTCGCCTTCCACAGAGCGCCCGGCTGCGATTTCCTCGCTGAGTTGTGCAGCCAACTCTGGGATTCTGTCACGCAGCAACCGCATGAGGCGGTCGTAGACCTCGTCACTACCTTCCACGCCCGGCCTTCCCGTCGCTCAAGTGCCACATCAGAGGCTACTGCCAGACCAGTGACGTGGCCGCCCGTTTACTCAAGTTCCGCCCACCCACCGCGCGGGTCATTAGACCGAGCTGTGCGGACTGATCAGCTCGCATCGTGACCATCAACCTCAACGGCGCCCACCGCTACCCAGTCAACGTCGTTGGTTCATGCATGAGCCTAGTCCGGACCGTTTGCGTGAGCGGTCGTGATTGCTCAGCCCCCTCCATCACGGCGCTGAGCTCAGTCTGGTTAACGCCAAGCTGCAGGACTGCCTCTCTGCGCGCTCTCGCCCGACCCACGGTCCGCTGTAAATCGGCTAGATCGGGTTCTCTGGGTTGGCGATGCTGTCTGGCGTAACCCTACGGGCATTCATGCGTCCAGGTGTCGGCGCATCTCTTCCTCCAGTTGATCTGCTCTGTCCAGAAGCTGAAGCAGTTCACGGGTCAGCACATCAATAAGCTCGTGGGATCGCCCTCCGCCCCGCTCCTGGTCTGCTTCCTCCACGCCTACGTAGCGGCCGGGCGTGAGGATGTGCTGATGTTCTCGGATCTCATCGATTCCTGCAGAACAGCAGAATCCGGGAACATCGCGGTACTCCGCGCTCCAAGAGTCGGTACCGCGCCAGGCGTGGTATGTGCCGACGATCTCATCCAGTTCGTCGCTTGTCAGCACCCGGTGTGCACGACTGACCATCTCGCCCATCGCGCGGGCATCGATGAAGAGCGTCTGGCCCCGCCGGTCCGTCAGCCCTCGGTTGGCTTGCGATGACTTGTCCTTAGTCAGAAACCAGACGCAGGCCGGAATCTGGGTGGACGTGAACAACTGGGAGGGAAGCGCTACGACGCAGGCGAGCAAGTCGTCCTCCGCCATCGCCTCACGGATCTCGTCCTCGCCCATCCACTTCGATGACAGCGCTCCGTTCGCCAGCACTACCCCGGCACTTCCTCGATCGCTGAGCTTGCCGACGATGTGCTGCAGCCAGGCGTAGTTCGCGTTGCGGCGTGGTGGGGTGCCGTACTGCCAGCGCGGGTCGGCCTCTCGCCGCGCCCAATCGGAGGTATTGAAGGGCGGGTTGGCCAGGACAGTGTCTGCTTTCAGGTTCGGCAGCAGGTCCATGGCAAGAGTGTCGGCGCAGCCGAGACTCGCTGGGAGGAGTCCGTGGATGTCCAGGTTCATTCGTGCCAGCTGCCAGGTCCGCTCGTTCACCTCTTGGCCGTAGTACTCAAGATCGACGGACGGACATGCTCCATGTACTTCAGCGAACTTTGCGGCCTGGACCAGCAACCCACCAGTGCCACAGCAGGGGTCGTATACGCGCCCTTGCCGCGGCCGCAGTGTCTCGACGAGTAGCGTGGCCACGCTACTCGGGGTGTGGAACTCCCCGCCTTTCTTACCTTCCGCGCGAGCGGACTCTGCCAGGAGATCCGCATACATCATGCTCAGGTACTGGTACAGCTCCCCCATCGTGTCTCGTGCAGGACGTCGTCCGTCAGCAGTGACGAGGGCATCCCCGAAGAGCGCGAAGAGTTCGGTGATGCGTCGGCGTTCCACATTGCCGATGAGGGCAGGGGCGCCAGGGAGTACACCAGTGAGATCGTTATTACTCTGCATCACCGCCATGATTGCCTCGTCAAGCACCGCCACGGGATCGCAGTCGGGGTCCTGGATTCGCCGTGTGAGGGTGTCCCAACGGGCGAGCGGCGGAATCCACCGCATGCCTTCGGGGGCGTAGGCGGGGGCGTTCGTGTCGTCCGTGTCGCCGAGCTCTCGGCGTGACCGCTCGAACTCAAGGGACAGGAACCGGAGGTAGAGCAGAGTAAGGACGACAGTCTTGTGCTGCGACGCGTCCGTGGAACCGCGTAGTGTGGCCGTGGCCTTCCAGAGCAGGGCGGCCGTATCCGTTGGCTTCCTTTTACTCGGGGGCACAGTCCCTATCTCTCCTCATTCGGCCGCTCGGCCATTTCGGACACGACCAGTTCCCGGAGTGCGTGGTTCTCCTTCAGCGCCGCATGGGCTCGGTCGTGGAGCGGGGCCGCGATCCGAGAGAACCGCTCCCGTACGTCCCCGTCCGGCCATCGCAAACGGCGCCTGGAGAACTTCTTCCGGCTCATCGCGCGCGCTTGTTCCCCTTGGGCCGTAGCGACAAGCTCCCGACTCCTGGCGCGCAGCTCATGCAGCAGCCACAAACGATCCGCAGTTGTCTCAGTACGAACCGCCAACGTGCCACGCCCCGGGACCACAGAGATCGTGGAGATCACCGTTCTCACCTCACCGGGCCGCGGCGCGACCAGCAGCGTCCCGGGCCCGCACACTGCGTCACCGGGTACCCAGGTCATCTCTGCTGTCCGGTCCAAATGAGCCGTCCTGCTGTTCAGGACCTCTCTCGGCGCTGCCCAGGCGATGGGCGCCGCACCGTCGACCGCACCGGACCGGGGCGATCCACCCACCACTTGGCCCACGTCAGCAATCGTGACTTCTGGCCGGTACGCGTGATCGTTGTTCTGCGCGTATCGGGCGAAGTACATGTCCGCGAGTTCTGTGGCGCATCCGGCGATCTGATCGTTCAGCGCCATGCGCTGTTCGGCGAGACTCATCGTGCGCAGCAGCCGTGCCCGCAGCTCGCGCGGTGGCAGCGATACGGGAAGTCGCTTGAGGTCGGCGAGAGGCAGGGTCGAGTGCTCCGCGCCGCCGGAGAGTCTCCGGAGCACCTGACGGGCTTGCGGTGTTTTCAGCGACCAACGGATCCACGCGCCGATGCCGCTGGCCAATCCCTCCGGAGTGAACCGAATGACGGCGACCGATCGGGCGACGTTCCAGCCCTGGTGGGCCGGGCCGGTGACTGCCGTGTCCCCGATCCTGCCGACCAGCACGACGAGCAGGTCTTCCGGTTGGAGAGACGTCCTCGCATGCCGGCGGTCCACGGCGGTGGCGATCCGGGCGAGGTCCCTTCCAACCACGGCGCCTTCGCCAATGTCACCGGCCCGGACCATGGGCACTCCCACCGGATCATGCCGTCCCGGTTGCACGACGCCGTACGCCACGGACTCGACTCCCGGCACGTTGCTCAACTCGTAGGTGCGCCAACGCGGCGCCGTGAGGTTCCGCATCTCTTCCATACGGTTCGTTCCCTCCCCCCCTTCCCTGCTCGGATGGGGTCCGGCGGTTCATCGCGACCGCGTCCCGGTGCGTTCGGACAGAGTCTTCGTCACGTGCTCCACGGTTGGCCGCCTTCCAGCACGTTCCGGAGCGACGCGTTGATACGTGCGGCATCCTCGAAGTGCTGGTACAGCACGTCCTTCGGGTACCGGTCTTCGTCGTCGGAGGGCGCGGGTCCGACGGTCGCAGACGGCTGATGGATGTAGCTGCCCGGGCTCAGGTCATATCCACGTCGCGCGATGTCATCCCGGCCGGCCGGGTTGCACCAGGTCGCCTCCCCGGTTACGTCATCGCCCTGAGCTGGCCGGATACCACGCCAAACCGCGAAAACATCGCAGATGCGGTCGATGTCATGGTCCGCGAGGTGACGTCCCGGCTGGTCAGTGCGACTATCCAGGCCCCGCACATCGGCGAAAAGTACCTGGCCCGTCCTGGAGTTCCGGCCCCACCCGGCGCTCTGGTTCTTGTCCTTGCTGAACAGCCATAGCGTCGTTCCTGTACGGGTGTGTGGAAAGAGCCTTGCGGGCAAGGCCACCACCCCGGCGAGCAAGTCGGCCTCTACCAGATGCCGACGGATGCGCGCCTCTGCGACATTGGAGCTTCTGGTGGCACGGTCTGACAGCAGCGCGACCGCCCGGCCCTGGGGCGAGAGTTCGCTCACGATGTGCTGGACCCAGGCGAAGTTGGCGTTTCCCCTAGGAGGGAGGCCGAGGCTCCAGCGGGAGTCCTCACTCAGCTCTTGGTGCCCCCAATCCTTCATGTTCAGGGGCAGGTTAGCAAGGACGACATCGGCGGACAGGCCGACGGGCCCGGTGCGCAGACTGTCCACCGCCTTTCCCCCGAGGTCCGGGCACAGCCCGTTGAGGGTCAGGTTCATCGCCGCTGCACGGCGGGCCTCGGGCCGAATGTCTCTGCCGTGGACCCGCAACTCATCACCCTGTTGATACTGACCGCGCACCCATTCCGCGGCGGCGATCAGGAGCCTTCCACATCCACAGACTGGGTCCAGGACGCGTTCCCCGGGTCGGGGGGCGGCCAGGCCAGCCATGAGTCGTGCCAGGGCACGGGGCGTGTAGTAATCCCCCCGCTCGCCGAATCGGTGTGAGTATCGATCGAGGCATGAGTCAAACAGATCTGCGGGATTCTCCAGCCGGCTCACCTCACTGATCAGCACAGCCAGTGCGCGATCGGCTTCGCCGAACAACGTGCGGGTCGCGGCGGTTGCCCGTGGCTCCAGCCCGAAGCGGTGGTCCAATCCCAGGCTCATCCACGCCCTGCTCAAGGCCGGCTCCGCGGGTCCGGTGTACCTGGCGAGGCCGACTCCGGAACGGACTGGCCGACACCGCAGGTAGATCACCTGGAAGGCGAGCTGGTAGGCGGCTTCCGGGCTAGCGGCATCACACAAGGTGTCGAGCGCGCGCCACACATGCCTGAACGCCAGCGGGCGGTGCTGCTGGTTGGACGCGGTCATGACGACTTCAGCCAGGTGACAGCCGAAATGCCCAGCCCCATGGCGCCTGCGAACGCCACGCCCCCGTACTTGATCGCCCCCACCATCTGTCCCTCATCTGCGAACTGGATGATGCCGGCCAACAACCCGACAATTACGGAAGCCTGGACGACCAACATGAACAGCAGCGTCTTGTGCTGCACGCTACGTCTCCTCTCGTTCCACGGGTGACGGACGTTCCGACAGCCCGAACGTAGTCGCGGGGAGATGCGCATGGGAGCAGCATGAAATTTTGTTTTTCAGTCCAGGACTGATCACTCACATGGACGGGCCTGGACCGGAGGAGCCGGAAACCGCGGGTGTGGGCCTCGCTGCCGTGGGCTGCTCCTCGGTGCTGCACTCGGTGTGCTGTTCCCAAGCGGCGGTGAGCCGTTGGCCGGATCGGCGTCAGCTCGCAGCGCGCGGGCTGTATGTGGCGCACCAGAGACAACACGCCGTAAGCGTGACAGACCCCCTGCACCCCGGACTCGGCGAGACCGTCACCGCACAGGCCGACCACTGCCTCACCGAGGACGGATACGAGATCGGGGAGCACGGCGACGAACATGCGGCCGCCGACCGCGTCGTGTTTCTGCTCGGGCTGCATCGCGTAGCCGTTCCCGAAGCCTGGAAGGCAGCGCGTTGATCATTGAGGCAACACCGCCCTGCCGCATCACGCAGAGCTGGATCGACAAGGCCGACCTCGCCACCGCTGACCAATTCGACGGCTTCCCGAGGACCGCAGCCAGTACGGCGTGCTCTGAACTGACGCGCGGTCGCACAGGGCACTGGGGCGTCCGCGGTACGGCGAGGTCCATCCGTCGCGACAGCATGTTTCGACACAGCACCTCATGTGTCAGGCATGCGGGCACGCGCCCTACCGTGACAGCCGCGGCACCCTGTGGCTGATCGAGGACGACCGCGATGGGGAGAGGATCATGGCCACTGTGCCAGCGCACGGCGCACAGATCGGACGGTGCGTCGTCAGCAGAACGCTCCGGCCACAAGCCCTTGTCAATCAGCCCGCCGCCTCCCCCAAGAGCCTGGCGGCTCCCTCCAGCCGCAATGCTCAACATTCTGCATAACTGGCCTCGCCCCAAACGTCTTCACGCTTCACCTGCAGCTCAGACCGCAAAGGAATCTACCGAGCTACGCCACCAATCCGGCTTGGCGAGGGGAGGGTGATTTGAAGTCACCGTTGTCACGAGTCGACTCGTACGCTACCGTAACGTGCGTAGGAGTGTCACAATTCCCGGGGGGGCAAGTGGCGACGACTAAACAGTTGGTCTGTTTGGCGAATTCTCGGAAACACGGTGGACGATGCATCGCGGGCATCGACATGGAGTCGAACACTTGGGTTCGCCCCGTAAGCAGTCGACCAGGCCACGAAATCTCGGAATCAGAGCGAAAATACCAAAACGGCGCGGAGCCAAGCGTTCTTGACGTCATATCAATGCAGCTTGTCGGGCATCGGCAGTGCGGGTCCCAAAGCGAGAACTGGCTGCTTGATTCTAGCATCCGGTGGGAAAAGCTGGGACAGATTGGGTGGGGCGATCTATGCCACCTAGAACAGCGCCCCACACGGTTATGGATCAACAGCGGAGACAGCACCACAAAAGGCTTGAATGATCGAGTACCAATAGCATACGAAAGCGAATTAGTAGACTCCCTAAAGCTCATTCGAGTTGACTCCGCAAGGATAACGGTAGATCGACCTTACGACGCGAACAGGGAGCTTGACGTGCGGGCCGAGTTTCGCTATGCGGGATCCACGTACATACTAAAAGTAACCGACTCCACATACGAGGAAAGATTCAGAAAGCGAGGCATAGGGACTTATAGACTATCCGAGTCTTTCCTGACAGTGAGTTTAGGTGAAGAATTCAAGGGATACCTTTACAAGATGGTGGCGGCTATAATTGAATGCCGCGAGATGAACTTAGACAGCAAGTGAGTTTCCAACATGCTAGTGACAATCGGTCATTCCACGCACGATTTCCCAAAATTTATCGAGCTGCTTCGACAGAACGAGGTAACGGCTGTCGCCGACGTCCGATCAATTCCCGCCAGTCAGTTCGCGCCACAGTTCAACAAAAGATCACTTGAGCCCGGACTATACGAGGCGGGCATGAAGTACGTCTTCTTAGGTGAGGAACTCGGAGCGCGCACGGAGGACACCACCTGCTACGTCGACGGACGAGTGCAATACGGTCGCCTTGCACAGACGCGCGGCTTCCTGAACGGCATTGAGCGCCTGACGAAAGGTGCATTGACCGAGCGGATTGCCATCATGTGCAGCGAGGGTGAACCGTTGAATTGTCATCGCACGGTGCTAATTTCGCGGGTACTTACGCAGCACGGCGCCGCTATCCACCATGTTCACGGTGATGGATGGGTCGAAAGTCACACTTCGGCGATGGAGCGTCTCATGGCAAAGTTCGGACTGGCGGAACCGGAGCTATTCCGCACGCAAGCCGAGCGCCTTGAGGAAGCACTGAGTCGCCAGGAAGATCGCATTGCGTACGTCAATCAGGAATCTCATGTCGACCGGACGGCAGATGTATGAAGATCTACACTATCGGATTCACGAAGAAACCTGCCGAAAAGTTCTTCGACCTCCTGCGAAGGTCGGAATCCTCGACTCTTGTCGACGTCCGACTCAATAATGTGTCACAACTGTCAGGTTTCGCGAAACGTGACGATCTTAAGTACTTCCTCAGCGAACTTTGCGCGATGAAATACGTTCATCGCCCCGACCTAGCACCGACGCAGCCGATATTGGATGATTTCAAGAAGCAAGGATGTGGTTGGGCGACCTACGAGGATAGATTCCTGGAACTCATGGAGCAGCGAAGGGTGGAGGAAGCCGTCCCGCAGGAACTCCTCACCAATGCGGTCCTGCTCTGCAGCGAGGACAAACCGCATCACTGCCACCGTCGATTGGTCGCGGAGTACCTCGCAAGACGCTGGGGCGGCGCCACGATCGAACACCTGGTTTGATACAACTTCTAGGCATACCTCGGTCGAGTAAAATAGGAACTGTGGAACTGGTCGCTTTGCCGTACCCGCATCGCGTAATTGGCGACGCGGTGATCACCATGGCACAGAGTCCACTGAAAGCAGTCGACATGGGAGCGAATGCTATCGATGACGTTCTGTCGACTGTGGCTTAGACAGGTAGCTATACTACGTGGATCGGCTCATCGACATCGGACATACGAGCGAGCTACCGGGAGGCGTCATTGCGGTGGACGCACGTAGACCATGCCGGAGACGAATACCCAGCCAAAGGAAACGACGTCTTATTCGGCCTCGGACTCCTCGTCCGAGGCCGTTTGCGTGAGTGGACGGGGAGTTGATCTCCCGAGTTTCGCGCCCCGGCCGCCCCCGCGCTCCCGGCCCCCGTGCCCAGGCAGCTAAGGCCCGCAGCACCGCGCAACGCGCCGCTGCTGAGCTCCTGATCTCCGAGTTTTCAATCACCGTAGGGCCCAAGCGTTAG
>NZ_BBUZ01000024.1:0-119313 GCF_001417735.1 Streptomyces sp. NBRC 110028
TTGAAGTTCTCCCCTCCCTTCGCAAGCTCAGGAAGGGGATTCCCGTCTACCTTGCGGCGACAGGCTTGACGGTCTTAGCCGCCCTGCGACCGCGCCTTCCGGCGGCCGGGACCTCCACGATGTCGTGGCCGATCCGGTACAGGTGCAAGATGTTCCTCGCTGCGTTCCAGTCGGCGTTGCACTGGAAGTCGCAGTCGGGGTTCTTGCATACGAACGTGGCCTGGTCTTCCCTGCTGCCGGGGACGGTGAATCCGCATGCGGAGCAGCGTCGGGAGGTGTTCGGGGCGGGAACCTTGACGAGCCGGCCGCCGTAGCGGGCGAGCTTGTACGTCAGTATCGTGACCGTGCGTCCCCACGCCTCTTGTGCGATGGAGCGGTTGAGACCGGCCTTGGCTTTGACGTTCTTGCCCGGCTCCTCGATGGTGCCCCGGGCGGACTTGACCATGTTCGTGATGTTGAGCTGTTCGACCACGATCACGCCGTACGTACGGGCGAGGTAGGTGGTCGTCTTGTGCTGCCAGTCCAAGGCTCGTCGCGTGGCTTTTGCTCGGAGCTGCTTGATCTGGTCGTAGGTGTGCTGCAAGCGGCGGGAGGTCTTCTCCCCCTTCTTGCGCAAGCTCTTGCGGTGTGCGGCCTGCCGTTCCAGCTTGAGGAGTTTGGCCTTCTCCTTCGGGGTGAGCCATGTGTCCCGGTCGGCGGTGCCGTCCGGCAGGCGTGGAGGACGCCCGTGGTCCTGGTGGTCCTTGTTGGACAAGGCGAGGGGGATGTTCACTCCGGCGTCGATGCCGACTTCCGGGCCTTGGTGGGGCTGCGGCTCGGCTTCGAGGGTCTGGATACGGAAGGCGATGTGCCAGCCAAGCGCATCCTTCACCAGGCGGGCGCCGGTGATCCGGTTGTCGGTGCCTGCTCGCTTGCCCACGGGGAGGTCTTTGGTCCAGCGGAAGCGGACGCGGCCGATCTTCGGCAGGTTGACCATGCCCCAGCGGCGGTGGACGCGGACGATGTTCAGGTCACGGCCCTGCGGGATGTCCACAGACATCGCCGACCGGGACCGGGCCTTGAAGTTCGGCTCGTCCGCCCGGCCTTCCCAGCAGTTCACCCAGGCCCGGAAGTACGTTTTCAGCACCGCCTGGGATGCCTGCGCGGGCAGCTCGGCGAGGAAGTCGAGCTCTTTACGGGCTTCCCGTATCGCCGCATCAGCGGCGGCGAGGGTCCGCTTGTCCTTCGGCATCATCTGCCAATCGGGTAGCGGCAGCCCGTTGCCGGGCTGCCGCCCCCTCAGAACCGTACGTGCGACTTTCGCCGCATACGGCTCAAGCAGACCCTATGGCCTCTCGTTTCCGGTCGTCTCGGGGGACCTTTTGCCATCGCCTGCGTGGTGCAGCCGATGGCATTCGGCGTGTACAAGCCGGAGATTCCTACGCTCGTCAGACCCGCCGTGGCGCCGGTACACCAGGTGATCCTCGTGAAGCCTGTGCCGCATGGCTTCAAACCATTCCACCCAGTCCCGGACGTTGTCGGGTTCGTACTCGGCCCCTTCGATAAGTGGCATCCGGCAGAGCGGGCATACACCCTTCTGTCGCGCCGCGAGACTGACCTTGTTGGTCGTCATGCGCGGCTGTGCCCTCTTCCGTCGGCGGTTGTCCCAGTAGTCCTTTAGCTCGGGGTCGTCGGGTGACGCCCCTCCCTTGACCAGTTGATGTCTGACGATCTTGGTGTGAGCAAACTTCAGCAGTTTGTTCCCACTCTCGGGGTCGGCGAAGGACCATGTGCCCTGCCGCCCCTTCTTTCTGTAGTATCTGGCCGCTTTCCACCTTCCTGATTTGCGCGGGTGGGTCCATGTCACCCACCGCCACGTTCGCTCCCATAGGAAACGGTCGAGGCTGGTGAACGACTCCTTGGACGCGACTCCCCGGTAGTACGTGGACCAACCTCTGATAAAGGGGTTCAGGCGTGCCGTCAGAGCACGCGCATTGGCCCCCTTTAGGTCGTTCGTGTCGGCCCTTAACCGTTGCCGGGCTCTCCGCATGGCGTCCTTGCTGGGTCGCGTCAACGTGACGGACTTCTCGTCCTTCTCGAATCTGCGAATGCTGAAGCCCAGGAAGTCGAACCCTTCCGACAGGTGTCGGATGCTGGTCTTCTCCTCGTTGAACTCCAGTCCCCTGGACTCTAGCCAGGCGGCCAGCTTCCCCTTGACTTGTTGCGCCTCTTCCTTCGAGTGACACATCACTACGAAATCGTCGGCGTAACGCACCAAGGTCGGGGAGCCCTTCTTGGCATCTCCCCTTGGGATGTACTGGCATCCTGCTGCTGTTTCCATGCCGTGCAAGGCGATGTTTAGTAGGAGGGGACTGATGACTCCCCCTTGCGGGGTACCCTCCTCGGTTCTTGAGAGCTTTCCGCCCTCTAGAACCCCTGCCTTAAGCCATTGTCGAATCAGTCCCCAGCTGGGGAAGTCTCCGATGGCTCTCATGAGACGTTCGTGGTCGATACTGTCGAACGCCGCTTTGAGGTCGGCGTCCAGTACCCACTGTCGGGCGGGGGGAGACCCCCTTCCTCCTGACGTGATACTCCAGAGTTGGGCTATCGCATCGTGGGTGCTCCGCCCGGGGCGGAAGCCGTATGACCTTTTCTCGAACCGCGCCTCCCACTGTGGTTCCAGAGCGTTCTTGACTCGTGCCTGGATGGCCCGGTCCGTGATCGTCGGGATTCCCAACGGGCGCTGCTTTCCGTTCGCCTTGGGGATGTACACACGCTTTACGGGCCGTGCACGCCAAGGTTGAATCTCCGCGTGTATGCGATGAGCCAATTTTTGGCGCGCTTTCGGCGTGAGAGCTCTCTCTCCGTCGATTCCGGCCGTTTTGCGCCCCCTGCTGATCTGCGACACCCTTCTCACGCTAGCCAGCGTGTTGCTGTGGCTTCGCAGCATCAGCTTCGTCAGGTTCTTGACCTGGCGATGGTTCCCTTCACTTTCGGCCCGGTAGATCCGTTGCCTCAGCCGCCGTACGTTCTCATTGGCCCTTCCCCAGTCAATCCGGGACCAGTCCAGTGGAGCGTCCTCCAGTCCGTTCACCGCGAGATCGGCCGTGATGGCCTCAGTGGTCATCTCGACCTCCCTCCGTGTCTAACTTTCCTGTCGGTTCTGGCGTTCTTGCTTCATCTCTACGGGGTCCACCAGGTTCACGTCAGCTCCCTTTCGGGCCACCAGAGGACCTGGTGTATCTGGCCGGTTATGCCATCGGGTGGTGAGCCCTGATGGGTTTCCCGTTACCTTTCGGCGTGCCAGCCTTGGCTTCTTGAACCTTCTTGTTCCCGCTGATCCATCGTTGGTCTTGCGACTTCCCTACCCCTGTGGGAGATCAACGGGGTTTCCGCGTTCCGCTTGTTGCAGATGCGACCGGGGTGGGTGCCCCCTTTGCTCCGAGGCCGGGGTGTGCATGACATAGGTACTTGGCGCCCATGCTCCTTCCGCCTTTCAGACGGGGCCTTGTACCCGCCGCGTGCTCTCTACCTGGCGCGGGTTCCTGCTGTCGAAGCTTTACATCGGGGGTTCGTTTCCCTCACCCGTCCGGTCTTCCCCTCGCCTGTGCTCCATCGGTGGGCGACTTTGCCTTGGGCTTCTCCGGTCTGCTCTCCACGGGTGGATTGCTCCTCCCGCAGTTGACCGTGGGGACCGGGCTTGCACACCGCCCGGGATCGGACCTCTCTGTTTTCTCCTCACCACTGGACCGAACACTGCATAACAAGCGACCTCGCGTCGCACCCAGGCGTGCAGGCAGTTCCACATAGTGCGGGCCGCGTGCGCCTGATCGTCCATGACCCGGATCCCGGCAGGGCTGAGCGCCAGTCGGGCACGGTGCCCGAACCGCCGCTTCGCCAGGCCGAGTTCACTCACGGCAATCACTGCACTACATTTGGTTTATGTCACCTCGCTGGAATCCGAATCCTGATGTCAGAACCGGTCGCCACGTCGTCTACAACCTTCACGTCCACTTGGTATTTGTCACCAAGTACCGGCGCAAAGCATTCACCAACGAGATGATGACGCGCTGCGAAGAGATCATGCGGGAGGTCTGCGCGGACTTCGAGGCCGATCTGAAAGAGTTCAACGGCGAAGAGGATCACATACACCTGCTCGCGCACTACCCGCCGAAGGTCCAGCTCTCCAAGCTGGTCAACTCACTCAAGGGAGTCTCCGCCCGCCTGCTGCGCAAGGAGTACGACGCGCACGTCCGCAGGTACCTGTGGGGCGGACACTTCTGGTCCGGCTCCTACTTCGCCGGAAGCTGCGGCGGGGCGCCCCTGACCGTCGTGAAGCAGTACATCGAGAACCAGAAGCGCCCCGTGGGCTGAGCTGAATACTGCGGACCCGTGCTCATGCGCGGGTCAGAGCAATTCTGAGATGGCCTTCACCCCCGGCGTAAACGCCGGAGCACTGGCCAAGATTAAAGGTAGAGCAGAATGCTGGTGATCATCGCGGGCTTGCGCCCGCACCGGTCCCCCATCGCCCCGAGCAGCGCCCCGCCGAGCCAGCGGGTGATGAACGCCCCCGAGACCAGGCTCGCCGCCGACGCCGTGTCCAAGTCGAACTCGTCGGCTATCTCGGTGAGCACGAGGGTGATGAGCACGAAGTCGAAACCGTCGAGCAGATAGCCGATCCAGGCGGCGAACAGCGACTTCCACTGCCGCCCGGAGACCTCGCGGTACCAGGGCGTGCGCGATGCCTCGGCCGTCACGACAACAGCCCTCCCTCTTCGAGCAGTTGGCGCACGGTTTTCACCGCGTCGTCCCCCAGCGGAACTTGGGGCGCGGCCGTCGCCGGGCAGGCGATGACGCCCAGCAGATGCAGCGCCGCCTTGAACGCGCCGAGCGCCGAGGAGCTGCCGCCCATCGCGGCCGGGTCACCGGCGTCGGTGAGGGCGAACAGCGCCGCCAGCCGGTCCTGTTCGGCCGCGGCCCGGTCCCAGCGGCCCGCACGGGCGTGCCGGTAGAGCCGTACGAAACCAGCCGGGTCGACGTTGCCAAGACCGGGGACCACGCCGTGGGCACCGGCCAGCAGGGCGCCGTCCACGGCGAGTTCGGAGCCGGTGAGCACGGAGAAGCTCTCCAGGAGGCCACGGCGGCGGGCCTCCACCAGCAGCCGCCGCAGCGCGCCGTCGTCGCCGCTGCTGTCCTTGAGCCCGGCGAGCGTGCCCTCGGCGGCCAGCGGCAGCACGATCCCGGGCGTCAGCTTGGAGTGGACGGAGGCCGGGATGTCGTACGCGAACACCGGCAGCCCCGCGCCCTCGCGCACCCGCCGGAAGTGGTCGGCGACCTCCACCGGATGGGTGCGGGTGAAGAAGGGCGCGGTGGCCACGATCGCGTCCGCGCCCAGCGCGGCGGCGGCACGGGCATGGTCCACGACCCGCTCGGTCGCCATGTCGATCGCCCCAGCGAGCACCGGCACCCGCCCGGCCGCCACCCCGACCACCGTCTCCAGGACGGCACGGCGCCTGCCGTCGCCCAGATACGCGGCCTCACCGCTCGACCCGAGCGCGAACAGGCCGCTCACCCCCGCGTCGACCAGCCGCTCGGCGAGGGCGGTGAGGGAGGCCGTGTCGACCTCACCGGTGGGGGTGAGGGGGGTGCACAGGGGCGGGACGACGCCGGTGAGCGGAGCCGGAAGACTCATCAGGACCTGCCTTCCTTTTGGGACGATCCGGACGTCGGACGTCCCATGTTTTGGGGCGAATCTGACGGAGCACCAGCGCCCTGTCAAGTGCGCCCGCGCCGAGCGCCCCGTCCGAATAGCGCCAGCCGGCGCGGGGCCCACGGACGACGATGAGAGGCATGAGCGACCACGACGGATACGAGATCCGGGCCATCGCACCCGAGGTGGCCAAGCGACTGCGGATCCGGGACGACGCGGGCGACCCACCGCGCATGGTGGTGGACGACGAGGAGGGCGACAGCCCGCTGCGCTGCTGCCTGGGCCGCAGCCGGCCGGGCGAGACCATCGCCCTCGTCTCCTACGCCCCGCTGCGCCGCTGGGCCGAGGAGACGGGCGCCGAGCCCGGCCCGTACGACGAGCAGGGGCCCGTCTTCCTCCACGCCGAGGAGTGCGACGGCTGGACCGGCCCCGGCTTCCCGTCCGGCATATGGGGCGACCACCGGGTGCTGCGCGCCTACTCCGCGACGGGCACCATCCTCGGCGGCCGGCTGCTGACCGGCGCCGGGCAGCGGGCGTGCGAGGAGACCCTCTCCGAACTGTACGCGGACCCCGAGGTGGCCGTGGTGCACGTGCGCTGCGTCGAGTTCGGCTGCTTCGTGGCCGAGACCCGGCGGGTGGGCTGGAGCGGGTGGGCCAGAGCGGGGGCTAGGTGTACTGGTCGGGGAGGTTGATCAACCGTGAGAACGGGGGCTGGTTGCCGCAAGCGCTGTGCGGACGGTGCTGGTTGTAATGGTGCAGCCACGGCGGCAGAGCGTCTCGGCGTTGTTGCTCGCTGGTGTAGCAGCGGGCGTAGGCCCAGCCGTCGGCCATGGTGCGGTGGAAGCGTTCGACCTTGCCGTTGGTCTGCGGACGGTAAGGGCGCGTGTACTTCGGTGTGATCGAGAGGGTGTCGCACGTGTCGCGCCAAAGGCAGGACCGGTAGGCGCCGCCGTTGTCGGAGAGAATCCTCTCGATGGTGACGCCGCGCTCGGCGAACCACTCCACCGCGCGATGCAGCACGCCGACTGCGCTCACGGCCGTCTCGTCATCGTGGACCTCGGTGTAGGCGACGCGGGAGTGGTCGTCGATGATGGTGTGCACGACCGCGTATCCGAACTTCGGGCCGCCGTAGGCGTTGCGTGACTTGCCCGGTGTCGCGACGCGGTGCTTCTCGCCTTGGCGGCGACCGACGTACCGCCAACCGCCTCCATCGGGGATGTTCCCGAGCTTCTTCACGTCCACGTGCACGAGCGATCCCGGGTGGTCGTGCTCGTACCGGCGGACGGGTTCACCTGTCGCTCGATCGACGTAGGCTAGTCGGTTCAGTCGGACCGATCGCAGGATTCGGTGCACTGTCGACGGGGCGATGTCGAGTCTCGCGGCGAGCTGGACCGGTCCTTCTCGCAGGCGCAGTCGCAGGCTGACGCACCGCTTCGTCACGTTCTTGGGTGTTTTGGTCGATGATCTCCTGGGTCGTGAGGATCGGTCCTGCATGGACTCGTCTGCAAGGTAGCGATCGACCCAGCGCTTTACGGTTGGCCAGGACACCTGGAATCGGGCCGCGACTTCGCTGATCGGCCAGCCGTCGTCAACGACGAGTCGAGCGACTTTCAGACGGTGGCGCGGGGTGAGGACGGCGTTCGGATGTGACATGTTTGAGCTCCTGGACAGCCTGAAGGGCCGACCATCGTGTGCAGCTGGCCCTTCGACAACTAGTGCCGCGTCAGCCAAGGTTCACCCCGCTCGCCGCCCTGGCACGGCCATCTGCGGCGTTGCCGAATCGACCGAGTAGGCCCACTACGAGGCCGATCCGGCGCCTTGCATCTGACCGCACCAGGACGCCTCGCTACCGGGCAAACCTTGGCTGACGCGGCACTAGAAGTGTGGGTAGGGGGCGTGAAGATCAGTCCACCGGGGAGACCCGGATGAGGTTGCCGTCGGGGTCCGTGATGACGAACGTGCGACCGAAGACAGCGTCGTGTGGCTCCTCCGCGACATGGACTCCCTTCGAGACCCAGCTCGTGAAGATCTCGTCAATCGCGGTCGCTCCTCCTGGGACCATCAGTCCGACTTCGCTCGTTCGAGGGGTGCTCGGGACCGCATGCTCGCTGTAGCCCGTCCACAGCGCGAACAGGACGCCGGGGGCAACCTCGAAAGCTACGTAGTGGGGACTGATGAAGGTCGGTTCGATCTCGAACAGGTCGCTGTAGAAGGCAGTAGCGGTCTCGGCGTCGCGGACGCCGATCAGGAACAGGTTGGGTGCGGGCATAGTGCGCTCCTCAGATCGTTGAATTCTCGGTACTGCTCCAGTTGACCGCCGCATCGCGACAGAACCTGTCACCTTTTCCGCAAAGGCTGGTCAGTATGAAGGCTTCGAGGCTGTTGCATCTCTTGCTGCTCCTGCAGACCCGTCAGCGCATCACCACCACCGAGCTCGCCGGGCGTCTGGAAGTGTCTCGGCGGACCGTGCTGCGGGATGTCGAGGCGCTCTCGACAGCAGGTGTGCCTGTCTATGCCGAACGCGGGCGGAACGGCGGGATCGTCTTGCTCCCCAGTGCACGGCTCAACGCATCGCATCTGGAACCATCAGAGCTGGAGGCACTCTCCGTAGCCGGTTTGGACAGCGCGCAACTTGAGCGTATGGGCCTGTCTGCGGTGTGGGAGTCGGCCGCGCGCAAGATCGCCGCTCGGCAGGCTGCAGCACCTGGGTCGCCGAGCCTGCTGCAACTGGCGGACCTGGTGCTGGTAGACAGCACCGCGTGGTTTGCTGACTCAGAGGCAGCGGTCGACGTATCGGATCTGGCCTCGGCACTGCGACACCGCCGCCGGCTGCGAATCCAATACCGGCGCAGCGCCGAGAATCAGCCCTCAACGCGGGTGGTCGACCCGTACGGGATCGTCGCGAAATCCGGTCGCTGGTATCTCATCGCCGATGACCAGGGGAACGGTCGGCTGTTCGCTCTGGAACGACTCTCGTCCTACGAACAACTCGACGCGCCAGCTGCTCTCCGACCAAGCGAAACCCTCCGCACCAGATGGGCCGCGTTGAAGGAACGCACCGAGGGGCAAGGTCGCGTGAGCGTGACCGTCCGCCTGCCAGAAAACGGACTCGACCTGGCGCGGCGCATCCTCGGCAACCGCATCCACGACGTCTCCGACGCGGAAAACGGCTGGTGCACCGTCGTCGTCCGCTACCCCGACATCGAGTCAGTGCGTCAGCTCCTCCAGTTCGGCGACCACATCGAGATACTCACCCCAGAGACAGCCCGCGAACGCATCAGTCAGCTCGCCAGAGACCTGGTTGAAAGGCACTCAACCCCGGCCTCGTGACTGCCGAGCGGAACGCCCTGCTCTCAATCAACGTCTCCGGTCAGTGCAGCTAGGGAGTGTCCGCCAGGGCGCGGCGGCACAGGGCGTCGGCGCGGCGGGTGGTCTCGGGCTGCCGGTAGTCACGGGCCAGATGGAGGGTGTACGCGCAGGCGTCCTCGATGGTCACCCGGTGGCCGACGGACACGAACACCGGCTTCACCCCGTCCCGGGTGCGCAGCGCCCGGCCGACCTCCTCGTCCCCGTCGAGCAGCGGCGTCCAGTCGCCACGGCGCGGGCCGGGCGGGGCGTGGCGGAAGGCGAAGGGATTCTTGGCGACGCCGATCGTCGGCAGGCCGGTGAGCACCCCCAGATGGCTGGCCAGCCCGAAGCGGCGGGGGTGGGCGAGGCCGTAGCCGTCGCAGACCACGACATCGGGGCGGTGGCCGAGCCGGTCGAGGGCGCCGAGCGCGTCCAGCACGGCCGGGATCTCGCGGAACGCCAGCAACCCGGGCACATACGGGAAGGTGACCCGGCCCACCGCCGTCGTCTCCCCGAGGACGCCGAGGGTACGGGCGTCCAGCGCGACGGCGGCCGCCGCGACGACGCCCCGCTCGTCGTCGTACGCCACGTCCACCCCGGCGACCGCCCCGGCCCCGGCGCCCGGGGCGGGCACGGCCCCGCCCTCCGCGCGGACGGATCCCCGCAGCCGCTCCTGCACGGCGGTCGCCTCGGCCTCGGTGGTGGGCCAGTCGCGCGGGAGTTCATAGCGGGGATCGGTGGCGCTCGTCATGACCGGCCACGCTACCGGTCGCCGCTACCGGGCCGGCTCTGGGCGGGCGATGCGGCCCTTCTCCCCCGACGCCCAGCAGCCGCCGTCGGGGCGCGGTCCACCGTGTCGTACGAACCGGAGTCGAGGGCGCGCCAGGTGCGGCCGCCGTCCGCCGTCAGGTCGGTGCCTGTCGGGCCGACCGCGAGGGCGGAGCGGTGGGCGTACGGGAGCCAGGCGGCCCCCGAACGGCAGGCGGGCGGGGGCTCGGCGGCCGGGGTCCAGGCCGCGCCGCCGTCCGCGGTGACCGCGGCCGCGCGCGGCGACGGCCGGCCGGGGCGGTAGTCACCGCCGACGGCGAGGCCGTGGCGCACGTCGCGGAAGGCGAGGGCGAAGACGCCGCGGGCCGGGTCACCGGCGGGTGATCCCCCTGCGCGTCATGGGGGTGGAAGCCGGCCCATGGGCGGTACGCCGTCCACAACACCCGCATATCGCCCGCATATCGCCCGAGGCGGCAGGGAGCCGGCACGGCGCCCGAACGCGCGGCGGCGACCCCGGGAATGCCGGGGGCGCCGCCGATCGGCCGTCAGCCGTGCCGGGTCAGTTGTTCACGCAGAGCCGGACCAGCAGCGACAGGCAGTTCCGTGAGTCGTCGTCGGCCGCCGAGGTCGGCGTGCCGGTCTGGCCCGGCGTCGTCCCCTGCGGGTCCGCCGTGCCGCCGCCACCGCCGCCGCTCGTCGGGTCCTGCGTCGGCGACGAGGGCTTGGACGTGGGCTCGGAGGTGGGGTTTGATGTCGCAGTCGACCCGGATTCGGACGGGTTGGGCGACTTGGTCGGCTTCGACGGCGTCGTCGGCTTCCCCGAGGGCGAGGACGACGGGTCCGACGGAGCGGACGACGGCGCCGTGGACCGCGAGGGGGACACCGCGCTCGACGGCACGTCCGACGGCCCCGGCGCCTTCGTGGACGGCCTGCTCCGGGACGCCTCCCCCGTGCCGTTCGCGCGCGGCGCGCCCGGCGTCCGCGACGCGGCGTCGGTGGCGTCCGCACCGGATGAACCCGACGAACCCGACGAAGGTGCGGAATCGGCCGACTTATGGCTCGACGCCGACGCCGCCGCCGGCTGCCCGGCCTCCGCCGCGCCGCCGTTGGTGAGGGCCAGGCCCGTCATGACCGCCGCGCCCGCGACGAACAGCACCCCGGCCCCGGCCACCGCCACCGCGACCGGCCCCGCCTCGCGCACCCGCCCGTGCATCAGGTGGCGCATCGAGCGGCGGCCGGAGACGAGCGGGCCGTTCGCCGGAGCCGCGTGCGCACCGCCGATCGGCACGGTCGCCGGACCGCCCACCCCAGCGGTCTTGGCGACCGCCGCGGCGGCCCCCGTCGCGGCCCAGCCGCCCGCGGCGGCCAGCGGCCGCAGGTACGGCGCGGCGCCCCGGTCGTACAGCGCCAGCAGCGCCGGGCCGGTCAGCGCGGCCAGCCGGCCATCGGCCGCCACCAGCCGCTCCATCCGGGACCGGCAGTCCGGGCAGCCGTCGATGTGCACCGCGATCCGCTCGGCCTGGTGCGGGTCGTCCGTGCCCAGCACATGGCCGGGCATACCGTCCCAGTGGCCACCGCAGGCCGCGCTCGCCGGGGCACCGGGCTGCGCGCGCAGGAACTCGCGGCGCAGGCTCTCCCGGGCCCGCTCCACGAGCGCGGCCGCCGCCTCGGCGGTGTTGCGCGTACGACGGGCCGCCTCCTCCGGCGGCAGGTCCTCCGCCTCGGCGAGCCAGAGCGCCGTGACCCAGCGCTGCGGCAGCTCGCCGAGGACACGTATCAGCGGTTCGAGGAGCGAGGCCTGCTGCTGCGGGCCCCAGTTCACCGACGCCACGGCGAGCCCGCGGACGGCGCTCGTCAGTTCGCCCGGTGCGGCGTCGGCGTCGATGGCCTCCCCGGTGCGCAGCCGCCGCCAGACGCGGAAGTGCGCCTCGGCGACGAGGTCTCCCGCCGCCCAGGGGTTGCCGGTGAGGGTGCGGGCGTACCCGACAAGTCGTGGATATTCGGATTCGTACAGCCGGGTGTACGCGGCCGCATCCAGCGCCGCGGGACGCATCGTCATGGTGGAACAACCCCTGGGGTGGGTGCCTCGGGAGAGCGGAGTGCGGCGGAAGTTTTGTAACAGCTCCGCACGGCACCCGAGACCGTGCATGGATTTGGCAAGCCTAAATGCCGTATGTCCCCCCGAAAAACCAGTCGTGACGCACGTCACGCCGCATGCGGGTGCACTGCCCCGTCGGCCCGTACGTCTTATGGACGTAGAGACGGCGAGGAGTCGCACCGATCGAAATCGCAAGGGAGCAGGCGTTGTGACCACTGTCATCGACCAAGCAGTCCAGGCCCACCTCATCGCGTCGACCCCAGAGGCACGCGCCATCCCGGCATGCCTGCGCTACGAACGCGACGACCCGTTCGCCGTCCGCGTCTCCTTCCCGCCGACCGCGTCCCTCGACGGTTCCGCCGTGGAGTGGACATTCGGGCGGGAACTGCTCGCGGCCGGGCTGCGCGGGCCCGCGGGCAGCGGGGACGTGCAGATGTGGCCGTGCGGAACGCAGCGCACCGTGCTGGAGTTCCACGCGCCCGAGGGCATGGCCATGGTGCAGTTCGACACCGGCGACCTGCGGCGGTTCCTGGACCGCTCGTACGCGGTGGTGCCCGAGGGGGCCGAGGGCGGTGAGCTGGACCTGGACGACGGTCTGGCGTCGCTGCTCAGAGACACCTCCTGAGAGAGAACCCAGGAGAACCCGGCAGAGAGCCGGAGAGAGAACTCCCTTTCGCCGGGTGACCGGGTCAGTTGGTGGTCGTGGTCGTGGTCACGGCGGTGGTCGCCGCCGACAGCGCGGTGGCGACCGCGGCGGCGAGCCCCGCCCGCACACGGTCGACCACGCCCTCCAGCGCGGCCCCCGGCGCGCCGCCGCGCGCCTCCAGCTCCGCGATCCGCTGCCGGTGCGCGTCGAGGTCCTCGTGCGTGACGACGGTCGTCAGCCCGCCCGCCGCGGCGAGCGCGATCAGCGCCGCGTCCCGCTCGGACACCTCGGCCGCGGGCCGTCCCCCGTGCAGGACGCGCACCGTCTCGTCCCGCATCCCCGCGACCAGCTCCGGGCGTTCCAGCGCGTACTCCCTGACCGGGAACAGGCCGAGCACCCGCCGCGTCGTCGTGCGCAGATACCCGGCCGCCCGCAGCTGGTCCCGTACGGCCCGCTCGGTCAGCCGCGGCTGATGCCCCACCCAGGTCCCCCAGGTGCGCGGCCGCGACTCCTCGATCAGCTCCAGCAGCCCGTCCAGCGCCGGGTCGCCGGTCCGCGCGTCCGGCAGCGGTTGGGGCCGCCCCTTCGCGTCGACGAGCAGTTGGCGCTGCGCGAGTTCGGTGAGCGCCCCGGCCTGGACGAGATAGCCCACGTGCGTGACGGGCTTGCCGGTGCCCGGGTCGAAGGCGAGCAGGTAGAGCGTGGCGGCGAGAGAGAGCGAACCGTTCGGCACGGGATCCTCCGGGCATGATCCGGTCGGGCGGGTGCACCGACCCTGGGGCGTGTGCCCTCTCTCGGCGGCGGCGACGCGCACCCCTTCCGGCCCTCCGGGTCGGCACGGGACGTCACGGGTGGTACAGCTTCACCACCGCCGTGGTGGTCGTCCGCCGGAACGCGTCGACCGGGGCCTGTTCGTAGCCCCCCATCTCGCCCCACGCGACGACGGTGACGGTCCGCCCGTCGCGCCCGATCCCGTACAGGTGGATCCCCGGCTCCGAGTCCGGGTACGAGGTGTGGACGCCGTACACGTGGGCGCCGTCCTCGGCGGGGAGCGTGCCGTAGTCCCGCCAGGACGCCGAGCCCTCGGGGTGGTCGCGCCGCCAGTCGGCGGCGCAGTTCCGCACCTTCTTCCCGGCCGCCGCGGCGAGCTTGCGCGCGGCGTCCACGGTGGCGGCCTCGACCACGATCTGGCTCGCGGTCGTGTCGTACTCGGTCCAGAAGGTCCGATGGGTGGCCCCGGCCGCAGGGAGCGTGTTCTCGACGCAGAACGGGGCATCCTCGGGCAGCCCCGGGGTGACGTCGCTCGCGTACCAGTCGGACGACGGGTGCGGAGGCAGCTCCTTCGGTACGAGGTGGCCGGGGGCCGCCGGGGCCGCTGTCGCGGCCGTGGACCCGGCCATGAGGGCGGCCGCGGTGAGCGCGCCGAGGGCGGCGGTGCGGAGGGTGCGCGGAGACATGGGCATGGAAGGGTTCCTCACTTCGTCGAGGGGCGTGCGTCGATGTGACGAGCGTGCGCCGCCCCGCGCCACGACCGCTACGGCGGGCGTGGCATCCGGGACGCCGGAATGCCTGCACGTACGCTGACTTGGGGATACGACGGCAGCCTGGGACGCGCCCGCGGAATGGCGCGGCGGGCCGAGGAGGCCGAGGAGGGGGATGGGCCGGTGGGCGGAGCCGATGCGGTCGAGGAGTTCGCGGAGAGCCTGCGCGCGCTGAAGGAGCGCTCGGGCCGCAGCTATGCGGCCTTGGCCACGCACCTGCACGTGAGCACGTCCACGCTGCACCGCTACTGCAACGGCGACGCGGTCCCCGCGGACTACGCCCCGGTGGAGCGCCTCGCCCGCCTCTGCGGCGCGACCCCGGACGAGCTGATGGCCCTTCACCGCCGCTGGCTCCTCGCCGACGCGAGCCGCGCGACGACGCGGGCGAGCGGCCACGGCCCCCCGCGAGGCGGCGATGCCGGGGCGACAGCGCCGGGTCGGGTCCCTTCCCGCCCCGGCGACGTGACGCGCCGTACGGCCGGGCAGCGGGCGCACGACGTCAAGCCGGCCGCCGAGGCCGGGCGGTTCGGCGGCGCGGCGGGCCGTACGACCGGCGGCGCGGCGCCGGACGCCGACGGAGGCAGCGGCCCCGGGCCGACCGGAGCCGGGCGCACCAAGGCCGGGCGGGCCAGGGCGGCGGCTCGGGCACGGCGGGCGGCCGGGGTGGCGCGGGCTGGCGGGGTGGCGCGGGCAGGCGGGCGGGCCGAGGCGAGGGGCGGCTCGGCGCGGGGGCGGTTACGGGCCGTCCCGGGCGACACCGCGGCGGTCCGCGCCCCCTGGCGGGACCGGCCGTGGGCGCTGGTGGCGGGCGCGGCCGCCGCCGCCGTCCTCGCCGTCACGGCCGTCGAGGTGCGGTCGTCGCCCGGCGCCGCCCAACCGCGGCACCACACCGCCGCCTCGCCCCCGGTGGCGAGCGCGACACCGAAGGCGCCCGCGACGCGCCCGCCCACCGCCGGGCCCACCGCCCGCGGCCGTCTGGACCGCGAGGTGTCCGGCGACGGGCCGAAGCCGGGCGCGCCGCGCGGCGAAGAGCCGGGGCGGCGCGAGGGCGGAACGGCCGCCGCGCCCGGCGCGTCCCGTCCGCCCGGGAACGGCAGCACGCGCCTGCCCCTCACCCTCAGCACCCGCTCCCACGTCTGGGAGAACGGCTGCGACCACCGCTACCTCATCGACCGGCCGCCCGCCGACGTCGCCCCGCCGCCCACCGAGCAGGACGCCCCGGCCTGGGCCGCGGCCCATGACGCGGTGCACGGCGGGACCACCAACGTCGAGGTGACGGTCCAGGGGCGGGCGGCGGAGTCCGCGGTCGTGCTGCGGGCCCTGCACGTACGGGTCGTGGGGCGCCGTACGCCGCCGGCGTGGTCGTCGTTCGCCATGGAGAACGGCTGCGGCGGCTCCCTCACCCCGCGCGCCTTCGCCGTCGACCTGGACGCCGCGCGCCCCCAGGCCCGCCCCACCGACGGCAATGACGCGGGCAAGCCGATCCCCGCCGTCCGCTTCCCGTACCGCGTCTCGGCCTCGGACCCGGAGGTGCTGCTGGTCAACGCCCGCACGGCGGGCTGCGACTGCCGCTGGTACCTGGAGCTGGAGTGGACGAGCGGGGACCGCTCCGGGACGGCGCGGATCGACGACCACGGCGCGCCGTTCCGCACGAGCGGCGTCGAGGGCCGCCCCGCGTACGTCTACGACTACGGCGAGGGCGCCTGGCGCCGGGACGCCTAGACCCTCCTCCCTACTCCCCCGCCGTCGTCAGCCGCAGCGCCGCGTCCCGCACATCGGGGTGCGGATGCCGCCGCAGCTCGCGCACCCGTTCCCGCCAGGGCTCCGCCCATTCCGTACGGGGGCCGCCGACGCCCGTGAGGACCGCGGCGAAGAGCCCGGCGGCGTGGCCGCCGTCCTCCTCCAGCTGCCACGCGGCGCGCAGCAGCGCTTCGCCGCCGCCCGGCCGCGAGGCAGCACCGAGCCGGTCCCGCAGGGTGTCGGCGGTGCGGGCGGCGAGCGCGGGGCGGGAGGCGTGCAGCCGGGCGAGGCGGGCGAGCGCGGCGGTCAGCGCCGAGGGGCGGGCGTCCAGGTCGAGGGCCTGGACGAGCACCTGGGCGGCCTCGGGCACGAACGTCTCGTATCCGGCGAGGAGTTCGGCGGCGCCGAGCGCGTGGCGCCGCGTCTCCCGCGGCCGCATCCGCCCGTGCTGGGCGAGTCGGGTGGCCAGATGGCGTACGCGCTGGCGGGCGGGCCGGTCGCGGTCCGCTTCGGCGTCGGGCATACCGGTGCGGGCGTCGGCGGTGACGAGGGCGGCCAGCGCCCAGGCGAGGGGGTTGTCCTCGTAAGCGCCGTCGGGCGCGGCGGCCATGAGGGCGAGCAGGGCGTCGGCGGCGGACCGCCAGCTCGTCCGGTTGCCGAGGTCGGTGACGGCCGCGACCAGCAGCGCGGCCGCGTCCGGTGCCCAGGGCGACCAGCGGGCGAGCGCCGCGTGGCCGGAGGCGGCCACCTCGGGGTCCTCGGTGTCGCAGACGACGCGGATGAGCTGGGCATAGCGCTCGCGGTGGAGTTCGGGGAGGTCGAGCGGCCGGGTGCGCAGGACGGCGTGGCGCAGTTCGCGGCGCCCGCGGGCGGCGGTGGTCAGCAGTTCCCAGGCGCGTTCGGTGCCGAGCAGCCGGGCGGCGAAACGGACGCAGACGGCCTGGACGTCGGGGTGCTGGCCGGGGAGCCCCTGGGCGTCGGCCAGGAGGGTGGCCGCGTCGGAGGCCGGGAGGTGGGTGGCGGCCAGCCGGGCGGCCTCCTTGCGGCTGGTGACCTTGGCCGGGACGGTCGGTATGGCGGTGGCGACACCGTCGGGGGCGAGGACGCCGCGGATGAGCGCGTCCAGCCGGGACGGCGTGACATACCGGGCGGCCCGGGCCGCCGCGTACACCGCCACCCGGGCGCGGTCGCCGCCCGCGTGGGCGAGCAGCAGGGGCAGGGCGTCGCCGGGGAGTCGGGTCCACGGCAGGGCGGCGAGGGCGGCCTCGGCGAGCACCCCGTCCTCGGCGGTGGCCCACGCCCTGACCAGCGGCGTGCCCTCGTCGAGCGGCGCGGCGCGGGCGATCGCGGTGGCGCGCTCGGCCGCCGGGAGGGTGGTGTCGGCGGCGGCCCGGGCCAACAGGCGCGCGGCGGCTGCCTGCTGGCGGGGCAGCCAGCGGGCGGTGTCACGGCCGGTGGGTGGCGTCCAGTGGGTGCCGTGGGTGAGGAAGCGGCCGTAGGGCGGGGTGTCGCCGAGGACGAGGTCGAGCAGATCGGTGCGGCGCCGGGCCAGTACGGCCAGGACCGGCGGCAGGACGGCGGCCGAGGGCTCCTGGGCGAGGAGTTCGGCCACCCGGTCCTCCCGTTCGCGGGGCGGCTCCAGCCACAGGGCGATCGCGGTGCGGGCGGTGGCGCCACGGCCGAACGCGATGGCCTGCCACAGCAGTTCCTGCAGCTCGGGCAGGGCGTGGGCGCGCCGCCCGAGGGAGCGGGCGAGGGCGAAGGTCAGTTCGTGGTCGACGCGTTCGGCGCCCGCCTCCAGCCAGGGGCGCAAGCCCTCGAAGACGGTGTGTTCCTGGCCGCGCCGCAGCCGGCGGTCGAGGCGGCCGAGGTCGGTGGCGCCGACGCTGCCCGCGAGCCGGGTGACGGTGCGCAAACCCCAGCCGAGCAGTTCGCGCCGCCCGGTGACGGCGTGTTCGCGCAGCAGGGCGACGGCGAGGCGGCGCAGCGCCCGGCGGGTGCCGGTGGAGGAGTCGCGGGCCTGGACGGCGTCGGTGGCGACCCGGTCCAGGGGTTCGGCGGCGTCGTCGGTGAACAGGCCGGGCGGGGTCGCGGCGAGCGCGTCGAGGGCGGCGTGACGCACCGGGTCCTGTTCGTCGCGCAGCCGTTCCAGGCGCCGCAGCAGCGCGGTGACGGCGTCCGGGTCGCCGGACCGGGCGGCGTTGCGGATCAGCAGCGGGTAGGCGGTGGCGCGGTCGTCCGCGTCGGCGCGGCGGGTGGCCGCCAGCAGTTCGTCGTGCGCCTCCTCGACCGGCAGATACGCGACCGCTTCGAGGACCGTGGTCCAGTGCGCGCCGCGCTCGCGCGCCTGCCCGGCCATCCGGCGCGCCTCCGCCTGGCGGCGCGGGCGCGGCAGGGCGTCGAGGACGGCGGGTGCCAGGACGGCGTGGGAGGGGTCGCGTTCGGCGGTGGCGGCGTCGAAGAAGACGGCGCGGCGGGCGGGCGGCAGCGCGGCCAGCAGCCGCGCCAGGGCCTCGCCGTCGTGCGCCAGGGCCCGGCCGAGCGCGTCGAGTTCGGGCGGGTCGGCCGCCACGAGGCGGCGCAGCACGGACCGTTCCAGCCCCCGGCCGCGCAGCAGGTGGGTGTGCTCGGGGGTGAGCAGCAGATCGAGCGTACGGCCGGGGTCGGCGGCCACCAGTGTGCCCAGGCGGTGCCGTAGCGGTGGTGGCAGCGGGCTGTGGCACCGCCGCTCCAGCAGGTCCAGCACGCGGTGCGGTTCGGCGCGGGCGGCGAGCGCCACGCCGGGCGCGTACCGCAGCCACCAGTCGGCGCGCAGCGCCGCGGGCAGCGCGGTCAGCTGCCGCTCGGCCTCGTCGAGGACGGCGGCGGGGTGCCGGGCGGTGAGGGGCCGCCAGCTGCCGACGGCGTGGAACAGCGCGGGCAGCAGCGTCGCGACGGTGTCCGCCCCGCACGCCGGCAGCAGCCGCGCCGCCTCGGTGTCGCCCCAGCGCTCCCGCAGCGGCTCGACGAGCCGGTCGGCGAGCGCGGTGCGGTGCTGGGCGACGACGGCCCGGATCAGCTGGCGCCGTACGGCGGCGGGCGCGTCCTCGAACGCCGCCTCCAGCGCCTCGTCCCCGACCCGGGCCCGCAGCGCGTGGCACCGCACCAGGGGGTCGGGGTCGGTGAGCAGCGTCGCCAGATGGCCGGTGCGCCCGCCGATCGCGGCCGCCGCGGCGGCGAGCCGCCGCTCGTACGCCCCCCGCCCGGCCAGCTCCCCGACGATCCCGGCCAGTTGCCCCCGCGCGCTGGCCGCCCGCACCCGCACGGCCAGTTCCCGCATGCGCCGCGGAAAGGGCAAGGGGTCGAGGGCGGCGATCAGTTCGTCGGCGAGGGCGCGGGGCGCGTCGGGGTCGTACATGCCGAGGATTCTCCCCGCCCCCCGCCGCGCGCCCACACGGGGTGCGGCTCCCCCACCCCGCCCCTCCCCGAACCAGGGGGCTCCGCCCCCTGCCCCCGGAAGCCCCGGGCGGGTGGGCGGGGGCGGCGGGCCGGTGGCCGGAGCGGGGCCGATGTGGCCGGCGGCGAGGCCGTGGCGGGTGATGTCCCAGCTCTCCGAGAGGCGACGGACACCCCCCTGCGACACCCGCCGGAGGCCCATCGGTGTCCGCACGCCGTGCGGGGCCGCCCGGTGGCCCTTACGCTCGGTGTGTGGGCCGTCGGGCAACCCCCGTGCATGGCAACCCCTCACACACATGGCAACCCCAATACGTAGGGGGAAACATGCCGGAGCTGTTCATCGGCGGACAGTGGACCGCCGCCCTCGACGGACAGACGCGGGAGATCCGCTGCCCGGCGGACGGGTCCCGGGTGGCGGCGGTGGACGAGGCCGGGCCGAAGGACGTGGCCGCGGCGGTCGCGGCGGCCCGGGACGCGTTCGACCGCGGGCCGTGGCCGGGCACGGCGGCCGCGGAGCGGGGGCGGCTGCTGCTGCGCGTCGCGGATCTGCTGGAGCGGGACCGGAGCGCCCTGGCCCGGGCCGAGTCCCTGGACACCGGGAAACGGCTGGTGGAGAGCGAGTACGACCTGGACGACATCGCCGGGTGCTTCCGCTACTTCGGCCACCTGGCCGCCGCCGGTGGCCAGGACCGGGCGCTGGAAACGGGCAGTCCGGAGATCGACAGCCGGGTGGTGCGGGAACCGGTCGGGGTGTGTGCCCTGATCACACCGTGGAATTATCCGCTGCTGCAGACGGCGTGGAAGGTGGCGCCCGCGCTGGCCGCCGGGAACACGTTCGTCCTCAAGCCCAGCGAGCTGACCCCGCACACCGCGATCGGGCTGCTGCGGCTGCTCACCGAGGCGGGGGTGCCGCCGGGCGCGGCGAATCTCGTCCTGGGGGCCGGGTCGACGGTGGGCGCGCCGCTGGTCACGGACGAGCGGGTGGACATGGTGTCCTTCACCGGCGGTGTGGTGACCGGGCGCTGGATCATGGCGGCGGCCGCGCCCACGGTCAAGAAGGTCGCCTTGGAGCTGGGCGGCAAGAACCCGAACATCGTCTTCACCGACTCCGATTTCGACACGGCGGTGGACTACGCGCTGACGGCGGTGTTCCTGCACTCCGGGCAGGTGTGTTCGGCGGGTGCCCGGCTGCTGGTGCAGGAGCAGCTGCACGACGCGTTCGTGGACGAGGTGGTGGCCCGCGCCCGGGCGATCCGGCTCGGTGGCCCGTTCGACGAGGACGCCCGTACCGGACCGCTGATCTCGGCCGCGCACCGCGACAAGGTGGCGTCGTACGTGGCGGCGGGCATCGACGAGGGCGCGGTGCTGCGCTGCGGCGGGGCGCCGCCCGACGAGCCGTCCCTCGCGGGCGGCCACTACTACCTGCCGACGGTGCTGGACGACTGCACCCCGGACATGAGGGTGGTGCAGGAGGAGTCGTTCGGCCCGGTGCTCACGGTGGAGCGGTTCCGGGACGAGGAGGAGGCGCTGGCGCTCGCCAATGACACGGTGTACGGCCTGGCGGGCGCGGTGTGGACGCAGGACGCGGAGAAGGCGCACCGGGTGGCGTCACGGCTGCGCGCCGGCACGGTCTGGATCAACGATTTCCATCCGTACGTCCCGCAGGCCGAGTGGGGAGGGATGAAGCAGTCGGGCATCGGCCGTGAGCTGGGCCCGGCGGGGCTGCACGAGTACCAGGAGACGAAGCACATCTGGCGCAACACCGCGCCCCGCCCGCAGCGGTGGTTCGGATGACGTCAGCCGACCCCGCCGGACCGCGCGGGCCCGGCCCCCCGACGCCGCCATCTCCGAGCCCGCGCCGAAGGCGAACGCCGGGCAACACCCCCTACCGCCACTGCGTCGCCGCCCCGCCCGCCCTCGGCACCACCGCTTCGATCTTCTCCCGGATCTCCCGCATCACCGCCACGATCCGTTCCTCCCGGCCCTCCGTCAGCCGCGCCGTCGGCACCGAGCAGCTGATGGCGTCCACCGCGGGTGTGTCGTACCGCAGGGCGAAGCCGAAGCCCACGATGCCGGTGACGCCCTCCTCGCGGTCCACCGCGTAGCCGCGTTCGCGGGTGCGGGCCAGGTCGGCGGCCAGGGAGGCCCGGTCCCGGTGGGTACGGGGGGTCAGCGGCTCCAGCGGCCCTTCCGGCAGCGGGAGTTCGTCGTCGGGGCGCTCGGCGAGGAGCGCCTTGCCGAGGGCGCCGACGTACGCGGGGAGGCGGCGGCCCACCCGGCTGAAGGGCCGCAGGTATTCGTGCGACTCGCGGGTGGCGAGGTAGACGACGTCGCCGTCGTCCAGCCGGGCGAAGTGGATGGTCTCGCCGAGGGCGTCGGACGCCTCGTCCAGGTAGGGCCGCGCGGCCCGCACCCGCGGGTCGCTGTCGAGGTAGCTGGTGCCCGTCAGCAGGGCCCGGATGCCGATGCCGTACAGCGAGCCGGTGACGTCGGTGCGCACCCACCCGCGGTCGATCAAGGTCTGCAGCAGCGCGTACATGCTGCTGCGCGGCACGCCCAGTTGCTCGGCCAGCTCCCGCAGCCGGGCGGGCTGGTCGCCGCGGGCCGCGAGCAGTTCGAGGAGCTGCACGGTGCGGCCCGCCGACTTCACTTCGCGTACGCCACCGGATTCCGCCATGGGGCGCATCGTAATCCGGACCACGGCAGCGAAGTCGCACCTATTGACGCCCCCGCGTGCACATTCCTAATCTCTATCTGCATACGTAGACGTCATCTACATAGGGAGACGAGCGATGACGGCCCTCACGGCCGATGCGGCGACGACGGCGGCCCGGCTGCGCGACGGGATGGCGAGCGGCGTGCTCTCGTTCCCGCTGACCAGCTTCACCGACACCAAGGGGGACCAGGGCGACGGCGCGGCCGCGCTCGACCTGCCCGCGTTCCGCGACTACCTCGCGGCGCAGATCGAGACCGGCCCGGGCGCGATCTTCCCGGCGTGCGGTACGGGGGAGTTCTTCTCCCTGGACGAGGACGAGTACCGCGAGGTCATCACCGCGGCCGTCCGCGAGGCCGACGGCCGGCTGCCGGTCGTGGCGGGGATCGGCTACGGCTGGGCGCAGGCGGCCCGGTTCGCCGGAATCGCGGAGGAGGCGGGCGCGGACGCCGCGCTCGTCCTGCCGCACTACCTGGTGAAGGGCCCGCAGTCGGGGCTGGTCGAGCAGATCCGGCAGATCGCCGCCCGCACCCGGCTCCCCCTGATCGCGTACCAGCGCGACCAGGTCGCCTTCACCATCGACAGCCTGCGCGAGCTGGTCCGGATCCCGGGCGTCATCGGACTCAAGGACGGGCACAGCGATCTGGACCGGCTGCAGCGCCTGAAGCTCGCCGCGCCGGACGACTTCCTGTTCTTCAACGGCGCCGCGACCGCCGAGGTCCAGGCCCGCCCGTACGCCAGCATCGGCATCACCGCGTACTCCTCGGCCGTGCACGCCTTCGCCCCCGAGATCGCGAACGCCTTCTTCACCGCCCAGCGCGACGGCGACGACGCTACGGTGGAGCGGCTGCTGCGTGACTTCTACGTACCCCTGGTCGAGCTGCGCGACCGCGTCCCCGGCTACGCCGTTTCGCTGGTCAAGGCGGCGGCGCGGCTGCGCGGGCGGCCGGTCGGCCCGGTGCGCGCACCGCTCGCCGACCCCGGCCCGGACGATCTGGCCGACCTCGAAGCCCTTCTGACCACCGGACTCGACCTCGTGGGAGCCACCCGATGACGCAGCCGCCGCAGACGTCGCAAGCACAGAATCTGACCATCGCCGAGGTGCGGCTGACGCCCATCCTCGTCGCCGACCCGCCGCTGCTGAACACCCAGGGCGTCCACCAGCCGTACACCCCCCGACTGATCATCGAGGTGGTCACCGAGGGCGGGACGACCGGCATCGGCGAGACGTACGGCGACACCAAGTACCTCGACCTCGCCCGCCCGCTGGCCGAGAAGCTGCCCGGGCACAGCGTCACCGACCTGAACGGGCTCTTCACCCTGGCAGGCGAGGTCGCGGTGGACTCCTCCCGGGTCGAGAACTCCGTCGACGTCGGCGGCCTGCGCGGCGTCCAGACGGCGGACAAGCTGCGGCTGTCGATCCTCTCCGGCTTCGAGGTGGCGTGCCTCGACGCCTGGGGCAAGGCGGCCGGGCTGCCGGTGCACGCGCTGCTGGGCGGCAAGGTCCGCGACCGCGTCGAGTACAGCGCGTACCTCTTCTACCGCTGGGCCGAGCACCCGGACGGCGTCGTCGCCGAGGCGGACGACTGGGATGCGGCGGTCGACCCGGCCGGGGTCGTGGCGCAGGCCGAGCGCTTCGCCCGCGACTACGGCTTCACCTCCTTCAAGCTCAAGGGCGGCGTCTTCGAACCCGACCAGGAGATCGCCGCGATCCGCGCCCTGGCCGAGCGCTTCCCCGGCCAGCCGCTGCGCCTGGACCCGAACGGCGCCTGGTCCGTGCCCACGTCCCTGCACGTGGCGGAGGAGCTGCGGGACGTCCTGGAGTACCTGGAGGACCCGACCAGCGGTACGCCCGGAATGGCCGAGGTCGCCGAATCCGCCGGGGTCCCGCTGGCCACCAACATGTGCGTGACCACCTTCGGGGAGATCCGGGAGGCGTTCACCAAGGGCGCGGTGCAGGTCGTCCTCTCCGACCACCACTACTGGGGCGGGCTGCGCAACACCCGTGAGCTGGCCGCCATCTGCCGCACCTTCGGCGTCGGCCTGTCCATGCACTCCAACACCCACCTGGGCATCAGCCTGGCCGCCATGACGCATGTCGCGGCCACCGTGCCCAACCTGGACTACGCGTGCGACAGCCACTACCCGTGGCAGACCGAGGACGTGATCACCCAGCGCCTCACCTTCCGCGACGGCCGTCTCGACGTCACCGACACCCCCGGGCTCGGCGTCGACCTCGATCGTGACCGGCTCGCCGTTCTGCACCAGCGCTGGCTGGACGACGACGGCACGATGCGGGACCGCGACGACGCCGCCGCGATGCGCGTCGCCGACCCACAGTGGACGACCCCGGCCATTCCGCGCTGGTAGTCCGCGCCTTCCCCTTCTGGTCCGGGCCGCTGAGGGGCGGCCCGGACCAGGCGTGCGCTCCACCTCGACGCCACTCTTGACGTTGAACCGATTCATCGCTTCCATCGTGACCGCACCCCACATCTGGGAGCGCTCCCAGCGCCACTCCCTTCCGCGAGAGGAACCCCCCTCCCATACGCAGACTCTTAGCGCTTGTCATGGCCACGACTTTGCTACTGCTGGGGCTGAGCCTCAGCACGGCCCACGCCGCCGCTCCCACCAGCGCCCTGGGGAACGGCTCGGTGACCGACCCGAACATCGTCTACACCGGCCGCTGGGACCTCGGCTCCGCCACCGCCGCCGTCCCCAACTGGACCGGCGGCTACCTCCAGACCGCGTTCACCGGCACGACGGTCAAGGTCAAGGCCCGGAACGCGGTGAACTTCTACGCCAGCGTCGACGGCGGCGCCGACGTCTTCTACACCGGCGTCAGGGGCACCGTCGACCTCACCCCGAAGCCCCTCCCCCAGGGCACCCACACCCTCCGCGTGTCCTACCGCTCCGGCGACACCGTCTTCCAGGGCCTGGTCCTCGACGCGGGCGCGGGCACCACCACCCCGCGCATCCCCGGCAAGCTCATCGAGTTCGTCGGCGACTCCATCACCGCCGGCGCCCTCACCGACCGGCTCGCGCTCGACTCGTACGGCTGGAAGACCGGCGAACAGCTCGGCATGCGCCACACCCAGATCGCCCGCGCGGGCTACTGCCTGGTCGCCAAGAGCGGCTGCGCGGGCCTGGCCACCCAGTTCTTCAAGACGGCCTCCACCGGCGACCAGAACTGGGACTTCTCCCGCTACCAGGCGAACGCCGTCGTCATCAACCTCGGCACCAACGACATCGGGCACGGCGTCACCGGGCCCGAGTTCCAGTCGGCGTACACCACCCTCCTCCGCGACATCCGCGCGAAGTACCCGAACGCGGCCCTCTTCGCCGTCCAGACCCTCAAGAAGCGGTACGTGGCGGAGACCAAGGCGGCCGTGAGCGCGCGCAACGGCGCGGGGGACACGAAGGTGACGTACGTGGACACCAGCGGCTGGCTCACCGACGGCACGGACTACGAGGACGGCGACGGCCACCCCAACGAGGCCGGCCACACCACGTTCGCGAACCGCCTGGCCCCCATCATCAGCGCCAAGCTGGGCGCGGCCGCCATGAAGTCCGCCGCCGCCCCGGGCCAGCCGGGCGACCCCAACATCAAGCTCAGCGGCCGCTGGGACACCACGACCTCCGCCACCGCCTACACCCCCTACTGGGCGGGCGCCTACTTCCGCACCGGCTTCACCGGCCGCACCGTGGGGCTCAGGCAACGGGGCGCCATCGACTTGTGGGCCAGCATCGACGGCGGCCCCGCCACCTTCTACGACGAGGCCAAGGGCACGGTGAACCTCACCCCCACCCCCCTCGCCGCCGGAAACCACACCCTCCAGGTCAACTACCAAGTCATCGCCGGCAGTTACCACGGCGACGCGGTCTTCCAGGGCCTGACCCTCGACAGCGGCGCCACCACCTTCGCCCCGCCCGCCCCGAAGAAGCTGATCGAGTTCGTCGGCGACTCCATCACCGTCGGCACCACCACCTCCCAGAACGCCCGCACCGCCTACGGCTGGCTCATCGGCGAACGCCTCGGCGCCGACCACACCCAGATCGCCCAGGGCGGCGCCGCACTCGTCGACACGGCGGACGACCGGATGAGCCTGGAGCAGCAGTTCACCAAGCTCAACCCCAACGCCGCCACGCCCGCCTGGGACTTCTCCCGCTACCAGGCCAACGCCGTCGTCATCAACCTCGGCACCAACGACGTGGGCCGCGGCGTGAGTTCGGCGCAGTTCCAGGCGTCGTACACCAGTCTCCTGCGCAAGGTCCGCACCGCCTACCCGGGCGCCTGGATCTTCGCCCTGCGCACCTTCAGCGGCCGCTTCGGCACCGAGACCAAGGCCGCGGTCACCGCCTTCGCCGACGCCAGGGCTTCGTACGTCGACACCACCGGCTGGCTGGCCGCCGGCGACCTCTCCGACTCCGTCCACCCCAACGACCAGGGCCACCGCACCATCACCACCCGCCTGGCCCCTCTCATCTCCGCCAGGCTCGGCGGCTGATCGAGTGACATGATGGCGCGCACCACAACAGAAGGAGGGGTGGAGTGTGATCGTGCTCGCATTGGCCGTCGTCCTGGTGCTCGTCGCCGGAGGGTGTGTCTGCGTCGTGTGGGCGGCGCGGGGCGGGCCGCGCTGGGTGCGCGCGGTGGCCGGCGTGACCTTGGGCATGGGTGAGGTGGTGCGCAGCCAGTCGAAGCGCAACCGCAGGGGCTCCGGCGGCGGCACCACGGGGGACGACGGCTGACCGGCGGCGCGGGCTGCGCGGGCGCATGACGCGGCCCGCGGCAGGCGGAGCCGGCCGGTCTCGGTGGCGCTCTCCGTCCTCGGGAAGCGGGTTTGAAAGCGGGGCAAACCGGTACCCGAGAGCCATGCGATGGGGATACACGATGATGACCGAGCAAGCCGGACCGCGTCAGCTCGTGAAGGACGTGGTCCGAGCCGAGCAGATCGGTTTCGACTTCTCGGTGACGTCCGACCACTACTTTCCGTGGCTGGAGTCCCAGGGGCACTCCCCCTATGCCTGGAGTGTGCTCGGGGCGGCCGCGCAGGCCACGTCGCGGATCCCGCTGACGACGTTCGTGACCTGCCCGAGTGTCCGTTACCACCCGACGGTGGTGGCGCAGAAGGCCGCCACGCTGCAGCTGCTGTCCGAGGGCCGGTTCCGGCTGGGGCTGGGGTCCGGCGAGAACCTGAACGAACACGTGGTGGGCAGCGGCTGGCCGGCGGCCGACATCCGGCACGAGATGCTGGAGGAGGCCGTGGAGATCATCCGCGCGCTGTTCAAGGGCGGTTACGTCAACCACCGGGGCACGCACTTCGACGTCGATTCCGCCAAGCTGTGGGATCTGCCCGACGAGGCGCCGCCCATCGGGCTCGCCGCGTCCGGCGAGGCGTCCTGCAGGCTGGCCGGGCAGCAGGCGGACATGCTGATCGCCACCGAGCCGAAGCCCGAGCTGGTGGACGCCTTCGAGCGGCACGGTGGCGAGGGCAAGCCGCGCATCGGCCAGCTGCCGATCGCGTACGACACCGACCGGGACGCGGCGATCGCTCGGGCCCATGACCAGTTCCGCTGGTTCGGCGGCGGCTGGAAGGTCAACTCCGAGCTGCCGGGCCCGGCCTCCTTCGAGGGCGCCACACAGTACGTACGGCCCGAGGACGTGGCCGCGTCCCTCCCGTGCGGCAATGACGTCGGGGAGTTCACGGACAAGCTCCGCCCGTTCGTCGAGGCGGGCTTCACGGACGTGGCCCTGGTCCAGATCGGCGGGGACCACCAGGAGCCCTTCTTCGACTGGGCCGAGAAGCAGTTGCTGCCCGCTCTCCGGGAGCTGTAGCGGCGAAACAACGCGAGCAACACCGGCTGGGCCGCGGGAATTCCGCGGCCCAGCCGCTTTCGTCCGCGTGTCCGGGATATGGAATCCGGGCCGGGACTTCTTGACCGGCCGGACTTTCCCCTGCTTGTATCGATGGCATGAAGCGACAGGACCTCACGCGGCGACGCCACGTCGACCTTGCGCGTGTCTCCAGCGCGTCCTGTCGCTGTCGGGCCTGAGCGAACGTTTCGGATCTCTCGACTTCCCTCGACTCCTTCCGCGTCGCCGCCCCTCCCCCTTCCTCAGCACCCCTGACCTGACCAGGCACGGACCAGGGCTGCTTTCTTCCGGCCGCCGCCTTTCCGGGTAACCCGCCTCATTTCCCACCGCGGCCGCCGCTTTCACGTGCGCCTGAGTGCCCGTATTCACGTTCCGGGAGTTCCCCATGCCCGCACATCCCCCTGTCGAATTCCCCAACGACCCGCCGCGTTACGCCCCTTGGGTGCCCGATGTCAGCGCCGATCCGGTCACCAGCCGCATCGAGCAGCGCACCGACTGGGGCTACGACGACCACCGCGAGCTGCCCGTGCCCGCCGAGAACAGCGGCTTCGGCCTCGCGCTGCTGCTCGCCACCCAGCGGCTGAAGGTCATCGCCGCCACCCACCCCGGGCTGTGGCCGGCCGGGGACTTCTCCAGCGCGTTCGGCGAACGCGTGCCGCCGCTGGTGCGCGAGCCGCAGGCACAGCTGCCGGACACCGAGCCCGCGCTCGCCTGACCCGCCCGCCACACCGCCCGCGACCCTCCCGAAAGGGGCCACCATGGCCACCGTCCTGTCCGTCTCCGGCTCCCCCTCCGCCACCTCCCGCACCGCCCGGCTGCTGCGCCACCTCGACGCCCGGCTCACCGGCCAGGGCCACGAGGTGATCCCGCTCGACGTCCGCACCATCCCCGCCACCGCGCTGCTCGGCGCCGACTTCGGGCATCCGGACATCGTCCGGGCCAGGACGCTGGTCGAGCGGGCGGACGGGGTCGTCGTCGGCACCCCCGTCTACAAGGCCGCCTACTCCGGGCTGCTGAAGTCCCTGCTGGACCTGCTGCCGCAGTACGCGCTGGCGGGAAAGACCGTGCTGCCGCTGGCCACCGGCGGCAGCACGGCGCACGTCCTGGCCATCGACTACGCGCTGCGGCCGGTGCTGTCCTCGATGGGCGCCGCACACATCGTGCAGGGCTGGTTCACGCTCGACAAGGACATCGACACCACCGCCGACGGCGGGGTGATCGTCGCCCCCGGCGCGGCCGAGGCGCTGGAGCAGGTCGTCGACCAGTTCTCCGTGGCACTGGGGCACCGTCCCGTGCTCGCGGCCGCGAGCTGACGCGTGCCACGGCGGGCGGCGGGGTGACGGCGCTGAACGGCACCCCGCCGCCCCGGCACGGCCTTCCGCAACTCCCCCTTTCCCCGCCCCGATCGGAGCCGCGCAGCATGTCCCTCACCTTTCACTGGTTCCTGCCCACCAACGGCGACAGCCGCCATGTCGTCGGCGGCGGCCATGGAACGCCCGTCACCGCGGCCGGTGGCGACCGGCCGCCGTCCGTCGGCTACCTGGCCCAGATCGCCCGCGCCGCCGAGGACCTGGGCTTCGTCGGGGCGCTGACGCCGACCGGGGCGTGGTGCGAGGACGCGTGGCTGACGACGGCGATGGTCAGCCAGCACACCGAGCGGCTGAAGTTCCTGGTGGCGTTCCGGCCGGGGTTCGTCTCCCCCACCCTCGCCGCGCAGATGGCCTCGACCTACCAGCGGCAGACCGGCGGACGGCTGCTGCTGAACGTGGTCACCGGGGGCGAGAGCCACGAGCAGCGGGCGTACGGCGACTTCCTCGACAAGGAGGCCCGCTACCGGCGCACCGGGGAGTTCCTGGAGGTCGTGCGCGGGCTGTGGGACGGCAAGACGGTGGATCTGGCGGGCGAACACCTCCAGGTGGCGGACGCCTCCCTGGCCCGGCTGCCCGATCCGGTGCCCGAGGTGTACTTCGGCGGCTCCTCGCCCATCGCCGGTGAGGTGGCCGCCCGCCATGCGGACGTCTACCTCACCTGGGGCGAGCCGCCCGCCCAGGTCGCGGAGAAGATCGCCTGGATCCGGGGGCTCGCGGCCGAGGAGGGCCGTACGATCCGCTTCGGCATCCGGCTGCACGTCATCACGCGCGACACCGGCGAGCAGGCGTGGGCGGAGGCCGGGCGGCTGCTGGACGGTTTCGATCCGGAGACCGTGCGGTCCGTGCAGGAGGGGCTGGCGCGCAGCGAGTCCGAGGGGCAGAGGCGCATGCTCGCGCTGCACGGCGGTGGCCGGGACGGGCTGGAGATCCACCCCAATCTGTGGGCGGGCATCGGCCTGGTGCGCGGCGGCGCCGGTACGGCCCTGGTCGGCAGCCACGCGGAGGTGGCGGAGCGGATCGCCGAGTACCACCGGATCGGGATCGACGAGTTCGTGCTGTCCGGCTATCCGCATCTGGAGGAGGCGTACTGGTTCGGCGAGGGCGTGCTGCCGCGTCTGCGGCAGCAGGGGCTGTGGTCCCATCCGGCGCGCCCCGGCCGCCTGAGCCGGCCGGTGCCGAGCGGTCGGCCGAGATAGTACGCACCGCCCCCGGAGCCGGGCTGCCAAGATGAGCGAATGATCTACCCAGCCGATACACAACGGTCGACTGCGGATCAGACACGGCTGTTACTGGTCGAGGACGACCGGGAGACCGCAGACATGCTGGCCGAATTGTTCGTCTCAGAGGGCTATGACGTCGAGGTGGCGTACGACGGCCACCGGGGGCTCCATCTCGGCCTCGGCCGGCGTCATCAGGTGATGGTCATCGACCGGATGCTGCCCGGTATCGACGGCCTGGACCTGCTGAAACGATTACGGCGGGTCGGTGTCACCGCCCGGGTCCTGGTACTGACCGCGCTGGGCGAGCTGGGGGACCGGGTCACCGGCCTCGACTCAGGTGCGGACGACTACCTGGTCAAGCCGTTCGAAGTGGACGAACTGCTGGCCAGGGTGCGGGCGCTGCACCGGCGCGACCTCGCGGACGCCGAAGTTCTGCCGCTCGGCGACGGGGACGGGCAGCTGGACCTGCGGCGCCATGAGGTGCGTCTCGCCGACGGCAGCCGGATCGAGCTGTCCCCGCGCGAATTCGGTCTGCTGCACGCGCTCGCGGACGGCCCCAAGCGGGTGCACGACCGCTCGCACCTGCGCGAGCGCGTGTTTCCCGATACCTCGGCGGAGTCCATCGTCGACACCTACGTCTACTATCTGCGGCGGAAACTGGGCCGTGGTGTCGTCCGCACGGTGCGGGGGCGCGGCTACCGGATGGGCTCGCTGTGATCTCCCTTCCGGTCCGTCTGCCGCGCCGCCCGGCTCCCGGCCCCGAGCAGCGGCGGCTCGCCTCCGCCCAGTGGTCGATCACCCTGCGCATCTCGCTGGTGATGTCGGTGATCATGCTGCTGGTCGTGGCCATCGTGTACTCCGTCGTGCTGTTCGCCCAACGCGCCGACGCCGAGCGCGAGACGCAGTGGGGCATCCGGCACAACACCGTCGACAGCCCGCCGGTCTGCGTGTGGATCACCGTGGAGCGGGACGGAGTGCTCCGCAGCACCCGCGGCACCCCGGACGGCCTCCCCGTGATGTCCAGCCTGAACGCGGTCCGGGCGGGTGCTCGCCCGGTGCTGGAGCGGGTGGAGCGCGGTGGCGAGCAGTACACGGTGCGCACCGCGCGGCGCGGCGACGAGATCGTGCAGGCGGCGTACGGCGAACGGTTCCAGCGGGCGGACCGCGAACACCTGCTGCTCGCCTTCGCGACGGCCGAGTCGATCGGTCTGCTGCTCGTCGCCGTGGCGAGCGGCAGGCTCGCGCGGCGGGCGATGACGCCGCTGTCCGAGGCGCTGGACCGGCAGCGGCGGTTCGTCGCGGACGCCAGCCATGAACTGCGCACCCCGCTGACCCAGTTGCACACCCGCGCCCAGCTGCTGGCCCGGCGCTCCGGTTCGGAGCGCCCGCAAGCGCTGACCGCCGACCTCCAGCGCCTGGTGACCGGGACCCGGCAGCTCGGTGACGTCATCGACGACCTGCTGCTGTCCGCGCGGCTGTCCCAGTCGCCGGGGGCGTACGATCCGGTCGACCTCGCCGCCCTCGCCGAGGAGGCGGTGGCCGCCGAGGACGCCCGGGCCCTGTCGATGGGGCTGACCGTGCGGACGCGGCAGGGGCCGGGGCGGCACGTGGTGATGGGCACCGCCCCCGCGCTGCGCCGGGTGATCGCCGCGCTGGTCGACAACGCGATGGGGCACACCCCGCCCGGCGGGGAGGTCGTGGTGTCCGTGGACGCCCCGCGCCCCGGGGTCGTGTCGTTGTCCGTGCGCGACACCGGGGTGGGGATCGCTCCGGAGGAGGCCGATCGCCTCTTCGAGCGGTTCGCCCGGGGGACGGCCGGGCGGGGCAGGCGGTTCGGGCTCGGTCTGGCGCTGGCCCGGGAAGTCGTCGAAAGCCATCGGGGACGGATCACCGCCGGTGGAGGCCCGGGGCACGGCGCGCTGTTCACCGTCGAGCTTCCGGCGGCGCGGGCGGGCGACACGACGGGCGGCGCGACGGGCGGCGCGATCCCACGGCAGCGGTCGATCGCGGCGTGCCTGTCCGTCGTGGCCCGGCAGCCGGGCGGCCCCGGGCGCTGACCGCGCGCCCGGGCGCGTCAGCCGTCCAACTCGTCCGCCGGTCATGAGGCGCGTGGGCGGCACCGGTCGAGCGCGCCCGCGTCGATGTCCCCGGCCAGCTCCGCCAGTGGCGAACCCGCCGGCCACACCAGCCGGGTCCGGCGCCACAGCCGCCCGCCCGCCAGCCGTTTCAGGGCGATGCCCGGGCAGCGGTCGCCCGGGGCGGCGAAGACGCCGACCGCGTTCCCGGCGCCGACGATGGCCGCCGCGGTGGTCTGGTCGGCGCCGAAGTAGCGGAACCGCGGGGTGAACCCGGCCCGCTCGCAGGCGATCCGCAGGCTCAAGCCCAGGCCGTCGGAGCGGTCTCCGGGGGCGACCCAGATCTCCTCGGCCAGCTCCTCCAGGGTGATCAGCTGCCGGTGGGCCAGCCGGTGGCCGGGGGCCAGGCCGATCAGCACGGGTTCGGTGCCGAGGTCCCGTACGGTGAACTCGCGGACCGCGGGCGGGCCGACGTCCGGGAACTCGCTGACGACCGCGAGCGCGATCTTCTCCATACGCAGCAGCTCCAGCACGGCCTGGGAGGAGGGCTCCAGATACGTCAGCTGTTCGTGGTGCGGCAGCCGCTCCCGTACGAGCGCGGCGATCAGCGGCACCCACGGGTTGTCCACGCCGCCCAGCGCGACGGCCCGCGGCGGTTCGGCGGGCCGGGCGAGCGTACGGGCCGTGGCGATCAGATCGCCGAACTCGTCCAGCAACTCCCGGGCCCGGCCCACCACATGGACACCCAGCTCGGTCGGCACGACGCCCTGCGGACGGCGGCGGAACAGCGGCCCGCCCAACTCCTGCTCGATACGGCGGAGTTGAGTGGAGAGCCCGGATTGCGCGATGTTCAGCGTGGCGGCAGCGCGGCTGATACTGCCGGATTCAGCCACGGTGAGCACGATCCGCAGGTGGCGCAGACCCATATCCACTTCCTGCCTCCGTCGGTGATGGTCGTGGCCGGAAATAGCCGATGACGAGTACGGCACCGGCCAGGGACAGCAGCGCCGTCCACGTGGCGGTGACGTAGAGGGCGTGCAGATAGGCCCGGTCGGCGGCGGCGAGGAGTTCGGGCCGGTTCAGCGTCGCGGCCACCGCCCGGGCGGCCTCCGCGGAATCCAGCGCCCGGCCCCGGGGGCCGGGGGACAGACCGTCGAGCGCGGGCCGGATCTCGCCGCGATACGAGGTGGCGAGCACCGAGCCGAGGACCGCGACCCCGAGGGTGCTGCCCACGGGCCGGGTGGCGGCGCTGACGGCCGCGCCCGCGCCGGTGTACCGGGCGGGCAGGACGGCCATCATCTCCGCCGTCATCGGCGCCACCACCAGCCCGATACCGGCGCCCTGGACGAACAGCACCACCGCGATCGAGGCCACCGGGGTGGCCGCGTCGAAGAACACGTACGCGCCGAAGGTGGCGCTGGAAAGGAGGATCCCGGCGACCGCGCACCACCGCACGGTGAGCCACCGCGCGAGCCCCGGGGAGATCTGGTTGCCGAGGACGATGCCACCCGCCGCGGCGGCCATCACCACTCCGGCGGCCGGCGCCGACAGGCCGTGCACCCCCTGCAGATAGAAGGCGCAGTAGAAGAGCTGCCCGGCCAGGCCGAAGAAGAGCAGCAGCAGGGTCACGCTGCCGCCCGCGAAGCGCGGCTCGGTGAACAGCCGCACGTCGAACCCCGGCGCCTCCCGGCCGCTCTGCGTCCGTACGAACACCGCCAGCAGCGCGAGCCCGGCCACCAGCGGCAGCAGCGCGGCCGGGCTCGCCCAGCCGGACGGGCGGCCGCCCTGGATGACGCCGTACACCACCAGGCCGAGGCCCAGCACGGAGAGCAGCAGCGCCACCGGGTCGAGCACCCGGCGCTCGGCGTAGCGCAGTTCGGGCACCAGCAGCGCCACACCGGCCAGGCATACGGCCACCACCGGCAGGTTGACGAGGAACACCGACCCCCACCAGAACCGGCTGAGCAGCGCACCGCCCACCACCGGCCCGGCCGCGACGGCCGCGCCGCCCGCGGAGGCCCACACCGCGATGGCGCGGGTGCGGTGGGCGGGCGCGGTGCCACGGGTGACGATCGCCAGCGTGGCCGGGGTGATGAGCGCCCCGCCCGCGCCCATGAACCCCCGGGTGACGATGAGTTCGGTGGCGCCGGGCGAGAACGCGGCCAGCGCGGAGGCGACGGCCAGGAGCAGCAGCCCGGCGGCCAGGGTGCGGCGCGGCCCGTAGCGGTCGGCGAGGGCGCCACCGGCGAAGCTGCCCGCGGCGAACACCAGCGAGTACGAGGCGTTGGCCCACGCCAGCTCCGCGGAGTCGGCGCCGAGGCCGCGTACCGGATCGGCGAGGGTTTCCATGGCCACGTTGAGGACCGTGTTGTCCAGCAGGACCAGCGTCTGCGCCAGCACCGCCACGGCCACGGCCCACCACTGCCTCACGGCGTCAGCGCTTCTCTCCCCGCGACGACGGTCCGGGTGATCTCCGCGACCCGGTGGCCGAGGTGTTCGGCGGTGGCGAGGTCGGACGGGTGCACGGTGCCCGACCGGTCGTCCACGGGGGACTGTGCGCCCGCGCCCTGGAAGAAGCCGAGCCGGTTCAGGTCGGATTCGCCGCCGCGGCTGGAGTTCCAGCCGGAGGCCAGGCCGAGGCCGACCCAGAGCATGCCGTGCTGGGCGGCGAGGGTGGCGAAGTACCCCAGCGTCCCCGACTTGTCCCCGGCCATGGAGCCGGAGTTGGTGAAGCCCGCCGCCACCTTGTCCTGCCAGCGGCGGGCGAGCCAGCGCCGGGCGCTGGCCTCGGCGAAGGTGTGGAAGGCGGCGGAGGCGGTGCCCATGTAGGTGGGCGCGCCGAAGACGATCGCGTGGGCGTCGTCGAGCAGCTGCCAGTCCTCGTCGGTGATCCGGTCGACCCGGACGAGGGTGACCTTGGTGTCCGGGGCCCGGCTCGCTCCGGTGCGTACGGCCTCCCCCAGCCGTGCGGTGTGTCCGCGTCCGCCGTGACAGGCGATCGCGATGTGTACCGGGTGGGTCAAGGCGTTCAAGCCGGCCTCCTCGAAAACGCTGTTCCGGGTCCGGTTCTTGGCTCAGAGCCGTCGGGCAGCCTGCCACAGCCGTCTCAGAGGTTTCTCAGAGCCGCATAACCGCCAAGTGATGGAGATTCGCTATCGGCTCGCCCTCGCACGGGCGTGCCATTCTGACCCGGCAATCCCGAAGCACCCCCAAGAACCCCCGAAGCACCGTCCACCCGTTGGAAGAGGTGTTCCCGGCACATGACCGATTTGGGTAAGTCACTCCGGATGCGGAGGCTGTCCGCCGTGGGGGACGGCAGATACCTCTTCGTCCCGCTCGACCACAGCGTGTCCGACGGGCCGGTGGTGCCCCAGGCTCGCTGGAACGGGCTGCTGAGCGCGCTGGTGGACGGCGGCGCGGACGCGGTGGTCGTCCACAAGGGCCGGGCGCGCGCGATCGCCCCGGGCGTCCTGCGCCACTGCGCGCTGGTGGTGCACCTGAGCGCCGGAACGGTGTACCAGGCCGACGCCGACGCCAAGGTGCTCGTCGGCGACGTGGAAGAGGCGGTGCGGCTGGGCGCGGACGCGGTGAGCGTGCACGTGAACCTCGGCTCGGACACCGAACACCGGCAGCTGGCCGACCTCGGGACCGTCGCGGCCTCGTGCGACACCTGGAACATGCCACTCCTCGTGATGATCTATCCGCGAGGCCCGCGGATCGCCGATCCGCACGACCCGGCGCTGCTCGCCCACGCCGTCAACATCGCCGCGGACCTCGGCGCCGACCTGGTGAAGACATCGGTCGCGCTGCCGCTGCACCGGATGGCCGAGGTGGTGGACAGCTGCCCGCTGCCGGTCCTCGCCGCGGGCGGCCCGCCCGACGGTACGGACCTGATCGGCCACGGGACGTCGTTGATGCTCGCCGGCTGCCGTGGCCTCGCGGTCGGCCGCCGGATCTTCTCCTCACCCTCCCCCGCGTCGCTGGTGAAGCGGCTCGCGGCCGTCGTCCACGCGGTCGACGGTATCGACACCGGAACGGCCCCCCATCCCCCGACGATTGCGACAGGTGCCGCATGAAGTTCGCCTGGATCGACCTCAGAACCGTGCCGCAGGACCAGCTGGAGTCCGTCGTGGACGCCGCCATCCACACCCGGACCCACGGTGTGCTCTGCGACGACGAAGCCGTCCTCAAGGCCCTGCCCCCGACCATCACCGGCGTCACCACCACACCGGTGACCGACGAGAAGCAGCTGTACGGCCTCGACGCCGGCACCGCGGACCGGGTCGTCGCGGGCTGGGTCGACGTCCACGACGAACCGTCGCTGCGGCTGGCGTGCGCCGCCGCCGTCACGCTGCCGTTCACCGTGGTCCGCTTCGCCGACCCGACGAAGATCCCGCTGGAGATCGTGCTCGCCGCCGCCGACCGCTCCGAGGGCAAGCTGATCACCGTCTGCGCGGACCTGGAAGAGGCCGCCACCGTCCTCGACGTGCTCGAACGCGGTTCGGACGGCATCCTGCTGGCCCCCTCGACCGCGGGCGATGTGTTCGCGCTGGCCCGGCTGCTGGAAGCCGGTACGGAACCGCTGAACCTGACCACGCTGACCGTCGAGGGCATCGAACACCACGGGCTCGGCGACCGGGTGTGCGTGGACACCTGCAGCCACTTCGCCGAGGACGAGGGCATCCTCGTCGGCTCGTACTCGACCGGCTTCATCCTGTGCTGCAGCGAGACCCACCCGCTGCCGTACATGCCGACCCGCCCCTTCCGGGTCAACGCGGGCGCCCTGCACTCCTACGTCCTCGGTCCGGACAACCGCACCAACTACCTGAGCGAGCTGCGCGCGGGCCGCACCACCCTCGCCGTCAACGCCGAGGGGCGCACCCGGCCGGTCCTCATCGGCCGCGCCAAGCTGGAGTCCCGGCCGCTGCTGACCATCACCGCGCGCTCCCCCGAAGGCGTCGAGGTGAGCCTGACCGTCCAGGACGACTGGCACGTACGGGTGCTCGGCCCCGGCGGACGGGTCCACAACGTCACCGAGCTGCGGCCCGGCGACGAACTGCTCGGCCATCTGGCCACCGACCAGCGCCATGTGGGCCTCCCCATCGGCGAGTTCTGCCGGGAACAGTGATGAGCGGCGACATCGGCATGCGGACGCTCGTCGAGACGCTGTTCGACGCCCACCCCGGCGAACTGCCCTGCCTCGTCCACGGCGATCACCCGGTGAGCCGCGCCGAGGTACGCGCCGCCGCGGCCAGCGAGGCGGACGTGTTCGCCGGGTACGGCATCGGCGAGGGCACCACGGTGATGCTGCGGATACCGCCGAGCTTCACCCAGATCGAGGTGCTGCTCGCGCTGTGGCGGCTGGGCGCCCAGGTGATGCTGGTCGACCACCGGCTCAAACAGTCCGAAGTGGACGCGTTGCGCGCGCTGTGCCATCCGCAGTTCCTGGTCGGCTCGGGTATGGCGGGGCGCGCACCGCTGCGGTTCGAGCCCCGCTACGAGGTGGTCACCTCCCGCTTCCCGGACGGCCGGGCCGCGGCGACCGGCCACCGGCTGGTGCAGTTCAGCTCCGGTTCCACCGGGCTGCCCAAGGTGATCGGGCGGACCCCGGCCTCGCTGGCCGCCGAGATCGAACGGTTCACCCGGATCGAGGGCATGCCCACCCTGGGCGAGCGGGTGCTGCTGCTCAGCTCGACCGCGCACAGCTTCGGGCTGATCGCCGGGGTGCTGCACTCGCTGGTCGCGGGCGTCGCGGCCGTGTTCGCCCGCCGGGTGTCCGCCAAGGACATCCTCGCAGCGGCCGGGCGCCACGATGTGCACGCGATATTCGGCACCCCGTTCCACTACGAACTGCTCAGCACGGCCAAGGAGTTGCCCCCGCTTCCCGCCTTGCGCGCCGCGGTGTCCGGCGGCGAGATCATGCCCCCGGAAACGGCGGCGCGGTTCGCCGACCGCTTCGGCATCGGAGTCGGCGAATCGTACGGAACCACCGAGACGGGCGTCATCGCGATGGAGGTCAGCGGAGCCTCGCGCCCCACCGTCGGGCGCGCCGCCCCCGGTGTGCTCTTACGCGTCCACGAGGGCGAGCTGGACGTCTGGCTGCCGGACGGCTCCCCGTATCTGCACGCCTCCGGCGGCGGCCGCTACGCCGACGGCTGGCTGCACACCCGCGACCGGGCCGAACTCGACCCCACCGGAGCCGTGCGGCTGCTGGGCCGCGGTGACTCGTTGGTGGTCATCGGCGGCCTCAAGGTCGATCTGACCGAGGTGGAGGACGTGCTGCGCCACCACCCGGGGGTCAGCGGGGCCGTGGTCGTGCACGCCGGTACCACCGAGGCGTACGTGTCCACCGCACCGGACGGCCCCTCGGCCGGGGAGCTGCTGCGCTGGTGCCGGGACCGGCTGGCCGACTACAAGGTGCCGCGCGTCATCCAGGTCCTCCCGGACCTGCCCCGCACCTCCAACGGCAAGCTCATCCGCCGCCGCGAGGCTCTGCTCGCCCGCTCCCCCGGCCACTGACCTCATATCACCGCTGCCGAAAGAAGGGTTGCCGCACCATGGAGACGGCATTGGAGAAGGAGATCCGTCAGTTCGTGCTCAGCACGATCAGCGAGGACATGAACCACCCGCTCGACACGGACGAGATCACCGACGCCAGCCCCCTGGGCACCGGTGGCATCGACATCGACTCGCTGAGCCTGATCGAGCTGGTCCTGCGGATCGAGCGCCGGTTCGGGGTGAAGTTCCCGGACACCGATTTCGAACCGGTCGGCGCGATGAACCTCGGCGACCTGGTCGACGACGTCATCAAGCGGGGCGCCACGGCATGACCGCGGACATCACCACCGACGTGGTGCGGGAGCTGCTGTCCGACCCCAAGATCTTCGCAGCCCTGCCGCCCGAACTGGACGACGACGCCGACCTGGCGCTGGACTCACTGGGCCTGGTGTGGTTCCTGCACCAACTGGAGCTGCGCTACGGGCTGGAGATCGAACCGGCCGAGGCGTTCCTCGCCGAGTTCACCTCGGTACGGCGCATCACCGCCTACCTCAACGATCACCACCTGGTGGACCGCCCATGACCCATGAGGTGCTGCTGACCGGCTTCGGGGTACGGACGGCCTTCGGCACCGGGGCGGACGCGCTGCGGGAGGGCGTGTTCGACGGGAACCCCGCGTTCGCCCCGATCACCCGCTTCGACACCGGCCCGTACCGTACGGGGCTGGCCGCGACGTGGGGCGGGGCCGTCCCGCTGCGCGAGGTGCTGGCCGACGTGGCCGGGGCGGCGGTGGCGATGGCGGGGCTGCCGAGGGACACGGAGGCGGCCGTCCTGGTGGGCACCGCGGGCGACTTCACCGCCCTGACCCATTTCTGGCGCACCGCGCCCGGCTCCCCCGACCACGCGGTCGAGACCGACCGCGCCGCCGTGGCCGACCGCGCCGTCGAGACCGTGCCCGGGTGGCAGGCCGCGGCGCTCGGGGACGCCCTCGGGGTGCGCGGCACCCGGCTGGCGTTCACCAACGCCTGCGTCGCCTCGGCCAGTGCCACCGCGCACGGCTGCCAGCTCATCGCCACCGGCCGGGCCGACGTCGTGGTCTGCGCGGGGGCGTACCTCGTGGAGGAGGAGAACCTGGCCAAGTTCGGGTCGGGGTTCGCCCTCTCCCGCGACGGGGCGGTACGGCCGTTCTGCGCCGACCGCAGCGGGCTGCTGCTGGGCGACGGGGCCGCCGCCGTCGTCCTCGAATCGGCCGGGAACGCCCGGCGCAGGGGAGCGCGTGCGCTCGGCGCGGTGACCGGCTGGGGTGCCGCCTCCGACGCCCACCACATCGCGCGCCCGCACCCCGAGGGCACCGGGCTGGTCACCGCCGCACGGCGGGCCCTGCGGCGGGCGGGCGGGCCGCGTATCGACTACGTGAACGCGCACGGCACCGCGACCAAGTCCAACGACCCCGCCGAGACACGCGGGCTGCACACGCTCTTCGGCGCGGACGCGCCCCACGTGCCGGTCAGCTCCACGAAGAGCACGACGGGACATCTGCTGGAGGCATCCGGAGTGGTGGAACTCGTCATCACCCTGCTCGCGCTGCGGGACGGGGTCCTGCCGCCCACCGCCGGGTTCACCGAACCGGATCCGGCCTGCGACCTCGACTACGTACCGAACCGGCCCCACAAGGCCGACATCCGGCGGGCGCTCACCGTCAACGCCGCGTTCGGCGGCGCCAACACCGCGCTGATCGTGGAGCGCGCGTGATCGCCGCGATGGCCGGTCCGGCCGCGCCGCCCGTCGCCGGTTTCGTGGAGTCCGCCTTCAACCCGCTCGTGCACCAGGCCGTCGAGCGATGCCTGACCGCCCACCCCGGCGACGGCTCCCGGACCGCGATGGTCCTGGCCAGCACGATGGGCGACGCCACCACCCTCGACCTCGGCAGCCGCCGGCTCGTCGCCGGGCAGGTGCACAACCCGCTGCTGTTCATGCAGAGCACCGCCAACGCGATCCTCGGGCAGCTCAGCCGGGACTTCGCCGTCACCGGACCGCTGCTGTGCCTGTCCACCGTGGCGGACCTGGCCGGGGAGCTGCTGTCCACCACCGAACTCCTCCTCACCGACAAGGAGTTGGACCGTGTCGTGCTCATCGGTGTCGAGCTGGCCGGCACCGGGCGCACCACGGCCGCGTACCGCGAGCTGCGCACCATCGGCCCGCCCGCCGAAGACCGGGCCGTGGCCCTCGTGATCGACCGCGACGACCCTCACCCGCACCCCCGTCCCCCGTACGGCACCCCGCCCACCGCGTACGGCACCCTCCGCGGCCTGGTCGAACTGGCCGCCCGAATCCAAGGAACCGACCGCCCATGATCACCAAGGAAGAACGCGCGCGGATCAGCCAGGACGCCGCCTTGGGTGCCGGGAACGTGATCCACCGGCTGAAGGCGTACGGCAGACCGCTCGGCGAACAGGCGCTGTGGACCGACGCCACCTGGCAGGCCCCGGACGGCGGCCACCCCGAGGTGCTGACCTTCGGCGAACTGCACGAGGCCGTCGAGATCTACGCGCGCTGGTACCACGCGCACGGCGTGCGGCCCCGCGACCCGGTGGCGATCCAGACGTACTCCAGCACCGAATTCGCCATCAACTTCCTCGCGCTCACCTCCCTCGGCGCGATCCCCTCCTTCGTCAACGGCAACCTCCGCCCCGAGATCGCCCGCGAGTACGTGCGCCGGCAGGGCGCGGTGGGCGCCCTCACCGATCAGGCCCACCGCTCCGTCCTGGCTCCCCACAGGGACGAACTGGGCCTCGCCTTCTGCGCCACCGCCGCCGGCATCCGCGCGGACACGGCCCGCGGCCCGCTCCCGGCGTCGTACCCGTACGCCCACCACGCCACCGACCCGATCATCATTTCCCACTCCTCCGGCACCACCGGCATGCCCAAGGCCGTCCCGCACACCCACGAGACGCTGCTGTACGCGCAGTTGCACCGGCTGAAGCTGTCGGTCGGCTCCGCGATGGGCAGGCTGCTGGTCGCGATGCCCGGTTCGCACAACGCGTCCATCTCGGTCATGCTCTTCGGCTTCCTGCTGCGCTCGCCCGTCCTGCTGCTGTCCAGCCAGCGCGGCGTGGACGTCCTGGACGCGATGGAATCGTTCCGCCCCACCACCGTCTTCGCGTTCGCCGGGACGTACGGGGAGATGGCGGCCCAGGACCTCGCCGCACGCGATCTGTCCAGCGTTGAGGCCTGGTACAACACCGGCGACGCGGCGCACGAAACCCACATCAGGGCGCTCATCGCGCTGGGCAGCCATGACACGATCGGCCGCGACCTCAAGCGCTGCCGCGTCCCCGGCTCCGTCTTCACCGACGGGCTCGGCTCCTCCGAGACCGGCTACTCGCTCTTCCACAACGGCCACAAGCCCGGCCGCTCCTCGTACTCCCGCTGCGTCGGCAAACCGATGAGCTTCGCCGAGGCCGCGGTGCTCTCCGAGGACGGCCGCCCGCTGCCACCCGGCGAGGTGGGCCGCCTCGGTGTCCGCTCCCCCACCCTCACCCCCGGCTACTGGAACGACTCGCTGACGTTCCACCGGCTGCGGCTCGGCGGCTACTGGCTCACCGGCGACCTCGCCTACCGCGACGAGGACGGCAACTTCTACCACCTCGACCGCGCCCCCGACGCCGTCCGCACCGCCGCGGGCCTGGTGTTCAGCACCCGCACCGAGGAGTTGCTGCTGCGCGAACTGCCCGGACTCGACGACTGCACGGTGGTGGCCGTCGCCCCCGAGGGCGTGCGCGCCGACTGGGACGGCGACGGAACGGCCGACGCGTACGTCCTGCTCCAGGTGCGCCCGGACGCGGCGGACACCGGCGACTGGACGGGAACGGTCAACCGGATCCTCACCGCCGAGGGCTTCCCGCCGCTCACCGGGGCGCTCCGGATGGACGCGAACGACGTGGTGAAGGGCGCCACCGGCAAGGTGCTCAAACGGGAGATGCGCGAACGCTTCCGGTCCCGCCTGGCGGGCGGGCGTGGCCTGGACGGAACGTCCCGATGACCACCAGCCCCCGGCCCATGGACGTGTACCGCCAGTGGTGGCTGCACGACGCCCGCTGGTACCAGGGCGTGGCGAAGCGGTTCGGCCACACGGCGGCCAACGAGATCAACGCCGAGGCGCTGCGCTACGTGGCCGTCCAGGCGGGCAAGCGCATCGCCCGCCTGCACGGCGGAAAACCGGCCGCCGACTTGGAGGAACTGCGCTGCCGGTACGAGGCGTGCTCCGAGTGGATGTTCCCGAGCGAACTGCGCGACGGCGGCACGGCGGTGCTCCCGGACGGCGAGATCGAGCTGACCATGCGGCAGAACTTCGCCGTGGCGATGGTCCGGATGGCCGGTTCGCTGGACGGCTACGACTGCCCGTGCACGGACATCCACGCGGGCTGGTCGGAGGGGCTGGGCGTCGAGCTCACCCGCAACTGCGCGACCGCCTGTCTGCGCAACGGCGACCCCGCGTGCCGGTTGCTGATGCGGCCCGGCTGAGCCCCTCCGCTCGCGCTCAGCCGCCCGCCGCGAACCGCACGAACCGCACCCAGCCGTCGGGGGTGACGGCGAGGTGGGGGCGGCTCGTGTCCTTGGAATCCCGAACGTGAACGGCCTCCTCGGACACGGCCACCTCCACGCAGTCGTCGCCCTGGGCGCTGCTGTGGCTGGACTTGAACCAAGCGAGCTTCATCAGGCTCAGCCGCCCGCCGCGAACCGCACGAACCGCGCCCAGCCGTCGGGGGTGACGGCGAGGTGGGGGCGGGTCGTGTCCTTGGAGTCCCGCACGTGAATGGCCTCCTCGGACACAGCCACCTCCACACAGCTGTCGCCCTGGGTGCCGCTGTAACTGGACTTGAACCAAGCGAGTTCCGACGTGCTCATAACTCTCCTCGCATCCGCTCCAGCAGGCCCCGCGACTCTTTGGGGTTGAGGGCCTGTGAGCGCAGTGTGTCATAACGCTGTTGGAGGAGAGAGACCTCTTTCCTGTCAGCAATCAGCCGTCCGTTCTGCTGCCCTTCCGAGTAGGCGAAGCGCCGTCCCTCCGGTGTCTCCAGCAGCTGCACAGGTCCGTCCAGACAGGCGTGGGACTCGGCGCCCAGCGGCATGATCTGGAGGCTCACATTGCGCGGCGCACTGTGCTCCAAAACGTAGTCGTACAGGGACCGCGTCACCTCCGGGCCACCGAGCGTCTTCCGGAATACGGACTCTTCCACAATGAAGCTGAACGGCACATTCGACCTCTCGTGCAGCATTGTCTGGCGTCCCAGTCGAGCGATGAGTTGTGCCTCCAACTGCTCGTCCGTCAGCAGCGGGATGCTGTTGTCGAACACCGCCCGCATGTACCCCTCGGGCTGCAACAACCCCGGAACCAACCGGCACTCATACGTGCACAGGCTCACCGCCTTCCGCTCAAGCCACGCCCACCGGCGGAACCACGCCGCGAACCCCGGCTCGCCCCGCGACAGGAACCTGGCCGACCTCCGCAACGCGCCCGTGTTACCGAAGACCTCCTCCGCCCGCTCCACGAACGCCTCCTCCGGCATACGCCGCCCCAGCTCCACCGACTCCACGGTGTGCTTGGAGAACCGGACCAACTCCCCGAACTCCGCCCGGCTCAGACCGGCGTGTTCTCGCAGAGCCTGGACGACCGCCCCGAACGTCCGCAGACTGTCCGAAGGATCGGGCTCCCGTCCCCAGTCACCGTCTCCCGCCACACAGGCGTCATCAATCGTCATACGCGGCCACCTCCAGGTGCGTACGTTGTGCGAGGCCCCCGCGCTCGTCTCACCCAGAGTGACGCACGAAACGCCGTACCGTCTACCGAAAGTGCCCGTACGCTGACCCTCCGTACGCCGCGCGCCGCTGGCGAGTCGCCGCGCGCACCCGCGACCGTTGCCCCCATGAACGCAAGCACACCCCAACTCCCCGCCACGACCCGCACCTTTGCCCAACGCTTGTCCTCCACGCGGCGCGGGGCCCGCCTCGCCCGGCTGCTCGCCGTGGGGCAGCTCCGTAGCTGGCCGGTGTCACCCGCCGTCACCGAACGCGCGGAGCGCATCGTCGCCGAGCTGGCCGCCAACGCGGCGATCCACGGACGCGTCCAGGGCCGGGACTTCCGGCTCGCGCTGACCCTGGACGAAGCCCACGGCACCCTGCGCATCGAGGTGGCCGACACCCGTGGCGAGAAACTGCCCGCCCTCGGACCCGCCCCGGGGCCGGACAGCGAGTCGGGGCGCGGCCTCCTGCTGGTCGCCGCGCTCGCCGACCGCTGGGGTACGCAGCCGCGCCACCCCGTGGGCAAGACCGTGTGGGCGGAGTGCGACTCCCGTCAGGTGTCGGACGGATAGAACCGCGCGTACCAGCGGCGCGGCGCGCGGCTGGTGGGGGCGGCGGCGGTGACCGGGAGAACGGGCCCGAGGACGCACACCACGCTGCGCGCGGAGGTGGACCTGGTGCCCGTACCGCCGTACCAGTCGCTGCTGGTGCTCGGCTACGACGACATCTGCGCGGCCGCCGACGATGTGCCCCGGCTGCTGGAACACTGCGCGCCCAGCGCGCTGGAGGCCCTGGACGGGCGGATGGCCCAGCTGATGCGCGAGGAGCACGCCTACCTCGAATCGCTCAACTCCCTCCCCGACGGGGACAGCTGGCTGCTGGTGCAGTTCAGCGGGGACAGCGAACGGGACGTCGACGAGCAGGCGTACGCGCTGCTGCACGCGGTGGGGCGGGACGAGAAGGACACCACCGTGGCCTTCTCCGACAACCCCCAGCGCGAGGAGCGCATGCTCAGGGCCCGGGAGGCGGGCCTCGGCGTGACCGCGCGCCCGCCGGACGACCGGGAGACGTGGGAGGGCTGGGAGGACTCCGCCGTCCCGCCCGAGCGCCTGGGCGACTACCTCCGCGACCTGAAGGAGCTGTTCGGGGAGTTCGGCTACGACCACCCCTCCCTGTACGGGCACTTCGGGCAGGGCTGTGTGCACACCCGCATCCCCTTCGGGCTGAGGACCGCCGACGGCGTGGCCGACTTCCGGCTGGCGCTCCACCGAGGTCCGCGACGCCCTCGACCTGTGCCTGGCGTGCAAGGGCTGCAAGTCGGACTGCCCGACCGGTGTCGACATGGCGACGTACAAGGCCGAATTCCTCGCCCACCACTACGCGGGCCGCCCGCGCCCCGCCGCGCACTACTCCATGGGCTGGCTCCCGCTGTGGGCCCGGCTGTCCCGTATCGCGCCGCCCCTGGTCGACGCGGCGACCCAGGCGCCGGGCCTGGCCCGCCTCGGCAAACGGCTGGCCGGCGTCGACAGCGCCCGCCCGGCGCCCCTGTTCGCCCGGCAGTCCTTCCTCCAGTGGTGGCGCGCCCGCCCCGCCGGCCCCGGCGGGGAGCCAGACCCGGCCGACCCGCGCACCGTGGTGCTCTGGCCGGACACCTTCAGCACCTACTTCCACCCCTCGGTCGCCACCTCGGCCGTGCGCGTCCTGGAAGACGCGGGCTTCCGCGTCGCCGTACCGACCACCCCGGTCTGCTGCGGCCTGACCTGGATCTCCACCGGCCAGCTGGCCACCGCGAAGAAGGTGCTGCGCCGCACGCTCCGGACCCTGCGGCCCTACATCGAAGCGGGCACCCCCGTCATCGGCCTCGAACCCTCCTGCACCGCAGTGTTCCGTGCCGACGCCCCCGAACTGATGCCCGCCGACCAGGACATGCGGCGGCTGACCGCCCAGTTCCGCACCTTCGCCGAACACCTCGTCCACCACGCCCCCGACGGCTGGCAGCCGCCCGCCCTCACCCGGCAGGCCGTCGTCCAGACCCACTGCCACCAGCACGCCGTCATGAAGGACGACCCGGACCGCGAGCTGATGCGCCGGGCCCATCTCGTCACCGACGTCCTCGACGAGGGCTGCTGCGGCCTCGCCGGGAACTTCGGCTTCGAACGCGGCCACCACGAGATCTCCATGGCCATCGCCGAACAGGGCGTCCTGCCCGCCGTACGCGCCGCCGCCCCCGGCAGCCTGCTCCTCGCGGACGGCTTCAGCTGCCGCACCCAGATCGAGCAGGGCGACACCGGCCGCCGGGCCCTCCACCTGGCCGAAGCCCTGGCCCTGGCCCTGGACGGCCCCCTCCCCACCGACCACCCCGAACGCCTCGCCCAGCGCCCCTCCCCGCCCTCCGCCGCGGCCCGCTGGGCCACCGCCACGGCCGCGGGGACAGCCGGTCTCGCTCTCACGGCAACCGCCGTACGACGCCTCACCCAAGGACGTCGCTGACAGCGAACGGCCGGTCAACCGCGACCATGCGCCATCGAGTTCCAGCGGCGATCAGCGGGTGGCGAAGATGGGCCTGGGAGCCGCTCCCCACGCTGCCTCACCTGTTCCCTCCGGGGCCTCCTCCACCGCCACCGCCCCCGCCACCGATGCCGCCTGAGCCGCCCTTCAAGCCACCGGACGGCCCGGTGGTGAAGTGACGGCGGGGATCGGACGGCGCCCCCGGGGACTGCGGGCAGAGCGAGGCGAACGACAGACGGCGAAATTCGCGCCTATCAATTCACCGTCGCGGAGAACGAATTCACCGCGAGGCCCGCGCCGCCCGACCACGGCTCGAAGCCGGACTGGATGCTCGTCAGGTACCAGGAGCGATCGGCCAGGCCGCGGTTCATCGCCTGAGCGACGAAGTCCATGACGTTGAAGCCCCAACTGGAGAGCGCGGACGACGACACGAACGTGATCACGTTGTTGGTGCCGTTCCAGCCGGTCCACACCTGCCAGGACATCCCGCCGACGGTGGCGGTGCCGACCTGGGAACCGACAGGGGCGATCGAACCGACCCTGTTGTACCAAACCATGATCTCGGTCCGGTTCACTCCGTCGGTCTTCGGCGTCGGGTCGAGCCAGATGTCGTACGAGGCGTCGAAGACGGCGCCACCGACGTAGGTGAAGGACGTGTTGGTGGGGGCGCTGCCGATCGAACCGAGTTGCTTGGGCAGGTTGGTACCCGGCGTGCACTTGGTGTAGTGGCAGCCGTAGAAGACCGACGGATAGGACTTCGGGGCCCCGTTCGTGGGCACCGAGCCGTCCGCCCGGGTGATGGTGAAACCGCTGCCGGTTGCGTTGATGCACTGGGGCGCGCTCGTACCCCAGCGGTTGTTCTGCACCACGTAACGGCCCTGGATGGTGGTGGTCGCGTACTGGTCGCACAGTTCCGCGGCCGCGTCCGCGTGTGCGCCTGACGCCGTGGCCAGCAGGCCGCACAGGGATAACAGCGTGGCCAGCAGGACCGATGTCACCGACCTCATGGAAGTGATCACGAGATTCCCTCCTCGACGGCAGGGAGCACCTTGGGAGCGCTCCCACCAATTTTCCGGAATGTAGGACCCCGGGGGCCGGCAGACAAGATGTGCGCCAAAACTGCCCCGCGGCGCGCTCTCTTCGACGCACATGCCGAACTGGCCGGGAACGGTCACTTCGAATCCGGCACGGATTCCTGGTGGAACCCCGTGCACCAGCTACGGCGGCTGAAGTACGACCTCGACGACAACGTGATCGCCGTCGAACTCTCCGCCACCCCCTTCTCATTGGCACCTCGTCTGAAAGAGGAAAACCTCGACCACCTGACCACGTACGACTACTTCGCCCGGATCGGCGTCCCCGCCGCCAAATCCCGCGTTTACGTCGACCCGATCGCGCTCGACGCCGTGACCGCGGCCCGGCTGAGCGTGCCCGAGGGCCAAGCGGTGATCCGGCTCCGCCGGTTGACCTGGCTTCGGTCCCACTGCCCCGACCCTGCCCGGCGGCACGCCTACCCCAGTCCGCGCCGGACGTCGGGACGGCGGCCGTGCGCGGAATACACACCAGCCGTGATGTCCGCGTCCCGCTGCGTGCGGAATACCGGCAGGGTGCCCGTGTCCGGATTGATGCGGGCCAGGTCTTCAGGGTCCAGGGATGAACCCGGTTCGTGTCCTCCGGATCTGTGATGTCGGAGAGGAAGAAGCCGACGCCGCTGGCGTCCGCACGCGTGGCCCGGCCGGTCAGTGAGAGCAGGCAGAACGTGTAGCGGTATCCAGGTGTGCCGGATCGGTGACTTGGGTGCGAGGGCGGCCTGGCAGGGGCGTTTCTCGACAGGCCGGTCCGCCCCCGGGCGGTGACGCGGCAACAGCCGCGCCAGGGACACACTGGGCACCCTGACGGAACTCAGCAGGCAAGATCGAGGGTCACGACGGAACCGGTGGGGGTGTTCTCGGCACGGGCCGTACCGCCGTGGGCGGCGGCTACCGCGGCGACGAAGGCGAGTCCCAGGCCGGATCCTTCGCTGGTGCGGCTGGCTTCGGCGCGGGTGAAGCGGTCGAACGCGCAGGGCAGGAACTCGGTTGGGAATCCGGGCCCTTCATTGGTGACGGTCAGCCTGAGCCTGCCTTCGGTGGCAGACGCCGTAACGCGGACATCCCCCTGCCCGTGGCGCAGGGCGTTGCTGATCAGGCTGCCGATGGCGGGGCGGAGCCGGCGTGCGTCCACGTTCACGGTAGTGGCGGCGGCATCGACGGTGAGGGAACGGCCAGCGCGTTCGGCGACTCGCAAGGCCGCGAAGACGGCGGTGCCGACCAGTTCGGCCAGGTCCTCCGGCGAGCGGGCGATGTGCTCGCTGCTGCCGAGCTCTTCGAGGTCGGGCAGGGCGTTGGAGAGGTCGATGAGCCGCTGGACCTCGGCGTCGACCGAGCGGAGGGTCTCGGTGAGTTCGTCCGCGCCGCGCGGGCGGTGCAGGGCGACGTCCAGTTCTGCGCGCAGCAGAGACCGGGGCGTGCGCAGTTCATGGCTGGCGTCGGCGACGAGGCGGCGTTCGCGTTCGCGTTCGCGTTCGGCGGATGCTTCGAGGCGGTCGAGCATCTGGTTGAGGGTGTGCCCGAGCCGGGTGATCTCGTCATCGCGGTCTTCGGGCACGGGAAGGCGTACGCGAGGCGCGCCGTCGCCAGGGTCGCGGCTCGGTGCCGGTATCGCTCCACCGGATCCAGTGACCCGTGTATCCGGGCGGTGCCGGTTTCCGGGTGGCGTGGTGGTGGGCGGTGGTCATCGCGGTGGGCCTCCTTCGCGGGTGCCGCTCGCGGTCGGGGAGCGGTCCGTGGTGGGCTCCGCGTGAGGCTCGGCGCGGGCAGGTGTGGCGGGTGGTGGCGGGGTGGTGTGCCAGTGACGCAGGCGGTTGGAGTTGGTGACGACCGACAGGGAGGACAGGGCCATGGCGGCCGCGGCGAGCACGGGGCTGAGGCGCAGGCCCCACAGGGGGTAGAGGGCGCCTGCGGCGACGGGGACGCCGACGGCGTTGTAGACCAGGGCGAAGAACAGGTTCTGGCGGATGTTGCGCATGGTGGCCCGGGAGAGCCGGATGGCGGTGACCACGCCGGCCAGGGAGCCGGAGATGAGGGTGATGTCGGCGGCTTCGATGGCGACGTCGGTGCCGGTGCCGATGGCGAGTCCGACGTCGGCGGCGGCCAGGGCGGGGGCGTCGTTGATGCCGTCGCCGACCATGCCGACCGTGCGCCCCTCGCCCTGTAGGCGGCGGATCTCGTCCGCCTTGTGCTCGGGCAGCACCTCGGCCAGCACCCGGGCCACGCCGACCCGGCGGGCGATGGCTTCGGCGGTGCGGGCGTTGTCGCCGGTGATGATGACGATGTCCAGGCCGAGCCGCCGCAGGGCGGCGATGGCGGCGGCGGAGTCGTCCTTGACGGTGTCGGCGACGGCGAGCACCCCGGCGGGTGTTCCGTCGATGGCGGCGAGCACCGGGGTCTTGCCCTGGGCCGACAGGTTCGTTGCCACGGGTTGGAGGGCCCCGGTGTCGATGTGGGCGTCGGTGAGCAGGCGGGCGGTGCCGACCAGGAGGGTGTGGCCGTCGGCGGTGGCGCGGACGCCATTGCCGGTGATCGAATCGAAGGCGTCGGCTGCCGGGAGGTCGAGGCCCCGCTGCCGGGCGCCGGCCACGATCGCGGTGGCGAGGGGGTGTTCGCTCATGTCCTCGGCGGCTGCCACCAGCGCCAGCAGTCCGCTCTCGTCGTAGCCGTCGGCCGGGTGCACGTCGGTGAGGACGGGCTTGCCCGCGGTGATAGTGCCGGTCTTGTCCAGCACGATGGTGTCGAGCTTGTGGGCGGTCTCCAGGGCCTCGGCCGAACGGATGAGGATGCCCGCCTGCGCGCCTTTGCCGGTGCCGACCATGACCGACAGAGGGGTGGCCAGGCCCAGCGCGCAGGGGCAGGCGATGATCAGTACGGCGACGGCGGAGACCAGGGCGAGGGTCAGGGCCGGGGGCGGGCCGAGGGTGAACCAGACGGCGAAGGTGGCGACCGCGATGGCGATCACGGCGGGGACGAAGTAGGCGGAGACGGCGTCGGCGAGCCGCTGGATGGGGGCTTTGGACGCCTGGGCCTGCTGAACGAGGCGGATGATCTGGGCCAGCATGGTGTCGGCGCCGACCTTGGCCACCCGTACCCGCAGGGATCCGGTGCCGTTGACGGTGGCGCCGATCAGGGTATCCCCGGGGTGTTTGGTGACCGGCATCGGTTCGCCGGTGACCATGGATTCGTCCACCGCCGAGGACCCGGCCAGGACGTCGCCGTCGGCCGGCACCTTCTCCCCGGGGCGGATCAACAGCTCGTCTCCCACGGCGACGTCGTCGACCGGGATCTCCACCGGGGTGCCGTCGCGCAGCACGCGGGCGGTGCGGGCCCGCAGCCCGAGCAGGGACCGGATGGCCTCGCCCGTGCCTGCCCTGGCGCGGGCTTCCAGCAGCCGGCCCAGCAGGATCAGGGTGAGGATCACCCCCACCGCCTCGAAGTACACCGCGCGGACCCCGGCCGGGAACAGAGAAGGGGCGAGGGTGACCAGCAGGCTGTAACCGTAGGCGGCGGTCGTACCCAGGGTGATCAGTGAGTTCATGTCGGCCGAGCGGTGCCGCAGGGCCAGCCGGCCGGTGGTGTGGATCGGACGGCCGGTGTAGAACATCACGGGCGTGACCAGCGCCAGCTGGAACCAGTGGTTCAGCATCCATCCCGGCACCCAGCCGGCGCCGAACAGCTCGTGCGCCATGACCGCGACCAGTACCGGCAGCGTCAGCACCGCGCCCACCGCGAGCCGCCGGGTCAGGTCATGGATCTCCGCGCGCCGCTCTGCGGCCTCCGCCGCATCCGCGCCCGCCGCGCTCTCGCCCTCCGGTGGCCCACCGGGCGACCTGGCGGTAGTGGGCCGAGCCTGGCCACCGTCGGCGGAGACCTGCCCGCCCTGCCCGGGGGCGGCCGGGTCGACCAGCAGGGTTCCGTGGATCATGTTCATCCCGCACGCGAATCCGAAGGACCCGGCCTCCTCGGGCCGCAGCCGCACGGTCGTACGCGTGTGGGCGGGCAGGCCCGCGCTGACCCGCAGGTCGGGGAAGACCACCCGCGAGGTGCACTCCCCGGACTCCTGCCGGTCGAAGACCAGCTCCACCGGCATGCCCTGGCGCACCCGGATGACGCTCGGGCTGTAACCGCCGCGCACCGTGATGCCGACCCTCTGCAGCCCGCCCTCCACGGTCGCGGTGCGGGCCCGGCGCGGCCCGAAGAAATACCAGCCCAGCCCGGCGACCACGACAACGGCGGCGGCGATGACAACCAGATCCAGGGCGTTCACAGGCAGACCGTCCCCTTCCCGCCCCCTGGTGCCAGCGTCGCGCGCAGGCACCGGTACCCGGTAGGGGCTGACCGGCCCACCGGCCGGGGACCTGCAGGCCCCAGCACACCCGGCGAGGCACGAGCGACGATGACAGCAGGGAACAACCTCACCAGGGCCGAGTGCCTGCGCCCGGCCGACCTGGGGAAGTGAGGCGGGCATGATGTTCTGGTACGGCCACGGCATGAACGGCTGGGGCTGGTTCGCGATGTCGATCAGCATGGTGGTGTTCTGGGCGCTGATCATCGCCATCGGCGTCCTGCTCTACCGGGCCCTGGCCCGCCCTACCTCGCCCGGTGGCGGGCCCACCACCTGGCACAAGACGCCGCCGCCCGACAGCCCCCAGCAGATCCTCGCCGAGCGGTACGCACGCGGCGAGATCGACGAAGAAGAATACGAGCGGCGCCTGGCCACCCTCCGACGATCGCCACCCAGGTCCCCAGGTCCACCATCCCCCTGACCGGACCGCCCCCACCCGCAAGCCGCGCCTGTCACCCACCGCCCCGGCGCCCCCGCCTGGCGCACGGTGAACATCGGCCCCGCCGAGCGCGCGGGCCGCGTCCTGCTGGGCCTGGCCGCCGCCATCATCGCGATCATCCCGCTCACCACCGTCGGCGGCGCACCCGCCGTCGTACTGAAGGTGCTGCTGCTCCCGGCCGGGCCGGACCTGATGATCACGGGTGCGACCGGGCACTGCCCGCTGTACGCCAAGCCCGGCCACGTGCCCCGGGCCCGACGGAGCCGGACATGAGCACCCGCCACACCACGCCCGGCGAGGACAAACGGAGCAAGCACGGATGGCTGATGCCCGCTTGCTGCGTCCCAATGATCGTCGCCGTGATCGTGCTGGTCGTGACCGGCATCCTCAGCGCCGGCTTCTTGGTCCTCGCCATCATGTGCGTGGCCATGATGGCGGTGATGATGCGCGGCATGGACCAAGGCGGCAACGACCGCTCCTGACCGCCGTGGATCAACCCGCCCTGACCAGCTAGTCAGCCACCCCCGTACAGCGGGGGAACCTCAGGCTGAGGGGTCAGGAGTCATGACCGGTGGTTCAGCCGCGGTGGTTCAGGCCGCGTGGCTCTCGGAGCGTTCGACGAGGTGGCCGCGCTCGAAGCGGGTTCCGGCACGGACCAGGGCGACGAGGTGGAGTGCTTTCACGGCCCGCCACCGCTGCTGGGCGGACTCGACGAGCTTGAAGACCATGGCCAGGGCGGCGGCCGCGCCCCCCACCTTGGACGATCTCCTCAGGAAAGGCCACATTCTGGTCAGTCGATGCCCCGCCGTCGGCGGTTACTGGAAGAGATGGTCAAGGTAATAGTCGATGGCAGCGGTGGCTTGTTCGGGGGTACGCAGGCCCAGGACGACGGGTGGACCCTGCGAGTCGGCGAGGCCGAAGAGCAGTTCCGCTTCCACATCTGGGTCGCGGTCCGGCGCGATGTCGCCGGCTTCCTGGGCCATGCGGACGAGGTCGGCGAGGAGCCGGTAGAGGCGGGGCAGCCCGTCGACGTAGAGGGCTCGCAGGTTGGGGTTCGCAAGCATGCGGATGAGGTACGCGACGCCGACGAGCCACTCGCGGCGACGCCGGTCGTCCCTGGGGATCGTCTCCAGCAGCACCCAGCGCAGCGCCTCCCGGGGGGTGGGGTCGCCCTCGGGCCATGCCTGCTCGTTCCACCGCTGCTGGACCAGCCAGTCCTGGTACTCGATCGCATAGGCGAGCATTTCGTCCTTGGTGGCGAAGTAGTGCTGGATGCGGCCGGCTGAGACGCCCATCTGCGCCGCCACGGCCCGTACGGAGATCGCTTCCAGCCCATGGCCGGCGACGATGTCCAGCAGCGCCTCGGCGATCTGGTCCCGGCGGGCCTTGTGGTCTACCTGTCGCGGCACGTCGACGGGCACCTCTCTTCCTCGTGCTTGCCCTCCTGGGCGAATCAGCCTAATGTCGCTTTGGCAATACGAACGTATTGTAAAAAGTGATGGTCCGCCTGCACACCGCAGCGGCACGAGGGAGGGGACCGGACCATGTCGAAGCGACGCTCCACCACCGGCGCCGCATTGGGCGCGGCCCTCCTCGTGGCGGTGATGGGCACAGCGGACGCGGTGCGGACCTCACCGGCGACGGCCGGGCAGCATCCGCACAGGCAGCCTGCCCACGGACAGCACCCCGAGGCCCGGTCGGACACCGCCCGTACTCGCCAGGGCCGCCTGGAGGGCGTAACCGCCGACGGCGTCACTACCTATCAGGGCATCCCCTACGCTGCGCCTCCGGTCGGCCCGCTGCGCTGGCGACCCCCGGCCGCGCCACCCACCTGGACCGGCACGCGGTCGGCGGCCGAGCCCGGACCGGCCTGCGCGCAGCCCGAGGTGGCGGAGTCCGCGGAGGACTGCCTGTACCTCAGCGTCACCGCGCCCGCCGATGGAGCGGACCGCCCGGCCCCGCGGCCGGTCGTGGTTTGGTTGCACGGCGGGGCCTTCAGCTCGGGCTCCGGGGATCAGTACGACGCCACCCGGATGGCCCGGCAAGGCGACGTCACGGTCGTGACTGTCAACTCGCGCCTGGGCGCCCTGGGCTTCTTCGCCCATCCGGACCTGCCTGACTCCGGGGCTTTCGGCCTGCAGGACCAGCAGGCGGCGCTGCGCTGGGTACGGGACAACGCTGCCGCGTTCGGCGGTGATCCCGGCAACGTCACGCTCATGGGCGAGTCCTCCGGAGGCGCGAGCGTGTGCGCCCAGCTCACCTCGCCCAAGGCCGCCGGACTCTTCCACCGCGCGGTCATCCAAAGCGGCTCCTGCCTGCAGAACTGGCCCAAGAACACGCTCGCGCCCGGCGACCCCGCCGCCACCTATTTCGCCCACCAGGACAAGCTGGCCGCCACGGGCCGCGGCGCTCTGGGCTGCCGCAGCCTGAAGTGCCTGCGTGCCAAGCCCGTCAAGGACGTGTTGTCCCTCAACGGGCGCTTCCACCAGCCCGCCTACGGGACGAGTGTCCTGCCCCACTCGCCGGCCCGCGCGCTCGCCACCGGCAACGTCCTTCGCGTGCCCGTCCTGCAGGGCAACACCCGTGATGAACACCGGCTGTTTGCCGCCCTGTTCACGCTGGACGGGCCGATGACGGCAGCGGACTACCGCCGCCTGCTCACCGAGACCTACGGCCGGCGGCAAGCGGACCGCATCGCCCGCGCGTACCCGCCCGGCGCCACGCCCGCACTGACCTGGGCCAAGATCGGCACCGACCGCAGCTGGGTGTGCCCCACGCTGGCCGCCGACCGGCTGCTGGCCAGGCATGTTCCGGTCTACAGCTACGAGTTCGCCGACCGCCACCCACCCGCACCCGACCTCCGCCCCGACTTCCCGCTGGGCGCCTACCACAGCGCGGAGCTGCCCTACCTGTTCGGCATGGGCGACCTCCGCCTCGACGACGGACAGTCCGCCCTCTCCCGACGCATGATCGCCGCGTGGACGACGTTCGCCAGAACAGGCACGCCCGGCGACGACTGGCCGCCCTTCCCGCACACCCAGCAGCTGGCTCGGAACACGCTCTCCGGCGTGGACGCGGCGGCCGAACACCGCTGCGCCTTCTGGTCGCGCAACTCCTGACGCCCGTGATCCGCACATCTCCCGCGGCGGACCGTACGAACGAACCCCTCCGGAGGATCCCCATGAACGAAATCGGCACTCCGCTCGCCGAGGCCGACTACATCGGCGCCACCGCCCGCGAGTTGAGCGAGAAGCGAGCAGCGACGAAGATCGCCGCCGGCATCAGCCAAAGGACTCTCTTCCAGCGCCGCGGCCGGATCATCCTGCACCCCGACCTGCTCGTCCTCACCGGCTGGTCCGACAAGGGCGATCTCACCCTCACCCGCGCGGACATCACCGCGGCAGAAACCCGCTTCACCCACCTCTACGGCCGCTTCCTCGGTGGCCTGCTGAACGCAGGCCAACCCCTCATCCTCAACACCACCAATGCATCGGCCGACGAGGTGTACCTGCTCATCAACCACCGCGGCTTCCTGGAGACCACGGACGATCGGGCCTGGGAGAAGCGCATCGAGCGGTGGCGCCGCGGCTGAAGCGTCAGGGTTGCAGCGACCTCCCCGGTACCGCTGCTCATCTACCGCGCGCCCGCACCGCACCGCCCTCCCGCTGACGTATTCGGTGAGCGTGCTGCCGCGTCAGGTGGTGGTGCCTTCCGAAGCGGTCACCGTCTGCTGTCCGTTCTCCGGGGCATAACCATCTCGAGAAGACGCGCCACACCGGGGCCCGTGTTTCAGTCGCCGAGGGTGGCCTCGGCTTCGGTGACGGTTTCAAAGACCTGCGGGAGCTGCTCCGCCCCGGTTCTGTGCAGGATTCGCCATAGACGGACACGTACACCGGCCGGTACCAGCACGGCTCCGACGGTCAGGTCGGGCAGCGGCTGGTGCGCGGGCGACATCGCCCGGGTCGCCCGCGCACCGCGCGCTCAGTCCTTTTCCTGGAACAGCTTCTCGGCTCGGGCCGTGACCAGCGGGCCGGCCTTCTCCACGCTGCCCGCGTCGAAGGGCGGCTGCGGGTCGTACTCCACCATCAGCTGCATGGCCTGCGCAGTCACCTGGTCGGTGAGCAGCTCTGCCAAGCGCAGAGCCATGTCGATCCCGGAGGAGACGCCAGCGGCAATGATGGTCCGCTGCTCCAGGTGCTCGACCACTCGGGTGGAGGTCGGAACGGCACCGAGCTCGGTCAGCTTGTCCATGAAGGCCCAGTGCGTGGTCGCTTCGAGGCCGGGCAGCAGTCCTGCGGCCGCCAGGAGCAGAGATCCGGTGCAGACCGAGGTGGTGAAGCGGCTGGTGGCGTGGGCCGACCGCAGCCAGTCGAGCAGGACCTTGTCCTCCAGCAAGTCGAGAACGCCGATCCCACCGGGCACGATGACGACATCCGGCGCGACGACCTCGTCGAAGGTCTTGTCGACGGTCAGGCCGAGGTATCCGTTTTCGGTCCGGACCTCTCCGCGCTGATGGCCCACGAAGGTCACCGTGGTGTCAGGCAGTCGCTGCAACGTTTCGTAGGGCCCGACTGCGTCCAGGGCGGTGAGGCGAGGGAATAAAACGACGGCGATGTTCATTTGGGGATTCTTTCGTGTTCGGCCGGATCGATGGCGGCAGCTGTCAGGCGACGTACTCGAAGTTCCGGAACTGGCGCGGGGCAACGCTTGTCCCACGGTCGCAGGCGCTGCAAACACCCGAGAGGACAAAGTTGTACGACGCTCTTCGTAGTACGACGGGAACCGTACCACGCATGGGCTAGGTAGGGTTGAACTCATGCGAACGCTGCCCCACCCCGCGACGGAAGCGGTCCGGCTTGACGCGGTCCTCGCCGCGCTCACCGACCCCTTGCGCCGACGCATCGTGCGTCAGCTTTCCGAAGGGGTCGAGGCGCAAGCTTGTGGTGCGTTCGACCTGCCGGTCACCAAATCGACATCGACCCATCACTTCCGCGTGCTCCGCGAGGCGGGCGTCATCACGCAGCACTACCGCGGCAACAAGATCCTCAACCAGCTGCGTGCGGACGACCTGGAAACCCGCTTCCCCGGCCTGTTGCAAGCGATCCTGGCCGCAGAGCAGGTGACCGCAGCCCCCACTCACCGGGACTGAATCCGGCAAGGCGTTTCATAGTCGCGGACATTCCTGCCCGCGCTCATGATCCAACTGATGGCACGCTCTACGATCCAGCGTTTCGGCAGCACCGTGAACTCCCTCTGTCCGTTCACACGTCTGACGGTCTGCAAGGTCAGGCGATCGCGTCGCCCAGCGGTGTGGGGCGGCCGTCGCGGGACAGCATCCGGATCACGCCGTAGGCGCGGACGGCTCCGGTGTGGATGGAGCCGATGATCCGCAGGATGTCCTCCCAGTGCCGCTCGATCCGGGCGAGGTCGATCCGTCCGCGGGCGGCGTCCTGGAAGGCGCCGTAGCCGGCGGTGCGGTCGATGCGCCACATTTTCTGGTCCGGCAGGTCTGCGAGCTGCGGGGCGTAGGCGAACCCGGCCAGGGTCAGCAGTCCGAACACGATGTCGCGGTAGAAGGCGGTGTCGGTGACGATCATCTTCGGACGGCGGCCGCCGTCGCGGTCGCAGAGGACGTCCAGCACGTACAGGGAGTCGCGCGGGGTGCCGGCCACGGCCTTCCCGCCCAGACCCGCCGCCTGGTCGTTGATCATGTTGAGCCAGGTCGCGCCGCCCCGGCGCCCGAAATACTTCGGGTTCGGACGCGCATACACCGACGACACCGGGACCACGAGCCGCATCCCGTCCACCGAGTCCACCAGACCCCCGCCCCACGCCTGGGCCAGCGGGATCGACGCCTGGTGGTCGATAAGGGCCGCGTTCGCGGCCCGGTAGGTCGCCAGCCGCAGGTACGTCTGGTCCACGTGGGAGAGCCGCCCGTACTTCAGGGCGTCCGCGCCGCCCATCACGGGGGTGTAGCCGACGTTGCAGCCGTGGGCGACCAGCAGCGCGGCGATCGTGACGTTCAGAGAAGTACCGCTCCAGCTCCGCCCGCGAGGGCGCCTCGTGGAACGACCCGTACCGGGCCGCCTGCTCATCCGTCAGGAACTCGACCGCCACAACAGCTCTCCGAAAATCGAAAACAACGACCCACGAAGGCTCTGACGCTCAATCACCCCAGGTCAAAGCACCAAACAGCCCGGCGAACCCTTAGCGCACGATCTGACACGGATGTTCCTCAGCCCCCGGCTTGGACTCGTCGGAGGTGTTGTCGGCCTTCTTGGTGTCCAGATCCGGATACCGAACGATCTGGAGGCCGGGGAGGACTCCGTAGAGGTCTCCGCCAACGTCCGGCACCCACTCGCCGTGCTGCACCATGGCCCGCTACGGCCACCCCCATAAGGACGGAGCGCGCCGACTGGCCGCCTCCGGTGCGGGCCGACTCGGCCTGTCGCCCCTGGTCCGACCTGGGGATTCGCTGGCCCGTTGGTGACGTGGTCGGTCACGCCACAGCCCAGAAATGCAGAAAACCCCTGATCAACAGGGGTCTTAGCTGGTGTCCGAGGGGGGATCTGGACCAATACCCCACGACTCACGCCCCTCACGACGGTGCTGACGTTGGCGTAGCCGCAGATTCGAACCCCTGGCGACCCTCGGCAACGCGAGGCGCGGCTCACCGCCTGCCTCAGTGCACTCAGCCCGTCCCCCGCGGCATCGGTAAGTCCCACCGCGTCGAGGTACCGCAAGCAGAACGAGCAGTAAGAACAGACGGCGGAATGGCACCCGACCACGCTACCCGGCAGAAGCATGTCCCTGGACCCACAGCAACGGTTGACGTACCGCCGACATTGGAGCCAGCCCGCCGGGCCGCCACACAAGCACCGAACGGAGCCACGTCGAACTGGCCGTACTTGGGTGGCGTGCCCGAAGCTATCGGCCAGGCAGCACATTACTGCTGAATCAAAGGACACCGGTCTTCATCCGTTCGAGTCATTCGATGAGTCAATATCCGGCCAGGTGGCTGGAGTGTGTCTCTGGATGGCCGCGACAGATTCGGGAGAATAAGACCAAGAGGGAAAGGCCGACCGAGGGGGCGTCGTGGCAGATGTGCGCCTGGTTCAGGTCGGAGCAAACGACAGCAAGTTAGTGGACGCCGTCATCGGTCTTGGCGATCGGCACCGCAAGACGCTTGGCCTTTTACCGCGCGAAGCCTTCAGAGAGAGCGCAGCCGCCGGGACGCTGCTGGCGGCGATGGCGGGTCGGCAATTGGCCGGGTACGCGTTGTACGGGCTGCCACGTCAGGAGATCCGCTTGGCGCACCTGTGCGTCGCTCCGGAGTGGAACGGCCATAAGGTAGCTCGGCGGCTCGTCGAAGAGATCACGCGTCGGCACCCCGATCGGCGGGGCATCAAGCTCAACTGCCGCCGTGACTACGGTCTGGGTGGCATGTGGGAGAAGCTCGGGTTCGTCCCGCTGAGGGACCGGCCGGGCCGGGGCTCGGATCACGCGGTGCTCACCACGTGGTGGAAGGATCACGGGCTTCCGGATCTTTTCTCCTCGCAGACTGATGAGGCTCCTCTGATCGTGGCCATCGACTGCGGTGTGATGACCAGGATGCACGGCGCTCCTGAATCCGCGGCTGCCCAAGATGCGCAGGCGCTGCACGCCGAGTGGCTGAGCGATCTCCTCCTCATCGTGGTGACTCCACGCTTGCTGCACGACATCGACAAGATCGCAGATGATGGCGAGCGACAAAGGGCACTGGGAGCAGCGCACAGCTATCATCGTCCGTCCATCCCTGACGAAGTCGTGCGGCAGCACATGGAGCACTTGGCCGGTGCGGCCGAGCGTCGCACGGCGATCCTTCCCGCTGGGGCCGCGGCTGATCGGATCAGGTATGCCGCCGAGGCCGCCGCCGCAGGGGCGCACGTCCTGGTCAGCACCGACGAAATCCTCACCTCGCTGGCGGAGGAGATCTGGGAAAAATGCCAGCTACAGGTGCTCCCGCCCGCGGCGGTGGTATCGAATGTGCACAACCTCCGCGAGTCCCAGGGGTACAGTCCCGGGCTGCTGGGGACGTCGTTGGAAGCCCGGGTCATCACTTCGTGGCAGGACGGTCTGCTCACCTCGTTCGGCATTCAGCAGGGCACCGGTGTGGACTCCCACCTCGCGGCGCGGCTTCGGGCAGCGATCTCGCGCGGCGATGGGCGATGCGTACTCATTGCGGACGCCGAAGGGCAGCCGCTCGCGCTGTACGCGTGGCGCATGGACGAGCACGTCCTGGAGGTCCGGGTCTTACGCACCCTCGCGCACCGACTGGAATCGACCTTGGCCCGGCAACTGGTCTTCACCCTGCGCCGACACTGCCGGGACGGCGGCGGCCATGCAGTGCGCGTGACGGATCCGGGACTGTCGGACCAGGTGTGCTCGGCGCTCGACTCCGACGGATTCATGCGACGCGACGAGGTGTGGGCTGGCCTCGTCATCGACGTGTGCGCCGACACCGCGGACGTTGTCGAAGCGGTCCAACGTGTGGTGCAGACCATCGCGGTAACCCCACCGGCTATTCCAGCCCCGGCCTCCGCCTACATCGCCGCCTCCGTCGAACGCGCGCTGTGGCCAGCCAAACTGATCGATTCGTCCCTTCCGTCGTTCCTGGTCCCTATCAAACCAGTCCCAGCCGACTTGCTGTTCGGCCTCCGGGAGTCACTGATCCCCCGGCCCGACGAACTCGGCATCAGCCGGGAGCATGTCTACTACCGGGCGCCGACCCGCCACGGTGAGACCGCACCGGCCCGCCTGCTGTGGTACGCCAGCACCGACAAGAGCACCGCCATCTCTGCGGTGGTCGCCTGTTCGCGTCTCGACGAGGTCCTGGTCAACGAAGCGGACGCGTTGTACGACCGCTTCCGCCACCTCGGAGTCTTCGATCGGGCACAGGTCAGGAACATCGCAAACCGCCACGAGGGACGTGCGATGGCGCTCCGCTTCTCCGATACACAGATATTGTCGCGCCCGGTGCCTTTGGCTCGTCTCCGGCACCTCGCCGAGGCTCAGGGGCATAAGTTGTCCCTGCGGTCGATCTTCCGGATCAGCCCGCGACTGTTCCGCGCCGTGTACGAGGAAGGGCACGCCAGACCGTGACACCACCATCGAAACGAGCGGTCCTGATGTCGATCCACCCGCGCTTCGCCTCGGCGATTCTCGACGGCACCAAGACCGTCGAGTTGCGCCGGCGTCGGGTCGCCTTCCCGCCGGGGACCTTCGTGGTGCTCTACGCCTCCGCGCCCGAGATGGCACTGGTCGGCACCGTCCGCGTCGACACCGTCGTCATCGCTGAACCAGGCCACCTCTGGGAGAGCGTTGCCACCCGATCCGGAATCACCCGGCGCGAATACGATCAGTACGCGGCCGGGGCCGGCGCGCTGTCGGCGCTCTTCCTCGATACGCCGAGCAAACTACCCGCTCCCGTGCCGCTCACCACGCTACGCGGAGCGTGGTCGCCCTTTACCGTCCCGCAGAGTTACCGCTATCTCAACGTGGAGGAACTCAAGTCCATCGCAAGCGCCGACGCGGCAGGTGCCGAACTCCTCCAGCGGGTCATCGACTCCGGCTCCGCCTGATCAGGAACCCGAGGGGCTGCCGGGGACACTGAGGTGTACGCATGTCTGGACAAGGGCTGAACCGACGGCCGAGCACCCGGTCTGCTCACCACGCGCTTGCCGGGCTGCTTCGAACCCCACGTCTGTCGGTGCGAGGCCATAGGGTCTTTCCCTCACGTCTGGGTCATGCGGCTCCCCGCCCCAGGGGGACGACATCGGCGAGTTCCCCTTCAACGTCCAGTTTTGTCTCGAATCACCCTCTCATCTACTTTTACCCAGGTCGGGTAGTGTTTTTGCGATCTGCTTCAGGTGTTGTGGGAGGGACTTTTGAGGGTGGCACATGGAGGTCTGGCCGGAGTGTTCGTGCAGGTCACGGCGACCTGGTCCGGCGGTTGAGCCCGACCCGGTTTCCCGTTGCCGGAACCGTGCCGGATGGGGCTCCCACCGCGATCGCTGCCTCGCGCCACGCCGTAAGGTGGGTTCGCACAGTGGACGGGCCCGTCGCAGAGCACAGGTCGGGCGTGGTGGAAGTCGGGACGGAGTAGACGGCGAATATGGCGGACGAGCAGCTGGGTCTTGGATTTTCCGTGCCGGAGGAGCCCAAGAAGCGGTCCGAGGGTGCGTCGCCGCCGCGTGCACTCGGAGACGACGAGACGATCGACTACATCACGGGTCGCGACATTCTTAAGCTGACCGAGGCCGAAAAGGTCCGTCAGCACATTGCCCGGGTTCTCGTACACCAATACGGGATCAATCCGGACGACATGGCGCGGGACCATGTGATCGAGATCCCGGCTGGTGAGGGCACCCGCAAGAGTCGCAAGAAGGTCAGCATCGCTGTCTTCGAGCCCGACAAGCCGCACCGACTGGAATATCTGCGTCGCATCGTCATCACCAAGCCGCGCCCCCGGACGGGCCGCACCGTCACCAAGATCCGCACGCATGAGCAGGCGACGAAGGACATTGAGGAACTCCAGTCGCTGATGAGCGTGGTGGGGCCGCAGTGCCATCTGGGCCTGTGGACCGACGACATCGACCTGTATTTCGTGGAGCGGCTCAAGAAGGACGACGAGGGCCGGGAGATCCGGTTCGAGCCTCGCTTCCGGCCCCTGCCGAACTGGCCGCGCGGCGACGATACGGCCTTCGACGCCGCCCGTGATGCGTCATCGCTGGCGGAGATCCGGCGCGCGGACAAATACATGCTCCGCTTCGCCTTCCGGCGCTGCCACAACTACATCCACGGCAACGAGGGACTGCCCAAGGACGCGGCGTTCTGGCAGTTCCTTTATGTCCTGTTCGCGAAGATCTACGACGAACGCATGGTTCGCGAGCACGGTCGCGAACCGCGGTTCCGCATCGACATCGAGGACCTGGTCAGGACCGAGACCACCGCCACCGGTGCCCAGCGCAGGGCGGGCAGTCCCGAGGTGGCGGCCCGGGTCAAGAAGCTCTTCCACGAGGTCAAGGACTTCTACAAGAAGCAAGGGCTCTTCGACCACCGCGACGAGCTGACGCTGTCCGTCCCCGCGCTCACCTTCATCGTCGGTGAGCTGGCGCCGTACGACCTGGGCACGACCGACATCGACGCCAAGGGCGTCGCGTACCAGGAACTCGTCGGGGACAACCTGCGTGGCGACCGCGGCCAGTACTTCACGCCCAACGAAGCGGTGAAGCTGGTCGTCGATATCCTTGATCCGCAGGAGCACGAGACCGTCTTCGACCCCTGCTGCGGTACCGGCGGCTTCCTGCGGGAGACCCTGAACCATCTGCTGCGGAAGTGGCAGAAGGCCGAGAACGGCACCTTCACCAACGCCCAGGATCTCGCCCGGCAGATGGCCGACTACCGTCGGCGCCTGGCCACCTACGCGGACGAGCACCTCTTCGGGGCCGACTTCGATCCCTTCCTGCGCCGCGCCACCGTGATGAGTTTGATGACCCTCACGGACACGGCGGGACACGCCTTCCAGATGGACTCGCTCGCGTTCCCGGACGGCCATCTGCCGGGCAACGACGAGGCGTACGGCTTCCCGCAGATAAGGCTGGGCTCGGTGGACGTCCTGATGACGAACCCGCCGTTCGGCTCGGACATCCCCGTCTCCGAGGACATGATCCTCAACACCTTTCGTCAGCGCGGCGGCCAGTACGGCGTGGCCTACACCTGGGCGAAGAACAACGAGGGGGAGCTGACGAGAGGCGAGGGGGCGACCGCTGTCTCCCCCGAGAGGCTGTTCGTACAGCGTGCCGTGGAGTGGGTCAAGCCCGGCGGGCGCATCGGCATCGTCCTGCCGAACGGCATCCTGTCCAACCCCGGCCCCGCCGACGAGGCGGTGCGCCGCTTCATCCTCGACCAGTGCTGGGTCCTGGGCAGCGTGGAGCTCCCCGTCGAGACCTTCATCGCCGAGGCCAACGTCAACATCCTCACCACCCTGCTTTTCCTGCGCCGCAAGACCGACCAGGAGCGGCAGGAGGAGATGGAGTACGGGGCCGCCGACTACCCGGTGTTCATGGCGGTCGCGGAGAAGGTCGGGGTGGACCGGCGGGGGAACAAGGTCTATGTGCGTACTCCGGACGGCGAGGTGGTGACCGAGGAAGAGGTGGAGCGCGAGATCCTGCGGATCGGCGGTGTCGAGGTACCGCGGGAGATCCGGCGCAGCGTGCAGAAGATCGACAACGACCTGCCGAAGATCGCCGAGGCCTACCACAAGTTCGCCGAGCGGTATCAGCACGAGTTCCCCTGGAACGCGGGCGCATGATCACCCGTATCGAGGCGTACAACTACCGCTGCTTCGAGAATCTCGCCGTCGACCTGTCCGGCTTTCACGTGCTGGCCGGGGCCAACGGCTCGGGCAAGAGCACCCTGCTCGACATCCCGGTCCTGCTCGGCGAACTGATGCGCGCCGAGCGGATCGAGGACGCCTTCCTGCAGCCGTCCCCCCGGACCGGTCGGCCCCCGCGCGCCCAGTCCCTTGCCGAGCCCGCGCACCGCGGTCGCGAGGGAGGCTTCGGCTTTGCCCTGGAGGCGCGGCTTCCCACCGAGGTCACCGAGGTCATCGCCGAAGCCACCCGTGACCCGCGCCTCCCGCTTCCCACGCATCTGCGGTACGAGCTCCACCTCGCCCCGCTCGACCAGGGCCGCGGAATCGGGATCTCCGGGGAGTACCTGGTGCTTTTCCCCGAGGACCATCCGGTACGTCCGGTACCGGGAGAGCGGGCCTTCGAGGACCCGGACGAGAAGAAGGTGACCGGGCGGGGCGGCAGCCGTCGGGTCCGGTGGGTCTGGGAGGAGGAGTGGCGCCCGGTGATCGCCCGCACCGGCGGCCCGGTGGCGCGCTTCACCTCGGAGATTGGTGGTCAGCCCCCGCTGAGCTGGCAGAGCCCGCAGAGCCGGCTGGCCCTGGACACCGTGCCGTTCGACGCGGCGCAGTTCCCGGCCGCCCTGTGGTTCCGCGGTCTGTTGCGCGAGGGAACGCTCGCCTACGCCCCCGACTGGGCCTCGCTCCGCCAGGCCGCCCAGCCCGCCGGCCGTACGCCTCAGCTCGACGCCGGCGGCCGCAACACGCCCTGGCTGGCGTTGCGCCTCCAGCGCGAGGACAAGGAGTTGTACGACGCCTGGGTGGACCTCGTCAGGATCGCTCTGCCGCAGATCGAGGAGATCGACGTCGTCGAGCGCGAGGACGATCACCACGCGTACTTCCGCGTGACCTACGCGGGCGGCCACCAGGTCACCTCCTCCGGCCTGTCCGACGGCACCCTGCGCGTGTTCGCCCTGACCCTGCTCGCCTTCGCGCCCGACCCGCCGGCCCTCCTGGTCACCGAGGAACCCGAGAACGGCATCTACCCGCAGGCCATCGAGATCGTCATGCAGGCCCTGCAAGCCGTACGGGACAGCCAGGTACTGGTGGCCACGCAGTCGCCTCTCGTCCTGGCCAACGCCGAACTCTCCGACATCCTCGCCTCGCGCGTTGACCACGACACCGGCGCCGTCACCGTCGTACGCGGCGACCGGCACCCGCGTCTGGCCGACTGGCGTGGTGATCTGGACCTGGGCACGCTCTTCGCGACGGGGGTGTTCGAATGAGCAAGGCCGCTGCGCGGCGGGCCGCGCGGGGGAACGGGCCGGTTGACCGGGTACCGCGACAGGCGAGCGAGCCCGTCGATGAGTCCACCAAGCGGGACCTTGTCTTCCTTGTCGCCGACCAGGGCATGAAGGCCATGATCGGCGGTTTCCTGGGCAGGCAGGACTTCGGCCACAAACTGGGCTGCGCGTCGTTCGCCTTCGACGCCAGGCGAGACATCAAGCTCGCGCCCCATCACGATGCGGAACTGCCGTTACGGTCGGGCGCGCTGCTTCAGCCCTGGCGGGGCGAGTACCGGCGCGCGATCGTGGTCCTGGACCACGCGTACGAGAACCCGCTGCCTGTCGACGAGATCCACAAGCGCATCGGCGCACAACTGGAGGACGACTGGCCGCAGTTCGCGGCCGTCGTCATCGAACCGGAGCTGGAGAACTGGTTCTGGTCGGACCATGTCGAGGTCATCAAGAAGGCCCTTGTCTGGCGGCCGAAGAGCGACGACCGTGCGCCGCGCCAGGTGCTGGAGGAGGCCGGGCTATGGGCTCCGGACAAGCCCAAGCCCGACGACCCGAAGGCCGCGGTCGAGTACCTGCACAAGAGGAAGTACGTCGGCGACATGAGCAACGGCATCTTCCGGCGCTTCGCGGAGGCGGTCCCGTCCGTACGCCGCTGCACGGACGCGTCGTTCCAGCACCTGATGGCGACGCTGGCGGACTGGTTCCCGGCCGAGCCGACGACGGTATACACGAGGACGGAGTACGCGCGGTGAAGATCGCGTCCAAGGAGAATCCGGTACGGCTGAGCTGGCTGCGTGAGCAGGGGCTGCGGATGGATGCGGCGCCGTATCTTTCGGGGGCGTTCGAGGCGCGCATGCTGCTGGAGCGGTTGCCGGTCCACAAGGACAGGTTGGGTGAGCTGACTGCCGGTCACGGCGGAGGTATCTTCAACGGACCCAAGTTCAGCCGCGTGTACGTCACCGATCCGGCGCACGCGGTGCCGTTTCTTGGTAGCACGGACATGATGGAAGCGGACTTGACGCATCTGCCGTTGCTGAGCCGGGCCAAGGTGGCGGAGAAGCTTCCGTACCTGGAGATCCAGCCCGGAATGACGCTGATCTCCTGCTCGGGGACGATCGGTCGGATGTCTTACGTCCGCGAGGACATGGCAGGTATCTGGTCTTCCCAGCACGTCATGAAGGTCCAGCCGAATCCGGAGCGGATTCCGCCCGGCTACCTCAACACCTTCCTGCGCAGCCGCTTCGGTGTTCCCATCGTCGCCAGTCAGGCATACGGCGCGATCATTCAGCACATCGAACCGCACCACATCTCAGGACTGCCGGTCCCGCGCTTCGACCCGGCGGTGGAACAGGAGATCCACGACCTGGTGGAGGAAGCGGCCACGCTGCGGACCGAGTTCCAGACGGGGTCGGTCGGGGCGACTGAGGACCTGTTCAAGACGGCGGGGCTTGAGGATCTGATCGACCTGCGATGGCATGACGACAGGGCTGATGACCTTGACTTTGTGCAGCGGGGGTTGACGTCCACGACGTTGCGCGCGCTCAACTTTCAGCCCAGGGCCGAGCGGATCTTGAAGCAGTTGCGCGACGTTGACCATGTGACGCTTGGTGAGATTTGCAGGGGGGGGCAGCTCGGCTCCGGAGTGCGCTTCAAGCGCATTGATGCCGAGTCGGGTCACGGTGCAGTCTGCTTGATCGGGCAGAGACAAGGGTTCTGGATTCGGCCCGAGGGGCGTTGGATCAGCCCGAGCCAAGCTCCACCGGGGATCTTTGCCAAAGATGAGACAGTCATGATTCCCTCGCAAGGCACGCTTGGCGAGAACGAGGTCTTCTGCCGCGCGATGTTCGTCACCGGATCGTGGCTTGAGTACGTGTACACCCAGCACTTTCTCCGGGTCGTCACGGGCACCCCGGACATTCCCGGCGCCTACCTCTTCGCCTTTCTCCGCTCCGAGGCCATGTTCCGCGTCTTGCGTTCCATGTCCACTGGCGGGAAGCAGCAGGACATTCATGAGGTGCTGCGTGCCCAGATTCCGGTCCCTGTCCTTACCGCCCCCGACCGGGAACGCATCGCGGAGACGATCCGCACCGCCTACCGGAAGCGTGATGAGGCCGACCGGAAGGAAGACAGGGCTCTGGAGCTGTTGGAGCGTGCTGTGTTGAAGCACAGTGCGGCTGGCTGAGGTTGGGCCGGGCGGTTCTGGGACACGGGGGCGCTGTTCCGCGTGCGCTGAGGGAACAGGCCGGATGGGCCACGTGCCCCGGCCCGCTGCGGACCGGGGCGTGAGCGCAGGTGTCAGACGGTGGGTGCCGTGCCGTGCTTGAGCGCGGCGAGGAACGCGCCCCAGGCGTCCTGCGTGAAGACCAAGACGGGAGCGAGGGGTGTCTTGCTGTCGCGGACGGGGACGAGGCCCGAGACACCGTCGGCTACCTCGACGCATTCGTCCCCCTGCTGGTTTCCGCTGTAGGAGGACTTGCGCCAGTGGGTGGTGCTCAGGTCTGGGGTGGCTCGCATGGCTCGAATGTCTCCATCGCCGCTTCGATCAACGCTGCGGACTCCCTTGGCGACAGGGCGCAGGCTTTCATACGATCGTACTCTCGCATGCGTCGCATGACGGTCTCCCGGTCGTCGAAGCTCTCTCCGTTCCTGGGGCCTTCTTGGTACACGGTGGTAGAGCCGTCCGGGAGCGTGAGCAGGATGAGTGTGCCGTTCATCAGGGCGCACGCGCCCACCTTGAAGGTGACGACCTGGATCGTTGTGTGGCCTGTGTCCACCAGCGGCAACAGTGCCGCGAGCTGCTCACGCATTACTGCCGGGCCCCCTACGGCTTGCCGTAGAGTCGCCTCGTTGAGAATCCACCAGAAATCCGGTGGATTGTCGCCCCGCAGGACCTCCTGACGGCTCAGGCGGGCCGCCACCCGGCTGTCGAGCTCCCTGGGGCTCAAGCCCGGCTCACCCTCGGGGAACAGCGCGCGCATGTACGCCCCCGTCTGGAGCAGCCCAGGAATGATGCTGGCGCCGTACGCCTGAATCCGTACCGCCTTGGCCTCCAACTCCAAGCAGTGGTCGAACCGCCTGGGCGTGTGCTCCCGCTTGACAGCCCCCCACAGCCCTTGGAACAACTCCCCCGTCCCGAAGGCCACATCCAGCTTCTCCGAGATCGGCGGCAGCGGAAGCCGTTCCGCCGTCTCCACCCCGTGCAGGTGCGTCTTGCTGTAGTTGACCACGCCCGACAGGCGGTCCAGCGACATCCGGGCCAGCTGCCGCTGCCGGTGCAGCTCGGTGCCGTACAACTCCCTCGCCGAGCACGCGGGTTCGAGGTCACGTGCGCCAGCCGTCATCCGTGCGGCCCTCCCTGTTCCCGTTGTTCCAGGTCCCCGGAGGGGACGGGACATCCCTGTCGAGCGTAGCGACGGACGGCGATGATAACGACACGAACGGTGATTTCCACCGCTCGCAGACCCCCTTGTTCACGGAGAACCTCGATGGACGCTGCTCAGTACCCCGACAACAACGCCCCATCCGCCCCGCCCTTCCCCGTTGTCGGAGACCTCGCCTACGACACGGTCCGCAACCGCTACGGCGTCGTGATGGAGCGCACCCCGGGCCAGGTGCACCTCCGTCCCAAGGGTGGTGGTCTGGAGTGGGTCGCGCGGCCCGAGCACGTCGAACCAGCCCCGGCCAGTGAGGGCTTAAGTTCGCAGATCGCCCAGGTCAACGCCCGCAGCCGGGGGGAGGTCCTGTGATGGGGTCCCCGGAGAGCGAGCAGCCGAACGCGTACGTCCCGCCCGCCGGTCTCCCCGGCATGCCCGTCGGCAGCCTGGTCCGGGACGGGGCGACCGGGCGCGAGGGCACGCTGAGGGATGTACTGCTCTACCAGCCCGCCGCCGTGCGGCCGGGGCCCCACGCCGCCCGGCCGGCCCGACGCCTCGCCTTCCTCCGTCCGGTCGGCGGCGGTCTGGAGTGGACCACCGAGCCGGACCAGGTGGTTCCGGTCGGGCGGGACCACCCTGGTGAGGTTCCCGACGCCAGGTCACCGGGGTCGGCGAACGGGCGGGCGGATTAGTCGCCCGCGTTCAACTCGTCCTCGGCCCGCAGCTCCGCCGCCAGGTCGACCAGGGACCCCTCGCCCGGGATGTGCCAGTACAGGGTTCCCTGGACCTGCTGGTTGTTACCCATGGCCTCCGTGCGGATCTTGCGGACCAGGGTGCTGGGCGCGTAGGACTGGCCGTCGGCGGACCAGACCAGCGGTTTGGCCGCACTGTTGCGCCAGGTGGCACGGGCGCGCTCGGGGTTCTCGGCGAGCCAGGCCGACAGGCCTTGACGGTCGGGCCGGGTAACCGGACGGAACTCCAGTACCGAACCGACCGGGATGCGCTCGGCCTTGACGAGGAGGCTCACCGCGTTGGTCGAGCGGGCGGGCTTGCCCTGGACCCGCTCCTCCACGCGGTAGTCGGCGTTGTCCGGGGTGGGTGCTCCCGAGGCCATCTCCGCCAGGACACGGCGCGCGACCACACGCACGCGTTCCGCTGTGCGCATCGTCGTCAGAATCTGGCTGTTGCGGCCGTACGTCGCCTCGATCGTGGCCACGAGCCAGCCCAGGGTCCGCTCCACGAGTTCGGGAACCTGTGCCAGCCTCGACTCCCACTCTGTGTCCTCGGCGTCGAGATCGGCGGTCTCCAGGTTCCGGAAGACGACATGGCTGATCAGGAGGTCGCCGTTGCTCGCCGTACTGGCCGCGCGGCCGAAGAGGTTGTCGCTCAGCTTCTCCAACGCCTCTTTGACCGCGCGCACCAGCCGGACGCACCGCCATACCCGGTGTGCGGTCGGCGCACTGTTGATGTCTCTGCCGAAGATCTCCTGGTAGTTCGGCTTCTCCCAGAGCTGGGAGTCGTCCCGCTTGGCCTTCGCCGCCAGCTCCGGGCGACGGTGTGTCGCGGCGAGGGCGATCGCGGCCTCGGTCATGGTGCAGCCGCTGTCGGCGGCGGGCTCCGACTCGCCCCGCTTCACCACGTAGGTGCGGCCGAGCGACAGCGCGAAGTCGTCCCGCAGGCCCGTCTGGATCGGGTCGCGGGACTTCCAGTCCCGCTCCTCGATGGGGTTCTGGGTGTTGGTGCTGAGCGTGACCTTGTCACCGAACCCCTCGGGGCAGTTCTCCAGAGAGATGATCCGGATGAGGACGCGGCCGCGCTGGGTCGAGGCCGCGTTCCGCTGCATCGCCCGGAACATCGCGCTCACCGTCTGCGCGCCGTTGACGACGCTGGCCCCCTCCAGGACGAACCCGGCCCCGGCGCCCGGGGCGAACGCACCCTTGCCCTTCTTGCGGATACGGTCGCACAGCAGGGTGATGCCGTTGCTGAAGTACCAGAAGTTTTCAGGCTCCTGGAGAAGGGTGCCGCGGATCTTCTCGTTGACGTCGGTGTCGAGTGAGTCGCGGATGTTCCGGGCGAACAGGTGCCGGTCATGGGTCCCGTACCAGCCGGCGACCTCGGCGGCGGAGATAGTGCCGTAGTACGCGGAGAAGGGGTGCTCCTCCCGGCCGACACCTTCCATCCATGCCTCCAGGTCGATCTTCCGTTCGGCATGTTCGCCGAGGATCTCCTGGAACAGCCCCCGCAGGTCGAGGACGCGCCACTCGACCATCTCCTCCGCCCAATTGCGCTTCTTCACCTCGGAGTCGATCAACGTGCGGGTGTCCGGGTGCAGGTCGGTGTCGGTCACCAGGGCGAGGAGCAGGGTGATCTTGGGGGAGCCGCTGTCCAGAGCGTTTTCCAGCGCCTCGACATGCGGTTCGATGCGCTTGTTGAACTGGTTGAAGTCCAGATCCAGCAAATAGTCGAGGCCTCGGAAGAGCCGGTCCACCTCGCTCTGTCCGAAGCCAGCGTTGGCCTTGTCGCTCCACTTCGCCTGGACGAGTGTGATGTGGTGGCGGACGCCGTGCGCGGTCGCGGGCTCGACGGCGATGGCGTCGATGCCCCAGTCCCGGCGCCCGTCGATGATCGACTCGGCTGCGTCCCGGTCCGCGCAGCCGGTCTCCCGCTTGACCGCGAGCGCGGCCACCGAGCGGCTGAGCAGAGCCTGTTCCTTGTCGCGGTCCGAGGGCCACGACTGGTCGCGCATGTCGATCAATGGCTCGAAGCGCTCGATGAGCCGTCTGCGCAGATTGCGGATGTAGTACGAGTGCGACACGCGCCCTCCCCGATGGCCGACCTGACTGCCAATCACCCTAATTGAGGAGGGGTGGCTGTCCCCTGGTACTAATGTGACTCTGGCACGTGGCAGTGCCGCGCACGTCACACCCGCGCGCACCTGGCCGTAACGGACCGCAGGGGACAGGACCCGGGGGACTCATGGCATGCATCATCAAGGTCGGCGAGCCCGTCAACGACGCCGAGCGCATGGTGTTGCGCCATCTCAGGGACCGCGCCCCCGCCGAGTGGACCGTGATCTCCAACTTCGAGATATACCGCGGCCGTCAGTGCTTCGAGGTCGACCTCGCGATCCTCACCGACCGGGCCTGCTACATCGCGGACACCAAGGGCACGCACGGGCGAATCGAGGTGCGGGGCAAGCGGTGGTTCCCGCAGGGGCGGGCGCCGTTCCCCAGCCCGGTGCGCAAGCTGCGCGAGCACGCCAAGACCGTGGCGAACCTGCTGCGGCAGTCCCACATCTCGGCGGCCCTCGGCTCGGTGTGGTGCGAGGAGCTGGTGATCCTCCCGTTCGACGACGCGGAGCTGGTCGACCACGACAATCGGGACGAGAGGAACACCGTCCTGCTGGGGGACCTCGTTCCCTTTCTCCGCGCGCACAGCCCGTCCAAGGTCGGGCCCGCCTTCCCGGTCGCCGGGCTGCACGAGGACATCGCCCGCGCCCTGGGCGCCGTGTCGCGACCGCAGTCCGGACTGCCCAGGTTCGGTCACTACCAGGCCGTCGAGACGCTCGTCGAAGCGGATCCGGCGCCGGAGGCCGGGGCGGCGGCGGATGCCGAGGACCGGGTGTCGGTATACCGTGCGGTGCAGCCGGACCAGCCGAACTCTGGCACGTACCTCGTCCAGGTGCACACGGTCGATCCGCTGCTGCCGGAAGAGGAGCACACCCGGGAGCGGGAACGGATCGGCAACCCGCTCCAGGCGCTCAACAAGCTGCCGCCCAATCCGCACATCGTGCCCTGTGTGCAGGTGCTGCCGTTGGAGGACGAGACGGGTTACGCGGTCGTCCTGAAGGACGTGCAAGCCGAGGCGCTGCGGGTACGGATGGCCGGCGGGCCCGGCACCTTGGGCGCGGACGCGAGAGCGCGGATCATGTCCGGCGTGCTGGCCGGGCTGGCGCTGGCGCACGCGTACCGGGTGGTGCACCGCCACCTCACACCGGACACGGTTCTGGTGGCGCGCAACGGCACGGCGATGATCACCGGCTTCGACTACGCGCACACCGGGCAGAAGCGGGCCGGGACCGTGGCCATGGACGCGTACGAGCGCGCGGACGCGGCCTATCTCGCGCCCGAGTGCCTCAACGGACCCGAAGGTTTCTCCGCCGCTTCCGACGTTTTCGCCGCGGGCGTGCTCTTCCACGAACTGCACACGGGGGAGCTGCCCTTCGTGACCGGCGGCAACCGCCTGGTCGACAGCCTGGACGGGGCCGATGTCCCGCCGGAGGTGCGGGAGCTGGTCCGGCGGCTGCTGGCCGCGGATCCGGCGCTGCGCCCGACCGCCCGGGAGGCGATCGCCGAGCTGGAGCGGATGGTGCGCGGCGGTTCGGGGAGCGGGGGCGGCGGAGGGGGACCGGGCTCATCGGCTTCCGGGACGGCCGACGAACCCTTCGAATGGGAGAACCCCTACAACTACCGGGACCTGCCGTCCGGCTTCCGGCTCACCGAGAAATTCCACGTCCGCAGGAAACTCGGGCAGGGCAAGTTCGGTGTCGTCTACCAGGTGTTCAACACCCTCGACGACACCGACGAGGTCCTGAAGATCATCACCAGTGATCCGGATTCGGTCGGTGTCCGGCTGAAGGGCGAGTACGGGATTCTGCGCCGACTGCCGCCGCATCCGAATCTGGTGCGCCTCATCGATGCCGACTGGCTGCCCAAGGGCGGATTCCCGTATCTGCGGTTGGAGTTCGCGGAGGGGCAGGACCTTCAGGCCTCGGCCACGCGTGAGCGCCGGCTGGGGGCCGCCGATGTGGTACGGCTGCTTGAGGACTGTCTGGCCGGACTCGGCCATCTGCACCGCAACGGCGTCTACCACTGCGACATCAAGCCCAGCAATCTGCTGTGGACCGCTGACGGCACGAAGTTGCTGGACTTCAACGCGGCGGTGTCCGTCGACTCCACTCTGACCCCCACCCTCGGCTCGCCGCGCTACCAGGCCCCGGACGCCGTGCCCCGGCAGCGCCCCACCCGGGCGGAACTCGCCGACCTCGATCTGTACGCCCTCGGTGTCTCCGCCTACATCGCGCTGACCGGAACATATCCCTGGCCGGGACGCGCGCAGCCGCCAAGGGACGAGGAGGCGCTGGACCCGCGCAGGATCAGTGGCCTGGGTGACCTGAGCCGCGCCTTCGCCGACGTACTGCTGAGGTCGGTGAGGCCGCGCCGTGCCGACCGGTTCCCGGACGCCGAAGCGTTCCTGGCGGCCGTACGGGCCATAGGGGAGGTCCGTCGGACGCGTGGCGGCGAGCAGGAGGACGAGCAGGTCCGGCCTGAGCCCGAGCCGGCCTGCACCACGGGAGCCGGGCGGGACGGCACCAACGCGTTCGTCGGTCACCTCCAGACCCTCTACAGCCAGAGCTCCCGGACGAACGCGGGCACCCGCGGGCTCGATCCCGCACAGTACCCGCTGTACGTGGCCACCGCCCTGGACACCGCGCTGCGGGACGACGTCCTTGCGGGCAAACACCGGCTGGTCGTCATCACCGGCAACGCCGGTGACGGGAAGACCGCCTTTCTGGAGCAACTGGCCGTCGAGGCGGTCAAGCGGAACGCCGTTATGGGCGCGAAACGCGTCAACGGCGACGACTTCGCCTACCGGGGCCGGGCCTTCCACACCAACCACGACGGCAGCCAGGACGAGGGACACCAGGACAACGACGCCGTCCTCGACGCTTTCCTCTCGCCGTTCCAGGGCGCGGACGCCGGTGCCTGGCCGCAGGACCAGACGCGGCTGATCGCCGTCAACGAAGGGCGCCTGACGGACTTCGTCACGGCACACGCGGACCGCTACCCACTGCTGGCGGACACCGTCCGCCCGGGGCTGGTGAGCGGCAGAGCCGAGCACGGTATCGCCGTCGTCAACCTCAACGCGCGAGACGTTGTCGCCGACCCCACGGGCAACGGGGACTCCATCCTGCACCGGATGGTCCAGGCGATGACCGACCCCAGGCACTGGAGCGGCTGCGGCTCCTGTGATCTGGCGCCTCGCTGCTACGCGCGACACAACGCACAGAGCTTCGCGCACCCGACCGCAGGTCCCGTGATCACCGAGCGGCTCGCCGCCCTGTACCGGATGACCCATTTGCGCGGACGACTCCACATCACCCTGCGTGATCTGCGCTCCGCCCTGGCCTACATGCTCACCTCCGGCCGGGACTGTGCCCAGATCCATGCGCTCTACCAGCGCCCCGACAGCGTGCAGGAGCGTCTGGACAGCTTCTACTTCACCAGCTGGGCGGGCCTGCACACCGAGGGTGAGCAGGAACAGGACCGGCTCCTCACCCAGCTGCGGGAACTCGACGTCGCGACCGTGCCCGACCCCCAGCTCGACCGCAAGCTCGACTATGTGGGCCCGGACGGCGGCCACAGCCTGATCTCTGTCGACCAGCGCGGCAGCCATGACGCGGAACTGCTCGGCGATCGGTTCGCGGCCCTGCCCCGAACCCCATCGGCCGACCCGGCGGAGGCCGCCGCGCACCGCGCCTACCTCGCTGCGGCCCGGCGTCGCTTCTTCTTCGAGAGCCTGGACGGCGAACGCTGGAAAACCCTGCTCAGCTACCGTGCGGGGGGACCGTTTCTGGACCTCCTTGCCGCGGGTGAACCCGGCCAGGCGGAACTGGACCGGATCATCGAGGCGGTCAACCGGGGTGAGGGGCTGCCCGGGGCCCTCTACGACGGTGAACGGGCGCTGGCACTCCAGGTCAGGTCCGTGCCCGGTGGGACCATTCACAGCCACCGGCTGTTCCCCGCCAACCGGTTCACGATCGAGGTCGACGGGCCCGCGGCCTCCGACTACGTGGAGACCAGCCCCCGCGAGATCGTCGTCCGGTACCGGGGACGGACACCGGACGGATCCGCCGAGCACCGCGCGGAGCTGGTGGTCCGCCTGGACCTGTACGAGCTCCTCGACCGGCTGCACTCCGGCCATCAGCCCGGGGTCGAGGACCGCCAGGGGCAGAACCTCGCGCTGGCGGTGTTCAAGAACGCGCTGTCGGCCACCTCGTACCAGGAGGTGCTGCTCACCGCACCGGGCAGCGTGCCGCACCGGATCACCCGGCTACCGGACGGAGCGCTCCGGCTCGGGCCGGTGGGTGCGCCGACTGGTGCCGCGACCAGGGGGAACTGATGGTACTGCGCAAGCGGGACAGCGAATTCCGGCATCTTGGCGTGTCCTACCTGGAGTTCAAGCGCGTCGAGATGGACCGTGTCCTGACCGGGTTCCTGATGCGGGTCAACCACAACGGCCAGACCAGCAAGATGGTGCGGGGCAAGACACTGGCGAACGAGTTCGTCGACGAGTTCCGGGCCGAGGAGCACACCGAGAAGTTCCAGGGTTTCCGGGACTCTCCCGACATCGCGCGGCGCTGGATCGAGACCCAGCTTCTGGACATGGTCAACCGAGGCAGGCCCAACCAGGCGGTCGCGGGGCTACGCCCACTCCACGGGCTGACGTACAAGTTCCGCAACCACCACCACTCCCGCGCCTACGGAGCTGACGCCCAGCTCTACGAGATGCTGCGGCACGCACGGGGCGGGCGCGGAACGATGGCCCTGGAGAAGATCCGGGCTTTCTTCTTCACCGGACTCGACCCCGCCCTGGGCACCCAGCTGGTCGGCGCCGGCGTCGACGTCGAGACCCAGGCTGTGCTCCACCTCAACAGCCAGGTGAAGCAGGACTCCCCGGCGAGCGTCAAGGGCTGGTACTCGGCGCCCCCGCTGTGCGTGGGACAGTCCGACCTGCTCGCCGACGACGTACTGCGGCTGCTGTCCCTGCAGGATCTGCTGCCACGTATCGTCATGGTCGAGTACCTGAAGATCCTCTTCGCGTTCCACCTGGCCCTCGGCCAGCTCAAGGCGATGAAACTGCTGCCGTCCGCCGTCGGGCGTTCCGCGGCCGAGCCCACCTGTGGACCGGAGAACTGCCCCTCGGTCACCGGTGCTTCGGCAGACGGTCCCGGGAGCTGCCCCTTCCGGGTGGGGCTGCTGGTCGACGCGGCAGGCGTGCCCGGCACCCCCGTCGCCGCCCTCGCGGAGCACAGCGCGGACATCTGGCTGCGCCGTATCCCCGGCTTCGTGCGCGCGGGCTACGTGGTACGCAAGCTGGGCGAGTTCGCCGACCATCTCGCCGATGGCAAGGAGATCACCAAGCCGTCCCGAGGGTTCTTCACCGTCGCCGAGCTGCTGCAGTACGCGGGCGAGGCGTACCGGGAACGGCGTGAGCGGTTCTTCGCCTCGCGCATGGACACGCTCCTCGACGAGACCCCGATCGACGAACAGCCCGAAGGTGTCCGTCCGTTGCTCAGCGCGGGGATGGGGCTGGGCGCGTTCGAGAAGTACATCGAACTGATCATGGCATATCGGGGCAAGTACCACTACGACTACATCGTCGAGACCATCGACTCGCTGCTGCTCAAGAACCGTCCCGGCGCGGTCATCACCCAGCCCCATCGGGGCCGCCGCCGCTTCGTCATGGACAGCGCGCTCATGGAGGTCCTGGTCCAGATCGCGCTGCTTCGGCCCAATCCGCGCGGCACCCGCTCGCGTTTTCCCTACCACACCGAGCAGTTGAGGCTGGACGAGTTCATGGACACGCTGCGCACCCGCTACGGGCTTCACGTCGACCGGCTACCCGCCGACGACGGCTTCCCCGCACCTGGGTTCGAGGAGCAGGCCGCTCTGCGGTCGAACGCTGAGGCGTTCACCACCCGGATGCGGGAGATCGGCTTCTACAGTGACCTGTCCGACGCCTACCTCACCCAGGTGATCACGCCAAGATTCGCGATCTCCCTGGACGGTACAGTCACGACGGGCGGGAGGTGACGGCATGGCACGCGGACTGACCGAGATCACCGAGGCACAGTGGCGGGACGCCCTGGAGCACGCCCTGCTGCCCCGGCTGGCCGCCGTGCTGCGCGGCCGGCAGGCCGGGCACTGCATGCGGCTCGGCGACCTCGACACCGACCTCGCCGCACTGCTGGTTCGAGGGCTGCGGGTCCTCGTGCCCGACGCCCAGGTGTTCGTCCTGGACAGCGGCGACGGCCGGACTCCCACCGATGTCGCGGTGACCAGCACCAAACTTGTCGAACTGCGCAACCCCGATGAGAACGGCGGGCTCCGGCCGCCGCTGCTGGTGTTCGTTCCGCCCGGCACCCGGGCCAGCGCCGAGGACTCCTTCGGCGTCGCCACCTTCGAGCGGCTGTCTCTGGACGACGTTCACGCGAAGCTCAAGGCGTCACTGCTGCGCGAGCTGCCCGAGGCGTTGCGGCAGCCCGTCACAGAATTGCTGAACCGACAGGACCGGCAGGTCACGGACGACGGTGCGGTAGCGGACGACCGGGCCGCCGTACGGTACCTGCTGACGCTGCGCGAGAACGACCACGACCCGGAGGCCGCTGGGGCGGCCGTCTACCTGCTCGGGCTGATCCCCGACTTCGGCCTGTTCCAGGACATGACGCTGGTGGGCCGCAAGGCGGACCGCAACCGCAGGACCGTTGCCAAGCTCACTGAGGCGACAGCCACCGACCGTCAGCGGGTCCTGAGCCTCGGGCTGCCGCAGAACTCGCCGGCGGCTGAGGAATTCGTACGCCGACTGGTGCAGTTTGCCGCCCGGACCGGCCTCGACACCCCTTCCCGCTGGTGTCGTGCGATCGCCATGGACCCGGACAACTGGCCGCTCGCCTTCCACCACTGGCCGCAGGAGAACACCCCCGGTGGTGAACAGGTCGGCATCGAGGTCCACGAACTGACGGTGCTGCCCAAGGCCGGCCAGAACGAGGACGATCTGCGCAACCACCCGGCGTTGGAGAGGCTCTTCGGCGGGCAGTACTTGCTGCCCGGAGGGCTCAGTTCGCTCCCTGTCGCCTTCACCGTCGACCCCGATCCGCGCCATATCGCGGGCCTCGCGCGCTTCTCGATCCAGATCCTCGCCGAGAGCGAGACCGACGAGGGCCGCGGCGACACCACGGTCAGCCCGACCGGGTTCACCGCCACCGTCTCGGTGGCCAAGACCGCCAAGACGGTCTACAAGACGAGTATCAAACTGAAGAAGGGCCGCAAGGCCGACTGGGAGGAGGGGTGGCACTTCGTCAGGGTCACCCCGCTCGACGCCAACGGCGATCCCCTGCGGGTGGCCAGCGCTGACAGCACTCACCGGCCACACGAGAGCGACCGCTTCTACGTCGTCCCCGAGGGTGAGTTCGACGACCCACCCCTCCAGCGCTCCCAGCACGCTCCCGGGCTCGCCCAGGCCATCAACCGGCTGCGCTTCACCGCCCGTGCGGAGGGCCGCGATCCGTGGCGGGTGTCGTGCCGAGAGGTGGGCTGGGGAGCCCGGACGGCCAAGACCCGGCCATTGCGGGCACGGTTCGGACCCGCGGGCCCGGTCACCATCGACCTGCCCATTCCCCTCGCCGAGGCCGAGGAACGCATGCTGGCCCGGCCGTACGCCCTGCAAGGACCCCGGCTGAGCGTCGACGCCTCGGGACGGTGGCACCTGAGCGACGACGAGAGCCCGGCCGTCACCCCCGCCGAGGGCAGCGACCTTGACCGCTACCTCCAAGACCGCGCCGCGCTGTTCGCGGCGGTACGGGGGGACGCGGACGGCGCCGTACCACTCGTGGTGGAGGGCACCGATCCCCGCACGATGCACAAGGAAGCCGAGAGCTGCGCGGAGGCCTATCTCAGAGCGGTCACGCGATGCGTCCGCGCACTGGAGAACCCCCGTGGCGGCACGGCGGAGCGGGACCGGGCCGAACTCGCGCTGCTGCTGCGCACGGACACCATGGTTGTGGAGCTGGCCGACACGCAGGACGGGCCACACCAGGCCGTGCTCGTCGCGCCCACCCATCCGCTACGGGTGCTGTGGTGGTGCGGGCAGGCCGCGCTGGCCGACCACTGGCTCGACCGGATCGAGGGCCACAACAAGGACCGGGTACTGGAAACACTGCACAGCCTCGTAGAACGGCTCGCGCCCCTGGGATTCCCGCTCGTGGTGCCGCTGGCCACGGGTGAACTCACCTTCGCGGCGGGGCAGTTCACCGACTACTGGCAGGTCTGCCTGCCCAGTGAGACGGCCGATCCCCGCGGAACGGTCTCGCGACTGGGCTCCGCCCTGGGCGTGAGCGACGGCGCGACGGCCTCCGGCATGATCACCGGCGCCGACCTCGCGGACCGCGTCGAGCGGTATGTGCGCCTCCACCCGTACGCGGACAGCCTCGTCATCAACGCCCTCGGCGTCGGCCGGGGCGAGGTGCTGGCCTCCATGCTGACAGAGCTGCAGAGCCGCAAGCACCTGACCCGGCTGCGCTACACCATCCGCCTCTTCACGGACCGTCCCCAGGAGCCGTGGGTGGGCGAGGCGCTCACCGCTCTGTTCTCGCCCGGATCGGGACCGCGAGCCGCCGCCGCGGAGCCGTTCGGTACGCCGGGCGACGCCCTGCGCCCCAAGCTCGCCGTCGTCGTGCGTGATGCCACGGACCTCCGGACTCGCGCGGCGGAGTTCCCCGCCCATCTGAGTGTTCTGTTCGACCCCTTCGGTGGGGAGCAATACGACATCGCGCCCGCCGCCCGTACCTCGGGCCGGGCTGCGGCACACGGTCTCGTACAGGAGCTGACCAGCCACTACGCCGAGGACGAGGAGTCCGTGGCGTGGAGCCGTCAGCCCCGCCACGGCGCCACGGATCCCGTGCCCGGGGCCGAGGAGACCGGTGACCTGATGGCGGCGCTGCCCGAAGCCCTGTCGGCCGCCGTGGTCGCCGTGACCTCCGGGGAGCCGCGTCCGGGACAGCTACCGCAGATAACGCTGCGCCTGTCGGCCCAGGACAAGGCGCTCCTGCACGATGTGCACCAGGCCAGCGACTGGGTCATCACGGTGGACCGAACCCTCGGAGTGGAGTACTTCGACCACGGGCGGGCGGACCGGCCCGAATACGTCATCGACTACTCGGCGACGGCGCAGCCCGGCATGGGCCATCACATCGTGGTCTCGTCGCGGTCGGTCGACGAGTTGCGCGCGCTGGTCGGGCCCGTGCTCGGCGACAAACAGCTCAGCATCGCACCGCACCATGTGACGACGTTCTTCGACCAGCTCAGGGAGCTCTCCGGCAGTTTCGCCTTCAAGCTCGCCGCGCTCGGCAGCAGCAGCCGTACCGAGGTTCTGGGGCTGGCACTCGCACGCCTGTACTTGGGGTACCAGGGCGCACTTCACAACCAGATCCTCATCCCGCTCGACGCGCACACCGATCTCTATGGGGAGGCTCAGCGCCGAATCGCGGCCGGCGACGCCGCTGTGCGGCTGCACCGGACCGACCTGGCGCTGTTCGACCTGGACGCCGAGCGCAGGATCGTGGTGTGCAGACTGATCGAGGTCAAGTGCTTCACCGGGGTGGGCGGTCTGGGCGCATACGACGCCAAGAAGAAACAGATCAGCCAGCAGATCGACAACAGCCGGGAGATTCTGGCCGCGCAGTTCGACCCCTTGATCGAGCGCCCCGACCGTCCCCTGCAGAACCTCACACTCCGCTCGCTGCTCGGCCACTACCTCGGGCGTGCGAACCGTTATGGCCTCTTCGACGAAGAGGGATACGACGAGGCGCGGTGGCTCCTCGACCATCTCGACCACGGTTACGCGTTGGAGTTCTCCAGGACTGGTCTCCTCTTCGACCTTGACGGGGACGGCACGGACGTTGAGGTCGACGGGGGCATCACATTCCACCGGATCGGCCGTCATCAGGTGACCGAACTGCTCGACGCCGTGGAGACGGAGTACCTCGGCGGGCCTGTCCGCAGCGCACCCCACCTGCTTGCGGAGGCCGAAGTCCCGGGAATCACCCGTGGAGAGGCCACGCGGAGCTTGCGCCCACGCGACCGCAGCCGCGAGCTGCCGGAGGAACCTGCCCCGCTGAGCGCCGTGCTGGACGAAGAGTTCGTACCGGTGGCGGCCGACGGCGACGACACCGTGGGAAAGGCTGCGGGAGAAGCACGGATCCCGGGCTCGCGGCAGGCATCCGAACATCTTGCCGACACGGACCAGGCTCCGGGATCGCAGGATGCCGCTGCCGCGGGGATGGACGCCGGGGACACCGGGGACCTGAGGAACGCGGCGGAAGCCGAGGGCACGGTGCCGGACAGCGAACCGGAGAAACCCTCACAACCACCGTCCTTTGCGGACTCGGCGGACTCGGCGGACTGCCCCGCGGTCCCGGATGTCTTCCTCGGAGTGTCGAAACCGACCGCGCAATACGGTCTGCTCGGTGTGAGCGCGGGCCGGAAGGTCGCCCTCGACCTCAACGAGACGCACACCATCAGCCTGTTCGGTGTACAGGGCGGAGGAAAGAGCTACACCCTCGGATCGATCCTTGAGATGGCGAGCCTGCCCGCCGTCGGCGTCAACCACCTTTCGCACCCACTGGCCAGTATCGTCTTCCACTACAGTGACACACAGGACTACGCACCCGAGTTCACCAGCATGACCAGCCCCAACAGCGACGAGGAGCAGCTGGCCGCCCTCCGGGAACGCTACGGAGCCGAACCCGCCGCGCTGTCCGACGTGCTGCTGCTGGCCCCTGCCGACAAGGTGGAGGACCGCAAGCAGGACTATCCGGATCTCGACGTACGACCCCTCACTTTCTCGTCATCCGAGCTGAAGGCCGCGCACTGGCGGTTCCTGATGGGGGCTGTCGGCAACCAAGCGCTCTACATCCGCCAGCTCGGAAGAATCATGAAGGCCAACCGCAACGATCTGACGCTGGACGCGATCCGGCTGGGAGTCGAGCAGTCCTCCCTGTCGGATGCGCTCAAGCAACTGGCCTACGAGCGACTGGACCTGGCCGCCGAGTACATTGATGACAATGCTCGGCTGCAGGATCTGGTACGACCTGGACGACTGATCATCGTCGATCTGCGTGATGATTACATCGGGGAGGACGAGGCGCTCGGTCTGTTCGTCGTCCTCATGCAGTTGTTCGCCGATGCCCGGCACGAGGGACAGGCGTTCAACAAACTTGTCGTCTTCGACGAGGCCCACAAGTACATTCGCAGCCCCGATCTCGTTGACGGGTTGGTGTCCAGCGTCCGTGAAATGCGTCATAAAGGCATGTCAATTCTGGTAGCCAGCCAGGATCCGCCGTCCGTGCCGATTTCTCTGATCGAGCTGTCCAACCACATGGTGCTGCACAAGTTCACCTCACCCGCGTGGCTGAAACACCTGCAGAAAGCGAACGCCGCCCTATCCACTCTGACCGCGGAAAAAATGGCGTCGCTGAACCCCGGTGAAGCCTTCGTGTGGTCGAGCAAGGCCACCGACGAGGCATTTGTCCGAGGCGCGGTGAAGATTCGATGCCGCCCGCGAGTCACCAGGCACGGGGGCGCGACCAGGACGGCCATCGGATGACTTGGTCGCTGATCTATCCAGCGTCTTCGTTTGGCGGACCGTCGTCAGTAGTGGGTGCGTCGAGCTGCTGCCTGATGGGTCTGCGTCGGGTGGACCTGTGCAGTCTGGTGACGGCCAGGGTTGAAGACTATGGTGAGGAGGCGGCGGATCTCCGGGACGATCAAGGTGTTCGGTCGCTGTTGCGGACGGGGTGGTGCGGATTCGCGCGTCGGCTGGGGATCGCGCTGGCGGCGACGCTGGCCAGGAAGGCCAGGGCGAGCATGGTGTGCCGGTGCCAGGAGGTCCAGCCTCACCTGGTAGCGATCCAGGCCGACCCGATTCTTGGCGGTCTGGAAGCACTCCTCGACGCTCCAGCGGAACCGGCAACCCGGACCAGTTCGGCCAGCGTCACCGCAGTGGGTGACCAGCACTGATAGGAAGCGAGTTCACCGGTCGTCCGGTTCATGGGGACCTTCAGTTGCCTGATCGGACACCAATACCGACTACGCCGACTGGTGCACCGTGGGGTGCGCGAGCTGCACCGGCAGGGCCTGCCGGTCGCCGGAGCGCTGCGGTAATTCGCCCTGTGGCCCCGCTCACCGCTCATGTCGTGATCCGTGCGGTGAGGGACTGATCTGGTGGGTCAGGTTCCCGTGCGCAGGTGTTGGGTGAGGTGTTTAAGGGTGGTCCAGGTCTGGTCGTCGGTGCCGTCGCCGAGGGGGTAGTGCAGGGCGGGACGGGAGGCTGGGCCGAGACGGGCGGGCGCGAGGTTGAGGGGGGGGTGCTGGGCGTGGTGGGTGCCGATCTCGTGGACGGTGTCGGGGCCGAGGGTGAGGGCCACCGGGTTCGGAGGGGCCGCGATGTGTGGGGGGATGGTGAGGTCGCGGGGGCCGTGGCCCAGTGAGGTGAGCATCGAGGTCAGGGCATGCTCGGTGGCGAGAGTCTCGGCGAGGCTGGGGATGGCGTCCAGCGGTGGAGGCTCATATTCGCCGTAGCCGAGGGAAAGGGTGATGTCCTCCTCGACTCCGGCGGGGGTGCGGGCGATGCGGACGGTGGCGAGTGCGGGGCGGCCGGGGTGACCGATGGCGATCAGCCAGGTGGGCTGGGGTGCGCGCTGGCGAGCGAGGTCGGTCAGCTGACGGGTGGACCAGGCCAGGTTGACGGGCTCGGCGGTGCTCCATCCGGCGGGTGAGGCGCCGGTGAGGTGGTGCCAGGCGGTCTCCAGCGCGCGGCCGAGGACGAGGCGTTCGTCTGCCGGGTATCGGGTGCGGATGGCGACGATGAGTTGGCGGTCGCCAGTGGCCGTGGTGTTGGCGAAGGCTGGTGCGACGAGTGATGTGCCGGACGTGGCGCGGGCGGGGGCGAAGGTGTCGTTCTGCCAGCGCAGTACGGCGCCGGAGAGGCCGTCGTAGTAGCCGTCCTGTGGGTCTTGAACGACCCAGCGGTGGGGGTGCCCGCCCAGAGCGTGGCGGGTGGGGAGGGTGAGGCGAGCGGTGTTCGGGGTGACGATTTGGAGGGCGCGGTCGCTGGTGATGGCCGTGCACAACGCGTCGGATAGCCAGCTGGTCATGGGGATGACCGGACGGTCCTGGAGGACGACCGCTGTCGTGTCGGTGAGGACGTCGATGGCCGGGTGGGGCGCTATGTTCGCCGCGGGTGTCGGGCTGTCGGTGGCGAGGGGGACGACATCGGTGGTCGCCGCTTCCGGTGGCCAGGTGGTGCCGTGGAGCACGGTGGCGAGGCGCCCGGCGAACGAGCCAGCGAGCTGTCCGGCTTCAGGTACGGCGGTGGTGGCGCGTGCCTCGGTCCACCAGACGGGGCCTTCCGCGGCGGTGTTTCCGGTGCCGAGAAGTCGTGCGGTTTCGCCGGGAACCTGGATGAGGAAGGGGGCCTCGATGGAGACCAAGGGCCGCCCGCCCGGGGTGACCGCCCCAGGTGCGGAGGCACTGGCAGCGGGCCCCAGCTCGGGCCGCGGCTCCGGATCGGCCGGCACACCAGGCACTCGGGCAGTCGCTTCCGGCAGGGATACCGCATGTGCAACCGGCACGGTAGGCGGCCCGGCACCGATGACGAGCCCGATGGACGTCAGCAACAGGATGGAGAGGAGGTAGCCGGTGCGGGTCATTGCCCGCCGCCATCCACGCCCACGATCTGCTGCAAGACTCCCACCACGACGGGGGCGAGCATCGCCAGCCCGTATCCGACCGCTGCGGCCTTCAGAGCCCGTTTGGAGGCTTCGACCTCCCCCGGGTCACCGCCGGCCATGAGGTAGCGCAGGCCGCCGAAGGTGAGGAAGAGCGTCGCCAAGCCGGTCAGCAGTCCCACGATCCAGCCCCGCAAATTCGAGATCACCTGCGGGATCGTGGCCACGGCCCACACCACTGGCGGATCCGCCAACAGCGCTACGGCCGTCATCACCGCGGTGAACACCACCAGAACCCCACCGCGCACGACGTGACGTACGCCGGGCGGCCGACGGAAGCGGCTGAACATGGCAGGACACCTCCATCAGGCACAAGAACAACGAGAAGACGCAGAGCGGGTGGGGTGAGCCCGATCCTTCGCCCGGGGCCGGCCTCCTTCGGCGGCTACCGGATGGCTCTCGGGGTGTCAGCACGAGACGGAGTGCCCACCCCCACCCAGCAAACGGCCCGACAGCACAGGAGCGATGACGAAATAGCTCCTGCCAGGCCCGGGGCCCCTGCCGATCGGTGGATCAGAAGAAGCCCCGTCTGCCTTCTGATAGAGAATCCGGCGCCGGAGCGTTGACGCCCCGGCGCCGGACGTCCCTCGTATGGCTCCTTACTCAGCCTGATGACGCAGGTGAGAAGCCAGGCGCTGTTCAGCAGCGGAGCGATGCCGGTACAGCTGACGCATACTCACCCCACGCTCGCCGGCGAGCGTCCCCATCGACTCGCCGTGCAGCCGGGTACGGGCGATCAACTGCGCCTCGGCCAAGTCCACGACCCGGGCCCGTACCGCGCGAGCCAGCACCTGATACTCGTCCGACACCATCGAGCCCTCCATGTCCTCGGGGATCACGCGGGAGTGCAGGCGTCCCAGGTGCACCGTCGGCTCGCCCGCCTCCCGCTCACCGCGGCGGCGAGCCGCATAGACCAGACGGTGAACCGCTCGGTCCGCCGCCGCGAACAGTTCCCGGTCCACCCCCGGATCGCCCGCATCCACCTCCGCAAGGGCGACCGCGACCGCGGCGAGATCTTCCTGCTCGACTTCCTGACGCTCCAGATGCGCTGGACGAGCCAGGCGCGACAGCATCCGGCGCAGCACCGGAACCGTCATCGCCACCGCAACCACCGGCCACGGCTCACCGAGCTCGTGCGCACGACGCACGACCTCGCACCACGTCCGTGCCCGCAACTCGGGCCGGGTGCTCGGGTGAGCCAGCCGGACACGGATCTGATCCACCGGCCACGCCTCCTCCGACGGCTCGTCACACACCAGGCGCGCGGGCATGGTCAGCGGTGTCGCGGTACGGGCCAGGGCGAGAAAGGACTGCTCCAGCTCCTCCAGCGGCGACAGCGTGGTCGTGCGCGGGCAGCGGGCGACAGGACGGTACATGGCGGCCTCCTGCGAGAAGGGGTTCGGACAACTTCCGCCGCCAGCCCTTTCACCACCCCGCGCCACCACCGACCCGCCCGCGCACCACCACCGGACAACAAACCGCCTCATGGCCCGCCCCGTGCGATGGCCCGTATCTGGCCCGCCTGCTACGAGCAGGATCGGGGCTCGTAGCACCTCAGCGAGAATCGAACTAAAAAATCTTGAAGACGTCTCCGGACCATTCAGCGCCCCTCGGCGTCCCATGCCAGCGAGGGCGGTGCCGGAATCACTACGCGGCTTCGTGCGGAGTCCGTCTGCCCTGCGTCGCGCCAGATTCCCGGCAGCAGGGCAAGCTCTGGCGAAGCGGGGATGAATGAGGAGATTGTCGACGCTCACGTAATTCCCCACGAGCAGCGCCCCTTCCCGCCCCAACCGTTCGAGGGTTTTACGCATTCCGCCCGGATCGTCGAACAAGGCCATCATCATTGGTCTATGACCGTCCCCAGTCTTGCCCAGCGGCTCGCCGACCACGTTCAGCATCTCCTGGGCGGCGGTCCGTTTCCCCAGCCCGGCGGATGGAACCACATGGGTGCTGTCGTCTGCGACGTCAGCTTCCAACCCCGGTGTGACTATGAGGCGACCCTCCGACCGCGGCTTCTCCGCCTGCAAATAATCTGGCCGGATGCGAGAACAGTCCGTGGGTTCCAGAGTCGGCTCGCCACGGAAGACCTCGCTGTCGCCATGAAGTTCAACCATGCTCAGAAACTCGCGACGGCCCACGCCATCACAGACCTCCTAGCTGACCACGGGGTCGATACCCGCGAGGATCTCCACACGTGGCTCGACCAGCAGGCCAATCGCGCCGCCCTGCGCACTGTGAAGGGGGTAGGACCGAAGAGCATCGACTACATCGGCAACCTTGTCGGCCATTCGCAGGTCGCCGTCGACGCACATCTGCGCACCTTTGCTACGGATGCTGGTGTTCCGGATCTCCGTTACGAGCAGCTGCGCGCAGTGTACGAGGAAGCCGCCACACTTCTCGGGCACGACAGAGGTGGGCTGGAGCATGCCGTTTGGCGGTACAAGTCAGGGGCCACGTAATCACCGCATCTACAGCCCCCGCACCAGCGTCGAACTACGCGCTCGGTCGAACGGATGGGCGGGGAAGGTGAGGCTGCGGGTGGGGAATTACGTGAAGTTCCACAGAGATGCGGTCCGCTCGACTGCGCGCGTGGGACCGAGGTGGCTCGCCAGTGGCTCGCGACCGGCTCGCAGCACCGTCGACCTGGGCTTTTAGGTGGATCGCTGCTCGGCGCAGCGCCCGCGCGGTCTTAACGGCCAGGGCGTGCAGGAGATCGAAGCGGCCGCAGTAGACGGCAAAGAGCCACCCGCGGAATCTCTATTGATCACGTCAGCACCAGACGGCCGGATCCCTTACCCGGGTGCCGTCACCCGATGCCCAAGGCTCACGACCGCCGAAGCGCGTCCAGCAATTCCAGCGCCTCTCGCCCGCTGCCGACCACCATCTGGCTTCCCAACCCGGATGACCCGGAGCACGTCCCCGCCCCCGAGGGCGTGCTGCCGGTGTGGGCGATCGACAAAATCCGCGCCGAGTTCGCCCACCGCCCCGGGCACGTGCCCGCGCCTCTGATCACGATCCGCATCAACGACGCCGGACCGGGCATGGACGCCCGCACCCGCTCTGTCACCTACGCCACCGACCCCAGTGGCGTCCGCCGCCCCAGCCGGGGGCCGGTGCTGCTCGCCGAACTGCACCCCGACACCCTCCCGGCCTCCGACGACACGCTGCTCCCCAGCACCGAAGACATGCCCGGGGCGATGGAGAACGGCTGGCCGGGCTTCTTCCACCGTGCCCACCGCCTCCTCCCCGGCGACGGACTCCTGCTGCTCGCCGCACGCCAGCGCCGCGACGCCGGATGCCTGACCGACCCCCTCGGCCCTCTGATCGCCGCAGCACGCACCGCAGGGTTCTGCTACTTGCAGCACATCGTGATCGTCCACGGCCACCCCAGTGGCGACCGCATCGAGCCCACACCGATCAAGGGCGCCCCGCCCGGCTTGATCCACTCCGACCTGCTCGTCCTGTCCGCCATCACCAGCGCGTAGACAAGGAGTACGTCATGTCTGACCGGGAATCGGTGTGGAACACCGCGCCCACCTCCGCCCCCGCTCAGCGCGCCGGCCGCTACGTCTCCGGCTCGAACGCGCACCCGGCCAAGATGCTGCCCGCGATCGCCGCCCACGCCATCCGCACCTACACCCGGCCCGGAGAGACGGTCCTCGATCCGATGTGCGGCATCGGCACCACCCTGGTCGAAGCCCTCCGCCTCGACCGCAACGCCCTCGGAGTCGAGTACGAATCCCGCTGGGCCCGGCTCGCCCACGCCAACATCGCCCGCACCGCGCGGCGAACCGGACACGGCAGCGGGCACGTGGTACGCGGCGACGCCCGCCGTCTCACCCAGCTCATCGACGCCCACCACCACGGCACGATCGCGCTGGTCGTCACCTCACCCCCGTACGGGCGATCCGTCCACGGCCAGGTCCGCTCCACTCGCGAAACCGGAGAAAGCGGCGTGGTCAAAAGGGACTACCGCTACAGCCGCGACCCGCACAACCTCGCCCACGTCTCCACCGACCACCTCCTGGACGCGTTCACCCAGATCCTCACCCAGTGCCACACCATGCTGCGTCCCGGCGGCACGGCCGTCGTCACCACCCGGCCCTGGCGGGCACGCGGCGAACTCATCGATCTTCCCTCCGCCGTCCTCGCCGCCGGACGCACCGCAGGGCTGATCCCCACTGAGCGCTGCGTCGCCCTCCTCGCCGGCATCCGCGACAGCCGACTCATCGCCCGTCCCTCCTTCTTCCAGATGAAGAACATCGGCGACGCTCGCCGCCAGGGCATCCCCCTCCACCTCGTCCAACACGAAGACGTGCTGGTCTTCACCCGGCCCGACCCCTCCGCGGCGCACCCCGCGGAGTCCCGGAGGGCCCCCTGCATCGGCCGCGTGCAGCACCCCACTCGGCCGACGACAGACCGCTGCGGTTACCGGCGGGCGGACAGACGGAGCAGCGGGTGAACCAATACCAGCCGGACGGCACTGTGCACCGTGATGACCACGGTGATGGCGACGGCCCGCGGATGGGCGGCCTGTGTTCCGGGGTGAGCATCCAGGCCGCCCATGGCGACCACATCGACTCGCCCCAACCCAGCAGCGGTTCATGCGCCGACGCCAGCACACGAGCTCGCGTCCCTGGCTGCCGCATTGCCGGTGGCCGTCCCCAACGAGGCGGGCGCTGCCGCGACTCCCGAAGCGGCGGCGAAGCGCCCCCGGACGGCTTCCAGGCAGTTCTCCCGCCTGATGGCCCGACGCTGACACGGCCGGCCGCCGAGGTCCTGTTGCGGATCCTCACCCGCCACGCCGGGCAGGCTGGCTCTCTGGAAGAGGTGGAGCTATCGGTGGTGGTCCACCAGGACCACCACGGGTCGAGAGGGTGCCCCGATGGCTGATGACGACCGTCCGCTTCCATGGCTCCGAAGAGACCGGCCCATGCCTTCACCCGTGCCGGCTGCCGACCGCAGGATGCTGTTCGCCTTCTGCGGGCGCGTCTCCACCGAGGACCAGCAGGACCCGGAAGCCTCGCGCCTATGGCAGCTAAACCGAGCCCAGGCCCTGATCGAACCCGCGGGCGGGAAAATCGTCGCCGAGCACTTCGACATCAGCCAGAGCCGCGCCCTGCCCTGGAAACGCCGCCCCCGGGCGGCTGCGCTACTGGCCGCGCTCGCCGATAGCCGCCGCGGGTTCGATGCGGTGGTGATCGGTGAGCCCCAGCGCGCCTTCTACGGAAGCCAGTTCGGCAACACCTTCCCGCTCTTCGTCCACTACGGCGTGCCGCTGTGGGTGCCTGAGTTGGGCGGCCCCATCGACCCGGACAACGAGGCCCACGACCTGATCATGTCGGTCTTCGGCGGCATGTCCAAGGGCGAGCGCAACCGCATCAAGGTCCGTGTGCACGCCGCCATGGCCTCCCAGGCCCTCATGGAAGGCCGCTACCTCGGCAGCAGACCCCCGTACGGATACCGGCTCGTCGACCTCGGCCCGCACCCCAACCCCGGCAAGGCCCAGAACGGCAAACGCCTGTACGGCCTCGAACCCGACCCGGACACCGCCCCGGTCGTGATCAGGATCTTTACCGAGTTCCTCAGTGGCCTTGGCATCTTCGCCATCGCCGAGGGCCTGACCCGCGACGGCATCCCCAGCCCCTCCGCCCACGACCGGGCCCGCAACCCCCACCGTGACACCCGCGCCTGGGCGAAAAGCGCCGTCCGCGCGATCCTCGGCAATCCCCGCTACACCGGCCGCCAAGTCTGGAACCGGCAGCACAAGCACGAGGCATTGCTCGACATCGACGACGTCACCCTCGGCTACACCACCGCCATGCGCTGGAACAGCCAGGACAAGTGGATCGTCTCCAAGAAGATCGTCCATACCCCGCTGGTCGACGATGACACCTTCGCGCGTGTCCAGGACATCTTCCAAGCCCGTACCCGGACCAGTCCCGCCCACGGGATCAAACGGACCCGCAACCCCTACCTGCTCCGAGGGGCGATCGTCTGCGCGGCATGCGAGCGCAAGATGCAGGGCCACTGGGCACATGAGCAGGCGTACTACCGCTGCCGGTTCCCCGACCAGTACGCGCTCGCCAACCGCGTCCAGCATCCCCGCAACGTGTACCTGCGCGAGAGCTGGGTCATCACACCTCGACGATTGGCTGGCCAAAGTGTTCCTCCCACATCGTCTCGACGACACCATCGACCTCATGGCCACCGCGGCGGCCCCCGAACAAGAGACCGCCGCCGTTGCGGCTGTCCGTAAGGTGATCGCCGACTGCGACTCCAAGCTCGCCACCCACCGCGCCGCCCTCGAAGCGGGCGCCGACCCCGTCGTCGTCACCCAGTGGATCGCCGAGACCCAGGCCCGCCGGGCCAGGGCCGAAGCCGAGCTGCGCGCATCACCCAAGGGGGTGGGGGCCCGGATGTCCCGCGACGAGATCGCCCGGCTCGTCCACTCGATCAAGGATCTGGCCGCTGTGGTACGCCAGGCCGAGCCCGAGGACAAGGCCGAGATCTACCGGCAGCTCGGACTGCGGCTCACGTACGACTCCGGGAAGCACAAAGTGCTGGCCGAGATGAGACTCGACCAGCACTCTCATGAAGCCCGTGGGCCATCAGTACGTGTCCGAGGGGGGACTTGAACCCCCACGCCCGATAAAGGGCACTAGCACCTCAAGCTAGCGCGTCTGCCATTCCGCCACCCGGACAAGGTGTGCCCCGCGGTTGCCCGCGGCGACATGGACAACGATACCAAGGTTTCGGGGTGCGTTTCACCGCCGTATGCGTGGCGCCCGCCCCCGCGACGACCTGCGGTGACGCGGGGGCGGGCGGAGCCGTGCGCACAGGGGGTCACGCAGGGTGGCGGCCATGCCGCGACAACGGTCGCGCGGACTTGATCGAACGATTGACGTACGCCCCCTGGACATCGATCCGCCGATGCGGGATAACGGGCTTCATACAGAATAACGTCGACTGTATGCAATCCAAGCGCGAGACGGCACCGACCCCTACGAAGGGACGCGATTCGCCATGCCCGACGACAGCCAGGACCTCATCTCCGGTGGGCACTTGGTCGCCAAGGCGCTCAAAGCGGAGGGTGTTGAGGTCATCTACACCCTCTGCGGCGGCCACATCATCGACATCTACGACGGCTGCGTCGACGAGGGCATCGACGTCATCGATGTGCGCCACGAGCAGGTGGCCGCGCATGCCGCCGACGGCTATGCCCGGATCACCGGGAAGCCCGGCTGCGCGGTGGTCACCGCCGGGCCGGGGACCACCGACGCGGTGACCGGGGTGGCCAATGCCTTCCGGGCCGAGTCGCCCATGCTGCTGATCGGGGGGCAGGGGGCTCATACGCAGCACAAGATGGGGTCCCTTCAGGACCTTCCGCACGTCGAGATGATGGCGCCGATCACGAAGTTCGCGGCCACCGTGCCGGACACCGCGCGGGCCGCGGACATGGTCTCGATGGCGTTCCGGGAGTGCTTCCACGGGGCGCCGGGGCCGTCGTTCCTGGAGATCCCGCGCGATGTGCTGGACGCCAAGGTGCCGGTCGGCACGGCGCGGGTACCGAAGGCGGGCGCGTATCGGGCGTCGACGCGCAGCGCGGGTGATCCGGAGGCGGTCGAGAAGCTGGCCGATCTGCTGGTGCACGCGGAGAAGCCGGCGATCCTGCTGGGGAGCCAGGTGTGGACGTGCCGGGCGACCGACGCCGCGATCGAGCTGGTGCGGACGCTCAACGTGCCCGCGTACATGAACGGCGCGGGGCGCGGCACGCTGCCGCCCGGGGATCCGCATCACTTCCAGCTCTCGCGCCGGTACGCGTTCGCAGGCGCCGATCTGATCGTGATCGTCGGGACGCCGTTCGACTTCCGGATGGGGTACGGGAAGCGGCTGTCGCCCGATGCGACGGTGGTCCAGATCGACCTGGATTACCGGACGGTCGGCAAGAACCGGGATATCGATCTTGGGATAGTGGGTGACAGTCATCAGATTCTGTCAGCCGTCACCCAGGCGGCGTCCGGCCGCATCAACGGCGGGGCGGGCCGGCGCAAGGAGTGGCTGGACGAGCTGCGCGCGGCCGAGCAGACGGCCATCGAGAAGCGGCTGCCGCAGCTGCGGTCCGACGCCTCCCCCATTCATCCGTACCGTCTGGTCAGCGAGATCAACGACTTCCTGACCGAGGACTCGGTCTACATCGGCGACGGCGGCGACATCGTCACGTTCTCCGGGCAGGTCGTGCAGCCCCGGACGCCCGGCCACTGGATGGACCCCGGTCCGCTGGGGACGCTCGGCGTCGGGGTGCCGTTCGTGATGGCGGCGAAGCAGGCGCGCCCCGACAAGGAGGTGGTGGCGCTCTTCGGCGACGGCGCGTTCTCGCTGACCGGCTGGGACTTCGAGACGCTGGTCCGCTTCAACCTGCCGTTCGTCGGCATCGTCGGCAACAACTCCTCGATGAACCAGATCCGTTACGGCCAGAAGGCCAAGTACGGGGACGCCCGGGAGCGGATCGGCAACACCCTCGGCGACGTGCCGTACGACCAGTTCGCGCGAATGCTCGGCGGCTACGGCGAGGAGGTACGGGACCCCGCCGACATCGCGCCCGCGCTGCGGCGCGCCCGCGAGTCGGGCAAGCCGTCGCTCATCAACGTCTGGGTGGACCCGGACGCGTACGCCCCCGGAACGATGAACCAGACCATGTACAAGTAAGGGGCCCGCCACCATGACCAAGGCTCTGGAGGGCGTCCGCGTCCTCGACATGACGCACGTACAGTCCGGTCCGTCCGCCACCCAGCTGCTGGCCTGGCTCGGCGCGGACGTCATCAAGCTGGAGTCCCCGACCGGTGACATCACGCGCAAGCAGCTGCGCGACATTCCGGACGTCGACTCGCTCTACTTCACGATGCTCAACTGCAACAAGCGGAGCATCACCCTCAACACCAAGTCCGAGCGCGGCAAGGAGATCCTGACCGAGCTGATCCGCCGCAGCGATGTGATGGTGGAGAACTTCGGGCCGGGCGCGGTGGACCGGATGGGCTTCACCTGGGAGCGCATCCAGGAGATCAACCCACGGATCGTGTACGCCTCGATCAAGGGGTTCGGCGAGGGCCCGTACACCAAGTTCAAGGCCTACGAGGTGGTCGCGCAGGCCATGGGCGGGTCGATGTCCACGACCGGCTTCGAGGACGGGCCGCCGCTGGCGACCGGCGCCCAGATCGGCGATTCGGGCACCGGGGTGCACTGTGTGGCGGGCATCCTGGCCGCGCTCTACCAGCGCACCCGCACCGGGCGCGGCCAGCGGGTGAACGTGGCGATGCAGCACGCGGTGCTCAATCTGTGCCGGGTCAAGCTGCGCGACCAGCAGCGGCTCACCCACGGACCGCTCGCCGAGTACCCGAACGAGAGCTTCGGCGACGAGGTGCCGCGCAGCGGCAACGCGAGCGGCGGCGGACAGCCGGGCTGGGCGGTCAAGTGCGCGCCCGGCGGGCCCAACGACTATGTGTACGTGATCGTGCAGCCGGTCGGCTGGGAGCCGATCACCCAGTTGATCGGACGCCCTGAGCTGGCCGAGGACCCGGAGTGGGCGACACCGGAGTCGCGGCTGCCGAAGCTGGCGAAGATGTTCCAGCTGATCGAGGAGTGGTCCAGCACGCTGCCCAAGTGGGAGGTGCTGGAGCAGTTGAACGCCCACAACATCCCGTGCGGGCCGATCCTGTCCACCAAGGAGATCGTCGAGGACGCGTCGCTGGCGGCGAACGAGATGGTCGTCCGCGTCGACCATCCGGAGCGCGGGACCTTCACCACGGTCGGCTCCCCGCTCAAGCTCTCCGACTCCCCCGTCCAGGTCGACCGCTCCCCCCTGCTGGGCGAGCACAACGCGGACGTGTACGGCGAGCTGGGGCTCGGCGACGAGGACATGAGGCTGCTCAAGGCGAACGGGGTGATCTGATGGTGACCACATACGACAAGGACGCCGTACGCGCGGTGCTGGACGCCGTACGGGCCGAGGGGCGCTCCACGCTGACCGCGCCCGAGGGCAAGCGGATCACCGACGCGTACGGCATACCGACCCCGGCCGAGGGGCTGGCCGAGTGCGCGGACGACGCGGTGGCGCTCGCCGACCGGATCGGCTTCCCCGTCGTCCTCAAGATCGTCTCTCCGGACATCTCCCACAAGACGGACGCGGGCGGGGTCCGGGTGGGGCTGAAGTCGGCGGCCGAGGTGCGCGGCGCGTACACCGCGATCGTCACGAACGCCCGCGCGTACGACCCGACGGCCCGCATCCAGGGCGTGCAGGTGCAGCAGATGGTCCAAGGCGGCGGTCAGGAGGTGATCGTCGGCGCGGTCACCGATCCGACCTTCGGGAAGGTGGTCGCGTTCGGGCTCGGCGGAGTGCTGGTGGAGGTGCTGGGGGACATCACCTTCCGGCTGGCCCCGGCGAGCCGGGACGACGCGCTGTCGATGCTGAACGGCATCCGGGCCGCCGAGGTGCTGCGCGGGGTGCGCGGCGGGGAACCGGTGGACCGGGACGCGCTCGCCGATCTGATCGTCCGGGTGTCGAACCTGGTCACGGACTTTCCCGAAGTGACCGAGGTCGATCTCAATCCGGTGTTCGCGACCGGGAGCGGCGTGCTCGCCGCCGATGTACGGCTGCTGATCGGCGACGACGCCCCACCGGCCCGGCGCCGCTACTCCCGCGAGGAGATCCTGGCCACGATGGGGCGGCTGATGCGGCCGCGTTCGGTGACGGTGGTGGGCGCCTCCAACGAGCCGGGCAAGATCGGCAATTCGGTGATGCGCAACCTCATCGACGGCGGCTTCCCCGGCGAGATCCACCCGGTCAATCCGAAGGCCGACGACATCCTGGGCCGCAAGGCGTACGCGTCGGTGATGGACGTGCCGGGCGAGGTGGACGTGGCGGTCTTCGCGATCCCCGCGAAGTTCGTACCGGCCGCGCTGGAGGAGGTCGGCCGCAAGGGCATCCCGAACGCGGTGCTGATCCCGTCCGGCTTCGCCGAGACCGGTGAGCACGAGCTGCAGGACCGGATCGTGGCCATCGCCGAAGAGCACGGCGTGCGGCTGCTGGGGCCGAACATCTACGGCTACTACTCCACCTGGCAGGACCTGTGCGCCACGTTCTGCACCCCGTACGACGTCAAGGGGCCGGTGGCGCTCACCTCCCAGTCCGGTGGCATCGGGATGGCGATCCTGGGCTTCGCGCGGACGACGAAGACCGGCGTCTCGGCGATCGTCGGGCTCGGCAACAAGTCGGACGTGGACGAGGACGACCTGCTGACCTGGTTCGGCGAGGACCCGAACACCCAGTGCATCGCGATGCACCTGGAAGACCTCAAGGACGGCCGCGCCTTCGTGGAGGCGGCACGCGCGACCGTGCCGCGCAAACCGGTGGTGGTGCTGAAGGCGGGCCGTACGGCGGCGGGCGCGCGGGCCGCCGGGTCGCACACCGGCGCGCTGGCCGGGGACGACGCGGTGTACGACGACATCCTGCGGCAGGCCGGGGTGATCAGGGCGCCGGGGCTGAACGAGATGCTGGAGTACGCGCGGGCGCTGCCGGTGCTGCCCACGCCCCAGGGTGACAACGTCGTCGTCATCACCGGCGCCGGGGGCTCGGGGGTGCTGCTGTCGGACGCCATCGTGGACAACGGGCTGTCGCTGATGGAGATCCCCGCGGACCTGGACGCCGCCTTCCGCCGCTTCATCCCGCCGTTCGGCGCGGCCGGGAACCCGGTGGACATCACCGGCGGCGAGCCTCCGTCCACGTACGAGGCGACCATCCGGCTGGGTCTTGAGGACCCGCGCATCCACGCGCTCGTCCTCGGCTACTGGCACACGATCGTCACCCCGCCCATGGTCTTCGCCGAGCTGACCGCGCGGATCGTGGCGGAATTCCGGGAGCGCGGCATCGCGAAACCGGTGGTGGCCTCGCTCGCGGGCGACACCGAGGTCGAGGAGGCGAGCCAGTACCTCTTCGAGCGCGGCGTCGTCGCCTATCCGTACACCACGGAGAAGCCGGTGGCCGCGCTGGGCGCGAAATACCGCTGGGCCCGGTCGGCGGGGCTGCTCACGTAAACCCACCCGTTCTCCGCAGCACGAAGAGTGGGAACAGGGGGAGCCTGGCCGGGCCACTTCGAAGCCAAGGGGACGCACATGAGCGCAGAAGAACGACCGGAGGGAACAATCGCCTTCCGGGAAGTGCACGACGGTAAGGGGCGCGTGTATCGCGTCGGCGAGACGGACCGCGACATTCTCGGCTTCAGCCGCAAGCTGATGGTGTATCTGCCGTGGATCGCGATGATGGCCATCAGCGTGTCCGAGTACGCGTACGGTTCGGCGGAGGACACCCTCTCCAAGGCCCACGGCTGGACCCAGAGCAACACCTTCTGGATCCTCAGCGTCTGGGTCTTCTTCCAGGCCGGGATCGCCTTCCCGGCCGGCTGGTTAAGGGAGAGGGGCATTCTGACCGCCCGCCGGGCGATGCTGAGCGGGGCGGGGCTCTGCCTGATCGGGTTCCTCGCCCTGTCACACCTGGACGACGTCTTCGCCGCGATCTGCGGCTTCGGCGTGGTCGGCGGGCTGGGCTCCGGGCTCGTCTACGCCACCTGCATCAACATGGTGGGCAAGTGGTTCCCGGAGCGGCGCGGGGCGAAGACGGGATTCGTGAACGGCGGCTTCGCCTACGGCTCGCTGCCCTTCATCTTCATCTTCAACTACTGGTTCGACACCGGCAATTACCACGGGATACTCGACTTCATCGGCGTCTATGTGCTGGCCGTCGTCGCCGTCTGCGGCTGGTTCTTCAAGGACCCGCCCAAGAACTGGTGGCCGGTGCAGATCGATCCGCTCTCCTTCGGCGGCAACGCCAAGAGCGCGAAGAGCCTGGCGAAGAATCCGCCCGCGGTGCGCCAGTACACCCCGAAGGAGGCCATCCGCTCGGGCATGCTGCCCCTGATGTGGCTTTCGCTCGTGCTGACCGCCGGGGTGTCCATCTTCGGCATCTCCTTCCAGGTCGACTACGCCAAGGAAGTGGGTTTCGGTCCGCTGGTCGCGGCCTCCTCGATGGGCATCATGTCCGTCATCAACGGCGTGGGCCGCGGGGTGGTGGGCTGGCTGTCGGACTTCTGGGGCCGCAAGACGACCCTGGTGTTCGTCATCGTGGTGCTGGGGCTGGCGCAATTCGGGGTGATCTGGGCGGGCACCATCCGCAGTGAGTGGCTGTTCCTGGTCTTCGCCTTCCTCTCCGGATTCGGCGGCGGCGCCTTCTACCCGATGTTCGCGGCCCTGACCCCGGACTATTTCGGAGAGAACTACAACGCCACCAACTACGGCCTGGTGTACAGCGGAAAACTGATCAGCGGGCTGTTCGGCGGCGGGCTCGGCTCGATGGTGGTCGACGGCTGGGGCTACGACGGGGCGTACGCGCTCGCCGGTGGCATCTCCATGGTGGCGGCCGCCGTCGCCCTGCTGCTGCGGCAGCCGGGCCGGCCGCGGGCCCGGGACATCGCCCCGAACCCGCTGCCGATCAGCCGCGAGGCGGTATGAGGGCCCTCCGCGCCCTCAGTCGCCGCACCGGCCCGTGCGCAGGTAGCGGGCGGAGCGGCGGGCGGTGGTGAGCGAGTCCGCCGGGTTGTCGTGCTCCACCATCCACTGGTGGTTCCGGCGCCCCCCGTGGGTCCTGCCGACCTTGCCGAGGAACCGTACGTAGTCGATGTCACCGTCCCCGACGTCCACCATCCGGTAGCCGTCGGGGACGGTGTCGTCGCGCTCGCCGTCCTTGACGTGGAACAGCGGATAGCGGTCCGGGTCGGCCAGCACGTAGTCGAGCGGTTCGAACGGCGCCGGCGTGCCGTCGGCTCGTTTGCCGAAGCGGTGCTGGGCGACGTACGCCCAGTAGATGTCCATCTCCAGGTGGACCAGCTCCGGGTCGGTCTCGGCGAGCAGCACGTCGTAGAGGCGGACGTCCGGCCGGTCGGTGGCGAAGGAGAACTCCTCGGCGTGGTTGTGCTGGTAGAACGTCATCCCGCGCGCCTTCGCTGCCGCGCCGTAGGTGTTGAAGTCCTCGGCGCAGCGCTTCCAGCCGTCGACCGTCGTGCCGTAGCGCCAGGGGCCGGAGGCGGTGCCGATGTGCGGCAGGCCGAGGGCCTGGGCCTCGTCCAGCACCTTGGTGAGGTTGGTGGCGAAGGTGTACGCGCCCGGGTCGTCGGAGTAGTAGCCGACGTGGCTCCCGATGCCGCGCAGCCCGTTGTCCCGCAGCAGCCGCTTCAGCTGCGGCAGGGTGATGGCGCCCGCCGACCCTTGTGTGTATCCGGCGAACTCCACCTGGTCGTAGCCGCAGGCCGCCAGCTCCTCGAAGACGCGGGCGAAGCCGATGGACTGCACCTGGTCGCGGAGGGTGTAGAGCTGGATGCCGAGGTGGCCGCGCGGGACGATCGGACCGCGTCTGCCGTGGGTGGTGGCGTGTGCGGGCGTCGTGCCGAGCAGGGTGGCCGCGGTGGCTCCGGCGGCGACGCCGAGGAATCCGCGGCGGCGGAGGGCGGCGGCGAGTTCCGGGTTCGGGGCGCTCTTCACGGGCGTGTCTCCTGTCGGTTGTGGTCCTCGGTGGTGTGCGGTCCGGCGAGGCGGAGGAGCAGCGATTTGACGTCGGTGGCGGCCACCCGGCCGGGTACGGCGTCCGGCCGGGAGCAGATGAGCACGGGCCCGTCCTCGTCGCGCTCCGGCAGCCTGCCGTGGCTGCCGCGCACCGGGGACGGATCGAGCGGGACGACGGCCATCCGGTAGCGCATCCCGAGCTTCTTGCGGGCCAGCGCGGTGGCCGCCCTCACGCGCACATACGGGTCGACGGGGTCGAGGAAGAGTTCGGCCGGGTCGTAGCCGGGCTTGCGGTGGATCTCCACCAGCCGGGCGAAGTCGGGCGCGCGGGCGTCGTCCAGCCAGTAGTAGTACGTGAACCAGGCGTCCGGCTCGGCCACCGCGACCAGTTCCCCGGCGCGGGGGTGGTCCAGGCCGTGCGCCTTCTTCCCCTCGTCGTCCAGGAGTTCGGCGAGTCCGGACAGACCGTCGAGGGCGGCCCGGGTGGCGGCCAGGTCCTCGGGGCGGCGCACGTAGACGTGGGCGAGCTGGTGGTCGGCGACCGCGAACGCCCGGGAGGCGCCCGGGTCCAGGTACTCCATGCCGTCCTGGGTGTGCACCTCCAGCAGCCCGGCGCGGCGCAGCGCCCGGTTGATGTCCACGGGGCGCGACACCCGGGTGATGCCGTATTCGGACAGCGCCACAACGGTACGGCCCCGGGCCCGCGCGTCGTCGAGCAGCGGCCCGAGGGCGGTGTCCAGCGCGGCCGCGGCGGCGTGGGAGCGGGGGTCGTCGGGGCCGTGGCGCTGGAGGTCGTAGTCGAGGTGGGGCAGGTAGGCGAGGGTGAGGTCGGTGGGGTGGTGGCGCAGGATGTGGCGGGTCGCGTCGATGATCCACCGGGTGGACACCAGGTCGGCGCCCGGTCCCCAGAAGTGGAACAGGGGGAAGGTGCCGAGGGCGGCGGTGAGTTCGTCGTGGAGGGCGGGTGGCCGGGTGTAGCAGTCGGGCTCCTTGCGGCCGTCGGCGTAGTAGACGGGGCGCGGGGTGACGGTGATGTCGGTGTCCGCGCCCATCGCGTACCACCAGCAGATGTTGGCGACGGTGTAGCCGGGGTGGGCGCGGCGGGCCGCGTCCCACAGCTTGTCGCCGCCGACCAGGCCGTTGTGCTGCCGCCACAGCAGGACGTCGCCCTGTTCGCGGAAGTACCAGCCGTTGCCGACGATGCCGTGTTCGGCGGGGGTGGCGCCGGTGAGGAACGTCGACTGGGCGGCGCAGGTGACGGCGGGCAGCACGGTGCCGAGCGGGGCGTACGAACCGGAGTCGGCCAGGGCGCGCAGCCGGGGCATGTGGGCCAGGAGGCGCGGGGTGAGGCCGACGACGTCGAGGACGAGGAGGGGCGTGGGGCCCTGGCTTGTCGTGGCGCTCACGGCAGCTCCTTGAGGCCGAGGTCGGTCAGCAGATCGCGGGCGAGGGCGAGTTCGGCGGCGATGCCGTCGGCCAGCCGGTCGCGGTTGCGGGGCCGCAGCTCGGGCGGCAGCGCCTGCCAGGTGTACGTCTCGACCTCCAGGTGGCGGGTGAGCGGCGCCGGGCCGCCGACCAGGTGGGCGAGGGTGTCGGTGAGGACGGGCAGGGTGGAGGTGAGCGGCGGCTCGGGCGGGGCGTGCAGCGGCACGTGGAAGTGGGAGCGCCAGGGGGCGGTGGTGTCGAGCCCGCCCGGTGCGAGGGCCTGGTCGAGGTCGTCGGTGCCGCGTACGCCGTGGGCGGAGGTGCGGGTGCGGGTCTGGTGCAGGAAGCGCGGCTCGGCGAACGCGGCCAGGGCGGTGCGTACGGCGGGGCGGTGCGGCTCCTCGGCGTGCAGCGCGGCCGAGAGCTGCGCCTTGACGATGGGAACGCCGGCCGCGGTGAGGGAGGCCGTCGCGGTCCGCGGATCCTCGAACTGCGTGGCGAGGTGGCAGGTGTCCAGGCACAGGCCGACGCGGTGCCGGGGCGGCCCCTCCGGGAGCGCGGTCAACGCGTCGATGGCCTGGGCGGTGGTCTCCACGGTGCAGCCCGGCTCGGGTTCCAGCCCGATGCGGATCGAGCGGCCGGTGAGGTCCTGGAGCGCGTCGAGCCGGGTGGCGAGCGTGGTGAGGTGGCCGAGCGCGGCCCGCCGCCGGGCGGGGTCGAACGGGGTGCGCCAGGCGAGCGGCAGGGTCGAGACGCTGCCCTCGGTGACGTCGTCCGGGAGCAGGGCGGCCAGCAGCCGGGCCAGATGGCCGGTGTGGGTCAGCCGCTCGGTCTCCGTCCAGTCCGGCCGGTACACGCGGTACTTGACCTCCTGGGCGCCGAATCCCTCGTACGGGAAGCCGTTGAGGGTGACGACCTCCAGGCCGCGCCGGTCGAGTTCGGTGCGCAGCCGGCGCAGGGCGGCCGGGTCGGCGGTCAGGGTGCGGGCGGCGTCGCGGGCCAGCCACAGGCCGATGCCGAGCCGGTCGCGGCCCAGGCGGCGGCGTACCGGCTCGCAGTGGTGGCGGAGCTGGTCCACGACGCCGTCGAGGTCTTCGGCGGGGTGGACGTTGGTGCAGTAGGCCAGGTGGACGGTGGAGCCGTCGGGGTGGCGGAAGCGCATGCCGGTCACCGGCCTTCCGTCGTGACCGGCGCGCCGCGGAGGATGGAGTTCCCCTCGTGGGCGGCCCCAGGTGCGGGGTCCTCGACGTCGAGGTCCAGCCGCCCGCTGAGCCCGTAGAACGCCACCGGGTTGCGCCACAGCACCTGGTCGACGTCGTCGTCGGTGAAGCCCGCCGCGAGCATCGCCTCCCCGACGTGGCGCGTCTTCAGCGGATCGCTGCGTCCCCAGTCCGCGGCGGAGTTCACCAGGATGCGGTCCCGCTCCCCGGCGTACTCGCGCAGCACGCGCACCATGCGGTCCGGGTCCATCTTGGTGTCCGGGTAGATCGAGAACCCGAGCCGGCAGCCGCTGTCGGCGGCCGCCTTCACGGTGGTCTCGTTGAGGTGGTCGAGCAGGACGCGGTCGGCGGGGAGGGCCGATTCGTGGACGACGTCGAGCGTGCGGGCCAGGCCCGCGGCCTTGTCGCGGTGCGGGGTGTGCACGAGGGCGGGCAGCCCGTGGTCGGCGGCGAGCTGGAGCTGCGCGGCGAGCGCGGTGTCCTCGGCGGGGGTCATCGCGTCATAGCCGATCTCGCCGACGGCGACCACACCGTCCTTGACGAGATAGCGCGGCAGCTCGTCCAGGACGGGGAGGCAGCGGGGGTCGTTGGCCTCCTTGGGGTTGAGGGCGAGCGCGCAGTGGTGGGCGATGCCGTGCTGGGCGGCGCGGAAGGGTTCCCAGCCGAGGAGGGCGTCGAAGTAGTCGTAGAAGCTGGCGGGCGAGGTGCGGGGCTGGCCGAGCCAGAAGGACGGTTCGACGAGGGCGCGCACGCCCGCGGCGTACATGGCCTCGTAGTCGTCCGTGGTGCGGGAGGTCATGTGGATGTGCGGGTCGAAGATGCGCATCAGGGCTCCTCGGGGGTCGTGGGGGACGCGGACGCCAGGAGGCGGATCAGATCCGCGGGCACGTCCCGCCCGGCGGCGGTGCGTTCACGCGCGTAGTCGGTCAGCATGCGGGCCAGCTCGGCGTCGCCCCGGGCGCGGGCGGGCCACTCGGCCACGGCGTCCAGGGGCACCCCGGTGAACAGGCACTTCAGTACGGCCTGCCGCCAGCCGTGCGCGTCGAGATGGCGGGCCGCGTACGGGCCGACGGCGGCGGCCACCAGGCGGGTGTCGTTGGTGCGCAGCGCGTCCTCGACCAGCGGGAGCGCGTCCGCGCCGGGGCCGAGGTGGGGCAGGGAGAGGAGGACGGCCCGGCGTTCGGCGGCCGTGCCGTGGGTGTAGAGGCGGGTGAGGGTGGGCACATCGGGGCGGGCCGCGGTGAGGAGCAGGACCCGGGCGGCGTCGGTGACTTCGCCGCCGCGGCCGCAGTGGCGTCCCGCGGCGGCGAAGTCCGCCTCCCAGGCGGCGGTGGGGCCCTCGGCCGCCGCCTGGGCGAGGGCCCGGTCCAGCCAGGCGCGGGCGGCGCCGTCCAGGTGGTCGCGTACGGTCGCGCTCAGCACGGGACGCCTTTCCGGGCGGTGGCCCGCTCCGCCGCCTTGAGGTACGCCAGGGAGGAGCGGGCCAGCGCCGGCCCGGCGTGCGAGTGGCGGGGCAGTTCGACGCCCACCAGGCCCCGGTAGTCCATGGCGCGCAGCGCCTCCAGCACCGGCGGGACGTCCACCTCGCCCTCCCCGAACGGCAGATGCTCGTGCACACCGCGCCGCATGTCCTCGATCTGCACATGGCGGATCCACGGCGCGGCGGCCCGTACGCAGTCGGCGGGCGGCTCCGGCTCCAGGCACTGGCAGTGGCCGACGTCGAGCGTCAGCCCGAGGGCGGGCGGATCACCCAACGCCCGGCGCAGCCGGTGGAACCCGGCCAGATCGGCCAGCAGATGCCCCGGTTCGGGTTCCACGGCCAGGGGCACGCCCTCGGACGTGGCGGCCTCCAGCACGGGGTGGAGGGCGTCGGCCAGCCGCTGCCACGCGGCGTCCTCGGCCGTCCCCGGCGGCAGCACCCCGCTGAAGCAGTGCACCGCGCGCGCCCCCAGCTCCGCGGCCACCCGCACGGCGCGCAACAGCAGATCCACGCGGACGGCGCGGGCCCCGGCGTCGGGTTCGAGCAGCGTGGGGTGGTGCTTGCGCCCCGGGTCGAGTACGTATCGGGCGCCGGTCTCGACGGCGACGCCGAGCCCGAGCCGGGCGAGGCGCTGCCCGACCCGCCGGGTGCGGGCGGCCAGATCCGGGGCGAGGGGGTCGAGGTGCATGTGGTCGAGCGTGAGCGACACCCCGTCGTAGCCGAGGTCGGCGAGCAGGGTGAGCGCGTCGTCGAGCCGGAGGTCGGTCAGGCCGTTGGTGCCGTACGCGAAGCGGAGGTCGCTCATGTCGGGCTGACCTTTCTGGACAGCCGCCGCGCGACGGGCACCAGCAGGAGCAACCCCGCCCCGGCCCCTCCCGCCCCGGCCCGCTGAGCGAGCGCCGCCTGCAGCGGGATCATCGCCCGGATGCCGCCGCCGACGGCGCGCTGGAGGAGGTGGGGGGAGGGATTGAGCGCGGCGTGCGCGAAGGGGCGGGCGGCGGTGGCGAGGTAGGCGGCGGCGAGCGCGGCGGAGGCGAGGGGGCGGGTGCGGCTGCGGGTGCGGGTGGGGGGTCTGGTGGCCGCCCAGGCGACCGTCGTGGCCGTGGCCAGGGCCGCCAGGGGGGTCTTCGAGGTGCCGCCCGTGGCCTCGTGGCGGGAGACCGCCGTCACCGCGAGGGTGTGGGCGCCCAGGAGGGCGGCCGGGGGGAGGGCGTGCCGAGCGGGTGTGGGCGCGGTGGCGGTGGCGCCCAGGAGCAGGTCCAGCGATCGGGCCGCGGCCATCGCGTACGGGCCCGCCGGGGTGTTCTTCAGCCCCAGGTCGTACGCCCACACCGTGCCCGCCAGGGCCGTGGCCGTGGCGAGGGCCCGGCGGCCCGCCGGCGCCGCGCACAGCAGGCCCGCGGCCGTCAGGCCGGTCGCGGCGGTCAGGGCGACGGCCGGGGTGATACGGCCCGACGGCAGGGGGCGCCGGGGGCGTTCGACGGCGTCGATGTCGCGGTCCGCCCAGTCGTTGAGCGCCATGCCCGCCTCGTACAGGCACAGCGACGCGCCCATGGCGAGCGCGGTGCCCCGGTTGGGGGCGGTCCGCGTGGCCGCCGCGCCCGCGAGGGCGTCGCCGGGGACGGTGAACAGGGCGGAGATCCTGAGGAGTTCCGCCCAGGCGCGGGCGCGGGCTCGTGACGGCGTCACGACCGCTCCCGCAGCCGGGCCGCGAAGCCGGTGAGGGCCGTGTACTGGTCGGCGAGGCCGGACGGGCCGCCGTCCGGGTCCTTGAAGTAGAAGCCGAGTTCGGTGAGCGGCCCGGTGAGACCCGCCTCGTGGGCGCGGGCCGTGAGGCGGGCCAGGTCGAGGACGAGGGGCGCGGCGAGGGCCGAGTCACAGCCCTGCCAGATGGTCTGCAGGACCATACGGGAGCCGAGGAAGCCCTCGAACGCGACGTGATCCCAGGCGGTCTTCCAGTCGCCGAGCGCGGGCACGTTGTCGATGTGCAGTCGGCCGTCGGGGAGTTCGCCGAGGGTGTCGGCCAGGACACGCGCCTTGCCCGCGTTCTTCGCGGCCGCGGCGGCCGGATCGGCGAGCGCGGCACCGTCGCCGCCGCCCAGCAGGTTGGTGCCGGACCACGCCCGTACGGGCAGCGCGCGCTGCGCGAACATCGGCGCGAGCACGGACCGCAGCAGCGTCTGCCCCGTCTTGCCGTCGCGCCCGGCGTACGGCAGGCCGGAGCGGGCCGCTTCGCCGCGCAGCCGGGGGTGGTGCAGCCCGGTGGAGGGGGTGAAGTTGACGTACGGGCACCCGGCGCGGAGCGCGGCGGAGGCGTAGAGGGAGCTGGGCGGCAACCGGTCGCCACCGGCGGCGGGGGCCGGTTCGGTCGAGGCGACGTTGACGACGACGGCACGGGCGAGGCGATGCGTACGCACGAACGCGTCGAGGTCGTGGGCGAAGGCGTCGATCAGCTCGTCGTCGCCGCGGGTGTCCCCGGGTTGCGGCCCCCCGGGGCGGATCGCGTCGTCGGCGGCGGTCAGCTCGGCGCGTACGGCGTCGGGCAGCCCGTGGGGCAGAACGCCTTCGGCGGTCAGCGCCTCGGCGCGCTTGGGGAGCGGGGTGGTGGCGGTGTCGTGGCCACCGAAGACCAGATCGCCGAGCGCGGGCAGAGCGCTGTCCGCGAACGGCGCGGTCTCGGTCACCATCCCGGTCGTGGGCTGCAGCCCGGCCGCGACGGCGGCACACCCGGCGACGGCGGTGGTGGCGACCGAACCGCGCGCGCCGATGAGCCAGACGCCGGTGCGGAGGCCGCCGCCCGGGGTGCGAGTGGGGTCGGGGTGGGTGGTGTCGGGGCCGGTGGTCACTGGCTGCCTCCCGGATGACGGTCAGGTGCGGGGGTGCGGGTACGGGGTGGCGGTGGGGGGTTGATGCGGGTCGGGGGCGAGGTCTGGTGGCGCGGGTGCGATGCCGCCCGGTGCCGCCGGGCGTGGCCACCCCTCCTGTTGCCGGGCCGGAGGCCCCACGGCGGCGGCGGGGAGGAGGCGGCGTACTCCTCCCCGCCGCCTGACGCCGCCCAACGGCTCCCCTCGGGCCGATGGGCGGCCGATCAGGACTGGTCAGGTGGTCAGTTGGTCAGGTGGTCAGGTGGTCAGGACGGCAGTTCCCTGACGCGGATGTCGCGGAAGGCGACCGCGTCGCCGTCCCCGTGGTTCTGGATGCCGATATAGCCGCTGCGCAGGCTGCGCACCGGGTCCTGGTTGGTGAAGTCGTTGATCGTTATGCCGTTGAGCCAGACCTGGAGCCGTTCGCCGCGCACCCGGATCTCGTACGTGTTCCACTCCCCCGGCGGGTTCAGCGCCGCGTCCCGCCGGGCCAGGTCGGCGGACTGGAAGCCGTACACCGCGCCGGTGGTCTTCTCCGGGGCGTCCGTCGCGTCGATCTGGATCTCATAGCCCCGGTCGACCGCCGACCAGGGGTCGTCGGAGGCGGGGAAGCCGACGAAGACACCGGAGTTGTCGTCCCCCGTGGCCCCCGACATGCGCCAGTCCAGCTTCAGCGAGTACGAGCCCAACTCGCGCGCCTCGTACCAGAGCAGGCCCATGCCGCCCGTCGAGGTGAGGGTGCCGGTGGCCGGGTCGAGGGTGAAGCCGCCGGGCCCGGCCTGCTTCCAGCCCGCCGTCGACGTGCCGTCGAACAGGGGTTGGTAGCCGCGCTCCGGGCGGCAGTCGGCGTGGGCGGCGCCGGTGGCGTAGCGGATGCCGCCGAGCAGGTGCTGCCGGAAGGCGGGGTCGGCGTAGGACTCCTTGGTGTGGCCGAGGCCCGTGTAGAAGGCGCGGCCGCCGCGGTAGTCCTGGCACCAGGAGATGGGGTGGTCCTCACCCATACCGCCGCCCTCGTACGAGCTCTCGTCGAGGGTGGCGAGGATGTGGGCCCGTTCGCGCGGGTTGCTGCGGTAGTCGTACCACTCGTCGGTGCGCTGCCAGGCCGCGCCCAGGTGCGCGGTGGCCGGGTGGGCGCGGTCCTCGACGGCGAGGGTGGCCTGCTGGATGGCGGGGTGGGTCTTGAAGTACGCGCCGACGAGGCCGCCGTAGAACGGCCAGTCGTACTCGGTGTCGGCGGCCGCGTGCACCCCGGCGTATCCGCCGCCGGCCCGGATGTAGCGTTCGAAGGCGGACTGCTGCTTGCCGTCGAGGACGTCGCCGGTGGTGGAGAGGAAGACGACGGCGTCGTAGCGGGCCAGGTTGGCGCGGGTGAAGGCGGCGGCGTCCTCGGTGGCGTCGACGGCGAAGCCGTGCTGGGCGCCGAGTTCCCGGATGGCGGCGATGCCGTCGGGGATCGCGTCGTGGCGGAAGGCGGCCGTCTTGGAGAAGACGAGGACGCGGTCCTCGCCCGGGCCGGAGGCCGCCGCCGGGGGGAGGGCCGTGGCGGCGAGCAGCAGGGCGGCCACAGCGGAGTTACGCAGAAGGGGGAAGCGGAAGCGGGGTGTGTGTCTGGGGCGGTGCGGGGGCATGGGCGGGTGCTCCTTCCTCCGGGTGCGGGCCCGGTCCCGGGGCGGGCGTGCCGCCCCGGGGCCGGGCCGCGCGTGGTCAGCCGGTGCCGATGGTGAAGTCGTCCACGTCGTACAGCGCTCCCGCACCGCCCTTGAAGACGAGGCAGAGCGTGGTGGTACGGGCCGGGGGCTTCCGCAGCACCGTTTTGACCTCCTGGAACGTCTCCCAGTCGCCGGTCACCGGCACGGTGACCTGGCCCAGCAGCTGCCCGGTCGGGGAGCCGGTGCGCACTTCGAGGGTGCCGCCCGCGCCGGCGGAGGAGACGCGTGCGGTGAAGTCCTTGGCGTTGCCGAGGAGGTACGGGGTGAAGGCGATCCAGTCGCCGTCGTCGATGTTGCCGACCGTCTTGCCGCCGTTCGCCGGGGCGTGGTTGATGACGTCGACGCCCTGGGAGTCGCCGTAGTGCTCGGCCTGGCGGTGCCGGGGCTGGACGACGTTCTGGTCGTGGGTGGTCAGCGGCGGCTGGCCGCCTCCGCCGTTGTCGGTGTACTCGGCGTCGAAGACCCCGAAGATGTTGGCGTTGGGGTCGTGCTCGCTGTCGGCGCTGGTCTTCAGCGTTCCGGAGCAGCCGGTGGCCGAGGTGATGGGGTGGCCATGGCTGTCGTGGCCGAGGACATGGGTGACCTTGACCTTGGCGCAGTCGATGGTGCGGTCCTCGGGGTCGGTCACCTTCACCTTGAACGGCACCTCGTCGCCGAAGGTGAACAGCTGCCCGTCGCCGGGCAGTTGGAGCGTCACCTTGGGGGCGGTGTTGCCGACCGTGAGGTGCACGCCGGCGCTGCCGCTGCGGCCGGAGGGGTCGGTGGCGGTGACGGTGGCGGTGTAGGTGCCGTTCTCGGTGTAGCGGTGGGTGGGGTTGGGGGCGGTGGAGGTGTGGCCGTCGCCGAAGTCCCAGCGGTACGTGAGGGTGTCGCCGTCGGCGTCGGCGGTGCCCGCCGAGCTGAACGCGACCCTCAGGGGCGCCTTGCCGGATGTACGGTCGGCGGCGGCCTCGGCGATCGGCGAGTATCCGCCGGTGGCGTTCTCGATGCGGTAGAGCGCGGAGTGCTCGTCACCGTTGAAGTAGCCGAGGCCGTAGTCGAGGACGTACAGCGCGCCGTCCGGGCCGAAGGCGGAGTCCATGACCTGGGTGCCGGTCCACGGGAAGTCGTTGATCTTCTGCACGGTGCCGTCCGGGCCCTGCTCGATCCGTTTGATCCACTCGCGGCCGAACTCGCCCGCGAAGAAGTCCCCGTCATAGCTTTCCGGGAACTTCACCGGGGAGTCGAGCGCGGCGTCGTAGCGGTAGACCGGGCCGGCCATCGGCGACTCGGAGCCGGTGCCGAACTCGGGCACCGAGCCGCCGTCGTACGGGATCCAGGCGGGCTGGGCGGGCGGCAGCTCGGTCAGCCCGGTGTTGTGCGGCGAGGTGTTCTCCGGCGCGGCGCAGTCGAAGGCCGAGCCGGAGGCGCCGGTGGCGAAGTCGTAGTCGTGGTACGGCTTGTTGTCGGCGATGCAGTACGGCCAGCCGAAGTTGCCGGGCTTGGTGACGCGGGCGAACTCGACCGCGCCGCCCGGACCGCGCTGGGGGTCGGCGGCGCCCGCGTCCGGGCCGTAGTCGCCGACGTAGACCGTGCCGGTCGGCTTGTCGACGCTCATCCGGAACGGGTTGCGGAAGCCCATCGCGTAGATCTCGGGGCGGGTCTTGTCGGTGCCGGGCGGGAAGAGGTTGCCGTCCGGGACCGTGTACGAGCCGTCCGCCGCCACCTTGATCCGCAGGATCTTCCCGCGCAGATCGTTGGTGTTGCCCGCGGAGCGGCGGGCGTCGTAGGCGGGGTTGCGGTCGGGGCGCTCGTCGATGGGGGTGAAGCCGTCGGAGGCGAACGGGTTGGTGTCGTCGCCGGTGGAGAGGTAGAGGTTGCCGTCGGCGTCGAAGTCGATGTCGCCGCCGACGTGGCAGCAGATGCCGCGGGCGGCGGGGATGTCGAGGACCTTCTTCTCGCTGCCGGTGTTCAGGGTGCCGTCGGGGTTGAGGGTGAAGCGGGAGAGGCGGTTGACGCCGTCGAACCTGGCGAAGTCGGCGGCCGTGCCGTTGTTGGGAGCGTCGCCGGTGGGGGTGTCCAGCGCGGGTGCGTAGTAGAGGTAGATGGCGCGGTTCTGCTGGAATCCGGGGTCGATGCCGACGCCCTGGAGCCCCTCCTCGTCGTGTGAGTAGACCGGGAGCCTGCCGGACACCTTGGTGTCGCCGGCCGCGTCGGTCAGGCGCAGGGTGCCGTCGCGAGAGGTGTGCAGCACCGAGCGGTCGGGGAGGACGGCGAGCGACATGGGCTCACCGGTCTCGACCTCGCCCTTGGCGAGCGTGACCTGCTGGAACTTCTCCTCCGCCTGATCTGCGCCCGCTTGTGCGGGCGGTGCGGTGAACGCGAGCCCCGCGCCCACGAGCAGGGAGCTCGTGAGGAGCGCGAGGGAGCCGCGCAGTCCATGCCGTTTCCTGTGCACGCTGATCCTCCGGGAAAAGAGGGGGTGTACGGACGGGGGGCCGTTGGCCGCCCGACCTGGCACAGGCGCGCGCCGTCGCGCCGTTCGGTGACCGGTTCGGGGTGAGGGGACCCCGTGTGACCGGTACATCTCAAGGACGGTAGCGGTGTTTGTCCGGTTCGGAAACCCCTTTGACGTGGGGTGGGTCGGCTTGGTCCGCGGGGAGGACAAAGCCGAGGGGGGCCGGGACGGGGGCGTTTCCCCCGCCCCGCCCCTTCCCGCGGCGTCCGACAGGTGGCTTTCGCCGCGTGGCGGGATCTGGTCAGTCGCCGCCGAAGGCGGCGTCGAAGGAGGCCGTCGGGGGGTCGAAGTCGTAGGCCTTCAGGTGGCGCAGGGCCTCGGGCGCGCCCGTGAGGCGGTCCATGCCCGCGTCCTCCCACTCCACCGAGACCGGGCCGTCGTACGCGATGGAGCGCAGCATGCGGAAGACGTCCTCCCAGGGCACGTCGCCGTGGCCGGCGGAGACGAAGTCCCAGCCGCGGCGGGGGTCGCCCCAGGGGAGGTGGGAGCCCAGGCGGCCGTTGCGGCCGTCCAGGCGGCGGCGGGCCTCCTTGCAGTCGACGTGGTAGATCCGGTCGCGGAAGTCCCACAGGAAGCCGACCGGGTCGAGGTCCTGCCAGACGAAGTGGCTGGGGTCGAAGTTGAGGCCGAAGGCGGGGCGGTGGCCGATGGCTTCGAGGGCGCGGTGGGTCGTCCAGTAGTCGTACGCGATCTCGCTCGGGTGGACCTCGTGGGCGAAGCGCACGCCCTCGGCGTCGAAGACGTCCAGGATGGGATTCCAGCGGGTCGCGAAGTCCTCGTAGCCGCGGTCGATCATGCCGGGCGGCACCGGCGGGAACATGGCGACCAGGTGCCAGATGGACGAGCCGGTGAAGCCGATGACGGTGCGCACCCCGAAGGCGGCCGCGGCGCGGGCGGTGTCGGCCATTTCGGCGGCGGCCCGCTGCCGCACGCCTTCCGCGTCGCCGTCGCCCCAGACGCGGGCGGGGAGGATCGCCCGGTGGCGTTCGTCGATGGGGTGGTCGCAGACGGCCTGGCCCACCAGGTGGTTGGAGATCGCCCAGCACTGGAGGCCGTATGTGTCGAGGAGCCGGCGGCGGCCGTCGAGGTAGCCGGATTCGCCGAGGGCGCGGTCGACCTCGAAGTGGTCGCCCCAGCAGGCGAGTTCGAGTCCGTCGTAGCCGAAGTCGCGGGCGTGGCGGCAGACCTCCTCCAGCGGCAGGTCCGCCCACTGGCCGGTGAAGAGGGTGAAGGGTCTGGGCATGGTGGGACTCCTCCTCAGGCGGGCACGGGGGTGTAGACGCAGTTCTTCCCGGCGCTCTCCTCCACCGCGGCCAGCACCCGCTGCACCTGGAGCCCGTCCTCGAAGGACGGTTCGGGGTCCGTTCCGGCTGCGATGGCCGCCACCATGTCGCGCGCCTGGTGGACGAAGGTGTGGTCGTAGCCGAGGGCGTGGCCCGGGGGCCACCAGGCCTCCAGGTAGGGGTGGTCGGGCTCGGTGACCAGGATGCGGCGGAAGCCGGAGTCGGCGGCGGGTGCGGTGTGGTCGTGGAAGGACAGCTCGTTGAGCCGTTCGAGGTCGAAGGCGAGCGAGCCGTGGTCGCCGTTCAGCTCGATGCGCAGCGCGTTCTTGCGCCCGGCGGCGAAGCGGCTGGCCTCGAAGGACGCCAGCGCGCCGGAGGCGAGGCGGCCGGTGAACAGGGCCGCGTCGTCGACGGTGACCGGGCCGCGCGCCGCCACACCGGCGGCGCCGGCCGTCAGGCCCGCCACCGCCCCGGCGGGCAGCGGGCGTTCCCGTACGAAGGTCTCGGTGAGCGCCGAGACGCCGACCAGCCGCTCCCCCGCCAGGTACTGCGCGAGGTCCACGATGTGCGCCCCGAGGTCGCCGAGCGCGCCGGAGCCCGCCAGTTCCCGGCGCAGCCGCCACACCAGGGGGAATTCCGGGTCCACGATCCAGTCCTGGAGGTAGCTGACCCGTACGTGGCGTAACACGCCGATCCGGCCGTCGGCCACCATGCGGCGGGCCTGCGCGATCGCGGGCGTACGGCGGTAGTTGAAGCCCACCATGGCCCGCTGTCCGCGCGTCCGGGCCCGGCGTGCCGCGTCGGCCATGGCCTCCGCCTCGGCGACGGAGTTGGCGAGGGGCTTCTCGCACAGCACGTGCTTGCCCGCCTCCAGCGCGGCGATCGCGATCTCGGCGTGGCTGTCGCCGGGGGTGCAGACGTCGACCAGTTGCACATCGTCCCGGGCGATCAGCGCGCGCCAGTCGGTCTCGGCGGCCGCCCAGCCGTGTTTGTCCGCGGCGGCGCGTACGGCGTCCGGGTCACGGCCGCAGATGGCGGCCATGGCCGGGCGGAGGGGGAGGTCGAAGACGCGGCCCGCGGTGCGCCAGCCCTGGGAGTGGGCGGCGCCCATGAAGGCGTAGCCGACCATGCCGATGCCGAGTCCGTGGGCTCCGTGTTGCGCTTCGGGGTGTTCCATGTGGCTCCTCTCAGATCGCGGCGGATGCGAGGTGGAGATGGGGCCTAGTGCCGCGTCAGCCAAGGTTTGCCCGGTAGCGAGGCGTCCTGGTGCGGTCAGATGCAAGGCGCCGGATCGGCCTCGTAGTGGGCCTACTCGGTCGATTCGGCAACGCCGCAGATGGCCGTGCCAGGGCGGCGAGCGGGGTGAACCTTGGCTGACGCGGCACTAGCTGAATCCGGTGGGGAGGTACTGGTCCACGTTGTCCTTGGTCACGACGGCCGAGTAGAGGGTGAGGGAGGCGGGAATCTCCAGCTCGGCCAGGCCCCCGACGCCCTTGCCCTGGCCGAGCGCGCGGGCCAGGTCCATGGCGGAGGCGGCCATCGTCGGCGGGTACAGGACGGTGGCCTTCAGGACGGTGTTGTCGGCCTTGATGGCGTCCATGGCGCGCTTGGCGCCCGCGCCGCCGACCATCAGGAAGTCGTCGCGCCCGGCCTGCTGGATGGCGCGTTCGGCGCCGACGCCCTGGTCGTCGTCGTGGTTCCACAGGGCGTCGAAGCCGGAGTGGGCCTGGAGCAGCTGGGCCATCTTCGACTGGCCGGACTCGACGGTGAATTCGGCGGCCTGGCGGCCGACCTTCTTGATGTTGGGATAGTTCTTGAGGGCGTCGTCGAAACCGGCCGTGCGCTGGCGGGTCAGCTCCAGGTTGTCCAGCCCGGCCAGCTCCACCACCTTGGCGTTCTTCTTTCCCTTGAGCTGTTCGCCGATGTAGCGCCCGGCGTTGAGCCCCATGCCGTAGTTGTCGCCGCCGATCCAGCAGCGGTACGCCTGCGGGGAGGCGAAGACGCGGTCGAGGTTGACGACGGGGATGCCCGCCTTCATGGCCTTCAGCCCGACCTGGGTGAGCGCCTTGCCGTCGGCGGGCAGGATGACCAGGACGTCGACCTGTCTGTTGATGAGGGTTTCGATCTGGCCGATCTGCTGGGCGGTGTCGTTGGAGCCCTCGGTGGCCTCCAGCGTGACGTCCTCGTACTCCTTGGCGCGCCGCTTGGCCTGCTCGTTGATGGCGTTGAGCCAGCCGTGGTCGGCCTGCGGCCCGGCGAAGCCGACGGTGACCTTCCTTCCGGGCTTGGTGTCGGCGCCGGCCGCGGGCTGCTTGTCCTCGTCCTCGCTGTCGTTGTTCTCGTTGCTGGTGCAGCCCGCCGCGAACAGCGCGCCCGCCGCGGCGGTGCCCAGGAGGAGGTTTCTCCGGCTGGGAGTGGTGTTTCCCGGGGTGTGGTTCATGACGTCGAACGACCCTTCTGTACCAGGACGGCGGCGACGATGATCGCGCCCTTGGCGATCTGCTGGACATCGGTCTGGAGGTTGTTCAGGGCGAAGAGGTTGGTGATGGTGGTGAAGACGAGGACGCCGAGGACGGAGCCGGTGATGGTGCCGCGGCCGCCGCTGAGCAGGGTGCCGCCGATGATGGCGGCGGCGATGGCGTCGAGTTCGTACAGGTTGCCGTTGGTGTTCTGGCCGGAGCCGGTGAGGACGACCAGCATGAACGCGGCGATGCCGCAGCACAGCCCGGACAGCAGGTACAGCAGCAGCCGCTGGCGCCGTACGTCGATGCCCGCGAGCCGGGCCGCCTCCGGGTTGCCGCCGATGGCGACGGTGCGCCGCCCGAAGGTCGTACGGCCCAGCAGCAGCCAGCCGAGGACCGTGGCCGCGGCGAAGATCATCACCAGCGGCGGGACGCCCAGGACGTAGGAGTCGCGGAGCCCGAGGTCCAGCACCGGCTTGACGGTGACGACCTGCGTCCTGCCGTCGCTGATCTGCAGCGCGAGGCCGCGCGCGGAGGCCAGCATCGCGAGGGTGACGATGAACGGCACCACGCCGCCGTACGCGATGAGCACCCCGTTGACCAGGCCGCAGCCGAGCCCCACGAGCACGGCGCACAGCAGGATGCCGCCGAATCCGTAGTCCTGGGTGGCGAGCGTGGTGGCCCACACCGAGGCGAGCGCGACGATCGCCCCGACGGACAGATCGATGCCGCCGCTGGTGATGACGAACGTGACGCCGACGGTGACGACGCCGATGACGGACGCCTGGGTGAGGACGAGTTGCAGATTGTCGGTGCTCAGGAACTCGTCGGGCTTGGTGACGCCGCCGACGATGACGAGGACGGCCAGCACGCCGAGGAGGGAGAGGTTGCGCAGGTCGGCGAGGCGTCTGAGGCCGTTGGTCCTGGCAGGTGGGCCGGGGGCGGGCCCGGCCGCCTTGGTCAGCGTGGCCGCGGCGCCGGGGACGGCGTCGGCGCCCGTGTCTCCCGTTGAGTTCAGCACGGCGGACTCCCTTCCATCACGAGATCGAGGACGCGGTGTTCGTCCAGTTCGCCCGCGGGCGCCGTATGCACCACACGCCCCTCGCGGAGCACCAGCACCCGGTCGGCGAGGCCGAGGACTTCGGGCAGTTCGCTGGAGACCAGCAGCACCGCCATGCCGTCGTCGGCGAGGCGGCGGATCACCGCGTACAGCTCGGCGCGGGCGCCGACGTCCACCCCGCGGGTGGGCTCGTCCAGCAGCAGCACCCGGCAGCCGCGCAGCAGCCAGCGCGCGAGCACCGCCTTCTGCTGGTTGCCGCCCGACAGCGTGCGCACCGGCCGCTCCGGGTCGTCCGGGTGCAGCGACAGGTCGCGCACGCCGCGGCGGGCCGCGTCCCGCTCCGCGCCGCGGTCCAGCCACCCGGCCCGGGAGAAGCGGGCGAGGGAGGAGACGGAGACGTTGCGGGTGACGGACTCCAGCATCAGCAGCGCCTGCGCCTTGCGCTCCTCGGGCGCCAGCCCGAGCCCGGCGCGCACGGCGGCGGTCACGCTGCCGGGGCGCAGCGGGCGGCCGTCGACCAACACGCGGCCCGCGGTGGGGCGGCGGGCGCCGTACACGGTCTCCAGGATCTCGGACCGGCCGGAGCCGACGAGTCCGGCGAGCCCCACGATCTCGCCGGGCGCCAGGTCCAGGTCGACGGGCTCGAACTCCCCCGCCCTGGCCAGCCCTTCGAGCCGCAGGAGGGGTTTGCCCGCCGCGCCGGGGGGCGGTGTGGCTCGGCGCGGAAACGCGTACTCCACGTCCCGGCCCGTCATCAGCGCGACGATGTCGCGGGTGGGCGTCGTACGGGCGGGCAGCCCGCGGGCGGCGGCGCGGCCGTCCTTCAGCACCGTCACGCGGTCGCCGATGCGGCGAATCTCCTCCAGCCGGTGCGAGATGTACACGACGGCCACGCCGCCGGCCGTGAGGTCGCCGACGATACGGAAGAGGTTGTCCACCTCGTCGGGGTCGAGCGCGGCGGACGGCTCGTCCATGACGATCAGCCGCACGTCGTGGGAGAGGGCGCGGGCCATCGACACGATCTGCTGCGCGGCGGCGGAGAGTTCGCCCACCAGCCACCTCGGGTCGATCTCCGGGTGGCCGAGGCGGGCCAGCAACTCGGCGGCGGTCGCCCGGGCGGCCCGGGACCGTACGAAGCCGGCGGTGGCGGGCTCATGGCCGAGAAAGATGTTCTCGGCCACGGACAGGCCCTCCACCAGGTCGAGTTCCTGGTAGATGGTGGCGATGCCGAGGCGCATGGCGGCGACCGGTGACTTCAGGACCACCGGCGCGCCCTGCCAGACGATCTCCCCGCCGTCCGGCTGATGAGCCCCGGCCAGCACCTTGATCAGCGTGGACTTGCCCGCGCCGTTCTGCCCCAGCAGGCAGTGCACCTCACCCGCCTGGACGTCGAGGTCGACGCCGTCGAGGGCCCGTACGCCGGGGAAGGACTTGGTGATGCCGGACATGGTGAGCAGCGGGGACGGGTCTGCCGGACGCGGTTCGGGTGGTGCCATGCGAGCCTCCTCGGCCGGGTCGCGGTGGTCGCTGATTCGCTGGTTCGCTGGTCGCTGGTCGCTGGTCGCTGGTCGCTGTGACGGTGCGGTGGTGCGGTGCGGTGGTGCGTTCGGTGCCTCTCCCCCACCCCGCCCCTTCCCGACCCGGGGCTCCGCCCCGGCCCCCGCTCCTCGAACGCCGGAGGGGCTGCCAGCGCCGAAGCGACCACGGCCCCATGCGGCCCCGGCTCGCCGGCCACCCAAACCTGCGGCTCCGGGCGCCCGGGGGCGGGACTCCGGGCCCGGGGCCCAGTCCCGGGCCCAGCCGCCCGGGCCCGGC
>NZ_BBUZ01000024.1:120093-763797 GCF_001417735.1 Streptomyces sp. NBRC 110028
CGGGCACGGGCACGGGTGGCCGAGCCCGAACCCGGGGTCTCGGTCCGGAGGCCCCGGGCCCAGGTCCAGGCCCAGGTCCAGGTCCGGGTGGCCGGGCCCGAGTCCGGGGGCTCGGGCCGGAGGCCCCGGGCCCGGGTCTCCGGGGCCCAGGCCCAGGCCCAGGTCCGGGCCCAGGTCCAGGTCCGGGTGGCCGGGCCCGAGTCCGGGGGCTCGGGCCGGAGCCCGGGTCCGGATCCCCGGGCCCCAGCCAGAGTCAGTCCGCGGCGAGTTCGGGTCCAGGCCCGGGCCCAGGTCCAGGTCCGGGTGGCCGGGCCCGAGTCCGGGGGCTCGGGCCGGAGCCCGGGTCCGGGTCTCCGGGCCCCAACCAGGGCCAGTCCGGGGCCAGGTCCGAGTCCGGGCCAAAGTTCGGGAGTCGGGTTCGGGAGTCGGGTTCGGGGGCGGGGGCCGCACGCGGGTCCGGGGCGAAGTCCGGGTTCACGTGCGGGGTCGGGGTCCGGGGTGGAGCCCCGGTTCGGGAAGGGGCGGGGTGGGGAAAAGGCCACGTCCGGGGGTACCACACGGGCCACGCGCTGTGCCTCGGTACGGACCACGTCGGCGACGGCGGGCCGTAGGGGTGGGTCAGGCCGGGGAGAAGAGGTGGTCGCTGATCAGTCGGGCCGCGCCGGTGACCCCCGCGGCGGGGCCCAGTTCGCCCAGCACGATGGGGAGGTTGCCGGTGGCGAGCGGAAGGGACTGGCGGTAGACCTGGGTGCGGATGGCGGCGAGGAGCGTGTGGCCGAGGCCGGTGACACCGCCGCCGATCACCACCAGGCCCGGGTTGAAGAAGCTGACGAGACCGGCGATGACCTGGCCGGTGCGCATGCCGCCCTCGCGGATGAGTTCGAGGGCGGCGGCGTCACCGGCCGAGGCCGCCGCCGCGACATCGGTGGCGGCGAGGTGCCCCGCGGCCTCCAGCCGCGCGGCGAGTTCGGCGGAGCGGCCGTCGCGGGCGGCGGCCTCGGCGTCGCGGGCGAGGGCCGCTCCGCCGAAGTAGGCCTCCAGGCAGCCGTGGTTGCCGCAGGCGCAGGGGCGGCCGTCGGGCTCGGCCTGGATGTGCCCGATGTCGCCCGCGCTGCCGGTCGTACCGCGGTAGACATCACCGGCGACCACGATGCCGCAGCCGATACCGGTACCGATCTTGACGCAGAGGAAGTCCTTGACGGAGCGGGCGACTCCGGCGTGCTGCTCCCCCATGGCCATGAGGTTCACATCGTTGTCGACCATGACGGGGCAGCCCAGTTCCTGGCTGAGTGCCTCCCGTACGGGGAAGCCGTCCCAGCCCGGCATGATCGGCGGCGCGACGGGCACGCCCTCGGGGTACCGGACCGGGCCCGGTACTCCGATGCCCGCGCCGTCGAACCCCTCCGCGACGCCGGAGGCGCGGAGCTTGGCGGCCATGGCCAGGACCTGTTCGAACACCGCGACCGGGCCCTCGCGGACGTCCATGGGCTGGGTGAGGTGGCCGAGAATCTCCAGTTCCGCGTTGGTCACCGCGACATCGACGGACGTGGCGCCGATGTCGACGCCGAGCAGCCGCAGGGCGGGCGCGAGCCGTATGTTGTGCGAGCGGCGCCCGCCCCGTGAGGCGGCGAGCCCGTCGGCGATCACCAGTCCGGTCTCCAGCAGCCGGTCGATCTCGACGGCGAGTTTGGAACGCGACAGGTCGATCTGATCGCCCAGCTGGGCCCGGGAGTTGGGGCCGCCGTCGCGCAACAGGCGGAGCAGCCGGGCCTGGTGCGCGTTCGCGGGTCGTGCCGTCATGCGCCTCACGCCGCCCCTCCCGCCGTCATCGGCATGCACATGGTCGGGCTTTCACGGGGAACGTAGCAGCGGTTGTCGGGGGTGGGAAGAACTTGCGCCGCAATCCATGCGCACTTTCTCCTGCGGAAGGACAAACTTACGGGCAGCCAGGGGCGATTTTCCGTCAGTCGCCGTCGGCGCCACCCGTTAACATGCCGATCATGGAAATAGCGAGCTTCGCCACCCTCGTGGCCGTCATCGTGATCTACGGCGGCCTGGAAGCCCGCCTCAAGCGCATGGAGCGCCGGGCCGCCCGGCTGGAGCGCAAGGCGGACCTGATCCTCGACCACCTGGGCGTGCGTCAGGAGGAGCCGGGCATGGAGCGGGTGACCGCGCTGCTGCGCGAGAACAAGAAGATCCAGGCCATCAAGGTGTACCGCGAGATCACGGACGCCGACCTCAAGGAGGCCAAGGACGCGGTCGACCGTATGGACGGCACCCGCGGCTGAGGCCCGAGCGCCACGCGATGGGCACGGTCAGTCCGTCGGGCGCTCGTGGTAGCTGCGGCGCGTGTGCTCGGTGTGCGCGCGCATGATCTCCGTGGCGCGCCGCTCGTCGCGCGCGGCGATGGCGGCGATCAGGTCACGGTGCTCGATCCAGGACTGCTTGCCGCGCTGCCGGGCCACCGGGGTGTAGTACCAGCGGACCCGGCGGTGCACCTGGGCGGCGAGGTCCGCCAGCACCGCGTTCCCGGCGAGCGCCATCACCGTGGCGTGGAACTCGGCGTTCGCGGCCACGGCGCCGTCCACGTCGTCGGCCAGGACCGCCCGTTCACCGGTGGCGCACACCTCCTCCAGCGCCGCGATCCCCTCCGGTCCCGCGCCCACGGCGGCCAGCCGCGCGGCCTCGGCCTCCAGCAGGGTGCGGACGGTGAGGAGCTGATCGGCCTCCTCCTCCGTGGGCTCGTGGACGAACGCGCCCTGCGCCGGGCGCAGATCGACCCATCCCTCGGTGTTGAGCCGCTGCAGCGCCTCGCGCACCGGCTGCCGGGAAACGCCGAGCTGGCCCGCCAGTTCGCTCTCGACGAGGTGCTGGCCGGGGCGGAGGGCGCGGGTGGTGATCAGCTCGAGCAGAGCCTCGTAGACGCGCTCGCGCAGCGGCCCGGGCCGCTCCAGCCTCGGCACCGCGCCCTGCGGCAGTCCCTTGGACAGCATCGCGCCCCCTGTGGATCGGTGTCGGCCGGATTCCCGGATTGGCTATTGTCTACAGTTTACGCACACGGTGGGCTACGGTCTTCACAACCGCGTGCGGGAGAATGAGACGCCCCAGCACGTACGGAAACCACGCACAGAACCGGGACTGATCGACATGGGACGGGTCACTGAGCGACGCCGCGTCATCCGCGTCCGCGACGGGGTGGTCGGCACCCGCCCGGACACTCTGGTGGCCGAGGAGCCGCTGGAGATCCGGCTGAACGGCCGACCGCTGGCGATCACCATGCGCACACCGGGTGACGACTTCGCGCTGGCCGCCGGATTCCTGGTGAGCGAGGGAGTGCTCGGCAGCGCGGACGAGCTGGCGAACATCGTCTACTGCGCGGGCGCCACCGAGGACGGATCCAACACCTACAACGTGGTGGACGTGAAGCTCGCGCCGGGCGTGCCCGTCCCCGACATCACCCTCGAGCGCAACGTCTACACGACCTCGTCGTGCGGTCTGTGCGGCAAGGCCAGCCTGGACGCCGTCCGTACGACGGCGCGCTGGCGGCTGGACGAGCCGGCCGACACGTGCGCCCCGGTCCGTATCACCCCGGAGACCCTGACCGACCTGCCCGAGCGGCTGCGCGCCGCCCAGCGGGTCTTCGACCGCACCGGCGGGCTGCACGCGGCGGCGCTGTTCACGCCGGAGGGCGAGCTGCTGGACATACGGGAGGACGTGGGGCGTCACAACGCGGTGGACAAGCTGGTCGGGCGGGCCGTCCAGCAGGGGGCGCTGCCACTGTCCGAGGCCGTGCTGCTGGTGTCCGGCCGGGCCTCGTTCGAGCTGGCGCAGAAGGCGGTCATGGCGGGAATCCCGGTACTGGCGGCGGTCTCGGCGCCGTCCTCGCTGGCCGTGGACCTGGCGAACGAGGCGGGGCTCACGCTGGTCGGCTTCCTGCGCGGCACGTCCATGAACGTGTACGCGGGCGAGCATCGGCTCGCCCTGCCGACGGCAGTCGGCGGGTCCTGACGGCCCGGCCGGGGTAGCCCTGACCCCACCCCGGCCCGACAGCGGGTGTCGTGTGGGTCAGTCCGGGCGTCGGGAGCCCGGCCTGACCCACACGACACCCCCTAGCCGGCTCCACCCCTCCAGGGGGTGCGGGCACCACCCGGGCAGGGGGTCGCCACCATGTGGTCGCGGCCCCCTCGCCCCGGCAGGCTGAGGGGATATGAACCGACGCATCAGGCCGGCCCGTTTACGCCTCGCCGCTGCCGCCGCGGCGGCCGCCGCCCTCCTCATCGGCGTCACCGCCGTCCTGGCGGCCACGGCCGGTCATCACACCCCACGCGCCGTGCCCACCGCCCCCTCCCCCGCCCCGCTCACCTCGACACAGCTGAACCAGCGGGTGACCCGGGTACTCAAGGAGGCCCGGTACACCGGCATCACGGTGGAGGTGCGGGACGGCCGCCGCCGGACCCACGCCCGCGCGGGCGAGGAGGAACTGCACACCGGCCGCCCCATGCCCTACGGGGCGAACTACCGGGCCGCGAGCGTCACCAAGACGTTCGTGGCCACCGTGATGCTGCAACTGGTCGCCGAGAAGCGGCTGTCGCTGAGCGATCCGGTGGAGAAGTGGCTGCCGGGCGTGGTGCGCGGCAAGGGCAACGACGGCCGCCGGATCACCATCCGGAACCTGCTGCAGCACACCAGCGGGATCTACCGCTACGACACCACGGAGAACACCGGAAGCACGGCCGCCGCCTTCGAGAAGAGCCGGTACCGCCACTTCGGCCCCGAGGACATCGTCGCCGGGGCGATGAAGCACCGGCCCGACTTCCCGCCCGCCGCCGAGAACGACCCGCGTCCGCGGTGGAACTACTCCAACCCCGGCTATGTCCTCGCCGGGATGATCATCCAGAAGGCCACCGGGCGGCCGTGGTCCACGGAGGTCCGCGACCGGATCGTCCGCCCGCTGGGCCTGACCGGCACCTACGACCCCGGCGACGATCCGCGGGTGCGCGGCCCGCACGCGCATACGTACCACCGCTTCCCCGGCTCCTCGACGTGGACCGACACCACCGTCCGCAATGTGGCCTCGGCGGGCTCCGCGGGCGCCCTGATCAGCACCGACCGCGATCTGGACCGGTTCCTCACCGCGCTGCTGGGCGGGCGGCTGCTGCCACCGGCGCAGCTCGCCGCGATGCGCCGTACCGTCCCCGTCGACGCGGAGTACCAGAAGGCCTTCCCCGGGATGCGCTACGGCCTCGGTCTGGACCGGCAGCCGCTGAGCTGCGGCGGCTACCGCTGGGGCCACGGCGGCGACCTCGACGGCGGCACGATCAGGACGGCCGTCGCCCCGGACGGGCGACGCTCGGTCGTGGTCATGACCACCGGCACGACGTACGACGCCAAACGGCTCCTGACGGGCGAGCGGGCCGTTCAGTCGCTGCTCGACGACGTGATGTGCGGACGGACACCCTGACGGAAGCGCCGGCGGAAGCCTGCGCGCCGGCCGCCGTCCTCATCCCCTGACGCACGGTCCTTGTTTCAACGGGTCGCAAAGCGGGACACTTCTGCGACAGTCTCCATGGGACATGGGATGTCGTGATGTCTTGATGTCCAGATGGCTCTGAAGGGCAGGTCGTGACCATGGCGTCAGATCCCCGCAACCGCCCCCGCACCAGACGTCGGTGGCGCCGCGCCTCGGTGCTCCTCGCCGTCGCGGCGCTGGCCCTGACCCCGCTTCCGGCAGGGGCCGCGGACACGGACGACACCGTGTCCGCGGCCCCTGCCGATTCCGGCTCCCCCGGCTCCGCCCCGGACTTCGACCAGCGGATCCTGTTCAAGTCCGGCCAGGACGCGGGCTACTTCTGCTTCCGGATCCCCGCGATCGTCACGTCCAAGGACGGCACCCTGCTCGCCTTCGCCGAGGGCCGCAAGGACAACTGCGGCGACGCCGGGGACATCGACCTGGTGCTCAAGCGCTCCACCGACGGGGGCCGCACCTGGGGCCCGTTACAGGTGATCAACGAGGGCGGCGGCGACACCCACGGCAACCCGGCGCCCGTCGTGGACACGCGCACCGGCCGCATCCTGCTGGCCAGCACGTACAACACCGGCCGCGACGACTCCCAGAGCTGCGAGGTGCCGTGTGACCGCACCCCGCACCTGCAGTACAGCGACGACGACGGCGCCACCTGGTCCGCCCCGCGCGATCTGAGCTCCACCCTGCTGCCGCCGACGTGGAACTCCTGGTACGCCACCGGCCCGGTGCACGGCATCCAGCTGCGGCACGGGCGGCACAGGGGGCGGCTGCTCTTCACCGTCAACACCGAGAGCCACGACGGCACCCGCATCACCGCCAACCACGCGGCGCTCGCCTACAGCGACGACGGCGGCAGGCGCTGGAGGATCGGCGCGGTGGACTCGTACCCGACAGCGCAGGACGGGACGTTCCGCCAGAAGCCGTCGGAGATGACGCTGGTGGAGCGGGCCGACGGCTCGGTCTACGTCAACGGGCGCGAACAGGACGGCACCGACCTCGGCCACCGCGACTACGCCGTCAGCCGCGACGGCGGCGAGAGCTTCGCCGCGCCCTTCCGCACCATCCCCGGCCTGTCCACGCCGATGGTGCAGGGCTCGGTCCTCCGGCTGCGCGCCCCGGGCCGCGACGGCCCCGGGCGGCTGCTGTTCTCGGCGCCCGCCGACCCCGACCGGCGCCGCACCATGATGATCCGCTCCTCCTGGGACGAGGCCCGCGGCTGGGAGGGCACCGACCGCGGCAAGGTGGTCACCACCGACTGGTCCGGCTACTCCGACATGGCCCTCATCGCGCCGGGCACGGTCGGGCTGATGTACGAGGGCGGCGCGGTGGACGCCCGCGACGAGATCCGCTTCGCCCGCTTCACCGAGGACTGGCTGGGCCCGCGCGCCGCCCCGTCCCCGGTCACGGACGACCGCGCGCCCCGGGCCCGCCCCGCGACCGTCCTCGGCGGCGCCACCGGGACCGGGGGCCGCTTCGGCGGGGCGCTCGCCTTCGACGGTACGGACGACGCCGTACGCCTCCCGTACCGCCCGTCGCTGCCGCTGGGCACCCGCGACTTCACCGTCAGCCTGTGGTTCCGCTACTCCGCCGCCTCCGGGCAGCACCCGTTCCTCTGGATGGGCGGCATCGGGGGCAAACAGGCCCAGGTCTGGGTGCGCGGCGAACCGTCCTCGAACCGCGTCCGCGCCCTGATGACCACCGTCAACGGCCCGGCCACCTACACCTCCGCCTCGGTCGCCACCACCACCGCCCACAACGACGGCGCATGGCACCACCTGGCCCTCACCCGCGCCGACGGCCACCTCACCCTCACGGTGGACGGCGCCGACCCGGCCTCCGCGCCCGACGCGCCCGGCACCGTCAGCCGCTCCTCCCCCTTCGCCCTCCACCTCGGCGAGGCGGTCGACGGCCGGTCCCGGATGACGGGCGCCCTGGACGAGGTACGCGTCTACGCCCGGGCGCTGACCGACACCGAACTGCGCCGGATCCGCGAGTTCAACGCCCCGGTCGACGGGAAGTCCGCCACCGCCCACCTCCCCCTGGACCACATCCGGTCATCCCGCTGACGCCTCGCTCGCGGCGCGGACGGCGTGTGCCTCACGCCGCCCGCGCCGCCAGGCGAGCGCCAGCCCGGCCGCGGAGATCAGCGCGGGGACGGCCAGCATCACCGTCAGGTTCTCGACCCAGCCCGCGTTCAGCCGCGAGGTGCTCCCGCTGTGGGTCATGCACGTCGCCTGCGGCGGGAACAGGGTGTACTCCAGCGTCTTCGGCGCATAGACGCCCCACTCCCCGCCCGCCGAACAGGCCGAGGACGGGCCGGTGAACAGCGGCCAGGCCGCCAGGCCGTACACCAGGGCGAAGACGGAGCCGGTGACGAAGAAGGCCGTCCCCGTGCGGCGCAGCCGCTCCCTGCGGGAGATCTGCGGACCGGTTCCGGCGGGCAGTTCGACGCATTCGGCCAGCAGCGCCAGCAGCACGCAGAGCGCGAGCCCCGCGAAGGCGCACCAGATCACCGCGCCCAGCACCCCGGTGCCGCCCGCGGAGACCTCTCCCCCGTCGTACTCGCAGATGATGGCCGGGGGAAACGCCTGGTGCCGGATGTCGCCCAGCCGCCCGGGACCCTTCACCATTCCCTGGCTGCACCGCTCGTCGAACTCCAGGGCGTCCACCCAGGCCACCATGAAGGAGAGGAACAGGAGGAGAGAGGACACACCGGCCCCGGCCCACAGGCGCTCGGTACGAAAGGCCCCATGGGTAAGAGTGTTCGACATGTGCGGAGATTAGCGAAAGCTGCCGGAAGACTCGCTCAGCGGACGGCGGCAGCGGGCTCCGGGGCCTTCGGGGTCTTTGACGGCACGGGCTCCGGGGCGGGTTCGGGGGCCCGGTCCGCGAAGCGGCGGGCCAGGACGGCGCAGACCATCAGCTGCATCTGGTGGAAGAGCATCAGCGGCAGGACGGCCAGGCTCGCCTGGGCGCCGAAGAGGACGCTGGCCATGGGCAGCCCCGCTGCCAGGCTCTTCTTGGAGCCCGCGAAGGTGATCGTGATGCGGTCCTCCCGGCGGAAGCCCAGCTTCCGGGAGCCGTACGTGGTCAGCGTGAGCATGAGCGCGAGCAGCACCGCCTCCACCGCGAGCAGGACCGCCAGCCGGGCGGGGGTGATCTGGTGCCAGATGCCCCGGGTCATGCCCTCGCTGAAGGCCGCGTAGACGACGAGCAGGACCGAGCCCCGGTCGACCAGGCGCAGGGCCGCGCGGTGGCGGGAGATGAAGCCGCCGATCCAGCGGCGCAGGAGCTGACCGGCCAGGAAGGGGGCCAGCAGCTGGAGCGCGATCTGGATCATCGAGTCGGGGGAGAACCCGCCGCCGCTGCCGCCGAGGAGCAGCGCGGCCAGGACCGGGGTGACGACGATGCCGATCAGACTGGAGAAGGAGCCCGCGCAGATCGCGGCGGCGACGTTGCCCCGGGCGAGCGAGGTGAAGGCGATCGAGGACTGGACCGTGGAGGGCACCAGGCACAGGAAGAGGAGGCCGGTGTAGAGGGGCTGGGTGAGGACGTGGGGGACGAGCCCGCGGGCCGCCAGGCCCAGCGCCGGGAAGATCACGAAGGTGCAGGCCAGCACGGTCAGGTGGAGGCGCCAGTGACGTACCCCGTCCAGCGCCTCACGGGTGGAGAGCCGGGCGCCGTAGAGGAAGAAGAGGAAGGCGACGGCGCCCGTGGTGGCCCCGTCCGTCACGGTGGCCGCCCGGCCGCTGACCGGGAGCAGCGCGGCGAGGGCGACGGTGCCGACCAGGCCGAGAATGAAGCCGTCCAGGGGCAGCCAGGAGGGCAGCGGGATCGTGCGACGGAGCAGGTGGCGCGGGCGGAGCATGAACTCTCTTTCTCGGTCTCGCGTGACGTACGAACGGGCCCGGACGGGCCCTCTCCAGCGTGCCCGCGATCGGGCCCATCGGGAATCCCGCATACCGCACTGACTGCTATCGCGTTCCGTGATGGGCCTGCCTACAGTGGAGGGCGTGTTCGACCCCGCCCAGCTCCGTACGTTCCTCGCGGTCGCCCAGACCCTGAGCTTCACCCAGGCCGCCCACCGCCTCGGGGTGCGCCAGTCCACCGTGAGCCAGCACGTCCGCAGGCTGGAGGAGGCGGCCGGGCGGCAGCTGTTCAGCCGGGACACCCATGGGGTGGAGCTGACCGAGGACGGCGAGGCGATGCTCGGGTTCGCGCGCTCGATCCTGGAGGCGAACGAACGGGCGGCGAGCTGGTTCCGGGGCACCCGGCTGCGCGGGCGGCTGCGGTTCGGGGCGTCGGAGGACTTCGTGGTGACCCGGCTGCCGGAGATCCTGAAGGGGTTCCGCCGCGATCACCCCGAGGTGGATCTGGAGCTGACGGTCGAGCTGTCGGGCACCCTGCACCAGCGGCTGGAGGCGGGCAAGCTGGATCTGGTGCTGGCCAAGCGGTCGGAGGAGCGGCCGCGGGGGCAGCTGGTGTGGCGGGACCGGCTGGTGTGGATCGGCGCGGAGGGGCTGCGGCTGGAGCCCGGCCGTCCGCTGCCGCTGATCCTCTTCCCGCCGCCCGGGCTGACCCGGGCCCGGGCGCTGGACGTACTGGAGCGGCACGGCCGGGCGTGGCGGATCGCGTGCACGAGCGGCAGTCTCAACGGACTGGTGGCGGCGGCGCGTGCGGGGCTCGGGGTGATGGCGCACACCGATGGCCTGATCCCGCCGGGCCTGGTGCCGGTTCCGGAGCGGGCCGGACTGCCGGAGCTGGGGCCGGTGGACTTCGTCCTGCTGTACGGGGAGCGGCAGCGGGACACCGCGACCCGTGCGGCGGCGGAGCGGCTGGCGGAAGCGATCCTCGCCGGGCCCGTGCCGTGACCCGGGCCCCGTACCATGACCCGGGCCCCGTACCGTGACCCGGGCCGCGACCTGTACCGCGACCTGTGCCGTGATCGGAGAGATTCCGTGCAGGAAGTCGTCACATATCAGCCACACATGCGGCGCATAGGGGCAGGCCGCGCACAAACCGGTTACCGAAGTGACTGTTTGACGCTCTTTCACCTCACTGGCGAGCGCACATTCCGACTATTCCCCGACGAAACACCTCTCCCGCCCGGGGGCCGGGATCGGGTACGGTCGCGGCGCTGTGCGGAGCGGCTTCAAGGAGCAGGTATTGCGCGAGTTCACCGTCCCCCCGATGACGTCGGTGCCCCAGGCCGGAGGACTGGCGGACGCCGTCTTCGAGCATGCGGAATCCGATCCTCATCGGGTGGCGCTGGCCCGCAAGACGCCTGACGGCCGCTGGGTGGACGTGACCTCGGCCCAGTTCCGGGACGAGGTGGTGGCACTCGCCAAGGGGCTGCTGGCCCAGGGCGTCCGGTTCGGCGACCGGGTCGGCATCATGTGCCCCACCCGCTACGAGTGGACGCTGTTCGACTTCGCGCTGTGGACCGTGGGCGCGCAGAGCGTGCCGCTGTACCCGACCTCCTCCGCCGAGCAGGTCTTCTGGATGCTGCACGACGCGTCGGTCATGGCGTGCGTGGTCGAGCACGAGGACCACGCCATGACGGTCGGTTCGGTGGTCGGCCGGCTGCCGTACCTCAAGCGGCTGTGGCAGCTGGACGCCGGGGCGCTGGACCAGCTGCTCAGCGACGGCGAGTCCATCGACGACGACCTGGTCGACCGGCACCGGCTGGCGATGACCCCGGAGCAGACCGCGACCATCATCTACACCTCGGGAACCACCGGCCGTCCCAAGGGCTGTGTGATCAGCCATGCCAATCTGATGGCCGAGTGCGACAACATCGTCAAGCGGTACGAGGACGCCTTCCGCTCCAAGCGCGGCGACGAGACAGCCACCCTGCTCTTCCTCCCCCTCGCGCACGTCTTCGGCCGGATGGTGGAGGTCGCCGCGATCCGCGGCCGGGTCAAGCTGGCCCACCAGCCGAAGCTCGCGGCGTCCGCGCTCCTGCCCGACCTGCAGTCCTTCAAGCCGACCTTCATCCTCGCCGTGCCCTACATCTTCGAGAAGGTGTTCTCGGCGGCGCGCCGCCGGGCGGAGGCGGAGGGCAAATCGGGGCCGTTCGAGAGGGCGGTCGACGTCGCGGTGCGGTACGCGGAGGCGGTGGAGGAGAAGGCGTTCGGCCTGGGCGCGGGCCCCAGCGCCTCGCTGCGCATGCAGCACCAGTTCTTCGACAAGCTCGTGTACAGCAAGGTGCGCGGCGCGATGGGCGGCAGGGTCCGGCACGGGATGTCGGGCGGCTCGGCCATGGAGCGGCGGCTCGGGCTGTTCTTCCGGGGCGCGGGCGTCACCATCTACGAGGGGTACGGCCTGACCGAGTCGACCGCGGCCGCCGCCGCCAACCCGCCCGAGCGGACCCGGTACGGCACGGTCGGCCAGCCGATCCCCGGCACCACCGTCCACATCGCCGACGACGGCGAGATCTGGCTGCGCGGCGGCCAGATCTTCAACGGCTACCTCGGCGATCCGAAGGCGACCGACGCCGTGCTGCGCGACGGCTGGCTGGCCACCGGCGATCTGGGCACGCTGGACGACGACGGCTATCTGACGGTCACCGGGCGGAAGAAGGAGATCCTGGTGACCTCCAGCGGCAAGACCGTCTCCCCGGTGGGGCTGGAGGAGCGGGTGCGGGCGCATCCGCTGGTGGCCCAGTGCATCGTGGTCGGTGACGACCGCCCGTACGTCGCGGCGCTGGTCACTCTGGACCCGGAGGCCGTCTCGCACTGGCTGACGATGCGCGGCAAACCGCCGATGGCGGCGAACGAGCTGGTCCGGGACCCGGATCTGGAGACCGAGATCCGGCGCGCGGTGGTCGCGGCGAACACCACCGTCTCGCAGGCCGAGTCGATTCGTACGTTCCGCATACTTGCCGCTCAGTTCACGGAGGAGCATGGTCTCCTGACACCGTCCCTGAAGCTGAAGCGCAAGGCGATCGAACAGGCGTACGCCGTCGAGGTCGAGGCGCTGTACCACACCTAGGTACGGGACGGGCGCACTCCCTGGGAACCACCGAGCCGCGAAGGGGGCACGAAATGATCGACGTCATTCTCCCCGCACTTCCCGAGCGCGAACTGACCCTGGTCTCCGAGGAAACTCCCCAGTCCCCGGCGCTGACCGGACACCTCACCCTGGGCGGACCGGTGTCCGTCCCGGTCACGTCCGAACTGGTCACCGGGGACCCCGGACTGCTGGCCTTCGTGGAGGCCGAGACGCACACCGCCGTCTACCATCTGCTGCACTGTGCGATCACCTGCGCCCAGGAGGCGCCGGAACCCGCTCTGCACGCGATCAACCTCGATCTGACCCTGTCGGCGGACATCAAGCGGCCCCCGGTCTCCGGGCCGATCGCCTGGTCCATGGCCCCGCATCAGCTCACCGGGACCGCCGACCCGTCCGCACCGGTCCGCCTCGGGCCCCGGCTGGGGCTCCGGGACGACCACCACGCGCCACCGGCCGGCGAGCGGGTCTGCGTGGAGGCGCGGCGGGAGCTGCGCTCCGACCCCGGCTGGGAGATCCGCCGCACCGGCACGGTCCCCATCGGGGGTACATACCGGCTGGTCATGGTGGTGCGGGCGCCGCGCGGTACGGTGACCTGGGCGGCGGTCGCGGTGGGCGCGACGGTACGCGAGGGACACACCCCGCACCGCTTTCGCGCGGAGATCGCGCATCCGGTGCGGCTCGCGGACCGGGAATGCGCGCCTCCGGTTGACCGTTGAACCGGAGAGTACGTATCCGATAGCGACGTAAGGATCGACCGCTCGTGAGCAAGGTCCCCTTCATCACCCTCAACAACGGCGTTCGGATTCCGCAGCTCGGCTTCGGCGTCTGGCAGATCCCCGACGACGAGGCGCAGGTCGCGGTGCGCAACGCGCTGGACGCCGGATACCGGCACATCGACACCGCGGCCATATACGGCAACGAGGAGGGCACGGGGAAGGCGCTCGCCGCGTCGGGCATCGCGCGCGACGAGCTGTTCGTCACGACCAAGCTCTGGAACTCCGAGCAGGGCTACGACTCGACGCTCCGCGCCTTCGACACCTCGCTGACCAAGCTCGGCCTGGAGTACGTGGATCTCTACCTGATCCACTGGCCGCTGCCCGAGGTCGACAAGTACCTGGACACCTGGAAGGCGTTCGAGAAGATCTACGCCGACGGCCGCGCCAAGGCCATCGGGCTGTCCAACTTCCACCCCGCCCACACCCAGCGCCTGCTCTCCGAGGCCTCGGTCACCCCGGTGATCGACCAGGTCGAGCTGCACCCGCAGCTCCAGCAGGCCGAGCTGCGCTCCTTCAACTCCCGCCATGACATAGCCACCGAGGCCTGGTCCCCGCTGGGCCAGGGCAAGGGGCTGCTGGAGGAGCCGAAGCTCGTCGAGATCGCCGCGAAGCACGGGAAGAGCCCGGCGCAGGTCGTACTGCGCTGGCACCTCGACCTGGGGAACGTGGTGATCCCGAAGTCCGTGACGCCGTCCCGGATCAAGGAGAACATCGACGTCTTCGACTTCGAGCTGGACTCCGACGACCTGTCCGCGATCGGCGCCCTGGACTCGGGCAACCGCCTGGGCCCGAACCCGGACACCTTCAACCTGACCGAGGTCTGATGGCCTGACGCGGGTCCCGCACCGCCCCGTCGCGCACCGCGCGGCGGGGCGGTGTCATGCCCGCGCCCGCCGAGCGGCCCCCTGGCACCGCAATTACGCTTGGCGCTCAATGAGACACGCAGCGTGATTCGCGACAGGAGAACGCACTATGCGCCGCAGACGTCGTCATGGTCTTGAGCTCGCCACGGGCTGCACCCTCGCCATAGCCGCCTTGTTCCTCGCCGGTACGGGCATACCCGCCGCCGCGAACTCCTCCCCGCCACCCGGCTCCCGCCGGGACGTCCCGCCCGAGGTGCTCGCCGCCATGCAACGCGACCTGGGCCTGACGGCCGACGAGGCGCGGACCCGCATATCGAACGAATACAAGGCCGGCCAGGCCGAACCCGGCCTGCGCAAGAACCTCGGCAGCGCCTACGCGGGCAGCTGGGTCAGCGGGAACACCGCCGAGCTGACCGTCGGCACCACCGACCAGGCCCAGAGCGGCGCCATCAGCGCCGCCGGCGCCAAGGCCGCCGTCGTCGGCCACAGCCTCGAACAACTCAACGCGGCGAAGGACGCGCTGGACCGGACGGCCGAGGAGCATCCCCCGGCCGCCGCCACCGCCTCCCTGTGGTATGTGGACGTGAAGAGCAACAGCGTGGTCGTCCAGTCGGCACAGCCCGCCGCGGCCCAGCGGTTCATCGACGCCGGCGGCGTCGACCGCGGCCTGGTGCGGATCGTGGAGTCGGCCGAGCGCCCGGCTCCCCTCCATGACCTGCGGGGCGGCGAGGCGTTTTACATCAATGCCACCGCCCGCTGCTCCATCGGCTTCCCGGTCGCCCAGGACACCCGGGCCGGTTTCGTCACCGCCGGGCACTGCGGCGACCAGGGCGACACCACCGCCGGCTTCAACCGCGTCGCGCAGGGCACCTTCCAGGGTTCGGTCTTCCCCCGCAGCGACTACGCGTGGGTGGCCACCAACGCCGACTGGACGCCCACGCCCCTGGTGATCGGCCCCGACTCCACCACCGTCACGGTCACCGGCTCCCAGGAGGCGCCGGTCGGCTCGTCCGTCTGCCGCTCGGGGTCGACCACCGGCTGGCACTGCGGCACGATCCAGCAGCACAACACCAGCGTGGTCTACCCCGAGGGCACCATTCGCGGCGTGACCCGCACCAACGTGTGTGCCGAGCCCGGCGACTCGGGCGGCTCGTTCGTCTCCGGCACCGAGGCGCAGGGCGTCCTCTCCGGCGGCTCCGGCAACTGCACCGTCGGCGGTACGACGTACTACCAGCCGGTGAACCCGATCCTCAGCGCCTACGGGCTCACCCTCACCACCGGCTGACGCCTCCCCTCACTCCGCCCGGGCCGCCACGTGGATCGTGTGCGCGGTCAGCAGGAAGACATCCGGCCGCCGCGCGATCCCGGCCTCGTCGTCCGGGTCGAGCAGCCGGTCCAGCGCGGCGAGGTCGCCGTCGTCGAGACGGTCGGCGGCGCCCTCGCGCCGATGGGCCAGCTCGGTCCGCAGGGTCTCGCGGGTCGCCGCGTCGAGCGGGGCGGGCAGGTCGAGCAGGAAGCTGCGGCTGGTGGCGCCGGTGAGACCGGCCGCCGTGAGCAGCCCGGGCCAGTCCTCGACGACCTCGGTCGCGCCCGGCAACTCGGCCCGCATCGCGGCGAACCCCTCCGCCTGGACGGCGTCGAGCCGGGCCAGCAGATCGGGCCGGCCGAGCCCCGCGTCCCGGGGCAGGAAGCGGGGCGGCAGCCCGCCCTCGCCGACCGCCAGCAGCCCGCCGGGGCGCAGGGCGGCGGTGAGCCGCCGCAGCGCGTCCAGCTGGTCACCCAGATGGTGCACGGTCCGGCTCGACCAGATCAGGTCCGCGGTGCCGATCGTGGCCGGGTCGAGTCCGTCCGGCATCTCGACCGGCAGCGTGGTGACGCGGTCGGCGAGCCCGAGCCGGGCGGCGCGCTCCCGGGCCCGCTCCAGCAGGGCGGGCGCACCGTCCACGGCGACGACCTCGGCGTCCGGGAAGGCCCGGGCGAGCAGACACGTCACCACGCCGGGGCCACTGCCCACGTCGAGGACGCGGCGTACGGAGCCGCCGCCCGCCGTGAATCTCTCACGCAGCCAGGCGGCGGCCTGTTCGTGGATGGGGGCGTGCGTCTCGGCGCCCCGCTCGAGGAGCGGGGCGAAAGCGTCCCAGTCGGGCTGATGCCCGTGATCGTGTGCGTGCTTGCGCGCGTGGTCGTGGTCGTGCGCGTGGTCGTGTGCGGTCATGACCGTGAGCCTGCCCGCATCGCGGCCGTACCGCCAAACTTCCTTGCCGGATCGGCAAATTCGCCGGTCCCCGCGCTTTGTTGACCAATCCGCACCCGCCCGGGCGACGAATGAGATACGACACCTGCGTGGTGTCGTACAGCTCATCCGGAAGGACGGCCAGTGAGAGAGCCCGTGTTCATCGGTGGACCGGCCCCCAGGGGCCCGGACCTCGAGGAGTTGCTCGGATTGGTGGCGCGGGGGGACCAGAACGCCTTCGCGGCGCTCTACGACGCCGTGAGCGGGTCCGTCCTCGGTCTGACGCGCAGCCTGCTGCGGGACCCCGCCCAGGCGGAGGAGGTCACCCAGGAGGTCCTGGTCGAGGTGTGGCGGACGGCGGCCCGGTTCGAGCCCGCCCGGGGCAGCGCCATGGCGTGGATCATGACGCTCGCCCACCGGCGCGCCGTCGACCGCGTACGGTCCGCGCAGTCCGCCTCGGACCGCGAGGAGCGCGCCGCGCTGCTGAACCGCACCCCGGCCTTCGACGAGGTGACGGAGCAGGTGGAGGCCAGACTGGAGCGTGAGCAGGTGCGCCGCTGCCTGCAGACGCTCACCGAACTACAGCGTCAGTCCGTGACGCTCGCCTACTACCGTGGCCGGACCTACCGCGAGGTGGCGGAGCTGCTGCAGCTGCCGCTGGGCACGGTGAAGACCAGACTCCGGGACGGACTCATCCGGCTTCGCGACTGCATGGGGGTCGGGGCATGACCAGAGCGGACCGAGCGGATCTGCACACGCTGACCGGCGCCTACGCGGTGTACGCCCTCTCCGGGCGGGAACTGCTGGCCTTCGAACGGCATCTGGCCGACTGCGACGCATGCGCCCAGGAGGTACGGGAGCTGCGGGCCACCGCCGCCAAGCTCGGCATGGCCACCTCGCTGACGCCGTCGCCGGTGCTCAAGGACGATGTGATGCGGCGGATCGCCACGGTCCGTCAGGACCCGCCGCGGGTGGCGAGGCGCGAACCGGAGTTCTCCGGCGGCGGCGCGCCCCGGCGTCCCGCGCGCGGCCGCCGGCAGAACTTCGCGCTGGCGGCCTGTCTCGCCGGGGCGGTGGCGCTCGGCGGCGTCGCCGTCTGGCAGAACCAGCAGGCGTCCGACGCGCGCGATACGGCCCGCCGCTCCGAGGAGCAGGTGGCGCGGGTGGAGGCGGTGGCCGAGGTGCTGGCCGCCCCGGACGCCCACAGCCGCAACGCCAAGCTGACCAACGGCGCCACCGGCACGGTCGTGGTCTCGCACGCCCTGGACAAGGCCGCGTTCCTCGCCTCCGGCCTGCCGAAACCGCCCGATGGGCGGGTGTACCAGCTGTGGTTCAGCGACGGCGGCACGATGCGGTCGGCCGGGCTCATGGACACCGCCGACACCGGCACCGGCGGCGGCACGGCCGCCCTGCTGAGCGGTGCGGTGGGCAAGGCGTCCGGCGTGGGGCTGACGGTCGAGCCCGCCGGGGGCTCCAGGGCGCCGACCACCGACCCGATCGGGCTGATGTCGCTCCCGGCGGGGTGAGGGCGCCTAGTGTAAGGGAGAGGGGTGACCACACCCAGCACCTCGATCGCCGTCTTCACCTCCGACCTGCGGCTGAGTGACAACCCCGTGCTCCACGCCGCGCTCCGCTCGGCCGACCAGGTCGTTCCGCTGTTCGTCGTGGACCGCCGGGTGGCCGCGGCGGGGTTCGCGGTGCCCAACCGGGTGGCGTTCCTGCGGGACTGCCTGGCCGGCCTCGACGCGGTCCTGCGGGAGCGCGGCGGCCGGCTGGTCGTCCGTACGGGTGACGCGGTGGAGGAGATCCGCCGGGTGGCCGAGCAGGTCGGCGCCGGGGAGGTGCACATCGCGGGCGGGGTGAGCGCGTTCGCCGGGCGGCGGGAGGCGCGGCTGCGCGAGGCGCTGGGCGAGCGGGCCCTGCACGTCCACGGAACCGTGGTGACGGCGGCCGAGCCGGGCGCCCTGACCCCCGCCGGCAAGACCCACTTCGCCGTGTTCACCCCGTACTTCCGCGCCTGGCAGGCCGTCGAGCCGCGCAGGCCGCTCGCCGCGCCGCGCCATGTGCGGGTGCCGTCCGGGGTGCGGTCCGAACCGGTCGCCGCCGTGTCCTCGCTCGCCTCCGGCAGCACCTCCCCCGCGCTGCCCGAGGGCGGCGAACGGGCCGGGCGCCGCCGCCTCCAGGCGTGGCTGCGGTCGGGCCTGGGCCCGTACGCCGACCGCCAGGACGACCTGGCGGGCGACGCCACCTCACGGCTCTCCCCCTACCTCCACTTCGGCTGTCTGTCCCCGGTGGAGCTGGTGCACCGGGCGCGCGAGTCCGGCGGGCCCGGCGCCGACGCCTTCGTACGGCAGCTCGCCTGGCGCGACTTCCACTACCAGGTCCTCGCCGCCCGCCCGGACGCCTCCCACACCGACTACCGCCCGCGCGGCGACCAGTGGCGGTCGGACGACGCCGCCGTCGCCGCCGTCGCCGCCTGGAAGGCGGGCCGCACCGGCTACCCACTGGTCGACGCGGGGATGCGGCAGCTGGCGGGCGAGGGGTGGATGCACAACCGGGCCCGGCTGCTGGTGGCGAGCTTCCTGACGAAGACGCTGTACGTGGACTGGCGGGTGGGGGCCCGGCACTTCCTGGACCTGCTGGTCGACGGGGACGTGCCGAACAACCAGCTGAACTGGCAGTGGGTGGCCGGAACCGGCACCGACACCCGCCCCAACCGGGTCCTGAACCCCCTGGCCCAGGCCCGCCGGTTCGACCCCGACGGGGCGTACGTACGGCGCTGGGTGCCCGAACTCGCCGAGATCCCCGGCCGGCGCGTCCACACCCCCTGGACGCTCCCCGACGCGGAACGCTCCGCCCTGTCCTACCCGCCCCCCGTCGTCGACCTCGCCGAAGCCGCCGCCCGCTTCCGCCGGGCCCGCCACACCACCTGAGCGCCCGCCGGTCCAGGGCCCGGCGGACCAGTGACCGGGCCAGGGCGTCGCGGGTCCGGGAGGGGCCGGGCCGGCGGGCCGGCGGGCGGCGTCGACGGCCGGGTGGTGGATGACGCTGTCGGGGATCCGCTGCCGCTGCCCGCCCATGCCCGCTCCTCCGGTCGACGCCGCCCTCTCGTGGGGGTATTCGGAGCCGGTCGGGGAGCGGTTTGGTCACGATTCCCGCGCGGGCGCGGCGGGTTCAGTCATGCGCGCCGTGGCCGGGGGCGGCGTCCTCGATGCGGCGGGCGAGGGCGAGGTCGAGTTCGGTGACCTTGCCGCCGACGCTGTGGGTGTTCACCGTGACGGTGACCTTGTTGTAGCCGAGGGTCAGGTCGGAGTGGTGGCCCAGCTCGTCCTGGATGCGGGCGATCTCCGCGACGAGGCCCGCGGCCTGCGGATGCCCGTCGAAGACGTAACCGCGGGAGAGCCGGTCGTCCGCGAACGACCAGCCGGGCAGCTGCTCCAGGCGCTCCTCGATCTCCGTGCGGGCCAGCGGCTCGACTGCCATGGCGCGTCCCTTCCTCGGGTGGTGGCTCGGTCTTCCACCCTGCCACGGCCACCACCACGGTTCCGTTACCTTCGGGGCATGACAACTGTCGCGCCGCCCGGGGTGGGCGCGCTGCTGCGCGCATGGCGGGACCGGCGGCGGATCAGCCAGCTGGAGCTGGCGCTGCGCGCCGACTCCTCGGCCCGCCACATCAGCTTCATCGAGACCGGCCGGTCCCGCCCGAGCCAGGAGATGGTGCTGCGGCTCGCCGACCACCTCGACGTGCCGGTGCGGGAGCGCAACGCGCTGCTGATCGCCGCCGGTTACGCCCCGCACTATCCGGAGCGGGCGGTGGACGATCCGTCGATGGGCGCGCTGCGCGAGGGGATGGAGCGGCTGCTGACCGGCTACGAGCCGTATCCGGCGCTGGTGCTGGACGGGACGTACCAGGTGCTGGCGGCCAACCGGGGCGTCCGGATGCTGCTGGAGGGCGTGGCGGACCATCTGCTGGCCCCGCCGTTGAACGCGATGCGGATCACCCTCCACCCGGACGGGCTGGCCCCGCGCATCCGCAACCTCCGGGAGTGGCGCGGCCATCTGCTGGACCAGATGGACCGCCAGCTCGCGCTGATGCGTTCCGCCGCGCTGCGCGAGCTGTACGACGAGGTGACCGGCTATCCGCTGCCCGAGGCGGGCGGCCGGGAGCCGGCCACCGGTGGCGCCCACGCGCCCATCGCGCTGCCGATGGTGATCGAGCACGGCGGGCGGGTGCTGTCGCTCATCTCGACGATCGCGACGTTCAACACCCCCATGGACGTGACCGTCTCCGAGCTGGCCATCGAGACGTTCCTCCCGGCCGACCCGGAGACCGCCGCCGTGCTCAAGGGCATCACGCCGCCGTAGGGACCCGGTCCAGGAAGCCGAGGACGGAGCGGATGCGGCCGTCCTCGGCGAGGGTGATCACGTCGAATCCGGCGACCGGCGCGGACCCGTCGGGCGCCACCAGCTCCCAGCCGAAGCGGACGATGTCATGGTGCCCGTCGGCGCTGCCCAGCTGCCGGAACTCGAAGCCGGGGAACCGCTCGTGGGCCCCGGCGATGACGGCGGCCAGCTGCTCGTGCCCCCGTACGTCGGCCAGCGGGTCGGTGTAGCCGCCGTCCTCCGTCCAAGCGGCGGCGACGGCCTTGGCGAGGGCGTGCGGCCCGGTGGCGTTCCACGCCTCGAAGTAGCGGGCCACCGCGGTGTCGTAGTCGGTCATGTCGTCCCCTCCTGGGCGGCCGCGAGCGGCCTGTGCGACGTCTCGGATCCGGGTCCCGGGCCGGAGTGCGCCGGCCCGGAACCCGATGCCTTCACTGTGCCGCCGGAGGTGCGAGGAGGTCGATTACCGCGGGGGTAATGCCCTCGGGGCGGGCCCCCAGGATCAGGGGCGCTGATGGGCCTGCTGGGACTGGGACTCGACCAGGGCGATGGCCTCCTCCTTGGTCGCGACCGAGGGCGGCGAGCCCTCCAGCGGCTTGCGGGCGGTCTCCTTCATCACGGCCGAGGCGATGATGCCGACGATCGCCGCGAGCATCGTGTAGTACGCGGGCATCAGATCGTCGCCGGTGCCGCTGACCAGGGCCTCGACGACCAGCGGGGTGGTGCCGCCGAAGAGGGACACGGAGATGTTGAAGGCGATGGACAGCGAGCCGTAGCGCACGTCGGTCGGGAAGAGCGCGGGCAGGGAGGCCGACATCACGGCGACGTAGGGCAGCAGACACATGCCCAGCAGCAGCAGACCGGCGAAGACGGGGACGATACCGCCCTGCTTGATGAGCAGGAAGGAGGGCACCGCGAGGACGAAGAAGCCGATGGACCCGGCCATCAGCGCGGGCTTGCGGCCGATGCGGTCGGAGAGCCGGCCGACGAAGGTGATGGCCGCCATGAGCACCAGCATCACGATGATGATCGAGACGAGGGCGCTGGTGCTGCTGTAGTGGAGGGTTTCCGAGAGGTACGTCGGCATGTACGACAGCAGCATGTAGTCGGTGATGTTGTACGCGGCGACCAGCGCCATGCACAGCACCATCGCGCGCCACTGGGACCGGAACACCTGCCAGAACGGCAGCGTCGTGCGCTCCTGCGCCGCGGACGCCTCCTCCTCCAGCTTCTGGAAGGCGGGGGTCTCGTCCAGCTTCAGCCGCAGATACAGGCCGACGAGTCCGATCGGGGCGGCGACCAGGAACGGGATGCGCCAGCCCCAGGAGTTCATCGTGTCGTCGGAGAGCGTCACGGTCAGGATGGTGACCAGTCCGGCCGCGGAGGTGTAGCCGATGAGGGTGCCGAATTCGAGGAAGCTGCCGAAGTAGCCGCGCCGCTTGTCGGGGGCGTATTCGGCGATGAACGTGGACGCGCCGCCGTATTCACCGCCGGTGGAGAATCCCTGCAACATGCGGAACAGGATGAGGAGCGCGGGCGAGACGTAGCCGATGGAGTGATAGCCCGGGATGAGGCCGATGGCGAGCGTGCTCGTCGCCATCATGATCATGGTGAAGGACAGCACCTTCTTCCGCCCGATGCGGTCACCGAGCGGCCCGAAAAACATACCTCCCAGCGGCCGTACGAGAAAGGCCACCGCGAACGTCGCGAAGGAGGACAGGACCTGGATCGTGGCGTTGCCGCCGGGGAAGAAGACCTTGCCGATGGTGACCGCGAGATAGCTGTAGATCCCGAAGTCGAACCACTCCATGGCGTTGCCCAGAGCGGCGGCTTTGACCGCGCGATGAACGTCCTTCTCCTTGGTGACCGTAATGTCACTGCGCCGCAGCGGAGGGTTCTTGCGCCGCTTGATGGCGCGGTGGAGCATGGGGTGCCGGGCTGCGGCGGGGGCATCGGAATCGGTCAGGGCAGGCACAAGCTTTTCTCTCTCTTCCTCGGACGGATTCGTGCGCCTACCCAGCAGTACCTGGTTGATGCATATAACCAGTCTGGAGGTTTCGTGATGGAGTCTGCCGCACGTGTGTTCGCCCGGCTCAGTACCGACGAACCGATCACGAATACCGACGTCCTGATGGGCAAGGCCGTGGTGCTCGGCGGGAGTCTGGCCGGAATGCTGGCGGCGCGGGTGCTGTCCGATCACGCCGAGAGCGTGGTGATCGTGGAGCGGGACGCGTTACCCGGCACCGCCGCCCCGCGGCCGGGCACCCCGCACGACGGGCAGTTGCACACCCTGATGCACGGCGGCCGGATGCAGTTGCGGCGGCTGTTCCCGGGGTTCGAGGACGAGGCGCGGGCGGGCGGCGCGATCATTTCGTCCCCGTACACCATCCGCGCCTACGCCGACGGCGTGCCGAAGGTGAGCGACGGCACGATGGGGCTGATCTCCAGCAGCCGCCCGTTCCTGGAGTCGCTGGTCCGGCGGCGCACCCTGGACCTGCCCAATGTGAAGGTCCTCACCTGCCGCGCCCGGGGCCTGGAATTCCGCGCGGGCGCCGTCACCGGAGTGCGGTGCGGGGCGGACGGGGACGAATGGACCGAGGAGGCGGACTTCGTCGTCGACGCCATGGGGCGGGCCAGCAAGCTCGGCGACTGGCTGGAGCGCGACGGCTGGCAGCGGCCCGCGATGCGGCGCATGGCCATCGACATCGACTACGCCACCGGCTACTTCCGGCGCGCCGACGCCGACCCGGAGCTGGCCGCGGCCATCGCCTACCGGACCCCCACCGCGACCCCGCCCCGGGTGGCGAGCGGCGCGATCACCGCCATCGAGGGCGACCGCTGGCTGATCACCCTGGCCAACTACGGGAAGCAGCCGCCGATCCGGGACGTGGCGGAGTTCCGGAAGCTGTGCGGCGAACTGCCGCCGGTCTACCGCGAGGCGGTCGCGGGCGATCAGCTGGGCGAGATCCTCCCGTACCACCAGGCCGACAGCCGCCGCCGGGACTTCCATCTCCTCACCCGGTTCCCCGCCCGGCTGATCAGCGTCGGTGACGCGGTCGCCTCGTTCAACCCGATCTACGGGCAGGGCATGTCCTCGGCGACCCTGCACGCCTCCGCCCTGTCGGAGTACCTGCGCTCCCGGCCGGATCTCGACGCCCCCGCCCGCCGCTTCCTCGCCCTCCAGCGCGTGGTGGTGGACGCGGCCTGGCAGATCTCCACCTCCGCCGATCTGGCCCGCCCGGATGTGACGGGCCCGTACCCGCGCGGCTACCGCCTCTCGAAGTGGTTCGCCGAGCAGATCGCCGCCGCCTCGATCACGGACCGGTCCGTCGCCGTGCGGTTCAACTCGGTGACGTACATGCGCACCCATCCCCGTTCCCTGGCCGCACCGTCCACGCTGCTGCGCGCCCTGCGCGTCAACCGCTCGCAAGGGAAGCCGCAGCGCGAGAAGGGTTAGCCCCATTGTTCGCCTCACTGGCCCGGTTCACCTGCCGCCGCAGCAGACTGGTGCTGTATCTGTCCGGAGCGCTGCTGGTCATAGCGGGCGCGCTGGGCGGCGGAGTGATCCAGGAACTGTCCGCCGGCGGGTTCGTCGACGACTCGACGGAATCGGCCAGGACCGCGAAGGTCATGGACGACAGATTCCGGGCGGGCGCCCCGGACTTCGTCCTGCTCATATCCGACGAACGGGGCGTGGACTCCCCCGCCGTGGCCGCCGCCGGCGCCCGGCTCACCGAACGCGTCGCCCATGAACCCGGGGTCGAGCAGGCCGTGTCGTACTGGTCGCTGGGCAAGGCCGAGCCGCTGCGCGCGCAGGACGGCCGGCAGGCGCTGCTGATGGCCCGGATCTCCGGCGACGAGGACCGGGTCCAGAACACCTTCGAGCGGCTGGAGAGCCGCTACGAGGACCGTGCCGAAGGGCTCGACGTCCGGGTGGGCGGCAGCGCGCTGGCCGACAAGGAGATGTCCGAGACCACGGAGAAGGACCTCATCAAGATCGAGGCGGTGACCTTCCCGGTCCTGCTGATCGTGATGCTGTTCGTGTTCCGCAGCGTGGTCGCCGCCCTGGTGCCGCTGATGGTCAGCGGGCTGACCATCCTGTCCGTCCTGCTGGTCATCCGGATTCTGACCCTGTTCACCGAGGTCTCCGCGCTCGCGAGCAACGTCACCACCGGCCTCGGACTCGGCCTCGCGATCGACTACAGCCTGATCCTGATCAAGCGCTACCGGGAGGAGCGCGGCCAGGGGGTGCGGACCGACCAGGCCATCGCCACGACGCTGCGCACCGCGGGCCGCACCGTGCTGTTCTCCGCGGTGACGGTGACCCTGGCACTCGGGGCGCTGCTGGTGTTCCCGTTCTACTTCCTGCGCTCGTTCGCGTACGCCGGGATCCCGACCGCCCTGCTCGCCGCGTTCGTCTCGCTCACCTTCCTGCCCGCGCTGCTGAAGGCGCTGGACCACCGCATCGAGAAGGGGCGCGTCCTGCGCCGCCGCACACCTGAGGCCGAAAAGGGCTCCGGGGAGGGTTTCTGGCACCGGCTGGCCACCGGCGTGATGCGGTTCCCGCTGCCGGTCGCGGGCGCCGTCACCGCGCTGTTGCTGCTGCTCGGCGCGCCCTTCCTCGATCTGCGGCTGAGCCTGCCGGACGAGCGGGTGCTGCCCGCCGAGAGCCAGGCCCGGCAGGTCGGCGGCGACATCCGGAACACCTTCCCGGCACAGGAGACCCAGGCACTCAACGTGGTGCTCGACGGGACGTCCGGGCCCGGCGACCGGAAGGTGGCCCCGTACGCCGAGCGGCTGTCGAAGCTCGGCGATGTGTCCCGGGTGGACAGCGAGGCCGGGACGTTCGCCCACGGGCGGCTGGTGCGGCGGCCGTCGGCCCTCTCGGCGCGCTTCGGCTCCGGTCACAGCACCTATCTGTCCGTGGTGCCGAGCCACCAGTCGCTGTCGGAGGAGGGCCGAGCGCTGGTCGCGGACATCAGGGCCCTCCCGGCGCCGTACCCCGTCCAGGTGGGCGGGCCCGCGGCCGAGCTGACCGACTCCATCGACTCGATGAACGCCCGGCTGCCGTTGGCGCTCGCGGTGATCGCCGCCAGCTCCTTCACCGTGCTGTTCCTCTTCACCGGCTCCCTGCTGCTGCCCCTCAAGGCGCTGGTCCTCAACTGCCTGAGCCTGAGCGCCACGCTGGGCGTGCTGGTGTGGGGCTTCCAGGACGGCCATCTGGAGGGTGCCGTGGGCGACTTCGTGGTCACCGACTCGATCACCTGGACCGTGCCGGTGCTGCTGTTCTGCATCGCGTTCGGGCTGTCGATGGACTACGAGGTGTTCCTGCTGTCCCGGATCAAGGAGGAGTACGACAGAACCGGGGACAACGTGGCATCGGTCGCCCGTGGCCTGGAGCGCACCGGTTCGATGATCACGGCCGCCGCGGTGCTGATCGCCATCGTGTTCCTGGGCTTCCTGATCTCCGGCATCGTCTATCTCAAGGCGATCGGGATCGGGCTGGCGCTCGCGGTGCTGATGGACGCCACGCTGGTCCGGGGCGCCCTGGTCCCGGCCTTCATGCGGCTGGTCGGCAAGGGCAACTGGTGGGCGCCGAAGCCGCTGCGGGCGCTGCACGCCAAGGTGGGCCTGCGGGAGAAGTAGGCGGCGTACGAAAGCGCCGGGCGCCTCCGGGGAGGTCCCGGACGCGCCCGGCGACCTAGGGGGTGCCGCGCTGCGCCCGGGCGCGCTCGGCCTCGGCCTTCAGCAGGGCGTTCGGGGTGATCTCGATGTACGCGGCCTCCTCGTACACGGTGGCCACCGTGCGGTCGTAGAGCTTCCGGCCCTTGCCGTAGGAGTCCACGATGATCTGTGCGGCGCCCGGCTTCTCCTCGTCCGGCAGGATGCGCGCGGTGCACGGGATGACCGCGCCCTTGGGCTTGCCGCGGATGTTGGACGGCGCGAACAGCACCTGGTCGTTGTTGCGCATCCGCCGCACCTTCCAGGAGTCGCAGCCGGTGCGCAGATAGGCGCGGCCGTCCTTGAGGCCGAACCACATCGCCGACGGAACGGGGTCGCCGCTGCGCTTGTAGGTGACCAGCAGGGCGAACCGGCGGCGCCTGAACTGCCGCAGATCACCGGGGCCGTTCGGGGTCGCGGTGACATGCCAGGTCACCGGGTCCCGCCAGGAGTCGTACATCCGCAGGACTCGCTGTTCCCACCATTCCTTGCTGAGCAGACGCGGCTTGCTGTTCGGACGGGGCACCTACGGCCTTCCTCTCTCTTCCGGTCAGGGGATCAGCACGATGCGGCCCGGGCCGCCGGCACCGCCCTCGCGGCCCTCCAGCAGGCGGTGGGCCCGCGGCGCCTCCGTCAGCGGAAGCCGGGCGCGGACCCGGCCGCGCAGCCGGCCGCTCGCCAGTTCGCGGTTGATGGTCCCGGCGGCCTCCGCGAGGTCCGCCACCGAGGCGTTGCTGATGACGAAGCCGTGCAGGCTGATGTCGCGGGCGTAGACGGCGCCGACGGGCAGCACGGCGCGCGCCCGCAGCCCGGCCATCAGGACGACGCGGCCGCCCCGGGCGAGCAGCGGAATCGTCGTTTCGAGGTCATGGCGCCCGGAGCAGTCCCACAGCACGTCGACCCCGTCCGGGGCGAGGCGGCGGACCGCGGCGTGGACCTTGGGATCGGCGCGGTCCAGGACCTGGTCCGCGCCGCAGTCACGGCACCACTGGGCGTTCTCGGCGCGGTCGACGGCGATGACGCGCGCCCCGGCCGCGGTGGCGAGCTGGACCACGGCGCTGCCCACGCCGCCGCCCGCGCCCTCGACGAGGACCGTCTCCCCCGCCCGCAGCCGGGCCTCCCGGAACAGGCCGAGGTATGCGGTCCCGGCGGTGTGCAGCACGGACACCGCCGCTACCGGGTCGACCCCGGCGGGCAGGGAGAAGAGCCGGTCCACGGGGACGGCGGCGTACTGGGCGAACGAGCCCTGCCGGCCGTCGTGGCCCAGGCTGTTGCACCACACCCGGTCGCCGGGGGCGAAGGTCCCGGCGGGGGCCTCGGCGGGGCTCTCCACCGTGCCGACCAGGTCGCGTCCGATGACGAACGGGAAGGGCACCTCGGTGGTGTACGCGCCGGAGCGGACGAAGGTGTCCACGTGGTTGGCCGCCACCGCCCCGACCCGGACGAGCGCCTCGCCCGGCCCGGGCACGGGGCGGGGCAGCGGCCCGGTCCGGATGTCGTCGGCTCCGCCGAAGCCGGTGATGTAGGCCGCCGTCATATCGCCGTTCACTGCACTGCTCTCCCACTCCGAGCGGTCATGCGAGAACGAAAGCGAGCGCCAGTCCCAGACATCCCAGATCGACGGAGCTGAGTCCGATGAAACGCGCCTTTCGCCACTCTTCCTTTCCGGCACCGTAATAGAGCTGTACGGCGTGGAGCACGACGACGGGCACGGCGGTCAGCCCGAGCAGCGGGTCGAATCGGGTGGTGGTGAACAGCAGGGTCAGCAGGGTGACGCTGGCGGCGAAGAGCAGGGTGAGGAATACCTTGAATCCCTTGGGCGGGAGAAGGACCGCCATGGTGTAGCGGGAGACCTCGGAGTCGCCTTCTTTGTCGGACGCGTTCCCGTAGGACACGATCAGCAGGAACCACAGTCCGACCAGTGCGCTGGTGATGAGGGATTCGGTGGTGACGTGGCCCGCGATCAGCCAGTACGGCACCAGGCCGATACAGCCGATGACGTAGAAGATGGTGGCTTCCAGGCCGCCGGGCAGATAGCTGAGTTTCAGTCCGGTCGAATACTGGACCGAGGCGATCTGCCCCACGAGCATCACCAGGACGGCGGCAAGCGGCGCCGTGCCGTCCAGGCTGGCCACGGCCCCGAGCCCGGCGGCGATCGCGACCAGCCACATCACGACGCCGAACCGGACCGCCTCCCCTTCCGTCAGCACCCCGGTGAGCAGCGGCTTCTTGGCGACGGTGGAGGCGGGGCGGCCCGCGTAGTTGCGGGCGTCGCTGCCGTCCCGGAAGCCGCCGAGGTCATCGGCGGCGCCTCCGCTCCATTGGGTGGCGCACACCATGAGCAGGGTCAGGGCGAGCGCGGCCGCCGTGTCGCCGCCGACCCGGCCGTCCAGGCGCAGCAGGAGCAGGGCGAGGATCCAGCCGTAGGCATGGTGGTAGATCCGGACCTTGCCGAGCTGGACGTAGCCGATGAGTTTGGTGGCGACCGGTGTCTTGGTGGTGCCGGGCGCGCTGGTGGCGGTCATGTGAAACCCCTCCCTCAGACGCCGGCGGAAAGGCGCTGTGCGGCCAGCGATTGCTTCAGCTGCTCCCGTTTGATCTTTCCGGTGACGGTGCGGGGGAATGCGCTGTCGGGGATGACCACGGGCTCGGCCATCGGGGCGAGCCCGTGGGACGCCGATTCCCAGGCCCTGCGCCGGAACGCGGCGCCGGGGCGCAGGGAGAGGACGGGCTGGAGGGTGCCGTCCATCTCCAGGACGACGAGTTCGAGGAATTCGGGGAACTTCTCCAGCAGGATGTCCTCGATGCCGATGCCGCTGACCGATCCGGAGACCTTGTCGACCTGGCGGTCGATCAGGGTGATGCGTCCGGTGCGGGATTTGGTGCCCCAGTCGCCGGTGTCCCACCAGCGCTTGTCGGGGTAGTTCTTGGACGTCAGATCGGGCCGGTTGATGTAACCGGAGAAGACTCCGGGGGTGCGCACCACCATGCGCCCGGGGGTGCCGGCCGGTACGGGCCGCCCCGAGTCGTCGACGATGCGGACCCGGCAGAACGGGAAGTGGAACCCGGCCGGGTGGCCGCGCAGCAGCGTGGCCCGGCGTAGCCGGCGCAGGGCTCGCAGCGGCTTCTGGGTGCCCTTGAGGTGGCTGCGGATGGCGATGGGCCCGGTCTCGTTCTGCCCGTAGACCTCCACGCAGACGGCGAAGCGGTGGTCCGAGCCCTTCAGCAGGGCGCTGACCGTGTCGGGGTGGATGACGTCGAATCCGGCGCCGAAGAAGCGGACCGAACGGAACGCGCCGCCGGGCGCGAGGTGCTGCCAGGCGCGGAAGGTGTTGGGGTGGGTCTCCAGATAGCTGGGGCGGTGCCGTTTGAGCATCCGGTCCACGTTTTCCGGGGAGTCGTCCTCCAGGAGCAGCAGCGGCGCCTTGCGCATGAGGGCGGCGAGGATGCCGACCACGGTCCGGCCGTGCACGGGTGAGATGACGAGCGCGAGATGGCCGTCCAGCCGGGACAGCCAGTGGATGACGGCCTGGACGCGGGCGTTGAACCGGATGCTGGCGCTGGAGCATTCGGCCAGCTTGGGGGTGCCGGTGGTGCCGGAGGTGTGGACGACGACGTACGGGGCGTCGGAGGCGACCTCGCGGGGCCGGGATATCCGCTTGTGGTCGGGGAGTTCGGCGGCGATGTCGCGCCAGTCGATGAACGTGCCGATGTCGGGGAAGGTCTTCTCGCTCGTCGCGAGCCGGTCGTCGGTGGAGATGACGGCGGTGATGCCGGAGACGTTTCCCACCATGGAGGCGACGTCCGGGCCGGAGAGGGTCGGGCTCATCAGGATGGGCACGGCGTCGAGGGCGGTGATGGCCGCGTAGGCGATGATGATGTCGGTCGGGGACTCCAGCCAGACGACGCACCGCCGCCCCGGCTCGACGCCGTGGGACCGCAGCGCGGTCGCGCCACGGGCGGCGGCGTCGGCGACATCGCCGGGCCGTACCTTCTCGTCCTCGGAGGTGACGGCGATCGGCTGGTGGTCGACGATCCAGGGTTCGGCGTCACTGGGCAGACTCAGCAGCTTGTCGAAGATCAAGGGTGGGCCTCTTCTCGGAATGGGCCGGGTTTCCGGATGACCTGGTCACCGCGTGACGAGTTCCAGCAGTTCGTAGACCACGGGGCCTTCCGGCTCGTCCACGGTGGTGGAGTCGAGGCTGATCAGCCGCTGTTCCTCGGCCGCCGCCAGCTCGTCCAATTCGGCGCGGCCGGCCCGGCTGCTCAGCGCGATCAGCACCCGGCCCCCGGGCGCGAGGTGATTCCTCGCCTCGCGGAAATACCGCTGGTGTGCCTCGTATCCGGGGTCGACATAGGCCAGCTCGTGCGCGGTGAGGTCGAGTTCCGGCGGCGCCCACACATTGTTGGAGTGCCAGTAGACCACGTCGAACGCGGGTGCGTCGTGAAGCGCGTTGAACAGATCGCTGTGGACGCAGGTGACCCGGTCCGCGACGCCGAAGCGCTCGGCGTTGAGTTCGGTGTTCTTGACCGCCGCCGGATTGAGATCGGTGGCATATACCGAACGGCAGCCCGCGAGAGCGGCCTGGACGGCGATCAGCCCGATGCCGGAGCCGATTTCGAGGAACGTGCCGCCGACGGGGAATCGCAGCAGGGACAGATGGGCCAGGCTGGACTTGGAGTCCGCCGGGGAGAACACATCCGGCAGCAGGGCCCATCGTGTGCCGCCCACGTCGATATCGGTCCGCTGCCGCACTTTGGCCCGGCTCGCCTCGCTCCGGCTCAGGGGCTGGGTGTAGTCGTACATTCAGCGCTCCGCAGGGGTCGTCGCGTAATTCTCGATGTCGAAGCGGGCCAGGTCGTTGCGCAGCCTTTTGGTGGACCATGGCCAGGTGACGAAGTTCTTGCCCTTTTCGTCGAGATAGACGCTGCTGCATCCGCCGGTGTTGTAGACGGTCGAGGCGAGGCCGCGCTGCACCTCGTCGTTGAACGAGCGGAACGGCTCGGGCCGGATCTCCAGGGCGTCGATGCCCCGGGCGCGTGCGGTACGTATCGCGTCCACGATGTAGTCGAGCTGGGCCTCGGCGAGGGCGAGCAGCGAGTTGTACATCACGATGTTCGGGCCGAGCAGCAGATAGGCGTTGGGCAGGGCGGGCAGGGTGGTGGCCCGGTAGGCCTCGGGGCTCTTCGTCTTCCAGGTCTCGGACAGCAGCCGGCCGTCACGCCCCCGGATGCGTGACGCGATCGGCGGATGCCGCATCTCGAAGCCCGAGGCGAACACGATCACGTCCGCCTCCACCCGGTCGCCGTTCGCCGCGATCAGCTCGCTGCCGCTGGCCCCGGCGAGGGCGTGCGGCACGAGCCGGACGTTGGGCCGGGACATGGCCGGGAGGTAGGCGCTCGACAGCAGCAGCCGCTTGCAGCCGATGGTGAAGTCCGGTGTCAGCCGGGCCCGCAGCTCGGGGTCGGGCACCTGGCGCCTGAGGGTGCCCTTGCCGACCGGGGTGAGCAGCCGGGCGAAGCGCGCGCGGCGCATGACCAGGGCGAGCGTCTTCAGGAAGCCGTCGCAGACGCCGCGGAACAGCCGCTGGGTGACGGGCACGTGCCGGAAGAGCCGCCGCACGGGTTGGGGAACGCGGAAGTCCGGCCGGGGCAACACCCAGGCGGCGGTGCGCTGGAAGACGTACAGCTGCCGCACCCGCGGCTGGATCTCCGGCACGATCTGGATGCCCGAGCAGCCGGTGCCGATGACGGCGACCCGCTTGCCGGTGAGGTCCACGTCGTGGTTCCAGCGGGCCGAGTGGAAGGTCTCGCCGGGGAATCCGTCCAGGCCGGGCAGGGAGGGCGTGGCCGGCTCATGGAGCAGACCGGAGGCGAAGATGACGTGCTGGGCGACGTAGCGTCCCCGGCTGGTGTCGAGGATCCAGCGGCGGCGGTCCACGGACCAGGCGGCCTCCAGCAGTTCGGTGCCGAAGCGCAGCGCCGGGGCGAGGCGGAATGTCTCCACCGTGTCCTCGATGTAGGACAGCAGCTCGGGCTGGCCGACGAAATTCCTGCTCCAGCCCGGGTTGGGGCGGAAGGAGAAGGAATAGACCGGCGAGGGGATGTCGACGGCGCATCCCGGATACGTGTTCTCCCGCCATGTCCCGCCGACCCGGTCGGCCTTCTCCAGGACCAGGAAGTCGGTGATGCCGCCGCGTCGCAGTTTGACCGCGGCGGCGATTCCCGATAAACCCGCGCCGATCACGATGACATGCGCGTGCTGTTCCCCGGCCGTGGCCGGAGTATCGTCGTCCGCCGATATCGCCATGGGTTTCCCCCTGTCGTACGTGGACCGGGAGGCCAAGGGCTGTCCCGCAATCCCCAGCGGGCTCCCGACGCCAGCTACGGCCACTCGCTGCGTTGTCGGGATCGCCCGAGTACGACCCGGTACGAGGACGACCCTCCGCCTTGCGATTGACCGCATCTGACGCCGCTCGCTGATCCACTGGGGATTGCGGGACAGCCCTTAGCCGCTCGCGGCCCGTTCCAGAATCTGCTTGGTCAGCCGCAGTTCCCGCTCGACCGACCCGGGGAGAGTGCGCCGCAGGACCGGATCGAGCATCCAGCGGGTGGCCGGGTTGAACGAGAAGGAAATCATGCGGGTGGCCCGGATGCCGCCGTCCACCGGCACACAGGAGAACCGGGCGCTGAATTCGGCCATCCGGTGATTGAACTTGTTCAGCGGAAGGGGCGCCAGCCGGATGTCGATGCACGAGCCCGGGGTGAGCCGCATCTGGGCCACGGCTTTCGGCTCCGGAAGGGGAAGTCCGGGCAGCTTGGGCTGGAATTTGAACTCGGTGAGGTTTCCGCTCCTGCGTACCCAGGAGATCGGTCCGACCTTGTCATCGACTTCGACGTAGCGTTCGATGTCCATCACGAAGTCGAGGAAGGCTTCCGGTGTACAGGCGATTGACTGTTCTTTCTCCACCTTGACCATCAGGTCACACTACCTTCCTGACTCGTTTTCACAGATAGGCCCGCGCGTGCCGCAGCGCGAGTTCGGCGAGGTCCCCGTCGGCCGTCAGCCGCCCCGCCGGGGCGCCCCGGGTGCGCCGGGTCGCGGCCCGGCACCACGCCAGCAGCGGGCCGCGCAGCACATCGGTCGCGTCCTCGGGCCCGTACGCGTAGCCGGTGCCGTCGCCCGCCGTCAGTTCCAGCCGCAGGGTGCGACCCGCCGGCGACCGCACCCGGGCGCGGGCCAGGGCGTAGCGCAAGGTGGCGTGGCCGAGCGCGGCGATGTGGCGCAGCCGGGGCGTCTCGGGCACGGCGAGCCCCAGCGCGTCGCGGATGTCCAGGCCGTGCGCCCAGTGCTCCATGAGCCGGGCGGTGGCGAACACCTCCGTGGTCATGCCGAAGCCCCAGGCCACCCGGTCGCCGGGGGCGCGTTCCGCCAGCAGCCGGCGGGTGGCCGTACCGGCGCGGTCCCACCAGGCGGTGAGATCCCCGGGCGACAGCCCGTCGCCCCGGCGGCATCCGGCGGCGGTGAAGTCCTCGGCGGTCGGATACGCGGGAACGGCGGCGGCGAACGCGCGCGGGCCGCCCGCCAGGGTGTCGCGGGCGACCTCCTCGGTGTCGGCCAGATGGGACACCTGGTCGGCCACGGTCCAGCCGTCCGCCGCCGAGTCACGGCCGAAGTCGGTGTCGTCGAGCGACCGCACCAGGGCGCCGAACTCCCGCTGCTCATCGGCGAGATCGGCCAGTTCCTCGCGTACCGGGGTCACAGGATCGCCACCGTCCCCGCCGAGCCGTCGACCGCCACCGGGCCGCCCGCGGACAGCCGCTCCAGCGCCGCCGCGCCGACCCCGGTCACACAGGGCACCCCGAGTTCGCGGGCGACGATGGCGGCGTGGCACAGCATGCCGCCCTCGGCGGTGACCAGGGCGGCGGCCTCCGCCATCAGCGGGACCCAGTCCGGGTCGGTCCGCTCGGCGAGCAGCACCGCGCCCGGCTCCCAGCGGGGGTCGTCGATGTCCCGCAGCCGCAGCGCCGGGGCGGTGGCCGCCCCGGCGGAGGCCGCGATGCCGTGGACGACCTTCTCGTCCCTCCCGGCGGCGGGCCCGGGCGACTCGCCCAGCGCGGTGGTCATCGGCCGGAACTGCAGCCACACCAGCCCGTCTTCGAGCAGGGCGAACTCCAGGTCGGCGGGCATGCCGAGGGCGTCCTGCACGGCGACGCACGCCCCGCCGACCGGCCGGCCGCCGTCGGTGAGCGGTTCCGGCTCCGATCCCCCGGCGGGCCCCTCGGGCGTCCACTCCTCCCAGGCGGGGGTGACGGCGCCGGAGACCAGGGCGTCGCCGCTGCCGTGCACCCACTCCAGCCGCCCCCGGCCGGGGCCGCGGCCCAGCCACAGCCCGCTGCGCGCCGGCGTACGGAACGGCTGCAGCAGCACCGCCATCCCGACCTCCGGCAGCGGGCCGGAGGCGGTGCGCGCCCGGTACGCGGCGACCCGGCCGCTGCGCGCGGAGTCCCGTACGGCGGCGATGGCCGCGGCCAACCGGTCGGCGGGGACGTCGAGTTCGCTGCGGAACATGCCCGCGTAGCTGAGCGCCGCCCCGTCCTCGACCGTGGCCGAGCTGCGCACCGCCCAGCGCGGGGCGACCGCCGCGAGCCGGGCGAGGCCGTCGGCGGCGGGTTCGGCGCCGACCGGCACCACCCAGGTGTCGGGGACGGTCACCCCGGCGCGCAGCAGCGCGGCGAGCCCCACGGCCTTGCCGCCGACCGCGCTCCGGTCGCCGTCGCCGAGCCCGCCGGTCAGCCGCAGCACGGTGTCCGCGCCGCTCGCCCGGGTGTCCGCGCCGCTCACCGTGGTGTCCCCGCCCGCTCCTCGGCCTCCCGCTCGATCCCCAGCGACAGCAGCAGATCGCGGTGCAGCTCCATCCAGACGTCGTGGTACGAGTCGCACAGGACGCCGGTGAACGCCTTGTGGTCGCCGTCGCGCAGGCGGGCCAGGGCACCGGTGAGCCCGTCGGCGTAGGCCCCGAAGCGGGGGCGTACGGCGGCGAGCCCGCCGATCACCTCCACGGCCTCGTCGTGCACGGCGCCGAGTTCGGCCACCCGCGCCCGGTCGTACGCCGCGTTGGTGTGGTCGTTGGTGGCACCGTCGCGGAGCTGCCAGCGGGTGCACAGCTCCTTGAACCGGTCGTTCACCGGCAGGAAGCGCTCGTATCCCGGTCGCAGCCGGTCCCGGGCGTCGCCCGCCAGGTCGTCGGCGATCAGCGCGGCGTGCCGCTCGCGGCCCTCGGCCGTGATGCGCCACAGTCCGCGCCGTTCCATATGGGTGGCGAGCCCGTCGGCCCGCAGCTTCTCCAGTTCGGCGAGGACGCGCCCGCGGTCGTGCCCGGCGCCCGCCACCAGGGGGTCGGCGGTCGCCATGCCCTTGATGACCAGGGTGTGCAGGACGTCGAAGGCGGCGGTGTCGGGAAGCACGGTCTCTCCCGTCGTCATGTCGTGGTGGCGTCGGCGCGCAGTTCGTCGAGGAGTCCGACGAGGTCGCCGACCGTCGTGAGGGTGGCTGCCTTGGGGTTGTCGACCAGCGCCACGCCGAAGCGTTCCTCCAGGGCCAGCAGGATCTCCAGGGTGGCCAGCGAGTCGACCTCCAGGTCCTGGATGATGCGGTCGGTCGGCCGCAGATCCCGCTGGACCCGCTTGACCTGGGCGTAGACCTCTTCCAGGGCGGTCAGGGTCTCGGGATCGACCGATGTCCGTGCGGTCTGCGCGGAGTCAGGAATGGTCAAGGATGTTCACCTCTCCGGTACTGCCGTTGATGGAGACGGCCGTGCCCGCAGGCAGCGAGGCCGCGCCGGGATAGCCCACGACGCACGGAATCCCGTACTCGCGGGAGAGGATCGCGATGTGCGACAGATCGCTGCCGCGCTCGCTCAGCACGCCCTCGGCGAAGGGCAGCAGGGGGGCGATGTCCGCGTCGGCGGACGAGCAGACGATGATCACGGGTTCGTCGGGCAGATCGCCCTCGGGGGTCATCACCGTGCCGGTGCCGATGCCGGGCGCCACCCCGCGCAGCCCCTGGGGCGTCTGGCTCAGCCAGGGGCGGATCACGCCGTCGTCGCCGGTGAGGTCGAGGTGTTCGGGCATCGGGGTGGCGAGAGCGGCCCGGCAGGCCTCGATCCGCGGCCGGGCCCGCTCGATCAGCCCCGGCCGGGTGGCCAGCTCGGTGAACTCCCGGATCGTCAGATACGGCCACAGATCGGCGTCGCCGCCGAGTTGCCCCGCCAGCGCGGGCAGCAGCCGGCGGTAGACGTGCAGGGTGCGCATCGCCAGGGACTTGGAGTGCTCACGCCCGGCCATCATCTCGCCGACGGCGACCGCCAGCGACCGTACGGTGCGGCTGCGCCAGGGCGAGACCATCCCGGCCAGCGCCTCGGCCGGGTCGATCGGCGCCACGGACGTCTCGCCGCTGCCGCCCGCCACCTGCTTGTGCCGCACCGCGTAGTCCTGCCAGGGCGCCTGCCCGTCGGCGACCTCGTAGAAGGAGGAGGCCAGGAAGTCGCCGGGGCCGAACGGGTCCAGGGTGGACGCCGCCGTGTGCAGCCGGTCCCAGACCAGTTCGCGCGGGCGGGTGAGCCAGTGCGCGATCTCCTTGCCGTGCCGCAGCAGCTTGCCGTAGACGCGCCGCTGGAGCGCGCGGACCGGCACCAGCCCGGAGGTGGTCAGGATGTGCACCGCCCAGGCCTCCTCGAGGACGGGCAGCGCGTCGCGCTCCACCCCGGCCAGCGCGATGGGGCTGTCCGTGGTGGTCGCGGCGCGCAGCCCCCACTCCAGCTCGGCGACCCGCTCCTCCAGGGCGCGCAGCCGCGGCCCGGTGTCGCGCAGCTCGCCCAGCAGTTTGGCGCTGCCCGCGACCTGGCGGACCCGGCCGGAGCGCAGCGCGGTCAGCTCCTTGGGGGAGTCGATGCCCTCGAAGTAGGCGTCGGTGACGTCGCTCGGCTGAAGTCCCGGGATGGAGGCGGACAGCTGGCAGTAGGCGGCCAGGTTGTGGTACGGGCGGCAGCCGAAGTAGCCGACGAAGACGTAGTGCCCGCCCTCCGCCCAGGCCGGGCGGCCCCACAGCCGCCGGGCCAGGGCGCGGGTGCCGCGCTCCATCGGGTCGCCCACCAGCGACCAGGACATGGGCGAGAGCCGCTGCGGGGCCACTTCGCCGAAGTTGCCCGCCGAATAGACGCGGAAGTAGGGATGCGGGTCGGTGTCGACGGACGCGGGTCGCCCGGTGGACTCTTCCGTGACCTGCTCGGTCATACGAGGGCCCTCCTCTCCGTACCGCCGCGCAGCGCCTCACCGGTGGCCCCGAGGTAGTCGGGGTCGGGGACGGGCCAGGGCTCGGGGATCTCCTTGAGGACATCGACGTCCAGGTCGAACCAGGGCTCGGTGTACTCGGTCAGCTCCCGTGGCGTGCCGACCCGTTCGCCGATCAGCCGGGTGAGCCGGCCGAGCGGCCCGGCCTCGACGATCTTCGGCACCACGCCCCAGGGGCGGCACACCTCGGTGAACACCTCGCCGAGGGTGGGCAACGCCGGGTCGAACCAGGTCCAGGTGGACCGGCCGATGGGCGCGGTGAGCGCCTTCAGCACGATCTGCGCGGCGGAGGTGGCGTCGGTGATCCAGCAGGGAAACTCCCCGCGCCGGGCCAGGTGCACCGGATATCCGGCGAGCAGATGCGGGAAGACCATCGGCAGCCCGTGCCGGGTGTCGGGCCGTCCGCCGCGCGGGTCGGGGCCGAGCACCGGGCCGAAGCGGACGACGCCCACGGGAAGTTCGGGGGCGGTGTCCCGGACGAGCCGTTCGGCGCAGTACTTGCCGTACTCGTACCAGTTGCGGAAGCGCTGGCCGGTGTACAGCTCGCGGTTGGTGATCCGGCCCTTGGCGCGGCCGAGCGCCAGCAGCGAGGAGATGTGCACGGCCTGCCGCAGCCGGGGCAGTTCGCGCAGGAAGGCCAGCGCGGAGCGCATCCCGGAGCTGTGGGTCTCCAGCACCTCGCCGGGGCCCGAGGTCCAGGACACCGAGCCGAAGCAGAACACCACATGGGTGGTCTCCTCCCGCACCCGGGCCAGATCGGCGGCGGACAGGCCGAGGCGCGGCATCCGCACATCGCCGCGGACGCCCTCGCCGACGGCGGTGCGGCCGCTGCGGGAGAGCACCCGGACGGTGGCGCCGTCGCGTTCACAACACTGGGCCACGGCCGTGCCCAGGAATCCGGAGCCACCCAGGATCAGCACGTTCATGCCGGGATCGTTCATGCCAGGAACCTCGACAATCCGCTGTCGGCGGGGGCCAGGGGGCGCTTCGGCGCCGGGAGGTCGAACAGCAGCCGGGCGAGCTGTTCGGTGGAGGGTTCGGGCAGCGGCCCGTCCACCAGACCGGCCAGCCTTCCGCGTTCCATCACCCGGTCGAGCCCGATGTAGCGCAGTCCGATGACGCTGTTGCGCCATGCCGGGGACAGCGGCAGGAAGCGTTCGGCGTTGGCGGAGAGCCACAGGACCTGTTCGGCGGAGGCCGGGACCAGCCGCAGCCACGTGCCGAAGCGCAGCGGCGCGAGGCCGCGCGCCACCTCCAGCAGACCGCGGATCGACGGGGCCCGCTCCCCCGCGGACAGATGGGTGACGACGGGCTCGGGGCGCGGACCGGAGCGGTGCAGCCCGGCCAGCGCGTCCAGCAGGGTGCCCGCCGCCAGGTCGCGCGGCAGGACGTCGACCCGGGCGCCGCGCATGGCGGGCAGGATCCGGCCGGGCAGCTCGTCCCAGCGCTCGGCCAGCAGGTACAGCGAGTTGCGCTTGCGGGTGGCGCCGGTCCGCGAGTCGCCGAGCAGGGCCGCGACCCGGCTGATGAGGACGTCGGGCTCGCCGGGGCCGTGCCGCCGCGTCAGCTCCTGTTCGGCCAGCCATTTGCTGTGCTCGTACGCGGTGCGGTGGCGGTCGGGGGCGAGCGGGGTCTCGGCGATCCGGCCGAGGGTGCCGCCCGCGACGAAGATCGAGGACGCGTATCCGTAGACGACGCGGCGGCCGGAGCGACGCTGCAGCTCGCGGGCGACGTCGTAGCCGCCCAGGGCGCCCAGCACGTTGACGGCGTACAGATCGCGGCCGCTGCCCGCCCAGTTGGTGTCCCCGGCGAGGTTGACGACGGCGTCCACGTCCTCGGCCAGTTCGTCCAGCTCCGCCTCCGACAGCCCCCACAGCGGTTCGCGCACATCGCCGCCGACCCGGGCCGTGGCGAGCGAGGGGAACAGCCGCTCGAAGGGGACCTGGCCGGGGCGGGTACGGCGCACCAGCGGCACGATCTCGACCCCGCGGCTCGGGGCGATCTCGGCGACCGCGGTGCCGAGTTGTCCGGTGATTCCGGTCAGCAGCAGCTTCATCCGAGATCGACACCCTCGTCGTAGGCGGCGATGTCGGGCACCAGTCCCCCGGCGACCAGCTCCCACATCATCTCGTCGGTGCCGCCGCCGAGCCGGGCCAGCCGGGAGTCGCGCCACATGCGGGCGAGCGGTGTCTCGTCCTCCAGGTAGCCGGGGCCGCCGAACAGGTGCATGCACTCGCTCATCACCTCTTCGACGAACCGCGCCGCCGTGGTCTTGAGCGCCGCGATCTCGCGGGTGCCGCACCCGCCGGGGACGGGTACGCCCTGGGCGGCGGCGTAGACGGCGTAACGCAGGCCGATCAGCCGGGACGACAGCTCGGCCAGCCGCAGCCGCAGCGCCTGCTGTTCGATCAGCGGTTTGCCGAACTGCTTGCGGCGCTGGAGGTGCGCGGTGGCCAGTCCGATGGCGCGGGCCGCGCCGCCGACGGCCTGGGCGGCGATGGAGAGCCGTTCGTGGTTCAGCCCCCAGGTGGCGCCGAGGAGTCCGCCGCCGCGCCGCCCGACCAGGGCCTCGTCGGGCACCTCGGCGTCGATGACCATCCAGGTGGTGTCCAGCGCGGAGGTGCCCGCCTTGTCGAGCCGTTTGCGGGGGCTGAGCCCGTCGCGGGGTACGGCGAACAGCCCGAGCCTGCCGTCGACCGGCCCCGAGCCCTCGTCCAGCCGGCACAGCAGCAGGGCGAAGTCGCAGACCAGGCCGAGCGACAGATACTTCTTCTCGCCGGTGACCCGCCAGCCGCCGGGCGTCCTGCGGGCGACCGTGCGCACCCCGTTGAGGTCGGAGCCGCCGGTCGGTTCGGAGGCGCCGAGACAGCCCACCAGCCGCCCTTCCAGCGCCCCGGCCCGGTACTCGGCCAGCAGGTCCGAATCCCCGAAGCGGGTGAGGACGGACAGGACCGTCTCGCAGTGCAGGCTGAGCCCGACCGACAGGCTCGCCCGGCCGAGCCGGCCGCTCTCCTCGGCGATGATCACGCCGAGTCCGGGGTCGCCGTACGGGTTTGCGGCGGACGCGCCGCGCCAGCGCTCCTCGAACAGTCCGGCGAGGCCGAGTCCGGCCAGCGCGTCGCGCGGGAACAGCCCCTCGGCCTCGGCCTGTTCGGCGACCGGTTCGAAGGCCCGGCGCAGCAGCTGCGCGACGCGCTCACGGGTGTCCTCCACCCGCTCGCCGAACGGTCCGGCCGTGAAGAGACGGGAGGTCTGCCCCGCCGGTGCGGTCTGCTCCACGGTTGCGGCCACAACACTCACGAGTCGTTACGCTCCTTCAGTTCACCCGCCACGTAGGACAGCCACAGCGAACGGCGGCGGGGCTTGCGGCTGGAGGTCAGGGGGATGGTGCCGCGCTTGACGTACAGCACCCGGGCGCGGGCCGTGTCGCCGGTGAACGACGAGATGACGGACAGCGCGTCGTCCAGCCGGTCGCCCAGCGGGCGTTCGGTGACCACCAGCACCGTCGGTTCGCCCCCGGTGATCCCGGCGACGACGGTCGCGTACCGCCGGGAGATGGCCCCGGAGGCGACGAGTTCGAGTTCGATGTCCTCGACGAAGACGTTCTGGCCGTTGATCTTCACGCTGTCGCCGAGCCGGCCGATCACATACAGCTCGCCGTCCAGCAGGAATCCGGCGTCGCCGGTGTAGAGCTTGCCGTCGTGCAGCTTGGCCAGGTCCTCGGGGCGCGGGTCGGCGTAGCCGTCGGCGACCGAGGGGCCCTCGACGTAGATCTCGCCGAGCACCCCTTCGGGCTGCGGGGCGCCGTCCTCGTCCAGGATCTCCACGCGCGCGGTCTGAAGCGGCGGACCGCAGGAGACCTGCCATGTCCAGGGCTCGTCGACGGGCGCGGTGGTCAGCTCGACGACCTCGCTCACGTCCAGCTTCTCCCCCAGCCGCCGCTCCAGGCCCTGGGCCCGCACCATCCGGGCGGCGTGGTGCTTGCTCACCCCGGTGACCGCGAGGGTGCCCTCGGCCAGCCCGTACGCGGGCATCAGCGCCCGCACGTCGAAGCCGTGCGGGCCGAGCAGCGCGGCGAAGCGGGCCAGCACCGCGGGGTCGATCCGCTCCGCGCCGCTGACCACGGCGGTCAGCGGGGAGAAGTCCAGCCCTTCGAGGTCGTCGGGACCGACCGCCGAGAGCACCCGCTCGAAGCCGAAGTTGGGCATGCACATGTTGGAGTACGGGGTGCGTCCGTACTCGGCGATCCAGCCGCGGGTGTCCCGGATGAACTGCTCGGGCCGCATCAGCGCGTGCTCCACCTGGAGGGTCAGCGCGCCCAGCAGCCCGCCGACCAGCCCCATGTCGTGGTAGAGCGGCAGCCAGGTGACCGCGCCGTAGCCCACCGGGTTCATCCAGCCCTGGATCATGCGCAGGTTGGTGGCCAGGTTGGCCATCGAGATGCGCAGCCCGCGCGGTGAGCCGCGGGAGCCCGAGGTGAACTGGAGCACCGCCAGCTCGCCCCAGGCGCGCGGCGCCTCCTCCGGGCGGTCGGCGTAAAGCGGCGCCAGCACCTCGGTGGCGCCGCCGAGCCGGGCCACGTTCTCGGCGACCACGTCGTGGTAGCGCGGGTCGGCGATGGCGTGGCGCGGATGGATGCGGGCGGTGATGGCCTTCAGCTGGTTCTGGTAGCCCTCGCCCCCGCGCAGGGCGAGCGGCAGGGGCAGCACGGACGGGGTGGCGCCGATGGCGAGCAGCCCGAAGAACTGCGTGACGAAGTCCTCCCCGCCCGGCAGCACCAGCGGCACCACATCGCCGGGCCGCACCCCCGCGTCCGCGAGCGCGGCGCCCGCGCCCAGGGTCCGCCGCGCCAGCTCCCGGTAGGTGAGCCGCTGCCAGGAGCCGTCGTCCAGCCGGAACCGCATCCCGCGCTCGTCCGACGGGTCGTCCAGCCAGCCGAACACGCGCTCGTGATCGGGTGTCTTCCGGTGCGCTGTTCGCTGCGCCAAGGTGACCTTCCCCCTACTCTTCGGTGGGCCGGGCGTCCGGCCCGGGCTCGGTGGTCCGCTCCCGCAGCAGCCGCGCCAGCTCCAGCCGCCGCACCTTGGCGGTGGCGGTGCGCGGCAGTTCGTCCAGGCTCAGCCGCACCGGCGGGCGCATCGGGGCCAGTTGGGCGGCGGCCTTCCGCCACTGGACGAGGTCCAGCGGACCGCCGTCCCGGGTCACCACGACCGGGGTCGGCGCGCCCTCCTCCCCGGGGACGACCACGACCTCCAGGAGGCTGTCGAGCCGCGACATCAGCAGGTCCTCGGCCTCCAGCGCGCTGCCGAAGCCGGGAATGACGTCGACCTCACGGTCGGAGACGTGCAGACAGCCCCAGCGGGTGCGGTAGCCGACGTCGCCCATCCGCCACCAGCCGTCGTCCAGCTGCCGCTGGAAGCGGGCGTCCTCGCCGAAGTAGGTGAGCGCCCGGCCGTCGGAGCGGACCTCGATGAAGCCGGGGGTGCCGGGCCCCGGGGTGCGGCCGTCGCGGTCGACCACCCGGACCGCCGTCATCCCGGGGAACGGGAAGCCGACGCAGCGCCCGTCGGCGGACATCGCGCGCCGCCGGGAGGTGGCCCGGCCGACGGTGGGCCCGACCTCGCTCTGGCCGTACAGCTGGAGGTGGAACGGGCGCCGGCGCCGGGACGCGCCCAGGATCTTCCTTACGGTACGCGGGTGGATCGCGTCGAACGTGCTGCTCAGGGCCACCACGTTGGACAGCGGACCGCGCGGATCGTCCGCCAGCGGCTCCCACTCCACGAACGTGTTGGGGTGGGCCTCCAGCACACCGGGCTTGGTCTCGGCGAAGATGTCGGCGATCCGCTCGGGCGTGGCGTCCTTGGTGATGACGATCGGGAAGCCGCGCTTGAGCGCGATGGCGAGCGCGGTCACCAGGCGCGAGTGGACGAACGACACCCGGACGGCGAGGGTTTCGCGGCCGCGTATCAGCAGCCGGGCGCCCAGCGCCTGCGGGCGGTAGCGGGCGCGCAGCGACCGGGCGGTGTGCACGACGAGCTTCGGGACGTCGGTGGTGCCGGAGGTGTGGGTGAGCAGCGCCGGGCGCGTGGCCCTGGTGCGGGTGAACGGGCGCGGACGCGCCTCGGGGTCCCGCCGCAGCGGGGTGGTGCCCTCGGCCTCGCCGGTCACCAGGAGGACCCGCTCGCACGCCTTGGTGACACCCGTTGGCAGCTCGCCGAGGAGCTTCTTCTCGTCGGTGATCAGATGCGGCCAGTCGCAGCGGTTCAGCAGCTCCGCGACGACCTCGCCGCCGAGGCTGGGCGAGAGGGCGACGGGCACCGCGCCGACGCGGGCGACCGCGCAGGTGAGCAGGAAGATGTCGAAGCCGTCCTCCTTGTAGACGGCGACCTTGTCTCCCGGGCGCACCCGCAGATCACGCAGCGCGGACGCCATTTCGGCGACGAGATTCGCGCAGGCGTAGACGGTGAGGTCGCTGCCCAGCTCCGGCGCGATGTCGAGTTCGTGGTCGAGGGTGATTTTCTGGTACGGGCTCTTCCTGGCTGCGCCGTCGAAGAAGGAGCCCAGGAACAGACCTCTGTTCCCGATGCGTTGCAGAATCACGGTGGGCGTCACCCCTCGCCGTCAGGAGGCGGTTTCGAGTGCGGCTTTGATACGGGCGAGCGAGGTCCGCATATCGCCGTCGATCTTGTCCGACCAGTCGTCGAGGAACTTCTTCACCTCGGCGTCGCTCAGGCCGTGGAGAATTCCCCGCATGCCTTCGGTCAGTTCGCCCATCCAGAAGGCGTGGGTGAGCGTGGCTCCGCCCGCCGTCGGCTCGACCGTGAACGACCATACGCTCTCCTGGGCGCGTCCGTCCTTGGTGCGCATGGCCCAGCTGAACGCGCGGGGTGCGGTGGATTCCACGACCTCGCATTGCGTGGTCCAGTCCCCGCGCACGACCGGCGCCCAGGCCACCACATCCGGCTCGCGGTGGTTGCGCGCGGTGAACACGGAACCGACCGCCCCGGGTTCTCCTTCGGTCCACTCCCCGCCCAGGCATTCGGGGCTCCACTCACCGCCCCGGGTGAGGTCGCTGACGTAGGCGAAGACGGTGGCGGGATCGGCATGGATGTCGGTGGTGGCGGCCACGCGGAACGTTTCCGTGGAATTCATGGGTCAGCATCCCTCTATCGGGCGGCTCTGGCGCACGGCTCTGGCGCGCGGCTCATCGGGCGGCTCATCGGGCGGCCAGGAAATCCAGCATCTGCTCGGTGGTGTGGATCGCCGCGCAGCAGCGCGCGGCATAGTCCAGCGCGGACCGGTGGTGGTCGGCGGTGAAATCGGCGAGGGCGTCCGCGACCAGGAACGGCTGGATATCGGAGCTGAAGGCGTCGACCGCGGTCATCAGACAGCCGACATGGGCGTAAACCCCGCACACGATCAATTGGTCGCGGCCGGACTCCTGAAACAGGTCACGGAGATCGGAGCGGACGAAAGCGCTGTACCGCCATTTCGTCAGAACGGTGTCCCCGTCGGCCGGGCGCAGCGGTTCGACGATTCCGGTGTCCCGCTCGTGCGCGGACATCCCGGGCCCCCAGAAGTCGTGCAGCAGACCGCGCTCGCGGCGGTCCATGTCGCCGGGCTGGGCCGAGTACACCACCGGCATGCCGAGCGCGGCGGCCCGGGAGCGCAGGGCGCGTGTGTTGGCCAGCAGCTCGCCGTACAGGGCGCTTTCCGGGTCGTAGGGCGCCAGGAAGTACCGCTGCATGTCGTGGAGGAACAGGACGGCGCGCTCGGGGTCGGGCCGCCAGTCGACCTGGTTCTTCGGCAGATCGGCCGCGGTCGGCATCGGATAGGGCGCGATGGCGGGGATTCCCACGCCTCACACCCCCAAAACGGCGCCGCCGTCGACGCACAGGTCCTGCATGGTGATGTGCCGGGCCCGGTCGGAGGCGAGGAAGAGCACGGCGTCCGCGATGTCGCCGGGTTCGGCGATCCGGCGCAGCGGGATTCCGGTCTTGTACGTGGCCATCGAGCCGTCGAGGGTGGTCTGCCGGTCGGCATCGGTGGACCACAGCGAACGCAGCATGTCGGTGTCGGTCGAACCGGGCGACACCACATTGCAGCGGATTCCGTATTCCGCCAGTTCGAGTCCGAGGGACTTGGTGTAGAGGGACGCGGCGGCCTTCGAGGCACCGTAAGCGGCCATATGCACCCGGGGTATCCGGCCCGCGTTGGAGGCGACGGTCACGATGGCGCCCTCGCCGCGTTCCTTCATGCGCGAGGCGACGGCCCGGGAACAGTGGAAGACGCCGTCCAGATTGATCGAGAAGATGGCCCGCCAATCGATGTCCGACATTTCCAGGGCGGACCCGGCCCGCATCACTCCGGCCGCGTTCACCAAAAGGTCCACGGCGCCGAGTTCGGTTTCGATCCGGTCGACGATCTCATTGATGCGCTCGCTGTCGGTGACATCGGCGGGAAAGGCGACGGCGGCCAGTCCGTCCGCCACCATCTTCTCCACCAGAGCGGTCAGCCCGCCGGCGTCCTTGTCCACGGCGGCCACCAGAGTTCCCTGGCCCGCGAGCGCCCGTGCGATGGCGGATCCGATTCCGCCGGCCGCACCGGTGACCAGTGCGACCCGGCAGGCGATGCCGTCGGTTTCCTTGTGCTCGGTCAAATCCTCACCTCCTGGAGGTATTTCCGAGTCTACGGATTCCTATGCTCGAATCCAGGTGCGCATCAATTCGGCGGCCTGGTCGGGATTCAGCCGCGGATCGCACAGCGTCGTATAGCGCTCACCAAGTCGCTCGACGCGGTCGACCTTTCCGCCGAGGCATTCGGTGACATCCGATGCGGCGACTTCGAGATGGAGTCCGCCGGGGTGCTCCCCCGCCCGTTCCAGGACGCGTCTGCAGCGGATCGCCTCGTCCACGATGGCGCTCAGATGGCGCGTCTTGTGCCCGCCCGCCCGGACGGTGTTGCCGTGCATCGGGTCGGACAGCCAGACCGCCCGGTGGCCCCCGGCCCGTACGGCGGCCACCAGGGACGGCAGCAGGTCGGTGACCCGCTCCGCGCCCATGCGCGCGATCAGGGTGAGTCTGCCGGGGGCCCGGTCGGGGTCCAGCAGGGCGCACACCTCGGCCAGTTCGGCGGGGTCGGCGGTGGGGCCGAGCTTGAGCGCGACCGGGTTGGCCACCTGGGACAGCAGCCGCACATGGGCCGAGCCGGGCGCCCTGGTGCGGTCGCCGAGCCAGGGCAGATGGGTGGAGCCGAGGATCCGCTGCCCGGCGTCGGCGCGGACCAGCGGGGCCTCGTAGTCGATGACCAGCGCGTCGTGGCTGGCCCACGGCCCGTCGCACCACGCGTCGCCGGGGTTCCGGCGGTCCCGCTCGCGGGCCAGGACCCATAACACCTCGGCGCTCGCCTCGTACGCCCGCACCATCCGCCGCGGGTCGTGGGCCCGCGCCCGGGCGGACGGGGCCTCGCCGTTGACCATGTGGCCGCGGAAGGCGGGCAGCGGCACCCCGTCGACGTCCTCGAAGGGCCGGCTGCGCGGCTTGGCGAACTGGCCGCCGATCCGGCCGACCCGTAACACCGGTCCGTCGTCGACGAGTTCGTCCGCCAGGGCGTGCAGTACGGCCGTCTTGGCGCGGACGTGATCGGCGCCGGTCTCCTCGAAGCTCTCCGCGCAGTCGCCGAGCTGCACCATCCGCGCGCCGCCACCGGCCACCACCGCCAGCGCCCGGCGCAGCCGGGTCAGCTCGGCGGCGGTCACCAGCGCGGGCGCGGCGGCCAGCGCGGCCCGGCTCGCCGCGTAGTCGGGATGGGTCCGCCACCGCGGCTGCTGGGCGGCCACCGTCCCCTCGGGCCCGGTGGGTCCGGGCGCGGCCCGGGTGCCGTCGCCGATCACCGCTCGGCGTCGCATTCGATCAGCTCGGCGGGCCGCCGCCGCAGCGCCCAGCCGAGCAGGTCGGCGAGGAGGTCGGTGCCGTGTTCGGTGAGCACCGACTCCAGGTGGAACTGGGTGGCGGCGAAGCGCTCGCCGCGTACCGCGTGCACCTCGCCGGTGGCCGGGTCGCGGCACAGCTCGACGGTGCCGCGCGCGAGGGGCGAGTGGAGCCGGCCGGCGGGATGGCGGGCGGCGTAGGAGTTGTAGAAGCCGACCGGTTCGGAGCGTCCGAAGAAGTCGATGCGGCGCTGGGTGCCCTGGTTGGGCCGCTCCCGGGCGAAGAGTTCGAGCCCCAGGAGTGCGCACAGCACCTGGTGGCTGAGGCATTCGCCGATGAACGGGACTCCTCGGGCGAAGAGCCGGCCGATCAGGCCGGCGATGCCGCGCACCTTGGGGTCGGTGGCGGCCCGGGGGTCGCCGGGTCCGGGGCCGAGCACGACGCAGTCGTAGCCGTCGATGTCGCCGGGGCGGACCGCGTCCCAGGAGCGGATGGTGGCGTCCAGCCCCAGCGAGCGGGTCTGGTGGCCGAGCATGCCGGTGAACATGTCCTCGGCGTCCACGATGAGCACCCGCCCGGCCTGTGGCCCGGCGGTCCGTGCGGGCGCGGCGGGCGCGGCGTCCTCCTTGCCCAGCCAGAAGGCCGACAGCCCGGCGTTGCGCCGCTCGAGCGCGCTGATCACCTCGGGGTCGTGGGCGAGTGGCGCGCCGCCGCCCGAGGGCCGGACCGGCGTGGTGGGCCCCGCCCTCCGCTCCAGTCCGGTGGCGGCCAGCAGCGCGTCCACCTTGGCCCAGGTCTCGGCGACCTCGGCGGCGGGCCGGGAGTCCCGGACCAGGGTGGCGCCGACGTCGATGCGCAGGGCGCCCGCGCGGCTGATGTCGGCGGTGCGGATCAGGATCGCCGAGTCCAGGGTGGCCCGGCCGGTGGGGTCCCGGCCGAGGAGGGCCAGGGCGCCGCCGTAGTAGCCGCGGCCGCTCTCCTCGTGCCGGGCGATCACCCGGCAGGCGTTCTCCAGCGGGCTGCCGGTGATGGTCGGCGCGAACATCGTCTCGCGCAGCACCTCGCGCACGTCCCGCGACGTGGCGCCCTCCAGCAGGTATTCGGTGTGCGCGAGCTTGGCCATCTCGCGCAGATAGGGGCCGCGGGCCCGGGCGCCGCGGTCGCATACCCGGGCGAGCATCTTCAGCTCCTCGTCCACGACCATGAAGAGTTCGTCGGTCTCCTTCTGGTCGCCCAGGAACTCCAGCACCCCGTCCAGGTCCGCGCCGGAGGTCGGATAGCGGTAGGTGCCGCTGATCGGGTTCATCCGCGCGGTGCCCCCCTCGACCTGGACGTGCAGCTCCGGGGAGGCGCCGACGAAGGTGCGGTCGCCGGTGTGCACCACGAAGGTCCAGTAGGCGCCGGACTCCATGGTCAGCAGCCGCCGGAAGACGGTCATGGCGACCTCGGGCCGGTAGTCGGACAGGGTGGCCCGGAAGGAGCGCCTGATGACGAAGTTGGAGCCCTCACCGGCCCGGATCTCCTGGTCGAGGATCTTCTCCACTACCTTCTCGTAGTCCTCGTCCCCGATGTCGAACCCGCTGTCGCACAGGTCGACTTCGGCGTCGGGCAGCAGATCCAGCGCCTCCTTGACCGGCAGCGCGGCGCGGCGCCGGGTGGCGAGCGCCAGGATCGGTTCGCCGTCGTCGTTGCACGCGTAGCCGCGCTCGGTGACCTGGCGGAAGGGAATGACCGCCAGCACCTCGGCCGGTCCGCCTCCCCCGGGGCCGGCGTCCCCGTCCCCGGGGCCGGGCGACGGCAGTTCGGCGAGCGCCCCCACCTCGGCCACCGTCCCGGTCAGCACCTCCACCTCGTGCCCGCCCGCGCCCGCTCTGCGCAGCAGGGCGAACGGGGGCGGGTCGGGCGCCACCAGTGAGCGGAGGAGATCCCGGGCGTCCGTGTCGGGGAAGCCCCTGGGGTGATGGATCGTCATGCCTGCCTTCCCTAGGCGCCGAGAAGCTGACTCACGATGCGATCGGGCATCGACCCGATGAAAGTGGGCCGACGAAGGAGAGGAAACGGCGGAGAAGAAACGGAGGAGAAGAAGGAGACGGGCCGGAAACCCTCAGCCGGATGCCTGCCGGCCGGAGCGCTGCTCCAGCTCCGTCGCGAAGTCCTGCCACGCCCGGCTGCATTCCCGTGCGGCCGTGGCGATCAGCTCCACGCGGTGCGGCGGCACGTTGTCGCTGATCCGGGTCCACTCTTGCGGGCCCACCGTGCAGGCGTCCAGCAGCCGCAGCAACGTGCGGCCGGACTCGGAGAGCCGCAGCGACGGGTCCTTGCGCAGATTGTGGATCAGTGCGGGGAGGTCCGGGGCACGGTCGGCCGCGCGGTCGGAGCCGTCGATCCGGGCCACCGCCTTGGGACGCAGCGGGGTCGCGGTGGCGGCCGCCTCGGGCTCGCGGCGTACGGGCCCCACGGGGGCCTCACCGCGCCGCAGCCGGTCGCGGACGTCCCGCACGGTGGCGGCGCAGACCCCGGCCTCCCGGGCGACCTCGCGCAACGAGACGCCGGGGCGCTCGGCGAGTATCCGGCCTGCCTGGATACGGCCTTCGGCGGCGTCCACCGGGCGCTCCCGGCCGTCGCGCCCGAGCCGGGTGCTCGACTGGGGAATTTCCCCACTCGCACGGCGGCGGATCGCGCCGACCGTCTTGTGGGAGAGCCCGGTGACCGAGGCAATGGCCCGGTCGGACCATTCCGGGTGGGAGTTGATGATACGTTTGGCAGCGGCATTCCTGTCGGCCCGTGGCAGGGGAAGTCCGTGCGAGATATTTGCCTTGACCGCGAGGACAAACGCCTCTTCGTCGTCACATTCGCAGAAGATCGCCTCGATTTTTGCCTGGCCGCGCAGGTCCGCGGCCCGTACCCGATGCATCCCGTCGATGACGTGCATGGTCCTGCGATTGACCAGAATGGGCGGCAGTTCGGTGTCCGACTCGGCGAGGAGGCGCACATGTTCGCTGTCCGCGCCCGAGAGCCGCGGCGAATCAAAGTGCGTTAAGTCGCCCAGGGACACCATTTCGGTGGACCGGTGCGTCATGATTTCGGCAGTGTCAGCCAGCAGCTGACCATTCATGTGCCTATCCCCCTGTGACAATCCGGTGCTTCATGGAAGACAGCGATGGACGAAGACATCAGGAGGCGTATTGCCCATGGAGGGCCGGGCACTGGCCGACCGGCCCGGCCGATCGACGCGAAGGTGAAGTAATGACCAGCTCAAGGCCACCCCCGTGGACTTCCGCTTACCCCGTCCGTCTCATGGAACGCGAGCCCTCTGCCCCTACCCGGCGCGCCGACGCCCACACGTCGACCGGTTCATCGGGAGTTCTTCATGGCAGATGTCGATAAGGTTCGCGCTGGGTCTTACCAGGATCGTTGACGAACCGCAGCATTCACAGTGCGAGTTAACATCAGTTCCAGAATGAAGCGACCGTAGCAGTCGCCGCGTGGCGTACGCAACCAAAACGTGACGGACCGTTTTATGGCCAACTCGCCCTATGCGAGGTATGCGAGGTGGACGGTCCCGAAGAAGATCTAGTCGCGCAGCAGGACGGGCAGGTGCCGATGCCCATTGGAGATGAAGGACTCCAATGGGCGAAGCTCGGCGGGTGGCACCGCGAGGGCCAGGCCGGGAAAGCGCGCGAAGAGGGCGCTCAGCCCGATGCGCCCCTCCAGCCGGGCCAGCTCCGCGCCCAGGCAGAAGTGCGGACCGTAGCCGAACGACAGGTGCTCGCGGCGGGTCGCCCGGGTGAGGTCGAAGTCTCCGCCGCCCGCGCCGTGGGTCCCCGGATCGCGTCCCACAGCGGCGTAGTTGATGACGATGGGGTCGCCCTGACGGAAGGTCAGCCCGGTCGCCGCGTCGTGGACGTCCTCGATCGGGAACCGCATGACGATGGAGGCGATCGGCGCCTGGTGGCGCAGGGTCTCCTCCACCACGTCGTCCCACGACGCCTTCCCCGAGCGCAGCAGGGCGAGCTGGTCCGGGTGGGTGAGGAGGTTGACGATGGCGTGGTCGAGCAGGTTGACCGTGGTCTCGTGTCCCGCGCCGATCAGCAGCAGCACACTGTCCAGCAGCTCCTGCTCGCTGAGCCGGGAGTCGGTCTCGTCGTCGTGTGCGCCGATGAGCGCGCTGGTCACATCGTCGCCGGGAGCCTGCCGCTTGGTGGCCAGCAGCCCCGTCAACAGCCGGTACAGCTCACGGGTGTTGGCCTCCGCCTCCGCCTCCGACTGGCCGGTCGCGAAGATCCCGGCGACCCCGGCGCGGAAGGCGTTGTGCAGCTCGTCGGGGACGCCGAGGAGGGTGTTGACGACCATCAGCGGCAGCATCCAGGCGAAGCGTGACCGCAGGTCCACCACCGTGCCGGGGGAGGCGTCCTCGGTGGCGTCCAGCCCGTCGAGCAGGGACCGGGTGATCTCCTCGATCCTCGGGGCGAGGGCCCGGATGCGGCCGGGTGTGAACGCGGTGCCGATCAGCCGGCGGAGCCGGACGTGTTCCGGGCCGTATGCGGTCAGCGCGTTACGGACGTCCACCCACAGGCGCAGCGGCCACTTGGGCGGAATACGCTCGTCGATGTAGTCGTCCGGCCAGTGCCGGTGGGCGTCCTTGGAGATCCGGATGTCGGTGAGGAGCCGCTTCACCAGAGCCGGGTCGGTCACCGCCCAGGCCACCACCCCGCCGGGCAGCTCCACCGGGGTGGCCGGACCCCGGTCCCGCAACCGGTCCGCCTCGGCGTGGATGTCGCGGGCGGTCGGGTCGAGGCGGAAGGGGCACCCGGAGGTCAACTCGGCACTCATGAAGAGAAATTTTCGCTCAATCGCACCGCACGAGAAAAGAGGAAAGGCGAAGGAAAGCACAGAACGTCCACCCCCTCTCCCTCATTCGCCGCATAGGAAACCGCTCGCGGTCGCATATCCCGGCGGAATAGCGAAGAGGCAAGAAACAGCATATGGCGCTTACGAAAAGATATTCGCACACGCCGTTACGGAGTACCCGCCTCCGCCACCGCGCCGTTCTCGGTCACCGCGCCGCCCGCCCCCTGGCTCTGGCGGCGGGCCGCGATCACCACGTACACCAGCACCCCGGCGAACAGGAACAGCACGCCCTGGTACACCGCCGCGTATCCGGCCCCCGAGACCAGCCAGAAGGAGAAGCCGAAGCCCGCCAGCGCCAGCACCAGGTCCCAGACGAAGCGCCCGGTCCGCACCTTCTCGCGGCGCCCCGCCAGCAGGAAGTACAGCTGCGCCCCGGCCGCCAGCAGATACGGGACCGTCGCCGAGAAGGTGGTGATCAGCACCAGCGTCGCGAAGACCCCGTTCGACCCCGAGGTGTAGTTGACCACGGTGAGGACCGACGCCAGGATCACCCCGACGAACACCCCGACCGTCGGCACCCCGCGCCGCTTGACCGTGAACACGGCCGGGAAGAGCCCGTCCCGCGCGGCCGCGTACGGCGCCTGGGCGCTCATCAGGATCCAGCCGTTGAGCGCGCCGACGATGGACACCACGGCGGCCAGCGCGATCAGCGTGCCGCCCCACGTGCCGCCGAACATCGCGTCGACCGCGTCGGAGAAGGGCGCGGTGGAGTTCACCAGGTCCTTGTGGGCGACGGTGCCGAACACCGACACCGTGCCGAGCAGATAGACCACGGCGGCGCCGACCGTGCCGAGCACGCTCGCGCGCCCCACGTTCCGCTCCGGGTTCTCCATCTCGCCCGCGCTCATCGACGCCGACTCCACGCCGAGGTAGCTGTAGAGCAGGATCGCGGCCGCCGCCGACACCCCGCCGACCGCGCTGCCGCCGCCGGCGTTGAAGGGGCCGATGTTGTGCGGGTCGAAGAAGAAGAGGCCGACGACCGCCACGAAGAGCAGGGGCACGAACTTCAGCACGGTCGAGACGAACTGGACGGCACCGACCCAGCGCGTCCCCGCGAGGTTCGCCAGCGCGGGCAGCCACAGCGCGAGCAGCGCGATGGCCAGGTCCGTGCCCTTGGACGCGTGGCCGGGGGCCAGCACATGCACATAGCCGACCGCCGCCACCGCGAGCGCCGCGTTGCTGACCCAGGTCATCGTCCAGTACGACCACGCCGACAGGAAGCCCGCGAAGTCGCCGAAGGCGGCGCGGGCGTGGACGTACGGCCCGCCCGTACTCGGGTCGCGCCGCGCGAGCCGCCCGAAGACGAGCGCGAGAGCGATGGCGCCGACCGTCAGGACGACGAAGGCCAGCAGGCTGAGCGTGCCGTACGGGGCGACGGAGGCGGGGAGCAGGAAGATGCCGCCGCCGATGATGTTCCCCATGACGAGGGTGGTCGCCGTGGGCAGGCCGAAGCGGCGCGTGTGGTGCTGGTCGAGCATGTGAATATCGTCAGGGACGATGTACGGTGCACCAAATCACCGGGCTTTGTCCGGCAGAACAGGGCGAGTGACCGGAAAAGGTACGGCGGCGGGGCCCGGAACCCGGGATTCCTGCGCGAGACCCTGCGACCCGTCAGACAAGACCCCGTCCCCCGGAACCCGCACCTCCGGCGCCTCCTCCGGCCCCCGTTCCTCCCCCGCACCCAGACCCTGAGGAACCTCCGGTCCGTCCGCCTCCCGCAGCCAGCGCCGCAGCACCGTATGCACCCGCTCCGCACCCACCAGCTCCTCCCCCGCCGCGACGGGCGCGGAAAGCCGGACCGGCCACAGCAGAAAGGGATGACCCTGCTCGCCGCCGAGGCCGCCGTGCGAGCCGATCTGCTCCTCGAACGCGTGCACCTGGCCGGTCGCCGCGTCGTAGGCCGAGTTGACCATGATGTCGGGGGTGTTCCGGAAGTGCGCGGTCCGCCGTACGGCATCGGCGGCGCCCGGCCCGAAGACCGCGAGCGGACTCTCCTTGATCACCCGGCCGGTGTCGAGGTGGTGCTCGGCACCGCCGGCGCCCAGCACCACCGCGCCCTCCGTTTCGGAGCGCACGAGCAGGAAGCCGATCCCGGCGTGGCCTGCGAGGGTGTGCAGCAGGGCGGGATGGCGCCGGTCGATGGCCTCGCGGCTCATCCGGCCGGGGACGTCCGGGAACGAGATCAGCCCCAGGTTCCCGGAGGCCAGCACCACCGGCCGGGACTGCCCCTCCCCTCCCTCCGGTTCGTCCTTCTCGGGCCGGCGCAGCGCCGCCCGCGCCGCCACGCGCGCCTCCGCCCCGCTCGCCGTACGCCCGGCCGCCTTCGGCACCGGCAGCCCGCACCCGGCGCGCACCAGGTCCTTCAGCGTCAGCCCGTACGCCCCCGCGAACGTCGGCCCCGGGCTCTGGCCGTGGTCGGACAGCAGCACGATGCGGTAGTCGCGGGGCGCCCGCTCCGCGACCTTGGCGATCAGCGCGATCGACCGGTCCAGACGGGCCAGCACCTGCTGGGCGTCGCGGCTGCGCGGCCCGGAGTGGTGCGCCACCTCGTCGTACGCCACCAGGTCGGCGTAGATCGCGGTACGGCCCGACAGGATGTCCCCGATGACCGCCGCCACCACCACGTCCCGCTCCACCACCGTGGCGAACGCCCGGATGAGGGGGTAGAGCCCGCCGCGCCCCACCCGGGGCGTCTCCCTGCGCAGCTTGGCGCGGGTGGACTGGCAGATCTCCCGGCACACCTCGGCCACGAACGAGGCAGCGGTCCTGGTGGCGTTGGCCGGGTCGGAGAAGTACGTGAAGTAGCCGCTGCGGGAGCGGTTGCGCTTGCTGCGCCGCGCCGCGACCGACAGCACCAGCGCCAGCTCGTCGGCACCCCCGGTGAACAGGTTGCCCCGGCTCGCCCCGTCCACCGTCAGCAGCCCCTCGTGCCCGGCGCGGGCGGCGGCCCGGCGCTGCAACACGGCCGCGCTCGACGGCCGGTTGCTCACCATCACCTCGCCGCTCTTCTTCTCGTACCAGCGGAAGGCGGGCACGTCCTCGTTCGAACCGTGCAGGATGCCCAGCTGGCTGGCGCCGGTCTGGCTGGACCAGTCGGTGCGCCACGGCGTGACGGTGTGGGTGCCGCCCACCCACGTCGACACGGTCTCCATCACGGGCGGCTTGTTGTCCCGTGGCCGCAGCGCGTCCCGCAGCACGGCGTGCCCCACCCCGTCCAGTTGGAGGAACACCGTGCCCGGCGGCCGCGCCCGGCCCCCGTCCTCCCCGCTGCGCCGCCGTCTTCGGTCCGCGAGCCGCGCCAGCCTGTGCCGGTACGCCCCGTCGTCCCGTACGGTCAGGAACGTGCTGGTCGCCGAGGACGCGGCCGACATCACCGCCGCCACCACGACCGCCGTCTCCGGCTCCACCGTGCCCCGCCCGTCCGGGATCAGCCCGATCGCGAGGAGCAGCAGCGAGCCGTTCAGCACGAACACCAACAGCCCCAGCACCAACGCGGGCATCAGCAGCAACGCCCGCACCAGCAGCGGCCACACCAGCGCGCTCAGCACACCGAACGCGCCCGCGCCGCTGGCGGCGGTGACCGCGACCCTCGTCGCGCTGTCGCCGTCAGCGGCCTGCAAGTGGAAATCGGGCAGGATGCCCGCGAGCGCCAGCATGGTGAGCGTCGACACCGCCCACACGGCCGCCACCCGGAGCAGGGCTCCCCCCACGGTCTTCCATCGGGGCTTCTGCACGCCGTGGCCTCACTTCGGATCGCGGCCCGCGCTGGGCGCGCGGGCCGGGTCCCAGCGTTGCACAGCGCGGATGCGCCCCGGTGGGCAGGAGGTTACGGGGAGCGAGCCGTTCCGCTTACGACATGGTGACGGCCGCGGCCGAACGCGGCCTCGGTCAGGCGGAGGTGTGGGACCGGGCGTGGCCGTCGGGGAGCGTCGTGCGTTCGGCCTCGTCCTGGACGAGCCAGGAGAGCAGCGACGCCACCGTCAGTCCGGCTTCGGCCGGGTGGCGCAGTACCTTGCCCGGGTCGATCTGGTACGTGTTGGTGCGCCCCTCCCGGGTGTGAGAGAGATAACCGTCCCGCTCCAGGTCAGCAATGATCTTCTGAACGGCGCGTTCGGTGAGTCGGCAGTGCACCGCGATGTCACGGATGCGGGCGTTGTGATTGTCCGCGATGGCTGCCAGCACCCGCGCATGGTTGGTCAGGAACGTCCATCCGGTGTGCGGCTCGGGCACTTCGTCCATGGCCCAACTCTAGCGACCGATCACGCACGCAACCAAAAACACGTAACACATTTCATGTATCGGTTGACGTGTGTGGGGCGGGTAGGTGAGTCTGAGAACCGAGGTTGGTGATCGGAAAAGGGGAGGGCCACCGCCATGCCGGAACCGGCACAGCCTGTCGTCGCGAAGTGCGTCGGGCACGCGGAGAGTGACGGCGGGCCGGCGGTGCTCCCGCCCTGCCCGGCGGCAACCGACATCGCGCCGGACGGCGACCGGATGCGCGTGAGTCTGCGGGGGGAACTCGACTTAACCGGCCAGCTGCTCCGGGGCGACCTGCACGAAGCCCTGCGCCGGTCGGCGAGCGGCGTCGATCTGGACCTGACCGCGTTGACCTTCTGCGACTGCTCCGGCCTCAACATCCTTCTCGACCTGCGCCAACGGGCCCTCGGCCAGGGCAAGACCGTCGTCATCCGGGGCAGCGGCCCGGCCGTCGAGCGGCTGCTGGACGTGACCGCCACCTGGGAGCTGTTCATTCCCCCGGGCCCGGACGACGAGGGCACGGCACCCACCGCCCGCCCCGCCGGCATGCCCGGGGACAGCGCTCCCGCCCGCGGTTCCTTCCGCACGGCGCTCCAGTTCGGCTACCGCGCCGTAGAGTCCTGCGCATGACCTCGTTACCGGGGCGGCGCGGACGCGTCGCCGCGACCGCTCTCCTCCTGGGCGCCGCCCTGGCCCTGACCGCCTGCGGCGAGCAGCGCGTCACGACGGCCGACGCGCCCAGCGCTCCCCCGAGTTCCAGCCCCGGCTCCCCCGCCGCCTCCCCCTACGTGGAACCCGGAGCCCACGACGGCGCCCCGCACTACCGCGAGAACAACGCATACCGCCTCCCCGGCGAGATGTCCCCCGCCGACGCCAAGGACGCGCGGAAGGAAGCCGCCCGCATCGAGCCCGTCCTCAAGCGGCTGTGGGGACGGAAGAAGTGGGACCCCAAGAGCGTGCGCGCGGCGATGCTCAAGCTCGGCTACGAGGAGGAGCGGACCGGACCAAAGGGAGAGCGGCTCGGCGGGACGCTCACCGTGCGGGGGATGGAACCGCGCTTCGAGACCGACCACTACGTCACACCCGAGGGCGCCCGGGTCGGCCTGCGCGTCCACCCTGACGCATGCGTCACGGCGTTCGTGCAGAAGACCAACTACCAGGTCAGTACGAACGGGCCCTACGTGGAGACCGGCTGCTTCGAGCCGCCCTCCGGCCACTGAGCCAGCGGCGGGCTGTGCGTTGTGCCGGGATCGCCGCGGCGCGGGTAGGTGGCCTTGGCGTCGGTGATGAATTCCGTGGCGTCACGTGGATCGACGTGGACTCGGCCGGCGATGATGATCACGGTGTTCCTTCAGCAGCGGTGGGACGGCCTGAGCCGTTGGTACGCACGACATCGCGGGGCCGGTTCGCCGCCGCGCTCACGACAGGGTGATGACGACCTTGCCGCTGCCGCTCTGGGCGAGCGTGTGGGCTTCGGCGATGGAGGTCAGCGGCAGAACGTGCTCGACGCGGGGGGAGTACAGCCCCCGGCGGCCGAGGTCGGCGGCCTGCCGCAGGAGGGTGGAGTCGTTGCGGGCATCGATCTTGCGCACTCCCAGCCGTGCCGCTCCCACGGTGTCGATGACCGTGACGACGCGGCTGGGGTTGCCGACGAGGTCCAGGAGATCCGGCAGCGAGGCTGACGGTGCGGCGTGAACGGCCGCGTCGATGCCGGCCGGAGCCAGAGCCGCGACCCGTTCGCCCAGCCCTGGGCCGTACGTGGTCGCCCGGACCCCCAGGTCGGCGAGGTGGGCGTGGTTGGCCTGACGGGCGGTGCCGATCACCGTCGCCCCTGCGGCCAGGGCGAAGGCGGCGACGGCGCCGCCCACCGCGCCGGAGGCTCCCTCGACCAGCAGGGTCCGCCCGTCGAGGTCACCGAGGGCGGTGATGGCGCCCACCGCGGTGGCCGAGGCGAGTCCGGCCGCGGCGGCCTGCTCGGTCGACCAGTTGGAGGGGACGGCGCTCCACGCGCTCAGCACTGCGAACTGAGCGGTGGTGTCGCTGACTCCGCCCAGACCGAAGACGAGGTCACCCACGCGTGTGCCCTCGACACCCGGTCCCACTTCGTCCACGACTCCGACCGCGTCACGACCGGGCACCGCGGGCAACTCGGGGGGGAGGATGTCCTGCAGGTGGCCGGCGCGCAGCAGGAAGTCGATGGGGTTCACGCTCGTGGCCCGGACCTTGACGCGTACCGAGTGCGCCCCGGCGTGGGGTTCGGGGGCGTCCTCGACGACCAAGACGTCGGGGTCGCCGTAACGGTGATAGCGCGCAGCCTGCATGGAGGTCTCCGGGAATCGGTGGACGCGGGCATTTCTTGCCGCGGAAAGTAACCGTACGTGTAAATAGTTTCCGCGGCAAGGAACGGTAGGATGACGCCATGGCAGACCCCCAGCACCTCTCGCCCCAGCAGGACCGCACCTGGTCCCTGCTGGTCGGGGTGATGATGTGGCTACCAGCCGAGCTGGACGCCTACCTTGAACGCGCAGCCGGGATCAGCCACGCGGAGTACCAAGTCCTGCGCTGGCTGTCGGTGAGTGAGGACCGCGAGGTCCATATGAGCCGACTGGCCGCCACGGCCAGCGTCACTCCCTCACACCTGTCGCGCATCGTGTCCAGGCTGGAGAAGCGGCAGTGGATCACCCGCAGCAGCGACCCTGATGACGCCCGCCGGACATTGGCACGGCTGACCGAGACGGGCGCGCGGGTGGTGAGCCGCACCGAGCCGGGATACGCCGAGGAAGTGCGCCGGCACGTCTTCGGGCACCTGGACACCCAGCAGGCCGAGCAGCTCGAAGACCTCGCCGAAGCGATGCTGACTCCACTGCGCCGGGACTGCGTGCAGTTGCTGCCTGCCCGGACCTCCCGCTGACACGTCTCACGTCTCGGTGCGCCGACCTCGCCCTGTGCTGCCGCCGCTTACGCCACGATGGCCGCCGGATCGTCCAGCCACACCCGATGCCCCTCGGGCGTCACGGTGAGCCCGAAGCGACCGTGGCCCGGAGCGCCCTGCCCCGTCCACCACCGATACGCGCCCTCCACCTCGTCCCACAGCCGACGCTCCCCCGCCTGCCAGACGCGCGCCGTGTCCGCGCCGTCGCGGAACACCACGCACGCCCAGGAGCGGTCGCCCAGCCCGTAGAACCACACCGGCCGCGCCCCGTCCTCCTTGCCCGCCACGACCTGGACGCACCGGGGTACGCGAAGGCCCAGCACGAAGGGGAGGGCGCCGTACTGCCCGGTGACGAACTCCGCCTCGGTCACGTCGGTGGTGGAGGCGTCGGCGCCATCGGTCGGGGCGTACGCGCCGTGGCCGGGAAGCGCCAGCCGCTGGGCGCGCGCCTTCATGAACTCCACGGGCCGGGTGAAGCGGCCGGTCGCCGTCCCCCGGTGCACCGTGAGCCGGGCGACGGCGTCGGCGTGGGTGAAGTGCGTGCCCCAGGGCGCGACGATGAGCCCGCCCGGGCGGGTCTGCTGGAGCCACGCCCCGGGGATCTCCCGGACCCCGACGGTGGCCAGGACGCGGTCGTACGGTGCCTGGTCCGCGCACCCCTGGGCCCCGTCCCCCACGACGACGGTCGCGTCCCACCCGGCGGCGCGGAGCCGTGCGCCCGCCTGCCGCGATACGGCGGGGTCCACCTCGACGGTGGTGACCCCGCCGCCGTTGCCGCTGCCGCAGCGGTGCGCCAGGGCCGCGGCCGTCTCCCCCGTGCCGGTGCCGATGTCCAGCACCGTCATGCCGTCCTCGACGGCGAGGTCCTGGAGCAACGCGTAGACGACGGACGGCATGGAGGAACTGCTCGTGGACACCCGCCCGGGTTCGGTGCCGGTGTGCGCCCCGTCGTCCCACTGCGTGACGATCGGAGCGTCGCGGTCGGCGGCGGCGTACCAGGCGTCGGGGTCCTCGGCCCGGTGGACGGCGGTGGCCGTGTGGGTGCGGGTGTCGAACGGCCACATGAGGTCGGGCAGGAACGCGGCCCGGTCCACGGCGTCGAAGGTGGGCGCCCAGTCCGCCGCCATGGCCCGACCCTCCAGCAGGGACCGCCCCAACGCCCGCCGCGCGGGGCGGGATTCCCCTGTCATGCGCTCTTCGGCGGATTCGGCACGCCGGGCCCGCCGTCGGGCGTCGGCGGCTGATGGGGTCCGGGGTACGGCCGGCCGGGCAGCTTGTCGCCGTTTCCGCCCGTGTCATGGGCGGAGCTGTTCCGCGACATCGGCGCTCTCTCCTTCGTCAAGCCGGTTTCCTGGGCAGCAGCATAGGAATCACCGCTGGAGACCGGCACGAGCCACGGATAACGGGCGCATGGGCCCCTAGAGACGGACGCGGGCCCAGACGGTCTTCCCGACGACGCGCTCCCGCACGCCCCACGCCTCGGCGAACGCCTCCACGATCGCCAGCCCGCGCCCGCGCTCGGCGTCCGGCGCCGCGTCGCCGATCACCGGCGGGCCGTCGCCGGGGTCGGACACCTCGACACCGACCAACTTCTCTGCGTCGTATGCGATACGCACCTCGTAGTACCGGCCGGGTACGCGGCCATGCCGTACCGCGTTCGTCGCCAGCTCCGAGAGCACGAGCAGCACGACGTGGGCGGAACCGGACGCCACGCCCCACCCGCGCAGTGCGGCCTCGGCCGCGTGGCGGGCGCGGTGGACGGATGGCGGTACGGGCGTAAACCTCTGCTTCCAGCCATGGCGAGGATTTACGTCGTGACTTTGTGCGTTCATGCCCCCACTGTCGGTGCAGGTCGCTAGCTTCACCAGTAACAGAACGTCGACCGCGGCGGCTGACAACTCTGGTCGAACGGACGTTGATTGGCGTTGAGCCGCGTTGAGGAGGTGGTTGGGATGGCACACCCCAAGAAGAAGGAGTCCGCGCCACCGACCGTGCAGTACTTCGCCGCTGTGCTGCGGATTCTGCGCGAGCACGCGGGGCTGACGCAGGAGGAACTGGGCAAGCTGATGAACTACACGGGCTCGGCCGTGAGCGCGGTGGAGACGTGTGCGAAGCCGCCGACGGACGAGTTCATCGATGCGGCCGAGAAGGCGCTGGACGCGGGCGGGTTGTTGAGGGCGGCCATCGGGTTTCTGCGACTGGAGCGGTACCCGGAGCATTTCCAGGGCTTCGTACAACTGGAGCAGGAGGCGCTCAGCGTGTCGTCGTACTGCACGCAGTTGATCGACGGCCTGTTGCAAACCAAGGAGTACGCCCGCGAAGTTCTAGCGCACGCCTTTCCACCGCTTGAGGAGCAAGAGATCGCCGATCTGACCGACGCTCGAATGGATCGCAAGGCACTTCTTGACCGAAGGCCAGGTGCCGTGGTCAGCGTCATCCTTGAGGAGGCAGCGCTGCGGCGGGAGATCGGCGGGCCAGAGCTCATGCGTGCGCAGTACGCGCATCTCATCGAGTGTGCCGCACGGCCAAACATCGTCATCCAGGTCATGCCGATGAGCCGAGGCGGACACGCGGGTTTGCAAGGGCCCATGAAGCTGATCGAAACGCCGGACGAGACACCCATGGTCTACATGGAAAGCAACGGGAAGAGCATGCTGTTGTCCAAGCCGGACGAGGTAGGTGTCCTGACACGCCGCTATGCCATGATCAGGTCTCAGGCCCTCGGGCCGGACGAATCCGTAAGCTTCATCGAACAGTTGATGGGTGAGCTATGAGCAGACTCGTGTGGTTCAAGAGCAGCTACAGCGACTCCAGCGGCGGCGATTGCGTCGAGGTCGCCCTCGACTGGCACAAGTCGAGCTACAGCGACAACACCGGCGGCCAGTGCGTCGAGGTGGCCCGCACCCCCGCCACCGTCCACGTCCGGGACTCAAAGATCCCCGAGGGCCCGAACCTCCACATACCCGCCGACGCCTGGTCGGCCTTCCTGGCGACCGTCGACGGCGTGGCGCGGGCCCTCAAGGACTGACGGTCAGGCCCTCACCGCACCTCCCAGGTGACCGGCAGCCTCCGCACGCCGCGCGTGGACACGCCCACCTTCCACTCCACGTCCTGCTCGGCGTCGGCGAGCCGCAGCCCCGGCAGCCGTTCCAGCAGCGTCCGCAGGGCGATCCGCAGCTCCATCCGGGCCAGCGGAGCGCCCAGGCAGTGGTGCGGTCCGTGGCCGAAGCCGATGTGGGTCGCCTCGTGGCGGCGCAGATCGAGCTGGTCGGGGCCGGTGTAGACGCTCTCGTCGCGGTTGGCCGAGTTGATGGCGACGACCACCGGCTCACCGGCCCGTACGGTCACCCCGCCCACCTCGACGTCCTCGACCGCGTACCGGGGCTGGAGGCTGCCGGAGCCGAGCGGGGTGAAGCGCAGCAGTTCCTCGACCGCCTGCGGCACCTGGTCGAGGTCGGCGCGGAGGGCGGCGAGGTGTTCGGGCCGGGTGAGCAGGACGTAGAGGAAGTTCGCGATCTGTGTGGCGGTGGTCTCGTGGCCCGCGATGAGGATCGACTCCGCCAGCGAGAGCAGTTCGTCCTCGGACAGCCGGTCGTCGTTGTCGCGCGCCGCGACGAGGGAGCTGAGCAGATCGTCCTGCGGCGCGGTGCGCCGTTCGGCGACGAGACCGGCCATGTAGTCCCGGAGCAGGGCCCGGTAGCCCTTGATCTCCTCCAGCGTGTACTTCGTCGTGGAGAGGAACGCCTCGGACCACAGCCGGAAGTCGCCCCGGTCCTCGAACGGCACGCCCAGCAGCTCACAGATGACCGTGATCGGCAGGGGCAGGGCGAAGTCCTCGACGAGGTCGGCGGGGGCGCCCTCGGCCCGTATCGCGTCGACCAGTTCGTCGGCGATCTGCTGGACACGTGACCGCATGCGGTCGATCTGGCGCACGGTGAACGCCTTGGTCACCAGGCGGCGCAACCGGCTGTGCTCCGGCGGGTCGAACGTACTGATCGTGCCGGGGCCGGGAGCGTACGGCCGTACGCGCGGCGCGTCGCGCCCGACGGCCGCCGCCCGGCTGAAGCGCGGGTCACCCAGGACGAGCCGGGCGTCCTCGTAGCGGGTGGCCAGCCACGCCGGTTCGCCGTACGGGAGCTGAACCCGGGCCAACGGCTCCTCGCGGCGCAACCGCTCGTACAGCGGGGCCAGGTTCAGCTTCTCGGCCGCGAACGGATAGGCCAGGGGCTCGGCGGCGGGCCGGGCGGACGTCATGCATCCTCCGTAAGTTGTTGGGTGGCCGTGTGGGGGGAGGTCGGCCACCTCGGATCGCATTGTCCACGCCCACGATCAGGGAGATCATTAGAGATTCCGCGGGGAGGTCTCACCTCCTGATGCGCGCGCGGCCGCTCTCCAACTCCTCGCGGGCCGCCTCCATGAACGCCTCACGACGCTCGCGCTTGACCGGCGACCGCCCCTGCTCGCTGCGCATGAGCGTGTGCAGCGCGGTGGTGTAGTCGTGCGCGGCCTGGGCGGCCCGCGCGGAACACACCAGCTCGACCGCCTTCTTCGCCAGCCATAAGTCGTGCAGCTTCTCGTCCTCGGGGTCGTCGAGGGTCGGCATGCCGAGCTTTCGGCGGTCGAGGATCAGCTCGACCCGTTGCACCGCCTTCAGATAGCCCGATATGGCCTCCTTGCGCTCCGCCCGCGCCGCGTCAGCGCGCTGCCGCTGGTCGCGCTGCACCTCGACGCGGTTCGCCAACTGCTGCCCTATGAGGGTCCCCGTCGTCCCCAGCAGAACGCCGATCAGGGCGAGAACCGTACCGACCGTGACTCCGTCCACGGCACCTAGCTTTGATCATGATCCGGCGATCCGCCATACCGCCGAGTCCCGCCCGCCTCAGGGGCCGTTGACAATCGCGCCGGCCCCACTACTCTGAAACCGAACTAGTCGTGGATCACGAGTAATCCGACGGGAGGGCAGATGGCACCGACGGACCCCTCGGCCGGATGGCTGCGCGGAACCTTGCAGTTGAGCGTGGCCGCCGTGCTGGCCGAAGGCGACCGGCACGGCTACGCGCTGGTGCAACGGCTCGCGGAACACGGCCTGGGAACGGTGCGCGGCGGAGCGCTGTACCCCGTACTCGGCCGGATGGAAACCGACGGCCTGGTCGAAGCGCGCTGGGAGCCGGGCAATGGCGGACCGGGACGCAAGGTCTACCGGCTCACCGACGCCGGACGCGCCGGGCTGCGTGACGAGATCGCGCACTGGCAGGAGTTCTCCGCCGCGATGGACCGGCTGATGAGCCAAACCCAGCAGGAGTTGAGATGAGCGAAAGCGCGGACACGTGGGAATTCCGGACCCGGCTCGCCCTCGCCGAGCGGTCCGTGGGGGACGACGTGAGCGACAGCCTGCTGGCGGAAGTGGCAGCACATTGCGCGGAGAGCGGCGAAAGCCCGGAGGAAGTTTTCGGGCGCCCGGACGACTTCGCCGAGTCCGTGGCAGCCGAGCGGCTGCCCGCCGACGCAGGGGCCGGTGGGGACCCCGACGCGTGGACGAGGACCGACTACGCCTTCGCCGTGACCGCGCAGTGGGGCTTGATGGCCTTTATGGCCGGGGCGTACGCGCTGGTGACGAGCGGCCTCATGGCCGATGTCACCGCCGCGGCCCTCATCGGCTGCGCCGCTGTCGCCACCGCCGTAGCCGCTTTGTACGGCGCGCGGTTCGCCCTGCACTCCGGGTCCCGCGTGCGCGCGACCGCCTGCGCGGTCGGCGCCCTCGTCGCCATCGTCCTCGCCGCTGTCGCGTTCGTGGAAGGGCCCCACACCGTGATCGCCCCCGTGCCGACCCCCGCCCTCTGCGCGCTGGGCGTCGCGCTCCCCGCGTGGGCGCTGTTCTCCCGCCCGTCGGCCACGGCCGCGCCCGCTCCCGAGCGGCTGTCGTCCGAGGCGTGGCTGCGCAAACTGCCGCAGCTGTTGCGGGGACGCCACGCACTCCCCCGGACCCGCGCCGCCGAACTCACCCGGGAGGCCGGCCGCCACCTCGCGGAAACCGGGAGCGAGCCCGAGGAGGAATTCGGCCCGGTCGCGGCCTACGCCCGCCGGCTCGCCCGAGCAGAAGCGCCCCGGCAGCACTGGTGGCAGCGGAACGATGTGCGGGAAGCGATCAGTACCGCGCTCTTCGGCACGTACCTCCTGAACAACCTGCACCGCCACGGACCGGTATGGCTGTCGGTGGTGGCTGCGGTGGGTACGTATGCCGGCGCGGCGACGCTCATCGGCCACGTGCGCCGGAAGGTCAAGCGCGACCGGCGGGCCGCCACCTGACCCGCCCGCGCCTGATGACGTTGACGGCGCCATGCCCCAGGACCTCTGGAGAGAACCAGAGACACGATTACTCGCGCCTGCCAGGAGGAGTCGCCCATGTCCATCCGCCGGGTCATGCCCGACATCCAGTCCGAGACCATGGAGGAGAGCCGGGATTTCTACGGCCTCCTGGGATTCGAGGAGGTCATGAACCTTGGCTGGGTCATGACGCTCGCCTCGCCCTCCAACCCCACGGCACAAGTCACCTTCATGAGCCACGACGAGACCGCGCCCGTCGTGCCCGACATGAGCGTCGAGGTGGACGATGTGGATGCGGTGTATGCGGTGGTGCGAGAGAGCGGCGCGGAGATCGTGCACCCCTTGCAGGACGAGAAGTGGGGAGTGCGCCGGTTCTTCGTCCGTGACCCCAACGGCCGGGTGGTCAATGTGCTGAGCCATCGCGGGTGACCGGCCCCGGGACTGTCCACCTTCGCGATCCCATCCGGGTCCCGAACCCGCCCGTGGCAGGAATCCCTGGACTTCAGACCGAGGAGCACGTCACACGTACGGTTCCCGCAAGGGACGAGGGCGCAGCACTCCCCGCGTGATGGACTCGGGCATTCCCTCGCCGGCGGTGTAATACCGGCCTTGGGCTTCGCCGTGTGGGACCAGCCACCTCGCGCGTACCAGCTCGCGGATGTCCCGCTGGGCCTGCTGCTCGCTCAGCTCGGCGTCCACCTGGTACGTCGCCCGGCGGACGCGGTTGCCCATCGCGGCCGGATACAGGGCGTACAGCAGGCGCTCGGCCCAGCCCTGCTTCTCGATCGCTTCCTCCAGGGCCGCCCATAGCGTCCGCGTGGTGTCCACCTGGCGTTCCACCGTCTGGGCCTGCTGATGGTGTGCGCGCAGGCAGAAGCGCACCCAGGGTCGGGTGTCCCGGTCCGGCGTCCATACGGGGCCGCCGACCTCGGCCAGCACGTCGTAGTAGCGGTAGGTGTTGCGGGCCCGCCCGAGCCACTCCTCGATGCTGGAGAACTCCGGCGCCACCAGCCCCTCGCGGGCCAGCACCAGGGTCTGCAAGGCGCGGGACATCCTGCCGTTGCCGTCCGGCCAGGGGTGGATGGCCACCAGGTTCAGGTGCGCCATGGCGGCCCGTACCAGCGCCGGGGTTTGGAGGTCCCCCTCGTTCAGCCAGGCCACCAGTTCGTCCGCCAGACCGGGCACCGTTTCCGCGTCCGGGGCCGTGTACGCGGCGATGGTGGGGTCTTCGGGTGAGGTGACGTACACGGGGCCGGAGCGCCACCACCCGGGCCGCTTGAGCAGGTGATGCCCCTGCATCATGAAATGCAGGCTGTTGAGCAGCCCCTTGCCGTAGGTGAAGTCGGGACCGGCGTCGGCCAAGCGCTGGATGTACGTCATGGCCTGGCGGTAGCCGTCGATCTCCGCGGCCACCGCCCCGCTGGCCTCGATCGGGGCCTCTCCGAGGATGATGTCCTCGACGTCGGCGACGCTCGCGGCGTACCCCTCGATGGTGTTCGATCCGGCGATCGCTCGTGCCGTCAGATTGCGGCGGAGCTGGCCTTCCCAACGCCTGGGTGCCCGAAGACGCAGCCGCAGGCGCTCCCGCATCGCGTCGATCTCATCGAGAACGCGCGCATCGTCGTCGTCCAGCTCGGGCACTCCGTACAGCATGAAGCCATGACACCATCCTCCCGTCAAAGGGTCAAGCGATGCGCTCCGCGCTCGTTTGAAGGGCCCTGGCGGGAGGTGCGAACACGTTCGCCCCTCTACTCTTCCCTCGTTCGGCACGACGGGAATCCACCGCTTCGCAGAGGAGCGACGTATGTCCACGGCACCCACCATCGCGATCGTCGGAGCAGGGCTGGGCGGGCTGACGCTGGCGCGCGTCCTGCGCACCCACGGCATCGCCTCGACCGTCTACGAACGGGACGCGTCACCGACCGCCCGCGACCAGGGCGGCACGCTGGACCTGGACGAGGAGTCCGGACAGCGGGCGCTGAGCGCCGCCGGGCTGCTCGAGGAGTTCCGGGAGCTGAGCCGCCCGGAGGGCGGTGAGGTGCGCCTGCTCGGCAAGGACGCCTCGACCGTGCTCCACGCGCCCGCACCGGAGGGCGGCGGCGACCGCCCCGAGATCGACCGCAGCGCGCTGCGGGGGCTGCTGCTGGACTCCCTGCCGAGGGGAACAGTGCGCTGGGGGCGCACGGTACGTGCCGTCGCCGCCCCTCCTGCGGGCCGCCCCACGCTCACCCTGTCCGACGGCGAGAGGGTGGAAGCGGATCTCGTGGTCGGCGCCGACGGGGCCTGGTCGCGGGTCCGTCCGCTGCTGTCCGACGCCCCGCCGGTCTACTCCGGGGTGACGATGTCACACGGCCTGCTGGAGGACGTCGACACCCGGCACCGCGCCCTCGCCGAATTCGTCGGCCACGGCTCGATGTACGCCTTCGGGGACGAACGGGCGGTGGTCGCCCAGCGCAACGGCGGCGGGCGCATCCGCGTCTACTGCTCCGTGAAGGTCCCCGAGGGGTGGTCCGATACGGAAGGCGCCGCCCCCGAGGCCGTCACCAAGCGCGTCCTGGACCATTTCCCCGGCTGGGACGACGCGCTGCGCGCGCTGATCACCGACACCGACCGCCCCCTCGTCCTCCGGCCGGTCCACGCCCTGCCCGTCGGGTACCGCTGGGACCGGGTGCGCGGCCTCACCCTCCTGGGCGACGCCGCGCATCTGATGTCCCCCTACGCGGGCGCGGGCGCCAACCTCGCCATGCTCGACGGGGCCGAACTCGCCGGGGCCATCGCCGCGCACGACGACCTGGAGACGGCGCTGAACGTTTACGAAACGGCCCTCTTCCCGCGCGGCGAGACCGCGGCCGCCCTCGCGGCCGCCAACCTCACCGGCTTCCTCCGCCCCGACGGCCTGCGCATCGCGCGGGACGTCTTCGTCTCCCTCACCTCACACACCCCGAAAGCGGCATCAGGAGACGACACCCGATGACCACCCGCCCCGCCGCCCCTGCGCCGCTCCAGCCTTATCCCGGCCTTCCGCTGCCCCTGACGGACGTGGGCGAGGGACGGCCCGTCCTGCTGCTGCACGGCGGCGCCGGTCCGGCGAGCATGACCGCGGTCGCCGACCACTTCACCCCCACCCACCGGGTGCTGACCCCCACCCACCCGGGCTGGAACGACGCCCCTCGGCCCGACTGGTTCACCGGAGTCGACGGCCTCGTGGAGACCTACCTGGACCTGCTGGACGACCTCCGGCTGCACGACGTCCTGGTCCTCGGCAGCTCCTTCGGCGGCTGGCTCGCCGCCGAGATGGCCGTACGCGACCGCGGCCGCCGCCGCATCGGGCGGCTGGTGCTGATGGGGGCCATCGGACCGGAGGTCCCGGGGCACGCGGTGCGGATGCCGACCCCGGCGCCCGGCGTCCCCGGCCCGTCCCCGGAAGCCATCCGCACCATGCTGGCCTACACCGGCCCGGCCCTGGCAGACCCGAAGCTGCTGCACCGCCTCGCCCGCGTCACGGTGCCCACCCTGGCGATATGGGGCGAGAACGACGCCGTGGTCACCCCCGACTTCGGCCGCGCGTACGCCACCGCCATCCCGGACGCCCGCTTCGAGGTGATCCCCGGCGCGGGCCACCTCCCCTGGCGGGAGGCACCGGACACCGTGCTCTCCACCATCGACGCGTTCGCGTCCGCGGGGGACGGGCCATCGGCTCAGGACAGCCAGTCGGTGTAGTGGGTGGGGGCGAGCCGGGCGTCGCCCTTGGTGGTGAGGGCGTCGCCGGGGACGGCGGCGAACATCCCGGCGGTGTCGTCCAGGATGACCGTGCGGCTGTCGGAGCGCGCGTCCAGGGTGATCCGGCCGAGTTCGTCGAGGGTGAAGACGTCCGGCCCGCCAATCTCACGGGTGCCGTTCAGCGGGGTGCCGACGGCGACTTCGGCGACGGCGTCGGCCACGTCCTGGGCGGCGATCGGCTGGATCGGCGTGGCGGGCAGGCGGACGGTGTCGCCGTCGGTCGTCCAGGACAGGACCGCGTCCATGAACTCCATGAACTGGGTGGCGCGGACGATCGAATACGGAATCGGCCCGGCTTTGAGAAGGTCTTCCTGGAGGACCTTGGCCTGGTAGTAATCGAGGTCGGGCACCAGTTCCGCGCCGACGATCGACAGAATGACGATGTGCCGGACCCCGCCCTTCCGGGCGGCGGCCAGAAGGTTGTCCATCGAGGTCCGGAAGAACGCCGCGGAGGCGTCGTCGAAGGTCGGGGAATTCGTCAGGTTGACGACGACGTCGGCACCGGCCACCGCCTCCTCCAGCCCCTTTCCGGTGACGATGTCGACTCCGGTGGAGGGTGAGCACGGTACGGCCTCGTGGCCCGCCGCACTCAGGTTCTTCACGACCTTTGATCCGATCAGGCCGGTACCGCCGATAACTGCGATCTTCATGGTCATCCTCTCTTCCGCGGAGCGCGTCGGTCCTTGCGCCGGGCCAGTTCCTCGTCGTCCACCAGGGTCAGCATCGGCCGGCCGGGCGCGCACATCATCGTCACGAGGAAGCGGCTCCAGGAATCCGTTCGATTGTTCCCGTCCTGATAGTGGATGACGTCGCCACCCGGCTCCCAGAATGTCTCCCCGGCCCTGATCACGCGCTCCGGCTCACCTTCCAGTTCGAAGAGCATCTCCCCTTCGAGCATGTATCCGAACGCGGGACCGGAGTGCCGGTGCGGAGGGGTGCCCGGGTCGCCCGGGGGGAATTCGACGAGGACGGTCATCACGTCGGCTCCCTCCGGGACGAACGGCGGCTTTGCCGTCTGCAGCGTGGTCAGCGCCGTTTTCCACGCGTCCGACCGTGGTTTCCTGCTCGGCTCGTTGCTCGACATGAGTCATAAGTAAAGACCGGAGCGGCCTTTTGACGGTGACGACCCGCGCGGGCGTTTTCCCGGGGCAGACTTGAGGACATGAACGGACCCAGGGTGCGACTGCGTGCGGTGGACCGGGACGACCTCGCGGTCTTCTTCGACTACCACCGGGACGAGGAGGCCAACCGGATGGCGGCCTTCACCGCCGAGGCCCCGGACGACCGGAAGGCCTTCGACGAACGCTGGGACCGGATCCTCGGCGATGACACCGTGGTCAAGCGGACGGTGCTGTACGACGGGCGGGTGGCGGGGAACGTGCTGGGGTTCGAGCAGTACGGTGATCCGTCCGTCGGCTACTGGATCGGGCGGGAGCACTGGGGGAAGGGGATCGCCACCAGCGCGCTGGCCGCGTTCCTCGAGGAGGTGCCGATGCGCCCGCTGTACGCCCGGATCGCCGCGGACAACGCCGGTTCCCGGCGGGTGCTGGAGAAGTGCGGGTTCCGGGTGGCCCGGGAGGAGCGGGCGTTCGCGGTGGCACGGGGGCGGGAGATCGGCGAGCTGGTGCTGGTCCTTCGGTGAGGGCGGGATACGGGGCCCGGCCCGCCGCACCGGGGTGAGAGGATCAGTGCCGACGGTGTGGTTCGTGCGCGACGGGAGGCACCGCGTGTCGGTGGAGATCACCTGGTGGGGGCATGCCACCGCGACCGTGCGGGATTCCGGTGTGACGGTGCTGACCGACCCCCTCTTCGTGCGGCGGCTGGCCCATCTGCGGCGCCGCCGCGGGCCCGTGCCCACGCCGGACGCGGCGGTGGCGGACATCGCGCTCGTCTCGCATCTGCACGCCGACCATCTGCACCTGGGTTCGCTGGTCCAGCTGTGGCCCGGCACCCGGCTGGTCGTGCCGTACGGCGCCGGGCGGGCCGTCCCGGGACTGCGGCGGGTGGCCGCGGCGGGCGGCCTGCGGGTCACCGAGGTGCGGCCGGGCGACGAGGTGACGGTCGGCGACCTGCGGATCCGGGCCGTGCCCGCCGCCCACGACGGCCGCCGCCTGCCGTTCGGGCCGCACCGGGCGCCCGCGCTCGGGTACGTGCTGCGCGGCGAGGCCACCACGTACTTCGCGGGCGACACCGGGCTGTTCGACGCGATGGCCGACGCGGTCGGCCCGTGCGACGTGGCGCTGCTGCCGGTCGGCGGCTGGGGCCCGTACCTCGGCCACGGCCACCTCGACGCGGGCCGCGCGGCCCGGGCGCTGGCCCGGCTCGGGGCGCGCAGCGCGGTGCCGGTGCACTACGGGACGTACTGGCCGATCGGCATGGACGCGGTGCGGCCGCACGAATTCCACGCGCCGGGGGACGACTTCGTCCGCCACGCGGGGCGGCTGGCCCCCGACGCCTCGGTGCACCGGCTGGGACACGGCGAGTGTGTGCGGCTGGAGCCCGCCAGGTGATGGGCGAGCTGATACGCACCGTGCCACCGGAGTCGACCCAGCAGGCGGTGGGCTATCCATCGCTGTTCCTGCTGGTGGTGCTGGGGTCGCTGGTGCCGGTGGTGCCGACCGGGGCGGTGGTCAGCTCGGCGGCCGTGGTGGCGATCCACCAGTCCTCGCCGTTCTCACTGCTGTTCTCCTTCTGCGTCGCCGCGCTGGCCGCGCTCCTCGGGGACCTCGCGCTGTACTGGCTGGGGCGGCGCGGGGTGCGCTCGAAGAACGGTTCGCGGTGGCTGGAGCGCATCCACGACCACGCGGCGCCGGAGCGGCTGGACCAGGCGCGGACGAAGCTGGGCGAGCACGGGGTGGCGGTGCTGGTGCTGTCCCGGCTGGTCCCGGCGGGCCGGATCCCGGTGATGCTGGCCTGTCTGCTGGCCCGCTGGCCGCTGCGGAGGTTCGCCCGCGGCGCGGCCCCGGCGGCGCTGGCCTGGGCCGGGACGTACCAGCTGATCGGCCTGCTCGGCGGCTCGCTGTTCCGCGAGCCCTGGGAGGGGGTGGTGGCGGCCGTGGCGCTGACGGTGGCGGTCAGCGTGGCGCCGGGGGTGTGGCGGCGCGTGGTGCGGCGCCCCGACGCGGGTTAGGTGCGGGGGCGCGAGGGCTCCGCACCCCCGCACCCCCGCTCCTCAAGCGCCGGAGGGGCTGATGGTGCCGCCCAGCCGCAAAACCTCCCGCAGCACCTCCGTCAGCAGTGCGTACGGATCGGACCCCGCGCGTTCCGCGCGCCAGGCGACGAAGCCGTCGGGGCGGACGAGGACGGCGCCGTCGGGGGCGGTGCCGTGGAGTTCGGCCCAGTCGGTGCCCGGCTCGGGGGCCAGTTCGTGCTCCGGTTCGGTGCCGACGCGGTAGCAGTCGAGGGGGACGCCGAGGGCGTCGGCGGCGCCGCGGCCCGCCTCGTGCCAGGCGGCGCCGCCCGGGCCGGTGAGCAGCACGCAGGTGCGCTCGTACAGGTCGAGGGTGGAGAGCCGGACCCCGCAGCGGTGGACCCACATGTGGGGGGCGCGGCTGCCGGGTTCGGCGGTGACCTCGAAGCGGTCGGGTACGGCGGGGGCGGCGGGGTTGGCGCCGAGGACCGCGCCGGTCACGTAGCGGTAGCCCATGGCGACGGCCATGACGTTGCTCTGCGGGCCGGCGGTGGGCGGGGCGGAGTAGCCGGGGTGGCTGTGCTCGGCCGAGCGTGAGGCGGCCCGGGCGCTGGTGGCCTGGGCCACGGGCTGCCGTTCGGCGCCGTAGGTCTCCAGCAGGCCGGGACCGGCCCAGCCGCCGAGGACGGCGGCGAGCTTCCAGGCGAGGTTGTGGGCGTCCTGGATGCCGGTGTTGGAGCCGAAGGCGCCGGTGGGGGACATCTCGTGGGCGGAGTCCCCGGCGAGGAAGACGCGGCCGGAGCCGTAGGCGTCGGCCACCCGCTCGGCCGCGTGCCAGGGCGCCTTTCCGGTGATCTCGACCTCCAGGTCCGGCATGCCGACGGCGGTGCGGATGTGCCGGGCGCAGCGTTCGTCGGTGAACTCTTCCAGGGTTTCGCCGCGCTCGGGGTGCCAGGGGGCGTGGAAGACCCACTGCTCCTGGTTGTCGACGGGCAGGAGCGCGCCGTCGGCCTCGGGGTTGGTGAGGTAGCAGGCGATGAAGCGGCGGTCGCCGACCACGTCCGCGAGCCGCTTGGCGCGGAAGGTGATGGACACGTTGTGGAACAGTTCGCCGCGGCCGCTCTGGCCGATGCCGAGCGCCTCGCGCACCGGGCTGCGGGGGCCGTCGGCGGCGATGAGGTAGTCGGCGCGGACGGTGGAGCGGGTCTCGGTGCGGCGGTCCAGGACGACGGCGGTGACCCCGTCGGCGTCCTGTTCGAAGGAGAGCAGTTCGGTGCCGAAGCGGAGGTCCCCGCCGAGGTCCTGGGCGGCCTGTCGCAGGACCGGTTCGAGGTCGTTCTGGCTGCACAGGCACCAGGCGGAGGGGCTGATCCGGGCGGCCTTGCCGCCGGGGTCGATGTCGCGGAAGAGCCAGTTGTGCTCGGTGCCGGTGAGCGACGGGGTCTGCATGATGCCGTGGTTGTCGGCCAGGACGGCCGCCGCCTCGCGGATCGCGGACTCCACTCCGGCGGTGCGGTACAGCTCCATCGTGCGGATGTTGTTCCCCCGGCCGCGGGGGTGGTGGGAGGTCCGCGGGTGCTTCTCGACGAGCAGGTGGCCGACCTCCAGACGGCCCAGGAACAGGGAGGCGGACAGGCCCACCAGGGAGCCGCCCGCGATGAGGACGGGCACGCGTGTCGCAGTGTCGGCAAGACGGTTCATCTTGCTGCTATGCCCGGTGTTTCCGGGCCCGTTCGGGGCTCTGACCAGGCGTTCCCTCAGATGGCTCACAAATCTCGCGCCATACGTGGGCGCGCCCCACGATCGGTCTGACGGGCGGCGTGCCCAAGGAAGGACGCCGCCTCATGAGGAGGAGTGGAACATGAGCACCCTGCCCCGGACTCCACAGCCCACCACGACACCGTCCACGACCACGCGGGCCTCGCAGTCCTCACTGACCGATTCGCGGCTGCGCGTGGTGCTGCTGCTGGATGTGCGCAGCGGTGCCGAGGAGCGCTTTCTGCGCGCGTACGACGAGCTGTGCCAGCAGGTGGCCTCGGTTCCGGGGCATCTCAGCGACCAGTTGTGCCAGTCGATCGAGGATCCTTCCAAGTGGCTGATCACCAGCGAATGGGAGAGTGCCCCGCCCTTCCTGGCCTGGGTGGACAGCGCGGCGCACCGGGAGATGGTCAAGCCCCTCCACGGTTGTGTGGAGGACACCCGGTCGCTGCGGTTCAGCATCCTGCGGGAGACCTCGTCACACGCCGGGGTGGAGGCGGGGACCCGGGGAAAAGGCCGGCTGCAGACGGTCCCGCGGATCGGTGACGGGATCGTCCGGCATGCTCTGACGTTCACCGTGAAGCCCGGCACCGAGAAGGACGTGGCGGCCATCCTGGCCGACTATGCCTCTCCCGAGGCGCGGGTGGACGACACCACGCGGCTGTGCCGGACCTCGCTGTTCATGAGCGGCAACCGGGTGGTCCGGGCGGTGGAGGTGAAGGGCGACCTGGTGGCGGCGCTGCGCCATGTGGCGCGGCAGCCGGAGGTGCGCGCGGTCGAGGAGGCCATCAACCCGTATCTGGAGGAGGCCCGCGATCTGGACGACCCGGATTCGGCGCGGGAGTTCTTCATGCGCGCGGCGCTGCCCGCGGTGCACCACCAGGCGGCGACGAACGGACACGCGTCGGAGCCCGCGGGCGCGTTGCGGCGTCACGCGCTGCTGTATCCGGTCAAGGAGGGCTGCGGCACGGCCGTCGCGCAGCTGCTGGCCCGCCAGGACGAGCTGGCGTTGGCCGGTGGCGCCGGGACTCCCCTGGTGAGCAGCACGATCTTCCAGCACGAGGACATCGTCGTCCGGCTGGTGGACCTGCGGGCGCGACTGGACCGGGACCCGGCCCTCGCGGCCGGTGTCGGCGGCAAGCGTGCCGCGGCCATGATGGGCCGTCTCATCGATCACGGCGCGGACCGGGACCTGTTCCACGAGGACGGGTTGCGGCGCTTCCTCGCGGACTGCGACATGGAGCCGGTCACCGACCGCCGGTCGGCGGACCACTGACATCCACGCTCCCTCTCAGCCCCTTATATCCCATGTCACGTCCCCTGTCCGGAGGCACCCATCATGACCACGCAGTCCCCTCGCATCGTCGACCTCGCCGACGTCGCTCCCAACACGCGGCGCGGCGGCGATCTGCGCGCCATGCTCACCCCGAGCACGGTGGGCGCCACCAGCGGCTTCATGGGCCTGGCCCTCATCCAGCCGGGTGACCGCATCGGTGAGCACTACCACCCGTACTCCGAGGAGTTCGTGTTCGTCGTCCGCGGCGACCTGGAGGTGGACCTGGACGGGACCGCGCACCGGCTGCGCCCCGACCAGGGCCTGCTGATCCCCCGCGACATGCGGCACCGCTTCCGCAACGTCGGCGACACCGAGGCCCGGATGGTCTTCCATCTGGGCCCGCTGGCTCCCCGTCCCGAGCTGGGGCATGTGGACACGGAGGCCACCGAACCTGCCGAGGCGTCATCGTGACGCGACGGGTGGCGATCACCGGGCTCGGCGTGGTCGCACCGGGGGGCGTGGGTGTTCCGGCCTTCTGGGACATGCTCACCGCCGGGCGTACGGCGACGCGCGGTATCACGCTCTTCGATCCGGCGGGCTTCCGTTCGCGGATCGCCGCCGAATGCGACTTCGACCCGGTGGCGGCCGGGCTGACCGTGGAGCAGGTCGAACGCTCCGACCGCTACGTCCAGTTCGCGCTGGCGGCCTCCAGGGAGGCCGCACGGGACGCGGGGCTGGAGACCGGCGCGGGCGACCAGTGGCGTACGGGGGTGTCGCTGGGCACCGCGGTCGGCGGCACCACCCGGCTGGAGCGCGACTACGTCGAGGTCAGCAACAAGGGCGAGTCGTGGAACGTGGACCACCGGCGGGCCGGGCCGCATCTGCACCGGGCGTTCTCGCCCAGCGCGCTGGCCTCCGGGGTGGCGGAGCTGATCGGGGCGCAGGGGCCGGTGCAGACCGTCTCGACGGGCTGCACCTCGGGTCTGGACGCGATCGGGTACGGCTTCCAGGCGATCGAGGAGAACCGGGCCGACGTGTGCGTGGCGGGCGCGGCGGATTCGCCGATCTCCCCCATCACGGTGGCCTGCTTCGACGCGATCAAGGCGACGTCGGCCAACAACGACGACCCCGAGCACGCGTCGCGGCCGTTCGACGCGCGCCGGGACGGCTTCGTGCTGGGCGAGGGCGCCGCGGTGCTGATCCTGGAGGAGCTGGAGCACGCCCGCGCCCGCGGCGCCCGGATCTACTGCGAGATCAGGGGCTTCGCCACCTACGGCAACGCGTACCACATGACCGGGCTGACCCGGGAGGGTCTGGAGATGTCCGAGGCCATCGACCACGCGCTCGGCCACGCCCGGGTCAACAGCTCCGACATCGACTACGTCAACGCGCACGGCTCCGGCACCCAGCAGAACGACCGCCATGAGACGGCCGCGGTCAAGCGCTCGCTGGGCGATCACGCGTACCGGACGCCGATGAGTTCGATCAAATCCATGGTGGGGCATTCGCTGGGCGCCATCGGGGCCATCGAGATCGTGGCCTGCACCCTGGCGCTCGCGCACGGCGTGGTGCCGCCCACCGCCAACTACGAGAATCCCGACCCCGAGTGCGATCTGGACTACGTACCGCGCACCGCCCGGTCCCTGCCGCTGCGCCACGTGCTGTCGGTGGGCAGCGGGTTCGGCGGCTTCCAGTCCGCGGTGGTGCTCAGTCATGGGGGTGCGTCATGAACGCGACCGTGAAGAAGGACAAGAAGGCCGCGACCGGGCGGCACATCCGGGGCGCGGCGATCACCGGAATGGGGATCGTGGCGCCGGGTGGCGTGGGGACGGACGCCTTCTGGAAGGGCGTACGGGAGGGGATCACCTCCCTGGACCGGCTCACCCGCGAGGGCTGCGAGGACTTCCCGCTGCGGGTGGCGGGCCAGGTCCGTGACTTCGAGCCGGGATCGCTGATCGAGGAGCGGTATCTCGTCCAGACCGACCGCTTCACCCACTTCGCGATGGCCGCGGCCGAGCTGGCGCTGGACGACGCGAGGCTGCCGCGCCGGGACATGTCGCCGTTCGCGGTGGGCGTGGTGACCGCGTCCGGCTCGGGCGGCGGCGAGTTCGGCCAGCGCGAGCTGCAGCAGCTGTGGGGCAGGGGGCCGCGCTATGTGGGCCCGTACCAGTCCATCGCCTGGTTCTACGCGGCCAGCACCGGCCAGATCTCCATCCGCGGCGGGTTCAAGGGCCCGTGCGGGGTGGTGGCCAACGACGAGGCGGGCGGCCTGGACGCGCTCGCGCACGCCTGCCGGTCGATCCGGCACGGGGCGGACGCGATCGTGGTGGGCGCCGCCGAGGCGCCGCTCGCCCCGTATTCGGTGGTCTGCCAGCTGGGGTACGAGGAGATGAGCCTGGCCCGGGACGCGGGCCGGGCCTATCTGCCGTTCACCGCCGACGCCTGCGGCTTCGCGCCGGGCGAGGGCGGGGCGATGCTCATCGTCGAGGAGGAGGGCGCGGCGCTGCGCCGCGGGGCGCGTGTGCGCGGCCGGATCCTGGGCCACGGCGCGACCTTCACCGGCCCGTCGATGTGGGAGCGGTCCCGGGAGGGGCTCGCGCAGGCCATCCGCGCCGCGCTGGCCGAGGCCGGCTGCGTCCCGGAGGAGATCGACGTGGTGTTCGCGGACGCCCTCGCCACCCCGGAGGCGGACCGCGCCGAGGCCCTGGCGATCACCGACGCGCTCGGCGCGCACGGCCGCCGGGTGCCGGTGACCGCCCCGAAGACCGGCTTCGGCCGGGCGTACTGCGCGGCCCCGGTCCTGGACGTGGCGGCCGCGGTGCTCGCCATGGAACACCGCGTCGTGCCGCCCACCCCGTACGTCACCGACGTATGCCATGACCTCGACCTCGTCACCGGCAGTTCCCGCGCCGGGCGGCCGCGGACCGCGCTGGTGCTGAGCCGGGGGCTCATGGGTTGCAACGCGGCGCTCGTGCTCCGCGGCCCGGAAGGAGATATCTGATGTCCAGTCAACTGTCCTACGCAGACCTGGCCTCGCTCATGAAGCGCTGTGCCGGACTGACCGTCGACCCGGAGCTGATGCGCACCCGGCCGGACTCCCCGTTCGAGGAGTACGGCCTGGACTCACTCGGGCTGCTCGCGATCGTCGGCGAGCTGGAGAACCAGTACGGCACCCCGATCGAGCCCGGCGCCGAGAGCTCCAAGACGCCCGGTGACTTCCTCGATGTCATCAACACCTCACTCACCACGGGAGCATGAGATGACCGGCCACACCGACAACGACATCCTGATCAAGGCCCCTCTGGACCTCGTCTGGGACATGACGAACGACCTGGAGAACTGGCCGAACCTGTTCAGCGAGTACGCGTCGGTCGAGGTGCTCCAGCGGAACGGGGACACCACCACCTTCCGGCTGACGATGCACCCGGACGAGAACGGCAAGGTCTGGAGCTGGGTCTCCGAGCGCGAGACGGCCCGCGATGTGCGGACGGTCTGGGCGCGCCGGGTGGAGACCGGGCCCTTCGCCTTCATGAACATCCGCTGGGAGTACGAGGAGGAGGCCGAGGGGACCCGGATGCGCTGGACCCAGGACTTCGAGATGAAGCCGGACGCGCCGGTGGACGACGCCGGAATGACCGAGCACATCAACCGAAACTCCAGAATCCAGATGGAGCTGATCCGGGACAAGATCGAGCAGCGCGCCCGCGCTCGGGTCGGGGCGTGAGGAAATGCACCGCGAACTGATCGTGGCCCGCATGAAGGAGAACGCGGCGCAGGACATAGCCGCCGTCTTCGAGGAGTCGGACCGCCATGGGGAACTGCCGCATCTGATAGGCGTGCGCGGCCGGAGTCTGTTCCAGTTCGGCGATGTGTACCTGCATCTCATCGAGGCCGACCAACCGCCGGGGCCCGAGGTCGCACGGGTGGCCGGCCATCCGGAGTTCCGCGCCATCAGCGAACGGCTCTCGGCGTACGTGCAGGCCTACGACCCGGCGACCTGGCGCGAGCCGAAGGACGCCATGGCGAGGGAGTTCTACCGCTGGGAGCGCTGAGGCGGGCCGGGCGAGGGCCCGGCCCGCCTTCGTACACGCTTCTCGAACGGGCTGTTTTCGAACAGGCTGTTTCCGAACCGGCTGCCGCGTCCGCGGAAGCCGGTTCCGGCGTTTTAAAGCCTGTCGTCCAATCAGCTGAATGACCATCAGTCCGTTCGCGCGGCAAAAGAGTGATCAAGGGGCGGAACTCCACTCGGAGGGCTTACATCCGTCAGATTTGCGGGCCGCGCCAAGTGGCAGCGGGGCTCCTCTTCGCTGACGGTGGTTAAGACGCCGACGCGATCCCTTTGTCTGGCAAATAGTCAGTAATCGTGCCGGTGCCGGAAGGAATGACTCATGCGATCTACTCGCGCACTCTTCGCCGGGGCGGCGATTGCCGCCACCCTGACCCTGGGCGCCCCCGCCGCCGCGTTCGCTGCCGACGTCTCGGACCCGGGCGGTCACGGCGGGTACTCGAGCAGCCAGGAGTCCTCCGAGGACGGCTACGGTCAGAGCGGCAGCTCCTGGAAGGACAAGGACAAGGACCAGAAGGAAGAGCACGGCAAGGAAGAAGAGCACGGCAAGGAGGAGCCCTCGAAGGAGGAGCCGAAGGGCAAGGACGAGGGCCCCGGCGAGCACGACTGGTCCGGCAGCGGCAAGGGCAAGGACGAGGAGCCCGGCGAGCACGACTGGTCCGGCAGCAGCAAGGGCAAGGACGAGGAGCCCGGCGAGCACGACTGGTCGGGCAAGAAGGGCGACTGGGACGGCGGTTCGTGGAAGGGCCACGAGAAGCCGAAGGGTGGCGTCCACACCGGTGGTGGCGGCATGGCCACCACGGGCAGCGGCATGGCCGCCGGTTCGGTTCTGCTCCTCGGCGGTCTCGGCGCCGGCGCCTACGCCCTGCGTCGCCGCAAGCCGTCCGGCACCGCGATCTGAGCCTGACGCTTCGGAAAACCCGTGCTGCCGTGGCACCACCGCCGGCTTCGGCGGAGGTGCCACGGCAGCGCCACGAACGGGCGCTGTGAGAAAGGCGAACACCCTCATGGGCAAACAGGGCAAGCAGGGCGGTACTGACAGCAACACCCGCACGCTCCGATGGGCCGCGGCATCGGCGCTCATCGGTGTCTTCCTCATCTACAACTCGGTCGACGCCTCCTCCCAGTCCTCCTCCCCGGTGACACCGGCCACGCCCGCGGCCACCGCCGCCGAGACGGATTCGCAGCCGGAGACGGCGGAGGTGCCCCCGGAGGACCGGTCCGACCTGCGGTCACCGGCGGCCAGGCCCGCGTCCCGGCCCGGGCCCGCGCTGCCGCGGTCGGCCCCGAACCGGCTGGACATCCCCTCGATCGGGGTGAGCGCCCCGTTCACCGCGCTGTCGCTCAACCCCCAGGGCACGCTGGTCCCGCCGCCCGACACCGACAACAACCTCGTCGGCTGGTACAAGGCCGGCCCCTCCCCCGGTGAGCGCGGCAACGCCATCGTGGCCGGCCACGTGGACACCAAGTCCGGCCCGGCGGTGTTCGCCATGCTCAGCTCCCTGAAGGCGGGCGGCAAGGTGACCGTCACCCGCGACGACGGCATCCTCGCCACGTTCGTCGTCGACGAGGTGCGGACCTTCAAGAAGGAGGACTTCCCGGACCGGGAGGTGTACGGGGACACCAACGACGCCCAGTTGCGCGTGATCACCTGTGGCGGCGCGTACGACCACACCGCGAAGGACTACACGGCCAACGTGGTGGTGTTCGCCCACCTCAGCTCGTTCCGCTGGGCCTGAGCCGCCCCGGAACGCCACGGTGCCCGCGCCCCTCCGGGAGGGGCGCGGGCACCTTCCTGCGCGCCGGTGGCCAGGGCGTGTTTCGAAAGTCCCGCCTGCCCCGCGACGCCTGGCACGCACGCTCGCTGCGTTGTCGGGATCGTCCGAGTAGGCCCGCTACGAGGACGACCCTCCGCCTTGCGATCGCACGCACCAGACGCCGCGGGGCCCGCCCTCCGGGCGGACGGCGCTCCTTTCGAAACACGCCCTAGCCGGGCACCCGGCTGTCGATGGCGTGCAGATACGCGTTGACGGGACGGCTCTCGGTGATGTTCAGCCCGGCCTCGGTCATCCGCGCCACCAGGCTGTCCGTGGTGTGCTTGCGGCCGCCCACGTTCAGCAGCAGGAACAGGTCCATGGCCGTGGTGAACGAGGAGCGGCTGTTGTCGATGAGGTTCTCGATGACGAGCACCCGGGCGCCGGGCCGCGCGGCCGCGACCACGTTGGCGAGCGTGCGGCGGGTGTTCTCGTCGTTCCATTCCAGGATGTTCTTGATGATGTAGAGATCGGCCCGGACCGGGATCTCCCGGCGGCAGTCGCCCGGCACCAGGGTGGCCCGCTCCGCCAGCGCGCCGCCGTCCCGCAGCCGGGGGTCGGCGCCCGCCACCACCTGCGGCAGGTCCAGCAGGGTGCCGCGCAGATCGGGGCGCCGCTCCAGCAGGCTGGCCAGCACATGCCCCTGGCCGCCGCCGATGTCGGCGACCTCCTGGACGCCGTCGAGGTCGACGAAGGCGGCGACATCGGCCGCGGACTGCCGGCTGGAGGTGGTCATCGCCCGGTCGAAGACCTCGGCCGACTCGGGCGCGTCCTCGTGCAGATAGGTGAAGAAGTCCTTGCCGTAGAGGTCGTTGAAGACGATGCCGCCGGAGCGCACCGCCCGGTCGAGCCGCGGCCAGACCTCCCAGGTCCAGGGCTCGGTGCACCACAGGGAGATGTACCGCAGGCTGCGCGGGGCGTCCTCGCGCAGCAGCCGGGACATCTCGGTGTGGACGAAGCGGCCGTCGTCGGTCTCGGCGAAGATCCCGCAGCAGGCCAGGGCGCGCAGCAGGCGGCACAGCGGATCGGGTTCGGCGTCCACCGTGGCGGCGAGTTCGCCGACGGAGGTGGGCTCCTCGCCCAGCGCGTCGGCGACCCGCAGCCGGGCGGCGGCGCGTACGGCGGCGGCCCGGGCGGCGCCGAAGGCGATCTCCCGCAGCTGCATGGCCGCCGCCTGGGACGCGGCGGCGCCTTCCGGCGCCGTGCCGGGGGGCGGGGTGGCGGTGGTGGTCATGGCGTCCCCCTCAGCACCGGCCGGTGGGCACCGACAGCGTGCAGACGTTGCCGGTGAAGGTGTTGCCGGGACCCTTGTCCCGGTCGGCCACATCGGCGGGCTTGTTGCCGGTGAGCACATTGCGGCTGATGGCGTTCTTGGTGTTCGCGATGCCGACGACGCTCTTGAAGAGCACGATGCCGCCGGACATGGGCGAGGTGCCGACGTTGTTGTGCACCTGGTTGCCGGTCACCCGGGTGCCCTCGGTGCCGGTGAGCACGATGCCGGCGCCCTGGATGAACGGCAGCCGGGCGTTGGGCGCGCAGTAGGCGTTGTTCGCGTGGACGGCGTTGTGGGCCACGGTCAGGTCCCCGGCGCGCGGCTTGGACTCGTCGCCCACGACGAACACCCCGCCGCAGTTGCCGGTGGCGGTGTTCTGCTCGACGGTCAGGTTCCGCAGCCGGCGCACCACGACGCCGATCCGGTTGCCGGACAGCCGGTTCCCGGCGACCCGGGTGCCCTTGGCGTCGGTGGCGCCGCCCTCGGCGTCGACGGTGTTGGCGAGGAAGATGCCCGATTCCTTGTTGTTGCGGGAGACGTTGCGGAGGAAGGCCCCGCGGGTGGACAGCTCCTGGCCGATGCCCTGCTGCCCGTTCTTCTCGGCGAGGGTGTCGCGCACGTCCATCCGGACGGTGCGGGAGCCCCAGATGCCGTTCTTGGGGAAGCCGCTGACGGTCAGCGAGCGGATCCGGACATTGCTGACGGGGTGTTGGGCCGTACCGGTGACGCACACGCCGTGCCCGGCCTTGCCGCAGGCGTTGGCCGACGCCTTGGCGGGCGCGGTGAGGACGGTCGTCCGGCCCACGCCCCGCAGGGTCAGCCGGCTCTTGGTGATCAGCACGTTCTCCCGGTAGACACCGGCCCGCAGCTGGATGGTGTCCCCGGGCCGGGCCGCCTTGACCGCGGCCTGGATCGACTGGCCCGGCTTGACGGTGTGCACGGTGGGCGCGGTGGGTGCCGGGGCGGCGTGGGCGCCCGGCAGCTGGGTGAGTTCGATGGCGAGGGCGGCCGTGAGGACCGCGAGGTGAGGAAGCTTTCGTGTACGCATGAACAGGAAGTTATGGGCGAGTTGCACCCCTCGCCACTTATTCCCCCTTTTGTCCGTTACGCCTTTTGGCCCCTACTCCAGCACCCGGGAGCCGCCGACCGGCAGGTCCCACAGCTCCTCGCGGGGACGGCCCGTCGCCTCGAAGGCGGCGCGGACCCGGTGCAGCGGCTCCAGCGGCGGTTCGGCGGAGAGCAGGAACGTCGACCAGTGCATCGGGACCAGCGTCCGCGCCCCGAGGTCCAGATACGCCCGTACGGCCTCCTCGGGATCGGTGTGCACCGGGCGCAGCATCCAGCCCGGGTCGTACGCGCCGATCGGCAGCAGCGCCAGGTCGATGCCCGGGTAGCGGCGGCCGATTTCCTGGAACCAGTGGCCGTAGCCGGTGTCGCCCGCGAAGTACACCCGCTGCCCGCCGGGCCCGGTGACGACCCATCCGCCCCACAGCGAGCGGCAGGTGTCGGTCAGGGTGCGCTTGCTCCAGTGGTGCGCGGGAACGAAGTCGAAGCGGACCGGGCCGCCCGCGCCCGGCAGTTCGGCCGCCTCCCACCAGTCCAGCTCGGTCACCCGGGTGAACCGGCGCGTCCGGAACCACCCGGCCAGCCCGGCCGGGACGAACAGCGGCGTGTCCCGGGGCAGCCGCTTGAGGGTGGGCGCGTCGAGGTGGTCGTAGTGGTTGTGGCTGATGACCACCGCGTCGACGGGCGGCAGGTCCTCCCAGCGCACCCCGGGCGGGGTGACCCGGGCCGGGGTGCCGAGGATCCTGCGGGACCAGACCGGGTCGGTGAGCACGGTCAGCCCGCCGATCCGCAGCACCCAGCTGGCGTGCCCGGCCCAGGTCAGCGCCGTCTGCCCGGGGCCGGCCTGCGGCAGCGGGCCCGGCGCGAAGGGGAGTTCGGGAATCTGGCGCAGCGTCTCCGCCGGGGGCCGCAGCCGCCCCTCGCGGGCCAGCCGGGCGAGGGCGCGCACCCCGGGCAGCGGGGCGGTGAGCCGGTGGAGGAACGAACGCGGCCAGGTGCGGACCTCGCCGAGCGGGCGGGGCGCGGACAGCGGCGGGGGCGTGGACAGCGGCGGGGGCGTGGACAGCGGCGAGGGCGCGACGGACGACGGGTGCCCCGCGCGGGGCGACCGCGGCGTGAGGGGCAGACCGCGGCCCTCGCCCGCCTCGGTGGGTTCGGCCTGGTCGGTCATGGGGTGCGCTCCCTTCGCGGTGGACCGGTCACGGCGCCCCGGCCCGGACGAGGTCACCGAATACCCTTTCGAAGGCGGCCAACTCCTCTGCGACGGACGGAAGTTCCAGCGGGTCCGGGGCGGCCAGCGCGGCGAGCCGCAGCTCTTCCGACGCCCCGAGCAGCGGCAGCGTCGCCAGCCGGACCCGCAGGGTGTGCGGCGGGTCCCCGAACCGGTGGCCACCGGCCACCGCCGGGCCGAGCCGCCCGGCGAGGTAGCGCTCCAGCTCCACCGAATCGGTGAGGGAGCGGGCGGCGAGCACCCCGCGCAGCTCGTCGAGGTCCGCGTACAGCTGGCGGCCGGCCTGCGGCGGGCGGCACAGCGCGCCGACGGCGGTCAGCGCCCGGTACGCCGCGGCCGCCACCGCCCCGTGCGCGCGGGCGGCGGCCGCCATCCGGTCACGGACCGGCTCGGGCTCGGTCAGCGCGTACCCGGCGGCCACCGAGACGGCCGTGGGCAGCCCGGCCCGTACGGCGGTGAGCATGGACAGCACCCGGGCGCGCAGCTCCGCGCCGCGCTCGGTGGCCGGGAACCGGGCCACCGCGGCGGGCCAGCCGACCGGGGTGAGGGCGCCCGCGAGGTCGGTGAGCACGACCACGTGCTCGGGCACCATCTCGGCGGGGCTGAGCAGCACCGTGCCGTGCGGATGGTGCACCGTGTCCCGCCACGTCTCGTCGCTCACGATCAGCAGCCCCTCGGCCACCGCCGCCTCGCACACCTCGTGCAGCAGCTCGGGCGGGGCCACGGTGCCGGTCGGGTCGTCGGCGACGGACAGCAGCAGGATGCGCGGCACCCCGCCCTCGGCCCGGACCCGGCGGACGGTCTCCAGCAGCGCGAACGGATCGGGCAGCCCGCCGCACTCGGCCGGTACCGGGGCGTGGTGTCCGCGCCGGTCCACCAGCCGCACCAGCGGCTCGTACCAGGCGGCGCACGGGCGGGGCAGCAGGACATCGCCGCCGGGGGCCGAGGCGAGCAGGGCGAGCAGCAGCGGCTCGGCACCGGGGGCTGCCACGACATGCGCCGGGTCGGTCCACAGCCCGCGCCGCGACCAGTAGCCGCAGGCGGCCGCGCGCAGGTCGGCGGAGCCGCCGACCGGCTCCGGCGCGCCCCGGTCCGCGGCCGCCGCGAAGCACGCGGCCAGCTCGGGGAGGACCGGCAGCCCGCCGTCGTCCCGGTCAGCCGGCGCCGGTGCGGTCCACTGCCGTTGCATTCGTCCACACCTTTCGTGTGTGTGCCGACGCTGTCCACCTTCGCAGATCGGCGGTGGTGGCGGCGCGGGACGACACCGGCAGCCCTCAGGCGGAGCCGCCGTCCTGGTCCAGCGCCTTCAGCCGGCGCTCCATGCCGCGGCCGCGGGTCCGGACGACCGACTCGGCCAGGCTCACCAGCTTGCGGTTGGTCCGCTGCGAGGCCCGGCGCAGCAGGTCGAAGGCGCGGTCGGCGTCGCAGCCCAGCACGTACATCACGATCCCGCACGCCTGGTCGACCACGGGGCGCGACCGCAGCGCCGCGTCCAGCTGGTCCACCTGGGCGAGGGCGGCGCGGTAGAGGCGGTCCCGGGCCAGGCTCTCGGTGGTGAGGTCGCCCAGCAGCTCGGTGGCGCCCTGGGCGGCCTTCTCCAGGGAGCCGGGCCGCAAGCCGTAGAGGGAGATCGTCACCGTCAGCCCGTCGCATGCGAACGGCAGCGTCGCGCTGGAGCGCACCCCCGCGTCCAGCGCCCGGGCCCGGTAGCGCGGCCAGCGCGGATCGTGCAGCAGATCGTCGGCGCCCGCCGGGCGGCCGGTGTCCAGGGCGGCCAGGATCGGGCCCTCGCCCGACATCATCTGCACCGACACCAGCGCCGACAGATCGGGGTGGGTGGCCGCGGTCGTCCGGTCGTTCTCCGTGTCGACGGGCGCGTCCTGCGGCAGGAGCGCGGTGGCGGTCGCCCCGCAGCTGGCCGGGGTGCACGCGGCGGCCTGTTCCGCCAGCTCCGCCAGGCCCCGTCCGAGCGACGGGGCGTCGGGCTGGCACTGCGGACGGCTGTACGGGCGTTCGGGCATCGCCGGCTCCGGTCCTTTCCTTCCCTGAGGGTCCCTTTCGGTCGGCTTCCCGCTGGCTTGCGCGGAAAACAACACCGGACCAGTGCCCCGCCGCCGGTCGGGCTAACGTGTGCGCATGTCCCGGGCGCAGGATTTTGGTGCGGAACTCACGGATTTCCGCAGACGTGTCGATGAATTGCGAACGGCGAGGGCGCTGCCCTCGCAGGAGCGGCTGTCCGTGCTGGACGCCGCTCTTTTCGAGCTTCAGCACGTGGCCGACGTGCTGTGGCCGCGGTACGAGGAGCTGGCCGCGGCCGGCCGCGTCCCTCCGGGAGGCCGGGCCGACCCCCATGAGCAGCAGCTTTTGCGCGCCCTGTTCCAGCGACTGCCCATTCCCGTCGTTTTGCTGGACCGGGAGTCCGTCGTCCGGCGTATGAACTTCGCCGCGACCCAGTTGTTCAACACCCGCGCCGGATACGCCACCGGCCGCCCGCTGACGTCGTCGCTGCGCCGCGACGGGCAGGCGGCGCTGCGGTCGCAGGTCGCGGCGGTGGCGCGCGGGGAGGGCGGGCGCAGTCTGACCGTGCACCTCTCGCAGCCCGGCCCTGACGGCGCCCTGCGGGTGACGCTGGCGGCCCTGCGGCCGCCGGGCGAGCCGCAGCCCGCGGTGCTGGCCGCCTTCCAGCCGGACCGCGGCACGGCGGCCACCTCCTCGGTCACCCTCCCGGTGCCGAGGACCGCCGGGAAGGACACGGTGGACGGGCCGGCCGCGCAACCGGATCTGGCCGAGGTGACGCGCCACGCCGAGCTGCTGGACCTGGTCGACGACATGGCGACGGCGCTGCTGGGGGCGACCCTCGCGGGCGGGGGACCGGAGGAGGTGCTGGGGCGGGCGGCGGAGCTGCTGCACGGCCGGTTCGCGGACTGGGTGATCGCCGATGTGGCCACGGACGGCGCCGGCGCGCCGCGCCGGATGGTGGCGCTCGGCCCGCCGGAGGCGGCCGGTGAGCGGACGGCGTCGCTGGCCGGGCAGGACCCGGCCGACTGCCCGCTGGTGGTCGAGGCGCTGGACGACGGGGTGGCGGCGCTGCGGGTGAGCCCGCCGGACGCGAACGCCTTCGGCCGGGACGCCACGGGCGCGCCCGTGCTGGTCCGGGAGGAGGTCGTCTCGCTGCTGTGCATCCCGCTGCGGGTCTCGCCCACGGCCCCGGTCCTCGGCGCGCTCACGCTGTTCCGTACGGCCGGCCGGAGCGCGTTCGAGATGGCGGAGGCGGGCGCGGCGGACCGTATCTCCCGCCACATCGCCCTGGCCCTCAGCCGCCCCCGGGCCCGGGTGGCGGGGGCGGCGGAGGACTGAGGGCTGTCCCGTCATCCCCAGCCGGCTCCCGACGCCGGCTACGGTCACTCGCCGCGTTGCCGGGATCGCCCGAGTACGACCCGGTACGAGGGCGCCCCTCCGCCTTGCGATTGACCGCATCCGACGCCGCTCGCTGCCCCACTGTGGATGACGGGACAGCCCTTGGCCAGGCGGACGTGGGCCGGGCGGGCTCGGGTCAGGCGGCCGCGTTGGCTTCGGCGTTGACTTCGGCGTTGACTTCCGCGTTGACTTCCTCGCCCAGGCGCTCGCAGGTGCGGCTGATCAGCCGGGACACGTGCATCTGGGAGATGCCCAGCCGGTCGGCGATGCGGCCCTGTGTCTCGTCGCAGAAGAAGCGCAGGTACAGGATGCGCCGTTCGCGTTCGGGCAGGGCGCGCAGGCACGGCTTGAGCGCCTCGCGCTGGACGACGCGGTCGTAGGAGGGCTCGGGCGAGCCGAGGGTGTCGATGAGCGCGTATCCGTCCTCGGCGCCGCGCAGTTCGGCGTCCAGGGACAGGGTGCTGTAGCTCTCCAGCGCCTCCATGCCCGCCCGGACGTCCTCCTCGCTCAGCCCGGTGTGCTCGGCGATGTCGGCGACGCCCGGGGTGCGGGAGTCCGGGGTGCGGTTCAGCTCCTGGACCGCCGTACGGACCCGGTTGCGCAGTTCCTGGACCCGGCGCGGGACGTGCAGGCCCCACAGGTGGTCCCGGAAGTGGCGCTTGACCTCGCCGACCACGGTCGGCACGGCGTAGCTCTCGAAGGCGGTGCCGTGGTCCGGGTCGTAGCGCTTGACGGCCTTGACCAGGCCGAGCATGGCCACCTGACGCAGATCGTCCGCGGACTCGCCGCGGTTGCGGAACTGCCCGGCCAGCCGCTCGGCCATCGGCATCCACGCCCGGACGACCTCCTGACGCAGGGCCTCCTTCGACGGGCCCTCCGGCAGGGCGGAGATACGACGGAACTGGGCGGCGGTGTCGGGGGCGTCGTCGTGGGCGTGCCGGCGCTTGCGGCAACGCACCTGCCGGGTGGGTGTCTGGCGGGTGTGCGTCTGGCGGGGCTGTGCTCGTACGGCTGTCATGCGGCCGCGCCTCCCTTGGGCTATCGTATGGCACCGTGGGAGCAAATTGGACAAAAGGGGCGACCATTCGGGACACGCCGGTCGCAGTTGTCCTGCTCCTGTGACGTGCCTCCGGTCCGAAGCACTAAAGGTCGCGTGCCCGTCCGAGACCCTGCCAAACAAGGCTTCCCGCTGTGTTTTCTTCCCTGCGCGCCGGTTACCCGTTTCACCGCATCCGCGCACGAGGAGGGTCCGATGACCGAGTACGGCTACTTCCTGGCCGCCGAGGAACACGGCCCGGCCGAGCTGATCGAGCAGGCGCGGATGGCGGAACAGGCGGGGTTCACCTCGCTGTGGATCTCCGACCACTACCACCCCTGGAACAAGGCGCAGGGCCAGAGTTCGTTCGTCTGGTCCGTGATCGGCGCCCTGGCGCAGGCCACTTCGCTGCCCGTGCAGACCGCCGTCACCTGCCCGACGTTCCGCATGCACCCCGCCATCGTCGCCCAGGCGGCCGCCACCAGCGCGGTGCTGCTGGACGGCCGGTTCCGGCTGGGTGTGGGCAGCGGTGAGGCCCTCAACGAGCATGTGCTGGGCGACCGCTGGCCCCCGGCCCCGGTCCGGCTGGAGATGCTGGAAGAGGCCGTAATGGTGATGCGCCAGCTGTTCGAGGGGCGCCGGGTCGACCACCACGGCAAGCACTACACGGTGGAGAACGCCCGGCTGTACACGGTCCCCGACGAGCCGGTGCCCATCGACATCGCCGCGTTCGGCGAGGCCGCCTGCGCGCTGGCCGGGCGGGTCGGCGACGGCTTCATCACCATGGGCCCCGACGCGGAGCTGGTGGAGCGGTTCCGGCGCGGCAGCGGCGCGAGCGGCAACCACAAGCCCGTACGCGGCGGCCTGAAGGTGTGCTGGGGCCCGGACGCCGACGAGGCGCTGCGCACCGCACACCGGTTGTGGGCGGTCGAGTCGCTGCCCGGCCCGCTGCTGACGACGCTGCCCGCCCCGGCCCACTTCGAGCAGGCCGCCGAACTCGTCACGCCCGAGCGGACGGCGGAGAAGGTGACCTGCGGCGACGACGTCGACGCGCACATCCGCGCGCTGTCCGCCTACGCCGAGGCCGGGTTCGACACCGTCTACGTCAACCAGATCGGCCCCGACCAGCGCGGCTTCTTCGACTTCTACCGCACCAAGGTGCTGCCGCAGCTGGCCGGTTGAGCCCGCCGGGCGTTCCCGCCACCTCGCGGCTGCGCCCCGGGCGATCCGACGCACCCGAGCACCCCCACAGGAGTGAGTGACCGACATGACCATGAAAGTCGCCGACTACGTCCTCGCCCGGCTGCGCGAGTGGGGCGTCGAGCATGTCTACGGGTATCCGGGCGACGGCATCAACGGACTGCTCGCCGCCTGGGGGCGGGCGGAGAACGAACCCCGCTTCATCCAGGCCCGGCACGAGGAGATGGCCGCCTTCCAGGCCGTCGGCTACGCCAAGTTCAGCGGGCGGCTCGGCGTCTGCGCGGCGACCTCGGGGCCGGGCGCCATCCACCTGCTGAACGGGCTGTACGACGCCAAGCTGGACCATGTGCCGGTGGTGGCGCTGGTCGGCCAGACCCACCGCAGCGCGATGGGCGGTTCGTACCAGCAGGAAGTCGACCTGCACAGCCTGTACAAGGACGTCGCCTCCGACTTCCTGGAGACCGTGACCGTCCCCGAGCAGCTGCCGAACGTCCTGGACCGGGCCATCCGCACCGCCTACGCCCGGCGCGCCCCCACCGCCGTGATCATCCCGGCGGACGTCCAGGAGCTGGACTACTCCCCGCCCACCCACGACTTCAAGATGGTGCCCTCCAGCCTGGACCGCAGCGGCTGGTCCGCGGTGCCCTCCCGCAGCTCGCTGGAGCGCGCCGCCGAGGTGCTGAACGCGGGCGACCGGGTCGCCATCCTGGTCGGCCAGGGCGCCGCCGGGGCCCGCGCCGAGGTGCGGCAGGTGGCCGACACGCTCGGCGCGGGCATCGCCAAGGCGCTCCTCGGGCTGGACGTGCTGAGCGACGACCTGCCGTATGTCACCGGTCCCATCGGGCTGCTGGGCACCCGCCCCTCGTACGAGCTGATGCGCGACTGCGACACCCTGCTGACGATCGGCTCCAGCTTCCCGTACACCCAGTTCCTGCCGGAGTTCGGCAAGGTCCGCGCCGTGCAGGTCGACCTCGACCCGCACATGATCGGGATGCGCTACCCGTACGAGGTCAACCTGGTCGGCGACGCGCGCGAGACGCTGCTGCGGCTGCTGCCGATGCTGCGCCGCAAGGAGTCCCGCGACTGGCGGGAAGAGGTCACCGCGGGCGTACGGCGCTGGCACGAGGTGATGGAGCAGCGCGCCGAGGTCTCCGCCGATCCCATCAACCCCGAGTACGTGGCCCACTGCCTGAACCCGCTGCTCCCCGACGACGCCATCCTCACCTGCGACTCCGGCTCCGTGGCCAACTGGTACGCCCGCCATGTGCGGATGCGCGGCCGGATGCGCGGCTCGCTGTCCGGCACGCTGGCCACCATGGGCAGTGGCGTGCCGTACGCGATCGGCGCCAAGTTCGCGCAGCCGGACCGGCCCGTGGTGGCCCTCGTCGGGGACGGCGCGATGCAGATGAACGGCATGGCGGAGCTGATCACCGCGGCCAAGTACCGCCACGCGTGGGACGATCCGCGGCTGGTCATCGGCGTCTGGAACAACCAGGACCTCAACCAGGTGACCTGGGAGATGCGGGCGATGGGCGGCGCGCCCCAGTTCCTGCCCTCGCAGGAGATCCCCGACGTGTCCTCGGCGCGGTTCGCCGAATCGCTCGGCCTGAAGGGCATCCGGGTGGAGAAGCCCGAACAGGTCGAGCCGGCGTGGCGCGAGGCGCTGGGCGCGGACGGCCCGGTGTGCGTGGAGTTCCTGACCGACCCGGCCGTGCCGCCGATCCCGCCGCACGCGACGTGGGAGCAGATGGAGGCCACGCTCGGATCGATCGTCAAGGGCGACCCGGACCGCACCGGCATGGTGCGCCAGGGGCTGAAGGCGAAGGTGCAGGAGTACCTGCCGCACCGGTCGCACCGGGACAAGAAGGCCGACGGCGGCGACGCGTGAGCGCGGGCGCCACGTGAAGATCGAGCGGCTGGATGTCACGGCCTGCACGGTGCCGACCGACGCCCCCGAGGCGGACGCCACCCTCGCCTGGGACGAGACCACCGTCGTGGTGGTCGAGGCGCGCAGCGGCACGACCACCGGCCTCGGCTGGACCTACGCGCCGGCCGACGCCGGGTCGGTGATCCGCGACCTGCTGCGCGGCCATGTCCTGGACCGCTCCCCCATGGACGTCGCGGGGACGAACGAGGCCATGGGCCGGGCCGTGCGCAACGCGGGCCGGCCGGGGCTGGTGTCCTGCGCGATCTCCGCGGTGGACATCGCGCTGTGGGACCTCAAGGCGCGGCTGCTTCAGCTGCCGCTGCCGCAGCTGATCGGCGCGGTGCACGACACCGTGCCGGTCTACGGCTCCGGCGGCTTCACCACGTACCACGACACCCATCTGGCCACCCAGCTGACCGGCTGGGTGCACGGCCAGGGCATCGAACGCGTCAAGATCAAGATCGGTGAGGCCTGGGGCCGGGCCGTCGAACGCGACCTCGCCCGGGTGGGCCACGCGCGCGACGCGATCGGCCCGCACGCCGAGCTGTACGTGGACGCCAACGGCGCGTACAACCGCAAGCAGGCGGTGCGCGTGGGCCACGCGCTCGCCGAGCACGGGGTGGGCTGGTTCGAGGAACCGGTCTCCTCCGACGACCTGGAGGGCCTGCGGGTCGTGCGCGACCTGGTGGTCTGCGATGTCGCGGCGGGCGAGTACGGCTACATGCTGCCGTACTTCGCGCGGATGGCGCCGGTCGTGGACTGTCTGCAGGCCGACGCCACCCGCTGCGGCGGGCTCACCGTCTGGCTGCGCGCCGCCGCCCTCGCCGAGGCCACGGGGCTGGAGATCTCCGCGCACTGCGCGCCGCACGCCCACGCGCACGCGGCCGCGTGCGTACCGAACGTGCGCCACCTGGAGTGGTTCCACGACCACGCCCGCATCGAGTCCACCCTCTTCACCGGCGCCCTCGACCCCACCGGCGGCTCGGTGCGGCCCGGGGCGAGCGGCGCGCCGGGACACGGCATGTCCTTCCGCCACGAGACGGCGACGCCGTACCGGGTGCTGTGAACGGTTTCGGCACCGTCCTGCTGGCTACCCGCCGGGCCGACAACGGATGACATGGCTCTACGGATGACGGATGACCGATGACGGATGACACCGGAAAGGACGTGAACGCACATGATGGTCGCCTTCCTCGTCGCCCCCGAAGGCGTTGAGCAGGTCGAACTCACCGATCCCTGGCAGGCGGTCCGCGACGCGGGCGGCACGCCCCGACTGGTGTCCACCGCGTCCGGCCGCGTCCAGGGGTTCCATCACCTCGACAAGGCGGACACCTTCGAGGTCGACCAGACGGTGAAGGACGCCACCGTGGAGGAGTACGACGGCCTGGTGCTGCCCGGCGGGGTCGCCAACCCCGACTTCCTCCGCATGGACAAGCGGGCCGTCGCCTTCGTCAAGGGCTTCTTCGACGCGGGCAAGCCGGTCGCCGCCATCTGCCACGCGCCCTGGACGCTGGTCGAGGCCGACGTCGTACGCGGCCGCACCCTCACCTCGTGGCCCAGCCTGCGCACCGACATCACCAACGCGGGCGGTGTCTGGGTGGACGAGCAGGTCAAGATCTGCGACGGCGGCCCCAACGTCCTGATCACCAGCCGTAAGCCGGACGACCTCAAGGCGTTCAACGCGGCCTTCGTCGAGGAGTTCGCGAAGGGAGCGCCCCGATGACCGAGCAGCCGGACCGCAAGGAGCGGCAGCGCGAGGCGCACAAGGCCCCCGACCCCGCCGAGGGGCCGCTGACCACCGACCAGGGCGTGGCGGTCGACCACACCGACGACTCGCTCACGGCGGGCGAGCGCGGCCCCACGCTGATGGAGGACTTCCACTTCCGCGAGAAGCTCACCCACTTCGACCACGAGCGGATCCCGGAGCGGGTGGTGCACGCGCGCGGCGCGGGCGCCTACGGGTACTTCGAGCCGTACGAGTCCTGCGCGGAGTTCACCAAGGCCGCCTTCCTCCAGGACCCGTCCGTCCGCACCCCCGTGTTCGTACGGTTCTCCACCGTGCAGGGGCCGCGCGGCTCGGCCGACACGGTGCGCGACGTACGCGGCTTCGCCACCAAGTTCTACACCTCGGAGGGGAACTACGACCTGGTCGGCAACAACATGCCGGTCTTCTTCATCCAGGACGGCATCAAGTTCCCCGACTTCGTGCACGCGGTGAAGCCCGAACCGCACAACGACATCCCCACCGGCGCCTCCGCGCACGACACCCTGTGGGACTTCGTCTCCCTCCAGCCCGAGACCCTGCACACGATCATGTGGCTGATGTCGGACCGGGCGATCCCGCGCAGCTACCGGATGATGCAGGGCTTCGGCGTGCACACCTTCCGCTTCGTGGACGCGCGCGGCAAGGGCACGTTCGTGAAGTTCCACTGGAAGCCCAGGCTCGGCGTCCACTCCCTGGTGTGGGACGAGGCCCAGGAGTGCCAGGGCCGCGATCCCGACTTCAACCGGCGCGACCTGTGGGACGCCATCGAGGCGGGCGAGTACCCGGAGTGGGAGCTGGGTGTGCAACTGGTGCCGGAGGAGGACGAGTTCAACTTCGACTTCGACCTGCTCGACGCCACGAAGCTCATCCCGGAGGAGCAGGTGCCGGTGCGGCCCATCGGCCGCATGGTCCTGGACCGCAACCCGCACAACTTCTTCGCCGAGACCGAACAGGTCGCCTTCCACACCGCCAACGTCGTCCCCGGCATCGACTTCACCAACGACCCGCTGCTCCAGGCCCGCAACTTCTCCTACCTGGACACCCAGCTGATCCGGCTCGGCGGCCCCAACTTCGCCCATATCCCGGTCAACCAGCCGGTGGCCCCCGTCCGCAACAACCAGCGCGACGGCTACCACCAGACCACCCTCCACACCGGGACGAACTACTCCCCCAACTCGCTGGGCGGCGGCTGCCCCGCCCTCGCCGGGGCGGACGGGTACGCGTACACCCACTACGCGGAGCGCGTCGACGGCGCCAAGATCCGCAAGCGCAGCCCCAGCTTCAAGGACTACTACAGCCAGCCCGCCATGTTCTGGAACAGCATGAGCGACTGGGAGCGCGAGCACATCGTCGAAGCCTTCCGCTTCGAGCTGGGCAAGGTCGGCGCGGTGCGGGTGCGGGAGCGTACGGTCGGCGAGCTGGCCCACATCGACTACGGCCTGGCCACCGCCGTCGCCGAGGGCATCGGCGTCGCCAACCCCGTCCCGGTCAATGACAACCACAAGCCGGTCGCCTCCCCCGCCCTCAGCCTGGACAACCTGGGCGGCGACCACTCCATCCGCACCCGCACCGTCGCGGCGCTCGTCACGGACGGCGTGGACGCCGAACAGCTCACCCGGGCGCAGGAGGCGCTGACCGCCGAGGGTGCCGTCGTCGAAACGCTCGCGGCCCACGACGGCAAGGTGCGCGGCAGCGACGGCAACGGCTGCGCGGTCGACCGCGCCCTGCCGACCGTCGCCTCCGTCCTGTACGACGCCGTCCTGCTGCCCGGCGGTCCCCCCGGCACCCCCGACCTGGCCTCCGACGAGGCCGCCATGCGCTTCGTCCGCGACGCCTACCGGCACGGCAAGCCGATCGGCGCCCTGGGCTCCGGCGTCGGCCTCCTCACCGCCCTCAACCCCGACGGCCTGCATCTGTCCGCCGCCCACGGCCAGGTCTGCGCCGACCGGGGCGTGGTCACCGATACGACGACGGGCACGGCGAGCGAGGAGTTCACCCGCGCCTTCGCCGAAGCGATAGCCGCCCACCGCCACTGGACCCGCCCCCCGGCCCGCCCCTGACCACCCGGTCGGCCGGCCCCGCACCCGCCACGGGGTGCGGGGCCGGCGCGGGTCCGGGGCGCGGCCGGCGGTTTTGCTACGGCTCACGGCCCAGGAGGGCCAGGAGCTTGGTCTGGGCGTCGGCGTTCGGCGGCGGGTCCACCGGGGCCGCGAACAGGCCGCTCTTCTCCAGGTCCGCCGCGTACGGCGCGACCTGACGTACGGAGAAGTCGACCAGCGGCTTGGGGAGCCGTTCGTCGGCGCCGACGGCCCGGGCCAGATCCCACGCGTGGACCGTCGCGTCGGCCGTCATCTGGGCGCAGTACTCCGTGGCGGGGCTCGGGCCGTAGGAGAGGGCGACGGTGCGTTCCAGGGCACCGGGCTCGCGGAAGGCCGTACGGGCGACGGCGGCGACCGCGTCCCAGGTGGCGATGGGGTCGTCGCCGAGCTGGTCGCCGGACAGGACGTCGTCCTCACCGCCGGGGCGCGCGCCCTCGCGGAGCAGCGCCGGGACCCACATCTGCTCGACGGCGAGGTGGTTCACCAGGTCCCGCACGGTCCATTCGGCGCAGGGCGTGGGGCCGTCCCACTGGTCGGGCCGTACGGCGTGCACCCGCTCGGTGAACAGGTCCAGCGCCTCACCGTGTCTGGCCAGCAGCGGATGGTCCGGGGCCGGGTTCGCGGAGGTGTCAGTCATGCGCGCCGGGTACCCGCGCGCGGAGGGGTTAACAAACACGCAGAGGCGCCGGGCACGGGCCCCTGATCTCCCGTGCCCGGCGCCGCCCTCACTCCCTGCGGGCCGCTCGGCCACACGCCGGGTCCCCCGGCCCAGGGGCCTCAAACCTCGGGGAAGAATCCGTGTCGATGCCGTGGTGACGGGTACGCGGGAGGGACGAAACACCCGGACCGCCGGGAGGGAGTACATGCGACTCGGATTTCTGAATCCGCTGTTCGAACGCCCAGGCCCCTGGGCAACCGTCTACGCCGACACCTCGCACCCCGACCAGTCCGCGGCCGAGGAGCACGAACGCTCCGCCCGCGAGGCGTGCCGCCGGCTGGAGCAGCAGGGCGCCGACACGCGCACGTGCCGTGCGGTGTACGACGAGCTGATGACGGTGACACCGTCCGCCGAGCCGGTGGGCCGGGCCGTCTTCGCCTCGCGCGGCGAGGTGGTGCTCGATCCGTCGCTGACGGCGCCGCCCCGGGGCGCGCCGCACGCGTGCTGGTCGGCGCTGCCGCGTGTGGGGCCGCTGATGGAGCTGGCGGGGGACGATCCGTCCTGCCTGGTGGCGTACATCGACCGCACGGGCGCGGACTTCGAGCTGCGCGGCGCGCGCGGCGAGAGGGACGTCGGGCAGGTGACTGGGCAGCAGTGGCCGGTGCACCGCACCGCGTCGGCCGACTGGTCGGAGCGCCATTTCCAGCTGCGGACGGAGAACACCTGGGAGCACAACGCGGGACTGATCGCGGACGAGCTGCGGGCCCGCCAGGAGGAGACGCGGGCCGATCTGGTGCTGCTGGTGGGGGACGCGCGCGAGCGGCGCGCCGTTCACGACCGGCTGCCGGAGCAGCTGCGTCCCAGGGCCGCGGAGAGCGAGCACGGCGGCCGGGCCGCCGGTTCGGCCTCGCCCGGTACGCACGCCGCCCGCCTGCTGGACCGCGACGTGGACGAGGTGCGGGCCCGGCACGTGCACGACCGCACCGAGGAGGCGCTGGAGCGGTTCCAGGCGGGCCGCGTGCCCGCGGACGGCCGCGTGACGGCCGCGGAAGGCGTTCCTGCGCTGGTCGACGCGGCGCGCGAGCACCGCATCGGCACGCTGCTGATCCGGCCGGACGGCACCGATCTGTACCGCGAGGTATGGGCGGGGGCCGAGCCGGACCAGGTGGCGATGCGCCGTACCGACCTGCGGTACCTGGGCGATGCCCGGCCCGTCGCGGTGCGCGCGGACGACGCGCTGATCCGCTCGGCCGCGGCCACCGGCGCCGAGGTGCTGACGGTGCCGCCGGGCAGCGGCGGGGAGGACGCGAACGGCGCCCCGGTCGGGGGACTGGGCGCACTGCTGCGCTGGCCGTACGAGGGCGGCGCGACGCAGTGAACTCTCGGGGACATGACCATCCCACGAGCACCACGGACCCATGAAGGAAGGGGACCGACATGCAGCGAGGCAGCAACCGGCTGAGCGTTCACCGGGACGAGGAGATGAAGCAGGAGCTTCAGGGCCTGATCCGTTCCGGCCATCCGACCCGGGTCGAGGAGTGGCACGACCCGGAGCCCGCCGCCGACGACGACCCGGAGGTGACGACCGGTCCGGTGCCGTCGCCGGGGGCGATCGGCGAGGCGGAGACGCTCCGCTTCGAGTTCGCCCGCCATCTGGGCCGTACCACGTTCCCGGCGGAACGGAGCGCCGTGCTGCGCGTGCTGCACGAGCGGCACGCACCGGACCGGCTGATCGCCCTGGCCCAGGAGCTGCCCGCCGACGAGACGTTCCGCACCGTGCAGGAGGTGGTCTCCGCGCTGGGCCTGCGCCCCGAGGCGTAGGGTCCGCCCGTCCCACGCAGGACCCCGAAGAAGGCGAGCGAGATGCCTCAGTACGTGAAAGACGTCATGACGCCCACGGTCACCTCGGTGCGTCCCGATGCCTCGCTGGTGGAAGCGGCGCAGCTGATGCGCGCGCAGGACATCGGCGGGGTGTTCGTGGCGCTCCACGGTGAGCTGCTGGGCGTGCTCACCGACCGCGACATCACGCTGCGCGCGGTCGCGGACGGCGTCGATCCGCTGACGGTCAGCTGCCATCTGATGTGCACCCCGGACCCGGTGACCATCGGCCCCGATCAGGAGACCACCGAGGCGGCCGCGCTGATGCGACGGCATGAGGTGCGGCGACTGCCGGTGGTCCGGGCGGGCCGCCCGGTGGGTGTGGTGAGCATGCGGGATCTGGAGCGGGGACGGGCACCCGCCTGAGGGTGGGACCGGACGCCAAGAGGGCGGCGGAGAGCGGCGTCCGCCGTTCCCGCCGCCCTCTTTCCCACCCCTTGTCGTCCATATAGCAAGACAACTCTTCTCGCCATGCGAGATCGCGGCGTACCGTGGTGATCGCTTTTCGATCGCGGTCGACTCGATGAGGAGTTCCGTCATGCCGAACGACGCCGTCTACACCCACGGGCACCACGAGTCGGTGCTGCGCTCGCACACCTGGCGCACGGCCGCCAACTCCGCGGCCTATCTGACCGGCCATCTGCAACCCCATATGCGGATCCTGGACATCGGCTGCGGCCCCGGCACCATCACCGCCGACCTGGCCGAACTGGTGCCCCGGGGCGAGGTCGTCGGCGTCGACGCGGAGCCCGCCATCCTGGAGCGGGCGGCGCGGACGGCCGACGAACGCGGCCTGGCCAACCTCCGCTTCGCGGTCGCCGACGTCCACGATCTGGACTTCCCCGACGACTCCTTCCACATCGTCCACGCCCACCAGGTGCTCCAGCACGTCGGCGACCCGGTGCGGGCGCTGCGCGAGATGCGGCGGGTGTGCACCCCGGGCGGCATCGTCGCGGCCCGCGACAGCGACTACGCCGCCATGACCTGGCATCCGCAGGTGCCCGGGATGGACGCCTGGCTGGACCTCTACCGCCGGGTCGCGCGGGCCAACGGCGGCGAGCCGGACGCGGGGCGCCGGCTGCGGTCCTGGGCCCTGGAGGCGGGCTTCGACGGCGCCGCCATCACCTCCGGCGCCGGCACGTGGTGCTACGCCACTCCCGAGGAGCGGGCGTGGTGGAGCGGGCTGTGGGCGGACCGTACGGTCGCGTCCTCCTACGCCCGGCGCGCGGTGGAGGGCGGCCATGCCACGGAGGCGGAGCTGCGGGACGTGGCGAGCGCCTGGCGCGAGTGGGGCAGCCGGGACGACGGCTGGTTCGGCGTCCTCCACGGCGAGCTGCTGTGCCGTGCCTGACGTGCGGTTGAGGTTCAACTAGGCTCGCCCGCATGGACATCATGGGGACTTCACTGCGGGTCTGCGTCGACGATCTGGACTCCGCCATCACCGTCTACGAACGGCTCACCGGCGCCGAGGCGTCCCGCTCCCAGCGCGGCGGCGTCTCGGTCGCGGCGGTCGGCTGCTTCTTCCTGATGAGCGGCCCGGAGTCGGAGATGGCGATCCTCCGCAAGATCACGGCGACGATCGCGGTGAAGGACGTGGACGAGGCGGTCTCCGACCTGACGGCGGTCGGCGCGCAGATCGTCGCGGGCCCGATCCCCGCCCCCACCGGCCGCATGCTGGTGGCCCGCCACCCGGACGGTTCGATCTTCGAGTACGTGGACCGCAACCCCGGCGCCTGACAGCGCACCCCGGCCGGTCGGCGGGGCGCCTGTCCCGGCGCTCCCGCCGACCGGGTGATCTACGCGGGCCTCAGCATGTCGCTGGTCATGGCCCAGCGGTCGTGGTCGCGCCACGCTCCCTCGATGTGGAGGAAGTCGGGCGAGAAGCCCTCCAGCCGGAAGCCGAGCCGCTTGACGAGCGCGGTCGACGCCTCGTTGCCGGGCTGGATGTTGACCTCGATCCGGTGCAGCCCGAGCGGCCCGAAGGCCTGCCGCAGCACCAGCTCCAGCCCCTCGGACATGTAGCCGCGCCCGGCGGCGGGCGGGAACGCGCCGTAGCCGATCGAACCGCACTGGAACGCGCCGCGCACGATGTTGTTGATGTTGATGAATCCGGCGAGCGCGCCGGTCTCCCGTACGCAGACCAGGTAACCGAGCCGGTCCCCCCGCTCCAGTTGGGTGATGAAGCCCTCGTAGACCTCGTCGGTCATGGGCATGGTCAGCCAGGGGCGGTGGAAGGCGACGCTCTCCCGCGCGAGCCGGACGAATTCGGGGCCGTCCTCACGCCGATGGGGCCGGATGGCCGCGCGGGTTCCCTCGGCGAGATACGCATGATCAGGCATTGGCCAATGATGGTACGGAGGCCCGTTCTCCGCCACCGCCTTTGATGGCCCCAGACCCACCTGGTCACATTCATGAACACCCTCCATGAAGGGACCTCTTGGCTTTTCGAGTCCGGCAGAGACCTCAACACCAGCTCAGCGCTGCGGAATAAGTGCTTCACAGGTCATTGACCGAGTTCATACAGAACCGTATGGTCCTGCGCACCACTCGTTGACTGTTCACAGGGATGAACATATCGCCAGGAGAGCACCATGGCACAGCAGGGTCCCCCCGGCCAGGACGCGGCGCCCGCCCCGGAGCTGGTCGACCGGGCGGTGAGCAAGTTCTTGCGGCGCGTCATGCCGATGCTGGTGTTGATGCTGGTCGTCAATCAGATGGACCGCACCAACGTCGGGTTCGTACAGGACGACCTCAGTGCCGACATCGGGGTCGGCGCCGCCGCCTACGGCTTGGGCGCCGGGCTGTTCTTCATCAGCTACGCCATCTTCGAAGTGCCGAGCAACATGCTCATGGAGCGCTTCGGCGCCCGCGTCTGGCTCACCCGCATCATGATCAGCTGGGGAGCGGTGACGCTCGCCATGTGCTTCATGCACGGCGCCACCTCCTTCTACCTGCTGCGCTTCCTGCTCGGCATCGCGGAGGCGGGGTTCTTCCCGGGCGTCATGTACTACATGACCACCTGGCTGCCCGACTCCTACCGGGGCAAGGCCAGCGCCATCTTCCTCGGCGGCTCCGCGACCGCGTACATCGTCACCGGCCCGATCAGCGGCGCGTTCCTCGAAATGCACGGCATCGGCGGGTTCGCGGGCTGGCGCTGGATGTTCGCCATGGAGGGCGCCATCTCGATCGTGGTGGGCCTCGTCGCCGCGTTCTTCCTCGTCTCCCGGATCAACGACGCCCGCTGGCTCAAGCCCGAGGAGCGCACGGCCCTCACCGCGGCGATCGCACGCGACCGGGAGACCCGCAGCCGCGAACCCAAGGTGCCCCGGTGGCGTCTGGTGCTCCACCCGCAGGTCGCGCTGCTCACCCTCGTCTTCTTCGCCATGGCGCTGACCGGCTACGCCATCACCTTCTGGCTGCCGAGCCTGGTCGACGACATCGGCGGTCTTTCACCCTTCCAGATCGGCCTGCTCTCGGCCATCCCGTGGATCTGCGCGGTCATCGCCATGTACACCATGAGCCGCTACACCGACCGCATGCCGGACCGGCGCCCCTATCTCGCCATCGTGCTGGTGCTCTCGGCCGTCGGCACCTTCCTCGCCACCCTCGGCTCCCCGTGGTTCGGGCTCGCGGCCCTCACCCTGGCCGCCGTCGGCAGCAAGTGCGGCGCCAACCTCTTCTGGCCGCTGGCCCAGTCCAGCCTCGACCTCAAGGTCACGGCCTCCGGGCTCGCCGTGATCAACTCCCTCGGCAACCTGGGAGGGTTCGTCGCCCCGACCCTCTTCGGCTACCTGGAGGAGACCACGGGCAGCACCAACGGCGGGCTCTACTCGCTCTCCGCCGCCTCCCTGGTCGCCGTCATCGGGGTCTACCTGCTGCGCCGCCCGGCGGCCGGGACCGGGACCGCTGCCGGCACCGAGACCCCCGCCCCGGCACCCGCGCCCTCCACGACCTGACCCTCCGGGGTGCCCCCGGCCCGGGCTATCCAGCCCGGCCGGGGCCGCGCAGGGCCATGGCCGCCGCGTAACCGGACTCCACGGGGACGTCGATCAGCGCCCACGGGCCCACCGGCACCGGCTCCCGGCCGGTGCCGACGTAGTCCTGCGCCGGGTCCTGGGACAGCCCGGTGCCGATGCCCTTGAGATACGCCTCCTTGCGCGTCCAGCAGCGGCCGAAGGCGGCGGGCCGGTCCGCGATCGGCAGCGCGTCCAGCTCGGCGCGCTCCCTGGGGTGGAGGCTCTGGGCCACCTGGTCCACCACGGAGGCCGGCTGCAGCTTCTCCACATCGGCCCCGACCGGAGTCCCGGCGAACGCGAAGAGCACCAGGTCACCGGCGTGCGACATATTGAAGTGGAGCGGGGCGCCGACCACCGCGGGGCGGCCGTGCGGACCGCCGCAGCCGGGGCAGTCCTCGCGGGTGAACGGAACGGCCGCCGGGTCCACGCCCAGATAGCCGCCGAGCAGCTGCCGCAGCCCCATATGGGCCGCCGTGTACCGCTCCCGGTCCTCGGCGCGCAGGAACCTCCCGGCCCGCTCCAGCTCCTCGGCGTCGAGGACCTTGCCGGGTGCGGCGGCGTCCAGAGCGGCGGTGTACGCCGAGACGCTGAGCAGCCAGGTCTCGGGCTCGCCGCCCTGCGGCCACCCACCGGCCAGGGCGGTGGGCAGCGGCTCACGGCCGACGGGGCGCGGGGCCCGTGCGGTGGTCAACTGGTCCCTCCGATACGAATGATGGCGAAACAGCTCACATGCCGGATCGTGGCGCTGGCGCTCACGCTACCGCTCCCCCGCGGCCGATGCCGCGCAGCGCGCTCATCCCCGCAGCTCCAGCGCGGGCACCCCGGCCTCCGGGAGGCCGAAAACCCGGGCGTACAGGGACAGTTCGGCCTCCAGGGCGCGGACCATGGTGTCGGCGCGGCGGAAGCCGTGCCCCTCGCCCTCGAAGGTGAGATACGCGTGCGGCACCCCGCGCCCCGCCATCGCCGCCAGGAACCGCTCGCACTGCGCGGGCGGGCAGATCGTGTCGTCCAGCCCCTGGAGCAGCAGGAACGGCGAGGTGATCCGGTCGGCCCGGTGCAGCGGGGAACGCTCCCGGTAGCGGTCCGGGACCTCGGCGACCGGGCCGATCAGCGATTCGGCGTACCGGGATTCAAAGTCATGGGTCTCGCCGGTGACCCAGGCGGCGGGGTCGAGGATCGGGTAGATGACCGTGCCGCACGCGTACAGCCCGGTGGCGGTGAGCGACACCGCCGCCGTCCAGCCGCCCGCGCTGCCCCCGCGGATCGCCAGCCGGGCCCGGTCGGCGACGCCCTCGTCGGCGAGCGCCGCGGCGACGGCGGCGCAGTCCTCGACGTCGGCCACGCCCCACCGCTCGCGCAGCCGGTCGCGGTAGGCGCGGCCGTAGCCGGTGGACCCGCCGTAGTTGACCTCGACGACGCCGATGCCGCGCGAGGTGAAGTACGCGATCTGCAGATCGAGGACGAGCGGCGCCCGCCCGGTGGGCCCGCCGTGCGCCCACACCACATACGGCGGCAGCTCGCCGGGCGGCGCGGTGTGGCCGGGGTTGTGGGGCGGGTAGAGGTGGGCGTGGATCTCGCGGCCGTCCGCGCCGGTGAAGGTGCGGACCCGCGGCCGCGGGTAGTACGCGGGGTCGACGGGGTCGGTGTGGGCGCTGCCGATGACACGGGCGCGGCCGGTGCGGGTGTCCAGCTCCACGACCTCGTGCCCGCTGTACGGGCTCGCGGCGACGCCGACGACCCGGGTGCCGTCCACGGCGAGCGCCGGCTCCCACTCGGTCCACGGCCCGGCGGCATCGGCCAGCTCACCGGTCTCGGGGTCGAGGATCCCGAGCGTCTGGGCGCCCCGCCCGTGCAGCACGGCGATGAGCCCGCCTTCCAGCGGCGCGAACCAGCGGTGCCCGAGCTTCCACAACGGCCCCCCGAATTCCTCCCGGCGGGGGCACAGGGTGCTGCTCGCGATGACGTCCCCGCCCACCGGGGCGGGGTCGATCCGCTTCAGGTTCCACCAGCCGCCGAGGTCCGAGACGAACAGCAAGGAGCCGTCGGCCGCCCACTCGGCCTGCGCCACCGATTCACCGGTGTCTCCCACGAGCGGCCGCACCCCGGTGAACGGGCCGTCGTCCGCCACCTCGGCGATCATCACCACCGTGCCGTCCCACGGCATCCGCGGATGGTCCCAGGCGATCCACGCGACCCGGCGGCCGTCCGGTGCGAGCCGGGGGCCGGTGACGAAGTCGTGGCGGGCGTCGGTGAGTTCGCGCAGCCGAGTGCGGTCCTCGGCGGCCGAGCCGTCCAGCGGTACGGCGGCGATCACGCGCCGCACGTCGGTCGGCCGCTCACCCGTGGACTCCTCCAGGACGCACCACACCTCGCCGCGGTCCTGGTGGAGCCGGAGGTCCGCCCAGCGCAGGCCCTCGCCCACCTCCGACACCGGGGTCAGCGGGCGCGGCGGGGCGCCCGCCGGGGCGTCCGGCTCGTACGCGTACAACCGCTGGTCGGCGAAGTGGGCGAACACCACCAGCGGGCCGCCGGCCGGGCGCGGCGCGGCGGCCCAGGGGGTGCCGCCGTACCCCATGACCTTGCTGCGCGCGTTCCACGGCGGGGGCAGCACCGGCTCCTCGCTGCCGTCGGCCCGCAGCCGCACCAGCGCGCGGCGGCCGCCCTCGGTGGGGCGGGGCGCGGTCCACCACACCTCGGGCCCGACCGTGCCCACGTACTCGGGGTGGCCGTCGCGGGAGGCGGCGAGGGCGGCGTCGACCGGGGAGGGCCAGGTCCCGTACGGGGCCGTGGCCATGACCTGCTGCACCACCGGCTCACGCCCTCCGCAGGAAATGGTCGAGCACCCGGACGCCGAAGTGCAGGGCGTCGACCGGCACCCGCTCGTCCACGCCGTGGTAGAGCGCCTGGTAGTCGAAGCCCTCGGGCAGCCGCAGCGGCGAGAAGCCGTATCCGCGGATGCCGAGCCGGGAGAACTGCTTGGCGTCGGTGCCGCCCGACATGCAGTACGGCACGGCGTGGCCGCCCGGGTCGAAGCGCTGGACGGCGGCGCGCATCGCCTCGTACGTGGGCGCCTCGGGCCCGACCGGGGCCTCCAGCGGGACCTCGCGGTGGTGGAACTCCCAGTCGACGTCCGGGCCGGTGAGCCGGTCGAGGGTCTCCCGGAACTCGTCCTCGCCGCCGGGCAGCATCCGCCCGTCGACATAGGCGGTGGCGCTGCCGGGGATCACATTGATCTTGTAACCGGCCTCCAGGACCGTCGGGTTGGCGCTGTTGCGCACGGTCGGCTCGATGAGGGCGGCGGCCGGGCCCAGCTTGGCGAGCAGTTCGTCGACGTCGAAGCCGGGCGCGTCCACATCGGCCGGGATGTCCTGGAGCGCGGCGATCTCGGTGAGCGCCGCCTTGACGGTGGGCGTCAGCCGGACCGGCCAGCGGTGGTCGCCGATGCGGGCGACGGCGGCGGCCAGCCGGCTGACCGCGTTGGCCCGGTTGACCTTCGAGCCGTGTCCGGCCCGGCCGTGCGCGGTGAGCTTCAGCCAGGCCGTGCCGCGCTCCCCCGCCGCGATGGGGTAGAGCCGCAGCCCGGGCCCGGCGTGGAAGGTGAAGGCGCCGGATTCGCTGATGCCCTCGGTGCAGCCCTCGAACAGATCCGGGTGCTGGTCGGCGAGGTAGCCGGAGCCCCAGGCGGCGCTGTCCTCCTCGTCGGCGGTGAAGGCCAGCACGATGTCCCGGCGGGGCCGCGCCCCGGCCCGCGCCCAGGCCCGGGCGACGGCGAGGACCATCGCGTCCATGTTCTTCATGTCGATGGCGCCCCGGCCCCACACCACCCCGTCGCACACCTCACCGGAGAAGGGGTGCACGGTCCAGTCGGCGGGCTCGGCGGGCACCACGTCCAGATGGCCGTGGACGAGCAGCGCGGGCGCGGTCGGATCGGTGCCCTCGATCCGGGCGACCACATTGGTGCGCCCCGGCGACCGCTCCAGCAGCGTGGGGTCGATGTCCACGTCGCTGAGCATCTCCGCCACGTACTCGGCGGCCGGGCGCTCCGAGCAGTCCCCGCCGCCGCGGTTGGTGGTGTCGATGGCGATCAGCTCGGAGGTGAACCGCACCACCTCCTCCAGGGCCTGGGCGTCGATCGGGTCGTGCGCCTCCGGGCGGGCCGTGTCAGCCATATTGCTCCTCCACCGCGGCCGATACGACCGTCGTGACCGCCTTGAAGCAGCGGATCCCCTCGTACATGGTCGGTGAGGTGTAGGCGACGCGCCGCTCGCCGCTGCGCTCCACGCCCGGTACGACGCTCGCCGCCCCCACCAGATGCTCGGCGTCGAATTCCAGCTCGATCGTGAACGGCCCCCGCTGCGGGGGTTCGTGGCGCACCGCCAGCACCGTGGCCTCCCGCGCCGCCCGGCGGATGTCCGCGGCGGTGCGGGCGGGGGTGCGGCACACCGCCGCATAGCGCGAGACGTAGTCCTTGACGGCGACACACCGGGCGTCCGGCGCATAGCCCTTGGCGTCCTCGCAGGTCTTGTCGTCGCCGGTGACCAGCACCACCGGTACGCCGTATTCGGCGGCCACGAGCGCGTTGAGCAGGCCCTCACTGGCCCGGGCGCCGTTCGCCCAGACGCCGGTCACGGAGTTGGGGAGGTAGGTGTGGGCGAGCACGCCCTCGGTGCCCGCGCCGGTGTGATAGCCGATGAACGCCACCCCGTCCACATCGCCGTGCTGCACCCCCTCGACCATGCTGAGCGTCTTGTGCCGCCCGGTGATCATCTGCGCCCGCTGGTCCAGCTTCTCCAGCAGCAGATTGCGCATGGACGAGTGCGCCTCGTTGATGAGGACCTCATCGGCGCCGCCGTCGAAGAACCCCTGCACCGCCGCGTTCACATCGGAGGTGAACGGATGCCGGAAGCGCTCCCACTGCGGGCTGCCGGGCAGGACATCACCCGGCCAGGTCACACCGGTGGCACCCTCCATGTCGGCGCTGATGAGGATCTTCATGGTTCGTTACGTTACGCGCTGCGCGGGGGCCGAACCACCCCTGTGGATAACCCCCCTAGCCCGCCGCGGCACCGGCCACCACGAACCACCGGGCGGGCAGCTCCACCCGTGAACCGTCGGCCCATTGCTCCGTCTGGGCCAGGGCCGTGGGGCCCTCGGCCAGGATCCGCAGACCCGCCTGCGCCAGCAGGTCCGGCACCTCGGCGTTCCCCGCGTCGGCCGGTTTGAGGCCGTGGTCGAAGACGCGGCGGAGCTTCCGCGGCGGGCCGCCGGGGCTCTCGGCCAGCCGGGCCAGCGTCGCCTTGGACTCCTCCGTCAGCTCCGTGACGAAGCCCCGGCCACGGCGGCCGATCAGGGCGGCCACCGCCTCGGCGACGAGGCGGCGGTCGGGGGCGTCACTCTGGTGGATGACGGCGCGCATATAGACGTTGACGTCACCGAGGTCCTCGCGCAGCGCACGCACGGCCGCCGGGTCGGTCAGGCTCAGCTGCCGGAACTCGGCGGTCCCGGCCGGATCGGCGCGCCGCGCGTGCGCGACCGCCGCCTGGGACAGGTCGACGCCCAGGGCGCGGCCGCAACGGGTGGCCAGATAGCGGGTCTGGGTGCCGTTGCCGCAGCCCAGGTCGACGATGGGGAGGGAGAGGTCGGCGTGCGGGGCCAAGCGGTCGACGTCCCGGGCGGCGCTCAGCGCCGGGTCGGCGTCCCAGATGGCCTCGCCGGGGGCGTCCGAGGTGCCCCGCCAAAAGCTCTCCCAGTTCCTCCGGTAGCTCTCCGACACGCTCATCGCCACTCCCCAGTCCGTCGTCACGTCCGTACGTGCCTACCCCGGTGCGGGTCAGGTGTGACGTGCGGGACCGGTCAGTGTCTGCTCGAACCAGACGGTCTTGCCCTGCCGCGTCCGGCTCGTCCCCCACTCCCTGGCCAGCTCGCTGATCACGCGCAGCCCGCGCCCGTACTCGTCGTCCGGGCGGGCGTCCAGCAGGGCGGGCAGTTCGTGGTCGTCGTCCGCGACCTCGCACAGCAGCGCCTCGGTGCGGACCAGGCGCAGCACCACATGGTGGGTGTGGGCGTGCCGCACCGCGTTGGTCACGGCCTCGCTGACGAGCAGTTCGGCGGTCTCCACGGCGTGCGGCAGGCCCCAGCGCAACAGCTGCTCACGGACCAGGCCGCGGGCCCGGCCCACCTCGGCCGGGTCGAGGGCCAGCCGCCACTGGGCGACGTCGTCAGGGGGGATGCCGCCCAGCCGGGCCATCAGCAGCGCCACATCGTCCTTGCGGCCGCCGCGTTGACCCAGCGCCCGGATGACGGTGTCGCACGCGTCGTCCATCGACGCCGCCGGGTGGGCGGCGGATTCGCACAGCGCGGCGAGCCCGGCGCCGATGTCCTGACCGCGCACCTCGACCAGGCCGTCCGTGCACAGGATGAGGCGGTCGCCGGGCGCGACCCGCACGGTGGCCGTCTCGAAGGGCACCCCGCCCACGCCGATCGGCGCGCCCGTCGGCAGGTCCAGCAGCGCGCTGCGGCCGTCCTGGGCGCGCACCAGCACCGGCGGGATGTGGCCCGCGTTGGCCAGCAGCAACTCGGAGCGGATCGGGTCGTAGACCGCGTACAGACAGGTGGCCAGATAGTGCTCGCCGAGCCGCTGCGCCAGGTCGTCCAGGTGGCGCAGCAGCTGCGCGGGCGGCAGGTCGAGGGCGGCCATGGTCTGGACGGCGGTGCGTAGCTGGCCCATCATCGCGGCCGAGGTCAGCCCGTGCCCCATCACATCGCCGACGACCAGCGCGGTGCGCGAGCCGGACAGCTTGATGGCGTCGAACCAGTCCCCGCCGACCCGCCCGAGCCGGGTGCCGGGCAGATAGCGGGTGGCGGTGTCACAGCCCGCCATGCGCGGCGTCACCTGGGGCAGCATGCTGTCCTGCAGCGTCTCGGCCACGTTCTCCTGGTACGTGTACATGCGGGCGTTGTCGAGCACGAGCCCGGCGCGGGCGGCGAGTTCGGCGCCGGTCGTGCGGTCCATGTCGCCGAACACCTCACGGCCCGCGCGGCGCAGCAGCACCATGAAGCCGAGCACCACGTCGCGCGCCTTGAGCGGCACGATGAGGATCGACCGGCCGTTGATCAGCGGGCGCAGGTCGCGCTTCTCGAACTGCCCGGCGATCCGGTCGCCCAGCTCGTCGCTGATGTACGGGATGAGCACGGGCTCACCGGTGACCATGCACTGGAAGAACGGGGTGTGCTCGGGGAACGCGATGCTCTCCCCGACCGGCACCGTGTCGTCCCAGCGCCCCGGCTCGTCGTTGTGCGCGACCCAGACGCGGTGCCAGACGGTGGTGATGTCGGGCGGGCCGTCGGGGAAGCCCTCGCCCGCGAGGACCTGGGCGCGCAGATGCGTACCGGCGAAGTCGGCGAAGCGGGGGACGGCGGCGCTGGTCACCTCGCGGATGGTGCGGGCCAGGTCGAGGGAGCTGCCGATGCGGCCGCTGACCTCGTTCAGGAACTCCAGGCGCTCGCGGACGGCGGCGTGTTCGAGGTCCTCCTCGAGGTCCGCGAGGTCGTCCTCCAGGTCTTCGAGCGGCGCCGGCCCGGGCGGCGGCTGCTCGGCCGCGCGGCGCCGGACCGCCCGGCGGGCCTGGCGCTCGCGGTAGCGGGGCATGCCCCAGTCCGGGGTCACCGGGACCCGCTCGTGGTGGCTGATCTCCAGCACGGGGTAGCCGAGATCGAGGATCTGGGCGACGATCCGGCCGCCGGTGGCCGGGCCCATGTTCGGCAGGATGTCCGGCAGCCGGTCCGCGAGCAGCTCGGCGCCGGGGAACTCGGTGTGCAGCGCGAAACCCGGCGCGTACCGCTCGTCCGGGGCGGCCCCGGTGAGCGCCGTGGCGTCCGCCGCCAGCACCAGCAGCCGCTCGGGGCCCGGCCCCGCGAGGGGGTACGCCCACCACAGGACGTCGACCTGGGCGGCGTCGGCCGCGAGGGTCATCCGGGCGCGGCCCGCGGTGGGGTAGGTGCGCGGGCCGTCGAGGGTGTCGTCCTGCTCCGCCCGGTGGGTCTCGTACGCCTCGTCCGGCAGGTCCGCGCCGCGCAGGGCGCCCGAGACCGGCATGAGATCGACGGCGGGGGCGCCGATGGCCTGTTCACGGGTGTGTGCGAAGAGCTTGCGGGCGCCGGAACTCCAGTGCGTGACCAGCCCGTCGGCGTCGACGACGACCACCGCGAGCGGGATCCGGCCGGACACCTCCGTGCGCCGCGCCGGAACTCTGGGCGCCCCGTCCTGCCCGCCGTCGCCGCGCGACGTGCCCTGCTCCATAGGCGGAAGACTCCTTCGCACGCAAGATCTGCGACACCGTCTTCCACGGTACGGCGGGGGTGGGCCACGGCGCGGGCCAATACCCGAATAGGTGTCATCCGGGCCGATCCGTAACGGACATGCCGCCGCCCCGGTCCCCGGCGGAAGGCGGGGGCCGGGGCGGGGCGTTTCGGTGGTCAGTCCTCGTGGCCCAGGTGCAGATCGCGTTCCGTACGGCCGCCGCCCGCCACCTGGAGCACCGTCGCCACCGGGGGGTAGCCCGCGGCGATGACCGTGTACTCCCCCGCCGACAGGTCGATGAAGCGGAAGGCCCCGTCCGCGCCGGTGGTCGCGGTGTCGACCACGTTTCCGGCCGCGTCCAGCAGCGTGACCCGGGCGTCCTCGACGAGGCGGCCGCCACCGGCCCGGACGACGCCGCGCAGCACCGCGCCACCGGCCAGTTCGATGTCCTGGCGGGTCTCGCGGTCGGCCTGCACGGTGACGGGGAGCGCGGCGGGGCGGAAGGCGGGCGCGCTGGAGGCCAGGGTGTACTCCCCGGCGACCAGCTCCGTCATCACATAGCCCCCTTCGCGTCCGCTGCGCGTGGAGGCGACCACCTCGCCGCGCACGTCGGTGAGGGTGACCGTCGCGTCCCGTACGGGCGTGCCGTCGGCCGTGAGGACGGACCCGGCGAGGCGGCCCGCGCCGCCCAGGACGACGTCCAGCTCGACCGGCCGGTCGCCGACCGTGACGCTGACCGCCCGCGGCTGGTGGCCGCCGGCCGCCGCGATCAGGACGTACGCCCCGGTGCCGGGCGTGCTCAGCGCGTACCGCCCGTCCTCGCCGGTGGCGCCGCGCCCGATCTGGCGGCCGCTGACGTCGATGAGGGTGAGCGCGGCCCGCGGGACCGAGGTGCCGTCGTGGTGCTGGACGGTGCCGCAGACCGGGATGCCCGCGACGGGCGGCGGCGAGGCGGCGTGCCGGGGCACCGAACGCGCCGCCGGTACGACGGGGTCCGGCTGGACGCCGGGGTCTGGCTGGACGGCGTAGTCGGTGTGGGACACCAGAGGTTTCTCCTTCAGCAGGAAGGCGAGCAGGAAGCCCAGGACGAGCACCGGCACGAGGTAGAGGAAGATCCGCGGTATGGCGTCGGCGTACGCCGTGATGTAGCCGTCGCGCAGGGCACGCGGCATCGCGTGGACGATCTGCGGGGTGACGGAGTCGGGGTCGGGCAGCTCCGGCCCGCCCCCGACCGCCCGGCCGCCCGTGCCCTTGGGGAACTCCTCCGCGAGGCGGTCGGCGAGCCGATGGGCGAAGAGGGTGCCGAAGATGGCCGCCCCGACGCTGCCGCCGATCTGCCGGAAGTAGTTGTTGGCGCTGGTGGCCGAGCCGAGGTCGGCGGGCGACACGGAGTTCTGCACGGAGAGGATCAGCACCGGCAGCACCAGCCCGATGCCGAACCCGAGGACGCCCATCCAGAGGCTGTAGTCCTGGCGTGAGGTGTTCTCCTCCAGCCGGGACAGCAGCCACATGCCGCCGATCGAGATGAGGCCGCCGAGGATCGGGAAGACCTTGTAGCGGCCGGTGGCGCTGATCAACTGGCCGGAGATGATCGAAGCCAGCACCATGCCGCCCATCATCGGCACCATCAGCAGCCCCGACTCGGTGGCGGAGACGCCGTCGACCATCTGCAGGAACGTCGGCAGATAGCTGGCGGCGCCGAACAGCGCGACGCCGATGACCGCGCCGATGAGCCCGGAGACGCAGAAGACCGAATCGCGGAACATCCGCATCGGCATGAGCGGTTCGGGCACGACGCACTCGACGACCACGAAGAGGATCGCGGAGCCCGCCGCGCCCAGGGCGAGCCCGAGGATGACGCGCGAGTGCCAGCCGTACTCGGTGCCGCCCCAACTCGTCAGCAGCACCGCGCACGTGGAGAACATGGTGAGGAACAGGGCGCCCAGGTAGTCGAAGCGCGGCCGCCGCAGCGGTTCGGGCACCTTGAGGACGGCCGCCACGACGGCGAGCGTGACCAGGCCGAAGGGCACGTTGACGTAGAAGCACCAGCGCCATGAGGCGTGGTCGGTGAAGAAGCCGCCGATCAGCGGCCCGGCCACCGACGCGAGGCCGAACGCGGCCCCGATGAGCCCCATGTAGCGGCCGCGCTCCCGCGGCGGCACGATGTCCGCGATGATCGCCTGCACGCCGATCATCAGCCCACCGGCGCCCACGCCCTGCACGGCCCGGAAGACGATCAGCTCGTCCATGGTGCGCGACCATCCGGCGAGCGCGGAGCCCGCGACGAAGACGACGATCGCGAAGACGAAGACGCTCTTGCGGCCGAGGAGATCGCCGAGCTTGCCGTAGACCGGCAGCACGATGGTGACGGCCAGGAGGTAGGAGGTGACGGTCCAGGACATCTTGTCCAGGCCGTGCAGCTCGCCGACGACCTCGGGGAGGGCGGTGGCGACGATCGTCTGGTCGAGGGCGGCCAGCAGCAGGGCGAGCATCAGCCCGAGGAAGACCGTCCGCACCCGGGCCGGGCTGAGCCCGGCCCCGCCGGGGGCGACGTCGGTGTGCGGTCCCGCCGCCCCTGTGGTGGTGCCGGTGCCGGGTCTGTCGCCGTCGCCGGGTCCGTCACCGGGCCCGGACTCGGTCCCGGGCCCGGAGCCGGGCCCGGAGCCGGTTCCGCCGGAGGCGCGGGCGGGTGCGCCTGCCGGCCGGTGGCCCTTCGCGAAGGTGGTCTCGGTGATCCCGCCCACGTCTGTCTCCCCTCGTCACGCCTGCGCCGCCGCCCAGTTCTCGCATTACGAGACAACTAGGGGCAAGCGCGACGAATCGACAAAGAGACGGGTCCGGGCGGCTTTACCGCAAGTGGGAGCATGTGCGCCCTAGGAAGCGCACTGCGGAGAAAACCACCCGAACCGGTGATCGTGACGCCGAGGCGGACGGACGCTACTGGGCGCTCTGGGCCGGGAGTTCGGCCGCCAGCTTCTCCAGCACGCCGTCGTAGATGCGGGCCAGGCCCTTGGGCGCGAAGGTGCGCTCGAAGAAGCCGCCGATGCCGCCCGCGCCGTTCCACACCGAGGTCACGACGACCCGTGACGTGCCCTCCCCGGCCGGGGTGACGGTCCAGGTGGTGACCATGGAGGAGTTGCGGTCCTTCTCCACGAGCTGACCGTCGGTCGGCTCGGAGACCTCCAGCAGGCAGTCGCGCACCCGCTTGCTGGTGGCCTGGAGCCGCCAGTGCACGAGGGTGCCCTCACCGTCGCCGCCCTCGCGGACCTCGTACTCGCTGAACTGCTCGGTGAGCAGCCGGGGGCGGACCTCGCGGTAGTCGGCGAGCGCGTCGAACACGTCCTCGGGCTTGCCCGTGACGATGCGCTCCGTGGTGGCCTCGACCTGGCCCATGGCTCTTTCCTCCGGTGGTTGCGTTGCCGTGCGCTGCGCTGGCAAGCCAACCACCTGCGGGTCACCCGCCCAAATTCGGGGTTGACGGAATCGAGGGGAACATGTGTTCTATTGTGGTAGTGAGCGAGACCCCGGAGGTGCGCGCCATGCGCTGGGACAACCTGACAGGCGACGGCGAGGCGGCCAGCGCGGCCCTCTTCGCCGCCGACGCGGTGACGACGCGCACCTTCGACACCCCCGAGTTCCGGGGCATCACCTTCCACGAGATCCGCGCCCGTTCGATCGTGAACCGGGTGCCCGGCGCGTCCCGGATGCCGTTCGAATGGACCGTGAACCCGTACCGCGGCTGCACCCACGCCTGCGTCTACTGCTTCGCGCGCAAGACGCACAGCTATCTCGACCTCGACACCGGGCACGACTTCGACAGCCAGGTCGTGGTCAAGGTCAACGCCCCGGAGCTGCTGCGGCGCGAGCTGGCCGCCCCGCGCTGGCGCGGCGAGCACATCGCCATGGGCACCAACGTGGACTGCTACCAGCGCGCCGAAGGCCGCTATCAGCTCATGCCCGGCATCCTCACCGCGCTCGTCGAGCGCGCCAACCCCTTCTCCATCCTCACCAAGGGCACGCTCATCCTGCGCGACCTGGAGCTGCTGCGCCGTGCCGCCCGCGTCACCGACGTCGGCGTCTCGGTCTCCGTCGGCTTCACCGACCGCCCGCTGTGGCGCACCGTCGAACCGGGCACCCCCTCCCCCGAGCGGCGCCTCGACGCCGTACGGACCCTGTCCGGGCACGGCGTCCCCTGCGGGGTGCTGATGGCCCCCGTGATCCCCTTCCTCAGCGACTCCCCCGAGCAGCTGCGCGCCACCGTCCGCGCCGTCGCCGAGGCCGGGGCGACCTCCGTGACCCCGCTCGTGCTCCATCTGCGCCCCGGCGCCCGCGAATGGTTCACGGCCTGGCTCACCCGGCACCACCCGCGGCTGCTGAAGCGCTACGACGCCCTGTACGGCGGCGGCTCGTACGCGCCGAAGTGGTACCAGCGGCGGATCACCGGCATGGTGCACGACCTCGCCGCCGAATACGGCATCGGGCCGTACGAGGCCGGGGCCCACCGAGCCGTCCCCTCCCCCGAGGCCCCCACCGACCCTCCGGGCCCGGCCCAGTTGTCACTGCTTTGAACCCTCCCCTCCCTGAGGGGAGAGGATTCCTGGCTCAGGCCGCCTCCTGAGCGCCCGTATGTCTCGACGGCGTGCCGGACGATGTCCTCGGCGGCCCCGGCGCGCGGGCCGTGGCGCGGCCGATACCGGTACCGGTACCGGCTCCGGTGACGAGGGCGACGGGCTTCGATCGCGAGGTGTTTCCCATGGCGGAGATCGTGTGACCCTGCCGCCAGTGTCAACGTCAAGCCGCCTACGGTGGACGCATATGGACGGGGCATGGGTACCGGTAAGGGAGATGACCGAGTCCGACATCGACGCCGTGGCGATGGTGCGGGTACGGGGGTGGCGATACGCGTACACGGGGCTGATGCCGCAGACGTATCTGGACGGCCTGAGCGTCGAGGAGGACGCCGAGCGGCGGCGGGAGTTCTTCTCCCGGGGGCTCGGCGACGTGGTCAACCTGGTGACGGAGGACGCCGTCGGCGAGGTGGTCGGCTGGTCGTGCTTCGGCCCGTACCGGGACCGCGATCTGCCGCCCGGGGACGCCGAGTTGTACGCCCTCTACGTGCACCCCGCCCGGCTGGGCACGGGCATCGGGCGCGCCCTCCTCGACGAGACCCGCCGCCGGGTCGCCGAGCGCGGTTTCCCGCATCTGCGGCTGTGGGTCCTGGAGGAGAACCGGCGGGCCCGTCGCTTCTACGAGCGGGCGGGCTTCGTGACGGATGGGGGCGCGGAGACGTACAAGGTGGAGGGCGCGGCGGTCCCGGAACTGCGCTACGCCCTACGCCTACCCGGACCCTGACCTCGCCCGGGGCCCGCCCTGACCCCGCCCGGGTCCCCGGCCCCCGCGGCCCGCCCTCGACGCCGCCGGGGGCGCGCCCCCACCACCTGCCGCGCCGCGGGGCCTCCCCTGAGACCGGGCCAGGTCTCCGCCCCGGCCCGTGCCCCGCGGCGCGCCGGCTTTCCCCCACCCCGCCCCTTCCCGGAACCGGGGCACAGCCCCGGACCCCACCGGGCTCCGCCCCGCGGCCCGACGCGCGGCACCCGCCCGGCACGCGCCGCGCGGGTGCCGCCTGCCCCGGGGCCCGTGGCCCTGGCCGCGAGGCCCGCCCGAGCCACGGGCCGCAGGCCGGCGGGGCTGGGCCCCGTCGGCCCGCAGCGCCCCGGGCCGGCGGGGGCCGGGGGCTTGACCCCGGGTTCGGGGAGGGGCGGGGTGGGGGAAGGGCCGCACAGCGCCCCGGTCGGCGGACGCCCGCGCGGCCAGGACAGAGCCCCCTCCGGGCCCGGGGCGGACGCAGCCGCAGCGAGGGTCGGCAGCGAGCCCCCGGAGCCGGGGGGGCGGGGCCCCGGTCAGCGGACGCCCGCGCGGCCTGGGCGGGGGGTCGGGGGGTCGGCGTCCAGGGAGCCGCCGCCGCTGATGCGGGCCAGGGCGGCGGCGGCCGCGGCGCTGAGCCGTATGTGCTCGGCCGCCGCCTTCAGGGCGGGGACGGCGCGTTCGTCGCCGATCGCGCCCAGCCCCTCGACGCAGGCCCGCGCGATGGGCCAGTGCCGGTCGCGGGCGGCCAACTGCCGTTCCAGGGCGGCGACCAGGGCCGGTACGGACTCGGGGGCGCGGAGTTCGACGAGGAGCCGGATGGGGTGCAGGGAGTACGCAGTGCGCAGCGGGTTGGTGGCGAGGGCGGCGGCGGCGCGGGCGGTGCGCGGGTCGCCGAGCCGGGCCAGCACCCGGGCGGCGGTCGCGCAGCGCGCGGGCTCGCGGTAGTTGAGGAGCAGGACGAGCGTTTCGAAGGCCCGCCGGTCGCCCGCGCTGCCGAGGACGAAGGCGGCGGTTTCGCGGGCCCACAGGGGCTGCTCCGGCGCGACCAGGATGCGGGCGAGCTGTTCCCGCGCGGCGGGGGTCCCCTGCCGTACGAGCGCGAGCAGCGAGGCGTGTGCCGCCGTCTCCTGCTGCGATGTGAGCGAGGCCCGTACCCGCTCCGTCAGCGTCCGGAATTCGTCGTCCATGTCGAGGTCTCCCCTCCCCGGTGATCCGCGCCATCGCGCAGGACTCACAGTCGGCTCTGGCGTCTTGGTTACCCGCGAGTTACTATGGCGACACGAGCAGTACCCCTGCTCGGGCGGCCTGGTGACGCAGCCGCCTTGTGTGACGTCGGTTCGGCAGTTCCAGCAGTACGGCACGGCCCCGGGACAGGGCCGCCGTGTGTCTCCCACGGGCAGTTTCCTCCGTGCGGCGCTGTCCGCCAGGGAGCGTGCAAGCCCTTCCGTCGGAGTTTTCGCAACGGCCGGAGGAGATCCCGCAGCAGGTGCCGGACGACAGTCCGGAATGCGGTGTCGGTCCTCCGCTTTTCACCGAAGCCTCCCCTCAGTCGTCACTTCATCCCCGCTTTCCGGGGAACACCCTCTGGAGTCCGCGATGGACCGTCTCCCACAGACCGGCGTCAGCCCCACGTCCTCCTCCTCTGATCTCTCCCCCTCCCGGGCCCCGCTCACTACTGTCGCGGTCGTCGGGCTCGGCACGATGGGCACCGGCATCGCCGAGATCCTGGCCCGTGCGGGGCGTCAGGTGATCGGCATCGACATCAGCGAGAGCGCCTGCCACCGGGCCGTCACGGCGCTGGAGCTGGCCACCGCGCGGGCGGTGGGCCGCGGGCGGATCACCGAGCGCGAGCGGACCGCCGCGCTCGACCGCTTCCGCATCACGACCGATGTGTCCGCCGCGGCGGACGCGGATCTGGTGATCGAGGTGGTGCCCGAGGACTACGGCATCAAGCGCGAGGTGTTCGCCGCGCTGGACGCCGTCGTCCGGCCGGACACGATCCTGGCGACCGGCACCAACGCCCTGTCGGTGACCCGGCTGGCGGCCGAATCCGCCCGCCCCGAGCGCGTGTTGGGGCTGCACTTCTTCAACCCGGCGCCCGCCATGAAGCTGGTGGAGATCGTCTCCAGCGTGCTGACGGCCCCCGCCGCCGTGGAGGCGGTCACGGGGCTCGCCCGCGAGCTGGGCAAGGAGCCGGTGGCGCTCGGCGACCGGCCGGGCTTCATCGCCGACGGCCTGCTGTTCGGCTACCTCAACCAGGCCGCGGCGATGTACGAGTCGCGGTACGCGGCGCGCGAGGACATCGACGCCGCGATGCGGCTCGGCTGCGGGCTGCCGATGGGCCCGCTGGCCCTGCTGGACCTGATCGGTGTCGATACGGCCCGTACCGTCCTGGAGGCGATGTACGCGGCCTCGGGCGACCGGCTGCACGCGCCCGCGCCGATCCTGGGCCAGCTGGCCGAGGCCGGGCTCACCGGCCGTAAGGCGGGCCGCGGCTTCTATACGTACGAGGCGCCCGGCAGCGGCACCGTCGTCCCGGACGGCGCGGCCCCCGAGGCGCCCACCCCGGAGCTGGGCCGTCCGGTGCGCACGGTCGGCGTCGCGGGCTCGGGGACGATGGCGAGCGGCATCGCCGAGGTGTTCGCCAAGGCGGGCCACGAGGTGGTGCTGGCGGCCCGTACCGGGGAGAAGGCGGAGGCGGCGAAGGCCCGGGTCGCCAGGTCGCTGACGCGGTCGGTGGCCAAGGGGCGGATGACGGAGAAGGTGCGGGAGCGGGCGCTGGCCCGGATCACCCCGGCCGACTCCCTCGACGCGTTCGCCGACGCGGACCTGGTGGTGGAGGCGGTGGCCGAGGACCTGGCCGTCAAGCAGGAGCTGTTCACCGCGCTCGACAAGGTCTGCAAGCCGGGCGCGGTGCTCGCCACCACCACCTCCTCGCTGCCGGTCATCGCCTGCGCCCGCGCCACGTCGCGCCCGGGGGACGTGATCGGCATGCACTTCTTCAACCCGGCCCCCGCGATGAAGCTGGTCGAGGTGGTGCGCACGGTGCTGACCTCGGACGAGGCGCGGGTGACCGTGCACACCGTGTGCCGGGAGGTCGGCAAGCACCCGGTGGACTGCGGCGACCGCGCCGGGTTCATCGTCAACGCCCTGCTGTTCCCGTATCTGAACAACGCGGTGAAGATGGTCCAGGAGCACTACGCGACGCCCGACGACATCGACGCCGCGATGAAGCTCGGCGGCGGCTATCCGATGGGCCCCTTCGAGCTGCTGGACGTGGTGGGTCTCGACGTCTCGCTGGCCATCGAGAAGGTGCTGCACCGCGCGTTCCGCGACCCGGGCCTGGCGCCCGCGCCGCTGCTGGAACACCTCGTCGCGGCCGGCTGCCTGGGCCGCAAGACGGGGCGCGGCTTCCGCGAGTATGCGAAGGCGTGACAGTCCGCTGGGCTGGGGCGGACTGCTGGAACCCTCCTTCGGTCCGCCCCCGCACCGGCACTCACAGGCGTGTTACGTTCCCCACATGTCCCAGCCCGTAAAGGCCACTCGTACGCAGCGTAACCGCTCGAACTCCTCCGACGGCGGCGAGAGCGCCGGCAGCCGCCGCGCCGCCGCCCAGCGCCTGACCATGCGCCGCAAACTCGCGGCGGCCGCCATGGAGTTGTTCGCGACGCAGGGGTACGAGGCGACGACGGTCGACGAGATCGCGGCCAGAGCAGGCGTGGCCCGACGCACGTTTTTCCGCCATTTTCGGTCCAAGGAAGAGGCCATCTTCCCCGACCACGACGACACCCTGGTGCGGGCCGCCGCGGTGCTGGACGCGGCACCCCCGCACGAGAACCCGCTGGACACGGTGTGCCGGGGCATCAAGGAGGTCATGCGCATGTACGCGGCCTCCCCGGCGGTCTCCGTCGAGCGCTACCGGCTGACCCGCGAGGTCCCCGCCCTGCGCGAACGCGAGATCGCCTCGGTGGCCCGCTACGAGCGGCTGTTCACCCGCTATCTCCTGGGCCACTTCGACGAAGGCGCCCACCACGACGGCGACGACGACCCCCTGCTGGCCGAGGTCGCCGCCTCCGCGGTGGTCACGGCCCACAACCACGTGCTGCGCCGCTGGCTGCGGGCGCGGGGCGAGGGCGATGTGGAGGCCCAGCTGGACCACGCCTTCGCCATCGTGCGCGAAACCTTCGGCACCGGCATCGGCGCCGGCCGCCCCACTCCGGGCCGCCCCGCGGCGAGCGTGTCCCCGGCGGGCGAGGAGGAGGACGTGGTGGTGATGGTCGCCCGCACGGACGCCCCCCTGAACGAAGTCATGCGAACGATCGAACGCGCCCTGAAGCGGTAGCCACACCCCGCCGGGGCCCGGCCCCCGGCGGGGCCGGGGGCCGCGTGCCGCTACCGCACCGGGGTCAGCCGCACCGCGAAGCCGCCGTTCCTCGCGACCGGGAGCGACAGGCGCGAGGCCGCCGTGACCTCGCGGGTCTCGGTGACGACCTTGCCGTCCGGGCCGTCCTTGTACAGCTCGGCCCGCCACCTCCCCGCGCCCAGGAACGTCAGCGGTTCGTCCAGGGTGCGGGCCTCGCCGGAGGTGATCGCGCCCAGGTACCAGTCGTCGCCGGAGCGGCGGGCGATGACCGCGCGGTCGCCCGGGTCGCCGTCGACGAGCCGGGTGTCGTCCCACACCGTGGGCACCCGGTCCAGGAACGTCAGCGCCTCGGGGTGCGCCTCGTACGACTCGACGCTGTCGGCGAAGTGCTGCACCCCGGACTCGTACACCACGGACAGCGCCAGCTCGGCGGCGTCGCTGGTGGGGCGCACTCCGGAGAAGGTCACGGGGGTGAAGTCCATGGGCCCGATGAGGTTCCGGGTGAAGGGCAGCGTCGTGTAATGGGCGGCCGGGAAGGGCTGGCGGCCCGGCTTGGGGCGGGTGCCCTCGGCGCCCTTGACCGCCTCGACGCTCATCATCTGCGGCCAGGTCCGCTCCTGGCCGCGCGGAATGGTGGCGCCGTGGAAGTTCAGCATGAGCTGGTGCTTCGCGCTGTCCTTGAACACGGCGTCGTACCACCGCATCCGGTCCTGGCCGTCGGACTCCAGGAAGTCGATCTTGAGGCCGGCGATGCCCCAGGACTTGTACTGCGGGAACAGCCGGTCCCGTTCGCTCTGCTGGTCGATGGTCTGCCAGCGCACCCAGGCCCAGACCCCGACGCCCTTCTCCTTGGCGTAGGCCGTCAGCTCGGGCATCCAGTCGTTGCTCCAGCCGGAGTCGACCAGGACGTACTCCCAGCCTTCCTTCGCCGCGAAGTCGACGAACTTCCTCTGGGCGGCGAGGCTGGTCGGGCTGTTGCCGTCCGACCACCACGACCAGGCCGCCTTGCCCGGTTTGATCCATGAGGTGTCGGCGACCTTCGACGGGGTGGCGAGATCCGTTGGAAGGTCGCTTTCGGTGACGGTGGCGAGGTCGCCGATGACCATGGTGCGCCACGGGGTGGTGAGGTCCGGGCCGCTCACCTCGGCGGGGTCGGGGAGGGTGAGGTGGAAGCGGTCGGTGGTGGCGTCGAGGGTGAGCCGGGAGCCGCCGTAGGAGCTGTTCAGGTCGGCTTCCTCGACCAGCATCCAGCTCGTGCCGACGTGGAAGAGCGCCGGATAGCCGTAGTCGCCCGCCTTGGCGTCGGCGACGCTCCCGCGGTCGTGGGCGGACTCGTAGTCCGAGCGGCCGTTGTCGTACGGCAGCAGAGAGGAGTCGGCGCTCGGCGGCACGGCGAACTCCGAGCTCTCGCCGAGCACGGTGACCGTGTCCTTGCCGGGCAGGGCGTAGCGGTAGGCCAGCCCGTCGGCCGAGACGCGGACGATCACCTTCAGGGTGCGTCCGTCCTTGCGGAAGGTGAAGGTCGACTCCGAGGCATCGGAGGTGTGCCGGGTCCGGCGGCCGGTGGTGGTCGTGTACGTCTCGTGGAGGGCGCGGTCGCCGCGCCCGGTGAAGCGCAGCCCCTTGCCGAAGTCGGTGTCGGCAGTGCGGATGCCGAGCGCGGAGGGGCGCAGGACGGTGGTGGAGCCGTGCCGGGCGGTGAGGGTGAGGCCGCCGTCGCGGGTGAGGCTGAGCTGCCCGCTGACCTGGCCCTGCCCCGTCAGCCGCCAACTGCGGCCGCCCCCGCCGTCCGTCGGGCCCGCGGCCTCGGCGTGGAGCGGTACGAGGGCGGCCGCCGTGCAGGCGATGCCCGCGGCGGCTCTGGTGACCCTGGACCGAATGACGCGCATCGTTCCCTCCCACGGGACAGGTGGCAATGGTCAGGCTCATGACAGATCGACGAAACAGAGCGATACATCAGATCTATCCGGCGCCTTGACGCATCATTAGCCGCTTCCTACGCTCCCGTCTAGCCAAATCATCGGATCAATCTCTTTCAGTTGGGACGGAGCTGGTCGACGATGACAGTCAGCAGACGCGGTTTCCTGGGCCGGGTGGCCGCGGGCGCGGCCGCGGGGTCGACGGCGGGGGTGGCCCTCCCCGCGACGGAGGCGGAGGCGGCCGCGCACGAGCGCTCCGTCGTCCTCACCGGCATGCGCACCGACAGCGAGTGGCAACGCTTCCTGGCCGGACAGGACCTGGTCTGGAAGCGGGTGCCGCGCACCTGGTACGAGGGCCCGTTCCTGGGCAACGGCCTGCTCGGCTCGATGGTGTACCAGGAGCCCGGCGAGAACGCCCTGCGCTTCACCGTCCACCACAGCGAGGTCCAGGACCACCGCCCCACCGAGGGCGGCAGCGACTGGGGCGTGGCGCGGCTTCCGGTCGGCAATCTGCTGCTGCGCCCGGCCGGGAAGATCACCGGCGTCGATCTGCGGCTGGACCTGTGGGACGCCGAGTTACGCGGCACGATCACCACCGACAAGGGCCGCCTCACCCTCCGCGCGCTGGTGCACAACGACCGGACGATGCTGCTGGCGACCGTCGGGGCGAGCACGGGCGAGGAGGGGTTCCGCTGGGAGTACCGGCCCTCCCCCGCCGTCAGCCCGCGCATCGTCCGCGAGGACCCGCCGAAGGGCTTCGAGCCCAACCCGAAGCCGGTCACCCGCACCGAGGACGGGCTCGGCATCACCGTGCAGTCCATGGTCGCGGGCGGGCAGACGGTGACCGCGTACAAGGAGCGCGGCACGGGCCGGGAGCGCTCGTACTACCTGTGCGTGGCGCATTCGTACCCCACGACGGACGCGGAGGGCCGGGCCCGCACCACGGTCCGCAAGGCGTCCGCGCTGCCGGTCTCCAGCCTGCTGCGCACCCACCGCGACTGGTGGCACCGCTTCTACCGCAAGAGCTTCCTGTCGGTCCCCGACGGGATGCTGCAGAGCTTCTACTGGATCCAGCTGTACAAGCTCGCCTGCGCGGCCCGGGAGCACGCCCCCGTGATGGCCACCACCGGTCCCTGGGTCGAGCCCACCCCCTGGCCGGGGGTCTGGTGGAACCTCAACGTCCAGCTGGAGTACTGGCCGGTGCTGGGCTCCAACCACCTGGAGCTGGACGCGATCCCGCGCACCCTCTCCGAGAACACCGACGTCCTGATCAGCGCCCTCAAACCGGAGTACCGCGCCGACTCGGCCGGGCTGCGCCGCTCCACCGACGCGCAGTGCGAGGACAACGGCACCGTGGCGGTGCCGGGCGTCGGCGACTCCCCGGAGGTCGGCAACCTGCCCTGGGCGCTGCACAACGTATGGCTGCACTACCGGCACTCGATGGACCGGGGCCTGCTGGAGGACGTCCTCCATCCGCTGCTGCGCCGCTCCACCAACTACTACCTGCACTTCCTGACCGAGCAGGCGGACGGCCGTCTGCATCTGCCGAAGACCTTCTCGCCCGAGTACGGCGCGGCTCCGGACTGCAACTACGACCTGGCGCTGCTGCGCTGGTCGTGCCGGACGCTGCTGGAGTCGGCCGAACTGCTGGGCAAGGACGATCCGCTGGCGCCGAGGTGGCGTGAGGTGCTGGACAAGCTCGTCCCGTACCCGGTGGACGAGAACGGCTTCATGGTGGGCGCCGGCGTCCCGTTCGCCACATCGCACCGCCACTACTCGCACATGCTCTCCGTCTACCCGCTCTACCTGGTCAACTGGGACCAGAAGGAGAACCGCGACCTGATCACCCGGTCGCTGGAGCACTGGATCGGCTTCGAGGGCGCGCTGCGCGGCTACAGCTTCTCCGGCGCGGCCTCGATCTCGGCCCAGATGGGGCGGGGCGACGACGCGCTGACGTATCTGCGCGAGCTGGTGGCGCGCTTCATCCAGCCCAACACCCACTACTACGAGGCGGGTCCGGTGATCGAGACCCCGCTGTCGGGCGCGCAGGCGATCCACGACATGCTCTGCCAGAGCTGGGGCGGGATCATCCGCTTCTTCCCCGGGGTGCCGGGCGAGTGGCGGGACGTGGCGCTGCACGACTTCCGCACCCAGGGCGCGTTCCTGGTCAGCGGGGTGCGCAAGGGCGGCAGGACGGCTTGGGTGCGGGTGCGGAGCCTGGCCGGGGAGCCGTGCCGGGTGCGGCACTCACTGACCGGGCGGATCAAGGTCGCGGGGGTGGGCGGACCGGCGCCGAAGTGGCGCGACCTCGGGGACGGCGTGATCGAGCTGGAGATCGGCCGGGACGAGGAGGCGGTGATCTACCCGGCCACGGGAGCACGCCCGGACTTCGCGATCGCCCCGGTGAAGGTGTCGAAGCCCGCCGGCCGGTGGGGCATGCCGGAGCTGCCGCAGACCGGTCAGGTCACCCAGGTCGATCTGACGGGCGCCTTCGACAACGACGCGATCACCACCGAGATGTACTACGGCGACGGGGACTTCGACGGTACGGGGCGCACGTACCCCATGGTCCAGCTGCCGCAGACCGGGCAGACCGAGGACGACGGGATCACCTTCGCGTTCACCAACGGCAGCGAGGGCTCGGACAACAACGTGATCGCGGCGGGCCAGAAGGTCGCGGTCCCGGCGGGGAGCTACGCCCGGCTCCATGTGCTGGGCGCGGGCGACACCGGCAACGTCACGATCCCGGCGGTGGCCTCCTACGCGGACGGCTCGACCGCGAGGCTGAGCATCCGGCTGACGGCGTGGCTGTCGGGGCCGGCGTACGGGGAGACCGAGGCGGTGCGGACCAGCCAGATCCACGCCCGGAGCGGCCCGGTGGGCACGAAGGCGGCGATCTTCCACCAGGTGGTGGCCCTGGACCCGGCCAAGGAGCTGTCCTCGATCATCCTGGCCGCCCCGGCGTCGGGCGCCGCCCGGGCCCATGTCTTCGCGCTCTCGCTGGAGAAGAACAGCTGAGGGCGGCCCCACAACCCACACAACCGAACATCACCGGCAACGGCCGCCCCTCCCGGGGCGGCCGTTTCTTGCTCATGTGTGCAGCCGAGATGACAACTGAGAGAATTTGTTGGCACTCAGTGTCTTGCGAGGTGGCACACCGTGCCATACGGTGAAGGTGTCCGGGCGGCCGGCGCGCTGCACACCTCGCGCGTCGGCTGTCCCCGCAAGCCGCCTTGCGCGCCCGGACACCGCCTGCGTCACCAGGCGGGCCACGGCGCTCACCCGCGCCCACGGCCGAGCACCTCCGCCGAACCGACGGCACAGCAGCCAGCCAGCAGCTTTCACCCCCGTCACGAGCCCAGCGTTCCCTCAGGCGTCCCCTCCCGGACGCTTCGCCGGAGGCACCGATGAACGAGATACTTGACGCGATCCTGGCGTCGGACACCAGCCCCCAGGACTTCGCCGCCCTGCGCGTCCCCGAGTCGTACCGCGCGGTGACCGTGCGCAAGGACGAGGCCGAGATGTTCGCCGGCCTCACCACCAAGGAGAAGGACCCCCGTAAGTCGCTGCACGTGGACGAGGTCCCGGTGCCCGAACTCGGCCCCGGTGAGGCCCTGATCGCCGTCATGGCCAGCTCGGTCAACTACAACTCCGTGTGGACCTCCATCTTCGAGCCGCTGCCCACCTTCGGCTTCCTGGAGCGGTACGGCAAGCTCTCCCCGCTCACCAAGCGGCACGACCTGCCGTACCACATCATCGGCTCCGACCTCGCGGGCGTCGTGCTGCGCACCGGCCCCGGCGTGAACGCCTGGCAGCCGGGCGCCGAGGTCGTCGCGCACTGCCTGTCGGTCGAGCTGGAGAGCGCCGACGGCCACAACGACACCATGCTCGACCCGGAGCAGCGCATCTGGGGCTTCGAGACCAACTTCGGCGGGCTCGCCGAGATCGCCCTCGTCAAGTCCAACCAGCTCATGCCCAAGCCGAAGCATCTGAGCTGGGAGGAGGCGGCCGCGCCGGGCCTGGTCAACTCGACCGCGTACCGGCAGCTCGTCTCCCGCAACGGCGCCGGGATGAAGCAGGGCGACAACGTCCTGATCTGGGGCGCGAGCGGCGGACTCGGCTCCTACGCCACCCAGTTCGCGCTGGCCGGCGGGGCGAACCCCATCTGCGTCGTCTCCTCCCCCCAGAAGGCCGAGATCTGCCGGAAGATGGGCGCCCAGGCGATCATCGACCGCACCGCCGAGGACTACCGCTTCTGGAAGGACGAGCGCACCCAGGACCAGCGCGAGTGGAAGCGGTTCGGAAGTAAGATCCGCGAACTGACCGGCGGCGAGGACGTGGACATCGTCTTCGAGCACCCGGGCCGGGAGACCTTCGGCGCGAGCGTGTACGTCACCCGCAAGGGCGGCACGATCGTCACCTGCGCCTCGACCTCCGGCTACACCCACGAGTACGACAACCGCTACCTGTGGATGTCGCTGAAGCGGATCGTCGGCTCCCACTTCGCCAACTACCGCGAGGCGTGGGAGGCCAACCGCCTCATCGCCAAGGGCAAGATCCACCCGACGCTGTCCAGGACGTACCGCATGGACGAGACCGGCCAGGCCGCGTACGACGTCCACCGCAACCTCCACCAGGGCAAGGTCGGCGTGCTGTGCCTGGCCCCCGAGGAGGGCATGGGCGTGCGCGACCAGGCGATGCGCGACCAGCACATCGAGGCCATCAACCGCTTCAGGGACGTCTGATGGGTGGCGAACCCCGCCCCAAGGACCGCCCGTGGCTCATGCGGACCTACGCCGGGCACTCCACCGCCGAGGCGTCCAACGAGCTGTACCGGCGCAACCTGGCCAAGGGCCAGACCGGTCTTTCGGTCGCCTTCGACCTGCCCACCCAGACCGGCTACGACCCCGACCACATCCTCGCCCGCGGCGAGGTGGGCCGGGTCGGGGTCCCGGTCTCCCATCTGGGTGACATGCGGCGGCTGTTCCAGGACATCCCGCTGGAGCAGATGAACACCTCCATGACCATCAACGCCACCGCCATGTGGCTGCTGGCGCTGTACCAGGTGGTCGCGGAGGAGCACGGCGCCGATCCGGCGAAGCTCCAGGGGACGACGCAGAACGACATCGTCAAGGAGTACCTGTCGCGCGGGACGCATGTCTTCCCGCCGGGGCCGAGCCTGCGGCTGACCACCGACATGATCGCGTACACGGTCCACCACATCCCCAAGTGGAACCCGATCAACATCTGCAGCTACCACCTGCAGGAGGCCGGGGCCACTCCGGTGCAGGAGATCGCGTACGCCATGTCGACGGCGATCGCCGTCCTGGACGCGGTCTTCGACTCCGGGCAGGTGCCCGAGGAGCGCAAGGGCGATGTGGTGGCCCGGATCTCCTTCTTCGTGAACGCGGGTGTCCGGTTCATCGAGGAGATGTGCAAGATGCGCGCCTTCGGCCGCATCTGGGACCGGATCACCCGGGAGCGCTACGGCATCGAGAACCCCAAACACCGCCGCTTCCGCTACGGCGTCCAGGTCAACTCGCTCGGGCTCACCGAGGCCCAGCCGGAGAACAACGTCCAGCGCATCGTGCTGGAGATGCTCGCCGTCACCCTCTCCAAGGACGCCCGCGCCCGCGCCGTCCAGCTGCCCGCCTGGAACGAGGCGCTGGGCCTGCCCCGGCCCTGGGACCAGCAGTGGTCGCTGCGCATCCAGCAGGTGCTGGCGCAGGAGAGCGATCTGCTGGAGTACGACGACATCTTCGCGGGCAGCCGCGTCATCGAGGCCAAGGTCGCCGAGCTGACCGGGGAGGCGGAGGCCGAGATCGAGCGCATCCAGGAGATGGGCGGGGCGATGGCCGCCGTCGAGTCCGGCTATCTCAAGGCGCGGCTGGTCGCCTCGCACGCCGCCCGGCGGGCCCGGATCGAGGCGGGTGAGGAGAGGATCGTCGGCGTCAACTGCTACGAGTCCACCGAGCCCAATCCGCTCACCGCCGACCTGGACACCGCGATCATGACGGTGGACCCGGCGAACGAGGCCCGAGTGGCCTCCGCCCTGCACACCTGGCGTGAGCAGCGCGACGCGCACCGCGCCGAGAGCGCGCTCTCGGCGCTCCGCAAGGCCGCCATGGGCACCGACAACCTGATGGCCGCGACGGTGGAGTGCGCCCGCGCCGGGGTCACCACCGGCGAGTGGGCCTGGGCCCTGCGCGAGGTCTTCGGCGAGTTCCGGGCCCCCACCGGGGTCGGCGGGGCGCCCGTGGCCGTCACCGCGGAGGCGGGCAGCCGGCTCGCCGCCGTACGCGAGAAGGTCGGGAAGACCGCGGCCGAGCTGGGCGGCGGGCGGCTGCGGCTGCTGGTCGGCAAGCCCGGCCTGGACGGGCACAGCAACGGCGCCGAGCAGATCGCCGTACGGGCCAGGGACGCCGGGTTCGAGGTGATCTACCAGGGCATCCGGCTCACCCCGGAGCAGATCGTCACGGCGGCCGTCGCCGAGGACGTGCACTGCGTCGGCCTGTCGATCCTCTCCGGTTCGCACGCCGAGCTGGTGCCCGACGTCCTGGAGCGGCTGCGGCGGGCCGGGGCGCGGGACATTCCCGTCATCGTCGGCGGCATCATCCCGGCCGCGGACGCCGCCGCGCTGCGCTCGGCGGGTGTCGCCGCCGTCTTCACCCCCAAGGACTTCGGTATCACGGAGATCATCGGCCGTATCGTCGACGAGATCCGTTCCGCGAACACGCTTCCCGCACTGGAGGTTCCCGCATGACCGCCCCCGACGGCTCCGCGCCCAACCGGCTGCGTCCGCGCCGCTCCTGCCTGGCCGTACCCGGGTCCAATCCGCGCTTCCTGGAGAAGGCGCAGGGGCTTGCCGCCGACCAGGTCTTCCTGGACCTGGAGGACGCCTGCGCCCCGCTGGCCAAGCCCGAGGCGCGGCACACGATCGTGAAGTTCCTCAACGAGGGCGACTGGACCGGCAAGACGCGGGTCGTGCGCGTCAACGACTGGACGACCGAGTGGACGTACCGCGACGTCGTCACCGTCGTCGAGGGCGCGGGGCCGAACCTCGACTGCGTCATGCTGCCGAAGGTGCAGGACGCTCAAGCGGTGGTGGCGCTGGACCTGCTGCTGACCCAGATCGAGAAGACGATGGGCTTCGAGGTCGGGCGGATCGGCATCGAGGCGCAGATCGAGAACGCGCGGGGCCTGAACAACGTCAACGAGATCGCGCAGGCTTCCCCGCGGGTGGAGACGATCATCTTCGGCCCGGCCGACTTCATGGCGTCCATCAACATGAAGTCGCTGGTCGTGGGCGAGCAGCCGCCCGGCTACCCGGCGGACGCCTACCACTACATCCTGATGAAGATCCTGATGGCCGCGCGCGCCAACGACCTCCAGGCCATCGACGGCCCCTACCTCCAGATCAAAAACGTGGACGGCTTCCGCGAGGTGGCCGGGCGCGCGGCGGCGCTCGGCTTCGACGGGAAGTGGGTGCTGCACCCGGGCCAGGTGGAGGCGGCGAACGAGGTCTTCTCACCGTCGCAGGAGGACTACGACCACGCCGAGCTGATCCTCGACGCGTACGAGTACTGCACGTCCGAGGCGGGCGGCAAGAAGGGCTCGGCCATGCTGGGCGACGAGATGATCGACGAGGCCAGCCGCAAGATGGCGCTGGTCATCGCGGGCAAGGGCCGTGCGGCCGGGATGGCCCGTACGTCCTCCTTCGAGCCCCCGGAGGCGTGAGCACGATGCAGTTCGGCCGCACTTACGAAGAGTTCACGGTGGGCGACGTCTACCGGCACTGGCCGGGAAAGACGGTCACCGAGTACGACGACCATCTCTTCTGTCTGCTCACCATGAATCATCACCCGCTGCACATGGACAGCAACTATGCCGAGAAGACGACCGATTTCGGCAAGAACGTGGTGGTCGGTAACTACATCTACTCCCTGCTGCTCGGGATGTCGGTGCCGGACGTCTCCGGAAAGGCCATCGCCAACCTGGAGATCGAGTCACTGAAGCATGTCGCGCCGACCTTCCACGGCGACACTCTCTACGGCGAGACCGAGGTGCTGGACAAGACGCCGTCGAAGTCCAAATCCGACCGGGGAATCGTGCACGTGGAGACGAAGGGCTACAAGCAGGACGGCACCCTCGTGTGCGTCTTCCGGCGGAAGGTGATGGTGCCGACCGCCGCGTACATCAAGGAGCGGGGCGGCGAACAGCCGGGCCGCCCGGAGCTGGGAGGGCAGTGATATGGGCCGTCTGGCGCAGACCGAGGGACTGACCGACATCCAGCGGGAGATCCTCGCCACGGTCAGGGAGTTTGTCGACAAGGAGATCCTGCCGGTCGCCACCGAACTGGAGCACCGCGACGAATATCCGACCCGGATCGTCGAGGGCCTGAAGGAGCTGGGCCTCTTCGGGCTGATGATCCCGGAGGAATACGGCGGACTCGGTGAGTCACTGCTCACCTACGCACTGTGCGTGGAGGAGATCGCCCGCGGCTGGATGAGCGTCTCCGGCATCATCAACACGCACTTCATCGTGGCGTACATGCTGAAGCAGCACGGCACCCAGGAGCAGAAAGACTATTTCCTGCCCAAGATGGCGCTCGGGGAGATCCGCGGCGCCTTCTCGATGTCGGAGCCGGCACTCGGCTCCGATGTGTCGGCGATCACCAGCAAGGCGGTGCCGGACGGCGACGAGTACGTGCTGACCGGCCAGAAGATGTGGCTGACCAACGGCGGCACCTCCACGCTGGTGGCGGTCCTGTGCCGGACCGGCGAACCGCGGGAGGGTGTTCCTCCGCACAAGTCCATGACGACCTTCCTGGTCGAGAAGGAGCCGGGCTTCGGCGAGGTCCGGCCCGGGCTGACCATTCCCGGCAAGATCGAGAAGATGGGCTACAAGGGGGTCGACACCACCGAGCTCATCATGGACGGACTGCGCATTCCGGCCGATCGGGTACTCGGCGGAGAGACCAACCGCGGTTTTTACCAAATGATGGACGGAGTGGAGGTCGGCCGGGTCAATGTGGCCGCGCGGGGCTGTGGCGTGGCACAGCGCGCATTCGAGCTGGGCGTTGCGTACGCACAGCAGCGGCACACCTTCGGCAAGCCGATCGCCCAGCATCAAGCCATCCAGTTCAAACTGGCCGAAATGGGAACAAAGGTCGAGGCGGCTCATGCGATGATGGTCAATGCGGCCCGCAAGAAGGACGCGGGCGCGCGCAACGACCTCGAAGCGGGAATGGCGAAGTACCTGGCGTCCGAGTACTGCAAAGAGGTCGTGGAGGACGCCTTCCGCATCCACGGCGGGTACGGCTTCTCCAAGGAATACGAGATCGAGCGCCTCTACCGTGAGGCACCGATGCTCCTCATCGGCGAAGGTACCGCCGAGATTCAGAAAATGATTATTGGACGACGACTGCTGGAGGATTACCGAACCCACGGCTGATGTCCCTTTTGGGGCGGTATCCACGAGAAGAAGGTCACACCGCGCCATGGGTCTTCGGCCACTGACAAGCCACCGACAGGCCCTGGCGCTTGCCCAGTTACCGCTCGCAACCGATACCATCCCGGGAAAGCCGCCGTCCCCAGTCTTGCGTCGCGGCATCCTCCGCTACGAAGGTCATCCATGCCCCACAGCCAATCCTCTGCACAACGCGGCCGCGTCCGCCTCGCGCGCGGAGCGTCGCCGTGGCTCCTCCCGACCGTCGCCACGGCGGCGGTCAGCCTCACCCGCGCCCGTCGCTCCGGACGCTGGGCGGCAGTAGCCGTGCCCGCCACCGCGCTCGCGGCGGGCATGCTGTGGTTCTTCCGCGACCCCGAGAGAGAGATCACTCAGGGCCGCGTCATCTCCCCGGCCGACGGCGTGGTGCAGAGCATCATGCCGTGGAAGGACGGGCGCACCCGCGTCGCGATCTTCATGAGCCCGCTCAACGTCCATGTGAACCGGGCTCCGCTGGCCGGCACCGTGACCTCCGTGGAGCACATCCCGGGCGGCTTCGTTCCCGCGTTCAACAAGGAAAGCGAGAACAACGAGCGGGTCGTCTGGCACTTCGACACCGAGCTGGGCGACATCGAGATGGTCCAGATCGCCGGGGCGGTCGCCCGGCGTATCGTTCCGTACGTGCCGCAGGGCACCAAGGTCGAACAGGGTGAGCGGATCGGTCTCATCCGCTTCGGCTCGCGCGTGGACGTGTACCTCCCCGAGGGCGTCGATGTCGCGGTCGAGGTCGGCCAGGCCACCACCGCGGGGGTGACTCGCCTTGACCGTGATTGATCCCGACACCCAGGCCGCCTGGGTCCCCGAGGCCGACATGGACGCCGCCGACGAGACGGACGACATGCCCCTGTCGACCCGGCTGTCGATAGCGGACACCCTGACCCTCGGCAACGCCACCTGTGGCTTCCTGGCGGTCTACTTCACCACCACCGGCGTCCTCATCCCGCACCTCACGGGCAGCGAGGACGGCGGCATGACCCGTCACAGCGCCGCCTCCGCGGTCATGCTGATGCTGCTGGCGTCCGTCTTCGACCTCTTCGACGGGCTCGTCGCACGGAAGCTGCGCAGCTCGGCCATGGGCGCGGAGCTGGACAACCTCTCCGACCTGGTCAGCTTCGGGCTCGCCCCGGCGTACTTCGTCCTCGTCTGGGGCATGGTCGCCGACGACGCCTACCAGCGGGTCTCGGTGGTGGGCGCCATCGTGGTGCTCCTCGCGGTCGTGCTCCGGCTGGCCAGATTCTCCTGCGTCACGCTGCGCGACGGCGTCTTCCAGGGCATGCCGAGCCCCTTCGGGGCGCTCACGGTCGTCTCGGTCGTCCTGCTGGGCCTGCCCTTCGTGCCGACCCTGCTGGCGATCATCGGCATCGCCTGGCTCATGGTGAGCCGCGTCGAGTACCCCAAGCCGCGCGGCCGCCTCGCCGTGGCCATGCTCGGCTGGATCGTCACCAGCATGGCGCTGCTGTCCGCCTGGGCCTTCCAGGCCCCCGGCGGCGAGCTGCTCCTGCAGTCGGCGTGCGCCCTGCAGGTCGTCATGGGCGCGGTGATCCCCCTCTTCGCCACCGCCCGCCGCGTCAACGCCTTCCGCGACAACCGCCGCGAGGCGAGGGCGGCGCAGCTGCCGTAGCGGCTGTCGCAGCGGTCGGAAAAACGCCGTGGGGCCCGGGCTTCTCGCTCGGGCCCCACGGCGTTTTCCGGGTTGCGACCGAAACTACGGCCCCACGTCGAGGACGCGCACCGGCCGCCCCTTCCACTCGTCCGCCGCGGCCGTCGCGACCCTCGCGCCGTCGGGGCGCTCAGGAGTCGGTTGGGCCACGTAGGCGGTGTGGGCGATCGCCCATCCGGCGGTATCGCCCGCTACCGCGAGTACGGCTGGAAGGTCCAAGTCGAGGACCGTGAGGCCGGGCAAGGCGGCCATGTGCTCAGCCGTCCCGGGGCGGGCCCGATCGGCCTCGACGAGGGCACAGGCCGGGGCGTAGAGGAACCAGCCCGGTTCGGCGTGAGCTCGGTGGATCAGGCGGGAGAGCAGGATGCTGCCACGCCCGGCGGCCACCATGGCCGTGTCGTCCAGCACGACGTGCAGAGCATCGGTCACCGGGGAGTCGCCTCCGCCAGACGCCGATCCAGCTCAGCGTCCAAGTCGGCCACGTCGGCCTCGCTGGGGTCGTAACCGTTCCACTCCCGCAGAACGGCGCGAGCCCGCTCGGCGCGCTCGGCACGCTCGGCGGGGGTCAGCACGGTGTCGGCCAGGCGCGCCAGATAGGCGCGTAGGGAGAGCCCCTCCGAAGCCGCTATCTCGGCAAGCCGATCTCGCGCCTCTTTCGGGATACGGATGGTGGCATCGGCCATGGTGAGGCTCCTTCCCTACTCGACGCAGGGTACGGGTACGCACCCGCACCCGTACCCTGGCTGAGCGGAAGGGGCGGACCTCAGGACAGGAAGTCCCTCGCCAGACGCTCCGCGGCCCGCTCCAGCAGCGGGCCCGCTTCCGCGATGCAGCGGGCCGCGTCCGGCTCCAGGTCGGTCAGGGGGTACGCGCGGCGGATACCGGCGCCGCCCAGGGCCGCCGGGGAGAGGGCGAGGCGGCCGCAGACCGCGACCACGTCGATGCCGCGCGCCCGCGCCGCCGCCGCGACCCCCGCCGGGGCCTTGCCGTGCAGGGTCTGCTCGTCCAGCGAGCCCTCCCCCGTGATCACCAGGTCGGCGCCCTCCAGCGCGGCGGCGAAGCCCAGGACGTCCAGCATGACGTCGATCCCGGGGCGGAACGCCGCGTCGAGGCCCAGCAGCGCGCCGAAGCCGATGCCGCCCGCGGCGCCCGCGCCCGGCGCGGCCGCGTACTCGGCGGCGCGGGCCCCCACGGTGCGCTCCAGGACCCGTACGTACTGCGTGAGGGCGGAGTCCAGGGCCGCCACATCGGCCTCGCTCGCGCCCTTCTGCGGGCCGTAGACCGCCGCCGCGCCCTTCGGGCCGGTCAGCGGATTGTCGACATCGCTGGCCAGCACCAGCTCCGTCGCCGCCAGACGCGGGTCGAGGCCGGAGAGATCCGCCGTGGCCAGTTCGCCCAGCGGGCCGCCGCCCGGCGCGACGGGCGTGCCGTCGCCCCGCAGGAAGCGCGCGCCGAGCGCGCTCAGCATTCCGGCGCCGCCATCGGTCGTGGCGCTGCCGCCGACGCCGAAGACGATCGTGCGGGCACCCGCGTCGAGCGCCGCCCGCAGCAGCTCACCGCTGCCGTACGTGGTGGCGGTGAGCGGCGCGAAGACCCCGTCCGGGAGGTGCCGCAGCCCGGACGCCTCGGCCATCTCCACCACGGCCGTGCCGTCGCGCAGCGCGTACGCCGCCGTGACCGGGGCGCCGAGCGGCCCGGTCACCCGCGCCTCGCGCCGCTCGAACCCGGCCGCGACCGCCGCGTCCACCGTGCCGTCACCGCCGTCGGCGACCGGCAGCGCGTCGATACGGAGCTGATCGGCCCCGCCGGACCAGCCGCGCCGCAGCCCCGCCGTCACGCGTTCGGCGACCTCGACGGCCGTGAGCGAGCCCTTGAACTTGTCGGCGGCGATCAGCACCCGCGTCGGGGGCGTCGCCTGCCCCTGCGCCCACGTCTTCACCTCTGCCTCCGCCTCGGCCTTCGCAGCGTCCGTCACCCTGGTACCCCTTGCTGTTCGCTCAGGCAGTCGAAGCCGCCCCGACCCTATCCGCTGGAACGGCCACCCGGTACACCCTCATCATCCGGGTACATCTGACACATGGGCCACAGCGGCAGCGCACTCGCGGACCGGATCCTCGGCGGCTGGCTCGGCCGCGTCGCCGGGAACATGCTGGGCAAGCCCATCGAGCGCGGCGACCAGTGGACCCGCGACCGCATCGACCGCTATCTGCGCCGCGCCGACGCCCTCCCGCTCACCGACTACCTGCCCGCGCTGGAGCCGCCACCGGACCCGGTGGAGTTCGAGCTGCGCCCCGAGTGGCAGGAGTGCGTCCGCGGCCGGATCCACGGCAGCTGCCGGGACGACGACATCGACTACACCGTCCTGGGCCTGCACCTCCTGGAGACCCACGGCTTCGGGTTCACCACCGAGCAGGTGGGCGAGATGTGGCTGCTGCGGCTGCCGTACCTCCAGACCTTCACCGCCGAGCGGGCCGCGTACCGCAATCTCGCGGCCGGGGTACGGCCCCCGCTCACCGCCACCGTCGACAACCCCTACCAGGAGTGGATCGGCGCCCTGATCCGCGCCGACATCCACGGCTGGGTCAACCCCGGCAATCCGCCCCGCGCCGCCGCCATGGCCCGCCGCGACGCCGTACTGTCGCACACCGGCAACGGGGTGTACGGGGCGATGTGGGCGGCCGCGCTGATCGCCGCCGCCTTCTCGGCCGACGGCCCGCGCACGGCGGTCGAGGCCGCCCTCGGCCGCGTCCCGCCGCGCTGCCGCCTGGCCCGTACCGTGCGCCGCGCCGCGTCCCTGTACGACGCGGGCGTGGCCTGGGAGGACGCGCTGGAGCAGCTGGAGCGCGAGACCAGCGGCCTGCCCTGGATCCACACCGTCCCGAACGCCGCCGTCCTCACCGCCGGGCTCCTGTACGGCGCGGGGGACTTCACCACGACGATCGCCCTGACCGTGCGCGGCGGCCTGGACACCGACTCCAACGGCGCCACCGCCGGATCCGTCGCGGGCGTGCTGTGCGGCGCGGCCGCCATCCCGCCGCAGTGGACGGAGCCGCTTCAGGACCGGATCCGCAGCGCCGTCTACGGCTTCGACGCCGCCCGCATCAGCGACCTCGCGGCCCGCACCCACCGCCTGGCGCTGCGGTAGTCCTACGCGCACCGCCCACAGTGTGCCGCTGCCGTCGAGAATCACGATCGAGTCGCCGCTCGCGGCAGGCTCGCTCACGGTCGTGCTGTCGAACTGGCCCGTCCAGAGCGTGCGGCCGTGCTCCGCTCCGACGCTCCGCACGCTGGTCCAGCGCCGGAACACCCGTGCCCGCTCCGTCTTGGAGAGCAGGGCGTATGTGCCCGTGGTCCGCACCCTCCGGGGGTCGGCGCGCCACCGCCTCGTGCCGTCGTCGGCGGCCAGGCACACCGGTCCCGATCCGGTGGTCAGGACGAACCCGCCCGCCACGCTCGTCGTCGCCTGGTCCTCCAGGTCCACCTCCTGGTACGTACGGCCGTAGGTCCAGGTCTGCTCGCCGGTGAGCCCGTTCAGCGCGGTCGGTTTCCGGCGGGACCCCTCGGCCGGCGGAAGGAACACCGTGGTGCCCGACACCAACTCGTCGAGCGGCTGGAAGGCCCCGGTGGTGGAGGTGTCCGGTTCGGTGTTCCGGAACGGGCTCCGCCACATCACCTCACCGGTGTCCGCCGCGCGGCAGACGAGGTCGACGGGGACTGTCCTGCCGTCCTCGTAGCAGAGCAGGCCCTCGCCCGGGGGCTGCGCGAGGTCGCCCCGCGGCTGGAAGCCGGAGCGTGTCCACAGCACCTTGCCCGTCCTTCCGAGGACCGCCTTTCCGCCGCCGCAGAGGATCAGGTCGCCGGCCGGGACCCAGGCGGAGACGCCGGGCACGAGGCTGCTCGGCGCGGGAGGCGGATCGTGAAGGTGCGCCGTGACATACCCGAGGGTGTCCGGGGCGTCGAACGGCAGCCGTCCGGTGAGCAGTTCGAACAGCACGCACCCGAGGGAGTACAGGTCGCTGCGCTGCTCGGGGCGCCCGCGTGCCTGCTCCGGCGCCATGTACGCGGCCGTGCCCACCATGAACCCGGTGTGGGTCAGCCGGTCGCCGGTAGCCGAGGGGTCGGCGGCGCGGGCGATCCCGAAGTCGAGCACCTTCAGGATGCCCGAGGCCGCGACGAACAGATTCGCGGGCTTGGTGTCGCGGTGGAGGATCCGAGCGGCATGCGCCTCACTCAGGGCGTCACACACCTGCGCCCCCCCACTGCGCCACCTCCTCCTCGCCGACCGGTCCGCGCCGGACAACGGCGTCCAGGCCCTCGCCCCGGAGCAGTTCCATCACGAGGAACGGCGTCGTGCCCTCGCCGGTGGCCGGCGGCGAGGAGGCCAGGAGGCCACGGCGCCCGTCAGTCCGTCAGTCCGTCGCCAGATCCCAGGCGTTGCCCATCCAGCCCTCGTGGCTGCCGAGGAGGGCGACGAGGGCGGCGGTGACGCGGGGGTCCCACCAGTCCGCGAGCACGTCCAGCTCGAAGGCGCTGCCGGGGCCGCTGTGGAAGTCCAGGACGATCCGGCGGTCGACTCGCCACTTGGTGCGGCGCGGCGGGCGGGCGACGTCACCGCTGCCACCGATGACGCTGCCGATCGCGATGGCCAGCTGGAGCGGCGAGATCAGCCACCACATGAACCACCAGAAGGGCCGCCCCTTCAGCCCGACCGCGGGCTGTGCGCCCGCCTGCCGGACGGTCCAGCGGGTGCGGACCCGACCGCCCCGCATGGCCGGTTCGCGGGTGATGAGGGCGAGGGATTCACCGGCGGCGCCCAGCACCTCGTACGTGGCCGGGCCGCCCTTGACCGCCGACTTGGTGCCCACGTGCGCGAACACCTGCTGCCGGTAGTGGTCGGCCCAGAGGGTGAAGGCGCGGGTGCCGTCCTTGCGGGCGGCGCGGTACGCCTTCAGGTCGCCGCCGGGCGGGTCGCGGCGCTCGGGGAAGGCCAGGGGACGGACGGCGCGGTCCGGCGCGGGGGCCGAGTCGGAGACGCGTATCGTCCGGGTGACCCGCCCGTCGTTCGGCGGTTGTTCGTCCTTGCTCAGGGTCTGACCGCTCAGCCACAGGTATTGGCTCATTCCCGTATTCCCCCGTGTGCCACGTTGACCTGGTGTTCGCAGCGGACTCTATCGGTCCGGTTGAACCGGCGAGGTGTCAGGCGAAGGCGGACAGGAGGAGCGCCATGCCGAGGCCGAGCACGCTCACCAGCGTCTGCACCACGGTCTGCGTCTTCGCCGCCTGCGTCAGATTCATGCCGAACGACTCCTTGACCAGCCAGAATCCGGCGTGGTTGACGTAGTTCAGGCCCAGCGAGCCCGAACCGATGGCGATCACGAGGAGGGACGCCTCGAGTCCGCCGCCGGTGCCGATCAGCGGGGCGATGATGCCGGTGGCGGAGACGATGCCGACCGTGGCCGAACCGGTGGTGAGGGACAGGAGCAGGGCGATCAGCCAGCCCAGGACGATCAGGTTCACATGGGCTCCCCCGGCCGCCGACGCGATGGCGTCGCCGATGCCGGAATCCTTCAGGACCTGGTTGAACGCGCCGCCACCACCGATGATCAGCAGGATGGAGGCGATGGACTGGAGGCTGCCCGTCATCGAGCGGCGGGTCTCCTCGCCCTGGCCGCTGCCGGTCATGACGGTCAGGCCCAGGGCGAAGAGGAATCCGGCGAGCATCGCGATGAGGGGTTCGCCGATGAAGACGAGCGCGGAACGCAGCTGACTCGATTCGTCCAAAGCGGTCTCGGCGAGGGTGCGCAGCAGCATGAGGACGACGGGGATGAGGACCGAGGTCATGGCCAGGCCGGTGGGCACGTGGGAGCGAGCCGGGGTGTCGTGCTCCGGGCGGAGCTGAGCGCCGGGGCCGCCCGCGTCCGCGGTGGCCGGGGCGGGCAGCTGTCCGGCGCCGGTGAACTGGGCCACCAGCGCGGGGTCCGGGCGGACTTCGGCGAGCCGGGGCGCGATCCACCGGGCGTAGACGGGACCGGCCAGCACGATGGTGGGGACGGCGCAGATGACACCGGCCAGGAGGGTGAGGCCGAGATCGGCGTGGAGTCCGGTCATGGCGGTCAGCGGTCCGGGGTGGGGCGGCAGCATGCCGTGCAGCGTGGAGAGCGCCGCGATGGCGGGCACGCCCAGCAGGACGTACGGGGAGCCCTTCGTGCCGCCCCGCGCCTCCAGCCTGCGGGCCACGCCGAAGATCAGCGGCAGCAGCACGATCAGGCCGACCTCGAAGAACATCGGCACGCCGATGACGAAGGCGGCGCCCGCGACGAGCCACGGCAGCCGTCGGGTGCTGGACCGGTCGACGATGGCGTGGGCGATGGCGTCGGTCGCGCCCGAGTCGGACAGCAGGCGGCCGAGCATGGCGCCCAGCGCCAGCGTGATGCCTACGTCGCCCAGGGTGCCGCCGGCGCCTTCCTCGATGGACGCCGCGAGTTTGTCGGCGGGTTCGCCGGCCGCCAATCCCGTGCCGATCGTGACGACGATCAGCGCGACGAACGGATGGACGCGAAGGCGGGAGTTGATCAGGAGGATCAGCGCTGCGATCGCCAAGGTCAGGATGAGCAGCAGTGACCAGGCGTGCGTGGTCATACGGTGGTGCCTTTCGGAAGGGATGGTGCGGGCGCGTCGTCGGCGCCGGTTCCGGGAGTGTCGAGTTCCCGGTCGGAGGTCTCGGGCAGGAGGGCCACGGCGATGACGGCGAGCCCGTAGGCGCTGCCCGCGAACAGGCCGATGCTGGTGCCCATCCCGAGCCGGTCGCTGAGGAAGCCGACGAGGGCGGGGAAGGCCGCCGCGACGATGCGGCCGAAGTTGTAGCAGAAGCCCTGCCCGGTGCCCCGCATCGCGGTCGGGTACAGCTCGGCGAAGATCGATCCGAGCCCGGCGGGGATGCCGGCGGAGAAGAAACCGAGCGGCATGCCGAGGAAGAACATCTGGGTGTCGCTGATCGGCAGGAACAGATAGGTCACGACCGAGGCCAGGCACATGACCGCGAAGAACATGATGTTCCTCCGGCGGCCGATCCGGTCGGCCAGGACGCCCGAGGTGACGTATCCGAAGAACGAGGCGGCGATGAACGCCGCCAGATAGCCGCTGGTCTTCAGCACCGACAGGCCGTGGGTGGTGCGCAGATACGTCGGCAGGAAGGTCGTCAGCGCGTAGTAGCCGCCGTGGCTGCCGAGGCCGAGCAGCGCGCCGAGGAGCGTGACCCGCAGCAGGTCCGGCTTGAAGATCCGCAGCAGGGAGACCCGGTTCCCACCCCGCGCGGCCCGCTGCCGGTAGAGCGGCGGATCGGTGACCTTGCGCCGGATCATGACGACCAGTACGGCCGGGAGCGCGCCGAGCCAGAACATGACCCGCCAGGCCCAGTCCTCCGGGAACAGGCTGAACAGCACGGTGTACGTCGCCAGGGCCAGCCCCCAGCCCAGTGCCCACCCGCTCTGTACGGCGCCCAGTGCCCGGCCGCGGTGGCGGGTCCCCATGTACTCGCTGACCAGGACGGCTCCGGCCGCCCATTCGCCGCCGAACCCGAAGCCCTGCACACTGCGCAGCACCATCAGCTGGGAGGAGTCGGCGGTGAAGCCGATGAGGACGGTGGCGACGGAGTACACGACGATCGTCCACCGCAGCACCCGGACCCGCCCGTAGCGGTCGGAGGCCCAGCCCGCCAGCCAGCCGCCGACGGCCGTGAAGAGGAGGGTGACGGAGGCGAGCGTGCCGGCGGCTCCGGTGCTCAAGTGCCAGGTGACCAGCAGCGTCGGCAGGACGAGCCCGAACATCTGGGCGTCGGCGGCTTCGAGCGTCCAGCCGCCGAAGGCGGCCCAGAACGCGCGTTTTTGCGGTGTGTCGGTGTCCCGGTACCAGGCGAACATGCGGCGGCTCTCTTCAGTGGTGCTCGGCGGTGCGGAAAACGGGTCAGCGGATGTCGACGCGGTAGCGGAAGGTGTGCGCCGGGCCGCGGGAGCGCCGGTACTCCAGCGGCTTGCCGTCATGGGCGCGGGCGACGCGCTCGACCACGGCCACCGGCTCGGCGCGTCCGCAGCCCAGGAGCAGTGCGTCGGCCGCGGTGGCCGCCTCGATGGTCAGCTCCTCCGTGGCGGCCGCGACGATCTGGCCGCAGTGGCGCTCGTACGTCGGGTACAGCAGGTCGCCGAGGTCGTCGGCGGCGATGCGCTCCAGCGGCTCGAACAGGGGAAGCGGAAGCCAGATGTCCTCGACGAGGGCGGGCTGCTCGCCGTACAGCCGCAGCCGGTGCAGGTGCAGCACCTCGCTTCCGGGGGTGATGCCGAGGGCGGACGCGATGGTCCGCGTGCTCACCTGCCGGGCGGCGGAGAGGATGCGGCTCCGCGGAAAGCCGCTCCCGGCGGCCCCGAACCGGAAGAAGCGGAAGAGGGAGGCGTCCAACGACGCCCTCCGGACAAACGTCCCGGTCCCCTGGCGCCGCTCGAGCAGCCCCTCGTCCACGAGATCGCGGAACACCCGCCGCATGGTTCCCAGGGACACCCCGTAATGGGCGACCAGGGCGGACTCGGCGGGCAGCGGCTCATCGGGCGACCACTCCCCCGAGCGGACGCGCTCGGCGATCACCTCCCGGAGCCGGGCGTGCAGCGGCAGCCGGGGGTCGGTCCGGGCGAGGGCGGCCGCTCCGGGGCTCTCTGGCGTTCCGGAGCTGTCTGGCGTGGACGGGACGGAGTGCATGGCGAGAAAGCATGGTCCGGATTCCTGCTGACGTCTAGTCCTTCATAGGACTATTCTTTTGCGGGTGACCTTCACCGAGCCGCCGCCGCCCGCCGCCTTCGACAGCCACGCCCACGTCTTCACACGCGGCCTGCCGCTGGCGGACGAGCGGCGATACAGCCCGGACTACGACGCCACGGTGGACGCCTACGTCTCGCTGCTGGACGCTCATGGCCTCGCGGCCGGGGTCCTGGTGCAGCCGAGCTTCCTCGGCACGGACAACTCCCATCTGCTGGCCGCCCTCCGCCGGGCGCCGGAACGGTTTCGCGGCGTGGCCGTCATCGACCCGCGGACGCCGGGGGACGAACTCGACCGGCTCGCGGAGGCGGGCGTGTGCGGGATCCGCCTCAATCTGATCGGCCGTCCGGTGCCCCCGCTGGGCGAGGGCCCGTGGCGGCGGCTGGCCCGTGAACTCGCCGCGCGCGGGCTCCACATGGAGGTGCAGGCGCGACAGCGGCAGTGGGAGGAGCTGGAACCCTGGCTCCTGCGCTGGCCCGGCGCGGTGGTCATCGACCACCTGGGGCTGCCGGCGCTCCCGTCCCTGTCCTACCCCGGTTCCGGCGCGCTCTTCCGTCTGCTCGCCGCACCGCATGTGTGGGTGAAGGCGGCCGCACCGTACCGCTCGGCGCCGCGGGCGGCCACGGCGATGCTGAGGAGCCTGCTGCGCACCGGAGCCGTCGAGCGCATGGTGTGGGGCAGCGACTGGCCCTGGACCCGCCACGAGGAGGGCCGCGTCTACGGCACCACCCTGACCTGGCTCACGACGGAGCTGAACGCCGCGGAAACCCAGCGGATCCTGTGCGCCAACCCGGCCCGGCTGTTCGGCTGGACACCTCCGGTCGCGGCAGGTGACCGCACGGGCACGGCGGCCGCACGGCGAGCGTAGGCTCGCCGCATGAGCAGCGAGACGACGCGCCGGCCCCTCGTCGCGACGCCCGAGCGCAAGGTGCTCGAACTGCACGGCACCGCGCGCGTCGTGCAGTGCACCCACTGCGAGGAGCGCTCCGGGATGGACGAGGCGCTGGAGCGGGTCGCGGCGGGCGAGGCGGACCCGGCGTGCCGGGAGTGCGGCGGGATCCTGAAGTCGGCGACGGTGATGTTCGACCAGGGGCTGGACCCGGAGGTGCTGACCGAGGCGGTCACGGTGGCGCGGGCCTGCCAGGTCTTCCTCGCGGTCGGCACCAGCCTCCAGGTACAGCCCGCGGCGTCGCTCGCCGGAATGGCCGCCGAGAGCGGCGCCCGGCTGATCATCGTCAACGCCGGACCCACGCCGTACGACGCGCTCGCCGACGCGGTCGTCCGCGAGCCCATCGGCACGGCGCTGCCCGCGCTGCTGGAGCGGATCGCCGCCGAGGGCGGCTGATCCCGGCGGTGGGCTTCAGCGGCGGGTGATCACCGCCAGTCGGACGTGTGCGAGAAAGTGCGGGGGAACGTTCAGAAGAGGGCCGGGAGCTGCCGCCGCCCGGCTTCGAACGCCAGCAGCCGCCGCTTGCGGTCCAGCCCGCCGCCGTAGCCGGTGAGCCCGCCGGTGGAGCCGACGACGCGGTGGCAGGGGACGATGATGCCGACCGGGTTCTTGCCGTTGGCCAGGCCCACGGCGCGGGAGGCGGTGGGCTGTCCGATGCGGTCGGCGAGCCGGCCGTACGTCCAGGTCTCACCGTAGGGGATGCGGCGCAGCTCGTCCCAGACGCGGCGCTGGAAGGGCGTGCCGGTCAGGCGGAGCGGCAGGTCGAACTCGGTCAGTTCGCCCGCGAAGTAGGCGGTGAGCTGGCGGATGGTGGCGGCGAAGGGGGCGTCGCCCGGGGCGGCGGGGGTGCCGAAGGTCTCCTCGGGCGGGCGGTGGCGCTGGTCGGTCATGTAGAGGCCGGAGAGTTCGGCGCCGGTGGCCACCAGGGTGAGCGGGCCGTAGGGGCTGTCGACGACGGTGTGGGTGCGGGTCACGGGGGGATTCTCCTGGTTCGTGCGGCCTGGCGCGGGCGGTTCGGGCGGTTCAGGCGGGCAGGCGGTTGATGGCGTGGCCGCCGTCATTGGCCCACAGGTACTGGACGGCGTAGGCGCGCCAGGGCCGCCAGCGTGCGGAGGCCCGGGTGAGGGCCCCGGGGGTGGCGGGGAGGCCCAGGCCGGCGGCGGCCTTGCGGACGCCGAGGTCGGTGGGGAGGAACGCGTCGGGGTCGCCGAGGCCGCGCATCGCGATGACCTCGACGGTCCAGGGCCCGAGCCCGGGCAGGGCGGTCAGCCCGGCCCGGGCCTCGTCCCAGTCGCTGCCGACGCCGAGCGCGACCCGCCCCTCGGCGAGCGCGTCGACCAGCCCGGTGAGGGTGGCGCGGCGGGTGCGCGGCATGGCCAGTGCCTCGGGGTCGAGACCGGCGAGGGCCCCGGCGGTCGGGAAGAGGTGGGTGAGGCCGCCGCCCGGGTCGGCGACGGGGTCGCCGTGCGCGGTCACCAGCCGGGCCGCGAGGGTGCGGGCGGCGGCCGTGGACACCTGCTGCCCGAGGACCGCGCGCACCGCGAACTCCTCCGCGTCCGCCGACCCCGGCACCCGCCGCCCCGGCGCCTTGTCGACCAGCGGCTCCAGCTGGGGGTCGGCGCGCAGCAGGTCGTCCACGGCGGCCGGGTCGGCGTCCAGGTCGAGCAGCCGGCGGCAGCGGCTGATCGCGCCGGACAGGTCCCGCAGGTCGGCCAGGGACAGCTGGCAGGCGATGTGGTCGGGGCGCGGGGCGAGGGCGACGACCCCGGGCCCGTACGGCAGCCGCAGGGTCCGCCGGTACGCCCCGTCGCGCCACTCCTCCACCCCGGGTACGGCGGTGGCGGCGAGGTGGCCGAAGAGGTTGTCCGGGCACAGCGGCGCCCGGAACGGCAGCCGCAGCGTCAGTGCCCCCGGCACGGCGGGCCCGGGCTGTCTCCGGGCGCGCTGCCGCAGCTCGGTCGGGGAGAGCGCGAAGACCTCCCGTACGGTCTCGTTGAACGCCCGGATGCTGGCGAAACCGGCCGCGAACGCGATGTCCGCCATCGGCAGCCCGCTGGTCTCGATCAGCAGGCGCGCGGTCTGCGCCCGCTGGGCGCGGGCGAGCGCGCGCGGTCCGGCGCCCAGCTCGGCCAGCAGCTGGCGTTCGATCTGCCGGGTGCTGTAGCCGAGCCGCGCGGCCAGCCCCGGCACCCCCTCCCGGTCGACGACGCCGTCGGCGATCAGCCGCATGGCGCGGGCCACGAGGTCGGCGCGCTCGTTCCACTGCGGCGATCCGGGGACGGCGTCGGGGCGGCACCGCTTGCAGGCCCGGAACCCGGCCTGCTGGGCGGCCGCGGCGCTCGGGTAGAACCGCATGTTCTCGGGCTTCGGACCGACGACCGGGCAGCTCGGGCGGCAGTAGATGCGGGTGGTGACGACGGCGATGAAGAACCATCCGTCGAAGCGGGCGTCCTTGGCCCGTGCGGCCCTGAGGCACCGGTCGGTATCGGTGTACATGGCTCCAGCATCGGCCACCGCGCGCCGCCGGGCTCGCGGGAATCCGACATCGACGTCGACGCGGGGGCGCGCCCCCGCGCGGCCGCTTCCCGTCGGGGGATTTTGCGACGAAACAGCAGACCGGGGGCCTGGTGATCGGCATGATGAAGAGGTGACGGAACACCGAGAGATACCGCTGGCCGACGGCACGTCCGTACGGCTGGAACTCGCCCCCGTGGGGGACGCGCCCGCGGACGCCTACGGGGGCGTGGGCGGCGTGACCCCGGTGGGGCGCGCGACGCGGGCCGCGGCCGCGCTCGCCGACGCCGGGCTCGGCGTCGTCCTCCAGGGTCTTGGCGCGGTGCTCCAGGACGTGCACGACGCGGTCCGCTCGGCGCCCCGGCCGCCGCAGGAGTTCACCGTCCAGTTCGGGGTGCAGGTGGGCCAGGACCTCAAGCTCGGCATCGTGGGGGCGAACGGGAACGCCAGTCTCACCGTTTCGGCCACCTGGCGGCCGGAGGATCAAACGCCGCGGCAGCCGCCCCGGCCCGACTCCGCGGGCTGATCCATGGGCTGGTTCCATCCTCGCGGGTCCGCTCCCCGGCCCGCCGTGTCCATCCTGGCCAAGGACGACGGAAGACCGGCGGGGGCGGGGGTCTTGCTGCCCCGCCAGCACCTGCTGACCTGCGCCCATGTGGTCAACAGCGCGCTCGGCAAGGACATGCTGGCCCCCGATCACCCGGGCTCGGTCACCGTCTCGGTGCGGATCCACGGACCGGAGCACACCGTCGAAGCCGATGCCGAGCTGACGGCCTGGATCCCGCCCCGGCGGGACGACGGGGGCCTCGGCGCCTTCGAGTGGAACGGCGACCTCGCCGTACTGCGGCTGGCCGGAGCGCTGCCGTCCGTGTTCGAGCCGCCGCGCTGGCACCCCATGGCCCGGCGGCAGTTCGTCCGCGCCTGGCACGGCAGCGGCGAGCCCGGGGTCTTCGCCGACGCCGAAGTGAGCGAATGCGACGGGCGGTTCGGATACTTCGACGGGGCCGAGCGCACCCTCGACATCGAACCCGCCTACAGCGGCGGCCCGCTGTGGTCGAACGAGGAGAGTGCCGTCGTCGGCCTGGTGACGGCGAAGCTGCGGGTACGGGGCGAGCTGCGGCGCGCCTGGGGCATCCCCTGGCAGCGCGTGGCCCGGGAGTTGCGGCACGCCGGGGTGGACCACCTCCTGCCCCGGGCCGAGGAGGACGTGACCGACCATCCGCTCTACGGGGAGCTGACCGCCCTGCTGGACGGGCCGCTGTCGCTGTCCGAGGGCTGGGTGCGGTGCTGCCGCGCGGTCGCCCGCCAGTGCGGCCTGGACCACCGCGCGGACGGCGCGCCGAGCGCCGAGGAGTTCGCCCGGCTGCTGCTCACCCGGGGGCGCGCCCTCCCGGCGCTGGTCGAGGCCGTGCGCCCGACGTCGGAGCCGATCGCCGACGACCTCCTCGCCCTGGGCCGCCGTCACGGCCTGCCGAAGCTGCTCACACCGGGCGAGTACGAGCGGCTGCTGCGGCGGTTGCGCGCCCTGCCCCCGGCCTCGGCCGCCGGTGTCCCCGGGGCCGTACGGGCGGCGCTTTCGCTGGCCGCCCTGCCCGGCGCGCTGCTGGCCGGCTTCGGCGGCGACGGCCACGGTGACGGCGGTCCCTTCGAAGCGCTGATCGCCCATCTGGAGGGCCTGTACGGCGACAGCGCGCCGACCGACGACGGCCGCCCGGCCGTCCCGGCGCTGCTGCGGGCGGTGGAGTTCGTGGCCGCGGGCTGCTGCCCGACGGCGGCGGAGCGCGCCGAGCTGTGGGGGTGGAGCGCGGCCGTGGCCCGCCGTCTCGGCGTCCACGAGGCGGCCTTGCGGGACCGCCGCCATGACGCCGAGCAGTGGGCCCGGGGCGCGTCCCGGGGCACCGCGCCGCCCCGGGTCGTGGCGAAGCTGTCGTCCTGCGGGAGCGCGCCGGTGCCGGACGGCGAAGAGCGCTACCGGCTGCGGCTGTGGTGCGACGACGGGGAGGGCCTGCGCCAGGTGTCGGACGACAGTGAACGGCCGCGCAGCGCGGAGGAGGCGGCCCGGGAGATCCTGGACGCGGTCGGTTCGCTGCGCCGTCCGGATCCGGCGGGCCCGCGCTTCGTCATCGAACTGGTCGTGGACCGGGACGCGTTGGAGGTGCCCGCCGACTCCTGGAAACCGGCCGGGGCGGGGGCCCTGCTCCCCGTCCCGCTCGGCGCGCCGTATCCGCTGGTCGTCAACTGCCCCGAGCTGCGGGAGCTGAACGGCGAGGCGATGCTGGACCAGTGGCGGGAGCGCTGGGCCCGGCTGGACTCCGAGGAGCCGGTGCACATCGACGACGCCACGGCCCCCGACCCGGAGCGGTGTGCGGTCTGCTCATGGAGCGGCTGACCGCCCATGTCACGGTCGACGTCGCGGCGCACCGGCGGGCGGGGGTGGTGCAGATGTGCCTCGCGGCGGGCGTTCCGGTGGTGCTGTGGGACCGCGGCGGGCAGCCGGGGTCACCGGCCGTGCGGCACGCGGCCGGGACGCGGGCGCGTGAACTGCCCGAGGCGGTACGGAGATACCGCACCAAGACCCTGCAGAGACCGGCCGACTACCCCGGGCGGCCGGTCCTGGCCTGGGCCGACGCCGGGCGGGCGCTGCCCCGGCTGGACCTCGTGGACCCCACGGAGTGACGGCTCGTGGACCGACAGGACGGCGACACGCGCGCGATGTCCGCTGAGGCGGACCGAAAGGGAGGTTCCCCGATGAACGCACGGGAGCAGCAGGGCTGGCGGCTGTTCCGGGGGGACGGCGTACCCCGGCGGGTGGAGATGCCGCCCGCCCCGCCGTGGCGCCGCTTCGGCAGCGCCGCGACCGGCGGCGCCGCGACCGGCGAGGAGCGGGAGTCCGCGGCGCCCGGCCCGGCCCGGCCGTCGCCGTATCTGATCTCGCCCGAGCACGCGGACGTGGTCAACGCGGCCCTGCATCTGCGCCGTCCGCTGCTCGTCACCGGCAGCCCGGGCACCGGCAAGTCGTCCCTCGCGCGGGCGGTCGCGCACGAAATGGGCCTGGGCGAGGTGCTGCGCTGGCCGGTCAACAGCCGCTCCACCGTGCAGGACGCGCTCTACCGTTACGACGCGATCGGGCGGCTGCGCGAGACGACCTTGAGCCGGGACCGCGACGAGGCCGAACCCGACATCGGCAGCTTCGTACGGCTCGGCCCGCTGGGCACCGCGCTGGTGCCGGGGATGCGGCCCAGGGTGCTGCTCGTCGACGAACTCGACAAGGGCGATGTCGACCTGCCGAACGACCTGCTGACGGTGTTCGAGGAGGGCGAGTTCGAGATCCCCGAGCTGGCCCGGCTGCCGGAGGACCAGTCGGTGGTGGAGGTGCTCACCGAACGGCCGGGCGAACGGGCCGCGGTACGGCGGGGCCGGCTGGCGTGCGAGGAGTTCCCCGTCGTGGTGATCACCAGCAACGGCGAGCGCGACTTCCCGCCCGCCTTCCTGCGCCGCTGCGTACGGCTGGAGCTGCCCACACCCGACGAGGAGCGGCTGCGGGCGATCGTCACCGCGCATCTGGGGGAGGAAGCGCTCGAAGAGGTGGATCAGCTCCTGGAGGTCTTCCTGCGGCGGCGCTCGGCGCGCGAGCTGGCCACCGACCAGCTGCTGAACGCGGTGTTCCTGCGATCGGGCGGGGTGGACGTGACGGGCGAGGGGCTGCTGGAGGCCGTGCTGCACCGGCTGGGCGGGGCGGTGTGACCCATGGGCGGCGGCGCGGGGCGGTTGGAACGGCGGTTGGAACGGCTTGACGAGGCCATCACGGTCCTCGCCTCCGGGGGCGTGTACATGTCCCGGGAGGAGCTGCTCGACGCCCTCTGGCTGGCCGGGCGGCTGCCCGAGAGCGACGCCGAGGGGGCGCCCCTGGAGCGCCCGGCGGCGCGCCACGGGGGCGCCCTGCCCGACGCGCGCCCCGGGCCCGCGCGTCCTCCCGCCACCCCGGCCGTGCCCGCCGCCACCACACCGCCCGGCCCCGCCCCGCGGACCGGGGCCCCGCCGCAGGACACCCCGCCGATTCCTCGGCCGCAGCCGCACGAAGCACCGCCGACGCGTCCGCGTCCGGACCGCCGCCCCGCCGACCGCGCCCTGCGCGGCCTCTACGGCGGCGGCCACACCCCCGGCGGGCCCGGCCCGGACGCCGAGTCCCCCGAGGCGCGGCGCGGGCTGCCGCTGCGCGTGCCCGAGGACAAGGCGCTGCACCACGAACTGTCCATCGGACGCGCCCTGCGCCCGCTCAAGCAGCACCGCCCCAATCCGCTCAAGCGGGAGTTCGACGAGGTCGCCACCGCGGCGGCGCTCGCCGAGACCGGTCTGCCCGATGTGGTCACCCGCCCCGCCCGCGAGCGCTGGCTCGACCTCGCGCTCGTCGTCGACGACGGCACGTCGATGCTGCTGTGGCGGCGGCTGGCCGTCGAGCTGCGCACGGTGCTGCAGCGCTCGGGCGCCTTCCGCGTCGTACGGGTCCTCGGCCTGCACACCCGCGGCGCCGAGGCCCCCGCGCTGCGTACCCGGCCGTACGACCCGGACGCGCCCCGCCTCCCCACGACGGCGCTGTCGGACCCGTCGGGGCACACGCTGGTGCTGGTGGTGAGCGACGGGGTGGGGTCCGCGTGGCGCGACGGGCGGATGGCCCAGGTGCTGGCCCGCTGGGCGGGGGTGGGGCCCACCGCCGTCGTGCACGCCCTGCCGCCCCGGCTGTGGGACAGCTCCGGCATCCGGACGCGGCGCTGGCAGGTACGGACCCGCAGGCCCGGTTCGGCCAACGCGGACTGGGCGGTCGCCGACCCGGTGCTGCCCACCGCCCTGGCCCGGTTCGACGGGGTGCCCGTGCCCGTCCTGGAACCGGAGGCCGCGCCGCTGGCCGACTGGGCCCGGCTGATCGCCTCCGCGAGCGGCACCGCCGTCCTGCCCCTGCTGGCCCCGCCGCGCGGCGGGCCCGTGGCCCCCGCGTCCCGCCCGGCCCCCTCCCCGGCCGATGAGCTGGGCCGCGTCCAGCTGTTCCGGGACGCGGCGTCCCCGGAGGCGTACCGTCTGGCGGCCCATCTGTCCGCCGTGGCCCCGCTGCCGGTGCCGGTGATGCGGATGGTGCAGAAAGCGGTGGACGGGCGGTCCGACACCGGGCGGCTGGCCGAGGTGTTCCTCGGCGGGCTGATGCGCCCGGCCCCGCCGCCCGCCTCGGCGGGCCCGGACCCGCTGCCGCCCGAGCACCGGCCCTTCGCCTTCACCGACGCCGCCCAGCAGGCGCTGCTGGGCGCGGTGCCGCTGGCCGAACTGGTCGCCACCAGCCGGACGATCGGGCGGCGGCTTGAGGAACTGGCGGGCCGCTCCCCCGACTTCCCGGCCTGGCTGGCGCACACGGCGGGCACCGACCGCCTCCCACCCGGCGCCCGCCCCTTCAGCACGGTGGAACGACGGCTCGCGGCCCGGCTGGGCGCGCCACCGCCGTTGCCCTCGGCGTTCGCGACCCGTGCGGCGGCGCAGCACTGGCGCCGCCTGGAACCCGGCGATCCACGCGCGATCGGCCCGTACCGGCTGACGATGGCCGGACCACCGGGAGCGCGGCTCACGCCCTATCTGGGCCAGGACGCCTACGGTGCGCAGGCCGTCGTCCAGACCGCCCGCCGAGTACGCGGGCAGGATTCCGTCGCCCTGCTGAACGTGCAGGTGGAGGCGTTGCGCCGGATGGACGGGCGCTACGCCCGCCGCCTGCTGCGCGAGGGCCTGGACGACGACGTTCCGTGGCTGGCGGAGGAGCCCTTCGTCGGGGAACGACTGGACTACGTCCTGCGCGGCGATGCCGAGCAGTGGGGAGACCGGCTGGACGATGCCCTCCGTACCGGCCCCGAGCACTGGGACGGGCATACCGCCCTCGCGCTCGCCCGCCAGGTCGCGGACGCGGTGCGCCTGTGCGGGGAGGCGGATATGGCGCACGGTGACCTCACGGTCAGCACCGTGCATGTCGCCGGTGAGGACATTCTCCTGACCGGCTGGTCATCGGCCTGCATCGACGGTGTGCCGTCCCCGGCGTTCCTCGGGGACCGTGCGCCGACGGCCGAGGACAACGTCAGGGCGCTGGGCGACATCCTGCTGTGGCTCGGCGGCGGGGCGCGGACGCGTCGGCCCGGCCCGGGGCTGTATTTCATGCCGCGCTGGAGCAGCGCCGTCTGGGAGCCCGTGCGCGCCCTGGTGATGTCGTGCCGGGAGAGGCCCGGACAGCACACCGCGCGGCAGGTCTGGGAATTCCTCACGGAGTTCCGGCCGGACGCCCCCAGGGCGCCGAAGAGGCGCCTCCGGCTCGCCGCGAGGGGCGACGTCTGCTCGCTCTGCGACAACCCCCTCGAAGCGGGCGACCGTTTCTGCGACGCGTGCGGCGCGGATCTGACCACGGCACCACCACGGTCGACGTCGTCCGCCGACGGTTTTGAACCGAGCAGTGGTCTGCCGTCGTTCGCGGAGTACCAGAGCTACCGCAGGCTCGGCGGCAGCGGCGGCTACGACGTCTATCTGGCCCGTGACGAGCGCAGGTCCCGCGATGTGGTGATCCGCACCGCCCCGGAGGCCGAGCGGCACCTGCGCGCCGAGGTGGAGGCGCTGCGGCGGATGTCCGGGCACTACGCGCCCCGGTGGATCGCCGGGGCGTTCCACCACACCCCGCCCTGGATCGTGACGGAGTGCGTCTCCCTCCCCGACGGCTCCCCGGCCCCGCCGCTGTCCTCGTTCCTGACCGGCGGCGGCCCCCGGCTGGACCCCGTGCACGCCGCCACCATCGGCCTGCGCCTCGCCGAGGCGGTGAACATGTGCGCGCTCAAGGGCATCGTGCTCAGGAGGCTGACAGCGGACAGCGTGCTCGTCGTCGGCCGTACGGTGAAGCTGATCGGCTGGACGGACGCGTCCCTCGACAACGTCCGCAGCCCGAAGGCTCCCACCCGCGCGGACAACATCTACGCCCTGGGCGAGATCCTCCGCGCCGTCAGCGACGCGCAGCCGACAGCCCGGCTCAGCCAGACGGACGCGCTGTGGCGCGAACCCCAGCTGCTCGCGATCATCGGCGCGTGCCTCGACGAACGCCCCGAACGACGCCCGACGGCGGGGCACGTGGCGGACGTGTTCGTGCAGTGCCTGCCGTCCGTGCCCCACAGTTATCCGTACGACATCGGTCCCTCGGACACCCAAGTCCCACACGAGGCACCGGACACGGCCGCACCCGCCCCCGTCTCTCCGGCCCGCCCCCGCCGCGTGGCGTCCCGTTTCCGCTTCGGCGCAAGGGCCCGTGAGGCCGAGCGGCAACGCAGGACGGACCTGATCCGCACGCCGCTGACGGCCGCCCACCGCGTCGCGGTGATCGGCCGCCGGGCCGAGATCGGAAGCACCGCCACGACGCTCGCGCTCGGCGCCACGCTGGCGGTCGAGCGCCAGGGCAACGTCCTCGCGGTCGACGCGGCCACCTTCGGCAACAGTCTCAGTCGCCGTATCCGGCATGAGACCACGGCGAACGTCCGTGATCTGGCGCACAACAGCCCGATGCTGGTCCATCAGTCCATCCGGCACTACACCACCCGGCTGCCGTCCGGGCTCGACGTCCTCGCGGGGAGGGACGCGCTCACCGACGAGGAGTACCGCCGTGTCATCGAGGCGCTGAGCGGGTTCTATCCGCTCATCCTCACCGACTGGGCCGCCGATGATCTCCACACCCGCAGGCGCGAAGTGGTCGACCTCGCCGACCAGTTGATCATCGTCACCTCCCCGTCCGAGGGCCGTACGAGGAGCGCGCACACCATCCTGAGCCGACTGGCCGGGGACGGCCACCCGGACCTGGCGCGTCACGCCATCACCGTGTTCACGACGCCGAGCGAGACCGGGACCGGGCCGAGCGAGGACCTGGTCGAGGAGTACCGGGCCCGCTGCCGCGGCGTGGTCGTCGTACCGTACGACGCTCATGTGGCCGCCCAGGGCGAGATCGACCTCGAACAGCTCGCCCCCAAGACCCGCGACGCGTACGTCGACCTTGCCGCGCTGGTCGCGGAGGGGTTCCCCGGGGCCGGACCATAGCGCCCTCGCGGAGGGCCTATCCTCTACGCCATGTCGTCCGCCGAACTCATCCGCATCGTCTCCCGTTCCTCCCCCATGGCCCTCGCCCAGGTCGAGCGGGTCCGCACCGAGCTGGCCGCGCTGCGGCCGGGCATCCGTACGGAGGTCGTGCCGGTCACCACCTCCGGCGACCGGTGGATGGGCGATCTGTCGAAGCTGGGCGGGAAGGGCGCGTTCACCAAGGAGGTGGACGCCGCGCTGCTGGCGGGCGAGGCGGACCTCGCGGTGCACTGCATCAAGGACGTGCCCGCCGACCGGCCGCTGCCCGCGGGCACGGTCTTCGCCGCGTACCTCAAGCGGGACGACATCCGGGACGCCGTGATCCATCCCGAGGGGCTGACGCTGGACCGGATGCCGGAGGGGACCCGGATCGGCACCTCATCGGTGCGGCGCGTCGCCCAACTGGCCGTCACCCACCCGCACGTGACGTGCGTTCCGATGCGCGGCAACGCCAACCGGCGGCTGGAGAAGCTGGCGGCGGGCGACTGCGACGCGCTGATGCTGGCCGTCTCGGGGCTGGAGCGGATCGACCGCGCGGACGTGATCAGCGAGATCCTTCCCGTGGAGACGATGTGCCCGCCGATCGGTGCCGGGGTGCTGGGGCTGCAGTGCCGGGAGGACGACACCGCCACGATCGAGGCGGTCGCCGGGCTCGGTGACGCGGACGTGTGGAAGGAGATCACCGCCGAGCGGATGCTGCTGCACGTGCTCCAGGGACACTGCAACTCGCCCATCGCGGGCTACGCCAAGGCCGAGCGCGACGGGCGGTTGTCGCTGCGCGCCCGGGTCTTCAGCCCGGACGGCAAGACGGTGCTGGACGCCCACGAGTGGGCGGGCCCGCTGGACCCGGCCACCCTGGGGACGTCGGTCGCGGTGGCGCTGCTGCGGCAGGGCGCGCGCGAGGTCATCGACCGCATCCCGCACTGAGGCGGGCGGATTCGCCGTGCGCGGTGAGCAGGTCCGTGGCCGGCGGGACCTGCTCACCCGGACGTCCTGACCCTACGGGGTCGTTCCCAGCCTGCCCCGTGTCGTGGCGACGAGGATGACGGCCGCCACCACCGAGCCGAGCAGGAAGGCGTGGGCGGCGTCATCGGCGTCAACCGACGGGAACACGTCCGACCAGGCCACGGAGATGAAGTTGTTGACGCTGGTGTGGACCAGCATGACCAGCGGCATGCTTTCGTGGGTGCGGTTGAACACCCAGGTCATCACGAAACTGAACGCGACCACGGTGACCAGGAATTCAACAGGCACCAGCACGCTGTCGGCCGGGCCGCCGCCCCATTCGGTGAGGAACAGCGGGAGGTGCCAGGCGCCCCACAGCGGCCCGACGATGAGGGTGGCGTTCACCGGTCCGTACCGGTGCTGCATCCGGGGCATGGCGAACTCGCGCCAGCCCGGCTCCTCGGCCAGGCCCGTGGTGACCATCTGCAGCAGCAGGCCGGGCAACAAGGCGACGAGCACCACCGTGGACGGCATGGCCGGGCTCTCGCCGGAGACGGCGACGGTGGCGAGAGTGAGGGCTGCCGGGACCGAGAGGACCACCAGGACGTACCAGAGCCAAGGGGCGCGGAAGTTGGTCATGCGCTTGCGCCAGACGCGCAGTCCGGCACGCCCTTCGGTCCGCGTGATGATCAGGAGGGCCGAGCATATCGGGCCGAGGTAGGCGCCCGGCAGAACGCCGGTGAGCTGGCTGCCCAGTTGCCCACCGGGAAAGGTGAAATCCCAGATTCCCAGGCCGTTCCGGGACAGCACGTAGGGTGTCCAGGCCAGCCAGCTCAGTGTGTAGGCCAGCACGAAGAACGAGGTCAGGGGGTACCGCCCCAGGGCGCTTCGCGCACCGCTGTGTGCTGTGCCGGGTGCCTGCCCCTGTGAAGGCGTCGGGTGTGTCCGCATGGTCATGGCGAGCCTTTGGCCGGATCGGTTGAGGAGTTCTCATCCGACCACTGGCGCGCCGCCGAATCATTGCAGCGAGCGCCCCGAAAGCGGGTACAGCAGGCTGTACTCGACGTCGTGCCGATCAGGGCGTCGGTCCGCTCCTACCTGCCCCGCAGCCGCCGCCAGACCGCGCGGGCCGCGTGGTGGCCCGACATGCCGTGGACGCCGGGGCCCGGCGGGGTGGCGGCGGAGCAGAGGAAGACCGCGGGGTGGGGCGTGACGTAGGGGACGCGGGCGAGCCGGGGGCGGATGACGGACTGCAGACCCTCGAAGGCGCCGCAGGCGATGTCGCCGTCGATGTAGTTGGCGTTGCGGGCGGCGATCTCGGGGGGCCCGGCGACCGCCCGCGCCAGCACCAGGTCGCGGAAGCCGGGGGCGAAGCGGTCGAGCTGGCGCTCGATGGCGTCGGTGAGGTCGCCCGTCCAGCCGCTGGGGGCGTGGCCGTAGACCCAGAAGGTGTGCTTGCCCTCGGGGGCCCGGGCCGGGTCGACCAGGCTGGGCTGGGCGGAGATCAGGAAGGGCACGGCCGGGGGGTGGCCGTCGAAGGCGGAGCGCAGGGCGGTGCCGATCTCGCCCGCGGTCGGGCCGATGTGGACGGTCCCGGCGCGGCGGGCCTCCGGCGCGGTCCACGGCATCGGGCCGTCCAGGGCGTAATCGATCTTGAAGGCGCTGGGCCCGTAGCGATACCGGCGGTAGACGTTGCCCAGCCCCGCGATCCGGGCCAGGGCGCGCGGTGAGGTGTCGAAGACGTACGCGCGGGCCGGGGGCAGCTCGTCGAGCCGCTTGACCTCCACGCCGGTGTGGATGACCCCGCCGTGTTCGCGCAGGTACGAGCCGAGCGCGTCCGCGATCGACTGCGAGCCGCCGCGCGGGATCGGCCAGCCGACCGCATGGGCCGCGACCGCGAAGATCAGGGCCAGGCCGGCGGTGGCCGGGGCGCTGGTGGGCGCGATGGCGTGACCGGCGAGCCCGGCGAGCATGGCCCGCGCCTTCTCGCCGTGGAAGCGGCGGCTGAGGAGGGAGACCGGCAGGACGGCGTTCAGCCCGAAGCGGGCCCAGGTCAGCGGGTCGCGCGGCACCCCGTCCCACTGGGCGCGCAGCACATCGGGGGCGAAGGTGGCCCAGTTGCCGACGTACGGCGCGACCAGCCGCCGGTACGCGCCCGCGTCGCGCGGGCCGAGCGACCGGGCGGTCTCGCCGACCGAGCGGGCCAGCACCGCGGCGCTGCCGTCGGGGAAGGGGTGGGCGAGCGGCAGCTCGGGGTGCAGCCACTCCAGGCCGTGGCGGCCGAGCGGCATCCGGTCGAACGCCGGGGAGCCGATGGCGAGGGGGTGCACGGCGGAGCAGGGGTCGTGCCGGAAGCCGGGCAGGGTCAGCTCTTCGGTGCGGGAGCCGCCGCCGATCGCGTCGGCGGCCTCGAAGATCTCCACCGCGCAGCCGCGGCGGGCGAGTTCGACCGCCGCGGTCAGGCCGTTCGGACCGGCACCCACCACTACCGCGTCGAGCATCGACGGCACGTCGGCCTCCTCCTCGTCGCCCGGGCCCGGCCCTCCGGGACCGGTGGATCCACTCAGCCGGCGGCGGCCAGCAGGCCCAGGATATGCCGTACGGCCGCCTCGTTCCGCGCCGCCGTGAAGGGCAGCGCGTTGCCCCCGGCGATACGGAACGGCTCGCCCGCGAGCGTGGCGCTCGCCCCGCCCGCCTCGGCGACCAGCAGCAGCCCGGCGGCGTGATCCCAGGCGTTCTCCCAGGTGAAGGCGATCGCGTCGAGCCGCCCGCGGGCGATGTTCAGATACTCCAGACCCGCCGAACCGCAGGGGCGCGGTGCCACGCCTTCCGTTTGCAGTCCGGCCAGGGCGCGCTTCTCCGGGTCGGTGGTGAAGTCGTAGTGGGAGATGGCCACTTCGAGGGGCTTGCCGGGCTCCGGGACCCCGGCGCGGATGGGCTCCCCGTTCAGCACGGCGCCGCCGCCCCGGCGCGCGACGGCCATCAGGTCCTGCGCGGGGGCGTACGTCCAGGAGGCGAGGAGTTCGCCGTGGTGGGCGAGGGCGACGAGGGTCGCGAAGCCCGGGTCGCCGTGGACGAACTGCCGGGTGCCGTCCACCGGGTCGACGATCCACACGGGCGCCTCGCCGCCGAGGTGCTTCAGCAGGCCGGGATCGGCGTGCACGCCCTCCTCGCCCACCACGACCGAACCGGGCAGCAGCGCGGTGAGCGAGGCGGTCAGATGCTCCTCGGCCTGCCGGTCGGCGGTGGTCACCAGGTCGTGCGGGCCCTTCTTCTCCACGATCTCGTGGGCGGCGAGCTGCCGGTAGCGCGGCATGATCTCCGCCGCGGCCGCCGTGCGCACCGCCTGCTCCACCTCGGAGAGACCACTGGCAAGAAAGTCATCGAACATGTGGTCATCGAATCACGCGCCGCCGACAACCGGTGACCCGGCGGCGGCCGGACGATGGCATCGGCGTGAACCGTTCCCGGGGAGCCGCGAAGGACCCCTGCGTAACCCATTGACACCTGGCTGAAACACGACCTACGTTCCAGGCAACACAATTCACTAGTGAATAAATATTCACGCCAAGGACGTTCAGATGCTCAGCACAGACCCAGCCGGCGCCGAACGGTTCCGGGCGCGCCGCCGCCGCATCGCCGACGAAACCCCGGACGAACAGGTCCGCGAGCTCCGGCAACTGGCCGCCGAGGTGCGCCGGACCGTGGTGCGCATGATCGACAAGGCACAACTCGGCCATATCGGTGGCGACCTGTCGGTGACCGACATCCTCGTCACCCTCTTCGGGCGGGTGCTCGACGTGGATCCCGCACAGCCCCGCAACCCCGACCGCGACCGGTTCATCCTCAGCAAGGGGCACTGCGCCGCCTCCCTGTACGCCACGCTCGCCCACTGCGGCTACTTCCCGGTGTCCGAGTTGTCCACCTTCATGGCCCCGCTCTCCGCGCTCAACGGCCACCCGAACCGGACCAAGGTCCCGGGGGTCGAGACCAACACCGGGCCCCTGGGCCACGGGTTCCCCGTCGCGGTCGGCTGCGCCCTGGCCGCCAGGCTCTCGGGCCGCTCCTACCGCACGTACGTCGTCCTCGGCGACGGAGAGTTGCAGGAGGGCAGCAACTGGGAGGCCGCCATGACCGCCGCCCACTACGACCTCGGCTCCCTCACCGCGATCGTCGACCGCAACCGCCTCCAGCAGGGCGCCGGTACCGAGGAGACCAAGCGCCTGGAGCCGCTGGCGGAGAAGTGGACCAGCTTCGGCTGGGAGGCGCGCGAGGTGGACGGCCACGACCACGCGGGACTGCTGTCCGCGCTGCGCCCCTCCCCCACCGGCCGACCGGTCGCGGTGATCGCGCGGACCGTCAAGGGCAAGGGTGTGTCGTTCATCGAGGACCGGGTCGAGTGGCACCACAAAGTGCCCGACGACGGCCAGGTGCGCACCGCACTGGAGGAGCTGAGCCGATGACCGCCGGACTCATACCCGAGAACACCGCCCGGACCTACGACTGCCGCCAGGCCTTCGCCGAGGAACTGATCGCCCTGGCCGCCGAGGACCCGCGCGTCGTCGCCGTCTGCAACGACTCCGTGGGATCGAGCAACCTGGTGCGCTTCCGGGAGCTGTACCCCGATCGCCTGATCAACGTCGGCATCGCCGAGCAGGACCTCGTCGGCGTCGGGGCCGGGCTGGCCAACGGCGGGCTCATCCCCTTCGTGAGCGCGGCGGGCCCGTTCCTCACCGGCCGGGCCACCGAGCAGATCAAGACCGACGCCGCCTACAACGGACTGCCCGTCATCCTGTGCGGCCAGAGCCCCGGCATGGCGTACGGGGAGCTGGGGCCGACCCACCACTCGATCGAGGACCTGTCGTGGATGCGGGCCATCGCCGACCTGGCCGTCGCGGTCCCGGCCGACCCGGCCCAGACCCGCGCCGCCGTACGCTGGGCAGCCGCCCACGACGGCCCGGTCTACCTGCGCATCCCACGGTTCAAGATCCCCGCCGTCACCCCCGAGGACGCGCCGTTCCGCCCCGGGCACTCCCTCCAGCTCACCGACGGGGACGACGTGACGGTCATGGCCGTCGGCACGATGGTCTCCCGGGCGCTCACCGCCGCCGAGACCCTGCGCGCGGAGGGCATCGGCGTCCGCGTGCTGAACATGACCTTCGTCGAGCCGATGGACACAGACGCGGTGCTGCGCGCCGCCCGCGAGACCCGGGGCATCGTCACCGCCGAGGAGGCGACCACCACGGGCGGGCTCGGGGCGGCGGTGGCCAGCGTCGTCGCCCAGAACCGTCCGGTGCCCATGCGGATCCTGGGAGTGCACCGGCGGTTCGCGCCCACCGGCAGCGCTTCCTTCCTGCTGGAACACTTCGGTCTGACCGCCGACGGCATCGCCGTCGCCGTCCGGGAGCTGCTGTCCCATGAGCAGCGCTGAACCGCTCGTCCTCGCCATCGACCAGGGCACCAGCGCGACCAAGGCGGTGCTGGTCGACCGGCGCGGAGACATCGTCGCCCGCGGTTCGGCCCCGCTGGGTCTGTCGACCCCGTCCCCTGGCTGGGTCGAGCAGTCGCCGGAGGAGATCTGGACCGGCTGCGGGCGGGCCGTCGCCGCGTGCCTCGACGGCCAGGACGCCTCGCGCGTCGCCGCCATCGGGCTGAGCACCCAACGCGAGTCGCTGCTGCTGTGGGACCGGGCGACCGGGGAGCCGCTGAGTCCGCTGGTGAGCTGGCTGGACAAGCGCACCGCGGGCGATCCGGCGCTGCTGCGGGCCGTGCCCCACGCGGATCTGGTCCGCGAGGTCAGCGGGCTGCCGCTGGACCCGATGTTCTCGGCCCCGAAGGCCGCCTGGCTGCTGGACCGGTACGACCCCGACCGGCGCCGCAGCCGTGCGGGCGAGCTGTGCCTGGGCACCGTCGACTCCTGGCTGTTGTTCAAGCTCGGTGGCGCCCATCTCATCGAGATCGGCAACGCCGCGCGCACCCAGCTGCTCGACGTGCGCCGGTGTACCTGGGACCGGCGGCTGACCCGGATCTTCGACGTACCGCCGGAGGTGCTGCCCCAGGTCGTACCGTCGCAGGGCCCGTTCCCCGGTACCCGCGGGCTCGCGCCGCTGCCCGACGGAGTGCCGGTCACCGCGGTGCTCGGCGACTCCCACGCCGCGCTGTTCGCCCACGCGGGATGGGCGCCGGGGACGGTCAAGGCGACCTACGGCACCGGGTCCTCGGTGATGGCGGTGGTCCCCTCCGCGACCCGGGTCTCCTCCGGGCTGTGCCTGACCGTCGCCTGGCAGACCCGCGGTACCCCGACCTGGGCGGTGGAGGGAAACGTCCGCTCCACCGGAGCCACCGTGAACTGGCTGGCGGGCGTGCTCGGCCGCGACCCCGCCGAACTGGCGGAACTGGCCGCGGACAGCAGCGAGGGCGTGGTCGTCGTCCCCGCCTTCGGCGGGCTGGGCGCCCCCTGGTGGGACGAGAACGCGGTGGGCCTGATCAGCGGGCTCACCCTGGGCACCCACGCCGGGCACCTCGCTCGCGCCGCGCTGGAGTCGATCGCGTTCCAGGTCGAGGACGTGGTGGCGGCGGTCGAGCGGGAGACCGGCCCCGTCACCCGGCTGCTCGCGGACGGCGGGCCGACCGGCAACCCGGTGCTGATGCGCCTCCAGGCGGACACCAGCGGGCGGACCGTCGAACGGGCCCTGGCCCGCGATCTGTCGGCCCTCGGCGCCGCCCACCTCGCGGGGCTGACCCGCGGGGTGTGGGACCGGGCCGCCCTGGAACGGCTGGCCCGCCCCCGGGAGGGCTACGCGCCGACCGGTGACGAGACCGCCCGGGCCCGGCGGCTCGCGCACTGGCACACAGCGGTGCGACGCGCCCGCCTCCAGGCCGCCCCCTGCGACGACGGCCGGACCGGCGAGGAGGAAGGCCGCTCCGGCGAGGAGCACGGCCACCTCCCGGCACCCCCGCCGCGGGCCACCGCCGCACCGCCTGAAACACCCGAGCCCTCGGCCGCCCAAGGAGCGTCATGACCATGCGATACGCGGGAAAGGGCGTCGTGGTCACCGGGGCCGCGCGCGGTATCGGCCTCGGGATCGCCGCCCGATTCGCCGGCGAGGGCGCCGATGTCCTGCTGGTGGACGCGGCCGCCTCCGTCGAGGACGCGGCCGCGGAACTGGCCGCCGACAGCGGCACCCGTACCCTCGGCGTCCGGGCGGACGTCACCTCGCCCGAGGACGTGGCCCGCGCCTTCGCGCTCGCCGACTCCACATGGGGACGGCTGGACGTCCTGGTCAACAACGCGGGCGTCATCACCATCAGCAGGCTCGAGGACCTGACCCTGGACGACTGGCAGAAGGTCCTCGCCGTCAACACCACCGGCACCTTCCTGTGCGCACAGGCCGCGGCGGCCGCCATGCGGGCTTACGGACGCGGCGGGCGCATCCTCAACGCGGCCTCGGGACAGGCGCGGCAGGGGTTCGTCTACACACCGCACTACGCGGCCAGCAAGTTCGGGGTGGTCGGCCTCACCCAGTCCCTGGCCAAGGAGCTGGCCGGGGACCGGATCACGGTCAACGCCTACTGCCCCGGGATCGTCGGCAGCGAGATGTGGGACTACAACGACCGCGCGTGGGGCCGGCTGCTCGGCGACTACGCCCCCGGGGAGCTGATGGCCGAGTGGATCGCGGGCATCCCCCTCGGACGCGCCGGCACCCATGACGACATCGCCAACCTGCTGCTCTTCCTCGCCTCCCACGAGGCGGAATACATCACCGGCCAGACGATCAACGTCGACGGCGGGATGTTCATGAACTAGCTCCGACGACGTCGGAGGCACACTCGGAGGTTTCGATGAGCACGACCGGCAACGCCGCAACGGCCGTTGACGCTACCCCACCCCCTACGGACACCCACCACGCCCGGCTGCCGTCCTGGGTGACGGGTGTCCTCACCGGATCGCGTGGTCCCGCCCTCGGCCTGATCGGCATGTGCGTCGTCTTCTTCATCGCGACGCCGTACTTCCTCACCCAGAGCAATCTGCTCAACATCGTCGACCAGACCGCCGTCCTCGGCCTGCTCGCGCTCGGCATGACCGCGGTCATCGTGATGGGCGGCATCGACCTGTCCGTCGGCGCCGTGCTGGCCCTCGCGACCATGGTGGTCGGCTGGCTCTCGCACGACCAGGGGTGGCCGCTGTGGCTGAGCGCGGTGGCCGCGATCGGTGTCGCCGGCGCATGCGGGCTCGCCAACGGGCTCGGCATCACCTACACCAGGCTGCCGCCGTTCATCGCCACCCTGGCGATGATGTCGATCGCCCGCGGCCTGGCCAACGTCATCACCGACGGGCAGCAGATCGTCGGGTTCCCCGACTGGTTCGACAACCTGTCCACCACCCGGTACGTCGGCATCTTCACCGCGTGCACCGCCGTGCTCGCCGCGCTGTACGTGGCGGGGTGGGCGTACATGCGCTACCGGAGCGGCGGCCGCGCGCTGTACGCGATCGGCGGCAGCGCCGAGGTCGCCCGGCTCGCCGGCATCGCCGTCAAGAAGCGGACCGTGCTCGTCTACACCGTGACCGGTCTGCTGGCGGGCCTGGCCGGGGTCTTCCTGACGATGCGCCTGGACTCCTCCCAGCCGAGCGCGGGAACCGGTTACGAACTCGACACCATCGCCGCCGTGGTGATCGGCGGGGCCAGCCTCAGCGGCGGTGTCGGCTCGGTCACCGGAACCCTGTTCGGCGTTCTGATCATCGGAGTCCTGCGCAACGGCCTCAACCTGCTGGGCGTCTCGCCGTTCATCCAGCAGATCGTCATCGGTCTGGTGATCGCGCTGGCCGTCATGCTCGATGTGCTCCGCCGCCGCGAGGCGCGCTGACGCACCCCGGTTCTCCCCCCCCTCTCCCATCCCCTCTCCGCTTCTCCCCTCTCCCTCTCCCTCTCCCCCTCCCTTTCCCTCTCCGCTTCTCCTCTCTTCCCCCGGCACAAGCCAAGGAGTGGTTCCCATGAAGACACGAGTGACGACACGCGTCGTGATAGCCACCGGAATCGCGGCCACCATGGTGGTCGGCGTCACCGCCTGCGGACGCGGCAACAGCGGTGCGAAGACCGCCGACGGCAAGCAGATCACCATCGGGCTGGCCGTGGCCAACCTCCAGGCCGACTTCTTCAACCAGATCAAGCAGTCCGTGACCGCCGAGGCGAAGAAGAAGGGCATCAAGGTCATCGTCTCCGACGCGCACGGCGACGCGGCCACCCAGGTCAACCAGATCCAGGACTTCATCAGCCGTCAGGTGAGCGCCATCATCTACATCCCCGCGGGCGCGACGGCGGCCGGTGTCCCCGTGAAGGCGGCCAACCGCGCCAAGATCCCCGTGGTCACCGTGGACCGCAACCCGCCCGGCCAGCCCGGCAAGTCGTTCATCGCCAGCGACAGCGTCGCGGCCGCGCGGACGCTGGGCGACTACGTGGTCAAGGAGTCCGGTGGCAAGGGTCAGCTCGCCATTCTCCAGGGCCAGATCGGCACCACCCCGCAGGTGGACCGGCAGAAGGGGTTCGGGCAGGCCCTCAAGAACGCGCCCGGCATCAAGGTGGTGTCCCAGCAGCCCGCCGACTGGGCGCAGGACAAGGCGTACTCCGTCGCCCAGGACATGCTGCAGGCCCACCCCAGCATCGACATCCTGTGGGGCCAGGCCGACGCGATGGCGCTCGGCGCCGCCCAGGCCGTCAAGGCGTCCGGCTCGCACAAGAAGCACCTGATCGTCGGCTTCGACGGCGACATCGCCGGGCTCAAGGCCGTCCGCCGGGGCACCGTGGACGCCACCATGGTGCAGCAGACGCGCAAGATGGGCCGGATGTCGGTGAACACCGCCGTGGACATCCTCAAGGGCAAGAAGGTCCCTGCCGAGCAGCTTCAGCCCGCCTTCCTCCTGACCAGCAAGGACAAGAAGAAGGCCACCCAGTTCATCAACTCCCACCCGTAAACGGCGGCATGGACGGCATGGACAGGAGAGACGGTATGGACAACGGGTCCCAGGGCCTGGTCGTACGGGGGATATCCAAGCGGTTCGGGGCGACCCAGGCGCTCGACCGCTTCGACCTGGAGGTGCGCCCCGGGGAAGTGGTGGCGCTGCTCGGCGAGAACGGCGCGGGCAAGTCCACCGTGTCCAACATCATCGCGGGCACCTTCCCCTCCGACACCGGCGAGATGACCTGGCAGGGGCGGCCGTACGAGCCGAAGACCCCCAAAGACGCCATCGGTCACGGCATCGGCCTCATCCACCAGGAGATGCGCCTGCTGCCGGACCTGTCCGTGGCCGAGAACGTGTTCCTCGGGCGGCTGCTGCGCCGGGGCGGGCGTATCGACCGGGGCGAGATGAACCGGCGGGCCCGGGAACAGCTGCGGCGGCTGGGCCTGGACATCTCCCCGACGCGCCTGGTGCGCACCCTGCGGGTGGCCGAGCAGCAGCAGGTCGAGATCGCCAAGGCGCTGACCCTGAACGCGCGCCTGCTGATCCTCGACGAGCCCACGGCCGCCCTCGGCGGCGAGGAGACCGATCACCTCTTCGAGCGGATCGGCGCCCTCCGCGCCGAGGGGATGTCGTTCGTCTATGTGAGCCACCGGCTGGAGGAAATCGCCCGCATCTGCGACCGCGTCGTGGTCATGCGCGACGGACAGCTCGTCGCCGCCCACGACACCGCGCAGGTACCGGTGGTACAGCTGGTGGAGGAGATGGTCGGGCGCAGCATCGAGCGCATCTTCCCCGACACCGGAACCGCCCGCGCCCGGGAGGTGCTCCAGGTGCGAAACCTGGCCGGGGCCTCCTTCCAGGACGTGTCGTTCAGCGTCCACGAGGGCGAAGTCCTCGGCATCGCGGGCATCGTGGGGGCGGGCCGCACCGAACTGGTGCGGGCCGTCGCCGGCGTCGACCCGGTGACCGGGGGCACGGTGGCCGTCGAGGGACGGGAGCTGCGGCTGCGCGGGCCCCGGGACGCCATCGCGGCGGGCATGGTGCTGGTGCCCGAGGACCGCAAGGGCCAAGGCGCGGTCCTGGACCTGTCGATCGGCGACAACGTGGCCCTCGCCAACCTCGACCGCATCGCCCGCCGGGGCTGGCTGAGCCCGCGCCGGGTGGCGGCGGTGGCCGGTGAGGCCATCAGCCTGATGACCGTCAAGGGGCGGGCCGGGCAGCCGGTGCGGACGCTGTCCGGCGGCAACCAGCAGAAGGTCGTCATCGCCAAGTGGCTGGAGCGCAAGCCCAAGGTGGTCATCCTGGACGAGCCGACCCGCGGTATCGACGTCGGCGCGCGGGCCGCGATCTACGAGGTGATCGCGGACCTGGCCCGCTCCGGCATGGCGGTCGTCGTGGTCAGCTCCGACCTCGACGAGGTGCTGGGCCTGTCCCATCGGGTGCTCGTCCTCAGCCGGGGACGGCAGCGGGGCATCCTTCCGGCGGAGGAGGCCACCGACGCCGCCGTCATGCGCCTCGCCACGGCATGATGCGGCTATGAATCCCCACAACCGGACCGGCACCCCCGCGACCCGCACCACGCGCATGGCGACCAGCGACGAGCAACTGCGGCTGATGACCCGGATCGCCCGGCTCTACCACGAGCAGGGGATGCGGCAGCCGCGTATCGCCGAGGAACTGCACATCTCCCAGGCGCGCGTCTCCAGGCTGCTCACCCAGGCCGCCAAGCTCGGCATCGTGCGCACCATCGTGGTGCCGCCCGAGGGGGTCTTCGCCGAGCTGGAGGAGGAGATCGCAGACCGCTACGGGCTGCGCGACGTGGTGGTCGTCGATGTCGAGGGCGAGGCCGATTCCGTCATCCCCGCGCTCGGCGCGGCCACCGCGGTCTATCTGGAGACCACGCTCATGGAGGGCGACCGGCTGGGCATCTCCTCGTGGAGCGCCACTCTGCTCGCGGCGGTGGAGGCCATGCGGTCCCGGCCGGGCGGGCGGTTCCTGGAGGAGGTCGTCCAGCTGATGGGCGGGGTGGGCGATCCGCAGGTCCAGGTCCAGGCGACCCGGCTGATGGGGCGGCTCGCGGAGCTGACCGGCGCGGAGCCCGTCTTCATGTCGGCGCCGGGGCTGGTGGCCGGCGCCACCGTGCGGGACGCCATCCTCGCCGACCCCAAGGTGAGCAGCGTGGCCGCGGCGTGGAAGAACCTCACCATCGCCATCGTGGGCATCGGCAGCCTCGACCCCTCGCCGCTGCTGCGCCGCAGCGGCAACATCTTCTCCGACGACGACCAGGAACAGCTGCGCGCGCTCGGCGCGGTGGGCGACATCTGCCTGCACTTCTTCGACGAGCACGGCACCCTGCTCGACACCGAGCTGAACGACCGGGTCATCGGCATCACCCCCGACACCTACCGCGCCGTGCCGCGCCGCGTCGCGGTGGCCGGCGGCGACCGCAAGTACGCGGCGATACGCGCCGCCCTGCTGGGCGGCTGGGTCGATGTCCTGATCACCGACCTGGGAGTGGCCCGCAGGCTGGCGGGCCGGCCCGACCGAACCGAACGACAAGCGCCGTAGCGTCGACGAGCGCCGCGGCGGTATCCCTCAAGGAGTCCTCCATGCCTGTCCCCTCCTTCCGCCTGGACGACAGCGTGGCCCTGGTGACCGGGGCCGGCAGCGGCATCGGCCGACGGCTGGCGATCGGGCTCGCCGAGACCGGGGCTGATGTCGGATGCCTGGATCTGCCGGGCAGCGATCTGGCCGGCACGGTCGCCGCGATCCAGGCCACGGGACGGCGCGCGGTCGCCCTCCCCGCCGATGTGACCCGGGCGGAGGACCTGGCGGAAGCGGTGGCCGTGGCCGAACGCGACCTGGGCCCCCTCCGGCTGGCGGTCAACGCCGCGGGCATCGCCGACGCCGCCCCGGCGGAGGACATGCCGCTGGAGCAGTGGAAGCGGGTCGTGGACGTGAACCTCACCGGAGTGTTCCTGTCCTGCCAGGCCGAGGGCAGGGCGCTGCTGCGCAATGGGGGCGGCGCCATCGTCAACATCGCCTCCATGTCGGGCACCATCGCCAACCGGGGGCTCACCCAGGCCCACTACAACTCCTCCAAGGCCGCCGTGATGCACCTGACGAAGAGCCTGGCCACGGAGTGGTGCACCCGCGGCGTCCGGGTCAACAGTGTGAGCCCCGGCTACACGGCCACGCCGATGAACCTGCGCCCCGAGGTGGCGACACGCGTCGCCCAGTTCGAGGTGGACACCCCGCTGGGCCGGATGGCGACGGTGGACGAGATGGTGGGCCCGACCGTATTCCTGCTGAGCGACGCGGCGAGCTTTGTCACCGGCGCGGACCTGCTGGTGGACGGCGGGGTCACCTGCTGGTAGCGGCGGCCGGCCGGGACCCCGCCCGCCGCGGTTCAGGCCCAGCGCCCGCCGCGTTCAGGCCCAGCGCGACAGACCCGACTCGGCCAGCAGCCCCGCGTTGGCGGCCAGCAGGTCGAACGGGTCGTGGTCGGTGATGTCGATCTCCGCGACGTGCCAGACCAGACCGGGCCCGGCGGCCCGGACGGCCGCCGGGGCGTCGACGTCGCCGGTGCCGATCGGGGTCTGCGGCTCGCCGCGCCGCGCGGGGCCGTCCTTGAGGTGGACGGACACGGCGCGGGCGCCGAGACGGGTCAGCACCTCGGTGGGGTCGGCTCCGGCCACGGTGGCCCAGTAGACGTCGAGTTCGGCCAGGATCGCGTCGTCCACCGAGGCCCAGAAGGCGTCGTAGCCGCTGCGCCCGTCGGGCAGCTTCGCCCATTCGAAGTCGTGGTTGTGGTAGCCCAGCCGCAGCCCGGCACCGGCCAGGGCCTCCCCGGCCGCGTTCACGGCGTCCGCGAACGCGGTGAGCCGGCCGGGGTCGCCGAAGACGTCCTCGCCGAAGCCGCCGACCATACGGGGGTGCGGCACGAACACCGTGTCCGCGCCGATCTCGGCGCACTCCTCGGCAAGTGAGCCCACCTCGTCGGGCAGCCCGGCGTGGGTGGCCGAGACGCGCAGGCCCGCGGCGTCCAGGCCGCGCCGCAGGGACTTGGCGGCCACCAGCCGTTCCTCGGCGCTCTTGTCCGCGGATCCGAGACCGTAGGGCTCGACGTACCGGAAGCCGATCTCCGCCAGCCGGGCAAGGGTGCGGTCCCGGTCCTCGGCGAGCGCGTCCCGGACGCTGTACAGCTGCACGGACAGCAGGCCGTGCCGGTCGTCTTGCCGGTCCATGGTGCTCCTCTCGTAGGGGGTGGGCTCAGCCGATGACCAGGGGGCGCAGGGTGCGGTGGGCGATCCGCAGCCCCTGGACGACCTTCTCCTCGGTGCCGCCCCAGACCGGGTCCTCGTGCTCGACGGAGAGCGTCCCGGTGAAGCCGTGCTCGTAGAGGCGGTCGACGACGCGTGTCCAGTCGACCTGGCCGAGCCCCGGCACCCGGTAGCGCCACCAGCCGTTGTCCCAGGGGTCGGGGCGGCCGACCGCCTTGCCGAAGAAGCCGTACCGGTCGATGTCCCCGCTGCCCAGCTCGACGTCCTTGGCCTGGGCGTGCACGATGCGGTCGATGTAGGGCGCGATGGTCTTCACCGGGTCGATGCCGATCCAGGTGAGGTGCGAGGGGTCCCAGTTGAGGTAGAGGTCCAGCGAGAACATCCACTCCCACAGCTCCGGGGAGTAGGCCAGGTTGCCCGGGTAGCCGTCGGGGTGCCAGCCCTCCATGACGCAGTTCTCGATGATGACCTTCACGCCGCGTTCGCCCGCGTAGTCGACCAGTTCGGGGAAGACGCGCTCGGCCTCCTTCAGGTTGTCCGCGACGGGCCTGGTCCAGTCCCGGCCGATGAACGTGCCGACGTAGGGGACGCCGAGCGCCGCGGCCGCGTCCACCGCGTGCTTGAAGTGGGTACGGATCTCCGCCCGGCGCTGCGGGTCGGGGTGCAGATGGTTCTCGTAGTAGGCGAGCGCGGACAGTTCGAGGCCGTGTCCGGCGAACAGCGCGAGCGTCTCCTCCGCGCGCGCCGCCGGGAAGTCGGCGACGGGCAGGTGGCTCGCCTCGAAGTCGCGGCCCCCGGTCCTCGGCCAGACGGCGACCTCCAACGCCTCGTAGCCGTTGCCGCTCGCCCACTCCGCGATGCGCGGGAGGGACCAGCCGGGGAGACACGCCGTCAGAAAGCCGAGTTTCATGCGTTCACACCTCTGTCCAGGAGCCGTTGCGGGAGGATCGGAGAACCGCCTCGGTGATGCGGGCGGCGCGCAGTCCGTCGTCGAAGGTCGGCAGGCCCTCCGGCCGGTGCCCGCCGATCGCGGCGTAGGTGTCGGCGACGAACGCCTCGAAGCACTCCGCGTACCCCTGGGGGTGCCCCGGGGGCAGGACCGACAGCCGCCGCTGTTCGGCCGAGCCGCGGCCGGGGTCGCGGCTGATGACCCGCGCGCCGTCCTCGCCGCCCAGCCAGATGGTCTCCGGGTTCTCCTGGTCGAAGACCGCGCTGGCCCGCGCGCCGTCCAGCTCGAACCACAGCCGGTTCTTCCGCCCGGCGGAGACCTGGGAGACGGTGGTGGACGCCAGGACACCGGAGGCGGTGCGCAGCAGCAGCGCGGCGCAGTCCTCGGTGCGTACGTCCATGTACTCCGCGTGGTCCGAGTGGTCCGTGGGGTCCGCGGCCTCGAAGGTGCGCGCCGCCCCGGCGGCGGGCCGCTTGTCCACGGCGATCGAGGTCGAGGCGACGACCTCGGCGAACCGCTCGCCCGACACCCACTCGACCAGATCGCACCAGTGGGAGCCGATGTCCGCGAAGGCGCGGGACGGGCCGCCGGCCACCGGGTCCACACGCCAGCCCGACACCTGCGGCGAGAGCATCCAGTCCTGCAGATAGCTGCCGTGGATCAGATGCCAGCCCCCGAACTCGCCGTCGATCCGGCGCGCCCGGATCTCCCGGACCAGGGGGTGGTAGCGGTAGACGAAGGGGACGGTGGCCACCAGCCCGGCGCCGCGGGCCGTCTCCGCCAGGCGTTCCGCCTCCGTGACGGAGACGGCCAGCGGTTTCTCGCAGACCACATGCTTCCCGGCAGCGAGGGCGCGCATCGCGAAGGGCGCGTGGGTGGCGTTGGGCGAACAGATGTGGACGACGTCCACCGAGTCGTCGTCGAGGAGCGCGTCCAGGGACGGAAAGGCAGGAGCCCCCCATTCCACGGCCACCTGCTCGGTGCGTGGGGGTGTGGAGGCCAGTACGCCGGCGATCCGGGCGCCGGCCAGGGCCGCGGCCCTGCGGTGGATCGCACCGATCATCCCGGCTCCGACGATGGCGGTGCCGAGGGGTCCGCAGCGGCGTGGTGGTGGAGATGTGATGACAGCCCTCCCATGAGGGACGTGTACGGGATTGCCTGCTGTCGAGGGCTCGACGGTCCGACCTCGGTTTCGTCCGGCCGTGAGCCTAAGACAGCGATTAGCGCCTCACAAGACATTGAATTCCGCATCTTGTGAGTCATAAAAGCGGTCTGCATTGCTGTACGGTGACCGGCCATGGGAGCGCAGACGACGACGGACCCCCGCCCGATCCCCCGGCTCTCGGTCGCCGGACTCCGGCCGCAGAACACCGGCGGCCCCGTCCACAGCTCGCTGGCCCGCCTCATCGCCTCGGGCATCGCCGACAGCCGTGCCGACCTGGTCAAGGCCACCGGCCTGGCACGGTCCACGGTGGCCCGGCACCTCGACACCATGATCGACGCCGGGGTGGTCACCGAGGGCGGAGCCGTCAGCCGCCCCGGACGCGGCCGGCCGCCGCTCCGGCTGGCCCTCAACCCCCGGGCCGGGGTGGTCGCGGTGGCCGACGTCGGCGCCCACAGCGCCCGCCTGGCCCTCGCCGACCTGTCGCAGAACCTCGTAGCGCAGGAGGAGATCGCGCTGGAGGTGGCGCGGGGCCCCGAGGCGACGCTCGATCTGCTGACCGAGCGGCTGCGCCGCATGCTGGCCGAGTCCGCGGCCGCGTCCGCCGGGGCCACGCCCGGCCGCCCCTCCGCCCTCGTCGTCGGCCTCCCGGGGCCCGTCGACGCGCGCGCCGGAACTCCGGTACGGCCGCCCATCATGCCGGGCTGGGACGGCTTCCCGGTCGGCCGGACCATGACCGAGCGGTTCGGCTGCCGGACCTTCGTCGACAACGATGTGAACCTGATGGCTCTCGGTGAGGCCCGTGCCCTGCCGGAGGGCGAGGCGCCGCTGCTCTTCATCAAGATCGGCACCGGTATCGGCGGCGGCCTCATCTCGGCCTCGGGGGAACTGCACCGCGGAGCGGAAGGGGCCGCGGGCGACATCGGGCATCTGCGGGTGCCCGGCGCCGACGACACCGTGTGCAGCTGCGGGAACATCGGCTGCGTGGAGGCCGTGGCGTCGGCCGCCGCGATGGCGGCCCGGCTCGGCCGGGAGGACTCGGGCCTCGCCGAGCACGACAGGCCGCGCGGCGCCGCGGACCTGGCCCGGCTCGTCCGCGACGGCCACCCCGGGGCCGTCCGCGTCGTCCGCGAAGCCGCGGTGACGATCGGCGAGGTGGTGGCGCTGCTCGTCCACGTCTACAACCCGGCGCGGATCGTCATCGGCGGGGCGATCGCCGCCGCCAGCGACGACCTGCTGGCCAGGATCCGCGGTGTCGTCTACCGGCGGGCGCTGCCCCTGGCCACCCGCCGGCTCTCGCTGGCCCACAGCGTGCTCGGGACGTCCGCCGGTGTCGTCGGCGGGACCGTGGTGGGTGTGGAGCATGTGCTCTCACCCGAGGGGATCGGCGACGTGCTGGCGCATTCCTCCTGAGCGGCCCCCCTGGGAACCTGCCGACCCCCTTGACCCTGCCGGGAAGCCGGTGCTTGCATGTGAGCGGTTTCAGCGACAGCGGTTTCGTCCAACTCCGTTGCCCCGAGGCGTCCTTCCGCCGCGTTCCACAGCCATCGAAGCGGTCGGCGCCCACCGAACCGGGAGAGAACCATGGACGAAACCACACAGCGCGTCCCCGTCGGCGTCATCGGTACCGGCTCGATCTTCAACGCCTACGCACTCGGTCTCTCGACGATCCCGCGGCTGCCCATCGTGCGCGTCGCCGACCTCGACGGCGAGCGCGCCCGCGCCGCCGCCGAGGAGTGGAACATCCCGGCGTGGGGCACGGCCGAGGAGCTGCTCGCCGACCCCGAGGTGCAGGTGGTCGTCAACATCACCCCGCCCAACGCCCATGCGGCGCTGACCGACGCGGCCCTGCGCGCCGGAAAGCACGTGTACGTCGAGAAGCCACTGGCCGCCACGGTCACGGAAGCCCGGCGGAACATCGAGACCGCCCGGGAGACCGGCAAGCTGCTCGGCGGCGCGCCGGACACGTTCCTCGGCCCCTCCGGGCAGACGGCCCGCGCCGCCGTCGACGCCGGGCTGATCGGGCGGCCGTTCGCCGCGACCTCCTTCGTCCGCTCCTCGCGCGCCGAGACCTGGCACCCGGACCCCACGTTCCTGTTCACCGAGGGCGGCGGCCCGGTCCTGGACTGGGGCCCGTACCACATCGCCGCGCTGGTCAACCTGCTCGGACCGGTCAGCCGGGTGGTCGGGGCGACCACCCGGGCCGCCGACGAGCTGACCGTGACGGCTCCCGAGCGCCGCGTCGAGCGCGTCGGCGTCACCGTGGACACCCACGCGACCGCGATCCTGCAGTTCGCCTCCGGTGCCCTGGCCACGGCCATGTACAGCTTCGACGTATGGGACACCGCCCTTCCGCACCTGGAGGTCTACGGCACGGAGGGCACCCTTCAGGTGCCCAACCCCAACCGCTTCGACGACCCCGTACTGCTCAAGCGGCGCGGCGATGACGCGTGGAGCGAACTCCCGGCCGTCATGGCCCCGGTGACCCCCGCGGGCGCCAGGGCCATCCGCGGCCCCGGGGTGCTGGACCTCGTACGCCACCTGGGCGGAGACCTCCACCGGGCCTCCGCCGACTTCGCGTTCCACGTCCTGGAGGTCCTGGAGCGGCTGAACGGCATATCACCGGCCGACGGCGCCGTCGAGATCACCAGCACGGTGAAGCGTCCGGCGCCCGTCCTCGGCGCCGGAACGGGACTCTGACCGCGTAGCTCAGCGCCGCCCCCGCCTCCATCACCCTGGCCCTCCGCGTCGCGGGCGCGTTCGGCATCCGCCTGGTGCGCGATAACCGGGACCGGGGGGCCGGGTCCCAGCAGAATGACCGCATGACGGTGAAGAACGGCAGGCGATGGAACCACAACATCCATTACCACCCCCGCATCCTGGGCGCGGTTCCCGACGGCGCCCGGCGCGCCCTCGATGTCGGCTGCGGCGAGGGCATGCTCGCCCGTGAACTCCGGCGGACCGTCCCGGACGTCACCGGCATCGACCTCCACGCGGACAGCATCGACCAGGCCCGCGCCCACCCGGCCGATACCGGTGACGCCGACGGCTCCGGTGACATCGACTACGTCCTCGGGGACTTCCTCACCCATCCCTTCGAACCGGCCTCGTTCGACTTCATCGCGTCCGTGGCCACCCTGCACCACATGGACGCCGCCGCCGGGCTGGTCCGTATGCGCGAGCTGCTGCGCCCGGGCGGTGTCCTCGCCGTCGTCGGCCTCGCCCGCGACACCATGCCGCGCGACCTGCCCTACGTGCTCGCCGGGGCCGCCGTCGGCACCGTCCACCGCGCCGTGAAGGGCATCTGGCAGCACCCCTCCCCCATCGTGTGGCCGCCGCCGGTGACGTACCGGCAGATGCGGGTGCTGGCAGCGGAGTTGCTGCCCGGTTCCGCGTATCGCCGCCATGCGCTGTTCCGCTACAGCGTCGTCTGGCGCAAGCCGCCGGGCTGAGCCGAAGGGCCCGGCGGACGGGTTCCGGGCTTGTCATGGCTCGGCTAATGTGGCGACGGAGCTTGGGAGCGCTCCCACTCCCCTCTCACCCCCGCCGGAGGACCCGATGACCCTCGTGTCGCACCGCCGCCGCACCGTGTCAGCCGCCGTCGCCGCCCTGGCCATGACGGGCCTCGCCGCCCCCGCCGCCTCGGCCTTCCCCGCCCCGGACACCCGGGTGGCCGCCTGCAACGCCACTGGACTCTGTGAGGACTTCGAGTCCCAGACCGGCACCACCCCCGCCGGTCGTTGGACCACGGCGGTGGCCAACTGCTCGGGTACCGGCGCCGCCACCGTCGACTCCACGATGGCCCACACCGGCACCAAGTCGGTGCGGGTGACCGGCCGGGCGGGCTACTGCAACCACGCCTTCGCCGGGACCTCCCTGTCCGCCCTGCCGGCGACCGGCGACCTCTATGTGCGCTTCTGGGTCCGCCACACCACCGCGCTGCCCACTCAGCACGTCACCTTCGCGGCCATGAAGGATCCGAACGACAACGGCAAGGACCTGCGCATGGGCGGCCAGAACAAGGCGCTCCAGTGGAACCGCGAATCGGACGACGCCACCCTCCCCGCCCAGAGCCCGGCGGGCGTCGCGCTCAGCACCCCACTGCCCGTCAACACCTGGACGTGCCTGGAGTTCCGCCTCGACCGCGGCGCGGGCCGCCTCGACACCTGGGTGAACGGCGCGCTCGTCACCGGCCTGGTCGTCGACGGCACCCCGACCCAGGACGTCGACCAGCAGTGGCTGGCCCGCGGCGGCTGGCGGCCCGCCCCGACCGATCTGCGGCTGGGCTGGGAGAGTTACGGCGAGGGCGACGACACCCTCTGGTACGACGACGTGGCCGTGGGCACCGCCCGCAACGGCTGCGGCTGAGGCCGCGCGCACGCATTTACCACCGGTGCGCGCCGGAAAAGCCCCTTCCGACCGGAAGGGGCTTTCGGCATTTCCGGATTGGCGTCAACAGCCGCTGCCCCGCTAGAATTTGAGCGGTTCCAAGAAAAGGGGAAGCAGTGGCAGTTCGCTTTGTGCAGGTTGCGGAAACCGAGAAGGACGAGGAAGGAGTTCAGGAAACCGTCACGCCGGTTGTCGTCAACGGACAGACGGTCGAAACGCGAATCTACGGACGTACGGTTCTTCACTGCGATCTCGAAACCGATATCACCGACGATGTGCATTCGGTGGAGATCTTGGTTCCGACCTGGGTCGAGGAAGAATACGAAACCGGGGAAACGAACGAGGACGGCAGCAACGCCATCGGCGTGCGGTCGGCCCTGAAGTCGGAGCGCCGGACCGTGGATCTGGGGCCGGACGCGCTGAAGGCCCTCCAGAAGGCGCTGCAGCCGTTCGCGGCGGTGTCCAGGCCGGCGGAGGAGGCGACTTCCAAGAAGCGCGGCCGGCCCGCCAAGAAGGCGGCCGCGACTTCTCCGAGCGCGAGCTAGTCGCCGCGGGGGCGGGAACACATGGTCCCGCCCCCACTGATTTCCCGGGCGGGACCGCGCCAGTCGGCGGAGAAACGCGATTCCCGGGCGGGCCGGCCTCGATCGTTCATGATTTCGGGCCGGGCGCCCCGGTGGATGATGCGGCCTTTACGAAGCCGTCGTATCAGAGGCCACCGGTGTGAACACGGCGTCGGACAGACAGTCTCCGCCGGGAGCGGTCGCGAACGCGGCATCCCGCAGGATCTTCCCCGCCGGCAGGGCGGGCCAACCGGGCCACGATCCGATCCGGGCTCCGGCCCAAAACGCAAAGGCAAGGAGAGAGCTCTCCTTGCCTCTCCTAATTTATAGCGCACTGGGGGGCTTGCCACAAGCCCCGGGGCGCGGCGCAGAATCGTCGGCCTACGCCCACAACCTGCGGAAATGGGGGGCACGACGTGTGGGGTTCGACGGAGCACGGCTGCCTCGGAGGGATCGCGATGACCGAGCGGTATGTGCTGGACCTTCAAGAGATCGACGAGACGCGGATCGCGGTCGCCGGCGGCAAGGGCGCGCACTTGGGTGGGCTGTCGCGGATCGAAGACATCCGCGTGCCGGGGGGCTTTTGCGTGACGACGGACGCCTTCCGGCGGATCATGGCGGAAGCGCCGTCGGTCGACGCTCTGCTCGATCAGTTGTCGCGCTCGGATGCGGACGATCGGGAGGCGATCCGCGCGCTCAGCGCGGAGCTGCGCCGGACCATCGAGGGGGTCGCCATCCCGGACGATCTCGCGGCGGCGGTCACCCGCGCGCTCACCCGGTTCGGCGAGCATGCCGCGTACGCCGTCCGGTCCAGCGCGACGGCGGAGGACCTGCCGACGGCCTCCTTCGCCGGTCAGCAGGACACGTATTTGAACGTCGTGGGGCCGACGGCGGTCCTCCGGCACATCAGCCGGTGCTGGGCTTCGCTGTTCACCGAGCGGGCCGTGACCTACCGCCGGCGGAACGGCATCGACCACCGTACGGTCCACATGGCCGTGGTCGTGCAGCAGATGGTCTTCCCGGACGCGGCCGGCATCCTGTTCACGGCCGACCCCGTCACGGGCAACCGGAAGGTCGCCACCGTGGACGCCGGCTTCGGCCTCGGCGAGGCCCTGGTCTCCGGACTGGTGAACCCGGACGTCTTCACGGTGCGAGACGGCGAAGTCGTCGCCAAGACGATCGGCGCCAAGCAGCGTGCCGTCCACGCCCTGCCGGACGGCGGCACGCGGGAAGTGGCGGTCGACTCGCGACGGCAGCAGCAGCCGGCGCTGACGGATGCGCAGGTCGTGTGGCTCGTACGGCTCGGGCGGCGGATCGAAGCGCACTTCGGCAACCCGCAGGACATCGAATGGTGCCTGGTCGACGACGGCTTCCAGATCGTGCAGAGCCGGCCGATCACGACGCTGTTCCCCATCCCCGAGACCGGCGACCAGGACAACCACCTCTACGTCTCCGTCGGCCACCAGCAGATGATGACCGACCCCATGAAGCCCCTGGGGCTCTCCATGTGGCAGCTGACGGCCATGGTGGCGATGCACGAGGCCGGCGGGAGGCTGTTCGTCGACATCACCCAGCGCCTGGCCACGCCCGCGGGCCGCGCCGCTCTCCTGGAAATGATGGGGAGGGGCGATCCGTTGGTCAGGGACGCGCTGGAGACCGTCCTCGACCGTGACGATTTCGTCCCCTCGCTCCCGGACGCCCCTCCCGGCAACCCGCAGTCCGGCAACCCGCAGTTCGGCAACCCACAGTCCGGCAGGCCGCCGGCCGCCGGCGGCGCGTCCGCCCCGGCCGAGGCCGATCCGGCCGTCGTCGCCCAGCTGATCGAGCGCAGCCGGGCGTCCATCGCCGCCCTGGAGCGCGACATCCGGACGAAGACCGGACCGGCGCTGTTCGACTTCCTCCTGGGCGAGGCCTTCGAGGAGCACAAGCGGGTCCTCGGTGACCCGCTGAACATTCAGGCGATCATGGCGGGGATGAAGGCCACCTGGTGGCTCAACGACAAGCTGCACGAGTGGCTGGGCGAGAAGAACGCGGCTGACACGCTCACTCTGTCCGCCCCCGGCAACATCACCTCGGAGATGGGGCTGGAGCTGCTCGACGTCGCGGACGTGATCCGCCCGCATCCGGAGGTGGTGGCGTTCCTCCAGGGCGTCGGGAACTTCGACGATGCCTTCCTGGAGGAGCTGGCGAAGCTCCCGGGCGGGACCGAGGCGCGCGAGGCCATGGAGACCTACCTCGACCGGTACGGCATGCGCTGCGCCGGGGAGATCGACATCACGAGGCCACGGTGGCGCGAGCGCCCCACCACGCTCGTGCCCGCGGTCCTCGACAACGTCAGGAACTTCGAGCCGGGCGCCGCCGGGCGGCGCTTCGAGGAGGGGCGGCAGAAGGCACTGCGGAAGGAACAGGACGTGCTGGCGCGGTTGCGGGCCCTGCCGGACGGGGACCGGAAGGCCGACGAGACCAAGCGGATGATCGACCGGGTCAGGGCCTTCATCGGGTACCGGGAGTACCCGAAGTACGACATCATCAGCCGCTACTTCGTCTACAAGCAGGCCCTGCTGGAGGAGGCCGGGCGCCTGGTGCGGGCCGGTGTGCTTCCCGAGCGGGAGGACGTCTTCTACCTGACGTTCCAGGAGTTCCACGAGGCGGTGCGCTCGCAGCGGGTGGATGACCGGCTCATCCAGCGGCGCAAGGACACGTTCCGGTCGTACCACGCGCTCACCCCGCCCCGGGTGCTCACCTCCGACGGCGAGGCCCTCACCGGCGCGTACCGGCGCGACGACGTGCCGGCCGGTGCCCTGGTCGGCGTAGCGGTTTCCGCCGGGACCGTCGAGGGGAGGGCCCGCGTCATCCTCGACATGGCGGAGGCGGATCTCGACGCGGGCGACATCCTGGTCACGGCCTTCACGGACCCCAGCTGGTCGCCGCTGTTCGTCGGGATCGCGGGCCTGGTGACGGAGGTGGGCGGCCAGATGACCCATGGCGCGGTGATCGCCCGGGAGTACGGCTTGCCGGCCGTCGTGGGCGTGGAGCAGGCCACCCGGCTGATCCGGGACGGGCAGCGGATCCGCGTGCACGGAACCGACGGGTACGTCGAGATCCTGTCCTGACCGGCCCTACGCCCTGACCGGTCAGGCGGTCAGGCGGTCAGGCGGTCAGGCGGTCAGGCGGTCAGGCGGTCAGGGCCGGGATGACCTCGGTGCCATAGGTGTCGATCGTCGTCTCCTTCGCGTCGTGCATCGCGTAGACCGCGAACTGGTCCACGCCCAGCCCCCGTAGCGCGCGCAGCTTTTCGATGTGGGCCTCCGCCGGGCCCAGCAGACAGAAGCGGTCGACGATGTCGTCCGGGACGAAGGCCGTGTCCGGGTTCCCGGCGCGGCCGTGGTGGCTGTAGTCGTAGCCCTCGCGCTGCGCGATGTACGACGTCAGGGATTCGGGGATGGCTCCGGAGTGCTCACCGTAACGGGTGACCAGGTCGGCGACGTGGTTGCCGACCATGCCGCCGAACCAGCGGCACTGCTCGCGCGCGTGGGCCGGGTCGTCCCCGATGTACGCGGGGGCGGCGACGCAGATGGTGATCGCGTCCGGGTCGCGGCCGGCGTCGGACGCGGCGGTGCGGACCGCGTGGACCATCCACTCCGTCAGGAACGGGTCGGCGAGCTGGAGGATGAAACCGTCGGCCTTGCGGCCCGCGAGGGCGAGCGCCTTGGGCCCGTACGCGGCCATCCACACCGGCAGCCGGCCGTCCTTGATCCAGGGGATGCGCAGCGGGCTGCCGTCCACCACGGCCTCCCGGCCCTCGGCAAGGTCGCGGATGGCGTCGATGGCGTCGCTCAGCCGGGCGAGGGTGTTGGGGGTGCGGCCCGCGACCCGCAGGGCGGAGTCGCCGCGTCCGATGCCGCATACGGTGCGGTTGCCGTACATGTCGTTGAGGGTGGCGAAGGTGGAGGCGGTCACCTCCCAGGTGCGGGTGCCGGGGTTGGTGACCATGGGGCCGACGATCAGCCGCTCGGTGTGTTCCAGGATGCGGCTGTAGATGACGAACGGCTCCTGCCAGAGCACGGCGGAGTCGAAGGTCCAGCCGTAGCGGAAGCCATTGCGCTCGGCGCGGCCCATCAGCTCGACGACGTCCGACGCGGGCGGATCGGTCTGCAGCACGAGTCCGAAGTCCATGGCGTGGTCTCCTAGGGGGTGTCTTTCGGATCAGGTCGGATCAGGTCGGATCAGGGAGCGGGGTCCGGTGCGTGCGATCGCAAGGCGGAGGAGGAGAGCACAGCGGCGCTGCGCGCGACGACGACAACGCGGCGAGCGTGCGTGCCAGGGCCCGCGAGCCCGGCATGATCCGGAAGACACCCCCTAGGTGAGGTACTGACAGGTCGAGCGGCGCACGTACCGGCCGTGGCCGGCGCGGCCGGTGTAGGCGCGGCCGTCGATGACCGGGAGGCCGCGCGAGAGCACGGTCTCGACCTGCCCGGTGATCCGCTTGCCCTCGTAGGCCGAGTAGTCGACGTTCATGTGGTGGGTCTCGGCGGAGATGGTCTGCCGGGCGGCCGGGTCGTAGACGACGATGTCGGCGTCCGAGCCGGGCGCGATGGTGCCCTTCCTGGGGTAGAGGCCGAACATCCGGGCCGGGGTGGCGCAGGCGATCTCGATCCAGCGGCGGCGGGTGATGTGGCCGTCCACGACGGCCTGGTGGAGCAGGTCCATGCGGTGCTCGACGCCCGGCATCCCGTTGGGGATCTTGGAGAAGTCGCCGCGGCCCATCTCCTTCTGGCCGGTGAAGCAGAACGGGCAGTGGTCGGTGGAGACGACCTGCAGGTCGTTGGTCCGCAGCCCCCGCCACAGCGCCGCCTGGTGTTCACGCGGCCGCAGCGGTGTCGAGCAGACGTACTTGGCGCCCTCGAAGTCCGGTTCGGCGAGGTTGTCGGTGGACAGGAACAGATACTGCGGGCAGGTCTCGCCGAACACCGGCAGCCCCTTGTCACGCGCCCGCACCAGTTCCTCGACGGCCTCCTCGGCCGACACGTGGACGACGTACAGCGGCGCCCCGGCCACCCTGGCCAGCTGGATGGCACGGTGGGTGGCCTCGGACTCCAGCAGCGCCTTGCGGACCTCGCCGTGGTAGCGGGGGTCGGTCCTGCCCTCGGCGAGGGCCTGTTCGACCAGGACGTCGATGGCGATGCCGTTCTCGGCGTGCATCATGATGAGCCCGCCGCCCGCCGCGCCGCGCTGCATGGCGCGCAGGATCTGCCCGTCGTCGCTGTAGAAGACGCCCGGATAGGCCATGAACAGCTTGAACGAGGTCACGCCCTCGTCGACGAGGAGGTCCATCTCCTTCAGGGAGCCGTCGTCGACATCGGAGAGAATCATGTGGAAGGCGTAGTCGATCGCGCAGTTGCCGCCCGCCTTCAGATGCCAGGCGTCCAGGCCCTCCCGCAGGGCGTGCCCCTTGGTCTGGATGGCGAAGTCCACGATGGTGGTCGTGCCGCCCCAGGCCGCGGCGCGGGTGCCGGTCTCGAAGGTGTCGGCGGCGAAGGTGCCGCCGAACGGCATCTCCATGTGGGTGTGCGGATCGACCCCGCCCGGGATGACGTACTTGCCGGTGGCGTCGATCGTACGGTCGGCGGTCCAGCCGCGCGCGATGTCGCTGTCGGACGCGGCCAGCGCCACCACCCGCTCGTCCTCGACCAGGACGTCGGCGTGGGTCTCCTCGGCGGCGGTGACGACGAGCCCGCCGCGGATCACGGTACGAGGCATCAGCCCGCACTCCTTCCCGACTGACCGGACTGGGTGGACTGACCGGACTGGGTGCCCGACTGACCTTGGGTGGCTTGCAGGGCGGCTTCGAGGATGTCCGCGCCCTCCTCCGCCTCCGCCACGGTGAGGCTCAGCGGCGGGGCGATGCGCAGGACGCTGCTGTTGTGGCCGCCGCCCTTGCCGAGGAGCAGCCCGCCCTCGCGGGCGGCCTCCAACACGGCCGAGGCGGCCTCGGGCGCCGGGTCGCCGGTGCCCGGCTCGACCAGTTCGACGCCGATCATCAGTCCCCGGCCGCGTACTTCGCGTACGGCGTCGAGCCCGGCGCAGACAGCGCGCAGCCGCTCGATGAGCAGTCCGCCGACCCGGCGGGCGTTGCCCTGGAGGTCGTGCTCGACGAGATGGTTGAGGTTGGCGAGACCGGCGGCCATGGTGACCGGGCTGCCGCCGAAGGTGGAGATGGACATGGCGCCCAGGCAGTTCATGACCTCCGCGCGGGCCACGACTCCGCCGATCGCCATGCCGTTGCCGATGCCCTTGGCGAAGGTGAGCACGTCCGGCGGGCCCGCCGCGTCGTGTGCCTGCCAGCCCCAGAAGTGGTCGCCGGTGCGGCCCCAGCCGGTCTGCACCTCGTCACTGATCCACAGGATGCCGTGCCGGTCCAGCACCTCGCGGAAGGCGGCGAACAGCCCGTCGGGCGGGGAGGTGAAGCCGCCCACGCCCTGGACGGGTTCGGCGATCAGCGCGGCGACGTTGCCGTGCGCCTGGCCGAGGATGTCTTCCAGGTCCGCCACGCACGCGTCGATGAACGCGCCGTCCGACAGCCCGGCGAACGGCCCCCGGCTCCGCACCCCGCCGTGTACGTACAGCGTCTGCAGCGGGGAGATGCTGGTCGGCGACCAGGAGCGGTTGCCCGTGACGCCGACCGTCGAGAACGACCGGCCGTGGTAGCTGTTGCGCAGCGCCAGGACCTGGTTGGAGCGGCGGTAGGTGGTGGCGAGCAGCAGCGCCGTGTCGTTGGCCTCGGTGCCGGAGGTGGTGAAGAAGACCCGCGCGTCGGGGATGCCGGACAGATGCGCGACGCGCTCGGCGAGGTCGACCATCGGACGGTCGAGGTAGAGCGTGGAGCTGTGCAGGATCCGGCCCGCCTGCTCGGCGATGGCCTTGGTGACCTCGGGCAGCGCGTGGGCGGTCATCGTGGTGAGGATGCCGCCGAAGAAGTCGAGGTAGCGGTTGCCGTCCGCGTCCCAGACGTGGCGTCCCTCGCCGTGGGTGATCTCGATCGGGCGCTGGTAGTACAGCGCCAGCCAGTCCGGGAGGACGGCCCGGTGGCGTGCGTACAGGTCCTCGCCGGTCGTGTGCTCGCCGGTCATGGCTTCACCAGCTCGTCGTAGGCGTCGGGGCGGCGGTCCCGGTAGAAGGCCCACTGCTGCCGCACCTCGTCGAGGAGGCCGAAATCGAGGTCGCGGACGACCAGTTCCTCTTCCTTGTCGCTGGCCACGTCCCCGACGAACTGGCCGCGCGGGTCCACGAAGTAGCTGGTGCCGTAGAAGTCGTTGTCGCCGTATTCCTCGGTGCCGACGCGGTTGATCGCCGCGATGAAGTACGCGTTCGCCACCGCCGACGCGGGCTGCTCCAGCTGCCACAGGTGCGACGACAGCCCACGGGAGGTGGCCGACGGGTTGTAGACGAGCTGCGCGCCGGCCAGCCCCAGGGCGCGCCAGCCCTCCGGGAAGTGGCGGTCGTAGCAGATGTACACGCCGACCTTGCCGACGGCGGTGTCGAACACCGGCCAGCCAAGGTTGCCCGGCTTGAAGTAGTACTTCTCCCAGAACCCCTTGAGCTGGGGGATGTGGTGCTTGCGGTACTTGCCGAGGTAGCTGCCGTCGGCGTCGATCACGGCCGCGGTGTTGTAGTAGAAGCCGGACTGCTCGACCTCGTAGACCGGTACGACCATCACCATCCCGGTCTCCCGGGCCAGCGCCGCCATCCGCCGCACCGTCGGCCCGTCCGGGACCGGCTCCGCCCACCGGTAGTGCTCCGGCTCCTGCACCTGGCAGAAGTACGGGGCGTTGAACACCTCCTGGAAGCCGATCACCTTGGCCCCCTGGGCGGCGGCCTGCCGGGCGTACTCCTCATGCTTCGCGATCATCGATTCGGTGTCGCCGGTCCAGGTGCACTGGACGAGCGCGGCTCGTACGAGGTTGGCCATGATCAGCTCCTTCACAGCAGTGCTCCGGGGCTTGCCCCGTCGTCAACCTGTGTCTACGCACGTAGAATGTGGCTGTGGGAAGAACGTAGAAGCGCACTCACCACTCTGGCAATACCGCCGCCGTTACTCAACGAAGACCATCACTTTTCGCGTGATGTCGGATTTGGCGGGAGTCAGCCGGGCCAGCCTGGTCAGCCGCGGCCGGGTCAGCCGGTGCCCTGTATGCCCGCCACGCGGAGGGCGTGGGCCAGGTCGTGCTGGCTGCCCGGGGAGACCGCGCTCGCCGCGTCCAGGAGCGGGGGCACCAGCGCGCCCGGGTCCTCGGCCGCCGCCTCGGCCACCTCGGCGGGCGTACGCGCCCGTACGAACGCCGTCAGCAGCAGCGCCACCTCGCGGTGCGCCGCGTTCCCGAGCAGCACCAGCGCGGTGTGCGCCACCTCGGACAGCGGCCGCGACACGCTCTGCCGCAGCAGCCGCTCCCCGTCCGCCTCGCGCCCCGCCGCGATCAGCGCCTCCGCGGCGGCGGCCAGCCGCTCGGGCGGCAGACAGGCCATCTCCCACAGCAGCGTGGACACGTCGACGCCCAGCCCCGCCCGCTCCAGCTCGGCCGCCAGCACCGGCAGCCGCACGGCGGGCCACAGCGCCGTCTCGCACAGCACGGCGTGCGCCTCCCCGCTGCGCCCCTCCGCCCGCAGCCGCCCCAGCCGTGCGACGGCCCCACCGGCCGCCCGCCGGGCCTCCGCGAGCTCCTGCTGCTCCTGGGCCCGGGCCCGCTGCTCGGCCTCCCGCTCACGCTTCCGCGCCCCGCCGCGCACCCCGGGGAACCGGGCCCCGCGCGGTCGTGGCGGCGGGGGTGGCGCGCCCTCCCCCGCGGACGCGGGCGCGGGCGCGGGCGCGCCACCGTCCGGCTGAAGACGTCCGGCCAGCCCCACGGCCGAGGGATCCTGCAGCACCCCCGCCGCCCAGCCCGACCGCCCGCCCCCGGCCGCCCGGCCCGCGCCCGCCGCGCCGGGCGGGCCACCGGGCAGGGAGCCGGGCGGGCCACCGGGCAGGCCACCGGCCGGGGCACCGGGTTGGCCACCGGCCGGGGCACCGGGTTGGCCACCGGGCGCCGTGCCGAACGGGCCACCGCCAGGAGCGCCGGGCAGGCCACTGGCCGGGGCACCGGGCGGGGTACCGGGCGGAGTCCCGGGGGGCGGGCCGTCGGTGGAGAGGGCGGCCAGGCGGGCGGTGAGTTCTTCGCAGCGGGCCGTCGCGCGGTAGTGGTCGTCCTGGGCCCAGGCCAGGGCCGCCTCGATGGGGTCTCCGTCCGGGCTGGTGTCGGCTCCGGCGCGCCGGGCCTCGAGGAGGTCGCTTTCGCGGTCGGCCGCGGCGAGCCGTTCGCGGCGCATCGCGGCCAGCCGGGCGCTCAGCGCCTCACGGGCGCCGGGGGCCGCGTCGTGGACGATGATCGAGGCGCGGTACAGGGTGGCCGCGCGAGCCGCGGCCACGTTGGCCGTCTGGGCGCCGCGCTGGGCGGAGAGGTCCTGCAGGAGGGCCTGGACGACGTCCCAGGGCGGGATCTCCTGACCGGCCAGACACGCGCGCAACCCATCGGGGTCACGTTGCGCGAAAACGGCGTACCAGCCCTGGTCAGGGTCGATCCGCCGGGCCAGGGCACGCAGATAGCTCGCGAACTCCTCGATCGCCGCCGGGAGTTGTCTGCCCGCCATCGCCACCCCCGCATTCGACACCCCGCATGTTACGGACCCGGGTACCGGCGCGCTAGCACACATTTCCGGATACGCACATGCCAGGCAAGGTTGTACGGATTCCTGCGGGGATCTTACGGTGGCGGTCCGGGCGGTGCCCGACCGCCACCGTGGTCCACATGCTGGTCAGCCCGCGGGCCGTACCACCATCGCCGAGCCGCCGCCGCGCCGTGTCGTCTCGGCGGCGGCCAGCCACCGGCCGTCGCCGAGCCGCTGGACACCGGTCGCGGCCCCGATCTCGGGGTTCTCCTTGAAGGCGTGGCCCAGCGCCTCCAGCCGGGCCCGCTCCGGGCTGTTCCACAGCCCGGGCTCCAGCTCCGTCTGGGCGGCGTTGCGCTGGCTGGCGCGCGGCGCGGCGATCGCGTCGACCAGCGGCATGCCCCGGTCGAGGTGGTTCAGCAGGGTCTGCAGCACGGTGGTGATGATCGTGGCGCCGCCGGGTGAGCCGAGCGCCAGCACCGGCTTGTGGCCGTCGAGCACGATGGTCGGCGACATGGACGAGCGCGGCCGCTTGCCGGGGCCCGGCAGGTTCGGGTCGTGGACGCCCGCGTCGGCGGGGGCGAAGGAGAAGTCGGTCAGCTCGTTGTTGAGCAGGAAGCCCCGGCCGGGGACGGTGATGCCGCTGCCGCCGGTCTGCTCGATGGTGAGGGTGTACGCGACGACGTTGCCCCACTTGTCGGCGGTCGTCAGGTGCGTGGTGTTCTCGCCCTCGTAGGTGGTGGGGGCGGCGTGTCCGCGCGTGTCGCAGGTGCCGGGGGCGCCGGGGTTCCTCGGGTCGCCGGGGGCGAGCGGGCTCTTCAGCACCGCGTCGGGCTTGATGAGGCAGGCGCGGGAGTCGGCGAACCGCTGCGAGGTGAGCGCCTTGGTCGGTACGTCCTCGGCGGCCGGGTCACCGACCCAGCGGCCGCGGTCGGCGAAGGCTATCCGGGAGGCCTCGATGTAGCGGTGCAGATAGTCGCGCTCGCCGAGCTTGGAGAGGTCGGTGCGCTCCAGGATGTTCAGCGCCTCGGCGACGCTGGTGCCGCCGGAGGACGAGGGCGCCATGCCGTACACGTCCAGGCCGCGGTAGGAGGTGCGGGTCGGGGCCTGCCGTTTCGTGTCGTACGCCCGCAGGTCCTCGGTCCGCAGGTCGCCGGGGCGCACGACGCGCCGCGCCGTCGGGTCGACGGGGGGCTTGCGCACCGTCGACACGATGTCACGGCCGACCTCGCCCTGGTAGATCGCGCCGACGCCCTTCTTGGCGAGCAGGGCGTAGGTGCGGGCGAGGTCGGGGTTGCGGAGGGTGGAGCCGACGGCCGGGAGCTTTCCGCCGGGCAGGAACAGCTCGGCGGTGGCCGGGAAGTCCTTGAAGCGGTCCTCGTTGTCGGCGGTCTGCCGGCGGAAGGTCTCGTCGACGGTGAAGCCGTCGCGGGCCAGCTTCTCGGCGGGCTTCAGCACCTGGCCCAGCGACCGGGTGCCCCAGTCGTCGAGGGCGTCCCGCCAGGTGGCCGCGGTGCCGGGGGTGCCGACGCTGAGCCCGCTGGTGACGGCGTCGTCGAACGGCAGCGGCTTGCCGTCCTTGCCCAGGAAGAGGTTCCGGTCCGCGCTGAGCGGGGCCCTCTCGCGGCCGTCGAGCGTGGAGACGGTGTGCCGCTTGGCGTTGTAGTAGACGAAGTATCCGCCGCCGCCGATGCCCGCCGAGTACGGCTCGGTGACCCCCAGCGCGGCCGCCGTCGCCACCGCCGCGTCCGCCGCGTTGCCGCCGTGCCGCAGGACCTCGATCCCGGCCGCCGAGGCGTCCGGGTCGACGCTGGAGACCGCGCCGCCGTAGCCGGTGGCCACGGGGGTCTTGGCGGGCGTACCAGCGGCGGTCTCGGCGCCACTGGAGGCGTGCGCACCGGCCGGGGCGATGCCGAGCACGGCGACCATGCCGGCCGCGGCGGCGAGCGCGGGCAGCGCGCGCCGGGCGGCTCGTGCCGTGGACCTCGTTGCTGCGGCTGGTCGTGCGGCGTGCCCCATCCGGACCTCCAAGCAGGCGACAGAGAGAGCGGAGCCTACCCGCGACGCTCATGTTCACGACAGGGGGGCGAGTGCCCTTCCACATTCGCTCGAACACGGCTCCGGATGGCGGCTACGATGCGCGGCCATGAGTGACACCGTGCAGGACCTGATCGCTTCCGGAGCGGCCCTGATCGTGGGCGTGGCGCTGGGCTGGGCCGTGCACGCGGCCGCCGGACGCCGGGGGCGCGCCCGTGAGCAGCGCTTCTTCGGCCTGCCGGAGGGCTCGGAATGTGTGCTGGTCACCCACCGGGACAGCGCCACGGCGCACTGGTCCATCCCGCGCCATGACGCCCTCGCGCTGCTGGGGCTCGCCTCCGTGGTGGAGAACTGCGGGGCGCACGCGGAGGTGGCCCCGCACGACACGGGGCTGCAGGGCTTCGGCGCGCGCACCGAGTTCTGCGTGGGCGATCCGATCGCGCACCGCAGGCTGTCCGCGCACATGGCGAACCTGCTGCCGGGCGTGACCGTGGACCAGGGCGACGAGTCCGGCGCGAACCGGGGCGCGTTCACCATCGGCGGCACCGAGTACCGCCCGGAGCCGGGCGCGGTCGAGCACGTCCTGGTGGCCCGGCTGACGGCGGGCGACGGCGGCCGTCCGGTCTTCCTGGCCGCCGGGCAGCGCCCGGTCACCCACCGGGCCGCCGTACGCCATCTGGTGCGCAACCGCGCCAAGCTGGCCCGCAAGTACGGGGCGCAGGGCTCGTTCTGTCTGCTGCTGAAGGTGATCAATTCCCAGGCGTACGGCCCGGATGTGGTCGAACTGGTCGCGGACGTCACCAAGCCCGCCACCACGGGAAGCGGCCGGGCGGCCACGAAGACGCTCCTCAAGGAGGGGTGAGCGGGCCGGATATCGCATCGCGGACGGTGTCCGGGTCCTCCGCACCCGCATCGTTACCCAGGCGTAACTTACCGCCCTATTACCAGCGGTAGGGCGTCGAGTTACCGTCAGGTCACTTAGGCCTGCACCGGTGCTCCCCAGCCCCCCACGGCATCCACGTCTGGAGCGACAGTGACCCCTGCCCGCCGAGCACTGCGTACGACCGCCGCCGCCTCCCTTTCGGCGACCGTCCTGGCCGGTGCGACCTTCGTCCTCGCCCCCGGCGCCCAGGCCGCGCCCGCCGCCCCCGCGTCCGCAGCCGCCGCCGACACCTCCGTACGGTTCGTCGACATCCCGGGCGACGGGGGCGTCACCCTGGCCGCCAACGTCGTCGCCCCCGCGGACACCTCGCGCCGCCTCCCCCTCGTCGTGCTGCCCACCAGCTGGTCCATGCCGCAGGTCGAATACCTCGCGCAGGCCAGGAAGCTCGCCGACTCCGGCTATGTGGTGGTCACTTACAACACCCGCGGCTTCTGGCAGTCGGGCGGCCGCATCGAGACGGCCGGGCCGCCCGACGTCGCCGACGCCTCCAAGGTCATCGACTGGGCCCTGGCCCACACCGCCGCCGACCCCGGCCACATCGGCATGGCGGGGGTGTCGTACGGCGCCGGGATCAGCCTGCTCGCCGCCGGTTCCGACAAGCGCGTCAAGGCCGTCGTCTCGATGAGCGGCTGGGCGGATCTCATCGGGTCCATCTACAGCGGCCGCACCCAGCACGCCCAGGCCGCCGGGCTGCTCGGCGGCGCCGGAGCGCTCACCGGCCGCCCCAGCGACGAACTCAAGCAGACCCTGGAGGACTTCCTCGGCTCCAACCTGGCCAAGGAACCGGAGATGATCGAGTGGGGCCGCAAGCGCTCGGCGGCCACCTATCTCGACAAGATCAACGCCAATGGCGCGGCCATCATGCTGGGCAACGCCTGGGGCGACTCCATCTTCCCGCCCAACAGCTACGCCGACTTCTACGACAAGCTGACCGGCCCCAAGCGGCTGGAGTTCCGGCCGGGCGACCACGCCACCGCCGAGTTCGGCGGGCTCTTCGGGCTGCCGAACGACACCTGGGAGCACAGCAGGCGCTGGCTCGACCGCTACCTCAAGGGCGAGCGCAACGGCATCGACCAAGAGCGGCCGGTGCAGCTCATGTCCCGCACCGGCGGCGGCTACGAGGGCTACGCCAGCTGGTCCGCGGTGCCCTCGGAGCGACGCCGGGTGGCGCTCGACCGGGCCGAGACGGTCACCGCGAACCACGACTCGGGCGCCAACGCCGGAACCGTCATGCTGACCGGCGCGCTCGACCAGTTCCTGAGGCTCCCGCCGCTCGCCTCGATCCCGCTGCTGCCGCGCTCGTACGCCGCGGTCTGGCAGACCGGGGCGTACGCCACCGAGCAGCGCGTCCGCGGCACGGTGTCCCTGCACACCACCCTCACCAGCGACAAGCCCGACGGCACCGCGGTCGCCTACCTCTACGACGTGGGCCCGCTCGGCGTCGGCAAGCTCATCACCAACGCCCCCGTCACCTTCCACGACCGCACCCCGGGCAAGCCCTTCCCCGTCGACCTGGACCTGTTCTCGACGGCGTACGACGTCCCGGCCGGGCACAAGCTCGCGCTGGTGGTCGACACCGTCGACCCGCTCTACATCGAGCACAACCCGGACGGCGCCCACCTCACCTTCTCCTCACCGGACGCCGACCCCTCGTACCTGTCGGTCCCGGTGCGCGACTAGTGCCGCGTCAGTCAAGGTTTGCCCGGTAGCGAGGCGTCCTGGTGCGGTCAGATGCAAGGCGCCGGATCGGCCTCGTAGTGGGCCTACTCGGTCGATTCGGCAACGCCGCAGATGGCCGTGCCAGGGCGGCGAGCGGGGTGAACCTTGGCTGACGCGGCACTAGCGCGCTAGCGGGTGTCGCCCGGCAGCGGCGCGACCGGGCCGGGCGGCGCCACCCGCACCTTCTCCGTCTTCACGCTGCGCCGCTCGCGCCTGGCCACCCAGTTCGCACACCACGACAGCAGCATGCACATCCCGATGTAGACCGGTGAGATGACCATCACGACCGGGATGAACGGCAGGTCGTAGTCGAGGTTGGACGCGATGAGCTTGCCCGCGTGCAGGAACTCCTCGTAGGTGATGAGGAAGCCGAGCGAGGTGTCCTTCAGGGCCACCACCAGCTGGCTGATGATCGCGGGCAGCATCGCCCGTAGCCCCTGCGGCATCAGGACGTACGTCATGACCTGCGTCTTGCGCAGCCCCAGGGAGTACGCCGCCTCCCGCTGCCCGCGGTCCACCGCCGCCACGCCCGCGCGGAACACCTCGGCGAGCACCGAGCCGTTGTACAGGGTCAGCCCGGTGACCAGGGCGGTCAGCGGCTGCGCCTTCAGGGCCACGAAGACGAAGAAGATCATCACCAGCACGGGCATCGCGCGGAAGAACTCCACGATCAGCGTGGCGAGCCGGCGCACCGGGCGGTGGTCGGACAGCCGCCCGGCGGCCAGCACCCCGCCCAGCGCCAGCGAGAGGACGGCGGCGAGCCCGAACGCCTTGAGCGTGTTGCCCAGCCCGCGCAGCAGCAGCTCCTGGATGCCGACGTACTCGAAGGGCATCCACTTGCGGTACGCGAACTGCCCCGTATCGACAAGGAGATAGATCACCCAGGCGATCAGGGCCAGCAGCGCCAGCGTGGCGATCAGCCCGTAGAGGCGGTGGCGGCGGACGGTGCGGGGCCCGGGGACGTCGTAGAGGACGGCGGTGGCGGTCAACGCGGCACTCCCCAGCGCTTCTCCAGCACGGTGAAGATCGCGCTGATGGTCAGGGTCACGAGCAGATAGCCCACGGCGATCCAGACGAAGGACCAGACGATGCTGTAGCCCATCTCACCCAGCGGCTTGTACGTGCCGAGCAGTTCGGTGACGCTGAACGACCCGGCGATGGCCGAGTTCTTGGCGAGCGCGATCAGCGTCGAGCCGATCGGCGGGATGACGGCGCGGAACGCCTGCGGCAGCACCACCGCCCCCAGCGTCTGCTCGAAGGTCATGCCCAGGCTGCGGGCGGCCTCGCCCTGCCCGACCGGCACCGTGTTGATGCCCGAGCGCACCGCCTCGCAGATGAACGCCGAGGTGTAGCAGCCGAGGGCGAGCACCGCGAAGACGGTGAACGGCAGGATCAGCCCGAAGCGCGGCAGACCCAGCATCACCGCGAAGAACAGCAGCGTCAGCGGGGTGTTGCGGAGCACCGTCACCCAGGCGGTGCCGAAGGCACGCAGGCCGGCGACCGGCGCGACCCGGAAGGCCGCCATCAGGACGCCGAGGGCGAGGGCGAGCAGTGAGGCGTAGACGGTCAGCTCGACGGTGCCGAGCAGACCGCGGCCGTAGAGGGAGAAGTTCTGGGTGAGCACGTCCATGAGCGCGGGGCCTTCAGTGGTAGCGGTCGACGGCGGGCGGTTTCGGGGCGGGCACACCGGACAGGCCGAGGGTCGCGTTGTACGCCCGTCTCCAGTCGCCGTCGCGCTCATGGGCCTCGATGGCATCGTCCAGCGCGAAGCGCAGCGCGACATCCCGCTTGGGCACGCCGATGCCGTACGGCTCCTTGGAGAACGGCCTGCCCACCACCTTCAGCTCCTTGGGCGCCTTGGCCGCGTAGCCGAGCAGGATGACGTTGTCCGTGGTGACGGCGTCGACCTGGTAGCTGAGCAGGTTGTCGACGCACACCGAGTACGTGTCGTACGCGACCGCGTGGGCCCCCGGGTAGTCGTGCTGGATGCGCTGCAGCGGGGTGGAACCGGCCACCGAGCAGACGGTCTTGCCCTCCAGGTCGCGGGGGCCGTGAATGTCGTCCGTATCGGTGCGCACCAGCAGCGACTGCCCGGCCATGTAGTACGGACCGGCGAAGCCGACCAGCCTCTTGCGCAGCGGATTGATGGTGTAGGTGCCGACGTAGATGTCGATCTGCCCGTTCTGGAGCGCGGTTTCCCGGTTGACGGAGGCGATGGTCCGGAACCGGATGGTCCGGGGCGGGAAGCCGAGGGAGGCGGCCATCATCTTCGCGATCTCGATGTCGAAGCCGGAGTAGCGGCCGGTGGCCGGGTCCTTCTCGCCCAGATACGGCTGGTCCTCCTTGACCCCGACGATCAGGTATCCGCGCCGCTTCGCCTTCCGCCAGGTCGGCGAGGACGGCAGCCGGAAGCCGGTGGCCACCCGGTAGCGCGGCAGCGCCTCGGGCTCGGGGCCCTTGGCGGGCGGGCTGCCCTGTCTGCCGCAGCCGGCGAGGGCGCCGCCGGTGAGGGCGAGGAGCAGCGCGAGGACGGCGGTGAGGATGCGCCTCATGTGCGTCGTCACCCGGCTCAGTGCTTGAGGATCTTGGAGAGGAAGTCCCTGGCCCGGGCGGACTGAGGCGCCTTGAAGAACTCCTCCGGGCTGCGGTCCTCCACGATGCGGCCGTCGGCCATGAAGACCACGCGGTTCGCGGCGTACCGGGCGAAGCCCATCTCATGGGTGACGACGGTCATCGTCATCCCGTCCCGGGCGAGCTGCCGCATGACCTCCAGCACCTCGTTGATCATCTCCGGGTCGAGGGCCGAGGTCGGCTCGTCGAAGAGCATCACCTTCGGGTCCATGGCCAGCGCGCGGGCGATGGCCACCCGCTGCTGCTGGCCGCCGGAGAGCTGCGCGGGGTATTTGTCCGCCTGGTCCGCGAGGCCCACCCGGTCCAGCAGTTCCCGGGCCCGCCGCCCGGCCTCCGCCTTGCCGCGTCTGCGGACCTTCACCTGCGCGAGCGTCAGGTTGTCCAGCACGGTCCGGTGGGCGAACAGATTGAACGACTGGAAGACCATCCCCACTTCGGCCCGCAGCCGCGCCAGTTCCCTGCCCTCCTCGGGCAGCGGCCGCCCGTCCACCACGATCGAACCGGACTCGATGGTCTCCAGCCGGTTGATCGTCCGGCACAGCGTCGACTTCCCGGACCCGGACGGCCCGATGACCACCACGACCTCCCCGCGGCCGACGGTGAGGTCGATGTCCTGGAGGACGTGGAGCGCGCCGAAGTACTTGTTGACGTTGCGCAGCTCGATCAGCGGTTCACCCACGGCCATGCCGCGCAAACTATCCACACCAAAGCGGCACTTCGGTCAGGACACGCACCAATGGGTGGATAACGCCCGATAGTGGCCCGCTCAGCCCTCCGAGACCTCCGCGTACAGCTGGGACAGCTCGGGGGCGCCGTCGGTGGCCCATTGGTGGCCCGCCTCGACCACGTCGACCTCCCGGCCGGAGTCGAGCCGGACCACGGGGCGGCCATTGGGCCACACCTGCCAGACGGCACCCGGCACGGTGCGGACGATGACCGTTCCCAGATACAGCCCGGCGTCGTTACCGAGCCAGGGCAGCTCCTCCGGGTCGTCGCGCCAGCGCGGTACCAGCTGGTCCAGCGCCTCCAGGGAGCCGGCCGAGTCGTCCAGCACGATGCCCGCCCGCGCGGCCCGGGCCCGCAGCAGTTCGCATTCGGAGAGGAGTTGCGCCACGCCTTGGGGGTCCGCCTCCTGGGCGCTCATCAGAGCCGTACCGGAGGCCGCACCGTGCCGCTTGCGCCAGTTGTCCAGGAAGGGGATGTTCATACCGCCAGCGTCGCACCAAGTGCACGGGCACACCACAGGGCGCGCGGCGGCGTCCGTGACCCGTTGCTTGTCTTGACGACACCCGGCCGTCTCCCTACGTTCGCCATGCACCTGTCGAATCGCCGGTCGGGTCGGTTACGAGAGGGGACACCTATGCGCGTCGGCAGACCATGGTCGGTGGCCGGGATCGTCGCGGGAGGTGCCACCCTCGTACTCCTCGCACCGGCCGCACCCTCGGTGGCGCAAGACGCCGCCCCCTCCGAGCCGCTCCCTTTGGAGCGGCTTTTCGACAACCGGGCGGTCGGTGACGACACCACGCCGGGCACGGCGGACTTCGACGGGGCGGGCAACTCCCTCTCCGCGCAGGACCTGCGGGCCGCGGGCTGGACCCCCGGCCGCGCCATCGCCCTCGACGCGGCGCGGCTCACCTGGCCGCGCAGCGCCGGGTCCCGGCCCGTCCGGCCCGACAACGTGATCGCCGACGGGCAGTCGGTGCGGCTGCGGGGACGCGGCGACGCGCTCACCTTCCTGGTCGCGAGCAGTTCCCCGGGCGGCCCCGGCGCCGGGGCGAGCGGCACCGGCCGCATCCGCTACCGGGACGGTTCGTACGGTACGTACACCCTGAGCGCCCCCGACTGGCGCGCGGGCCCCGCCGCCACCAAGGCGGTCGGCCTCCCGCACGTCAACACCGCCGACGGGCAGCGGGCGGAGGCGGCCCGGCTGTACGCGGTGACGGTGCCCCTGCGCGGCGACCGGCAGGTCGCGTCGGTGACCCTGCCGAAGGACCCGGGCCCGGGGTCCGATCTGCACGTCTTCGCCGCCTCGCTGCGGCAGCCCGCGCGGGGCTGGACCGGCAGCTGGGCGGCGAGCACCGCCGGGTACACCAAGGTCGGGCCGTGGACCGACCAGACGCTGCGGCTCGTCGTGCACACCAGCGCGGGCGGGCCGGGCGCCCGGATCCGGCTGGAGAACACCTTCGCCGCCGCCCCCGTCGGGATCGGCCACGCCACGGTCGCCCTCCAGGGCAGCGGCGCGGCGGCGAGCGGCACCCCGGTGCCGCTGACCTTCCGGGGCCGGGCCGGTACATCGATCCCGGCGGGCGCGCAGGCCTTCAGCGATCCTGTGGACTTCGCCGTCCCCGCCGACGCGAACCTTTTGGTCAGCATTCACCTTCCCGGGCCCGTCGCGGCGGTGCCGGTGCACACCCAGGCCACCCAGCGTTCCTATCTGAGCGCGCCGGGCAGCGGTGACCGTACGGGCGAGACGGGCGCCGACGCGTACACCGGCACCCTCACCACCTGGCCGTTCCTCACCGGCGTCGATGTCCGGGGCGGCCCGGGGTCGGTGGTCGCCCTCGGCGACTCCATCACCGACGGCACCAAGTCCACCATGGACGCCAACCGGCGCTGGCCCGACGTCCTCGCGCGCCGGCTGCGCGCCCAGTCCGGTGAGTCCGGTGAGTCCGGTGTGCCCGCGTACGGCGTCGTCAACAGCGGCATCTCCGCCAACCGCGTGGTCACGGACGTCTACCCCGGCGACGGGGTCTCCACGGTCACCAGCGGGGTGAGCGCGGGCAGCCGCCTGGAGCGGGACGTCCTGGCCCAGACCTCCGCCCGTACGGTCGTCGTCTTCCAGGGCATCAACGACCTGCGCTGGGGCACCTCGGCCGAGGACGTCATCGCGGGCCTGAAGGCCATCGCCGCCCGGGCGCACGCGCGGGGGCTGCGGGTGCTGGGCGGGACGATCACGCCCTGCGAGGGCGAGTCGCTGTGCACCGCCGACGCGGACGCCCGGCGTTCCGTGGTGAACGCCTTCATCCGCGCGGGCGGCGGGGTGTTCGACGCGGTCGTGGACTTCGACGCGGTCCTGCGCGACCCCGCGCACCCGTCGCGCATCCTCCCGGCCTACGACAGCGGCGACCATCTGCACCCGGGGGACGCGGGGTTGAAGGCGATGGCGGACGCCGTGCCGCTGCGGTCGCTGGTGGCGGGCTGATCCCCCACCCCGCCCCCTCCCGAGACCGGGGGCACCGTCACGGCTGGAGGTCCACCACCACCGGGGCGTGGTCGGACGCGCCCTTGCCCTTGCGTTCCTCGCGGTCCACGTAGGCGTCGCCGACGGCACCGGCGAACGAAGCGTTGCCGTAGACCAGGTCGATCCGCATGCCGCGGTTCTTGGGGAAGCACAGCTCCCGGTAGTCCCAGTACGTGAAGGGGTGCTCGTACTTCAGGGGGCGGGGGACGACGTCCGACAGGCCGGCCTCGCGCAGGGCGGCCAGGGCCTCGCGCTCCTTGTCGGTGACGTGGGTGAGGCCGTCGAAGCGGGTGCGGTCCCAGACGTCGTCGTCGGTCGGGGCCACGTTGAAGTCGCCGAGGACGGCGAAGGGCCGGGAGCCCTTCGCGTCCTCGGTCACGGCCTCCCGCAGGGCGTCCAGCCAGCGCAGCTTGTAGTCGTAGTGGGGGTGGCCGACCTCGCGGCCGTTGGGCACGTAGACCGACCAGACGCGGGCGGGGCCGCAGGTGGCGGCTATCGCGCGGGGCTCCTGGCCGCCGTCGTAATCGGGGCCGCCGGGGAGGCCGGAGACCACGTCGCCGAGGCCGACCCGGGAGACGACGGCCACCCCGTTCCACCGGCCGGTGGCGTTGACCGCGGCCTCGTAGCCCAGCTCGCGCAGGGGCTCGAAGGGGAAGGCCGTCTCGGCGCACTTGGTCTCCTGGACGCACAGCACGTCCGTGCCGCTGCTCTCCAGCCAGGCGAGCAGCCGGGGCAGCCGGGCGGTGATCGAATTGACGTTCCAGGTCGCGATGCGCATGGGGGACAACTTACCTCCCGGGTCGGACAGGCCCGCTCAGAGCGGGAGGGTCTCGCCGGGGGTCAGCCGGATGTGTTCCGTGCCGCCGGTCCCCGGTCCTTCCGGGCCCAGCATCCGGCCGTACACCATGGGGCCCAGGTCGGACAGCAGGGCGTCGTGGATGTCGACCGCGCGCCGCGGGGCGACCTCGCGCACGTAGTCGAGGATCTCGGAGAACTTGTTCCAGGGGGCGTGCAGCGGCAGCAGCAGGGTCTCCACGGGGCGGTCCGGGACGGTGAGGGCGTCGCCCGGGTGGAAGACCGCGCCGTCGACCACGTAACCGACGTTGGTGATGCGCGGGATGTCGGGGTGGATGACGGCGTGCAGCTGTCCGTGCACCTCGATGTCGAATCCGGCCGCGGTGAAGGTGTCGCCCTCGCCGACGGTATGGACCCGGCCGGGGAACGCCGCCGAGATCTGGCCGGCGACGCTGGCGAGGGTCCAGATATGGGCGGCGGGGTTGGCGTCGAGCGCCGCCCGCAGCCGCTCCTCGTTGAAGTGGTCGAAGTGCTCGTGGGTGACGAGGATCGCGTCCGCGCCGACCGCGGCGTCCTCTTCGCCGAGACCTCCGGGGTCGATGACCAGCAGCTGTCCGTCCTTCTCCAGCCGGACGCAGGCGTGGCCCTTCTTCGTGAGCTTCATGAGGATCATTGTCCTCCCTTTTGCCCGCGTCACTCCTCGGGGCTGGTCTCCTCGCGGATGACCCGCTGGGCGACGGCGAAGGCGGAGTTCGCGGCGGGCACCCCGCAGTAGATCCCGGTGTGCAGCAGCACTTCCTTGATCTCGGCCGGCGTCAGCCCGTTGCGCAGCGCGGCCCGGGTGTGGAAGGCGAGTTCGTCGAGGTGGCCGCGGGCGGCCATGGCGGTGAGGGTGATCACGCTGCGGGTGCGGCGGTCGATACCGGGCCGGGTCCACACCTCGCCCCACACATAGCGGGTGATGAAGTCCTGGAAGTCGCCGGTGAAGTCGTCGACCTGGGACTCCGCGCGGTCCACATGGGCGTCGCCCAGCACCTCGCGCCGGACCTTCATGCCCTGGGCGTAGGTGTCGGCGCGGCCGTCAGGACCCGGCTCGGGCGGCCGGGTGTAGCCGATCTCGACGGGCGGACCTGCGGGCGCGGCGGTCGGGGCGGTACGCGGCGGGGCCGGGGCGGTGGCCGGCGGCGGCACCGGTGTCAGCACGGGCTTGACGGGCGGGGCGGAGACCGCGGTCATCCCGGTCGGGTGGTCCGAGGACCGCCACGAGCTGGAGAAGTGGCGTACCAGCAGGTCGGTGACGGCGGCGGGCTGCTCGACGGGCGCCAGGTGCGAGGTACCGGGGACGAGCGCGAGCCGCGCGTCGGGTATGCCCGCGACCAGGACGCGGGCGTCGGCGGCCGGGGTGACCTGGTCCTCGGCCCCGGCCAGGACGAGCGTGGGGACGCCGATCCGGCCCAGCTCGGGGCGGATGTCGAAGGCGGCCAGCGCCTCGCACGCGGCGATGTAGCAGCCGGGGTCGGTGGTGCGGACCATCTGCACGGCCCAGTCGACGATGGCGGGCTGGGCGGCGGCGAAGACGGGGGTGAACCAGCGCTCGGGGGTGGCGTGGGCGATCGGGTCGAGGCCGTTGGTGCGGACCACGACGCCGCGCTGCCGGAAGGAGTCGGCGGTGCCGAAGCGCGGGGAGGCGGAGACGAGCGCGAGTGAGCCCACTCTCAGGGGATGTCGCAGCGCCAGTTCGGCGCCGATGGCCCCGCCAATGGAGCAGCCCGCGTAGCCGAAGCGGTCGATGCCCAGCATGTCGAGGGTGGCCAGCAGCCGGGCGGCGAGTTCCGCGACGGAGGGGGCGGGGTGGGCCGGCGAGCCGCCGTGGCCCGGCAGGTCGAAACGGAGGACGCGCCAGTGGCGGGACAGCTCGGGTATCTGGCGGTCCCACATATGCCAGGTCGTGCCCAGCGACGGGCCGAGGACGAGTACGGGCCCGTCCTCGGGGCCGTCGGTCCGGTACTGAAGTGTCTTGGTCTCGCTCACCCGGAAACGGTATCCCGAAGGTCGTAGCGGTCCCTAGGGCGTAATGGTGGAGACCACGTACACCTTCGGACGGGCCGGGTTGTCGTTTCTGACCGTGATTCTCAGCTTGGGCTGCGGATCCTTCTGCTTGATCACCATTCCGGACCAGTCGTGACCGGCGGCTCCGACCTGCCAGCCGACCTTCTTCGCCTGCTCGCGCGTGATGGTCACCGCGTCCTTCTCCAGCGCGGAGCGGCGGGTGCCGAGCTTGGCCAGGAAGCCGTCGAGTCCGTCGCGGGAGGTGACGAACTGCACGTACAGCGAGCTGACCTTCCAGGAGTTCGTCTCGTACGAGGCGACCTTCCGCGAGTGCTGCGGGACCGGCACGTCGTAGATGCGCCGCTGCACCCGGGACGGATAGCCGGCGGAGAGGCCCTTGGCCTTGGCGGCCTCCGCCTTCTCCTCGCCGCCGTCGCGGCTCTGCGCCGCAGAGATCGCCAGATAGCCGGCCGGGATCGTGATCAGCAGGAAGACGATCACGGCCTTGAGCCAGCGGCGCCGCGGACGGCCACCGCCGGGCCCGCCGGACACACCGGTCGCGGCGGACGTACCGGATGTACCGGACCCGACGGGGCGTTCGGACACGGGGGCACCTCCGGGGCGCTGCTCGGCGGCGGTCACTCGCGGCCTGCCTGACCGCGCGGCGCCAGCCGCAGCGGGGAGGAGGACCCGGCGCGCTCGTACCGCTCGACCCGGCGGCGGGTGGCGCGGCGGAAGCGGCGGGCCACGAGCCGGGCGAGGTCGGCGGCGCCGACCATCCCCGCCTCGGGCCCCAGCTGCGCCTTGACGATACGGGCCTCCGGCCGGTAGCCGCGCCCGGTCAGGGTGCGCCGGAAGGCGTCCCGGGCCGGGACGATCAGCAGGTCGTCGGCGGCGCTGACGCCGCCCCCGATCACGAAGCAGGAGGGGTCGAGGGCGGCGGCGAGGTTGGCGATGCCGACCCCGAGCCACTGGCCGATGTCCTGGAGGAGTTCGATGCACATGGCATCGCCGTCCCGGGCCAGCTCGGTGATCAGCGGCCCGGTGATCTCGTGGATGTTGCCGCCGACCCGGTCGGTGATCCCGTACGCCACCGGCGACTCGGCGGCGGCCAGCTCACGGGCCTCCCGGACCAGCGCGTTGCCGGAGCTGTACTGCTCCCAGCAGCCCCGGTTGCCGCAGGGGCAACGGTGTCCGGCGGGCACGACCTGCATATGGCCGAACTCGCCGGCGACCCCGTACTTGCCGCGCTTGACCTGGCCGTCCTCCAGGATCGCGCCACCGATACCGGTACCGAGCGTGATCATGACGAGATGGTCCTCGCCGCGTCCGGCGCCGAACCGCCACTCGGCCCACGCGGCCGCGTTCGCGTCGTTGTCGACCATGACCGGCACGGCGAGCCGGTCGGCGAGCCGGTCGCGCAGCGGCTCGTTGCGCCAGGACAGGTGCGGCGCGAACAGGACCCGGTTGCGGTCCGCGTCCACCCAGCCCGCCGCCCCGATGCCGACGGCGTGCACATCGTGCCGGTCGGACAGGTCCAGGACGAGTTCGGTGATGGTGTCCTCGACGACCTTGGGGCTCTTGGACTTGTCGGGCGTCTCGGTGCGCTTGCTCTCCAGGATGTTGCCGTCGGCGTCGACGACCCCGGCCATCACCTTCGTGCCGCCGATGTCGATGCCGACCGTGGGGACCCTGGGCGCGCTCAGGTGCGAGCGGCGCTCACGCGTGCCGACGGTCCGCAGCACGGTGGCCCGGGCCGAGCCGCGGTGCACTCTTTCGCGGTAGATGCTCATCGGCCGGCCCCTTCACCGGTGCGGGGGATGCGGTCGCTGCGGGTGCGTGCTCGCAAGAGTTCGTCGTCCCTGCGGGGGTCTCGGGAGGCCGGGGCCTCGGCGTGCGGTGGTCATGACGCGGGTGGGGCCCGCCGTGCGATGCGGGTGGAGCCCGCCGTGCGATTGTGCCTCAACCGCCCCTCACGGTGCATGGTGAGCCGGGCCCGGCCGCCCTCAGCGGGCCAGCTCGTGGGTGAGCTGTTCCAGCTCGCTGCCGCCCGCCATCTGGCGGGTCAGGTCGTCCAGCGCGATCTCGTCCTTGGCGTGGCTGCCCGCCATCGCACCGCGCTTGAGGAGGACGAAGCGGTCGCCGACCAGGTAGGCGTGGTGCGGGTTGTGCGTGATGAGGACCACGCCGAGCCCGGCGTCACGTGCGGCGGCGACGTACTTGAGCACCACCCCGGACTGCTTGACGCCCAGCGCCGCCGTCGGCTCGTCCAGCACGAGGACCCTGGCGCCGAAGTGGACGGCGCGGGCGATCGCCACGCACTGGCGCTGTCCGCCGGAGAGGGTGCCGATGGGCTGGTCGACGTCGCGCAGGTCGATGCCCATGCGCAGCAGCTCGCGGTGGGTGGTCTCGCGCATGGCGGGCACGTCGAGGCGGCTGAAGGGGCCGCGGCCCTTGCGGATCTCGGAGCCGAGGAAGAAGTTCCGCCACACCGGCATCAGCGGGACGACGGCGAGGTCCTGGTAGACCGTGGCGATGCCGCGGTCCAGGGCCTCGCGCGGCGAGCCGAGCCGGGTGTCCTCCCCCTCGACGGCGAAGGTGCCCTCGTCGTGCTGGTGCAGCCCGGCGACGATCTTGATGAGGGTGGACTTGCCCGCGCCGTTGTCGCCGAGGACGCAGGTGATCTGCCCGGCGTGGACGTCGAGCGAGACGTCCTCCAGGGCCTTGACGTTGCCGTAGTACTTGCCGATGCCGCGCAGCGCGATCAACGGCACGTCCGGTGTGGTGCTCATGCGCTTGCCTCCGCCCGCTTGCGGACCCACCAGTTGAGCAGCGTGGCGAGCAGCAGCATCGCCCCGAGGAAGAACTTGAACCAGTCCGCGCCCCACTGCGCGTACACGATGCCCTTGTTGGTCATGCCGAAGATGAACGCGCCGACGGCGGCGCCGACCGCCGAGCCGTAGCCGCCGGTCAGCAGGCAGCCGCCGATGACGGCCGCGATGATGTACAGCAGTTCGTTGCCGACGCCCTCACCGGACTGCACCGTGTCGTACTTGAACAGCAGGTGCTGGCCGGAGATCCAGGCCGCCAGCGCGACCCCCATATAGAGCCCGATCTTGGTGCGGTCCACGGGCACGCCGACCGCGCGGGCCGCCTCCTTGGCGCCGCCCACCGCGAAGATCCAGTTCCCGGCTCGGGTGCGCAGCAGGATCCAGGTGGCGAGCGCGATCAGGGCGAGCCACCACACCACGGTGATCTGCAGCTCCACATCGCCGATGGTCAGCTGGGAGGCGAAGACCTGGCGGGCGGAGGGGAAGCCCTCCATGTCGGCGATGCTCTTGGTGGAGACGGTCTCGCTGATCAGCTTGGTGAAGCCGAGGTTGCAGCCCTGGAGGATCAGGAAGGTGCCGAGCGTGATGATGAAGCTCGGCAGGTTGGTGCGCACCAGCAGATAGCCGTTGAAGAAGCCGATGGCGAGGGTGACCAGCAGGGACACCCCGGCGCCGACCCAGACGTTCGCCGTCATCTGGTACGAGAACATCGACGAGATCAGCGCGGAGGAGGTGACCAGGACGCCGGTCGACAGGTCGAACTCGCCGCCGATCATCAGCAGCGCGACCGGCACCGCCATGATCCCGATGGTGGACGAGGCGTACAGCACGGTGCTGAAGCTGGACCACTGGAGGAAGGCGTCGGCGGCGATCGAGAAGAAGACGAAGACGGCGGCGGCGCCGACGACCGCGCCCAGCTCCGGGCGGCCCGCCAGGCGGCGCAGCAGCGGGGTGCGCGCCACCGGGCGCGCGTCGGTCTCGTCCTTCCGCGGCAGCGTGTCCGCGCTCATCGGGTGCCCCGCTTCGCGAACGCGGCCAGCTTCCTGGCGTCGTCCTTGGTGACGATCTGCGGGCCGGTGAGGACCGGCCTGCCGCCGCCGAGCACGTCGGCGTTGTAGCGCTGGAGCCAGAGCAGGTCCACGGCCTCGTAGCCCTGGAGGTACGGCTGCTGGTCGACGGCGAAGCCGAGCGTGCCGTCCTGCAGCCCGGCCGCGACCTTCGGGTTGAGGTCGAAGGTGTCGATCTCCGCGTTGCTGCCCGCCTGGTCGGCGGCCTGGGCGGCGGTGTCGGCGAACGGCGCGCCGAGGGTGAGGACGGTGTCGATGCCGTGGTCGGACTGGAGCTTGGCCTCGATGGAGGACTGCACGTCGGGCATGTTGGTGCCCTCGACGTAGATCTTCTCCAGCTTTCCGTCGAAGGTCTTGGCGGCGCCGTCGCAGCGCTGCTCATGGCCCACGTTGCCCTGCTCGTGCAGGACGCACAGGGCCTTCTTTCGGCCGCGCTTGTTCAGCTCGTCGCCGACGGCCTCGCCCGCGATGGTCTCGTCCTGGCCGACGTGGGTGAGCGCGCCGAACTTCTTGGACTCCGCGGACCCGGAGTTGACCGTGATGACCGGTATTCCGGCCTTCTCGGCGCGCTTGACGACGGCCTTCATGGCGTCGGGCTTGGCGAGGGTGACGATCAGGCCGTCGACCTTCTGGTCGATGTACGACTGGACCAGCTGGGCCTGTTCCTTGCCCTCCTCGTTGTGGGCGTAGAGGAACTTGACGTTGTCCTTGACGGCGGCCTGTTCGGCGCCGTTCTGCACGATGTCCCAGAAGGTGTCGCCGTCGCCGGAGTGGGTGACCATGGCGAAGGTCATCCGTGGGGTGTTGACCGCGGCGTGCCCCGAGGCCGCCTGCGCGGCCCGCTTCTCGGCCCGCAGCCCGCCGGTACTGCTGCACCCGGCCAGGGCCGCGCCCAGCAGTGTCGCCAGCACGGCGGCGGTCAGCGCGCGTGCCCCTGTCCCAACTCTGGCCACGAAGAAGCCTCGTCCCTCTCGTCCCGTTTCATGTCCGCGGCCGGGAGCGACATGTTCGGCCCCGGCCGCCGCCAAGTATCCGTCACCGGGCGCGGCCGGGGTGGTGGTGGGGGGGCCAGGGGGTGGCTCAGGGGCGTACGAGCAGCTGGAACTCGAACGCGTAGCGCGAGGCGCGATAGGTGTGCGAGCCGAACTCGACGGCCCGGCCCGTGTCGTCGTAGGTCGTCCGCTCCATGGTCAGCAGCGGCGCGCCCTCGGGCTCGCCGAGCTGCTTGCCCTCGTCGGCGGTGGCCGCGCGGGCGCCGACCGCCTGGCGGGCGCTGTGCAGGGTGATGCCCGCGGCGCGCATCAGCCGGTAGAGGCCGGTGTCCTCCAGCTCCGCGCTGTCCAGCTTGAGCAGCCCGGCCGGGAGCCGGTTGGACAGGTGCGCCATGGGCTCGCCGTGCGCCAGCCGCAGCCGCTCGATCAGCACCACCTCGGTGCCCTCCGCGATGCCGAGCGCGGCGGCGACCTCGGCGGTGGCGGGCTCGGTGGTGTTCAGCAGCACCCGGGTGGCGGGGCGCTGGCCCGCGGCCTCCAGGTCGTCGTAGAGGCTGCTCAGCTCCAGGGGGCGCTTGACCTGGCTGTGCACCACCTGGGTGCCCACGCCGCGGCGCCGCACCAGCAGGCCCTTGTCGACCAGCGACTGGATGGCCTGGCGGACGGTGGGGCGGGACAGCCCGAGCCGCCCGGCCAGCTCGATCTCGTTGCCGAGCAGGCTCCCCGGTGCCAGCCGTCCCTTTTCGATCGCCGACTCCAGCTGCTGGGACAGCTGGAAGTAGAGCGGGACCGGGCTGCTGCGGTCGACGCTGAACTGGAGCGCATCCGCCCCGCCGGAGGAGTCTTCTTCCTGCTTAGCCACGGGGCGAGCGTAGCCGGATGAACAGATGACGGGAAGTCGTGAAGTTCGGTTGTCCGGACAAACTACGCAGAGGAGTCGACAACGCTGTCGTTCGTCTCCGTCCGTAACCAGCAGAGCGACCGGTGGCCCGGTCCCACCTCCGTCTCGGGCGGCCGCCGCGTACAGGCGTCCATGGCGTACGGGCAGCGCGGCCGGAACCGGCAGCCGTCCCCCACCACCACCTCCCGCCGCTCCGCGTCCCGCCGCGCACGCGCCGCCAGCCGCTCCGCGCGGGCCGCCCGCGCCCGCTCACGGCCCGCGGCCGAGCTGGGCGCGGCGGCGGCCAGCGCCTGGGTGTAGGGGTGGCGGGGCGCGAGGATCACCTCGTCGCTGGGGCCGCGCTCCACGATCTCCCCCCGGTACATGACCATCACCTCGGAGGCGAAGTGCCGGGCGGTGGCCAGATCGTGCGTGACGTACAGCAGGGCGAGCCCGCGCTCGTCCTTCAGCCGGTCCAGCAGCCCCAGGATCTCCAGCCGGATCGACACGTCCAGCATCGACACCGGCTCGTCGGCCAGCAGCACCTCCGGCCCCGGCGCCAGCGCGCGGGCGATCGCGACGCGCTGCCGCTGCCCGCCGGACAGCTCGTGGGGGCGCTTGTGCGCCATGTCGGCGGCGGGGGTGAGGTTCACCGAATGCAGCAGCTCCCGCGCCTGCTCCTCGGCGTCCGCCCCGCGCCGCGCCCGGCCGTTGACGATCAGCGGACGGGTGAGGTGGTGGCCCACGGTGTGCGCGGGGTTGAGCGAGGCGAACGGGTCCTGGAACACCATCTGCACGGCCCGCCGGTAGTCCTTGCCCCGGGTCCGCCGCGCCCCGCCCAGCCGCACCTCCCCGTCGGTGGGCACAACCAGCCGCGACAGGGCGCGGACGACGGTCGACTTGCCGCTCCCGGACTCGCCCACGAGCGCGAGCGTCCGCCCGGCGTGCAGCGCGAACGACACCCGGTCCACGGCCCGGAACGGCACCCGGCCGCGCTGCGGGAAGTCGACGGTGAGGCCGGTTACCTCCAGTGCGGTCACGGCTGCCGCCCTTCCGGTCGAGGAGCCTGAGGGGCCTGAGGGGCCCGGGGGGCCTGAGGGGCCTGAGGGGACTCAGGGGCCTGAGGGGCCCGGGGGGCCGCCCCGGTCCGCGCCACCGTGTGCAGGTGGCAGGCGGCCGAGGTGCCCGGGGCGAGGGGGAGAAGGGGAGGCGTCGTCGTGGCGCAGGGGTCGAAGGCGTGCTCGCAGCGGGCGGCGAAGGGGCAGCCGGGCAGGGCCTCGCGCAGGTCCGGCGGGGAGCCGGGGATGCCGCGCAGGGCGCGGCGTTCGCCCGCCAGGTCGGGGAAGGAGCGCAGCAGGCCCTGGGTGTAGGGGTGGGCGGGGGCGGCGGCGACGCGCTCCGCGGGGCCGTACTCGACGATCGAGCCCGCGTACATCACCGCCAGCCGGTCGCTGATCTCCAGCAGCAGCGACAGGTCGTGGGTGATGAAGACGACGCTGAAGCCCAGTTCGTCGCGGAGCCGCTGCACCTCGTCCAGGATTTCGCGCTGGACGACGACGTCGAGCGCGGTGGTCGGCTCGTCCATGATGACGATCTCCGGTTCGAGCGCGAGCGCCATGGCGATGACGACGCGCTGCCGCATGCCGCCCGACAGCTCGTGCGGATACGCCCGCACCCGGGCCGGGTCGATGCCGACCATGTCCAGGAGGGCGCGGGCGCGCTCGTACCGCTCGGGGCCGCGCATGCGGGGGCGGTGGGCGCGGAAGATGTCGTCGAACTGCTTGCCGACGGTGGTCACCGGGTTGAGCGCGTTCATGGCGCTCTGGAAGACCACCGACAGCCGGGACCAGCGGAACGCCCGCAGCGCCTCCCCCCGGAGCGCGAGCAGATCCGTTTCCGTGCCGGTGCGGTCGCGGTGCACGACCCGCCCCTCGGTGAGCCGCGCCGGTGGCCCGAGCATGCGGGCGACGGCGTACGCGAGGGTCGACTTGCCGCAGCCGGACTCGCCCGCGATGCCGAGGAGTTCGCCGCGCCGCAGCTCGAAGCCGACGTCGCGGACGGCACGGGTGGGGCGGTCGCCCTCGTACGTCACGCTGATGTGCTCGGCGCGCAGCACCACGTCTTCCGTCATCGTCCCGCCTTTCGTACGCGCAGCCGCGGGTCGAGGACCTCGTCCAGGCCGAAGCTGATCAGGGACAGGGCCGTGCCGAGCGCGGCGATGCACAGCCCGGGCGGGATGAACCACCACCAGGCCCCACTGGTGAGCGCTTCCGCGTTCTGGGCGAAGTAGAGCATCGTGCCCCAGGTGAGATGGGACGGATCGGCCAGGCCGAGGAAGGCAAGACCGGCCTGGGTGAGGATCGCGAAGATCACCGCGAAGATGAACTGGGAGACGATGATCGCCAGTTCGCCTGGCAGGATCTCCACCAGCACGATCCGCCACCGCTTCTCCCCGTACACCCGCGCCGCCAGCACATAGTCGCGGCTGCGCAGCGACAGCGTCTGCGCGCGCAGCACCCGGGCGGATGCGGCCCAGCTGGTGAGGGCGATGACGAGGATGGTGGACCAGGAGCCGCCGCCCTTGACGTACGCGGAGACGACGATGACCAGCGGCAGCCCGGGGATGACCAGGAAGACGTTGCTGATCAGGGACAGCGCCTCGTCCGCGAGCCCGCCGAGGAAGCCGCCGCCGATCCCGACGACGACGGAGACGACGGTCGCGATGAGGGCGGAGGCGACGCCGATCACGAGCGTGCCGCGGGCGGAGACCACCAGCTGGGCGAAGACGTCCTGCCCGGTCTGGGTGGTGCCGAGCCAGTGCGCCCCGGAGGGGGCCTGGCCGAGGTCGGTGGTGAAGGCGTTCGGGTCGTGGATCAGCCACGGGCCCAGGAGCGCGGTGAGGACGAAGACGGCGAGCAGGGCGAGGCCGGTGGCGAAGCGGCGGGAGCGCAGCGCGGGACGAAGCCAGCCGCGGCCGCCCGCGCGCGGGGTGATCACAGGGGGCGTCATCGGGCCTGCCTGGTGCGGGGGTCGACGAAGCCGTACACCAGGTCCACCAGGAAGTTGGCGGCGAGGACGCCGAAGGTGATGACGAGGAAGACCGCCTGCATGAGCGGGTAGTCGGTGTTCTGGACGGCCTGGAGCAGGGTGAAGCCCATGCCGGGGTAGGAGAAGACGATCTCCATCACGAGCGAGCCGCTGACGATGAAGCCGAGCGAGATGGCGAATCCGGCGACCGAGGGCAGCACGGCGTTGCGGGCCGCGTAGCCGACCATGATCGTGCGCGGCGGAAGCCCCTTGGCCTCGGCGGCGACCACGTAGTCCTCGGCCAGGGTGGAGACCATCATGTTGCGCATGCCGAGCATCCAGCCGCCGACCGAGCTGAGCACGATGGTGGCGGCGGGCAGCACGGCGTGTTCGGCGGCGGAGGTCAGGAAGGCGCCGCTGAGGCCGATGTCCAGCGTCTCGTCGTAGCCGCCGCCCAGCGGCAGCACGCCCCACACCTGGCCGAAGAGGTACAGGAGCAGCAGCGCGAGCCAGAAGTAGGGGATCGCGGCGAGGAAGGTGGTGGACGGGACGAGGGAGTCGAACCAGCTGCCGCGCCGCCACCCGGCCAGGGTGCCGAGGGTGAGGCCGAGGGCGACGCTGAGGAGGGTGGCGGCGCCGACCAGGACGAGGGTCCAGGGCACGGCGTCGCCGACGACCTCGGTGACCGGGCTCGGGAAGTACGTGACGGAGAGCCCGAAGTCGAGGTGGGCCAGCGCGCGCAGATAGTCGCCGTACTGGACGAGGAGATTGCCGTGGCCGAGGCCCAGCATGGCGGCCAGGGCCTCTTCCTGGCCGGGTTCGACGGGCCCGGACTGGGCCTGGCGGGCGAGCATCAGCTGCACCGGGTCGCCGGGAATGAGACGCGGGAGGAAGAAGTTGACGGTGACCGCCATCCAGGCGGCGATGGCGTAGAAGCCGAGCTTGCGCAGGAGGTAGCGCACGCGTCCCGCCCCCGCCGCTACTTGCCCGCGGCCGGTTTGATACGGGCGGCGACCCAGCCGCCGTCGGGGTCGAGCCAGATGGAGGGCGCGGCGTACAGATCGGCCTCGGTGGGATAGCCGGTGACCCGGTTGCCGTTGAATTCCTGCTCGTTCTGCGCGGAGAAGAGCGGGATCAGCGGCATGTCCTTGATGAATTCCCGCTGGATCGTGTAGTACCAGGGCTTCTGTTTCGCCAGGTCGGTGGTTTCGCCGATCTTGTCGAGGGCGTGGTCGATCGTGGCGTTGGCGTAGCGGCCGAAATTGCCGACGTTGGTGGTCTCACCGATCTTCGGCGGGATGGAGCTGTCCAGCATCTGGGCGTAGTAGGCGCGCGGGTCGGGGGTGTATCCGGCGTTGTCCAGCAGCATCTGGAACTGGCCCCGGGCGCGGTTGTTGGACCACTGGCTGTACGACTCGGCCTTGACGACGAGGTCGATACCGGCCTTCTTCAGCTGGTCCTTCGCCATCTGGGCGACGCTGACGTAGTCCGTCCAGCCGGAGACGAGTTCGACCGACACGGACAGCTTCTTCCCGTTCTTCCGCCACATGCCGTCCGGCCCCCGGGTGTAGCCGGAGTCGGTGAGATAGCCGTCGACCCTCTCCTGCCCGGTCTCCACCGTCGCGTCCTTCAGCGACGGGTCCAGGACGGACTGGTAGTTGGGGAGCAGCAGCGCCATGGGGTTGGCCGCGGGCGCCTGGCCGTCGTACACGCTCTTGTTCATGAAGTCGCGGTCGAGGGCGGCGCTGATCGCCTTGCGGACCCTGACGTCCGCGGTGGGGCCGCGCTGGGCGTTGGGCACGAAGGACGTGGTGGCCAGCGGAATGTTGACCAGGTCGAACTTCTTGTTCTTCGCGAGGTAGTTCTTCTTGATGTCGGGAATGAAGCCGCCCGCCCAGTCGATCTGCCCGGAGGTGACCGCGGCGTTGGCGGCGTTGTTCCCGGTGAAGGCGCGATACCGCAAGATCTTGAAGTGTGGAAGGCCCTTGATGTAGTAGTCCTTGCGGGCGACGAGATCGAGGGTCGTGCCCTTGACGGATTTCACCTTCCAGGGCCCGGTGCCCACCGGGTTGGGATTCAGCGTGGTCGCCTTCTCCTTGGCGGAGAGCTGGGACCAGATGTGCCGGGGCAGCATCTTCATCTTGCCCAGGAGGAAGTACTCCTTGGTGTAGGCGGACTTGGTGAAGGTGACGACCACGGTGTGCTTGCCCTCGGCGGTCGCGGAGGCCACCGGGAGGGCGTACATGTTGAGCGCCTTGTTGTCCTTCGTCATCCGGAAGGTGTAGGCGACGTCCTCGGCGGTGAAGGGCTTTCCGTCGTTCCAGGTGACATTCGTCCGTAACTGGATGCGGATGGATTTCCCGCCGTCCGCCCAGGTGTACTTGGTGGCCAGCCAGGGGTCGACCTCGCCGGTTCTCGCGGCGTTGAAGTGGAACAGCGGCTCGTAGATCATTCCGTTGGTCGCCTGGAGCGGCTGCGGCGCGTACGGATTGAAGTTGCGGACGAAGTTGCCGCCGGCCCCGGAGGACACGGTCAGCACCTCGCCGGCCCCGCCTCCGCCACCGCCGCCACCGCCACAGGCGGCCAGCGTGCCGGAGAGTGCGCATGCGGCCGCCGCGGTGATCGCGCGGCGCGGACGGCTCGTGCTCATCAACGTCATGGTGTCCCCCTCGGTATGCCCGCGCACCCCCGGCGCCGTGAAATTAAGGGGCTCCGTCAGAGGGTGTCAATAGAGCCGGCAGCGCCTTTCGGCTGAACCGGCTTAGTGGCACCCCCGTCGAATCCGTCGAATACCCAGGTCCGGCCGTACAGAGCCGTGTTGGGGTGATCTGAACGGCGGAATCGGCCCTCGTACGACCCTCGTCGGAGCCCTTGACGCTAAACCGGTTTAGCCCTTCACTGCTTGAGTAGCGCGGCACTGCCCGCTTCCCCATCGGCCAAGGGAGAGTCCGTCGATGCAGCGCCCCTCCACCCGGCTCACCGTCCACGACCGCCCCGTCACCTGGCTCGGCGCCAACTTCTGGTCCAGGACCGGCGGCCCGCTGATGTGGCGGAGTTACGACGGCGAGGTGATCGACGCCGAGCTGCGGGTGCTGCGGGACCACGGGCTGACCATGACCCGCTCGTTCTTCTACTGGCCCGACTTCCATCCCGCGCCCGACCGGCTCGACGAAGACATGTGCGCGCGCTTCGCCGACTTCCTCGACCGGCACCGTGCCCTCGGCATGACCACCGTCCCCACCTTCCTGGTCGGCCACATGTCCGGCGAGAACTGGGACCCGTCCTGGCGCGGCGAACGCGACCTGTACGGCGACGTCTGGCTGGTCGCCCGGCAGGCGTGGTTCGCCCGCGAGACGGTGCGCCGCTTCGCCGCGCATCCGGCCGTCGCCGGATGGCTGGTCTCCAACGAGATGCCGATCTACGGGCGCGAGCCCGGCACCGCCGCCCCGCCCGCGCCCCGCGAGACCGTCGCCGCCTGGGCCCAGCTCGTCGTGGACGCGGTCCGCGCCGGGGGCGGCACCCAGCCCGTCTCGCTCGGCGACGGCGCCTGGGGACTGGAGAACTCCGGCTACGACAACGGCTTCCGGGTCCGCGACACCGCCGACCTGTGCGACTTCCTCGGCCCGCACGTCTACCGCATGGAGGACGACCCGGTGCGCCAGCACTACGCGGCGGCCTGGGTGTGCGAGCTGACCGGCACCTATCGACGGCCCGTGATCCTGGAGGAGTTCGGCGTCAGCTCCGACTTCGCCTCAGGACCGGGCGCGGCCCGCTACTACCGGCAGACCCTGCACAACAGCCTGCTGGCCGGGGCCACCGGCTGGATCGCCTGGAACAACAGCGACTACGACGGGCTGCGCGGCCAGGACCCGTACCGCCACCACGCCTTCGAGATGCACTTCGGCCTGACCACCTCGGAGGGCGCCCCCAAACCGCAGCTCCTCGAACTGAGGGAGTTCGCCCGGGTCCTGGAGGAGGTGGACTTCCCCCGCTGCCACCGCGGCCCCACCGACACGGCACTGCTGGTCTCCTCCTACCTCGACACGCTCTACCCCTTCACCCGCGCCGAGGACCGCGGCTACGTCCAGCAGACCTGCCGTCAGGCGTGGGTCGCCGCCCGCCTCGCGGACACCCCGGCGGCGGTGGTGCGCGAAAGCGACGGCCCGCTGCCCGCCGGTGTACGGCTGTGGCTCGTCCCCTCCACCAAGCAGCTGCTCTCCCCCACCTGGTACGAACTGGAGCGGCTGGCCCGCGAGGGCGCGACCGTCTACGTCTCGTACTCCCCCGGCGCCCACGACGAGCAGCGCGGCCCCTGGTACGCCCATCTGAACCAGCTCTTCGGCGTCCGCCACCAGCTGGAGTACGGGCTGCTCGACCCCATCGAGGACGACGAGGTCACCCTCACCCTCACCCGCCCCTTCGGCACCCTCCCCGAGGGGGCCGGGCTCACCTTCCGCGCCGCGGGCGCCCGGGCGTTCCTCCCCGTCGAACCCGACGGCGCCGAGGTCCTGGCCGTCGACGGCCGTGGCCGCCCGGCGCTGCTGCTGCGCACGGTGGGCGAGGGCTCCGTCGTCTTCTGCGTCTACCCGGTCGAGCACATGGCCGCGGTCACCCCGCGCGTCAACCCCGAGGCCACCGCCACCCTGTACGACGCCCTCGCCGCCCACGCCGGAGTCCACCGCCCGGTCACCGTCGGCGATCCGCGCGTCGCGGTCGACCGCCTCGACCACGAGGACGGCCGCACCTTCGTCTGGCTGGTCAGCCAGGCCGCCGAGGAGCTGACCGTCAAACCGTCCGTCACCGGCGGCGCGCCCCTGCTGGACCTGGCCGGCGGCCCGGCCGACACCGTCACCCTGCCGCCGTACGGGGTGCGGGTGCTGCGGCTGGGCACGGCTCAGGGGCAGACCGGCCGGCTCACCGGCCGCCCCGGGGCGCCGGGCTGAAGGTCACGGGCAGCGCGGACAGTCCGCGCACCCAGGCCGAGGGCCGCCAGAGCAGCGTGTCGCGCGACACGGCGAGACGCACATCCGGCAGCCGGTCCAGGAGCACTTCCACGGCCGTCTTCGCGATCGTCTCGGCGATCTCCTGGGCCGGGTGCGGGCAGCGGTGCTCACCGTGGCCGAAGGAGAGGAAGGCGTTGTTGCCCTCGGTGAAGGCATGGGTGTCCGGGCGGATCAGGGGGTCGGTGTTCGCGCCGTGGAAGCCGAGGATCAGCAGATCGCCCTTGCGGATGTGCTTCTCCGCCAGCGTGGTGTCCCTCGTCGCCCAGCGGGCGGCGAGGTTGGCGACCGGCGTGTCCTCCCACAGCACCTCGTTCATCGCCTGCCCGACGCTGTGACGGCCGCCGGAGAGCGAGAGCGCGAACCGCTCGTCGGTGAGCAGCAGCCGCAGGGTGTTGCCGATCCAGTCGGCCGTCGGCTGGTGACCCGCCGTCATGATGACGATCAGGTCATGGACGACGAGTTCGTCCGGGTACCCCTGGTACGCGGCGACCAGCCGGGACGCCACGTCCGGCGCGGGCTCCTTCCGCTTCGCCGACGCCAGCTGATTCATCACCCTGTAGACGTACTGGTAGGCCTCGACGGGGTTCCCCGTGCCGTCGACCGCGTCGTTCGTCGCCTGCACGAGGGCCGGGCCCTCGCCGTCGGGGATGCCGTAGATGCGGGCGAGGACCAGCTGCGGCAGCAGCCGGGCGTAGTCGGCGATCAGCTCGGCCTCGCCCTGGTGGCAGAACTCGTCCACCAGCCCGTCGCCGATGTGCTCGGCATGGCGGCGCAGTTCGTACGGGTCCACTGTGACAAGGGCTTCCGCGATGGCCTCGGCGCGCCGCTGGTGGTCCTCGCCGGTCGCGTACACCACGGACGTCTGATCGCGGCTGATCATGGGCGCGAGCGGCCAGTTCTCGGGGATGTTGGCCCACTGGTTCCACTGGTTCGCGTCCCGGGTGAACAGTTCGGCGTCGCTGGTGACCTGGTGCAGTTCGCGGTAGCCGAGCACCAGCCAGCCGGGTATGTCCCCGTCCAGCAGCACCGGCGCCACCGGCCCGTGCTCGCCCCGCATCTCCCCGTACACCCCGAAGGGGTTGGTCTGGAAGCCGGGCCCGCTCAGCGGCCGCGCGCCCTGGTGGGCGGGGCATCCGGGCGGCGGTGCGGCGGAGGTGGCCGCGGCGTTCTCGGAGGGCGATGCGGGGCTGGCTGTCATCGATCGGGATCCTTGTGCACGAGCGGACATGAGCCTGGCCAGAATAGATTGCATAAGCCACTCATGAGCCTGGACAGCAACGATTCTTCCAGGCAGCGCCCGCTGTCCGGACACGGCGAACCCCGGCGCGAGACGAAGCGCGCCGGGGTTCTGGCACGAAACGGGGTGCCCGGTTACTGAGGCGGATCGGGCAGCTGGGTGAAGGTGCAGGTCCCGATCGGCCGGGTGTTGGGGCAGCGGCCCTCCCACACCTCTTGCGACCGGGTCAGCACGGTGACGAACACCGGGCCGCCCTGGACATCGTCGGTGTTGGAGGCCAGCGTGGCTTCGAGGACGTCACGGGGGCCGCCCACGGCCACCCATCCGCCGACCGGGGTACCCGGATTCGTCGACTCGTCGACCGACAGGACGTAGACACGGCCGTTGCACACAGTCGAAATGTACTTCGCGCCGACTCCGGCCGTAATGACACCTTCGTTACCCGCGGAGTCGACGTCGGTGCAGCCCTTCGGCTTCTCGTGCCCGTCGTGCCCGGTGCGGACGGACTGCGTCGTGTTGTCCGGCTCGGGCTGCGGCTCGGTCGCGGCCGCGCTGGTTCCGATGGCCGTCGCGAGGGCCGCGACGGTCATGGCTATGGCAAGCTTTCGCTTCTGCCTCATTCGATTCGCTCCTCTTTGGAGAAAGCGGTTCGTAACCTGGCAACGGAGGCTTACCCGGAAAAATATGAATTCGGTCGGACGGGCTCACGTTTTCACTCAACTGGGCGCGCCAGCCACTGGTCCGCGTACTTCCGGTACGTCCCGTCGTGCGTCGCCAGGTGCACCCACTGGTCGACGTAACCCTTGAACTGCGCGTCGGCGCGGGGCAGCGCGTACGCCTTCTCCGAGAACGAGAACGGCTTGTCCGGGTGGACCGCGCACAGTTCGGGGTGGAGCTTCGACTGGTAACGCGTCTCGCTGGCGTCCGTCATCATCACATCGGCGCGGCCGTCGATGATCTCGTCGAAGATCGTGGTGTTGTCGGGATGGACGGTGAGGGTGGCGCGCTTGATGTGGGCGCGGGCGAACTCCTCGTTGGTACCGCCCGGGTTGACCACCACGCGGACGCCCGGCCGGTCGATGTCCTCCAGCGTCTGGTACTTCTTCTCGTCCTCGCAGCGCACGATCGGCGTCTTGCCGTCGGTGAGATACGGCTCGCTGAAGGCCGCCTTACGGGCCCGGGCCAGCGTCACCGACACCCCGCCCATGCCGATGTCGCAGCGCCCGGCGGCGAGGTCGTCGACCAGCTTCGCCCAGGTCGTGGCGACGAACTCCGGCTTGGCGTCGAGGCTCTTCGCCAGGTCGCCCGCCATCGCGATGTCGATCCCGGTGTAGGCGCCGGTCTTGGCGTCCCGATGGCTGAACGGCCGGTAGTCGCCCGTGGTGCACACGCGCAGCACCCCGCGCCGGGGCACCCGGTCCAGCGCGGTGCCCTGCCCCGCGGCGGAGCCGGCCGCGGAGCGGGCGGTGGGCCGGGCCGCCGTGGCGTCGGCCAGGGCCGACCCCGTGGCGGTGGCGGCGAGCACGGCGGCGACGGTGGCGAGCGTGGCGGCGCGTCTCATGGGGACTCCTCGGCAGCGGCATGATCACGGCGCGCTCAGAGTGGCAGAAGACGCCGTTCAGGTGAACCCGCCGACCACCTGCTGGGATCGGCCGAACGTGACGATCCGCCGGGCCGAGCCGCCGTCAGTACCGCTCCGGGCCCGGGTCGTCCAGCGGCGGGCCGACCTCGGCGAGGCGGGCCAGCAGCTCGGAGGCGCGCTTGGACACGGTGTCCCGGTCGCCCTCGGACAGCGCCGAGCCCATCCCGCAGGCGACCGCCCCGGCGGCGATCCAGTCCGGCGCGTCGGCCACGGTCACCCCGCCGGTCGGCACGAAGGCGGCCTGCGGCAGGGCGGCCCGTACGTCCTTGATCCAGCGCGGCCCGTACGCCGCGGCGGGGAACAGCTTCAGCGCGTCCGCGCCCAGCTCCATCGCGCGCACCGCCTCGGTGGGGGTGGAGACGCCGGGGAAGACCGGCAGGCCGTAACGGTGGCCGGTGCGGATGACCTCGGGGTCCAGGCTCGGGGAGACGAGGAAGCGGGCGCCCGCGTCGACGGCCATCCGGGCCGACGCGCCGTCGAGCACCGTGCCCGCGCCGATCACCGCGTCGTCGCCGACCTCCCGGATCAGGGTGGTGACCGCCTCCAGCGCGAAGGGCGTGGTCAGCGAGATCTCCAGGCTGGCGATGCCCGCGGAGAGCAGGCTGTCCGCCGTCGCCGTGGCGTGGTCGTAGGTGTCGCTGCGGACGATGGCGAGGACGCGCTGCGCGAGAGCGGCCCGGGTGATCTCCCAGCGGTACACGGCAGTCGCCGCCTTTCCTCTCCTAGGGTCTACTGCCTGATCGTGCCGCACCCCTGTGCCTCCGGGATATGCGGCGGTGTGCGGGGTGGGTGCGGTGTGGTGCTGTGGTTGATGATCTTGATTCGTTCCGAACCGGACGCGCGCGCCGGGCCGTCAGGCCCGGCACGCGGGTCCCGTTTTCAGCGGTCCCGTTCTCAGCGAGTCCCGATGAGCGGGTCCCGTTTTCGGCGGGGTCCCGTTTTCAGCGGTGTACCCCGCCGCCGCCGTTGACCAGCTCGGCGAGCGCCCGGTCCCGCGCGAGCGCGGACGGCAGCCCGTCCGTGTCGGAGGCGGCCTGGACGACCAGGGCGGCCACGCACGCGGCCTCGGCCAGCGCCCGGGGCTCGGAGAGCCCGCGCAGCCTCGCCGACAGGTACCCCGCGGCGAACCCGTCCCCCGCGCCGATCGGGTCGACCAGCGGGACCGCGTACGGCGCCTGCTGCCAGCGGCCGTCCGAGGTGATGACGGTGGCGGAGTGATCGGCGCGCTTGATCACGACCTCCTGGGTGCCGCCCTCCAGCAGCTCCTGCGCGGCCTCGTCGGCCGGCTGCGCGGTGAGCAGCTCCAGCTCGTCCTCCCCCGCCAGGACGAGGTCCGCCTCGCGCAGCAGCGGCCCCGCCGTCTGCGCCCACTGGGCGGCGCCGCCCAGCTTGCTCCGGACGTTGGGGTCGAACGACACCTTCGCGCCCGCCTCCCGGGCCAGCTCCACCAGGCGGCGGCTGGCGGCCGCGGCGGTCGGCGAGAGCATCGGCGTGATCCCGGATATGTGCAGCAGCCGGGCGCCGTCCAGCGCGTCCGGGCTGATCTCGTCGGGGGTGAGCCGGGACGCGGCCGATCCCATGCGGTAGTACTGCACGTCGATCGCGCGGTGCGGATGGCTGTCGCGCAGCAGCAGCCCGGTGGGCGCCTGCTCGTCCACGACGGCCTGCGAGACGTCGACCCCGTCGGCGCGCAGCTCGCGCAGCACCGCCTCGCCCGCCGGGTCCGCGCCGACCCGGCCGAGCCAGCGCACACCGTGGCCGAGCCGGGCCAGCCCGGCGGCCACGTTGGACTCGGCACCCGCCACGGAGCGGCGGAAGTGCACGGCCCTGTCGAGCGGGATTCCCGGCTCTGCGAGCAGCAGCAGCATCGCCTCGCCGCACGTGACCACTTCCGGACCGTTCGCCACCGCTGCCTCCCCGCGCGTCCACTTCTACCGGAACGGTATCGGCAACCACCGACAAATGGCGGGGCGGGGGGCGGAGATCGTTCGCGAAGAGACCGGGATCTTGTCCGGACCGGCGCGTCGGCACAGCACAACGGCCGCTGCCCGGTGGGGCGGCGGCCGCTGTGCGTGGGGGGTGGCGGGTCTCGCGGGGTACCGCCCGTACGACCGGGCGGCGGTGGTGACGGCGGTTCAGCAGCCGCGGTCCACCAGGTCGAACGACTCGTAGTGGTCCGCGGTGTAGTAGTCCTCGTCCGTCTTCTTCCCGGTGACGACGCGGCGGGCACCGCGGTCGTCGGAGCCGGGGGTGATGACGGTGTACTCGTGGTAGTAGCCGGAGGACTGGGCCGGGAGGATGCCCTCGCGGTTCTGGAAGACCGTGCCGTCCTGCGGGAACGGGTACGGGCCTCCTTTCTCGATCAGGTCGAGGGTGTCATCGGCCTGGGACGGCAGCTTCGAGTAACAGATGTCGCCGACGTCCGCGAGGGCCCGGACCGACGCGACGGTCGCGGGCGCGGCCGGGGTCGCGGTGGCCGTGACGGCCGTACCGCCGATGACCAGCGACGCGGCGAGGGCGCCGAGGGCGCCGATGCGGGCAATCCGTGGGGGGATTTTCATGGCATCCAGCATGACGCGCGTAGACCATGGCATGTCAATGCCAAGTCACGGGAGTTTTCGCCGAGTTCACATGATGCGGATGAAGCCCGAGGGGGCGTGACCGGACCGTTATTTGCCTCTGAGGCAAGCTTTTTGCCTCAGAGGCGAGGGCCTCGTATACCGGATGCATGAACCCGTTCCCCGAGGGGGACCCCGCGCAGCCGCCCGCCCAACCCTCCGGCGAGCTGCCCACCGTCGCTCCCCGCCTGCGGGACCTGCGGCGCGGCAGCGGTCTGACCCTGGAGGCGGCGGCGCACCGCGTCGGACTCTCCCCCGCGCATCTGTCCCGGCTGGAGACCGGCCGCCGCCAGCCGTCGCTGCCCATGCTGCTGACCCTGGCCCGTACCTACGGAACAACGGTATCCGACCTCCTCGGCGAGGTGCCGCCGAGCCAGGACCCCATCGTCCGCGCCGACCGGATGGAGGCGCAGGAGGCGGGCGGCTGGACCTACTGGCCGGCCGGCGGCTCCGGCCGCGCGATGCAGGCCCTGCGGCTGCACGTACCGGAGGGCTCGGGCGCCCAGGACCAACTGGTGCGCGTCCACCCGGGCGAGGAGTGGCTGTACGTCGTCAACGGGCGGCTGCGGCTGACCCTCGGCGACGCCGTCCATCTGCTCGCCCCCGGCGACGCGGCCCACTTCGATTCGCTCACCCCGCACCGCATCGCCGCCGCCTCGCCGGGCGGAACGGATCTGCTCTTCGTCCACACCCTGCTGCAGAGCGGGGCCGCCGAGCTGTGCCTCGGCGACGCCGCCCGCCGCGGAGGAAGGCCCGGAATGCCATGAACGACCACCCGACCCCGAACCACTCCCCCGCGGACCCGGCCCGCAGCACGCCCCCGAGGACGACGCGGGAGCAGGACCGGGCGCCCATCCCGGTCGCCGTGCGGGTCTTCATCTACGTCATCGGCGTGCACGTCTTCGCCGGCTTCCTCTACCTGCTGTTCTACCTGGGCGCCTCCAAGTAGTCCGCCGACCCGTCGTGAGGGGTCCGGGCGTACGCCGGGCATACGGTCCCGTGACCACCCCGCCCGGGAAGGGAGCCCACCCATGGAGGACCGCGCGGCGTCGACCGCCCGCACGATGTGGACGCTGTTCGAGCCCATCCACGCCGTCACCTACTTCGCCCCCGAGGCCCTGGCGGCGTACGAGGACGCGGGCCTGCGCGGCTTCTGGCGCGGCTACTTCGCGTGCCGTGCCGCGCCGCTGGGCCCGGTCGGGCCGGAGCCCGTCGCCGCCGCCTTCTTCTCCTTCGCGCCCGCCATGGTCGCCCGCGCCCTGCCCGACGCATGGCAGCTGACCGCCCCCGAACGCGCCCTGGAGGTACGCCGCGCGGGCACCGTGGCCGCCCTGCGGCGCCTGCTCACCGGCCTTGAGCGCGAGGCCGAACGGGCGGCCGAGGCCCTGGTCCCCCGGGCCGCCGGGCTCGACACCTCCGGGCGCGTCCTGGCCGCCGCCCACGCCTCGCTGGACTTCCCCGACCAGCCCCTGGACCGCCTGTGGCACGCCGCCACCCTGCTGCGCGAACACCGCGGCGACGGCCATGTCGCCGCCCTCGTCGCCGCCGGGCTCGACGGCTGCGAAGCCCTCGCCCTCCGTGCGGGCACCGACATCCCGCGCGCCGAACTCCAGCCCTACCGCGGCTGGACCGACCAGGCGTGGGAGACGGCCCGCCTCCACCTCACCGAACGCGGCCTGCTCCTCCCCGACGGCACCGCGAGCCGGGACGGGCGCGACCTGCTGCGCGCCGTCGAGTCGGCCACCGACCGCGCGGCCGAACGCCCCTGGCGCGCCCTCACCCCGGACGCGGTCCAGGACCTGACCGCCCTCCTCACCCCCGTCTCCCGCGCCTGCGCCACGGCACTCCGCTTCCCGAACCCGATCGGCCTGCCGAACCCGGGCGGCGGGTGAGACGCGCGCCACACCCGCCCCTGTCACACTTCGCCGCTCCGTTCCGTCAAGGAGGTGTAACGACCTACGAGGACCCGAGGAGCACACCATGGACGCTCGCTTGAACCTGTTCGGCAACCAGACCGCGGCCGCGTTCCTCAAGCGCGTCAACGCGGCGGGCCGGGCCGTCTCGGACTCGCCCCTGCCGGCCGCGACGCAGGAGCTGGTCAAGCTCCGCGCCAGCCAGATCAACGGCTGCGGCTTCTGCACCGACATGCACAGCAAGGAGGCCGCCCACGCCGGGGAGACCTCGGTGCGCCTCCATCTGGTCGCGGCCTGGCGCGAGGCCACGGTCTTCACCGACGCCGAGCGCGCCGCGCTGGAGCTGACCGAGCAGGGTACCCGCATCGCCGACGCGGCCGGTGGCGTCACGGACGAGGCCTGGGCAGACGCCGCCAAGCACTACGACGAGGACCAGCTCGCCGCCCTGGTGTCCCTCATCGCCCTGATCAACGCCTACAACCGCCTGAACGTCATCGTGCGGCAGCCCGCCGGTGAGTACCGGGTCGGCCAGTTCGGGTAGCGGCGCCCGCCCCTGGCCCCTCTCACGGGGCCCGGGGCGTCGTTCCTGCCGTAGTGGGCCGCGGATTCGGCGAGGACGGGGACGACGCCGCGCTCGCGGCGCCTAAGTGACGGCCCGCCGCACGCCGTACGCCACCGCGCCCGCCGCCATCACCGCCGCTCCCGCCACGACGGAGGTGAGCGGCAGCGCGAAGGCCAGGACCGCGCAGCCGATCAGGCCCACGGCGGGGACGGCGCGGACGGGACGGCCCTCGGCGGGGGTGAGGGGCCGGGCGGAGGCGTTAGCGACGGCGTAGTAGACGAGCACGCCGAACGAGGAGAAGCCGATCGCGCCGCGGACGTCCGTGGTGGCGGCGAGGACGGCGACGACCGTGCCGACGGCCAGTTCGGCGCGGTGCGGGACGTGGAAGCGGGGGTGGACGGCGGCGAGGGCGGGCGGCAGATGGCGGTCGCGGGCCATCGCGAGGGTGGTGCGGGAGACGCCGAGGATGAGGGCGAGCAGGGAGCCGAGCGCGGCGACCGCCGCGCCGGTCCGGACGACGGGGGCGAGCCCGGGGGCGCCCGCGGCGCGGACCGCCTCGGCGAGCGGCGCGGTGGTGTGGGCCAGCCGGTCCGGCCCGAGGACGGCGAGGGCCGCGAGGGCGACGGCCGCGTACGTGACCAGCGTGATGCCGAGGGCGAGGGGGATCGCGCGGGGGATGGTGCGCTCCGGGTCGCGCACCTCCTCGCCGAGGGTCGCGACGCGCGCGTACCCGGCGAAGGCGAAGAACAGCAGCCCGGCGGCCTGGAGGATGCCGCCGACGGTGGCGTCGGCGCCGATGTCGAGGCGGGCGGGCTCGGCGGTGCCGCCGGTCAGGGAGGCGACGACCACGGCGGCGAGCACGGCCAGCACGAGGGCGACGATCAGCCGGGTGAGCCAGGCGGCCTTCCGCACGCCCGCGTAGTTCACCGCGGTCAGCGCCACCACGGCCGCGACGGCGACCGCGTGTGCCTGCCCGGGCCATACGTAGGACCCCACCGTGAGGGCCATCGCCGCGCAGGAGGCGGTCTTGCCCACGACGAAACCCCACCCGGCCAGATAGCCCCAGAAGTCCCCCAGCCGCTCGCGCCCGTAGACATAGGTGCCGCCGGAGCGCGGGTAGCGGGCGGCCAGCCGGGCGGAGGAGGTCGCGTTGCAGTACGCCACCACGGCGGCCAGTGCCAGCCCCGGCAGCAGTCCGGACCCGGCCGCCGCGGCGGCCGGTCCGAGCGCGGCGAAGACGCCCGCGCCGATCATCGCCCCGAGGCCGATCACCACCGCGTCGAACAGTCCGAGGTGGCGCCGCAGCTCCCGGGGAGCGGCGGGTTCGGTCGGCGTTCGCATCGCATGGCTCCTCAGCACGGCCGGGCGTCGGTCCGCACACGATAGGGGAGGGTCAGCTGCTCACGTCCATGCGCTGTGTGCCGATGACCGAGAGCAGCCGCAGCGCCTCCTCGGAGGACGAGCCGGGCGTCGCGGTGTAGATCACGACCCGCTGGTCGCGGTCGGCGATGTCGAGGGAATCGCAGTTGACGCTGATGGGGCCGACCGTCGGGTGCCGGAAGGTCTTGCACAGGGTCGGCTCGACGCACACGTCGTGGGAGGCCCACAGCCGGGCGAACTCCTCGCTCCCGGCGAGGAGTTCGGCGATCAGTTCGGCCACCTCGGGGTCGTCGGGGTAGCGGGCGGCGGTGGCGCGCAGCCGCTGGGCCGAGGTACGGGCGAAAGCGTCCGCGTCCGAGACTCCGTACAGCCGCCGCCCGTGCGGATGCGGCCCGAGGAAGGCACGGCGCACGAGGTTGCGGTCGCGCCGCGGCAGGGCGGAGAAGTCCTCCATGAGGGCGGCCGCGAGATCGTTCCAGGCGAGCACCTCAAGCGTCGCGGACGTCACGATCGCGGCGGCCTGCGGCAGCCGGTGCAGCAGGTCGAGGATGCTCTGCCGCACCTCGCGCGAGGGCCCGGACGGAGGGGCCGGCGGGGCGCCGGCGAGGTGGTGGAGGTGGGCGCGCTCGGCGTCCGGCAGGCGCAGGGCACGGGCCAGCCCGGCCAGCACCTCGCGCGAGGGGCGCGGGCCGCGGGCCTGCTCCAGCCGCGTGTAGTACTCGGTCGAGATGAACGCCAGCTGCGCCGCTTCCTCGCGGCGCAGCCCCGGGGTGCGGCGCCGCGGCCCGGCGGGCAGCCCCACCTCGGCGGGGGTGATCCGCTCGCGCCTGCTGCGCAGGAAGGCCGCCAGTTCTCGTCTGTCCACGGCCCCCAGTGTGCGCGGGGCCGCGAGGCGTATCCAGGTACCGCCGGTGCCTGGATGGGTTCCGCGGCCGGGCGCAGGCTCGCTGCCATGGACAACACATCGACCATGGAGACAACCGCCGCACCGGGCCTGCTGGCCGGCAAGGTCGCCTTCGTCACCGGCGCCGGGCGCGGTATCGGCGCCGCCGCGGCGCGGCTGTTCGCCCGGGAGGGCGCCCGGGTGCTGCTCGCGGCCCGGACGAAGGCCCAGCTCAAGGCGGTGACCGAGGAGATCCGGGCGGCGGGCGGCGTCGCGGAGCACGTGGTGTGCGACCTGGCCGACGCGGCGAGCGTGCGCGCCGCCGTGGACCGGGCCGTGGAGCTGTACGGCCGGCTCGACGTCGCCTTCAACAACGGCGCGACGGTCACTCCGCCCGGCCCGCTGGAGCACGTCCCGGAGGCCGACTTCGACCACCTCTACGCCGTGAACCTCAAGGGCTCGTGGCTGGCCATGGCCGCCGAGGTCGCCGCCATCCGGGCCACCGCCGGAACGGGGGCCATCGTCAACAACTCCAGCGTCGGCAGCCTGCGGGGCAACCCCGAACTGCCCGCCTACGGGGCGATGAAGCGGGCGGTCAACAGCCTCACCGAGTCGGCCGCCGTCACCTACGGCCCGGAGGGCATCCGGGTCAACGCCATCGCCCCCGGCTCCACGCTGACCGAGATGATCCGCACCTGGGAAGCGGATTCGCCCGGTCTCCTGGACCGGCTCACGGCGCGGACCCCGCTGGGCCGCGCGGCCGACCCCGAAGAGGTCGCCGAGGCCGCCGCCTGGCTGCTCAGCGACCGGGCCTCGTATGTGACCGGCACGGTCCTCCGGGTCGACGGCGGCGCGTGGGCCTGACGGACCCCGCGCGGCCCGCCGCCCTACGCGCCGCCCAGCTCGGCGTACCGCGCGGCCAGCCGCTGCGCGCCGTCGGCCGTCAGGGAGCCGTGGAGGCGCAGGCGGGCTATGCCGCCGTCCGGGTAGATGTCGATGCGGACGTGGGTGACCGGCGGGACCTGGCCGAGGAGGAAGCGGTGGACGGTGTCCGGCTGGAGGGGGCTGCGGGGCAGCAGCTCGGTCCACGGGGCGTCCGCGTCCACGGTGGCGTCCCGGCCGTACAGGGCGGCCCAGCCGGGCGAGTTGCCCTTGTAGCAGCCGGTGTCGATCTCGACGGCGCGGATCAGGGCCTGGGCGGTGAGGCGGTAGCGGACCCAGTCGTTGCCCTGGTCGCGGCGGCGGCGGGTCTCCCAGCCCTCGTCCATCTTCTGGGAGCGGCCCGGCTTGATCGAGTTGGCGGGCGGGGAGTAGAAGCGGTCCGAGGCGTCCTCGGCGGCGCCGCCGTTCTCCAGGGCGGCCAGGTCGAAGGTGCCGAGGACGGTGAGCCAGGCCGGGTCGGGGACGACCTCGCCGTACACGCGGAGGCGGGCGATGCCGCCGTCGGGGTGCTGCTTGAGGCGCAGGTGGGTGAAGCGGCGGCCGGGGGTGACCTCGAAGCCGTTGGCCGCGTGGCCGCCGACGGGCGTACGGGGGACGAGGGTCGTCCACTCGGTGTCGTCGGCGAGCAGGTCCGCCGGGGACGGGGTGCCCGGAACCGAGGTGCCCTCCACGCTCACGGCCTGCGGGTAGTTGCCGCGGAAGTGGGCGGTGTCGACCACGATGCCGTGGATGACGCCGGGTGCGCCCAGCTTGATCAGGGCCCAGTCGTGGTCCTCGTCCGTGGGGTGCGGGGTGGCGGCGGAGGCCCCGCGGCGGCGCCTGGTCTCCCAGCCGTCCATGACCTTGCCCTTGTGGCCGAAGTCCGCGGGGTCGAAGTGCGGCGTCTCGGGGCGCAGCAGGTTCTCTCGTTCGGCGAAGAACTCGTCGTTGGCGGCGGTCACGCTGCCGCCGAGCCGCCGGTCGGCGAGGTCGGGGAGGTGGGCGATGGGGAAGTCGGCGGTGCGGTAGTCGGCGTACGGGTCGCCGCCGCCGTAGGGCTGGGCGTCGCCGGTGAAGCGGGGGGTCGGCGCGGTCATGCGCGGGGCTGCCTTTCGAGGAGTCGGCCGGTCAGGGGCCGGCCGGTGGGGCCGGCCGGTGCGCCGTGGTCGGCGATCTTGTGGCCGCGCAGCCAGGTGGACCGTACGACGCCGTGCAGCGTCTTCCCGGCGTACGCGGTGACCTGGTTGCGGTGGTGGAGCGCGGCGGGGTCGACGGTGAAGGTCTCCTCGGGCGCCAGGACCGCGAAGTCGGCGTCCCGGCCCGCCTCGATGGCGCCCTTCCGGCGCAGGCCGACCAGGGCCGCCGGGGCCGTGGACATCCACCGCACGACATCCTCGACGGTGTGGCCGCGGCGGCGGGCCTCGGTCCAGACGGCGGGCAGGCCGAGCTGGAGCGAGGAGATGCCGCCCCAGGCCTGTCCGAAGTCGTCGGTCTTGAGGTCCGCGGTGCAGGGCGAGTGGTCGGAGACGACGCAGTCGATGGTGCCATCGGCCAGGCCCCGCCACAGCGCGTCCTGGTTGGCCGCCTCGCGTATCGGCGGGCAGCACTTGAACTCGGTGGCGCCGTCCGGGACTTCCTCGGCGGTGAGGGTGAGGAAGTGCGGGCAGGTCTCGACGGTGATCGCCACGCCTTCGCGGCGCGCGGCGGCGATGCGGGGCAGGGACTCCGCGGAGGACAGGTGCAGGATGTGGACCCGGGCGCCCAGTTCGCGGGCGAGGTCGATGAGGCCCTCGACGGCCCGGTTCTCGGCGGCGCGCGGGCGGGAGGCGAGGAAGTCGGCGTAGCGCGGGCCGCTGGGCGGCGGGGCGCCGTCGATCAGCTGCGGGTCCTCGGCGTGCACGATGAGCAGCCCGCCGAAGCCCGCGATCTCGCGCAGGGCGGCCTTGAGCCCGGCGGGGTCCAGGTGCGGGAACTCGTCCACGCCGGAGTGCAGCAGGAAGCACTTGAAGCCGAGCACCCCGGCGTCGTGCAGCGGCCGCAGGTCGGCCGTGTTGCCGGGGATCGCGCCACCCCAGAAGCCGATGTCGATGTGGGCCGCCGGGCGGGCGACGTTCCGCTTGATCTCCAGCGCCTCGACGCTGGTGGTGGGCGGGACGCTGTTGAGGGGCATGTCGACCAGCGTGGTGACGCCGCCCGCCGCGGCGGCGCGGGTGGCGGTGGCGAAGCCCTCCCAGTCGGTGCGGCCGGGGTCGTTGACGTGGACATGGGTGTCGACGAGGCCGGGGAGGAGGACGTCGTCGCCGAAGTCCTCGGTCCGTACCCCACGCAGGTGGGTGCCGGTGTCGTACGGCAGCACGGCGAGGATGCGGCCCTCCGCGGCGGAGACGGCGACGGACGCGGCGCGCTGCCCGTCGGGGGTGATCACACGCGTCGACCGCAGCACCAGGTCCGGCTCCAGCTCCGGGTCCAGCTCGGGCACCCCTGCTCCCCTCGATACTTCCGCAGCTCGGAATAAGTTTTCCGTTCGAAGTCTTCCCTTCGCGTCCGATCTGGTCAAGACTTCCCAGGCACCCCCGTTCGATTCCGTAGCATGAAAGATGATTTTCAATACGTAGAACGTGACGCCGGGAGGGACCGGTAGGCTGCCGATGGCCGGTCGGCCGCGGTATTCCGACGCGGGCACGAGACCGGTGCCGCCCGCTGCGAAAGGAAACGCCGACGTGCCGTCCGCCGAGTCCAAGACCGCCGCCACCAACGGTGGCGTCCAGTCCCTGGAGCGCGCCTTCGACCTTCTGGAGCGGATGGCCGACGCCGGGGGCGAGGTCGGACTGAGCGAGCTGTCCGGCAGCAGCGGCCTTCCGCTGCCCACCATCCACCGCCTGATGCGCACCCTGGTGGCCTGCGGTTACGTACGCCAGCAGCCCAACCGCCGCTACGCCCTCGGCCCCCGGCTGATCCGGCTCGGCGAAAGCTCGGCCCGGCTGCTGGGCACCTGGGCGCGGCCGTATCTGGCGCGCCTGGTGGAGGAGACCGGCGAGACCGCGAACATGGCGCTGCTGGACGGGGACGAGGTGGTGTACGTCGCTCAGGTGCCCTCCCGTCACTCCATGCGCATGTTCACCGAGGTCGGGCGGCGGGTCCTGCCGCACAGCACCGGCGTCGGCAAGGCGCTGCTGGCCAGCACGCCCCCGGACGAGGTGCGCGCCCTGCTGAGCCGGACCGGCATGCCCGCCGCGACGGCGAAGACGATCACCACGCCGGACGCGTTCCTGGACGCGCTGCGGCATGTGCGCGAGCTGGGGTACGCGGTGGACGACAACGAGCAGGAGATGGGCGTGCGCTGCCTGGCGGTGCCGGTGCCGGACTCCCCGACGGCCGCCGCCATCTCGATCTCGGGCCCGGCGGGGCGGGTGACGGACGAGGCCACGAAGGAGATCGTGCCGGTCCTGAAGGAGGTCGCCGCCGACCTCTCGGCGGCCCTGGCCAGCACGGACGCCACCTGACGGGGCCTTCTCGCCTCGAAGCGCCCGGTCTTTCCGGCTGGGCGCCCCCGGGGCTCGGGCAACCCCGTCTTACCGGCAGGGGCACCTCCCAGCGCTAGCCGGGGGCGGGCTTGTGCGCCCCGGAGGCGAACCGAGCCTCGAAATCAGCGGGGCACCGTGCCGAAGAGGTCGATGGCCGCGCGGACCGCTCGGAGGGCCGGGTTCAGGGCGCTGACCGAGCCCAGGGCGCCGGCCACCAGGAGCAGGGAGCGGCGGAGGCGGTGCAGCTCGGGGGTGCCGGTGCGGGCCATGGCGTCGAGTGCGGCCAGTTCGTCGTCCGCTATCGCCCGGTCCGGTAATTCCGCCGGATGGGCGGCCAGGTCGCGCCTGAGCCGGGCCACGGCCAGGCGCAGTTCCGCCACCCTCGGGTCTTCCTCGGTGCACGCCACTGCGGCGCCCTCCACGTCGGACAACACGGCCCTACTCCCCCTCGCGCGCGGCTGCACGAGCCCGCCCCCTCTCCCCTGCCCCTCCCCAGGCGTCGAATCGGACACAAGGGGCTGCGGATCAGTTAACGCCACCGTGTGCGCGGTGCGCCATATGGAGAGCGAAAATCAGACCGGCTGGGATGAACCGTCCACGCGGCGCCCCGGTGCGGTAAGCAGGGGCCATGGATCGCACCTCTGATGACAACGCGCAGGTCGCCGGGTTGCTGCTGGCGGCGGGCGGGGGACGGCGGCTGGGCGGGCGGCCGAAGGCCCTGCTGGAGTACCGGGGCAGGCCGCTGGTGGAGCACGCGGCGCGCGCGCTGCGGGAGGGTGGCTGCGCACCGGTGCACATCGTGCTGGGCGCCGCCGCCGGGGCGGTGCGGGAGCGGGCCGGGCTGCCGGGGTGCGTCCTGGTCGACAACCCCGACTGGGAGGGGGGCATGGGCACCTCGCTGCGGGCCGGGCTGGCCTCGCTGCGCGGTACGGGGGCGCGCGCGGTGCTGGTCACGCTGGTGGACCAGCCCGGGATCGGGGCGCCGGCGGTGGAGCGCGTACGGGAAGCCTGCCGTGACGCGGGGAGCCTGGTGACGGCGGAGTACGGCACCGGGCGCGGGCATCCGGTGCTGTTCGGCGCCGACCGGTGGGCGGATGTGGCGGCGAGTGCGGAGGGGGATCGTGGGGCACGCGCGTATCTGAGGGAACATCAGGCCGAGATCATCCGGGTCGACTGCGCGGACATCGCCCGGGTGGACGACATCGACACCCCGGAGGACTTGGCGCTGCTGCGGTGAGCCTCATGCCCCGCACGCGGTGGCGTGCAGTGAGTCTCACATCGCCAGCCGATTGAACTTCCACGATGAGGAAATTAATATCCAGAATCGTTATCGACTGAGGAGTGAACGCCCATGTCCGCCACAGCGCCACCCCCGCTGGCCATCGTCGACGCCGAGCCGCTGGAGCGTCAGGGAGAGGTGCTGACCGACGCGGCCCTGGCCTTCCTGGCCGAGCTGCACCACCGCTTCACCCCTCGGCGCGACGAGCTGCTCGCCCGCCGCGCCGAGCGACGGGCCGAGATCGCCCGTACGAGCACACTGGACTTCCTGCCGGAGACCGCGCACATTCGCGAGGACCCGGACTGGCGCGTGGCGGAGGCCCCGCCCGCCCTCCAGGACCGCCGGGTGGAGATCACCGGTCCCACCGACCGCAAGATGACGATCAACGCGCTCAACTCGGGCGCCAAGGTCTGGCTCGCCGACTTCGAGGACGCCTCCGCGCCCACCTGGGCGAACGTGATCGGCGGCCAGCTGAACCTGGCCGACGCGTATCGGGGCCGGATCGACTTCACCTCCCCCGAGGGCAAGAGCTACGCGCTGCGCCCCGCCGAGGAGCTGGCCACCGTCGTCGCCCGCCCGCGCGGCTGGCACCTCGACGAGCGCCACCTGCGGGACGCCGAGGGCCGCGCGGTGCCCGGCGGGCTGGTCGACTTCGGCCTGTACTTCTTCCACAACGCGCGCCACCTGCTCGACCAGGGCAAGGGCCCGTACTTCTACCTGCCGAAGACCGAGTCGCACCTGGAGGCCCGCCTCTGGAACGACGTCTTCGTCTTCGCGCAGGACTACGTGGGCGTTCCGCAAGGGAGCATCCGCGCCACCGTGCTCATCGAGACGATCACGGCGGCGTACGAGATGGACGAGATCCTGTACGAGCTGCGCGACCACGCCTCCGGGCTCAACGCGGGCCGCTGGGACTACCTGTTCTCCATCGTCAAGAACTTCCGCGACGCGGGCCCCGGCTTCGTCCTCCCCGACCGCAACGCGGTGACGATGACCGCCCCGTTCATGCGCGCCTACACCGAGCTGCTGGTCCGCACCTGCCACAAGCGGGGCGCCCACGCGATCGGCGGCATGGCGGCGTTCATCCCCTCGCGCCGGGACGCCGAGGTCAACGCGGTCGCGTTCGACAAGGTGCGGGCCGACAAGGACCGTGAGGCGAACGACGGCTTCGACGGCTCGTGGGTCGCCCACCCCGATCTGGTGCCGGTCGCCCGTGAATCGTTCGACGCCGTCCTCGGCGACCGTCCGCACCAGAAGGACCGGCTGCGCGAGGACGTGCGGGTCACGGCGGCCGAGCTGATCGACATCGCCTCGCTGGACGCCAAGCCCACCTTCGACGGCCTGCGCAACGCCGTGCAGGTCGGCACCCGCTACATCGAGGCGTGGCTGCGGGGCCTGGGCGCCGTCGGCATCTTCAACCTGATGGAGGACGCCGCCACCGCGGAGATCTCCCGCTCCCAGATCTGGCAGTGGACCAACGCCGGAGTGGTCTTCGAGAACGGCGAGAAGGCCACCGCCGACCTGGTGCGCAGGGTCGCCGCCGAGGAGCTGGCCGCGATCCGCGAGGAGGTCGGGCCGGAGGCCTTCGCGGCCGGGCGGTGGAGCCAGGCCCACGATCTGCTGCTGAAGGTCGCGCTGGACGAGGACTACGCGGCGTTCCTGACGCTGCCCGCGTACGAGCTGCTGGACTGAGCGCGGACGCGGCGAGGGGCCCCGGGGGACATCCCGGGGCCCCTCGTGTCGCGTGACGACGGGTAGGGCGTGTTTCGAAAGTAGCGCCGTCCGCCCGGAGGGCGGGCCCCGCGGCGTCTGGTGCGTGCGATCGCAAGGCGGAGGGTCGTCCTCGTAGCGGGCCTACTCGGACGATCCCGACAACGCAGCGAGCGTGCGTGCCAGGCGTCGCGGGGCAGGCGGGACTTTCGAAACACGCCCGAGCCGACCGCGCGGCACGATCTGCTGCGGCCGGCCGGGGCTGGACCACAGCAGCCTCATATGCGCCTCACCGGTCCGCTCGGTGTACTCGATCTCGATCGAATGGCGCTGTCCGGCCCGCAGATCCACGGTCGCCTTGTCGACCTGTGCCCCGTGCGGGGTGGCGCTGTCGATGAACAGCCGGCCGTCGATCCGCGCCCGGGTTCGGCCATCAGCCCGGCGTTCCCCGCGCCGTACACGGCACGGCCCCCTCCGACGTATCACTCCTCCGCCGCGATACGGGCCAGCCGCCGCGCCTCGTCCCGCGCGTCGCGCGCGACGGCGTCCTCGTCGGCGGTGAGCAGCCGCCCCGCCTCCACCACCGGCTCGCCGTTCACCAGTGACAGGGTCACCGGCGCCGCCGCGCCCAGCACCAGCGCCGCGACCGGGTCGGCGATCGTCGAGTGGCCGAGGCCGTCCAGCCTCCACAGCACCAGATCGGCCAGCTTCCCCGGCTCCAGCGACCCGATCTCGTCCTGACGGCCCAGCACCCTGGCCCCGCCGTGGGTGCCGAGCCGCAGCGCCTGGCGGACCGTCAGCGCCTTCTCGCGGTGATCGCCGAGCCGGTTGATCAGCAGGGCGTTGCGCAGCTCGGTGTGCAGCTCGCCGGACTCGTTCGAGGCGGTGCCGTCCACGCCGAGCCCGACCGGCACGCCCGCGGCGAGCAGATCCGGCACCCGCGCGATCCCGGCGGCGAGCCGGGCGTTGGACGACGGGCAGTGGGCGACGCCGGTGCCGGTGCGGGCGAAGGCGGCGATGTCGTCGTCGTTCATGTGGACGCAGTGCGCCATCCACACGTCCTCGCCCAGCCAGCCGGTGCGGTCGAAGTAGTCGGTCGGCCCCGTGCCGAACCGCTCGTGGCAGAACTTCTCCTCCTCGACCGTCTCCGAGCCGTGGGTATGCAGCCGGACGCCCTTGCGGCGGGCCAGCTCGGCGCTCTCCCGCATGAGGTCGGTGGTGACGGAGAACGGCGAGCAGGGCGCGACCACGATCCGCAGCATCGCGTCCGGCGAGGCGTCGTGGTGGGTGTCGATGGCCTCCTCGGTGGCCGCGAGGGCGTCCTCGGTGGTCTCGACGGCGAAGTCCGGCGGCAGCCCGCCGTCCGAGCTGCCGAGGTCCATGGAGCCGCGCGCGGCGGTGAACCGCACGCCCAGCTCGCGTGCCGCGCGGATCTCGGCGCCCAGCAGATCGCCGGAGCCGCGCGGGAAGACGTAGTGGTGGTCCATGGCGGTGGTGACGCCGCCGCGCACCATCATCGCGAGCGAGCCGCGGGCGGCGGCGTACACCATCGGCTCGTCGATCCGGGCCCACGTGGGGTAGAGCGCGACCAGCCAGTCGAAGAGGTTGTGGTCCTGGGCGAGACCGCGGGTGAGCCACTGGTAGAAGTGGTGGTGGGTGTTGACCAGGCCCGGGGTGAGGAGATGGCCGGTGCCGTCGACCCTGCGGACCACCCCCTCCAGGCCCTCGGGCGCGGGGCCCGGGCCCACCGACTCGATGCGGTTGCCCGCGACGACGACATGGCCCGAGGCGTATTCGGTGTCCTGTGCGTCCACGGTCGCGACGGCGCAGTTCTCGATGACGATGCGGTGCACGGGGCGGGCCCTTCAGGTGGGGGTCAGTCGGTGGGAATCCTGGGCTCGGCGCCGTCCCGCAGGACGGTGGCCTCGATGAGCCCGTACGGCCGGTCGGCGGCGAAGTAGACCTCGTTGTCGTTGGTGAGGCCGAAGGGCGCCAGGTCGACCAGGAAGTGGTGCTTGTTGGGGAGGGAGAGCCGTATCTCCTCGATCCCTGGGTGCCGCTCGATGACGCGCGCGCCCATCGCGTACAGCGTCTGCTGCAGCGAGAGGGAGTACGTCTCGGCGAAGGCGGCCAGCAGATCGGCGCGCGCCCCGTCGTACGCGGCGTCCCAGTCCGGCTCCGGGTGCGCGCCGTCGCTCCAGCCGTGCCGCCAGCGGGCGTGCACATCGGTGGCGAGGATACGGTCGCGCGCCTCCGGCAGGGTGGTGTACGCGTCCTTGACGTAGCCGTGGAACTCGGAGTCGGTGGAGTTCATGACCGTGAGGCCCTGAAGCCCGGACAGCACCTCCCAGTCCCGCCCGTCGTAGCGGATCTGGGCGGTACGGGTCTCCTGACCGGCGCGGACGAAGGAGTGCCGGGCCTCGCCGCCGGTCTCGATCCGCTCCCAGGCGTACTCCTCGATCCGGACGCGGGCGCTGCGGATCGTGTCCTGGCTGCCGACGAAGTGGCGGGCCAGCTCCACGCCGAAGTGTTCGGCGGTGGCGATGCCGTGCTTCTTGGCGAAGGCGTACACCGTGTTCTTCATGGTGTCGGTGGGCAGCACGCCGGTGTTGTCGCCGTGGCGGTGGACGTCCGCCATGTCGCCGGAGAGCGCGACGGAGACGTTCAGGTCCTTGATGTGGTGCACGGCGCCGTCGCGCACCATCCGGACCACGCGGGTCTCCGCCTTGCCGTACTGGTTCTGGCCGAGCAGGGGCATCGGGCTCAACTCCCTCGGTATACGGAGTAGCCGAACGGGGTGAGCAGCAGCGGCACGTGGTAGTGCTCGCCGGGCTCGACGGCGAAGACGACCGTCACCTCCGGGAAGAAGGGCCCGCGCGACTCGGTCTCGAAACGCAGCCGTACCTGGGTGGTGCCCTCCGGCAGGGCGGGCAGATCCGTGCAGCGGCCGTCGGCGTCGGTGCGGGAGGCGGCGTGCGCCGCCCAGTCGGCGCCGCTCGCCGGGCGCACCGACAGCTCGACGGGGACGCCGGTGGCCGGGCGGCCGAGGCTGGTGTCCAGGATGTGCGTGGACACGGAGGTGCCGTTCGCCATCACCGTTCTCCTTCCGCCGCTTCCGCGGTGACCAGGCGGGTCAGCCGGATACGGTTGATCTTCCCCAGTTCGGCGCGGACGATCTCGCGTTCGGTGGCCGTGTCGTTGCCGATCCGCTCGCGCAGCGCGGTGAGCATCTCCTCGCCGGTGCGGCCGGTGGCGCAGATCAGGAACACCTGGCCGTGGCGCTCCTGGTACGCGAGATTCAGCTCCAGCAGCTCCGCCCGCGACTCCTCGCCCACCCCGCTCTGCTCGCGCGCCGAGGTGGCGTCGCCCGGTTTCGGCCGCCCGATGGGCGGGTGCCCGGCCATGGCCTCGGCGAGGTCGCCGTCGGTCAGCCCGGCCATGGCCGCGTCGGACGCGCCGAGCAGGGCGTCCACGTGGCGGTACGGCCGCCCGGCGGCCACCGCCGCGCCCCAGGCCCGGCTGGCGCACACCTCGTACAGCAGCGCGGCCGCGTCCGGCCGGTCCGCCGCGTTGAACCGGGCCAGGCCCGGTGGAGCGCTGGTAGTCACACCCGAAAGCTAGGAGCTTCCCCGGCGCCCGTCAACACTTTGTTGAAGACAGGGCTGGAAACGCCGTTTCCTCCACTGCGCCGAGGCCGGACGCTCCGCCGTCTGGCCCCTGATCGGCGTCAGGCGGGTCGTCGCGGCTCCGGGCGCTCGGCGTCCTTCTCCCGGTTGAGGTAGTTGTAGACGGTGAAGCGGCTCACCCCGAGCGCGCTCGCGACCGTTTCGACGCCGTGGCGCACCGTGAAGGCGCCGCGCTGTTCCAGGGCGCGGACGATCCCCTGCTTGGTCTTGCGGTCCAGGGCCGACAGCGGCACGCCGTGGCGGCGCCCGAGGTCGGCGAGGATGTGGTCCAGGGACGCCGAGATGTCGGGCAGACGTACGGCCACGACCGCGCGGCCCTCCCAGGACAGCACCACATCGTCGTCCCGGGCCCGGTCCGGGGCGATCAGCTCGCCGCCCATCGCGTCGACCAGCGGCCGGACGGCCGAGACGAAGGGATGGTCCGCCGGGCCGGTCACGCGTCGGGCTCCGCGACGACGTTGACCTGGAGCGACACCCGGGTGGCGCCCGCGTCCAGGGACTTGCGCAACAGGTCGTCCACGGCGGCCAGCACGGCGTCCGCCCGGCCCTCCGCGGTGTTGCCGAACGGGCCGATGTCGACGGTGTCCAGCGGCGCGGCCCGAACCGCCTCGCGGGCGGCCACGGCATGCGGCGGCACGTCGTCGAGGTCGAACGGCTCGGTGGTGAACTCAACCCTCAATCTCACGCGGCCAACCTACTGCGCCCGCCCGCGGCTCCGGCAGCCCTCGACCCGCGCGCGCCGCGGGCTCCGGCCGCCATCCGCCAGGTGTCCAGCCCGGCCTCACACGGGCGTCCCACTGGAGGTGGGCAAACACCCGAATCCCTCCCGTCACCGCCCCGCGTGCTGGAGCATGGCCCCGTTACCGCAGGCATCCGCTACGGAGCGTCAGATGACAGAGAGCGTGCCGGTGCGCTGTCCGGCGTGCCGCCGCGAGCAGTCGTTCACTCCGCCCACCTTCCCGTGCCCGTGCGGCGCGCCGCTCACCCTCTCGGTGCCGCGCGACGGCACGCCGGAGGAGATCGAGCACCGCACCTGGCAGGACATATGGGTGGCGGTGGACTGCCCGGCCTGCGGGCGTCAGGGGCACTGGCCGCAGCCGGAGTTCGGCTGCGGCTGCGGGGCGGTCATCCGGGTGCCGGTCGCGGGGGTGTCGGAAGCCCCGGGCGACGATCAGGAGGGTGAGCCCGCGGCGCGTCCGGCGTTCCGGCCGGTGACGATCCGTACCGCGCGGGACGCGGTCACCGCCGCCGCCCAGTATCTGCGGTGGCTCGGCTTCGGCTGTCTGCGGCGCCTGGACGACCCGGGGGCCGCCGGGGTGGACCTGTACGGGAAGGGCGTCGTCGCCCAGGTCGATCCGACGACCCGCCCCACCGGGCTGCGCGAGGTCGAGTGCCTGTGGCTGAACGGTCTCAACGAATCGGCGCTGAGCGTCTTCTTCTCGCTGGCGGGCTACGCCAGGGAGGCGCGGGCGCGCGCGGACGCGCTGCACATTCCGCTCTTCATCATGGACCTGACGGGCACCCCACAGCCCGTCAACGACCCCGCGGACACGCTGATCCGCTGCGGCCCGCCCCGCGGATGAGCCGCACCGTTCACGACCGGCCGGAGGCCGCATTCGATGGTTGTCCCGTGGTGCCCGAGGACCGCGGCGGCGGTCCTGACCGTTCTGACCGTCCTGGCCCTGCTGACCGTCTCCGGCTGCGGCGGGAGTGGGCTGCCGCGGCCCGCGGGGACGAGCCCGAGCGCGAGCGTCCCCGATCCGGGGGCGGGGGACAGCGTGGAGGAGGACATCGACGCGGCGGTGTCCATCACCACCACCTACTGGTCCACCCACTGGAGCGAGTTCTTCACCGGCGCCTACCGCCCGCCCCGGGTGCTGGGGGCGTACGACGGCGCCGCCGCCGGCGGGCCCTCCTGCGGGGGCACCCCGCTCCCCGACGACAACGCCGTCTACTGCCCGGGCGGCGACTACGTGGCGTGGGACATGGACCTGATGCGGGCGGGCCATCGGCGGGGGGATGCCTGGGTCTACCTGGTGATCGCCCATGAGTGGGGGCACGCCGTCCAGAACCGGCTGGACGCGGGCCTGGTCGACCTGGCCCGCGAACTCCAGGCCGACTGCCTGGCCGGTGCCGTCCTCTTCGGCGCGGCCCGGGACCGCACCCTGACCTTCGAGGACGGCGATACGGACGAGCTGGCCGACGCGCTGTCGGCGCTCGCCGACGCGACGCCGTGGACGAACACCTCCGACCACGGCGACGCCTCGCAGCGCGTGTCGGCGTTCAGCCGGGGCGCCGAGTCCGGGGTGAGGGGCTGCCTCCCGGACGCGGTGCGGTAGCGGTCACCGGGCGGGCTGGGGCCGGGGGCTGCGGTCCGGGTCGGTGCGGGTCTCCGGCACCCCGGCCGCTTCGCGGGCGCCCGCCTCCCGCAGCTCGACCTTGCGGACCTTGCCGCTGACCGTCATCGGGAAGGCGTCCATGACGCGCAGATGGCGCGGCACCTTGAAGGCGGCCAGCCGGCCGCGGCAGAAGCGGGCCAGTTCGTCGCGGGTGAGGGAGCCCGCGCCCTCGCGCAGGATCACGCAGGCCAGGATCTCCTCGCCGTACTTCTCGTCGGGGACGCCCACCACCTGCACATCGGCGATCTTGGGGTGGGTGTGCAGGAACTCCTCGATCTCCCGCGGGTACACGTTCTCCCCGCCGCGGATGATCATGTCCTTGATCCGGCCGACGATCTGGACGTAGCCGTCGTCGTCCATCACCGCCAGGTCCCCGGTGTGCATCCAGCCCGCCGGGTCGATGGCCTCGGCCGTCAGCTCCGGCTCCTCCCAGTAGCCGAGCATCACCGAGTAGCCGCGGGTGCACAGCTCGCCCCGGGTGCCGCGGGGGACGGTCAGACCGGTGACCGGGTCCATGACCTTGACCTCGACGTACGGCAGCACCCGGCCGACCGTGCCGGTGCGGCGCGCGAGGTCGTCGTCGCGCCGGGTCTGGGTGGAGACCGGGGAGGTCTCGGTCATGCCGTAGCAGATGGACACCTCCGCCATGTGCATCTCGGCGACCACCCGCCGCATCACCTCCACCGGGCAGGGCGATCCGGCCATGATCCCGGTGCGCAGCGAGGAGAGGTCGAAGGTGGCGAAGTCGGGCAGGGCCAGCTCGGCGATGAACATGGTGGGGACGCCGTACAGCGAGGTGCAGCGCTCCCGTTCGACGGCGGAGAGCGTGGCGGCCGGTTCGAAGGTGGGGGCCGGGATGACGACGCAGGCGCCGTGGGTGGTGGCGCCCAGGTTGCCCATCACCATGCCGAAGCAGTGGTAGAAGGGCACCGGCAGACAGATCCGGTCGTGCTCGGTGTAGCCGACCGTCTCCCCCACGAAGTAGCCGTTGTTGAGGATGTTGTGGTGGGAGAGGGTGGCGCCCTTGGGGAAGCCGGTGGTGCCCGAGGTGTACTGGATGTTGACCGGGTCGTCGCAGGACAGCCGGGCCTCGCGCTCGGCCAGCTTCTCCTTCGGCACCCCCTCCCCCGCGCGCACCAGCCCGTCCCAGGTGCGGTCGCCGATGTAGACGACATCGCGCAGGGCGGGGCATTCGGCGCGCACCTGCTCGACCATGCGGCGGTAGTCGCTGTCCTTGTGCACGGTGGACGAGACCAGGACCGACACCCCGGCCTGCCGCAGGACGTACCGCAGCTCATGGACGCGGTAGGCGGGGTTGACGTTGACCATGACGGCGCCGATGCGGGCGGTGGCGTACTGCGTCAGCACCCATTCGGGGCAGTTGATCGCCCAGATGCCGACCCGGTCGCCCTTGCCGACGCCCTTGGCCATCAGCCCGAGCGCGACCGCCTCGACCGCCCGGCCGAATTCGGCGTACGTCCAGCGGCGGCCGGAGGGGACGTCGACCAGCGCCTCGCGGTCGCCGTACGCCTCGATGGCCCGGGCGAGGTTGGCACCGATGGTGTCGCCGAGCAGCGGCAGGTCCCCGGTGCCGCTGGCGTAGGAGAGGGCGGCGGGGACGGCTGGAGCCGGTGGCGGGTCGTCGGAGATCGGTTCGATCATGGTGTCTCCTTGCGGTCACATGCCGTTTCGGTCATATGAGGGGGAGCTGCTGTTCATGAGGTTCCCTCATGAAACTCGACGCCGTCGCCGATCGCCGTGCGCTCCCGTAGTTCGATCCGGCGAATCTTGCCGGACACCGTCTTGGGCAGCTCCGCGAACTCCAGCCGCCGCACCCGCTTGTACGGCGCCAGCACCGCCCTGGAGTGCGCGAACAGCACCTTGGCCGTCTCGGGCCCCGGCTCCCAGCCCTCGGCCAGCACGATGTACGCCTTCGGCACGGACAGCCGCACCGGATCGGGCGCCGGGACGACGGCGGCCTCGGCGACCGCCTCGTGCTCCAGCAGGGCGCTCTCCAGCTCGAAGGGCGAAATCTTGTAGTCCGAGCTTTTGAAGACATCGTCCGCGCGCCCGACATACGTGACATAGCCGTCCGCGTCACGCGAACCGATGTCGCCGGTGCGGTAGTAGCCGCCCGCGGTGGCCTCGGCGGTGCGCTCCTCGTCGCCCTCGTACCCCGTCATCAGGCCGACGGGGCGGCCGTGGCGTCCGGTCAGGTCGAGGCAGATCTCGCCCTCGTCGCCGGGTTCGCCGGTGACCGGGTCGAGGAGGACGACGCTGAAACCGGGGGTCGGGCGGCCCATCGAGCCGGTCTTGAGCGGCTGACCGGGGGTGTTGGCGACCTGGACGGCGGTCTCGGTCTGGCCGAAGCCGTCCCGGATCGTCACCCCCCAGGCGCGCCGGACGTGCTCGATGACCTCGGGGTTCAGCGGCTCACCGGCGGCCACGGCCTCGCGCGGGGGGCGCCGCAGCTGGGTCAGATCGGCCTGGATGAGCATGCGCCAGACGGTGGGCGGGGCGCAGAAGGTGGTGACGCCGCAGCGGTCCATCTCGGCCATGAGACGGGTGGCGTCGAAGCGGGCGTAGTTGTGGATGAAGACGGTCGCCTCGGCGTTCCAGGGCGCGAAGAGGTTGGACCAGGCGTGCTTGGCCCAGCCCGGGGAGGAGATGTTGAGGTGGACGTCGCCGGGCCTGAGACCGATCCAGTACATCGTCGACAGATGGCCGATGGGGTACGAGATGTGGGTGTGCTCGACGAGCTTGGGCCGGGCGGTGGTGCCGGAGGTGAAGTAGAGCATCAGCGGGTCGTCCGCGCGGGTCGGCCCGTCCGGTACGAAGCGGTCCGCCAGGGCCGCCACCCCGTCCGGGGTCTCCTCCGGCACCGCGTCCGTCCCGGCGTCCTCGTACGCCAGCCAGCCGTCCGGCGCGCCGCCGACCGCGATGCGGGTGTAGTCGCCCGCCACCTGCGTGAACTTGCCGGTGTCCGCCGTCCGCACGATCACGTGCCTGGCCCGGCCGCGGACGATGCGGTCCGCCAGGTCCAGCGGGCCGAGCAGCGGGGTCGCGGGGATGACGACGGCGCGCAGCTTCATCGCCGCCAGCGCCGTCTCCCACAGCTCCCGCTGGTTGCCGAGCATGACCACGATCCGGTCCCCCGGCCGCACGCCCCTCGCGCGCAGCCAGTTCGCGGCCCGGTCGGAGCGGCGGCGCATCGCGTCGAAGCTCAGCCGGGTCTCCCGGCCGTCCTCCTCCACGATGCGCAAAGCGGTGCGTCCGTTTCCTTCCGCGATCTGGTCGAACCAGTCCAGGGCCCAGTTGAAACGGTCCGGGCGGGGCCAGCTGAACCCTTCGTACGCCGCCGCGTAATCCTCGCGGCGGTCGAGAAGGAAGTCCCGTGCCACGCGGAAATCGTGAGAGGGACTCATTGCTGTCACTTCTTCCTCCTGAATTGCGGTGCCGCTCGCTAGCATCGTGCGACGGGTGATCTGGGTCTCACCACCCCCGGACGGGGGTGGTGACGTTTCGGGGAGGCAACCGTGGCGGAATCGGAGCGTGCCGTCGACGTACGGACAGCGCTGCTGCGGATGCGCCGGCGCGGCGGGCTGCCCGTCGCCTTCGGCGGACTGTTCTCCGGCGCCCAGCAGTTCCGTATCTCCGAACTCACCGGGACCACCACGGACTCCTTGCACGGCCTCGCCATCACCGCGGGCAACGGGCTCGGCGGCAAGGTCCTGACCCTGTCCCGGCCGATATCCGTGATCGACTATCTCCTCTCGCGGGCGATCAGCCACGAGTACGACGGCGCGGTCGGCGCCGAGGGGCTGCGCTCGATCATGGCCGTCCCGGTGGTCGTCCGCGGCCGGGTGCGCGGCCTGCTGTACGGGGCGCTGCGGCAGCCGCTGATCCTCGGCGACCGCGCCCTGAGCGCGGCGGTGGAGGCCGCCCGCGAGCTGGAGCGGACCCTCGCCGCGCAGGACGAGGCGCGGCGGCTGATGGCGGTCGCGGAGCAGCCGGTGCCGGAGGCGGAGGCCGACCCGGCGGCCTGGGAGGAGGTCCGCGCGGCCCATGTCGACCTGCGGACCCTGGCCCAGCGGGTGGCCGATCCGCAGCTGCGGGCGGAGATTCTGACCGCCTGCGGCCGGCTGGCCCGCGCCTCGTCGGGTGACGGCCGCGACCGGGCGTCCGGCGGACGTGTGCAGCTGTCCCCGCGCGAGGTGGACGTCCTGGCCTGTGTGGCCTCGGGCGCGACGAACTCGGCGGCGGCCGACCGGCTGGGGCTGCGGCCGGAGACGGTGAAGAGCTATCTGCGGTCGTGCATGCGCAAGTTGGGGGCGAACACCCGCCTGCACGCGGTGGTCGAGGCCCGCCGCGCGGGGCTGCTGCCGTAGGGCGTACCGGCCCCGGCCCGCCCTGTCCACGACGCCTGGCGCGCGTACCCGGCCGCCGCCGGGAGGCAGCCCCGCTCGCCGCGTTGCCGGGCACGTCCTCAGGTGTCCGCCCCTTGCCGCCGCGGGTGGGCGCGGCGCGGCCTTCGGGGACACGCGCCGGCGGTTCCACGGGTTTGGGCGGCGGCTACGCCAGGACCGCGGCGAGGGCCGGGGCGTACAGCTCGACCACCTCGTCCGGCGTCAGGGCGGTCACGCCCGGGGCGCGCAGCAGATGGCGGGTGAGGGCGAGGCCGAGGAGCTGGGCGCAGACCAGCGCGGCGCGGCGCGGGTCTGTGGCGTCGCCGAGGGCGGGTGCGACCTGCGCGGCGAAGATCTCGCGCAGCCGCTCGGCGGCCCGCTCGTGGGTGACGGCGGAGCGCAGCAGGAGCAGCAGGGCGTCGTCGGCGGGGTCGCCCTCCCAGCGGTCGAGGAAGTGGCGCACGAGGACCCGCGCGAGGTCGTCGCGGGCCACGGCGGTCAGGTCGGGCAGCCGCAGGTCGATGGTGAGGGCCGCGTCGAAGAGCTGGTCCTTGCTGCCGAAGTAGCGCATGACCATCGAGGCGTCGATGGCCGCGTCGGCGGCGATCGCGCGGATGGTGGTGCGCTCGTAGCCGTGCCGGGCGAAGCGCGCGCGGGCGGTGCGGAGGATGGTGGCGCGGGTGCGGTCGGCGCTCCGGGCGCCCGTCAGGCGGGGTTCGCCGCCGCAGGGGCCGGGCCCGGGATCGTCCACGCCAACAATCGTAGGCAACCGGTCGTGGGCACGCCAGGAGCGGGTACCCGCTCTCCTGGACGGCACATCGACGCCACGTCGACGCCCCGAGACCGCTTTGGAGCGGGTGATTCCGGATCCGGCCGCCCCGGCCGCCGCCTGGGCATATCGGGGGATATCCTGCTCTGAGGCCCGTGGTGCGCGCTCGGGGCGCCCACGGCCCCCACGCGCCCGGTGCCCAGGGGACCCGCGACGAGGAGGTGAGGTGCACGCGATGACCGGCGAACCTCCCAGTCGCATGCCGCGAGCCGCCACCCCGTCCCGGCCGCGCTGAAGGCAGCGCACCACAGCGCACCACAGCTCAGCGCGGCCCGGCGCCAGCTACCCGTAAAGGACCCCTCATGTCCGAGCGCCGTTCCCACACCCCGCGCCCGCTGAAGAAGTACCCCTGGCTGCGGCCCGCGGTGACGCGCGCGGCGGGCCACGGCCCGCGCTCCGGTGCCGGGACCGGGACCGGGACCGGGACCGGGACCGGGACCGGGACCGGGACCGGGGCGTCGGGCCCGCCGGGCGCCGGGTCCGCGCCCGCCGCGGTCGACGGCACGGCGGTCGCCGACGAGCAGAGCGTGGTGGACGCGGCCGTCTACCGCGACGGCCGCCGGGTCGGCACGCCCGACAGCCTGGCCGCCACCTTCCGGCGGCTGCGCGAGGAGCCGGGCGCGATGGCCTGGATCGGGTTGTACCGGCCGACCGAGGCGGAGCTGCTGTCGCTCGCGGAGGAATTCGATCTGCACAAGCTGTCCATCGAGGACGCGATGGAGGCGCACCAGCGGCCCAAGCTGGAGCGCTACGGCGAGACGCTGTTCGTCGTGCTGCGCGCGGCCCGCTACCTCGACGCGGTCGAGGAGGTGGACTTCGGCGAGCTGCACGTCTTCGTCGGCCCCGACTTCGTCATCACCGTCCGGCACGGCGCCGCCCCGGACCTGTCGGCGGTGCGCACCCGGCTGGAGTCGGCCCCCGAGCTGCTGGCCCTCGGCCCGGAGGCGGTGCTGTACGCCATCCTGGACGCGGTCGTCGACGGCTACGCCCCGGTCGTGGCGGGCGTGCAGAACGACATCGACGAGATCGAGACCGAGGTCTTCCGCGGCGACCCCGCGGTGTCGCGCCGCATCTACGAACTCTCCCGCGAAATGGTGGAGTTCCAGCGCGCCACCCGCCCGCTGGTGGGGATGCTGCGCGGGCTGATGGCCGGTTTCGACAAGTACGGCACCGACGACGAGCTGCAGCGCTATCTGCGGGACGTCGCCGACCACGTCACCCACACCAGCGAACGCGTGGACGGCTTCCGCTCGGCCCTCACCGACATCCTCGCGGTCAACGCCACCCTCGTCACCCAGCAGCAGAACGCCGAGATGAGGGCGCTGGCGGAGGCGGGCTTCGAGCAGAACGAGGAGGTCAAGAAGATCTCCGCGTGGGCGGCCATCCTGTTCGCCCCGACCCTGGTCGGCACCATCTACGGCATGAACTTCACCCACATGCCTGAGCTGCACTGGGTGCTGGGCTATCCCTTCGCACTGCTGCTGATGGCGGTGGTGTGCGTCAGCCTGTACGTCATCTTCAAGCGGCGGGACTGGCTCTGACGCGGAGGGAAGGCCGGGTCGTCAAGCCTGCCGGCGGGCGAATTGGGCAGGTGTCGCCTGGTATTGCTGCTTGAAAGCGCGGATGAAGTGGCTGCTGTCGGCGAAGTGCCAGCGCGCGGCGACCTCGGAGACCGTGAGGCGTGATCCGGGGGCGGTGAGCGCCGTGGCCGCTTCCTCCAGGCGTCGGCGGCGGATGTAGGCACTGAACGACTCGTCCAGACTCGCGAAGGCCCGCTGCAGGGTGCGGACGGAGACGTGCAGGTGCGCGGCGATCGAGGCCGGAGAGAGATCGGCGTCGGCGAGCCGGGCATCGGCCAGGTCCCTGGCCGCTTGGGCCAGCGCCGGGGTGAACGCGGGCTCACGGTCGTCGAAGTGATCGAGGATCAGTCCCTTGGCCAGTTCGAGCAGGGCGTTGCGGGACGCGTGCGCGCCCGCGGGACCGAGGTCGCTCACGGTCCGCTGCACCATGCTGGTGTGTGCCATGAGGATCTGCGCCGCGGGCGAGGCGACGTGGCCCGTGCGCGGTTTCCCGGCGACCAGGGACCGCAAGGCGTCGCCGGGGAAGATGAAGATGCGGGTGCCGATCTCGGGCGTGGTGTGGAAATGGTTCTCCGTCACGACGTGGTGCAGGAAGTAGGTGCCGGCCGAGACGCACGCGTCACCGTCCTGATCGTGCGGGTTCTGCAGGGCCACCGCGCCGCGCAGCCCGACGTACAGCCTGATCTCGTCGTGCTCGTGTCTCCCGACCGCGCGGGTGCTCAGGGGTGAAGAGCCCCAGAGTTCGTTGACGGCGGTGTCCTGCAGGGTCACCGAGCGCATCGTTCCCCGGAAGCCGTCGATCGTGGAAGCGGTGAATTCCGGCAGCGGGTACAGGTCTCCCATGCGGTCGTTCCAGGCGTCGACGAACGGCTCCCACGTTCCCCGGCCGGTGCCGGTGGAGTCGGCGTCGACGGCGAACGTGCCCGTCTTGTCGCCCGGACCATGGAAACGCGGCCTGCTGCTCAGCGGCCTGCTGCTCATGTGCCCTCCGCGCCGGCGAAGACGTCGCCGGAATCCCCTCTTCGCGTCACAAACGTACATGCTTTCCACGCACGGCGGTTCCCACCCCCGGCCGCGCTTCAACCGTCGACGGCCCACCGCTCGCGGGTGCCGTCTGCCGAACCGATGCTCGCCGGTGCGCCGGGGGCACCGGAGTGAGGCCGGTGCCGTCGGGGCACGGAACGGAGCGCAGGGGACGTCCGTCCAACCTCGGACGTATCCCGCACCCGTCGGGCAACGGCCCGCGGGTGAGCCGCTTCCGGTTGAACGGAGGGCCCGCCGTGGCTGCCCCCACCCCACACAGCGCACCGGACGGCCCCGAACGCCCGCCGGTCCCTCCCGAACTGGCCACAGTGCTGCGCGACCAGCTGGAAGCCGTCGCCGACGAGGTCGAGGAGGAGGTGCGCCGGCAGGTCCCGGAGTACGCGCGACCGGCCGACGGGACGTACCGCGCGCACCTCAGATCGGGCGTCGTCCAGGCGCTGACCCTGTTCGTCGACCACATCGCCGAACCGCCCCCCGGCCAGGGTGCCGCGATCACCACGACGTACTACGCACTCGGGCGCGGTGAGGCGCTGGAGGGCCGCAGCCTGGACGCGCTGCAGTCCGCGCTACGGGTCGGCGGCCTGCGCGCCTGGCGGCTGATGGGCCGTACGGCGGAGGAACTGGGCCTGGACTCCGCGGTGGTGGCGGCCCTGGGCGAGCTGGCGTTCCGTACCGTGCACGAGGTCGCGGAGGCGGCCGCGGCCGGATACGCGGAGGCCCGGGTGCAGAGCCCCGACGAATTGGAGCGGCGCCGCCGCCGGCTGCTGGAACTGCTGCTGGGCGAGGGGCCGGCGGCCCCCGAGGCGGTGCAGGACCTGGCGCACTCCGCCCGGTGGCCGGTGCCGGGGCACGTCGCGGTCGTGGCGCTCGCGGCCACCCCGGATCAACGGGAGGAGGAGTGGCCGTTGGCGGCGGCGGGGGCGCTGGTGGACATGGAGTCCCGGCCGCCGCGGATGCTGGTGCCGGTGCCCGAGGACTCCGGCGGCTCCGGCTCCGGGGGCTTTGGGGGCTCCGGCTCGGGGGGCTCTGGGGGCTCTGGGGGCTCTGGGGGCTCCGGCTCGGGCGGTTCCGGCTCCGGGGGTTCCGGCGGTTTCGGTGGCCGGGCGTTCGGCCTCGCGCTGCGCGGGCGGCCCGCCGCGATCGGCCCCACCGTCCCGCTCGCCGAGGCCGCCCGGTCACTGCACTGGGCCACCCGGGCCCTCGGGCTGATGGGCCGCGGGATCCTGCCCCGGCAGGGCGTGGTGCGCTGCGCCGACCATCTGTCGACGCTGCTGCTGCACAGCGACGAGCCGATGCTCGCCCAGATCCGCTCGCGCGCCCTCGCGCCCCTCGCCGAGGTCTCGGAGGGCCAGCGCGGGCGGCTCGCCGAAACGCTGCTGGCGTGGCTGCTCAGCGGCAGCAACGTGCCTGATGTCGCCGCGCGCCTCCACATCCACCCGCAGACGGTCCGCTATCGCCTGCGCCAGCTGGACAAGCTCTTCGGTGACGCGCTGCAGGACCCCGGCAGCCGTCTGGATCTCATCCTGGCGCTGCGTGCCGAAGCGCTCCGCAACGAATCCCCTTCACTCGGCCCCGGGCTCACGGGGCTCACGTCCGCACAAAAAGGCGAGGAATATTTGAATTCCCGGCCATAACACTCGGTCGGATCACGCGCATACCTTGGGGACGTCCTTGTTCGCGGCGCACTCCTCGCGCCCCACCCTCAAAGGATTCCCATGCGCATTCGCCTGGGCCTCGCCGTGCTCTCGCTGCTCGGCGGGGCCGGACTGGTCTCCCTCTCCGCTCCCACCGCAACGGCCGCCGCCTGCGCGGACATCGACGTCGTCGCGGCCCGTGGCACCTTCGAGCCGGGATCGCTCGGCTTCATCGTCGGCGACCCCGTCTATGCGGCGCTGCAGAAGAAAATCACCGGCAAAACCCTGTCGAGCTACAAGGTGAACTACCCCGCCGACCTCTCCTTCACGTCGGCCGCGCAGGGCAACGCGGACGTGGTGAACCACGTCAAGAGCCAGGCGGCCGCCTGCCCGGACCAGCGTTTCGTGCTGGTCGGCTATTCGCAGGGCGCGAACGTCGTGGACAACTCGATCGGCATCAGCAGCGCGGGCGCGGTGGTCGGCAGCCCGATCGTGGCCACGATTCCCGCGGCGCTCGAACCCAAGGTCGCCGCCGTGCTGCTGTTCGGCAACCCGATCCGGGCCCTCGGCAGGAGCGTCACCGGCACCTACCAGAGCCGCACCATCGACTTCTGCGCCAAGGGCGACCCGATCTGTGAGAGCGGCGGGCTCGACGTGGGAGCGCACCTCGGCTACACCGCGAACGCCGACGCGGCGGCCACCTTCGCCGCGGGCAAGGTCTGATTCCCGCGGGCGTTGCGAAAGGGCCCGGGAGGATCACCTCCCGGGGCCTTCTCGTGTGGGTGACTACCGGGGTGCGCGGGCGGGTTGACGACGAGCCGCTTCACCTGTGGCGAGGTGGCCGGCTGGAGGCGGCCGTGAGCACCATCGCCATGGTCAGCGACACCGCCGGCGCGGCACTGCGCGGAGTGGGCGCCATGCCCATGCTCACAAGAACGCGGCGACCGGCGACGCCATTGTCACCAGGGATCACCCCCTCTTCACCGCTTCCCCGTTCTCCCGGGCCCTCGTTTGTGCTTCGATGCCGTGCGCACGGTACGAACGGGTGAGCGACGGGAGTATGCGTATGGATCGGCGAGGTTTTCTCAAGGGCGCGGCCGCACTGTCCACCGCCGGAGTGGTCACCGCGTTAGGCGGGGTCGCCGCCGCCGCGGCGCCCACCCGGCCCCTGGCCGCTACGGACTGGCTGTCCGGCATCCCCGACGCCACGCCCGTGCAGCGGCTGACCCTTCCCGGAACACACGACTCCGGGGCCCGTCACGGCGGGCCGTGGACCGAGTGCCAGAACACCACCATCGCCGACCAGCTCAGCAGCGGCATCCGCTTCCTGGACATCCGCTGCCGGGCGTTCGAGAACGCCTTCCCGATCCACCACGGCGCCTCCTACCAGCACCTCAACTTCGACGACGTCCTCGGAGCGTGCCGCGCGTTCCTCTCCGCGCATCCGTCCGAGACCGTGCTGATGCGCGTCAAGCAGGAGTACTCGAAGGAGAGCGAGGCGGAGTTCCGCCGGATCTTCGACACCTATCTCGACGGCAAGGGCTGGCGCTCCCTCTTCCGCCTCGACGCCACCCTCCCGACCCTGGGGCAGGCCCGGGGCCGGGTCGTGCTGCTCGCCGACTCGGGCAACATGCCGGGCGTCCGGTACGCGGACCCGCAGCTGTTCGACATCCAGGACGACTACATGGCGGAGCCGTTCGGCAAGTACCCCAAGATCGAGGCGCAGTTCCGCAAGGCGGTGGCCCAGCCCGGCAAGCTCTACATGAACTACGTCAGCACCGCCGCGCTCCTCCCGCCCCGCTCCAACGCGGACCGGCTGAACCCGCAGGTCAAGTCCCTGCTGGAGGCATCGGGCAACCAGGGCTGGACGGGGCTCGGCATCGTTCCGATGGACTTCCCGAACACCACCTCGGGCCTGGTCGACGCCCTGGTGAGGCACAACCCGGCCGGCTGACGGCGGCTCGGCGGCGGCTCGGCGGCGGCTCGTGGTGGATGAGCCGCCGCCGTACCGGTCCACGGGCCGTACCGGTCCACGGATCGCGGGGGTGTCAGCGGGCGGGGTCAGGGGGTGAGCGAGGGACGGGCGAAGCGTACGAGTTCCTGGGCCTGGTCGGGGAACCACCGGCCCGCCTCGGGGTTCACCGTGCCGCGCACCGGGTCCGAGGGGCCGGGGGTGCCACGGAAGCAGCGGCCGTCGGACTGGCCGGGGGTCTTCACCCACAGGGCGGCGTCGTGCAGCGGGTCGCCGGTGGCGGTGGTGGGGCGGGCGCCGAGGCCGCGGCGGGGCGGGTTGCACCAGGACTGGGGGTCCGCGTGACGGCTGTTCGGGGGTGTCCAGGGGCCGCGGCCGTTGCGGCTGGTGTCGGTGACGAAGTGCTTCATCTCCGACGGGTCGTGCGGTTCGTGGGCGCGCAGCCACGCCCGGAGGTGGCGCCGCGACCAGTCCCGCTCGGGGCAGGCGGCCGGGTCGCCGCCGTCGCCGACGTAGGCCAGGCACGCGGAGATCAGCCGCCCGTACAGGGCGGTGGCCTCGTCCGTCTGGTAGTGCGAGACGTTGAGGGCGAAGCCGGTGGCCTCGTCGACACCGGCCTGGACGAGGCGCGGCACGATGCTGCTGACGGTGTGCCAGCCCGCGTGGCCCGCGTCGAGGTACACCTTGGCGTTGCCGAGCGCCATGAGGGTGTCGACCGCGTACTTGATCTCGGTGTAGCGGGCCTCGGTCAGCCTGTCCTCGCCGGTCTCCGGCTCGGCTTCGAGTTCGGGCTCGTCGGGCGGCGCCTGGTCGCCGGCCTCGGGCTGTTTGTCGAGGTCGGCGGGGTCGGCGGGGAGGAACGGGGTCGGTTCCTGGGAGGGGGCCGGGGTTCCGGCGGTGACGGCCGCGCCGGGGGCGGGGACGGTGGCGGGCTGCGGTTCCGGGGAGGGGGCGGTGGTGGGCTCGGTGAGCGCGGGCCCGGCCGCGGCAGCGCCCGTGCCCGCGTACGCGCCCGCGCCCGCGCCCGTCTCCGTACCGGCGCCCGCGGACGGGCCGGCCTCCGGGGCCGGGGTCGTGGCCGGGGCCGGGATCGTGGCCGGGGCCGTGGTCGTGGTCGGGGTCGTGGCCGGGGTCGGGGTCGTGGCCGGGGTCGGGGTCGTGGCCGGGGTCTCCGCGGGGGTGTCCTCGCTCGCCTGCTCACCGCAGTCGGACGGCAGCAGCGCCAGTGAGTCGGGTTCGAGGACGACCATCACCTCGCGGTCGCCGATGCCCTCGGCCACGGCGTCGATCCACGCCTCGTACTCCTCGGTGGTCCGCGCTCCCCCTGCGGAGTAGCTGCCGCAGTCACGGCCGGGCACGTTGTAGAGGGCGAGCACCGGCAGTCTGCCCCGCCGTGCCGCGTCGCTCGTGGTCATCCGGACCAGGCGCGCGACCCGGGCCGGGGACTCGTCCCCGTACCAGACCGCCTGCGGGGTGCGCACCATGGCGAGGAGTCCGGCGGCCGTGCGGTAGTCCCCCCGCCAGGCGAGCCGGGTCACCTGACGGTATGAGGCGCGGTCGGCCGGGGGGACGTAGAGGGGCAGGCCACGCGAGGGCGCGGCGGCGCGCTCCTGTACGGCGGCCTGAACGGTCGAACCGCTCAGTACGGGAAGGGACGTTGCGGCCAGAACGGCCACCGACACGGCGAGGGTTTTCCGTCTCGTGCGCACAGGCGTACTCCAAGGGGGCGGGTCGCGTAGGTCGGATCTGAGGCTCACTCAGAACCCGGGGCCCGGCAACGCGAGCGTCCGCCGGGTGGCGCAACCCGATTCCCGCCCAGGGGTGGCGTTCCGTCGGACAATCCGACGGAACGCCACCGGGGGCTACGTACCCGTCAGGTGCTCCGGGCGCACCGGCACCCGCCCCAGCCGGAGGCCCGTGGCGGCGCGGACGGCCGCGACGACCGCCGGGGTGGAGGAGAGGGTCGGGGCCTCGCCGACGCCCCGCAGGCCGTAGGGGGCGTGGTGGTCGGCCAGTTCGAGGATGTCGACGGGCATCGTCGGGGTGTCGAGGATGGTGGGGATCAGATAGTCCGTGAAGGACGGGTTGCGCACGCGCGCGCCGTCCGAGACCAGGATCTCCTCCATCACGGCGAGACCCAGCCCCTGCGTGGAGCCGCCCTGGATCTGGCCGACGACGGAAAGCGGGTTGAGTGCCTTGCCGACGTCCTGGGCGGCCGCCAGTTCGATGACCTTGACCAGGCCGAGTTCGGTGTCGACCTCGACGACGGCGCGATGGGCGCAGAAGGAGTACTGGACGTGGCCGGAGCCCTGACCGGTCGTGAGGTCGAAGGGCTCGGTGGGGCGGTGCCGGAACTCCTTCTCGATGTCGATGGGGTCGTCGCCGAGGAGGTCCGTCAGGTCGGCGACGACCTCGCCGGTGGCCGTGACCACCTTGCCGTCCCGCAAGCGCAGCTCCGTGTCACCGCCGGGGGCACCGCAGCGGCGGAAGACCTCCTGCCGCACCGCCTCGCAGGTGTGTTTGACGGCGCCGCCGGTCATGTACGTCTGGCGGGAGGCGGAGGTGGAGCCCGCGGAGCCGACCCGGGTGTCGGCGGGGTGGATGGTGACCTGGCTGACGCCGAGTTCGGTACGGGCGATCTGGGCGTGGACGGTGACGCCGCCCTGGCCGACCTCGGCCATCGCGGTGTGGACCAGGGCGACGGGTTCGCCGCCGATGACCTCCAGCCGCACCCGGGCCGTGGAGTAGTCGTCGAAGCCCTCGGAGAAGCCGACGTTCTTGATGCCGACCGCGTACCCGACTCCCCGCACCACGCTCTCGCCGTGGGTGGTGTTGGACAGGCCGCCGGGCAGGGCGCGGACGTCGACGTCCCCGTCCGCCGTCTCCCAGGCGCGCTCCGGCGGGAGGGGGAGGTCCCGGACCCGGCGCAGGATCTCGGCGACGGGGGCCGGGGAGTCCACGATCTGGCCGGTGGGCATGGTGGCGCCCTGCGCCATGGCGTTGCGCTGCCGGAACTCGACGGGGTGCAGGCCGAGTTCCTGGGCGACGGCGTCCATCTGGGCCTCGTAGGCGAAGCACGCCTGGACCGCGCCGAAGCCGCGCATGGCGCCGCAGGGCGGGTTGTTGGAGTAGAGGGCGAGCGCTTCGACGTCCACATGCTCGACGACGTAGGGGCCGATCGCCAGGGAGGCGGCGTTGCCGACGACCGCCGGGGAGGAGGAGGCGTACGCTCCGCCGTCCAGGACGATACGGGCCTGGACGTAGAGCAACCGTCCGTCGCGGGTGGCGCCGTGCTCGTAGGTGAGCTTGGCGGGGTGCCGGTGGACGTGGCCGAAAAACGACTCGTACCGGTTGTAGACGATCTTCACGGGTTTGCCGGTGCGGAGCGCCAGCAGACTGGCGTGCGCCTGCATGGACAGGTCCTCGCGCGCCCCGAACGCCCCGCCCACGCCGGAGAGCGTCAGCCGCACCTTGTCGGGCGGCAGGCCGAGCACCGGGGCGAGCTGGTCGCGGTCCACGTGCAGCCACTGGGTGGCGATGTAGAGGTCGATGCCACCGTCCTCGGCGGGCACCGCGAGCCCGGACTCCGGGCCCAGGAAGGCCTGGTCCTGCATGCCGACCTCGTAGTCCCGGCGGACGACGACGTCGGCGCGGGCCCTGGCGGCGGCCACGTCGCCGCGCCGCACGGGCTGGCGGTGGACGACGTTGGGGTGCGGGGCGTGGGCGGCGTGGTGGTCGGCGCGGTCGGGGTGGAGCAGCGGCGCGCCGGGCGCGGTGGCGGTGGCCTCGTCGACCACGAGCGGCAGCTCGGCGTAGTCGACCTTGATGCGGGCGGCGGCGCGGCGGGCGGTCTCGGGGTGGTCGGCGGCGACGATGGCGACGGCCTCGCCGTGGTAGCGGACCCGGTCCTTGGCGAGGACGGGCTGGTCGTGGATCTCCAGCCCGTAGTGGGTGGCGGCCGGGAGGTCGTCGTGGGTCATGACGGCATGGACGCCGGGCAGGGTCAGCGCCCCGCTGATGTCGATGGACCGGATCTGGGCGTGGGCGTGGGGGCTGCGCAGGGTGAAGCCCCACAGCATGTCCTCGTGCCACAGGTCGGAGGAGTACGCGAACTCGCCGGTCACCTTGAGCGTGCCGTCGGGGCGGAGGGTGGATTCGCCGATGTGACCCTTGCCCCGGCCCTCGGTCAGATGGGCCTGGGTCAGATGAGCCTGGGTGATCCGGGTGGGGGTGCGGTCGGGTCGCATGGTCAGCTCGCCTCCCCTTCGGCCGCGGCGGCGGTGCGGGCGGCGGCGAGGCGCACCGCGTCGAGGATCTTCTCGTAGCCGGTGCAGCGGCACAGGTTGCCGGACAGCGCCTCGCGGATGTCGGCGTCGGACGGGTCGGGGTGCCGTTCCAGCAGCTCGTCGGCGGCGACCAGCAGGCCCGGGGTGCAGAAGCCGCACTGCACGGCGCCCGCGTCGATGAACGCCTGCTGGACGGGGGCGAGCGGGGCCTCCGCCGCCCCGGGCTTGCCCGCGCCCGGCTCGCCCGCCGCGCGGTCCTCCGCGTATCGGGGGAGCCCTTCGACGGTCACCACCTCGCGCCCCTCGGCCTGCCCCGCCGCCACCAGGCACGCGCACACCGGAACGCCGTCGAGGCGGACCGTGCACGATCCGCATTCGCCCTGCTCACAGGCGTTCTTCGAGCCCGGCAGGCCCAGCCGTTCGCGCAGCACGTACAGCAGGGACTCGCCCTCCCAGACGTCGTCGGCCTGCTGCGGCCGGCCGTTGACGGTCATGTTCACGCGCATGCCGCCGCCCTCCCTTCGCCCTCGCGGTACGCCTGCCAGGTCCAGCCGAGCGTGCGGCGCGCCATGACCGTCACCGCGTGGCGGCGGTAGGCGGCGCTGCCGCGTACGTCGTCGATGGGGTCGCACGCGCCCGCGCACAGCTGGGCGAACTCCCGGGCGACCGCCGGTGGAATCGTTTCTCCGCTGTCCCAGAAGGCGCCCTCCGCGAGCGCCGCGTTCAGGAAGTCCTCCGCCGCCCGGGCTCGCACCGGGGTGGGCGCGGCGGAGCCGACGCCGGTCCGTACGGTGCGGGTGCGCGGATGCAGCGCGAGGGCGAACGCGCACACCGCGATGACCATGGCGTTGCGGGTGCCGACCTTGGAGAACTGCTGCGGCCCGTCGGCCTTGTCGATGTGGACGGCCCTGATCAGCTCGTCGGGCGCCAGCGCGTTGCGCTTCACCCCGGTGTAGAACTCCTCGACCGGGATCATCCGGGTGCCGCGCACCGAGGCCACCTCCACCTCGGCCCCGGCCGCCAGCAGCGCCGGATGCGCGTCCCCGGCGGGCGAGGCCGCGCCGAGGTTGCCGCCCACCGTGCCCCGGTTGCGGATCTGCGGCGAACCGACGGTGCGCGAGGCGAGCGCGAGACCGGGCAGCTCGGTGCGCAGCCGCTCGATGATCCGGCTGTACGGCACCCCGGCGCCCAGCCGGACCGTCCGCTCACCGGTCTCCCACGCCTCCAGTTCGCCGATGCGGGTCAGATCCAGCAGCCGTTCGGGCCGCCGGTGATCAAAGTTGATCTCGACCATCACATCGGTGCCACCCGCGATGGGCACGGCGTCGGGGTGCTCGGCCTTCGCGGCGAGCGCCGCCGGCCAGTCGGCGGGGCGCAGGAAGTCCATGGGCCTCTCTTCTCACCAGTCCTGAAGGAACTCGTGCACGCGGCTCCCAGTCCAGTAGACCCCCACGGCGGGCCCCGGGGCAGTCACCGAAGGCATGAAGCAATTGGCTGGCCAGCGGCCCGGTCTTGTAGATTCGAACGAACGACGGGGAGCGGAAACCTCGCGGTATTCGACCGGTGACAAAGACAAGATCGGCTGACATCACCATGCGGCTGCGCGCACTGCTGGAAACCGACGCCCTGGGCCTGCGCCTGCTCGGCGGCGAGGACGAGCTGGACCGCACCGTACGCGGCGTGATGACCACCGATCTGCGCGATCCGAGCCGCTATCTGTCGGGCGGCGAACTGGTGCTGACGGGGCTGGCGTGGCGGCGGGAGCCGGACGACTCCGAGCGGTTCGTCCAGATCCTGGCGGCCGCCGGGGTCGCCGGGCTCGCGGCGGGCGAGGCCGAGCTGGGTCCCGTACCCGAGGATCTGGTGCTGGCCTGCGCGCGGCACCGGCTGCCGCTGTTCTCCGTGGTCGAGGACGTGGCGTTCGCGTCGGTCACCGAGCACGTCGTACGGCAGGTCTCCGGCGAGCGGGCCGGGGACCTGGCCGCCGTGGTGGAACGGCACCGGCGGCTGATGACCCCGGGGGCCGCGGGCGGCGGGCCGGAGGTGGTGCTCGACCTGCTCGGCTCGGACCTCGACCTGGCCGCCTGGGTGCTCTCCCCCACCGGCCGCCCGATCGCGGGCCCGACCGGCCCCGCGGCCGCGGAGCTGCCGCGGCCGGTCCGCGCCCAGCTGGCCGGTGAGCACCTGGCCGCCCGGCACGCCGGGCGCCAGGGCCCGCACCGGCTGACCGCCGCCGACGGCGTGACGTACTCCCTCTTCCCCATCCGCGGCGGTACGAGCGGCGGCACCGGCGCCCCGCACGCGACGCCGCTCGCCGACTGGCTGCTGGCGGTCGCCGCGGACGCCGGTGACTGGCCGGAGGAGCGGCTGGACCTGCTGTACGGGGTCACCCAGCTGATCGCGGTCGAGCGCGGGCGGCGGGACGAGGCCGGTACGGTGCGGCGGCAGCTCGCCCAGGAGGTGCTGGAGCTGGTCCAGGCGGGCGCGCCGTCCGCCGAGGTCGCGGCCCGGCTGCGGGTCACGGCGCCGGTGCTGCTGCCGGGGCTCGGCGGCGCGGCACCGCACTGGCAGGTCGTGGTGGCGCGGATGGAGGGGACACCCGGCGGCGAGGGTGAGGTGGCCCAGGCCCTGCTGGAAGAGATCCTGGTGGACCCGCGTTCGACCGGGGCCGGGCCCGCGGACCGGATCGCGGTGGCGCACACCGGCGACGAGGCGGTGGCGCTCCTCCCGCTGCCCGCCCCCGCCGACGACGGTTCCGACGAGGCGGAGGGCGCCGAGGCGGGGCTGCACGCGGACGCGCTGCTCGCCGCCGTCGGCGAACCGCTCGCCCGCGGGCTCGCCGACGACGCCCGGCTGACCCTGGGCGTCAGCGCCCCCGTGCACTCCGCCGAGGCGCTGCGCGGCGCGCTGGAGGAGGCCCGGCACGCCCGCCGGGTGGCCGCCGCGCGGCCGGGCCGGGTCAGCGCGGCCGGGCACCAGGAGCTGGCCTCGCACGTACTGCTGCTCCCCTTCGTCCCGGACGACGTGCGCCGCGCCTTCACCGCCCGGCTGCTGGACCCGCTGCGCGCGTACGACCGCCGCCACCGGGCCGAGCTGATCCCGACCCTGGAGGCGTTCCTGGAGTGCGACGGCTCCTGGACGCGGTGCGCGGCACGGCTGCATCTGCACGTCAACACGCTGCGCTACCGGGTGGGCCGGATCGAACAGCTGACCGGGCGCGACCTGTCCCGGCTGGAGGACAAACTGGACTTCTTCCTCGCCCTGCGCATGAGCTGACGCCGGAAGTCCCCCGCGACCACCACTCTCGCCGGTGGTTTGTGAATTCATTCACACCAACCCCTTGGCCGGGCCCGCGCTTCCGTGTTGAGATTCGGCAACGGCTTCCGGCTCGATGGCGCGCTTGGGGAGGGCAATGTGGCGGACACCGCCATGTCACCACCTGGATCGTCGAACTCCGATACCGGCCTACGGCCCGGGCGGGCGGACGACCCGCTCGACACGGCGGTGTGGCGGCTGCGCTCACGGGCGTGCTGGAAGGACGCCGCCGAACTGCTCGCCCCGCACGCCGCCGGCGACGCGGCCGTGGCCCTCAAGCGCAGCGCGATCCTGATCGAGCGGTGCATGTACACCTCCCAGGGCTGGGACGCGGCCGAGGACGCGCTGCGGGCGGCGGAGGCCCTGGCCCTGACCGACGACGAGCGGGGCGCCATCGCGTGCGAGCGCGGCTATCTGGCGTACGCCTCCACCCTGCTCGGGAACCGGGACCGCGCCGACGAGGCGCGCACCGCCCTCGGCCGGGCGGCCGCGCTGCTCGGCCCCGGCTCGCCCACCCGCCCACTGCTGGACTTCCGGCGCGGGCTGATCTCCCAGCACCTCGCCCACAACCCCACCGGCGCCCAGGCCGCCTTCCAGCGCGCCCACGCGGGCGCCGCCGCACACGGCGACACGCTGCTGCGCTCGTTCACCTGGCGCCATCTGGCCGGGATGGCCGAGGAGGAGGGCAACGTCGCCGAGGCCCGCCGCGGCTTCGCCGAATCGCTGCGGATCCGCGAGGAGCTGGGCTACCTGGTAGGCATCGCCCCCGCCCTGGCGTCCCTGGCGGACGTCGAGGACGAGCCGGAGGCCCACCGGCTGCGCGCCGAGGCGCGGCGACTGGTGCGGCTGCTGGGCGGCGTCCCGGTCTGGCTGGCCGAGCAATTAGTGGCCAACCCGGACGCCGACGAATCGCCCTGACGGCGCCGCTCCACCACCCGGCCCCTCCGGCGCTTGAGGAGCGGGGTGCGGGGGCGGGGCCCCGGCGGGTGTGCGGGGGCTTCCGCCCCCGCACACCGGCTCAGGCCCCGGACGTGAAGTGCTCGCGGACCAGCGACTCCACCACATCCAGATCGCGCGCGGCGAGCGCGTCCAGCAGCGCCATGTGCTCGGCCGCGTCGGCGACCAGATCGGCGGTGCGGACCGCGCGACCGCAGGCCAGCGGCCACTGGGCACGGCGGTGGAGTTCGTCGGCGACGACGACCAGCTGCTGGTTCCCGGCCAGGCTCAGCACCGACTGGTGGAACGTGCGGTCCGACTCCAGGTAGGCGGCACGGTCGCCCTTCGCGGCGGCCGTCGCCGTCGCCTCCGCGAACGGCCGCAGCCGCGCCCAGCGCTCGGGCGCGACCGCCCGGGCCAGGCTGAGCATCACCGGGACCTCCAGCAGGGCGCGGACCTCGGCCAGCTCGGCCAGCTCGCGCGCGCTGCGCCGGGCCACCCGGAAGCCGCGGTTCGGTACGACCTCGACGGCACCCTCACCGGCGAGCTGCTGCATGGCCTCGCGCACGGGGGTGGGCGAGACGCCGAAACGGTCGGCGAGGGCCGGGGCGGAGTACACCTCGCCCGGGGTCAGCTCGCCCCCGACCAGCGCGTCCCGCAGGGCGTCCAGGATCTGTCCGCGCACGGAGTGGCGGCGCGGGGACTGGCGCGCCACGGGCACGCCGGAGGGATTCCGCGGCTCCATCGCCGCCTCGGCTTCGGCCTGCTCCACTCGGGTCCTCCTGACATCCCATCGAAACGATATGCGGATGCCGCCCGAGGACAAAGCCCACGCGCAGCGGTCGCTCCGAGCGGACGGGGCCCGGCATGACCCTTGCCACATTCTCCGGCCCGCACCGCTCCCCGCCTCCGATCCGGACCGGACCGGGGAGCGACGCCTTTCGGCCACGCACGCGGCGCCCGCGAAGCGCCCGCTGCCGGACAGTGGCAGGGAAAGATCACTAAGAGGTTCGGACGGCGAATGGCAAGCCGACGGATCGGGTTTACCCGCACTCGGGTTCCGTGAATAGAATCAAGCCGCTTGCAACGAGCGAGCGTTCGAACCGTATCGCACCTATCCGCGTGTCCCCCCGCCCACTTGGCGGCCTCTTGTCCGGAAACCGCTTGAGGCCCGGAACGATTCCGCCAGGATGTCGCGCGAGTAGGGCCGTACTGCGGCCAGAACTTCACGGAAGCGAGGCAAGGGGCACCGGATGAGACTGACTGACATATCGCTGGGCTGGGCCCTGCCAGTCGTCATAGCGCTCGTCGGAGTCGTGGGGGCGGGAGTTGTCCTCGCGCGCGGCCGTAACGGGAAGAAGGACGAGAACGGGATCACCGACTCCTGGGAGCGCAGCGAGGAGCGCCGCCGGCGCAAGGAGGCCATCTACGGGATGGCCTCGTACGTCCTGCTGTTCTGCTGTGCCGCGGTCGCGGCCGCGCTCTCCTTCCACGGCCTCGTGGGCTTCGGGCAGCAGAACCTGAACCTGTCGGGCGGCTGGGAGTACCTGGTGCCGTTCGGGCTGGACGGCGCCGCGATGTTCTGCTCGGTGCTGGCGGTGCGCGAGGCCAGCCACGGTGACGCGGCGCTCGGCTCCCGGCTGCTGGTGTGGCTGTTCGCGGGCGCCGCCGCCTGGTTCAACTGGGTGCACGCCCCGCGCGGCATGGGCCACGACGGCGCGCCGCAGTTCTTCGCGGGCATGTCGTTGTCGGCCGCGGTCCTCTTCGACCGCGCGCTCAAGCAGACCCGCCGGGCGGCGCTGCGCGAGCAGGGCCTGGTGCCCCGCCCGCTGCCGCAGATCCGTATCGTCCGCTGGCTGCGCGCCCCGCGCGAGACCTTCGGCGCGTGGTCGCTGATGCTGCTGGAGAACGTACGGACGCTGGACGAGGCGGTCGAGGAGGTCCGCGAGGACCGGCGCGAGAAGGAGCAGAACCGCAACCGCCGCCGGGACCAGGAGAAGCTGGACAAGGCCAGGATCCGGGCGCTCAACCGGCAGCACCGGGCGTGGGGCCGGGGCGGTGGCCGCCAGGTGGACGTCACCCCCGCGGCACAGCCGCCGCAGCTCGGCGCGGAGCCCGCCATGGAGGAGAACGCGCTGGGAAAAGCCGAGGCGGCCGAGCTGTCAGCGCCCTCAGCTCGGCCGGCCTTGCAGTCCGCGGACGGGGCTGAGGCCCGCCGCCGCGAACACCGGGAGCGGGACTGGAACCGTGAGCTGGATTTCAGCTTCGGCTTCGGTGACGCCGGCGCCACCGAAGCCGACCGGGACAGGGCGAAGGACAAGGACGCCAGGGACGACAAGGACGGGGACAAGGCGCGGACCGTCGACCTCACCGCCGAGGACGACACCCTGACCATTCCCCGGCTGGACTCCCTGGAGGAGAAGCTCGCGCAGATCGAGCGGCAGTTCGGCTGAGACGGGTCCTTCCGGACCGGAGCCTTCCGGACCGGAGCGGGCGGCCGGTGGCGTCAGGCGCCGTCCGCGTCCAGCTCGAACCAGACCGCTTTGCCCACGCCGTGGGCCCGTACGCCCCACGCGTCCGCGAGCGTGTGCACCAGCAGCAGGCCCCTCCCGGAGGTGCTGTCCTCCGGGGGGTGGCCGCGCAGCGTCGGGTGACGGGAGACGAAGTCCCGCACCTCGACCCGTAATCGGCCCGCCACCGGCCCGGCGATCCCCCCGCCCAAGGTGGCCGTGATGTGCGCGCCCCGGTCGGTGTGCACCAGTGCGTTCGTCACCAGCTCGCTCGTCAGCAGCTCGGCGAGATCGGCCCGGCCGGGCCCGCCCCAGTGCCGCAGCAGCTCGCGCAGCGCGGCGCGGACGTCCGCCACCGCCTCGTAGTCGTCATGCCTCAGTCGCTTGCCGAGGGACCGGCCCCGCTCCCCTTCGATGGCCACCGCCCCAGAGTCCGGCCGGTTGGTCATCCGGCCCCGCCGTACAGGCTGACGCTTCATCCTCCCCCGCCCCGGCCGCTCGACGCGGCCGACGTCGAATGCCGTCGAACACGCTCACGGAATGCATTCCCGCCTGTTGCCGTGCCACACACCAGGGGAAAGCATCTGGGGTGATCCGCTGAGCCGAGCCGAGGAGCCGCCCGATGCACGACGACCGACTGTTGGTGGAGGGGCGCCTGGAGCGGGCGCTGCACCAGTTCATCCGGCCCGCCCAGTACCCGGCGCGCGTTCCCCTCTCCCTGTACGCCTGGCGTGCCCCCGGCGAACCGGTCCCGGTCGCCGAGGCGCTCGACGGTGCGTACGAGCCGTTCACGGCCGGCACGGAGTGGGGCGAGCCGTGGTCGACCTGGTGGTTCCGGCTGGAGGGCGCGGTACCGGCGGAGTGGGCGGGGCGGCGGGTGGAGGTGGTCATCGACCCCGGCTTCACCGACGACGGCCCGGGCTTCCAGGCCGAGGGGCTGGTGTACGACGCGCACGGCGTACCGCTCAAGGGCATCCATCCACGTAACCGGCACATCCCCGTAGCGGCCCCGGCCGCCGGAGGCGAGCCCGTGCGGCTGCTGCTGGAGGCGGCCGCCAATCCGTCCGTGCTGCGCGACGGCTTCGCCCCGACCCCGCTCGGCGACGTCCTCACCGCGGGGGACCGGCCGCTGTACCGCTTCGTCTCCGCCGATGTGGCCGTCCTCGACGAGAACGTATGGCATCTGGTGCTGGACATCGAGGTGCTGTCCGAGCTGATGCGGGAGCTGCCCGCGGACCGGCCGCGCCGCCACGAGATCCTGCGCGCCCTGGAGAACGCGCTCGACGCGCTCGACCTGCACGATGTGCCCGCCACCGCGGCCGCCGCCCGCGCCGAGCTGACCGAGGTGCTTCAGCGCCCCGCGCACGCCAGCGCGCACCGCGTCTCGGCGGCCGGGCACGCCCACATCGACTCGGCGTGGCTGTGGCCGCTGCGCGAGACCGTGCGCAAGGCGTCCCGTACGTTCGCCAATGTCACCGCGCTCGCGGAGGACTATCCGGAGCTGGTGTTCGCGTGCTCGCAGGCGCAGCAGTACGCCTGGGTCAAGGAGCACCAGCCGCACATCTGGGAGCGGATCAAGAAGGCGGTCGCGGACGGCACCTGGGCGCCGGTCGGCTCGATGTGGGTCGAGTCGGACGCCAACATGCCCGGCGGCGAGGCCCTGGCCCGGCAGATCGTGCACGGCAAGCGGTTCTTCCTGGAGGAGCTGGGGGTGGACACCGAGGAGATCTGGCTGCCGGACTCCTTCGGCTACACCGCGGCCTTCCCGCAACTGGCCAAGCTGGCGGGGGTGCGCTGGTTCCTCACCCAGAAGCTGTCGTGGAACCAGTCCAACAAGATGCCGCACCACACCTTCTGGTGGGAGGGCATCGACGGCACCCGCGTCTTCACCCACTTCCCGCCGGTGGACACCTACAACGCCCAGTTCAGCGCGGCCGAACTCGCCCACGCCGAGAAGAACTTCGCCGACAAGGGCCTCGCCACCCGCTCCCTCGTCCCGTTCGGCTGGGGCGACGGCGGGGGCGGGCCCACCCGCGAGATGCTGGAGAAGGCGCGGCGGCTGGGCTCCCTGGAGGGCTCGCCGCGCGTGGAGATCCACAAGCCGTCGGTGTTCTTCGGCGCGGCGGAGCGGGAGTACGGGGCGAAGGCACCGGTGTGGTCGGGCGAGCTGTATCTGGAGCTGCACCGGGCCACGTACACCACCCAGGCCGCCACCAAGCAGGGCAACCGGCGCAGCGAGCACCTGCTGCGGGAGGCCGAGCTGTGGGCCACGGCCGCCGCACTCCACGCGCCCGGGTACGCGTATCCGTACGACGATCTGGACCGGATCTGGAAGACGGTGCTGCTGCACCAGTTCCACGACATCCTGCCGGGCTCCTCGATCGCCTGGGTGCACCGCGAGGCGCGCGAGACGTACGCGCGGGTGCGCACCGAGCTGGAGGGGATCGTCACGGACGCGGTGGGCGCCCTGAACGCCGCGGGGTCCGGCGCCCCGGCGGTGCTCAACGCCTCGCCGTACGAGCGCGAGGAGGTCGCCGTCCTGGACGCCGGGACGGCGGCGGCCCTGCCCGCCGGCACCCCGGTGCAGCCACTGGGCGACGGGCGCGCGGCCGCCGGGGTGCGGGTGGGGGCGCTGGGCACGGCGGCCGTCGCCGGTACGACGTGGAGCGCGCCGCCGGTGACCGCGCTGAGCGACGGCCACGCCATCGTCCTCGACAACGATCTGCTGCGGGTCACCATCGACGGCGACGGGCTGCTCACCTCCGTCCTCGACCTGACGGCGGGCCGCGAGGTGCTGGCCCCGGGCGCGCGCGGCAACCTCCTCCAGCTCCACCCCGACCACCCCAACCACTGGGACGCCTGGGACATCGACCGCCACTACCGCCGCAGCCACACCGACCTCACCGCCGCCGAGTCCGTCGAGCTGACCGAGTCCGGTCCGCTGCGCGCGACCGTCCGCGTGGTCCGTGTCTTCGGGGCCCTCGGCGCCTCGCGTGTCGTGGAGGAGCTGACCCTGGCCGCGGGCAGCGACCGCCTCGACATCGCGACCGAGGTGGACTGGCACGAGTCGGAGAAGGTCCTCAAGGCGGCGTTCCCGCTGGACATCCACGCCCGTCAGTCCACGGCGGAGATCCAGTTCGGGCATGTGGAGCGCCCCACCCACGCCAACACCAGCTGGGACGCGGCCCGTTTCGAGATCTGCGCCCACCGCTGGCTGCGGGTCGCCGAGCCCGGGTACGGGGCGGCGCTGCTCAACGACTCCACGTACGGCCACGATGTGACCCGTACGACGCACCAGGGGGACGACGGCGCGGTGCTGGGCACCACCGTACGGCTGACGCTGCTGCGCGCCCCGCACAGCCCCGACCCCGAGACGGACCTCGGCACCCACCGCTTCCGCTACGCGCTGCTGCCGGGCGCGACCGTCGGCGACGCGGTCGCCGGCGGGCTCGCCCTGAACCTGCCGCTGCGCACCCTGCCCACCGGCCCGACCGGGCCCGCCCCGCTGCTCTCGGTGGACAACCCGGCGATCACGGTGGAGTCGGTGAAGCTCGCCGAGGACCGCAGCGGGGATGTGGTGGTGCGGCTGTACGAGTCGCACGGCGGCCGCGCGGCGGGCACGCTCGTCGCCGGTTTCCCGGTCCTCTCGGCGGACGTCACCGATCTGCTGGAGCGGCCGCTGCACCCGGCGGCCACCGGCCCGGCCGGGCTGAGCCTGGCCCTGCGGCCGCATCAGATCCTCACCCTGCGGCTGCGGCCGGTGGCCGTCTGAAACCGGGCGGGACGCCCGGCGGCCCCCTCACCGCCGGGCGTCCCGCTTCTCGGTGGTGCTCACCGTGTGGCGTACGCGCGCAAGGGCTCGCCCAGCACCCCCTGATACGCGTCCAGCAGCCCGACCACGGCCGCGGCGATCGCCTCAGGGCCCTCCCCCGCCTCGGTGCGCCTGCCGATCTCGGCGAACACCAGCGAGTGGAACGCCCCGAGCTGGGTGGCCACCACCCGCGGCAGCGGGTCGTCCGGCCCGGCGCCGGTCTCCTCGGCCAGCACGGCGGCCAGCGCGTCGGTCATCGCCCGGCCGAGGCCCTCCAGCCGGGCCGTGAGCGTCGGGGCGGCCCGCATCATCGCGAACACCCGCCCGAAGCCCTCGGTCAGCCCGAGCGAGCGGTCCCGCCGCCCCACCTCCTCCCGCAGCCGTGCCAGCACCGCGCCGGCCGCCGACTCCCCCGGGGCGCGGTCCCGCACCATGTCGGCGAGCCGCCGCGGGGACGCCTGGTCCGGCGGCAGGACCAGGTCCTCCTTCGCCTCGAAGTAGTTGTAGAGGGTGTTGACCGACACCTCCGCCGCGGCCGCGACCTCGGCGATCGTGACGTGGTCGAAGCCACGCTCCACGAACAGATCGATCGCGACCCGGTGGACGCGCTGCCGCGTCTCCCGCTTCTTGCGCTCCCGTAGCCCTTCTGCCATGCCCTGAAGTCTAACCGCGCTGCAAACTTGAAATGCATTGCAGTTTTGCAACGCACTGTGGTTTTATCGGCGCCATGCCCACACCAGACACCCCCACACCAGACACCCCCACGCCCGTCATCCGGACCCGGGGGCTCGCCCGGACGTATCCGCTCCCGACGGGCCCGGTGCACGCCGTCCGCGGCATCGACCTGACCGTCGGCCGCGGTGAGATCCTCGGCTTCCTCGGTCCCAACGGGGCGGGCAAGACCACGACGCTGCGCATGCTCACCACCCTGCTGCCACCCAGCGGGGGCGAGGCCACGGTCGCCGGGCACGATCTGCGGGGCGACTCCGCGGGCGTGCGCCGCAGGATCGGCTACGTGGCCCAGTCCGGCGGCCTGGACCCCGCCTGCGCCGTACGCGAGGAACTGGTCACCCAGGGACGACTGCACCGGCTCTCCCGCACCGAGGCGCCCGCCCGCGCCGCCGAACTCGCCCACGACCTCGGCCTGACGGCCCTGCTGGACCGCCCCACCGGCGCGCTCTCCGGCGGTCAGCGCCGCCGGGTGGAGATCGCCCTCGGCCTGGTCAACCGGCCCGAGGTGGTCTTCCTCGACGAACCGACCACCGGCCTCGACCCCGGCAGCCGTGCCGAACTGTGGGACCTGATCCTGCGGATCCGCGCCGAGCACGGCACCACGGTCTTCCTGACCACGCACTACCTGGACGAGGCCGACGCGCTCGCCGACCGGATCGTGGTCGTGGACTCCGGCGTGATCGTCGCCGAGGGCACCCCTGCCGACCTCAAGGCCCGCCACGCCGGCGGTCCCGCCGCCAGCCTCCAGGACGCCTTCCTGGCCATCACCGGCCGCTCCACCCCGACCGGCGAACCCGTCGCCATCTGACACCCACGTAAGGCACTCCCATGCCCCTGCTCGCCGACACCGGCGTCGTCTTCACCCGTTACGCCCGGGCCACCCTCCGCTCCAAGACCCAGCTCTTCTTCGGCATGCTCCAACCGCTGCTCTTCCTGGCCCTCTTCGGCCCCCTGCTGACCGAACTCCCCCTGGGCGCGAGCGGTTCGTCCTGGCAGACCCTGGTCCCCGGCGTCCTCATCCAGCTCGCCCTGCTCGGCGGCTCGTACGTCGGCCTCGGCCTGCTGATGGACCACAACCTCGGGGTCATCGACCGGATGCGGGTCACCCCGGTGAGCCCCCTGGCCCTGCTGCTCGGCCGGGTCCTGCGCGACGTCGCCCAACTGGTCGCCCAGTCGGTGCTGCTCGTCCTCCTCGGACTGGCCTTCGGGCTCCGCGCGCCGCTCGCCGGAATCCTGCTCGGCCTGCTGTTCGTGGCCGTGCTCTCGGCGGCCCTGGCCGCCCTCTCCTACGGCCTGGCCATGCACGTCAGGACGACACCCGAGTTCGCCGCCATCGCCAACACGGCCGGCATGCCGCTGATGCTGCTGTCCGGCCTGCTCCTGCCGATGTCCCTGGCCCCCGGCTGGCTGGACGGCGCCTCGCGCGCCGTACCGTTCCGCTACACGGTCGACGCCGTACGCCAGGCCTACCTGGGCCACTACGCGACCGCCACCGTCGCCCTCGGCGCCGCCGTCACCCTGGCCCTGGCCGCCGTCTGCCTCCTCACCGGCGCCCGCCTCTTCCGCCGCGCGGAGCGCTGACGCCCCCCGGCGGGCCGCACGAGGGGAGGGCGACCCCCTCCACCCCGTAAACGGGCAGAAGGGCGGGGATTCCTTCCGAAGAAGAGGGACGGCCGGGACGCTCACGCCTCCCAGATGGCCGCCGCCGTACGGTCGTCGGCGTACCCCTTCACCCGCACCTGGGCGTCGGCGAGGAACCCGGCGAGCCCCGGCGGCTCGGCCACCGCCCAACGTTGCGCCAAGTGGGCGGCGAGCGCCCGCTCGGCGCGCAGCGGCTCGGCGAGGCCGGTGCCGCACAGCAGCAGGGTGTCACCCGGCCGGGCGGCGGAGGCGCGGAAGCGGAACGGGGCGGCGGGGGCCGGGGCGCCGTCGTGCGGAGTGACTCCCGGGGCGGCTTCCCAGTCGGCGGGCAGGCCGGGGGCCGACGCGCACCCGTCGCCGAACGCGAGCACCGGCCCGCCGACGGTGTCGCCCTCCGCCGCGTCCGGTTCCAGGTCCTGCCAGACGCCATCCCGCAGCCGGAACAGCCCGCCGTCACCGACCCCGAAGAACACCCGGGCCCGGCAGTCCGGATGGGCGGGCAGCAGCAGACAGCGCACCGGCGCGGTGTACGCGGCCGGCTCGACGCCGAGTTCGGCCGCGCGGGTGCGCAGCCGCCCGTAGCCCCGGTCGGTGAGCCGGTGCAGCCCGGACTTGAGCGCGCCCCGCCGGGCGGCGCGGATGTCCTCCGCGAGCCGTGCGTGGCTGCGGCCGACGGCCGTACCGATCCAGTCGCACAGCTCCCGCGCGGCGTCCGGCGCCTTGGCACCGCCCGCCACGGCCACCAGGACCAGGGCGCCGTCCCCGGTCCCGAACCGGGCCGTGAGCAGCGCGTCCCGCCGGGGCTCGCCCCGGGAACGCGCCGCGTCACCGCGCTGCGACACGGCCCGCAGGGTGAACGTCCCGTAGCGGGCGCCGTCGAGCACGGTGTCGGGCACCGGGCCGCCCGGCTCCTCCGGGCCGGCGACGGGCAGCGTGGTCGGCTCGGCCTCGTACACGGGCGGCTCGTCGCCGACGTACCCGGACGCGGCGGCCCGCCAGGGCCGCCGGGGCGCGGGGCCGGGCGGGGGCGGTGCCACGCCGGGGCCGTCGCCGCCCTCGGCGGGCCGCCGCCCCCGCGGGCCACCTCCCGCGCCGCCGTCCGCACCCGGCGCACCCCCTGGGGGCTCACTCTCCGCCGGGCCCCAAGGCGCCCCCGCGGAGGGCATCTGGTCCCCGCCCGGCCGTCCGCGGCCGAGGGTGCGGGACGCGGAATCGAAGCGCTCGTCCACCGAGTCGGCCGCGGCGGCGGGCCCGGCGTCGGCCCGCGCGGGGTCGTACAACTCCCCCCACCAGTCGTTTTCGTGACGGCGTCGGTCGTCCCCCTGCTGGCTCATCCCCATATTGTCCCCAGGGGGGCCGCACGGGAACACCACGCGCTGGCCCCCGGCGCCGTGGGACGAACTAGTGCCGCGTCAGTCAAGGTTTGCCCGGTAGCGAGGCGTCCTGGTGCGGTCAGATGCAAGGCGCCGGATCGGCCTCGTAGTGGGCCTACTCGGTCGATTCGGCAACGCCGCAGATGGCCGTGCCAGGGCGGCGAGCGGGGTGAACCTTGGCTGACGCGGCACTAGCCCCGGTACGCCTCCAGCAGCCGCAGCCACACCTCGCTCACCGTGGGGAACGACGGCACCGCATGCCACAGGCGCTCGATCGGCACCTCACCGGCCACCGCCACCGTCGCCGAGTGCAGCAGCTCCCCCACGCCCGGCCCCACGAACGTCACACCGACCAGATGCCCCCGGTCCAGGTCGACGATCATGCGGGCGCGGCCGCGGTAGCCGTCCGCGTACAGGGCGGCGCCGGAGACCTGGCCGATGTCGTAGTCGACGACCCGGATGCTGCGCCCCTCTGCCTCGGCCTGCTCCGCGGTCAGCCCGACCGCGCCCACCTCCGGGTCGGTGAAGACGACCTGCGGCACCGCCCCGTGGTCCGCGGTCGCCGCGTGGGCGCCCCAGCGGTCGGTCTCCAGCAGCGGTACGCCCTGGGCGCGGGCGCCGATGGCCGCGCCCGCGATCCGCGCCTGATATTTGCCCTGATGGGTGAGGAGCGCGCGGTGGTTGACGTCGCCCGCCGCGTACAGCCAGCCGCCCGGCACGTTCCGCACCCGGCAGGTGTCGTCCACGTCCAGCCAGCCGCCGGGCGGGAGCCCCACCGTCTCCAGGCCGAGGTCGTCGGTGCGCGGGGCGCGGCCGGTGGCGAACAGCACCTCGTCGGCCTCGACGGTCTCCCCGCCGTCCAGCGTGAGCGTCACCGGCCCGCCCGCGCCGTCGCGCCGTACGGCCGTCACGGACGTCCCCGTACGGATCTTCACCCCCGCCTCGGCCAGCGACTCCGCCACCAGCTCGCCCGCGAACGCCTCCATGCGCTCCAGCAGCCCGGAGCCACGGATCAGCATGGTCACCTCGGACCCGAGGGCGCTGTACGCGGTGGCCATCTCGACGGCGACCACCCCGCCGCCCACCACGGCCAGCCGCCGCGGCACCGTGGAGGAGCTGGTCGCCTCCCGGCTGGTCCACGGGCGGGCCTCCGCGAGACCGGGCAGGTCCGGCAGTGCGGCCCGGCTTCCGGTGCAGATGGCCACGGCGTGCCGGGCGGCCAGGAAGCGCTCCTGCCCGTCCGGCTGGGTGACGGCGATACGGCGCGGCTCGACGAGCCGCCCCTGGCCGCGGACCAGGTCGATGCCCGTCGAGTCGAGCCAGTCGACCTGGCCGTCGTCCTTCCAGTTCGACACGAACGCGTCCCGGTGGGCGAAGACGGCGTCCACGTCCAGCGGCACGTCGGCGCCCTGCCGGGCCCCGGGCGTACGGCGCGCCTCGGCGCGGGCGATGACCGGGCGCAGCAGCGCCTTGCTGGGGACGCAGGCCCAGTACGAGCACTCGCCGCCGACCAGTTCGCTCTCCACGATCGCCGTGGAGAGCCCGGCGGCGCGGGCCCGGTCGGCGAGGTTCTCCCCGACCGGGCCCGCGCCCAGGACGACGACGTCGTACTCATCCGTACCGGAATGCATCGCGACCCGCTCTCTGCCGGCAGCCGGCCGTGCCGGCCGCCGGCGGTATACCCGACCGTGGGATGACGCTTCCCCCCATCCTCGCGTCGAGTCACCGCCGTCGGCCACCCGAACCGGCGAAGCACCGGCGACCGCCCGCGGGCCGCGCGGCGCTACGGCTTGCGCCGCGGCCCGCGCTTGCGCTCGACCATGTGCCGGCCGAGCGCCTGCCGCTGCTTCCACTCCCGCCGCATCTCCGACCGCAGCCGGGCGTCGGTGCGGGCCGCGAGGTAGGCGTTCTCGCGCAGCAGCTTGCGGTAGCTGTCCAGCCGCCGGGGCGGCAGCGCACCGTCCTCGACCGCGGCGAGCACCGCGCACCCCGGCTCGGTCTCGTGCGCGCAGTCGTGGAAGCGGCAGTCCTCGGCGTACGCCTCGATCTCGGCGAACGCCCGCGCCACCCCGCCCTCCGCGTCCCACAGCCCGACCCCGCGCAGCCCGGGCGTGTCGATGAGCGCGCCGCCCGAGGGGAGCGGCAGCAGGTTGCGGGTGGTCGTGGTGTGCCGCCCCTTGCCGTCGCTGTCCCGGATCGCGCGTACGTCCTGGACGTCCGCCCCGGCCAGGGCGTTGGCCAGCGTCGACTTGCCCGCGCCCGACTGGCCGAGGAGTACGGAGGTCCCGGCCGCGAGCAGCGCGCCGAGGACGTCCAGCCCCTGCCCGGTGGTGGCGCTGACCGCCACCACTCGCACCCCGGGCGCGGAGGTCTCGGCGTCGGTGACGAGATGGGCGAGCGTGCCCGGGTCGTCCACCAGATCCGCCTTGGTGAGCACCACCACCGGCTGCGCCCCGCTCTCCCAGGCGAGCGCCACGAAGCGCTCGACCCGCCCGAGGTCCAGCTCGGCGGCGAGCGACACGGCGATCACGGCGTGGTCGACGTTGGCGGCCAGCACCTGGCCGTCGGAGCGCTTGGACGACGTCGAGCGCACGAAGGCGGTACGCCGCGGCAGCAGCGTCCGTACGTAGCGCGGCTCGCCCACGGCGTCCACGGCGGCCCAGTCGCCGGTGCAGACGACCTTCATCGGGTCACGGGGAACGACGAACTCGGTGTCCGCCCGGACGGTGCCCCCGGGCGTCACCACATCGCACTGGCCCCGGTCCACCCGCACCACGCGCCCGGGGACCAGCCCCTGCCGTGCGTACGGAGCGAACTCGGCCTCCCAGCCCTCGTCCCAGCCATAGGGAACGAGAGTGGCGGCGGAAAAAGCATTGCTCAAGCTCAAGGGAAAACCCTTCGAAGGGCGGTCCCCGGCGCGCAGCGGAATCTGCGGAAATGTCAGCCGGAGGCCACGGGGATGGGATTGATGCACTTGTGAACGCGGGCGGCGCAGCCCGCAACCGTGACCGTCATCAATGTCCTCACCTCCCGTTTCCTCGCTCTCGACGCGAACGGACGACACCGTATCCCCCTCCGTGGACGCGGCACCACCGGTTTTTCGCGCGAGCGGTACGCTTCACCCCGGCCATGTACCTAGGTTAGGTAAGCAAACCCATGGATGACGACGACCTGCTCGCGGAGCTGCTCCCCCGGCTGACCCAGCTCAGCAACGTGCTGAACCGCGGCCGCATGTACGAGCAGGCCATCTCGGCCGCCGGGATCACGCTGGAGCGGCCCGCGATGGGGGTGCTCAACGTGCTCAAGCTCTCCGGCGAGCCCCTGCGCATCGGCGAGATCGCCGACCGTATGCAGGTCGCGGGCCCGCATGCCACCCGCCAGATCCAAGGTCTCGAACAGCGGGGGCTGGTGCGCCGCATCGCCGACCCCGACGACCAGCGCGCCCGGCTGATCGAGCTGACCCCTGAGGGCGCGTCGACCGCCGACCGCTACATGCGCACGGTCCTCGGCTGGTTCACCGGCGCCCTCGCCGACTGGCCCGCCGAGGACCGCCGGGACCTCGGCCGTCTGCTCGGCCGCATGGTCGACGACCTCTCGGCCCATCTGAAGCTCCTCGACGACCCCGGCCCGTCCTGAGAGTCCCGGCGGCGACCGGGTCGAGGGCGCCGCGACCGCCGGCGAGGAGAATGTCCCCGACCTGGCCGCCGGCGATTTCCCCCACCTTTCTTCGAATTGCGAACGAATAGGTGAGCAGAATATGACCCAGGCATATTGCACTAACCTCGTCACGGGAAGTGACCCGGCGGCGGAGAGAGAGTCATATCACCCCCGTGCGACGAATATCAGTTCGGGCCAGGGAAATGATGCTCTCCAAGGGCCGTGTCACTCATGCGTTTCGGAGGGGGACGGGTGCAGGGGCAAGCGCGCGGTGACCACAACGAGTTGAGCGGGACCGTGCACGGCGGGGCCGTGCAGGCGAGGACGGTCTACGGGGGGATCCACATCCAGGCCGAGGGCGCCGGCGAGGGGCGGCGGGCCCATGTCCCGTGGCAGCTGCCGCCGTCGGTGCGGATCACCGACCGGACGGCGGAGCTGGAGGCGCTGGAGGGGCATCGGGAGCGGGCCGCGGCGGAGGGGTACGGGACGCTGGCCGCGGTCAGCGGGCTGGGCGGGGTCGGCAAGACGGCGGTGGCGCTGGCGTGGCTGCACGGGTTGCGCGAGCGGTTTCCGGACGGGCAGCTCTACGCCCACCTCGGCGCCCAGTCCGCGGCCGGACCCGCGGCGCCCGACGAGGTGATGGGGCGGTTTCTGCGCGCGCTGGGCGTGCCGACCGGGCAGGTCCCCACGGCGCTCGCCGAGCGGTTGGCGCTGTACCGGTCGCTGACCGCGGACCGTCGGCTGGTCGTGCTGCTCGACGACGCCGCGACCGCCGCCCAGGTGCGGCCGCTGCTGCCCGGCGGCCGGAACGTGACGGCCGTGACCAGCCGGTGGCGGATGCCGGGGCTGACGGTCGACGGGTGTTACGCGGTGCATCTGGACCCGCTGGCCACGGAGGCGGCCATCGAGCTGCTGGAGGTCACGCTCGCCGACGGCCGGGTGGCCGCGCAGCCCCAAGAGGCGCGGGCGCTGGTCGAGTTGTGTGCCGGGCTGCCGCTCGCGGTGCGGGTGGCCGGGGCCCGGCTCGCGGCGCGGCCGCGACGGCACCTCACGACGATGGTGCGCGCCCTGACCGAGGAGCGCGGCCGGCTGGAGGCGTTGGCCATCGAAGGGGACCACGACGTACGGGCCGCTCTGGACCTGTCGTACCAGGGGCTGCCCGACGAGGCCGCCCGGCTGTACCGGCGGCTGGGGCTGCATCCGGGCCCGGAGTTCGGGGGCGCGGTGGCGGGGGCGGCGCTGGGCGGCGGCCGGGACGCGGCCGGGCCGCTGGATCTGCTGCACGACGCGAACCTGCTCATCGACGCCGGGGACGAGCGCTACCGCTTCCACGACCTCGTACGGCTGCACGCCGCCGAGAAGGCGGAGGCGGACGAGACCGCGCGGGAGCGCGCGGCGGCCCTGCGCCGCATCGCCGACCACTACCTCGCCACCGCCACCCGCGCCGAGGAGATCGTCGATCCACAGCACCGGACCCTGGACCGGAGCTACGGCGAAGAAGGCGAACCCGTACCGGCCGGCTTCGGCGAGGGCACCGACGCCGCGCTCGACTGGCTGGAGGGCGAGCTGCCCAACCTGATGGCGGTGATCCGCGTCGCCCGCCCCGCCGGTTTCCCCACCGTCGCCTGGCAGCTCGCCGACGCGTTGTGGCCGCTGTTCCTGCGCCGGAAGTTCTACGAGGACTGGCGGGCCGCCGACCGCGAAGGGCTGCTGGCGGCGGAGGAGTTGGGGGACGCGGTCGCGGAGTGCCGGATGCTGACCTCCGGCGGGATGGGTGAGCTGGGCATGGGTGACCACGAGCGGGCCCTGGAGATGTTCGAGCGCGCGGCGCGGACGTTCCGCGCGGGCGGCGACGCGCTCGGCCACGCCCGTACGCTCAACTACCAGGGCCTGGCCCATCAGCGGCTGGGCCGCCTGGACCGGGCGGCCGAGCTGTTCACCCGGGCCGCCGCGGAGTTGCTTGAGGTCGGCGACCGGCGGGCGGGCGGCCTGGCCCGGCTCAACCTCGCCGACATCGCCCTGGAGCGGGGGCTGTGGGAGCAGGCGGAGGCCGAAGCCGACGCCGCGCACACCACGCTGGACGAGGCGGGCGACGCGTACAACGCCGCCCGCGCGGCCACCCTGCTGGGCCGCGCCCACCTCGGCCGGGACCGGCTCGACCTGGCGGAGGAGCGGCTGTCCACGGCGCTGGCCACCCTGCGCGGCATGGCCGCGCACTACGAGACGGCGCGCGCCGTGGAGAGCCTGGCCACGCTCGCCGAGCGGCGTGGCCGGACGGACCTGGCCCGGGAGCGCTACCGGGAGGCCCTGGACCTCTACTCGGCGGTGGGCCGTTCGAAGTCGGCCCATGCCGAGGCCGTACGCACCCGGCTCGGACGGCTGGACGACCAGGCCACGGACGGCACCGCGGGCTGAACCCACATCAGCCGCAGCGGCGCCGCGCCCAGTTCCCCGGCCGGGAGCCCGGCCACCAGCCAGGCGTGGGCCACCGAGGCCCAGACCGCCCACACCGCCCACGGCGGCCCGGCCGCCGGGCACCGCGCGCGCAGCGTCAGCGCGCGCCCGTCGGGCCCCAGCCGCATCCACAGGTCGAGCCCCCGGTGCACCGCCACCACCAGCGCGCCGGGGTGGCGGGCGGCCAGCGCGGCGGTCTGCCGTCGCGGCTCGGTCCCGGCCTCCGCCCCGGCCAGCAGCACGTCCGCGAGGGGGGCGAGCGAGGGTACCGGGGTGGGCAGCAGGACGCGCAGATGCTCGTCCACGGTGCGGGAAGCCACGGTGCGGGAGGCCAAGGCCTCGGTGTCGACGGTCCGGGAGGCCACGGCCCGGGTGTCGACGGTCCGGGAGGCGGCGGTCCGGGAGGCGGCGGTCCGGGAGGCGGCGGTCCAAGCCATGCCCCCGGGGGCCACCGCCCGGGTGTCCACCGCCCGGGCGGCCCGCGTCCGCCGCGCACCGCGCCCCGGGCGCAGCAGCGCGACCTGGACGCGGCCGGTCAGGACACCACGGGCGGGCTCCCTCACCACAGCGGTCACCGGCGTCATGACACGGCCCCCGGCGGCATGCCGCCCGGCGCCACGCTGCCCGGCTCGTCGTACGGCACCGTGAACGGCAGCCGCGCGGGCTCGGTGGTCGGCCGCCAGGCGGGGGCCCGCAGCCGCAGCTTGCGGTAGAGCAGCGTGCGCATCTTGCGGGCGAACCGGCCCGGTTCCGAGGTGATGCGGGCCGCCACCCGCTGGTGGCGCTGCGCCCGGTACGTCGCCGAGCTGCGCTTGAACTGCTCGCGCAGCGGGCGGTCCTGGCGCAGCCGGGGCGCGAACGAGCCCAGTTCGGCCAGCGGCGAGCGGGGGTCGACATCGGCGTCGGGCAGAGTGGCCATCAGGACGGGCACCCCGGTCATCGCGCCGTAGAGCGTGACCGAGCCGTGGTCGCCGACGATGTAGTCGGCCGCGACGAGCGCCCCGACCCAGTCGGCGTAGTGGCTGAGCACGGTGAGCCCGGAGCGGCCCAGCCGGGCGAGCCAGCTGCGGACCTGCCATTCGCCGTGGGCGTTCCACACGTGCGGGTGCAGCAGCGCGGCGACCCGGAACTCCTCCCTCGGCAGCTCCGCCACCAGCCGCTCCAGCACCTCGAAACCGTGCCCCAGCAGGGAGTTCGGGCCCCAGGTCGAGCAGGCGAGGACGAGCCGCTGCCGGGCCCGGGCGCCCATCGCCTCCCGGTACAGGGCGCGGGCGGGCAGGCTCGCGGTGATGCGGTCGAAGCACGGGTCGCCGACGACCTCCGCGACCGGCAGCGCCTCCGGGCACTCCCGGCCCAGCCGGGCCAGTTCCTCCTGGTGCGCCAGGACGATGGCCTCGGGCACCACGGCCCCGTCCCGGACCAGCCGCTGCCGGCTGAGCCCGTAGACGCTGCGCTGCGCCACCGCGCCTCCCCGCCGGCGGCCGGGCACGATCTTGTTGTGTCCGGCGCCGTGCGGCAGCACGATGACGGGCGCGTGGAGTTCGTGCAGGCTGCCGTGGCCCGCGGCCAGCGCGAGGTCGAACGGCGTCTGCACCGCCTGGCTCCAGGGCAGCACCAGCCCCCGCAGCCCCTCGAGGAACGCGGCGACGCCGTTGCTGAACACATCGGGCGCCGCGGTGAAGAACACCTGCACCCGCGCGTCGCCCTCCAGCAGCCGGATGGCGTCCAGCAGCCGCTGTCCGGCGGTCACGGTGTGCACCACGGCCAGGACCCTGCGGCGGATCTCCCGGGTGGCCCAGTACTCGACGTCCGGGCGCACCGGCACATGGCGCGGATGGGCTTCCAGCATGGTCACGCTCATTGGTTCGACTTCCCCCGGTCTTCCCTTCGGGCGCTGCGCCCGATTCCGGCCGGCGACCCGGTTGGCCGCCGGTGGAGGGCGTGCCCGGGGGACTGGACGCGGGGGTTGCGGAATTCCTGCATCCGTCCTGCGGCGCTGATCGTCCCCATCACGCCTGATCACAGCGGTGCGGACGTGCGCCCGCCACGCATCCGTGCGCCTCTGTCCGCCACCCCCGGCCGCGCGGCAACAGTGAACGGGTGCCGTACGAACGTGCGCGGGCCGCCGATCCATCGGCGGGGAGAAGCACACCCATCGGGGGCCGACGGTGAAACTGCTTGCTCTGGGACCCCTCGAACTATGGCATCACGAGCGGCGGTGCGCGCTCGGTTCGATCAAAGAGCGCTGTGTGCTCGCCGTGCTGGTGCACGCCCGGGGCGAGCCGGTCACCGCGGACACGCTGATGGAGCGGGTCTGGGACGGCGAACCGCCGCCGACCGGCCTGGACACGCTGCAGAGCTATCTGTCCCGGCTGCGCAGACGGCTCAGCGAGGCCGTCGGGGACCGGGCGGGGGTCGAGCGGCCGTCGCCACGGCTGTACCGGCTGCGGGTGAACCCGGAGGACACCGATCTGCTGCGCTTCCAGCGGCTGCGCGGCGACGCGGGCGCGGCGGCCGCGCGCGGCGAGCGGGAGCGGGCCGTCGGGCTGCTGCGGGCCGCCGAGGAGCTGTGGCGGGGCGAGCCGCTGGCGGAGTTCACCGGCGCCTGGGCGGCGGCGGCGCGGGCCCGGCTGGTCGAGGACCACCGGCGGGTGCGGGAGGAACGGATCCGGCTGCAGCTGGAGTTGGGGCAGCACGCGGACCTCGTCGGCGAGCTGCGCGAGCTGGCCGCGCAGAACCCGTACGCCCAGAAGGCGATCGCCTCCCTGATGCTGGCGCTCTACCGCTCCGGACGGGACGACGAAGCGCTCACCGTCTACCGGGACACCCGCCGGCGGCTCCGCGAAGGGCAGGGAATCGAACCCGGGGCGGACTTACGCGAACTGCATCAGCGCATCCTCGATCAGGACCGTGCCCTGATGGGCATCGACCGCCCGGCCGCGTCCCTGGCGGAGGCCCCCGCGGTCCGGGAGCCCGGGAACACCCTTCCGCGTGACGTCCGGGACTTCACCGGCCGGACGAGCGAACTGCGCATCCTGCTCACCCCGTCGGCCGCCCCCGCCACCTCCCTCCCCCTCACCGTCATCCACGGCATGCCCGGCGTCGGCAAGACCGCGCTCGCCATCCGCGCCGCGAACGGGCTGTGCGGGGCGTATCCGGCCGGGCAGTTCTACGTGGACCTCCACGCCTACGGCGGGCAGCAGCCGTGCGACCCCGCCGAGGCGCTCGCGGTCCTGCTGCACGCCTCCGGCGCGCCCGGTCCGCTCCCCCACTCGCTCGACGAACGGGCGGCCCGGTGGCGGGCCTGGACCGCCCGCCACCGGGTGCTCGTCATCCTCGACAACGCCCGGGACGCCGCCCAGGTCGGCCCGCTGCTGCCGGGCTCCCCCGGCTGCCGGGCGATCGTCACCAGCCGCAACCGGCTGGTCGGGCTGAACGGCGCCGCCTCGCTCCATCTGGACGTCCTCTCCGAGGCGGAGGCCGTCGCCCTCTTCGCCCGGATCGCGGGGCCCGCCCGGCTGTCCCCCTCCCCGTCCGCCGCCGACGCCGAGGCGCTGCGGCGGGTGGTGGCCGCGTGCGGCTGCCACCCGCTCGCCGTCCAGCTGCTCGCCAGCCGCTTCCGGCACCGGGACGCCTGGGGCCTGCACGACCTCCTCGACCGGCTGGCGGAGGCCACCGACCCGCTGGAGGAGTTCGACCCCGCGGTGGCGTCGGCCTTCCAGCTCTCGTACGCCGGACTCAGCGCCCCCGCACAGCGCCTGTTCCGCAGGCTCGCCCTGCACCCCGGCCCCGACATCACCCTCGCCGCCGCCACCGCGCTCGCCGGACCGGACGCCGCGCGCATCCGGCGGGTGGTCGAAGAGCTGCAGGACAGCAACCTGCTGGACGAACCCGTACGCGACCGCTACCGGTTCCACGACCTCGGCCGCGCGTTCGGCCTCCAGATCTGCGCCCGGGAGGAGTCGGAGGCCGCCCGCCACGAGGCCGTCGAGCGGCTGCTCGGCTACTACCTCACCGCCGCACACCGCGCCGACCGCCTCGTCCATCCGCAGCGACGGCCACGGCCGCCCGGACCGCCCCAGGAGTCCCCGTACGCGCCCGCGTTCACCGACGCCGACGAGGCGTCGGTGTGGCTCACCCTGGAGCGCGCCAACCTGCTGGCCGCGGCCCGCACCGCCCCCGGCCGCTCCCCCTCGTACGCGGCGCTCTTCCCGCACGTCCTGGCAGGCGCGCTGAAGACCTGGGGTACCTGGGACATCGCCGCCGAGCTGTACGGCGCCGCCCTGACGGTCCTGCGCGCCCGCGCCGACCGGCCCGCCCTCGCCAGAACGCTCGTGGAACGCGCGGAGGTGCTGGCCCAGAAGCGCCACGACGAGGCCCAGCGCTGCGCCACCGAGGCCCTGATCCTCTTCCGCGGCCTGCGCGATCCGCACGGCTGCGCCGACGCCCTCCTGCAGTCCGGGCGCGCCCATCTCGCGGCGGGCCACGGCGAGATGGCGCTGCGGGTGCTGGACCGGGCCATCGGGCGCTACCAGCAGGTCGGCGACCGCGGCGGGGAGGCGGACTGCCTCAACATCCAGGCGGCGGCGCTGCACTACGCGGGCCGGTACGCCGAGGCGCTGGAGCGGGTGCGGGTCATGCTCAGCGTCCACGAGGCGCTCGGAAATCTGCGGGGGCAGGCCAAGGCCCTGAACAACCTGGGCGAAATCGCCTATATCCAGGCGCGCTACGACGAGGCCCGCGCCCACTACGAGCGGTCCCGCACCCTGGCGCGGCAGTTCGGCGGCCGTCAGGAGCTGGCCATCCTCGACACCAACCTCGGCCGGGTGCACCAGGCCACCGGGGACACCGCCCGGGCGCTGAGGTGTTTCCGGCGCGCCCTCGACAGCCACCGGGCGGCCGGGGACACTCTCGGCGAGGCGAACGTGCTGATCAGCATGGGGACCGCGTACGCCGAAAGCGGCCGCACGGACGAGGCGTTACGCCACTTCGCGCAGGCGGACCGGGCGGCCCGCAGCATCGACAACGCGTACGAACGGCAGCGGGCGCTCATCGGCACGGCCGACGCACACCACCGCTCGGGCCATCTCGCCACCGCCACGGAGGTCTACCGGCAGGCGCTGGACCTGGCCCAGGGCATCGGATTCCCGCTCGGCTGCGCCCACGCCCTCGCGGGCCTTACCCGTACGGCGCTGTCCGCCGCCGACCGGGAGAGCGCACACCACTACGGGGCTCAGGCGGTCGACCTGTACCAGCGCCTGGACGCGGGAGCGGAGGCCGAGCGGCTGCGGTGCCTGCTCGCCGGGCGCTGACGCGGCGTCAGCGCCCGGCGAGCGGCGCGGGTTGTCGGTCAGGCGCTCACCTGGCTACCTGCCGACTGCCGTGCGAACCACATCCACTGGTCGGTTCCGGCGATTATCGTCGTCGCACCCACGGCGAGTACGGCCGTGGTGGCCACGGCGACGAAAACGCTCCTTGCGTTGATCACAACACTCCCATTGAGGAATGGAGTTACTGGGTCAGGACCCCTTGATCAAAAGGCGTGATCCGCAAGGTACACCCAATCGCAGTAGCGAAGAAACGTTTTACATACGCACCGTCAGGTTTTCTTGCGCCACACCAGCGCACACGACACCGGGTGGTGGCGGAACCGCTCCCACTTCGGCTTCACCGCCAGCCACCGCTCGTCCACCACACCCTCCCGCATCTCGGTGAGCGTCCACCCCGCGCCCAGCCCCGCCGTGATGTGTTCGCTGAGCAAATGGACATGGGTGCTGATGGCGACCGACTCGCCCGTGTCGCTGGTGAAGTGGGTCGGCATGCCGGTGGTCATGATGAAGTGCGGATGGAAGGCCACCACCACACAGGCCGCGCCGGGCTCCGCGAGCCGCCACGCCTCGTCGTAGAACGGGCGCAGCTCGGGCAGGTGTTCATCGATGAGCGAGGCGATGACCAGGTCGTACGCGCCCGCGTCGAGGCCGGTGGCGCGCACATCGCCCTGGAACAGGCGGTCGTGGACGCCACGGGCGCGGGCGCGGGCGAGCATCTCGGGGGTGAGGTCGACGCCGTCGATCGCGGCCACCCCGCTCCGCCGCAGCCAGGCGCCGGTGCGGCCGGTGCCGCAGCCGAGGTCGGCGGCGCGGCGGACGGAGGTCCACGAGGGATCGGCGAGCTCGTCGAGGAGGGCGAGGTCCATCACGTCCTCGACGGTCTGCTCGTAGGTCTCGACCCACTGTCCGTAGCCGGTGGCGACGTCCACCGTGCGGTATCCGCGCGTGTCGAAGTCGGAGAAGGAAACCATGCGCCGCAGTATCGGCGAGTGCCGGTGCGCAGCGCGACGCGTTTTACGCCGGGGGCGCCCCGTCCCGTGTGGCGCCGTCCTCGGCGGCACTGACCTCGGGACGTTTCGTCTCGGGCCGCCGGGGGTCGGTGGGCCCCGCCTCGGTCCCCTTCGGTTCGTCCCGCTTCGGCTCGCGGTCGCGCTTGCCGTGGTGGTGCAGCCGGCTCCGTATGTCCGCGTGGGGCAGGAACTGGGCCCAGCGCTCGGGGAACTCCGACGGCGGGGTGATCTCGGCCGACCCGTCGTCGGCCGTGCGCTGGTCCCTGGCGCGTTCCAGGGCCGCCTGTTCCCGGGTCCAGGCCGCCCGCTGGGCGCGGCCGGCGGCGGTGGCCACCGAGGGCCACACCCGGTCGATGGCGGCGTTGACGGCGGCGCCGACGAGCACCGCGAAGGCGGACACGCCGATCCACAGCAGGACGGCGACGGGCGCCGCGAGCGATCCGTAGATCGTCGGGCCCTCCACGGTGTGGATGAGGTAGATCCGCAGCAGGAAGCTGCCGAGCACCCACATGGTGAGCGCCACGAGCGCCCCCGGGATGTCCTCGCGCCACGCCGAGCGCGCCGGCACCGACACGTGGTAGAGCGTGGTGAGGAAGGCGACGGACAGCAGGATCACGGTGGGCCAGTACAGGACCCGTACGAGGGTGGCGCTGGACGGCACGAAGTCCACCAGGGTCTCCGGGCCGATGACCATCAGCGGCAGCGCCACCGCCCCGATGACGAGGGCCACCAGGTAGAGGAGGAAGGCGAGCAGCCGGGTCCGGACGATCCCGCGGCGGCCCTCCAGCCCGTACATGATGGTGATGGTGTCCACGAACACGTTGACCGCGCGGGAGCCGGACCACAGCGCGATGCCGAAGCCGAGCGAGATGACATCGGGGCGGCCGCCCTCTATGACGTCGTCCAGGAGCGGCCGGGCGATCTCCTTGACGCCCCTGTCGGAGAGCACGGTGCCCGACGCGTCGAGGATGTTCTGCCGGATGGTGGCCACGGTCTCGGTGGAGGTCCACGCGTCGAAGTAGCCGAGCAGCCCGATCAGGCCGAGCAGCAGCGGTGGCAGCGACAGCAGCGTGAAGAAGGCGGCCTCGGCGGCGAGGCCGGTGACCCGGTACTCCATGCAGGAGTTGACGGTGTCCTTCAGCAGCAGCCAGGCCATCCTGCGCTTGGACACGTTGCGGTACATGGCGCGGGCCTTGTTCAGCCGCCCGGACGGCTTCGGAATGTCTTCTGCTGGCTGCACGCCCCAACCGTATCCGGCGCACTTCGGCGTGACCGACACGATCACCCGCGCACCCGGCCGGAATGCGTCGGCGGAGGGGACGCCGCGCCGACTCGGCACCGCCCTCCGCCCGCCGCGGACACTGTCCGCGCCCGGTGCGCCGGGCGGCAAAGGTTGCGTCGCGTTGCACCATCCATGGTTGGCTTGCCCCCATGACCATCGATGTGACCACCTGGTCGCTGGAGCAGACCTCGCCCGCGGACCTCGGACCGGCGCGGGAGCCCGCGGCCGAGGCGGGGGTGCGGATCGTCCGCGCCGAGGTGGCGAGCCCGGAGTTCAGCCGCTTCCTCTACACGGCCGTCGGTTCGGACAACGACTGGACCGACCGGCTGGAGTGGTCGCACGAGCGGTGGCTGGAGTTTCTGGACCGGCCCGGGGCGGAGACGTGGGTCGCGTACGAGCGCGGCACCCCGGCCGGGTACATCGAGCTGGACCCGCAGGACGCGGGCGTCGTGGAGATCACGTACTTCGGGCTGCTGCCCGCATTCCGCGGTCGGCGCATCGGCGGGCACCTGCTGACCTGGGGCGCCCGCCGCGCCTGGGACCTGGCCGACCGCTGGCCCGGGCTGCCGCCGACCAAGCGGGTGTGGGTGCACACGTGCAGCAAGGACGGGCCGTACGCGCTCGGCAACTACCGCCGCCGGGGCTTCCGGGTGTTCGACGTCAAGACCGGGACCGAGGGGTGACCAAGCCCACACCATCTCACAGACCGAGACCGAGACGTCCGAATATTGGACAAAGGTGGACTCGCCGAAGATGCGCGTGCCACGCTTCCCTCATGTCTCGAGCTGGAATTGCCTTGGTGAGTCGACGCCACGTCGACCTCGGCCGCATGTCCAGCGCGATCTGTCCGGCGAGCTGACGCACTCAGCAGGGCCCGTACCGGCCCCCGGACAGCCTCCCCGCACTTCCCGCCCGCCCCCGACGACGTGGGCGAGCGCGCACGCCTCGACACCTCCCCGTCGTATCCACCCGCACCGGTATCCGCCGCAGCGCCGTGCCCGCCTGCGCTCCTGCGCAGGTCAGAGCGTGCGCGCGAGATCATCCGCCGCACCGAGCCGCTCAGAAGGACACACACCGCCATGCCCGCCACACCGGAACGCGCAGCAGCCACGCCCCGCCGTAAGGCCGGACGCCATCGCGGCGAAGGCCAGTGGGCCGCGGGTCACTTCACCCCGCTCAACGGCAACGAGCAGACCAAGAAGGACGACGACGGTCTCAATGTGCGGACACGCATTGAGACGATCTACGCCCACCGTGGCTTCGACGCCATCGACGGTGCCGACCTGCGCGGCCGGATGCGCTGGTGGGGCCTGTACACCCAGCGCAAGCCCGGGATCGACGGCGGCAAGACCGCCATCCTGGAGCCGGAGGAGCTGGACGACGAGCACTTCATGATGCGCGTCCGGATCGACGGCGGGCGGCTGACCACCGAGCAGCTGCGGGTCATCGGCGAGATCTCGGAGGAGTTCGCGCGCGGCACGGCCGACATCACCGACCGGCAGAACATCCAGTACCACTGGATCCGGATCGAGGACGTACCCGAGATCTGGAAGCGGCTGGAAGCCGTCGGTCTGTCCACCACCGAGGCGTGCGGCGACACCCCCCGCGTGATCGTCGGCTCCCCGGTGGCCGGGATCGCCGAGGACGAGATCATCGACGGCACCTCCGCCATCGAGGAGATCCACCGCCGCTACATCGGCAGCAAGGAGTTCTCCAACCTGCCGCGCAAGTTCAAGACCGCGGTCTCCGGCTCCCCGGTGCTCGACGTCGTGCACGAGATCAACGACGTCGCGTTCGTCGGTGTGCGCCACCCCGAGCACGGCCCCGGCTTCGACCTGTGGGTCGGCGGCGGGCTGTCCACCAACCCCAAGATCGGCGTCCGGCTCGGCGCCTGGGTGCCGCTGGAGGACGTCCCGGAGGTCTGGGCCGGGGTCACCTCCATCTTCCGCGACTACGGCTACCGGCGGCTGCGCAACCGCGCCCGGCTGAAGTTCCTGGTCGCCGACTGGGGCCCGGAAAAGTTCCGCCAGGTGCTGGAGGACGAGTACCTGAAGCGTCCGCTGGCCGACGGCCCGGCGCCCGAGCGGCCCGTCCGGCAGTGGCGCGACCACATGGGCGTGCACCGCCAGCAGGACGGCCGCTACTACGTCGGCTTCTCGCCGCGCGTCGGCCGGGTGGACGGGGCGACCCTCACCAAGATCGCCGGCCTGGCCGAGGCCCATGGCTCCGGGCGGCTGACCACCACCGTCGAGCAGAAGATGATCGTGCTCGATGTGGCCGAGGACCGGGTCGAGTCGCTGGTCTCCGGTCTGGAGGCGCTGGACCTCCAGGTGAAGCCGTCCCCGTTCCGGCGCGGCACGATGGCCTGCACCGGCATCGAGTTCTGCAAGCTCGCGATCGTCGAGACCAAGGCGCGCGGCTCCTGGCTCATCGACGAGCTGGAGCGGCGGATGCCCGAGTTCGACGAGCCGCTCACCATCAACCTCAACGGCTGCCCGAACGCCTGCGCCCGCATCCAGGTCGCGGACATCGGCCTCAAGGGCCAGCTGGTCATGGACGCGGACGGCGAGCAGGTCGAGGGCTACCAGGTGCACCTGGGCGGCGCGCTGGGCCTGGACCCGGGCTTCGGCCGCAAGGTGCGCGGCCTGAAGGTCACCGCCGCCGAACTCCCGGACTACATCGAGCGCGTGCTGCGCCGCTTCCAGGAGGAGCGCGAGGACGGCGAGCGGTTCGCCACCTGGGCGGGGCGTGCCGGTGAGGATGCCCTCAAGTGAGCGAGAGGGCGGCGCCGTTCTACTGCCCCTACTGCGGGGATGAGGACCTGCGGCCCTCCGAGGAGGAAGGGCCCCGCGGGCAAGGGGCGGCCTGGGAATGCGCGGCCTGCAATCGGGCGTTCCGCCTGGCGTTCCTCGGGCTGCTGGCCAAGGGCCTGCGGCGCGACCGAGCCGGAGAAGGGGACACAGCGATATGACCCAGCTTCAGCAGCACACCGACCTCGAAGCGCTCGCCACGCGGGCGGGCCGCGACCTCGAGGACGCCCCGGCGCTCGACATCCTGCGCTGGGCGGCCGACACCTTCGGGCCCCGGTTCTGCGTCACCTCCTCGATGGAGGACGCGGTGGTGGCCCACCTCGCCTCCCAGGTGTTCCCCGGTGTCGACGTGGTGTTCCTCGACACCGGATACCACTTCCCGGAGACCATCGGCACCCGTGACGCGGTGGCGGCCGTGATGGACGTCAACGTCATCACCCTCACCCCGCGCCAGACGGTGGCCGAGCAGGACGCCGAGCACGGACCGAAGCTGCACGACCGCAACCCCGACCTGTGCTGCGCGCTGCGCAAGGTGCGGCCGCTGGAGGAGGGGCTGAAGGCGTACGACGCGTGGGCCACCGGGCTGCGCCGCGACGAGTCCCCGACCCGTGCGAACACCCCGGTCGTCGGCTGGGACGCCCGGCGGCGAAAGGTGAAGATATCGCCGATAGCCCGCTGGACGCAGGCGGACGTGGACACCTACGTCGCTGAACAGGGTGTACTGACCAATCCCCTGCTCATGGATGGATACCCTTCCGTCGGCTGCGCGCCCTGCACCCGTCGGGTGCTGGAGGGCGAGGACGCCCGGTCGGGCCGCTGGGCGGGGAGCAACAAGACGGAATGCGGACTGCACGGCTGATGGCTGTCGACCAGGAGAACGAGATGAGCGCGCCGATACACACCGGGGCCACCGTGTGGCTGACCGGTCTGCCGAGCGCCGGGAAGACGACGATCGCGTACGCGCTCGCGGAGCGGCTGCGCGGTGAGGGCCACCGGGCGGAGGTGCTGGACGGGGACGAGATACGCGAGTTCCTCTCCGCCGGGCTCGGTTTCTCGCGCGAGGACCGGCACACCAATGTGCAGCGGATCGGCTTCGTCGCGGAGTTGCTGGCGTCCAACGGGGTCAAGGTGCTGGTGCCGGTGATCGCGCCGTTCGCGGACAGCCGGGAGGCGGTGCGCAAGCGTCACCAGGCCGAGGGGACCGCGTATCTGGAGGTGCATGTCGCCACGCCGGTCGAGGTGTGCTCCGAGCGCGATGTGAAGGGGCTGTACGCGAAGCAGGCGGCGGGCGAGATCAAGGGGCTGACCGGGGTGGACGACCCGTACGAGGCCCCGGTCGACCCGGATCTGCGGATCGCGGCGCACGAGCAAGGTGTCCAGGAGTCGGCGGCGGCGCTTCGGACTCTACTGAGCGAGAGGGGACTCCTGTGAGCGACGCACGCGCGGCCGCCGGGCCGCAGACGATCACGATGGCGACACCTCTGCGCCGCGCGGGCGGCGGTGCCCGCGGCGGAGCCGCTGATGTGACGAGCAGCCGCTACCGCGGCGGGGCGAACGAAAGGGGCGCAGCATGACGACCGTGGCTCCGATCAATGGAACCGGGTCCGGCTCGGACGAGGGCGACCTCTACGCGCTCTCGCACCTTGACGCACTGGAGTCCGAGGCGGTGCACATCTTCCGCGAGGTGGCGGGCGAGTTCGAGCGGCCGGTGATCCTGTTCTCCGGCGGCAAGGACTCCATCGTCATGCTGCATCTGGCGCTGAAGGCCTTTGCGCCCGCGCCGGTGCCGTTCTCGCTGCTGCACGTGGACACCGGGCACAACTTCCCCGAGGTCATCGAGTACCGCGACCGCACCGTCGCCGAGCACTCCTTGCGGCTGCATGTGGCGTCGGTGCAGGAGTTCATCGACGACGGGCGGCTGCGGGAGCGTCCGGACGGCACCCGCAACCCGCTGCAGACGGTGCCGCTGCTGGACGCCATCGAGAGGAACCGCTTCGACGCGGTGTTCGGCGGTGGCCGCCGGGACGAGGAGAAGGCGCGCGCCAAGGAGCGGGTGTTCTCCCTGCGGGACGAGTTCGGCGGCTGGGACCCGCGCCGTCAGCGCCCCGAGCTGTGGCAGCTGTACAACGGCCGGCACTCCCCCGGTGAGCACGTGCGCGTGTTCCCGCTGTCCAACTGGACCGAGCTGGACGTGTGGCAGTACATCGAGCGCGAGAAGATCGAGCTTCCGCAGATCTACTACGCGCACGAGCGCGAGGTGTTCCGGCGCGGCGGCATGTGGCTGGCCCCCGGCGAGTGGGGCGGTCCCAGGGGCGACGAGACGGTGGAGCGGCGCCAGGTGCGCTACCGCACGGTGGGCGACATGTCCTGCACCGGTGCCGTCGAGTCGGACGCGGTCACGATCGAGCAGGTCATCGATGAGATCGCGGCATCCCGGCTGACCGAGCGGGGCGCGACGCGCGCCGACGACAAGCTGTCGGAGGCCGCGATGGAGGACCGTAAGCGCGAGGGGTACTTCTAGCCATGACGAGCAATCTCAGTGCCGAGGAGCAGGCCGTGGTGACCGCGGTGGAGCGATCCGCGGCCTCTTCCCAGCTGCGCTTCGCCACCGCCGGTTCGGTGGACGACGGCAAGTCGACCCTGGTCGGGCGGCTGCTGCACGACTCCAAGTCGGTGCTCGCCGACCAGTTGGAGGCGGTCGAGCACGCGTCCCGCAGCCGTGGCCAGGAGGCCCCGGATCTGGCGCTGCTGACCGACGGGCTGCGGGCGGAGCGCGAGCAGGGCATCACCATCGATGTCGCCTACCGCTACTTCGCCACCCCGCGGCGGCGGTTCATCCTCGCCGACACCCCGGGCCACGTGCAGTACACCCGCAACATGGTCACCGGCGCCTCCACCGCGGAGCTGGCGGTGGTCCTGGTGGACGCGCGCAACGGCGTGGTGGAGCAGACCCGGCGGCATGCCGCGGTCGCCGCGCTGCTGCGGGTCCCGCATGTGGTCCTCGCCGTCAACAAGATGGACCTGGTGGACTACGCGGAACCGGTGTTCGCCGCGATAGCCGAGGAGTTCACCTCGTACGCGGCCTCGCTGGGCGTCCCGGAGATCACCGCGATCCCGATCTCCGCGCTGGCCGGGGACAATGTGGTGACCGCGTCCGCGAACATGGACTGGTACGGCGGCCCGACCGTCCTGGAGCACCTGGAGACGGTGCCGGTGGGCACCGACCCGTCGCAGGACCCGGCGCGCTTCCCCGTGCAGATCGTGATCCGTCCGCAGAGCGCCGAGCACCCCGACTACCGCGGCTACGCGGGCCAGGTGGCCTCCGGTGTGCTGCGCGTCGGCGACGAGGTGACGGTGCTGCCGTCGGGCCGTACGAGCACCATCACCGGGATCGACGTGCTGGGCCGGCCCGCCGACCTGGCCTGGGCCCCGCAGTCGGTGACGGTCCGGCTCGCCGACGACCTCGACATCTCGCGCGGCGACGTACTCGCCCCGAGCGCGTACGCGCCCGCTCCCACCCAGGACGTCGAGGCGACGGTGTGCCATCTGCACGACCGTCCGCTGCGGGTCGGGGACCGGGTGCTGCTGAAGCACACCACCCGCACGGTGAAGGCGATCGTCAAGGACATCCCGTCCCGGCTCACGCTCGCCGACCTCTCGCACCACCCGGCGCCGGGTGAGCTGGCCGCCAACGACATCGGCCGGGTCGTCCTGCGGACGTCGGAGCCGCTGGCGCTGGACGCGTACGCCGCGTCCCGGCGCACCGGGTCCTTCCTGCTGATCGACCCGGCGGACGGCACGACGCTGACCGCGGGCATGGCGGGCGACTCGTTCGCCGAGCAGGCGTCGCAGGCGTCCGCCGCGGAGGGCTCTGACCGTGCCGACGCCGCCGACGGCGAGGGCTGGGACTTCTGACCATGGCCGGTGAGGTGTTCTCGACGTTCGCGAAGGAGGGCGGCCGCGTGGGCAGCGGCGCCCGGGGCAGTGGTCAGGGCGGAGTCGGGCGATGTGTGCGCTGAATCGCGTCCTCCCCGCTGTGCCGTACCCCCTTCCCCCGAGTCCTTGTGAACCGCCGGGCGTCCCCTGACGCGGCGCCCGGCCCGCCGAGAGGAACACCTCCCGTGTCGTCTGCCGCTCGCCGCCCGATAACGCCATCGCACCGCCGCACCCCCCGTCTGCTGGCGGCCGCCGCCGTCCTCCCGCTGCTGATCGGCGCGCTGGGCGGCTGCGGCTACGGCTCGCAGAAGAAGACCGACGACACCGGGTCCTCGGCGCTGCCCGCGGCCGGTGGCAAGAAGGTCGACGGCCTGGACAAGGTGAAGGTGGGCTACTTCGCCAACCTCACCCACGCCACCGCCCTGGTGGGGCTGCGCAAGGGCGGCCGGATCCAGCAGGCGCTGCACGGCACGAAGGTGTCGCCGTATGTCTTCAACGCCGGGCCGTCGGAGATCGAGGCGCTGAACGCGGGCTCCATCGACATGGGCTGGATCGGCCCGTCGCCGTCCATCAACGGCTATGTGAAGTCGCACGGCTCCAACCTCAAGATCATCTCGGGTTCGGCCTCCGGCGGGGTCAAGCTCGTCGTCAACCCGAAGAAGATCAAGACGCTGGACGACGTCAAGGGCAAGAAGATCGCCACCCCGCAGCTGGGCAACACCCAGGACGTGGCGTTCCTCAACTGGATCGCCTCCAAGGGCTGGAAGGTCGACGCGCAGAGCGGCAAGGGCGATGTCTCCGTGGTCCGCTCGGACAACAAGGTGACTCCCGACGCCTACAAGTCCGGTTCCATCGACGGCGCCTGGGTGCCCGAGCCGACCGCCTCCAAGCTGGTCGCCGAGGGCGGCAGGACCCTGCTGGACGAGTCGTCGCTGTGGCCGGACAAGAAGTTCGTCATCACCAATCTGATCGTCAAGCAGTCGTTCCTCAAGGAGCACCCGAAGGTGGTCGAGGCCGTGCTGCGCGGATCGGTGAAGACCAACGCCTGGATCAAGGCCAACCCCGACAAGGCGAAGGCCGCGGCGAACGCCGCTCTCAAGGAGGAGACCGGCAAGCCGCTGCCCGCCCATGTGATCGACCCGGCCTGGAAGTCCATCCAGGTCACCGACGATCCGCTCGCCTCGACCCTCAACACCGAGGCGGAGCACGCGGTCAAGGCCGGGCTGCTGGAAAAGCCCGACCTCAAGGGCATCTACGACCTGACCCCGCTCAACAAGGTCCTGAAGTCCGAGGGCAGGCCGGCCGTCTCGGCCGCGGGCCTCGGCGACCAGTAGCCGCCGCCCGCTCCCGTACGCACGTGACCACACGTACGCCCCCATCAGGAGGTGACCGGATGTCCCCGGCACTGACCACCGAGAAGGCCGACCTGGCGGGCCCGGCCGCGCCCGGCGCCGCCGACTCCACCGGAGCGGTCCGGATCGGCCACGTCCACAAGTCCTTCGGCCGCCCCGGCGCCGCCCAGCCCGTCCTCGACGACATCAACCTGGAGATCAAGCCCGGCGAGTTCGTCTGCATCCTGGGGGCCTCCGGCTGCGGCAAGTCGACGCTGCTGAACCTCATCGCCGGCCTGGACCGCCCGACCGGCGGAACCATCGAGGTGCCCGGCAGCCGCCCGGCCCTGATGTTCCAGGAGCACGCGCTGTTCCCGTGGCTGACCGCGGGCAAGAACATCGAACTGGCGCTGCGGCTGCGCGGCGTACCCCGCGCCGACCGCAGGCCGGAGGCCGAGCGGCTGCTGGAGCTGGTGCGGCTGAAGGGCGCGCACGGCAAGCGGGTGCACGAGCTGTCCGGTGGTATGCGGCAGCGCGTGGCGATGGCCCGCGCGCTGGCCCAGGACTCCAGCGTGCTGCTGATGGACGAGCCGTTCGCCGCGCTCGACGCCATCACCCGCGATGTGCTGCACGGCGAACTGACCCGGATCTGGAGCGAGACCGGCGTCTCGGTCCTGTTCGTCACCCACAACGTCCGCGAGGCCGTCCGGCTGGCCGAGCGCGTGGTGCTGCTGTCCTCGCGCCCCGGCCGGGTCGTCCGCGACTGGTCGGTCGACATACCGCAGCCGCGCCGCATCGAGGACGCGGCCGTCGCCGACCTGTCCATCGAGATCACCGAAGAACTGCGTGGGGAGATCCGCCGCCATGGCCAGCAGTAGGACCGCCGCGGCCGACACGGCCCCGAATACCGACGGCGCGAAGAAGTCCGCCGAGGACCTGGAGGGCCTGGAGGCCGGGCTCGACGCACTGGAAACGGTCCAGATCAAGCGGGTCCCGGTGACCCAGGTGCTCATCCAGAAGGTGCTGCCGCCCATCGTGGCCGTCATCGCGGTGGTGGCCCTGTGGAAGGTGCTCGTCTGGGGACACGTCACCGAGGACTACAAACTCCCCGACCCCAGCCTGGTGTGGGACTCGCTGCGCCTGCTGTGGCTGCGGGGCGAGCTGTTCGACATCATCTGGACCAGCGTCTCGCGCGGCCTCTTCGGCTTCCTCATCGCGCTCGCGATCGCCACCCCGCTGGGGCTGATCGTCGCCCGGGTGAACTTCGTCCGCGCCGCCTTCGGCCCGATCCTCTCCGGACTGCAGTCGCTGCCCTCGGTCGCCTGGGTGCCGCCCGCGGTCATCTGGCTCGGCCTCAACGACCAGATGATGTACACCGTCATCCTGCTCGGCGCCGTGCCCTCGATCGCCAACGGCCTCGTCGCGGGCATCGACCGGGTGCCCCCGCTGTTCCTGCGCGCCGGCCGCACCCTCGGCGCCCGCGGCCTGGTCAGCGCCTGGCACATCCTGCTGCCCGCGTCGCTGCCCGGCTACGTCGCCGGGCTCAAGCAGGGCTGGGCCTTCTCCTGGCGCTCGCTGATGGCCGCCGAGATCATCGCCAAGTCCCCCGACCTGGGCCTGGGGCTGGGCCAGTACCTGGAGAACGCGCGCAACAACTCCGACATGGCGAGCGTGCTGCTCGGCATCATCATGATCCTCGTCGTCGGCATCGCCATCGAACTGCTGGTCTTCGCCCCCATCGAGCGCCGCGTCCTGCGCAGCCGCGGCCTGGCGCCGAACGCCCGCTGAAGGAAACCACGGAAACCACCATGTCTGCCCCGACCCTCCTCGTCGTCGCCCACGGCAGCCGCGATCCGCGCCACGCGGCGACCGTCGGCGCGCTGTGCGCGCGCGTGCGGTCGCTGCGGCCGGGGCTGCGCGTCGAAGCGTCCTTCCTGGAGTTCAACGCGCCCCGGGTGGGCCAGGTCCTGGACCGGCTCGCCGCGGCGGGGACCGACGAGGTGGTCGCCCTCCCCCTCCTGCTCACCCGCGCCTTCCACGCGAAGGCCGACATCCCGGCGGTCCTGCGCGAGGCCACGGCCCGCCACCCCCGCCTGACCGTCCGCCAGGCCGGTGTCCTGGGACCCTCCCCGCTGCTCGTGGAGGCCCTGGAACACCGTCTGTACGAGGCCGGGCTGCGCCCGGCCGACCGGCACCGGACCGGCGTCGTCCTGGCCTCGGCGGGCTCCACCGACCCGGAGGCGATCGCGGTGATCGCTGAAATCGCGCGGGAGTGGCGGCACACCGGATGGTGCGCCGTGCGACCCGCGTTCGCCTCCGCCTCCCTCCCCCGCACCGAGGACGCGGTGCGCGCCCTGCGCGCCGAGGGCGCCGAACGGGTGGCCGTGGCCCCGTACGTCATCGCCCCCGGCCGCCTCCCCGACCGCATCGCCCACGGCGCCGAGGCGGCGGGCGCGGACGTCCTGGCCGGCGTCCTCGGTCCGGCCCCCGAGCTGGCCCGGCTGCTGCTGGCCCGCTACGACGAGGCCCGGGTGGCGCGGCGGGTTCTGCTGACGGCCTGAGCGCGCCGGGTCAGCCTCTTCAGTGTCTTCGGCGGCCGGATCCGCTGGGCGCTCGGCTCACGCTGGAAGTCTCGGCACTTGTACGAGCTGCGTGCCATGCTGGAGCCAAGGAAACACGAGGAGGCGGTGGTGGCGGTCATGAGCGCACCTGAAATGCGCGTCGACGATCACGAAGGCCCCTGGACGGTCGAGGATGTCCTCGCGTTTCCGGAACACCCGGCACGCGCCCGCTTTGAACTTGTGGACGGTGCCCTCATGATGTCCCCCGCTCCCAGCTGGGACCACCAGATCGTGTCCCTCAGGCTGAGCAACCAGATCACCGCAGCCTTGGACCGGTCCGGTGCTCCGTTCCTCGCCGCCGAGGCGGTGAATGTGACGGGGGAATCCAGACTGTTCATCCCCGACATCGCCGTCGTCGACCGCTCCGCCGTCCAGCGGGGAACGTTGGCCGTGCCACTGGAGGCGGTACTCCTGCTGGTGGAGATCGTGTCTCCGTGGAACCGCTCCGCCGACCGCATCCTCAAGCCGGCGCTCTACGCCCAGGCCAAGGTGCCCGCCTTCTGGCGAGTGGAGCTGGAGCCCGATGTGCGTGTGGTCGTGCATGAGCTGGAGGGCGATGCGTACCGCGAAGTCACCACGGTCACCGGCACGGAGTCCGTCCAGGTCGCCGGGGAGTTCACCGTCGACCTGGATGTTGCCGCGCTGCTCGGTGGCCTTGAGGGCTGAGTCACCCTTCGGGGACGGGGTCCATTTCCAGGACGTGGGTCTTCGCGCCGTTCTCATCGGTCCGCAGGCGGCGCAGCCGGATGCCCGGGAGAAGTTCCCTCACCGGCGCGTCCTCGACCGCCGCCCACGCGTATCCGTCCGTGCTGTTCACGCTCGCGACACTCGCACCGCAGGACAACGGGTTCAAGGCTTGCGCCAGTTGCTCCCACTACCGCGCTGAAGCAGCCGCCGCGCCCAGTGGGGTGAGCGCGGCGGCCAGGTGTCAATGTGTGTCCTACTTGACGATCTTCAGCAGCTTGTTCGGGGTGCCCTCGCTCGGGTTGGAGATCTTGTCGGCGGTGGCGCCTTCGGTGAGCGCCTTCGCCACGTCGGCCGGTTTGGCGTCCTGGTGGCCGCTCAGGTAGACGGCGGCGGCGCCCACGACGTGCGGGGTGGCCATCGACGTACCGGAGATGGTGTTGGTGGCGTCGTCCCCGGTGTTCCAGTCGGAGGTGATGTCCGAGCCGGGGGCGTAGAGGTCGACGACCTTGCCGAAGTTGGAGAAGTCGGACTGCTCGTCGGCGTCGGTGCTGGAGGCGACGGTGATCGCGTCCTTGACCCGGGCGGGCGAGCTCTGGCCGGCGTCGGCGGACTCGTTGCCGGCCGCGACGGCGAAGGTGACACCGGAGTCGATGGCCTTCTGCACGGCCGCGTCCAGGGCCTCGTCGGCGGTGCCGCCGAGGCTCATGTTGGCCACGGACGGGCCCTTGTGGTTCTTGGTGACCCAGTCGATGCCGGACACCACCTGTTCGGTGGTGCCCGAGCCCTGGTCGTCCAGGACTCTCACCGCCACGACCTCGGCCTTCTTGGCGACGCCGTGCTCGGTACCGGCGATGGTGCCCGCGACATGGGTGCCGTGGCCGTTGCCGTCGTCGGCGTCGTCGTCGTTGTCGACGGCGTCGAAGCCGGAGGTGACGCGGCCGTCGAAGTCCTTGTGGGAGGCGCGGACCCCGGTGTCGATGACGTACGCGGTGACACCCTCACCCGCGCCGTCCGGGTAGGTGTACTTCTTGTCGCCCTTGGTGTCTTCCTGATCGAGCCGGTCCAGGCCCCAGGACGGCGGGTTCTCCTGGGTGGCCTTGATGGAGTAGCGGTGATTCTGGACGACCTTGGCCACCGACGGGTCGGCGGCCAGCCGCTTGGCCTCGGTCTCGCTGAGGCCGTCCGCGGAGAAGCCGTTGACGGCGGAGTCGTAAGCGCGGCGGAGCCTGCCGCCGTATTCCTGGGCCAGGTCCTTGCCCTGGGCCGCGGCCTTGACGGTCTTTCCGCCCTTGAGCATGACGATGTAGCTGCCGTCGACGGCGTTCTTGGCCTGGGTGCCGTAGACGGTGCCCTCGGCGGGTTTCGCGGTGGCGGCGCCGGCCGGGACGGCCACGAAGGCACCGGCGGTGACGGCACCCGCCGCGGCTATCGCCAGGGTGAGTCGACGCGCGTTGCGCTGCTTGTGTACTGCCATGACGAGGGATCCTCCTCGTGCGGTTGTGGGGGGATCGCGCGCTCGGTGATCGCTCACGCGGGCGCGCCGGCGCCGGAGCGTGTTCGGATCACTCCGGGCTGAGACGAAACCCTGACGGATGGAACCGGGCAATTCAAGATCCTGGCCCATGTGTGACATATGCAACGTCTTCTCGGGACGATCATGACAAGTCCCGTTACTGGTGCGCGACTTGGACCGGCGAGGGCCCGGGCGCCCGGTGCGGCGGCATCGGCGTGTTCCGGGTGTGAGCAGTCGAGGTACGGAACGTGCCGTCGAGATCCTTGGTGCCGGGCGCGGTGGGGCCGCGGCCGGTGCGCGTGGTTTGACGCCCGTTTTAGTTAACCGCTATCTATTGGGGTCGTCGGGGAGGGGGAATCGGTGCAGGACGTGGTGCTGGCGCTGTTGGTCAAGGAGCCGTCGCACGGTTACGACCTGCGCAGACGCCTGACGGCGGCACTCGGGCCGCTCGGGGAGGCGCTGAACGCGGGGCAGGTCTATGTCACGCTCACCCGGCTCGAAAAAGCGGGCCTGGTCGTCCAAGTACGCGAGGAAGCGGCGGTGCGCGGCCCGAGACGCAAGGTGTTCGCCCCGACCGCGGCCGGGCACGAGCGGGTGGCCGCGTGGATGGCCGAGAGCATCGGTCCACGGGCGGATGTGACGGAGGTCCATCTGAAGCTGGTGGCCGCCCGCGAATCCGGCACGGCCGATCCGCTCGCGCTCGTGAACGCGCGTCGGCGGGAACTGATGAGCAGCCTCGCCGAGGCCCAGCGCGCCGCCCTGGTTCACGGCACGGATTCGGAGGCCGGGCTGCTTCTGGAGGGCGTCGCGCTCCGGTTGCAGGCCGATCTGCGCTGGTTGGAGGCGTGCGAGCGGGCCTGGTGCGGCCGTACGCCGCGTGGGAAAGACAGGGGAAACGGATGACGAGAAACGGTCAGCGGGGCCGGCCGCGACGGCGCGGTACGGACGACAGCGCGGGAGCGGGCCGGCCCGGTGCGGAGGCCGGGCCGGTGCTGCGCGCGGTCGGCCTGGCGCGTGTGTACGGCGAGGACGAGAGCGCGATATGGGCCGTCGACGGGGTCGGCCTCGATGTCCCTGCCGGGCAGCTGCTCGCCGTGATGGGGCCCAGCGGCTGCGGCAAGTCCACGCTGCTCCAGCTGCTCGGCGGCCTCGACCGGCCGACCGAGGGCGAGGTGTGGCTCGGCGGGCAGCGCATCGATGACCTCGGCGAGCGGGCGCTCGCCCGGCTGCGGCGCCGCTCCCTCGGGTTCGTCTTCCAGGCCTACCATCTGGTCGACGAGCTGACCGCGGCGGAGAACGTCGAACTGCCCGCGCTGCTTTCCAAAGCCTCGCCCCGCGCCGCCCGCCACCGCGCCGCCGAACTCCTCGACCAGGTCGGACTCGCCGACCGGGCCCGGCATCTGCCCTCACAGCTGTCCGGCGGGCAGCGGCAGCGGATCGCCATCGCACGCGCCCTGGTCAACAAGCCGCTGATCGTCCTCGCCGACGAGCCCACCGGAAACCTCGACAGCGCCGCGACCCAGGATGTCCTCCGGCTCTTCGACGACCTGCGCGCCGCGGGCCAGACCCTGGTCATGGTCACCCACGACGAACGCGTCGCCGCCACCGCCGACCGCGTCGTCTCCCTGCGCGACGGCGCACTGGCCGACGACACAGCCCTGGGGAGCGACACCGGCACCGCACGGCTCGGCGCCCTGCTGAACTGGGAGAACTGACCGTGGGACGCCTGCTGTTGATAGGGCGCCTGGTGCTGCGGGACCTACGCCGCCGCCCCGGCGAGGCCCTCGTCTTCCTGCTCGCCGTCACCGTCGCAAGCACGAGCCTGATCCTCGGCCTTGCGACCGGCAACGCCGTCGACAACGGGTACGAGAAGACGCGCGCGGCCACCGCGGGGCCCGACATCATCGCCACCACGACGGCCGCCGATCCATCCGGCGTGGCCGCACGCCTCGCGGACGCTCCCGGCGTGGCCGAACAGGCCGAGCCCGTCTTCGCGTTCGACACGTACCTCAAGGCCTACGGCAAGAGCGCGCACACCGCGGTCGAAGGGCGCGACACCTCTCAGGACGCCGCGGTGGACCAGCCGCTGGTGACCTCCGGCACCTGGGTACGGCCCGGCGGTGCGGTGCTCGAACGCGGCTTCGCGAAAGCACTCGGCGTGAGCGTCGGTGACCACGTCACCGTCAGCGGACGCGACTATCCGGTGGTCGGAACCGCGATCAGCACGGCCACCTCGGTGTATCCGTGGAGCGACGACGCGCAGGGACCCGGGACGTCCGACTTCGGCGGCAGGATGTGGCTCACCAGCGCAGACACCCGCAAGGCGGCAGGCGACGACCCCGGAGTCCACCTGATCTATCTGAAGCTGGACGATCCCACCGCGACGCAGCACTGGATGAACACCACGTTCGCCGGCTGGAGCGAGACCGACGGCTGGGTCAACACCCACGACTGGCAGGACGTCCTCCAGACCGACAAGGCCATGATCAGGAGCATCCAGCCCGCCCTGGTCGTCGGCGGCTGGCTCCTCGCCGTCGCCGCGATCGTCACCCTCGCCGCACTCGCGACAGCACGCGCCGCCCGGGACAACCGGCGGGCCGCACTGCTCAAGGCCGTCGGCGCCGGACCCGCCACCGTCACCGCCGCCCTGCTCGCGCAGTACCTCCTGCTCGCCCTCCTGGCCACCGCGATCGGCCTGACCGCCGGGACGCTTGCCGCGCCCCACCTGGTCGACCCCAGCGCCGGGCTGCTCAACACCGTCGGCCCCCCGGACTTCGGATCCGTCTTCGCCGCGGTCCTCCTCGCCGTCATCGTCGCGGTGACGGGCGCGCTCCGCCCCGCCCTGCGCGCGGCCCGCACCAGTACCGTCAACGCCCTGACCGACCCGGCACATCTGCCCACGCGGCACCCCCGCCTCAATGCCGTAACGGCGTATCTGCCCGCCTCACTCCTGCTCGGTATCCGGCTGCTCGCACGCCGGCCCGGCCGCGCCGTCCTGGCCGGTGCGGGCTCGGCCGCCACCACGCTCATGGTCACCGCCCTGCTCACCTGGCACACCGAACTCGCCGCGCGGCCCGACTTCACCCACTTCGGCCCCATCGAAGTACGGGCCGACCAGACCGGCCGGGTGCTGCTCGCCGTCACGCTCGTGCTCGTGGCGATGTCCACGCTCAACACCGTGCTCCTCGGTCTGAGCACCGCCGTACAGGCCCGACGCGCCCTGTCCGTCGCCCGCACGCTCGGCGCCACACCCGGCCAGGTCGTCACCGCGCTCTGTGTCGCCGGGCTCCTGCCCGCCGCACCCGGGATCGCGGTGGGCATCCCGGCCGGTCTCGGCCTGTACTGGCTCTTCGGCACCCAGGTCACGCCCCCGGGAACCTGGCTGCTCGCCACCGCGCTCGCCATCCTGCTCGCCGTCGCTGTGCTGACCGCACTGCCCGCGTGGGCCCACACCCGCAGCCCGGTTGGGCACGGCCTGGGCGTCGAGCCCGTCTGATGGCCCCTTCACCAGGGCGCGCTCCCTCCTGGCTGCCGCCCGCGCCCGCGTGGGCGACGAAGGCGTCGGCCTGCCGCGGGACACTGGGCTGCGGCACCCAGCGGTGGGCGAGGATGTGCGCCGGGTAGGCCGTGAGGTCGTGGAGGATCAGGTCCGGCTCGTCGCCCTCGTGCGCCGTCAGGTGCTGCGGGAGCGCCTGGATGGCTTCGGTCAGGAACGGCTCGACGTAGTCGATGAGTTCGGCGCCTTCGGGTATCTCGTCGCGGAGGAGGACCGTCTCGTACGTCCTGGGCTCGGCGCCGGTCGCGGCGACCTTCCCGCCTAGGGCGTGTTTCGAAAGTAGCGCCGGCCGCCCGGAGGGCGGGCCCCGCGGCGTCTGGTGCGTGCGATCGCAAGGCGGAGGGTCGTCCTCGTAGTGGGCCTACTCGGACGATCCCGACAACGCAGCGAACGTGCGTGCCAGGCGTCGCGGGGCAGGCGGGGCTTTCGAAACACGCCCTAGCGCTGGTATCGAGCGAGCACCAGCCCTCCGTCCTTGATCAATCTTTTTCTCAGGCTTTCCCTTCCTATGGCTCCGCTGTAGTACTCCTGCAGCGCGGGCGTGGCCACCTTGTCCTTCCACTCCGGATAGCCGCGCACCGACAGGGCGGGGGCCGGGCGCAGTTGGCCGGCCAGCGCCGTGCCGGTCGCCCAGCCGTGCTCGGGTGTGCGCAGCGCCCGGTCGCGCAGCGCCCCGGTGCCGGTCGGCAGCATCCAGTCGCCGAGCGCGAGCCGGGCCATGTTGCGCGGGCGCAGGAAGAAGTCGAGGAAGCGGACCGCCTCCCGCCGGTACGGGCTGTCCTCGGCGATGGACAGGGTCTGCGGGCTGACGCCCTGGCGCTGGTCGCCGCCGGGCCCGGCGGGCGCGGGCAGCACCGTCCAGGCGAAGCCCTCGGGGGCCTGCTGGACGATCTGCTGGCGGTAGGAGAAGCCGAGCGGCACCATGGCGTACTTTCCGCCGAAGAAGCCGGGGAGGGTGTCCGAACCGCCCATGCCGAGCGTGGACTTGGCCGCCGTTCGGGCGATGGCGCGCGGGACGCGCTGGTCGGCGGCGTCGAAGCGGACCGTGACCTTGCCGTCGGCGCCCCGGTGGAAGATCCGGCCGCCGGTGGAGAGGGCGAGGCCCAGGGTCGCGGCGACGGGTTCCTTGAGCGGCCAGGCGACACCGTACGTCCCGTCCCGGGTGAGCGCTCGCGCCGCGTCCTCGAACTCCGCCCAGCTCCAGGGGTCGCGCACGGTCGGGATGCGCACCCGTGCCCGCTCCAGCAGCTTCCGGTTGGCGATGATCACGCGCGGTTCCTGGAGGAACGGCACGCCGTGGACGCCGTCGCCGAAGGTGGTGGTGGCCCAGCTGTGGGCCGGGATGTCGGCCGTCAGGCGGTCCGGCAAGAGCCCCCGCAGATCGGCGAGGTAGCCGCCGTACGCGAAGTCGGCGAGGTCGTCGGCGGCGTCGTGGATGATGTCGGGTGCCTCGCCGCCCTCGAAGGAGGTGAGGAGCTGGTCGTGGACACCGTCCCAGCTGCCCTGGACGTAGTCCACCCTGATGCCGGGGTGGGCCGCGTTCCACTCCGCCACCAGGCGCTTGTTGGCCTCGACGGACTCCTTCTGCCAGGCCAGCGACTGGAAGCGGAGCACCACCTCTCCCCCGCGGGCGCGGCGCCGGGCGGGGGCGCATCCGGACAGCAGGGCGGCGGAGGCGGCGGAGGCGCCGGTCAGCAGCGTGCGGCGGCGCATCAGGACTTCACCGCCCCGGCCAGGGTCCCGCTGGTGATCCGCCGCTGGATGACGGCGAACAGGACCAGCGAGGGCAGGGTGGCGAGCAGCGAGGCGGCGGCCAGCGGCCCGAGGTCGGCGACGCCTTCCGCGCCGATGAAGTGGGTGAGGACGACCGGCATGGTCTGCTTCTGCGGCGTCTTGAGCAGCACCAGCGCGAAGAAGAACTCGTTCCACGCGGTGATGAAGGCGAAGAGGGCGGTGGCCACGAGGCCGGGCGCCAGCAGCGGCATGGTGACGGACACCAGGATGCGCAGCCGTCCCGCCCCGTCCACGGCCGCGGCCTCCTCCAACTCCCTGGGCACGGCCCGGGCGTATCCCGCGAGCATCCACAGGGCGAACGGCAAGGACCACACCACGTACACCATGATCAGGCCGGACAGGGAGTTGATCAGGTACAGGTTCTTCAGCACGAGGAACAGCGGGATGATCACCAGGACGAAGGGGAACGCCTGGCTGACCACGACCCAGCCGGTGGCCGCCCGGGACAGCGGGGAGCGGTGGTGCCGGGCCATGACGTACGCCATCGGGGTCGCGATGACGACGGTGATGGCCGCGGCGGCGACGGAGGCGGTCAGGCTGTTCGCGGCGGCCCGCAGCAGCGGCTGCTCGTCGAACGCCTGGCGGAAGTTGTCCAGTGTCGGATGGCCGGGGATCCAGCCGGGGTCCGGGCTCATCAGCTCGCGCGGCGGCTTGAACGCGGTGGACAGCAGCCACAGCAGCGGGAACGCGAGGAAGACGAGATAGCCCAGCAGGGCGAGGTACTGCCCGGCGCGAGCGGCCCGGCGCCCGCGCGGCGCGGCGGCCCGGTTCACGCGTCGTCCCCCCTGAGCCGGCCGACGAGGAAGAGCGCGAGGAGCACGGAGACGACCGCGACCAGCACACATCCCATGGCGGCCGCATACCCGAACTGCCCGTAGCGGAACGCCTCCTCGTACGCGAAGAGCATCGGCAGCCGGGTGCGCCCACCGGGCCCGCCGCCGGTCAGGACGTAGACCAGCGCGAAGGAGTTGACGTTCCAGATGAGGCTGAGCGCGCTGATCGCGAGCGCCACGGGCCGGATGGCGGGCCAGGTGACGGTGCGGAAGCGCCGCCAGGCGCCCGCGCCGTCCATCGCCGCGGCCTCGTGCAGCTCCCGCGGTACGCCTCCCAGCGCGGCCAGCAGCGTGACCGCCACCTGCGGCAGCCGAGCCCAGACGCCGACGACGATCACGGCGGGCAGGGCGGTGGTGAGGCTGCCGAGCCAGTCCCGGTCGGTGCCCAGCGTGTCGTTCAGCAGCCCCGCGTCGGGGTGGTAGACGAGCCGCCACATGATGCCGACGACGACCTCGGGCATCGCCCACGGCACGATCGCCAGGGCCCGCGCCAGCCAGCGGAAGCGGAGGTTCTGCGCCAGCAGCAGCGCCAGCCCCAGGGCCAGCACGAACTGCGGCACGGTCACCGCGACCGCCCACACCAGGCCGATCCGGAACGACTCCCAGAAGAGCGTGTCGCGGGCGAGGTCCTGGAAGTTGAGCAGCCCGGTCCACTGGGTCGGCTCGGTCCGGCCGGACTGGGCGTCGGTGAAGGCCAGCCCGATCCCGTACAGCAGCGGGCCGACGCTCAGCAGCAGGATCGGCAGGAGCGCGGGCAGCACCAGGAACCACGCGCCGTGGCCGGCTCCCGGCCTCCGCCGCGCGGCGGGGGCGCCGCCGCCGTCCGGCCCGCGGGCCGGAGGCTTGTCGGACCGCGCCGTCGCGGTCGTGGGTGTCACGCCGTCATCCTGCGGACGGTGCGCGGCGCGCGTCAAGGAGTGCGGTCGGCCGGTCCCAGCAGCGTACGGGCGATGGTCCCGGCCAACGCGGCGGCCTGGGCGGGCTGTTCGAGGTAGAAGTGGCCGCCGGGGAGGCGGGGCGTGATCTCCGCCCGCCCGGTCGTGCTGTGGCGCCAGCTGTCCAGCTGGGCGTCGGTGAAGACGTCATCGGCTCCGCAGCACACCACGAGATCGGTGCCCACGGTGGTGGCCCGGCGCTTGCGCAGAAACGAGTCGCCGAGCGAGAAGTCGGCGCGCAGCAGGGCCGCGGTGCGCTCCCGCAGCACGGGGTGGTCGCGGATCTGCGGGGAGATCGTGCCGCCGGACCTCTCGGCGATGGCGAAGATCTCCTCGTCGGTGGTGAGCAACGGAGAGCCCTCGCAGGGCGGTTCGGCGCTCACCGGACCCGCGTTGGCGGAAACGATGAGGGCGGAGCAGCGCGGCCCGCCGGTCTCCGCGAGCCGGGCCGTCAGACAGAGGCCCAGGTAGGCGCCCACGCTGTGGCCGAAGACGGCGATGTCCTCGCGGTGTCCGGAGACCGCCCGCAGCAGGTCCTCGACCGCGTCCTCGATGGTGGTGACGGGCGCCTCGCGCCACCGCTTGCCGCGCCCGGGCAGCTCCAGCGGCAGCGGCTGGATGCCGTCCGGCAGGGCCTCGGCGAGCCGGTCGAAGACGGCGGCGGAGCCGCCCGCGTGGTGCAGCATGATGAGGGGGCGGGGCGTCATGGGTACCTCCTGCGGACCGTCATACGTACCTCCTGCGGACCGTCGCGGCGAGCACCGCGGATGCGGGAAGGGGCACGGCGGGGCGGCCCGGGGCCGCCCCGCCGTGGTGCCGGACGAGGTCAGCCGGCGGACGGCAGGCCGGGGACCTGGCGCGGTACGAACTCGTAGCCGCGCCGGCTGGTGCGGGCCATCCGGTTGTGCTTGTACTCGTCGACCCCGGAGGCCAGGACCGCGCCGTACTTTTCGAGGTGGATGCCGTCGCCGTACTCGGTCAGGCCCTCGGTGCCGGGGTAGACCTGCACCTGGGTGGGCACGTAGCGGGCGGCGAAGCCCATGCGGTAGTCCGTCTTGCTGCCGGTGTGCGGCAGCGAGGCGTGCATGGTGTTCGACCAGAAGATGACGGCCTCGCCCGGCTTGAGGACCATCGGGAAGGCCTTGGACTCGTCCGGCTTCCAGTTGGGGTCCTTCTGCAGGGTCCGGTAGTCGTAGCCGAAGAAGCCGCGCTTGATGCCGTCCTTCTCGCGCTGGTTGATGGCGTCCGCGTCGTACTCCATTCCCCCGGACTCGTCGTAGTTCATCGTCGTGTGGGTGCCCGGCATCAGCTGCAGGCAGCCGTTCGCTTCAGTGGAGTGGGTGAACGCGGTCCACACCGTGATGGTGCCGATGAAGGCGGGGCGGCCCTCGTCGGACGGCCAGATGATCTGCGGCTTGCCGGTGGCGTGGGCGAAGGTGGCGGCCTGGTGCCAGTCGGTGCCCTCGTCGCCCTGGTACTTGGGGAAGAACTCGCTGCGCCAGCACAGCAGGTTGGGGCCGATGAGGGACGCCACACGGTCGACGATCTCGGGCCGCATGATGTGCTCGGACAGCAGGTCGATGTCCAGGTGGCGGTCGTAGTTGGAGATGTTGGCCTTGCCGTTGCTGTCCGGGTAGATGGCCAGGGAGCGGTCGAGGAGCTGGCGCCGGATGGTGTTCCAGCGGCGGGTCATCTCCTCCGGCTCGAAGATCTTGACCGGGCCGATGTAGCCGTCCCGCTCGAACCGGTCCACCTCTTCGGGGCTGAAGGTGAAGTCGGCCTGCTCGCTCACTGTGGTCATGGCAACTCTCCTTTTGCTACTTGGTGGTCCGGGCGCGGGCGACGGCGTCGGCGAGGGCCTCGCCGATGCTGCGCTCGAACAGGATCTGCATGTCCAGGTCGACACCGAGGTTCTTCTTGGCCCGTTCGCTCAGCTCCAGGGCCAGGACGGAGTGGCCGCCGAGGTCGAGGAAGTTGTCCTGGGCGGACAGGTCGGACTCCTCCAGCACCTCGCCCACCCAAGCGACGGCGAGGTCGTCGGGGTTGGCCGACTGCGTGTCGATGATCGGTTGCGTCATGAACGTGCCACCTCTTCCTCCCAGGACCGGACGACGGCCGCCCGGTCGACTTTTCCGTTGACGGTGCGGGGCAGCCCCGGCAGCCGCAGATAGCGCGCCGGATGCATATAGGCCGGCAACAGGGTCTTGATGTGGTTCCGCAGCTCCCGTGCGGTGGTCGCGCTCCCCTCGCGGGCCACGTAGGCGCAGACCAGGCGGAGGTCGCCGGGCTTGAACTCGCGCACCGTGACGACGGCGTCGAGGACGTCGTCGTGGCGGCGCACGGCGGTCTCGATGTCGCTCAGCTCGATGCGGTAGCCGCGCAGTTTGATCTGGAGGTCGGCGCGGCCCTCGTAGGCGAACCGGCCGTCGGGCAGCTCGCTGACCAGGTCCCCGGTGCGGTAGTAGCGGACGGATGCGCCGGTCTCCCCGTCCGTCACCACCGGGAACTTCTCGGCGGTCAGCTCCGGGCGGCGCAGATAGCCCTCGGCCAGCTGGGCGCCGGCCAGCCACAGTTCACCGGTCTCGCCGAGCGCCACGTCCCGGCCGTCGTCGCCGACGACCCGGGTGGCGAACGACGGCAGCGCGCGCCCGATGACCGAGGCGTCCTGCGACAGATACGCCTCGCCGATCTCCTCGAAGGTCGTGAACACCGTGGTCTCGGTGATCCCGTAGCCGTTGACCAGCCGCGGCCGGTCGAGCCCGAACGCCTTGGCCCAGGGCCGCAGCATGGGGGCGGTGAGCTTCTCGCCGCCGAAGATGACGTAGCGCAGCCCCGAGACGTCCCGGCCGCCGCGCACCGCCGCCTCGGTGAGCGCGAGGAAGGCGGTGGGCGTCTGGTTGATGACGGTGACGCCCCGGTCGATGATGACCGTCAGATACTGCTCGGGCGTACGGGCCGACCAGTGCGGCAGCACCACCAGCTCCGCGCCGCCTGAGAACGCCCCCCACATCTCCCACACCGAGAAGTCGAACGACAGCGAGTGGAACAGCAGCCACCGGTCGTCCGCGGTGAAGTCGAACACCGAGGGGGCGCCGGTGAGGAGGGCCAGTACGTTGGCGTGGCGTACCGGCACGCCCTTGGGGTTCCCGGTGGTTCCGGAGGTGTAGATGACGTACGCCAGGTCCTCGGCGCCCGGCCCCTGGGCACCCGTCATGGGCTCGGGGCGGGCGTCCCGGCGTTCCGTCACGGCCGCGGTGGTGACGACCCTGGTGACCGCGCATCCCTCGTAGACCTCGCCGATCAGTGCGCTCGCACCGCTGTCGGCGAGGATGAAGTCGCTCCGGGAGACCGGGTTGCGCAGGTCCACCGGGACGTACGCGGCGCCGCACTTGAGGATGGCCAGGATCGCGACGATGGCCTCGGTTCCCGGCGACATGCGCAGGGCCACCCGGTCCCCTGCCCTGACCCCCTCGGCGAGCAGGGTGCGGGCCACCGCGTCCGACCAGGCGTCGAGCCGCCGGTAGGAGAGGCGGTCGTCCTCGGCGGACAGCGCGGTCCGCTCCGGTGTGGCCGCGGCGACCTCGCGGAAGAGGCTCACGAGATCGGAATTGCGCGCGATGGGGTCCGAGGTCATGGATTGCAGCAGCATTTCGGGGAACCCTTCTTGCGGCCGTCGGGAATAACAGAAGACATTGAGCGGCGCACCGCGCAGGACCGTGCCCGCCGCGAGTGTTCGCGATGATCCGGCGCCGGGCCGGGATGCGATTGACTATCACCGCCGGGCCTCGGGGGCCTCAATTGAACCTTCGTACAGGCGCGTTCGGGCGCCGTCGGCGAGGCGGGGGCACGGGCCCTTCACCGGCCCGTTACGCTGTGGCCGACCACTGCAGGTGACGGGACGTCATCTGAACGGCCCCGCTCCGACGCGGCGGGGCGCCCTGCCACATGAGCATCAGTCGCACCAGCAGTCACGCAGCAGACCAAGGGGGAAGCGCATGTCGCAGAAACAGGCAAAGCCCGGAGGGGGCACGAACCCCTATCTCTTACTGACGACCACGATGGTCCTCTGGGGCAGCGGCTTCAGCAGTTCCAAGGTCGTTGTCGACCATCTGCCGCACTCCGTGGCGGCTCTGCTGCGCTTCGGCGGCGGGGCGGTGGTCCTGCTCATCGCGCTGCGCTTCGTCCCCTCCCGGCAGGCCACGTCGAAGCGGGACGTGGGGCGGGCCGCCGGGGCGGGGGTGCTCGGGGTCTTCCTGTACAACCTGCTGTTCTTCTGGGGGCTTTCGCTGGCCCCGGCGATGGACAGCACCACCATCATCCCGGTCATGAGCCCCGTGCTGACCACCGGGTTCCTGCTGGTCACCCGCAAGGAGCGGGCGTCGGCCGGGCGCGTGGCGGGGCTGGCGCTGGGGCTGACCGGTGCCGTGATCTTCCTGATCGGCGCGCGGACCGACGCGGGCGCGGGCGGCGACCGGTTCATCGGCGATGTGCTGTTCCTGCTGAGCGCGGGCTGCTGGGCGGCGTTCACCCTGCTCGGCCCCCGGGTGCTGGCCGGGATCGAACCGCTGCGGGCCACGGCGTACGCGATGAGCTGCGGCGCCATTTTGCTGGGGCTCTACAGCGTGCCCTCCGCTTGGCACGCGGACTGGGGCGCGGTGCCCGCCACCACCTGGGTCAACGCGGTGTTCGTGGCGATCGGGCCGACGGCCGTGGCGAACCTCTTCTACTACCGGGGCGTCGGCGCGGTGGGCCCGGCCTCGGCCTCGATCATGATGTTCATGGTGCCCGCGGTCGGCACCCTGTGCTCCTACCTCTTCCTGGGCGAGACGTTCGGTGCGGTCCAGGCGATCGGCGCGGTGGTGCTGCTGGCCGGCGCGGTGCTGGCGGTCACCCAGGGCCGGGCGCGGCCGAAGCCCGAGGAGGCGGCCGGGACGATGGCCGTCGCGGACGCGGAGGACCGTGAACGGCTTCGCTGAGCGGCGCGATTGACCGGCGATTGACCGGAAATCGAGTGAATCTAGCATGATCGCCCGTCCATGCCTTGAGCGAGAACGCGCCATTGCGGCCTGCCGATGACGCCGTCTCAGGGAGCAAGACGATTCCGCACCGTCCGCCACCACAGACCCGCAGGTCGACGGCGGCATCCAGCCGGCCGCGGGAACGGGAAGTGAAGCTCGTCACATGCCTCTGACATCGGCGCCTCCGTATACTGCCCGGGCTCATAAGGCTGACGTGAATCCACCTATTACCCGGACCCCGCGACCCGCGTTTTCGGGAGAGGGAGATACATGGCCACACAGGGAAGCCTGATCGGTTTAGCCGCCAGGAAAGCACCACTGGCACCCAACGCTCGCCGGACCTGGCAGGAAGAGCTGGACCGGGTGCCCTCACTTTCGAGTCGCGAATTCGATGTGTTCCGCCTGCTCGGCGACGGGGAGTCCAACCGATCCATAGCGTCCCGGCTCGCCGTCACCGAACGCACGGTCAAAGCCCATGTGGCGCAGATCCTGACCAAGCTGCGCGTGGAGTCCAGGCTGCAAGCGGGCCTGGTCTCGTATGCCTGGATTGAATCATTGCGCACGACCATGTGACGGGGTATAGGCGCCTCCAAGAGCCGGCCGGCCTCTGCTGCCCTGCGTGAGGCCGGTCCGTCGTGTGTACCAAGGTTCAATTGAGCCCGCTTTCCGCATCCCGGCACCCTGGATATGCCTCTGGAGCTTCCCCACCCCCTGGAGGAATCCGGCATCAGCATTCTCGTGCCACACCAAGCACCACCTTCAACACCATCACCATCACCACCACTGATGACTGTGACCGTGTTCAGATGCGAGTGGAGGCCGAGGCAACTCATGGGCAAGGCTCGGGGCGGTTCCGGCCGCTGGATAGATCACTGGGACCCCGAGAACCGGGAGTTCTGGAAACGTGAGGGCAGCCGCGTCGCACGGCGCAATCTGGTGCTGTCCGTCGCGACCGAACACCTCGGCTTCTCGGTATGGAGCCTGTGGTCGGTCCTGGTCCTCTTCATGTCCCCCGCGACCGGATTCACCTTCGACGCCGGGCAGAAGTTCCTTCTGGTCGTCGTCCCCACCCTGGCCGGGGCGGCGCTCCGGCTGCCCTACCGCTACGCCGTGACCCGCTTCGGCGGCCGCGACTGGACGGTGTGCGCCACCGTCTCCCTGCTGCTCCCCCTCGCGCTGGCGGTCTGGGTGATCCAGCGGCCGGACGCCCCGCTGTGGGTGTTCCTGGTGGCCGGGGCGGCGGCCGGGCTCGGCGGCGGCAACTTCGCCTCGTCGATGACCAACATCAGCGGCATCTTCCCCCGCCGCCACCAGGGCCGGGCGCTGGGGCTCAACGCGGGCGGCGGCAATCTGGGCGTGGCCGTGGTGCAGCTGCTCGGGCTGCTGGTGGCGGCCACCGCCGGTCTGGGCCACCCCGAGTACCTGGCCGCCGCCTATTTGCCCGCGGCCGCCGTGCTGGCGGTGCTGGCCGCCCGGCGGATGGACAACTTCGCGACCGTACGGGCCCGGCCCGGGGCGCTGCGCGAGGCCCTGGCCAGCCGCCACACCTGGTGGATGTCGCTGCTGTACGTCGGCACCTTCGGCTCGTTCATCGGATACGGCTTCGCGTTCGGCCTGGTCCTGCAGTACGAGTTCGGCGCCTCCGGGCTGGAGGCCGTCTCGTACACCTTCCTCGGCCCGCTGCTCGGCTCGCTGTTCCGGCCGCTCGGCGGATGGCTTGCCGACCGGTGGGGCGGGGCGCGGGTGACGCTGGTGGACCTCGCCGCCATGGCCGCCGGAACCGGGGTGCTGCTGCTGGCCTCCGCGACCCACTCGTTCGCCCTGTTCGTCGCCGCCTTCTGCGTGCTCTTCGTGCTGTCGGGGATCGGCAACGGCTCGGCGTACGCCATGATTCCGGCGGTCTTCGCGCAGGACGCGGAGAAGGCCGTCACCGCGGGCGAGGATGCCACCCGCGCCTTCACCCGGGCCCGTGAGCTGTCCGGCGCGGTCATCGGCGTCACCGGCGCGGTCGGCACGCTCGGCGGCGTCGCCGTCAACCTGGCCTTCCGCGCCTGCTACGACGGCCCCGGCGGCACCGGTGACGCCGCGTTCGCCGCCTTCCTCGGCTACTACGCGGTGTGCGCGGTGGTGACCTGGGCGGTCTATCTGCGCGGGGCGCCCGGCGGCGGGCCCGGAGGCGGCCGCTCCGTGCCGCGTGCGGAGGTCTCCCATGTCTGAATCACCGCCGGTGTCCGCATCGCCGCCCTCCACCGCCCTTTCCAGGCCCTCGGCGCGCTCGTCTTCCGCGACCGCCGTGGCGACCCACTGCCCGTACTGCGCCCTGCAGTGCGGCACCCGGCTGGACCACGAGGACGGCGCGGTGGTCGTGACGCCCTCCGACTTCCCCGTCAACCGGGGCGGGCTGTGCCAGAAGGGGTGGACCGCCCCCGCCCTCCTCGACACCCCGGTGCGGCTCCACGCCCCGCTGATCCGGGACGCCCACGGATCGCTGGAACCGGCGGGCTGGCACCGGGCGCTGGACACCGTCGCGGACCGGCTGCGCCGGATCCGGGACGCGCACGGCCCCGACGCGGTGGCGGTGTTCGGCGGCGGCGGGCTGACCAACGAGAAGGCGTACCTGCTGGGCAAGTTCGCCCGGGTGGCGCTGGGCACCAGCCGCATCGACTACAACGGCCGGTTCTGCATGTCCTCCGCGGCGGCCGCCGGGAACGCCGCCTTCGGCCTCGACCGCGGGCTGCCGTTCCCGGTGGCCGACCTCGACGACGCCGAGGTGATCCTGCTGGCCGGGGCGAACCCGGCCGAGACCATGCCGCCGCTGATGCGCCACCTGGCGGGCGCCCGGCTCATCGTCATCGATCCCCGCCGCACCCGGACCGCCGAGGCGGCCGCCCTCCACCTCCAGCCGCAGCCCGGTACGGACCTGGCGCTCGCCCTCGGCCTGCTCCATCTCGTCGTCACCGACGGCGGAATGGACGAGGGCTATCTGCACCGGCGCACCGTCGGGTTCGACGCCGCGTGGCAGCGGGCCGTGGCCTGGTGGCCGGAGCGCGTCGAACGGGTCACCGGGGTGCCGGTGGCCGCCCAGCGCGCGGCGGTACGGATGCTCGGCGAGGCCCGGCGCGCCTACGTCCTCACCGGGCGCGGCGCCGAACAGCACAGCAAGGGCACCGACACCGTCGCGGCCTTCATCAACCTGGCGCTCGCCCTGGGCCTGCCCGGCCGGGCGGGCAGCGGCTACGGCTGCCTCACCGGACAGGGCAACGGGCAGGGCGGCCGGGAGCTGGGCCAGAAGGCCGACCAGCTGCCCGGCTACCGGTCGATCGCCGACCCCGGGGCGCGCGCCGAGGTGGCCGCCGTCTGGGGCGTGCCGCCGCAGGAGCTGCCCGGCCCCGGGCCGAGCGCTTATCAGCTGCTGGACTCCCTCGGCCGCCCCGGCGGACCGCGCGCGCTGCTGGTGTTCGGCTCCAACCCGGTGGTGTCCGCACCGCACGCCGCGCGGATCACCGAGCGGCTGGCCGCGCTGGAGCTGCTGGTGGTGGCCGACTTCATGCCGTCGGAGACGGCGCTGCTGGCCGATGTGGTGCTGCCGGTGACGCAGTGGGCCGAGGAGGAGGGCACCATGACCAACCTGGAGGGCCGGGTGCTGCGCCGCCGCCGGCTCTCCGGGCCCCCGCCGGGGGTACGCGGCGACCTGGACGTGCTGCGCGGACTCGCGATCCGGCTCGGTCAGCCGTCGGAACGTTTCCCCGCCGTACCGCGCGAGGTGTTCGAGGAGCTGCGCCGCGCCACCCGGGGCGGCCGGGCCGACTACTCCGGCGTCAGCTACGAACGGCTCGACGCCGGTGAGGCCCTGCACTGGCCCTGCCCCGCCACCCCGCCCGGGCAGCCGCCCCACCCGGGCACGCCCCGGCTCTTCCTCGACCGCTTCGCCCACCCGGACGGCCGGGCCCGGTTCCGCCCGGTCGACCACCGGGACGCCGCCGAACTCCCCGACGACCGCTTCCCCCTGTTCGCCACGACCGGCCGGGTGCTGGCGCACTACCAGTCCGGCGCCCAGACCCGCGAGGTCCCCGAACTGCTGGCGGCCGACCCGGAGTCGTATCTCGAAGTGCATCCCGACACCGCCGAGCGGGCCGGGCTCGCCGAAGGCGACCTGGCGCGGGTCAGCTCGGCCCGGGGCACGGCCGTCGCCCGGGTGCGGCTGGTGCCGACCCTGCGGGCCGACACCGTCTTCCTGCCGTTCCACTTCACCGCGGACGGCCGGGCCAACCTCATCACCAGTACCGCCCTCGACCCGGAGAGCCACATGCCCGAGTTCAAGGTCTGCGCGGTCCGCATCGCACCCTGGACGGACCCGGCATGAGCGCCGTCGTCGTCGTGGGCAACGGCATCGCCGCCCACCGCCTCGTGGACCGGCTGCACCACCACGGCCACCGGGGCACCGTCACCGTCCTGGGGGCGGAGCCGGTGGCCGCGTACAACCGGGTGCTGCTCCCCTCGGTGCTGGACGGCACGCTCCCGGCCCGCGCCCTGGCCCTGCCCGGTCCGCCGGACGGCACCGTGGTGCGGCTGGGCACCCGGGTCACCGGCATCGACCGGGAACGCCGCCTGGCGCACGCGTCGGACGGCACCAGCCACCCGTACGACCACCTGGTGCTCGCGACCGGCGCCCGGCCCCGGATACCCGCGGTCCCCGGCCTGCTGACGGAAGCCGGACGGCTCGCCGACGGCGTCACCCCGCTGCGTACCGTCGCCGACTGCCGGCGCGTCACCGGCGGGCAGGTGGCGGTGGTCGGCGCCGGGGTGCTCGGGGTGGAAACGGCGCTCGCCCTGCGGCGCGGCGGCACCCGCGTCACCCTGGTGCACCCGCGCCCGTACCCGATGAACCGCCAGCTCGACGCGACGGCCGGGGCGATCCTCGCCCGGTGCTTGCGCGACCACGGCATCCGGCTGGAGCCGTCCCGGCAGGCGGTCGCGTACGCCCCCGGCACCCTCACCCTCGACCGGGGCCAGACCATCGGCACCGACAGCGTCGTGGTGTGCGCCGGGGTCCGGCCGGACATCCGCATCGCCCGGGCCGCCGGACTCGCCGTCGGCACCGGCGTGGTCGTCGATGACACGCTGACCACCGACGATCCGCACATCCACGCCATCGGCGACTGCGCCGAGGAGCACGGCACGGTCCCCGGGCTGGCCACCACCGCCTGGGACCAGGCGGAACGGCTCGCGGCGAGACTCTGCGGCGGCCGGGCCCGGCCCCGCGCGAGCGTGCCCGTGACCCGGCTGAAGGCGCCCGGACTGGACATCGCCGCGTTCGGCCCGCCCGGCCCGGCCGCCGACGTCGAGGAGACGGTGACGCTCCAGGACCCCGCCCGCGGCCGCTACGCCCGGCTGGAACTGCGCGACCAGCGGCTTCTCGGCGCCGTCCTGGTGGGCTACCCCCAGGCCATCGCCTCCTTGAGCACCCTGGGCGACCAGGGGCTGCCGGTGCCCACGGACCGGCTGGCGTTCCTCCTCGGCACCCCCGCCGAGCGCCACGGACCGGTCGAGGTGCCGGACGACGCGGTCCTCTGCCACTGCAACAACGTCACCAAACGCGCCCTGGCCGACAGCTGGCGCGGCGGCGCCCGGGACGCGGCCGCACTCGCCGCGGCCACCCACGCGACCACCGGCTGCGGCAGCTGCGCGGGCGCGGTCCGCGACCTGTGCGCCGCCCTGCACGCCGCCGAGCCCCGGCCCGAACCCGCCGTGGCGGAGGCGGTCCGGTGACCCGCACCCTCGTCGTCGTCGGCCACGGCATGGTCGGCCACTGGCTGGTGGAGCGCGTCCGGGACCGGGACCTGGAAGAACGGTGGCGCATCGTCATCCTCGCCGAGGAACCCCGGCCCGCCTACGACCGCGTCTCGCTCTCGTCACACCTCGAAGGCGGGGCGGACGGGGACGCCGGGGCGCTCGATCTGACCGGCCCGGACCTCCTCGACGACCCCATGGCCGACCTCCGGCTCAACACCACCGCCGTCTCCGTCGACCGCCGCGCCCGCACCGTCACCAGCGCGGACGGCACCGTGACGGGCTACGACGCGCTGGCCCTGGCCACCGGCTCCCGGCCCTTCGTCCCGCCGATCTCGGGACGCGACCTGCCGGGCTGCTTCCGCTACCGGACCGTCGAGGACATCGAGGCCATCCGGGCGGCGTCCGTCCCCGGCCGGGCGGGCGTCGTCGTCGGCGGCGGGCTCCTCGGCCTGGAGGCGGCCAACGCGCTGCGGCTGCTGGGCATGCGGCCGCATGTGGTGGAGACCGCCTCGCATCTGCTGCCGCTCCAGATCGACGCCGGAGCCGGGCAGGTCCTCGCCGACCTCGTCGGCAAGCTCGGGGTCCAGCCCCACTGCGGAACCATCACCCGGTCCGTCGACGCAGGACCCGACGGGCGGGTGTGCGCGGTGACCCTCGACGACCACACCCGCCTGGACGCGGCCCTGGTCATCTTCGCGACCGGCGTACGCCCCCGCGACGACCTGGCCGAACCCTCCGGTCTGGCGCGCGGGCCCCGCGGCGGCTTCCTCGTCGACGACCACTGCCGCACCACCGACCCCCGGATCTGGGCGATCGGCGAATGCGCCGCCGTGCAGGGGCGCTGCTACGGGCTCGTCGCCCCCGGCTACCGCATGGCCGAATCCGTCGCCGCGCAACTCCTCGGCCTCCCGGCCCGGCCCTTCGCAGGGGCCGACACCTCCACCCGGCTCAAACTGCTCGGCGTCGACGTCGCCAGCTTCGGCGACTGCCACGCCGAGACACCCGGCGCCCTCGAATTCGTCCGCCACCACCACCGGTCGGGCAGCTACGCCAAGCTCGTCCTCGCCGACGACTCCCGCACCCTGCTCGGCGGCGTCCTGGCGGGCGACACCACCGCCTACCCGCTTCTGCACTCCCTGATCGGCCGCGCCTTGCCCGCCGGCCCCGAACAGTTGCTGCTCGGCACGCCCCACCAGAGAAGGGAACCCGCATGGACGTGATGACGGCCATCCTCACCCGCCGCAGCGAGCACAAGCTCGCCGGTCCCGCCCCCAGCCCCGAGGAGTTCCGCTACCTGCTCAAGGCCGCCTCATGCGCCCCCGACCACGGCATGCTGCGGCCCTGGCGCTGGCTGCTGATATCCGGCGACGCCCGCGACGCGCTCGCCGCCGCCCTGGCCGAGGACAACGGCAAGAGCGTCGAGGCGATGCGCGCCAAGACCCGGCGGGCGCCCCTGCTGGCCACGCTCGTGTTCTCCCCCGACACCGTCTCCCCGGTGCCGGAATGGGAGCAGATGGCGGCCGTCAGCGCGATGACCACCTCCCTGATGCTGCTGCTCCACGCCCGCGGCTTCGGCAGTATCTGGCGGACCGGCGCCCAGCTCGACGCCGAACCGGTCCGCAAACTGCTCGACGTGGACCAGGCGGAACGCGTCCTGGGCTGGCTGTACATCGGCACGGTGGACCCGGACCGCCCGACCCGCCGCCGCCAGGCCCCCGACGTGGGCGACCGCGTGCGGATCTTCAGACCCTCTTTCTAAGGGCTCGGTACGCCTCCTAAGGGCTCGGTACGCCTCCGGGCCCTGCGCTGCCGGGTGGGAGACTGGGCCGTCCGGGGCCGGGCGGTCCGGACCCGGTTCGGCGGCGGAGAGGTACGGCGTGGCGGACGCGGGGTTCACGGAGGAACGGGCGCGGGCGGTGCTCGGCGCCGCGCTGCCGCACGGCACGGCCGACGCCGCCGGGGCCCGGCTGCTGGCGCTCGGCGAGAACGCCGTCTTCGCCCTCGACCGCCTCTCCCTGGTGGTCCGCATCAGCCGCGACCTCGGCGTACGGGAACGGGCCGCGCGGGAGCTGCGGGTCGCCGACTGGCTGGCCCGGGAGGGGGTGCCCGCGGTGCGTCCGGACCGCCGTTTCGGCGGCGCGGAGCAGCCGCTCGCCCACGACGGCCACCTGGTCACCTACTGGCAGCGGCTCCCGCCGCCGGAGCGCCCCGCCGGGCCGCGCGACCTCGCCGCGCTGCTGCGGCGGGTGCACGCCCTGCCGGAACCTCCGCCGGACCTGACGCTGCCCCGCCGTGATCTGCTGGGCGGGATCGAACGCTGGCTGCGGCTGGCCGGGGAGGCGATCGATCCGGCGGACGCCGCGTATCTGCGCGCCCGCCGCGACGACATCACGGCGGCCACGGCGGAGCTGACCCCGCACCTGGCGCCCGGCCCGATCCACGGCGACGCGCTGCCGCGCAACGTGCACATCGGGCCGGACGGTCCGGTCCTGGTCGACCTGGAAACGTTCGCCACCGATCTGCGCGAGCACGACCTCGTCGTGATGGCACTGACCCGGGACCGCTACGGGCTCGGCGCGGCGGCGTACGACGAGTTCACCACGGCGTACGGCTGGGATGTGCGGGAGTGGTCCGGCTGCGCGGTGCTGCGGGGCGCGCGGGAGACGGCCAGCTGCGCATGGGTGGCCCAGCACGCGCCGGGGAACCCGGCGGCACTGGCCGAGTTCCGCCGTCGGGTGGCCTCGCTGCGCGAGGGCGACGCGTCGGTGCGCTGGTACCCGTTCTAGTGCCGCGTCAGCCAAGGTTCACCCCGCTCGCCGCCCTGGCACGGCCATCTGCGGCGTTGCCGAATCGACCGAGTAGGCCCACTACGAGGCCGATCCGGCGCCTTGCATCTGACCGCACCAGGACGCCTCGCTACCGGGCAAACCTTGACTGACGCGGCACTAGCCGGCGGCGCGCCACGCGGGGTCGCGGCCGCTGAGCCCGACCGCCCGGTCCAGCACGGACGCGTCCTCGGGCACCGGCACCACGGGACCGAACCCGCCGCCCCGCGCCTCCTCCGGAAACGCGGACAGCAGCCCGACGACGGCCTCGGCGCTGCGCCGGTCACAGTCGAAGGGCTGGCCGGTGGCGCGGGCCAGATCCCAGCCGTGGATCACCAGCTCGTCCAGCGCGAAGAGCCCGATGGCATCGGCGGCCATGGTGACGCCCCCGGCCTGGGTGGTGCCCTCCCAGGCGGCCGGGTCGCGCCAGGCCGCGGCCAAATCGTCCAGCCGGCGCGGCAGCTCCCGGCGCCAGCCGGGGTCCAGCCCCTCGGCGGATCCCTGTCCCGGCCGGGGCTGCGGGCCCGGCCCGCCGGTGGTCTTCCGCGCCGCGTCGCGCATGCCGATCGTGAACCCCATGAAATGGTCGAGCAGCTCTCCCACGGAGTAGTCCCCGCAAGGGGTGGGCGCCCCGAGCTGGTCGTCCGAGACGCCGCTGAGCAGCGCCGTCACCCGCTGGGCCACGGGGCCGAGATCAATGCGGCCCGTCTGGTCCGTCTGATCCGTCTGATCCGTCCGGTCGGTCATCGGTGGCTCTCCTCTTTCTCCGGTTCTCCGGTTCTCCGGTTCTCCGGTTCTCCGGTCCGCTCCCCCTCACCTGTACGGACCGGCCGGGCGGCGGAAACTCATCGGTGGTGCCCGGCGCTACCCGACCGCCGCCCCCGCCTCGCGCAGCGGCCAGCCGCCGTCCACGACCGCGTCCGGGGTGCCCTTGCGGCGCAGCCACGACTGGAAGTCGGCGGCCCAGTGCGCATACCACCCCACCTGCTTGTGGTGCAGCTCCCACAGCTCCAGCCCGGCGACCTGACGGTGCCGCTCGGCGAGCGCGCAGGCGACCCGCACCGCGGCGAGGGCGTCCGCCCCGGCCTCGTGGGCGCGCTCGTGGGCCACCCCGTACTCCCCGCAAACCGCCTCCAGCGTGCGCTTGCCCTTGCGGTAGCGGTCGACGGCACGGTCTATCGTGTACGGATCCACGACCGGGCCGGTCGGCGCACCGCCCAGCCGCTCGCTCAGCGAGCGCAGCCCATGGCGGTCCAACTCGGCGGTGAGCAGGCTCAGATCGAACGCCGCGTTGTACGCCACCACCGGCGCGCCCGTGCGCCAGTGCGCCACCAGCACGTCCGCGATCTCGTCGGCCACCTCGCGTATGGGCCGACCCGCCGCCGCCCGCTCGTTGGTGATCCCGTGCACGGCCACCGCATCGTCCGGAATGGGCACTTCCGGCGCGGCCAGCCACTCGTGCCGGCCGATCGGCTCCCCGTCCCGCACCTCGACCACCGCCGCCGTCACGATCCGCGCCTCGCGCGGGTCCGTGCCCGTCGTCTCCAGATCGAACCCGATCAGCAGCTCCCTGTGCCAGCTCATGGCGGTTGCCCTCCCTTTGTTGTGCTTCCCCCAGGTGTCGCCACCTTCGCACGCGCCACTGACAACGGGCCGCGGGCGGACCCCCGCGACCCGGCGACCGGGGCGTCAACGACCGGGCACGGCGCGGGCGGTCGCGTCACACGCGACCGAGGAGACCGCGAGATGGAACGGGCACTCGGTGGTGCGCGAGGGCGAGGCCTCGCGGACCGTGCGCTCCAGCCGGTCGCGCAGCTCGGCGGCGGCCGGCTCGTCGCCCTGGGCCTCGCGCAGGGCGATCAGGCCGCGCAGCGGCAGGGCCTCGGCGTAGCGGCGACCGGACAGCCGGGCGGTGCGCAGGGCGTGTTCCCAGCGGACCTGGGCGAGCACCGATTCGCCGCGCTCGGCCGCGACCACGCCGAGCATGGTGAGGTCGTGGGCGGCGCATTCGGGGCGGTTGCCGCCTCGGTAGCGCTCGGAGGCGCGCAGATGCAGCCGCTCGGCCTGGTCGAGGTCGCCGCGGGCGCGGGCGGCCAGCGCCCGTACGGTCTCCACCTTGGCCAGCAGATAGCCCTCGGCGCTCTCGCGGGCGTAGGTCTCCAGGGCGTCGGCGAAGGAGGTGGCGTCGTCCCATGCGCCGTCGCCGGCGGCCGCGTACGCGAGCACGGCCTTGACGTAGGCGGCCTCGTGTTCGGCGCCGATGAGCCGCAGTTCGTCGTGGGCGGCGCGGAAGGCGCGCACGGACAGGGCGCGCTCGCCCAGCCGCTCGTAGGCCATGCCGGTCATGATCTGCGCGGTGGCGGCCGAGTGCGGGTCGAGGGTGGTCAGCAGCTCCCGGGCGGTCATGGCGGAGGTGAGGGCGGCGCGCCGCTGGTCCTCGGCGACCAGGAGTTCGCTGTGGAACAGCTGCCACACCCCGGTCTCCCAGCGGTGGCCGTGCTCGTCGAGGGCGGCGGCGGTGCGCCGGGCCACCTCGCGCGCCTCGGCCAGCCGCTCCTGGCGGACGTGGACGGTGAGGGCGAGCGCTCCGACCAGGGTGACCTGGGCCGGGTCGCCGCGCTTCTCGGCGGCGGGGAGGGCCTGGCGCAGCAGTTCGTCGTCGTCCCCGACGCGGCGGATGTTGACGCCCAGCCAGCCGCACCAGGCCAGGATCTCGGCGTACCAGCCGACGGTGGGCGGGGTGGATTCCAGGGCCCGCAGCAGCCGCCGGTGGCCCTCCTGGCGCTGGCCGGCGGCCATCCAGTAGAGGGAGAGATGGGTGGCGATGCGGGAGCCGAGCAGCCGGTCTGCGGGGTCGGCGCTGTCCTGCAGCCAGTCCAGGCATCCGGCGACTTCGGGGGTCACGGCGGTCATCTCGGCGAAGGCGGCCGGGCCGCTGCCGGTGCGCAGCGCGGCGTCGGTGCGCTGCGCGAGGGCGGCGACCCAGTCGGCGTGGCGGCGTAGGCAGCCGGTCTCCTCGCCGCACTCGGCGAGCGCCTGCCGGGCGTACTGGCGCAGGGACACGAGCATGCGGTAGCGGGGACTGCCGGGGCCGGGGTCGTAGACCAGCAGCGACTTCTCGGCGAGCAGGGCGAGGGTGTCGCCCGCGCCGGGCCCGGCGACCGCGTCGGCGGCGTCGGCGGTGAAGGGCGCGGCGAACACCGACACCGCCCGCCACACCTCCCGCTCCTCGTCGGTGATGAGGCGGTAGCTCCAGTCGAGGGCGGCACGCAGGGTGCCGTGGCGGGCGTCGGCGGAGCGCAGCGGCACCTCCAGCAGCCCGCGCCGGGTGCGGAGCTGGCGGACGATGACGGGCAGCGGGGTGGACGCGGCCTTGGGGGCGACGAGTTCGATGCCGAGCGGAAGCCGGTCGACGGCCTCGCACAGCTCCCGGACCTCGTCCCAGTCGGCGGCGCGAGCGGCGGCCGGGGAGACCCCGGCGAGCCGGTCGAGGAAGAGCCGGATGGCGTCCTGGCCGGTCAGGGGCCGCAGGGCGAGGCGGGATTCCCCGGCCACGCCGAGCCCTTCGCGGCTGGTGGCCAGCACCCGCAGCCGGGGGCAGTCGTCCAGCAGCCGCGCGGTGAGGTCAGCGGCGGCGTCGGTGAGGTGTTCGCAGTTGTCGAGGAGCAGCAGGCATCGGGGGCTGCGCTCGATGGCCGGCCGCATCCGGTCGGCGAGGGTTTCGGCGGGGCCGGGCGCGATGCCCAGTGCCGCGGCGACGGCGCCGGGTACGTCGGCGGGTGAGCAGGGCACCAGGTCCACCCGCCAGACGGTGGCACCGGCCTCCTGTTCGCGGGCCGCGGCGGCCAGGGACAGCCTGGTCTTGCCGATGCCCGCGGTGCCGGTCACGGTGACCAGCCGGGCCTCGGCCAGCTGGGCGGCGACGGCGGCGAGTTCGGGGCCGCGCCCGACGAAGCCGGTGCCGGACGGGAGGCTGGGGTGGGCGGCGGGATCGGGCGCGGGGCCGCGCCGCGCGCGTACCGCCCCGGCCGTGGTGCCGTTCCCGTGCGCCGCCCCGGCCGTGGTGCCGTTCCCGTGCGCCGCCCCGGCCGTGGTGCCGTTCCCGGGGCCCGCCGCGGTTCCGGTGGGGGAGAAGCCGCGCAGGACGGCCTGCTGGGCGGCGCGCATCTCCGGGCCCGGCTCGATGCCCAGCCGCTCGCGCAGATCGGCGCGGGCCGCCCGGTACACCCCCAGGGCCTCGGCCTGCCGGCCGCACGCCTGGAGCGTGCGGATGAGCAGGGCGTGCAGCCGCTCCCGGTCCGGGTCGGCGCGGGCGGCGGCCCGCAGCGCCTCGACGAGATCGGCCGGATCCGCTCCACCCGCGAGTCCGCCCGCCGTGGCGTGCGCGGCCAGTTCGGCGTCGGCGCGCTCTTCGAGGACGGTGAGCCGCAGGGCCTCCAGCCGGGCCCGCTCGGCCTGGACGAACGGCAGCGCGGGCAGCCCGGCGAGCGGGGTCCCGGACCACCGGTCGAGCGCGGCGCGCAGCAGTGCCGCCCGGCGGCCGGGGTCCTCGGCGGCGCGGGCCCGGGCCAGCTCCCCCTCCAGCAGCCGCACGTCGACCGTGTGCCCGGTCAGGTCCAGCCGGTAGCCCGCGGGACCCGTGACGACCAGGCCAGGGGCGTGCGGCTGGAGGGCGCGGCGGAGCTTGGCCACCGCCGTGTGGAGGGCCGCCATCGGGTCCTTGGCCCGTGCCCCCGTCCACAGTTCGTCCAGGATGCGGCCGGTGCTGACCGCCGAGGGGGCGTGCAGCAGCAACAGGGCCAGCAGGGCGCGCGGCCGGGCTCCGGCGATGGCGAGGGCCAGGCCGGAGCCGTTACGAACCGTGAGGTCGCCGAGTAATTCGAACTCCATGGGTGATATCGGACCATGGGACGGGTACGGCTGTCCCGCGAACCGGTCCGGACCAGCCGACACGAACGGCCCAGTTGGACAGACGGTGGACAGAATTCGGACAGACCGCCGGAGGATCCTGCCTAAGGGCTGTCCCGTCATCCCCAGTGGACAGCGAGCGGCGTCGGATGCGGTCAATCGCAGGACGGAGGGGCGCCCTCGTACCGGGTCGTACTCGGGCGATCCCGACAATGCGGCGAGTGACCGTAGCCGGCGTCGGGAGCCCGCCGGGGATGACGGGACAGCCCTTGGACACCCCTGGGTCGACACGAATCACGACATGAGGAGCGCCGTGCTGCGGCTCGCCTTCAGTACGCTTCGCGCCCGGCGTTCCCTGTTCGCGGGGTCACTCGCGGCGGTGACGCTGGCCCTGATGCTGCTCACTTCCGCCGGGATCCTGCTGGAGTCCGCGCTGCGCGGCCACGGCGAGCCCAACCGCTTCCACGGGGCGTCCCTGGTGGTCGTGGGCAACTCCGACGTCGGTCTGGACGGGAAGGAGCACCGGCCCGGGTTCGGCGACGTGGAGGCGCCGCTGGTGCCGCGCCCGCCGGTGCCGGCCCGGCTGGTGGAGCGGGTGCGCGGCGTCGAGGGCGTCCGCTCGGCCGTCCCCGACCTGGCCTTCTACGCGCAGGCGGTCGGCTCGGACGGCAGCCCGGTCACCCCCGAGCAGGGCACCCGGTCCTACGGCCACTCCTGGGCGAGCGCGCGCGTCACCCCGTACGCGCTGCGCGCGGGCCGGGCCCCGCGCGCGGACGGCGAGGTGGTGGTGGACGCGGCCACGGCGCGCCGCGGGGGCCTGCGGACCGGCGGTCCCGTGACCGTGCTGACCGGGGCCGAGGGCCGCCGTACGTACCGGCTGAGCGGCATCGTCGCCGGGCCTCGCGCGGGGCTGACGAAGGATCAGTCGGCGCTGTTCTTCGCGCCGGAGACGGCGGCCCGGCTCGCCCCGGAGGGGAGCCGGGTGCACGCGATCGCGGTGACGACCTCTGCGGGCGCCGATCCGGGCGCGGTGGCGAGCCGGGTGCGCGCGGCGCTCGGGGCGGGCCCGGCGGTCGAGGTGCTGACCGACACCGGCGAGGCGGAGGTCTCCTCCAGCGATGTGCTCTTCATCGACACCCTGGTCTTCGTGGTGTCCATGGGGTCGCTGGCGGTGTTCGTCGCCCTGTTCGTCATGGCGGGCGGCTTCGCCTTCGCGATCCTCCAGCGCTACCAGGAGATCGCGCTGCTGCGGGTGATCGGTGCCACGCCCCGTCAGATCAAGCGCATGCTGGGCTGGGAGACGCTGCTGGTCGCGATCGTCGGCGCGGCGATCGCCATCCCGGCGGGCGCCGCGCTGGCCGGGCCGCTGGCCGGTGCGCTGGTCTCGCTCGGCATCGCGCCGCAGGAGCTGAGGGTCGAGGTCGGGCCGTGGCCGCTGGCCGGGGCCGCCGTCGCCGGGCTCGTCATCACCCGGCTCGCCGTCTGGTCGGCCGCCCGCCGCGCCGCCCGGGTGCGCCCGGCCGAGGCGCTGCGCGAGGCGGCGGCGCCGGAGCGGCGGATGCCCCGGTCGCGGCTGCTGACCGGGCTGGCCTTCCTCGTCTTCACCGGGCTGTTCCTGGCGTTCGGCATCTCCATGGGCGGGGTGTCGGGCGCGGGGCTGGCGTTCGGCGGCGTCCTGACGCTGCTGATCGCGGCGGGCGCGCTCGGACCCGCCCTGGTCCGCCCCCTCACGCCGTTCGTGGGAGCGCTCCTACGGGCCTTCTCGCGGCGCACCGGGCAGCTGGCGCTGGCCAACACCTCGGCCGCGCCGCGCCAGGTCGCGTCCGCCGCGGTGCCGATCGTGCTGATGGTCGGCTTCGCCGTATCGGCGCTGTTCATGCAGACCACCCAGCAGAGCGTGGCGGCCGACTGGGCGGGGCAGCGGCTGACGGCCGGTCATGTGCTGCTGCCGCACGACGCGGAGGGGCTGCCGCCGGGCGTCGCCGAGGACGCGGCGCGGCTGCCGGGCGTCACCGCCGTCTCCTCGACCAGCACCGCCTGGGTGCGCACCTCGGTGCACACCGACGAGGCGGAGAGCGTCACCGCGCGGGCGCTCGGCGCCGACGCGCACGTGACCCACGCCCTGGACATCCACCTGAAGGACGGCGATCTGCGCGGGCTGACCGCCGGGCGGGCCGTCGCGGTCAGCGAGGAGCAGGCCAAGGAGTACGGCTGGAAGACCGGCGAGCGGATCCGGCTGCGGCTGCCCGACGGCACCCGGCGGGAGCTGACCATCGGCGCCCGCTTCGACCGCTCCCTCGGCTTCGCCGACCTCGTCGTGCCCGCCGCCGTGCTGCGCCCGCACACCCCCGACCCGCTGCTGGACGCCGTCTACCTGATCACCGGCCCGGACCACCGGCCGTCCCTGGACCGGGACCTGGCGCGGCTGACCCAGCGCTGGCCCTCGGCCCGGGCGGCCGACCGCGCCCAGATGCGGGAGGCGGGGGCGGCGGGCGCGGTGGAGGAGACCTGGCCGGTCTATCTCTTCAGCGCGCTCATCGCCGCCTTCACGGCACTCGCGCTGGCCAACACGGTCGTCATGGCGACGCTCGTGCGGACCGGGGAGTTCGCGATGCTCCGGCTGATCGGGGCCACCCGGCGCAACGTCCTGGCCCTGGTGGCCTGGGAGAGCCTGGTCGTCGCCGGCTGCGGGGTGGTGCTCGGCGCGGCGGTCGCCGCGATCGTGCTGTCCGCCACCAGCATGGCACTGACCGGCGGCGTCCACATCAGCGGCCCGCCCGGATTCCTCCTCGCCGCGGCCGCGGGCGCGGTGGCCCTCGCGCTCACCTCGGCCCTCGTCCCGGCCTGGCGGATGCTGCGCGAGCGACCCGCGCGCTGAGCGAAGGGGGCGGGTGGTGGATGACCCGCCCCCAGCACCTACGGAGGACGCGAATGAACCACCACGGAGAGGAAGACATCTGATGACGCTGCCGGATCAGACGGCGCGCATGACCCCGCGGGGCGCGCTCCCCGCCATGCGGCTGGAGAACGTGACCAGGCGCTACGGCCGGGGGGACGGCACGGTCCACGCGCTGCGCGGCGTCACCGTGGCGCTGCCGCCCGGGTCGTTCACCTCCATCATGGGCCCGTCCGGCTCGGGCAAGTCCACCTTCCTGCGCTGCGCCGCCGGTCTCGACCGCCCCACCTCCGGCGGGGTGTTCCTGGGCGACACCGAGATCAGCAGGCTGCGCGAGCACAAGCTGACACTGCTGCGCCGGGAACGGATCGGCTTTGTCTTCCAGTCGTTCAACCTGGTGCCGTCCCTGACCGCGAAGGACAACATCCTGCTGCCGTTCCGGCTCGCCGGGAAGCGGCCGGACCGCGACTGGATGCGGGACGTGGTGCACCGCACCGGGCTCACCGAGCGGCTGGGCCACCGGCCCGCCGAGCTGTCCGGCGGCCAGCAGCAGCGGGTGGCCGTCGCCCGCGCCCTGGTCACCCGGCCCGAGGTGGTCTTCGCGGACGAGCCGACCGGCGCCCTGGACCTGTCGTCGGGCCAGGACGTGCTGCGCCTGCTGCGCGACGTGGTCGACGGTACGGGCCAGACCCTGATCATGGTCACCCACGATCCGGGCGCCGCCGCGTACGCGGACCGGGTGCTGTTCCTCGCCGACGGCACCCTCGTCGACGCGATGGAGAACCCGACGCCGCAGCGGGTCGCCGACCGCATGGCCCGGATGGGGGCCTGACGGTGCTGCGCCTCGCTCTCGGCGGAATCCGGCACCACCGGTACGGATTCATCGGCGCCCTGTGCGCCTCGGCCCTGGCCGCGATGCTGCTCGCCGCGTGCGGAGTGCTGATCGAGTCGGGACTGCGGGCCGTCCCGGGGACGGACCGCTTCGGCGCCACGGCGGCCGTCGTCCGCATGGACCCCGATCTCGTCGTACGAACCGGATCCGGGCAGAACGTCGACCATGAGCACTACCCCCTGGACCAGCCGCCGCGGATGAGCCGTCAGGCCGTCGAGGCGGTGCGGGCGGTCGGGGGCGTGGGCCGGGTGGTCGCCGACACCCCGTTCTACGCCCAGGCTGTCGGCCCGGGCGGGGTGCCGCTGGCCGGGCCGGAGGACGGGCCCGCCCAGGGCCACGCCTGGGAGGCCGCCGCGCTGACCCCGTTCGGCTTGCGCTCGGGGCGGGCGCCGGGAGCGGACGACGAGGTCGTGGTGGACGCCTCGGTCGCGGCCCGCGCGCACTCAAGGACGGGCGACACCGTCACCGTGGTCACGGACACGGGCACCGAGCGGTTCCGGGTCTGCGGAATCGCCGCGCCGCGCGGCCGGGACGGACTGCCCGACCAGTCGGCGCTGTTCTTCTCCACGGCCACCGCCGAGCGGCTGTCCCGGTCCGGCGGCGAGGCCGCGGCCGTGGGCGTCTTCCCCGCGCGGGGCGTGGACGCGGACGAGCTGGCCGGGAAGCTGAGGAAGGCGCTCGACAAGCCGGGTACCGACGTGCTCACGGGGGACGCACGGGCGGAGGCCGGGGCTCCGGACACCACGCGGCAACTGGACGACGCGACGCTGCTGTTCGGTCCGATGGCCGGATTCGGCGGCTTCCTCGCCGTCTTCGTGCTCGGCGGCACCATCGCCCTCGGCGTCCTCCAGCGCACCCATGAGATCGCGCTGCTGCGGGCGGTCGGGGCGACGCCCTGGCAGGTGCGGCGCGTCGTCACCTGGGAGACCGTGCTGGCCGCGGTGATCGGGCTGGTGCCCGGGTTCGCGCTCGCGGTGCCGCTGGCGAAAGTGGTCCTCGGGACGCTGCGCGACCGCGGCTCGGTGCCGTCCGCGTACCAACTGGTGATCGGGCCGCTGCCGTTCCTGATCGCGGCGGCCGCGACGCTGCTGCTCGCGCTGCTCGCCGGGGTCTTCGCCGCCGGGCGGGTCGCCCGCGTCCGGGCCGCGGACGCGCTCCAGGAGGCGGCCGCGCCGCGCCGGATCATGCCGGTCACCCGGCTGCTGTCGGCGCTGGTGGCGCTCGGCGGCGGGATCGCGCTGTTCCTCGCCACCCAGCACATCGGCGGCGAGGTCGGGGTGGCGTTCCAGTACCTGGTGGTGATGCTGCTGATGGGGGCCGCGGTACTGCTGGGGCCGCTGCTGACCCGGGTGCTGGAGCCGCCGCTGGGCGCCCTGGTGTCCTGGATCGGTACCACCGGGCGGCTCGCGCACGCCAACTCCCGTACCTCGGTGCGGCGGGTGGCCTCGGTGGCCTCCGCGCTGATGCTCACCACGACGATGGCGTGCACGGTGCTGCTGGTCACCGGGTCGCTCAACCGGATCACCGCCGAGCAGACCGACCGCCGCACCCGGGCCGATGTGGTGCTGCTGCCCCGGGACGCGCCGGGGCTGCCGCCCGATGTGGTGGCGGCGGCGCGCCGGCTGCCGGGCGCGGAGGCGGTGGCGGCGACGCGTTCGACCACCTTCGTCTCGTACGTGCTGGGCACCCCGGACGTGCTGGGGGCGCAGGCGCTGGACCCGGCGGCCGCGGCCAAGGTGCTCGACCTGGGGCTGCGGGAGGGCTCGCTGACCAGCCTGGCGAAGGACGGCACGGTGGCGGTCAGCCGCACCCACGCCAAGGAGCGCTCGCTGCACGTGGGCGACCGGCTGCGCGGCTGGCTCGGTGACGGTACGAAGGTGTCGCTGACCGTCGGCGCGGTATTCGACCGGCCGCTGGGGCTGGGCGACATTCTGCTCTCCGACCGCTATCTCGCCCCTCATATGCACCAGAAACTGGACGACTCGGTGCTGGTGCGGGCGAAATCCGGTGAGGAGAAGCGGCTGCGGGAAGCGGCCGACGCGCTGGTGCGCGACCATCCGACGGCCAAAGCGACGGATGTCGGGGAATACGCCTCCGCCGCCCGCACCGCCCTCGCGCAGAACACCACCGGCACCTATCTCGTGCTGTCCGTACTGGTGATGTTCACGGCGGTTTCGGTGGTCAACGGGCTTCTCATGGGAACGGCCGAGCGGGCGCGGGAGTTCGCGCTGCTGCGGCTGCTGGGCGCGAGCCGGGGACAGATCAGCCGGATGCTCTACCTGGAGACCTTCATCGCGGTCCTGATCGGTGCCGCGGTCGGTACGGCCATCGCCTGTGCGGGCCTGGCGGGGGCCAACGGGGCGCTCACCGGGTCCATGGAATTCAGCATTCCTCCCGGGGGCTACCTCCTGGTGCTCGCGGGAGTGGCCGCACTGGCCCTGGTGTCCACGGCACTTCCGGCCGCGCTCGCCCTGCGCAATCGAGCGGACGGTGCCCTTCCGGCGGCCTGACGCTTTTTACCGCCGAACGAGAAAACCAGTTCGCAACCGGCACGAAAGTTCGATTCAAGGCCGGCGCCGCATCATAGAAAGCGCAACACCCAATGAGCCGTCACAGGAGGGGGATTCCTGGTGCACCTCATGGAGATCTTGCGTTACCGACCGGTGCCGGCCTCGGCCGTGTTTTTCGGTATCACCCGAAGGTGCCCGCTGCACTGCAAGCACTGCTCCACCAGCTCCATGCTGGACAGTGAGGAATATCCGGAAGAGATGTTCCGGAAATTCGCGGAATCCTTCACCCCGGAAAACCGCCCGGAGTTCGTGCTCATGTCCGGGGGCGAGGCCCTGCTGCGGCCGCGCCTGGTGCGGGAGATCGCCGAACTGGCGCGTGCCGCCGGGTCCCGCTCCCACGTCCTGTCCGGCCTCTACTTCGCGGACCGCGGCCGCATTCCACGGCCGCTCAAGCGGGCCATCGACGCGGTCGACCACTTCTCGGCCAGCCTCGACCGCTTCCACGAGGAGGAGGTGCCCCGGGCCTCGGTCTTCCGGGTCCTGCGGGAGCTGCTGGAGGAGGGCAAGGACGTCAGCCTCCAGCTGACCGGTCTCGGCCCGGACGATCCGTATCTCGCCGACATCACCGCGGAGGTGCGGCGGGTCTTCGACGACCGGGTGCCGATGCTGGTGGCGCCGATCAGCCCGCACGGGCGCGCCGACGCCTGGCTGCTCAAGCGCGTGCCGCTGCCCAAGTCCACCGTGGCCCCCGCGCCCTGCGCGGTCTCCGCCTGGCCCGTGATCGGCTTCAACGGGCAGGTGACGGCGTGCGGCAACCAGGACGTGATGGACGGCAAGGTACCGCTGCCGCCCCACCTCTACCTGGGCCACATCGCCCGCGACGACTGGCCCGCCATCAAGGAGCGCGCGCTGGAGAATCCGATGGTGCGGGCGATCCGCGCCACCGGACCCGAATACCTGATGGACCGCCACGGCAGCCTCGGCGCCGACGCCAGCAGCGGTGGCAACGGCGGCAGCATCACCAACCCCGGCCCCGACCCCGACCCCGACCCCGGCCCCGGCCCCGGCTGCGGCAGCCCCGGATACTGCGAGACCTGCTGGGTGCTCTCCAAGGACGGCGCCGTACCCCGGGCGGTCCGGGAGCTGGCCGACCGGCCCGCCACCCGGCTGATCGAGCGGCAGACCGAATCGCTGCTGGTGGAGGCCGGACCGCTGGCCTTCGCCCGGAGTTACGGCATCGCCAAGTACGCCGACCTGGTGTCCCTGGGCCACGATCCGTCCCGCAGAACTCCCGCGGGGAGCCTGGTGTGAACCGGCTCGGCCACCGGGAGGTGCTGACCATCCGGCGCACCCGGGGCGCCTCGGTGCTGCTGTTCATCACCGACCGCTGCCCGGTGGGCTGCGCCCACTGCTCGGTGGACTCCCGCCCGGACAGCCCGAGGATCACCGACCACGCGCTCTTCGCCTCCATCGTCGACCGGCTCGCCGCCCTGCCGGAGGTGCGGATGGTGGGCATCTCCGGGGGCGAACCCTTCGTCGAGCGGCGCGCCCTGGACCTCGCGGTCACCCGGCTGGCCGCCGCGGGCAAGCATGTGGTGCTCTACACCAGCGGTTTCTGGGCCCGCGGCGACCACGCCCCGCAGTGGATCCACCGGATCCTGGAGCGGTCGGCGGCCGTCTACCTGAGCACCGACGCCCACCACGTCGCGAGCCAGGGGCCCCAGCGGTTCCGGAACGCGGCGCGGGTGATCGCCCGGCACGGGGTGCCGATCGTGGTCCAGGCCATCGACGAGGGCGACACCCTGGACCGCACTCGCGAATCGCTGGCCGAGGCGCTGGGCCCGGACTGGTCCGACCACGCCGAGCTGGTGCCCACCCACGGCCTTCCGCACGGCAGGGGCGCCGGACTGTACGACCGGCCGGTGCGGCACCCGGGGCGCTCCTTCGGGCCCTGTGACGTCGTGGACGCCGCGGTGGTGCGCTACGACGGCCGGGTCACCGTGTGCTGCAACGAGTCCGTGATCATGGGCGCGGGTCCGGCGGCGCTGCGCCGGGACTGCGCGGACGGCTCCGAAGTGGCGGCCGCCGTCACCGGCTTCACGAACGACTCCTTCTTCACCGCGCTGGGGTCCGTCGGGCCGGGCCCGCTCACCGCCCTCCCGGGCTTCCATGACCTGGCCGACCGGCAGTTCTCGTCCATCTGCGGACTGTGCTGGACGATGACGAAGCGCAGGCCCGAGGGAGAAAGCGACCGGATGCTGGCGGCGATCGCCACCCTGAATTCCTAATCCACGGGAACATCACGGAAAAGACGATCTCATATGACACGGCACAGCCAGGCCCTGCGCGCCAAAACCGGCCTTCTGCTCCCCCAGCTCATGGCGACGACCCGCAGATTCTGGAATTCTCCACGACTGGGCGAGCTGTATCCTGAATACCTCTGCATGCTGCACAGTTCCATTCGCTCGACGGTACCGCTGATGGAATGCGCGCTGGCCCGCTGCGGGGAGCTGGCCGACGACGATCCGGTCGCCGCCGCGCTCGTACCGTACTTCACCCGGCATATCCGCGAGGAACAGGGCCACGACGAATGGCTCCGGCAGGACCTCGCGGCGATCGGATGCGATCCCGGCGAGCCGCTGCGCCGCCTTCCGTCCGCTTCCGTGGCCAATCTGGTCGGCGCCCAGTACTACTGGATCCAGCATTATCACCCGGCCTGTCTGCTCGGCCACATCGCGGTCCTGGAGGGAAATCCGCCGTCCGCGGAACTGGTGCCCGAGCTGATGCGCCGCACCGGATTCCCACGGACCGGTTTCCGCACCCTGGAGCGCCATGCCGCGCTCGACATCAAGCACCGCGACGAGCTGACGCGCACCCTGGACGAGGCGCCGCTCACGCCGGACCTGGTCACGGCGATCGGGCTCAGCGCACTCCACTCCATCGACGCCGCCAACAACGCGCTCGCGGCGGTCCTCGATGCCACGACGGTTCCCATGACGATCGCCAACGCCTAGGTCCGAGGAGGGACATGGGGGACGGGAGCGGCAGATCGCCGCCCGAACAAAGAGGCAACGGCGCGACTGAAAAGTTTCTCTCACTCACACCCTACGAAGGAGATTCACCATGTCGTTCGACGCGCTCAAGGAACTGGCCGCCGCGGGGCACAACTTCAAGGGCGCCAACCCGCAGCAGCTGGAGGCCGTCTCCTCCCTCAGCCAGGAGGAAGTGACCCTGCTCAACTCCATCAAGCAGCGCCTGGACTCCGCCGAGGACGTCGTCCCGCACGGCGTGGACGCCCCGCTGAGCGGCGCCTTCGTCTGGTAATCGACCGGACACCGTGTTGAAAAGGGCCCAGGCGGTGTACCGCCTGGGCCCTGCGGCCATTGTCCAATACCACCGATTCACTACGTAACGGGCACCAAAAAGACGGGGAAGGAAACGCGGGGATATGCAGTTCAGTGTGCTCGGCCCGCTCACCGCCACGACAGCGACGGGATCCGTAACCCTGGGTCCGCACAAACAGCAGCTTCTGCTCGCCGCACTCCTGTGCCGGCCCGACCAGGTCGTCCCCGTGGACCACCTGGTCGACGCCCTGTGGAACGAGGACCCGCCGAAGAGCGCGGGGAAGAACATCCAGGTGTACGTGCACCATCTGCGCCGTACGCTCGCGGCGGCCGACGAGACGGCCCGGGTCGTCCACCAGCGCCCCGGCTACCGGCTGGCCATCGACCCCGAGAAGATCGACACGGTCCGCTTCGAGCACACCGTCGACCTCGCGCGCCGCGCGGCCACCGCGGGCGATCCGGCCCGCGTCGACCGGCTCACGGGCGACGCCATGGCGCTGTGGCGCGGCCGCCCCTTCACCGGTCTGGAGGGGCCCGCCCTGCTGGAGGACGAGGCCGCCCGCCTGGAGGAGCGACGGCTGTCCGCGCTGGAGATGCTGTTCACGGCGCGGCTGAGCCTCGGGCTCTACCACGAGGTCCTGGAAGAGGTCGAGCCGCTGATCCTGGCCCACCCCTACCGGGAGCAGCTGCGCGCCCAGTACATGCAGGCCCTGCACGGGGTGGGGCGGCAGAGCGACGCGCTCATCGCCTTCGACGACGCGCGCCGTCTGTTCTCCCTCGAACTCGGCCTGGAGCCGGGCACGGTCCTGCGCCGGCTGCAGCAGGACATCCTCGCGGGCACCTCCCCCACCCCCGCGCCGCGCGACTCGCTGTGCGCGGCGCCGGCGGGCGCGGCCGCCCCCGCAGGGCGGGACACCGCCGCCGTCCAGCTGCCGCCCGGCCTCGCGGACTTCACCGGCCGGCGGCGCGAACTGGCCGAGCTGGTCCCGGCGGTGAGCGCCCATGCGGCCGAGGCGCCCGCGCCCTGGCAGATCACCCTGATCACCGGCCGTCCGGGGGTGGGCAAGTCCTCGCTGGCGGTGGCCGCCGCGCACGCCGCCGAAGGGGCGTTCCCGGGAGGCCGGTACTACGTGGACCTGATGGATCCGCAAGGCCGCCCCAAGGACGCCTCCCAGGCCCTGGCCGAACTCCTCCAGGAACTCGACCACGCCGCCCCTCCCCTGTGCGAGCTGAGCGAACTGCTGTGGCGGTACCGCGCCCACGCCGACGACGCGGAACCGGCCCTGGTGGTGCTCGACAACGCCACCAGCGCCTCCCAGGTACGGCCGCTGCTGCCCAACTCGCCCGTCTTCACCACCGTCGTCACCAGCTGCACCCCGCTGGCCGGGCTGGACGGCGCCCGGGTCGTGGAGCTGGACCCGCTGCCCCTGGAGGACTCCCTGGCCCTGCTGCGGCACATCGTCGGCGCCCAGCGGGTCGCGGCCGAACCGGCGGCCGCCCGGCGCATCGTGGAGGCGTGCGAGGGGCTTCCGCTCGCGCTGCGCATCGCGGGCGGGCGGCTGGCCGCGCACCGCCGCTGGCCCATGGAGGGGCTGGCGGACGCCCTGGAGTCACCGGACCGGCTGGACGCGTTCACGGTCGGGGACGTCGATCTGCGCAAGCGTCTGATGCGCGGCTACGCGGCCGCCGGGGAGGCCGACTGGTCGGCGGTGCGGCTGCTCGCCCACGAGGGGGAGTTCTCCTTCCGGGAGGCGCTGCACCGGCTCGGCGCGGGCCCCGCCGAGACCCGGCGGGTGCTGGGCAGGCTGCTGGACGCCCAGCTGATCGGCTTCGCCCCCGACCCCGGCCCGGACGGCCACTGCCGGTTCCGGCTGCCCCGTCTGGTGCTCGACCTGGCCCGCGACCAGATGCGGGCCGAGGTGGAGCTGCTGGGGCTGTAGGAGTCCGGCCCGGCGGCTGGTCACCCCTCCCCGCTCAGCAGCTCTTCGAGCGACCTGACCAGCCGTCGGCCGGCCTCGCGCCGTTCGCCGCGCAGCGCGGCCAGGGCCCGCGCCAGCCCATCGAGGCCCAGCCCGTCGAGGCCCAGCCCGTCCGCGCCCGGACCGTCCAGCCCGTCCGCGCCCGGTGCGCCGGGTCCGTCCTCCGCCGGGCGGGTCCGGCGGCCGTTCCGTACCAGCCGCAGCGCCACCGACGCCTGCGCGCTGAAGAGCGCCAGCAGGTCCATGGCCGCCAGGGTGGTCCGTATCTCCCGGCTGCGGTCGAGGACTTCGAGGACGCCCAGCACCTCGTCCCCGTGCAGCAGCGGCGCGGCCATCAGCGCCCGTGGGACGTAGTCGGTGGACTCGGCGAGGTCGCGGGCGAAGCGCTCGTCCTCGTTCACGTCGTCGACCTCGATGGGCTGACGGGACTGCAGCACCCAGCCTGCCACCCCGCGCCCCGCCGGGAAGCGGCGGCCGACGAGGTCGCCTTCCCCCTTGCCGGACACGGCCTCGAAGACCAGGGCGCCGTCCGCCTCGTCCAGCAGGAAGATGGAACTGGCCTGGGCCTCGAAGATCGCCCGCGCGGTCTCCACCACGGACTGCAGCAGCAGCCGGTGTTCGGCGCCGGGCCCGTGCTGCCCGCCCTGCTCGTACCCGGTCATCTAGGCCCTCCTGACGTTGGCCGAGGCGAGGAAGAGCGCCTGCTTGACCTGGAACGGCGTCATGTCCGGGTGCTTGCCGAGGATCCGGGCGCACATCCCGGCCACGTGCGGGGTCGCGAAGCTGTTGCCGGTGCAGCGGCGGGTGGTGCCGCCGGGCCAGGCGGCGGGGACGCGGACGCCGCGGGCGAAGAACTCCACCGGCGGGGCCGGGTTGTAGAGCAGCAGCTCGGAGCGGTCCTCCTCGTGGCTGCCCACCGAGATCACCGAGGAGAACCGCCACGGGAAGCTCTCCACCGGCATGTTGTGCGCGGAGGCGACGAGCAGGCTGCGGCCGAAGTAGGCGCGGTCGGCGATCTCGTGCAGGGCCTGGGCGAACTCCCGCCGGGTCGTGGACAGGCTCATGTTGATCACGTCATAGCCCTGGTCGACCGCCCAGCGCACACCCTCGATCAGCGCGCCCCCGCTGCCCCGGTAGCCCGAGCGCAGCACCTGGACGCTGTGCAGTTCGCACTCCGGGGCCATCATCCGGATGATCGACGCGCACGCGGTGCCGTGTCCGCAGGAGTCGCCCCCGGTGTCCGCCACGACCTCGTTTCCGCCGCCGGCCGCCTCCCGGACCGTGTGCGAGGACGCGACGGGGCCCACCGAGGGGTGGCCGGTCTCGACCCCGCTGTCCAGGACGCACACCCGCACGCCCCGCCCGTCGGCACCGCCCCAGGCCCACTCGGCCCCGCCCGCGCCCGCCCAGTCGGTGCGGACCTCGATCCCGGCGCGGTCGCGGCCGAGGAGGCTCCAGGTCAGCCGTGTCCCGGTGGCCGTCATCCGGCGCCACCTCCCAGCGCGGCGGCGAACGCCGCGGCCCGTTCCGCCCCGACCAGATGGCCCTTGGCGGTGAAGTGACGCCGCGCCTCAGCGGCCGCCGCCACCGCCTCGGGCGCGCGGCCCAGCGCGGCGGCGGCCCGCGCCCGGTCGAACGCGGCACCGGCCAGGCACACCGGCGAATCGGTCCCGCGCGCCGCGTCCAGGGCCGCCGCGAGGTGGTGGGCGGTGGTGTCCGCGTCGCCGTCCGCCGCGGCCAGCCGGGCGCGTATCCCGTGCACGTCGGCGGCGGCCGCGGGCAGCGCGTCCAGGTCGGTGTCGAGCAGCCCGCCGACCAGCCGCGCCACCTCGTCCTCGGCGCTGCCCCGGGAGAGCAGCACCCGGGCCAGGTCGCGGGTCGCGGTGGCGTGCAACTGCCCGTCGCCCAGCCGCTCCAGCTCGGCGCGGGCGGCGCGCAGCAGCCGTATCGCCTCGTCCCAGCACCCCGCCGACTCCTCCACCGTGGCCTGGAAGAGGTGCACGGCCGGTACGGCGAAGAGGTGGCCGAGGTCGCCGAGGGTGCGTACGGCGTCGGCGAGCAGCCGCCGCGCCTCGGTGTGCTCGCCGCGCATCGCCAGCAGGGCGGCCATCGGGCAGGACACCGTGGCCCGCGCCATGCGGCGCGCGGCGAGCAGATCGTCCAGGGACCCGGCGCAGCGGCGCAGCGCCACGGGTGCCGGTTCCGGGCCGAGCCACAGGGACACGGCGAGCGCGCCCAGGATCCCGGCGCGCTCCAGCCCTGCCCCGGCCCGGACCGATTCGTGCAGAGCGCGGGTCAGATAGCGGGCGGCCTCGCCGTGCCGGCTGCGGCTCTGCCGCTCCTGGCCGATGGCCAGCCAGGCGCGGGCCAGGCCGAGCGCGTCGTCCGACGCGGTGAAGACGCCGACCGCGTCGCGGGCCGCGTCGAGGACGGTGCCGAAGCCGTCCGCGCCCGGCTCCAGATAGGCGAGCTGGAGCCGGACCCGGGCCTCGACGCCGCGGTCGCCCGCGACGCGGGCGTCGGTGAGCAGCCGCCGCAGCGCGCCGACCGCCTCGGCCGCGTCCCCGGCGGCCAGCCGCGCCTCGGCGAGGGCGGTCCGTACGGCGAGACCGGTGTGGGGCCGGGGTTCGGGGAGGGCGTCGGTGAGGGCGAGCGCCCGGCGCAGCAGGCCGACGGCCCAGTGGACGTCGCCGCGGCCGAGCGCCGCGGTGCCCGCCGCCGCGAGGTGGCGGGCGGCGCGGGCGCCGGTGCTCCGGGCGGTGGCGTCGGCGGGGCCCAGGTCCAGCCGCAGCCGGAACGCCTCCTCCAGGTGGGTGCCGATGGTGTGGTGGTCGGAATGCTCCCCGGTCCGCTCCCCCGTCTCTTCGGTCCGCTCTTGGTTCTGCTCCTGGGTCTCCTCCTGGGTCTGCTCCCCGGGGGCGTGTGCGGCGCGGTGTTCCGCGAACCGCTCGTGCTGCCGGGCCCGCACCAGCTTGGACATGCCGCTGTAGACCTCGTCGCGGATCAGCTGGCTGACGAAGCGCCAGCGGGCCGCGCCGGGCTCCGCCGGGGCGGGCGCTCCGGCGGCCTCCAGGAGGCGGCGGCGCACCAGCGTGCGGACCGCGTGCTCGACCGGGCCGTCCCCGGCGGGCAGCAGCGCGGTGAGGTCGGCGGCCGTGAACTCGGCGCCGGTGACGGCCGCGCACTCCAGCACCGCCCGTTCCGCGGGCTCCAGCCGGTCCAGCCGGGCGGCGACGACGGCCCGCACCGACGGGGGTACGAAGCGCGGGTCGTCGCTCTCGCTGACCATGCCCACGATCTGCTCGACGAACAGCGGGTTGCCCTCGGAGCGGTGCACCAGCCGCTCCACGATCCGCTCGTGTGCGGCGGCGGCCATGTGGGGGACGACCTCGGGGTCGTGGGCGCCGTCCGGTTCGTACAGCCGCAGCACCAGTTCGCGGCAGTCGTCGGCGGCGAGCGGCGGCACCACCAGCGCGGTGGCGTTGAGCTTGCCGCTGCCCCACTGGGGGTTCCGCTCCAGCAGCTCGGGCCGGGCGACGCACAGCAGCAGCACCGGCGCGCCCTGGACCCAGTCGGCGAGGTGGTCGAGCGCGCCGAGCAGGTCCTCGTGCGCCCAGTGCAGATCGTCCACGACGGCGACCAGCGGACGTGTGCCCGCCAGCGCGGTGCACAGCAGTTGCAGCGCCCAGCGGGTCTCGTCGAAGGAGGTGCCGGAGACGCCGGTGCGGGCGAGCCGCGCCAGCGCGGTGGCCGCGTCCCGTTCGGCGACCCCGCCGCCCAGCACCTCGGCCAGCCGCGCCCGGGGGTTCGCGCCCAGCGCCTGGGTCAGCAGGGGTGCGAGCGGGGCCAGCGGCCCGGCGCTGCCGTACGGCGGGCAGTGGGCGCCCGCGACGAGCGCGCCGTCGCGTTCCGCCTCGGCCGCGAACGCGCGGGCCAGCCTGCTCTTGCCCACGCCCGGGTCGCCGAACAGGGTCACCAGGTGGCAGGAGCGGTCGCGCGCCACCCGGGCGAACGCCATGCGCAGCTGGGCCAGTTCGTCGCTCCGGTCGACCATGGGGACGCCCGGCGGCCCGCCGAGCGTCCGCGTCAGCGGCCGGATCCCGGTCAGCCGCCAGGCGGGCACCGGCTCGGACTTGCCCCGTACGGTCAGCGGCTCCACTTCGGCGGTCTCGGCGTGTGCCGCGATGAGGCCGTGGGTGTCGGCGCCGATGAGGATCTGCCCGGCGGGGGCGTGCTGTTCGAGCCGGGCGGCGACGTTGACCGCCTCCCCGGAGACCAGGGCGTGGCCCGCGTCGGCGGCGCCCGAGGTGACCACCTCGCCGGTGTGGATGCCGATGCGCACCGCGATCCGGGCCCCGGTCTCGCGCTCCAGCTCCTCCCCCGCCCCCTCGACGGCGGCCAGCATCTCCAGGGCCGCGCGGGCGGCGCGCAGCGCGTCGTCCTCGTGGACGACGGGGATGCCGAAGACGGCCATGACCGCGTCGCCGATGAACTTCTCCACGGTGCCGCCGTGCCGCTCCAGGCAGGAGCGCAGCAGGTCGTAGTAGCGCAGCATCACATGGCGCAGCGCCTCCGCGTCGAGCCGCTCGCTGAGCGCCGTGGAGCCGACCATGTCGCAGAAGACGACGGTGATGGTCTTGCGGCTCATGTCGTGCACGGCGTCCCCTTCGTGATGGTGGCCGACGGGTCGCGGCGGGCCGGGTTCAGAAGAGGACCCCGCCGATGATGGGCTCCCCGCTGTGCGCCTCCACCTCGTCGGCGGTGGCGTGGAGCCGTAGCTGTACGGAGATCAGCAGGTCGGCCTCCTCGTCGCTGAGCCCGTGGAGCGCGTCCCGCTGCCCCGGGGTGAGTGCGTCGACGGGGAACCCGGCGGCCCGCAGGGCGTCCAGGCGCTGTGTGTCCGGCATGGTGTCGGCCCTCCCGGTGGGTGGTGGGGGTCGGTCGTCGTCCCGGTGCGGGTTCGGTTGCTCGCTCGGGTGCTCGCCCCGGCGCCGTACGCGTGCCCCGTAGAGCCAGACCAGCGCTCCCAGCGCCGCGAGGGCGGGTCCGGCAGTCAGGAACACGAAGCCGACGCCCGCCCGGTCGGCGAGCGCCGCGCCCAGCGGCGGGGCGGCGAGTTGCAGCAGCACCGGGAAGGCGTTGGCGATCGCGGTGACCCGGCCGGTCAGCTCGGGGGGCGTCTCGCGGTGCAGTACGTACGGGAAGACGACCATGATCCCGGCGGCGGCGAAGCCGAGCACCCCGGCGATCGGCATCCACAGCCAGACCATGCCGTGGGCGTCCAGGCCGAGCCCGGTGCCGATGCCGCTGACCGCCGCGCCGACCACGATCTGCGCCACGCCCAGCACCACGAACGGCCCCGCCCGCATGACCCGCCCGCTGATCGCCAGGGTGCCGAGTGCCGCGCCGAGCCCCACCGCGGCCACCACGTAGCCCAGGGACGTTTCGCCGACGCCCAGTTCGCGCATGGCCAGCGGGGAGAGGGTGTCGAAGGTGAGGACGAGGAAGAGGGTCGCCGCGACGCTGCCGATCAGCGCGATCAGCGCGGGGGTGCGGACGATGAACCGCATCCCCTCGGCGATGTCGGCGCGCAGCCCCGAGCGCCCCGTGGACTCCTCCGCACCGTCCGGCGCGGCCGCCTTCGCATCCGGCCGGGGTGGCAGCCGTACGGCGGACAGCAGAGCCGCCGAGACGACGAACGTCGCCGCGTCCACGATGAACGCCGCCCGCACCCCGAAGCCCGCGATGAGCAGCCCGCTCAGCGCCGGCCCCGCCACCTTGGCGGCCTGGTTGGTGAAGACGGTGAGCGACATCGCGGAGAGCAGATCCGCCTCCGGGACGACGGAGCGCAGCGTGGACTGGTGGACGGGGTTGAACAGGGCCCCGAAGGACACCTTGCACACCACGAGCACCAGCAGCACCGGCAGGTTCGGGGCGGCGAGATAGCCGAGGGCCAGCCCCGCGCGGATCACATCGCAGCCGACCAGCACCCGGATCCGGTCGCTCATCCGGTCGGCCAGCGCCCCGGCCACCGGGGCGAGCGCCACCATCGGAACGGCCACCGCCACGCTGAGCGCGGCGAGCGCGCCCGCGCCGTGGCCCCAGGTGTAGGTGAGGAGGACGACGAGGGCGAGATAGTCCAGCCAGTCCCCGACGCTGGAGATGGCCTGGCCGCCGTAGAGCAGGCGGAACGGGCGGTGGCGCAGGGCGGCGGTGAGCGTGGGCCGGTCCATCACGCGCTCCCCGTCTCTCGCGGCGTGAACCGGTCGGCGAGTGCGCCGAAGGCGGCCACCAGCAGCTGGACGGTGTTCAGGGCGGACACGGCCACCGCGCGCCGCAGCCGGGTGTCGAGCGGCAGGGTGTCGAGCAGCCGGCGCAGGGCGTCCCGGTGGCCGGGGTCCTCCTCGGCGTGGCGCGCGAGGGTGCGGAACGCGGCGCGCGGATGCCCGGTGCGCGCCGTCAAGTGCTCGGCCGCCCGGGGGTGCGGAGGATCACCCTCCAGTACGGCGATGTAGCCGAGCAGACAGACCGGGTGGAGCTGCCGGATCCAGAAGTACTGGGCGCCCGCCAGCGCCGCCACCGGCGCGGGCGGAATCCGCCGCCAGGGCTCGCCGGGGTCGTGGCCGAGGGCGGCCAGGTCCTCGCACACCCAGAGGTCATGGCCCCGCTCCTCGGGGATGTGGCGCGCCCAGTACGGCACGAGCGCGGCGGCCACCGGGTCGGCCGCCCGGACGGCCAGCTCGCGGCTGCGGGCGGCGGCGGCCTCCATCACGGGGACGGTCGCGCGGATGATCTGGTGCGTCAGATGCAGGTATTCGGGATAGACGGCGGCCGGATCCGGCACCGCCCAGACCCGGGCCAGGGTCGCCCGCAGCCCCGGCCGCAGCAGCCCGATCCTGGCGTCGAGCGCGGCGCCCGCCGGGGTCATGACGCACCCGCTTCGTACCCGAGAGCGGCAAGCTCCCGATACCCCTCGGTCCCGTAGCGCCGCAGGAACGCCTCCGCCCCGCCCGCGCGCACCACCTCGTCGAGCCGCCGCTCCACCGCCCGCACCCCCGGCCGCTCCAGCAGCACCCCCACCCGGGCGGCGGTCCCCGGGTCGCCCAGCGCGCTCACGCACGCCGCGCAGTAGCCGTCGCAACCGGCGCCCGCGAGCGAGGCCAGATGGCGCGGGCCGAAGGCCCGGATGCCGCGCAGCAGCGGGCGGCTGCGCTGGCGTGCGCGGATCGTCGCCCAGTCGTCGCGCGCGATGTGCCCGAGCCGCAGATGGGCGGGGAGGCGGCCGAGGGCGGCGGCGTCGACCACGTCCTGGTTGCAGCAGGCCGCCACGGTCCCGTCGAAGCACACCACCGGCCACGCGGCCAGCGCACAGGGGGCGGGCACGCTGCGGTGGGCGACGGCCCCGGGAACCGCCCCGGGGCCGGGCAGCCAGGTACGGGCGCGCCCGGCGCGCCGTACGACGGTGACCAGGATCGGCACCCGGTCGTCCAGCTCCCGGCGGATGTCCTCGGTGGCTCGCCGCAGATACGGATCGTCGGGCGTGAGCCCGGTGAGCTGGACGCTGACGTCCTTGCCCTCGTCCAGGAGCCGCCGCAGGACGCGCAGCACGGCGGCGCGCGGCACCTGGCGTTCGTGGAAGGCGTCGACGCTGGCCGCGAAGTGGTCCACCGCGTCGACGGCCCGCCGCACCGGTGCGGGCGTCCGGCCCCGGGCCGCGAAGAACATCCCGGACAGCAGCTGCGTCCGGCCCCCCACCTCCCGTACCCGCTCCGCGATCTCCCGCACCAACTCCGGCCGCAACAGCGGTTCACCGCCCGTCAACAGGACGTACGCGGGGCGGTCGCCCGGGGTGAACGTCCCGACGAAACGCTTCAGCACGGCGGCGTCGATCTGCTCGCCGCCCATCGTGGAGGCGGTCGAGCAGTGCGCGCAGGCGAGCGGGCAGCGCCGGGTGACGGTCAGCAGGACCGCGGCCGCCGGTTCGGCACGGGCCGCGAGCAGGTCGAGCAGATGCACGGGACCACTCCCCCCGGTTCCGGCCTGTGGTGTTCGCCCCGAGGGCAGCTTGGGCCCGGCCGCTTGGGCGCCGGTTTGCGGGCGGTTGCACACCTCTTGCGCCCTCCGGCGACGCCCTGGGAGAGCCCCGGCTCCTCAGACGTCTGAGGACTTCTGTTAGAGTCCACGACGCCATCGGACCTGATCAACAGCCCGCCGGGAGGGACGAGATGGCGAAAGCCCCACAGCTGCGGCACGGGCGCGTGGTGCCGCAGGTCGAAAGCGCCCTGCGCGCGATGCTCGCCGAGGGGCGCTGGCGCCCCGGCCGGCGCCTCCCCAGCGAGGTGAGCCTCGCCGCCGAGCTGGGCGTCGGCCGCTCCTCGGTGCGCGAGGCCGTCCGGCTGCTGGCCCACGACGGCCTGCTGGACGTACGCCACGGCTCGGGCACCTTCGCCGCCGAGGAGCCTCGGGAAACGCGCGACGTACGGCAGCTGCTGCGCCGCGCCCGGCTGCTGGAGGTCTACGAGGTCCGCCGGGCCCTGGAGGTGGAGGCCGCCCGGCTGGCCGCGCGGCGGGGGCGCCCCGAGGACATCACCCGGCTCACCGAGGACCTGAAGCGCCGCCAGAAGGCCGCCGGGGCCGGTCCCGCCGCCTTCGTCGACGCCGATCTGGACTTCCACCGCGCGGTCGTGGAGCTGTCCGGCAACGCCGTGCTGCTCGGCCTGTTCACCTCCGTCCTGCCGGTGCTGCGCGAGGAGCTGGTCGAGATGGTCGTCCACGAGACCGGGCTGCCCGATCTGACCTGCGCCCACACGGCGCTGCTCGATGCCCTGGCGGACGGCGACCCCGACGCCGCGATCGCCGCCACCGTGAAGAACCTGGAGTCCGTCATGACGCTCATCGCCGAGGAGGCACGATGACGACCGGCGCCCCCGTCCTGAGGGCCGACGACGTCGATGTGGTCCGCGACGGCACCCCGCTGCTGCGCTCGATCTCGCTGACCGTCCGCCAGGGCGAGCACTGGGCCCTGCTCGGCCCCAACGGCGCGGGCAAATCAACTCTGCTCGGCCTGCTGGGCGCGCACGCCCATCCCACCCGGGGCACGGTGGAGGTCCTGGGCCGCACCCTGGGCCGGGTCGACCTGCGGGAGCTGCGCGCGTACGTGGGCCATGTGGACCCCCGGCATCCGCTGCGCTCCCCGCTGCGGGCGCGGGACGTCGTGCTGACCGGGCTCACCAACACCGTCGAACCGGTCCCCCGCCGCCACCCCGGCCCCGCCCAGCGCGAGCGGGCCGAGCGGCTGCTGTGCACCCTGGGCATGGCCGGCAAGCTCGACGCCCGCTGGCCGACCCTCTCCCAGGGACAGCGCGGCCGGGTGCTGATCGCCCGGGCGCTGATGCCCCGCCCCCGGCTGCTGCTGCTCGACGAACCCGCCACCGGCCTCGACCTGGCCGCCCGCGAACAGCTGCTGGACAGCCTGGACGCCCTGCGGCTCGCCCACCCGGAACTGGCCACGGTCCTGGTGACCCACCATCTGGAGGAGCTGCCCGCGTCCACCACGCACGCGATGCTGCTGCGCGGCGGGCGGTGCCTGGCCTCGGGCGACGTGGACGAGGTGGTGACCACCGACACGATCACCACGTGCTTCGGCCACCCGGTCCGCATCACCCGCGCCGACGGCCGCTGGACGGCCCGTACCGTGCGGCCCCGCAGCGCACCGATGAGTTCGGGCGCGGCCGGGAGTCGACAAGGGTGAGCACTCCGCAGGCGACGAGAGGAAGGCCCTGTCATGGCGACATTCGTGACCATCGGATACGGGGACAGGGACGGCTATGACCGTACGGATGCGGCGGTACGGGACGAGGCGCACGCGCATGACGCCCGCATGGCCGAGGCCGGGGCCGTCATGGGCATCGCCGGCTCGCCCGTGCAGGTGCGCAACCACGACGGTGCCCGCACGACCGTGGAGGGCGGTTCCTTCATGTCCTCGGCCCTCCCCGTGGCGGGGTTCGGGATCATCGAGGCCGCGACCCTGGAGGAGGCCGTCGACCTCGTGTCGAAGACCCCGTGCGCGGTCGCCCAGGGCGTGGTCGAGGTCTGGCCGTTGCGGGAGGCACCAGCGCCTCGGTGATGCCGGTGCCGATGGGACGTCGTGGTGATGTGCGGCGGCACCGGGCAGGCCGTGGCCGGTCTGCCGTCCGGAGGGGACGGGGCGGCAGACCGGCTTGGCGAGGTGCACCTGACAGGTTGCGAGCGGATCAGGGGCACGCGGACGGTGCTTCGGGGTGGGTCAGTGCACCATGCAGACCGGCGTGGCCGAGGTGTCCGGGGATCCGCTGGCCGCGTAGCCGAAGGTGGTCGAGGCCCCGGCGGACAGGGAGCCGTTCCAGTCGGCGTTGGTGACCGAGGCCGCCGTATCGCTGGTGGTCAGCTTGCCGTTCCAGGCGCTGTCGACCCGCTGTCCGGCGGGAAGGGTCCAGTCGACCATCCACGAGGAGATCGGCGTGGCGCCGGAGTTGGTCACCGTCACCTCGGCCTGGTAGCCGCCGTTCCAGCTGCTGGTGGTCTTCTGGGTCGCGGTGCACTTGGAAGTCGGCGGGTCGGTGGGGTCACTGCCGCTGGAGGTGGCGCCCGGGACCGTCACTTCGCCGTTGCCGCCGTCGAAGACGACGTCGGAGCAGCTGTAGAAGGTCTCCTGGCTGTCCGAGCGGGTCCAGACGGTGTAGATGATGTGGCGTCCGCTCTTGCCCGAGGGCAGGGTGGCGTTCCACGTGTACTTGCCGTCGACGGTGCCGACCGGGCCGGACTGCGGCGGGTTGGTCACCGTGTCGAACGGCTGGTCCTCCAGGTCGTTCCAGGTGAGCGGCTTCGTCGGGTCGATCGGGTTCTTGGTGACGTAGCTGCGGAACGAACCCGGGTGCGCGGCCCAGGCGTTGTACGAGAACTGCATGGTCTTGCCGGAGGTCAGATGGGTCACCGGCCAGTCATTGCTGCCCAGGTCGAAGCCGGAGAAGTCGTAGACGGTGGCGGCGCCGCTGCACAGCTTGCCGTCGGGGATGAATCCCTTGGTCCGGCCCGCGCCGTCCGAGCGGAGGACCGCGAACCAGTTGTAGAACGGGGTCGCGCCACTCTTGTTGAACGCGGCCTTGCAGGCCGGGTTGGTCGGCTTGACCTCACCGCTGCTGGACAGGCTGTACTTCCAGCACAGATAGGTGCGGCTGCCCGGCACCATGGGCGCGCCGTGGGCGGAGGCGCTGCCTCCGGAGAAGAAGACGAGGCCCAGGGCGGGCAGTACGGAGAGCAGTACCAGCAGGACGGATCTGCGGGCGCGGGGGCTGTCCGCCGGGCGTGGGGGGCGTACGGGGGCCAGTAATCGTCGAGCCATTGCGCGGGTCTTCCCTTCGACGTGACCGGGTGGGGAACCGTCGGCATGGGAGCGCTCCCAATTTCCTTGTGAACGTAGCGCGCGGGAGTGTGACTGTAAATGCTTCAGGACACGAACCCGCGCGCCCGGGCTTCTGAGAGCTGCCCGTCATCCCCAGCGGGCTCCCGACGCCGGCTACGGTCACTCGCCGCGTTGCCGGGATCGCCCGAGTACGACCCGGTACGAGGGCGCCCCTCCGCCTTGCGATTGACCGCGTCCGACGCCGCTCGCCGATCCACTGGGGATGACGGGAGCGCCCTCAGTCACGGACCAGGAGGGCCACCGGGAGCCGGTCCAGCAGTTCGGCGAGCGGGGTCGCTCCGCCCGCCGCCCGGCCGGTCAGCAGGTCCCGCCAGTGGCCCGGGGGCAGGGGCAGCCGGGTGCGGGGGTCCCAGCCGCCCGCCTCGGCCAGGCGCCGGGAGAGGCGGGTGGTGACGGTGATCGCGCCACCGCCCCCGCCGCTCGTGCCGTCGTCACGGAGGAAGGCCACGCAGTGGGTGGACGCCGGCCCGGCGGCGATCAGGGGGGTGTAGCCGCTTCCGGGGCCGAACCACGACGGGTGGTCCCGGCGCAGCCGCAGCGCGGCCCGGGTGAGCAGCAGCTTCTCGGCGGACAGCTCGTCAGCGGCGTGACCGTCCAGCGCGGGCGGGCGGCGGTTGTCCGGGTCGACGAGCGCCCGGTAGACGCGCTCGGTGTCCATGTACAGGTCGGGCACGCCCGGCATGGTCAGGTGCAGCAGGGCCGCGCCGAGGGTGTTGACCCGGGCGGGGGCGGCGATGTCGGACGCGAAGGCGTCCAGCGCCGCCCACGGCGCGGCCTCCACGCAGGCCGTCACGGCGTCCTCGTACGCGGCGTTCCGCTCGGTCCAGGTCGTGTGCAGCCCCGCCTCCCGGACCGCCTTGAGCATCGCCGGTACGAGCCGCCGAGCGTCCGGGGCGCCCAGGCCGAGCGCGGTCTGCCAGGCCGTCCAGACGAGCTGCGGGCCGGGGGCCTCCGGCCGCGCCGGATCCGCCGGTTCCGCCGATTCCGCCGATTCCGCCGATTCCGCCGATTCCGCCAGCAGCCGGCCCCACCGGGCCGGGGACTCGGTGAGGGCGGCGATCCGGGCCCGTACGTCCGCGCTGCGCTTGGTGTCGTGGGTGGACAGCACCGTGCCGGTCGTGGGCCAGTCCCGTAAGAGGCGGGCGGCGAAGGCGTGGAACTCCTCGGGGCAGACGGCCGGGTGCCCGGGGTCGCCGCCGACCTCCGCCGCCGAGAGCAGCGGGGTGTAGCGGTAGAAGGCGGTGTCCTCGACGGACTTGGCGCGCAGCGCGGCGGCGGTCTGGGCGAAGCGGGCGCAGAAGTCTCGGTGGTCCGGGCCGTCGCCGAGCCTGCCGAGGGCCGCGTCCCGTACGGTGTCCACCGCCCGGGCCTCCGCCTCGACCGTGCGGGCCGCGGCGGTGAAGGCCGTACGGGCGTCCCGCGCGGCCCGGTGCAGCATCGCCGCGTCCGCCTCCGCCGCCGGGGCGCCGACGGCGGCGTACGGGCGGTAGACCGGCAGCCGTACCAGCAGCGCGCGGATCGCCGTGCGCAGCGCCCAGGGCGCGTGGTCGCGCAGCGGCGGCGAGGCGGCGCAGATCCGGGAGGCGGTGCGGGTCAGGCGCTCCACCTCCGCGGCCAGTTCGTGGTGGACGACGTGCCGGGCGGCGCGGCGGACCGTGGCCGCCCAGTCGCCGCCCTCGTCCGGCGGGGCGGCGGTGAAGGCGCGGTAGGCGGCGGTCAGCTTCTCCAGCCCGTCCGGGTCGACGAAGAGGCCGTCGATGTGGTGCAGCGCGTCGTAGCCGGTCGTTCCGGCGACGGGCCAGTGGGCGGGCAGCGGTTCGTCCCGGGCGAGGATCTTCTCCACGACGGTCCAGCGGCCGTCGCCGCCCGTCGCGGCCCGCACCGCCTCGTCCAGCCTCCGCAGATAGCCCTCGGGGTCGGCGAGGCCGTCCGGGTGGTCCACCCGCAGCCCGTCGAGCACCCCGTCGCGCACCAGCTCCAGCAGCGTGCGGTGGGTGGCGTCGAAGACCTCCGGGTCCTCGACGCGCACCGCGATCAGCTCGGAGATGGTGAAGAAGCGGCGGTAGTTCAGCTCGGTTCGGGCCAGCCGCCACCAGCCGAGCCGGTACCACTGGGCGTCCAGCAGTTCGGCCGGCGGCAGCCGCTCGGTGCCGGGCCGCAGCGGGAACTCGTGGTCGTAGTAGCGCAGCACCCCGTCGTCCCCGGGCCGCAGCCGCTCCCACTCGTCGCCGAGCGGCCCGCCGAGCACGGGCAGCAGCACCTTGCGGCCGTGCTCGGCCCAGTCGATGTCGAACCACCGCGCGTAAGGCGACTCGGGCCCGTCCCGCAGCACCTCCCACAGCGGCCCGTTGAGCCGTTCCGGCACGGGTACCGCCATATGGTTCGGCACGATGTCGGCGATCAGCCCGAGGCCGTGCGCCCGGGCCGTGCGGGCGAGGGCGCGCAGCCCCCGCTCGCCGCCCAGCTCCGCCCGTACGGCGGTGTGGTCCACGACGTCGTAGCCGTGCGTCGACCCGGGGCGGGCCTCCAGCACGGGGGACAGATGCAGATGGGAGACGCCGAGCGAGGCCAGATACGGCACGGCCCGCTCGGCGGCCGCGAAGGGGAAGCCGGGCTGGAGCTGCAGCCGGTAGGTGGCGGTGGGCGCGGTGCGGTCAGCCGTCATATGAACGTACGTACCCACAAGGGGCCGCTCAAGAGATGCCGGACCCCCGTCCGGGTGCACGCGTTCGCCGGCAGGACGGGCCGCCCGGGCCCGTGCGGCGGCTCGCCGGCCGGACGGCCGGTGGCCTCAGGCCGGGCGCTGGAGGACCATCAGGCCGCGGTCCACCAGGGTCAGCCGGTCACCCGCGGCGACCTTCTGGCCGCTGCCGGGCTCCACGCCCTCGGGGACCGCCGTGTCCACGATGACCTGCCACTGCTTGCCGTGGTCGACGGGCACGACGAAGTCCAGGGGCTCGTGGTGGGCGTTGAAGAGCAGCAGGAACGAGTCGTCGGTGATGCGCTCGCCCCGCACGCCCGGCTCGGAGATCGCGCTGCCGTTGAGGAAGACCGCGAGGGACTTGGCGTGGGCGGCCTGCCAGTCGCGCTGGCGCATCTCCTCGCCCTCGTGGGTGAACCACGCGATGTCGGACAGCTCGTCGTGGGTGCCCTCCACCGGGCGGCCGTGGAAGAAGCGGCGGCGGCGGAAGACGGGATGGTCGCGGCGCAGCCAGATCAGGGAGCGGGTGAAGCGCAGCAGCTCCTGGGCCTCCCGGTCCTCGTCGGTCGCGTCCTTGCCGACCAGCGGCCAGCGCACCCAGGAGGTTTCGTTGTCCTGGCAGTACGCGTTGTTGTTGCCGCCCTGGGTGCGGGCGAACTCGTCGCCGTGGCTGAGCATGGGCACGCCCTGGGAGAGCATCAGGGTGGCGATGAAGTTGCGCATCTGACGGCGGCGCAGGGCGCGGACCCCGGGGTCGTCGGTCTCGCCCTCGGCGCCGCAGTTCCAGGAGCGGTTGTAGCTCTCGCCGTCCTGGTTGGACTCCCCGTTGGCCTCGTTGTGCTTCTCGTCGTAGCTCACCAGGTCGCGCAGGGTGAAGCCGTCGTGGCAGGTGACGAAGTTGACGGAGGCGAGCGGGCGGCGGCCGTCGTTCTGGTAGAGGTCGGAGGAGCCGGTGAGCCGGGAGGCGAATTCGGCCAGGGTGCGGGGTTCACCGCGCCACAGATCGCGCACGGTATCCCGGAACTTTCCGTTCCACTCGGTCCACAGCGGCGGGAAGTTCCCCACCTGATAGCCGCCCTCGCCGACGTCCCACGGCTCGGCGATCAGCTTCACCTGGCTGACCACCGGGTCCTGCTGCACCAGGTCGAAGAACGACGACAGCCGGTCCACCTCGTGGAACTGACGGGCCAGGGTCGCCGCCAGATCGAAGCGGAAGCCGTCCACCCGCATCTCGGTCACCCAGTACCGCAGGGAGTCCATGATCAGCTGGAGGACGTGGGGGCTGCGCATGAGCAGGGAGTTTCCGGTGCCGGTGGTGTCCATGTAGTACCGCCGGTCCTCGGTCAGCCGGTAGTACGAGGCGTTGTCCAGCCCCCGGAAGGAGAGCGTCGGCCCCAGGTGGTTGCCCTCGGCGGTGTGGTTGTAGACGACGTCGAGGATGACCTCGATGCCCGCCTGGTGCAGCGCCCGCACCGCCGACTTGAACTCCAGCACCTGCTGTCCCCGGTCGCCCCAGGACGCGTAGGCGTTGTGCGGGGCGAAGAAGCCGATGGTGTTGTAGCCCCAGTAGTTGGCGAGGCCCTCGTCGACCAGCCGGTGGTCGTGGACGAACTGGTGTACGGGCATCAGCTCCAGCGTGGTGACGCCCAGCTCCGTCAGATGCTCGATGATCGCCGGATGGGCCAGCGCCGCGTAGGTGCCGCGCAGCTCCTCCGGAAGCCGCGGATGGCGCATGGTCAGGCCCTTCACATGGGCCTCGTAGATGACCGTGCGGTGGTAGTCGGTGCGCGGCGGCCGGTCGTCGCCCCAGTCGAAGTACGGATTGACCACGACCGAGGCCATCGTGTGGGGGGCCGAGTCCAGGTCATTGCGCTTGTCCGGCCGGTGGAAGTGGTAGCCGTAGACCTCCTCGCCCCAGTTGATCTTCCCGCTGATGGCCCTGGCGTACGGGTCCAGCAGCAGCTTGGCGGAATTGCATCGGTCGCCGTTCTCCGGTGCGTACGGGCCGTGGACCCGGAAGCCGTAGCGCTGGCCCGGCATGATGCCCGGCAGATAGGCGTGGCGCACGAACCCGTCCGTCTCGCGCAGTTCGACGGCCGTCTCCGAGCCGTCGTCGTGCAGCAGACACAGCTCGATGCGCGTGGCGGCCTCGGAGAACACCGCGAAGTTGGTTCCGGCGCCGTCGTACGTGGCGCCCAGGGGATAAGCGTGTCCCGGCCAGACCTGCATACGACGACTCTTCCACTTCTCCTCCCGGGGCCGCGAGCACCGCCCGCCCCGGACCGAACCGACCGACGACGCATCCTTTCCCAACTTCACTGGGAAGACGGCCGTTTCGACGGAACTTCCTCAAACGGGAGGCAACCTACGGCCATATCGGTTCGTCCTACCGAGTGACCTTGACGTATGCGATATCCCGCTATGGCGGGGCATACGGCTGGATGGGATCGCCGGGGGGATTGGGGAAGAGCCGTGCGCAAGTTGAACCATCGCCATCTGGGAAGAGTGATGGCGGGTGTGGCCGTGGCCGCCACGGCCACGGCGGTCATGGTCGGGGTGACGCTGCCGGACAGCGCCTCCGGCAAGGAGGGGCGCGGCGGCGGACCGCAGGGCTCCGCCGCGGAGCAGGGCCAGGCCGCCCGGCAGCTGCCCGGCGTCGTCGAGGACGCGCCCCTCCAGCGGAAGACCGGCACGGGCCGGGACCCGCTCACCGACGCCGAGCTGAAGCGCGCCCGGACGCTCGCGCTCGGCCGTGGCTTCCGGGACAGCGGCAAGGACGTCAAGGGCGGCAAGGGCCCGGAGCAGCTCTCCACCGACCTCGCCGAGCTGACCCCCGACGAGGTCGGCGCGGCCGACCCGCCCCGCCGGGCCGACGTCACGTACTACGACTACGGCGACGACACCTATGTGACGAAGACCGTCGATCTGGGCTCGGGCAAGGTCGAGCACACCGACACCCAGCGCGGCGTCCAGCCGCCGCCCAACCGGGACGAGGCGCGCGAGGCGGCCCGGCTGCTGATCGCCGACAAGCTCGGCGAGGGGCTGAAGAAGGACTTCAAGGACGCCACCGGCAAGACGCTGACCAGCCCCGGCCAGCTGGTCGTCACCGGCTTCGTCTACCGCACGGGTGTGGACGCCCCGGGCCCCGCCGCCACCCGGGACTGCGGCAAGCACCGCTGCGTGCGGCTGTTCACCAGGGTGGCGGGCGGCCCCTGGATCGACACCCGGCAGCTGGTCATCGACCTGAGCGTCCGGTCCGTCGCCCGGCTGGGCTCGTAGGACACCGCGTCCGCCCCTCCACCCCCCTTTGTGACAGGAGCACCCCTCCATGCGTGAAAGAAGGCTGCGCCGGGCCCGCACCCGGTTCGCGGCGGCCCTCGGCGCCTCGGCGCTGATCGGCTCGGTGGCGGTCGCCGCCGGACCGGCACAGGCCGCGCCGCAGGCACCGGCCAAGTCCGCGGCGGCCGCCGCGGACTGCAGCGCCGCGTACAAGATCCAGGAGACCCTGGACGGCGGCACCGTCTGGCGAATGTGCTGGCACTACGAGAGCAAGGCCGGGCTGGTGCTCGACAACATCTCGTACCAGCCCAAGGGCGAAGCACGTCCCATCAAGGTGCTGACCTCGGCGAAAATCGGCCAGATCCACGTCCCGTACGACGACGGCAAGGCCGAGTACGACGACCTCACCGGGCAGGGCTTCGCCCAGGGGCTGCAGCAGCTGGCTCCGGCCGAGTGCCCCGGCGGCACCATCAAGACCGTGCGGGTGCCGGACGCCTGGGACCCCGACCACCCGGACGTCAAGGGGCTGTGCGCCACCACCCGGTCCCGCGGCCACGCCTACCGCATGGACGACGGCCAGAAGCTCTACCAGGCCCAGGGCAAGGACCTGCTGGTCTACACCGTCAACCAGGTCGGCTGGTACGAGTACATCACCGAGTGGCGGTTCGCGGGCGACGGCATGATGTCGATGCAGGTCGGCGCCACCGGCACGCTCTCCCCGATGGACTACGACGCGGGCGACGGCCGCGGCTGGCCGATCGGCAAGGGCGCCAAGGACTACGCCACCAGCCACGCCCACAACGTCTTCTGGCGGCTGAACTTCGGCCTCGACGGCTCCCCTGGAGCCAAGGTCGAGCAGTACGACTCCAAGACCACGGCCGCCGCCGGCCGGATCCCCACGACCAAGACCACCCGCACCAAGGTCACCAAGGAGCTGGCGGGCGACGCGGTGGGGTCCCGGTGGTGGCGGGTGGTGAGCACGGCGGGCAAGAACAAGGACGGCCATCCGCGCAGCTACGAGATCGTGCCCGGCCACACCACCAAGTACCAGGGACGCAGTTTCACCAAGCACGACGTCTACTTCACGCAGTACAACAAATGTGAACAGTTTGCGAGCAACAACCTGGCGAACTGCGGCGCCCGGGCCGGTAAGAGCGTCGACACATGGGTCAACGGCCAGACGCTCACCCACCCGGTCGTGTGGGTCAACATCGGGTTCCACCACATCGCCCGTGACGAGGACCAGGAACCGATGCCGCTGCACTGGCAGGGTTTCCAACTCGCCCCCCGCGACGTGACCGCGATGAACCCGCTCACGCCTCCCGCACTCGCCGGCCACAACGGCCACACAGAAGAATAAGGTTGGCCCTCGGGCCGACCGGAGTGTCGCACCGCCCCCGCCTGAGCAGTAGTCTGCGGTGATCGTTGGTGCGGGGGCGGAAGGCGGTGCGCAGGTGAGCTCGGGCGGGCTGGAGCTGCCCCCTGGTGACGGAGGTCCCGGGGGTGACGGCTCCACCGAGGCACCCCCCGGTGCGGTGTCCCTGGTGCGTCCGATGGAGATCGGAGCGGAACTGGACTGGGGCGCGGACGCCTGGGACGAGGTGCGGACGCGCGCACGCCGGGCCGGGCGGGCCTACATCTGGCTGAATCTGGTCGAACAGCGGCTGCGCGCGGTCGTCGGCGCGGTGCTCCGGCCGATCTACGAACCGGTCCACGGCGACGACTGGGTCATCGCCGCCGCCGGACCGGCCGGCCAGGAGTGGGTGCAGCGGGCCGTGGCGGTCCGGGAGGTGAGCCGCCGCAAGGGCTATCTGCTCGACCCGGCCGACGACAACACCCTCAGCTTCCTCACCCTGCCCCAGCTGCGCGAACTCCTCGTCCAGCACTGGCCGTGCTTCGAGCCCTACCTGGACGACCGGCGCGAGGTGGAGCTGGCCCTGGACGAGCTGGAGGTGGCCCGTAACGTCGTCTCCCGCAACCGCGCCCTGTCCGGGACCGTGCTGGCCCAGGCCGAGCGGGCCTCGGCCCGGCTGCTGGAGATCCTCGGCAGCGGCACCGGAGACCCCGTCACCGACCGGCTGCCCATCGACGCGGTCGAGGACCTGGTCGGCGACCGCTACGCGGACGTGGTCGGCGTCCACCCCGACCGGGTGCGGCTCCAGCGGCAGCTGCCCGTCGAGGACCTGTTCGGGGGCGCCCGGCGGCTGGACGCGGTCGGCATCGGGCTCAACCTCCTGGTCCAGAACTACTCCGGCCGCCGCCTGGTCCGCCTCGCCGAGGCCGGCTGCCGGGCCCGGCTGCTGTTCCTCAACCCCGCCAGCAGCGCGGTACGGCGCCGGGAGCGCGAGCTGGGTTTGAAGAAGGGCGAGCTGAGCCGCTCGGTGGAGATGAACATCCTCCACATGCGCCGGGTGCGCGCCGCCCTGCGCGACCCGGGCGCCTTCGAGATCCACGTCTTCGACGAGACCCCCCGCTTCACCGCCTACCTGGTCAACGGCGACGGCTCGGACGGGCTCGCGGTCGTCCAGTCGTACCTGCGCAAGGCACGCGGCATGGAGGCCCCGGTCCTGGTGCTGCGCGGCGGCGGCCGGGGGCGCGAAGTGGTGCGCGAGGGGCGCGATCCGAATGAGGGCGACGGCGGGCTCTTCGGCACCTACCGGGAGGAGTTCGAGAGCGTCTGGTCGGACTCCCGCCCGGTGTCCTGAGGAGCCCGCTGCCGGCCGGCCTCAGCCGAGGCCGCGCTTGGCGCGCTCGGCCCGCGCACAATCCGGCCGGGCCGTGCGTCGGCTTCATCGGGGTCGTCGCCGGGCGGCGCGGCCACGGCTACGCGTACGACCTGCTCGTGGAGTGCACCCACGAGCTGGTGGAACGCGGCGCGATCAGGATCGCCGCCGCGACCGACCGGGACAACCGGCCGATGGCCGCGCATTTCGCCAGGGCGGGCTATCCGGTCACCCAGGAGCGCATCGACCTCGTGTGACACCTTCACCGGCCGGTACCGCCCTGCTGCGCGATCGGTGCTCCGTCCCCCAGCATGGTCCCGGACCCGTTCGCATGACGAGGTGAGGAGAGGGCAGTGCTGTTCGAGGTGTGGGCGCCGCATGCCGAGCGGGTCGGGCTGCATGTCGCCGGAAGCGGGCAGGGCCGTACGCGTCCCATGGAGCGCGATCCCGCGCGGGACGGATGGTGGCGGGCCGAGGCCGAGGCGGGGCACGGGACGGCTTACGGCTTCGCGCTCGACGACGGCCCGCCGCTGCCCGATCCGCGCTCCCGCCGCCAGCCGGACGGGCCGGAGGGGCTGAGCGCGGTGGTGGACCCCTCCCGCTTCGGCTGGGAGCGGGAGTGGTTCGGGCGGCCGCTGCCGGGCGCGGTGCTGTACGAGCTGCACATCGGGACGTTCACCCCGGAGGGCACCTTCGACGCGGCCGCGAGGCGGCTGCCGCATCTGGCCGGTCTCGGCGTCACGCACGTGGAGCTGATGCCGGTGTGCCCGTTTCCGGGGACGCACGGCTGGGGGTACGACGGGGTGGCGCCGTGGGCCGTGCACGAGCCGTACGGCGGGCCCGGGGGGCTGGCCCGGTTCGTGGCCGCCGCGCACCGGCAGGGCCTCGGCGTCGTGCTGGACGTGGTGCACAACCACCTGGGGCCGTCCGGCAACCGGCTGCCGGAGTTCGGGCCGTACTTCACCGACACCCACCACACCCCGTGGGGCGCGGCGGTCAACCTGGACGCGCCCGGCTCCGACGAGGTCCGCGCGTACTTCATCGGCAGCGCGCTCGCCTGGCTGCGCGACTACCGGCTGGACGGGCTGCGGCTGGACGCCGTGCACGCGCTGCACGACACCCGGGCCCGGCACTTCCTGGCCGAGCTGTCCGCCGCGGTGGACGCGCTGGCGGCCCGGGTCGGGCGGCCGCTGTTCCTGATCGGCGAGTCGGATCTGAACGACCCGCGCACCACGACGCCGCGCGAGGCGGGCGGCCACGGTCTGCACGCCCAGTGGAACGACGACTTCCACCACGCGCTGCACACGTACCTCACCGGCGAACGGCAGGGCTACTACGCCGACTTCGCCGACTTCGGCGCCGGGGGCCCCGGGGCCCTGGCGAAGACGCTGAGCGGCGGCTTCTTCCACGACGGTACATACTCGGCCTTCCGCGGCCGCCGCCACGGCAGCCCGCTGCACCCGCCCACCACCCCGGCGCACCGGCTCCTCGGCTACGCCCAGACCCATGACCAGATCGGCAACCGGGCCACCGGCGACCGGCTGTCCGGGCGGCTCTCCCCCGGGCTGCTGGCCTGCGCGGCGGCGGTCGTGCTGTGCGCGCCGTTCACGCCGATGCTGTTCATGGGCGAGGAGTGGGGCGCGGGTACGCCCTGGCAGTACTTCACCGACCACCGGGACCCGGAGCTGGCCGAGGCCGTACGGCGCGGGCGCCGCCGGGAGTTCGCCGCCCACGGCTGGGCGGAGGCGGACATCCCGGACCCCCAGGCCCCGGCGACCCGGCTGCGGTCCTGCCTGGACTGGACGGAGCCGGACCGGGAGCCGCACCGCGCGCTGCTGGACTGGCACCGGCGGCTGATCGCGCTGCGCCGCGCCGAGCCCGCCCTGACCGACCCCGCCTGGTCGTGCGCCGTGCCGCCGGCCGGCGGGGGCGGCTGCTTCGCCTTTCGGCGCGGCCCGCTGTGCGTCGTCCTCAACCCGCACGGCCGCCCGGCGGACGCCCGGCTGGAGCCGAGCCCCGCCGGGGTCACCGAGGTGGTCGCCGCCTGGCGGCCGGTCGAGCCGCCGGGCCCGGACGGCACGCTGCGGCTGCCGCCGGAGACGGCCGTGGTGCTCAGGTCGGCCTGAGGGCCGGTCAGCCCTCCTGGGGGGCGAGCCGCAGCGAGATGGAGTTGATGCAGTACCGCTGGTCGGTCGGGGTCGGATAGCCCTCGCCCGCGAAGACATGGCCGAGGTGCGAGCCGCAGCGGGCGCACCGCACCTCGGTGCGGACCATGCCGTGCGAGCGGTCGTCGATCAGCTCGACCGCGGACGAGTCCGCCGGGTCGTAGAAGGACGGCCAGCCGCAGTGGCTCTCGAACTTCGTCTCGGAGCGGAACAGCTCCGCCCCGCACGCCCGGCACGAGTAGACGCCGGTCGTCTTGGTGTCGGTGTATTCACCGGTGAAGGCGCGCTCGGTGCCCGCCTCGCGCAGGACGTGGTACTCCTGCGGGCTCAGCTCCGCGCGCCACTGCTCCTCCGGCTTGTCGATCTCGTACGCCATGGCAGGACCCTCCTCAGCTCTCCCGGCTCGCCGGGCTCCTCAGGGCGCTCCGGGCTCGCCGCGTCTGCAGACGGGCGAGGATCTCCGGACCGAGGTCGGTGACATCGCCCGCGCCCATGGTGAGAACAAGGTCACCGGGCTCGGCCATTCCGGCGATGAGCCCGGGGACCGCGGACCGGTCGTGCTCGGCGGCCACCTCGGCGCCGTGGCGGACGGCGGCGTCGATCACCAGGGCGCTGGTGATGCCCGGGACCGGGTCCTCGCGGGCCGGGTAGATGTCGAGGACGACGGAGGCGTCGGCCAGCGCCAGGGCCTCGCCCATCTCGGCGCCCAGCTCCTGCGTACGGCTGAACAGATGCGGCTGGAAGACCACCAGGACCCGGCCGTCCCCGGCGCCGCCGCGGATGGCCTCCAGATCGGCGGCGATCTCGGTGGGGTGGTGCGCGTACGAGTCGATGACCTGCACCCCGGCGGCGGTGCCCTTGAGCTGGAGGCGGCGCTTGACGCCGGTGTACGAGGCGATCGCGGGGGCGAGTTCGCGGGCGGGCACGTCGAGGGCGGCGCCCGCGGTGAGGGCGGCGACGGCGTTGAGCGCGTAGTGGCGGCCGGGCACGGAGACGGTGAAGGTGATCTCACCGTCTCCGTCACCGTCATCGCCACCACCGCCCGGGCCCTTCGCGAACTGGACGGTGACCTCGCTGGTCAGCCCGTTCGGGACGATGTCCAGCACCCGTACGTCGGCGTCGGCGGCCTCGCCGTAGGTGAGGACCCGCAGGCCCTCGCGGCCGGCGACCATGCCGGTCAGCTCGCGCGCCCCGGGGTGGTCGGCGGAGATCACCAGGGTGCCGCCGGGGCGGACACGCTCCACGAAGGTCCCGAACGAGTCGTAGATCTCGTCCATGGAGGCGTAGTTGGCGTGGTGGTCCAGCTCCACGTTGAGGATGATCGCGACCTCGGGCGCGTACTTGTGGAAGCTGCGGTCGCTCTCATCGGCCTCCGCGACGAAGATCTCGCCGCCGCCGTGCTCGGCGCTGGAGCCCGGCACGTCCAGGTCCCCGCCGATCACGTACGACGGGTCGCGGCCGAGGGTGCCCAGCGAGACGGCGAGCATCGAGGTCGTGGTCGTCTTGCCGTGCGTACCGGCGACCGCGATCGGGCGGTGGCCGTCCATGAGGGCGGCCAGCGCGTCGGAGCGGTGCACGACGGGGATGCCGCGCTCGCGCGCGGTGACCAGTTCGAGGTTGTCGGCGCGGATGGCGCTGGAGACGACGACGCTGGTGGCGTCGGGCGCGACGTTCGCGGCGGCGTGGCCGAGGTGCACGGTCGCGCCCAGCTCGCGCAGCGCCGCCACGATCGGGGAGTCCTTGGAATCACTGCCCGCGACCCGTGCGCCGCGCTGGAGGAGGACCTTCGCGACGCCCGACATACCGGCGCCGCCGATGCCGATGAAATGCGGACGGTCCAGCGCGTCGGGGGCAATGCCGGCCGGTGCCATGTACGGGTCTCCCCTGGGTGAGCGGTCTTCTCGGTTCTGTCGGCCCCGATTCTCGCACCCCGCCGGACCCCGCCCCCACGGTTCCCCCGCGGTGCTCAGCCGCCCGCGGGCGTCCGCCCCTCGCCGACCTCGTCATCGGTGTGCGAGAACAGCTTCAGCACCGGGACGCCGACCTTGTGGCGGGCCCGGGAGGCCCAGTCGCGGTGGAAGAACTCCTCCACGAAGTGCGGCGCGGTCAGGACGATCACCTCGTCGGCGCCGGTCTCCTCCACCACCCCGCGCAGGACGTCCAGGGGGCGCCGCTGCACGACCTGGCCGCGGGCCTCGCCGCCCGCCGCGCGCAGGGCCGCCACCGATTGGCTCAGGGCGCGCTCGGCGGGCTCCAGCGCCTCGCTGCCCTCCGGCTCCTCGCCTTCCTGGGCGGCCTGTTCCAGCTCGCCGAGGGCGATGTCGTCGATGGCGCGCAGCAGCCGGTCCTTGCTGCCCCGGGGCTGCATCAGCACGACGAACGAGACCGGGTCATCGCCGTGCAGGGTGGTGACGAACTCCACGTCGGCGGCGGTCAGCGGCTTTTCGATCATCAAAATGCTCGTGAACACGACGTGCGCCCTTCTCGTTTACGTCGAGGAAGCGGTGGAAAACAGGGGGAACAGGGTCCATTGAGCGTAAATCTATGGGTAAATCCGACAGTAGCGGGTGAAAAGGAAACCGGCGTCCTCCAGTACGGAAGCGAGAGAGAACCGTTCCGGTTCCGCGGCCAGGGGTCCGTTCGCGATCCGTGCCGCGTCGCCCGCGACCATCAGCGGGGCCACCGCCAGGCACAGCTCGTCCAGCACCCCGGCGGTCGCGAACTGCGCCAGCAGCCTGGGGCCGCCCTCGGTCAGCAGCCGGGTGTAGCCCAGCTCGGCGAGGGCCGTCGGGACCGCCGCCACGTCGACCCGCCCCGAGGGCCCGGCCCCCGCGCGCACCACCTGGGCCCCGGCCGCCTTCGCCGCCGCGACCCGGTCCTCCGCGGCCCGCGCGCCGGTGATCACCACGGTCGGCACCAGCGGCTCGGTGAACAGCGGAGCTGAGAAATCCAGCTCCAGGCTCGCGCTGACCACGGCGATCGCGGGCGCCGGGGGCTGGCCGAGCGCCGCCCGCCGCGTCGAGAACGCCTCCCGGGCGCGGGCGGGCCGGTAACCCTCCTTGCGCACGGTCCCGGCGCCGACCACCACCGCGTCGGCGAGGCCGCGCAGCATCCCGAAGATCCGCATGTCGGTCTCGGACGACAGCGGCTTCGACCGGCCGTCGTGGTGCGCCGCGCCGTCCAGCGAGGACACCATGTTGGCCCGCAGATAGGCCCCCGACGCGCTGTGCGGCCGCTCCGGATAGGCGTACGCGTCGGCCAGCTCGTCGAGCCCCCACTCGCGGTCCCGGACGGGATCCCCGGCGGCCGGGGGCGGGGTGGACGGGTCGGTGGGCAAGGCGGGCAAGGGGAACAGGCGTCGCATGGCCGCAGTGTGACATGGCTCCCTCCGGGACGGTCCACTCGGAAAATGCGACTACCCTGGACACCCGTGTCCGCACCAATCACCACGTCCGGCTCGGCAGGCTCAATAGCCGCCGAAGCCCCCGTCGCCCTCACGGCCCGCGCGCCGCAGGTGCCCGCCGAGCGCCTGGTGGCCGAGATGGTGCCGCCGCCACGGTTCGCCACGGTGAGCTTCGACAACTACATCCCGGACCGCGACCAGCCCAGCCAGGCCGAGGCCGTCACCGTGCTGCGCGGCTTCGCCGGACGGCTGGGCTCCAGTGCGGGTACGGGCAAGGGCGGCCGCAGACACTGGTTCCGCCGGGCGGCCAAGCCCGCCGCCCCCAGCGGCCCGCGCGGGGTGTACCTCGACGGCGGCTACGGCGTCGGCAAGACCCATCTGCTGGCCTCGCTGTGGCACGCCACCCCGGCCGCGCCCGAGCGGAAGGCGTTCGGCACCTTCGTGGAGCTGACGAACCTGGTCGGCGCGCTCGGCTTCCAGCAGACCGTGAAGACCCTGAGCGACCACCGGCTGCTGTGCATCGACGAGTTCGAGCTGGACGACCCGGGCGACACCGTCCTCGTCTCGACCCTGCTGGGCAAGCTGGTCGAGGCGGGCGTGGCGCTCGCCGCCACGTCCAACACCCTCCCCGGCAAACTCGGCGAGGGCCGGTTCGCCGCCGCCGACTTCCTGCGCGAGATCCAGGGCCTGTCCGCCCACTTCCAGCCGGTGCGCATCGACGGCGAGGACTACCGCCACCGCGGGCTGCCCGAGGCCCCCGCCCCGCACTCCGACGAGGTGGTCACCCGCGCGGCCAAGCGCACGCCCGGCGCCTCCCTGGACGCCTTCCCCGCCCTGCTGGAGCACCTGTCCCGGGTGCACCCGAGCCGTTACGGCGCGATGTGCGACGGCGTCCAGGCCGTCTGCCTGACCGGGGTCGGGCCCGTGCCCGACCAGTCGACCGCGCTGCGGCTGGTGGTGCTCGCGGACCGGCTCTACGACCGCGAGGTGCCGGTGCTGGCCTCCGGGGTGCCGTTCGACCAGCTGTTCAGCGAGGAGATGCTGAACGGCGGCTACCGCAAGAAGTACTTCCGGGCGATCTCCCGCCTCACCGCGCTCGCCCGCGACGCGCGGCAGCTGGCCGAGGCGTAGGCCGGGGGCGCGGGCCGGGGGCCGGGGGCGCGGGCGCGCGCCGTATCGATCAGATGGTTCCCGGGCGCCGGGGGCGCGTGATACACACGTGCGGTCATCTTTCCTGTCCGCCAGCAGGGAGTTACCGCATGTCAGCGACACGACGTCAGATCCTGGGCCGCACCGGCGCGCTGGGCGCGTCCATCGCCTTCACCGGCAGCGTCCAGGAACTCTTCGCCGGTACGGCCACGGCCGACACACCGGACCCGACCGGACCCGGTGCCGCCGGGCGCGGCGGCTACGGTCCGCTCGTACCCGATCCGGACGGGCTGCTCGACCTCCCCGAGGGCTTCCGCTACCGCGTGCTGTCCCGCGAGGGCGACGCGCTGCGCTCCGGTGAGGGCAAGGTCCCCAGCCACTGCGACGGCATGGCCGCCTTCCCGGACCGCGCGAGCGGCCGGGAGGCCCGTACGCACCTGGTCCGCAACCATGAGAACCGTAAGGACGCCGCGATCCGCGTCCCCGCCGTCAAGGGCCTCACCTACGACCCGATGGGCATGGGCGGCTGCACCGCCCTCGCGCTCGACTCCGCCAACCGGGTGCTGTCCGAACGAGTCGCCATCGCCGGTACGGCCGTCAACTGCGCGGGCGGCCCCACCCCCTGGCACACCTGGCTGACCTGCGAGGAGACCGAGGACAAGGCGGGGACGAACGGCTACACCAAGGACCACGGGTTCATCTTCGAGGTCGACCCGTACGATCCGCGCCGCACCGGCGCCGTGCCGCTCACCGCCATGGGCCGCTTCCAGCACGAGGCGATCGCCGTCGACCCGCGCAGCGGCGTCGTCTACGAGACCGAGGACGCCTTCGAGAAGCCGTTCGGACTCTTCTACCGCTTCCTGCCCCGTAAACCCCTCGGCGGGACCGGCTCGCTGCGCGCGGGCGGAAAGCTCCAGGCCCTGCGGGTACCGGGGGTGGCCGACCTGTCCACCGTCCAGGAGCCGGGGACGTCCTTCAGCGGCATCGAGTGGGTCACCGTCCCCGATCCGCTCGCGGCCGAAACCCCCATCCGCTTCCAGGACTTCGGCCCGGGCGGCATCACCCACGCCCAGAAGCTGGAGGGCTGCTACTGGGGCGGGACGTCGGTCTACTTCGTCTCCAGCTTCGCCAAGAGCGCGGACGGCTCGGCCGCCGACCACGTCGGGCAGATCTGGCGCTACGACCCGCAACGGCACCGGCTCACCCTGGTGATCGTCTTCGGCCCGGACACGGACGTGCGGCTGCCCGGCGAGTCACCGGACAACATCACGCTCGCGCCCAGCGGCGGGCTGATGGTCTGCGAGGACGGCGACGGCGCGCAGCACGTCTTCGGGGTGACCCGGCGCGGCGAGGTCTACGCCATGGCACGCAACCGCCAGGCCCTGACATCAGCCGCTACCGCGGCGGGCGGCACCGAGGCGGAGCCCGCGTGGGGTGAGTTCGCGGGCGTCACCTTCGCCCCGGACCGCCGCACGATGTACGTCAACTGCTACACCCCGGGCACCACCTTCGCGATCACCGGGCCCTGGCAGCACTGACGGGCCCCGCCGAGCCCCTGCCGTACCGCCCGCTCACGGTCGGCGCGAGCTGAGCGCGCACGCGATCGCCGTCGCCCCGGCGGCGATCGCGACGGTCCCGGCCAGGGGCAGCAGCGGCATGGTCACGGTGCCGCTGCGCGAGCCGTTGACCAGCCCCGATACGGCGGCGTTCGCGGGCGAGGCGCCGACCACGGACGCCAGCAGCGCGACGAGCACGGTCGAGAGGACGGCCCAGCCGGGGCGGGTCGTGGTCGACGAAGACGACGGCGGCACCGTCGGCGACCCGTTCGGCGACCGCCTCGTCCAGGACACCGCGCGCGGTCCGGTCCAGCCCGGTCCACGCCTCGTCGAGGACGAGCAGGCCGGGCGCGGCCAGCAGCGCCTGGGCGACGGCGACCTTCTGGCTGGTGCCCTTGGACAGCTCGGCGAGCGGGGTGGCCGCGTACTCCCGCGCCCCGAACCGCTCCAGCCACTCCTCCGCGCCACGCGCCGCCCCGGCCCGGCCCAGGCCGTGGATACGGCCCAGGTGGCTGAGGTAGCCGAGGACGGAGAAGGGCAGTTCGGCCGGGAACCGCTCGGGGACGTACGCGGTGCGCGGGCGGCCGGTGATCCGGCCCGAGGTGGGGGCGTCGATCCCGGCGAGCAACCGCAGCAGGGTGGATTTGCCGCTGCCGTTCGTCCCCTCGACCCGGGTCAGCGAGCCCGGCGGCACATCGAGGTCGACGCCGCGCAGCACCCAGGGTCCGGCCGGCCCGTAGCGGCGCCCGACTCCTCGCAGTCTCATGCTGGTTGAGCATAGGCAGTCGGGCGGCGGTCCGCCGCCGCTGTCGGCGGGTGCTGGCAGACTGGAGCGGTGACCAGCTCAGATGCCATCCCCCACAGCAGCCCGTTCCGGCACGCGGAGACGGACCGGGACGCTGCCCCGCAGTTCGTGCTGCCCCTGGTGGTGCGGATCGAGAAGACCGCGCCCCCGTCCCGTACGGACGCCCTGGAGACGGCGGCGCGGGCGGTGCTGGTGCTGCTGTCGGACGAGCGGGCGGCGGCGGAGGACGGCGAGTGGGCCGAGGCGGTGCGGGACTGGCAGGACGCCCGCATCCGCAAGGTCGTGCGGCGGGCGCGCGGCGCGGAGTGGCGGCGGGCCCAGACGCTGCCGGGCATCACGCTCACGGGCCGCGCGGCGGCCGAGGACGCGCCGGAAGACAGGGCCGCGCCGGAAGCCGGGGGCGCCCCGGCGGCCGAGGTGCGGGTGTTCCCGCCGGTGCCGCTGGACGGCTGGCCCAAGGAGCTGGCCAAGCTCCAGGTCTCCGGCACCGACCTGGACGACCCCGCGCCCCCGCCCCCGCCGGACCCGGCCGGTCCGGTGCTGTGGCTGAACCCGGAGGTCGGGATGTCGGCGGGCAAGGCCATGGCGCAGGCGGGACACGGCGCCCAGCTGGCCTGGTGGGAGCTGGACGACGCGCGGCGGGCGGCGTGGCGCGAGGCCGGTTTCCCGCTGGCGGTGCGGGTGGCCTCGGCCGAGCGGTGGGGCGCGCTCACCCGGAGCGGTCTGCCGGTCGTACGGGACGCGGGGTTCACCGAGATCGCCCCGGGTTCCTGCACGGTGGTGGCGGACCACCCGGCCCTGCGACGGCCGTGAGCCCGCCGCGGGCACGACGGCAGCCGGGTCCCGGCCCCGGCCGGGATGCGCGGCCGCGCTTGGCGGTCGCCGCGTCACCACCGGCGGCAGCGCCTCGACGGCCGGCCGCTTGACCTGGCATGGGCGGCGGCCAGCCCTGGGGCACCACGCGGATCGACCGCCGCCTCCCCGGTCCCCCGCACACGCGAGCACCGACGCCGGCCGCTGGTCCGGCCGGGCCGCGCGGCGGCCACGGCGGGGCGGGCCCGACCGGCACGCCGCCCGCCGGGCGCGAGGAGCCCGGGCAGACGCGGCGGCCGGCCGGGCGGCCGGGCCGGGTCCCGGGGCCCCGGGCCAAGGTCTGCGGCCCGATCAGGCACGGTCAGGCCCGATCAGGCACGGTCAGGCGCGGCGGCGCTTGCGGATCGCGCGCGTCACCACCGGCGGCAGCACATCGGCGGCCAGCCGGCGGACCTGGCCGGGGCGCCGCGGCGCGCCCGCGGGCGCCGGGGCGGCGGGCGCCCGGCCCGCCTTCGGGGCGGGGGCGGACGCGGGCGCGTCGTCGGCGTAGCGGGACCGCGGCGCCGCCGGGTTCTTCGGCTTCCCGGAGAACCGCAGCACCCGGCTGCCCGCGATCTCCTGCCGGCTGGTGTGCATGCCGCGGCGCCACTCGTCGTCCGCGAGCATCTCCTCCTGGATCGGGCCGGGGTCGCCCCACATGCCGTAGAGCTTCTGCGTGGTCAGGCAGATGGGCCGCAGGCCGCGGTTGAAGACCGCCTCCCACGCGGCGGCGGCCACGCCGGGGGTGTGCTCGGAGCGGAAGTCGTCGAGCACGACGATGCCGCCGGGCAGCAGGACGTCGCGCGCGGCGATGATGTCGCTCTCCACGTGCTCGTACAGGTGCGAGGCGTCGACGTGGACGAAGCGGCAGGTGTCGTCGTCCACGTGGCCGGGCACGATCGAGGTCGTTCCCTGGAGGATGTGGGGCAGGGTGTCGTGGAACGCCAGGTAGTTCTGCTCGAAGGCGGTGCGGGTGAGGGTGGAGTAGGACTTCCGGGCCTCCGCCGCGTTGTTCTCGTCCGGCGCGTCCTCGGCGTCGAAGAGGTCGCAGACGGTGAAGCGTTCACCGGCCCGCAGGTACGCGGCGGTGAAGATGGCGCTCTTCCCCATGTAGGCGCCCATCTCGAGGAGGTCGCCGTGCTCCCCGAGGCGCTCCTGACGCCTGAGGAAGAAGTCGAACAGCACTTGGTCAAGGCTGGGGAACCACCCCTTGACGTCGTTGAGGCTGCGGGGACGCCGCGCTGCTTCGGCGGTGGTGGCCGTCATGGTGCTCTCTGTTCCTCGGAGGCGGGGGTCGGGAGAGACGTGGATCGCGGGCCACGCTGGCAGTGGCAGGCAACGCCGGGACGGCACGGTTGTGTGTTTTATGTGACCGGAACCCCGGGCGATCGGGCGGCCACAGGAAGTAAGCGGACGGAAGTCGTCCGGGCATAGGGCCTTACGGACCGATGACGTCACGGCGCGGACACGGGCCCCGTGGCCGGTTGAACGCCTAGCGTCGGGCCCATGCGTGTACTGGTCACCGGAGGCGCGGGCTTCATCGGCTCGCACATCGTCACCGCTCTCGTCGACCGCGGCCATGAGCCCGTCGTCCTCGACGCCCTGCTGCCCGCCGCCCATCCATCGCCGCCGCGGCTGTCCGGGGCCGAATGGGTCCACGCCGATGTGCGGGACCGGGCGGCGGTGGAGCGGGCGCTGCGCGGGGTGGACGCCGTCTGCCATCAGGCGGCGATGGTCGGCCTCGGCAAGGACTTCGCGGACGCGCCGGACTACGTCGGCTGCAACGACCTGGGCACGGCCGTCCTGCTGGCGGCCATGGCGGAGCGCGGGGTGCGTTCGCTGGTGCTGGCCGGGTCGATGGTGGTGTACGGGGAGGGGCGCTACGACTGCCCCCGGCACGGCCGGGTGCGCCCCGGCCCGCGCGCCGAGGCCGACCTGGCGGCCGGGCGGTTCGAACCGGGCTGCCCGGACTGCGGCACCCCGCTGCGGCCGGGCCTGGTCGACGAGGACGCACCGGCCGACCCGCGCAACGTCTACGCCACCACGAAGCTGGCGCAGGAGCATCTCGCGGCGGCGTGGGCGCGGGCCGTGGACGGCCGCGCGGTCTCGCTGCGCTACCACAACGTCTACGGCCCTGGCATGCCGCGCGACACCCCCTACGCGGGCGTCGCCTCCTTCTTCCGCTCGGCCCTCGCCCGCGGCGAGGCGCCCACGGTCTACGAGGATGGCGGGCAGCGCCGCGACTTCATCCACGTGCGGGACGTGGCCTCGGCCAACGTGGCCGCGCTGGAGGCGGCCGCCGCCACGGCGGCCCCGGGCGGCCTCACCGCGTACAACACGGGCAGCGACGACCCCCATACCGTGGGCGAGATGGCCGAGGCGCTGGCCGAGGCGTGCGGCGGGCCCGCGCCGGTGGTCACGGGGGCGTACCGGCTGGGCGACGTACGGCACATCACGGCCTCGTCGCGCCGGCTCCGCGAACGGCTGGGCTGGCGGCCCGCGATGACGTTCAGCGAGGGCATGACCGAGTTCGCCCACGCGGCCCAGCGCCCGGGAGCCGCCCCGGCGCCGAGCCCGCGGCCTGGCACGGCCGACGGGCTGCCGGGATCTTCGCCCGGCCCGGGCGCGCCCCCGGCTCCCGCACGGCGACCAGCGAGCGCGTAGCCACGCCCGGGGCACCACGACGGCCGCCGGGGCGCCCCGGGGAACTCGGGCCACGTGCCCCGGCCCCGGGCGCCTTCCGCCCCCGGCGAACCGGAACACACCCCCCTACGCCCGGGCGGCGGGCAGGCGGACCTCGAAGCGGCAGCCGCCGGCCACGTTCGTCACGGCCGCGTGTCCGGCGTGGGCCTCGACGATGCCGCGGACGATGGCGAGGCCAAGACCGGCGCCCGCCGGGGGCGTACGGGCGTGGCTGCCGCGCCAGCCGGTGTCGAACACGCGCGGCAGATCCTCCTCCGGTATGCCGCCGCAGCCGTCGGTGACGGACAGTACGACGGTGTCCGCCTCGCGCCGGGCGGCCACGGCGACCGTGCCGTCGGCCGGGGTGCGGCGGATGGCGTTGACGAGGAGGTTGCCCAGGACGCGGGTCATCTCCTTGCCGTCGACCTCGACCGGGATGGGGTCCACGCGGTCGCCGATCAGCTGGACGCCGAGCTGGCGGGCGAGGGGGTCGGCGCCCGCAAGGGCGTCGCCGATCAGGTCGTAGACGGAGATCCGGGTGGGAGCGAGGGACAGCGCCCCGGCGTGGATGCGGGAGAGTTCGAACAGGTCGCCGACCATCGTGTTGAGCCGCTCCACCTCGGTGCGGATCTGGCGGTGGTAGCGGGCCGGGTCCTCCACCACGCCGTCCTCCAGCGCCTCGGACATCGCCCGCAGCCCGGCCAGCGGGGTGCGCAGATCGTGCGAGATCCAGGCGACCAGCTCACGCCGGGAGGACTCCAGGGCCCGTTCGCGCTCCCGGGACTCGGCCAGTTTGGCGCTGGTCGCGGCCAGTTCGCGGCCGAGTTCGGCGAGTTCGGCGGTGGCCGCGCCGCCGGGGGCGGCGAAGCTGCCGCCGTCCCCGAAGGAGCGGGCGGCGAGGGTCAGTTCATGGCTGCGGGCCACCACCCAGCGGCCCAGCAGCAGCGCGGTGGCCAGGGACACCGCCGCGGCCATGGCGCAGACGGTGGTGACGACCGTGAGGTCGTGCGGGGACAGGAACATCGCCCAGGCGACCGCGAGCGTCCCGGCGAGCATGGCCGTCACCGCGACGGCGGCCACCACGGCGAGGGACACCACGACGGACCGGCCGCGCAGCAGCCGCAGGGCGAACGCCCCGAGCAGCCCGGCCGCGGCGGCGCCGAGGAACGCGAACAGGGCCATCAGCAGGACGTCACGCACGGCGGTCGGGCTCCCCCGCCCTGTCGGCCCCGGCCGGGGCGTCCGGCGCGTCGAAGCGGTAGCCCACGCCCCAGACGGTCTGGATGAGGCGCGGCGCGGCCGGGTCGTCCTCGATCTTTCCGCGCAGCCGCCGCACATGGACGGTGACGGTGGACAGATCGCCGAAGTCCCAGCCCCAGACGTCCCGCATCAGCTCCTCGCGGGTGCAGGCGAGCCCGGGGTGGCGCAGCAGGAAGGCCAGCAGATCGAACTCGCGGAGGGTCAGGGCGAGTTCACGGCCGTTCTTGGTGGCACGGCGGGCCATCGGGTCGAGGGTGATCCCGGCGCGGCTGAGCAGGGTGCCGGTCGCGAGGCGAGCGGCGGGGGCGGCGGAGGCGCGCGGTCCGGTACGGCCGCGGCGCAGCACGGACTCCACCCGCAGCACCAGCTCGCGCGGGCTGAACGGCTTGGTGACGTAGTCGTCCGCGCCGATCTCAAGACCGAGGATCCGGTCGTCCTCGTCGCCGCGGGCGGTCAGCATGATCACGGGCACCGGTCCCTTGCCGCGGAGCGCGCGGCATACGTCCAAGCCGTCCATGCCAGGCAGCATGAGGTCGAGGACGACCAGGTCGGGCCATTGGGCGTCGGCGCGGGCGAGCGCGCCGGGGCCGTCGGCGGCCCGGTCGACGGCGAAGCCGGCGCGGGTGAGATATCCGGCGACGACCTCGGCGACGGTCGGATCGTCGTCCACGACGAGCACGCGGCCGGGGGGTGGGGTCTGCTGCATGCCCTCCAGCCTGGCACCCGGCCGGGCGGACCGTCCCGTCCCCGGCCGGGGACGGGGGTGATGTCCGCGTTTCGTAAGGACCCGAAGTCCGGAATGCGGCTTTTTCGTTCGTAGGGTGGGCCGGGTGACCAACTCGACCGCTCCCCGTGCGGATGTCGTCCTGCCGTGTCTGGACGAGGCCGCCGCCCTGCCCTGGGTGCTGGAACGCATCCCCGCCGGCTGGCGCGCCATCGTCGTCGACAACGGCTCGACGGACGGCTCGGCCGCGCTCGCCCGCTCCCTCGGCGCCACCGTCGTCCATGAGCCCCGCCGGGGCTTCGGGGCCGCCTGCCACGCCGGACTGCTCGCCGCCGACGCCGACTTCGTCTGCTTCTGCGACTGCGACGCCTCGCTCGACCCCGGGCTGCTGGCGGGCTTCGTACGCGGCGTCGCCGAGGGCGACGCCGATCTCGTCCTGGGGCGCCGCCGCCCCGAGGGGCGCGGCGCCTGGCCGGTGCACGCCCGGCTCGGCAACGCCGCCCTGTCCCGGATGGTGCGCCGGCGCACCGGAGCCGCGCTGCACGACCTCGGCCCCCTGCGCGCCGCCCGGCGTGAACCGCTGCTGGCGCTGGGCCTCACCGACCGCCGCAGCGGCTATCCGCTGCAGATGGTCGTGCGGGCCGCCGACGCGGGCTGGCGGATCGAGGAGCGCGACGTGCCGTACCGGCCGCGGACCGGAAGGTCGAAGGTCACCGGCACCTGGCGGGGCACCTGGCACGCGGTGCGCGACATGCGGGCGGTCCTGCGTCAGCCGCCGCCCGCTGCCACCTCCGCCGGCGACCGCGCGGGGGCCGCCCTGTGAGCCCGGAGAGCCCGGAGAGCACGGAGAGCACGGAGAGCACGGTAATCGTCATCGCCAAGGAACCCGTGCCCGGGCGCGTGAAGACCCGGCTCACTCCCCCGTACACCCCGGCGGAGGCCGCGGCGCTGGCCGAGGCCGCCCTCGGCGACACCCTGCACGCCGTGCTCGAGATGCCCGCCCGGCGCAGGGTGCTGGCGCTCGACGGGCGCGCCGGACCATGGCTGCCGCCGGGCATCGAGGTCGTACCGCAGGGCGGCGGCGGCCTGGACGAGCGGCTGGCCGCGGCCTTCGCCGGATGCCAGGGGCCCACGCTGCTCATCGGCATGGACACCCCGCAGGTCACCCCCGCCCTCCTGGCACCCGTCCTGGGCCGGGACGGCTGGCGGGACTGCGGCGCCTGGTTCGGGCCGGCCACCGACGGCGGGTTCTGGGCGCTGGGCCTGGCGGAGCCCGATCCGGAGCTGCTGCGCGGCGTGCCGATGTCCACCCCCACCACGGGTGCCGCACAGCGGCGCCGCCTTGACGACGCCGGGCTGCGGGTGCGCGAACTGCCCGTACTGCGCGATGTCGACACGGCGGACGACGCCGAGTGGGTGGCGGCCCTCGCACCGGGCAGCAGGTTCGCCCGCACCCTCGCCGGACTGTCCCGGGCCGCCGCCCGATGAGCACGGCGATACGCGAGGACGCGGGCGGCGCCACGTCCGGATCGTGGCGCGCCGACCCGTATACGCGGGCGCTGACCACAGGCCGGGGCCCGCTGTTCCTGCGCCGCGCGGACGGCTGGCTGCTCCCCCTGGAGGTCGAGCGCTGGTGCGCGGACGCCGACGCGGCGGACCGCACCGTGCTGCGCCGGTGCCGGGGGCCCGTCCTCGACATCGGCTGCGGCCCCGGGCGGCTGGTGGCCGCGCTCGCCCCGTACGGCCACCCCCGCCTGGGCATCGACGTGAGCCGGGCGGCGGTCGCCCGTACCGTCCGCACCGGCGGCCCGGCCCTGTGCCGCTCGGTGTTCGAACCGCTGCCGGACGAGGGGCGCTGGGGCACGGCGCTGCTGCTCGACGGCAACATCGGCATCGGCGGCGATCCCCCGGCCCTGCTGGCGCGCGTGGCGCAACTCCTCGCCCCCGAGGGGCTGCTCATCGCCGAGGCGGCCGCGGCCGACGTCGACGAACGGGTCCGGGTGCGGGTGGACGACGGACGCGGCCGGGCCGGTACGGCGTTCCCCTGGGCCCGGGTGGGCGCCCCCGCGCTGCTGCGCCACGCCCGGGCGGCGGGCTGGACCGCCACGGAGCGCTGGACGGCCCGGGGCCGCGACTTCATGACCCTGCGTCGCGCCGCCGTGCCCGGGCTCGCGACACCGCCGCCCTGACGCCCAGCCACAGCGCGGAGGCGGCGAACAGCCCGGCCGTGATCAGCAGCCAGCGCAGCCGGAAGCCATCGGCGGAAAGCCCGGTGGCACGCTCGTAGCGGCTCACTTGCGTCCCCGCGATCAGCGGGAACCACACCAGCAGCAACAGCGCCGAGACGAAGGCGGGCACCCGCACGTGGTTCCGGGAGACGGGCGTGGGAAGGGCCGCCCGCAGCGTCCGGTCGGCTAGCCCGTACAGCGGCAGCAGCACCAGGTCGTGCAGGACGGCCGCGCCGACGAACCAGAGCACGATCCCGAACCAGTCGCCGCGCAGCAGCCGTACCCCCGCGTAGCCGGTCAGCGCGAACGAGCACAGCAGCAGGAGCAGATGCGACGGCGAGTCGCCGTACCGCCGCCGGAATCCGGAGCGGGCCTTCACATCGTCTCCCCGAAGCTCAGCCGGGCGACCCACTTGGTGTTGTGCACGCCAGGGGCGCCCGGGACGATGACGCGCGCCGGGTAGCCGTGGTCCGGCGACAGGTCCGCGCCGTTGACCCGCAGGGCGAGCAGGGAGCGCGGATCGCGGACCTGGTTGTCGCGCAGCACCACCGAGCGGAACGAGCCGTGCCGCTGGAGCGATTCGACGAAGACGGCCGGCGGCCGGTCGCCCAGGCCGACGAGCCCGGCGAGGTAGGCCAGCCGCACCCCCTCCCACCGCTGGTCGGGGGTGGACCACCCCTCGACGCAGGCGATCGGCAGCGCCGCCCCGTGCCGCGGCAGCCGCAGCACCTGCTCACGGGTCAGGACGACCTCACGCCCCGGGCCGCGCACCACCAGCCGCCACCCGGGGCCGATGTCACGGGCGCCGACACCCACGGCCGCGGCGGTCTTGTTGATCTGGAAGCCGTTCGGCCCCCGGCCCGGCTCCCGGCCGTGCGGGGCGAGCAGCGCGGTGTTCCGCAGCGGCCCGCCGAGGCTCTGCCCGGCCGTCACCGCCAGCAGCGCGGCCGAACCGGTGCCCACCATCGCGAGCGCGCCCCGCCGCGACATGGTGGGCGGGGCGGGGTCCGGGCTGACCAGACCGGTCTCGTCGGGCGGTTCCGGCCGGGTGCGGGAGACGGGAGTACGCAGCTCCGCCCGCAGATCGCGGCCGCGCAGCGCGCGCACCATGCGGGGGAGGCGGAGCGCCACATGGACGGCGAACGCGCCCATGAAGATCCACGCCCCGTAGAAGTGCAGCGGGTAGAAGGACCCGGGGAAGGCGTACTCCAACTGGACGTTGAGCACCCCGGTCACGAACTCGAAGAGCCCGCCGCCGACCAGTGCGAGCAGCGACAGCCGCTCGAGACCGTGCCCGAGGGAGCGCACCGGCGGCCGCTCGAACAGCTTGGGGGCGACGGACCACAGTTTGGCCAGCAGCACCGGGACCAGCACGATGCCGAGCGTGACATGCACCCCTTGGGTGACGCGGTACAGCCAGACGGGGTGGGTCGGCCAGGAGAAGAGGTAGAAGCCGAGCAGCCCCTTGTCCGGGGTCTTGTCGTTGACCGGCGACAGATCCGGGTTGTACGCGGCGTACGACAGCAGCCCGGTGACGAACAGCAGTGGAATCCCGAACAGCAGGATCAGACCGAAGACGGACGTCAGCCAGGGGCCGCGCAAGGGGCTTCGCCAAGCGGATGGACGGGGGTTCATGGCACGACGGTAGGGCCGCCGGAGGGGTCATCAGGGGCTGTGGCGCATGACGAAACGCTGACATCGGTCGGCCGGCCGCACCCGCGGCCCGGATCTGACGGTTCGGTGACGTGAGCCGCAACAGCGCCGATCCGGCAGTTCACCGGCTTAGCGTGAGGCCGTGAAGCTCCCCTTGCGCACCGATGACCAGACCCTTCGTACGCCGGACGGCGACGAGCGGACCGGCCGCCGCCGGGATGTGCTCGCCGCCGCTGCCGCCGCGCTCCTGTTCGCCGTCGCGGCCGCCGTCGGCACGGTGATCCAGCGGACCGACCACACCCTGTACGTCGACTGGGCGCCGCTGTACGCCGACTGGCTGCCCCACGCGGGCCCCGGCACGCCCGCCGCCGTCGCCCTCGCCGTGGCCGTCGTCGCCTACGGCCCGCGGGTCGCGGCGGCGCTGCCGTGGCGCCGGCTGCTGTGGGCGGGCTGGGCGGCGGCGATGGCCTGGACCTGGGCGCTGGCGCTCGTCGACGGCTGGGGGCGGGGCGTGGCCGGGCGGCTGACGCAGCGGCACGAGTATCTGCGCGGCGTCGATCGCTTCCAGGACATCGGCGCCGCGCTGCGCGGCTTCACCGGTCACATCCTGCTCACCCAGCCCGACCACTGGCCCGCGCACATCGCCGGGCATCCGCCGGGCGCCGTGCTCACCTTCGTCGGGCTCGACCGCCTGGGGCTCGGCGGCGGCGGATGGGCGGGGGCGTTCTGCGTCACCGTGGGCAGCTCGGCGGTGGCCGCCGTCCTGGTCACACTGCGCGCGCTGGGCCAGGAGCAGGCGGCGCGCACGGCCGCGCCCTTCCTCGTCCTGGCCCCGGCGGCGGTGTGGGTGGGGGCGTCGGCGGACGGCTACTTCACGGCGGTCGCGGCCTGGGGGATCGCGCTGCTCGCGCTGGCGGCGAGCCGTACGGCCCGGGCGCCGGGCGCGGTCGCGCTGGCCGCCGGGCTGCTGCTCGGCCTCACCGGGTACGTCTCGTACGGGCTCACGCTCATGGCGCTGCCCGCCGCGGCCGTGCTCCTCCTCGCCCGCACGGTGCGGCCGCTGCCGTACGCCCTGGCCGGCGCGGCGGTGGTGGCGGGCGGCTTCACGCTGGCCGGTTTCGCCTGGTGGGAGGGGTACGAACTGCTGGTCGAGCGCTACTACCAAGGGGTCGCGGCGGACCGCCCGTACGGCTACTGGGTGTGGGCCAACCTCGCCGTCACCTCGGTCGCGGCCGGTCTCGCGTCCGTCGCCGGGGCCCGCCGGGCCGTCGGGGCCGCGCCGGGGGTGGTACGGCGGCTGCGCCACGGCGCTCAGGGCGGTCACAGCGGTCACGGCGGTCACAGCGGCGCGGACGCGCTCGTGGTGCTCGTCCTCGCCGCAACTCTCGCGCTGGCCGTCGCGGATCTGTCCGGGATGAGCAAGGCCGAGACGGAGCGCATCTGGCTGCCGTTCGTGCTCTGGCTGCTGCCCTCCGCCGCGCTGCTGCCCGCCCGCGACCTGCGCCGTTGGCTGGCGGCGCAGGCGGGACTGGCGCTGCTGGTGAACCATCTGCTGCTGACCGGCTGGTGACTGTCGGTCGATGAGTGGCCGATGTGAAGAGCAGGTGATACTTCTGTGATACTGAGCGGGGCACACCACTGAACCGTTGCCAGGGGGCGGGACCCGTTGAAGGCGTTGAAGACCTTGAAGGCATCGCAGTCCTTGAAGGCGTTGAAAGCATTATCGGCGCGGAACGCCTATGGCGTGGCCGCGCCCCTGGGAGCGCTCGCGGCCGTGGCCGTGGTGGTGGCGCTGCTCATCGCCCTGACCTCGCCGGGCGATACGAGCGGCGCGGTGGACGGCAGCGTCCAGGCCGCCGCGCCCGTACCGCGAGCCGACAAGATCCCCAAGGGCGCCAAGAAGAAGAACAAGTACGCCGACTGGGACGGCGTGGTGAAGGTGATCGGGGACGGCTCCACGGCCTACACCGGCCCCCAGCCCCACCAGCCGAAGATCAAGAAACTGAAGCCCGGGGAGAAGCCCCCGCAGTTCGTGGTCTTCTCCTGGGACGGCGCGCTGGAGAACAACGACCACCTGTTCTCCCGCTTCCGCAAGGTCGCCGAGGAAACCGACGCCAATATGACGTTCTTCCTCAGCGGCATGTATCTGCTGCCCAAGTACAAGAGCGACCTCTATCGGCCGCCGATGCACAAGCCGGGCTCGGCCGCCATATCCTTCCCCACCGACGAGCACATTCGCGAGACGCTGGAGCAGCTGCGCGAGGCGTGGCGGGAGGGCAATGAGATCGGCTCGCACTTCAACGGGCACTTCTGCGGGCCCAAGGGCGGCGGCGAGTGGAGCACCGAGCAGTGGAAGAGCGAGGCCGAGCAGGCGTACTCGTTCGTGGAGCACTGGAAGACCAATACGGGTTTCACCGAGATCGAGCCGCTGCCCTTCGACTACGACGAGGAACTGGTCGGCGGCCGCGCCCCCTGTCTCGAAGGGCAGAAGAATCTGATCCCGGCCATCAAGGCGCTGGGCTGGCGCTACGACGCGAGTTCTCCGGGCGACTTCCAGATCTGGCCGTCCAAAATCGACGGAATCTGGAACTTCCCGCTGCAGCTGGTGCCGTATCCGGAGAGCGAGAAGCAGGTCCTCTCCATGGACTTCAACTTCCTCTACAACCAGTCCGGCGACAGCACCGAGGGCGATCCGGCGAAGTACGCCGAATGGGAGCGGCTGACCCGCGAGGGCTATCTGAACGGTTTCGAGCGCGTCTACAACGGCAGCCGGGCACCGCTGTTCATCGGCAACCACTTCGAGACCTGGAACGGCGGCATCTATATGCAGGCCGTCGAAGACGTGATGCGCAGCGTGTGCACGCGCCAGGGTGTGCGGTGCGTATCGTTCAAGCAGCTCGCCGACTGGCTGGACGCGCAGGACCCGAAGGTCCTGGAGAAGCTGCGGATGCTCGACCCGGCGGAATCGCCGGACTGGTCGACGTACACGAAGTAAGTATTCGCAGATAACAGCGGGCCCGGCCCGGTCGCGTTCCGTCGACGCGACCGGGCCGGGCCTTTACATATCCCGGCTACTTCTTCCCGGCGCCCGCCATGTAGCGCGTCCAGATGTCCAGGGGGTAGGTGTCGCTCGCCTTTCCGGTGGCGTCTCCGCCCATTCCCTTGAGCGGCAGCAATTCCTGGGTCTTGGGGTCCACCCGCGCCAGGGACACGGCCGTGGACACCTCGTCGGTGTAGCCCACGAACCAGGACGAGGTGCCGTCCTGCGCCGTGCCCGTCTTACCGGCCGTATCGGTCCCGACCGCGGCCGCTTCCTGCCCGGTGCCGCTCTGGACCGCGCCGTGCAGCGCGTCGTCCACCTGCGCCGCGACCTCGGCGGTGAACGCCTGCTTGGCGCGGTCCTTGCGCAGGGCGAGCTTCTCGCCGTTACGGGTCAGTCCGCTCACCGAGTACGGCGGCACATGGGTGCCGTCCGCGGTGAACGTCGCATAGGCGCTGGCCATGCGGATGGAGCTGGGGGTCGCGGTGCCGAGCGAGAACATGGGCACCCGGGCGCCGAAACTGCTGGGCAACAGCCCCGCGTCGATGGCGGCCTGGCGGACCCGGTCGAGGCCGACGTCCATGCCGAGCTGCATCATCGGGGTGTTGATGGACTGCACGATCGCCTGGCGCAGGCTGACCTGCCCATAGGACCGCTCGCCGTCGTTCTCGCCCCGCACGATCTTGCCGCCGCGGTCCCAGTAGGGCCCCTCGGGGGTCCTCACGGCGACCTTGTTGTCGCCGTCGTAGAGCGTGGTGGGGGCGACGGGCGTGCGAGGGCTGTCGCGCTCCTTGAGCACGCCGTCGCGCAGGGCCGCCGCGTAGACGAAGGGCGTGAAGGCGGTGCCCGCCGGAACGGTGGAGGCGTTCGCGTCGTTGAAGCCCTGTTCCAGATAGCCGGGGCCGCCGTACAGCGCCTCGATGCGCCCGTTGGGCGTCACGGAGGCGGCGCCGATGCGCACGTACCGGTCCTCCTGGCGGTTCTTGGGGTCGAGACCGTCGCGGGTCTTCTTCACCGAAGCGGCGAGCGCCTTGACCTTCGCCTTCTCGAAGGTGGTGTGAATCTGATAGCCGCCCAGGTCGAAGTCGGCGTCGGAGATGGCGGTATGGGAACTCACATACGCCTTCGCGGTCTCCACCAGATAGCCGACCTGTCCGGTGAGCCCCGCCGGCCGGGGCGCCTGCTGGGGCTGGGGGAACGTGGTGTACTTCGCCCGCTCGGCTTTGGAGAGCTTTCCGATGTCGACCATCCGGTCCAGCACCCATTTCCAGCGCTCGACCGCCCGTTTGTGGTTCTTCGCGCTGAGCGTCGGGTCGAAGGTTCCGGCGCCCTTGAGCAGCGAGGCGAGCATCGCGCCCTCACTCGCGTCGAGCCGGGAGACATCCTTGCCGTAGTACGCGTAGGAGGCCCGCTGAATGCCGTAGGTGCCACGCCCGAACCAGCTGGTGTTCAGATAGCGCTGGAGAATCTCCTGCTTGCTCATCCGGTCGTCGAGCTTGATGGCCATGAACATCTCGGTGAGCTTGCGGGAGAACGTCTGGCGCTGATTCAGATAGGCGTTCTTCACATACTGCTGGGTGATGGTCGAGCCGCCCTGCGTCTCACCGCCCGTCACCATCCTGGTCACGGCGCGCATCAGACCGCTCGGGGAGACACCGCTGTCCGAGTAGAAACTCGCGTTCTCGGCGGCGAGGATCGCCCACTGGACCTTTTCCGGCACCTTGGACAACGGCACCTCCTGACGGTTCACCGGGCCCGTGCGGGCCATCTCGGAACCGTCGGCCCAGTAGTAGACGTTGTCCTGCTGGGTGGCGAAATCGTTGAGGTTCTTGGGGATGTCGGTCTGCATGTAGAGATAGCTCAGGACACCGGTGAGACTCCCGAGGCAGAACACGAAGAGGAGGCCCACCTGACGCCACGACGGCAGCCACCTCCGCGCACCCTGCCTCCCCGCCCGGGGGTAGTCGAGCCGGATATGACGGGCCGCCCAGCGACGCAACTGCATCCCCCGGCCGACCGACGACGGCGGCGGCTTACGGTGTGCGTTACGGCGGTGCTTCCCCATGGCATTGTCGCTGCTGCCCAGCACGTGTGTTCCCCCACGCTCGCTCCGCGCGCGGGCGCGGCACAAAGGTGTGATCTTCCATCCCCCCAGACCACACGACCTTATTCTCCCTTCCGAACATCTGTCGCCACAGGGCCCCAAAATTTTGTAACAGTGCTGATATTCCGCAACTCAGCGCGCGGCCACGGCCGTCGGAGCCGGTGACGGCGGATGGCGGGCGGGGTCCAGCGGCACGCGGAGGCGGCGTGCGGAGGGGCGTAACGTGATCCCCCGAAGCTCAAATGAACCTCTGAACCGCGAGTGCCGTGGATTCGTCCTTCTTCCCGCGGGTCATGACCAGCACGACGGCACACGAAGGGGGAGCCATGTCGCGCCTCGGTACCGGAATCGGCTGGCGACCGGAAATCGCCGAGGACATCGCGCGCCTGCCCGGCATCGACTGGGTGGAGGTCGTGGCCGAAAACGTCTGCCCCGGACATGTGCCGGACGCGCTGCTGCGGCTGCGCGAGCGCGGCACGACGGTGGTTCCGCACGGCGTCTCCCTCGGCCTCGGCGGCGCCGAGCGGCCGGACCCCGAGCGGCTGTCGGCCCTCGCCGAGCGGGCGGAGGCGCTGGGATCGCCCCTGGTCACGGAGCACATCGCGTTCGTACGGGCCGGAGGGCCGCTCACCGGCTCGCCCGCCATCGAGGCCGGCCACCTGCTGCCCGTGCCGCGCACCCGGGACGCGCTGGACGTGCTGTGCGAGAACGTGAGGATCGCCCAGGAGGCGCTGCCGGTGCCGCTCGCGCTGGAGAACATCGCGGCGCTGATCTCCTGGCCCGGCGAGGAGATGACCGAGGGGCGGTTTCTGGCCGAACTGGTCGAGCGGACCGGCGTACGGCTGCTCATCGACGTCGCCAATCTGCACACCAACCACGTCAACCGGGGCGAGGACCCGGCCGAGGCGCTGGACGGGCTGCCGACCTCCGCGATCGCGTACGTCCATGTGGCGGGCGGCGTCGAGCGGGACGGGGTGTGGCACGACAGCCACGCCCACCCGGTGACGCGGCCGGTGCTCGACGTGCTCGCCGAGCTGTGCGCCCGTACGACGCCGCCCGGGGTGCTGCTGGAGCGGGACGAGGACTTCCCGGCGGCCGAGGAGCTGGCGGCCGAGCTGGACGCGATCCGCGCGGTGACGGCGGCCGGGGCGACGACCACCGCGACGACGGCCGCCGGGGCGGCGGCCACCGGGGCCGTGCCCGCGCCGGAGCACAGCCCGGGCGGACCGGGCATATCCGGTACCGGCGCAGCCCGGGAGCGGCTGGCGCGCGCCCAGACCGCCCTGCTGTCGTCGCTCGTCGCGGGCGCCCCGGCGCCGGAGGGCTTCGACCGGCAGCGGCTCGGGGTCCAGAGCCGGGCGCTGACGGCCAAGCGGGCCGGGGTGGTCGCCAAGGTCGCCCCCGAACTGCCGGAGATCCTGGGCGACGGCTACCGCCGGGCGTTCGAGCGGTACGCCGACGGCCGTCCCATGACCGGCGGCTACCGCCGCGACGCGATGGCGTTCGTCGAGCGGCTGCTGGCGGCCGACGAGGTGCGGGACACCGCGACGCGGCGACGGCTGACACTGTGGTGGCAGGAGCGCTCCGGGCCCGCCCCGCTGCCCTCGCACCCGCTGGCGCGCTTCGCCCGCCGGGCCCGGCTCGTGCTGAGCGGAGGGTGAGCGCGGTGTGAGGTAATGGCCGCTACAGGCCCCCGAATCGCGCATTTCGCGAAATCTCTGGTGCGGAACCGGTCGGGTCCAGTAGAACTCGGCCATGTTGTGGGTCCTGTTCCTGCTCGTCGCATGGTGCTCGGCGGTGGCCGGCTGCGCCCGCCTGTGCCTCGCCGCGGTCGCGGCCGCCCAGCCGATGGACGCCGGTCCGGAGCCGGAGGGGCAGGCCCTGACCCTGTACGAGGCGGCGTTCCTGGCCGGAGGGCCGCGGCGGGTCGCCGATCTCGCCCTGGTGTCGATGTCCCGTGAGCGCCGGCTGCTGCTCGCCCACACCGGCTGGGTCACCGTCGTGGACCCGGACGGCCGGGACGACGTCGAACGCGCGGCCATCGCCGCGATCGGCCCGCTGGGCCAGTCCCCCGTGCCGCCGGTCCGCACCGCGCTGGCCGACGCCGACCCGGTGCGGGCGCTGGCCGACCGGCTGGTGGCGGCGGGCCTCGCGGTGCCCGCGGGGGCGCGGGCGAACGTGGCGGCCGCGGTGCGGCAGGTGCGGCTGGCGTGCGTCGTGGTCCTGCTGACCGGGGTGGTCGCGCTGCTGATGGTGCCGCCCGCGTCGGGCCCGGGGCCGGCCCTGGCGTGGTTCGCGCTGCCGCTGCTCCTCACGACGGGCTGTCTGGTCATCGCGCGGGTCGAGGTGCACCCGTACTCGCCCTGGGCCTCCCCCACCGGGCAGCGGCTGCTGGGCCGCATCGATGTGCCGCCGCGGCGGCCCGTCGCCCAGCGCGCCGGGGGCGGGGCCGACGAGGAGCACGACGACGGCGAGTTACTCACCGCGCTCGCCGTCCACGGCACCGTCGCCCTGCCCGATCCGGCGCTGCGCGCGGCGCTGAGGGCGCATTGGGGTCATTGACCCCGACACCGAGGCCCGGTGCTTTACATGGCCGATCGCCGCACCAAGTATCCCCTTTATCGCGCGATGTGCGGAGGGACGGCTTGTGAGAGCAGCAGCACTGTACGGCGTCCTCGGCCCGCTGTCCCTGTCCCTGGCCATGACCGCGCTGTTCGCCACCCCCGCCACCGGCAGACCGCTCGCCGCGCCGCCCGCGCGCCCCACCACGGCGTTCGCCGCCGGGGGCCCCGCGGTGAGCGGCGTCGCGGCGGCCGCGCCCGCCTGGTCCCCCTCGTTCGGCTCCCCCGCCTCCGCCGTGCTGGCCTCCCCCGCGCTGGCCGTGCCCCGGGGCGGCGCCGCCGAGGCCCGCGGGGTGGCGGTGGCGGCCCGGAAGGCGGCCGCCCGGGGCATCGCCTTCGGCCACTGCCCGCGTGGCGAGGAGCTGTCGTCCGGCGTGCGCTGCGGCACCGTATCCGTACCGCTGGACTACGCGCGGCCGCACGGCAAGCACATCCGCCTCACCGTCAGCCGGATCCGCGCCTCCGGCCCCGCGGCCCGGCGGCAGGGCGCGCTGGTCTACAACCCGGGCGGGCCGGGCGCGTCCAGCATGACGTTCCCCGAGTACGCCGCCGAGGACGCCTTCCACAAGACGGCCGCGGTCTACGACTTCGTCGGCTACGCGCCCCGCGGAGTCGGCCGTTCCGCTCCGGTGTCCTGCCGACGCCCGGCGGACTTCGCCAAGACGCCGACCAGCTCACCGCAGCACCCCTCCGCGGCGTATCTGCGGGCGATGGTGACGCGGGCGCGCGCCTACGCCCGGGGCTGTGCGCGCCGTACGGGGGCGGCCCTGCGGCACATCACCACGCTCAACAACGCCCGTGACCTGGATGTGCTGCGCGCCGCGCTCGGCGAGAAGCGGCTGACCTTCGTGGGCGCCTCGTACGGCACGTACTACGGCGCCGTCTACGCGACGCTCTTCCCCCGCCATGTGCGCCGCATGGTGTTCGACAGCGTGGTCAACCCCGGCCCCTGGCAGATCTGGTACCGCAACAACCTCGACCAGTCCCTGGCCTTCGAGCGGCGCTGGAGGGACTGGCGCCGCTGGGCCGCCCGGCACCACGCCGTCTACCACCTCGGCACCACCCCCGCCCGGGTGCTCGCCGCGTACCGGAAGGCGGCGCACCGCCTGGCGCGGAAACCCGCGGGCGGCCGCGTCGGCACCGGCGAGCTGCAGGACGCGTTCGTGCGGGCGGGCTACAACGACGCCTACTGGGATCCCAGCGCGCGGGCCCTCTCCGCCTATCTGCGCGGCGATTCCCGGCCGCTGATCGAGCTGGCCGCGTCCGAGTCCGGGGACGCGGTGGCCGACGAGAACGGCAACGCCGTCTACACCGCCGTGGAGTGCAACGACGCGCCCTGGCCGCGCGACTGGGCGAGCTGGAGGCGGGAGAACACCGCCCTCGCGCGCCGCGCACCCTTCGAGACCTGGGACAACGTGGCGATGAACCTGCCCTGCGCCTACTGGCCGCTGGGGCACGACACCCCCATGGACGTGACCGCCCGGCCGGGGCTGCCTCCGGTGCTGCTGCTGGCGGCCGAACGGGACGCGGCCACCCCGTACGCGGGCGCCAGGGAGCTGTGGCGCAGGCTCCCCACCGCCTCCCTGGTGACCGAGCGGAAGGCCGGTACGCACGGCCTGTGGGGCGGCCCGAACGCCTGCGTCAACCGCAAGGTCGACACATACCTGCTGACCGGGAGGACACCGGGCCGGACGGCCTACTGCGCGCCGCGCCCGGCGCCGGAGCCGCGCCCGGCGCCGATGCCCGAGTCCGGCAAGCAGCCCGCGCTGCCCGGCGCCCCGGGAGGGTCCGGGGCGCCCGGGATGAGGTGACCGTCAGGCCAGGCCGGCGACCAGCTCGGAGACCGGCTTGCGGCGCCCGGTGTAGAACGGCACCTCCTCGCGCACATGACGGCGCGCCTCGGAGGCGCGCAGATGGCGCATCAGGTCGACGATCCGGTGCAGCTCGTCCGCCTCGAAGGCCAGGATCCACTCGTAGTCACCGAGGGAGAACGACGCGACGGTGTTGGCGCGCACATCCGGGAAGCCGCGCGCCATCTTGCCGTGGTCCGCGAGCATCGTGCGGCGCTCCTCGTCGGGGAGGAGATACCAGTCGTAGGACCGCACGAAGGGGTAGACGCTGACGTAGTCGCGCGCGTGCTCGTCCGCGAGGAACGCGGGGATGTGCGACTTGTTGAACTCCGCCGGGCGGTGCAGCGCCATGTTCGACCAGACCGGCTCCAGGGCGCGGCCGAGCCGGGTGCGGCGGAACAGGTTGTACGCCTCCTGCAGGGCGTCGGAGGTCTCCGAATGCCACCAGATCATGACGTCCGCGTCCGCCCGCAGCCCGGAGAGGTCATAGGTGCCGCGCACGGTGACGTCCTTGGCGGCGAGCTGCGCGAACAGCTGCTCGACCTCGTCGGCGTAGCCGGTGCGGTCCTCCGGCAGCACATCGCGCAGCCGGAACACCGACCACAGGGTGTAGCGGATGACCTCGTTGAGGTCCTTGGCCTTCTTCCCGGCGTTGGGAGCCTTCGGGGACGGAGCGGTCTCGGGCGTGTCGGGGATCTCGGGAACAGCAGCAGTCATGGCTCCTATTCTCGCTCTCCGCCGTCGCCGCCCGCCGCCAGGGTCACCGTGAGCGGCTCAGGGGGTGTCCTGCCGATCACGCCGGGCTCCCGGCGCCCCCCAGCAGCTCGTCGGCGGCCGTGCGGGCGGATGCGACGCACGCGGGGATGCCGACGCCGTCGTAGAGCGCGCCGCACACCCGCAGCCCGGGCAGCTTGGCGACCTCCGCGCGGATCCGGGCGACCCGGTCCAGATGGCCGACCGGGTACTGGGGCAGCCCGCCGTCCCAGCGGGTCACCCGGGTCGCCACCGGCTTGGCGGCCAGGCCGGTGGCCGCGCCGAGATCGGCGAGCGACATCCCTACCAGATCGGCGTCGTCGCGCTTCAGATGCTCCTCGTCCTCAAACCGCCCGATCGAGGTACGCAGCACGAAGAGATCGGGCGCGGAGTCACGGAGCCAGCCCCATTTGCGGCTGGAGAACGTGGCCGCCTTGATCGTGTGGCCGTCGACCGGCGGGACCAGAAAGCCGCTGCCCCCGGCCAGCGACGCCACGTCCTCGCGGCGGAAGGCCATGGTGATCAGCGCCATGGAGGCGTAGTCCACGGCGGCCAGCTCGGCGGAGGCGGCCGGGCAGTCGGCCGCCAGGAGCCGGGCGGCGGCGGGCGCGGGGGCCGCCAGCACGACCGCGTCGGCCCGCAGCGCCCCGTCGTCGGTGACGACGGTCCAGCCGTCGGCGGCCCGCCGCAGCTCCCGTACGGGCGCGTCGGTGCGGATCTCGCCGCCCGCGGCCCGTACGGCGTCGGCCACGGCCAGCGGCAGGCGGCCGATACCGCCGTCGATGCCCATGAACACCGGCCCGTCCTGCCGCTGGGCCGACCGCTCGGCCAGCGCCCGGACCCCCTCGGACAGCGGGCGGTCCGCCTTGGCCAGTTCGAAGAGGGCCGGCACCGCGGCCCGCATCGAGGTGCGGTACACATCGCCCGCGTACACCCCGCCGAGCAGTGGCTCGACCAGCCGGTCCACGACCTCCCGGCCGAGCCGCTCCGCGATGAACCCGCCCAGCGCCACGTCCTCACCGACCGGGGTGGGCGGCAGCTCCGCGTCGCGGGCGATGCGGGCCAGCCCCTCGTCCGAGATCACCCCGGACGCGGCGAGCGGCGCCAGGTCGCCGGGCACGCCCATCACATGGCCCTTGGGCATCGGCCGCAGGGCGCCGCGCGTCCACAGGGCGGCGGTCGCGGTCGCGGGCGGCTGCAGCCGCTCGCCGAGGCCGACGGCGCGCGCCAGCTCCACCGCCTCCGGGCGCCGGGCGAGCATCGATTCGGCGCCCAGGTCCACGGTCACGCCCTCGATCTCGCCCGAGCGCAGCTTGCCGCCCAGCCGCCCCGACGCCTCCAGCACGGTCACCCGCGCCCCGCCGGTCCGCAGCCGGTGGGCGGCCGCGAGGCCCGAGATCCCGCCGCCGATGACGACGGTGTGGCCGGTGTGCCGGGGGTGCGGGGAGGTCGCTGCGCTCATGCCCCCACTCTCTCACCCGCCCCCAGGGGGTGATGGGCGCGGGCCGTGGCGAGGTCGGCCTCGATGCGGGCGGCGGCGGCCCGCAGCGCCGGAAGCAGCTCCTCCCGGGTGGCCTCCGCGCTGCCGCGGCCCGCGTGGGTGGCGATGTTGAGCGCGGCCACCACCTGGCCCTCCACGCCCCGTACGGGCACGGCCAGGGACCGCAGCCCCTCCTCCAACTCCTCGTCCACCAGGGCGTATCCGTCCCTCGCGGTGCGCTCCAGGACGCGGGCCAGCTCGGGCACGGCGGTCACGGTGTGCCGGGTCAGCGGCTTCGGGGCGAGCCCGGCGAGATGGGCGGCGCGCGCCTTTGGGTCGAGCCCGGCGAGCAGCACCCGGCCCATGGAGGTCGCGTAGGCGGGGAAGCGGGTGCCGATGGTGATGTTGACGCTCATGATCCGCACGGTGGGGACCCGCGCCACATACCGGATGTCGTCGCCGTCGAGGACCGCCAGGGACGCCGACTCGTGGACGGTGCGGACGAGTTCGCGCAGATGGGGCTGGGCCAGCTCGGTGAACGACAGGTCGCCCAGCGGCGCGTAGCCCAGCTCCAGCACGCGCGGCAGCGGGCGGAAGGCCCGGCCGTCGGCCGCCGCGTACTCGGCGTATCCCAGCTCGACGAGGGTGAGCAGGGAGCGGCGCGCGGTGGCCCGGGGCAGCCCGGTGGCCTCGGCGACGGCGGTGAGCGTGAGCCCGCGCCGCGCGCCCTCGCCCTCCGCCGCCTCCCCCGGCGTGCCCAGCGCCCGCAGCACGGTGAGGCCGCGCGCGAGCGACTGCAGATACCCGGCCCCCAGCTCCCGCTTGGCCACCCGCGCCGGATCCTCGGCCGACGCTTCCGGAGCGACGGGCGTCTCGGGCGGGCGGCGCGTGGGCGGGGCGGCCAACGCCGCCTCCATCGCCGGGATCTCCGCACACAGCGGACCCAGCACGGCGTCCCGCAGCGAGGCCACGTCATGGCGGCTGGTGTGACTGACCACGTTCACCGCGCACGCGATACGGCCCGAGGGGTCCCGGACGGGGACCGACACCGCCACCAGGCCGGGCTCGATCAGCTGGTCGTCGGCCGCCCAGCCGGTCCGGGCGGCCTCCCGCACGCGCGCCTCGAAGCCGGTGCCGGCGGCGGGCCGGTGGCGCGGCGGAACGGCGGGGAAGGTGAGGTCGAGGGGGTCGGCGGCGCGGCGGGCGCGCCAGGCCGCCCAGGCCCGCTCGTCCCACTCGGCGGCGAAGAGCGCGCCCGGGGCGCAGCGCTCGGCGGGAAGCAGATCGCCGATGCGGAAGGCGAGGGACATGGTGCGGCGGCGGGTGGCCTGGACGACGAAGCGCGCCCCGTCACCGTCCGGCACGGCGACCGAGACCGATTCGTCGAGCCCGTCGGCCAGCCGCTCGGCGAACGGACCGAGCGCGTCCGGCAGGCCGCTGGCGGCGAGGTAGGCGTTTCCCAGCTCCATGAGCCGGGCCGCGAGGCTGACGTCGCGCCCGTCGAGCCGCACATATCCGAGCTGTTCGAGCGTGCCCACGACGCGGTCGACGACGGACCGGGCGAGCCCGGTGCCGCGCACGAGGTCGCCGGGCCGGACCGTGGCATCGCCCTGGTGCGCGGCCAGCCGGGTCAGCTCGCACAGCACGGCGAGGCCGCGCTCGAGAGGGCCGACGGGGCCATTGACAGGTGGGGACTCCGGACCGAGACTCATCATGATTCAGATTATGAACGAAGTTTCACTCCGCGAACAAGTCGGGATCCTCATCTCACCCGGCCCGGACGGCCGGCCCGGACGAAGGGACCTTTCGATGCGCACGACCGTCGGGATCATCGGTGGAGGACCCGCCGGCCTGCTGCTCGCCCGTCTGCTGCACCGCGCCGGGGTGGACTGCGTGGTGCTGGAGAGCCGCGACCGGGCCTATGTCGAGCGGCGGCAGCGGGCCGGGATCCTGGAGCAGGGCACCGTGGACGTGCTGCGGGAGTGCGGCGCCGCCGAGCGCCTGGACCGCGAGGGGCTGCCGCACCAGGGCATCGAGCTGCGCTTCGAGGGCCGAAGCCACCGCGTCGACTTCCCCACCGCCACCGGCGGCAAGTCGGTGACGGTCTACGCCCAGACGGAGATCGTCAAGGATCTGGTCCGGCTCCAGCTCGCCGACCCCGGGGGCCCTCCGCTGCTGTTCGAGGCCGAGGCCCTGGCCATCGAGAAGGCGGATTCCGGGGCCCCGGTCATCCGCTTCCGCCACGAGGGCCGTGAGCAGACGCTGAGCTGCGGTTTCGTGGCGGGCTGCGACGGCTTCCACGGCATCGCCCGGCGCGCGGTCCCGGCCGGTCTGGTCCGCACCTTCGAGCGCACCTATCCCTATTCCTGGCTGGGGGTGCTGGCCGATGTGCCGCCGTCCTGCGAGGAGCTGATCTACGCCCGCCATCAGCGCGGCTTCGCGCTGCACAGCATGCGCTCCCCGCAGGTCTCCCGGCTCTATCTCCAGGTGCCGAACGGCACCGATCCCGCCGACTGGTCCGACGAGCGGATCTGGGACGAGCTGTCCACCCGCTTCGCCCTCGACACCGGCGGGTGGAGACTGGAGCGCGGTCCGATCACCGCCAAGTCCGTGACCCCGATGCGCAGTTTCGTGCAGGAGCCGATGCGCCACGGCAGGCTCTTCCTCGCGGGCGACGCGGCGCATATCGTGCCGCCGACCGGGGCCAAAGGGCTCAACCTCGCCGTCGGCGACGTGGTCACCCTGGCCCGCGCGCTCGCCCATCACCACACCACGGGCTCGACCGAGCTACTGGACGGCTATTCGGCGGCCTGCCTCGCCCGGGTGTGGCAGGCCGAGCGCTTCTCGTATGCCATGACGGACACCCTGCACCGGCGCCCGGAGCAGAGCCCGTTCGAGGACCGGCTGCAGATCGCCCAGCTGGACCGGATCGCCACCTCCCACACCGCTTCCGCCGAGCTGGCCGAGAACTACGTCGGCCTCCCGCTGTCATGACGGCCCCGGCGAGCCCCCCGGTGCGTCCCGCGGCGGGTCAGCGCACCGGCGCCGGGCGGTCGGTCGCGGGCCGGGTGCTGGCCGTGCTGGACGCGTTCGACGCCTCGCACCGTTCGCTGTCGCTCACCGCCCTCGCCCGGCGCGCCGGGCTGCCGCTGGCCACCGCGCACCGGCTGGTCGCCTCGCTCACCCACTGGGGCGCCCTGGAGCGCGACACCTCGGGGGCGTACCACATCGGGCTGCGGCTGTGGGAGGTGGCGACGCTGTCGCCGCGCGGGGTCGGGGTGCGCGAGGCGGCGCTGCCGTTCATGGAGGACCTGTACGAGGCCACCCATGAGAACGTCCAGCTGGCGGTGCGCGACGGCCTGGAAGTGGTCTTCGTCGAGCTGATCTCCGGCCGCTCCGCGGTCCATGTGCGCACCCGGGTCGGCAGCCGCTGGCCGCTGCACGCCACCGGCGTCGGCCTGGTGCTGCTCGCCTACGGGCCGCCGGGTCTTGGCGAGCGGGTGTGCGCCCGGCCGATGCGCCGGTTCACCGAGCGGACCATCCAGGACCCGGCCCGGCTGCGGGCCACCCTCGCCGAGGTGCGGCGCACCGGGATCGCGGTCAGCGACCGTCAGATCACCATGGACGGGCTGTCCATCGCCGCCCCGGTGCGGGGGCCGCGCGGGGAGGTGGTGGCCTCGCTGTCGGTGGTGGTCCCGGCCGCGGAGGGGCGGGCACCGGGGCTGATACCCGCGGTGCGGGTCGCCGCCCACGGCATCTCCCGTACTCTCGCGGCCGCCTGGGATCACGAGTCGCTCGCCGAGGCTTCCGGCTGACGGAAGACCTGGGTCCGCCTCTTGTCGGGGGTGTCTCCACGTCACGTCCTTGTAGGCCGCACCACGCTCCGGCAGCTGGACGTCCGCCGTCTACATCGACGGCGCGCTGATGCTCACGAGTGCCGTTCTGTACGTCCTGGTCCGCGAACCCATGGCGCGCTCGTAGCGTGGTACCCGACGGACCACGGCATACGGCGACGAAGGGGCGGACGCGATGGCGGCAGCACGGCGGATGGTGGTCATCGGGGGCGACGCGGCGGGGATGTCCGCCGCGTCCCAGGCGCGCAGGCTCGGCAAACCGGGCGAGCTGGAGATCATCGCCTTCGAGCGCGGCCACTTCACGTCGTACTCGGCCTGCGGCATCCCCTACTGGGCCGGGGGTCTGGTGGACGGCCCCGACGACCTCGTCGCCCGCACCCCAAAGGCGCACCGCGCGCGCGGTATCGACGTCCGCCTCCGCAGCGAGGTGACCGGGATCGACGTCGCCGGGCAGCGGGTCCGGGTCCGGGAGCTGGACGCGTCCGGCGGCGCCGAGCGCTGGCACGGCTTCGACGACCTGGTCATCGCCACCGGCGCCCGCCCCCGCCGCCCCGGCCTGCCCGGCATCGACGCGCCCGGGGTGCACGGGGTGCAGACCCTGGACGACGGGCGGGCGCTGCTGGAGACCCTGGAGGGCCGGACGGTCGAGCGGGCCGTCGTGGTCGGCGCCGGATACATCGGGGTGGAGATGGCCGAGGCGCTGACCCGCCGCGGCTGCCGGGTCACCGTCCTGGAGCGCGGCGAGCAGCCGATGGCCACCCTCGACCCCGACATGGGGCGGCTGGTGCGGGACGCGATGAGCGGGCTCGGCATCGACACCGTGACCGGCGCGGAGGTCGCCGAGGTGCTGACCGGTGAGGACGGCCGGGTGCGCGGGGTGGCCACCAAAGGCGGCGAATACCCCGCCGAGCTGGTGGTGCTGGGCCTCGGGGTGGCCCCGGAGACCCGGCTCGCCCGGGAGGCGGGGCTGCCGCTGGGCGAGTCGGGCGGGCTGCTCACCGACCTGGCCATGCGGGTGCGCGGCCATGGCAACATCTGGGCGGGCGGCGACTGCGTCGAGGTCCTGGACCTGGTGTCCGGCCGCACCCGGCACATCCCGCTGGGCACCCATGCCAACAAGCAGGGCCAGGTCATCGGCACCAACATCGGCGGCGGCTATGCGACGTTCCCCGGCGTGGTCGGCACCGCGGTCAGCAAGGTCTGCGATCTGGAGATCGCCCGCACCGGACTGCTGGAGGCCCAGGCGGAGTCGGTGGGGCTGCGCTTCCACACCGTCACCGCCGAGTCCACCAGCCGCGCCGGATACTACCCCGGCGCCCGCCCGATGACGGTGAAGATGCTCGCCGAGCGCCGCACGGGGCGGCTGCTCGGGGTGCAGATCGTCGGCCGGGAGGGCGCGGGCAAGCGCGTGGACATCGCGGCGGTCGCGCTCACCGCCGGGATGACGGTCGAGCAGGTCGCCTCGCTGGACCTGGGGTACGCCCCGCCGTTCTCCCCGGTGTGGGACCCGGTGCAGGTGGCGGCGCGCAAGGCGGCGGCCGTCGTACGGGAGGCCACCGGCCGGTAGCGGTCCGGCGCCGCCGGACGCGTCAGCGCTCGGTGCGGGTGTGGACGTACTCGACGAGCCGGGTCAGGGCGTCCGGGTCGGTGGTGGGCAGCACGCCGTGGCCGAGGTTGAAGATGTGCCCCTCAAGCCCCTGGGCCGCGTCCAGCACCTCGGCCGCCTTGGCCTCCACGGCCTCGCGCGGAGCGAACAGCACGGCGGGGTCGAGGTTGCCCTGCAGCGCCTTGCCGGGGCCCACCCGCCGGGCGGCCTCGTCCAGCGGCACCCGCCAGTCGGCGCCGACGACGTCCGCCCCGGCCTCGCCGAGCAGGCCGAGCAGCTCGCCGGTGCCGGCGCCGAAGTGGATGCGCGGCACGCCGTACCCGGCGACGGCCTCGAAGACCTTCGCGGAGGCGGGCATCACGCTGCGGCGGTAGTCGGACGGGGCCAGGGCGCCGACCCAGGAGTCGAAGAGCTGCACGGCCGAGGCGCCCGCCTCGATCTGCACCTTCAGGAAGGTGGCGGTGATGTCCGCGAGCCGGTCCAGCAGATCGGCCCACAGCTCCGGGTCGCCGTACATGAGCGCCTTGGTGTGCTCGTGGTTGCGCGACGGGCCGCCCTCGACCAGATAGCTGGCGAGCGTGAAGGGCGCGCCCGCGAAGCCGATGAGGGGGGTGGCGCCCAGTTCCCCGACGAGCATCCCGACGGCCTCGGTGACGTACTTCACATCGTCGGGGTCGAGCGGACGAAGCCGCTCCAGATCCGCGCGGCTGCGGATCGGCTGCTCCACCACCGGACCGACGCCGGGCTTGATGTCGAGGTCGAGCCCGATCGCCTTGAGCGGCACCACGATGTCGCTGTAGTAGATCGCCGCGTCCACCCGGTGACGGCGCACCGGCTGCAGCGTGATCTCCGTGACCAGGTCGGGGCGCGTGCAGGAGTCCAGCATGGCGATGCCCTTACGGACCTTGTGGTACTCCGGCAGCGAGCGCCCCGCCTGCCGCATGAACCACACCGGGGTGTGCGGCACCGGTTCGCGTCGACAGGCCCGGAGGAAGGCCGAATCGGCGCACGGGTTCGCCGCCGGACGGCCGGTCTGCTGCTGGCCCGAGGGCCGCTCTGTGGCGCTCATGCACCAAATCTTCGCACGGGCCGAACGAGTGACCCGCCAACCCGGGTGTTCCTCCCCGGTTGGAGCCCTCGGTGCGCCTAGTCTTCCGGGCATGGCAGCGGTTCAAGGACACCTCTCGAACGGTGCTGACGGTGCTGACGGCCCGGACGCGGGCGGGGAGGGCACCCCGCTCGCCTTCCGGCGTGCGGTCGCCGGTCTGCGCGCGGTACGGGTGCGGCCGGAGGTGGAGCTCGATCCGACCCCACCGCCGCGCCGGCTGGCGCCGTTCTCCTACGCACTCGAAGCGGTGGTCACGGACGCCACCGCCGCCGGCGACGAGGACGAGCTGGCCGAGGGCCGGCTCATCCTGTTGCACGACCCGGCGGGCCACGACGCCTGGCGCGGCACCTTCCGGCTGGTCACGCTGATCCACGCCGACCTGGAGCCGGAGATCGCGGCGGATCCCCTGCTGCCCGAGGTGTGCTGGTCATGGCTCACCGGCGCGCTGGACGCGCGCGGCCTCGGCTGCGTGGAGCCCAGCGGCACGGTCACGCGCGCCAGCTCCCACTACTTCGGCGGGATCGGGGAGCGGGAGCCCTCGACCCGGATCGAGATCCGCGCCTCCTGGACGCCGTCGGGCCACCCCTCCCCCGAGCCGGCCCGCCCGGAGCGGGCGGACGAGGCGGCCGCGGAGCCGCTGGGCGTCCCCGACACCGGGGCGCACCTGGCGGCCTGGTGCGATCTGCTGTGCCAGATCGCCGGGCTGCCGCCGGCCGGGACCACGGAGGCGGGTGTGGTCTCGCTCCCCCAGCGCCGCGGCCCCCAGCCCCGCTGACCCTCCGTATCCGCCCGCCGCCCGGTCGCGCTGTGCGCTTCCGGACACTCAGACAACCCCGCCTGACCGAGATTGCCCGAATTGTTACTCACCAAATCGTGATCATTCCCTAAAGCTGGACCGTATCGGTGCCGAAGGAGTGGTGACCCGTCCCACCACTTTCCAGGAGGCCTGGTGTCTGTTCTCCTCGAGCAACCGTCCAGCCTGGTCGCCTACCGCCCGAACAAGCCGACGGCCATGGTCGTCGTCGCCGACCCCCGCGTTCGTTCCACCGTCACCCGTCACCTGTGGGCCCTCGGGGTGCGCGACGTCATCGAGGCGTCGTCCGTCGCGGAGGCCCGCCCCCGTATCGGCAACCCGCGCGACATCTGTGTCGCCGAGGTCCACCTCCCCGACGGCTCCGGCCTCACCCTGCTGTCCGAGACCCGCGCCGCGGGCTGGCCGAACGGGCTGGCCCTCTCCGCCGCCGACGACATCGGCGCGGTGCGCAACGCGCTGGCCGGTGGCGTCAAGGGCTACGTCGTCACCGGCACCCGTACCAACCTGGGCATCCCCGGGCGCCCCGGCGCCGCCCCCATCGGCGCCGCCGCCGCCCGGATGCACCGCCGCCCGCCGGGCGCCCCCGGTCACCCGGGTGGCTACCGGGAGCTGTCGGGACGCGAGGTCGAGGTGCTGAGGCTGGTTGCGGAGGGCCAGTCCAACAAGGCCATCGGCGTCTCGATGGGCCTGTCCGCACTCACCGTCAAGAGCCACCTCGCCCGCATCGCCCGCAAGCTCGGCACCGGCGACCGGGCCGGCATGGTCGCGGTCGCGCTGCGTACCGGCATCATCCACTGAGTCCTGCGGCCGGGATCGCCCCGTCCCGCACCATCCCCGCGCCCGTCGACGGAACGTTCCGTCGACGGGCGCCCTGTGTACTCCCCGTACACAGCTACCCTTGACAGGTGACCGACGCCCAAGAGACCGCAGCAGAGACGACACTGCGAACCACCGGGGGCGCTCCTCCGGACGACCTCCCCCCGGCGCCGGTCCCCTTGCTGGAGCCGCGTGAGGGCATTCCGCCCGTCACCGCCGACCCGGACGCGCTCGCCGGCGTCGTCGCGGCCTTCGCCGCGGGCCACGGCCCCGTGGCCGTCGACGCCGAGCGCGCCTCCGGCTACCGCTACGGACAGCGGGCCTATCTGGTCCAGCTGCGCCGGGCCGGAGCGGGGACCGCACTGATCGACCCCATCGGCTGCCCCGACCTGTCGGGTCTGGGGGCCGCCATCGCCGACGCCGAGTGGGTGCTGCATGCCGCGACCCAGGACCTGCCGTGTCTGCGTGACATAGGCATGGTCCCGGACCGGCTCTTCGACACCGAACTCGCGGGCCGGCTGGCCGGGTTCGCCCGGGTGGGGCTCGGCGCCATGGTCGAGAACATCCTCGGCTACGCGCTGGAGAAGGGCCATTCGGCCGTCGACTGGTCGACCCGCCCGCTCCCCGAGCCGTGGCTGCACTACGCCGCGCTCGATGTGGAGCTGCTGGTCGACCTGCGGGACGCGCTGGAGGAGGAGCTGACCCGGCAGGGGAAGCTGGAGTGGGCCCACCAGGAGTTCGCGGCCATCGCCGCGGCCCCGCCCGCCCCGCCCCGTAAGGACCCCTGGCGGCGTACGTCGGGGATGCACAAGGTGAGACGACGACGGCAGATGGCCGTGGTGCGGGAGCTGTGGACGGCCCGGGACCGGATCGCCCAGCGCCGCGACGTCTCGCCCGGCAAGGTGCTGGGGGACGCGGCGATCGTGGAGGCCGCGCTCGCGCTGCCGGTGAACGCCCGGGCGCTGTCCGCGCTCAGCGGCTTCGGCCACCGGATGAGCCGTCGCCAGCTGGAGCAGTGGCAGGCCGCGGTGGACCGGGCCCGGGCCCTGCCGGAGGCCGAACTCCCCCAGCCCGGCCAGCCGGTGGCCGGTCCGCCCCCGCCGCGCGCGTGGGCGGACAAGGACCCGGCCGCGGCGGCCCGGCTCTCGGCGGCCCGCACGGCGGTGACGGCGCTCGCCGAACGGCTGAATCTGCCGCAGGAGAACCTGATCGCCCCGGATACGGTCCGGCGGCTGTGCTGGGAGCCGCCGGCGGAGCCGACGACGGACGCGGTGGCGGACGTTCTCGCCTCTCATGGCGCCCGCCCCTGGCAGATCGACCAGGTGTCCACGGTCCTGACCGGCGCCCTGCGGACGGAGACCGGGTGAGCCCGGAAGCGGCGTCCGGCGTGATGTGACGCGCGTGGACCGGCGGCCTCGGCCGCCGGTCCGTTTCATGCTGTGACCTGTGACCTTCGACGCTACGGCGGCGAAGACTGGGCAGCGTGGTTACTCATAAGTAGCATGAGGGTGTGGAGGCGCGCCGATGGCGCGCCCGCAGCAGTGCCATCCCGCACCTGGAGGAGAGCCAACGTGCCTCGTACCGCTAGGGACGTCGTCTTCGTCGACGGCGTCCGTACCCCGTTCGGCAAGGCGGGCCCGAAGGGCATCTACCACGAGACCCGCGCCGACGACCTGGTCGTCAAGTGCATCCGGGAGCTGCTGCGACGCAACCCGGATCTGCCGCCGGAGCGCATCGACGAGGTGGCCGTCGCCGCGACCACCCAGATCGGGGACCAGGGCCTGACCATCGGCCGCACGGCGGGCATCCTGGCCGGGCTTCCGCAGTCGGTGCCCGGCTACTCGATCGACCGGATGTGCGCCGGTGCCATGACCGCCGTCACCACGACCGCGGGCTCCATCGCCTTCGGCGCGTACGACGCCGTCGTCGCGGGCGGCGTGGAGCACATGGGCCGCCACCCGATGGGCGAGGGCGTCGACCCGAACCCGCGGTTCGTCTCCGAGAAGCTGGTCGACGAGTCGGCCCTCTTCATGGGCATGACGGCGGAGAACCTGCACGACCGGCTGCCGCACCTCACCAAGCAGCGCGCCGACGAGTTCGCGGTGCGCAGCCAGGAGAAGGCCGCGAAGGCGTACGCCAACGGCAAGATCCAGCAGGACCTGGTGCCGGTCTCGGTGCGCCGCACCACCCCCGAGGGCGGGGAGACCGGCTGGGGCCTGGCGACCGCCGACGAGCCGATGCGCCCGGGCACCACGCTGGAGAACCTGGCCACGCTGAAGACCCCGTTCCGGCCGCACGGCCGGGTCACCGCGGGCAACTCGGCGGGGCTCAACGACGGCGCCACCGCCTCCCTGATCGCCTCCGAGGACTTCGCCCGGGAGCTGGACCTGCCGGTCCGGATGCGCCTGGTGTCGTTCGCCTTCGCGGGCGTCGAGCCCGAGGTGATGGGCTACGGCCCGGTCCCGGCCACCAAGAAAGCCCTGTCCAAGGCCGGGCTGACGATCGATGACATCGGCCTGTTCGAGATCAACGAGGCGTTCGCCGTCCAGGTGCTGTCGTTCCTGGACCACTACGGCATCGCGGACGACGACCCGCGCGTCAACCAGTACGGCGGCGCGATCGCCTTCGGCCACCCGCTCGCCTCCTCCGGCGTCCGCCTGATGACGCAGCTGGCGCGGCAGTTCGAGGAGCAGCCGGAGGTCCGCTACGGCATCACCACCATGTGCATCGGTTTCGGCATGGGGGGCACCGTGATCTGGGAGAACCCGCACTTCGAGGGGAACAAGTGACTACCACCGCAGAGCTTCTCAAGGGAGCGGCCGAGCTGTTCCCGGACGAGGTCGTGACGCAGGCGCACGTCCGCCACCTCGACCTCCCCCAGGACGCGGGCCGCTTCGCGCTCATCACCCTGGACAACGGGCTCGACCACACCAAGCCCACCACCTTCGGCCCGGCCTCGCTGGCGAACCTGGGCGCGGCGATCGACCAGGTGGAGAAGGAGGCCGCGGACGGCGCGATCACCGGCGTCGGCATCACCGGAAAGCCGTTCATCTTCGCCGTCGGCGCCGACCTCAAGGGCGTGGAGCTGCTGAAGCGCCACGAGGACGCGCTCGCCATCGGCAAGGGCGGCCACGACGTCTTCAAGCGGCTGTCCGCGCTCGCCGTGCCCACCTTCGCCTACTACAACGGCGCGGCGATGGGCGGCGGTGTCGAGGTCGGCCTGCACTGCACCTACCGCACCGTCTCGGCCGCGCTGCCCGCGTTCTCGCTGCCCGAGGTGTTCCTCGGCCTGGTCCCCGGCTGGGGCGGCTGCACCCTGCTGCCGAACCTGATCGGCGCGGACCGCGCGGTCTCGGTCATCATCGAGAACTCGCTCAACCAGAACAAGCAACTGAAGGGGAAGCAGGTCTACGAGCTGGGGATCGCCGACGCGATCTTCGAGGGCGCGGACTTCCTGGAGCAGTCGCTGATCTGGACCGCGGCCGTCCTCAGGGGCGAGATCGAGATCGCCCGCCCCGAGATCGACCGCGGTGACGCCTGGCACGAGGCCGTGGTGCGCGGCCGCGCCATCGCCGACGGCAAGGTGCACGGGGCGGCCCCGGCCGCGTACCGGGCGCTGGAGATCATCGACGCGGCCCGCAACGGCGACCTGGCCCGCGGCTACGAGGCCGAGGAGAAGGCGCTCGCCGACCTCATCATGGGCGGCGAGCTGCGCAGCGGCATCTACGCCTTCAACCTGGTGCAGAAGCGCGCCAAGCGCCCGGCCGGCGCCCCGGACAAGTCGCTCGCCCGTCCGGTCTCCAAGGTCGGCGTGGTGGGCGCGGGGCTGATGGCCTCGCAGCTGGCGCTGCTGTTCGCGCGCCGTCTGGAGGTGCCGGTCGTGCTGACCGACATCGACCAGGAGCGCGTCGACAAGGGCGTCGGCTACGTCCACGGCGAGATCGACAAACTGCTGCTCAAGGGCCGTATCAACCAGGACAAGGCCAACCGGCTCAAGGCCGCGGTGACCGGTTCGCTGGACAAGGCCGCCGCCTTCGGGGACGCCGACTTCGTCATCGAGGCCGTCTTCGAGGAGATGGGCGTCAAGCAGCAGGTGTTCGCCGAGGTCGAGGCGGTCGTGCCGGAGCACGCCATCCTCGCCACCAACACCTCGTCGCTGTCGGTCAGCGAGATGGCGTCCAAGCTCCGGCACCCCGAGCGGGTCGTGGGCTTCCATTTCTTCAACCCGGTGGCGATCCTGCCGCTGCTGGAGATCGTCCGCGGTGAGAAGACCGATGACGCGTCGCTGGCGACGGCCTTCGGTGTGGCCAAGAAGCTGAAGAAGACCGCCGTCCTGGTCAAGGACGCCCCGGCGTTCGTCGTCAACCGGATCCTGACCCGCTTCATGGGCGAGATCCAGAACGTCATCGACGAGGGCACCCCGGTCGACGTCGCGGAGCGCGCGGTGGAGCCGCTCGGGCTGCCGATGTCCCCGCTGGTGCTGCTGGAGCTGGTCGGCCCGGCCATCGGCCTGCACGTCTCCGAGACGCTGCACGGCGCCTTCCCGGACCGCTTCACGGTCTCGCCCAACCTCAAGCGCGTGGTCGAGGCGGGCAAGCGCGGCTTCTACGTTTATGCCGACGGCAATTCAGCGAAGCCGGTGCTGGACCCGGAGGTCGCCGCGCTGCTCCAGCAGGGCGACACGGTCCTGACGGAGGAGCAGGTGCGCGCCCGGGTGCTGGACGCCGTCGCGCAGGAGATCGGCCTGATGCTGGACGAGGGCGTCGTCGCCGAGGCGCAGGACATCGACCTGTGCCTGATCACCGGCGCGGGCTGGCCCTTCCACCTGGGCGGCCTCACGCCGTACCTGGACCGTGAGGGCGTCTCGGAGCGGGTGAACGGGAAGCGGTTCCTGGCCCCGGGCGTCGCGAGCGTGCCCGCGTAAAGCCGCGAGCGGGTGAGGTGCCCGGGCGCCGGGCGGGCCGAGGGTCCGCCCGGCGCCCGGGTGTTGTCGCGGCCGCGGGCGGCGTCAGCCCTTCACCGCGCCGGAGAGCATGCCGGAGATGAAGTGCCGCTGGAGGAAGACGTACAGGGCGACGACCGGCAGGGCCACGATGATGGAGGCGGCCGCCAGCAGGGAGTACTGGGTGGTGTGCTCGCTCTGGAAGAAGGCCAGGCCGAGCGGTGCGGTGCGCTTGTTCTCGTCGGTGATCATGACCAGCGGGAGCAGGAACTCGTTCCAGGTCCACATGAACACCAGCATCGCCATCGTCAGCAGAGCCGGGCGGCTGGTGGGCACCAGGATCCGCCACAGCAGCCGCCAGTCGGACGCCCCGTCCAGGCGTGCCGCCTCGATGACGCTGGTCGGCACCGAGCGGAAGAAGTTGCGCATCCAGAAGACGCTGAAAGCGAGGGACTGGGCGGTCTGCGGGAGGATCAGCGACCAGTAGGAGTTGGTCAGTCCGGTGTCGCGCAGGTTGAAGTAGAGCGGGATGACGAAGGCCTCGGGCGGGATCATCAGCCCGATGAGGGTGACGTAGAACAGCAGCGAGCGGCCGGGGTAGTCGAAGTGGGCGAAGGAGAAGCCCGCCAGGATCGCCAGGACGGACGTCAGGACCACCACCGCCACCGCGACCAGCACGCTGGAGGACAGATAGGTGCCGAAGTGGCCCTGGCGCCAGGCGGCGGCGAAGTTGCCGAAGTCCAGGTGGTGGGGCCAGGTGAAGGAGGGCGAGGACTGCGCGGCCGGGGTCAGCGCGGACGCCACCACGCCGATCAGCGGCACCAGGGCCAGCGCGGCGAAGACGGTGAGGATGGCGTAGTTCAGCAGGCGTTCGCGTCCGGAGATCACGTCTCGTCCTCCTGTGGCTGGAGCTTGGTGATCAGGAAGGTGAGAAAGAGGATCACCACGGTCAGCACGACGGCGATGGCGCAGGCCGAACCCACCTGGCTGGTGCCGAAGGCCCGGTTGTAGACCTCGTAGGCGGGCAGGCTGGTGGCGTCGCCGGGGCCGCCGTGGGTGGCGACGTACACCAGGTCGAAGGTGCGCAGGGCGGCGATCACGGTGAGGGTCAGCGCGACGGTGATCTGCCCGCGCAGTCCGGGCAGGGTGACGGCGAAGAACTCCCGTACCGGGCCCGCCCCGTCCAGCTTCGCCGCCTCGTACAGATCCGCCGGGATCTGCCCGATACCGGCGATGAACAGCACCAGGCACAGGCCGATCTCCAGCCAGGTGCCGATGAGGCCGACGGCGGGCAGGGCGGTGGAGAAGTCACCGAGCCAGGGGCGGGCGACCGCCTCCAGTCCGATGGCGCGCAGCGCGGTGTTGAGGACGCCGTCGGGGGCGTAGATCGCCGTCCAGGCGGTGGCGGTCACGACCATGGCGACCACCTGCGGCAGGAAGATCATCGCCCGGAAGACCGAGACCCCGCGCAGCCGGCCGGCGCGGGTGGTGACCGCGGCGAGCATCAGGGCGAGCGTGATCGGGATGACGGAGAAGAACAGGATCAGGACGAACGAGTGGAGGAAGCTCACGCGCAGCTGCGGGTCGCGGGCGATCTCGGTGTAGTTGGCGAGCCCCGCCCAGGTGGAGGCGGACACTCCGTCCCAGTGGTAGAGGGAGATCTGCACCAGCTGACCGAGCGGGACCAGCAGGAAGACGGTGAGGACGGCCAGGGCGGGAAGGGCGTAGAGGTAGCCCTTCCACTGGATGACGCGGCCGCGGCGCCGGGCCGGCCCCCGGGTGGGGGCGCCGGCCGGGCGCTTGGCGGCCGTGGTGCGGGGTGCGGTGGTGGCCATAGGGGCGGGCTACTTGCTGCTCTGGAAGGAGGAGTAGTCGGACTGGAGCCGGTCGGTGAACGCCTTGGGGCTGAGGTGCCCGGCGGTCAGTTCCTGCACGGCGGCGGTGAGGGTGTCGTAGAAGGTCGGGGTCGTGTAGTCGAGGTAGGGAAGCAGCCCGTCCTTCTCGCTCACGCCCTTCCACTGGGTGAGGACGTCCGCGTCGACGGTGCCGGGGGTGGGCTTGTAGTCGGCCGGTGGCAGCGCCGGCAGGTTGCCGTGGGCGGCGGCGGCCTTCATACCGCCCCGGTCGACGAGGAAGTTGATGTACGCGGCGGCGACGTCCGGGTGCTTGGACTTGGAGGTCACCGACCACGCGAGGCCCTCGCCGCCCTGGGTGAGCGGGGGCTGCCCGGCGGCGGGGCTGAGCGCGGTGAAGCCGACGTTCTTGTGCATCTTGGGGGCGAGGACGGCCGCCTGCCAGGTGCCGTCCACGAGGAAGAGGGACGTGCCCTTGGCGAAGGAGGCGACGGCCTGGTCCTTGCTCTGGCCGTTGAAGCCGGAGCCCAAATAGCCCTTGTCGGCCCAGCCGCGCAGCGTGGTCGCGGCCTTGAGCGTGCCGGGGTCGGTCCACTTGGCGCCGCCCTCGTCGAAGACGAGCTTGCGCACCGCCGCCTTCCCGGCGGTGGCGGCCTGGACGACCCCGAAGATGTGGATGCCGGGGCTCTTGTCGGCGTCGCCGTAGGACAGCGGCTGGAGGCCCGACGCCTTGGCCTTGGCCAAGGCCTTCTCGAAGTCGGCGAGGGTGGTGGGCACGGACAGGCCGAGCGACTTCAGCTTGGCCTTGTTGTAGTAGACGCCGACGATCTCACCGGTCTGGGAGACGCCGTAGAGGTTGCCCGTCTTCCAGGTCTTGCCGTCGGAGGTGAAGCGGTTGAGGTCGAGCAGCTGGGACGGGTAGGCGCTGTTCCAGCCGTAGGCCTTGGCGTACCTGTCCACCGGCTGCAGCAGCCGGGCCTTCACGAACGCGCCCATGTCCGGGTAGCCCTGGTTCGCCTGGACGACGTCGGGCGGGTTGGTGGAGGACAGCGCGAGCTTCAGGGTGGTCTTGAGGTCGGAGAAGGACCGGGAGACGCGCTTGATCGTGACGTTCGGGTACTTCTTCATGAACGCCTTGTTGAGCGCGTCGGTGGAGGCGTTCGTACCGGGGTCGGTGTTCTGGTCCCACTCGGTGAGAGTGACCTTCCCGGCCTTGGCGGGGTCTTTGGAGACCGGGCCGGAGGTCTTCGTGCCGCCGGCGGACGAGTCGGCGCTCGGGCCGGGGGAACAGGCCGCGACGCCGGTCAGGACACCGGTGGCGAGCGCGGCTGCGGCTATGAGACGACGGCGGGGGTGCCGTGGGGTTCTCTCGGTCATGGGGTGGTTCCTTCTGGTGCTGTGGCGCGGTCGCTCAGGGGGCGGCGTCGTCCGGGCTGTGGGGGTTGTGTTCGAGGAAGGCGTTGATCTCCCTCCGGTACGGCGCGCTGCTGGCGCCGCCCAGGCCGCGCACCGACAGGGCGGCGCACAGCCCGGCGTAGCGGAGCCGGGTGGGGAGGGACCAGCCGTGGCTCAGGCCGGTGATCAGCCCCGCGGTGAAGACGTCACCGGCGCCGGTGGGATCGACGGCCTCCACACGGGGGGCGGAGGCCCGGACCAGCTCGCCGGTGCCGCCGTCCACCGCGACCGCACCGCGCCCGCCATCGGTCACCACGACGTCGGGCACGTGGTCGGCGAGGATCTTCACGGCCTCCTCGACGGTGCCGGCGCGGGTGTAGCTCGTCGCCTCGACGGCGTTGCACACGAACACGTCGACCTCGGCGAGCCGGGTGAGCAGCCGCGGTGACCAGTCGCCGGTGGGGTCCCAGCCGACGCCGCCCACCACACGGGTGCCGCGGGAGCGGAGTTCGGCCGCCCAGGCCGGCAGCGGCCGTCCGATGCCGAGGTGCAGGAAGCGGACGCCGGGCAGCTCGCCCTCCCACACCTCGGGGCGCCGGGCCCCGGCCTCCTCGTAGGTGAGGAAGGCCCGGTCGTGCTGCTGGGGCACCGCGACCGTGACCGGGGTGTGCACGGCGGGGTCGCGGCGCAGCCAGGTCAGGTCCAGGTTCTCCTCGGTCGCGAGCCGGGTGGCGAGGTGCTCGCCGAAGGGGTCGGTGCCGATCACGCCGAAGAGCCCGGTGCGCAGTCCCAGGCGGGCCGCGGCGACGGCGCGGGTGGCGGTTCCGCCCGCGGAGACGGCGAATCGGTCGGCGTACACCTCGGTCCCCGGGGTGGGCAGGTGCGGGATGCCGCCGAAGACGAGGTCACAGAAGACCTCGCCGGCGAAGAGCACATCGAGCACGGGAACCGCCTCTCTCCGGTGCGACCGCAGTGAAGTGCTCAACTATGAGCACCGCATATGCCGCATGACAAGAGTCGGTCAGTCACAACAATGTCTCGACGCACACATGACTGACTTCGGTCATGCGGTGCTATCTTCAACGCGTGACTTCACGCAAACGCCACGCGAAGATCGTCGAATCGCTCCGGTCGACCGGAGTGGCCTCGGTCCGCGAGCTCGCCGAGAACCTGCAGGTCAGCGAATCGACGATTCGCCGGGACCTGACACTCCTCGACCGCGACGGCGAGCTGGTCCGCACCTACGGCGGAGCGGCGATGTCACCGCGGGGGTCCGCGGAGGCCGCCGGTGAGGAGGCGGCGGCCGAGGTCCCGTTCGACGTGGTCGCCTCGCGCGACGAGGCGCTGAAGGTCGCGATGGCCGAGGAAGCCGTGAAGCTGGTCGAGGACGACAGCGTGATCGTCCTGGACATCGGCACCACGCCCCGGGCCATCGCCCGCCGGCTGCGGGGCCGCCCCGTCACCGTGATCACCAGCAGTCTTGCGGTGCTCGACGAACTCCGCGACGACGACGCCGTACGGCTGGTGATGCTCGGCGGCGTGCTGCGCCGCAACTACCAGTCGCTGGTGGGATCCCTCACCGAGCAGGCGCTCCGCCAGGTCAGCGCCGACCTGCTCTTCCTCAGCTGCACCGGAGTGCGGCCGAGCGGCCATGTGGTGGACAACATGGCCGTCGAGGCGCCCCTGAAGCAGGCCATGATCGAGACCGCCGGGAAGGTCGTCCTGGTCGCCGCCGAGACCAAGTTCCCCGGCACCGGATCACTGCGCGTGTGCGCGCTCTCCGACATCGACGTCCTGATCACCACCAGTGGCGCCGACCCCGACACGCTCCAGCTCTGCCGCGAAGCGGACGGAAAGGTGATACTCGCATGAAGTTGACCATCCTCGGCGGCGGCGGATTCCGCGTGCCGTACGTCTACCAGGCCCTGCTGCGCGACGAGGGCTCCCCCCGCATCGACGACGTGTGGCTGCACGACACCGACCCGGCCCGCCTCAAGGCCATGGCCGCCGTGCTCGCCCAGTTCGCCGAGGGCCACGCCGACGCACCCCGGGTGACGGTCGGCACGTCGCTCGACGACGCCCTGGAGGGCGCCGACTTCGTGTTCGCCGCCATCCGCGTGGGCGGGCTGGCGGGGCGGACGTGTGACGAGCGGGTCGCCCTCGACCTCGACGTGCTCGGCCAGGAGACCACCGGCCCGGGCGGCCTGGCCTACGGGCTGCGCACCATTCCCGTCATGCTCGACATCGCGCACCGGGTACGGCGCCTGGCACCCCGCGCCTACGTCATCAACTTCACCAACCCGGCCGGCATGATCACCGAAGCGATGCAGAGCGTCCTCGGCGACCGCGTCCTCGGCATCTGCGACACCCCGTCGGGCCTGGGCCGCCGCATCGCCACGACCCTCGGCCTGGACCCGTCCCGGGCCCGGTTCGACTACGTCGGCCTCAACCACCTCGGCTGGATGCGCCGCGTCCTGCACGACGGCGAGGACGTCCTGCCCCGCCTGCTCGAGAGCGACCGCCTCGGCGACCTGGAGGAAGGCGTCGTCTTCGGGCGCGAGTGGCTGCGCGACCTCGGCGTGATCCCCAACGAGTACCTGTACTACTACTACTTCAACCGGGAAGCCGTACGCTCCATCCTCGACGCCCCGCAGACCCGCGGCGAGTTCCTCGCCCGCCAGCAGCAGGAGTTCTACCAGCGGGTGACCGAGGCGGCCGGCGGCTCGGCCGTCTCGCTGTGGCGGAAGACCATCGCCGACCGCAGCGCCAACTACATGGCCGAGGCCAAGGGCGCCGTCCAGGGAGAGGCGCAGGCCGACGAGAGCTTCCAGCCGGACCCGGCCCACCAGGGATACGCCGGGGTCGCCCTCGCGGTGATGGCCGCGATCAGCCGCAACGAACGCGCCACGATGATCCTCAACGTGCGCAACGGAACCACCGTCTCCGCCCTCCCCCAGGACGCCGTCGTCGAGGTGCCCGTGACCATCGACGCCGGTGGCGTGCGCCCGCTCACCATCACCCAGCCCGACCTGCACCAGAGCGGTCTGATGCAACAGGTCAAGGCGGTCGAGCGCCTGACCATCAGCGCCGCCACCACCGGCTCCCGCACCGACGCGGCGAAGGCGTTCTCGCTCCACCCCCTGGTCGACTCGGTGACGGTCGGCCGCAAGCTGCTCGACGGCTACATCGACCGCATCCCCGAAGTGGCCGCGGTCTTCGACTAGGCCCTGTCCGCCGGTCCCGGGCCCCCCACCCGGGACCAGGCGCGCAGGGCGAGGCCCCGCTCGTCCGTCTTCTGACGCGCCACCAGCAGCCCGCCGTCCGGCGCGAGCGCGGCCAGGACCACCAGCCCGCGCCCGTCGCGGGCCAGCGCCGGGTGCTGGGCGCCGGGGTCGCCCGACGGCGTCCACCACACGCCCGCCGCCTCGTCCTCCGCCGGATGCGCGGCGACGGCCAGCCGGCCGCCGGCGGCGTCGCGGTGCGCCAGTACGGTGCAGTCGTGGCCGTCCACCGGGGCGCGCAGCACCGCGACCGGGCCGGTGCCCGTCGACCCGCCGAGCGGCGCGGGGGCCGGGGCGTCCGGCCGCCAGGCCATGACCTCACCGCTGCGGGCGTCGCGCCAGTAGTGGGTGACGGTGCCGGGGCTGGTCTCCACCGCGGACGCCGAATCCGGCCGGGCGTCGGCGGGGACGTCCTCGCCCCGCTTCGGGGCGGCGCCGGGCTCGGGCTGGTACCAGCGCAGCGCGGCGCCCTTCCCGGCCGGTGCGAGCAGTTCGAGGCGGCCGTCGGCGGTCACCGCCGCCGACAGGCCGTCCAGCACGTGCGCGCCCTTCCAGTCGGTCCAGCGGTCCCATCCGGCCTTGGGGTTCTGCCGCCGCGCGCTCACCCCGCCCCCGGCGTTGCGGACGAAGACGCGCAGGGCGCCCGTGGAGTCCACCGCCGCGGCCGGTGCGCCGATCCGCCGCGCCTTGGCGCGGTCCTTGGGGTGCGGGGTGCCCAGGGAGTGCCACGCGGTGAGCGGACGGCCGGTCTGGAACTGGGTGGCGTGGACGATGTCGGTCTGTGGCCCGTCCTTGCCCTCCGTGTGCCGGAGCCCCACGAGATGGACGTAGCCGTCGGGCCCCTGAGCGGCCGTCACCCGGGACAGTCCGGGGGCCTGGATCAGCCAGGGGCCCGTCCAGTGCGGTCCGCCGGGGCGGTCCTCGGTCCAGCGGGCGACGCCGTCCGCCACCGGTGCGTAGGCCGTGAGCCTGCCGTCCTTGCCGCGGAACAACCGCAACGCCATGGCCCGCCGACCAACCTTCCCGCGTCGATGTGTCCGACCCCCGTCGCCCATAGTATTTTGCCTGGTCTATGAGTGGTCTTGTCGGGCTCGTGATCGTGGACGCGGCGAACGTGGTCGGCTCGGTGCCGGACGGCTGGTGGCGCGACCGGCACGGGGCGGCCGAGCGGCTGCGCGACCGGCTCGGGGCGATCGCGGTGAGCGGCGTCCCGGAGCGCGCGGGCGTCCCCGGCTGGGCCCGTCAACCGCCCCTGGACATCGTCCTGGTGGTGGAGGGCGCCGCGCGCGGAGTGGTGCCGGTGGAGGGCGTACGGGTGGAGGCCGCGCCGGGGAGCGCGGACGACCTGATCGTGGAGGTGGTGGCCGGCCGCGACGCGGACCGGCCCTGCCTGGTGGTCACCGCCGACCGGGAGCTGCGGGAGCGGGTGACGGCGCTGGGCGCGGAGGTCGTGGGCCCGCGCAGCGTCAGGGGTTAGACGCACCGTCAGGGGGCCGACGGGGCGTCAGCCGCCCGTACCGGACTCGGTCATCCGGCTGTGGCCGCGCCCGTACAGGACGTAGACGACCAGGCCCAGCACCATCCACACCACGAACCGCAGCCAGGTCTCCGCGGGCAGATTGAGCATCAGCCACACCGACGCCGCCACGGAGACGGCGGGCAGCACCGGCACCCATGGCGCCCGGAAGGCGCGGGGCAGGTCGGGGCGGGTGCGGCGGAGGACGATGACGCCGAGCGCCACGACGACGAACGCGAAGAGGGTGCCGATGTTCACCAGGGCCGCCAGCTGCTTGATGCTGGTGAACCCGGCGACCACGGCGATGAGGCCGCCCAGCAGGACCGTCGAGCGGTACGGCGTGCCGTACCGCGGATGCACCTTGGAGAAGACCCGCGGCAGCAGTCCGTCGCGGCTCATCGCGAAGAAGACCCGGCTCTGGCCCAGCAGCAGGATCATGCACACGGTGGTGAGCCCGACCGCCGCGCCGAAGCTGATGAGGCCCGCGTAGAAGGGGTGCCCGGTCGCCTTGAAGGCGTCGGCGAGCGGGGCGTCGACCGACAGCCGGGAGTACTTCTCCATGCCGGTGACCACGATGGACACCGCCACGTAGAGCGCGGTGCAGATGAAGAGCGAGCCGAGGATGCCGCGCGGCATGTCGTGCTGCGGGTGCTTGGTCTCCTCCGCCGCGGTGGCCACGACGTCGAAGCCGATGAACGCGAAGAAGACCACGGCGGCGGCGGTGAAGATTCCCTCGACGCCGTAGGCCGTCGGCTGGTAACCGGCCATCAGCTGGATCAGCGGCGCGTTCAGCCCGGAGGTGGCGGGCGTGCTCCGGGGCTCGGGGATGAAGGGGTGGTAGTTGTCGCCGTCGATGAAGAAGGAGCCCGCGATGATGACGAGCAGTACGACGGTCACCTTCACCGCGACCACGACGGAGGTGACGCGCGCGGACAGCTTCATACCGAGGACCAGGACCGCGGTCAGCACCAGCACCAGCAGGGCGGCGAGGATGTCGAAGGTGAAGCCGCTCGCCTCGTCGGGGCCGGAGAGCACGGCGGGCAGCCGCCACCCGGCGTTCTCCAGGAGCGAGCGCACGTACCCGGCCCAGCCGACCGCGACCACGGCGGTGCCGAGCGCGAACTCCAGGACCAGGTCCCAGCCGATGATCCAGGCCGGCAGCTCGCCGAGCGAGGCGTACGAGAAGGTGTACGCGGACCCGGCCACCGGCACGGTCGAGGCGAACTCGGCGTAGCACAGCGCGGCCAGCGCGCACACCACGCCCGCGACCACGAAGGCCAGCGCGGTCGCGGGGCCCGCCTGCTGCTTGGCGACGGACCCGGTGAGCACGAAGATGCCGGTGCCGATGATGACGCCGACGCCGAAGACCGTGAGATCCAGGGCGGACAGCGACCGGGTGAGGGCGTGCTCGGGCTCCTCGGTGTCCCGGATGGACTGCTCGATCGTCTTCGTCCGCAGATAGGCCGGCCGGGCCTTGCCCCGGGGGCCGCCGCGGCCCCCGTCGCCGTCTGGTTCCTCATCGCTCACCGGTGACACCTCCACGCCTGCCCCCGCGCGTCATGGTTCTGCCAACCGCCCCGGAGCGAAGCGCACACACTCGGCGACCTCGCCGATTCACCCGATGGGGGCGGGCGAGCGGGACAGGCACTGGGCCGGTCGGAGCATGAAACGGCCCCGGCCCGGACCTTCGCGGTCCGGGCCGGGGCCCTTGTGTGACGAAGCTAGTGCCGCGTCAGCCAAGGTTCACCCCGCTCGCCGCCCTGGCACGGCCATCTGCGGCGTTGCCGAATCGACCGAGTAGGCCCACTACGAGGCCGATCCGGCGCCTTGCAGCTGACCGCGCCAGGACGCCTCGCTACCGGGCAAACCCTGACTGACGCGGCACTAGTCGCGCACCGGCTCGGCGGGGGTCGCCGGGCGCGTCGCCACGCCCTGCCCCTCCGTACCGGACGGCTCCTCGTAGCCGCCGCCGAGCCGCGACACCAGGCCGGTGATCTGGCGGGCGACGTCCGGGGCGGTCAGACCGATCTCGGCCATGACCTCCTTGCGGGAGGCGTGCTCCAGGAAGCGCGGCGGGATGCCGAAGTCGCGCACCGGCATGTCGACGCCGGAGTCGCGCAGCGCCTGGGCGATGGCGGAGCCCACACCGCCGACCCGGCTGTTGTCCTCGACGGTGACGACGACGCGGTGGCGCTCGGCGAGCGCGGGAAGCTCCTCGTCCACCGGCTTGACCCAGCGCGGGTCGACCACGGTGGCCGAAATGCCCTGCTTGTCCAGAAGGTCGGCGATCTCCAGGCACATCGGGGCGAGCGCCCCGACCGAGACCAGCAGCACGTCCGGGGTGTCCCCCGCGGCCTCGGCGGGCTCACGCAGCACGTCCATGCCGCCGATCCGGCCGACCGCGGCGACCTCCGGGCCGACCGCGCCCTTGGAGTACCGCACCACCGTCGGCGCGTCGTCCACCTCGACGGCCTCCCGCAGCTGCGCGCGGACCTGGCCCGCGTCGCGCGGGGCGGCGATCCGCAGCCCGGGGACGACCTGGAGCAGCGACATGTCCCACATGCCGTTGTGGGAGGCCCCGTCCGAACCGGTGATCCCGGCGCGGTCGAGGACGAAGGTGACGCCGCACTTGTGCAGCGCCACGTCCATCAGCACCTGGTCGAAGGCGCGGTTGAGGAACGTGGCGTAGACCGCGAAGACCGGGTGCAGCCCACCGGTGGCCAGGCCCGCCGCCGACACGGCGCCGTGCTGCTCGGCGATGCCCACGTCGAAGACCCGCTCGGGGAATCGTTTCGCGAACTCGGTGAGGCCCACCGGGTGCAGCATCGCCGCCGTGATCGCGACGATGTCCTCCCGCTCCTCGCCGAGCTTGACCATCTCCTCGCCGAAGACCGAGGTCCAGTCGGCGCCGCCCGCCGAGATCGGCAGACCGGTGTCGGGGTGGATCGGGCCGATGCCGTGGAAACGGTCGGTCTCGTCCTGCTCGGCCGGGGTGTAGCCGCGGCCCTTCTCCGTGAGGCAGTGCACGATGACCGGGCCGCCGAAACGCTTCGCCCGCTGCAGCGCGGACTCCAGCGCCTCGATGTCATGGCCGTCGATCGGGCCGACGTACTTCAGCCCCAGGTCCTCGAACATGCCCTGCGGGGCGATGAAGTCCTTCAGCCCCTTCTTGGCGCCGTGCAGCGTCTCGTACAGCGGCCGGCCGACGACCGGGGTGCGCTCCAGGAGGTCCTTGCCGCGGGCCAGGAAACGCTCGTAGCCGTCGGTGGTGCGCAGCGTGGCGAGGTGGTTCGCGAGGCCGCCGATGGTCGGCGAGTAGGACCACTCGTTGTCGTTCACGACGATCACGAGCGGACGGTTCTTCGCGGCGGCGATGTTGTTCAGCGCCTCCCAGGCCATCCCGCCGGTCAGCGCGCCGTCCCCGATGACCGCGACCACATGGTCGTCCTTGCCCCGCAGCTCGTTCGCCTTGGCGATGCCCTCGGCCCAGCCGAGGACGGCGGAGGCGTGGCTGTTCTCGATGACGTCGTGCTCGGACTCGGCGCGCGACGGGTAACCCGACAGCCCGCCCTTCTTCTTGAGCCGCGTGAAGTCCTGGCGCCCGGTGAGCAGCTTGTGGACGTAGGACTGGTGGCCGGTGTCCAGCAGCACCTTGTCCCTCGGCGACTCGAAGACCCGGTGCAGGGCGATGGTCAGCTCGACCACACCCAGATTGGGCCCGAGATGCCCTCCGGTCTTGGACACTGCGTCGACGAGAAAGGTGCGGATCTCCGCGGCCAGCTGATTCAGCTGCTCCGTGGAGAGCCGGTCCAGATCGCGCGGTCCCCTGATGCCGGTCAGCAGCACCCGTGCCTCCTTGCTGTCGAGCGTCTCCATCGAGCCAGTAGCCCCCGAGAGTCTAATGCTGCCCTACGGACAGGCCCGGTTGGTCTCCGGGGCACGGTGTCGGTTCGCGCCCGGCCCTGGAGACGCCCCCGGGGCGGAGGGGGTTCCTAACCGCGACCGGCCGAGCGCTGTGTTCTCCGCGACACCGAGTCGATGACCACGGCGGCCAGCAGCACCGCGCCGGTGATCATGTACTGCACGGAGTTCGCGACGCCCAGCAGGTTCATACCCGACGAGATCGACCCGATGACCAGCATGCCGAGCATCGCCGACCACACCGAGCCGCGCCCGCCGAAGAGGCTGGTGCCGCCGATGACCGCGGCCGCGATGGCCTCCATGAGCAGGTTGCCGGTCCCGGCCTGCTGGCTCGCCGACCCGATCCGGGACGCGATCATGAGACCGCCGAACGCGGCCATCAGCCCGGACAGGGCGAACACCGAGATCCGCACGGCGACCACGTTGATGCCCGCGCGGCGGGCGGCCTCGACGCTGCCGCCCAGGGCGATCACCTTGCGTCCGTACGGGGTACGGCGCACCACGAAGTCGAGCGCGACCAGCACCACCACGAAGATCACCAGGGCGAGCGGCAGGCCCATGTACTCGTTGAGCCGCCAGGCCGCCGCGTAGGCGATCACCGCGAGCACGGCGGTGCGCACCAGGATCTCGCTCAGCGGCCGGGCGGGTATGCCGACCGCCTTGCGGCGCCGGCTGTCCAGGAACTGGGCGAGAAAGAATCCGGCCACCGCGACCGTCGCCGCGCCATAGGCGGCGATCAGCTGGCTGAAGTAGTGATCGGTGAGCATGCGCACGAAGCTGTCGTCGTCGATGCCGATGGTGCCGGTGGTGCCGAGCACCTGGAGCATCAGCCCGTTCCAGGCCAGCAGACCGGCGAGGGTGACGACGAACGCCGGGACGCCGATCTTGGCGAAGAAGAAGCCGTGCAGCGCGCCCAGCGCCGCTCCGGCGGCCAGCGCCGCGACCACCGCGATGCCCTCGGGCACGCCGTGGCGCACGTTGAGCACCGCGAGGGTGGCCGCGGCCAGGCCGCTGAGGGAGCCGACGGACAGGTCGATCTCGCCGAGCAGCAGCACGAAGACGATCCCGACCGAGATCATGCCGGTGCCGCCGATGAGGATCGACAGGTCGGAGAGGTTCTTGGGTGAGAGGAAGGCGCTGTCCTTCCACTGGAAGACCGCCCAGATGACGGCGATGCCGACGATCACCGGGACCGCGCCCAGGTCGCCGCTGCGCATCTTGCGGGCGAACTCGTGGAGGTAGCCCTTGAAGCCCTCCTGGCGCACCAGCAGCCGCGGATCGACCACGGTGACCGCGTCCTTGGCGACCGGGCTGGCGTCGGCCGGTCCGGCCGGGGCCTTGTTGCCGACGCCGTCCCCGCCGGCCCCCTCCTCGCCATGGGCGTCATTGGTCTTGTCGAGACGGGTGCTCACTTGGCGGCCTCCCCGCTGCGCGCCTTGCGGCGGGTCACGGCGTTGTCCGTGGCGCCGGTGATGGCGGAAATGATCTCTTCTTGAGAGGTGGTACGGACGTCGAACGTGCCGTTGTTCCGGCCCAGCCGCAGCACCGCGACCCGGTCCGCGACCGCCTTGACGTCGACCATGTTGTGGCTGATGAGGATCACCGCGAGCCCGCGCTCGCGCAGCCGCTCGACCAGGTCGAGGACCTGCGCGGTCTGCTCCACGCCGAGGGCGGCGGTCGGCTCGTCCAGGATGACCAGCTTGGGCTCGCCCAGCATGGAACGGGCGATGGCGACGGTCTGCCGCTGGCCGCCGGAGAGCGAGGCGATCGGGATCCGCACACTGGGGATGCGGATCGACAGGGTGCTCAGCAGTTCACGGGCACGGCGCTCCATCTCGACCTCGTCCAGCACCCCGGCGCGCAGGATCTCGCGGCCGAGGAAGAGGTTGCCGACGACGTCGATGTTGTCGCACAGGGCGAGGTCCTGGTACACCGTCGCGATGCCCAGGTCCTGGGCATCGTGCGGCCGGGTGATCTCGACGGGCCTGCCCTGCCATTCGAGGACGCCCTCGTCGGCGGGGCCGACTCCGGCGATCGCCTTGACGAGGGTCGACTTTCCGGCGCCGTTGTCGCCCACCAGGGCGACCACTTCACCGGCGCGGACCTCCAGTTGGATGTCGGTGAGCGCCTGGACGGCGCCGAACCGCTTGGAGATCCCGCGCAACGCCAACACGGGTTCGTTCGGCACGATGGCCATCTCCGTTCCGGGCAGGGGGCGGCCCCTGCTGTGTGACGGAGGGGAGAGGACTCTCCCCTCGGACGGGGTTGTTCGTGGGGCAGCGGCCGGGCCGCCGGTGTGTTCACGGCGGCCCGGCCGCGCGCTGACGCGCTGTGCGCCGTACGGGGGTGTACGGGCTGTACGGGTACGGCGGGGGCTACTCGAGCCCGGCCGCGGCGCAGGCGGCCTTGAACTTCGCCGTGCAGATCTGTCCGACCGAGTACAGACCGTCCTTGACGACGGTGCTCTTGATCTTGTCCTTGGTCAGCGAGATCGGGGGGATGAGGGTGGTCGGGATGTCCTTGGTGGTCGGGCTGTCGACCGTGTTGGACTCGGCGACCTTCTCACCACGGCCGAGGGCGATGGCCATCTTCGCGGCCGCGGTCGCCTCCGCCACGTAGGACTTGTAGACGCTCATGTACTGCTCGCCGCTCACCACCCGCTGCACCCCGGCGAGTTCGGCGTCCTGGCCGGTGACCGGGGGCAGCGGCTTGACGCCACCGCTCTTGAGCGCGGTGATCGCGCCGCCCGCCATGCTGTCGTTGGCCGAGTAGACGCCGACGATGTTGTCCTTGCCGACGGAGGAAATGGCGCCCGTCATGGCCTTGTTGGCCTCTTCGGCCAGCCAGCGGTCGACGTCGTAGGACTTGGCGATGTCCACCTTGCCCTTGAGGACGGACATCGCGCCCTTCTTGAACATGGCGGCGTTGGGGTCGGCCTCCCAGCCGTTGAGCATGATGACCTTGCCGTCCTTGGCCTTCTTCCCCAGCGCCTTCAGCAGCGCCTCGCCCTGGACCTTGCCGACCGTCTCGTTGTCGAAGGACGTGTAGCCGGAGACCGGGCCCTCGGCCAGCCGGTCGTAGGCGACGACCGGGATGTGCGCCTCGGCGGCCTTCTTGACCGATCCGGCAATGGACTTGGAGTCCACCGAATCCAGAATGATCACATCGACCTTCTTGGTGATCATGGAGTCGACCTGCTGCTGCTGTACCGCCGGGTCCGACTTGGCGTTGGCGTACTGAATCTTGCAGCCGGAGCAGTCGGCCAGGATCTTCTTCTTGATCAAGGGCCGGTCGAAGTTCTCGTATCTGGCCGTCTGGTCCTCGGGCAGAAGGAGACCGACGGTCAACGGCCCGGACTTCTTCTTCTTATCGCCCTTGTCGTCCGCTTCCTTCGCCGAACCGCAGGCGGCGAGCGAGGCGGCCATCGATACGGCGGCGGTGACCATGGCGACGCGGCGCATCGTTGCGTTCATAACGGGGGTGACCTCCCTGACGAGGCCGCGTCATTGCGGCCGAGGTTGGCGTGAAGTCAACTCCGGCCCTGTCATGGCGTCAAGAAGTAAATCCTTAACGAGATGGCAACGGTGCCATTCGTTATCTGAGTGAACGCAGCCGGACATGCTCGAAGGCATGCCGCATGCCCCGAGGGCGCCGGAAGGTCCTCGGGGGGCGGGCAGGGCGTCAGGCGCCGCGTTCGGGCGGCGGCCCAGCAGCTCAGGCGAGTGCCGGGGTACCCGCCGACAGGGCGCCCTCCAGCAGGGTCGAGTCGCCCATCTCGCTCAGCACCAGCGCCAGCGCGCCCAGCACCTCGGCCCGGCCGCCGAGCGCCCCGGGCATCACGGCCAGCTGACGGGCGGCGCTGGGAATGGCGTACCGCGCGACCGACTCGCGGATCGGGCCCAGCACCAGCTCCCCCGCCTCGGCGAGGTGGCCGCCGAGCACCATGCGGCTGGGGTTGATCAGGTTGCACAGGTTCGCCACGCCGCTGCCGATGTGCCGGCCGACGTCCGCGATCACCCGGCGGCAGCCGGGGTCGCCGTCCCGGGCGAGCTGCACCATGCGCTCGATGGTGAGGTCCTCGCCATGGCTGGAACGCAGCAGCGGCAGGATGTAGCGGGCCGCGGCGAACGTCTCCAGGCAGCCGCGGTTGCCGCAGCGGCACACCGGGCCCGACTCGTCGAGGGTGATGTGGCCGATCTCGCCCGCCGTGCCGCCCGGGCCCCGGTAGATCTGGCCGCTGATCACCAGCCCCGCGCCGACACCGTCGGCGACCTTGATGTACGCCAGGTCGGCGACCCCGCGCCCGGAGCCCCACACCAGCTCGCCGAGCGCGCCCAGGTTGGCGTCGTTGTCCACGTGCACCGGCACCCCGAGCCGCTGGGCCAGGTCGTCGCGCGGATTGGTGCCCGCCCAGCCCGGCAGGATCGCGGTCGAGCCGAGCGTGCCGGTCTCCACGTCGATCGGGGCCGGGACGCCCAGGCCGACGCCGACGACCTTGTCCTGGCTCAGCCCTGTGCCGGCGATCAGCCTGCTCACCAGCTGCTCCGCCCGGTCCAGGCCCTGCGCGGAGGAGGCGTCCACATCCAGCGGCTCCGCCTCCTCGGCCAGCACCTGGTGGGCGAGGTTGCCGACCGCGACCCTGAGGTGCGTATGGCCGAAGTCCACGCCCACGACGATGCCCGCGTCCCCGCTGAGCGAGACGCTGCGCGCCCGGCGGCCACCCGCCGAGGTGGGCGTGACCTCGACCGTTCCGCCGTCCTTCAGCTCGCGCACGATGTTGGAGACGGTGGCCGCGGACAGCCCGGTGGACCGGGCGATCTCCGCCTGGGTCAGCGAGCCCGCCATACGCACCGCCCGGACCACCCGCTCCAGGTTGGCCCGGTGCAGCGACGACTGCGATCCCGGAGTCTCCACGCCCATCCACTCCCGCCTTCACGGGCGGCACGCCGGCCGCTCCGCCGGCCGGGCCGCAGCAGTGAGGCCCGGCTTTGTCTCCAACATGTGAACTCTAAGCTGAGCCGCCCCGCTTGTTCCACGTCAAGCCCTTGACATGGTGAGGCGGCCTTCGAGCGAGGGTGTGGCAGGAGGTTTCCCCGCGCTTCCTCGCACAATCGCGATATTCCGCCAGCGTACGACGGAGCGATTGCATCCGTTTCGTTCACATATCACATACTCCGCGGGTTCTACTTCAGCGCCCCGGCGGTCAGCCCGGTCTGGACCTGGCGCTGGAAGACGATGTAAGCCGCGAGCACCGGAAGCATCGCCAGCACCAGCCCGGCGAACAGCGCCGACCAGTCGCCCTTGTACTGCTGGCTGGCCGCGAGCTGCACCAGGCCCTGGGTGAGCACCCGCTTGTCCTCGTCCGTGTTGAGCACCGTGGGCAGCATGTACTGGTTCCACTGGCCGAGGAAATTGAAGATGCCCACGCTGATCAGCCCCGGCTTCGCCATCGGCAGCATGACCTGGAAGAACGTCCGGGTGTGGGACGCGCCGTCGATCAGTGACGCCTCCGCCACCGAGGTGGGCAGGGTCTTGAAGAAGGAGGTGAGGAAGAAGACGGTGAACGGCAGCGAATAGGCGATGTAGACCAGGATCAGCCCGTGGAAGGTGTTGAGCAGGCTCATGTTCTTCATGACGAAGAACAGCGGCACCAGCGCCAGGATGATGGGAAAGCTCATCCCGCCGACGAACATGAAGTAGATGACGCGCTTCCCGGGGAATTCGAACCGGGCCAGCACATACGCCGCCATCGCCCCCAGCAGCATCGTGCCGATCAGCGAACAGCCCACCACCAGAACGGTGTTGACGAAGAAGTCGCCGATGTTGGACTTGCTCCAGGCGCGCGACCAGTTGTCGAAGTGCAGCGCGGAGGGCAGCCCCCAGGGCGAGGTGAAGATCGCCTTGTCGGTCTTGAGGGAACTCATCACCGCCCACAGCAGCGGCATGGTGACGAGCAGCCCCCAGATCACCAGGATGCCGTGCGAGAAGACGTTGAGGACCTTGCCCTCGCTGCCGATCCGCCCCTCGGGGGTGAAGCGCGGCGGCTGCTCGGCGACGGGGGCGGCGAGCGGCGGCTCGTCGTCCTTGGTGACGCCGGCCTTGGTGACGCCGGGGAGTTCCGAGGGCTCTGCTTGCGAGGTCACTGTGGTCCCCCCAGGTCGGCGGTCGAGCGGTGGTTCGCGGGTGCGGTCACGGGCCCCGGCATCAGTACTCCAGCCGTTCGCGCCGGCCGAGCCTGCCCACGACGACCGCGAAGATCAGGGTGACGATCAGCATCGCGACGCCGATCGTGGTCGCGCGTCCGGCCTGCCCGTCGTGGAAGGTCTTGGTGTACACGTAGTAGCCCAGGACCTGGGTGGAGTCGGCGGGCCCGCCCGGGCCCACCGTCATGATCTGCACGACGGCGAACGCGTCGAGGGCGATGATGCCCATGTAGATCCAGCCGGTCTGGACGGTGTCCCACAGCAGCGGCAGGGTGATCCGGAAGAAGGTGTGCACACGGTCGGCGCCGTCGAGCAGCGCGGCCTCGTAGAAGTCCTTCGGGATGGAGCTCATCCCGGCGGAGAAGAGGACGACGTAGAAGCCGACGTTACTCCAGACCATCACGGCCATGAGGCACCACAGCGCCAGCTTCGGATCGGCCAGCCACTCCTGCTGCAGCGAGTCCAGGCCGACTCCGCCGAGGAAGGCGTTGAGCGCGCCGTTGCGCGGGTTGTAGGTGAACTGGAACAGCAGGGCGACGATCGCGATCGACAGCACCTGCGGAAAGAAATAGATCACCTTGTAGACGCTCGACCCGCGCACGCCCGTGATGGCCGCGTTCTTCCTGCCGCGGCCGCCGACGTTGAGCATGAAGGCGAAGAAGAGTCCGAGCCCGAGCGTCACCAGCGGCACGACCAGCAGCAGCAGAACATTGTGACCGACCGCTTTCCAGAAGAGGTCGTCATGCAACAGCCAGTTGTAGTTCCTGAACCCGACCATCTTGAAGTCGGAGCTCAAGCCCGTCCAGTCCGTGAACGAATAGTAGATGGCCTGGACGAACGGCGAGATCACGAAGACCGCGTAAAGGATCACTGGCAGGGCCAGGAACCCCGCGATGAACCGGTATTTACCATGCTGCATTTCTACCGACCTCGGACTTCTCTCGCGGATAATGCCGCCGGTGACGCGTCGAACTCCATCAGATGCGCCTCGATCAGACGTGCTTGTACTTCTTGACGGCATCGTCCTTCGCCGTGGCGTCGGCGAACTTCTGGCACTTCTTGACCGCCTCGGCCGGAGTCATGCGGCCCGCCATCATCTCGCCCAGCACGCCCACGCCGATCTGCTGCTTCTGGAGCGTCACGTACCAGTCCTGCAGCCGCGGGTTGACGACGTTCTTGCCCGCCTTCTCCAGCGCCTCCTGCGCGGACGACAGGCCCGACGGCAGGGAGAGCCCGTCGGTACCGCCGTTGAGCGAGGAGAGCGAGGAGACCTGCTTGACGAAGTTCTTGGTCGACTTCTCGCCCAGCATGATCCGCAGCAGCTCCATGCCGCCCTGCGGGTTCCTGGCCGTCTTCGGCACGATGAAGGGCTCACCGCCGGAGGCCCACAGCGTGCCGAACGGCATCTTGTCGCTCTTGTCGAGGCTGGAGGGCGCGCCCACCGCCATCTGGAAGTCCTTCGGCGTGGTCTTCTTCGCCTCGTTCTCCACCCAGGAGCCGTTGGGGATGAACAGCGCCTTGCCCTGGTTCCACGCGGTCTGCGACTCGATGTGGGTGAGACCCGGGGTGCCCTTGAGGATGTAGCCCTTCTTGTACAGCTCGTAGTACGCCTCGAAGGCGGCCTTCACGGCCGGGTGCTTCCAGGCGTTCGGCTCCAGGTTGTCGATCGAGTCCAGGACCTTCCTGCCGCCGATCTTGGCGATGAAGGGGTAGAGGCTGAACGGCAGGTAGTACGGGTACTTGCCCGGGTAGGTCCAGCCCGCGATGCCCTTCTTCTTCGCCTTCTCGCAGACCCCCAGCATGTCGTCCCAGGTCTCGGGGTATTCCACGTCGAGCTTCGCCAGGTTGCTCTTGGAGTACCAGACGCCGTAGACGGTGTAGGCGTAGTAGAGGATCCACACCGGCTTGCCGTCGAACTGGCCCATCTCGACGACGCCGGGGCGCAGCGTCTCGCGCACCGTCTTGTTCGGGTCGTCGAGGGAGGGCGAGTCGAGCAGCGGGGTGAGGTCGGTCAGCTGGTTCTTGGCGACCAGGGTGCCGAAGTCCATCTGCTCGGCACCGGAGTTGTCGACCAGGTCCGGCGGGGTGCCGCCGTTGAACCGCGGCTGGAGCACCGTCTGGATCTTCTGGGTCGCGGAGTGCTTGATCTTGCCCTTGGTCTTCGGGTACGCCGTGGCGTACTCGGCCTCGGCGTCCTTGGCGTACTGCTGGCCGAAGCCGCCGTCGAAGATGACGACGTCGAGGGCGGCGCTCTCGTTGACGGCGAGCGGGTTCTTGGCGCTCTTCTTGCCCTTGTCGACCTTCTTCTCACTGTCGTCGCCACCACTGGCACAGGCGGAGAGCACGCTCATCGCCGGCACGGTGATCAGCCCGAGGGCCGCCGACCTCTTGATCAGATCACGCCGTCCGAAATCTGGGATGGATCCCATGCTCAAGTCCTCGCCTTCGTCAGGACTCAGGCGGTGTAACGGTTTCCCGTACATGCTCGCCTCCGGGCGAGGGGCCCGACACCGCGGGTCAGTTGAAGCGTGAAGCGGAATTGCTGGGTGTGCGCCGGGAGAGCTCAGAACCGCCGAGGCCGGCTCGGTATGGCCGCGGCACGGCCTCCCCCTGGGGCGACAGGTATAGTCCACTGGGCATCGAGAGGGCAAGATCGAATGGTCATCGGGTGGGCATCTTTCCCGAGTTGAGACCTGTCCGACATACCGTGGGGGGCCCAGCCCGTACGGCACTCAGCCGTGCGCGCGATCCTCGAAAGGCGGTCCCCGTGTCCCGCAAGCAGCTCCCCCTCGCCACCAGTGTTGTCGTGGCCGCGACACTCGCGTTCTCCGCGGGCTGCGGCTCGGACAGAGGCGGCTCACCGGCCGGGGACGCCAAGGGCGGTGCGGCGATCGGCAAGGGCATGGCCCGGCTCCCGGTGGAGCCGACGCAGGAGCCGACCGAGGAACCCACCGAGGACCCCACCGATGACCCCTCGGACGAGCCCACCGGCGGCTCGGGGCTGATATCGGCGGACGCCAAGATGGGCACGTGCGGCTGGAGCCCGGACGGCAAGCCGTACGCCAATGTGAAGATCAGCAACTCCAGTTCCTCCACGGCCTACTACTTCCTCCTCGTCGGGTTCGTGGACAGCTCCGACGAGGTCGTGACCACGGGCACCGAGTCCGACGCCTCGGTGGCGGGGAACTCCGACAAGACCATCAAGGTCTCCGGCCTCCAGGCGGACTCCTCCAAGAAGGCGAAGAAGTGCCGTCTGTCGATGGCCACCAAGTCCGACTCTCCCGGCTGATGGATCGCTGATGGATTATTGACCGGCCCTCATGGACAGGGGCCGCATCCGCCGCGCGGGTGCGGCCCGCGTCGCGCGGTCGCCACCCCAAGATCACTCGCATGGAGTGCTCGGCGGAATGCTCACCCGCACGGGTTGTGCACCGCTGTCACCTTGACACCACCCTCCCCGCAACGCCCTACTTATCCTTGCCCCACCCGATCGACAACGTTGTCAGACTCGTTGAGAGGCCGAGTATGCGACAGAGACGGCTCAGACGCAGACCCCCGTTACGCCGAGCGGCCGCCCTGGTGGCGGCCGCTCTGCTGGCGGTCACCGCCCAGGGCGTGGCGACCGCCGTTCCGCGAAGCTCCGGAGCGGCCGCGGACCGGGCCGGGACGGCGTTCGCCTCGTCCTTCGAAGCGGACGATCCGCAGCCCGACTGGCGCAACACCGTCGAGACCACCCCGGACGGCGCGAAGAAGGCCGACGGCGTCGACGGCGGCTACACCACCGGCATCCCGGGGAACGTGACCGACAAGGTCACCGGCGTCCGGGCGAGCGGCGAGTACACCGACGCCGGCGAGACCAAGGAGAACCTGGTCGACGGCGACGTCACCACCAAGTGGCTCGCGTTCGACCGGACGCCCTGGCTCGAATTCGACCTCTCCGAGCCCGTCGCCGTCGTCCGCTACGCCCTCACCTCCGCCAACGACGCCCCGGAGCGCGACCCGGCCGACTGGACGCTCAAGGGCTCCGCCGACGGCTCCGGCTGGACCACCCTGGACACCCGCACGGGCCAGGTGTTCGACAAGCCCCACCAGACCCGGGAGTTCTCCGTCGAGGGCGCCGCCGCCTACCGCCACTTCCGCCTGGAGATCACCCGTAACAAGGGCGCGGACGCGACCCAGCTCGCCGAGGTGCAGTTCGGAGGCGGCGACACCAGCCCGCCCGTCCCCGCCGACATGCGCAGCCTGGTCGACCGGGGCCCGGCCGGGTCCCCCACCGCCAAGGGGAACGCGGGCTTCACCGGCACCCACGCCCTGCGCTACGCGGGCACCCACACCCCGGAGGGCCGGGGGTACTCGTACAACAAGGTCTTCGACGTGAACACGGCCGTCACCCGCGACACCCTGCTCTCGTACCGGATCTTCCCGTCGATGACCGAAACCGATCTGAGCTATCCCGCCACCCATGTGTCGGTCGACCTCGCCTTCACCGACGGCACCTACTTGAGTGAGCTGCCCCGCGCGGTGGACCAGCACGGCGCCCGGATGAACCCCCAGGGCCAGGGGGCGTCCAAGACGCTGTACGTCAACCAGTGGAACCACAAGGAGTCCCGGATCGGGGCCGTCGCGGCGGGCAAGACGGTCGACCGGATCCTCGTCGCGTACGACTCCCCCGGCGGCCCGGCGAAGTTCCGCGGCTGGGTGGACGACATCTCCCTCGCCCCCGAGGCGCCCGAGAAGCCGCTGAAGCACCTCTCCGACTACGCGGTGACCACCCGCGGCACGAACTCCAGCGGCAGCTTCTCGCGCGGCAACAACTTCCCCGCGACCGCCGTCCCGGGCGGCTTCAACTTCTGGACGCCGGTGACCAACGCGGGCTCCACCGACTGGATCTACCATTACGCCCGCGCCAACAACGACGACAACCTCCCCACCGTCCAGGCGTTCGGCGCGAGCCATGAGCCGAGCCCCTGGATGGGCGACCGACAGACGTTCCAGGTGATGCCGTCCGCCGCCTCCGGCACCCCGGACGCCTCCCGCACCGCCCGCGCCCTCCCCTTCCGGCACGAGAAGGAGACGGCCCGGCCGTACGGCTACGGCGTGACGTTCGAGAACGGACTCAAGGCCGAGATCGCGCCCACCGACCACGCGGCGGTCATGCGCTTCACCTATCCGGGTGAGGACGCGAGCGTCATCTTCGACAACGTCAAGAACGACGGCGGGCTCACCCTCGATCCTGAGCACGGCATCGTCACCGGATACTCCGACGTCAAGAGCGGAGGGTCCGCCGGCGCCACCCGGATGTTCGTCTACGGCGTCTTCGACGCACCCGTCAGCGCGAGCGGCAAGCTGCCCGGAGGGGGCGGGCAGGACGTCACCGGCTACTTCCGCTTCCGTCCGGGTGCGGACCGTACCGTCACCCTCCGCATCGCCACCTCCCTCATCGGCGTCGACCAGGCGAAGACCAACCTGGCGCGCGAAATCCCCGCCTCCGCCTCGTTGGAGCAGGTCAAGCGGAGCGCCCAGAGCGCCTGGGACGACATCCTGGGCCGTATCGAGGTCGAGGGAGCGAGCCGCGACCAGCTCACCACGCTCTACTCCAGCCTCTACCGGCTGTACCTCTATCCCAATTCCGGTTACGAGAACACCGGGACCACGCGGAAGCCGCGCTACCAGTACGCGAGCCCCTTCTCGCCCGCCGCCGGGGAGAACACCCCGACCCGCACCGGCGCGAAGATCGTCGACGGCAAGGTCTACGTCAACAACGGCTTCTGGGACACCTACCGCACCACCTGGCCCGCCTATTCGCTGCTGACCCCGAAGCGCGCGGGCACGATGGTCGACGGCTTCGTCCAGCAGTACAAGGACGGGGGCTGGATCTCCCGCTGGTCCTCCCCCGGCTACGCCGACCTCATGACCGGCACCAGCTCGGACGTGGCCTTCGCGGACGCGTACCTCAAGGGCGTCCGCTTCGACGCCGAGGCGGCGTACGAGGCGGCACTGAAGAACGCCACCGCCCTGCCGCCCTCGCCGGGTGTCGGGAGGAAGGGCATGTCCACCTCCCCCTTCCTCGGCTACACCAGCACCGAGACCCATGAGGGCCTGTCCTGGGCGCTGGAGGGCTACCTCAACGACTTCGGCCTCGCGAAGATGGGCCGCGCCCTGTACGAGAAGACCAAGAAGCCCCGCTACAAGGAAGAATCCGACTACTTCCTGCACCGCGCCCAGAACTACGTCACGCTCTTCGACGACAAGGCGGGCTTCTTCCAGGGCCGGGACGCGGCCGGGAAGTGGCGCGTGCCGTCCGAGAAGTACGACCCGCGGATCTGGGGCTACGACTACACCGAGACCAACGGCTGGGGCTACGCCTTCACCGCCCCGCAGGACAGCCGGGGCCTGGCCAACCTCTACGGCGGGCGCGCCGGGCTGGCCAAGAAGCTCGACAGCTACTTCTCCACCCCGGAGACCGCCTCCCCCGACTTCAAGGGCTCGTACAGCGGCGTCATCCACGAGATGACGGAGGCGCGCGACGTCCGGATGGGCATGTACGGCCACAGCAACCAGGTCGCGCACCATGTGACGTACATGTACGACGCGGCCGGACAGCCGTGGAAGACCCAGGAGAAGGTCCGCGAGGTGCTGGCCCGCCTCTACACCGGCAGCGAGATAGGGCAGGGCTACCACGGCGACGAGGACAACGGCGAGCAGTCCGCCTGGTACCTCTTCAGCGCGCTCGGCTTCTACCCCCTGGTGATGGGCGGCTCCGAATACGCGATCGGCTCGCCGCTGTTCACCAAGGCCACGGTGCACCTGGAGAACGGCCGCGACCTGGTCATCAAGGCCCCGCGCAACAGCCGGTCCAACGTCTACGTCCAGGCCCTGAAGGTCAACGGCAAGTCGTGGAACTCCACCGCCCTGCCGCATTCGGTGCTCGCGCGTGGCGGCACGCTGGAGTTCACGATGGGCGCCAAGCCGTCGAAGTGGGGCACGGGCGCCGATGCCGCCCCGTCCTCCATCACCCAGGACGACAAGGTGCCCACCCCGCGCCGCGATCTGACGGTGCCGAGCGGCGGTACGGCACTGCTGGACGACACGTCGGGGACGGAGACGACGTTCGAGTCGGTGGACCTGCCGGTGAGGTCAGCGTCCCGCGCGATCCAATACACCCTGACCTCCGCCGAGCGTACGAAGGCCCCCGCCGGGTGGGTCCTCGAAGGCTCCCAGGATGGCGACAAGTGGCAGACCCTGGACCGCCGGACGGATGAGTCGTGGTCCTGGGACAAACAGACCCGCGTCTTCTCAGTGCGGACGCCGGGTACGTACGAGCACTACCGCCTGGTGCCGGAGGGGAAGGCCACCCTGGCCGAGGTCGAACTGCTCGGCTGAGCTGTGGGGTGGGCCGGGCCGGGCTCAGTCCCGGTGCGGGCAGGTGGCCGGCGACGACGCACCGTCGGACGGCGCGGCCCGGCCCTCCCCCGCCGTCTCGCGCCTACGGCGCCTGGAGCATGCGGCGGCCCCGGGGGCCCGGTCCGCGCCGTCGCCGTCCGTCGGGTCCGTCGCCCAGTTGAGGTGGATGGAAGACACCGAGACTCTGTACGCACCACGAGCTGGTGTCCGCCATCCGCCTCAACGCCACGACAGCCCGCCGGACAGCAACGGCGCGGTCACCGCTCCCGGACGCCGCCGCATGCTCCATGCGGCGAAGGCGCGAGACGATACCCGCGCCGGACGGACGGTCTCAGGCCGCTTCGGCCGGCTCGAAAGCAGGCGCCGTGGGCGCGCGGGAATGTCGGCTGCGACGGCAGCAGGTCGCTTGGGCGGCAACCAGACCCAGATCAGCAACATCGAGGCGGGCCGCCACGGAGTGAGCGCCGACCGAGTCCGGACCCTGGCTCGCCTGTACTCGTGCGGAGACCAGGACTACATCGACGCGCTCGTCGCCATGACGGGCGCGCGCACGCGAGGATGGTGGGAGGAGTACCGCGAGCTTCTGCCGGTCGGGCTGCTCGACCTGGCCGAGGTGGAACACCACGCCACCTACGTACGCGTCGCCAACATGGTCCCCATCCCAGGGTTACTCCAGACCGCCGAACACGCACGCGTGGTCTTCAGCGCAGGCATCCCGCAACTCGCACCCTACGAGGTGGAGCACCGCGTCTCGCATCGCATCAAGCGGCAGGCGATCCTCCACGGGGACACCCCGACTCGGCTGACGGCGATCATTCACGAGGCCGCACTCCACATGGGGTACGGCAGCTCCACCGTGGTCCGTGGGCAGCTTCAGCACCTGATCGACATGGGAGAGCGGGAGAACATCACAATCGTGGTGATTCCGTTCGGCGCTGGGCCGCTACCCGGCTCCGGCCAGTCGGTCGACTACCTCGGTGGCTCAGTACGACAGCTTGATACTGTCCAGCTCGATTCAGACCATGGCAATCAGTTGCTCGACGCAGAGGCGCATCTCGTCAACTACCGGAGCGTGCTGGACCGTATGGAGAGCTACGCCCTCACACCGACCGCGTCACGCGACCTCATCCATCGCATCGCGCAGAGCATCTGAAAGGAAACCAACGTGTCCGCCTGGCGAAAGTCCTCGTACAGCGCCCAAGGCTCCAGCTGCATCTACGTCGCGAGGGTGCCCGCCGACTGGCAAAAGTCCTCGTACAGCCACGAAGGCGCCAACTGCGTCTACGTCGCCGCCCCCGCACCCCACACCATCGCACTCCGGGAGAGCGAAGAACCGGACGTCATCCTCACCACCACGCCCGCCACCCTCGGCACCTTCATACGCGCGGCGAAGGCCGGCACGTTCGACAGGCTCACCCACGACCGGTAGGGCGCGCCGCGCCGCCCGTGAATGCCAGGATGGACCGCATGGCTACCGTCCTGGCATTCCACGCTCACCCCGATGACGAAGCCCTGCTGACCGGCGGCACGCTCGCCCGGCTCGCGGACGAGGGACACCGGGTGGTGGTCGTGGTCGCCACGGACGGGTTGATGGACGCCGCGCCAACGCAGGCCGAATCACCCCGCCTGCACGAACTGCGCACCAGCGCCGCGTTGCTGGGCGTCAGCCGCGTCGTCCACCTCGGCTACGCGGACAGCGGCCACGGCCCGCTCCTCTACCCCGACCCGCCGGACCGTGCGCGCTTCGTCCGCGCGAACACGGAGGAGGCCGCCGAACGGCTGGCCGCGATCCTCCGCGACGAGGACGCGTCGATGCTGCTCCACTACGACCCGCACGGCGGCTACGGCCACCGCGACCACATCAAGGTCCACCAGGTCGGCCGCCGCGCCGCCGAACTGGCCAAGACGCCGAGGGTGCTGGAGGCCACGCTCCCCCGCGACACCGCCGAACGCCTGGTCCGCCTGGCCCACCGGCTGCGGATCCCCCTCCGCTTCACCGCCGAGGAGCTGAGCACCCGCTTCAGCCCCCGGTCGGCCATCACCCACAGCCTCGACGTCCGCCGCTACGCCCGCCAGAAGCAGGCGGCTCTGGCGGCCCACCGCTCCCAGATCAACGGCACGGGTCGCTCAAGCGCCATCTTCCGCAAGATGATCCGCCTCCCGGCCCCGCTCTTCGGTCTGCTGCTGGGCCGCGAGTGGTACATCGACGTCTCCCCCGTCAGGCCGTCACAGCCTTAGACGTCAGCGAACAGTTCCTCAGTGCGCGAAGCGGTCACGGCCCGGTCCAGCCAAACACCAAGGACGTCGAGATCCCTGCACTCCTCAATACGCTTACGTGTCTCGGCGGTGACGTTGAGCTCCCGTTGGCCAATGACCCGCAAGATGTCCTCGGCGCGGCTCTCGATCCGAACATCGGTGAAGGCCCGCTGGCCAAGGTTGGAGCGGAAGAAGATGTTGGGCTCTACGTCGAGCATGTGGCACAGATCCGTCGTGGAAGACACCGTCAGAGCACCATCCAGCCAGCCTCCGAGCAGTTCCAAGTCGGTACACAACTGGATGCGCTCACGAGCCATGCCGACGATCTCAAAGCCCCGCCGGTTGAGGACCCGCACAATGGTTTCGGCGCGGCTCTCGGCCCGAACCTTGGCGAAGGCTACCTGGGAGTGCTCGGAGCGGAAGAAGTTGAGCAGCGCGGACATCAGTCGAACAGATCCTCCACACGGGAGGCGGTGGCGGCCCGGTCCACCCAGGTACCGAGAACATCCATGTCCTTGCACGCCTCGATGCGCTCACGTGTCTCGTCGGTGACCTCAAGCCCTCGGGCCTTGAGGAACCGCAGGAGATCGCCGGCGCGCACCTCTGCGAAGGCGTGCTGGGCATGCTGGGAACGGAAGTAGTTCATCAGCACGGGCATCAGGTCTCTCCAGATCTCTCGTGCCGGGGTGTTTCCAAGACCGGCTTCAACGAGTTCGGCGTAGATATTTTCCTGAACGGGGTCAAGTTTGCTGAGGGCGGTCGCGAGTGCCTTCAGTATCTCATCGATGCCTTCGCTTCTGCTGTGCGTAATCGCGGAGAAGGCAGCGATCGGGATATCCCTGGCCACCTCTTTCGCATCCGTGACGACGGGAGTGTTGCCGGGGCCCAGGACCAGCGGGCGGACCGTCAGGGAAGGGTGACTCGGTAAGCCCAGCGTGATGGGCCGGGCGGCCCAACGAGCTGTGGCGTCGTCGGGGCAGAGCACGATCAGCACCGGTTGGTGCCCGAACTTCGCGTACATGTAGGAGAGGTAGTACGCCCAGGCCGCCGGTTTGTCCTTGTCCCGTCTGCTCTGCGACTCGATCGCGAACAGGTACGTGCCGTGCTTCTCGGTCTCGACCTGGAGCAGGGTGTTCACGCGTCTCTCGACGGGTGCGATCTCGGTGAGGTCGGGGCTGACGACGAACGTCTTGCTCGTATCCGGAAACGGAACGCCGAGCAGTTTTCGGAGTGCTCGGACGATGGCCCCGGTGTCCTCCTGGAAAATCCGGTGGAGGGCTTCGTGTGAGGAACTGACCATGCGTTGAACGCTAAAGACGTGAGGGCAAGTGCCAACGGCATTTGCCCTCACGTCACTCGAACGAATGCAGTATCTATTCACGTTGACGCTGGGCGGCCAGCACCTCCGCCTCCTTCTCCGGTGCAAGGCCCACCGTGGGCCGGTCCGCACGCTGCGGCGCCTGGCCGCCCAAGCTGCGCAGCCAGGCCCACGTATCGGTCACCGTCTCCCCGACCGGACGGCACCGCAGGCCTGCCTCCACCGCCTTTGAGACGTCGGCGGCGTGCAGCGTGTCGTGCAGCTCGCCCGGGGGGAGCCAGATCGGGAGGTCGGTCCAGGGGGCGATGTCGGCGGCGAGGACGCTGTCCGGGTCGGTCCAGCGAAGGTCGGCGGGCGAGCCGGTGACGCGTACGCAGGTCTCCAGGAGTTCGCCCATCGTGGTGTGGCCGGGCGGGCTGACCGTGTTGTACGGGCCGCCGAGGCCGCGCTCGGCGGCGTCCAGGAGCCAGGTGGCCAGGTCGCGGGCGTCGATGTACTGCAACGGGAGGTCGCGCGGGCCGGGGGCGAGGACCGGGCCGCCGCGGGCGATGCGGGTCAGCCACCAGGGCAGTCGGCCGATGTTCTCGTACGGGCCGAGGATCAGCCCGGGCCGGGCCAGCAGCGCGCGGTCGCCGAAGGCGGAGAGCGCGGCGAGTTCACCGCCCCGCTTGGCGCGGGCGTAGTCCGTGTCGTCGCCGTCGTCGGGGGACGCCTCCACCACCGGGCCGTCCTCGGCGAGTCCGGCGCGGGCCGGGTGGGTGTAGACGGAGCGGGTGGAGACGTAGGCGTAGTGGCGGACGCGGCCGGCGAGGAGACGGGCCGTGTCGCGTACGGCCGAGGGGGCACCGGACCAGGTGTCGACGACGGCGTCCCATACGCCGGTTTCGAGCGCGGTGAGCCCACCGCGCGCGGTGCGGTCGCCGCGCAGCACCGTGACGCCCGGCGGCGGGGCGTGGCGTCCGCGATGGAACACCGTGACCTGCCAGCCGCGTGCCAGGGCCGCCTGGACGACGGCGCGTCCCACGAATTCCGTTCCGCCCAGCATCAGAAGTCTCATGACGGGACTCTGCCCGCTCGGCGCGACGCGCGCCCGGTGGATTAGCCCTCAGCAGATCGCCATGATGGTCCGCATGATCCTCCGCCAGCTACGTGACACCGAGGCGGACGCCGAGGCCGTGAGGACCGTGGCCTCTGCCGCCTTCGACACCTCGCGGGCCCTGCGGGGCGAACCGGCGGCCGACTGGCCGCCCGACCGGCTCGCCCGTATCGACAGCCGCAACCGCCATCTGGCGCGGACCGATCCGGGCGGCTGCTGGCTCGCCGTGGACGATGTGGGGATGCCGGTCGGCACGGTGCTGTCCACGCGCCGCGAAGGCACCTGGGGGCTCGCGCTGTTCGCCGTACTGCCCCGGGCCCAGCGGCGCGGGATCGGCCGGGAGCTGCTGGCCGCGGCGCTGCTGTACGGGCGGGCCTGTCTGCGCGGGATCATCTGCGGATCGCGGGATCCGCGCGCGGCGGCCACCTACCGTCGGGCGGGGTTCACCCTGCACCCGGCGATGCGGCTGCGCGGCACGGTCGACAAGGAGCTGAAGACGCGGCTGCCCCCGCTGGACGGGGCGGTCCACGAGGGCACGGAGCGGCACCGGGACCTGATGGACTCCGTCGACCGCCGCACCCGCGGCGGGGCCCACGGCCCCGACCACGAGGAGATGCTGCGGCACTCGCGGCTGCTGGTCGTCGACGACCTGGCCGGGAGCGGCTACTGCTACGTCGGCGCCGACGGAGACGTCGAACTGCTCGCCGCGACCTCCCGCCGGCTGGCGGGCCGACTGCTGACCGCCGCCCTGCTCAGCCTCCCGGAGGGCACGGAGGTGGCGGTGGAGAACCTGACGGCCGAGCAGGAGTGGGCGGTGGACATCGGCATCGCGGCGGGGCTTGAGCTGTCCAACGCGGGCTATGTGTGCCTGCGCGGCATGCGGCCCCCGTCGCCGTACATCCCCTCCGGCGCGTTCCTGTGATGACGCGCGGACGGGCCGCACCCCGTGTGCGGGGGTGCGGCCCGTCCGTGGCGTGACAGCGCCTTACTTGCGGATCAGCGAGCGCAGCACGTACTGCATGATGCCGCCGTTGCGGTAGTAGTCCGCCTCGCCGGGGGTGTCGATGCGCACCTTGGCGTCGAACTCCACACTCTCCCCATCAGCGGCTCCGCCGCGGGCGGCCTTGACCTTCACCGTCTCCGGGATGCCGCCGTCGTTGAGCGCGGTGACGCCGGTGATGTGATAAGTCTCCTCGCCGGTCAGGCCCAGCGACTGCGCCGAGGCGCCCTCGGGGAACTGGAGCGGGAGGACGCCCATGCCGATGAGGTTCGAGCGGTGGATGCGCTCGTACGACTCGGCGATGACGGCCTTGACGCCGAGCAGCGCGGTGCCCTTGGCGGCCCAGTCGCGGGACGAGCCGGAGCCGTACTCCTTGCCCGCCAGGATGACCAGCGGGGTGCCGGCCGCCTGGTAGTTCTGCGAGGCGTCGTAGATGAAGGAGACCGGCCCGCCGTCCTGGGTGAAGTCGCGGGTGTAGCCGCCCTCGGTGCCGGGCGCGATCTGGTTGCGCAGCCGGATGTTGGCGAAGGTGCCGCGGATCATGACCTCGTGGTTGCCTCGGCGGGAGCCGTAGGAGTTGAAGTCACGACGCTCGACACCGTGCTCGGTGAGGTACTTGCCCGCCGGGGTGTCGGCCTTGATCGCACCGGCCGGGGAGATGTGGTCGGTGGTGACCGAGTCGCCCAGCTTGGCCAGGACGCGGGCGCCGGTGACGTCCTCGACCGGGGCCGGGTCCATGGTCAGGCCCTCGAAGTACGGGGGCTTGCGGACGTAGGTGGACTCCGCGTCCCACTCGAAGGTGTTGCCGGTCGGGATCGACAGCGCCTGCCACTGGGCGTCACCGGCGAAGACGTCCTGGTAGGACTTGTTGAACATGTCCTCGCCGATGGCGTTGGCCACCACGTCGTTGACCTCGGCCTCGGTCGGCCAGATGTCCTTGAGGAAGACCGGGTTGCCGTCCTGGTCGGTGCCCAGCGCTTCCGTGGTGATGTTCACCTTCATCGAACCGGCGAGGGCGTACGCGACGACCAGCGGCGGGGACGCCAGGTAGTTCATCTTGACGTCGGGGTTGATCCGGCCCTCGAAGTTCCGGTTGCCGGAGAGCACCGAGGTGACGGCGAGGTCGGCCTCGTTGACGGCCTTGGAGACCTCGTCCGGCAGCGGGCCGGAGTTGCCGATGCAGGTGGTGCAGCCGTAGCCGACGAGGTTGAAGCCGACCTTGTCGAGGTAGGGGGTCAGGCCCGCCTTGTCGAAGTAGTCGGTGACGACCTTCGAGCCCGGGGCCAGGGTGGTCTTGACCCACGGCTTGCGGGTCAGGCCCTTCTCGACCGCCTTCTTGGCCACCAGGGCGGCGGCGACCATGACGTACGGGTTCGAGGTGTTGGTGCAGGAGGTGATCGCGGCGACGGTGACGGCGCCGTGGTCGATCTCGTACGTCGAACCGTCGGGGGCGGTGACCTGAGTCGGCTTGCTCGGTACGCCGTTGGAGACGGCCGGGGCGTCGGAGGCCGGGAAGGACTCCTTGCCCGCCTCGTCCTCCTCCGCGTCGGCGACGTAGTTACGGACGTCCTGGGCGAACTGCTGCGCCGCCTCGGCGAGCACGATGCGGTCCTGCGGCCGCTTGGGGCCGGCGATCGACGGGACGACCGTCGACAGGTCCAGCTCCAGCTTCTCGGAGAAGTCCGGCTCGGCGGCCGGGTCCAGCCACAGGCCCTGCTCCTTGGCGTACGCCTCGACGAGCGCGACCTGCTGGTCGGAACGGCCGGTGAGCCGGAGGTAGTTCAGGGTCTCGTCGTCGATCGGGAAGATCGCGGCGGTGGAGCCGAACTCCGGCGACATGTTGCCGATGGTGGCGCGGTTGGCGAGGCTCGTGGCCGCCACGCCCTCGCCGTAGAACTCGACGAACTTGCCGACGACACCGTGCTTGCGCAGCATCTCGGTGATCGTCAGCACGAGGTCGGTGGCGGTGGTGCCGGGCTTCAGCTCACCGGTCAGCTTGAAGCCGACGACGCGCGGGATGAGCATCGATACCGGCTGGCCGAGCATCGCGGCCTCGGCCTCGATGCCGCCGACGCCCCAGCCGAGCACGCCGAGGCCGTTGACCATGGTGGTGTGCGAGTCGGTGCCGACGAGGGTGTCCGGGTACGCCTGGCCACCCCGGACCATGACGGTGCGGGCCAGGTGCTCGATGTTCACCTGGTGGACGATGCCGGTGCCGGGCGGGACGACCTTGAACTCGTCGAACGCGGTCTGGCCCCAGCGCAGGAACTGGTAGCGCTCCTTGTTGCGGCCGTACTCCAGCTCGACGTTCTGGCCGAAGGCTTCCTTGGTACCGAACTTGTCGGCGATCACGGAGTGGTCGATGACCAGCTCGGCCGGGGCCAGCGGGTTGATCTTCGCCGGGTCGCCGCCCAGCTCCTTGACGGCCTCGCGCATGGTGGCGAGGTCGACCACGCAGGGCACACCGGTGAAGTCCTGCATGATCACGCGGGCCGGCGTGAACTGAATCTCCTGGCTCGGCTGGGCCTGGGAGTCCCAGCCGCCGAGCGCTCGGATGTGGTCGGCGGTGATGTTGGCGCCGTCCTCCGTGCGGAGCAGGTTCTCCAGCAGAACCTTCAGGCTGTAGGGGAGGCGGGCGGCCCCCTCCACCTTGTCCAGCCTGAAGATCTCGTACGACTCGTCGCCCACCTGCAGGGTGCTGCGGGCATCGAAGCTGTTCGCCGACACGACAGTCTCCTTCATGCATGAATTACGCGCGTACCACCGCAATGCTGCCGCGACATGCCCGCGCCGATCCGCTAAGGTAAGGCTAAGTTAGGTAACCCTTACCGGTGCGGCGCGACGGTAGCGCCCGCCGACAGATATCTCGATGTCGAGATAACTCTAATACATGGCCCTCGCGCGGGTCAGCTCAGCCCTGCCACCCGGCGGCGTCATGCCGTGCGGATCGCGGTACCCGGCCTCGGCCCCGCTATCCGACGGACCCGCGAACGGCCCTGCCGAGCCGCGATACTTGGCCCCATGGATCCGCGTCTGCTCCGCACCTTCGTCTCCGTGGCCCGCTGCGGCTCCTTCTCCGACGCCGCCCACAAGCTCGGCGCCACGCAGGCGGCCGTCTCCCAGCAGATCGCGACCCTCGAAGCCGATCTGCGCACCCCGCTGCTGACCCGGCGACCGGTGACGCTCACCACCGCCGGGGCGCGGCTGCTGGAGCACGCGGGTCCGCTGCTGCGGCGGCTGGACGCGGCCCGGGCGGACGTCGAGCGGCTGGCCGGACCCGCCGCCACACGGCTGGCCCTCGGCGCCTCACCGCTGGCCATGACGCCCGCGGTCGCCACCGCACTGGACGAGACGCGCCGCGCCTGCCCCGACGCGGCCACCTCCGTACGGATCCTCGGCCGCCGGGAGCTGCCGGCGGCCGTCGCTTCCGGCGCGCTGGACCTGGGACTGCTCGACGGCCCGGCCGCCCCCGGCGAGCCCCTGCCGCTGCCCGACGCCGGGCCGCTCACCACGGTCGCGGTCGCGGAGACACCGCTGGTCGTGGCCCTGCCGCTCGGCCACCCGCTGGCCCGTCGACTCGGCCTGCGACTGGCCGACCTCGCCGACGCCCCCTGGCTGGACGCCCCGGAGGCCGCGGTGCCGCTCGGCGCCCTGCGCGCCGCGAGCGGCACCGGCGGCTTCCGCCCCTCGCTGACGTACGAGGGCACGGACGTCAGCGCCCTCCTCGCCGTGGCCGCGGCCGGCCACGGCCTGGCGCTGCTCCCGCACGCGGCCGCCAAGCACGCCCCCGGCCTCGCCGCGATCCCCCTGACCGCACCCCGCCTGATCCACCGCACCGAACTCCTCCACGGCCCCGCCGTGGACGGCCCGGCCCGCACCCTGGCGGCGGTCCTGACAGGAGACGGTCACCGGTACGGGTGATCTCGGGCGGATATGCCCGAGCCGGTCGCGGCAGAGTTCCGGCCCGGCTCAGCCGCCCGCCAGCCGGGTGCGCACCAGGGACAGCACCTCCTCGTCCGACAGGCCGAGCGACCGGGCCTGCTCCACCAGGCTCTGGACGCCCTCCAGGAGCCGGGCGCGGGCGGTGGGCTGTTCGCCGGTGACCACGGCGCCGCGGCCTCGGCGGAGGTCGATCAGGTCCTCCTCGCGGAGGCGCTGGTAGCCGCGGAGCACCGTGTGGACGTTGACGCCGAGGGAGTCGGCGAGGGTGCGGGCGGCGGGGAGGCGTTCGCCGGGGCGGAGGGTGCCGTCGGCGATGGCGCCGCGGACGGCGGCGGCGATCTGGTCCCCCAGCGGGACCGGGGAGCCGAGGTCGACACGGAAGAGCATGATCAGCCTTACGTTCCAGGAGCGGGCCGGCCGCGCTCGATCAGGGTGTTGAGCAGGGCCGCCGCGGTGGCGGCGTCGTCCACCGTCACCACGAACTCCTTGCCGGTGACCAGCCGCAGGAACAGCGCGTCGCCCGAGCGCAGCACCAGGGCCCTGCGCCCCGGCTGGATGCGGTAGCCCCAGCCGCCGAGGCCGAGGGCATGGGCCTCGCGGCTGGTGGCCTTCTCGATCCGCTCCAGCGGTATCCGCAGCCGCGGGCGCGGCGCGAACCACGGCGCGACGGACAGGCCCCGACGGTCGGCGATGACCCGGCAGCGGCACAGCGCCACCGAGATCACCCCGGCGGCGATCAGCACGGCTTCCGCCGTCACCGCCGCGGCCGCCGTGACCGCGGCGAGCACCACGCCCAGCAGAGTGCAGCCCGCCCCCACGACGGCCAGCACGGGCGATCCGACGCTGTGCGTCCAGACGGCGGCCTCGCCCTCGGCGAGCGGCAGCCGGGAACCGGCCGCCGCGTCGGGCTCGCCGGCGGGGGCGGGGCCCCGGCCCGCCAGCAGCCATCCCGCCCAGCCGACGGCCCCGGCGACGGCGAGCGAGACGGCCAGGTGCCACAGGGGGAAGGTCACGTCGGCGGCACGGGCGGCGTCGGCGTTGGCGCCCAGCAGCGCGACGAAGTCGTACGCGAGCATCGCGGCCGTCCCGTACCCCGTGGCGAGCAGCATCCGCCACGCGCCGAGTCCCGTACGCCACGAGCGGTGGGCGGCGGCCGCCGCGAGGAGGCCGGACAGGAGCAGAAGGGTGGTGACCACCGGGAGGAAGGCACCCAGACCGGTGAATCCGTCCGCCTGCCCGCCGGGGCCGACATGGCTGGCGAGCGGATCCGGCAGCCGGTCGCGCAGCACGGCGAAGGCCGCCAGAACAGCGGCCCAGGCCAGCACAAAGGGCAGCGCGACGATGGCCGCGCGCCGCCAGGAGCGGTCCACCACAACCTCCCTTGTTCGCGTACTACGAGAACAATGCCCGGCTGGACAGCCGCCATACCTCCCCTTCCCCTGACCGCATGCGCATCTCATATCTGAGATAGCCTCTTCTGTATGACTGACGACTACCTCTCCCGCATCGGCAAGCTCATCCGTGACGCCCGGCAGCACCGGGGTTGGACCCAGTCACAGCTCGCGGAGGCGCTCGGCACCAGCCAGAGCGCCGTCAACCGCATCGAGCGCGGGAATCAGAACATCAGCCTTGAGATGATCGCCCGCATCGGTGAGGCGCTGGACAGTGAAATCGTCTCCCTCGGGTACGCGGGTCCGATGCATCTGCGCGTGGTCGGCGGACGGCAACTGTCCGGCGCCATCGATGTGAAGACGAGCAAGAACGCGTGCGTCGCGCTGTTGTGCGCCACGCTCCTCAACTCGGGGCGCACGACGCTGCGGAGAGTCGCCAGGATCGAGGAGGTGTACCGCATCCTGGAGGTGCTGGGCAGCATCGGCGTCCGCACCCGCTGGATCAACGACGGGGCCGACCTGGAGATCGTGCCGCCCGCCGAACTGGACCTCGACTCCATGGACACCGAGGCCGCGCGCCGCACCCGCAGCGTGATCATGTTCCTCGGTCCGCTCCTGCACCGGATGGACCGCTTCCGGATCCCCTACGCGGGCGGCTGCGACCTCGGCACCCGCACCGTGCAGCCGCATATGACGGCGCTGCGCCCGTTCGGCCTCGAAGTGACCGCCACCGACGGGATGTACCACGCCCGGGTCGACCGCTCGGTCTCCCCCGGCCGCGCGATCGTACTGACCGAGCGGGGCGACACGGTCACCGAGAACGCGCTGCTGGCGGCCGCCCGCCACGACGGCGTCACGGTGATCCGCAACGCCTCCTCCAACTACATGGTCCAGGACCTGTGCTTCTTCCTGGAGGAGCTGGGCGTCAAGGTCGAGGGCGTGGGCACCACGACGCTGACCGTCCACGGCGTCACCCACATCGACCGTGACGTCGACTACGCGCCGTCCGAGGACCCGGTGGAGGCGATGAGCCTGCTCGCCGCCGCCGTCGTCACCGAGTCGGAGCTGACGATCCGCCGGGTGCCGGTGGAGTTCCTGGAGATCGAACTGGCCATCCTGGAGGAGATGGGGCTCGACCACGAGCGCACCGCGGAGTACGCGGCGGACAACGGCCGTACCCGGCTGATCGACCTCACGGTCCGGCCGTCGAAGCTCCAGGCGCCCATCGACAAGATCCACCCGATGCCGTTCCCCGGCGTCAACATCGACAACGTCCCCTTCTTCGCCGCCATCGCGGCCGCCGCCCAGGGCTCGACGCTGATCCACGACTGGGTCTACGACAACCGCGCCATCTATCTGACGGAGCTGAACCGGCTCGGCGCCCACGTCAAACTCCTCGACCCGCACCGCGTCCTGGTCGAGGGCCCCACCCGCTGGCGCTCCGCCGAGATGATGTGCCCGCCCGCCCTGCGCCCCGCCGTGGTCGTCCTGCTGGCGATGATGGCCGCGCCCGGCACCTCCGTGCTGCGCAACGTGTACGTGATCAACCGGGGTTACGAGGACCTGGCCGAGCGGCTGAACTCGATCGGCGCGCAGATCGAGACCTTCCGCGACATCTGAAAGCTCCCAGAAGCAGCGCCGCCAAACCCCCTATGACCTGCACAAATCCGAGGGCGAGAGGGGTGTGGCGGCGCCTCTGGGACTTTTAGCCGGGACCGAAAGCTTCCGGTCGCTGCGCACTCGACATGCTGCGTCACCGGAAAGATGTCGGCCTGGACGCAGGCAGGAAAGCAGCAGGTCAGAGATGCTTTTCGGTCCCGGATGAGAGCCGCCGGGCGCCCGGAGCGTCAAATGAGCGTCACGGCCCTACGTCGGTTCGGCACCGGAACTCTGGCACATCATGGCTTCCCGTAGTACGCAGCGACTCCACCGGTACGGAGCCTCACGCCGTTGGAGTCGCGTCGGCGCGCCCAGTGCGTACGAGAGGCCCGCCGTCGAGGGGGCAGTGTGATCGAAATTCGCTGACGGGGCCGCTCCGGGCCAGGGAGGCTTGTCCCGCCTGTTGCACGCCGCCCGGGGACGGAGCCGCCTATTTTGATCACCCTGGACACGAACATGCTGTGGGTGTCTCCCCTGACAACGCCAGCGTCGACCTGCTCAAGACCATCCGGGCGACGGGGCGCAAGGCGTCGCCCGTGGACGGTCATGGAGGAGCTGGCCGCGCAACGGGCGCCGCCTAGGTCCCCCGGTGCTCAACCTTGACCGGCCATCGGAGATGAGCTGATTCCTGCGGTCGTGCCGTCCCGACCATGCGACCGTCAGTCAGGTCGTGCCGTTGACTGACGCAGTGGGTGCACCTGCCCCCGAATACGGCTCACAGAGACATGGCGAACAGGCCGAGGACGTCGAAGAGAGGCTTGTCGGTGGGCACCGCTACTATCCAGGATGCCTCACGGGACGACGAACGGAGTCAGGGAATGGGCTACGTGAACGAAGCAGCGCTCAAGCGGAAGTTGGGTATCCCGAACTGGCGGAACCTGTCCAAGGCCAAGGTGCTCAAGTTCGCGGCAACGATGCCCGAGATGGCCACCGAGGTGCGGCTCAAGCTCATCGAGCAGTTCCCCGCCTTCAAGGACCTGGGCAAGACCGACATCGATGCGGTCACAGAGGCCCACAAGTCCACTCTCGCAGCCAACGAGAACAGTCAGAACCACTTCTACAAGGCTTCGCAGGACCAGCGGGACGCTCTGCAGGCCGACCTCGGTCGGGACGACCTCAGCTGGGCGCAACGGGAGGCCCTCCACGACCGCCTCGACCAAAACGTACAGCGGGTAGGCGAGAAGGACAGCGAGAGCAAGCAGTTTCTGGGGGCAGGGATGAAGGTGGTGGCAGCCGCCGGTGCAGCCGCCCTCGGGCTGGGCGTGGTATTCGTCGGCGGCAAGATCGCTGGAGCGAGCGAAGACGGTTCCGAGGAATCCCAGTAGGACTGAGACTGGTCCTCTGGAGTGGATCCACCGCGAGTCAGTCGGCGGGGGACTCGGCCCCCGGCATGTCGTGCTCGATTCCGGCATGCAGGGTACGGCCGCGTGGCAGCCTCTACTCAAGCGGCAATTGAGCACCAGAGCGCCGCACGTGTGTTGTGCTCTTTCTCCCTGAGTTGTCAGGCGACAATCACACAGACGAGAAGGAGGGAGAGCCCGTACAGGGCAATGGCGAGGTGTAGCCCTACCCACAGGCGGTGAAGCCGAATGCGGTGCAGCCGGGGAAACTCGCGGTAGTGCGCCGCGCGCGCCCGGGCGAGCCCTTCATCGGACCCCAGCACGCCCCGGTCCGCCAGGTCTCGGGTCAACGCCCGTGCCTGGGTGAGGTGGTAGGAGGCCCGCTCGTAGTACTTGGCCACCGCCACAGCTCCGTAGACTCCAGTCGTCGCGACGAAGAGGCACAAGGGCATGACGTTCAGCGTGAACTTCTGCTGGACGATCAGACCGCTCAGGGCTGCCGTGACGATGAGCAAGAGGTTCGTCAATGTGGAGCGCTGGGTCTCACACTGCCGCAGTTGCTCGCGGTGCTCCTTCCAATAGGCGCGTATCGCCTCTTCCGACATCCCGGCCATCAAACCCCCAGTTGATTGCCTGCACCAGCCACACGGTTCGCCTCACAGCACAACCCTCAGCAGTGGAGACACCGTAGCGTGAGGATCTTCATCAGCAGTGCCCGCAAAGGTCTGGAAGAGGAGCGTGACACCCTTGACGGGCTGATCCGCGCTCTCGGGCACACCCCGGTCCGGTTCTAGGACTTCTCCGCTCAGACCACGCCGAGCCGGGAAGCCTGCCTGAAAGCTCTGTCGACCGCCGACGCGTGCCTCTTCCTCCTAGGCCCAAACTACGGCCACGTGTTTCCCGAGACGGGGCAGTCAGCAACCCATGACGAGTGGGTAGCAGCCCAGCAAGCAGGTACGCCCCGCCTCGTCTATCGCAAGCTGGGCGTAACCTTCGAGCCCAGTCAGCACGAGTTCGCACGCGTAGTGGAGGCTTACGCCACCGGCGTATTCCGCGACAGCTTCCGCACGGCCGCGGACCTGCTGCCTAAGGTCGCCGGGAAGATCCGGGAGCTGGAGTCAGGCCCGTCTCCCCTGGCCTTCGCCAAGCTGGCCCAACCACCCGCCCTACACTGGACCCTCGAGGAGGGCACAGGCGGCCTGCAGACCGACGGTGTGACCACCCTTTTGGAGCTGCACGTCCTACCGCTGGACTCTGCTGGCTACTCGGCCAGGGAATTAGAGACGCTCGGCCACTCGCTGCCGGGCCGTGTGCGCGTGACCGGTATGGTCGAGGACGATATCCCCCTAAGCTCTTCCCGGTCGCAGGGCCATATGGCCGTCTCCGTCCCGGCCAGACGTCCCCGTTCGTGGGGCACGCCCCGTCCGGGCCAGCTCGTAGAGGTCCGCCTGTACAAGACGGGCCAGCTCTCCACCCGGGCCATGCTTCCCCAGGACAGTATGGGGCCGATCCTCGATCCCAACGCCCTGCCCATGCAGATCGCCGAACTGCTCAAGTTCACCGGCGCGTTGAATATCATCACGCAGGACCGCATCGTGCTAGCTGCTGGCGTGTCGGAGCCCGCCATGACCAGCATCGATACCTTCGACCTACGTCAGTCACGACACACAGCCAGTCTCGCCGGCTTCGGCAGGTCATTCGCCCTGCGTACCGAACCCGACGAGTCCGTCACCCTGGCAGCCCTGCAGGCCGGAGCCGATGAAGTCGCCGACCATCTCGCGCGGGCACTGATCGCGCACCACCCCTCCGCTGCCTGAAGCTGCCTCGCCAGCAAACGCACGGCCACCGCCTGCTCTTGCTTGAAGCGGTTGACGGCCAGGCTGGCGTTGAGTGCATTCAGGGGCGGCCCGCAGGCGCGTGTGCTGACGACGGGATGCGCCGACGGGCCCGTTCCCGGCGTCCCGGCAGCTACGGGCCAGAGCCGAACTCACCGCATTGACCTTCGCCACCCACGCCCACAGGCACGACGGCGCGCACGTCGACGAGACCGAGACGGTCCTACTGTCCGGCATCACCGGCCTAATCACCTACATGATCGCCGACGGGCTGTCCCGCCACTTCGCGAACAGACTCGAAGAGCAGGAGGAGCTCAAGCCCCGCGGCGGCAAGCCTCGCTCCGCGGTCGCCTTGGGCGGCCAGGCCGCCTCTTCATGGTCCTCTACCTTAAGGTTCTCGACGCCTTCGGCGTCATCGGCGCGTTCGCCATCACTGAGGGATGGCGTCCCACCGTTCCAAGGTGTCGACCTGGCGGGGCTTCGTCGAGTGCGTCGGTGTTGCGCACATGCAGCTGGTAGGGATCCCCAGCCAACAGGGAGGGTGCACTAACCGCTGCAGGCCAGCGAAGCGCTACGGGCAACAGACCAGTCGCCGAAATCAAATTCATGTGACTGGCCCGCCCGCCGACGTGCGAGATACGGGCCTCAGGTCCGCTCCAGCAGTTCCGCACTGATCCGGCCCCAGCTCGGTCGGGGGCCGTCGACCGAGCGTACGACTGTGAGCCGACGGCCGTCGAGGAACGCATCGAGCCGATCGCCCGTCAGGGTGGCCAGCCGCTCGCGCTGATCACGGCGATTCACCTCTACCCGCTCGCCCAGAACTCCGAGCAGTACCTCATGACGCGCCTCGCCGAGGACGTCGCCGCGGATCCATCGCCCCCCGGACCGGTACATCGGCGAGCGTGCCGGGGGTGTACTCCTCGCGGCAGAAGGCCCGGTCCATCGCCTCCTCGGCCTCCGGTCCCACCCGGCTGATCGCCGCCCGGCTGGCAACCCCCTGACCGCTGAACTCCGGGCGCTGAAGGTCGGCCATGAGGCCCCCTGCCGGGGCCGTGGCCACCACGCGGCGGGGATCGGGCCGGGGAACACGGAATTGCCAGGGCTTCGCGTCTCCTGGCACGTCGATCCATCCTGTCTTGAAACCCGTCAGGGCGGCGGAGCCGTCGGGCAGGAAGATGCCGACGTAGACGCCGCCCGCGCCGAGCCAGACCCAGCTCATGAAGTAGGCATGATCGCCGTGGTCAACGGACCACTGCGCGAGCTTCTCCAAACGCTTCTTGGCAGGTCTCGCACCAATACTCGCCATCGAACTCGCAAATCTCGCGGCAGAACGTGGCGCCGAGCACTGACAACCCTGACAACCGGGGATTCGCTCCCACCGAAGAGCTCGTAACACGAGCATGACCGGGCACGGAAGCTACCGGGCCGAAGACCTCGGCCTGGTCACGTAGCAGGGTCAGAACGATCCGCCGGGGATCGTGTCCGGTGCCACGCGGCCGCAGGTGGCGCAGCGCGTCAGTGAAGGCCGGGGCAGGGTGTGGCGTCGGCGAAATCGGCCATCAGGCGGGACCCGGGGGCTGCCCACCCCGTGGCCGTCGGCCGAGACGACGAGCTTGGAGCGCGACCCGGTGGTGCGCAACGCAGGAAGTGCCTTCCTGGTGCGATGACAAACACCTTCGACAAGCCTCATATTCCCAGCTCAGAAGGCACTTTCGTTTTTCCGATCAAGATCCGGACGCCACGGCAGATGAAACGCGCAGATTATGGAGCAGGGTTACAAAAACCCTACGCCGCGCATCACCACCGTAGCGGTGACGCCACTCCCGAGCTTGGACTTCGATCTGAGACGAGGGGTTTACCGTCACCGTCACCCTTGCCACCATTCGGACAAACGCCAGAAGATCACAAATCCGCATCCAGCAAAATGGTTGAAATCCCGACCATCGAGCCACCATTGAACAGGGAACCGGCCATTCCACGCCTGCCTCACTTAGCGCCCCACACGGTGCTCGCAGCCATCAACGCAGATCAATCCAGTAGAGCACCCGAACAAGCTTCTGGGTCGCGATAGAGATCCCGCCACCCCGATTCAGGCAACCTCTCGCCAAGCCAGAAATCCATCTATAGTCATCCCGTCACAGCACACATGTGTTCGAAATCACGAACGCGATGCAGGGATGCAATCGATCCTCACGATTGGAGGAGCATGCATAAAACAATTGGAGTGCTGAGTAGCGTGGTCGCCACGCTTCTCGTCTCGCTGGCAGTCGCGCCGAGCGCCCAGGCGAACGGAGACGAGGAAAACATTATGAGCATGGAGATCTGCAAGGATCCCTATGTCTCCAAATTCAAGCTCCACCTCTTCTACAATTCGGGACAGAACGGGTCCTACAGAAACATCGGATACAGCGTATACGACTTCAGCGCTGTAAAGATCGGCGGCAGTGACCCCACGGTCCACGTCATGAAGTTCTGCAAGCTCGGCGTCAGCAGCCCATGGCCCGGCTCTGGGCAACGACTCAAGAACAATGCTGCATCCGGCGAGAACGAGCACTACAAGTACATGGCCCGGGTGTACTTCAACAGCGGCTACAAGGGCGCCCAGGATGCTATGGGGCCCCAGCAACACATCGATCAGTTTCCGCACGTAAAAAATAACAACGCTTCATTCCGCTGGACCTCCTGAGGTGGCGGAAGCAGAGGGGGGACAAAAGAAGATGAGCAGGCCCAAGAGGACCATCGCGAAGGTCGCAGTTCCCGTCGTGGCAGCTGTAACGGTGGGAGCTGTGGCATATGCAGGAAACATGGCAAGCACTCCATCGATGCATGACAGCACGTCATCGGCCAGTGCGGCGGACAGCGCCCACGCATCGAAGGCGGAGGTGAGTGACCCGGGAAATCCGGCAACCTGGCGGCTACCGATCGAGGCATACCTGCCAGCTAAGGCAGACACCCGGTTCATCACGGCCACCCGGGACAGTCTGATCGACGAGTGCATGAAAGCCGCGGGCTACGACCAGTGGACGCCGGCCCCCGACCTTCCCGAAATAGGCGGAAAGACGCTCACCGACTGGCGGTATGGGATTCACGATGCCGGGTTGGCGGCCAAGCGCGGATACCACCCAGATGCAGCGGAACAGCGAGCATACGACGAGGCGCAGGAGGCTGGCGCAGTCGATGAGTCCGGCACAGACGACACGGCGCTTAAGGAGTGCGTCACGCAGACCGACGGGAAGGCCCCCTCGGCCCAGCCGGACGCTCTTGCCCAGCAGATCAGCAATGACTCCTACCTTGAGTCGATGAACGCACCGAGCGTGATCGAAGCGTTCGCCAAATGGTCGTCGTGCATGAAGGCGCAGGGCTACTCGTACGCGAAGCCGATGGACGCCAACGACGACTCGCGTTTCTCCGATCCGTACAACGTCACGGATGAGGAGATCGCCACAGCGAAGGCGGACGTGTCCTGCAGGAGTAAATACAGCGTCGAGAAGGTCTGGTTCGACGCGGAGGCCGCTCTTCAGCAGACCGCCATCGCCAAAAACCAGGCGGAGCTGGATGAAGCAAAGAAGACCATCAAGTCTGCCGTAACCAAAGCGAAGTCCATCAATGCCATCCGGTAAAGCCATCACCGTGGAGTTGATGTGCGAAGACGATTAAGATCGACGGCCGTCGCCATGGGCACGTCGCTCTCACAGACTCAGGCGGCCTGGGCACAAGGAGGGGCATCCAGTGCCAAGGACCCTTCGTGCCCGCCGCGAGCCGCAGCAGAGAAGAGTGATTCTGCGTCTGTCTTTCCCGAAGGCCGTACACGCATCTCGGCAACGGCTGGCAGAAGTCCGCGGACCGGACCTGGACCACCAGCGGTGACGCTGATGGTTTCCACATCGTGACGGCCGAGAAGAAGTACCGCTACGCGTGGCGGACGACCGCGGCCCTGGCCGAGCCGGGGTTCGACGCTGACGCATGGATCGGAAACGCGTGTGTGACCGCCTCGGCCAGGCGTGTCGTCGTGGAATGCGCGCCCCGCGCCTTCACCGACAAGGCGCAACTCATGGCCCGCGGCGGCTTCACCGCGCTCGTCGGCCTGGAGGCGGAAAAGTCTCCAAGCTCGGCCTGCAGGCGTCTCTCTGCTACTGCGATCCCGGGTGTGGGACAGGGGAGACCGCGGTGCTCACGCAGTCCGGCGGTGAGGACAGTGCGGCGCCTCGGCTGGTGCGGGTCGACGCGGTGACCGGCAAGCTGGAAAGCCTGTTGAGGTACCGGGCTAGCTGATCTGGCGTCCCACGCACCGAACACGGCAGGCGGGCTCGCGAAGCCCTGACAGGTGTCGGTCTGGGACACCGGATCGGCGCCACGCTCTCTCGGTTGTCGGGAGGAGAGCGCCAGCGCGCGCTGTGCGACGAGCCCACTGGGCAAGTAGCCGCTGAAGCCCCTCTCGCACTGCCCCCGGCCGTCCCGAGTACTTCAAGGCCGTGCCGCCGCCCGACCCCAGGACGCTGCGCGCCTCCGTCATCCCGGACCTGACCAGCTTTTCCTGCTGCTGGCTGCGATTTGCCTGGTCATCGGCGCCGTCGGCATCGCCAACACGACCCTGGTCGCGGTGCTGCAACGCACCGGTGAGATCGGCCTGCGCCGGGCGCTCGGTTCACAGGGCAGCCCATCACCGCCCAGTTCCTCACCGAGTCCGCGGTCCTCGGCACTCTGGGCGGTCTGATTGGACACACTCACCGTCCTGGGCGTTGTCGTCACCCGCCAGTGGACCCCGTCATCCCGCCTCTCACCGTTGTCCTCGCTCCCGTGATCGGTCTGGCCACCGGCCTGCTCGCCGGCCTCTATCCGGCCTGGCGTGCTGCCGGTGTCCAGCCCGCCGAAGCCCTCCGCCCCTGAGTCGACGTTCTGCGTCGGCACGGTCGCGGAGTCCGTACAGACAGCTGCTCTCCCAGACCCTGGAGAAGTCTTGAGGCTGAGACGTAGAGCACGAATGCCCATCACCTTTATGGCCGCAGCCCTGGCGGTCACCGGCCTGACACAGACCGGATCCGCCTGGGCGACGCCGCCGGCCACGGCTACGTCCTCTTCGCCGGCCCCCGCGAGTGGGGCGGAAGCGAAGTCGGATGCTCCGCGCCAGGACGAGTCGTCCAAAGTACTGAAGCCGAACGATGTGCTGCCCGACGACTGGGAGGAGTCCGCCGATCGCGCGGTGACCGTGGCCGGTGACGGCTCCGGCCTGCACGTCCTCGCGGCCGCCAGCCAGGACGCCTACCAGTGGCGCACGGTCGCCACCCTCTCCGAACCCGGGTTCGGAACCGACCTGTGGATCGGTAACGCCTGCGTAACCGGGTCGGGGAAACGGGCGGTCGTGGTCTACGCGCCCCGGGGCTTCACCAACAAGCCCGAACTCATGGAGCGTGGCGGCTTCGCGGCTATCGTGGACCTGACCAACAGTAAGGTCACGAAGCTCGCGGACACCGTGAGTCTGGCGTACTTCAACCCAGGCTGCGGCACCGGGGAGACCGCCGTGCTCACGCAGATCGGCGACGAAAAGAGCAACCAGACCCGGCTGCTGACCGTGGACACCACCACGGCCACCGTCGTCCACCGACAGACCGAGAAGGTCCAGGTCACCTCAGCGGTCCCCACCGGCAACACGATCGTCGGAGCGGCGGTGGGACGCCTGATCCGCTTCGACCACAACAATCACGCCAGCCAGCTCACCACGACCTCGGGCCCCGCCTTCGACCTCCGCGTGGACGGCCAGGGCGGCGTCAACTTCCTGGATCAGCGGGACGGCAAGACCCAGGCCCGCCGCACCGCCAACGGCGCGACCCGCACGTTCGCACAGGGCACCTCGGGCTCCCTGAGCCTTCAGGCCGGCACGTCCGGACGAGTCTTCCTCACCGGCACACCGACGTCCACTTCGTCGATGCCATCCGCCGTCCGGCGGCTGAAGGTGGCGGCGGACGCGACGGTGTCGTCCACCGGCGCGCTCGCGGTGGACCAGGCAGTGTCCGATAGCCTGCGCAGCCACGTCAGCCGTCCGCTGGCCGCGACCGCGTGGAACACAGCGGCACCGATACAGCTCAAGACCGAGGTCCCGGCGACCGGCAAGAAGGTCTCGTTCACGATCGGTACCGCCGACAGCGGCCAGAAGGCGTCGGGCAAGGCCGCTTCTCCCGCCCTGACCGACTCGGCCGCCACCACTCCGGCGTCCACAGCCAGGACGGGGAGCACCGCGAAGACACGGGCGGTCACTACGGCCGGTGACCCGACCTCCACCATCGACAACGACCGCACCTGTTCGCAGCCCCGCAACGACCCCAAACAGCAGGCGTACCAGCCGACCCCCAACCAGGTCGAGTGGGCTGTTGACATGGCCATCCGCGGCAATCTGACCAGCGCCTACGTACGCCAGGGCGGATGGCGCACCGCCGCCGGGCTCGGCACGGTCAACCCGCAGGGGATGTTCCCGCTGCCGAGTTTGGAGGGAACCAGCGGAGGACGCATCCCCGCTCAGGTCCTCCTCGGTGTGCTGACCCAGGAGTCCAACCTGTGGCAGGCCGAGGGCGGGGCCCTGCCCGGCCAGACCAGCTCGACCCTCGCGAGCACCAACGGCTTCTACGGGCATCCCAGCGACCCGGCGACGCCCGAGGACCACTGGCGGATCGACTGGTCGAAGGCGGACTGCGGCTACGGCATCGGTCAGCAGACCGACGGCATGAAGAGCGGTGAGATCGGCGAGTTGCCGACCGCGCAGCAGAAGGCCATCGCGCTCGACTACACCTCCAACATCGCGGTCGCCGCACGCACTCTCTCCACCAAGTGGAACGAGCTGCACGACAATGCCATCACGCCGGGCGGTATCAGGCTCAACACTGACGACCCCTCGGCCCCGGAGAACTGGTTCGCGGCGCTGTGGGACTACAACTCCGGCCTCAACTACTACGTCCCGGCCAGCCCGACCGAGTACTGGGGCCTGGGCTACCTGAACAATCCGTCCAACCCCCTCTACCCGCCGGACCGGCACGCCTTCCTCGACCACAACAGCTACGCCGACGCCGCGCATCCGCAGCAGTGGTCGTACGCGGAGAAGGTGCTGGGTTGGGCCGCCTGGCCGATCGACACCGGACGCTCGTACGCGGACGACGGCACCGCCAACCACAGCAATACGGCGGGATACTCGGCGGCCTGGTGGGACTCCGACATCCACCGCTCCAGCGTCAAGCCGGAGATGGACACCTTCTGCAGCCCACAGATCAACGCCTGCAATCCGGCCAACCCGCCGCGCTGCGAGGTCGATCACCTCGGTGAGTCCTGCGACCCGCCGCACTGGTACCACACCCCCCAGACGACCTGGAAGGTCGCCTGCCCCAACAGCTGCGGGCACGAGTACCTGACCTACAAGACCCTCAGGACCGAAATCGGCAACGGCAACAACGGCGCAGGCACCATGTGCAACAACTCCGCCGCCGGCTTCACCATCGTGGACGACGTGGCCAGCAGCGTTCCCGTATACACCGACGGATGCGGCAAGACGGGCTGGACCAACTCCGGCACCCTCAGCTTCCGTTTCAACGCCGACGCGCAGAACCACTACGAAGCAAAGGGCGATCTCCATCAGATCGGCGGCGGCTTCGGTGATCACTTCTGGTACGCCCACGCCCGCGACGAAGATCACGGCGCGTCCGCGAGCGTCTACGATCCGGAGCAGGATCCGGGTCCCGCCGCCGGTGTCATGGCCGTCACCGGCACCTGGAAACTGAACACCCAGCGCACCTCGTGGACACGGGTACTGGTGCACCTGCCGAACACGGGCTCGGGGAGCCAGCAGGCCGTCTACACCATCCACCTAGGTGACGGGACCACGCACACCCGGATCATCAACGCGATCTCCCATAAGAACCAGTGGGTGAGCCTGGGCATCTACCACTTCGCCGCCGGCTCCGACTTCCAAGGCGTCTCGCTTTCCAACTACACACCCGAGGGGCAGGCGGACAACGACATCGCCTGGGACGCGGTGGGCTTCCAGTGGCTTTCGGCCAAGCCGAAGCACATCGTGGCCGCGCTCGGCGACTCCTACTCCTCCGGTGAGGGCGCGAACGACTACGACGAATCCAGCAACCAGAAGCACGGCACCATCGACTGGAACGCCTGCCGACGCAGCGCCAACGCGTGGCCGCGCAAGCTCGTGCTGCCGGGAATGTCGGCACGCCTGTCGCTGCTGTCCGACGGCTTCAGCCCGAACGCGGAACTCGGTTTCGTCGCTTGTTCCGGGGCCCACACCAGGCAGCTTGACGGAAGCGTCCCCGCGAGTTACCCGCAGGGCGGGGACATCGGTACCGGAGACGGCGAGTTCCGGGAGATCCCCCAGGTCGACTCCGGCGTCCTCACCAAGGACACCACCTTGGTGACGCTCACCATCGGTGGCAACAACTACGGCGCCTTCGTCAACGCCGTCACCGACTGTGCGTACCCCACGGACTGTGCCAACGACGGCTTCATCCACAAGTACGAAGCACTCATCGACCAGACGAAGGAGGACGTGGGCGGCACTCTGCAGGCCATCGCCGAGCGCGCCCCCAACGCCAAGATCCTGCTGGTGGGATACCCGGAAATCCTCAGCCGGACGGTCAAGTGCACCGGATCCTGGTTCATCGACGGCGGCGAAGCCGACGCGCTGGCCACCCTGGCCAACTACATGAATGACGCGCAGAAAGCTAAGGTGGACGAGCTGAAGGCCACGGGACTCCACGTGTCGTACGCCAACCCCGTCGACGCCTTCGTCGGCCACGGAGGATGCGACAGCGACGAGTGGATGAACAAGATCGTGCTCGGTCCCAACGGGGACGGCGACTTCCACGAAGGCGACCCAAACTCCTTTTGCATCTCCGTCTCCGGCGTCGGCCAGAAGTGCTTGAGCCGCGAGGCCTTCCACCCGAAACAGGCGGGCACCACCGGATACGCAAGCGTGGTGGAAAAGCGCCTGACCGATATCGGTTACACGGGATCATGACGGGATGATTCCCACCGCACAACAGCGCAACGGCCGGCCGACCGGGCTTCTCGCCCGGGCGGTCGGCTGCGTCGGCGCCGCCGTACTGGTCTGCGTCCTCCTCGCCGCGATTCTGGTGGTCTGGCTTTTCGCCCACTTGCACCATGTCACGCGGAACCGTGAACGCAACGCACACGCCGCCGTCGTCACCACGGCTGAGAAGCTCAGGATGCGGCTCCTCGACGCCAACTCCGACGGCGCACTCACCAGGCACGAAATCGACATGGTCCTGAACCACAGACCGGCCGTCCGTTCCCTCCGGCGGGAAAAAACACGCACCGTCCTGGTGGTAGAGATCGGCGCGTCAGACTGGGTTCAGTGCTACTCCTACACCGCGCTGCCCACCGGTGCCGTGAGCAGCGCCCCTCTCAAAGTCTGTCCGCCCTCCTCCACCTTGATAAGACCGGGCCCCTGACGGCTCTCTCCCACAGCGCAGAAAGAATAGGCGCCGCGGCGACGGCCACACCCTGGCGGACTGCCAACGGTTCGGGGAAAGATCGTCCACGTGCCGTGGTGCACGCCTCACCCGGCTCCTCACCCTACGAGCCGTCAAGTGCCCGTGTCCGGATGGAGTCGATCGCGTCTCGTCGCCGCCGAACGCGCCCGGCGGCATGCGAGGCGGAGGCGGCCTGACCGCAATCTGGGGCAAGTCGTCGCCCCCTTCAGCCGGCGTCAGCCCCTCAAGGACGATGACTGTGTCGAAGGTAGTAGCGGCCGTCCTCGGTGACCTCCACGGGCGCTTCCCTACCACTCCGACTGCCCCCTGACACCCCTCGATCAAGCAAGGCGTAAGCCGACCGCCAATCCCCCGGCACCCAGGCTGGGGGATACTCCTCACCAACTGCGAGCCGTTCGAACAGTGCGCGTTGCCGTCCATTCGGGTCAGACCGTCGATCCACGATCACCAGCCCACAGCGCACTCGCATGCCCTGTACAGAGCCGAAAGAGTGGCTCCTGCCCGTGGAAGTTCTCTGGGACCTTTCCTGGGACTTCCGGCCGCATCAGCCAGTACGAGCGTGAAACAACCGAAAGGTTATTCATGCAGGTCAACGACCTGCGACGGCCAGACATCGCAGGTCACGGCGTTGGCTGGTTCCTTCCGCGACATCTGAGGCGAGCCGCGGGGGGCGCCGCGGCACCGCGCGCCCCCTGCCCGCCATGGTCCGGCCCGACGGGCTCAGGCCCCCGCGTCGAGGTCCCGGAGCAGCCCGTAGGTGAACGTGTCCATCGGGCGCTCCTCGCCCGGGGGCACCTGGCTGACGTTGTTCGTCATCATCACCACCGCCACCCCGCTCTCCCGGCTGAACGCCGCGTAGCTGCCGAAGCCGCCGGTGCTGCCGTTGTGCCAGGTCATGGTGCGGCCGCTGGGCAGCGGGCTGAGGTGCCAGGCGAGCCCGAGCCGCAGGTCGCGGCCGGCGGTGAAGTGGGGCCGCTGGGTCAGTTCGATGGCGTCCCGCAACGGGGAGCGGCCGGGGCGGAGTTGGGCGGCCAGGTAGCGCAGCATGTCGTCGGCCGTGCTGTAGATCGAGGTGCCCGCTCCGCTGAGCACGCGATCGTGCCAGTCGGGCACCGGCGTGCCCTCGAGGTGGCCGACCGCCTTGCGGAGCAGCATGTCCGGCCGCAGTGTCGTCGTGGTGTCGGTCAGCCGCAGCGGAGCGGCCACCCGGTGCCGCAGCATCTCGTCCACGCGGTCGAAGGCGAGTGCCTGGCCGAGGAGTCCGAAGCCGAGGTTGGAGTAGGCGTACTCGGTGCCCGGTTCGGTGGCGAGGGTGGTCTTGCCGAGGCCCTCGGCCAGGTCGTCCAGGGTGTAGTGCGCGTACGGGTCGTACGGGTTGGCTCCGTCGAGGAGGTTCGGCGGCAGCTTGGGCAGGCCGGAGGTGTGGGTCGCCAGATCGGCGAGGGTGATGCGGTGGGAGCCCTCGCGGGGTATGGGGAACCGGGCGGGCAGGGTGAGGGGTGCGCCGAGGCGCGTCTCGCCCGCGGTGACGGCGAGGGCGAGGGCGGTCGCGGTGAGCGTCTTGCCGATCGAGCCGAGCTGGAAGACGGTCCGGCCGTCCGGCGTCCGCCTGCCCTTTGCGGCCGCGCCCGCCACGTACGTCCGTCCGCCCCGGATGACGCCGCACACCGCGCTCGGAGCCCCGGCGGCCAGCACCTGGTCCAGGGTGCGCCGCACCCGTGCGGGCAGGGTGTTGTCGGCCGCGGCGGCGGTGCCGGGCAGCAGTGCGGCGCCCGCGGCGGCCGCCGTGGTGAGAAGCGTGCGTCGGTTCATGAGTCATTCCCCCGTTGTCGGATTGCCAGGTGGCACCACCGCGGACAGCAGCACGAGCAGCGGTACGACCCGGCCCGCGGGCACCTGGTAGTGGCCGCGCCCCTCGGCCTGGAGCCAGCCGGCCGCCGTGAGCTGTTTGAGGTGGTGGTAGAGCTGGCCGGTGGTGTTCAGCCCGGCGGTCTCCTGCAGTTCGGCCGCGGAGCGGGTGCCACCCAGGACGGCGCGCAGCAGGGTGAGCCGCACCGGGTGGCCCAACGCGGCGTAGGACGCGGCGTGTTCGGACCAGTCCGCGCCCAGCAGGCCGTCCGTCGTGGCGCCCTGCTGCCATTCGTAGCGCCGGCCGGTGGGCAGCTCGACCGCGCCGGTGAACAGCACCTGCCCCTGTCCCGTGATCCGCCGGCGCAGCCCCTCCAGCGCCCAGAACACCTCGCTCCGGGGGGAGTCCGGTGCTTCGGACTCCAGCCGCGACACCCGTTCTTCGAGTGCGGCGACCCGCTCGTGCAGGGACTCGTCGGCCATGCGCGAGAGATTACGTTATTCCGGAATAACGGAGCCAGGGGTTGTCAGGGCAGCACCGCGATCCCGTCGAGTTCGACCATCGCCTCCTCGTCCCACAGCCGGACGACGCCGATGACCGCCATCGCCGGATAGTCGCGGCCGGCCATCTCCTGCCAGATCCGGCCGAGTTCGGCGGCGTACTCACGGTAGGCGGCGACGTCGGTGGCGTAGACGGTCAGCCGGGCGAGGTCGGCGGGGCTGCCGCCGGCGGCCTGCAGCGCGGTGAGCAGATTGGTGAGCGCCCGGCGGAACTGGGCGGGGAGGGTGTCCCCGACGACCTTGCCGTCCTGGTCCAGCGCCGTCTGACCGGCCAGGAAGACCAGTTGTCCGCCGGTCGCGGTGACGGCGTGGCTGAATCCGGCGGGCGGGGACAGCTCGATGGGGTTGATCCGGTGCAGGGGTTGGGAGTTGCCGCCGGTTGAAAGACCGTGCGAAGAGCTGGAAGGGAACGGGAGTTCTTGCATCGTATGCGTGACCTCTTCGGGGCGGTGCTCGTTGGGTGCAGTAACGGAGAATTTCCGGGGGGCGTAGGGGGTGGAAAGTGGGCGGGCTGCGGGAGATGGCTGCGCCGTTCGTGGCACCAGGCCCCGCCGGAGTGGCCATCCGCGCCGGCCTCAAGGGTCTGACCGGACAGGACGAAAAGGTCCTGCGCCTGGTCGGTGACTGGCTGGGCTCCCTGGTCTCCCGGGACTGGAAGGCCCGCTGTGCGGCCGGGCTGGACCATGACAGTGACCAGTGGGCGCAGCGTAAGCGGGCTTTGACCGGACAGTCCTCCTCTCGGTGGGCGGGCAGTATCACCAAGGCCACGCATGATCAGTGGGCGTTGGCCCGTCGCGGTCAGCTCGCGTTTATCCAGTCCCTTGAGGCTGGTGTCCATACGATCGCTCGTCGGCTGTCGCTGCCGGTCGCGGCGAAGGGGTCCCGGGGCTTGCCGGGTGGTTACCGCTCCCGGCAGGAGTGGTTCGCCAAGTCCCGGCGTCTGCACCTGCTCCAAGACCGGCTGGAGCGGGAGCGGGCCGACCGTGAGACCGGGCGCGTACGCGTGGTGCGCGGCGGCAAGAAGCTGCTGCGCAACCGGCACCACCTCCAAGCCGCCCAACTGACCGAGGCCAAGTGGCGGGTGCGGTGGGAGGCCGAGCGCTGGTTCCTCCAGGCCGACGGCGAGTCCGGCAAACGGTACGGGAACGAAACCATCCGGGTCAGCCTCGGCGGTGAGGTGAGCATCAAGCTTCCCGAGCCGCTGGCCGGGCTGGCGAACGCATCCCACGGCCGGTATGTGCTGGCGTGCCGGGTCGGCTTCCGGCACCGGGGCGAGCAGTGGGCCGACCGCATCACAGCCCACCGCCCCGTGGCCTATCGCATCCACTTCGACGTGGATCGGGACCGCTGGTACCTGACCGCATCCTGGCAGCTCCCGGCGGTCACGACGGTGCCGTTGGAGGCGGTCCGGTCCGGCGGGCTGATCGGCGTCGACATGAACGCCGACCATCTGGCGGCCTGGCGGCTGGATGTCCATGGCAATCCGGTCGGCGAGCCTCGCAGGTTCGACTACGACCTGTCCGGCTGTGCATCGCACCGGGACGCGCAGGTGCGGCACGCCCTGATCCGCCTCCTGCACTGGGCCAAACGCCACAGGCTGGCGATCGCGATCGAGGACCTGGATTTCGCATCGGAGAAGACTCGCGAGAAGCACGGCCGCAGGAAGCGGTTCCGCAAGCTGATCTCCGGCATGCCCACCGCCAAACTGCGGGCACGGCTCGTGTCGATGGCCGCCGAGTTCGGCATCCTTGTCGTCGCCGTGGATCCCGCCTACACCAGCCGCTGGGGCGCCCAGCACTGGCAAAAACCCCTCACCAGCAAAAACAGGAAAACCACACGCCATCACGCGGCAGCGGTGGCGATCGCAAGGCGCGCCCTGGGGCACCCGATCCGGCGACGGACGGCACCGCCCCCGCACGACCAGAGAGATCGTGCGGGGCATCGGACCGTCCAGGCCACATCGGTGGCTCCGGGGCGTGAGGAAACCCGTCCCCGCATTCCCGGACCATGGACACGATCCGCCGGCGCCGAACGCGGAGCGAAAGCGGGCGACCAGGGTGCCCACAACCGTTCGGGGCACCCGGCTGAGCACGAGTCCTGGCACCAGGACTCACTCCCGCTCAGTCACTAGGAACGGTTCGGTCATCGGTACAGCTCCTTCGCGATGATCGTGCGCTGAACCTCGGTGGCGCCCTCGTAGATCCGGGGCGCGCGCACCTCACGGTAGAGGTGTTCCAGCGGATGGCCACGGCGCAGTGCGCGGGCGCCGTGGATCTGGACGGCCGCGTCCACGACGTACTGCGCGGTCTCGGTGGCCAGCAGCTTGGCCATGGCCGAGCGCCGGGCGATGCCGGGCTCGCCGTCGTCGTAGGCGGCGGCCGCCGCGTAGACGAGCAGCCGGGCGGCCTCGGTGCGGGTGGCCATCTCGGCGAGCTGGTGCGCGACGGACTGCAGGTCCTTCAGGGGCCCGCCGAAGGCGGTGCGGCTTCCGGCGTGCGCCAGCGAGGCGTCCAGCGCCGCCTGCGCCATGCCGACGGCGAACGCGCCCACGCTCGGCCGCAGCAGGTTGAGGGTGCGCATGGCGACGCGGAAGCCCGCGTCCGGCACGCCCAGCACGTCCTCGCCGGTGACCGGGACGCCGTCGAAGACGAGGCGGCCGATGGGGTGCGGGCTGAGCATCTCCAGGGGCTCGCCGCCGAGTCCGGGGCGGTCTGCGGGCACCAGGAAGGCGGTGACGCCGCGTGAGCCCGCGCCCGGTGTGGTGCGGGCGAAGACGGTGGTGACGTCGGCCTCGGGCGCGTTGGAGATCCAGCACTTCTCACCGGTCAGCCGCCAGCCCCCGGCCCCGTCCCGGTCGGCCCGCAGGGTGAGCGCGGCCGCGTCCGATCCGGCGTCCGGCTCGCTCAGCGCGAAGGCGGTGACGGTGCGTCCGGCCCGGATCCCGGGCATCCAGCGCTCGTACGTCTTCTCGCCGCCGGACAGCACGATCGGGTACGCGCCGAGCCCCTGGAGGGCGAGCGCGGTCTCGGCCTCCGTGCACTCCATGGCCAGCGACTCGCGCAGCAGGCACAGGTCGAGCGCCCGGACCGGCCCGTCCTCCGGGAACAGCCGCTCCAGCAGGCCCAGTTCGCCCAAGCAGGCGGTCAACGGACGGTTGATCCGTCCCGGCGTACCGGCGTCCGCGAGGGGGCGCAGGTGCTCGCGGGCCAGCGCGCGCAGCCGCGCGCACCAGCGCCGCTGCTCCGGATCCAGTGCGAATGACGGCATCGGGGCCCTCCCTCGGCGCGACCCTTTTCGCGACTGTCGCGGGATATTGACTGTCGTCACCATCACGTTACGCTGACGAAGCGGCTTCAGACAGCCATCCGGCAGGCACATCGGGCAGGCAGGGGGCGCATCCTCGATGGAGCTCAGGCCTTCGGCACACCTCGACACCTTCGCCCGCGACCACCTCCCGCCCGCCGACCAATGGCCCGGGCTCCTCCTCGACCTGCCGGGGCCACGCCGCCCCGACCGGCTCAACTGCGGTGCCGAGTTACTGGATCGCACCGTCGAGCGGTACGGCCCGGAGCGGACCGCCGTGCACGACGGCTCCGGCACGGTGTGGACGTACGGGCACCTCCTCGCACACGTCGACCGCATCGCGCACACCCTCACCACTACCCTCGGCGTCGTCCCCGGCAACCGGGTACTGCTGCGCGGCCCCACCTCCCCCTGGCTGGCCGCCTGCTGGCTGGCCGTCATGAAGGCGGGCGCGGTCGCGGTGACCGTGCTGGCCGCCCAGCGGTCCCGCGAACTGGCCACCATCTGCGACATCGCCCGGGTCGGGCACGCGCTGTGCGACGCGCGGTGCGCGGACGACCTGGTCAGGGCCGGGGTGCCGGGGCTGCGCACCCTCACCTTCGGCGGTACCGCGCCCGACGACCTGCTGCGGTTCGCGGCCCGCGCGCCCGCGTCGTACGAGGCCGTGCCGACCTCCGCCGACGACGTCGCCCTCATCGCCTTCACCTCGGGAACCACCGGGCGGCCCAAGGGCTGCATGCACTTCCACCGCGATGTCCTCGCCATCGCCGACACCTTCTCGGCCCAGGTACTGCGGCCCACCCCCGACGACGTGTTCGCGGGCAGCCCGCCGCTCGGCTTCACCTTCGGCCTCGGCGGCCTCGTCGTCTTCCCGCTGCGCGCCGGGGCGTCGACGCTGCTGACCGACCGGGGCGGGCCGGACCGGCTGCTCGCCGACATCGCCCGGCACCGGGTGTCCGTGCTGTTCACCGCGCCGACCGCCTACCGGGCGATGCTGAACCGGCTGCGCACCGAGCCCGCGGCGTACGACCTCTCCTCGCTGCGCCGCTGCGTCTCCGCCGGGGAGAACCTGCCCGCCGCCATCTGGCACGACTGGCACCGGACCACCGGGCTGCGCATCATCAACGGCATCGGCGCCACCGAACTGCTCCACATCTTCCTGTCCGCCGCCGACGACGCGATCCGCCCGGGGACGACGGGCGTCCCGGTCCCCGGCTTCGAGGCCTGCGTCGTAGACGCAGGCCTGCGCCCCGTCCCCGACGGCGAACCGGGCCTGCTCGCCGTGCGCGGCCCGACCGGCTGCCGCTACCTGGCGGACGAGCGCCAGCGCTCTTACGTACGCGACGGCTGGAACCTCACCGGCGACACCTACATCCGCGACCCGGACGGCTACTTCCGCTACGTGGCCCGCGCCGACGACATGATCATCTCCTCCGGGTACAACATCGCGGGCCCCGAGGTCGAGGACGCCCTGCAGCGCCACCCCGACGTGGCCGAAGCCGCGGTCACCGGAGCGCCGGACACCGAACGCGGCACGATCGTCGTCGCCCATGTGGTGCTGCGCGCGGGCGTTCCGCGGACCGAGGAGACCGTGGCCGCACTCAAAGCCTTCACCACCGCCGAACTCACCCCCTACAAATGCCCGCGCCGCTTCGTCTTCCTCGACGCGCTCCCCCGCACCGCCACCGGCAAGCTCCAGCGCTACCGCCTCCGCGACAGCGCTCTACAGTGACCCCGTGAACGGCCAGCACACCCCCCGCTCCCTGATCGTCACCCACTACGGCGCGTACGGGCGCGGCACCGCCGACCGCCCCGCCGGGCCGGTGCCCGTCGCCGCCCTCATCCGGCTGCTGGGCGCCGTCGGCGTCGACCCGCCCTCGGTGCGCTCCGCCGTCTCCCGCCTCAAGCGGCGCGGCCTGCTGGTCGCCGACCGCACCGCGGCCGGGTCCGCCGGGTACGCCCTGTCCGCCGACGCCCGCCAGCTCCTCGACGACGGCGACCACCGCATCTACCCCCGCCCCGCCCCCGGGCCCGACCGCTGGCTCCTCGCCGTCTTCTCCGTCCCCGAACAGGAGCGCAACAAGCGCCACCTGCTCCGCTCCCGCCTCTCCCGCCTCGGCTTCGGCACCGCCGCCCCCGGCGTCTGGATCGCCCCGGACCGCCTCTACGACGAGACCCGCCACACCCTTCAGCGCCTCGGCCTCGCCTCCTACGTCGACCTCTTCCGGGGCGACCACGCGGGCTTCACCCCCACCGCCGAGGCGGTCCGCCGCTGGTGGGACCTGGACGAACTCGCCGCCCTCCACCACGCGTTCCGCACCGCCCACGAGCCGGTGCTCACCCACTGGACGCACCACACCCCCACCCCCGAAGCCGCCTACCGCGACTACCTCCTGGCCCTCGACTCCTGGCGCCACCTCCCCTACGCCGACCCCGGCCTCCCCCCATCGCTCCTCCCCGCCGACTGGCCCGGCGCCCGCGCCGCCACGGTCTTCGCGGCGCTCCACGACCGGCTGCGCGACACGGGCGCGGAATACGCGGAGGCGGTGCTGCGCGGCGCGGCGGTGGGACCGGCCTGATGGCACTCGCGGCCCCGGGTTTCGCCCTCCCCCTGCCGGCCCGGGCTTCCCTGCCCTGCACCGCCGCCGTGTCCCCGGTCGGCCGCGTTGCCCGGGCGGGCCGTTCGGGCTGTGCCGGCGGCACGGCCTGAAGGTGCTGGGCGGCCTCGGCCGCGGTGCAGGAGGAGGTGAAGGTGAACGCCCGGGACGAATGTCGGCCATCCCTTCTAAAGCGATTGCCTTAATAAGTCAGTCGACTTACGGTGATCGCAGGTCCCCGACACCGGAGGAGTCCCCCCATGACGGAAGCCGTCCCCGACTACCCGTTCGAGCAGCCGAACCTCCTGGAGCCCCCGCGCGAGTGGGCCGAGACGCGGGCCGCGTGCCCCGTGGCACACGTGCGGATGCCCAGTGGGGATGTGGTCGGTCTGCTGACCGGGTACGAGGAGATCCGCGGGCTGCTGACCGACCCGCGGTTCAGCCGCAACCTCGACCGCAAGGGCGCCGCGCGCATGGCGACCACCGACGACGGGGGGATGTTCAGCCGGCCGTCCCCGGGAGAGGTGGACAACAAGGAGGGGCCGGGGCACCGGCGGTGGCGGCGGCTGATCAGCCGCGCGTTCACGGTGAAGAAGATGGAGGCGTGGCGGCCTCGCGTCCAGGAGATGGCCGACGCGCTGGTGGACGACATGATCGCCAAGGGGTCGCCCGCGGATCTCCGCGCGGCGCTGGCGCTCCCCCTTCCGGTGCAGGTCATCTGCGCGCTGCTCGGTGCGCCGAGCGAGGACCAGGACAGGTTCGCGCACTGGTCGGAGGTACTGCTGACGCTGACGCGCTACACCCAGGCCGAAGTGGACGAGGCACAGCGGGATTTCCACGCCTACGCGTCGGATCTCGTCGAGCGCAAGCGGGCGCGTCCGGGCGAGGACCTGCTCAGTGAGCTGACCCAGATCTCCGACAGCGAGGACGGGCGGCTCAGCCACGACGAGCTGATCTCCACCGCGGTCGGCCTCCTGCTGGCGGGGCACGAGACCACCTCCAACATGATCCTGAAGATGACGGCGATGCTGCTGTCCGAGCGGGAGCGCTACGAAGCCGTGGTCGCCGCCCCCGGGCTGGTCCCCGGTGTGGTGGAGGAAGCGCTGCGGATGGACACGAACGGCGGCGTGGGCATCCCCCGGTTCATCACCGAGGACACGGAGGTCGGCGGGGTGCCGGTCGCCGCCGGGAGCACGCTGTTCGTCAATCTGCACGCCGCCAACCGGGACGGGCGCAAGTTCCCCGAACCCGACCGGTTCGATCCGCGCCGCGAGAACAACGCCCAGCACCTCGCCTTCGGCGCGGGACCGCACTTCTGCGTCGGGCAGACCCTCGCGCGGGTGGAACTCCAGGTGGTGCTCGGCACGTTCGTCAGGATGCTGCCGGAGCTGCGGCTGCGGGAGTCCGCGGAGAACCTCCGCGCCCGCGAGGGAGTCGCGGCGGGCGGTTTCGAGGACCTGTGGGTCACCTGGTGAGGGCCGGCGAGGAAGGTACCATGAAGATCACTGCTGACCAGGGAGTCTGCTGCGGCAGCGGGATGTGCGTGCTCAGGGCCGACCAGGTCTTCGACCAGCGTGAGGAGGACGGGATCGTGGTCGTGCTGGACGACGCTCCGCCTCCGGAGCACTTCGACGCCGTCCGTGAGGCCGCCTCGGTGTGCCCGACCGGTGCCATCCGGCTGACGGAATGACCCTCCCAGCGGAATGACTCTCCCCCGTCCGGCTGCCCCGCCCTCTCCCCGCTCGGTGCTCGCGCGGGACAAACTGATGCGCACCGCCGAGCGGCTCTACGCCGAGCGCGGCTTCGCGAACGTCTCGGTCAGGCAGATCAGCGAGGCAGCCGGCCAGCGGAACAACTCCGCGGTGCAGTACCACTTCGACAGCCGTGACAACCTCATCAAGACGATTCTGTCGAACCACACCGCGCTCGTGGAGAAGCACCGCATCGCCATGGTGGAGGCGCTGCGCGGGCAGGACGCCGTGTCCCTGGAGGAGCACTACCGCTGCCTCATCCTGCCGACCGTCGAAACCCATATCGAAGCGGGCACCCCCACGTGGCGCGCCCGCTTCTTCGCCCAGGCGCTCGTCGAACCGGTGTTCCGCGACTACGTCCTGCGGGAGCATCTGGACAGCCCGTCCCTGCGTCTCCTGGACGAGATCGGCGCCATCCGCCGGGGCGACATCCGCCCCGATCTCTTCGCCCGGCACGCCGCCATGGTGCGCCAGCTCTCGGCGCACGCCTTCGCCGAGCTGGAGTACGACCTGGCGAACGGCCGTATCGACCCCGCCGCGGCGGTGGATTCGTGGCGGGTCCTGGGCCGGGACCTGATCACAGCGCTGTGCGGGCTCAGCACCGCCCTGCTCGGTCCCCTGTGAGGTTCTGGAGCGCGAGCCGGGGCCGGGGGGCGTCGGTGCGGCCGGTGGGGGGTTTCCGGCTGCCCGCCTGGTACGGGAGGGGCCAGGGGGCGGCGGGGCCGGTGTAGTCCTGGTCGGCGGCGGCGTGCAGGGTCCAGTGGGGGTCGTAGAGGTGGGGGCGGGCGAGGGCGCAGAGGTCGGCGCGGCCCGCCAGGATGAGGGAGTTGACGTCGTCCCAGGAGGAGATGGCGCCGACCGCGATGACGGGGACGCCCAGTTCGTTGCGGACGCGGTCGGCGTAGGGGGTCTGGTAGGAGCGGCCGAAGTCGGGGGTCTCGTGGGGGACGACCTGGCCGGTGGAGACGTCGATGGCGTCGGCGCCGTGGGCGGTGAAGGCGGCGGCGATGGCGACGGCGTCGTCCGCCGTGGTGCCGCCGTCGGCCCAGTCGGTGGCGGAGACGCGGACCGTCATGGGTCGGTCGCCGGGCCAGACGGCGCGGACCGCGTCGAAGACCTCCAGGGGGTAGCGGAGGCGGGCGTCGAGGGAGCCGCCGTAGCCGTCGGTGCGGTGGTTGGTGAGCGGGGAGAGGAAGCTGGAGAGCAGATAGCCGTGGGCGCAGTGGAGTTCGAGGAGGTCGAAGCCCGCGCGGACGGCGCGTTCGGCGGCGCGGACGAACTGGTCGCGGACGGCGGCGAGTCCGGTGGCGTCGAGGGCGTGCGGGGTCTGGCTGACGCCGGGGCGGTACGGGAGGGGCGAGGGCGCGACGAGGGGCCAGTTGCCGTGCGGGAGGGGGAGGTCGATGCCCTCCCACATCAGCCGGGTGGAGCCCTTGCGTCCGCTGTGGCCGAGCTGGACGCCGACGGCCACCCCCGGCGCGTGGGTGTGGGCGAAGTCGGTGACACGGCGCCAGGCGGTTTCGTGGGCGTCGGTGTAGAGACCGGTGCAGCCGGGGGTGATACGGCCCTCCGGGCTGACGCAGACCATTTCCGTCATCACCAGCCCGGCCCCGCCGAGCGCCCGGCCGCCGAGGTGGACGAGGTGGAAGTCGCCGGGGGTTCCGTCGTGGGCGGCGGAGTACATGTCCATGGGGGACACGACGACGCGGTTGCGGAGGGTGAGGCCACGGAGGCGGAAGGGGGTGAACATGGGCGGGGTGGCGGCGGGAACGGCGGCCTCCCGCTCCACCGTCTCGACGAATTCCGTATCGCGCAGCCGCAGGTTGTCGTGGGTGACGCGGCGGCTGCGGGTGAGGAGGTTGAAGGCGAACTGGCGGGGCGGCTGGTCCAGATACAGCTCCAGGTTCTCGAACCACTCCAGGCTGGCGCGGGCCGCGCGCTGGGTGGATTCGACGACCGGGCGGCGTTCGGCCTCGTACGCGGCGAGCGCGTCGGGCAGGGCGGGGTGTTCGTCGAGGGCGGCGGCCAGGGCGAGGGCGTCCTCGACGGCGAGTTTGGTGCCGGAGCCGATGGAGAAGTGGGCGGTGTGCGCCGCGTCCCCGATGAGGACCGTGTTGCCGTGTGACCAGCGCTCGTTGACGACCGTACGGAAGGCGGTCCACTGGGAGCGGTTGCCGCGCAGGGGGTGGCCGCCGAGGGCGTCGGCGAAGAGCTCGGCGCAGCGCTCGGTGGACTCGCGTTCGGTGCACAGGTCGAGTCCGGCCCGTCGCCACACCTCTTCCCGCGTCTCGATGATGACGGTGCTGGCGTCCGGCTCGTACGGGTAGCCGTGGAGCTGCATGACGCCGTGTCCGGTCTCGGCGATCTCGAAGCGGAAGGCGTCCAGGGCGATGTCGGCGGCGAGCCAGATGTAGCGGCAGCGGTGGGTGGTGAGGTGGGGGCGGAAGGCGTCGGCGTGGGCCTGGCGGGTGGCGCTTCCCGCCCCGTCGGCCGCGATGACCAGGTCGTACGTGCGTGACAGCTGCTCGGCGGGCGGCGCCTGGGTGTGGAAGCGGAGCCGTACGCCGAGGGCCTGGCAGCGTTCGTGGAGGATGCGCAGCAGCCGGCGGCGACCGAGGGCGGCGAAGCCGTGGCCGCCGGAGGTGAGCACATGGCCGCGGTGGGCCACGTCGATGTCGTCCCAACGGACGAACGCGTCGCGGAGGGCGGCGTAGACGGCCGGGTCGGCGTGTTCGATGCCGCCGAGGGTCTCGTCGGAGAGGACGACGCCGAAGCCGAAGGTCTCATCCGGGCCGCCCCGCTCCCAGACGGTGATCTCGCGCCGCGGGTCGAGACGGGCGAGCAGAGCCGCCGCGTAGAGGCCGCCGGGGCCGCCGCCGACGACGGCGATGCGCAGGGGGCGGCCGGGAGAGGGGGCGGGCGCCGTGGTCATCGGCCCTGCCACCGGGGGGCGCGGCCGGCGGTGAACGCGGCGTGGAACTCGGCGTAGTCGGCGCCGGTCATCAGCAGCGCCTGGGTCGACGCGTCCATCTCGATCGCGGCGGACAGCGGCATGTCGAGTTCGGCGGTGAGCAGCGCCTTGGTCTGGGCGAGGGCGAGGGAGGGGCCATCGGCCAGCCGCCGGGCGAGCGCCGCCGCTTGCGTCCCGGCCTGTCCCTCGTCGGCCAGCACGCTGATCAGTCCGATGCGCTCGGCCTCGGGGGCGCGGACCGGTTCGCCGAGCATCAGCAGCCGGGTGGCGTGGCCGAGCCCGACCACGCGGGGCAGCAGATAGGCGGCGCCCATGTCGCCGCCGGAGAGCCCGACCTTGGTGAAGAGGAAGGAGAAGCGGGCCGACGGGTCGGCGACCCGGAAGTCGGCGGCGAGCGCGAGGACGGCGCCCGCGCCCGCGGCGGCGCCGTGCACGGCGGCCACCACCGGGAAGGGGCACTCTCTCAAGCCGCGGACCACCTGCCCGGTCATCCGGTTGAAGTCGAGCAGCCGGCGGGTGTCCATGGCGAGGGTGGCGCCGATGATCTCGTCGACGTCGCCGCCGGAGCAGAAGCCGCGGCCCTCACCGCCGAGCACCAGGGCGCGTACGGAGCCGTCGCGGGCCAGCTCGGCGAGGAGGTCGCGCAGATCGGCGTAGGCGCCGAAGGTGAGCGCGTTGAGCTTCTCGGGGCGGGCGAGGGTGACGGTGGCGACGCCCTGGTCGAGGGTGAGGCGCAGATGCCGCCAGTCCTCGGTGCGGGGCGCGGAACCGGTGAACGGACTCATGGGGGCCATGGCCTCCTTCAGCCGGACGGCTGGGTCTGCCTGGTGCCTGCCCTTTGAAGTTATCACCGGTACGTGACCGTCGTCACGAGTGCGCGATAGGGCGGATGTGTGATCGGGGAGGACATAAGTCCTCCCAAGAGTGGTCCATGGCCCCTTCCGGCACTATCGTCCGCTTCATACCGTCAAGGGCTGCGGTGTCCCTCCTCCCCGTCGACCGACTGGACCAGTACGTTGCCCGATCCCACCCGCGCCGCCACCTGGCGCTTCGCACTGCCGCACACCACGGCCGCGGTGCCGCTGGCCCGTGCGCTGATCCGCAACACGCTGGCGGACATCGGCGCCCCCGTGGACGGTGACACGGCGGAGCTGCTGACGGCCGAGCTGGTCGCCAACGCCGTGCAGCACACGGCCGGGGACGAGCCGATAGAGCTGGTGGTGGAGCTGGTGCCGACCGGCGGCTGGCAGGTCGAGGTGCACGACATGGACCCCACTCCGCCCGGCGGGTTCGGCGGACCGGACGACCACGGTCCGGACGACCACGGTCCGGACGGCCACGGTCCGGACGGCCACGGTCCGGACGGCCCGCGGGAGGCCGTACGGGACGGCGTGCGCGATGACGTGCGCGAGTCCGACGGCCCGGGCCGCCCCGAGGGCCCGAAGAGACCCGACGCCCTCGCCGAACGGGGACGCGGACTGCTGCTCATCCGCGCCCTCAGCGCGGACACCGGCTACCGCCCCACCCCCTACGGCAAGGCCGTCTGGTTCACACTGCCCCCGGCGGAAGCCCAGGAGGCCACGGAGGGGTGACGGCTTCGGCTACGCGCCGAGCGTCGCGACCAGCACCGCCTTGATGGTGTGCATCCGGTTCTCCGCCTCGTCGAAGACGACCGAGTGCTCCGACTCGAAGACCTCCTCGGTGACCTCCAGCTCGGTCAGCCCGTGCCGCTCGTGGATCTCCCGGCCCACGTCGGTGCCCAGGTCGTGGAAGGCCGGGAGGCAGTGCAGGAACTTCACGGCGTCGTTGCCGGTGGCGCGCAGCACGTCCATCGTCACCGCGTACGGCCCCAGCAGGGCTATCCGCTCGTCCCACACCTCCTTGGGCTCGCCCATGGACACCCAGACGTCGGTGGCGATGAAGTCCGCCCCGCGCACGCCCTCGGAGACGTCCTCGGTGAGGGTGATGCGGGCGCCGGAGGCCTCGGCCATCTGACGCGCCAGCTCCACGATCGTGTTGTCCGGCCACAGCAGCTTGGGCGCGACGATCCGGACATCCATGCCCAGCAGGGCGCCGGTGACGAGGTAGGAGTTGCCCATGTTGTACCGGGCGTCGCCGAGGTAGGCGTAGGCGATCCGGTCCAGCGGCTTGGTGCTGTGCTCGGTCATGGTGAGGATGTCGGCGAGCATCTGGGTGGGGTGCCACTCGTCGGTGAGGCCGTTGTAGACCGGCACTCCGGCGTGGGCGGCCAGCTCCTCGACGACGCCCTGACCGTGTCCGCGGTACTCGATCGCGTCGTACATCCGGCCGAGCACCCGCGCCGTGTCCTTGACCGATTCCTTGTGCCCGATCTGCGAGCCGGTCGGGTCGAGGTACGTGGTGGAGGCGCCCTGGTCGGCGGCGGCGACCTCGAAGGCGCAGCGGGTGCGGGTGGAGGTCTTCTCGAAGATCAGGGCGATGTTCCTGCCCTGGAGCCGACGCGTCTCCGCGCCCGCGCGCTTGGCCGCCTTCAGCTCGGCCGACAGGTCGACCAGGTGCCGGAACTCCTGCGCGGTGAAGTCCAGCTCCTTGAGGAAGTGGCGGCCGGTGAGGTCAATCGCCATGGGTGGGCTCCTATATCGCGGCGGTCGAGCGGGTCGAGCGGTCGGACGGGGTGGGCGTGGTCGCAGCGCACATCACTCCGACCGGAACCATGGAAGCATATACGAGCAGCTGTATATATACGGAGGCGCGGGGGTGATCCCGCCGTTACGGCACCACGGCTACGACTCCACGGCGTCCCGCTCGACCGGGCAGCTCATGCAGCGCGGCCCGCCCCGGCCCCGGCCCAGCTCGCTGCCCGGGATGTCGATGACCTCGATACCGCGCTTGCGCAGGAAGGTGTTGGTCGTCGCGTTCCGCTCGTAGGCGACGACCACGCCCGGCTCGACCGCGAGCACGTTGCAGCCGTCGTCCCACTGCTCGCGCTCCGCCGCGTGCACGTCCTGGGTGGCGGTGAGCACCCGGATGGCGTCCAGGCCGAGGGCCGCGGCTATGGCGCGGTGCATGTGCTCCGGCGGATGGTCGGTGACCTTCAGCTCCTGGCCGCCCGCGCCCGGCTCGATGGTGTACGAGCGGAGCATCCCGAGCCCCGCGTACTGGGTGAAGGTGTCCCCGTCGACCATCGTCATCACCGTGTCGAGGTGCATGAAGGCGCGCCCCTTGGGCATGTCGAGCGCCACGATCGTACGGGCGGAACCGGCCTCGAAGAGCCGATGGGCCAGCATCTCCACCGCCTGTGGGGTGGTCCGCTCGCTCATGCCGATCAGCACCGCGCCCTTGCCGAGCACCAGCACGTCGCCGCCCTCGATCGTCGAGGGGTACGCGGCCTGGCCCTCCGACCAGACGTGGAAGTCCTCGTCGGCGAACAGGGGGTGGTGGCGGTAGACGGCCTCGTAGTGCACCGTCTCGTGCCAGCGGGCCGGCCAGCGCATCGCGTTGATGGCCACCCCGTCGTACACCCAGGCGGAGGCGTCCCGGGTGAAGAGGTGGTTGGGCAGCGGGTTCACCAGGAAGTCGTCGGGCTCCATGGCGTGGAAGCGGATGGAGACCGGCTCCGGGAACCGCGCCAGATACTCCCGCTTGGTGATGCCGCCGATCAGCGCCTCGGTCAGCTCCGGGGCGGTCAGCTCGTCGAACGCCGCGCGCAGCCGGTCGGTGGCCAGCGGGCCGTACTCCTTCTCGTCGAAGACCCGGTCCAGCACCAGGGACCGCGCCTCGGCCAGGGCCAGGCTCTCGGCCAGCAGGTCACCGAACAGATGGACCTCGACGCCCCGGTCGCGCAGCACGTCCGCGAATCCGTCGTGCTCCTGACGGGCCCGGCGCACCCACAGGACGTCGTCGAAGAGGAGCGCGTCCCGGTTGGAGGGGGTGAGCCGCTTCAGCTCCAGGTCGGGACGGTGCAGAATGACGCGGCGCAGCCGCCCGGCCTCCGAGTCCACATGGAATCCCATGATTCCATCTTCGCCGTTCCGGGCCCGCCGCGGATGTCCCGCGACACAAGTCGTGGCCGAGGCCCCGGCCGGACCCTCCGGCCTGACCGCCCCGGTCAGACCGCCCCCGTCAGACCGCGGCCAGGATGACGATCAGGACCAGGGCCACGGCCAGGAAGCCCAGCAGGGCCGAGACCCACAGCTGACCGGGCTGCAGATCGATACGGCCGCCGCCGTCCTCGGGGCCGCGGCGGCGGCCGGGCCACGTGGCGGACCGGCGGGCGGCACGGGGGCCGGCCTCCGCGCGCTCCCGGCACCCCTCATGCTCCCGGCACTCCTCCGCCAGCCCGCCGAACAGCGCCTTCCAGCCCTTCTCCCCGAAGCCGGTGACCTGCCGGGCGGCGACGATCCGGCGCACCACCTCGCGCCCCGCGCCGTCGCCCGCCGCCCACAGCCCGGGCAGGACGCACGCCATCAGCTCGGGCACGGCGCCCCGGTCGGCGTACGGGCGCACCAGGCCCTCGTACAGCATCAGCGCGTTGCGTACCCGAAGCCGGTCGCCGCCGCCCGGCTGATCGAGGTAGAGGTGGGCGATCAGCACCTTCTCGCAGACCGCGTCGGCGAGCCGTGGCCCGCGCTCTGGGGCGCGGCGCACCAGCTCGACGACGACGCGGGTGGCCCGGTCTGCGGGCAGCCCCGCGTCGAGCGCGCTCAGCAGCAGCCCGTCGTCGGCCTCGCGCAGTGCCGCGGGGAGGGCGTCGCCGCCGTGGCGCAGCGCCTCGCGCAGGGCGCGCTGGGTGCGTACGGCGCCCACCGGCGGCCGGGCCGGGTCGCCGCCCGTGTCCTGCGAGTGCTCCGTGTTCCGTATGGGTCCCGTGTCCTGGGTGTACTCCGTGTCCTGGGTGTACTCCGTGTCCTTCACCATCGACGTCCCTCTCCTCACAGCGCTTCCAGCACCTCCCGGATCCGGGTGGCCGCCCGTACGTCGAGCGGTTCGTCACCGTCGTGCGCCAGCCGGGGCAGGAAGCCGTACAACACCGCCAGCTGGCGGTCGTCGCGGGCGCCCCGCCGGATCCAGCCGACCAGCGCGTCTTCGGCCGCGGTCGCCGACCGGGCCCAGGTCAGGGCGGCCCGCAGCAGTTCGGCGAGCTGCGGTGCGCTGCCCGGGCGGGCCGCCAGCAGCGCGGTGGCCAGCGGCCAGGCGGTGTACGGCTCCAGCTCCGGCACCTCGCCCAGCCCCCACAGATGGGAGGTCCGGGTGGTGACGGCGCGCAGCACCGTCAGCAGCGCCAGGTCCCGGAGCGGCCGCCGGGTGTCGTGCAGCCAGTGGGTGAGCCCGGCGAGCACGGCCTCCGGTTCCGTCCCGGCCAGCAGCCGCAGCACGCTGTACGAGGTGATCCGGCCGTCGTCCTCGTGCGCCAGCCGGGCCAGCTCCTCCAGGGACGCCCGGACCGAGCCCGCCGCGAGGCCGTAGCCGTGGGCGAGGACCGCCGTCTCGCGCTCATGCTCGTCGTCGCCGAGCGCCCAGCCGCGCAGCAGGCCGTCCACGGCGGGCCGTACGCCCTCGTCGCGGGCCGCCTCGGCGAGCGCGGTGGCCGCCGCCATCCGCTGCACCGGGCTGTCGGCGCGGGCCAGCGGCAGCAGCAGTTCGACGAAGCCGTACAGATAGTCGCGGGCGCAGAGCACGCCCGCGGCGACCGCCGCGCGCACCCACACCTGGGGGCGCGGATCGTCGCACAGGGCGCGCAGCCAGCGGGCCATCGGGCCGCGGACGTTGTGGTGGCCGTCCCACGCCTCGTACAGCACCGCGGACGCCAGCCGCCGCCCCTGGAACCGGACGGCGCGGACCGGGACCGACGCGTCGCCCAGGTCCTCCACGCCGTCGCCGCACACCGCGCGCGCCGCGGCGAGCCCCGCGCCGGGGCGAGCGGCGAACAGCTGGCGCCCGGGCGCGTACTGCGGGTCGAGCGTGACGGCCAGCTCCCAGGTCAGCAGTTCGGCGGCCTCGGCGGTGAGGCTGTGCGCGGAGCCGTTGAAGACGGCGAGCGCGATCCGCAGCGCCGCCGTACGCAGGGCGGGCAGCGCGGCGGGCAGCGTGCCGGGGCGGCCCGCGCCGTCGAACCACGCGCGGGCCTGGTCCGGGGCGAAGGCCCGGCAGCGCTCCCGCAGCCCTTCGTCGGACAGCCGGCCCTCGGCGTGGGCGGCGAGGTGCCCGGCGAGCCGGGCGGCCTCGCCGGGGCGCGGCTCGTCCAGGCCGAGCGCTTCGGCCACATCGGGGCGGGCGGCGGTGGCGCGGGCGAGGTCCAGCAGCTCGGCGGGCTTGTCCGCGAGCAGGTCGGACAGCTGGTGGTCCAGCACCTCGGCGGCGTCCGGGGGTTCGTACGGTACGGCGTGGCGGCGGGCGCTCAGCAGCCGGTCGGCGGCCGGGCCGTCCGCGACCAGGACGACGGCGAACGCCTCGCGCTCGGCGAAGTGGGCGCGCAGCCGGTCCAGGAGGGGGCCGGGGTCGGTGTCGTCGGCGGGCAGTTCGAGGAGGTAGCCGTGGCCGCGCTCGGTCCGCTGCGCGGTGGGGGCGGCGCCCGGCCCGAGCCGGATCACGCCACCGCCCGCCGCCTCGGCCTCTCCCTCGGTCGGGCCGTCTCCCTCGGTCAGGTCCGCCAGGAGCGCGAGCCCGGTCCAGGCACGGCCGGTGCCGGGTTCGCCGCACAGGGCGAGGAGGTGGGTGCGGCGCAGCCGCTCCCGCATCGCGGCGTAACCGGGGACGGGCCGGTAGACCCGGCGCAGCCGCGCCAGCTCCTCGCGGGCGACCGGCCCTTCGGGCAGCGGACGGTGCTCGTCCCCGCCCGGCGGGCGCGGCGGGCAGTCGGTGAGGCGCAGATGCGCGCGCGCCTCGCGCGCCGTGCGGGCGCCACCCGCCTCCCCCGCGCCCTCCAGCGGACCGCCCCTCGGGATGTCCAGCCGCCGCGGGCCCGGTTCCGCCGGGATGCCGATGTCGTCCGGTCCGCTCATCGCCCGCCGTCCTTCATGCCGTGGTCCCCGTGGGTCCTCGTACGTTCCTCGGGGGTGGCGTCCTTGGAGGCAGGCCCGGAAGCGGGCGGCGAAGCCTCTCCCCCGATCCGCCCCGCCGCCCTTCTCCGGTGCCAGGCACTGGGCCGTGTGCACCCCCGTCGCACACGGTCCCGTTCACCTGTGCCACCACCAGAATGGGCCGGGCGCGGGGCGGGGGCTGTAGCCGTTTACACAGTCGCGCGCACTCGCGGGGCGTGCGCGCCCGCGCTCATTCGCAGGGGCGCGCTGGGATGTGCTCCCCCGTCGCACGCCCCTCGGCCAGCAGCCGCAGCAGTCCGATGTTCCGCACCTCGAAGCGGCGCGAGGCGGTCCGTACGACGCCCTGGTCGCGCAGCAGCCGCAACGCCTTGGCGACGGCCTCCCGGGTCGAGCCCACGGCGGCGGCGATGTCGTGTTGCGGCAGCGGCAGATCGACGGCGATGGCCCCGCCGGGACCGGTGTGCCCGGTGCGTTCGGCGATCTCGACCAGCCGGGCGGCCAGCCGCTGGAGCACCTTCTCGGAGGCGAGGGAGCGCCGTTCGCCGTCGGAGCTGCGCAGCCGGGAGCTGAACTGGCGCATGATCAATACGGTGGCGACCGGCCGCGCGGCCAGATAGGCGCGGAACCGGTCGCCGGAGACCACGACCGCCTCCATCCGGCCCAGCGCGGTGACGGTGGCACTGCGCGAGCCGTGGTCCACCGCGGCCTGGTCCCCCACCACCTCGCCCGCGCCGCGCAGCGCCAGGATCAGCCGCACCCCGCGCTCGGTCTCCACGGAGACGGTGGCCCAGCCGGAGACGATCGCGACGACGAAGGTGGTGCGGTCGTGCTCGCGCAGGACGACCTCGGAGGGTTCGTACGTCCGCGGGCTGCCGAGCGTGAGCAGCGCGCGCCGGTCATCGGCGGGAAGCGCGTGCAGAAAGGGCCGGCCGTCCTCGAAGAGACTCATCCGCCCTCCCGCCTCGCTGGTGGCTCGTCAGGTTGCGGAGAACCGATGGGATGACGAGCACGCTAGGCAGGTGGCACGGGCACGTCAATGGGGCGGCCGGAACCGGTGTCCACGGACGGACCTGCGGCGGAATCCGTTCGAACACCTCTGCAATCCCCCGCCCGTCCGTCGGAGCCGGCGCCCCCGCGAAGGGCCGTCGCCGCGATGGCGGCGAGCACGGCGGTCACCGCGGCGAAGACCCAGCCCCCGTGCAGCACCCCCGCGTCCGGCCGGGCGACACCACCGGTGATCACGACCAGGGCCGCCACGCCCAGGGCCGAGCCGCCCTGCCGGGACATCATCAGCACGCCCGAGCCGAGGGACAGCTGACGGGCCGGAAGCAGCCCGGCGGACGCGAACATGACCGGCTGGTAGAGCCCCGCGCCGATCCCGGTGAGCACCAGCCCCGGCATGAACCCCGCGGCGTAGTGCCCGCCGTCGCCGTCCGCGAACAGCAGCCACCACACCGGCCCGGCGGCGAAGCACAGCGCGCCGAGCACGGCGGCGCGCCGCTCCCCCAGAGCCCGTACGAACCGTCCTGACAGCACCGAGACCACCAACACCGCCAGCGGCCACGGCGTGATGGCCAGGCCCGCGCGGACCGTGGACCAGCCCCAGACGCCGGTGAAGAGGAGGGTCGAGGCCAGCACCATCGCCGCGTAGGCGAGAAAGTAGGTGAACAGGCCGAGGGTGGCGGCGGTGAACGCGCGGGTCCGGAACAGCGCCGGATCCACCACCGGGTCCGGGTGGCGCCGCATGTGCGCCACCGCCAGCCCGCCGGTCGCCACGCCCGCGGCCAGGAAACCGAGGGTGGCCGGTGCGCGGTAACCCCAGTCCGGGGCCTCGGCACAGGCGGTGGTCAGCGCTCCGATGGCGAGGAGCACCAGCAGGGTGCCGAGCGGGTCGAGGCGGCGGCGCTCGCCGTGCGCCGGGGCGCGGCGTGGGAGCAGCCGCAGGCCCGCCGCCCAGGCGACCAGCACCACGGGCACGTTGATCAGGAAGATCCACCGCCAGTCGGAGGCGGCGAGCAGACCGCCCGCCACCGGTCCCGAACTGGCCGCGACCGCGCTGACCGCCGTCCATACGCCGACCGCCGTGGGCCGTTCGCGCGGCGGAAAGGCGGGCAGCGCCAGGGCCAGGGAGGTGGGCACCAGAACGGCCGCCGCCGCGCCCTGCGCCACCCGTGCCGCGACGAGCGCGCCGAGGCCGGGGGCCGCCCCGCAGGCGACCGAGGCCACCCCGAACAGCACCATGCCGGTCAGGAACGAGCGCCGGCCGCCGATCGCGTCGGCCAGCCTCCCGGCCGGGACCAGCAGCGCCGCGAGCACGATGGCGTAGGCGTTGAGTACCCAGGACAGTTGCGCGGTGGTGACCGAGCGGAAGTCGGCGCCGATCGCGGGGAAGGCGATGTTGACCGCGATCACGTCGAGCACGGCGAGGAACTGGGCCACCGACGCGACCGCGAGGATCAGCCAGCGCCGCGAATTCGGGGGCGTACTGGGAGTGGACCCAGGAACGGACCCAGGAGTGGACCCAGGAGTGGGCGCACCACTCCCCGGTGCCTTCGGGGAAGGGATCGTCATGCCCATCCAGCATCGGCGGTGCGGTCGTCCGCAACGAGCGGCAAGAACGACAGCACACGCTACATTCTTGCCATGCGCCATTCGATAGCCCTCGCGGTCACCGAAGGCATGCCGATCTTCGATCTGGCCGTTCCCTGCCATGTCTTCGGCACCGACCGTCCAGAAGTCCCCGACGACTGGTACGACCTGCGGGTCTGCGCGATCGGTCCGTCGGGCGGGCAGGCCGGGGGCCCGGTGGCCACCCGCTCGTGGTTCGCCGCCCACACGCCGTACGGGGCGGCGGAGCTGGTCAGCGCCGACACGGTGATCGTCCCGGCCTCCGCCGATGTACGCGGCGACCCGCCCGGGGAACTGATCGACGCGCTGCGCGAGGCACACGGGCGCGGCGCGCGCATCGTGTCGCTGTGCTCGGGCGCGTTCACCCTCGCCGCGACCGGGCTGCTCGACGGCCGGACGGCGGCCACCCACTGGATGTACGCGGCCCTGTTCGCCGAGCGCTATCCGGCCGTACGCCTCGATCCGTCGGTGCTGTACGTCGACCACGGAGACGTCCTCACCGGGGCGGGCTCGACCGCGTGCATCGACGTGTGCCTGCACCTGGTGCGCGAGGACTTCGGCAGCGAGGCGGCGAACACCGTGGCCCGGCAGCTCGTGGCCCCCGCCCACCGGCCCGGCGGCCAGGCCCAGTACATCGAGGCGCCGCTGCCGGAGCGCGCCGACGACTCGCTCGCCCCGTTGCTGCACTGGGCCACCGAACACCTCGCGGAACCGCTGACCCTCGCGGACCTGGCACACCACGCCCACACCAGCCCCCGCACCCTGGCCCGCCGCTTCGAGGCCACCACCGGCACGACGCCCCTGCGCTGGCTACGGGCCCAGCGCATCGCACGGGCCAGGGCCTTGCTGGAGGGCGGCGATCTCCCCATGGACCGCCTCGCGGAGCTGTGCGGGCTGGGGACGGCGGCCAATCTGCGGCGCCACTTCACGCGTGCGGTGGGGGTGCCCCCGCATGACTACCGCCGCGCGTTCCGGGCCCGGGAGTCGGCGGCACCAGCCACCGTCTGATCCGGGGGCCGCGGGCCGGGCGGGGCCGCCGCCCAGGTGACCCCGCCCGGCCCGCCGCCCTCCGCTACAGCCGTGGGTCCACCGGCTCCGACTCCAGGGCCAGCACCGCGAAGACCGCCTCGTGCACCCGCCACAGCGGCTCGCCGTCCGCCAGCCGGTCCAGCGCCTCCAGCCCCAGGGCGTACTCCCGCAGGGCGAGCGAGCGCTTGTGGCCGAGGTGGCGCTGACGCAGCCGGTCCAGGTTCTCCGGGCGGGTGTACTCCGGGCCGTAGACGATCCGCAGATACTCCCGGCCCCGGCATTTGACGCCCGGCTGGACCAGCCGGCCGTCGCCCTTGCGGACGAAGCCCTGGAGGGGTTTGACGACCATGCCCTCGCCGCCCGCCTCCGTCAGCTCCAGCCACCAGGCGACGCCCTCGGCCACCGACGCGTCGTCCTCGGTGTCGACGACCAGGCGGCGGGTGGGGGCCAGCAGGGGGCCGCCGTCCGGGCCCGGCTTCTCCGCCTCGATCATGCGGTCGATCAGGGCGAGCTGTCGGTCGTGCGGGAGCGCGGTGAGGCTGCGGCCCTGGGCGGCCAGGATCTGGAACGGCGCCATCCGTATGCCGCCCAGCCCGTCGACCGGCCAGCAGTAACGCCGGTACGCCTCGGTGAACGCGGCCGCGTCCACGGCCCGTCCGCGCTGCTTGTCGAGGAGCGCGGACACCTCGACGCCACGCGCCGCCGCGCCCTCCAGCGCCGAGAGCACCCCCGGGAAGACAGCCCCCGAGGCCGCGCCCACCGCCGCGTACTGGTTGCGCAGCAGCCCAGCGGCCTTGAGGGACCACGGCATCAACTCGGCGTCCAGCAGCAGCCAGTCGCTCTCCAGCTCCTGCCACAGACCGGCGCCCCCGATGCCGCCGCGCACCCCGTCGAGGACGGCCTCGGCCAGGCGCGGGTCGTCGAAGAACGGCCGCCCGGTGCGGGTGTACACCATGCCGGATACGCCCTCGGGCGCCCCGAAGCGCTCCTTCGCCACCCCCTCGTCGCGGCAGACCAGCACCACCGCCCGGGAGCCCATGTGCTTCTCCTCGCAGATCACCTGGCGCACCCCGTCCGCCCGGTAGGCGGCGAACGCCTCGGCCGGGTGCTCCACGTACCCGTCCTCGGCGGAGGTGGCGGCGGGCGCCATGGTGGGCGGGAGGTAGGGGAGCAGCCGCGGGTCGACGGCGAAGCGGCTCATGACCTCCAGCGCCGCCGCCGCGTTCTCCTCCTTGACCGCGATCCGGCCCATGTGCCGGGTCTCGACGACGCGGCGGCCGCGCACATCGGCCAGGTCGAGCGGACGGCCGTCGGTGCCGTCCGGGGCCTCGTCGCCCAGGGGCTTGACCGGCTCGTACCAGACGCGCTCGGCCGGGACGTCCACGATCTCGCGCTCCGGCCAGCGCAGCGCGGTCATCCGGCCGCCGAAGACACAACCGGTGTCCAGGCAGAGGGTGTTGTTCAACCAGGACGCCCTGGGGGTGGGCGTGTGGCCGTAGACGACGGCGGCGCGGCCGCGGTAGTCCTCGGCCCATGGGTAGCGCACCGGCAGCCCGAACTCATCGGTCTCACCGGTCGTCTCCCCGTACAGCGCGTGCGACCGCACCCGGCCCGACGTGCGGCCGTGGTACTTCTCGGGCAGCCCGGCGTGACAGACCACCAGCGCCCCGCCGTCCAGCACGTAGTGACTGACCAGCGATTCGATGAACTCCCGCGCCCGGTCGGCGAACTCCGGGTCCGCGGCGTGCTCGCGGTCCAGCTGCTCGACCGTCTCGGCGAGGCCGTGGGCGATCCGGACCTTGCGGCCCTTGAGGTAGCGGACGAGCTTGTTCTCGTGGTTGCCGGGCACGCACAGGGCCGCCCCGGAGGCCACCATGCCCATCACCAGGCGCAGCACCCCGGGGCTGTCCGGACCGCGGTCGACGAGGTCGCCGAGGAAGACGGCGGTGCGCCCCTCGGGGTGGACGGCGTCGACCGGGCGGCCCCGCTCGTCGCGGCGCAGAGCGTACCCGAGCTTGCCCAACAGGGTCTCCAGCTCGGAGCGGCAGCCGTGGATGTCGCCGATGATGTCGAACGGGCCGGTGCGGTGGCGCAGATCGTTGTAGCGGCGCTCGGTGACGACCTCGGCGGCCTCGACCTGCTCGGCGCCGCGCAGGATGTGCACCTTGCGGAACCCCTCGCGCTCCAGGGACCTCAGGGAGCGGCGCAGTTCGCGGCGCTGACGGGGGATGACGTGGGAGGGCATGCCGGCCCGGTCGGGGCGGGCCGCGTTGCGCCGCGCGCATTCGCCCTCGGGGATGTCGAGGACGATCGCGACCGGGAGGACGTCGTGCTCGCGCGCCAGCTGGATCAGGGCGCGGCGGGCCTCGGGCTGGACGTTGGTCGCGTCGACCACGGTCAGCCGCCCGGCCGCCAGCCGCTTGCCCGCGATGGTGTGGAGCAGGTCGAAGGCGTCCGACGTGGCGCTCTGGTCGTTCTCGTCGTCGGAGACCAGACCCCGGCAGACGTCGGAGGAGACGATCTGGGTGGGCAGGAAGTGGCGCCGGGCGAAGGTGGACTTGCCCGAGCCGGTGGTGCCGACGAGGACCACGAGGGACAGGTCGGGCACTCCGAGGCTGCGCCGGTCGAGCGTCGTGGTGTCGGTCATGCGGCGGCCTCCTTGGATGGGGTCGTCGTGCTGGTCGTCGTGGTCGTCGTCTGGGTTTCGCCGCCGTCCTGCCGGAAGAGCGCGAGCTGGGTCGGCGGGCCGGCCTCGGGGTCCTCGGGGCCGACGGGGCGGAACTCCACGGCATAGCCGTGCCGTTCGGCGACTCCCCGCGCCCAGTCGCGGAACTCCTCGCGCGTCCACTCGAAGCGGTGGTCGGGGTGGCGGACCTGCCCGGCGGGCAGGGACTCCCAGCGCACGTTGTACTCGACGTTGGGCGTGGTCACCACGACGGCCGTGGGCCGGGCGGCGCCGAACACCGCGTACTCCAGGGCGGGCAGCCGGGACGGATCCACATGCTCGATCACCTCGCTGAGCACCGCCGCGTCATAGCCGGTCAGCCGGGAGTCGGTGTACGCGAGCGAGCCCTGCGTCAGCTTGAGCCGCGCCGACTGCCGCTCGGGCATCCGGTCCAGGCGCAGCCGCCGCGCCGCCTCGTTCAGCGCGCGTATCGACACATCGACACCGACGATCTCGGTGAACCGCGCGTCCTTGAGCAGCTCGCCCAGCAACTGGCCCTGGCCGCAGCCGAGATCCAGCACCCGGGACGCCCCGGCGCCCCGCAGGGCGTCGAGGATCGCCTCGCGCCGCCGCACGGCCAGCGACACCGGCCGCGGTGCGCTCTCCTCCTCCGGCTCCACTCCCCCTCGCTCCCCTCGCTCCGGCTCCTCCGCCTGCTCCGCCTGTCCTTCCTGCTCGGCGCGGTCGGGCGCGTACTCGGCGGCCGGGTCCTCCACCGCGTTGTCGATCTCCTCCACCTCGGCGTCGTCCGTCTCCGCGAGCCGCGCCAGCTCCAGCCGCTCCATCGCGCTGCGGGTCAGCGACCAGCGGCGGGCCAGATAGCGGTTGGTGATCAGCCGCTGCTCGGGGTGGTGCTCAAGCCAGCCCTCGCCGGACCGCAGCAGCTTGTCCACCTCGTCCGGGGAGACCCAGTAGTGCTTGGCGTCGTCCAGCACCGGCAGCAGCACATACAGATGGCGCAGCGCGTCGGCGAGCCGCAGCTCGCCCTCCAGCACCAGCCGTACGTACCGCGAGTCGCCCCACTGCGGGAACCGCTCGTCCAGCGGCACCGGCTCGGCCGTCACCGCCCAGCCCAGCGGCGCGAAGAGCCGCTCGACCAGGGCGGCGCCGCCGCGCGCGGGCAGGGCGGGCACCTCGATCCGCAGGGGCAGCGGCCGCTCCGGCAGCTCGGGCCGCGCCTTGCACTGTCCCCTCAGGGCGCTGGAGAAGACGGTGCTCAGCGCGACGGCCAGCAGCGAGGAGGCCGCGTACGGACGGTCGTTGACGTACTGGGCGAGCGCGGAGTCGGGCGCGCCGCCCCGCCCCTTGCCCCGGCCCCGCCGCACCAGCGCGACGGGGTCGACCTCCAGCAGCAGCGCCGCCGTGCAGCGCTCGGCGTCCGCCTCGGGGTAGAGCAGATGCGCCGTGCCGTGGGAGGTCGAGAACCGCTGCGCCTTGTCGGGATGCTTGTGCAGCAGAAATCCCAGGTCGGTCGCGGGGCGCTCGCTGGTGCCGGTGGTGGTTATCGTCAAGAACACCCGTCCGAGTATCGCCGGGTGAACGCCCCCTCACCTAATGGTTTCCCACAACGCCCGCCAGCTCGGCGATCCGGTCCGGCCCCACCCGGCAGCAGCCGCCGATGAGCCGCGCACCGGCATCCCGCCACGCCTTGACCCGCGCCGGGTCGAAGGTCGACCGCCCGCGCCAGCTCCGGGCCGCCGCGTCCCACTCCTCTCCGCTGTTCGGATACACCACCACCGGCTTTCCGGTGGCCTCGGCCGCTATCTCCACGGCCCGGTCCGCGTCGCCCGGCTCGCAGCAGTTGACGCCGACGGCGATCACCTGCTCGTTCCCGGCGGCGAGGGCGAACGCCTCCCGGAGCGGCTGCCCGGCCCGGGTGGTCTCTCCCGCGATGCTGTACGACAGCCAGACGGGCACCCCGCAGCCCTCGACGGCCCGCAGCATGGCCGCCGCCTCGTCGGCGTCCGGCACCGTCTCCAGCGCGAGCACATCGGGCCCGGCCGCCACCAGGGCCTCGATCCGCGGCCGGTGGAACCGCTCCAGCTCGGCCACGCTCAGCCCGTACCGGCCCCGGTACTCGCTGCCGTCGGCCAGCATCGCCCCGTAGGGCCCCACGGAGGCCGCCACCCACACCGGGGCGGCCGGGTCGGCAGCCTGCCCGGCCGCGCCGCGCGCCAGCTCGACGCTGCGGCCCAGCAGCGCCGTGGCGTCCTCGCGCGCCACGCCCCGGTGGGCGAAGCCCTCGTAGGTGGCCTGGTAGCTGCTGGTGATGAGCACCCGTGCGCCCGCCCGCACATACGCGGCGTGCGCCGCCTCGATCTGCCCCGGGTCGTCGGCGAGTAGCCGGGCCGACCACAGCTCGTCGGACAGGTCGCAGCCCTGTGCCTCCAGTTGGTTGGACAGCCCGCCGTCGAGGACGAGCGGCGCGCCTTCCAGAGCGGTGGCCAGTGGCGTGGGCGGGAGGGACATCACGGGTACTCCTGGTGGTTCGGTGAGCCATGGGGCTCGGTCGGCCCGACAGCCGGGGCGGGCCGACGGGTCGGTCGGACCGGTGGCCGGCGGGACCGGCCGGCCGGCGGTCAGCCCAGCTGGGCCTGGACCTGGGATGAAATCAGCTCGAGGTGGTCGAGGTCGTCGAGGTCCAGAATCTGGAGGTAGACCCGGGACGCCCCGGCCTCCGCATAGCGGCCGATCTTCTCGACGACCTCGGCCGGGGATCCCGCCAGCCCGTTCTCCTTCAGCTCCGGGACCTCGCGGCCGATCTTCGCGGCCCGCCGGGCGACCTCGGCGTCGTCCTTGCCCACACAGGCCACCAGCGCGTTGGAGTACACCAGGTCGTCGCCCTTGCGCCCGGCCTCCTCGGCGGCCGCCCGCACCCGGCCGAACTGGGCCTGGCTGTCCTCGACCGAAGCGAACGGCATGTTGAACTCGTCCGCGAACCGCGCGGCCAGCCGCGGGGTGCGGGTCGGCCCCTGGCCGCCGACCAGCACCGGCACCCGGTCCTGGGCGGGCTTGGGCAGCGCGGGCGAGTTGGTGAGCTGGTAGTGCGCACCGTCATGGCTGAACGTCTCGCCGGCCGGCGTCTTCCACAGGCCGGTGACGATGGCCAGCTGCTCCTCCAGCCGCGCGAACTTCTGCTTCGGGAAGGGGATGCCGTACGCGGTGTGCTCCTCCTCGTACCAGCCGGCGCCCAGGCCCAGCTCGACCCGTCCACCCGACATCTGGTCGACCTGCGCGACCTGGATCGCGAGGACGCCCGGCAGCCGGAAGGTGGCGGCGGTCATCAGGGTGCCCAGCCGGATCCGCTTGGTCTCGCGGGCCAGCCCGGCCAGGGTGAGCCACGCGTCGGTCGGGCCCGGCAGCCCGTCGACATCCCCCATGTGCAGATAGTGGTCCGAACGGAAGAAGGCGTCGAAGCCGAGGTCTTCGGTGGCCTTCGCGACGGACAGCAGAGTGTCGTAGGTCGCCCCCTGCTGGGGCTCGGTGAAAATGCGGAGATCCATGGCCCCCATCCTGCCTTCTCACGCCGCACCACCCCACTCCCCACCCCACTCCAGCTCCGTGAGGTGCCTCAGCATCCCGTGGACCCGGTCCCTGGCCTCGTCCGCCGCGTCGATCGCCTCCACGCACTGCCAGTACAGCGCCTCCTCCTCCGTGCTGGAGGCGACGCCCACCAGCGCGAATCCCGCCTCCGCGAGCAGATCCCCCAGCGCCAGCAGCACGCCTCTGGGGTCCCGCACCTCCGACATCTGAGCCGCCCGTAACCCCGCGCCGCGCAGCGCGGGATGGTGCAGCGCCGGGTGGAACAGCGCCCCGCGCGCCCTGCCACCCGCCTCGCACAGGCCGCGCGCCTCCGCTCGCGCCGCCGCCGGGCCGCTCACCATGAAGTATCCGCCGACCGCTTCCGCCAGCGCCTGGACCTGCCAGGCCTCGGCCACGATGTCGTGCACGCCCCCGGCCTTCGCCAGGGCGTGCCGGGTGACACCGATCAGCCGCATCGCGTCCATGCCCCGAACCCCTCTCAACGGACTTTCCGCACCCGTCACTCCTCCACTACCCAGAGTGATGACTAACAGGCCGAAAAGCTAGGGGAATTCAGGAATCTGTTGACAACAGTTGCGTTGTGGATAACTTCATCACTACTGAGAGTGACGAATGGGGCTTTCAGGGCCCCCGACCGGGAACCGGCCCTCGTTTCGGTCGATCTTCGCGGCCAGCGCCGCGAGCGCGTCGATCCCCAGCACTTCGCAGAACTGGAGCAGATACGCCAGCACGTCGGCGACCTCGTCCTCGACCCGGGCCGCCCTCCCCGGCTCCTCCATCACCCGCGCCGACTCCTCCGGCGTCAGCCACTGGAAGATCTCCACCAGCTCCGACGCCTCGACGCTCAGCGCCGCCGCCAGGTTCTTCGGGGTGTGGTAGCGCTGCCAGTCGCGCACCGCCGCGAAGGCCGCCAGCCTGCGCTGCAGGCCCGCCACATCAAGGTCGTCGGACCGTCGCTCACCAGCGGCGGGACACGCGGCGGAAGGCACACCGGACTCAGGTTCAACAGACTCGCTCACGCTCCAGGTTTACCACCGTGACGGGGGCGTCCCCGACCGCCCCCGTCACGTCCCCCACCGTCCCCACCAGCCGGATGTGCCCCCGTGCGCACATCCGGGCCGCCACCCCCAGCAGCTCCCGCGCCTGCCGCCGGTCCAGGCAGCGGTCGAAACCGTCCGCCAGCACCGTCAGCACCTGCCGGGCGGGCAGGACGTCCGCGGCCGGGTCCATCGCCAGCACCCCGGGCCCGGTCAGCAGCACCAGCGCGAGCGCCAGATAGCGCAACTCCCCGTCGCCCAGCCGCTCCACGGGCATCGCGCCCAGCTCCCCCTGCTCCACCAGGGCCCGCACCCCGCCTCCCCCGGCGCCCTCGGTCACCAGGCCCTCCACCGGCCCCGCGCACCCCGCCCGCACCGCCGCGACCAGCGCCGCGTGCCGGGATCCGCACTCCCGGCTGGTGCGCCGCAGCACCGCCGCCAGGTTCTCGCAGCCCCCGCGCAGCCGCCCGTCACGCGGCGCGGCCGGCGCCCGCATCCGATCCGGCCGCGGATCGCACGGGAACACCGAGCGCAGCGCGATCACCACCTGCTCCGCGGCGGCCAGCGCCAGCCGCTGCCCCTCGGTGATGCCCGCCACCCGCAGGGGCAGCACCGAGGTCGCCAGCCGGTCGTCGGGCAGCGGAGCCCGGGTCACCGCGACCGCCCCCGCCGTGTGCCAGGCGGCCTGCACGCATCGCCGCTCCGGGTCGCGCAGCGCCGTCTCCAGCAGCGTCTCCCCCGCCCCCGTCAACCGCTCGCCCACGATGCGCAGTTCGGGCTCGGCCTGTACGGCGACATCGAGCCGCACCGGCCCGACCGGGCCGTCCACCGTGCACCCGATGCGGAAGCCGCGCCGCCCCTGCCGGTCCGGCCGCGCCCGGCGCGGGATGTACGACGCCGGCTCGCGGAACACCTCCGCGAGCCGGGCGCCGCCCGCCAGGCGCGCGAGCGCCCCGTACGCCTCCAGAACACCGGACTTGCCGCTTCCGCTCGGCCCGGCGAACAGCGTCAGCGGCCCCAGGGAAAAGACCGCACGTCGATGGGACTTGAAGGCGGACAGCCTCAACTCGGTCACGGCGGGCCGCAGCCCGGATGCGCTCATGCCCGGAACATATCTGTGGCGCATACCGCCGAACCGTTACTCCTTCCGTATCTTCCTACCATCGGGGGATGGCGATGGTGGCCGAAGATGACCGGTGGGAAGGACGCACAGTGGAACGGAGCGGCAACGGGGGATCTCCACGATGACCGACAGCACCTTCTGGATCGCCGCCCTCACCGGCGGCACCGCCGTCCTGGCCAGCTGGGTCACCAGCCGCGGCAACACCCGCGCCGCCCAGATCCAGGCCGACACCGCCGCCCGCGCCCAGCAGGCGGAGCGGCTGCGCGACAGCAGGCGGACCGCCTACCTCGAACTGATCGAGCAGGTGCACCGCATGGGCGAGTTCTACTGGGAGATCTCCGAGGCCCAACGGAGCGGCGAATTCCGCCGCCGCGCCGACCTGCTGGACGACATGCTCAACCGCGAGCGCGACCACTACGGCAAGCTGCGGCACTGTGCGCGCGTGGTCGAGCTGGAGGGCCCCTCCGCCGCGGGCGAGGCGGCCCGCCAACTCCAGAAGTCGACCGGCCGATTCCACCGCTCGCTGGAGGCCATGGCCGCCGACGACCCCGAGGCGATACGCCGCTTCGACGACGCCTACAGCCCGTTCTGGGCCGCCCTCACGGACTTCGTGGACGCCGCGAAGACATCCCTCCAGGAACCGTAGGCGACGACTGCCGGCCGCGGGCCCCAACTGCACAACCATCAACGGGACTTGCCCGTCTATTGGGTGAGCTGCGGCGTCTGCTTGATGAGATCCGGGGGGATTTCGCATGAATCGCACCATACGTACCACCGCTGTGTCCGTGGCCCTCACCGGCCTCGTGCTCGGCCTCGCCGCCTGCACGGAGGAGAAGGCCGTCGACACCGTCGACAAGGTGGTGGACCAGACGTACGAGGTCACCTACGAGGTGACGGGGAAGAACGTGGACTCGATCGAGTTCAACGGGGGCGGCGGCAAGGCCATGAACCCCAAGACGGCGACGGTGAAGAAGCCCACGCTGCCCTGGAAGAAGACGGTGACGCTGCGGGGCATCATGCCGTCGTCGGTGCTGCCGGTCTCCACCGACTCCACGGTGAGCTGCAAGATCCTGCACGAGGGCGAGGTCATCGCCGAGGAGAAGAACGAAAGCCTGATCGACGCCGGTGGCTGCGTCGCGGAGTCGCCGATCGGCGAGTGACGCCGGGCCGCCCGGCAACCCCGGAACCCAACCGCACTCCAGGGCTTCCTCGACTGGCAACATCCGAACCCGACAAGAGCCCGGAGCTGCAATGATCGGTTCATGCGCGCGGCCCGGCTCCTCTCCCTCGTTCTCCTGCTGCAGAACCGGGGCAGGCTGACGGCCGACGAGCTCGCGGAGGAGCTGGGTGTCTCGACCCGGACCGTCTACCGGGACATCGACTCACTGAGCAGTGCGGGCATTCCGGTCTACGGGGACGCCGGGCACCGTGGCGGCTACCAGCTGCTCGGCGGCTACCGGACCCAGCTCACCGGACTGCACGCCGCCGAGGCCGAGTCGTTGTTCCTGACCGGGCTGCCCGGTGCGGCGGACGACCTGGGACTGGGCGAGGTGCTCGCGGCGGCACAGCTGAAACTGGCTGCGGCGCTCCCGGCCCCACTGCGGGACCGAGCCGATCGGATCCGGGAGCGCTTCCACCTCGACGCTCTCGGCTGGTACCGGGAACAAAACTCCCCACCCGCTCTCGTAGCGCTCGCCCATGCCGTGTGGAACCAGCGGCGAATCCAGGTGCGCTACCGCCGCTGGGCCGAGCCGCAGGAGGTCGAGCGCGAACTCGACCCCTACGGCCTGGTCCTCAAGGCGGGCGTCTGGTACCTCGTCGCAGCGGTAGACGGCACGGTGCGGACCTATCGGGTGTCGTCGATCCTCCGCCTGACCGTCGGGGAGGACGGCTTCGAGCGCCCCGACGGCTTCGACCTGACCGCCCACTGGCAGGACTACCTCACCGCCTACGACGCCCGCAGGCTGCGGCTTCAGGCCTCCCTCCGGATCGCTCCGGCACTGCTCACCGCACTGCCGGACCGCCTGGACGCGGCACTGGTCCTCGCCGTCGAAGCTTCGGCAGGTCCGCCGGACGGCGACGGCTGGGTGACAGCGACGGTACCGCTGGAATCGGTCGACCTGGCGGTGCCCATACTGCTGTCACTGGGGCCGGACATCGAGGTGCTCGGCCCCGAGGAGCTACGCTGCAAGATCGCGGAGACGGCGGCGGCCGTGCTCGACCGGTACCGACCAGCGGACACATCAGGCCGGGCGGGGGCCGGCGGCCTCAGCAGCAGTCCGGCGGACAGGGTTCCCAGCAGCGCAAGGGTGGCCAGGACTACGAAGCCGTAGCGCGTGTCACTGTGGTCGGTGACCATCGCGACCAGGAACATCACCCCGACCGTGGCCGCCAGCCCGCCACCATTCGCCAGTCCGAAGGCCCTGCCCACCGAGGCATCGTCGGCCGAGGCCATCAGCATGGTGCGGGAGGCGATCCGGGCCTGGCCGAAGAAGAACGCGCCCAGTGGCACCCCGACGAGGTATCCGGCGATCCCGAACTGGCTCTGCAGCACCAGGCAGACATCGCAGAGCAGAAAGCCTACGACGGCGATGCGAAGGTCCCCACTGTGTCTGCTGACAATCCGGTAGGCACCGGCGGCCACCAGGAAACCGAGGCACCCGAGGGCATCCACGACACCGAACGTCCCCGCTCCCAAGTGGAGTTCACCGATCACGGCGGTGGGCAACAGAGCGTTGAAGACCGTGACGACCACGCTCCCCTGGGCGTAGAGCAGGATGAAGCGGCGCATCCGCAGCGGCTCACGCGTAACCGCCCGGGCCGGCGCCTGCTCCCAGGTGACGGTGGCCGTCGGCGCCCGGTCCGGGCAACGCCCCACCGCAGCGACGCAGAGCGCCGAGACCATGAAAGTTCCGGCGTTGAACACCAGCAGCGGCACGGCACCGAACGCCTGGACGCACAGCCCGCCGAGCCGCCGACAGCAGCATCCCTGCCTGGGTCCCCATCTCGTAGCGGGCGTTGAACCGCCGCAGCCTGCCCGCAGGAATCCGTTCCTTGATCAGCGCGGAGCTGGCCGGGAAGAACAGGGCACCGACCGTGGCGAGCGCCAGATTGGCGCTGTAGAGTCCGGCCCCCGGGGCACCACCGCAGGCCAGCCACAGTGGTAGTCCGAGGGCCAGCGCCGCGCTGGTGACATCGCAGCCGATCCACAGAGCTCGCCGGTCGAAGCGGTCGGCCAGTCGGCCGAAGAACGGCGACAGCAGCGCCTGTGGCCCGGCGACGGCGATGAACAGCCAGCCGACAGCCATCATGGTCCGCTGCTCCCTGATCATGAGCAGCGAACCCGACGATGAGCTGGACATTGTTGCCGAGAGCGGTGGCGAAGGCAGCGGGCACGAGCAGCCGCTCGGCGCGGCGGGAGTGGTGGCTGAGGATCATGGCACCACTGTCCAGAGGTTCGCTGACACCTTGTGTCAGTGAAGTTTTCGCATCACAGGTGTGCCAGCCGTCGGGCTATGCGTCACCGCGCCGGCCCCATGACGATCGCCGTCCCGGTCTCCACCGTCGTTCTGCGACAGGCACGGCTGGCCAGCCCATGCTCGAGGTCAGCGGATCCCGTAGAGGCCCGGCAGGTCGACCAGGAGCAGATCGTCGCGGCCGGCCGCGGACTCGATCAGGTCCGGGTAGAACCCATGCAGGGAGAAGAGAGCCAGGGCGGTGCCCGTGGTGTCGTAGCCCTGGTCGGTGAGCAGGGTGCGGATGCGTTCCAAGCGTTGCAGGTCGCCGGTGCCGCGACGGGCGGCGGTGGCCTTGGCCTCGCCGAGGAGGGCGATCCGGGCCCGGGGGGCCCGCGGGCGCTCGCCCAGGGCCAGGGCGATGACGTCGACCTCGTGCTTGGTGCGGGCCGCGGGGTCCGCCACTTCGGTGGTACCGACCGGGCCGGGCAGGCCGCCAGGAAGCAGGGTGTGGGCGTACCGGCGAGTGAAGGTGCGGGCGAGGTCCTCGAAGTGCGGGCCGAGGATCTTGGAGTTGAAGGTCGGTGCGGCGGCCTGCCATGCCTGTTCGGCGAAGCCCTGCTCGACGGTGGCTGCCTGCGGCAGGGTGATCAGCTGGTTGAAGCGGATGATGGGGTCGGCCAGGGTGATGACGGGGCGGCGGGGACGCAGGATGTCCTGCTCGCGCTGGACATAGCTGGTGGATTCCAGGACGTCGAGCGGGTGGGTGACTGCGTTGCGCTGTCGTTCCAGCGCCGCCCCGATCTTGGTGGGCGTGGAGGCACCCTGGGCGATCGCGGTGAGGATGTCGTAGTAGAGGGTGTGCTGGGTGATCCGCGGGTCCTCGCGCAGCAGATACTCCGTCTCCGTCCGCGAATACACCGCCCGCCCCGGGTCCAGGAGCGTCCGCGCAAGCCAGGAGGCGAAGCCGTCGTTCGGGTGCGGGCGGGCCGCCACCGGCCGGTAACCAGGAGCGCCACCGAGGACGGCGTGGACCTGCAGGGCGGTCAGCGGGTCGTCGATCTGCCAGTACGCACGGCTGGCCCGGTAGTCGAAGGCCCCCAGCCTCAGATCGATCACCGCGCGGCCGCGCAACGGTTTCGTCCCCGACAGCAGTTCGTGCATGACGCTCATCGCGGACCCGCACAGGATCACCCGCGCCCCGGGCCCGGGCCTGGTGCCCCGCTGGCGCTCGTCATAGAGCTGCTGCAGCAGGCCGGGGATCTCAGGAGAGTGCTGGAGGAGATACGGCAACTCGTCGATCACCAGCAGCGGAGTCTGTGAACGCGCGGTGACATCAAGGGCGTTGGACAGGACCTCACGCCAGTCCGTCAACCACAGCGTGCCGGGCCGCAGACTCGCGTGGGCCGCGATGGCGTCGCTGAACCGCCGGATCGCCGGCAGCCGTCCTTCCTCCCGCACCGCGGTGACGTACAGACCACCGACCCGCTCCGACAGTGCCTGCAGGAGATACGACTTTCCGTGCCGCCTGCGCCCCGACACGATCCCGAGGCGCATCGCAGGATCCGGGTCGGTGACGAACTCGGTGAGCAGATCCCACTCACGATCACGGTCGACCACATCGTCGGGCTTGGCAAGCATGCTCTCGGCCACCGGCGCTCTCCCTCGCCCTGATCCGATACGGCTTGTCTAACTCTACCTCGACAGAAATCGTCCAACTTCACTTACTCGAATCGGGGCAACGACAGGCCGCGTCAGCGGGGTCCCGACAAGGCCATGACAGGCGAACGGGCCCCCTCGAAACGCCCCCAAATAGATGCCCGAAGGTCAGACGCCCTTCCCCGCCGGCTCCAGCACCGCCACGCACTCCACGTGGTGCGTCACCGGGAACAGGTCGAACGCGCGCAGGCGGCGCGGTACGTAGCCCGCGTCGCGGAAGTAGGCGAGGTCGCGGGCGAGGGCCGCCGGGTCGCAGGCCACGTAGGCGATGCGGCGGGCGCCCAGGGTCGCGAGGTGGGCGACCGTGTCCTTGCCCGCGCCCGCGCGGGGCGGGTCGAGGACGATCAGGTCGGCCTCGGAGATGCCGGTGCGGGGCAGCACCTGCTCGACCTTGCCGTGCTCGATGCGGACCCGGTCCAGGTCCTGGAGGTTGTGCCGGGCGTCGTCGGCCGCGCGCTTGCTCGACTCGATGCCCAGCACCGCGCCGCGCTCGCCGACCCGCTCGCCGAGGGCGCCCGCGAAGAGGCCGACGCCGCAGTAGAGGTCGAGCGCGGTGTCGCCCTTGCGCGGCATCAGGCCCTGCATGACGGCCTCGACCAGCAGGTCCGCGGCCTTGGGGTGGACCTGCCAGAAGCCGCCCTCGCCGACCCGCCAGGTGCGGTCAGCGGCGCGCTCGCGGACGAAGGGGCGGCCGTGGACGCGGTGCACGAGGCGGTGCCGCTCGCGGCCGCGGGACTCGCCGACGCGCAGGACGGAGACCGGGCGGTCGAGTTCGACGATGGGCAGCCGGCCGCCGGGGCGGGGGGTGAGGACGACCTGACGGTCGGAGGAACCGGTGGCGGCGATGGCCTCGATGGTTTCGATCTGCGGCCATTCCCGCTTCTCGATGCCGAGTTCGGTGACCCCGGGCGCGGCGATCAGGCAGTGGTCGACGGGCTCGACCTCGTGCGAGCGGTGGCGGCGCAGCCCCGGGCGGCCCTGTGCGTCCACCGCGTACTGCAGCCGGGTGCGCCAGGCCGGGACCTCGCCGCGGGACACCTTGTCGCCGGGGGCGGGTTCGACGGTGCCGTCCCAGCGGGCGTCCTCGGGGGTGAGTCCGGCCAGCCGCCGGAGCTGCTCGGTGATCACCTCGGCCTTGAGCCTGCGCTGGGCACCGGGGGCGACGTGCTGCCAGTCGCAGCCGCCGCACCGGCCGGGGCCGGAGAACGGGCAGGGCGCCTCGACCCGGTCCTTGGCGGCGTCCAGCACCCGGACCGCGTCGGCGCGCAGGAAGCGTGCGCCCTCCTCGCCCTCGGTGACCCTGGCGACGACCCGCTCGCCGGGCAGGGTGTGGCGTACGAACAGCACCTGGCCCTCGGCGGTCCGGGCGATGCAGTGGCCGCCGTGCGCCACCGGGCCGACCTCGACCTCGTACTCCTCGCCGACCAGCGACGCCTTGGGTTCACTTTGCATGGCGGGTTCGGCTCCAGAGGGGGTGGGGGTACGGCGACAGCAGCCCACCAGTCTACGTCCCCGCACCCCGGCTCCCCGCAAAGGGGCGGCGGCTACCGCCCCGGCGTCCGGACGGCCGCCTTCTCGGCCTTGCGCTCGCCCTTCGGCCGCGGCGGCGCCACGGGACCGCGCCGCACCGCGCCCGGAGCGTTCCACTCGGCGCGCTTGCGGGCGCGCTTGCGGGCCAGCTCCGAGGAGTCCAGCTGCCAGGGCACGGAGGTCACCATCACGCCGGGGGTGAACAGCAGCCGGCCCTTGAGGCGCAGCGCGCTCTGGTTGTGCAGCAGGTGCTCGTACCAGTGGCCGACCACGTACTCGGGGATGTAGACGGAGACCACATCGCGCGGGCTCTCCCGGCGCAGCCCCTTGACGTAGTCGATGACCGGCCGGGTGATCTCCCGGTACGGCGAATCGAGGATCTTCAGCGGGACGTCGATGCCGCGTTCGCTCCACGCCGACTGCAGCGCCTTGGTCTCGGCGGGGTCGACGTTGATGCTCAGCGCCTCCAGCCGGTGGGAGCGCATCAGCTTGGCGTAGGCCAGGGCGCGCAGGGTCGGCTTGTGGATCTTGGAGACCAGGACGATGGAGTGCACCCGGGAGGGGCGGACCTCCTCCTCGTCCTGCTGCTCGTCGGCCGCGGCCAGCTCCTCGGAGACGCCGTCGTAGTGGCGCCGGATCGCGGTCATGGTGACGTAGAAGACGGCCATGCCGAGCAGCGCCACCCAGGCGCCGTGGGTGAACTTGGTGAGCAGCACGACGACCAGGACCAGCCCGGTGAAGAAGGCGCCGAAGGTGTTGATCGCGCGGGAGCGGATCATGCGGCGGCGGGTGGCCGGGTCGCGCTCGGTGGCCAGGTGGCGGTTCCAGTGCCGCACCATGCCGGTCTGGCTGAGGGTGAAGGAGACGAAGACGCCGACGATGTAGAGCTGGATCAGCCGGGTCGAGTCCGCGCCGTAGAGGTAGACGAGGACGGCGGCCGCGGAGGCGAGCAGCACGATGCCGTTGGAGAAGGCGAGCCGGTCGCCGCGGGTGTGCAGCTGGCGCGGCAGGTAGCGGTCCTGGGCGAGGATCGCCCCGAGCAGCGGGAAGCCGTTGTACGCGGTGTTGGCGGCCAGGAACAGGACCAGCGCGGTGGCCGCGGCGAGCACCACGAACAGGAACGAGCCGTCGCCGAAGACGGCGGCCGCGACCTGCGAGATCACCGGATTCTGGGTGTATCCGGAGCCGAGCGCGACGCCGTTCTTGAACAGGTCGTGGGCCGGGTCCTCGGCCATCTTGACGTTGGTGACCAGCGCCAGGGTGATGATGCCGACGAACATGGCGACGGCGAGCCCGCCCATCAGCGCCAGCGTCGTCGCGGCGTTCCGGCTCTTGGGCTTGCGGAAGGCGGGCACCCCGTTGCTGATGGCCTCGACGCCGGTGAGCGCGGCGCAGCCGTCGGAGAAGGCGCGCAGCAGCAGGAAGACCAGCGCGAAACCGGCCAGCCCGGTCTGCTCGGCGTGGACCTCGAAACCGGCGGTGGGGGCCTTCATGTCGTCGCCGAGGACGAGCCCGCGGTAGGCGCCCCAGAGGATCATCACGAAGACGCCGCCGACGAAGACGTACGTGGGGATCGCGAAGAGCTTGCCCGATTCGCGGACCCCGCGCAGGTTCATCAGGGTCAGCAGCAGGATGATCGCGATCGCGACGAGCGTCTTGTGCTGGACGATGAAGGGAACGGCGGAGCCGAGGTTCTCCACACCGGAGGAGATCGACACGGCCACCGTCAGCACGTAGTCGACCAGCAGGGCGCTGGCGACCGTGAGGCCCGCCTTGGGGCCGAGGTTGGTGGTGGCGACCTCGTAGTCACCGCCTCCGCTGGGATACGCGTGCACGTTCTGGCGGTACGAGGCGACCACCGTGAACATGAGCACGATGATCGCGATCGTGATCCACGGAGAGTAGTGGTAGGCCGACGCACCCGCCACGGAAAGGACGATCATCACCTGCCCGGGCGCGTACGCGACGGAGGACAGGGGGTCGGAGGCGAAGACGGGGAGCGCGATGCGCTTGGGGAGAAGGGTCTCTCCCAACCTGTCGCTGCGCAGCGCCCGCCCGATCAGGATCCGTTTCGGGAGGTCGGTCAGTTTGGACACGCAGAGGATCGTAAAGGGTGGGCGGGGCGCCCGCCCACCCGCCCGCCCGCACGGGGCCGGGCGGGCGGCGGGGCGGCCGCCACGGCGGTCAGGACAACCGGACCGGCAGGGTGCGGTGGCCGTTGGAAATGAAGGATTCCACCGGCTCCAGCGCGTCCTGCCCGACCGCGAGCGAGAGTCGAGGGAACCGCTCGAACAGCGCCGGGAGCGCGATCATGGCCTCCAGCCGGGCCAGCGGCGCGCCGACGCACAGATGGACGCCGTGGCCGAAGGCGAGGTGGTTCTTGAGGTTCCGGGTCACGTCGAACCGGTCCGCGTCCTCGCCGTGCACCTGAGGGTCACGCCCGGCGGCCGCGTAGGCGGCGACGATCGCGTCGCCCTTGCGCAGCACCACGCCGCTGTCCAGCTCGATGTCCTCGACGGCGTAGCGCAGCGGCAGGTTGGCGACCGGGGCGGAGTACCGCAGTGTCTCCTCGACCACGTCCTCCCAGGTGGCCCGCCCCGCCCGGACGTGTTCGAGCTGCTCGGGCCGGGTGAGCAGCGCGTGGATGGCGTTGTCCAGCAGATTGACGGTGGTCTCGTGACCGGCCGAGAGGAACAGGGCGAGGGTGTCGGTCAGCTCCTTCTCGCTGAGCTTGGCGTCGTCCCCCTCCCCCCGCACCGCGAGCAGCCCGCTGGTCAGGTCGTCGCCCGGGTTCTCGCGCTTGGTGGCCACCAGCTCGCCGAGAACCGAGTACAGCTCGGTGTAGGTGGCGGTGACCTCCTCCGGGGTGGCGGAGGTGTGGAAGATGCTGTCGACGACCCGGCGCATCCGCGCCACCAGGTGCTCGTCGTCCATCCCGAACAGCTCGGAGATCACCTGGATGGGCACCGGGTACGCGTACGCGTCGCGCAGGTCGACCACCTCGCCCGATTCGGTGGCGGCCAGCGTGTCCAGCAGGTCGGCGCACATCTCCTCGATGCGCGGCCGCAGGGCGGCGGTGCGCCGCGCGGTGAACGCCTTGGAGATCAGGGTGCGCAGCCGCCGGTGGTCGGTGCCGTAGGAGGTGAACATGTTCTCCACGGCGACCCAGGTGATCAGCGGCCACTCCTGCGAGATCTCACCGTTGATCCACGCCGGCCAGTGCTGGCGGGGGTCCTTGGAGACGCGGGGGTCGGTCAGCAGCCGTTTGAGCGTGCTCTGGGTGCTTATTGCCCACGCCACCACGCCGTGAGGAAGCTCAACAAGCGTCGCTTCGCCGCCTGCGGCGACTCGGGCTGCCTCTCCGACGATGTCTCGGCCGGTGGGATCGAGGACGATGGGACGGGATTCCATGCGGTGTCTCCAGGTTTCTCGTCGGATCGGGCTGACGCGGGTGCGGAGGCTGCGAATGGCTCGGCGTGAGTCGCCAATTGGGCGGGGAAGCGCACCGGCAGGGACGCCAGGGCGCGGTGGAAGGGCCCGGTCCGCCACGTCAGCTGTTCGACGGGGACGGCCAGCTCCATGTCCGGGAGACGGTCGAGGAGTCGCTCGATGGCGACGGTGGCGATCACTCGGGCGGGCCGCTCCGCGGGGCAGCGGTGGGCACCGGCGCTCCACGCCAGATGGGCCCGGTTGCCGGATCGCCGGTCGGAGGCGATGGCGGCCTCGTGGTTGGCTGCGGCGTAGCTGACGAGCACCGGCTCGCCCTTGCGCAGCCGTACGCCCGCGACATCGCAGTCGTAACGGGGGAAGCGGGTGCCGTAGTTGGCCATCGGCGGGTCGTTCCACAGGACCTCGTCGATGGCGTCCTCCACGGGCATGCTGCCGCCGGACAGCTCACCGGCGAAGCGGTCGTCCGACAGCAGCAGGCGCAGCGAGTTGGCGATCAGGTTCTGCTCGGGGTCGGTGCCGGCCGCCATCAACAGGAGGATCTGCTGCATCAGCTCGTCGTCGGCCAGCTGCGCGGGGTGCGCGATCAGCCAGGAGGTGACGTCGGCCGAGGGCTGCTGGCGCTTGCTCGCGACCAGGCCCGAGATCCAGCGGAGCAGGTCCTCGTTGGCCTGGGCGGCTTCCTCGCCGCTGTCGAAGAGCTTCATCATGGTCTCGACCAGCTTCGGGCCGTCCGCGGCGAGCGCGCCGAAGAGCTGGTTGAAGACGAGCAGCGGGAGCACCGACGCGTACTCGATGAGCAGATCGGCCTCGCCCCGGGAGGCGAAGGCGTCGATCAGCGTCTCCGCGCTGCGCTCGACGTACTCGCTGAGCGCGTGCGGGTCGACCCGGTCCAGGCTGTCGGTGATCGCCCCGCGCAGCCGGGCGTGTGCCTCGCCGTCGGCGAACAGGGCGTTCGGCCGGTACATCATCATGGGGGCGACCGGGCTGTCCTGCCGGACGGTCCCGTCGTGCACCGCCCGCCAGCCGCGCGGGTCCTTGGCGAACCGCTCGGTGTCGCGCAGGACCTCGAGCCCGAGCTGATAGCTGGTGACGAGCGAGCCGTAGACCCCGGGCGACAGCTCCACCGGCGCGATCGGCCCGTGGACGGTGCGCATCCGCTCGTAGGCGGCGTGCGGGTCGGCGGCGAAGTCGGGCCCGTACATCGGCACCGTGCCGCGGCTGCCCACGACTCCGGTGGCGCCCGTGCGAGCGGGGCAGACCGGTGGTGGAACGGGTCCGGCGGCGGCGAAACGGTCGGTCACACATTCTCCTGAGCGCTACGGATGTGGCGGGCCTGCAGATATTGGACGAGGGCGATCAGCGCGTGGGTGGAGGAGGTCCGGTCCCTGGCGTCACAGGTGACCAGCGGGGTCTCGGGCAGCAGATCGAGCGCCTCCCGGACCTCCGTCTCGGCGAAGCGGGGCGCTCCGTCGAAGTGGTTGACGGCGACGGCGTACGGCAGCCCCTGCTCCTCCAGGACGGCCATCACCTGGAAGGACTGCTCCAGCCGCCGGGTGTCGGCGAGCACCAGCGCGCCCAGCGCGCCGCGCGTCATGTCCTTCCACATCCGGGTGAAGCGCTGCTGCCCGGGCGCGCCGAAGAGGTACAGGACCAGGGACTCGCTGAGGGTGAGCCGGCCGAAGTCCATGGCGACGGTGGTGGTCGTCTTCTCCTCGATGCCCGCGAGGTCGTCGATGAGCGCGCCGGCCTGAGTCATCGTCTCTTCGGTGCGCAGCGGGCGGATTTCGGACAGTGAGCCCACGAAGGTCGTCTTACCGACCGCGAAGTGTCCGACGACCAGCAGCTTGGCCGCGGTCCGTACGGTCTGGGGCAGATAGACCGCATCCCGGTCAGAGGCGAGCGCGGAGTCCATCGAGCACCTCCTGGAGCAGTTGGGTCTCGGGGAGTTCGGCGGGCGGGATGGGGGCACGGGTGCTGATGTGGCCGCTGTCGACCAGATCGCCCAGCAGGACCTTGGTGACGCTCACCGGCAGCTCCAGATAGCCGGAGACCTCGGCGACCGACAGCGCGCCGCCGAGGCAGAGTTCCATGACCGCCCGTTTCTCCGGGCTGAGACCGGCGAGCGGCCGGTCGGGGTGGGCCATGACCAGGGTCACCAGGTCGAAGGTGTTGCGGCTCGGGTAGGCACGGCCGTCGGTCACGACATACGGCCGCACCAATCCTCGTTCGCGCCTGCCCGGACTCATGCGGGGCTGCCGATCCCCTGCCAGGCCGCGCCCTGCCGCGGCGGGCTGGTCAGCTCCTTGCCCAGCCGGTCGACCAGCTTCTGCATCCGGTAGCTGACCGCCTCCATGTCCACGTTCTCGGTGGCCGAGACGGCCAGGTAGGCGCCGGGGCCGGCGGCGATCAGGAAGACGTAGCCGCCCACGAACTCCACCAGCGTCTGCTGCCAGGGCGTCTCGTCACGGTCGCAGAACTCGGAGGTGCTGCGGCTGATCGACTGCAGTCCGGAGAGCGCGGCGGCCTGGCGCTCGGCCTCGTCACGCGCGATGCCCTTGGAGTGCGCCCGCAGCATCCCGTCGGCGGAGAGCAGGATCGCGTGCCGTGCCTCCGGCATCTTGACCACCTCGTCGAGCATCCAGCCCAGCTCGTTGTTCATGTGGTCGTTCATGCCTGGCGATTCCCTTCTTCAGTGTGAGGGGCGACATCCGGTGTGACGCCACGGCCCGAGCGCGTACCGCGCGCGAACGCGCCCATGCGCTTGGCGGTCTCTTCGGCCGAGCGGATACGGTGCGGACCCGTGTCGGTTTCGGGGGCGCCGGATCCCGGTCCGGGTGCGGTGGGCCAATCGTCCGCCGGTGGGGCGGCGGTGGGCCTGCGGCGGCGGCGCTTGGGCAGCCCGCCCTCGGTCTCCCCGTACACGCGCGTCGCCTCGTCGTCCGCCGGCGGCTGCCCGGGCCCCGCGGAGGGCGCCGGGGCGGGAGCCGCCGCCGGGGCCGGGGCGGGCGCCTGGGGCGCGGCGGGGGTCTGGGGCGCGGCGGGGGTCTGGGCCGCGGCCCTGCGGCGGTTCGCGCGGGACGGGAGGGTACGCAGCGGGGCGGCGAACTCGGCCTCGCCCGCACCCTGGGCCGCGGGCGCGGCGGCGGGCGCTTCCGCGTCGATGTGGGTGAGCAGCGCGCTGGGGAGGAACAGGACGGCGCGCACACCGCCGTACGGGGACCGGGTGTCCACCGAGACGCTGAAGCCGTACCGGGCGGCGAGCAGGCCCACCACGGCGAAGCCGAACTGCGGCGGGTCGCCCAGCCGCGAGACGTCCACGGCGCGCTGGCCGGACAGCAGCCCGGCGGCCCGCTGGACCTCCAGGCCGTCCATGCCGACCCCGGCGTCGTCGATCACGATGCAGGCGCCGTTGTGCACCGGCTGCAGGCTGACCTCGACGTTGGTGTTGGGCTGGGAGTGCCGGGCGGCGTTGTCCAGCAGCTCGGCGACCGCGAGCACCACGGGCTCCACCGCGCGGCTCGCCACGCCGATGTCGATCAGGGCGTGCACCTGGACCCGCCGGTAGTCGCGGATGCGCGACTTGGCACCCCGGACCACATCGGTCATCGGGGAGGCGGTGCGCTGACGGCCGGGCCAGGAGCCGCACAGCACGGCGATGGCCTGGGCACGGCGGCCGAACTGCGCGTTGGCGTGGTCGATCTCCAGCAGGTCACGCAGCACGTCGGGGTTGTCGTGCCGGTCCTGCATCTCCGAGATCGCCACCTGCTGTTCATTGGCGAGGCCCTGGAGGGCGCGCATCGACGCCTTGAGCGCGGCCTTGGCGGAGGCGTCGGCCCGCGACTGTGCCTTGTCCACCGCGCGCGCGAAGTGCTCCATGACCGCGTGCAGGCTCTGCGCGTAGGCGGTCCCGGCCAGCTTCTCGTCCCGCAGCCCGGGCAGCGGGGCGGGCTGGCTCAGCACGTCCGCGATCGCCGGGAGCCGGACGTCGACCAGGTGCCGCACTTCCTCGTCGCGGGAGCGCAGGTTGTCCTCGAGCGTGGCGTTACGCCTGCGCACTCCGGCGGTGATCCGCCGCTGGCGCATCAGAAGCACCAGAACGACAAGGAGGACGCCGGCCAGGCACCAGGTCACCGCCTCCGGTATGTGATCTGTCATCAGGAACCTCGTGCAGAGAACGCGGGCGTGGAGGGAACGATTCAGTGCCCTGATGTCCCGTCCGGGAACGGAATACGGCGATCATCTTAGCCACGCCGTGACCAAGTGTCCGACGGGCGTAACAAAGTTCGAACTCCCCGGACCCTATTGTCCATTCCCGTAAGGGTTCAGTGAAGGTCCTGGATATTGGGCGAAGATGAGGGAGCCCCCCTGGCGCGGCCGCCGACGCCCGCCCCCTCCCTTCACGTCCCTTCACGGTAGCCGCCGGACCGCCGGCGCGCCGTGTTTCCTCCCGGCCGGGTGCACTCGGGCAGGGAATCGCCCCATGGGTATGGATACGGTGGGAACAGACGCCGTGGCGGACGACCTGTCGTCGCCGTGCGGCACCGGCATCGGGGCCCCTTGCCCCGCTGTCACCCCGTAGGTCCTGGAAGGAAGATGTGAGCAGGGTGTTTGCGCAGGTCAGCACGGTCATCAGGAGTGCGGGGTAAGACGCATGCATATCGTGATCATGGGCTGTGGCCGGGTGGGCGCGGCGCTCGCCCAGACCCTGGAGCAGCAGGGACACACGGTCGCGGTCGTCGACCAGGACCCCACCGCCTTCCGCCGCCTCGGCGCGGGCTTCGGCGGCCGCCGGGTGACCGGCGTCGGATTCGACCAGGACACGCTCCGCGAGGCGGGCATCGAGGAGGCCGGGGCCTTCGCGGCGGTCAGCAGCGGCGACAACTCCAACATCATCGCGGCCCGGGTGGCCCGCGAGATGTTCGGCGTGGAGAACGTCGCCGCCCGGATCTACGACCCGCGCCGCGCCGAGGTCTACCAGCGCCTGGGCATCCCGACCGTGGCCACCGTGCGGTGGACCGCGGACCAGATGCTGCGGCGGCTGCTGCCGTCCGGCGCGGAGCCGCTGTGGCGGGATCCGAGCGGCGGGGTGCAGCTCGCCGAGGTGCACACCTCCCCCGCGTGGGTGGGGCACAAGGTCAGCAAGCTGCAGGAGGAGACCGGGGTGCGGGTGGCGTTCCTGACCCGGCTCGGTGAGGCCATGCTGCCCACCTCGCAGACGGTGCTCCAGGAGGGCGACCTGGTGCATGTGATGATGCGCACCGATGAGGTCGAGAAGGTCGAAGCGGCCTTCGACGAGGGACCTGAGGAGGGTGCTCGGTGAGCGACGCACGCACGGCCGCCGGGCCGCACCCTACGGCGAAAGCCGCACTTCTGCGCCGTGCGGGCGGCAGTGACATCAGCCACTGGCGCGGCGGGGCGAACGAGGAGACACGATGAGGGTTGCCATTGCCGGAGCGGGCGCCGTGGGGCGCTCCATCGCGGGCGAGCTGCTGGAGAACGGGCACGAGGTCCTCCTCATCGACAAGGCGCCGACCGCCATCTCGGTGGAGCGGGTGCCGCAGGCCGAATGGCTGCTGGCCGACGCGTGCGAGATCACCTCGCTGGACGAGGCGGCGCTGCAGCGATGCAACGTGGTCATCGCGGCCACCGGGGACGACAAGGTCAACCTGGTCGTGTCCCTGCTGGCCAAGACCGAGTACGCGGTGCCGCGGGTGGTCGCCCGGGTCAACAACCCCAAGAACGAGTGGCTGTTCAACGAGGCGTGGGGCGTCGATGTCGCCGTCTCCACGCCACGGCTGATGTCGGCGCTGGTCGAGGAGGCGGTGAGCGTCGGTGATCTGGTGCGGCTGCTGCGTTTCAGCCACGGCGACGCGAACCTGGTGGAGCTGACGCTGCCGCCGGAGGCGGCTCTGGTCGGCACCCGGGTCGGCGACGTGGAGTGGCCGGAGGACACCACGCTGGTCACGATCATCCGGGGCACCCGGGTGCTGACGCCGAACAAGGACGACGTCCTGGAGGCGGGCGACGAGTTGCTGTTCGTCGCGGCCCAGGCGCGCGAGGAGCAGCTGGAGGCGCTGCTGTCGGTCCAGCGCCAGGACGCGGGCTAGCGACGCGGGCTAGCAACGAAGCGAAAGCCCCGGGCGTCCCTTCACGGGAAGCCCGGGGCTTCGTGGTGATCAGTGCCGGGGCGGGCGGCGGTCGGCCGACTCGCCGCGGGCCTCGTCCACGATCTGGTCGGTCCACTCCGAGAGCAGCGGTTCGACGATCCGCTCGGCCTGCGCGGTCTCCCGCTTGGCGCGCTCGCGCTCCCGCTCCGCCTTCTCCTCGGCCTCCATCTCGGCGATGACGTCGATCGGCGGCGGGGCCTTGGCGAGGAAGATCCACGTCAGATAGACGCACAGCAGGAACGGCGGAATGCCGAGCGCCACCTTCACCCAGCCGAGCTGGGTGACGTCCCCCCACCAGTAGAGCGGGAAGAGGATCGCCGACTTGGCGAGCAGGATCAGCCCCCACGCCCAGGTGGCCCGGGTGTACGCGCGGAACCGGCCGGGGTTGCGGGTGCGCCAGGAGAGGTTCTCCTTGAGCATCGGCCCGAGCAGCACGCCGATCAGCGGATAGCGGAAGATGGCCGAAAGGACGTACGCGATCGCCAGGCCGAGCGTGTAGAGCATGCCCGGCAGGTAGAAGTTCTTGGCGTCGCCGGACATCATCGCGAAGATCGCGCCGAACGCGACCCCGAAGACCCCGCTGAAGGCGTGTTTCAGCGTCTCCTTGCGCGCCAGCCGGGTCAGCCCCAGCAGCACGGTCAGGCCGAGCGCGGCGATCGCGGCCAGGTGGATGTCGCGCTTGATGGTGTACAGCAGGACGAACACCAGCCCGGGGACGGTGGTGTCCACCATGCCCCGCACCCCGCCGAACGCCTCCAGGAGCGCGGTGTCCGCCGCCGCCCTGCTCCGCGCGTCGGCGGCGTCCTGGTGATCGGTCGGGGTCGTCTTGTCATCAGACGTCACCGGCTACTCCTGTCCGAGCGGTCGGAGTTCGTACTTCGGATTGAACAGCACCCGGCGCCCGTGGCTCATGGAGATCCGGCCGGTGGCGATCAGCTTGCGGCCCGGTTCTATGCCGATGATGGAGCGGCGGCCCAGCCACACGACGTCGAGGGCGGCAGTGCCGTCGAACAGCTCTGCCTCCAGCGCGGGCACTCCGGCCCGCGGCCGCAGCGTGACCGTGCGCAGTGTACCCGTCACCTTGACGATCTGTCGGTCGCCACAGTCGCCGATCTTCGTGCAGCCCGCGTCCTCCGCGTCCTGCTGCAGCTCGGCGGAGTGCAACTCCTCCTGGGAGCTGGACAGCCGGTCGATCATCCGCCGGAAGCGGCCGACCGGCTTGTCACGCTTCCCGAGGGGCTGGGGTACGGAACTCATACCGTCAGCGTACCGGTGAGCCCCCGCCTCACCGCTCGAAGCGGTACCCCATCCCCGGCTCGGTGATACAGCGTCCCCCGGGGGCAACCCCCGGACCTCCGGCCGGACACCCGTTCCACCGCTCACCGCTCGAAGCGGTACCCCATCCCCGGCTCGGTGATGAAGTGCCGCGGATGCGCGGGGTCGTTCTCCAGCTTGCGGCGCAACTGCGCCATATAGACGCGCAGGTAGTTGGTCTCGGTGCCGTACGACGGTCCCCAGACCTCCTGGAGCAGTTGCTTCTGGCTGACCAGGCGGCCCTCGTTGCGCACCAGCACCTCCAGCAGATGCCATTCGGTGGGCGTCAGCCGCACGTCGCGGCCGTCCCGGTGCGCCTTCTTGGCGGCCAGGTCGACACTGAACCCCTCGGTCTGGACGATCACGGCCGCGTCCGACGGCCCCGACGGCTCGGCGCGCCGCACGGCGGCGCGCAGCCGGGCCAGCAGCTCGTCCATGCCGAACGGCTTGGTGACGTAGTCATCCGCCCCCGCGTCCAGGGCCTCGACCTTCTCGTCGGAGGTCTGGCGGGCCGAGAGGACGAGGATCGGGACGCGGGTCCAGCCCCGCAACCCCCTGATCACTTCCACTCCGTCCATATCGGGCAGGCCCAGGTCCAGCACGACCACATCGGGGTGGCGGGTGGCGGCGAGCTTCAGGGCGGTCGCACCGTCCCCGGCGGCGTCGACCTCGTACTTGCGCGCCTTCAGGTTGATCACGAGGGCCCGTACGATCTGCGGCTCGTCGTCCACCACGAGCACCCGGTTCATCTGACGGCCTGCCTTTCCGTTGTGCCGTGTGGGTCGTGCGCCGGGCTGCCGGGGGCGGCCCGCAGGGTCAGCACCATGGTCATCCCGCCTCCCGGCGTGTCCTCGGCGGCCAGCGATCCGCCCATCGTCTCCACGAAGCCGCGGGCGACGGCGAGTCCGAGACCGACCCCGGAGCCGCGCGGGGCGTCCCCGTAGCGCTGGAAGGGTTCGAAGATACGGTCCTTCGCGGCGTCCGGCACACCGGGGCCCCGGTCGGCGACGCGCAACTCGACCCGCTCGCCGAGGGCGCTGGCGGAGACCAGCACGGGCCGGTCCCGCGGGCTGTACTTCACCGCGTTCTCGACGATGTTGGCGACGCTGCGCTCCAGCAGCCCCGGGTCGACCTCGACCATCGGCAGGTCCTCGGGGATCTCCAGGGTGACGTCGCTCTCGGGCACGCCGACGAGCGCCATCGGCACCACCTCGTCCAGGTCGATCTCCCGGATGAGGGGGGCGACGGTGCCGGTCTGCAGCCGGGACATGTCGAGCAGGTTGCCGACCAGGTGGTCGAGGCGGTCGGCGCCGTCCTCGATGCCCGCCAGCAGCTCGGCCTCGTCCTCCGCCGACCAGGCCACGTCGTCCGCGCGCAGGGACGACACGGCCGCCTTGATGGCCGCGAGCGGGGTGCGCAGATCGTGGCTGACGGCGGCGAGCAGGGCGGTGCGGATGCGGTTGCCCTCGGCCAGCCCGCGGGCCCGCTCCGCCTCCCCCACCAGCCGCTGCCGGTCCAGCACGACGGCGGCCTGGGCGGCGAAGGCGGCCAGCACCCGGCGGTCCTCGGCGGGCAGTACCCGGCCGGACAGCGCGAGCGCCATGTGGTCGCCGACCGGCATGTCCACGTCCGCGTCCTCGGGCCGCTCCGGCGGGGTTGCGCCCGCGGTGCCGCCGACGCTGCCGGCGCACGTCCAGGGCGCGACATCGCCCTCCCGTTCCAGCAGGGCCACCGTGTCCATGCCGAACGTCTCGCGGACCCGCTCCAGCAGCGCCTCCAGGCTGGTCTCCCCGCGCAGCACGCTGCCCGCGAGGAAGGACAGCACCTCGGACTCGGCGCGCAACCGCGCGGCCTGGTGGGTGCGGCGCGCGGCCAGGTCGACGACGGAGGCGACGCTGACCGCCACCGCCACGAAGATCACTATGGCGACGATGTTCTCGGGATCGGCGATGGTCCAGGTGTGGGTGGGCGGGGTGAAGTAGTAGTTGAGCAGCAGCGATCCGACGGCCGCCGAGGCGAGGGCGGGCAGCATTCCGCCCAGCAGGGCCGCCAGCACGTTGAGGAAGAGGAACAGCAGCACCTCGTTGGCGAAGCCGGGACCGGCGTCCGCGGTGAGCGTGGCGCCCGTGCCGGTGAGCACCAGGGTGAGCAGGGCGGGCCCGGCGATCCCCACCAGCCAGCCCGCGATCAGCCGGGCGCGGCCGAGCCGGGCCCCGCGCGCGACGGGCAGTCCGCGCCCCTTGGCGACCTCCTCGTGGGTGACGATGTGCACGTCCAGGTCGGGCCCGGAGTCCCGGGCGACGGTCGCGCCCACCCCCGGCCCGAAGACGTATTGCCACGCCTTGCGGCGGCTGGAGCCGAGCACGATCTGGGTGGCGTTGACACCGCGCGCGAACTCCAGCAGCGCTCCGGGGATGTCCTCCCCGATGACGTGGTGGAAGGTGCCGCCCAGATCCTCGACCAGGGTGCGCTGGACCGCCAGCTCCTTCGGGGAGGCCGAGGTGAGTCCGTCGCTGCGGGCGATGTAGACGGCCAGGATCTCGCTGCCGGAGCCCTTGGCCGCCATCCGGGAGGCGCGCCGGATGAGCGTGCGCCCCTCGGGGCCGCCGGTGAGCCCGACGACGATGCGCTCGCGCGCCTGCCAGGTGGAGCGGATGCTGTGCTCGTCGCGGTACTGCTGGAGGTATTCGTCGACCCGGTCGGCGGTCCACAGCAGGGCCAGCTCGCGCAGCGCGGTGAGGTTCCCGGGCCGGAAGTAGTTGGACAGCGCGGCGTCGACCTTGTCGGACGCGTAGATGTTGCCGTGCGCCATCCGGCGGCGCAGCGCCTGGGGCGACATGTCGACCAGCTCGATCTGGTCGGCGCGGCGCACCACCTCGTCGGGCAGGGTCTCCCGCTGCCGTACGCCCGTTATCGACTCGACGACGTCCCCCAGCGACTCCAGGTGCTGGATGTTGACGGTGGAGACGACGTCGATCCCGGCCTTCAGCAGCTCCTCGACGTCCTGCCAGCGCTTGGCGTTGCGGGAGCCGGGGACGTTGGTGTGGGCCAGTTCGTCGACGAGCGCGACGCCGGGGCGGCGGGCGAGCACCGCGTCCACGTCCATTTCGGTGAACGTGCCGCCCCGGTACTCCAGCTCCCGGCGCGGCACCTCCTCCAGGCCGGCCATCATCACCTCGGTGCGGCGGCGGCCGTGGTGCTCCACGAAGCCGACCACGAGGTCCGTGCCCCGCTCGGCCCGCCGGTGCCCCTCGGACAGCATCGCGTAGGTCTTGCCGACGCCCGGCGCCGCGCCGAGGTAGATCCGAAGCTTGCCGCGTCCCATGCCCCTATTTTCCCCGTTCGCTCATTTTTCCAGCTGGTGGAGCGCGATGTTCAGCTCCAGCACGTTCACGCGCGGCTCGCCGAGGAAGCCGAGGGCGCGGCCGTCGGTGTGGTTCCCGACCAGCCGTGCGACCTCGGCGCGCGGCAGCGCGTTGGCCCGGGCCACCCGGGTCACCTGGAGGGCGGCGTACGCGGGCGAGATGTCCGGGTCGACGCCGGAGGCGGAGGCGGTGACCGCGTCGGGGGGTACGGCGCCGGGCGCGACCCCGTTGAAGGCGGCGATGCGGGCGCGGCGCTCCTTGATCTGCTGGAGCAGCACCGTGCTGTCGGCGGAGAGATTGGACCCGCCCGAGACGGTGATCTCGTACTGGGTGTTGACGGTGTTGGTGCCCGCGGCCGAGGGGCGGGGCTGGAAGTACTTCGGGTCCGGCAGCGGGTTCCCGGCCTTGTCCTTACGGTCCAGGGTGTACGTCTGGCCGATGAGCGCGGAGCCCGCGGTCCTGCCGTCCGCCCGGACCTCGGAGCCGTTCGCCCGGTGCGGGAAGGCGGCTTGCGCGATCCCGGTGACGGCGAGCGGATAGAGCACCCCGCAGAGCACCGTGAGGGCGAGCAGTGCGCGCAGGGCGGCGCCCGCAAGCCGGGCGGTGGAGCGTGCCGTGCCGTGAGGAAGGGTCATGGTCTCGATTCACCCGATGCCCGGTATGAGGGAGATGAGCAGGTCGATGAGTTTGATGCCGAGGAACGGGGCGATGAGCCCGCCCAGGCCGTAGAGGGCGAGGTTGCGGCGGAGCATCCGGTCGGCGCTCATCGGGCGGTAGCGCACGCCCTTGAGGGCGAGCGGCACCAGCGCGACGATGATCAGCGCGTTGAAGACGACGGCCGACAGGATCGCGGACTGGGCCGAGGCCAGACGCATGATGTTGAGCGCGTCCAGGCCCGTGTAGCCCGCCACGCCCGCGAACATCGCCGGGATGATCGCGAAGTACTTCGCGACATCGTTGGCGATCGAGAAGGTGGTCAGCGCGCCCCGGGTGATCAGCAGCTGTTTGCCGATCTCCACGATCTCGATCAGCTTGGTCGGGTCGGAGTCCAGGTCGACCATGTTCCCGGCCTCCTTGGCGGCCGAGGTGCCGGTGTTCATGGCCACGCCGACATCGGCCTGGGCGAGCGCCGGGGCGTCGTTCGTGCCGTCTCCGGTCATCGCCACCAGCTTGCCGCCCGCCTGCTCGCGCCTGATCAGCGCCATCTTGTCCTCGGGGGTGGCCTCCGCCAGGAAGTCGTCCACCCCCGCCTCGTCCGCGATGGCCCGGGCGGTCAGCGGGTTGTCGCCCGTGATCATCACGGTCTTGATGCCCATCCGGCGCAGTTCGTCGAACCGCTCCCGTATGCCCTCCTTGACGACGTCCTTGAGGTGGATCAGGCCGAGGACGCGCGCGCCCCGCTCGTCCTCGACGGCCACCAGCAGCGGGGTGCCGCCCGCCGCCGAGATCGCGTCGGCCTTCTCCCGGGCGTCGTCCGAGACCCGTCCGCCGCGCTCGGCCACCCAGCCGGTGACCGCGGCGGCCGCGCCCTTGCGGACCCTGGTGCAGTCCAGGTCGACGCCGGACATCCGGGTCTGGGCGGTGAACGGGACGAACGCGGCGTGGCCCAGTTCGCCCTCGTGGCGGGCCCGCAGGCCGTACGCCTCCTTGGCGAGGACGACGACGGAGCGGCCCTCGGGCGTCTCATCGGCGAGCGAGGACAGCTGGGCCGCGTCCGCCAGTTCCTCCTCGGTGGCCCCGCCGACGGGGACGAACTCGGCGGCCTGCCGGTTGCCGAGCGTGATCGTGCCGGTCTTGTCGAGCAGCAGCGTCGACACGTCGCCCGCCGCCTCCACCGCGCGGCCGGACATGGCCAGGACGTTGCGCTGCACCAGCCGGTCCATGCCCGCGATGCCGATGGCGGAGAGGAGGGCGCCGATGGTGGTGGGGATGAGGCAGACCAGCAGCGCGGTGAGCACGACCATCGTCTGCTCGGCGCCCGCGTGGATCGCGAACGGCTGGAGGGTCACGACGGCGAGCAGGAAGACGATGGTGAGCGAGGCGAGCAGGATGTTGAGCGCGATCTCGTTGGGGGTCTTCTGCCGGGCCGCGCCCTCGACCAGTCTGATCATCCGGTCGATGAAGGTCTCGCCGGGCTTCGTCGTGATCTTGATGACGATGCGGTCGGAGAGCACCTTGGTGCCGCCGGTGACCGCGGACCGGTCGCCGCCGGACTCGCGGATGACCGGCGCCGACTCCCCGGTGATGGCCGACTCGTCGACGGACGCCACACCCTCGACGACATCGCCGTCGCCCGGGATCACCTCCCCCGCCTCGCAGACCACGAGGTCGCCGACGCACAGCGCGGTGCCGGGCACCCGTTCCTCGCCGGCGGCCGCGAGCCGCCGGGCCTCGGTGTCGGTCTTGGCCTTGCGCAGGGTGTCGGCCTGGGCCTTGCCCCGGCCCTCGGCGACGGCCTCGGCGAGATTGGCGAAGATCACGGTCAGCCAGAGCCAGACCGTGATCGCCCAGCCGAACCAGTCGCCCGGGTTCAGCGCGGCCAGCACGGTGGTGAGCACCGAGCCGATCTCCACGACGAACATCACCGGGGACTTCGCCATCACGCGCGGGTCGAGCTTCCGGAGGGCGTCCGGCAGCGAGGTGAGGAGCCGGCGGGGGTCGAAGAGGCCACCGGAGACCCGGCCGCCGCCCGCGTCGTGGCTGTGCGGGCGCTCGCCGCCGGGGGCGGGGCGCACGGGTGTGGTCGTGCTCATGAGAGTCCCTCCGCCATCGGGCCAAGGGCCAGGGCCGGGAAGTAGGTGAGGCCGGTGATGATCAGGACGGCGCCGACCAGCAGCCCCGCGAAGAGCGGCTTCTCGGTGCGCAGGGTGCCCGCCGTCTCGGGGACGGGCTTCTGCTCGGCGAGCGAACCGGCCAGCGCCAGGATGAGGACCATCGGCAGGAAGCGGCCGAGCAGCATCGCGAGGCCCAGCGTGGTGTTGTACCAGTCGGTGTTGGCGTTCAGGCCCGCGAAGGCGGAGCCGTTGTTGTTGGCGCCGGAGGTGAAGGCGTACAGCACCTCGGAGAAGCCGTGCGCCCCGCTGTGGCCCGCCGCGTTCCCCGCGGTGTTGAGGATCGAGTGCTGCGGGCTGGACAGCACCACGGACAGGGCGGTGAAGGAGAGCGCCAGTGCCGGGGTGACCAGGATGGAGCAGGCGGCGAGCTTGATCTCGCGGGCCCCGATCTTCTTGCCCAGGTACTCGGGCGTACGGCCGACCATGAGCCCCGCGATGAAGACCGCGATCACGGCCATGACGAGCATGCTGTAGAGGCCGGAGCCCACTCCTCCGGGGGCGATCTCGCCGAGCATCATGCCCAGCAGCGCGATGCCGCCGCCGAAGCCGGTCAGGGAGGAGTGCATCGCGTCCACCGCGCCGGTGGACGTCAGCGTCGTACTCGTCGCGAAGATCGACGACGCGCCGACGCCGAACCGCTGCTCCTTGCCCTCCATCGCGCCGCCCGCGGCCTGGAGCGCGGGGCCGCCGTGGTGGAACTCGCTCCACATCATCAGCGCCGTGAAGCCGAGCCAGATCAGGCCCATGGCGGCGAGGATCGCGTACCCCTGCCGGACGTTCCCGACGAGCACGCCGAAGGTGCGGGTCAGCGAGAACGGGATGACCAGGATCAGGAAGATCTCGAAGAGGTTGGTGAAGGCGTTCGGATTCTCGAACGGGTAGGCGGAGTTGGCGTTGAAGAAGCCGCCGCCGTTGGTGCCGATCTCCTTGATGGCCTCCTGCGAGGCGACCGCGCCACCGTTCGTCTGCTGGGTGCCGCCGGTGAGCTGCCCGACCTCGTGGATGCCCGCGAAGTTCTGGATCGCGCCGCACGCGACCAGCACGATCGCGGCGATCACCGCCATCGGGATCAGGACGCGTACGACGGTGCGCACCAGATCGGCCCAGAAGTTGCCCAGCTCGCCGGTGCGGGAGCGGGCGAAGCCCCGGACGAGCGCGATGGCCACCGCGATGCCGACGGCGGCGGACAGGAAGTTCTGCACCGCGAGCCCGGCCGTCTGCACCACATGGCCCATGGACTGCTCGCCCGCGTAGGACTGCCAGTTGGTGTTGGAGACGAAGGACGCGGCGGTGTTGAACGCCTGCGCCGGGCTGATCGAGGAGAAGCCGTAGGACAGCGGCAGGGCGCCCTGGAGGCGCTGCAGCAGGTACAGGAAGAGGACGCTGACGCCGGAGAAGGCGAGCACTCCGCGCAGATACGCGGGCCAGCGCATCCGGGTGTCCGGATCGGCGCCGACGCAGGCGTAGATCCACCGCTCGGCGCGCAGATGCTTCCCGGAGCGGTAGACGGCCGCCATGTAGTCGCCGAGCGGCCGGTACACCAGGGCGAGCGCGCCGATGAGCGCGGCGAGCTGGAGCACCGCGGCGAGTTCTGAACTCATGACGCCCTCAGAACCGCTCGGGGAAGAGGAGGGCGAGGACCAGATAGCCCAGCAGCGCGACGGCCACGACCAGGCCGACGACGTTCTCGGCGGTCACAGCTTCGTCACCCCTTTGGCGACGAGGGCCACCAGCGCGAACACCGCGAGCGTGGCAACGACGAAGGCCAGATCGGCCATCGTGGGCTCCTAGAGGATCGGTGGAGAGCTGACCTCTAGAGCAAAACCCGTGTTCGGGGGGCCGGAGCCGCCGTTGACGGCTCCCTTACGGCGGCGAGCACCCTCTTGACGCCTCCCTGACGCCCAGGGGTGCCCGCACGACGCGACATAGCCGGTGGGCCGTACTCCGCAGAGAAAAGTACGGCCCACCGGTAGAACGCTCACATCAGCCGAGCCTTACGCCGGGGACTCAGCCGGATGCGAGCGAGCAGCCCGCCAGAGCGTCAAGACCGGAGGGGGCGGTCGAGCCCTGACGGGAGAATGAGATCTTGATGCGGTCGATCGTGGACTTCCGCTTGTCCGCCAGCGGGCCCAGGATCGCGTTCTGCACGAAGTTCGGGCCGCCCTCGCCCTGACTGGTGCTCAGCCGCTTGTTCGCCTCGCTGAGCTGCGTGTCCAGAAGCGCGAGGTTGCGGTCCACCTCCGCCTGGGCGGCGGCCGGTACGTTGCCGACCTGACCGGCGACGTCCGGGCAGCTGATCGTCTGACCGGAACCGGCGCCGGTGTCCGCACCGGCGCCGGACTCCGCCGCAGGGTCGGCCGAGGCCGCGGCGCTCGCGGCGGCCGTCGGGGCCGCCCCGGTTCCCGCCCCGGCACCACCGGCGTCGCCGCCGGACAGCGTGCACTCGGCGAGCGCGTCGAGGCCGGTCGGCTTCTCGGCCCGGCGCCCGATGGAGGTCGCGATGCGATCGAGGGTGGACTTCCGCTTGTCCGCCAGCGGACCGAGGATCGCGTTCTGCACGAAGTTCGGGCCGCCCTCGCCCTGACTGGTGCTCAGCCGCTTGTTCGCCTCGGCGAGCTGGGTGTCCAGAAGGGCGAGGTTGCGGTCCACCTCCGCCTTGGCTTCCGCGGGAATCTCCGGCAGGGATCCCTCCACGGCGGGGCAGCTGATGGAGGACGCGGCCTTGACCGACGCCTTCCCCGTGTCGCTGCTGTCGTCCTGACCTGCCATGGCGGCTCCCACCGCGACGGACGCACAGGTAATACCGCCGATCACACCGGCGACCACAATCCGCCGACGGTGAAGTAACGGAAGGCCTCGGGACATTGATCACTCACCTCGTTGAGGTCGGACAGGGGGTGTCCCCCTCGCGCCCGCTCTTCCACTGCCGCGGGCGCGCCGGGGGTCTCTCGCCCATCAATACGCCCCGGGCGGCACGCGTGTTCAACGCGGTGCGAAAAAAATCGAAGGGGCCCGGGAAGTCTCCCCGGGCCCCTTCGGACCTGGCCTCATGCGCTCGGCGCGGCCTCCGGTCAGCGCACCTCGCTGATCTCGGGACCGCGCTGGAGCCGGTCGGCGCCGCCCGCGAACCGCGAGCCCTGCGCCTCCTCCTGCTGCACCCCGTCGGGCACCATCTGCGCGTCGTTCGGCAGCTTGAGGACGATCGGGTCGCGCGGGGCCATCGGGCCCTCGCCGCGCACCACGACCGTGTCCTGGAAGATCGCCTCCAGCAGGCTGCCGGTCTCGGGCTGCACGGCGCCCTGCCCGGAGATCACCCCGCGCAGGAACCAGCGCGGCCCGTCGACGCCGATGAAGCGCACCACCTGGACGCCGTTCTTGCCGTCCGGCAGCTGCACCGGCACCTGGGCCCGCAGCTCCCAGCCGAGCGGGCCCTCGACCTCGTCCACCACACCGCCCTGCTGGGTGATGCCAGTGGCGATCTCGTCCCGCACCTCGGTCCAGATGCCTTCCTTCTTCGGCGCGGCGAACGCCTGCAGCTGCACGGCGCTGTCCCGCAGCACCACGGTCGCGGCCACGATCGCGTCCCCCGCGACCTCCACCCGCAGCTCCATGCCCTCGACACCGGGCACGAACATGCCGCCGAGGTCCACCCGGCCCTCGCCGGGCTCCCGCACCTCGGACACGTCCCACGGGCCGTCGGGGCGCGGCGCGGGGGGCAGGCTCACCCTGGGAGCCTCCGCGTCGCCCTCGTCGTCGACGAGGCCCGCCGCGTCCTCCGCGTCCTCGGCCAACTCCTCGGAGGTCACGTCGAGCGACTCGACGTCCTCCTCGCTGCGCTTGCGGCGACGTCCGAACACGTCATCGTCCTTCCCGGTCGGAACCGACCGAAGCGTATCCATTCCCACCCGTTGTGCCGTCCACGGCGGCATGACCGCCGGTGGACCCGAAGCCCCCTTCGGCCCGCGCCGACCCGGGAAGCTCCGCCACCTCCTGGAAGCGCACCTTCTCGACCTGCTGGACGACCATCTGGGCGATCCGGTCGTAGCGCTCGAACCGCACGCTCTCGCGCGGGTCCAGGTTGACCACGATCACCTTGATCTCTCCACGGTACCCGGCATCGATGGTCCCCGGGGCATTCACCATGGCGACCCCGCAGCGGGCGGCGAGTCCGGACCTCGGATGCACGAAGGCGGCATACCCCTCCGGGAGCGCGATAGACACTCCGGTGGGCAGAACCGCGCGCTCCCCCGGGGCCAGCTCCGCCGCCTCGGTCGTGACGAGATCGGCGCCGGCGTCCCCCGGGTGGGCATACCCCGGGATCGGCACCTGGGGGTCCACCCTGCGGATCAACACGTCCACCGGTACGGGAGTCACGGATTCACCTCGAATGCGCGCGCGACCTTCACCTGATCCGGGTCGGAGAGCGCCGCGTTGATCTCCTCCGGCCGGCCGTTCTTGATGAAGTGGTCGACCCGCACCTCTATGAAGAGGGCCTCCGCGCGCACCGCGACGGGCCCCTCGGGACCCCCGATGCGGCCCGTGGCCGCACAGTAGATCTTGCGGCCGTGCACGGCGGTCACCCGTGCCTCCAAGTGCAGCACGGTGCCGACGGGCACTGGCCGGACGAAGTCCGTCTCCAGCCGCCCGGTCACCGCGATCACACGCTGCAGCCAGTTCAGCGCCCCCAGCGCCTCGTCCAGCGCGGCGGTCAGCACCCCGCCGTGGGCCAGGCCGGGCGCGCCCTGGTGGGCGGCGTCCACGGTGAACTCGGCGGTGAGGCCGACGCCCTCGCCCGCCCGCGCCCGCAAGCGCAGGCCGCCGCTCTGCTCGCCGCAGCCGAAGCACTGCTCGTAGTGCGCGCCGAGGGGCTCCCCGGGCGCGGGCGCGTCGGGGTGGCGCACGGGTGCCGTGGCGCCGTCCGGCGGCTTCAGCGCTGTCGTTCTTCCACTCACAACGGCTGACCTTACCCGCGAGAGATGCCCGGGCAGGCGGCCATGCCAAGCTGATACGCATGCAGCCCTACGACGAACGTCTCACCGCGCCCCGTTCATGGTGGTTCATCGCGATTCTGATCGGGGTCGGCACGGCGCTGGCCCTGCTGCCGCTCGGCACGCTGCCGATGCTCGGCGGCCTGATCGGCGGCGCGGCGCTGGCCTGCGTGGTGGTGAGTTCGTACGGCTCGGCCCGGGTGCGGGTGGTGGCGGGCTCGCTGGTGGCGGGAGAGGCCAGGATCCCGGTGTCGGCGCTCGGGGCCGCCGAGGTGCTGGACGCCGCCGAGGCGGCCGCCTGGCGGACGTACAAGGCCGATCCACGGGCCTACATGCTGCTGCGGAGCTACATCCCGACCGCGCTGCGGGTCGAGGTCACCGATCCGCAGGATCCGACACCGTACGTGTACGTCTCAACCCGGGACCCCGAGGGACTGGCCGCGGCCCTGACGGCCGTACGCGCCTGAGGAGGCGTCCTAGGTGTGCTGTCCGGGCACGTTGGTGCCGGGCGGTTCGCCGGGGGCGTCCGGGGACGGGGGGAGGGCGTCCCAGGGCACCTGGCGGTCGCGCAGGTCCTTGCGGATCTTGCGCGCGAGTCTCTTGGTGTCGCGCCGGTTCATCGAGGCGCCGACGGCCGCGCCGACCATGAAGGGCGCGAGGACCGGCAGATTCCGGAAGCTCCGTCTCAGCACCCGCTGGCGCAGCTCGCGCTTCATCTGGACGTGCAGCGCGGCATTGACGCCGGCCGGGACAGTGGGGTCGACACCCCGCTCCTCGGACCACGCGCCGAGATAGATGGCGGCCCGCTGCCGCACGGACCCGGGCGCCCGCACTCCGTAGAGCTCGTGCAGCTCGGCGATCAGCTTGAACTCTATGGACGCCACACCGACGATCTCGGCGGCCAGCTCGGCGGGCATGGCGGGCGGGGTCGGCAGCATCGCCGCGGCACCGACGCCCGCGCCCACGGTGGAGGTGGCGTTCGCCGCACCGGCCACCAGCTTGTCCGCGATCTCCTCCGGGCCGAGCCCGGGGAACTGCTTGCGCAGGGCCGCGAGGTCGCGGACCGGAATGCGCGGCGCGTTCGCCGCGATCCGGTCGGCGACCGCGTACACCCCCGCCCTGGCACGGCCACCGCTCCGCCGGACGCCGCGGCCGAGGGCGACCACGAGCGAGGCCACCCGGCCTCGCTCGACATGCGTCGCCTCGTCCCCGTCGCCGGACTCCGCGTCCACGCCTGGCCTGCGGCTCAGGCCGCGCAGTCGCGGCAGATCGGCTGGCCGTTCTTGGTCTCGGCGGCCAGCTGGCTGCGGTGGTGCACGAGGAAGCAGCTCATGCACGTGAACTCGTCGGCCTGGCGGGGCAGCACCCGCACGGACAGCTCCTCGTTGGAGAGGTCCGCGCCGGGCAGCTCCAAGCCCTCGGCCTGCTCGAACTCGTCGACGTCGACGGTGGACGCCGACTTGTCGTTCCGGCGGGCCTTGAGTTCCTCGATGCTGTCCTCGTTGACGTCATCGTCGGTCTTGCGTGGGGTGTCGTAATCCGTTGCCATGTCGCTCTCCCCCTCTGGGTGTCTGCGGTGTCTCAGCGCTCGTAACGCGTGAGAGGCCGGACTTGTGCCCGACCTGAGGCGGAGATTTTGCCTCACATCAAGGTCTGTTACTCAATCGACACCCAACCGCACCCCTGAAGAGGTGATCGGGTTGGATGGCCATCGGGACCGTACACGGTCCGAATGTCGCACTCTCATGCGCCATGACGTGTACTTCCCGTGATCACGGTGCCTGAAAACCCGGATTTTACGGCTTTCCGGCAACCGGCACGATCACGCAGAGTGTATGGCTTGAAAATCGCCCATGTGATCGATCACACACGATACTGGCGGTGGGCGGATCACGAAAATTCCGCCCAAAGCGAACACCCCACGAGGGTACTCCCCCTTTCAGCATTTCGCCGTTTCGCCGTTTCGCCGTTTCGCCGTTCCGCCGTTCCGCGCTCAGACCGGGAGCACCACCCGCATGACCAGGCCGCCGCCCTCCCGCGGCTCGGCCGCGATGCGGCCGCCGTGGGCGCGCGCCACGGAGCGGGCGATCGACAGCCCCAGGCCCACGCCCTTGTCGCTGCCCGTGCGCTCGGTGCGCAGCCTGCGGAAGGGCTCGAAGATGTTGTCCATCTCGTACGCCGGGATCACCGGCCCGGTGTTCGCGACCACCAGCAGCGCCTGGCCCTGCCGCACCTCGGTGGTCACCTCCACCCAGCCGTGGTCCTCGACGTTGTAGCGCACCGCGTTCTGCACGAGGTTCAGCGCGATCCGCTCCAGCAGCACCCCGTTGCCCTGGACCACCGCGGCCGCCCGGTCGCCCCGGATCTCCACGCCCTTGGCCTGGGCCTCGGAGCGGACCTGTTCCAGGGCCTGGGAGGCGACCTCGGCGAGATCCACCGGCTTGCGGTCCACGATCTCGTTGTCGCTGCGGGCCAGCAGCAGCAGACCCTCCACCAGCTGCTCGCTGCGCTCGTTGGTGGCCAGCAGCGTCTTGCCGAGCTGGACCAGCTCCGGGGACGCCTGCGGATCGGACAACTGCACCTCCAGCAGGGTGCGGTTGATCGCCAGCGGGGTGCGCAGCTCGTGCGAGGCGTTGGCGACGAACCGCTGCTGCGCGGTGAACGCCCGGTCCAGTCGCTCCAGCATCTCGTCGAAGGTGTCCGCCAGCTCCTTCAGCTCGTCGTCCGGGCCGTCCAGCTCGATCCGCCGTGACAGGTCCGAGCCCGCCACCTGACGCGCCGTACGGGTGATGCGGCCCAGCGGCGAGAGCACCCGCCCGGCCATGGCGTAGCCGAACGCGAACGCCACCACGGCCAGCCCCAGCAGCGCCAGCAGCGAGCGGCGCAGCAGCCCGTCCAGGGCGAAGTCGCGCTGCTGGGACATGCACTGGGCCACGGCCCGGTTGAACGCGTCGTTGTTGCCCTGACTGGGCAGATGGCACGTGTCGGAGGGCTTGTAGTCGATCCGGACGATCTGCAGCGGGAACTCGCTGCCCCGGCGGATGGCGTCCGCCGCCAGCAGATAGATGATCGTCAGCAGCACCACACCGGCGATCAGGAACATCCCGCCGTACAGCAGGGTGAGCCGTATCCGGATGGTGGGGCGCAGCCAGGGGTTGGGCGGCGAGGTGTGCTGCGGGTCCCAGCTGGGCTTGGGCGGGGCCGCCGGCGGGAGCGGAGTCGTGGCCATGCCCGGTCAGATCCGGTAACCCGAGCCGGGGACGGTGACGATCACCGCGGGCTCGCCGAGCTTGCGGCGCAGCGTCATGACGGTCACCCGGACGACGTTGGTGAACGGGTCGGTGTTCTCGTCCCAGGCCTTCTCCAGCAGCTGCTCGGCGGAGACCACGGCGCCCTCGCTGCGCATCAGGACCTCCAGCACCGCGAACTCCTTCGGGGCCAGCTGGATCTCCTTGCCGTCCCGGAACACCTCGCGGCGGTTCGGGTCCAGCTTGATCCCGGCCCGCTCCAGGACCGGCGGCAGGGCGACGGTGGTACGGCGGCCGAGCGCCCGCACCCGGGCGATCAGCTCGCTGAAGGCGAAGGGCTTGGGGAGGTAGTCGTCGGCGCCGATCTCCAGCCCCTCGACGCGGTCGCTGACGTCGCCGGAGGCGGTGAGCATCAGGACGCGGGTGGGCATGCCGAGTTCGACGATCTTGCGGCACACGTCGTCACCGTGGACGAGCGGCAGGTCACGGTCGAGGACCACGACGTCGTAGTCGTTGACGGCGATGCGCTCCTGGGCGGCGGCACCGTCATACACGACGTCGACGGCCATGGCCTCCCGGCGCAGTCCGGTGGCCACCGCGTCGGCGAGCAGTTGCTCGTCCTCGACGACGAGTACACGCACGTCGTTCGTCCTTCCCTCGTGGCCGCGGCGGCTTGGTGGGCCGCGGTGGGCTCTCATGCGCCGCAGCGGGCGTGATCTCGCCGAACTCGATGAGCGTTCGGCGCCTCCATCCTGCCTCGAAGTCTCATAAACCGGCGGTAAGAGGTCCCGGGGGTCCCAGGGCCCACTTCACGATCGCTTCAACGTCATTCCAAGATCGTTGAGAAACTTTTGGTGCCGGAGGTTTCCGCTCCGAGTGGGGTGGGGAGGACGACTGCACACCCCGCGATCACGCCCTGTATGTGGCTATCCATTGATGCCGCTGCCACCCTCAGGGATTCACATACGTGATCGCTCCCGCCGTCGGCACACCCCCGTGCCACCGACCCACGACGAGGGGGCGCACCATGGACGCGTTCACCGCAGGCATTCTGCAGCGTATAGAGACCACCAAGACCGACCTCAGCCGCGCCCGTGAGACGGGTGACGACTTCCTCGCCGACGTGGAGCTGGCGGAGCTGGAAGACCTCCGTCGGCTCGCCGCCGAGCATGGTGTGGAAGTAAGCGCCGCTTGATCCGCTTGTTTGATCACCCGGTGTGACGGAGACCGATCCAGCTCCGGTACACCGATTCCCGAGCACGACCGGCACAATCCACGCCGAAGCGCCCCGGTGTCCTCCTGGCCACCGGGGCGCTTCGCGTGCGCGGGGTCCCGGCTCAGTCGTGCCAGGCGCCCAGCTCCTCCAGCAGGTCTCGCAGCGGCTCGAAGAGCCCCGGGGCGGCGGCGATGGTCAGCTCCGTCGAGGCCGGTACGCCCGGCCGTCCGCCGGTGAGCGCGCCCGCCTCGCGGGCTATGAGGGCGCCGGCCGCGTAGTCCCAGGGGTTGAGCCCGCGCTCGTAGTACGCGTTGAGCCGCCCGCAGGCCACGTCGCACAGGTCGATGGCGGCCGATCCGCCACGCCGGATGTCGCGCACCTGGGGCACCAGCTCGTTGAGGACCCTGGCCTGCCCGATGCGGCGCTCGCGCACATAGCCGAAGCCCGTGCCGATCAGCGCCTGCTCGAAGGGGGGCGCGGGGCGCACCCGCACGCGCTCTCCGTTCGCGTACGCGCCCTGGCCGAGCACGGCGTGGTACGTCTCGCCGCGCATCGGCGCCGCCACCACTCCGACGACCGGCTCGCCGTCCCGCTCGACGGCGATGCTGACCGCCCAGGACGGGAGGCCGTAGAGGTAGTTCACCGTGCCGTCGATCGGGTCGATCACCCAGCGGACGCCGCTGCTGCCCTCGCTGCTCGCGCCCTCCTCGCCCAGCACCCCGTCCTCCGGGCGGTGCGTGGCGAGGAAGTCGGTGATCAGCTTCTCGGAGGCGACGTCCATCTCGGTGACGACGTCGATCGGGCTGGACTTGGTGGCGGCCACGCCGAGGTCGGCCGGGCGGCCGTCCCGCAGCAGGTCCCCGGCCCTGCGGGCGGCCTCCAGGGCCAGATCGAGCAGTTCGGCGTTGAGCGAGTCGGTCATCGTGCTCCTTAGCGGATTGCCCCGTGTGTACTGCGTCTGCGCGTGTGACGGCCCGGATGGCCCAGGGTGTGTCTTGTGGATCATGCCGGGCTCCCGACGCCTGGCCTGACCCGCAAGACACCCCCTAGTCGGCCCCGGCGGCGGCGGGCCGCGGCGAGCGGGCCGGGCAGCAGCCCACCGGGCACACGTCGTGGCTGGGGCCCAGCGCGCCCAGCGCACAGCGCTCGGGCGCCGGGCCGTCCCCGGCGGCGAACCGCTCGGTGGCCGCGCGCTCCAGCAGCAGTTCGCGCACCGCCGCCGCGAACCGCGGATCGGCGCCCACGGTCGAGGCCCGGGCGACCGGCAGGCCCAGCTCGGCCGCCTTGGCGGCCGCCTCGGTGTCCAGGTCGTACGTGACCTCCATGTGGTCCGAGATGAAGCCGACCGGGACCATCACCGCGGCGGGCACCCCTTCGCCGTGCAGCTCCTGAAGGTGGTCGCAGATGTCCGGCTCCAGCCAGGGGATGTGCGGGGCGCCGCTGCGGGACTGGTAGACCAGCCGCCACGGATGCACCGCGCCGGTCTCCTCGCGCACCGCTTCGGCGATCAGCCGGGCGACGTCGAGGTGCTGGGCGACGTACGCACCGCCCTCGCCGTGCTCCGGGACCGGGCCTGAGGTGTCCGCGGCGGCGGTCGGGATGGAGTGGGTGGTGAAGGCAAGGTGCGCCCCCGCCCGCACCCCTTCGGGCAGCTCGGCGAGCGCGGCGAGCGTCGCGTCCACCATGGGCCGGACGAAGCCGGGATGGTTGAAGTAGTGCCGCAGCTTGTCCACGCGCGGCAGCGGCAGCCCCTCGCCCTCCAGGGCGGCGAGCGCGTCCGCGAGGTTCTCGCGGTACTGGCGGCAGCCCGAGTACGAGGCGTACGCGCTGGTGGCGAGCACCGCGATGCGGCGGTGGCCGTCGGCGACCATCTCCCGCAGGGTGTCGGTCAGATACGGGGCCCAGTTGCGGTTGCCCCAGTAGACCGGCAGGTCGAGCCCGTGCTCGGCGAAGTCCTCGCGCAGCGCGTGCAGCAGCTCGCGGTTCTGCTCGTTGATCGGGCTGACACCGCCGAACAGGAAGTAGTGCTGCCCGACTTCCTCGAGCCGCTCCCGGGGGATGCCCCGGCCCCGCGTGACGTTCTCCAGGAACGGCACGACGTCCTCCGGGCCCTCGGGCCCGCCGAAGGAGAGCAACAGCAGGGCGTCGTACGGGGCGGGGGATGTCTGCGCTGACTGTTCCGGCATGGTCCCGATCCTGCCACCAGCCCCGGACCGGCGGGAAATGCCCCTGCGCGGGCCCCGCGGCGACCGTAAGCTGTATCAGCTTCGACGTTCCTTACTCGGCTCCGCCGACCGCGTTCCCCTCTCTTCCGCTCCCTTCCGCCGTCCCGTTCCGCCGCTCTGCCCGCCCGCGGAGGCCCCCGCCATGCCCGGACCCAGTCCCTACCGTGTGATCTTCGCCGCCCCCGGCGCCAAGGCGTTCTCCGTGGCCGGGTTCATCGCGCGGATGACCGTGGCCATGACGAGCATCGGCGTGGTCACGATGGTCTCCCAACTCACCGGCCGGTACGGGCTGGCCGGCGCGCTGGCGGCCACCCTCGCGCTCTCCGTCGCCGTCCTCGGCCCGCAGACCTCCCGGCTGGTCGACCGGTACGGCCAGCGGCGGGTGCTGCGTCCGGCGACCCTCGTCACGCTGGCCTCGCTAGCCGGGCTGCTGCTGGCGGCCCACCGGGGGTGGCCGGACTGGACGCTGTTCGTGTTCGCCGCCACGGCGGGCTGTGTGCCGAGCGTCGGGGCCATGGTGCGAGCCCGCTGGGCGGCGATCCACCAGGACGCGCCGCGTGAGTTGCACGCGGCGTACTCCTGGGAGGCCATCGTCGACGAGACCTGCTTCATCCTCGGTCCGATGATCTCGATCGGACTGTCCACCGCGTGGTTCCCGGAGGCGGGCCCGCTGCTGGCCGCGTGCTTCCTGGCCGTCGGCGTCTTCTGGCTCACCGCGCAGCGGGCCACCGAGCCGGTGCCGCATCCGCGCGGGTCGCACGGCGGCGGCTCCGCGCTGCGCTCGCGCGGGCTCCGGGTGCTGGCCCTCACCTTCGTCGCGGTCGGCGCGATCTTCGGGGCGGTGGACGTGGCGACGGTGGCGTTCGCCGAGGACCAGGGGCACAAGGCGGCGGCGAGCCTGGTCCTGGCGGTGTACGCGCTGGGCTCATGCCTGGCGGGAGCCGTCTTCGGGCTGCTGCCGCTCAAAAGATCGCTGTCTTTCCGCTGGTTGCTGGGTATTTGTGCGATGACCGTGAGTATGATCCCCCTCCAACTGGTCGGGAACCTTTCGTTTCTGGCCGTGGCGCTCTTTGTCGCGGGCCTGGCCGTCGCACCGACGATGGTCACGACCATGGCCCTCGTCGAACAGCACGTACCACGCGCGCATCTGACCGAGGGCATGACCTGGGTGAGCACCGGGCTCATGGTCGGGGTGGCGCTCGGCTCGTCGGCCGCCGGAGAGGTGGTGGACGCCGCCGGGGCCCGCGCGGGGTACGCGGTGCCGACCGTGGCCGGGGCGCTCGCGGCGGCGGTGGCGTTCCTCGGGTATCGCCGGCTCCGGCCGGCGCCACAGCGGGAGGGGTCGGGTGCGGATGGCCGTCAAGACCGTAAGAACCGAGCGGAACAGCGTGTGGCGTAACTGGGCGGGGAACGTCATCGCCCGTCCGGTACGGAGCGTGGCCCCCTCCTCCACCCAGGAGCTGGCCGAGGCGGTGCGCCAGGCCGTGGCCGACGGGCTGCGGGTCAAGCCGGTGGGCACCGGCCACTCCTTCACCACCACGGCCGCCACCGACGGCGTGCTGATACGCCCCGACCGCCTGGTGGGCGTGCGGGAGGTGGACCGGGAGGCGGGCACGGTGACCGTCGCGGCGGGCACCTCGCTGCGCCAGCTCAACGAGACCCTGTCGGGCCACGGTCTGTCGCTGACCAACATGGGCGACATCATGGAGCAGACGGTGGCCGGGGCCACCTCCACCGGCACCCACGGGACCGGGCGCGACAGCGCCTCGATCGCCGCCCAGATCAAGGGGCTGGAGCTGGTCACGGCGGACGGCTCGGTGCTGCGCTGCTCGGCGACCGAGCACCCGGAGATCTTCACGGCCGCCCGGGTCGGCCTCGGCGCGCTCGGCGTGGTCACGGCGATCACCTTCGGCGTGGAGCGGGAGTTCCTGCTCACCGCGCGCGAGGAACCGATGTCCTTCGAGCGGGTGATGACGGACTTCGAACAACTCGTCGCCGAGAACGAGCACTTCGAGTTCTATTGGTTCCCGCACACCGGCAACTGCAACACCAAGCGCAACAACCGCAGCACCGGCCCCGCCTCCCCGGTCGGCCGGGTCAGCGGCTGGGTGGACGACGAACTGCTGTCCAACGGCATCTTCCAGGTGGCCTGCACGGTGGGCCGGGCGGTCCCCGCCACCATCCCCGGGATCGCCAAGATCTCCAGCCGCGCCCTGTCCGCCCGCACCTATACGGACATTCCTCACAAGGTCTTCACCAGCCCGCGCCGGGTCCGCTTCCTGGAGATGGAGTACGCGGTGCCGCGCGAGGCCGCCGTCCCGGCGCTGCGCGAACTGAAGGCGACCGTGGAGCGGTCGGGGCTGCGGGTCAGCTTCCCGGTGGAGGTGCGGACCGCGCCCGCCGACGACATCCCGCTGTCCACCGCCTCCGGACGGGACACCGCCTACATCGCCGTCCACCTCTACCGGGGCACCCCGCACCGGGCGTACTTCACGGCCGCCGAGCAGATCATGACCGCGCACGGCGGACGCCCGCACTGGGGCAAGCTGCACAGCCGCGACGCGGCGTATCTGTCCGGGGTCTACCCGCGGTTCGGCGAGTTCACCGCGCTGCGCGACCGGCTCGACCCGGACCGGGTGTTCGGCAACGACTACCTGCGGCGGGTGCTCGGCGGCTGACGGGGTCCGGGGCGGCCCGGCCGGGCCGGGCACACCGGCGCCGCCCTCCCCGGCGTGGACATTCGTTCCCGCCCGCCGGGGGAAGTGGCCCATAAACGAAGCTGATCGTTCCGATTCTGACGTTTCTGTGAAACTTGGCATCCACATTGCGCCCCACTTCGAAGGATTCGGCGCCGGATCACCACGCCACGCCCGAACTCGGCTGGCGCGCCGCTCCACCTGAGCGGCCCGAATGGAGTACTGTGGCGAGCCCTGGCCCCGCTTTCCCGTCCGGCCGCCCGGACCCAACGGGAGGGGTCAGAGGGCGGCAACCAACCGGCCCGGGCAACTCGGCAAAGTTGTGGCAGGCTGCACCCGGGCAGGCCACACTCGTCTAGCGGGAGAGCAGCGACGCAACCGTGACGTCGGCAGGCACCACCCGGGAGGTCCCCATGCCCGAACTGCGTGTCGTGGCCGTCAGCAACGACGGCACACGGCTGGTGCTCAAGGCTGCGGACAGCACGGAGTACACACTTCCCATCGACGAGCGACTGCGCGCCGCGGTGCGCAACGACCGCGCTCGGCTCGGCCAGATCGAGATCGAGGTCGAGAGCCATCTGCGGCCCCGTGACATCCAGGCCCGTATACGCGCCGGCGCCACCGCCGAAGAGGTCGCGCAGATGGCCGGCATTCCCGTCGACCGGGTGCGCCGCTTCGAGGGACCGGTGCTCGCGGAGCGCGCGTTCATGGCCGAGCGCGCCCGTAAGACACCCGTGCGCCGCCCCGGCGAGAACGCCGGACCGCAGCTCGGCGAGGCCGTGGCGGAGCGGCTGCTGCTGCGCGGCGCCGAGAAGGACACCGCGCAGTGGGACTCGTGGCGGCGCGACGACGGCACCTGGGAGGTGCTGCTGGTCTACCGGGTCGCCGGTGAGCCGCACTCCGCGAGCTGGACGTACGACCCGCCCCGGCGGCTGGTCCAGGCCGTGGACGACGAGGCGCGCACGCTCATCGGCGAGGCCGACGACACCCCGGAGCCCAGCTTCCCCTTCGTGCCGCGCATCGCCCGGCTGCCGCGCGACCGGGACAGGGACCGGGGTACGTCCTTCGAGTCGGGCGACGACGAGGACGAGTCCGCCCTGCCGCTGTCGCCGTCCGCCTCGATGGACGACGGCATCGGCGGCGAGCGCGACTCGCTGACCAGCCTGCTGGAGGCCGTGCCCAACTTCCGTGGTGACATGGTCGTGCCCGAGGCGCCGGTCGTGGCGCCGCCACCGCCGCCGGACGAGCTGGTGGAGGAGGCGGAGGCCGTCGAGCCGCCCGCCCCGGCGGCGAGCGCGGGTTCGGCGTACGCGGATGTGCTGATGCCCCGTTCGGTCGCGGGCCACCGGGACCGGCTGACCGGCACGACGGACCGTCAGGCGGAAGCGGACGGTGTCCGTCCGGGCCGCCGGGCGGCGGTGCCGAGCTGGGACGAGATCGTCTTCGGCACGCGCCGCAAGAAGCAGGAGTAGCCCCCGGGCCGCTCGTTCCCGACAAGGCTCCGGGCCCCGTCACCGACCTGTGGCGACGGGGCCCGGAGCGTTGCGCGGGGCGCACATCAGCCGGGCTGAGGGCCGGTGGCCACCGGACGGCTGCCGTCGGCGGACCACTCGCTCCACGACCCCACGTACAGGGCCGCCGGGATGCCCGCCTCCGCCAGCGCCAGGACCTGATGCGCGGCCGAGACGCCCGAACCGCAGTACACCCCGACCTCGGTGTCCCCGGTGACACCGAGGTCCGCGAAGCGCTCGGCCAGCCGCCCGGCGGACAGCAGATGGCCGTCGGCGGTGACGTTCTCGGTGGTGGGGGCGGAGATCGCGCCCGGGATATGACCGCCGACCCGGTCGATCGGCTCGACCTCGCCGCGGTAGCGCTCGCCCGCCCGCGCGTCCAGCAGGACGCCGCGCCGCGCGAGCGCGGCCGCGTCCTCCGCCGTGAGCAGCGGCAGGGCGCCGGGCTCCGGGACGAAGTCGCCCTCGGGCTCGCCCGGCAGTTCGGTGGTCAGCGCACCGTCGGCCGCGGTCCAAGCGGGCAGACCGCCGTCGAGCACGCGGACATCGGGGTGGCCCGCCCAGCGGAGCAGCCACCAGGCGCGCGCCGCCGCCCAGCCCTGTCCGCCGTCGTACGCCACCACGCGCCGGTCCCGGCCGACCCCGGCCCGGCGCATCGCGGCCGCGAACGCGGAAAGATCGGGCAGCGGATGGCGTCCCGCCGCCCCGGCCGGACCCGCCAGCTCGGTGTCGAGATCGACGTACACGGCACCGGGCAGATGCCCGGCCTCGTACGCGGGGCGGCCGGGAGGGCCGCCGAGCTGCCAGCGCACGTCCAGCAGCAGCGGGGGACGCTCCCCCTCCAGCGCGTTCATGAGATCGGGTGCGGTGATGATGGCATTCATGGGAACCATCCTTGCGTAGATACCCCTGCGACGTTTGGACCCCCCGATCACCCAACGCACAGCTGATGGCCATGCGATGGCAAGCGCAGCGAAACAGGCGTGCGGCGAGAACCCGGGCATTCTTCTGCCGGAGCGCGCATCGTGCGGCGCGGCCGGGGTGCTTGCCACGGCAAGTGGTGCAAATATCGTTCGAGCCCCCCACATCAGCACCTCCGCATCACCGCCCCGCGCCGCCGACCGGCCCGGGGCCGCACGGCCACGACGATGGTCCGAGGAGAGAGTGACGTATGACCGAGGCAGCGACTCGGCGCACACCGGGCACGCCCTGCTGGACGAGTTTGATGGTGCACGGCCTTGCCGCGACACAGGACTTCTATCACGCCCTGTTCGACTGGGAGTTCACACCGGGGCCACAGCAGCTCGGCGCGTACGTCCGCGCCGTACGGGACGGCCGGCCGGTCGCGGGACTGGGCGAGCTGCCCAAAGAACGTCAGCTTCCGGTCTCCTGGATGACTTATCTGGCCTCGAACGACGCCGACGAGACGGCGGAGATGATCCGCGCCTGCGGCGGCACCGTCGCCGTGGGCCCGCTGGACGCGGATGAGGCGGGCCGGATGCTGATCGCCGCCGATCCGGAGGGCGCCGTGTTCGGGGTGTGGCAGGAGGAGGAGCACGCCGCGCCCCGGGAGGCGGGGCTGCCCGGCACCCCGGTCTGGCACGAGCTGACGGCCCGCGAGCCCGGGGCGGTCGCGAAGTTCTACCAGATGGTCTTCGGCTACGAACCGGACGGTACGGGGAGCACCCTGGCACCCGAACCAGGCCGCCGGACCCTGCGTCTGGCCGGGCGGCCGGTGTGCGCGATCCGCAGCGCCGACCCGGACCTCCCCCGCGACCGGGGCGCGCACTGGATGACCCACTTCGCGGTGGCGGAGGTGGACGAAGCGGTGCGCCGGGTGGCCGAGTTGGGCGGCCGGGTGGTCGAACCGCCGTCGGACCGGGCGACCGGACGCGCGGCCCTGGTCGCCGACCGGGAGGGGGCGGCCTTCACGATCGTGCGAGCCGCGGAGGTCTAGTGCCGCGTCAGTCAGGGTTTGCCCGGTAGCGAGGCGTCCTGGTGCGGTCAGCTGCAAGGCGCCGGATCGGCCTCGTAGTGGGCCTACTCGGTCGATTCGGCAACGCCGCAGATGGCCGTGCCAGGGCGGCGAGCGGGGCAAACCTTGACTGACGCGGCACTAGGTCCTGTCCGGCGGACCGGCGGGCGTGTCGACCGGCAGCACATCGGGGGACAGACTGGCGGCCCGAGCGGCGGCGGCCGTCATCCGGCGCCGGTGGTGGCGGCGGCACAGCACCTCGTAACCCACCTCGCTCTCCGGTCCGTTGACGTCGCCCACGACGACCTGGGCACCCTCGACAACCATCTCGCCGCCGACCGTACGGGCGTTGTGCGTCGCCCGGGCGCCGCACCAGCACAACGCCTCGACCTGCAGCACCTCCACGCGGTCCGCGAGTTCGACCAGACGCTGGGAGCCGGGGAAGAGCTTGCTGCGGAAGTCGGTGGTGATGCCGAAGGCGAAGACGTCCAGGTCCAGGTCGTCGACGACCCGGGCGAGTTGGTCTATCTGCCGCGGGGTGAGGAACTGCGCCTCGTCCACGATGACGTAGTCGGCGCGGCCCCCGGCCGTCAGCACGCCGACCACATGGGCGTAGAAGTCCAGGTCCGCCACGGCCTCGACGGCCTCGGTGACCAGCCCGAGCCGCGAGGAGAGCTTGCCGTGGCCCGCCCGGTCGTCCCGGGTGTAGATCATCCCCTGAAGCCCGCGGGCCGAGCGGTTGTGCTCGATCTGCAGAGCCAGGGTGCTCTTTCCGCAGTCCATGGTTCCGGAGAAGAACACCAGCTCGGGCATGGGGGTGGTGGGGCCTTTCGTATGGGACGGGTGGCGGTGCGGGCTGCGGCACGCGGGAGCGCGGTCGCTCAGGAGCGTACTTCGAGCAGCGGAACCAGCTGCTCCACCGGGGTCATCGAACCGTGCAGCCCGACCATCGCGGACTCCTTCGGCTCGGTCTCCGAGGCGACGATCGCGACATCGTCCCGGGCGGCGGCCACGATGTCGCCGATGCGCCGGTAGACCCGCTCGTCCACGCCGCCGGTGCCGCCGGGCCGCCCGAACCAGCCCGCCTCGATGGCCTCGTCGCGGCTGGCCACCCACATCCGCTCCCCCACCACCTCGCGCCATACGGCGAGCACATCACCGGCCGCGCCGGGCACCGCGTACAGATGGCGGGCGCGACCCTCGCCGCCCAGCAGCGCGACGCCCGCCCGCAGCTCCCAGTCGGTGTCGAAGTCGAGCCGCGACTCCGGGTCGAAGGGGATGTCGATCATGCCGTGGTCGGCGGTGACGTAGAGCGCGGCGCGGGGCGGGAGCTGCTCGGCGAGCCGCTGGGCCAGCCCGTCGACGTAGCGAAGCTGGGCGCGCCACTCATCGGAGTCGACGCCGAAACGATGACCCTTGCCATCCACTTCGCTGTAGTACGTGTAGACGAGCGAGCGGTCCGCTGCGCCCAGCTGCTCGGCCGCGAGGTCCATCCGCTCCTCGCCGGAGAGCCGGCCGTGGAAGGTGCCGCCGCTCAGCGCGATCTTGGTGAGCGGGGTCTCCGCGAAGGTCGGCGCGGAGACCTGGCAGGTGTGCACGCCCGCGGCGTCGGCCAGCTGGAAGACCGTGGGATACGGCTGCCAGGCGTGCGGATCCGTCCAGGGCTGCCAGCGCAGCTGGTTCATCAACTGGCCGGTGGCGGGGTCGGCCACCGTATAGCCCGGCAGTCCGTGGGCGCCGGGCGGCAGGCCCGTGCCCACGGAGGCGAGCGAGGTCGCGGTGGTGGACGGGAAGCCCGCGGTGAGCGGGGCACCGGTGCCGCCGAGCGAGCTGGACAGCAGCGAGGTCAGAAAGGGCGCCTCAGCGGGGTGGGCGCGCAGCAGCTCCCAGCCCAGGCCGTCGACGAGGAAGACGCACACCCGGTCGGCCGGGGCGAGCGCGAGCCCGGACGTCAGCCCGGGGACCTCCTGCCCGGCGGCGATCGCGGGCAGCAGATCGGCGAGCGAACCGGTGCCGTAGCGCGGCACCGGGGCGGTGCGGGGGTCGAGCGGGACCGGCTCGGGCCAGGCGGAGTCGGCGGCGGTGGTGGGGCCGGGGGCGGAGCCGGGCATCAGCGGCCGGCGTCCGGGGTGGCCGCGGTGGCCTCGGAGAGCGCCTGGGCGAAGGCGAGGGTCTGGCGGACGGTGTCGGGGCCGTCGCCCGCCTCGCTGACCCGCAGGCTCAGGTCATCGGCGGTGGACGAGCCGGTGTAGCCGTGGTCGGCCTCGCAGTTGGGGTCGCCGCAGGCGGCGGGCTCCAGGTCGAGGCGGTTGACGGCGCCCCAGCCGATGGTCAGCACGACCTCGCGGGGCAGCGTGCCCGGGGTGTACGACTCGGGGTTGGCGACGACCCGGCTGAGCACGACCGACGAGATCCGCTGGAGCTTCACGGACTCGGTGGAGGTGGTCGCGTACGGCGAGGGGGAGGTGCCGTCGGCGGCCTGCTCGTCGGTGTGGCTGACGATGAAGCGGTTGCCGGTGAGGACGAGGACCGTGACATGGCGGCGGACCTCGTTGGCGTCGAACGTGGTCTCCTGATGGACCAGGTACGACACGATCGGCTCGCCGCCCACGGCGGCCTCCACCGCCTCGGCCACGAGTGCCGGGTAATAGCCGCTGCGCTCGATCGCCGCGCGCAGCCCCTGGGTCGTCGTACCGGTCTTAGCCATGGACACCATCCTACGGGGCGGCGCCGACACCGGCTCCCATGCCCGTCCCGGCCCCGGGCCGTCAGTAGGCGGGCAGATGGCGGGGGCCGAGGTCGGTGCGCACCGGCGGCGGCGCCAGCCGTGCGGACGCGCCGAGCACGGAGAGGCCGCGCTGGGCGACGACCACCGGCTCCAGGTCGACGGCGACCACCTCGGGGTGGTCGTCCACCAGGCGCGACACCCTCAGCAGCAGCTCTTCGAGAGCCGCGGTGTCCACCGGCTTGGAACCCCGCCAGCCGAAGAGGAGTGGCGCGGTCCGGATGGACCGGATCAGCTCGGCCGCGTCTCGGTCGGTGGCGGGGACGAGCCGGTGGGCGGTGTCGCCCAGCAGTTCGGACGGGGCGCCGGCGAGCCCGAAGGAGAGCACGGCTCCGGCGCCGGGGTCTATCGCGGCCCGTACGACGGTGTCGACACCGCGCGGCGCCATCCGCTGCACGACCAGGCCCAGTTCCTCGGCGGGGCCGAGATGGGCGGTCAGTTCGGCGTACGCGCGGCGCAGTTCCGTCTCGCCGCCGAGGGCCAGCCGCACCCCGCCCAGGTCGGTGCGGTGGCGCAGTTGCGGGGCGGTGGCCTTCAGCGCCACCGGGTAGCCGAGGCGCCCGGCGGCCCGTACGGCGCTGTCGGGGTCGGGCGCGGGCAGCGCGGGCAGCACGCTGACGCCGTAGCGGGCCAGCAGGCGCTGGGTGTCGGCGGCGGACAGCTCGATGCCGGGCCCGTCCGGCCCGGGGGCGTCGGGCGGCGGGATGTCCTGGTTCGGGGCTCCCCCGGGCGGGGCCAGCAGCACCTCGATGTCGGCGGCGGCCCCGGCCTCGTCGATGTCGTCGTACTCCGGCACCCGGCCGGGTTCCGCGGACTCCCGCCGCCAGCGCGCGTACCGTACGGCCTCGGCGAGCGCCCGCACCACGCGCTCGGCGGCCGGATAGGCCGGGATCCGGCGGGTCCCGGCCGGTGGCGCGGCGCCGGGCGCCGAGGCCGGGTCGCCGGCGCCCGCGAGGGCCTCGGCGAGGCCGGGGATCTCCAGGTGGACCACCGCGACCGGCTTGGCCGCGCCGCGCCCGGGCGCCCCGGTCGCGGCCGTGCGGATGGCCGCGGCCAGGTCCGCGGCGTGGGCGTCGCCGACCCAGGGGATGGCGGTGACGACGACGGCGTCGCACGCGTCGTCGTCGAGCGCCCTGGTCAGGGCGCGGTGGAAGTCCTCGGGGGCGGCTGCCGTCGTCAGGTCGCGGGGCGGCAGCGGGCGCAGCCCTTCGGTGAGGCAGGCGTCGTAGGTGAGCAGGCCGAGGGATTCGGAGTTGCCGAGGATGGCGACGCGCGGCCCGTCCGGGAGCGGCTGGGAGGCGAGCAGGACCCCGGCGTCGGTGAGCTGGGTGACGGTGTCCACGCGCAGGACGCCCGCCTGTCGCAGCAGGTCGGAGACGGTGGCGTCGGGGATGCGGGTGGTGGGGACGGCATGGCCGGTGGGGGCGCTGCCGCTGTGCCGGGCGCCCTTGACGACCACGACGGGCTTGACGGCGGCGGTGCGCCGGGCGAGCCGGGTGAACTTGCGCGGGTTGCCGATGGATTCGAGGTACATGAGGGCCACATCGGTCTGCGGGTCCTCGTACCAGTACTGGAGGAGGTCGTTGCCGGAGACGTCGGCGCGGTTCCCGGTGGAGACAAACGTAGACAGACCTGACAGACCTGTCAGACCTGTCAGACCTGACAGACCTGCCAGGCCCGCGGGATCCGCGGGATCCGCGGGATCCGCGGGATCCGCGGGATCCGCGAGCCCCGCCGTGTCCTCGGGGCCGGTGGGCCGGGTGGATCCGGCGCCGCGCCGGTGCAGTCCGGACAGCAGGGCGATGCCGATCGCGCCGGACTGGGTGAACAGCCCGATGCGTCCGGGGAGGGGCAGCCGGGGCGAGAGGGAGGCGTTGAGCCGCACGCCCTCGGCGGTGTTGATGATGCCGAAGGCGTTGGGGCCGATGATCCGCATGCCGTAGGTGCGGGCCTGGCGGACCAGGTCGCGCTGGCGGACGCGGCCCTCGGGACCGCTTTCGGCGTACCCGGCGGAGAGGACGACGAGCCCCTGGACGCCGTGTTCGCCGCAGTCGGCGACGACGGCGGGCACCTGCGCGGCGGGGACGGCGACGACGGCCAGGTCGACCGGTCCGTCGACCTCGCGCAGGGAGCGGTGGGCCGGGACGCCGTCGGGCTCCAGGCGCGTCCAGTCCTCGGGGAAGGCGTGGTTGACGGCGTGGACCCGGCCGGTGAAGCCGCCGTCGAGGAGGTTGCGCAGTACGGTGCGGCCGACGCCGCCGGGGGCCCGGCCGGTTCCGATGACGGCGACGGAGCCGGGGGTGAGCAGCCGCTGCACGGAGCGGGCCTCGGCGCGCTGTTCACGCGCGCGCATGACGGCCAGGGAGGCCTCGGTGGGTTCGAGGTCGAATTCGAGGCGGACGACGCCGTCGTCGAAGCTGCGCTTCTGGGTGTAGCCCGCGTCCGTGAACACCTTGATCATCTTGGTGTTGGCGGGCAGCACTTCGGCGGCGAAGCGCCGGATGCCGCGCTCGCGGGCGACGGCGCCGATGTGTTCGAGGAGCGCGGAGGCCACGCCGCGGCTCTGGTGGGCGTCCTGGACCAGGAAGGCGACCTCGGCCTCGTCGGCGGGGGCGCCCGCCGGGGACGCCGGGGAGAGGTGGGCGGGCAGGCCGTTCTCGTCGATGCGGTCGTAGCGGACGGTGGCGATGAACTCGCCCCCGACGGTCGCCGCGAGGCCGACCCGGTCGACGTAGTCGTGGTGGGTGAAGCGGTGGACGTCGCGGTCGGAGAGCCGGGGGTAGGGCGCGAAGAAGCGGTAGTACTTCGACTCGTCCGAGACGTGTTCGTAGAAGCTGACCAGGCGCTGCGCGTCATCGGGGGTGATGGGGCGGATCTGCGCGGTGCCGCCGTCCCTGAGCACCACATCGGCCTCCCAGTGGGTGGGATACGCGTGATGATCCGACGGGCTCGGCATGGGGACAGGGTACGGGCTCGGGTGCGGGACGGAGAGGTCCGCATGGCGGACACCCTTGCGTTAACGGGGGGTGTCGAGGGAAAGTCCGTATCGGACCTGTTCGGACATGACCGGACCCACTCGGACCCGACCCGGGCGAGACCGGACACCGTATGATCTGGTCTAGACAACACCACCCGCAGATCTGAAGGGCATCACCATGGCTGAGCGCCGCGTCAACATCGGCTGGGCCGAGGGCCTGCACGCCCGCCCGGCGTCGATCTTCGTCCGTGCGGCGACCGCCGCCGGCGTCCCCATCACGATCACCAAGGCGGGCGGCGCCCCGGTCAACGCCGCTTCCATGCTCGCCGTGCTCGGCCTGGGCGCTCAGGGTGGCGACGAGGTCGTGCTCGCCTCCGAGGCCGAGGACGTGGAGGCCGCGCTCGACCGTCTGGCGAAGCTGGTGGCCGAGGGGCTCGAGGAGCTTCCGGAGACCGTCTGATTCCGCCCGAATCGCATTTCGGCGCGGCGGGGCCGCGGTGAACCATTACGGATCACCGCGGCCCGCTCTTTTTCCGCACCTGGAATTCTGGTCAGCCGTGTACCGGGCGGCTGTTAATTCCGGCCGCTCGCTGTGTTTACGGAATGTTTCGAAGTTCTCACCGGGGATTCCTTTCGCATTCGGTATTCGGACAGCGAGCGCTCGGTGTGCGCGGCGGCCAGCGCCCGCGCCCGGTCGGCGTCGCCGCGCGCGACCGCGTCCACGATCGCCCCGTGCTCGGCCCAGGACTCCACGGCGCGCACCGAGAGGTCGACGGACCCGGCCACCCCCGGCCCGGCCTGCGCACGGGCCGGATCCACCGCGTACACCCACGCCGTCTTGCGCCGCAGCTGCACCAGCAGACCCGCCAGGCTCGGACTGCCGGACGCCTGGGCGAGCGTCTCGTGGAACCAGTCGCCCAGCGCGCGCAACTCGCCCAGCCGGCCGTGCCGCGCCCGCTCCTGACCGAGCCGCACCAGACCGCGCAGCACCTTCACATGCCCCTCGGTGCGGCGCTGGGCGGCCCTGGCGGCGCCCAGCGGCTCCAGCAGGTCCCGGATGTCCAGGAGGTCGGCCGCCTCCTTCTCGGACGGCTGCGCGACGCACGCGCCCGCATGCCGCCGGGTGGTGACGAAGCCCTCGGACTCCAGGGTGCGCAGCGCCTCGCGGACGGGCACCCGGGAGACCCCGTAGCGCCGGGCGAGCAGCTCCTCGGCCAGCCGGCCGCCGGGCGGATAGGTACCGGAGATGATGTCGTCACGGATCGCCGCGCATACCGCGTGTGCCGAAATCCGGCGACCGCCCTGGACGGCGGCCGTATCCCCGTTCACTTCCGGTCCCGCATTGTCGAACCTCCGCCTCAACCACCGCGAAACGCATCTCATTGACGCGCATTCAGCGACTCTATTCGAAGCCGCCGGGATTTCCGATGGGCGAAGTCAATTCGGGGATATTTTTTGGTCACGGCGACTGTCAAGGCGGCGGTCACGGCAGCGGTCACGGCGGCGACGGCATGCCGAAGGCCCCGTCCGGGGCGGACGGGGCCTTTCGACAGGGCGGCGGTGCGTCAGAGATTGACGCCGTGCGAGCGCAGGTACGACAGCGGGTCCATGTCCGAGCCGTACTCCGCGGTGGTGCGGGCCTCGAAGTGCAGGTGCGGGCCGGTGACGTTGCCTGTGGCGCCGGACAGGCCGATCTGCTGGCCGGGGGTGACCTTCTGGCCGACCGAGACGCCGATCGACGAGAGGTGGCCGTACTGGGTGTAGGTGCCGTCGTTCATCTTGATGACGACGTTGTTGCCGTACGAGCCGCCCCAGCCCGCCTCGACGATCTCACCGGAGCCCACCGAGTGCACCGAGGTGCCGGTGGAGGCGTGGAAGTCGATCCCGGTATGGCTCCCGGAGGACCACAGGCCGCTGGACGCCTCGTAGCCGGTGGAGACGTAGGAGCCGCTGATGGGCGACACGAACGTGTTGAGGCGCTTGCGCTCTTCCTCACGCGCGGCGCGCTCCTTGGCCTCGCGCTCCGCCTTGGCCTTCTTCGCGGCGGCCTCGGCCTTCCGCGCGGCTTCCTGGCGGGCCACGGCCTCGGCCTTCGCCTTGGCGGCGGCGGTCTCGGCGGCGTCCCGCTGGGACTGGGCCTGCGCGTCGATCTGGTCGGAGAGACCGTCGCCCATCACCATCGCCTGACGGAGACCGGTGTCCTGGGGGGACGGCGTCTCGCCGGTCGCGGCGAGGGCGGGGCCGGCGATACCGGCGACGACGCCCGAGGCGACCGTGGTGATGCCCGCGATGTTGGCGCCGGTGCGGACGGCGGCTTGGCGGGGACGTCGATGCTTCCCAGCGGCACGGGTGAACGCCATGTGGTGGCGCACTCCTTTCCTTCCCTCTCGCCTACCGGGTTAGCTGACGGGTTCGGAGCAGGAAGGTCTCCTACGGGCCCCTCCCCCGGCCGGGGAAGGCGTCCGATTCACCCCAGGGACGTTTGGGTCCCCGGCTCCCCTGGCACTCGCACCATGGGACTCGGCGATGGCTGTCCGTGCCGCGGGTGCGGCGGATATCCGGCGAACAGCCGCACTGACGCTAAACGGGCCGCGTTTCGATCACCAAACGGTTACGGGTTTTTGTTGTTCTCGCCACAAACCAAACACCCCGCGAATCGGGCATATGGGAGGACCCCGGCGTCTTGTGCGACGCCAGGGTCCTTGTGCCGATGGTGCGTTGCGCCGGGCCCGGGGACATATCGGGCCGGCCGGGCCGGGGTTCAGCCGGTGATGACGCGCACCTCTCCGATGCCGAGCGCCTTGACCGGCTCCTCGATCTTCGAGGCGTCGCCCACGAGCACCGTCACCAGCCGGTCGGCCGGGAAGGCGCTCACGACCGCCGCGGTCGCCTCCACGGTCCCCGCCTCGGCGAGCCGGGCGTACAGCTGCGCCTGGAAGTCGTCCGGCAGGTGCTGCTCGACCTGGTCGGCGAGCGTGCCCGCGACAGCGGCCGCCGTCTCGTACTTGAGCGGCGCGACGCCGACGAGGTTCTGCACGGCGACATCGCGCTCGGCGTCCGTCAGCCCCTCCTCCTTCAGCGTCCGCAGCACCGTCCACAGGTCCTCCAGCGCCGGGCCGGTGACCTCGGTGGCCACCGAACCGCTGATCGCCAGGAGCGAGGCGCCCGCCGAGCCGCCGCCGGCCGGCGAGGGCGGCGTCGAGCGCAGCACCTGGCCGAAGGCGCGCACCCCGTAGGTGTAGCCCTTCTCCTCGCGCAGCACCCGGTCCAGACGGGAGGTGAGGGTGCCGCCCAGGCAGTAGGTGCCCAGCACCTGCGCGGGCCAGACGCGGTCGTGCCGGTCGGCGCCGACGCGCCCGATGAGCAGCTGGGTCTGGACGGCGCCGGGCCGGTCGACGATCACCACACGGCCGGTGTCGTCGGCGATGACCGGCGGGACCGACCGCTGCGGGGCGGGGCCGCCGGTCCAGGCGCCCAGGGTGTCGGTGAGCGCCCGGTCCAGGTCGACCCCGGCCAGGTCGCCGACGATGACCGCGGTCGCGGTGGACGGCCGGATGTGCGCCTCGTAGAAGGCCCGCACCGCCGCGGCGTCGATGCCCTCGATGGTCTCCTCGGTGCCCTGGCGCGGCCGGGACATCCGCGACTCGGCCGGGAACAGCTCCTTGGCCAGGGCCATGGAGGCGCGGCGGGCCGGGTTGGCCAGCTCGTGCGGGATCTCGTCCAGCCGGTTGCGCACCAGCCGCTCGACCTCCCCGTCGGGGAAGGCGGGGGCGCGCAGGGCGTCGGCGAGCAGGCCGAGCGCCTTGGGCAGCCGGGAGACCGGCACCTCCAGGGAGACCCGGACGCCGGGGTGGTCCGCGTGGGCGTCCAGAGTGGCGCCGCAGCGCTCCAGCTCGGCGGCGAACTCCTCGGCGGTGTGCTTGTCGGTGCCCTCGGACAGGGCGCGCGCCATGATCGTGGCGACGCCCTCCAGACCGGCCGGCTCGGTGTCCAGCGGGGCGTCCAGGTTGACCTCCACCGCGACGACCTGCTGGCCGGGGCGGTGGCAGCGCAGCACGGTGAGCCCGTTGGACAACTCACCGCGCTCCGGCGCCGGGAACGCCCACGGCCTGGGGGCGCCGCCCTGCGGCTGCGGGTGGAAGGTCATGGTGGCGGTGACGGCGTCGCTCACTGGGCCGCCTCCCCTTCTGCGTCGGTGTCGGCGGCTTCTGCGGCGTCGGTGTCCTCGTCCTCGGCGCCCTGGACGGGCTCGTAGACCAGCACGGCGCGGTTGTCGGGGCGCAGCCGCGCCGCGGCCACGGCCCGCACCTCCTCGGCGGTGATGTCCAGCACCCGCTGCACGGCGGTCAGGGCCAGCTGCGGGTCGCCGAACAGCACGGCGAACCGGCACAGCTCGTCGGCGCGGCCGCCGACGGTCGCCAGCCGGTCCAGCCACTCGCGCTCGATCTGCGCCTGGGCGCGCTCCATCTCCTGCGGTGTCGGGCCCTCCTCGGCGAAGCGGGCCAGCTCCTCGTCGACGGCGGCCTCGATGCCGGGCACCTCGACCCCGCCGGAGGTCTTCACATCCAGCCAGCCCAGCGACGGCGCGCCGGCCAGCCGCAGCAGCCCGAACCCGGCGGCGACGGCCGTGCGGTCGCGGCGCACCAGGCGGTTGTGCAGCCGGGAGGACTCGCCGCCGCCGAGGACGGTCAGCGCCAGGTCGGCGGCGTCGGCCTCCCGGGTGCCGTCGTGCGGCAGCCGGTAGGCGGCCATCAGGGCGCGGGCCGGGACCTCCTCCTCCACGACCTCGCGCAGCTGCCCGCCGATGACGTCGGGAAGCGTGCCGTCGCGGGGCGGCCGCTTGCCCTCGTGGGAGGGGATGGTGCCGAAGTACTTCTCGATCCAGGCGAGCGTCTGCTCGGGGTCGATGTCGCCGACGACGGACAGCACCGCGTTGTTCGGCGCGTAGTACGTGCGGAAGAACTCCCGGGCGTCGTCCAGGGAGGCGGCGTCCAGGTCGGCCATCGAGCCGATCGGGGTGTGGTGGTACGGGTGGCCCTCGGGGTAGGCCATGGCGACGAGCTTCTCGAAGGCCGTGCCGTACGGCACGTTGTCGTACCGCTGGCGGCGCTCGTTCTTGACGACGTCCCGCTGGTTCTCCAGGCTCTCCTCGTCCAGCGCGGTCAGGAGGGACCCCATCCGGTCCGCCTCCAGCCACAGCGCCAGCTCGATCTGGTGGGCGGGCATCGTCTCGAAGTAGTTGGTGCGCTCGAAGCTGGTCGTGCCGTTGAGCGAGCCGCCGGCCCCCTGGACCAGCTCGAAGTGGCCGTTCCCCGTCACCTGGGCCGAGCCCTGGAACATCAGGTGCTCGAAGAGGTGGGCGAGGCCGGTACGCCCCTTGACTTCATGGCGTGAGCCGACGTCGTACCAGAGGCAGAGCGCGGCGACCGGGGTCAGGTGATCCTCGGAGAGCACCACCCGCAGGCCGTTGGCCAGACGGTGCTCGGTCGCTTTCAGGCCGCCGGAGCCGGCCTGTTGCGTGGCCGTGTGACCCATGGGCATGTACGTCCCTTCGATCGCGTGATGGAGCGCGTGCGAACCGTGTGATGAGCGCTTCTGTCACTGTATGCAACCGCACGGACATCTGGCGAAGTTCCCGTCACACAAAGGTCGGGCCAAGGTCGCGCCCATGCTGCTCGCGGGGCGGCGGTACGGGTCGCGGAGGGACCGCGCGGGGCCGCTCACGAGGTCGCTTCGGGACGGCCCGTTCCACAGTTGTCGGTGGACGGGGCCACAATGGTCCGCGTCAGATCCCGCTCTGCCGTTGAAGGAGCCGCAAGCGCGATGGCCCGCCGCAGCACGAAGAGTCCGCCGCCGGACGACTTCGAGGAGCGCATCCTCGACATCGACGTCGTCGACGAGATGCAGGGCTCCTACCTCGAGTACGCCTACTCGGTCATCTATTCGCGCGCGCTGCCCGACGCCCGCGACGGGCTCAAGCCCGTGCACCGCCGCATCCTCTATCAGATGAACGAGATGGGGCTGCGCCCCGAGCGCGGCTTCGTGAAGTGCGCCCGCGTCGTCGGCGAGGTGATGGGTAAGCTCCACCCGCACGGCGACGCGTCGATCTACGACGCGCTGGTGCGCATGGCGCAGCCGTTCTCGATGCGCCTGCCGATGGTCGACGGCCACGGCAACTTCGGCTCGCTGGGCAATGACGACCCGCCCGCCGCGATGCGGTACACCGAGTGCCGGATGGCCTCGGCGACCTCGCTGATGACCGAGTCCATCGACGAGGACACGGTCGACTTCTCGCCGAACTACGACGGCAGCGAGCAGGAGCCCGTCACCCTCCCCGCCGCCTATCCGAACCTCCTGGTCAACGGCACGTCCGGGATCGCGGTCGGCATGGCGACCAACATGCCGCCGCACAACCTGGGCGAAGTGGTCGCCGCCGCCCGCCATCTGATCAAGCACCCGGGCGCGGACCTCGACACGCTGATGCGGCATGTGCCGGGACCCGACCTGCCGACCGGCGGGCAGATCGTCGGGCTCGGCGGCGTCCGGGACGCGTACGAGACGGGGCGCGGCACCTTCAAGATCCGCGCCACGGTGGCCGTGGAGGACGTGACGGCCCGCCGCAAGGGCCTGGTCGTCACCGAACTGCCCTTCACCGTCGGCCCCGAGAAGGTCATCTCCAAGATCAAGGACCTGGTCGGCGCGAAGAAGCTCCAGGGCATCGCGGACGTCAAGGACCTCACCGACCGTGCGCACGGCCTGCGGCTGGTGATCGAGATCAAGAACGGCTTCAACCCGGAGGCCGTGCTGGAGCAGCTCTACAAGCTCACGCCGATGGAGGAGTCCTTCGGCATCAACAACGTGGCGCTGGTGGACGGCCAGCCGCTCACGCTGGGGCTCAAGGAGCTGCTGGAGGTCTACCTCGACCACCGCTTCGACGTGGTGCGGCGGCGCAGCGAGTTCCGGCGCAAGAAGCGGCGCGACCGGCTGCACCTGGTCGAGGGGCTGCTGGTGGCCCTGCTCGACATCGACGAGGTCATCCGCCTCATCCGGTCCAGCGAGAACTCGGCGCAGGCCAAGGAAGCGCTGATGGCCCGCTTCGAGCTGTCCGAGGCACAGACGCAGTACATCCTGGACACTCCGCTGCGCCGGCTGACCAAGTTCGACCGGATCGAGCTGGAGTCGGAGCGTGACAAGCTCAACGCGGAGATCGAGGAGCTGACCCGGATCCTCGACTCGGACGCCGAGCTGCGCAAGCTGGTCTCCGCCGAACTGGCCACGGTGGGCAAGAAGTTCGGCACCCCGCGGCGTACGGTGCTGCTGGAGTCCGCCGACTCGCCCGTGACCGCGGTGCCGCTGGAGGTCGCGGACGACCCGTGCCGGGTGCTGCTGTCCTCCACCGGGCTGCTGGCCCGTACGGCGAACGGGGAGCCGTTCGCGGGCGAGGGACAGGCCAAGCGCAGCAAGCACGACGTGATCGTCTCGGCGGTCCCGGCCACGGCCCGCGCGGAAGTCGGAGCGGTGACCTCGGCCGGGCGGCTGCTGCGGCTCCAGGTGATCGACCTCCCGCAGCTCCCGGAGTCCGCCGCGAGCCCCAATCTGGCGGGCGGGGCGCCGATCGCCGAGTTCCTGTCACTGGAGGACGGTGAGACGCTGATCTGCCTCACCACCCTGGACGAGTCCTCGCCGGGGCTCGCGATCGGCACGGAGCAGGGCGTCGTCAAGCGCGTGGTCCCGGACTATCCGGCCCACAAGGACGAGCTGGAGGTCATCGGCCTCAAGGAGGGCGACCGGATCGTGGGCGCGGTCGAGCTGCGCACCGGCGAGGAGGATCTGGTCTTCATCGCGGACAACGCGCATCTGCTGCGCTATCCGGCCGGCCAGGTGCGGCCACAGGGGCGTGCCGCGGGCGGCATGGCGGGCATCAAGCTCGCCTCCGACGCGAAGGTGATCTCGTTCACGGCGGTCGACCCGGCGGCCGACGCGGTGGTGTTCACCGTCTCCGGTGCGCACGGCACGCTCGACGACTCGGCGCAGCAGACGGCCAAGCTCACCCCCTTCGACCAGTACCCGCGCAAGGGGCGGGCCACGGGCGGGGTGCGCTGTCAGCGGTTCCTCAAGGGCGAGGACTGTCTGGTGCTGGCCTGGGCGGGCGCGGCCCCGGCCCGCGCGGCGTCGGCCAGTGGCTCCCCGGTGCCGCTGCCCGAGCCCGATCCGCGCCGGGACGGCTCCGGAGTGCCGCTCGCCAAGCCGGTGGCGGTGGTCGCCGGGCCGGTGTAGGCACGGCGGGCCGGCCGATGCAGGCATGGCGGGATGAGACGTTCAGGGGCGCGGCACCCATCCGGGGCCGCGCCCCCGCGCGTGTATTCGGCGGGGCCGGCGCTCAGTGCCCGGCTCCGTTGCGCCGGGCCCGCAGCTGGCGGAGCGCGATCCGGGCGCCGGGGTGGCCGCGGTCGGCCGCCTTCCGGAAGTGCCGCTCCGCCTCGGCCGGGTCGCCGAGATCCAGGTGCAGGGTGCCGAGCACCACCAGCGCGGTGAGGTCCCCGGCGGCGACCGCCTTGCCGAGCCAGTGCAGGGCCTCCGGGTACGCGCCGCGGTTGCCCAGCCCGATCCCGTAGACCGTCATGCCCTCCCGGTCGCCGGCGAGCGCCGCCTGCCGGGCGAGCGCCTCGGGGATCGGCCGTCCCTCGGCGTACGCCGCCCGTACCCTCGCCCTCAAGCCCGGATCCAGCCGCCGCGCCCCGCGCTTCCCACGGCGCCCGCGCCATCGCGCCCACAGCCCGCGCATCAGAACCCCCCTCCGCCCCCGGAGCGCCATTCTCCCGCCGTCCCCGCCCCCGCGGAACAGGATGCGCCCCGAGGGAACCGGACCGTCCCGCTCCCCCGGGACCCCTGCCCCCTCCCGTGCGCGAAGTTGATCGACAGAGGTTAGGCTTACCTTCGTGAGCACGTGCACGACCGCTTCCCGGGATCTGTCCGAGCCGCTTGCCGGGACGGCGGCCACCGCCCCCACCTGGCTGCTCGTCGAACAGCCGGGCCCCTGGGGCGCCGACGCCCTCACGGCCAGTCGTCTGGACCCGGCCATGGGGCGCGCGCTGGAGCGCGCCGCCGAGGGCACCGGCGTACGGGTCGCGCTGATCCGGCGGCCCGGCCGCCACGCCGATCTGCACACGGGCAGCCGCCACCGGGTGTTCGTGGCGCACACCCGGCCCGGCCGCTCCTGGATCCGCACCACCGCGCTCGCCGACCCGGGGCAGCTGCTCGGCCTGGACTTCGCCGCGCTGGGCGCGGGCGACCCGGGCGGGCTGGCCGGTGCCGCCGACGATGGCTTCCCCGGGGAGTGGGAGGCGTACACCGGCGATCCCCTGGTGCTGGTGTGCACCAACGGCAAGCGCGACCGCTGCTGCGCGCTGCTCGGCCGCCCGCTGGCCGCCGAGCTGACCGCCGCCGGGGTGGAGGGCACCTGGGAGATCACCCACATCGGCGGCCACCGCTTCTCGCCGACGCTCGTCGTCCTGCCGCACGGCTACGCCTACGGCCGGGTCACCGCCCAGGACGTCAAGGACACCCTCGCGGCGCTGGGTGAGAACCGGGTGGTCACCGAGGGCTGCCGCGGCCGCTCCGCCTGGGAGCGGCCCGGGCAGGCGGCCGAGCTGGCGGTCCGCGAGCTGACCGGTGAGGACGGGGCCGACGCGCTGACCGTCGTACGGACCGAGAGCGCCGCCCCCGCCTGGTCGGTGACCGTGGCGCACACCGACGGCCGGGTGTGGCGGGTGAGCGTGGCGCAGGTGGCCGCCGCCCCGCCACGGCCGCAGAGCTGCGGTTCGCCGCTGGGCTCCCCGGCCCGTATGGACGTCGTCGGCGTCCGGGCGGTGCGGCCCGCGCGCGATGGACGGACGGTCACCGCCGGCAGGCGCTGAGCGACCACCCGCCAGGAGCCCCTGCCACCAGGGGTCCTGGCGGCATCCGCGCGCCCTGGCCTTCGTTACCCTTCGTTGCCATGAGCGCCGCGATACCGCCGGGGCCGCCCTCCCCGGCCACCAGGTGGCGCATCGGCTGGCCCCGACGCGTCTTCTCCCAGGTGCTGCTGATGCAGCTGGCCATCGCCACTGGCGTCACCGTGCTCGCGACCGGCCTGTTCCTGCGCCCGCTCGGCTCCCAGCTCGACGACCAGGCCATGCGCCGGGCGCTGGCCATCGCACAGACCACGGCCTCCGAACCCCGGCTGGTCACGGCGCTGCAGCACACCCGGCCCTCCCGGGGCGGCCCGGTCCAGGCCGCGGCGGAGCGCATCCGCCGGTCGACCGGCGCCGAATACGTCGTGATCATGGACCGGCGCGGGGTCCGCTGGTCGCACACCTCCCCGGACGAGATCGGCAAGCACGTCTCCACCAGCCCCGAAGAAGTCCTCGCGGGCCACGAGGTCATGCAGATCGACGACGGCACGCTCGGCCGCTCGGCCCGCGGCAAGGTGCCGCTGCGCGATGGGAACGGCCGCATCGTGGGCGCGGTGTCGGTCGGCATCGCGTACGAGACCGTGCGCGGCCGGCTGCTCGGGGCGCTGCCCGGGATGCTCGCGTACGCGGGCGGCGCGCTCGCCATCGGCGCCCTTGCGGCCTATGCGGTCTCCCGCAGACTCCAGCGGCGCACCCACGACCTCGCCTTCTCCGACATCTCCGCGCTGCTCGCCGAGCGCGAGGCCATGCTGCACGGCATCCGCGAGGGTGTGGTCGCGCTCGACGGGCACGGCCGCATCCGGCTGATGAACGACGAGGCGCAGCGGCTGCTGGACCTGCGCGCCGAGGACACCGGACAGCCCCTGGAGGCGGTTCTGCCGCCCGGCCGTACGACCGATGTGCTCGCCGGGCGGGTCACCGGCGCCGATCTGCTGACCGTCAGCGGCGGCCGGGTGCTGGTCGCCAACCGGATGCCCACGGACGACGGCGGCGCGGTGGCCACCCTGCGCGACCGCACCGAGCTGGAACGGCTCGGCCGCGAACTCGACGGCACCCGCGGACTGATCGACGCGCTGCGCGCCCAGGACCATGAGCACGCCAACCGGATGCACACCCTCCTCGGCCTGCTCGAACTCGGACTCCACGAGGAGGCGGTGGAGTTCATCACCGAGGCGGTCGGCGTGCACCGCGCCACCGCCGAGCAGGTCACCGAGCGCGTGCACGATCCGCTGCTGGCCGCCCTGCTGGTCGGCAAGGCCACGGTCGCCACGGAGCGCGGGGTGTCCCTGCGCATCGCCGAGGGCACCCTGCTGCCGGACCGGCTGGTGGATCCGCCGGGGCTGGTGACGATCGTCGGCAACCTGATCGACAACGCGCTGGACGCGGCGGTCGGTTCGGCCGGGCCGCGGGTCGAGGTGGAGCTGTGCGCGGACGACCGTACGGTGCTGCTGCGGGTCTCGGACACCGGGCCCGGCATCCCCGCCGACCGGCGCGATCTGGTCTTCACCGAGGGCTGGTCCACCAAGAAGCCGCCCGCGCACGGACAGCGCGGCATCGGGCTGGCGCTGGTGCGCCGCCTCGCCGAGCGCCAGGGCGGCAGCGCGCGGGTGGCCGACCGCGACGGCGGCGGCGCCGAGTTCACCGTCGTCCTCCCCGAGGCGCTGGCCGAGGAACCGGCCGAGGCACCACTGACCGCGACAGGAGAGCCGCGATGACATCGGCCACCGGCCCGGGCGGCCTCATCGAGGTACTGGTCGTGGACGACGACGCGCGGGTCGCCCGCGTCAACGCGGCGTACGTCGGGAAGGTGCCGGGCTTCCGCGTCGCCGGGCAGGCGCACACGGCCGCCGACGCGCTGGCCTTCCTGGAGCGCGGCCACGCCGATCTCGTCCTGCTCGACCACTATCTGCCGGACGAGACCGGGCTCGCGCTGGTGGGGCGGCTGCGGCAGCTCGGCCACCACACCGACATCATCATGGTGACCGCCGCCCGCGACATCGGCACCGTCCAGGCCGCGATGCGCCACGGCGCGCTGCAGTACCTGGTCAAGCCGTTCACCTTCGCCGGGCTGCGCGCCAAGCTGGAGGGCTACGCGGCGCTGCGCCGCGCCCTGGCCGGCGGCGGCGAGGCCGGGCAGGACCAGGTGGACCGGATCTTCGGCGCCGTGGGCGGCGCCTCGGCCGGACCCGCCGAGCTGCCCAAGGGTTACTCGGCGCTCACCGCCGACCTCGTACGGGAGGTGCTGCGCGGCTCCGACGGCCCGCTGTCGGCCCAGGAGGTCGCCGATCGCGCGTCGCTCAGCAGGCAGACCGCCCAGCGCTATCTGAAGCTCCTGGAACGCACGGGCCGGGTACGGCTCAGCCTCAAGTACGGCGAGACCGGCCGCCCGGAACACCGCTACGACTGGGTCTGACGACCGCCTGACGACCGCGTTTCAGGCCGCTCCCGCCCCGGTGAGGGCCCGCACCTCCGTCTCCGCGTGCCGGGCCGCGTGCCCCGGTGAGTCCGCGGCCTCACCGGAGAGGACCGTGCCGAGCCAGCCGGCGAGGAAGCCGAGGGGCACCGAGACCAGCCCGGGGTTCTGCAGCGGGAAGAGGTGGAAGTCCACCCCGGAGAAGATCGCGTCGGGCCCGCCGGAGACCACCGGGGACAGCACCACCAGCACCACCGCCGGGACCAGCCCGCCGTAGACCGACCACACCGCTCCGCGCGTGGTGAACCGCCGCCAGAACAGCGAGTACAGCAGCACCGGGAGGTTCGCGGACGCGGCGGCCGCGAAGGCGAGCCCCACCAGGAAGGCCACGTTGAGGTCGTCGGCGAGCAGCCCCAGGCCGATCGCCGCCGCCCCGATCCCGACTGCCGCGACCCGCGCGACCGCGACCTCGCTGCGCGGTGTGGGGTCCTTGCGGCGGCTCAGCGAGGCGTACAGGTCGTGGGCGACGGAGGCCGAGGAGGCGAGGGTGATCCCGGCGACGACGGCGAGGATGGTGGCGAACGCGACGGCGGCGACGATCGCGAACAGCACCGTCCCGCCCGTCGACCCGGCGCCCCCGCCGAGGTCGAGCGCGAGCAGCGGCACGGCCGTGTTGCCCGCCGCGTTGGAGCCGCGTACGGCGTCGGTGCCGAGCACGGCCGCGGCGCCGAAGCCCAGCACGATCGTCATCAGGTAGAAGCCGCCGATCAGCCCGATCGACCAGATGACGGACCGGCGGGCGGCCGGGGCGGTCGGCACCGTGTAGAAGCGCGAGAGGATGTGCGGCAGCCCGGCGGTGCCCAGGACGAGGGCGACGCCCAGGCTCACGAAGTCCAGCCGGGCGGTCCAGCCGTCGCCGTACGCGAGGCCCGGGGCGAGGAAGTCGCTGCCCCGCCCACTGTGCCGGGCCGCGGTGCTCAGCAGGCTGTCGATGTCGCCGTGGAAGCGGACCAGGACGAGCACGGTGAGCGCCACCGCGCCGCCCATCAGCAGGACGGCCTTCACGATCTGGATCCAGGTCGTGGCCCGCATCCCGCCCAGCGCGACGAAGACCACCATCAGGGTGCCGACGCCGATGACCGTCCAGGCCCGGGCCCGGGACCCCGTCTCGTCCAGCAGCAGGGCGACCAGGCTGCCCGCGCCGACCATCTGGGCGACGAGGTAGAGCACGCAGACGGTGACCGAGGAGACGCCCGCGGCGATCCGCACCGGGCGCTCGCTCATCCGCGCGGCCAGTACGTCGGCGAGGGTGAACCGGCCGCAGTTGCGGACGAGTTCGGCGACCAGCAGCAGCACCACCAGCCAGGCCACCAGGAAGCCGACGCAGTAGAGCACCCCGTCGTAGCCGAAGAGCGCGATGAGGCCGGAGATGCCGAGGAAGGAGGCGGCCGACATGTAATCACCCGCGATGGCGAAGCCGTTCTCCATGGGGGAGAACAGCCGCCCGCCCGCGTAGAACTCCTCCGGGGAGCCCTGCCGCCGGCGGCTCGCCCACGTGGTGATCGCGAGCGTGGCGGCCACGAAGACGCCGAAGAGCAGCAGCGCGAGGCTCTGCTGATTGCCGGTCACCGCCCGTGCCCCCGCATCATCTCCTGCGTCACCCAGCGCAGCTCCAGCGCGACCCGGTCCCGGCGCAGCCGGGCATGGCGGGCGTACGCCCAGGTCAGCAGGAAGGTTGTGGCGAACTGGGCGAGGCCCGCGAGCATCGCGACATTGAGCGCGCCCACCACCGGGCGGGCCATCATGCCGGGCACGGTGGTCGCCGCGACCACGTACGCGAGGTACCAGAGCAGAAAGGCGGCGACCGCGGGGAAGACGAAGCGGCGATAGCGCCTGCGCACCTCCTGGAAGGCGGCGCTGCCGTGCACCTCCGCGTACACCTCCTCGGCGGCGGGCGGGCGCGCGCGCCGGGGCGGGCCGGCCGTCTCGTCCGGCCCGTCCCAGCCGGAGGCGAGTGCGTCGTACCAGGGATCGTCCAGCCGGGCCGCCCCGGCATCGCGCGCGTCGTGCATGTCCACCCGAAAGCTCCTTGTTCACTGCCGCGTTGGCGTGCCCAAGGATGGACAGAGGGAGAAGATCCCGGATACTCCAATTCCGGACGTTCACCCCATCAGGTGACTCAGGTGATGAACAACCCGGAATCGGTGCCGGGCGGAGCGGCGATGCCGTGGTGGTAGGCGTAGCGCACGGCCTGGGCCCGGTCGCGGACCGCGGTCTTGGCGAACAGGTTGTTGATGTGCGTCTTCACCGTGGCGGGCGCGATCCGCAGCCGGCGCGCGATCTCCGGGTTGGACAGCCCCTCGGCGACCAGCGCCAGGACCTCCGCCTCACGCGGCGTGAGCCCGTCCGGCAGCGGCCCGGCCGGATCCGCCCCCGCCGGCTCCGGTGGCTCCGCCAACCGCTCCAGCAGCCGCCGCTGCACCTGGGGCGACAGCCCGGCGTCCCCCGACATCACGCCCTCCACGGCCCGGACGATCTCGTCGGCGCCGGCGTCCTTGGTCAGATAGCCGCGGGCACCGGCCCGCAGCGCCGGGAAGAGCGAGTCGTCGTCGGCGTAGGTGGTGAGCACCACGACCTGGGTGCCCGGATGCTCCTCGCACACCCGGCGCGTCGCCTCCACCCCGTCGCAGCGGGGCATCCGCAGATCCATCAGCACGACGTCCGGGGCCAGCTCGGCGACCAGCCGCAGCGCCTCCTCGCCGTCGCCCGCCGAACCGACGACCTCGATACCGGGCAGCAGCCCCAGCAGCATCACGATGCCCTCGCGCACCACCGTCTGATCGTCGGCCACCACGACCCGCGCCGTCACAGCGGCACCCGCAGTCGCACCACGAAACCCTCCCCGTCCGGTCCGGCCTCCAGCGTGCCGCCGAGGAGTTCGGCGCGCTCGCGCATTCCGAGCAGACCGTACCCGGCGCCGCTCGCCGTCAGACCGGCGGCGGCCGGTGCCTTGCGGGCGCCGCTGTCGCGCACCTCCAGCGCGACCGCGCGCTCCTCGTAGCTCAGCCGCAGCTCCACCCGGGCCCCCGGCGCGTGCTTGCGGACGTTCGTCAGCGCCTCCTGCGCGACCCGGCGGAGCGTGAGCCCCGCCTCCGCGGTCAGCGTCCGCGGCTCGCCCGCCCGCGCGAAGCGGGCGCCCCCGGCCGCGGCCGACTCCCGCAGGAAGTCCTCGACCGGGGCCATCTCGCCGCGCAGCGCGGACAGCGCCTGACGGGTCTCGGCGAGCCCGTCGCGGGCCATCCCCCGGGCGGCGACCACCCGGTCCAGCACCTTCGCGGAGTCCTCGCCGCGCTCGATCAGCAGCCGCGCCGCCTCCAGGTGGACCAGTTGCGCGGACAGGCTGTGCGCCAGCACATCGTGGATCTCCCGGGCGATCCGGGACCGCTCGGCCAGCGCCGCCGACTCGGCCTCCGCCCGCCGGGCCGCCCGCTCCTGTTCGAGCAGCAGGTAGGCGGTGCCACGGGCCTCCTCGTCCAGCCGGAGCGCATAGCCACCGAGCAGCACGCCCCCGACCGTGACCGCGTCGGTGAGCGGGGAGTCGCCCCTGGCGAGCACATACGCCCCCGAGGCCACGGCCGCGCATACCAGCGCGATCACCAGCGGCAGCCGTTCCATGGCGAGGACGGCGCTCACGACCCACACCGTGGCGGCCGGGGTCCGCGCCCCGGCGGCGTGCAGCGCGGCGCCCGCGCCGACCAGCACGGCGAGCAGCGCCAGGGCGGGGGCGAGCCGGTGGTCCACGGTGACGCGGCGCAGCGCGTACAGCAGGGCCGCGCATCCGGCGAGGGCTGCGATCAGCGCGACCCGCCGCATCCCCGGGAAGGCGTCGTCCCGGACGACGCCCGCCAGCAGCCAGCCGGTCCCGCCCACCCATATGCCGCCGTTGATCAGCAGCCGGATCCGCGGCACGCCCTGACGCGTGAGCGCCTGCCGCGAGGGCCACTGCGTCCATCTGGTCATCGACCGAGTGTGCCCTGCGCACCGGCCCGGCCGGGCACCGGCTCCTGGCCCCGGGCCCCCTCCTGCCCCCGCGCCCGCATCATGACGACGGCGCCGCGCAGCAGCAGGGACGCGGCGAGGGACAGCATGAGCGGACCGCTGCCCCGCGGTACGCCCGCCAGCGCGCCCACCCCGGCCAGCGCCAACCGGCACACCATGGCGCCCGCCCACACCATCGCCGTGGCCTTCGTGCCCCGGGTCCACACCGCGCCGGAGGCGTCCGTCCACACCCGGCTGGTCCACCCCCACCCGGCCCCGGTCGCCACCCCGACGAGGACCTCCACCACCAGCAGCGCCGCGGCGGCCACCCGGTGATCGTGGTCGATCAGCCCGGGTTCGCGCAGCGCGAGCGCGCCGAGCACCACCGGCACCACCCACCAGCGCCGCGCGTCCTCGGTCACCCTCTGCGGCCGGAACTGCCGTACGAGCACGATGACGACGACCGCGGCGATGAGCACGGCATGGGCGAGTCCCGACATGACAAGAGCCTCCGTGGAGCGGGAACGACAACGCTCCCGACGCTACGGACGGGCCCGGCCACGGGGATCGGAGCCAGGGCTGATCCCGGGTGGAAACCGTCTCTCCACCCGGGGGTGGAGAGACGGACTCCTCAGACGTCGATGCGCGACCGGTCCAGGGTCGCCGCCGAGTTGGTGATGAACTCCTTGCGCGGCGCGACCTCGTTGCCCATCAGCAGGTGGAAGGCCTGCTCGGCCGCCTCCAGGTCGCTGATGTTGATGCGCCGCAGCGTGCGGTGACGCGGGTCCATCGTGGTCTCCGCGAGCTGGTCGGCGTCCATCTCGCCGAGACCCTTGTAGCGCTGGATGCCGTCCTTGTAGCGGACGCCGCGGCGCTCCAGGTCCAGCAGCGTCTCCCGCAGCTCGTTGTCGGAGTAGGTGTAGATGTACTTCTCCTGGCCCCGCTTGGGGTTGACCAGCTCCACCCGGTGCAGCGGCGGTACGGCCGAGAAGACCCGCCCCTGCTCCACCATCGGCCGCATGTAGCGCTGGAAGAGGGTGAGCAGCAGACAGCGGATGTGGGCGCCGTCGACGTCGGCGTCGGCAAGGAAGATCACCTTGCCGTAGCGGGCCTGGTCGATGTCGAACGTACGGCCCGAACCGGCCCCTATGACCTGGATGATCGACCCGCATTCGGCGTTCTTCAGCATGTCCGAGACGGACGACTTCTGCACGTTGAGGATCTTGCCGCGGATCGGCAGCAGCGCCTGGAACTCGGAGTTCCGGGCGAGCTTGGCCGTACCCAGCGCCGAGTCGCCCTCGACGATGAACAGTTCGCTGCGGTCCACGTCGTCGCTGCGGCAGTCGGCCAGCTTCGCGGGCAGCGAGGAGGACTCCAGCGCGGTCTTGCGGCGCTGCGCCTCCTTGTGCTGGCGGGCGGCGATCCGCGTGCGGGCCGCGGCGACGATCTTCTCCAGCACGGCGCGGGCCTGCTGCTTGGCGTCCCGCTTGGCGGACGTCAGGAACGCCTTCAGCTCCTTGGCGACCACGTTGGCCACGATGCGGGAGGCGGCCGAGGTACCCAGCACCTCCTTGGTCTGGCCCTCGAACTGCGGCTCCGCGAGCCGCACGGTCACGACGGCGGTCAGGCCCTCCATGACGTCGTCCTTGACGACGTCGTCCTCGGCGACGCGCAGCAGCTTGGCGGAGCGCAGCACCTCGTTGACGGTCTTGGTGACCGAACGCTCGAAGCCCGAGACGTGCGTGCCGCCCTTGGGGGTGGCGATGATGTTCACGAAGGACTTGGTGGTGGCGTCGTAGCCGGTGCCCCAGCGCAGCGCGATGTCGACGCCCAGCTCCCGGGTGACCTCGGTCGGCGTCATGTGGCCGCGCTCGTCGAGGACCGGCACGGTCTCCTTGAAGGTGCCCTGGCCGGACAGGCGCAGCACATCGCAGACGGCCTTGTCCTGGGCGAGGTACTCGCAGAACTCGCTGATGCCGCCGTCGTACCGGAAGGTCTCCTCGACGGGCCCCTCCCGGCCCTCCAGGGACCGCTCGTCCCGGACGACCAGCGTCAGGCCGGGCACCAGGAAGGCGGTCTGGCGGGCGCGGGCGTGCAGGGTCTCCAGGGAGAGCTTGGCGTCCTTGAGGAAGATCTGCCGGTCCGACCAGTAGCGGACGCGGGTGCCGGTGCGGGTCTTGGGGACCCGCTTCCCCTTGAGGAGACCGCCGGAGGGGTCGAAGGGGGCATCCGGTCCGGACTCGGTGAAGATGCCGGGAACACCGCGCCGGAAGCTGATCGAATGGGTCTTGCCGTCCCGGTCCACCTCGACGTCGAGACGGCTGGACAGCGCGTTCACCACGGAGGCGCCGACGCCGTGCAGACCGCCGGAGGCCGCGTACGAGCCACCGCCGAACTTGCCGCCGGCGTGCAGCTTGGTCATCACGACCTCGACGCCGGACAGCCCGGTCTTGGGCTCGACGTCGACCGGGATCCCCCGGCCGTTGTCCCGGACCTCCACGGAACCGTCGTCGTGCAGATGCACCTCGATGCGGTCACAATAGCCACCCAGGGCCTCGTCCACAGAGTTGTCGATGATCTCCCACAGGCAGTGCATGAGACCGCGGCTGTCGGTCGATCCGATGTACATACCGGGCCGCTTGCGCACTGCCTCGAGCCCCTCGAGGACGAGAAGGTGCCGCGCGGTGTAGTTGGAGCCGCCCCGGTCTGCTCCGGTCAGCAGCGCAGTGGACGGCACGGACGTGTCGGCGGTCACGCGGTTCGCTCCTCGCTGAATTTCTGTTGGCCCAACTCTGGGCACGATGGTGGCACGGGTCGCCCAACAGAGCGTACCGAGGCCTGATAGAGCCTTCGTGCCGCCACCCGTGAAACGTCCATCCTAGTCCAGACACCCCCGATTTCGCTCGTACGTTCGATAGCCCGTTTGGCGTGAAGCACACATCACGTTCCCTTGGAGGCATGAACCATTTAGGCTCCGGGCACGTCCTCATGAACAACCGGCAACCCGGCCGGGAGGACAAAACCCGACAAGCGACGTGAATCCGTAAACCAACGCAATACGGCTCATTCGCCGCCAACCGTCATCATCCGGCCCACTCAGAAGCAATTTTTGAGAAAAAGCCACGAGCGGGAACGATATCGGGCTGGTTGGATGTTGACCCTGGTACGACAGCTCGTCGAGCTAGAGAAGAGGCGACGTGACTACTGTTCTGACCCCCGCGAGCCCGCTGACGGCCGCTGACCGCTGCGACCGCTGCGGCGCCCAGGCATACCTGCGCGTCGTCCTGATGAGCGGCGGTGAACTGCTCTTCTGCGCCCACCACGGGCGCAAGTTCGAGCCGGAACTCAAGAAGATCGCCGCGGAAATACAGGACGAGACCGAGCGGCTGACCGCCGCTCCGGCGTCTGCGTCGGAAGACTGACGCCGACGCCTCGCGCCACGACGACGAGCGAAGCCGGCCGAGGGCCGGACGTCGGGCGGCCCGCCCCAGCCAGGGGAGGGCCGCCCGCGCTCGTGTCGCGGCCCCCTGCCACCTTCCCGCCCGCGGGACTCCGGACCCCCCCCCCCCCGGGACGCCCGGCGGACCCGAGGCGTCCGACCGGCCGCCTCAGCCATACGCGGCCACCAGGGACACCACCGCCGAGATCCGCGTGTAGACGCCCGGCCGCCCGGCCTCCGCGCAGCCACTGCCCCAGGACACCAGGCCCACCAGCCGCCCTCCGGCGACCAGCGGCCCTCCGCTGTCCCCCTGGCAGGCGTCCCGGCCGCCGCCGGTGACCCCGGCGCAGACCATCGAAGCCGGCTGATAATCGCCCTCCGCGTCACCGGGGTAGGCGCTCCGGCAGGTCGCGTCGGCGAGGACGCGTACCGCCGTGGCCCGCAACGTCAGCGCGTAGCTGCCGTCACCGTCGGTGTCGCCCCAGCCGTACACCACCGCCCGGCTTCCGGGCCGATAGGCCGGATCCCCGGCGCGTGCCATCTGGATGACATAGGCGGGCGGCAGCGGCCGCCCCAGGGTGAGCACCGCGATATCGCCGGCCCGGTCGTCGGTCTGGTAGGCCGGATTGACCCACACCTTCGCCGGCGCCATCTCCACCCCACGGGTCCCCCGCAGATCGTTGCGGCCGATGATCACCCGCAGGTCCCGCACCTCCTGCCACCTCTTGCCCAGGACAGCCCGGCTCAGACAGTGGGCCGCCGTGATGACCCGGGTGGGGGCCACCGCCACGCCACCACAGAACTGCCCCGAGCGCTTCGTGCCGAACAGCTCACGGCTGGCCAGAGCGACCGCCCAGGGCGCCTCGGCCGTGCGGACCCGGTGCCCGCCCACCACCGCACGGTCGGCCGTCGCCGGGGCGGGCGCGAGGAGCAGCAGCGCGAGCGCGGCCGCGAGCAGCACGGCGAGGCGGGCGAGGAGCGGGGCCGGCGACCTACGCATGCAGCCTCCTGACCGTACGGAGCGAGTCGCCCACCCAGCGTCACCCCGCCCGGCGCGTTCCGCATCCCGGGGTGGGCCAACCGGGGCGGGCCGCCCTCGGCCGATCGGGTGGGCCGCCGCCGGCACAGCGTCGCCGGGGCAGCGCGAAGGCCGGGCCCCGAGGAGGCCCGGCCTTCGTCCGGCGCTGTCGCGCTTGCGCGCGTCCGGTCCGTCTTAATCCAGTCCGTCTTAATCCAGGTAGTCCCGGAGGACCTGGGAGCGGGACGGGTGGCGCAGCTTCGACATGGTCTTGGACTCGATCTGGCGGATGCGCTCACGCGTCACGCCATAGACCTTGCCGATCTCGTCAAGGGTCTTCGGCTGTCCGTCGGTGAGGCCGAAGCGCATGGACACCACGCCCGCCTCGCGCTCGCTGAGCGTGTCGAGCACCGAGTGCAACTGCTCCTGGAGCAGGGTGAAACTCACGGCGTCGGCCGGGACGACGGCTTCGGAGTCCTCGATGAGGTCACCGAACTCGCTGTCGCCGTCCTCGCCCAGCGGGGTGTGCAGGGAGATGGGCTCACGGCCGTACTTCTGGACCTCGATGACCTTCTCGGGGGTCATGTCCAGTTCCTTGGCCAGCTCCTCCGGGGTGGGCTCACGGCCCAGGTCCTGGAGCATCTGGCGCTGCACCCGCGCGAGCTTGTTGATGACCTCGACCATGTGCACCGGGATACGGATGGTGCGGGCCTGGTCGGCCATGGCGCGCGTGATCGCCTGGCGGATCCACCAGGTGGCGTACGTCGAGAACTTGTAGCCCTTGGTGTAGTCGAACTTCTCGACCGCGCGGATCAGACCGAGGTTGCCCTCCTGGATCAGGTCCAGGAAGAGCATGCCGCGGCCGGTGTACCGCTTGGCCAGCGAGACCACCAGACGGAGGTTGGCCTCCAGGAGGTGGTTCTTGGCGCGGCGGCCGTCCTCGGCGATGATCTCCAGCTCGCGCTTGAGCTTGGGTGCGAGCTTGTCGGAGTTGGCGAGCTTGTCCTCCGCGAACAGACCGGCCTCGATCCGCTTCGCGAGCTCGACCTCCTGCTCGGCGTTGAGCAGCGGGACCTTACCGATCTGCTTCAGGTAGTCCTTGACCGGGTCGGCGGTGGCGCCGGCCGCGGCGACCTGCTGCGCCGGGGCGTCGTCCTCGTCCTCGTCGGAGAGCACGAAGCCCGCGTTCTCCGGCTCGGGCTCGGCACCCTCTGGAGCCGGCTTGCCCGCCGGCACCTCCTCGATGGCGTCCTCGGCCTCGAGGATCTCGTCGGTGACGTCCTTCTTGGCGGTCGTCTTCTTCGCGACCGTCTTCTTCGCCGCGGTGGCGGTCTTCTTCGCCGCCGCCTTCTTGGCCGTGGCCTTCTTTGCGGCGGCCTTCTTCGCGGGCGCCGCCGACGCCTCCTCGGCGGGGCCGCCCGCGGCGGCCGCGGGAGCGGCCGGAGCGGCGGGGGCCTTCTTGGCGGTGACCGTCTTGGACGCGACGGCCTTGGTGGCGGTGCGCTTCGCCGGGCTCTTCGCTGCGACGCTCTTGCGGGTGCGCTTGGGCGCTTCTGCGGCACTGACCATCAGCGTCACACCCTCCTCGTCGAGGATCTGGTTGAGGCTGCGCAGAACGTTCTTCCACTGGGTTGGCGGAATCTGGTCAGCCTCGAAGGCCCGACGCACGTCATCGCCGGCGATCTGCCCCTCAGCCTTTCCCCGCTCGATGAGCGCCATGACAGACTCGGATTCGGCGATCTCCGGCGGGAGCGTACGGGATGTGCTGGCCGACACGAACAACCTCTCGGAACGTTGGAAACGGCTTCCGGCCCCGTCCGCTGTGGACCGGAGCCGACGACCGCCGGCAGGGATGAACCGACGGCGCGCGGGCGGAGTGCGGACGAGTACAGCGTCGCGAGCGACATCTGTATTCCCTCCGCGGCTGCCACCTCTTTAATCATCGCGCTGCCCCAAAGAGCGTTACGCCCAATCGTCGTGGCTCGAGTCACACCACATATCGGCCTTAATACCCACCCAACGGGACAGATAACTCCGAGTCGATCACGCGACGGCTCCGGGCAGCCCTCCCGGTCCGCCCGCACTGCGTCTCACGTCACGTTCCGCGCCGCGCCGCCGAATCCGCGGGCGGGATCCGGCGACGCCGCTCCGTACGCCGCACACCCCGGGCGCCGCGCGCGCCGCGGGGTCAGTGCTCGCGCGGCGCGGGCACCCCGACCTCGGCGTGGTCGAGGTCCAGGTGGGCGGTCAGGAGTTGGCGCATCGCCCCTTCGGCCGCCGCGGCGTCCCCCGACCCGACCGCCTCGACGATCCGGCGGTGGTGGCCGACGCTCGCCTCGGTGAGCCGGTCACAGCCGCCGGCCGGCGCCCCGGAGACATGGAGGGCGGCGGCGACGATGCCCGCCAGGTGCTCCAGCATCCGGTTGCCCCCGACCTGGAGCAGCAGCGCGTGGAACTCGGCGTCGGCGCGGGAGAAGGTGAGGGTGTCGCCCTGGGTCAGCGAGTGCCCCATGATCTCGGCCATGTCGGCCAGCCGCTGCTGCACGTCCTCGCGGCCGTGCCCCGCGGCGAGGCGCGCCGCGAGCGGCTCGATCGTCCAGCGCAGCTCGCACAGCTCGCGGCGCTGGTCGTCACGCTGTGGCCCGAAGGCGCGCCACTCGATGATGTCCGGATCCAGCAGGTTCCAGTCGCAGACGGGGCGGACCCGGGTGCCGACGTTGGGGCGGGCGCTGACCAGGCCCTTGGCCTCGAGGACGCGCAGCGACTCCCGGACGACGGTGCGGGAGACCTCGAAGCGCTGACCGATCTCCTCCGGGACCAGCGGGCGGTCCGCGCCCAGGTCGCCGGAGACGATCATCTGGCCGAGCTGCTGAACGAGCTGGCCGTGCAGCCCGCGGCCCCGGTTGCCGGCCGTGCGGCGGCCCACCCGGCCGATCTCCGCGTCCGCGCCGTCCCAGGAGGGGGCGCTGCCGCGGTCGGCGCCGGGGGCGTCGGCGTAGGAGTAGCGGTCAAGCTCGCCCGAGCCGGCGAGGCCGGAGTCGGCGGGGCGAGCCGCGGTCATGGTGGTGTGCGCAAGGGTACTCACGCATCCTTTGTCGGCGACGCTCCGGAGGCCCTTGAGGTCTTTGGTGAAAAGCACACGAAAGGGTGATCGCCCATTACCTCACAATTGACGCTGATTCGGACAGAAAGCAACACCCTTTACCGAAGTTGCGGCCGCTTCGTGAGCCGCCTCTCGCACCACCCCTTCCGAGCCCCCGGGGCGGCTCCGCGAACACCCGCCGCGGACCGGCCCTTGCCCCCCCGGTCCGCGGCGGGGCCGCCTATGGGCGGGCTCTTCTGCCGCGCAGCCCGGTCAGGGCGTAGGCGAACAGCAGCACCGCCACCGACAGCATCAGGGCCTGCCCCACGGGCTGTCCCGCGAGCCGCAGCACGGCCGCGACCCCCCGGTTGAGCGTGGAGGGCGGACGGTCCAGCGCCACGGCGCGCAGCCGGTGCGGCAGCCCGACGAGCGAGTGCAGCGACGGCTCGTCCATCGCGCGCCGGACCACGGGAACCGCCAGCAGCGGCACCGCGAGGAGCGTGGCCAGCCCGAGCGCGGTGGACCGGAAGACGCCCGCGGCCAGCAGTCCGGCCCAAGAGCAGCCGATAGTGAGGCCGAAAACGCTCGCCATCAGCACCGGCCAGTCGCTCGGGAGCGGCACCGCGTTTCCGCCGACGAGCAGCAGGAGCGCCGCGCTGTCGAGGACGATGGCCCCGAGCGACAGCAGCGTGGCACCGACCGCGCAGATGGCGAACTTGGCGACCAGCAGACCGAGCTGGTGCGGTACGGCGTCCCGGGCGGGGGCCAGCGCCGGATAGCGGAACTCGTCGCCGAAGGCGAGGGCGCCCAGCAGCCCGGCGGCGATCGCGATGGGCGGCAGCGGGAGGTCGGCGGGCCAGCCGGTGAGCCGGTGCAGCTCCCCGCCGCCGCCCTCGCGCGCCAGCAGCACGGAGGCGAGGAGCGAGAGGGCGAGCGCCACGGCACCGATCAGCCAGCCGGTGCGCACTCCGGTGGCGCGGCGCAGTTCGTACCGCATGGGCCAGGCGGGGCCGGGGAGCCGGAGCCGGTGGAGCACCCGGGAGGGGGAGGCCTGGGGCTCGCGGGCGCGGATTCCCGCCGGGGTGGCGGGACCCAGGTCGGCGGTCTCCTCGACCAGCCGGTGCACCACGACGCCGTGGCGGTAGGCGGTCTCGCCGACGGAGGCGCTGGGGAGGCCGTAGACGGAGATGCGGGTCTCGTCGTCCCGCACCACCGAGAACGGGTCGGCGACCGCCTCCTCCTCGGTCTCGGGCTCCATGTCGGCCGCCGCGCCGCTGCCGGGGGCGGCGGCACTCGCGTGGGGCGCCGCTCCGGGCGCCGGAACAGGGACCGGGACGGTGGCGGCCTCGGTGTCCGCCACCGGAGCGCCCGCTCCCCCGGGCGCCGCGGCGTCGGCCTCGGCCTTCGCCTTGTCCTTGGAGCGGCCCAGGCCGCCGAGCCTGGCCTTGACCGTGATGCCGGCCTTGACCTCGCCCTCGGCCGCGGCCTCTTCGGCCTGGGCCCGAGCCGCCGCTTCGGCCGCCGCCGCACGCTCCGCCCGCCGCTCGGCCGCCGCCGCCTCCCGGGCGGCGTCGGCCTCCTCCTCCAGGACGGCGGCCAGCCGTCCGGCAAGCGGTGAGCGGACGACGACGCGGGGGCGCAGCCGGGTACGGGCGAACTCGTCGACCGCCTGATCGGCCACCAGCCGGCCCTCTTCCAGGGTGAGGACACGGTCCGCGACGCGGGTCACCCCTTCTGCGTCCTCGGTGGTGATCAGCACGGCGCCGCCCTGGTCGGCGAATCCGCGCAGTAGTCCGTTGAGCCAGCCGGTCTCACGGACCGACAGCCCCCGGGCCGGTTCGTCCAGCACGAGGGTGTGCGGATCTCCGAGCAGCGCGGTGGCGATGCCGAGGCGGCGCTCCATCCCGAAGGCCAGATCGCCGAGGCGCTCGTCCGCCAGGTCGGTGAGGCCGACGACGTCGAGGACGACATCGGCGCGTGCGGCGGGCACCCCGGCGGCGGCACCGAGCATTCTCAGATGCCCGCGCACGGTGCGCCCCGGATGCCCCGGGACGTCGTCGAGGAGGACGCCGATCTCGCGGGCCGGCCGGCGGATGCGGTGCAGGGGGCGGCCCCGGAAGAACGCGGAGCCGTGGCCCCGGTCGAGCTGCAGCAGCAGCCGCAACGCGCTGGTCTTCCCGGCGCCGGGACCACCGAGCAGGGCGGTGACATGGCCCGGCGGGGCCTCGAAGGTGAGATCGTCGATGGCGGGCGCGTGGTTGCGGCGGCGGGCGCTGGTCAGTCCGGTGGCCTGGATCATGGCTTCTCCCGCGGGGCATGGAACCGCTCGGTGGCACGTGGGGACTGGTGACGTACCGGAGCACGGTAACCCGCTATGTCCTATTTCGTCGGCACATACACCCCCTGATGAGTCGTCGTGTCACAGGCCTTCACACCTCGGGACGCAGCATGGGCGGATTGAGCAGCGTGGCGCCCCCGGCCCGGAACAGCTGAGCGGGCCGTCCGCCCTGACGGGTCGTCGTGCCGCCGGTGGGCACCAGGAATCCCGGGGTCCCGGTGACCTTGCGGTGGAAGTTGCGCGGGTCCAAGGCCACGCCCCACACCGCCTCGTACACCCGGCGCAGCTCGCCGACCGTGAACTCCTGGGGGCAGAACGCGGTGGCCAGCGAGGAGTACTCGATCTTGGAGCGGGCGCGCTCGACGCCGTCCGCGAGGATGCGTGCGTGGTCGAACGCGAGCGGGGCGGCCAGGTCGGCGTCCCGGCCGAAGGCACCCTCCTGGTCGAGCAGCGACTCGACCGGAGCCCAGCGGACGCTGTGGGCGTCGCCCCCGGGCCGGGGCGCCGGGAGGTCGGGCGCCAGCGCCAGATGCGCGACGCTGACCACCCGCATCCTGGGGTCCCGTTTCGGGTCGCCGTAGGTGGCGAGCTGTTCGAGATGCGCGGCGTTCGGCGGGACCGGGAGCGTCGGGTCATGGGCGAGCAGCCCGGTCTCCTCGGCCAGTTCCCTGGCCGCGGCGGCCGACAGGTCCTCGTCGGCGCGCACGAATCCGCCGGGCAGTGCCCATCGCCCCTTGAAGGGTGGCTCGCCTCGGCGGACGGCCAACGCACACAGCGCGTGCCGCCGCACGGTGAGCACGACCAGATCCACGGTGACGGCGAAAGCCGGGAAGGCCGATGGGTCGTAGGGCATGGGACGATCATAGTCGTCTGCCTGACGATAATCAGGCTCTTGAGCATGATCCGCGATGTTCCCGAAGCCGCCCTCCCAGGCGTTTTCCCGTTCGGCGCTCGCACCTCCTTCCGCATGAGGCGATCGCCCTCGCGTCGTTCCTGACGGCCCGTCGGGCGCGGCCCGTGGTCAGCGGCGGCTGCGGGTCCCGCGCCCGCCCGTCCTGCGCCGGGTCCGCGCCCTGCCCTCCGGCCGGCGCCTGGCGCCCGACGCGCCCGGTCCGGTGGGGCCGCCCGGCCCTGCGGCGCGGACCGGCCATCGCCGCCCGGCCCGCTCGGGATGCCCTCCGCCGTCCGCCGCCGGGGGTTCCGCCCCCGCGGGCCCGGGAGCGGCCTCGGTGGCCGTGCCGTCGAGACGCCGCAGCTCCTCGTGGACCGCGGCGTGCACCGCGCGGTCCGCACTGTCCCGGCGCAGACACTGCCGCAACAGCTCCGGATCCAGCCCCTCGTTGCACGCCTGATGGAGCAGCTTGGCGAAGAGGTAGTGCGGATCGACCCGCAGTGCCCGGCCGAGCGCGACCCGGGCCGAGGGCTCGTCACCGGAGGACCAGGCGACCCAGCCGGCGAGGGTGAGCGGCGCGGCGGCGTGCTCCCCGTACGAGCCGACGCAGCGGCGGGCCAGCGCCCGCCACAGCCGCAGCGCCGACACGGCGTCCGGCTCTTCCATCCACTGGGCGGCCCTGTCCCGCGCCACCCGGTCCTGCAGCCCGATGATCACCGAGGCGGCTTCCTCGTCGTCCAGCAGGCCGTCGTCGCGGGTATCGGCCGCGCGGGGGTCGGCGATCGGCGGCGCGCCACGCAGGCGGTCCATCATCCGGCGCGCGAGTCCCAGGGTCTCCTCCCGCACGGCGGCACAGTCCATCCCTCCCAGGATCTTCGGTACGAGCCGGCTCCCGGCCATGTCCAGCGCCCGCTCCTGCCCCTGGACGCGGGCCCCGGTGAGCGGCGCGAGTCTGGACTCCATCTCGCGCAGCGAACCGCGCACATGCACCCCTGCGAAGGTCGCCGCCGCGGCCATCACCGAGGTGCCCGGCATGGCGAGCGGCACGCCTTCCGGCGGACAGCAGCGCCGGTCGGGGCAGACGTACGACCAGAACCGGCCGTCGGAGATGCACAGCGCCTCGAAGACCGGCACCTCGAAGCCGCCGCAGGCGGTGCGCAGACGCTGCGCGAGGGGCCGCAGCCGCTCCATCACATCCCGCCCGGACTCGCCCCCGGCCGGTTCCTGGCACAGGAACAGCACGATCCCATCCGGCCGGTCACCACGCCGCTCGCTGCCCCCGATCAGGCACTCGGCGAGCTGATCGCACACCTCGGGCCACTCCTCGCGGGCGCGGGGGATACCGAGCCTGAGCCTGCCGCCGAACCGGCCACGCGGGCCGTGCAGCGCGATCATCACGACGCTGTCATCGGGGTGGAAGCCCAGGACATAGGGCAGGGCGTCGGCGAGCTCGGCGGGGCTGCGGAGGGTGACCTGCTCCTCGCCGGACAGGCCGGCCGTGTCGTTGTCTCGAGTCATGGCCCGACAGTCCCTCAGCCCGGCCGGCTCCGCCAGCCCTGTGGATAACGTTATCCACAGGCCACGGGCCCCGTTCGCGCGTTGCCGCGGGACCGGGTTGCATGGGCGCATGAGCGACGAAGATCTGCGCATCTCGGCCGACCGCGCGCCGGTATCCGCGCCCGCACCATCAGCTCCGCGCGCGCCGGGGCTTCGGTCATTTTCAAGAGAGCCGTTGGGCCGGTTACCCCGTCAGGACCCGTGCGGCGCCGCCGAGTGCGACGCGCAGGTCCGGTCCCGCCGCGGCGGTGATGGTGGCGGGGCTGCCGAGGGAGTCGCCCATGTCGACGGCGATCCGGTGCACGCCCCGGCCGGCCAGGTGTGCGACGAGACAGGCCGTGCTGTTGACGTTGGCGAGGTCCTCTGGAACGCCGATCGACGGGGCGAACATCCGGGCCGCGAGCGCGCCCTCGGGCGAAGGTTCCGAGTGGACGTACGCGCCGAGCAGGCCGAAGCGATCGCAGGCCGCCCTGAGGCGGTCGAAGTCCGGGCGTAGCGCGGCGAGCGCGGCCCGGGTGGGGACCGGCACCAGAACGCGTTCGCGGCCCACGCCGGCGATCCGGACATCCGGCCCGGCCTCGTCCGGCCCGAGACCGAGGGCCGGGAGAACGAGGGCGCGTTCCTCCGCGGTGGGTTCGCGCAGATCTACGGGTCCGGGGTCGAAGGAGGCGGTGATCAGCTCGCCGGCACGCTCGGCCCGCCCGGCGAAGACCCGCCCCCCGGCACGGAGGGTGGCCCGGTAGGGCCCGGCACCACCGTGCCGTGCGGCGAGGAGCGCGAGGGCGGCGACCGTGCCGTGACCGCAGGCGGGCAGTTCCCCCTCCGCGGTGAAGAAGCGCAGCTCGGTCGTGTCGCCGGTGTGACGTACGTACACGGCGTGCGAGGTGCCCCGTGCGACGGGGATCCGGCGCCGCTCGTCGTCGCCTGGCGGCGGGCCGTCCGCGTCGTCCTCCAGCACGACGGCCGTGGGGCTGCCGCCCGCGCCGCCCCGCAGGCAGGCGCGGACGACCGTCACGTTCGGCGTGCTCATGGGGCTGTCACTTCGCATCCTCCAGCGTGGCGTATCCGGTGGTCGCCGCGGTCTCGGTCTGGTTGGCACCCTCTTGGAGCTGGAAGAGCGAGCCGAAGGGGCGCTCCGCGAGCGGGAGGCGCCACGTGCCGGCCTCCACACGTGCCGTGTCCGACACGTTACCGCGCAGCAGCTTCACTCCGGGCTCGTTGTGGCCGGCGTGCGAGCCGAAGTGGATCGGGTAGGCGTCGGCCGCCCGGTAGGCCGGCAGGAAGGCGCGGCGGTACCGGTCGGAGCGGTTCGGGGAGGAGTAGTGCAGGAGCAGGCAGTGGATGAAGACCACGCTGCCGGCGGGCGCCTCGATGGGCACGGCGAGCGCTGGGTCGGGGGCGTCGGCACCCGCCACCTTGCCGCGGAAGTAGCCGTCGACGTAGTGGTCGGCGAGGCCGCGCAGGTGGGAGCCGGGGACGGCCTGGAGGGCGGAGTTCTCGGTGGTGGTGTCGTCGAGGTAGACGAGGGCCGTCACCAGGTCGGTGTTGGTGTGGGGGTAGTAGGCGAAGTCCTGGTGCCAGTCCACGACACTGCCCACCTGCGGGGCCTTGAGGTGGAGCTTGCTGTAGTGGAACAGGATGTCGGGGCCGATGAGTGCCTCGACATGGTCGAGCAGCTTGGGGTGGGCGGCGGCCCGCTCGAACGCGGAGTGCTGTTTGGTGGGCGACCAGATCCGGCGGGCCATGCCGTTGTCGCCCGGCTCCACTTCGGCGACGGAGCCGATGTCGGGAACGTTCAGGATGTCCGTGATGGCGGTGTTGAGTTCGGCGACTTCACTCGGATCGAAGAGACGCTCGACGACCGCGAAGCCGTTCTCGCGGTACTCCTTGACAAGCGCGTCGGTGTTGGGTGCGGACATGCGCGGGGTTCCTCTCTGCTGGGCGGCGGGGATGCCGTGGGATGCGGTGTGACGGGGTGGGGTCCGAACGGGTCCGCCGGGCGACGACTGCCCGGCGGACCCGCGATGGCTCAGAGGCGCCACCGACCGGCATCGCAGCTGGGCCCCGCGCGGGCCGGGCAAGGCGGCCGGGAGCGTCCCTCGGCCAGGGCGCTCGCCAGGTTCGCCCGCTGTGCCTCCGGCTTCGAGGCGGGGACGCGGAGCGTCCCCGTGAAGCTCTCGATCGGTTCAGCCCTCAGGCGCATGAGGCCTCCGCGTGCTGGTCCTGTCGTCGGCGGTGGGCCCGGGGCGTACGGGTCACACGGCGGTCTTCTGGTGCTTGGCGACGGTGTCCTCGTAGATCTCCCGGAAGAACATCGCGAGAATCTCCTGGACGTCGTCGATGTACTTGAACACCTTCTGGAAGTCCTCCTCGCTGAAGATCAGCTGGTGGAGGATGTCCCACATCTCCTGGGAGTGGTCTTCGGTGCTGTCGACGTGGAGGTGGGCGGCCTGCCCCTTGACGTTCTCCTTGCCGAGCCGCTTCTGAAGGTTGTCGACGATGGCCGGCTGGAGCTTGATCTGGGTGTACTCGACCAGGTAGTTGGAGACGACCGGGGCGAGGGCCGACTCGTGCTCCAGGGCGTAGTAGAAGTAGCCCTCGAACAGGCGGGTGGAGAGGTAAGGCTCGGTGGCGAGGATCTCTTCCTCGGTGACGCCGGCGGCCGCGGCGTCGCTGATGTACAGCTTGTCGTGGAGCATCTCGTCCGCCTGGTACTGCGCGTAGTCGCGGGCGGCCCTGGGCGCGACCTGGGCGATCTTGTAGATGGCCTTGGACTGGCTGACCCGGGAGAGGCGGATCCGCCACACGTGCTCGATGAGGGTGCGGCGGTAGTACGCCTGGTGGAGCTCGGGCTCGGACAAGTGGGACGCGAAGGGGACGGTGGCCTTCCACTCCGCCATCTTCTTGTCCAGGTAGCGGTCGAGCTCGGCCTTCTTCAGACGGCTCTGCTCCTCGTTGTAGAACGGCTTCGGGTGGGTGATCCCGGTGTTCTGCACGCGGTTCATCGCGTTCTCCTTGACGAGAGGTTTCGAGGGGCGTTCACGGAAGGGTCAGAGTGTGGTGCCGCACAGCGGGGCGGTGGCCGGTCGCGAGCGATCCGCCAGGCCGGGGACCGGGTCGCCGGGTCAGCGGTACCGGACATGGAAATGCTCCGTCGCGTGCCGGTCGAGGAAGGCGGTCTCGGCGTCGAGGTCGTCGGCCGCCACGTCCCACAGGGCGTCCATCAGGCAGATCGCCCGGTCGGACACATCGAGTCGGGTTCCCTCCGCCACGTGGATGCGCAGGATCCGGGGCGGCCGGGTGGGCGGGTCGAAGCCGATCGCGTCGACGGTCCGCCCTTTCTCTCCGTACTTGCTGAGGAACACGGTCGCCCGGGTGGGCGCGCCGGTGCGCAGGGCCTCCACTTGGGAGGCGCGGGTGAGCCGGTCGTGGAAGGCGTCCCGTTCGCCGTCGGGCAGCAGCAGGGACTCGGCCCACAGGTCGAGGAGGGAGTGCCCGGTGACGGCCTGGATGCTGGAGTCGATGAGGCTGCCGCCCACCCGGGGGTTGATCTCGATGATCTCCCAGCGCTTCTTCGACTCCCAGTACTTGACCTCGATGTGGAAGGCGCCGGCGGTCAGCCCGTGCTCCGCCAGCGCGGCCAGGCAGCGGGTGACGTAGTCGGATCCCTCCAGGACGAGTTCACGGTCGAGGGTGGCGGGCGGGCTGACCGACATTCCCTCCAGGGTGGTCCGCTCCAGGCGTTCCACGCGGGCCTTCTCGTGGACGCACAGGTGGTGGACCCGCCCGTCGAGGACGAGAGTCTCGAAGCTGAACTCCGGGCCCTCGACGTACTCCTCGACGAGGAAGTCGAACCGGTCCATGAAGATCGCCTTCATGCGCCGGTCGGCGCGCATCTGTTCCTGGATCGCGGGCAGGTCGGCCAGGTCGTCGACGTCCTCCAGGATGAAGGTCGCGAAGGACGAGGCACCGCGCACCGGCTTGACGAACCAGCGTGCGGAGGGATCGAGTCCGGGGGTCGCGCCGGGGGCGAGACGGTGGACCCGGACCTCGCTCAGTCCCTCGGCGAAGAGGTACCGGCGCAGTTCGTACTTGTCGAGGCAGAGGCGCAGCGCGGGCTCGGCGGAATCACGCGCGCCGAGTCGCTCGTTGAGCTCGGCCATCAGGAGCCGGTAGCCCTCGAAGGTGGCGATGGCGGCCTCGACCCGGTAGCCCCGGTCGGCGAGTTCGCGAACGGCCTTCTCGACGTCGCTGGAGCGCAGTTCGGGTTCCTCGGTGACCACGCAGTCCGCCACATGGCGGCGGCTCGCGTCCAGGACCTCCGGCTTCTCCGGCCGGGAGCTGAGGGCGACCAGGGGCAGGCCGAGCGCGGCGGTGGCCGCGGCGACCTCCTCGGTGTACGACTTGCCCTGGTGCATGAGGAGCAGGACCGCTCTCTTCATCTGTCCACCTCCTTGGGGTTCCGGGTCCACGCTCAGCGCCGGCGGGCCGGCAGCCGGTCCGCGGTCTCGCGCTGGTGGGCGCGCAGGATGTCCACGAGCCGGGCGGCGCCGCCCTCACGGACCGGGTCGACGACGGGAAGTCCGGTATCGGCCTCCAGCTTCTCGGCCTCGCGGCGGAAGTCGTCCTCGGAGAAGCCGAAGCTGTTGACGCTGATGGCGGCGACCTTGGCGGGCCGTTCGAAGACGGTGAGCTCCTCGTTGATGCGGATGAGCTCGGGGATGGGGATGATGGGCGTCTCCCAGACCTTGGTGCGTTCGGCTCCGAGGCGGTGGCAGAAGACCAGGGCGTGCGGCAGGGCGCCGTGGAGGATGGCGAGGGCGACGCTGCTGAACCCGATGTGGTTGAGGGAACCCTGGCCCTCGACGACGACCCATTCGTTGCCGGCGGCGGCCTCCATGACGACATGCTCGACGGCGCCGGCCATGAAGTCGCCGGGCACGCCGTCGACCGCGACGCCATGGCCGGAGATCAGCATGCCGCTCTGGCCGGTGGCGGCGAAGCCGGTGCGGATGCCGCGACGATTGGCCTCGTTCCAGATCTCCAGGCCGGCGGTCTTCTTGCCGATGTTGGAGTCGCTGCCGCACGTGTGGATCACCCAAGTGTCCAGGTCCAGGACGCGGGCCTTGTTGAGCGCCACCGTCGGGGCGTCCTTCGTCTCCCAGACGGTGATGCCCTTCTCACGGATGGCGCGGGCGATGTCCGGGTCGCCTGTGAGGCGGAAGTGGATCGAGTTGATCAGGTGGAGGCCGTTCTGGACGGCCGCGAGGATGTGCGGCTTCCAGCCGGAGGGCAGCTCGGCGGAGTGCAGGCCCTTGCCGATGACCATGACCTCGGGGCGCAGGTTCACCACGTGCTCGACGCGGCTGACGATCGGGATCGCGCCACCGTAGCCGAGCACGTCCTGGACGGTTTGGCCGGCCTTGCGGCTGTCGATCACGGCGACGCAGCGGTCCCCGCGGTAGCGGATGATCGAGGCGGCGATCTTGCTCGTGAAGAGTCCGAAGCACCCCTCGGCGAACAGCACGAAGTTCTTGTCGACCAGCTCCGCATGGCTTAACTGATCCACGTCTTCCTCCACGGACTCGACGGTTCGTTTTTCGATGGCACGAGATGGTTCGGGCGGTCTACGGGACGGGCTCGGTCGTCAGGCGGTACTGCGCACGCACCTGGCGCACGGCCTCCTCGATCTGTTCCTGGGTGCCGCCCCGGAAAAGGAAGCGGCCGCCTTGGAGCGTGGCGTACGAACCGGGCCGGGAGACCAGGACCTCACCCGTCCTCGGTACCAACTCGCGATACAAGTAGGGCACTTCACCCACGAGCGAGGTGGCGGAGGTGACCTTCCGGGGCAGCGGCTTGGGGCCTGGGATGATCAGCCAGCCGCCGCTCGCCTCCGGGTCGGGGGCCGGCGGGTCCACCAGGCGGCCCAGCAGCACGTCGACCCACAACCGGAACAGGTTGACGCCATGGACGTCGTGGATGACGTACGGCACGTCGGCGCCTGGCACCCGGGCTCCGACCTCCAGGAACACCAGTTCCTCGCCGGTGTCGAAGAGTTCGAGGTGGAAGGCGGAGCTGCGCAGGCCGAGCGCGGTCAGGCAGCGCACGGCGAAGTCCTCACAGCGGGCGCGCACCGCGGATTCCGTCTGGAAGACGGAGCCGAGCGGTTCGCCCACGAGCTCGAAGTCCAGGCAGCTGGAGACGTAGCGCGAGGTACACAAGAACAGCGGCTTGCCCGCGGCGTCCAGGACACCGTCGACGTGCAGGATCTCGCCCCGTACGAACTCCTCGATCTCAAGGTCGCGCAGGCTCCGTTCGGCACACAAGGCCCGCAGTTCCTCGGCCGAGGCGATCTTGCGCACACCCTGGCTGGACGCCCCTCGCACCGGCTTGACGATCACGGGGTAGCCGAACTCCTCGGCGGCCGCGAGGACCTGGTCCTCGGTGCGGCAGGGCGCCCAACGCGGCACTCGGATACCGGCCCGCGACACCGTCTCCTTCATGACGGTCTTGTCGCGGAGCCGGGAGGTCTCCTCGGGGCTGGAGCCCGGGATGCCGTACCGCTCGCGCAGGGTCGCCGCGAGGTCGAGGAGGTTTTCGGAGAAGCCGATGACATGGTCGAAGGGGCCTTCGTCGCGCACGACGGCGTCGACGAGCTGCAGCACGCCGTCCAGGTCGCCGAAATCCGTTACGAGGTGGACCCGTTCGGCGTCGGCGGGCACTCCGCTGCGGCCGCCCTCGTCGCAGATGTACGTGACGCGGTCGGCCTCCGGGCGGAAGACGATCTCGGGAGCGGCGAGGCGGTTCTCCCAGCGCCGCTCGTCCTCATACAAGGGCCAGCGGTTCAAAAACAGGATTGCGCCGGACATGGATGTCGTCCTCACAGTTCACAGGATGCATGGACGTGCCCGGCCGGGGGCCGGTTGGCGGCGGCGACGACGGTGGGCCTTTCGGAACCGAAAAATGAACCCGAACCTGAATCCGGGAACGACCCCCACGCGTTGTTCTCACTGCCTCAGCCTCGCATGGGACCGGCTTGGTCAGAATAGGACCTAAGTCCCGGCGCCCACGGTGCGCCATTGGGTGGGTGTGCGGCTCAACTTCCTTGGCCATGCTCCACATGAGCGTTCGGGGTCGCGGCGGGCGGAGTAGTCCGTATCAAGATCCTTTCGGCCGGTGCTGAGACGAGGACATGCCAGATCGCGATGGCGAGTTTGTGCATGGTGACACCGGCGGATTCGTTCAACCCCGGCTGGCCCCGGCGCAGGAGGCGAGATGCCCGGGGGCGGCGAACCGGGCCCCGCCGCCGGTCCCGGCGGATGGCCGGCTCGGCCAGATCCACGGGGCATGTTCGCGGTCGATCTGCGCGTTGATCCCCGGCGGTAAAGAGGGTCCGGGCCACCTTGCGCCGGAAACACCATGGGCAGATGGACCTATTGCCCGCGCACCGCACGGGACACAGAATTCTTATCGTCCCCCACCACCGGAGGAGGGCCGTCGTGCGCGCCAGGAGGCTTTCCGAAACCGTCCTGAATTTCGCCGGACAGGTGGTGGTGCCGCCGCGCCGGAGGGGACGGAGACGGTACGGCGGGGGAGCCCCGGGGACTTCCGGGCGGCGATGGCCCGGTTCTCGGCCGGGGTCGTGGTGGTGACGACTCCGGGCGACGGCGGGGTGCCGCGCGGTACTTCGCGGTGAGCCTGCCGGGCGCCGAACACAGGCAGCCGGCAGAGCAGCTCACGACCCAAGGCGCCGGCACGCTCGCACCGGACGGCCTGTCCCGTACGCCCTGCACCCGGCCGGGGACCACACAATCCTGATCGGCCGGGTGCCGGGCGCGCGCGGGTGAGGGCACGGGAACCCCAATGGTCTATGACGAACAACCCCTGCGGTGCCCGGCGGCATTTCCGCCGGGCACCAGTGTCCTTGTAGGACGGCGGCACACCCGCTACCACCGGCCCCTTCCTCACTCCGATCAAGGTCATCACATGTCCGCAGGCGTGGCGCCACCTCGGCGGTAAAGAAGGTCCGGACCACCTCGTGCCGGAAACGCCATGGGCAGATGGACCTATTGCCCGCGCGCCGCACGGGACACAGAATTCTTATCGCGCCCCCACTGCCGGAGGAGGGCTGTCGTGCGCGCCAGGAGGCTTTCCCGAACTGCCGCCCCGACATCGAAGCGCCAAGCGGTGGGATGACATGTTCTCGCTCCGCGGACATCGCCGGCCCGGACGTCAAAGCGACATCGCTTGCAAAGGTATCAGACGGCGAATGATGGGAAACGGGAGATACGAGGATGCTGCTCAAGGTTGATCCGGTCGATTCCTTTTCCGGAACGTTCCGCGTGCCCTCTTCGAAACCGGAGACGCAACGGGCAATTCTGACCGGCACGCTGGCCGATGGCACGTCACGGGTCTTCAATGATCTCCGTTGCGACGAGACGGAGACCATGAAGAACGCCTGCCGCGCCTTCGGCGCCAAGATAACCGAGCACGACGGATTCCTGGAGATCCAGGGCATCGGACGGTCGCTTCCGCACATCGGGCGCGTCATCCAGTCCCGCGGCTCGGGTCTGGTCTTCCGCGTCGTGACGGCGCTGGCTTCCGTACTGCCGTCGCCGGTCGTGGTGACGGGCGACGCGACCCTGCGCAACCGCGTGATGGAGCCGCTGCTGCAGGCGCTGCGCGAACTCGGCGCGGACATCGAGTCGATCGTCGGCGAGAACAAGGCCCCGGTCGTCAACTGGGGACGCGGCCTGAAGGGCGGCACTTGCCGGCTGCCGGGCGACATCAGCTCGCAGTTCATCACCGCCATCCTGTTCGCCGCGCCGCTGGCCGACGGCCCGGTGGAAATCGAGGTGACGGGTGAGGTCTATTCCCAGTCATACATCCGGCAGACGCTGGCGAGCCTGACCGACGCGGGTATCAAGGTCTCCGCGTCGGACGACATGCGTCACTACCAGGTGGAGCCCTCCTCCTTCCAGGCCCAGGACGTCACCATCCGCGAGGACTACACCTCGGCCTCGTACCTGCTGGCCGCCGCCGCGCTCTTCCCGGGCCGGACTGTCCTGAGCAACGTGTACGGCGACAGCATGCAGGGCGAGTTCGCGATCGTCCCGATCCTGGAGCAGCTCGGGGTGAGCGTCACCTTCGACCGGGCCACCTCGTCGCTGACCGTCGACAACCCGCCGGGCAGCCTGTGCGGCGCCTTCGAGGTGAATGTGCAGGACTGCCCCAACATCGTGCCCACGCTCGCCGCCCTCGGGGCGTACGTGCAGGGCAGCTTGCGCGTGACCGGCGGACGCCTCACCCGCTTCCACAAGGCGTCACGCATCGAGGCCATGGCCGCCGAACTGACCCGCGCGGGCGTGGACATCGAGGTCCTGTACGACGACGGGATCTGCGACGGCTTCGAGGTCCGCGGCGCGCGGACGTACCCCGGCGGAGTGACCCTGTCCAGTTGGGGCGACCACCGCATCTTCATGTCGCTGTTCGTGGCAGGCCTGCGGATGCAGTCCGCCAACCGGTTCTCCGGCTTCGAAGACGTCCGGCTGTCCTTCCCCACCTTCATGGAGGAGTTCGCCAAGGCGGGAGTACGGACCACGGCCGTTGAGGAGGAGAAGGCACCCGCTGAGGTCGTCGGCTGACCCTGCCTGCGACACCCCCCGTGGTCCGCTGTGCCGCAGTGGCGCGCGCCCCGGACCCGGGAGGTGAGCGAGCTGAGCAGCTGACCATGGCAGAGGTGTCGGCGCGCGGGCTGGATCTCACGCCCGCGCGCCCCGTCGCGGTGCGTGGCCCCGGAACCCCCGGAAGACCCGGAGCCCTCGGAACTCCCGATGCCCCACACACGACCGTCCGCCCCCCCCGTTCAGGAAGTTCCCTCGATGCCCCCTGCACCTGCCCCCCGCCTGCGCGCCGATGTCTCCGGGTTGCCTCGCTACGTTCCCGGCCGGGCCGCTCCCAGCGACCTGGTGGACAAGTTGTCGTCGAACGAGAACCCCTATCCCCCGCTGCCGTCGGTCGTCGCCGCGATGCGCGAGGAGCTGGGGCGCGTCAACCGCTACCCCGATCCGACGAACCGCGAACTGATCACGGACCTGTCCGCGGCCCTCGCGGTGCCCCCGGAGCACCTCGTGCCCGGCACCGGATCCCTCGGGGTCACCAGGGACCTGTTGCGCGCCGCGGCCGGCGAGGGGGACGAAGTGCTGTTCGCCTGGCGCTCGTTCGAGGCGTACCCACAGCTCACCTGGGCCACCGGGGCAACACCCGTGCAGATTCCGCTCCGTGACGAGCGGCACGATCTGGAGGCCATGGCCGATGCGGTGACAGACCGCACCCGCCTGATCTTCGTGTGCAGCCCCAACAACCCGACCGGCACGGCCGTGCACCGCGGTGAACTCGAGCGCTTCCTCGACCGGGTGCCCGGCCATGTGCTGGTGGTGCTCGACGAGGCGTACCGCGAGTTCGTCGACGACACCGATGTGCCCGACGGCATCGCGTTGTACCGCGACCGTCCCAACGTGGCCGTTCTGCGCACCTTCTCCAAGGCGTACGGGCTGGCGCGGCTGCGCGTCGGCTACGCGGTCGCGCATCCGCCGGTCGCGGCCGCACTGCGGGCCTGCGCCGTACCGTTCGGAGTCAGCGGACTCGCCCAGGCCGCCGCGCGGGCCTCGCTGAACGCGGGGCCCGAACTGCTGGAGCGGGTACAGATCCTGGTGGCCGAGCGCGCCCGGGTCACCCGTGCACTGCGGGCCGCGGGCTGGAGCGTTCCTGACAGCCAGGCCAACTTCGTCTGGCTGCGCCTCGGCACGCATACACCGGCGTTCGCCGACGCGTGCGAGGCGGCGGGTGTCATGGTGCGCCCCTTCGGCGACGAGGGAGTGCGGATCACCATCGGCACTCCCGAGGAGAACGACCATCTGCTGAAGATCGTGGGCGACTGGCGGGCGTGAGCCCCTCGCCGCGGACCGCGGGCCTCCAGCGCGATCGATATGGAAGCAGGCCGAGGCAGGCAGCCCAGGTGGCGTCCTCGGGCGGATTGCGCCCGAGGACGCTTCGGCTTCTGCCGCAGTGACCAGGCGGAGTGGGATCCACCGTGCTGGATCGATGCGCAACCCAGCTCCGGGCGAAGCCGCTGGCGCATTACTTTCCCCGTGGCCAGATTTCATCGACCTTTTATCCGGGGCACAAACCACTTTGACGATTCCGTCACCCTGATCTGTTAGCTGTGGCTTGTTGTTGCCCAGTGGCTGATGCGGAACGGCCGAGGTGGTGGGCCCGTCGGTCGGCGGCTGGATGACGAGCGTGACGAACAGATAGAAGGCCCGGGCACAGCCGATGCCGCAGGCCGTGCGGAGGCGTTTCCCCAGCCCAGCGCCGTGTTCGGACGTACGGCCACCGTTGATCGTCGTTACTCCACACACGTCGCGATGATCAACGGTGGCCATACCCGTTTCCGGACCAGGTCCCACCAGCAAGGTGACGATCTACGGCTGGATCATTAGCGCGACCCAATATTCGACCGTAGAAACCCTGGTCAATTGCTCACGCAACCATGTATCTTGACGACGCTTGAGCAGTTTCAGTCTGCGCCTCGAGCGAGCGTCAAGGGGGAGGACGCCGCCGCCGGCCAGACACGTGCCGCTTTGCAGTCGCGCCACCGATTCTTCGCAGCGTCGCCCTTTCGGCTGCGAAGGATTTGGCGTGCTTACATAGGGGAGATTGCTTTGACGTCATGCCCATATGCGCTTTCCATCGTTCCGCTGGGCTTCGACATTCATGGCGAGATTTCCACAATGAGGGCCGTCTGTCCGTCAGTGAACGTCGGGCTACCCGGCGGAGCAAGGGATTGCTCGACAACAAGGCATAGCCTGGCTGGAGGAGGCCGGAAGCGAGGTCGCCGCCCTGCTGAAGTCCGGAGCCACCGCCCCGGGCCTCTGAAGCCGCCCGAGAAGGCCGTCGCCTCCCACGCCGCCCTCGCCGATACCCCCTACGACGAATGGCGGGAGATCGTCGTAGACACCACCGTGCAGGACCTACGCCTCCTTGCCCGGTTCAAGACCGCCTCCACCCTCGCGCCGCGCGGCGACACGGACGCCCACACCGGCGCCCATGACCTGGCACCCTGGCGCCGCGTCACCTGCGGCGCCTCCCCCTTCCACGCCTCCCCCCGCGGCCACTACACCGACGTCCCGCGCCCCCCGGCCTGAACGGCCCGGCTCGGCAAGAGGCCGGGCCGCCTGCCGCGACCGCCGCCTGTCAGGTGACCTGCCGGCGCTCACCGCTCATCGCTCATCGCTCATCGCCAGGGGTGCCGGGTGAATGAAGCCCTTGGACGTTTTTCTCACGCCCTTTCGGAGAAGCAAGGAAGAGGCAAGACGTGGAAGAAGCACCGGCCGAAAACCTCACCTGCCGGGAGTTAGACGTACTCCGCCTGTTGGCCCGGGGGTTAAGCAACCGGCTCATCGCCCGAAGGCTCGACATATCCGAGAAGACCGCGAAGAACCACCTCAGCAGCATTTACTCGAAGATCGGCGCCACCGACCGCATTCAGGCCGCCCTCTACGCCCGGCACGTCGGCCTGACCGACCTCGAGGAAGCGGCTCCGTCCGCTCCGGCGTCCGCTCCCGTCCCCCAGAACGATGTGCAGCGCGCCGGCCCCGCCCTCACCGCACGCGAACGGGCCGTACTCTGCCTACTGGCCCGGGGGTTGAGCAACCGGCTGATCGCCCGAAGGCTCGACATATCCGAGAAGACCGTTAAGAACCACCTCAGCAGCATATATCTCAAGATCGGCGCCGCCCACCGCACTCAGGCCGCCCTCTATGCCCAAGACGTCGACCTCGCTTCCTGAGCGGCCCGCAGCGGGATCTTTCTCCCAGGGCATCCCTTCCACAGGGAACCGGAGCACTGCCGCGTGGAGGGGGATTCCCACTTCACCCCGGCGCGCCGATCGACAGGGCACGCCGTCCCGCCAGTGGTGGTCGTCCGCCTGTCCAGCGAGCAGCGCCAGCAGGGGCTCCTCCTCATGGAGCGTCAGCGGGTGCCGCCGGAGCGACACTTGGGGTGCGGCCCGGAAAGTCAGTGGAGTGTCTCCCGCTTGGAGGGGCCGTGTCGGTCACTGTCGCCGCGCCAGGCGAAGATCACATCAAGGAACAGGAGGGACGAGTCGAACGATGGCAGCGAAACGGGGTCAACCGGACGGCAGGCCGACCATGTCGAGCCTCCGCGTCATGCCCTCATTATCGCCGGCCGGATGGCCGACGACCACGACAATTGACGATATCCGTCAACCGACACAGTCGGCCCGGCGGCCGAACGCACGATTGACGCCATGGTAACCACCAAGATCCAGCCGCGCGCCCTCGTCCGGGCCTCCGGAGGCCCCCGCTACGCCGTCGCCCTGGCCGTGGACGCGCTCGGCACGGGTCTGTTGCGGCCCTTTCTGCTGCTCTACGGGGTGACGGTGCTGAGGCTGTCCGCGCCGGCCACCGGCGTCGCCATGACGGCCGGTATCGTCGCGGGGCTGCTGTGCATGCCCGTGGTGGGCCGATGGCTGGACGGCGGCGCGCGCAGCACGGTCGTGGCCGCGTCGATGCTAGTGCGGGTGCTGGGCGTGGCACTGCTCCTCGCCACCCCGACGGGACACGTCGGGCTGTTCGCGGCGGCTGCGCTTTTCCTCGGCATCGGCAATCAGGCCTGGCCGGCCGCCCACGCGGCTCTCGTCGCCACGGTCGCCCACGGCCGGGAACGCGACGCCGCCCTCGCGGCAGGCCGCGCCCTGCGCAACGCCGGCCTGGGCGTCGGCGCGCTCATCGCCACCGCATGCCTGGCGGGCGGCACCACCGCGTTACAGGCGCTGGCGGCCGTCACCGGGCTCGCCTATTTCGCTGCGGCGGTCTTGGCATGGTCGGTCCACCTGCGCACGCATCCGGCCGATACGTCGGCCAAGGACAGGGCCGAGGGGCCGGCGCCTCGGATGCGTATGCTGCTGGCCGCCAACGTGATCTACGTCTTCTGCTTCAACGTCCCCGAGATAGCGCTGCCCCTCATCCTGGTGACACAGTTACACGCGTCCCCGGTGTGGTCGGCGGCCATCTTCGTGGCGAACACCGTACTGGTGATCACCCTGCAGATTCCGGTCACGGTCCTGATGTCCCGCTTCTCCCGGCGGACCGTGCTGGCTCTTGCCGGCGTGGTACTCGCCGCGTCCTATCTCGGCTTCCTCGCGGCCGCCTCACTGGGACACGGCTGGAGTGCCCCGGCCGTCGCCGCGGTGTCCGTGGTCTGCACCATCGGCGAGATCATCTATGCCGGCAGCGCGACCCCGCTCGTCACCGCCCTCGCCCCGACCCATGTCCTGGGACGCGCCCTCGCCCGCTTCCAGTTCTCCACGGGCTTCGGCCTCGCCGTCTCCCCCGCGATCATCACCACTCTCGCCTCCCACGGCTCGGCCGTCCTCTGGGGCAGCCTCGCCGCCGCGACGCTTCTGTCCGCCTTCGCCGTCGCCACCGAGAAGGATCAAGAAACGCCGCTCAGCGGTGGCCTCCGCCGGGCGCGAGCAAGCTCGTGACCTCGGCGCTCGCCTCGGGGGACGGCTTGAAGCAGCGGCGGATGCTCTCCGGTCCCGAGGCAGCGAGGCGCGGCTACCCGGCCAGCGCAAGGACGAGTGGGAGCACCTGGTCGGCTCCGTTCCGGCGCAGGAGGCGCGCCCCCACGGCCAGGGTCCAGCCGGAGTCGGTGAAGTCGTCGACGAGCAGGACCGGGCCGGGGGTGCCGGCCAGGGCGGCGGTGAGTTCGTCGGGCACGGCGAACGAGGCGGCCAGGGCTCGCAGCCGCTGGGCGGAGTTGCTCCGGTGCGCCGCGAACTCGTCGGCCTGCGGGGTGTACGTCAGGCTGCCCAGCAGGGGGAGCCTGCCCACCCGGGCCAGGCCCCTGGCCAGTGAGGCGACCAGCTGCGGGCGGGTGCGGGAGGGCATGGCGACGACCCCCACCGGCCGTGCCGCCGCGTCAGGGCCATCGCCGGCCCAGCCGCCCGGGGAGCGGGCCCAGTCGGCAACCGTCGCCACGACGGCGGCCAGTACGTCGTCCGGGACCGGTCCGTCCGTGGCCTGCTCCGACAGCAGCGGACGCAGGCGGTTGCCCCAGCCGATGTCCGAGAGCCTGCCGAGCGCGCGCCCGGGGGCCGCCTGCTGGGCCGCTGGGATACGGCCCTTGAGGTCGACCCCGACCGCGGCCATGCCCGAGGGCCACATGCGGCGTGGCTCGACCTCGACTCCCGGGCGCTCCAGCTCGCCTGTCGCCGCCGCGAGGGCTCCGGGCGAGACGGCGGGATCGAGCCAGGGCCCGGCGCAGGTGTCGCAGCGACCGCACGGAGCCGCCTTCTCGTCGTCGAGCTGCCGCTGCAGGAACTCCATCCGGCACCCCGTGGTCGCCACGTAGTCCCGCATGGCCTGCCGCTCCGCCTCCCGCTGCCGGGCCACCCACGCATACCGCTCCGCGTCGTACACCCACGGCTCGCCGGTGGCGGTCCAGCCCCCCTTCACCCGCTTGACCGCCCCGTCCACGTCCAGGACCTTCAGCATCGTCTCCAGCCGCGACCGCCGAAGATCCACCAACGGCTCCAGCGCGGGCAGCGACAACGGACGACCCGCCTGCTCCAGAACCCCCAGCGTGCGCCGCACCTGCTCCTCGGGCGGGAAGCCCACCGACGCGAAGTACGCCCAGATCGCCTCGTCCTCCCGCCCCGGCAGCAGCAGCACATCCGCATGGTCCACACCACGCCCCGCACGGCCCACTTGCTGGTAATAGGCGATCGGGGATGAGGGCGACCCCAGGTGCACCACGAACCCCAGGTCCGGCTTGTCAAAGCCCATCCCCAGCGCCGAGGTCGCCACCAGCGCCTTCACCCGGTTCGCCAGCAGGTCCTCCTCCGCCTGCAACCGGTCGGCGTTCTCCGTCTTCCCCGTGTAGGAAGCCACCGGATACCCGCGCTGCCGCAGGAACGCCGCGACCTCCTCCGCCGCTGCCACCGTCAGCGTGTAAATGATCCCCGAACCCGGCAGATCCCCCAGCCGCTCCCCCAGCCACGCCAGCCGATGCGCCGCATCCGGCAGCTCCAGCACCCCCAACCGCAGGCTCTCCCGGTCCAGCGGCCCCCGCAGCACCAGAGCACCCGCGCCTCCCGTGCCCAACTGCTCGGCCACGTCCGCGGTCACCCGCGCGTTCGCGGTCGCCGTCGTGGCCAGTACCGGCACGCCCGCCGGCAACTCCGCGAGCATCGTGCGCAACCGACGGTAGTCGGGCCGGAAGTCGTGCCCCCAGTCGGAGATGCAGTGCGCCTCGTCAACGACCAGCAGACCGGTCGTGGCCGCAAGCTTGGGCAGCACCTGATCGCGGAAATCCACGGAATTGAGACGCTCCGGACTTACGAGGAGAACGTCGGTCTCGCCACGCTCGACCTCCCCGTAGATGGTGTCCCATTCCTCCGGGTTGGCCGAGTTGATCGTGCGCGCCTGGATACCGGCACGCGCCGCCGAGTCGACCTGGTTACGCATCAGCGCCAGCAGCGGCGAGATGATCACCGTAGGACCCGAGCCACGCCGCCGCAGCAAAGCGGTGGCGACGAAATACACCGCCGACTTGCCCCAGCCGGTCCGCTGCACCACCAGTGCCCGGCGGCGCTCCTCCACCAGAGCCGCCACGGCCTGCCACTGATCCTCCCGCAGCCGCGCCGAACCCTCCGGGGCACCGACGAGCTCAGCGAGGATGGCGTCGGCTTCGGTGCGGAGCTCAAGGTTGTCCATGCCCCCATGCAACCCGATGGCACTGACAATCGGCCAATTCGCTCCGGGCGTGCCGACCCGTACTGGCCCGGCCGCTCCGCCGGGCCAGTGCGGCCGCGCTGTTTCCGCTGGTCCTCGCCGTGCGGCGCTGAGCGACGACGGTGACCGGGAGGGGGCGAAGAACATAGGAGGCACATACCCGCAAACCGGCCAGGTGCGCCAACTACTCATTGCCGCATCCGAGCGCTACCGGCGAGAATTGGCAGAAGCTCCCCGCGCCGGCCCTCGCGTGGTCCTGACGGGGCCGTGTCGTGGCGTGCGCCCGCGCCCGACCCTCGCACGGACCATGGGCGCGCAGACGAAGGGAGGACCGTGACCTTCGGCTTCGCTCCGCCACCGTCCGCCGAACCCGCCGTCCGGCTGAGCCGGATGCTCGAACCCGCCGAATGGGCCGCCGCCGGTATTCCGCTGCTGCGCAATCCGCGCGAGGTCGTCCACGGGCTGCACAGCCGCCACCTGCCGACTCCCTCGACGGCCGTCGTCGCGGTCCTCGATCCGGAGGAACGCCTCACGGCCAGCGCCTCGTTCAGGCAGCACGGCTCCACCACACCCGACGGGTGGGAGTTCCGCAACGCGCTCCTGACCCAGCTGCGCCGGGTGATCCCGCACGATCTGCGGCGCCGCTCGCCGGTCCGCACCGCCGTGCTGCTCTACTGCCGCGAGGGTGGGAGCCGGTGGACGGAAGAGGACGGCGCCTGGATGTGGGGGCTGCGGGACGCCTGCACCCTGCACGGGCTGCGCTGTGGCGCGTACATCACCCTGACCCGGGAGGGCTGGCAGGTCCTCGGCGAAGGGCGGGGCGGCCGTCGGCCGCACTCCGCTTCGCTCCGGACCACACTGGGGATCGCCCCCGCACCCGAACCCGATGGCGACGCGGCGCCCCTGCCGCGGCCCCTGGGCGGGGCTCGCGGCGTGCTGCACCGCTCAGCGGCCGTGTGACCGCCGACCGTCCGGACGCCGGACAGCTCCTCGACGCGCGTCAGGGGCTGCCGGGCACCGGTCGTACGGGGAGTGCGGAATCAGACACCCGCGGCCATGAGGCCGTTGATGCGCTGCGGGTCACCGCAGACGATCAGCAGCGCCGAGGCACGGCTCATCGCCCGGGTCAGTGCTCCGGCCACGGCATCGTCCGCTCCGCCGTTGACGGCGACGACCACGACCGGGCGGCCGCCCGCGCGGTCGGCGTCCACCGCGGCGTAGAAGACGTCGTCACCGGCGTCGTGCTGCGCCCAGTAGGACGCCTCGCCGAAGGACAACTCGTGTGCCGCCCACGGATGCTGGTCCCCGGTGGTCAGCACCAGGATGTCGCCTGGCGCCCGGCCGGAGTCCAGCAGCAGGTCGACCGCCTCGTCCGCCGCGTCCACGGCGCCGTCCACCGAGGCGGGGATCAGCTGGATCTGGGGCGCGGCCGTCGAGGCGGGGGCGGTCTTGGCGGCCGAGGCCGCCGGGGCGGTCGGCGCGGGCTTCGCCGCATCGCTGGTGGTGCGCTGCGACGGAGCCGACGAGGTCCCGGCGGAACCACGGTTCGGACCGGGGCTTCCCGGACGCCGCGGGGCGGGCCGGGGGCCGGGACCAGGGACAGGACGAGGGGTCGGCGCGGTGCGGCCTGCGGCCGGTGTCGCGCGAGGACCCGGGACACTCTCGTGAATCTGAGGCTCCTCGGGGATGAGAGGCATGGGCTGATGTCTATCAAACGTCGGTGCGACTCGCACCGGCGGGTGGTGGTTCGAACCGGTCGGTCTGCTCAGAAGTCGAAGCCGAGTTGGCCGCCGACCTCCAGCTCGACCGATTCAGGTGTATTGCGCACGCGCTTGAGGTGCCGCCAGCGGGGCAGCCCGTCCAGGTAGGCCCAGGACAGCCGGTGGTGGGGCGTGGGCCCCTGTTCCCGCAGGGCGGCGCGGTGCACGGGGGACGGGTATCCGGCGTTGTCCCCGAACCGGAAGTCCGCGTGTGCGTCCCCCAGTTCGGCCATCAACGCGTCCCGCCGCACCTTGGCGATCACGGAGGCGGCAGCGACGGCCACACAGGACTGATCGCCCTTGATGACCGTGCGGACCCTCCAGGGAGCGCCGAGGTAGTCGTGCTTGCCATCGAGGATCACCGCGTCCGGACGGACGGGCAGCCCGTCGAGAGCCCGGGTCGCGGCGAGCCGGAGGGCGGCCGTCATCCCCAGGTCGTCGATCTCCTCGGGCGAGGAGTGACCCAGGGCATGCGCGGTGACCCACGACTCCAACTCGTGCGCCAGCTCCGTGCGCCTCTTGGGGCTCAGCAGCTTGGAGTCGGTGAGCCCGGTCGGCGGGCGCCGCAGACCGGTGACCGCCGCGCAGACCGTCACCGGACCTGCCCAGGCCCCTCGCCCGACCTCGTCGACACCGACGACGATCTTGGCTCCTGTCGTGGCGCGGAGCGAGCGCTCGACACTGTGGGTGGGCGGTTGGTAGGCCATGGCGAGGACAACATTACGCCGCTCACCCCGGCGCCGTGTACCCGGATCAGGCGGTACGCCCCCGGGCCCCCGGAACGGGCCCGGTCGCGGACGGCCGCGGACGGCCGCGGTGGCCCTCCGTACCCAACCCGACGCGGTGCGGGGGCGGTTGTCCGGCGGCGCGGCGCACCCTGCCCTGAGCGGGGACGACGCCCGCCGCCGTTCGTCAATCCGCCGCCGGGATCCACGACGGGAGAGGCTCGGTGCGCTCCAGCCACCCGCGCGGCGGTGTGCCGCGCGCCCCGGACGCGACGACTCCGCCGGCGATCGCGCAGGTGGTGTCCACGTCCCCGCCGGCCTGCGCGGTCGCCCAGAACGCGTCCTCGAAGGAGTCCAGGTGCCGGGCCGCGGCCCACAGCGCGAAGGGCACGGTGTCATGGGCGCTGGTGCGGCGGCCGCACCCCAGCACCGCGGCGACGGTGCCGGCATCCCCGTAGTCCAGCATGTCGCGGGCGCGCCGCAGCCCCGCCTGGACGGCGCTGCGCGGGACGGCCTCGACCACCCGGTCCAGCAGGGCTTCCGGCCCGCCGTGGCCCGCCGGGTCGGCCACCACCGCCGCCGCGGCGGCTACCGCCATCGCCCCCGCCACTGCCTCCCGGTGCTGGTGCGTGGTGTACGCGGAGATCTCCGCCTGATGCGTCGCCTGCTCCACCTCGCCCGCGTACCAGGCGCCCAGCGGGGCGATCCGCATGGCGGCGCCGTTACCCCATGATCCCTGCCCCTGGAACAGACCGGCGGCCAGATCACGCCAGTCGCCACCTTCCCTGACCAGCCGGAGCATCCGGTTCACGGCGGGGCCGTACCCCCGGTCGAAGTCATGGTGCACGGCGAACGACCGGGCGAGGTCGTCCTGGTCGATCCGGCCGTGCTCGGCGAGAGCGGCCAGCACGGAGCAGCCCATCTCGGTGTCGTCGGTCCACTGCCAGGGGTCGGGTGGCAGCTCTCGGCGCTTGAGGAAGGGATGGTTGGCGGGGACGAAGAACTGGGAGCCGAGGGCGTCGCCCACGGACAGCCCGCGCAGGCTCGCCAGAGCCCGGTGGTAACGGTCAGCGGTCATCGCTGGGCACTCTAACCGGTGAGTCCGTAGGGCTCGGGGGTGCACCAGCGCTCGAAGGGCCGGTCGAGGTGGTAGCGGCCGTCGGAGCCCAGCAGCAGCATCCGCGTCTCGGCGTTGTCCGGATTGGACAGGGACTCGAATTCGGCGACGCTCCAGTGGAGCCAGCGCATGCAGAACAGCCTCATGGTCAGCCCGTGGGTGACCAGCAGCACGTTCGGCGGATGGGCCGGGTCATCGAAGCTGCGCCACAGGCTCTCCAGGAACGCGTCCACCCGGTCGTAGACATCGGCCCCGGACTCGCCCTGCGCGAAGCGGTAGAAGAAGTGCCCGTAGGCGTCGCGGTAGGACTTCTGCTTCCGCACGTCCTCGCGGTCCTGCCAGTTTCCCCAGTCCTGCTCGCGCAGCCGCGGCTCCTCCCTGACCCGGGTGCGGGACGGATCCAGGCCGAGCAGACCCAGGGTCTGGTGGGTGCGCCGGTACGGCGACACATAGACCGACACGCGCTCGTCGGCGAAGGTGGCCCGCAGCCGGACGCCCGCCTCGAGGGCCTGCCGCCGCCCGGTCTCGGTCAGCCTCAGGGCGTGGTCGGGCACGCGTTCGTACACCGAGTCATCGACATTCCCCTCCGATTCTCCGTGACGTATGAGGATGATGCGCCGGGGTCGTGCCATGCCGCCCACCCTAGAGCGGGTGCGCGGAGACCGCCTCGCTTCCCTCGTCCGCCACCAGGCGGCCCGTTCGACGAGCCGGTAAACACAACCACAGTTGCATTACCCTCTGTGTGGCACGGTAAACCCACTAACGCGATCGGAGTTGCGATTGTCCGCAGAGGACACATCCCACACCCCGGGCACCGTCCGCCCCGGCGGACGCACCGCGCGCACCCGCGCCGCGGTGCGCGACGCCGTGCTCACCGGTCTCGCCGAGCACGGCTACCCGGGCCTGACCGTCGAGTACGTGGCCGAACACTCCGGCGTCCACAAGACGACGGTCTACCGGCGCTGGGGCAGCGTCGAGGGGCTGGTGGCCGACGCGCTCCAGCTCGCCGGGGAGGACTCCTGGAGGCCACCCGACACCGGCAGCCTCGACGGCGATCTGCGGGCCCTGGCCCGCGAGGTGACCGAGACGTTCGGCGACATTCCGGCCGCGGCCGCGCCGACCGCCTTCGTCGCCGCCGCGTTCCAGTCCCCGCGCGCGGCGGAGGCACTGCGCGCCTTCTACGCCGAGCGGCTCGCCCGGTGCGAATCCCTGGTGACGCGGGCCGTCGAGCGCGGTGAGGCACCCGTGGGCACCGACGCCGGGGCGGTCGTACGGGCCCTGTCCGCTCCGCTGTTCTTCCGGGCGCTGGTCACCCGCGAATCCATCGACACACCGCTGGCCGACCAGTCGGCGGCAGCGGTCGCCGCCGCCGTCCGGGCCGGGGCCTATCTCCCGGCCGGGTGACGATCGGACCGCGCGGCCGATGCCGCATCCGGGCGCGGTCGCCGTACCGGACCGTCCCAGACCGTCTCAGACCGTCCAGGCGGACTCGACGCCCACCACATCGCCGGCTATCGCGGCCACGTCCGCCTCCGTCTGGGCACGCAAACCCAGCCGCTCCACCCGCTCCACCCGGTACTTCCCGTGCTCGGCGGCCGAATTCCACATCGACAGCACGAGGAACTCGTTGCCCGGCGCCTCACCGAAGACCCCGCGCAGCATGCCGGGCGATCCGGCCATCGCCGGATTCCACACCTTCTCCTGCACCAGCGTGAAGTGGTCCACCCGCTCCGCGTGCACGCGGCAGTGCGCGACCCGCAGCACGTCCGCGTCGTTGAACCGGGGCTGGAAGCCGACCTTCACATCGAAGCGATGCTCGAAGAGCCGGACTTGCATGTTCCGGTACGTGCCCGACTGAGCGGCCGCCAGCCGGTTGTGCGATCGCGCCATGAAGGAGTCGTAGAACGCCCGGCTCTCCCAGAACGCGAAGATGTGCGCCACGTCCGGTCGCCCCCGGCTCCAGCCGCCGCCCTGCCCCCGGAATCCCGGCTCGCCGGGCATCCCCGCCCACTTCCGCTGCCCCCGCTCGAAGCCCGGACGGTCCACCACGGTGCAGCGAATCCACTTGACCAGCACCGCGCCATCCTACGGCCCCGACGGTGGCCCGCATCACACAGCGAACCGTCAACTCAGGGCTTCGGGGGTGGACAGGGGGTGCCACCACAAGAGAGCGCATCCGGCCTCCCCCAGGCCTTTGGTCAGCGGCGCCTGCGTCCCGTCCCCGGCCCCGGAAGCCCCGCACCGGCACCCGGCATTCCGGCACCGGGGCCCGGAGGCCGCATGCCCGGACTCGGCGCGTACGCCGCCTGCAGTTGCCGGCCGCCGGGAAGTGGCGCGTACCAGGCGCTCCCGTACAGGACGCTGCTGAGTCCGGACAACAGCCGTTGGACATCGGGTTCCGATCTCACCACGAGCCGCATGAACCGGCTGCTGCTGCCGAGCTTGTTGCCGCACTCGCGCACCAGCACGCCGTGTTCGGACAGCAGCCGGTCCCGCACCTGCACACCGTTCGCCCCGTCCGGCAGTTTGACGAACACGAAGTTGCCCTGGGAGGGGAAGACGGTCATGCCCGGCAGACATCCCAGCTGCGCGATCATTTCCTGCCGGTCGCGGCCGAGCATCCGCAGGCTCATCTCGTAGTCCTGCTGATGGTCCTTGAGCATGAAGACGATGACCTCGGCAAAGGAATTGAGGTTCCACTTCGGCAGCCTGGACCGGATCTTCCCGGCGAGCGAGGGATTCGCCACCAGGTAGCCGAAACGCACGCCGTGCAGGCCGAAGTTCTTTCCCAGACTGCGCAGGACGACGACGTTCGGGCGCACCACGGCCTCGTCGACGACGCTCGGCCAGGGACCGGAATCAGGGTCGGCGAACTCCAGGAAGGACTCGTCGATGACGACCAGATCGAGGTCCGAGAGGGAGTCCATGAACGATATGACGGCGTCGCGGGAGAGGAGTCCGCCGTCGGGATTGTTGGGATTGCAGATGACGGCGGCCCGTGATCCCCGCTGCCGTATGAAGTAGACGAAGGCATCGGGATCGAGGGCGAAGCCGTTTCGCTCCGGCAACCGGAACATGTCCACACGCTTGCCGGTTTCGTCCGGCTGATCCGTCCAGCGGCCGAAGGTGGGGATCGGGACGGCCAGGCTGTCCTTGACCAGCAGATGATCGATCCACGTGATGAGTTCCGTCGATCCATTGCCCATCGCCATGGTCTGTGGCTGGAGATCGAGCAGATGCGCCAATTCGGCCGTGATCGTCTCGGCGGAGCTGGGGTAATAGGTGAGAATGTCCCGCAGCATGGCCGACAGCTCGTCGAACATGCCGGGAGTGGGGAAGTACGGATTACAGGGGATGCAGAAATCCACGATGTCCTGTCCGCCGCCTGAAACTCCCGCGCGATTCAGCATGAAGTACGACGGACTGTGGTTGGTGCCCCGGAAAAGCTGTGCGGCGTTACCCGTGCTGCCGAAGGCGGCGACAGTCACAGCAAGACCTCCTCGGTCACATGGGCCGTGCTGGGCACGACGCGCGGCTCCGCTTGCACAGAGCGTCGCGCACGAGCCACCGCCAGTCGGGGCGTTGCCGAATTTCATGGTGCGTATGAGAAGTCGAGTGACAGGAGATACCGGAACCGCTACAGTTCCCCGGCTTACGCCTGCCCCCGAGCAGGGCTCCCACCGGTCGGCAGTTGCTCCCCCCACACGCGCGAGCGGGGCGCGGCCCGAAGGCCACGCCCCGCGTCGAAGGTCACCCTTCGGGGCGGACGATCAGCTGCAGCCGCTCGTCGAGCCGCAGCCCTCGCACAGGTAGCAGCTGCCCGCGCGGCGCATCTTGGTGCCGCAGGAGAAGCACAGCGGTGCGTCCGCGTTCAGGCCCAGCTGGATCTCGACCAGCTCGGTCGAGCTGTGGGCCTCCTTCGGGGCGGACGTCTCGGACTGGGACGCGGTCGTGGTGGCCTTCGGGGCCTCCAGCCTCCGCGGCGCCGACTGGGCCAGGCCCTCGACGTCGACGTCGTCCTCGGACGCCTCGTACGAACCGGTCTCCAGGTGACGCTGGCGCTCCTCGGCGGAGTGGATGCCGAGCGCCGACCGGGTCTCGAACGGCAGGAAGTCCAGCGCCAGCCGGCGGAAGATGTAGTCGACGATCGACTGGGCCATCCGCACGTCCGGGTCGTCCGTCATACCGGCCGGCTCGAAGCGCATGTTGGTGAACTTCGAGACGTACGTCTCCAGGGGCACCCCGTACTGGAGGCCGACCGAGACGGCGATAGAGAAGGCGTCCATCATGCCCGCGAGGGTCGAGCCCTGCTTGGACATCTTCAGGAAGACCTCGCCGAGCCCGTCGTCCGGGTAGGAGTTGGCCGTCATGTAGCCCTCGGCGCCGCCGACCGTGAAGGAGGTGGTGATCCCGGGACGGCCCTTGGGCAGGCGCTTGCGGACCGGGCGGTACTCGACGACCTTCTCGACCTCCGGCGCGGCCTGCTCGACCGCCTTCTCCTCCTTCTTCTTGGCGGAGAGCGGCTGACCGACCTTGCAGTTGTCGCGGTAGATCGCCAGCGCCTTGAGGCCCAGCTTCCAGCCCTCGAAGTAGATCTCCTCGATCTCCTCGACGGAGGCCGACTCCGGCATGTTGACCGTCTTGGAGATCGCGCCGGACAGGAACGGCTGGGCGGCGGCCATCATCCGCACGTGCCCCATCGGCGAGATGGAGCGCTCACCCATGGCGCAGTCGAAGACCTCGTAGTGCTCGGGCTTCAGCCCGGGCGCGTCGATCACATTGCCGTGCTCGGCGATGTGCGCGACGATCGCCTCGACCTGCTCCGGCTGGTAGCCGAGCCGCTTGAGCGCCTTGGGGACCGTGTTGTTCACGATCTGCATCGAGCCGCCGCCGACCAGCTTCTTGAACTTCACCAGGGCCAGGTCCGGCTCGACGCCCGTGGTGTCGCAGTCCATCATCAGGCCGATGGTGCCGGTGGGGGCGAGCACCGACGCCTGGGCGTTGCGGAAGCCGCTCTTCTCGCCGAGGCGCAGCACGTCCTGCCATGCCTCGGTGGCCGCCGCCCAGACCGGGGTGTCCAGGTCGTCCATGCGCTTGGCGATGGCGTTGGCGTCCGAGTGCTGCTTCATGACGCGGTTGTGGGCGTCCGCGTTGCGGGCGTAGCCGTCGTACGGGCCGACGACGGCCGCCAGCTCGGCGGAGCGCTTGTACGAGGTGCCGGTCATCAGGGAGGTGATGGCTCCGGCCAGGGCCCGGCCGCCGTCGCTGTCGTAGGCGTGGCCGGTGGCCATCAGCAGGGCGCCGAGGTTGGCGTAGCCGATGCCCAGCTGGCGGAAGGCGCGGGTCGTTTCGCCGATCTTCTGGGTCGGGAAGTCCGCGAAGCAGATGGAGATGTCCATCGCGGTGATGACCAGCTCGACGACCTTGGCGAAGCGCTCGGCGTCGAAGCGCTGGTTGCCGGCGCCGTCGTCCTCGAGGAACTTCATGAGGTTGAGCGAGGCCAGGTTGCACGAGGAGTTGTCCAGGTGCATGTACTCACTGCACGGGTTGGAGGCGGTGATCCGGCCCGTCTCCGGCGAGGTGTGCCAGTAGTTGATCGTGTCGTCGTACTGGATGCCCGGGTCGGCGCAGGCCCAGGCCGCCTCGGCCATCTTGCGGAAGAGGGACTTGGCGTCGACCTCCTCGATGGGCTCACCGTTGAGACGGCTGCGCAGACCGAACGGCGAGCCGGACTCCACGGCCTTCATGAACGCGTCGTTCACGCGGACGGAGTTGTTGGCGTTCTGGTACTGGACGGACGTGATGTCGTCGCCGCCCAGATCCATGTCGAAGCCCGCGTCGCGCAGGGCGCGGATCTTCTCCTCCTCCTTGACCTTGGTCTCGATGAACGCCTCGACGTCCGGGTGGTCGACGTCGAGAACGACCATCTTGGCGGCCCGGCGGGTCGCACCGCCCGACTTGATCGTTCCAGCGGAGGCGTCGGCTCCGCGCATGAAGGAGACGGGCCCGGAGGCGTTGCCGCCGGAGGAGAGCAGTTCCTTGGAGGAGCGGATGCGGGAGAGGTTCAGGCCGGCGCCGGAGCCGCCCTTGAAGATCATCCCCTCTTCCTTGTACCAGTCCAGGATCGACTCCATGGAGTCGTCCACGGAGAGGATGAAGCAGGCGCTGACCTGCTGCGGCTGCTTGGTGCCGACGTTGAACCACACGGGCGAGTTGAAGCTGAAGACCTGGTGCAGCAACGCGTACGTGAGCTCGTGGTCGAAGATCTCGGCGTCTGCGGGGGAGGCGAAGTAGCCGTTGACCTCGCCGGAGGTGCGGTAGGTGCTCACCACCCGGTCGATGAGCTGCTTGAGGCTCGCCTCGCGCTCCGGGGAGCCGACGGCACCGCGGAAGTACTTGCTCGTGACGATGTTGACCGCGTTCACCGACCAGAAGTCGGGGAACTCCACGCCGCGCTGCTCGAAGTTGACCGAGCCGTCACGCCAGTTGGTCATGACGACGTCACGACGCTCCCAGGCCACCTCGTCGTACGGATGCACGCCGGGGGTGGTGTGGACGCGCTCGATACGCAGACCCTTGTTCTTGCTTCCCTTGGAGCGGGAGCCTCGTGCGGGGCCGCTCGCCGTCTCTGTCATTCCGCCTCCCAGTACGGGCGAAAACGCCCTGATGTGCCCATTTCTTCCCGGGCACGGTGTCTCTGTTCTTCACCCGGCGGCGCGATAGGCCCCGGGCAGATCTTCGGCCGCCGGTCAGTCGGCGGCGGTGACGGGCGCGGGGGCCTCCGCGGCCCCGGCGCCGGGCCCGCGGTCGTGCGCGGGAGGCCGTTGCTGATCACGCAGCTCCGCGACCGCGGCCTCGAAGTCCTCGAGCGAGTCGAAGGCGCGGTAGACGGAGGCGAAGCGGAGGTAGGCGACGAGGTCCAACTCCTGGAGCGGACCGAGTATGGCGAGCCCCACGTCATGAGTGGACAGCTCGGCGCTGCCGGTGGCCCGGACGGCCTCCTCCACGCGCTGACCGAGCTTGGCGAGGGCGTCCTCGGTGACGGGACGGCCCTGGCACGCCTTGCGGACCCCGGAGATGACCTTGTCGCGGCTGAAGGGCTCGGTGACCCCGCTCCGCTTGATCACCATCAGTGACGCGGTCTCCACGGTCGTGAAGCGGCGCGAACAGTCGGGGCACTGGCGGCGCCTGCGGATCGAGCAGCCGTCATCCGTGGTCCGGCTGTCGACGACGCGGCTGTCCGGGTGCCTGCAGAAGGGGCAGTGCATGACTCCGTACCCTCCCTCACCCTCAAGAACGGCGCATGACTGATAAGCCCCCGCCGGCCGCGCGGGCCCGCCGGAGCGACCACAAGCATAGGCGAAGATCTCGGCAACGAATCACCGGGGACCACAAGCTGTGGGTGGCTGACATCCATCAAACCACTAGATCTGGTGTCTGGCACCCAACCGCACCGAATGGCGTGTCATGACCCGGGAGCAGGCACGAGACTACGCGAACCCCACGGGTCCCGGCTCCACGGGGAGCCGGGTGCGAGACTGTGACCCGCCGCCGACACGACCGAAGATCGCCCCTCAGCCCGCACCGGAACCGGCCTATACACCCAAGCCTCTGATCACGTCAGCTCAACTGGGATATTTCACTCGAACGTGTGTTTGGCGCAACCTTTCGAAAGCAACTACCGTTGTCCAACTAGGGAGAACATCTCGAGAGGGGCCGTCGTGACCACCACCGCAGAGAGCGCCGCTGTTACCGCCCAGGAGCGCTCCCAGAGCCGACTCGAACAGACGCACGCGATGCATCAGACCCACGCGATCAACGACGCGAGCACGAACCCGGAGGGGCAGAAAGCGACCCGATCACTACCCGGGCGACCTCCAGGAATCCGGGCGGACAGTTCAGGGCTGACCGACCGGCAGCGTCGCGTCATCGAGGTCATCCGCGACTCTGTGCAGCGGCGCGGCTACCCGCCGTCCATGCGGGAGATCGGCCAGGCGGTGGGTCTCTCCAGCACCTCGTCCGTCGCCCATCAGCTGATGGCCCTGGAGCGCAAGGGCTTCCTGCGGCGCGACCCCCACCGGCCCCGGGCATATGAGGTCCGTGGCTCGGACCAGCCCAGCACGCAGCCGACGGACACCACCGGCAAGCCCGCCGCCTCCTACGTCCCGCTGGTCGGCCGGATCGCGGCCGGCGGGCCGATCCTCGCCGAGGAGTCGGTCGAGGATGTCTTCCCCCTCCCCCGCCAGCTGGTCGGCGACGGAGAGCTGTTCGTCCTGAAGGTGGTCGGCGACTCGATGATCGAGGCCGCCATCTGCGACGGGGACTGGGTCACGGTGCGCCGTCAGCCCGTCGCCGAAAACGGTGACATCGTCGCCGCGATGCTCGACGGGGAGGCGACGGTGAAGCGCTTCAAGCGCGAGGACGGCCATGTCTGGCTGCTCCCGCACAACGCCTCGTACCAGCCGATCCCCGGTGATGAGGCGACCATTCTGGGCAAGGTCGTCGCGGTGCTGCGGCGCGTCTGAACCGGCTGAGCGAGGCGCGCCCCAGCGCGCCCCACGACCGGGCCCCGGGACCACTGCGCCGGTTCCGGGGCCCTGCTGTATGCCCGCGCGCTACGCCCCGTCGGCCTTGGCCGCCGCGTCGATCGCGGCCAGGGAACGGCGCACCTGGTTGCGATCGGTCGTGTACCAGAAGTCCGGCATGGTCTTCCGCAGGAACGAGCCGTAGCGGGCCCGCTCGACCCGCGGGTCCAGAACGGCGACGATGCCGCGGTCCCCGGAGGCCCGCACGAGCCGGCCCGCGCCCTGCGCCATCAGCAGGGCGGCATGCGTGGCCGCGACGGCCATGAAGCCATTGCCACCGGCCTCCTCCACGGCCTTCTGGCGGGCGCTCATCAGTGGGTCGTCGGGGCGCGGGAAGGGCACCCGGTCCATGACCACCAACTGACAGCTCGGGCCCGGCACATCCACGCCCTGCCACAGCGACAGCGTGCCGAACAGGCAGGTCCTGGGATCGGCGGCGAACGCCCGGATCAGCTCGCCGAGAGTCTCCTCGCCCTGGAGGAGGATGGGCATGTCGAGCCGTCCGCGCAGCTCTTCCGCGGCGGCCTGGGCGGCGCGCATGGACGAGAACAGCCCGAGTGTGCGCCCGCCCGCGGCCTCCACCAACTCGGCCAGCTCATCCAGCATGTCGCCGCGGCTGCCCTCGCGGCCGGGCTGGGTGAGATGCTTGGCGACGTAGAGGATCCCCTGCTTCGCGTAGTCGAAGGGCGAGCCGACATCGAGGGACTGCCAGCGCGGAGCGGATTCCTCGCCGCCCTCGGGGTCCTGCGGGCTCTCGGGAGCGAGGCCGAGCGACGCGGCCACCCCGTTGAAGTCCCCGCCGATCTTGAGCGTGGCGGAGGTGAGGATCACCGAGCGGTCATCGAACAGCTTCTCGCGCAGCAGCCCGGACACGGACAGCGGAGCGACACGCAGCGAGGCACCGAAACGGTCGTGCCGCTCGTACCAGATGACATCGAACTCGGAGCCCTCCACGATCCGCTCCGCCACCTGGTGGATGTTCTCCACCGCGCCCAGGGCCTGCTTACGGACGGCGTCCTCATCCTGAACCGAGGCATCGCGGGTGGCGCCGAGGGCTGAGATCACCGTACGGGCCGCGTCGCGCAACGCCATCAGGGCATAGCTCAGGTCCTCGGGGATGGTCTCGAGGCGGCCGGGCAGGGCCAGCTCCATGATCCGCTCGAAGGTCTCCGAGGCGGTCTGGAGAGCGTCGGCCGCCTTCTCGTTGACCAGCTTGGTGGCGCGCCGCACGGCCCGGTTGACCTGGCCGGGGGTGAGCTCGCCGCTGGCGACGCCGGTGACGCGGGAGACCAGCTCATGTGCCTCGTCGACGATCAGCACCTCGTGGCTGGGCAGAACCGGGGCGCCCTCGATCGCGTCGATGGCGAGCAGCGCGTGGTTGGTGACGACGACCTCCGCGAGCTTGGCGCGCTCGCGGGCGGCCTCGGCGAAGCACTCGGCGCCATAGGCGCATTTGGACGCGCCGAGGCATTCCCGGGAGGTGACGGACACCTGGGACCAGGCGCGGTCGGAGACGCCGGGGGTCAGGTCGTCGCGGTCGCCCGTCTCGGTCTCGTCGGACCAGTCACGCAGCCGCAGCAGGTCCTTGCCCAGCTTGCTGGTGGGCGCGGCCGCCTCGAAGGGGTCGAACAGCCCGGCCTCGTCGGCGTCGTCCTGCGGCACCCCTTCGTGGAGGCGGTGCAGGCACAGATAGTTGGAGCGCCCCTTGAGCATGGCGAACTCGGGGCGGCGGCGCAGCAGCGGATGCAGAGCGTCGACGGTGCGCGGCAGATCGCGCTCGACGAGCTGGCGCTGCAGGGCGAGGGTCGCCGTGGCGACGACGACGCGCTCGCCCTGGGCGAGGGCGGGCACCAGATAGCCGAGCGACTTGCCGGTGCCGGTGCCGGCCTGGACCAGCAGATGGGAATTGTCGTCGATCGCCTCGGCCACGGCTTCGGCCATGGCTGTCTGGCCAGGGCGTTCGGTACCACCGACAGCGGTGACGGCGGCGTGCAGCAGGTCTGCGAGTGGAGGCGAGGACGTGTCAGTCATAGGGCTGCCAGCCTACGCGGCGGCACCGACATCACTCCCGTTAACGGCCGCATCAGCCTCCGCGGAGGGAACCCGTGATAGCGGCGGAACCTGGACGGGCCGAGCGGTGTATCACAGGAAAAGGCGGCGTTCAGAGGCCGTCGCGGATCACAGGGGGTCACGATGGCTCACAGCAGGTGGCGCAGGGACCGGTCGCGCAGCATCAGCGCCGCCCGTTTCTCCGGGAGGTCCACCTCTGCGGAGAAGCGGAAACCGGCGCCGAGGAAGGCCGCGACGGAGGGGATGTTGCGCAGATCGGGTTCGGCCACGACGCGCGCGCAGGAGGGGCGGTGTTCGAGCACCAGATCGGCCGCGGCACGGAGCAGGGTCGAGCCGAGGCCCCGGCCACGGTCGCTGACGCGGCCGATGAGCAGGTGGATGCCGGTGTCGTGCGGCCGGGCCGGGTAGTACCGGGCGAGCGGGTCGAGATCGGCGCGGTAGACCTCCCAGTAGCTCATCGGCACGCCGTCCAGCACTCCCAGGCAGGGCACGCTCCGGCCGTCACCGTCGAGCTGGCCGCCCAGGTGGCTCGCCGTGATGTCGTCCGGGCCGTCGAGTTCCCAGAAGGCGGCCACGGACGGGTCATTCATCCATCGGGCGATGAGCCGCAGATCGCGCCCGACGCGGACCGGGACCAGTTGGAAGGCCCCCACCGGGGTGCTGGTGGGGCCCCATTCGGCGATGCGGTCGAGGAGGTCGGGGCCGCTGTCGGCATCCAGGCCGCTCAGCTGGTTCTCGGGGATTCGCGCGGTGTCCTCTTCCTGGCGCATCCGCATGTCGATGGTGTCGTCGGTGCTGGAGTCGGAGTGCGGCACGGCGACGCTCTCCTCTCATGGATCTCAGACGCGCCGTGAGGGGCGTGGTCGGCGGGATGGACGGACGTCATGCCAGGGAAGCGGCGGATGTGACAAGGGGGTTGGTGATGGTGACGTAGACGGACTGGGTGTCGACCGGCCCCACGAGTTCGTCCAGGCCGCGCAGGCGGGTGAGCAGATTGGCCTTGCAGCGCAAGGTGGGCGTCTCGAGGAGACGGGCGGGCAACCGCGAGCGGAGTTTGCCGGGGCCGGACGCGGCGTCGGCGAGGAAGCGGCGGAACGCGGCCAGCAGCACGCGCTCGTCGGCGAGCCGCTGCGCCCCGAACGCTCCGATCACTCCGAGGACGTTGTTGACGCCGAGGTAGTAGGCGAAGCGCTCATCGGTGACCTCGTCGGACACGAAGGTGTCGCTGCGCCCGCCGATGCCGGGCAGCCGCCGCTGGAGGTCGTCATATCGGGACTCCCGGAAGTAGTAACCCTGGTTGTCCCGGTAGCGGCCCCCGACCGGCCAGCCGTCCGGGTCCAGCAGCACCAGGGTGTTCTGCTGGTGTGCCTCCAGGGCGATGCCTGCCTCTCCGTCCAGCCAGAGCACGGGGCGTACGACCGTGCGCAGGTAACGCAGGAACCACTCGGCGCTGACGGCCGCCGAGGAGCGACCGGTGCGGGCGGCGAGCCGGGCGATGAGACGGGCCAGCCGTGAGCGCATCGCGGGCTGTCCCGGCCAGGGCCGGAGCGAGAGGAGCCCGGCGACGCAGACGGCGTCGTCGCCCGGGCCGAACGGGTTGTGCCGGATGACGACGTCGAGCCCGGTCAGGGGCTCGCCGTCCGGCCCGTCCACCGCGAGCCAGGCCGGGTCGCGGACGATGTCGAAGCCGGGGAATCCGGGGAAGGCGGCCCGCCACTGCTCGGCCAGTCCGCTGCGCAGCAGCCGGTGTACCTCGACACCGCGGCGAAGCTCCTTGCGGAGGTTCTCGCGGCGGGAGTTGGTGATCCGCAGACCGAGGGAGAGTTTGAGCATCGCGGGCGCGCCGGGCCGGTAGACGGTGCGGACCGAGGAGGTGGGGTGCCAGTGTCCGCCGGCCGGGCCGAGGTCGTGCAGCAGGCCCGCGTCGAACAGCGCGGCGACGGCCGGGCGGTGCCGGATCTCGTGGGCCTGCCAGGGGTGCAGGGGCAGGGGCACGGATCCGGGGGGCAGGTGCAGACCGCTGCCCGCGAGAGAGAGGGCCAGCCTCTCGGCCGGCACGGTTCTGCCGCGTTCGGTCCAGGCCGACTCGCAGGCGAGCGCGGAGCGGTCAACGGCGAGCCAGTGCAGGGGAAAGGAGCCACGCGATTCGGGTGAGCACACAGGTGACGCGGCATCGGAGAGACCTTCGCGGCTCTTCGGCGTGGGATGAAGGGGGTGACCGAGGAGGAGGGACTGTTCCGCGCTGAGGAAGAGGGTGCCGGCGCCGGGATCGGCGGGCACGGCCCGGCGGTGGGCGAGGAATTGGGCAGTGCGTCGTACGGAGTCCGCGACCCGGCCGACGAGGTCGGATGCCTCCGCGTCGGTTTCGTCCTGCCGGGCCGCGTATGCCGCCTCCCGGGTGAGCAGCGCCGCAAGGGCCACGGCGCCGACGGGCGGGGCGTCCCAGGGTCCGTGTTCCAGCACAGGTGCGCCGAAGCGGTGCCAGCCGGTGGCCGACCAGTAGCGGACTGGCACCTGGAGGGAGGTGCCGCTCGCGGGAAGGGGGATGCGCAGGGTGTCGCCGTCCAAGGGCCCCGCGGCGGTCTCCCGTACCCAGCAGCGCAGCAGGTTCTCGACCCCCGCGGCGTCTGCGGCGAGCTGTGGGTCGGGGTGGTCGAGCGGGTCCTGTCCGGCGGTGGGGGCGAGGCTTTCGGCAGCGTCAGGACCGCTGTGATCCTGACGCGGCACCGGGGCCGTCACGAGGTGGGGCGGCCCGGCAGAGGCTGCCGACGGTGTGAGTGCCGTGGCCCGGGCTGGTGCGAGCTGGGCCGACGCGGGCCGGATCGGTGTGACCCGGGGCGGCGCGGGCGGGAGTCCGGTGGCCTCCCCCGCGGCGATGGCCACGGGCGGCTGGGGCACGAGCGGCTCGGCCGCGGAGGGCACGGCGGGCGGTGCCTCGCCTCCGGCTGGGGGGTGCCCGGCGGCGGGGGTGCGGGCCGTACGGTCGCTCATGGCACCGTCCTCCGGGTCCGGCTGGGGATACAGGGGGGCGCGCCCAGGGGAGTGCGGCATGGTGGGTGCGGCGCTCGCGTCACGGCCTTCACGCCGGGAGCCTCGCGCCTGCCTCCTTCGATGGTGCGGTGGTGGGGCGGTCTCACGGCCGCCCCGCCCGTCACCGGCGGTCTCCGGTGACGGGCGGGGCGGATGGCGGGAGTTCATGGGCGGCGCCGTCGCCGAGAGCGCGGATCGCGGCGTCCAGTGCCTCGGCGAGCCGGTCCAGTACGGCTTCGGCCTGCTCGTCGGTGATGGTCAGTGGCGGAAGGAGGCGGATCACGGCGGAGTGGCGGCCCCCGAGTTCGACGATCAGGCCGCGGCGCAGGCACTCCCGCTGTACGGCGGCCGCCAGCAGCGGGGCGGCGGGACGGGCGACGGTACCGCGCTCAGGACCGGGGCCCGGCTCCGCCGGGTCGACCAGTTCCAGGCCGATCATGAGGCCGCGGCCGCGGACGTCCCCGATGTGGGGCCACTGCGCGGCGAGGGCGCGCAGCCGCGTCAGCATGCGCTCGCCGACGACCGCGGCCCGCTGCGCGAGGCCGTTCTCGCGGACATACGCGAGGGTGGCCGCACCCGCCGCCATCGCCAGCTGGTTGCCCCGGAAGGTGCCCGCGTGGGCGCCGGGCCGCCAGGCGTCCAGCTCCTCCCGGTAGACCACGACGGCCAGCGGCAGGCTGCCGCCGATGGCCTTGGACAGGACCATCACGTCGGGCACCACGCCGCTGTGTCCGACCGCCCAGAAGGAACCGGTGCGCCCCACCCCGGTCTGCACTTCGTCCGCGATGAGCGGGATACCGCGGGCCGCGGTGATCTGCCGCATCCGGCGCAGCCAGCCGTCCGGCGCGGGGATCACCCCGCCCTCGCCCTGGACCGGTTCGAGGATCATCCCGGCCGGTGCGCCCGCCCCGCCCTTCGGGTCGTCCAGCTGCCGCTCGGTCCAGCGCGCCGCGAGTTCCGCGCCGCGCTCGCCGCCCACCCCGAACGGGCAGCGGTAGTCGTAGGGGAAGGGCAGCCGGGTCACGCTCACCGCCGGGGCGCCGCCGGAGGCGGCCAGCGCCCCGGCCGTCATCCCGTGGTAGGCCCCGGAGAAGGCCAGCAGGCCGTCTCGCCCGGTGGCGGTCCGGACCAGCTTCAGTGCGGCTTCGACGGCGTCCGTGCCCGCGGGCCCGCAGAACTGCACCCTCGCGTGTGCGGCGAGTTCGGGCGGCAGTGTGGCGAACAGCTCGTTCGTGAAGGCGTCCTTGACCGGCGTGGCCAGGTCCAGGATCTGGAGCGGGGCTCCCGAGTCCAGGACGGCGCGGATCGCTTCCAGCACCACCGGATGGTTGTGCCCGAGCGCCAGCGCTCCGGCCCCGGAGAGGCAGTCGAGGTAGCGGCGGCCGTCGGCCCCCTCGATCGTGAGCCCGCGGGCGCGCACCGGGACGATGGGCAGCGCCCGGGCGTAGGTGCGGGCGGCCGACTCCCGCAGCGACTGGCGCCGCAGGATGGCCGGGGCGTCCTCGCCGGACCCGTCGCCGTCCGGCACGACGGGCGGCGAAGGGTCCGGCGTCATCGGCGGGAGCTGGGTCATGGCCACGGCTCACGGTCCTCTCGCTGCTGAACACCCTCCGGCTGTCCCCCGTACGTACCAACGACGGGTCAGGCCCGGGATCACGGGCTGACCGAAGATCCTTGCCGCCGGGAACCAGGGCCCCGCCTGTAGCCGTCGTAGGCGGCACCGGCATAGTGGGGGATCGCCCCGCTGTCGGGGGGAGCATGACAATTCCGGACAGGCCGTGAAGCAGTTCAGATCATCAGGGGGAGTCCCGCCCATGCCTTTCAAACGCCGGCCCGCGCTCGCCACGGCGGCCGTCGCCGCCGTGCTGGCGCTCACCGCCACCGCGTGCGGATCGTCGGACGACTCGGCCGATGCCAAGGCGTCCGCATCGTCGGACCAGCAGGGCGCGGACGACATCAAGCTGCCCGACAACCTCAACGACAAGCTGAAGAACCTCGGCGTCGATCTGGACCAGTGGAAGAACGGCGCCTGGAACAAGTGGAACCGGGACGACTGGCTCCGCGAGGCGGGCGACTTCATCAACCCGATCATCAAGGGGCTGTGGAAGCCGGACCGGATGCGGGAGGCTCAGGAGCCGGACAAGCCGGTCGACGACAGTGACATCGCGGACGACCAGGGTGTGACCGATCCCGATCCGCAGCCGGTGAAGGCCGAGGAGGTCGGCAGCCCGTACAGCTCCCGCGTTCCCTACGCGGGCAAGGTCTTCTTCGACGGCCCCGAGGGGTCGATGGTCTGCTCCGCGACCGTGGTCGAGGACCCCGCCCACCCCGGCAAGTCCAACATGGTCTGGACGGCGGGCCACTGCGTCCACGCGGGCAAGGGCGGCGGCTGGTACAAGAACCTGATGTTCGTGCCCTCGTACAACGACTCCGGCAAGTCGGCGGCCGAGCTGGAGAACGCCACCCGGGAAGAACTCGCCCCCAAGGGTGTCTGGTGGGCCGACTGGGCCCAGACCTCCTCCCAGTGGATCGACAGCGGCGCGGCCACCGGCGGCAAGGGCGCCCCGTACGACTTCGCGGTCATGCATGTGAAGCCGGAGGTCAGCGGCGGTAAGTCGCTGGAGGAGACGGTCGGCGGCGCACTGCCGGTCGACTTCAACGCTCCCGCCGTGAAGTCCATAGCCGAGATCACGGCCACCGGCTACCCGGCGGCCCCGCCGTTCGACGGCCAGAAGATGAACCAGTGCGCCGACAAGCCGGGCAGGCTGTCGCTGGACGCCAAGCAGCCGACCATGTACCGCATCGGCTGCACGATGACCGCCGGTTCCTCCGGCGGCGGCTGGGTCGCGAACGGTGCGGACGGCAAGCCCGCGCTGGTGTCCAACACCTCGATCGGCCCGTCCAACGCCACCTGGCTGGCGGGCCCGCACCTGGGCCCCGAGGCCAAGGGCGTCTACAACGCGGTCAGCAAGAAGTTCGCGGGGCGGTAGTCACCCGCGGCCGGCAACGGCGAAGGCCCGCCCCGGGGGCGCCGGGATGGGGCGGGCCTTCGCCGTGCGTGCGCCGTTCCGCTCTACTGCCGCGTGCTCGCCGCGGCCGGTACGAACCGCCGCAGCTCGGCTGCCAGCTCCTCGTGCACCCGCGCCTTGAGCAGAGTGCCCTCCGGAGTGTGCTCCTCGGAGATCACCTCGCCGTCGGCGTGCGTACGCGCGACCAGCTTGCCGTCGGTGTACGGCACCAGGACCTCGATCTCGACCTGCGGCCGGGGCAGCTCGTCATCGATCACCGCGAGCAGTTCGTCGATGCCCTGCCCGGAGCGGGCCGAGACGGCCATCGCGCGCCGCTCCATGCGCAGCAGCCGCTGCAGCACGAGCGGATCGGCCTTGTCCGCCTTGTTGATGACCACGATCTCGGGCACGTCGACCGCGCCCACGTCACGGATCACCTCGCGCACCGCGGCCAACTGCTCCTCCGGCGCCGGATGCGAGCCGTCCACCACATGGAGGATCAGATCGGCGTCGCCGACCTCCTCCATGGTGGAACGGAACGCCTCGACCAGGTGGTGGGGCAGATGGCGGACGAAGCCGACGGTGTCCGCCAGCGTGTACAGCCGTCCGCTGGGCGTCTCGGCCCGGCGCACGGTCGGGTCCAGGGTGGCGAACAGCGCGTTCTCCACCAGCACACCCGCGCCGGTGAGCCGGTTGAGCAGCGAGGACTTGCCCGCGTTGGTGTACCCGGCGATGGCGACCGAGGGGACCTTGTGACGCCTGCGCTCCTGCCGCTTGATGTCGCGGCCGGTCTTCATCTCGGCGATCTCACGGCGCATCTTCGCCATCTTCTCGCGGATGCGGCGCCGGTCCGTCTCGATCTTGGTCTCACCGGGACCACGGGTGGCCATACCGCCGCCCGACGATCCGGAGCCACCGCCGCCCATCTGCCGGGACAGCGACTGACCCCAGCCGCGCAGCCGCGGCAGCATGTACTGCATCTGGGCGAGCGAGACCTGCGCCTTGCCCTCGCGGGACTTGGCGTGCTGGGCGAAGATGTCGAGGATCAGGGCGGTGCGGTCGACCACCTTGACCTTGACGACGTCCTCGAGGTGAATCAGCTGGCCAGGGCTCAGCTCGCCGTCGCACACGACGGTGTCGGCACCGGTCTCGATCACGACATCGCGCAGCTCCTCGGCCTTGCCGGAGCCGATGTACGTCGCGGGGTCGGGCTTGTTGCGGCGCTGGATGACGCCGTCGAGCACCAGGGCGCCCGCGGTCTCCGCGAGCGCGGCCAGCTCCGCCAGGGAGTTCTCCGCGTCGTGCACCGTACCGGACGTCCAGACGCCGACCAGCACCACGCGCTCCAGGCGCAGCTGCCGGTACTCGACCTCGGTGACGTCCTCGAGTTCGGTGGAGAGTCCCGCCACACGCCGCAGCGCGGCGCGGTCGGAGCGGTCGTACTGGTCGCCGTCACGCTCCCCGTCGATCTCGTGACTCCAGGCGACGTCCTCTTCCATCAGGGCGTCGGCCCGAAGGCTCTCGGCGAGGCGCTGCCGGTCCTGCGGAAGGGAAGAGGAGTGGGTCAAAGGAATCCTTACGTCGAGGGACATCGTCACTGTCGACAACGCACGAGGGGCCCGTGGGATTCCCCACCGCTCCGGCGGCGACGCCGACCCCTCGATGGTCGCACGCGACGGCAGGGCCGTCACTCGGGTTTCGCGCTCCGGCGCGCCGCCGGGCCGTGCGGGACGGAGTGGGCCCCGGGCCCGGCGCCCGCCTTGGTGCCCGGTTTCGCACCCGGCTTCGTCCCTTGTGCGGCGCCCGCCTTGGCCCCAGGCTTCGCGTCCGGGTCCGGGGCGGTCTTCCAGTCGGGGTGCCCGGGCATCTTCGGCGTCTTCTCCCCGTACAGCCAGGGGTGCAGGAAGCCGTTCAGATCGCGGCCCGCCACCTCCGAGGCGAGCCGGACGAAATCGGCGGTCGAGGCCACGCCGTCACGGTGGCGGAGCACCCACTGCCGCTCCAGCCGCTCGAAGTCCGCCCGGCCGATCCGCTGCCGCAGCGCGTACAGGATCAGCGCGCTGCCGTCGTAGACGACCGGCCGGAAGAGCCCGATCTGCTTGCCGGGCTCGGCGGGCCTGGGCGCGGCGGGTGGCCCTCCGGCGGCGCGCCACGCGTCGGACTGCTCGTAGGCCAGCCGCATCCGGCGCTCCAGGCTCGCCTTGCCGTACTGCTCCGCGTACAGCGCCTCGTACCAGGTGGCGTGGCCTTCGTTGAGCCACAGATCCGACCAGCGGCGCGGGCTGACGCTGTCGCCGAACCACTGGTGCGCCAGCTCGTGCAGCATGATCGATTCCACGTACCACCGCGGGAACTCGTCGTCGGTGAAGAGACCGCGTTCGAAGAGCGAGAGCGTCTGGGTCTCCAGCTCGAAGCCCGTGGTGGCGTGGGAGATCAGCACGCCGTAGTCCTCGAAGGGATACGGTCCGACCTTCTTCTCCATCCAGCTCAGCTGCCCCGGAGTGCGCGCGAGCCACTTCGCGAGCTTCCCGCGGTCCGCGGCGGGCACCACGTCGCGCACCGGCAGCCCGTGCGGGCCGGTGCGGTGGAGCACGGCGGAACGGCCGATCGAGACCTGAGCCAGCTCGGTGGCCATGGGATGGGCGAGGCGGTACGACCAGGTGGTACGCGCCCCGTCGCGGACGCGCCCGTCCGGGAGACCACCGGCGACGACCGTGAGGGTCTTCGGCGCGGTGACCCGGAAGGTGAAGCGCGCCTTGTCGGACGGATGGTCGTTGCACGGGAAGACCCGGTGGGCGGCGTCGGCCTGGTTTGCCATGGCCAGCCCGTCCCGGGTGCGGACCCAGCCGCCGCTCGCGCCGTCCCCCGGGTCGCTGGTGTGCCGGACGGTGACCCGGAAGTCCGCGCCCCGCTCGATCCTGGTGCGCGGGGTGATGACCAGGTCCTCGCCCGCGGTGACGAACGCGGCGGGTGCGCCGTCCACCTGTACGGAGCGCACGGTGCCCTGGGCGAAGTCCAGATTGAGGGTGCGCAATCCGGCGGTGGCGCGGGCGTCGATGGTGGTGACGGCGTCCAGCGGCCGGTCCGGGCGACGGTAGTCCAAGGCGATGTCGTACGCCGTGACGTCGTACCCGGGGTTGCCGAGCCTCGGGTAGAGCGGGTCGCCGATGCCGAGCGGCCGCGGGCCCGTGGCGCCGACCGGCCCGGCGGCGGAGGACGGGCCGACCGAGGCGAGCACGGCGGCCAGGGCGACGGCCACGAGGGCGGTCCTGCGGCGCCCCCTCCGCGGGAGGGGATGGGCCTGGGCCGGCCGCGGGAGGGGGCCGGGGCGAGGGCCCGGAGAATGCGTCATGCCTTACGGCTACCAGCGCCCGGACGAGGCCGCAGTCCGACCCGGGCCCGATCCACCCGAAGGAGTTCAGGAACGGGCGGTCGCCACGCGACGGCCCTCCCTTGTCACGTCGTAGACCCCGGGGACGTCGCGCATGGCCCGCATCAGGGTCGGCAGCCGGCCCGCGTCGGACAGCTGGAGCGTGTACGTATGGCGAACCCGCTGCTCACGCGGCGGTTCGACGGCGGCGGCGACCACCTCGGCGCCCTCCGCGGCGATGGCCTCGGTGAGGTCCGCGAGCAGATGGGGCCTGCTGAACGCCTCCGCGAAGAGGGTGACCCGGTAGTCGCCCCCGTCCCCGTCGTACTCCTCCGACCAGCGGACCCCGACCCGGGCCCGTCCGGCCGCGGTCATCCGTGCCACGGCGGGGCACCGCTCGCGGTGGACGGTGACGGCGCCGCCGCGCACCGAGAAACCGGTGATCGCGTCCGGCGGTACGGGGGTGCAGCACCGGGCCAGCCGTACGATCACACCGGGCAGGTCGACGACGATGCCCGCCTCCGGGCGGCCCACGGGGGCCACGGGCAGCGCGGCATCGTCCGGCCCGGCATCGTCCGACCCGGTCTCCCCCGGCTCGGTCCCTTCCGGTTCCGCGGGAGCGTGCAGGTGCTCGGCGCCGGGCGCCTCGCCCTGCGGCGGCTCGTGCGCCGGGTCGGCCGGATGGGCGGCCAGCCAGCGGTTGATGGCGATGCGCGCGGCCGGGGTACGGGCGTGATCGAGCCATTCCGGTGACGGCCCGGACGACGCCGCGTCACCCGCCATGAGCAGCTGGAGCGTGTCGCCGTCGCACAGCACGGTGCTGAGCGTCGCGATCCGCCCGTTGACCCTGGCGCCGATACAGGAGTGGGCGTCCTCGCCGTACTGGGCGTACGCGGCGTCCACACAGCTCGCGCCCGCGGGCAGGCCCAGGGTGCCGCCGTCGGACCGGAAGACCGTGATCTCCCGGTCCTGGGCGAGGTCGTCGCGCAGCGCGGTCCAGAAGATGTCGGGGTCGGGGGTGGCGCTCTGCCATTCGAGCAGCCGGGACAGCCAGCCGGGGCGGGTGGGGTCGGCCCGCTCGCCCTCGGGCGCGGCCGCCGCCTCGGTCGGGGCGTACGGATTGCCGAGGGCGATCACCCCGGCTTCGGCGACCCGGTGCATCTGGTGGGTACGGATGAGGACTTCGGCGACCTCGCCCGTCCGCCCGGCCACGGCCGTGTGCAGCGACTGGTAGAGGTTGAACTTGGGGACGGCGATGAAGTCCTTGAACTCCGAGATCACCGGGGTGAAACAGGTGTGCAGCTCGCCGAGGACCGCGTAACAGTCCGCGTCCTCGGCGACGAGGACCAGAAGCCGCCCGAGGTCGGATCCGGTCAGCTCGCCGCGCTTGATCCCGGCACGGTGCACGGAGACGAAGTGGCGCGGGCGCACCAGGACTTCGGCGGTGATGCCCGCCTCCTGCAGCACCGCCCGTACGTCCTCGGCGGCGCGGGCGAGCGGGTCGGGGCGGCCCGCGTGGGCCTGGAGCAGCTCCCGGGTGTGGGCGTACTCCTCGGGGTGGAGGATCGCGAAGACCAGGTCCTCCAGCTCGGTCTTGAGCGCCTGCACGCCGAGCCGTTCGGCCAGCGGGATCAGCACGTCGCGGGTGACCTTGGCGATGCGGACCTGTTTCTCGGGGCGCATCACGCCCAGGGTGCGCATGTTGTGCAGCCGGTCGGCGAGCTTGATCGACATCACCCGGACGTCATTGCCGGTGGCGACGAGCATCTTGCGGAACGTCTCGGGCTCGGCCGCCGCCCCGTAGTCGACCTTCTCCAACTTGGTGACGCCGTCGACGAGATAGCGCACCTCCTCGCCGAACTCCTCCCCCACCTGGTCGAGCGTCACCTCGGTGTCCTCGACCGTGTCGTGGAGCAGGGACGCGGTCAATGTGGTGGTCTCGGCGCCCAGTTCGGCGAGGATGAGCGTGACGGCGAGCGGATGGGTGATGTACGGCTCACCGCTCTTGCGCATCTGGCCGCGGTGGGAGGACTCGGCGAGGACGTACGCCTTGCGCAGCACATCCAGATCGGCGCCGGGGTGGTAGGCGCGGTGCACCTTCGCGACGTGTTCGATCGCGTCCGGCAGCCGGTCCCGTGACGCCGGTCCCAGCAGCGCGGCCCGGCCGAATCTGCGGATATTGCGCAGATCGATGCGGGGGAGGCCGCGCCTGCGGCCGAGAGCGGCTTGATCTGGGGCCTCTGCGCTCATGGGCACCTCCGGCGGCGTCGAGCGTCAACCGGCGTGGGCACTCCCCCGGGCCGGTGCTTGATGCTATCGAGCCCACCACGCACGGCCGACCGGCTCTCGCCCAGAGTGAAACGGATCACCCATGAGAGGGACGCGTCAGTCGAGGGCCGTGTCCAGCCATACGGGGTCAAGCTCCCCCTCGGCGACGATCACGGCAGGGCCCGTCATCTCCACCGTACCGTCCGGCCGCTCGCTGATCACAAGCCGCCCACCGGGCACGTCCACCGTGTATGTGACGGGCCGACCGGTGACGCCGGGGTCGGCCCCGTCCCGGCGGGCGGCGGCCACCATGACGGCGCAGGCGCCGGTGCCGCAGGAACGGGTCTCGCCGGAGCCGCGCTCGTGCACGCGCATCGCCACGTGCCGCGGGCCGCGGTCGACGACGAACTCGACGTTGACGCCGTCCGGGTACGCGGAGGCGGGGTGGACGGCGGGGGCCGTGAACAGGTCCCCGGCTTGGGCGAGGTCGTCGACGAAGGCGACCGCGTGCGGGTTGCCCATGTTCACGTTGCGGGCGGACCAGGTCCGGTCGCCGACCGCCACGGTGATACCGCCGTCGGGGCCGGGCTCGGGCAGCACGGCGTTGCCCATGCCGACAGTGATCGCGCCTCCGTCCGTGCCTTCGTCCGAGGTGCCCTCGGGCTCACCGGCGGCCTTGGCGATGTGGATGTGCCGCAGTCCGGCCCGGGTCGCGATCGTCAGATCGCCCTCCTCGACGAGCCCCGCCCGCCGCAGATACCGGGCGAAGACCCGGACGCCGTTTCCGCACATCTCGGCGATGCTGCCGTCACCGTTGCGGTAGTCCATGAACCACTCGGCCTCGGCGGCCATGGCCCGCGCCTCGGGGTGGGCCGACGACCGCACGACGCGGATCAGCCCGTCGCCGCCGACACCGGCGCGGCGGTCGCAGATCCGGGCGACGGCGGCGGCGGACAGCTCCAGCCGACCGTCCGGGTCGGGGACGATGACGAAGTCGTTCTCGGTGCCGTGGCCCTTCAGGAACCGCAGCCGGGGCGCGTTGCTCATCCCTCGATCCTACGGCGCGCCGCACGGGCCGTCGCTCCGCGCGGTACGGGCACGGGGAGGCCCCTAGCGCAGGCGGGCCACGCGCCAGAAGGTGAGGGTCGCGAGCAGCACCACGATCACCACGTAGAGCACCACGAAGCGCCAGTCCGGGCGGCGGCCGGAGCCCCGAGGCGGCAGGCCGGGCCAGGTGTAGCCCACCCGGCGGGCGGCCATCAGGCCCCAGCCCGCCGCGCAGCAGCTCAGCAGCAGGCCCAGCATCGCCACGACCGCGCCTCCGTCGCCGAACTCGAAGGCCAGCGGGAAGGCGAACATCAGCGAGCCGAGGATGGCGAGGCCGACGATCGGCGCGATCTGCCAGATCCGCAGCCGGCGCGGCGGGCGCAGCTCACGGAAGGACTCCCCGGAGCCCGGCTCGCCCGGCTCCCCCAGCTCCTCTGCCTCGTCGAGGGCCGGGCCCAGCAGCTCGGGCAGCGCGGGCACCTCGTCGGGGCCGTCAGGGGTCAGCGGCCCGGGCTCGCCCCGTGGCGAGTCCCGCGCTGCTTGCTGCGATGCGTTGCGAGGGCCGGCCTCCATCGCCACGCGCCCTCCCAACTCCAGACACCACGATCGGAGCTTGATGATGGCATGCCCGCGGGGGCCTCAATGACGAGCGGAGCGTCCCGATGCCATCACGTGATCAGGCTGTGACCGCCCGTTCAACCAACGCGAGCGCGTTACTGAGGAGTTCCCTCCGGTCCGCCGCCGCTCCGCTGAGCCAGTGGACCCTCGGATCGCGCCGGAACCAGGAGTCCTGACGGCGCGCGAACCGCTTGGTCGCGCGCACGGTCTCGGCCCGTGCCTCGTCCTCCGTGCACTCTCCGGCGAGGGCGGCGAGCACCTGCTGATAGCCGAGGGCCCGGGAGGCCGTACGCCCCTCCCGCAGCCCGGCCGCTTCGAGCCGGCTGACCTCGTCCACCAGCCCGGCCTCCCACATCCGGTCCACGCGCACGGTGATCCGCTCGTCCAGCTCGGGCCGCTCGACGTCCACGCCGATCTGGAGGGTGTCGTAGACCGCCTCGTGACCGGGGAGGTTGGCGGTGAAGGGCCGGCCGGTGATCTCGATGACCTCCAGCGCCCGCACCACCCGCCGACCGTTGCTGGGCAGGATCGCCCGGCCCGCCTCGGGATCGGCGGCCGCCAGCCGGGCGTGCAGGGCCCCCGGGCCCAGCTCCGCCAGCTCGGCCTCGAGCCTGGCCCGCACGGCGGGGTCGGTGCCCGGGAAGTCGAGCGCGTCGATGGCCCCGCGGATGTACAGGCCCGAGCCGCCGACCAGGATCGGCGTACGCCCCTCGGCGAGCAGCCGGTCCATCTCGGCGCGGGCCAGTCGCTGGTATTCGGCGACGCTGGCCGTCTGGGTGACGTCCCAGATGCCGAGCAGGCGGTGCGGCACACCCTGCCGCTCCTCTTCCGTCAGTTTGGCGGTGCCGATGTCCATGCCCCGGTAGAGCTGCATGGAGTCGGCGTTGACGACCTCGCCATCGAGGTGCCGGGCGAGTGCGACGCCCAGATCGGACTTGCCGGCCGCGGTGGGGCCGACGACGGCGATGACTCGCGGCGGATGGCCTGCTGTATTCACCCGCCCAGTCTCGCAAACCCCGGGGCGCCTCCTCGAACGAGCGACGTGACGGGGGATGGCCGCGGTCGTTGCCAGTTGCGAGGTTCCGAGGACCGGTTCGGGAAACCGGTCCCCGCGAGCGGCGCAATGGGACGCTCCGAGCGGCACGGGATTTCGCCCACACGAGTAGGCTATGGAGTAGATATGGGCGTGTTTTCCAGGTTTCGTCGTGCGTCGAAGGAGACGAGCCGTCCGACCGAAGAGGCGCTTTCCGTGCAGACCGCGGCCGACGCCGTGACGGCGGCACCGGCCCCCGAGCCCGCCGCCGAAGCGGAACCGGAGCGGAGCGAGGAGGAGCCCGCGACGGGTGAGGCGGCGACGATCCCCAAGCAGCAGTCCGCGGCCGAGTCGGCGGACAGCGAGGCCGGTGAGGGCGCCCGCGCATAAGGGATCCGACAAGGGAAGGTGGCCCATGGGCCTGATGGACAACCTCAAGGCCAAGGCCGGTGTCATGAAGGACCGGGCCGGCAGCTTCGCCCAGCAGCACGAGGCCCGGATCGGGCGAGGCCTCGACAAGGCCGCCAAGACGGTCGACACCAGGACCAAGGGCAAGTACAGCGCGAAGATCGAGACTGGCACGGGCAAGGCGAAGGACGCCCTCAGCCGCCTCTCCCACCGGAACGAGGACCACAACCGGACCGAGGGCAAGGACCAGGGCGGCGACAGCGCCTGATCACCGCCGGTACGCGGCCGCGAAGCGGATGCCTCGCGGCCGCGGTGGTCCCGCGCCCCCGCACACCGCCACCGCACGTCTTGCCACCGCACGTCTCGCCACCGCACGTCTCGCCGCTCCAGCAGCGGTGCACCCCGGGGCGCCGTGGTCCGGCGCCCGCGCCGGGCGATGCCCGCGCTACGCCCAGCGGGCCACGAAATACCCCACGCCGTATGGCGCCTCGTCATACCGCAACTCCCCCTTCAGCCCCGCCCCTTCGGCCGCCCCCGCGAGCACCTGCAGCGGGGCGCGGCCCGCGGCCTTCAGCTCGTAGGCCAGCTCCTCGTCGAGCGCAGCGAGGGCCGCGGTGTCGGCCGCCGCCAGCGCCCGCGCCACCTCGGCGTCGAACGCGGCCGCACGCTCGTCGAGATAGCCCGGCGCCTTCAGCGTCCGGCACGCGCTGCCGTCACCCATGACCAGCAGCCCGACCCGCTCCGCCGACGCGGCGAGCTTCCTTCCGACTTCGATACACCGCTCGGCCGCGAGAGGTTCCCCCACCCCCAGCCCCTCGACGGGCGAAACGTCCCACCCCGCGCGCTCCAGCAGCCAGGCGCCGACCGCCAGCGACGGCGGCAGCGGCCGCCCGGGCCCCCCGTCCCCGATTTCACCACCCTGGTCCGCGCCCGCCCCCGCACCCGCGCCCGCCCCCGCCCCCGGCGCGGGCGCCACGCCCCCGAGCCGTACCTCCACGTCCACGCCGAAGCCGCTGAAGGATCCGGTCGCGCCCTGCGGATGGGACCCGCGCCCGGAGTGCTCCGCCGGACCTGCCACGATCAGCCGCTCCGGCCGGGCCGCCGCGAGCGCCGCGACCGCGTCCAGACACGCCGCGCGCAGCGAGTCCAGTTCGGGGGCCGCTCCCGCGGCCAGCTCGGGCACCAGCAGCGGCGGACACGGACAGACGGCGGCGGCGATCAGCATGATCGCCAGCTTATCCGGCGGGCTCGGGGCGGGGCGCGGAGTCCCACAGCAGCTCGGCCACCCTGAACCGGTAGCAGTAGTTGCCGGTCGCGGCTTCCAGGACCATCAGGAAGACGTCCCCGTCCCGGTACACCAGCTTCCGGTAGGGGTTCACCGGGTGCCGGGGCTCGTACCGCAGCACGCGCTCGCGCAGGGCCTCCAGCGCCTCCTCACGGGTCCCCCGGACATGCCCCAGCGCCGTGATCGAGTGGTTACGGGCCCCCGGGCCCATGATCTGGAGGTAGTCCTCGACCAGCAGGCCCCACCACGTCGTCATCCCATCCCCCGTCGGTCCTGTGCGGCGCCGTGAGCGCCGCGCGTCACCCGCCGCTCGTCAGTCGCAGCCGCATCCCGCCGCGGACGCCGGGGCGGGAGCCGGGGCGCCGATGGTGGGCAGTCCCAGCATCACGCCCGCCGGCTTCTTCTCCTCGGCCGTGTTCCGCCGCTCCCAGGCATCGCCCGCGCGCGTGCGCCGGACGCCCCGCGCCGGGCCCTCGGCCAGCAGGTGGTGCGGTGCGGCGTAGGTGATGTCGACGGTGACGACGTCACCGGGGCGCACCGGCTCCTCGGGCCGGGCGAAGTGCACCAGGCGATTGTCGGGGGCGCGGCCGGACAGCCGCCGGGTGGCGTCGTCCTTGCGGCCCTCGCCCTCGGCGACGAGCACCTCCAGCGTGCGGCCCACCTGCTTCTTGTTCTCCTCCCAGGAGATCTCCTCCTGGAGGGCGACCAGCCGCTCGTACCGCTCCTGGACGACCGCCTTCGGCAGCTGCCCGTCCATCTCGGCGGCGGGCGTCCCGGGCCGCTTGGAGTACTGGAAGGTGAACGCCTGGGCGAACCGCGCCTCGCGCACCACGTGCAGCGTCTGCTCGAAGTCCTCGTCGGTCTCACCGGGGAAGCCGACGATGATGTCGGTCGTGATGGCGGCGTCCGGCATCGCGGCGCGCACCTTCTCGATGATGCCGAGGAAGCGCTCCTGCCGGTACGAGCGGCGCATCGCCTTCAGCACGGTGTCCGAGCCGGACTGCAGCGGCATGTGCAGCTGCGGCATCACGTTCTCCGTCTCCGCCATGGCGGCGATGACGTCGTCCGTGAAGTCGCGCGGATGGGGCGAGGTGAACCGGACCCGCTCCAGCCCGTCCACCTTTCCGCAGGCGCGCAGCAGCTTGCTGAACGCCTCGCGGTCGCCGATGTCGGAGCCGTACGCGTTCACGTTCTGGCCGAGCAGGGTGATCTCGGTGACGCCCTCGGCGACCAGCGCCTCCACCTCGGCGAGGATGTCGCCCGGGCGGCGGTCCTTCTCCTTGCCGCGCAGCGCGGGGACGATGCAGAACGTGCAGGTGTTGTTGCAGCCGACGGAGATGGAGACCCACGCGGCGTACGCGGACTCGCGCCGGGTCGGAAGGGTGGAGGGGAACGCTTCGAGGGACTCGGCGATCTCGACCTGGGCCTCCTCCTGGACCCGGGCGCGCTCCAGCAGCACCGGCAGGCTGCCGATGTTGTGGGTGCCGAAGACGACGTCGACCCAGGGGGCCTTCTTGACGATGGTGTCGCGATCCTTCTGGGCCAGGCATCCGCCCACGGCGATCTGCATGCCCGGGCGCCGCGCCTTGATCGGTGCGAGCCTGCCGAGATTGCCGTACAGCCGGTTGTCGGCGTTCTCCCGCACCGCGCAGGTGTTGAAGACGACGATGTCGGCCTCTCCCTCACCGGTGCCTTCGGGCGCACGGACATAACCGGCGCCTTCCAGCAGGCCGGACAGGCGCTCGGAGTCGTGGACGTTCATCTGGCACCCGTAGGTGCGCACCTCGTAAGTCTTCGCACTCATCTCAATCGACCAGGGTACGTGTTCGTCCCGCTCCCCCGCCCCTCCCTTCCCGGGACGGGTACTGGCAGGATCCTGCCCATGGCCGTCCAACTTCCGCGCCCGGACCGGCGCCGCGCCCTGCAGTCCGCCGCGGCGGGCCTGGTCGTCCTCGCACTGCTGCTGTGGTGGCTCCTGCCGGTCGGCGGCGAGGAGAAGCCCCGGGGGAAGGTGACCTTCGCGACGGGGGTGTCCACCGGGGTCTACCAGACCTACGGCGAGATGCTGAAGCGGGACCTCTCCCGTGACCTGCCCAATCTGGATGTCAGCCTCCTGGAGACCCGGGGGTCGCCGGACAACGTGGAGCGGCTGGCCCGGGGCCGGGCCACCTTCGCCGTCGCCGCCACCGACGCCGTCGCCGCCTACCACGGCAAGGGCGCCGGGCGGCTGCGTGCCTGCGCGCGGCTGTACGACGACTACATGCAGCTGGTCGTGCCGCGCGGCTCGAAGGTGCGCTCGGCGCGGGATCTGCGGGGCCTGCGGGTCGGCGTCGGGGACGACGGCTCGGGCGTGCAGCTGATCACACGGGCGCTGATCAAGGCCGCGGGGCTGAGCTTCGACAAGGACTTCACCGCCGTGCGCTCCGGTATCGACAAGATGCCGGGACTGCTGCGGAAGGGAAAGCTGGACGCCTTCTTCTGGTCGGGCGGACTGCCGACCACCGCGGTGCGCACCCTGGCCCGGGAGTATCCGATCCGGCTGGTCCAGCTCGGCGACCTCACCGGACCGCTGCACCGGCAGGGCGGGGTGACGCGCTACTACCGGGCGGCGACCGTGCCCGCCGACGCGTACCTGGAGATACGCCAGCCGGATGACGTGAAGACAATCGCGGTACCGAATCTCCTGGTCACCACGGACCGGGTGGACCCGGAGCTGGCGAAGGGCGTCACGCGCACGGTGATAGAGAACCGGGACCGCATCGGGGCGAAGGTGCACGCCGCGCAGAAGGTGGACCTGCGGACGGCCGTCTTCACCGATCCGCTGCCGCTGCACCAGGGCGCCGCGCGCTACTACCGCTCGGAGAAGCCCTGAGGCCCCGGCCGCCCGGAGAAGCCCCGACGCCCCGGCGGCGCGGCCGCCTCACTGCGGCTTGTCGCGCGGCACGGTGATGGTGACGCGCAGTCCGCGGGGCTCGTTGGGGGCGTAGGCGATGGTGGAGCCGCCCGCCATGAGCAGCGCCCGGGAGATGGACAGGCCCAGCCCGGAACCCGAGACGTTCTGGTGCCGGCTGCTGCGCCAGAAGCGGTCGCCGATCCGGGCCAGCTCGTCCTCGGTGAGGCCGGGGCCGCCGTCGGCGACGGTCAGGGCGATGGTCTCGCCGTCGGTCCGCGCCGAGACCTCGACGTGCGACCCCGGGGGCGTGAACTTCAGCGCGTTGTCGACGACCGCGTCCAGCGCGCTGGACAGGGCGATCGGGTCGGCCCAGCCGGTGATGGCCGAGGGGCCCGTATAGGCGAGACCGACCTCCTCGCGGACGGCGACCGGAAGCCAGGCGTCCACCCGGTCGGCGGCCAGTGCGGCGATGTCGGTCAGCCGCAGGTCGGCCGCGGTGTGCTCGGCCAGGGCGAGGTCGAGGAGGTCGTCCAGGACGCGGGCCAGGCGTTTGCCCTCGGTGCGCACCGAGGCGATCTCCTCATGGCCCTCGGGCAGTTCGAGACCCAGCAGCTCGATGCGCAACAGCAGCGCGGAGAGCGGGTTGCGCAGCTGGTGGGAGGCGTCGGCGACGAAGGCCCGTTGCTGCTCGAGGACTTCCTCGACGTTGTCGGCCATCTCGTTGAACGAGCGGGCCAGCCGGCGCAGCTCCGGCGGGCCCGAGGCGGCCGCGACCCGGGACTGCATGCGCCCGGTCGCGATGTCGTGCGTGGCGGTGTCCAGGATGCGTACGGGCCGCAGCACCCAGCCGGTGAGGCGGAACGCGGCCCCCACCGCGAGCAGCATCGCGGCGCACTCCCCGCCCGCGATGACCAGCCAGCCGTGCAGGATGCGCGAGCGCATCCTGCCGGTGGGCGAGTCGGTCACGACGACGGCCACCACGTCCCCGTCCCGGACCACGGGGGACGCGACGGCGAGCCTGCCCTCCTGCCAGGGCCAGACCTGCGGCGGATCGTGGCTGCGGCGCCCGGCCAGGGCCTCCTCGAAGGCCTCGGCGCCGTTTCCGCTCCGGGGCAGCCGCCAGTCGGCCGGGGCCTTGGCCATCCGCAGACCGTCCCGGTAGAACACCCCGGCCCGGATGCCGTACAGGTCGTGGTAGCGGGTGAGTTCCGAACTCAGCGTATGGAGCCGCTCGTTGCCCTCCTCGCTCGCCACGGCCGTCGGACCGGCGGTGACGAACTGGGCGAGCGCGGCGAAGCGGGCCGTGTCGTCGATCCGGTCGACGACCACGCGCTGCTGTTCGCGGGCGGCCAGGCTCCCGGCGAGCGGGAAGCCGAGCGCGAGCAGTACGCCCGCCATGAGGACGATCAGCAGCGGGAGGAGACGAGTGCGCACGTGGGCAGCCCTGGCCGCTCAGCCGGCCGGGGCGACGAGACGGTAGCCCACGCCCCGGACCGTCTCGATCAGGGCGGGCATGTGCAGCTTGGAGCGGAGCGAGGCGATGTGCACCTCCAGGGTGCGCCCGGTCCCCTCCCAACTGGTGCGCCACACCTCGCTGATGATCTGCTCACGGCGGAAGACCACGCCGGGGCGCTGGGCGAGCAGCGCGAGCAGGTCGAACTCCTTGCGGGTGAGCGAGATCGTCGCACCGTCGACCGAGACCTGGCGGGTGGGCAGTTCGATGGTGACCGGACCGAGCCTCAGCGGCGGCTGCGGGCCGTCCCGGCCCTCCTCGGCGCCGGCCGCGCCCCCGCCCCCGGCGCCGGAGTCGGCCGGGAGGGTGCGCCTGCTGACGGCGTGGATGCGGGCGAGCAGCTCCATGGTGTCGTACGGCTTGACCACGTAGTCGTCGGCGCCGAGGTTGAGCCCGTGTATGCGGGACCGTACGTCCGCCCGCGCCGTCACCATGATCACGGGCGTCGCGGTGAGCTTGCGGATCCGGCCGCACACCTCGAAACCGTCCTGGTCCGGCAGGCCGAGGTCGAGGAGCACGACGCCGAAGGGCGCGCCCGCACCGGGCAGCAGCGCCCGCAGTGCCTCCTCACCGCCTCGGGCGTGGGTGATGTCGAAGCCGTGCCGGGACAGCACCGCGTTCAGAGCCGCGGCGACATGGTTGTCGTCCTCGACGAGCAGCAGCCTCACCAGCCCCTCCCCACCTTCCCTCTCATGGGTGCGCGCCTTCCGCCGCGCGCGGCCCGAACGTGACCGAAGACACGGCCCCAGGGAATCCACTCCGATCCACGCCCATGCGTCAAGACGCATACAGTCACAGGAAGGTTTCCGTTATGCAGCCGGTACGACGCCGCGGCGCGTTTTTACACAGAGTGCCCAGCCGAAGCCAGATCGTTATCCTCAATTTCCGCTCAGATGTAATGACGCTGATCGTGACAGCTCATTAATGTCCTCCCAACCAAGGAGGACGGGAGCGGAAAGCCGAATGAGCGAAGTATCGGTGACCAAGGACGTTGCACCGGTGGCGAACGCGTTGGTCGCGCTGTCCGGAGTCAATAAGCACTTCGGCGCGCTGCATGTCCTCCAGGACATCGACCTGACCATATCCGGCGGCGAAGTGGTCGTCGTCATCGGGCCGTCGGGTTCCGGCAAGTCCACACTGTGCCGCACGATCAACCGGCTGGAGACCATCGACGCCGGATCCATCACCATCGATGGCAAGCCGCTGCCCCAGGAGGGCCGGGAGCTGGCCCGCCTGCGCGCGGACGTCGGCATGGTCTTCCAGTCCTTCAACCTCTTCGCGCACAAGACAGTGCTCGAGAACGTGATGCTGGGCCAGATCAAGGTCCGCAAGGCGGACAAGAAGGCCGCCGAGGACAAGGCCCGCAAGCTGCTCGACCGGGTGGGCGTCGGCGCCCAGGCGGACAAGTACCCCGCGCAGCTCTCCGGCGGCCAGCAGCAGCGCGTGGCCATCGCCCGCGCGCTGGCCATGGACCCGAAGGTGATGCTCTTCGACGAGCCCACCTCGGCGCTCGACCCGGAGATGATCAACGAGGTGCTGGAAGTGATGCAGCAGCTCGCCCGGGACGGCATGACGATGGTCGTCGTCACCCACGAGATGGGCTTCGCGCGCTCCGCGGCGAACCGGGTGGTCTTCATGGCGGACGGCCGGATCGTCGAAGAAGCCGAGCCGGACCAGTTCTTCAACAACCCGCGCAGCGACCGGGCCAAGGACTTCCTCTCGAAGATCCTCCACCACTGAGACATGTGGCCACGACAGTCACCACGTTTGCGAAGACGTACGGAACCAAGGATGGGGCAGCACCATGAGGATGCGTAACGCGGCAGCGGCCGCAGCGGTGGCACTCGCTCTGGCGGCGACCGCGACCGCCTGTGGCGGCGAGAAGGGCACCGCCGGCGACAAGCCGAAGGGCGGCGAGCTGTACGAAGGCTCGTACACGGTCGCCAAGGACGTGAAGCTGGACTCGCCGGCCCTGAAGGCGGCGCAGAAGCGCGGCAAGATCATCATCGGCGCCAAGGCCGACCAGCCCTTCCTGGGCTTCGCGGACACCGATGGCAAGCGCTCCGGCTTCGACATCGAGATCGCCAAGATGATCGCCGCCGACCTCGGCTTCTCCGCGGACAAGATCACCTGGAAGACGGTCGACACCAACGTCCGCGAGACCTCCATCTCCAAGGGCCAGGTCGACTACTACGTCGGCACCTACACGATCAACGACGAGCGCAAGAAGCAGGTCGGCTTCGCGGGCCCGTACTACCAGGCGGGCGCCGACCTGCTGGTCCGCAAGGACGAGAAGGGCATCACCGGCCCGGACAGCGTCAAGGGCAAGAAGGTCTGCTCGATCGTCGGCTCCACTCCGCTCCAGGAGATCAAGAAGCCGAAGTACGGCGCCGAGACCACCGAGCTGAGCAAGTACTCGCTCTGCGTCAAGCAGCTCCTCGACGGCCAGGTCGACGCGGTCACCACCGACGACGCGATCCTCAAGGGCTACGCGGCCCAGCGTCCCTCCAAGCTCAAGCTGGTCGGCAAGCCGTTCACCGAGGAGCCGTACGGCGTCGGGATGAACAAGAACGACAAGGTGCTGCGCAACGCGATCACCGACTCGATCGAGAAGCACATCAAGAACGGCGACTACAAGAAGGCGTACGAAGGCACGCTCGGCAAGTCCGGCTCCTCCTACGTCGCGCCGAAGACCCCGCTGCCCCGCTACTGAGCGAGCCGGCCCCCGGTACCCCGTTCACCCGTGAAGCCGGTGCGCTCCGCACGCCGCTGACCCGACCGCTACCGCGGAGAATCGATGAACGTACTCCTCGATCATTTGCCCCAGTTCCGTGAGGGGTTCCTCGGAACCCTCGCCCTCACGGCGGCCAGTGCGGCGCTCGCCCTCGTCCTGGGCATCATCATGGCCGGCTTCCGGGTGTCCCCCATCCCGCCGCTGCGCGCCTTCGGCACGGCGTGGGTCACCCTGTTGCGCAATACCCCGCTGACCCTGCTCTTCCTGATCGCCTTCTTCGTGGTCCCGCAGATCTTCTTCCCGGGAACGAGTCCGTTCGTTCTCGCGATGCTGGCGCTGGGCTGCTACACGTCGTCCTTCGTCTGCGAGGCCGTGCGGTCCGGTATCAACACCGTGCCGCTCGGTCAGGCCGAGGCCGCCCGCAGCCTGGGCATGACCTTCGCCCAGACGCTGCGGATGATCGTCCTTCCGCAGGCCACCCGGACCGTGATCCCTCCCATGAGCAGCATCTTCATCGCTTTGACGAAGAACACGGCCATCGCGGGCGCCTTCAGCAACGCCGAACTGTTCAACATCTCGAAGCTGCTCACCGACAAGGGCTTCGCGATCGGGTGGACCTTCCTGTGGATCGCCCTGTGCTACCTCGTCATCACCTTCACCATCAGCGGTGCCTTCCGACTGCTGGAGAGCCGTTTGGAGGTGGCCCGATGAGCGCGAGCGTCCTGTACGACGCGCCCGGCCCCAAGGCCCGTATCCGTAACCGCGTCTACTCGGCCATCGGCACCCTCGCCGTCCTCGGCCTGATCGTCTTCGTCGTCCTGCGGCTGAACGCCAAGGGCCAGTTCGCGCCGGAGATGTGGGAGATCTTCAACTACGCGGGCGTGCGGACCAGCATCCGTGACGGCGTGCTCACCACTCTCCAGGTGTTCGCCGTGGCGTCGGTGCTCTCGCTGGCCCTGGGCGTCGTGCTCGCGGTCGCCCGGCTCTCGGACCACAAGCCCGTGCGCTGGTTCGCGACCGGATTCATCGAGCTGTTCCGCGCCATCCCGCTGCTGATCACCATCTACATGCTGTGGGTACTCCTCCTCACCTACCGCTCCGACCTGGGCCTCACCGGCGACAGCACCGGTTTCTGGGCGCTGGTCGTCGGGCTGACCGTCTACAACGGTTCGGTGCAGGCCGAGGTGTTGCGGGCGGGCATCAACTCGGTGCCCCGCGGGCAGAGTGAAGCCGCCTACGCCCTCGGTATGAGCAAGACCCAGGTCATGACGACGGTCCTGATCCCGCAGGCCGTCCGGGCGATGCTGCCGACCATCATCAGCCAGCTCGTGGTGACCCTGAAGGACACCTCGCTCGGCTACGTCATCACCTACCAGGAGCTGCTGTTCCAGCTCCAGCAGCTCGCCGGGAACATCGTCGTCAACGACGACAATCCGTACGTCCCGGTGATCATCGTCGGTGGCACCATCTACATCGCGATGTGTCTGGCCCTCTCCGCCCTGGCCACCTGGATCGAACGGCGCGGCCGGCGCGCCAAGACCGGCATCCCGGTCGCGGACGCCGCCCAGCCGCTCGCGGCCGTCGACGCGCTCGACACGGTGGATCAGCCCGCGCCGGAGCTGCCGGCCGGCAAGGCCAACTGAGGCAAGCGGGTCCTGACGGGCGGTGGCGCGCGCGCCACCGCCCGTCGCCGCTTGACGCGGGCACTCGCAATCGGTTGCATGCTTTCTGTGATCGCTCACCGGGTTTCAACTGCCAGTTTCCGTACGTCACGTACGCCCCGCAGGGCCATGGGAACCGCGCCGTGGACCCGGTGATCGTCGCCGGGGCGGGCCCGGTCGGGCTCACCCTGGCCCTCGCACTCGCCCGTCTGGACGTCCCCGTCGTGCTGTTCGACGAGACCACCGGGGGCGATGAGCCACGCCTGGCCCGCACCGTCGTGCTGCGCCCGGACACCGCCGCCCTGCTGGAGCGGCTGGGCTGCCGGGCCGCGGCCGGCGCGCGGCCGTGGACGGGGTGGCGCACGCTGCGCCGGCGCCAGCTCGTCCGGCACGTACCCCTGGAACCCGGCCCGCTCTTCGGCGCCCCTCCCCCGGCGGCGAGCGCCCCCGGGGACGGCGGCCCGCAGGAGGGCGACCGGCGGGACGGGGCCGCGCGGGACGACGAGCCCGAGGCGACGGTGTCCTCGCCGCTGCATCTGCCGCAGCACGAGCTGACCCGGGCGCTGCGGGCGGCACTGGCCGCGATCGGTGACGAGGACCTCGTACGGATCGTCCCCGGCACCCGCGTGGAGACCGTCGAGCAGGACGCGCGCGGGGTGAGCGTACGGACCCGGGGCGCCCAGGCCACCTGGTGGCGGGGCAGCCATCTGGTCGGCTGCGACGGCCCCCGGTCCACCGTCCGCAAGCAGCTGGGGGTGCGCTTCCCCGGGCGTACGGCGGTGGAACGGCACGCCGTCGCCGCCCTGCGCGCCGACCTCCCCTGGCCCGGCGAGGCCGTACTGCACCGCTCCCCGCCGTGGCGCAGCATCGACGCGGAGGTGACCGCCCGGCCGCTGCCGCACGGCGTCTGGCGGATCGACTGGCTGCTCCCGCCCGGCCGTGACCTCGTCACCCCTGACGCCCTGATGGTCCGGGTGCGCGACACCCTCGCGGGGTGGTGCGAGGACGCCGCGGTCCCCTACGAGCTTCTGGACACCGGCGTGCACACCGTGCACCACCGGCTCGCCCGGCGCTGGCGCGTGGGCCGCGCCTTCCTCGCCGGGGACGCCGCCCACCTGCACGGCGCCCTGGGCACCCAGGGGCTGGAAGAAGGGCTGCGGGACGTCGGCAACCTGGCCTGGAAGCTCTCCCTCGCCTGGCACCACGGCGCCTCCGACGCCCTGCTCGACAGCTATCAGGCGGAGCGGCGCACGGCCTTCGCCGCGCGGCTGCGCACCGCCGACCAGGCGCTGCCGCTGGTCCGGGCGGCCGGAGGGTGGCACGCGGTACGGCGCACGGTGCTGCCGGGCGGCACACGCGGCCAAGACGCGCTGCTCACCGACGGTCACCTCGGCCGCGGCCCGCTGGGGGCGCCCCCCGTCTACAACCGCTCCCCGCTGGCCGCCGCCGCGCCGCCGGAGGGCTCCGTCACGGTGGGCACGCCGACCGGGGCGCCGGTGGCCAACGTCCGCGTGACCGCGCCGGACGGCGCGGTGGTGCGGCTGTGGGAGCGGCTGGGCCGGGAGTTGCTGGTGGTGCTGGTCGCCCCGGGCACCGGGGTGTGGGACCGCCGCCACTGGATGCGTGCCGGGCTGATGCCCCGGCTGGCGGCGGCCGTCACGGCCCTGCCGATGCGCACGGAACTGCTGGTCGCCGAGGAGTACCCGGGGGCCCCGGCCCACACCGTGCTGCTGGTGCGACCGGACGGTCACCTCGCCGCGGCGCTGTCCGGGGTACGGCCGGCCGAGCTGTACGCGTGCGCGGACGCGGCGCGGGGCGGGGACACCGCCCGGGGTACGGACGCGGAGCAGCGGGACCATCAGGACACAGAGGCCACGGCACGCCGGTAGTGAGGAGTGAGTCACGCGCCCTCGCGCGCTCCATGCCGCTGACGTCGCACGCCGTGGTGTGAGCGCTCCGGGCCCGCGCCTACACGATTGACCTTCCCTTCCAGATCATGCTTCACTGCGGAGCGTGACTGACACCGGCCTGCCTCGCTTCTGGCGGAGGGTCCACCTGGACCTCCTCCGCTACGCGGGCTGCGTGTGTCGTCCGTCCTGTTGATCCGCTTTTCCTCCCGCGCGGCCCGGCCGCGCCTCTTTCGCGATCACCCAGGACGGTTCCCGTGTCTGACGCATCCCTTCTCTCCTCCGAGCGCTCTCCGGCCGGTCCCGCCGCGCCGCCCAGCGCGGCCGATCTGCTGGACTTCGTCCGTCGTACCGCCGCCGACGCCGACCTCGTCGCCTCGCTCCCGCTCGATCCAGAGGGCCGCACCTGGCTGCGGCTGGACGGTCCGGGCGGCAGCGAGGCGTGGCTGATCGCCTGGCCGCCCGGCACCGGCACCGGCTGGCACGACCACGGCGGTTCGCACGGGGCGTTCGTGACGGCGGCCGGTGAGCTGAACGAACAGTCGCTGGCCGTCAGCCTGCCCACCGAAGGCTGGAAGACCCTCGAACTGGCTCAGGACGTGGACCGCGAACGGCGGCTGTCCGCCGGGCTCGGCCGGGCCTTCGGCGCGCACCATGTCCATGAGGTCATCAACCCGTCGTCGGAGCGGCACGCGGTGTCGGTGCACGCCTACTATCCGCCGCTGCCGCTGATGCGGCGCTACAGCCGCACCGGCCAGGTGCTGCGGCTGGAGCAGGTCGAGCGGCCGCAGGAATGGGAGTAGCGACGATGGGCGCGACGAAGCGGAGCGTGGACGAACTGCTGGCCGAGGCCCGCCAGGGGCTGGACCGGCTCGGCCCCGAGGAGGCCGTTGCCGTGCAGTCCGCGGGCGGACTGCTGGTCGACATCCGGTACGCGGCGCTGCGGGAGCGCGACGGCACCATCCCGGGGGCGCTGATCGTCGAGCGGAACGAGCTGGAGTGGCGGCTCGACCCGCAGTGCGACCACCGGCTGCCCGAGGCCACGCACCACGATCTGCGGGTGGTGGTGGTCTGCAACGAGGGCTACGCGTCGAGCTTCGCGGCGGTCTCGCTACGGCAGCTGGGCCTGACGCGGGCGACCGATCTGGTCGGCGGCTTCCAGGCATGGCGAGCGGCCGGTCTCCCGGTGCACTGACCGAGCCGGACCGCCCCCGTAGCGGCCTCGGGCCCGCGGGCCGCAGGGTCAGGCGTCGGGCAGATGGTGCTCCAGCAGCTCCGGGTCCTCGCCCTCCTCCTCCAGCGCGCGCCGCACCACCCGGAGCGCCAGGCCCTCGGGGTACCCCTTGCGGGCGAGCATTCCGGCGAGGCGGCGCAGCCGCTTGTCCCGGTCGAGGCCGCAGGTGGTGCGCAGCTTGCGCTCGACCAGCTCGCGGGCGGTCTGCTCCTCCTGGTCGGCGTCGAGCTGTTCCACGGCCTCCGCGATCACCGCGGAGTCGACGCCCTTGGTGCGCAGCTCTCGGGCGAGCGCCCGGCGGGCCAGGCCCCGGCTGTGGTGCCGGGACTCCACCCAGGCGTCCGCGAACGCCGCGTCGTCGATCAGCCCGACGTCCTCGAACCGGGACAGCACCTCCTGTGCCGCCTCGTCGGGGATGCCACGGGCGCTCAGGGCGTCCGCGAGCTGCTTACGGGTGCGCGGGGTCCCGGTGAGCAGGCGCAGGCAAATCGCCCGCGCCTGCTCCTCCGGGCCGAGCGGCGTCCCCTGCTCGGCCCTCGACGAGGAGGGGGCGCCGCGATCCGGACGGTCCGGGGGCTCCGGACGGCCCGGGCCGTCCGGCCAGTCGGTCCGCCGTGTCATGGATCAGCTCTTCGTGGCGGCGGTCTTGGCCGCCTTCGCCCCGGACTTGGCCGCCGGGGCGGCCGCGGCCTTCGCCGGCGCGGCGGCGGGCGCGGCGGCGGGCGCGGCACCCGCCGCGTCCGGGCCGGGCTCGGCGGCCGGGTCCGCGGGCTTCACACCGATCCCGAGCTTCTCCTTGATCTTCTTCTCGATCTCATTGGCGAGATCGGGGTTGTCCTTCAGGAAATTGCGGGCGTTCTCCTTGCCCTGGCCGAGCTGGTCGCCCTCGTAGGTGTACCAGGCGCCGGACTTGCGGACGAAGCCGTGCTCGACGCCCATGTCGATCAGACCGCCCTCGCGGCTGATGCCCTGGCCGTAGAGGATGTCGAACTCGGCCTGCTTGAAGGGCGGCGCGACCTTGTTCTTGACGACCTTGCAGCGGGTGCGGTTGCCCACTGCCTCCGTACCGTCCTTGAGGGTCTCGATACGGCGGATGTCGATGCGGACCGAGGCGTAGAACTTCAGTGCCCGGCCACCGGTCGTCGTCTCCGGAGAGCCGAACATGACGCCGATCTTCTCGCGCAGCTGGTTGATGAAGATCGCGGTGGTCTTGGACTGGTTCAGCGCACTGGTGATCTTCCGGAGCGCCTGGCTCATCAGCCGGGCCTGGAGTCCGACGTGGGAGTCGCCCATCTCACCCTCGATCTCCGCGCGCGGCACCAGCGCGGCGACGGAGTCGATGACGATGAGGTCGAGGGCACCGGAGCGGACCAGCATGTCGGTGATCTCGAGCGCCTGCTCGCCGTTGTCCGGCTGGGACAGGATCAGCGAATCCGTGTCCACGCCCAGCTTCTGCGCGTAGTCGGGGTCGAGCGCGTGCTCCGCGTCCACGAAGGCCACGGCGCCGCCCGCCCGCTGCGCGTTGGCCACCGCGTGCAGGGTCAGGGTCGTCTTACCGGAGGACTCCGGGCCGTAGACCTCCACCACGCGGCCGCGCGGGATGCCGCCCACACCGAGGGCGACGTCGAGAGCGGTCGACCCGGTGGGAATCACCTCGATGGGGTCGTTCGGCCGGTCGCCCATGCGCATCACGGCGCCTTTGCCGAACTGCCGTTCAATCTGTGCGAGCGCGGCGTCGAGCGCCTTCTCGCGGTCGTTTCCTGCCATGGGTTCCACCCGGTTTGCTTGAGTCGATCGCTTCACGTCCATGACGCTAGCGCCTGCCACTGACAAGCGGCCCGGACGTGCTCGGCCTGTGGATAACCGGGCCGGGCCTCCATGAGAATGGATGTTCGATTTTTGTGTCAACTGCGCCGGGACAGCGCGTGCCGCACCCGCGCCAGCGCGGAGGCACCGCGCCGCCGCGTGCGCCCGTGCATCCGCGGGTCGTCCGTCACGTCGTAGCGCTTGATGTACGCGCCGAGGAACGCCTGCAGCGTCGCGGTCGCCGGAATCGCGATCAGCGCCCCCACCGCGCCGAGCAGCGCGGTGCCCGCGATCACCGAGCCGAAGGAGACCGCGGGGTGGATGTCCACGGTCCGCGCCGTGATCCTCGGCTGCAGCAGGTAGTTCTCGAACTGCTGGTAGACCACGACGAAGACCAGCACCCAGATCGCGTACCAGGGGTTGACGGTGAAGGCGATCAGCATCGGCAGGGCACCCGCCAGATAGGTGCCGATGGTCGGGATGAACTGCGAGATCAGCCCCACCCAGACGGCCAGCGCCGGGGCGTAGGGCACGCCCAGGCTCTCCAGCAGGATGTAGTGCGCTGCCCCGGAGATCAGCGCCATCAGGCCGCGCGAGTAGATGTAGCCACCGGTCTTGGCGACCGCGATCTCCCAGGCCCGCAGCACCTCGGTCTGCCGGTTCGGCGGCAGGACGGAGCACAGCGCGCGGCGCAGCCGGGGGCCGTCGGCGGCGAAGTAGAAGGCGAACAGCGTCACCGTGAGGAGCTTGAAGAGCCCGCCGAGCACCTGCGTCGAGACGTCCAGCACATTGTCGGCGCTGTTCTTCACATAGCTCTGCAGCCAGTCGGAGTGGAGCAGGCTGTCCTGGATCTCCAGCCGCGACAACCGGGTGTGGAACGTGTCGTTGACCCAGCTGACCACCTGATCGAGGTACTTGGGGAAGTCCTGGACCATCGTCATGATCTGGTCGGCCAGCATCGAGCCGAGCAGGGTGAAGAAGCCCGCGGCGCCGATGAGGATGCCGAGGAAGACCAGCCCGGTGGCCAGGCCCCGGCGGACGCCGCGCGCGGCCATGCGGTCCACGGCCGGCTCGACCGCGAGGGCCAGGAAGAACGCGATCAGGACGTTCAGCAGCAGTCCGGTCAGCTGATCGAAGGCCCAGGTGGCAAGCCGATAACAGGCCACCAGGGCGAGGGCGAGCACCATGGCTCGGGGCAGCCAGCGCGGCATGCGCGCGGACTGCGCCGACGCGTCCTTGGGGGCCTGTGCGGTGGTCGGGACGCCGTCGGCGTCGGGGGAGAGGGTCTCTTCGGTCGGGGCCACCCGGCAAGTGTGGCGTACACCCGTCCAAAAAATCCGGCCGCCCCGGGAGTCCGCCTCCCTCTCCCACGTCCCGGACCGTACTCGGCGCCCGCCGGCCGCCCGTTGGCGTCAGCGCTTCTCGGCCGGGATCTCCATCGCGGCGCACACCCCGCGCCAGACGTCCCTGGCATCCCATCCCGCGGCGAGCGCCTGGTGGACGGTCCGGCCGCCGAGCTGGGACATCACATGATCGCGCGCGAAGGAGTCGGCGTAGGCCTCGCCGAAGTGATCCGCCATCCGCTGCCAGAAGACCGTCAACCGCATGCGACCAGTATCGCGCTCCCGGGGTGCACCGGGGCGTGAGCCCCCTTCCGGGGGCGTTTTCCGCCCTACGGTCTGTCCCATGGATCGATCCGCAGCAGTCCCCTCCTCCCCGTCCACGCCGCCCGCGCCCGCCTCGCCGCTCGCGCGCGCCGCGCGGTTCGTGTGGCTGACCGCACGCGTGCTCGAGCAGCGCCGGTTCGCGTATCACTTCCAGGACGCCGACGCCGAGCCGGTCGAGACCGCGCTCGCCGCGTACCTGGGCGCCGATGGGGGCTACGGCCACGCCCTGGAGCCGGATCTGCGCGGACCGGTGAGCCAGCCGCAGCACGCCGCGCACGCCCTGCGGGTGCTCGACGGGATCCGCCGCTGCGGCGGGCAGCGGGTCGAGCGGCTGTGCCGCTATCTGACCGCGATCTCCACCCGGGACGGCGCACTGCCCGCGTGTCACCCGTCGCTGCGCGACTACCCGGCCGCCCCCTGGATCCGGCCGGCGGACCATCCGCGCGGCGATCTGCTGACCACCGGTCCTGTGGTGGGGCTGCTGCACCGCAACGAGGTGTGGCACGCCTGGCTGTTCCGGGCCACGGACTTCTGCTGGGCGGCGGTGACGGCGCTGGAGGAGGGCGCGCCGGCGCGTCCGTACGAGGTGGGGGCGGCCGTCGCCTTCCTGGACGGCGCGCCGGACCGGGCGCGCGCCGAGCAGATGGCCGAGCGGCTGGGCCGCCGGGTGCGGGAGCGGCGGCTGGTGGTGCTGGACCCCGAGCGCGCCGAGGACGACCCCCCGCCGCCCGGCCACGGCCCCGGTGAGCACACCTTCGTGTACGACATCGCCCGTACGCCCGGCTCGCTGGCCCGCCGCTGGTTCACCGACGCGGAGGTGGAGCGCTCGCTGGACTTCCTGGCGGACGCGCAGCGGGAGGACGGCGGCTGGCCGGTCCGGCGGCGGACCTGGACCGCGGGGGCGGCTCTGGAGTGGCGGCCGGTGGTGACCGTCGAGGCGCTGCTCACGCTGCGCGCCTACGGGCGGGCGGTCTGAGAGGTCGCCGCACTGACCTGCGAAGACGACTCGTTGTCAGTGGGGCGGTGCACGATGGGGGGCATGGCACGGTCGGCGCTGCACGCATTGTCCCCGGCCACCCGCGGGTGGTTCACGGGCGCCTTCACCGCGCCCACGGCCGCCCAGGAGGGGGCCTGGCGGGCGATCGGCGAGGGCTCGGACGTGCTGGTGGTCGCCCCGACCGGCTCCGGCAAGACGCTGGCGGCGTTCCTGGCGGCGCTGGACCGGCTGGCCGCCGAGCCTCCGCCCGCCGAGGCCCGCAAGCGCTGCCGGGTGCTGTATGTGTCGCCGCTGAAGGCCCTGGCGGTGGATGTGGAGCGCAATCTGCGCAGCCCGCTCACCGGCATCCGGCACGAATCGGCGCGCCTGGGCCTGCCCGAGCCGGAGATCCGGGTGGGCATCCGCTCGGGCGACACCCCGGCCGCCGAGCGCCGCGCCCTGGCCACCCGCCCACCGGACATCCTCATCACCACCCCCGAGTCACTGTTCCTGATGCTCACCTCCGCCACCCGGGAGGCGCTGCGCGGCGTGGAGACGGTGATCCTGGACGAGGTGCACGCCGTCGCGGGGACGAAACGCGGCGCGCATCTGGCCCTGTCCCTGGAGCGGCTGGACGAGCTGCTGGAGCGGCCCGCCCGGCGGATCGGCCTGTCGGCGACGGTGCGCCCGGTGGACGAGGTGGCGCGCTATCTGTCGCCGCGGCGCGCGGTGGAGATCGTCCAGCCGCCCTCGGGCAAGGAGTTCGACCTGTCGGTGGTCGTCCCCGTCGAGGATCTGGGGGAGCTGGGCGGCTCCCCGGCCCAGGACGGGCAGCCGGGCGAGAAGCCGTCGATCTGGCCGCATGTGGAGGAGCGGATCGCCGATCTCGTCCAGGCGCACCGGTCCACGATCGTCTTCGCCAACTCCCGCCGGCTGGCCGAGCGGCTGTGCAACCGGCTCAACGAGATCGCCTACGAGCGGGCCACCGGTGAGGCGCTGCCCGAGGACCACTCCCCCGCCGAGCTGATGGCGGAGGCCGGTGCGGCCCGTGGCGCGCCCGCGCTGCTCGCCCGCGCCCACCACGGCTCGGTGTCCAAGGAGCAGCGGGCCCTGGTCGAGGAGGATCTGAAGGCGGGCCGGCTGCCCGCCGTCGTGGCCACCTCCAGCCTGGAGCTGGGCATCGACATGGGCGCGGTGGACCTGGTGATCCAGGTCGAGTCGCCGCCCTCGGTGGCCTCCGGGCTGCAGCGGGTGGGCCGGGCGGGCCACCAGGTGGGCGCGGTCTCCACCGGTGTGGTGTTCCCCAAATACCGCGGCGATCTGGTGCAGGCTGCGGTGGTCACCGAGCGGATGCGGGAAGGAGCCATCGAGTCGCTGCGGGTGCCCGCGAACCCGCTGGACGTGCTCGCCCAGCAGCTCATCGCCATGACGGCCATGGACAGCTGGGACGTGGAGGAGCTGCTGGCCCTGGTCCGCCGCGCCGCCCCGTTCGCCTCGCTCCCGGAGTCGGCGTACACCTCGGTCCTCGACATGCTCGCGGGCCGCTATCCCTCCGACGCCTTCGCCGAGCTGCGGCCGCGCCTGGTGTGGGACCGGGTCGCCCATACGGTCACGGGGCGGCCGGGGGCGCAGCGGCTCGCGGTGACCTCCGGCGGCACCATCCCCGACCGCGGGCTGTTCGGCGTCTTCCTGGCGGGCGCGGACCCGAAGAAGGGCGGCGGCCAATCCGATACAGCAGCGCGAAGCGCCTCCACTCGGGGCGGTGGCGGGCGACGGGTGGGCGAGCTGGACGAGGAGATGGTCTACGAGTCCCGGGTGGGCGATGTGTTCACCCTGGGCACCACGTCCTGGCGGATCGAGGACATCACCCGCGACCGCGTCCTGGTCTCCCCCGCTCCCGGCGTCCCCGGCCGGCTCCCCTTCTGGAAGGGCGACCAGCTCGGCCGCCCGCTGGAGCTGGGCCGGGCACTGGGCGCGTTCCTGCGGGAGGTCGGCGCCCTCGCCCCCGAGAAGGCCCGGGAGCGGCTGCTGGCCGCCGGGCTCGACGCCTGGGCCGCCGGCAACGTGATCGCGTACCTCGACGAACAGCGCCAGGCCTGCGGCCATGTGCCGGACGACCGGACGATCGTGGTGGAGCGCTTCCGTGACGAGCTGGGCGACTGGCGCGTGGTGGTCCACTCCCCCTTCGGGGCCCAGGTCCACGCCCCCTGGGCGCTCGCGCTCGGCGCGCGGCTGTCCGAGCGGTACGGCATGGACGCCCAGGTGATGCACGCGGACGACGGCATCGTGCTGCGGCTGCCCGACGCGGACCTCATGGGCCTGGACCTGCTGGACGCGGATCCGATGCGGCAGGGCACCGAGTACGACGGCGAGCAGTGCCCCATCGGCGCGGCCGATGTCGCCTTCGACCAGGGCGAGGTGTCCCAGATCGTCACCGACCAGGTCGGCGGCTCGGCCCTGTTCGCCTCCCGGTTCCGCGAATGCGCCGCCCGCGCCCTGCTGTTGCCGCGCCGCGACCCCGGCAAGCGCACCCCGCTGTGGCAGCAGCGCCAGCGCGCCGCCCAGCTCCTCCAGGTGGCGAGCGAGTTCGGTTCGTTCCCCATCGTCCTGGAGGCCGTCCGCGAATGTCTTCAGGACGTCTTCGACGTGCCCGGCCTCACCGAGCTGATGGGCGACATCGAGGCGCGTCGGGTGCGGCTGGTGGAGGTGACCACCCCGGAGCCGTCCCCCTTCGCCCGCTCGCTGCTCTTCGGCTACGTCGCGCAGTTCCTTTACGAGGGCGACTCGCCGCTGGCCGAGCGGCGCGCCGCGGCCCTGTCCCTGGACTCGCGGCTGCTGGCCGAGCTGCTGGGCCAGGCCGAGCTGCGCGAGCTGCTGGACGCCGATGTCCTGGCCGAGCTGGAGTGCGAGCTGCAATGGCTCACCGAGGACCGCCGGGTCAAGGACGCCGAGGGCGTCGCCGATCTGCTGCGGCTGCTCGGCCCGCTCACCGGCGCCGAGCTGGCCGGGCGCGGCGCCGAACCGGCGTGGGCGGAGGAGCTGGAGCGGGCCCGGCGCGCCATCCGGGTCCGTATCGCGGGCGAGGAGCACTGGGCGGCCGTCGAGGACGCGGGGCGGCTGCGCGACGCGCTGGGTACGGCGCTGCCGGTCGGCGTCCCCGAGGCGTTCACCGAACCGGTCGCGGACCCGCTCGGCGATCTGCTGGCCCGTTACGCCCGCACCCACGGCCCGTTCACCTCCGCCGAGGCGGCCGCCCGGCTGGGCCTGGGCTCGGCCGTCACCGACGGCGCGCTGCAGCGCCTGGCCGCGAGCGGCCGCGTCGTCCAGGGCGAATTCCGCCCACCCGTCGCCCACCACCACCCTTCTGACGATGCGCTTCGCGCGCCCTCCTTCTTGGGCCTGGGACAGGAGTGGTGTGACGCCGCCGTGCTGCGCCGGCTGCGCCGCCGCTCGCTGGCCGCGCTGCGCCAGGAGCTGGAGCCCGTACCGCCCTCGGCGCTCGCCGCCTTCCTCCCCCAGTGGCAGCATCTGGGCACCCACAGCCTGCGGGGCGTCGACGGGCTGGTGCGCGCCATCGAGCAGCTGCAGGGCGCGCCGGTCCCGGCGTCCGCCCTGGAGAAGCTCGTCCTGCCCTCCCGGGTCGGCGACTACAGCCCGACGATGCTTGACGAGCTGACCGCCACCGGTGAGGTCGTCTGGGCCGGGGCGGGCGCGCTGCCCGGCAAGGACGGCTGGGTCAGCCTCCATCTCGCCGAGACGGCGCCGCTGCTCCTGCACATCCCCCACCCCTTCGAGGCGGAGCCGCTCCACCAGGCCGTGCTGGACGCGCTGGCCGGGGGCTTCGGTCTGTTCTTCCGGCAGATCGCCGAGCAGGTCCGGGCCGCCGGTCACGAGTTCCAGGACGCTCAGCTCGCCGAGGCGATATGGGATCTGGCCTGGTCCGGGCGGCTCACCGGCGACACCCTGGCCCCGCTGCGCTCCCTGCTCGGCTCGGGCCGCACCGCGGGCGCCACCGCCCACCGCGCCAAGCGCTCGGTCCCCCGGGGCCGGTACGGCACGCTGACCGGGCGCACCGGCCGCCCCACCGCCTCGCGCAGCGGGCCGCCGACCGTCGCCGGACGCTGGTCGCTGCTGCCGGAGCGCGAGCCCGAGCCCACCCACCGGGCGCACGCCCTGGCGCGCACCCTGCTGGACCGGCACGGCGTGGTCACCCGCGGGGCGGTCGCCGCCGAAGGGGTCGAGGGCGGCTTCTCCGCCGCGTACCGGGTGCTGTCCGCCTTCGAGGAGACCGGCCAGGCGCGCCGCGGCTATGTGGTGGAGGGGCTGGGCGCCGCGCAGTTCGCGATGGACGGCGCGGTCGACCGGCTGCGCGCGGTCAGCACGGCGCGCGACCGGGCGGCGGGCGCGGCCTTCGGCGGTCAGCCGGGGCCGTCCTCCGCGCGCACCGTCGTCCTTGCCGCCGCCGACCCCGCCAACGCGTACGGCGCGGCCCTCCCCTGGCCCGATCCGCCCGAGGGCGCGAACCACCGGCCGGGCCGCAAGGCGGGTGCGCTGGTGGTGCTCGCCGACGGCGAGCTGAGCCTCTACATGGAGCGCGGCGGCAAGACCCTGCTCGCCTGGCCCGCGGGCGAGGCGGAGGCGGCGTCGCCGGAGGACGACGCCCGGCTGCGTACCGCGGTGGAGGCCCTGGCCCAGTCGGCCCGCGCGGGCGCCCTCGGCTCGGTGACCGTCGAGCGGGTCAACGGCGCCGCGGCGCTGTCCTCGCCGATCGGCCGCGTCCTGGAGGCCGCGGGCTTCCACGCGACCCCGCGCGGCCTGCGGCTGCGTCCCTGAGGGGGCCAGATGCCCGAGGGAGACACCGTCTGGCAGACGGCCCGGCGCCTCCACGACGCGCTGGCGGGCCCGCCGCTCACCGGCTGCGACCTGCGGGTGCCCCGGCTGGCGACCGTCGACCTCACCGGCCGCCGGGTCTTCGAGGTGGTCGCGCGCGGCAAGCACCTGCTCACCCGGGTGGAGGGCGGGCTGACCCTCCACTCCCATCTGCGGATGGACGGCGCCTGGCTGGTGTACGGCCACGGCGAGCGCTGGCGCGGCGGCCCGCACCATCAGATCCGCGCCATCCTGGCCACGGCCGAGCGCACCGCCGTCGGCTACCGCCTCCCGGTCCTGGAGCTGCTGCGCACCGCGGAGGAAGACCGTGCGGTGGGCCATCTCGGGCCCGACCTCCTCGGCCCGGACTGGGATCCGGACGAGGCGCTGAGACGGCTGCTCGCCGATCCGTCCCGCACGGTGGGCGAGGCGCTGCTGGACCAGCGCAACCTGGCCGGGATCGGCAATGTGTACAAGTGCGAGCTGTGTTTCCTGCTGCGGATCCCGCCCTGGCTGCCGATCGGCCGCGTCCCCTCCCCCGAGCGGCTGGTGGTCCTCGCCAAGCGGCTTCTGGAGGCGAACCGGACGCGCCGGGCCCGGGTCACCACGCCCCACGATCGCCCCGGCCGGCGGTTGTGGGTGTACGGCCGTGCCGGGCGGCCCTGTCCGCGCTGCGGTTCGCCGGTGCGCGCGACGGACCAGGGCACCGCGGGTCAGGAGCGTACGACCTTCTGGTGTCCGGGGTGCCAGCCGGAGCCGCCCCCGCCAGAGTAATTGACGGGTCGTCAGATCCGGTCGTACCGTCGGCGCATGACCGTCACGGCGTACGACCTCACCGGCCGCACCGCACTGGTCACCGGCGCCGCGAGCGGCATCGGCCGGGCGACCGCCGTCCTGCTGGCGGCGGCCGGAGCGGTCGTGCACTGCGCCGATCTGGACGAGAAGGGCGCCCGGCGGACCGCGGAGCGCATCACCGCCGACGGCGGCGGCGCCCACGCCCACCCTCTCGACGTCACCGACCGCGCCCAGGTCGCGGCGGTCGTCTCCGCCGCCGCCACGGCGGCCGTCCGCGATGGCGGCCATCTCGCCGTGATGGCCGCCATCGCCGGGATCATGCACCGCAGCACGGTCCTGGAGACCGCCGAGGACGACCTGGACCGGGTGCTGGCGGTCAACTTCAAGGGGGTGCTGTACGGCTGCCAGGAGGCGGCCCGCGCCATGGTCGACCACGGCGCCGGCGGGTCCATCGTCACCATGGCCTCCGGCGCGATCGACTCCGGCACCCCCGGCCTGCTGTGCTACGGCGTCGCCAAGGCCGCCGTGGTCCAGCTGACCCGGACTCTCGCCGCCGAGGTGGGACCCCACGGCATCCGTGTCAACGCGGTCGCCCCGGGCTGGGTCCGTACGCCCATGACACGGCGCGGCACCGCCGAGGAGCAGCGGCGCGTCGAGGCTCCCATGGTCCGCCACGCACCGCTGGGGCGGGTGGGCGAGCCGGAGGACGTCGCCCACGCGGTCCTGCACCTGGCGTCGGACGCCTCCGCGTTCACGACCGGCCAGATCCTGCGCCCGAATGGCGGAGTCGCGATGCCCTGGTGATCCGCTCGCGCACGCTTACGCGCCGGGGCGAGGGTCCGCAGTGCACGGGCAGCAGGCTCAGCCCCCAGCCGCCGACGGCGAACGCCCCCTCGATCGGTCCGGCCCCGGACGGCTGCACCGCCAGCCGGAGCACGGACCACCACCACAGACAGCCGAGAACGAGCGCGATCACCCATCGAACCGGCCTTCGGCGCAGCGTGCCGGCCCCTCCCACGGCTGCCATGCTGCCTCCTTCGGGGGACTAGCGGGCGACGCTAGACGCCTGTTCGCGCGCGGCGGGAGGGCGCACAGAAGGCCCGTCAGCGCGTGTCGGACCCCCGCGCTCCCTCAGTGTGCCCAGCCGCACCGCGGGGCGCACCCAGAGCGGGGCACACCCGCGGCCGCCCCCTGAGCCGACATCCGTCAGCTCGCAGACTGTGCGGCCATCGCCGGAGGCCGGGGGGCCGTGCCCCGGCGATGACCACACAGGGTGCGAGCGGAACTACCGCTGTCCTGCCTGTCTCGTCACTCAGTGTCCGTTGACGTTCTCCGCCTGGAACATCCAGTGGTGCTTCTCCAGGTCACGAGTGACCCCGATGAGAATGTCCTGGGTCACCGGGTCCGGCTCATCCGTCGCGGCGACGCGCTCGCGCATGCGCGAGATCACGGACCCCAGTGCGTCCACGAGCGCCCTCACGGCATCCGTGTCCTGGGTCCAGCCGTCCTTGACCGTGCCGACCGCGCTCTGCTTGGCCACCGTCTCGGCCCGTCCGTCCGGCGCGATCCCGAGCGCCGCGGCACGCTCCGCAACGGTGTCGGCATGCGTCCTGGCGGTCGACACCACGTCGTCGAGCTGGAAGTGAACCGTGCGGAAACGCGGTCCGATGACCGTCCAGTGGATCTGCTTGCCCACCAGGGCGAGGTCGACGAGGTCGACGAGGGCGCCTTGCAGAGCGTCGCCGACGACCTTGAGATTTTCCTCAGCGAGCGGGCTCTTGACCACAGACATCCACTTCCTCCTGTTCGACCGTTTGCCCCCCTTGATTACCTCTCCACCAGTCAGGTGACCGGAAAGCCGCCCATCAAACATCGAGCCCCGGCCGGTATCGCTACCGACCGGGGCTCGAAGAGCTTCCGCGCTGACGTGGAGGCCGTCAGGCCGCCACGACGTCCACTGCCTCCTTGGGCGACTTGATGGTCACCCGCTCGTCCGGGACGCCCGTCACGGAGGTGACGGACACCGAATTGAGCATGGGCCGCATCGGTGCGGGCACCTTCTCGCTCGCCGTGGCCGACTCCGCCAGCTCCGCGAGCGACAGCTCGTCGCTGACCTCGCGCATGACCTGTGACATCCGTACGTCCAGGGCGTCGCAGATCGCCGACAGCAGCTCGGACGAGGCTTCCTTCTGCCCGCGCTCGACCTCTGACAGATAGCCGAGCGACACCCGGGCGGAGGAGGAAACCTCGCGCAGAGTACGGCCCTGGCGCTGGCGCTGCCGGCGCAGCACGTCACCCAGCAGGCGACGGAGCAGAATCATCGCTGGCTCCCTCCTCGGACCTCGGATCCGGATCCTTCTCGCCCCACCGTACCGCCTCTGGCTCTGCCCGTGCGGGGAGCGATGTCGTGTTCACTCAGGGCTGCAAACATCAAAATTCGCCGTGTTGTTCCGTATCCTGTGCCCCCGCTGTCGCGATCAATTCGCTGAACAGCAGCTTGACCGCGGCGCGGACGCTCTGTGCGCGGATTCCGGCCCGGTCCCCCTCCAGCCGCAGCGCCGCGGCCGCCGGGCCGTTCGAGGGCCCGGCGACGGCCACGTGGACCGTTCCCACCGGCTGGCCGTCCTGCGGTGTGGGACCCGCCACACCCGTGGTCGCCACGCCCCAGTCGGCGCCCAGGGCGCGCCGTACGCCCCGGGCCATCTGCCGGGCTACCTCCGCGTCCACCGCGCCGCGCTCGACCAGCAGGGTGCCGTCCACGCCCAGCAGCTCGCGCTTGAGGTCGGTGGCGTACGCGGTCACCGAGCCGCGGAAGGCGCGGGAGGCCCCGTCCACGGCGGTCAGCTCGGCGGCCACCAGGCCGCCGGTCAGGGACTCGGCGACGGCCACGGTCTGCCCGCGCCGCACCAGCAGCGCCAGCACCTCGGCCGCACCGCCCCCGGCCGCACCGCTTCCGGCCGCCGCACCGCCTCGCACCGCCGCCGTCTCCTCGCCGCTCATAGGGCCGGTTCCTGCCCGGGCTCCTCCCCCACACCGCCGCTCCGCGCTGCGCGGCCCGCCCGGCGCAGCACCAGGGCCTGCCGTACGTAGTCGAGGCCGGTGAGGACGGTCAGGGCGACGGCCACGGCCATCACCCAGAACCGCAGCGTGGCCAGCGGCCCGGTGAGCACGAGGATGTACATCCCCACGGCCACGCCCTGGGCGAGGGTCTTCATCTTTCCGCCGCGGCTGGCCGGGATGACCCCGATCCGGATCACCCAGAACCGCATCAGGGTGATCCCCAGCTCACGGAGGAGGATCACGCCCGTCACCCACCATGCCAGGTCGTCGAGGGCCGACAGACAGATCAGCGCCGCCCCCATGATCGCCTTGTCCGCGATGGGGTCCGCGATCTTGCCGAAGTCGGTGACCAGGTTGTACCGGCGGGCCAGATGCCCGTCGAACAGGTCGGTGATCATGGCGATCGCGAAGGCGGCCCAGGCGTAGGCGCGCCAGGCCGGGTCGTACCCGCCGTTGTGGAACATCAACAAAACGAACCCCGGCACCAGGACCAGGCGCGCCATGGTGAGGATGTTGGCGATGTTCCACAATCCGGCCGGCCGGGCGGCCGCGGCGGTCCGGTGGTGGCTCCCCGCGGCGGAGGCCGGGACGCCTGTCATCTGGCCGCCTCCTCGGTACACACGCCGCCGCCCCGCTGCTCCAGCGGTTCCAGCGGCTCCGCGACGAGGTCCACTCCCTCCGCCGCGATCACCTTCGCTTCGACCATACGTCCCACGGCGGGCCGGGCCGACGTGCGCAGCAGGGTCTGCCCGTCGGTCTCGGGCGCCTGGTGGGCCGCCCGGCCCAGTACGGCACCGGTGTCGTCGATCTCGTCCACCAGCACCGCGACGGTCTCGCCGAGCCGCTCGTCCGCCCGCTGGGCGGTCAGCTCCTCCGCGAGCCGCGAGATGTGCTCCAGCCGCTCAGCGACCTCGTCCGGGTCGACCTTGTCCTCGTAGCCCGCGGCCTCGGTGCCGTCCTCGTCCGAGTATCCGAAGACGCCGATCGCGTCGAGCCGCGCCTCACTGATGAAACGCTCCAGCTCGGCCACGTCGTCCTCGGTCTCGCCGGGGAATCCGACGATGAAGTTCGACCGGGCGCCCGCCTGCGGCGCCTTGCCTCTGATCTGTTCCAGCAGGTCCAGGAAGCGGTCGGTGTCGCCGAAGCGGCGCATCCGGCGCAGCAGGCCGGGCGAGGAGTGCTGGAAGGACAGGTCGAAGTACGGGGCGACCTTCTCGGTCGAGGTCAGCACGTCGATCAGCCCGGGCCGCATCTCGGCGGGCTGGAGGTAGCTGACCCGGATCCGCTCGATCCCGTCCACCGCTGCCAGCTCGGGCAGCAGCGTCTCCAGCAGCCGGATGTCGCCCAGGTCCTTGCCGTAGGAGGTGTTGTTCTCGGAGACCAGCATGACCTCCTTCACGCCCTGCTCGGCCAGCCACCGGGTCTCGCCCAGCACATCGGAGGGCCGGCGGGAGATGAACGAGCCACGGAAGGACGGAATGGCGCAGAAGGAGCACCGCCGGTCGCAACCGGAGGCCAGCTTCACGGAGGCGACGGGGCTGTTCCCGAGTCTGCGGCGCAGCGGGGCGCGCGGGCCGGAGGCCGGGGCGACACCGGCGGGCAGGTCCTCGGGCGGGGTGTCCTGGGCGTGGCCGGGCAGCGCCACGGCGGAGCTGTCCTGCCGCTCGGCGGGGCTGATCGGCAGCAGCTTGCGCCGGTCGCGCGGGGTGTGGGAGGCGTGGATGCCGCCGGAGAGGATGGTCTGGAGCCGACCGGAGATGTCGGTGTAGTCGTCGAAGCCGAGCACCCCGTCGGCCTCGGGCAGCGCCTCGGCCAGTTCCTTGCCGTACCGCTCGGCCATACAGCCGACGGCCACGACCGCCTGGGTGCGGCCGTGGTCCTTCAGATCGTTCGCCTCCAGCAGGGCGTCGACCGAGTCCTTCTTCGCGGCTTCGACGAAGCCGCAGGTGTTGACGACGGCCACGTCGGCGTCGGCGGCTTGCTCGACGAGCTCCCAACCGTCCGCCGCCAAGCGGCCTGCGAGCTCCTCCGAGTCCACCTCGTTACGGGCGCAGCCAAGAGTGACAAGGGCGACAGTGCGGCGTTCGGGCATGGCCTCAGACTACTTTGTCACAGCGCCGCCCTCCGCTGGCAGGTCTGCCACCCCCGCCGCCGGGCTGGTCAGCCCGCTTCGGGATCGCCCTTGGTGTAGCTCAGACGCTGGACCGAGCCGCTGTGGCTCAGGTTCTTGACTTCCTTGCCGTTCACGAAGAGCTTGATCGCGCCGGCGTTGCCCAGCACCAGGTCGATGCGCTTGCTGTCGCTGAAGGTCTTGGACTGGCCCTTGCGCAGCACGCCCTCCTCCATCAGCCGCCCGTTGTGGTCCTGCGCGGAGATCCAGCTCTGGCCGTCCTCGGCGGTCAGCTTCACGGTGACCTTGTCCGCGGGGACGCCCGCGATGGCGCTCTCGGACGGCTCGGGCTTCCGCTCGCCGGACTTGCCGGGGCTGGCGCTGGGGCTGCTGGAGGTGGAGGCGGTCGGCTTGGCCGAGCCGGTCTCCCCGGCGACCGGGGACCCGTCGCTCTTCTCACCGCCACTGAAAAGCGTGAATCCGACGAATCCGACGACGGCGACGATCGCGGCGACCATCGCGGCCGTCCAGTTCGGCCGGCGGGGTTCGGGACGGATGCGCTCGGCGTCGAACAGCGGCGCCGCGGGGGTCGGCTCGGGCCGGCCGCCGTGCTCGGCGTCGAACTGGTTGACCAACGCCTCCGCGTCGAGCCGGACGGCGCGCGCGAGCACACGAATGTGCCCCCGGGCGTACACATCCCCGCCGCAGCGGGAGAAGTCGTCCTGCTCGATCCCCTGCACTATGGGGACGCGCACCCGGGTGACGGAACTGACCTCGTCGACGGTCAGCCCCGCGGCGATGCGGGCCTGCTGGAGGGCGCGACCGACGGAAGGCCGGTCTTCTTCGGGGGAGTTGCCGTCTTCGAGATCGTTGCCGATGGACACGGGGGCGCCTTTCGAGCGTGTAGCCACCTGCTGGAGGTTCAGTCTAGGGGTGGGGCGAAAGGGTCGGGCAAGCGGGAGGACGGAGTTTGTCCGCCATCGGGATTGACCTGTGACCAAGATCCTGGGACGTCACTCCGCCACCTCCCTCAACTTGACGTCTCGGCAGGGGAAACGGTTGCCCGCCTTACCCTTACGAGTGAGCATTACCGCGGATCACCGCGAGCACGCCATCCAATTCGTCCGGCTTGACGAGCACATCGCGCGCCTTGGACCCCTCGCTGGGGCCGACCACGCCGCGTGACTCCATGAGATCCATCAGCCGGCCCGCCTTGGCGAACCCGACCCGCAGCTTGCGCTGGAGCATCGACGTCGACCCGAATTGCGTGGAAACCACCAGCTCAGCGGCCTGGCACAGCAGATCGAGATCATCGCCGATCTCCTCGTCGATCTCCTTCTTCTTCGACGTCCCGACCGTGACGTCGTCCCGGAAGACCGGCGCCATCTGTTCCTTGCAGTGCGCGACGACCGCCTGGACCTCGGCCTCGGTCACGAACGCGCCCTGCATCCGGACCGGCTTGCTCGCGCCCATCGGCAGGAACAGTCCGTCGCCCTTGCCGATCAGCTTCTCGGCGCCCGCCTGGTCCAGGATGACCCGGCTGTCGGCCAGCGAGGAGGTGGCGAAGGCGAGCCGCGAGGGCACGTTCGCCTTGATCAGACCGGTGACGACGTCCACCGACGGCCGCTGGGTGGCCAGCACCAGGTGGATGCCCGCCGCCCGGGCCAGCTGCGTGATCCGTACGATGGAGTCCTCGACGTCGCGCGGCGCGACCATCATCAGGTCCGCCAGCTCGTCGACGATCACCAGCAGATACGGATACGGCTTGAGCTCCCGCTCGCTGCCCTCGGGCTCCTTCACCTTCCCGGCGCGCACCGCGGCGTTGAAGTCGTCGATGTGGCGGAACCCGAACGCGGCGAGGTCGTCGTAGCGGAGATCCATTTCGCGGACGACCCATTGCAGGGCCTCGGCCGCGCGCTTGGGGTTGGTGATGATCGGTGTGATCAGATGCGGAATTCCCTCGTACGCGGTCAGCTCCACGCGCTTGGGGTCGACCAGCACCATGCGCACATCGTCCGGGGTCGCCCGCGCCATGATCGAAGTGATCAGGCAGTTGATGCACGACGACTTACCCGAACCGGTCGCGCCGGCCACCAGCACATGCGGCATCGTGGCCAGGTTGTGCGCCACGTAGCCGCCTTCGACGTCCTTGCCGAGCCCGACCACCATCGGGTGCGTCTCGCCCACCGAGTCGGCCGAGCGCAGCACGTCCCCGAGGTTGACCATCTCGCGGTCGCTGTTGGGGATTTCGATGCCGACCGCCGACTTGCCGGGGATCGGGCTGATGATCCGCACATCGGGGCTGGCGACGGCGTACGCGATGTTCTTGGTCAGCGCCGTGATCCGCTCGACCTTGACGGCCGGGCCCAGCTCCACCACGTAGCGGGTGACCGTCGGGCCCCGGGTGAAGCCGGTGACCGCGGCGTCCACCTTGAACTCCGAGAACACCTTCGACAGCGACTCCACCACGGCGTCGTTGGCGGCGCTGCGGGTCTTGCCGGGGCCGCCGCGCTCCAGGAGGTCGAGCGAGGGCAGCGCGTAGGTGATGTCGCCGGAGATCTGCAGCTGCTCGGCGCGCGGCGGCAGCGGATCGCTCGGCTCGGCGGCGGTCCGGGTGAGGTCGGGGACCTCGGTCCGCCCGGACGCGGAATCGTCGGCCCGGCCCTTCTTGCCCTTGCCCGGCGCGCCGCCGGTGCCGGATGCGCCGTCGTGCTCGTCGTGCTCGCCCGAGATGCCGCTGCTGAGTCCGGCGACGAGCGGGGAGGGCTGGACGCCGTGCAGCACCGCGCCGTCCAGCGAGGCGGCCGCGGCGGCCGCCACGTCCACGGCGTCCATGGGGCGGTCCAGCGGGGGCTGGGCGGACGACGGTCGGCGCGACCGCCGGCGCTTGCGCAGAGCCTCCTCCTCGGCCTGCTCGGAGCCGTCGGCGCCATCCGCGCCCTCTTTCTCCAGCGAGGTCCTGCGAGGCCGCCTGGCGGGCTTCTCGCGCCATTCGTCGGCGTACCCGGCGTCGGCGCCGTCGCCGTCGTAGCCGTACGCCTGCTCCTCGTCCCGCACCAGGCCGAGCCGGATGCCGAGCGACCGCAGCCGCTGCGGAATCGCGGCGACCGGGGTCGCGGTGACGACCAGCAGCCCGAAGACGGTGAGCAGCACCAGCAGCGGTACGGCCAGCACGTCGCCCATCGAGTAGATCAGCGGCCGGGAGACGGCCCAGCCGATCAGCCCGCCCGCGTCCTGGATCGCCGCGTCGCCCTGGCCGCGCCCGGGGGCACCGCAGGCGATGTGGACCTGCCCGAGGACGCCGATCACCAGCGCGGACAGGCCGATGACGATCCGCCCGTTGGCCTCGGGGCGTTCGGGGTGGAGGAACAGCCGCCCCGCGATCGCGCCCAGGAGTATCGGCACCACCAGGTCCAGACGGCCGAAGGCGCCGGTGACGAGCATCTCGACCAGATCGCCGACCGGACCGTCGAGATTGGACCAGGTACCGGCCGCGACGATCAGGGCCACCGCGAGCAGCAGCAGCGCGCTGCCGTCCTTGCGATGGGCCGGGTCGAGCCCCTTCGCGCCGCGCCCTATGGAACGGAACATCGCCGCGACGGTGCGCGCGAGGCCCATCCAGACGGCGCGGGCGGCGCGGTACACACCGCTGGTGGCGTAGGGCGCGGGCGGCGCGGGAACCTTGGCGGCCGCCTTCTTCCTCGGGGCCGCCTTCTTCACGGGCGCGGTGGGCTTCTTGGCGGGCGCCTTCTTGGCCGCCGCCTTCTTCGCGGGCGCCTTCTTCACAGCGCCTCCGGGCTGCCCGGCGCGCTTCCTCGAGGTGCCCGCCGTGCTCTGGGAACCCTTGCCGGACGTACGAGAGGCCATGAGGGCGAGATTACCCGCGTCCGCCGTACGGAGCACGTATGGCATGGGTATCGGGCGCCACCGACGTCACACCCGTGTCGCGTCCGGGCGCGGCACCGGCCGGGCGGTGAGGGGAGAGTGACGGGACGTCAACGGCCGGGTGGCCGCGCGGTGGTGCCGCGCTCAGTTCTGCGAGGGAACCTGGCCGGCTCCACTGCCGGCGCCGGGCTCCAGCGCGTCCAGGGCCCGGCGCAGACCGGTGAGCTTGCGCTCCAGATGGGCGGCGGTGGCCACCGCCGCCGCGTCGGCCGACTCGTCCAGCTGCTTGGACAGCGCCTCGGCCTGCTCCTCCACGGCGGCGAGCCGCGCGGACAGCTCGGCCAGCAGCCCGGCCGACTCCTTGTCACCGGCGGCCGGCTGGCCACCCTCCAACTGCAGCCGCAGCAGGGAGGCCTGCTCCCGCAGCTGGCAGTTCTTCATGTACAGATCGACGAAGACCGAGACCTTCGCTCTGAGCACCCAGGGGTCGAAGGGTTTGGAGATGTAGTCGACCGCGCCCGCCGCATAGCCCCGGAAGGTGTGGTGCGGGCCGTGGTTGATCGCGGTGAGGAAGATGATCGGGATGTCCCGGGTCCGCTCCCGCCGCTTGATGTGCGCCGCGGTCTCGAAACCGTCCATGCCCGGCATCTGGACGTCCAGCAGGATCACCGCGAAGTCGTCCGTCAGCAGCGCCTTGAGCGCTTCCTCCCCTGACGATGCCCGCACCAGGGTCTGATCGAGCGCGGAGAGAATGGCCTCCAGCGCCAGCAGATTCTCCGGCCGGTCATCGACCAGGAGGATCTTGGCCTTCTGCACCATGCCCCGTCCTCCTCGTCCCGGCTTGGGGTCTCCCCAGCTCGAAGCGCTGGGGGAAGCACCGGGCGCCGCCCCAGGGGACGACTCCCTTGCGTCGCCCGTCCTTGTGCCGGTCATGGTAGCCGCACCCCGCTGTTCGCCACACCCTGTCACCGCGATGTCACTGTGCACGTAGCAGAAACGCGGCGGGAGACCAGAAGGTTCCCCGATTCCCGCGTTCCCACACGTGTTCGGCGACAGTCAGTCAACACCACGATGGCATCCGGTGTCCCATCGGACACTCCCTCGCCGTTCACCTGGTCACTCATCCGACATCCACTGTTCCATCACCGTGAGGAGATGATCGGTGTCGACGGGCTTGGTGACGTAGTCCGACGCGCCCGCCTCGATGCTCTTCTCCCGGTCGCCCTTCATCGCCTTCGCGGTGAGCGCGATGATGGGCAGCCCGGCGAACTGCGGCATCCTGCGGATCGCCGCCGTCGTGGCGTAACCGTCCATCTCCGGCATCATGATGTCCATCAGGACGAGCACCACATCGTCGTGCTGCTCCAGGACCTCGATGCCCTCCCGGCCGTTCTCGGCGTAGAGCACCTGCAGGCCGTGCTGTTCCAGCACGCTGGTGAGCGCGAAGACGTTACGGATGTCGTCGTCGACGATGAGCACCTTCTCACCGTGGAACCCGCCCACCGGCTCCGGGGCCACCAGATCCTGACCGCCCAGCATCCACGGCTCGGAGGTCTGCGCACTCCGGCCGCCGTTCCGGCGGACCTCCGGGGCGGGGGCTTGCGGCTCGGAGGCCTGGGACGGCTCCTGCTCGGCCCGCTGACGCCGCCGGAAGAGCCCGGCGGCGCCGCGGGTCCGCTGCGCCGTGGCATCGGCCGTGACGTCGTGCTCGGGCACCTGCTCCGCCGCGCCCTCGGACTCGTCCTCCTCCGACTCGTCGGCCGGGTCGTACGCCTCCAGCGCGGGCGGCCCCGCGCTGCCCGGCGTGAGCTGCGGGTAGCCCTGCGGCGGCAGCTCGCTGGGGTGCAGCGGCAGGTACAGCGTGAAGGTCGAACCGCGGCCCGGCTCACTGGCCGCGTGGATCTCACCGCCGAGGAGCCGGGCGATCTCCCGGCTGATGGACAGGCCGAGGCCGGTGCCGCCGTACTTCCTGCTGGTGGTCCCGTCGGCCTGCTTGAACGCCTCGAAGATGACCCGCATCTTGCTCGCGGCGATGCCGATGCCGGTGTCGGTGACCGAGAAGGCGATCATCTCGGCCTCCGGGTCGCGCAACGCGCCGTGCTCCAGCAGCTGTTCCCGGATGGCGTTGGGCACGTCCACCCCGGCCGGCCGGATGACCAGCTCCACGGCGCCGCCGTCGGTGAACTTCACCGCGTTGGACAGCAGGTTGCGGAGCACCTGCAGCAGCCGCTGCTCGTCGGTGTGCAGCGTCGCCGGAAGCTCCGGCGAGACCCGGACGGAGAAGTCGAGTCCCTTCTCGGCGGTCAGCGGCCGGAACGTCGCCTCCACGTAGTCCACGAGCTGGACCAGGGCGATCCGCGTCGGGCTCACGTCCATCTTGCCCGCCTCGACCTTCGACAGGTCGAGGATGTCGTTGATCAGCTGCAGCAGGTCCGAACCGGCGCCGTGGATGGTCTCGGCGAACTCCACCTGCTTCGGCGACAGATTGCCCTCGGCGTTGTCCGCGAGCAGCTTGGCGAGGATCAGCAGCGAGTTGAGCGGCGTGCGCAGCTCGTGCGACATGTTCGCCAGGAACTCGCTCTTGTAGCGCATCGACACCGCGAGCTGCTCGGCGCGCTCCTCGAGCACCTGCCGGGCCTCCTCGATCTCGGTGTTCTTCACCTCGATGTCGCGGTTCTGCCGGGCCAGCCGCTCGGACTTCTCCTCCAGCTCCGCGTTGGACGCCTGGAGCGCCTTCTGCCGGTTCTCCAGCTCCGCCGACCGCTCCCGCAGCTGCTCCGTCAGCTCCTGGGACTGCTTGAGCAGCACCTCGGTCTTGGTGTTGACGCTGATGGTGTTGACGCTGGTGCCGATCATCTCGGCGATCTGGTTGAGGAAGTCCTTCTGGATCTGCGCGAAGGGCTGGAACGAGGCCAGCTCGATCACGCCCAGCAGCTGCCCCTCGAACAGCACCGGCAGCACGATCACATGCGCCGGGGCCGCCTCGCCGAGCCCCGAGGCGATCTTGAGGTAGCCCGGCGGCACGTTCTCCACCAGGATCGGGCGCTTCTCCTCGGCGACCGTGCCGATGAGCGTCTCACCGGGCCGGAAGGACGTGGGCATCGAGCCGATGGAGTACCCGTAGGAGCCGACCAGGCGCAGCTCGTAGCCCTCCTCGGCGGTGCTGTCCGCGACCACCTCGGTGCCGTCACCGACCGGGACCGCCAGGAAGAACGCGCCGTGCTGGGCGGAGACCACCGGAGTCAGCTCGCTCATGATCAGCCGGGCGACGTCCTCCAGGTCGCGCCGCCCCTGCATCAGACCGGAGATCCGGGCGAGGTTGCCCTTCAGCCAGTCCTGCTCCTTGTTGGCGAGCGTGGTCTCGCGCAGGTTGGCGATCATGGTGTTGATGTGGTCCTGGAGGACCTGGATCTCGCCGGAAGCGTCCACGTCGATCTTGAGGTTGAGGTCGCCGCGGGTCACCGCGGTCGCCACCTCGGCGATGGCGCGCACCTGACGGGTCAGGTTCCCCGCCATCTCGTTCACCGATTCGGTGAGGTCCTTCCAGGTGCCGGCCACGTCCCGCACCCGCGCCTGACCGCCCAGCTGCCCCTCGGTGCCCACCTCGCGGGCCACCCGGGTCACCTGGTCGGCGAACGAGGACAGCTGGTCCACCATCGTGTTGATCGTGGTCTTGAGTTCGAGGATCTCGCCCCGCGCCTCGATGTCGATCTTCTTGGTCAGGTCACCCTGGGCGATCGCCGTGGTGACCATCGCGATGTTGCGCACCTGTCCGGTCAGGTTGGACGCCATCGAGTTCACGGACTCGGTGAGGTCCTTCCACGTCCCCGAGACGCCCGGCACCCGAGCCTGACCGCCCAGGATGCCGTCCGTGCCCACCTCGCGCGCCACGCGGGTGACCTCGTCCGCGAACGAGGACAGGGTCGTCACCATCGTGTTGACGGTGTCCGCCAGCGCCGCGACCTCGCCGCGCGCCTCGACCGTCACCTTCTTCGTCAGATCGCCGTTGGCGACCGCGGCCGAGACCTGCGAGATGTTGCGCACCTGGATGGTCAGGTTGTTGGCCATCAGGTTGACGTTGTTGCTGAGGTCCTTCCAGATGCCGGTCACGCCCGGCACCCGCGCCTGACCGCCCAACTGGCCTTCCGTACCCACCTCGCGGGCCACCCGGGTGACCTGCTCGGCGAACGACGACAGCTGGTCCACCATCGTGTTCACGGTGGTGACCAGCTCCAGGATCTCGCCCTTGGCGTCCACCGTGATCTTCTTCGACAGGTCGCCCTTGGCGACCGCCGTCGTCACCTCGGCGATGGAACGCACCTGCGAGGTCAGGTTGTTGGCCATGCCGTTGACGGACTGGGTCAGGTCCTTCCAGGTGCCGGAGACTCCCTGCACCTCGGCCTGGCCGCCCAACTGCCCCTCGGTGCCCACCTCGCGGGCGACCCGGGTGACCTCCTCCGCGAAGGACGACAGCTGGTCGACCATCGTGTTGAGGGTGTTCTTCAGCTCCAGGATCTCGCCCCGGGCGTCGACGTCGATCTTCTGCGAGAGGTCACCGCGCGCGACCGCCGTGGCGACCTGCGCGATGTTACGGACCTGGGCGGTCAGGTTGCCCGCCATGCCGTTCACCGAGTCGGTCAGATCGCGCCAGACGCCCGCGACACCGGGCACCTGCGCCTGACCGCCCAGCCGGCCGTCCGTACCCACCTCGCGGGCGACCCGGGTCACCTGCTCGGCGAAGTCGGACAGCTGGTCCACCATCGTGTTGATGGTGTTCTTGAGTTCGAGGATCTCGCCCCGCGCGTCCACCTCGATCTTCTGCGACAGATCGCCGCGGGCGACCGCCGTGGTCACCTGGGCGATGCCGCGCACCTGCGAGGTCAAGTTCCCCGCCATCGAGTTGACGGAGTCGGTCAGGTCCTTCCAGGTGCCGCTGACGCCGTCCACCCGGGCCTGACCGCCCAGCCGCCCCTCGGTGCCCACGTCCCGCGCCATGCGGGTGACCTGGTCGGCGAACGAGGAGAGCTGATCCACCATCGTGTTCACGGTGTTTTTCAGCTTGAGCATCTCGCCGGAGACGTCGACGGTGACCTTCTGCGACAGATCACCGTTGGCCACCGCGGTCGTCACCTGCGCGATGTTGCGCACCTGTCCGGTGAGGTTGCGGAAGGCGGTGTTCACCGAATCGGTCAGGTCCTTCCACGTGCCCGCCGCGCCCGGCACCTGCGCCTGACCGCCCAGTTCACCCTCGACGCCGATCTCCCGGGCCACCCGGGTCACCTCGGCACCGAAGGACTGCAGCTGGTCCACCATCGTGTTGACGGTGTTCTTCAGCTCCAGCATCTCCCCGGCCACGTCGACGGTGACCTTCTGCGACAGATCACCGTTGGCCACCGCGGTCGTCACCTGCGCGATGTCCCGCACCTGCGCCGTCAGGTTACGGAACGCGGTGTTCACCGAATCGGTGAGATCCTTCCACGTGCCCGCCGCGCCCGGCACCTGCGCCTGACCGCCCAGCAGCCCCTCGGCCCCGACCTCGCTGGCCACCCGCGTGACCTCGTCCGCGAAGGTGCGCAGCGTCTCCGTCATCGTGTTGATCGTGTCGGCCAGCTGCGCGACCTCGCCGCGTGCGCTCACCGTCACCTTCTGCGACAGATCACCGTTGGCGACCGCCGTCGTGACCTGGGCGATCCCGCGCACCTGGGCGGTGAGGTTCCCGGCCATCAGGTTGACCGAGTCGGTCAGGTCCTTCCAGACGCCCGCGACGCCCGGCACCTTCGCCTGGCCACCCAGTTCGCCCTCGGTGCCCACCTCACGGGCGACCCGCGTCACCTCGGCGGCGAACGAGGAGAGCTGGTCCACCATCGTGTTGACGGTTTCCTTCAGCTCCAGCATCTCGCCGGAGACATGGACCGTGACCTTCCGGGACAGGTCACCCTTGGCCACCGCCGTCGTCACCAGGGCGATGTCCCGCACCTGAGCGGTGAGCCGGGACGCCATCGTGTTGACGGACTCCGTGAGGTCCTTCCACGACCCCGACATGCCGCGCACCCGGGCCTGGCCGCCCAGCTTGCCCTCGGTGCCCACCTCACTGGCGACTCTCGTCACCTCGTCGGTGAACGCCGAGAGCTGATCCACCAGCCCGTTGACGGTGCGCCCCACCTTGAGGAACTCACCGCGCAGCGGATGCGCCGACCCGTCGGCACCCTGTGCCCGCAGGTCCATGCGCTGCTCCAGGTCGCCCTCGGCGACCGCGGACAGCACCCGGCCCACCTCGGACACCGGCCGCACAAGATCGTCCACCAAGGCGTTGGACGCGTCAATAGCCGCCGCCCACTGCCCCTCACAGGCGCCGGTCTCCAGCCGTTCCGTGAGTTTTCCCTCACGGCCGACCACCCGCCGCACCCGGGTCAGCTCGCCCGTGAGCTGCAGATTCCGGTCCGCGACCTCGTTGAAGACCGCGGCGATCTCGGACATGACGCCCTCGCCCGAGACCGTCAGCCGCTTGCGGAAGTTGCCGTCCCGCATCGCCGTCATCGCGGTCAGCAGCCGGTTCAGGGCCGCTGTATCCACTTCAGTCGTCCCATTGCTCCGGGACCGTCCGCCTTTCGCGCGCGTATTCGTGCCCCGCGCCGCTGCGCCAGACTCCACCGTGTCCCTCCCGCAGGGTTGACCATCCTCGTCGGGTTCTTCTTCCAGCTTGCCCAGTGTTTCACCATGGCCCAACCAGGCCATAACAGTTCGGCAGCATCGCACACCGACGACAGCACTCTCCGGGTGGAATCACGGCGGACCGGCATTCGCGGGGGCGGTCGAGGTAAGTAACCTGGCATCCGGCCAGGCATCGGAGGGGCACTGCGTCATGGGTGAGCAGTTCGCCGAGACACATATGAGGAGACCTGTGATCACCGCGCGGGCAGCCGCCACCTTCGAGCCGGTGGGACGCTCGGTCGCCGCCGCCCGCACCTTTGTCCGGGACACCCTGCAGGGCTGGGGCCTGACCGACATCGTGGACGACGCCGTCGTCCTCACCAGCGAACTTGTCACCAACGCGGTGGTGCACGCCGGCACCACCGCCGATGTCGTGTGCATCCGCGCCGACACCGGCGTCCGCGTCGAGGTCGCCGACCGTTACCCCGAGCGGGAGGTTCCGCTCCAGAGCAACGGCGGCCACCACTTCGGCAGCCCCGACCGCGAGGGCGGCCGCGGTCTGCTACTGTGCGCCGCACTCGCGGCACGCTGGGGCGTCGAGTACACGGCCACCCACAAACAGGTCTGGTTCCAGCTCGACTTTCCCGATCGGCCGGCCGGCACCCGGGCCGCCGGGCCCGCGCTGCCCGCCAGCGCCCTGCCGATCGCCGACTCCCGGGTCCGGGTCGCTGTCGTCCAGGTCGACAGCGACGGCCTCATCAGCGCCTGGAACGACGACGCTCAGGAACTGTTCGGCTACAGCCCGGAACAGATCGTCGGCAAGCCGCTCACCGATCTCGCCGCCTGGCCGCACACCCCCGGCACCAGCACCGGCGTCGCCGAGGCGCTCCAGCTCTCCCGCTGGGAGGGCTCGTACGGCATCCGCGGCGCCGACGGCCGAGTCTCCCCCGTCTACGCCTCCCACCTGCGCATCCGCAATGCCGACGGCGACCCCTCCACCGTCTGTCTCCTGGTCCGCGACCGTGAGCGCGCCGTGCTGCAGAGCCCGATGCGCGCCGCCGCGGCCGACACCTCCGACTCCTCCGAGCGCGGCGGCCCGTCCAGCGACGCCTTCGAGGTCTTCATCGGCTCCCCCGCCCCCGACGACCTCGACGGGCTGCTCCAGCGCACCGTCGAACGCGCTCGCGACATGCTCGACGGGGACGCCGCCTATCTGCTGCTCGCCACCGATGACGAGACCGAGCTGGAGGTGCGCGCCTCCACCGGACTGCCGTCCGCCCGTCAGCGGTTCGCCCGCGTCCCCGTCGAAACCGGCACCGGACGCTACGGATCGGCCCGGATGCCCGCCGTCCACGAGGACCTGTCCGCCGTCCCCGGTGCGGTGCCCCTGCTCGTCAACACCGGTATGCGCTCGGTCGTCACCGTCCCCCTCAAGGTCGAGGGGCGGCTCACCGGTTCGCTCGGCGTCGCCGCCGAGGGCCCCGGCCGCTACAGCAACGAGGAGGCGCTGCGGCTCCAGTTCGCCGCCGACCGCATCGCGCTCGCCGTCGAACGCGCCCGCCTCACCGAGTTGGAGCGGTTGCGCCGCGGCTCCCTGTCGTTCCTCGTCGAGGCCTCCGATCTCCTCGCGGGCACGCTCGACCGCGACCAGACACTGGCCCTCATGGCACAGATGACGGTGCCCACCCTGGCCAGCTGGTGCGCCGTCTATACGGTCGCCGACCAGGCGTCCGATCCGGAGCTGTCGTACGTTCTGCACGAGGACGAGGACCGCATCGACGGGCTCAAGGCCCTGCTCACCAAGATCGACCCACCGGAGCAGGTGCCCACCGGCGGCGCCCGCGGCTGGACCGGCCCCTACGACGCGGCCCACGCGGCCGCGCTGCGCACCTCGCTGCGCAGCCTCAGCCTCGGCGACTCCGCCCGGCCCTCCTCCGGCCCGGGGGCCTCGCTCGCGACCGCCTCGGCGGTCGGCGGCGAGACGGTCGTCCTGCCGCTGGTGGCCCGTAACCGTGTCATTGGCATGCTCACCCTCGGCAAGCCCACCGACGAGCACTTCCGCCAGGAGAATCTGGAGCTGGCCGAGGACCTCTCCCGCCGGGCGGCCCTCGCGCTCGACAACGCGCGGCTCTACTCGGAGCGCACGGCCATCAGCCAGTCGCTGCAGCGCAGTCTGCTGCCGCCGGAGCCGCTTCCGGAGATCACCGGGGGTGTCGAGGTCGAGGTCATCTACCGCGCCGCGGGCGAGGGCAACGAGGTCGGCGGCGACTTCTACGACCTCTTCCCGATCAACGACAGCGCGTACGGCTTCGCCATCGGCGACGTCTGCGGAACCGGCCCGGAGGCCGCCGCGGTCACCGGCCTTGCCCGGCACGCGCTGCGGCTGCTGGCCCGTGAGGGCTTCGGCGGCCCGGCGGTCCTGGAGCGGCTCAACGCGGCGATCCTCGACGAGGGGGCCCGCAGCCGCTTCCTCACCCTGCTCTACGGGGAGCTGTGGCCGCAGCAGGACGGCAGCGCCGTGCTCAAGGTCGTCTGCGCCGGCCATCCGCTGCCGCTGCGACTGCGCCAGGACGGATCCATCGAGGCCGCGGCCGAGCCGCAGCCCCTGCTCGGCGTCATGGACGACCTGGAGCTGTACGAGCAGACGGTGACGCTCGACCCCGGGGACGTCCTGCTGTGCGTCACCGACGGGGTGACCGAGCGGCGCGAGGGCACCAGGATGCTCGGCGACGACGGCCTGGTGGACGTCCTGACCACGTGCACGGGGCTCAACGCGGGAGCGGTGGCCGCCCGGGTGCTGCGCGCGGTCGAGCGCTTCGCGGCCGAACCGCCGTCCGACGACATGGCGATCCTCGCGATGCGCGTCCCGGAGCGGCAGGACGCCTGACCACCCCGCGGCCGGGGCACCACCGGTGCCCCGGCACGGCAGCGCGGCTCAATACGACGAAGGCCCCCGCCTCTTGGCGGGAGCCTTTCGCAGGAGAGCCCCAATACGGAATCGAACCGTAGACCTTCTCCTTACCATGGAGACGCTCTGCCGACTGAGCTATTGGGGCGCGGCAACGGAATAGATCATACCCGAACTCGAGCACGCTCTCGACCACCCGCCCCAGCCGCTCACGCCGCTGACTGCAACAGACCTCCCAGCGCGTTGCAGGCCGAGACCACCCGCTGCAACTCCCGCCGCGACATGGCCGGGTCGACGGGGAGGGCGAGGCATTCGTCGGCCGCCCGTTCCGTCTCAGCGAGCCACAGATCCCGCCGGAAGCGCGCCGTGCGGTGTGCCGGGGTCTGGATGGGCACGTGGCACACGACGCCGCGAGAACGCAGCGTACGGGCGAACGCGTCCCGGTCCGGGCGCCCATTGCCCGGCACCCTCACGACGTACTGCTGATAGGTGTGTTCGAGGCCGGGCTTGGCCGCGGGAGTGACGACCCCGCGCAGCTTTCCGTTCAGATAGGCCGCGTTGGCCTGTCGGCGCAGCACCTCTCCGACCGGCTCGCACACGGCGCCGTGTCCGATCACCAGCACGCCGTGCCGCTGCCCCAGCTCGGTGAGGCGCGCCATGTCGGCCGGGTGCCCGAAGGTGTGTATGGCCACGATGGCCGCGGTCCGGGGCGTCAGCGCCTCGGCCACCGCGTCCGGATCTATGCAGAAGGTGTGGGCGTCGATGTCCACGAATACCGGCCGCGCGCCGGCGAGGAGCACCGCCTCCGCCGCTTCGGGTGTGCCGTAGGACGGCACGATCACCTCGTCGCCCGGCCGTACGCCCGACCGGGCCAACTCACGCCTGAGCTCATCCGTTGGAGTCCCCATGAACGGCATGTTGCCCACGCAACATGAACACCGAGTGGCCCGCAACACAACAAAAAGAGAGGCCTGTCGGGAACCGAAGTTCCGACAGGCCTCTCTCCAATAT
>NZ_BBUZ01000025.1:0-490607 GCF_001417735.1 Streptomyces sp. NBRC 110028
GCGGCACTAGTCCCGGAAGGAGCCGTCCGCCCTGCGCGCGTGCCGGGACAGCAGGTGCCCGCACTGCGGACAGTGCCGCCTGAAGCCCCTCTTGATCAGATAGCCGATGCCGATCGTGCACAGATACATCAGCCCCACGGCCGCGTTCTCCAGCACCCGCCCCAGCCAGGACTTCGTACACCTCGCACAATCGCGGCAACCAGCCGCCATGGCGCCCTCCCCGGTCTCGGTTCCGTGGTGTCCAGTGTGCGCAACCCGTCCCGCTCCACCACCTCCCGAGTCCCACCCCGGCCCGGGTTGTGACCGGACCAGGCCCGGTCCGGCACGGGGCTGTGACACAGCCGCTCGGGAAGGGGGCGTGCGTACGGTGGGGTAGGGGGCACGGTGGGTCGATGGAGCGTCGTGACCGGGGCACAGTGTGAGGAGGACCACCGGCGAGGTGCCCGTGCGCGCCCGCGTACGCGTCCCTCGGGCTTCCCCGCCAACTCGCCCCGGAGCAACCGGAAGTCGACCGTCCGGATACCCTGGGGTGGTCTTCCGTACCGACACGCCCACTGCCGGGGGTGGGCACCGTCACACGTCGAACCAATGGCCAAAACGTGGCCGGTTTGTAGCGTCGTGCCATGGACGACTCGACCGCCACCTCGCACGATCGTGTCCTCGCGCAGAGCGCTGCCGGGGGCTGGATGTTCTTCCTGGAGGCAGCCCGGGACATCCGCACCACCGGGGCCCTCGCCCCCAGCGGCAGGGCGCTCGCCCATGCGCTGACCGAACCGGTGCGCTCTCAGGCGGGGCGGCGGCTGAACGTCCTGGAGGCCGGTGCCGGTACCGGCTCGGTCACCCGCTCCCTCATCCACCAGCTCCCGGTGGGCAGCCGCCTGGACATCGTCGAGGCCAATCCCCGCTTCACCGATCGGCTGCGCCACCTCGTCCGGACCCATCCGGGCCTGGCCGGACAGCCCGGTCAGGCCCGGGTGCACCACGCGTACGTCGAGGAGCTGGACACGGGCCACCGCTACGACGCGATCATCTCGGGCCTGCCCTTCGCCAACTTCGCCCCCCGTCAGGTCGAAGCGATCATGGGCCGGTATCTGGAGCTGCTGCGCCCCGGCGGCGTCCTGGCCTACTTCGCGTACCGCGGCAGCCGCCAGGCCCGCACCCTGCTCTCGCTGGCCTCCCGGGCCCAGGCGCGTCGGCAGCAGGCCGCTGAAGAGGTGCTGGCCGACTACCAGCGCCACTACGCCACCGGCCGCAGCACGGTGTGGGCCAACCTGCCCCCGGCCGACGTCTGGCAGCTCCAGCGCCCCGTGGAACGGGCCCCGGGCGCGAGCCGGGAGTCCGCCGCGGCCGCGGCGGACCGGTGACGGCCCCGCCGAAGCCGTTACGCGCCCGACGCCGGAAGCCCCTCGGCCTCCGCCCCGCCCCCGCCCGGGGCCGCCGTGTCGGCGCCCGCCTCGCTCAGCACCGCCACGGCCACCCCGCGGCCGATCCGGGCGAGGCCCAGTAGCAGATGGTCGCAGTCGATACGCGCCGACCCCGCCTCCTTCGCCCGCTCCTCGGCGATGGCCATGGCCTTACGGGAGTACGGGGTCCAGGCGATCCGTTCGGCCGCCTGTGACGCGCCCATGCTCAGCCGGGTGACGACGGCCCGGTGCACCGCGGCGGGGGAGACCCCCGCCGCGGACAGCGGCCGGGTGGCGCTGTTCTCCTCGGCGGTCAGCCCCCACAGCAGGTGCTCGGTCCCGATGTAGTTGTTGCGGTGCTGCACCGCGGCCGGCTTCACATGCGTCATCGCCTGGCGCAGGCCGTCGGTCATGTTCTCCGGTGCGTAGCGCTTGTGGGGCGCGTGGAAGCGCTGCTGGACCGCTTGCCGGGTCACGCCGAGCGCCGTCCCGATGTCGGTCCACGAGCAGCCGTGCATGCGGCAGTGTCCGACGTAGTCCTCGACCAAGTCGTCGGCCGGCGCCTGCAGTTGCCCGGATACCCCGGCCGCGGCGGTGAGCAGCGCGAGCCAGTCGGGCTGTTCCTGGCCGCCGGGGCGGTGTGCGGTGTCGCAGGTCCGGTCGACTTCCGCGATGAGATCGTCCAGGTCTGGAAGCGTCACACCGGGCCAGACCCCGGTCCTCCGCCTCGTCGGCGCCCGGGTGGCGGGGCGGCTGAAGCTGGTCTTCGCGGAGGCGTGCTGCGTGCTGCGGCTGGAGAAGTGCTGGTTGCGGACCCGCATCCGGGGCGTGGTCAACCTGGCGAACGCCCGCATCGACGGCAGCCTGCTCCTCCAGGGCGCGTGGCTGTCCCACCCCGGCGCGGTGGCCCTCGACGGCTCGCGGCTGGAGGCCGCCGGCGGCATCGTCGGCCGGAGGGACGCGAGTGTTGAACCGCAGCTGACCGGCAGGCCGTCTCGGTCATCCCATTTTGGCCGGTATATCTATCCATCGGAAGGAATGCTCTGCGGCAGAATTCATGATGAATCACCGCAATGGGACATGTGGTCGAGATGATCCGACCAGTCCACGAAGGGGAGCACGCGCATGAAGACGATGACCGCACTGCTGGTCGCGGCCGCCGCGACGACGGCGATTCTGACGACGGCCCCGGCCGCACAAGCCGACGCGGCCGCAGGACACCTGCTGCTCGGAAGGGACCAGAACCTCACGGGGACGGTGTGGGCGCACAGCTCCAGCATCGCCAACCTCGGCTCCTCGGAAGGCGACAAGGCGAGTTCGGCCAAGAACGAGGACTCCCGCGCGTGGGTTCTCTACGACGACAAGAACTACAAGGACCGGCGCTACTGCCTCACCCCCGGCCGGTACATCCGTGATCTGCACAGCGATCCGTGGAACTTCGGCGACAAAGTCTCCTCGGTGCGTCGCCTGGGCACGGCCAGCTGCGCCGGCTACCCCACCTTCTGACGTTGGCAAGCGGTAGGGGGTGCCTTGTGGATCAGGTCGGATCAGCGAGCGGCGTCCGGCGCGGGGGCAGCTCCCAGCGGTAGGTGGGGGAGGCTCGCAACCCGCGTGAGCATGCCGGGGTGAACGCGGCGCAGGCCGCCCTGCGGTTGGGCGTGGATGCCCGCCCTGACTGCGGCCGGGCTGCGCCGCAGGCTGTCCCGCCGGCTCAAACGTCGTGACGTGCTGGACAGGGATGACCCTTCGGGCGCCGGCCCGGGCCGCCAAGGCCGGGCGGTTCGACCACCTGTCCCGCTGAGGGACAATAAACCGCATGAGTCTGTTCCGCGACGACGGCATCGTGCTGCGCACCCAGAAGCTGGGCGAGGCGGACCGGATCATCACCCTGCTCACCCGCAACCATGGCCGCGTCCGGGCCGTGGCCCGCGGGGTGCGCCGTACGAAGTCGAAGTTCGGTGCGCGCCTCGAACCGTTCTCCCACGTGGACGTGCAGTTCTTCGCCCGTGGTGGCGAGCTGATCGGCCGCGGGCTGCCGCTGTGCACGCAGAGTGAGACCATCGCTCCGTACGGCGGCGGAATCGTCACCGACTACGCCCGCTACACCGCCGGGACGGCGATGCTGGAGACGGCGGAGCGGTTCACCGATCATGAGGGCGAGCCCGCCGTGCAGCAGTATCTGCTCCTCGTCGGCGGGCTGCGTACCCTGGCCTCCGGGGAGCACGAGCCGCATCTCATCCTGGACGCGTTTCTGCTCCGCTCACTCGCCGTGAACGGCTACGCACCCAGCTTCGACGACTGCGCGAAGTGCGGGATGCCCGGTCCGAACCGGTTCTTCTCGGTCGGCGCGGGCGGGGTCATCTGCGGGGAGTGCCGGGTGCCCGGGAGCGTCGTACCCTCTGCGGAGTCGCTGACGCTGCTGGGCGCGCTGCTGACCGGGGACTGGGAGACGGCGGACGCATGCGAGCCGCGCCACGCCCGGGAGGGCAGCGGGCTCGTCGCGGCGTACTTGCACTGGCACCTGGAGCGGGGCCTGAGGTCGCTCCGGTACGTAGAGAAGTAGCACGAAGCAACACGGCAACGAAGTACACGAGGAGACGCGAAAGCCATGGCACGACGCGGGATTCTGGGCCGACAGCGGCGCGAGTACCGGGCCCCGGACCCGCACCCGTCCGGCGCCCGCCCGCCGAAGATCCCCGGCGAGCTGCTGCCGAACCACGTGGCCTGCGTGATGGACGGGAACGGCCGCTGGGCCAAGGAGCGCGGGCTGCCGCGCACGGAGGGGCACAAGGTCGGCGAGGGCGTCGTCCTGGACGTGCTCAAGGGCTGCCTGGAGATCGGCGTCAAGAACCTCTCCCTCTACGCCTTCTCCACCGAGAACTGGAAGCGCTCGCCCGACGAGGTGCGCTTCCTGATGAACTTCAACCGTGACGTCATCCGCCGTCGCCGCGACGAGATGGACGAGCTGGGCATCCGCATCCGCTGGGCGGGCCGGATGCCGAAGCTGTGGAAGTCGGTGGCCCAGGAGCTCCAGGTCGCGCAGGAGCAGACCAAGGACAACGACGCCATGACGCTGTACTTCTGCATGAACTACGGCGGCCGCGCCGAGATCGCGGACGCGGCGCAGGCGCTGGCGGCGGACGTCCGCTCGGGCAAGCTGGACCCGTCGAAGGTGAACGAGAAGACCTTCGCGAAGTACCTCTACTACCCCGACATGCCGGACGTGGACCTCTTCCTGCGCCCGTCCGGCGAGCAGCGCACCTCGAACTACCTGATCTGGCAGAGCGCGTACGCGGAGATGGTCTACCAGGACGTCCTGTGGCCGGATTTCGACCGCCGTGACCTGTGGCGCGCCTGCCTGGAGTACGCCTCCCGCGACCGCCGCTTCGGCGGGGCGATCCCGAACGAGGACCAGATGCGGAAGGACTTGGAGAAGGACGTGAAGGAGGACGGCCCGCGGCCCGCGTAAGGTCGCTGTTCAGCCAGCGCTTTCGGCCTATAGTGTGGCTGCCCCGTAACGGGCCGCACTAAGGACATCGCGCATGGAACACCCTCCGTCCGAGCTGGCCTCCCTGGCCGTCGAACCGCTGATGACCCGGGAGTTCGAGACCCGGCCCGCGTCGGTCTACGCACGGCTTCGGGGGCGGTACGGGCCGGTGGCGCCCGTAGAGCTGTACGGGGTTCCGGTGTGGCTGGTTCTCGGCTATCGCGAGGTGCGGGAAGTCCTGCGTGACGAGAGCACGTGGAAGAAGGACCTCGACCACTGGACATTGCTGCGTGAGGGCGGGGTGCCGTCCGACTGGCCGCATCTGCCCGCCTATCAGGTCAGCCATCTGCTGCTGAGCGACGACCAGGAGCGCAAGGCGACGCGCGCCGCCGTCGACGAGGCGCTCGGCCCCTTCCAGGACACCGGGGCGCCACAGTCCTGGGATCTGGAGAAGGCCATCTCCCGGCACGCCGACGAGCTGATCACGTTCTTCGCGGACGGCGGCGACAGCGGATGGGTGGACCTGGGCGCGCAGTTCGCGCGTCCGCTGCCGCTGATGGTCGTCAACCGGCTGTTCGGCTTTCCGGTCGACCAGGGCGACGACGTCTTCATGGACTCGTGGCGGATGGTCGACGGTGGCCCGGACGCCGGTGCGGCCATCGGGAGGCTGGTGGCGGCGACGACCGGGCTGGCCGCGTACAAGCGGGAGAACCCGGGCGACGACCTGACCACACGGCTGCTCGCCATCGACCCTCCGCTGACGGTGGAGCAGATCGGCCTCGAGCTGTACGCGATGCTCGTCATCACGTCCGAGCTGGTCAGCCACGCCATCACCAACAGTGTGCTGGAGGTGCTGGACGGAGAGTCGGGGGCGCAGGCCGACCTCATGGCGGGACCCATCGAGGAACTGGTCAACCGCGTGCACATCGCCTCGCCGCCGTGGGTCAACCTCACCCCCCGCTTCCCGGTGGCCGACACCGACCTGGGGGACTTCCGGCTCGCCGCGGGCGACATGGTCATCCCCTCGATCGCCGCCGCCCACGGCGATCCGCTGTTCACGACGACCAGCAGCTATGAGCGGTCGGTCAGTTCGCGCGCCCATCTGGCCTGGGGCACGGGACCGCACCAGTGCCCGGGGCGGGAACTCGCGGACATGATCGTGACCACGGCGGTGGGCAAGCTGTTCGAGCGGTGCGACTTCGAACTGGGACTGCCCGCCGACCAGTTGCCGTGGCGTTCGTCGACGTACGTACGCGGCCTGAAGTCCTTCCCGGTCCGGTTCCGGATGCGCGCGCACCGGGCCCCGGCGGCACCGTCCCCCGCGCTGCCCACGCCCGCGCCCACGCCCGCACCGGCAGCCGGGCCCCCGCCCGCAGCCGTCCCCGGGCTGCAGGCCCTTGAGCCCGCGCCCGCCTCCCGGCCGGAACGGCCGCGCTCCGTGCTCTGGCGGTTCCTGGCGAGCCTGCGCCGGAGGTAGTGCCCGGCCCGCGGGCAAGTCCGGCGCACTCTTTACTCGTTGTAGAGCCCACATTGAACGGGCCATGATCAACGTCGTCCTAGTCTGGAGGCTTTGCACACGTATGCCGGAGGGGGAGGCGTGGCATGGGCGACGGCCGCGGCAAGGGCAAAGTCCTGGACATCAAGGTGGCGGACATCAAGTCCGTCTCACCGACGTTCCACCACCAGGCGGTGAAGCTGAGTGAGGCGCTGACCACCCTGATCAGCGCCCTGGACGGCTACGGGGAGCCGTGGGGGGACGACAAGCCGGGCAAGGACTTCGGGACGCACTACAAGCCGAACCAGAAGCACATCGAGTCGTCCACCGGCATCCTCGTCCTCGGCCTGACCAGCATCCATGAGGCGATGCAGGACATGGCCGACGGCCACGTCGACAACGACAAGCTGATCGAGGGCATGTTCACCAAGGCCAGGCACGCGCCTGGTGAGGGCGGCCACAAGTGAGCTTCGGAAGCGCGATCGAGGAGAAGGCCAGGGCGCTTCTGCTGAAGCTCGGCATGTGGTGGCCGGACGCCAACTCCGGCACCCTGCGCCACGCCGCCGACGCCTGGCGGACCTTCGCCGACAGCGTGGATGACGTGCGCGCCGCCACCGACAAAGCGGCCACGACACTCATCCACAACAACAAGGGCGAGGCGATCGACGCCTTCGAGACCTTCTGGGAGCGCTACGCCAAGGGCAAGGACGAGGGCTGGCTGAGCAACCTCGCCAAGTCCGCCCGCGGCATGGCCAAGGCGTTGGACAAGTTCGCCGACCAGGTCGACGACGCGATCGAGAAGCTGTGGACGCAGATCGGCATCGATGCCGTCGCCCTCGTCGGCGGCGTGTTGCTGACTCCCTTCACCGGAGGAGGGTCCGACGCGGTCGCGGGGGAGATCATCGCGATGGCGGCCGGGCTGGGCATCGCGGTGGAGGAGGCGGTGGCCACCATCGCCGCGGAGATGCTGGTCGGCGCGGCCTTCACCAGCGTTCTCTCGGTGACCGTGGACGTCGCCGTCGCCCAGCCCGTGAAGATCATCCTGGGGCAGCAGAACGGCTTCAGCCTGGACGAGGTGAACGCCGCCGCCAAGGACGGCATGATCTACGGCGGCATCTTCGGCGCCGGAGCGGGCGTGCTCAAGCCCGGTGTGCTCCCCAAGACCGGTGGCGTTCCCAACCTGCTGAAACCGCCCGGCATGCGCCCCAACCTCATCGAGGAGGGCCCCGCCGGCCGCCCGACGAAGGAGTGCCCGAGGGTCGGGGAACCGATCGACATCGCGACCGGCGCGATGCTGATGGAACAGACCGACCTGACCCTCCCGGGCTCCCTCCCGCTGGTCTTCGAGCGCACCCACCTGTCGTCCTACCGGGGCGGCACCAGCTTCGGCCCGACCTGGTCGTGCCTGCTGGACGAGCGCATCCAGCTCGACTCCCAGGGCGTGGTGTTCGCCGCGGCCGACGGCATGCGGCTGGTGTACCCGGTGCCGGAGCCCGGCGTGCCCACGCTGCCGGAGAAGGGCGCGCGCTGGCCGCTGGAGTGGGACGGCAAGCCGGACGGCGTCATGACCGTCACCGACCCCCGGACCGGCGTCGTCCGCACCTTCACCCGTCCCGCCCCCACCGACGAGTCCGGCGCCGTCCACCTGTGGCTGGACAGCCTCCAGGACCGCAACGGCACCCGCGTCGACATCGAACGCGCCCTGGCCGGCAACCCCCTCGCGATCCGCCACTCCGGCGGCTACTACGTGGCCGTCGACACCGACGCCCACCGGCGCGTCACCGCCCTGCGCCTGCTCGACGAGGCGCCCTCGATCTACGACCCGCACGGCCGCGACGCCACCGGCACGGTCGTCATGCGCTACGCGTACGACGAAGCCGGAAACCTCGCCGAGGTCATCAACTCCAGCGATGATCCCCTGCGTTTCGCCTACGACGCGCAGGGCCGCGTCACCACCTGGACCGACCGCAACGGCACGTCGTTCGCGTACGTCTACGGCCCGGACGGCCGGGTGATCCGCACCGAGGGCAGCGACGGCGTCTACAACGGCACCCTCGCATACGACGACGACGCGCGCACGACCATCTACACCGACTCCCTCGGTCACCGCACCACCTACCGCTACAACGCCGACGGCCAGGTCATCGAGGAGAGCAACCCGCTCGGCCACACCACCCTCACCACGTGGAACGCCCGAGGCGACCGCAGGCTCTCGGTCACCGACCCACTGGGCCGCACGACCGGCTACGCCTACGACGAGGAAGGCAACCTCACCACCGTCACCCTCCCCGACGGCAACGAGGCCCGGGCCGCGTACAACGACCTCTGCCTGCCGACCGAGGTCACCGAACCGGGCGGGGCCATCTGGCGCCACACCTACGACGACGCGGGGAACCTCGTCGCCACCACGGACCCTGCCGGGGCGATGACCCGATACGGTTACGACGATCATGGCCACCTCGCCCGGATAACCGACGCGCTGGGCCATATTCGCCGCATCACCTGCGACACGGCAGGGCTTCCCGCCGCCGTCACCGATCCGTTGGGTCACACCACCACGGTCCGCCGGGACGCCTTCGGCCGGATCACCGAGGCCACCGATCCCCTGGGCCGCACCACGCGAACCCGGTGGACCACCGAGGGCAAGCCGAGCCGCCGTGAGTACTCCGATGGCACGACCGAGAGCTGGACCTGGGACGGCGAGGGCAACCTCCTCACCCATACCGATCCGTCAGGCAACATCACTCGCCAGACCACGACCCACTTCGACGTCCCGGCGTCCCGTACCCAGCCCGACGGGACCAGCTACGGCTTCGCGTACGACACCGAGTTGCGGCTGACCGCGGTCACCAACCCGCAGGGCCTGACCTGGACGTACATCTACGACGAGGCGGGCCGCCTCACCGCCGAGACCGACTTCAACGGCCGTACCCTCACCTACACCCACGACGCGGCCGGGGACCTGCTGATCCGGACCAACGGCGCCGATGAGAGCCTTCACTTCACCCGCGACCTGCTCGGCCGCACCGTTGAACAACGCAGCGAGGGAGGCGAGACCCTCACATACGCCTATGACGCCGTGGGGGGTTTGCTCCACGCGGCCAACGCCGATGTCGAGGTCAGCATCGAGCGTGATGCCCTGGGACGCGTCCTGTCCGAGACTGTCAACGGCCGCACGACGCAGTACGCGTACGACGCCCTGGGCCAACGCACCGAGCGGACGACACCGAGCGGCCTGCGCTCCGCATGGACTTACGACGCGGCAGGCCGCCCCGTCAACGTCGACAACGGTTCGGGCAGCCTCTCCTTCGCGTACGACCCGGCAGGCCGCGAAACAAAACGCCGCCTGGGCGCCGGGGTGTCCCTCGCCCAAACGTGGGACAAGGCCGATCGCCTCACGGCCCAGACCCTCACCCGCGATCCGGAGGCCGCCGACCACCTCCTCCAGCACCGCGCCTACGCGTACCGCGCGGACGGCTACCTCACCGAGATCCGCGAACTCACCTCCGGCACCCGCCGCTTCGACCTCGATCCCGTCGGCCGGGTCACCGCTGTCCACGCCCATGGCTGGACCGAGACGTACGCTTACGACACCACGGGCAACCTCACCCACGCCACGGCCCCGGCCCACGAAACCCCCGGCGACCGCGCCTTCACCGGCACGATCCTCCACCGCGCCGGCCGCACCACCTACGAACACGACGCCCAGGGCCGCCTGACCCGCCGCACCCGCAAACTCCTGAACGGCCAGACCCGCACCTGGACCTACACCTGGAACGCGGAAGACCGCCTCACCGACGCCACCACCCCGGACGGCGACCGCTGGCACTACACCTACGACCCCCTGGGCCGCCGCATATCCAAGCACCGCCTCACCGAGGACGGCACCGCGGCCGACACCCTGTACTTCACCTGGGAAGACACCCGCCCGGCGGAAGAGTCCACCCCGGACGGCGCCCACACCACCTGGGACTACGCTCCGGACACCCACCGCCCCCTCACCCAGACCAACCACCACACCCTGCCCGGCCGGCAGGGCGCGTCCTTGCTCACACAGTTCGCGGACAACCCCGGCACGGAGACCCGCTTCCACGCCATCATCACCGACCTGGTCGGCACGCCCACCGAACTGGTCTCCCAGGACGGCGAACTGGCCTGGCAACACCGCACCACCCTCTGGGGCGCCCCCCTCCCCACCCCACCCGCCACCCTCGACTGCCCCCTCCGCTTCCCCGGCCAATACGCCGACCCGGAAACCGGCCTCTCTTACAACTACCTCCGCTACTACGACCCCGAGACGGCCCGCTACATCACCCCCGACCCTCTCGGCCTTGAACCCGCTCCCAACCACCATGCCTACGTTCATAACCCGCATGCCGAGATCGATCCCCTGGGGCTCAAGGGCAAGGGCTGCAAGCCGAGCGTCTCCCCGGTGGCATCGGACTGGGCGACCAAGGGAGCGCATATCCACGTCGGGAAAGACGAGGTTCGTGTCTATATTGACAAGGACGGCAAGGTTGCCGGAGAGCCGATCCGGCTCAAGTCGACCGGTTGGGCCTCGGACAAGAGTGTGAAGACGGCTGTGGACGCCGTGAACAACGACGCGAAGCTTCGTGCCGATTTGCTGGCGAAGGCGAAATCGGCGAAGGAGCACATGGATGACCACAACTGGGGGAACAGGCAAAACCGTTCCGAGGAAATGCAGAAACTCATTGATTATCTGGAGGACTGAGTAAGTGGACGGCATTTCCTTCTTGGTGGACTTCATCACCACTGGTCGACTTCACGGCATCGGACGTGGAGCCTCCGTCGAAGAGGTCGATCGGGCGGTGAAGGCCGACTTCATCGACGTGGAGGACGAGGGATACGGGACCCTGCGCAGGGACTACGGTTTTGTGGAGCTCTACTTCTCCGGCGGACCGGGAGGCTGGGTCATGACCAGCGGCATGATTGAACTGCACCGGCTGGCGGCCGATGATGAGGGTATGGCGGAGGAATGGTACCGGGACATGGGGGTCGAATTCTCCGAGTACTGTTCCTGGAATGAGCTGCGAGAGAAATTGTCGCAAACGCCCGGTGCGCCCATCCTCGAGCTTCGTCATCAAGGTGATTACCTCGAATACTGGGCAAACGAAACGAAGGTCTCCGTGATGGTCGTGGGTGGTCAACAGGAGCGTGATGACTGCCCTGGCCGAGGTGACATCTTCAGTGTGAGCTTCGGTTGACTGAGTGAGGAAGGTCTTCGCTGACGCACCCCTGGCCAGTGTCCTGCTCGCCGGTCGCCGTCCGCGAAGATCTCATCCGCGTGGCCCCGGTGCGGGCGTATTGGCCCGGGGCGACTCCTACGACCCGCTTGAAGTGGCGCGTCAGGTGCGACTGGTCGAAGAGGCCGACCACGGTGGCCACCTCTCCCGGGGGCTGCCCGTCGAGGAGCAGGCGGCGGGCCAGGTCGACGCGGCGGGAGGTCACGTACTGGTGGGGTGCGATGCCGAACGCGGCGCTGAAGGCGCGGACGAGATGCGTGGGGTGGGCGTGGAGGAGGCGGGCGGCCTCTTCCAGGGTGGGGGCTTCGACGAAGCGTTCGTCGAGGAGGTCGCGCAGGTTCTGGGCGATGCCACGGTCGGGCGCCGCGCCGGCCACGGTCAGCCGGGGGCGCAGGTGTTCGCGCAGGCGCTGGCTGATGAGGGCCAGTCGGCTCTCCGCCTCGAGTTCGTCTCCCGGGGTGGCGAGGGCGGCGTGCAGCTGTCCGATGCGTCGCCGCAGGAGCGGATCGGTGAGGTCCGGGCCGTCGACCGCCGGTCCGATGAGGCTTTCGTCCAGCTGCGTCATGTCCAGGTAGATCACCCGCTTGCGGAAGCCGTGCGAGGTGGCGGGTGAGCCGTTGTGCGGGACCTGCGGCGGCAGCAGGCTGACGGTGTCGTTCGGGGTGCCGCGCTCATGGCGGTCCAGGTCGTAGCGGACCGCGCCGTCGTCGACGATCAGCAGGGTCCAGGCGTCGTGGACGTGCATGGGGTACGCGTGCTCGGTGAAGTGGGCGTGGAAGACCTCTCTGACGCCCGGGACCGACGGGCGCCAAGCAGAGATCTTCTGTCGGAACGCCATGCCAAGAACGTACAAGACGACGACGCCACGCAGCCGTCAGTCTCGGAGCATGAGAACGACGACTGAAACGACGACCGATGAGAGCGCCCCGGTCCGCTTCGACACGAAGATCGCCGTACTGCTGCGCGACGACCTGGAGACCTGGCAGCGGCTGAATGTGACCGCCTTCGTCGTCAGCGGGCTCGGCACGCTGGCACCCGAGGTGATCGGCGAGCCGTACGCGGACGCCGACGGCACCGCGTACCTGCCGATGTTCCGCCAGCCCGTGCTGGTCTTCGAGGGGACGAAGGAGACGCTGACCACCGCGCACGGCCGCGCGCTGTCCCGGGCGCTGCCGAGGGCCGTGTTCACGTCGGACCTGTTCGGCACGGGCAACGACCGGGACAACCGGGCGGCCGTACGGGCGGTGGGCACCGATCAGCTCGACCTCGTCGGAATGGCCGTCTACGGGCCGCGCAACGCGGTGGACAAGGTCCTCAAGGGCGCGCGGATGCACCACTGAGCGGGTTGACCGCGAGACCGGCCCGCTTCGCGCTACGTGATCTTCGCGGCCACGGTCCGGACGAGCTCCGGGGTCACCTTGTCGCGCCAGGCGAAGGGCGCCGCGTCCGGCATGCCTTCGAACGTCGCGGTGGTCTGCCCGCCGACCGTGAACAGGAGCGGGCCCTTGCGGCACGTCCAGTTCTGGTCGAAAGCGAAGGCCATGACGCACTTGTCCGCCCCGTCCGTACTCCCGCCGGGGGTTCCCGGCACGCCGGACTCGAAGTATCGGGCTATCAGCTTGGGGTCGGCCACGGCATCGATGCGGATCCAGGCCTGGGTCGCGCTGTACGTCTCGCCCGGCAGCCACATGACGTAGTCGCACTCGCCGGACGGGGCCCGGTCGCTCGGCTTCCACGAGGAGTCCGCACGGAACTCCTTGATCGAGCGGGCGGGGATCGGGCGGTCGGTCTGCCGGATCTCTTCGGCGTCCGGAAGGATCGCCGCGATGTCCTCTTGGGTCATCAAGGAGCAGGCGTCCGGCCACTCGCCGGCGGGCAGGATCTTTCCGTCCTTCAGCGTGGGCACGTTGGCGGGCGGCCCGTGTGACGGGGCCTTTCCGACGGACGTCTCCTCGGGGGAAGAGGAGATCAGCTGGGCCGTCAGAACGGAGGCGGAGGCCACCAGGACGCCGAAGAGGGCGAACTGGCCGATGCGCTTTGTCTTCACGATGGCCGATCCCCCCCCGAGGGGCCCGTGCCGAAGCGCGTTGGTGGCGATCTTCTCAGGGGCTTCACAGGGCCGATGCCGCCGTCACGGCGGACACGACGCGTTGTCCCTCCATGACCAGCGGTGAAGGGAGAGCCGCTTAGCCTTGGGATCATGGAATTCGCGAAGGCCGCATGGGACCCGGAGCTGCATGGGTTCCGGGTCGACCCGACCGCCTATCTGGCGGAGCTGCCGCGGTTGCGGGCTGCCCTGCCCCCCGGGGCCTGGGCGTTTGCTTCCGACGAGGAGCACTACCGCTTCGGGACCGGCGCCCGGTGTGTGAAGGATCTGGGGCTGGCCGGGGTCGACATCCCCGGGCGCAAGGGCGGCGGGCTGACGCTCACCTTCGAGCCGAGCGAGTGGAAGCACGACACGGGGCTGCGGATCCGTTACGCCGGGGTCCGGCACTTCTCGATCGACTACGCGCACGCCATCGACTGGATGGAGACGGACACGGTCCTGCTCGACGAGATCCTTCCGCATGACGCCGGATGCAGCCATGAGATCGCCCTGACCGACGCGGTGATCATCGTGCACTGCCGGGATCTGGAAGCCGTCTGGGGCGGCGTGTGATCCTGTGGGGGTGAATCTGGAGGATGTGGTCCGGTTGCGGAAGGCGCGGGACCGGATGGACCGGGACTACGCGCAGCCGCTGGACGTGCCGGCGCTGGCGCGTGGGGCGCTGATGTCGACGGGGCACTTCGCGCGGAGCTTCCGGGAGGCCTTCGGGGAGACGCCGTACAGCTACCTGATGACGCGGCGGATCGAGCGGGCCAAGGCGTTGCTGCGGCGGGGGGACCTGTCGGTGACGGAGGTCTGCTTCGCGGTCGGGTGTACGTCGCTGGGGTCGTTCAGCTCGCGGTTCACGGAGCTGGTGGGGGAGAGCCCGAGCGCGTACCGGGCGCGCGATCATGAGCATGGCGCGGACATCCCGGCCTGTGTCGCCAAGGTCTTCACCCGGCCGGTCAGGAACGCGGTCAGCAAGCCGGGCACGAATCCGGACGGCGATCCGGTCAGGAATGGAGAAGCGGATCCCGCCGCCCGGTCGTAGCGTGACAGACATGAACAACATCACGCTTTCCACGTGCTTCATAGCCGTCGACGACCATGACAAGGCACTCGCCTTCTACCGCGACATCCTGGGCCTGGAGGTCCGCAACGACGTCGGGTTCGAAGGGATGCGCTGGGTGACCGTCGGGTCGCCGTCCCAGCCGGACGTCAACATCGTCCTCGAACCGCCCGCCGCGAATCCCAACGCCTCGCCCGCCGACAAGCAGGCCATGGCGGAACTCCTCGCCAAGGGCATGCTGCGCGGGGTCCTCTTCGCGACGGACGACGTGGACGCCACGTTCGAGCACATCCGGGCGGCGGGCGGCGAGGTGCTGCAGGAACCGATCGATCAGCCGTACGGCGTGCGCGACTGCGCCTTCCGCGATCCGGCCGGGAATCTGCTGCGCTTCAACCAGCCGAAGCGCTAGCCGATACCCGCTAGCTGCCAGACGCCGCCGGGGCCGCGCAGTCGCCGCAGGTGCCGAAGATCTCGATGGTGTGGGCCACGTCCACGAATCCGTGCTCTGCGGCGATCGCGTCGGCCCACTTCTCGACCGCCGGGCCCTCGACCTCGACCGCCTTGCCGCAGGAGCGGCAGACCAGGTGGTGGTGGTGCTCCTCGCTGTTGCAGCGGCGGTAGACGGCCTCGCCCTCGGTGGTGCGCAGGACATCGACCTCGCCGGCGTCGGCGAGGGACTGGAGGGTGCGGTAGACGGTGGTCAGGCCGACCGAGTCGCCCCGGTGCTTGAGCATGTCGTGAAGCTCCTGCGCACTGCGGAACTCGTCCACCTCGTCCAACGCCGCCGCCACCGCGGCGCGCTGCCTGGTGGACCGGCCGCGTACTGGGGGACCCGCGGTCGCCACAGTTGCCTCCTCAACCTCGCCTGCCCATAAGCGTCTGTCGTCTGCCTGGCCATTGTGCCAGCTAACGGATCGGCTACGGACTAGCTGTGCGCCAGGGGGCGTCTTGTGGATCAGCTCGGCATGATCCACAAGACGCCCCCTAGACGAGTACGTCGTCCTTCAGGGTGCACTGCCCCTCGGGTGCCGCGGCGGGCCTCTGGGCGCGCCGTTTGGCCAGGGGCGCGGCGAGCGCGGTGATCGCGGCGAAGACGCCGATGGCGAGGACGACGATGCTCGCGCCGGGCGGCACGTTCTTGTAGAAGGAGAAGACCGTCCCGGACAGGGTGACCACGACGCCGATGCCGACCGCCAGCGCCAGCGTCATCGCGAAGCCGCGGGTGGCCTGCTGGGCGGCGGCGACCGGAACCACCATGAGGGCACTGACCAGCAGCAGGCCGACGACGCGCATGGCGACGGTGACGGTGACGGCCGCGGTGACGGCCAGCAGCAGGTTGAGCGTACGGACGGGCAGCCCGGTCACGCGGGCGAACTCCTCGTCCTGGCAGACCGCGAACAGCTGCCTCCGCAGCCCGAGGGTGATCAGTACGACGAAGGCGGCGAGCAGGCTGATCACGACGACGTCCTGCTGCGAGACGGTGGTGATCGAGCCGAAGAGGTATGTGGTGAGGTTGGCGTTGGAACCGGTCGGCGAGAGGTTGATCAGCAGGACGCCGCCGGCCATGCCGCCGTAGAAGAGCATCGCGAGCGCGAGGTCGCCGCGGGTCTTGCCGTACCAGCGGATCAGCTCCATCAGGACGGCGCCGAGCGCGGAGACGAGGATGGCGGTCCAGACCGGGTTGGTGCCGGTCAGGAAGCCGAGTGCGACCCCGGTGAGCGCGACGTGGCCGATGCCGTCGCCCATGATCGCCTGGCGGCGCTGGACGAGGTAGATGCCGACGGCGGGGGCGGTGACGCCGACGAGGACGGCGGCGAGCAGGGCCCGCTGCATAAAGGCGTAGTCGAGGACTTCCAGCATGTCAGGTCAGCAACCCTGTCCGGATCGGTTCGGCGTCGGGCGCCGCATGGGGATGGACGTGATCATGGCCGGGCAGCGCATGCTGGCCGACGGCCTTGGGCGGCGGGCCGTCGTGGACGACACAGCCGTCGCGGAGCACCACCGCGCGGTCGATCAGCGGCTCCAGCGGGCCCAGCTCGTGGAGGACGAGGAGGACGGTGGTCCCCGCGGCGACCTGCTCGCGCAGTGTCCCGGCGAGGATCTCCTGGCTGGCCAGGTCGACCCCGGCCATCGGCTCGTCCATGATCAGCAGCTCGGGTTCGCCGGCCAGCGCGCGGGCGATCAGCACCCGCTGGTGCTGGCCGCCGGAGAGCGCGCCGACCGGGTCGCGGCTGCGGTCGGCCATGCCGACCAGCTCCAGGGCGCGGTGCACGGCCGCCCGGTCGGCCTTGCGCGGCGGTCCGAACCGGCGGCGGGCCAGCCGCCCGGCCGAGACGACCTCGCGGACGGTCGCGGGGACGCCGCTCGCCGCGGTGGTGCGCTGCGGTACGTAGCCCACGCGGGCCCAGTCGCGGAAGCGGCGGCCGGGGGTGCCGAACAGCGCCAGCTCGCCGCCGGTCAGCGGCACCTGGCCGACGACGGCGCGTACGGCGGTCGACTTGCCGGAGCCGTTCGCGCCGAGCAGCGCGACGACCTCGCCGCGCCCCACGGTCAGGTCGACGCCGCGCAGGATGGGGCGGCCGCCGAGCGAGGCGGTGGCGCCGCGCAGGGATATGACCGGGTCGGCGTCGGCGGCTGCCGAGGGGGCGGTCGCGGCAGGCCGTGCGCTGCCGTCGGGTTCCTTGGCCATGGATTCCTCCGTCGTATCGCGCGTCATCCCGCGCCGAGGGCCTTGCGCAGAGCCGTCAGGTTCGACCGCATGACCTCGAAGTAGTCGCGGCCCTTGGACGCCTTGCCGATCCCCTCGATGGGATCGAGGACGTCCGTCTTGAGATGGAGATCGCCCGCCAGGGTCTTCGCCGTCTTGTCGCTCACCAGCGTCTCGAAGAAGACGGTGCCGACCTTGTCCTTCTCGGCGATCGTGTGCAGCCCCCGCATCCGTGCCGGGCTCGGCTCGGATTCCGGGTCGAGCCCGGAGATGGCCTCCTGGCGCAGCCCGTAGCGCTCGGAGAGATAGCCGAACGCGGCGTGGGTGGTGATGAAGGTATCCGTGTCGCGGCCCTTCAACCCGGTCTTGAAGTCGTCGTTCAGAGCGCCGAGCTGCTTCACCAGGGCGGCGGTGTTCTTCTTGTAGGCGGCGGCGTGGTCGGGGTCCGCCTTCCGCAGGGCCTTGCCGACGCCCTCGGCGACCTGGGCGTAGCGCACCGGGTCGAGCCAGATGTGCGGATCGGCGGCGGCGTCACCCTCGTGGGCCTCGTGTGCGTGCTCGTGGCCCTCCTCGCCCTCCACCTCCGTCCCGTGGTCCTCCAGGGTGGTGTACGAGGCGGCGTCGGCGACGTGCCGCGGCCCGGCCTGGCCGATGGCCCGGTCGACGGACGGCTGGAGCCCCTTGAGGTAGACCACCAGCCCGGCCTTGCTGAGCTGGGCCGTCTGCCGGGGGCTGATCTCCAGGTCGTGCGGTTCGACGCCCGGCTTGGTCAGGGTGGAGACATGGACGTGGTTCCCCCCGATGCGCTGGGCGAGGAACTGCATGGGATAGAACGACGCCACCACATCGAGCTTGCCGTCCGTCCTTCCGTCTCCGGTGTGGTTGGAGCAGGCTGTGAGGGTGGTCAAACCCATCGCGGCGGCCCCGGCAAGGGCTGCAGCGGGGGAGAGGCGGCGTATGTTCATGACTCTCATTTTCAACAAAAATGGAAACGATTGTCAACAAGAGTCTTGTTCTTGATCACTTCCGGTATCGATTTGATCCGGGGGGTGCCGCCGCCGGTAACCTGAAGCATTCGCTTCGCGTCCTCCAATGTCGTCATCAATGAAGAGAGCACCGTGGCCGCCGACAAGATCGACACCATCGTCAGCCTGAGCAAGCGCCGTGGCTTCGTCTATCCGTGCAGCGAGATCTACGGCGGCCAGCGCGCCGCCTGGGACTACGGACCGCTCGGCGTGGAGCTGAAGGAGAACATCAAGCGCCAGTGGTGGCGTTCCATGGTCACCTCGCGCGACGACGTCGTGGGACTCGACTCGTCCGTGATCCTCGCCCGTGAGGTCTGGGAGGCGTCCGGCCACGTCGCCACCTTCACGGACCCGCTGACCGAGTGCACCTCCTGCCACAAGCGGTTCCGCGCGGACCACCTGGAGGAGGCCTACGAGGCCAAGCACGGCAAGCTGCCCGAGAACGGCATGGCCGACCTCAACTGCCCGCACTGCGGCAACAAGGGCAGCTTCACCGAGCCCAAGCAGTTCTCCGGGCTGCTGTCCACCCACCTCGGCCCGACCCAGGACTCCGGCTCGGTCGCGTACCTGCGCCCCGAAACCGCCCAGGGCATCTTCACCAACTTCCTCGCCGTGCAGCAGACCTCACGCCGCAAGCCGCCGTTCGGCATCGCGCAGCTCGGCAAGTCCTTCCGGAACGAGATCACGCCGGGCAACTTCATCTTCCGCACCCGTGAGTTCGAGCAGATGGAGATGGAGTTCTTCGTCAAGCCGGGCGAGGACGAGACCTGGCACGAGTACTGGATGGAGCAGCGCTTCAACTGGTACCGCGACCTCGGCATGCAGGAGGCCAACCTCCGCTGGTACGAGCACCCGAAGGAGAAGCTGTCCCACTACTCCAAGCGCACCGCCGACATCGAGTACCGCTTCAGCTTCGGCGGCTCCGAGTGGGGTGAGCTGGAGGGCGTGGCCAACCGCACCGACTACGACCTCAAGGCGCACTCCGCGGCGTCCGGCCAGGACCTGTCGTACTTCGACCAGGAGGCCGGGGAGCGCTGGACCCCGTACGTCATCGAGCCTGCGGCGGGCGTCGGCCGCGCCATGCTGGCCTTCATGCTCGACGCGTACATCGAGGACGAGGCGCCCAACGCCAAGGGCAAGCTGGAGAAGCGCACCGTGATGCGGCTCGACCCGCGGCTCGCCCCGGTCAAGGTCGCGGTGCTGCCGCTGTCCCGCAACCCGCAGCTCTCCCCGAAGGCCAAGGGGCTCGCGGCGGACCTGCGCAAGCACTGGAACATCGACTTCGACGACGCGGGCGCCATCGGCCGCCGCTACCGCCGGCAGGACGAGATCGGCACGCCCTTCTGCGTCACCGTCGACTTCGACACGCTCGACGACAACGCGGTGACCGTGCGCGAGCGCGACACGATGAAGCAGGAGCGGGTCTCCCTCGACCAGATCCAGTCGTACCTGGGCGGCCGGCTGATCGGCTGCTGACCAGCGCGTTACGGCAGGGCGCACAGCAGGAGGACGGGCTCCGGCACCGCGGTGGGAATGCCGCGGTGCCGGAGCCCGTCGGCTTGGCAGGTTCGGTTCGGCAGGGGTTCGGCAGGGGTTCGGCAGGAACGGGAGTTCACCAACGATGCGAGGCGTGACGCATCACATCACGGCCACCCGCGAGGACGGCACCGTCTTCGAGGTGAGTTACGGCTACGGCCCGGGGCAGCGGCGGCTCCTCGGCTGCCGGCACTGCGACTGGACGGAACGCATCACCTACGGCGGGGCCCGCCACAAGGGCCTCGACCACCTCGCCCAGGCCCACGGCGCCCTCGGCTCCCCCCGCATGACGGCCGACCCCGCCGCCCGCCGCCAGGCACTCCTGATCATGTTCGCGTGCTTCGCGGTGGCCGCGGTGATGCTGTGGTGGGCGGCGACCCAGGGGTGACCTGGCGGGTGTCTTCCGGCGTACCCCACTCGGCGCCCAGCGCGAGCGCCGCGCACACCGCGGCCAGCGGCAACTCCGCGCCCAGCGCCATCGCGACGGCGCCGGCCAGTTCCCCGCCCGAAGCGGCCGTCACCGTGTCGAACCACGCGTCCACCACCAGCAGCGCGCCGGTCGCCGACGCGGACCACCGCCGAGTGCTGACGGTGATGCGGTTCCTGGGCGTGCGCTGAGCGCCGGGACCCCCAGGGGGTGTTTGTGGATCTTGCCGGGCTCCCGGCGTCCGGCACGGCACCTCGCGGCCCCGCGCTCGTCGCACGCAGCGCCGCTGCGCTCTCCTCACGCGGGTTGCGAGCTACCGCACCGGACGCCGCTCGCTGATCCGGCCTGATCCACAAGACACCCCCTAGGCCCGCAGGCCGTTCAGCAGCAGTGCGAAGAGGTCGGCGAAGGCCAGCTCCACGTCCGGGGCCGACCACTCGTGCGCGTACACCGGGTCGTGGAAGTGGGCCGTCGCGGCCCACAGGGCCCGGGCCGTGTCGCGGGCGTTGGACCTCCTGAACTCGCCGCTCGCGATGCCGCCTTCGACGATCCTCGTGAGGTGACCGATCATCGTCTCGATGTGCCGGGCCACGGTGCCGCTGTTCTCCGCGGCGAGGGACAGATAGGTGGCGAACAGCTCCGGATCGTCCCCCGCCTTGGCCCGCTTGGCGGCGAAGAGGGTGGACAGCCACTCGCGCAGCCGGTCGGCCGCCGGGCCCTTGGCGCGGGCGATGCGGAACAGCTCGTCGTGTGCCTGGTCGAGCCACCGCTCGGTGACCGCCTCGCGCAGGGCCGTCTTGGTGCGGAAGTGGCGGTAGACGCTGCCGTGGCTGACCCCGAGCGCGCGGGCCACGTCCACGACCGTGGCCTTGGCCGGGCCGTAGCGGCGCAGCACGTCCTCGGTGGCTTCGAGGACGCGGTCGGGGGTCAGGGGTGTCTCGGGCGGCGGCATTCGGGTCCCGTACCTCTTCTACTTCTTCTTCTCGCTGTCGAGGAAGGCCATTTGTGCCTCCCGGTAGCGGTCGCCCGCTGCGGCACCGGCCGGAACGGCCTCCTCGATCGCGGCCAGGTCGTCGGCGTCGAGCGTAGCGTCCAGCGAGCCGAGAGCCTCTGTCAGCTGTGCGCGCGTGCGAGAGCCGATCAGCGGCACGATGGCCGTGGCGTGCTTGGGGCCCTGGGCGAGCACCCAGGCGATGGCGATCTGCGCGACGCTGACGCCCTTGTCGTCGGCGACCTTGCGCAGGGCCTCGACGAGGCCGAGGTTGTGGTCGACGTTCGCGCCGCCGAAGCGCGGGCTGAAGCTGCGGAAGTCGGTGTCGGCGAGCTTGCGGTCCCGGCTCCAGTGGCCGCTGATCAGCCCGCGGGAGAGCACGCCGTACGCGGTGATGCCGACGCCCAGCTCACGGCAGACCGGGAGGATCTCGTCCTCGATGCCGCGGGAGATCAGGGAGTACTCGATCTGCAGATCGCTGATCGGGGCGACGGCGGTGGCGCGGCGTATGGTCTCCGCACCCGCCTCCGAGAGCCCGATGTGCCGTACGTACCCGGCCTTGACCAGGTCGGCGATGGCGCCCACGGTCTCCTCGATCGGGACGTCGGGGTCGACGCGGGCGATGCGGTAGACGTCGATGTGGTCGGTGCCGAGGCGCTGGAGCGAGTAGGCGGCGAAGTTCTTGACGGCGGCCGGGCGCCCGTCATAGCCGGACCAGCCGCCGTCGGGGCCGCGCAGCGCGCCGAACTTCACGCTGAGCAGGGCCCTTTCACGGTGGGCGGCGGGCGCGGTGCGCAGGGCCTCGTTGATGAGCAGTTCGTTGTGGCCCATGGCGTAGAAGTCGCCGGTGTCCAGCAAGGTGACCCCGGCGTCGAGCGCGGCGTGGATGGTGGCCAGGGACTCGGCGCGGTCCGCGGGGCCGTACAGGGCGGACATGCCCATGCAGCCGAGGCCGATCGCGGAGGCATGGGGGCCGGTGGTGCCGAGTTGGCGCATCTGCATGGGGTGCTCCTTGCGGGGGACTCGGGGGCGCGACGCGGAAGCGGTGCGTGTGAGTATGCGTCAACGAGCGTGGCATATGGGATGACAGATTTCAATATCTGTCATCGCGTACCTGTTACCGCGTACCCGTCACTGCATGCATGTCATCGCCTGTCTGCCACCGTCTATCTGTCACCGCCTACCTGACGTCGCCCGTCTGCCGGCCCCATCGGCCCCGCTCACGCCACCACGCGCGGCAGCCGCAGGCTCAGCAGCGCCGTCAGCGCCACCGCCGCGAGCTGCGCCGCCAGCGTGATCACCAGCGCGTCACCCATCCCCATCGACGGCGCCAGCGCGAGGAACAGCGTGCCGAGCGTGGCGACGCCCAGCGCCAGCGAGGACTGCTGGGCCGTGACCATCACGCCGCTGCCCACCCCGGCCCGCTCGCTCGGCACCTCGGCCAGCACGATCCGGATCAGCACCGGCAGCTGCAGCCCCTGCCCGAAACCGGCCAGGGCGACCCCCGGCAGCAGCCCGGCCAGGGACAGGTCCGGCCAGTCGCGCGCCACAGCCAGCATCAGCAGCCCGAGACCCACCGCCTGGAACAGTCCGCCGGAGGTCACCACGCGGCTGCCGTACCGGCCCACCAGCCGCGGACCCATGAGCGAGGCCACGAAGAAGGCGGCGGCCATCGGCGCCAGCGCCAGACCGGCCGCGACCGGCCCGTACCGCAGCCCCTGCTGCAGCGCGACCGCGATGACGAACATGAAGCCGCCGAAGCCGATCGAGAACGGCACCACCATCGGCAGCCCGCGCCGCAGCCCCCGCAGCGCGAACAGACTCGGCGGCAGCAGCGGAACCAAACCCGCCCGGTCGGCGCGGCGCTCGATCACGTAGAACGCCGCCGCCACGAACGGGAACGCGCCCAGCAGCAGCCAGGTCCACAGCGGCCAGCCCGCCGCCCGCCCCTCGGTCAGCGGCACCATCAGCGTGATCAGCGAGACGGCCAGCAGCACCGTGCCCGGGATATCCACCGGCGCGGGCCGGTTCGAGCGGGTCTCGGGCACCGTACGGACGGCCAGGACCAGGCCGATGAGCGCGACCGGGACGTTGACCAGGAAGACCGCGCGCCACCCGGTGCCCGCGATGTCCGCGGCCACCAGCACCCCGCCCAGGATCTGCCCCGCCACCATGGAGAGACCGGCCGTCGCGCCGTACATGCTGAGCGCGCGGGCGCGGCGCGGGCCGCTGGTGGAGGCGTGGATGGTGGCGAGCACCTGCGGCAGCATCAGTGCCGCGGCGGCGCCCTGTGCGACGCGCGCCACGACCAGGCTCCACGCGTCCGGGGCGAGCCCGCAGGCCAGCGACGTCAGCCCGAAGGCCGCCATTCCGGCGAGGAAGAGCCGGCGCCGCCCGAAGGAGTCGCCCAGCCGCCCGCCGAGGACCAGCAGCACCGCGTACGCCACCCCGTACCCGGCGACGATCAGCTCCAGGATGGCCGGGCCCGCGTTCAGGTCGCGGTCCATGGTGGGCAGGGCCACGTTGACGATGAAGAAGTCGATGAGAGGGAGGGCCGCCCCGAGCAGCAGGGTGAACAGCCCGGGGCCGCTCAGCGTCCCACCGGTCGGCGTCCCACCGGTCGGCGTCCCGGCAGCCGGCGTCCTGACCGGCGTCGTCGCGGCGGCGCCCCGGGCGGCCGGGGCGGCCGGGGCGAGGGTTCTGGTGGGGATTTCGGTTTCGGTCACGCTTCAGACGATCGCGCCCCGCTCAGCCGGGTACCAGAGTGTCTTTATCCTGGTACAAGAAGTACCTGGCAACCGGCTGAGCCCATGGGGCACTCTGGAGCCATGACCATCACGGTGCAGGGTGCCACGGTCGGTGGCGGGGCCGACATCCGACGGGCCGAGCTGGCGGCCTTTCTGCGCAGCCGCCGGGAGCGGATCACCCCCGAGCAGGTGGGGCTGCCCCGCGGCCGCCGTCGGCGGACCCCCGGGCTGCGCCGCGAGGAGGTCGCCCAGCTCTCCGCGGTGGGCGTCACCTGGTACACCTGGCTGGAGCAGGCCCGGGACATCCATGTCTCGGTGCAGGTCCTCGACGCCATCGCCCGCGCGCTGCAGCTGGACCGCAGCGAGCGCGCGCATCTGTTCGTCCTCGCCGGGGAAGTCGACCCGAACCCGGGGAGCGAGTGCTCCGGGGTGCCACAGTCGCTCCAGGTGATGCTGGAGCAGCTGGAGCCGTTCCCGGCGTGCGTGCAGAACGCCCGGTTCGATCTCCTCGCGTACAACCGCTCCTACCGGCTGCTGATGTGCGATCTGGACGCGCTGCCGCCGGAGGACCGCAACTGCATGTGGCTGGCGTTCACCAACGACGACTGGCGGGCGAGCCTGGTCGAGCGGGACGAGACGATCCGGGTGATGGCGGGCAAGTTCCGCGCCGCGATGGCCGAACACGTCGCCGAGCCCGCCTGGAAGGCGCTGCTGCGGCGGCTGGAGGAGGCCTCACCGGAGTTCCGGGAGATCTGGGCGCGCCACGAGGTGGTGCGGCCCAGCGACCGGATCAAGATCTTCCGGCAGTCGAGCGTGGGTGTGCTGCGGCTGACCTCGACCAGTCTGTGGACCGGCCCCAACCAGGGGCCCAAGCTGCTCACCTACACCCCGGCGGACGCGGAGTCCCGTGAGCGCCTGGACCGGCTTCACGCCCTGGCGCTCGAACTGGCCGAGGTCTGACCCGTCGGCCCGCCCTCCTCGAACAGCTTGGCGGCGTGCCGGGTGGTGGCCTGTGCCCACCGGCCGGTGGTCAGGGCGCCCAGCAGCAGGATGACGGCACCGCATCCGGCGATGATCCACCAGGCGGGGCGGGCGGCGTCCACGAACGCGGCGGCGGCCGCCGCGGATGCCTTGTGGCCCGCCGCCCCCGACATCCCGGCCGCGCCCGCGGCCAGCACGGCGCCGATCACCGCGACACCCAGCGACTGGCCCACTTGGCGGCTGGTGGAGGCGACGGCCGACGCGACCCCGGCCTGCGAACGGGGCATCCCGGAGACCGCCGTGTTGGTGATGGGGGCGTTGACCAGGCCGAAGCCGATGCCGAACAGCAGATAGCCGGTCAGCAGCAGCGCATTGGTGGACTGCGCGTCGAAGACCGCGAACAGCACCCCGCTGGCTCCTATCGTCACCCCCGCCAGCAGCAGCGGCAGCCGGGGCCCGCCGTGGCCCACCAGCCGCCCGGACAGCGGTGCGCAGACGAAGCACATGAACGCCATCGGCAGCATCCACAGCCCGGCCTGCAGCGCCGAGAGCCCGCGGATGTCCTGCAGATAGAGCGTGTTCATGAAGAGGAAGCCGCCGAGCGCCGCGAACGCGCTCACCGCGATGACCGTCGCCCCGCTGAAGGGGGCGCTGTGGAAGAAGCGCACATCGATCAGCGGTTCGGTGCGCCGCCGCTCGTAGTGGATCAGGGCGATGAGCCCGGCGACGGCGATCACCGCGCAGACGGTGATCAGCGGGGAGGTCCAGCCGTGCCCCGGTGCCTCGATGATGGCGTACGTCAGGGAGCCGAGGACGGCGATGACCAGCAGCTGGCCGATGGGATCGGGCCTGCGGGGCTTCGGGGCACGCGACTCCGGTACGAAGCGGGCGGTCAGCGCCACCGCCGCGAGCCCGACCGGAAGGTTTATCCAGAAGATCGAGCGCCAGCCGATCGACTCCACCAGCACCCCGCCGACGATCGGCCCGGCCGCCATGCTGATGCCGACGACCCCGCCCCACACCCCGATCGCCCGGGCCCGCTCCCGGGGCTCGGTGAAGGTGTTGGTGATGATCGACATGGCCACGGGGTTGAGCATCGAACCGCCGATGGCCTGCACCATGCGGAAGCCCACCAGCGCCCCCAGGCTGGGCGCCACACTGCACAGCGCCGAGCCGACGGTGAAGATCACCAGCCCGGTCTGGAACGTGCGCTTGCGCCCCACCCGGTCGGCCGTCGACCCGGCGAGCATCAGCAGCGCGGCGAGGACGAGCGTGTACGCGTCGATCGTCCACTGCATTCCGGAGACCGAGGCGTGCAGATCGCTCCGCATCGAGGGCAGGGCGACGTTCAGCACGGTGTTGTCGAGGCTGACGATCAACAGGCTCATGCAGCAGATCGCCAGCACGAGCATGCGCCGCCGGGGGCTGAGCTCAGGCATGGTTGAACGCTACAACGATGTCGGGGGTGCGAAGGTATGAACCGCCCGGCCGATCCCCTGCGCGAGTGCGGGACAATGAGAGGTCCGGTCCCGCACGACGGTCCGCACGACGGTCCGCACGACGCGTACGACGGTCCGGAACGGCCACCCATACGAACCCCCTACCCGCACCGCGAGGAAGCTCACCCCATGACCCAGACACAGCTGCAGATCGGCCCGCATACGGTCCAGCCTCCGGTGGTGCTCGCACCGATGGCCGGGATCACCAACGCGCCGTTCCGTACCCTGTGCCGGGAGTTCAGCGGCGGCAAGGGGCTGTTCGTCAGCGAGATGATCACGACCCGGGCGCTGGTCGAGCGGGACGCCAAGACCATGCGGCTGATCCACTTCGACGGCTCCGAGAAGCCCCGCTCCATCCAGCTGTACGGGGTCGACCCGGCGACCGTCGGCAAGGCCGTACGGATGATCGTGGACGAGGACCTGGCCGACCACATCGACCTCAACTTCGGCTGCCCGGTGCCCAAGGTGACCCGTAAGGGCGGCGGCTCGGCGCTCCCGTACAAGCGGAACCTGCTGCGCGCGATCCTGCGCGAGGCCGTGACGGGCGCGGGTCCGCTGCCGGTGACGATGAAGATGCGCAAGGGCATCGACGACGACCACATCACCTACCTCGACGCGGGCCGGATCGCCGTCGAGGAGGGCGTGACCGCGATCGCGCTGCACGGCCGCACCGCCGCCCAGCACTACGGCGGCACGGCGGACTGGGACGCCATCGCGCGGCTGAAGGAGACCGTCCCGGAGATCCCGGTACTGGGCAACGGCGACATCTGGTCCGCCGAGGACGCGGTGCGGATGATGGCCCGGACCGGCTGTGACGGCGTGGTCGTCGGGCGCGGCTGCCTGGGGCGGCCGTGGCTCTTCGGCGACCTGGTGGCGGCGTTCGAACCCGGCGGTGCGCCGGGCGGCGGGGCCGGTGCCGCCCGGCCCACGCTCAAGGAGGTCGCCGCCGTGATGCGCCGCCACGCCGAGCTGCTCGCCGAGTGGCTGGAGGACGAGGAGCGCGGCGTGATCGACTTCCGTAAGCACGTCGCCTGGTACACCAAGGGCTTCTCGGTCGGCTCCGAGATGCGCAAACGGCTCGCGATCACCTCGTCCCTGGCCGAGCTGGACGACCTGCTGGCCGGGCTGGACCTGGACCAGGAGTGGCCGCCCGGCGCCGACGGCCCCCGCGGCCGCACCTCGGGCCGCAACCGGGTGGTCCTCCCGGACGGCTGGCTGGAGGACCCGTACGACTGCGCGGGCGTCACCGCGGACGCGGAGCTGGCCACCTCGGGCGGCTGAGCTGGGGGGTTCGGGGGCCACGCGCGGTCATCACGGGCTAAAGTGATGGATTCGTGGTCGCGGTGGGATCCGGACGATCTGGGGGGATCGGTGACAAGCGTCGTCTTCGTCCACGGCACGGGGGTCCGGGCCAAGTCGTACGAGAACAGTTTCGCGCGCGTCGCCGCGGGCCTGGGGCGGGTGAGACCCGGCATCCGGGTCGTCCGCTGCTTCTGGGGCGAGGAGCACGGGGCGTCGCTGGGGCTCGGCGGGGCGTCGGTCCCGCCGCGGGCGAAGAGCCGCGGCGTCGGCGGCGACGCCCCGCTGGGCGAGGTACGGGGCGAGGTGCTGGACGAGGACGATCCGCTGGCCGTCTGGGCGCTGCTGGAGGTCGATCCGCTCGCCGAGCTGCGGGAGTTCGCGGAGGCGGCGAAGGCGCGGCGCGGCGGAGGCGCCCGGCCCGGTTTCGCCCCCGGCCGTCAGGACCCCTGGCAGGCCGTCGCCGGCAAGGTGCGCGGGCTGAGCCTGGAGGCGGTGACCGGCGGGGAGAGCCCGGGCGCGGCGACCGGCGACGCGGGCAGCCCGGCAGCGGTGACCGGCGGCAGGGCGAGCCTGGACGAGCTGGTGTCCGACCTCGCCCCGCACCTCGGCCCGGCCGCCGGCCGCGTCGCCCATGAGATCTCCCGCGCCCTGGGCGGACTTCCGCCCGCAGACGGCATCGAGGCGATCGCGGCCCGCGCCGTGTACGCCCTGGCCGTCCAGCGCGCCGAGGGCCCGCACGGCGACGACGAGCCGCTCGCGGTGGACGGCGCCGACCGGGACACCGTCGTCGGCGCGTTCACCGATCAGCTGGGCGGCACCGGCCGGGGCGGATTCGCCGCCCGCGCCGCGAAGGGCGTCGCCGTACGGGCGCTCAACTCCTACCTCTCGCCGCTGTCCTCGCTGGCCCACACCTTCCGTGGCCGCATCACCGGCAAATCCGTCCCGGCGAGCGGCGACATCCTCCGCTACCAGGTGCGCGGCGCCGGGGTGCGCGCCGCGATCCGCACGGCGGTGCGCGAGGCCGCCGAGGGCGGCGGCGGGCCGGTGGTGCTGCTCGCCCACAGCCTCGGCGGGATCGCCTGCGTCGATCTGCTCGCCGATCCCACGGAGCGCCCGCCCGAGGTGGAGCTGCTGGTGACCGTCGGCTCGCAGGCGCCGTTCCTCTACGAGCTGGACGCGCTCACCGCGCTGCGCCGCGGCGAACCCCTGCCCGGCAGCTTCCCCCGTTGGATCAACGTCTACGACGAGCAGGATCTGCTCGGCTTCGTCGGGGAGAAGATCTTCCCCGACCGGGTCACCGATTGGCGCGTCACCACCCGTCAGCCCTTCCCGCGCGCCCACACCTCGTACTTCGCCCACCAGCGGCTGTACGAACTGCTGGCCCCGGAGCTGCCGAAGTGACAGCGGTGGAGCACGACTGGCGCCGCACCCATGCCGTGATCGTGGCGGTCGAGCGGTACAACGGCAGCGACGAGCTGAACCTCGACGGCCCGGTGCACGATGCCATCGGGATGCGCACGTGGCTGACCGGGCGGGGCGTACCGCCGGAGAACATCCAGTTACTGGCCTCGCCCATGGAGCGCAACAGGGCGGCCCTGGAGGCGGCGCACCCCGGCTACCGCCCGGCGGAGCGCGCCGATGTGCGCAAGGTCTTCCGGGAGGGGCTGCGCGAGATCGACGGCGACTGGCTGTGGATCTACTGGGCCGGGCACGGGGTGCAGGCGCCGGGCGGCCGGTGGAGCCTGCTGTATCCCGAGGCCTCCGACACCGACCTCCAGGGGCTGGCCGCCGACAGCCTGGTCGACCTGGTGCGCACCGGCCATCTGCCCTGGGACGCGGTGGACCGGGTCACCGTCATCATCGACGCGTGCCGCCAGGCCCTCCCCGCCGGCATCCATGAGCTGGCCGACGACCCGCAGCCGCTCACCACCGAGACCCAGACCAGACCCGAGCGGCCGGTGTACTGGATGCGGGCCTGCCGGGCCGGGGCCGTCGCCATGGAGCAGGAGGGATCCGGGCGCTTCACCTCCGTCCTGCTGCGGCAGCTCGAAGCGGCGGGCGACGCCGGGGCGGCGCTGGATCTGGACCGGGTCGGGAAGGGCGTGCGGGACGAGTTCGCCCGGTTCCGCGAGGCCGGGAGCAGCCGGCAGTACCCGACGATGCACGTCAGCAACTGGGAACAGCAGGAGCGGACGGTCCGGCTCGGCCCGCCCGCCCCGCCCCTCGATCCGGAGAAGCGGCGGTTCCGGGAGGCGCTGGTTCTGGAGGTGTCGGGGCTGCTCGCCGCCGATCCGGCCGGATCGGCGGCGAGGGCCGCCGCCCGGCTGTGCGAGCAGTTCACCACCACCCCGCCCGTCACGAGGTCCCTCTCGGCCGAGGAACTGGTCGACTGGGCGCTGGACAACCCGCATGGCACCGTCACCCTCCTGGCCGAGCTGAGCGCACCCGGGCCGGTCGGCGCGGAGATCCGCAAGGCCTGCCACGTCCTCCAGGGCACGTGGCTGACCCGCGCCGAGTACGTGGAGCTGGTCGCGCTGCTGGGGCGGCTGGACGAGCGGGGCCGGTACGACGTCGCAGCGGAGGCTCGCGCGCTGTTCGGCCTGGTCGATCTGGCGTTCCACGATCCGGCCGGACTCGCCGACGCGCTGGAGGAGCTGCTTCCCAAACCGGACCAGCTTCCACAGCTGCTCAGGGTCGTGGAGCGCTTCGCCGCCGTCGACGACGGGGCCGTCGCCGCCGATCTGCGCGCCTGGTCGCTGCGGTGCGCCGAACGACTGGGCATGGAGGGCCAGCTGAAGGAGCGGCGCGGCGAAGCCAAGGAGTACGCCGAGAGCGTCAAGTCGGCCGGCCTCACCCAGGACCGGGGGGCACCTCCCGGCGGTAGCTGGGGGAGCGTTCAGATCCGGCTGCGCCCGTCCAACGAGCCCGGCCAGCGGCGCACCTACGAGGTGTGGGCGCGGCGTGGCGAGGACGTCAACTCCCTGGCCAAGGTGGATACCCCCGCCACCTTGGAGGAGATACGGCAGGGCGTGGAAGCCGTGCTGAACGCCCAGCCCTACACCCCGGACACCCTGGTGGAGTTCTTCGTCTCCTCCACTGACCTCGAACTGGCCGTGCACCGCTGGCAGTTGGCACAGCCCGTCAAGCGGCATCTGGGCACGGACTACCCGGTCGTCATGCGCTGCACCGAATTCCGTGAACCCCAGCGGCACGATCTGTGGAAGCGCCGCTGGAAGCGGGTCGGCGCCGCTGACACCAGGGAACTGCGCTGGCTGCCGGACCACATGGACTGCGGTGAGGTGTATGCCGCCGTCCAGCAGACCGTGGACACTCCGGGCGCGATGACGGCCACCCCTCTGCGGTCCCGGCCGGATGTCTTCAACGCTTGTCTGTTCGGCGGTGTGCCCGTCCTCATATGGCACGGCGAGGCGGAACCGTCCATAGCGGAGGACGAGGTGCGCAAGCTGCTCGGCGAGGAGAGGCCGCTGCGGTCCCTTCCCCAGCGGCTGCGCGAACTCCGGTCCGACAGCGACTCCTACAAAAGCCACCACGGCAGGCATATGGCTCTTCTGTGGGACGATCCACACCGCCCGCTCCCCGACCCACTCGACCTGTCGGCACCCTGAGGAGAGACGAAGAAGATGGCACAGGACTGGAGGCTCTTCCAGGGCGGCGCCACCGAGCCCCACGAGGTGACGGCCTGGCCCCCCGCCCCGCCGTGGCGGCGGTTCGGCGACGATGCGCGGCGCCAGGGCGAGGACCCGGGGCGTGGGCTGCCGTATCTGATCTCCGACGAGGACCGCGACGTCGTCAACATGGCGCTCCACCTGCACCGCCCGCTGCTGGTCACCGGCCGGCCCGGCACCGGCAAGTCGACCCTGGCCCATGCCGTCGCCCGCGAACTGATGCTGGGCGAGGTGCTGCACTGGCCGGTCAACAGCCGCTCCACGCTCACCGAGGGCCTCTACTCGTACGACGCGGTGGGCCGGCTGCGCGAGGCCTCCCTCAAGCGGCACGCCGACGAGACCGCCGGATCCGAGCCGGACATCGGCGACTATCTGCGGCTCGGCCCGCTCGGCACCGCGCTCCTGGCCGCCGACACACCGCGTGTCCTGCTCGTGGACGAGCTGGACAAGGGCGATGTGGACCTGCCCAATGACCTCCTCACGGTCTTCGAGGAGGGCGAGTTCGAGATTCCGGAACTGGCCAGGCTGGGGGAGGGGAAGACGGTCCGGGTGCAGATCGCCGGCTCCCGGGAGAAGGCCGAGATCACCAGCGGCTGGGTCAGCTGTCGCGTCTTCCCCGTCGTCGTCATCACCAGCAACGGCGAGCGTGAGTTCCCTCCGGCGTTCCTGCGCCGCTGCGTACGGCTCGACCTCAGGCAGCCCGACGAGCGGCAGCTCCAGCAGATCGTCACCATGCACTTGGGCGAGGAGGTCGGCGCACGGGCCCAGGAGCTGATCGCCGACTTCGTGGCCCGGCGGAACGAGCGGGAGCTGGCCACCGACCAACTGCTCAACGCGGTGCGGCTGCGGTCCTCCGGGGTGCGGGTCGACCACGACGTCCTCGACAAGCTGTTCCGCTCGTTGAACGAAGCCGACGCGTAATGATCGAGCGGCTGTGCGCGCTGCTGGAGGACGCGGGGGTCGAGCTGTCCGAGGAGGAGCTGCGCGACGTCCTGTGGTTCGCCGCGACCACGGCCCCGGCGCGGGGCGAGGGGGAGGGGGAGGAACGGGCGCCGTCCCCGGGGACCGCGTCCGCTCCCGCGTCCGGCGCGGTCGGCGACGACGAGGGGAAGGCCGCCCAGCGTCATCCCGCCGGGGCGCACGCCGCGGAGGAACCCGGGTCCGGGCCCCTCGCCCCCGCCGGGTTCTACGCCGCGGGTGCCGCCCGTTCCACCGCGGCCCGCCCGGCGCGCGGCGTCGGCGTCCGGGGCGTGCGGGCGCTGCCCGCGGCGCGCGGGCTGTCCCGCGCGCTGCGACCACTGCGGCGCAGCGTGCCGTCGCGCACCTCCTTCTGCGTCGACGAGACCGCCACCGCCGAGTGGATCGCCGAAACCGGTCTGCCGGACGTGGTGCTGCGCCCCCGCCCGGAGCGCTGGCTGAGCGTCGCGCTCATCGTGGACGACGGCCCGTCGATGGTCCTGTGGCAGCAGCTCGCCGCCGAGGTGCGCGGACTGCTGGAGCGGCAGGGCGCCTTCCGCTCGGTACGGACCTACGGTCTGGACAGCGCCGAGGACGCCCAACCGGTGCTCACGGCCCGCCCGTACGCCCCCGGCGCCCCGCGCCGCACCGCACGCCAGCTGACCGACACCTCCGGCCGCACCGTGATGCTGGTCCTCTCGGACGGGGTGGGCCCGGGGTGGCGCGGCGGCGCGATTCCGCGTCTGCTGCGCCGCTGGGCCCGCCACTCGCCGGTGGCGGTCCTCCAGCCGCTGCCCGCGCGGATGTGGCCGGAGCGCGGAATGCCCACCCAGCGGCTGCTGGTCGACGCGGGCGGCCGGGAGGGCGCGCCGGGCCGTGCGCTGTCCGTGCGCCACCCGGTGCTGCCGCGCGGCCTGGTGTCGTATGACGGCAAGACCCCGGTGCCGGTGCTGGAGCTGGCCGAGGGCGAGCTGGGCGCGTGGGCGGCGCTCACCGGGACGGGCGGCGGTGGCGCGGCATTGCCGGTGATGCTGCTGGACGGGGCGGAGAAGCCGGTGGCCGAGCGGGCCACGGCCCACGCCCCCGAGCCCACGGCCGAGCGGCGGCTGCGCCGCTTCCGGGAGGCGGCCTCGCCCGAGGCCCAGCGTCTGGCCGGGGCGCTGGCCACCGTCCATCCGCTGACGCTGCCGGTGATGCGGCTGATCCACCAGGCGGGCGCGGTCCGCGCGGAGCGCTTCCACCCGGCGCAGCTGGCCGAGGTGTTCCTGGGCGGGCTGCTGCGCGGGCGGGAGGGCGGCGCGGAGAGTTACGAGTTCCACCCGGGGGTCGCGGACCTGCTGCTGGACGCGGTCCGGACCTCGGACGCGCTGGAGACGGCGGCGCAGGTCACCGAGTTCCTGCTGCACCGGCAGGGCAGCGGCCCCGAGTTCCGCGCCCGGCTCTCCGGCGACCACGGCGACTCCCGCGTCGCCGACGAGGCACGCCCCTTCGCGGCGGCGTCCCCGGAGCTGCTGCGGCGGCTGGGGCTGCGGGACGAGGACCCGCCGCCGGAGGCCGAGGAGCCCGTACGGCAGCCGGCGGAACCGGCCGCCCCCTTCCCGCCCCGCTCCTTGGCCTCCACGCGCGTCCGGTCGGCGCTGATGGCGGTGGTGCGGCGGATCGCGGCGGACGAGGGCCTGCCGGGGTCGGTTCGCGAGAGCGTCGAGAAGGTACTGGCCGAGGCCGACGAATGGCGGGAGGAAACCGGCTGGGTGGGCGTGCGGACGCTGCCGGGCCTGGCCAAGAGGCTCGTCGACGCCGGATGGCGGACGTACGCGGATGAGCTGGGTGTCGTGGTGCGGGAGCAGATCGCCGGGCTGGTATCCGCTGAGGATCTCGAATCCCGGGACCTCCGGGGACACATGGCGCTCACGCTGAACGGGCTGGGGCAGCATGACGAAGCGGAGTCCCAGTTGCGTGCGGTGGTCGGGATCTCGGGGAGGGTCCATGGCGAGGAGCACCCCTACACGCTTTACGCCCGTGGCTACCTCGTCGACCTGCTGGGCGACGCGGAGCGTACGGCGGCGGCGGAGGAGGAGTGCCGGACCCTGATCGAGGCGTGGGAACGGCGGTCGGAGGAGGACCACCGGGATACGGTCCTGCCCTTGCGCAGGAAGCGCGGAACCCTCCTGCTGTCCTTGCATCGCGGGGAAGAGGCCGAGCAGGAGTTCCGCACCGTGGTGAGTGGCTGGCGGGAGCTGAAGGGGCCTCGGGACTACTCCACCGTCAACGGGCGTTACTGGCTGGCCGGCGCGTTGCGGTACTTGGGGCGCTTCGACGAGGCCGAGGCCGAAATGCGGTCCGCGGTCGAAGACTGCGGCCCGGCCGAGTCGGAGGTGGACTCCGCCTTGCTGCGGGCGCTCTCCGGTCTCGGGGAGACGCTGGATGCCAGATTGCGCAACGAGGAAGCCGAGGCGCTGTGGAGCGACCTGGTCGACCGGACGGCCGCGCGTCTGGGGCCCAGGGACTGGCGGGCGCGTCGGGCGCGTCGTGGCCGCTTCAACCGGCTGCGCCATCTCGGACGGTTCGCCGAGGCGGAAGTCGAGCTCGACACGCTGACGGAGGAGACGATCAGCGTGTTCGGGGAGCGGCACAGCGAATCTTTGATCAATCTGCGTCTGCGGGCGTTCCTGCTGGAGGACCAGCAGCGCTATGAGGAAGCGGAGGCGACGTACCGTCAGCTCCTGGAGCGGGAGGCCGCCGTGTTCGACGATGCGCATCCCAGCACGCTCTCGACGCGCCATTGCATGGCGGCCAGCATGCGCATGGCGGGGCGGTATGACGAAGCGCTGGCGCAGTTCACCCGGGTGCTCCAGGACCGGATTCGGGTGCTCGGGGCTGATGCGTCGGCCACCCTGCTGACGCGCCATGGCCGTGCCAAGACGCTGGCCCTTCTGGGGCGTCCGGCCGAGGCCGAGGCCGAGTTCCGCGTGACCATGGAGGCCGAGGCCAGGGTGCTCGGGCGGGACGATCCGCAGGCGCTGTCGACCATGGTGCAGCTGGCCACGGTGGTGCGTGACCAGGAGCGTTTCGAGGAGGCCGCGCCGCTGTTCCGCCGGGTGGTCGAGGGGCGTACGCGGGTGATGGGCGCGGAGGCCGTGACGACGCTGACGGCTCGGCACAGCCTCGGCTATGTGCTCCTCAGGCTGGACCGCTTCGCGGAGGCGGAGCGGGAGATCCGGGAGACCTGGCGGAGCCGGCAGCGCGTTCTGGGAGCGGAGGACGCCGACACCCTGTGGACCCGCTACAACCTCGCCACCGCGCTCAAGGGCCTCGGCCGCCTCGACGAGGCCGAGGCCGAGTGGCGGGCGGTGCTGGAGGTGAGCGAGCGGGTCCTGGGCGACGAGGACAGCTGCACGCGGAAGACCCGCGAGGCGCTGGCAGGGCTGGACAGGGGAGAGGGCTGAGCGGCCTTACCCGTCGGCCGCCACCGCCAGGTCCAGCGCCAGGGCCGCCGTCCAGCTGAAGTCCCGGGTACCGCGCGGCTCCTCGGTGTACGGGTCGACGTACTCGGCGAACCCGGAGGCGGCGGCCGCCTCCAGGGCGGCGGACCGGAGCGCGTCCGCCTCGGGGGTGGCGCCGTGCAGCCGCAGGCCGCGTTCCAGGAGCCAGTTGACGTTGAACCAGGCCGGGCCGCGCCAGTAGCGGGCGGGGTCGAAGGCGTGGCCCCGCAGGTCGTAGCTGGGCACCAGGCGCACCGAGGCGCCAAGTCCGAAGTGCTCGCCCGTGGCCGTACGCAGCAGCGTCCCGACCGTGGCCCGGGGCAGCTCGGGGACGAGCAGGGGCAGCAGGCCCGCCGCGCTCCGCTCGGGGATGAGGTCCCCGCCGCGCACATCGCGGCACAGGAACTGCCCGGTGGCCGGGTCCCAGAGGCGGTCCAGCAGGGCGGCCGTCAGACGGGCGGCCCGGGCGCGGTGTGGGCGGGGGTCCGCGCCGACGGTCCGGGCGATCTCGGCCAGGGCGTGTTCGGAGGCGATGAGCAGGGCGTTGACGCCCGGGTCCTCGACCACGAAGCCGAGCGTGTCGGCACGGTCCTGGTAGCCGCCGTCCCGGTAGTCCGCCGCGAGCCGTACGTAGCGCCCGTAGTCCAGATCCGTGGGCCGGTCGGCGGCCGCGCCGTGGTCGAGGTCGGCGCGGCGGAACGCCTCGGGCGGGGCGGGTTCGACGCGGGCCAGCGGGGCATCCCAGCAGGGGCTGTTGTCCATGCCCGGCTCCCAGGGGTGGACCACGGACACCAGCCCGCCGCCGCCCAGGTCGCGCCGGTCGGCCAGATAGCGGTGCCAGGCGGCGAGCCGGGGGTACGTACGGGCCAGGAAGCCGGACCGCTGCGAGGCGTGCGGGTCGGCGCGGTGCACCAGCAGGCAGGCGAGCGCGTGCACCGGCGGCTGGATGATCCCGGATGTGGCGACGCCGGGCGGGGCGACGCCGGCGCCCGGGGGCGGCCGCCAGAAGTCCGGGCCCGGGAAGTAGGCGCCCGGCGGCACCGCGGGGTTGTAGACGATGTGGGGGATGCGTCCGTCGTTCCACTGGGCCGTGAGCAGCGTTTCCAGTTCCCGCTGGGCGCGGCGTACCGAAAGATGACGCGATCCGATCGCGATGAACGCCGAATCCCAGCTCCACTGGTGGGGATAGAGGCCGCGCGAGGGGACCGTGGAGGAGCCGGTCCAGTTCTCGTCGAGGACGCGCCGCGCGCCGGGCACCACCTGCGCGAGCGCGCGTCGGGCGCTGGTCACGGGGCCCTCCTCAGCTGGCGTGTAGGGGCACCCTACCGGCCCTGCCACTGTCGCTCACCTGCACATCGCTCATTTGAGCGAGTACTCCCTCGTCATGTCCAAATAGTGAGATGAGCCATGCTGGAGGAGGTGATTCTCGCCACTATGATCAAGGAGCCGCTCAGATGAGCGGAAGCAAAGGGGTGGTGCGGCGGTCGCCCGCTGCGCTCACCTCCTCAATGCGTGGCACTCAGTGTCACCCTAACGATGTTCGAGACCTCGAACCAGCCGTAACGCACCGTAGTGACCGCCTCCCCAGTTCTGTGCGTGGCGTGTGCATGTGTTCGACTCTTGAAGGAGCGGCGCGCGCCACTTCTCCCGGCGGCGCACTTTCGAACACGTGGCAGGCGGGTGGTTACGGCCGAATGACGGTGGAGTGGACATACTCAGGAGCCTTCGATCTGGGTACGCTCCCCGCCGTCAGGGCAGCCGAGCCGAGGAGATCGAGTCCCGTGCCGGAAACACAAGATCAGCAGAAGTTCGTTTACGACTTCACCGAGGGCAACAAGGATCTCAAGGACCTCCTCGGCGGGAAGGGAGCGAACCTCGCCGAGATGACCAATCTCGGTCTCCCCGTGCCACCGGGATTCACCATCACCACCGAGGCGTGCAAGGTCTACCTCGACAGCGGTTCCGAGCCCGCGGCCCTCCGCGACGAGGTGAGTGCGCACCTCGAAGCCCTTGAGGACAAGATGGGCAAGAAGCTCGGCCAGGCCGACGACCCGCTCCTGGTGTCCGTACGCTCCGGCGCGAAGTTCTCGATGCCCGGGATGATGGACACCGTCCTCAACATCGGCCTCTCCGACGAGTCCGTCGCCGGGCTCGCCGCGCAGGCGGGCGACGACCGGTTCGCCTGGGACTCCTACCGCCGCCTCATCCAGATGTTCGGCAAGACCGTGCTGGGCGTGAACGGCGACCTCTTCGAGGAGGCCATCGACGCGGCCAAGCAGGCCAAGGGCGTCACCGTCGACATCGACCTCGACGCCGCCGACCTCAAGAAACTGGTCGCGGAGTTCAAGACGATCGTCGCCCAGGAGACCGGCCGCGGCTTCCCGCAGGAGCCGCGCGAGCAGATGGACCTCGCCGTACGGGCCGTGTTCGACTCCTGGAACGGCGACCGCGCCAAGCTCTACCGCCGCCAGGAGCGCATCCCGCACGACCTGGGCACCGCGGTCAACATCTGTTCCATGGTCTTCGGCAACCTCGGCCCCGACTCGGGCACCGGCGTCGCCTTCACCCGTGACCCGGCCAGCGGCCACCAGGGCGTCTACGGCGACTACCTGCAGAACGCCCAGGGCGAGGACGTCGTCGCGGGCATCCGCAACACCGTTCCGCTCGCCGACCTGGAGCAGATCGACAAGCGCTCGTACGACGAGCTGATGCAGATCATGGAAACCCTCGAGACGCACTACAAGGACCTGTGCGACATCGAGTTCACCATCGAGCGCGGCAAGCTGTGGATGCTGCAGACCCGGGTCGGCAAGCGCACCGCCGGTGCCGCCTTCCGGATCGCCACCCAGCTGGTCGACCAGGGACTGATCGACGAGGCGGAGGCGCTGCGCCGGGTCAACGGCGCGCAGCTCGCGCAGCTGATGTTCCCGCGCTTCGACACGGAGGTCGCGGCGGGCGACACCGTACGCAAGATCGGGCGCGGCATCGCCGCCTCCCCGGGCGCCGCCGTCGGCAAGGCCGTGTTCGACTCGTACACGGCCGTCAAGTGGTCCCGCTCCGGTGAGAAGGTCATCCTCATCCGCCGCGAGACCAACCCCGACGACCTGGACGGCATGATCGCCGCCGAGGGCATCCTCACCTCCCGCGGCGGCAAGACCTCGCACGCCGCCGTCGTCGCCCGCGGCATGGGCAAGACCTGTGTGTGCGGCGCCGAGGACCTGGAGGTCGACACCAAGCGCCGCCGCATGGTCGTGCCGAGCGCGGACGGCAAGGACGACCTGGTCATCGAGGAGGGCGACGTCGTCTCGATCGACGGCTCCTCCGGCAAGGTCTACCTCGGCGAGGTCCCGGTCGTCCCCTCCCCGGTGGTCGAGTACTTCGAGGGCCGGATGCACGCGGGCGCCGACGACGCCGACGAGCTGGTGGGCGCCGTGCACCGGATCATGGCGTACGCGGACCGGGTGCGCCGCCTGCGCGTACGGGCCAACGCCGACAACGCCGAGGACGCCGCCCGCGCCCGCCGCTTCGGTGCCCAGGGCATCGGGCTGTGCCGCACCGAGCACATGTTCCTCGGCGAGCGCCGCGAGATGGTCGAACGGCTGATCCTCGCCCACACCGAGGAGGATCGCGACGCCGCCCTCAGCGAGCTGCTGCCGCTCCAGCAGAAGGACTTCGTGGAGCTGTTCGAGGCGATGGACGGGCTGCCCGTCACCGTCCGGCTGCTCGACCCGCCGCTGCACGAGTTCCTGCCCGACATCACCGAGCTGTCGGTGCGCGTCGCGCTCGCCGAGTCCCGCAAGGACCACAACGAGAACGACCTGCGCCTCCTCCAGGCCGTCCACCGGCTGCACGAGCAGAACCCGATGCTCGGCCTGCGCGGCGTACGCCTCGGACTCGTCATCCCCGGCCTGTTCGCCATGCAGGTCCGCGCCATCGCCGAGGCCGCCGCCGCCCGCCGGGCCGCCAAGGGCGACCCGCGCGCCGAGATCATGATTCCGCTCGTGGGCACGGTGCAGGAGCTGGAGATCGTCCGCGAGGAGGCCGAGCAGGTCATCGCCGAGGTCGAGCGGGCCCACGGCGTGGACCTCAAGCTCTCCCTCGGCACCATGATCGAGCTGCCCCGGGCCGCGCTGACCGCCGCCCAGATCGCCGAGTCCGCCGACTTCTTCTCCTTCGGCACCAACGACCTGACCCAGACGGTCTGGGGCTTCTCCCGCGACGACGTCGAAGGCAGTTTCTTCACCGCGTACCTGGAGAAGGGCATCTTCGGCGTCAGCCCGTTCGAGACCATCGACAAGGACGGCGTCGGCTCCCTGGTCCGCGACGCCGCCCGGGCCGGTCGCGCCACCCGCCCCGACCTCAAGCTCGGCGTCTGCGGCGAGCACGGCGGCGACCCGGAGTCCGTCCACTTCTTCCACGAGGTGGGCCTGGACTACGTCTCCTGCTCCCCGTTCCGCATCCCCGTAGCCCGCCTGGAGTCGGGCCGGGCGGCGGCCAACGGCCGGTAGAGCCACCGGGGTCGGCGCCGGGGAACACCCACCCTCACCCGGCGGCGACCCCGGCTCTCAAAGGGGGCGGCACCTTGTGCGGAGGTGCCGCCCCCTCTTTCGCTACCTGTTCACACGCGACAGGAGGTGCCGGAATCGCGCGTTGCTCGGCTCCGCGCCCGCTGCGCCGACTGTCGCTGTCCAGTGTCGGCACGTGGCGTTCACGAACGCCCCTACGGCTGGCGCGCTCGCCCGCCGCCAGCTTGGGAAGCGCCCCAGCCACGCGAGGGCCTCGTCGGGGGACTGCCCGCATTCCATGAGACGCACCGCCGTGTACGCCGGATCCACCCAGGCCGGGCCGATGGCGGGCATGGCCCAGTCCACGACATAAGCATCGCCGCCGTTGTCGTCGATCATGATGTTGTGCGGATTGGTGTCCGTGTGCAGCAGATGGCCCCCTCCGAGGACTTCTGCCTCGCCGGGCTCGCAGAACTCGCGAAGCCTGTCAGCGAAGTGCGGAATGCGGAAGCTCGGGATCCTCAGGTCGTGCATGCGCTTCAGCGCGAACGCTACGGCGTCCAGGTCTTTCGAGCCGGGTCCCAGGTCCGCGTGCCGACCGTTGACGTAGACGAATGCCAGAGCCGACCAGCCGCCTGCGTCGAACCTGTAGCGGGTGGTGGGGCTGATGCCGCCCACCGTCGGGTTGATGCGTTCCTCGCACCGTAGGGCCGCCATTCCCGGCTCGTCCGCTTGGCGCACCCCTTTGAAGAACAGGCGCCCGTTGTGCGCCGTGTTCAAGATCAGTGCTACGGAGCAGTTGAGTCCTTCCTCCACCCGCTCCGCTGTGAGCACCTTCCCGGTGCGGGCCTCCGCGGCGGTGCGCAGCTCGACCGGAAGGTCGTCCCATTCGACGCGCTCGATCACGTCACCTCTCCCTCGGGTGCGCGGTCGGGGTACCGGGTCGGCACCCCGACCGCCTTGAGCCGTCCTACTGAGTGGCGCCGCACTTGCGACAGCGCTGCTTTCCGCTCCACTGCGTCCACTCGTGATCGCACTCGCTCAAGGTATGCCGCATGGCGGAATCCTCTCTGTCGGTATTCCTGTATTCACCAACCCGTCCGACCGTCGACCGTCACGCAAACAGCCGGACGGGAGTCTGACGGCGGGCCGCGGCGGTGCGTCCGGTACGGGGGAACCGGATCAGCAGCGGCCCGCCCGGTCATGGGGCCGCGGCGGCGAGGGCCGCTCGCACCGCGTTGTGCAGCTCGCCCCCGTAGAGGCACCGTTCGCCGGACCGGCAGGCCCCGCAGCACATGGCGTGGTCGAGGAACCGGCTCCAAGGCGTCCGGACGACGGGACGTATGACGGGCTCCCGGGTGGGCTTCTTCCGACAAGCCTTCATCGCTGCCACCCGACGGGCTCGTCGCGGGCGAGGAGGCTGCTGAACGGGTCGCGCTGCTGTGGGAAGGTGGGCGCGCAGCCCGGGCAGGCGTAGACGGTTCCCCCGCCGCCGCTCGCGCTGTGCCCGATCGCGACGACGACCGGCTCCCGGGTGGTCTTCTGGCAGCGGGCGCAGATTTGGGGCGTCATCGGGCTGCTGCCTCCTCGGCGGGCTCGGTGGCGATCGCCCGCGCCAGCGCCTCGCGGAGCCGGCCCGCGTCCGTGAGATACCGGTCGGGGCCGACCGGGATGCGCCAGTGCAGGCGGGGGCCGGTGGTGTGAGCGGCCGGTGGTACGCCGACGTAGGTGATCTCGGCTCCGTGTGCGCCGAGGGCACGGATCTCGCTCCGTAGCCGTCGCCAGTGCTGGGCGTGGCCGGTGGGGATGAGCCAGTACATGAGGCTGTAGTCGGCGATGACGGCGCCGGTCGCGTCGCCGAGTAACTTCAAGGCACGTTCGCCGATGTCGATGGGGGCGCGCAGGACGTCCCAGTACGGGCCGACTCTCACCACCTCGACGTCGTCGCCGCGCGGCGGTGTCCACGGCGGGGCCGCGGGTTGAGAACTCGTCATGATGCCTCCGGCGGTGCGTCTGGTCTTGCGTGTAGAGGCAAACGCGGTCGCCCTGCCGCCGTTCCGGGCGCATGCGTCACGCGCTGCGCATATGCGGAACCTGCATACGCGTGTGAGGGTGTCGCTACGCTGGGTGCATGGCGCAGTCAGAACACCGCCGTAGTGCGGGTGAGGCCATCGCGGCCGCCCGTCGTGAACGTGGGTGGACCCAACAGCGGCTGGCCGATCTGTGTGGGTACAGCCAGAGCACCATCAGCCGGTTGGAGCGTGGTCGCCAATCCGCGCGGGACGTCGATGTGCTCGCGCTCGTCGCCGACCGGCTCGGTATGGCGCCTTGTGATGTCGGGTTGGCCGGAGATGCCCCGCACCATGCCGACGTGAACCGTCGCGGCTTCCTGGGAGCGGCTGCCGGGCTCGGCATACTGCCCGCCCCGGCCAAAGCCCCAGTCCGCCGACCGGTCAATCCCGCTGTCATCGGCCAGCTCCGCCAACTCCGCACCAGCCTCGTCCAGTCGGACAGTCTGTACGGACCGCACTACGCCATCAGTGCCGTCCGCGACCATCTCGCCGTCATCGAGGAGCAGCTGCTTCCCGCGGCCGACGGCAGCCTGCGCCGCCAGGTGCTCGAAACGGCTTCAGAGTGGGCTGAGTTCGCGGGCTGGCTGTATGAGGACCTGGGCCGTCCCGAACAGGGCCTCTGGTGGTCCGACCGGGCCATGGAGTGGGCGCAGGAAGCCGGGGACAGCGTGCGCCAGGCGTTCATCCTCATGCGCAAGGCACAGCAGTCCGTCGGCATGATGCAGCAGCAGCGGGCCTTGGGTCTGGCGGGCGCCGCTCTGCGCGTCCGCGGCGATGTGCCCGCGCGCATCCGCGCCTCCGCCCACCTTCAGGAGGCTCACGGCCACGCACTCGCGGGCCACGAAACCGCCGCGGTAGGGGCGCTGGACACCGCTCGCGAACTCATCGAGGGGCACGAGGCGGTGAGCGATGACCTGGGAGGCTACTGCGTTCCCTCCTACGTGGAGGCGCAGCGAGCGACCTGCTGCCTCCGCCTGGGGAAGCCCGCCGAGGCCGTGACCATCTATCAGCGGGCCCTCGATCAGTGGCCCGCCCTGTACCAACGGGAGCGCGGGCTCCATCTGGCGCGGCTCGCCACCGCCCATGCCGCGGACCGGTCCCCGGACGCGGCCTGCGCCACGGCCATGAAGGCGCTGGAGATCAGTGGTGAGACGGAGTCGCGCCGCATCACGGCAGAACTGCGCCGGGCCGTCACCGGACTGGCGCCGTGGCGACGCACGCCAATGGTGCGAGAGCTGGCCGAGGCGGTCGCCGCGGTGTGAAGACTAGGCTTCCCGGTACCAAGATCTGCCAGGAGGACCCATGCGCATCAGCGAGCTGGTCGGCACGGACGAGTGGCATACCGCCGAGGGGCGGCCGTACGTCGTTTACAAGTACGCGGCCACCCTGGACGGCCGGATCGCCGCGGCGGACAGCACCAGCCAGTGGATCACGAGTGCGGAGTCCCGGGCAGAGGTTCATGCCCTGCGCGCGGCCTGTCAGGCAACCGTTGTCGGCTCCGGCACCCAGCAGGCCGACAATCCGCACCTCGCCGTGCGCTCCGCGAAGGACGACCCCGAGCTGAAGGTGGCCGTCCCCGTCGATGAGCAGCCGTGGCGGGTGATCGTGGACAGCAACGCGCGGACGCCGGCCGATGCCCGGGTTCTCGATGACGCGGCGCCGACGATGATCGCTGTCGCCGACGACGCGGACGCCATCCACCTGGAGGGCATCGCGACCGTTGTCCGGCTGCCTCGGGCTAAGGAGGGGCTGGATCTCCACAGGCTGCTCGGTGAGCTGTGCGACCGTGGCGTGCGCGGAATGTTCCTCGAAGGGGGGCCCACCCTCGCCGCGTCGTTCGTGTCGGCCGGGCTGGTCGACCGGATCATCGCCTACGTCGCGCCCGCGTTCCTCGGCCGGGGCAAGGGCGCGCTCCAAGGCGGCACCATCGAGACGATGGACGACATCCTGCGGTGTGAGCTGGTGGACGTCTCGCGGTCCGGTCCGGACGTCCGGCTGATCGCGCGCCCACGGCGATGACCCTATGAAGGGGCGGCACCTTGTGCGGAGGTGCCGCCCCCTCTCACTCCCCCCACGGGAGCCGTTGCCGCCCGGCATCGGATCGGGCGGCAACAAGTGCCCTGTCGCCGTCGCACACTCGTCACCCCCCACGGGAACGAGCAATACGGCCCAGAGCACCGCCTGTTGAATTACGGACGGACGCCGGTGGTGTTTCCCGGCGCGCCCGGTTTTCCTTCCGGAGACCAGCTTTCCTCTTGGACGGGGCGTAGCGCTCCCCCTTTCACATCTGGCCAAAAGGGCGTGGTCACTGACCGTGCCAGCGTGCATACTCAACGGTGGTCGGGGGGCGGTCACCATGTCACTTGTGAGGGTCTGGTGCTACGTGTTCATTTCAGTGAACTCGATATGGCCCGGCTGCGGATGGCAATCCGCCCGGACGCACTCTGGGAGACCGTCCTAAGTTTCCACCGGCTGCGCGAGAGCCGCGCCGAGACCGTATACGGGGAATGGCGCTCGGAGGCGCGTAACCGACTCAACGGCGAAGGGCGGCTGCTGGCCCCGCTCATTCCGTCGCGGGGCTATTTCCCCGACTTCCTGACGCCCGCCGAAGGCGTCATCGGGTGCGACGCCGCCATGGACGCGCTGCACGCGACGCCCGCCGAGCGGCTGCACTCCGAAATCGACCGGTTGCCGTCGGCCCGGGCCCTGCCCGGGTGGATACGCGGGCTGGCGCAGGGGGAGCGGCGGCCGCTGGAGCGGTTGGTGAGGGCGTTGCGGTCGTATCACGAGGCCGCCGTGGCGCCGTACTGGCCGCACATACAGGCCCGAATCGAGGCGGACCGGGTGGTCCGCGGGCGGGCCCTGCTCGACGGGGGCGCCGATGGGCTGCTGGCCTCGCTGCCGCCGACCATGCGGTGGCGGCCGCCCGTGCTGGAGGTGGACTATCCCGTCGACCGGGATCTGAAGCTGCGCGGCCGGGGGCTGTTGCTGCTGCCGTCGTTCTTCTGCCGGAGAACGCCGGTGACCTACCTCAACGCGGAGCTGACCCCGGTCCTGGTCTATCCCGTCGAGCACGCCCGGAGTGGTGTTCCACAGCAGCCCCGTGCCGGCAAGGCGCCCGCGCCGCCCGCGCCCGCCGCGCCCGGCCGGACGCGGGTCCTCGGCAAACTCGTCGGCCACACCCGCTCGGCGGTGCTGCTGGAGGTCGGCGGCGGCTGTACGACGAGCGAACTCGCCCGCCGGGTCGGCGTATCGCTCGCCTCGGCCAGCCAGCACGCCAGCGTGCTGCGCGAGGCGGGGCTCGTGCACACGCTGCGCCAGGGCGGCGCAGTCCTGCACACCCTCACCCCGCTGGGCGCCGCCCTGCTGCGCGGCGGCGCGCCCTCCGACCGGGCGGCGCTCGGCGAGCACCGGACCGCGGCGTACCCGCAGGTGGCCACGCGCGCGGCGACGGGGGCCCGGGGGGTGTCACGGCGTGGCTGAGGGCACGCGTGACGGTTCCGCGGCCAGTTCGCCGGTGGCCACCTTGCTGTGCCGGCGGCCCCAGCAGAAGTAGATCAGCAGCCCGGCGGCCATCCAGCCGAGGAACCGCGCCCAGGTGATCAGCGGCAGGCTGCCCACCAGCAGCAGGCACAGCAGCACCGCGACGGCCGGGACGACCGGCACCCACGGGGTGCGGAAGCCGCGCCGCAGTTCGGGCCGGGTCCGGCGCAGGTGGACGACGCCGGCGCACACGACGATGAAGGAGGTCAGCATGCCGATGTTGCCCAGTTCGGCGAGGTCGCCGATGGGCAGCACGGCGGTCATGAAGGCCACGAGCAGCCCCAGGGTCCAGGTGATCCGCCGCGGGCTGCGGGTGACCGGGTGGACGTGGGAGAACCAGGCGGGCAGCAGCCGGTCGCGGCTCATCGCGAGGAACACCCGGCTCTGCCCCAGCAGCATGATCATCACCACCGTGGTCAGTCCGCAGATCGCGCCGATGCCCACGATCCGCACCGCCCAGTCGGCCCCCGCCGCCTTCAGCGCGCCGGTGATGGGCGCGGCGTTGTCCAGCCCGGTGTAGTGCTGCATGCCGGTCACGGTGAGCGCCACCGCCACGTACAGCACGGCGCACACGGCGACGGTGGACATCAGCGCGATCGGCAGGGTGCGCTGCGGCCGCTTGGCCTCCTCGGCGTTGCTGGCCATGATGTCGAAGCCGGAGTACGCGCCGAAGACGATCGCGCCGCCGGTCAGGATCCCGGCCGTGCCGAACGTGGCGTCCGCCCCGAGCCCGGCCCACCCCAGCAGCGGCTGCTGCCACATGTCGCCGTCGGCGCCCACCGGTTTGGCCTCGGGGATGAACGGCGACCAGTTGGCGGGGTCGATGTGGAACGCGCCGATGGCGAGGAAGACGACGATGGCCGCCAGCTTCACCACCGTCATGACCGTGTTGATGCGGGAGGTGGTGCGCACACCGGAGGCCAGCACGGCGGTGAGCACCAGGATGACCAGCACCGCGGGTACGTTGACCGCCGCGTCCGGACCGGAGACCGACGCGGGGAGGTGGATCCCGAAGGTGGCCAGGAGGTCGGTGACGTACTGCGCCCAGCCGCTGGCCACCGCGCCCGCGCCCATCGTCATGTCGAGGATGAGGTCCCAGCCGATGAGCCAGGCCACCAGCTCGCCCAGCGAGACGTACGCGAAGGTGTAGGCGCTGCCCGCGACCGGGACGGTGCTGGCGAATTCCATGTAGCACAGCGCGACCAGCGCCGTGGCGACCGCGCCGATGGTGTACGAGAGCGCGATGCTGGGCCCGGCGAAGTTCGCGGCGGCGGTGCCGGTCAGCACGAAGATGCCCGCGCCGATGGTGACGCCGATGCCCATGAGGGTGAGTTGCAGCGGACCCAGGGCCCGCGCCAGCCGGGTGTCGGGGCCGGCGGCGTCCTCGATGGTCGCCTCGATGGATTTGGTGCGCATGGTGGTGCTCGCTTTCTGCCCGTCCCTCAAGCCGGGGGACATCCCGGGAGACACTCCGGGAGGCGTTCGGCCAGGTACTCGTAGTCGGCGACGGTGTTGTAGACGTGGGCGGACAGCCGCAGGAAGCCGCGGCCGCCCCACGAGGTGATGGCGGTTTCGCAGCCGGTCACGGCCGCGATGTGGCGCTGGACGGCATGGGACGCCTCGTGGTCGGTGGCCACTCCGGCGGGCAGCGGGACCAGCCGCATCGCGGGCGCCGGGGCGCCCGCGACCTCGGCCGGGTCCGCGCCCAGGGCGTCCGCGAGGATTCCCTGCGCCACCTCGGCGAGCTTCGCCATCCCGGCCCGGGCCGTGTCCCAGCCGTACGTCTCCTCGATGAACTCCAGCGCGCGCGGCGCCGCGAGCCACGCGGTGAGGTCCACGGTGCCCTGCTCGTCGAAGCGGCGCGGGAACGGATGCGGCGCGCCCCACGAGTCGGTGAGCGGCCACAGGTCCTGGGCGTCCGCACCGCGCGCGACCAGCGCCGCCGTACCGCGCGGGGCACAGCACCACTTGTGCAGATTGCCCACCCAGAAGTCGGCGTCCCCCGACGCGCCGACCGGATCGGCCAGCATTCCGGGCGCGTGCGCGCCGTCCACCAGGACCTTCGCCCCGGCGGCGTGGGCGAGCCGGGTGATCTCGGCGACGGGGAAGAGCCGGGCGGTGGCCGAGGTGATCTGGTCCACCACGACCAGCGAGGTGGCGGGGGTGAGCGCGGCGGCGAAGACGGCCGCGATCTCGTCGGCGGTCGCGGTGAGCGGGATGTGGAGCGTACGGGTCCGGGCCCCGGCCCGGTCGGCGGCCCGGGCCACGCCCATCGCGACGGCGCCGTACGCGTGATCGGTGACCAGCACCTCGCTGTCGCGGGGCAGGGCGAGACTGTTCAGTACGGTGCTCACCCCGGCGCTCGCGTTCGGCACCAGCGCGGTGGCCTCCGCCGGAACCCGCAGCCGGCGCGCCAGGGTGGCCCGCGCCTCGCCCACCCGCTCCGGCAGCGTCCGGAACCACGCGTCCGGGTTGGTCTCCATCTCCTCGCGCAGCGTCCGCTGCCGGGTGAGGGCGACGCGGGGGACGGCACCGAACGAGCCGTGGTTGAGATGGCGGACCGAGGGGTCCAGGGCCCAGTGCGACAGCCCGGTCATACGAGACATAAGCTCCTTCCGGCAGGCCCTCGGCATAGTTATCCGATGACTTGTCCGATGACTTTGATTGCGCTGTGGGGAACCGTAGAGGCGGAAGCCAGCCATGAACAGGCCCCCTGCGTAAAATGGCGGTAACGGCATCGCGGGATGACATCAAGTCATCAGATGACTTTGCGGAAGGGTGAGACCGATGGCGGCGACCAACGCGGCGGCCGACGGACTGCGCGGCATGATCGCCCGCGGGGAGCTGGCCCCCGGCGCGCAGCTCCCCGCCGAGCCCGAGCTGTGCGCCCGGCTCGGCGTCTCACGCGGCTCGCTCCGCGAGGCCGTGCGCGCCCTCGCGGCCCTCGGGATGCTGGAGTCCCGCCATGGCGCGGGCACCTTCGTCTCGGCGCTGCGCCCCGGGCAGATGCTGGCCGGGTTCGCCGCGACCGTCGACGTCCTCCCCCTGGACGGGCTGCTGGAGCTGTTCGACGTACGCCGTCCCCTGGAGGCGCAGGCCGCCGCGCTCGCCGCGGCCCGCGCCGACGAGCAGGTCGTGGCCCGCCTGCGCGAGCTGCAGAAGCGGCTGGCGGAGTCCGACACCGAGGACGAACGGCACGCCCTGGACCGCGAGTTCCACGCGACGCTGTGCGCGGCGGGCGGCAACGAGGCGCTGGCCGCGCTCATCGATGTCCTGCGCGCACGCGGTAGCCACTACAGCATCTACGGCGCCGCCGAGGCCGACACCATCCGGCTGGCCAGTGACCTCGGGCACGAGGCGCTGATCAACGCCGTTGCCGCGCGGGACCCGGCGGCCGCCGCCGCGGCCGCGACCGCCCATCTGTCCCAGACCGAGGTCTGGCTGCGGCGCTACGGGCCTCAGCCGTGCGGCTGACCTCAGTCGTCGATGCCGGTGCGCTCGACGCCCGCGACGATGTAACGCTGGAGGAGGAGGAAGACGACCAGCAGCGGCACGATCGACACCGCGGCCGCCACGAACAGCTCGTGCAGATTGACGCTCTGCGCCGTGGTGAACGTCGACAGCGCGACCTGGACCGTCCACGCCTCCCGGTCCTGGCCGATGACCAGCGGCCACAGGAAGGCGTTCCAGGCGCCGATGAAGACGATCGTGCCGACCGCCGCGAAGACCGGCCGCGCGTTCGGCACCACGACCTGCCAGTACGTGCGCCAGTAGCCGAGCCCGTCCACCCGCGCCGCGTCCTCCAGCTCCCTCGGGAAGCCCAGGAAGTACTGGCGGAAGATGAACGCCGCGACCGCGCTGAACAGCGTCGGCACCACCAGACCGCGCAGCGTGGAGATCCAGCCGAGCGAGCTGACGAGCACGAAGCTCGGGACGAAGGTGACCGCGGCCGGGACCATGAGGGTGCCCAGGATCCAGTAGAAGACGGCGTCGGCGTGGCGGTACGGGATGCGGGCCAGCCCGTACCCGGCCAGCGAGGCGAGCAGCACGGTGCCCAGGGTGGTGAGGACGGCGATCAGGGAGGAGTTGAGCAGCGCGCGCGCCATCGGCACATTGGGGTCGTCGAACAGCTCGGTGACGTTCGACCAGCGCAGTTCGCGGGGGAAGAACGTCCACCCGGGCGCGGTGATGTCCGCCTCGCCGGACAGGCCGTTGCGGACGAGGAGATAGAACGGGATCAGGAACAGCAGCGCGAGGGCGATCAGCAGCACCAGCCGGACCGCGCGCCCCACGCCGACCAAGGCGTCCCGTACGTCACGCGCGTCGTGGCGGGTGTGTTGGCGGCGCATCAGTCCTCCTTCCGGCCGAGGCCGAACCAGCGCGCCTGGATCACCGTCACCACCGCGATGATCAGCGCCAGGATCACCGCGCCCGCGCTGCCCAGGCCCAGGTTCTGCCCCTGCCCGAGGGCCGTGTAGTAGAGGTAGACCAGCGGCGGGCGGGCGTACGGCGGATAGCCGCGCGAGTCGGCCAGCAGGTTGTAGAACTCGTCGAACGCCTGGAACGCGTTGATCACCAGCAGCAGCACCACCGCGACCGATGTCGCCCGCAGCTGCGGAAAGGTGATGTGCCGGAACACCTGCCACCCCGGGCGGGCCCCGTCCACGGCGGCCGCCTCGTACAGCCGCGGCGAGACGCGCTGCAGCCCGGCCAGGAACAGCACCATGTAGAAGCCCGCCTGGAGCCACAGCCGCACGGTGACGATCACCAGCCAGTACCAGGGCGGATCGGTGGTCGACAGCCAGGCGATCTGGTCGGCGCCGAACCAGCCGAGCACCGTGTTGGCCAGCCCGAACCGCACCCCGTTGAAGAGCGACATCTTCCAGATCAGCGCCGCCACCACATAGCTGCACGCCACCGGCAGGAAGAACACCGACCGGAAGAACGCCTGCGCCCGGGGCAGCCGGTTCACCATCAGCGCGAGGGAGAGCGAGAGCACGTACGTCGCCGGGACGATGAAGGCCGTGAAGACCAGGAACGTCACCAGGCTGCCGGTGAACGCGTCGTCGCGCAGCATCGCCGTGTAGTTGTCCAGCCCGACGAAGCGGGTCGGCGAGACCGTGTTGTGCGCGTCGAAGAAGCTGAGGTAGGCGCTCCAGACGAGGGGGACGTACGTGAAGAGCGTCAGACCGAGGACGAACGGGCCGACGAACACCCAGAACCAGAGCGTGCGGTTCCGACGGCCCCGCATCAGCTCTTCTTCTGTACGCGGCGCAGCTCAGCGGCCGTCTTGCGGACCACCGACCGTAGTTCGCTCTCCGGGTTCGCGCCGCCCTTGATGACGCGGCTCAGCGCGTCCTGGTACGCGACCTTGCTGGCCGGGGTCCACAGCAGCGGCTCGGCGTGGCCGTGCTCGGTGGCGAACCGCACCGCCTCGCCCGCCGCGCCCTGGCGCAGCTTGGCGGCCTTCTGCGCGAGCGACATCCGGGCCGGGATGTGGAAGCCGTAGGTGAGCGCGAAGTCCTCCTGATACACCGTCTTCTCCACCCACAGCCACTTCACATAAGCCTTCGCCAGCCGCTTGTGCCTGCTGCGCGCGCTCACCGCCGCCCCGTACGCGCCCACCGGCACCGCGGGCTTCCCGTGCGCGCCCTCCCTGGGGAACGGCAGCACCCCGAAGTCGTCCCCCAGTGCCTTCTTCACCTGCGGCAGCGCCCACAGTCCCGACCACTGCATGGCCGTCAGCCCCTGCGTGAACGCGGCCGGATCCGACCAGTCCGACGGAGCCCCCAGCAGCAGTGACTTCTCCGCGTACAGCCGGCGCAGCTTGCCGAGCGCGCGGGCGGCGGCCGGGTCGTCGAAGCCGACCTTCCCGTCCTCGGTGATCAGCTCCAGACCGGCGGCGTTCAGCGGGGTGCCGCCGAGGACGCCCGGGCCGCCGTCGTTGCCCAGGAACAGCCCCTTGACGTGTCCGGTCGTCAGCTTCCTCGCCGCGTCGACCAGCTCGTCCAGGGTCCGGGGCGGGGCGACCCCGGCGTCCTTCAGCATGCTCGTGCGGTAGTAGAGCAGTTGCGTGTCCATGACCTGTGGGATGGCCCAGATCTTGCCGTCGTATGTCTTCGTGGCGAGCACGGCCGGGTTGATGTCGTCCTTCGCCTCCTTGAGGAGGTCCGTCAGATCGACCACCTGGCCGCCCTGGATCTGGTCCAGCGTCGGGCCGTTGACCTCGAAGACGTCCGGGCCGGAGTCCGTGAGCAGCGCGGCGGCCGTCTGCTGGTCGTAGTTGCCCGGCCGCCACTGCACCTCGACCCGTGCGTCGTCGAAGTCGTCCGCGTACCGCTTCACCGCCTGCTCGGTGCCCGGTTCGCCGTACTGGTGGTACCACTGCGACAGGACCGGCTTGCCGCCTTTGCCGTCCCCGTCGCGCCCGGTGTTGGACCCGCACCCCGCGCCTGTCGCCCCGGCCAGGACGAGCCCGCCGCCGGTGCCGAGCAGTCTCCTACGGCTGATGGACATGTCCGCCCCCTCGATGCCTCGTCTCCGTCTCGCCGTAGGGACAACGATCAACGATGGGGCGGAATTGCGACAGATGGGTTGCGGCCGTATATCAACTGCCGCTGCCGCTCTCCTGGTCGATCTGGTCGAACACCCGTTGGGCGGTGGCGAAGGCTGAGTTGGCCGCCGGGACACCGCAGTAGATCGCGCTCTGCAGCAGCACCTCGCCGATCTCGTCGCGGGTGAGGCCGTTGGTGAGCGCGGACCGGACGTGCATGGCCAGCTCGGTGTCATGGCCGTGCGCGATGAGCGCGGTGAGGGTGATGGCGCTGCGCATCCGCCGGTCCAGACCGTCCCCGGTCCAGATCTCGCCCCACGCGTAGCGGGTGATGAAGTCCTGGAAGCGGGCGGTGAACGGGGTCGTACGGGCCACCGCGCGGTCCACGTGCGCGTCGCCGAGGACGGCGCGGCGGACGGCCATTCCGGCGGCGTGCCGGGAGGCGTCGTCCGTGGCCGCTTCGGTGGTGGTCGTGTGCGCGAAGTGGGTGACCAGCGCGGAGGTCACTGCCTCCGGGCACTCCACGCCTGCCAGGTGGGCCGCGTGGGCGACCTCCACCAGGCTCGCGCCCCGCACCCGGTCCGCGATCTCCCGCGCGTGCGGGGGAGGGGTGGCCGGGTCGTCGCGGCCCGCCACGACCAGGGTGTGGGCGGTGATGGACGGCAATACGTCGCGTACGTCGTAGTCGGCGAGCGCGTCGCAGCACGCGGCGTACCCCGCGCGGTCGGTGTCGCGCAGGTCCCGCAGCAGCGCGCGGCCGCGGGGGGTGTCGGCGAACGCTTGCGAGAACCAGAGCCCCGGCCGGCTCGCCACCATCGCCTCCGTCCCCTGCTCCCGTACGAGCTTCGCCCGCTCCCGCCAGACGGCGGGTTCGGCGAAGTGCGCCGAGGAGCACACGACGGCGAGGGACGCGATGCGGTCGGGGTGGTGCGCGGCGAGGTGCAGCCCGACGGCGCCGCCGATCGAGATGCCCGCGTAGCCGAAGCGGTCCCAGCCGTGCGCGTCGGCGCCGCGCAGCACGAGCGCGGCGAGGTCGGCGATTTTCGCGCTGCCGTCGCCAGGGAGGAGCCCGGCCGGAGACCCGCCGTGGCCCGGCAGGTCCCAGCGCAGGGTGCGGTGGGCGCGGGCGAGGGCGGGGAGTTGGGGCTCCCAGACGGCGAGGGACGTGCCGATGGAGGGGCCGAGGATGAGGGGCGGGGCGGTGGCGGGGCCGTCGAGTGTGGCGTGGAGTTCCTGGGGTGTGTGGGTCACGGGGTGGCTCTTTCGGGGGTGCGGGTGCGTGGGTGGTTGCGGCGGGTGTCTGTCCCCTGGCCCGCCCCTCCCCGAAACCGGGCTCCGCCCCGGGCCCCGCTCCTCAAACGCCGGAGAGGCTGGGTTGTGGGCCATCGTTCCGCAGGGCGGAACGGGTGGGCACGACCCAGCCCACCGGCCCGCGCCCGGCAGCGATGCCCCGGGGTCCGGGGGCGACGCCCCCGGTTCGGGAAGGGGCGGGGTGGGGGACAGCCGCCGGAGGCGTTAGGCATCGCGGTCCAGGGCGCGCTCCACCAGGGCTGGGGCTGCGCCTGTGTAGGTGGTGGGGTCCAGCAGCTCGCGGAGGCGGTCCGGCGGGAGCACGTCCGACAGGGCCTCGGACAGCGGCCTGTCATCCCGCGCCGCTTCCGTCAGCATCCGCTTCGCCCCCGCCCGGCCCAGCGCCGGGGCAAGCGCGGCGATGAGGCGTTCGCTGACGATCAGCCCGTCCGTCAGCGACAGGTTCGCGGCCATGCGCTCGGGGAAGACCCGCAGGCCGGAAGCGAGTTCCGCGGCGTCCCCGGCGGCGCCGCCCGCGAGCCGCAGCAGGTCCCGCAGCGGCTGCCACTCCGCGTGCCACGCCCCGCCGGGGCGTTCGTCCTCGGCGGCGAGGGAGCCGAGCAGGGTGGCGGCGAGCCCGGGGGCCTGGCGGGCGGCGGAGGCGATGAGGGTGGCGCGCACGGGGTTGGATTTGTGCGGCATCGCGGACGAGCCGCCGCCCGTGCCCTCCGCCACCTCACCGATCTCCGTACGGGACAACACCAGCACATCGGCCGCCATCTTGCCCAGCGCGCCAGTGGTGAAAGCCAGCGCGGACGCCAGGTCGGCGATGGGCGTGCGCAGGGTGTGCCACGGCAGGTCGGGTTCGGCGAGCCCGGTCTCCGCCGCGAAGCGGGCCAGCAGCGGGATGCCGTCGTCGAAGGCGGCCAACGTGCCCGCCGCGCCGCCCAGTTGGGCCACCGGGCGCAGCCCCGCGAGCCGGGCGCGGGCGTCGAGGACCACGGCACGCCAGCCCGCCGCCTTGAGGCCGAAGGTGGTGGGGACGGCGTGCTGGGTGAGGGTGCGGCCCGGCATGGGGGTGGCGCGGTGGGCGGCGGCGAGCCGCGCCAGCTCCGCCGCCGTACGGTCGAGGTCGGCGGTGATCAGCGGCAGGGTGCGGGCGGCGACCAGCATGGTGGCGGTGTCCAGGATGTCCTGGCTGGTGGCGCCCCGGTGGACGTACGCCGCGGCGTCGCCGTCGTCGCGGGCCACCGCCGCGGTGAGGTCGGCGACCAGCGGGATGACGGGGTTGCCGCCGGAGCGGGCCCGCCGGGCGAGGTCGTGCACGTCGTACAGCCCGGCGCGGGCCGCGCCCGTCACCGCGGCCGCCGCGTCGGCCGGGGCCAGCGCCCGGGCGAGGGCGGCCTCGGCGTCGAGCATGGCCTGGAGGAACGCCGTATCGCCGGTGGCGTCCTCGGCCGCGGATCCGGCCCGTACGGGGGCCAGCAGCCCCGCGTCGTCACCTGAACTCAAGGAAAACCGTCTCTCCCTCACCCTGCAGGCGGATGTCGAAGCGGTACGTCCCCGGCTGCGGCTCAGCCGTCGCCACCAGGGTCTCCCGGTGCGCCGGATCCAGCGCGGCGAGGAGCGGGTCGGAGGCGTGGGCCTGGCCGTCCTCGGGGAAGTACAGGCGGGTGTAGAGGTGGTGCAGCAGCCCGCGGGCGTGGACGCACACGCTGATGTAGGGGGCCGGGGCGGGGGCGCCGGGGCGGAGCGTACGGGCCGTCCAGTGGCCGTCGGCGTCGGTGGCTATGCGGCCGAAGCCGGTGAAGTCGACACCGTTGCGCCCGGCGAAGCCGCCGGTCACCGGGTCGCGGCGCATCGATCCGGGCGCGCCGGACAGCGAGCCGTCCGGGCCCGCCTGCCACAGCTCGATCAGGGCGTCCGGGACGGGCGCGCCCGCCCCGTCGTGGACCCGGCCGTGCACGGTGATGGTGCCGGGATGGCCCACGGGGGCGAGGTCGCCGCCGCCGGGGAAGGGGAGCGCATAGCCGTAGAAGGGGCCGACGGTGTGGGAGGGGGTGGGGGAGAGCTGGGTCATCAGCGGCCTTCCTCGATCCAGGTGGCCGACGGCCCGTCCAGCACGATGTCCCAGCGGTAGCCCAGCGACCACTCCGGCTGGGACAGCCCGTGGTCGTAGGTGGCCACCAGCCGCTGCCGCGCCGATTCGTCCGTGACGGACTGCAGGATCGGGTCGTAGGCGAAGAGCGGGTCGCCAGGGAAGTACATCTGGGTGACGAGGCGCTGGGTGAACGCCGTACCGAAGAGGGAGAAGTGGAGGTGCGCGGGGCGCCACGCGTTCTCGTGGTTGCGCCATGGATAGGCGCCGGGCTTGATGGTGGTGAAGCGGTACGAGCCGTCGTCGCCGGTCAAGGTGCGTCCGACGCCGGTGAAGTGGGGGTCCAGCGGCGCCGGGTGCTGGTCGCGGAGGTGGGCGTAGCGGCCGGCCGCGTTGGCCTGCCACAGCTCGATGAGCTGGCCGCGCACCGGCCGTCCGTGGCTGTCCAGCAGCCGCCCGGAGACGGTGATGCGCTCGCCGAGCGGTTCGCCCTGGTGCTGGATGGTGAGGTCGTTGTCGATGTCGGTGATGTCGGTGTGGCCGAAGACGGGCGTGTGCAGCTCGACGGTCTCGGGGTCGCCCTGCACCGCGACCAGCGGCTGCTTGGGGTGGCGCAGCAGGCTGCTGCGGTACGGCGCGAAGTCGCGCGCGGGGTGGTCGGCGGCCGGGGCGCCGTCGGCGCGCGCCTTGTCGTACGCGGCGCGGCTGCCGGCGAGTTCGCGGTCGATGTCGGCTTGTGTGAGTGTCATGGGGAGCGTGCGCCTTACCTTTCGAGGACGAGGGCGAGGCCCTGCCCGACGCCGATGCACAGGGTTGCCACGCCCGTGCCCGAGCCGACCGCGGCGAGCTGGTGGGCGACGGCGCCGGTGAGGCGGGCGCCGGAGGCGCCGAGGGGGTGGCCGATGGCGATGGCGCCGCCGCGCGGGTTGACGATGGCGGGGTCGAGGCCGGGCCATTCGGCGAGGCAGCCGAGCGCCTGGGCGGCGAAGGCCTCGTTCAGCTCCAGGGTGGTCAGGCCGTCGAAGCCACGGCCCGCCTTGGCCAGCGCGCGGCGTACGGCCTCGACGGGGCCGAGACCGAAGTACTGCGGTTCGATGCCGGTGACGGCGGAGGCGCCGATGCGGGCCAGGGGCTCGCGTCCGGTGGCCTTCAGGCCCTCGTCGTCGACGAGGAGGAGGGCCGCGGCGCCGTCGTTGAGCGGGGAGGAGTTGCCCGCGGTGACGGTGCCGCCCGGCGTGCGGAAGGCGGGCTTGAGCTTGGCCAGCGCCTCCATCGACGTCGTGTCGCGGATGGTTTCGTCGCGGAGCAGATCGGTGTCCGGGTACGGCAGCACCTCGGCCTCGTACGCGCCGTCCTTCCATGCCCGCGCCGCCTTCTCGTGGCTGGCGAGCGCGAAGGCGTCCTGCGCCTCGCGGGTGATGCGGTGCTTGTCGGCGATCAGCTCGGCGCCCTCGCCGAGGGCGACGGTCCACTCGGGCGGCATGTCGGGGTTGGTCATGCGCCAGCCGAGGGTGGTGGAGTACATCTGCTGGTGCCCGGCGGGGAAGGCGCGCTCCGGTTTCTGCAGCACCCAGGGGGCGCGCGACATGGATTCCACGCCGCCCGCGAGTGCGATGTGCGCGTCGCCGGTGGCGATGGCGCGGGCGGCCTGGAGCACGGCCTCCAGACCGGAGGCGCACAGCCGGTTGACGGTCGCGCCGGGCACGCTGACCGGGAGCCCGGCCAGCAGGACGGCCATGCGGGCCACGTCGCGGTTCTCCTCGCCCGCGCCGTTGGCGTTGCCGAAGTAGACGTCATCGATACGGGCCGGGTCGAGCGCGGGCGTACGGGCGACCAGGCCGCGGACGACGTGGGCGGCGAGGTCGTCCGGGCGCACGCCCGCGAGCGCGCCGCCGTAACGGCCGATCGGCGTGCGGACGGCGTCGACGATGTAGACGTCACGCAGGGCGTTCATCAGGCTTCCTTCCCGGCGGCCTTGAGCGCGCGCAGCGCCGCCAGTTCGTCGGGGGTCGGCGGCTCGGTGGTGCCCACGGTCTCGGCGACCGTCAGTTCCCAGCCGGTGGCGGCCCGCACCTGCTCCACGGTGACGCCCGGGTGGAGTTCGGTGAGCACCAGTTCGGCGGTGGCCGGGTCGGGGCGCAGGATGCCGAGGTCGGTGATGACGGCGACGGGGCCCGCGCCGGGCATGCCGAGCTTGGTGCGGTCGCCGGGGCCGCTGCCGTGGCCCATGGTGGTGACGAAGTCGAGTTGCCGCACGAAGTTGCGGGTGGTGTGGCGCAGCACTATCAGCACCCGGCCGCAGTTGGAGGCGATCTCGGGGGCGCCGCCCGCGCCGGGCAGGCGGCCCTCGGGCTTGTCCGGGCCGCGGTCCACGACGGTGGTGTTGATGTTGGCGTATGCGTCGACCTGGGCGGCGCCGAGGAAGCCGACGTCGATCCGGCCGCCTTGCAGCCAGTAGTTGAACATCTCGGGCACGGGGACGACGGAGTCGGCGGTCTCGGCGAGTTCGCCGTCGCCGATGGACAGCGGGAGCCGGGTCGGCTTGGAGCCGATGGTGCCGGATTCGTAGATGAGGACCAGGCCGGGGTTGACGGTGGCGCGGGCGAGGTTGGCGGCGGTGCTGGGCAGGCCGATGCCGACGAAGCAGGTCCTGGCTCCGGCGAGGGCGCGGGCGGCGTTGACCTCCATCAGCTCGTCGCGGGTGAAGCCGGCGGGGGTTTCGGTCATCGGATGGCCGCCTCTTCGTCGAGTCCGGTACGCACGTTCTCCTCGATCCACCGGGTGAACGTCTCGCGGTCCCGGGCGATCGGGTCCCATGCCTGGTAGAAGGCGTTGTCGCGGACCGAGTACCCGGTGGCGTAGGAGGGGTGGGCGCCGTCGGGGACGACGCAGACCGCGTCGATCACCCAGGTCGGCAGGACGATCCCGCCGGGGCGTGGCTGCAGTTCCTCGACGATCTCCTCGACGGTCACCAGCACTCGCCCGGCGGCGAGCGCGGCTTCCTTCTGCACTCCGGTCAGCCCCCACAGCTGGACGTTGCCCGCGCGGTCGGCCTGCTGGGCGTGGATGACGGTGACGTCGGGGTTGAGTGCGGCGACGGCGGCCAGTTCCTCGCCGGTGAAGGGGCAGGTGATGGTGGAGATGGTGTCCGTGCGGGCCGGGATGTCGCTGCCCCGGTAGCCGCGCAGCACGGCGAACGGCAGTTTGGACGCGCCCGCCACATAGCGGTTGGCCATGCCCGCGTGGCTGTGTTCGTCCAGCTCCAGGGGCCGGGGCCAGCCGTTTTCGACGGCGTCGCGGAAGCGGTGCAGAGAGCCGACGCCGGGGTTGCCGCCCCAGGAGAAGACCAGCTTGCGGACGAGTCCGGCGCCGATCAGCTGGTCGTAGACGACGTCGGGGGTCATACGGACGAGGGTGAGGTCGGTGATGCCCTGGCGGATGACCTCGTGCGCGGCGGCGTACGGGATCAGGTGGGTGAAACCCTCCATCGCGACGGTGTCCCCGTCGTGGATGAGGCCCGCCACGGCGTCGTGCAGGCTTCGAATCTCGGCCATCGTCACTCCGCGGTGATCGCACACGTTCGCACGCCGTTTTCGGAATGCTCAGTGTACTGACTATTTTCCTGCCGATTCCGAACACTCCCATCGCTGGATGTGCTCGTCAAGGGAGTCTAGGGCGAATGTTCGCCGCTCGACACTGGTCCTTCCACAGGGCAGAATCGTTCAGTGTACAAACCAAACGCTCCGAACAGGGGAGGTCAGGGCATGGGCGCGGTCGACCTCAACACTCACCCCGGGCATCTGGCCCGTCGCCTCCAGCAGGCGCATTCGCTGCTGTGGGGCGCGATGGTCTCCGAGGAGACGACCTCGCCGCAGTTCGCGGTGCTCAACGCGCTGGTCGAGAAGCCGGACATCGACCAGCGCACCCTGAGCGAACACGTCCATCTGGACCGCTCCACGATCGCCGACGTGGTCGCCCGGCTCGGCCGCCGCGGGCTGCTGGAGCGGGTCCGCGACCCGCGCGACGGGCGCCGCAACGTCCTCAAGCTGACCGACGAGGGCGTGCGGCTGCACCGGAAGCTGGTGACACGGACGGCGCGCATGAACCGGGTGTTCCTGGCCCCGCTGGACGACGACGAGCGGGAGCTGCTGCTCCGGCTGATCGGGCGGGTGGCGGACGCGGCGGAGGAACTGCGGTCGTAGGCGTGTCCGCAAAGTCCCGCCAGTGCCGACCCGGCGCCTGGGATGACGGACTCAGCGGGTCCCGATCACCACCGTCGCCTCCCGCTCCTCGCACACCGCCACGCGCGGGACCAGCCCGTCAGCGGCGACGATGCCGAGCGCGCGCGACGCCTGCCGCTCGCTCGTCTCGAACAGCAGGCTGCCGCCCGGCGCCAGCCACTCCGGTGCCCCGGCGGTCACCCGGCGCAGCACGTCCAGCCCGTCCGCACCCCCGTCCAGTGCCACCCGCGCCTCGTGGATCCGCGCCTCCGGTGGCAGCAGCCCGACCTCCTCGGTGGGGACGTACGGCACGTTGGCCAGCAGCACATCGACCCGGCCGCGCAGCGCGGCGGGCAGCGGCTCGTACAGATCGCCCTCGTACACCCTGCCGCCCGCGGGCTCCACGTTGCGGCGGGCGCAGCGCACCGCGGCCGGGTCGATATCGGCCGCGTACCACTCGGCCCGGCCCCCCAGCTCCGCCACCAGCGCGGCCCCCAACGCGCCCGATCCGCAGCACAGATCCACCACCACCGCCCCGGCCCGCGCCAGCGCGGCCGCCCGCTCGACCAGGAACTCGGTACGTCGGCGCGGCACGAACACCCCGGCGTCGACGGATATCCGCAGCCCCCGGAAATCCGCCCAGCCCAGAACGTGTTCCAGCGGAAGCCCGGCGGCGCGCCGGTCCACCATGGCGTCCGTCTCTGCGGCGCTACGAGCGGTGCTGAGGATCAGCCGCGCCTCGTCCTCGGCGAACACGCACCCGGCGGCGCGGAGCCTGGTGACGACGGTGGAAAAGCTGATGAGCGAAGGTGCTGCTGACATGGAAGCCGGAAGCCTTTCGGAATCCCTGAGGACGCTCCCGACGGTCAGCTATCCCGCGTATGCGCGGCCCTGAGGTGAGAGCACCCAGCCTGAACTGGCGTTGATGGGTCTCACCTCCTCGGTGCGCACGGGTGACCGCCACATTACCCGATCAGCGCCCTCCGGGCTTCGTGGATCAGGCGGTGGGCGTCGGCGCCGAAGACGGCGGATTCGCGGAGGGCGTTCCAGGCGCGCAGGTAGAGGGCGATGCTGTCGGCTTCGTTGATCCAGAGTTCCGCGTGCCAGTCCTCGACGAGCACCAGCCGCTCGTCGTGGATCCAGAAGCCATTCGCTGGTTGGATCTTCAAGGGCGCGGCGAACGGGACGATCCCCAGCTCGACCGTGTCCAGGCCGATGACGCTCATGAGCCGGTCGAGCTGGGCGGCGAGCACCGGCGGCGGGCAGACGCGAGCACGCAGCGCCCCTTCCCACATGATGATGTGGTACCGCTTGCGCGAGTTGTACAGCCCTTCCTGGCGCTTCACCCGGGCACGGACTGCGGCCTCAGTGTCTGATGGGGACTTGTGCAGGGCTGCGTTCTGGGCGAAAACGGCTCGTGCGTAGTCGGGCGTCTGGAGCATGCCCACCACGACACAGTTTTGCCAGCCGCGCAGAGTGGTCGAGCGCTGATGCTCGGCGTTGATGGTGTCCTGAACGGGCTTGTGTCCGGCGGCCAGTTGGCGGCGCCACGACCGGATGTGGGACTCCAGTCCGTTGAACCGGGAGAGCAGTTCCTCGGCGGCTTCCGGCTGGTCGGTTGCAGTGGCCCAGGCGCGCAGGTCCTCGGCTGTCGCTGTCTGGCGCCCGTTCTCCAGCTTGTAGATCTTGGAGTGCGGCCAGCCCAGGCGCTCGGCGAGTTGGGTACCGGTGAGCCGACCTCCAGGGCATGACGCGCGCAGCTCCCGAAGCCGCGCTCCTAGGGCCACTCGTGCCTGCTGAAAGTCAGTGCTCACCGGTCACACGGTACGTGCAATCTACGTAGGGAGTCCCGCCGCGAAGGTGTCGTACCGGACGGCGTAGTGCCATGCCGCGTCACGTACCTGGAGGTAGCGGTTGACCGCCACCGGTTCGGTGATCACTTCGACGTTGAGCAGATTGTCGTCGTCATCGAAGTTGAGGAGAGCGACCAGCCGGGAGTCGAAGACCCAGAAGTCCTCGGCGGGCAGCCGCAGGCGGTCGGCGTCGGTGCGCCACAGGTTGCGGATGTCCTCTCCCACGGCGCAGTTCCGCTTGGCGCTGTAGAGAAGATAGCGCTGACCGATCGTGGCCGGATCGTCCACGATGCGCACTCGCTCGACCCGCTTGCCCTGCTGCGTTTGGTCACGGATCGTGGTGAAGAATGGATGGTAGAGGTCCAGCGGAGCCTCGCCCGTCTCGACGAACGCCTGGTAGCCGGGCGCCGCTTCATCACTCGCGAACCGGCGTCGGGTCTCCAGACGCCAGGCGGTGTGCTCGAAGTTCTCGAAGAGCTTGCCGAATTCCTCGAGGTCGATAGTGCGCGGCGTGCGAGTGACCTCCTTGGGGCCGAAGTCGACCAGCAGTTCGCGTGGCACCACGATCGGCGTCTCGCCCTCTCCCAGGTGTTGGAGCTGGGCAACGTCCTCGGGGTCGGTAAGCGGTGTTCCGTGGATGACGATCTCTCCGCTGTCCAAGTCCTCGTGCACGGCGGGGCAGCCCACAATGTCCGAACCCGTGCCGTTGAAGCGCAGTCGACGCGCCATGATCACGTCCTTCCTTGTTGATCTGGACACTCCGAGCATGTCGCATCCGTGGGCGCACTCGGTAGTGATCCGCTGACCCTGTGTGAGATCAATCGAGAACATCCCGCTCGGTGTCGAGAACATTCGAGAACATCGCCTCGCACCCCGCAGCCCCCTCTCCCTAATGTCCCGTTCACGCAGAAACGCGGGAGAGGTGACCGATGAGAATCCGCGAGCAGGACATCGAGGCAGTGGGAGCCGATGACCACGCCAGGCCCAGGGCCGAAGCCCAGGCCGTGGCCGAATTGCTGCGCCAGGCACTGGCGCGGCTCGGCTTCACCCCGGACATCCCGCACGGCGTCGAGGGCGGCGAGTTGTACTGGCCGACCCTGCGGGGCGAACTCACGGTGTCCGGCTACCCGTTGGTGGCCCTCGGCCGCATCCCCCTGGACAGCGCGAACCGGCTCGCCGATGTCCTGATGCGGGCCGCGCTGGAGGAGCAGACGAAGAACGCCGCCGCGAGCTGAGCGGCCTCGTAAGACCCCCGTACCGACTGGACCGGAGCCCTGGCAGGTCGAGCCCGGCCGGAACGGGTGCGCATGCGCGACGGCGCGAGGAAGGCCCCCGTGCCGACAGCACAGGACGGAATCATCCCGATGCGGCTGACTGGACACAAGACCGTCTTACGGCAGGACCCGGACGACGGCGACACCATGCCCGACACCGACGCGCCGTCGCCCCCTGCGGGCGGCGGTTGCGGTGGCGGCGACGGCTGCGGCCGTCAGTAAACCCGGTAGGCAGGGGGTGGTCCCGGCCGGCGCCGGGGCCGTCCTCCGTGGTCAGCGAAGGCGGCACAGTGCACCACCACCACGGTTACGTGTGGCTCGGCTCGGGCCACGACCTCCTGAGGGACGGCCCCAGACGCCCCATCCACCCGGAGTTCACATCGTCCAGGGTCGTTCCCCTCGAACTCGCCCACTGGCTGCTCAAGCCGTCGGCGTTCGTCCAGGGCACCTGGACCGACCCCAAGCAGGCCGCAGACTGGTTCGGCGACCGGGCTCGCGAACACGCCGACTCCTTCGCCTCCGGGCACGATCGCGCACCCGATAGGCTGCGGGCGAGGGCCCGGGGCGCGGGCGAGGCCGTCGCGGCGGGAGAGGACGTGGCGGGCGGGTGGTACCTCACCGGGCAGCGGTTTCTCTCCGTATGCCTGATCGCCTGTGATCCCCACCGCTTGCGCCCGGAGATCGGCTGCCCGCAGCGAAGAAGGTGACTCAGCCCCCGAGCGCGTCGTACCGCACGCCCGTGAGCCGTTCCGACGCCGCCCACAGGCCGCGTGCCGCCTTGTCGCTGAGCGTCCACCTGGCGCGGGCGGAGCGGACGGGGGAGCCGGGGCGCAGGCCCTGGAGCGGGGGGCCGAAGAAGTCGTCCTGGTGGACGTCGGGGCCGGTGGCCGCGTACAGGGTGGGCTGTGCGCCCTGCTCAGGGGTCCCTGCGAAGAAGCGGTTGCCGATCTCCATGAACCGCTCGGTCGCCCGGCGGCCCTCCATCTTCGCGGCGGCGGTCTGGAGGTTGGTCGACGCGTAGCCGGGGTGCGCGGCGGCGGCCACCAGGTGGGCGTCCGCCGCGCGCAGGCGGTGGGCCAGCTCGTGGGTGAAGAGGAGGTTGGCGCTCTTTGAGCGGGCGTAGGCGACCCAACGCCGGTACTTGCGCTCCATGTTGAGGTCGCCCGGGTCGACCGTGCCCAGCATGTGCATGAAGCTGGACACGGTCACTACGCGTGCCCCTGGTCCGGCCTCCAGCAGCCTGGGCAGTAGCAGCCCGGTGAGCGCGAAGTGGCCGAGGTGGTTCACGCCGAACTGGGTCTCGAAGCCATCGGCGGTCCTGCGGTACGGGAGGGCCATCACGCCCGCGTTGTTGATGAGCAGATCGAGCCGGTCGCCCTCGTACCCGGCCGCGAAGTCCCGTACGGACGCCAGGTCCGCCAGGTCCAGCGGCGCGACCCGCACCGCCGCGCCGGGTGCCTGGGCCCGGATCCGCTCCTCGGCCGCCTTGCCACGCGCCGCGTCCCGGCACGCCAGCACCACGTGTGCGCCGTGCCGCGCCAGCTCGCGGGCGGTGACGTAACCGAGGCCGCTGTTGGCCCCGGTCACCACGGCCGTGCGGCCGGTCTGGTCGGGGATGTCGCTCGCGGTCCAGCCCTTCATCACGCGCTCCTTCGCGGTCTGAGGCGGCACTGCGCTACGCACCGGTAGCCCTCGCTCGGAGCGACAGCCTAAGCGCGCGGCCGTGAAGGTGCGAGGAGGAGGGGCGCCTCCTGGACTCCCGGATCCACCGCGACCCGCTGCCGCCTACTTCACGCGCGCCTCGCACACCAGCCGCCGCCGGTGGTCCACCCGGCGCTCGGGCCCGGTCAGCGTCAGCGGGACGGTGTGGCGTACGTCGGCTTCGGCGCTGGAGGACGCAAACCGCAGCTCCAGCGCGCCCGGTTCCACGATCCGGGTGCCGTCCTGGTCCGCCGGGTAAGAGGCGAGGTCGGCGTGGAAGGTGAAGTGCACCTCGGCCGACTCGCCCGGGCCCAGCGGCACCCGGGTGTAGCCGATCAGCCGAACCACCGGGCGGGCGGTGCGGGCCACCGGGTCGTGCAGATACAGCTGCACCACCTCGGTCCCGGCCCGTTCGCCGGTGTTGCGCACGGTCAGCCGTACCGTCGTCTCGCCGTCGGTCGGCACCTCGGCGGCGTCCGCCCCCGGGCGGTCCCAGGTGAACGAGGTGTAGGTCAGCCCGTGGCCGAAGGGGAACAGCGGGGTCGGGTCGACGGTGCTGGCGTCGTTGCGGTGGCCGAGCGGGGGCTGCAGATACGTCCAGGGCTGGCCGCCCGGCGCGGCCGGCACGCTCACCGGCAGCCGCCCGGACGGGCCGACCCGCCCGCCCAGCACCCCGGCCACCGCCGGGCCGCCCTCCTCGCCGGGGAAGAACGCCTGCACGGTGGCCGCCAGCAGCCCCGACCAGCGGCCGAGGGCGTAGGGGCGGCCGGTGAGCAGCACCAGCACCACGGGCGTGCCGGTGGCCAGCAAGGTGTCGAGCAACGCGCCCTGCTCACCGGGGAGTTCGAGGTCGGCGGCGTCGCATCCTTCGCCCGAGGTGCCGCGGCCGAAGAGCCCGGAGCGGTCGCCGAGCACGGCCACGCACACCTCGGCGTCCGCCGCCGTACGCGCCGCCTGCGCCAGCCGGCTCTCGGCGGTCAGCGCCGCCGCCCCCGCCGAACCGGACCCGGCCGGGGCGGCGGGGCCGGGCGCTGCGCACCCCTCGGCGTGGCTGATCCGGGCGTCGGGCAGCTCGGCGCGCAGCGCGGCGAGCAGCGTCGGCACCTCGACCCCCATGGGCAGCTCGGGGTGTTCGATGCCGACGTGGCGGGGGAAGGTGTAGCAGCCGAGCATGGCGGCGGGGTCGTCGGCGAGCGGTCCGACGACGGCGATGCGGGCGGCGGGCGCCAGCGGCAGCACGTCCCGGTCGTTGGCGAGCAGCACCACGGACTCCTCGGCCAGCTGCCGCGCGACGGCCCGCATCGCGGGCGGATCGAGGTCGACGGCTTGCGGGGCATCAGCGGTTTCCGGTGACCAGTCCGGGTCCAGCAGCCCCAGCTCGCACTTCTGGGTGAGCACCCGGCGCACCGCCCGGTCGACCAGCCCCTCCGGTACCTCCCCGGCCCGTACGGCGTTCCGCAGCGGGGTGCCGTAGCAGCGCACGGCCGGAAGTTCGACGTCCACGCCCGCCGCGAGGGCCAGGGCGGCGGCGCGCCCGGGGGAGTCGGCGACGTGGTGGGCCAGCTCCAGGAAGGAGACGCCGAAGTAGTCGGCGACGACGGTGCCGGTGAAGCCCCAGCGCTCCCGCAGCAGTTCGGTCAGCAACCAGGGGTTGGCGGCGGAGGGGACGCCGTCGAGGTCGTTGTAGGAGTGCATCACCGAGCGGGCGCCGCCGTCCCGCAGCGCCATCTCGAACGGCGGAAGGATCACCTCCGCCAGCTCGCGCGGGCCGATCGAGACCGGCGCGTGGTTACGGGCGCCCCGCGAGGCCGAGTAGCCCGCGAAGTGCTTGAGCGTGGCGACGATCCCGGCGGATTCCAGCCCCCGGACGTACGCGGTGCCGACGGTCGCGACCAGGTACGGATCCTCGCCGATCGCCTCCTCCGTACGCCCCCAGCGCGCGTCCCGCACCACGTCCAGCACGGGCGAGAGGCCCTGGTGGACGCCGACCGACCGCATCGAGCCGCCGATGAGTCCGGCGGCCCGCTCCACCAGCGCCGGGTCGAAGGACGCGCCCCAGGCGAGCGGGGTGGGGAAGACGGTGGCGTGCCAGGCGGTGAAGCCGGTCAGGCACTCCTCGTGGACGAGCGCGGGAATCCCGAAGCGGTTCGCCGCGGTGATACGGGCCTGGGTGCGGGCGAGCGCGGCGGCGCCCTCGGCGGGGTCCACGGGAGCCGTGCCGAACGGACGGGTCAGCTGGCCGAGGCCGTGCGGGAGGAGGTCGTCGAGGTCCACGTCCTCCGCCACCTCGTGCTGCAGCGGAGCGACGTCCTCGCCCTCCTGGGCTTGCGAGCCCGGCCACACGCTGTACAGCTGGGCGAGCTTCTCCTCCAGCGTCATGAGGGAGAGCAGATCGTCCGCGCGGTCCTCGGCGGGGAGGGAGGTGTCCTGCCAGGGGTGAGGCATGAAGCTCCTTGTGGTGAGCGGCGGGTGTGCGGACGGTCTACTTGCCGCCCACGCCCATCAGGCCGTTGATCAGCTGGCGCCGCGCGAACAGATACACGAGGAAGATCGGGACGATGGACAGCACGACCGCGGTGAGCAGCGCCGGGGTGTCCACCCGGAACTCGCCGACGTAGTCGTACAGGCCCAGCGTCAGCAGCCGGTTGCTCTTGGACTGGGTGAGGATCAGCGGGAAGAGGAACCCGTTCCAGGCGTGCAGCGCGGACATCACCCCGACCGTGGAGATCCCGGACCGGGACAGCGGGACGACCAGCTGCAGCAGCACCCGGATCGGGCTCGCGCCGTCCAGCGCCATCGACTCGTACATCTCCTCGTCGATGTCGCGCATCGTGCCGACCAGGATCAGCACGCTGACCGGGAGGGAGAACGCGGCCGTCGGCAGGATGACCGCCAGCAGGGTGTCGTACAGCTGCAGCTTGGTGATGACCAGATAGATCGGGATGATCACCGCTTGGGAGGGGATCGCGAGCCCGAGCAGGAAGATCTGGAAGACGCGGCGGGAGACACGGCTGCGGGTGCGGACGATGCTGTAGCCGACGGTCACCGACAGCACGATCACGAGCGCCGCGCAGACGGCCGTGACCAGCGCGGTGTTCAGGAGGTAGTGGACGAAGCCGGAGCTGAGCACCCGCCGGTAGTTGGCGAGCGTGGGGTGGTCGGGCAGGGCCAGCGGGCCGTCGTCGATGTAGCCGTTACGGGTCTGGAAGGTGGCCGCGACCAGCACGTACAGCGGCAGTCCGACGATGGCCAGCCAGATGAGCGCGCCGAGCCCGGCGGGGTAGTTGCGGCGGGACGGACCCCGGCGGCGCCGGCGGGGGCGTGACGCCACCGGGGTCCTTTTCGGCGTATGGACGCCGTCTGAGGGGCGGCCGTGCAGGACGTCCGTCACATGCCCTCCCGGGTGCTGCGCATCGCGGTGAAGCCGGTGAGCCGTACCAGCAGCAGGGAGACGGTGGTGGCGACGACGACCAGGATGGTCGCGACGGCGCTCGCGTAGCCGAGGTCGAAGGCCTGGAAGCCGTTCTTGTACATCAGATACGGCATGATCGTGGTGTCGGAGCCGGGGCCGCCCTTGGTGAGGATCAGGACCGTGTCGAAGAAGGTCAGCGCGCCCACCACCATGATCACCGATGAGGTGACGATGGTGTTCCGCAGCTGCGGCAGGGTGACCGAGAAGAACTGCCGTACGGTGCCCGCCCCGTCGATCGCCGCCGCGTCGTAGAGCGAGCGCGGGACGGCCCGGGCGCCGCCCTGGTAGATCAGCGTGTGCAGCGGGATGAACTGCCACGCGGTGACGAAGAGGATCGCGCCGAACGCGCCCGTGGAACTGCCCAGCAGATCGCCGTCCTCGAACCCCAGGGCCGGGCCGATGTCGGCGATCAGGCCGAAGTTCGGGTCCAGCAGCGACTTCCAGACCAGCGCGAGCGCGACGGACGAGCCCAGCAGCGGCAGGAAGAAGACCGCCGACAGCACGGCCCGGTTGCGCTGCCGGCCCGCCGCCCAGACCCCGAGCAGCAGCGCCAGCGGGGTCTGGACCAGCCAGGTCAGCACGGTGAGGACGAGGCTGAGCCGGATGGCCTGATGGGTCTCGGGGTCGTCCCACAGCCGGGTCCAGTTGCTCAGGCCCGCCCACTGCGGGGTGCCGATGCCGTCCCAGTCGGTGAAGGCCAGCGCGACGACGAGGACCATGGGGGCGACGGCGAAGAAGACGAAGAACAGGGCGCCGGGCAGGGCCCAGACGGCGCTGGGCCGCCCCACGCTCTGGTGCCGGGTGGCGGTGTCCGCCATCACATGCCCTTCATGGCGTCCACGAACGCCGCCGGGCTGAGCTGGCCGTTGAACAGCTTCTGGACGTTGGTGTGCAGGGGCGGGGTGTACTTGGCGGGCAGCGCCTGGTCCCAGGAGAGCGTGAAGTCCGGGGCCTTTCGCACCATGTCGTACTGGAACTTCGCGTACGTGGGGTTCTCGTGCCCGTTCAGCAGCGACGAGGCGTCGGAGGTGGTGGGAACGTCGCCGTTGGCGATCAGCGCCTTGGCGTAGTCCTGCTTGGCCGCGAACTTCGCGAAGTCGATCGCCGCCTGCTGCTTCTTGCCCTTGAGCTTTCCGCTGATCGACCAGTAGTTGGTCGGGTTGCCGACCACGTTCTTGGGGTCGCCGGTGCCGCCGGGGAGGGCCGGGAAGGTCGTCCAGCCGAGGCCCGACTTGGCGAACGCGGGCTGGTTGGTCTTCTGGTTGGCGTACTCCCAGCTGCCCATCAGGTGCATCGCCGCCTTGCCCTTGGCGAAGTACGTGGACGCGCCGTCCGCCGTGTAGTTGACCGACTTGTAGTTCTTGCCGAACGCACCCCGGTCCACCAGGTCCTTGACGGCCTGCGCCGCCTTCAGCACCGCCGGGTCGCCCCAGGCGTCCTTGCCCTCGCTCTGGATCTTCTTGAACACCCCGGCCCCGCCGTAGCGGTCCACCAGGTACTCCACCCACATCAGCTCGGTCCACGGGTCGGTGCCCGCCACGACGAACGGGGTGACGCCCTTGCCCTTGAAGGTGCCGATGAGCCCCAGGATGTCGTTCCACGACGTGGGCGGCTCGGCGCCCGCCTTCTTGAACACGTCCTTGTTGTAGAAGAGGATCACCGGCTGCATTCCGCGCATCGGGATGCCGTAGTGCTTTCCGTCGACGGCGCCCGCGTCGAGGATCGACGGGATGAACCCCTTCCGCAGCGACGGGTCCTTCTTCATCGCGGGGTCGAGATCCAGCAGCATGTCCTTCTTGACGAACTCGCTGATGCTGCCGCCGCCCCAGTTGAAGAACACGTCGGGCGCGTTGGGCGTGCCCATGGAGGTGCGCAGCTTGTCCGAATACCCGTCGCCGGGCACCTGGGTGAGCTTGACCTTGATCTTCGAGGTCTTGTTGAACCGCTCGGCGACCTGGCGCTGCACCTTGGTCGAGGGGTCCTGGTAGACCCAGACGCTGATCTCCCCACTGCCCGACCCTCCGGGCCCACTGCTTCCGCAGCCGCTGAGCGTTCCCCCCAACACGAGTGCGGCTGCCGCCGCGAGGCCCGTCGCACGGAGAGATGACCTTGACCGAGGTATGCGCATCACGTGCCTTCCGGAAGCAGACCGATAATTCTCGGAAGCGGTTGCGTGGACGGTATGGGGGGCCTGACGCGGTGTCAATACCTCCGGCAACGACCCGGGCCCGGGGCTCCGGCCCCGGGTTCGGGAAGGGGCGGGGCGGGGGATCAGCCGGCCGTCGGTGGGGCGGTGCTGGCCCGCACCATCAGCTGGGTCGCCAGCTCCACGCGAGGGGAGTCGATCTCCTCGCCCCGGGCCTGCCGCAGCACCGTGCGGGCCGCCAGTTTGCCCATGTCGGCCAGGGGCTGACGCACCGTCGTCAGGGGCGGGGCGGACCAGCGGACCTCGGGGAGGTCGTCGAAGCCGACCACGCTCACATCCTCCGGCACCCGCAGCCCCCGCCTCCGCAGGGCCTCGATGGCGCCCAGGGCCATCTGGTCGCTGGAGGCGAAGACGGCGGTGGGCGGGGTGGGGGCGGCCATGAGCTGGTCGCAGCCGTGGAAACCGGATTCGTGGTAGAAGTCCCCCTGCGCGACGAGAGCCTGGTCGAACGGAACACCCGCCGCCTCCAGGGCCGCCCGGTGTCCGTCCAGCCGCGCCCGGCTGCACAGCAGCCGGGGCGGGCCCGCGATGAGGCCGATCCTGCGGTGGCCGAGGCTCAGCAGATGTTCGGTGGCGGCCATGCCGCCCGCCCAGTTGGTCGCGCCGATGGTCGGGGCCTCGAGGGCGGGGGAGCCCGCCGGGTCGACGACCACGATGGGGACGTTCAGGCGCCGCAGCTCGGCGTGGACCACCGGCTCCAGGACGGACGTCACCAGGATCACCCCGTCCGAGGCGCGGGCCCGCAGGTTCTTCAGCCACTGCCGGGCCGAGCCCGCCCGCCCGTGGATGGCGGAGACGACCGTACCGACACCGTCCTGGTGCGCGATCTCCTCCACCCCGCGGATGATCTCCACGGCCCAGGGGCTGTCGAGGTCGTTGAAGACCAGGTCGACGAGGGCGGCGCGGTCGCCGGGGGCGGTGTGACGGCGGCGGTAGCCGTGGACGCGTAGCAGGTCCTCGACCCTGGCCCGGGTCTCGGGGGAGACGTCCGACCGTCCGTTGACGACCCGCGAGACCGTGGGGACGGACACCCCGGCCTCCTGGGCGATGGCGGTGATCGTCACCTTCGGCTTGGTACCGCCGTCGGGGCCCGCGCTCTCCGTAGCCATTTCCGCCTCCTCCGTTGACGGGCCTCATGCCCGCCTCTGACTTTCCGGTCGTACCCTCGCAACCTTGCAGAAGTCTTCCGGAAAACCGGATCAGACGTGAAGAGAAGAGAGGGACAATCCCCATGAAGCTCCAGCTCCTGAGCTTACGCAGAGCCCACGCCACCACGCTGGCGGCGGTTTCCGCAGCGCTCGCCTTCGGCCCCGCCGCCCAGGCCGACGCCCACGCCGCCAACCCCACGCTGCGCGAAGTCGCCGCCCGCACCGGCCGCTTCGTCGGCACGGCCGTCAACGACGGACGGCTCGGTGGGCCGCCGCCGACCGCCTCGTCTCGTTCGCCCAGGCCAACAACCAGAAGGTGTACGGCCACACTCTGGTCTGGCACAGCCAGATGCCGGGCCGGCTGGAGAACGGCTCGTTCTCCGACACCGAGCTGCGCCCCATCATGACCCGCCCTGGGCGGCCCGGACGGGACACCGCCGCGCCGCCCGGGCGATCGCGCCTGACCCGACGCGCCTGTAAGAAATCGCGGCTCCCCGCCATTCCCAGGTGAGAGAGCCAAGATGAGGAGACGGCGCGTGACCGACGCCCAACGCTTCCGGGACCTGTACGAGGAGTGCCACCCCCGTGTGCTGGCCTACGCCGCCGGCCTGGTGGGACGGCAGGTCGGTGAGGACATCACCAGTGAGACCTTCACCGTCGCCTGGCGCCGGATGCGGGACATTCCCACGCCGCCGCTGCCGTGGCTGCTCGGCGTGGCCCGCAATCTGACCCGTGAGCTGCGGCGCCGCGACGGCCGGCAGTACGCGCTGGCCGCCGAGGAGGCGCGGCGCCTCATCACCTCGGGTGCCCGGGTCGACGACGTGGCCGCCGATGTGACCGAACGCGCGGCGGCGCTGCAGGCCCTGGCGGGGCTGTCCGCCGCCGACCGCGAGTTGCTGACGCTGGTCGCCTGGCACGGGCTGGGCCCGAAACAGGCCGCGCGCGTCCTCGGCTGTACCACCGCCACTTTCTCGGTCCGGCTGCACCGGGCCCGGCGGCGGCTGGAACGGGCCGTGGACGCGGTCGGGTTCTCTCACGCCCACCCGAAAGCAACAGTGAAGGAGCACTGACATGGCACGCACGCGGCCCGATGTCATGAAGACGCTGGCGGACGCGCGGCCCCGGGAGCTGGACCCGGACCAGCTGGCCGGTTCCGCACGCGCCCGGCACGACCTGATCACCATCCTGGCCGGTGCGCCGGAGGCGCCGGAAACCCGCCGCTCCGCCCGGCCGTTCACCTGGCGCTGGGCGCTGCCCGTCGCGGTGGCGGCGGCCGCGGCCGGGGTGGTCGTGGCGGCCCTGCCCCAGGGCCCCCAGGGCGTGGACGGCTCCCGGGCCACCGCCGGGCCCGCCACCGGCGGCCCCCGGCACACCCCCGGGAACGGCCGTCTCGCGCTGCTGAACGTGGCCGCCCGGGCGGATCGTCCCGCCGAGGAGGGCACGTACTGGCAGACCACCACACGATCGGCCTGGACCGGCGTCGTCGAGCACTCCGGGCAGACCTTCGCGGTCGTCGACTCCGAGCGGGGGCAGCGGTCCGTCGGGGTGCGGCCCGGCACGGAGAGCCTGGAGATCAGGGGGCTCGACGCCGCCGTCGAACCCCGCACCGCGCGGGACCGGGAGCGCTGGCGGGCCGCCGGACTGCCCAAGGAGGTGACGCTCGCCGCCGAGGACGACGGCGGCACGCTGGCTCTGCCGATGGAGGACCGGGGCAGGAAGCGGCCGATGGTTGACCGGACCAACCTCGGTGACGAGATCGCCGCCCTCGGCGCGCGCAATGTGACCTACGCGGACCTGCGGAAACTCCCCGGCGACGCCGCGAAGCTGAAGGAGGTGCTGGCGGATCTGTACACGGAGGACGGCGGGAGCGAGGTCAAGGACCGCACCGAGTGGATGTGGCAGCAGGCGGCCGGGCTGATCACCCTGCCGGTGAAGCCCGGGGTCCGGGCCGCCGCGTACCGCGTCATCGCGGGCCTGCCGGGCATCCGGTCGCTCGGCGAGGTGACCGACCCGCTGGGCCGCAAGGGGGTCGGTTTCGCCCTGCCCGCGGTCGAGGGGCCCGGTTACGGGGCCGTGCGGTCGGAGCTGATCGTGGACCCGGCGACCGGCGCCCTGCTGGCCGACCGGCAGACGCTGACCAAGCCGAACGCGAAGGCCGCCGAGGCGGGGCTCACGGCCGGCACGGTGGTCAACTACACCGCCACCGTGCGGGCGGAGTGGACCGACCGGCAGCTGAAGACCCCCGAATAATCGCTCGGGGCGGCCGGTAAGAAACGCCGGGCGGCGGCCACTTCCTTCTGAGAACCCCACACCGAGCAGAAGGAGCACCACATGGCCGGAACCACAGGGCGAACCGGAACGCGCCGCGGATGGCTGCGCACGGCGGTCGCGGTGTGCGCGGTCGCGCTCGGCACCCTCGGCACCCCGGCGAACGCCGCGCCGGACGCCACTTCGGGCGCCGCCACCCCGTGGAAGCTGCTGACGCCGCTGAGCGAGACCGCCTCGCGGGAGTTCTGGGACATCGCCTCGACCGGCGCCGGGGACGCCTGGACCGTGGGCCGGACGACGGACGGCCCCGCCGGGTCCACCCCGCTGATCAGGCACTGGAACGGCACCGCCTGGAGGGACGTGCCCGCCGCCTCCACCGGTGGCAAGGCCGCGCGCCTGGAGGAGGTCGCCGCCTCCGCGCCCGACGACGCCTGGGCGGCCGGCACGCTGGACGACAACACCTCCATCGTGCTCCAGCACTGGGACGGGAAGCGGTGGAACAGGACCGACCACCCCGCCGCGCCCGAGGGATCGCTCGGCTTCGTCGCCGACATCGCCACCTTCGGCAAGAAGGCCGCCTGGCTGACCGGCTTCGACTGGGATCCCAACAGCGGCGCCGACACCGGCTACCTGGAGCGCTGGACCGGCTCCGGATGGCAGAAGGTGTCGCTCCCCGCCGCACCCGGCGGCGGGGACGTGCGCCCCTCGGAGATCACCGGCACCGGACCGGACGACGTCTGGGTCACCGCCGACGCCGTCACCGGCACGGTGTCCGCACCGCTGCTGTACCACTGGAACGGCGGCGGCTGGACGGTCCGCGAGGTGCCCACCCCCAGCGCGTCGCCGACCGGCTGGACGTCCGGCCACGCCGTGGCCACCGGCCGTGACTCGGTCTATCTGGTCGGCAAGACCAACGAGGACAGGCCCGCGGCCACCATGGCCACCCGCTGGACCGGCAGCCGCTGGGAGTCGCTGCCCGCGCTCCCCGTCGAGGAGGCGAACGCCGTGGGCGCGGACGGTGCCGGACGGCTGTGGATCGCCGGCTGGACCCCGGGCGACCCCCACTCCGTGCTGTCCCGCTGGACCGGTAACGCGTGGGTGACCGAGAAGCTGCCCGCCGACGTCACCGGGAAGAGTGAGATGTCCTCGGTGCTCGGCATCGCGGGCGTCCCCGGGACGAAGGGCGTGTTCGCCGCGGGGACGGCCGGCTGCGCGAGCGATCCCGTCCAGTGCGGGATGCTGGTCTCACGCGACCTGCGCTGACATCACGTCACCGGCCCGTGTGGCGTAGGCCTGGACGGTGACCGTCTCATCGTCCAGGCACCGCCCCGTCTCCAGGTCGAAGCGCTGCTTGAGCAGCGGCGAGGCCACGAACGGCCGCCCGTCCGCCGACCCCAGCAGCCCCCGGGAGAGGACGTACGCGCCGGTGAACGGATCGCGGTTGTCGATCGCGTACGGGCGGCCCGCCCGGTCCAGGAAGACCGCCACCTGGCTGCCGTCCGGCAGCAGGGCGGCCACGCCACGGCCGGGGATGAGGTCGGTGAGGTCGCAGACCGCGAACCACCGCTGGTCGATGAGGAGTTCCACGCGGAGGTCGATCCGCTCGGGCGCCATGGTCATCGGCTCGAGGTCCCTTCGAGAGTGCGTGCGGTACGGACGGGGATGGTGGGGCCGGACAGCAGCGTCAGGTCCGGCTTGACCTGGTCGCGCTCGGGGACGAAGGCGACCGTCGGGTCGGGTGATTCGGGCGCGTTGACGAAGGAGACGAACCGCCGCAGCCGCTCCGGGTCGTTGATGGTCTCGGCCCACTCGTCGCGGTAGCCCGCCACGTGGTCGGCCATCAGCGCCTCCAGTTCGGCGCACAGCCCCAGGGAGTCGTGGACCACCACGTCCCGTACGTGGTCCAGGCCGCCCTCGATGCGCTCCAGCCAGGCCGAGGTGCGCTCCAGCCGGTCGGCGGTGCGGATGTAGAACATCAGGAAGCGGTCGATGAGCCGGATCAGCTCCTCGTCGTTCAGATCCTGGGCGAGCAGATCGGCGTGGCGCGGTTCGGCGCCGCCGTTGCCGCCGACGTACAGGTTCCAGCCGGCTGCCGTGGCGATGACGCCGAAGTCCTTGCCGCGCGCCTCGGCGCATTCGCGGGCGCAGCCGGAGACGGCCGACTTCAGCTTGTGCGGGGAGCGCAGGCCCCGGTAGCGCAGCTCCAGGTCGATGGCCATGCGCACCGAGTCCTGGACGCCGTAGCGGCACCAGGTCTGGCCCACGCAGGACTTCACGGTGCGCAGCGCCTTGCCGTACGCGTGCCCGGACTCGAACCCGGCGTCCACCAGCTTGGCCCAGATCACCGGGAGCTGGTCCACCCGGGCGCCGAACAGGTCGATCCGCTGACCGCCGGTGATCTTCGTGTAGAGGCCGAAGTCCCGGGCGATCTCGCCGATCACGATCAGCTTCTCCGGGGTGATCTCACCGCCGGGGATGCGCGGCACGATCGAATACGACCCGTTGCGCTGGAGGTTGGCCAGGAAGTGGTCGTTGGTGTCCTGCAGCGCGGCCTGTTCGCCGTCCAGGACATAGCCGCTGGTGCCCAGCGTCGGGGCGAGGGAGGCGATGATCGAGCCGACGGCCGGTTTGCACACCTCGCAGCCGTCGCCGCTGCGCGCCTCCTCGCGGCCGTGGCCCTCCAGCAGCCGCGCGTAGGTGGTGATGCGCAGGGTGCGGACGATCTCGTACAGCTCGGCGCGGGTGTACCCGAAGCAGCCGCACAGCCCCTTGTCGACGCTGATCCCGCTCGCCTCCAGCTCGTCGTTGACAAGCGTGGTGAGCGTCTTGACGCAGCTTCCGCAGCCGGTGCCCGCCTTGGTGCACTTCTTCACCTCGGGCACGGTGGCGCACCCGTGATCGGTGACCGCCGACCGGATCGAGCCCTTGGTGACGTTGTGGCAGCTGCAGATGACCGCGTCGTCCGGCAGCGCGGACGGGCCGAGCGCGGCGGGCGCGCCCAGCCCCGCGGGCAGCACCAGCTGCTCGGGGGCGACGGGCGGCACGGAACCGGTCAGCGGCCGCAGCATGCCGTACGACTCGGCGTCGCCGACCAGCACCCCGCCGAGCAGTTCGCCGCCGGCGCCGACCACCAGCTTCTTGTAGACGCCCGCCCGGGCGTCGGAGTAGACGACGTCGAGACAGCCGTCGGCGGTGCCGTGGGCGTCGCCGAAGGACGCCACGTCCACGCCGAGCAGCTTGAGCTTGGTGGAGGTGTCGGCGCCGGTGAAGCCCTCGCAGTCCACCGCGGCCAGGTCGTCGGCGACGGTCTGCGCCATCTCGTACCCGGGCGCGACCAGCCCGTACACCCGCCCGTCGGCGGTCAGCGCGCATTCGCCGATCGCGTACACCGCCGGGTCGCTGGTGCGGCAGCGCTCGTCGACGGTGATGCCGCCGCGTTCGCCGACGTCCAGCCCGCAGTCCCGGGCGAGCTGGTCGCGCGGGCGCACCCCGGCCGAGAAGATCACCAGATCGGTGTCGATGGACGAGCCGTCCGAGAGCGCCATGGCGGTCACCGCGCCGCCGGTGTCGGCGATGATCTCCTTGCCGCCGACGCCGGTGTGCACGATCAGCCCCATGTCCTCGACGGTGCGGCGCAGCGCGGCGCCGCCGCCCTCGTCCACCTGGAGCGCCATCAGCCGGGCGTTGAACTCCACGATGTGCGTGGTCAGCCCGAGCCCCTTGAGCGCGCCCGCCGCCTCCAGTCCGAGCAGCCCGCCGCCGACCACGGTGCCCGTCGCCCGGTCCTTGGCGTACTCCTCGATCGCGAGCAGGTCCTCGACCGTGCGGTAGACGAAGCAGCCCGCGCTGTCCTTGCCGTGCACCGGCGGCACGAACGGGTACGAGCCGGTGGCCAGCACGAGCGTGTCGTACGTGACGGTGAGCCCGGAGCGCGCGGTGACCGTGCGCGCCGCCCGGTCGATGGCCTCGGCCGGGTCGCCCAGGTGCAGCTCGATGCCGTGCCGCTCCATGAAGCCGTCCTCGACCATGGACAGATCGTCCGCGGTCCGGCCGGAGAAGTACGAGGTGAGCTGTACCCGGTCGTACGCGGGCCGGGGCTCCTCGCACAGCACCACGACCCGGGCGCGGCTCGTCACGCCCCGGTCGGCCAGGGCCTCCAGGAAGCGCTGGCCGACCATGCCGTGCCCGACGAGCACGATCGTGGGGGTGGCAGTCTCGGACTTCGGTGCGCTCTTCGTCATGCCAGGAAGCGTGCGGGAACGCTGTTTCCCGACCGCATCACCGTCGTTTCCCGGACGCAACGCTGCCCTCAGCGCGCGGCCTCAGCCGTTGTGAGCCCTAGCGGAGCGTGATCGGCAGCTTCTGCGGGCTGTTGCCGACGAAGCTCCGGTGCGGCACGAGCTGATCGTCCGGGACCGCCAGATCGAGGCCGGGAAAGCGGGTGAAGAGCCCTTCGAGGGCGATCACGGCCTCCATCCGGGCCAGCGGGGCGCCCAGGCAGAAGTGGGCGCCGTGGCCGAAGGACAGATGGCGCGCCGCCCGGGTCACGACGAAGCGGTCCGCGTCCGGCCCGTACTCCCGCTCGTCGCGCCCGGCGGAGGTGTACGAGGCGAGCACGGGCGTGCCCTTCGGGATCACCGCGTCGCCGACGGGCAGGTCCCGGGTGGGGTAGCGGAACGGGAAGTGGCTCACCGGGCTGTCGTACCGCAGCGTCTCCTCGACCACGTCGTCCCAGGCCGCGGCCCCGGAGCGGACCAGCTCCAGCTGGTCGCGGTGGTTGCACAGCGCCCGTACGGCGTTGGTGATCAGGTTGAGGGTGGTCTCGTGCCCGGCGATGATCGTCAGGATCAGGGTGCCGATCAGCTCCTCCTCGCTGAGCCGGTCCCCGTCCTCCGCCCGTGTCGCGATGAGCGCGCTGGTCAGGTCGTCGCCCGGGTCCTTCATCCGGGCCGCGGCCACCTGGCCGAGGATGGTCACCATCTCGCGGTTGGCCTCCGGGACCCGCTCGGGCGCGGTGGCGGTGGAGACGATCTCGTTGGACAGCTCGTGCAGCCGGTCCTGGTACGCCTCGTCGACGCCCAGGAGCCGGGAGATCACGCTCATCGGCAGCGGCAGCGCGAAGTGGCGGCGCAGATCGGCCACCCCGCCGGGGTCCGCGGCGGCGGCCTCGGCCAGCCGGTCCAGCAGGGTGCCGGTCAGCTCGTGGACGACCGGGCGCAGCGCCTCCACCCGGCGCGGGGTGAACGCCCGGGTCACCAGGGACCGCAGCCGCTTGTGGTCCTCGCCGTCGGCGGTGGTCATGCCCCGCACGGTGGCGAAGGTCAGCATCGGCCAGCCGGGCGGGATCTCACCGCTTCGCAGGGCAGCGAAGTGGCAGGCGTTCTTGGCCACGTCGGGATGGGTGAGGAAGGACTTCAGCTCCTCGTGCCGGGTGACGGCGTACGCCGTCACGTCACCGGGCAGCAGGACCGGGACCGCTGCCCCGCGTGCGCGTAACCGGGTGTTGACCGCGTGCTGGTCGTCGGGGTGCAGCCGGTGCGGCGCGGGGCCGTCAGGGGAGACGGGGGTGTCGTGCGGTACGGGGCAGCGGCCGTCGGTCATCTGCGGTCTCCTGGAGGCGAGTCGGGCGCGGGGGGCCACTGGTGGGGCGGAGGTGGGGCCGGGGCGTCGGCGGCGAGCTGCGGTGCGGAGAACCGCACGGGCAGCTTGGCCAGCCCCTTGGACCAGGGCGAGGTGATCCACGGAAGCTGCTCCTCCGGTACCGCGATCTCCAGATCGGGCAGCCGGTGGCGGAGCGTGTCCACGGCGGTACGGGTGATCAGGCGGGCCGGGTCCTGCGCCGGGCAGGTGTGCGGGCCCGCGCCGAACGCGAGGTGCGAGCGGTTGCCGACCACCGGGCGGCCGTCCTCCGGAAGCACCTCCGGATCGGCGTTCGCCCCGGCCAGCCCCAGGATCAGCATGTCCCCGGCGCGGATGTCCTGGCCGGCCAGGCGCACATCGCGGGTGGCGTAGCGGCCGGGGAAGTTCTGGGTCGGCGGCTGGCGCCACAGCACCAGGTCCAGCGCGTCGTCCACGGTGAGGTGGCCGCGGGCCAGCGAGGAGCGGAACGCGGGATCGGTGAGCAGGATCTGCGTGGTGGAGGCAATCCAGTTCACGGTGGTGTTGTTTCCCGCGACGATGATCACCACCAGGTTGTGCAGCACTTCCTCGTCGCTCAGCCCGACCGGGTGCTCCAGCAGCCAGGAGGTGAGGTCCGCGCCCGGCCGCTGCTTCTTCCAGGCGATCAGCTCCAGCAGGATGCGGCCCATCCGCTTGTTGGCGCCGGTGGCGGCCACGGTCGGGGCGACGATCGTGGTCAGCGTCTCGACCAGCCGCGGTCCGCTCTCCTCGTCGAGCCCCAGCAACTCGGTGACCACCTGCAGCGGCAGGACGCGCGCGTACTGCGCCACCAGGTCGGCCCGGTGCCGATCGGCGAACCCGGCGACCAGCCGCTCCGCGGTGGCCCGCACCATACGGATCAGCTCGTGCCCGTTCACCCGGCCCAGCGCGTCGGCCACCGCCGAACGCATCCGGCGGTGCTGCGCACCGTCGGCGAACAGCAGCGCGGGCCGCCAGCCCACCAGCGGCATCAGCGGCGAATCGGCCGGCACCCGGCCGTCGCGCAGCGGGGTCCAGCGGCGCGGATCGTGCGAGAAGTACTGCTCGTCACGGGTGAGATGGAGCAGTTCGCGGTGGCCGATGACGAGCCACGCCTCGATCCCGGGCGCGATCTCGACCGGCACCACATTGCCGTGGTCGCGGCGCATCCGCTCGTAACTCTCGGTCAGCGGCCCGTCCAGCGCCGCCCCGTACAGGGGCACCCGCTGCATCGCCGTACCGGCCGCGCCCGACGCCGTCATGTCGCCTCCGTGACGGACTCGATGAGATGGCTCACCAGCGAGATCAGCGCCTTGACCGACGACCTGTGCTCGCGCGCGTCACAGATGACCAGCGGGGTGTGGGGGAGCAGATCGAGCGCCGAGCGCAGATCGTCCTCTGTGTGCAGGACGCTGTCCGGGAAGGAGTTGACGGCCACCGAGAACGGAACGTCCAGGTCCTCCAGATGGCCGATGGCGTCGAAGGACGCCTCCAGATCGCGGGTGTCGACCAGCGCGAGCGCGCCCAGGGCGCCGCGCGCCAGGTCCTTCCACGCGGGCAGGAAACGCTGCTGGCCGGGGGTGCCGAAGAGGTACAGAACCAGATCGCCGCCCAGCGTGATCCGCCCGAAGTCCAGCGCGACGGTGGTGGTGGACTTCGTCGGCCGCACCGCCGTGTCCAGCCGGGCGCCCGCCCGGCTCATGGTCGCCTCGGTGGACAGCGGCTTGATCTCCGACACGGTGCCGATCAGCGTGGTCTTGCCGACCCCCATCGGCCCGACGACCAGGATCTTCGCCGCGCCGGACACGCTGGGCTGGACGTACATGACCGTCGCGTCGTCCATGTCGTCCATGCCGTCCATGCCGTCCACGTCATCCACGCCGTTCACGGGCGCCGTGCTGTCCGTGCCGTTCATGCCGTGGGTGTCATCCATGTCGTCGTCCACGCCGTTCGCACCCTCCACGCCGTTCGCACCGCCGGTGCGGCCGGTGTCGGGCATCGAGATCTCAGAGCTTGCTTTCAAGCCCATCGAGCACCTTCCTCAGCAAGTCCATATCGGCGCGCTCGGCCACCCGGATGGGCGGGCGCGCCACGATGTGCCCCCAGTCGATGAGATCGGCGAGCAGCACCTGCACCACGGCAGGTGGCTGACCGAGGTGAGCGGCGACCTCCGCCACCGACAGCAGCCCCTGACAGCGGCGGACGATCCGCCGGTACTCGGGCTGAAGGGCCGGGGGCAGGGCGCTTCCGGAGGCCTGCACCAGCGTCTCCAGCGGCAGAGCGTCCCGTGAGGAACCCGCACGCCCGCGTGTGATCACGTACGGGCGCACCGCGGTCGTGGTTCGTTCCTCATCGGGCTCGGTCATGGCGCGCTGATCTGCTCCCGTGGCCGGCTGCTCAGATGGGCGCCGATTTTCGCCACCAGCACCTGCATCTGCTGGGCCACCAGGCCGACATCCGCCTCCGTGCCGGTGGCCACGCCCAGGGAGGCGCCCTGACCGGCCGAGGTGAACAGGACGAAACCGCCGTCCGACTCGATCATCAGCTGTCTCACCCCCGCCTCCTCGCCGAAGAGCAGCGACACCGTGGACTGGCTGGTCACCGTCAGCGCCGCGCAGGCCGCGGCCAGCGACTCGGCCTCGGCGACGCCCAGTTCGGAGACCTCTCCCGTCAGTCCCTCGGCGGAGCCGTGCCCCATGCGCAGACCGTCCTCCGAGACGACGACGGCGTGCCGCACCCCCGGAATCCGGGTCAAAGGACGCAGCATCCATCCAACGTCGGGCAGCCTGGATATGGTTCCGGCCACTACCGGCCTCCTTCTCGGTCCTCGTGATCTTCTCGGTCCCCGTCCCCGTCCCTGTCCCCGTCCCTGTCCCCGTCCCCGTCCCGGCCGTGATCAGGAACGCGCACCCGGTCGGTGTCCGCGGCCTCGGCCCGCCCGCGGCGGGTGCCGGACACCACGCTCGCGATGGAGGCCCGGGCGGCCTCGGGGGTCCACGGGTCGGCGTCCGCGACGGCCTGCGGGACGTCATCGGCGCCCGGGGCGGCCGTACGCGGGCTCGCGGGCGGGGGCGTATGCGGGGTCGTACGCGGGGTCGTACGCGGGGTCGTACGGCGCCGGTTGCGGCGCTGCGGAAGGCCGCCGCCGCCCGCCGTGGGGGCGTCCCCCGCCGCGGCCGCCGGGTCCGCGCGGGCGGGCTCCGCCATCACCGGCTCGATGACCACCGGCTCGGCGTCCGTCTCCGGGGCGCTGTCCACCGGCTCGGTCAGCAGCCGGTGCGGTACGAAGACCACGACCCGGGTCCCGCCGTACGCCGAGGCGGCCGACAGCTCGACGCCGAAGCCCAGCTCCCGCGACCATCGCCCCACACAGGCGAGGCCCAGCCGCGGGACCGCTCCCAACTGGGCCAGATCCAGACCCTCGCGCAGCTGTCCGGTGGCCTGTGCCAGGACGTCCGTCGGCATGCCGAGGCCCGCGTCGTCGATCTCGATGACCGCGCCCGCCGCCACCTCCCGGACGGAGACGGCCACCTGGGTGCGGGACGGGGAGAACACCGTCGCGTTCTCCAGCAGTTCGGCGACCGCGTGCATCAGCCCTTCGACGGCCGGTGCCACCGCGTACAGCGTCTGCCCCCCGTGCACCTCCACCCGCCCGAACTCCACGATCCGCGACTGGGCGCCGCGCACGCAGTCGAAGAGCGTCACCGGCCGGGTCTCCCGCCGGGCGGGCCAGATCCCGCACATCACCAGCAGGGTCTGCGCCTTGCGGGTCATCTGCGCGGCGGCGTGGTCGGCCTTCATCACCTCGGCCATCAGCCGCGCGTCGGCCACGTGCTGCTCCAGACCGTCGAGCACCTGCTGCTGCACGGTCGACATGGCGTGCATGTTCCGGGCCACGGACTCGAACGACGCCTGGACGGAGTCGCGCAGCATCCGCTCCCGGCGGGCCGCCTCGTCCAGCTCCGCCCGTACGGCCGCCAGCCGGGCGATCTCCTCGGCGCGCTCGGCGGCGCGCGCCCGCTCCCGCTCGGCGGTCGCGCGTTCCTGTTCGGCGACGGCCCGTTCCCGCTCCGTCGCCGCCCGGGACCGGGCGAGGGCTCCGCGCAGTCTGGAGACCCACATCAGCCCCAGGAGCGACACCAGCACCACAACGACGGACAAAGCCACGATGACGGCCACCGTCCCCGATAGCACCTAGGACACCTCCATCCGGGACACGGCCATGAACCGGGCAGATACTACTCATCAACTGATCAGTGTCGCTTGGTAGTTGCCAAACTCTCACCCGTGACGGATCACGCCTTCACAGCGGCCCGAACATGCGGTAGGCGCAGGCCGCATCCAGGCTTCGGCACGCCGGACCATAGGCTCCCGACCATGCCTGACATACCGCTGATGACGTTGCTCCTGCTCTGCCTGGCCGCCGGGGCGGCCGGCTGGATCGACGCCGTCGTCGGAGGCGGGGGCCTGCTGCTGCTCCCCGCCCTGCTGGTCGGACTGCCGGGCTTCCAGCCCACGTACATCCTCGGCACCAACAAGGCGATCGCCATCTGCGGTACGACGGGCGCCGCCGTCACGTACACCCGCAAGGCCCCGGTGGACGTCCGGATCGCCGTACGCATCGGCATCGCGGCCGCCATCGGCTCCCTGGCCGGTGCCTCCCTCGCCTCCGGCATCGACGGCGCCGTCCTGCGCCCGCTCATCATGGTCGTCCTGCTGGCGGTCCTCGCGTTCGTCCTCCTCCGCCCCGCCTTCGGCACCGCCCCCGCCCTCGCCGGCCCGCTGTCCCGCCACCGCGTGCTCGCCGCGGTGCTGGGCGTGGGCCTCGGCATCGGCTTCTACGACGGCCTGATCGGCCCGGGCACCGGCACCTTCCTGGTCATCGCCCTGGCCGCGACGCTGGGCACCGACCTGGTCACCTCCTCGGCCACCGCCAAGGTCGTCAACGTCTGCACGAACGTGGGCGCCCTGGTCACCTTCGGTTTCCAGGGCACGGTGCTGTGGCGCCTGGCCGCGCTCCTGGCCTGTTTCAACCTGGCGGGCGGCATGGTGGGCGCGCGCATGGCCCTGAAGCGGGGCAGCGGCTTCGTCCGCGGCATCCTGGTGCTGGTCGTGGTCTCCCTGGTGGTCAAGCTGGGCTACGACCAGTGGCTGTCCTGAGCCGGGTCCGGCGACTTCGGGCGGTTGGCGGTGACCAGCCAGGCAGGGGTGCGCCTCGGCAACTCTGGCCATCGGTCTCATACCCTTCGCCTGACCAGGCGTCTTCCAGCGGATGAGACCGCGGGGAGCGGCAGGCGACACAAGGAGCGGAAATGACAACGGGGATACGCGGCGGCAGGGTCAACCCATGGACATCGGTGCGACGCACAGCCGCCCTGGTGGTGTTCGCGTGGGCGGCCGCGGCGGCCACCACCTGGGTCGCCTACCTGGCCGTGGGCTCGGAGGCGGTGCCGATCGCGGTCGGGCTGGTCCTCTGCCTCGTCTTCATCGTGCTGCTGAGCCTGCTCCACCGCGCCTTCTGGCTGGCCGTGCTGGCCGCCGCCCCCGGGCTGTTCGTCCTCGTCGGGGCGGTCCAGTACGCGCCCGAAGCGGCCCTGGAGCGGCGTGGCGTACGCGAGAGCGTGGTGATCGTGGCGGACAGCGCGGCCGGTACGTCCGGCGACAACCATCGCTTCACCCTCCGTGGCACGGACGGAAAGGAGCTGAAGGAGAAGCTGGAGTACGGCGGTGACACCTGGGCTCCGAAGGTGGGCGAACGGCTGGACGTCCTGCGGGATCCGGAGGGCGAGGTGCCGATGGAGCAAGCGGATGAGGTGGACGCCGCTGGCAGGCTGGGCGGTCTGATCGGCGGCACGGTGACGTGGACGCTGATGGCGGTCCTGGCGGGTCGCCGTGGTCATGTCCGCCGTGGCCGGGGGATCGGGATGCCGGGCCCCGGCTGATGGCCGTCATGGGGAACACGGCGCCGTCGGGAGGGGTTTCAGGAGGCATGGCTGTCATCCATAAAACCACCATGCGCCCCACCAAGCTGGAGCTTCTGACGTCCTGGCTACCCGCCCAGCCGTGGTATCCCGGCGCGGGCCGCGAGCCGGAGCTGTCCAGGGCCGGGGGCTTCCGGCTCGATGACCCGCAGGGCGAAGTGGGGATCGAGTTCATGGTGGTCAGGGACGATTCCGGGGACCGCCCCGTCTGGTACCACCTGCCGCTCAGCTACCGCGCCGCCCCGCTCGGCGGGGCCGAACAGGCCTTGATCGGCACGTCGGAGCACGGGGTGCTGGGGCGGCGGTGGGTGTACGACGGGACCCATGACCCGGTCCTCGTCGCCCAGCTGTTCGCCCTCCTCCAGGGCCGCGCCGAGCCGCAGATGCAGAGCGTGTCCGACGCTCCCGATCCGTCCGTCACCGTCCAGGCGGCCGACGTTCCGGACGCGGTGGGCGCCGCGTCCGTCACCAACGGGCCGGACGGGACCCGCCTCGCGGTGGCGGAGGGGCGGCTGACCCTCGACGTGAGGCGCGTCCTCGAACCGGCTGGGCAGGCGCCCGAGGCCCAGGGGCATGTCATCGCCACCTGGCAGCTGTCCGACGGCGGCGAGAGCCGGGGCGTGTTCGCCGTCCTCAGCCGAGCGCTGCGGTGAACGGGCCGCCGGTGCCGAACGCCGCGTCGGCGAAGCGTTCGCCGATGCGGCGGTGGGCGGCCGCGTCCGGGTGCAGCTGGTCGGGCAGCGGCAGCTCGGCGAAGTCGGCCTCGCCGTAGAGGTCGCGTCCGTCGAGGTAGTGCAGATGGGGGTCGTCGGCCGCCCGCTGCCGCACGATGCGGGCCAGCTCGTCTCGTACGACGGTGAGCGTCAGCTTCCCCGCCGCACGCTCCGCGGGGTCGCCCGTGGCCCGGAATTGGAGCCTCCCCTCGCTGATCCGGGAGAAGTCCGGGGCGCTGGGGCCGGGGGTGTCCTCGTGGATGGGGCAGTACGTGGCGGAGACGACCAGCAGCGGCGTGCGGGGGTGACCCTCGCGGAGGGTGTCGAGGAAGCCGTGCACCGCCGGGCCGAAGGCGCGCAGCCGCATCAGATCGGCGTTGACCAGATTGATACCGATCTTGACGCTGATCAGATCCGCCGGAGTGTCCCGCATCGCACGGGCGGTGAACGGGTCGAGCAGGGCGCTGCCGCCCAGCCCGAGGTTGATCAGCTCCACGCCGCCGAGCGAGGCGGCCAGCGCGGGCCAGGTCGTGCTGGCGCTCTCGGCGTTGGAGCCATGGCTGAGGGAACTGCCGTGGTGCAGCCACACTGTGCGGCCCCTGTCCGGTACGGCCTCGACGGCGGCGTCCGTGCGCAGGGCGACCAGCTCGGTGATCTCGTTGTACGGCAGCCAGATCTCGACGTCCTTCATGTGGTCGGGCAGCCCGGAGAACCGTACGGTGCCGACCGGGCCCGGGGTGGTCTCCACCGATCCGGTGGTCATGTCCGCCGTCCGGACGTTGCCGCCGGTCACACTGGCCCGCGCGGTCAGGCGGCCGTCGATACGCAGGTCGTACACCCCGTCGGGGCGGGGCGGAGCGCCCCGGTAGGCCATCTTGGTGCGGAGCGCGTCCAGTTCGACGGCCGTGGCCCGGGTGCGGAACACCAGCCGTACGCCGGAGGACTGAGCCTCCGCCATGGCCAACTGCCCGTCGGCGCACTGCGCGCGGGCCCGGGCCGGCAACCGGTGCGGCAGCAGCCCGTGCGCGGTGCGCTCCAGATCGAGAGCGCCGCGCAGGAGTTCAGGGGTGATGGGGGTGGTCAGCTCGGTCCGTCGTCGCTCAGGCATAAGAGATTATGGATTTGCCTAATAGATTTAGGCAAGTTCGGGTCCGGTGCGGTCAACCTCACCTCTCTCTCTGAAGTGCTGACGCCGACGCCCGGCCTCGGCCACCGTCTGATCCGCCTGGGCGAGACCCTCGACGACGGGGGCCGGGCCACGACCACGACCACGACACCGGCGGCGGGGGCGGCGGTGGTGACTGACGTAGGCAGGGGTGCTCAGGCCCTCGGGGGAGACGCCCTGACATGATCGAGGGGTGAAGGCCACGGGGAAACGATGGACGCATCTCGCCCTGTATCTGGGGCTGGTGTGGGCGGCCGGGGCACTGGTGGTGCCGCGCACCTACCGCATCGGCTTCCGGCACGGGCTCGGACTCGACGTCGACCGGCTGCCCGCCGTCGCGATCGGCGCGGCCGCCATGGTCAGCGTGCTCGCGGTCGGCGTGGCGCCGGTGGGCCATGTGGTGCGGCCGTGCCACACGGCGGGCGGACGGCTCGGCTGGGCCACGACGGTGTTCCTCGGCGGCACGGTCGGGCTCGCGGCGGGCATCGGGGCCTGGCGCTCCGGTGCGCTGCACGTGGGCGGGCCCGCACAGCGCGCCGCACTGTGCGGGGTGCCGTACGCGCTGGTGGCCGCGCTGTTCATCGCGGGGGTGACGGTGCGCCTGATCTCCGGAGTGGCGGTGCTCGGGGTGATGGCGTACGGCACGGCCGTCACGCACAAGTCCCAGCAGGAGAGGGAGATGCGGGGCCTGATGTCCGGCACCTCACTGGCCCGCCAGGAGCTGCTGCTGCCCGACGCGCCCGCCGGATACCGCGTGGACGCGGGCAACGGGAACCTGACGGTCGACGGCTTCCGCGTCCACTACCTCCCGTACGTCCCGGGCGCGGCCGACGTGGCGTTCATGGTGACGCGCGAGCACGGGCCGGGCGGTGACGGCATCGCCGGGACGACCCGGCACCTCGGCAGCGGGGTCGTCGAGGTCGTCCTGTGGGCGCACCGCGACGGGATGCGGCTCACGGTGACCGCACGCGGCACGAGCGGCCCGGCCGACCACGACGAGCTGCGCCGCATGCTGCGCACCGCGCGCCCGGCCAGCGACGCCGAGGTACTGCGCGCCCTGCGGCGCCCCGCCGCCTGACCGGCGGCGCCCTCGCGCCGGGCGCCAGAACGGGTGACCTGCCGCGATATCCGCTAGTGCCGCGTCAGCCAAGGTTCACCCCGCTCGCCGCCCTGGCACGGCCATCTGCGGCGTTGCCGAATCGACCGAGTAGGCCCACTACGAGGCCGATCCGGCGCCTTGCATCTGACCGCACCAGGACGCCTCGCTACCGGGCAAACCTTGACTGACGCGGCACTAGCCGTCGCCCTCGGCGGCGGTCAGGCGGAGCAGGAGCGCCGCGGGGGTGTGGGGGAGCGCGACGGTGAGTTCGGCGCGGTCCGGGAACCACGTCGTGCCCGAAGCGGCGGCCGGGTGGAGGTGGTCGACACGCAGCGCGCGGCCCGCCAAGTGGGGGAGCGGCACGGCCCGTTCGGGTGCCTCGCCGCCCCGGCGCCAGAGGGCCAGGTACGTCCGCCCGGTCCGGCCCTCGCCGGTACGCAGCCCCAGCGCCACCCACGCGTCCTCCCAGCCCGGCAGCCCCAGCGGCCAGAAGGGGACGGCGGAGGGCAGGTCGGGGCGGACCTGCCGGTACACCGCGAGGGCGTCGCGTACGAGGTCCAGTTGGGCCGGTGTCATCCGGTCGAGGTGGCCCGACAGGTGGACCCGGCCCAGCAGGGCACCGGTCAGCGTGAAGCGGATCTCGTCGTCGGTGAAGCCGGGCTGCGGGTACGCCCACACCGCGCCCTGCTCCGGTGGCACCGCGGTCGGGGCGGCGGCGGCGATGGGCGGGCAGCGGAGCGGATCCTGCTGGTCGCTGGTGGACTGGAGCTGGGTGAGGGCGAGTGAGGAGCCGTCCATGCGCATACCGCCCGAGGCGCAGTTCTCGATGACGAGGGCGGGGTGGCGGTCGAGCACTTCGGCCAGCCAGCGCCGGTAGGCGCGGGCGTGGGCGAGCAGGCCGGCGCCGGGGGCGGCACGGCCGTGTTCCGGATCCCAGTCCGTGCCCGGGGCGACGCTGATGTTGTAGTCGAGCTTGAGGTAGCCGACGCCCCAGTCGCCGACGATGCGGTCGACGGCCGTGTCGAGGTGGCGGCGGGCGGCGGGGTGGCGCAGGTCGAGGTGGTGGCGGCCGTCTTCGGTGAGGCGTACGCCGTCGCGCTGGAAGAAGGCGTCGTCCGGCAGTTCGGCGGCCACCGGGCTGCGGACGCCGACGACTTCGGGCTCCAGCCACAGCCCGGGGACCATGCCGAGGGAGCGGATGCGGTCGAGGACGGCCTGAAGCCCGCCGGGGAAGCGGCGGGTGGAGGGCTGCCAGGCGCCGACGCCGTCCCACCAGGCGCCGGTGTCGTCGTACCAGCCCGCGTCGACGCAGAAGTACTCGGCCCCGGCCCGGGCGGCGGCGTCGATCAGGGGCAGCAGCCGCTCGGTGGTGGGGTCGCCCATCAGGGTGTTCATGTAGTCGTTGAACACGACGGGCAGGGCGGTGTGGTCGGGATGCGGGCGCCGGACAGCCCGGCGGTACGCGGTGAGGTGGGCCATCGCCGCGTCGAAACCGCCCCGGCCGGCGAGCGCGAGGGCGGCGGGGACGGTCGTGAACGACGCGCCGGGTTCGAGCCGCATCCGCCACTGGTGCTCGGCGTCGGTCGGGCCGCCGAGCGCCACGTACGTCCCGTGGGCGCGCTCCCCGGCCTCCCACCGCCACCCCACCGGCGACTCGATCTGCCAGAGCCAGGCCCGGCCGGTGGCGCGCTCGGTCAGGGCGCCCATCGGCAGATGGCCATCGGTGGGCCAGCTGCCGACACCGCCGAGGACGAGGGCGGCGCGGCTGTCGCGGCCGTGGGCGCCTCGCGACAGGTCCACGACCCGGTCGCGCAGCGGTACGGCGACCCAACGGCACTCGGCCAGCCACTCGTTGTGCGCCCAGTGCACGTCGAGGGCGTCGGGGGAGGGGAGGCCGCCGAGGACGAGGCCGGGGACGGCCTGGACGACGAGCGGGCCGGTGCCCTCGTTGGTCAGCCGCACCTCGGAGCGCAGCACCGGCAGGCCGTCGGGGGAGGAGAGGCGGACCTCGGCGGTGAGGCCGGAGCCGGGGTCGTGGAGGTCGAGCGTCAGCCGGTGCCAGCCGCGTTCGCCCCTCTCGCCTTGGCCCGTCCCGGTCCGGTGGCCGCGGTACCGCAGCCGCGCGCCGAGCGCCGTCTCGATGCCGCGCTGCCCCGACCACTCGCTGCCGTAGCCGAGCGCCAGCACCTCCACCACCGGCAGCGGTGCGCCCTCGTCCGGCGGAGCGGCCTCGCCCGGGGGCCCCAGCCGCATCAGCCGGAGCACCCCGTCCGGCCCGGTCGCGAACGCGGCCGTGAGCGCCGCATGGCCCCAGGTGAACGTCTGCAGCACGCCACGCCCCTTCCGCCGGCGGCCACTTGACGCGCATCCGCGCCCGCGACGCGTCCCTTGACGCCCCCTGTGTGACCGGTCACAATCCTGGCGTGCATGTGACCGGTCACACAAGAGGCGGCAAGCGGCCCGGCATCCGCGACGTCGCCGCCGCCGCGGGGGTCTCGTACCAGACCGTCTCCCGGGTGATCAACGACCATCCGAGCGTCAGACCGGCCACCCGCGAACGCGTCCTCGCCGCCATCGAGACCCTCGGCTTCCGCCGCAGCGCCACCGCGCTCGCCCTGGCCGGCGGACGGACCCGGTCGGTCACCGTGCTGACCGCGAACTTGGGCGTGCCGTTGCCGAGCTCACCTTCGCCAACCCGGGCGCGTACGCCCCGCACCTCGACCGGATCGACCTGGCCCCGGTCATCGGCTGACCGCACGATGAGCCCCGGTGCGGCGTGCAGCGCACCGGGGCCCTGTCCCCGCCCCGGCGTCAGCGCGGTACGACGCCGGGACGGCGCGCTCCCGGGCCGCGGACCCTCAAGCGGTCGCCGCGTCCTGGGTGGGGGTGGGACAGCCCACCGTGGCGGTCACGGCGGTCAGCAGCATCACCGAGTCCTCCAGCGCGAGCACCCCGTGCCGTTCATGCGGGATGCGCTCCACCTGCCCGGCGATCAGATCCGTCCGCACCCCGCTCCCGGTCAGCCGCACATGACCGTGCAGCACGTGCAGACTCGCCGCCGGGGGAGCGTTGTGCTCGTCCAGCTCACAACCGGAGACCATCGCGATCACGCTTTGCCGCAGTGGCCCGTCGTGCAGGAACAGATGTGCGCTGCGCCCGTGCGGATCGGCCTTCGCCTGGTCCAGATGGTGGCGCGCGAGCGCGGTGAGGTCATCCATGAGTGCCCCTCGATCGGCCTGATCTGATCGTCGCCGGGTTCCCTCAATCGTCACCGGCTAGCGTGATGCGCGCCAGTTCGCACCTCGCGAAAAACAACCCGGCGACATCGAGAGAGGCAGCCGTGGCCGACTACCTGACCGTCCTGACGACCACCGACACCCCCGAGAAGGCGGAGGCGCTGGCGCGCGGCGCCGTGGAGGCGCGGCTGGCGGCCTGCGCGCAGATCAGCCAGCCGGTGACCTCCGTCTACCGGTGGCAGGACGTCATCGAGACCGCCGCCGAGTGGCAGGTGCTGTTCAAGACGACCGCCGCGCGGTACGACGAGCTGGAGGCGCACATCCGCGAGGCGCACGACTACGAGACGCCGGAAGTGATCGCGACGCCGATCACGCAGGGCAGTGAGGACTATCTGGCCTGGGTCGTAGCGGAAACGACCATTGACTAACAGAAAACAAAATCTGTCACCTGTCATCTGTTGCCCGATATCTGTTACCCACTACCTGTTATCCGCCATCCGTCATCCGTCATCCGCCAGCGCATCGCTGATACCCCGCTCCCGTGGCCCCAGGAAGCGCGGGTCCGGCCGGAACGTGGCGTCGAGCGCCGCCTTGCCCGCCGCCACGGTCTCCCGCAGCCCGCCGAAGCCCCACGTCGCGTCGTGCGGCTCGTCCACCGCGACCCCGTACGCGTCGATCCCCGCCGCCTCGCACAGCGCCACCGCCCGGCGGATGTGGAACCCCTGGCTCACCAGCACTGCCCGGTGCACCCCGAACACGCGCCGGGCCCGGCTGCACGAGTCCCAGGTGTCGAAGCCCGCGAAGTCACGGACGATCCGCCGGTCCGGTACGCCCCGCTTCACCAGATAGCCGCGCATCGCGTTCGGCTCGTCGTAGTCGTCGCGGCTGTTGTCCCCGGTGACCAGCAGCGCCCGTACCTTCCCGTTCCGGTACAGCTCGACGGCCGCGTCGAGCCGGTGCGCCAGATACGGCGACGGCTCCCCGTCCCACAGCCCCGCCCCGAACACCACCCCCACCGGCGCCGAGGGCGCGCCCCCGGCCGCCGTCCCCACCCGCCCGTCGGTGCTCAGCCGCAGCCAGGTCGCGGGCAGCAGTGCCAGCACGCTGACGAGCACGGCGACCTGAAACGCCCGCTGCCACCCCCGCCGCGTCCGCGGCAACCGCCGCCGTACCCACCCGAACATGCCCGCCTCCCCTTGGCCCCACCAGCACCATCGCGCTGTGTGACGCGGCCAAGGGGCGCGGCGGTTGCGCCGGGCTATTCGGCGTCGTCGTCCTCTTCGGGCTCCTCGGTCACAACGAATTCGCTGGTGTCGAGATCGAAACCGAACGGAGCGGGGATGGGCAGTGGCTTGCCGAAGGGGACGGTCATATGGGCCCGGTAGCCGTGGTCCGACGGGTCCCAGAAGGCGGTGATCTCCTGGGCCTGCATGTCGAGCACGAGATAGACCGGCACATGGCGACCGTAGACCTCGAGCTTCTCCTGCCAGTCGACGTCACGCGTGGAGACCGAGGTCAACTCTGCGACAAGAGAGAGCGCATCGCCGTCCACGTGGCGCGCACTGCCGCGGAAGGCCGCCAAGTCCGCGACGTGCAGGTCCGGTCCGTAGGCGCGCTCGGAGGTGGCGAAGCTGAAGAGAAACGGCGAGGTGTCCGCGTCATGCCCCTCGGGGACATGGGCCGCAAGCTGAAGGCGCAGTGACCTCATGGACAGCTTGTAGAACGGCCTCGACCACGGCGACACGACGATCTTCCCCCTGATGAGCTCGGCCTTGAAGCCGTCCGGTGTATCCAGTTCCTCCGTGGTCCGGAGCAGGTCGTCGAACCCCTTTTGGGGCTCATCGGTGTCCGGTGTGTCTGTGGTCATCGGCCGCTCCAATATCGCGGTCACTGCATCCTCCATCTGCTACGGAGCGTACTCTCGGCCTCACCGTAGCGACGGTGCGTGACTCGTATCCGTTATCCGTTCGCATTACCCCGAACGAGCGATGTGCCCCATCCCGCATAGCCTTGGGGAGTCGTCCCGTACCAGCGAAACCAGCAGGTGATCGAGCCGTGCCGCCGCTCCCCAAAGCCGAACTCCACCTCCACATCGAGGGCACCCTGGAGCCCGAACTCGCCTTCGCGCTCGCCGAGCGCAACGGCATCGAGCTGCCTTACGCCACCCAGGACGAGTTGCGCGCCGCGTACTCCTTCACCGACCTCCAGGACTTCCTCAACCTCTACTACGCGCTCATGACCGTCCTCCGCACCGAGGACGACTTCGCCGACCTCACCAACGCCTACCTCACCCGCGCCCGCGAGCAGGGCGTCCGGCACGCCGAGATCTTCTTCGACCCCCAGGCGCACACCGCCCGCGGTGTCGACATCGGCACCGTCATCCGGGGCCTCACCCGCGCCCTCGACGCCGCGCCCCGCACCCACGGCATCACCACCCGCCTGATCATGTGCTTCCTGCGCGACGAGACCGCCGAATCGGCCCTGGCCACCTTCGAATCCGCCCGTCCCTACCTCGACCGGATCACCGCCGTCGGCCTCGACTCGGCCGAGGTCGGCCACCCGCCGTCGAAGTTCCGCGAGGTGTACGCGCTGGCGCGGGAGGCCGGGCTGAAGTGCGTCGCGCACGCGGGCGAGGAGGGCCCGCCCGCGTATGTCTGGGAGGCGCTGGACATCCTCGGCGTCGACCGAGTCGACCACGGTGTCCGCTGTCTGGAGGACGACACCCTGGTCGCACGGCTGGTCGCCGACCAGGTGCCGCTGACCGTCTGTCCGCTCTCCAACGTCCGCCTCCGCGTCGTCGACCACCTCGCCGACCACCCCCTCCCCGCGATGCTCGACGCCGGCCTGCTGGTGACCGTCAACTCCGACGACCCCTCCTACTTCGGCGGCTACGTGGAGGACAACTTCACCGCCGTACGGGACGCCCTCGGGCTCGACCGGGCGACGCTGCGCACCCTGGCCCGCAACTCCTTCCGGGCCTCCTTCCTGGACGAGCAGACACGTGCGGCGTACCTGAAGGAACTCGACGCGTCTTGACTTCAACTTTGGTTCAAGTTCTACGTTCGTCCGCATGGAGTACTCGCACAGCGACGACGAACTGATCCGCCAGCCCATCGGCTACTGGAGCTGGGCCGCCTTCAAGGCGGTCGTCACCTACATCCGCGAAGGGCTGTCCGAATTCGGTCTCAGCCAGCCCCAGTGGTGGGTGCTGAACCAGGTCCACGACGGCGGCGAGGACGGCCGCACCCGCGCCGAGGTGCGGGCCGTCCTCCAGGGCTATCTGGACGTGGGCACCGCCCTGGAACCCGAGATCGACGCCCTCCTGGAGCGCGGCCTGCTGACCACCACCGCCGAACGCCTCCGCCTGACCCCCGAGGGCCGCGCACTACAGGCCCGGGCGGCGGACCACCAGGTGACGATGCGGGGGCGCATCCATGACGGCATCCCCGACGAGGACTACGTGGCCACCCTGAAGGTCCTTCAGCGCATGATCCACAACACCAACGGCCACGCCTGGCACCACTGAGCCCCGGCCGAGCCTCACCACCGTCCGGCCTGCGCCCAGGGCTGGAGCGACACCGCAGTGGCCGCGTGGCTGGACACCGACCGGTCGATGGTCCGCCGGTGGCGGACCAGGTTCCTGCGCGCCATCGACCGCATCTGCCGCTACTGGGGCAGGGGCCGCCGGACCGACTCAACTTCAGCTATTGACTGTTTGCTATAGCAGAACTAATGTCACCGACATGACCGCTGACGCCCTGGGTTTCGTGGAGACCGCATCGCTGAAGGCTGTCGCCGAGCAGGGTTTGGAAGCCGATGTGGCCGACCGGCTCGCGGACATCTTCCAAAAGCTGCGCCTCTTTCACCGCCAGGTCGAGGCGTGTGCGGGCAACTCCGTTCTGGAAGGCTTGCTGGGGCAGACCCGGGCCTTCAGCGAAGAGGAGCGGCTCGACCTCGCCTTGAGGCTCGTACCCGGGCATGTCGAGGCGTTCCGTACTCGCTACCACGAGCACCGTGAGTTGCTGGACGCTCTCCTCGAACGGGACGAGGGCCGTGCCGAGGAACTTGCCATGCGGCACCACGGCGCTGCCCTGGCCCAGTTGGGCGGCGGTTGACCGTCGATCCGCCCGCCCTGGGGCCCCGGCGCAGGGGATGTGCCCCTGCGGGACAGGAATCTCTCTCTTGTTTGCTATAGCATGTAGCGCGAGGGCGCCTCGCGATTTCCACTCCCGGACACAACGAAAGGCGCCATCCTCATGGAACTCCGCATCCTGGCCCCCACCGGCGCGCTCGGCGCCGGCTTCGACGCCGACGCGCTCGCGCGCGGCCTCGCCGTCCGCGATCGACGAGGTGAGGGCCACGGATTGAACGCGGAACAGCTCGGGGCTGAAGGTGTGCACAGGCTTGCCGGCTGCGGCTGACAACGGCTGATGTGGTGAGCCGAGTTGTCGGTGGGTGATGAGACAACGGGCGATTTCGAGGAACACTTCGTGGATGTCCCATCGGATGCGCAGATCCCAGAAGCCATGCAATTCCGAGCGCGAAGTTGGTCGCGGCAGAGGTTGTGGTCCTGGCAGTAGTCGGGTCCTGCAGCAGCCGCCGGCGCGTCATGCCCGAGCTGAAAGTCGAGGCCTCGCGGCAGGTACCCACGTCTTGACATCCGCGCCAAGAGGAAATGCTCCAGTGCGTAGAGAAAAGGTGTTGTGTGACAATGGAACTCGCGATAGTCATGCCCGCTCGCAATGAGGAGGGCTGCATCCGGCAGACGCTGGACGAATGGCTGAATGTCCTGAGTAGCTCGGGGCTCACCAGCGAGAAGGCGGTCCAGGTGATCGTCATCGACGACGGTTCCACGGACCGTACCACCGCAATCCTGGCGGAGTTGGCAGCGGCCGACCCTCGGATCCGCTTCGTGCGACAGACTGGCATCGGGCACGGCCCTTCAGTGGTGAATGGCTATCGACTTGCCCTCGATTCCGGCGCCGAACACATTTTCCAAGTCGATTCCGATAACGAGTTCGATCCGTACGAGTTTCCCAAGATCTGGCAGCACCGCGACCGTGCGCCGTTCGTTTTCGGGTGCCGGGTGCGGCGCAGCACACCGCCCTCGCGCCGGTTCATATCGCTTTCCCTGCGGTTGCTGCTGAAATTCTTGTTCCGCGTCCGCATTCCCGATTCCAACGTGCCATACCGTCTGATGAATCGTTACTACTTAGGTTTCGCGGTTGAAAATATCCCGCCGGGCGTCTTCATTCCCAACGTCTGCATCGCGATCCTCGCCCACATCCTGCAGGTTCCGGTGATCCACGTACCGATCACCCACCGGAAGCGGACCACCGGGAAGGTGTCCATCGTCAGCTGGCGCCTGGTGCGCGCGTGCTTGCAGTGCCTCGGGCAGCTGCTCGCCTGGCGGCTGCGGTTCCGCCGGATCCGGTACATCTTCGCAGCCCACGGCGCGTACGTGTCCGGCCAGGTACCGTGTGCGCACCAGCGCCCGCTCGACGTGACGGTCTGAGCCGTGACCTGGCGTCGCCTTTTCGGCTTCACCGTAGCGCTCACCCTGCTGATCTGGATCACGTCGCGCCTCGGTGTGGCTCTCCACGAGTCGTCGCACCTGCTGGTCAGCGGCCTGCTCGGCGCTGACATCGCCGGGCTGCACGTGCCGCTGTTCGGCGACGGGTACGGCAATTTCTCGTTCGCCGGGGACACGGGCGCCACGCCGCGGTTCCTCGCCCTGATCATCGGGCCGATGTCGCACATCCTCGGCGGCGTGATCACCATGCTGCTCAGCCGGATTCCGTTCCGGTCGCGGTGGCTCCGGCTCTTCCTGATCACGTACGGGGCCGTGAACCTGCTTGCCGGGCTGCAGTATCTGGGATCCGGCCTGTACTACGGATACGGTGACCCGGCGGATGCACTGATCGCCTACCTGCCGCCGTGCAGGCCCCATCCGGTGAGCGCGGACGTCGTCACGACGATCGCCACCGTGGTGGTGATCGGTACGCTCGGGGTGAGCGCGTACTTCCTGACGCGTGACTATCTCGCCGTGCAGGAGCTGTGGTTCCCGGCCGGAAGTCAGCGCGTCCGGTTCAGGACCCTGCTGCTGACGGCCGTACCGGCCGTGGCGATCTTCATCGGGGCGTTCATGCTGTCCGGCAGCGAGTCGCCCACCTTCTACGCCGGCGGCGACTCCCGCTGGAACGAGCCCGTACGCGACTATCAGATCGCCACCGGCATCGCGGCGGATCTGAGGGCGCACCCCGACGCGGATGCCGCGGATTCCTGCCGGCGGGCCGCCAACGACTATGTGAACGTCTTCATCGGCGACCGGGAGACCGAGCATCAGCAGACGCTCAACGAACTCCGGTCCCGCGGCGTGCCACCCGAGCCGACCGGAAAGCTGCCACTGCTCCCGGTCAGTGCCGCCCTGCTGGCCCTTGGCGCCTGCCTTGCCCTGCTCCGCAGTGGCCGCGCCGCACACGAACTGGTGGGACACGATGCGAACTGACGACTGGACCACGCCACTGGCCTGGAACCGGGTGCACCGGTACCGGCAGCGGGTGCTGGAAGTGCCGCGCGGGCTGAGCGCCGTGCCGGAGACCAGCGGGTCCGTGCTGCCGCGAGGCTTCGGCCACTCATACGGCGACAGTTGCCTGAACGCGGACAACACGCTGCTCGATACGCGGGGGCTGAACCGGATTCTCTCCTTCGACCCGGAGACCGGCGTCCTGCACTGCGAGGCGGGCGTGACGATCGGCGCGGTGCAGCGGTACGCCACCCCGTACGGCTGGCGCCTGGCCGTCTCGCCGAGCACAGGTCTCGCGTCGGTCGCCGGTTCCGTGGCCCACGACGTACACGGCAGAAACCACATCTTCGCCGGCTCCTTCGGCCATCACCTTCTCGAAATCGAGCTGATGCGCAGTGACGGCCGCCGCCGACTGTGCGGCCCAGGCGCCGACGATCAGCTCTTCCGCGCGACGGTCGGCGGCATGGGGCTGACAGGCCTGATCACAACGGTGAAGCTCCAGTTGCGGCCGGTGAAGTCGTCGTTCATCAACGTCGAGACCCACTGCCACACGGATCTGTCCCAGCTGATGGCCCACATCGACGCGACCGCCGACACCCACGAGTACGCCACCGCTTGGCTCGACCTGGTGGGCCGCCAGACGTTCCGCGGAGTGCTCGAAATCGGCAACGAAGGTCCCGGCGAACGCTCCTTCCCGCAGGATCGGTTTCAGCCTCGAGTGCCATTCGACCTGCCGCGGTTGTGCGTGAACCGACCTCACATGCACGCGTTCAACCTGGCCTACTTTCGGCTGTGCGGGCGCAAGAAGCCCGGCCGGGTCAGCTATCAGAAGTACCTGTACCAGATGGACTCGCTCGGCGACTGGAACCGGCTGCTCGGCCGCAAGGGCTTCTACCAGTATCACTTCCTCATCCCGGCGGCGGCCGTGCCGGACGGGCTGCCCCGGCTGCTCGACGCCGTACGCAGCTCGGACAACGTCGCCGTGCTCGCCATCCTGAAGCGCTATGGGCCGTCCGCGGCGCCCGGCATGATGTCCTTCCCGGTCCATGGCGTGGGCGGGGCTTTCGACTTCGTCAACCGCGGCGAGCGCACCCTGCGGCTCTTCCACGAGCTGGACGAGCTGATGATCGAGCTGGGCGGCCGCGTCTACCTGGCCAAGGACTCGGCTCTCGACCCGGGCACGTTCAAGCTGATGTATCCGCAGTGGACGGCGTTCCGCGAGTTCGTCGACCCTCGTTTCTCGTCGTCGCTGTGGCGCCGGGTGACGGGCGAGGAGCCGTGAACCGGGCCCTCGTCCGCCAGGTCGTCCGGTTCGGCCTCGTCGGCTCTCTCTGCGTGCTGCTGCAGATCGCGCTGTACGCGTTGCTGCGCACCTGGCTGCCACCGCTGGTGTCGAACCTCGCGGCCCTGCTGGTGTGCACGGTCCTCAACACTGAGGCCAACCGCCGCTTCACCTTCGAGGCGGGCCGGGGCTCGGCCGGCCGGACGCAGCTGCAAGGCCTGCTGGTCTTCGCCGCGTACTACCTGCTCACCTCGGGCGCCCTGCTTCTGCTCGACGTCGTGGTGGCCACGCCGCCACGACGGCTGGAGCTCGCAGTCCTCGTCGTGTCGTCGGCCGCCGGCACGATCGGCCGCTTCGTGGTGCTGCGGCTCTGGGTTTTCCACCGCCGCGTTCTCGCCGAGGAGAACGCCGCGTTTTCGGTCAAGGAGGATACGTAAAATTGAAGGTGCTCATCATTGGCAGCGGCCTCGCCGGAGCCACCGCAGCCGCAGTCCTGAAAGATGCCGGCGCAGAGGTCCGCGTCATCGAGCAAAGACCGGTGTGGGGAGGACAGCTTCGCACGGAGAATGCCAACGGCATCCTGTATGAGCCGCACGGCGCGCACATTCTGCACACCGCCGACCAGCAGGTGTGGAAATTCGTCACCGACCGGGTGGAGATGCTGCCCTACCGGCACCAAGTGATGACCGAGGTCTGCGATCGCCTGCTCTCCTGGCCACCGCAGGTCTCCGAGCTCGAGCAACTGCCGCAGTGGGCCGACATCCGGCGCGAGCTCGAGCAACGTCCGGAACGGGCGCGCACCACGAACTTCGAGACGTGGTGCGAGGACATCATGGGAGTGACGCTCTACTCGCTGTTCGTCAGGCCGTACACGGTCAAGCAGTGGGGGACCGACCCGAAGAACCTCGCCGCGCAGTGGGCGCCCAAGCGGATCGAACTGCGCCATGACGGTTACCGTGACCTGTTCCGGGATCCGTACCAGGGCTGGCCCCGCGGCGGCTACCTCAAGCTCATCGACGCCCTGCTCCGCGACGTCCCTGTCGAGCTTGGCGCCGGCGTGACGGTCGAGTCCTTTGCCGAGTACGCCCGGGGAACGGACGCCGTCGTGCTCACAGCACCCCTCGACGTCTTCTTCGAGCATGCCCTGGGCGAGCTGCCATGGCGGGGCGTACGCCTGGAAAACCACTTCATCCCCGGTGCCGACCATGTACTGCCCTGCGGCGTGGTCAACCATCCGGGGCTGGACCAGGCCTACACCCGGCGCATCGAGACCAAGTGGATGAGCGGCCAGACCCTCAAGGGCACCGTCGTCAGCTACGAATATCCCGGCGCGCCCGCACGCCACTACCCGGTCGAGGATGTCGAGGGCAAGAACCGCGGCCTCGCCAACGACTACCGCGCGCTGGTGACCGAGGAGCTCGGCCCGCACGTGCACCTGGCCGGACGGCTGGCGACGTACACCTATATCGACATGGACCAGGCCGTCCGCCAGGGGCTCAACGCGGCAGCCCGCATCCTCAAGCAGGCCGACGTCTGATGCCGAAGGGCCCGGCTGATGACCGATCGGCCGAGCTGACCGCGCGTGCGTATGGGGTGGGTGCCCGGCCGTAGCGCTTTCTCGAAGGCCCGGGTGAAGCGGCTGGCATCGGCGAACTGCCCGGTGGGCGGCGAGTTTCGAGATGCCCGGCCGACCGTACGGCGCGGTGAGAAGGAGCCGGGCGCGGGCGAGGAGGGTCCGCCCGCGTACGTCTGGAAGGCGCTGGACATCCTCGGCGTGGACCGTGCCGGCCACGGCGTCCGCCCGCACCCGGCTCCCGCACCAAGCACCGCACCCCACCGTGAAGTCACCGAAATCCCCCGTCACGGCCGCGCAACGGCGGCGCAACACGCCCCTGCCACAGTCGCGTCATGACAGCGTTGCTCCGCCCCCGCCCCTCCGGCCGCCCCACCGGCACGCGTCCCCCGACGCTGGTCGCCGTGGCGCACGGCAGCCGGGACCCGGCGGCGCTACGCACCGTGACGGCGCTCGTGAACGCGGTCCGGGCCCTGCGGCCCGACGTACCCGTACGGCTCGGGCACATCGAGCTGGACCGACCGCTCCTCGCGGACACCCTCAAGGCACTGCGCGGCGAAGCCGTCCTCGTACCGCTGCTGCTCGGCCGTGGCCATCACGTCAAGGCGGACCTTCCGGAGGCGGCCGCGAGGGCCGGCCACCTCACCACGCGCATCGCCGCACCCCTCGGCCCCCACCCGCTCCTCGCCGAGGCCCTGCACGCACGCCTGGACGAGGCCGCCCACCAGCACCCGAGGACCATCCAGGCCGTCGTCCTCGCCGCCGCCGGTTCCCGCGACCCCGACGCGGCCGCCGACGCCGCCGCCACGGCCGCCCTGCTCAGCACCCGGCTCGGCGGCGTGCCGGTCGTCCCGGCCTACGCCTCCGCCGTCGCCCCCACGGTGGCCGACGCCGTACGCACCCTCACCTCCACCCGGCGCGGCCACCCCCGGGACATCGCCGTGGCCTCGTACTTCACCGCCCCCGGCCGCTTCGCCACCCAGTGCGCGGACGCCGCTCCCGGCATCGCGGCGGCCCCGCTCGGCGCCCACCCGGCCGTCGCCCGGCTGGTGCTCCACCGGTACGCACAGGCCCTCGCCGGTGCTCCGCTGTCGGACCGGGCGGTTACTGTCGGTGTATGAGCCGCAGAGCAGGTCGTACGACAGATCGCACCGCACACCGCACCACCGCACCAACGACCCCCGGCTATGACGCGGCGGACCTGGAGCGCTGGGTCCAGGAGCCCGACAAGCGGCCCGGCCGGACCGCGTTCCAGCGGGACCGGGCCCGGGTGCTGCACTCGGCCGCGCTGCGCAGGCTGGCCGGGAAGACGCAGGTCGTGCCCGCCGCCCCGGCCACCGACGCGGACCTCGGCGGCACGGCCCGCACCCCGGCGTGGGACGCCACGCCCCGCACCCGCCTGACCCACTCCCTGGAGTGCGCCCAGGTGGGCCGGGAGCTGGGGGCCGCCCTGGGCTGCGATCCGGATCTGGTGGAGATGGCCTGCCTCGCCCATGACCTCGGCCATCCGCCCTTCGGTCACAACGGTGAGCAGGCCCTCAACGAGGTGGCCCGCGACTGCGGCGGCTTCGAGGGGAACGCCCAGTCGCTGCGGCTGCTGGCCCGGCTCGAACCGAAGCGGTTCGTCCCCGACACCGAGACCGGCGAACCGGTCAGCGTCGGGCTCAACCTCACCCGGGCGGCCCTGGACGCGGCGACCAAATACCCCTGGCCGCGCGGCGGTCACCCCCGCGACCCGGACTCGCCGAAGTTCGGGGTGTACGAGGACGACCTCCCGGTGTTCGCCTGGTTCCGGCGCGGCGCGCCCGAGCGGCGTACTCCTTTCGAGGCCCAGGTCATGGACTGGGCGGACGACGTGGCGTATTCGGTGCACGACGTCGAGGACGGACTGCACGCGGGCCATCTCGACCCGAACAGCCTGCTCGCCGAGCCCGAGCGGCGCGAGGTGTTCGCGGTCGCCGCCGCCCGTTACGCGCCGGGCGCCGGGGCGGAGGAGCTGGCCGAGGCGCTGGACCGGCTGCTCGACCAGGAGTGGTGGCCGCACGGCTACGACGGCACGTCCGTCGCCCAAGCCCGCCTCAAGGACGCCACGAGCCAGCTGATCGGCCGGTTCTGCCTCGCCGCCGAGGCCGCCACCCGGGCGGCGTACGGCACGGGCCGGTTCACCCGCTACCGCGCCGAGCTGGTGGTGCCGCGCACGGCCCGGCTGGAGTGCGCGGTGCTCAAGGCGGTGGCCGACCGTTACGTCATCCAGCGCGCCGACCAGGAGCTGGTCCGCGCCGACCAGCGCGTCGTGATCGCCGAGCTCGGCGAGGCGCTGATCGCCCGCGCCCCGGACGGGCTCGACCCGCAGTTCCGCGCCCTGTTCGACGCGGCCGACGCGGCGGGCGACGACACGGGGCGGCTGCGCGCGATCGTGGACCAGATCGCCGCCCTGACGGACGCCTCGGCCCGCTCCCTCCACGCCCGCCTGACGGTCCCGCGCTCGGTACGCCACGTATGACCCCGTAGAACCACGTGCCACCCCCCCCACGACCCGTTCCCGCCACTCCGCACGGCCCCCTTCCCCCGCCCCGCTTGGTGCGGGAGGCTCCCCGGAGCGGCTTCCCTCGGCCAAGGCTCCGGCCGATGCGACTGGCCGACGCGACCGGGGTAGAAGCAAACGCAGAGGCACCGCCCGGCAGCGAGGAGGAAAACAAGTGGTCGACGCACACCAGACGTTCGTCATCGTCGGAGGGGGCTTGGCCGGGGCGAAAGCCGCGGAAACCCTCCGTTCGGAGGGGTTCACCGGCCGGGTGATCCTGATCTGTGACGAGCGCGACCACCCCTATGAGCGTCCGCCGCTGTCCAAGGGCTTCCTCACCGGCAGCCAGGAGCGCGACAGCGTCTTCGTCCACGAACCCGCCTGGTACGCCCAGGCCGACATCGAACTCCACCTCGGCCAGCCCGCCACCCACCTGGACCGCGCCGCCAAGGCCGTGACCCTCGGCGACGGCACCCGGATCCACTACGACCGGCTCCTGCTGGCCACCGGTGCCGAGCCGCGCCGCCTGGACATCCCCGGCACCGGCCTGGCCGGGGTGCACCACCTGCGCCGCCTCGCCCACGCCGAGCGGCTGAAGGGCGTCCTCACCACCCTCGGCCGCGACAACGGACAGCTGGTCATCGCGGGCGCGGGCTGGATCGGCCTGGAGGTCGCGGCCGCCGCCCGCGGTTACGGCGCCGAGGTGACCATCGTCGAGCCCGAGCCGACCCCGCTCCACTCCGTCCTCGGGCCCGAGCTGGGCGCCCTCTTCGCCGACCTGCACAGCGAGCACGGCGTCCGCTTCCACTTCGGCGCCACGCTCACCGAGATCACCGGGCAGGACGGCATGGTGCTCGCCGCCCTCACCGACGACGGCGAGGAGCACCCCTGCCACAGTGTGCTGGCCGCCATCGGCGCCGCCCCGCGCACCGCCCTCGCCGAGGCCGCCGGGCTGGAGGTGGTGGACCGGGCGTCGGGCGGCGGCATCGCCGTCGACGCCGCGCTGCGCACCAGCGACCCGGACATCTTCGCGACGGGCGACGCCGCCTCCGCCCCGCTCGCCTTCCTCGAAGGCACCCCGGCGCGCACCGCCCTCCCGCCCGGCGCCCGGCTGCGTGTCGAGCACTGGGCCAACGCGCTGAACGGCGGCCCGGCCGCCGCCCGCGCCATGCTCGGCCAGGACGTCTCGTACGACCGGGTGCCGTACTTCTTCTCCGACCAGTACGACGTCGGCCTGGAGTACTCCGGCTACGCGCCGCCCGGCTCGTACGACCAGGTCCTGATCCGGGGCGACGTCGGCAAGCGGCAGTTCGTCGCCTTCTGGCTGAGCGACGGCCGCCTGCTCGCGGGCATGAACGTGAACGTGTGGGACGTCACCGAGCCCATCCAGCGGCTCATCCGCACCGGCGCCCGGCCCGACCCCGGCGCCCTCGCCGACCCGTCCGTCCCGCTCGGCTCCCTGCTGCCGTAGGACTCCCCAGCGCGCCGGGGGCCCGACCCGGGACGGACACCGGTGTCGGACCCCGGCCGTAGAATTCACGCGTGGCAGGCCGGATCAACGATGACGACGTAAAGGCGGTGCGGGACGCGGTCCCGATCGACGCCGTCGTATCCGAATATCTCCAGCTGCGGAACGCGGGCGGTGGCAATCTCAAGGGGCTCTGCCCCTTTCACGACGAGAAGTCACCGTCCTTCCAGATCAGCCCCAGCAAGGGGCTGTACTACTGCTTCGGCTGCCAGGAGGGCGGCGACACCGTCGACTTCGTCATGAAGATCGACCACCTCTCCTTCGCCGAGACGATCGAGCGGCTCGCCTCCCAGGCCGGGATCACCCTGCGGTACGAGCAGGGCAGCGCCACCCCCGGCCGCCAGCAGGGCGAGCGCACCCGCCTGGTCGAGGCGCACCGGGCGGCCGCGCAGTTCTACGTCGAGCAGCTGGAGAGCCCCGAGGCGGAGATCGGCCGCACGTTCCTCGCCGAGCGCGGCTTCGACCAGGCCGCCGCCCAGCACTTCGGCGTCGGCTACAGCCCGGCCGGCTGGGACCACCTCGTCCGCTTCCTGCGCGGCCGCGGCTTCACCGACCAGGAGCTCCTCACCTCCGGCCTCGCCCAGGAGAGCCGCCGCAACCCCATCGACCGCTTCCGCGGCCGCCTGATGTGGCCCATCCGCGACATCACCGGCGAGGTCGTCGGCTTCGGCGCCCGCAAGCTCCGCGACGACGACAACGGCCCCAAATACCTCAACACCCCCGAAACCCCCCTCTACAAGAAGTCCCACGTCCTGTACGGCATCGACCTCGCCAAGAAGGACATCGCCAAGACCAGCCGCGCCGTGGTCGTCGAGGGGTATACCGACGTCATGGCCTGCCATCTGGCCGGTGTCACCACCGCCATCGCCACCTGCGGCACCTCCTTCGGCGGCGACCACATCAAGATCCTCCGGCGGCTGCTGATGGACAACTCCGGCGCCGAGGTCGTCTTCACCTTCGACGGCGACGCGGCGGGCCAGAAGGCCGCCCTGCGCGCCTTCGAGGACGACCAGAAGTTCGCCGCCGAGACCTACATCGCGATCACCCCGGGCGGGATGGACCCCTGCGAGCTGCGGCTCGCGCACGGCGACGGCGCGGTCAAGGAGCTGGTCGAGAGCCGCACCCAGCTCTTCGAGTTCGCCATCCGGCAGATCGTCGCCCGCCACAACCTCGACACGGCGGTGGGCCGCGCCGCCGCCCTGGACGAGGCGGCGCCGGTCGTCGCGGGCATCAAGAACAGCTCCATCCAGCACGAGTCGGCCGTCCATCTCGCGGGTCTGCTGGGCATCCTGGACACCCAGTTCGTCGTGCAGCGCGTCAGCCAGCTGGCCCGCTGGGCGCGGGACCGCGGCCGGGGCGGCGACCAGCGGCCCGACCAGCGCGGCCGCCGGGGCGCGGCCCCCGGCGGGCCCGGCGGCCCGGGCGGCCCCGGCCAGGCCCGGGGCCCGGCGGCTCCGACCGGCCCCCGGGGCCCCGCGCTGAACCTCCGCAGCCCCGCCCACCGGGTCGAGCGCGAGCTGCTGAAGCTGGCCCTCCAGCGCCCCGAGCTGGTCTCCCCGGCCTTCGACGCCTACGGCGAGGACGAGTTCACCGCCCCGCCCTACGCCGCCGTGCGCCGCGCCATCGAGGACGCGGGCGGCGCGGAGGGCGCCGACACCGACTATCTGCGCCGCGTCCGCGAGGCCGCCCCCGACGACACGGTTCGCGCCATGGTCACCGAGCTGGCCGTGGAGCCCCTCCACACCCGCCGCGAGGCGGACGAGGCGTACGCGGGCGAGCATCTGGTCCGGGTCCGCCAGGCCGCCGTCAACCACCGCGTCAGGGAGGTCCAGGGCACCCTGCAGCGCCTGGGGCAGCGCGCCGACCCGGCCCATCTGGCCGCCGTCCAGAACGAGCTGTGGGTCCTCCAGCAGTACGCCCAGTCCCTCCAGACCCAGGGCGCCGCGGCCCTCTGACCGGGCCGCGGCCGGGGCCGTGGCCGGGCACCGCGGACGTCGCGTGACCGGGCGGTCACCGGCCGCTGCGTAAAAAGTGCCCGCACGCCCCTCGTGGCGGGCGTGTGTCGTACTCCACACTGGGGTGCGGTGCCTGAGTCCTCGGAGCGCGGCGGTGTTGGCCGGGTAGGCCGGAATCCCCCGCAGATCCGCTCATGATGTACGGGACGGACGGCGGCGTGGCCGGCGCGTTCGTACCCGATCGTTCTGCCGCCTCAGCAGCGATCACCCTGGAGGTCGCCCCCGTGCAGACCCAGACCCTCACCGACGCGGCCTCCATGGCGCCGCCGCAGTCCCCGGCCCCGTCGGCCATGGGACCACCGGAACCCCCCGCGCCCCCCGACGCGGCCCTCGTCCCGGAGCCCCAGGACGCCGGGACCGACGCCGCACCAGGCACCGAGCCGGCCGCCGAACCGGCCGAGCCCGAGGTCGAAGCCGAGGCCGAGCCTGAAGCTGAGCCCGAAGCCGGGGTCGAAGCCGAAGCCGGGGTCGAAGCCGAAGCCGGGGTCGAAGCCGAAGCCGAGGTCGAGGTCGAGGCGGACAGCGGCCCCGCCGACCGCCCCGCCCGCCCCGAGACCACCGGCCCCTCCTCCGACCTCTTCCGCCAATACCTGCGCGAAATCGGCCGGATTCCGCTCCTCTCCGCCGCCGAGGAGGTCGAGCTGGCCCGCCGGGTCGAGGCGGGCCTGTTCGCCGAGGAGAAGCTCGCCTCCGCCCCCGACCTCGACAGCCAACTCGCCCTCGACCTGGACCGGTTGGTGGTCCTGGGCAGGATGGCCAAGCGCCGGCTGATCGAGGCCAACCTGCGCCTCGTCGTCTCCGTCGCCAAGCGCTACGTGGGCTGCGGCCTGACGATGCTCGACCTCGTCCAGGAGGGCAACCTTGGCCTGATCCGCGCGGTCGAGAAGTTCGACTACGCCCGCGGGTACAAGTTCTCGACGTACGCGACCTGGTGGATCCGCCAGGCGATGTCCCGCGCCCTCGCCGACCAGGCCCGGACCATCCGGGTGCCGGTCCATGTCGTCGAGCTGATCAACCGGGTCGTCCGGGTGCAGCGCCGGATGCTGCAGGAGCGCGGCTACGAGCCCACCCCCGAGGAGGTCGCGCTCCAGCTCGATCTCACCCCGGAGCGGGTCGGGGAGGTGCTGCGCCTCGCCCAGGAGCCGGTGTCGCTGCACGCGCCGGTCGGGGAGGAGGACGACGTCGCGCTCGGCGACCTCATCGAGGACGGCGACGCCGCCTCACCGGTCGAATCCGCGGCGTTCCTGCTGCTCCGCGAGCATCTGGAGGCCGTGCTGTCGACGCTCGGCGAGCGCGAGCGCAAGGTCGTCCAGCTGCGGTACGGACTGGCCGACGGCCGCCCCCGCACGCTGGAGGAGATCGGCCGGATCTTCGGTGTGACCCGGGAACGCATCCGCCAGATCGAGTCCAAGACCCTCAACAAGCTCCGCGACCACGCCTTCGCCGACCAGCTCCGCGGCTACCTCGACTAACTACGGCTGCGCCTCGAACGCCCCCGGATGCGTCTGCTCCCGTACCGCCACGTACTGCTGCCGCACCGCCTGCCCCACCGCCAGGTCGTCGCCCGGCTCGAACACCTGGCTGGCGGCCGCGGGCCAGCGCGGCGGCTCGTGCGGGGACAGCGTCCCCTGCGCGGCGCCCAGCGCCCACGCGGCCTGCCGGGCGGCGCCCAGCGCGGCGTAGTCGGCGGGCTGCGGCACCACGATCTGCGCCCCCAGCAGCGCGGGCGCGATCGCCCGTACCGCCTGGAGATCGGCCGCCGGGCCCAGCAGGAACACCCGACGCACCCCGACCCCGCGCCCCCGCAGGATGTCGAGCGCGTCGGCGAGCCCGCACAGCATGCCCTCGAACGCGGCCCGCGCCAGATGCTCCGGCTTCATGGACTCGCGCCGCAGTCCGGTCAGGGTCCCGGCGGTGTGCGGCAGGTACGGGGTCCGCTCGCCCTCCAGATACGGCAGCATCACCATCCCGTACGACCCGGGGGTGGAGTTCAGCGCGAGCGCCGACAGCCCCTCCAGGTCCGTGCCCAGCAGCTCCGCCGTACCGCGCAGGGCCCGGACCGCGTTGAGCGTGTGCACGACGGGCAGGTGCATGCCGGTGGCGTCGGCGTACGACAGGATCGTGCCGGTGTGGTCGGCCAGCGCCTCATGGTGGATGGAGAAGACCGAACCCGAGGCACCCAGCGAGATCACCGCGTCGCCGACCCCCACGCCAAGACCGAAGGCCGCGGCCATGGTCTCGCCCGTACCGGCCGATATCAGCAGCCCCTCCGGCGTCTGCCCGGCGGGCTGGGCCGGTCCGATGACCTCCGGCAGCCGCACCTGATGGCCCAGCGCCAGCTCGACCAGATCCGACCGCCAGGCGCCGGTCGCCGCCGACCAGTAGCCGGTGCCGGAGGCCGTACCGCGGTCCGTCGTACGCCGCAGCGGCCGCCCGAGCAGCTGCCACACCAGCCAGTCGTGCGGCTGCAGCACCTCGGCCACCCGGCGCGCCGCTTCCGGCTCCGACCGCGCCATCCAGCGCAGCTTCGCCACCGACTGGGCGGCGGTCGGCACCGCGCCCACGGCCTGGGCCCACGCCGCCCGCCCGCCCAGCGTCTCGATCAGATCGGCGGCCGCGGACTGCACCCGCCGGTCGTTGCCCATCTGCGCGGGACGCACCAGTGCCCCGTTCCCGTCCAGCGTCAGCAGCCCGTGCTGCTGCGCCGAGACGCCGATGGCCCGCACCCCCTCCAGCAGCCCGCCCTCGGCGGCCTCCCCGAGGGACAGCAACCACGCCTGCGGGTCCACATCATGGGGTGTTCCCCCGGAGGACGGCGCCGGGTGCGGCGCGTACCCCTGCTTGAGTACGGCACCCGTATCCGAATCGCAGACGACGATGCGCGTGCTCTCGGACGAACTGTCCAACCCGGCGACTATCCCCATGGACCAGATCATGCCACCGCGGTGGCTAGGTGTTGCTGGTGCCCCAGTCGTCCTCCTCCGCCGCGGAGCGTGACTCCCGCTGCGTGATCTTGTCCCGCAGCGGCCGCACCTTGCCGAGCGCCTTCGTGGCGGCCTCCCGGCCGCCCAGCGCGGCCGACTCGGCGGTGTTACGGACGGCCGGGTTCCGCACGAACCGCTGCGTGCACGCACGCAACTGCTCGTACCTCTCGCGGCCGGCTCGCGTGCCGAACACGTAACCCACAGCCAACCCGCTCATGAACGTCAGCCGGTAGCGCATCGACCTGCCCTTCTGGTTGTCCTTCGTCTCGGACCCCGGAGTCGTGCCGCACGTCTACCCGCACGCGCCGCAGATCACCCTCCGATCACCCACGGGCATACCGATTGGCGGACCACCCCCCTGCTTGCGCTAATGTATGTGTCGCAGCGAGCGCACGCCCTCCGGGAACCCCGGACGGGGGCGCGGTCGAGGCACACGGAGCAATCCCCTGTAGCTCAATTGGCAGAGCAGCCGGCTGTTAACCGGCAGGTTACTGGTTCGAGTCCAGTCGGGGGAGCTCGGTCCCCTGTAGCTCAATTGGCAGAGCATTCGGCTGTTAACCGGAGGGTTACTGGTTCGAGTCCAGTCGGGGGAGCAGCACGGAAGAGGGCCCCGCGCGGGGTCCTTTTTCATGCCCTCGTCCCCTGTTCACGCCCTGGTCACCCCCCTGATCCCGGGCCGATCCACGGCATGCGGGCGCACAACATCGGCCCGCCGAAGCAACAGATCGTATGAGCGGCTATGCTGCGGCAGACGGCGCGCACAGATGCGCACGACGCGCCGTTACGGGGCGGTAGCTCAGCCGGTTAGAGCAGCGGACTCATAATCCGTCGGCCGTGGGTTCGAGTCCCACCCGCCCCACCACCCACTACGCGGGGAGAACCGTTTCTACCTGCGGAAACGTAAGAACGGGGGGCACCACTCCAAGGTGGTGCCCCCCGTTCATCCGTTCAGACCAAGATCCAGTGGACACACAGTGGACGCGGGGGCGATTCAGTGGACAGAAGCGCCCTCACGCCGCCTTCCGGCGCCCTTTCGGAGCCCGGAGACCGTGGCGGGACGCCGCCGGAGGCAAGCCGGTCGGTAGGGCCCATGCCTCGACGGTCGGGGACTCGGAGCGGGCGACCGTGAAGCGCGTGAGCGAGAAGTCGGCTCGCTGCTCCTCGAGGTAGCGGTCGTTGAAGTCCTCCACGCGCACCAGCTCCAGGTCGCTCGCGGAGCAGTGATCACGTACCCACTTCACCGCTCCGTTGGCGGCGTCGTCCTGACCCCGGCCGGTCAGGGTGATCATGCCGAGGAGGTCGGAGTCCGGTTGGGTCTGCGCTCCGACGGCCCAGGTGTCGCCTGACTGCCTGGCGCCGTGCGCGAAGAAGACGGCGATGTCGTTCTGCCAAGCTGCCTCGGGGATCGTCAGCGGGGTGCGCACCTGGAAGGGGACGTCGCGGGGGACGACGGCCATGACCGACTCTGCCTCGGCCCGCAGCATCTCGGGCAGCACGCTGGTGTACGTGTCGGAGGTGATCTGGCGCGAGGAGTGTCCCAGCTTCTCTTGGACGACCTTGATGTCGTGCCCGGCGAGCAGGGACAGGGTGGCGGCGAGGTGGCGCAGGTCGTGGAGGCGGACCGGCGGCAGGCCGGACAGCTCGACCAGGCGGGTGAAGCGTCGGGATATCCAGTCGGGGTGCAGCGCCTCGCCGTTCTCGTGCGTCCACACCCGGCCGCTCTCGTTGTAGGCGTCTCCCCACTCCTGGCGCTGCTTCTCCTGCTTCGCGCGAAAGGCGGCGAGGTTGTCCGCAGACTCCAGGCTCAGGGACAGGGTGCGAACGCTGTCGGCCTTTGGCGCTTCTCCGTAGAGCTCGTACGCCACCTCGACGATCTGCTGGGAGATCCGTAGCCACAGGGCATCGAGGCTGACCTCCGTCCAGGGTAGGGCGGCCATCTCGCCGCGGCGGGGGCCGAGGAAGATGAAGCTGTGCCACAGCTCGTAGAGCCAATCGTCCTTGACGAAGTCGAGGAATTGGCCGGTCAGCTCCGGTGTCCAGACCATGACCGGGCCGGGCTTCTCGCCGGTGCGCTTCCAGTGCTCGATGCGCTCGGGAGTCCAGACGAGCGGCTTGGGTCGAGCGACCGGCGGCAGCTCCACGAGCTGAGCCCAGTTCCTCTGGAAGAGCTGTTCGCGCTTGATGCCCCAGGACAGCGCCGAGCTGAGGGTGTCGTTGATGCGGTGCATGGTGGCTGCGGAGGTGACCTTCCGCAGCCCCTTCTTTCCCTCGCGCAGCTCTGCGTTGGCGTCGAGAAAGGCCCGGCGCGCGGCGCGGCGCTCCTCCTTCTTGGCATAGCCCGCCGTCTTCACCCAGGCCCGGTGCGCGGCGTCGCGCTTCTTCTGGAGCTCGTCGACATGCAGCCGGTGGAGGATCCGCTGGGCGTTCTCTTTCTCGATCGCGTCGTACATCTTGTCGAGGTGCCGAACCTTGAGGTCACGACACTTGATGTGCCCGAGGTGCGGGAGGAGGTAGTTGTTGATGTGCTCCTCGTAGCCGTGGCGGGTCGTACGGGCCAGGGACTTCTTCGCCTTGATCCACCGGAGGAAGAAGTCGCCGCACTTCTCATCGGACAGCACGTCGCCGCCGGCCATGGCGGCGTCGTAGATCTCCCTGGCCTTCTTCTTGGCGTCTTCCAACTTGGCGAAGCCGCCGCGGCGTACCCGCTGGCGGGTGCCGCCCTCGGCTGGTTCGAGCTCGAAGTAGAAGTTCCAGGTGCCGTGCCCCTTGCCTAGCTTGGGGCACGTCGTGCCGATGGAGCCGATCTTGGGGTTGCCGTCGGCGTCGAGGACGGGGTTGCCCTTCTTGTCCTTGAGTGGTCCCTTGCACTGGCACCGCCTGTAGTAGCTCGGCTCGAACATCCGACACTGCTCCCTGTTGACTGTCGCTTGGATCACAGCCAGCCGTTCGTGTGCGTACGTGTCCGTACGTGTCTGGCGTGATCTCTCTCGATCTTGCTGGGGCTGTCGGACAGCGTTGTAAAGTTGCTGACAAGTTGGCGCGGGGGAGATTGCGACCAACGAGATGACTGCTCAGGAAGCGGGCGGACAGGCTTCGGCCGGAGCGATGGGTCTGGAGGAGCTGCTGGCTCTTCCGGCCACGGTCAACGTGACAACTGCCGGGCGTGCTCTGGGAATCGGCCGAGACAAGGCGTACGAGCTGATCCGCAATGGGAAGTTCCCTGTTCGGACGCTCCCGCTAGGCGGCACAGTCCGGGTACCAACGGTGGAGCTGTGGAAGGTCCTCGGCATCGAGCAGCGCCGGGACGCGGGGGTGAGTACGTGATCGACGGAGGTGGCGCGTGATCTTGGGGTGTTTGTTGGGTTTCCAACAATGTGACCTATCTTCGGTAAACTAGTTCACTAAAGGGGGTCGGTAGGAGGGGCGAGGAGATGCCGAGGCTGTACGGCTTTGAAGACATGGCGTACCGGCGGGTGCGCGAGAGCGAGGCGGAGGGCATTCGTGCTGCCGCCTCGCGGCGGTTGCTCAAGCAGCCCTATCCCGCCATCACGGAGTGGATGAACGCCGAGGGGTACCGCACGACGCGCGGTGGCCTGTGGAAGCCAGACGTCCTGGCAAACGTGCTCGATCACCCGGCCATTGCCGGCCTGGAGGAAGACGAGAACCGCAACCTCGTCGAAACGGGCGGCCCCGCGATCATCCCTCGGGAGGACTTCGAGGCCATCCGCGCCATGCGCCCCGTCCACGACCCCGACAAGCAGCGGGCGCCACAGCGCGAGTACCTGATTCCGGGTCTGATGGGTACCTGCGGGCTGTGCACGACCTCGCTGGGCTCCTCTCCCTCGAACCGCGGCAGCCGCGGTTACCGGTGTGCGCCCAGCACAGCTCAGCATCCGGGCGGGTGCGGCAAGGTCCGCATCAATGCTGACCTGTTGGAGACGTACGTTGCTGAGCACGTGCTGGCAGAGTTGGCCAAGCCGGACGTCAGCGCGCTGATTGGTCAGGCGCGAGATGAACTGCTGGCCCAGGCTGCCCTCTTGCGTAAGGAGGCGGCAGCCGCGCGCCGTCGGCAGAAGAAGCTGGGCGTGGACTACGGGCGTTCGCCGGACATGTCGCTCAAGGCGTTCAGGGCAGCCGACAAGGAACTCACGCAGCTGATCCGCGAGAGCGAGACGAAGGCTCGTCTCCTGGAGCAGGTCAAGCATGTGCCGGTGGGTGACATCCCTGACCTCGTGCGCTGGTGGAAGCACGCGCCGATGAGGGCGAAGAAGGGTGTCTTGGTTCTCATGCTGGAGAAGGTGGCTGTGTACCCGGCCGCGTCCAGAGGCTCTCGCACGGTGGACGCGGACCGGGTGGCACTGCATTGGCGGCAGTGGGGCGCGGAGGCTGAGGAGTTGTCCGCCTAAACTGCGCTGCCGGCGCCTTTGGGGCTGATGTTGTAGCCGATGGTGGCCAGCGCGAGACCGGTGGCCACACAGATGATGGAGAGCCCCGCCAAGGCGGGGCTGACGGCGTTTTCGACAGACAGCGGCCACGCGTGCCCGGTCCGGTCAGCGATGATGTACGCGCAACGGCTGAGCGCATGGGCTACGCCGAAGATGCCCCCGGCTGCAGCGATGGACAGTCCGGTTGCGGCTGCGCGTCGTTGCTGCCAGGCCGCAATGGCCAGCCCGGTAGAAAAGGCGCCGATTTCCAGCCCGGCCACGGCTGTGAAGCCGAGGTAGGTGAGCAGGTACAGCCAGACGTCGGATCTACGCGCGTAGGTCGCGGACAGCTCAGTGTGCGCGGTGTCGGCCATGTGGAACTCCCAGATCATCGCCGCGACAACACAGCACACGGCGATGATGCGCACCGCGACTCCCGCCTGTACGTGGCTTCTTGAGTGCGTCCAGTCCACGATCATGACTTGGAGGCATGCCCAGAAGATCACTGCGGCGAGGTCCGAGGCGAGGGAGGAGACCTCGTTGAGGTCCATGAGTCGGTCAATGGCTTCGGCGACTGTGGGGATCGCCAGGAGTGAGCCGATGAAGCAGGCTGCGAACGCCGACATTCGGGCCCTATGGGCGATTTGATAGACCGCTTGATTGCGACGCTTACGGGTGTAGTGCAGGCGTATCGCCGCGCTTACGGCTGTGACAAGGGCACAGACGCCGTAGATGAGGCCGTCCAAGAGGTTCAACGTCCTTCCAGATCATCCGCTGCCCTCTCAGCGGCTTCGTGCAGGCTCAGCAGGCGGCGCGGCCGGCCCTCACGGGGCTGGTCGACGCCGGGGGGAGGTGGGGGGATCGTGGGGACCTCTTCGGGTAGTCCCCTGCGACCACGGATCTCCCGGAGCTTCGAACTGATTTCAAGAATGTCCTGCACCTCAAGACCCTGCATTAAACGCAGGACTTCGCGGGCTTCTGGGCGCTCCTGGTACACGGACAGGGCTGCGAGGTCGTCCCACTCAGGTCCTGGGAGCAGGAACGCGGCCGGGGCGTCGAGTGCCTGTGCAAGCGCGATGAGTGTAGACGATCTGGGGTTGCTACTGGTGCCGTTCATCAGGCTGTTGACGGTGCCGTGCGACAGCAGGGGCTTGCGCTGTCCCACGGGGGTCGTTGCATCTGAGACGTCCCTGGCGCTGGGCGTGAACCCGTCCGGATCGCGGCGTAGTCGCAGCAGGGCGAGCAACTTTGAGGCCAGGCTCATGAGTTGACGCCGGTCAGTGGTGTCTGTCATGTCCGCCTTCTCTGGCCGTGCCGTATGCTGCCGCAGGTGACTGGCCGGTAACAATCGTCCCTGCCTCTACGATACCTCGCAGCTCGGAGGGGTTATAGGGTTTGTTGGACAGTTTCCCCGGGGGTGCCGGCGGGCGAACTGCGGGCGTCACGCGCTCCGTTGCCTGCCTCTTGGTGGGCTGTCGAGGAAGTCGCATCTGGGCGGGCGAAGGCGGCGCGCTTGCCGTTCACGGGAGGAATCGCATGTCCGAAATCGACGAGCGGCGGATCGCTGAACTGGCCAAGCAGCCCCCGTGTTTGCTTCGAGGTGGGACGGGCGTCTCGACCCGCCAGGAGGCCCGAAAGCTGCTGGAGTGGCAGGCTGGCATGCGCGGCCGGGAGCCAGACGACGGCCTGCAAGAGGATGGGTGCTGTTGAGTCACAGGGTGACCAGCGCCCAGGCAGGGGCCAGATAGGTGACATTTTTGAGATGCTGCTGTACGTTTTGACGTGCCGGGCGGGTACAGCAGCCGCAGGAGCCCGTACGGCAGCGTCGCGCGAGCGGCGTCCTTCCCTACTCCTCGCCGGGCGGCCGACCCCCCCCGCGCCCCGCCCGGCGAGGAGTCGGCCGTCCGGTGCGGCCGTCGGGGTGCGTGACGGGAGTCAGCCCGCCGTGACCGCTTGGTCGTGGCGGGCTCTCTCATGTCCGCAGCCAGAAAAGGGAATTCAGAAATGCAGTGAATTCCCTTTTCGAATTCCTCTGAAATAAAAGAGTTCTGAACTTGCTTTGGCGGTATTCGCCATTAAGATATAAGTGTAAGAACAAAGGGGAAAACCCAAACGGAATTCACGAAAGGCGCGGGGAAATGGCTGACAACAAGGTCGAGTTCATCAACATCAAGGTCAGCGAGATTGCTCCCAACCCGGAGCAGCCGAGGAAGTTCTTCTCGGAGGAGGCGCAGGATGAGCTGACCAACAGCATCAGGGAGAACGGCCTCCTCCAGCCGGTCGTCGTCCGGCCGGTCGAGGGCGCCAAGGTCCCTTACATGCTGATCGCGGGCGAGCGGCGCTGGCGGTCCTGCCAGGCGGCCGGCCTGGAGGTCATCCCGGCGAAGGTCGTCGAGGGTGCCACCGAGGAGGAGGCGTACGTCCTCAGCATCGCTGAGAACGTCAACCGGGCGGACATGACCATCATGGAGGAGGCTGGTGCGTACGCCGACCTCAAGGCTGCCGGATGGACCCCGGCGAAGATCGCCAAGCAGTTCGGCAAGACGGAGACGCACATCACTTGGCGGCTGGGCCTGCTCACCCTGCGCCCCGAGGTGGCCGAGATGGTCGACCAGGGGCAGATAAAGAACAACCTCGCCTGGCACATCGCCCAGCTCAACCCGGCGAACCAGATGGTGGCCGCCATGCGGTACGTGCGCGGCGACTTCGACAGCGAGGCCGAGGCGCAGCACTTCGCCAACGGCCTCAAGATGATGGAGCAGCAGACCTCCCTCACCAACGAGAAGGCGCCGACGGCCGAGGAGCAGGAGAAGCAGAAGAAGGCCAAGGCCAAGGCGAAGGACGGACTCGGCAAGGCGGAGGAGGTCCTGATCCCGCTGCTGGAAGAGTTGGCGGAGAAGAAGCCGGAGGACCTGGCCGTCATCCTCGGTGACGACCTCGCCCGCCACCTGCGGGTCGTCGGCCGCCTGTACGCCAAGGTGCAGATGGTGCGGAACCTGCTGAGCAAGGCGCAGGGCATCCAGCGGGCCATGGCCGAGGAGTTCAACAAGGCGGCCGTTGAGGTCCAGCAGGAGGCCACGGCTGCGAAGAAGGCCGAGGTGGCGGCCAAGCCCGAGGCGAAGGCCGAGAAGCCGGAGGCGAAGGCGGCGGACGAGCCGCAGTCCACAGCGAAGAAGGCGGCGGCCAAGCCCGGCCCGAAGCCCGCGGCGCGCACGGCCGCGGGCGCGAAGGCCCCGGCGCGCCGGACGCCCACCAAGAAGGCGGAAGCGGCAGGAAAGTAGACCGGAGGGGCGCGGCGGCGGCCGCGCCCCTGTTCTCCTGTGGGTTTGGGTGAGTGGGCGCGGCCGGAATTCCGGCCGCGCCTCTTTCCACTTGAGTCCCTGTCCAAATTGCAACCCGTTTCTGCCCGAGCCGGGCGCGCGGGGGGACTCTCCCTACGCGCCCGGTGCCGCTCAGACCCCCAAGATCCGAGCGGGCGGCATCATCGGTCACCGGGGCCGCCGGCGGCGACGCCGACGCACCCCGGCATCTGAGCACCATGAAAGGAATGGCTACGTGCTCACTCTGTTCACCAACCGGTTCCAGGCGTTTCAACGCCCGCAAGGGGTGCCGGTACGCATCACCCTGGGCGCTCCCCGCTTCAAACTCCCCTACTCCCTCACCCACTCGGTGCGGGAGCTTGCGCCGCGTCGGGACTACCTCTCCCAGCCTGAGCCCGAGTTCACGGCGGCCTACCGGGCCGACCTCGACCAGCTCGGGCCCGACCGGATCGCCGCGCGGCTGCGGCAGATCACGCAGGCCGAGGGTGATCACCGACTGGTGCTGCTCTGCTTCGAGGACCTGGCCAAGCCGGGTCTGTGGTGCCACCGCCGCGTGTTCGCCGCCTGGTGGAAGGACGTCACGGGAGACGAGGTGCGGGAGCTGTCCCCGATGGATCAGCAGGGCACCTTGATCTGAGCGTCGGAAGCGCGCCCTAAAGATAGGTGACATGATTCCAAGGAGCTGCCTGCTCCTTGTGTAAGGTTCCAGCGCAGCGCCCGGCCCGGCACCCCGAGGCCGGGCGCTGTCGTTCGTCGGGAGGCGAGAGATGTTCCAGGGCACCATCCCGGGCCCCATGCGCTCCATCGTGCGCGAGACCGCCAGCGGCTGGCCGAGCGGCCCGGTGTACGTCCCGTGCTGCGGCAACTTCACCATCGAGCGCAGCGTGGCCGGCATGGGGTTCGCCCTCCACTCCTCCGACGTGTCCATCTACACCAGCGCGGTCGGCCGGTGGCTCACCTGGCAACCGGTCGGCATCCAACTCCGCGAGGAGAGCCGAGACGAACTCGGCTGGCTCGCGGGCTCCTTGGACGACGGTGTCGGCACCGTCGCCACGCTCATGCTCGGCACGCGGTTCCTCGCCAGCGTCGGCCGCGAGGGGCTGTGGCACGAACGGGTCGTCCGCTCCTACCGGGAGCAGTGGAAGGCCAAGCACGCGGAGACGGTCGAGCGGCTGTCCGGCTCGGACATCGAACTCGCCTCCTACGAGGTGGAAGACGTGCGCTCCTGGCTCCAGAAGGTTCCCCGTGACGCCCCGGTGTGCTCCTTCCCTCCCTTCTACGGCGGCGGCTACGAGAAGCTGTACGAGCCGCTGGAGGCGCACTTCACCTGGGACGCGCCCGAGTACGAGCCGCTGTCCGATGACGACGTGGTCAGCGTGCTCGGCGCGATCACGGACCGGCCGTACTGGCTGACGGCCTCCAACCACAGCGTGCCCGAGCTGCACCCCTACCTGCGCGGCGTGATCAAGGCGACGCCGCGCGCCGCTCCCTTCTACGTGTACGCCAGCGAGGCCCGCACGAGGATCGTCGCCCCACGCCAGCCGATCGAACCGGTGAAGGTCCCCCGCCTGCGGGAGGGTGACGAACTGGTCGGTCCGCTGCGGCTGTCGTTGCTGAAGCCCGGACAGTTCAACGCGCTGCGCTCCCGGTACCTCAACCCGAAGATCGCGCCGGGCGCGGCGAACCTGGCCGTCGCGGTGCAGGACGGCGGCGGACGGCTCCTGGGCGTTTTCGCGATGGCTCCGAGCACGTTCACGCAGGACGAGGCGTACGTGCTCTCGGACTTCGCGGTCGCGCCGACCGACTACCTGCGGCTGTCGAAGCTGATCGTGCTCGCGGCCACCAGTGCCGAAGCGCAGTTGCTATGCCAGCGGGCGTTTTCGCGGCGGATCCGGCGGGTGGCGACGACAGCGTTCAGCAACAACCCGGTGTCGATGAAGTACCGCGGGCTGCTGCGGCTGCACAAGCGCAGCCCATCGAACGAGGACGGCTGGAAGTTCCAGCTCCAGTACCAGGGGGCTATGGGCCAGCACACGCTGGCCGAGGCCCTTGAGATGTGGGCGAAGCGGTGGGGCGCCCCGACGACGAAGACGGGAGTCTGACCATGGAGGAGACCACGCGCCTCGCCCCGCCGCAGATGGTGCAGGGCGACCCGCGCACGCTGACGCTGCTCGACGTCAACGCGCGGTTCCTGCCGCACGAGCAGTTCCGCCAGCTCGTGGCGAACATCGAACGTGACGGCTGCCTGACCTCGACGCCGCTGGTGTGGAACGACCGCGACACGGGACGACTGGTCGTCCTGTCCGGCAACCACCGCACGCTCGCCGCGATCGAGGCCGGCCTGTCGCAGATCTGGTGGATGCAGATAGACGAGCCGCTGCCCCGCCAGCGGCAGATCGCGCTCCAGCTCTCGCACAACGCCATCGCAGGGCAGGACGATCCGGCGATCCTCAAGGAGCTATACGACGAGCTGGAGTCGGTGGAGTGGCGGCAGTACACGGGCCTGGACGACAAGGCCCTGGACCTGCTGGAGAAGGTGGACGTCGCCTCCCTGGGTGAGGCGAACCTCGACTTCGCCAGCGTGCAGTTCATGTTCCTGCCCGATGAGCTGGAGCAAGCCGAGGCCGCGTTCGACGCCGCCCGGTCCGCGGCGACGGCGGACCAGCGGTGGGTGGCCGGGCTGGAGCAGTACGAGCCTGTGCTCGATGCGCTGGAGACCTCCCGAGCCGCGTACAAGATCGGCAACAGCGCGACGGCGCTCGGCGTGATCCTCGCTGTGTTCGAGCGGCACCTGGGCGAGCTGGCCGAGGGCTGGTTCGACTCCGCTACCGGGGAGGCGACCCGGGCGGGGACGGCGCCGCTGGAGACGGTGTTCGGCGTTCGGGACGTGCCGGTGGAGACGGCTGCCCTGGTGCGGGCGGCCATCGACCGGATGGTGCAGGACGGCACCGTGCCGGCCGAGGAGCCGTGGCGGGCGCTGGAAGTCCTGGCCGCACAGAGCAACTAGACGGCCTCGGCCAGGAGGTGAGCGGTGGCCGAGGACACCGTGGAGTCCTGGGAGCGGCAGAGCGGGGAGTCGGTCCAGGCGTTCGAGGCGTTCGCCGCGTACCGCGATCTCGGCCCGGCGCGGAGTGTCACGAAGGCGGCACGGGAGTTGAATAAGTCTCGCTCCCTGCTGGGACGTTGGTCGCGGCAGTTCGCATGGGTGATGCGGGCGGCGGCCTACGACCGGGAGCAGGACCGGCTGTTCCTCGCGGAGCAGGCGCAGGCGCGGCGGGAGATCGCCCGCAGGCACGCGAAGTTGGCGCAGGCCGTGCAGAGCAAGGCGGTCGCGCGGCTCCAGACGCTCGACCCGCGGGAGCTGTCGCCGTCGGAGCTGCTGCGCTACATCCAGGTCGCGGCGGAGATCGAGCGACGGGCCGTGGGTGAGGCCCCGGCGGCCGGGACGGTCGAGGACCGGGACCAGGGCGTGGACGTGGCGTCCCTGTCGGACGAGGAGCGCCGGGCCCGGATGGATCAGCTCCGCCGTGAGCTGGAGCGCCGGCTGTCGGAGGGCACGCAGTGAGCCGCGGCCGGGCCAAGCGCCGCATGGTTGAGGGGTTCGCAGACCCGTCGGTGATGAGCGACGAGCAGTTGAAGGCCGAAGTCGCGGCACTGGTACGGGCCGATGAGCTGTCGGCGCGCAGGTGGGCGTGCGAGGTCCCGAACTGTGACGGGCTGCCGCATGAGGGGTGGCTTCACCACCATGCCCGTGCGGCGCAGCGTCAGCCGCTGTGGCTGTGGACGGTGTGGATGCTGCTCACCGGCCGTGGCTGGGGCAAGTCGCGGACGGCGGCGGAGACGGTTCGGGAGTGGGCGCAGACGCCAGGTCTTCAGATCGCAGTGGTGGCGAAGAACGCGACGCTCGTGCGGGACATCTGCTTCGAGTCGCCGAAGTCCGGTCTGCTGTCGGTGTTCCCGCCGGAAGAGGTGGCCAAGTACAACTCGTCGCTCGGTGAGACGACACTCCGGCTGACGAATGGCACGCTGATTCGCGGGTTCGGTGCGGAGACGCCGGACAACCTGCGTGGCTGGGCGTTCGACAAGGCGTGGTGCGACGAGTACGCGGCCTGGTCGCGGCACACCGCGCAAGAGGTCTACGACATGCTGTGGTTCTGCCTGCGTGAGGCGGACACCCCGCAGGTCGTCATCTCCACGACGCCCAAGCCGCTCCCACACGTCAAGCGGCTCGTCGAGCGCGGTCGGGAGCAGGAGAAGGCGCATCAGGGGGGTGGGGCGCCGCCGCGGGTGGTGTTGACCCGCGGGCACATGCGGGAGAACGACGCGAACCTGTCGGCGGCGGCCCGTGAGGAGCTGGAGGAGGAGTACGCCGGCACCCGGCTGGGCCGTCAGGAGCTGTCCGGCGAGCTACTCGAGGACGTTGAGGGCGCGCTGTGGAAGGGCTGGATGCTGGAGGTCGAGGGCTTCCGGCCCAGGCCCGAGCATCTGCCGGACCTCCAGCGCGTGGTGGTGTCCGTGGACCCGGCGACCAAGAGCCACGAGAACGCAGACATGACGGCGTTCGTCGTGGCGGGGCGCGGGTTCCCGGTGGAGACGATGTTCGGGGACGACCGGCCCCGCGGGTATCTGCTGCACTGCGAGCAGGACCGGTACACGCCGACGCAGGCGATGAAGCGGGCCGCCACGCTGTACCACGAGCACCGGGCGGACTGCGTGGTCATCGAGGCGAACAACGGCGGCGACTACCTGCCCGCTCTCCTGGAGCAGGTGGATCCGACGGTGAACTGGCGCATCGTTCACGCCACGCGCGGGAAGCGGGCGCGGGCGGCCCCAGCAGCGCAGCTGTACGAGCAGGCTCGGGTGTCGCATGTCGGCCCGGCTCGGCGGTTCGCGGAGCTGGAGGAGCAGATGACCACGTTTGTTGGCCAGGGGGAGACGGAGGACTCACCGGACCTGTTGGACTCGGCCGTGTGGGCGCTATGGGATCTGTTCCTCGATCCCACGATGCCTCCTCCGCGTGGCGGGGAGGACCAGCGGTTGAGCGGTCGGCGGTAACCGACGGTCTCCCCGGGGTGGCATAACGTCATGCTCGGGGGTTTGAGGTCATTAGCCTTGACTAATGGAATTAGGTATGGCTAATATCTTCTCTTGAATCAATCATGCCGGTGTGGGAGGTGGAGACATGGAGCCGGGCGTCCGAGCTCTACCCGAGGACGGCTACGAGGAGCGGCTGACTGCGGAGCTGGCCCGACTGCCTCGCGACGTCACAGTTGAGATCAGCCGACTCCAGCGCGCATCCGGACTGACTCAGTCAGCCCTAGCTGCCCGTATGGGCGTAACGCAGGGTCGCGTCAGTCAGGTCCTCTCCGGTGATGCGAACGCCACACTCCGCACGCTGGCATCAGCAGCGGCGGCGCTCGACGCACACTTTGTTATTCGGCTTGAGCCGAACCCTCCCAAGGCCGACGAATAAGGGCCTCCTGTTGTGGACCATGGGCTCATGCCAATTGAGGTTACAGAGGAGGCCGCGGGTTCTGCACTCTCGGGACTAGTGAATCTCTGCCATTCACATATGCCCGTACGAGCATGATCCGATACTGGTCCCATGCTTCGTCCAGCGACCGCCGATATTCGAACGCCTGGCCGGTGTTTTCCCAATGGCGTGCATCGGCGCAGTGCTGCCGGATGCCCTGCATCCAAACTTGCTCCTCCCTGGTCTTCGCGAGGTCTTGCTCGCGCAACTCTTTCGCAAGGTCACGAGCCTTGGTCTCCACCTCGTCGGGTGTCCAGGTCAGGTCCCAGCGCAGGCGGCACCAGTCGTTCCGATGTTGAAACATTCGGGTGTCCAGACGCTGCAATCCGTAAACGAGTGCCGCCTTTTGTAGCGCGCGGAACCATCCTGGAGTGCTCTTGCTCGTTCCACCCTCACTCTCGTTTCTCCTGCTCTTGACCGCGCCAGTGAGTCGCTCTGCGTCCAGAATGCTGGGACCTACGCCTCCTGCGAGCACGGCTGCGTATGGTGACGCTATGAGGGCGCCCAGCAGCGCAGCCAGCCCAGCTGTCAACAGGATGACCTGAAGAGAAGTGACGATGCTGGCTCGGGTGAAGGGCCGTAGACCCTTCCCTTGGCCGCGAGCCCAGAGCCATGCCCAGCCGCTAGGCAAAGCGACGATGAAGGCGACCAAGGCCCTCGCCCATGTGGACTGCTCGCCGACGACGGGAATCGCCAAGGACTCGTCGAGCATCTGCCATGCCGTAGTTGCCACGACAACCACCTTGATCCGCAGGCGCTACTACCTTTCTACGCGCAAGGGCAGCTTTCTTCCTGTTGTAGGCCCTGTGATCGGCGACGCCGACGCCGATGGGACGGCCCACTAAGCTGGCATGCGGCGCGGGGCCAATCACCGGAGGACTGCCCCCGATGAGCCTGCGCCAATTGGTGATCGACGCCTGGTCGTGGCTGAACTACAAGCCGGTGATGGCCGACGCTGGCCGTCCGGGCAGCCGCGCGTTCCCGGAGCTGGCCAAGACGTGGGTGCCACCACACGAGTTGCGGCGGCTGGCCGCGTACAAGGTGCTGGCGTCATATGACAACAACCAGGCCGGACAGCTTGCGGCGGCCGGTGGCGATGCGAGCGCGTTGGAGCGGCGGGAGCTGGGCGACGCGGCGAACCTCGTGGACACTGCGCTCGGCTACCTCCTCGGTTCAGAACAGAAGGTCGCGGTCGAGGGTGCGGAGCACGCTGATGAGGTGACGCCAAGGCCCGGTGCGGTGGAGGCCGCCGCGGTGCAGGACCGGTTGCGGAAGTGGGCGGACAAGGAGCTGCTGACGTTCCGGGTGCAGCAGGCGGAGCGGGCGGCGGTGCTGCTCGGGGACAGCGTGATGGTGCTTGCGTGGAACCCGGAGAAGCAGCGGCCGACGCTGCGGGTCTACGATCCGGGGTTCTTCTTCCCGCAGTGGGGTGACGAGGACGAGGACTTTCCCAGCCGGGTGCATCTGGCGTGGGAGCTGCCGGCGGACGACGACGCCGGGCTGACGGCCAGGGTGCGTCGGGTGACGTACGAGCTGGGTCCGATCTCTGAGGACGGAGAGTCCGGCGAGGACGGTGCGGCGGCTGCTGGGCGGCGGTACCCGTGGGAGCCGGGCCGGACGTCCAATATGACGTGCTACCTCACCGACGCGGAGTGGCTGCTGGAGGACCTGAAGAACGGCGAGACCCTGGACCGGCTGCCGATGGACAAGGCCGCGTACCGGGTGCGGCCGGACGGCACGGAGCTGAACCGCCTGGATCTGTTGATCGACTTCGTGCCCGTGATCCACATCGCGAACACGATCCCGGACGGCGGGGAGCACTGGGGGCGCTCGATTCTCGCGCGGGTTCTGCAGGCACTCGACGAGCTCGCGGCCACCGACTCGGACAGCTCGGCCGCGTCGGCGACGACGGGCACGCCGATCATCGGGCTCGCGGGTGCGCGGCTGCCGGTGGACCGGGCGACGGGCAAGCCGCAGGAGCTTCAGGTGAAGGCCGGTGCAGTGTGGCAGCTCGGTGAAACGGGGCGGATGGATGCCCTGGACACGTCGCCGCAGTTGGCCGAACTGCGGGCGCGGGTGGATCACCTGCTGGAGCGGATCGCGGCCAACTCGCGGGTGACGGCGGCCGGGCTCGGGACGCTTGAGGCCACGGAGGTGCCGTCGGGGTACGCGCTGAAGCTGGCCCTGGGGCCGCTGGATGCGCTGATCGGGATGATGCGGCTCGCCCGTGAGCACAAGTACCGGCTGCTGTTCAAGATGGTGCAGCGGCTGTACCAGGCCGGGCGGGCGGAGGGCTGGGCGGCCGGGGAGACGCTGCCGGCGAGGTTGGCGTGGGCGCCGCACACGCCGACGGACCGGGGCGCGGTGCTGGAGGAGGTCGTCAAGGCGTACGGGGCGGGGGTGCTGTCGCTGGAGACGGCGGTGGCGATGCTGCTGGAGGCCGGGTACCCGATCAAAGACGCCTCGCAGGAGGTTGAGCGGATCAGGGCGAAGGCAGAGCAGGAGGCAGCGGTACGGATGGCGGAGGCCGCTGCTCGGCGCGGGCGCGAGGAGGGCGAGGACCAGGAGGAGGATGACGGGTCGGCGTCGGCCGGGGTGGGGAAGGTAAGCGAGCGGGAGCCGGTGGAGGCGGGCCGGTGACGCGGCCTCGGGGTGCGTTGAGCGGAGGTCAGCGCCAGATGCCGCGGGCGCGCATCAGGTCGATCTGGGGTTCGGTGACGTGCTCGCGGTATTCGGCGTGGTTGTACGGCGGGCGGTCGGCGTAGAGGTTGGCCGGGTAGATGGGCTGTTCGTAGAGGGTGGCGAACAGCTCGGTGCGCAGGTCCTTGGCCCAGTTGGTCCAGGCGGCGGTGGTGCGCTGGCGGCGGAGGGCGGGCAGGTCGATGGTGGCGGTGACGAAGGTGGCGACGCCGCCGTGGTCGAGGTGGCCGACGGTGCGGCCGGTGTAGTCGGTGATGGTGGAGTGGCCGCCGAAGAAGTCGACGCGCTGCACGTCGGCTCCGGTGTAGGAGGCCGGGTTGGGGGCGAGGACGTACATGGTGTTATCGAGGGCGCGGGCGCGGTTCTGGATATCGAAGGCGCCGGAAGCGACGCCGGGCAGCGGGTAGCTGGTGCGGTAGGCGATCTCGCATCCGCCGAGGGCGAGGCCGCGGGCGTTCTCCGGGTAGGACGCCTCGTTGGCCATCATGACGCCGAGGCGGCCGATGGCGGTGTCGGCAACGGGCCAGTACGCCTCGGGGGTCCGGCCGTAGAGGCGGGTCCACTGGTCGAGGACATCGTGTGGGCTGAGGCTGTGTTCCATGGGTGGCAGCGGGGCGAGCTTGTAGTGCCGCAGGACGATCTCGCCGTCGGGGTCGATGACGAATCCGACGTTGAAGTACCGGTCGGGGAAGGCCGGGTGGAGGGCCTTGGCCTGGGCCATGACGTGGATGTTGAACTCGCGGGCCCAGCGGCCGAGTTCTTGTGTTTCCGCGCCGGGAAGGCTGATGGCGCAGGTGCGGGCGTAGGTGGCGTGGTCGAGGTCGTGGATCTCGTCGGTGAAGCCCTGGAGCGCGCCTTCGGGCAGGGCGACCAGTCGGACGGGGTGGTCGAGGCCGCCGAGGGAGACGGCGGTGCGGGTGAGGGCGTAGAGGTGGTCGAGGTTGGTGGCGATGTCGTCGCGCTGCTGGATCTCGGTGATCTCCGGGATGAGCCCGACAGCGGTGTAGGGGTCGAGTGTCATGGGTGGTGCCTCCTTGTTCGAGGCCATCCTGTGGGGGCGGTCGGACAAGGGTTCGTGGCCGTGTCGGTGCAGGTGGCTACACTGGCCGTCAGCGCGGGGGCGCGCTCTGGAGGAGATGTATGGTCCGGCCCCTGCCGCCTCGCCGTCCTGTCGGCTACCGCCGTGACGGGCGGCCGATCTACCCGATTCTCGGTGCCTCGTCGGAGGACGAGACGAACGACCAGCTCGACGACGCCCCGGACGGCGGCGGCCAGGAGCAGCAGGTCACGGTCACTCAGGATCGGTTGGGCAAGATGCTCACCCGGGAGAAGGCGCAGGGTGAACGGGCTGCGATCAAGCGGCTGTTGGCCACGCTCGGGTTCGACTCCCCGAAGGCGCTCACTGAGTTCGTGACCGCGCAGCGGGAGGCCGAGCAGGCCGCGCTGTCGGAGGTGGAGCGTCGGGAACAGGCGGCTGCTGAGCGGGAGTTGCAGGCCGCGCGTCGGGAGGAGCTGGCCGCCGAGCGGGAGAGGGCGGCGCTTCGCCGGGCCGCGCTGGTGGCGCTCGGCGCGGAGGGTGACGATCTGGTGGACGCGGAGCGTCTGCTGGCCGTGGACGACGAGGACGCGGACGAGGCGCAGATCCAGTCGGCGGCCGAGGCCCTGCGAGCCAGGCGTCCGGAGCTGTTCGGTGAGGTCCGCACTCCGGTGCCGGCCGCCCCCGCGGGAGCGCCGGCAGGGCGAGGCCCGACCCGTACGGCCCCGGTGTCCAAGCCCGGTTCGGCCGGGCTGGAGATGGCCAAGCGCCGTGGCCTGATCCCGGAGTTCAGCGACTCCGCCGCCCGATAGTCCGGGCCTCAGACCTTGGGGGACCACGCCCCCTGAACTTCGTGGACGGCATCGCCTCCGTGGGCGGTGTGCGGAATCTGACCGCAGCGTCCATGGAGACCAAGCACATGACCATCCAGCCCGTATCGACGTCCGAGTACACGACCGCCAACCGCGAGTGGCTGGCGTCCCTGCACGGCACCGACTCCGTCGACACGATCACCCTCGACCTGAACCTGTTCTGCGAGGGCACGCACTACGTGTGCGGCGACGGTTGCGACCCGTATGGCCGGGTGCTGTCCGGTGTGCCGGTTGGCAGGGTCGCTGAGTCCGGCCTGTATGGCCCGTACGATCCGGAGGCGCACTGTGGCCGCCAGATCCTGCGCGGCTTCGTGATCGCCGAGGCCCCGTTCGCGCCGGGGCAGACCCGTGTTCCGGCCGCGCTGCTGTGGCATGGCGCGGTGAAGGCGTCGAAGGTGCCGGGCGGTATCGACGTGTCCCAGCTCGTGTGGCACCCGCGTGCCGCGCAGATCCGCTTCGTGTGAGCGGGGGCTGAGCTATGACGATTCAGGACCTGCTCAAGGACGTCTCGGTCATGGACCTGACGGCGTTCGCCAGGGCGATCCCGTCCCCGAAGGACTTCCTGCTCACCCAGACGATCTTCCCGACCGTGGAGATGCGTGAGGTGAAGTGGCGTACGAAGGACTCCGGCCGGTACGTCAACGTCGCCAAGTACCGGGCGTTCAACGCCTCGGTGCCGTTCGCGACCCGTGAGGCGTGGCAGACGTCCCGAGAGGGTGCGCTGCCCGCGCTGGGCCAGAAGCTCGTCGTCTCCGAGCAGGAACAGATCCTGCTGGAGGCGTCGCACGGCTCGGATCAGGACCGGCTGATCGAGCTGCTGTACGACGACGTGGAACGGCACGTCGAAGCGATCCGGTCCCGGCTGGAGCTGGCCGCCGGCGACGTACTCGCGGACGGCCGGTTCACGCTGGAACAGGAGAACGGCCTAACGCTGGAGGTGGACTGGAACGTCCCCGCCGAGAACATGCCGGTCGCCCGTATCCCGTGGTCGGACCCGGCCTCCGACCCGATCGCGGACGAGCTGCGATGGATCCAGCACCTGGACGACATCGGCGCCCCGGAGCCTGAGCTGGTGATCACCAGCCGGAAGGCGTTCAGCTACCTGGCGGCGAACAACGCCTACCGGGCGGCCTACTACGGCAGCGTGAACCCGTCGACCACGCCGACGGCCACGCTCACGCCGCAGCAGATCAACGTGGTGCGCGGCAACTACAGCCTGCCGCCGATCCAGTTCTACAAGGCCCAGGTGCGGGTGGACGGCAAGCCCCGCAAGGTGCTGCCGGAGGACCTGTGGATTCTGGTGCCGCCGGAGCGGGAGAAGTGGGCGCAGACCATGTACGGGGTGACCGCGGAGGCCCTGGTGCTATCGCGTGGAACAAATCCGGAGATCATCCGGGAGGACGCCCCCGGCCTGATCATCACGCGCGGTGTCCAGGATGACCCCGTGCAGATCTGGACCAAGGGCGCCGCGGTCGGGATGCCCGTCATGCACACCCCGGACGCGCACATCGTGGCGAAGGTCCTGTGATGGCGGGCCGGGGGCGGCTGAAGGCCGCGGTCTACGTACAGGACCCGACCACGCGGGAGGAGTTGATCCTGCTGCCGGGAGACTACCCGGAGCCGGGGGTGGCCGCGCTGATCACCAACCCGGACGCGTGGGAGGAACCGCCGGACGACTGCGACGAGCCGGAAGAGACTGTCGTGGTGGAGAAGTTCGGGCCGTCCGGGAACAAGGACGGCGGCCAGGAGGAGACGGCTGGCACGGGCGGGGCGAGGAAGTCCCCGTCAAGGCGGGGCGCGGGTCGTTCCGCGTCCTCGTCGTCGTGACCATCTGGAGGCGGCCCGCCACCGGGAACAGCCCGGCGGCGGGCCGCACCGCGTGGAGGGAGTAGCGGGTGGACGAGTTCCAGCGGTCATGGCTGCTGGCGCAGATCGGGCCGGACACCGACCCGGCCGACCTGGAGCGCCGGTTCTTCCGACTGCGCTCGGTGCGCGCAGTTGCGCTGGAGGTGCTGGGCGAGCGGCGAGCGAAGCTCCTCGCGGACCCGCTGAAGGTCACCGTGGACGGGGTGGTGACCATGGACCTCCAGGAGAACTTGCGAGGGATCGAGCGGCATATCGAAGTTGTACGGCAGGTGCCTGCGCCAGAGGACGAAGACGAAGCGAGCGAAACTCTGGCAGTGGCTAGGCTCGTGCCGACCCGCTGCTACAGATAGCGCGCGGCTCTGGGGCCACGCCGGCGAGACACTGCAGCACTTCGTCTGTGCCTTGAGACCGCCCGAAGGCCGCGGGGGCAGGTGCCCCCGCGGCGTGTCTCACGGTTCTACGGCCAAGGCCAGTGGCCCCAACTCGCCGCCCCGAGTACCAGGGACGCAACTGCTGCACCCGTCACAATCGCGGGCGAGATGTACACCGCGAAGACGGTGCGGCCGCCGATCAGCAGTTGTACGTTGGCGCGCCGTACATGGGCGGACGTCGACGATGGAGGCTCCGGGCCCCAGGCGTCATCCGCGGGGCCATCCCCGGGTGACTGCTGGCTGGAGCCTGTGCCATGGTGTGTACTCACCAGTTGTCCTTTCGCATGAGCAAGGCCGCCGTCTCCCTGGCCGCCAAACCTGAAGAAGACGGTGGCACGCGACACTCGGTCCCCCCGGGTTCGAGAGGACACAAAAGGGCCCCACCAGACCTAGGCATGGTGGGGCCCTCATTGATGACGCGACCGTATCGGAGGGGCCAGGAGCGAGGCAAGTTGACCCTGCGACTCGTGCCCTGGCGTCAATGGCCAGATGTCCACGGGGGAGTTGTGCTGGTACTGCGCATGCACAGGTCAGTGCCACGCGGTGCCCACACCAGCACCCCCGATAACGTCGCCAACGGTGTTGAGGGTGATCAGGCGCTCGCGCTCGCCTGCTTGCGGCGTCGAAGGAGGGCCAGCACGGCGATTGCAGCGAAGGTCATCCACGCCTTGCCGAGAATCTGGCCGGGCAGGTACTCGAAGGAACCGAAGGCCAACTTGAGGAAGAGGAGGCTGTCCGCGAGCAGGCCGACGGCGTTCGAGGCGAGCATCGCGATCAGCAGGCCGCGCTTCCGGAGGGGCTCGTAGACGACGAAGTCCATTGTCTCGGCCACCGCGAAGGCGGCAGCTGAGGCGCCAGCCAGCGCCGGGTCAGCAAGGAAGTACGACAGGATGGTGCCGACGGCTATGGCCGCGAGAACAGCACCACGGCCAGCGGACTCACGGGCGAGGTCCCGAAGTACCAAGGCGAGACCCACCATGTAGACCCCGGCAGGGGCGACGTAGCCGAAGCCGACGGGGACGGCTCCGAAGTGGGTGACAGCAAGGTTCGCGGCAGGGATGGTGGCGACGTAGGCGACGAGGGTCGCGATACCGGCAGGGGCGGGGACGTTCACGGTCTTCTTTCTGTTTCGGTGATGTGGCGGTTTGCGCCGATACCACGCCGTGGACGGACAGCGAGGCGAACGCCCAGACAGTACAACCCAGGCCACTGACATCGGCACGGCTCGCGGCCTTGGAGACTCTGTCTGGGATTGAGTGCACTGCCGACGGCATATGCAGATCAGGGCACCATGAGTCGGCTACATCCGGGCGCACCAGAAAGCGCATCTCGACCATGCACTCGCAGGTCAGGCGGAGGTCGTTCCCCAGCGGTCTCGCGGTGGTCGTTGCTGTGCCCGGCTCGCTGGGATGACGGTGTCACATCTGAGCAAGACGTTGTTTCGGCCGTATTTGGTGGCGCGACGCATTTAGCGAACCAACCCGATAGGTCCATTTAGTCCCTAATGGGTGGGTGTGCGGCGACCGCAGACGGATGCCGCAGGGGCACCTACTATCCAGTATCGAAAATGCATACGAATTCGCGATCTACTCCGTCGACTGCGTTGTCAGTGGATGCGCTTAAGCTCGTGCCAGTTGTTAAATCAGCAGGTGGGGGGCGAGCAGAAGGATGTCTTCGGGCTTCGCGGTTGGACACCTCGTCGAGTTCACGGGGGCTCCGGGCATCGGCCGGGTTGGCGCCGTCGACGGCGAGATGCTGCGCGTCGACTTCTTCGAATCAGTAGCCGAGGAGGTCGTCCACTCTCAGCGTGTGCCGGCGAGGAGCTGCTGGCGTGCCAAACTCGAAGCAGAAACGCGGGTCTACTGGCGCGAACCGAGCACCGGAGATTGGCTCGCTGGCCGGGTCACGGGGGAGCACCTCCCGGAATACTTCATCCAGGTCCCCAACAAGAAGTGGAACGAGCGCGCGAACGAGTGCGATCTCCGAGTGCGTTGGGACCGCCCCGTTCACGATCCCCTCCAAGTCCTCACGAGTGGTGGTGGCGAGTCGGGGTTCTTCCGCGACGCTCGGCTTCCCTTCCTGCGTGATCTCGTTGCCCAACGGGCTGCTTGCGCGAACATGGCTGCGCTGCTGTCCTCGGCTGCCGAGGTCTTCCCACACCAGATCCGCGCGGCAATGACGGTGCTCGCTGACCCAGTGCAGCGATACCTCATCGCAGACGAAGTAGGCCTCGGGAAGACCATCGAGGCTGGGTTCGTCATCCGGCAGACCCTCCTGGACGATCCGCAGGCACGAATAACGGTCGTTGCCCCCGAGCCACTGCGGCGCCAGTGGGACAAGGAGCTCCGCAACAAGTTCTTCGTCGACGACTTTCCATCAGCCCGGATTGTGATCACGTCTCACGAGACGCCGGAGAAGTGGTCCGCGTACCACGACAGTGCACTTGTCGTCGTGGACGAAGCCCATGCACTGGTGCAGAACGCCGACGAGGGCCTCTCGCCCTACAGGGAGCTAGCCGCCCTGGCTCACTCCGCACCGAAGCTCCTGCTCCTGTCCGCGACCCCCGTGACTTCGCACTACACCACTCACCTCGGCCTGCTGCACCTGCTCGACCGCGACCTCTACAGCTGGGACGACCGCGAAGCTTTCGAGCACCGCTATGCCCTACGAGCCGAGTTGGCCGACAGCGTCTACGCCCTGGATGCCACCTTCACCTTCCTGCTGAGGTCCACGCTCGACGACATCCGGCGGATCCTCCCCGATGACCCCCGATTTGAGCACCTTGCAGATCGGATCGTCGCATGTCTCACCGAGGACGATGACCTCCGCGATGAAGTAGAACCGGATGAACTCTCCCTGCGCGTAGAGGAGCTGCGTGGGCACATCAGCGAGACGTACCGCCTCCACCGCCGGGTGATCCGACACCGGCGCGACCAGGTGGAGAGGCCAGAAGACGATTCCGAAGAAGGCGAACCCTACGCTGTCCGCGGGCGGAAACTCTCGGACGTCATCACCCTGCAGTCCACCTTCGACGCGGTCGAAACCGCCCTTACGGAGTGGCGCATCGGCGTCTCAAGTTCCTTGCTCGATGCCGGGCTTGAAGATCAGACCACCGCGTACGCCCGCATCCTCGGCGTCCTCATGTCCAGGACGGGCGGGCCCTTCGACGACTTCGTCGACGCCCTGCGCTGGCGAGTCCGCGGAGATGGCGAGGCGGCGCAACGAGCCGGTCTCAGTGCCCAGGAGCAGGCCATGCTCGCCGCGCCCCCTCTCATCCCTGCAGAGGTAGAAGCACTCGACGAGCTAGAGAGGCACCTCGACGAAGCAGAGGGCAACCAGCCGCTCAAGGCGACAGTCAACGCCCTCGTCCCCACTCTGAATCGCGGTGGACGCATCGTTGTCTTCTGCGGTGCGGGCGTGCTGGCACACCAACTCGCGGCGCACCTGCGGCGGCTGTCTCGTACAGCCTGTGTCGTGGAGCACACCGCACAAGCCGGAGCGGCAGCTTCCGAGGACGCGGTCACGAAGTGGCGCACAGCGCCGGGGACGTCCGTCCTTGTCGCCGACCACACCGCCGAGGACGGGCTGAACCTTCAGGCCGCGAGTGCCGTCGTTCATATGCGCCTGCCGTGGAACCCCAACCAGCTCGAACAACGGATCGGACGGGTTGACCGTTATCCCAGTGGCGAGTCCGTCAGCCAACTCGATAAAGCCAGCCAGTACGTGCTCAGCGCAAGCACCGAGGACGAAGCCCTTGGCACGGCGTGGCTGAACCTGTTGCGCGACGGCTACGAGGTCTTCTCGAGGTCAGTGTCGACACTGCAGGACGCCATCGCAGAAGGCCGCGACGCTGTCTGGAGCGACGCCCTACGAGATGGCCCGTCCGGGCTCGCCTCCGCCCAGCAACGAGTTCAAGACCAGCTCCGCGAAGCCCGCCAACAGATCGAGAAGATGGACATGCTCGAAGCCATCTACCTCGATGTCGATGACCGAGACAGCATGGTCAAGAACCTCAGGGGGCTAGAACTTGAGTGGAAGGAGATCCAGCGCGGTGTCTTCCGGTACACGAGCGCAGGATCTGGCGGTATCAACATCCGCCACTACGAGCGCACAGCCGGCAAGACCGTCTTCGACCTCGTAGGGTCACGGCCGCAGGTGCCGCCGCGGCTCTACGTGGCGCAGACCGCGGCGCTGGAACCTGCCATGGCCCAGGGCACGTTCAACCGGTCCAGGGCCCTGCGTGATCCTGGCACAAGGCTGTTCCGCATAGGCAACCCCTTCATCGACGCGCTCGCCGCGTTGAGCGACATCGACGAACGTGGCCAGGCCACTGCCTACCAGCGCGTGGACCCCAGCCACATGGGTGACCCGGAGCCCTACTTCGGCTTCGACTTCCTGGTTGAGGCCGACGCCTCCGTGGCGGCAGAGGCGATGGCCAACCGGAAAGAGGTGAAAAGGGCGTTGCAGCGCCAGGCCGATCTCCTCCTTCCGCCGTTCACGCGCAGAGTGTGGGTGCGGGCTGGAAGCACCGAGGCGCTGACGCTGGCCTCGGCGCTCGAATGGCTGAACGAGTCCTACGACAACCGAGAGTGCCAAAACCTGAGTGGCCAGCGAATTCGTGTTCTCATCGACGTCTTCGGTGGCTGGTCGGAGTTCCGTCATGCTGCTGAGACCGCCGAGAAGGTCGCACGCGACGAACTCTTCCGCGTCACTGACCTGAAGGCACTCTGCGCCGAGGCCCAGGAACGCGGTCGCCGGCGACTCGCCGTGACTCGGGCGCAGGCCGAGGCCCGCAGGGCTGCCGGTCGCCTCCTGCGTGAGGACGAAAGCCAACTGGCAGACGTGAAGACCGCCGGTCTACTCATCGACGGCCTCATGCAGCCCAGCGTACGGCTCATGGCTGCAACCTGCGTTCTCCGCGCTGGGCGAAAGGGGGCCCAGGCAAGTGCGTGACAGTTGGGCTGCGGCACAGCAACTCTTCGACGCCTGGCCGTTCGTTGTCCCGACGCCGGAGGAGCCGGAATACGGCGGCACATTGCGACGGCTCAAGCATGCCCTTGACGGCCTCGCTGAACAGAGGGCCTCGTGGCGTGACGTGGCAGCACTGACACGGCAGATCCTTCTCGAAGCTCAGGCCAGCGGAAACACCTTTGGCCTTTCAGTACCACCTGGCGCACCGCTGCCCACGCGACAACAGTGGGAACAGATGCACTGCCATGCGCTCCCGGACGGCCGTCGTGTCTTGGTCACAGCCCGGCCGTGGCACCCTGGCGGGGAAGATCAGAAAGCTGACGAAGCAGCCACGTACGACTTGGAGAAAGTCCACCTCGGGGAGAGCCTCCAAACACACCTTGAGTTGGAGCCGTGTCCAGCTGACCCCTTCTGGATCCGTGCTCTTGGCAGCGGTTACGCCCAGTACAAGTCAATCGGGCAGCGGCAAGCCGCGCGCGCTGTGGCACTCGCAGAGCCTGGCAGCACTGTCATCGCTTGTTTGCCGACCGGCCACGGCAAGACCGCCCTCGTACAGGCTCCGGCTCTGCTCGCAAGTAACCGTACCGGTGTCACGTTGGTCGTAGTGCCGACTGTCGTGCTCGCGTTGGACATGGAACGTCGCGCCCAGGAGTTGCTGAACAGCCGCGGACGACGAAGTCCCTCCGGCCGCTACGCTTACATCGGCGGCCTCGACGAGAACCTCAAGCAACAAATACGAGAAGATATCCGGACAGGCAAACAGCGGATAGTCTTCACAAACCCTGAATCGCTCGTTTCTGGACTCAAGTCTGCACTGGAAGATGCTGCCGAGGCAGGTCACCTTCACTACTTCGTCATTGACGAGGCCCACCTCGTCGAGCAATGGGGCGAAGGCTTTCGGCCTGAGTTCCAAACCATGTCCGTCCACCGTCGGACCTGGCTGAGCGCAGCACCACCCGGACGTGCACCCGTGACGGTCTGCATGAGCGCCACACTCACCGAGCAGCAGGTAACCACCCTCGAGAAACTCTTCGCAGACCCCAAGCCAGCCGAGATCGTTTGGGGTGCCCAGGTGCGCCATGAACCCAGCTACTACATCGATGCCTTCACCGACGAAGAGCAGCGCACCGAGGCAATCCTTCGTGCCATCGACCTTCTACCGAAACCACTAGCTCTGTACGTGACAGAGCGGAAAGACGCCAAGGCGTGGCTCGACCGCCTGCGCACAGCCGGCTTCGCACGAGTAGCCGACGTCGCCGGCTATTCCAGCCCCGACGAACGCCGAAGCGCAGTGGAAGGCTGGAGCGGCCGTTCCGCTTCGGGCCCTATGCCCACCCGATACGACATCGTCGTAGGAACTTCAGCCTTCGGCCTGGGCGTAGACCTACCCGACGTCCGCAGTGTGGTGCACGCCTGCCTGCCCGAAACCGTCGACCGCTACTACCAGGAGGTAGGGCGCACAGGCCGGGACGGACGTCCGTCCGTGGCCTACCTGGCGTCCGCCCCCAGGGACGAGCCCGTCGCCGAAGGCATCAATCGGCAAGCAATCATCGGCGCAGACAAAGCGTGGTCGAGGTGGCGGTGGATGTGGACGCTCAGGGACAAGACATACCCACGTCAGCGTCACTACCTCGTCAACCTCGACTCCATCCCGGACAACGTCCACGACACCTCGGAGGCAAACCGCGACTGGAACATCCGCACCTTGAACCTCATGCTGCGCGCCGGGCTCATCGGTCTCCACGTTCCTGAGCCGCCCCAGCGACACGACGACGAACCACGCGCAGCCTTCCAGGAACGCCTCGACCGGTTCTACGAGGTGGCATCCACGCATGTGGACGTCACGCTCGAAGACACTCAGACCAACGACGAGGAGCACTTCCGGAGTCGGTTCGAAGCGGAGCGCCGGCGCTCAATCACCGCGCAGCGACAGGCCCTAGCCGATCTCCGCACCCTGCTACGCGGCGATCGATGCACAGGCGAGGTTCTCAGCACCTACTACCGGGTCCAGCAAGGCGGTGCCCCACTGCTGACGGGGGTGAATTGCCGAGGCTGCCCCAGTTGCAGAACGACAGGCCTTCCGCAGGAGAACGGCTTCTACAAGCTGGCCGGGGACCCTCATCCACTGGTTCCAGCCCCTAGTCGGACCAGCCACGATCCACTCCGACGCATGCGTGGCACCGCGTCCTGCCTCAGTTTGTGGTGGGGGACCGAGACGGACCGCCAGGTCAAGGTGCCTCGGCTGCTGGAGATGCTGGCCCTTCGTGGCATGAACGTGATTGGTGGGCCAGGGATCACCCCATCTCTAGCTGAAGCTCTTCAGGAGGATGTGGCACCGCGGCCGATCATCTGCGACACCGACGCGGATCTGCTCCGCTTCTACGAAGGCCCCATCGTCTGGGTTCTGGACGATGATCCCTCACCGATGGACCGCGTGCTCAGATCGCGGCTTGACTCACCAGATGTGACCTACTTGATCCACCCGCGAAGTACGCCGGATCCGAGTCGCCCAGGCCTGGCCTTCGGTGCTCTTCATGCTCAAAGTTTCTCCGTCCAGACCGCGTTGGAGTCCTTCTGATGGCCCTGATCAACGTGGACGCCTCGCGCCCCGACCCCATGTGGGCAGTCGTCCGTCTACTGGCCCACTCGAAGAAGCCGGTACCACTCAACGGCGCGCGCGCTCTGCTGAGCCCACCGACCCTCGCATCCGGTGACAAAGACGCGTCGGAGATGTTCAACAAGGCCGTCAAGACGCTGCGGGAGCTCGGGCTGCTCCACGTCGCCGAATCCACCGGTGAGCTGACGCTCACGGGACCCGCTGAACATCTCGACGGCCAAGACTGGGACGCATTTGCGGCTGCGCTGCGCAGCGCCGTCTTCGCACCTGAGCGCAACAGTGGTCTGGGGGACAACGATGAACAGAGGGAATCCCGAGACCTCACGCGTGCCCTGGCATGGTTCCTCACGCTAGATCCCATGGGCCCTGCTGTGGACTGGGACCAGGCGCAGGACCTCATGAAGGAGACCCCTCTCAGGCCCGAGGCGGGACCGGCTGTCGTGAACGCCGAGCGATGGCGGCAGTTCTGCGACTGGGCCCCGGCGCTAGGGCTCGCAGCACGACCACTCCTTGCCGGCGGAGGTGGCAGTCGACTGGTACCCGACTGCACGGCCGCAGTCAGATACGTCATGCAGTGCCTGTGGGAGCCGGGCCGCCAGGTGAATGCCGTAACAGCCGTACGAAGCGTCCGGGAGCATTTGCCGGTACTCTCCAGCGGCCAATACTCGCTGGCTCTCCACCTCCCCAACCCCGGTGACCGTGTAGCGGGCCCTGCTCTCTCCTTTGCGCTGCTCCGCGGTAACGACGAGGGCTGGCTGCGCCTAGAACTCGATTCCGATGCCGCAATGGTGCTGCAGGTGAGCGATCCAGAGCAGCCCTCCAGTCCGCGCTACGTAAGCGACATCACGATCCAGGAGGCCCCCAGTGCCTGACTTCCGCGGAAAGGTCTGCTGGGACCCCGCAACGGCCGCCAACACCATCAGCGTTGAAGCCATCTCCCCATCTGCGGCCGTGTTTCGGGCCACTCATGCGCCGTTGCGGATCCAGCGCGCGCGGCTCGACGGCCGGCAACTCGTGCTTGAGGGCCAGCCGGTCGACGAGCGGACGGTTCTTCACGACTTCCTGAATCATGAGTCCAACAGCGGCGCACTCCTTATGCCCATCGTGGGCGAGTCCGGGTCGGGAAAGTCTCACCTCGTCCGATGGGTCCGCGAGCACCTCGAACTGGTCGACGATGGGCGCCGTGATCGCGAGATCATCTACCTTGAGAAGCACAGAACAAGCCTCAAGGCAGTGGTGCAAAGCCTGATCGCCAAGGCAGACAGTGACGAACTGAAGCAACTCAAAGCGGAGATCGACAAATTTACCGCTGACATAGACGCATCAGTGCTGGCTCGGCGGCTGATCCACTCCCTCAACGAGACTCTCGTAGCCGAGACCGGCCGCGGCGTCTCGGGGCCGGCGCGGCAACTCTTCGGCCCTCATGGTCTCGGAGCACTCCTTGACGATCCACACGTCAGCGAATTCATGCTCCAGCCCGAGAAGTTTGTTCCACAACTGGCCACGTACCTCCTACGAGACCGCACCAAGGGTGACAAAGATCGCCCGCCGAAGTTCACAGTTGATGATCTGCCGCTAGACATCACAGATGTCAGTAAGGCTTCCGCACTGGCCAAGAAGTGGGTACAGGTTCTCAGCGCCAAGGCCGAACTCCAGGAGATCGCGATCGACCTCCTGAACGAGCACTTGGAGACTGCGATCAATCGCAGCTTCAACCTCGGCATGGGCCGCTTGCTGGAAGCGATGACCCTTGTCCGCGAGGAGTATCACCGACAGGGCAAAGAGATCATTCTCCTCATCGAAGACTTTGCTCTCATTCAGGGCGTACAGAAGGACCTGCTGGATGCTCTTGTCGAAGCCGCTCACCGTGAGGGGGCGACACGGCTAGCCCCCATCCGCACCCTTATGGCGGTAACGACTGGCTACTTCCGTGACCTGCCAGAGACCGCCCTCACCCGTGTACAAGCAAACCTGGGCTACGCGTATGACCTCGATGTGCCCTTCAGCGAAGAAGACACCGGCGAAGAAGCCATCGCTTCATTCGTTGGCCGCTACCTCAACGCCGCGCGCATCGGCAAGGATCGATTGGAGCAGGTAGGCGGCGCCGAGCCGCCGAACGCGTGTGATGCCTGCCCGCTGCAGCCGCGTTGCCACGACGCGTTTGGAGCATCAGCGGATGGATTCGGGCTCTACCCCTTCAACCGCTCAGCCCTGACTCGCATGGTCCACTCCACCGCTTCGAAAGATGAACCGTGGGGGTTCGTCCCCCGAACGGTGCTCGGAAGTGTGGTGCGGCCCATTCTCATTGAGCACGCTGGATCGCTGCGGCGTGGGGAGTTTCCCGATGAGGCCTTCTCCGCTAGCTTCCCTACCGCTGACATCGACACGACGCTTGACACAACCGTGCGATCGTTCATTGATACCAACGATCAGGTGGCCGGTACACGCCGGAAGCTGATCCTTGAATTCTGGGGCGATGCCGCTGCACAGGGCATCGAAATCGATCCCACGGTGATGGAGGCCTTTGCTCTCAGCCCGATGGCTGCCGGAGCCCAAACCCCTCTGAAGCAGCCACGGCGCGAAGCTGAGCCTTCCCCCCAATCCGGCGCCTCGCCTGGCACTGCCAAGACGGAAGACAAGACTTATCCGCCGTCCGTTCAGCGGAGCCTTCAGAACATCGAGGAGTGGGTGACCCGCGGCGACGACCTTAAGCAGGATCATGCCCGAGCCATCCGCACTGTCATCGCCACGGCGGTAGCCGAGCGGTACCGCTGGAACGCGCCGCTCATGCAGGCGCAGAGCAACGTGAAGGAGAAGGGCTGGCCCAACAACGCCACCGTCGTCAGCATCGAAGGCTCTGCTGTCGCAGGCATCACAGGTGCCGATAGCGCGCCGATCCAGTTCAAGCGGAGTGCGACGAACAGCAGGTTCTTCCAGAGCTTGATCCGTGCGCAGTACGGGTTGGACCAAGTACGCGGTGAGGACATCCGCAGGCTCGCGACCCTGGCCGAGCGGCACGCGGGTTCGCTGGCGTCGCGAGTTCAACGCAACTTGGAGGTCACTGACGACGACCTTGTCCTCGGCCTACGGGCATCCGTACTAGGAGCGGTTCTTGCTGGCCGGTGCTGGCCTGGCATGAGTATCGAAGAGCTCCTGGCGGCAGCGGTGGACGACGGCGATGCTTGGGAAGGTACCGGCGTAATGTCGAGGCCGGACCGGTGGACCGCCGCCCTCAACCAGCACCTGGCGGCCCGAAGCGCCCTGGTGAAGCGTATCCGTGCTGGTATCGGCATCTCGCAGGGAAGCAGGGGAGCCGTGGGCCTGATCGATGCAGCCCGGGCAGTCCCTCTGCTGGAAGAGGCAACAGCCACCTGGGCGTGGGAAACGCCGGCGGGCAGCATCCCCGAGTGGGTGAAGCCCGCAGTCAAACCATTCGCGTCATGGTCCGCGCTGATCGACGGGCAAGTCACGATGCTCAAGGGCTGGCTGAGCGAAATCCGAATGCGGCAACCCCGCAGCACCCCGGGGAATCACACCCTGGCCAGCATCAGAACTGCCGTCGACAGGGCAAGAGAGGTCAGTCTGTCGCTGTCCGCCCAACGAGCACGTGAACTCGATGCTCTCCTCGAGCAGGCAGGTGCTGTGGAGTGGTCCACGATCTCCGCTCTAGAGGATGACCTGGGTCGGTGCTTCGACGACGATCGCCCCGAGGCGGCGCGTCTGACTGCGCGCATCCGCACGGCCGCCCAGGACCGCGGAGCCTCCATCGAAGTTATCCGGAACCTGCTTTGTGTCGCTGACGAATGGCTTGATGAGGCACTGAAGGGTGCCGAGCTGCGGGCGAGTTCGTCGGCTGCGAAGAGCGCAGCCGAGGGCGTGCAAGAACTCATTGCCGAATGGCGTTCCCTGGCAGTTGAAGGGGCTGATCAGTCGTGACTCCGATGTCTGTGTACGAGAAGGCAAAGCTGCTTGAGGATCACGCTTCCCGCATCGCAGATGGCGAGGACTCTCAGCGACAAGCCACTCGTGTATCAAGCCGGCTGCTGGAACTCCGCTCTCAGCTCAACCAGCTTCGCTCGCAACTGGCCGTCACGCAGGCCCTACAGTCCCGTGGCGCCGGACTCGACATTGACTTGTCCGGCATCGATGACGGCAGAGCTGGATTCGAACGCAGTCTGGGGCCCAGCGGACTCCCTTCCAACCAGGTGTTCAACACGGCGAAGAAGAAGACACAGGCAGTAACCGATCGTCTCGCGGAAGAAAATCAAGCCGCTTGGTCAGCCTGGACTGAGCAACTTCTCGCGGAACTGCCCCTTGCGCGAATCTCGATGCTCGTCGAACTCGAAGCGGAGAAGCAGGCTTCCAAGCGACAAATCGAACTGGAGCGAATCGCCAGGGGTAAGGCTTCTCAAGAAGCCATCACCACATTCGCGACCACGTACGCCGGCCTAGCGGAGCTCCTTCAAGACACTCAAGATCCGCCGGAAGCACTCGTCGATCTGCTAAATCGGCTACGCGAGCAACCTGGCCTGACGCTAAGCGACGTCACAGACGAAGAGATCGCACTCCTTCGCGAATGCCGGATGGACGCCCACATCACCCTGAAGAGGAAGGGTTCGTGAACCAGAGCACAGTAGGCCGGAAGTTCGCCAACGAACTCCTGAACCAACTTGAAGACCTTGAGATGCCCCTCCTCATGTGGGGCGTGACGGAAGGCGCGCTCTCAGAGGATGACGTCCTCAACTGCATCGAGCAGTTCCTCGACGAATGCGACAATCCGCCGGCACTATCGGCCGTCGAGATCCTCCGCGAGATGCAGGGCCGCGCGCTGCTCTTCAAGGTGCCCTGGCCTAGCGACGGATCGATCCGCTACCGCACTCGTTTTGCCGAAGCCCTGCGCTTGACCGCCGGACTGCGTCAACTCTTCCGCCCCCGCGGAGACTGGGCAGACGACACACCCAACGGATGGTGGCGGCAAGGGAAGCGACTCGTTGCTGACTACCGCCTACACGTTCGCTATCGTCGTTACCCTGATCGAGATATTCCGGGCTCCCAAGCACTCAAGGAGTTGCGCACCCTTCCAGGTTGGGGCGATCTCCAAGACCGCGTTGCCCAGGACCAACTGGGCGGCAAGAACCTCGCTCGTTTTCAGTTGGAGGCAACGCAAGCTGTCTTCTCCTCACTCCAGGGCCAAAACCGTTCCAAGGGCATTATCGTCAGCGCCGGCACCGGTAGCGGCAAGACGCTGTCCTTCTACCTGCCCGCCTTCGCAGCCATAGCGGAGCACGCGACCAACAGGGTCCAGAACAGGATCCACACTCTGGCTCTGTATCCGCGAACTGAGTTGCTGCGGGATCAGTTGCGCGATGCGATCGTCAATGCTCGAAGCGTTCAGAGCGCGCTCGTCAGCCAGGGGAAGAGGCCTCTGCGTCTCGGCGCACTCTACGGAGGCACCCCGAATCACGATGATGACTGGCGACTTCAGCCCGGACGAGGTTCCGGCCGTTGGGCACGTGTAGGGGACGGCGCCGTGTGTCCCTTCCTTCCCTGTCCCAGCCCTGAGTGTGAAGACGGCGAGTTGATTTGGTCTGACAGGGACCGCGCTGAACGCGTTGAACGCCTCATATGCCGACGCTGCGGGGACGAAATCCCGGACGGCCAACTCGCCCTCACTCGCGAGTCCTTGAAGAAGAACCCGCCGCACCTGTTGTTCACAACTACGGAGATGCTGAACAACTGCAGCGCCGACGGCTACCTCGATAGCCTCCTGGGATGGCGCGGGGGAAGCGTGCCGTCCCTGATGCTCCTCGATGAAGTGCACACCTACTCGGGAGTGCACGGGGCGCAGGTCGCCTACCTCCTACGCAGATGGAGGGACGCAGTAGGCAAACCCGTAACTTTCGTGGGCCTCAGCGCCACACTGCGCGACGCGAACCAGTTCTTCGCACAGTTGGTCGGCCTGCGCGAGAGTGACGTGGACCCCATTGCACCCGACGATGCCACCATGGTGCGGGAAGGCCGCGAGTACGCGCTCGCGCTGCGAGGCGACCCAGTCTCGGGAGCCAGTCTCCTGTCCACGTCGATCCAGACTGCGATGCTCTGGGGCCGCGTACTCGACAACGGTGACGACGCCTTCCTCTACGGCTCGACTGGGTTCCTATTCACGGATGCCCTGGACGTCACCAACCGTTTCTACAAGTACCTCCGCGACGCCGAGGGCGACCAGGACCATCGCGGGCGCACGAGTCGCCGGGGTGACGTGCTGGCCGGGTTGCGGTCACGTGCGCGCCCTGAGCCCGGGCCTCGCTACCTCGAGGGACAGAACTGGGAACTCGTCGAGCGGGTCGGTCATGAACTCGACCCCGATCTCCGCATGCACCCCTTGATCATCGGGCGAACCTCATCCCAGGACGCGGGGGTGAACCGCAATGCGAACCTCACGATCGCTACAGCGTCGTTGGAAGTGGGCTTCAACGATCCCCGGGTTGGTCTCGTCCTTCAACACAAGGCACCACGGAATGCCGCTTCGTTCATCCAGCGCCGCGGCCGCGCCGGCCGAGAGCGCGGGACTCGGCCGCTGACCATCGTGACCTTGTCGGACTACGGTCGCGATCGCCTGGCCTACCAGGGCTACGAAACGCTCTTTGCTCCGGAAGTCGCTGCCACGACCCTGCCGCTCAAGAACCGGTACGTCCTCAAGATCCAGGGAGCCCAGGCTCTTCTTGACTGGGCCGGGCGCAGGATGCGTGTCCAGGTCGGGCGCGGCGACGTGCGCAAGCTCCTGACGACCCCGGATGACCCGAGGATCTTGTCCGAGTACGAGAACGAGCGCCTCGGACTGATCAAGATCCTGCATCAACTGCTGACCGAGGAGCGTGTCCAGGACGAGTTTGCACGGCACCTCGTCAAGGCGTTGAAGATCAGCGTCGACGATGCACAGGCCGTGTTGTGGGAACAGCCTCGTTCCCTCCTCATGGCCGTCGTGCCCACGGCTCTTCGCCGGCTTCGCTCCCGTTGGGAACCTCTTGTAAACGACCCCGGCATGGGCAAGAAGGCCATGCTGCCCGAGTTCATCACCCGCACCCTCTTCGAGCCGCTGAACCTTCCTGAGGTCGATCTGGAACTCCCCTTCGATAATGGGGATGGATCCATCGAGCACATGCCCATCGGTAAGGCACTGACTGAAGCCGTGCCGGGACGGGTCAGCCGGCGCTTCGGGTACCTGGACGACACTCACCGCACGTGGCTCCCCATCCCCGACGACGACGGCAATGTGCTCAACCTGAGAGAAATCGTCACCGAGGGCAGGCTGGAGGGCACCTGGCAGCCTCATGGACATAATGACGCCAGCCTCGAAGTCGTCCGCCCCTTGAGCCTGGCGCTTTCCCAACCCGATCCCGACATCGTGGACCAGTCCCACGGCCAGCCGCAATGGGGCACCCAGATCGTCGTGGAGGACGACGCGCCCCTCAGTGAGGGCACCGTGCCGAAGCCGTCCCCCTGGCAACGTCGCATTGACACGGTCAGCTTTGCGACTCACGCGGCCGGCAACCCTGTACAAGTGCGCCGCATGACGTTCGGCGCTGAGTGCAACGTCCGCCGGGAACGCCAGAACAGTCAAGCCCGCACTGTTCGGTACGAACTCCGGGGACGACCGGCCGCACTCGGATTCGCCTTGGGCGTCGATGCCATCCGCTTCGAACTCAAGCCACTCAACCTCGACGATCCGGCTGTCAGGGAGTACCTCACTACCCCTCAGTGGCGCTCGCTGGCCTTCTTGCACACGGTTCAGGATGATCAGGCCTTGGCCGAGATCTCCGACAGTTTCCAGAGGGAGCGCCTGGCCCAGATCTATCTGACCGCGTTCGCTCTGGCCGGACTCGACGGGAACCGCACGAACGCTGACGTCCGTGCGCTGCTGAAGAACGGTTCCTGGACTCAGGATCTCTCCAAGATCTTCCAGGTGCTCTACCGTGACTCCGACGTGACTGAGCAGGAGGTCGACGGTGATCGACTCGTGTCAGAGTTGATCAAACTCGTCGCCAACAGCACGGTCATCACAGCTCTGGACAGGGCAGCAGAGCTGCTGGTAGCAGAGGACATTTCAGCCGAGACCAGCCCGCTCGCCCGGCGCACATACCGCGACACGATGGCAGCTGCGATTCTTGCTGCTGCTCAACGCGCGTGCCCGAACGCACAGGACGGCGACCTCATCGTTGACACACTTCCCGGTGAGGGAGAGGACTCGCTCACCGAGGTGTGGCTCAGCGAAACGTCCGTGGGTGGGTTGGGGATCGTCGAGCAGTTGGTCGACTTCTACTCGAAGGACCCCCGGCAATTCTGGGGGCTTGTGACGAGCAGCCTCGCGCCAAGCGAATACGAGTACGTCGACGCCACGCTGACCCGGTTCCTCCGGCACGTCATCGACGAACCCAGCGGAACAGCTGCCCAGGCAATGGCGACACTCCGGGCCGGCAGTTCCGCCAAAGAAGCCGAGGACGCTCTGGACGTCCTTCGCGAGGCCTGGGCACGGCTCGACGGCCCGCCTCGGCATGCAGCCGTTGCTGCCCTGTCCACGCGCCTTCTGCGCCCGGGGTCCGGACCCGATACTGACGTCACCGCTCTCGTCCTTGTTGACACATGGACGGAGTTGGAGCAACGTCTCCGGGTCGAGGTCGACGCTCGCGTAATCGCATACGCCGTAGGATCCGGCAAGCTCCAGTTGGAAGGCGCCAGGTCCCTGACCGCAGACCAGGTCTTCAGTCTTCTGTGGCCCCGTGGCCACCAGGCCCGCACTCAAGACCTGAAGCACTACCAGCCATACGCTGACGACCCCGTCCTCGAGCGTCTGCTGGTCCAAGCCGCACACGATGACCGTATACCGGTGATCGACGTCACCAAGCCCACATGGGATAACGCCTACCGGCAGCAATTGACCGCGACTTCGGCTGTCGAGCTGGTCTGTCCAGCGGGAGACGCAACTCTGATGGCTCAAGCCTTGAAGCAGGTTCCGGTCACGCCCATCGACAGGGATGTGCTGCGCGTCTACGGAGAAGTCTGCGGCGTGGTCCGCCACCAGAACGAGATTCGAGTCAGGGTCGAATTGAGGGAGGCAGCCCAGTGAAATCCCAGGAACGAACCCTCCGCACTGGGCAGCACACCGCGATTCGCGTTGACACCATGCTGTCCGCCGCGCTGATTGCGGAGTTCATCGCACCCAGCGACCACCTGTGGTTGGTGTCCGCATGGATCACCGACGTCCAGGTCCTCGACAACAGCCACGGCGCCTACGACGCACTCTTTGGAGACACCCCTCCCGTGGGGTGCCGACTCTCAGACGCAGTGGCCCGCATTGCCCATGGTGGCGCACAGGTACACGTCGTGACCCGCGATGATCCCCACAACGAGGACTTCCTGCGCCGCCTGATGAAGGCGGCATCAGGAACGAAGCTTCACATCGTCCGCGACCCGGATATCCACGAGAAGACGCTGTGCGGGAATGACTGGATGCTGAGTGGATCGATGAACTTCACGATCCGAGGCATGGTCCGGAACGACGAAAAGATCACTTACCGGGCAGGCAGCGACGCTGCCGCTCAAGCACGCATTGACCTGGCCGAGCGGTGGGGGAACGGAGAATGAACCAGACCACGTCCTGGACCATTGATCGTATCCAGGCGTTCCTGCACAGGTTCTTCGGCGAGGGCAACGACGCGTGGCCCAAGATGGACCCCAAGCACTCGTGGACAGCGCGCACCGAGCCCTTCGTCAAGATCGCGCTGGGCGATAACGACGCGCCCATCGTTCTCCCTCGTTGGGTCGCCGCAAATCAGTCGTACTCGATGTACGCCATCGCACGCGACCCAGCAGATGCCGGCAAGACAGCTGAACTCATTGAGGCATTTGCCGGGCCTACGTACATTTACTGCAACATGGAGCGCGGTGGCCTTCGTCCAACTCTCCTCAACCGGGACGATCCCGTAGAACGCGCCGTCATCGACCTGGCTGGCGAACGTTCCACTTTCCGGCTGACAACCGGGGAAAGCGACAAGTACCGGCAGGGTCTGACTGATGCTCTGCTACTGATGCAGCAGACCTACCTGAGGCGTCCGCCAAGGCTATGGCGCATAGTGAAGCCGGTCGGGCGTCTCATCGCCGAGTTCGACGCGGCTCTCGCGGCCGGCGGCGAAGCTGCGTCGCTTGACCTCCTTGAGCAACTCGCCGCCGCGGGCGGGCTTACCGCGACGAATCTCGCACATCTCAAGCTCAAGAGACTTGACCGTCTCGGAGCGAGTACCAAGGTGCTGGAGTTCCCGGCACTTCAGGACGTAGCCAGGCAAGATCCTCCTGCGCCGGTGAAAGCAGCAATCCTGAACGCCGTGTACACCGTTGCTCTGGAGGAGCCACTCGCGGCTCGGAATCTGGAGGCGGCCAAGTCCAACCTCATCACTCACGGCAGGGCCGTCCCCGAGCTGCTCGCAGGCGACCCGCGGTCGTATGGACCGCAGGCCATGACGGTGCTCCTTCTGGCTTGCGTGATCCTCAAGAACGCAGAGGCCGCAGGCCGGTTCGTGACGGCTGCTGAGGACCTCGACCAAACACCCGAGATCCCCATGCTCGTGTTGAACGAGGCCAATGCGCTCATTGCCCAGGCTTCGGGCGACCTCGGTGCCTCCACGGTCGCGCAACCCGAGGAGTCGGCAGACACGGCCACTCCGATCAACGATTGGCCAGCCCTGTTCTTCGCGCTCGCCGAGGGCGACAGCGCGGCGAAGGACGCACTGGATGAGGAACAGTGGACCCTGTGGCCCACTCCTGCAGAGCACGATGGGACCCTCGCCGAATTCCTGGACGGGTTGAGCGACGGCGCCGCGCGAGAACTATGGCGGGCAGTGGGCTCGTTCATCGATGCCGTGGGCTACGACGACCCCGCACCCGAATGCGCCCACGCATTCATCCGCAACGCAGTGCTTTTCAACCGCTACAGCCCTGGCGACTTGGCGGCCTTGCAGGCGCTGATGGAGATCGCACTTCGCGCTGCTCCCTCTGCCGATCAGTACGCGGAGATCCTTAAGGACATCGGTTCGGACACGGATCGGTGGGTTGCTCCCGAACGGGCCTCGGCCGTCTTGGACTTCGTCGACCGCTTGTTCCTTGCAGCGTGCCCTGATCCTGAGGCCCGCACGAGCCTGTGCTCGCAGCTGCTCGGGCCTCTGTCTGCACACAGCCGCCGCCTCACTGAGGCAGACCTTGCCTTCGCGCGCCGGCTCTCTGAAGACCTCGGCATCAGCTTCTCCTGGGATGCTTCTGCTGGCGAAGACGGCAAGGAGAGCACGCCCGTCGAGTTCCCCTCGGCGACACTGCTGCTCTACTCACTGGACGAGGCAGTGCTCACCCGATGCCAGGAGGAACTGAAGCGGCTCGCTCCCGCTGTGAAGGTCTTGACGGCTTACGACCATGTAGGCACGCCGCAACTGCGGCAGAAGGCCCGTACTGCGAATGTGATCGTTTTGGCCACGCGCTGCGCCAAGCACGCGGCCACCGGCTTCATTGATCAGAACAAGACGACAAAGCACGTCGGATATGCGAACGGGAGTGGCTCCGCATCACTCCTCCGCGCTGCGGTCGATGCGCTCCGCCTCGCAGCAGCAGAGTCCTAACAGAACGGCGGCCGCCCAGGACCGGGCGGCCGCCGCAGCAAGGCCTCGGGCAGCGCCAGGCGAGCTATGGGCTAGGCGCTGACTCGGGCTTGCAGATAGCTGCTGAGCAGCCGTACGTCCTTGGACGTATTCTGCAGGCTGTTCCAGTTGGGCTGATGGTCATCTCCGAAGTTCCATTTCCCCGAGGTCCAGGCCACGTGCTCTTCCAGCCCACGCAGAATGGCACGGACGTCATCCCAGTCGACCTTGTCGACCGGGACATCCGCAGTGAGCCGGTCCATGACGAAGCCCATCGCCTGGATGCCCACCCCATGGGTCAGCCTGGACTCCTTCGGGGGCTTCCCCCACGCCTCGCGGAAGATGCTTGCCACTGGCGTCCAGAAGGCCAGCAGGTGGGCCAGCATCCGCTCCTCGTCCCCGGTGCCGTCGGTGGCGTTGCGGTACTGGTACAAGGCGCCCTCGTAGATGCTGTGCTCCAGCATCTTCAGAACGCTGTTGTCCTTGATGTCTCCGGTGGGGGATGTGGGACTGCTGATCCTTCCGCTGAAGGGACCGTCCCCCATATTCAGGTGGACCATGAGCCTCGCGGCGAGTGCCCTGCGCGCGAGAGAGCGCGGCAGCTGGCCGGTGGTCTCGGGCAGGAGCTCGTACACGAGTCCCTTGGGGAGCGGCTTGGTGGAGTTGACCAGGATGAACTGCGACCGCTGCTCTTCCTGCCCGGATGCGATGAAGCCCACGGCGGCGACAGGGAACTCAGCGAGGTCAGCGTCCCTGATGGCGGCGCTGCGCTGCTGTCCGTCCACGAGCCAGGCAGGCTTCTCGTCGTCGGCCAGTGACTCGTCGACCGGGATGATCAGCTCGCCCGGGATGGAGTACTTCACATCGCCGCCGCGGACCGCTGGTTCGAACCTCACCCGCTCGTCGAACGCGAGGACCACGGCGTTAGGGAGCATCGCTCCCTCGGACTCGAGGTAGCGGCGGATTGAGCGGATGTGGCTGAGGACCTCGGGCCGCTGGTACCCCTGCAACCGCTTCTGGTCATCACGGCGGATGCGCGACACGGCGGCGAAGTCGTGCAGTTTCTTGCCGTCGACGGCGAAGCAGTAGATCTCCTTGGTGCCTTGGAGGATCTTGAGGGCGGGTAGCTTCAGCTCGTAGCGGTCGGCCACATCATCTCCTGTTGGGTTACTTTGGGTGTTATGCGCGTTCTGGGTGATTATGTGAACGACAGCTTGCGCATCTTTGCTTCGAGTACCGTCATGTTATGGAATCCGCGGCGCTTGTTACGCTCGGACCCACGGAATATGACCATCTCGATCTTGTGTTCCCGGCAGAGGTCACATGTGCAGTGCTTCCATGGCCTGTCAGCCAGCGTGGCGCCGTATCGCTTCAGTTGGTTGTCCAACTGCTTCAGCTTCTTGGCATCGCCGAGGAGCACCTGGTAGCGGCGCAAGGCATCCAAGACCTCTGAGGCATCCACCAAATCCTTGTCGTAATCACGCAGCAGTTGAAGGCACTCTCGCTCGGCCTTGATTGCTTCGGATTGGGATACGACGCCGGCCAGGATCAATCGCTTGAGAGCTGGATTTCCGTCGACCTGTGGAACGCGAATCGCCGTATAGGCCTTATCTGCGGTGTGATAGTTGTTGCGCTCATCCATAAAGGCCTGACGGAAAGCAGAGGTGCTATCGAAGCTTTCTACGTGAAATTTCGCGAATTCTTCCATGCTGTCTACGCGAGTGATTCCGAGGAGATGGAAGTCAACTCCTTCTGCGCGAACTTGTGCAATCCTCTTCAGGCACGCCACGATCTCGGGCGTCTTTAGTGGAACCATGCCACCTAGGGCAATCCGCTTGTAGCCCATTTTCTGAAGTCGGGCAACGCTGTCGGCGTAGCTGTCCGGGCTCCAGCCCTGTGCTGCGCCGACCGGTTCGAGCTTGTCGTCTTCTTCCAGGATCTTGGAATTGCGTGATCGGACAGCAGCGATGAATTCTTCAGCCAACTCCAGCGAGATCTCGCGTCGCTTTACCCATGCAGGGTTTGCGTCCTCTTCGGTGAGTTCGGGCTCATATCCGAAGATTACGTGGTCGATGCTGATTCCGGAGTTGAACTTGCAGCCGATATAGAAGTCGAGTACCTGATCAACCGTATAGGGTGGGCGCTCTTCGTTGATATAGTTGAAGGCTCCGCAGTCTCCCAGACTGCTCATCGTCTTGGGGAGCCTGAAGAAATTCCGCACGCCAAGCCGGTAGAGACGTTCACGCTGCGGTGCGCTGTACTTACCCGCCCCCTTGACGGACCCGTCGACAATGGCCTTGCTGACCAGGATGCCGTCGTAAGGTGCCGGCTTCACAGCCTGATGGGCGTAGAAATCGTCCCGTTGTCGGACGCGAAAAGGAGAATACTCGTCATTGAGGAAGTCATAACTCGGACTGACCTGGTCCTGACTGTCCGGAAAGTAGAACCTCACGCTGCGCCCATCCTTGCCTTCTGGTAAACGCGAATCAGGTAATTTGACAGGATGTTGATGTGCTTTGTGATGTTCTCCAATTCGTTCCAGTTGTAGTTAATCTCGGGCCAGCGCCCCTTGGTCCAGCGGCAGTAGGGTTCGACCAAGGCCAATTCGGCCATGACCTTGCTGTACGCCTCATCCGAGTTGATGTCTACTTCAAACATCACTCTCTCCATGACGCGGTCCATGAGCTGTCCCATTGACCGAATGCCGACGCCGTGCATTAGTCGGCTCTTATTGGGGGAGATTCCCCAGGCGTCAGGAAAGGTGTCTCGCACGGCCGTCCAGTAGACGACAAGGATCTTGCGAATGGTGCTCGTATCAATGGTTCCGCTGGACAAGTCTTTGTAAGGGAAGAGCACCCCAGAAGGCGACAATGACGCGGTGATCGCCTGAAGCAGACTGTTGTCCTTAACGACCGTCTCAGATTTCCGGCTAGCTGTCGTCGACGCTTGTTTGATCAGGCCCTTAAAGGGTGAGTCGCCATCCTGGCTTAGTGCATTCACCAAGATCGCCGGAAGTTTACGAGCCGAGAGCTTGGTAGGCAGTTGAGTGTTTACTTCCGGTAGGAGTTCGGAAACCAGGTCGCTGGGGAGCGGCGACACTGTATTGACCCGCAAAAACTGCTCGCGCTGGACATGCAGATCTTCGGAAACGAAGCCAGCCACTGTGATAGGCAACTTGGCATTCCGAGTACGGGCAAGGGCCAGGCTCCGCTGCTGGCCATCAACGATGAGAGCCGGACGGGGAGCCTCCCGTGACTCTGGCAGTGGGATCTCAAGCATCCCAATGGTTGCAAGGCCGTCGCTAGGGTTCGGTCCGCGGCTTCCTCTGAAGCGTACTGAGGATGGGAGTGCGAGGATGAGTCCGTTCGGAAACAGCACCTCGTCCCCGTCCAGATACTCCAAGATCTGCTTTACGTGCTGTTTCTTCTCGGGGCGCTGGTAGCCGAGGAGCTTTCCGGCCTCATCGCGTGAGATCCGCGCAACGTCGGCTACGAGGTCGACTTCTCCGGCTTCCAGGGCAAAAAGGTACAAGGGGATGTCGGGGTGCTGATTGATCCGCAGAGCTCTGCGTGTGATGAGGTTCTCGGTCACTGATCCCCCATGGTTCGCTTGAACAGGGTGGCAAACCTGCTTTGTTCACATGCTCGGCCGCTGTCGCGCAAGATCCGCAACAGCCGCGTCCGTGAGATGCCCGGTTGAGCCTCCGTCTCCTGCCTAATGAAGGCGATGACCTCTGCATCGGCCATGGGCTGACGGTTGAGTTGTTCCGGCCTCGGTACAGCCGACGCCCACTCGTGCCAGGCGGACCTGGTGGTCTCAGAGGTCAGTCGACTGTCCTCGCAGTGCTGGAGCCAGGAAGCGGCCATGCGGACATTGAGGCTCGTGAGGGTTCCGCCGAGCGCGAGTCGCAGCCCTGCATCGGAGGCGACTCTTCGGATGCCGGGGATCTCTTCGACACCGCCTACCAGCAGCGCCTCGCTCGCAACGGCACCCAGAGCTCGGAGTTCGGCTTCCATGGCCTTCGCGTAGACCTCGGACAGAACCATCAAGATGGGCCCGCTTTTTCCGAGTTCCTGCAATGTTATGCGACTTTGTCCCTCTTGTAGGTACTTCCACCACTGGGCGCTTCCATCCGCAGAGGTGGCTACCGAGTCAGCGTGTCGCGTGCTGAATGTCGCCGCGTATGCCGGGGCCGGCTCGGATGCTGGCCGAAGGCCCAGGCCGGCGGACGCGACCCATAGCCGTGCGTCGAAACCAGCCTTGGCGGCCGTAGCGACGAGGCGACGCGACTGTGTCCAGTGGTCGCCGCAGTAGAGCCTGTCGAGTGGATGGGTAGCGGAGGCGTCCGCGACGCGCCCCTTCCAGATGGTCGAGCGTTCCTCCACGGTCCCAACTGGCAGTGACCTTGCGTGCAGTGAGGCTTCCGGCGCTACAGCCTTACGGTCCGTACATGTGACCACAAGTGAAAGTTGCCTCACGCGGCTCGGCTCCCGACGCTCATAACTACCAGTCTGTCGTCGTTACTCTACCTGTCACTTTTCGCGTAGGCTGCCGCAGTACACACGGAGCTAACTAGGAGCAGGCATGGCGGAGCGTCCCGCGATCGTTCTACTGAGTGGTGGACTGGACTCAACGACCGTTTTGGCGATCGCCAAGGACCAGGGCTACGCGCCGTACGCGCTGAGCTTCCGCTACGGGCAGCGGCACAGCGTGGAGCTTGAGGCTGCGAAGCGTGCGGCTGAGGCGCAGGGGGTCGCTCGGCACGTCATCGCGGACATCGACCTGCGAGTTTTCGGCGGATCCGCGCTCACGTCGGACATCGACGTTCCGAAGCATGAGTCTCTGGACGACGCCGGGGACAAGGACACCGGCAGTAGCGTTCCCATTACGTACGTCCCGGCACGCAACACGATCTTCCTCTCCTTCGCCCTCGCCTATGCGGAGACGGTTGGGGCGAGCGACATCTTCACCGGAGTGACCGCGGTCGACTACAGCGGCTACCCGGACTGCCGCCCTGAGTACATGGAGGCCTACGAGCGCATGGCCAACTTGGCCACCCGCGCCGGGGTCGAGGGCACGCAGCGTCTCAAGCTCCACTCGCCGCTCATCGCCATGTCGAAGGCCGACATTGTCCGTGAGGGCCTGCGCCTCGGCGTGGACTACTCCCTTACCTCCTCTTGCTACGACCCGGACGAGCAGGGGCGGGCATGCGGACATTGCGAGACCTGCCTGCTCCGCCTCAAGGGCTTCGCCGAGGCCGGCGTCACCGACCCCGTGCAGTACCAGGGCGCGTGAGAATGACCTACCTGGTCAAGGAGATCTTCTACACCCTGCAAGGCGAAGGGAGTCACGCAGGCCGTCCAGCCGTCTTCTGCCGCTTCTCCCGGTGCAATCTGTGGACGGGCCTTGAGAAGGATCGTCACCGTGCGATCTGCCAGTTCTGCGACACAGATTTCGTCGGAACCGACGGGGAAGGCGGCGGCCGGTTCCGGACCCCGGACGACCTCGCTCAAGCCATCGAGCAGGCGTGGCCGTCGTCATCCAGGGAGCACCGCTTCGTGGTGTGCACCGGCGGCGAGCCGCTTCTACAACTCGACGAAGCGGCGATCGACGCGCTGCACGCCCGCGGCTTCGAGGTTGCCGTAGAGACGAACGGCACCCGCGTACCGCCGAACGGCATCGACTGGCTCTGCGTCAGCCCCAAGATCGGCTCCGAACTGGTCGTGACTAGCGGAGACGAACTGAAGCTGGTCTACCCGCAACTGGGCGGCGACCCCGGTCAGTTCGAGCATCTGGATTTCCGGTACTTCCGGCTCCAGCCCATGGACGGCCCGGACGTTGAAGCCAACACCAGGGCGACTGTCGACTACTGCATGAAGAACCCGCGCTGGATCCTCTCTCTCCAGACGCACAAGTATCTGGGAATTCAGTAATGGAAATCTTCCGCGAGTTCACCTTCGAAGCTGCACATCGCTTGCCCAACGTGCCCGAGGGCCACAAGTGCGCGCGCCTGCACGGCCACTCCTACAAGGTCATCGTCCATGTCGAGGCTCCCGTCGACCCCGAGTCGGGCTGGGTCATGGACTTCGGCGACCTCAAGAAGGCCTTCAAGCCCCTCGAAGCGCAGCTCGACCACTACTACCTCAACGACATTGAGGGCCTGGAGAACCCGACTAGCGAGGTCCTCGCCCGCTGGATCTGGGAGCGGCTGAAGCCGACCCTGCCCGACCTCTCCGCGCTCACCGTTCGCGAGACGTGCACGTCTGGCTGCACCTATCGGGGCGAGTGAGCGATGCACGACATCCAGAACGAGACTGACACCCGCGGCATCGAGATCGACGATGTCGGCATCAGCGGCCTGCGCTACCCGCTGTACTTCGAGGACGGCCACCTCCGCCAGGAGGGCATCGCCGAGATCGACGTGACCGTGCGGCTCCAGCATGACCGCCGGGGCACCCACATGAGCCGCATGGTGGCTCTCGTCCACGAGCACCTTCGCCGGTTCGATCCGCGCAGGCTGCCGCACGTGCTGAAAGTCGGTGCGGACCTACTGGATGCACCGGCGCTCGCGGTGTCAGTAGCCGTCCCGCTGAGCACGACCGTAGTCGCGCCAGCGACTGGCGCCGAGTCGTACCAGGTCCACGATGTCCGGTTCGACGGCCGCTGGGACGACGGAGACACGACGGTTGTCACGTCGGTTACCACCGAGGTCACCAGTCTGTGCCCGTGCTCGAAAGCGATCTCTGACTACGGCGCCCACAACCAGCGCAGCCGCGTCACGCTGTCCGTGACAGGGCACGGGGACACTCCCTATCCGTTTGGGGTGCAGCAGGCCGTACGACTCTTGGAACGGTGTGCGTCCGCTCCCGTCGTGCCCTTGGTAAAGCGTCCAGATGAACGTGTGCTGACGATGCAGGCCTACGACCACCCTGTGTTCGTCGAAGACATTGCCCGCGAAGTCAGCCACGTCTGCCGCGAGCGGGGTCTTCGTCACTCGGTGAGGGTCCGCAACCTAGAAAGCATCCATAGCCACGACGCCGTCGCATACGTCGCCGGGTGAGTGAGCATCGGGTAGAAGCCACTGCCGCACCGTTCTGCTCAGATCGGGTGGAGACCACGACAGAGCAGTGAATGATGTGGCCCATGCTCTCGCATCCGTTGCTGGAAGTTGAAGCCGTTGATCTGTTGGAGCCGTATCTGGAAGGCGTGGGCAGCATCTTCCGTGCCTTCCGCGACCAGGACTCCGGCTGCCAGTCTTACGGGGTGGCTGTCGGCGATGAACGGTGGTTCGTGAAGGGGGCAACCACTCCGCCGGCAGCACGCTCTTTACGTCGAGCCGTGGACGTGCACCGAGCGGTGCAGCACTCGGCGATCGTGCCTCTGCGGCACCACTTCCAACTCCGAGATGGCCTGGCGCTGGTCTACCCCTGGGCCGAGGGCGAGGTCCTATATCACCCCACGGCCCATGCACACGGGGGCCGCGCAGCCCCAGACAGCCCGATGGCCCGGTTTCGCAGGCTGCCTGTCCCTGACATTCTGCGGGCGTTGGACGAGATCCTGGACGCACACCTGGCTGTCGAGCAGGCAGGGTTGGTCGCAGTCGATCTATATGACGGGTGCTTCCTATACGACTTCGAGGCGCACCGCATGGTCTTGTGTGATCTGGATGAGTACCGGCCTGGGCCCTTCATCGTGGAAGACGAAAGGCTTCCAGGGTCACGGCGCTACATGGCGCCCGAAGAGTTCGTCAGCGGCTCGATCATCGACATTCGCACAACCGTGTTCGTGCTTGGCCGCGCGCTACGTCTACTCCTGGACGCCGGTGATGAGGAGCAGGCGTGGCGCGGCTCTCCTGTTCAACTGGCCGTGATTCAGCATGCGACGGCCGACGATCCTGCTCATCGGTACCCGTCTGTCGAGGCGTTGACGCAGGCATGGCGTGGCGTATGCGGTGGTTGATTTCTAAGGTGCGCGATGTACTCGGCTGAGCGAGTGGCCAGCCGAGGCCCCGGCCCACCTGCGCGGCCGCGGTCATATGGGCGCCGCGACAGTCTCGGTGAGCCGGGCCGCGCTATGCGCAGGCGCGGCGGAGGTCCTGCTGTTCGCGGACCTGGCCAACTCCACCAGCAACGGCCACTACCAGCGAATCGGGTACCGCCCGATCGCCGACTTCGCGGTGTACGACTCTTAGTGTGGCGCGCCGGAGATCCGTCGAAGAAGTCTGGAGGGCCGCGGGCAGCGCAGCGAACACGTGGCTGGCGCGCCGCCTCGAAGCCGCAGCACCTGGACCCAATGCCCGCCTGTATCACGTGGTCCGTGCGGCATTGGATGGGCAGACCGAAGCCCTTGTGGGCGTGGTTGACGATGTCCTGGCTCGGGCCGGCGGACGCTTGTGGGTCGGATAACGGCGTGGCGGCACTCCGTGAGTGGCGGGAACGCTGCTGCCCGCGTGCCGATCGCTACCCTGAGAGGCCCATCGGCACGCGGGCAAGCGGGGACAGGCCCAGCCATTGGTCCGCGTCAGCAACAGGGCCCGGTGCCTCGGCAGATCCGCAGACGAGGAGTGGCACGGTGGTGAGTCGAAGGTGGCATGACTTCGAAGGCTTGCCGCGCCTGTGAAACGCAGCCCGCTCACATTCGCAGATCATTTGCGGGCCAGTCGTTCTTGACCAGTTGGCTGAGCGTCGCGGTGTGCGTCCGCTTGAAAGTCGTCTCTCGTGCCCGCACTCTGGCACAAACTACTCGTACGAGCTGACCGTGACGCTGGAGGCCCGGGGCGTCGGACGGGAGTCTATTGGCGGTGGGCCTCCTGCCCGCGAGCTTCCCGGCTGAGACCAGAGCTGCGAGAGTGCGCCGGCTTGAGGAACCAACGGCGGGCCGAGATGAGCCACCAGGCGCCGCAGAAGCCGACGACGACGCCGACGGCGATGGGTGCGTAATTGAACGTGTGCGCGGTGATCGGTGACGTCTGCGGCAGCATGAACAGCACGGTGATCACCAAGACCCATGCGATAGCGATCGTGCCGACGATGGTGGACCAGGAGCCGAGGTGCCAGGGGCCGCGCTCGAACCTGTCGCCCTGGCGCAACCGGAGGAAGGTGGGGATCACGTAGGCGATGTAGAGACCGATGGTGGCGATGGAGGTGACGGCCGCGTACGCGGTGCTGTTCCACAGGTAGGGCAGCCCGAGAGCGAAAGCCCCACCGGTGGCGAGCCAGACGGCGTTCGTGGGGGTACGAGTGGCCGGGTTGAGCTTGTGCCACGTCCTGGAGAAGGGGAGCGCGCCGTCGCGGGAGAAGGCGTAGATCATCCGGGAGTTGGCGGTCACCGAGGCCATGCCGCAGAAGAGCTGGGCGACGATGATGACCAGCAGCAGCCACTTGCCGGTCGCCGCGCCGAGGGCGTCCATCAGGATCTGCGCCGGTGGCACCCCGGTGGTCGACTCGAGCGCGCCCGAGTAGGAGTGGATGGCGTAGGTGAAGCCGAACAGCAACACGAAGCCGGCGGCGAGGGAGACGAGGATCGAGCGGACGATGCCCTTGGGGCCGGCGGTGGAGGCGTCGATGGTCTCCTCGGTCATGTGGGCGGAGGCGTCGTAGCCGGTGAACGTGTACTGGGCCATGAGCAGTCCGATGAGCACCACGTAGACGCTCGACGAGAAGCCGGTGTTGTTGACGAACTCGCCGAAGACGAAGCTAGTCGACTGATGGTGGTCAGGGATGAGCACCAGGGCGCCGCAGATGACGACGACGCCGAGGATGTGCCACCAGATGGACACCTCGTTGAGGAAGGCGACGATGCGCACGCCGAAGGTGTTCAGTACGCCGTGCAGGACGAGGATGATCCCGAAGAGCGTGATGGTGTGGCCGGGCGTGGCGGCGTAGCCGAACTGCAGGTCCAGTAGGGCGTTGAGGAAGGTGGCGGCGCCGAAGTCGATGCCCGCGGTGACAGCTATCTGGCCCAGGGTGTTGAACCAGCCGGTGAACCACGCCCACGCCGCGGCCGTTCTCGCGGGCGCCATGCGGTGCGCCCAGAAGTAGAGGCCCGCGCTAGTGGGGTAGGAGGAGCAGACCTCCGCCATGGACAGCCCGACGAAGAGCGTCATGAAGCCGACGAACAGCCAGCCCCACATGATCACCGCTGGCCCGCCGGTGTTCATCCCGTAGCCGTAGAGCGTCATGCAGCCGGACAGGATGGAGATGATCGTGAAGCTGACGCCGAAGTTGGCGCGGCCCGACATGGAGCGGGAGAGCGTCTGCTGGTAGCCGAGTTGCTTCAGGCGTTCCTCGTCAGAGACGCGAGATACATCGAGGGGCACAGGATTTCCGTCCTTCGTTTAAGGGGTAGTTCGAGGGTTCAGCGGCGTCGGCGCCGAGGTGGGCTGTAGGCCCAGGCGCGGTGCCGCAGGAATAGGTCGCGGGCCCGTCCGCAGTACGACCACGGGACCTGCGTGGCGTACGGGCCGATCGCGTCGAAGACCTCCAGGGCCTCGCTGTGACGGTTCGCGAACGACAGGGCGTGCGCTAGGTAGTTGGCGTCGTCAGCGAAGCAGGCGTGCGGTCGCGGGGCGCGGTAGCGCCACCAGCCCTCCAGCACGTGATCGATTTGCGGGCAGTCGACCCATGGATGGATCGTGAGCCCGTAAGCGTCGCGGTCCTGCTCCTGGCGGGTCCGGTGGGCCTCGGCGATCACCACGAGTGGCAGAACCGCGATCGGCAGCCCTTGCGGAGCGATGGCCGCCTGCTCCTCGGCCCACCACATCGCCTCGCCCTGCTGGCCGTGGTAGCGGGGGAGCAAGAAGGTCACGACCTCGTGGTGTGCCTCGCGATTCCAACGGTCCCGCTTGACGATCTCGTCCCACACCGCGTTCAAGGTCTTACGGTTTGGGGCGTGGCTACGTAGCAGCGCGAGCATCACCACCAGCGGCGCTACATCCTCGGGCCACGTTTCCACGGCCGTACGGCAGGTGGCCCAGGCTTCCTCCATCAGGCCCCGGCCGCTGCTGCCTGGGCCGGCGATCATGGCCCGGAGGGCCTGAACGTTGGCCAGGAGGGCGAGTGCGTGCGGCGAGCGCGGTTCGGCCCTTGCCCAGGTGTCGGCGAACCGCAGGCGGGCTCCGGCCTCGGCGAGTACCTGAAGGCGGAAGATCCGGCGGTCCCAGTCCGTGCCGGTCGCCGCCAGCAGATCTCGTGCCCCCTCCCAACGGCCCATCGCGGCGTCCTCCACCGCCGGCCGCAGCGCGACGTCGTCGCGCGCCGGGTGCTGGTCGAGCGGGACGCTCTGGTCGCTCCGGTGCCGGGCAATCACTGGACCTGCCAGGTCATCCGAGGTTCGTCATACACGAACCCGAGCGACGTATACAGCGGCTCTCCCTCTGGGCTGGCCGCGAGGCTGATGCGCTTGCAGCCGCGCACGGCCATCCAGTCCATGAGGGCCGTCACCACTGCCCGGGCGTAGCCCCGCCTGCGGAACTCTGGATCGGTGGCGACGGTGCTGATGTCACCGTTGAACGGCTTGCTGCTCCCTGGGCCAGGAAGCCGGGGTAGAAGAAACCCCACCGCACAGGACGCCACGCGGCCGGGAGCCGCATCCACCACGAACGCGGCGGCCGTGTCCGTGCCATGGAGCATGGCAACGAACACCTGCTGGCACTCCTTGACCCACGGTCCGTCCGGTACATCCCGGGGCCTGCTCCAAGGCACCGCCGGGCAGGTCAGCGATAGCTGGCGCAGGCGGGCCAGCTCCCCGGCGTCGGCGGCCACCGCCCGTCGCACGGGCACGCTCACAGCCGTTCCTCCCGTTCAGAAGTGTGTTCTTGATTGCGGCGGTGCCCGTGAGATCCGTATCCTGCTGGGCAACGCGTTGATGGAGACGAGTAGCCCGGGATCACGCGAGCCGAGAGAGCCGCCGGAAGCTGGAAAGGCGGCCTCGCGCCCCGAGGCGAAGACCCTCCTGAGCGCGGGGAGGAACGACCCCGTTCGGTGGTCCAATGCCCCGCCGGTTGGCCCCCGTCAGCGGGCCCGAATGAGGCCGCCACGCTGTGGCGGCGAAAGTGCGGTGGCACCGCGAGTTGCCCTTCTCGCCCGCACTCCCAAGGGATCATGACGACGTCCTTCGGAGGACCGCAATGATCCAAAGCCGCGTACACGTCTCTGACCTGCGAGAACACGTCGGCCGTACCGTCACTGTCTGCGGGTGGGTAAACACCCTGCGCCTGCAGCGCAAGATGCAGTTCGTCATCGTGCGGGACAGCACCGGCATGGTGCAGGTGACCCACAAGCGTGACGAAGGGCCGCTTGAGGCCCAGCTCGAAGCTCTCACTCCCGAATCCGCAGTCAAGATCACCGGCCGTGTCGTCGACGCCGAGCAGGTCAAGCTCGGCGGCCTGGAGCTCGTCCCTGAGTCGGTCGAGGTCCTGAACTTGGCCGCGACGCCGCTGCCGATCGACGAGCAGACCGGCATTGAGCATCGGCTGGACTGGCGCTTCCTGGACGTGCGCCGTCGGACCGCCACACAGCTGATGTTCGCCGTGCAGACCACCCTGGAACAGGGGATGCGCGAGTACGCCTACGCGCAGGGCGCCACGGAGATGCACACCCCCAAGCTCATGGGCACGGCCTCGGAGTCCGGAGCGGAGGTCTTCAAGCTCGGTTACTTCGGCCGCAGCGCCTACCTGGCGCAGTCGCCGCAGTTCTACAAGCAGATGGCGATCTCGGCCGGCATCGAGAAGGTCTTCGAGATCGGCCCCGTCTTCCGTGCCGAGCCGTCGTTCACCTCCAGGCACGCCACCGAGTTCACCGGCGTCGACGTCGAGCTCGCCTGGATCGACGGCGTCGAGGACGTGATGGCGTTCGAGGAGCAGATGCTCGCCCACGCGATCGCGAAGGTCGCCGACTCCCATGGTGAGGCCATCCGAGAGCACTTCGGTGTGGAGATCACTGTCCCGACGACGCCCTTCCCTCGCATCACCATGGCCGAGGCGCACGAGATCCTGCGCAAGGGAGGCTGGGACCCGGAAGGGATCAAGGAGGACCTGGACCCGGAGGGCGAGCGCAGCATCAGCGCCCACATCCAGGAGGCCACCGGGCACGAGTTCGTGTTCATCACGCACTACCCGGTGAGCATCCGGCCCTTCTACCACATGCGGCCGGCCGACGACCCGAGTGTGACTCTGAGCTTCGACCTGCTGTGGAAGGGGCTGGAGGTCACCACCGGCGCGCAGCGCGAGCACCGGTATGACGTGCTGCTGAAGCAGGCCGCCGAGAAGGGCATGAGCCCAGAGCCGTTGCAGGACTACCTGAACGCGTTCCGGTACGGCTGCCCGCCGCACGGTGGCCTGGGCATGGGCCTCGGCCGGGTGCTGATGGTGCTCCTCGGTCTGGAGTCGATCCGCGAGGCCACCTTCCTGTTCCGCGGACCGAACCGTCTCACGCCGTAACCGGCTGATGGGCGCGTCCCACGACACGGGCCGATGCCTCGTGTCGTGGGACGCGGTCTCAGTAGCGGACGCTGCGCAGGTCATGCGTCCACGCCTCGGCAGGGTTCTTGTCCCAGTAGGCCCGCAGTGCCAACTCCCTCTCGGAGAAGCGGCCCTGGTGGCACAGGCCGCCGTGGGAGAGGGTGACGCTCATGGCGAGCGACGACTCGGTGGTGACCCAGTGGGGGGTCAGGGCATGGCTCCACAACAGGTCGCCGGGCTGCATGACGACCGACTGGCGGTCGGCCGCGTCATGCTCGGGCGGCTCCTCACCCGTCGTCTCGCCGATCACCGCGGCATCGGCCGAGAGGTGCTTGTCGGGGAAGAGGTAGCTGTGGAACGTCTTGCCGCCATGCACCTGCCAGACCAGGCCGTGCGAGTTGTCGTTGTGGTACGTCGAGGACGCCCCTTCGGTGGACAGGAAGAGGATCGGAGCCAGGCGCTGCCAGGTGAAACCCAGGGTGGACAGATGGGCGCGCCAGGGGATCATCACCTCGTCCTGGAAGCCGTGCAGAAGGTCGTCGTAGAAGCGGCTGAGGTTGAAGTGCACCAGCCGGAACGGCCACGTGACGATCTCTTCGAGCGGGGCGGTGCGGAAGGCGGCGGTGCGATCCATACGCACCTGCCAGTCGTCGTCCCCGAGGATCGTGAAGCGCACCTCCGTGTCCTGGCGGATGTGGTCGAGGACGTCGATGGCGGGCAGGAACGTGTAGTCGAAGGCGACCTCCAAGGAGAAGTTCGGCGGTTGCCGCCACCGATGTGTGAAGTCGTCCGGTGTCGTGATCGTCATAAAGCGGTCCATGGAGTCGTGTGCGTAGCGCCGCTCACGCCGGCGCGGCGCACGACGCCGCGCGGTCGTCGGATGCGGCGGAGGATCGGCAGATGGCAGCGCAGTCCGGGGTCACGCGGTCCTGCGCCGGATCGGTCAGGAACTGTCTGATGCTGGCCCGAGGTGCATGAACGCTGACTGATGCCTGGCCGTAGGGACAGCGCCGTATGTGACCGTCCGCGGACACGTACGCGGTCGCTGAGCGGCACGACCACCGCTCGCCCCCCGTCGGTGGCAGCTGGAGGTCCCGGAGCTCGCCGAGGTAGGCCCGGTACCGATCGGACAGGTTGAAGTAGCGGCTCAGCACGTCGGCGTCCAGATGCTGCTGTACCAGATAGTCCTGGACCGACTTGCCGTCCCGGCGCAAGGCGCGTTCGTCGAGGACGACGGGGCTGAACTGGACCTCCACGCCTGCCTCGGACACGAGGTCGGCCAGCTCCTGGCCCTCATCGTCGCTCAGGCCCCAGCAGGTGACGTGGAGGATCTTCGTCTCGGTGCTGATGGCGCGTAGCGTGGCGATGCCCGAGGCCGCTGTGCGGGTGGTGCGTCCCAGCAGCATCGCGCCTTGTGAGTCGGCGGACACGGTCACGTTGCTCAGTAGGTGGGTCACGTGGGAGAGGGCGATGACCTCGGCCACGGAGCGAGCCGAGGTCACCATCGACACCGACATGCCGAACTGGTGCGCCAGCCGTACAAGTTGCCTGAGCTGCGGATGATGGGTGGGCTCGCCACCCGTCAGACATACGCCCTCCACGCCGGCTTCCCGCAGCCGCGACAGCGTGCGTGTGTACGTCGCGGTGTCGAGGAAGCCGTGAGCACGGTCAGCGCGGAAGCAGAAGCCGCAGGCCACCTTGCAGTGCCCGGCCGTGGAGACCAGCGCCGTACGGACGTGGACGCTCATTGCACCCCCGTGTTGTCCCACACGGCGATCTCCACGGTGCTCGTGTAGAACGCGCACATCTCGGGATCAGGGCTCCTGCCTCCGACGAGGGCCTGCTCGTTGCGGGAGGGGCCGCCGCAGATGGCGAGCGCCGGGCAGTTCCCGCACTCGGGGATGGGCGCGACGTTCTTCGCCACACCAGCCAGTCGTCCTGGATCGGCACGCAACTCGTCCAGGGTGTGCAGGAATGACGGCTCGGTGAAGTTGATGTCGCACAGGCTGACCCGGTTGCCGGGCAGCAGGGCGGCGTTCAGACTGCGGTCCCCCTGCATGTGGTCGAACAGCATCGGCCGACGGGTGTCGAGGGCCTGGAAGGCGCGGTCGAGGACAGAGAACAGCATTCCGCCGCGACCCAGGGCGGCCAGGCGCGCCTCGTACAGCTCCTGAGCCAGGTCGGCGCCCTTTACCTGCCAGCGGCCAGCAGTCGGGATGGGAGTGTTGACGTAGATGAACTTCAGCCCGAGGTCATCGATGATCCACCGGACAGTCTCGGCCAAGCGCCCGATGTTCGCGGCCGTCGGGGTGAGGTTGCAGCCCACGTGCAGCCCCTCCGCCTCGACGAATCGGGCGACGTTGCGGCGAATGCGGTCGTCTGCGGGCTGTCCGCCGAGCAGAAGGCGGTGGGCGGAATTGATGCCCGGGGGGCCGTCGATGGAGATGCCGACCCCGTACTCGTACGCGACGAAGTGGGCGAGGGCTTCGTCGGTCAGACGGGCCCCGTTGGTGACGACCGTGCGCCGGACCCTTGCAACGTCGTATCGGTCGGCGAGGGTATCTGCGAGCCGGTCGCCGTACTGCATGAGGTCGAAGCGGATCGTCGGCTCGCCGCCGAACCACTGGATGGACACCTCTTCCTGGCCGGCGTTCTGCTCGAACAGGAACTCCAGGCCCTCCGACAGCTCCTCCTTCGTCATGTCCGGCTTGCCGGTGTTCGTATCGACGAAGCAGTAAGTGCAGGCCATGTTGCAGCGGTCGGTGAGCACTACGCGCAGACCACTGATGCGGTCAGGTGTGGCGTCGAGCCCAAGGAGTCGAAGACGGTTACGGAGTGCTTCTCGCCGGTCGGCCACGGGGCCGTCGGAGGTGAAGCCGAGCCCTGCGAGGGCTTCATGAGTCGCGGTCGGGGGGACCCCGGCGAGGTCGTGGACCTCGCCGGAGTCGATGAACACACTGTCCAGCCCGACCGGGTCGAGGAGAACTGCTTCCCCGTCCCGCTCGTACTGGAAGTACTTCCCCCACAGCATCCGGGGGACGGCCATGTTGGTCAGGCCGCCGTTTCCTCTTCGGCGATGCCGAGCTCGGCCATGACCTCGCGGACCTTGTCCTCGGCGGTGGCCTGGAGCTTCGCGGAGGTGGCCGGCGAGCCACCGTCGGCGAGGACGATCACGCCGGGCAGGGTCGGGTTGGGGGCGATGACCGTGATGCCGGCCGGGTCAGTGCCGATGACCATGATCGCGTCCTTCAGTTCGACCCAGTCGGTCTGCTCCTTGAGCGCGTCGATGATGCGGCCCTGCTTCTCCTGGAAGGAGGCCCGCTCGCCCATCCAGACGCCCGCCTTGGACTTGGAGTCCACGACGTCCGCGTAGATCAGGTGGTCCTTCTTCTCTCGCCTGGGCTGAGGCACAGTTGATCCTCTCTGTGTGTCGGACGTGCTGGAACAATCACTTGCATCCGCCGGGGTCCGGCGGGGGCCGCCCCACGGGGAGTGGGTGGGGCGGCGTCTAGCCGCTCTGCGGCAGCTCCCACGGGGAGGAGTTCAGGCCGCAGAACGAGTCCTAATGGGGGCCTTCGCGCTCCAGGCGCGCCTTGATCAGGGCGCGGTGAAGCCCGTCAGGTGAGATCACGGCACGGGGGCCGGTGGGCAGCCGGTGCCAGTGGAGTCCGGGGCCGGACGTCCGCTTCGCCGAGGGGACGAGAACGTGGCAGGACGGTCCCAACGCGACAGTGCCCTGTTCCTCCCACCGTTCAGCGGTGCCGACCGGCGTCAGGAAGTACATGCGCGGCTCACGGCCGCCGTCGTCGAGGACGACGGACCCGACAGGCAGCCCCTGCTCCTCGATGAGCTCTACGGCCCTGCGGCCCACGTGCTCGGGCGCACGGATGGCGTCCCACCACGTGCCGGCGGGACACAACTCCGGCTCGCTGCCGAGAGGCATCCACCTCGGCAGTCGAGTGGTCGGGATCGCGTCCGACATAGGAAAGGCCCCCTCACAACTGAGTGTGAGAGGACCATTCCACGCTGGAGGCGGGTGTGCGCGGACAAACTGTCCGCACCCAATTCAGGCCAAGTGCCGCAAGGGTAAAGGGAGTTGTGCTACGCGACTCCGGCCCAGGTGCCGAACGCGGACAACTCGGCTGACGGGTGCGTGTCCATGCGCAGCAGCGAGCCGAGCGTTTCGCGCACAGATGGGTGGAATCGCGTGTGGTTCGGTGCGATCTTCCGGGCTCGCTTCAGCTCTGCGAACGCTCCGCCGCGGTCACCTTCCGCCAGGCGTGCGGAGGCGACGTCGATGTGATGGTGGCTGGATCGCTCACCCACCGTGGAGGCAGGCGGCGCCCATGCCGCTCCGCCCTGTCCCCATTCAGCGAGCCGGGCGAGGGCCTGCTCGCTGTCGCCGGTGTCGATCAACGTATGCACCGAGTGGATCTTGATGTTTGTGGGGCCGAAGCTCATCTCGTAGGCCAGGCTGTCCCGGTTGCCGGCCATCAGCGCGACCTGCTCTGCTTCGCGTAGGAACTCTTCCGCTGCATCGGGGTTGTTGTCCCGCGATTCCACGACCGCCAGCTTCAGCAGCAGTGCCCCGTCGACCGCGAGCGCGTCGTCGGTGTACGAGTGCTCCGGCTGGGCTCGCTCCAACTCGTGCCGCAGACCCTTGAGCTTGCGACGAGCCGACTCGGTAGCTCCCTGCCGCAGCATCGACCCCGCGACCAGGAACCCGGCCGTGAACTGCATGAGCGGATCGCCACTGCGGTCGGCTGCCCACCGCACCCTCTCCAAGGCCGTATTGCCGAGGTCGTGGTGCCCCATCTTGTGGGCCAGGCTGTTGACCGCACGGTATGCGCGGGCAAGATGCCAGAACGCCTTCTGCTGTTCATCGCCACGCGCGCTGAGAGCAACGTGGGTCAGTTCTGTGATCACCGGAGGGAGCAGCGGCCCCATCGGCACGTACCGGGCATCACGCCGGAGAGCGGCGATCTGGTCCACCTCGGAGGCCAGGACCGGCAGAGCGCGTGGGCGCGACTCCAACTCATCTGGGGTGTCGAAGCACAGCAGGATGCGCCTCAGCTCCGGAATGACGGCGTGCACGCCGTCCTCCGCCTCGGGGTCCCCGTAGTACGGCTGACCGGTCAGCACCTCGGGGCCGAAGTGCAGGGCCCTCGACAGCGCGAGAATCAGGCTCGGCGTCGCCTTCCGCGCGCCGGACTCCAGCTTCTGCACCAGGCTGGGGGAGACCGCGACCCGCTGGGCAAGTTGCGCGGCGGACAGTCCCCGCGTCTTGCGTGCCACCCGGAGTCGGTCCCCCAGCATAACGCTCTCATTCACGTCGGCTTCCCCTCGCTGATCGGAGCATTGTGGCCAGAGTACGTATTGCGAATGGTGCCCAGAAGGCCCGTCGCCAAGAGTTAACGGACCAACGGAGAACCCGTAGATCGGCGTCAGGACATCCGTGCGGCTGCGCGCGGTTCCCTGGACGGCACCGTGACATCTCGATCAACGGCCTGCGAGCCGTGATCGCTCACCAATGATCTTCCACATCGCACGAGAGGTAGTCATGGGACCGAGTGACCACACCGCGTTACCCGCCGACGCCACAGTCGAGAGCGATAGCGTCGGCGCGGTGAGCACCGACATGATTGCTACTCCCGATGCCGCAGCCGAGCGGCTTCGCCATGCCCTTGTCGACAGCGTCCGCAAGTCCGGGTACGCCTGCACGCCTTCAGTAGAGACGGCGATGAGGGCCGTGGCCCGCCACCTGTTCGTGCCCGAAGCGTCACTCAAGGACGCCTACGCCAACGCGACAGTCCACATTAAGTACGACAGCGACGGGGCATCCATCAGCTGCGCCTCACAGCCCGACATCGTCGCCCTCATGCTGGACCAGCTCCAAGCGCAGCCCGGACACACGGTGCTGGAGCTGGGGGCCGGCACCGGGTACAACGCCGGACTGCTGGGCCACATCGGACCGGCCACGTCACCACCATCGACGTCGACCAAGATCTCGTGGACGGGGCCCGTGCCCACCTCTCGGCGGCCGGGGTCGAGAACGTCGACGTCATGCTTGGCGACGGTGCACTCGGACACTCCCAGGGCGCGCCCTACGACCGGATAATTGCCACGGTCGGCGCGCACGGCATTCCCCATGCATGGATGGACCAGCTCGCGCCTGGAGGGCGGCTGGTCGTAGCTCAGCGGCTGCGCGGCAGCGTGTGCCGCTCGATCGCGTACGAGCGACAAGAAGGGGCCTGGCGCAGTGTCAGCAGCCAGTTGAACACGTTCGTGCCACTGCGTCAGGGCATCGCTGATGATCCACGGTGCATGGTTCCGCTGACCGCCGACGGCTCCGTCCGCGTCCAGATCAACGAGGAGCAGGCAGCCGACGCGGATGCTCTCCTCGGCGTGCTTGACCAGCCGGCACATGAGGCATGGTCTGGGGTGACGTTCCGAAGCCGAGAGTCCTGGGAGTGGATGTGGCTGTGGCTCGCGTGCACCATGGACAACGCCTTGAGCCGCTTCGAACCCGATGCTCCGGCAGTCGAGCGAGGGCTCGTCCGACCGCGGTTCCAGTACATGGCCGTGGTCGACAAGGGCGCCATTGGCTACCTGGTCAATCGCCAGGCAGAGAAGGATCAAGACGGCCGCCAACTCTACGAAATCGGTGTCGTCGGGCATGGCCCCGGCGCTGACGAACTGGTTCAGCGTGCCGTCGCGGAGATGCGTACCTGGGACAGCGGGTACCGCGACCGTGAGGTCCAGTTCGAGATTCAGCCCCTCGACAGCGATCCACTCGATCGACAGCCTGGCCGCTTCGCCTTTGACAACGCCCTCAACCGGGTCGTCATCGAGTGGCAGTGACAACGGGATATCCACACCAGGGGGAACAACGGTGCAGACAGAAGGCGGCTGGACCCGTCATCAAAGCCTTGAGCCCGTCCGAACACAGAACTTCTGCATCCACCGAGACGACGTCACACGACCCGATGGAAGCCGGGCCATCTTCGAGTACCAGGAGATCGGCCACGGCGCCGCGGTCGTCGCGCGACGACAGGACGGAAAGATCGCACTCGTTCGTGTCTGGCACTACCTTCACGGCGACACCCTCAACCTGCCCGGCGGAACGATCGAGCCGGACGAAGCCCCGGAGGCGGCGGCACTGAGGGAGCTTGAAGAGGAAGCGGGCGTCACTGCGGATCGTCTCGTGTCCCTCGCGGTGACACGCCTTCTGAATCGCTCCACGGTGCAGCTGCACCTCTTCGCGACCATCGGGAACCTCACCACGGGACAGCGGAAACTGAGCGGCGCCGAGACCGGTATGACGGTGGAGTGGTGGGACCTCGAGGACGCGGTCACCGCAGCTTCGGACGGCACCATCACGTTGGCAGGTGGGGCGCTCGGGATTCTTCTCTTCGCGGAAGCCATACGCTCCGGCCGCCTCACCGTTCCACAGGAAGCCGCTGTCCGAGAGCCTTAGCGCGCCAGTCAGGATCGCTGGAGCTGTCCGACAGCCCTCCTAGCGTCGGCTGAATGGATCAGACGAACGACACGGCCACCGCCCGGCGCGTGGAGATCAACGCGCGGGGCGGTAAGGCCGACATCGAGATCGACGGCACACGGATAAACCCGAGCGCCGTCAAGGCGTACACCGTCACCCACTTCGCCGGGGAGCGGCCGGAGATTCTGCTGCACGTTGCCGACCGCGGCGACAGCCAGTGGTCGGGCATGGCCCGCGTCGCAATTGCCGACCCGCCCGACCCGGGGCCAGTGGCAGCCATCTTCCTGGACGCGATCGACCCGGAGGCCCTGGAGCGCGCCGCGCTGGCACGGCCGGACCTCGGCACCGAGCCGTACTCGCTGACCAAGGCGATGCTCACCCAGCTCGGGGAGTGGGCCCGTGGCCTTTGACGTGGAGGGTGCGCGCCGGGTCCTCGGCCGCATCCTGGACGACAAGCTGGAAGCGTGGCGGGACAGCGCAGGCCGTACGGATGACGTGCTGGACGAGAGCACGGGCCGGCTCGTGCCGCCCGCGCCGGACGAGGAGCTGGTCTGGGACGGGCTCGGCGCGGTGATGCCGATCAGCCGCCCGGCCATCACCCAGCCCGTGGGCGGGTCGGTCGCCGTGGAGCCGGCGACCACCGACTACCAGGCCGTGCTGCCGGTCGATGCCCCGGTGCTGCGGCGCGACGACGTGATCCGCGTGGCCGGTTCCGTGCGCCCCGGTGGTCCCCGTGACCCGCAGTTGGTGGGCCGTCGGTTCCGCGTCTCCGACGAAGCGGTGGGCACCTACAGCGTGGTGCGCATCGTCAGGGTGCAGGTGATCGACTGATGGCCCCAGCGAACCCGCATCCCAACGCACACCCGGACGCGACCGCGTTCCGTGATCCGATCGCGCTGGCCGCCGCGCTGGTCCGGATGGGTCCGGCGACCCGTGCCCGTACGCGGACGATCACACGGCACCACGCCATGCTGCTGCGGGTCCGCATCCAGCGGAACGCGAGCGGCAGGCCCGGCCCGAACGTGATCACCGGCCAGTACCGCGCCTCCTGGGACGTGCGGATGCACAGCGGCGGCGGCGAGGTCACCGCCGAGGTATTCTCCGACGCCCCGCAGGCGCGACGACTGGAGTACGGCTTCGTCGGCGTGGACAGCCTCGGGCGGCACTACCGGCAGCCGCCGTTCCCGCACGTCGAGCCCGCGTTCCGGCAGACCGAACCGGCGTTCATCCAGGCCCTGGCCGATGGGGTGCTGCCGTGACCGCTCGTCTCCCGGTGACCCGCGCGCTCGCCGCCCTCCTGGAGCACGTCACGGGCCGCCCGTGTGGCGTCGGCGAACTCCCGCGGGTGCAGGGCAAGTCCGGGTGGGAGCCCGCGCCCGTGCCGTACACCATCCTCGACTCGCTGCCCGCCGAGTTCGCGGGCCCGCCCCTGTGGGACTGGCACGCCGATGCCGCCTGGGCCTACCAGGTCACCTCGGTCGGGGAACGAGCCGATCAGGTCGAGTGGCTGGCCGACCGCGTACGCGCCGGCGTCGTCGGCCGGACCGACGGAAGCTGGACCCACGACCTGCACGTTCCCGAAGCGCGCGTCATCGACCGGGAGTTGACCTACGACGCAGGAGGAGAGCCCTCGGTGTCGGCGGCAGGCGCTATCGTGTCCTACGTGCAGCGGGTCACGATCACCGTGACCCCAGCATGAAGAATCGATTCTTCTGATCCTCACCGCGGAGGCCCGCGCGGACGCTAGGCCCCAGGCCAGGCGAACCCCCTTTGAACCTCAAGGGGCAGGGCCTCGGCACGGGACGCTGCCCCAGAAGTGGGAGCGGACCGGTGTCCACGAGCACGAAGAAGACCCAGACCCGATTTCTGCGGCGCGGCATCTCCAAGATCCTGTGGTCCAAGGACCTCAATGACCCGAAGTACCCCAGCCGCCGAGAGATCACTAACGCCTTCGCCCTGACCGACGCCGTCTCGGACATCGAGGGCTGGGCGCTGGAGAACGACCCCATCGAGACCCCCGACATGGGCTCGACCTTCAACTCCTCGATCCCCGGCAACGACAAGGCCGAGAACTCCAGCCTGACGTTCTACGAGGACCGCTTCTCCGACGCGATCGAGCAGCAGCTCCCCAAGGGCGCGAAGGGCTACGTCATCCTGCTCCGCAAGGGCGACCTGCCCGGCTCCCGCTCGGTGGACGTGTTCCCCGTGCAGGTCGCCACTCGCGCCGCGACGTACAGCACCGGCAACGAGGCCGCGAAGTTCAAGGTGGACTTCACGATCACGGACGAGCCGTCGCTCGACCGCCCGGTGCCGCAGGCCCATCCCCGTCCGCTGCCGGACGAGGACTGCGACGACGACCACGGGCACGGTCACCCCGACGGTGACCACGTCGACGTGACCGTGGTCAGCACCACGAAGACCAAGACCGAGGCGACGGTCCGCGAGCACGACGCCGACGAGGGCTGATCGTGTCGCGCCCCGCACAGGCCAAGCGCCCGTCCCCCTCCGCCACGGCGGCGGAGGGGGCGTGGTCGGCCAAGATGGAACGGCTTCGCCGCCGAGCCCGCCCGCAGAACCGGCTGCGCATCTGCGATGACGCCGAGCTGCGCCAGCGGTACGACGAGGCTGAGCAGGCCGCCCGCCGTGCCCGGTTCGTCGCCGAGGCCAACCCGGGTGACGAGCTGGCCGCGCGCCAGGCAACCGACGCTGATGCGGCGCGGGACCAGGCCCTGGCGGCACTCGACGCCGCCTCGGAGTTCCTTACCTTCCGCGCGCTGCCGCGCCCGGTGCTGGAGGAGCTGATCAGCGAGCACCCGCCCACCGAGCAGCAGGCCGAGGAGGGGGCGATCTTCAACGCCGACACCTTCCCCGCCGCGCTGGTGGCGGCGGCCTCCGTGGACGGCATGAGCCGCGAGGAGGCCGAGGAGCTGCTGAACGGCTGGTCGGCGCCGGACGCCAACGCGCTGTGGGACGCCGCCTGGCAGATCCAGCAGGAAAGCCGGGTCGAGCTGGGAAAAGGCTGAGCCGTGACGCCGGCCTGCGCGCCGAACTGGAGCTGTGCGAGCGGTACGGCATCCCGCACTCGCAATTCCTCGGCGGCGACGGCCGCTGGTCCGACCTCGACCGGGCCAAAGCGTTGGCCTGGGCGCAGTGGCAGCGGTCGGTGTGCCCGGAATGCCACACCCGGCTGGAGGAGTGGGACCGCGAACGTGGCGGCGACCCCCACGCCTACGTCACCGACACCCTGCGCTGCCCCGGCTGCGAGCTGATCGAGCAGGAACGCGATCACGTCCCCCAGGACCGGTCCGGCTACGGCGTGAAGATCCAGCTCCTGCCGCGCGAGCAGTACGAGCCGCGCCCCTGATCCACCCCCGCACCACGTAAGTAAGGAGGCCGCCGCGGTGGCCGGGTTCACCCTCACGGTCGCGATGCGCGCCGAGGTCCGCGACCTGATCGCGGGAACCCGTGCTGCCTCCGCCCAGATGCGGACCCTGGGGGAGCGTACCGACGCCGCGAACCGGTCCCTGGCCCGACTGGACGCCAACGGGGCGCGGCTCGCTGCGCAGTTCGCCGCACTGAATCGTTCCTCCCGTGCGGCCGTCGGGGAGCTGAACCGGCTCACCGCCCGCGCCGGGGCGGCCCGTGCGGCGCTGCGCGCGGCCGGGGACGACGGCGCCCGGTCGATGTCCCGGCTCCAGCGGGCGACCGCCGGGGCCGGTCGCCGGGGCCTGTCCGCCACGAACATGCTCGCCGGCGGCGCCCTCGTCCTCGGCACCGGCGAGATGATCGAGGAGGGCAACCGCTACCAGCGGCAGATGAACCTCTTCCGGGCGGTGACCGGCGCGACCGCGGCACAGATGAAGCGCGCCGCCGTCGTCGCTCAGGAACTCGGCAACGACCTGACGCTGCCCACCTCCACGTCGGCGGACGCCGCCGAGGGCATGGTCGAGCTGAGCAAGGCCGGTTTCCGCGCCGATCAGTCCATCGACGCCGTACGTGCCTCGCTTCAGCTCGCGGCGGCGGCCGACGTCAACGCCGCCACGTCGGCCAAGTACTTGGGCGACATCATGGATCAGTTCGGCCTCGGTGCTGATCAGGCGTCCCGGGCGTCGGACACCCTCGCGGCCACGGCGAACAACGCCTCCGGCTCCATCACCGACATCTACTACTCGATGCGGTACGCGGGCCCGGTCGCGAACGCGCTCGGCGTCAGCCTCCAGGACACCGCCGCCGCGGTCGGCATGCTCGGCAAGTCCGGCATCCTCGGCCAGACGGCGGGCACGAGCCTGCGTGGGATCTTCGCCAACCTGGCGGCGCCAACGCCGATCATGAAGAACGCCCTGCGGGACCTCGGTATAGAAGCCTGGGACGCGCAGGGGCGCTTCAAGGGCCTGCGCACGGTGATCGACGGTCTGTCGAAGGCCGAACACTCCATGAGCCAGAAGGACTTCGCGGCCGGAGTGACCCGTGCCTTCGGCAAGCCCGCCCTGTCCGGCGCGGTGGCGCTTGCCCACCAGGGCACCGAGTCCTTTGACGCCCTGTCGATGGCGGTACGGCAGACCGGTGCAGCAGCGTCCATCACCGACTCGCGCGGCGAGGGTCTCGCCGGTGCGATGACGCAGCTGCGCACCCAGGCCAAACAGACTGGGATCGCCCTGTACGAGGGGATGGCGCCCGGCCTGGAGTGGGTGACCCGTCTTCTCACCCGCGGGATGGCCGGGGCCACCCCGTACCTGACCACGGCCCTCGACTACGGCCGCGACATCGCCACCCTGTACGGCCCCGACCTGAAGGAGGCGACGAAGAACGGTCTCAGCGGGCTCATCGATGAGGCCAAGGCGCTGATCGGGCCGCTCACGGAGATCGGTGAGCACTCGCTGGCCACTGGCCTGAACCTGCTGATCAATGCCGCAAGCACCCTGGGCGACGTCCTGGACAACGCCGCCGACGGCGCGGAACCGCTCCTCAAGGCCGTCGCCGGGCTCGGTGAGGACGGCGGCGCGGCGGCCGGCACGCTCGACATCATCGCCACCGTCGGCAACGTGGCCATGGACGCGGTCTCCGGGCTGTCCCTGGTCCTCGTTCCCGTCGGCCATCTCGTCGGCGGGCTGGTCAGCGCGTTCGGCGCGCTGCCCGCGCCGATCCAGTCGGCCGCGTTGGCGATGCTGCTGTTCCGCCGAGCGCAGCCCGCCCTGACGAACATGGCGAACACCATGACCGGCCCCGTCCGGTCCGGGGTGCAGTCCTTCAACCAGCAGATGCGGGTGCAGCAGTCCTTGGCTGCCGCGTCCGGCGTCGCGCTGTCCCGGTACGGAGCGGCGTGGGCAGCGGTGCAGGCTCGTGTCGGATTCCTCGGGAACATGACTGCTGCGTTCCGCAGCGCGAACGGCGCCGGGCAGACGTTCGTCGGCACGCTCAACGGGGTCGGCCGGGCGGCTGGATCGGGACTGCGCTCGGCGCTCGGCGGCGTGACCAACGCGCTCGGCGGACCGTTCGGTGTCGTCATGGCGGGCGTCTCGGTGGGGTTGGGGTTGCTCGCGGCGCGTCAGCAGAAGGCCGCGCAGGCCGCTGCCGAACACCAGCAGCGCATCTCCACCCTGACGTCCGCGCTGCGTGAGTCCGGGGGACAGATCGACAGCAACGTCCGCCAGCAGGCGGCCCAGGCCCTGTTGGACACGAAGACCGAACAGGGCCAGCTCACCAAGGTCATGGAGCAGGCAGGTGTGCCGCTCGCGTCGCTCACGGACGCGTACCTGGGTCAGGGCACCTCGCTGGACGCGCTGCAGAAGCAGCTCCAGGCCACCGCCGACAAGCACAAGGTGTGGAAGGACGTCGCCGCAGGCAAGGCGACCGTCCAGGACTACTCCGAGGTCGGCCAGCAGTACAAGGACGCCGCCGATGCGCTCGGCAGCGTCAAGGGTGAGATGGCCGAGTCGGTGAAGAACGCGAAGGAATTCGCCAGGGCCACCAAGGGGGCCGGGGACGGTACTTCCGCATACGACCGGTTGAAGGCGGCCGTCGGCGGTCTGGCAGACGAGACCGCCGACGCCGACACGCGCACGCGCTCGCTGAAGTCGGCGCTCGACCTGCTGTCGGGTGGCCAGATCTCTCTTCAGGCAGCCAAGGCCAAGGTGAACTCCGCCGTCCTCGACTTGCAGGAGGGGAGCAAGAGCGTCAACCGCGGCCAGGGCTACGGCGGCAAGCAGCTCGTCAACGAGGACAAGACCCTCAACACCACGACGAGGAACGGGCAGCAGCTCTACACCCAGCTCACCGCCCTGTCCGACGCGGCGGCCGACGCCTCGGTGGCCACCTACGACCTGGCCATCCGCAATGGCGAGTCGCTGCCCGCGGCGCTGGCGAAGGCCCGCGGGGAGATGAGCCGTGCCCGCGCGGAGGCGATCCGAGCCGCCCGCGGCTACGGGCTGACCAAGGCCCAGGCCGAGGGCGTCGCCGACAGCCTCGGCCTGCTGCCGTCGAAGGTGTCGCTGCTGCTCCAGACCAAGGGCATGGACAGCACGCTGGCGAACCTGATCGCGGTGCAGGCCGAGTTCCACAGGCTGCCCAAGCAGAAGACGATCAAGGTCGACTCGCTGAGCGACGGCGCACAGAAGAAGCTGCGCAGCCTCGGTTTCACCGTCAAGACTGTCCCGGGCACGCGGCAGATCAAGATCACGGCACCGACCGCGGGCGCCCGCAAGAACCTGGACGTGCTGATCGACAAGCTCGGGCAGACCCCGAAGTCGAAGAACGTGAAGGTGTCGGCGCCGACCGCCGCGACGATCAAGAGCCTGGAGGCCGTGCAGGCGAAGATCCGGGCGACGCCCGGCGCCAAGAGCGTCCGGGTCAGCGCGCCGACGGCGGGTGCCCGCAAGGAGCTGGAGTCGCTCGGCTTCCGCATCGAGAAGATCCCCGGCTCCAAGGACGTGAAGGTCACGGTCCCCACCGGGGGCCCGAAGAAAGCGGCCGACACGATCCAGGGCCGCATCAATGCCTTGCGCGGCAAGGAGATCACGGTCACTACCCGGCACGTCTCGATCTTCAGCCAGCTCGCCGAGCAGAACACCAACATCGCTGACGCCATCGAGAAGCAGGCCGAGGCGCAGGCCCGCGCCGCCAAGCGGCATGCCGACGGCGCGGTGGTCGACTACTTCGTCGACGGCGGGATCACCGGCGGCCAGCGCCGTGAGCGGCACGTCGCGCAGATCGCCCCGGCCGGGAGCTACCGCATATGGGGTGAGCGGGAGACAGGCGGGGAGGCATATGTACCCCTAGCCGCCGCCAAGCGCGAGCGCAGCAAGGCCATCGTGGAGACCGTGGTCGACCGGTTCGGCGGCCAGGTCGAGTGGTACGCCAACGGCGGCGTACGAGGCCGGAGCAGCCGTGACTACAACCCGATGCTCGCCAGCAGCTTCAAGCAGGCTCGCAGTGTCGCGGCCATGGCGGGCGTCGTGCGCTCCTTCGACATCCGCACCGGTAGCGATCGCGCCCGCACCCGTGTGGTGGACGCCCGTGCCGGCGGACGGGTCCAGGTCGTCGTCGTGCGCGAGCAGCAGCCGCTGATCGGCTCGATGCCGGTCACCGTCACCGACAGCTCCGCGACCCCCGAGCAGATCGGCAACGAGATGATGCGCACCCTGCGCAACGCGCAGCGGGGCGGGAGAGTGTGATGACCACAGCACCGAACAAGCACAGCCGTCCCGAACTGGCCCCGTGGCAGTACGAGATCGGCGGTGTCGTCCTGGGCACCGGCAGTTACGTCCCGATAGGGAACGTCGAAGGGCTCGGATCACCCGGCACCCGCCCGCAGGACGCCGACAACTCCAACAGCGACGGCACCTCACCGGGCCGGGACTTCTACGGCCCGCGCCCCCTGCGCTTCGAGGCGGGCATCAAGACGCCCGGAGACCCGGTGAAGGCCGCCGAGATCCTCGCCCGGCTGGAGCGGGCGCTGGACACCCCCGACGCCCGTACCAATCCCGACGGCCGTCACGTCCTGCGAGGCAGGTGGCCCGGGCATGCAACGCGCCGCATGTACGGGCGACTTCGGCGTATGGAGGCGACCAGCACAGCCAACGCGGTGCACGGGTGGATACCCCTCGACATCGAATTTGTCGGCCTGGACGACCCTCGCTGGTACGACGACGAGCTGTCGAAGCTGACGCTCGGCCTGGACCAGGCCGCCCGCCCCCGCAGCGGGGACTGGACCGTCGATGAGGCAATGGGCCGACCCGCCGCCTGCCGCCGCCCGGCCGACCAGGACCACTACCCGGCCGACGACCGCCCCGGCTGGGTCACTAACCACGGCGACGTGCCGACCTACCCGAGCCTGCGCGTGCACGGCCCGGTCACCGACCCACGCATCTGGAACACCGTCACCCGCCGCGTCCTCGAACTCGACCTGTCGCTGCGCGACGGCGAGTGGGTGGAGATGGAGACCCGGCCCGGCACCTGCTGGGCGCTGCGCAACGGCACCGTCAACGTCGCCAACGACCTCAGCCCCGCCTCCCGTCTCGACCTGTTCACCCTGCCGCCCGGACGGTCCGAGATCGCGTGGAGCGCGAACGACCCGTCCGGCACCGCGCGCCTCGAGGTGGCGTGGCGGTCGGCGTACACCACTCTGTGAACGGAGAGACTCGTGACGCTGCAACCCCCGATGATGGTGCGCGGGGCCGACCACTCCGCCCGCGCGATGCGCCTGATGATCCGCGACCTGGCCCGAGGCCGGCAGGGTGTCGCGGGCGGTGAGGACCTGAAGGTTCGCCCCCTGGAGACGCCGGGCCCCGGTGTCCGCGTCGGCGATGGCTCTGCTCTGATCCACGGTGTCCGGCCGTGGCAAGGGGCCTACACCCAGTCCAACATCGGCGACACCGTGGTCGACGTGCCGCCGACCGGGCCGGTCGCCCGCACCGACCTGCTCGTGCTGCGCATCGAGGACCCGGAGTTCGAAGGCGACCGTGACCCGCGCCGCCAGGAGATCGGCTACTTCCACCTCATCCAGAACATCGGCGCGCAGGACACCACCGCGCTGCGGGAGATGACCGCGATCCCGCTCGCCCGCCTCACCATCCCCCGGAACACCGCGACCATCACCGCCGAGATGATCACGGATCTGCGGCGGCTGGCCAACCCGCGCACCGAGCGCACGCTGCGCACCGTGCACCCGACCACCACGGAGAAGGTGCCCGGCAAGCACGGTCAGTGGGCGGCCTGGCCCAAGGAAGCCGCCTGGGATCTCGACATCCCCGCATGGGCGACGGAGGCCGCCATCGTCGTCACCCTGTCCGGCCTGCGTGCCGAAGCGGGACCGGTCTACGCCGAGCTGCGCACCCGGCTCGGAGAGCGCGCCGCGAAGCCGACCGTCGTGGACGACGACGGCACCACCACCCGCCGCTCCTCCGTGACCCTGGCCGACACGCTCGCCGTGCCGCCCACCTACCGGGGCACCCGCCAGCACCTGGCCGTCGAGATCAACCAGAACGACAAGTACGGCGACGGCGACCTGACCGTGGCCAAGGGCACGACGGTCACGCTCGACGTCGCGTTCACGGAAGGGCCTGCGTGACGATGGCCGACTACCGCTACATCATCGCGCGGGCCGCGACCGGCGACGTTCTGCACTGGAACCTGCCGCTGAGCGAGGTCGAGTACGGCCCGGAGATATCCGGACCCGGCTCGTTGAAGGCCACTCTGCCGACCGCGTTCCGCCGCTCCCTTGGTGACGCCCTCGACGCCGGCGACACCGTGCTCCTCGTCGAGCGCAACGCCCGCCTCGACTGGGGCGGGCTGCTGTGGCGCGCCGAACCGGAGGGCAACACCCTGCCCGTCGAAGCCTCCGGGTTCACGAGCTACCTCCACCGCCGCTTCGACCTGCACGGCAACCTCGACGGACGCGGCCCGTACATCGAAGCGGACCCGTGCGAGGTGATCCGCGATGTCTGGGCCTACGCACAGGCCCAGCCGGACGGCGACCTCGGCGTGGTCGTGGACGACACGAAGTCCAAGGCGAAGACCGGCACCGCGAAAGACCCGTACAGCACCTCCAAGACCGACCCGCGCAACCTCGGCGAGATCGTGGACGAGATGGCCGAGATCGATGACGGCCTGGAGTGGTCGGAGACCGTGGCATGGCGCGGGCGCCGCGCCGAGCGTCGCATCATCCTCGGTGCGCCGCGCCTTGGCCGACGCCGCGAGGACCTGACGTTCACGACCGGCGCCAACGTGGTCGGCACCCCGCACGTCATCAAGGACGCCGACTCCTACGCCCAGTGGGTCATCGGCCTGGGCGCGGGCGAGGGCAAGAAGCGCAAGGTCGTCGTGGACGGCGTGCGCAACGGCCGCCTGCGCCTGGAACACCGGCTGGAGACGAGCGAGAAGGACGAGGCGAAGCTGAAGCAGCGGGCGCGCCGTGAACGGCTGGCCCGCCAGGTCCTGCCCTCGTTGACTGAGCTGGAGATCATCGACCACCCGGCGGCCCCGATCCACGCGTTGCGCATCGGGGACGACGTGCGGATCCGCCTGTTCGAGCCGCACACCGAGTACGACGGCTGGTGCCGGATCGTCGGCTGGACGGTGCGGCCCGGCGAGGGCGAGACGGCCGAGCGCGTGACGTTGAAGCTGGAGCGCACCAACAAGCCCGAGGACGAGACGGGCGAGGATGAGGAGCAGTAGGTGCCGGACACGATCGCCGACCTCGGCCGCCGACTGGCCAAGCTGGAGAAGCGGGTCGTCACCCTGGAGCGCGCCCGCAGCGCGCCGTACCCGGAGTGGCGCGACCTTCCGCTGACCGGCGACACCACCGTCCCCGACGAGGAGCAGCCGCCGCAGTTCCGCGCCAACCCCTGGGACACGACCGAATTCTGCGGCCGTATCGGACTGGCGAGCGGCCGGGCCTCCGACGAGCAACTGGTCGCGCTGCTGCCCGAGGGGTACTGGCCGGAAGCCCCGCGCACGGTCGATGTCGCCTCCGACGCGGCACGCCGCAGCCTCCAGCTCGACATCGACCCCAAGGGCCTGGTGCGGCTGCGCGTCCAGGGCGGCGGCAGCGTCCGCGCGTCCTGGATCAGCCTCGACAGCACATCGTTCCGGACCGACCGCGCCGACACCTGACCGGCTGCGCACCCCGGCCAACGGCCGGTGTGCCGCCGGTAGCATGACGCCTGGGTGACCCTCCACCCGCTTCGCACTCCCGAGGGACCGGACCGCCGAGGCGGCCACGGCCGACTGCCATCCGGCGCAGGGGAGAAGGACGAAGCGCGTGGCTACACCGCTGAGCGCGGACAGGTTCCTGTCCGTGCTGAAGAGCGCCGGGCTCGGCGTGGTCGAGCACGGCAAATGGCGCACCCACAACCGGAACACCCACGGCAACTGGGGCCCCGCGAACGGGGTCATGATCCACCACACCGGGCCGTACAGCTCCGAGAAGGACATGGTGGAGCTGTGCCGCGTCGGCTACCAGGATCTCCCAGGCCCCCTGTGCCATGGCGTCATCGACCAGTCCGGGACGATCCACCTGGTCGGCTACGGCCGGACCAACCATGCCGGCATGGGGGACACCGACGTCCTGCTCGCGGTCATCGCGGAGAAGACGGACCTCCCGCGCGACAACGAAGCGGATACCGACGGCAACCGCCACTTCTACGGCTTCGAGTGCATCAACACCGGGAGTCAGCCGTGGCCGGCGGCCCAGCTCGACGCGATGGCGCGGGCGGCGGCGGCCATCTGCCGTGCGCACGGCTGGAACGAGCACTCCGTCATCGGCCACAAGGAGTGGCAGCCGGGGAAGCCGGACCCGGGCGGCATCGACATGGACGACTTCCGCGCCCGGGTCGCCCGGCACCTCAAGGACGGCGGTAAGCCGAAGCCCGACCCGAAGCCGAAGCCCAAGCCCAAGCCGGACCCGAAGCCGACACCGAAGTACGCGGCGTACCCGGGCAAGCAGTTCTTCCGCGAGGGCCGCTCCTCCCCGGTGATCGCCGCGATGGCGAAGCGGCTGATCGCTGAGGGCTGCGACTCCTACGCCAGGCCGCCCGGCCCGGTGTGGAACGACGCGCACCGCCGCTCGTATGCGGCCTACCAGATCAAGCGCGGCCACCACGGCGCCGATGCCGACGGCATTCCCGGCCCGCAGACGTGGGCGGACCTGCGCGTCCCGCACCAGGCCGGTGCCGCCGACCCGACCCCCACCACCCCGAACCAGGAGCACGACCCGATGCCGCAGGCCCTTGCCGATGTCGCCGAGCGCACCGTTGCCACCTACCTCCAGGCGCTGTTGGGCCTGATGGCAGCCTCCAGCACGACGGACATGGTGTCGCTGTCGGCGTGGCAGGCCGCCGCGGTCTCCGCCATACCGGCCGCGCTCAGCGCGTTGAAGTCCACCCTCGGCACCGTCCTGGGCAGGCCCGGAACGGCCTCGTGGCTGCCGATGAAGCGCGACCCGGCTACACCCCAGCACTGACCACCGGGCAGCGAGAGGAAGGAGGAGATCGTGCCCGAAGGACAGGTCGCACTCGCCCTGGCGGAGCTGCGCCAGGCGCTGGAGGTCGGATTCGCTCGTATCGACGGACAGTTGGCGCTGCTCGTCCAGCGCAGCGACCAAACGGACAAGGCCCTGGAGGACCTGGAGGAAAGGGTGAGCGCGCTGGAGAAGACCAGATGGCCGCTGCCGACCCTCGCCGTACTGGCCAGCATCACCGCAGTGGTGCTCACCGCCTTCAGCCTGACCCGTGGCTGAGACGAACACCCAGGCTGTCAAGAGGTGTTGTCCGACAGCGCGCATAGCGTGAGGGCGCACTTGTTCCTGCGGCCTGGGGGTCATGATGGATACGACACACCTGCTCGTCACTGACCTGGAGGTGGACACCGCGCTCGCGAACCCGGCGGTGCCGGCCGCCGTTCGCGCGGTGTGGCAGCTGCTCTGGGAGTCGGAGGTTCGGCTGGATGAGGTTCTGGCGTTCGACGTGCCGGATGCGGAGCTGGATGACTGCCTGGTCGTCATCCGGCACGCGAAGGAAGGCGGCGTCTACGAGGCCGGGATCACCGTGTCGGCGGCCAACGCGCTGCGCGAGCTGATCGGGGCCCGCACGGACGGACCGCTGTTCACGCTGGGAGGGCGGCGGCTGACCAAGGGCGAGGTGGCGACCGCCTTCCGGGAGGTGACCGGCGGGCGCACCATCCACGCCCTGCGGTTCACGCGCCGGAGGAAGGAGCAGGGCTCGACCCGGCTCAGCTCCACCGCCGACCAGCCTGAGGGCAAGACCGCGTAGCGCGCGGCAACGCACACGGCCCCCGCCGAAGCGGGGGCCGTGTGGCCTCTTGGAGAAAGACCGCCGTCACCATAGCAGTGACCGCCGCGCCCGCCGGCGTACGCGTACGGCTACGCTGCCCTCTGCATCCAGGGCAGACACCGGAGGACGGGGATGAGTCGGGGCAAGCCGTATCTGGTCGGGCACCAGGAGTTCGCCGCGCTGTACCGCGTCGATCCGAAGCAGGTCGCGCAGTGGCTGTCCCCGAGCCGCGGCAGCGTTCTCGATCCGGAGACCGCCATCGTCGTCAGCGGGGTGCGGTACTGGCCGCTTGGCTTCGCGGCCGGGTGGGGAGCGACCACGGCGCGGTTCCGGCAGGTCGACCTGGACGTGAAGGCACGGATCATCGCGGAGCAGGGCGAGGGCTGGGAGCCGGGCCTGGGCGATGAGCTGCCGCCGATCGTCGGCCAGCAGGAGATCGTCGAGCTGTTCCACCTGCCCGCCCAGGGCAACTTGGCGACGACCATCGCGACAGGGCGGTTCCCGGAGCATGACTGGCTGTTGTCCGGGTCGATGCTCTGGATGCTGGACACCGTCCTCGACGCCGTCCCCAAGCTCCGCGAGAGCGCGCGGAGCCTGCCCTGGGACGTGGACGAAGAGGTCGTCGCAGCCCTGCGCGACGGCACCTACGACGGGCCCGGCAGTCGCGTGCTGACCCGAGGCCGCCACGCCCGAAAGGCCCTCTGACCTGCGCAAACACTGTACTTAGCCCCGAATTGCGAATAAGATATAAGTAATCCCCGCTACGGGGGTCCGCAGTTCACCAAGGAGGCAGCAGTGCAGTTCACCGCCACACCGGACGGCGGCGAGATCGTGGCCATGGATGCCCGAGAGGCTCTGGTTCTCGAAGGGGCCCTCTCGCTCTACGTCCTCAAGCATCCCGACTCCAACGTCGCCGTCGATGCCCTGCGAGCCGCATCGGCGGCCAACGAGGCCCGTGAGGCACGCATGGAGGAAGCGGCCGATCGGGCCTCGGTCTGACCTCGGGCTGAGTGTGTGAAGTCGCGCCTGTAATCGGTGGGGTTGATCATCTGCCCGTCGACCCACAAGATAGGTGACATTCTTGAAAGAAGTCACCAGGGGGTGGGTATGGCAGCCGTCCAGGACGAGATACCGGGCCTGGTCATCCACACCGTGAGGCAGCCGGACGGCCAGCCGGCGTCGATCCAGGCCCAGTTCGAGACGTTCCACCAGCTCAATCCCTGGGTGCTGCGCGCGTTGGAGGCCCTGACTGCCGACTACCTGAAGCGCGGCGCGAGCCGTGTCGGCATCGGGATGCTCTTCGAGGTCCTGCGCTGGCGCTACGTCACGGCGACCGAGGGCGACGAGTTCCGCCTCAACAACAACTTCCGCAGCCGGTACGTCCGGCTCCTGATCGAGCGCCACCCCGAATGGGCGCGCGCCTTCGAGGTCCGCAGCCTGCGGACCGAGTGAACCAACCCTCTTGGAGAGACACGACCAATGAACCAACCCACCGAACAGCAGGACGGCGACACGGCGTCGGCCGCACCGGTGCCGACCGGCCCCGAGAAGCTGCCCGAACGCAGCGTCTCTCAGAGCGCCGTCGTCCTGCGCGCCGACCAAGTCGAGTTCGACGCGCGTCAGGTGGCCGCCCTGTCGCTGATCAGCCCCGGACTCGCCCAGGCGCCGCGTGCCCAACTGGCCTTGTTCTTCCACTTCTGCGTGCGGTCCGGCCTCGACCCGTTCGCGCGGCAGATCTACATGATCGGCCGTACCAACTGGAAGGCCGCCGACAACCCCGACGAGCCGGAGAAGACCTGGACCATCCAGACCGGCATCGACGGCTTCCGTACGGTCGCCCACCGCGCGGCTATCAAGGCCGGGGAGTCCATCTCGTACGAGGACACCGTCTACTACGACTCCGAGGGCAACGCCCACGAGGTCTGGCTGTCGAAGGCGTACCCGGCCGCGGTCAAGGTCACCGTCCTGCGCGGCAACGCCAGGTTCCCGTTCATCGCCCGCTGGGACGAGTTCGCCCCGACGTACTACGACCGCAAGCAGGGTGCGTACGTCGTGGCGAAGATGTGGCAGCAGATGCCCGCCCACATGCTCCGTAAGTGCGCCGAGGCCGGCGCGCTGCGCATGGCCGCACCGCAGGACCTGTCCGGCGTGTACGTGGACGAGGAGATGGCGCGGGCCGACGCTGAAGCCGTCGTCCGCGAGGCGGAAGAGGCGACCCGCCGCCTGCGCGAGGCCGCCGGGCTCGAAGCGGGCGACGACAAGGGCGGCAACGACAAGGGCAGCGACGCGAAGGAGGAGTCCGCCGAGGACTCCCAGGCCGGGGACCGGGACGAGAGCACGGAGCAGCCCGCGCCGAGGAAGCGGGCGCGTGCCGCGAAGAAGGCTCCCCCGGAGACCAAGCCGGACACCGCTTCGGAGTCCGACGAGGCCCCGGCTCCGGCGAAACGCACCCAGCGTAAGCGGCCCTCCGCGCCCCGCCGCGCCTCCTGACCCTGACGACACCGGGTGCCGCCCGCTGTCGTCGGGTGGCACCCCATCCTCTTGGAGAACACCGTGACCACCATGGCCATCGCGCCAGAGCGGCCCGTCAGCCTGTGGCCCGCCGCGCACGCGGCGGACGCACGCCGCCCCCGCTCCCAACAGACCAAGCTCGGTGCCAGCGACACCGTGTGCGCACGCCGGGCCGGGTACCTCCTGCACGGCCGCACCCCCACTGACGTCGGCGAGAAGCGCAAGGCGATCCTCGGGACCTGGCTGCACGCCGGGATACTCGAGGCCGCCCGCGAGGAGTACGGCTGGCTCGTCGAGCGCCGCGTCGAGGACGCCACCGTCCGGGGCCACATCGACGCCGTCCAGCTCGACAGCACCACCGCCGCACGGCTCCCCAAGCGGCTGCGCCCCACGCTCCCGGCCGAGGAAACGACCGTCGAGGACGTGAAGACCAAGAGCACATACCAGTGGGACAGCGTCCTGCGGTACGGCGCGAGCGAAGCCGAGCTCCGGCAGGTGTACCTGTACGCCGATCTGCTCGGCACGGAAGGCTTCGCCAGCGTCCGGGGCCAGCGGCAACTCGCCCACCTCGGGCCGGTGCCGGTCGCCCGTATCCGCTTCCGGTTCATCAACCGCGACTCGGGCGACGACCACGTGCAGGAGATCGCCTACGAGGCAGACCGCGCCCGCCGTGCCCGCTGGTGGGTTCAGCAGGTGCGCGCCGCCGCCTCCCCGGAGGAGCTGCCGCGCACCTTCCAGGGACCGGGCATCTCCGCGATCTGCGACCACTGCCCGTTCCGCACCGCGTGCTGGGGGCCGTTCGTCGCCGGGCGCTCCCTGCAGAGCCAGCTCATCCACGACGACGAGGAACGCGCGAAGGCGCTGGCCGAGTACGCCGAGGTCTCCGAGCAGATCAAGCCGCTCAAGGACCGGCAGAAGTTCCTGCGCGCCCAGCTCGAAGGATCCGAACCCGGCGTCTACGGCGACAACGTCCTGAAGTGGAGCGGCGGAAACCCGACCAAGGTCGATGACGTCGAGGCGATGGTCGCGCTGTACCGCCGCGCAGGGCTGAAGGTACCGATGGTGCCCGACGCGGCGTCGATGAAGGCGACGCTGAAGGAGGTGGGCATCCCCGTGCCCACGCGCCTCGACCACGACCGGCGGACCGCAGTGAGCATCAACGTCACCGCGCGCCAAAAGCCCTGATCGCGCCACTCGGCGGGGCGGAGCTGGCATGCTCCGCCCCCGCCCTGGCGCGGCAGGAACCGGACGGAACACGGAGAGGTGCCGGTGAGCATCCAACTGATGGTGGTGGCCGCCTACCTGCCGAAGGAGGTGATCAACACGACGCAGAAGTTGGTCCTCATGAAGATCGCGGACTCGGCCGACGACCAGACCAGGCTGGCCCGGCCGGGCCTGGAGCGGATGATGGCCTGGGCCGGCGTAGGGGAGAAGCAGGTCATCACGGTGGTGACGCAACTCGTCGGACTCGGCCTGGTCGAGCGGGTCACGGTCGGACGTGTCGGCCGTCGTGCCGAGTACCGGGTGTTCCCGCACGGCGTGCCGCCCATCCCGTCGACGGAGGAGCTGATCGAGCGGCGCCGAGCGGCGCAGCGTGCCCCGACCAACCCCCGCCTCGCTCGCAAGACCGCGCGCCGCAAGCCGTCGGCGGCGGCCCGGACACAGCAGGACGTCGCCGCGCGGGAAGAGGCACGGGCCGCCGCCGAGGCCGCCTCGGAGCCAGGGTTGCCCCAGGGGAACCCTGATGACGCTCCGGGCAGGGTTGCCCTGGGGGAACCCAGTGGGTTGTCCTCGGGAAACCGAGTGGGTTCCCCTGGGGAAACCCCTTCTCTTCCTCCTTCTTCCTCTTCTCTTCCTAACCCCCCTACCCCCACGGCTGACGCCGCAGGGGAGCCGGAGGCGGAGCGTGGAGAGCCGCAGCGGGCGGGCTGCCCGAAGCACGCCGAGCCGGTGAGCAACTGCCGGGGGTGTGGGACGAACCCGCGTGCCGGGAGGGAGCAGGCGCGACGAGAAGCGGCCGACCGCGAGCACCGCCAGCAGCAGGACTGGCTACGGCAGTTCTTCGCCGAGCAGGAGCAGCGCGTTGCGGCAACGGACCAGCAAGCCCTGGAGATGGCCCGCCAGCGAGTGAGGGACCTGGCTCGAATGGGGCGCGAGATGGGTGCTAACTCCCGCCGGAGACAGGGGCGTTCCCAAGATCGGCAACATTGACGCCCCGGTGTACGCCATTAAGATATAAGTATGAGTTCGGGATCCACCGAACTCACCGACCTCTTGGAGACCACCTTGACCGACACACTTACCCCGGCCCCCGACGTCTACGTCGTCGTCGCCGAAGTCATCCACGGCTCGCCGGTCGCACCGCGCCTCGGCAGCCACTTCTACTGCTCGGCCGAGTGCGCCGAACACGGCGTCCGTGAGCTCGTCAGCGACCTGAGCCAGGAGGAGGGCGGCAGCGGCTTCGTCCTGCCCCACGACGGGCGCGCGATCGGCTGCGTCGTCACGCGCGGCGGCCGGATGTGGTCGGTGCAGATCCTCGCTCGCAGTGAACTGCCCACCGTCTGACGTCCGCTTCACCTGAGATAGGTGACATTTTTCAACGGCGGGCGTGCTTTCTGTGCGCCCGCCGTGCACACCCTCTTGGAGACCAGCACATGACCACCACCATCGCGGCCCTGCCCGACCACAACCGCACCACTGACCCGCTGTGGCAGCGGCTCTTCCACCGCTACAGCCACGTCATCACCCCGCTGCGCTACGCGGGCTGGGTCACCGACATCGAGACCGCCGGAGGAGGAGAGTTCTTCGTCCGCGCCGACCTGCGGGACGGCACGGAGCTGATCATCGCCTCCGAGCACAGCCTGCCCGCCGATCCCGACGAGGTGAACGGCTGGACGGCCGTCCGCCAGGACGTGGAGAACGCGGACAGGCACACCGTCCTGTACGACTCCACCCCCAACGGCCCCCAGCGCCACCACCGCAACAGCCTCATCCCGCTGCTGGCCCGCATCGACGGCCTCGATGTTCCCCGCCGCGCACCCAGGCTGATCGTCTCGGCCACGCACACCGCGCCGTACGGCGCGAGCCACAACCAGATCGCCGGGATCGAGGGCGCGGCCACCGCCATCGCCCGCTTCTCGGAGTGGTCCCAGCGACTCACCGACCACGAGGGCTACCGCCGTGTCTGGCAGCGGCCCCAGACGGACGGCTACCCGCTGGCGCTGTTCGAGTGCGCCGGACACATCACGACCGTCCGCGTCACCCGCAGCGATGACTGACCGGCCGCGCCGCGCACCGCGCCCCACCGGGGGCGCGGACCGGTGATCTGGCTGCTGATCGTGTGCGCCCTCGGCCTGCTGGGGTTCACCGCCCTCGGCATCGAGGACAGCCGCCACCACCGCGCGTTACGCGCCTCCGACGAGTCCTGACCACGGCCGCCCGGCCCACCATCCGGGCCGGGCGGCCCCGCCTCCTGGAGACCCAAGACCGTGCCCCGATCCATCCACCTGCTCTGCGGAGCGGGCGGAGATGCCACCGGCCTGTTGGAAGCCGGATTCGACCCCATCCTCGGCATAAACCACTGGCAGACCGCCGTCGACACGTTCGAGCTCAACCACCCGAATGCGGCGGCTCGCTGCGCTGACATCCAGAACTACCCCATGCGCTGGCTCCCGAAGGCCCTCGTGCTGTGGGCCAGCGTCAGCTGCACCGAGGTCAGCCCCGCCGGCGGGAAGAAGCGGCCCGACCCGGCGCAGGACGCGCTGTTCGAGGAAGAGGAGCAGTGGCGCGAACTGCCCCCGGAAGCCTTCGAGATGACCCGGGTGACCGCCTGGTGCGTGCTGCGCGCCGCCGAGGCGAAGCGGTTCCCGTGCGTCGTCGTGGAGAACGTCGTCGAATACATCACCGACTGGCTGCTGTTCCCCGAGTGGATCCGCGCCATGAAGAAGCTCGGCTACCGCGTCCAGATCGTCTCCGTGTCCTCCGCGCACATCGGGTCGGAGACAAATCCCTACGCCCCGCAGTGGCGCGACCGCGTGTACCTGGTCTTCACCCTCACCGGGATCCGCCGCCCCGACCTCGCCCCCCGTCCACTGGCGTACTGCTTCGAGTGCGGGCGGGACGTCAAGGCGCGCCAGAGCTGGCGCGACCCGCGGGTGAAGGTCGGCAAGTACCAGCAGCAGTACGACTACCGCTGCCCGAACAGCCGCTGTGGCCACGCGCTGGTGGAGCCGTACGTCCGGCCCGCCTCCGACGTGATCATGTGGGACGACATCGGCCAGCGCATCGGAGACCGCGTCCGCCCGCTGGTGCCGAACACCATGCGCCGCATCGCGGCCGGACTGGCGAAGTTCCCCTACGAGCCGTCCGTCGTCACCCTCACACACGGCAAGGACGGCACCGACCGCGCGTTCGCCCCGCACACCCGGCCGCTGCCCACCCGCACGGCCAAGCTCGGTGAGGCCCTGCTGGTGCCGGTGGGCGGCTCATGGAACGACACGGCTTCGCCCATCGAGGAGCCCATGCGCACCCGCACTACCCGCGAGAGCGAAGCCCTCGTCACGGTGGACCCGTTCATCGTGGAGTTCCGCAACAACTGCGACGCCGCGCCGATCGACGCCCCGCTGAGCACCATCGCCACGGCCCGCCATCACGGCCTGGTCGTGCCCGACGGCAACGTCCGCACCCGGGCCCGCAACACGTTGGCGATCCCGTACCGCAAGGCCGCGCCGAAGACCGCGGGCGAGCCGCTGCACACCCTGTCGACCCGCGACTCGGCGGCCATTGTGCGGACCGCGCCCGCCATCGAGGACTGCTACTTCCGCATGTTGCAGCCCCGCGAGCAGCTGTCAGCCCAGCGGTTCCCCGAGACGTACGAGGTCGTCGGCACCAAGGCCGCCCAGACCCAGCAGGCCGGCAACGCCGTGTCGGTCAACGTCGCGCGCTGGATCGGCGAACGCCTCAAGCCCGTTCTCGCCTAACCCCCAAGAAGAAAGGACATCACTGCCATGACACCGGCAGCGCACGACCAGTTGACCATTCTCTGCTCGCAGCGCGAGGAACTGGAGGCCGAGCGCCTGCGCATCGAGAAGGCGTACTGCCTCGCGGTGCTCGACCACATCACCGCAAAGATCCGCGCCGCCTGCCCCGAGGCGGTCTACGTGACCTTCGCCTTCTACAGCTCCCGCACCCTTGACCTGCACGGCGTGCTGGGCGCGCAGCCCAGCCCCCTGGGAACCTGCCCCGAGCTGTGGGACAACCGCGACGGGGAGGACGAGCACCCGCTCGACGACATCGCGGACCAGATCGAGTCCGACGTGCAGGCCGCGCTCGCTCCCTACTCCTCTCCGGCGTGGGCGTCCGTCCACCGCAACTCTGCCTCCGACGGCAACTCCTGGTTGTTGGAGTTGCCCCCGGCCGACCGGGCCGCCCGCGTTGCCGAGCTGGTCCGCGAGCACCACCCGGAGGCGACCGCGATCGTCGTGGACGGACGCGCGGCCGGGCGGGTCATCGAGATCTTCGAAGGCGTCGCTGACGACGGCACTCCGGTGCGGATCCCCCGTCCGGGTTGGCCGCCCGCCTGCGACACCGCCCTCGCCGGGCTCATCGCCCAGATGCTCGCCCTCCCTGCCCTGGCCGACCGGCACCTGATGCCGCTGCCCGGTGACTACGCCCACCCGTTCGGCCTCAGCACCAGCGATCAGGTCCGCCTGATGCCGCTGCCGCCGACCGCCTAGCGCACGGGAGGAGGAGCAGATGAGCGGCAACGGGTGGGTCGCCCAGGCCCCCTGCGCCGGGGACGCCCGCTTCACGTCCGAGGAGACGGTGGCCGAAGCCCCGACGGAGCCGCTGGTCCTCTCCCTCCTCGCGGCCTGCCAGGGCTGCCCGTTCCGGTCGCAGTGCATCGACCTGGTCATGCCGAGCACGAGCCTGTTCGACGGCGTGTGCGGCGGGCGGCTCTGGCACAACGGGCAGGTCCTCGCGACCTGCGATGGCGCTCAGCCCGCCGAACTACGCGAGCGCGGCCGACGCCCGATCACCCACGGCACCGAAGCCGGTGCCCGTGCCCACAACCGGCGCGGGGAGCGCGCCTGCTCCCTGTGCCTGGAGGCCGGACGGCTCGCCCAGCAGGCCCGCCGGGCCCGCAAGCGCGCCTCCGGCTCCTGATCACCACCACTACAACTCCTGCGGAGACCCACCATGTTCACCGTCAAAGCCCGCGACCTGGCGGCCATCCTCGACCAGGCCGCCCCGCACCGCTTCCAGGCGGACGAGGACGCCAACGACCTCGACGCCCTGATCCTCGACTGCACCCCCGGCCACCTCCACGTCGTCGCGTGCAGCGACCGGACGCTGGCCGTCGCCCGCACTCCCGTCGCGGGTGGCGCGTGGACGGCCCCCGTCGGCTACGACGACGCCACCGCGCTGCGCGGCTGGCTGGAGTCGTCCGACACCGTCACCGTCGAGCACGTCACCAGCCGCGGCCACGAGCTGCTCCGCTTCACCGAGGGCGTCGCGCAGCTCACCGTCCCCGCCGCACCCCACGTCGGACGCCTCCCGTGGCGCGCCCTGCTGCGGCTGGTGATCGACGCGCGCGAGCACCCGCTGGCGCAGGGGCGCCCCGTGCAGCTCAGCGCCGACGACCTGTCCCGGTGGCTGAACGCCGGCAGCAACGGCGAGGCGATCGAGTTCCGCTCCCTGGGACCGGTGGGCACCCTGGTGACCGCCGGGCCCGACTTCCTCGGCCTCCAGACCCCGGACGGCTGGGACGGCCCGGTGCCGGGCGAGGGATGGTTCTCGTCGCTGCGCACCCGCCTGTTCCTCTTCGCCGGGCAGTTCCTCGAGGTCGGGGCGCGCTACGCGGACTGGACGGGTACGGAGTGGGTCGTGGCCACCCGGCCCCGCTCCGGCGAGGAGCCGTGGTTGATCTCGGCCGACTACGCGGCCGTCGCCCTGCCCATCTCCCACGTGCTCGCGGTCGGCAAGTTCCTCGTCCGCCTGCCCGACTGAGCTGAGATAGGTGACATTTGTGAATCAGGTTGTGCGCTCCCGTGCTCCGATGTGTGGCCAGCTCGCGGACCCCGGCTACGGACTGAACCCGTGGCCCGCTGCGTGGCGCGCCCGCCCTCGACTCCTGCGGCCCAGCCGAATCGAAAGGAATCCCTCTGTGAACAAGGCCCAGCTCATCCAGGCCGTGGCGAAGACGACCGGCAAGCGCGCTGAGGCGGCCGACGCCGTGGAGGCCGTGCTTGACGCGATGGTCCGCGCCGTGGCCGCCGGTGATGTCGTCTCCGTCACCGGCTTCGGCAGCCTCACCCCCGAGGTGCGCCCTGCCCGTACCGCCCGCAACCCGCAGACCGGTGAGCCGGTGGAGATCGCCGAGCGCCGGGTCGTGAAGTTCCGCCCCGGCGCTCGGTTCCAGGACCTCGTCGCGGGCCGCCGGGCGATGCCCGAGTCCGGCAACTGCATCCAGAAGGACCCCAAGACCCCCCGCCCGTAACCCGCTGCACACCAGGGGGCGTCCCGGCACGCGCCGGGACGGCCCCGCCGAAGGAGTTCGAGATGAACGACCGTTCCGTGGGCGTCGAGATCGACGCCACCGCGAAGTGGCTGGAGGAGCGGGGCATAGTTGGCGCGGCCGGTCTGCTGCGGCGCGTCGCGCGCCAGAGGGACGACGCCGTACGACAGCTCGGTCTGCACCCCGCCTCGCCCGCGCACCAGACGGGCGGCGAGCGCCCCGCCCCGCGCGACCTGGACGCCGCCGCCGAAGCGGCGATGCTGCGCACCGACGTGGCACGTCTCCAGACCCTGGCCGAGCGGGCCGGCTGGGTGCCCGACCCGGCCGTGAAGCGCCTGTTGCGCTGGCGCGACGGCTGGTGGGAGCTGGGCCACCGCCGCAGGAACCCGAAGGACGGCTACCACGACACCGGCTGGTACTTGTGGGGGCCGGTCGGCAGCTACGACGGCGAGTGGGTCGACCGCCACAAGGGCCCGGCCATGGCCGAGGCGGAGCGCCTGATCAGCAAGCACCTTTCCGCGACCGGGGAAGGCCAGCGGTGAGCGGCCAGATAGAACTGGTCAGCGCCCGCGCCGTGCACGGCCCCGAGCCGGTGCCCGACCTGTCCGCCGCCGACCGCATCGTCATCAGCAACAGCGGCGGCAAGGACAGCATCGTGGCCATGGATGAGGCCGTACGCCTGGGCGACGAGGCTGGGGTCCGCGACCGCATGGTGGTCCTGCACATCGACCTCGGCACCACTCCGCGCGGCCACAGCGTGGAGTGGCCCGGCACCGTCGACCTGGCGCGCCGCCAGGCCGCGCACTACGGGCTGCCCTTCGAGATTCGTCGCTCGGCGAAGTGGCCTTCCCTGGTGCACCGCATCCGGGCGCGCGGCCAGTTTCCTCACTTCCTGAGCCGCTTCTGTACCTCGGACATGAAGCGGAGCGTGGCGCACCGGTTCGTGACCGAGCAGGTGGACGCCCTGGGCATCACCGGCCGCCCGGCACGGATCGTGCACGTCATGGGATTCCGGGCGGAGGAGTCCCGCGCCCGCGCCCGGCGGCCCGCCGTCGAGATCGACCGCCGGGCCAGCAGCGGGCGCCGCACCGTGACCCAGTGGTACCCGGTGCTGCGCTGGAGTACCGCCGAGGTGTGGCAGCGCATCCGGGACCGCGGCCTGCCCTACCACTGGGCGTACGACGCCGGCATGTCCCGCCTCTCGTGCAGCCTGTGCGTCCTCGCCTCCGTGCCGGACCTGACCTGCGCGGCCGGGCTCCGGCCCGAGCTGGCGCGCGAGTACGCCGACCTGGAAGAGGAGCTGGGCGTCCGGTTCCGGGAGGAACTGTCGATCGCCGAGGTGATCCGGCGCGCGGGAGGGGCCTCGTGACCGCCGAACTCCAAAGTGCCCCGGTGACGCTGCCGAGCGTGCAGGAAAAGGGGGAGTGGCAGCCGCGCGTCCTCGGTCTCGACCTGTCGCTGACCTCGACCGGCATCGCGGGGACGGACTGGGCACGCGCCTACCGGCCCGGCCGCCGCCGCAGCCACGAGCGGCTGGACTGGCTGCTCGCGGCCGTCGCGCTGAGCGTGAAGGACGGCGCGGACCTGGTGGTCGTCGAGGGCGCCGCGTACGCCCAGGGCGGGCAGGCCGGGCACCACGAGCTGGCCGGGCTGTGGTGGCTGGTCACGCAGTACCTGTGGCGGCACCGCATCCCCTACGCGGTTGTGACCCCGCACGGGCGCACGATCTACGCGACCGGCCGGGCCAACCCGGCCCAGGACTTCCCGCGCAAGGACCGGGCCCGGATCGCGAAGGGCATGGTGCGCTCGGTGGCCGTCGAGCGGTACGGCGTCCCGTGCGAAGGGCCGGGCCGCTACGACCAGGCGGACGCCACGATCCTCGCCGCGATGGGACTCGACTGGCTCGGCTACCCGACCGTGCCGGTACCCGACTCGCACCGCCGTGCGCTGGAGGCCGTCCGCTGGCCCGATCTCATTCCGGCAGCCGCGAATTAGGAAATTGAATTGCGGAAATTAAATGCGCATTCAGTCGGTCATACCTTGCTTCTGGGGTATTTGCCATTAAGATATAAGTAAGGAATTCGGGAAACGCCCGAATGGAAAGGGGAATTGGAATGGAAACCCAGAACCACGGATGCGGCTGCGAGTGCAACAGCGGCGGCTTCTGCGGCGGCTGCGGCCACGCCGGATGCGGACGCCGCTAACCATCCCCGAACCCCAGCAGCACCCCGCGCCCCCGGCCGACCGCCGGGGGCGCACCCATACGCGCAAGCGCCTCTTGGAGACCCAGTGACCGACTACTCGCCCGGAGTCCGCGAACTCGCCCACCAGATAGGGCTCGACCCCGAGCACGTCGCATACGCCGTCCGCTTCGCCTCGCACACCTTCGCCCGCGTGCAAGTGACGACCGGCATGACCCTCGACCAGTTCCGCCGCCTGTTCACCCAGGACCGGCACTCCATCGCCATCGTCGCGAACCTTGCGATGCGCCACGCCGGCCGCCGCGAGGACGCCCAACTCCTCATGACCATCTACAAGGCCGCCGTCGGCCGCCTCCCGTACGAGCGCCCCCTTCACACCGGCGTCGGCACCCTGCCCGAATGCCACGGCCACCCGCACGTCCAGGCCGCCGTACGCATCCTGACCGCCGCCGGAATGCCGCCCATCTACACCGACGGCGTCCACGAACTGCGCCCCGGCTTCCAGGTCATGCCGGACGACACCGGAGACCTGCCCGGCTGGGTGTTCATCAAGCCCGACCCCGACGCCAAGGGCCGCACCGGCTTCGCGGGCGGAGACCTCGGCTACCTCGCCGTCATGCGCTGGGCCGGATGGGGCGTCATCACCGAACGCCTCCCCGGCGGCCTGTACGCCGCCTGCCACCCCGACCACCGGGACAACCCCTTCCCCACCACCCCCACCTCCTGACCCCGCCCGTGCCCGGCCGCCCCGCGCGGCCGGGCACGGCCCACCAGAAAGGCATCAGCCCGTGAAGCTCCCCGTCGACGACGCCACCCTGGCGGCCTGGTCCACCCTGCTCGGCCTCACCGACAAGCAGACCGCCGCAACCCTCACCGAGATCGAGAACACCCTGCGCATCGGCTACGAGCACCGCCCCGACGAGCTGCGCGACACCAGCTTCGACCAGCTCATCAGCGACATGGACACCGACGAAGCGGCCCTGATGTTCCTCATCAACGGCCTGCGCCAAGCCGGTTACCCCGCCGCCGCCTACGACGTCGAGATCCGCGGCATCTTCGCCACCCTCCGGGACCTCCAGCAGACCAGCTGATCCCGCTCCCCACCCCAGCCACACGCCGCCCCGGCCGCGCACCGCGCACCGGGGCGGCCCCATGCGCGCCCGCAGAAAGGAATCCGCCGTCATGTCCGACGACTTCTTGCCCCGCGCGGCAGCCCCGGCCACCGCCGCGCGTCCCGCGCCGTCGTGGGCGAAGAAGCCCCCGCCCCAGTCCAAGGCCCGCCCCACCGGCAAGATCACCGCCCGCCGCTACGCCGCCCCGCGCGACCCGCACGAGCACGCCCGCAAGATCGCGGAGAACGTCCTCGACGCCTGGTACCAGTCCTTCGGCGGCAGCAGCATCGACGTCCCCCTCGGCACCGTCGCCGGACTCTCCCTGCTGCGCAACGTGCCCGGCCTGGCGGACTGGGTGCTCAACCTCCAGCCCGAACAACTCCCGCAGCTCCTCAAGGAGATCTACCTCGGACACTGGATCAAGCGCCCCGACCTGATCAACCGCGCGATACGCCTTCACGATTGGGCCTGGAACCCCAACCCCGACAAGCAGCAGCTCCGCGCCGTCCACGCCGTCACCCGCGCCGCCATCAACACCGGTCTGATGGACCTCACCGGCCACGACGACCCCTGGCAACGCTCCGAAGCCGACGTCCTCAGCCCCCTGCTCACCGGCCTCCGCCACAAGAGCGACAAGAAGTGGCGCGGCGAGTACCACACGCCGGCGTGCGTCACCGACCTGCTCGCCAACATGACCGTGGACAAGGACTTCGCCAAGCCAGGCATGTCCTTCCGCGAACCCGCCGTCGGCTCCGGCACGATGTTCCGCTCCGTCGCCCAACGCCTGCGCGACCTCGGCCTCAACCCGCACGACTTCCACTGGTACGGCAACGACATCGACTCGCTGTCCGCCGGGTGCGCCGCCGTCAACGCGATCATCTGGGACCTCGGCCCGCGCTGCCTCATCGGCTGCGCCGACTCCCTCGCACCGGAAGACGACTACGCCAAGACCCGCGCCGAAGCCAAAGAAGCCTTCGAGCAGCGCGACCAGTACATGGAGACCGCCAGCACGATCGTCGCCTGGCGCCGCGCCTTCGACCTGGTCGACCAGCTCATGCCCAGCAAAGAGAACGCCGCGTGACCCAACCCGACCCCTTCGACCGACCCGGCACCACCCCCACGCCGCGCCGCCGACGCCCGGCCTTCGCCGGACCCCGCGACGAGATCGACCTGCCGCCCCTCGACCAGCTCGCCCCCACCCTCGACCCGCCGTGGAGCAAGGAGGACACCGACACCCCCGACCGCACCGCCGCCTACCACCACCCCGACGGCCACCGCATTGGCCTGCGCATCCAATCCCGCGGCCTCGCCATTCAGACCTGGATCACCGCAGGCCCGGACCTGCCGCCGATCCCCGACGGCACCGACATCGAGCAAGCCGAAGCACAAGCCGCCAACGACGCCCGGCTCCAGCCCGGCCGCACCTGGCACGCCGTCCTGACCACACACACCAGCAAAGCCCTGGCCGCCGACCTCGCCGCGCTCGTCCGCGAACGGCTGCTCCCAGCCCTCACGAACAAGCCACGCGGCATGCCCGCCCCCGCTCCGCCCGCCCGTATCGGGCAGCCCGACACCGCACCGCAGAAGGAAGGAACCCAGAAGTGAGCACCACCGACAACACCGTGCAGGTCACCAGCCTGCCCAACCTCGCCCAGATCCTGCCGTACCTCCTCGGCCACTACCCGGACGACAGCATCGCCCTCCACGCCCCCGGCCCGAACTTCCACGACGGGCCGACCATGACGTGCCCCCTCCCCGACGACAGCGCCGAGTGGCAGGCCACCGCCGAGAACGCTGCCCGGCAGTTCGTGGCCTACGCCCACGACCGCGGCCATGACCTCGCTGAGGGCGTCATCATCTACCTCTGCCGTGAACCGCGCCCCGGCCAGAGCCCCGAGGAGACCGCCGCGCTCCTCGCCCCCGTCGGCACCTGGCTCACGAACGAGTTCATGGAGCACCGCGCCAACATCCTCCAGACGATCGGCCACGTCGCGGACCGGTGGTGGGCCTACGAGTGCGACATCGACGGGTGCTGCGAGGGCCAGCCGCTCCCGTCGCCCGACGACCCCACCAGCGTCGCCGCACAGATGGCCCGCCTCGGCCGAGTTCCCGGCCCTCGCACCCGCGACATCATCAAGGAGTTCCGGGCCACGGCGGACCCCGCGTTCCTCACGGACCTGCACACCGCAGCCGACCACTTCAACTCGCGGTGCGCGACCAACGCCGGACGCGACGCCACGCTCGCGTTGACGCTGGAGCAGATCGACGCCGCCATGAGCCGGTTCCGTGACGGGGCGACCGCCCTGAGCCGCGCCCTGACCACGCAGCTCATCGTCGGCCTTCAGGACGACGCCGCCGTGGAGGCCGGCATAGCGCACGCGGAGGACGGCGACCTTCCCCACGCCCGACGCTTGTGGGCCTACCTCGCCCGGCACTGCGCCGAACCGTTCACGCAGGAGGCCGTGCCCGTCCTGACGCTGTTCGCGTTCGTCGCCTGGCGGCAAGGCGACCTCATCGCCGCCCGGCTCGCCCTGCGCGACGCCATCACCACCGATCCCGAGTACGAGCTGGCCACCGGCATACACCTCGCCACCATCGACGGCGAAGACCCCCGAGACTGGCTCGCCTCCGCCCGCGAGGCCCACGCCCACCGCCTGACGCACCTCCAGCACGCCGTCGAGGTCGCCAGCGAATACCGCCCTACCACCGACACCACCGCGGTGCGCTACCGCGAAGCACTCGACGCAGCAGCCACCCCCTACCACGACCAGGTCCAGACCGAACACGGACGGATCCTCGCCCGCTACGGCACCATCGACATCGTCAACGGAGCCTTGGCCGACTTCCGCAACGGCCGTCCCCAGCTCATGGACGAGATCGCCGCCCGCATCATCTTCGGCCTACAAGATCTCCACGCGAGGGACGCCGCCCTGTCCACCGGCGAGGAGAGCGACCTTCCCTACGAGCGGCAACTGTGGGGCTACCTCGCCCGGCGCTGCGTCCCCCCCGCACACCGGCAAGGCGCCGCCGCTCCTCACCCTCCTCGGCTGGGTCGCCTGGCGGCAGGGCGACACCGTCACCGCCAGCCACGCCTTCGCCGAAGCCCTCGACATCTACCCCGGCTACACCATGGCCAAGCTGCTGCTCGACGGCATCCGCAACGAGTGCGACCCGGCCCGGCTCCTGGCGATGTACCGCGCCGCGGCGGCGGAGTTCGCCGCCAGCCGACCGGACCTCGACACCCTCTGAACCACACGGTGGCCCCGGCAACCGCTGGGGCCACCCCGCTCCGGAGACACCCATGACCACATTCGACGAACGCCGTGGCGCCGTCGCACGCCACACCGACTACCTGCCCCACTACCGCGACAAGAACAGCAACAGCCGCGACCGCTGGCGCATCGCCTGGGGGCACCCCGGCTTCACCCATCACGCGCCGCCCGAACCCACCGCCGATCACCAGCCCACCGTCCTCGTCCGCAACTGGGGCCGCCTCGCCCCGGACGGATCTGGCGACATCTGGACCTACCTCCACCGAGGTGCGTGCCTCGGCTGCACCTGGGAAGGCCCCGACCGCCGTCGAACTGACCAGGCCGTCGAAGACGCCCACGACCACACCCACGAGGGATGGCGCGACCTCCCGGCACTCCCCGAACGCCGAGGCCGGCACTGGACCACCCACGCCACGCACCTGTACCCGAAGGGGTGGTTCGACACAGGCGGGCCCGTGCGCACCATCCGCACAGGAATCGAGAAACGGCACCTGCCCGGCAAAGCGGCCGGAGGCGGCTACGACCTCGCCGTACAACCGCCAAGGACGGAGCATCGGACAGCGATCACCGAAACCCTGCTCCCGGAGTACCACGAGAGCGAGGCGGCGTGAGCGACCCCAAGTCCGTCACGTGGCTCCGACCCGAGTACAAGGGACGCGAAGACGAACTGATCAACCTCGCCGCCGGAGCAGCCCTCGTCGGCGTCACTCGCTCCACCGTCAGCAACTGGGCCAAGCGCCACGCAACCTTCCCGGAGATCGTTTTGCTGACGGGTATCGGCGACAGGCGCGTGAAGTACATCCCCCGCGATGAGTTCCTGTCCTTCGCCCACGCACAGATGAACAAGGAACGCACGCCAGCCCGTAGACCGGTCGCCCGCCGGCCCACGACCCTTCTGCGATCAGACGAGATTGCTCACTCCGAACGGCAGATAGCCAGGCTCACTGAGCTGGAGGCACGTCAAGCAAAGGCCCTCGCGCGCACCCAACAGGCACTGAGGAAGCACCGCGAACGCCTCAGGCAGGCTCGGCAGGCGCTCGCTGCAGAGATCGCCGCAGTGCATCACCTCGAACAAACGGAAGGCGCATCAGGCGTGGACTCCGCAACACCAGGAGGAAGCATCCCGGAGTGACCTCGCAACGAGGCTGCTCACCGCAGACAGGGCCGCGCTCTCGGGTGCAGACGGCGCGGCCCTGGCGCATCGGTCAGGAGTGCGACTAGCGATGCTCGCACTACACAAAGGCGAGGCACGCCTCCCCTCAGAAAGTGCTCCAAGCCGATGCGTGCGCCTCCGGACCGTAGGGACTCCACCCGTTGAGGTGCGGCTTGAGATCTTCCGGCTCGAACGTCAGCCCGGACGGCATGGTCGGTAGTTGTGTCAGCGGGTCGAGGGTCTCTGCGTAGTCGCGCGCCCACCGCAACCAGACACGAGCCGATTCGACGTCGACGTCCTCGTCCACCGCTACATTGATCCTGCGCTCCAGAGCGTCGCAGTACTGGCGGAGCGCATCCGCATCCTGCCACTGCCTTGCCTGCTCACGGAGAATCGTTGCGAAGCGAGCCTGAGCAGCCTTCTCTTTGGCGGTAGCCATGGCCGCTTCCCAGCTGATGCGGCGCTCTTCCTTCGCGCGTTCCTCATCCAGCTTCCTCTGCTGCTCCTCGACCGCGCGAGTCTCCAGTTCCCGGAGCACGATCCCGAGGACGTCCTCGAGTTTCGACCGCTTGCGGTCGCCCCAGTGGTGCTGCCTCTTGGACCGGCTGTACCCGATGTCCAGAGCGAGCTGCTGAGAGCGGTCTGGATCGGCAGACTGGGGAAACTCCTGCTTGATAGTGACGCAGCTGGTGAAGCCGTCGATAACGATCTCCAGCACCCCTTCCCGACAACTCGCGGGGAAGTACCGGCCGTTGTAATAGTGCGCTGAACGGTGGTCACGCTCAGGGACCCGCTGCTCGCGTACGTTGTATCCCCGGCGTTCCGCCTCTGCTGCGAGCCCTTGCAGCAGCAGCAAAGCACGGCGACGCAGAGAGGGCGGCATAAGAAGCCGGCGCTCGCTGTCTCGCAAGGCCGCCACGACGCGGTGCGGCGAGCGCAACTGCCCGGGGACTGAAACCCGCGGGTTCTCCTCTGGGGACCTCCGCCCAGAGTTGGCATGTGGGCCGTCTACCAACGAGATTTGCAGATCACGGCCCGCGTTCCACAGTCGCTGCTTCTCGATGCGCTTGCCCGCCGGCGCGAGTTTGTGCCGCTTGGCGAAGTCGATGACACGTCGCCACTCGGTGATCTCATCCTCGTCAGGCTCTGATATGACCACATGGCGCTCGGCGACCAATCGTTCCACGAGCTTGGTCGCTTTTGCGCGGCGTGCGACGGGGATGGGCCTTTCGCTGTACGGCGTTGGCTGCTTCTTATGGGTGGTCGCCGGCTTGCTCCCATGAGCTGTCGCCGTTGTCGTGGAGCCGCGGACCCTGCCCTTCGCCACGGTAACCGGTGGCTTCGACTCACCAGCAGCCGTGCGCCCGTGTGCCGGATGCTCCGGATGATGACCGTGCTGCAGGTAGAACCGCCCTGCCTCAGTAACTTCCGCCCGCCAGCCGCCACCCCGGCGGCTCACCGTCACGAGACCCCGATCGCGCAGCGCATAGGTTGACCGCCGCATGCCCGGATCCTGAGCGCCGGGATCCTCGTCGGCAGCAAGTTTCCTGAGGAGCGTGAGTTGTCGATCGTTCAACGCTTTCCAGCGGTGCATGGGACAAGTTCACAAGGAAACAAGGCGGGTCACAAGTGGCCGTCGATGCCCTCGACCAGCGTGTCAGCACGCAGCCGGGCGGACATGCTCGCCCTGCTCGGGGCCGACTTCGGTACGCTTGTCCGCAGGCGGCTGACCAGTAGAAACGCCGTATGGCTCCACCCCCGGGCGAAGGGGGCGGAGTCCCTTCCGTCTGTAAGGCACTCCGCTGCGTGAGAGTTCGAGACCTCGTCTTCCCCCACGCTCAACCTGCATTGATCCAGCTGACGTCCCCAAGCGCCTCCTCCCAGAAGGCTCTCGGGAGACCGCCAGTGGACACGCAGTGGACGGAAGGACCCGGAAGGATCAGGAAGGCCGGCGCAGAGCCAGAACGGCGAGGTGCGTCTGACCTGCGGTTATAGGAAGATCGAGGCAAGAGTGGGGCCGGATCGGAAGATCAGAAAAGGACTCATAATCCGTCGGCCGTGGGTTCGAGTCCCACCCGCCCCACCAGGCAGGTCTGTGACCTGCGGAAACATCTCAGCGGGCGTGCGGATGCAGAACGTTGGTCCAACGGATTGAATCCGCTGCTCGCGACTTCGATGATGGTTCCCTATCCGATGGTTGGCCCTCGTCTGACCTGCGCCGATGCATGTGTCCATAGGTCCGTGCATCCCTTGGCGGGCTGTTTGTCCGGCTGCTGAGATCCCGAGTCGGGACGCTGATGGGACACAGGGATCAGGAACGGTCGGTGTTGGCCTCACAGGTCATGGCCGCGGACCCCCACTCCAGGCGATCGCCACCGAGCCCTCGACGACATCGGTCGACGTACTCGCGCAGGGCCGCGGACGACCTGTAGGAACTCCGCCGATTCGCCGGTGGACAACGTACGTTGAAGGAGACGGCACGCCTTCGGCAGCGGATCACGAGTAACAATCTCGGCTCTCCCTGCTCGTACCGTACTGGGGAAGGCCCGCTCCCTCGCAGTCTTCGACTCGGAGGCACCGAATCCGCTCGTCCGGTGCAGGGCGCGGGGCGCCCAGTGGCAACCGGAGTCCCTGAGCCGTCCAGGCCGGGGTGGGGCGTGGAGGCGGGCCACCCCGGCCTGGGCTCATCGGATGTGCTTCGCCGGCTTGGTGGCGGCGTTGAGCAGGTACTCCAGGGGGCCGCGGCGGAAGGAGCGGGACCAGATCGCGGCGAACAGGGTGGCTCCGAGGATGAACATGAGCAGCGGTACCCATGATTGCTGAATGCTGGTCCCGGCTGGCAGGGACAGCGCGGACTGTGCGATGAAGTGGCCGACGTAGGCGGTCAGGGACATGGTGCCCACGGCGATGACCGGTTTCGCCAGGCGGCGCAGTCGCGGCAGGCGGTCCATCGCCACCGTCGCGCCCACGATCAGGAGGATCGCGACTCCGACGCTGCCGATGATGTCGAATGTGGTGCCGCTGTGCGGCCCGGCCGTCAGGAGCGACGACGCCGGCATATCGGGGAACGACCCACCGTCCAGGGGTACCGACCCGCTGTCGAGGGGCAGTGATCCGGAGCTGCCGGACGACGGCCCGTCTTCCGCCATGCTCCGCAACGCGTCCTTGCCGGCGAGCAGCAACGACATGCCGTACGCGGCCACCGTGAGGGTGGCACCGAGCGCGGCCAGGCGCCGCTGGACAGTGCCGGAGGACAGGTCGAGGCGGCCCAGCGCCATGCCCGCGATCACGAACGATATCCACGTGAGCGCCGGGTAGAAGCCGGTGAGCAGCAGATCGAGCACTCCCACGTCGCTGAGCCGGTGGAGCGGGTCGTAGGCGTTGATGCTCTGCCGGACCGGGTCGGTCAGCAGCGCGTTCAGGGCGAACGCCAGCTGCGGTGTGACGAGGGCGAGCGCGGCCGCGGTGATCGCGAGTGTCCTGGCGCGCAATCGCACCAAGGGCAGGGCGAGCAGGAAGTAGACCCCGTAGAAGCCGAGGATGATCACTCCCCCGTACTCCATCGCCATCGCGGTGCCCAGCGCCAGCAGGACCACGGCGCGGATCGCGATCCGCGCTTTCGCCTGCCGGCCGGCCAGGCCGGTCTTCGGCTCCCGGCGGCCGGCGATCAGCATCAGTGAGAACCCGGCGAGGGTGGCGAACAGGACCGACGAGTGACCGTCCGCCAGGTACCGGATCCAGCTGGCGACGCCGTCCGTGGCCGACAGCGGGGGGCCGATGTGCACGACGTACATGCCGAACACCGCCAGCGCGCGGGCCAGGTCCACCCCGACGAGGCGTCCCATCGAGGGACCGGGCGAGGCCGGCACGGCGGACTCGGGCGGGGTCCGGGGCTGCGGAGGCGGGTTCTCCTGGGGAGCTGACGTCTCCTGCGGCGGCTGCGACTTTGTCATACGGAGAATCTCGCGTGGACGTCAGGGGGCGGACCATCCGGCAGCCTTCGGCAACGGCCCCGCCGATCGGCGGGTACCGCCCTGCCGACCGGCGGCGTCTCGTCCCCGGCCGGTCCGGTGCGACCGGACGGCTGTCTTCTTCAGCCACTTGGCGGCGCTCCTGGGAATGGCCGTCGCATTGGTCAGCACATTGCTGAAGTGACGCGGCGACTTGTCACAGATACCGGTGAGGAGGGCGTGACCGATGTCGCTGAATCGCATATCGGCCCTGTCCGGCCTTCGTCAGGCAACTGACGGAGGCCGGGGGCCGTCTGCGAGCCCGCGTACGAGATCCACGTCGATGAGCCGACCGGCCGAGGACATCCAGCCACCACCACGGCATGTGGTCACGTCCGCGGACGGACCGTCGGCAAGCTCCCGCGTCGGCAAGCTCCCGTCGTGCCGTGAGCCGGCACCACCCGACGGGTCAGCATGAGGTGGCGAGCCGTGGCCAGCAGCCGGGCGGCGACTGGGCCGCCCGGCCGCCCGGCCGGTCAGTCCGCGCTGAGGGGAATCCGCAGCCGCACCCGGTAGCCGCCCTCCGCGGTCGGGCCCGCTTCCAGGTCGCCGTGCAGGATCTCGGCCCGTTCCCGCAGGCCCACCAAGCCCTGCTGCGAACCGGGGAGGGAGAGGGAGGGACGCGTGGGCGGGGTGTTGGTGACGGTCACTCCGACGTCGCCGCCGTCCTGCCACAGCTCGACGCAAGCGGTGGCGCCGGGTGCGTGCTTGCGGGTGTTGGTCAGCGCCTCCTGGACCGTGCGGTAGAGGGCCCGTTGCGCGGGTGTGCCCACGGTGGGCGGCAGCTCACCCGTCAGCTCCGCTTGTGTGCCGCTGGATTCCACCAGTTTGCGCAGGTCGGCCAGGGTGGGCTGAGGAGTCAGCTCGGTTGTGTGGCCGCCGGAGGCGCGCAGCAGCGTGACCATGGTGCGCAGTTCGTCGAGCGTGGTGACGCTCAGCGAACGGATCGTGCGGGCGGCATCCCTGGCGTCCGCGTCCTTGGTGGCGACCTGCAGGGCTCCGGCCCGTACGGCGATCAGGCCGACCTGGTGGGAGACCACGTCGTGCATCTCACGGGCCAGCTGGGCGCGTTCGCGGGCGAGCACCGCCTGGGCGTGCAGTGCCCGTTCGTGTTCCCTGGCCTCCTCGATCTCGACAAGCTGCCGCGCCAAGACCCGATGCGTCTGGAGAAGTTGTGCGATGAGGACCGGTGCGGCGGCGGTCGCCAGGCTGTACACGAAGGTGATCAGCGTCATGGTCCGGCCAACCTCGGTGAGGCCGGCCAGGGGCCACGGAGTGCTGTTCGCGACGGCGGTCAGGGCGACGCACACCGCGAGGAGAGGACGGTTCCGGGAGCGTTCGGCCAGCGTGAACAGCGCCGCGAGCGGAGCGACGGCGACGGGCTGCGTCAGCGCGATGGGCAGGGTTAGCAGGAACACGCCGAGCGGGAACCTGCGCCGGAAGGCCAACGCGGCACAGCCGAGCGTGGCCAGCGCGACGCCGAGGCGCGTGTCGTCCCACAGGTTCAGCCGCAGGTCCACGGCCGCTGCCCCCACCAGGACGAGGTCGACGAACGGCGCGGGCACACGCTCCCACAGCGCGCGGGCGCCATTCATCGCCCGGCCCCCGACCGCGGGTGCTCGTCGAGCAGTCCGGACCGCTGCGCCAGCAGCGCGGCCTGCACCCGGCTCGTCACCCGTAGCTTCGTGAGGATCGCGCTGACGTGGTCCTTGACCGTGCCGGCACTCAGGTGGATGCGCGCCCCGATGCCGGCGTTCGACAGGCCCTCCGCCACCAGGACCAGGATGTCGCGCTCGCGGGCGGTGAGCAGCCGGACGCGGGCCGCCTTCTCGTCGACGGCGGCCTCGGTGCCGGGGTGGCTGTGCAGCAGGGTTCGCGACGCCTTGGGGGAGAGCACCACGCCGCCGACGGCCAGGGTGCGCACCAGGTGGGCGAGCTGCTCCGGCTCGGTGTCCTTGAGCAGGAAACCGGCCGCGCCGGAGTGCAGCGCGGTCAGGATGTACTCGTCGGCGTCGAACGTCGTCAGCATCGCCACTACCGGCGGATCCGGCATCGTTCGCAGCTCGCGCAGGACGGTGAGCCCGTCGACGTCCGGCATCCGTATGTCCAGCAGCACCACGTCGGGCCGCTCCCGGCGGACGGTTTCCACGGCCTCGCCCCCGCTCGTGGTCGCGACGACCTGGATGTCCTCGGACGCGCCCAGAATGAGTTCGAAGCCCGAGCGGATCAGTGCCTCGTCGTCCACCACCACTACCCGGATCACGCGCTGCGCCTCACCTTCGTTCATGCCGTCCGGCCCATGCCGACTCGACCCTAAAGCCATGCAGGGCCCCGGCGGCCCGACGAGCGGCAGCTCCAGCCACACGGCAGGGCAGCACCCTCCAGTCGGCAGGGAGACCCCAGCCTTCTGCCGGATACTCCGTGATCAGCGCGGTCTCCAGCCTGAGGGGCATGACACATCACGCGGACTCCCCGCCGACCGCACCGCCCCCTGCACGCGAGCGCGGTGAGCCCTCGACGGGCGCGCCCGGCGTGGGCCGACTGATCGGGCTGGACCTGGCCCGCGGCCTGGCCGTCTTCGGCATGTACGCGGTCCACGTGGGGCCCGCCCCGAGCCAGGGCGGTGTCATCGGCTTCCTGATGGAGCTGGCGCAAGGACGCTCCTCCGCCCTGTTCGCCGTCCTGGCCGGCTTCGCGGTCGCTCTCATCACCGGGCGTCGCAGGCCGAAGACAGGCCTGGCCGGCCGCCAGGCCGTCGCCAAGGTCGTCATCAGGGCCGTCATCCTGTTGGTCCTCGGCACCGCCCTGACCATGACCGGCACCCCGGTCGTCCCGATCCTCGCCTTCTACGGACTGTTCTTCCTGCTCGTGTTGCCGCTGTACCGGCTGGGCGCCAAGCCGCTGGCGATGATCGCCGCAGGATGGGCCCTGGTGGGCCCGCAACTGCTGTACCTGTTGAAGCCGGTGGTCGGCGGCCGTGAATTCCCCACCGTCGGCCAGGCCGACGGCATCGTCTCGCTGCTCTTCACCGGTGGCTATCCGGCCCTGACCTGGGTCCCGTTCGTCATCGCCGGTATGGCTGTCGCCCGCTTCGACCTGGCAGCCACGGCTGTCCGGATACGCCTCGCCCTCACCGGCGTCGCCCTTGCCGTCACCGGCTATGGCGGCTCCTGGCTGGCGCTGCGTCTCGTGCCCGGTGCCGCAGAAGCCATCCGGGAAGCTGCAGGGGGACCGGGCGTGCCGTCCATGCCGTCCATGTCGTCCGCGTCGCCCGGCAGCGATGGCATCTTCGGCGACACCTCCGCCGGGATGCTGGTCGCCTCCCCGCACAGCGAGGCGACCCTGTCCATCGTGGGCCACACCGGTGTGGCGATCCTGGTGATCACCGCGTGTCTGGCCGCCATGGACGCCTTCCCCCGGCTGCGCCGCTTGGCCAAGCCCGTCATCGCGGTCGGCTCGATGTCACTGACGGCGTACGTCTACCACATCGTCGCCATCTGGCTCCTGGATACCGAGGAACTGGCCGTCCCGCCGCTGTACGTCCTGCTTGGTTTCATTGCGTCCGTCACCGTCCTCGCCACCCTCTGGTCCCGCTTCTTCCAGCGAGGGCCGCTGGAATGGCTGATGGGCAGGGCGACCGGGATCGCCCGACGCATTCGATGAGAGCCATCCGAAGCGGCACGGGCCGCGAGATCCCGTCCCTGTCCCCTCGTTGCCCCATTACGTAGATCACTCCGGCTGGCCCGCCACGGACTGGGGCGTGATCCGGTCGGGCGCAAGCGCAGGCGCTCCTTGGAGGCCAGCTCGCCCGCCTAGTGCCGCGTCAGTCAAGGTTTGCCCGGTAGCGAGGCGTCCTGGTGCGGTCAGATGCAAGGCGCCGGATCGGCCTCGTAGTGGGCCTACTCGGTCGATTCGGCAACGCCGCAGATGGCCGTGCCAGGGCGGCGAGCGGGGCGAACCTTGGCTGACGCGGCACTAGGGAGTGCCCCAGCTTCTCCTGAACCACCTTGATGTCGGTACCGGCGGCAGGGACAGGGTGGTGGCGAGGTGGCGAAGGTCGTGGAGGCGGACCGGTGGCAGGCCGGACAGCTGCCCGAGATCGGGGCTTCAGCCGAGCTGATCCGGCGTCTCCACAACGCCATCTCCTTTGCGTCCAACGGCAGTTCGGTCCGCATGTGGTTCGCGACCTGCCGGCCGACAATCATCCGCGAGTACACGTCCAGGACGAACGCCACGTACGCCCAGCCGGACCAGGTGCGCACATACGTCATGTCCGCCACCCACAGCTGATCCGGCCGCGAGGCCGTGAAGTCGCGGTCGACCAGGTCCGGCGGCCTGGGTGCCGACGGCTCCGGCACCGTGGTGCGGCGACGCTGCCCGCGATCACGCCCTCCAGGCCCAGCTCACGCATCAGCCGCTCGACGGTGCAGCGTGCCACAAGAACGCCCTTGCGACGCAGCGCGCGGGTGATCCGGCGGAACGACCTCGCCCACCGGCGACGGCTCTGCAAGCCGGATGGCTGGAGGGAGCTTTGGGCGGTCAGGTGTAGAGGAAGGCGTCGGGGGCGGTGGCCGTAGCGCTCGTCGTCGTCACGGTGACGTCTGCGGGTCCCGGCGCGGCCGCGGGGGGAGTGACGGCGGCCACCCGGGTGGGGGAGATGGCCCCGAAGTCCGCCGGTGTGCCGCCGATGGTCACTGCCTGTGTGAACGCGAGCGCGGTTCCTGCGATCAGGACGGGCGTGCCGCCCGATGTCGGCCCGGAGGCGGGGGTCACGGAGGTGATGCCGGGCGGGTTCGTGTAGGTGTAGACCGCCCGCCCGTAGGAGTTGCTCCGGGTGACCACGGTGACCGGTACCGGTCCGGGGGCCTGTGCGGGCGGTACCGTCACGGTGACCCTGTCGTCGAGGACGGTCGAGGGGGTGACGGACACGTCGCCGAACCGCACTTCGGTGGTGGTGATCAGCCCCCGGCCGGTCACGGTCAGCGTGCCGCCTCCGCTGAGCGGGCCCGAGGTCCGGCTGATCCCCGTCATCACCGAGTCCTGGAGGTAGTAGAAGCGTCCAACGGTCCGGGTGGTGTTCTGGCCGATGGTGATGTTGATCTTGACGTCGCTGACGAAGAGCGGTGAGACGGCGCGGATCTCGTGGTCGTTGATGACCGTGAACGAGGCTGCGGGGAGGCAGCCGAAGCGGACGGCGGTGGTGTTGCCCAGCCCCTCCCCGATGATGGTCACCGGCGTTCCGCCTGACATGGGCCCCACGTTGGGGTACACGCCGGGCGGTGGGCTGATCACCCGCACGGTCTCGTTGCCGTTGTTGACGACATAGATCTCTTGGTCGTCCGGTGTGATCACGAGCCAGGACGGAGCGTGGAAACCCGCCACCGTGGTGAGGTCCTTGTGGGCGATGAGGTCGAGGACGGCGACGCTGTCGTCGCCGTCGCACGCGACATACGCCAGCCCCCCGTCGCTGGTGACCGCCACGCCGAAGGGAATGGGGAGTCCGGTATAGCTGTCCACCACGGAGTGGATGGTGGTGTCGATGACGTCGAGCCGGTCGCCGCCGTACTCGGTCGCATAGACCCGTTCCCCGTCGGGCGAGACCGCCACGCCCCGGGGGAAGGTGAAGCCGGTGAGCACGGCGGTAACGGTGTCGGTGGCCGTGTCGATGACCCGGACCGTGTTCGTGCCCTCTTCCGTGACGTAGACCTCGCCCCCGTCGGGGGTGACCGCCACGTTGCGCGGCCCAATGCCGACCGGCACGGAGCCGATGACGGTGTTGGTCGCCGTGCTGATCACATCCACGCGGTCGCCGCCCTGGCTGGCCACGTAGACGCGGGAACCGTCGGGTGTCACCGCCAGGCCGAGCGGCTTGCTCAGCCCGGTGATGACCTGGGTGACGGTGCTGGTGGCCGTGTCGATGACCGCCATGCTGCTGGTCCCGAAGGAGGCCACATAGGCGTGCAGCCCGTCCGGAGCGATGTCGATTCCCCAGGGGCCGGGGGGCACGGCGATGGTGGTGATGACGGTGTGGGTGGCGGTGTTGATGACGCTGACGCTGCCGCTGCCGAAGTTGGTCACGTAGACCCGTTGGCCGTTGGGGGTGACCGCGGCGTAGATCGGGCTGCTGCCCACCTGGATGACATCCGGTAACAGCAGCGGTTTTTCCGTGACCTCGGTGACTGTGTCCACGGCGGCCTCCACGGCTCTGTTCCTTAGGCGTCAGGATGAGCACGAAAGAGAAAGGATGTACAGAATCCCCTGAGAAATATGACAATAGATGGGTGGGGTTGGGCGCCCATCGGGTGGACGCGAATTCCTGATTTCCGGTCGCGGTCGGCCCGTAGGCCGGCCCGCGGGATGCGCCACCACACCCGCTACTCGCGCCCCGTTGCGCTACTGATGAATCGGCCCAGTGGGCGCACAACGGCGCACACTGCGCACCAGCAGGGTTCTAACCATATTTGCATATGACTTCCCTGGTGCTCTAATTCCACCTATCGCCTCCTTCAATCCATTGCTTGAATCAGTAAGAGCGGGATTGACGGCGCCCCTTGCTATGGCGCCCAGTCACTTCACATCGGGCGATCCGACCCCCAGGAACCGGCGCCGAGGCAATGGGCCCTCACATGCGCCCTCCCCGCGCCATCAGGGCATCCCACACGGTCATCACGGGCCGCGTGCAGCCATCACCTGCTCTTCATCCCGGCCCAGAGCGTCACCACACAAGGAGAAAGATCATGGCAACCATCACCTCGCTGGTCGACACCACGACCGGCACCAACCAGGGCAAACCTGGGGACACCGTCCAGATCAACGGCACCGCTCTGTCCGCCACCACCAGGGTGAACTTCGGTTCGGCGGCGGTCACCCCGGCCACGGTCACCGCCACCCAGGTCACCTTCGTGATTCCCAACACGGCGCCGTGCTCCGGCCAAGTTTCCGTCAGTGTCACCAGCAACACCGGCGCCACCAGCAACGCCCTGCCCTTCTTCGTCATCGCCACGCCGACCACCACCGGACTCAGCGTCACCTGCGTCTCAGCCGCCACGGGCGGTCCGGTGACACTGTTCGGCACCAACTTCCTGACCGGCACGCAGGTCGGGCTCGGCACCGTCGGCAACGTCGCGGTCACCCCCACCCAGGCCAGCCAGGTCACCTTCACCGCCCCGGCCAACCCCGGCCAGGTCGGCACGGTGTCCACCCAGCCGGTGACCATCACCACCGCCGGCGGCACCAGCACCTCGGGCACCACCCTCATCGACTACTACCTCGCGCCGACCATCACCTCGGTGGTCCCGGCAACGGGCACAGCCGGAGACCAGATCACCATCAACGGAACCGGCTTCGTCAACGTCGACACCGTCACCTTCACCGACAGCGCCGCCGCCACCGCCACCGCCGTCTTCACGCCCATCAGCGCCACCCAACTCGTCGCCACCGTGCCCGGCGGACTCGCCACCGGCGCCGGAACCATCACCGTCCACACCTGCGGTGGCGACTCCAACGCCCAGGCGTTCACCATCACCTGACCACCTGGGACGACCGGGCACCGACAACACGAACCACCAAGTCGCCGCCCACGCGTTCGGCGCACGGGCGGCGGCGCCCCGCCGCTCCCCGGCCGGCCGGCATCTGGCCGGGGAGCGGCCCGTAGGTACGAGAAGGCAGAAAAGAGCAACCACCATGGCCCCCGTAGTGACCAGCGTCAGCCCCGCCCAAGGTGCTCCATCGGGGAGTACTCCCGTCACCATCACCGGGTCCGGTTTCATCGGCGTCACCGCGGTCAGGTTCGGCCCCAACCTGGCGACCAATGTGGTCGTCGTGAGCGATACCCAGATCACAGCCAAGACGCCCGCGGGGGCCGGCACGGTCAAGGTCACGGTTACCGGACCGACAGGAACCAGCACACAGAATGTCTTCTTCACCTACACCACGGTCGTGGCTCCGACTTTGACCTCGCTCAGCCCGGCCTCGGGGCCGGCCTCGGGCGGGAACACGGTCACCATCAACGGCGCCAACCTCACCGGGGCGACCTCGGTGAAGTTCGGCGCCAACACCGCCACGATCCTCACCAATACCGCCACGCAGATCACCGTCATCGCCCCTGCGGGCACCGGCGCCGTGGGCGTTACGGTGACCACGCCCGGCGGCACCAGCAACGCACTCGTCTACACCTACACCACGGTCGTGGCTCCCACTTTGACCTCGCTCAGCCCGGCCTCGGGGCCGACCTCGGGCGGCAACACGGTCACCATCAACGGCACCAACCTCACCGGCGCCACTCAAGTGCTCTTCGGCCTCAACCCGGCGACCATCCTGACCAATACGGCCACGCAGATCACCGTCAGCGCCCCCGCAGGGGCGCCGTCCTCGGTCAACGTCACCGTCACCACGGCTGGCGGAATCAGCAATCCGCTGCCGTACTTCTATATCGCCGCGCCCACCGTCAGCGACGTGTCCCCGCATCTCGGCCCGGCCACCGGAGGCAACACCGTCACCATCTTCGGCAGCAATCTGACCCTCACCAGTGCCGTCAGCTTCGGAGGGAACCCGGCCACGGCCATCAACGTAATCTCCGACAGCCAGCTGACCGCCACCGCTCCTCCCGGATCCGGCACGGTCACCGTCACCGTCACCACACCGGGCGGCACCAGCACGGCAGGTACCGGGAATCCGTACTACACCTATCTCGGAGCCCCTGTCCTGACCAGCCTCAACCCGTCTCACGGCTCCGACACCGGGGGTGACGTGATCGTGCTCAACGGCAGCAACCTCACCTACACCGACGCGGTGACCTTCGGCGGCGTCCCGGCCTCGTTCTCGGCAATCTCCGACACCCAGGTCATCGCGACATCCCCGGCCGGGGCACCCGGCACGGTGAACGTCGTCGCGCACACCCCGGCCGGAAACAGCAACCCCCTGCCCTACGTCTACGACCCAACCTGAGAGGCCGTACGCGAGCTGCTCGACCGCCAGCGCAGCGCGTTTCGCTGTGCGCTGGCGGTGCTCGACTGAGGACGAGACCGCCGCACCCCGCGTCTGGGGGCTCCACCCAGACTGGACCATCCGATAATTTGCTGGCGTGGATCAGGGACTCGCTGCATTGCTCGGTGCTTTCGTCGGGGTCGTCGGGACTACCGCATCTGCCGTGGTCGCGGGCCGGTACCTACGTCAACAGGCACGGGACCAAGCTCACATCGACCATGCACGATGGCGCCGCGAGATCCGCCAAGAGGCCTACGCGGCGACGCTTGTCCCCATCACCGAGGCACGCGAAGTCGCGCGGCAGGCATCCCGTGCCCTTGTCCAAGCGCAGGCTGAAGCTGATGTGGCAAGCCTGTTGGGCCAGCTGGACAAATTGATACGGACGATTCAGGCCTCCTGCGCTCGTTTGCACTTGGAGGGCCCTCATGAGGTGGCTGCGTCTGGGGAAGCAGTGCTCACGGCGCTGCGAGTAGTCGACAACAATCTGGTGACCTGGAAGCAGAGCCGGGCATCGTCTCCTGAGTCCCAGGCCGAGTACATCGAGCGCCACACGGTGAAGGCTGCGGACCTCGCCGACTCGATCAATGGCTTCGCGAATAAAGCCAGCACAGCGCTGGACGCCACCGGATAACAGCCGACGCCTACTCCGCGGCGCCGCTGGTTGTGGGCCGGGTTTCCAGCGACCGGTCCCCGATAACCGCTGCCAGGCTCCACCAGCCAGGGCAGGCCAGAGAGGCCCGTTCGGTAGGGCGGCCACCTGGCCCACGCACTGACCGGGCCGACCGCGGGTGAGTCCGCTCGCCGCTCCCGGTCTTGTCCGTGCGCGCCCCGAAGGCGTGAGGCAAGCGCCTCACCGCCAGTCATTCCCGTGGCTCGGGCGCCCGGGCTTCGGCTGAGTCCTCGACAGGCCGTTGCCATAGGGTCACCCCCTGGCGTTGACGAGCCAGAGCACCAGGACGGCCGTGCCCATCCCGAGTCCGCGTATGGCGAGGGGGAGGATTTCGGAGAGCATCACCCAGGTGACCGGGGAGACGGCTGCCTGCTGGAAGACCAGGAAAGCGGCCTCCGAGTCATCCATGGCCGCTGCTCACCGCTGATCGGCGCACCATCCGGCACCCCCGTTACCACTGCCTGCACCCGCCCGGCCGGACGCCCGTAACCGCCTCGATCGTGGTCGCGGGCCGCCTGGGCAGAAGGGGAGTGGGCTGGGCGGGCTCTGCGTACGCTGAGCAGAGGTGACATCTGCCCGGCCGGGACGTCGACCGAGTTCGCCATCGGCCTCGGCCGAGAGGAAGGCTCGCCCGGGCTTGATGCATACCTTCGGCCCGGCGACATCGCGCACGCGGTACGCGTAGTCCTTGAACAGCCCCGGACAGTACGGACGGCGGTGTGGCAGCTGTGGGGTACTCCGCATCAGAGCTGAGCGGTCCGACGTGGCCACTCCTTCGCGTCGGGGACGGCATCTGCGCGGCCCGCGCCCGCGGAGCCAGGCGGGATCGCGCGCCAGCAGGCTGATGCCGGCCAGGTATGGCCGATATCGACCTGCTGGCTGTCTTGATGCACCCCGGATAATTTTGCCGTTGCCGCCGCGCGCTGTCGGCGCGGCGCCTCGGCTTGGAGGGGCTCATTCCGCCTTCCGCCGTCTGACGCACTTCGGGTTTCCTCTGTTCTTCTCTGTTCCATCGCGTCAATCGGGAACGCAGTGATGGTCATTCACGCCCGTGGAACGGTTCGGCACCTTTTCCGGATCAAACGAAGACACCCTGGGAGACACACGTGAGAAAGCTGAAGCTGGGCAGTAGACCGGCCCGATCAGCCGCCGCGCTGGCAGTCGGCATACTGATGGTGACCGGCCTGTCGGCCACGTCGGCCGGCGCCGCGTCATCCTCGGCCGGCGCCGCGCCCGAGCTGGGCGTTCGTTTCTACCCCGACGGCAACGGCCAGTGCGACGGGCCGACGAATCCGCCGGAGCGGTGGGTCGGCGCGGCCGACTGGACCACCCCCATCCGTCTGGACACCGACAACCGCGCGGGCGGCTGTCAGCTGGCCTTCGGCCTCTACGACCCGTCGAACTCCCTCGCGGGCCTGACCGCCACCTACACGTGGGAGGCAGAGCCCGGCAGCGACGACACCCAGTGCCAGAACGGGGGCACGAAAACGATCCCGATCAAGCCCTTCAAGACGTTCGGCGACCCCATCCGGGTGGACACCGACGGCCGAGCGGGCTGGTGCAACCTCACCTTCACCCTCGCCGGGCGCTCGGACATCGTCCTTGATGTGCAGTGGTACGGCGATGGCGGCTACGACGCCTCGGACCAGTGCAAGAACTACCGCCCGACAGGCACCTGGCAAACGGTCTATGAGGGCAACTCCGTGACGGTGGGCGACGACACCGACGGCCGCGCCGGCGGCTGCTATCTGTCGCTCCGCCTGAACCGCCAGTTCTAGCTGCCGGCGCCGTAAGCGAAGCGAACCGCACGCGACCCGCCCTCCGGCCCGCGCGGCCGGAGGGCACCGTCCCTCGGCGGGGAAGAGCGGTGGCGGCGGGCCGACTACCGCCACAGCGTCGCCGCCCACGCCGGTGGACCGGCCGCCGAACAGAGCCCGATCCTCAAAGGCGGGCCACCAGTCCGTCGGAGCGGACCCGCGTGTTCGACCTCTGCCTCCGGCAGGCGTTCCGGATCGCCTTCCGGACGCCGAAGCCGGCTGGGGCCCCGGAGGGCGCGCCGGCCGAGGCCGAGCCGACGGCGGCGTGACCTGACCGTCGTACGAACGGACGGTGCTGCGGCCTCGCCGGGCGTGCCCCGGTCGACGCCTGGAAGACCAAACGGCCGCATAGGGAACAGCCGTCCCGGCGGCACGGTTGCATCGACCGGGGGACCGGCGCCGCACGGCGGGAAACGGGGAGACCACACGGTCGTCCGTCCACCGGGATCCGGGCCCCAGGATCGCGGCACGCCCGCCGCGCACTTCGTATCGAGATGTGTTTTCCGCAGGAGGACTTTTCATGACTGACCGGCCCTTGACACTCATGGCAGTACACGCCCACCCCGACGACGAGGCCACCGGAACCGGAGGGGTTCTCGCGCGGTATGCGGCGGAGGGCATCCGGACGGTTCTCGTGACGTGTACCGACGGCGGTTGCGGTGACGGTCCGGGGGGTGTCAAGCCGGGCGATCCCGGGCACGATCCGGCGGCCGTCGCCTTGATGCGCCGTCAAGAACTCAAGGAGAGCTGCGACGTCCTGAAGATCAGCGATCTGGAGATGCTCGACTACGCCGACTCCGGGATGATGGGCTGGCCGAGCAACGACGCCCCCGGATCCTTCTGGCAGACCCCCGTGGAGGAAGGCGCCGCCCGGCTCGCGGACCTCATGCGGCACTACCGACCCGATGTGGTCGTCACCTATGACGAGAACGGCTTCTACGGCCACCCCGACCACATCCAGGCCAACCGCATCACCATGGCGGCGCTGGAGATGACCACGCTGACACCGAAGGTGTACTGGACGACGATGCCCCGCTCGATGATGCAGCGGTTCGGGGAGACCCTGCGCGAGTTCGGGGAGGACATGCCGGAGCCGGACCCCGCCGAGGCCGCCGCGCTGGCCGAGATCGGCCTCCCCGACGATGAGATCACCACGTGGGTGGACACCGCCGCGTTCAGCGGCCAGAAGTTCGACGCGCTGGCCGCGCACGCCAGTCAGGGCGAGAACATCTTCTTCCTCAAGATGGGCAAGGAGAGGTTCGGCGAGCTGATGGGCATGGAGACCTACGTACGGGTCAAGGACACCACCGGCGCCGCCGTACCCGAGAACGATCTCTTCGCCGGACTGCGCTGATCCGCCCCGCCGACCGGGCTCCGGGAAAGCTCATCGGCCGCACGGCGCGATCGTGGGCACAGGTCCGCGGACGACGAGACGGCGGCGAAACGCGTCCCGTGGGACGCGCACCCTGACATGGTGCGCGTCCCGGGTATCGCCAGGAGGGCGAGGGGCGCCGCGACCGGTGTGGACGCCGGTCGCGGCGCACACGTGGCTCAGGCGAGGATGTCGACAGCACGCGCACGACGGTGCCGGTGCGTGCGGCGAGGGCGTGGACGACCCGGGCGCCCATGGTCCCGGTGCCGCCGACGACGAGTGCGGTTGCCGACGTCACCGCGTCACCTCCAGCACCAGCTTGCCGCGGGTGCGGTTGGTCTCACCCAGCCGGTGGGCCTCGGCGGCCTGCTCCAGGGCGAAGGTGCGTTCGACCTCGACGCGGACCGCGCCGGAGTCGACCAGGCCGGCGACGGCCGTCAGAGCGGCGGCGTCCGGCTCGACCAGCAGCGGGCTGGTGCGCACCCCCGCCTGCCCGGCAGCGGTGGCCAGGGTGTCCCGGACACCGCCCGGAATGGAGATGACCAGGCCGCCTCGCCGGGTCACCGACACCGAGCGCACATCGGTGTCATCCGCGGACCCGACCAGGTCGATGACGACATCGACCTTGCCCGTGGCCTCCTCGAACCGCTGCCGCGTGTAGTCGATCGTCTCGTCCGCGCCCAGTCCCTCGAGCCAGGTGTGCCGGGGCTCGCGGGCGGTCGCGATCACCTCGGCGCCGAGGTGCTTGGCGAACTGCACCGCCAAGTGCCCCACGCCACCGGCCGCGGCGTGCACCAGCACCCGCTGCCCGGCGGTGACGCGCGCCGTGTCCACCAGGGCCTGCCAGGCGGTGAGCGCCGCGAGCGGCAGAGCCGCGGCCTCGACGTGCGAGAGCGAGGCCGGCTTGCGGACGAACTGGCGGGACGGTGCCGTGACGAACTCGGCGTACCCGCCGGCCGGGCGCGGGAACCACGGCATGGCGTACACCTCGTCGCCGGGTGCGAGCGTGGTGACACCGAAGCCGACCTCCTCGACGACGCCGGAGACGTCCCAGCCGAGGATCAGCGGCAGCGTCTGCAGCCCGGCCATGCCGTGACCCGCGCGGGTCTTCCAGTCCACCGGGTTGATTCCGGCGGCGTGCACGCGCACCAGCACCTCTGTCGGCAGTGGCTCGGGGCGCGCGACCCGGCCGGCGGTCAGCACGTGCGGCCCGCCGAACTCCTCGATGGTGACGGCGCGCATCGTCTGCTCGCTCATACTTTCCTCGCTCATATCCGCTTCGCATGTCCTTCGGTCCGGGCCAGGGCGGCCCGGGCACGTGCTTCAGCCTCGCCGACGCCCACCGACGCCGTGAGTGGCTGGACGGCCACCTGTCGTACCATTCCGGCCATGCCGCATCGTGTTGCCGTTCTCGCCCTCGACGGGGTCATGCCGATGGACCTGGGCGTCGCGGCCCGGGTGCTCAACGAGGCCCTCGACCCGGCCGGAGCGCGGCTCTATTCCGTGACGACCTGCTCGCTCGGCGGCCGGCCGGTCCGCACGAACGAGGGCTTCCGGATCGTCGTCGACGACGACGAGTCCCTGCTGGAGGACGCGGACACCGTGGTGATCGCCACCCAGGAGCCCGACGAACATCTGCTCGCCACCGGCGAGTTGCCCGCCCGGGTCGCCACGGCCTTCGCCCGGATCCGGCCCGAGGCCCGCATCGTCAGCCTGTGCACCTCGTCATTCCTGCTCGCGGCGGCCGGTCTGCTGGACGGCCTGCGGGCCACCACCCATTGGTCGCTGTGCGGCCGGTTCGCCCGGCAGTTCCCCGACGTCGAGGTCGATCCGGACGTGCTGTTCGTCGACAACGGCCGCATCCTGACCGCTGCCGGCGGGGCGGCCGGCATCGACCTGTTCATCCACCTGATCCGCAGGGACCACGGCGCGACCGTGGCCACCTCCGCGGCGCGACGATGCGTGGTGGCTCCCTGGCGCGAGGGCGGCCAGGCACAATTCATCGAGCACCCGGTGCCGAAGGAGGCCGACCGTTCCACCTCGGCCACCCGCCAGTGGGCACTGAACCGGCTGGCCGAACCGGTCACGCTGCAGGACATGGCCCGCCACGCCCACATGAGCGAGCGCACGTTCACCCGGCGATTCCGCGCCGAGGTGGGCACGAGCCCCCTCCAATGGCTGGTGCAGAGCCGGCTGACCCAGGCGCGCCGCCTGCTGGAGTCCAGCGACCTGACCGTCGCGCGCATCGCCACAGCCTGTGGCTTCGGGGACCCCGTAGCGCTGCGCAAGCACTTCCACACCCACCTCGGCCTGTCCCCGCTGGCCTACCGCCGCGCCCACCGCGCACCCAGCCCGAGGACCCGCGACAACGCGCCATGATGTGACCCGAATCGGGGGGTGAGAGGGGGGCCGATTGCCTACTCTGAGGATCCTTTGAGCACACGCCACCCCCCAGGAGCGCGCACGTGACCCAACCCCGCATACGCACCACCGTCCTCGGCCGCGGAGCCGTCGCCGCCACCGTCCCCGTCGTCGTGGCGGCCCTGCTCGCGGCGGCCGGGCCCGTCGCCGCTGCCGGGCGGGCGGGCGCCCCCGGTGTCGGCGACCCCTACTTCCCGCGCGCAGGCAACGGCGGCTACCACGTCGCCCACTACGGACTGACGCTCGGTTTCGACCCGGCGAGCCGTCACCTCACCGGCAAGGCGATCCTCACCGCCCGCGCCACCCAGCGCCTGGACCGCTTCGATCTCGACTTCAAGGGCCTTCGGATCACCGGTCTGACCGTCGACCGGGCCAGGGCGGCGTACAAGCGCAGCGGTCAGGAACTCGTCGTCACCCCCCGGCGCGCCCTGCACAAGGGGCAGGGGTTCCGCGTCACGGTCACCTACCGGGGCAGGCCCGCCCCGGTCACCGACCCCGACGGTTCCCCCGACGGCTGGATCCCCACCGACGACGGCGCGTTCGTCGCCGGTGAACCACAGGGCGCCATGACCTGGTTCCCCGCCGACAACCACCCGCTGGACAAGTCGTCGTACGACATCACGATCACCGTCCCCAAGGGCCGCGCCGCCATCTCCAACGGCGTCCTGCTCGGCCGGAGCACCCGCAAGGGGAAAACCACCTTCCGCTGGCGGCAGACCGAACCCATGGCCGCCTACCTCGCCACCGCGACCGTCGGGAAGTTCGAGGTCAAGCAGTACAGGACCCGTAGCGGCATCAAGGTCTACGACGCCGTCGACCCGCGCGAGGCCACCGCCGCCGCGCCCGTGCTGAAGAAGCTGCCGTCCGTGCTGGAGTGGGAGAGCAAGCTGTTCGGGCCCTACCCGTACCGCGCCGCCGGCTCCATCGTCGACCACGCGCGACACGTCGGCTACGCACTGGAGACCCAGACCCGGCCCGTCTACGGCAGCGCCCCCGACCTGGGAACCCTGGTCCACGAGAACGCCCACCAGTGGTTCGGCGACTCCGTCTCCCTCACCTCGTGGAAGGACATCTGGCTCAACGAGGGCTTCGCCAGCTACGCCGAGTGGCTCTACGAGGAGCAGCACGGCGGCGCCAGCGCCCAGGAGAGCTTCGACGACCTGTACGCCACTCCCGCGGGCGATCCCCTGTGGGCGTTCCCGCCGGGCAACCCCGGCAGCGGCGCCAAGATCTTCGGCCGCCCCGTCTACGACCGCGGCGCCATGGCCCTGCACGCCCTGCGCACCGCCGTCGGCGACCGGGTCTTCTTCCGCGTCCTGCGTGCGTGGGCCGTACAGCACCGCCACGGACACGGCACCACCGCCCAGTTCCAGCGCCTCGCGGAACGGCAGTCCGGGAAGGACCTCGGTCCGCTGTTCAGCAAGTGGCTGTACGCCCAGGGGAAGCCCCGTATCCCCTGACGTGAAACAGGGAGCCAGTCCTCCAGGCCCCGGGCCAGGTCGGACAGGTCGAAGCTGTCGCTCGCGGGCGGGGCCTGCACCGTGACCGGCTTGTTGATCTGACCGGTGCGCCGCTGCCGGTGGGCCCGACTTCGCCGGTGCCTCGCCGGACGTGGCTGCTGGGGACGGTGACGGTGCGCGGCGGCCGGTCGGGGGTGGGCGAGCCGTTCGATGAGGCCCCCCGTGCTGATGCCGAGGTTGAGCGCGAGGACGGCCGTGGGGGAGACGGCTCCTCGCCATCATCGGCGTCTGGATCGCCCTGCTCACGCCCGCCTCGGTCACGCTGTCCCTGCGCATCGCCGACCTCGACCCCGAGGGCAAGACGTCGTCGCTGACCCTGGTGGCGGGCGTCGGGGCGATCTTCGCGATGGTCGCCAATCCGGTCTTCGGGCACTTCAGCGACCGCTGTACGTCCCGGTGGGGGCGACGGCGACCGTTCGTCGTCATCGGCACCCTCATGGGCGGCGCGTCCCTCTTCGTCATCGGTACGGCGCCCCATCCCCGTCGTCCTCGTCGGCTGGTGCCTGACCCAGGTCGCGATGAACGCCGCCATGGCCGCCCTCATCGCCCTCCTTCCCGACCGCGTGCCGGAGGAACGCCGCGGCACCGTCTCCGGTCTGATGGGGATGACCAACCAGGTCGCCACCGTCAGCGGCACCTTCCTGATCGCCGCCACCGGCACCCAACCGGCCCGCCAGTGGCTATGACCTGCTGAAACTGTTCGACACCTCGCTGGCCACCGTCTGGCCGGCGACCCAGAGCCAGATCTACACCGAGCTGACCAAGCCGGCGCGCGGCGGGCTGATCACCGTGGCCGCCGAGGGGCCGAGGGGCCGCAAGGAGTACGCCCTCACCGAGGAGGGGATGGCCGAGCTCCGGCATTGGCCGACCGAGACCACGCCACAGCGGAACACCCGCAGCGAGATCCTGCTGCGTGTGTTCTTCCTCGGTGTGCTGACTCCCGGCCAGGCGCGGACCCATCTCGCCGAACTGGCCGACATGTCGGCCCAGGGGGAGGAGAGCCTGCGCCGCCTGGCCGAATTCATCGACTGGGACGACGACAACCTCTCGTCCCACGGCCGGATCGTTCTGGAATACGGCCTGCGGTTCAACGCCATGCGCCGCGAATGGGCCGAGTGGGCGGCCGGGCAGATCGCGTAGGTCCCGGGCCGGCGGGGCATCGACCGGACGGCGGTGCCGGAGTCCATCCGGTTCCCGCCGTTCGCCTCAGCCGGTGGATTGCCGGGTGGGCGAGCCGGTCTCCTGGGTGGCGGCCCAGGAGGCGAGCAGGCGCAGGCCCTCTTCCGAGGGGGATCCGGGTTCGGCGGTGTAGATGGTGAGGGTGAGGCCGGGCTCGGCGGCCATCTCCAGACCCTCGTAGGCGAGCGTGAGGTCGCCGATGGCCGAGTGGTGGAACCGCTTGGTGCCGGTGCCGTGACGGCGCACGTTGTGGGCGCCCCAGCGGGCGCGGAACTCCTCGCTGCGGGTGGACAGCTCGCCGACGAGGTCGTGCAGGTCCTTGTCGTGGGGGTTGCGGCCGGCCTCGGTGCGCAGGATGGCCACCGCCATGTCGGCGAAGAGGTCCCAGTCGGGGTAGAAGCGCCGGGAGGCCGGGTCGAGGAAGTTGAACCGGGCGAGGTTCGCGTGGTTGCGGGGCGTGGCGTAGAGGTCGGCGTAAAAGGCGCGGGCGAGCTGGTTGGTGGCGAGGACGTCCATGCGGGCGTTGCGCACGAACGCGGGCCCGGCCGTGATCGCGTCCAGGGTCCACCGCAGGCTGCGGTGCGGCGTCCACTGCCGGGTGGTACGGCGCCGGGGGCGGGTGAGGGCGTCGGAGCCGTCGGCGGCCTGCGCGAGATGCAGGAGATGGGCACGCTCGGCGTCGTCCAGCCGCAGGGCGCGGGCGACGGCTTCGAGGACGGCCGGTGAGACCCCGGCGAGGTTGCCCCGTTCGAGCTTCGCGTAGTACTCGACGCTCATGTCGGCCAGGGCCGCGACCTCGCTCCTGCGCAGCCCCGGCACGCGCCTCCTGCTCCCGGAGGGCAGGCCGGCCCGCTCGGGGGTGATCTTCGCTCGCCGCGAGGTGAGGAACTCGCGGACCTCGTCACGGTTGTCCACACCTCGACCGTACGGCCTGCGCGCCGCGCGAGGGATGTACTGGCAGTACACCTCCCACTGGTATCTCGCTGTCCGCGCGGACATCCGATTACCTGGACGGCGCGGCACTTCTCGGCCGCGGCGCCACGGCGCCGCACCCGGAGGCGCCCGTCCGGGACGCGACGGCACCCACGGCGGTGCCGTCCTCTTACGCCCGGTACGCAACCGCACTCGGGCACCAGCGCCCACCCTGAGCACGTAAGGACGTCCCCCATGCGCGGAGCAGTCATCCACGCCCCCGGCGATGTGCGCTTCGAGACCCTCGACGACCCCAAGATCCTCAAGCCCACCGACGCGATCATCCGCACGGCCGTCACCTGTGTCTGCGGATCCGACCTGTGGCCCTACCGCGGCGTGGAGCCGACCGACGAGGCACACCCGATGGGGCATGAGTACGTCGGCTTCGTGGAAGAGGTCGGCAGCGACGTCACCTCGGTCCGGCCGGGCCAGTTCGTCGTCGGCTCGTTCGCCACCTCGGACAACACCTGCGCCAACTGCCGCAACGGCTTCCAGGCCAACTGCCTGAACCGCGAGTTCATGGGCACCTGTCAGGCCGATTACGTGCGCATCCCCAACGCCCAGGGCACCCTGGTCGCCACCGACGAGGTGCCGGGCGAGGAGTTCTGGCCCGGCCTGCTGGCCGTCTCCGACGTGATGGGCACCGGCTGGTGGGCCGCCGACGCCGCCGAGGTCCGGCCCGGCTCCACCGCCGTCGTCGTCGGCGACGGAGCGGTCGGCCTGTGCGCGGTGATCGCGGCGAAGGAGATGGGCGCGGAGCGGATCATCGCGATGAGCCGCCACGCGTCCCGTCAGAAGCTGGCCCGCGAGTTCGGCGCCACCGACATCGTCACCGAGCGAGGCGAGGAAGGCATCGCGCGGATCAAGGACCTCACCGGCGGGATCGGCGCCGACGCGGTCCTGGAGTGCGTCGGTACCGCCGAGGCCATGGGGCAGGCGCTGCACTCGGCGCGGCCGGGCGGCAACGTCGGCTTCGTCGGCGTCCCCCACGGGGTCGCCGTCGACGGTCAGGAGCTGTTCTTCTCCCACGTCGGCCTGCGCGGCGGCCCCGCCCCGGTCCGCCGTTACCTGCCCGAGCTGATCGAGTACGTCCTGTCGGGCCGGATCGACCCGGGCAAGGTCTTCGACCTCACCCTGCCCCTGGAGCAGGTCGCCGAGGGCTACCGGGCCATGGACGAGCGCCGCGCCATCAAGGCGCTCCTCAAGCCCTGACCCCACGCCGGACCACGCCAACTGCCGCAGACCCGGGCCGGGTCTGCGGCAGGCGGGCTCTCAGCGCTTGGTGGTGCTGTTGAACAGCGAACGCGACCAGACGTAGCCGACCAGGGTGATGCCGACGCACCAGGCGAGCGAGATCCAGCCGCTGTTGCCGATCTGGGAACCGGTGAGCAGGCCGCGCAGTGTCTCGGTCATCGGGGTGAACGGCTGGTTCTGGGCGAACCAGCGCAGCCCCGGGGCCATCGAGCCGGCCGGCACGAACGCCGAGCCGAGGAACGGCAGGAACTGGATGAGCAGCGGCTTGTTGCTCGCGGACTCCACCGTCTTGGAGATCAGGCCGAGCGCCGCCGACAGCCAGGCCACCGCGAACGCGATGGCCGTGATCAGCCCGGCCGCCGCCAGCCACTCCAGCGGGTTCGCGTCCGGGCGGAAGCCGAGCGCGAGCGCCACGCCCACCACCAGGACCAGGCTCACCACCGTCGTGATGACGCTGCCGACGACATGGCCCGTCATGAACGACGAGCGCGTGATGTTCATGGTGCGGAAGCGGTTGATGATGCCCTCGGTCATGTCCTGGCAGACCGCGATCGAGGTCGACATGGCTCCGGCCGCCACGCCCATGATGATGACGCCGGGCGTCAGATACTCCAGATACGCGTCCCGGCCGCCGCCCATGCCGGCGCCGATCGAGTCCCCGAAGGCGTACACGAACAGCAGCAGCATCAGGACGGGCATCATGGCCGGGCCCAGGGACACGGCGGGATAGCGCAGGGCGTGTTTCAGGTTGCGCCGCAGCATCGTCATCGAGTCGTGCACGGCGTAGGTGAGGGTGCTCATCGCAGGGTCTCCTTGACGTGAAGGGCGGTGCCGGTGCTGCCGTCGCCGGTCAGGGCGAGGAAGACGTCGTCGAGGTCGGGGGTGTGGACGGAGAAGTCGGCGGCCCGGATCCCGGCCGCGTCGAGCCGGTCGAACAGGGCACGCAGTGCCTCCATGCCGGTGTCGCTCGGCACGCGCAGGGCGAGGTTCTCGTCGTCGCGGGCCGCGCCGGAGAGGGCGGCCGCCGCGCGCTCGTACTCCTCTGTCCCGGCGAACCGCAGTCGTACGTGACTGCCGGGGATCCGCGCCTTGAGTTCGTCGGCGGTGCCCTCGGCGACGATCCGGCCGCCGTCGAGCACGGCGATCCGGTCCGCCAACTGGTCGGCCTCTTCCAGGTATTGGGTGGTGAGGAAGACGGTGACCCCGCCCGCGACCAGCGAGCGCACGGTCTCCCACATGGTGCGGCGGCTGCGCGGGTCGAGCCCGGTCGTCGGCTCGTCGAGGAAGATCACCTTCGGGTCGCCGACCAGTGTCATGGCGATGTCGAGCCGGCGCCGCATACCGCCGGAGAAGGTCGCGGCCCGGTTGCCCGCGACATCCGCGATGCCGAACCGCTCGAGCAGTTCCCTGGCACGCTTCCTGCCCTCGCGCTTGTCGAGGCGCAGCAGGTCGGCCATGAGGAGCAGGTTCTCCTCGGCGGTGAGCAGGTCGTCGAGCGCGGCGAACTGTCCGGTGACGCCGATCGCGGCGCGCACCCCCTCGGGCGAGGCCGCGACGTCGTGCCCGGCGACCTGGGCCCGGCCGCCGTCGGCGGCGATGAGCGTGGACAGGATCTGCACGGTGGTGGTCTTACCGGCGCCGTTCGGCCCTAGCAGCGCGAATACGGACCCGGCGGGGATGCGCAGATCGATGCCGTCGAGGACGGTCTTGTCGCCGTACGACTTGCGCAGCCCGACGGTGGAGACGGCGGCGGAGGCAGTGGTTTTGGGCGTGGGCATGACAGACGAAGGCATGGAGCCCTCCCGTTCGAAGGCATGAGGTGGCTGGTGAAGGGGGCGAGTGGGCGGGGCCGGTGCTCAGCGCCGGTTGCGGCGCACGTCGATGTTGCCCCAGCGGGTCCGGGCACGGATCTTGACGGTGTCCTCGGTCTCCGCGGGGGGCTCGGCGTCGGCGAGCGTGTTGCGCACCTGCCCGCGCTCGGAGCTGACGTCGAGCCAGGCGGCGGTGCCGTCGCGGACGCCGACCTCGATGGCGCCGATGGACGTCTCCAACTGGGCGGTTCCACAGGAGACTTCGCCCACGCGCAGGGCGCCGTGGGCGGTGGTGGCGGTGACCGAGCTTTCGGCACGCTCGATGTCGATGCCGCCGTGGGCGCCACTCACCCGCAGGTCACCGGTCACGGTGCCGACGGTCGTGGTGCCGTGCGAGTTCTTCAGGACGGCGGGACCGTGGACGGTGCCGATGCGCAGGCTGCCGGTGCTGGTGGTGATCTCGGCCGTGCCCTCGACCCGGTCCACGGTGATCGAGCTGTGGGAGACGGTCATCTGGAGCGGCCCGGTCGTGTCGAGGCGGACGTCACCGCCCGAGGTCTTCACGCGGACCTCGCCGAGCCGGCCCTCGCCGACTACCGGGGTCCAGGCGCCGGTCAGGTCGACGCGCGAGCCCGTGGGCAGGTCGATCGCCACGTCGACGGCGCCGGTGGGCCCGATGAGGCGGCGTTCTTTCGTCCTGACGGTCAGGACGCCGCCCGCGTACGTGACCTCGGTCTGCTCGGCGGCCCGCACGTCCTTGTCCCGCTTCGGGCTGCCGGGGTGTACCTCGACGACGGTGTCGGGGCGGTCGCTCGCGGTGATCCGGAGGGAACCGGCGCCGATGTGCGCGTCGACCGAAATCGGTTCGGGAGTGTCGAAAGAAGGCATGGCTGTCCCGTCCTCGTGAGTCCTTGGGGCGTCCCCGCTGGTGGGACGTGGTGTGGGTGAAGTGCCGTTCTTTGTGCGGCGTGGGCGTGGCGTGGGCGGGGGCGCGGTCAGCGCACCCAGCCCGTGAAGCTCTGTCCGGTGCGGGACTTCTGCGGCGTATGCGGCCGCGCGCCGCCGTCGACCGCGGCCGACACGGCCCGCACCAGCCACGCGTTGACCGACAGTCCCTCGCGGCTCGCGGCCTCCTCGGCGCGCGCCTTGAGGTGGGTCGGCAGCCGCAGATTGACGCGGGCGGTGCCGCCCTCGTCGCCGTCGGCGGGTGCCGGCGCCCTGAGCGGTTCGACGGGCGCGGCCGCCGCTTCCATGGAGCCGCCGTCGGTGGGCGGTGGCGTCACCACGAAGTCGGGGTCGAGTCCGCGCAGCCGTACGTCGACCGAGCCGGGGGCGAGCTCGCGGGTGATCTCGTCCATCGCGGCGGAGAGCACATTGAGCATGGTCAGACGGGTCGCCGACTCCAGGGGAGCGGTGAGCCGCTCGGCCAGCTCGCGGGCATCTTCCCCGCCGGCTTCGGCGGCCACCGCGAGTTCACGGCGGAGGGTGTCGACATACGGCGTGAGGTCCATGACGCCATAGTGGCACCACTGTGGCGTCATTCGCAAGCCCGAAGGGTGTCGCATGCGGGGTGGGTGCGGGTGTGGCGCCCTTGACCTGCGGAAACGCAAAGGGGTCAGTCTGGGGCGGGGTGGCGCTATGTGGGTCCGCGCGCCTTTGGTGGTGCGGAATGATGCCGGGTGGCGCCTCGGTGGCGCTATGCGGTGCCATCTGGTGCCATGTCTGCGGGGGCGTTCTGGACTGCTATTACAGATCTAGACGAATAGGCTAGACTCGGCGACCCTCAGCACGCGGTTCGACTTCTCACCAGCGCAAGGGATTCACCATGGCCGCTGCACCGTCCGTTTCCTTCGACGACGTCCGTGAGGCCGCCGCGCGCCTCGACGGGATCGCCCACCGCACGCCCGTCCTCACCTCCCGCACCCTGAACGCCCAGGTCGGCGCCGAGGTGTTCATCAAGTGCGAGAACTTCCAGCGCGTCGGCGCCTTCAAGTTCCGCGGCGCCTACAACGCCGTCGCCCAACTGCCCGCCGGGCAACTGGCCAAGGGCGTCGCCGCCTATTCCTCCGGCAACCACGCCCAGGCCACCGCCCTGGCCGCCCGCGAACTGGGCACCACCGCGGTCATCCTCATGCCCGAGGACGCCCCGCGCTCCAAGCTGGAAGCCACCGCCGGCTACGGCGCGGAGATCGTCACCTACGACCGCTACACCCAGGACCGCACCGCCCTCGGCGAAGCCCTGGCCCAGGAGCGCGGCCTTGCCCTCATCCCGCCGTACGACCACCCCCATGTCATCGCCGGGCAGGGCACCGCCGCCCTCGAACTCTTCGAGGAGACCGGCGACCTCGACGCCCTCGTCGTGCCCGTCGGCGGCGGTGGCCTCATCGCCGGGAGCGCCACGGCCGCCAAGGCGCTTCACCCCACCGTCAAGGTCATCGGCGTCGAACCCGAGGAAGGCGACGACACCAAGCGCTCCCTGGCCGGCGGCGCGCGCGTCACCATCCCCGTGCCCCGCACCATCGCCGACGGCCAAGCCCTGCCCACGCCCGGCGAGATCACCTTCGCCATCAACCAGCGCCTGGTGGACGCGATCGCCCTCGTCGGCGACGAGGACATCGTCGACGCCATGCGCTTCGCCTTCGAACGTCTGAAGATCGTCCTCGAACCCAGCGGCGCCACCGCTTTGGCCGCCCTCATGACCGGGCGTCTCGAAGGTCTTCCGCGCAGGATCGGCGTCATCGCCTCCGGCGGCAACATCAACGCCCGGCGATTCGCGGAACTGATCAACCGCTGACGTGCCCGGTGCCGCGGATGGCGCCTCGACAGGCGCGGCGGCTCCGGTCCGGTCACATCCCGGTGGAGCCGTCGATGCGCTCGCGCAGGAGATCGGCGTGCCCGTTGTGCCGTGCGTACTCGGCGATCAGGTCCACCATGATCCGTCGCAGTGAGACCGGCTCGCCGGTGCGCTTGCGGATCCCCGTGTCCTCCAGGGATGCGGCGGCGGCCGTGATGTGCCGGGAGCGCTCGCACTCCGCCCGCCAGACGGCGAAGGCCTCGCCGACGTCACCGTCCAGGCTGTCGAAGTCCTGGTCGGGGTCGTCGTCGGAGTAGTAGAGCATCGGGACGTTCTCACCGGCGAACTGGATACGGAACCACCAGCGCTCGACACCGGCCAGATGCCGCACGATGCCGTGCAGGGACAGGCCGGACGGCGGCACAGCCCGTTCGGACAGCCGCTCCGGAGGCAGACCGGCGCACTTGAGCTCGAACGTCGCCCGCTGCCAGTCCAGGACGGCGCTCAGGGTCTCCCGCTCGCCGCCTACGGAGGGCGGGGCCGGGCGGGTGTCGTCGTCCCAGCGGGGCGCGTAGTGCTCGGGGGAGGCTGTACCGGTCATCGCCTTCCTTCCTGGTCGGGGGCGGCCCGAGTCTGTCAGGCACCACTGACATCGCCGGAGCGCGGTGGACGCGGCCCCTCGCTCAACGGGACGCCAAAAGTCCGTACAGCAGCGGGATTCGCGGCTCCGGCAGCTGCCACCAGCCGGAGGAGGTGCGGGTCATGTGGGGCCAGCGGGGCCAGGGCAGTTCGGGTGACTCGCGCAGCCGCCGGACGCTCAGACCCGCACCGGCCAGGGCGTTGACGACCTCGTCCAGGCCGTGCGTCCATTCGTAGCTGTCGGTCGCGCCCTCGACGGCCGGGCCGTCGGTGTACGTGTGCGTCGCGTCGCGGTGCACGGGCCCGCCGCCGCCCAAGTAGTCGTGGCGGAGGAGGAGTTCGGGGCCCTCCTCGGGGGCGGGCTTCGGACCCAGCGCGTTGAGGAGCGGATGGAACTCCACGACGTACAGACGGCCGCCGGGGCGCAGCAGACCGGCGACGACGCCGGCCCAGCGGTCCAGGTCGGGGAGGTAGCACAGGGCGCCCTTGCCGGTGTAGACGACGTCGAACCGCCGTCCGCCCAGCGCTTCCACGGCGTCGTACACATTGGCCCGTACATACGTCACCTCGGCGCCCGCCCGCGCCGCGATGCCGGTCGCCGCCTCCACGGACGCAGCGGAGAAGTCGAGACCGACGGCACGTGCCCCGCGCTGCGCGAAGGCGATCGTCTCCGTGCCGAGGTGGCACTGCAGGTGCAGAACGTCGCGTCCGGCCAGCTCGCCGAGGTCGTCCCACTCCCACGGGGCGAACCAGCGGGACGGATCGGGCTCCCCGTCGGCCCCGTCGGCCCCGCCGGCCCCGTCTATCCCGTAGAACCGGCTGGCGAGGTGGACGGGGGTCCGGGCATCCCAGTTCGACTGGTTGGCCCGCATCATCCGCTCGTACGCGTCGGTCATGGGCTCACTATGGCAGGCCCGGCCCCGGCGTCCAGGGGGCCTGCCCGAGGGTGAGGTAGCGGGTGAGCATCGCGACGAGTTCGTTTTCGAGGCGGACGGCGTCGACGGGGTCGGGCGCGGCGATCAGCTGGTGGATGACCAGCTCGACCGTGGTGACGACGAGCCGGGCGGCGACGTCCGTGTCGGCGACCCGGACCTCGGGGTGGCGGTCGAGCAACTCCCTTGTGCAGGCGATGTGTTCGCGCTCGTACGCGGCGACCTTCTCCAGCAACTCGGGCGACCGGGGCCCCTGCTCGACCATGACACGCAGCAGCTGTGGATCGTCGCGGTGGTTCTCGATCGCGGTGCGCACGAAGCGGCGGAACATCTCTTCGAGGGTGTCGGGCTGCTCCTCGACCTGGAGGCGCTGGGTGGCGGCCGCCCCGGCATCGAGGTGCCGGACCACCAGCTCGACCAGGATCGCGTCCTTGTTCGGGTAGTACTGGTACAGCGAGCCGATCGAGATCCGGGCCTGCTCGGCGATGCGGTTGGTGGTCCCGGCGGCGTAGCCGTACTCGGCGAAAACGTGAGCAGCGGCGGTGAGGATGCGCTGCCGGGTCAGCTCGGCGCGGGCCTGGCGTGGCTGTTTACGTGGCCGAAGTCCGCGGTGGCCTGACGTCATGACACCTCCTGGGCGGGCCCGCGAAAGCGAGTGGCGCAGAACCTGAATGATTGCTCACAATGATGCCATGAGCTGCGGCTGAGCGGTGGGTGGCCGCCACCGTTCGGCCCTGCGGATGCGCGCTGACAACGTGCCCGGCGCCTTCGTCCGCTCTCGCCCGCCCGCATCCGCCTGTCGCCTCCGAAGGAGCCTTCGTGACGCATGCCCCTGCCCGCCCCCGGCGGGTGTCACCGGCCGAGGTCCGCGCCCGGCTCGGGGAACCCGAAGCCATGATCGAGGCCAAGATCCGCGACCGTATCGACGACCACTTCCGCCTCTTCATCGCCCATTCGCCCTTCCTGACCCTCGCCACCGCTGACGCGGCGGGGCGCGCCGACTGCTCGCCCCGCGGCGACTACCCGGGGTTCGTGAAGGTCCTCGACGAACACACCCTCGCCCTCCCCGACCGGCCCGGGAACAAGATCGCCGACTCGTTCCGCAACCTCGCCGAGAACGACGGCGTGGGGCTGCTCTTCTTCATCCCCGGACTGCGGGAGACGCTGCGCGTCAACGGCCGCGCCTATCCCACCGACGAGCCCGATGTCCTCGCCCGGATGCGGACCGAGGCCAGGACACCGGAGCTGGCGATCGTGGTCGAGGTCGCGGAGGCGTACTTCCACTGCGGCCGCGCGCTCATCCGGTCCCGGCTGTGGGACCCCGCGAGCCAGGCCCTGGCCGACGAGATGCCCTCGATCGGCGAGATCGCCGCCGCCCAGTTCGGCGGTGGCCGGAGAGGCGGGACTGGCCACCGCCCTGCGTCGCCACCTGACCCGCGACCACGGCATCCCGAAGCCGGACATCACCTTCCACGGCTACTGGCGCCAAGGCCGCCCCAGCCCCGGCTGACGCCGAACGCCCGGCGGCCGCCACCAGGCGCCCAACGGCCGTGCCGCATCCGGCCGGCTGCATGGGTCCCGGTCGAACGGAGCGGCAATCGATGGGGTAATCGCCTGAACCATCCCCGCGTGCGCGGGGACCACGGGCGCGCAGTGGGCCGGGGACATCAACGATGCGACGGGCGCGGACATCAACGGTACGTACGGGGTGAGCCGCTGGAGCTGAGTCCGTATCCGTCCGTTGAGTCCGTCTGTCAGATGACCTCCTTCTCCTCGGTGACCATCACGGCCACCGAGTCCATGTCGATGAAGCGTGCTTCGTCGGGGTTGACCAGTGTCCGGTAGTTCCCGGAAGCGAAGAAGGCGTCGTGGTCTTCCCAGTTCTCGAACCAGATCCCCGTCAGGCCGTCGTAGGCCCGGGGCGGGTAGTTCTCGGCGGGGACCGGGTGGGACACGGTGTACTTGCGCACGTAGCGCTCCGCCTCCGGGATGGAGGTGAACAGCGGCGCGTGCTGGTTTCGGTGGTGTTCGACGAAGCCGAGCGCTCGGGTGGGGTGTCGGTAGGTCCACCCCTGATCCGGTGTTCAGGCCCACCGACGGCGAGTGCCGTGGTCGGCAGGATGTACCTCGTCACCAGATGGACGGACGAGGAACGAGCCGGGGGCACTCATGGACGAGACCTTTGCCAGACGTATGACCGGTGGCGCGGGCATCCTCACGGCGGCCGCCATCATCGTCGAAGTGCCCCTGTACTTCGTCTACTCGGGTCCGCCGCCCGACTCGAACGTCCTGGCCAGGTTGCTGATCGGGATCGTCGCGCTCGCGTTCCTGGTCGTGTTCGTGACGGCCTTTCGGGAGCTGGTCAAGCGCGTGAGCCCGGCGTATGAGTGGGTGGGGTCGATGGCCTTTGCCACGGGGCTGGTCTATGCGACGGTCAGCCTGGTCTCCAGTGGCCTGGAAGCGGGTGCGGTGATCGCCGTGGATCACCGGATCGATCCGACCATCACCGTCAGCGGCACGTACATCCTCTACGGGTCGATCTCCCGCCTCATGCTGGCGTTCTTCCTGGCCGCGGTGGGCTGCGCCGTCTCCCGTACGAACCTGCTCCCGCGGTGGACCAGCCGCTCCGCGTACGTCCTGGCCGGGGTCAACCTGGCTTTCGTGCCGTCCCTGTTCTTCGGCAACACCCCTGCGGACTTCTACGCGGCGAACGGCTGGGGCACCACGGCTCTGATGGGTGCGATCTTCAGTTGCTGGCTGCTGGCCCTCGGTGTTTCCACCTACCGCAGCGCCGGGCGGCTCACCTCGGGGCAGCAGCGCTGAAGAACCGACGGTGACGGCTTGGTGCCGCTGCTCAGGCTCAGGGCGTACCGGTTCGGGACGACCGCCGGGTCGCCGATGGTGCCCCCGGTCGCGGCCGGGGGCGGCGGTGTCAGCCCTGTTGTACGGGGACCACCACCAGCTCGGCGATGTTCACATGCGGCGGGGCCGCGACCGCGAAGGCGATCGCTTCCGCTGTGTCTTCGGCGGTGAGGGGGTGAGGGTGGTGCGCATTCCGGTGAGGGTGGCGCGCATCCGCGGGTCGCTCATGTCGTTGCCCAGCTCGGTGACCGTGACGCCCGGTTCGACGTTCGTCACGCGGACGTCGCGCGGGCCGAGTTCGGCGCGCAGGTTGCGGGTCAGATGGGCCACGGCGGCCTTGGTGGCGGAGTAGACGGACCAGTTGGGGTACAGAAGGTGTCCGGCCACCGAGCCGATGTGGACGAGGTCCGCGGGGCGGCCGTCGGCGGCTGGTGGCGATGAGGTCGTCGGTGAAGGCGCGGGCGGTGTGCAGCAGGGCGCGCCGTTGCGCAGCGAGGCGTTCCGGCGGCTGTGGGCCCGTCATGACATCCGCCGGAAGGCGCGGGAGACCAAGCGCTTCCGGCATCCCGTGGTCGGCGAGCTGACGCTGGATGACGAGTCGCTGACCGTGAACGGCGCCCCCGGCCGGCAGCTGGTCGTCTACCAGGCCGCCCCGGCAGCCCCTCCGAACACGCGTTGTCCCTGCTCGGCAGTCTCACCGCCGGGGATGTTCCGGAAATTCCAGGCGGATCAGCACCGGGGCGGCAACCTGCGCGTGGCCACCACCCCGGCCGTGATGAAGCGCCTCGAACGCGCCCAGGCCGCTGACCTCGCAGGCGGATACCGTGCGGAGGACCCCGAACTCCTCGACGCCGAAGCCGTCAGGAAGCGCATCGCGCCCGGCGCTGTGACCACCGAGCGCGGCCGCGGCACGCACTACGCCTTCAACTCCGGCACCCCCGGCGAGGGCAGCGTGGACGCCCGTACGGTGCGCGTCCCGGCATCACCTTGGATCCGCCACCGGCATCGGCGTCGCGCGCGGCTTCGCCGGACACAGCGTGACCGCGACCCATCCGGCCGCATCATCGGCCTCACCCTCCTCGCCACGCGCAAGCCGGTGGGCCGTCTGCTGGGGGCGGGCCTTCAGGGCTGAGCCGCACGGCCCGGCTACATCATGGGGGCGGTGCGCCGGGCCGTCACCGCTTCGATGAACTCCGTGGGCGGAAGGTAGGAGTGCGCGGTGATGTAGTGGTGGACGAGGTTCGGGGCGATCAGCCACCTGCCGTCCTCGGCCACCACCCTGATCTCCGCGGCGCCGAGGGTGACCCGCCGGCCGCCGACCTCGATGGCGACGGGGTACGGCGGCTTCCCCTCCGGGTGCGGGAGTGTGCAGGGGAACAGGCCGCGCATGGCGTTCTGCGAGTCGTCCCGGCAGAGCACCCCGAGGGATTCGACGAAGGCCACCGGCACCTCGCCGCGCGGGAAGTCGTCCTGCTTCTCCAGCCAGCCGACGGTGAACGCCTCGACCCCCGGTGGCACCCCGATGCCGGGGGTGTAGGCGTACGGGGACAGGTCCTCGAAACGGGACAAGGTGGCGATTCCTTCCTGTGGAGAGAGGGCTACAAGATGTCGGGGACCCAGCGGCACGCGGCCCAGTGCACGCGTCCCATGTTCGGCTGGAGCAGTTGGGAGAGGCGGGTGTCGCTCGCCACCGTCGTGGGCGAGCCCATGATCTTCAGGCCCTCCGGGGGAGACAGGATGTAGTCCGGCAGTTTCTCCCCGGGACCGTACACCTCCAGGGCCTTGGGATTGCCGATCTCGATCTGGTTGCCCAGGGCGTCCGAGATGGTTTCGCCGTGCCGGCTGTACATGTGCAGATACGTGCCCTCGGGCACGGTGGCCGCGGCGCCGTCGCCCGGGGCGATGCCGCCGTGGCCGCTGAGCACGGCGTCGCCGTCCGGGCGGGCGAAGGGCTCGGGGGCCGGGCCGAAGGCGCCCTGCGGGGGTTGTTCGTGGGGGAGTTTGGGGCACAGGCCCAGCGGGTCGATGGCCGCGTGCGGGTTGGGGACGTACGTGGCGGCGTTGGCCGCGGCCTCCAGGCCCAGCGGGTCCGGGGTGGTGTAGCGGGCCGTCTCCGGGTCGTAGTACCGGTGGAGGTTGTAGTGGAGGCCGGTCTCCGGGTCGTAGTACTGGCCGGGGAAGCGCAGCGGGGTGTACGCGCTGCTGTGCCGGGACCAGGTGGTGGTGCCCCACAGCGTGGTGCGGGTGCGCCAGGCGATCTCGCCGGATTCGTCGACCAGTTCGCTGGGCGTGCCCACCAGGTCGGTGACGATGCCGAAGAAGCGCTGGTCGATCTCGGCCTGGGTGGTGGCGTCGGTGATGCGCTCGGTCTGGGCGACCGGGCGGGCGCCGTCGTGGTCCCAGGTGAGGGTCACCGGGTCGGGCAGCCCGGGGGCGGTGGTGGTCTGCTCGACCAGGGTGAAGCCGTCCCAGGTGAAGTCGACCCGCTCCACGGCCGTTTCGCCGTCCTCGCCGAGCCGGAGCTTGGCGATGCGGCGGCCGAGCGGGTCGTAGAGGTAGCGCCAGACCGTGCCGTCGGGGGTGGTGACGGAGGTCAGCCGGTCCTCGGCGTCCCAGGAGTAGCGCCAGGTGTCGGGCTTCTTCGACAGCCGGTTCTTCTGCCGGAGGGTGATGCGGCCCGCCGCGTCGTGTTCGTAGCGGACCCGTCCGGCGCGGGTGATGCGGGTGCCGTCGTAGGCGCGGTGGCCGGTGGCGTCGGCGCCGCCGGGGACCTTCGCCGGCCAGGCGGCGTAGGTCTGGTTGCCCGCGCCGTCGTAGGCGTAGGTCTCGGTCCAGTTCCTGGCGTGGACGGCGGTGACGCGGCCGCCCGCGTCGACGTCGAAGCGGCGGGCGCCGCCGAGCTGGTCGTCGATGCCGGTCAGGTGGCCGTCGGCGCGGTAGTGGTAGGCGCGGTGCTGGAGCGGCTGGGCGGAGGGGCCGGTGACGGACTGTTCGGCCAGCCGGCCCGCCGGGTCCCAGATCTGGGCGATGGTGAGGTGGTCGCCGATGTGGCGGCCGACCTCCCGCCCGATGGCGTCGCGGGCGAAGGCGAGGGTGTGGCCGCAGGAGGTGAGGCCCGTGCGGTGGCCCGCCGCGTCGTACGCGAAGGTCGAGGTGGCGCCGGAGGGGGTGGTCCGGCGGGTACGGCGGCCCAGCGCGTCGTGGGCGTGGGTCAGCGCGCGACCGCCCACCACCTCGGAGGTCAGCCGCCCCGCCCGGTCCCGCCGGAACACCGCCTCCGCGTCCGGGCCGAAGGCCGTCGCCAGCCGCCCGCCCGGGTCGTAGGAGAAGGTGGTCGGCCGGCCGTCGGCATCCTTGCGCACCACGCGGCCGACGGCGTCCCGCTCGAAGGAGACGGTCTGGCCGAGCGCATTGGTACGGGAGACCAGCGACCCTGCGGCGTCGTAGGTGTACTCCAGGGTCCGGCCGTCGAAGTCCGTCTCGGAGAGCAGCCGCCCCGCCGGGTCGTAGGTGTAATCCCAGGTGAGCCCCTGCGGATTGGTGACCCGGGTGAGCCGCAGCTCCTTGTCGTGGGTGAACTCGTAGCGCGCCCCGTCCGGTCCGGTCTGGGCGACCAGCTGGTCGAAGTGGGCGTATTCGTACGAGGTCTCCCCGCCACCGGCGTCCACATGGGACGTGCAGTTGCCCTCGCCGTCGTAGACCCAAGCCTGCTCGGCGCCGTCCGGGGCGATGTGCCGGGCCAGCCTGCCCTCGGTCGTCCACTCCAGGCGGGTGGTCGCGCCGAGCGGGTCGACGACGGCGGTGGGGCGGCCGAAGGCGTCCCGGTGGTAGACGGTGACGGCGCCCAGCGGGTCGGTGATCTCCACCGGCAGCCCGGCCGCGTCGCAGCGCACCCGGGTGGTCGCGCCGAGCGGGTCGGTGATCGCGGACAGATGGCCGCGCGCGTCGTACGTGTAGCGCGTGGTCTGCCCCATGGGGTCGGTGGAGGCGGTGCGGTTGCCGCGCTCGTCGTACGCGTGGCGCCGGACCGTGCCGTCGGCCGCGGTGATCTCCACCGGGAGGCCCAGGTCGTTGTAGGTGGCCTCGGCGCGGTGGCCGTCGGGGGTGACCATGAGGACCGGGCGGCCCGCCGCGTCGTACGCGTAACGGACGGTCCGGCCGAGCGGATCGGTACGGGACAGCACCCTGCCGAAACGATCCTGCTCGGTGCGGACCGTATGGCCCGCGCCGTCCGTCACGGCCACGATCTGGGACCGCTCGTTCACCACGTAGCGGCTGGTGTGCCCCTCGGCGGAGGTGACCGTGGTGACCCGGTGACCGGTGGCGGGGTCGGGCGCGCCGTAGTGGAGGCGGGCCGCGAAGTGGCCCTCGGTGCCGCCCTCGGCGATCACCCGGTCGCGGTTGTCGTAGACGTAGTCGTAGGTGTGGCCATTGGTGTCCGTCCACGCGATGATCCGGCGCTCGTCGTCGTAGGCGAAGCGCATCGGGCTGCCGGAGGAGTTGATGACCTCGGTCAGATCGCCGCCGGTGTAGCCGTACCGCACCAGCTCCCGGTCCGAGCCGTCCGGGGCGCCGCCCGCCAGGTGCAGCGCGGTGATCCGGCCGTCCCGCGTGGTCAGCTTCAGGTGGTAGCCGCCGCTGTGGACGATGGCCGTCGGGGCGCCGTCCGCGCCGTACTCGAACGTCAGCCGGTGCCCGTTGCGGTCGCCGATCTCCGCCAGCGGCGCGTCTCCGTCGCCGCCGTCCGCCGGGCCGGTGAAGTACCGGACGTGGCCGGTGCCCGGGTCGGTGATGGTGAAGTCGCCCTCGGGGGTGCGCTCCAGCGGCCAACGCGGGCCCGCCTTCGGCAGCGTCGGCACGCCGGGCGCCGGATGCGGATAGTCCAGCAGCAGCCCGTCCTGCTGGACGAAGACCACGCCCGCCGGACCGATCTCCAGCCGCTGATCGGCGGTGCACGCCCACGACGGGCCGAACCAGCGGCCCGCCCGGTAGCCCGACATCCCCTGCCGGGTGAACATCAGCGGCAGTACACCCGGCAGCGACACATCCGTCTGCGGCAGATACATCCGGCCGGTCGCCAGGTCCACCGGGTCGGTGGGCCCGGGGGTCTTGGCGGCGTTCGGGATGGAGTGCGGCGCGTGGCCGTCCTTCGCCAGATGCGCGAGCCCGGACTCCACCTTGCTCGCGGCCGCGGCGGTCTCGGCGGTCTTGGCGGTCTTGGCGGCGGTGACGGCCCCCTTGGCCGCGCCCAGCCCCTTGGTGCCGATCAACTCGGGCAGCAGCCGTCCGATGCCCTCCGCCGGGTCCTTGGTGAAGGAGTTGTACATGGCCTTCAGCGCGCCGCCCGGATTGTTGGCCATCTGGACCAGACCGGCCGCGGTGCTGTTGAGGTTGGTGACGTACTCGGCGGGGTGGGTGAGGTTGTACGGGTCCATCGGGTTCACCTGGCGGGCGAAGTTCACCACGCCCGCCGTGCCCTTGATGATGCCGCCCGCCAGATGCGAGGCGTCCAGCTTCAGCCCCTCGAACCCGTCCGAGACCTGCTCGCTGTACGACGGCTTCGCGGGCGCCTCGTCACGGGCCTTCTCCACCGACTTCTTGGCCGTGTCGTGCGCCTCGTTGCGCTGCCGCCGGGCCTCTTCGAGGATGTCCTCGGCCGCCTTGAAGCCCTCGGCGCCCGGGTCGTGGAACGCGCCGGGCTTGTCCGGCAGCGTGCTCGGATCGCGCTGGTCGGCGGGGAGGAGGTTGTACTTCCACACGGCCGAGTTGTACGCGTCCACCTTGCTGTTGTGCGCCGAGCGGGCGTCGTCGGACGCCTTCTTCGCCGCCTTGTACTTGTCGATGGCCAGCTGCGCCTGCGCTTGCGCCCACTCGACCGTGGCGGCGAAGCCGCTCAGGGCGCCGGCCGCCTTCTCGCAGGCGTCGGCGGCCTTGTACCACTTCTTCGGCTCGACCGAGACCCTGCTGTAGAAGGCGTTGGCGAACACGCCCTTCATGAGCTGGTCGGGGTCGACGCCCTTGAGGCCGCGGCCGACGTCGTTGAACGCCTTCGCGAAGTCGGTCAGGTGCTCGGCGGTGGACCGCAGCTTGTCGGGGTCGCCGTGGATCAGCTTCTTGGGGTCGTCGGTCTGGTCGAGCTGCCACTCGTCCACGTCGGCGCCGAGCGCGTCGGCCGCGGTGGCGCTCTTGTCGCGGACCCACTCCGCGCCGCTCTCCCAGCCGGCGTCGTCCAGCCGGTCCGCGGTCCAGCTGCCCGCGCTCTCGATGCCGTCGCCGACGTCCTCGACCCGGTCCTCGACCCAGTCCTCGACGCCGTCCGGTACGAAGTCACCGAGCCCCATCAGTGCTCACCCCCGCCGCCCTGACCTGGCTGTTGCTGTTGCTGTTGTGCTTGGGCTTGGGCGCGTTCCTCGGGGGAGGGGCCGAACGTGTCGTCCACGGCCTGGTCGAACTGCCGGTCGTCGACCCCGGCGATGTCGTTCGCCAGCCCGGTCTGGAAACCGCCGTATCCCTCGGTCACCAGGCTGCGGCCGGTGTCCTTCCAGGTCTGGCCCATCTCGGCGCCCGCCTGCTTCCAGGACTCCGCGCTGTAGTCGGGCGCGTCCGGCATGAGGACGTCGCCCCAGCTCTGCTTGGCGATCTCTTCCTCGGTGGCGTGCGGATTGCCGGTGGGGGACAGGGCGTTCACGGCCACCTTGAACGTGCCGCCCCAGTACTGGTCCTCCTCCCAGGACGCGCCCGCGGCGATCCCCAGCCGACCGGCGAGTGCGTTGGCGTCCTGGATCAGCGCCCGTACGCCCCACTCCCAGCGGTCGCAGAACCCCTCGAACGCGTCCGCCAGGCCGCCGCCACCGGCCTCCGTCTTCGACATCGTCATGTCGCCGAAGCCGCTGCCCTGGAGGGCGCCGGTGGAGCTGCCCACGTCCTTCAGCTCGCCGATCGCGGAGCGCAGGCCCTTGGTGATGAGGTCGACGGACTCCTGGGTGACCTTGAAGTCGGCGTTGCCGCCGCCGCTCATCGGGGGGTCCCCGGGGTGGTGTTCGGGCCGGCTTCGGCCCGGATCCCGGCGGCCTCGGTTTCGGTGAGGTCCACCGCCGCCTCGTCCGGCACGATCCCCTTCACCGGCGGGAACATCATCGAGCCGTCCTCGTCGGCCACGTCGAGGGCGACCCCCGCCGGGCCGTCCAGCGCGGGGACCATCACATCCAGCAGCCGGGCCCCCAGCACGGACGCGAACTCCCACTCCTCGCGCGCCGCGCCGCGGGCCTCGGCGAACCGCGCCAGGGCGAACTCGTCCGTAAAGGCGTAGATCCAGTGGATCCCGCCATAGGTCGCCGTCATGAAGTCGTCGTCGACCAGCGGCACCAGTACCGCGGTACGCCGGAACTCGCCCACCATCGCGGAGGGATCGCCCGATCCGTCCCGTACTGCCGCTATATGCTCCACCAGCTCCACTGCGGACCCCCGTATTCCCTTTCCGGCCGCGGTTACGGTAACGCAGCGGGCCGAGGCGCCGGAACGGAGGAGGGGCTTTCTCGCAGGAGGGGCGGGGCCGCGGCCTCCGGTGAACCGCACCGCTCCTGAAATGCCTGTTGTCCGAAGTCCGGCATGATCCACAAGGCATCCCCTAGGCTCGGCGGATGGCTTTGGAATGGGAACAGGTCATTGTCCACTCGGCGGACCCGGTGGCCTTGGGGCGGTGGTGGGCCGAGGCCCTTGGCTGGGTTGTGGTCCACTCCTCCGACGAGGAGTTCGAGATCCGCCCGGAGCCGGATCGCCTGCCGGGGCTGGACTTCGTCCGGCTCGATGAGGGCAAGAAGGCCAAGAGCCGACTGCATCTCGACTTCAGGCCCGACGACCAGGACGCCGAAGTGGCCCGTCTGGTGGCGCACGGCGCACAGCGTGTCGATATCGGCCAGGGTGATCAGTCGTGGGTGGTATTGGCGGATCCCGAAGGCAACGAGTTCTGCGTCCTGGGGCAGCGGCGTCAGTAGGTTTCCCCTACACGAAGGCCCGGCACGCTCGGTCGCATCCGCTGGTAGGCGCCGAGGAGGCCGGCCAGGACGAGGACGCAAGGCCCTGGAGCCGTCCGGGGGCCTGTGTCGGTAACATCCATCGCTCACCGGCATGCCGACCGTATTCTGAGGGATGAGCGGGAAGGAGTAGTCGATGAGCGTCGATGCGATCATGCACACCGAGTTCCCCGCCGGATACACGGTCTTCTTCGGTGTCGACGGGAAGGTGGTCATGACCCCGCAGAGCGTTGAGCGTTCCAGCACGATCAAGTCGTTGCAGTACGACACGATCGTGTCGCTCGGGCGTCACGCGAAGACCGTCTCCGATGTGTACATCGACTTTCCGGCCGACGAGAACTCCGCCCCGGACCTGGCCGTCCTGCGGGAGGACGCGCAGCGGCAGGGCAAGCGCTACTCCTTCGAGGACGTGCTGCTGATCGCGGAGGTGGTGTCAATCTCCTCGGCGCGCAAGGACTACGACGACTGCACCGCCAAGTACGGCCGCTACGGCATCCCGGTCTACGCGATCGTGGACCCGTACGCCGGAGAGGTCGTCGTCCACACCGAGCCCACCGGGACCGGCTACATCACGGCCCGCACCCACAAGTACGGCACCGGCAAACTCCCGATCCAGCTGGCGGACGGGCGGACCTTCACGCTCGACCTGGACGAGCTTCCCCGGCCCGAACCCGAGGCCCGCTGACCCGCCATGCGGGGAGCCCCGGGGCGGGCCCTGGACCCTGCTTCTGGGGCTGCGCCCGGGGCGCACCGTCGAGGCGTCGCGCGGTGTCCCGGGGCCCGGGGCGCAGCACCGGGGTCGGGAAGAGGCCGCTGACCTGCGGGGTGGTGGGAACGGAATATCGGGGACGGGCCCGGGGTTACGGACCCATGAGCGCGAGCACTGTGGAACTCACCAAGGACAACTTCGACGAGATCGTCTCCGGCAGCGATTTCGTGCTGATCGACTTCTGGGCCTCCTGGTGCGGCCCCTGCCGGATGTTCGCACCGGTGTACGAGAAGGCCGCGGAGCGCCACTCCGACCTGATCTTCGCGAAGGTCGACACCGAGGCGCAGCCCGAGCTGGCGGCCGCGTTCGACATCCAGTCGATTCCCACGCTGATGATCGTCCGCGACAACATCGCCGTCTTCTCCCAGCCCGGCGCCCTGCCCGAGCAGGCCTTGGAGGACGTCATCGGGCAGGCCCGGGACCTCGACATGGACGCCGTACGCGCCTCTGTCGCCACTCCGGCGCCCTCCGACGGCCGTGGCTGAGCTGGTGCTGATCCGGCACGGTGAGACCGAGTGGAGCCGGACCGGAAAGCACACCAGCTGGACCGATCTGCCGCTGACGGCGCGCGGGGAGGAGCAGGCCCGGGCGCTGCGCCCGCTGCTCGCGGGGCGGAAGATCGGGCTCACGCTGGTGAGCCCGCTGGGGCGGGCCGTGCAGACGGCCCGTCTCGCCGGGCTCACCGACCTGACGACCGAGCCTGAGCTGCACGAATGGGATTACGGGGGGTACGAGGGCGTCACCACCGCCGAGATCCACGAGACCCGGCCCGGCTGGGAGCTGTGGACCGACGGGGTCGCCCCGGGCGATGCCGAGCACCCCGGGGAGGCGCCCGGGGACGTCGGGGCGCGGGTCGACCGGGTGCTGGCCAGGATCGAGCCCGAGCTGGGCGCGGACGGCGGCGACGTCGTCCTGGTGGCGCACGGGCATGTGCTGCGGGTGCTCACCGCCCGCCGGCTGGGCCTGCCGCCGTCCGCGGGGGCGCTCTTCCGGCTGGAGACCGCGACCGTCTCTCGACTGGGAACCGAGCACGGGCGTCCGGCTCTCATGGCGTGGAACGTAGGCTCGGAGCAGCAGATCCCGTAAGTTCCGTACGCCACCGAACACACCGAGCAGAGGAAGCAGGGAACAGCGAGCATGGCTACGACGCGTACCGCGCACACCGTCTGGCAGGGCAATCTGGCCGAGGGCAAGGGGACGGTCACTTTCGACTCGTCCGGGATCGGCGAGCAGCCGGTTTCCTGGCCGTCGCGCGCCGAGCAGGCGAACGGCAAGACCAGCCCGGAGGAGCTGATCGCCGCCGCGCACTCCAGCTGCTTCTCCATGGCGCTGTCGCACGGTCTGACCCAGGCCGGTAACCCGCCCACCCGGCTCACCACCCAGGCCGACGTCACCTTCCAGCCGGGCACCGGCATCACCGGTATCCACCTCACGGTGGAGGGCACGGTCGAGGGGCTCGACGAGGCCGGGTTCACGGCGGCCGCCGAGGACGCGAAGAAGAACTGCCCGGTGAGCCAGGCGCTCGCCGGTACGGAGATCACGCTGACGGCGAAGCTGGCCTGACGTCCGCCACCCGCTGCAGCAGTCCCCAGGTGAACTCCGCCACATAGTGGCGGAGTTCACCATTTTCGGCGTCGGCCGGGGCGTCGAAGGCCAGCCGGGAGCGGGTCGGGGCGGAGCCCTCCATCGGCCGTGCGGGCGGGAAGGCGCGCGCCACGTCGTCCACCGTGCAGGACCAGGGGGCGAGGTCGGCGGCGGTGCGCAGGGCGGGCGCGGGGGCGCCGGGGGCGCGGACCAGCCACTCGTTCCACACCGCCCCGCCCGGCGCGGTCAGCACCTCGAACCGCAGATCCGGCCACAGCGGGACCGGCCAGCTCAGCGCGTCGCATGTCAGATCGCCGATGCGGCGCCGCGCGGTGGTCTCCGGCGGGCCCAGCACCGAGCGGTAGCGGGCGACGGCGGGGCGCCGCCGCGGTGAGCGCCGCATCGCCTGCCAGCGGCGGTTGGCCTCGCGCATCACGGCACGCCCGTGGCCCAGTTCGCGCAGCGCGTCCTCGACCAGGCCCGGCTGGTAGTCGGCCATGCGGCGCAGCAGGACGAGGACGAAGGGGAAGGGGGTGGGGAACGACGGGTCGTGCGCGGTGTCCATGGCTCCATCGTGGCGTACGACGTAACCCCCTAGGGGGTGAGGCGCCGCGCCAGCCGTTCGTGTTCCTCGTCCGGGACGCGTTCCCCGGACGACGGCAGCAGCTGCGGGACGCCGTCCACGATCGGGTAGCGGCGGCGCAGCCGCGGGTTGTACAGGACGTCCTCGGGCAGCAGCAGGGTCAGCGGGCCCTTGTCGAGCGGGCAGGCCAGGATGGTCAGGATCGGGTCGTCGGGGGTCATCGTTCACTTCCTTCGGGTACCGGATCGGGGCGGGCGGCGTCGTGGCGGGGGAGGGTCAGCAGGACGCACACCGCCAGCGCCGTCCCGCCGAGCCGCAGCGCGAGCCGCCACGGCTCGTGCGGCAGTGGCTCGCCGAACGCGACCGTCCCGCACACCACCGTGAACACGCAGGTCACCGTCGTGCACACCGGTACGATCAGCGACGCGCGGCAGCGCTGCAGCGCGGTCTGCGACAGCACCAGGCCCGCCGCGCCGGTGAACAGCAGCAGATACGGATACGGGCCGCGCAGCAGCGTGAGCGCCAGCGATCCGAGGCCGTCCGTCCTCAGCAGCCCGGACACGCCCTTGATGGCGAGCGAGCTGACTCCGTACAGCAGCCCGACCGCCACCCCGTACTCCACCCCGGTCGGCGGCCGCCGGCCGGAGTGGCGGGCGCGCCACTCGGTCGCGCCGTACAGCCACACCCCCGCCGCCAGGGAGGGGAGGCAGAGGGCGAGCAGCGTTCCGTTGCCGGTGGCGGTGCGGCTGACGTCACCGCCGCCCCGCAGTGAGGCCACCACCATCACCAGCGCGCACAGGATCAACCCGATCCCGGCCCGTTCGCGGCCACTGGTCCGCTCGCCCAGCACCCGCGAGGACAGCAGCAGGAGCAGCACCAGACCGGACACGAACAGGCCCTGCGCGGCCGCGATCGGCAACGTGCGGTACACCACCAGCTGGGCGGCGAACCCCGCCGCGAGCGCCGCCGAACCCGCCAGCCACAGCGGGCTCCCCAGCAGCAGCCGCAGCAGCCGCGCCGGGCGGGTGGTGCTCAGCGGCGGCAGCGCCGACAGGGCGCGCTTCTCCAGGACGAAACCGGTGCTGTACGCGACGTTCGCGAGCAGCGCCGCCATCACGCCCCACCCCATGCGTCCTCCCTCCGCCGCGCGTGCACCAGCAGGATCGAGGCCAGCGACGGCACCCGGCAGGCGGCCCGGTCCAGTGGCCGCAGGCCCCGCGGTACGCCGTGGAACGGCGCCCCCGCGAGCCGTACCACCTCGAACCCGGACGCGGTGAGGAACCCGCGCAGCGCCCGCGCCGTGTACAGCCGTAAGTGGCCGACGACCTCGCGGCCGGGGCGGCCGTGGACGCCCCGCAGGCTGACCTCCGAGAACACCGGCTGCACCCCGGCCAGCAGCAGCCCGCGGTTGTACCAGGCGGCCAGGTTGGGCGTGGACAGCAGCAGATGGCCGCCGGGGCGCAGCACGCGGCGCAGTTCGTCCAGCGCCGCGTCGGGGTCGACCAGATGCTCGACCACCTCGCTGAACACGCACGCGTCGGCGCTCCCGTCGGCGAACGGCAGCCCGCCGTGGCCGAGTTCGCCCCGTACGACCGTCGGCAGCCGTCGCGCGGCGCGGCGCAGCGCGTCCTGCGACCAGTCGACGCCGATGAGGCGGTGGCCGCGGAGGAGGGGGAGGGCGGTGGCGGCCGCGGTGCCGTCGCCACAGCCGATGTCGAGGATGGTGGCGGCCTTGCCGGGGCCCGCGGTGTCGAGCGCCCGTGCCAGCATCCGCGCCTGGCGGCGGCTGCGGTCCGGGCCGGACGCGACGGGCACGGCCGGGTTCTCGTAGAACTCCCGGAGCGCCGGGCTCACGTGGTGCCTTCCGCGTGTGCTCGTGCGGTGGCCGCCAGCGCGCGCTGGAACAGGCCCGCGAGCCCCGCCCCCGCCGCGTCGTCCAGCAGCGCCCGCGACCAGCGCAGCGTCACGTGCAGCCGCCCGCCGGTCGAGGCCGTGGTCACCGTCAGCCCGCGGGGCATGCGGGCCGGGGCCGAGAACCACACGGCGGTGGCCTCGCCCGCCTCGCCGAAGTCGAGCGCGTACGGGATCCGGCCGATGTTGCTCAGCAGCGTGGTGGACGTCCACGGCCCGGCCGCCCGCCGCAGCCCCCGTGTCACGGCGGCCCGCAGCCCGACCGGTACGGCGGGCAGCGTGAGCAGTGTCCCCGCCACCCCCAGCTGCGCCCCCGGCGCGGCCTTCAGCGCCCGGGTGCGGGCCGCGGTGCGGCGCAGCAGCCGCGCCACCGCCGCCGGGTCGGGCGTCTCCCGGGTCAGCAGCCGCGCATCCGCCCGCTCCTCGGGTCCGAAGCCGACCTCCACGAGGCGGGTGCCGTTGCCGATGGCCATCTCGGACGCGCCGCGCGGCCGGTCGTCCACGGGCATGGTGATCCGTACGGGGGCGGGCGCGCGGCCGTGCGACGCGTTCCAGCGGGCGGCCATCAGGCAGGTGGCGACGAGGAGCTGGTCGTTGACGGTGGGGCGCGGCGCGGGGCCGGGCGCGCCGGGCGGGCGGGGCGGTACGGGCAGTTCGGAGAGCAGCATGGCGTTGCCGGTGCGGGGCGTGTGGGTGTCCCCGGCGATCCGTACGGGCCGGGCGAGCCCCCGCGCGGGCGGGGTCCCGGCCGCCGTGGGCGGCGGGGTCACCGTGGGCGGCGGGGGCGCCGCGGGGGGCGTCGTTCGGGCGGCGCCGCCGCCGTACAGGGTGGCGGCGGTGGCGAGCACTCGCAGGCACGACGGTCCGTCGAGCGCGGTGTGGTTGACGGTGAGGACCAGCACACAGCCGGTACGGTCCGGTTCGGTCACCACCTCCAGCCGCACCGGAGGCGACGCCGTCAGCGGCGGGCACACCGCGAGCGCCCGCTCCCGGGCCCGGGTGAGGGCGTCGGCCGCGCACGGCGGAAAGCTCACCGGCTCCACGTCCGGGCCGTCGGTCACCTCCCACTCGTACCGCCGCCGCCACCACCGCCCGGGCGCCTCCCGCACCAGAATCCGCGGATGCCGCCGCAGCGCCTCCCGGAAGGCGGCCCGCAACCGGTCGGGCTCGGGCCGCCCCGGCAGATGCACCTCGATGTGCACGGTCTCGGGCTCGTCGTCCCGCAGACAGTGCCGGGAGATCTCGTCGACGGTGGGGAACGGGATCCGCCGCGCGCGGTCCGCCGGCTGCCCGTACGCGGCCGCCCCGGAGCCGCTGCCCGCGCTCCGCTCGACCGCGGTCATCGGTCCTCACCTCCGGCCGGCCGCCGGGCACCGTGCGCGCCGGTAGGCGGCGGTGGCGGCGGAGCGCCGTGGGAGGCGTGCCCGGCGGCCCGGGACGGTGGCGTCACCACCGCCGCCGTCAGGGCCACGAGCGCCAGAGCCTGGGCCGCACCGCTGAACGCGCCCTCGCCGGACGCCGCCGGTTCGCCCGCGCCCGTCGCCGCCACCACCGTCGCGGCGGCCATCGCCACGAGGGCGGTGGGAGGAAGCAAGATGGGGCGGTACCGGGCCAGGAGCGCCAGGAGCGGAACGGCCAGGGCGAGCCAGCCCGCCACCGCGATCATCACCGCCGTCAGGGCGAGGGTGCCGAGCACCCAGCCCGGCGCCGGGGGCACCGAAGCCTCCGCCCCCTCCGGCTCGGGCCCGCGGCGCCGGGCGAACGCCAGACCGGCGAGCACCAGGAGCGCGGCCGCGCCGCCGACGAGGGCCGCGTGGTACGTCGTCGCGGGCTCGTACGTCAGCGTCACCGTGCCGCCCTGGCCCGCCGGGACGAGGAACGCCTGCTGCCAGCCGTCGACGCGCAGCGGGGTGAGGGAGTGGCCGTTGAGCGTGGCCTTCCAGCCGTCGTTGTGGTTCTCGTACGTCTGGAGGTAGACGGCCTGGCCCGGGGTCACCTCGACCGTTCTGCGGTCGCCCGACCAGTCCTCGGCCCGGACGGTACGCGTCTCCACCGCGGCGGTGGCGGGCTTGCCGCGGGTCAGGGTCACATCGGTCAGGGCCAGCGGGCCCGCGTCGCCCGCCTCGACCGTGTGGCGGCCCGCGTCCAGCCGCAGCCTGCCGCCCTTGGCCTCGCCGCCGCACAGCTCGACCTTCACCGGCCGCCGTTCCGTCAGATCCCGTACCGGCCCGGACACCTTGGTGGCGTGCAGGGTGCCGTCCACCGCCAGCGCCGGGCCCTGGCCGCACGGCAGGGAGAAACGGGCCTTCGGCGAGGGCCGGGTGACGCGCGGTATGTCCCCCAGTTCGGGGAGGCCGACCTCGGTGAGTCCCACCGGGAGCTGCAACTCCTGCCCGGCGACCGGGTTGTGCAAGGTCAAGGGCGCGGTCTTGCTGATGGTGATGTCGAGCCGGTCGGTGGTGAACGCCGGGAAGCGGACCCAGCCATTGGCGTCGACTCCGGCGGTGGCGGCGCCGTCGGGGGAGTTGACGAGCACTTCCTCGGGGCGGGTGGAGAGCCCGCCGGCCGCCGCGAGGACCAGTTCGCTGACGCGTCTCTTCTCCGGCCAGCGCAGATGCAGGACGGGGGAGTCGCCCGCGATCCACGCCGTCGTGAGGTCGCCGTCGAGGAGGTTGCGTGCGCTGAGCGCGGTGCCGGTGCGGCTGGTGGAGTCGGCGGTGATCTCGATCCGCGGCCCCTTGGCACCCGTCCGGTTCAGCAGGGCGTCGAGCGCGCCACCGGGCACGGCCAGCGCCTGGCCCGCGATGGCGTACGTACCGCCGCCGCCGGTGCGGAACTGGCGGTGCAGCCCGACCTCCGCCGACACGGGCGCGAGGCCCCCCGGGTCGGCGGACCGGTGCAGCGAGACCACTTCGGCCGGGGCCTTGCTCCGCTCCGCGTCGGCCGGAAGCGACAGCAGCCGCGTGACCTGCACACCCGGCACGGACACCTCGGAGAAACCGGCCCCCGAAAGGCCGGGCCGGGGTGTCTGCGAACCGGTGATCGTGATCTTCAGCCACTTCGCCGGGCCGGAGGGGACCTTGACGGGCTGCGGGGTGCCGTGCGGCTGGAGCGGGCTGTCCGCGGACCCGTTGTCGGTCTCGACGCGTACGGAGGTGGGCGCGGCGCGCATGCCGTCACCGGGCAGCGGGGTCAGCTGGAGGGAGTCCGGCAGCCGCAGGGTCCGCGCGAACTCGATACGCAGCCACTGCCCCACCGGCTTGCCCGCGCTGCCCTCCGCCCACGCCGTGTCCGGGTTGCCGTCGAAGGCGCCCACGGGGTCGTACTGGGGCAGCTGGAACAGCCAGTTGCCGCTGCTGGAGGCGGTCACCGAGAGCGCCCCGCGCAGGGTGGCGGTCGTCTGGTGTGCGGTGCCCTTCTTCGGCAGGATCTGGCGCGGTGCGTCGCCCGGGTCGGTGAGGCTGCCGGACGGGTTCCGTTCGTCGGCGGTGTACGTGTACGAGGTGCCCGAGTTGACGAGCCCGAAGCGGGTGTCGGCGCGCCGCATGCCGTCGCCGACCGCCTGCAGGGCGGGGGCGTTCGTGCCGGGGTGGCGGTCGCCGGTGAGGACGGTGGGGCGGTCGGCCATCGAGGGGTCGGCGGAGAGCTGGAGCAGCGATTCGGGGCCGCCGCTGACGGCGGCGGCCCGGGACACCGGCTTGGCCGCCACCGCGCCCGGCCGCCGTACCCCTTCGGGCTGGTAGATCTCGACGGCCTGGCGGCGCGGGAACAGCCCCTGCACCTGCACCGGGGTGCCGGCCGCGATCCGGCCCCCGGTCATGAGCGGCCCGAACCCGGCGACCTTGCGGTAGCCGGAGGCCTCCAGGGTGCGGGCGACGGTCTGCGGCGGTACGTAGCCGATCTGGTCCGGGTCGAGGTCGTTGCGCACGACGACCTCGTGCAGTCCGGCCCGGGCGAGGAAGTCCCGTAGCCCCGGCACCTCGCCGCCGCTCAGCAGCGCCTGCTCGACCGCGTCCAGCGCCCGCCGCGATCCGGCGGTGCCGAAGGGCACGAAGTCGCGTTGCGCCCAGCGGGATTCCGCGAGTACGTCGAGCGGCTGGTCGATGGGGCTGCCCCAGGTGTAGAGGCCGTGCGCGGTGGCGGGGACGACGAGGGCGCGGCTCTGTCCGGCGTGTGCGTCGAGCCAGTCGGCGGTCTTCTTCCAGTGGGAGGGCAGCGCGCTGAAGCGGCCCGGCTGGAGGACCGTTCCGTTGAGGTACGGCCAGGCGAGGGCGGGGAGGAGCAGCAGGGCCAGGACGGCGGGGAGGAAGCGGCGGCCGCGGAACAGGCGCGGCCGGGCAGCCGCGGTGTCCCCGGCGGCGCCGGCCGCTCCGGTGGCCGCCACGCCCACCACGTGCGCCAGCCCCAGCGCCAGCGCCAGGGCCGGACCGGTCTGGAACTTGTACACGTTGCGGAACGGCCGCAGCCACCCGTCCAGCCACCCGCGCACCGCCTCGTGGAACGGCCCGCCGAGCGTCCCCCCGTACCCGGCGAGGGTGATCAGCGCGACGGACAGCACGACGAGCAGCAGCCACCGCCGCTCGGGCAGATCCCGCCGCGCGAGCCCGGCCAGCCCCAGCGCGGCGGCCAGCCCGGAGCCGAGGACGGCGGCGACGGACGCGGCCACGGTCCAGCCGCCGGGCAGCCAGGCCTCGCCGAAGTGCAGATACGCCACCCAGTTGCCCGCGCCGCGCAGCATCTCGGTGGCGGACATGGTGGCGGTGGTGGTGTCGGCCTGCTCGATGTACGGCAGGAAGTTCTCGCCGTACACCCCGAGCAGCAGCAGCGGTACGACCCACCACAGCGTGGCCAGCAGCACCCCCGGGATCCACCACCCCAGCAGCGCCCGCTGCCGCCGCCCGGCGGGGCGGCTGAGCAGATACAGCGCGACCGGCAGCAGCGAGGCCAGCGTGGAGGCGGCGTTGACGCCGCCCATGCAGGGCACGAGCAGCGCGGAGCGGGCGGCGGCGATACGGGGGCGGCTCGCCGGGTCGGTGAGCGGCAGCACGACCCACGGCAGCAGCGCGCCGGGGAGCGCGGCCGCGGAGGTGGAGCCGACGACGATGGTGAACACCGGCCACAGCGCGTACCCCGCCGCGCCCAGCAGCCGGCCCGCCGGGCTCCCGGCGCGCAGCCGCTCCGCCAGCCGCAGCGCGCCCCAGAAGGCCACCGTGACGATGAGGGACATCCACAGCCGCTCGGCGAACCACACCGGGATGTGGAGGAGGTGGGCGAGGGCGTAGTACGGCAGCATCGGGAACGCGTAGCCGACGTACTGGTCCGCGATCCCGCCGAAGCCCGCCCGGTCGTGCCACAACGATCCGAGGTCGGCGAGGAAGCCGAACGGGTCGAGGACCACCGGCAGTTTGGTGTCGAAGGACATCCTGCCGGGCGAGGGCGCGAGGAACGCGACCAGCACGGCGGCCCAGAACCCGACCAGCCACCGCCGCCCGCGCGGCCGTTCACCGGGCGCGGTCGGCGGCGGGGCGGCCGGGGTGCGTGACCGGGGCGGGGACGGGACGACCTGGGTCATGGCGACCGCCTAAGGATCAGGAGGAGATTCCACGTCGCGACCTCCCGCAGCCCCGGCACGCGTGTGACCGCCTCGGTGAGGAACGGCCAGTAGCGGGAGCGGGCCGAGACCACGGACACGTCCGCGCGGCCGCGGACGTGGCGCAGGACGGGGCCGATGTGGAGGGGGAAGAGGTTTTCGCCGAGCGTGTGCTTGGCGGCCCGGCCGGTGCGGCGCCGGTAGCGGGCCCGGGCGCGCTCGGCACCCAGATAGTGCCAGGGCGCCCACTCGTGGCCGCCCCAGGGGGAGAGCCAGTTGGTGTACGAGAGGTAGATCAGCCCGCCGGGGCGGGTGACCCGCACCAGCTCGCTGAGGAAGGTGTACGGATCGGCCACGTGCTCCAGCACGTTGGAGGAGAACGTCATGTCGGCCACGCCGTCCGCGAGCGGCAGCAGATACCCGTCGGCGAGGACGGACCCGGCGGGCGGGCGTCCCCGGGCGGTCAGCTCACCGGTGTCCGGCTCGAAGAGATAGGCGTGGGCGCCACGGCGCCGGAACTCCTCGGTGAAGTGGCCGCTGCCCCCGCCCACGTCGACCACCACCCGCCCGCGCAGCGGCCCGGCGTAGCGCGTCAGCTGCTGTGCGGCGTCCCGCGCGAGGAGCCGGTAGCAGTGTTCGGGGTCGGTCTGCTCCCGCAGGAAGGCGCGGAAGAGGGCGACGGAGCGACGGAGGGAGGGGTCCCGCACGGCCGCTCACCGCCAGGGTCCGGGCGAGGGCGGGACAGCGGGGAGCGGCGGTGGCGCCGACAGATACGCCTCGGCGGCGACGGCCCGGAAGCCCCGTACCGTCGCGCTCCACCGGAACCGCTCCGCGCGCAGCCGCGCCGCCCGGCCCAGCGCGTCGCGCCGCTCCGGGCCGAGCGCGAGCGCGCACCAGGCGGCGGCGAACGCGCTCTCACCGCGCGCCAGCACACCCGTCACCCCGTCGTCGACGGAGTCCCGCAGCCCGGGGATGTCGAAGCCGAGCGTGGGCGTGCCCCGGGTGGCCGCCTCCATCACCACCAGGCCCCAGCCCTCGATCAGGGAGGGGTGCAGCAGCAGCCACGCCTGGCACAGCAGCCGGTGCTTCTCCTCCTCGGTGACATGGCCGGCGAAGGCGACCCCGGGACCGGCCATCGTCTCCAGCCGGGCCCGTTCGGGGCCGTCGCCGACGATGACGAGCCGTCCGCCGGTGACCGGCCGCACCCGCTCCCACAGCCGCAGCAGCAGGTCGACGCGCTTGTACTCGACCAGCCTCCCCATCGCGACGAACAGCGGCTCACGGGAGGTGGGCAGCAGGGGACCGGGTTCCTCGACGCCGTTGTGCACCACCCGGATCCGGGTCCGGTCCACGCCGAGGGAGCGTAAGCCGGCGGCGGTGGAGTCGGAGACGGCCACCATGAGGTTGCCGCGGTGGGTGCCGGTGAGCGCCCAGTGTTCGAGGCGCCTGCCGAGCCGGGCGGCCGGGCCCCGCAAGCGCAGCTTCCACAGGTCGGTGTGCACGTGGTTGACCAGGCACAGGGTGGGGCCGCGATGCCACAGCGGGGCGAGGTAGGGCAGCCCGTTGCACACCTCGACCAGCAGGTCGCAGGGGCCGACCCGGTGGGCGAGGGTGTGCGGGGCGCGCAGGAAGTGGCCCAGCTCGCCGAGGGCGCGCCCGTTGCCGCCCGCGGACACCACCCGGTAGCCGCGGGCGTGGGCGGGCCCGCCGCACACCACGGTGACCTGGTGGCCGTGGGCGGTCAGCCCCTCGGCGATCCGGTCCACCAGCAGCTCGGAGCCACCGGCCGCCGGGTTGCCGAGGTCGCGGCGGGCGAGGAAGACGATCCGGTGCGGCAGCGGGGCGATGGCCTCCGCGGGGGATGATCCATGGGTCGCGGCGGGGGACGGTCGTAACGGCTGGGGCATGACGGGGTGCTCCAACTCGCCTCGGGATGCGGAGACTTCGCGGGAAGACTGCGGGAGGAGACGTGCCGAACCGGGGGTGTGCGATGGCGTGATGCTCGTGGGGTGGTCAGTTTTCGCTTCCTCGTTCGCCCCGGCTACTCACCGGCGTGACAAATTGACCGCCCCCGGAAGCTGACGCTTCATCACCTCCCGCAGTATCACTCACGCGTACCCGCCTCCCCCGCACCACCAGCACCACGCCCGCCACGGTCAGCACCGCCCCGGCGATCCCCGCGGCAAGCGGCGCCGTCTCGCCGACCAGCTTCAGCCTGCGGTTGTCGTCCCTGGCCAGCTTCACCTGGCCGGCTTGCGTGGCCTCGGTGAACGCCAGCCCCTCGCCGCGCAGCAGCGTCACCCGGTCCCGGTCGCCGCCGGGCGCGCGCAGGGTGACCTTGGGCGAGATCCCGGCGTAGATGATCCGGCCGGTGCGGCGGTCGGCCACCAGCTCGATGCCGGTGTTGGCGTACCACTCCTCGGCCTGCACCTGGCCCTGCTTCGCCCGCCCGACCAGCCGCCCGGGCACCTGGCGGGTGCCGGTCCTGGTGGGCCGCACGGTGCCGGTGAAGCGGTAGCCCTCGTACCCCTGGATCTTCGCGGTCCCGGCGAAGCGGAGCGGGACGGCGTCGCCCAGCGTGCTGTCCCACCAGCGGTACGTCCGCTTCTCCACATCGAACGGGAACTTCAGGTACGCGTCCCCCTGAAACGGCCCCGGCGCCTCGCCGCAGCAGTGCACCGGCTCGTTGGTGCGGCGGTCGGTGACCCAGCGCTCGGTCTTCCACTGGAAGGCCCGGCGCGGATCCCGCAGCGGCAGGGTGCGCGGGGTGTCGACCGTCGTCGACACGTCCCAGACGGCGCGGCCCGTGCGGTCGCTGTCGTGGACGTCGCCCAGCACCCGGCGGGTGATGGTCAGCTTCTTCCCCCGCCGCTCCTTGACGTCGTCGGTGTCGAAGTAGCTGCCCCGGCCGGTGAACACCGTGGTCACATCGGTGTCGATCGGGGTGCGTTTCGCACGCGGTTCGACGTACCAGGTCAGCAGGGGCGCGAGGACGAGCAGGAAGACGCCGAGCCCCAGCGGGACCAGCGACAGCGGCCAGAAAACGGATGAAGTGGGTGGTACCGAGCGGCGCATGGCAGGCACTCCGTCTCGATGCGGCCGGATATGACCGGCGAGTCTTCAGGCCGGGACCGTAAGCGCAGGGTTGACGGAGTGTCAATCCTCCTTTCATGCTGGTGAGTTGCCGGACCGGGCCGGTGCGCACGCCATACGGAAGGGGCTCACCGCGCCATGCCCAGACTGCTCGCCGCCGCCGTGACCTGCCTCCTGTCCGCCGCCCTCGCGGCCGGTGCCGCGTTCGGCATCGTCGCCCTGCTGGGCGCCACCCCCGACCAGCCGAACGTCCCCCTCGTCACCTTCCCGACCTCGTCGCGTTCCGCCTCCCCCGCGACCCCGGCGGAGAAGCGGTAGGGGGAGAGACGGGGATGGTGTCGCCGTCGCGTTCCGCCTGGCGGGAGGTGCCCCGGTCGCGGGTGCGCCACTTCGCCCGGCTCGCCCTGGACGAGGTGCCGGTCCTCGCCGAGGACATCTTCCGCGAGATCCGCCGCGAGTACCCCAACCTGACCATCGTCCCGGACGAGAGCGGCGAACCGGTGGCGCTGGTGGGCATCCGGCGCGCCCTGGAACACTTCGTCGGCTATGTGTCGGACGGCTCCGGCGGCCCCCGCGAACACCCCCAGGTCTTCCAGGAGTTCGGCCGCGGCCAGGTGCAGCACGGCCGCAGCCTCGACTCCCTCCAGGCCATGTACCGGCTCGGCGTACGGCTCGCCTGGCGCCGCCTCGCCGAGATCGGCCAGCGGGTCGAGATCCCCGCGCCCGCCATGTACGAACTCGCCGAGTCCGGCTTCGAGTATCTGGACGGGCTGGTCGCCGAGTCCATGCGCGGCTACGCCGAGGCCGCCGCGCGCCAGGCGGGGGAGCGGCTGCGGCTCCAGCGCCGGCTGCTCGACCTGCTCCTCACCGAACGCCCCCGCAAGAGCCCCGGCGACGCCGACGCCCTCGCCGAACGGGCCGCCCGCATCGGCTGGCCGCTGCCCGAGCGGGTCGCCGTCGCCGTCCTGCAGCGCCCCGCGCGCGAGGCGCTGGCCCCCGCCGTGGGCCGGGACGTCCTCCTGGACATGGAGTGCGAACAGCCGCGCATGGTGCTCCCCGACCCCGAGGAGGCGGGCCGCCCCGAGCTGCTGCGCCGCGCCACCGCCGGGTGGTCGGGCGCGGTCGGCCCGCCCGTACCGCTCGCCGAGGCCGCCAAGTCGCTGCGCTGGGCGGCGGCCGCGGTCCACCTGATGGAGCGCGGGCTGCTGCCCGCCGGGGAGGTGCTGCACTGCACCGAGCACACCGAGGCGCTGGTGCTGCTGCCCCCGGAGGAGCTGATCGACGCCCTGGCCCGCCGCCGTCTCGCCCCGCTCGCCGGGTGCGGCCCCGCCCAGGGCCGTCGCCTCGCCGAGACGCTGCTGGCGTGGCTGGAGACGCGGGGCGGCGCGCCGGAGATCGCGGACCGGCTGGGGGTGCATCCGCAGACCGTGCGCTATCGGCTCCGCCAGATCAGGGAGCTGTGGGGCGAGGATGTGGAGGATCCGGACCGCCGCTTCGAACTGGAGCTGGTGCTGCGGGCGCGGCGGCTCCGCGGCGACCTGCTGCCCCCCGCGTCGTAGCGGCCGGACCCCGGCAGTCTTGTCAGCGATCTTCAGGGTCTTTGCGCAACCATTGCCGGAGGAAGTGGCCTACGCGTAATCTATGTTCGCGATACCGGCCAGCGGCCGTAATCTCGAACACTTGCCATCTGGACCAGAAGGGGTGGGCGAACCACATGGGACGCCTCGTGCCCGCGGTGACCCGGGCTCTGGACATTCTCGAGCTGTTCCTCGACGGCGACGGCACACTCTCCGCCCCCGAGATCACCCGCCGGCTCGGACTGCCCCGGACCACCGTCCATGAGCTGGTGACCACTCTGGCCGCTCGCTCCTATTTGGTCCATGTGCCCGACCAGCCCGGCCGCTACCGGCTCGGTGTGCGCCCGTACCAGCTCGGCAGCCGGTACGCGGAACAGCTCGACCTGGCCGCCGAGGGCCGGCAGGTGGCCCGGAGCGTCGCCGAGACCTGTGACGAGACCGTCCATGTGGCCATTCTGGAGGGCACGGACGTCATCTACATCGCCAAGGTCGACTCCACCCATGCCGTGCGCATGGTCTCCGCCGCGGGCCGCAAGCTGCCCGCGCACTGCACCTCGGTCGGCAAGATGCTGCTCGCCTCCCTCCCGGAGGACGAGCTGACCGCCCGGTTCCCCGAGGACCGGCCGCTGGTCGCCATGACGGACAACAGCATCACGTCCCCGGCCGAGTTGCACCGCCACCTGGCCGCCGTGCGGGAGCGCGGTGTCGCGGTCGAGCGGCAGGAGTCCAACCCCGATGTGAGCTGCGTGGCCGCACCGGTGCGGGACTCGGCGGGCAAGGTGGTGGCGGCGCTGTCCATCTCGGTGCCGACGATCCGCTGGAGCGAGGAGCGCCAGACGGAGCTGGAGGAACTGGCGGCCAAGGGCGCGGGCGAGCTGTCCGCCCGCCTCGGACACCGGAGGGGACGCGGCGTATGAGCGGCCGGACATGGGACGTGGCGGTGCGGGCGACCGCCGAACTGGGCGAGGGCCCGACCTGGGACCCGGCGGCCGGGCGGCTGATCTGGGTGGACATCCTCTCCGCCCGCGTCCACACCTACGACCCGGCCACCGGGCGGCACACCACCCTGGCCACCGAGCAGCACGTCGGCGCGGCGAAGCCGCGGGCGGGCGGCGGGCTGGTGGTCAACCTGCGCGACGGCATCGGGCTGTACGACTCCGCCGCGAACGGCTTCCGCTGGCTGGTCCGGGACGCGGTACCCGGCCGCCGGGGCAACGACGCGGCCGTCGCACCGGACGGTTCGCTGTGGGCGGGCACGATGCGCTACGACGAGGCGGCGGGCGGCGGCACCCTGTCCCGCGTCGGCTCCGACGGCTCCGTGGCGGAGATCCTTTCGGACGTGGCGGTCAGCAACGGCACCGGCTGGAGCCCGGACGGCCGCCTGATGTACTACGTCGACTCCCCGACCCGCCGTATCGACGTCTTCGACGTCACGGGCGAGGGCGTCACCGGCCGCCGACCCCTGGCCCACATCGAGGACGGCGCGGGCTACCCGGACGGGCTGTGCGTGGACGCCGACGGGTGTGTGTGGGTCGCCCTCTGGGACGGCGGCGCGGTCCGCCGCTACACCCCCGACGGCGCACTCGATCGGGTGATCCCGCTGCCCTTCCCCCGCCCCACCGCATGCGCCTTCGGCGGCGCCGGACTCAGCGACCTGTACGTGTCCTCCGCCCGCGTCGGCCTCGGCGCCGCCGCCCCGCCGCTCGCGGGGTCGGTGCTGGTCATCCCGGACGCGGGACGAGGTCTGGCGCAACCGGCGTTCGCGGGCTGAGCGGGGCCGTACACCGCCGGACCCGACGGCTCTCCCCACAAGATCCTCACACCCGGCGGCCCCCACGCTCCGCGCCGGGCACATAACCTGCCCGGCGAAATGAACGATCCGCGTACCTCCCGCCGAAAGCCGAAACCCCACACCCGCGGCCGCCGTGCCCGCCGGGGGCGGGGCCGCCGCGTGCTGATCCTGGCCGCGGTGCTGGGCCCTGTGCTCGCCGCGGTCTTCGTGGCGGAGCTGGACACCGAGGGCTACTGGCGCACCCCGTCGCCCACGTTCTCGTCCCCCGATTCCCCGGGCCGCCCGGCCTCGGACCGTACGTCGTCCGCCGGCCCGGAGCCGAGCGGCGAGCGCACGGCTCCCCCGTCCGACGGCGCCACTCACGCACCCGGGGACGCGCCCACCTCCGACGACGACGCGCCCACGTCCACCGACCCGACCGAGCCATCCCCGAACACCCCCGCTGCCGGGAACAGGACCCCGGCCCAGGGCCCGGATCCCACGCACCCGAACCCACCCCCGCCCTCGTCGGCGGCCCCGGCCCCCGGCCCGTCGCCGACCTGCACCCGATTCCTGTGGTGGTGCGCCTGACCGGAGCGCCACCGGGGGCTCCGGCCCCGGGCGGGGAGGGGCGGACCGCGAGGCGGGGTGACCTACGGGGTGACCTGCGGGGGTGACCTGCGGGGGTGACCTACGGGGTGACGCACACCATCCGCTGCAGCAGGTCCCGCAGCACCGTCCGCTCCTGCGCCGACAGCCCGGCCAGCGGCTCGCGGGCGAAGTCCAGGGAGCCGCGCAGCCGCTCGGCGGTCTCGCGGCCCGTCTCCGTGGCGGCGGCGAGCTTGACGCGGCGGTCGGCGGGGTCGAGGCGGCGCTCGGCGAGGCCGCGGGACTCCAGGCGGTCCACGATCCCGGTGACGTTCGACGGCTCGCACTTGAGCTGCTGCGCTATGCGCCGCATGGGCGTCGGCCCCCGGGAGAGCAGGCCGAGGACGCGCGCCTGGGCGCCGGTGAGGGCGTGCTGGGCGGCGGCTTCCTCGTATTCCTCGTGATAGCGGGCCACGATGGTGCCGATCAGCTCGACGACCTCGAGGGTCAGCGGGTCGATGGGAGGCGTCATGCCCCTCAGGGTACCCGTTTACTTGACAACATGAAATATCGATGCCAATGATTGTTTCAGCTAGTGAAGTAATTAAGAGGAGGCACTTCCATGTCCGCGATCCCCGCCACCGGCCGTGAATGGCACCTCGTCGCCCGCCCCCAGGGCTGGCCGAAGCCGGAGGACTTCGCGCTGCGCGAGGTTCCGGTGGCCGAGCCGGGCCCGGGCCAGGTGCTGGTCCGCAACCTGTACATGTCGGTGGACCCGTACATGCGCGGGCGGATGAACGACGTGAAGTCGTATGTGCCGCCGTTCCAGCTCGACCAGCCCATGGACGGCGGCGCGGTCGGCAAGGTGATCGCCTCGAACGCGGACGGCCTCGCGGTCGGCGACCACGTCCTGCACTCCGGCGGCTGGCGCGAGTACGCGGCGGTGGACGGCAAGCGCGCGGTGAAGGTGGACCCGCGGGTCGCCCCGCTCACCGCGTACCTCGGTGTGCTCGGCATGACGGGCCTCACCGCCTACTCGGGGCTGCTGGAGGTCGCGTCGTTCAAGGAGGGCGACGCGGTGTTCGTCTCCGGCGCGGCGGGCGCGGTCGGCAGCGAGGTCGGCCAGATCGCCAAGCTCAAGGGCGCCTCGCGGGTCATCGGCAGCGCGGGCTCGGACGAGAAGGTGCGGCTGCTGCTCGACGAGTACGGCTTCGACGCGGCGTTCAACTACAAGAACGGACCCGTAGCCGAGCAGCTGAAGGAGGCCGCCCCCGACGGCATCGACGTCTACTTCGACAACGTCGGCGGCGACCACCTGGAGGCCGCCCTCAGCAGCCTCAAGGTGCACGGCCGCATCACCGTCTGCGGCATGATCGCGCAGTACAACGCGACCGAGCCGCCCGCCGCCCCGCGCAACCTCGCGCTCCTCATCGGTAAGCGGCTGCGCATGCAGGGCATGCTGGTCAGCGACCACAACCACCTCCAGCCGCAGTTCTTCGAGGAGGTCGGCGCCTGGGTGCGGGAGGGCAAGCTGCACTACCGCGAGACCGTCGTCAAGGGCGTGGACAACGCGGTGGACGCCTTCCTCGGCATGCTCCGCGGCGAGAACATCGGCAAGATGATCGTCGCCTTGGAGGACTGAAGACCGGAGCGGTCCGGCGAACGCCCCCGCCTCAATCGGCTGTCGCGTGGCGGGGGCGGCGCCGATGGCGGCCTTCGGGCGGCTGCGGGAGTTCGACGTGGAGCCGCGGGCGGCGGGCCGCGGTGAAGGAGACCGACATGACCCCGAACGTCACCATGATCATGATGATCAGCGTCACGCCGAGGGTGACACCGGCTCCGCCGAGACCGATCACGGGCCGCGGACCCAGCACTCCGGCCAGCCAACTGGTCAGCAGGGTGCCCAGCAGCCAGCCGGAGCGGTAGACCAGCTGGAAGATGGCCATGACGCGGCCGCGGTAATCCGGCAGGCCTCCGAGAAACCGATGCCGTCGATCGGCTGGAGGGGTCTTCCGAAATCCGCGCCGGGGATGGAAGGTTGCTCAGCGGCGACGGAGGGCGTGGCCGAGGGATCAGGGCGGCGGCGAGCGCGCCGACGAGAGCGGTACGGACCGTCTTGATCACGAAAACTTCCCTTCCCGGGCTCCGAAAACCTCCGGAACGTTTCCGTAACGTCGGCCGCACGCCAGAGGTGGCCCCCACCCTGGTCAAGAGTGAGCACACGCAAGGCAACACGAGAGGAGAACCGCCGCATGACAACGCGTCACCGCACCAGATGGCTCGCCCTGCCCGCCGCACTCCTGCTCGCCCTGCTCCCGACCAGCGCCTCCGCCTATCCGAACCCGGGCCGGGTGACGGGTGACATCACCGTCCACGACCCGACGATGCTCCGCGCCGCCGACGGCACCTATCTGCTCTACTCCACCCACGGCGGGCTGGAGGCCCGCACCTCCACCGACCGGATCGCCTTCAGCCGCTCCGGGAACGCCTTCAACTCCCCGCCGTCCTGGTGGAAGACGTACTCCCCGGGCAACGACCCCTGGGCCCCGGACATCTCGTACCACGGCGGCAAGTACCTGATGTACTACGCCGTCTCGTCCTTCGGCTCCGCCAAGTCCGCCATCGGCTTCGCCACTTCGCCCAGCGGCCGGGCCGGCACCTGGACCGACTACGGCATCGTCCACTCCACGAGCGCCGGCAGCGACTACAACGCCATCGACCCGAACCTCTTCGTGGACGACGACGGGAAGTGGTGGCTGTCCTTCGGCTCGTGGTGGTCGGGGCTGAAGATGATCCGCCTCGACCCGGGCACCGGCAAGCAGTACACGGGCGACAAGACCGTCTACGGCATCGCCTCCCGGCCCACCGGCACCAAGGCGGTCGAGGGCCCGTCCGTCGTCAAGCGCAACGGCTCCTACTACCTGTTCGCGTCCTACGACACCTGCTGCGCGGGCACCGGCTCCACGTACAAGATCAAGGTCGGCCGCGCCGCCAAGCCCACCGGGCCGTATTACGACAAGAACGGGGTGGACATGATGAACAACGGCGGCTCCCCGGTCCTGGAGTCCCACGGCCGCTACATCGGCCCCGGCGGGCAGTCGATCATGAGCGACAGCGACGGCGACCTGCTCGTCTACCACTACTACGACGGCCAGGCGGGCGGCACGGCCAAGCTCGGTGTCAACCTGCTGAACTGGAGTGGTGGCTGGCCGACCGCCTACTGACACACCACGCGCGTGCCGCGCGGGGGCGTTGACGCGGGGGCGGCCAGCTCTTACCGTCTCGTTCGGATATGCGATCGCAATCCAGTATTTCGAACAGAAAAGCATATCGAGCAGAGCAGCAGAGCAGCAGAGAGGCAGACGCCGCCATGCAGTCGACCGCCCCCGCCCGGTTCACCCTCGACCCCGCCTTCGCGGTCGGCGACGTCGACCCCCGGCTCTTCGGCTCGTTCGTCGAACACCTCGGCCGCTGCGTCTACACCGGGATCTACGAGCCCGGCCACCCCGCCGCCGACGAGGCCGGGCTGCGCACCGACGTCCTCGCGCTGATCCGTGAACTCGGCGTCACCGCCCTGCGCTACCCCGGCGGCAACTTCGTCTCCGGCTACAAGTGGGAGGACGGCACCGGCCCCGCCGACGAGCGCCCCCGCCGCCTGGACCTCGCGTGGCGCTCGACCGAGACCAACCGCTTCGGGATCTCCGAGTACGTCGACTTCGTCCGCAAGGTCGGCGGCGAGCCCATGATGGCGCTCAACCTCGGCACGCGCGGCGTCGCCGAGGCCCTGGAGCTGCAGGAATACGCCAACCACCCGTCCGGCACCGCCCTGTCCGACCGCCGTGTCGGCCACGGCGACAAGGACCCGTACGCCATCCGGCTGTGGTGTCTGGGCAACGAGATGGACGGCCCCTGGCAGACCGGCCACAAGACCGCGGAGGAATACGGACGGCTGGCCGCCGAGACCGCCCGCGCCATGCGCCAGATCGACCCGGACGTCGAACTCGTCGCCTGCGGCAGCTCCAACCAGGCCATGCCGACCTTCGCCGCCTGGGAGGCCACGGTCCTGCAGCACACCTACGACCTGGTCGACTACATCTCCCTGCACGCCTACTACGAGGAGCACGACGGCGACCGCGACTCCTTCCTCGCCTCCGCCGTCGACATGGAGTCCTTCATCGAGAACGTTGTCGCGACCTGCGACCACGTGGGTGCCCGGCTGAAGTCGAAGAAGAAGATCAACCTCTCCTTCGACGAGTGGAACGTCTGGTACCAGAGCCGCTTCGCGAACGCCGAGCCGCCCAACTGGGAGGAGACGCCGCGGCTGCTGGAGGACAACTACTCCGTCACCGACGCCGTCGTCTTCGGCTCGCTGCTCATCGCGCTGCTGCGCCACGCCGACCGCGTGACGGTCGCCTGCCTCGCCCAGCTCGTCAACGTCATCGCCCCGATCCTGACCGAACCGGGCGGCCCGGCCTGGCGCCAGACCACCTTCTTCCCCTTCGCCCAGGCCTCGGCGTACGGCCGCGGCCGGGTGCTCCAGGTCGCGGCCGACGGCCCCGCGCACGAGACGGCGCGGTACGGCGAGGTGCCGCTGCTGCACGCCACGGCCGTGCGGAACGAGGAGACCGGCGAGGTCACCGTCTTCGCCGTCAACCGCGACCAGCACCGGCCGCTCCCGCTGGAGGTGGCGCTGCACGGGATGGCGCCCGCCCGGGTCGTCGAACACAGCGTGCTGGCCGACGCCGACCCGGAGGCCCGCAACACCCTGGCCGAGCCCGAGCGGGTCACCCCGCACCCGGGCCGGGGCACGGCGCTGGTGGACGGCGTGCTGCGCGCCACCCTGGAGCCGATGTCCTGGAACATGATCCGTTTGGGGTAGCCCGCAAATAACTTGTATAGTGCACCTATATGGGTACGGTGCGCGAGACACAGGACGAGATACAGGGGTGGACATCGGCGGTCGGCCGCAGCTTCCGGGCCGCGCTGACCATGGAACGCGTGTCCTCGGAGCCCGCCGCGATCGCACGCGCCGTCCTGGCGGTCGTCGCCGCGGCGGTGCTCGGCGCCCTGACCGGCGATCCGCCGGCCTGGGTCATGATGACGGTGGGCACCTTCATCTGCGGCATCGGCACCCTGCTGGCACCGGTCCGGCACCGGGCGGTGAACGCGTTCGCGTTCGGCGCGGGCTTCTCGCTCGCCGCCCTCGCCGGTGTCTGGCTGCACCGGACCGGCTGGTACTTCCTGATCGCCCTCGCGGTCCTCGCGTACCTGGCCGGTCTGTGGCGGGCGCTGGGCGTGGCGCCCGGCATCCGCGCCTGTCTCGTCGTCATCGGCTGCCTGATCACCGCCGACCTCGCCGCCACCGTCGAGGCGGGGCTCGTGATGGTGCGCTGGATGGCCGCGGGCGCGGCCCTGACCCTCGCCGCCCAGCTGCTGCCCCCGTACGGGCGGCGCCACCCCGCGCAGCGCAAGGCGCTGGCCGCGCTCTACGCCTCACTGGCGGCGTACGCGCGGACCGGTGGGCCCGGCGGCCACCCCGCCCCGGCGCCCTTCACCGCCGCCCGCAGGGCGCTCGATCTGCTGCCGCGCTTCGCCCGCTCCGGCGCGGCACCGCTGTACGGACTGCTCGTCGAGGCCGAACGCATCCGGCGCGCCCTGCTGCTCGTGTCCGACACCCCGAAGGCGCCCCGCGAGGAGATCGCCGAAGCGCTCGACTCCGTGGCGCGCGCCCTGCGCGCCTCCCGCCCGGAGCCCCTCGCACCGGACGTCGCGCGGCCCCTGGAGACCTGGCGCGGACCGATCGCCGAGGAACTGCTGCCGTCACTGGAGGAGGCCGGGCGGCTGGCCGGCCTGTGGGCCGACGCGGAGGCCCCCGGCGGCACGCACCCCGTCCTGGCCCTGTTCCCCGCCGAACACCCCGCCCGCGCCGGGTTCCGGCGGCTGTGGTCCGCCGCGCGCCCCGGCGACCCGCTGTTCCCGCACGCCCTGCGCGTGGCCATCGGCACCACGGCCGGTGAGGCGGCGGGCCGCGCCCTCGGCGACTTCGGGGGCCACGGCCTGCCGGGCCACGGCTTCTGGGCGGCGCTCACCACCATGCTGGTGCTGTTCCCCGACTACGGACACACCTTCGCCCGCGGCTGGGCCCGCCCCATCGGCTCGATCCTCGGCGGGCTCGCCGCCTGGACCGCCCTGCGGCCCGCCTGGTGGACCCCGGACGGGCTGGTCATCGCCGCGGTGGTGCTCGCCGTGTGCGTCTTCCTCACCCTGCGCGTCGGCCAGCTGGTGCTGAACTTCTTCATCACCGCCTGGCTCGTCGTCCTCATCACCCGGCTGGGCAAGGCGTCCGACCTCATCGCCTGGGGCCGCCCCGCGGACACCCTCCTCGGCGCGATGATCGGGCTCCTCGTCTTCGTCGTCCTGCCCACGTACCACCACGACCGGCTGTCCTCGCTGGTCGCCGCGTGGACGGACGTACAGCGGCGGCTGCTGAACGTACTCGTCGGCGGGCTGACCGAGCCGGGCGTGGTGCGGCACGAGGAGATCGACGCGCTGCGCTCCTCCAGCCGCCACACCCGGGAGCGGCTGGAGGCCGCGGTCGCCGCGGTCCGCCACGAGCCGCGCGGCCACCACGCCCGCTGGAGCGCCGCCGAGATCGCGTCCATCCAGCGGTCGATCGCGGAGCTGAGCCGGTGCGCGTCGCAGCTGTACGCCGCGCAACCGCGCGGGGAGGCCGACGCCGTGCCGGAGGCCGCCGAGATCGCGGCCCTCTTCGACGCCCGGCTGACCGCCCTCGCCGACGCCCTGGACAGCGGCGTTTCGATTCCGGACGCCACCTTGCGGGTGTCCTTCGACGAGTCGGCCCGGCGCGGCGGGCTCACCGATCTCACCGACCACCGCTCCCCGGACGGCATCGCCCACGCCCGGGCCCGCGCCCTGACCCTCTGCCTGCGCACGGCCCTGGCCGTCGACACCTTCGCCACCGGGCTGGCCGTCAGGTCCCCTTCACCGGGCTGACAGATGTCCCCCGGGCGGCCGGCCCGGGGCGCCTGTCAGTTCGGCACAGTCTTCGCGCGTCAACTCTTCTTATCGCCAACTCCCTTATGAGTCAGCGGTGTTGACATACTCGACAAGCGCTTACTAGCTTCTTCTGTGATGGCTGTCGTCTGCCGGGGCGGTCCTGACCACACCGTGCCGGGCAGCGCATTCCGCCACCGTCAGAGCCACACCTTTGACGATCTCCACCGGCCCAGTGACCTTCCTGCTTGCCGCCCGCTCCCGCGAGCGATTGCCCCTTCCGGGTGGGGATCCTCCGACCGAGAGGGCTCCTCCATGAACTCCGCAGGCGACCACCACTTCACGACGGACACGACCGCCGGCGCCGCCACCGGCCACCGTCGGCGCCGCCTGACGGCCGTCGCCGCGGGCGTGGCCGCGACCCTCGCCCTCGGGGCCCTGTCCGCGGTCTCGGCGCAGGACGCGGACGCCACCACGGGCCAGGCGGACACCGGCGCGCCCGCCCCCGTGGCCCCCGCCCCCTCCGGCTCGTTCGACATCCTGACGTACAACGTGGCCGGACTCCCCGAGGGCCTGTCCTCCGGCCACCCCGAGAAGAACACCCCGCTGATCTCGCCCCGCCTGGGCCCGTACGACATCGTCAACGTCCAGGAGGACTTCAACTACCACGCCGCGCTCTACGCCGGAGACGACCACCCGTACCGCACCCCCACCAGCGGTGGCGCGGCCTTCGGTGACGGCCTCAACACCCTCTCCGACCTGCCGTACGACGACTTCGAGCGGGTCAAGTGGACCAAGTGCAACGGCACCGACTGCCTCACCCCCAAGGGCTTCACCCTGGCCCGGGTGCGGCTCGCCGAAGGCGCCTACCTGGACCTGTACAACGTGCACACCAACGCCGGGACCACCGACGCCGACCTCGCCGCCCGCCGCGCCAACATCACCCAGCTCTCCGACTTCATCACCGCCAACTCGGCCGGAAACGCGGTGCTCGTCATGGGTGACACCAACACCCGCTACACCCGCGCCGCCGACAACATCCGCGACCTCGCCACCCGCAACGGCCTCACCGACGCCTGGGTCGACCTCGTCCGCGGCGGCTCGGCCCCGCCCGCCGGATCCGACGCGCTCGTGTGCGACCCGGACAACGTCACCAACACCTGCGAGGTCGTCGACAAGGTCCTCTACCGCTCCGGCCCGCTGCTCTCCCTCACCGCCACCCGCTACAACAACGAGAACACCGCCTTCCTCGACGCCGACCGCAAGCCGCTGTCCGACCACTACCCGCACACCGTGGACTTCTCCTGGAAGGTGCCCGCCGCGCTGCGCGCCGGGGACCAGTTCGGCGGGCCGCACGGCACGGCCTTCAACGACGCCGACGACCTGCCCGCCGCCCCCGCGCCCCGCACCCTCACCCTGCGCGGCGGCTCCCGCCTGGACGCCGTGTCCCTGACCCTGTCCGGCGGTACGACCCTCAGCCACGGCGGCAGCGGCGGCACCCCCGCCACCCTCACCCTCGGCCCCGCCGAACACCTCACCTCCGTCACCCTCACCCGGGGCCGGAAGGACGGCCGCACCCGCCTGTTCTCCGCCGCCTTCACCACCGACACGGGCCGCACCGTCTCGGCCGGAACCCCCACCGCCGACACCGCCACCTACACCGCCCCCGACGGCTGGCAGATCGTGGGCCTCACCGGCCGCGCCGGTGAGGAGGTCGACAAGCTGGGCGTCATCTACGCGCCCCGGTAGCCCAGTAGGCTTTCGCCCATGCGCGATCTTGGAGTGGGCATCGGCTATCTGGTGAAGGGCCAACGCTGGGTGGCCCGGCACGGACGGTGGTGGGGGATCGGGATGCTCCCGGCCCTCATCACCCTCGTCGGCTACGCGGCGGCACTGGTCGTGCTCTTCTACTGGACCGACGACGTCATCGCCTGGGCCACGCCCTTCGCCGACGACTGGTCCTCACCCTGGCTCGGTGTCTTCCGCGGCGCTCTCGCGCTCCTCTTCGCCGCCGCCTCCCTCTTCCTCGCGGTGATCACGTTCACCGCGGTCACGCTCCTGGTCGGCCAGCCCTTCTACGAATCCCTCTCCGAGGAAGTCGACCGCACGCAAGGCGGCGAGGTCCCCGAGTCCGGCCTGTCGACCTGGCAGGAGCTGTGGACAGGGCTCCGCGAGGCCATCGCGCTGCTCATCCGCGTCACGCTGTGGAGCGTGCTCTTCTTCGCGCTCGGTTTCATCCCGGTCGTCGGCCAGACCGTGATCCCCGCCCTCGCCCTCTGCGTGACCGGCTTCTTCCTCGCCGAGGAGCTGACCTCGGTCGCGTTGCTGCGGCGCGGCGTGCTGCTCGCGGAGCGCCGCCGCATGCTCCGCGACCGCCGCCTCCTCACCGTGGGCTTCGGCCTCCCCCTCGCCCTGCTCTTCCTGGTCCCCCTGGTCTCCGTCTTCCTCATGCCGGGCGCGGTGGCGGGCGCCACCCTGCTCGTCCGCGACCTCACGGGCGAGGCGCAGGCACCGTCGCAGGGCGAGTCCTCCGACGGCGCCCCCGGCTACGCCCCGGGCGCCGTCAACGGCTCGTAGGCGCGCCACCGGGCGGCCGCACCGCCCACCGACCCGTCACCGGCCGGTGGCCGCCACCGTGAGCACCGCGCGGACCTGGGCGGTGATGGCCTCGCGGTTGCGGACGAAGTCCGGGGCGGTGATCCGGCCCGTCGACGGGTCGGTGTTGTCCGGGCCGAACTGGAGCACCGGGGTGTGGAGATGGCCGCCGGGGACCCTCAGGCCGACGGCGTCGCGCAGCAGGGTGGCGCGGTAGGCGATCTCGTTGGAGAGGTAGTCGCCGCCACCGCCCGCGCGGGCCGTCGAACCGGGCGTCGGGCCGTCGGGGCGGACCACCGGGGCGGTGGCGCCCGCCGGGATCTCGGTGACGCCGGTGTTGTCGTACACGGGCGCGGGACCGGTGTCCGCCGCGACGATCCGCTGGTGGGGCAGGGTCGTGGTCGTCCACTGGGGCTGTGGGCGCGGGGTCGGCACATCCGCCGGAATGGGGACGGTCCCGGTCCGGGAGACGCCCGCGTTGTCCGGGGCGCCGCCGCGCCAGGCGCCGTTGGTGCGCTCGACGTCGAAGCGGCCCACCCGGCCCTGGCTCACCGTCATGAAGACGTCGACCTGGTGCGGGCCGGGGCGGAACACCGGCAGCAGGGTGTGTTCGACCGAGCCGTCGGCGAAGTCCGCCCAGCGGACGGGGAAGACGGCGGTCTCGACGCGCGCGGGGCCGTCGGCCGTACGGATCGTCGTCCCGTCCAGCGCGAGCGCCGCCGCGCCGGAGGGGTTGGAGCGGCGTACGTCGGCGTCCAGCTGGAACGGGTCGAAGCCGGTGACGACGACGCGCTTGATGTGCTTGCCCGCGGGGAGGCCGAGGGAGTCCTGTCCGCGGGAGCCGCGTTCGAGGGACTGGAGCAGCGCGGCGCGGCGCGCCTCGGGCAGCGGGAAGACCGGCCGCCATTCGCCGAGGGCGCGGGTCATCCCGAGCCGTGCCCAGTACAGGGGGCGGTCGTCGTCCCGGCTCAGATCGCCGCCGGCGGGCCCCCGCCCCTGCACCCGGTCCACCGCACGCCGCCACAACGCCCGGCCCGCACGGGCGACGACCCGCTCGGCCCGCGCGTACGACCGCGTGTTCGCCAGGTCGCGCGCGAAGTCCGGCGCCACGTCGTCGAAGCCGCTGCGGCGCAGGATCTCCTGGGGGACGGGCGCCTGGAGGCGCTGTTCTTCGACGGTGGGGGCACGGTCCTGGGCGGTTGCCGGGGTGGTCTGGGTCAGCGGGAGGGTGGCCAGGGCCAGGACGAGGAGCGTGCGTATCGGTCGCATGCGGGGCCTCTCGGAAGGGGGAAACGACGAACCTCCCGCCCCGAGCGAACGCGGGGCGGGAGGGGCAGGGGGAAGCGGGGCTCAGCGGGTCGAGAAGGAGTGCACCGTTGTGGAGCGGTAGGTGTGGCCCGGGCGGAGCACGGTGGAGGGGAAGGCGGGCTGGTTGGGGGAGTCCGGGAAGTGCTGGGTCTCCAGGCAGAAGCCGTCGCCCTGCCGGTAGACCCGGCCGGAGGTGCCCGCGAGGGTGCCGGTGAGCTGGTTGCCTGTGTAGAACTGCACGCCCGGCTCGGTCGTCGCGATCTTCATCACCCGGCCCGACTCCGGCTCGGTCACCGTCACGATGTGCTCGGGGTGGCGGGTGAGGCCCTTGTCGAGCGCGAAGTTGTGGTCGATGCCCTGCCCGTACAGCACCTGCTGATGGGCCTCCCGGATGTCCCGGCCGATGTCCTTGGCGCGGCGGAAGTCGAACGGGGTCCCGGCGACCTTGGCCAGCTCGCCGGTCGGGATGAGGGTCTTGTCGACCGGGGTGTAGCGGGACGCGGCGATCTGGAGGCGGTGGTCGTAGATGGACCCCGAGCCCTCCCCGGCCAGGTTGTAGTAGGTGTGGTTGGTGAGGTTGACGACGGTGGCCTTGTCGGTGGTGGCCTCGTAGTCGATGCGGAAGTCGCCCTCCGCGGTCAGGGTGTAGTCGACGCGCACGGTGAGCGTGCCGGGGTAGCCCATCTCGCCGTCGGGGCTGACCCGGCGGAGGGTGAGGCCGACGCCCGAGCCCTTGCGGAAGGGTTCGACGGACCAGACCCGCTTGTCGAAGCCCTTGTCGCCGCCGTGCAGGCTGTTGGGGCCGTCGTTGATCGGCAGCTGGTACTTCTCGCCGTCGAGGGTGAACGTGCCGCGGGCGATGCGGTTGCCGTAGCGGCCGATGAGGGCGCCGAAGTACGGGCTGCCGGCCACGTAGGAGTCGAGGTCGGAGAAGCCCAGCGAGACGTTGGCCCGGCGGCCGTGCCGGTCGGGGATCTCCAGGGTCTGGACGACGCCCCCGTAGCTCAGTACGGACAGCCGGGTGCGGCCGTTCTCGATCGTCCAGCGGTCGACCTTCGTGCCGTCGGCCAGCGTGCCGAAGTGTTCCTTCACCGCGTGTCCCCCGTGTCCCTCACCGTCGGATCGGTCCTTCGCGAAGGCGGTGCCGGTCCCGGTGGCCGCCACCGCGGCGGTGGCCGCGGCTGCGGTGATGACCGTGCGTCTGCTCGTGCTCGTTCGGTGCGTCATGTGCGGCTCCACAAGAAGTAGTTGGATGACGACTTACGAACCGACGCGGCGCTTGTTCCAGACGTCGAAGCCGACCGCCGCCAGCAGCACCAGTCCCTTGATGACCTGCTGGTAGTCGGTGCCGATGCCCACCAGCGACATGCCGTTGTTCAGCACGCCGAGCACCAGACCACCGATGATGGCGCCCAGCACCGTGCCGACACCGCCGCTGGCCGAGGCGCCGCCGATGAACGCCGCGGCGATGGCCTCCAGTTCGAAGTTGAGACCCGCGCTGGGGGTGGCGGAGCCGAGCCGGGCGGCGAAGACCAGACCGGCGAGGGCGGACAGGATGCCCATGTTGACGAACACCATGAAGGTGACGCGCTTGTCCCGGACACCCGACAGCTTGGCCGCCGGCTGGTTGCCGCCGAGGGCGTACACATGGCGCCCGATGACGGTGTTGCGCATCACGAAGCTGAAGATCACGAAGAGGCCGGCCAGGATCAGCAGTCCGTACGGCGCCCCGTGCCAGCTGGACAGCGTCATGGTGAAGGCCATCACGGCGGCCACGATGGCGGCGCACTTGACGAAGAACAGCCCGAGCGGCGCCACGTCCAGCTCATAGGCCGCCCGCTGCTGCCGGCCGCGCCACTCCTGCCAGACGGCGGCGGCGCAGACGATGAGGCCGATCACCATGGTGGGGTTGTGGTACTGCGTGTACGGGCCCATCTCCGGGATGAACCCGGTGCTCAGCTTCTCGAAGCTGTCGGGGAACGGCGACAGGGACTGCCCGTCCAGCAGGATCTGGGTGCCGCCGCGGAAGGCCAGCATTCCGGCCAGGGTGACGATGAAGGACGGGATGCCGATGTACGCGATCCAGAAGCCCTGCCACGCACCGGCGGCGGCGCCGAGGAGCAGGCAGAGGACGACCGCGAGGCCCCACGGCATATCGTGTTTGATCATCATCGCGCCGGCGGCCGCGCCGACGAAGGCGACGAGTGATCCGACCGACAGGTCGATGTGCCCCGCGATGATCACGATCATCATGCCGATCGCGAGGATGAGGATGTAGCCGTTCTGCTGCACCAGGCTGGTGACGTTGCCCGGCCGCAGCAGGATGTCGTCCGACCAGATCTGGAAGATGACGATGATCAGGGCGAGCGCGACCAGCATCCCGTACTGCCGCATGTTGGTCCGCATGCCCTGGAGCAGCAGCGTCCCGATGCTCTTGGAGCCCTCGGCCGGCGGTGGGGCCGGGCTCTCGGTCTTCTGGGTGGCCGTGCTCATCCTTCGTCTCCTCTGTCCCTGTCCCTGGTCATGTGGCGCATCAGTACTTCCTGGGTCGCCTCGGCCCGGGGCACCTCCCCGGTCAGCCGTCCGGCCGCCATCGTGTAGATCCGGTCGCACATCCCCAGCAACTCGCCCAGCTCGGAGGAGATGAAGACGACGGCCTTGCCCTGCGCCGCCAGGTCGTTGATGACCGTGTAGATCTCGTACTTGGCCCCGACGTCGATGCCGCGGGTCGGCTCGTCGAGGATGAGCACCTCGGGACCTGCGAAGATCCACTTACTGAGCACGACCTTCTGCTGGTTGCCGCCGCTGAGCCGGCCGACCCGTTCGAAGACCGTGGGTGCCTTGATGTTCATCGTCTTGCGGAACCCCTCGGCGACCCGGGACTCCTCGTGCTCGTTGACCAGACCGCGGCGCGCCACCTTGCCGAGCGAGGAGAGCGAGACGTTGCGGCTGATGGTGTCCTCGAGGTTGAGGCCGAAGGTCTTGCGGTCCTCGGTGACGTACGCGATGCCGTGGTCGATCGCCTCCGGCACGGTACGGGTGCGGACCTCCTGGCCGTCGCGGAGGACCCGGCCGCCCGCGTAGCGGCCGTAGGTCCGGCCGAACACGCTCATCGCCAGCTCGGTGCGGCCCGCGCCCATCAGCCCGGCGATGCCCACGATCTCACCGCGCCGGACGTTCAGGGACACCCCGTTCACGACCTTGCGCTGCTGGTCGATGGGGTGGTGCACGGTCCAGTCCTCGATGGCCATGGCCACCTGGGAGGCGTCCTTCCCCTCGTACGGGGTGCGCTCGGGGAAGCGGTGGTCGAGGTCGCGGCCGACCATGCCGCGGATGATGCGGTCCTCGGAGACCTCCGGCTCGGACTCCGGGGTCTCCCGCACCGTCAGGGTCTCGATGGTCTGGCCGTCACGCAGGATGGTGACGGAGTCGGCGACCCTGCGGATCTCGTTCAGCTTGTGGGAGATGATGATCGAGGAGATGCCCTGGGCCTTGAACTCCAGCAGCAGATCAAGGAGTTTGCCGCTGTCCTCGTCGTTCAGCGCCGCGGTCGGCTCGTCCAGGATGAGCAGCTTCACCTCCTTGGAGAGCGCCTTGGCGATCTCCACGAGCTGCTGCTTGCCCACGCCGATGTCGGTGACCCGGGTCTGCGGCGAATCCGTCAGGCCCACCCGCTTCAGCAGCGTGTTGGCGTGCCTGAGGGTTTCGTTCCAGCTGATCAGACCGCGGGTGGCGTGTTCATTGCCGAGGAAGATGTTCTCGGCGATGGACAGGTACGGGATCAGCGCGAGTTCCTGGTGGATGATGACGATGCCGCGCTGTTCGCTCGCGCGGATGTCCTTGAACGCGCACGGCTCGCCCTCGAAGAGGATCTCGCCGTCGTAGCTGCCGTGCGGATGGACGCCGCTGACCACCTTCATCAGGGTGGACTTGCCGGCGCCGTTCTCCCCGCACAGGGCGTGGATCTCGCCTTGGCGCACCCGGAGGTTGACGTCGGAGAGGGCTTTGACACCGGGAAAGGTCTTGGTGATGGAGCGCAGTTCGAGAATGGTGCTCATAGTCCGTACCCCGCCCTACTTGAGCTGTGACGCGGTGTAGTAACCCTGGTCCACCAGCACCTGGGTGTTGGACTTGTCGATGCTGACCGGATTGAGCAGATAGGTCGGCACGACCTTCTTGCCGTTGTCGTACGACTTGGTGTCGTTGATCGGGGCCTTGCCGCCGGTCAGCTCCGCCTTGGCTATCCGCACGGTCGCCTTCGCCAGCTTGCGCAGGTCCTTGTAGATGGTCTGCGTCTGCTGGCCCCGGACGATGGACTTCACGGAGGCCAGCTCCGCGTCCTGCCCGGTCACCACCGGGAACGGCTTGGCCTTCGTGCCGTAGCCCGCGCTCTTGAGCGCCGACAGGATGCCGATGGACATGCCGTCGTACGGCGAGAGGACGGCGTCGACGTCGTCGGTGCTGTACGACTTGTTGAGCAGGTCCTCCATGCGGTCCTGGGCGGCGCTTCCGCTCCACTTCTCGGTGTAGAGCTGGTTCAGCTTGGTCTGCTTGGAGCGGACGACCAGCTCGCCCTTGTCCATGTACGGCTTGAGCACGCTCATGGCGCCCTTGTAGAAGTACCCGGTGTTGTTGTCGTCCGACGACCCGGCGAACAGCTCGATGTTGAACGGGCCCTTGCGGCCCTTGGCCAGCCCCAGCTTGTCGACGATGTACTGGCCCTGGAGCCTGCCGACCTTCTCGTTGTCGAAGGTCGCGTAGTAGTCGACGTTCTTCGTGCCCAGGAGCAGCCGGTCGTAGGAGATCACCGGGATGTTGGCGTCATGGGCCTGCTTCAGGACGTCGTTGAGCGCTCCGCCGTTGATCGGCGCGATCACCAGCAGCCGGTGACCCTTGGTGATCATGTTTTCGAGCTGGGCCACCTGGGTGCGGACGTCGTCCTCCCCGAACTGCAGGTCCGTCTTGTAGCCCGCCGCCTGGAACTGCTTGGCCACGTTGCGGCCGTCGGTGATCCACCGCTCGGAGGACTTGGTCGGCATCGCGATGCCGATCGTCCCTCCCTTTTCCTCGCTCTTGTACCGGCTGCCACCGACCGCCTCCTGGCCACAGGCCGTGGCGGTCAGCGAGAGCGCGAGGAGGCCGGCGGCTGTCGCCGCGACTCGTGCGCCTCTTACCGTACGCATGGTGATGGGGTCCTTCCCTGGGGCGTCATTGCTCAGGACTTCTGGGGTGCCGCGCCGGTGGCGGCGTCGGACGCGTCCGTGACGGGGAAGCGCCGCAGCGGCCCCGGCAACCGGGAGCCCAGCGGCGACAGCCCGCCGTCCGCGCCCAGCCGGGCGAGCAGATCGAGCACGAGCCGGCCGCGGCGCACCCGCTCGCGCGCGCTGTTCAGCGCCACGTCCCGCAGCTGCGCGCCGTAGGGGTAGATCCCCGGAGACTTGCTGAGCCCGAATTTCAGATAGATGGGGGCGCCCCGGCGGATCAACTCGGCCGCGTCGTAGAGCCGTACGTACCCTCCGAGGTCGTCCGGCGCCTCGATGTAGAAGTCCATCGGGGCGCGGGAGACCCGGCGGATCTCGGTGAGGTGTTCCAGCGTCAGGTCCGAGGGGATGTTGATCGAGTCGGCGCCCAGCTGCTCGAACACCGCGAACGAGGCCGGGTTGACCGGGCCGACCAGCGCGGACAGCTTGAAGGTGGTGTCCGCGGGCAACTCACCGCGCTCCCGCAGCTGGTGCAGCAGCCACAGCACGCCTTCGTCGGCGACCAGCAGGCACTTCACCCCGAGCGAGGCGGCCCGCAGGGCGTCCTCCACGCATCCGGCGACCGCGTCGTGGCCGCGGGCCCGCAGACCCCCGCCACCGGAGTCGGAGCGGGTGGCGCCGCCGATGTCCCAGGTGCCGCGCGGCCCGGTGAACAGGCACAGCTCGGCACCCAGCTCCGCGCAGGACTCCACCATCTCGGTGATCTCGGCGTCGGTGAGCATCCACACGCCGCTGCCCTGGCTGATCCGGTGGATCGGTACGTCGAGCCGCCCGGCCTCCTTGAACACGGTGGCCAGCGCCTCCGGGCCCTCGACGGACGGGATCTCGGTGCGCCAGGTGCCGCCGTCGGGGAAGGAGTGCGCGGAGGCGTCGGCGGGGTCGGGCGCGGGGGCCGCGTGGCCCAGCGGGGCGAGGGCGGCGTCGGCGGGGCGGCGGGGGCCGGAGGGAAGGGCTGAGGCGGCGGTCGTCACGGTGCTCCTTGTATCGCCGTAAGGACTAGGGCAAGCCCTCGTCTTTGAGGATCGTTCAGGTTTTCGGGGGCGCGAGGGGTGCTTCCCCGCAGGGAGAAACGGAAGGGGTCATGCGGGTCGCAGCAGCACCTTGCCCACCTTCGGATCACCGCTCCCCACCAGCTCGATGGCGGTGGCGAAGTCGGTGAGCGGCAGTTCGTGCGTCACCAGGGGCAGCAGCGTCAGCAGCCCCGCGTCGAAGACCCGCACCGCGTGGGCCCACGCGTCCGGCGCGGCCCCGAACACGGTCCGCACCTCGATCTGCCGGACGACCAGGTCGGTCGGGTCGAGTCCGTCCGCCGTGCCCGCCGCCGGGATGCCGGTGAGCACCAGCCGCCCGCCGCGCCGCAGCAGGGCGGCGGAGGCACGGGCGGCGGGGGCGGACCCGGCGGTCTCGATGACGATGTCGAAGCCGCCCCGGACGTCCTCCAGACGGTCGTTCGTGAGGAAGGCCGTGGCGCCGAAGGACAGCGACAGCCGCTCCCGGTCCGGCCGGGTCCCGACCACCAGCAGTTCGGCCGGGGAGACGGCGGCCAGGAACTGCACGGCGATCATGCCGAGCGTCCCGGTGCCCACCACCGCGACCCGCTGCCCGGGCCGCGCGTTCGCCTTGAGCGCGGCGGCGGCGATGCACGCGGCGGGCTCCAGCAGGGCGGCCGCGGTCAGATCGGCGTCGTCGGACAGCGGGTGCAGCAGCCGGGCGGGCAGGGTCAGGGTGGTGGCCATCGCCCCCGGCTGGGTGAAGCCGGTCTCCTCGTACCCCGCCGTGCACAGCGTGGTCTCCCCGGCGTGACAGCGGTCGCACACCTGGCAGTTGCGGAACCCCTCGCCGACGACCTTGCAGCCGAGGAGCGCTTCGGGCACGCCCGCGCCGACCGCCTCGACCGTCCCGGACCACTCATGGCCGGGGGTGACGGGATACCGCACGTACCCCTCGGGCCGGTTCCCCTCGTACACCTCCCGGTCGCTGCCGCAGATCCCGGACGCGTGGACCCGCACCAGCGCGTCCCCGGGCCCGGGCTCGGCCGGGGCGGTGTGGTCGAGGTGGAACGCGCCGGGCGCGTCGAGGACGAGCGCGGTCACCGCTTCGTGCCCTTCGGGTCCCGCTTCTCCCAGCCCTCGGCCCACAGGTCGAAACGGGCCTGCTGCTGCGGGAATTCGGCCGCCGCCTCGGTGTCCAGTTCGACGCCCAGGCCCGGTTCGTGCGACAGCTCGAAGTAGCCGTCCACGACCTGCGGCGCGCCCTTGACCACCTTCTTGATCTCCGCGTCGGCGAAGTCGTTGAAGTGCTCCAGGATCTTGAAGTTCGGGGTGCAGCCCGCGACCTGGAGGGAGGCCGCGGTCAGCACCGAGCCGCCGACGTTGTGCGGCGCGACCAGCACGTAGTGCGTCTCGGCGGTCGCGGCCAGCTTGCGGGTCTCCAGGATGCCGCCGATGTGGCCGACGTCCGGCTGGATGATGTCGGCGGCCTGCGACTCGAACAGCTCGCGGAACTCGATCCGGTCGTGGATGCGCTCACCCGTCGCGATCGGCAGGTTCGTCTTCTCCGTGACCTTCGCCAGCGCCTTCAGGTTCTCCGGCGGCACCGGCTCCTCCAGCCACGACGGCCGGAACCGCTCCAGCTCGCCCGCGATGCGCACGGCGGTGGAGGGGCTGAACCGCCCGTGCATCTCCACCAGCAGCTCCGCGTCGGGCCCGATCGCGTCCCGCACCGCCTCGACCAGCGAGATCGAGTGCAGCGTCTCGGCGTGGTCCAGCTCGAAGTGGCCGGTGCCGAACGGGTCGAGCTTCAGCGCCCGGTAGCCGCGCTCGACCACCGTGGTGGCCGCCTTGTGGAACGCCTCGGGGGTGCGCTCGACCGTGTACCAGCCGTTCGCGTACGCCTTGACCTTGTCGGTCACCTTGCCGCCGAGCAGCTGCCAGACCGGCACTCCGAGCGCCTTGCCCTTGATGTCCCAGCAGGCCATCTCGACACAGGCGATCCCGGACATCACGATCTCGCCCGCCCGGCCGTAGTCGCCGTACTTCATCCGGCGTACCAGGTCCTCCACCGCGAACGGGTCCGACCCGGCGATGTGGTTCTTCTCGGCCTCGTGCAGATAGCCGAGGAGCGCATCGGTGTGGCCGAGCATGCGGGTCTCGCCGACGCCGGTGATGCCCTCATCGGTGTGGACCTGCACATAGGTGAGATTGCGCCAGGGGGTGCCGACGACATGCGTGCTGATTCCGGTGATGCGCAAGGCTCTGACCCTTCGCGGTGTTCGATATTTCGTCACTCGTTCGAAATCTTGGCGTGACGGTAATCACCGGGTGTAAGAGGTGTCAATGGTCCTGCGTCGAATGGTTATCGAACACTGACCTCCCCGTCCCGGGGCCATCCGGCGGAGGCGGTCGGGCCGGCGGTCAGATGAAGAGGGTACTGCGAACTGTCGTTCTGGGCGCGTGGGTTGACGCCGCTGCCGCCGTCCGTGGCGTCCCCCAGGGCGGCGGGAGCGTCCGGCGGGCGCCGTCGTCCCCGGTCTCCTCTCCCTGCCCCCGGGCGGCGGTCAACACGCCGTCGCGGGAACACTCGCTCAGCGGTACCGGACACGCCGCACGGGGGTGACGTTCCCGCGGGTCGTACGGCGGCCCCGGTAGCTGTACCGGGAACCCGCCCGCTCACGGAGGTATCCACCCCATGCGCAACCGCCGCCGCTTCCTCGGTGCCGTCACCGGCCTGCTCATCGCCGTCCCCCTCACCCCCGCCGCCCACGCGGCCCCGTCCCCCGCCGTGCCGTCCGCCGGCGCCGCGGGGCTCCCCGGGATGCAGCGGACCGGGCAGCGGGGCCTGCCGCTGCCGTGGGGCGACAACGTCACCGTGGACCGCGTCGGATACGTGGGCACCACCGGGACCGTCGCCCTGGCGGGGACGTACCGCTGTCCGGGCGACGGCGTGAACATCCCGCGCGCCGACATCCTCGTCACGCTCACCCAGGGCCAGGAGCGGCGGGGGCTCAACGGCGGGTCGGCGCTCTGCGACGGGCTGACGCACCGCTGGTCGGTGGAGGAGCCGTTGGCCGGGCGGTTCGTGCCGGGCCCGGCGTACGTGCAGAGCGGCCTGCTGCGGTTCGAGGTCCGCCAGCACCTCGTTCCGCTTCCGCGCACCGCGGCCGTGGGGGAGCGCGCGATCACGCTGGAGGCGCGCGAGACGTGAGACCCGCCCCCTGCCGTCGCGCATGACCCCCTTCCCCACGGGGGACAACCCTCGTTTCCACCGCCTTTGCAACGGGCGGGCAGGAGAGGGGGAACGGGGACGATGACGACGGGGGATCCACAGGACCGCATCCCGGCGTATCCCGGGGTCGAGCGCTTCGTCGAGGCGTTCGACAAGCTGGTCATCCAGCAGCGGCGCAGCCGCAGCAGGGTGCCGGTGGTGCTGTTGACGGAGGAGGGCGCCGGGCGGGCCGCGCTGCTGTGCGGGGCGGTCACCGCGACGGACATCCGCCAGACGTGGGGACCGGGGGGTCGGTACACCTGCCCGGCTCCCGCCGGCTGACGCTACGTCGTCTCGTCCTCGTCGCCCTGCCGCAGCAGGGAGACGAAGGCGCGGAAGAGGGCGGGCATGTCCACCGCGTCCGGATCGTGCAGCCACTGGAACTGCAGCCCGTCCAGCACCGCGACCAGCAGCGGCGCGGCGCTCTCGGGGGTGAGCCCGCCGGGCAGCCGGTCGCCGCACTCCCGGCGCAGGGTGTCCGCCATGTCGGCGCGCACCCGGTCGTAGCGGCGGGTGAACCAGTCGCGCGCGGGGTGGCCTTGAGTGACGCTCTCGCCCAGCAGCGCGGAGAAGGTCTGCACGATGCCGGGGCGCATCGCGTTGTACTCCACCAGGGAGGCGAGCAGTTCCAGCGGCCAGACGCCGCCGCCGTCCCGGCGCGCGGCGCCGGTGTCCCACTGGTCGCGCTCGGCCAGCACGGCGATGAGCAGGGCGTCCTTGGTGGGGAAGTAGTGCAGCAGCCCCTGCTGGGTGAGCCCGGCGCGCTCGGCCACCGCGCTCAGGGTGGCGCCCCGGTAGCCGCGCTCGGCGATGACTTCGAGGGCGCAGCGGACGATCTCCGCGCGCCGCTCCTGCCCGCGCCGGGTCGGCGCGTCGTCGCCCCGCTTCTCCGGCTTCTCCAGCTTCTCCATGGGAGTACCGTAGAGCAGTTTTGATAACGAAACGATAACGGTACCTATCGGATTACAGGTAATCGGGTTCACGATATGGGCGACCTGAGGAGGCCGACCGTGGCAGATGCGATCAGTGCGGGTGTGAGCGGTGTCGTCGAGAAGGCGCTCGGCGCACTCGATCTGGAGACCAAGACCCGGCTGCTGGCCGGGCAGGACATGTGGTCCCTGCCCGCCGTCCCCGCCATCGGACTGCGCTCCCTGGTGATGTCGGACGGCCCGATCGGCGTCCGGGGCGTCCACTGGACCGCCGACGACCCCTCCGTCGCCCTGCCCAGCCCCACCGCCCTCGCCGCCACCTGGGACCCCGCCCTGGCCCGCCGCGCGGGGCGGCTGCTGGCCCAGGAGGCCCGGCGCAAGGGGGTGGACGTGCTGCTCGCCCCGACCGTCAATCTGCACCGTTCGCCGTTGGGCGGCCGCCACTTCGAGGCGTACAGCGAGGATCCGTATCTCACCGGCGCGATCGGCACCGGCTATGTGCGCGGTGTCCAGGACGGCGGGGTGGGCACCACCGTCAAGCACTTCGTCGCCAACGACGCGGAGACCGAGCGCTTCACCGTCGACAACCAGGTGGGCGCGCGGGCGCTGCGCGAGCTGTATCTCGCGCCCTTCGAAGCCATCGTCAAGGACGCCCGCCCGTGGGGGGTGATGGCCGCCTACAACGGGGTCAACGGCGCGACGATGACCGAGCACCGCGCCCTGCAGCAGGGCGTGCTGCGCGGCGAGTGGGGGTTCGACGGCTTCATCGTCTCCGACTGGACGGCCGCCCGCGACACCGTCGGGGCCCTGACCGGCGGGCTCGACGTCGCCATGCCCGGCCCGCAGACCGTCTACGGTGAGGCGCTGGCCGCCGCCGTGCGCGACGGCCGGGTGGCCGAGCGGGACGTCGACGACGCGGTGCGCCGGGTGCTGACCCTGGCCGCCCGGGTCGGCGCCCTGGACGGCGCGGAGCCCGCCGTCGCCCCCGCCGACCGGCCCGGGCCGATCGACGGCGACGCGCTCGCCCGCGAGATCGCCCGGCGCTCCTTCGTGCTCCTGCGGAACGAGCCGGCCGGTCAGGGCGCGGCGGCGGTGCTGCCGCTGCGGCCCGGCGGGCCCTTTGGCATACGGTCCCTGGCGCTCATCGGCGCCGCCGCGCGGGACGCCCGGGTGCTGGGCGGCGGCTCGGCGCTGGTCTTCCCCGACCATGTGGTCTCCCCGCTGGACGGGCTGCGCGCCGCGCTGCCGGCCGACGTCCGGCTGGGGTACGCCCTGGGCGCCGACCCCACCGACGAACTCGCCCCCGCCGGGCAGGGCTTCGCGCTGCGCGCCGTCGTCCGGGACGGGGACGGGCGGGTGCTGGGCGAGTCCCGGCTGCCCAGCGGCCAGGTGCAGTGGCTCGGTGACTTCCCCGAGGGGGTCGCGTACGAGGAACTGCGCACCGTCGAGGTCACCGGCACCTTCACCCCGCGCGAGAGCGGCGCGCACTCCTTCGGCACCCGGGGACTCGGCGGCTTCCGGCTGGTCGTCGGCGATGAGGTGCTGTTCGACGGGCACCAGGCCATGGAGGAGGCCGAGGACCCGTTCGAGGCCTTCTTCGGCTCGCCCGTGCCGCGCGGGCGGGCCGAGCTGACGGCGGGCGAACCGGTCGAGGTCAGCCTCACCAGCACGGTCGCCAAGCCGGACGAGGCGAACTGGCAGGCCGTCTGCTTCAGCCTGGTGCACCGCGCCCCGGAGCGCGATCCGCGGGAGCTGATCGAGGAGGCCGTCGCCGCGGCCGCCGAGGCCGACACCGCCGTGGTCGTGGTCGCGACCACGGAGAGCGTCGAGAGCGAGGGCTTCGACCGTACGGACCTGCGGCTGCCGGGCCGTCAGGACGAGCTGGTGCGCCGCGTCGCCGCCACCGGTACCCCGACCGTGGTGGTCGTCAACGCGGGCTCGCCCGTGGAGATGCCCTGGCGCGAGGATGTCGCCGCGGTCCTCCTCGGCTGGTTCCCGGGCCAGGAGGCGGGCGCCGCCCTCGCGGACGTCCTGCTCGGCGCCGAGGAGCCCGGCGGCCGCCTCCCGACGACCTGGCCGGCCCGGCTGACGGACGCTCCGGTGAGCCAGGTGACGCCCAGCGGCGGCCAACTCTCCTACGACGAGGGCGTCTTCATCGGCTACCGGGCATGGGAGCGGCGGAAGGGCGCCGCTCCGGCGTACTGGTTCGGGCACGGCCTCGGGTACACCGACTGGGCGTACGAGGCGGCGGCCTTCACCCCCGCGGGTGATGCGGCGGGCGACGCGGCGGGCGAACTGGGCACGGTCACGGTCCGAGTGCGGAACGTGGGCTCCCGGCCGGGCCGGGAAGTGGTCCAGCTCTATCTGGCCCCGCCGCCCGGCGGCTTTGAGGACCGCCCGGCCCGGTGCCTGGCGGGCTTCGCGGTCGCGGAGGCCGGACCGGGGGAGTCGGTGGAGGTGGCGATCCCGGTGCGGCGTCGCGCGGCGGAGATCTGGGACGAGGAGGCCGGCGCCTGGAGCCTCATCCCGGGCCCGTACACGGCGGAAGCGGGCCGCAGCGTGGCCGACCTCCGCCTCACGGCACCGGTGGGCGTGTCCTGAAAGACACCCCCTAGTGCCGCGTCAGCCAAGGTTTGCCCGGTAGCGAGGCGTCCTGGTGCGGTCAGATGCAAGGCGCCGGATCGGCCTCGCGGGGGCACCTCCCGGACGGAGTCCGGGGGCGGGCCTACTCGGTCGATTCGGCAACGCCGCAGATGGCCGTGCCAGGGCGGCGAGCGGGGTGAACCTTGGCTGACGCGGCACTAGGGACTGGTGATGCGGCGGTAGGCCATCGAGGCCAGCCGCTGCTGACCCGCCTTGCTGGGGTGGAACCAGTCCCACTTGCTCAACTCGCGCTCGGTGAAGCGATAGTTGTGCACCGCGTCGTCGTAGCGGCACAGCGGGTCCTTCCCGCATACGTCCTTCAGCACCCGGTTGTAGTCGTCCACCCGCTCGTCGACCTGCTGCCGCCGCTGCGTCGAGGCCGCGTCCATCGCGTCGGAGTCCTTCAGCATCGACGGGCAGATGCCCAGCTTCCAGATCTGCCGGCCCAGCACGTTCTTCCGCCCCTGCGACCACAGCCGCTTCAGATCCGGGACGCTCGCGACGTACACCTGCGTCTTCGGCACCTCGCGGCGCAGCTGGGTGAGGGCCGAGGCGAAGGTGGAGCGGAACTGGTCGGTGGGGGTCATGTCGGCGACCGAGTCCCGGCAGGCGTCGTTGGCGCCGATCATCACGGTCACCAGCTGCGGCTTGCGCGTGGCCGCCGCCTGCATCTGGCCGGGCAGATCGGCCATGAGCGCGCCGGTCCTGGCGTAGTTCCAGCTGCGCGCGCCCGAGCGCAGCCGCTGGGCGAGGCTGTTCACATCGGTGCCGGTGGACCAGGAGACCTTGGGGCAGTCGGAGAGCACCGAGCAGGCGTCGAAGCCGCGGGTGATGGAGTCGCCCAGGGAGGCGATGGAGGTGGGGCGGGTGTTCCACGCGGGGCCCTCGGCGTGGCTCTTGCCGCCGCGGCTCGGCCCGTTCCGGGAGGGGGCGTCGGAGCTGCCGAAACAGCCCGCCGTGCTCATGACCGCGGCCGTCGTGAGCAGGACGGCACCGGTACGCACGGTGGTCCGCTGCTTCCGGCGTGGTGCGCTGGCCCGCATGGCTGTTCCCCCTCCGGCTGTTGGGTGATATCTATCCGGTACCGACGGTACGTCACTCCTGTGGCCGGTCCGCGCGGTACGTTTTTCTTGTGGCAGTTGGGCAGCAGCCCAGCACCACGTAGCGCGTTGCGATACCGTCACGTTACGTTGCGTCACATCCTGTCCCTTTTCTAGAGAATTCTGCCCGATAAATTTCACGGCAGGTAACCTCGGGACTGGTGCGAGGGTGATCATTAGGGCAGAATGTCGTGTGCTGTCCCGGGCGTGACCGGTAGGGGCGCGAGGCCGCTGGGGAAGGCGCACCTCGAACCGCACAGGAGGCCCCGGTGACGACACGTGGAGTTCTATATGTGCACTCCGCTCCGCGCGCGCTGTGCCCGCACGTCGAATGGGCCGTCGCGGGCGTACTCGGTGTGCGCGTCAGCCTCGACTGGATCAAACAGCCCGCCGCCAACGGCACCTGGCGCGCCGAGTTCTCCTGGCAGGGCGAGGTCGGCACGGCCTCCAAGCTGGCCTCCGCGCTGCGCGGCTGGCATCTGCTGCGCTTCGAGGTGACCGCCGAGCCCTGCGCCACCGCCGAGGGCGAGCGCTACAGCTCCACCCCCGAACTGGGCATCTTCCACGCCGTCACCGGCCTGCATGGCGACATCCTGATCCCCGAGGACCGGCTGCGCGCCGCGCTGGCCCGCTCCGCCCGGGGTGAGGGCGATCTCCAGGCCGAGATCGCCAAACTGCTCGGCAAGCCGTGGGACGACGAGCTGGAGCCGTTCCGCTACGCGGGTGAGGGCGCCCCCGTCCGCTGGCTGCACCAGGTCGTCTGACCGGGACCTGACCCCCTCAGGGGGTGCCTTGCCGATCATGCCGGGCTCCCGGCGCCGCTGTGACATCAGCCGCTGCCGCGCGGCGGGTGGCACCTCGCGGCCCCGCGCTCGTCGCACGCAGCGCCGCCGCGGTCTCCTCAGGCGGGTTGCGCGCTTCCCCCGGCTACCGCTGGGAGGTGCCCCCGCACCAGACGCCGCTCGCTGATCCGGCCTGATCGGCGAGGCACCCCCTAACGTGAAGGGATGACCGAACAACTCCCGGCAGCGACCTCCGTCGCGGTCCTCGGCACCGGCATCATGGGCTCCGGTATGGCGCGCAACCTCGCCCGCGCCGGGCTCGACGTCCGCGCGTGGAACCGCACCCGCGCCAAGGCCGAACCGCTCGCGCCCGACGGCGTACGCGTCACCGACACCCCCGCGCAGGCCGTGGACGGCGCCGATGTCGTCCTGACGATCCTGCACGACGGCCCGGCCGCCCTGGAGACGATGCGCCAGGCCGCCCCGGCCCTGCGCCCCGGCACGGTGTGGGCCCAGGCCACCACCGCGGGCCTCGACGGGCTCGACACGCTCGCCGCGTTCGCCCGCGAGCGGGACCTGATCCTCCTCGACTCGCCCGTCCTCGGCACCAAGCAGCCCGCCGAGAGCGGGCAGCTCGTGGTCCTCGCCGCCGGTCCGCCCGCCGCCCGCACCGCCGCGGGGCCGGTCTTCGACGCGATCGGCAGCCGTACGGTCTGGGTCGGCGAGAGAGGGGAGGAGGGCGCGGCCACCCGGCTCAAGCTCGTCATCAACAGCTGGATCCTCGCCATCACCCACGGGACCGCCGAAGCGCTCGCCCTCGCCGAGGGGCTCGGCGTGGAGCCGCAGGGCTTCTTCGACGCCATCGCCGGCGGACCGCTGGACAACGGCTATCTGCACGCCAAGGCGGGCCTGTTGCGCAGCGGTGACCTCGCACCCAGCTTCGCGGCCAGGACCGCGGAGAAGGACGCCCGGCTGATCGTCGAGGCGGGGGAGCGGTCCGGCGTACGGATGGACCTGGCGGCCGCGGGCGCGGAGCGGTTCCGGCGGGCCGTCGAACAGGGGCACGGCGACGAGGACATGATCGCCTCGTACTTCGCCAGCTTCGACGGCACCGAGGGCGACAAGGGCTGATACGCGAAGGGCGTGCCCCCGGCCGGAGCCGGGAGCACGCCCTTCACCCGTATCGCCGCCTCAGACGGTGCGGAAGGCCAGCACCACGTTGTGGCCGCCGAAGCCGAACGAGTCGTTCAGCGCCACGATCGGGCCCTCGCCCGGCAGCGCCCGCGCGTCGGCGCGCACGACGTCCGCGTCCACCTCGGGGTCCAGCTCGTCGATGTTGATCGTCGGCGGGGCGATCCGGTGGTACAGCGCGAGCACGCTGGCCACCGTCTCCACACCGCCGGTGCCGCCCAGCAGATGCCCCGTCATGGACTTGGTGGCGGAGATCGCCATGTGGTCCACATCGTCGCCGAAGATCTTGCGCAGCGCCTTGATCTCGGCCACGTCGCCCTGCGGCGTCGAGGTCGCGTGCGCGTTGATGTGCGCGATCTCGGCGGGCTTCAGGTCGGTGCTCTGCAGCAGGTTCTGCAGCGCGTGCGCGATGCCGTTGCCGGACGGCTCCGGCTGGGTGATGTGGTGGGAGTCGGCCGAGATGCCCTGACCGACCGCCTCCGCGTACACCCGGGCGCCGCGCGCGGCGGCGTGCTCCGCCGACTCCAGGACGATGACGCCCGAACCCTCGCCCATGACGAAGCCGTTGCGGTTGACGTCGAAGGGACGCGAGGCGCCCTGCGGGTCCTCGTTGTTCTTGGACATCGCCATCATGTTGCCGAAGGCGACGATGGGCAGCGGGTGGATGGACGCCTCGGTGCCGCCCGCGACGACCACGTCGGCGCGGCCGCTGCGGATCATCTCGACGGCGTAGCCGATGGCCTCGGCGCCGGACGCGCACGCGCTGACCGGGGTGTGGACACCGGCGCGGGCGCCGACCTCCAGGCCGACGTTGGCCGCCGGGCTGTTGGGCATCAGCATCGGCACGGTGTGCGGGGAGACCTTGCGGACGCCCTTCTCGCGCAGCACGTCGTACTGGTCGAGCAGGGTGGTCACGCCGCCGATGCCGGAGGCGACGACCGCGCCCAGCCGGTCCGGGTCGACCGCCGGGTCCTCGCCGGCCTTGCCGGTGAAGCCCGCGTCGGCCCATGCCTCACGGGCCGCGATCAGGGCGAACTGCGCCGACCGGTCGAGCTTGCGCGCCTGCGGGCGGGGCAGGACGGTGCCCGGGTCCACCGCGGCGCTCGCGGCGATCCGGACGGGCAGGTCGGCTGCCCACTCCTGCTCCATGAGGCTGATGCCGGAGCGGCCGGCGAGCAGTGCTTCCCAGGTCGATGAGGCGTCGCCACCCAGCGGCGTCGTGGCACCAACACCGGTGACGACCACGGTGTGATTGGTCGAGTTCACAGGAATTCTTCACTCCTACGTAGCAGGTGCTGGACCTCCGCCACCGCACGGGTGGCGACAGACGCTTCGCTCAGCCCTGGTGCTTCAGGATGTAGTCGACGGCGTCGCCGACGGTCTTCAGGTTCTTGACGTCGTCGTCCGGGATCTTCACGTCGAAGCGCTCTTCGGCGGCGACGACGACCTCGACCATGGACAGCGAGTCGACGTCCAGGTCGTCGGTGAAGGACTTGTCCAGCGCGACGTCCTCGGCCGGGATACCGGCGATCTCGTTGACGATCTCGGCGAGACCTTCGAGGATCTGCTCCTGCGTGGCGGCCATTGCGGCGCTCCTTCTTCGGTGTGTTGCGGTGGGTGAGCAGCGCCCGACTCGTCCGGGGCTGCGTGGGTCTGGGCTGAATAGCCTATGGGAGGGTAACGACCGTCGCTGCGTAGACGAGACCCGCCCCGAAGCCGATGACGAGCGCGGTGTCGCCGCTCTTCGCCTGCCCCGTCGCCAACAGCCGCTCCATCGCGAGCGGAATGGAGGCGGCGGAGGTGTTGCCGGTGGTCTCCACGTCACGGGCGACCGTGACGTGCTCCGGCAGCTTGAGGGTTTTGATCATCGAGTCGATGATCCGCATGTTGGCCTGGTGGGGGATGAACGCGTCCAGGTCCTCCGCGCTGACCCCCGCGTCGTCCAGGGCCTGCTGGGCGACCTTCGCCATCTCGTACACCGCCCAGCGGAAGACCGCCTGGCCCTCCTGGCGCAGCGCCGGGAAGCGCACCTCGCCGGTGGGGTGGTCGCGGTAGACGTCCCAGGGCAGCGTCTGGGCGATGGTGTCGGACTTGTCGCCCTCCGAGCCCCAGACGGTCGGGCCGATCGCGGGCTCCTTGGACGGGCCGACGACCACGGCGCCCGCGCCGTCGCCGAACAGGAAGGCCGTCGCCCGGTCCTCCAGGTCGGTCAGGTCCGAAAGCCGCTCCACGCCGATGACCAGCACGTAGTCCGCCGTGCCATCGGTGACCATGCCCTTGGCGAGGGTCAGCCCGTAGCCGAAGCCCGCGCAGCCCGCGGAGATGTCGAACGCGGCGGGCTTGCCGGTGCCCAGCAGATGGGCGATCTCGGTGGCGACCGCCGGGGTCTGCTTCAGGTGCGAGACCGTCGAGACGATCACGCCGCCGATCTGCTCGGGCGTCAGCCCCGCGTCGGCGATGGCCTTCCCGCCCGCCTCGACGGACATCTGGGCGACCGTCTCCTCCGGACCGGCCCAGTGGCGGGTGGCGATGCCCGAGCGGGAACGGATCCACTCGTCCGAGGAGTCGATGTGCTTCAGGATCTCCTCGTTCGGCACCACCCGGGTGGGGCGGTAGCCGCCGACGCCGAGAATGCGCGCGTACGGGGCGCCCTTGCTGGGCCTGATCTTCGCGGTCATGCGCTCGGAACTCCTATTCGGCTTTTGCGGCCGGGGTGTCGGAGGCGGGTGCGGCGTGCTCGGCGATCAGCGCGCGTGCCGCGTCGAGGTCGTCCGGAGTCTTGAGTGCCAGGGTCGCCACGCCCGGCAGGGCCCGCTTGGCGATGCCGGTGAGCGTCCCGCCCGGCGCCACCTCGATCATCGCGGTGACGCCCAGCTTCTGGAACGTCTCCATGCACAGGTCCCAGCGGACCGGGTTGGACACCTGGGCGACCATGCGCTGGATCACCTCGGCGCCGGATGCCACGACCTCACCGTCCCGGTTGGAGACGTACGCCGTACCCGGGTCGGCGATCGGTACGCCCGCGACCAGGCTCTCCAGCGTGGCCACCGCCGGGGCCATGTGGTCGGTGTGGAACGCGCCGGCCACCTTCAGGGGAACGACGCGGCGCACGCCCTCCGGCTTGTCCTCGGCCAGCGCCGCCAGCTGCCCTGCGGTGCCCGCGGCGACGATCTGCCCGGCGCCGTTGACGTTGGCCGCGGTCAGTCCGAGCTTGTCGAGGTGCGCGACGACGGTCTCCTGCTCACCACCCAGTATGGCGGCCATGCCGGTCTCGGCGCGGCCCGCGGCCTCGGCCATCGCCAGACCGCGGTGGCGCACCAGGACCATGGCGGCCTCGTGACCGAGCACCCCGGTGGCGGCGGCCGCGGTGATCTCGCCCACGCTGTGGCCCGCGGCGGCGCCGACCACGTCCCGGACGCGGTGCGGACCGTCGGCGAACAGGGCCTGGGCGGAGACGAGTCCGGCGGCCACCAGCAGCGGCTGGGCCACCGCGGTGTCGCGGATCGCCTCCTCATCGGCCTCGGTTCCGTAGTGGACCAGGTCCAGGCCGGACACGGCCGACCACCACCGCAGGCGTTCGGTGACGCCGGGGAGGTCGAGCCAGGGAGTCAGGAAGCCGGGCTTTTGGGCGCCCTGGCCGGGAGCGACGAGTACGAGCACTCTCACACTCTCTCTTGTGGGTGGTCCCGCCCGCCCGTGAGGACAAGGACGAAGAACGGTTAAGGGAATTGTCGGGGTCCAACAAACAGCTAGGGAAATATGTCCCCGTCGGCAAGACGTCCGAGGATCAGGGCTATCCGTAGCGTGAAGGCCGACCGGACGTCGGATGGTGACCAGCCGGTGACGTCGGTCACACGTCGCAGCCGGTAGCGCACGGTGTTGGGATGAACAAAAAGCATCCGGGCGGCGCCTTCCAGACTGCTCGCCTGTTCCAGGTACACACTCAGCGTCTCCAGCAGAGCCGAGCCCGCTTCCTCCAGCGGTCTGTAGATCTCCTCCACCAGCTGGGCACGGGCGGCCGGGTCCCCGGCCATCGCGCGTTCCGGAAGCAGATCGTCCGCCAGCACCGGACGCGGGGCGTCCGGCCAGGCCGTACACGCCTTCAGACCGGCCGCGGCGGCCGCCGCCGAGCGGGTCGCCGCCAGCAGGTCCGACACCACGGGGCCGGCCACCACCGGCCCCGAGGCGAACGGCCCGATCAGGGCCTTCGCCGACTGCAGCGGATTGTCCGAGCCGCCCGCCACCACCACCAGCCGGTTGCCGAGCACCCCGGTGAGCACCTGCAGCTTGGCGTGGCGGGAGGCCCGCCGGATCGCCTCCACGGTCAGCTCGCTGTCCCCGTCGGGCGCCGTGCCCAGCACCACGCACACGTGCTCGGGCGAGTTCCAGCCGAGCGCCGCCGCCCGGGACAGGGCGCCCTCGTCGGCCTCCCCGGACAGCACCGCGTTCACCACCAGCGACTCCAGCCGGGCGTCCCAGGCGCCGCGCGCCTCGGCGGCCTGCGCGTACACCTGGGCGGTCGCGAAGGCGATCTCCCGCGCGTAGACCAGCAGCGCCTCGCGCAGCACCGCCTCGTCGCCGGGAGCCGCCACCTCGTCGATGGCCGACTCCATGACCTCGATGGTCGTACGGACCATCTCCACCGTCTGCCGCAGCGTGATCGCCCGGGTCAGCTCGCGCGGTGCCGTACCGAACACATCGGTGCTGATCGCCTGCGGCGCCTCCGGATGCCGGAACCACTCCGTGAAGGCCGCGATGCCCGCCTGCGCCACCAGCCCGATCCACGAGCGGTTCTCCGGTGGCATCGCCCGGTACCACGGCAGCTGCTCGTCCATGCGCGTGATGGCGGCGGCGGCCAGCTTCCCGGACGACTTCTCCAGGCGGCGCAGGGTGGCACTGTGCGGATGCGGGGTATTCGCGGCTGGTTCAGGCACGAGGACAAGACTGCCTTATCGGAGGGTGAACGCTGGGAGCGGGAGGCTACGCGGGGGTAGGGACGGGGCAGGCGCGGGCCGGTCCGGGGCGCACTACCGTGGACCGGATGATGTGGGTACAGCGGTCCGCAGCACGGTATCCGGGCGGGGACGGAGCGGGCGTCGAGACGCGCCACGCCTTTTCCTTCTCTGGACACTATGACCCGGACAACGTGCGGTTCGGGCTCCTCGTCGCCTGCAACGAGGAACACCTCGCCCCCGGTGCGGGCTTCGCCGAACACCCCCACCGCGATCTGGAGATCGTGACCTGGGTCGTCGACGGCGAACTCACCCACGAGGACTCCACCGGCCACCGGAGCGTGGTCCGCCCCGGCGACGTCCAGCGCCTCAGCGCGGGCAGCGGCGTACGCCACCGCGAGCGCAACGAGTCCGCTGCGCCGCTCACCTTCGTCCAGATGTGGCTGGCCTCCGGCGCGGTCGGCGCCGAGCCCGCGTACGAGGTCGTCCGCGGCATCGCCGACGGCACCCCGTACGCCCTGTCCCGCGCCGAAGCGGTGCTGCACGTACGCCGCCTGGGCGACGGCGAGCGCACCGCGCTGCCGGACGCGCCGTGGGTGTACGCGCATGTGGTGCGGGGCGAGGCGCGGGTGGGAGGCGAAACCCTCGCGGCGGGCGACGCGGCCCGGGTCACGGACGCGCGGGACCTGGAGGCGCGCGGGGTGGGGGCGGCGGAGCTGCTGGTGTGGGAGATGCGGGCGGAGCCGGTGTACGGCTAGCGCCGGCTCTTCGCCGGCCCCGCCCCTTCCCGGGGCTCAGGACAGCTCGGCCAGCACCGCGTCGGTGAGCGCGGGCCAGACCTCGATCGCCCACGGCCCGAACGCCCGGTCCGTCAGGGCGACGCACGCCGCCCGCGCGTCCGGGTCGACCCACAGGAACGTCCCGGCCTGGCCGAAATGGCCGAAGGTGCGGGGCGAGGACGAAGCCCCCGTCCAGTGCGGCGACTTGCCGTCGCGTATCTCGAAGCCGAGCCCCCAGTCGTTCGGCTTCTGGTGCCCGTAGCCCGGCAGCACCCCGGTCAGCCCCGGGTGCACGACGGACGTCGCCTCCGCCACCGTCTCGGCCGCCAGCAGCCGGGGCGCCTGCAGCTCGGCGGCGAAGCGCACCAGGTCCTCGACGGTCGAGACGCCGTCCTTGGCGGGCGAGCCGGCCAGCTCCGTCGCGGTCATGCCCAGCGGCTCCAGGACGGCCTGGCGCAGATATTCACCGAAGGGGATGTCCGTCGCCTTGGCGATGTGATCGCCGAGCACCTCGAACCCGGCGTTGGAGTACAGCCGCCGGTTTCCGGGCGCGGCCACGGTCCGGTGCTCGTCGAAGGCGAGCCCGGAGGTGTGGGCGAGCAGATGGCGCACCGTGGCGCCCTCGGGCCCGGCCGCCTCGTCCAGCTCGACCGCGCCCTCCTCGACCGCGACCAGCACGGCGTACGCGGCGAGCGGCTTGGTCACCGAGGCCAGCGGGAATCTGTGCCCGGCCGGGCCGTACGATCCGGCCACGGTGCCGTCCGCGCGTACGACGGCGGCCGCCGCCGTCGGGACCGGCCAGTTCTCGATCATCCGCAGGCTCTCCATGGGGCCCGAGCCTATCGCCGACCAAGATTGCGCCAAATCCGCGCTTGCTTGGAGTGCACTCGAAGCCCATAGCGTTGAGACCGTCGTGGGCTTCGCGCATCGGCGACGGCGAGAGGGTGGATGGGCATGACCGTAATGGAGCAGGACCTGAAGCAGGACCTGAAGCAGGACCTTGAGCGGGACCTGAAGCGGGATCTGGAGCGGGCTCCGGCGCCGGCGAGGCCGCGTGCGTGCGTGGGGCGCCCCCCGCACCCCCGGCCGACCGGGCAGGACCGGTACACGATCAGCGAGGTCGCCGAGCACACCGGCCTCACGGCGCACACCCTGCGCTGGTACGAGCGGATCGGGCTGATGCCGCACGTGGACCGCACCCACACCGGCCAGCGCCGCTTCACCAACCGCGACCTGGACTGGCTCGACCTCGTCGGCAAGCTGCGGCTGACCGGCATGACGGTGGCGGACATGGTCCGCTACGCCGAGCTGGTGCGGGAGGGCGAGCACACCTTCGCCGAACGCGAGGAGCTGCTGACCGCGCACCGCGCGAACGTCCGGGAACGGATCGCCGAGCTGGAGAGCACGCTCGATGTCCTCGACTTCAAGATCGACAAGTACGCCGGCGCCCGGAAGGGGCCGGAGGGCGCGTAGCTCCCCGGCGCGTCATACCAGGTCATGGCGGCAGTCCTGGTCCCGCGCGGGGTGGCCGCAGCGCACCGCGCCGAAGTCCCCGAGGACGATCCGCGCGAAGTTGCGCAGCGAGTCCGTGCCCGGGGCGAAGTAGCCGGTGTGGCCGTGGGCGTGGTCGGCGGAGACGACGCGGGCGCCGAAGGCGGAGGCCGTGGGGTCCTCGCCGTGGCCGAGCCCCATGAAGTCGTAACCGGTGACCCGTCGTATCCAGTCCGAGTCGTCCCGCGCCGCCCACACCCGCGCCTCCGTGCCCAGGTCGTCGGCGTCGTCCACGCCCATGCCGGGGCTGCCGAACGCCACCAGATCGGACACCCGGGTACGGTCCATGGCGGCCGCCGCCACCCCGCACACGACCGAGCCGTAGCTGTGGCAGAACACGGTGGGCGGCGCGTCGGCGGTCGCCGCCGTGGTCACCGCCAGCCCCGCCAGGAAGCGGTCCAGCCGTGGCGCCCCGGCCTTCGCCAGCCGGCTGGTCGCCGCGTCCGGCCCGAGCCCGACCGGGGTGGTGTACCCCGCCCACGCCACCACGGCGGTACGGGTCCCCGGCGCGTCCCGGGCCAGCTGCGCCCGCAGCGACGTCGCCATCCCGGCGGGGGTGCCGTACCGGTCGTGCGTACGGTCGAAGCCGGCCAGATCGATGTCCGATCCCGGTACGACGACCGCCGTACGCCGCGCCGTCGCCAGGTCCCCGAACACCTCGGCCACCTGTCCGCGCCCGCGCGGATCGAAGGCCAGGATCTGCCGCCCGGGTGCGAGCAGCGCGTCGTACCGCTTGGCCGGCGCGCCGTCCGGATCCGCCTTCCGCTCCGCGTCCCGCGCCGACCGGAGGGCCCGCGCGTTGGCCGCGTAACGCAGCGCGGGCGGGGCCCCGTCGAGGTTGCCCACGACGTCGGGGTGCCGGATGACCAGCGCCTGCCGCTGCGCGGGGCCGAGCCCGTCGAAGAACCGGGCGATACGGGCGGGCGAGGTGCTCCGCGGGTCCGGCAGTTCGCGCCCGCCCAGCGAGTGATCGGCCAGCCACCGCCCGGTCCCCGGCGGCGGCCCCGTGATGGCCTGCTCCTCGTGCGCCACGGTCCAGCCGGCCGTCCCGGCCATGACGGTGATGGTGAGCGCCGCTGTGATCAGGCGCCGGGCGTAGTGCCGGGTGCGTAGCGTCTGGGACATGGCGGCGGGTTCCCTCTTCCGGTCGGTGGCGGAGGGAAAGGTAGGGAGCGGACGGGTGCCGGGGCGTCACCCCCCGGTGCCACGTCGGATGTCATACCGGGGTAGGGGGTGCCCGGGGGCGCGCGCCGGACCCCGAGAGCCGGCGGTCTCAGAACCAGATGCGCGCCGCCAGCAGCCCCGCCCCGGCCCCGGCCGCGTTCCGCCACGCCCGCAGCGGCCCGTCGAGGATGTCCTCGGGCTCCTTGTCGCCGGGCCAGTCGTCGATCCGCGCCAGCACCCGGGCGCGCTCCGCCCCTGTCACGGCGAGTGCCCCCTCGACCGCGGGCAGCAGGCGGCGCACCTCGTCGGACGTGAGCACCACATCACCCGCCCAGCCCGGCAACGCCGCCGCCCGGGCCGGGCCGAGGCCGTGGAAGAGGGCCGCCACCGGGTTGTCCTTGCGCACGGCCCCGATGTACGGCTCGATGCCGGGGTCGAAGCGGTCCCACCACTCCATCACGTGCAGCTCGTGGTTCGCGTCCATGGCGTCGAAGGCGGAGTCGTCGACCATGTCGTACAGACGCAGGGCCTCCTCGGTGTTGTAGCCGTCGGGCCGCCACACCGGCACCGCCCCGCCACCCCGCGCGGCGTCCCGCTCCCAGCGCCCCCAGGCCGCGATGGCGGACGGGCGCGCCGCCGCGGCCGCGATCGCCGGCCCCGCCCGCCGCGCCAGCTCCGCGATGTCCTCCGCGGCGAGCGCGCCCACCGCCCAGCAGCCGGACATTCCCACGATCGGCTCCCCCTTGATCACCTTGCCGCGCGGCCCATCCTCCCCCATCCCCGCCGGGAGGGCGGCAGGGCGGCGTCAGCCGCTGCCCGGGGTGACCAGGCCCGACTCGTACGCGAAGATCACCGCTTGGGCGCGGTCGCGGAGGCCGAGTTTGGCCAGGACGCGGCCTATGTGGGTCTTGACGGTCTGTTCGGCGAGGATCAGCGACTCCGCTATCTCCTGGTTGGACAGGCCCCGCGCGATCAGCTCCAGGACCTCCGTCTCGCGCGGGGTGAGGCCGCTGCGCCGCAGTTCGGAGCTGTTGCGGCGGGGGGCCGGGCGCTGGCGGGCGAATTCGGCGATCAGGCGGCGGGTGACCGAGGGGGCGAGGAGGGCTTCGCCCGCGGCGACGACGCGGACCGCCGAGATCAGGTCGGCCGGTGGGGCGTCCTTGAGGAGGAAGCCGCTGGCGCCGGCGCGCAGGGCCTCGTAGACGTAGTCGTCCACGTCGAAGGTGGTGAGCATGAGCACCTTCGGGCGGTGGGTGACGCCGCGGGGTGGTTCGAGGAGGCGGCGGGCGGCCTCCAGGCCGTCCATCTCGGGCATGCGGACGTCCATGAGGACGACGTCGGGGTGGGTGCTGCGGCTGACGTCCACCCCCTGGCGTCCGTCCGGGGCCTCGCCGACCACGTCGATGTCGCTCTGCGCGGCGAGCAGCGCGGCGAAGCCCGCCCGGACCATGGCCTGGTCGTCGACGATGATCACTCGGATGGTCATAAGTCCGTTTCTTCCGGTCCGTCCGGGTCTACGAGAGGGAGCCGGGCCGCCACCCGGAAGCCGCCGTCCGGCAGCGGGCCGGTGTCGAGCATGCCGTCGACGAGGCGGACGCGCTCGACCATCCCCACCAGGCCGTGGCCGGTGCCGCTGGTCTCCAGCGGCTTGGCGGGGGCCTCGGCCGGGGGGCCGTTGACGATGAGGAGGGTGATCCCGGAGCCGCCCTCGGCCGTCGAGACCGAGACGCGGGTGGCGGCGCCCGGGGCGTGCCGTACGACGTTGGCCAGCGCCTCCTGCACGATCCGGTACGCGGACAGCTCCACGGCCTGGGGCAGGGCGCCGAGCCCCGCCACGTCGTCGCCGATGGACAGCTCGGTGGGTATCCCGGCCCGTACCGTCGCCTCGACCAGCTGCGGCACCTGGCGCAGGCCCGGCTGCGGGGTGCGCTCGCCGCGCGTCTCCTCGCTGCGCAGCACGCCCAGCAGCCGCCGCATCTCGGCGAGGGATTCGCGGGCGGTGGCGGCGATGGTGCCGAACTCCCGCTCCGCCTCGGGCGGCAGCCCGCCGATCCGGTACGGGGCGCTGTCCGCCTGGACGGTGATCACCGACATGTGGTGGGCGACGACGTCGTGCAGTTCGCGGGCTATGCGGGCGCGCTCCTCCAGCAGCGTGCGGTGGGCCCGCTCCGCCTCGCTGATGGTCTCCTGCTCGGCCAGCCGCCGCTGGACGTCGCCGCGCTCCCGCAGCGCCCCGCCGACCAGCAGCACCACGCCGCTGAGCACGAACAGCAGCACGTTGCTGCCGTCGCTCTTGGTCTCGGACACCATGCCGAGGACGAGCCCGGCGCCGCCGGTGACCAGCCACACCGCCACCAGGGTGCGGCGCGGTTCGCGCAGCGCGAGGGCGAGGAGGAGGAAGAGGTAGCCGACGATGGCGGGCGGCTGCCAGGGCCAGACGCGGTGGTGGAGGTCGGAGGTGCCCAGCACCACCAGCGCGGTCGTCACATCGGCGAGGAAGACGAGCCACCAGGCCTGGAGGGGACGGGTGACCGCCAGCAGCAGCGGGGTGGCCTGGGCCAGCCCGAGCAGGGTGGCGAGCCCGCCGCTCACCCCGTAGTCGTCGGACAGGAGCTGGGCGGCGACCGGGACCAGGATCGCGGTGAGGAGCATCGCGACGGCGTACGGCGCCCTCCGCCGCCAGCGCCGGGAGGACCCCGCGAGCAGCGGGGTCGCCGGATAGCTGGGGGTCACCAGGGCCCGGGCGAGGCCGCCCGCCTGCCGCCGGGCGGCCGCGGGCAGGCTCTCGTGCGCGGTGGACGCGGTACCGGCGGATGCCGTGGCCGGGGCGGCGGACGAGGGTGAGGACATGGTCGCCTCAGCGTAGAGTCGGCGCCCTGGGCGTACGTCATACCGGGGAGCCCATTTCTGGCTCATACCTGGGTAGGGGGCCCGTCCGGCCCCGGGTCCCCCCGCACGGCACCCCCACCGCTCCACGGAGCTACAGCTCCGCCAGCAGCTCGGCCTTCTTCGCGCTGAACTCCTCGTCCGTCAGCAGCCCCGCCGTGTGCAGCTCGCCGAGGTGACGGATGCGGTCGGCGATGTCGGCCGGGTCGCGGCGCGCCGGGGCGGCCGGGGTGCGGGCGGGCGCGGGGGAGCACTCGGCGCTCGGCGCGGGGGCGGACGCCCGTACGGCCTCCAGTACGGCGGCGGCGAACGGCAGGGACTCGTGGACGAGCCCGTACCCCATCCCGAACACCACGGCGGCCGGATCGTGGTCGGGGCGGCCCGCGGGGTGGTCCTCGGCGCCGCGCGGCACCAGCCGCAGATGGCCGTGGCCACCGCCCTTGGGGGCCGAGCCCTTGCCGGCCGGTCCCTTCGCGTCCGGTCCCGGCGCCTCCGGATCCTCCGCCGGCGCCGTGCCCGACGCCTTCGCGGCGGCGCCGCCCGAGCCCCGGTTCTCGGGCGAGCGCCACTCCACCCCGGCCAGCTCGTCGATCCGGAACCGCTGGTCCCCGGCCTTCCACTTCGCCGAGGACGCGCCGGTCCAGAACCAGCGGAAGGACACCGCCTTGCCGTCGAAGGACGCCTTGCCGTCGTACGCCTTGAAGGACAGCGGCGGCGGGGGCGCCGCCACCAGATGGGACTCGGCGGCGGTGTCCGCGCCGGGCCCGAGCGCGCCCCGCAGCTCCTCGGCGTAGTACTCGGCGAGGGACGCGCGCTCGGTGGGCAGCACCAGGCGGTACGGGTCGTACCCCTCCTTGAGCTGCCCGTCGGCGACGTCCATCAGCGGATCGGCGCCGGGTCTGGGCACCGCGCGCAATACCACCGTTCCGCGTTTACCGGGAGCGAGATCGACCGCGGACAGCGCTTCGTAGGGGATGTGCCGTTCGCCGAGCGCCTGAAGCAGCTTCGGCGTGCGGATCCCCCGTTCGAAGCGGATGAGCACGGAGTCGGTGTCGAACTCCCAGACGGTCTGAAAACCGGCCAGCACATCACCCATGCGGCTCATCGTATGCGGCGGTGGCCCGCCCGTCCCCCCTTGGGCGCTACGCGCGTCAAACGTCCTCCCCGAGGCCCGTGCGTGGATGGGGTCGCCCGCCGCCCGCTGGTCGCGCGCTCATCGGCGGGTCAGCTCAGCCCCGCGGTGCACGCGGCACCGCCCCCACAGCTCACTGTCGTGACCCGGCCGACCCCGACCCGGGCGAAGTTGTCCAGGCTGGTGGTGCCGGGGGTGAAGTACCCGGCGTGTCCCTGGGCCCCGGCGGCCGACAGGATGCGGGCCCCGAAGCCGGAGGAGAGCGGATCGGCGCCGTGGCCGAGGCCGCCGACCTCCAGGTGCGGGATGTCCTGGATCCAGTCGCCGGAGTCCCGCATCGCCCACACCCGGCGCCCGGCGCCCAGCTGCGAGGCGCGGTCGGCGCGCATGCCGGGGCTGCCCGCCACCGCGATGTCGGTGACCTTGGACGGCAGGTCGCGGGCGGCGACCCCGCACACCACCGAGCCGTAGCTGTGGCACATCAGCGACACACGGGCCGGTGCGGGCAGCGCGCCCACCAGCGCGCGCAGCCGCAGCGCGCCCTGGGCGGCGAGCTTGCCGGTGGCCGCGTCCATGCCGATCCCGGCCGGGGAGGTGTAGTCGGCCCAGGCGATCACGGCGGTGTGGGTGCCCGGGGCCTCGGCGCGCTCGTTGTGGTAGAGCGCGCGGGCCATGCCGACGGTGGCGGTGTACGGGCGGTCGGACTTCTGGAAGGTCAGGATGTTGGTGTCCACACCGGGCACCACGACCGAGACGCGGCGGGCGTGGGCGAGGTCGCCGAAGACCTCGGCGGCCCGCCCGGCGCCCGCGGGGTCGAACGAGAGGATCTGCCGCTTCCCGCTCAGCAGGTCCTCGTACCGGTGCATCCGCCGCCCGGCGTCATGGCGCCCGAGCGGGGTCAGCTCGTTGTCGCGCATCCGCCGGCGCTCGATGTCCCTGGCCTGGGTCAGCGCGATCCGGTTGGCCCGATAGCGCAGCCGCGCCGGAGCGCCGTTGAGATTGCCGACGACCAGCGGATAGCGGTGGACGAGGCGGTCGCGCTGGGCCTTGGTGAGCGAATCCAGCCAACGGCCCAGGAAGCGCGGCGACGCGTACGGATCGGGCAGCCGGTGACCGCCGAGGGAGCCGTGACGCCAGGCGCTGACCGACACGGACAGCGGATCCGCTCCTCCTCTGTGGCTCCGTATGGCCGTCCAGCCGGTGGTGGCGAGCAGGACGAACACCACCGCCAGGGCGAGCAGAGCGCGCCAGGCGGTGGAACCGGGGGAGGGAGAACCGAGCTCCGAGAAGGAAGTCACCGCGGGACACCCTAGGAGAAGCGCGGCCACACGTGCCAAATACCGTGATTTACATCACGTTTGAGAGGGTGATTTTGACGGAAGCTTATGTCGGACGTGATGGCTTTAGGGAAATTTGTCGGTTTTACTGTCCGGTGCGCCAGTTCTCGGCAAGGGCCGGACCCACATGATCCAGGTGAAACGCGGTGATGTCCCGCAGGGTGTCCATGGAGTCGTCGTCGCCCTCCCCCCACAGCTTCCCCGCGATCTGGATCACCCCGCCGAACATGGCGGTCAGCAGCCGTGGCCGCGGATCCACGCGGACGTCGAGGCCCTCGCGGCGGGCGATCTCCGAGGCGATCCGCTCCTCCAGCTCGGCGGTGCGGCGCAGATGGACGGCGAGCAGCGCGGGCGTCGACTCGATCACCCGGTACATCCGCATGTGGAGTTCGGCCGGAACCAGCTGCTCGATGGAGTCCCCGATGGTGCTCCACGAGTCGAGGACGGCGCCGCGCAGGGCGGCCAGCGGGGCCTCGTGGGCGGGGCGTGCGCGCAGTGCGGCGAAGAAGTGCGACTCCGTCGAGTCCTGGGTGGCGAAGGCCACTTGCTCCTTGTTCGCGAAGTAGCGGAAGAAGGTGCGCTGCGAGACGTCCACCGACTCCGCGATCTCGTCCACCGTCGTGTGGTCGTACCCCTGACAGGTGAACAGATCCAGCGCCGAGCGCACCAGTGCGCTGCGGGTCCGCTGCTTCTTGCGTTCGCGCAGTCCGGTCGGCGGCGGTGCCACCGCCTCGTCCGCTGTCACCGCTCGTGCTCGCTTTCTGTCGCGTTTGGGCAGGCCACCATACCTGTGGCCCAGACGACAGAGACCAGCTGATGAATCAGTTTGTCAATTGTCAGACGCTGACATTAGCCTCCGAGCATGACGTCTGAGACCACCGTCGCCGATAAGGCGCCGGAACCTCCCATATCGGATCCCCCGAAGGGGCTGCGGGGTCACCCCTGGCTGACGCTCTTCACCGTCGCGATCGGTGTGACGATGGTCGCCCTCGACGGCACGATCGTTGCCATCGCCAACCCGGCCATCCAGAAGGACCTCGGCGCCTCGCTCGCCGACGTCCAGTGGATCACCAACGGCTATCTGCTGGCCCTCGCGGTCGCGCTGATCACCGCGGGCAAGCTGGGTGACCGCTTCGGCCACCGGCAGACCTTCCTCATCGGCGTCGTCGGCTTCGCGGCCGCCTCCGCCGCCATCGGCTTTTCCAGCGATGTGGCGCTCGTCGTGGGCTTCCGCGTGCTGCAGGGCCTGTGCGGAGCGCTGCTGATGCCCGCGGCGCTCGGTCTGCTGCGCGCCACCTTCCCCGCCGAGAAACTCAACATGGCGATCGGCATCTGGGGCGCGGTGATCGGCGCCTCCACCGCCGCCGGCCCCATCGTCGGCGGGCTGCTCGTCGAGCACGTCAACTGGCAGTCGGTCTTCTTCATCAACCTGCCCGTGGGCATCCTCGCCCTCGTCCTCGGCCTGGTCCTCCTCGTGGACCACCGGGCCGAGAACGCCCCGCGGTCCTTCGACATCCCCGGCATCGTGCTGCTGTCCGGCGCCATGTTCTGCCTGATCTGGGCGCTCATCAAGGCCACCGACTGGCAGTGGGGGAGCTCCAGGACGCTCGGGTTCCTGGGCCTCGCGGCCGTCCTCTTCGTCGTCTTCGTGTTCTGGGAGAACAAGACCCGCGAGCCGCTGCTGCCGCTGTCCATCTTCCGCTCGGTGCCGCTGAGCGCCGGGACCGTGCTGATGGTGCTCATGGCCTTCGGCTTCATGGGCGGGCTGTTCTTCGTCACCTTCTACCTGCAGAACGTGCACGGCATGACGCCGGTCAACAGCGGTCTGCACCTGCTGCCGCTGACCGCCACGATGATCGTCTCCTCGCCGATCGCCGGAGCGCTGATCACCAAGCTCGGGCCGCGGGTGCCGCTGGTGGGGGCCATGGCGCTCACCGCCGTCGCCATGTTCGGGCTCTCCCGGCTGGAGGTCGGCACCGGCACGCTCGAGATGTCCGTGTGGTTCGGCCTCCTCGGCTTCGGCCTCGGCCCCGTGATGGTCGGCGCCACGGAGGTCATCGTCGGCAACGCGCCGCTTGAGCACGCCGGTGTCGCCGGCGGTCTCCAGCAGGCCGCGATGCAGGTCGGCGGCAGCCTCGGTACGGCCGTCCTCGGCGCGATCATGGCGGGCAAGGTGGACGACACCCTGCCGGACAAGTGGGCCAAGGCCGGACTGCCGCCCCTGAAGCCGGAGCAGGCGTCCAAGGCGTCCGACGCGGTCGCGGTCGGCATCACGCCCGCGCCCAAGGGCACCCCGCCGGAGATCCTCGGGAAGATCACGAGCGTCGCGCATGACACGTTCGTGTCGGGGATGGGGCTCGCCTTCACCGTCGCCTCCGTCGTCTCGGTGGTCGCCGCGCTGGTCGCGGTGCTCACCAAGCGCGGGGACAACGCGGAAGCGGGCGGCGGGGGCGTGCACATCTGACCTCTCAGGGTCAAGCCCCCTATCCGGGTGGACCGTGATCGACCCCGTGGTGGGGACGGGAGCCGGCCGACAGGCTGGCTCCCGTTCGTATTGCCGCATTTCCACACGGGGAGTGATCCACATGCGTACGACCATCCTCGCCACGGCGACCCTCGCCCTGGCCTGCGCCCTGGCCCCTGTCTCCGCTTCCGCTTCCGCCTCCGCCTCCGCTTCTGCCTCTGCCTCTGCTTCCGCTGACGCGGCGCCCGGGCCCCGGCTCGGGAGCTGTGCCACCGGGCAGCTGTGCCTCTGGCACAAGACGGCCTTCACCGGGGCGCGTCAGGTCCATGAACTGGCCGACACCGACATCGAGAGCTGTGTGCCCCTGCCGCGGGGCGTCTCGGCCGCGTCCCTGGCCAACCGCACGGGGCGGCCGGTGACGGCGTACCAGAGCGCGGAGTGCGCCGAGACGGGCGAATTCCGCACCTACCCGACCGGCTCCTGGGCCCCCGAAACGGCCTACCAGGTCCGGGCCTTCAAGATCTGGGAGCGGTGACGCGCGGGGCGGGGCCGGGGCTTTCCCCCACCCCGCCCCTTCCCGCAGCGCGATATATGCGGCTCCCCCGCGCGGGGCAGGGCGGGTCGCTCCACTCCCGCACCGCCCGGCGCTCCTCGGCGCTGGTCAGCAGTGCGCGGGGGCGGGGCGAGGGCATCCCGGCCCATCTCCGCGCAGCCGGTACGCAAAGCGCCGGGTGGGCTGGTCTTCCAGCCCACCCGGCGCTTTCGCCGGCTATCCGCCGTCGCGGACGGCTACGCGTCGCCGCCCGCGGGGCCCGGGTCGGCCGCGGTGACGTCCAGGAGCTGGTAACGGTCGATGGCCTGCTTCATGACCGAGCGGTCGATCTTGCCGTCCTTCGCCAGCTCCGTCAGCACGCCCAGCACGATCGACTCGGCGTCGATGTGGAAGAAGCGCCGCGCCGCGCCGCGCGTGTCGGCGAAGCCGAAGCCGTCGGCGCCGAGCGACTGGTACGTGCCCGGCACCCAGCGGGCGATCTGGTCCGGGACGGCGCGCATCCAGTCGGACACGGCGACCTTCGGGCCCTCCGCGTCGCTGAGCTTGCGGGTGACGAAGGGGACGCGCTGCTCCTCCTCCGGGTGGAGCAGGTTGTGCTCCTCGGCCTCCACCGCGTCGCGGCGCAGTTCGTTCCAGGAGGTGGCGGACCAGACGTCGGCGCGGACGTCCCAGTCCTCGGCCAGCATCCGCTGGGCCTCCACGGCCCACGGGACCGCGACGCCGGAGGCGAGGATCTGGGCCGGGTGGGTGCCGGACTCGCCCTGCTTGAAGCGGTACAGGCCCTTGAGGATGCCCTCGCGGTCGACGTTCGAAGGCTCGGCCGGGTGCTTGATCGGCTCGTTGTAGACGGTGAGGTAGTAGAAGACGTCCTCACTGTTCTCGCCGTACATCCGGCGCAGACCGTCCTGCACGATGTGGGCGATCTCGAAGCCGAACGCCGGGTCGTACGCGACGACGGCCGGGTTGGTCGAGGCCAGCAGCTGGGAGTGGCCGTCCGCGTGCTGAAGGCCCTCACCGGTCAGGGTCGTACGGCCGGCGGTCGCGCCCAGTACGAAACCGCGCGCGAGCTGGTCGGCCATCTGCCAGAACTGGTCGCCCGTGCGCTGGAAGCCGAACATCGAGTAGAAGACGTAGACCGGGATCAGCGGCTCGCCGTGCGTGGCGTACGCCGAACCGGCCGCGATCAGCGAGGCCGTACAGCCCGCCTCGGAGATGCCGTCGTGCAGCATCTGCCCGGTCGGCGACTCCTTGTAGGCGAGCAGCAGCTCGCGGTCGACGGACTCGTACTGCTGGCCCAGCGGGTTGTAGATCTTGGCCGACGGGAAGAGCGAGTCCATGCCGAAGGTGCGGTACTCGTCGGGCGCGATCGGCACGAAGCGCTTGCCGATCTCCTTGTCCCGCATGAGGTCCTTCAGCAGCCGGACGAAGGCCATGGTGGTGGCGATCTGCTGCTGGCCGGAGCCCTTCCTGACCGCCGCGTAGGCCTTGTCGCCGGGGAGCTGCAGCGGCTTCGCGCGCACCACGCGGGTCGGCGTGTAGCCGCCCAGCGCCTTGCGGCGGTCGTGCATGTACTGGATCTCCTCGGAGTCCGGACCCGGGTGGTAGTACGGCGGAACGCCGGACTCCAGCTCCTTGTCCGGGATCGGCAGGTGCAGCCGGTCGCGGAAGCCCTTGAGGTCGTCGACCGTCAGCTTCTTCATCTGGTGGGTCGCGTTGCGGCCCTCGAAGTTCGGGCCGAGCGTCCAGCCCTTGACGGTCTGGGCGAGGATCACGGTCGGCTGGCCCTTGTGGGCCTTGGCCGCCGCGTACGCCGCGTAGATCTTCTTGTGGTCGTGGCCGCCGCGGCCCAGGTGCAGGATCTGGTCGTCGGTCATGCCCTCGACCATCTTGCGCAGCCGCTGGTCGTCACCGAAGAAGTGGTCGCGGATGTACGCGCCGGTCTCGGTGGCGTACGTCTGGAACTGGCCGTCCGGCGTGGTGTTCAGCTTGTTGACCAGCAGGCCGTCGCGGTCCTGGGCGAGCAGCGGGTCCCAGCTGCGGTCCCACACCAGCTTGATCACGTTCCACCCGGCGCCGCGGAACTGCGACTCCAGCTCCTGGATGATCTTGCCGTTGCCGCGCACCGGGCCGTCGAGCCGCTGCAGGTTGCAGTTGACGACGAAGGTCAGGTTGTCCAGGCCCTCGCGGGCGGCCAGGGAGAGCTGGCCCAGCGACTCGGGCTCGTCCATCTCACCGTCGCCGAGGAACGCCCAGACGTGGGAGGCGGAGGTGTCGGCGATGCCGCGCGCCTGCATGTAGCGGTTCATCCGCGCCTGGAAGATCGCGCCGAGCGGGCCGAGGCCCATCGAGACGGTCGGGAACTCCCAGAAGTCCGGCATCGACCGCGGGTGGGGGTAGCTGGACAGCGCGTGACCGGCCTTGGACTTCTCCTGACGGAATCCGTCCAGGTGGTCCTCGGACAGCCGGTCGAGCAGGAAGGCACGGGCGTAGATGCCGGGGGAGGCGTGCCCCTGGAAGAAGATCTGGTCGCCGCTGTCCTTGTCCTTGCCGCGGAAGAAGTGGTTGAAGCCCACGTCGTACAGCGAGGCGGACGAGGCGAAGGTGGCGATGTGGCCGCCGACGCCGATGCCCGGGCGCTGGGCACGGGAGACCATCACCGCCGCGTTCCAGCGGGTCGCGTTCAGGATCTTGCGCTCGATCTCCTCGTTGCCGGGGAAGAACGGCTCGTCCTTGGTGGCGATGGTGTTGACGTAGTCGGTGCTGCGCATCTCGGGCACGGCCACCCGCTTCTCGCGGGCGCGCTCGATCAGGCGAAGCATCAGGTAGCGGGCACGTTCCCGGCCTCGCTCATCGACGGCTGCGTCGAGCGAGTCGAGCCATTCCTGGGTTTCCTCGGGATCGAAATCCGGGACCTGGCTGGGAAGGCCGCCAATGATGATCGGGTTGCGATCGGATCCGGAAGCCACGCTATTCCTTCGCTTTTCGGTCGTGCTGTGCACGCACATGGATTCGTGCTCTGCTGCTGTCGCGCCGGTCTCCATCGTGTACCTCGGTAACGGGATACGTCACCTCTACCGGGGGGTAACCAAGACCTGGTGAGACGGGGCGCTCACGGGCCGGACGGTACCGGTCGGCGTGCGGTCGGCGTCGCGACGGCCAAATCGCAACCTTACGCCCACGTCCGGGGGCACCTGCGTACGGCCGTTCGGCTCCGGGCGGCGTAGGGTGTCGATACACACACGTAAGCTAGGCATAACGGGGTAAGTCGGGCAGCGGTGCGTCGTTCCGTGTCGTTCCTCCATGATGGGAGTTGCGGCGAACGTCAACGTTTGGGCGGGATCGCTGGCCGGGTACTTGCGCGATCCGCCCGGCCCGTGTGGACTACGCCCCATGCCTCGCGTACGCGCGCGGGGTCCCCAGATCCGAAGAGTGAATGAAAGATGACAGGAGGCAATCCGTGAGCGCGACCGCGGACCACGCGGAGGAGCGGACCAACCCTGCCGCGAGGCTGGGTTTTCAGCCCGAACAGGTGGTCCAGGAGATCGGCTACGACGACGATGTCGACCAGGAGCTCCGCGAGGCCATCGAGGAGATCACCGGCCAGGAGCTCGTCGACGAGGAGTACGACGATGTGGCCGACGCCGTTGTGCTGTGGTTCCGGGAGGACGACGGCGATCTGACGGACGCGCTGGTGGACGCCATCCAGATGATCGACGACGGCGCACCGGTCTGGCTGCTGACGCCCAAGACCGGCCGTGACGGCTATGTCGAGCCGAGCGACATCAACGAGGCCGCGACCACCGCGGGCCTGTCCCAGACGAAGAGCTTCAACGCGGGCAAGGACTGGACCGGCAGCCGCCTGGTCACTCCGAAGGCCGCCCGTTCGGGCAAGCGCTGAGGCCGAAGGACCTACACAACCGAGCCCCCCGCCGTTCCCTTTCGGTGGGGGGCTCGGCGCGTAGGGTGGGCGTGATCAGTCGATTCTTTGATGTGAAGGGATGGCTCCCATGGCCATAGAGGTCGGTACGAAGGCCCCGGACTTCGAGCTGAAGAACCAGCACGGCGAGTCGGTCCGGCTCTCCGACTTCCGCGGCGAGAAGAACGTCGTGCTGCTCTTCTACCCGTTCGCCTTCACCGGCGTGTGCACCGGCGAGCTGTGCGCGCTCCGCGATGAGCTGCCGACGTTCGTCAACGACGATGTGCAGCTGCTCGCCGTCTCCAACGACTCGCCCTTCAGCCTGCGGGTCTTCGCCGAGAAGGAGGGCCTGGAGTACCCGCTGCTGTCGGACTTCTGGCCGCACGGCGAGGCCAGCCGCGCCTACGGCGTCTTCGACGAGGAGAAGGGCTGCGCGGTGCGCGGCACGTTCGTGATCGACAAGGAGGGCGTGGTCCGCTGGACGGTCGTCAACGGCCTCCCGGACGCCCGGGACCTGAACGACTACGCCAAGGCCCTCGAAAGCCTGTAACGGGCACGTGAAGCCGATACCGGGCGGCCGGAAGCCTGTATCGGGCGGGAACCGCTCACTGGGATCGACGCGTTGATCCTGGTGGGAAACCTCATGGAGATAGGGGCACGCAGTGCTCCTGACGAACCCTATTGGGAGGACTCGTGGGAGTCAGCCTCAGCAAGGGCGGCAACGTCTCGCTGACCAAGGAAGCCCCTAACCTGACCGCGGTCGTCGTCGGTCTGGGCTGGGACGCCCGTACCACCACGGGCACTGACTTCGACCTCGACGCCAGTGCCCTGCTCACCAACACCGAGGGCAAGGTCGCCAACGACCAGAACTTCGTGTTCTTCAACAACCTCAAGAGCCCCGACGGCTCCGTCGAGCACACCGGTGACAACATCACCGGTGAGGGCGAGGGCGATGACGAGCAGATCAAGGTGAACCTGGCCGGGGTCCCGGCCGATGTCGCCAAGATCGTCTTCCCGGTGTCGATCTACGACGCCGAGACCCGCCAGCAGAGCTTCGGCCAGGTGCGCAACGCGTTCATCCGCGTGGTGAACCAGGCCGACGGCAATGAGCTGGCCCGCTACGACCTCTCCGAGGACGCCTCCACCGAGACCGCCATGGTCTTCGGCGAGCTGTACCGGAACGGGGCGGAGTGGAAGTTCCGTGCCATTGGCCAGGGCTATGCCTCGGGCCTGCGTGGCATCGCGCAGGACTTCGGCGTCAACGTCTGAACCGGCCCGGCAGCCCGGCCGGGCCGGCGGGAGACATCTCCTGAGCCTGCCGGGCACGCCGAGGCCGCCGCGTCCGGCGCCGCACTCCTGTGGACGACAGACGGGAGTGCGGCGCCGGATGCGCGTCGCACCACGCACTACCCCGGGGAGGGACCAGGATCATGGGCGTCACGCTCGCCAAGGGAGGCAACGTCTCCCTTTCCAAGGCCGCGCCGAATCTCACCCAGGTGCTCGTCGGCCTGGGCTGGGACGCGCGCTCCACCACCGGAGCACCGTTCGACCTCGACGCCAGCGCGCTGCTGTGCGAGTCCGGGCGGGTGCTCGGCGACGAGTACTTCGTCTTCTACAACAACCTCAAGAGCCCCGAGGGCTCCGTGGAGCACACCGGCGACAACCTCACCGGTGAGGGCGACGGCGACGACGAGTCGCTGCTGATCGACCTGACCAAGGTCCCGGAGCGGGTCGACAAGATCGTCTTCCCGGTCTCGATCCATGACGCCGACGCCAGGCGCCAGACGTTCGGGCAGGTCAGCAACGCGTTCATCCGCGTGGTGAACCAGGCGGACGGCAATGAGCTGGCCCGCTACGACCTCTCCGAGGACGCCTCCGGCGAGACCGCGATGATCTTCGGCGAGGTTTACCGGTACAACGGCGAGTGGAAGTTCCGTGCGGTAGGGCAGGGGTACGCGTCAGGCCTCCGGGGTATCGCTCTAGACTTCGGAGTCAACGTTTCGTAAAGCCGCGTAACAAGGCGCGGGGGAGACCGTACGCAGAAGGATTGGGTTGCCAGTGCTCCTCAAAACCTTTGGTTGGTCGTTCGCCGTCACGGTGATCGGTCTGGCCTTGGCCGGCGTCCTCTGGGGGTGGAAGGGGCTCGCGATCGTCGGGATCCTCTCGATCCTGGAGATCTCGCTCTCATTCGACAACGCGGTCATCAACGCGGGCATCCTGCGGAAGATGAACGCCTTCTGGCAGAAGATCTTCCTGACCGTCGGCATTCTCATCGCCGTCTTCGGCATGCGTCTGGTCTTCCCGGTGGTCATCGTCGCCATCACGGCGAAGCTGGGGCCGATCGAGGCCGTGAACCTCGCGATCAACGACAAGGACAAGTACGAACACCTGGTGACGGGTGCCCACCCGGCGATCGCGGCCTTCGGCGGGATGTTCCTGCTGATGATCTTCCTCGACTTCATCTTCGAGGAGCGCGACATCCGCTGGCTGGGCTGGCTGGAGAAGCCGCTGTCCAAGCTCGGCAAGCTGGACACCTTCTCGGTGGTCATCGCCCTGGCCGTGCTGCTGATCACCGCCACCACCTTCGCCACCGACGTGGCGCACGGCGGCGGCGACAAGAGCGCGACCGTGCTGCTGTCCGGGGTCGCCGGACTGATGACGTACTTGATCGTCAACGGGGTCTCCGGATTCTTCGAGGACAAGCTCGAAGAGGACGACGACGATGACGAGGGCGCGGACGGCGAGGACGGGGTCGACGAGAAGAAGCCCGCCGAGAGCGCCCAGCTGAACGGCGGCGCCGCGCGCGGCAGCAGCGGTGCCACGGTGGTCGGCCTGGCCGGCAAGGCCGCGTTCTTCATGTTCCTCTACCTGGAGGTCATCGACGCCTCGTTCTCCTTCGACGGCGTGATCGGCGCCTTCGCGATCACCAACGACATCTTCGAGATGGCGCTGGGTCTGGGCATCGGCGCGATGTACATCCGTTCGCTGACGGTCTACCTGGTCCGCCAGGGCACCCTGGACGACTACGTCTACCTGGAGCACGGCGCGCACTACGCCATCGGCGCGCTCGCCGGCATCCTGCTGGTCACCATCAAGTACGAGATCAACGAGGTCATCACCGGCGTGGTGGGCGTCGCCCTCATCGGCGCCTCGTACTGGTCCTCGGTCATCCGCAACCGCCGGGAAGCACAGGGCGGCGGGGCCGGATCCGAGGAAAAAACGGAAGTCACGTCCGGAGTCTGACCGCCGGAGTGTGACACACCGGCGTTTGAGGAACGCTCTGAAGCGGGGCGGCCGAGGTCTGTGGACCTCCCGGCCGCCCCGCCGTAGTTGAGCGGCTTTGAGGCAGTGGGAGCCACGAAGGGTGGGGTGCGCACGATGGCGTTCTGGAGCAACTGGGGGCGGTCCGCGTGGCGCGAGTTCGACAGCGGCGACGCGAGCGGCGCGGTCGAGCTGACCAAGCGCCACCAGACCATCTCGCTGACCAAACAGGGCGCCGCCAGCGGCAACCTGCGGATCAACCTGTCCTGGCAGATGCGCACCTCGGACTTCAACAGCAAGGGGCCCAGTCTGCTGCGCCACCCGCTGCAGATGTTCAAACCGCAGGTGGTGCAGGCCCAGGGGCCCGCCATGGTCAATGTCGACCTGGACCTGGCCGTCATGTACGAGCTGAAGAGCGGAGCCAAGGGCGTGGTCCAGCCGCTCGGCGACTTCTTCGGCAACCTCAACGAGGCGCCGTACGTCAAGCTCAGCGGGGATGACCGGTTCGGCTCCGGCATGGGCGAGACGATCTACATCAATCTGGACCACAAGGACGACATCAAGCGTCTGCTCGTCTTCGTCTACATCTACGACGGCACCCCTGCCTTCGACCGTACGCACGGCATGGTCACGCTGTACCCCAGCAACGGCCCGCGGGTGGAGATAGCGCTCGACGAGCGGGCCCCGCAGGCCCGCTCCTGCGCCGTGGTGATGCTGGAGAACGTCAAGGGCGAGATGATCGTCCGCCGCGAGGTGAAGTACGTGTACGGCTTCCAGGCGGAGCTGGACCGGCTGTACGGGTGGGGCCTCCAGTGGGGCCGCGGCTACAAGTCGAAGGTGTAGGAGCGGCCCCGGCCGTCGCTGCTAGCGCTTCTGGAACTGCGGCCCCTGCGGCGGCAGGGTGAAGTTGGGGTCCGGGAACGGCATCGGGAGCGGTGGCGGGGGCGGCGGATCGGTCCGCTGCACCTGCTGCGGATAGCCGTACGCGGGCGGCTGCGGATAGCCGTACGACGGCTGCTGCGGATAGCCGTACGCGGGCGGCGCCGGGGGCTGGGCGGGCGGCGGATAGGCCGGTGCCGGGACGTGCGGCGGCACCTGAGGCGGTACGGGCGGCTGTGGCGGCAGGTAGTAGTCGCCGTCGCCCGTCGCGCCGGTCGGGGTGGCGCCCTGTCCGGCGGCGAGCGGCTGGGTCGCCTGCGGGTCCCAGGGGTCGGGCTGCGGCAGGGGCCGGGGCGGCGGCAGAGCGGTCGTCTCGGCCTGGCTCGGGGCCGGGGCCTGCGGGCTGCTCGGCTCGGCCGTGGCGAGGGCCTCCGGCTCCTCCGCGCCGCCCTGGCCGGTGCTCTGCCCGGCGCTCTGGTCCGCCTCCGCTTCCGCGCCCTCGCCGTCGTCCACCGAGATGCCGTACTCCGTGGCCAGCCCGACCAGACCGGACTCATAGCCCTGCCCCAGCGCGCGGAACTTCCAGCTGTCCCCCCGGCGGTACAGCTCGCCGCAGATCAGCGCGGCCTCCTTGCCGGTCTCCGGCAGCACCGCGAAGATCGCCAGCGGCTCCTCGGCGGCCGACGGCGACGCGTCGTACAGCAGCAGGCTCAGATCCCGTACCTGCCCGAAGGTGCCGCCGTCCGCCGACGCCGCCAGCACCACCCGGTGCACTCCCGGCTCCAGCCCGGTCAGATCGGCCTCGATGGTGTCCGTCAGCCCCTCGGGCGCCTGTTTCTTGGGCAGGTGCCGGACCAGGCCCGATGGGTGGCGCGGCTGGTTGTAGAAGACGAAGTCCTCATCCGAGCGCACGCGGTCGTCCCCGCCCAGCAGCAGCGCCGAGGCGTCGATGTCCGGCACGTCCGTGCCGGGGGTCCAGCGCAGCACCGCGCGTATGGCCGTGGCCTCGAGCGGGATGTTCGATCCCTTCAGCATCGCGTGCGTCATGGCCGTCATCCTGCCCTCCCGCCGGGTGCGGGGACAACGCAGGGGTACGGGGAAGTGCTGGTGGGATGTGGCGGGACGGGCATGCCGGATACCGGGGCGACGCATAGGAGTTACGTGATTTTCACGGCCTTGGGGAACTTTTGACCCGGGCCTGGACGTACGATAATCGGCCACCCGAGGGTCGTGTGGCCCGGGTGGGGAACCGGCAGTGCGGGGAGAAACATGCGGCATTTTGGACATCTGCCGGACGAGGCGCGGACACGTCTCTTCCATCAGCAGCCCGTCGAATTCACGGTCGACTCACCGGCCCGGACCCTCGCCGTCGCGCTCGGCGCCACCCTCTACAGTCCCGCCACCCGGCCCGCCCTCGCCGACGACATCGTCAAACAGGCAGGTCGGGGCGTTGTCTCCATGGTGCTGTGTCTGGAGGACTCGATCCACGACGCCGAGGTGCCGGGCGCTGAGGAGAACCTCGTGCGGCAGTTCACCGATCTCGCCGGACGCGGCCTGGACACCGAACTGCCGCTGCTCTTCATCCGCGTCCGCACTCCTGAACAGATCGTCGATCTCGTCCGGCGGCTCGGCCCGGCCGTGCGGCTGCTGTCCGGATTCGTACTGCCCAAGTTCACCGAGGAGCGCGGAGTTCCGTTCCTGGAGGCGCTGATATCGGCCGAAAGCCATGAGGTGGCCGAGGAGTTGGGGGACCGGCGACTGTATGCGATGCCGGTTCTGGAGTCACCGGAGCTGATGCACCGCGAAACCCGCACCGAAACCCTCGCCGGGATCGGCCGGATCGTCGACAAATACCGGGAGCGGGTGCTGGCGCTGCGGCTCGGGGTGACCGACCTGTGCTCCGCGTACGGGCTGCGCCGGGCGCCCGACATGACCGCGTACGACGTCCAGCTCGTCGCGTCCGTCATCGGCGACGTGGTGAACATGCTGGGCCGCGCCGACGGCACTGGATTCACCGTCACCGGCCCGGTGTGGGAGTACTTCAAGCAGCACGAGCGCATGTTCAAACCACAGCTGCGGCTCAGCCCCTTCTCCGGGCGCGCCGAATCGCTGCGCGCCGCGCTCATCGAGCACGACATGGACGGGCTGCTCCGCGAGATCGAACTGGACCGGGCCAACGGGCTGCAGGGCAAGACCTGCATCCACCCCACCCATGTCGCCCCGGTGCACGCCCTGTCCGTGGTCAGCCACGAGGAGTTCAGCGACGCGGTGGACATCCTCGAACCCGAGCGCTGCGGGGGCGGTGTGCTGCGCTCCGCGTACACCAACAAGATGAACGAGGTGAAACCCCACCGGGCCTGGGCCGAGCGGACCTTGCAGCGCGCCGAGGTCTTTGGCGTCGCCCGGGAGGACGTGAGCTTCGTGGAGCTGCTGGCCGCGAGCCTGCGGACGGTACGAACGGCGTGACCCCTATGAGCGGAAACGAGGCGGACAGCGTGGTGTGGTCGGGACAGTGGGTCGCGGACCGGCTCGGCGTACGGCTCGACGGCGACGGGCGGCTGCCCGGGCTGCTCGGGCTCGCCCTGCGGCGCAACCCCAAGCGGGCGCATCTGCTCGTGTCGAACGTGCTCGGCAAGCACGTCCCCCAGCGCCCCGCCGCCGTCCACGGCGCGGGCGTAGCGCTCGGACAGCGGGTGCGCGCCCTGCTGGGCGACGAGGCGGCGGCCCGCGCCGTCGTCCTCGGCTACGCCGAGACGGCCACCGGCCTCGGCCACAGCGTCGCGGACGGGCTCGCCCTGGCCCCCTATCTGCACTCGACCCGCCGCCCGGTCGCGGGCGTGCCCACGGTGGGCGGCTTCGAGGAGGAGCACAGCCACGCCACGTCGCATCTGCTGCTCCCGGAAGACCCCCGGCTGCTGGCCACGGACGGCCCGCTGGTCCTGGTGGACGACGAGTTCTCGACCGGCCGTACCGTCCTCAACACCATCGCCGCCCTCCACCGCCGCTTCCCCCGCGACCGCTATGTGGTGGTCGCCCTGGTCGACATGCGCTCCCCCGAGGACCGCGCCCACCTGGACGCCTTCGCGTCCGACCTGGGCGCCCGCGTGGACCTCGTCTCCGCGGCGACGGGCACGGTCGACCTCCCGCCCGACGTCCTGCCGCGCGGCCGCGCCCTGGTGGCCGCCCACGCCCCGGCCCCGCCGGAAGCGGGGGCGGCCCCGGCGACGGCCGGGGGCCCGGGCGCGGACGGCCCGCAGCTCCTCCGGGTCGAGCTGGGCTGGCCCGCGGGCCTGCCGGACGGCGGGCGGCACGGCTTCACCCCCGCCCACCGCGCCCGACTGGAGGCCGCGCTCCCGGCCATGGCGGCGCGCCTCGCCGAGGCGCTGACCGACGCGCCGGGCGCCCCGGCCGGGCCGGGCACCCCCGTGCCGTCCGCCAACGGTTCGGCGCCAGCGCCCGGCGCCGCGCCTCGCCGCGTGCTTGTCCTCGGGTTCGAGGAGCTGATGTACGCCCCGCTGCGGCTCGCCGGGGCGCTGGACGACGTGCTCGACGACGCCGAGGTACGGTTCTCGACCACCACGCGGTCGCCCGTGCTGGCCGTGGACGACCCCGGCTACGCGATCCGTACCGCGCTCACCTTCCCCGCCCATGACGCCCCCGCCGACGGGCCCGGGCCGCGCTACGCGTACAACGTGGCGCCCGGCGCCGACCCCGCGCGCCGCTTCGACGCGGTCGTCGCCGTCGTCGACTCGGCCGCCGACACCCCCGCGCTGCACGCCCCCGAAGGGCTGCTCGCGCGGCTGGCCGCGCACACCGACCGGCTGCTGCTGGCCGTCGTCCCCTCCCATGTACCGCCCCCCTCAGCCCCCACGCCCGTCCCCGTCCCCACGCCCGCCCCCGCCCCCGAACGGCAGGCATCCATGCCCCAACCGCCGCCCGAGCCCCTGCGCGGTCCCGCGTTCTCGTCCTACGCCCCCGATGACGTCGGCTGGCTGCTCCAGGACTTCTCCCACGTCACCCTCGAAGCCCCCACCGAGGAGCGGGAGGAGGCGATCCAGAGCGGCGGAGCGCACTACGCCGAGTCGCTGCCCGTCGAGTACCAGCCCAGCAAGGCGTACCAGGAGCTGTTCCGGGGCGCGCTGACGGCCTCCGCGGGCCGGATCGCCCGCGCGGTCGGCACCGTCACCGAGACCGTGCTCGCCGAGCGCTCCCCGCGCCCCGTCCTCGTCTCGCTCGCCCGCGCCGGTACCCCCGTCGGGGTGCTGATGCGCCGCTGGGCGCGCCACGCCCACGGTCTGGACCTGCCGCACTACGCGGTCTCCATCGTGCGCGGCCGCGGCATCGACACCGCCGCGCTGCGCTGGCTGGCCGACCACCACGACCCGGCCGATGTGGTCTTCGTCGACGGCTGGACGGGCAAGGGCGCGATCACCCGCGAGCTGTCGGACGCCCTCGCCCCGTACCCGGACTTCGACCCGCGGATCGCGGTCCTCGCCGACCCGGGCCGCTGCGTGGACACCTACGGCACCCGCGACGACTTCCTCGTCCCCTCCGCGTGCCTCAACTCCACCGTCTCCGGGCTGATATCGCGCACGGTGCTCCGCGCCGACCTCGTCGGGCCGGACGACTTCCACGGCGCGAAGTTCTACCGCGAGCTGGCCGGGGTGGACCTCTCCGGCGACTTCCTCGACGCCATCACGGCCCGCTTCGAGGAGGTCGCCGACGGCGTGGCGGCCGACACGAAGGAGCTGGCCGCCGCCGACCGCACCCCGACCTGGGAGGGGTGGCGGGCCGTCGAGCGGATCAGCGAGGAGTACGGCATCCACGACGTCAACCTCGTCAAGCCGGGCGTCGGCGAGACGACGCGCGTGCTGCTGCGCCGCGTCCCGTGGAAGATCCTCGCCAAGCGGGGCGCGGGCGCGGACCTGGACCACGTACGGCTGCTCGCCGAGCAGCGCGGGGTGCCGGTCGAGGAGACCGACGGCCTGCCGTACACCTGCGTCGGGCTGATCCACCCGCGCTACACACGAGGCGCCACCGGCGCGGACGGCAAGGCGGTGGCGGCGAGATGAACATGTCGGCATATGCGGTGGAGGCGGCCCGATGACCGTTCTGGTGGCAAGTGATCTCGACCGTACGCTGATCTACTCGGCGGCGGCGCTCGGCCTCACCGTGCCCGACGCCGAGGCGCCCCGGCTGCTGTGCGTCGAGGTGTACGAGGGCAAGCCGCTGTCGTACCTGACGGAGACCGCGGCCGGGCTGCTCGCCGAGCTGGCCCGTACCTCCGTCTTCGTACCGACGACCACCCGCACGCCCGAGCAGTACCGGCGGGTACGGCTCCCCGGCCCGGCCCCCCGCTTCGCGATCTGCGCGAACGGCGGCCATCTGCTCGTCGACGGCGAGTCCGACCCCGAGTGGCACGCCGGTGTGCGCGGCGCCCTGGCCGACGGCTGCGCCCCGCTGGAGGAGGTCCGCGCCCACCTCACCGCCACCGCCGACCCGGCCTGGCTGCTCAAGGAGCGGGTCGCGGAGGACCTGTTCGCGTATCTCGTCGTGGAGCGGAAGCTGCTGCCCGACGAATACGTCAAGGAGCTGGCGATGTGGGCGGAGCCGCGCGGCTGGACCGTCTCGCTCCAGGGCCGCAAGATCTACGCCGTGCCCAAGCCGCTCACCAAGAGCGCGGCCGTCGCCGAGATCAAGCGCCGCACCGGCGCGGACGAGGTGCTCACCGCGGGCGACTCGCTCCTCGACGCCGACCTGCTGGCGGCCGCCGACCACGCCTGGCGCCCCGGCCACGGCGAACTGGCCACCGAGGGCTGGACGGCACCGCACGTCACGGCCGTCGAGGAGCAGGGCGTCGCGGCGGGCGAGGCGATCGCCCGCGCCCTGTCCGAACACGCCTCCCTCCACTGGGCGAAGGCCCGCCGCGAGGTCATCCGCGCCGTTTCCCGCGGCCGGGGCTGAACAGCGAACCCATGGACCACGTGGGGGCCGGGCCGTCCCGGCCCCCACGTGGCGTCCGCGTTACAGTCCGGTACGGGGACGGGACCGGACCGCCTGAGCCGGACGGACGAAGGGGGCCATGTGGCCGAGAGCAAGAGCACCCCGATCACCAGCGAGTTGTACGGCTACATGCTGGCCCACAACCCGCCGCTCGACCCCGTGCAGCGCGAACTGGTCGACGTGACGCACGCCCATCTGCCGCAGTACGCCGGGATGCAGTCCGCCGAGGAGCAGGGCCCGCTGCTGGCGTTCCTGGTGCGGCTGACCGGCGCCCGCCACATCGTCGAGGTCGGCACCTTCACCGGCTTCTCCGCGCTGTCCATGGCGCGGGCCCTGCCCGCCGACGGCACGCTGGTCGCCCTCGACGTATCGGACGAGTGGACCGCGTACGGGCGCCGGGCGTGGGCCGAGGCGGGCGTCGCCGACCGCATCGACCTGCGGATCGCGCCCGCCCTGGACAGCCTGCGCGCGATGCCCGCCGAGCCGCACATCGACCTCGCCTACCTGGACGCGGACAAGGGCAACTACATCCCGTACTGGGAGGAGCTGGTGCCGCGGCTGAACCCGGGCGGGCTGATCGTCGCGGACAACGTCTTCTACGGCGGGGCCGTCGTCGACCCGGCGGCCACCGGGGGAGGCGCCGCGATCAGGGCCTTCAACGACCATGTGGCGGCCGATGACCGCATGGAGGCGGTCATGCTCACGATCGCCGACGGCCTCACCCTGGCTCGCCGCCGCTGACCTGCCGCCTCTGACCTGCCTCTCTCGCCGCCGCCGGCCTAGCCCTCGGCGCGGTGGCGGCGGGGCCAGTGCCGGTGGGGGCGGCGTGGCCCGGACGGGGCCGCGTCCTCCGGCGCCCGGTCCAGCTTCCCCCACTTCCCCGGCGGCTTCTCTTCCCCGCCGGCTGCCCGGTGGGTGGCCTCATCGCCGCCCACATGATCGGCCACGCTCCGCCGACCCGGCCGCTCCGGCCGGTCCGGCGGTTGCGCAGGGCTCGGCGGGCCCCCGGGCCGTGCGGGCTCGCCGGGGGACACGGCCTGCCCCGCCCCCGCCTCCGCGGCCCGCCGCCGGGCGGCCATGAGCTCGCGCGCCCGGGCCTCGCGCTCGGCCTGTTCGGGGTGGCGGGAGATCCAGTACGGGTTGTCGTGCGACAGCTTGCTGCTGACCCTCCCGTACATCCCGAACCACATCAGCATCAGGCCCACCACAAAGCTGAACAGCACGTTCTGCAGCCGGAAGGCCAGGAAGTTGAAGCTGGTCTCCAGCACCGCGAGATTGACGAATCCGCTCAGCAGGAAGAGCAGCCCGAGCACCATGTTGAGCGTCGAGGCGAAGTTGCCCCCGATGACCATGCCGATGAACAGCAGCGCCCCGATGGCGATGGACAGCACGCTCAGCGCGCCGTCGGTGTTCAGCCCGGCGGCGGTCGTGCCGCCGATGTCGAAGAACCCGATGTTGTCGGTCAGACCGAGGATGCCGAAGGCGAGCAGGATCAGCCCCATCAGCCCCGCGCCGAGGCGGTAGACCCTGCTCAGGCTGTGGTCGACCGGCAGATGCTCATCCAGCTTGGTGCGCCCGCCGATCCGCTCCGGGAAATGCCGCGCGGAACCCGCGGGGTGCGGACCGATGGGGGAGGGACGGCCGGTAGCCATGTCGGCCTCCTAACCGGCGAGGCCGTACCCGGTGGGTACGTGGGGATACGTGCCGTTTTACGCACCCCCATGACGTACCTCCCAGGATCAGCCGCAGCACCCGCCCCCGCAACACCCGCCCCCACCACCGGCGGGTGCCGCCGGCGCCGAGGAGGAGGCCGAACCGCCCATCACGGCGACGGTCGACAGCAGCTTCACCGTGTCGTCATGCCCGTCCGGGCACGATGCGGGTGCCGAGGACTCGGCCATGGGCCGGTTGAGCTCGAAGGTGGTCCCACAGGCGCGGCAGCGGTATTCGTAGCGAGGCATGTCAGGAGCATAACCATCCCGGCCACCCCGCAGCCCCCGATTCCCGGCCCGTACGCGCCGCGACCGGCCTCAGTGCCCGCCCCCGAGGTCGTCACGGATCTCCCGCACGACCCGGGCGGCGGTCTCCCGGACCGCCTCCGTCTCCATGAGGAAGTGCCACCAGTCGGGATGCCGCCCCTCCAGCCCCGCGATCGCCCGCTCCAGCCGCCCCACCGCGTCGTCCAGCGGGCGGGCGTGGCGCGGATCGGGGGTGCTGCGCCCGGCCATCGCCAGCCGCTGCGCGTCGCGGATCGCGAACCGGGTGCGCTCGATCTCCTTGTCCTGGTTGAACGACACCTCATCCAGCCGCCGCAACCGGTCCCCGGCCGCCGACACCGCCTCGTCCGTGGTGTTCAGCAGCGCCCGTACCGTACTGAGCAGGGCCGTGGCGTCCGGCCAGCGCTGCTCCTCACGCGCCGTCCGCGCCTCCCCGAGCTTCGCCTCGGCCTGCGCCACGTCCCGCGCCGCCTGCCCGGGCACCGACTGCAGGTCCTGCCAGCAGGCCGCGCTGTAGCGGCGGCGCAGCTCACTGAGGACCGGCTCCACCCCGGCGGCCCGGGTGGTGATCGCCTGGGCGCGGGTCCGCAGCGACACCAGCCGCCGGTCTATCTCGGCCGCCCGTTCCGGCAGCCGCTCCGCCTCCCCGCGGACGGCCTCCGCCCGCCGCAGCACATCGTCCGCGCGCCGGATGGTCTCCTGCACACCGTGCCGCCCGGCGCCCTGGTTGAGCTTGGTCAGCTCGGGCGCCAGCGCCGCCAGCCGCGCCGCCAGATCGTCCGCCCGCAACCCGGAGCCGCGCACCTCGTCCAGCGCGTTGGTGGCCGCCAGCAGCGCCTGCCGTGCCCGCTCCACCGCCGGCGCCAGCCGCGCGAGCTGCGTCTCGGCCTGCTGCAGCAGCGGCCCCAGCCCCTGCCCGAACCGGTCCAGATCCACCTTGGTCCGCCGCAGCTCGTCCCGGGCCCGGGTCAGCTCCGCCCGCGCCCGCCCGGCGGCCGCCGCGTCCAGACCGTCATGGTCCAGGTCGTGCGCGTCCACCGCGCTGATGTACTCATGGCTGACCTGGTCGATCCGCTGCCCGAGCGCCGCGAAGTCGGCGGCGGCCCGGCGGGCGGCGGGGGAGTCGTCCACCGCCGTGATCGTCTCTATCGAGATCCGCAGGTCCCGCTGCGCGGTGTCCAGCTCGTAGAACGCGGCCGCCGCGGCATCCTTCGCCGCCTGCGCCTCCGCCCGCTGGCTCTCCCCGCGTCCCCCGAACCACCGCCGCGCAGGTGTCGCCGCCACTTCCCTCTCCCAATGGATCGCCCGGGCCCGGATGTCATTCTCCCACCCACCAGGGACGAACACAGAGGTCGGTACGGTTCGCGTCGCCGGCCTTCTTCCTGCCACGACCGGCGGCGCGACCGGATTGCGGCGCCGCCCCGCGAACAAGGTAGGCTGACAGCCCCCCAGGGCGCATAGCTCAGCGGTAGAGCGCTGCCCTTACAAGGCAGATGTCGGCGGTTCGAACCCGTCTGCGCCCACAGTGATTGACCGCAGGTGAGAGCCTGTTTCGGCCCCTCAACCCACCCGGGTTGGGGGGCCGTTCGGCGTTCGGATGCCACATAGATGCCACATCCCCAGTGGATCATGGGGGCGCAATGGTGTGTAACGCTCGCGACGGGGTACCTCACTCGTACATTGGTCAGCGAGGGGTGGCGCTGCTCTCAGTCCGGCGCCCCGATTTCCGCCTCAGCAGACCCGTGGGCCAGCAGCTGGGGAGAGTTGCGCCACGGGAGAGCGCCCCCCCGCCGCAACATTCGGCGGGGGGCGCCTGTACGTAAACCTAGCCGCCCCGGGGGCACGTCACCCCCGGGGCGGGACGCCTTGGCTGAACCTTGGCGTCTAACGGCGACATGGGGCGGATTTCCGTACGCCCCCGCGCCGCTCCTGAGAGCGCCCGCCCGCCGCGCGGAGGCGGTTGTAGGCGCTCAGTCTGCGGGATTTACCACACGTGGTAAGGACTTCCGCGCGTGATCGCCCGAGCGTAGGAAGGTGCCCGACGATCAACTCCCCCTCTGGATTCAGCAGCATCGATGGGATGTTGGGCACCGTCTCCGCGACCTGCGCCGCGAGAGAGGTCTCACCCAGTTGCAGTTGGGGACCCGGGCCGGGGTCGACGACAAGACCATCTCCCGGATTGAGAACGGCAGGCACCCGACGTCTATTGATCAGATCGCCCGGCTGGCCCGTGCGCTCGGTGTCGCGTCCCATCGCCTGTTCCCGTGACCGTGGATTCGTGAGGGCTACACACTTCTCACTACGATCAGCGACTACCTGTGAGTAGGCGTTACGACCTGCGCAGATCCTCAGCGGCTGGCGTACGTGTAGGCCAGCGCGCCACCGGCATCACCGTGCACAACGCGACGCTCAGCCCGGCAGATGCCAGCTCACGCCCTCCGGCTCGTCCAGCCACAGCGTATGCACGCCGTCCCACGCCACGGTCAGGCCGTACCGCTCGTGCCCCGGCCGCCCAGCATCCCGCCAGTGGGCCAGCAGCGGCTCCCTCTCCGCCCACAGATCACGGGGCCCGCCGTAGTCGAGCCGGGCGCTCGTCACCCCAGTCATGGTGACCCGTGCCCACGACGAGGTGTTCGGTTCGAAGAGGCACCGGATCTGCCGGCCGTCATCGTCGGTCAGCGTGAAGTCGCGGACGGTCGGCTGCAGCATCGAGGCAAGGAACAGGGGCCCCGGGGTGTCCAGGCCGGCGGGCACGGTGATGTCCCGCGTGTGGCCGGTCCAGGTCAGCATCGGCTTGACCAGCTTTCCCGCGGAGGCGCCCACCGTGTCGGCGGTCGGTCGGGCGTTCATGAAGGTCGCCAGTCCGGGGAGGAACCGGCCCGCAGCGGAGTGGTCGTCCCCGCGCACCAGGCGGGCGATGGCGCAGCCGATGTTGGCCACGATCACACCACCCGGGCGGAGCTGCCCCAGCCAGGGCGCCGGGATGCGGGGCACTCCGCACGTCGCCAGCAGCCGATCGTACGGGGCCCGCTCCGGGTGACCGGCCATGCCGTCTCCGGCGACGAGGGTGGGCTCGTACCCGGCCGCGCGCAGGCGGGTCCTGGCGGCGGCCACGAGGTCGGGGTCGACGTCGACCGTCACGACGTGGCCGGCGCCCAGGCGGTGGGAGAGGAGCGCCGCGTTGTAGCCGGTGCCGGCGCCGACCTCCAGCACGGTGTCGCCGTCCTGCACGTCGAGGGCTTCGAGCATCTGCGCCATGAGGGACGGCTGCGTGGAGGAGCTGGTGGCGGTGCCCGCCTGGTCGAACTGGGTAAGCAGGGACACGTCCTGGTAGGCCGCGGCCAGCCACGCGGGGTCGCCCTGGCTGTACCTGTGGAGGGCGCCCTGTGTCCGGATGGTGAAGTCGGGGACGAACAACTCGCGGGGGACGCTCAGGAAGGCAGCGCGCCACGGCTTGGAGCGGATGCAGCCTGCCCTCACCAGGTGGTCGGCCATGTGGTGGCGCAGTTCGTCAGCGGACGGCGCGTCGGTGATGGTCATGTGGTGGGCCTCTCCAGTAGGTCGGCGAGTGCTTGGGTGATGGGCGCGCGTAGGTCGGGGATGAATCCCCACTGCCCGTTGGGGTTGAGGTCGATCAGCGTCCAGTCCCCTTGTGGGTTAACGAGGAAGTCCATGGCCGCGTATTGGAGGCCGAAGGCGTAGGTCAGCTTGTAGACGCCTGCGGCGACGTGGTGAGGCACCTCGCACGGCTTGTACGTGAGGCTGTCGTAGTCGGACCGGAAGTCGATGCGGGCGGCGGCTGAGCCCGCGTGGATCTCGGCGGCGAACAGGTGGGGCCCCACCACGGTGAGCCGCACTTCGTACGCCTTGTCGACCCACTCCTGGAACTGGTGGGCGGTGCGCCTGACGGACTCGTCGATCTCGCCTGGCCGGACCTGCGTCGTCCACAGGGCCTGCGGCCGGCCGCCGTCGTCGCTGGGGTGGGTGGTGCCGAGGGCCTTGTACGCGGCGACTTGGCCGGGCAGTGCGGCAACGAACTCGCGGGCCTCGGTCGGGTCGTTGGTGATCAGCGTGCGGGGGACGGCGAGCCCGCTCCGGGTTGCGGTGGCCAGGGCGACGGGCGGGAAGGCGGCGAGGGTGTTTCGGTGGGGGTAGTTCACCCACAGGCAGGGCAGCGCGGTGACCAGGCCGCCGAACCCGGCCCGTGCCTCAGCATCGGCCCACCGCGCATCCTGCTCGGGCATGTCGGGATGCAGGCGGTGCCCGGCGGGTCGCCGGTAGTACACCGACCGGACGTCGGCGAGGGACACGTCCCGGTGCTGACCACGTAAGACGCCCTCCCACGACGCGCAGTCGGGGCCGATCCGAGCCGCCATCGCCAGCGCCTCTGGGAAGTCCCCAGGGTCGAGACGATGGACGGGCACGGAGCGGCCGTTGAGTTCCGCGATGACCAGGTCAGCGGTCGCGTCAGTGGGCCGGGTCAGCACCAGGACGGTCATGATTCAGATCCTCCGGTCAGCCGACGTCAGTCGGTGTCGTTGTCCTTGTCGTCCGCCAGTTGGCTGTCCTCCCTGGTCTGGCTCACGGTCTCGAAGGACGACCCCATCGAAGGCTCGTTGATGAACGGCGTCCCGTCCGTGGTCACGCTGATCTGCCGCTCGGGGCAGAGGTGCAGTGCGGGCAGGACGACCGGTTCGGCGGGGACGGGGACCGTCTTGGACAGGCCGAACGGCCTGACGGTGGTGGGGCGTTCCATGGTCTGACTGGGCACGGGTGCTCTCCTTCTGTGGATCTTCGTGCGTGTACTTGCGGGCCCGTCCCGGCCGGTCCGTCCTCACGAGGGCGGCCGGGGCGGGGGCTTATGGGTTGGCGGCGGCGTGCTGGCAGGGGTCATCGCAGCTGTCGTCACAGACGTGCGTGCTCTGCCGTACGTGCCGGTCGGCCAGGTCGCCCTGGCGGGCTGCCGGATCGCTGGACGGGCGCACGTCCCTGCTGTTCGTGGCTGCCTGGATCGTGTGTCGCCTGCTGGTCATATGCGCCTTTCTCCATGGGGTGGTGCGGGTGTTCGACGAGGCTCCGGCCGGGTTCCTGGCCGTTGCCGGAGCCCCGCCTCCCTGTGGCCGACCGCCGCACATCCGACCGCAGGGGGTGAAGGGGGCGGGCCGCCGAGGCTCGTCCGGGACGGGGGCCCAGACGCCAGGCGGCCCGCCCGGCCTATGGGGCCGGATCGCCCGCCACGCAGAGGTAGACCGCGAGCGCCAGCAGCGCGGCGGCCGAGCTGAGCACCAGGCCCATCCGGGCTGCGCGGAAGGCGAGCAGGGCGACCTGCTCGGCCCGTCCCTGTCGGCGGTGCTTCATGGCGCACCGCCCGCCCGGGCCTGCCGCGTGGCTTCCTCGTAGGCGTGCAGCAGCTGCTCGCCCGTCTCGCATCGGGCGCCGGGGGTCTTGCAGTCCAGGCAGCCTGCGGCGTGCTCGATGGCCGCGCGCCACGCCTCGTCGGCGAACGGGTCGGCGGTCTGTTCGGCGGCCGTCATCGGGTCCTGCCCTGGTCGAGGGCGCGGCGCTGGGCGGAGGCCTGGGCCACGGCGTCGCGCGGGTAGTCCCGGGCGTGGGTGGGGCAGGCGTAAACGGTCGCGCTGGCGACGCTGCCGCTGTGCTCCACGCTCACCTGTACCGGCTCGTCGGTGGGCAGCTGGCAGCGGTAGCAGAGCTGGCGACCCTCCGGGCGGGGGCCGAGGACATCGCGGGCGGCCTGGGCCAGGGCCTCGTGCAGCTGCTGGGCGTCGGTGAGGCAGCGGTCGATGCGGAAGGGCACCCGCCAGTACGTGCCGTGGCCGGTGGTCCAGGAGGCGGGCGGGATACCGAGGAGCGTCCCCTCGTCGATGAGCGAGGTGAGGACGCGGACCTGCCGGATACACCAGCTGCGGGCGGTGTCGACTCCGATCAGCCAGTACGTCTTGCCGTAGGTGTCGTCTTGGACCACGGCGCCGGTATCCGGGCCGAGGAGTTCAAGGGCACGGTCTGCGATGGCGGTGGGTGCGGATACGGCGTCCCACCATTTGCCCACCGGTAACGCCTCGATGTCCTCGGTGTTCGGTGGTGTCCACGGCAGGGCGTTGGTCGTCATGGTCGGCTCCATGTGGCGGTGTGTTGACCGTCACATCTTGTCGACTGGACAAGCCCCTGACGTCCGCTCGTTGCGGACACCAGGGGCTTGACTCTGGGTGATGAAGGCGCTACACGCCGCTCCAGAGGGCGTACTCGCGCAGCTCCTGCGGCGGCCGCGGCCGGGCCCGCAGCAGCGTGCCCACCGTCTCCCTCGTCGTCGGGTGATACCGCGTCTGCTGCGGCGTGGTCTCCCGCGCCTTGACCAGCGACTCAAGGGCCTCGTCCGGATGCGCGGTGAGCGCTTCGGAGCGCGCCCGGTCGATCCAGTACGCCCCTGCCCGCGCGGGCGAATAGCCCTCCGGGAGGCGGACTTCCCGGGCGCGCCGCAGTGCTTCGCCGTGCTCGTCACGATCCGCTGCGGCCGCGATGGCGTGCTGCGCGACATTGGTCGGCCCGAACACGAAGAGGTAGTGGTTCGTCTCCCCTATGTCCCGGGCGATCCCCTCCGCTTCCTCCAAGTAGGCGTTTGACTCATCGGCCTTGCCCAGCACTCCATACAGCTGCACCCCCTTGAGGAGCAGCCCGCCGCGGACCGCCCGAGTCTGGGGGGTACCGTCGTCCTCCAGATCCCTCAACCCTTGCTTGACCAGCCTCAGCCCTTGCTCCATCGCCGGTCCGTCCGTGCTGAGCTGGGCCCTCTTCACGCGCTCGGCCGCCACCTGGCGCGGGTCACCGGACTGCACCGCAGCAGATGCCATGCGGGCCAGAGAGAGCCGCGCGAGGTCCATGTACCCGAACTTGTAGGCCACGGCGAACGCGCCCAGCGCGGCCTCTGTCTGCAACCAGTGGATCAGCTCCCGGTCGCGGCCGGGCGTCGGGTACAGCAGCGTCGCATAGGAGATTTCCGCCAGGAGCGCGGGGAGCCCGGTGGCGAGCCTGCCGTACTCGGAGATAGTCCGCAGTTCCTGCACCGTGCTGATCGCCTGCTGAAGCTCGGGCAGGGACCGGGGCGGCGGGGCGTCGTCCTCGGGTGGGATGCCCCAGTCATCGAGCGCGATACCCAGAGGAGTGATGAGCTGGTCGAGCTGGTCCTTGCGCAGCTGCTCAATGTAGGGCTGGCCGTGGAGTACGGACACGCTGACGCCCAGCGCGCGGGCGAGGGCGGCGATGATCTGTTCGCTCGGCTGCCGCTGGCCGCGTTCGACGTCGGACAGCATGCTCTTGGAGACGTGGGCTCGTTGGGCGAGTTCCCGAAGGGAGTAGTCGCGCAGGGCGCGCAGTTCGTGAATGCGCGCTCCAACTCCCCTGGGGCGCCCGTCAGTGGCTTGTGCCATCATGGCTCCGTTCTGACTTCGACACTCAGAACGGTACCCCCGGTCGGCTCCGTGGGTGCTGCTGATCGGCCCCCATTTCGGTGGGGGCCGTCGCGCTTCCTTGACACGACGAAACGCCCCCTCCCGGCCGCAGCCGAGAGAGGGCTTAACGATCGCCGTGAAGAATTCACGCCCGAAATTAAGGGTCAGAGGCGTCGGCGGTCCGGAGCCAGCGCGGCCGGCGAATTCGCGGAGGGCGTCGGCTCCGGCTGAGGCTGCGGCGCCCCATCCTTCCGGCACACCAGCGCATCCGGATCCCAGCTCGGCGCCTGCAACGAATACCCGTCCGGGCAGGTCTGGCCGTCCTTCCCGTCCGTACCGTCGCGGCCATCCGCGCCGTCAGCGCCCGGTGGACCTGCGGGCCCCTGCGGACCGGCCGGGCCCTGCGGTCCCTGCTGCCCGGCCGCGCCAGCACTCCCCGGCTGGCCGGCCGCGCCGGACGGGCCCGGCGCCCCTGATGCCCCCGACGCCCCGTCGCGGCCAGCCTGCCCGGGACTGCCGGAGGGCCCGCGCGGCCCCGGGATCGGCACCGGCACCTTCGCCCGGGCCGGGAGATTGCTCACGGCCTGGGCCGGGTCCGGCGCGACCGGGCGTTTGCCCTCGCCGCGGACCTGCGTCCGCAGCCGCCGCACATCCGTCGCCAGGGTTGAGACCGCGCTGCCGCGCCGGTCCGCCTCCGCCCGGGCCTGCGCCTCCCGCGCTCGGGCACGCTCGGTCTCACGGTCGAACTCGGACCACAGGATCAGGACCGCACCGGCGAGCGCGACCAGCGTGCACGCCAGCAGCACACCACGCCACCGACGGGCGAGCACTCGCTCGGTGCGGGTCATGGAGTTCCTCCGAGTTGAATGATCAGGGCGCGGAGTCGGGCGATCTCGGCTTGGTCGACGGCGCGCAGGCTGGCGAGTTCGGCGAGGCGGGCGTCCCGCTCGGTCACCTGCCGGTCGAGCCGGTCACGCTCCTCTTGCAGGTTGTCGGTCAGCGAGCTGTAGCCGGTGATCGCGTTCTCCGACCGCTTGCCAACGAACGCCACCACCGCGCCGGACAGCACCCCGACCAGGGCGAGGACGCTGCCCAGGGTGGTGGCGTCCAACCGGTCCTCCGTGGTGCCGCCAGTCGCCGACCTCGACGGCCCGCACGCCCTCGCGCTCCCCTGCGGCCGGATGTGCGGCGGCCGGCTGCAGGGAGACGGGGTTCCGGCTCCGGCCAGGCATCCACGCCGGAGCCCCGTCGAAGGCGCCGCCCCATCGAGAAAGGTACGCATGACCAGCAGGCGACACACGATCCAGGCAGCCACGAACAGCAGGGACGTGCGTCCATCCAGCGATCCGGCAGTCTGCCAGGGCGACCTGGCCGACCGGCACGTCAGGCAGACCACGCACAACTGTGACGACAGCTGCGACGAACCGTGTCAGCATGCCGCCGGCAACCCTTAAGCCCCCGCCCCGGACGCGCGCTTGGACGGCCGGCGACCGGGACGGAGGCCGCGTACCACCCCATCGAGAGAGGAAGGCGCATAATTGAAGCTACAGCCTTACTGGTCGGCGACGACCGGGCAGGCGTCATCAAGACCATCATGGACAACAACCCCAACATGGCCGAGGACATGGCTGGCCGGATCATCGATCAGGCCACGGCGTTCGTGATCGCCGCCTCTGCTCCCCGGGGCTCAACCTGACCCCGTCGCGTGTGGTGGACGAGGGCTGGCACGCCCTCATCCTGCACACCCACCTGTACCACCGGCTGTGCAAGCAGCGGGGCGGGTACGTCCACCACTCGCCCGGCTACAACCCCAGGAACTACGACCCGGCCATCCTGGAGCGCACGAAGGACCGCCTCTCGGCTCTCGGCTTTTCCGTGGACGAGGAGCTGTGGGGCCCGCCCGGCGAAGACCCGGTGGTGGTGGCGGCCCAGTGCCAACACGCGGAGGAATGCGCCATCATGCCGATGCCGCCGGACCCTGGCCCCACGGAGTGAACTTCGCCCCGTATCGCCAGCACGCCCAGGCGCCGGTCGTAGGGTCGCTCCAGGAGGTACGGCACGATGATCGACTGGACTGACCCGCGGTACCGCGCCCTCGTGAAGACGCTTCTGGCGCTTCGGGAATGCACCGGGCGCCCGGTGCGAGGGTTCGTTGTTCCTGACTGCGGCAGTGCCCCGGCTGGGGAGCAGAAGGGGTAACCCGACGGCCCCGTCCGTGTGTCGTCCCCGCGGCGCGCGGGCGGGGTCTGCGAACGATGCCGTTGGCGCGACTGGTCTACGCGTACGCCAGCAGCTGACGCTTCACCCGAAGCGATCATGGTCCGGGACGTTTGGCTTTCAGGCCGCCGTCAGCAGGGCTGCGCCCCTCTGGGGCCAGCCCTCAACGCGTAGCTCGACCCGCACGGTGGCGATCCGTTGCCGCCTGAATTCATAGGGTGATAGGCGGGCTGGGATGTGCTAAATTCGCACACATGGAGATCGGGGCGCGGATCGCTGAGGCCAGGAGGGAACGCGGAGCTACCCAGGCTCAACTGGCCGCCACCATCGGCATGGATCGCACGGCACTGGCGAAAATCGAGTCCGGGAGCCGCCGTGTGACCGCCGTGGAGCTTGTGATGATCGCCCGCGAGTTGGGGCGCCGTGTGGAGTGGTTTGTGGACGAAGTTCCACCTGCCCTCGTCTCCTACCGCAGGGCCCAGCCAGGGGTGGCGGTTCAAGTCATCGACACTGAACTCGACTCCCTGGTCCGCGACGCCGAGTTCGTCGCTTCTGGCTGCCCTGAACTGGTCGCGGGGCAGCCGGAGCCCCTGCCGCACCCGGTCACGATGAGAGATGCGGAGGATCTGGCGGTCCGTGCGCGACGCCTCCTCGGCCTGGGCCCGGGGCAACCGGCACAGGAAATCTCCAGATTGGCCGCCAGCGTAGGACTGTTGGTATTTGCCGTGGATCTCGGCGAAGGCGCGGATGCGGGGACGGTCCTGCTGAAGCGCGGTGGCGTAGCCCTTGTCAACGGGCACTGGCGGGTGGGCCGCCGTCGGCTTGCCGCCGCCCATGAATTGGGCCATTACCTCGTCGCCGATGAATTTTCCTTGGACTGGCGGGTCGCGGCGGCGGAGGCGGAGGGGATTGAAGCCAGGCTGGACCGTTTCGCGCGCGCCCTGCTTCTCCCCGGCGAGGACCTGCGGGGACGCTGGGCCGAGTGGCTGGCCGCCCCGGATGAGACATGGCGTGACGCCGCGGTACGCGCAGCCAGTCACTACGGAGTGGACATGGCGACCCTGGCACGCAGGCTTCAGGAACTCGGTCTGGTGGACGGGAGTCGCGCGAACGACATCCGTCGGGTCCACACCAAGCAGGCCGACATCGTGGAGAAGAACCTTGTCGTCCGGGATGAGATGGCTCCGGTGACGCTGCCGAGACCGTATGAGCAGGCGGTATTGAAGCTCTATCGCCGTGAAGTCATCACGGCGGACCGGGCTCTGGGGCTGCTCCGTGGCACTTTCGGGCCGGACTCGCTGCCGACCCTGCCCCCCGGGTCGGAGACGGAAATCTGGGAAGTGACCTCGTGACCGAGGTTGAGACCTCCTACGTCCTGGACACCGGTCCGCTGAGTCATTTCGCGCAGGCTCAATGGCTTGGGGTTCTCAAGAGCATTCTGAAGGTCCATCACGTGCTGATTCCTGATGTGGTCGCACGAGAATTGCGCCATGGAGTCGACCAGCACCCTCACCTGCAGTCGGTGCTCGACGCAGCCTGGATCGAGACTGTACCCCTCGAAACTTTCGCTCAGTTATCGGCGTTTGTTTATTACGAGCGTCAACTAGTCGGTCCGAACGGGCGCAACATTGGTGAGTGCGGAGTGCTGGCACTCGCCGAAACCCTGCCGGGTGCCGTGGCGGTCGTCGACGACCGAGTAGCCGTGGCGGCTTCCCGAGGCCGCCCCGTGATACTGCGTCGTACTCTGGGTCTGCTTTGCGATGCGATACGCGCGGGGCTCCTCACGGTACCTTTGGTGTCCGCTCTGGCTGATGACCTTCTCACCGGCCAGTACCGACTCCCTTTCAAGCCAGGCGGCTTTGCCGAGTGGTGCGACAGAGAAGGAATCCTCTGAATCGCGACCGTAGACGGCGCCGCAGAGTCGGACAACGTTGAAGAGCACATGCAGCCGACCGTGGACAGTGGAGGGATCATGCACTCCCAGCCGAACGCAAGGAGTACCCGGAGTGACCCCTGACCAGCTGCGGGCGTTTTGTGTCTCCTTCAACGCGGCCGTGGAGGAGTTCCCCTTCCCGAGTGCCCCGGAGGTCTCGACCTTCAAGGTGCGCGGCAAGATCTTCGCGCTGTCGACCCTGGACGCGCGGCCCCTCACGGTGAATCTGAAGTGTGAGCCGGAGACCGCGGTCCGGCTGCGCGGTGACCACCCGGGACTGATCGTGCCGGGGTGGCATATGAACAAGCGCCACTGGAACACGGTGACGGTGGACGGCGACCTGCCGGACCAGCTGGTCCGGGAGCTGATTGAGGATTCGTACGACCTGGTGGTCGCGGGGCTGCCGAGGGCCGAGCGCCTTCGCCTCGACCGGGCTTGAGGGATTCAGGGCTTGGCCGACAGGCGGAAGCGTGCGATGCGTACCCTGTCCGCCGAGGCCAGCGCCTCTTCGTGGGTGGGGTACCGGTCGCGCGGCAGCCCGGCGAACGGGTCCCGGACCGCGCCGGGGCCCTTGCGCTGGACCAGTTCCTCCAGCAGGCGCGCCACCTGCTCCCGGTCCTCGACGGCGGTGGCCTCGGCGCGTACCTCCCGGCCGCGCAGCAGCAGACGTACGGTGCGGGGGTTGCGGAAGTTGCTCATCCAGCCGGTCCGCGCGCCGAATGCCCACACCTCGTCCGGACCCCATCGGTAGTAGGCCACCGGGATCGCGTAGGTGCGCCCGGACTTGGCGCCCTCGTACGTGAGCAGCATGAGCCGCTTGCTCACGAGTGGATGGAGCCGGGACCGGAGAAGGGGCCGGACCGCGCGGTTCGCGGCGTTGAACAAGCTCTCCGGCGGATGCCACCGCGTGCGAGCCATGGGAAACGGACTCCTCCTCGCGCTCGTCCCGACGGCATCGTCTGCTCGCCGATCTTGGAATGTCCTTCTCATACTGACAACGCTTCAGCGCCGATGCGCCTGCGACCTCGTCCGGCGTCCGCGCGGCGGGCCGGTGCCCGCTCCGTTGAGGGGGAGCAGGGATTCCAGGGTGGCGCCCCTGACCCAGGCGCCGAGCAGGTTGCGGTGCAGGGCGAGGATGTCGTGCTTGATGGCGAGGGCCTGGGCCGCCCGGGTGAAGTGGGCCGTGGTGACGAAGACCGAGACGTCCGCGCCGTGTTCGGCCTTCGCCGTGCCCAGGAACTTCTGCATGTCCCCGCTCGACACCGTGCGGTGCGGCGCGTAGTGCTTGCACTGGATCACCAGCCGCCGGCCGTCCGGCATCAGGCCGATGACGTCGGCGCCCAGGTCACCCGACTTTCCGGAGACGACGACCCGGGTGCAGCCGTCGCGGCGGCACAGCTCCGCGACGTACCGCTCGAACCGCTGCCACGTCATGGCGTCGACCTCGGTCATGGAGCGCTCGCGGGCCTTGCTCTCCTCCTCGGCCTGCCAGGCGCGATGTCCGGCGACCGTCTTACGGTGCGTCGTACGGAGCCACCGGGCGGCGGCGCCGAGCAGGGCTGCGAGGGTCACGACGATGACGTACGGCCACGCCGTGTCCCAGGTCAGGGCCAGGATGAGGAGGAGTGCGGCGATGACGGGCCAGGCCCTGCGGTGTAACGGTGTCTGTCCTCGTCGTGCCGCCATCGCGCCTCCCCCTGCCGGTGTGAGCAGTTTCGAGAGCGGTGCGACGCCTCGCAAGACCGCGCGGTAAATCCGGTGACTGAGGGCGGGCGACCGCCTGCACGCCGACCCCGCGATGGTCGAGTTGTTCGCGCTCGACTGGCGGCTGTCCGAGATCGACGAGTACGCACGCTGGTTCGCCGCCCCGCACACCGGTACGGAAGACGATCACACCGCTCTGGAAGGGCTGCGCGAGGAGCTGTCAGCGGCCCTGTGAGCCAGGGTGCGGCCACATCTGCTGGCCCTCGGAGGTCACCGTCAGCTCGAAGACGTCGGCGGAGGGACATCCGGCGGTCACGAAGTCGTCGTACACGGCCGTGACTTCCCGCCACAGGTCGCGGGGACCGTACTGCCACGCCTCCTGGGCGTTGACCACGGCAGCCGATCCCTCCCGATCATGGAGCCACACCTGGTACGTATCGTCCTGTGTCCCGTCGGCCATGACCACGCCCGGCAGCCGCGCGCCCGCGTAGAGGGCGAAGCCCAGGTCGGCCAGCGCACCGAGCGGCTGTGGGCCGGGGCTGACGCGCCGGCCGGTGCCGCTGTCCACGGGGGCGTCCGGGCGGGGGCGTTCGGAGCGCATCGGCATGAACCTGGCGCCTCCGACGAACCGGCCGCGGGCCGTGCCGTCCGCGGCCGTCTCGAGCCGTACCAGGGCTCCGGACCAGAAGTCCCCGGCCAGCGGTGCGACGATGATCCCGCCCACGGTGGTCTGCCGCACCCAGGCGTGGGGGATGCGGCGCACCGCGCAGGTGGCGATGATCCGGGTGTACGGCGCCGCGGATTCCCAGCCGTGCACACCGTCGCCCCATACGACGTCGGGGCGGTAACCCGCCGCCTCGATGACCTTCGCGGCCCTCTTCGCCAGCGCCTCGTCGACCTCGACGGTGGTGACGTTCTCACTGCCGAGCCGCTCGGCGAGCAGCGCCGCGTTCCAGCCGCTGCCGGTGCCGATCTCCAGTACGCGGTGCCCGGCGGCGACATCGAGCGCACCGAGCATCCGGGCCACCATGGTGGGCATGGAGTTGGACGAGGTCGCCAGCCCAGGGCCGTCACCGCGTCCGTCGTCCACCTGGGTGACGATCGGTACGTCGCGGTAGACCAGGTCCCACCAGGCATCGTCCGTCGTGACCGGCACGCAGGTGGCCTTCTGCTCCCAGATGTCCGCGGGGATGAAGCGGTGGCGCGGCACGACCTCGAACGCGCCGCGCCAGTCCGGGGACAACGCCCCCGACGCGGCAAGCGCGTTCAGGAGTGCGGTGTGGCGTTCCTGCCACCCATCGGTCAACGGGTCCTCACCTCTGCTTCGATGGCTGATCGCCGTCCGGCGGGGGAGGCGGCGGGGGCGTCCACGGCTTGATCGGGGCGGGATCACCCTTGTGCTTGCTCTCGGCGATCACTGGCTACCTCCGGGTGTTCATTGTTGCGGATCGGAAGGCCGGCGCGCAGGCCGAACAGGCGTAGCGAGTATGCCCTGCGGGGGTGGAGCCGTGCTGGAGCGCGAGGGCGCCCGGCACCCGTCGGGGTGGTTATCCACAGGCTCCGGCGGCTGTCGGTGGGTGGCCGTACCGTGATTCCCGTCCTTATTCACGTTGCTGGGCTGCACGTGACTCGGATGCGGAAGGCCGGGCCCTACAGCACGGGTCCGGCCTTCGTCCGGCTCATCTCCGGTCCGTACGGTCCGGCTGAAACGCCGGCAGGTGGGAGGTGTCGTTGTAGCACCGCAGGGAGACGGGGAAGCCCGGGCGGTAGCGGAGGACGGTCAGGGCCGCGTTGTCGTGGTTGAGGCCCATCCAGCGCCAGGGCGGTGCGTCGAGCGCGGCGCGGACGAGCCAGCCGATCAGGAAGGTGTGGGTGACGACCAGTTCGTGGCGGTCCTCGGTGCCGGGCACCGGGTCCGTGAAGCGTTCGGGGGGTGTCTTGTGGGTCAGGCCGGATCAGCGAGCGGCGTCTGGTGCGGTAGCTCGCAACCCGCGTGAGGAGAGCGCAGCGGCGCTGCGTGCGACGAGCGCGGGGCCGCGAGGTGCCGTGCCAGGCGTCGGGAGCCCGGCCTGGCCCACAAGACATCCCCCATGGCCTCGTGGGCCAGGCGTGGGCCTTCGGCGCGCTCGGCCGGCGGGAGGCGGTGGACGAAGTCGAGGAGCAGGTCGGCGGAGTCCGGCGGGAGTTCGTGGCGTTCCGGCGTGTGGGGGACGTAGTCCCCGGCGGGCTCGCACGCGTGCGTGGGGACGCCGTCGAGCTGGGCGGCGATCAGGTGGGCCGTCTGGGCGGCGCGGGGGAGCGGGCCGTGGTGGATGGTGGTCAGGGGTACGGTCCGGAGCCGCTTGCCGAGCAGGGTGGCCTGGCGGCGGCCGTCGTCCGTCAGCGCGCGCTCGTCCTCGGTCGCCTCACCGTGCCGGGTGAGGTAGAGGTGGCGGGTTGCCTTCGTGGTCATGGGTCCCCTCGCGGTCCGGGTGCGCGGCACCGGTAGCAGTCCGCACATAGGCGTATGGATGCGTAGATGCCGCTCCTCCCGGCCCGGTTCCCGCTCGTCCGGGCTCAGCCGCATCACCGTTTCGGCGAGTTGGACGCACACCTGCTCGATCTGCCGCCGCGTGTGGTCCCGCTCGGCGATGATCGCGGCGAGGAGGAGCGCCGTCGGGGTGGGCCGTATGGGTGACCCGTACGGATGACGCCCAGCGCATATGCGCACCGGGCTTGCCCACTTCCGCGCGAGACGCCACCGTTGTCCACCAGCGGGCGCGCGCCGCGTGTCCGCATTCGACTGGGACCGGAGGTGCCATGGGACCGCTTGTTCCACCCCTCGTTCCACCGTATGAGACCGTCGGCGAAGGACCGCACCATGTCATGGCGGTACACGGCTGGTTCTCGGACCACGCCGCCTATGCCGCGATGCTGCCGCACATCGACCGGCGCGCGTTCACCTATGTACTGCCCGATCTGCGCGGCTACGGGGAGGCGCGTGACGTCCCCGGCGCGTACACCACCAGCGAGGCGGGCCGGGATCTGCTCGCGCTCGCCGACCATCTGGAGTGGGAGCGGTTCTCGCTGCTCGGGCACTCGATGGGCGCCGCCGTCGTCCAGCGCGTGCTGGCGGCGGCCCCGCACCGCGTCCGGCGGCTGGTCGGGGTGGCTCCCGTACCGGCGAGCGGGGTGCCGATGGAGGGTGAGCAGTGGGAGCTGTTCACGTCGGCGGCCGACCGGCCCGAATGCCGACGGGCGATCATCGACCTCACCACCGGCGGCCGCCATCCGGCCGCCTGGCTCGACCTGATGGTGCGCCATTCGCTGGAGCAGAGCGACGCCAAGGCGTTCCGGGCGTGGCTGGACTCCTGGGCGCTGGAGGACTTCCACGAGGAGGTGGACGGCTCCCAGCTGCCGGTGCGAGTGGTGGTCGGCGCCCATGACCCGGCGCTCACGGTGGAGGTGATGCGCCGGACCTGGCTGCGCTGGTACGCCAACGCCGATCTGGTCGAGCTGGCGTCGGCGGGGCACTACCCCGCCGACGAGACGCCGCTGGAACTCGTGCGGGCCGTGGAGGACTTCATAGCCGCTGCCGGTTAGCCCGTGCGGACCCGTGCCGACAGCGGTGAGGGAGCCTCGGGGGAGGGCGGGGCGGAGGCGGACGGCGAGGCGGTGCGGTCGCGGTCGCGCTTCGCCTCGCTCCGCTGGTAGCGCGCCTCGCTCTTCCGGTACTGGGGCAGCAGCGTGCCCATGATCCGGTCCACATAGCCGCGGGTCTCGTGGATGGTCGGGATGCCGCGCGCCCGGAGCACCGCGCCCGGTCCCGCGTTGTACGCGGCCAGGGCGAGCCGCGTCGGGTCGCCGGGGATCCGCTCGACCACGTCGTACAGATGGCACATGTAGTGCGCCTGGGAGGGGATGGCGTCCCGGGGCTCCCAGACGTCGGCCTTGCCGTCGCCGTTGCCGTCCCGCCCCCACTCCTTCCAGGTGTCCGGCGCGAACTGCGAGATGCCCTGGGCGTGCCCGGAGTCCGCGTCCGGCCGCCAGCCGCTCTCCGCGTCGATCTGCGCGGCCAGCAGCGGCACGCTCAGCGGGGAGCACACCTTCGCCGCCCGCTCCACGATCGGGCGCCGCGCGTCCGGGATGACGGGCAGCTTGGGCTCGGACGGCGTCATGATCTGCCGTACGACGAGGACGGCGGCGACGATCAGCGCGAGACCGGCGACGAATGCCGCGAACATCCCGGCGGCACGGCTCAGCATGCCGGGACCGGGGGAACGAAGTGACGCATGGGACGCATGGGACACGTGGCTCGCATGGGGAGGACCGTAACGGCAATCCCTGGGTGATCCGTAATCGACGCCACAAACGGCGCCCGGTGGGCCTGGGCGTGGCGCTACGGAGCCTTCGCGTACCCTACGGGACCGGGGGCACCGGGCCCGCCGCGGCGACCGCGAGCTGCCCGGCCTCGTCCTCGGCCGGACGCCGCATCACATACGCCGCGCCCGCGCCCGCGGCGAACAGCGCGAGCACCGAGACCGCCGTGCCCAGCCAGCCGGCGCCGAGCCACTGGCCGCCGACGTAGCCGAGCGCCACGCTGTACGCGGCCCAGGCCAGACCGGCCACCATCGACCAGGGCAGAAATTCCGTCACCCGACGGTGTGCCGCGCCCGCGCTCAGGCTGACGACCGACCGTCCGGCGGGGGCGAAGCGGGCTATGACGACGAGTGCTCCGCCGCCGCGCACCACCGCGGTGCCCAACTTCTCCTGGGCGGAGGTGAGCCGGCGGGAGCGGGCGATGGCCCGGTCGAGCCGGTCGCTGCCGCGCCAGGCCAGCCGGTAGGCGACCATGTCGCCGAGGACGGATGCGGTCGCGGCGCACAGCAGCAGCGCGAACATCTCGGGGAAGTCGGCCGCGTCGGCCTGGCGCACCACGCCGACCGGGTCGACGGTGGTGCCCGCGGCGGCGGTGGCGGCCGTGATGACGAGGAAGCCGCTCGGCAGGACGGGCAAAAAGACGTCGAGCAGGACCGAGACCGCGATGACTGCGTAGATCCATGGGGTGTTGGTCAGCGACCCCAGATGTTCCAACAACGTTCTTCTCCCGATCCCGTTCCCCCGCCGCCGCGTCCATGTCCGCGCGGGGCGGGCGGGAGCGACCTGTACAGCCATACAGCGTACGCCTGTGACGATCGAGGATACCGGTAAGGGGTGACGATGCTGTTCGAATCACGCCATGCGGGGCACGTGGCCCCGCATGGTGCGATTCACGGCACGTTCACCGTTTCGTGCGGTCCGGGGCGCGTCACGGAGCGGATCGTGACGTGGTGCCCGTTCGTCAGACCGCGCTCGGCTGGCGCTGCGGTTCGGCCGCCGCGGAGGACGCGCGGGACGAGCCGAGGATCCGGTCCAGCGCCCAGGGGCCCGGGCCGGTGAAGACGATGAGCAGGAACGCCCAGCAGAACATGGCCGCCAGCTCGCCGCCGTTCTGGAGGGGCCACAGCTTCTGCGGCTGGTGCTCGTGGAAGTACGCGTAGGCCATCGAGCCGGAGGAGATGAACGCGGCGACGCGGGTGCCGAGGCCGAGCATCACCAGGGCGCCGCCGACGAGCTGGATCACCGAGGCGTACCAGCCGGGCCAGGTGCCCGCCTCGATGGTCTTGCCGGTGCCCATCGCGCCGCCCATCCAGCCGAGCAGCGACGAGGCGCCGTGGCAGAAGAAGAGCAGACCGATGACGATCCGGAAGAGGGAGAGAACGTACGGTCTGCCGCTGTCCAGCAGGCCGTCGAGTGAGCGGGGATGGGCGTCGGGAGACATGAGGGGATTGCTCCTTTTGTTTCTGGGGACGAAGAAACAACGGAGCGCCAGGTTAGGTTCCCCTTTTCTTTTGTTGCAAGTTCAAGTTCCTGCCATTGTGGGGGCCCTGGGCAGGGCTTCGGAACCGTGTCGAAGCCGCTCCTCAGAGCCCTACGGCGCACATCGGGGCGATTTTCCGGCGCGGCTCGGGCGCCGCCGCGAGACGCAGTACGGCGCGCGCCACCGCGTCCGTGTCGCACAGGGTGACCGAATTCACGCCGGGCCGCGCCCCCGCCGCGGTCACCCAGTGGACGCCTTCCGTCGGCACTCCGACCGCGAACCGGCGCGGATGCGGCCGTCCTTGCGCGTCCACGATCCGGAAGGGGGCCGGGGTGACGTCCAGCCCGCCCGTCTCGTAGCCCTCCACCCGGTGCGGTCGGCACTGCCCGGAGCGCAGCAGTCCGCTCAGCAGCGCGTCGGCGGTGCGGCGCAGATCCGGTTCCGGCAGCCGCGCCTCGATCAGCGTCCGGGCGATGATCGAGGGGCCGGGGACGCGGGTCGAGCGGGCGGCGAAGCCGGGGTGACCTGATGGACCATCAGGTGTTTTGGCCGTGACGTCCAGACCTGGACCAAGGATCTCCAGCACCCCCGCTTCGATCAGCGCGGCCATCTCCTCGATCCGTCGGCGCGGCGGGCCGATCGACAGGAACGCGTTCAGCGGGGTGTACCAGCGGTCGAGATGTGCCCGGCGCGAGACCCCGGAGAGTCCGGCGTGGTCGACGATCAGCCGCACCTCGTTCCGGAGGTCGCGCAGGACGTCGAGCGCGGCCTTGACCGGACCGGTCACATTGCCGAGCCGGGCGTGGGCCGCGTCCGCGCGCGCGTACGTCAGCAGCCAGCGCCGGAAGGCGTCACGCGTGGTGAAGTTTTGTTCACGGTCGGGCTGGGAGACCGTCTCCCAGCACCAGCGCGCGGTTGCCGGAATGCCGAATTCCAAGAGGACGGCGGCCTCTTCGGGGGACCCGGGGGAAGTGGCCAGAAAGCGACGTCGGAAGGGGGTCGGGACGCCAGCGCCTTGGCGGGACAGCAGGGCCTCGTAGTAAACGGTTTCGGCCTCCTTGGCCACCAGCGGCCACACCTCCGTGAGGAAGTCCGGCGGATCGCCGGAGTCCGCTCGCTTGCGGAAGCCTTCGAGGACGTCCGGGGTCAGCAGCAACGGGGTGTGACGGCCGTGCGCACCCTTCGCGTTGTCGCCGCGGGCGTGGTACGGAATGCCGCGGCGGGAGCCCGCGTACAGCCGTGGCTCGCGGCCCGAGGGGTGGTAGACCAGACCGTCGGCCCCGGTGGTGTACGAACCGCCGCGGCCCTCGGTGAGCAGTGCCATGTGGTCGAAGAAGTTGAGCCCGAGGCCGCGGAGGAGGACGGGCTCTCCGGGTGCGATGGGCGACAAGTCGACGTCGGCGGGGTTGGCGGGCGGGTAGTAGCGCAGCCCGTGCCGGGCCGCGTGGGCGCCGAGCCGCCGCTCCGTCTCGTCGGGGGTGCGGGGCAGATGGCCCTGGGCCAGGACGACGGCGCACAGGCCGCCGAGGCGCGTGCCGTCATCGAGGGTCAGGGCCTGGGTGCCGTCCGGCGCCTCCTCCAGGGCGATGGCGCGGGCCGGGTGCGGGCGGACGGTGACGGTGCCCGGGGCGGTGCGGACGACCTCGGCGAACACCCACTCCAGGTAGCGGCCGTAGAGGGCGCGGCTCGGATAGTCGTCGGGGCCGAGGGAGGGGGCGGGGGCGGGGGCCGGTGTGGGCGCGCCGGCGCCGTGGCCGGTGGCCCATTCGTACAGGCTCGGGCCGGTGCGTATCGGCCCGTCGCATTCGACGCTCTCGTCGGTGAACAGGGTCACCTGCGAGGCGACGGTGTTCATCAGCAACTCGCCCGGCTGTGTGGTCCGCCACACCCGCCCGGCGCCGGGCGGGGAGGGGTCCACGATGTGCACGGTCAGCCGGGCCCCCGGTGTCAGCTCCGGCGCGGAGGCACAGAGGCGCTCCAGCACGCTGGTGCCGCGGGGACCGGCCCCGACGATGGCTATGGCGTGGGGCTCTCCGGCCAAGGCGTTACTCCCGGGGCAGATGTGACGCAGGATCGCGCCTATCATGCCGGTCGCCCCGGGGGTTTCCACCCGCTGAGCGGACTGTCCCCCTCCGTTGTGTCCCGTATCACTCCGGCGGCAGCTGCCCGCCCTCGGGCCAGGACGTCCGCAACGGGGTGGTCAGACGCGGTTCCGGGGCCCCGGCCGCCTGGTCGAGGCGTAGCCGCACCGCCCGGCCCTGGAGCGTCAGGGTCATCAGCTGGTTGCCGAACCAGGGGCCGCCGGTCTTGCGCCAGCTCAGCCGGGGCGCCGGGACGCGGCCGTGGCGGGTGAAGACGCGGCCCAGGGCGCGGCCCGCCCGGCTCCAGCCGAAGCGGAAGCCGAGGCGTATCGAGGCGTGGATGCTGTTGTGCACCGGGGAGCAGGTCAGCTGGCGGACCTCGCTGACCGGGCGGCGCGGCCAGCGGGACCAGTCCGGTTCGGCGATGTAGGCGTGGTGCACATCGCCCGACAGGACGCTGATCGTGGCGGGCGCTCCGGGCCCCTCCCCGACCTCGGCGATCAGATCGGTCAGGGCGTCGAAGGAGTCGGGGAAGGCGGCCCAGTGCTCCAGGTCGCCGCGCTGCCGCAGGTCCTCGCCGATCCGCGCCCAGCGCGCCCCGCGCCGGCCGCCGCACACCGAGGCGTTCCACGCCTCCACGTCGTGCACGAAGTGCGGCAGCAGCCAGGGCAGGGAGGTGCCGATCAGGAGATGGTCGTACGTCCCGGCGCCGTCCAGGGCCTGCTGCCGCACCCAGGCCAGCTCCTTGTCCTCCACCATGGCCCGGGTGTCCTCGCCCAGCACCCGCGCGCCGCGCGTGTCGACCATCAGCAGCCGCACCGGGCCGAAGTCGCGGCGGTAGCTCCACCGGGCGTACGCGGGGTCCGCGTCGGCCCGGGCGGCGAAGGTCCGCAGCGCCTCCGTACCGTCCTCGGTGTCCCGCACCGCCGCGTACAGCCCGTCGGCGGCGAGTTCGGCGGGGGAGAGGTTGCCCAGGTGCTGGTGCACCCAGTACGACATCAGGCCGCTCAGGATGCGCTCGCGCCACCACGGGGTGGCGCGCATCCGGTTCAGCCACGCCTCGCTGGTGTTCCAGTCGTCTATCACGTCGTGGTCGTCGAAGATCATGCAGCTGGGCACGGTGGACAGCAGCCACCGCACCTCGGGGTCGAGCCAGGACTCGTAGTACAGCCGCGTGTATTCCTCGTAGTCCGCGACCTGGTCGCCCGGCGGCTCCGACAGATCGCGGCGGGTGGCCAGCCAGCGGCGGGTCTCGGTGGACGTCTCGTCCGCGTACACCTGGTCGCCCAGCAGCACGAGCACATCGGGGCGCGGGGCGTCCGGCGAGGTGGCGAGGGTGTGCGCGAGGGTGTCCAGGGCGTCGGGACCCACCGGGTCGTGCGAGGCGTCGGACGGCGGCGCGGCCCACCGGCAGGAGCCGAAGGCGACCCGCACGGGCTCCGCGGGGCCGGACGGGCCGGACACCTCCGGCGTACGGATCGTGGAATCCGGGAAGCGGGAGTCCGGCAGCGGCCACACCTGCTCGCCGTCCAGCAGCACCCGGTAGGCCGTCTCGGCGCCGGGCCGCAGCCCGCCGACCGGGATCAGCGCGTAGTGGTGCCCGGCGATCCGCCAGGTGCGGGCTGTGCCGCCCGCGCCGTCGGCGCAGCGCACCTCCGCCTCGCAGGGCCGGTCGGCCTCCACCCAGACGGTCGCGTCCGTCCCCGTCTCCCAGTCCACGTGCCGCAGCAGTGGTCCCAGGCGCAGCCCGGCCATCCGGCCCTCCTCCGTCGCTCCGCGTCCGTACCGTACGCGTCGTACGGTACGGAACGACGGAGGCGGCTTCGCGGTTCCGCCGGGTCAGCAGCCGTTCAGGATGCCGCTCAGCGCGGACTTCTCCGCCGAGTCGACGGTGAGCTGGTAGGTGTACTTCACCGAGACCCACATGCGCGCGTACATGCAGTGGTACGAGGCGAGCGGCGGCAGCCACTCGGCCGGGTCCTTGTCGCCCTTGGCCTGGTTGACGTTGTCCGTCACGGCTATCAGCTGCGAGTGGGTCAGGTCGTTGGCGAGCGCCTGGCGCTGCGCGGTGGTCCAGCCGCTGGCGCCGGACTTCCACGCCTCGGAGAGCGGAATGACGTGGTCGATGTCCACGTCGGAGGCGGCGGTCCAGGTCTCGCCGTCGTACGCGGACTTCCAGGTGCCGCTGGTGGCCGCGCAGCTGGAGTCGGTCTGGACGTTCGTACCGTCGCGCTTGAGGACCACCTCCCGGGTGTTGCAGGAGCCGCTCTGGGTGATCCAGTGCGGGAACTTGTCCCGGCTGTAACCGTCGGACGACCCCTCGGCCTTCACCGTCAGCCCGGCCAGCTGGGTGCGGGCGGTGGCGGCGCTCGGCGGGGTGGGCGGGGCCGCCTGAGCGGTCGGTCCGCTGAGCACCAGCGTGCCCAGCAGCCCGGCGAAGCCACCGAAGACGGCGGCGCGACGCGCGTAGACGCGCGGGCGATCGTGCATGTGCGACATGCGAACTCCCTAGGAGTGGGGGGTCGTTGGCCACTGCGACGCGGCCATCGTGGTGGCGCCGGATGGACGTGGGGCAGGCGCCAGGTAACAGAGTGGCGACGCGGTCATGTCAACGCAAGGGGCTTCAGAAAGTGAAGGGGTGGGTGAGTGTGCCCCGGCGTCGCCGTCGCCCGCCGTTCCGGGGCCGTGTGCCGCCGTTCCACCCCGGGGGAGGGCGCCGCGGAGGCGTCCCGTAGGCTGGTCGGCAGCAGAAGGGGAGTAGCTCCTCGCCGGACCGTCGACATACTGCCCGCCCCATGAGGTGCGGGCCGGCGCCCGGAGCGTACGAGACACCGCCGGTCAGGTGGGCCGCGTACGCCAGCGAGACCTTCGGCCGCAGTGTTCGACGCTGCCGTGCCGAAGCGACCCCTCCTCAAGGGCCCCTCGGCGCGGCCCGACCCTATGAGGTATCCAGCCCGTGTTCAGCTTCACCGTCGCCGCCGTGGTCTTCGGCGTCGTCTTCCTCGCCGAGCTGCCCGACAAGACCGCCCTGGCCGGGCTGATGCTCGGCACCCGCTACCGCGCCTCGTACGTCTTCGCCGGTGTCGCCGCCGCCTTCGCCATCCACGTCGGGATCGCCATCGCGGCGGGCAGTGTGCTCGGCCTGCTGCCGCACCGCCTGCTGCAGACGGTCGTCGGTGTGCTCTTCCTCGGCGGCGCGGCGATCCTGCTGCTGAAGAAGGACGACGGGGAGGAGGAGATCAGCAAGCCCGCCGACCAGTCCTTCTGGAAGGTCGCCGGGGCGGGCTTCTCGCTGATCCTGGTCGCCGAGTTCGGCGATCTCACCCAGATCATGACCGCCAACCTCGCCGCCCGCTACGACGATCCGCTGTCGGTCGGCGTGGGCGCGGTGCTGGCGCTGTGGGCGGTCGCGGGGCTGGGCATTCTGGGCGGCCGCACCCTGATGCGGTACGTACCGCTACGGCTGATCACGAAGGTCGCGGCGCTGGTGATGCTGGCGCTGGGCGCCTTCAGCCTGTACGAGGCCGTGGCGGCGTGAGCCGCTGAGAGGACTTCGGGGGTGCGGGAGGGCTTTCAGGCCTTCGAGGGGTGCGGGAGGGCTTCAGTCCGCGAGGTGCAGCCGCAGGCCGCCCTCGCCGGGCAACGCCTCGACCCGCAGCCGCGCCAGGTCCGTCACGTGGGCGTCCGGCGCGTGGGCCGCGGCCCGCGGGCCGACGCCGACCACGCGCATCCCGGCCGCCCGGCCCGCCGCGATGCCGGCCTCCGAGTCCTCGAAGACCACGCAGTCACCCGGCGCGAAGCCCAGTTCGGCGGCGCCCTTCAGGAAGCCCTCCGGGTCCGGCTTGCTCGCCCCGACCCGCTCCGCCGTCACCAGGACGGGGGGCAGCGGCAGTCCGGCCGCCTCCATCCTGGCCCGGGCCAGGCCGTCGTCGGCGGAGGTGACCAGGGCGTGCGGCAGACCGGCGAGCGCGGCCATGAAGGCGGGCGCGCCGGTGATCGGCACGATGCCGTCGAGGTCGGTGGTCTCCCGTTCGAGCATCCACCGGTTGTCGGCCAGGTTCCGCTCCATGGGCCGGTCCGGCAGCAGCGCCGCCATGGTGGCGTGCGCCTGGCGGCCGTGGACCACCGGGAGCACGTCGGCGGGGTCCAGCCCCTGTTCGGTGGCCCAGATCCGCCAGTAGCGCTCGACCACGGCGTCCGAGTTCACCAGCGTGCCGTCCATGTCGAGCAGCAGGGCGCGGGCGGCGAGCGGCATGGGGGACTCCAGGGCGCGGCGGGCGGGCAGGCCGGAAGAGAACACAAGTGGTCCCGCCCGCCGGTCAGGGAAAACGGGCGGAACCACTTTGTTCCTCCACGATACAAAGCAGTCCGCCCGTACGCCAGGGGCCGGGGGTGTCTTTCGGGGCGGCCCCCTTCGGGTCTAGGGCTCGTCGGTCCGGGATTCGAGGTCGCGGCGGGTGTTCTCGCCGTAGACCCCTGCCGGGTCCCCCTTGATGTCGTACCGGTCCTGGTACGACGCGACCGCGTCCTTCACCCCGTCGTCGTACTCGCCGTCCGCGTTGCCGATGAACAGCAGCAGCTGGGTCAGCCGCTTCTGCAGCTCGACGACCTCGGCTCCGCTGTCGCCCTCGCGCAGCACCGGCGGACCGGTGGGCTCGGGGGTCTTCGGCGGCTCCTCGGTCGGTGACGTGGTCGGCCGCCGCGTCTTGTCCGGTGTGCTGGGCTCGTCCGGCTTCGGCGTGCGGGTCGGGCGGGTCGTGGGCGGCGCCGCGGGCGTACGGGGCGCCGGTGGTGCCGCGCGGTCCTGGTCCCGGCTCGTGCTCGGCGGCTTCGCGGGGGACTGCGTGGGCCCGGGCTTCTTGCTCGGCGACGACTCGCGGGACGGGGTGGCGCCCGCGTCCTCGGTCGGCGGTTCGTCCGGGGCGCTGGTCTGTGTCTCGGTGAGCGCGCTGTCGCTGGGCTTGCTGTCCTTGTTTCCGCCCAGCAGCCCGGTGGTGAAGGCCAGCGTCCCGGCCACGACCACCGCGGCGGCCCCCGCGACCGCCGTGGCGACGGGCTTACGGCGGCTCTTGCGGCGGCGGCCGCCACCGCCGTCAGAGCCGCTGACGGTCTCGCCGCCCGCCCCGCCGCCGGGTCCGTCGTTCTTGGCGCCGCTGTCCCGGCGGCCCGCCGCGGTGATGCGGTCGATCACCCGGGTGCGGTCGACGGGACCGCCGGGGGTGATGCGGTCGACCGGGGTGATCGGCGCGATGCGGTCGATCACCTGGGTCTCGTCGGTGGCGTCCGCCTCCCCGCCGGGCACCGGTCCGGGACGTGGCGCGGGCTCCTGGCCGCGCCGTGGCCCGGGTTCCGCCTCGCGCCGCGCGGTGCGGAAGAACCGTCCGACGTCGCGCGGGCGGGCTCCGGTCGTGTCGTCGCCCGCGCCTTCGTCGTCGCCCTCGCCCTCGCCCTCGCCGGAGAGCCTGAGGTACGGGCGGACGGCGCCCGGCTCGTCGTCGGCCCGCGGGGCGTCGTCCGCCCGGGGGCCGGTGCTGTGGTCGTCGGTGGTCCGCGCACTGGTATCGCCGGTCGCCGAGCCGGTCGCCGGGCCGGTCGCCGGGCCGGTCAGGGGCCCCGGCGTCGCAGGGCCCGCGGTGGTGGCACGTTCGGCGCACGCACAGCTGGGTCGGCCGTTCGCGCGGATCGGTGCGTAGCAGTGCGGGCAGGAATCTGCCGTCACGAAATTTCCCTCCCTGTAATCCGCAGCGATTATGTGCATCCGATCGGCTTCCGCGCATGTGTTCGTCGTCAGGAGGCGTGCCGGGTACGTCACGGACACACCCGGCCCGGCCGACCGTAACAGGGCATAAAGGGCGGGTCGGGGTGAGGATGGGAGGGCGAGCAGCCGAGGAGTCCGAGGAGTCGTCATGACGCAGGACGCCGGCCGCCCGACCTCGGCCCCGGACCCCGTGGTGCCGGGCCCCGAGGAGGGCCGGCCGAAGCGCGCGGTCCTGGTGGCCATCGGCGCGCTGCTGCTCGGCATGCTGCTCGCGGCGCTCGACCAGACCATCGTCTCCACCGCGCTGCCGACCATCGTCAGCGACCTCGGCGGCCTGGATCATCTGTCCTGGGTGGTGACCGCGTATCTGCTCGCCTCCACCGCCGCCACCCCGCTGTGGGGCAAGCTCGGCGACCAGTACGGGCGCAAGCGGCTCTTCCAGGCCGCGATCGTCCTCTTCCTGACCGGATCGGCGCTGTGCGGGCTCGCCCAGGACATGGGGCAGCTGATCGGCTTCCGCGGGCTGCAGGGGCTGGGCGGCGGCGGGCTGATCGTGCTGTCGATGGCCATCGTCGGCGATATCGTCCCGCCCCGTGAACGCGGCCGCTACCAGGGCCTCTTCGGCGCCGTCTTCAGTGCCGCCAGCGTGCTGGGACCGCTGCTCGGCGGCCTCTTCGTCGACCAGCTCAGCTGGCGCTGGGTGTTCTACATCAACATCCCCGTCGGCGTCGTCGCGCTCCTCGTCATCGCCTCCGTCCTGCACATCCCGGTCCGCCGCACCCCGCACACCATCGACTACCTCGGCACCGGCCTCATCGCCGGGGTGGCCGCCACCGTGGTGCTGATGGCCTCGCTCGGCGGCGTCACGTACGGCTGGGGCTCCTGGCAGATCCTCGGGCTCGCGGCGCTCGGCGCCGTCCTGCTGATCGCCTTCGTGCGGGTGGAGCGGCGGGCCGCCGAACCGGTGCTGCCGCTGAAGCTCTTCCACAGCCGCACCTTCACGCTCTGCGCGGTCATCGGCTTCGTCGTCGGCTTCGCGATGTTCGGCAGCATGGTCTACCTGCCGACCTTCCTCCAGGTCGTCCAGGGCGTCTCGCCGACCCTCTCCGGCGTCCACATGCTGCCGATGGTCCTCGGCATGCTGCTGTGCTCCACCGTCTCCGGCGAACTCGTCAGCCGCACCGGCCGCTACAAGGTCTTCCCGATCCTGGGCACCGCCGTCACCGGCATCGGGCTGCTGCTCCTGCACCAGTTGCGCGAGACCAGCGGGGTCGTCGAGACCAGCGCCTACTTCTTCGTCTTCGGCTGCGGGCTCGGACTCGTCATCCAGGTGCTGGTGCTGATCGTGCAGAATTCGGTGAGCTACCAGGACCTCGGCGTCGCCACCTCCGGCGCGACGTTCTTCCGCTCCATCGGCGCCTCCTTCGGCGTGTCCGTCTTCGGCTCGATCTTCGCGGGCAGCCTCACCCCCAAGATCGCCGACGCGCTCGCCGGGCGGTCGCTGCCGCCGGGCGTCACCCCCGCCGGGCTCGCCGCCGACCACCACGCCCTCGGGCGGCTGCCACCGGGCGAGCGGGCCGGGGTGGTGCACGCGTACGCCACCTCCATCACCGACGTGTTCCTGTACGGCGTCCCGGTCGTGCTGCTCGCCTTCGTCCTCGCCTGGTTCCTGCGGGAGGAGCCGCTGCGCGCCGGTGTCACCGCGCCCGAGGCCAGCGAGGTCCTGGCCAGCAACCCCGTCGAACGCTCCTCGTACGACGAATGCGCGCGGGCCCTGTCGCTGCTGGGCAGCCGCGAGGGCCGCCGGAAGATCTACGTCGACATCACCGAGCGGGCCGGGCTCGACCTGCTCCCGGCCGCCAGCTGGATGCTGCTGCGCATCCGCCATGACGGCTCGGTCGAACCCGCCGTCCTGGCCCAGCGCACGCCCGTACCGCTGCGGGCCATCACCGGCGCGGCGCGCCAGATCGAGGAACGCGGGCTCGGCGTGCGGTACGGGCTCGACCTGACCCTGACCCCCCGGGGCCGGGAGGTCGCGGACCGCCTCTTCCGGGCGCGCGAGAGGTCGCTGGCCGAGCTGCTGGGCGACTGGTGGTCACCCGAACGGCCGACGGATCTGGTCGAGCTGGTGGAGGAGCTGTCGCGGGAGATGTGCGGTTCCGACGAGGAGCGCCCCTGGCGCCGGGAGCCGCCAGGTGCCGGGTGAGCCGTACGGGCTTCCTGCCGGGGCCCTTCATGTGAGGCCCTTCATGTGAGGCCCTTCTATGGGGCCCGTCATATGAGGTCCTTCTATGAGGCCCGTCATATGAGGTCCTTGGCCATCCACACTTCGGCGTACGGCCCCTCGCTGAACGCCGGTACGTCCCGGTAGCCGTGGCGTGCGTACAGCGCCCGCGCCTCGACCAGATCGCGCCGGGTGTCCAGCACGATCCGTACGACGCCCAGCGCGTCCGCGGCCCTCTCGACCGCCGCGAGCAGCGCGGCGCCCCCGCCGAGTCCGCGCTTGCCGGGGCGCAGGAACACCCGCTTCAGCTCCGCGGTGCGGTCGAGGTGGCCGGCCCGCCGCCGCAGCCCCGCGCACCCGGCCACGTCGCCGCCGTGCCGCGCCACCAGCAGCACCCCGTCCGGCGGGGCCAGATCGTCGCTGGGCATCTCCCGCAGCGCGCGCTCGATCTCCTCGGACGTCGCGTCGCGCCCCTCGTGGAGCCGGTAGTAGCGGTCGGCCACGTCGGTCATGTACTCGCGCAGCAGCGTGGCGGCGACCGGGTCGCTGACGGGCCGTGCGGCGACGTCCCAGGACGGGCTGAGGGTCATGACCGGCATCCTGGCACCGGCCGGTCTCCGACGGCATCGGAATATGACGCAGTTTGAGCGCGGGGCAGTGGGCTACCCGATGTCGTAGAGCCCCCGAACAGGGGGGCACCTGCGGGAAGGCAGAAGCAGACCATGTCAACTGGCGCGATCATCATCGTGATTGCCGCTGCGGTCGTCCTGGCAACCGTGCTCGCCGCGGTCATCGTACGTGCGCGTGGGAGCGGCAGGAAGAATGCTCTGCGACGCCACTTCGGGCCCGAGTACGACCTGAACGTCGCCGAGCACGCGGGCGACACCAAGGCGGCGGAGCGCGAACTCGAAACGCGACTGCGACGATACCGAGACCTCAAGACCGAACCCCTCTCCGGTGAGCTGCGCGAGCGCTACCTGGCCGAATGGGTGGGCACCCAGGAGCAGTTCATCGATTCCCCGGAGTACGCGGTGGCCGGGGCGGACCAGCTGCTCGCCCGCCTCGCGCGGGACCGCGGCTACCCGTCCGACCGCTACGAGGAGCAGGTCGCGGCCCTGTCCGTGCACCACGCGGACTGTGTGCAGGGCTACCGGCAGCTCCACGTCGCGGCCGCCCGCGCCCGTGAGGGCCGGGCCGACACCGAGGAGCTGCGCGAGGCCGTGGTGCACGCCCGGGCCTTCTTCGAGGAACTGGTGAAACCGCCCCACCACGCGGCCGACGCGCATCAGGGGCACGAGGGGCATGCCGGCAGGACCGGCCGCAAGACCCACGTCTGGCACATCGGGAAGGCCGGTGCACGATGACGGACAACGGACCGGAGTGGAGCCACGGCCCGGGAGCGAACCGCGGGCCCGAAGCGGGCCACGGACCGGGAGCGAACCAGGGCCCGGGAGCGAACCAGGGCCCGGGAGCGCATCGCGGCCCGGGAAGGAACCGTGGCCCGGGAACGAACCAGGGCTCAGGAACGGACCGTGGCCCGGGAGCGGACCACGGACCGGAGTGGAGCCACGGCCTGGAGACGGACTACGGCCCCGAGCACAACAACGGCCACCGTCGGCACGGACTGGAGAAGCACGAAGTGCCGCCTCCCAGGCAGCCGATGGACGGCGGTGTGGAGCAGCCGAACCCCCCGGACGGCCCCAGCTTCCCCGTCCTGCCGACGAGTGAGCACGACAAGCTGAACCAGCGTCTGCGGTACGCGGTCAGCGCCTTCGTGGACGCCCCGCGCGGCTCGGTGGAAGAGGCGGACGCTCTCCTCGAAGAGATCTCGGCCCGGCTGGTCGATCTCCTCGCCGAACGCCGCCGCACCCTCCGCGCCGCCTGGCACGAGAACACCGCGGGCACCGCGGAGACGGAGGAACTGCGCCTGGCCATGCGCGGTTACCGCAACGTCCTGGAGCGGCTGCTCAACGTCTGAGCCCTCCGCCTCCCCTCCCGGCCGCCGCCCGGACACCGCTCCGGACGGCGGCCTTCTTCGCGCTCGCGCGCGGTCGCGCTTGCGATGATGCGGCGGTCAGTCACGACACCGCGCCGGACGCGCCGCCCGCCGGTCCGGGAGAGGAAGCCCGCCATGCCCCCGATAGACCTCCTGTCCGCCGAGACTTTCCCCGACAGCGTCAAGGACCTCGCCGAGGTCCTGGCCGACGCCGTCGACGGCGGCGCCTCCATGGGCTTCCTCGCGCCCTTCGGCCACGACGACGCCGCCGCGTGGTGGCAGGCCCAGGCCCCGGCGGTGGCCGATGGCAGCCTGCTCGTCTGGGCCTGCCGCGCCCCGGAGAGCACGGGCGGCATCGTCGGAACCGTCAGCCTGGCCCTGGCCCGCAAGCCCAATGGACGGCACCGCGCCGAGGTCCTCAAGCTGGCCGTTCACCGCGCCGCCCGTGGCCGTGGCCTGGCCCGGGCGCTGCTGGCCACCGCGGAGTCGGCCGCCCGCGCCGCCGGCGTCACCCTGCTGATGCTGGACACCGTCACCGGCAGCCCGGCCGAGTACGTCTACCTCGCCGACGGCTGGGCCCGCTACGGCATCGTCCCCGACTACGCCGCCGCCCCGGACGGCTCCCTGGAGGACTGCAGCTTCTTCTACAAGCGGCTGACGCAGGCACGCGGCTGACGCGGGCACGCGGCTGACGGGCTCGGTCAGGCCCGGCGGCGCTGTTTGAACACCCACAGGCCCGCGCCCGCGACGATCAGGACGCCGATGCTGATGCCGATCGCGGTGGCGGCGCCCGCGTTGCTGTCCTCCTTCTCGTCCGCCTTCTGCTCCGTCTTGCCGGATGCCTTGTCGGGCGCCTTGTCCGACGCCTGCTCGGACGTCTTGTCCGAGGCGTCGTCCGACGAGGACGGTGCCTCGGACGGTTCGGAACCGGCCGCCGCCGCCTTCAGGTCGAGGACCGGCGCGGGCTCCTCCGGTTCCGGGCCCTCGCCGGGCAGTTCGATCCACCGGGAGACCTTGCCGTCGCTGTAGGTCTCGATGGTCTTGAACGCCAGCGACTTGGCGTCGGGCAACTGCCGCACCTTGACCTTGTGGACGGCGTTCGTCCCCACGGCCAGCTTCGGACCGCTGATCGTGTAGCCGTCCTTGGTGGGCTTCATCTTCCAGCCCTTGGGTCCCTCGTCCAGCGTGACATCACCCGGGGCGATGCCTTCGGGCAGCACGACACGTACCTCGGTGAAGCCGGCGGACTCCGACTCGGCCTCGCCCGTGAAAGTGAGGACGACATCCTTGGCCAGCGCCTGGGCGTTGGAGGCGGTGACCTCCGCGTGGGCGGAGGCGGGACCGGCGAAGGCGATCGTCGCGGCGATCGCGGCGGCGCTCACGGCACCGAGGCGGCGCGTCGTACGCATGGTTGACATTAGCGGGACTCCTCAGAGCAGATGACAGATAGTGAAATGTGTCAGCGGTTAGCCGTTAGTGGTCAGCGGTCAGCGAGTGGCCGTCAGCGGTCAGTTGGCAGCGATCAGTCGTCAGCCGTTCGCAGCAGCGCGGTCATGTGCTCGCGGGCGCGCGACACCCGGGACCGTACGGTCCCCACCGGGCAGCCCGTGGCCGAGGCGGCGTCGGCGTAGGGGAGCCCGAGGAGCTGGGTGAGGATGAACGCCTCACGGCGCGGGGCGTCCAGCGTCGCCAGCAGGTCGAGCAGGGCCACGCCCTCCTCGAAGCCGGGCAGCCCGACGGGCTGCGTCCGTTCGGCGACCGTCCGCCAGTCGGTCGTCTCGGCGATGCGGGGGCGGGCCGCCGCGGCGCGGTAGCGGTCGGCGACCGTGCGGCGGGCGATCGACAGCAGCCAGGTGCGTGCGCACGAGCGCCCGGCGAAGCGGGGCAGCCCGCCCAGCGCCCGTAGGTACGTCTCCTGGGTCAGGTCGTCGGCGCCGTGCACATCGGCGCTCAGATGGACGACGAAGCGCCAGACGTCGAGATGGGTGGCGCGGATGAAGCGTTCGACCGCGTCCGCGTCACCGTCACGGGCGGCCAGCGCCCATGCGGTGATCTGCTGATCGCGCTCCTGGCGTTCCTGTACGAGGGCAGGGGGCATCGCCTGATGTCCTCCGGAAGTGATGGGCTTCCGCCCGTCACCGGTCGGGACAGGCGGGTCAGATGCGCATCAGACCCTCTGGGGGACCTCTCCGGGCGACCACGTAGTGCAGCAGCGCCGCGCGCAGCGCCCGCCCCGCCCCCGGCCGCCTCGGAAGGCGGCGGGTGGGCAGCGGCAGGGCGTCCGCGCCCAGCAGCCGCAGGACCAGGCGCAGCGGTACGAAGACGGCGGCCGCGAGGGCGCGGCCCAGCCGGAACGCGGCGGCCTCGCCGCACCACAGCCACAGCCCGCACACCAGCGCCGCCAGGGCGTGGGCCAGCAGCATGCCGGGGGTGATGCCGTCCGCGGCCGACGCCATGTGCGCGTCGGCCATTCCGGCCATGCCATCCACGCCGTCCATGCCGGGGCCGCCGCTCATGCCCGCGCCGCCGTGCGCACCGTGCGCGCCGTGTCCCATGGGCGCCTGGGCGAGCCGCGAGGACTGCGAGAAGTGGAACAGCAGGTGCAGCACGAGCTGCGCCCCCACCGTCGCCCCGGTCACGACCGCGCCGCCGCGCTGGCGCCCCGTCAGCCACCATGCCGCGGAGGCGGTGGCCAGGAACGCCGCGCCCAGCATCCATCCCGGCACGGTCCCGCCGGACATCACCGCATGGCCCAGGGCCGCCATCACCACGCACACCACCGCGAAGATCGCGGCACGTGTGGTGCGGAGGGCCGGGCCGGGTGTCATGCCGGTCATCGTGCCATCCACCTCGGATGACGGTGTGAACTCGTCCCAAGTTGACAAAACGCGCGTTCATGTGACGCAGGCCACATGGGTGCGCCGGAACTCGACTCCCCTCGGCCCCGACTACTGGACGAGCACGCCGCGCACCACCCCCGAACCGAGAGGGCCGCCATGTCCACCGACGAACACGTCGCCCCGGCCGCCGCCGGCCCCGGCGCCGACGGCGACGTGGCCGACCGGGACGCCCCCGCGCGCTCGGCCTGGTCCGTGCTGCGCCCCCTGGTGCTGCGGCTGCACTTCTACGCCGGAGTCCTCGTCGCCCCGTTCCTGCTGATCGCGGCCACCACCGGACTGCTGTACGCGGGCTCCTACCAGGCCGAGAAGATCGTGTACGGCCATGAACTGCGGGTCCCGGCCGGCGACACCAAGCTGCCGCTCTCCCGGCAGATCGCCGCCGCCCGCGAGGCGCACCCGGAGGGCACGATCAGCGCCGTGCGCCCGTCTCCGGACGACACCGGCACCGCCCGGGTGCTGCTGTCCGGTGTGAAGGGGGTCGCCGAGGGCCACACTCGCGCCGTCTTCGTCGACCCGTACACCGCGAAGGTGCGCGGCGCGCTGGAGCAGTACGGCAGCACCGGCGCCCTGCCGCTGCGCACCTGGATCGACGAGTTCCACCGCGATCTGCACCTCGGCCAGAGCGGCCGTCTCTACAGTGAACTCGCCGCCAGCTGGCTGTGGGTGATCGCCGGTGGCGGGCTGCTGCTCTGGTTCGCCCGCCGCCGCCGTAACCGCCGCGCCACCGCCGAATCGCTCGCGCTCAACTCCACCGCCCTCAACTCCACCGCCCCCACCGGCGGCCGTCGCCGCACCCTCGCCCTCCACGGCGGCCTCGGCGTCTGGGTGGCGGCGGGGCTGTTCTTCCTGTCCGCCACCGGGCTCACCTGGTCCACCTACGCGGGGGCGAACGTCACCGACCTGCGCGCCGCGGTCGGCCAGTCCACCCCGGCCGTGGCCTCCGGGCTCACCGGTGAGCACGCGGGCCACGGCGCCATGCCGGGGATGGACATGGGCGGTCCGGACGGTGGGCACCACGCCACCGACGTGGGCTACGACGCCGTGCTGCGGGCCGCCCGGGCGAAGGGCCTCGGCGACCCGGTGGAGATCGTGCCGCCGTCAGGGCCGGGCGCCGCGTACACGGTCAGCCAGATCCAGCGCAGCTGGCCGGAGAAGCAGGACGCGGTCGCCGTCGCCCCGGCCACCGGCGAGGTCACCGACACCGTGCGGTTCGCGGACTATCCGCTGCTGGCCAAGCTGAGCCGGTGGGGCATCGACCTGCACACCGGCGTCCTCTTCGGCATCGTCAACCAGCTCGCCCTGGCGGCGCTCGCCCTCTCCCTGATCCTGCTCATCGTGTGGGGCTACCGCATGTGGTGGCAGCGCGGCCGTGCGGGCGCCTTCGGCCGCCCCCTGCCGCGCGGCGCCTGGCGGCAGGTGCCGGTGTACGTCCTGGTCCCGTCGGCCGTCGGGGTCGCCGTGGTGGGCTACTACCTGCCGCTGCTGGGCATTCCGCTGGCCGCGTTCCTGGCCGTGGACATCGCGGCGGGCCGCGTCGCCGCCCGGCGGGCCTAAGGGCTGTCCCGCAATCCCCAGCGGGCTCCCGACGCCAGCTACGGCCACTCGCTGCGTTGTCGGGATCGCCCGAGTACGACCCGGTACGAGGACGACCCTCCGCCTTGCGATTGACCGCATCTGACGCCGCTCGCTGATCCACTGGGGATTGCGGGACAGCCCTTAGCCAGGTCCTGTTTGGAGTTGTGATCTCGTGGGGTTCCCGGCCCGGGAGGGTTGGGGTCGGGGCCTTGGAGTAAAAAGGTGAGGTGTCTCGACCTCAACTTTCGGATGCTGAGTGGGAGTTCATCTCCGCGTTCCTGCCAGTCGGTGAGTACGGGCCCTACCCGGAGAACCTGCGGGCGCACTTTGAGGGCGTCGTGTGGCGGTTCAGGAACGGGGCGAAATGGCGGGAGTTGCCCGAACGATTCGGGCACTGGTCCACCGTTTACGGCCGGTTTCGGCAGTGGCGGGATGCCGGAGTGTTCACCACCCTGTTCGAGGAACGACGACGCGTGAGACGTCGCCGCAGGGCCCGGCTCGCCGCCGCCGGCCTGGGCCGTTCACGCGGCGGACTGACCACGAAGAAGCACCTGTCCTGTGTGCCGCAATGCCTGCCCCTCTCGCTCACGATCACTGCGGGGCAAGCCGGGGACAGTCCGCAGTTCATCCCCGACCTGAACAAGATCCGGGTCCCCGGCCCGGTCGAGAACCGAGGCTCACGCGGCGGACGGCCTGTTACCTGGGACAAGCAGCTGTACAAGCTCCGCAACAGTGTCGAACGCACTATCAACAAGATCAAGGACTGGCGCGGCCTCGCCGTCCGCTACGACAAAAAGCCTGAAAGCTACCAGGCTGGAATCGAATTATGTGCCGGCCTCCTCTGGATCCGACACCTCGGATCACAGCCTTGACCACAACTCCCTACACGCCCTGGGACCAGTTCAGCTCGGCCCAGTTGCTCGTAGCGCTCCTCGCATTCGCTTCAGCAGGCTCAGGGAATCCGCTGGAGGCAGAGCCTGTGAGCGCAGTTTGCATAGGCCATGTGCAGCCTGCTCAGTGCAGTCGGATCAGTGATCAGTTGCCCCGTTTGCTGCCCCTCCGAGTAACTGACGGTTTCAGAACGACGTTCGCAGGCGTCGTAAGCAGATGATGCTGCAGGCGAGTCGCAGCAGGTCGAGGTGGAGGTCGGCGTGTATCTCGTAGCGGATTCGGAGGCGTTTGAACTGGTGGAGCCAGGCGAAGGTCCGCTCCACGAACCGGCGGGGCCTGCCCAAGCCGGAACCGTGGGCGGGTACCCTTACGTGCGATCTTGGATGTGATGCCTCGGGCTCGCAGGAGTTGGCGGTCCTTTCCTGCGAGTTCGGTACGGGCGGCTGCGGCCAGGTCGAGGTGGCTGCGCAGATGGGCACGGTAGGCCCCTGTCGCGAAGCGGCGGGCGTCGTCGGGGCCGGATGCTTCGCCAGGAATTTACCAGGTGACCGGCCGGTCCGGTGCCACGGCAAGTCACCCACCTCTCTGCTTCACCTTTCGCAATCGAGGTCCGATTTCCACCTAAATGTCTACCGATCAAAGGCTGCGCTACAAGTGCGGCGTTCCCTTCTCATTTCAGGGTGATGCAAATGACCGATTGGCAAGCATTTGGAATTCCCTCCGGTGTGGAGGAAACCCCGGCCGGCGAGCTCTCCGGCCGGGGTTTCACCGAAAGGCCGGGCCATTCTGTCGCCATCCTTGATCCGGCTCCTGATGGGCTTGGCCTGCGCCCCGTGCTTCACCGGCAGCGGTTCGATTCCACCGTGGTCAGCCACCGGATAGCCGGGCTGGACGATCTGGGGTACTCACACGTGAAGGGGGCCACGGCGGTACCGGCTTCGGTGTCCAAATGTGTGGCCAGAGCGCGGAATCGACTGAATGCAGTAGGTCAGCTCCTGGGCGGGAACAGTGTGCAGTCCGGGGACAGCGCCTTCTATCACTACACGCTCAAGTCGGCTCAACCCAACATCCAGCCCTTCGTCGAGGCGAACTTTCCTCGTCGTGACCACCATCTACACCTCAAGGGAACCGCCAACCTGCCGCAGGGAATGACCGAAGTCGATCAGGTCAACCTGGTAACCGGACTGTGCCTGTTCAGCGCGGCAGCAGCGGTCGTTGAACTCGATCACGGACGGCAGCAGATCGTCCGACTGGACGGAGCAAACCATTGCAACCAAAAAGTGCGCGATATCGTTGTCAACGACGAACTTTCCCTTTATGAGCACGAGGCCATCACGCGACTGACCGGCGCGGTCAGCGACCTGGCCAGTGCGATGCACGATTCCGTACCGGTATCCATCACCATCGACATTCCCCGCGTGCAGTACTATTTCTATCCACTGGATTGGATGCGGCGTGGACTCATCACCCCACGGCTGGTGTTGAAATGGTTTGACCATGTGGACGAGCGTCATGAGCGCATCGCCGATCTCAGCCGCGCGCGGATCCTTGTCGACGGTGCAATATCGTCGCCGACCGTGCGACACTCGTCCGGTCTCGGAGAGCTGGCCGGCTTTCTCCGTTCCGCCGTGGCGTCGGGCCGCGTTCCCGAGCTTACCGAACTGGTGTCGTTGATCGCGTCCGGCAACGATCCGTTGTGGACGTTGGTGCTCGGGGTGACACATCCTCGCGATCTGCTGGAACTCGCGGGATTGTCCTACTTGGTCGAGGAACTGCGGGCGGGGCACTCCTCCTCCGCCATGGCAGGATTTCACCACTTGGGAATCATGGTGGAGAACTATTCCGAGCGGGTCCTGTTCGAGCGTGCGAACAAGGTGGCCAAACAAATTCAGCAGCAGCACCCAGAACTGAGCTTTCCCATAGTCGGGCTGTACCCGCTCCAGAGATTCTTCATCAAGAACACGATCAGTCCGCTGGGAACCTACCAACATGCCCCGGACCGCATCGTGGCCGATGCCCGGCAGAAATCAATAGACTTGTTCGACGTGGTGAACGAACTTTACGCACCGCAGCGAAATCACCAAGAGTTGATTCTTGGGGACCCGTCGTTCACGTAGATCATGAGGGCTGATGGGCGATCAGGTGGTCAACAGGCCGCGGAGCACCCCAATCCGGCGCACGCGGACGCGGACCCGGCCGATAACACGGCAGCCCAGCCACGATCCCGACACGGCGTGCGGCTAGGGCGCGTAGGGAGTTGTGGTCAAGGCTGTGATCCGAGGTGTCGGATCCAGAGGAGGCCGGCACATAATTCGAGTCCAGCCTGGTAGCTTTCAGGCTTTTTGTCGTAGCGGACGGCAAGGCCGCGCCAGTCCTTGATCTTGCTGATAGTGCGTTCGACACTGTTGCGGAGCTTGTACAGCTGCTTGTCCCAGGTAACAGGCCGTCCGCCGCGTGAGCCTCGGTTCTCGCGGTGGGCGGCCTGATCCTTCTTCTCGGGGATGACTGTTTTGATCCCACGCTTGCGCAGGTGGGAACGGTTCTGGCGGGACGAGTACGCCTTATCGCCCGCGACGGCGTCGGGTCGGGTGCGGGGCCGGCCGACCGGGCCGGGGACCCGGATCTTGTTCAGGACGGGGATGAACTGCGGACTGTCCCCGGCTTGCCCCGCAGTGATCGTGAGCGAGAGGGGCAGGCATTGCGGCACACAGGACAGGTGCTTCTTCGTGGTCAGTCCGCCGCGTGAACGGCTCAGGCCGGCGGCGGCGAGCCGGGCCCTGCGGCGACGTCTCACACGTCGTCGTTCCTCGAACAGGGTGGTGAACACTCCGGCATCCCGCCACTGCCGAAACCGGCCGTAAACGGTGGACCAGTGCCCGAATCGTTCGGGTAACTCCCGCCATTTCGCCCCGTTCCTGAACCGCCACACGACGCCCTCAAAGTGCGCCCGCAGGTTCTCCGGGTAGGGCCCGTACTCACCGACTGGCAGGAACGCGGAGATGAACTCCCACTCAGCGTGCGAAAGTTGAGGTCGAGACACCTCACCTTTTACTCCAAGGCCCCGACCCCAACCCTCCCGGGCCGGGAACCCCACGAGATCACAACTCCAAACAGGCCCTAGTGGTCTGGCATTTCCACCTGGCCCCGCCCGGTGACGTCGCCTTGCACGCGCGGAGCCCCCGGAACGACCCTCGGTGGCCAGCGACCGGCACGTTCGCACACCGCAACCACCGTCGCCCGGACCAGCTCGCCCAGTCCTTCTCACGGCTACTCAAGGCTGACGGTCTCGACCTCCACGTCACGGGCCTGGACGCGGTCGACGGAAGCCCGATCTACGATCTCGCTCCGTACTTCAAGGAGATGGGACCGCGTGGCGAAGTTCGCCAACCGGCTTGGCCCGGGGAGATGCTGTCCGACTACTGGGCAGACTGACTTGCAGAACCGACTTCATCGCTTGGCTCAGTGGGCACGCGAAACATCGAGGAAACACGTCTCATCAACACCCAGGCGGCGGGCTGCACCGGACTGCTGGGCTGGCTGGTGGTCGAGAAGGTCCGCGACGGCCACGCCACCACCCTCGGCGCCGCCTCCGGCGCGGTCGCCGGACTGGTCGCGATCCCCCCGCTGGCGGTGGGCGCGTACGCGTTCGTCATGACGTACGGCATCGGGAAGCTGATCGACCGGACCATGGGCTTCCGGGCGGCCGAGGAGGGCGAGCGGTCCGGACTCGACCTCGCCGTCCACGCCGAGAGCGCCTATGATCACGGGGTTCTGGGCCATGGCCTGCCGCAGAACGCCGTCCACCGCCCGCCGCGTCGCCCCGACAGGACCCCGACCCCATGAAGCTGATCACCGCGATCGTCAAGCCGTTCAAGCTGGACGAAGTGAAGACGGCGCTGCTGGAGATCGGTGTGCGGGGCCTCACCGTCACCGAGGCCAGCGGCTTCGGACGGCAGCGTGGCCACACCGAGGTCTACCGCGGCGCCGAATACCGCATCGACTACGTGCCCAAGGCGCGCATCGAGGTGGTCGTGGAGGACGCGGAGGCCGACACCGTCATGGACGCCATCGTGACCGCCGCCCGCACCGGACGGATCGGCGACGGCAAGGTGTGGGCCGTCCCGGTGGACGACTTCGTGCGCGTACGCACGGGCGAGCGGGGGCCGGACGCGGTCTGACCCGCGCCCGGCCCCCGCCCGCGGGGCGTCAGGCCGGTGTCGGGGCCCGCCGCACCGCGTCCGCCCACCGCGCCCCGGCGGCGATCGACCGCCGCCAATCGCGCAGCACCCGGGGCGACATGCCCACGGCCAGCACCCCGGTCAGCCGGTCCCCGCGGCGGTACGCGGCCAGGAACGCCCCCTCGGCCCCCTCCTCCAGGGAGCCCTCCACCACGGCCACCTCGTCATGGCCGCGCAGATGGCCGTACGCCTGGATCCGCATCCCGTACTGGTCCGACCAGAAGTACGGCACCGGCTGATACGGCCGCCGCGCCTCCGGTTCGGGGGCGAGCAGATTGCGGGCCGCCGCCATGCCCTGCTCGGTGGCGTTCGTACGGTGCTCGATCCGCATGACCGTACCGAACAGCGGGTTGTGCCAGCACGCGACGTCCCCCGCCCCGTAGACACCGGGCGCGGCGGCGCTGAACTCGTCGCACTCCAGCCCGTTGCCCACGGTCAGACCGCTGCCCTCCAGCCACTCGGTGTTGGGCACGGAACCGACGGCGACCAGCACCTCGTCCGCCGCGACCCGGCCGCCGTCCGTCAGCCGCACCCCGCCGCCGGTCGCCTCGGTCACCGTGACGCCGGTGCGCAGGTCCACGCCGTGGTCGAGGTGCGCCCGGGACAGCACCCGGCCGACCTCCTCGCCGACCGCGGGCGCCAGCGGCACCGGCGCCGGTTCCAGCAGGGTCACCTCCGCGCCCAGCCCGCGCGCGACGGCGGCCGCCTCCGCGCCGAGGAACCCGGCGCCGACCACCACCAGCCGCGTCCCCGCCGTCAGCCGGTCCCTCAAGCCCAGCGCGTCGTCCAGGGTGCGCAGCACATGCGCGCCCCCGTCCCCGGGCAGCCGCCGCGGCCGTACCCCGGTGGCGACGACCAGCCCGTCGTACGGCACCTCCGCCCCATCGGCGAGCGCGACCGTACGCCCGGCCGGGTCGAGCCCGGTCGCGGCGACGCCGAGCCGCAGGTCGAGCCCGAGCGCGTCCAGCTCGTCCCGTCCGCGCAGCGGGAGCCGTCCGGCGTCCCACTGCCCGCCGAGGATCTGCTTGGACAGCGGCGGCCGGTCGTACGGGGCGTGCGGTTCGTCGCCGACGAGGGTGACGGTGCCGTCGTACCCCGCCCGGCGCAGCGTCTCCGCCGCCGCGAGCCCGGCGGCCGAGGCGCCGACCACGACGACACGCCTCACTCCTGCTCCACCACCCGGATCGCCGCCGCCGGGCAGATCATCGCGGACTCCCGTACGTCGTCGTGGAGTTCGGCAGCGGGACGGTCGTCCAGCAGCACGACCATCCCGTCCTCGTCCCGCTGGTCGAACACATCGGGCGCGATCATCACGCACTGACCGGACGCGACACACTTGGGAACATCGACTTCGACTCGCATGGTGACTCCCTCGGCTTCCTTGTTCACGACGCCCATGTGACCGGCAGTTCGTAGACGCCGTACACCAGGGCGTCGTGCTTGAACGGCAGCTGGTCGACGCCGGTCGCCAGCCGCAGGGTGGGGATGCGGCGGTAGAGCGTGCCGTAGACGACCTGCAACTCCATGCGGGCGAGCGGCTGGCCCAGGCACTGGTGGACGCCGAAGCCGAACGCCATGTGGCGGCGGGCGTCGCGACCGATGTCCAGCCGGTCGGGGTCGGGGAAGACCTCCGCGTCCCGGTTGCCGGTGCTGGTGTAGACGATGATGCCGTCCCCGGCCCGGATGGTCTCGCCGCCGATCTCGATGTCCTCCAGCGCGACCCGGCCGCGCCCGTTGTGCACGATGGTCAGGTAGCGCAGCAGCTCCTCGACCGCCTTGGCGACGACCTTCGGATCGTCGGTCTCCCGCAGGACGGCGAGCTGGTCGGGGTGCTCCAGCAGCGCGAGGGTGCCGAGGGCGATCATGTTGGCCGTGGTCTCATGGCCGGCGACCAGCAGCAGGAAGCCCATGGAGGCGGCGTCGCGCCGGGTCAGCTCACCGGACCTGACCCGGGTGGCCAGCTCGGAGAGCATGTCGTCGGCGGGCTCGGCGAGTTTGACCCCGATCAACTCGTCCAGATAGTCGGTCAGCGCGTCGCTGGCGGCGATCACCTCCTCGGCCGACGAGCGATAGTTGATCATGAGCGAGCTCTTCTCCTGGAAGAACTCGTGATCCTCGTACGGCACGCCCAGGAGCGTGCAGATCACCAGGGACGGCAGCGGCAGCGCGAGCGAGCGCACCAGATCGGCCGGGGTGGGCCCGGCCAGCATCGCGTCGATCAGATCATCGGTGATCTTCTGGATGGCGGGCCGCATCGCCTCGATCCGCTTGATGGCGAACGGGGCGGTGACCATGCGGCGGATCCGCGCGTGCTCGGGATCGTCCATGGCGATGAACGAACGTTGCCGCGGGGCGTTCTGACGGAAGCCCGCGTTCGGGTGCGGGAAGCCGGGCCGTATGGCCTCGGAGCTGACGCGCGGGTCGGCGAGCAGGGCGCGCCCGTCGGCGTACCCGGTCACCAGCCACGGGGTGCTGCCGTCCCACATCCGCACCTTGGCGACCGGCCGTTCGGCGTGCATCGCCTGCGCGGTCGGCGGCGGGTCGAAGGGGCAGCCGGATGCCCGCGGCATCGGATACGCCGGAATCGGTTCTTCCGACGGGGTCGTGATCTCTGCCAGCGTCTCGGTCATGTCTCTCCTCGGGTGGGGGATTTCGACAGGAGCGGAGCGTGAACCTTTGTGTACCGGGGACGTGATGACCAGCGAACCTCCCCGACCTGACGCCGCCCGGTCAGTTACCTGACGAAACGCTGACTGTGGGCAAGGCCACAGTGACCGTCGTACCGTGGCCGGGCGTGCTGCTCACGGTCACCTCGCCGCCGTGCCGTTCGACCACCCGCCGCACGATGGTGAGCCCGAGGCCGCCACCCGTCTCGCCGCCGTCGTTCTCGCGGTACGGCGTGGTCAGCCGGGCGATCGCCCGCGGATCCATGCCCGCTCCCCGGTCGCCGACCGACAGCTCCACCCGCGGCTCTTCGCCGGGCCCGCTCACCGGCCCGCGTACGGACACTGTCACCGGGGAGCCCGCGGGGGTGTGCTGGAGCGCGTTGCCCAGCAGATTGCGCACCGCGTGCCGCAGCATCCGGTAGTCGGCGACGAGAGCCGTCCGGCCGGAGTTCTCGCGGGTGATGGGGCGTTCGGGATCGAGCAGTCCCAGGTCCGCGACCGCCTCGTCGGCCACGTCCCGCAGATCCATCGGCTCCAGGGGCGACGGCCGCTCCCAGGAGGCGTCCGAACGGGGAAACACCCGCTGGGTCGCCTCATACATGTGGTCGGCCTCTTCCTGGATGCGCCGCAGGGCGCGCACCATCAGCGCGGGGTCGTCGCTGAGCCCCTGGAGCGGGAGTTCGGCCCAGCCGCGGATGGTCGTCAGCGAGGTGCGCAGCTCGTGCAGCAGCACCTCCACCAGTTGCCGGTGCTCGTCGCCCAGTCCGTCGTCCAGTCCGTCGCCCATGCCGTCTTTCATGCCGTCTTTCATGCCGTCCTTCATACGGCGGCGAGTCGACCGAGCCAATAGCCGAAGCCGCGACGGGTGTGGATCAGCGCCGGACCGTCCTCGTCGACCTTGTGCCGCAGCCGGGAGATCAGCTTCTCGATGGCGTTGTCCCCGTAACTCCGGTGGTCCTTGAACCACAGGTGCTCGCCGATCTGCTCCTTGGACACCACCCGCCCGGCGTTGACCAGCAGATAGCGCAACAGCCGGTACTCGGCGGGCGTCAGCTCCAGCGTCCGGCGTCCCCGCCGGGCCTGCCGGGTAGTATCGTCCAGCACCAGGTCCGCGTACCGCGGCGGCGCCTCCTCCCGTGCCCTCCGCCGCCGCCCGCGCAGCAGCACCTGCACCCGGGCCAGCACCTCGGCGATCCGGAACGGCTTGGTCACGTAGTCGTTCCCGCCGATACCGAGCCCGGTGACCAGCGAATCCAGCGAGTCGCGGGCGGTGAGGAAGAGCACGGGCGGATGGTCCTCGTCGGCGGCCACCATCCGCCGGCACACCGTGAACCCGTCCAGATCGGGCAGCATCACATCCAGGATCACCAGATCCGGCCGCTCCCGCCCCACCCGGTCCAGCGCCTCGCCCCCGGTGGCCGCCGTGCCGACCTGATACCCGGCCAGTTCCAGGGTGGTCGAGAGCAGTTCGGCGATCCTGGACTCATCGTCTACGACCAGAATGCGCTGCCCGTCCCCGCGGGCGGGCCCCGGCTTCTCGCTGACACTCCCGTACACAAGCCGACCCTAGATGAGCCGCCCCTTCCCCGGCACCAGGGCCCTGACCCCCACCGATGAGTTCAGGACAGGCCGGTGGCCCTCCGCCGTCACCGGGCGTTCGGATCCCCGGGCTCGCCGAGGAAGGCGGCGAGGCCGGGCGCACGAGACGTCGAGACCCTGGGCGTGCAGGGCGGCGACCATCCACTCGCTGAAGGGCAGGGCCTCGGACATCATTTGGCGCCGGGTCACGGACAGGGCCGGCGCGAGCCACGGGTGGTGGTGTAACAAGTCCCGGAGCACCGGGCCGCGAGCTCGATCTGGGCGCGCCAGCCGTCCGACGGACCGGCGGGCAACTCGGTGAACACCTTGCCGGGCTGCGCACCTTCACCGACTCGCTCCAGTACGCCTAACGCTGCGACGTGAGTACCGCAGACGCGACCACCCGGCCGTCCGGGATTGGTGCGTTGCGGCTGGGGCCGACGGCCTTCGAGGCTTTTAGGCAGCCACCACGGGGCGAGGCTCTAAAAACAGGGGGCCAATCGGTCGCAAACGCGGGCAGGATCACAGACCCGCCCGATTCGCCGGGCCGGCGTAAGGCTCCCCGTTCTCTCGCCCCGTGGCAGCTCCCGCCCCAAAGCCGCTACGGCTGGCGGCGTGCCCAAAGCGCGCCACTGAAGGAAACTCGGCCACGCGCTCTGTCAAAGAGTGAACGGATCCTCATCAAGCTTTTCTCCCAGATGCTCAAGGGTATCCGTAAGGCTCGGAGGTGCGCCGTTCAGTCTTTCGCGCTGCTCGGCAACGCGCCCGATGATGCGGAGCGTTCGGCCCGATGAGATTCCGGGGGTGGCGGTAACCAAGGACCGGGCTACGTCTTCAGCCTCGCGCCATGCGTTGACGTCCAGTAGGCATTGCGTGAGTCGCGCGACGCGTTCGCTTGAGTAGCCGGTGGTGACGTCACGTCCTGGTTCTACGGACTGTAGGAGTAGCTCGATCGCATTCTCTGTGTCGCCTGCGATGTGGAGCGTGTGCCCCCACTGGCGGTCGATCTCTCCGCCGAGTCACCCGCCATACCTCCTCCGGTTCGCCAACGTCGTTACCGTCCTCGATGAGCGATCGGGCACGTTCCAGCGACTCGATGGCATCCGACGTACGTCCAGTGCCGACGAGCCCCTTGGCTTCACGGATGCGGAACATCGCCTCGACGCGCGCAGACATCCGCCTGCGGTTGAGTACCGACCGGGCGATGGACAGAGCCTCTTGATTCCGTCCGCGCCATTCACTGTGCATCGCCATGTTTTGCAACGTCGGCAATTCAATGGAGCGATCCCCTGAGAGTTTCGCGAGGAACAGTGCCTCATAGTTGAAACGCTGAGCCGCATCGTCTCTTTCCGCGTCCCCAAGAGCCCAGCCAGCGACTTCGGCAAGTTCTGCGGCAGCCGATTGAATGTCGCGCTCATTGTCGAAGCTCGTAGTCTCCGTCGCCAAGCCGCCGATGTACGACCTTGAACGCGCGGCCTGCGGGCTCGGCGATGGACACACCGCTGAGTTCGTTGTCCAGGACGACCAGCCGACGGGAATTCTCTCGGATGGCTTCCGCGAAGTCAGCTCCCCGTGCCTCGTTGAGATTGAGTATCCGCTCAGTGATGGCTGTTGCTTTCGTAGCCTTTGGCGGGACTGTTGGCGCTGCAACGTGTGCCGCTTGTTCGACGAGTTCCCCGCCTGCCTTGAGCAGCTTGTCCAACCCCGTGACCAGTGGCAGCGACGGCTGCTGTTTTCCGGAGAGAGCGCGCGACAGATGGGCATGGTCGTAGTTCAGGCACCGGGCGACCGCCCGGACGCTCATGCCTTGATCGCGAAGCAGGTCGCGGACTCTCTGGCCGAACTCCCCGCTGTTCATGGTGACCAGGGTACGGACTGTCACCGCGCAGTCACCGGACAGTCACCACCCACGACTGCACCGGCGCGGTTGTCTTTACGTACGTCAGGACCCCCGCGACAGGGCGAACTGTCCGGGGGCGTGGTCAACGCTGCATAGGAGCGCCGACGTGGAAGAGAAGAGGTCCCCCGAGCCACCGGCGACATGGCCTGTCCAAAGCCCCGCTACCGTAATGCCGTCGCGGCGCCGGCGCCGGTGCGAGCGGGTCAGCGGACGGCGACGGGACGGGGAAGCGGTCAGGACGCGGATGCCCGGCGGGTGGCCCGGTCGGGTCGGGGCGCAAGGTGACCAGCGTGCGGTGGTGCTGGGAGATTTGGTGCGCACTGCGGACGACGGGTGTGGGGTCGACGACGGCGTGGGCGACAAGCCTCAATGGCGAGGCCGCCGCGGAGGCGAGGAGTGGCGGACCCTCCCTTGGTGAGCTCAGCACCCTGCCCGCAGAGCTCACGTTGTTGGCTGTGCGGGTGTCCGACGGTGCGTCGGGACGTGATGGGGCCGGTTCCCCGGCCTGGTGTTCAGGCCGGCTGTACTTCCGGTTTCTGCTCAGCCAACTCGCGCCAACAGGATCAACCAGAAGATCGTCCCACCCGGTCGGCCAACGTGACAGTGTCCGCCGTCGGGCTCAGGCCGCCGGCGGTATCCGCCGGATCCGCTGGTGGTCACCGGCCACCGGCGGATCCGGCTCCTCCTGGAGCAGTCCGAACTCGATCGCCCTGCGCGTCAGGTCGGCCTTGTTGCCCACGTTGAGCTTGCTCCTGATGCGCTTGACGTACGTGCTGATGGTTGCCTCGGTCAGGTCCATGCGCCGGGCGATCTGGCCGTGGGTGAACCCGGCGGCGAGCCAGCGCAGAGTCTCGACCTCCCGGCGCGCGAGCGCCGGCGGGGCCACGGCGGGCGGCTTGCGTAATTCGTCGCGCAGGCCCGTCGCGAGCTGTGCCGCGATGTGGATCCCGCCGTGGGCCACCGTGTCCACCGCGCGCAGCAGCTCGTCTTCTTCGGTGTGCTCGGCGACGCAGCCATGGGCACCGGATCGGAGGGCGAGTGCCACAAGCCCCGGGTCGGCGGGCCTGGTGACCAGCAGTACCCGCCCGCAGTCGGTCAGGTCGCCGATCGTCTCGTCGAGGGGCTTCGCCGCGTGCGGAGACGGCCCGAAGAGGATCACGTCGGCCTGCGTCCCCGGCTGCTCGATCTGCGAGGGCTCCGCCACCACGGCGACGAGGTTCAGCCGCGGTTGGCCGGAGATCAGGCTTTCCAGTCCACGACGCAAAAGGCTGTGATACTCGACGATCGCGATAAGGGACATTCGGGGCACCGTACTCACATGTGTTTAGTGATGGCGAAGGTATGCGAGTAACCGTCACCTGCTCCTGCGGTGGCGGCTTCGCCGCTTGAACGGGGTAGGCGGCCAAATGGTTCATCATCTCTGCCGAGGAGATCTGTCCGTGTGCTCGGCGCAGGGAGCTCTATGTCCTTTCTGTCGCACCTGCTATTGAATGTCCGAGTGTGTTCCGGGTGTTTAAACGCGATGTTTCCTGTGCTGTCGCCCGCAGGCGTTCAGCACGTCGCCGCCGCTGTGGTTCGGGTGCCTATATCGGTCCGGTGATTCTTCCGGCGTTTATGCCACTTGTGTGCCGAGGGTCGAGGTGCACGCGCACTGCAGAAAGTGCTCCGTGGCAAGCGCGTAGGCGTCAGTATCCACCTCGGATAACTCCTGTTCAAGCACCCCGGACGTCCCTTTTCGGGGGCGCTCGGAAGCGTTGACACTTTCACAGGTGGCTTTGCACGATGTGCGCATGAATCGGAAGGCGAGACTTCGCCATTCTCCGGCGTGTGCTGAAGTCCAAGGCCGACCGGCCAGCCCTGATTGGGGCGCCGCTGCTTCACCGCGGCTCTGTGAGAGCTCTATGGCGTCCATTCATACCATTGGGAGACAGGTCATGGGCACTTTTCTGCGTCATCATTATATGTCGCAAGATGTCGGTTTCGCGGTTCCTGGTATTGGCATCCCGTCTCCCGCGCGCCCGCATCCGCAGGTCGAGCAAGCCGGTGCCCAAGCGATGGCATGGGCACGGGAGGCGGCCCTGTGACATCGGCAGAAATCATCGAGGGCAAGTTCCCTGAGGAGGCGACTGCGGCCAGCGCAGCACACCGTCTCATCGGTGGCAGCACCACTGCGACGGAGACCACGGCACCCCCGTCCGGGGCAGGCGCGGAGCCCCTGTCGCGGCTACCGGACGAGGACCTCGACACCCTGCTGATGATCCGTCACTTCGAACTGGCCGTGCTGGAACTGTTCTCGCAGGGTCTGCTGCACGGCACCACGCACACCTGCCTCGGGCAGGAGTACATTCCCGTCGCGCTCTACGCACTGCTGGACGAGGGCGACTACGTCTTCAGCAACCACCGCGGGCACGGCCACTACCTGGCCCGCTTCCGGGACCCGCACGGCCTGCTGGCGGAGATCATGGGGCGCGAGGGCGCCGTGTGCCACGGGGTGGGCGGCAGCCAGCACATCTACCGCGACCGCTACCTGTCCACCGGCGTACAGGGCGAGAGCCTGCCGGTGGCCGCGGGTGTCGCCCTGCACCTGCGCCGGGCCGAGCCCGGACGGATCGCGGTGGTGCACATCGGCGACGGCACGTGGGGCGAAGGCGCGGTGTACGAGGCGCTCAACATGGCCCAGTTGTGGGGGCTGCCCCTGCTGGTCGTGGTCGAGAACAACAAGATCGCCCAGTCCACTCCGACCGAGCGGCAGATGGCCGGCACCATCCAGGCGCGCGCGGCGGCCTTCGGCATCCGGCACCACCACGTCACCTCTCATGATGTCGCCCGGGTGCGCCGGGAGTTGTCCGGCGCGATCGACGACATCCGCACCCAACACCAGCCCTTGGTGGTGGAGTTCAGCACGAACCGCGTGGGCCCACACAGCAAGGGAGACGACTCCCGCCCCGCCGAGGTGATACGGCACGCGGCCGCGCTCGACTGGTACCACCGGTACGAGGAGCAGCACCCGGAGCATTTCGCCGTGGCGGACCGGATCCAGCGACAGGCGATCGCCGAGGCCGTGCGCGAGGTCCAGGCCCGCCCCGCGTCCCGTTGGGAGCACTCATGACCAGGCCGGAGCGGGTGATCGGCAACCTCAACCGGTCCCTGCACACGCTCCTCGACAACGATCCCCGCGCCTACGCCATTGGCGAGGACATCGCCGACCCGTACGGCGGCGCCTTCAAGGCCACCCGGGGCCTGTCGGACCGCCACCCGGAACGGGTGATCTCCTCGCCGATCAGCGAGGGCGGCATCGTGGGCGTCGCCGCCGGGCTCGCCCTGGCCGGCAACCACCCGGTCGTGGAAATGATGTTCTCCGACTTCGCCGCCCTCGCCTTCGACCAACTCCTGAACTTCGCCAGCAAGTCCGTGTCGATGTACGGCCGCACCGTTCCGATGAGCATGGTGGTCCGCTGCCCCACCGGCGGCAACCGGGGCTACGGGCCGACCCACAGCCAGAGCCTGCAGAAGCACTTCATCGGCATCCCCGCGCTCAGCCTGCACGAGATATCGCCGTTCCACGACAACGCGGACGTCCTCACCACCATGCTCTCCCGCGAGCAGCCGTGCGTGCTGTTCGAGGACAAGACGCTCTACACCCGCACGATGCACCAGGGCGGGGTCGTCGACGACCTCTTCCGGTACGAGCTGCTCGACGACCCGAGCCGGACCGCGCGCGTGTTCCCCGTGGACTGCGCTGACCCGGACTGGATCATCCTGGCCCCAGGGGGCCTGGTCGAGCGAGCCGTCGCCGCCATGCGCACCCTGCTGCTGGAGGAGGAAATCACCTGCGAACTCCTGGTGCCCTCCCGGCTCTACCCGTTCACCGTCGAACCGCTGCTCGCGACGTTGTCCCGCGCCCGCCGCATCTGTGTCGCAGAGGACAGCGCGGCAGACGGCACCTGGGGCGAAATGCTCGCCCAGCAGCTGCATGAGCACCTGTGGCGACGGCTGGCCCGCCCCGTACTGCTGCTCAGTGCCCAACCGAGCGTCATCCCCACCGCCGCCCACCTGGAGCACACCGTCCTGCTCCAGGCGACCGCACTTCACGGTGCCCTCACGGAGGCTTCCCAGTGATCAGCGTCAAGCTGCCCACCCTCAACACCAACGACGCCGGCTACGTCTTGGCCGAATGGCTCGCCGAGCACGGCGCACGCGTCAAGAAAGGGCAGCCGCTGCTGGTGATCGAGACCTCCAAGGCCCAGGAAGAGATCGACAGCACCGCCGACGGCATCCTGCACACCCTCCTCGCAGGCGGCGCCGACTGCCGCCCCGGTCAGACCGTCGCCCACCTCTTCGCCTCGGAGGACGAACGCCATGCCTACCTCTCCGCACCGGCCGTCGACCCCACCGCACGGCCGGAGCCGGCAACCGATGCCGGCCTGACGCTCACCAAGGCGGCGCGCGCCCTCGCGGACCAGCACGGCCTGAGCGACAACGAACTGCGCGGACTGGGCCGCACCGTGATCCGCGCAGCCGACGTCGAAGCGCTGCTGCCACGCCCCGCGCAAGCCGGTGCCCCCACCGACCTTCAACTGTCGGCGCAGCAGCGGGCGGTGGGTGCCGTGGTCACCGAGTCGATGCGCACCATCCCGGCCGCCGCCGCCTTCGCCAAGGTCGACGTCGGCCAGGCTCAGGACCTCGCCCGGCAACTGCGTCTGCGCACCGGCAGCTACGTCTCCCTGCTCGGCCTCCTCATCAAGTCGGTGGCAGACCAACACCCCGCGCATCCGAGCCTGTTCACCCGGCTCCTCGACGACGGCACCATCCAGCCCGCTCCCTGCCCACACGTCGCGGTGGCGGTGGACGCCGGAGAGGGCCTGTACACCCCGGTCGTACACAACACCGCCGCGCTGAACGTCGCCCGGATCGCCGACGTGATAACAGGATTCCGCGCCAAAGCCGTCAGCGGCACTTTCCGAGCCGACGAGCTCACCGGCGCCAACATCATGATCGCTCCGCACACGGCCGACGGTGTGGTCTTCGCCACCCCCATCGTCTTCCCCGGCCAGACCTGCGCGCTCTCCCTGGGCGGCATCGACGAACAGCTCGTCCTGGGCCGGCAGGGCAGGCCGGAAGTCCGCCGGTTCGCGTACCTCGGTCTGGTCTACGACCATCGCGTGGTCAACGGCCGCGACGCGATGGCCTTCCTTGGAGACCTCAAACAAGCACTGGAGACACCAGCCGCCCTCGCGGCCGGTACCGAAGGCGACGAGGACGCGCCAAAGAAGGCGTGCGAGCCCCCGACCTGACAGGGGGCCTCCACGCGCGGCACGGCAGCCGGAGCACGGCGTCCGCAGCCCACTCCTCGGCATACGGCCGCGGGTGCCGGGGAATTGATCGCTGCCTATGCACCCACCTGGTCCCCGGCGGCGGGCCGAGCGTGCGCCCGTAGTCGCGTGGAGCAGGTGGCGCCGGTCCCCTATGAGGTGCGGTCCAGCGGTCGGGCCGGCAGGTTTGCATCCAGTGCTCCATGAAGGAGTTCATCCACGGCATTCGGATGCCGCTGGTGACGACAGTGATCCCGTCGAAGGACCGAGTGTGCGGCTGGTCCGGTCAGTCGGCCTTCGGCGGCGCTCCGCGATGCCGGGAAGTGAGGGCTCGGGCTCCTCCCTCAAGCGAGTGGGCGAAAGTCTGTAGTGCCATCCCCGGGTGCGGGAACAGACTCAAGGCGAGCACAAAATTCACGCCGCGGGGGGATGGCAGCAGGCGCAGTCGTGGCTGGAGCCGACCGGTCTCCGTCAGGACCGGATGGCGTCGCTCCTGACCGACGGTCTGGTGATCGGGCGGCCCGGGAACCTCCGGCGCCCTGGGGATCTCGACGTACGGTCATCGTCCCCAGGGCCTCGACGGTTGCGGCGTCAGCGTCCCCTTGGCCCCTTACGTGACGTTCCGGGCGGGGAATCGGCTGACCGGTCGGCACATGTACAGCCGTGCGCGCTTCCAGCCGCTCCTGCATACCCGGATCTCACCCAGCCATGAAGAGTGCCGGCAACGGCACGGCCCGGCCGGAACCCGGATCCGACATCCCGGTGTTCGCCGCCTCCTGGGTGTTCATTAAGCAAGGCCGCGCGTTCGGTTGTCCGAAGGCCGGGCGCCACTTGACGTGTGGATAAGCGACCGCGGAGAGCGCGGACAGGTGCTCGGCAGGTGCGGTCAACCGCGCAGGCCACCGGGATGCCTCATCCGGCAGGGCGCGCGCCGATGACGGAGCAGACCGTGGCGTCGCGATATCCGAGCCGGACCTGCTCGGGCAGGACGCGAACCGTGAAGTCCGCGGGGAGCGAGGGTACCGGAAGCCCCGGGGTGTCACCGTAGGGCTCGAAGCCGCAGCGGCGCAGCCGGTTTATCCAGGTAGCGGCCGCCTCGTGCCGCTCGAAACGCTGGGCGTCGGTGCGCGAGCCGACGATGTTCATGACCTCGCGGGCGAAGAACGTCTTCATGTGGTCCTTCTCCTGCCGGGTGGCAGGCGAGGCCTCGATGGCGCGAAGGATGGTGCCGAAGAACCGCCATGAGTTGAAGAACCGCTGCGGGAAGGACACCTCATGGTGGTCGGTGTCGAACTCGTTCAGCACCACTCCGCGCGGGGCCAGCATGCGCAACCGCTGGAAGAACTCGTCCCGGGCGTCGTGACCGGGACTCGGGTCCTTCATGTGGTGGAGCGCCAAAGAGGCGTTGACCACCAACGGGACGTCAATGCGGGACAGGTTCATCCAGTCGTCATCGTCAAGTTCCTCAGCCACCTTCGCCACGGGGAGGAAGTCCAGATCGACACCGTGCTCGGCCGTGGCCTGCCGCAGGGTGCGCTCGGCTGTGGCCAGGCTTTCCCGGTCGGGGTCGACACCGATGACCGTGCAGTGACGCAATGCCGGGTTTCTGGCCGCGAGAGCGTGCAGCAGCGCGCTCTCCTGGCGGCCGTGCCCAATGCCGACCGACAGCAGGGCGAAGTCGTCCGCGGCGCCCACCTGCCCGGCGAGCAGCTCGTTGACGACCCGGCTCGTGTCCATGAACGGCAGGTGGGTGGTGAGCAGGTAGTACAGATCGATCTGCGGCTGGTCGTAGGCCTGTGTGTACAGGTTGGTCTCCGAGGGGCTGCCGTGCTCCTCGACACGGTTGACCAGTGCGGCACGGTAGAGCTCGTACGCCGCGTCCTGCGGCCGCACTTCGGGCCCGATCAGCTTCCTCAAGTTCTCCAGCGCGGGACGGGCCTGGGCGGGGCGGCCGGCGTGGATGTGGGCGACTGCGTCGCACAGCAGGGCAAACTTCTCCATCGGGCAGCAGCCTCCAGGGGGTGGGACGGCCAGAACCGAACCGATGCAACAGAATCAGTGTGATCATACGACACACCCATGGCTTTCCCCAGGCCCAAGTGGCCAGATTTCGCACCCGATTCGGCTGTCCTGCGTGGCGCATCCGAGGCGAGTGGCATCGGGCCATGGTGGTCCTGGACAGGGATCCGGGGCCGGGCGGTGTGCTGGAGCAGGGCGGGTGCCAGGAGGCCGGTGCGACGCGTGAGAACACAGCGCCGCGAGCCCTCTGGTAGAGGTTCAGAGGGCTCGCGACGAGTCAAGAGCCAGTGTCAGCCTTGCTTGGGTCCGGTTTGCTGGACGACCTCGAAGGACCACAGGGTGGAGCCGGAGGCGGCGGGCTTCTGCTTCGGGGCGTCCTCGCCGCCGCGCTGGTGGGCCGCCTTCATGGGGCCCTCCATCCATGCCTGGAAGTCTTCCTCGCTGCGCCAGCGCGTGTAGACGAGGTAGGTGTCAGTCCCTTCGACGGGACGCAGGAGCTCAAACCACTCGAAGCCGTCGGAGTTCTCGACCGTCCCGGCCCGTGCGGCGAAGCGCTTTTCCAGCACCTCGCGCTGTTCCTCCGGGACCGTCAGCACATTGATCTTGACAACACTCATCCCCTCATCTTGCCCCACGCCCGGGGTCACGGTGTTCGAGGCCGGCGAGGCGTCCGAGGATTTCGTCCGCGGTGCTCGTCGATACGGGACTGGGCGATCTCTTGTTCGGCGGCTTCGATGATGGCCAGTACGGCGGCGGCCGCGGCCGCGGGATCGCGGGCCTCGACGGCTTCCACGATGGCGCGGTGACCCGGCAGCGAGGCTTTCACCACGCCGGGGGTCCGGGTGCTGACGAAAAAACTGTGTTCCAACGCGATGTCCACAGCGCGGCCCAGTGAGCCGAGGAGACGGTTGCCGCTGGCGTCGAGCAGAGCCCGGTGGAAGGCGCTGTCGGCCTCGACGTAGCCGCTGCGGTCGGGTTCCGCCGCCGCGGCCTCCATGGCCGACAGGGAGTCGTACAGGATTCGTACGTCGTCGGGGCCGGCCCGGACGGCGGCGAGCCGGGCCGCCTCGGGCTCGACGATCCGGCGCAGTTCACCCGTATCGCGCAGCAGGGCGGTGGCGTCCCCGGCCTGTTTCCAGCGCAGCACGTCACGGTCCAGGTGGTTCCAGTGCTCCGGAGGCCGCACACGCGTGCCGGTGCGCGGGCGTACCCGCAGCATCCCCTTGGCCACCAGTGTCTTGACCGCTTCCCGCAATACGCCTCGGCTGACGCCGATCTCGGCCGCGAGCGCGTTCTCGACCGGCAACGGATCCCCCGGCCCCCACGTGCCACCGACGATGCGCCGCCCGAGCTCGTCGACCACGCGCTGGTGCGTGGTCGGGAAGTGCGCCACGATCTCCGCTCGCCCCCTGGACTCCATTCATCGAATCATTTAATGATTGAGCCCAGGGTACGGCCTGCGGGCCCTCACCCGACATCGCCCATCGCGCGAGCGGACGACGCCAGAGTCACGGGAGGGCCTGCATGACCGATGGGCGGAAGACGAGCCGTCGCAGTCAGGCGTGGTTCGGCGCGCGGGGCCGCAGCGGGATGGTGTACCGCTCCTGGATGCGCAATCAGGGATTCGGGCACGAGGTGTTCGACGGGCGTCCTGTCATCGGCATCGCGACCAGCGCCTCCGAACTCGCCCCGTGCAACGCCCATCTGACACACGTCGCCGAAGCCGTCAAGCGCGGCGTGTGGCAGGCGGGCGGCCTGCCGCTCCAGTTCCCCACCATGGCCACCGGCGAGACCCTGATGCGCCCCACCGCCATGCTGTACCGCAACCTCATGGCCATGGAGGTCGAGGAACTGATCCGGGCCAATCCGCTCGACGGTGTCGTGCTGTTGTCCGGCTGCGACAAGACGACCCCCGCCATGCTCATGGGCGCCGCCAGCGTCGACCTGCCCGCCGTCATGGTCACCGGCGGGCCGATGCTCAACGGCAAGTACCGGGGCCAGGACGTGGGATCCGGCACCCACGTGTGGAAGTTCGAGGAGGACCTGAAAACCGGCCGGATGACCGAGGAGGAGTGCTTCTTCGCGGAAGGGTGCATGGCCCGTTCAGCCGGCCACTGCATGACGATGGGGACCGCCTCGACGATGGCCTGCATGGCCGAGGCGCTCGGCATGCAACTGCCGGGCTCGGCCGCCTGGCCGGCGGCCGACTCCCGGCGGATGGAGACCGCGCAGGCGGCGGGGCAGCGCGTCGTACGGATGGTGGAGGAGGAGCTGCGCCCCTCGCGCATCCTGACCCGGGAGGCGTTCGAGAACGCCATCCGGGTCAACGCGGCCATCGGCGGCTCCACGAACGCCATCATCCATCTCACCGCCATCGCCGGGCGGGCCGGCGTCGAGTTGCGCCTGCACGACTTCGACGACCTGGTCCGCGCGGTGCCGACCCTGGTCAACCTGATGCCCAGCGGCACGTACCTCATGGAGGACTTCTGCTACGCGGGCGGGCTGCCCGCCGTCATGGCCGAGCTGCTCCGCGGCAGGCTCCTGCACGGCGGACAGATCACGGTCACCGGACGCACCATCGCCGAGAACACCGAGAGCGCCGAACGCGTCAACTCCGACGTCATCACCGGCCTCGACGCCCCCTTCCAGCCGGCCGGCACCGGTACGGCCGTGCTGAGGGGCAACCTGTGCCCCGACGGCGCCGTGATCAAGCAGTCCGCCGCGTCACCGCACCTGCTCACCCACCGCGGCCCCGCGCGCGTCTTCGACTCCCCCGAGGCCTATCACGAGGTGGCCGACGACCCGGAACTCGACATCGACCAGAACACCGTCATCGTCATCCGCAACGCCGGCCCCAAGGGTTACCCCGGCATGCCGGAGGTCTCCAACGTCCCGCTGCCCGCCAAACTGCTGAAAGCCGGCGTCAAAGACATGGTGCGGATCTGCGACGGCCGGATGAGCGGCACCGGGTACGGGACGGTGGTCCTGCACGTAAGCCCCGAGGCCGCGGTCGGGGGACCTCTCGCCCTGGTGCGCGACGGGGACCCCGTCGTCCTCGACGTCCCGAACCGCACCCTGCGCCTGGACGTGGACGACGCCGAGCTCACCCGGCGCCGGGAGGCATGGCGGGCCCCCGCCGAGCGGCACACCAGCGGCTACGCCTGGCTCTACACCCAGAACGTGGAACAGGCCGATCAGGGGGCCGACTTCGGCTTCCTGCGGGGAAGCCGTGGACACGAGGTCCCCCGCGACTCCCACTGAGCCTGACCCCACCCCTCGAATCCAGGAGAGCGTCGATCGTGGAATCGGCAGCAGCGCGCCCTCGTCCGGTCCTCACGGCCGGCTCCGTCCTGCCGGAGGACGCCGACCGGGCCGCCCTCGTGGCGCGCGTCCACCACCCGGAATGGGACGGACCGTGTGTGGCCGCGGTCCGCGGCGATCAGGTCGTCGACCTGACGGCCGTCGCACCCACCGTCTCCGACCTGATGGAACGCGACGACGCGGCGGCAGTCGTCCGCGAGGCCGACGGCGGACACGCCTGGTGCCTGGACGAATTGCTCAAGGCACCGACCGGCCGCCGTGATGTTCCGCATCTGCTTTCCCCCATCGACCTTCAGGTGATCAAGGCTGCGGGAGTCACCTTCGCGCGGAGTCTGCTGGAACGCGTCATCGAGGAGCGCGCGGGAGGCGATCCGGCACAAGCCGCGCGGGTGCGCGCCCGCGTCGGGCAGGTGGTGGGCGGCACGCTCGACGGCATCCGTCCCGGATCGCCGGAAGCGGGCAGGGCCAAGGAACTGCTCGTCTCCGAAGGACTGTGGTCGCAGTACCTGGAGGTCGGGATCGGGCCGGACCCGGAAGTGTTCACCAAGGCCCCGGTCCTGTCCTCGGTCGGCACCGGCGCCGCCATCGGAGTGCTCGGCGCCTCGGTGTGGAACAACCCTGAGCCCGAGGCCGTCCTCGTCGTGGACTCGCGCGGCCGGATACGCGGCGCGACGCTCGGCAACGATGTCAACCTCCGCGACATCGAGGGACGCAGCGCCCTTCTGCTGTCCCGCGCGAAGGACAACAACGCCTCATGCGCGATCGGCCCGTTCATCCGCCTGTTCGACGACGGCTTCGACCTCGACACCGTACGCGGGATCGACATCGACCTGCGGGTCGACGGAACGGACGGCTACGTACTGCACGGCAGCAGTTCCATGCGCGAGATCAGCCGTGACGTACTGGACCTGGTGGCCGCCACCCACGGTCCGCACCATCAATACCCGGACGGCTTCGTGCTGTTCACCGGAACGCTGTTCGCCCCTACCGAGGACCGACAGGCGCCGGGCGCGGGCTTCACCCACGAGCACGGCGACATCGTGCGGATCTCCAGCCCGCGGCTCGGCGCTCTGGTCAACCACGTCGTCCCCAGCGAGCAGGCCACGCCGTGGACGTTCGGCGTACGAGCGCTGATGCACAACCTCGCCCGGCGCGGCGTGCTGTGAGGTGGCCACTGGTGCGGCACGAGTCATACGGCCACCACCACATGCCCGGCCGCGCGGTCCCGTGTGCGCGGCGCCGCCACTGCCGGGAGGGGCGCTGCGCACATCCGGCTATGCCGGGGCAGCCGGCTCCTGCCCGAACGTGGCGTGCAGGCGCCGCGTGTGATCCACGTGGCGCTCGGCTCCGGTCAACGTGACCCTGGCCGTCAGGCGCGGATCCGCGCTGGAGGCGGCCAACCGAAGCTCCAGTTCGCCCGGTTCGACGACGCGCCGACCGTCGCGTCCGGTGAAGGAAGCGAGGTCGGCCGGGACCGTGACACGGAGGCGGCGGGCCTCGCCCGGCTTCAGTTCGACGCGGGTGTAGCCGGCGAGGCGCTGCACCGGCTGGACGACGGAGGCAACCGGGTCATGCAGATAGAGCTGGACGACCTCGGTTCCGGGCCGCCCGCCTGAGTTCCGGACGGTGAAGGTGAGGGTGAACTCGCCGTCCGTCGGTGCCTCCTGGACGTCCACGGTGAGGTCCGCCCAGTCGAACCGCGTATAGGACAGGCCGTGGCCGAAGGGGAACGCGGGGGTCGGGTCGATGTTGGACACCTCGCTGGCGTGCGCGAGCCGTGCCGCGAGGTACGTGGCCGGCTGGGAGCCCGGACCGCGCGGCACGCTGACCGGGAGACGTCCGGAGGGATTGGTACGGCCGCTGAGCACCCCGGCGATCGCGTGCGTGCCCTCTTCCCCCGGGAAGAAGGACTGCACGATCGAGGCGGACTCCTCCACGGCGCGGCCGAGGGCGTACGGCCGTCCCGCGAGCAGCACGGTGACCACGGGTGTCTCCAGGTCGAGCAGGGTGTCGAGCAGGTGCTGCTGCGCACCGGGCAGCACCAGCGCCTCGGCGTCGCATCCCTCGCCGCTGGTGCCCTGTCCGAAGAGCCCGGCGCGGTCGCCGAGCACCACGAGGGCGACGTCGGCCTCGCGTGCCACCCGGGCGGCCTCGCGGATACCGGAGAGATCTCCGTCGTCGATTCCGGTGCCGCGGGCGACCGTGATCTCGGCGTCGGGGAATTCGGCGGCGAGCGTGTCGCGCAGCGTGGGCAGTTCGATGCCGAGCGGGGTCCCGGGGTGGCGGACGCCGATGTGCTGAGGGAAGGAGTAGCAGCCCAGTACGGCGGTGGGCTCGTCGGCGTTGGGACCGAGCAGGGCGATGCGGCGTGGCCTCGTGAGCGGCAGGGTGCCGTCATTGCTCAGCAGCACGACCGCTTCCTCGGCGACCGTGCGGGCCAGCGCGCGGTTCTCCGGACCGTCCAAGTCGATCCGGCCGCGCAGGGCGGCCGGGTCGTCCAGGTCGGCTCCGTCGAGCGCGGCCGGTACGGGGTTCCAGTCCGGGTCGAGCAGGCCGAGCATCGCCTTCTGCGTGAGTACCCGGCGCAGGGCGCGATCGACCAGCGCCTCCGGTACGCGGCCGTCGGCGACGGCCTCGGCCAGGGGCGCGCCGTACGTCTTGACGTTGGGCAGTTCGACGTCGATGCCCGCGTGCAGCGCCGCGCCGGCGGCGCCGGCCCAGTCGGCCGCGATGCCGTGCAGGGTCTTCAGGAAGGCGATGGCGAAGTAGTCGGCGACGACAGTGCCGTCGAAGCCCCACGTGTCGCGCAGCAGCCCGGTGAGCAGATCCTCGTCGGCCGCGGAGGGCATGCCGTCTGTGTCGGTGTAGGCGTTCATCACCGACCGGGCGCCGCCTTCACGGATCGCCATCTCGAAGGGGGGCAGCAGAACGTCGGCGCGTTCACGCGGGCCCACGGAGGAGGGGGCGAGGTTACGACCGGCGCGGGAGGCCGAGTAGCCGGCGAAGTGCTTGACGGTGGCGACGATCCCGGCGGACTCAAGGCCCTGCACGTATGCCGTCCCGATGGTGCCGACGAGGTACGGGTCCTCGCCGATGGTCTCCTCGACCCGGCCCCACCGGGCGTCGCGCACAACATCCAGGACGGGGGCGAGTCCCTGGTGGACGCCGACGGTACGCATGTCGCGCCCGATGGCGGCGGCCATGCGCCGCACCGTGTCCGGGTCGAAGGTGGCGCCCCAGGACAGCGGAACGGGGTAGGCCGTCGCCCCCCAGGCGGCGAAGCCGGCCAGACACTCGTCATGCGCGAGAGCGGGGATGCCGAACCGGTTCGTGGCGGCGATACGGGTCTGGGTACGGGCCAGGGAGAGCGCGCCCAGGGCGGGGTCGACGGGGACCGTGCCGAAGGGCCGGGTCAGCTGGCCCAGTCCGGTGGGCAGGAGCGCGTCGAGGTCGACGGCCTCCTCCATGTCGTGCTGATGGGGGGCCACCTCACCGCCCTGGTCGGAGGCGCCCACCCACACTCCGTACAGCTGGGCGGTCTTCTCCTGAAGGGTCATCGTGTCGATCAGGGCGTCGACTCTCGCGGTGACGGGAATGTCGGGGTCGTTCCAGAGGGAGATATCGGGGGTGTTCTCTACGGTCACGTTGGCGTTCACTTTCCTCCCACGCCCGTCAGACCTGAATCAGGGCGTGCCGGGCGAACAGGTGTGCGGGTCAAGCCGCCCGAGCCACAGGCCGGCCACGGCCACGGCGTCGGTTCCGGCGTCGGCGTCGATCAGCGGCTGAATCCGGCGGTCAGACCGCTCAGCAGCTGGCGGCGGCCGAACGCGTACAGGACCAGGACGGGCAGTGTGGTGAGGACGACGGCGGCGAGAACGGCGGGGACGTTGACCCCGTACTGGCCCTGGAAGGTCCACAGCGCGAGCGGCAGGGTCCGGCGGTCAGGGCTCTGCGTGAGGACCAGCGGCAGCAGGAATCCGTTCCAGATGGTCAGTGCGTTGAAGATGGTCACGGTGAGGATGGCCGGCCGGGTGAGCGGTGCCGCCAGCCGCCACAGCGTCGTCCATTCGGTGGCGCCGTCCACCCGCATCGAGTCGAACAGTTCTTTGGGCACGTCGCGGACGAAGTTGGCGAGCACCAGCACCGACAGCGGGATGGCGAAGGCGATCGACGGGAGGATCAGCGCCAGCAGACTGTCGTACAGGCGCAGTCTGATGATGATCAGGTAGACCGGGATCACCGTCGCCTGCAGGGGGATGGCCAGACCTGTGAGGAACAGCCCGTTCATCGCACGCAGGACCCGCATGCGCCACCCACGTACGATCGCGTAAGCGGCCATGAAGGAGAACACGACCGCCGGCACCACGGCGCCGGCGGTAACCACGACGCTGTTCACGAAGTAGCGGAGGAAGTCGGACTCGATGACCAGCCGGTAGTTGTCCAGTGTGGGGTCGCCCGAAGGCACCAGCGGGTTGCTCGCGTAGTAGCGGCTCCGGGCCTTGAGGCTGGTGATGAGCGTCCAGTACAGGGGTACGGCGACGACGACGAGCCAGAGCCATCCGGACAGGCCGCCGGCCCAGTTGCGCCGGCGGGCCGCCCGAGGGGAGTGGCGTTGCCGCTCGCGGCGGGTGGCCTTCCGCGGTCGTCGCGGTTCGGTCGGCGTGGTGGACACCTCAGGCCCCCTCGAGTTGGCTCGCACCGGCGTCCCCGCCACCCAGCCGGCGCAGCAGCAGGGCGAGGGTCAGACCCACCAGGACCAGGATGACCGCGATGGCGCTGGCCGGTCCCATCAGGCTGGCCTGGAATCCCCGCTTGTACATGTCCAGTGCGAGGACCCGGGTGGCGTCTCCGGGGCCGCCCCCGGTCAGGACGAAGATGAGGTCGAAGAAGGTCAGCGACCCGACCACCATCAGCGTGGACGAGGTGATGATGGTGTATTTCAGCTGAGGCAGCGTGATGCTGAAGAACTGCCGGATCCGTCCGGCTCCGTCCAACTGCGCGGCTTCGTAGAGGGACTTCGGAATCTGCTGGACACCACCCTGGTAGATCAGTGAGTGGAACGGGATGAACTGCCAGGAGACGACGAAGACGACGACCCCGAACGCGAGCCCGGGCCGCCCCAGCCAGTCCTGGCTGAGCATCTGGATCTTCAGCCCGGCACCGAGCCCGAAGTTGGGGTCCAGCAGGGCCTTGTACGCGATCGCGATCGCCGCGGAGCTGAGCGTCAGCGGGATGAAGTACACCACGCCCAGCACCGCACGGTAGCGCTGGCGGCCGGCCAGGAACGTGCCGAGCAGAATGCTCAGCGGAGTCTGAACGGCCCAGGACACGGCCATCACCAGGAACGTCACCCAGAGGGCGTGCGGCAGTCCGGGGTCGGTGAGCACCGTGCGCCAGCTGGCCAGCCCTGACGAGCGGATGGCGCCGATACCGTCCCACGTGGTGAAGCTCAGCGCGAAGACGCCGATGAGCGGTATCACGGCGAAGCCGACGAAGACCACCAGCGCCGGCGTGGCCAGCCACGGCAGGATGCCGCGCGGTTCGCGACGCGGCGGATGGCCGGTGTGCGCGCTCATGTGCCGGTGACCGCGTTGAGGTTGCGGGCGAACCCCTGCGGCGAGATGGACAGCTGGAACAACTTGACGATGTTGTCCAGCAGGGCCTCGGCTGCCGCCGGGCTGAGCGCTTGGTCCCAGGACTGGCCGAACACCTTGGCCTTGCTGGCGATGTCGTAGGTGAACTTCAGGAAATCGGCGCTCTTGGAGGCGGCCAGCAGCTTCTCCGTGCCCAGCCGGATCGGAACCGCCCCGTTGTCGATCCACTTCTTCATCTCGTCCTCCTGGAGGACGCCCGTGGCGAAGAAATCCTTGGCGATCTTCTTCTGCTCGGCGCCGGCCTTCGAGGAGATGGACAGGTACTGGGCGGGGTTGCCGACGGTGTCGCTCGGATCGCCCTTACCGCCTTCAACGGGCGGGAAGTTCATGTAGCCCAGCCCGCCGCTGGAGACGAAGTCCCCGCCCTCGGTCTGCTGGATGCCGTACGACCAGGAGCCGTGCAGCATCATCGCGGCCCTGCCGCTGTACAGCAGCGCCTGGTCGGCGTTGGAGTCCGCGGTGATCGAGGAGAAGCCCTTGATGAACCCGTGGGCCTTGACCAGATCCTGCACCCTGGTCAGCGCGGTGATGGCGTCCGGATGGGACCAGGCGTTCTTCTCGCCCTCGGTGATGGCCTGGAACACCTCAGGACCGCCGATGCGGTCGAACAGGAACTCAAGCCACATCATGTTCGTCCACCGGGACTGGCCACCGAGAGCGAACGGCGCTATGCCCTTCGCGTTGAACCTGGGCACCAGCGCCATGATGTCGTCCCAGGACTTCGGCGGTTCCACGCCGACCCGGTCGAAGACCTTCTTGTTGTAGTAGAGGACGATCGGCTGCACGACATCGCACGGCATCGCGTAGATCTTGCCGTCGACGGTCGCCGCGGCGAACGAGGACGGGAACAGGCGTTTCTTGACCTCGGGGTGCTCGTCGAACCACGAGGTGAGGTCCTCGACCTGGCCCGCTTTCGCGTAGGTGCGCAGCGTCCCGCCTCCCCAGCCCCAGATGATGGTGGGCGCCTTCCCCGCGCCGATGGCGGTCTTGATCTTCGTCTTGTACGCGTCGTTCTGGAAGGTGGTGTCTGTGATCTGCTCCTTGGGGTGGGCCTTGTTGAACGCGTCCACCGCGCCGCCCCTGACACCCTCATTCGGCTGGCCGCTTATGTACCAGTACGTGGCCCCACCACCGCTCTTGCCGGGGCCGGACGAGCCGCAGGCCGCCAGCGCCCCGGAGACCGGCACGCCGGCGGCCAGGCCGAGGAGGGTACGTCGAGAGAGGGGGATCGCCATGTCTTTTCTCCGCACTCCAGAACCACCGGCTTTTCACGAGCCGTAGTGAAAACTTTTCGAAACAGCTTTCTTCGAGCTTGGTTCGTGCAAATTAGGTTTCGGACTGACGGCCTGTCAAGACATGTGCAGACGCGTTGTCGGGCAGCGGTCGGCTGCGTAGCATCGGGCGGGATGGGGGCTGATGAAACGTTGACCGGTGCCGAAATTTTTTCGAAACATGCTGATCGGAGGCCAGGGATGGTGCGATGACCCGGCCGCAGCCGGTGACCGCGGTGGAGAGCGCCGCAGTGCGTGCCGAGTCGTGGCACGCGGTCGGCGCAGGCGCCCCGGCCCGGCGTCCCCGCGCTGTCGGCCCTGGTCCGGGGGCATGCTCGGACCCGGAGGGCGCGGCGGGCCGGCGTGCGTGTCGATCGGACCGGGTTCACCGGTCGCGATCTCGCGCGGACCGCTCGACGCGTCGAGGCCGGGGGCTCGTCGGCACCTCCCCGTACGAGCTCGGTGCCGGGCTGCCGTACGGTTGACCGGTTCCACCCGCGTTGCCGACCCTGCCGGCGGTTCACCACGCCGGTGGACGTACAGCTGGGAGGAACCGATGAGACCGAACACCAGGCGCACCACTTTGGCGGACATCGCCCAAGCGGCCGGGGTCTCCATCGCGACCGTGTCCAAAGTGGTCAACGGGCGCGGTGACGTGGCGCCGCGGACCCGCGCCCGGGTGCAGGAACTGCTGCATCAGCACCACTACCTCGCGCCTGTGTTCCGTCATACCGCCATCGAAAGCCCCACCATCGAGGTGCAGTTCAAGGGCGGCCTCAAGCCGTACGTGGCCGAGACCCTGGAAGGCATCGTCGACTCCGCCGCCGGGTCGGGGGCCTCGGTGGTGATCAGTAAGGCGTCCCGCGCTCCACACTGGGCCCGTGACCTGGTCTCAGCCGGGCGCCGCGCCGTCATCGCGGTCACCAGCGTGTACACCACGGCGCACCTGGACGAACTGGCCCGGGCCGGGCTGCCGCTGGTCGTGCTGGACCCGCTGCACCTGCCGGACAGCCGGGTCAACAGCGTCGGGGCGACCAATTTCGCCGGCGGCCTGGCCGCGACCCGGCACCTGCTCTCCCTGGGCCACCGCCGTGTCGCCTATCTCGGCGGTCCGGCCATGGCCGTATGCAACCAGGCACGCATGCACGGCTACCGCGCGGCCATGGAGGCGGAAGGAGCGCGGGTACCCGACTCCTACGTCCGGCCCGGAGAATTCACGTACAAAAGCGGGCTGCTCGGCGCCACCGCGCTGCTGGGCCTGGACGAGCCACCGACGGCGATCTTCGCAGGCAACGACGAGATCGCCCTCGGTGTCATCGAGACCGCCCGCGCCCGAGGCCTGCGCATCCCCGAAGACCTGAGCGTGGTCGGTTTCGACGACACGAGCCTCGCCCGGATGGCCTCACCACCCCTGACCACCGTGCGCCAGCCACTACGGGAGATGGGCGGTACCGCCCTGCGCACCGCCCTCCGGCTGGCAGGCGGCGAAAAGGCCGAGTCCCACCACGTTGAACTCGCCACCGAACTCGTGGTGCGCGCCTCGACGGCACCGCCCCGCGAAGAGACCCGCACGGTAGGTCATCGCGGGTAAGAGGACTTCGGGCACGCTGAACCTGCCTCATGCCCCAGCCGAGGGCGGTGTCTCCCGAGCGGCTCACGCCTGGGCGGGCGGCGGGTCGTAGGCCGTCGATCGCCGGCGGCCGGACATGAAGGACAGGAAGTCCCCGGCGAAGGCGCCGCGCGTGCGGCAGCCGCGCCGCCTCCCGGAGCCGTACCCTGCGCCGGCCCCCGGGCCCGAATGCCGCGCCGGAGCCACCTATGCACCCGTTGAACTATGGTCCGAATAATTCGATCGTTCGGTGACCGCTCAGCGGTGCGGCCGCAGGCCCCGCGTCACCTTGTCCACCTGGCCGCGCGGGCCGTGGAGGGCGAGACCGGCCAGGTTGAGGTCGGGGGCCTCGATGGTGCGGATCGCGGCGCGGTTGTCGTCCTCGTTGTCGGTGCCGAACAGCTCCTCCGTGAAGAGGGCCGTGGGGAGGCCGAGGGAGAGGGCGCGGGTGTGGGCCCGGAAGAGGCCGGGGGCGTCGGCGGCGTAGACGATGACCGGTTCGCGGAACATCGGGAGGTACGTGTTGCCCGAGGCGTCTTCGTACGGCTTGCCGACGATGTCGTCGGCGGCGCGGGAGAGCCCGCTGGAGAGGAAGGCCGTCACGTTCAGCTTCTGCCAGTCGGCGAGGTCGTCCCGGACGATGACGGCGATCGTGGTGTCGAATCGCATGCCGTCACCTTCGCCCGGGACCTGAGGCCCCGTATTGAACGCTGGTGCGAGACGGCAGAATGGGGTGATGGGTGGAGGAGGAGCGGTGGGCGGCGGGGGGCCGGGGGACTGGGCGCGGTACTGGCGTGACCCGGAGCGGTCCGTGGAGGCCATGCACGCGCACTTCTTCAGTCATCGCTTCCACCCCCACAGCCACGACACGTATTCCTTCGCCGTCACCGAGACCGGCGCGCAGCGCTTCCGCTGCCGGGGCGCGCTGCGCACCAGCGGGGCGGGGATGGTGATGGTGTTCAACCCGGACGACCCGCATGACGGGGAGGCGGCCGCCGAACTCGGCTACAAGTACCGCATCATGCACTTCGGTCCCGATGTGGTGCGCGGCGTCCTGTCGGATGTCCGGGGCGGCGCGGACGGGCGGGTGCCGCTGCCGCTGTTCGACCAGCCCGTGCTGGACGATCCGCTCCTGGGGCGCGCCCTGTTACGGCTGCACGCCGCGCTGATCGGGGGCGCCGGTCCGCTCGTCCGCGACGAGAGGCTGACCGCGGCCGTGGGCGCGATGGTGCGGCGCAGTGCCACCCGCCCGGTGCGGGCCAGGGGGCTGCCGTCCGGGGGCGGCGGGCAGGCGTGGGCGGCGCGGCGGGCGCGGGAGCTGCTGGAGGAGGAGTACGCGACGGAGATCTCGGCGGAGCGGCTGGCGGAGGCGGCGGGGTGCAGCCGGTTCGCCCTGTACCGGGCGTTCCGGGCGGAGTACGGGATGGCGCCGAGTGACTTCCAGCGCCAGCTGCGGCTGCGTCAGGCGCGCGGGCTGCTGGTGTCGGGACGTACGGCGGCGGAGGCGGCGGCCGCGGCGGGGTTCGCCGACCAGAGCCACTTCCACCGCTGGTTCGTACGGTGTTTCGGCATCACCCCGGGGACGTTCCAGCACGCCGCCGAGCCGGATTCGCGACGTACCCCGCAGCCCTGATGAAATGGGCCGGGACCGTGCGGATTCCCTCCGTACAGACGCACTCCCGCCAAAGCCTGACAGCTTTCGGCCAACCGTGGCCGAGAGTCAGGTGAAGCGGTGGTGTGGAGCGTCTGAGTCATGGGCTCAGTAGGGTCACGAACATTCCGAACAGGTGAAGAGGGCGAGTGGGGGAGCGGCAGGGCGTGACGAACAGGGAGCGAAGCGGACTGCGCGGTGCCCCGGGACCGGGGGCGGGCTCCGGTGCCCTCGGGGCCCGGACGCCACGGACGATGATGGTGCTCGGCGCTCTCTGGCTGCTGGCCGGTCTGCTCGCCGCCCGGCAGGCCGCGGCGGTGCTGCGGCTGCCTCCGGACGAGCGGCTGACCGACCTGGAGACCTGGATCGGCGAGCAGGGCGTCCTCCATGTGGGCGGTTCACTGTACGACGGGGACGCGTTCACCGGAACCCCGTTCTCCGGGCTGGTGCTCAAACCGCTGACCCGGGCCGCCGAGCAGAGCCTGGGCGTCGCCTGGACGTTCGGCACCCTGCTGCTCGTCGTCGTCCTCGGGCTGACGGCCGCGCGTGCCCTGCCGAAGCCGGTCTCCCGCCGCGGCTCGCTGCTGGCCGCGCCGCTGGCGCTGTGCCTGCTGACGCTGTCCCTGCCGGTCCGCAGCACCTTCACCCTCGGTCAGACCAGCATCATCCCGGTGCTGTTGGTCGTGCTGACCGTGCTGCCCCGCACCTCCGGCCGGCAGGCGGGCGTGCTCATCGGCGTGGCCGCCGCCCTGCAGCCGGCGCTGCTGCTGTTCGGCGTCGTCATGTGGCTGCTGGGGCGGCGGCGTTCGGCCGCGCTGGCGGGCGTGACGTTCGCCGCGTGCACCGTGCTGGCCTGGGTGGCCATGCCGCGCGACTCGTCGTCGTACTGGATCCACCACCTCGGCGGCGCCGGGCTCGGCGAGCCCGCCGACAGCCTGGCCAACCAGTCGCTGCACGGGCTGCTGCTGCGCATCGGTCTTGAGGGGCCGGTCGAGCTGGCGCTGCTGGCGGTCCTGGCGGTGGCGGTCGCGGTCGTCGGGCTGCGGCGCGCGGTGCGGTACGCGCGGGACGGGCAGCTGCTGCTGGCCGCGGCGATCACCGGCTGTGTGGCGCTGGCGGTCTCGCCCACCTCCTGGCAGTACCAGCAGCTGTGGATCCTGCTCGCGGTCGTCGGCCGGGTGGGCCGCCGGGCCTCCGACCGGCTGGTGTGGCCGGTGCTGGTGGTGCTGGTGATGACGCTGAGCCGTACCGCGCTGCTGCCCGACCTGGAGATCGCCGGGCACATCGGTGACAACGCGCCGCTGCTGGCCGCCCTCGCCGCGGCCTGTCTGGTGCCGTTCATCTCCCGGACCTCCCCTCGCTGGGACCGCCCGGAGCCGACGCCGGTCCAGGAGCCGCGGCGGGGCCGCTTCGCCTGGATGCCGCTGCTGCGCTTCGTGCGGCGGCCGCTGTCCCGGCCGAACCTGCTGCTGGAGCTGATGTTCATCCGCGTCGGCTACTTCGCGTACTCGTGGATCCGCGCCCACGCGCCGGACGAGCGCGGCGTCGCCGAGGGCCACGGCCACCAGGTGCTGTCCATCGAGAGCTTCCTCCACATCGACATCGAGCACTGGTTCAACCGCCTGGTCGCGGACACCCCGTGGCTGAAGGACGGCATGAACTGGTACTACAGCACCTTCCACTTCCTCATCCCGCTGTCCCTGCTGGGCTGGCTCTATCTGCGCCGCCCCGCCACCTACCGCTGGGCCCGCACCCCGCTCGCGTTCGCGACGCTGCTGGCGCTGGTCGGCTTCTGGCTCTACCCGCTGGCCCCGCCGCGGCTGATGGGCCTCGGATACGTCGACACGGCGCACGGCCCGCAGGACCTGAGCAACCCGGACTTCGGCGCGCTCACCAAGCTGTCCAACCAGTACGCGGCCATGCCGTCGCTGCACGTCGGCTGGTCGCTGTGGTGCGGGGTGGTCATCGCGCTGGTGGCGCCGTACCTGTGGATGAGGATCCTCGGCATGCTGTACCCGCTGCTCACGGTCGCGGTGATCGTCGGCACGGCGAACCACTATGTGCTGGACGCGGTGGGCGGCGCGGCCGTCGTCGCGGCCGGATTCGGTCTGCAGTACGTGCTGCTCGGGGTCGGCCGGAAGCCCGCCGAGGAGGCGGACGGCCCGGTCACCGAGATGCTGTCGGCGGGCGTCCGGGGCGTACGGGAGCGCGCCCGGGCGCTGGTACGAAGGCCGCGCGCCGTGGCGCCGGGAGGAACGTCCGAGGGGGCGGAGGTCCCCCATGAGGAGGAGGCCGCCGCATCGGCCGACGCCTCGCGTTGAAGGGGCCGGGGCACCGGTCTAGCGTTGGGTAAAGCGGTATGAACGCCAGGAAGTCTCGGGGGTCCCGACCAAGGAGGGATCTGAGGATGTCCCTGGTAACGGCGGCCGCCGCAGCGCTGGCCGCATCGATGGCCGTCATCTCACCCACGGTCGCCGCGCCGAGCGACACGCACGACCCTTCGCCGAATCCCACGGCGTTCGTCCTGGAGCGGTTCCGGCCGGCCTCGGCGGCTCAGGGCACCAGTGGCGCGGTGACGTACGACAAGACCCTCGTGCCCACGAGCGCCGTGGTACTCGTCGCGGAGCTGCGGCTCCCGGGGAAGTGGCACGGGGAGATGATGCGGGACCACGGGATGCAGGACCACGAGATGCGGGACCACGGGATGCACGGGATGCCGCCGCGCGGCACGTTCGTCTTCCTGGCCCTGCGCGGGGTCGCACCGGACCACCGCTTCGGGATACACGTGCACACCAGGCCGTGCGGCTCCAAACCCGACTCCTCCGGCCCGCACTACCAGAACATGAAGGACCCGAAGCAGCCGTCCACGAACCCCAAGTACGCCAATCCGCACAATGAGATGTGGCTCGGCGCCACCACCAACAGCAGTGGCGACGCCCGCGCCAAGTCCTGGGTGAAGTGGCACTTCAGGCCGGGTGAGGCGCGCTCGGTGGTGATCCACGAGCATGGCACCGCCACGCAGACGGGGCACGCGGGCATGGCCGGGAACCGGGTGGCCTGCATCAACGTGCCGTTCAAGTGACGCCGGGCGGTGATGGGCTACGCGTAGCTCACCCGCAGCTCCTTGATGCCGTTCAGCCAGGCCGACCGCAGCCGCCGGGGCGCGCCGGTGAGGCGGATGCCGGGGAGGGTGTCCGCGATCGCGTTGAAGATGAGCCGGATCTCCAGTTCGGCCAGGCTCCTGCCGAGGCAGAAGTGCGGTCCGCCGCCGCCGAAGCCGAGGTGGGGGTTGGGGTCGCGGGTGATGTCGAAGACCTCGGGGCGGTCGAAGACCTCGGGGTCGTTGTTGGCGGAGGAGTAGAACACGCCGACCCGCTGGCCCGCCCGGATGGACCGGCCGCCGAGGGTGGTGTCCTGGGTGGCGGTGCGCTGGAAGGACATCACGGGGGTGGCCCACCGGACGATCTCGTCGGCGGCGGTGGCGGGGCGCTCGCGCCGGAACAGCTCCCACTGGTCGGGGTGGGTGAGGAAGGCGTGCATGCCGTGGCTGATGGCGTTGCGGGTGGTCTCGTTGCCCGCCACGGCCAGCAGCAGCACGAAGAAGCCGAACTCGTCGGAGCCCAGGTTGCCCTGGTCCTCGGCGGCGACCAGGGCGCTGACGATGTCCTCGGCGGGGCACTGCTTGCGGTCGGAGGCCAGGTTCATGGCGTACGAGATCAGCTCCATGGCCGACTCGGCGCCGATCTCCTCGGTGATGGCCAGCTCCGGGTCGTCGTACGCGACCATCTTGTTGGACCAGTCGAAGATCTTGGACCGGTCCTGCTGGGGGATGCCGATCAGCTCGGCGATGGCCTGGAGGGGGAGTTCGCAGGCGATGTCGGTGACGAAGTCGCCGGTGCCGTTCTCCTTGGCGGCCGCCACGATGCGTACGGCGCGGTCGTGGAGGGCGTCCTCCAGGGAGCGGATCGCGCGCGGGGTGAAGCCGCGCTGGACGATCTGGCGGACCCGGGTGTGTTCGGGCGGGTCCATGTTGAGCATGATCAGCTTCTGGACCTCGATCTGGTCGCGCTGGATGTGCTCGTTGAAGCGGATGATCGCGGTGTTGCGGTGCGAGGAGAAGATCTCGGGCCGGGTCGAGACCTCCTTGACGTCGGCGTGCCGGGTGACGGCCCAGTAGCCGTCGTCGTCGTACCCGGCGATGCCGTGCCGCTGGGGGATCCAGGACACGGGGGCCGTCTGCCGCAGCTGGGCGAACTCGGGGAGTGGCACCCGGTGCTGATGGAGGTCGGGGTCGGTGAAGTCGAAGCCTTCGGGGAGCGCTGGACAGGACATCGGCCACTCCAAGATCTGACGGCCTATCAGAAAGTGTCCAGAAGGTAGTAACGGGTTCTATAACTAGCAAGGGCCATGACGGTCCTTCTTGAGGCGGACGCTTCAACTCGCCCTGTGCACAACCCTTGCGCCGTCAGGGCGGGCCTCAGCAAACTGAGCGAAGAACTAGAACGCGTACTAGTTCTGGCGCGGGCGCTGCCGGGAGCCCCCGCGGACGCGATGGAGAAGAGGACGAGTCATGGCCGCGGAACCCGTCATCGTCGAAGCCGTGCGCACCCCCATCGGAAGGCGTGGAGGCGCGCTCGCCAATCTCCACCCCGCCTATCTCCTCGGGGAAACCTACCGCGAACTCCTCGCCCGCACCGGCATCCAGCCCGACTGTGTCGAGCAGATCGTCGGCGGTACGGTCACCCACGCGGGCGAACAGTCCATGAACCCCGCGCGCAACGCCTGGCTGGCCATGGGCCTGCCGTACGAGACGGCCGCGACGACCGTGGACTGCCAGTGCGGCTCCTCCCAGCAGGCCAACCACATGGTGGCCACGATGGTCGCCACCGGCGTCATCGACATCGGCATCGGCTGCGGCGTCGAGGCCATGTCGCGGGTGCCGCTCGGCAGCGGCTCCAAGCACGGGCCGGGAAAGCCGTACCCCGACGAGTGGAACGTCGACCTCCCCAACCAGTTCGAGGCCGCCGAGCGGATCGCCCGGCGGCGCGGGCTCACCCGGGGACACGTGGACTCCCTCGGCCTCCTCTCCCAGGAGCGCGCGGCCCGGGCCTGGGCCGAGGAGCGCTTCAAGCGCGAGACCTTCGCGGTGCAGGTGCCCACCACCGAGGAGGAGCAGGCCGCCGGAGAGGGCATGTGGCGGGCCGTCGACCGGGACGAGGGGCTGCGCGACACCAGCATGGAGGCGCTGGCCGGGCTCAAGCCCGTCATGCCGACCGCCGTGCACACGGCCGGCAACTCCTCCCAGATCTCGGACGGCGCGTGCGCGGTGCTGTGGGCGTCCAAGCGGATGGCCCGCGCGCTGAAGCTGCGGCCCCGCGCCCGGATCGTGGCCCAGGCCCTGGTCGGCACCGATCCGCACTACCACCTGGACGGACCCGTGGACGCGACCCGGGCCGTGCTGGGGAAGGCCGGGATGACGCTGGGGGACATCGACGTGATCGAGATCAACGAGGCGTTCGCGTCCGTCGTGCTGTCCTGGGCGCGGGTCTTCGAACAGGATCTGGAGAAGGTGAACGTCAACGGCGGCGCCATCGCGCTCGGCCACCCGGTGGGGGCGACGGGGGCCCGGCTGATCACCACGGCGCTGCACGAACTGGAGCGGACGGACAAGGAGTTCGCGCTCATCACGATGTGCGCGGGCGGGGCGCTGGCGACCGGGACGATCCTTCAGCGGCTCTGATTCTTCTTCGAGCGATGCTCGACCGGTGGGTGGCTAGCCTCTGGCATCTCATCGGATCGGCCGCTTGAGGTGATGTGTGCTGTTATCACCTTTCGCGTGGCCGGAGTCGAAAGGGAAGCGACGACATGTCAGCTCGCCGAATGCTCACCGGTACGTTCCTGGGGCTGGGAGCCCTGCTCATGGTCTCGACCGCGGTCGCTCCGGCGGCCACCGCGGCGCCCGTCCCCGTGACCACCCTCAATTGCGACGGTGACACCTATAAGTGCACGGCCGGTCTGCGGTTCGGCGACGGCAGGTGGTTCGCGGACTGGAATGCGAACGTCTTCCACCAGAGCGCGGCCCGGAGCGCGTCCGCCCAGTCCGCCGAGTCCGCCCAGTCCGCCGAGTCGGTGCGGGCGCCCGTCCCGGTGACGACCCTCAATTGCGACGGTGACACCTATAAGTGCACGGCCGGTCTGCGGTTCGGCGACGGCAGGTGGGTCGCCCAGTGGGACGCGCGGGTCTTCCACCAGGCGGGGGCGCAGGCGATGAAGGCGCCGCGGGGCGAGGCCGCGCCCGTCCCGGTGACGGCCCTGAACTGTGACGGCGACACCGGCCTGTGCACGGCCAACCTCCAGTTCGGTGACGGCAGGTGGGCCGCCCAGTGGGGGGCCAGGATCTTCCACCAGTAAACGGACCCGCGACGGGCGGGCCCGGTGCGCGACGGGGCGCACCGGGCCCGCCTCGTCATGGGCGCTCGAACGCCACCGGCGCCTCGAACGCCGCCCGGCGCGTGGCGCGCCGCAACGCCCCCAGGACCGGCCCGCCGAGGGTGAGGGTCAGCGCCACCGTCACCACCGCGCGCGGCAGATCCCAGCCGAGCGAGGTCGCCAGGCAGTACGCCACGAAACGGGCCAGGTTCGCGCCGACCGCGTCGCCCGGCACATAGCTGATCCCCGAGGACATCCCCTGCGTCAGGGTCCAGCCCTGGAGGTTCATCGCCGTCCCGTACGCCACGGACGCGACCGCCCCGTACACCGCGAGCAGCACCAGCTCGCGGCGGCCGCGCAGCCGCCCGGCGCCGGGCAGCGCCCCCGCGCCCAGCGCGACCCACCCCATCGCCAGCATCTGGTACGGCATCCACGGCCCGACACCGCCGGTGAGCAGCGCGGAGGCGAACATCGTCACCGCGCCGAGCACGAACCCGAAACCGGGGCCGAGCACCCGCCCCGAGAGCACCATCAGGAAGAACATCGGCTCGATGCCCGCCGTGCCCGCGCCCAGCGGCCGCAGCGCCGCGCCCGCGGCCGCCAGCACCCCGATCATCGCGATGGCCTTCGCGTCCAGACCGGTGTCGGCGATCGTCGCCACGACCACCGCCAGCAGCAGCGGCAGCAGCGCGGCGAACAGCCAGGGCGCGTCGGCGGCGTGGGCGGCGACACCGGAGTGGGCGGGCGCGAAGAGGGGCCAGGCGAACGCGGCGGCGCCGGTCGCGGAGACGAGGGCGAGGGCGAGGAGCGAGCGCGGCCCGAGCCGGACGGCCCGTACCCGGTGGGCGGGGTTCGGGGTCATCGTGTCCGCTCCAGCGCCTCGCGCACCTGCGGCACGGTCAGCCACGGCAGCGGCGCGAGGATCTTCGCGACCTGCGGGGCGAAGGCGGGGGAGGACATCACGACCTCCGCCGTCGGCCCGTCGGCGACCACCTCGCCGTCGGCCAGGATGACGACCCGGTGGGCGAGGTCGGCCGCCAGCTCCACGTCGTGCGTGGCCAGCACGATGGCGTGGCCGTCCGCCGCCAGCCCGCGCAAGCCCCGCGTCAGCCGCGCCTTCGCCGCGTAGTCCAGACCGCGCGTCGGCTCGTCCAGCAGCAGGAGCGGCGGGCGGGCGGTGAGGATGACCGACAGCGCGAGGGCGAGCCGCTGTCCCTCGGACAGATCGCGCGGATGGGTGCCGTCCGCCACCTCGGGCAGCAGGCCCCGGACCAGCTCACGGCAGGTGCCGGGCGCCGCGCCCGCGTCCTCGTCGGCGGCCGCGCACTCGGCCGCCACCGTGTCCGCGTACAGCAGATCGCGCGGCTCCTGCGGTACGAGCCCCACGTGACGCAGGAGTTCGGCGGGTCGGGTGCGGTGCGGTACGAGGCGTTCCGCCCCGACGCGCAGCGTTCCGGCGGCCGGTTCGCGCATCCCGACGAGCGCGGCCAGGAGCGTGGACTTCCCGGCCCCGTTACGGCCCATCAGCGCCACCGTCTCACCGGGCCGCACCGACAGGGTGACCTCACGCAGCGCCTCGACGCGCCCGTGCCGTACGGACAGCCGCTCGGCCCGTCCCGCGGGCGTCCCGTCCGGCGGGTCGTGCGGCACGGGCGGGGCGAGCGGCGCCAGCCGCTCCCGCAGCGCCCCCGCCCTGCGGCGCGCGTCCCGTACGGACAGCGGTACCGGGGCCGTCCACCCCGCGAGGCCGCCCAGCGCCACGACCGGCGGCTGCACGGGCGAGACCGGCATGATCTCGGCCGGTGCGCCGACGACCGGGGGCGCGCCGGGGGCGGGCAGCAGGATCACCTGGTCCGCGTACTGCACGACCCGCTCCAGCCGGTGTTCGGCCATCAGCACCGTCGTGCCCAGGTCGTGCACCAGCCGCTGCAGCACGGCCAGCACCTCTTCCGCGGCGGCGGGGTCGAGGGCCGAGGTGGGCTCGTCCAGGACCAGGACCTGCGGGTGCGTGGTGAGCACCGAGCCGATCGCGACCCGCTGCCGCTGCCCGCCGGAGAGCGTCGCGATGGGCCGGTCGCGCAGCTCGGCCAGGCCGAGGAGGTCGAGGGTCTCCTCCACGCGGCGGCGCATCGTGTCGGGCGGCAGGCCCAGTGACTCCATCCCGTAGGCCAGCTCGTCCTCGACGGTGTCGGTGACGAAGTGCGCGAGGGGGTCCTGGCCCACGGTGCCGACGGCATCGGCCAGTTCGCGGGGCTTGTGGGTGCGGGTGTCCCGGCCCGCGACCGTGACCCGGCCGCGCAGGGTGCCCCCGCTGAAGTGCGGCACCAGCCCGGAGACGGCGTTCAGAAGTGTCGACTTGCCGACTCCGGAGGGGCCGATCAGCAGGGCCAGCTCACCTTCCGCAACGGTGAGGTCCACCCCGTGGAGGGCGGGCCGGGCGGCGCCGTCGTAGGTGACGGACACCTGCTCGAAGCGGATCACTGCGGGACCTCCTCGGGGTCGGGTGGGGGAGCGGGGGCGACGAACGCCGGGAGCAGCCCCAGCAGGACCCCCGCCGCGGGCCACAGCGGCAGGTCCGGCGCGGTGAGCGGAACGGCGGGCGGATTCAGGGAGCCCGGTGCGGACGAGGCGGCCCAGACCATGACCGCGGCGACCGCCACCCCCGACCCCGACACCAGCCACGCCCGCGTCCCCCACCGGTCCGGCCGGTAGCGGCTGCGGACCGACCGGCGCCCGCCCAGCCACAGCCCGCTCAGCGCGGCGAGGAGCCCGGCCAGCAGCAGCGGCAGACCGTACGCCGCGCCCTGCGAGGACAGCAGCCCGTACGTACCGCAGCAGACCCCGAGCAGTCCGCCCAGCGTCAGCGCGGCCGTCGTACGGCGCACCGCGGGCGGGACCCGCGCGGTCCGGCCGTAACCGCGCGCGTCCATCGCCGCCGCCAGCGCCACGGACCGCTCCAACGCGCCCTCCAGCACCGGAAGCCCCACCTGGAGCAGCGCCTTCACCCCACGGTCGGGGCGGCCCCGCAGCCGTCGCGCCGCGCGCAGCCGCTGGACGTCCGCCACCAGATGCGGCGCGAAAGTCATCGCCACGACCACCGCCACCCCCGCCTCGTACAGCGCGCCCGGCAGCGACTTGAGCAGCCGCGCCGGGCTGGCCAGCGCGTTCGCCGCGCCGACGCAGACCAGCAGCGTGGCCAGCCGCAGCCCCTCGTACAGCGCGAACACCAGCCCCTCGGCCGTGACCCGCCCCCCGATCCGCACCCCCCGCGCCCAGTCGGGCAGCGGCACTTCGGGCAGCGTGAACAGCACCCGCGTGCTCGGGATCGGCGAGCCGAAGAACAGCGCGAAGAGGAGCCGGATCGCCAGCACGGCCAGCCCGAGCCTCAGGAACGCGGCGTAACTGCGGGCCCAGGGCGCGTCGGTGCGGCGCACGGCCACGACATAGCCCGCGACGGCGACGATCAGCCCGAGCAGCAGCGGATTGGTGGTCCGTGACGCGGCCGTGCCCAGCCCCAGCGCCCACACCCACCACGCCCCGGCGTGCAGCGCGCCCCCACGACGCGGGGCGGGGGCACCCCGGAGCGCCGTGCGGCTCAGGGCGTCCCGCGCGCCCACCGCGGTCATGTCCGGCGGCGGCGTGTCTGCCACACCGCCGCGGCGGCCAGGCCGAGCACGACGGCCACGCCGCCCATCAGCCCGGCCGACGGGCCGCCGCCCTCGCCCGTATCGCCGCCGCCGGTGTCCTTGCCCGAGGCCACCGGCTCCCCGCAGCCCGACCTCGGGTAGCCGGCGATGGCGCACAGCAGGGCCGAGGAGTTGTAGCGCAGCGGCTTCGCGACCGCCGCCAGCGCCTCACCGGCCGTCGCGTTCTCACCCACCCGCGCGCACGCGGTACGGGACCTCGGCGGCGTACGGCCGTCCGGCGCGTCCCGCCCGGTGCCGAAGTCGAGGACGACCGCGATCCGCTTCGTGCCGCCCTCGGCGGGCGCATCCGCGTCGCAGACCGTGCCGAAACGGGCCGTGCCACGGGGCCGGGAGGCGTTCTGCGAGTCCTCGCTGACGGCGAAGCGGAAGCCGATCATGTCGCCGTCGCCGGGACGGACGGCGGAGGGGCCCCGCGTCGCGTACGTCCAGCCACCGTCCCCGCCCCGCTGCCAGAACGACCAGTAGCGGTACCCCTCGGCCTGCGCGGGCGCGGCACCGGCGAGCACGGCCACGAGGGGCAGAAGGACGACAGGAAGCAGCCGGATCGCCGAGCGGCCGGCCATCAAAGCCGCTGCTTCCTACGGCCGCTGAACAGGAAACCTATGCCCATGCCGGCCACCGCGCAGCTTCCCACGATCCACCAGAGGCCGCCCGTGCCGCTGCCGGACTTCTCGTCCTCCTTCTCCGACGTCTCCGAAGTCCGCTGCGCGGCGGGCTCGGGGCCGGTGGCGTTCAGCCGCTGTACGAGGTCGACGTCGCCGAAGTGCCGCGGATCCGCACCGGCCGCGTGCGCCGCGAGCACCAGCTTGGCGAGCGCGCCCGGGTCGCCCTTCGCCCAGGCCGCCGCGCCGCTGTCCTTGCCCTGCAGCCACTGCAGCGGCCTGGCGGCGGCCGCGCTGTGCTCGCCCGCGGCGAGCGCCATGACCGCGTCGGCGGTGGCGCCGAAGTCGGGCTGGGCCTTCGCGCCGGGCGTCGCGGACTTCAGGTGCATGCCGTTGCCGGACATGGTGGTGGAGAGGTAGGCGAGCGCCGCCTCGGAGGCGTCCTCGGGCGTACGGTCCGCGCCGCCCTTGCCCTCGCAGGCCAGCGGCTTGGGCTTCTTGCCGTCGTCCTTGCCTACGGGATCGAAGACGAAGCCCGAACCGCGGGTGGCCAGCGCCGCGCTCACGGTGGCCAGATCGTTGGCGGCGGCCTCGCCCTTGCCGGAGGTGTACGCGAACGCGCCGCGCTGCGCCGCCTTCGCCGAACAGCCCAGCTGCAGCCCGAGCAGCGCGTCGTACGGAGCCTTGCCGCTCGTCCGGTGCGCGACCTCCACCGGGTCCAGACCGGTCGCGGCGAACGCGCCGACCGCGACCGAGGTGGAGTTGGCGTCGCTCGGGCCGCCGGGGTTCATGCCCCAGCCGCCGTCCTCGTTCTGGCTCCGCTTGAGCCAGCCGATGCCCTTCTCCACCGCCGCGGAGCGGCCGCCCACCGCGGCCAGCGCCTGTATCGCGGCCCCGGTCGCGTCCGTGAACTCGCCCTTCTTCGGGTCGCAGGCCTTCCCCGTGTCCGCCCGGTACGCGGCGAAGCCGCCGTCCGCGCACTGCTGCCCGGCGAGCCAGTCGATGGCCGATGTGGCCGGTTTCACCCCCGTCGCGTGCTGGGCGAGCAGCGCGAGCGACTGCCGCCACACCCCGTCGAACGTGGGGTCCTTCGTGCCGTACAGCCCCTCCGGACGCTTGGCGTCATCGGCGGACGCGACAGGCGCGGTGGCCGCCGCGGTCGCGCACAGGGCGGCGGAGACGGCCAGGGCCGCGACGCTGCGACGTACGTTCATGGCTGGGGTGCCTCTCGATCAGGGGCGTTACGCGGCCGCGCACGGCCGCCCACCCGCGTACGGAACACTCCGCCGCGCCGGTGGCGCCGGGCTCAGCTCCGCATCCCACGACGGTGCCGCCGCCGGACACCCGGACGGCGGGAGCCTCCCGCGCCGCGCCCGCCCAGGTGCTCCGGCTCGCACGGCCCGCGGGGGCGCGTGCTCACGGTTGCGGGTCAGCGCCGGACTTCCACCGACTTCCCCTGATCGAACGCGGATGAAGTTCTCCCGCCCACTTTAACCGGACGCCTCACCCGCTGACGACGCCGCGGTCCCGTCCGGCCCGCCCGGCCTCGTCCCGGCAACTCCAATGCGGAATAGCCAAGTTGAAAAATCCGTCCGCCCTTCCCGCTAACGGAATTGGTAACGCGTCGAAAACATCGTTGTGAAACGACCGTGAAGGCGGTTTCGGCAGGTTCGACCCGGCAAAGAGAGGCCCATGAGCAACCCCCATGGCCACATAGCGGATAACGCTTCTCCGTACCAGCACAACCCGAATCCTCCCTACCAGGGAGATCCCGGTCCCCCCGCCCCCCGGCGCCGAGCAGGCAATTCGAGTGGTCGCGGGGCGGATCGGACGGCCTTGATCATTCACAGCCTCGCGGACATCGCCGCCGTTTTCCTGGCGTTGTGGCTCCTGCTGTACTTCCTCGACGCCAACCAGGCGAATGTCTTTGTCGACTTCGTGCACGGCGTGGCGGACTGGCTCGCCGGATGGTCGCAGGACATCTTCACGATGGAGCCCGAAGGTGTGCGCGTCTTCTTCAACTACGCCCTGCCTGCGGTGATTTACCTCGCTATCGGCCACGGCGCCGCGGCGTGGGTGCGGCGGCTCTGACCTCGCGACCGCCGGGGCATCCCCCGCCCGCCGGGGGTGCCCCGTCGTCTCCCGTAGCCCCCGGGTAACACTTTCCGACCGGTCGGCGCTGACGACGATGAGGCTGCCTCAGCGAGAATCGGGCAGCGTAAGCACATGACCACCGGAGGGTCACCGAACGCGCGGAAGAACGGAAGAACGCAGGCGTGCTCGCGATGTGTGAAGATCACGCTGCTTTCTTCCGTGGGTAGTCACGAAAGGAAATCAGACCGCAACTCGGAGATGATGTCTCTGGCGATGCGGCGGTATTTTCCATGCGCTGATGAAGATGCTTTTCTCGTCGACTTGCATTTACTCCCCATGAGTAATGCAGACTGCCGGGCATGCGCCCATATGACAGCAGAAACGATGGTTACCAGAACGCCGCCGCGCGTGCGATGCCGCAGGGCGGGGGGCCCGGCGACCAGCCCCAGTACGGCGTTCCGTCCCAGTACGACGACTACTACGCCGCCGATGAGCCGTACCGGCCACGCCGCCGCGGCCGGACGGTGAAACGGGCCCTGATCACCCTGGTCGTCGTCCTGCTGGTCGCCTCGGTCGCCACGTACTTCTGGGCCGACTCCAAGCTGCGCAAGGAGGTCGACCTCAGCCAGGTGATCGACCGCCCCGAGGCGGGGGACGGCACCAACTACCTCATCGTCGGGTCCGACAGCCGCGAGGGCATGTCGGACCAGCAGAAGAAGGACCTGCACACGGGCTCCGCCGACGGCAAGCGCACGGACTCCATGATGATCCTGCACGACGGCTCCGCCGGTCCGACGCTCATATCCCTGCCGCGCGACTCGAACGTGACCATCCCGAAGTTCCGCGGCTCGGAGTCCGGCCGGATCAAGGGCCCGATGGGCGCCACCAAGCTGAACGCCGCGTACGCCATGGACGGCCCGCAGCTGCTCGTCCGCACCGTCGAGGCCAACACCGGTCTGCACATCGACCACTACGCGGAGGTGGGGTTCTCCGGCTTCGCCAACATCGTGGACGCCATCGGCGGTGTCGACATGAACCTCGGCATGGGCTTCAAGGACAAGCAGGCCGGGGCCGACTTCCAGGCGGGTGAGCAGACGATGAACGGGCGGCAGGCGCTCGCGTTCGTCCGCAGCCGCCACGCGTTCGCCGCCAGTGACCTGGAGCGCACGAAGAACCAGCAGAAGTTCCTGTCCGCCCTCGCGTCCCAGACCGCGGCGCCCGGCACGGTGCTGAACCCCTTCAAGCTCTACCCCGCCATGGGCGCCGGTCTGGACACCCTGATCGTCGACAAGGACATGAACCCGTACTACCTGGCCACGATGTTCCTCGCCATGAAGGACGTCACCAGCGACGGCGGCACGTCCCTGAACATGCCGACCTCCGGCAGCGTCGGCGGCAACCTCCAGTGGGACCGGGCCAAGGTCAAGCAGCTCGTGGAGCAGCTCAACAACGGCGAGCCGGTCACCGTCAGCGACAGCCCCTGAGACGCCCCCGAGCCGTCAGCCGGTGAGGTCGACGCGCACGGTCAGCAGGTCGTTGCCCAGGGTGCGGACCGCGGCCCTGTTGTAGCGGGGGAGGGTCTTGAGGCGGGCGCGGGCGTCGTCCTCGGGGAGGGGATGGGCGGTGCCGGTGTGCCAGATGCCCCCGATGCGGACCCGGACCCTGGGGTCGGCCCGGAGGTTCCGTACGTACTGCGACCTGTCGCCGAACTCCGAGACGAACCAGAACGCGTCGCCGACGCGGCGTCCGCCGACCGGGGTGCGCCGGGGCAGACCGGAGTTACGGCCGGTGGTCTCCAGGAGGGTCTGGAACGGCAGCCGGGAGGCGACCGGGTTGGCGACGCGCCGCTGGAAGGCCGTGACGACGCGGTGCTTGAGCTCGTGGCGGCGGGACATCCTTGGCCCTCTCGTTCGTCGGTCGGGGAAGCGCCTCAGCGCGCCTGGTAGGCGACCGGGTCGGTACCGGGGACGGGCTCGGCCCGGCCCAGGTTGACCAGGCGGCGGAGGTGGGCCTCGGCCTCGGACACGGCGATGTTACGGGAGCCGTAGGGGATGTCGGGCCAGGGACGGTTCCACTCCATGCGCTCGGCGAGCTGCCAGGGGGTGAGCGGCGCGGCGAGGAGGGCGCGCAGGTTTTCGAGCCGGGCCTGGTGGTGGTCGAGGAGGGCCCGGACGCGGGCGGGGGCGTCGGTGAAGGCGTGCTGGTGGGCCGGGAGGACTTCGGCCGGGCCGAGGGCGGCGACGCGCTCCAGTGAGGCGAGGTAGTCGCCGAGGGGGTCGGTGCGGTGGGCGTCGGCCGGGTCCTCGTACAGGCCGATGTGCGGGCTGATCCCGGGGAGCAGATGGTCGCCGGAGAAGAGGCGGCCGTGGCCGCGCGCGGCGGCGTCTTCCCGGGGGTGGGCCTCTTCCAGGTGGAGGCAGACGTGGCCGGGGGTGTGGCCGGGGGTCCAGATGGCGCGGAGCCGGCGGCCGGGGAGGTCGAGGAGCCGGCCGGGGGCGATCTCGCGGTCGGGGAGGGCGGCCCGCCCTCCCGGCAGGTCCGTACGGCCCTCGGCGCGGGCGGCGCGCAGCGGGGCGAGGTGGTCCTCGGGGGCGCCGGCCGCGGCCAGCTTTTCGGCCAGGTAGTCGAGCCAGAGGGTGGGGTCGGCCTCGCGGGTGCGGCGTACGACGTGGGCGTCGGCGCCGTGCATCGCTATCCATGCCCCGGAGGCCTCCCGCACCTGGCCGGAGAGGCCGTGGTGGTCGGGGTGGTGGTGGGTGACGAGGATGCCGTGGATCGCGGAGACGTCGGTGCCGCAGGCGGCCAGCCCGGCGGTGAGGGCGTCCCAGGCGGTCGGATCGTCCCAGCCGGTGTCGATGAGGACCGGGCCGCGGTCGGTGTCCAGGAGGTGGACGAGGGTGTGGCCGAGCGGGTTGTCGGGGATGGGGACGGGGATGCTCCACACCCCGCCGCCGTGGTCGGTGACGTCGGTCGCCTCTGGCACGGGTGCCCCTTTCCGCGAGTGCGGCCGAGCCGCGGCAGCGCGTGCATTGCTGACTATAACGGGAACTGGTATCAGTTCTGATGCATCGTCAGGTCCGCGTGGTGCGGGCAGTCTTCGGCAGGAGGCATCAGCGATGGGCGACCTCATCGAGTACGGGCAGCTCTTCATCGGCGGGGCGCTGGTCGATCCGGCCGGGGCGGAGACCATCGAGGTCGTCTCGCCGCATACGGAACAGGTCATCGGGCGGGTGCCGCACGCCGCGCGGGCCGATGTGGACCGGGCGGTCGCGGCGGCGCGGCGGGCGTTCGACGAGGGGGAGTGGCCGCGTACCTCCCTGGAGGAGCGGATCGCCGTCGTCACGCGGATCAAGGACGCGGTCGCCGTACGGCATGAGGAGATCGCGAAGGTCATCAGCGCGCAGAACGGCTCGCCGTACTCCTGGAGCGTCCTCGCCCAGGCGCTCGGCGCGATGATGGTGTGGGACGCGGCGATCACGGTGGCGCGCGGCTTCACCTTCGAGGAGCGGCGGGCCGGGGTGCTCGGGCCGCTGCTGGTGCGGCGGGAGCCGGCCGGGGTGGTGGCGGCCGTCGTGCCGTGGAACGTGCCGCAGTTCGTGGCGGCGGCGAAGCTGGCCCCGGCGCTGCTGGCGGGATGCTCGGTGATCCTCAAGCCGTCGCCGGAGACGCCGCTGGACGCGTATCTGCTGGCGGAGATCGCGACCGAGGCGGGGCTGCCGGAGGGGGTGCTGTCGATCCTTCCGGCGGACCGGGAGGTCAGCGAGTACCTGGTCGGGCACCCGGGGGTCGACAAGGTGTCGTTCACGGGGTCGGTGACGGCGGGCAAGCGCGTGATGGAGGTGGCCTCGCGCCGGCTGACCCGGGTGACACTGGAGCTGGGCGGGAAGTCGGCCGCGGTGATCCTGCCGGACGCGGACCTGGAGGCGGCGGTCGCCGGGATCGTGCCCAACGCGTGGATGAACAACGGGCAGGCGTGCGTCGCCCAGACCCGCATCCTCGCCCCGCGCAGCCACTACGACGAGCTGGCCGAGCGCTTCGCGGCCGCCGCGTCGGCCCTGGTGGTGGGCGATCCGCTGGACCCGGCGACCCAGGTGGGCCCGCTGGTGGCGCGGCGCCAGCAGCGGCGCTCGCTGGACTACATCGCGCTCGGACAGCGCGAGGGCGCCAAGGTGCTGGCGGGCGGCGGGCGTCCCGAGGCCCAGGAGACGGGGTGGTACGTGGAGCCGACGCTCTTCGGGGACGTCGCCAACACGATGCGCGTCGCCCGGGAGGAGATCTTCGGCCCGGTCATCTGTCTGCTGCCGTACGGGGATGAGGAGGAGGCGGCCCGGATCGCCGACGACTCCGACTACGGGCTGTCGGGCAGCGTCTGGACGGCGGACGTGGCGCACGGCATCGACTTCGCGCGGCGCATCCGCACCGGTACGTACTCGGTGAACACCTTCAGCCTGGACATGCTCGGGCCGTTCGGCGGCTACAAGAACTCCGGCCTGGGGCGGGAGTTCGGCCCCGAGGGGCTGTCGGAGTATCTGGAGCACAAGATGATCCACCTGCCGCAGGGGTGGGACGGGGAGCAGGGCTGATGGGGGACCGCTGGCGGGTCGAGGTCGACCGCGGTGTCTGCGTCGGCTCGGGGTTCTGCGCCAGCAGCGCGCCCGGCGGGTTCCGGTTGGACGCGGAGCGGCGGTCGCATCCGGTCGAGCCGGAGGCGGACGCCTCCGAGGCGGTGCTCGTGGCGGCCGAGGGGTGCCCGGTCGAGGCCATCGCGATCCGGCTGCTCGAAAGCGGTGAACAGGTCTTCCCACCGGATGAGTAGCGGGGTGAGCGAGGGCGCGTGCCCTCCGGGAGCGGCCGGTCCGTTTCGGTAGACGTCGGCCCCGCGACACGCGTACGCCTTCTGCGACGGCGTCCGCGACGCCCTCCGCCATCGGTACGAGCCGGCCCCCGGCGGTGGCTACGACGGAGCCGGTACGGAGACCGGCACCGCCGTCAAGGCCACCCCGGACCGGACGTCAGACCCAGCCCTCACACTGTGAGATGCGAATGGCGTCCACCCGGTTGCGTGCCCCGGTCTTACGGGTGATCGCGGCCAGGTAGTTGCGAATCGTCCCGTTGGACAGGTGCAGGGTCCGGGCGATCTCCGCGATGGAGGCGCCGTCGGCCGCCAGGGACAGCACGCCCAACTCGCGCTCGGTCAGCGGGATCTCCGCCGCCTTGAGGAAGCCGTAGCCCAGCGAGTCATCGATGAACCGCTCCCGCTTCGCCACGTGCCGGATGCCGTCCAGCAGCCGCTGGGGCGGGGCGTTCTTGTCGATGTACCCGAGGGCCCGGGCCTTGTGCGCGCGGCGCAGCTGACCGGGGCGCCCGGCGTTGGCCAGCACGAGCAGCCCGGACTCGGGGCCGCTCTCCTCCGCCGGGGCCTCCGCCGTGAGCTTGGCCAGCTCGCCCTTGCGCGCGGCCCTGTCGGAGCCGGGGCAGTCCGTGTCGACCACGCAGACGTGCGGTCGTAAGGAGCGTGCTCTGCTACGCGCGTCACGCCATGCGGCGGAAATCACCTCGAACCCAGGTTCGGCTTGTATCAGTGCGGCCAACGCGGACCGCAGCAGGTATGAATCATGTACCAGAAGAACCCGTATCACGGAGTTCTTCACCCCCCTGTAGACATCGATCCGTCGCACGCCGTCGTCGCTATGTCGCGCGCCGTTCATGAATACCGGGATTGCCCACCCCGTTAACACGATATTTGCGCCATAGGGGGGCGCGCGGGCGCACGCAGTGCTGTCACTGTGCGCCATGAGTACGCAACGCGCGCTGTTTCGCGCCCCTTTCACGCCCCCCGCAGGGCGATGGGCGATAGGGGCGAGGGGGGTCAGGGGTGCTCTGTCGGCGCCGTCAGATCGATCAGTCGGCAGACCGTTTCGATATCGATTTTGACCTGGGCGATCGAGGCCCGCCCCGACAGCCAGGTGATCAGCGCCGAGTGCCAGGTGTGCTCAATGACCCGCACGGCGGACAGCTGCTCGGCCGTCGGCGGGCCCTCCAGCCCCATCGCGTCGAGGATGATCGCGGTGGTGAGCCGGGAGACCGTGTCCACCTCGGGGCTCACCGAGCGGTCGGCGAAGGTGAGGGCCCGGACCATCGCGTCCGCCAGATGGGGTTCGCGCTGCAGCGCGCGGAAGGCGCGCATCAGGGTCTGGGCGACCCGGGTGGCCGGATCCTCCTCGGTCGGCGGGCGCTTGCGCAGCGTCTCGTGCATGTGCTGCAGCTGGTCCTGCATGGTGGCGACCAGCAGATGGACCTTGGACGGAAAGTAACGGTAGAGGGTGCCGAGCGCCACGCTGGAGTGCTCGGCCACCTCGCGCATCTGGACCGCGTCGAAGCCGCCGCGGCTGGCCAGCCGGGCACTGGCGTGCAGGATGCGCCGGCGGCGCGCCTCCTGCCGCTCGGTCAGCTGCAGGGAGGCCGGCTTGACTTCTGCGGTCATTTGTCTCACTTCGGGTGCATAGTGTCTGCGCTGCGGTTGACAAACGGACACCGTGCATGATGGCAGGGTCGGCCTAGGGGCGCGAGTCAGTGAAACTCGTTCTAGGGTCGCGTATCGCTCGAACCCGCCGTCCGCCGCGTTTGCCCAGCTCGCGCCGATATGACCCCGTCCCCGTGAACGGCCGTCGCACGCAAGGGGCTACCGAGTGGTAGGGATCACCCGTCCCGGCGCCGGGAGCGCTCGGTTCGCCAGGTATCTTCGAGACTTCTCGGGCTATCCGTTAGTGAAACTTGTTCTAGATAATCGTGAGCGGCTACGCTCCCGCTGACGTGCAACAAGGGAGGGGCGCGAGTGACCGCAGAGGCCGCGCAGGAGACCGGAGTCGACCCACTTCGGACGGCGCCCCCCACGGCCGCCGCGGAGGACCGGGACCGGGGCGGCGACCGGCCGCTGCGCATCGCGCTGCTGAGCTACAAGGGGAACCCGTTCTGCGGAGGCCAGGGCGTCTACGTACGTCATCTCTCCCGTGAACTGGCCCGGCTCGGCCACACCGTCGAGGTCATCGGCGCCCAGCCCTACCCGGTGCTCGACGCCGAGGACGGTGTGACCCTCACCCGGCTGCCCAGCCTCGACCTCTACCGTCAGCCCGACCCGTTCCGCACGCCCGGGATCGAGGAGTACCGGGACTGGGTGGACGCCCTGGAGGTCGCCACCATGTGGACCGGCGGCTTCCCCGAACCGCTCACGTTCAGCCTGCGCGCCCGCCGCCACCTGGGCGCCCGGCGCGGCGCGTTCGACGTCGTCCACGACAACCAGACCCTCGGCTACGGGCTGCTGGGCATGGAGCGGACCGGCTTCCCGCTGGTGACCACCATCCACCACCCGATCACCGTGGACCGCCAGTTGGAGCTGGACGCCGCGGACGGCTGGAAGCGCCGTCTGTCCGTCCACCGCTGGTACGGCTTCACGCGCATGCAGAAGCGGGTGGCCCGGCGGCTGCCCTCGGTGCTCACCGTCTCCGGCTCCTCGCGCCGGGAGATCGTCGAACACCTCGGCGTACGGCCCGGACGCGTGCACGTCGTCCCCATCGGCGCGGACACCGGGCTCTTCTCGCCCGACCCGGCCGTGCCGGTGGTCCCCGGCCGGATCGTCACCACATCCAGCGCCGATGTGCCGCTCAAGGGCCTGGTCCACCTGGTCGAGGCGCTGGGACAGGTCCGCGCCGACAACCCCGACGCCCACCTCGTGGTCGTCGGCAAGCGCCCCGAGACGGGGCCGGTGGCCGCCGCCGTCGCCCGCTACGGGCTCCAGGGCGCCGTCGAGTTCGTCAAGGGCATCAGCGACCCCGAACTGGTCGACCTCATCCGCGGCGCCCAGATCGCCTGTGTGCCCTCCCTGTACGAGGGGTTCTCGCTGCCCGCCGCCGAGGCCATGGCCACCGGCACCCCGCTGGTCGCCACCACCGGCGGCGCGATCCCCGAGGTCGCGGGCACGGACGGCGAGACCTGCCTGGCCGTACCGCCCGGCGACGCGGGAGCGCTCGCCACGGCCCTCAAACGGCTGCTGGGCGACGCGGATCTGCGCGGGCGCCTCGGCGCCGCCGGACGCGAGCGGGTGCTGCGCCGCTTCACCTGGGAGCAGGCCGCCCGCGGCACCGTCGAGCACTACCGCGCGGCGATCGGCGCCCAGGCCCGCGCCGCACGGACCCGCGCCGCGCGCTGACCGCCGCCCCCGGCCCCGATCCGATCCGACGACCCCGCCTGACGAAAGCAGACCCCCGTGCTGACCGTCGATTTCTCCCGCTTCCCCCTCGCCCCCGGCGATCGCGTCCTCGACCTGGGCTGTGGCGCGGGGCGCCATGCCTTCGAGTGCTACCGGCGCGGTGCGCGGGTCGTCGCGCTCGACCGCAACGGCGATGAGATACGCGAGGTCGCGAAGTGGTTCGCCGCCATGAAGGAGGCCGGTGAGGCCCCCGCCGGAGCCACCGCCACCGCCATGGAGGGCGACGCGCTGGCCCTGCCGTTCCCGGACGACAGCTTCGATGTCGTCATCATCTCCGAGGTCATGGAGCACATACCCGACGACAAGGGCGTGCTCGCCGAGATGGTGCGGGTGCTGCGCCCCGGCGGCCGGATCGCCGTCACCGTGCCGCGCTACGGGCCCGAGAAGGTGTGCTGGGCGCTGTCCGACGCGTACCACGAGGTGGAGGGCGGCCACATCCGCATCTACCGCGGCGACGAACTCCTGGAGCGGATGCGCGAGGCCGGACTGCGGCCGTACGGCACCCACCACGCGCACGGCCTGCACAGCCCGTACTGGTGGCTCAAGTGCGCCTTCGGAGTCGACAAGGACGGTCAGGAGGCTCCGCTGCCGGTGCGCGCGTACCACAAGCTGCTGGTCTGGGACATCATGAAGAAGCCGCTGGCCACGCGGCTCGCCGAACAGGCGCTGAACCCGCTGATCGGCAAGAGCTTCGTGGCCTACGCGACCAAGCCCCGCACCTCCCGCGGGACCCAGGCGTGACGGCGCGCGGCCCGCGCCCCGGCCCCCGTACCGAACGGCTGGCCCTGCCGGGCGTCCTCACCGTCGAGGAGGCCCTGCGCACGGTCGAGGGCATCGCCGCCGTGCAGCGCGCGGACGGCGCCATACCGTGGTTCCGCGGCCACCACCTCGACCCGTGGGACCACGTCGAGGCGGCGATGGCGCTGGACGCGGCGGGTGAGCACCAGCGCGCCGAGGCCGCCTACCGCTGGCTGGCCGACCACCAGAACCCCGACGGCTCCTGGTACGCCGCCTACCCCGACACCCCGGCCGGGGTGGCCGCCGACGCCCCCACCGACCGCGCGCGCGAGACCAACTTCTGCGCCTACGTGGCCGTCGGCGTCTGGCACCACTACCTGGCCACCGGCGACGACACGTTCCTCGACCGGCTGTGGCCGACCGTCGTGGCCGCCGTGGAGTTCGTGCTGGGGCTGCGGCAGAGCGGCGGCCAGATCGGCTGGCGGCGCAAGGCCGACGGCACCGTCGACCCGGACGCCCTGCTCACCGGCTCGTCCTCCATCTACCAGGCCCTGCGCTGCGCGCTCGCCATCGCCGAGCACCGCGAGGACCCGCAGCCGGACTGGGAGCTGTCCGCGGGGCTGCTCGGGCACGCGATACGCCACCACCCCGAGCGCTTCCTGGACAAGAACCGCTACTCGATGGACTGGTACTACCCGGTCCTCGCCGGGGCCCTCACCGGCCCCGCCGCCACCGCCCGGATCGAGGCGGGCTGGGACCGCTTCGTCGTCCCCGGCCAGGGCGTCCGCTGCGTCTGGCCCAACCCCTGGGTCACCGGCGGCGAGAGCTGCGAACTGGCCCTGGCCCTGTGGGTGATGGGCGAATCCGACCGCGCGGTGGAGATCCTGCGCTGGATCCAGCGGCGGCTGCGCGCGGACGACGGGATGTACTGGACGGGGTACGTCTACGAGGACGACGCGGTGTGGCCCGAGGAGCGCACCACCTGGACCGCGGGCTCCCTGCTGCTGGCCGTGGCCGCGCTGGGCGGGGACGAGGCGACCACGGCCGTCTTCAGCGGCGAGCACCTGCCGCGGGGGCTGGACTCGGACTGCTGCGCGTAGGTGGTGTACGGTCCTCAGCCGCGGCGGATGCGGCCGGCCACGGCGTGCCCGACGAACAGGTACACCACGGCGGGCAGCCCGTAGTTGAGGACCGTCCGCAGCCAGTCCGTGTCCATCGTGAACAGGTCGTGGGACCAGCCCGCGAGCCAGCCCGCCGCGTCGCGGACCACGGTCACGAGGTCGTTGGCGGGGTTGGCGTCCAGCAGGGCGAACAGGATCCACAGGCCGAGGATCACGGCGGTGATGTCCGCGACGACCACCACGACGGTCGCCGCCTGATTGTTTCCGTAGCGATAACTTCTGGACATGACCGGACGTGTTGCCCCGCCGTGCGGAGCCAAACCACCTACCCGGCCAGTTCCGCCAGCACCCGCAGCGTCCGTTCGTCCGGCGCGATCACCAGCAGATCCGTCACCGGCCCCGCACGCCACAGCTCCAGCCGTTCCGCGATGCGTTCGCGGGGGCCGATCAGGGACACCTCGTCGGCGAAGGCGTCCGGCACCGCCGCGATCGCCTCGTCGCGGCGGCCCGCGAGGAACAGCTCCTGGATCCGGCGCGCCTCGTCCTCGTATCCCATGCGGGCCATCAGACCGGCGTGGAAGTTGCGGGCCGCGTGGCCCATGCCGCCGATGTAGAACCCGAGCATCGCCTTCACCGGCAGCAGCCCCTCCGCGATGTCGTCGCACACCCGTGCCTGGGCCATCGGCGCCACCATGAAGCCCTCGGGCGCATCCGCGAGGGCCGCCTCGTACAGCGGGGTCCGCCGCGGCGACCAGTACAGCGGCAGCCAGCCGTCGGCGATGCGCACGGTCTGGGCGATGTTCTTCGGCCCCTCGGCGCCGAGCAGCACCGGAAGGCCGGGGCGCAGCGGGTGGACGATGGGCCTCAGCGGCTTGCCGAGGCCGGTGGCGTCCGGCCCGGCGTACGGAAGCGCGTGATAGCGCCCGTCGAGCGTCACGGGCGCCTCGCGGCGCAACACCTGCCGGATGACGTCGACGTACTCCCGGGTGGCGGTGAGCGGGCTCGCGGGGAACGGCCGCCCGTACCAGCCCTCCACGACCTGCGGCCCCGACAGGCCGAGGCCGAGCATCACGCGCCCGCCGGAGAGGTGGTCGAGGGTGAGCGCCTGCATCGCGGTGGCGGTGGGGGTGCGCGCGGCCATCTGCGCGATCGCCGTGCCGAGTTTGATACGGGAGGTGTGGGCGGCGATCCAGGTGAGCGGGGTGAAGGCGTCCGAGCCCCAGGACTCGGCGGTCCAGACGGAGTGGTAGCCCAGCCGCTCGGCCTGCCGGGCGAGCTGAAGATGGCGGGGGTCGGGGCCGCGGCCCCAGTAGCCGAGCGCCAGGCCGAGCCGCATGACAACCCCTCTCTGACGTCGCGTCAGGTCGCCTGCCGCCTGGACTGTACGGCTCGGGTGCGCACATGGCAACGGGGGCAAAGGAGACGGCCCCTCGCCCGGTGCCGGGTGAGGGGCCGTGTCATGGGGAGGTCAGCCGCGCTGGATCCCCGTGGTGTCCTGGAGCACGCCGCGCCGCCCGTCCTGGGTCTGCGCGACGAGCGCCTGCCCGCGCTGCTCGACGGCCAGGTACCAGGTGCCCGGGGCCAGTTCGGCGATCGTGCCGGACGAGCCGTCCTCGGCGTACAGCGGCCGGGTCACCGGCACCGCGAACCAGAACGGCGCGAAGTCGGAGCCGCCCGCCGCCGGGGCCGGGGCCGGCTGGCCCGGCTGACCGCCGAAGGAGGGCTGGCCCGGGCCGCCCTGCGGCTGACCGGGCTGGGCGCCGCCCGGGCCCGGGTAGCCGTAGCCCGGCTGCGGGGCCTGCGCGCCGTACGGGGACGGAGCGCCGTACGGGGAGGGGCCCGCCGGACCGGAGGCGTTCATCAGCGGCGCCTTGAGGGCCGGGACGCGCGGGGTCGCGATGACCGCCGCGGCGCTGGCGAGCGTCGCCACCAGCGCGAGAATGGCGCCGACACCGGGGCTGAGCTTGTCCGGCGTGACCATGAGCGACCACAGCGAGTCCCAGGCGGCGGCCACGGCGAAACCGGCGCCCCACTGGTCGAGGGTGAGCCCGCTGACCTTACGGCTCTCGGGCTGGAACCGCCCCGCGATGACCAGCCCCGCGCCGATCAGCCCGATGAGGAACACCGACGGGAGGACGACCAGGAGCAAGTCCGTGTCCCAGCCATTCGGCATGTCGGTGCAGTACGGGCCGTCACAATCGGCCGAGTAGAAGTCGAGGAAGGAGGCGATGAAGAGCAACACCGCTGCTCCGATCACCACGCCGTCGCCTCGAGTGAGCGAGCGGATGTTCAACGTGAGTCCTTTGTTGTTTTCTCGTATACGGACGCTGCCGCCAGGCGCGGTGGCGCGAAGGCGTCGGGGGTGGACCCATCGTACGGGGGAATCAAGCTGCTGAGACCGGGGGTGGGGCATCGGTATCCCGGTCGTGACCTCGCGTTCGGTTGTTGGAGACTTAGCGGTTCAAGAAGTCCGTAATGCCCTGCGCGATGCCGAGGGCCGCGCGCTCACGCCACTTCGGATCGGTCAGTTCCGACGCGTCTTTCGGATCGCGCATATTGCCGCACTCGATGAACACTTTCGGAACGGTGGAGAGATTGAGACCGCCGAGATCGCCGCGGACATTCAACCCGCTGCCGTCGCCGATGTAGTCGGCGGGCGCACTGCCGGTGGCTTCCATGAATTCACCGCGCACCCGTTCGCCGAGCAGCCGGGAGGGCGCGGCGATGTCCGAGGTGTCGGCGGCGCCGCCGCGTACGGACTTGGGGAGGATGACGTGGAAGCCGCGATCCCCGGCGGGGGCGCCGTCCGCGTGGACCGACACCACGGCATCGGCGTGCGCGTTGTTCCCGATCCGCGCCCGCTCGTCCACGCACGGCCCGTACGAGCGGTCGCCGTCCTGCGTGAACTTCACCGTCGCGCCGCGCGCTTCGAGCAGGGCGCGGGCGCGGCGGGAGACGTCGAGCGTGAAGGCCGCCTCGGAGTATCCGGCGTCGGTGGCCGTCCCGGTGGTGTCGCACTCCTTCTCGCCGGTGCCGATGTCGACGCGGCGGGCGATCTCGGAGGTGTGATCGCGGTTGTCCGGATTGTGGCCGGGGTCGAGCACCACGACCTTGCCGGTGAGCGGCTTGCCGTCGATCTCGTTCTTGGGCGAGGCCGACGGCGGCCGGGGAGGCGGCGGGGAGGAGGTGGACGAGACGGTCGGAAGGGAGGAGGCCGGTGCGCCGCCGCCGTCGTTCTGCCCCGACCCCATGGTGTCCCACACCAGCCAGCCGCCGAGGCAGACGGGTGCCAGGGCGGCCAGCACGAGGGCGAGGGTGCCGCCGCGGCGGCCGGACGCGGAGGGAAAGCTGCCTTTCGACACGTCGGCGATGGTAGCGGCTGCGGGTCAGGCGGGCGGGGTGGTACCGGTACCGGTACGGCGCAGCACGCGCAGCGAGCGGGTCGCGGAGACCTCGGTGAACGCGCCGGAGGCGAGGGCGCGGCGGTAGATCCGGTACGGGGCCCGTCCGCCGTCGGCCGGGTCGGGGAACACGTCGTGGATGACCAGGAGCCCGTCGGGCGCCACGTGGGGCGCCCAGCCCTCGTAGTCGGCGGCGGCGTGCTCGTCGGTGTGCCCGCCGTCGATGAACACGAACCCCAGCGGCTTCCCCCACACCGCGGCGACCTGCGGGGACCGGCCGACGGCGGCGATGACGTGGTCTTCGAGGCCCGCGGCGTGCAGGGTGCGGCGGAAGGTGGGCAGCGTGTCCATCCGGCCGACCTCGGGGTCGACGACCTCCGGGTCGTGGTACTCCCAGCCGGGCTGCTGCTCCTCGGAGCCGCGGTGGTGGTCGACGGTGACGGCGACCGTGCCGGTCGCGCGCGCGGCGTCGGCGAGCAGGATCGTGGAGCGGCCGCAGTACGTGCCCACCTCCAGCAGGGGGAGGCCCAGGCGATGTGCGGCTTCGGTGGCGGCCGCGTACAGGGCCAGGCCCTCGTCCGTGGGCATGAAGCCCTTGGCTGCCTCGAAGGCGTTGAGGGTCGCGGTCGCGGGTCGGGTCACGCGGTCATCCTGCCGTATGGGGCCGGCGGTTCCATTGCCGGGTGCGGTCCGGTGGCCGGTCCGTGCCCACCCGTCCAGCCCCGCGGGGCGATCGCCCACAAACCGGCGGGGCGGGGGAATGGCCCCGGGCGCGCACCTGACCTTCCGTCAGATTGAAACAGGTTCTACCATCCGCCCATGGGCATCGCCGTCACGGAAGACCACGAGGAACTGGCGCGCGCGGTGCGGGGCTGGCTGGGGCGGGCGGTGCCGCCGGAGGCGGTGCGCAAGGCGCTCGACGCCGCGCCCGGCGGCGGCGAACGGACCGCCTACTGGCCCGGCCTGGCCGCGCAGGGCCTGCTCGGGCCGCATCTGCCGGAGGAGCGGGGCGGAGGCGGCGGGGGACTGGTCGACCTCGCCGTCGTCCTGGAGGAGACCGGACGGGCGGTGCTGCCCGGGCCGTATCTGCCCACCGTACTGGCCTCCGCCGTGCTGCACCGGGCCGGCCGGGACGAACTGGTCGCGGGCCTCGCCGACGGCAGCCGCGCCGGAGCCGTCGCGTTCGGCGCCGGATCGCTCACCGCCGCGCCCGGCCCGGACGGCGGACTGGTCCTCGACGGCTGCGCGCCGCCGGTCCTGGGCGCGGCGGACGCCGATGTGATCGTCCTCGCCGCGGCCCGGGGCACGTCGACCGTCTGGCTGGCCGTGGACGGCGCCGACCTCACCCTCCGCGTCCACGACGGCGCCGACCCCACCCGCCCGACCGCCGAGGTACGCGCCACGGGCGTGGCCGTACCCCGGGCCCGGGCGCTGGACGTCGACCCCGCGCTGGTGACGGACCTGGCGTCCGTCCTGCTCGCTGCCGAGGCGTGCGGCACCGCGGGCCGGGCGCTGGAGACGGCGGTCGGACACGCCCGGGTGCGGGAGCAGTTCGGGCGGCCGATCGGGCAGTTCCAGGCGGTGAAGCACCTGTGTGCCGACATGCTCGTCCGCGTCGAGCAGGCCCGCGCCCTCACCTGGGACGCGGCCCGCGCGGCGGACGAGGCACCCGACACACGCGGGCTCACGGCCGCGCTCGCCGCGGCCACCGCGCTCGACGCCGCGTACGGCTGTGCCAAGGACTGCGTCCAGATCCTCGGCGGCCTCGGCTTCACCTGGGAACACGACGCCCACCTCCATCTGCGCCGCGCCACGGTGGCCCGCGCGCTGCTCGGCACCGGCGCCCACCACCGGTCGCGCGCCGCGCGCCTCGCCGCCACCGGGGCCCGCCGTGAACTGCGGCTCGACCTCCCGCCCGAGGCCGAGGCCCACCGCCGTGAGGCCCGGGCCGTCATCGCCACGGCGCGCGGGCTGGACCCGGGCGCCGCCCGGCGCGCCCTCGCGCCCACCGGGTACGCCGCACCGCATCTGCCACGCCCGTACGGCCTCGGCGCGAGCCCGCTGCACCAGCTCGCCATCGCGCGCGAGCTGCGCGACGCGGGCGTGGCCCTCAGTGATCTGGGCGTCGCCACCTGGGTGGTGCCCTCGCTCATCGCGTACGGCACGGACGCCCAGCGCGAGCGCTTCCTGCTGCCCACGCTCCGCGGCGAACTGCGCTGGTGCCAGCTGTTCTCCGAGCCCGAAGCCGGCTCCGACCTCGCCGGCTTGCGCACCCGGGCCGAGCGCACGGCGGAGGGCTGGTGGCGGGTCAGCGGGCAGAAGGTGTGGACATCGGGGGCCCGGTCGGCGGACTACGGCATCCTGCTGGCCCGTACGAACCCGAAGGCACCCAAGCACAAGGGGCTCGGCTACTTCCTGATCGACATGAAGCGGACGGCCGGGATCACCATCCGCCCGCTGCGGGAGATCACCGGGGACTCCCTCTTCAACGAGGTGTTCCTGGACGATGTGCTGCTCCCACCGGACGCGGTGGTGGGCGAGGTGGACGCGGGCTGGGCGGTCGCCCGCAACACCCTCGGCAACGAACGCGTCCACATGGCCGACCAGCTGACCTTCGACACCGGCCTGGAGGCGCTGATCGACCACTCCGCGGCCGCCCCGGACGGCGTGCTGTACGAGCGCGTCGGCGGGCTGATGGCCGAGGCCCACGCCCTCGCCTGCATCGGGCTGCGCACCACCCTGCGCCAGGTGTCCGGGGTGGAGCCGGGCCCGGGCGCGAGCGTCCGCAAGCTCATCCAGACCGCCCATCAGCAGAAGGTCGCCGAACTGGCCCTGGAGCTGCTGGGCCCCGGCGGCGCGGTGCGCGAGGGCGCGGGCGAACGGGCCCTGCACGGCTTCCTGATGTCGCGCTGCCTGACCATCGCGGGCGGTACGACCCAGGTGCAGCTGAACGTCGTCGCGGAACGGCTGCTCGGCCTGCCCCGCGATGGAGGCCGCGACGGTACATAGTGCCGCGTCAGTCAAGGTTTGCCCGGTAGCGAGGCGTCCTGGTGCGGTCAGATGCAAGGCGCCGGATCGGCCTCGTAGTGGGCCTACTCGGTCGATTCGGCAACGCCGCAGATGGCCGTGCCAGGGCGGCGAGCGGGGTGAACCTTGGCTGACGCGGCACTAAGCCCATCGGCCCGCGCGAATGCGCCGAAATGCCGATGCGGGGGGCGGGCCCGGGGTGCGAGCATCACCGCCATGCCCAGCCCGACTCCCCCTTCGCGTGCCATTCCCTCCGCCACCGATCCCGCCCCGCGCCCGCCCCGTGCCTCGCCGCCGGCCTGGGCGGTGCTGCTGGCCGCCTGCTCCGGACAGTTCGTGGTGGTCCTCGACATATCGGTGGTCAACGTCGCCCTGCCGTCCATACGCACCGACCTGGGGCTCGGCGAGACCGCGCTGCAGTGGGTGGTCAACGCCTACGCGCTGACCTTCGCCGGGTTCATGCTGCTCGGAGGCCGCGCGGCCGACCTCTTCGGACGCAAGCGGGTCTTCCTCACCGGGCTCGGGCTGTTCACCGCCGCCAGCCTGGCGGGCGGCGTCGCCCAGCAGCCCTGGCAACTGGTCGCGGCCCGCGCCCTCCAGGGCCTCGGCGCGGCCGTGCTCTCACCGGCCACGCTCACCATCCTCACCACCGCCTTCCCGCACGGCGCGGCCCGCACCCGCGCCATCGGCACCTGGGCGGCGGTCGGCGCGGGCGGGGGAGCGGCGGGCGGGCTGGTCGGCGGGGTGCTCACCGAGTATCTGTCGTGGCGCTGGGTGCTGCTGGTCAACGTGCCGGTGGGCGCGCTGGTGCTGGTGGCCGCGGTGGTGTGGCTGACCGAGAGCCGCTCCGGGACGGTACGACGGCTCGACGTCCCCGGCGCGGTGCTGGTCACGGCGGGCGTCACCGCGCTCGCGTACGGCATCGTGCAGACCGAGCCGCACGGCTGGGGTGCCGCCGCCTCGCTCGGGCCGCTGCTCGCCGGGGTGGCGCTGCTCGCGGTCTTCGTCGCCGTCGAGGCGCGTACGGCGGAACCACTGATGCCGCTGCGGCTGTTCCGGATCCGGGCGGTCACGGCGGCGAACGCGGTGATGGTGGTGTGCGGCGGCGGCATGTTCGCCATGTGGTACCTCATGACGCTCTATTTGCAGAACGTGTTGCACTACAGCCCGGTCAAGGCCGGTCTCGCCTTCCTCCCGCACAGCCTGTCGATCGTCCTCGGCTCCAAGGTCGCGCCCCGGCTGATGGCCCGGCTGGACGGGAAGCTGCTGGCCATCGCGGGCGGATCGCTGGCCGTCGTCGGCTACGCGTGGCAGAGCCGGATGGACGCGGACGGCACCTACGTCGGTACGGTGCTGGGCCCCGCGATCATCATGTCGCTCGGGGCCGGGCTGATGACGACCCCGCTCGCCGCCTCCGCCACCTCGGGCGCGGGCCCGTCGGAAGCGGGACTGGTGTCGGGGCTGGTCAACACCTCGCGGCAGATCGGCGGCGCGCTGGGCCTGACCGTGCTGGCGACGGTCGCGGCCGAGCGGATCGCGGCCCGTGGCGGGGACGGGCCGGAGGCGCTGGCGGCCGGGTACGGCCACGCGTTCGTCGTGGCCACGGGGATCATCGCGGCGGCGGTGCTGCTGATGGCCGTGGCCCTGCCGCGTACGCCCGCCGCGCCTCCCGCGGATTCATAACCAGCCGTTCCGGCGGGCGGACCCGTGCCGCGCAGAGCTGACGGGCCGTCAGCAGTCTTCCCCCATCAGGGGGATTGGGCTATACATGGGTGCCATCGGCTAGAACGCGTTCTAAACGCGGCGCGGCCCTGCCGACCAGTGACGACCCCGGCGCGGCCGACGGTGCGGACGGGCGGGCCGGGGTCTTCCCGCCAGCCGGGGGTTCTCCCGCCAGCCCGGGGGCCTCCCCGCCCTCCCGCCAAGGAGTGCTGCCGCCTATGCCCATCGACGCCGCCACGGCCGTCTCGGCCGAGCCCCGGAACACCGCCCTCGCCTGGGGACACAAGGACATCCAGCTCTACCACCTGGGCATCGGCGCCGGAATCCCGGCCACCGACCCCGATGAGCTGCGCTACACCCTGGAGAGCGAGCTGCACGTCCTGCCCAGCTTCGCCACCGTCGCGGGCGGCCGCATGGCGCTCGCCGGGGGGCTGAACGGCCCGGGGATCGACGTCGACCTCGCGGCCGTCCTGCACGGCGGCCAGACCGTCGAGGTGCACCGGCCGATCCCGGTGACCGGCGACGCCACCCAGACGTCCCGGGTCGCGGCGGTGTACGACAAGGGCAAGGCCGCGGTCATCGTGCTGCGCACCGAGGCGGCCGACGCGGACGGCCCGCTGTGGACCTGCGACAGCCGCATCTTCGTGCGCGGCGAGGGCGGCTTCGGCGGCGAGCGCGGCCCCTCCGAGCGGCTGGAGACCCCCGACCGCGAACCCGACCGCACCGTGGAGCGGGCCATCCGGGAGGACCAGGCGCTGCTCTACCGGCTCTCCGGGGACTGGAACCCGTTGCACGCCGACCCCGGGTTCGCCAAGGTCGCGGGGTTCGACAAGCCGATCCTGCACGGGCTGTGCTCGTACGGCATGGTCCTCAAGGCCGTCGTGGACACCGAACTGGGCGGCGACGTCGCCCGGGTGCGCTCGTACACCACGCGCTTCGCCGGGGTGGTGTACCCGGGCGAGACCCTGCGCATCCGGATGTGGCGGGACGAGGGGCGCGTCCAGGTGACGGCGAGCGCCGTCGAGCGGGACGACGCGCCCGTCCTCGGCGACACGGTCGTGGAGCACGCCTGACCCCGTGATCCGACACATCCGTACCCCTGATCTTCCCTGATCCGAGAGGAGCCGCTGTGCGCGCAGCCGTACTGCACGAGACGGGACAGGACAAGCTCGAAGTCCTCGACGACATCGAGGCCGTGGGCTTCGGCCCCGGCAAGGTCCGGCTGCGCATCCGGGCCACCGGACTGTGCCACTCCGACCTCTCCGCGATGAGCGGCGTCCTGCCGCAGCCCGTGCCCTTCGTCCCCGGCCACGAGGGCGCGGGGGAGATCGTGGAGATCGGCGACGGGGTGACCGGGCTGAACCCCGGCGACCGCGTTCTGGTGTGCTGGCTGCCCGCCTGCGGCGGCTGCCCGTCCTGCAAGCGCGGTCAGACCCAGCTGTGTCTGACCGGGTTCATGAACGCCGGAACGGCCAACTTCAAGCGCGCGGGCGACGGCGCCGACCAGGTCTTCGGCATGGCCGGGACCGGCACCTTCGCCGAGGAGGTCGTCCTCCCGGCGTCCTGCGCCGTGCCGATCCCCGACGACGTCCCGTACGACATCGCCGCCCTCATCGGCTGCGGGGTGACCACCGGGCTCGGCGCGGCCCTCAACACGGCGCGGGTGGAGGCCGGTTCGTCGGTCGCCGTCATCGGCTGCGGCGGGGTGGGCATCAGCGTCGTGCAGGGCGCCCGCGCGGCGGGCGCGGCGCACATCGTCGCCGTCGACCCCGTCACCTCGCGGCGCGAGGCGGCGCTGCGCTTCGGCGCCTCCGAGGCGGTCGCCCCGGAGGGGCTGGACGACGTCAAGAACAGCGTCACGGCGGGCGAGGGCTTCGACTACGTCTTCGAGGTCGTCGGCAAGTCCGCCACCGCCCGCCGCGCGTACGAGACCACCCGGCGCGGCGGCACCCTGTGCGTCGTCGGCGCGGGCGCGGTGGACGACTTCCTCCAACTCAGCATGTTCGAGCTGTTCTTCGACGAGAAGCGGATCCTGCCGTCCCTGTACGGCGGGGGCGATGTGCTGCGCTCGTACGAACGGACCATCGCGCTGTGGCGGGCGGGCCGCATCGACCTCGCCGGGCTCATCACCCACCGGGTGCGGCTCGGCGAGATCAACGACGCGCTCGACCAGATGCGGACGGGGGAGGCGCTGCGCACATGCATCGAGATCTGAGCCGGGAGGGGAAGCGGCCGCTGGCGGGGAAGACCGCGATCGTCACCGGCGCCGGACGCGGGCTCGGCCGCGCCGAGGCCCTGGAGCTGGGCCGGCTCGGCGCCGCCGTCGTCGTCAACGACTACGGGCAGGGCGGCCGCGACGGTTCGGGCGAGGCGTCCTCCGGCCCCGCCGAGGAGGTGGCCGAGGAGATCCGCGCGGCGGGCGGCCGGGCTACGGCCCACGGGGGCGACGTGGCCGACTTCGACACGGCGCGCGGGCTGGTGGGGCTCGCGGTCGACACGTACGGCGCGCTGGACATCCTCGTCAACAACGCGGGCATCCTCCGCGACCGGATGGTCTTCTCGATGAGCGAGGACGAATGGGACTCGGTCATCCGCGTCCATCTCAAGGGCCACTTCAACACCACCCGTTTCGCGGCCGCCCACTGGCGTGACCGCTCCAAGGCCGCCGGGGGCGGGCCGGTGCACGGCCGCATCGTGAACACCTCCTCCGAGGCCTTCCTCGCCGGGTCGCCCGGCCAGCCCAACTACGCGGCCGCGAAAGGCGGCATCGTCGGCCTGACGCTCTCCACGGCGGGCGCGCTCGCCAAATACGGTGTGACGGCGAACGTCATCTGCCCACGGGCGCGCACCCGGATGACCGAGGACGTCTTCCCCGACGCCGGGCTCGCCCAGGACGGCCGCCCCGACGCGCTGTCCCCGGACCATGTGGCCCCGCTCGTCGGCTACCTCGCCTCGCCGCGGGCGACGGGGGTGAACGGCCAGGTGTTCGTGGTCCACGGGGGCATGGTGGCGATCGTGGAACGGCCGAGGGTGGCCGCGAAGCTGGACGCGGCGGGGGACGTCTTCGGCTTCGAGGAGCTGGACGGCCTGCTCACGCCGTACTTCGGCGAGCGGCGCGGTGAGGGGTTCGCGGCGCTGGAGGTGCTGAGCCTGAAGCGGGGGTGAACGAGCCCACCCCGCCCTTCCCCACAGCCTTCGGCGAGTGCTGCGGGGAGGGGCGGGGTGGGATGGTGCGCTCCCGGCCGCCTTACGAGGCGTGCCCGCTCGGCCGGCGGTGGCGGCCGTGTACCGGAGCCTGCGGCTCCTCGGACGCGGCTTGCCGCCCCCGGTGTTTGCCCTGGCCTGCGGCGGCATCGGCTTTGGCAGCCTCCTGCGGGCGCGCCTGGGGCATGTCGGTTCGGGTATCGGACATGTGGGAAGTCACCCCGGTAAGTTCGCTCCGTACTCTGCGCGAGGGGCCCGCCACAACGTGGATATGCGCCATGCCAATCGGCTGCGCAGCCCCGAGCGACCGAGTCTAACCAGGGCGTTGATCGCGAACCCAGCGGGGTGGCCGGGGCTCCTGTGACCTGGCGAGAGGCGCCTGCTGGAGCGGTACGGGCCGCGGGGCGACCACGGTCAGCTCGGGCTCCTGCCCGGTCTCCTGCTCGACTCCGGGCCAGGACCCCGTCCCGGCCCACGGCTCCACCCCGGACTCCCCGCGCGCGCCGCCCGCGCCCGCGCGCGTGATCAGGCTCGCGCCCGCGCTCACGTCCGTGCCCAGGCGCACTCGGACGCTCCAGGCCGCACGGGGGTCCGTGCCCGGGCCCACCCCCAAGCGCCCGCCCGCGCGCAAACCCGCGCCCGGGCCGGTGCCCACGCCCGGGCCGGTGCCCACGCCCGGCTCCGTGCCCACGCCCGGCTCCGTGTCCATGCTCAGGCCCGCGCCCATGTGCCCGCCCGCGCTCAAGCCGGCGCCCGCGCTCAGGCCCGCGCCCGCACCCGCACCCGCGCTCGCCTCTCCATCCGAGCCATCCCCGCGCGCGCCCGCACCCGCGCTCGCACCCGCGCTCGCGCCCACGCGCGGGCCCGCGCCCGCGTGCGTGACGGCCTCCGAAGCCGCGCCGCCGCCGCTCACCTTTCGCCACGGCGTGATCCCGGTCGCCTCCACCGGGCGGGCGGTGGGGCGGGGCGCCCGCCGGATCATCCGCGGTCCGGCGGGCGGGCGCGGCGCCGCTGCCTCCGGCAGCCACACCCGCGCCAGCCCGCACGGCACCTGACGCGTCGCGTACGGCAGCCACAGCTCGCCGTCCCGGCTCCACAGACCGGCCCCGGGCAGCCAGCCCTCCGGGGCCGAGAACTGGCGCAACCGCCGCTCGGACGGCCGCCAGACGCCCACCCACGGCCGCCCACCCGCCGCGGCGTCGATGCGGAAGGCGACCGCGCACGCCTCCGGCGTCAGCATCTGCCCCGGCTGGATCGCGAAGGGCGCGGCCGTCGCCTGGGCGGGCGGGCGGAGGCAGTCCGGGAAGCGGACCGGGAGGGTGCTGCCCAGGACGCCCCACCCCAGACGCTCGTCGCCGGGCGCGTCGGACCGTACGAGCAGCAGACCGCTGTCGGGGTCGGCGAGGAGCAGCCGGTCGTTGCTGCGCTCGGTGATCTGGAGCAGCGGGCTGGTCTCACCGCCCCGCCCGAGGTCCACCACGATGGTCTTGGTGCGGCCCTCCAGTTCGCGGTCGAGGGCGAGCAGTCGGCCCATGCGGTCCAGCCAGGCGCCGCCCGTGCAGCGCCCGGGCACTTCGGTCAGGTGCTGGAGCCCGCGGGTGCCGCCGTGGATCAGCCAGACGGAGGTGGAGCGGGGGCCGCGTCCCAGGGCGTAGGCGCAGGTGCCGCCGGGCGCGGGCGGCAGCAGCGAGACGTCGGCGCGGTCGATGCCGCCGAGGACCCGCTCGCCCGTGCCCGGGCCGGTGGGGTAGAGGAGCGAGAAGGCGTGGTGCCCGGCCACCCGGCGGTGGATCAGCACCTGCCCGTCGGAAAGCGGCAGCACCTCGCTGTCCGGCTCCTCGGGCTGGACGCCCGGCAGCGGCACGGCATACGGCTCGGGCCCGTCGAGCGTCCAGCGCTCGGGGTACCAGCAGCCGGTGTCGCCGCCGAGGGCGAGCCGCGCACCGTACGAACGGTCCGGGGTGATGGTGAAATCCGTGGACCTTTCTCGTGGCCGGGCGCTGACTCCCGTGGCGAGGGCGGCGTCGAAGGCACAGGCGGTCATCGTTCAGTCACCTCCGGCCACTGAACGTAGGTTTCCTGCTCCCTCCCGGTGGTCGATAAGGGTTCGGCTCCACCCTTACGTGTGGCTGTTGACCGATTCGCCTGAGAGGTCGTGGATGAATGTGCTGTAAGGAGAGGCTTCTGCGGTGCGATTAAAGTAAGGCACGCCTAAGTGCCTGCATACCTCGATCCTGGAGCGCACCATGTCCGTACACCGCCGCGGCAGCGCCGCCCTCGCCCTCGCCCTGGCCGGGGCGCTCTCCCTCGCCGCCTGCGGCGCGTCCGGCAGCGGCAAGGACGGCGCCAAGGGCAACGGCGGCGGTGGGAAGTCCGTCGCGCAGGGCGGCAAGGACTTCGGCGAGGCCGCCGAGCAGACCGCGAAGATGGGCACCGCTGCCAAGCCCGGCCAGTTCCCGCGCACCATCACGCAGGCCATGGGCAAGACGGAGATCAAGAGCAGGCCGAAGCGGGTCGTGGTGCTCGACGTCGGCGAGCTGGACAACGTCGTCTCGCTGGGCGTCAAACCGGTCGGCTTCGCGCCCTCCGAGGGCGACCAGGCCCTCCCCGGCTACCTCAGGAAGGCCGCCGGGAACCCGAAGAACGTCGGCACCATCAACAACCTCAACCTGGAGGCCATCAACGCCCTCCACCCCGATCTGATCCTGGGCAGCAAGCTGCGCGCCGAGCCGCTGTACGACGAGCTGAAGCAGATCGCCCCGACCGTCTTCTCCATCCGCCCCGGCTTCACCTGGAAGGAGAACTACCTCCTCAACGCGGCGGCCCTGGACCGCACCGCCGAGGCGAAGCGCGAACTCGACGCGTACGAGACGAAGGCGAGGAAGCTGGGCGAGGACATCGGCCCGAAGAAGCCGACCGTCACCATGCTGCGCTTCATGCCGGAGTTCACCCGGCTCTACGCCAAGGCGTCCTTCATCGGCACGATCCTCCAGGACGTCGGCCTGCCCCGGCCCAAGAACCAGCAGGTCGACGACCTGGCCACGGAGATCGGCCCGGAGCGGATCAAGGAGGCCGACGCCGACTGGATCTTCACCGGCGTCTACGGCGACCCCAAGGCCACCAAGCGGGACCAGGCGGAGTCCAACCCGCTGTGGAAGAAGCTCAAGGCGGTCAAGGCGGGGCACGCCAAGAACGTCGAGGACGAGACCTGGTACCTGGGCCTCGGCGTCACCGCCGCCGACCGGGTGCTGGACGACCTCCGCGGCTACCTGGTCCGCTGATCGCCTTTCAGCTGTCCACCGCCGTCGGCCGTCGCGCTGGGTGAAGGCAGGGGCAAGGCTTCCCGGTGATCCGGGAGGTAGCCTTGCCCCGTGCCCGCTCTCACCGATGTCCTCGCCGCCCTCGACGCCCTCTGGCCGCCCGAGCGGGCGGAGCAGTGGGACGCCGTCGGGACGGTCTGCGGGGACCCCGATGCCCAGGTCAGCCGCGTGCTGTTCGCCGTCGACCCCGTCCAGGAGGTCGCCGACGAGGCGGTGGCGCTCGGCGCCGATCTGCTGATCACCCACCACCCGCTCTATCTGCGGGGCACGACCACGGTCGCCGCCTCCACCTTCAAGGGGCGGGTGGTGCACACCCTGATCAAGCACGACATCGCGCTGCACGTCGCGCACACCAACGCCGACCGCGCCGACCCCGGCGTCTCCGACGCCCTCGCCGGCGCGCTCGACCTGCGGACCGTCGGCCCGCTGGTGCCGGACCCGGCCGACCCCACCGGACGGCAGGGGCTCGGCCGGATCTGCGAACTCGACCGCCCCGAGTCGCTGCGCGAGTTCACCGAGCGCGCCGCCGCCCGGCTGCCCGCCACCGCGCAGGGCATCCGCGCCTCGGGCGACCCGGACCGTACGATCCGTACCGTCGCCGTCTGCGGCGGTTCCGGGGACGGCCTGTTCGCCGAGGCGCGCGCGGCCGGGGTGGACGCGTACCTCACCGCCGACCTGCGCCACCACCCGGCCTCCGAGGCGCGCGAACACAGCGACCTCGCGCTGGTGGACGCCGCGCACTGGGCCACCGAATGGCCCTGGACCGAGCAGGCCGCGGCGCAGCTCGACGAGATCTCCGACCGGCACGGCTGGGACCTGCGCACCCATGTCTCGCGCAGGGTCACCGACCCGTGGACGGCCCACGCCGCGGCCACCGCCCCGTTCCGGGCCTTCGTGCCCGACACCGCCTCGGCCTCACCCGCCTGAGGCCCCGCCTCTCTCCGTCCCCTACGCACCCCTCTGGAGCCCCCCGCTGAACGCCGCGCCCGCAGACCAGATCCGCCTGCTCGACGTCCAGGGCCTCGACGTACGGCTCTCGCAGCTCGCGCACAAGCGCCGGACGCTGCCCGAGCACGCCGAGCTCGAGACCCTGAACGCCGACCACACCCAGCTGCGTGACCTCCTCGTCGCGTCCCAGACCGAGGAGAGCGACACCGCCCGCGAGCAGACGAAGGCGGAGCAGGACGTGGACCAGGTGCGCCAGCGTGCCGCCCGCGACCAGAAGCGTCTCGACTCCGGTGCCGTCACCTCGCCCAAGGACCTGGAGAACCTCCAGCACGAGATCGCCTCCCTCGCCCGCCGCCAGAGCGACCTGGAGGACGTCGTCCTGGAGGTCATGGAGCGCCGGGAGGCCGCCCAGGAGCGGGCCACCGAGCTGACCGGCCGGGTGGAATCCCTCCAGGCCAAGATCATCGACGCCACGGCGCGGCGCGACGCGGCGGCCGAGGAGATCGACAAAGAGATCGCGACCATCACCAAGGAGCGCGAGGTCATCGCCGGGACCATCCCCGCCGATCTGCTGAAGCTCTACGACAAGCTGCGCGAGCAGCAGGGCGGCGTCGGCGCCGCCCGGCTCTACCAGCGGCGCTGCGACGGCTGCCGCCAGGAGCTGGCCATCACCGAGCTGAACGAGGTCCGGTCCGCCGCCCCCGACACCGTGGTGCGGTGCGAGAACTGCCGCCGGATCCTGGTCCGTACGCCCGAGTCCGGGCTGTAGCCGATGGCGCGGCGCCGCTTCATCGTCGAGGCCGACGGCGGCTCCCGGGGCAACCCGGGGCCCGCCGGCTACGGCGCCGTCGTCCTGGACGCGGTGACGGGCGAACCGCTCGCCGAGGTCGCCGAGTACATCGGCACCGCGACCAACAACGTCGCCGAGTACAAGGGCCTGATCGCCGGTCTGCGGGCCGCCCACGCCCTCGACCCGGAGGCGGACGTCCAGGTCCGGATGGACTCCAAGCTGGTCATCGAGCAGATGTCCGGCCGCTGGAAGATCAAGCACCCGGACATGCGGCCGCTCGCCACCGAGGCCAAGGGGCTCCTGCCGCCCGGCCAGGTGACGTACGGCTGGATCCCGCGCGAGCAGAACAGCCACGCGGACCGGCTCGCCAACGAGGCGATGGACGCGGGCAAGCGGGGCGAGCGGTGGCAGCCGAAGGTGCCGCCGGGCGGCACCCTCGCGACGGCCGCCCCCGAGGCCCCGGCCGACGACGCCCTCGCCGAGCCCGCCACGACCCCGGCCGCTCCCCCCGTGGGCTGGGGTTCCGCCGATCTCGGCGCGCCCACCACGTTCGTCCTGCTCCGGCACGGCGAGACGCCGCTCACCCCGGAGAAGCGCTTCTCCGGCAGTGGCGGCAGCGACCCCGGCCTCTCGGACATCGGCCACCGCCAGGCCGAACTGGTCGCTGCGTCACTCGCCGCGCGCGGCACCATCCAGGCCGTCGTCACCTCGCCCCTGAAGCGCTGCCGGGAGACCGCCCACGCGGTGGCCGCGCGCCTCGGCCTCGACGTCCGTGTCGACGAGGGGCTGCGCGAGACGGACTTCGGCGCCTGGGAGGGGCTGACCTTCGCGGAGGTGCGCGACCGCTACCCGGACGACCTCGACACCTGGCTCGGCTCCTCCAAGGCCGCCCCCACGGGCGGCGGCGAGTCCTTCGCCACGGTCGCCCGCCGCGTCGCCCTCTCCCGCGACAAGCTGATCGCCCGCTACGCGGGCCGCACGGTGCTGCTCGTCAGCCATGTCACGCCGATCAAGACCCTGACCCGGCTGGCCCTCGGTGCCCCGCCGGAGTCCCTGTTCCGCATGGAACTCTCGGCCGCGTCCCTGTCGGCGGTGGCGTACTACGGCGACGGCAACGCCTCCGTCCGCCTGCTGAACGACACGTCCCACCTGCGGTAGGCGCCCCTGGCCGCGCGCCCTACCGCAGGGCGGCGGCCTCCCGGGCCAGGGACTCGACGCGCGCCCAGTCGCCCGCCGCCACCGCCTCCGCCGGGAGCATCCAGGTGCCGCCCACGCAGCCGACGTTGGGGAGCGCCAGATAGCCTGGGGCGCGGGCGGCGTTGACGCCGCCGGTGGGGCAGAAGCGGGCGTCCGGGAGCGGGGAGGCGAGGGCGCCGAGGTAGGCCGTACCGCCTGCCGCCTCCGCCGGGAAGAACTTCATCTCGGTCACCCCGCGCTCCAGCAGCGCCACGACCTCCGACGTGGTCGAGACCCCCGGCAGCGACGGAATCCCCGAATCCCGCATGGCGCCCAGCAGCCGGTCCGTCCACCCCGGGCTGACCAGGAAGCGGGAGCCGGCCGCGACGGCGGTGTCCACGTGCCCTGGCGTCAGCACCGTGCCCGCGCCGACGATCGCCTCCGGCACCTCCGCCACGATCGCCCGGATGGCGTCGGCGGCGGCCGGGGTGCGGAAGGTGACCTCGATCGCCGGAAGGCCACCGGCGACCAGCGCGCGGGCCATCGGCACCGCGTCGGCCGCGTCGTCGATGACGACGACGGGGATGACGGGGGCGAGGTCGAGCAGGGAGGAGGGGGAGGGCGCGGTGTCTGTCACGGGACCATTCTGAGGGCGGGTGTCATGACTCGCAACGCTCGTTGCGGAGAGTGCAATGCCATCCTGCTGTGGGCGCCGGAAGGGCCGTATGGTCGTACGAGGCTACGGCTCCGTACGAGGAACGCAGCTCCGTAAGAGGAACGCAGCTCCGTAAGAGGAACGCAGCTCCGTACGAGGGCTACAGCTCCGTCACCACCACGTCCAGCGCCCACGGCCGTCCCGCCCGCTCCGGAGCCGCCGCCTCCACCACGTACCCGAACCCCCGCAGCGCCTCCACCAGCTCCCCGGGACCCTTCGGCTCGGCCCCCGCGGTCAGCAGGTCCCGCACCATCCGGCCCTTCGTCGCCTTGTTGAAGTGGCTGACCACGGCCCGCTTCTCCACCCCGTCCACGATCTTCGACTGCAGCACCCGCACCGTGGCCGTGCGCTCCGCGACCTCCCCCTTCGGCTTCCACGCCGTCGCGTACGCCGCCGACCGCAGGTCGAGGACCAGCCCGTTCCCGGCGGCCTCCGGCAGGACGGTGGCCATCGGCGTACGCCAGAAGGCGCCGAGCGCGCCGAGGCCCGGCAGCTTGACCCCCATCGAGCAGCGGTACGACGGGATGCGGTCCCCGATCCGTACCGCGCCCCACAGCCCCGAGAAGACCAGCAGCGAGCGTGCCGCCCGCCGCCGGGCGGGGGCGGGGAGGGTGGCGAGGCCGAGCGCGTCGTACAGCACACCGGTGTAGATCTCCCCGGCGGGCCGGGTCCCGGCCGACCGGAGCGCCGCGTTCTTGGCGACCTCGCCGCTCAGCCCCGCGCTCAGCCCCAGCACCTCGGCCGCCTTCGCCTCGTCGCCCGAGCACAGCGTGACCAGCTCCTCCAGCACCCGGGTCCGGGCCTCGCCCAGCCCCGGAAGCGACAGCGACCCCAGGTCCAGCGGGGATCCGGAGCCTCCCGTGGCCTTTCCCTCGGACGGCGGCAGCAGGACGAGCACGGTCTCTCCTCGAAAGCTTCGGCGGTACGGCGCGGGCCGGTGCCGTTGGACGCCGACCCGGCCCGCAGCCTACGGCCTACGCGCCCGCCGCCCGCAGCCACACCGTGGTGTCCGGCGGCAGCCCGGCCCCGCCGTCCGTCAGCGGCCCGCTGCTCAGCACCACCTCGCCCACGGCGGGCAGCGGCACGGCGGCCGCCGACAGGTTGGTGACGCTGTGCCAGCCGCCGGCGCGGCGGAAGCGCAGCACCCCGGCGCTCAGTTCGGCGACCGAACCCAGCCACTCCACCGTCTCGTCCGTCCCCTCGCGCAGCAGTTCCCGCCGCAGCCGCAGCGCCTCCCGGTACAGCTCCAGCGTCGAACCGGCGTCCCCCTCCTGCGCCTCGACCGACAGCTCCCCGAACCCCTCCGGCTGCGGCAGCCACGCCCCGCCCGCGCCGAAGCCGTAGGACGGGCCGGTGCGTGTCCACGGCAGGGGCACCCGGCAGCCGTCCCGGCCCTTGACCCGGTGGCCGCTGCGCTCCCAGGTCGGGTCCTGCAGCACGTCCACGGGCAGGTCGGCGACCTCGGGAAGCCCCAGCTCCTCGCCCTGGTAGAGATACGACGAACCGGGCAGGGCCAGCATCAGCAGCGTCGCGGCACGGGCCCGCCGCAGCCCCAGCGCGAGGTCGGCCTCCGGCTCCCGGCCGTCGGCCAGCAGCCAGGCGTCCCGGCCCGCGCCCGTCAGATCGTCCGGCAGGGCGAGCCGGGTGCGGTGCCGGATCACATCGTGGTTGGAGAGCACCCAGGTGGCCGAGGCCCCCGCCTCCCGGGCGGCGGACAGCGCGCCGTCGATGACCGAGTGCAGGGCGGGGGCGTTGAGCGGGGCACTGAGGAAGTCGAAGTTGAACGCCTGGCCCAGCTCGTCCGCGCGGGCGTACGACACCCGGCGCGCATTGCGCACCCACGCCTCGGCGACCGCGATGCGCGGCGGGTCGTACTCGTTGAACACCGTGCGCCACTCGCGGAAGATCCCGTGCACCTCGTCGCGGTCCCACAGCGGATGGCTGCCGTCCTCCGGCAGGTCCTCCGGCTCGTAGCCGGGCACCTCCCCGATGTCGCGCAGCGGCTCGGCCAGGTCCTTGGCCAGCCCGTGCGCGACGTCCACCCGGAAACCGGCCACGCCCCGGTCGGACCAGAAGCGCAGCGTGGTGAGGAAGTCGGCGCGCACCTCCGGGTGGTCCCAGTTGAGATCGGGCTGCTCGGGGGCGAAGAGGTGCAGGTACCACTGCCCGTCGGGCACCCGGGTCCACGCGGGACCGCCGAAGCACGAGACCCAGTCGGTGGGCGGCAGCCCCCCGCCCGGCCCCCGCCCCTCCCGGAAGACGTACCGCTCCCGGGCCGGACCGCCGGGGCCCGCGCGCAGGGCCTCCCGGAACCAGGCATGGTCGTTGGAGGTGTGGTTGGGGACGATGTCCACCATCACCTTGAGCCCGAGCCGGTCCGCCTCCGCGACCATCCGGTCGAAGTCCTCCAGGGTGCCGAGCCGCGGATCGACGTCGCGGTAGTCGGCCACGTCATAGCCGCCGTCGGCGAGCGCGGACGGATAGAAGGGGCTCAGCCACACGGCGTCCACGCCGAGCCGGGCGAGGTAGGGCAGCCGGCTGGTGACCCCGGGCAGATCACCGATCCCGTCGCCGTCGGAGTCGGCGAAGCTGCGGGGATAGACCTGGTAGATGACGGCCTGCCGCCACCAGTGGCTGTTCACGGGGTCGTCGCTCACGGAGTCCTCGCGGGTGGTGGGTGTGCGGTACGCGGGGGTGTGCGGTATGCGGCCCAGCCGTCGAGGCAAGTGTCCCCGCCCGCGCCGCGGTCTGTCGAGACCGCAAGGTCAACGCCGGAGCCGGCCCGGCGTGCGCGCTTCTGTGCCACGATCGGGTGAGGAAGACTCTTTCCGCCGGGTATCGGCTCCCTCGGTACCTAGGCTGGCGGCGAGACAGGGAAGAGGGTGGCATGAGCGCCATGGCACACGAACCGCTCACGCAGGACCACGACCACGTCCTGCTGGAGGGTTTCTTGGCCCTGGATACGCCGGAAGGCTTCCGGGCCGAGCTGATCGAGGGGGAAATCGTCGTGACACCGCCGCCGGACGGGGACCACGAGAGTTACATCAACATGATCCTGAAGCAGGTGATCAGACGGTCCGCATCGGACATGGACTTCTCCGGGAACAAGGGCCTCACCGTTCCCCGTGGCGGTTTGTGTGTCCGGAACCATGTGATTCCGGACGGCACCTTCGCCCCAACCGAGCTGGATCTCTTCCCCGGTGCCGAGTCCTGGATGCCGTGTGAGGGCGTGTCCATGGTCGTCGAGGTCACCTCTACCAAACCGGACCGGGACCGTAAGGCCAAGCGCCACTGCTATGCCCGCGGTGGAATCCCCCTCTACCTCCTCGTCGACCGGGACAACAGCGACGTGACGCTCTTCAGTGACCCGGAGAACGGCGACTACCGCCAGCACGTCACGGTCCCCTTCGGCAAGCGGCTCGACCTGCCCGCTCCGTTCTCCTTCTCTCTGGAGACGACCCGCTTCGTCTGAGTCGCCCCGCTCGGGCCGGTACCATGGTGACTACGGCGGACGAGCCGGCCGGGCGGTCGCGTCGGGGTCCTTCAAGGGTCCCGCCGAGGAACGTCCGGGCTCCACACGGCAGGGTGGTGGGTAACGCCCACCCGGGGTGACCCGCGGGACAGTGCCACAGAAAACAGACCGCCGGGGCCGCAAGGCGCCGGTAAGGGTGAAACGGTGGTGTAAGAGACCACCAGTGCCCAGGGTGACCTGGGCAGCTAGGTAAACCCCACCCGGAGCAAGGTCAAGAGGAGCCGCCGCGAGGTGGCTCTGCGCGGATGATCGAGGGCTGCCCGCCCGAGTCCGCGGGTAGACCGCACGAGGCCGGCGGCGACGTCGGCCCTAGATGGATGGCCGCCTCCCCGCGGGCCGTGAGGCCCACGGGAGACAGAACCCGGCGTACAGGCCGACTCGTCCGCCGCCCACGCTCCCCACCAGGTCAAACCGAGTGGGGAGCGCTTCCGTCGCACCCCCAAGGGGGTTCTGGGGGAGCTTCAGCGGGGAGCCGCACATCCGGCCCTCACGTCGCTGCCGCGAGCACATCCGCCGGCTGGCCCACGAAGTGGTACGCGCCACGTTTGGCCGCGGGAACTCGATGCTCCGGCGAGCCGACCATTGCAGCGGTACGGCCTCAAGCCGTCCCCCGTATGACGGTTCGATGCGACCAGGAAGGTCGGGCATGGCCGAGTTCCGACAACCGTCCCTCCCCGCCGGTGCGGCGGTCCGCAGGCTCTTGCCACCCCCTGCGCTCTGCGGCTTCCTGCTGCTGCTCGTCCTCGTGTTCTCGGTGTCGTACGCCGTCGGATCGGCCGCCGGACCGGTGGCGCCCGGCCTGCACAGGACCGGAAGCGCCGGAAGTGGAGGGACCGGCGGAGGCGACGGTGGCGGTGGGAGCGGTGGCGGTATGGATGACATGCCGGGCATGTCAGGGATGCCGGAGGGGAGCGGACAGTGACGGCAGGCGATGCGGCGGCCGATACGACTGTGGTCCTTGGAGACCGGCGGCGATGGAAGGACGGCGCGCTCGCCGCTCTCGTACCCGTCGCCGCGTGCGGCCTGGCCCTGGCGGGCCTGACCGCCTGGACCGGCACCGGCAGGGCAGGTGGTCCAGCGCGCACGAGCGTCACCGGGGGGCGTGTTCTGCTGCCGTCCGCCGCGGGCGCGGAAACCGCGGCGTTCTTCCACATCGCCAACCGGGGCGGCTCCGCCGACAGCCTGATACGGGTGCCTTCGCGCGACGTCCCGGGCGGCATCACGCTGTCCCAGCACCGCATGAACGACGGGAACGGGGCCTACCGTGCTGCCGTCAAATCCGTCGGGATACCGGCGGGGGACCGTCTCGCGATGTCGCCGCAGGGCGTGGACCTGACGGTGCCCGCCCCGGCCGGGAAACGGAGTTGGAGTGCGGGCGATCTCGTGCCCTTCACCCTGGAGTTCCGGCACAGCGGGCGGGTGACGGTGCGTGCGGTGGTGGTGCGTGCGGGCAGTGTCTCGTTCCAGTAGTCGTGCCGCCTGTCCGCCGAGTTCCCGCGCAGCGGGGGTGACGTGCGTCACTGTCGTGGCGGTGAGTCGGGGGGCGGGGGCACACACGTACCCCCTGATGACGGGCGGACGTTGGGTGCGAGGATGGGCGGGCTATGACTGTCCGAGGGTGGTGCCGTGCGCTGCGGGCCGGTGTGTTCGCCGCCGTCTGCCTGCTGCTCGCCGCCCTCGGCCACGTGATCATGTCGGGTACCTCCGTCCCTTGGTGGGCCATGGCCGCCGGTGCGGCCGGGACCGGTGCGGCCGGCTGGCTGCTGGCCGGCCGTGAGCGCGGGCACATGCTGATCGTCACGGTCGTGACAGCGGCGCAGGCGGTGCTCCACGAGGCGTTCTCTCTGGCGCAGACGCTCACCACCGAGGCGACTGCGGGACACCGCGCCGCGGCTCACGCTCCGGGCTCCACGGGCATGAGCGGCATGGACATGGGCTCCATGCATAGGGACCCGACGGACATGGGCTCCCTGGCGCATGCGATGAACGGTGTCCAGCACGCGCACGGTATGGCCGGTATGGGCGCGAGCGCCTCGTACGGCATGTTCGCCGCGCACCTTCTGGCCGCAGTCCTGTGCGGGATGTGGCTCGCATACGGCGAGCGCGCGTTCTTCCGGGTCCTGCGGGCGGCGGCCACCCGGCTGGTGGCACCGCTGCGGACGCTGCTGGCCGGGCCCGCACCACTTCCTCGCCCGCTCACGGGCAGGCGCCGCGCCACCGACGCACTGGCTCCGGCACGGCTCCTGCTGTGCTGCTCCCTCACCTCTCGGGCCCCGCCCACGGGCCCCGCTGTCGCCTGAGACAGCCGGAACCACCGGGGCCTGTCGTCCGGCCTTCCGTCCTGCCGCGTTCGCGCGCGGTTCCTTCTCGTCATGGCGCTTCACACCGGCACGTCCGCGTGCCGCCGTAGCGCCCACATCTCCTGACGGGCCCCGGGCATCGCCGTACCCACCGCGTACGGCCGCACCCCACGTCCCGGCGCGCCACCGCTTTCAGCGGCCGGCCCCGGACCACCCGAGAGGGACATCACGTGACTGTTTCCGTCCTGCCCACTCCCCGGGCGAAGCGTGCCCGGGCGGACGCGGCGGCGACCGCCTGGGCACTGGCCGCCCGCGGCGGCGACCCCCGCGCCGCCGAGCACTTCGTCCGCGCGCTCCACAACGACGTGCTGTGCTACGTCGTCCACCTCAGCGGCGATCCCCAGAGCGCCCACGACCTCACCCAGGACACCTTCGCGCGGGCGTTTGCCGGCCTGCACCGTTTCGAGGGCCGGGCCTCGGCCCGTACCTGGCTGCTGTCCATCGCCCGTCGCGCGGTGGCCGACAGTTTCCGGTACGCCGCGGCCCGGCCGCGGCTCGCCGACACCCCGGACTGGCAGGCGGCCGTCGAACGCACCCAGCCGCGCGACCTGCCGGGCTTCGAGGACGGTGTGGACCTGCTCGACCTGCTGGCCGCGCTGCCCGACGAACGCCGTGAGGCGTTCGTCCTCACCCAGATCGCCGGCCTCTCCTACGAGGAGGCTGCCGCCTTCACCGGCTGCCCCGTCGGCACCGTCCGCTCGCGGGTCTCCCGCGCCCGTGCGGCTCTGGAACGCCAGCTCCTGGAGGCCGAGGGACCGGCCGCACCGGCGGCCTGACACGACCGGTTGGTGCTCCCTGGTGGGGAGCACCAACCCCGCCAACCGGCCTGCGGAGTCGGGCCATTGCTGAAGACGCGCGGGAACTCACGGCCACCGCGCCCCGACTACTGCACCAAGAACCCCGCAGAAGGTCAGCAGCACATCCCGGAAGCAGAGGAGCCCGCATGCCGATCAACCGGCCGGCCGCCACCGCCCTGGCCGCAGCCTGCTGCCTGTTCACGGCGGCATGCGGCTCCTCATCCTGGGACAGGTCGAGCGCCGAGTCGACCCAGGCCGCCGCCTCCAAGACCGGCTACCCGGTGACCCTGGACAACTGCGGCCGGAAGGAGACGTTCACGAAGCCGCCCAGCCGGGTCGTCGTCATGAACGGCGCCTCGGTCGCCGAGGTCTCCACCCTCCTCGCTCTCGGACTCGGCGACAGGATCGTCGCCAACCAGCAGGGCTACGGCATGTCCGAGGTGCCCGGCCGGGCCACGGCCATCAAGAAGCTGCCCACCGGGAACGTCGAGCCCAACGACGCCTACGACATCCCGCGCGAGGCTATGTTCGGCCTGCGCCCCGATCTGGTCCTGTCCGTCACCACCTACGGCTTCGACCAGAAGAACGGCTTCGCCACCCGCGAGCAGCTCGAACAGGTCGGCGCCCACAGCTATGTCTCCCCGCAGGGCTGCGACGACGACCCCTCCAAGATGACCATCGCCGACAGCTACCGGCTGCTGCGCGGCATGGCAAAGATCTTCAACGTCGGTGACCGGGCCGAGAAACTGATCGCCGCCTCCGAGAGGCACATCGCGGCCGTCTCGAACAAGGTCAAGGCGGAGAAGAAGCCGAAGGTCATGGTGCTCTTCTCCAACATGTCCATGGGCGGCAACGACTTCAGCTCCATCTTCGCCAACGGCATCGTCAACGACATCCTCGCCAAGTCCGGTGGCACCAACGCCTTTTCGAACACCACCAAGGCCACCTTCGCCGACCTGAGCAAGGAGAAGGTGGCCGCCACCGACGTCGACGCCGTCGTCGTCATCAGCTACAACGACCCCGACCCGGCGGCGTACGCCAAGAAACTGCTCAAGGAGTTCCCCCAGTGGCCGGCCGCCAAGAACAACACGTCCGTGACGCTGTCCGACTCGATGTACCTCGGCCCGAGCAACGACCTGGCCGTGGAGAAGGTGGCGAGGCTGCTGCACCCCGACGCGCTCTGAGCAGGCTCAAAGCTCCGCTGGCCTTCACGGTCCTGCCCGTCGCGCTGATCGCCTCCATGATCGTGGCGATCAGTATCGGCGCGGTCGGCGTCCCGGTCGGTGACGTGTGGGGGATCGTCCTGCACCACGCCACCGGCGCGGGGGCGGCGCCCTCCGATCCGGCGCTCGACCAGATCGTCTGGAACTTCCGGACCCCGCGGGTGGTCCTGGCCGCCTTGGCCGGCGCGGGCCTTGCCGTCTCCGGGGCGGTGCTGCAGACGGTGGCGAAGACGCCCCGCGGGACGACAGCCGAGCCGAGGGCGTGCGCCCGCGTCATGCCCCGGAGCCGGCGCGGGCACCATCCGTGAGCGCCACCTCGACCAAGGAGAACAGCTGATGCCGCCGCGTGTTCAGAACGTCCTGCGGGACCTTGTCCGGGCGCGGGAGGCGGGCGTCACCGCCTCCCATCCGTCCCCGTCCGGCATCCCGTCGGCGCCCCACCCGCTGCGCCGCCCGCGACGCCCTCGACAACCGCATCGCATGCGCGGACTTCGACTTCTGAGGGCACCGGCCGTGCTCTGCGCGGCCGGTCGCGTGCTGTTGTCCGCCGGCGGTGCTCCGGCCTACGTCCACACCGCCCTTCAGGAGACGTCACCGGCCCCGGGGCCAAGGTCGGCACCGACACCCGGGTCATCGCGCTGACGTTCGGCAGTCTGCTGAAGGGAACCGTGCCGAAGGTCTCCGTGGCCGGACCGGACGGCAAGCCGCTGCCCGTCGGCGAACCCGTCGTGGTCCCGGGCTCCACCGTGTGCGCGGCGGTGAACGGCTTGCCGGCCGGTGTCGACTCCCTCACGTACACGGTGCCGGCGGTCGACGGCGACGCGCAGACCAACCGCTTCCTCTTCCAGGTGACGAAGGTCGCGAGGGCGGCACCAGTGCCCGCCGCGTGCCGAGGCGGGCGGTTGCCGAGCCCGCCGACTGAAGCAGGCCGGCGGCTTCCTGGAGGGACACGGGACCGCTGTCGTCGGTGCCTCAGCAGCAACCGCCGTGCTCGTTGTACGCAGGAGGCGGCGAGACGGTACGGCCGTGGGCGGCGGTGACACCGTGACCGGGTGAACGACGCTGGACATCACGCCGGGTGCTCGCGGCGGCCAGGCCGAGGGCAGGCCGAGGGCACCGCCGTGGAGTGGGGGCGGACCGCGCACACCGGCGACAGCGTGAAGCCCCTGGCCCAGCAGGTGGCTGCTGCCCGGACGGAACACCCGAAGGGCACGCTGACCGCCTTACGCTCGGGCAGCGGTGACGCGACACCACCGATTGGATCGTCACCCGGACCCGCAGCCTGTGGCCCGTCGGCCGCGCTCGCCCCGGACCGGCGGCGCCCTTGATATGGGTGCCCCTCGTCCGGCCCGAAGGCCGGGCATCCGTCGTGTCAAGGAAGCGCGACGGCCCCCACCGAAATGGGGGCCGATCGACCGTACCCGCCAGGGGGCCCGGGGGTACCGTTCTGAGTGTCTAGGTCAGAGCGGAGTTCAGCATGCCACAGAGCAATGAGGAACACACCGGCGCACGGATCGCGGACTACCGGAAGCTGCGTCAGCTCACACAGACCGCCCTTGCGCAACGAGCTTTCCTCTCCCGGGGCACGATCGCCAAGGTCGAACGGGGCCTGGCGCCGGCCACGCCCTCTGTCGTAGCGGCCGTCGCGCGAGTACTCCAGGTCGACATCGCCGTCCTCCACGGGCAGCCGTACATGTCCGAGCTGCGGCAGGACCATCTCGACCGTCTGATCTCCCCATTGTCCGAGGCGCTCGACATGTACGACCTCGGGCCGGACCCCCACATCATCCCCAGGCCCATCGACCAGGTAGAGAGCGACGTTCGGGCGCTCTGCGACGGGGCCTCAGCCACCGAGTACAAGGTCATCGGCTCGAAGCTGCCTGGCCTGCTCGGCGAACTCACCACCATGGTCAGCCTCCTGTCCCCAGGCGATGACTACCGGCGCGCGGCCTCGTCGCTGAGCTGGTGCTACTGGGTCGCCTACGAGTTCGCCTATCGGGTCGGCTACCACGACCTGGCGTCCATCGCACTGGAGCGCATGGGTTGGATGGCGGAACAGGCACAGGACCCGCTGCTGCTCGCCATCCGCCTGAACAAGCGGTCGAGCATGCTGCTCCGGCGAGGCAACAACCAGATGTCGCTACAGGTCATCACCCGTGGCCATCTCCTCATCGACCAGGCCGAGCGGCCCGAATCCGTGGACGCTCTCGCGGTGACCGGGAGCTTGCACCTTGCGTCGGCCATCGCGGCTGCCCAAGCGCGCGACGCTGATGCCGTCACTGGGTACATGGGCCTCGCGCGCGAAGCGGCCAAGAAGATCGGCCGGGACGTGCCGGACGTCTACTGGTCGTCGTTCGGCCTGACCAGCGTGCAGCACTTCGACATCGCGACCAACGTGGAACTGGGCGAACTCGGCGAGGCGGTGAAGCTGTCCAAGAAATTACACTTCCCAGACACACATCCGCGGATGCGTGTTGGCAGGTATTACATCGAGATGGCCCGCGCCTACGCGCAAATGGGGAAGACGGAGCCTGCCGAGCGGTTCCTGCTCCGGGCCCGCAAGGTCGCTCCGCAGCAGGCCCGGTATCACCCGCTTATGAGGGAGACGATCGGCGTCCTGGTGCGCCGTCAGCGGCGGGCGCCTGAATCCCTGTCCTCCTTGGCCTCATGGGTCGGCATGTAGCAGTCCTGAGGGGCGCCATTGTTCCGTATCTGGGAACACTGACGGCTTCGCAGATCGGCACGATGTGACGGTCAGCACACCGTCCGTACATGGAGTCGACCATGACGACCCGCCCCCTGCCGTGGACACCGCCGAACACCGAGGACATCGAGGTGTTACCGGTGGGCACATGGTGGGACGCCGTATCCGCACCCACAGCGGTGGCGGACCGCGCCCTGAAACTCCTGGGTCCGGACACCGGCGCCGTGATCCAGGACGACACCTACGGCAAGACGTACTGGCTGATCGGAGTCGACACGGCCCGCAGCTGGTGCATCCGGCAGGTCCGCGTCCTCACCTCGCTCATCGGCGAAGGGACCCTCCTCGGTATCCCGCCCGTCTCGTGGACGACCGGCCACGACACGTACTGGCGGGTGCCCTTCCGCATCGACCGCTGCCTGACCGACGCCCAGCAGCTGCGCGAGGCCCTGGCCCAGGCCGCCACGGATGTCCTCGGTCCGCGCCCGGATGGCCGCCAGCTCTGCTACCGCTGCCAGCTGCCGACCGACGAACCGGTCCCGGTCACCGTCGAGCACAGCGGCAGCGTCGCCGGCGCGACCGTCTACGCCTGCCCCACCCACGCCCGGGACTACCCGCGCGACGCGATGGCCCGGGCCACCGCCCAGCATCGTGCCCTCGACCGGGGCAGGGCCCGATGACGGCCGCCGAGGAGACCGTCGACCGGCGCGCCGACGAGGCGTGGCGCGCGGCCATCGAACACGCCGCGGGCTGCCCGGCCTGCCAGACGCCCGGCGGCGGGTGCAAGACCGGGGAACAACTGCTGCGCGCCTACGAGGAGGCCACGCGGCAGGCCCGGGCGGACGGTGAGCCGTGAAGCACCGCCGACAGGGACGGGCCGAGCAGGTCGCGCTGCTCGGCTTCCGCGCCGCACGGATGGGGCTGCTGCTCAGCTCGGCCGCCGCGCTGCCGGCGCTCGTGGTCTACCTCTGCGCCGCGGGCGATCCGGCCCCATAGACCGGGCGGGCCGCCGGGCGTCTGGGCCCCCGTCCCGGACGAGCCTCGGCGGCCCGCCCCCTGCCCCCTGTGGCCGGATGTGCGGCGGCCGGCCACAGGGAGACGGGACTCCGGCACCAGCCAGGCATCCGCGCCGGAGCCCCGCCTAAGTCGCCGCCCCATCGGGAAAGGCACGCATCACCAGCAGGCGAGACACCATCAACGCAGCCAAGACCAGCCGGGACGTGCACCCGTCCAGCAATCAGGCAGCCCGCCAGGGCGACCTGGCCGACCGGCACGTCAGGCAGACCACACACGTCTGTGACGACGGCTGCGCAGGGGTTGGTCTTGCTGGGGAGGCGACGCCACGGGTCAGCCGGGTTCACCGGTCACGACTAGCGATCTTCCGCGAGGGCTGCTGGCGTTTGAACACTCCGTTGGCCGTCGTTCCTGCTTCCAGCTCTTCAGGCAGCTCAGCTGCACAGACCAGCTCTTGTCAGCGTCTGGTGATAGACATTCCACTAGCCATCGTGAATCAAGCCGGTAGAATTGATTCAGAAGGAGGTGCTACGTGGATCTCAAGCTTGTGGGGGAGCGGATCCGCCGCGAGCGCGAACGGGCTGGACTCAGCCAGCGCGACCTCGCTGCTCGCGCTCACCTCTCCCAGTCAACCTTGACTCGCATCGAAAACGGCGCCCGCGCCAGCGTTACGCTCGCTGAGCTGGATCGCCTCGCGGTTGCCCTGGATGTCCCTGTGCGGCTGCTGGTCAGCGGGAACCCTGTCCGCAGCAGAGTCCGCATTGCGGCGAGGGCCAACGACGTGGTGAATGAGGAGCGCGAAGCGGCCCTGCGGCACACGCTTGAGGTGCTTGAGCTCGATGCCCGCCTGGACAGGCTTGGGCCTGCCGCAGCCCATCAGCGCAAGCCGGACGGCTTTCTATCCGTGCCGGACGAGCGGCTGCCACGGGAGCAGCAGGCCAGAGAGCTGGCGCAGCAGGTACGGACGGCTCTCAAGCTCGGCAGTGCACCGATCGCTGACGTGGATGAGCTGATCGAGCAGCTCACCGGCGTCGATACAGCAGTGCTGCGGCTGCCGAAGACAACGGACGGATTCACCGCCACAGATCCAGAGCGTGAGACCACACTCATCGCGGTCCGCGCCTGCGACGTCCCAGAACGCCAGCGGTTCAGCTTTGCTCACGAGCTTGGGCACCTGCTGTGGAACGACGGCGCCCAAGTGCATGAGCTGGACGATGGACGAACCCCGGGAGAGCGGCGATGCGATGCCTTCGCCCGCCACCTCTTGGCTCCAGAGGAAGGAATCAAGACCTGGCTAGCAGCCGAGAAGCTTTCTGAAAATTCCCGTATAAACGAACGCACGGTCGCACTCCTGGCGCGCCACTTCCGCGTGAGCTTCATCGTCATCCTCATCCAGCTCGAAGCAATGATGCTGATCACGGAAAGGCGGAAAAAGGAGCTGCGAGGTCCGACCGGCGCTCAGCTGGCACAGCGATATGGCTGGGGGCCGGCATATAAACAAGAACAGGCAGCCGCTGAAGCGGTAAGGGCTCCGCGGCGTATCCTTGAACGTGCTGTTGAAGCGTACCGGCAGAACATCATTGGAGTCCGCGCTCTGGCCATGCTCGAAGGGCGCAGCCCGGAAGAAGCGGAAGCCAGACTCAGGGAAGCTGGCATACTTCCCAGCCCTCCGAACCCCCAGCGCGCTAACCTCTCAAGGCTTGTTGCTCGCGGGATGGCGAAGGACTAGTAGAGTCGTCCCGGCGGAGGCGTCGAAGAGGTGGGGGATTGTCCGAGGAGCAGATAGAAGCATCCAGCGAGGATGCTTCGCCGGAGCAACGGGAACCTGTCTGCATTCTGGACGCGGTTATCTGCGTGCACTTCGTCGGCGCAAACCTCCAACGCCTTCTTGTGGACGTGCTGCAGAAGGCTGACCTGGTACTCCTCGTGCCGCAGGAAGTCTGCGACGAGGTCGTACGCAAAGACCGGAAGTACCAGGGGCTCAAGCTCAGGTGGACACGCTTCACAAGCAGTGACTGCGTCGAGGTCCTCCCTGCACTCCAGGCCCAGTCTGCACCGGACCGTGTGGTTGAGGTCTTCGTGGAGGTGCGAGGCCGTCAACTTGAAGATGCACTCCGGGAGTCGAAAGATCTCGGTGAGGCAGTCGTCGTAGCTCACGGAGTGCACTACCAGGACCAGGGTCACGAGGTCTTAGTCGCCATCGATGACCAAGGCGGCCAGGCTCTCGCGGCAGAGCGCGATCTCCACGTCATCACCGTGGAAGACGTTCTGGGGCTTGCTGTCGAATTCGGAAAATTTTCAACCGAAGGTGATCTTAAGAAGGCCTACGAAAAGCTCCGAAAATTCGGAGACGGGTTGCCGTCGTACGGGTATACGCCACTGCCGATTCGTTTCAAGGAGTGGCGGGAGCGAAACGCAGGGGAGTAGTTTCGGGTCGGCCGTGACGGATCACAGTAAATTTCCCCATTGGTTGTCGATGGGACACTGGTTGCATCTACTCCTAGTCGGAGCGGCTGAAAAACATTCCGTTCCGGTGGGTGTGGCAAGCACATGAAATCCGCCCGCCGCAGTTCAAGGCGGTCGCGGTCGCGCTGTACCAGTCGCGGCCCGCAGTGCGACCAAGGAACCGGTGGAGCAGACCCGCGGTAGAGCCCGGCCAGCCGGGTTCGGTGTGCCGCGGGGCGGGAGTTCGAGCCTCGTGCCGCGCCTGGCGCAGTGGGACGACGAGCCGGTCACCGCGGCCGCCGGGTGGCTGATGCCGAAGCCCGGCTCGTAGGCGCTCAAGGGGTTGACCGGTGCCGGAGCGGCCCTTACTGTCCTCGCACCCTCGCCGGTATATCGATTAACCAATCCGTTAACCGCCCTGGTTGGAGACATCCGTTGTGCGCTCACGCCTGAGTCGGCGCGGCTTTCTCGCCGCCGGGTCCGGATTCACCGCCGCGACCACCCTGCCCGCCCTGTCCGGCTGCTCCGCGCTGGCCGCCGCGGATTCCGATCCCCATACGCTCGTGGTCCACAGCCAGCTGGGCACCACCGCGCCGGGCTCCCCGACCTATCTGGCCGCCCTGCGGCGCTTCCGCGCCGAGAACCCCGGGCTGAAGGTCAAGAACCTCGTCAACGGCGACGATCTGGCCCAGGTCTACGAGACCTCGCGGCTGGCCCGCAAGGAGCCGGACGTGGTCATGGTCAACCTGTACGACAAGACCCTGGCCTGGACGGATGTGGGCGCCACGGTCGACGTCATGGGCTACTTGGACGACTGGGGTCTGCGGGAACGCGTCCTGCCGGAGGCCCTGACGTCCTGGACCGACGGGAAGGGGCGGCTGCGGGCCTTCCCGTACTTCGCCACCAACTGGCCCATCGCCTACAACACCACGCTGCTGGAGCGGGCCGGGGTGGACGGGATACCCCGTACCGGCGACGCGCTGATCGGTGCCGCGCGGAAGCTGCGCGCCAAGGGCATCGGCCCGGTGACCGTCGGCGGCAACGACTGGACCGGGCAGAAGCTGCTGGCACAGATCATCCAGACCTTCCTCACCGAGGACGAGGCCCGGCACGTGTTCACCACGGGCGACTTCAGCGGGAGCCGTGGCGCGCGGCAGGGGATCGACTACTTCGTGGAGCTGCGCGACGCCGGTGTCTTCGTCGACAAGGCGCAGGGCCTCACCTCGGACTCGATGACCACCCAGTTCAACACCGGCGCCGCGGCCATCGAATCCGCGATGTCCTCGGCGCTGGCCGAGGTGCCGGAGAAGGTGGCGCGGCGGACCGAGGTGGGCGGCTGGCCGCTCGCGCCGGGAGCGGCCCACGACAAGCCCACGATCCTGCGTACCTACACCCTGATCGGCTTCTGGATCAGCCCCAACGGCACCAGGAAGATCGAGGCCGTGCGGAAGTTCGTGCGCTTCATGTACCGGCCCGGCACCGTGGCACGGTTCATCGAGGAGAGCGGCCGGGACATGGCCCTGCGCACCGGCACGGTGAGCACCGGCTTCCCGCTGGTGGCCGCGGCGCAGCGGCTCGGCGGCCGGGTGAGCCAGGCGCTGCTGCCGGATGTGTACGTGCCGCCCGTCGCGACCCAGCCGCTCATCACCGCGACGAGCACGTCCTTCACCCGCGGGACCGGCGCCGCGAAGGTGCGCACCGCCCTCGAAGCCGCCTACCGCGGCGCGTGAGACCCCCTCCCCGTCTGCCCGAACCTTCCGGGAGCCACCCCATGACGACGCTGACGCCCACCCGGGGCGGGGCCGCCTCCCGGCGCCCGGTCCCGTCATCGTCCGCACCGCGCCGCGTGCGGCGCGACGGCGGCACGATCCTCGCCGTACCGGCCCTGGTCTGGTACCTGGTCTTCATGATCGGCCCGATGGCCGCCATCTTCGTCGTCGCCGCCCTGCGCTGGCCGGGGATGCTGCAGCCGGTCACGTTCGCCGGGCTCGGCAACGTCCGTACCGTCCTGGACGATCCGGTGTTCTGGGAGGCGGTGCGCAACACGGCCGTGCAGCTGGCCGTGGCGCTCCCGGTGATGATCGTGTGCGCGTACATGCTCGGCTACTACGTGGCGCAGCGGCCACCGGGGCACCGGGTCATCCGGTATCTGCTGTTCGTCCCGGGGCTGATCTCCACCCCCGCCAAGGCGATGGTGTTCTACGCCGCCCTCTCCCCGGACGGCCTGGTCAACGGGGCGCTGGGGGCGGTGGGGCTGGAGTCGCTGACCGACGCGTGGCTGGCGTCGCCGTCGACGGCGCTGGGCTGTCTGATCGCCCTGGACCTGTGGAGCGGCATCGGCTTCACGGCCGTCCTGTTCGCCGCCCGCCTGTCCAGCGTGCCGGACGAGGTCGGGGAGGCCGCGCAGCTGGACGGCGCCGGGCACTGGCGGACCATGTGGCGCGTCCACTTCCCCGTCATCCGCGACTACGTGGCCGTGGTGACGATGCTGCAGTTCCTGTGGACCCTTTTCGGCTCCGCCCAGAACGTCCTGCTGCTCACCATGGGCGGCCCCGGCGCCTCGTCCACGACGCTGTCCTTCCTCGTCTACCAGAAGGCGTTCATCGCGGCCGACCTCGGCTACAGCCAGACCGTGGGCGTGCTCCTCTTCCTGGCCGGACTCGTCGGCCTCCTGCTCATCCGCCGCACCTTCCGCCAGAACTACTGATGGGAGCCGCCACCATGAAGCTCGGCAAGTCCTGGCTGCCCGCACACGTCCTCGTGTGGACCTATGTGGTGCTGCTGGTCGTCCCGCTCTACTACTTCCTGGCCTCCGCCTTCAAGACCAACGAGGAGATCTTCGCCAGCCCGTTCGCGCCGCCGTCGTCCCTGGATCCGGGCAACTTCTCCACCGCCTTCCACCGCGCCGACCTCGGCCTCGCGGTCGTCAACTCCGGCCTGGTGACGGTGGCGTCGCTGGTCCTCACACTCGCGCTGGCCATCCCCGCCGCGTTCGCGCTGGCCCGCTCCACGGGGCGGCTGGCCTCGGCGCTGGAGAAGGTGTTCTCGCTCGGTTTCCTCATCCCCACCTTTGCCGCGCTCTTCCCGACGTTCCTGCTGGCCGCGGCGACCGGACTGTTCCACACGCGCACCTTCATGGTGCTGTTCCTCCCGGCCACGGCGATGCCGCTGTCGGTGGTGATCCTGGTGCAGTTCATGCGGACCGTGCCCGCGGAGATGGAGGAGGCCGCCCGCATCGACGGCGCCACCACCTTCGCCGTCCTGCGCCACGTCTACACGCCGATGTGCCTGCCGGGGATCGCGACCGTGCTGCTGCTGAACTTCCTGACCTTCTGGAACGAGTATCTGTACTCGCTCGTCATCATCGGCCCGGACCCCGCTCAGCGCACCGTGCAGGTGGCGCTTCCCACCCTCAAGGCCATCACGGGAACGGACTACGGTGTGCTCACCGCGGGCACGATCCTCACCCTCGTACCGGTGTGGGCCGTCTACACCGTGCTGCAAAAGCGCATGCAGCGGGCGCTCATCAGCGGGGCGGTGAAGATGTGAGCACGGTGCCCGGCCAGGGTGTCCAGGGGCGGCGGCCCACCATCAAGGCCGTGGCCGCCGTCGCGGGCGTATCGACCGCCGCGGTCTCGCAGGCCTTCAACAACAAGGGGCGGCTCTCCGAAGCCACCAGGCGCCGCATCCTGGACGCCGCCGTGGACCTCGGCTGGTCGCCGAGCGCCCCGGCCGCCGCGCTGCGCAGCGCCCGCACCCGTACCCTCGCCCTCGTCGTACGCCGCCCCACCGATGTCCTCGGCGCGGACCCGCACTTCAGCGAGCTGATCACCGGCATCGAGGGGGAGCTGGCGCCGCGCGGATACGGGCTGCTCCTCCACCTGGTCACCGATGTCGACGAGGAGAGCACACTGTACGAACGCCTGGCGGCCGAGGGCCGCGTCGACGGTGCCGTGCTCACCGACGCGCGCACCGACGACCCCCGGCCCGCGCTGCTGACCCGGCTCGGCCTGCCCGCCGTCATGCTCGGCGCGCCCGACCCGGACGCGGCCGTGCCGGGCGTCGGCCTGGGACACCAGGGCGCGGGCGTGGGCGAGGTGGTCGGCCATCTGCTGGGGCTCGGCCACCGGCGCGTCGCCTATGTGGCGGGACCGGCCGAACTGCAGCACACCCGGCTGCGCCGCCGCCACTTCGAGGAGGGCCTGCGCACCGCGGGGCTGCGGCCCTTCGCCGTCCTGCACACGGACTTCTCCGAAGCGGCGGCCATCGCCGCCACCGAAGCCCTGCTGGACGCGGCGGACCCGCCCACGGCCATCGTGTACGCCAACGACTCCATGGCGGTGTGCGGCATCGGCGCCGCACAGCGCACCGGCCTGCGGGTCCCGGCCGACCTGTCCGTCGTCGGCTACGACAACCTGCCGATCGGCCGCTGGCTGCACCCGCGCCTGACCACCGTCGACCAGCAGGTGCGGCAGGTCGGCGCGGCCGCCGCGCGGCTGCTCCTGACCCGCTGCGGCGAGGACGCCGGGGACGCCCGGCTCGACGGGCGGCCCCGCCTCGTCGCCCGCGACTCCACCGGCCCCGCGCCCCGCTGATTCGAATACGCGACAGATGGAGAGCCCATGCGACGCCACAGCGCCCAGCTCACCCACCACCCCGCCGTCCTGCCCTGGCTCGGCGCCAACTTCTGGTCCCGCACCGGCGGGCCCCTGATGTGGCGCGACTACGACCCCACGACGGTCCGCGAGGAGCTGGGGGTGCTGCGCGAGCACGGTCTGACCATGACCCGCTCCTTCTTCTACTGGCCCGACTTCCATCCCGAACCCCACCGGATCGACGAGGGCTTGTGCGAGCGCTTCCGCGACTTCCTGGACGCGCACACCGAAGCGGGCATGGCCACCATCCCGACGTTCATCGTCGGCCACATGTCCGGCGAGAACTGGGATCCGGCCTGGCGCGGCGGCCGCGACCTGTACGAGGACGTGTGGATGGTCGGCCGCCAGGCGTGGTTCGTGTCGCAGATGACCCGCCGCTTCACCGACCACCCGGCGGTCACCGGCTGGCTGATCACCAACGAGATGCCGGGCTACGGCCGCGTCTACCAGGTCGATCCGCCCTCCAGCGACATCGTCACCGCCTGGGCCCAGGCCATGTGCAACGCGGTGCGGGCGGCCGGTGGCACCCAGCCGGTGTCGCTCGGGGACGGCGCGTGGGGCATCGAGGTGACCGGCCGGGACAACGGCTTCTCGCTGCGGGAGACCGCTGGTTACGTCGACTTCGTGGGCCCGCACGTCTACCGCTCCGACACCGACCGGGTACGACAGCATCACCGCGCCGCCTTCGAGTGCGAGCTGGCCGCGGTGACCGGCGCGCCCGTCGTGCTGGAGGAGTTCGGGGTGTCCACCGATACGGTGTCCGCCGAGAACGCCGCCGTGTACTACCGCCAGACGCTGCACAACTCCCTCCTCGGCGGGGCCACCGGATGGATCGCCTGGAACAACACCGACTACGACGACCTGTGGGACCGGTCCCCGTACGACCACCACCCCTTCGAGATGCACTTCGGCATCACCGACTCCACCGGCGCGCCCAAGACCCCGCTGCTCGAACTGCGCTCGTTCGCGGAGGTGCTGCGGCGCGTGGACTTTCCGCGCTGCCGCCGCTCGGACACGGGCGCGGCGCTGGTGGTGCCCGCGTTCCTGGAGCGCGCCTACCCCTACAGCCGCCCCGCCGACCGGCCGCTCATCTTCACCTCGCTCCACCAGGCGTACGCCGCCGCGCGCGCCGCCGACCTGCCGGTGGGGCTCACCCGTGAGACGGACGGCCTGGCCGGTGACGCCGCGCTGTATCTGCTGCCCTCGACGCGGCAGCTGACCACCCGCACCCGGCGCGCGCTGGAGCGGCGGGCCCGCGACGGCGCCACCGTGTACCTCTCCTTCTGCTCCGGTGAGCACCCGGGCACCCGCGGCCCCTGGTTCGACGGCCTGGACGCGCTGTTCGGGGTCGAGCTGCAGCTGTCGTACGGGGTGGCGGAGCCCATCGAGGACGACACCCTCGCCATGACCTTCACCGAGGACTTCGGCCCGCTGGCCGCCGGGGAGACGCTGCGGTTCCCCGTCGCGGGCAACGAGGACTCCCGCGCCTACCTCCCCGTCGTCCCCCGCGGCGCCCGGGTGGTGGCCACCGACGCCCACGGCCGGCCCGCGCTCCTGGTCCACGACACCGGCCGTGGCCGCACCGTGCTGGCCACGTACCCGCTGGAGCACATGGCGGCGCGTACCGCCCACGTCAACCCCGAGCAGACCCACCGGCTGTACGCGGCGCTCGCCGAACTCGCCGGTGCGGCCCGGCCGGTGACGGTCGACACCCCGTACGTCGGCGCCGATGTGCTGGTGCACGAGGACGGGCGGCGGTTCGTGTGGCTGGTCAGCCAGTCGCCGGAGGCGTTGACGGTACGGCCGGTGGCCGACGGGGAACCGCACGACCTCGCGACGGGCGAACCCGTCGCCGAGATCGGGCTGGACCCGTACGGTGTGCGGGTCCTGGAGCTGATCTGAGCGGTACCGGCCGTGTGCCGGGGCGTCGGCCGCGGACGCCCCGACGCCCCGCCCGGAGCCGTCCGGCCGGGGCCCGGAGGAGTCCCCGGTCAGTCGAGGCAGAACTCGTTGCCCTCGGGGTCGGCCATCACCAGGTGCCCGGTGCCGAGCGGGGGAGCGGGCTCGTGGCGCTCCAGCCGGGTGGCGCCGTGGGAGATCAGCCGTTCGGCCTCCGCCTCCAGGGCCGCCATCCGCGCCTCGCCCTCCAGCCCGGGCGCGGCCCGTACGTCGAGGTGCACCCGGTTCTTGGCCCGCTTGCCCTCCGGCACCCGCTGGAAGAACAGCCGCGGCCCGGAGCCGTCGGGGCCGAGCAGCGCGCAGGCGTCGTTTCGCCTCTCGGGCGGCACACCCATCGCCTCCAGGGCCTGATCCCAGGACTCGAAGCCCCCGGGCGGGGCCTGCACCCGGTAGCCCAGGGCCTCGGCCCAGAACGCGGCCAGCCCGGCCGGGTCGGCGCAGTCGAAGGTGATCTGTACGTCGCGGGCCATCTCAGCTCGCCTCCCGTGGGGTCCGATGGGTGTGCGGATGGAGGTCGCGCGGCAGGCACACCTCGGACAGATAGTGGATCATCTCGCGGTTGATGTGCGGCACGCGCGCCGCCATCGGAAGGTCGGCGTACGGCCCCTCCGCCGCCCCGCACGGGCGGGACCCGGCCCGCACCGGGGCGGGGGTCTCCATCTGGTCGGTCATGTGCGCAGCCTCGCGCACCTTGCGGACAGGATCGTTCCGCGATCGGCGGAAGGATGCCCAGGGAGATTCACGGATCCGTTCGACTACGCTCACTGGCGACTACGTTGAAAAAAGCTTCTCGTTCCGCCCTGTACGAAGGGGACGATGCATTGACTGTGGACAGCCTCGCGGGCCCCGAAGCCCAATGGCAGACCTCCCGGGCGAAGGCGCTGTGCTACCGCGGACCGCGTTACGTCACCGGCGCGGACCTCGTCCGAATCGCCCGCACCCTGGCCCTTGAGCCGTGGCACTTCACGCAGACCGCGCCGGCCGCCGCCAACGATCCGACCGGGGTGGTGCTGGACAACGCGCGGCGCCGGGTGAACTTCCGGGTGGCCAACGCCGCCCACGGCTGCGTCTTCCACGTACGCACCCTGGAGGGCACCGGCCGCTGCGGGCTGGGCGAACTCGCCCCCGTGTCCTGCCGCATGTTCCCCTCGCTGCCCGGTGCGACGGCACAGCGCGCGGACGGGCCCGGACACCGGCTCGACGAGGAGGAGCTGGCCGAGGCCGAGCGTCAGTGGACCGCCGACAGGGACCACTGGTTCGAGCTGGTCGCCCGCTGGAACAAACTGGCCGGGGAGGCCGAAACCCCGCCGGACGCCGAGGACTTCCAGCGCTACCTGCTGGAGGCGCAGGCCGCGCGCGAAGCCGGCGCCCCCTGGCCCGAGGACGTGGTTGTGTGAGCGGCGGCGGACTGGCGGGCTGCGCCGACTGCGGGGGCAGGTGCTGCCGGGAGTACATCGTCCATGTGACCATCGCGGACGTCCGCAGGCTGGCGACCGGAATGGCCGTCCACCCCAGGGAGTTCGTCCACCTGAAGGAGGGCAAGGAGGACGGCAGCGGCGACTTCCGCTTCCGGCCCGGCGGTCCGCTGTACGACCTCCACCTCCGGCACCGGCCGGATACCAAGGGGTGCGTGTTCCTGATGGAGATCGCCCCCGGCAAGGCCCGGTGCGGCGCGTACGTCCACCGCCCGATGGTGTGCGCCACCTTCCCGGCCGCGCTCGACCAGGGCTCGGTGGGCATCCGTGCGAAGACCCTGTGCGGCGGCCCGGACTCCTGGAACCTCGCCGCCATGGACCTGGTCGCCTACCGGCGCGACATCACGCGCAACCGGGCGGCCTGGCGCGAGCACCTGGACCTGGCGGAGCGGTGGAACGCCAGGGTCGACGCCGGTGAGCCGGGGCTGACGCACGAGGACCTGTACGAGTTCATCCTGGCCACCGCCCCCGGGGAGGACACGGAGGCCGTCTCCGCGTAAGACGGCCTCCCCGGAGCGGCGGCGCCGGTCAGCCGGCGGGTTGCGCGGAGCCCGCCGGCAGGTCGCCGGGCAGCAGCAGCCGCAGGTCCTCCAGACCGGGCGCGGCCATGGTGCCGATGCGCCGGGCCTGCCGCGTCATCATCGCCTCCAGCAGCTGGCGGGCGGTGCGCGCGTTGCCGAAGGAACGATCGCGCGGGATGAGGTCCACATAGGCGCGCAGCGCCGCCAGCGTCTCCTCGGGGCAGTCGTAGCCGGAGGCGGCCGCGTAGCCGCTCATGATGGTGACCAGCTCCTCCGAGTCGTAGTGCTCGAACTCGACGGTGCGGCTGAAGCGCGAGGCCAGACCGGGGTTGGAGGCCAGGAAGCGGTTCATCTCCTCGGTGTATCCGGCGGCGATGACCACGACCTCGTCCCGGTGGTCCTCCATGAGCTTCAGCAGGGTGTCGACGGCCTCCTGACCGAAGTCGGAACCCGCGCCCTCGGGGGTGAGGGTGTACGCCTCGTCGATGAACAGCACCCCGCCGAAGGCGCGCTCGAACACCTCCTTGGTGAGCTGCGCGGTGTGTCCCACGTAGCGGCCGACGAGATCGGCGCGGGCCACTTCCACCAGCTGACCGGTCTTCAGCACACCGAGGGAGTGCAGCAGGTCCGCGTAGAGCCGGGCGACGGTGGTCTTACCGGTGCCGGGCGGGCCGGAGAAGATCAGATGGTGGCTGATCTTCGGGGTGGGCAGGCCCGCGGCCTGCCGCTGCCGGGTGGCCTCCAGCAGGTTGACCAGGTCGGTCACCTCGTGCTTGACCGCGTTCAGGCCGACCATCGCGTCCAGCTCGGCCAGCAGGTCCTTGGAGTTGCGGGGGGTGTCCGCCCCGCCGGTGGCCGTGTCGGCGGCGACGTCCTCCGGCAGCAGCAGCGTGAGGTCCGCCTCGGCCGGATTGGCCATCGATCCGAGGCGGAACGCCTGCCGGTCCACCATCTCCTCGAACACCCGGCGCGCCGCGCGGCCGTTGCCGAACGTGGAGTCGCGCGGCATCCGCTCGTAGAGGCGGCCGAGGGCGCCCAGGGTGCTCGGGTCGAGTTCGTACCGGTGGGCCTCGCACATGGACTCGGTGATGGTGACCAGTTCGTCCACCGAGTAGTTGGCGAACTCGATGGTGCGGGTGAACCGGGAGGCCAGACCGGGGTTGGAGCTGAGGAAGGTGGTCATCTGGTCGGTGTATCCGGCGGCGATGACGACCACGTCGTCGCGGTGGTCCTCCATGAGCTTCAGGAGGGTGTCGATGGCCTCCTGGCCGAAGTCGGCACCGGAGCCCTTGCTGTCGGAGAGCAGAGTGTACGCCTCGTCGATGAACAGCACCCCGCCCAGCGCCTCGTTGAACGCCTCGGTGGTCTTGATGGCCGTACCGCCGATGATCTGGGCGACGAGATCGGCCCGGGAGACCTCCACCAGATGGCCGGAGCGCAGCACGCCGAGGTCGGCGAGGATGCCGCCGTAGAGCCGGGCGACGGTGGTCTTACCGGTGCCGGGCGGGCCGGAGAACACCAGGTGGCGGCTCATCGGCGGGGCGGGCATGCCGAGGCTGGCGCGGCGCTGGGCGAGCTGGTTGAGGTTGATCAGGGTGCGGACCTGGTGTTTGACGTCGGCCAGGCCGATGAGCGACTCCAGCTCCTCCAGCGGGCCGTCCGGCGTCTTCGCTCCGCCGCCCGGGGCCGCTTCGGCGCCGGTTCCGCCGGCGGTCTCGCCCCAGGCGTCCTCGGCCACGTTACCGCTGCTGTCCAGCCCCTCGACGGTGAGCCGGTCGCTGGGGCGGGACTGCTTGAGCCCCGCGCCGCGGTTGTCCCGGGTGCTGCAGCCGGTGAGGGTGACCTTCTCGGCGCTGTCGACGCGGATGCCGTCGCCGGTGCTGCCGGTGACCTGGCAGGCCTCCAGCGTGGCCCGGGCGCCCTCGGCGACCAGGGCGCCGTGCGCGCCGGACTCGGCCAGGTTGAGGCGGTGCGCGGTCACCTCGCCGCCACCCTCCACGTGCAGGGCCGAGGTGGCGCTGGAGCGGACCTCGCAGTCGCTGAGGGTGCCGCGGCCCCCGGAGCCGACCGCGATCCCGGCCTGGCCCGTTCCGCGCACCGCGCAGTCGCGGATGTCGGGGGCGCCGCCGTCGACGATGCGGATGCCGGCGCCCTCCGCGTTCTCGATCGTGCACACCTCAAGACGCCCGCGGCCGTCCTCGGCCACCTCCAGGCCGTGGCCGCGGGCGTCGGCCACCCGCACCCGGCTCAGCAGCGGATTGGCGTTGGTACGGATGGAGATGCCGACCCCGGCGGCGTCGGCCACCTCCAGCCGGTCGAACTCCGCCGAGGACCCCTCGGCCAGCAGCACGGACGCGGTCTTGTCGGCGCAGTCGCGCACGGTGGTGCCGGTGAGCAGCGGCGCGCTCGATCCGATCACCCGGATCGCGGGGGCGGTCGCGGTTTCGAACGCGCAGTCCTGGAAGGCGCCACGGGAGCGCTCGGTGACGGCGAGTCCGTTGCCCTTGGTGCGGGAGGTGACACAGCGCAGCAGTTCCGGGTCGGCACCGGAGGAGAGGACGATGCCGGGGCCGGAGGTGTCGGTGACCGTGACCTCTTCGAGGGTGGGCCGGGAGCTGCTGGTGATGTAGATGCCGACCGAGGTGTCGTGCACGCGGGCGCGCAGCACATGGGTGGAGCACTTGCCCTCCAGCGCGATGGAGGGCTTCTCGGTGCGCGACACGTCGCAGTCCTCCACCCGGCCCTGCGCCTCGCCGTTGGCGAGGATGCCGTTGCCCTGGGCGTCCCGCACCCGGCAGCCGCGGACGGTGGTGCGGGCCTGCTCGCCGAGGACGATGGCGGAGGTGCCCAGGTGCTCGAAGACCGAGTCGGCCACCACGCTGCCGGTGGGCGCGGTGTCCACGACCCCGGCGCCCTCGGGGTTGGAGATCCGGCAGTCCCGGATGGCCACCGAGCCGTTCTCGCGGGCGAGGACGGCCGTCCAGCCCGAACCCACCACGGTGCAGCCGTCCATGGCCACCTGGCCCCGGGGCGCGTCCACCACCGGCAGGTCCTCGTTGCCGCCGCGCAGGGTCAGGTCGGTGAGCATCACCGCGTCCGCGACGAGCACCACGGCGGTGCCCCGGGGCGGGCAGATCTCCACACTGCCGCGCTCCCCGTCACCGGCGATGGTGATGCGGGTGCGGACCGTGAGGTTCTCGCGGTAACGGCCGGGCCGGACGCGTATCACCGCTCCTGCGCGCGCCTTCTCCAGGGCCTCGCCGATCGTCCGGAAGCCCTCCGGCTGGTCCGGACCGACCGTGAGCAACTGCCGTGACACGCTGGGACCTCCTCGTTGTGATGCCGCCGCCCACCCTCGGTGCCCGAAGCCCGGGCTTGCCGGAAGCCGGGGAGGGAGGGACGCACGCGGGGAAAGGCTACGGGAACCGCGGCACCCTCATCCAGGTGTCTCCGGCGCCGGTCCGCGGGACCGGCCGTGGACCCGCTCCGGGTCCTACCACGGTAGTTGGTACCCGGTGCACGTTACCCCGTGGTGATGTCCTGCGCGTATCGTGCGCGCCATGCGACGTGCTCGTTCTCCTCGCCGTACGACGGCACGGGCGGTGGCCGCCGCCCTGTTGGCCACGGCACCCCTGGCCGCCCAGGCTCCCCCCGCTGCCGCGGACTCCGTCGAACTGCCCGCCATCCCGGCCGTCCTGGCCCCCGACGAGCCGTGCACCAAGGCGTCGGGCGAGACGGCCCGTGACGAACCGTGGACGCGGCAGGCGCTGGGCCTGAGCCGCGGCTGGCGGCTGGCGGACGGCCACGGCGTGACCGTGGGGGTGGTGGACACCGGTGTGGGGAAGGACATCCCCGCCCTGGCCGGCCGGGTCACCACGGCCGGCGGCGCGGGCACCGACTGCGTGGGGCACGGCAGTTTCGCCGCCGGCCTGATCGCCGCCGCGCCCGGCAAGGGCTCGGGCGTGGCGGGCGCGGCGCCCGCGGCGCGGATCCTCGCGGTGCGCGGTACGGACAGCCGGGGCAACCCCACGGCGGAGCGGCTGGCGAGCGGGATCCGGGCCGCGGTCGACGGCGGCGCGAAGGTCGTCTACGTGGGGCGCGCGGTGCCCACCGGCAAGGCCGTGCTGACCGCCGCCGTGGCGTACGCGACGCGGAACGACGCCCTGGTCGTCGCCCCGTTCGCGCCGGACGCGATGCCCGACGACCCGGAGACCAACGAACCGGCCGAACCCGCGCCCTGGTACTGGCCCGCGGACGCGCCCGGGGTGCTGTCGGTCATGGACTACGGCCCGGACGGCACCCGCCCGAAGAACGCGCCGGAGAAGGAGGGGGCGGACCTGGCGGCGGCGGGGGACGCGGTGGTCAGCGTCGGTCCGAGCGGCTCCGGCCACTTCATCGGCTCCGGCTCCTCGCTGGCGGCGGCGAACGTCGCCGGGGCGGCGGCGCTGGTGCGTGCGCGGCATCCGGAGATGAGCGCCGCCGAGGTGTCCCGACAGCTGGTCACGGCGGCCTATCCGGCGGTCCCGCCGCGGCTGGACCCGTACGCGGCGCTGACCACCGTCCTCACCGACCGGCAGGGCACCACACCCCGTCCGGCGCCCGCGAAGATCCCCCCGGCCGCCTCCCCGCAGCCGCTCCACCGCGCGCTGCTGATCGCGGGCGCGGGCGGCGGAGTGGTGCTGCTGGTGGCGGCCGCCGCGGTGGTGATCCCGCGCGGCCGGGCGCGGGGCTGGCGCCCGGCGGGCCAGGAGGACCGGCCGGCGGTCTGAGACCACCCGGACCGCGCGGATCTCCGCCGCGAATTCTGGGGATTCCCCTAGACATCCGCACCGGATTTTCCTCCGGCCGGGCGGAGATCCCGACCGGATGAGCCCACCGGATACCCCGGCCGGATACCCGGACCGGAACCCCGGCCGGATACCCGCCGGACGCCATCGCCGGAATCCTCGCGGGAATTCCCGCCGAGAACGGGAACCGCCCCCGGTGCCGAGCACCGGGGGCGGTTTACGTTTACGGGTTTTACTCCTCGTGAGCGGCTTACGTGGCCGACGTGTCCACCAGCGCCGTCTGGACCTGGGCGATCTTGCGCCGGGCGACCCGGATGGCCCGGCCGGGGTTCAGGCTCCGCCCCTTGACGTTGCCCAGCAGATAGCCCTCCGAGGGCGGGCAGGACAGTAGCAGGGCGGGCGTGTTGACCTCCAGCAGCCGCCGCATGAGCATCTCGTTCAGCCCGCGCCCGGCGCCGGACGCGGAGCGGGTGACGATGATGTGCAGCCCGACCTCCCAGCCCAGGGCGAGGTGGTTGAGCAGCGGGTCGAACGGCGAGTTGCCGATACCGGCGCCCAGCATGTCGTAGTCGTCGATCAGGATGAACAGCCGCGGCCCGGGCCACCAGTCGGCCTGCTTCATCCGGCCCGGGGCGATGTCCGGACCGGGCACCCGGGTCTGTACCGCCCGGGCGGTCCCGTCGATCATGTCCTTCAGTGCTCCCATGGACACCGCGTGGCCCAGCCGGTACTCCTCCGGCACGGCCTCCACCAGGTCACGGCGGTAGTCCACGAGCACGATCTGCGCCTCGGCGGGGGTGTACCGGTCCATGATGGACTTGGCCATCAGCCGCAGCAGGTTGGTCTTGCCGCTCTCGGTGTCGCCCACCACGACCATGTGGGGGCTCTCGCTGAAGTCGTGCCAGACGACCGACAGCCGCTCCTCCTCCAGGCCGATCGGCACCCGGAAGTCGCCCCCGGCCGGGGGCAGCTGGTCGGCGGGCAGCTCCGTCGGCAGCATCCGCACCCGCGGGGCCGCCGGGCCCGGCCAGCTCTCCTTGATCGCCGACACCAGACCGGACACCCCGTCCGACAGGTCCTCGGCCGACTCCATCCCGTCGATGCGGGGGAGCGCGGTGAGGTAGTGCAGCTTGCCCTCCCGGGTCAGGCCGCGGCCCGGGACGCGCGGCACGGTGGCGGCGCGGCGGTTGTCGATCTCGGAGTCCATGGCGTCACCCATCCGCAGCTCCAGATGGGTGCCGGCCTGGTCGCGCACCGCCGCGGTGAGCTCCACCCAGCGGGCGGTGGTCACGATGAGGTGGATGCCGTAGTTCAGGCCGCGGGAGGCGATGGAGGCGAACGTCTGGATGTTGCGGTCGTAGTCCTGGCGCACCGTGGACCAGCCGTCGATCACGAGGAACACATCGCCGTGCGGCTGGTCCGCGAACTCGCCCGCGGCCCGGCGGCGGCGGTACGTCGCCATCGAGTCGATGCCGTGGGTCAGGAAGAACCGCTCGCGGTCCGCCAGCAGCGAGGTGACCTCGGAGATCGTACGGCCCACCCGCTCGGAGTCCAGCCGCGCCGCGACACCGGCGGTGTGCGGCAGTTCGGCCAGCGGAGCCAGCGTGCCACCGCCGAAGTCCAGACAGTAGAACTGCACTTCGCGCGGGGTGTGAGTGAGGGCCAGCGCGGTCAGGATGGTGCGCACCATGGTGCTCTTGCCGCTCTGCGGACCGCCCGCGATGGCGACGTGGCCGCCGACCCCCGACAGGTCGATGGTCAGCAGGTCGCGCAGCTGCTCGAAGGGCTTGTCCACGATGGCGATCGGCACCGTCAGCCGCCCGCGCAGCGGCGAGCCGACCGTGGTCAGCCCCAGCTGCGGATCGGGCGTCAGCGGCGGCAGCACCTGGTCCAGCGTCGAGGGCAGGTCCAGCGGCGGCAGCCACACCTGGTGGGCGGCGGGGCCGGCGCCCAGCAGCCGGTCCACGGCCACCGACAGCAGGGTGTCGCTGGTCTCCTCCTCCGGCTCCGGCTCGGGCTCGGGGACATCGGGGAGCTGGCGGGGCACCACGTAGCCGGACGTCCACGGCACCGTCTGGCTGGCCACCCGGGCCTGGTTCACCCGGCTGCGCCGCTGCTGGTACGGGCCGGAGACATACGCGGCGCGGAACCGGGTCAGCGCCTCCACACCCGACTTGAGGTAGCCGCTGCCGGGCTGCGGCGGCAGCTGGTAGGCGTCGGGCACGCCCAGCACGCCGCGGCTCTCCATGGCGGAGAAGGTGCGCAGACCGATGCGGTACGACAGATGGCTCTCCAGCTGGTGCATCCGCCCCTCGTCCAGCCGCTGCGAGGCGAGCAGCAGATGGACGCCGAGGCTGCGCCCGAGCCGTCCGATCATCACGAACAGTTCCATGAACTCGCGGTGCGAGGCGAGCAGCTCACTGAACTCGTCGACGATCACGAACAGGCTGGGCAGCGGATCCAGCGGGGTGCCCGAGGCCCGTGCCTTCTCGTAGTCGAGGGCGGAGGTGTAGTTGCCCGCCGAGCGCAGCAGCTCCTGGCGGCGGATCAGCTCACCGTGCAGGGCGTCCTGCATGCGGCCCACCAGCGCGGCCTCCCCGGCCAGGTTGGTGATCACCGCGGAGGTGTGGGGCAGTTCGTCCAGGCCGAGGAAGGTGGCGCCACCCTTGAAGTCCACCAGGACGAAGTTGAGTGTTTCCGAGGAGTTGGTCAGCGCGAGGGCCAGCACCAGGGTGCGCAGCAGCTCGCTCTTGCCGGAGCCGGTGGCCCCGATGAGCATGCCGTGCGGCCCGGTGCCGCCCTGCGCGGACTCCTTGATGTCCAGCTCCACCGGGGTGCCGTCGGGGCCGACCGCGATCGGCACCTTGAGCCGGTTGGACCCGGTGGCCTGCTTCCACAGGGCGTCCGGGTCGTGGCGGTACAGGTCGGAGATGCCCAGCAGGGTGGTCAGTTCGACGTCCGAGGACAGCGGCTCGGCGACCTCGCCGCCCATGCCCATCCGGTACGGGGCGAGCCGCTTGGCCAGGGCCGTGGCGCCGACCGGCCCGAAGGTGTCGGGGCGGCCGAGCCGGGTGGTCTGCTCCTTGCGCTCGCGGTCGGTGCGGACCAGTTCGAAGGAGTCCTCGCTGACGTCGAAGCGCAGGGTGACCCGCCCCGGGCGCCAGGTCAGCGCGCCGGTGAGGTCGAGCACGACGCAGTTGCGGAAGCCCGCCCCGTCCAGTCGGTGCCGGCCGGGGACGGCGCCGCCGTCCACCACGATCACGGTGAACGGCTCGTCGCGCCCGGTCGAGGCGTCGGGGTCGAACGAGGGCCGTTCCATGAACTCCGCGCCGAGCAGGTCCTCCAGCTCGTTGAGGGCGGAGACGAACATCCGGGCCGACCCGGCGCCGTCGTTCTCCTGGGGGTGGAGGTTGTGGGGGAGCCACTTCACCCACTCCCAGTCCGCGCGCCGCTCGTCCGACACGCACAACGCCACCCACACGTCGTCAGGGGCGTGGAAGGTGGCCAGCTGGGCGATGATCGCGCGGGCGAGGGAGCGTATCCGCTCCTCGTCGCCCCGGAACAGCACCCGCGCCCAGGCCCGCAGATAGATGGCGATGGGCTGTTCGGGCACGGTGGAGTAGGCCCGCATGAAGCTGCGCAGCGCGTGTGCCGTCAGCGGCTCCAGGTCCTCGACCGGGGTGGTGGCCGTGGGCGTCAGCCGCAGGCCCAGTTTCTGGTCCCCGACGGCCACCCGGATCTCGCCGAAGTCCTCGTCCTGCGGTCGGCGTTCCCACAGCCGGGTGGTGCCCGCCAGCGACCACAGGGCCGAGGGCGGGGGGTGCCGCCACGCCAGCGCCTTTTGCTGATCGGTCACGGCGGTACGGACCTTGCGCCGGATCTGGGTGAGATAGCGCAGGTAGTCGCGGCGCTCACCCTTCAGACGCTGTTTGCGCTCGCTTGTCTTGCGCATCATCTGGCCGAGCATCATGGCGGCCGAGGACAGCACCATCAGACCCATGGCCAGGTACATGAAGTGGCTGCTGCCGCCGCCGCTCATGCCCGGTCGCATGAACATCAGCATCATGGACACCGACATGAGCGCCATCGGCAGATAGGTCCAGATGGCGGAGCTGTCCGGAACCACTTCGGGCAGCGTGGGAGGTTCCTGCAGCTTCAGCTCGCCGTCGGGCATTTCGGGGCCGCGCCGACGCGCCGGGCGGCGGAACAGGACCACACTCAAGGAACGGTCTCCTCACGGGGGGACAACAGTGGGGGCAACGCTCTCGGCCGGTGGCGTATCGTCGCGTCCGCACAGACAACCGGAATCCAACAACTGTGCAACTCGGTATACCAGTACCTGGCCGAGGCCAGTAATGTGCACCCTCCCGGAGACACATGTGGTACGCACATAAGCTGGTGTCTCATCAGCATCATCCGTCCCACATCATTCCGTCACAACGGAAACCCGGGAACCCCCTCGCAGACCCCCGGAAGAAGCGTGAGCCAGCCCGATGACCGATAACCAGGTGGCCGGTCTGTGTCGCCTGACCGTACGCGCGCCGGCGAAGACCATCGACCTCGCGGTCCCGTCCGACGTCCCGGTGGCCGACCTGCTGCCCGCCGTCCTCGGCTACAGCGGTGACGACCTCGCGGAGACCGGTATCGACCACGGGGGCTGGGTGCTGCAACGCCTCGGTGGCGAACCGATGGACGAGGAGCGCACTCTCGACTCCTACGACCTGCGCGACGGGGAGACGATCTACCTCCGGCCGCGGATGGACGCACTCCCCGAGGTCCACCTCGACGACCTGGTGGACGGCATCTCCACCACCATGCAGGACCGGCCGCACGGCTGGTCCCCGCTGGCCAGCACCCGGCTGCTGCGCGGCTTCGCGGTGACCGCCCTGGTGGCGGGCCTCGCTGTGCTCGCCCTGCCCGGCGGCTCCCCCTGGCTGCGCGCCCTGTGCGCGGCGGCGGCCGGAGTGCTGCTGCTCGCCGGGGCCGGCTCGGCCAGCCGCGCGGTCGGCGACGCCGCAGCCGGCGCGGTCCTCGGCTTCATGGTCGGCCCGTACCTCGCACTCGCCGGATGGCTGCTGCCCGGCGGCGACTTCGGAGGCCCGCACAGCCACGAGGTCCTGGGCGCCCGGATGCTGGCCGCCTGCGCCGCGGGCGCGGGCGGCGCGATCGTCGCGCTCGCCGCGGTGGCCTCCTTCGCCGCGCTCTACCTCGGTCTCGCCGTGGTCATGGCCTTCGGCACCCTCGCCGGGGCCCTGATGGTCATCACCGACCTGGGACCGGCCCACGCGGCCGGCATCCTCGCCCTTCTGGCCGTCATCCTCGGCGCGTTCGTTCCCTCGCTGGCCTTCCGGATGTCCGGCATGCGCATGCCGCCACTGCCGACCAACGCCCAGCAGCTCCAGGAGGGCATCGAGCCGCACGCCACCTCCGTGGTCGCCGCCCGCGCGGTGCTCGCCGACGGCTGGATGAGCTCGCTGTACGGGGCCGTGGGCGCCGTTTGTGCCGTCTGCCTGGCCGTGCTCACCCACGACGGCGGACTCCCCGAGGTCATCATGTCCGTCGTGCTCTCCCTGCTGCTGTTGCTGCACGGACGCGGTCTGGGGAACGTATGGCAGCGGCTTTCCCTCTTCCTCCCCGGGGCCGGAGGTTTCCTCCTCATGGTCCTCTTCAACGCCCTGTCCTACTCGTCGGGCCGCCGGCTGCTGCTGGTGGCGAGCCTGCTCGCCGCCACCGCGGGCATCGCCATCGCCTCGTGGACCGTGCCCGGGCGACGGCTCGTGCCGTACTGGGGCCGGGCGGCGGAGATCCTGCACACCACCGCCGCCATCGCCCTGCTGCCGCTGGCCCTGTGGGTGCTCGGGGTGTACGGCGCCCTGCGCGGCCTGAACGGCTGACCGCCCGAACCGGAGGAACGCACAGTGCAGTCCAAGCGCGACCAGGTCCAGGCGCACATGTTCATCATGGGGCGGCTCACCTCGGGCATGCTGCGCGCCGACCCCGACGCCCCGGAGAGCCCCCAGGGCCGGACCAACCGGGGTGTGGCCATCAGCGTGATCATCGCGGTCCTTATCGCCGCCGGATCCTTCGTCTTCGGCCTGATCAAGCCCGGCGCGAAGAACTCCTGGCGGGCCCAGGACACCCTGGTGGTCAACAAGGAGACCGGCGGCCGGTACCTCTACCTCGACGGACGGTTGCGCCCGGTGCGCAACTACACCTCGGCGCGGCTGCTCCTCGGCGCGAAGATGAAGACCGCCTCCGTCGGCAGCAAGTCGCTCGGCGGCACCCCGCACGGCGCGCCCGTCGGCATCACCGGAGCCCCCGACGACCTGCCGGGCGGCGACAGCCTCACCACCGATCCGTGGCAGGTGTGTTCGGGCACCACCGACGGCTCCACCGCCACCGCCGTGGCCGTCGGCAAGGACGTCGACGGCACCGGCCTCGGCGACTCCGAGGGGCTGCTGGTCACCGGGCCCGACAAGGCCGACTACCTGGTGTGGCGGGGCAGCAAGCTCCGCATGGACACCGGCGGCCGCGTCCGCGAAGCCCTCGGCTACGCCTCCCGCACCTCGGTGAAGGTGTCCGCGGCGCTGCTCAACTCCCTGCCCACCGGCCCCGATCTGACCGCCCCCGACATTCCCCAGCGCGGCGACGCGGGGCCGTCCCTGGGCGGCGGCGGAACCCGGATCGGACAGGTCTTCCAGGTCTCCGCGCCCGGTGCCGACGCCCGGTACTACGTGCTGCGCAAGGAGGGGCTGACCCCGGTCAACGCCACCGTCGCCGCGCTGCTCCTGGGCAACCCGGAGACCAAGCAGAAGGCGTACGCGGGCCGGGCGGTCAGCGCCATCCCCCTGGGTGCCGACGCGGTGATCGGCCACCTGGCGCCCGGCGCGGAGGACGCCGACACCACGGAGGACCTGCCCCCGAGCCCGCCGAAGGCGGTGGACCTCGGTGTGGACGAGACCCCGTGCGTGGGCATCCAGTCCGGCGACGACGGTACGCGCGTGGGCGTGACCCTGGCCGACAGCGGTCAATTCGGCCCCGCCGCACAGGCGCCGCCGGAAGGACTGACCCCGGCCTGTGTGACGGTCAACCGGATCGTGACGCCCCCGGGCGGCGGAGCCCTGGTGCACACCCTCGGCGCGGACGGTTCGAACGTGGGCAGCACCGTCTACCTGGTGACGGACAGCGGGGTGAAGTACCGGGTGCCGACGGCCAAGTCACTCGAGGCGCTGGGCTATACCACGGGGCAGGCGCAGCGGCTTCCGTCGTCGCTGCTGTCGATGCTGCCGACGGGCCCGGATCTGACCCCCACGGCCGCGGTATCCGGCCGGGGCCAGGCGACGTCGCCGCCGTGCGATGACAAAGGCAAGAAAGGGAACGGGCACTGAGGGTAATTGACCGTCTTCCTCATCGGCATATCGACATTTGAGGATGGCTTGAGCTTTTGTCGGAGCGGCGCACGACGGGCAAAACTAGGGAGATTATTGGAACCCGTCTGTTGCGGCTTTTCTGGCCGACAAGTATTGCCCATCGCTTGTTCGGCCACTTACCATCCTTGTCTGGACCAACTGGATGTTGGTGCATCTGCATCCGGTTGCGCAAGCCACGCCAGCGCATCGGGCCTGGCGGCGGAAATCCACCGGAAAGGGCAGCGTCATGGCAGGCATGCAGCGGTCAGAAGAACAGGGAACACGGAACGGTATCCAGGCCCTCGAGATGGCCTTCTCGGGCGTTCAGAGCCGTCGGCAGGACGTCGAGAACACCAAGCAGGGCATGATGCAGGCCCTCCAGGGTAGTGACGGTGGCGCCTTCCAGAAGCTTCTGGACTCCTGGGACGAGCACGCGGAAATCATCTCCAAGAACCTTCAGGACATGATCAACCAGCTCAACGACACGCTTCGCTCCAAGGGTATGACTCAGGGGTCGTCGAACGAGGCCGTCAACCAGGCGTTCTCCCAGTCGCAGACCATCTTCGACAATCTGACGGGCAGCACCGCCGGAAATTGACCCTGAGCGGCCGGTGTCGTACCGGCCCGGTTCCGGTCTGTGCGGGCCGGAGCGTATTCCGCATCCCCATACCCCCAGAGCGAGATGAGGTCCCCGATGTCCGACAACCTCACTGACGGATATATCTACGTCAGCTATGCGCACGTCGACAACGCCGTCGATGACATGCGACTGCAGACGCAGGAGATCGCGAAGATCATCAACAGTCTCAACGACGAACTCCAGGCGCTGAAGAACACCTGGGAAGGTGACGACCGCCAGGCCTACGACGAGAAGCAGGCCGCCTGGAACCAGGCCGTCGAGAACATGCGCAAGTGGCTCGGTGACAACGCGCAGACCCTGAACCACATCCGCGATCTGTACACGCAGAACGAGAAGAGCCAGACGCAGAGCTGGCAGGACGTGAAGATTGGCGGCTGACCTCAGCGCTGTGCGGGCGGCCGTTCCACATAGGGAAAGACGTGGGGCGGCCGCCCGCTGTGTCATCCGGACAGTGAGGTAAGAGAAAGGGCGAGGGCATGGGCAAAAGCAATCAGCCGACGACACAGCTCAACAAGGAGTGGCTCGAGAACTTCCGCAAAGTCGATCTCGCGGACTTCAAAAAGGCGCTCAAAACGGTAACCGAGAACGGCAAGACGGACCCTGTGATTCCTTCGATGAAGGCGCTCAAGGGGGACGACGACGGTGTCCCCAACCTTCCGTTCGGCACGCCCGTTCCGCTGGCGATCGGAAATCTGGCGTCGGATCCCGGCACGCACGGGGAATCGATCAACAAGGCCGTGGTGGAAATGGTGACGCTCCTCGACGGGATCCTGAAGAGCCATGTGACACTTTTCGATGACATTGATGACGCCATCGAGGAAACCATTGACTCCCTGTTCAAGACCCAGGGAGAGAGCCTTGATGCCGTCGAGGGTCAGAAGCTGGTCGACATCTTCGAGGATGTGGAGGACGACCTGGCGACGCCGGCGAACGAGAAGGAGGGCAACGGGGACGACAAATAGCCCGGTCACCGACGTCGTTGAGTCCTTCCCTGCTTGAGTAACCGACCCTTCTTGATGGAGCCTCGCCATGGCCGATGACAAAGAGTACGACGACTACTGGTGGAAAGCGGTCAAGCTCTTCACCGGCTATGAAGCGCCGGCGAGGAACACGCTGTTCGACCAGATCGTCGGCAACGCCGGCATCAAGCAGATGAAGGTGGAGATCACCAAGCAGGGCAAGGTCGCAACCATCGACGCGGATGACCTCAACTGGATGGTCGAGAACGCCGGGTGGGACATCCAGAACACCGACTTCGTGATCCCGTTCTATACGAACAGCGATGGCGACGTCCATTATTACAAGGCCCGTTTCACGCTGCTCGGCGCCAAGATCGCGGACGGCAAGCCGGTGGGTGGCGAGGTCGTCGGCGGTGAGGGGAAGAGCAGGTACGGCAAGGAGCTGGAGGGCGGTCACTTCAAGCCGAGTGACAACGGGACGGTCTGGAACACCTTCGACCTGACCAGTTACTCGTATGGGACGGGCAAGGCGCTGAAGGCTTTGCTGGAAGAGCCCAATGGAACCCTCGGGTTCTCCTGGGGCGGGAAGCCTCCCATTCCGCTCGACAAGGGCGTGCGGCTGGCTTCCTTCGACATGGCCGGGGATGCCTTCGACCGGGTGGCCAAATTCTTCTGGGACAGCAACGCCACCATGACCGAGTGGCAGAACAAGCTGGGCAAGGACGAGAACGACGCCTGGAAGGGACAGGCCGCCGGCGTCTTCTGGGACCTCATCCATGAACTGGGCAGGCGATACGGCCACTACGCCGACGACATGGAGGCAGTCGGCAGCGTGTCCAAGCAGGGCAAGGCGCTCAGGCAGGCGGGGACGGATCTCAGGACACAGGCCCAGAAGATCTACAACAAATGGGATTACTGGAATGTGGCCATGGGCAACCCGCTGCGGTGGCTCGTCGACCTGTTGTCGGATATCGCCACTGAGACCTGGAAGTACAATCTGACCCAGGTCGACGCCGACTACCAGTACACCTACAGCTCTTACGGCGGCTCCGGTCACTGGAACTACTCCACGACGTCGGATTTCACGCAGAATGCCTGGGACAAAGGGAATTCCGCTCGTGCCAAGCGGTCCTATGGCGACATGAAGGAGCTGAGCACCTGGAAGAATGTCGGCGATCAGGCGATCGCCGACTGGGAGGCGTCGGTCAAGACCAATCTGATCGACCCCGCCGAGCAGGCGCTGAAGGATCTGGCCACGGCCTGGGGATCGTCGCACTTCGATCTGGGATCCATCCGGACCAAGGGCGACAAGGGCATTAAGGAAGAGTACACCGAGGACAAGGCGTACAAGGAGAAGAAGGACGCGGAGGACAAGGCCGCGAAGGAGAAGAAGGAGGCCGAGGAGAAGTACGCGAAGGAGAAGGCGGAGGCGGAGAAGAAGGAGAAGGAGCAGGAGGCCAAGCAGGAGAAGAAGGAGAAGGAGGCCGAGCAGAAGCAGGCGGAGAAGGAGAAGGAGGCCGAGCAGAAGCAGGCCGAGCAGGAGAAGAAGCAGGAACAGAAGGAGAAGGAGCAGGAGGCCAAGCAGGCGCAGAAGGAGAAGGAGGCCGAGCAGAAGCAGGCGGAACAGGAGAAGAAGCAGGAGCAGATCCGCCAGGAACAGGAGGCCAAGCAGGAGCAGAAGGAGAAGCAGGCCGAGCAGAAGCAGGCCGAGCAGCAGGCCAAGCAGGACGAGGCGCAGAAGCAGGCGCAGGCGTTCCAGGTCCAGCAGGTGAATCAGCAGAAGGCCGAGCAGCAGAAGCGGGACAAGGAACAGGCGAAGAAGCAAGCCGAACAAGAGGCCAAGCAGGAGCAGCTCCGCCAGGAGCAGGAGGCCAAGCAGGCCGAGCAGGAGAAGAAGCAGGAGCAGAAGGAGAAGGAGGCGGAGCAGAAGCAGGCGGAGCAGCAGCAGAAGCAGGAGCAGATCCGCCAGGAGCAGGAGAAGAAGCAGGAGGAGCAGCAGAAGCAGGCGGAGCAGAAGCAGGAGGAACAGCAGCACAAGCAGGAGCAGATCCGCCAGGAGCAGGAGAAGAAGCAGGAGGAGCAGCAGAAGCAGGCGGAGCAGAAGCAGGAAGAGCAGCAGCACAAGCAGGAGCAGATCCGCCAGGAGCAGGAGAAGAAGCAGGAGGAGCAGCAGAAGCAGGCGGAGCAGAAGCAGGAGGAACAGCAGCGCAAGCAGGACCAGATCCGCCAGGAGCAGGAACAGAAGCAGGAAAAGCTCCAGGAGGAGCAGCAGAAGCGGCAGGAACAGCTTCAGCAGCAACAGCAGCAGAAGCAGGACGAGTTCCAGAAGCAGCAGCTCAAGCTCAATGGTTCACTGAACAATGGCGACTTGAATCAGCTCGGCAACCGCGATCTGAGCCAGCTCAACAATGGCGACCTGAGCCAGCTCAATGGCGATCCGAGCCAGCTGAACAACGGCGACCTGAATCAGCCCTCGCCGCACATCTCCGGACCCGTCAACGGCGACGACTCGCTGACCAACCCCGATGGCAGCCAGTCGCACCTGGATTCCCATGGCCGCGTCGTGACGGACTTCCCGGACGGCAGCAAGGCCGAGATCGACCCGAACAGCCAGACGGCGACCATCACCAGGCCGGACGGCAGCCACTACTCCGGGCCGCTCAACGCCGGCGATTCGCTGACCAACCCCGACGGCAGCACCACCCACCTGGACCCACAGGGCCAGGTGGTCACCGAGTACCCCGACGGCAGCACCTCGCGGGTGGACCCGGACACCGGCGCCACCTCGATCACCAGCCCGGACGGCACGACGACCACGGGCTATCTGAACGACCCCGACAACGCGCTCCCCGACTACCAGAGCGGCGGCCCCGGAGGCAGCTCCCACCCGGGCGGTGGGTACTCGGGCGCGCTGAACCCGCCCTCCTACGACTACGGCGGCCCCTCCTACGAGGAGGAGCTGTACGACGACAATGCCTATCAGGATCCGTCGTTGGGCAACCCCGGCCAGTCCACCGACGGGTCCCCCGGTACGGGCCGTGGCACTCCGCTGAACAACGGCCCGGTGCCCCCCGGCATAGCCGGTGCGGGTGGCATGGGTGGCATGGGCGGTATGCCCATGGGCGGCATGGGTGGTATGGGCGGCATGGGCGGTGGCAAGGGCGGCGAGGGCGGCCCCTCCGAACGCACCCGCAACGTGATCGACAGCGGTGACGTGGTCAGCAACCGCCGTGGCGCTCCCGGCGCGCGCGGCAAGGGCGGTGTGTACGAGGACCGGCAGGCCGTCAGCACCAGTGGCGGCAACCCGTTCCTGCCGGGGATGGGCGGCGGTGCGGGCTCGCCCGGACAGACGGAGACCGAGAGCAGCGACCGTGAGCGCGAGGTCTGGGAGCCCGAGGAGGACGACGTCTGGGGCACCGACGAGGGAGGATCACCAGCGGTGATCGGACGCTGACAAATCTCAAATTCCTTTTGTCGTTCCGATGTTGCACAATGATCGACATCTGACCTTACGCAGGAGTATTCGTTGACCGAACCGCTTCAGGAGCGCATCGCCCAGGCCATGGCCGAGCTCCAGGCCACCCAGGCGGCTGTCGCGCGGGCGGAGGCGGATCTCCGCCAGGCGTCCGCGACGGTGCGCTCGAGTGACCGTGTGGTGGAGGCGACTGTCGGCGCCCAGGGCGAGTTGACGGGGCTGAAGTTCCTCGACAACAAGCACCAGAACATGACGGGCCCCCAGCTCGCCTCCTCGATCCTGGAGGCCGTGCAGCAAGGGCGTGCCCAGATGGCCCGCCGGGTGATGGACACCTTCGAGCCCTTCACCCAGCCGGGCCCCGAGGGCTCGGCCCGCCGGGGCATCGACCTCGACTGGAACCGGATTTTCGGATCGGCCCTCGACGGCGATCAAGCCCGTTCCCGCCGTTCGGGCAGGGACCGGCTGCGCGACGAGATCGACGAAGACAGCCAATGAGCGTTGGGGAAGGTGATCGGTCATGAGTGGTTACAACACCTATGAGGCGCGTCCCGCTGATGTGAAGCGGGCCGTCGAGGGAATGAAGGCACTCGCGGGTGCGCCGAAAGAGGTGCAGAAGAGGTTCGAGGCGACGGAGCAGGCGGTTTACGGCTGGAACGGCGATGAGCACGACCAGGACGATTTCTACCGCCAGACCAACCCGCAGTACCTGCAGCAGAACGAGGGCTGCAAGAAGTTCCTCGGCAGTCTGACCGATTTCCTGACGGGGCTGCAGACGGCCACCTTGGAGAGCCTGCACAGCATCGACCGGACCAGCAACGCGGTCCAGGACGAGATCGGCGCGGCCAAGGTGAACGCCGGGAACTACACCGATGGTGGCCACGGGAAACGCTAAATGTTCGATATCGAGTATCCGGACGACGTCAGCAAGATGCTGTTCGTCCTCATCGGCGAAAAGCCGTTGAAGGCGAAGGCCGGCTTGGCGTGGGAAAGTCGTGACCTCTACACGGATCTCGGTACGGCAATTCTCGACCTTCGTCAGCAGATGCTGGCGTCCATCGACGAGGCGAAGAGGGGCCTCCCGCCGAACGTGGCGGAGGCCTACGAGCGGGCGCTGTCCCAGTTGGTGAACAGAAATGGCGGCGACGCCATGCAGCAGTTCGCCACGCAGATGGATCAGTACGCCGCGAACCAGGGAAAGTCCTCCCTCAAGATCCAGCAAGCCCACTTCGACATCATCATGGAAGTCATCACCCTGATGATCGAGCTGGCGATCCTGGCGGCGGTGTCCTGGCTCACCGGTGGGGCGTCGGCTTCGGAGATGATCCTGGCCCGGATGAGGGCCAGGCTGGCGATCCTGATGACGGTCGATCGCCTCCTGCGGTACCTCCAGTTCTTCCCGTCGCTGTCCGAGGCGATCGAGGAGGCCATCCAGAGCCTCGCCAGTCAGCTCTTGGCGATGGCCATCAATCCCCCCGTTCAGAGGGCCGACGGGATCGACTGGAAAGACGTCGGAATCAATGCGGCGGTCGGCGGCATGGCCGCATTCTTCATCAGTCATTTCGGCACGATCTCGCACTACCTCAAGAACGCCCTGTCGAAAACCTTCAAAAATAATTTCGGCAAGGACATCTTCGGTAAGTTCGAGATCCAGTTCAATAATCCGTTCACCAAGAAAAACGCGAACAACGCGCTGTTCGACATCCCCTCGCACTTCGTGAGCGAGGGTTTCGGTGAGACGATCGCCACGGCGATCGTGCTGGGCAAGTGGGACTGGACGTCCCTCGTCGGCTCCGGTCTCAGCGCGGTATCCGAAATATTCATGATGGGGCCCACGTCGCAGGCCTCTCTGTCCCTGCACGCCAAGACGTTCCCCGACGGGAACATCTTCACCAAGTACCAGCAGAACACCCTCGATATCCTGGACAAGCGCCTCAGCGAGGGCAACGGCGCGGTCACCTCGGACCTCGGCCCGAAGAACCTCACCCCCGCGCCTCCCGCCACCGCGGGCTCCTCGGTCCCGGACACCTTCGACAAGTCCGTCCTCGGGGTCGACGACACGCCACCGCCCTACGAAGATCTGGACCCGGCGCCGCCCTACGACAGCTCGGACAGGCCGCCGTCCTACGAGACGTTGGACACGTCGTCCTCGTCGTTCGAGGCGTCCGCCCTCGACGGGGCCTCGGCCCCGGGCTTCTCGGACACCACGTCCCTCTCGCCGCTCGACGGCAGCACCGTCGGCGGTACGTCGGACTCGTTCGCCACGACGCCCTCCGCGTTCACGTTGCCGAACAGCCTGACCGCTCCGGGGGCCGCGAGCGGCTATCTGAAGAGCCCGGACCTCCTCAAGGATCCGACCTCCCTCAACACCTCCCCGGAGTTCCAGAACATCGCGTCCGTGCTGGACACGCCGGACCCCATGGCCCCGCTCACCGGTCCGGACGCGCTGAAGACGCCGGACGCGCTGACCAGCCCGAGCCCCCTCACCAGCCCGAACAGCCCCGGCGCGCTGAACAACCCCGCCGCGCTGAACAACCCCGCCGCGCTGAACAGCCCGCCGTCCAGCGTCCCGACCGTCTCGCGGCCGGACGGCGAACTCGCCGACGACGGCAACCTCGACGCCACCGAGGAGTCCCCGGAGAACCTCGCGGACGCCCCGAACCAATCCACCGGACCCCAGAACGGGATACCGGCCAAGAACCAGGCTCCGAACTCCCTCCCGCACCAGACCCCCGCCGGGCAGCCCCACCCTCAGCAGGGCCAGGGGCAGCAGGGCGCCCAGGGCACGCAGGGCGGGCCGCGCGCCAACACCGCCCCGGGCACCGACGAGAACGCACCGCACCCCGGCGGCGCCCCGCGCCTTCCCGGAAGCGGCACCCCGGGCGCCCAGCAGCAGGACGACATCGTCCGGGCGCGCGGCACCTACACGGACGCGCTCACCCGGTACGCCGACGCCATCCGCACCGTCGATCAGCTCGGCGGCGACGCGGAGACCGGGCCCGGCACCGGCGCGGACAGCACCGGGGCGCTCGCGGAAGCCCAGGCCCGCGCCCAGCAGGCGCACGGCCAGCTGATCGACGCCGCCGCCCGGTTGCGCGACCTCGGCATCCCGCCGCACGCCGCGCACCCGGACGAGCCCGGCCACACCCCGCCCCAGCCCCAGCGCACCGGCGCCCAGCGTGAGTGGATCGCGCATCAGCTCACGCCACAGGACCTGCCGGACGGCCTGGCGGAGGACCTGCTCCAGCTGCACGGCCCGGACGCCACCGTCACCCCGGCCGTGCTGCGCGCGGCGGGCGTCACGCCGGGCCCCGAGCACGAAGTGGCGGCGGCGTTCCCCGGCGCACGGATCCCCGTCGGCGCGCTGGACCCCGTCGACCAGGTACGCCTGCTGATGACCCAGCCCACCCCCTGGCCGGCGGCGGTCGACACCGTGGCGGCCAACGCGTCGCTGCGCCTGTGGGACGGGGCGTACGCGGACTTCAAGGACGCGGCGTCGAACGGCGATCCGCGCCCGGCGGCGGAGCCGCGCCCCGCGACCCCACCACGGCCGGCCGAGGCCGATGCCGACCGGGCGTGGGACAAGGCGATCGCCCTGGTGCTGCCGCCGGTGTCGGCCCCCGTCCTGGCGGATTCCCGCCACGCCGAGGCCGCGTACCGCGACGCGGTACGGCAGCTCGCCGACCATCTGCTGAGGCACGGCCCTGACGCGCCGTCGGGCCTCGCGCTCGCCGACACGCTCCGAAAGGGCCTCGGCCAGGCCCCCCTCGTCCGTGGTGGCACCACCACGGCCACCACGGCCACCGAGTCGCAGGCCGCGCCCGCCCCGGCCGCTCCGCTCCCGCCGAGGCCGACCGCCACCACGTCCACCGACCTCCCCGCCGAACCGGCGTCCGGCCCGGCCGACGCCACCACCGGCACCTCCACGCCCGACCCTGTCAGCGAGGCGTTCGCCGACTTCACCGACGCCCCGGCCACGGAACCCGGCCCCGAGCCGAAGCCGGCGCCGGTGGCGCAGACGGCGCCCCGCGAACCCGTGCGCACCGCGACCGGGGTGTGGGCCGGGCCGCGCTTCGACAGGATCTTCAGCACCGCCGGGAAGAAAAAGAAGCCGTCGGGGGCGAAGGCGAAGCAGACCGCGCCGCCATCCGGGGAGTCCAGCACCGCCGCCGCTCCCACCGGCGCGATGGCGTCCCTCTCGTTGTCGGCGCAGGGAGGCGCGGTAGGAAGCTGGGGGCCTGTCTCATCGGTGCTGCCGGTGTCGAGCGCGACCAATTTCACCGGGGATGCCACCAAGCCCAACGACAACCAGCGCAGGCGGATCCGGGAACTGGTCGGGCGTGTGGTGGAGGCGGGCGCCCGCAATGTCCTCGCGGGCCTCCCGGGGCCGCGGCTGGTGGTGACCGGTTATGACGGCGACGGCCGGGTGTCGACGTCGGGTACTCCGGGGCAGCGCGTGACGGAGGTGGTGGAGGCGTATCGCACCGGGCTTCAGCGCCCGGGTGCGGAGGGTACGTTCACCGTTGCCCCGTCCGGCCGGAAGCCGGGGGAGACGTCCGGGCAGGGCGCCCCCGGACGGGTGGTGGTCGAGTTCGAGCTGCCGCCGGGGTCAGCGGCGGTGCACCGCCTGGAGGAGTTGCGTCAGGCGGATCCGGGGCTGAAGGACGGGCCGTTCGATCCCGTGCCGCTGGCGCGCAAGATCCTGCACCTGGATCCGTCCGCCCCCGTGGACGCGGCGGTGCGTGATGAGCTGTACGCGCTGGTCGGCGAGGCGATGGCCGGGGGGCGGGACCGGAACCTGGCGGCGCTGGCCGCGTTCCACCTCGTCCGGCGGGGCGATGTGCTCTCCGAGCGGACCCTGGTGTACTCGCCGGATGACGGTTCGGTGGTGGGCCGTAGCTTCAAGCCCAATCAGCCTCCGCCGCCGGCCGTCAAGGGGCCGGACCAGGCCGGCAGCAACCGTCCGTACCTCGTGGAGGCGGAGGGCGGGCGGGACCACATCGTGGTGTCGTGGCCGGGTGGTTCGACGCGCCGGGTTCCGGGGGACGAGGTCGCCGAACTCATCGCCATGGACGAGGAGCTGGCCAAGCGGGGTCCGCGGGCCGTGGTGACGCTGGTGGTGCCGCACGCGGGTGAGGGCGGCCTGGACATGCCGCGGGGCATCTCCGCCGTGATCGGCCGGCATCTGATGGCGCACAGCGGTACGCCCCAGATGTTCTTCGACCCGGCCACCAAGCGGTTCCGTCTGCCGCCGGAGGACCGTCGGCAGACGCATGGAGAGCCGCTGGGCAGGTGGATCACTGTCGGCCCCGACGATCTGGGGCCGGACGGCGCGTGGGCCAAGGAGGGGAACGGGTTCATCCTCCTGGCCGACGGTTCGAAGCTGATGGACCGGGACGTCAAGAGCCTCACCCTCGCCGCGCCCGGGACCAACCGGCCGTACGGCCGCGCGGTGTTCACCGACGCCGACCTGATCGAACGGGAGCCGGTTCTCAGGGACCTCCATAACGCGCAGTTCGTTCACTTCGACCCGGTCAACGAGGACGATGGCCGCGGGATCCCGCTCGGCGCTCCGCAGGACGCTCCGTGGAAGGGCCGGGACGCCTACCACCTCGTGCTGCACGGCCTCCCGGGCTGGTTCTCCATGGTGGACGCCACGGGTGATGACGGACACGGCGCGCCGAAGACCACCTCCGGTGAGCAGGTCGGTGGCTACCTGAAGCGCCGCCCGAGTGTGCGGGCGCTGGCCAAGGGGACTCCGATCGTGGTGGCGTCGTGCTGGGGGAACGCCGCCTTCCCCGGGCCTCCCGTCCCCCTGCACGACGGCGTCGGCGGCCCGCTCGTGCCCAACCCGTTGACGACCATCTCCCAGGCGCAGAAGGCGGCCAACGCGCTCGGTGAGGACCACCCGTTGATCGTCCCCAACCGGGTGCACGTGCTCGCGGACAACACCGGCACGGATTTCGTGCACGGAATCAAGGCCACGTCGCAGGGTGAGCTGGGGGAGTGGGAGGAGCTGCGGGCGGAGCCGGAACCGGAGGTGCTGGAGCGGCTGGCGCGCGGGGTCTTCGGCATGGACGCCTCTGATCCGGTGTCGGAGGAGGTCCGGGACAACACCCTGCTGCTGGTGCGGGCGCTGCGCGAGGTCTTCGGCCACCAGGTCGAGGCCGACCGGGACGATCCGTCGGGGGAGTACCAGAACCTGCTGCGCGGGATCTGGGCACTGGACAGCATGCGCAGCGTCGATCCGCGGCTGGCCGAGGCGGGCCCGTTCAGCCTGGATCTGCTGGATGCCGTGGTGCGGGCCCGGCTCGAACAGCTGGGGACACCCAAGCCGAGGCCGGTTCCCTTCGCCGACGCCGCAGAGCTCCGGAACGCTGTCAGGGAAGTGCTGGACGAGGCGAACAACCGTCTTCAAAGCGCGTCCGGTCCGGTGACCCTGCACGACTTCGTGCCGCTCACCATGCTCGACCAGGTCAGCGGCATCATGGGGCGTCTCAACGCGCAGAGCCTCGGTGCCATGGGGCTGCAAGGGCTCCCCGCTCCGGGTGACGAGCGTCGGCCGCTGGTGTTCTGGGCGCTCGCGAAGGCCATGCAGGCGCTGCGGACCCAGCCGGACCCGGACGCCTGGGCGGCCAGGATCCTGCACGTGGTGGGTACCCCGTCCGACCCGGGCGCGCTGCGCCGGATGGCCCTGTGGCTGATGGCGGGGGCCGCGCTGATCGGCGTCGACGTGTACGACCCGGTCGCCCTGGCCGCGTACCACCTCAAGCGCAGCGGGCTCCTCTCCCCGGCCAACCAGATCCACTCGCCCACCGGCGAGCTGACGGGGCTCAACCTGACCGGCAGGCCGCTGAGCGGCCCGCTGGCCACGGACACCTACCGGATATCGCTCGACGGGACGACGACGGGCGGTGAGTCCCGCGCCATCGCGCCCCCGGCGTTCGTCCTGATGGTGGACGGCGATCGGGACCACGTCGAGGTCCCCTGGCCCGGCGGCGCCACCCGCAAGGTGCCGTACGAGGACATCGCCGCGTTCGTCGCGCAGACCCTGCGGACCACCAAGCTCACCAGACCGATCATTTTGATCGGACCGGACGACGGTCCCGGGGGCGCCGGGATGGCGGATGCCCTGGCCGCCCGGGAGGGGACGGCCAGGTCGGTGCTGAGGCCCGCCCACCAGGTGGGGGTGGTCAAGGACACCGCGACCAACCGGAACGTGCTCGTACTGAAGGGAGACCCGGCACAGTCGAAGCCGGAGAACGACTGGGAGCGCACCAGGCCTCCGGCGCTGACCACGGTGCATGCCCCCATGTCGGTCGTCTCGCAGGGTGCTCCTTCCGTCGCCGGGGCCACCGGCGCCGTGCGTACCGAGGCCGGGGTGTGGGCTGCGCCGCACTACGACACGTTCGTCACCAACGCCCCGAAGAAGAAGCCGAAGGCCAAGGCCAAGCCGGACGCGGCTCCGGGCGGGGAGGCCGGCACCGCCGCCACCGCTCCCACCGCTGCGATGGCTTCGCTCTCGTTGTCGGAGCAGGCTGCTTCGGCGTCGAGTTGGGGTCCCGTCGAGTCGGTGCTGCCGGTGTCGAGGCTGATCAACTTCGCCGAGGGTGCCGAGAAGCTCAGTAACAACCAGCGGGCCGGGGTCCGGGAGGTCGTCGGGCGTCTGATCGAGGCCGGCGCGCGGAATGCGCTGGCGGGTCTCCCGGGGCCGCGTGCGGTGGTGACCGGCTATGACGACAACGGTCAGGTGTCGGAGTCGGGGGATGCCGGACGGCGTGCCGCGCTGGTGGCGGACGCATACCGTAATGGACTCAACCGTCCTGGCGCGGAAGGCACGTTCACGGTCGAGCCGTCCGGTCGTGAGCCTGGGGACAACGCCGTGCAGGGCTCGGCCCGGCAGGTGGTGGTGGAGTTCGAGCTGCCGTCGGGTACGGCGGCGGTGCAGCGGCTGGACGAGTTGCGCAAGGCGGATCCGGGGCTGAGCGAGGGGCCGTTCGATCCGGTTCCGTTGGCGCGGAAGATTCTGCACCTGGGCCCGGACGCGCCGGTGGACGCGGCAACCCGCGGTGAGCTGTACGCGCTGGTGGGCGAGGCGATGGCCGAGGGGCGGGACAAGAGCCTGGGGGCTCTGGGCGCGTTCCACGCAGTCCGGCGGGGCGATGTGCTGTCCGAGCGGACGCTGTTGTTCAATCCCGAGGACGGTTCGGTCGTGGGCCGGACCTTCAAGGGGCAGCAGGCGCCGCCGCCCACCGTGAAGGGCCCCGACCAGGCCGGCAGCAACCGTCCCTACCTCGTGGAGGCGGACGGCGGGCGGGACCACATCGTGGTGTCGTGGCCGGACGGTTCGACCCGTCGGATTCCGGCCGATGAGGTCACCGAGGTGCTGGCCATGGACGGGGAGCTGACCAAGCGGGGCCCGCAGGCTCTGGTGACGCTGGTGGTGCCGCACGCGGGTGATGGCGGCCTGGAGATGCCGCGGGCCATCTCCGCCGGAATCCGGCGGGGGCTGCTGGTGCACAGCGGTACACCCTTGATGATCTACAACCCGAACACGAAGCGGTACAACGTCCCGTCGGCGGACCTGCGGGCGCAGGGGATACCGCGGGGCAAGTGGATCTCCATCAGCCCCGACGACCTGGGCCCGGACGGTGCGTGGGCGAAGACGGGGAACGGGTTCATCGTTCTGGCCGACGGTTCGCAGTTGATGGACCGGGACGTCAAGAGCGTCACCATCACCTATCCCGGGACCAACCGGCCGGGCGGCCGCGCCCTCTTCACCGATGCCGATCTGATCGACCGGGAAGAAATCCTCAAGAACTTGCGGGACGCGCTGTATCGCGATTTCGACCCGGTCCCCGGCTCCGACGGGCTCAAGCCGCCGATCAGCGCACCGCGGGACGTGCCGTGGAAGGGCCGGGACGTCTACCACTTCTCGCTGCACGGCCTCCCGGGCTTCTTCTTCGCGGTGGACGCCACGGCCGACAAGGGGCACGGCGAGGGGAAGGCCACCACGGGCGAGCAGATCGGCGGCTATCTGAAGCGCCGCCCGAGTGTGCAGGCGCTCCCCAAGGGCACCCCGATCGTGGCGGAGGCGTGCTGGGCGAACGCCGCCTTCGGCGGCTCCCTCCTATCCGTGCACGATGGCATCGACGCCCCTTTCGTGACCAACCGGTGGGCGGTCGTCTCTGCGGCGCAGAAGGCGGTCAACGAGATCGGCGAAGACCACCCGTTGATCGTCCCCAACCGGGTGTACACCGCTGCGCGGAACAGTGCTACGGGCGAGGTCGTGCACGGGATCAACGCCACGTCCCGGGGCGAGCTGGGGGAGTGGTCGGAGCTGCGGGCGGAGCCCGGGCCGGAGGTGCTGGACCGGCTGGCGCGGGTGGCGTTCGGCATGGCGGATTCCGATCCGGTGTCGGACACCGAACGGGGCGACACCCTGACGCTGGTGCGCGGCCTGCGCGATGTCTTCGGGCATGAGATCGAGAACGACAGGGACGATCCGGCGGGGGAGTACCAGAAGCTGCTGCGCGGCTTCGGCGTGCTGGAGACCATGCGTGGCGTCGATCCGGCGCTGGCGGAGGCGGGTCCGTTCAGCCCGGACCTGCTGGACTTCGTGGTGCGGGCCTACCTCGAAAAGCAGGGCACGCCGAAGCCACGCCCGGCCGCCTTCGCGGATGCCGCCGAACTCCAGGACACCGTCCGGCAGGTACTGGACGCGGCACACAGCCGTCTCCAGGGCGCGTCCGGCCTGGTCACCCTGCACGACTTCGTCCCGCTCACCCACCTCGACCAGACCGCGGCCTTGATGGGGGTTCTCCCCCCTCAGGCCGTTGCCGCCATGGGGCTGCAGTCTCTTCCCGCCGAGGGCGACCCCCGCCGCCCGCTGATGTTCTGGGCGCTCGCCAAGGCCATGCAGGCACTGATGACCCAACCGGATTCGGACGCCAGAGCCGCCCGGATCCTGCATGTGGAGGGCGCGCAGTCCAACCCGGACGCGATGCGGCAGATGGCCCTGTGGCTGATGGCGGGGGCCGCGTTGACCGGGGTCGACGTGTACGACCCGGTCGCCCTGGCCGCGTACCACCTCCGGCGCAACGGGCTGCTCTCCCCGGCCACCCTGATCAAGTCGCCCGCCGGCAAGCTGGTGGGGCTCAACCTGACCGGCAGGCCGCTGAGCGGCCCGCTGGCCACGGACACCTACCGGATATCGCCCGACGGGACGACGACGGGCGGTGAGTCCCGCGCCATCGCGCCCCCGGCGTTCGCACTGATGGTCGACGGCGATCGGAACCACGTCGAGATCCCCTGGCCCGGCGGTACCACCCGCAAGGTGCCGTTCGAGGAGATCGTCGCGTTCCTCGCGCAGGCCCTGCGTACCACCCCGCTCGATGTCCCCATCGCCCTGGTCGGACCGAGCGCGGGTCCGGGGGGCACCAGGATGGCGGATGCCCTGGCCGCCCGGGAGGGGACGGCCAGGTCGGTGCTGAGGCCCGCCCACGACGTGGCGGTGGTCAAGGACACCAAGACGAACCGGAACGTGCTCGTACTGAAGGGGGACCCGGCGCAGTCGAAGCCGGAGAACGACTGGGAGCGCACCAGGCCTCCGGCGCTGGCCGGCGGCCAGGCCCCCAGGCAGCTGATCTCGCAGGGCTCGTCCACCGTTCCGGGAGAGAGCGGGGCGGCCACCGGTTCCGCCGACGACAGCGCCACCCCCGGCGCATCCGGCGCCGCCACGTCCGGCGAGCCCGTGCTCACCGCGCCCGGGGTGTGGGCCGCGCCCGCCTCGAAGGTGTTTGTCACCAACGCCCCGAAGAAGAAGGCTTCCTCGGGCGCGAAGGGCAAGAAGACCACGGGTTCGGCCGGGAACACCGGCGCCTCCTCCGCCGCCCCCGCGGCCGGGCCGGCCTCTCTTCTGTCGGCGGAGCAGAAGCAGGCCGCGGTACGCCGCCTGGAGGAGTTGCGTCAGGCGGATCCGGCGCTGAAGGACGGGCCTCTCGACCCGGTGGCGCGGAAGATCCTGCACCTGGACGCGGCCGCCCCCGTGGACGGGGCGGTGCGTGATGAGCTGTACGCGCTGGTCGGCGAGGCGATGGCCGGGGGGCGGGACCGGAACCTGGCGGCGCTGGCCGCGTTCCACCTCGTCCGGCGGGGCGATGTGCTCTCCGAGCGGACCCTGGTGTACTCGCCGGATGACGGTTCGGTGGTGGGCCGTAGCTTCAAGCCCAATCAGCCTCCGCCGCCGGCCGTCAAGGGGCCGGACCAGGTCGGCAGCAACAGCCCGTATCTCGTGGAGGCGGACGGCGGGCGGGACCACATCGTGGTGCCGTGGCCGGGCGGTTCGACGCGCCGGGTCCCCGGTGACGAGCTCACCGAACTGCTGGCCATGGACGAGGAGCTGACCAAGCGGAGCCCGCAGGCCGCGGTGATGCTGGTGGTGCCGCGCGCGGGTGACGGCGGTCTGGAGATGCCGCGGGCCGTCGCCGCGGGGACCCGGCGGGGGCTGCTGGCGCACAGCGGCACGCCGATGATGGTCTACAACCCGAACACGAAGCGGTACAACCTCGGGACGGTCGATCGTCGGAAGACGCATGGAGAGCCACTGGGCAAGTGGGTCGCCGTCGGCCCCGACGACCTCGGCCCGGACGGTGCGTGGGCCAAGCCGGGCAACGGGTTCATGGTCCTGGCCGACGGTTCGAAGCTGATGGACCGGGACGTCAAGAGCGTCACCCTCGTCCATCCCTGGACCAACCGGTCCAGTGGCCGCGCCCTGTTCACCGACGCGGATCTCATCATCAGGGAACCGCTCTTCAAGGACCTCCAGAACGCGCAGTACGTTCACTTCGACCCCGTGAGCCAGGCGCCGATCACCCCCCGGTTCGACACGCCGTGGAAGGGCCGGGACGCCTACCACGTCCAGCTGCACGGCTCAGGGGGCTACTTCTCCGCGGTGGACGCCACGGCGAACGCGGGGCGCGGCGAGTTGAAGAACGTCACCGGTGACCAGCTCGGTGGCTATCTGAAGCGTCGCCCGAGTGTGCGGGCGCTGGCCAAGGGGACGCCGATCGTGGTGGAGGCGTGCTGGAGCAACGCCGCCTTCGAGGGCTCTTCGTCCGCCGTGCAGATGGGCGCTGCCGCGCCTTTCGTCCCGAACCGGCTGACCGTCATCTCCGCGGCGCAGAAAGCGGCCAACGCGCTCGGAGAGGACCACCCGCTGATCGCCCTCAACCGGGTGTATGCGACCTCGGCGAACGACGACTTCACCGACTTCGTGCATGGCATCGTGGCCACGTCGCGGGGTGAGCTGGGGGAGTGGGAGGAGCTGCGGGCGGAGCCGGAGCCGGAGGTGCTGGAGCGGCTGGCGCGGGTGGCTTTCGGCATGGACGCCGCTGCCCCGGTGCCGGAGGAGGACCGGGACACCGCCCTGCTGCTGGTGAGGGCGCTGCGCGAGGTCTTCGGCCACGAGGTCGAGGCCGACCGGGACGTTCCGTCGGGGGAGTACCAGAGGCTCCTGCGCGGGATCGGCGCCCTGGAGAGGATGCGCCGTGCCGATGCGGGGCTGGTCGAGGCGGGTCCGTTCAGCCTGGATCTGCTGGACGTGGTGGTGCGGGCCCGGCTGGCACAGCTGGGGGCCCCGAAGCCGAGGCCGACTCCCTTCGCCGACGCCGCCGAACTCCAGGGCGCCGTCCGGCGGGTACTGGACGACGCGCGCGGGAAGGTGCAGAGCGCCTCCGGCCCCGTGACCCTGCACGACTTCGTGCCGCTCGACCTCCTCGACCGGGCCGCGGCCCTGATGGGGCGCCTCAACGGGCAGAACCTCGGTTTCATGGGGCTGCAAGCGCTCCCCGCTCCGGGTGACGAGCGTCGGCCGCTGGTGTTCTGGGCGCTTGCGAAGGCCATGCAGGCGCTGCGGACCCAGCCGGACCCGGACGCCTTGGCGGCCAGGATCCTGCACGTGGTGGGTACCCCGTCCAACCTGGGCGCGCTGCGCGGGATGGCCCTGTGGACGATGGCGGGGGCCGCGCTGGTCGGCGTCGACGTGTACGACCCGGTCGCCCTGGCCGCGTACCACCTCTGGCGCAGCGGGCTCCTCTCCCCGGCCAACCGGATCCACTCGCCCACCGGCGAGCTGACGGGGTACAACCTGACCGGCAGGCCGCTGAGCGGCGCGCTGGCCACGGACACCTACCGGATATCGCCCGACGTCACGACGACGAGCGGTGAGAGCCGCGCCATCGCGCCGCCGAACGGCCGCGTGCTGATCGTCGACGGCGACCAGGACCGCGTCGAGATTCCCTGGCCCGGCGGCGTCACCCGCAAGGTGCCGTACGAGGAGATCGTCGCGCTCCTCGAGGGAGCCCTGCGCACCACCCCGCTCGACGCCCCCCTCATCCTGATCGGACCGGACCACGGCCCCGGGGGCGCCCGGATGGCGGATGCCCTGGCCGCCCGGGAGGGGACGGCCAGGACGGTGCTGAGACCCGCCCACGACGTGAGGGTGGTCAAGGACACCAAGACGAACCGGAACGTCCTCGTGCTGAGGGGGGACCCGGCACAGTCGAAGCCGGAGAACGACTGGGAGCGCACCACGCCTCCGGGGCTGACCGGCGCCCAGGCCCCCAGGCAGCTGATCTCGAATGACTTGTCCTCCGTTCCGGGAGAGGGCGGGTCGGACACCGATTCCGGCTACGACAGCGCCACCGACACCGAATCGGACACCCCATCCGACACCGATTCCGGCTACGACAGCGCGTCGGACACCGAATCGGACACCCCGTCCGACACCGATTCCGGCTACGACAGCGCGTCGGACATCGACGCGCCCGGCCGCGACTCGCTGGCGTCGCGCGACCCCGTCAGCCTGGCCAACTCCTCCTCCGGGTCGCAGATGCCCGGCCTGGGCCAGGAGTTCTCGCTGCCCGTGCACACCGCGCCGGTGACCGGCCCGGCGTCCGGGCCGGGGCCCGAGCCGGCGCCGCTGACCACCCTCCGGTTCGCACCGGGGGCCACCGGTCTGTCCGAGGACGACAGGGACGAGATCGCGGAGCTGGCGTACGAGGTCGCCGCGGCGGGCATCCGGAACCAGCGCGCGCGGCTGCCGATGCCCGCCGGTGTGATCACCGGCTACGGCGAGGGCCCGGCCGACCAGGCGGCGGTGATGGGCGAGGAGCGCGCGGAGTCGGTGCTCGACGAGTTCATCCACCAGCTCATCCAGGCCCTGGACGAGCTCCAGGTGGGCGTACCGGCGGCGAACCGCCTCACCGTGGAGCACTTCGACTTCACCGACCGCGTCCGCGGCCGCGATGTCGGGCGTCACCCCGCGCCCGGTACGGCGAGCCGGGACGAGCTGCGGCGGCAGACCACGATCGAGGTCATCTCGCCCGCGGCGCTGCTGGACACGCTGCGCCGCCAGGACCCCGCGCTGCGGTACGCCCCGTACGACGCGGACGCGCTGGCCCGCAAGATTCTGCACCTGCCGCCGAACACCCCGGTGGACAACGCGGCGCGCGCCCAGATGTACGGCCTGGTCGTCGAGGCCCACCGAGCCGGCCGGGCCACCAGTGTGGCGGCGCTGAGCGCGTTCCACGCCGCCCGGCAGGGCGTGTTCCGCTCGCGCCACCGCTTCGTGGCCCCGGGCTCCCAGGGACAGAATCCGAAGGTCACCGGCGTCGACTGGCTGGGACTGTCCGACAAGGCGCTGTCCACCGCCCGGATCAGGGTGACCAGGGTCCCCAAGACCGGGGCGCCGACCGAGGAATGGGTGAATGCCCCGTGGCCGGGCGACCCCTATGTGATCGCCGCCGCCGGTGCCCACGACAAGGTCACCGTGCCGTGGCCGGACGGCACCACCCGGGACCTGGACATCGACGAGTTCGTCGAGCTGATGACGTACGACCCGGAGCTGGCGAGGCTTCCGGAGGACACGCCGGTCGTGCTCGTCGTCCCGCACGCCGGCGACCGCGACGTGGAGCTGCCGCGCAAGCTCGCCGCACGCCTCGACCGCCTCGTGGCGGCCCACAGCGGTGAGGTGACGGCCAGGCCGGGCGACGACGGGCGGCCCGTCATCGCCCTGACCTACCGGGAGGGGCGCCCGGAGGGCGACTGGGCCGTCAGCGACGTCGACATGGCGCCCGAGCCCGGCGAGAACGTTCCGGACTGGTACCGCAAGGTGATCTCCACGCCCGCCATCGACAGCCGCACCGGCAAGCAGGGCGGACGTTCCTCGTTCTCGCCCGAGGACCTGGCCATCCGCGAGGAGTCTCTCCGGCGTGCCCACCGGATCAACAAGTACGCCCACTACAACCTCATCACGGAGACCACCTCCGGGAAGATCCGCCTGCGGGGGAAGCTCAAGCCGGGGGCGAAGACCCGGACCTTCGTCATGCACGGAGGCCCGGGCTACGTCACCTTTCAGCTGGACGACGGGACAACGCATCGCGCCGAGGGACTGGAAGGGCCGCGCTGGCTCAAGCGGCGCAAGAGCTTCTCGGACCTGGGCAAGGACGACTGGCTGATCCTGCCGATCTGCTGGGCCGGGGCCGGCCCGGACCGCGGCCTGCCCTCCCTGGGGCACCACTCACCGGCCTCCCCCAACGCCTTCGTGCCCGACCCGCTCGCGGACGTCCCCGTCGGACAGCACTTCTCCAACGAGCTTGGTGTCAAGGTGAGCGCTTCCACCCGCCTGGAGGCGCTGGCCTACCACGACGCCGAATGGGTCCGGCTGCTGTTCACCGACCCCCAGGGCAACGAGTCGACGCCGGTGGACTTCTTCCCCGAGCCCGATGAGAGGGAACTGGCGCTCCGGGCGCGGGCGGCCGGATTCCACAGCGGGCCGGGGGAGCCGTCGCCGGCCGCGCTGGAGCGGACGTTGCGCCTGGTGCGGGCACTGAAGCTCACGCTCGGCAACGAGGTCGACGACGACGTCCACGTGGCGGACGATCCCGGCTACGCCATGCTGCTGCGCGGCGCGGCGGCGCTGGACCACATGTGGCGGGCCGATCCGCGGGCCGCCGGTACGAAGCTCTTCACCTTGGACCTGTTCCAGCGGATCGTCGCGGCCCGGCCGGAGGGCGGGCCGGACCCGGACGAGGATGCGTACCGCGCGGTGCTCACCGCGGCGGCGGGCCTCACCCCGGGCACGCCCCTGCGCGACTTCGTGACGCTGCCCGCGTCGGTGGACCGGGCAGCGGTCGGGGCGAGCCGGGCGAGAATGGCGGAAGCGGCCGTGGAGGCCCTGGGGCTGTCCGGGCCGGACCAGGCGGGGGAGGCCGAGGTCTCGCGGATGTTCTGGGCGCGGGTCAAGGCGCACGAGGCGCTGCCCGGGCCCGGACCGGCCCTGGACGCGCTCACGGCCCGTGCGCTGCACCTGGACCCGGCCGAGGTGGACGACGAGTGGCGCGGCAGCCTGGAGTCCCTGACCACCTTCGCGTACGCCGTGGGCCGTGACGGGTCCGACCCCGTGGCGCTGGCCGCCTACGACCTGGAGACCGAAGGCGCGTTCTCCGCCGGTACCGAGATGCGCGGCCGGGTCGGCGGGGGGATCGTCGGCCGGGACTACTCGCTCAAGCACAAGACGCCGCTCATCGACTCGACCCAGGTCATGACGCCCGACGGGTCCGTGACACCGGAGTGGGAATCCAACGGCACCACGCCGTACACGGTGCGCGCCGCGCTGGACCCCAAGGATCCGGCTCGCTACATCTGGCTGAATTACGAGGGGCTGCGGCGGCGCGTTCGCGTCGAGGACTTCATCGAAATCCTCGCCAACGACCGGCCGTTGCTCAACACCGGGCTCAAGGTCCCGGTCCTGCTGGCCATCTCGGAACTCGACCGGCTGGCCCCCGACCTGGCGATGACCCTCGCCAAACGGCTCGGCCGGGTCGTCCACTCGACCGCGTACCCCATCGGGCTGTCCCAGCCCGGGCCGCAGCGGGCCCCGGTCCTCGCGCTGAAGTCCTCCTCGCACCTCGCGGAAGCGCCGACGGCCACGGCCTTCACCGCCAAGCATCCGGCCGGCGCGGTGCCTCCGGTGAGCCCCATATCGCAGTTGCCCCTGGCCGCTGGCGCGGCGGCCGCCCTTCCGCGACCGGACACCGCCCTGTCCGTACCCGGCTCCGACACCGACTCCGTTTTCGACTCGGACACCGATACCTCTACCGACACCGAGTCCGTCTTCGACTCGGACAGCGATACCTCTACCGACACCGAGTCCGTTTTCGACCCGGACACCGATACCTCTACCGACACCGAGTCCGTCTTCGACCCGGCCTTCGGCCTCGACTCCGAGACCGCGTCGTTCTTCGGCCTCGACGAAATGCCGCCGGCCGCGCCGGAATCGCGGACGCCGCCCGACGACAAGCCGCTGCCCGACGACCAGCCGGTGGCGCGGGCGTCGTCCGGGCAGGCCATGCCCGGAGTGGGTGGCCAGGTCACCCTGCCGGTGCACACCGCGCCGGTCACGAACCCGGTCGCCGCGCCCGCCGCCACCGCGCCGCCGATGACGACGGTGTCCTTCGCGCCGCGGTCCGACGAGCTGTCCAAGGACGCCCAGAAGACGCTCGGACGGCTGGCCTACCAGGTGGCCCAGGACGCCCTGGCCAACCGTGGCCGCGGGCTCCCGCCGCCTTCCGTGATCCTCACCGGGTACGGCGAGGGCACGGACGCGCAGGCGGACGCGGAGGCCGACGCGCGCGCCACGGCCGCGCTCGACGAGTTCACCGAGGACCTGGACCTCGCCCTGCAGCACATCCAGTCCAAGGCCCCCTCGCAGGCGACCGCGCTGAAGGCCTCGGACTTCCGCGTCGAATGGCGCGGCCATGGCCGCTACGTCGGGCAGCCCACCCCGGCGGGCACGGACGTGGCGGCGCTGCGCCGCACGGTGACGGTCGAGGTCGTCCCGCCGCTGGAGCTGCTGAACGACCTGCGCACGTCCCACCCCGCGTTGCGGCACGGCCCGCTGGACGTGGACGCCATGGCCCGTCTCCTCCTCCACCTGCCCGCCGGCGCCACGGTGGACGCCGATGTCCGCGATCGGCTCTACGACCTGGTGACCTCCGCGTACCTGGACGGCTGGGCGGACAGCCTGGGCGCGCTGGGCGCGTACCACGTCGCCCAGCAGGGAGTGGTCTCCAGCAAGCGCAAGCGCCACTTCACGGTGGGTGGCCGGCGCTTCCCGGGCCTCAACTGGGGCCCGGATACGGTCCGCGCGCTGCGCACCAGCAAGGTGGCGGTGATGCGGCGGCGTTCCGACGGCAGCGTCGAGGTGACCGGTGAGCAGGACGCCCCGTGGCAGGGGGCGTCGCGGCCCTACGTCGTGGAGGCGGAAGGCGGTCACGACCATGTGACGGTGCCCTGGCCGGACGGTACGACCCGGGACCTGACCATCGACGAGTTCGTCGAACTGGTCGCGCGCGACCTGGAACGGGCCCGCCTGGACCCGGACAGCCCCCTCGTGCTGGCCGTGCCCCGCGCCGGGGACCGGGGGCTGGAGCTGCCGCGGCTGCTGGCGGAGCGGACGGGCCGGACGGTGTGGGCGCACAGCGCCAACGTCGCGGTCGGCCCCCTCGGGTCGGGCACCTTCGCCGTCGGCGCGGTGCGCGTGAAGGGCGACATCGCCGGGGACTGGATCGCGAGCCGGCCCGGTCTGGCGCCCGACCGCACCGCGGACACCCCGTCCTGGTGGTCCAAGGCGGTCACCCGGACCCTCGTCGGCGCGAAGACGGGGCGGCCGTTCGGCCGCACCGCGATCGGTCCCGAGGAGGTGGCCAGGAGGGGAGGGCTGGAGGCGCAGCAGCGCCACCTCGACACGGTCAAGAACTACCTCCACTACAACATCGCCACGCGCAGCCTCGTTTCCAAGAAGCTCCCCCGGCCCGAACCGGGCGCACCGCGGGCGAAGAGGTACTACTGGGACGGGCACGCCGGGCCCGGTTACATCGACTTCCGGCTCGATGACGGCAAGAAGTACACGGCCTGGGGCGCCGAGGGGCCGCGGTACGTCGCCCACCGCAAGAGCGTGCAGGAGCTCGGCAAGGACGACTGGATCGAGCTGGTGCTCTGCTGGGCCGGGTCGCCCCGGGACCGTGCCGTGCCGTCCGGCTGGTACCGGACGGGCCGCTGGGTGGACGCCTTCCCCGGCTCCTTCGTTCCCGACCCGCTCGAGGACATCCCCATCGGGCAGCACTTCGCGAACGAGACCCGGCACAAGACGAACTGCACCATCCGCACCGACGCCACGGCGTACCACGAGGGCGAATATGTCCGGTACATGGAGACCGACGCTCAAGGGCGGCGTGGGTCGTACGTGCAGTTCTTCCCGGAGCCGGACGCCGAGGAGCTGGCCCGGCGGGCGCGGGCGATCGGGTATGGCACGGGTCCACAGGCCATGGCGGCGACGCTGCGGCTGGTGCGGGCGCTGCGGCTGACGCTGGGCAAGGAGATCGACGACGACGTCCGGATCGAGGAGAACGCGGAGTACGCGGAGCTGCTGGCCGGGGCCGCCGCGCTGGACCGGATGTGGCGGGCCGACCCGCGGTTCCAGGGCGCGGGCCGGTTCACGCTGGACTTCTTCCAGCGGGTGGTCGCGGCGACGCTTCCCGACGGCGAGGAGGCGCGTCAGGAGCACTACCGGGATGTGCTGCTCGCCGCCGCGGACAACCCCCCGGGCACGAGGCTCGACGACTTCGTGACGCTGTCCGCGTCGCTGGACCGCGCCGCCCGCTGGTTCAGTACCGAGGACATCGTCGACGCGGCCGTCGAGGCGCTGCTCCTGGACGGCCCCGACGAGGTGGGCGACCTCGAGCGGTCCCGGATGTTCTGGGCGCGGGTCAAGATGCTGGAGGCATGGAGCGAGTCCGGCATCGACCGGCTGGCCGCTCAGCTCCTGGCACTGCCCTCCACCGGCGCGGTGCAGACCGCGCACCGCGTCTTCATCCGCAAGCTGGTCATGACGGCGTACGCGGCCGGGATCGACGGATCGGACCCGGACGCACTGTTCGCGTACCACCTGGCCAACCAGGGCGCCCTGGCGGATACGACCGCCCTGCACCCGCTCAACGCTTCGAACATGGTGTACGGGCGCCACCTCCGGTCCGGGGCCGGGGACCCGTTCCCGATCATGTCGAAGATCTGGACCTCCGCGGGGCTGAAGGACGCGCCGTGGGCCGGGAAGGACGCCCTGGGCCGGAGCAAGGAGCGTCCCTATGTGGTGCGGGCCTCGGTGGACCCCAAGGCCCCGAACCGGCTGACGGTCACCTACCGGTCCGTCACCAGGAGCCTGACCCCCGAGCAGTTCGTCGAACTGCTCGCCCGCGACGAAGCGCTGCTCAGCCAGGAGCTGACGGTTCCGGTCCTGCTGGACATCGCCGAGCTCGACCGCCACATTCCCGGGGTGGCGCGGGAGCTGGCCCAGCGGCTCGGCCGGCAGATCTGGTCGACGGCCGCCGTCCCGAGCCAGGTGAAGCCCAAGGGCGCCGTGCACACGGTGCTGTCCCTGAGCCCGCCCGCCGGGCAGGGCACCGGCGGGCCCGCCCTGGAATGGCGTGCCACGGATCCCGTCGACCCGCAGAACCCGGAGGTCTCGCCGCTGCCGGTCCCGCCGCCCGCCAGCAGGTCCGCCGCCGGGGAGGCGCCGGTCCGGGCGGACCGGGCGCTGACGGTGCGGTTCGATCCGGGGTCGACGATGGTGTCCGAGGACGATGTGGCGGACATCGAGGACCTCGCGCGCGAGGTGGCGCAGTCGGCGCTGGCGGACTGGCGGGCCGGGCGGCCGCTGCGGTCCGGTGTCGTCACCGGCTTCGGCGAGGGCCCGGCCGCGCGGGCGCGAGAGATGGG
>NZ_BBUZ01000025.1:490627-494387 GCF_001417735.1 Streptomyces sp. NBRC 110028
CTCACCGCGCCGACAAGGCGCGGGTACCGGTGAGCGATCACACCACGGGGGAGGTGTCCGCGGCTCCCGTGCCGGAGGCCGCGAGTCCGCGGCCGCGGACCTTGCGGTCGTCCGGGCCGGCGGTGCCGGCTCCGGCGGGGCGTGTGTTCACGGTGCGGTTCGACGCGGGGTCGACCATGGTGTCCGAGGACGATGTGGCGGACATCGAGGATCTGGCGCGTGAGGTGGCGTCTTCGGCGCTGGCGGACTGGCGGGCGGGGCGGCCGTTGCCGTCGGGTGTGGTCACCGGCTTCGGCGAGGGTCCGGCCATGCGGGCGCGGGAGATGGGGCAGGAGCGGGCCGAGACGGTCCTCGAATGGTTCACCGACTCCCTCGACGAGGCGCTGGCCGGGCTGCAGCGGGGTGTGCCGGAGGCCGGCCGGCTCACCGCGGCGCACTTCGGGTTCACCGCCCGCAGCCGTGGCGAGGGCATGGCGGCCGCTGACGCGGATCCGGACGCGTCGCGGCGGACGACGATCGAACTCACCAGGCCGGTGGAGGAGCTGACGGCGCCGGCGGCGTTCGCCGAGCCGGATCTGTTCCCCTCCGGGAGCGACACCGATACCGACTCCGACTCCGACACCGACTCCGACTCCGGCTCCGATGTCGACTCCGTCTTCGACTCGGCCTCCGTCTCCGACACCGACTCCGTCTCCGACACCGAGCCCGACTCCGACACCGAGTCGTCCGCCGCCCCCGCCGATGTGCCGGACGCCAAGGCGCGGCCCCGGGTACGGCCACGGCCCGAGCACGAGCAGAGCACCCGGGCATCGTCCGGGCAGCCGATGCCGGGACTGGGCGGCCAGACCTCACTGCCGGTGCACACCGCGCCGGTGACGAGCCCGGCCGCCGGCTCCGGCCCCCCCGCGATCCGGGCGACCCGGCTGCCCTTCGAGCCGAACGGCACCGACCTGCCCGAGGACACCGAGGAGGCGCTGGAGAAGCTGGCCCACCAGGTGGCCCGGGAGGTTCTGCAGAGCAAGGACCCCCATCTGCCCTACGTGCTCTTCACCGGGTACGGAGAGGGCAACACCGACGCGGAGGCGGAGGCCGAGGGCGGGACACGCGCGACCAACGCGTCCGTCGCGTTCCGGGCGAGCCTGGACGCCGAACTGAGCCGCCGCCAGACGAACGTCCCCCCCGACAAGCGGCTCACGGTCAATGACTTCACCATCCAATGGGACAGTCGCGGCCGGAATGCCGGGCTCGCCACGGGCGCGGAGGCGGAGGCGCTGCGCCGTCAGGTGACGGTCGAGGTGATACGGCCGCTGGAGCTGCTGAACGACCTGGCCGACGCCGACCCCGAGCTGCGGGACGCGGGGCTCGACACGGACGATCTGGTCCGCGGCATCCTCCACCGCGGCGAGAACGCCCTGGTGAACCACAACGAACGCAGGCGGGCCGCCGCGCTGATCTTCGACGCGTACACGGACGGCTGGGCGGACAGCCTGGGGGCGCTGGGCGCGTACCACGCCTTCGTGAAGGGATTGATCTCCAGGCAGCGGGCCCGTCACTTCACGGTGAACGGCCAGCGCGTCGCGGGTATCAACTGGAGCCCGGCGGCAGAGGTCGTCGGACTGGACGTCAGCGGGGTCGACATCCTGCGGGAACGTCCCGGTGGCGGGTTCGACAAGGTCGGCGGGGGGCCGGCCCCGTGGGGACCGGGCTGGTTCCCGTACACCGTGGTGGCCGAGGGCGGCCACGACCGCGTGACGGCGAGGTGGCCGGACGGTACGGCACGCGACCTGACCCCCGACGAGTTCGTCGAACTGGTCGCGGCCGACCTGGACGGAGCACCTCCGGGCATCCCGATCGTGCTGGCCATCCCCCAGGGCGGGGACCGGGGTCTGGACCTGCCGCGGAAGCTGGCGGACCGGACGGGCAAGACGGTGTGGTCGCACAGCGGACGCGTCACGACCCACGAGACCGTGCCGGGGACACGCCGCATCGCCGTGGTCCACCGGCAGGGCCACATCAAGGGCGACTGGATCCCCAGCCTGCCCGGAAAGGCGCCCGCCAGACCCGCGGACACCCCCAGCTGGTGGCGCAAGGTGCTCAACCGGACCCTCGTCGGCCCGGACGGGCGGCGCATCGGACGCGCCGCGCACTCCGGGCGCGACTCGATCAGGATGGAAGTGACCCAGCGTCTGCTCGCCACGATGACGCACTACCTCCACTACAACGTCGCCACGCGGAAGTACGTCAGCGGGCCGCTCCCGCTGCCGCGCCCGGGCGGGCCAGGGGTGCGGAGGTACTACTTCGACGCGCACGGTGGGCCCGGCGTCATCTTGTTCCCGATGGAGGACGGCACCACGCACCAGGCCTGGGGCAAGGAGGGGGCGCGGTACATCGCGCGCCGCAGGAGCGTGCAGGAGCTCGGCAAGGACGACTGGATCGAGCTGGTGGTCTGCTGGGCCGGTTCGCCCCGGCACCGTGGCGTGGACGAAGAGTACGACCGCGGCTTCTCGGATTCCTTCCCCAGCTCGTTCGTTCCCGATCCGCTCGCCGATGTCGCCATCGGGCAGCATGTCGCGAACGAGACCCGGAAGAAGGTCAACTGCACCGTCTTCAAAGACGCCACGTCGTACCACCAGGGCAAACCGATCCGGTCCCTGCACACCGACTCCCAGGGGCGGCGGGGGGCGTTCGCGCAGTTCTTCCCGGAGCCGGACGTCGAGGAGCTGGACCGGCGGGCGCGGGCGATCGGGTATCACACGGGTCCGGGGCCGGTGTCGGAGGAGGCCAGGGCGGCGACGCTGCGGCTGGTGCGGGCGCTGCGGCTGACGCTGGGCCAGGAGATCGACGACGACGTCCGGATCGAGGAGAACGCGGAGTACGCGGAGCTGCTGCGCGGGGCCGCTGCGCTGGACCGGATGTGGCACGCCGACGGCCGGTTCTCCGACGCGGGCCCGTTCACGCTGGACCTCTTCGAACGGATCGTCGCGGCGACGCTGCCCGCGGGCACACAGGCGCGCCAGGACGACTTCCGGAACGTGCTGAAGCGGGCGGCCACCGCCTCCCTCGGAACCAGGCTCGCCGACTTCGTGACGCTGCCCTCGTCACTGGAGGACGCGGCCGACTGGATCGACACCACGGACATCCCCGGCGAGGCCGTCGACGCGCTGAAGCTGGACGATCCCGGCGACGTGGGCACGCCCGAGTGGTCCCGCATGTTCTGGGCCCGGGTCAAGGCGCTGGAGGCGTGGCACGGGTCCCGCCTCGACGGGATCACGGCGCGCCTGCACGACCTGCCCCCGGGCGCCCAGGTGACCGACGCGCAGCGCGACGTCGCCCGGAACCACGTCACGACGGCGTTCGCCCGCGGGCTCGACGGAGCCGACGCGGATGTGATGGTCGCGTTCCTCCTCGACGGCGACGGTGCCCTGTCGGACGACACCATCCTGCCCATGCCCGACGACCCGGCCATGGTGTCCGGACGGGACTACCTGGGGACCCTGAACGGCACGGCCCCGGATCTGTCGAAGGTCCAGACCCCCTCGGGGCCGGAGGACGCCCCGTGGGCGAGGAAGAAAAAAACCCCGAGCCGGATCCGTACACGCTGCACGCCAAGGTGGACCCGAACGCCCCGGGCCGGGTGCTCATCACCTTCGATTCCTTCACCGGCGCCCGCCTCACCAGGAGTCTGTCCTCCCGGGAGTTCGCCGAGCTGCTGGCGCGCGACGAAGACCTGCTCGAAGAGCGACTGGACGTTCCGGTCCGG
>NZ_BBUZ01000025.1:494753-715613 GCF_001417735.1 Streptomyces sp. NBRC 110028
GAACCCCGTCGACCCGCAGAACCCGGAACCCGCCCCCCTCCCGGTGCCCCCCCCGATCCCGCGTGGCTACCGTGGGACCCGCGGCGAGCCCGACTCCGTCTTCGACTCGGGTTCCGACACCGACACCGACACCGACACCGACTCCGTCTTCGACTCGGTTTCCGACTCGGGTTCCGACACCGAGCCCGACACCGAGGCCGAGTCGGCGCCGCCGAAGACCTTGTCGTCCTCCGGGGCGCCGATGCCGGGGCTGCCCGGAGGGTTCTCGCCGGCCGTGCACACCGCGCCGGTGGCCGGTCCGGGCGCCGCCGCCTCCTTCGCGCCGCCGAAGACCGTGCGGCTGCCGTTCGCGGCGGGCTCCACGGAGCTGTCCGTGCAGGCCGGGTCCGCCATCGCGTCCGCGGCCGACGCCCTGGCCAGGTTCGCGTGGCACAACTGGCGCCGGGGCCGGCCGATCCCCGCGGTGACCATCAGCGGGTACGGCGAGGGGACGGGCCCGGACGCGGCTGATGAGGCGCTGGAGGAGGGCGAGCAGCGCACGGGCGCCGTGCGCGACGAGTTCCTGGCCGCTCTGGACACCGCGCTCGCCCGCCTCCAGACCGGCGTCCCCCAGGGCACCCGTCGTCTTCAGGCGGACGACTTCGACATCGTCGGGCGCTCCCGCGGTCAGGACCTCGAACCGTCCGTCACGCCCCCCGCCCCGGACGCGCGTCGGCAGGTGACGCTGGAATTCGTCGACCCGCTGACGGTGCTGGACGCCGCGCGGAGGACTGACGTCGACCTCCGGCACGCCCCGCTGGACGTCGATGTCATGGCCCGTCGCCTCCTGCACCTGCCCGCGAGCGCCGCGGTGGACGATGCCCGCCAGGAGCTGTACGACCTGGTCATCGACGCGAGCCGGGACGGCTGGGGGCCCGGCCTGGGGGCCCTGGGCGCGTACCACCTGGACCAGCAGGGTGTGCTCGACGGGAACCGGGACCGCTACCTCAAGGTGGGTGGCACACGGGTGCCGGGCGTCAACTGGGGCAAGGACAAGGTCCTCGACCTGGACGACACGGACACGATCGAGATCCTCCGGAGTGACGGCAACGGCGCCCTCCAGGTGATCGGCACGAAGGACGCCCCATGGAAGGGCGGCCCGACGCCGTTCGTCGTGGTGGCCTCCGGCCGGCACGACATGGTGCGGGTGACGTTGCCGGACGACACCACCCAGGACCTGACCGTCGACGAGTTCGTGGAACTGATCGCGAACGATCCGGAGCTGTCCGGGCTGCCCCTCGACGCGCCGATCGTGCTGGCCGTTCCGCACGCCGGTGACCGGGGACTCGACCTGCCACGGCTGCTGGCCGACCGGACGGGCCGGATGGTGTGGTCGCACAGCGGTCTCGCCACGGCGGACGCCCCCCACATCGGGGTCATCCACAAGGCCGACGCGATCCAGGGCGACTGGATCCCCAGCCCACCCGGAATGGCACCGGACCGGGACCGGAACGCCCCGGCCTGGTGGCGCAAGGTGATCACCCGGACCCTCATGAGCCGCATCACGGGGCAGCGGACGGGCCGTGAGGCGCTGCGCCCCGACGAGGTCGTCCGTGATCGTCGGGAAAGGCTCCACGACGCCCTCGACTCGATCAAGGCGGTCGCCCACTGGAATCCGGCCGCCGGCCGCTACTCGAAGCTGCTTCGCCTGGTACGGCCGGGCAAGCCCGACGCGAAGCGGCATCACTGGGTGATGCACGGTGGCCCGGGTTTCCTGATGTTCCCGCTGGAGGACGGCCTCACGTACCGTGCTTACGGCGCCGAGGGGGCCCGGTACCTCGCGCACCGCAAGAGCAGCCAGGCGCTCGGCGAGGACGACTGGAACGAGCTGATTATCTGCTGGGCCGGTTCGCCCGCGGACCGCGCCGTGCCGTCCGGCTTCGGGGCCTTGGGCCGCTCCTTCCCCGGCTCCTTCGTCCCCGACCCGCTCGCGGACGTCCCCATGGGGCAGCACGTCGCGAACGAGACCCGGCACAAGACGAACGCCCTCATCCGCCTGGACGGGGTGGGGCTGCACCAGAACCTGCCCTTCCGGATCCTGGCCACCGATCGTCAGGGGCGGCGGCAATGGTTCCAGCAGTTCTACCCCGAGCCCGACGCCGCCGAGCTGGACCGCCGGGTGCGCGAGGCCGGGTACTACAGCGGCCCCCAGCCCCCGCCCTGGGCGCGGGAGCACACGCTGCGCCTCGTGCGGGCGCTGAAGCTGATGCTGGGGAACGACGTCGACGACGGCGTGCGGGTGGGGCAGGACCCGGAGTACGCGGAGCTGCTGCGCGGTGCCGCCGCGCTGGACCGGATGCGGATGAAGGAACCGCAGCTCCGCGGTACGGGTCCGGTCACGCTGGACCTCTTCCGGCGGATCGTCGAGGCGCGGCTTCCCGCGGGGCAGGCGCAGGCGCGTCAGGCCGACTACCGGGACGTGCTGAAGGCGGCGGCCGCCGCCCCCGACGGCACGAAGCTGAGCGACTTCGTGACACTGCCGTCGTCGGTGGTCCGGGCGGCCCGGTGGAAAGCCACGGTGGACCTGTCCCAGGTGGCCACCAAGGCCCTGCGCATGGACGGCTCCACCAAGCCCTACGAGGCCGAGTGGTCCCGGATGTTCTGGGCGCGGGTCAAGATGTACGAGGCGCTGGACACGTCCGTGAACCTCGACGAGCTGACCGCCCAGCTGTACGACCTGCCCTCCGCCGGCCAGGTGGACGACGCGGGGCGCGACTTCACCCGGGAGCTGATGACCACGGCGTACGCGATGGGGCTCGACGGGTCCGATCCCGCCGTGCTGTACGCGTACCACCTCGACACCCTCGGCGCTGTGGCCGATCCGACGGCCCTGCACGCGCCCGGCACCCCGAACGAGGTGTCCGGACGCGACTACCGGCCCGGACCGAAGGACGACTTCCCGGATCTGTCGGAGGTCCGGACGCCGTCCGGGGTGCGGCCCGCGCCGTGGGCGGGGAAGGCCGGGAAAACGAACACGGCCAGGCCGGAGCCCTATGTGGTGCGGGCCGCGGTGGACCCGAAGGCTCCGGGCCGCCTGCTCGTGTCCTTCGGAACCGTCACCAGGAGTCTGACCCCCCGGCAGTTCACCGAGCTGCTGGACCGCGACCGCTCCCTGCTCGGCAGGGACCTGGCGGTTCCGCTCCTGCTGGACATCGCCGAGTTCGACCGCCACTTCCCCGGGCTGGCGCGGGACATGGCCCAGCACTTCGGCCGTGAGATCTGGACCACCTCGGCCGTCCCGACCCAGACGGTGCCCCAGGGCGCGCAACGCCCGGTGCTGACCCTGAACCCGCCGGCTCAGGCCGGTGCGTCCTCGGCGGCCGTGGAATGGACCTCCACCAAGCCGGTCGACCCGCAGAACCCGGAGGACACTCGCCCGCCGGTGCCGCCCCCGCCTCCCCTGGAGGCCTCGGAGGCGGTGCCGGCTCCGGCGGGGCGTGTGTTCACGGTGCGGTTCGACGCGGGGTCGACCATGGTGTCCGAGGACGATGTGGCGGACATCGAGGATCTGGCGCGTGAGGTGGCGTCTTCGGCGCTGGCGGACTGGCGGGCGGGGCGGCCGTTGCCGTCGGGTGTGGTCACCGGCTTCGGCGAGGGTCCGGCCATGCGGGCGCGGGAGATGGGGCAGGAGCGGGCCGAGACGGTCCTCGAATGGTTCACCGACTCCCTCGACGAGGCGCTGGCCGGGCTGCAGCGGGGTGTGCCGGAGGCCGGCCGGCTCACCGCGGCGCACTTCGGGTTCACCGCCCGCAGCCGTGGCCAGGGCATGGCGGCCGCTGACGCGGATCCGGACGCGTCGCGGCGGACGACGATCGAACTCACCACGCCGGTGGAGGAGCTGACGGCGCCGGCGGCGTTCGCCGAGCCGGATCTGTTCCCCTCCGGGAGCGACACCGATACCGACACCGTCTCCGACACCGACTCCGACTCCGGCTCCGATGTCGACTCCGTCTTCGACTCGGCCCCCGTCTCCGACACCGACTCCGACTCCGGCTCCGATGTCGACTCCGTCTTCGACTCGGCCTCCGTCTCCGACACCGACTCCGTCTCCGACACCGAGCCCGACTCCGACACCGAGTCGTCCGCCGCCCCCGCCGATGTGCCGGACGCCAAGGCGCGGCCCCGGGTACGGCCACGGCCCGAGCACGAGCGGAGGACCCGGGCATCGTCCGGGCAGCCGATGCCGGGACTGGGCGGCCAGATCTCACTGCCGGTGCACACCGCGCCGGTGGGGAGCCCGGCCAACAAGTTCTGGTCCCACGCCCCCCGGCTGACGGAGGTGTCCTTCGAGCCGGCGGACACCGACCTGTCCGAGACCGCCCAGGATTCACTGGAGGAACTGGCCGGCCGGGTGGCCCGGGACGGGCTGCGCAGCCGCAAGCACGACCTCCCGCTGCCCTTCGTGATCCTGACCGGGTACGGCGAGGGAACGGACGCGGAGGCGAAGGCCGAAGGAGAAGCCCGCGCCACCAACGCGTACGTGGAGTTCCTGGCGAGCCTGGACGTCGAGCTGAGCCGCCGGCAAAAAAGCCTTCCCGCCGATGAGCAGCTCACGGCCAATGACTTCACCATCGACTGGCGCGGTTTCGACGGGGACGTCGGGCAGTCCGCGGGCGGGAACGCGGAAGCGCTGCGCCGCCGGGTGACGGTCGAGGTCGTCTCGCCCATGACGCTGCTGAACGACCTGCGCAAGGCCGATCCCGACCTGCGGAACGCGCCGCAGGACATGGACGGTCTGATCCGCCGCGTCCTGCACCGCCCCGACGGCGCCACCGTGGACCTGGGCGTACGCGAACGGTTCGGCGAGCTGGTCCACGACGCGTACCAGAACGGCTGGGCGGGCAGCCTGGGGGCGCTGGGCGCGTACCACGCCTTCGTGAAGGGATTGATCTCCAGGCAGCGGGCCCGTCACTTCACGGTGAACGGCCAGCGCGTCGCGGGTATCAACTGGAGCCCGGCGGCAGAGGTCGTCGGACTGGACGTCAGCGGGGTCGACATCCTGCGGGAACGTCCCGGTGGCGGGTTCGACAAGGTCGGCAGTGCCCCAGCCCCGTGGGGACCGGGCTGGTTCCCGTACACCGTGGTGGCCGAGGGCGGCCACGACCGCGTGACGGCGAGGTGGCCGGACGGTACGGCACGCGACCTGACCCCCGACGAGTTCGTCGAACTGGTCGCGGCCGACCTGGACGGAGCACCTCCGGGCATCCCGATCGTGCTGGTCATCCCCCAGGGCGGGGACCGGGGGCTGGACCTGCCGCGGAAGCTGGCGGACCGGACGGGCAAGACGGTGTGGGCGCACAGCGGACATCCCACGCTCCACGAGACCGGGCCGCAGACGTACGGCATCGGCGTGATCCACCGGGACGGCCGCATCGAGGGCGACTGGATCCCCAGCCGGCCCGGCACGGCGCCCGAGGCGAGGGCGGACGATCCGAGCTGGTGGCGCAAGGTGGTCAACAGGACCCTCGTGGGGCTCACGGGCCTGAGCTTCGGGCGCACCGCGCTCCGTCCGGAGGAGGTCGCCGAGAAGCAGATGGAGGAGGAACAGCGTCATCTCGCCGCGATGAAGCACTACGCCCACTACAACACCGCTGTGCGGAGGTTCGTCAGCGGTCTGCTCCCGCTGCCGCGCCCGGGCAAGCCGGGTACCAGGCGGTACTTCTTCGACGCGCACGGCGGGCCCGGCTACATCAGCCTCCCCCTGGAGGACGGCGGGGTGGTCCGCGCCTGGAACGAAGAGGGTGCGCGGTACATCGCGCGCCGCAGGAGCGTGCAGGAGCTCGGCAAAGACGACTGGATCGAGCTGGTGGTCTGCTACGCCGGTTCGCCCCAGGACCGTGGCGTGGACGGCGGCCGCAACCTCGGCGCAAGCTTCCCCGGCTCCTTCGTGCCCGACCCGCTCGCGGACGTCGCCATGGGGCAGCACGTCGCGAACGAGACCCGGAAGAAGGTCAATGCCAGCATCCTCATCGATAGCACGGAGGCCTACCTGGGTGAATACATCCGGACCCTGGACTCCGACGCCCAGGGGCGGCGGGGTTCGTACCAGCAGTACTTCCCCGAGCCCGACGCCGAGGAGCTGGACCGCCGGGCGCGGGAGATCGGTTACCACACGGGCCCGGGACCGGTCCCCGCGGCGGCCGGGGCGGCGACGCTGCGGCTGGTGCGGGCGCTGCGGCTGACCCTGGGCAAGGAGATCGACGACGACCTGCGGATCGACCAGGACCCGGAGTACGCGGAGCTGCTGCGCGGTGCCGCCGCGCTGGACCGGATGTGGCGCCTCGACCCGCGCTTCGCAGACGCGGGCCCGTTCACGCTGGACTTCTTCGAGCGGGTCGTCGCGGCGACGCTTCCCGCGGGCACACAGGCGCGCCAGGACGACTTCCGGAACGTGCTCAAGCGGGCGGCCGCCGCCCCCGCCGGTACGACGGCGGCCACGTTCGTGACGCTGCCCTCGTCGCTGGACGACGCGGCACACTGGCTCGACACTGCGAACGTCGTCGACGCGGCCATCCGGGCCCTGCGCCTGGGCGGCCCCGGCGACATGGGCAGGCGCGAGTGGTCCCGGATGTTCTGGGCGCGGGTCAAGATGGAGGAGGCGTGGGGCGGCTCCGACCTCGAAAGGATCACGGCCCACCTGTACGACCTCCCCCCGTCCGCCCAGGTGACCGACCGGCAGCGCGAGTTCACCCAGGACCTCGTCACGAGGGCGTTCGCCCGCGGGCTCGACGGAGCCGACGCGGATGTGATGGTCGCGTTCCTCCTCGACGGCGACGGTGCCCTGTCGGAGGACACCATCCTGACCATGCCCGACGAGCCGGCCATGGTGTCCGGACGGGACTACCTGGGGACCCTGAACGGCACGGCCCCGGATCTGTCGAAGGTCCAGACCCCCTCGGGGCCGGAGGACGCCCCGTGGGCGAGGAAGAAAAAAACCCCGAGCCGGATCCGTACACGCTGCACGCCAAGGTGGACCCGAACGCCCCGGGCCGGGTGCTCATCACCTTCGATTCCTTCACCGGCGCCCGCCTCACCAGGAGTCTGTCCTCCCGGGAGTTCGCCGAGCTGCTGGCGCGCGACGAAGAGCTGATCGAAGAGCGACTGGACGTTCCGGTCCTGCTGAACATCCCGGGACTGACCGCCCACGCCCCCCACTTGGCCGAGGTCGTGGCCCAGCGCCTCGGCCGGCGGGTGTGGGTGGTCGGAGAGCCGGACCCCACGGACCCCGTCGACCCGCAGAACCCGGAACCCGCCCCCTCCCCGGTGCGCCCCCCGGCTCACCGCGCCGACAAGGCGCGGGTACCGGTGAGCGATCACACCACGGGGGAGGTGTCCGCGGCTCCCGTGCCGGAGGCCGCGAGTCCGCGGCCGCGGACCTTGCGGTCGTCCGGGCCGGCGGTGCCGGCTCCGGCGGGGCGTGTGTTCACGGTGCGGTTCGATGCGGGGTCGACCATGGTGTCCGAGGACGATGTGGCGGACATCGAGGATCTGGCGCGTGAGGTGGCGTCTTCGGCGCTGGCTGACTGGCGGGCGGGGCGGCCGTTGCCGTCGGGTGTGGTCACCGGCTTCGGCGAGGGTCCGGCGGTGCGGGCGCGGGAGATGGGGCAGGAGCGGGCCGAGACGGTTCTCGCGTGGTTCGAGGACTCCTTGGACGAGGTGCTGGCCGGGCTTCAGCGGGGGGTGCCGGAGGCCGACCAGCTCACCGCGGCGCACTTCCGGTTCACCGCCCGCAGCCGTGGCGCGGGCGTGGCGTCCGGTGACGCGGACCCGGAGGTGCTGCGGCGGACGACGATCGAACTGACCGAGCCGATGGGGCCGTTCACGGCTCCCGAGCCGGACACCGCGCCGGGCCTCTTCGATTCCGATTCCGATTCCGATTCCGATTCCGATTCCGATTCCGATTCCGATTCCGATTCCGATTCCGACTCCGACGTCGACTCCGACGTCGACTCCGTCTTCGACCCGGCTTCCGACAGCGACTCCGGCTCCGACACCGACCCCGAGTCCGACACCGAGTCGGTCGCCGGCTCCGACGACGTGGCGGCTGCGAAGCCGCGGCCCGGGACGCTGGTCAGGTCGGCGCCCGGCGGGCCGATGCCCGGACTGCAACCGGCGGCCCCGCAGCCGGTGCACATCGCCCCGGTCACGCCCCCGGTCACGCCCCCGGCCACGCTCCCGAGTGCCCCGTCCCTGTCGGTGTCGCCGGTGCGGGTGCGCTTCGCGCCCGGGTCCGGCACGCTGTCCGACGAGGCCGGGACGACGCTGAGCAACCTGGCCGACCAGGTGGCCCGGACCGGGCTGGACCACCACGGCTGGAACATCGCCAAGCCCACCGTGACCCTCCTCGGCTACGGCGAGGGCACGGCGCAGGAGGCGGACGCCGAGGCACTGCGGCGCGCGGCCGCCGCGTACGAGCGGTTCATGGATGAGCTGGACAGCGCGCTGGAACTCCTCCAGGAACACGTCCCCGAGGACAGCCGGATCACCGCGGACGACTTCCACGTCGTCTGGCGCGGCCGCGGCACGGACGTGGGACAGACCGGTGCCATGCCGGACGCGGACGTGGCGGCGCTGCGCCGTCAGGTGACGATAGAACTCGGCGATCCGGCCACGGCGGTGCGTAAACTCCGCATAGCCGACCCGGGCCTGGTGAACGACCCGCTGGACGACGACGCCACCACCCGCGGCATCCTCCACCTCCCCCCGGACGCCCCGGTGGACGCGGACGTCCGCGAGCGGCTGTACGGGCTGTACACGGAAGCCGCGGCGGACGGCTGGGCGGACAGCCTGGCGTCCCTGGGCGCGTACCACGTCTTCCAGCAGGGCCTGATCGCCCCGAACCGGGACCGCTTCTTCTTGATGGGCGGCACGCGCGTCCCGGGCCTCAACTGGGGTTCCCACAAGGTCCTCAGGCTGGACACCGACACCTACGAGACCGTCGAGCGGCTTCCGGACGGCAGCGTCAGGACGGTCGGGATCAAGGACTCCGAGTGGGCCGGCGGGCCGTTGCCCTACGTCGTGTCGGCCGCGGGCACGCATGAGAAGGTCGTCGTGCCGTGGCCGGACGGGACGACCCGGGACCTGACCATCGACGAGTTCATCGAGCTGGTCGCGCGTGATCTGGAGCGGGAGGGCCTGCCGCCGGACCACCCGATCGTGCTGGCCGTCCCGTTCGCCGGCGACCAGGGCCTCGATCTGCCGCGGCTGCTGGCCGAGCGGACCGGGAGGACGGTGTGGGCGCACTCCGGCCACGCGGCCACCTACGAGGGTCCGTTCCTGGACTTCATCGGTGTCTTGCACGAGGCCGGCCGCCACGTGGGCGACTGGATCCCCACCCCGCCCGGTCTGGCGCCCGACCGCGGGCCCGGTGTCCCGGACTGGTACCGCAAGGTGCTGACCCGGACGATCATGGACGCGCGGTTGAAGCGGCAGGTCGGCCGCTCCGGCCTGCCGAAGGCCGAGGTCGCGCGGTGGGACGTGGAGATCCATCAGCGCCACTTCGGCACGATGACGCACTACGTCCACGTGAACGCCACCACCGAGAAGACCGTGTCGGGGAAGATCCCGCTGCCGCACCGGGGCAGGAGGTACACCTGGGACGGGCACGGCGGTGCGGGCCGGATGGCGTTCGAACTCGACGACGGCACGACCCACTACGCCTACGGCGTCGAGGGGGCGCGGTACCTCGCGCGCCGCAAGAGCGTGCAGAACCTCCATGAGGACGACTGGATCCACATGGAGACGCGCTGGAACGGCTCTCCCATGGACCGTGCCGTTCCCGGCATCGCGTACGCGGACACCGTCTTCCCCGGGGTGTCGCACCCCCTGTCGGTGGCCTTCGTCCCCGATCCGCTCGCCGACGTCTCCGTCGCACAGCACGTGGCGAACGAAACCCGGCACAAGGTCAGCGCCGCCTTCGGCCCGGTCGGGGCCAGGTTCGTGGACGGCGAACTCGTCATGGCGGTCTACACCGACCCGCAGGGGCGGCCCGGTTCGATCGCGACGTTCTATCCCGAGCCCGAGACCGCCGAGCTGGACCGCCGGGCCCGCGTGGCCGGGTATCACACGGGCCCGGGGGAGGTGTCCGAGGAGGCCAGGCAGAAGACCCTGCGCCTGGTGCGGGCGCTGAGGCTGACCCTGGGGAACGACGCGGACGACGGCGTGCTGGTCGAGCAGGACGGCGCCTACGCGGAGCTGCTGCGCGGGGCCGCCGCACTGGACCGGATGTGGGGGGAGGACCCGCGGTTCGACGGCGCGGGCCCGTTCACGCTGGACCTCCTCCAGCGGGTCGTCGCCGCCAGGCTCCCCGAGGGGCGGACCGAGGCACGCCACGACGACTACCGCGCGGTGCTCGCCGCCGCGGCGGCCGCGCCCGACGGCACCGCCCTGGTGACCTTCGCCCCGAAGCTGACGGGGGCGCTGGACGAGGCGGTCCTCTGGTGGACCACGGTGGCCCCGGCGGTGGAGACCGCGGCGGCCCTGGCCCTGACCGGCCAGCAGACGGTGGGACCCGCCGAGCTCTCCCGCGTGTTCTGGGCCCGGGTCAAGACGCACGAGGCCCTGGCCGCGCCCGGGGCGGACCTCGACGCGCTCATCAGGCAGACCTTCGGCGCCGCGCCCGACGACAACCTGCGCCGGACCGCCCGGTGGCTGATGACCATGCTGTACGCGCGCGGGCGTGACGGGGCCGACCCCGCCGTGGTGCAGGCGGGCTACCTGGAGAGCCAGGGCGCTCTGCTGGACTCCACCGCCGTGTTCCTCCCCGACGGCGCGAAGGACCTGCCGACACCGGTCTCCGGGCGCGACTTCGTGGAGGCGCCGAAGACCCCGGGCCCGGACCTGTCGAAGATCTGGACGCCCGGCGGCCCCGTGGACGCGCCGTGGGCGGGGAAGGACGCGCGGGGCAACGACAAGCCGGCTCCCTACGCGGTGCGGGCCTCGGTGGACCGGAACAACCCGGGCAGCCTCACGCTGTCCCTGGGCGGGCGGTCCCTGAGCGTGCCGGAGGCGGTGTTCGTCGAGCTGCTGGCCAACGACCGCCACCTGCTGGTCAGGCCGCTGAACACCCCCGTCGTCCTGGAGATCTCGGAGCTCGACCAGCACCTTCCCGGCCTGGCCGAGCGACTCGCCCAGCGGATCGGCCATCCGGTCCATTCGACGGCCCTGCCCCTGGACCGGTTCACGCCGTTCGGGTCCCAGCGCCCCGTACCGGCCCTGACCCAGGCCCCGGGCGCCCCGGCCCCGACGGTGGCGGACTTCCGCGTGACGCGGCCCGTCGCCCCGAACACGCCGGTCGACGCCCCGCGCCCGGCCTCGGATCCGCTGCGCCGCGAGGCCGGGCAGGCCGTGCTGTCGCCCTGGGCGCCGATGCCCGCGCTGCCCCCGGGGCCCCGCTCCGCGGTGGCGACGGCGCGGGCCGCCGAGTCCGGGCGGCCGCCGGCGGCCCCGGCCGCGTCGCTGCCGGCCCCGCGCCTGTCGGCGGATCAGATCGCGGAGCTGGCCGCCCGGATCGACTCGGACCAGGTGCACACCGCGCCCGTCGGCGATCCGCCCGCCGCCCCGGCCCCCGTGACGCCGGCCGGCACGTCCGCTCCCGCCGCCCCGGCCGGGCCGTCCGTGCTGCCGCGCTCGACCCCGGTGGCGTTCGACGGACGGTCCGCCGAGGTGTCCGCGGACCAGGAGGCGGCCATCGCACGGCTGGCGGCCCGGGTGGCCGGGGCCGGGGCGCGGAACAAGCGGGCGAAGCTGCCCAGGCTCGCGATCCGCATCACCGGCAGCGGACCGGACCAGCAGCTCGCCCGCGCGCGGGCCGACGCGGTGGCCGCGGTGTTCCGGCACCACCTCGGCCGGGCACTGACCGCGCCCGACGCGGCCGGTGAGGGCCTGTCCGAGGGCGACTTCACCATCCTCGTGACGACCGGGGGCAGGAGTCCGTCGGCCGCGGCCTCCGGCCCGGTGACGATCGGGATCAACGCCCACCAGCATTCGGCGACCGTGCTGCGGCTGGACGAGCTGCGGCAGGCCGAGCCCGGTCTGCGGGACGGACCGTTCGCTCCGGACGTCCTGGCCAGGCGCGTCCTGGGCCTGACCGACGGCACACCGGTCACCAGCGCTCTGCGCATGGATCTGTACGCGGTGACCGACGCGGCGATGCGGGACGGCCGGGCGGGCAGCCTGGCGGAGGTGGCCGCGTACCGGGACGAGAAGGAGGCGGAACGCTACGCGGACCACCGCTTCACCCTCGGCGGTACCCGGGTGCCGGGCCTGAACTGGACGGACCTGCCCGACGCGGAGCTGCACGCGAGCACCATCAGCCTCCTGGAGGAGCGGCCGGGCACCACCCCGCGGGTTCTCGACGCGACGGCCCCGAGGTGGCTGGGCGGCCCCAGGCCCTACCTGCTGGCCGCCACCTCGGTGGACGACCGGGTGACGATCCCGGCACTGGGCGGCGGCCCCTGGATCGTGCGCGCCGAGCGGTTCGTGGCGGAGGTCCTGAAGGACCCGGAGCTGGCGAAGCTCCCCGCGGACGCCCCGATCGTGCTGGCCATGCCGTTCGCCGGTGACAAAGACCAGTACGTGGCGCGGCTGCTGGCGGAGCGGACGGGGCGTACCGTATGGGCGCACAGCGGCGACGTACGGCTGACGACCACGCCGGACGGCCGTCTGGCCCTCGCGGTCTTCAAGGCTCCCGGGCGCCCGGTGGGCGCGTGGTTCCCCGTCCCGCCCGGCCTGCTGCCCGACTCCGACGAGGAGGACGGCGGCCACGACGAGGACTGGCACGACCACGTGCTGTCCTGGCCGGTGGGCAGCGAGCTGACGGACTGGCAGATCGGCCGCGCCTCGTTCCAGCCCGAGGAGATGGCCCAGCGGGAGGACACGTACCGCCACCTCGACCAGGTGACGAAGTACGTGCACTTCAACTTCGCCACCGGCGCCTACTCCAGGACGTTCTCCCTGGAACCGGCCGCCCGGGGGAAGCTGAAGGCGTTCTTCGGCGCCCACGGCGGGGCGGGCTTCACGTCCTTCGCCCTGGACGACGGGACCAAGCACCAGGTATGGGGCGCCGGCGGCGCCAAGTGGCTGAAGAAGCGCAGGAGTTTCACCGCCCTCCTGGAGAACAAGAAGGAGGACTGGCTCGCCCTGCTGTCGTGCCGGTCGGCTTCCCCGAAGGACAGCGCCATCCCGCGCCGTACCGCCTTCGGGCGGAACAACCCCGGCGCCTTCGTGCCCAACCCGCTCCGGGAGGTCCCGCAGGGCCAGCACTACGCGAACGAGATGCGGAACAAGGTGAGCGCCGCCACCGTCCGCTCCGGCGTGCTGCACCTGAACGGCGAGTACGTCCGCGCCCTGGTGACCGACCCCCAGGGGCGCTGGGGCTCGTACGCGGAGTTCTTCCCGGAGCCGGAGACCGCCGAACTGGACCGCCGGGCGCGCGCCGTCGGGCTGCACCGCGGACCGGACCCGGTGTCCGAGGAGGCACGGCAGCGGACGCTGGAGCTGGTACGGGCGCTGAAGCTGACGCTCGGGAACGAGATCGACGACGACGTCCGCGTCGAGGAGGACCCCGCCTACGCGGAGCTGCTGCGCGGGGCCGCCGCGCTGGAGGCGATGTGGCGGGACGATCCGCGTTTCCGGCAGGCGGGCCCGTTCACCCTGGACTTCCTCCAGCGGGTCGTCGCCGCGAAGCTGCCCCCGGGGCAGGCCGAGCCGCGCCGGGACGACTACCGCGCGGTGCTCGCCCAGGCCCTCGCCGCCGGACCTGGTACGCCGCTGCCGGACTTCGTGACGCTGCCCCCGGCCGTGGACCGGGTCGCCGCCCGGCTGGACGGCCCGGACGTGCCGCGGGCGATCGCCGATGTCCTCGCGCTGTCCGGTACGGACGAGGTGGGCGAGGACGAGCGCTCCCAGGTGTTCTGGGCCGGGGTCAAGGCGTACGAGGCGCTGGACACCCTCGACGCCGCCGCACTGGACGCGTACACCGCGAGCGTGCTGCACCTGGACCCGTCCGAGGTGGACGACGCGCGGCGGCAGCGGGCGCTGGACGTGACGACCGCGGCGTACGCGGTCGGCCGCGACGGGGCCGACCCGGCCCAGGTGGGCGCCTACCACCTGGAGATCGAGCAGGCCCTGTCCGCCGCTACGGCCATGCCCCCGGTCACGGCCGGCGGTCCGGCGGCCGGGCGCCATCTGCTGGTCACGCCGCAGACGGGCGTCCCCCTCGACCTGTCGAAGGTCCACCTCCCCGGCGGCACGGTGGACGCGCCGTGGACGGGGAAGACCGCGGACGGACGGGACCTGCCCGCTCCGTACGCGGTCCGCGCCGAGCCGGACCGCAACGACCCGAGCCACCTCTTCGTGTCCTACGGCGGGCAGACCCGGCGGGTGCCGGCCGCGGAGTTCGCCGAACTGGTGGCGAACGACTCGGACCTGCTGAAACTCGACCCGGCCGTCCCCGTCTTCCTGGCCGTCTCCGAGCTGGACCGTCTCGCCCCCGGCCTGGCGGAGGACCTGGCCCAGCGCATCGGCCGGACGGTGTACTCCACGGAGTTCCCCGTCGGGGAGCACACGGCGGACGGGGCGCCCCACCCGGTGTTCTCCCTGCACCCCTCGCCCGTCACCGGGGCGGCCCCCACCGCCGCCGCCCTGCGGGTGTCCAGCCCCCGCGCACTGGACTCGGTGAGCATGCCGGCGCTGGTGCCGCCCCCGCCGGTCGACGCGGACACCCCCGCCTCCTCCCGCGGCGACGGCCGCCGTACCACCGCGACCCTGGACCCCGGCGCCCCGGCGCCCGGCCTCACCGCCGTCGCCGCCGAGGTGCCTGCGTCCTCGCCGCCGCCGACGGCCCGGCCCGCGTCGCTGCCGGCCACGCGCCTGTCGGCGGATCAGATCGCGGAGCTGGCCGCCCGGATCGACTCGGGCCAGGTGCACACCGCGCCCGTCGGCGATCCGCCCGCCGCTCCGGCCGTCCCGGTCGCCGCTCCGGCCGTCCCGCCCGCCGCCTCTTCCCCCGGGCCGTCCGTGCTGCCGCGGTCGACCCCGGTGGCGTTCGACGGGCAGTCCGCCGAGGTGTCGGCCGGCCAGGAGGCGGAGATTGCGCGGCTGGCGGCCCGGGTGGCCGAGACCGGCCTGCGGAACAAGCGGGCGAAGCTGCCCGAGCACCCGATCAGAGTCACTGGACACGGCGGCGGAGCGGACGGGCAGCTCGCCCGCTCGCGGGCCGACGCGGTGGCCGCGGTGTTCCGGCGCCACCTCGAACGGGCGCTGACCGCGCTCGGCAAGGCCGGAGCGGACCTGTCCGCAGGCGGCTTCACCCTCCACGTGACGACCGACGGCACCACGTCACCGGATCCGGGCTCCGCCTCGGTGACGATCGGCATCACCGCCGACCGGCACTCGGCGACGGCACTGCGCCTGGACGAGCTGCGGCAGGCCGAACCCGGTCTACGGGACGGCCCGTTCCGGCCGGCCGCCCTGGCCAGGCGCGTCCTGGGCCTGGCCGACGCCACCCCGGTCACCGGCGCATCTCGCGCGGACCTGTACGCGGTGACCGACGCGGCGATGCGGGACGGCCGGGCGGGCAGCCTGGCGGAGGTGGCGGCGTACCGCGCCGAGAAGGAGGCGGAACGCTACGCGGACCACCGCTTCACCCTCGGCGGTACCCGGGCCCCGGGCCTGAACTGGACGGACCTGCCCGACGGCGAGCTGTACGCGGACACCATCGGCCTCCTGGAGGAGCGGCCGGGCGCCACCCCCCGGATCCTCGACTCGAAGGTCCCCAGGTGGCTGGGCGGCCCCACGCCGTACCTGCTGGCGGCCACCATGGACGGCGACCGGGTGAAGATTCCGGCGCTGGACCGCACGACGCGGACCGTGAGCGCCGAGCGGTTCGTGGCGGAGGTACTGAAGGACCCGGAGCTGGCGAAGCTCCCCGCGGACGCCCCGATCGTGCTGGCCATGCCGTTTGCCGGTGACAAAGACCAGTACGTAGCGCGGCTGCTGGCGGAGCGGACGGGCCGCACCGTATGGGCGCACAGCGGCGACGCGCGGCTGATGACCACGCCGGACGGCCGGCTGGCCGTCGCGGTCTTCACCGCTTCCGGGCGCCCGGTGGGCGAGTGGTTCCCCGTCCCGCCCGGCATGCTGCCCGACGCGGATGACACGGACGACGCGGACGACGCGGACTGGCACGAGGACGTGCTGTCCTCCCCGCTGGCGAGCGCGGCGACGGGACTGCAGTTCGGCCGCGCCTCCTACTCGCCCGACGATCTGGCTATACGGGAGGAGGACTTCCGCCACCTCGACCAGGTGACGAAGTACGTGCACGCCAACTTCGCCACCGGCACCATGTCCAAGACGTTCCCCCTGGAACCGGCCGTCCGGGGGAAGCTGAAGGCGTTCTTCGCCGCTCACGGCGGGGCGGGCTACACGTCCTTCGCCCTGGACGACGGGGAAAAGCACACGGCGCGGGGCGACTCGGGCGCCAAGTGGCTCAAGAAGCGCAGGAGTTTCACCGGCCTCCTGAAGGACAAGAAGGAGGACTGGCTCGGCCTGCTCATGTGTCGGGCTGGTTCCCCGAAGGACAGCGCTGTCCCATCCCGTAGCGGCTACCACAACGCCCGCGCGTTCGTGCCCAACCCGCTCAGGAACGTCGCCCAGGGCCAGCACTACGCGAACGAGATGCGGAACAAGACGAGCGCCACGACCGTCAGCGCAGGCGTCTTTTTCCACAACGGCGAGTACGTCCATGGCCTGGTGACCGACCCCCAGGGGCGCTGGGGCTCGTACGCGGAGTTCTTCCCGGAGCCGGAGACCGACGAGCTGGACCGCCGGGCGCGTGCCATCGGGCTGCACAGCGGTCCGGACGACCCGGTGTCCGAGGAGGAGCGGCAGCGGACGCTGGAGCTGGTGCGGGCGCTGAAGGAGACGCTCGGGAACGAGATCGACGACGACGTCCGCGTCGAGGAGGACGACGCCTACGCGGAGCTGCTGCGCGGGGCCGCCGCGCTGGAGCGGATGTGGCGGGACGATCCGCGTTTCCGGCAGGCGGGCCCGTTCACGCTGGACTTCTTCCAGCGGGTCGCCGCCGCGAAGCTCTCCCTGGGGCAGGCCGAGCCGAGCCGGGCGGACTACCGCGCGGTGCTCGCCCAGGCGCTCGGCAGCGACCCAAGCACGTCGCTGGGCGACTTCGTGACGCTGCCGCCGGCCGTGGACCGGGCCGTCGCCTGGCTGGGCGGCCCGGACGTGGTGCAGGAGATCACGGATGTCCTCCAGCTGTCCGGCCCGGACGAGGTGGGTGAGGACGAGCGCTCGCGGATGTTCTGGGCGCGGGTCAAGGCGCACGAGGCGCTGGGCGCGCTGGACGCCGCCGCACTGGACGCGTACACCGCGAGCGTGCTGCACCTGGACCCGTCCGAGGTGGACGACGCGCGGCGGCAGCGGGCGCTGGACGTGACGGCCGAGGCGTACGGGGTCGGCCGCGACGGGGCCGACCCGGCCCAGGTGGGCGCCTACCACCTGGAGATCGAGCAGGCCCTGTCCGACGCCACGGCCATGCCCCCGGTCACGGCCGGCGGTCCGGCGGCCGGGCGCCATCTGCTGGCCACGCCGCAGACGGGCGTCCCCCTCGACCTGTCGAAGGTCCACACCCCCGGCGGCGTGGTGGACGCGCCGTGGGTCGGGAAGACCCCAAGAGGAGAGGACCGGCCGCGTCCGTACGTGGTCCGCGCCGAGCCGGACCGCGACGACCCGAGCCACTTCTTCGTGTCGTACGCCGGGGTGACCCGGCGGGTGCCGGCCGGGGAGTTCATCGAACTGGTGGCGAACGACCCGCAGCTGCTGACCCTCGACCAGGCCGTCCCCGTCTTCCTGGCCGTCTCCGAACTGGACCGGCTCGCCCCCGACCTGGCGCAGGACCTGGCCCAGCGCATCGGCCGGACGGTGTACTCCACGGAGTTCCCCGTCGGGGAGCACACGGCCGACGGGGCCGCGCACCCGGTGTTCTCCCTGCACCCCTCGCCCGTCACCGGGGCGGCCCCCACCGCCGCCGCCCTGCGGGTGTCCAGCCCCCGCGCACTGGACTCGGTGAGCATGCCGGCGCCGGTGCCGGGTCTCAACGATCCAGCACCCGGCCTCACCGCCGTCGCCGCCGAGGTGCCTGCGTCCTCGCCGCCGCCGACGGCCCGGCCCGCGTCGCTGCCGGCCACGCGCCTGTCGGCGGATCAGATCGCGGAGCTGGCCGCCCGGATCGACTCGGGCCAGGTGCACACCGCGCCCGTCGGCGATCCGCCCGCCGCTCCGGCCGTCCCGTTCGCCATGACCCCGTCCGCCCCCTTTTCGGCCGGGGCGTACGTGCTGCTTTCGGCCGCGCCGTCCGTGCTGCCGCCGTCGACCCCGGTGGCATTCGACGGGCAGTCCGCAGAGGTGTCCGCGGATCAGGAAGCGGTGATCGCGGAGCTGGCGGCCCGGGTGGCCGAGACCGGCTGGCGGGAAAAGCGGGCGAAGCTGCCCGAGCCCCCGATCAGCGTCACCGGGTACGGCGGCGGAACGGACGGGCAGCTCGCCCGCGCGCGGGCCGACGCGGTGGCCGCGGTGTTCCGGCGCCACCTCGACCGGGAGCTGACGGCGCTCGGCGCGGCCGACGAGGGCCTGTCCGAGGGCGACTTCGCCGTCAGCGTAACGACCAGCATGACGTCGCCGAGCCCGGCCTCCGCCCCGGTGAAGATCGGGACCACCACTCACCGGTATTCGGCGGCTGTGCAGGGGCTGGACGAGTTGCGGCAGGCCGAGCCCGATCTGAGGGATGGTGCGTTCCGCCCGGACGCCCTGGCCAAGCGCGTGATGGGCCTGGACGACGCCACGCCGGTGACCAATGCCCTGCTCGTGGACCTGTACGCGGTGACCGGCCAGGCGATGGAGGACGGCCGGGCCGGCACTCTGGCGGAGCTGGCGGCGTACTACGCCGAGAAGGAGGCGGGTCTCTACGAGGACCACCGCTTCACCACCGGCGGCGCCCGGGTCCCGGGCGTGAACTGGACGGGCCTGCCCGACGGCGATCTGTATGCCGACACCGTCAGCCTTCTGGAGGAGCAGCCGGGCAGCGCCCCGAACATCCTCGATCAGACCGTCCCGGGGTGGCGCAAGGGTCCCAAGCCGTACCTGCTGGCGGCCACCATGAGCGACGACTGGGTGACGGTCCCGGAGCGGGACGGCACGACCCGGGACGTGACCGTCGAGCGGTTCGTGGAGCGGGTCCTGAAGGACCCGGAGCTGGCGAAGCTCCCCGCGGACGCCCCGATCGTGCTGGTCCTGCCGTACGCGGGCGACGGCGACCAGTACCTGGCGCGGCTGCTGGCGGAGCGGACGGGGCGTACCGTATGGGCGCACAGCGGCGACGTACGGCTGACGACCACGCCGGACGGCCGTCTGGCCCTCGCGGTCTTCAAGGCTCCCGGGCGCCCGGTGGGCTTCTGGTTCCCCGTCCCGCCCGGCCTGCTGGCCGACTCCGATGACAAGGACGGCTACGAGGACTGGCACGAGAACGTGCTGTCCTCGCCCATAGGCAGTGAGCTGACGGGCCTGCAGATCGGCCGCTCCGCCTTCCCTGCCGACGAGATGTCCATACGGGAGGAGCCTCTCCGCCACCTCGACCAGGTGACGGAGTACGCGCACGCCAACTTCGGCGCCGGCACCATCTCCAAGACGTTCCCCCTGGAACTGGCCGCCCGGGGGAAGGTGAAGGCGTTCTTCGGCGCACACGGCGGGGCGGGCTACACGTACCTCGCGTTGAAGGACGGAACCAATCACCAGGCGTGGGGCAACGAGGGCGCCAAGTGGCTGAGGAGGCGCAAGAGCTTCACCGGCCTCCTGAAGGACAAGGAGGACTGGCTCGTCCTGTGCATGTGCCAGGCGGGTTCCCCGAAGGACAGCGCTGTCCCGTCCCGCAGCGACTATGACAACGCCCGCGTTTTCGTGTCCAACCCGCTCCGGCACGTCGCCCAGGGCCAGCACTACGCGAACGAGATGCGGCACAAGACGAGCGCCTCGACGGTCGTCGAAAGCATGCATCCCCACAACGGCAAGTGGATCCGTGTCCTGATGACCGACCCTCAGGGGCGCTGGGGGTCGGTCGGGGAGTTCTTCCCGGAGCCGGAGACCGACGAGCTGGACCGTCGGGCGCGTGCCGTCGGGCTGCACAGCGGTCCGGACGCCCCGGTGTCCGAGGAGGAGCGGCTGCGCACGCTGGACCTGGTGCGGGCGCTGAAGCTGACGCTCGGGAACGAGGTCGACGACGACGTACGGATCGAGGAGGACGAGGAGTACGCGGAGCTGTTGCGCGGGGCCGCCGCGCTGGAGCGGATGTGGCGGGACGATCCGCGTTTCCGGCAGGCGGGCCCGTTCACGCTGGACTTCTTCCAGCGGGTCGCCGCCGCGAAGCTCTCCCTGGGGCAGGCCGAGCCGAGCCGGGCGGACTACCGCGCGGTGCTCGCCCAGGCGCTCGACAGCGGCCCCGGCACGTCGCTGGGCGACTTCGTGACGCTGCCGCCGGCCGTGGACCGGGCCGTCGCCTGGCTGGGCGGCGCGGACGTGGTGCAGGAGATCACGGATGTCCTCCAGCTGTCCGGCCCGGACGAGGTGGGTGAGGACCAGCGCTCGCAGGTGTTCTGGGCGCGGGTCAAGGCGTACGAGGCGCTGGGCGCGCTGGACGCCGCGGGTCTGGACGCGTACACCGCGCGGGTGCTGCACCTGGACCCGTCCGAGGTGGACGACGCGCGGCGGGACGAGGCGCTGGACGTGACGGCCGAGGCGTACGCGGTCGGACGCGACGGGGCCGACCCTGACCAGGTGGCCGCCTACGACCTGGAGACCGAGCAGGCCCTGTCCGACGCCACGGCCATGCCCCCGGTCACGGCCGGTGAGCCGGCGGCCGGGCGCCATCTGCTGGCCACGCCGCAGACGGGCACCTCCTTCGACCTGTCGAAGGTCCACACCCCCGGCGGCGTGGTGGACGCGCCGTGGGTCGGGAAGACCCCAAGAGGAGAGGACCGGCCGCATCCGTACGTGGTCCGCGCCGAGCTGGACCGCGACGACCCGAGCCACCTGTTCGTGTCGTACGCCGGGGTGACCCGGCGGGTGCCGGCCGGGGAGTTCATCGAACTGGTGGCGAACGACCCGGAGCTGCTGAGTCACGACTCGCCCGTCGCCGTCTTCCTGGCCATCTCCGAACTGGACCGGCTCGCCCCCGACCTGGCGCAGAACCTGTCCCAGCGCATCGGCCGGGGGGTGTACTCCACGGAGTTCCTCCTCGGGAATCACACGGTCGACGGGGCGCCCGGCCCGGTGTTCTCCCTGCGCCCCTCGCCCGAGACCGGGGAGGTCCCCACGGCGGCCTCCCTGCGCCTGTCCACCCCCCGCCCGCTGGACTCCGTCAGCACGCACTTGCCGGAGGTGCTCCCGCCGGTCGAGGCCAGCACCCCCGGCTCCTCGCGCCGCAACGGCCGCGGCACCACCGCGACCCTGGACCCCGGCGCCCCGGTGCCCGGTCTCGGCGCCCCGGTGCCCGGTCTCGGCGGGCCGGTGCCGGGCCTTGAGGACCCGGCGCCCGGCCTCACCGCCGTCGTCGCCGAGGTCCCTCCGCCCACGACGCCGCCTCCGCCCCCGCCGCCCTCCCCCCTCGGGCCCACCCCGCCGCCCGGCCAGAACCCCCGGCCGAAGCCGGCCGGGGTGCAGATCGACGACGAGCTGGAGGAGCGCCGCCGGCCGCGCATCGACACCGAGATGCTGCCGCCGCCCCAGGTGCACCGGCCCAGCAGGTTCACCGACGACAGCCAAATGCCGGGCTACGTCGACGGCTTCCTGGCGTTCCCCGGCGACGAGTCCGACGACACCGCCATGCCCATCGCCTTCGGGCAGAGCGACGTCTACATCCGCGACTGGGAGCGGATCACGGAGCACATCGACACCGAGATGGCCGGGCACGGCCCGGAGACGGCCTCGGGCGAGGAGCCGTCGATGCGCCACCGGGTGCGTGGCGGCGGTATCGACGAGTCCGTCTTCCGCCGGATGCAGCGCGCGATGCGGGAACGCCCGCAGACCTTCGCCGGGGACGGCCGCGAGTTCGTGTACCGCACCGAGTCGGGGCGGCTGCGCAAGCTGCACATCAGGGTGCGCAACTACGGTGAGTGGACCAAGTTCACCGACGGCGCCGCACCGACCAAGGTGGACAACGCCTACCGCGCCCAGGCCAGCATCGGCGGTTCCAAGACGGTCGGCCAGACCCGCCAGCTGGCCCCGACGGCGCCGCTCGGGCCGCAGTCGACCATCGTCTCCGCGTTCGGCCGGGTCGGCATCCGGCTGGGCCGCATCCGCGAGGTCACCTACTCCACCCAGGACCAGATCCTGAGCGTGGGCGAGACCCGCCAGTGGGACCCCTCGCACCCGTACCTGGACGACGCGTACATCGAGGTGCGCATCACCGACGCCGAGCAGCCGCGCCCGGCCAAGCGGGGCGTCCTCGGCACCCGCTGGCGGTCCCGGCCGGCCTTTGAGGCGGCGCCGGACGTGGAGTTCGCCTTCGGAGTGCACCACGGGCTCAAGGCACGGCTCCCCGAGGGCGTGACCACGGAGTCCACGCTCCGCCGGACCCCCACGACGCTGCGGCTGGGGCCCGAGTCCGACTACCGGCTCGTCATCACCGAGGACTTCGGCCCGGTCGCGCGGATCCGCGACTGGGCGGTGGAGCGGATCGGCGCCGAACCGGACTCCTCGGCCTACCGGGAGCTGGACCGGTTCCTCTCCTCCCGGAACTTCCACCAGCTCGCCGGGCGGCTGTCCCGGTCCTCGGTGCCGGGCAAGCCGCTGTTCGCCGACGACAAGAAGCGCACCCCGCTGGGCGCCTTCGTCATCGAGCGGGTGGTCCCGGGGCGTGCCGTGCTGGCCTCGGAGACCGACAAGGCGGAGCTGCGGGACTCGGCCTTCCTGACGGTGCAGAACACCCGCAAGCAGACCAAGGCGATCGCCAAGGACTTCTCCCTGGTCGTCGGGCCCACGTTCAACCTGCCGACGTTCGGCCTCCAGAACGTCATCTCCGACTGGATGAACCGGATCAAGCCCCGCTTCCAGATCGGCCCCAGCCTGCGCCTCGGGCACACCCGGGGCCGCTCGGCGATGACCGGCGGCTCGGGGGCGGTCCGCTCGGTCGGCCGGGCCAAGAACGTCACCTCCGACCTGTACCGGGTCGAGAAGACCGTCTGGATCCGCAAGACCGGGGACGCGCACGCGACGCCGTTCACCACCTGGAGCCTGGACCGGATGACGCGCACCGAGGCGCGCCGCCTGGCCGGGATGGAGGACGAGAACACCTTCGGCGCCACGGAGCCGTACGCCCCCGCCTACCTCACCGAGGACCGGCCGCCGACCCTCGGCATGGCCCGGCCGGTGCAGTTCCTCTACGCCAACGGCCGGTACAGCCGCAGGTTCGCGGCGGGCGAGGACACCTCCGCCGAGACCGCCCTCCGGCCCATCGCCGAAGACAGCGGCACCGGCACCGGCACTGACACAGGCACAGGCACCGGCAATGACAGCGGCACCGACAGCGGCACCGGTACCGCTGTCTCGGAGAGCGCTCAGGTCACCTTCGCCGAGCGCAACCGGCTCGACTCGTTCAGCCGGCAGGTGCTGACCGCCGTCGCCCGCAAGTACCCCACGATGGTCGCCCGGCTGGAGGACCTCGGGACCCCGGACGACCCGAGGTGGCGCGACCACGCGCACTACCAGATGGTCCTGCACAACACGCTGACCGTGATCAACGCGATCTCGCACCACAGCATGGCCGGCAACCTGGAGGCGATGAGCCGGACCGGCATCCGCATCGGCCTGGTCAACCCCGGCCGGTTCACCCGCGGTTACTACCACATCTGGATCGACGCGGAGCTGACCAACCGCACCTATGTGTCCCCCACGGACACCATCCTGCGCCACAGCGCGCCCGGCGCCATGGCCCTGGACGAGAGCCAGTACGGGGCCCAGGGGGCCGAGCTGGGCTTCGAGGCGATGGCGTCGCTGCGGGACACCGCCGTCGACGACATCGGGTTCCCCACCCACGCCCTGACCGGGCAGCTCGGCTATCAGGCGGGCTGGCAGGCCCGCGACGAGTCCGGCTACGGCGGGACCGCCACGTTCGACCAGTTGGCGGTCAGCACCAAGCCGGGCAACCTCTACTCCTACGACCTGTCCCTCAGCGTGAGCACCGGCGGCTACTGGCGGCCCCGGAGCCTGCTGCGCGGCCTGGTCAGCTTCGGCATCCTCGGCACCTCCGTCTTCGTCCGCGGCCCCAAGGGCCGGGGCGACATCATCGGCGGCAACGCCGAGGTCCCGGCCGTCCGGGGCAAGGTGCTGCTGAGCGTCCCGTCCGAGCACTCCCCGAAGACCGACCCGCACGCGCCGGGCGCCGACAACCCGTACCTGGACCCGAACCCGGTCACCCGCACCCCGATGACCCGCGACGAGGCCAGGCGGCTGATCGACTCCTCGGCCGAGGACGGCCGGGACCCCGGGCCGCTGGACGGGCTGCCCCACCAGACCCTGTCGGTGGTGGCCGACACGACGTCCCCGGGCATCGTGGACCGGGTCCTGGCCAAGGCGTCCCACAACAAGTGGCAGCTGACCCGGGTCGGCGCCCCCGCGCACGACGCCGCCGTACGACCGCAGCAGCCGCAGTTCCTGACGGCCAACGTCGACCAGAACGCGAGCGCGACCGGATCGCACACCACGGGCCTGTTCGGCAAGGGTCCCTATCTCGACTGGCTGGCCACCGTCGTTCACCGGATGCGGGTCACCAACCTGCGCGCGCTGACCGAGCCGCAGCCGATGGAGACCGAGCTGACGGTCGGCGGCAGCAACAAGGCGTCGGGGGTGCAGAGCAAGTCCTTCACCCAGTCGGCCGGTTTCACCGCCGTCTACGGCCACTCCCACCAGCACGGCCAGGGCGTGACCGGCAGCTACGGCATGGTCTGGCGGCCGTGGTGGCGCAGCCGGGGCTCCAGCGGGACCATCACCCGCACGGTCACCTCGGACATCAACCGGGTCGACCAGGGCCACCAGGTGCTCACCACCGGCGACGCCGAGCACGAGGTGGCCGCCGAGACGCACTCCTCCGGTGTGCTCTCGCCGCTGGGCACGGTGGTGCGCACACTGCGCGACTGGGCGGGGGAGCGGCAGGTCATCAAGGGCGGCTGGCTGGGCCACCTGCCCGAGCGGGTCGCCCACCGGCTCGGCCTGATCCGGGGCGACGACCTCGGCGGGGGCCCGTCGTACACCCGCCGAGGCTGGCTCCAGCCCCGGTGGTTCCGCAAGGCCCCGTTCGCCACGTACCCGGTCAACTCCCTGGACACCTCGAAGGTCGTGGAGGAGTTCGAGCGGCGGCTGAACGACCTGGCCATCGACGACCAGAGCCGGGAGGCCATCCACCGTCTGACCTCGGCCCGGGTCACCCGCGCGCTGCGCCGGGAGATGGCGGGCAGGGGCGCCGGGGTGACCGCCCGCATCGGCGGCCCCGGCTGGAAGCGGGTCCGGATCGGCGGGCGGAACGTACGCATCCGTGTCCAGCTCGAACCCGTGGGCGAGCAGCGGTTCGTCCAGCTGTGGCCGCGCACCGAACTGGAGGACCACCGCTGGGCGGTGGAGAGCCACAGCGACGCCTTCCCCTCCGGGCGGGGCAGTGACGCCGGAACCCTGGTCAACGAGGGCGTCCACACCGGCGACGCCCATGTGCCGGTGGCGGGCCCGTCGATGGCCGAGACCGGCTCCAACCGGCAGAACGTCTCCGCGACCGACGCCCGCGTCCGGGGCCGGCTGTGGAGCACGTACACCAGCGAGCCGCACGCCGAGTACGCCACCCGCTACCGGCTGCGCATCACCATGGAGATGGGCCGGAAGAGGGGGGACGAGCCCCGGCGCCCGGAGAGCCGCCGGATCGAGCACAGCGGGGACGTCGGCATCCAGCGCGAGATCGTCCCGCTCAGCCTGATGCGGCCGGACACCGCGCCGGGCGCCCCGGCGGACGGGCCCGACCCGCTGGCGCCGGCGGAGATCGCCGACGAGGCGGCCGCGGTGAACGTCCTCACCGGGGACGACTCCCCGGTGAGGGCGGACAGCGACATCACCGGGGTCTTCGACTCCTGGCGCGCCGTCACCCTGCCCGACGGGACGCAGGGCCCGTTCATCCCGCCCAGGAACGGCTTCCACGTCCGCAACATCGTCGGCGCCGAGAACATCCTGGCGGCGAGCACCATCGCGCTGGGCAAGGCGTACGACAACCGGCTCGCCGCCCTCTCGGGCCGGCTGACCGGGGAGGCGCTGGAGCGGGCCCTGCGCACCGCCCGGATCACCCCGCTGACCGCCGAGGGCACCGGCTCCGCGCAGGTGCTGGAGGACTCCCACGGCTCCGGCGCGCTCTCCGCGTTCTTCGAACACGCCTCGGGCAACAGCGGCTACGAGACCGCCGGCCTGGTCGAGAACGGCATCGCGGACCGCTCCGAGGGAGCACTGCGGGTGTTCTCCCGGCCGGACTTCGCCGGTGCGCAGCTGCTGGCGGTGGCCGACGGCGCCCGGATGGAGTCCTCTGTCCGGGCCACCCAGAGCGACAACGCGACCGCCTCCCAGGGCGGCGACCACAACACCGTCTTCGGCGGCGCGCCCGCCCTGAAGTCGGACACCGTCGGCGCGGCGAACCCGGGCGCCTCCGGCACCGGCGCCGACACCTCCGACAGCGACGGGCGGGTGATCGCGGGCGATCAGGCCCGCCAGGTGAACGTCAAGCCCAGCACGGGCCGGGTGTTCGCGTTCGCCGTCCCCACCGCCTGGCTGAGCGTGGCCGAGGTCCAGCGGCAGCTGAAGGACTCGCCGTTGAGCGACTGGGTCCGCAAGCACCTGATGGGCTCGCTCGGCGTCAAGCCGGGCCCGCAGACCGTCGAGTCGCAGACCCACGTGCTGGCCTGGGTGCGCGAGGACGTCGCCCGCCAGCTCGGGCTGATCACCGACGACAACTTCCCCGAGTCGGTCGCCACGGCGTGGACCAAGGTCAAGGACGCGGCGAAGACGTGGGCCGACGAGGACGCGAAGTACTGGGAGCTGCGCCGGGACCTCCCCGATCTGCGGGAGGCCGCCGCCGCCGCCATGGTGGCCCGCTCGGTGGCCCGGCGGCAGCGCCGGGAGGCCGAGGCCGCCGCGGGAGCGGAGTTCGCGGCGGCGCGGCGGGACTTCGCGGCGGCGATGGCGGCGGCCGACGCGGCGCTGGAGCAGGCCCCCGGAGACTTCCCGGCCCCGGTGGCCGACGCGCTGCGGTCCGCCACGGAACTGGCCGCACAGGAGCTGCTGACGTACCAGACCGCCCTGCTGCACACCTTGACGGACACCGACACGCCCGCGCGGCGCGCCGCCGCCGAGGCCCGGCTCGCGAGCGCGGGGAAGGCGCTGGCCGAGGCGGACGCCCTGGTCGCCGGCATCCGCCGCCGGGAACGCGACCGGATGGCGGCGGCGGCGCGGCAGGACTTCGACCGCCGTACGGCCGCGGCGGAGGAGAGCCTGGCCGGCGCGCGGGACGCGGCCCACGCGGCGGCCCAGGCGTTCCGGGCGGCGACGCGCGCCGTGGAGGCGCGCGTCGCGGAGGCGCGGAGCCAGGAGCGCAAGGCCGAGGACGCGGCGGACGCTCTCCACCACCTGCGCGCCCAGACCGACCGGCTCACCCGCTGGCACCGGCTGCCCGAGGACCCGCCCAGCGGCGAGGAGGGCGCGGTCCCGACCCGCGCCGGACTGCCCGAGCCGCAGGTGACGGACTGGGAGCCGGGGAAGACCGGGCGGACGGAGAACCCGGTCAGGCACTCCGCCCGGCCGAAGGCGGCGAAGGCGCCCGAGCTGGATTCCATCGCCGAGGAGCCGACGACGGATCGGGCCGGGAGGCCGCGGACCCGCCGCAGCCCAAGGGCGCCGCGGACGCCGGTGCTGGAGTCCATCGCCGAGGAGACGCCGGAGGAGCTGTCCGGGGGCGAGACCCCGGAGCCGGACACCGACGGCACGGACACGGAGCGGCGGGAGGACACCCGGGAGGAGACGTTCCGGGAGGAGCCCGCGACGTCCGGCACACCGCCCCGGTACACCGAGGTGACCGCGCTCGGCGACGGCGCGCTCGCGCTGAAGTCCCCCGAGGGGACCACCCACCGGCTGCTGGACGTCCCCGCGGACAACTCGTTCTACCGCGCGTTCCAGCGCGTGCTGCCCGCGGCCCGCGTCGGGTCCGACGGCACCGCGCTGGACGCCGCCGGCCTGCGCGACGCCTTCGCGGACGCGGTGGAGGGGCTGGAGGAGGACTCGCCGCTGCTGGCGTACTTCTCCCCGGACGAGACGGACACCTTCACCTCCGCCGAACTGGACGCCGCCGCCCTGGACCTGGGCACGGACACCCCGCAGCGCCGCGAGTTCGACGCCCTCGGCGTGATCCCGCACTCGGCGGGCGACCGGCCCACCCCCGACCGCCGCTACCGGCCGCTGACCCCCGCGCAGCGCCGCGCGCTCGCCGCCGCCCAGCTCCGGCGCGCCGCCGACGCCACGCACGACACCGGCTGGAACCACAGCGTCGCCGACGTGCTCCCCGTGCTCGCGGCCCGGATGTACGGGGTGGGCGTGCGCGTCGTCCGCGACGACGGCACGTACCAGGACTACTCGCCCCACCCCGACCGCCCGCTGCGCGCCGACGCCGAGCGCGTCGTGCTGTACCTGGCGGACCGGCACTTCCGCGCCGTGGAGGCGGCCGCCGTGGCCGAGGGCCCGCCCCCGCCGCCGAAGCCCGAGCCCCCGGTGGACGACTCACTGCTGACCGCCCACGCCACCCGCCCGTGGACCTGGGAGGGCCTGGCGGACGAGGTCTACGCGGACCAGCCGAAGTACGACGCGGCCACCGACGTCCGTACGCTGACCGACCCCGACGGCTACGCCTACGACCTGGTCCAGCCGCAGGTCGGCGACGGAAACCAGTTCTACAACGCGGTCGCCGTCGCGCTGGGCGCGGATCCCCGGGGCGGCCGCGGATACGAGGTGGTCGACGAACTGACCGAACTCATGGACACCGTGCCGCTGCCGCGGAACGTCCGGCTCGACCCCCGGGCCACGTTCACCGAGGACGAGCTGTACGAGGCCGGGTTCCGCCCGCTGGGCCCCGAGCTGCGCCGGGAGTTCGAACGCGGCGGCGGCCGGCTGCCCGAGTCCCTCCCGCCGCTGCCCGGCTGGGTGCGGCAGGGACTGGTCCGCGCGCATCTGCGGGCCTCCCGCCGCTGGAACCGGGAGACGGCCCTGCTCGCGGCCCGGCTGGTGGCCGAGCACCTGGACCTGCACGTCACCTACGTGCACGAGAACGGCACGATCGACACCTTCGGCACCGCGTCCGCCGACGAGGACAACGCCATCGTCCTGTACGAGCGCGGCGGCAGCTTCCTCGCGGCGACGCCCCGCGGCCCCCGCAACCCGCGTGGCCCCTGGAACTTCCGCACCACCCGGCCTGCCCCGACCCCGCCCACCCGGCCCGCCCCGGTCCCGCCGGTGGCCGTCCTGCCCCCGGCCGGGCCGCCCGGCGGCAAGGGCGCGCCGAAGCTCCCGCCCGCCGGCCGGGGACGGCCGCTGCCCGTCAACGACGGCCTGCCGTTCGGCCTGGACACCCCGCCGGCCGGCACCGGCGGCCGGACCGACGGCCGGCAGCGGTCCCTGGTCCGCCCCGGTGACCTGCGGGACGCCCTGGACCGGCTGGACACGCTGCGGGCGGGCGTACCCGAACTCGCGGACGGCCCGCTGGACATGGACGCGCTCGCCCGCCATGTGCTGCTGCTGGACGACGACACGCCCGTCACCGGGGCGCACCGGGACGACCTGCTGCGCATCGCCCTGGCCCCGGAGACGGCCGCCGCGCCCAGCCTCGCGGTGCTGGCCGGGTTCGGTCTGGCGGAGCGCGGGGCGACCGCCGTCCGGGACTTCGGTTACGACGTGGACGCCTTCGCCGCCCGCGTCCTGCACCTGGCCGCGCCCGACCCGGCCCGGCGCCGGGAACTGGTGCGGCTGCTGGAGCGCGCGGGGCGCGTCGGTGTCGACCTGGACCAGAGCGTGCGGCTGGGCGCGTTCCGCCTGGCGGTCGGGGGCATGCTGGCCCCGGAGCGGGTCATCCGGCGCCCCGACGGCTCGACGGTGGGCCGCGACGGGGACCAGCGCCTCGGCGCCCTCGGCGTCGACCTGAGCGAGATCACCCTCGTCGCGTTCGGGCCCGACGGGAGGCCCACCTTCGACACCACCGAAGCGGCGCCCTGGGACCGGCCGGAGGGCCCGGAGCCCTGGGTGATCCGGGCCCACGGCCCGCTGGGCGAGGGGCTGCTGTCCGGCCGCGTCCCCGTGGAGGACTTCGCCCACCTGCTCTCCATCGACCCCCAGCGCCCGGCGGGCGGCGAGGTCGTCATCCTGCTGCCGCGCAGCGCCCCCGCCACGGCGGGACCAGCCGTGGAGCGGCTGCTGGACGCGGTTTCGCGGAGCACGGGCACGAAGGCGTACACCGCGTACGGCACGGTGGACTTCTTCACCGACGCCGACGGCCGGACCACGATCGCCCTGGGCCCCGGCCCGGACGGCCGGCCGCGTACCGCCGCCGACTTCGTCTTCGCCGGCCGGAGCGCCGGCGGCCCCCGGCCCCGTCCGCGGGCCGGGGCCAAGCGGAAGTCCCGGCCGTTCGCCGTGGTGGCGCCCGCCAAGCGGCAGCACACGGGGGAACCGTCCACGCTGCCCGCGGCTCCGGCTCCGGCGCTGCTGACGGACGGGACACCCCCCGGGGCACCGTCCGAGGGGCTGACTCCTCCGCCACCGCCCCGGACGCCGATCATGATGTCCCCGGTGGACGGAACCACGGGCTGGGCCCGCGGGCGGCGGCTGCCGGTGGCCAGGGACGGCTCCTGCCTGCTGCACGCCTTCCTGGCGAGCGACCCGCTGCTCGTCCGCGACAGCCTGCCCGGCCTGGCCGCCGACGCCCGGTCCACCGCCGACCGGGACGCCCACGCCTGGCTGTCGGACCCGGCGCTGGTCCGCGCCGACCTGGCGCGCGGCGGCGTGCCCGGCAGCTCGGACCGCCATGTCCTCGCCGCCATGCGGCGGTTCGTCGCCGACCACCTGACCGCGAACCGGGAACGGCTGCCCGTCGAGATCGCCCTGCAGTACCGCCACTCGGTGACCGGCGGATGGGCCGCGGCCGTGGACCGGATGGACGAGACCGAGCTGGTGACCCGGCTGACCGAGCTGGGCGTCCCCGTGCCGGACCAGCACCGGTTCCCCATCCCGGCGCAACTGCGCGGCGAGCTGCGCGACCTGGTCGTCCGCCACACCCCCCTGGATGACCGGGAGCTGGCCGGGCTGCGCGACGCGGTCCTGGACTGGGACAACCGCTGGAACTCCGACATCGGCGACGCCTTCCCCCACCTGCTGGCCCATGCCTTCGACACCCGGATCGACATCGCCTGGTTCAACCGGCGGGCCGACGGGCGGACGACCCTGCGCGGCATGCGGCGCGGGATCGGGCCCGCGAGCGCCGCCTGGGAGATCGAGCTGTTCTACAGCAACGAGGTCGGCGCGACCGGACGCCCCGTGGGAGGCACCGAGCACTACGAGGGCAGCGACGCCACCCCCCGGTTCGCCCCCGCCACGACCCCCGCCGGCCGCACCCCCGCCGGCCCGTCCACGGAGCCCGGCCCCTCCACCGGCCGGCCGGAGACGGGCCCCGGCGCCACCTACAGCGGGCGTCCCCCCGCATCCGGCGGCACCCACAGGCCCGGACGCGGCCGGACGGATCGCAACCGGCCCGGGACCCACGGACTCAGGTCATGGTGGGGTTCCTGGAGACGGTCCGGCAGGCCACGGAGCCACGGCCGGCCCCAACCGCCCGTGCCCACGGCCCAGCTCACGCCCGAAGAACTGGTCGCCCGGACCGAGCTGGCCAGGCTGCGGTCGGCCGACCCCGAACTGCGCCACGGCCCGCTGGACATGGACCGGCTGGCCCGCCGCGTCCTGCTGCTCACCCCCGAGGAGCGGGTGACCGGCGAGCGGCGCGCCCAGCTGTTCCGGCTGGCGTCGTCGGCCGATGCCCAGCGCGTGACGAGCCTGGACGGCCTGAGCGCGCTGTACCTCATGGACCGGGGCGCTTTCGACGACCGCTTCCGCATCACCGATGCCCAGGGCCGCCCGCGGGGCATCGACTGGACCGGGAGCCGGATCCCGGCCGATCTCGACCTGAGCACCACCGCCGTGATGGTCCGCCGGGACCAGGGCAGCACCGTCGACGACATCCGGCCGGCGCCGTGGGCCTCCGGGCCGGGCCGCCCCGGCCCCTACCTCCTCGCCACGTCCGGCGAGCACCAGTTCCTGGTCCGGGGCCGCGCGGGATTCCAGCGCCATGTGCCGTTCGAGGTGTTCAACGAGCTGATGGCCCTCGACCCGGTCCTGACCGCCCTCCCGGGGGATGTCCCGGTGACCCTGGTGGTCCCCGGCTTCGGCCGTACCGCCGCCTGGCCCCGGAGGTTCGCCGCCCGGAACCACCGCGCCGTGGTGTCCACCAGCGGCGTCCCGGCGGTGGTGGTCCTTCCGGGCCGGCCCGGTCACCGGGCGCTCGGCCTGCTGGACGAGGAGGGGCGGCCCCGGGGCGACTTCTTCATCTCCCGGCCCGGGCCGGTGCCTCCGGGTTCCGAGACGGACGACTGGGTGGGGGACGCGGACATCTTCCCCATTCCCGACGCCGAGGGCTTGGTGACGGGCTTCGTCTCGGTCGACCTCGGCGCCGACCCCGACGGCGGCTGGCTCCGGCTCCTGACGGCCTCGCGGCTGCCGACGGTGACCGCGCTCGTCACCTACAACGCCCAGCTCGATGAGTTCAGCGCGCCGCGGAACGTGCCCTGGCCGCCCGACGGGACGGTCTTCACCGGCCAGCACGGCTTCCCGGGCGGCGCCTTGTGGGCCACGAGGGACGGGGCCCGGCCGTTGAGCGGCCGTGAGTACGCCCGCGCCCTGGTCCGCTGGTCCTCCCTGGCGCAGGTGTCGCCGCACCGCCCCCGGGCGCTGATGGTCTGCTTCTCCGCGGCGCGGCCGGGCATCGGCGGCGTCGTCGCGGACGGACAGTTCGACGGTCCGCTGCCGTTCGTCCCCGATCCGCTCGCCGTGGTCGCCGCGGCACAGGACGCGTCCAACGATATCGGGGCGACGGTGTACGGGTCCCGCTATCGCATCGCCACCGCGACGATGGCGGACGGCACCCGGGCCGTCTCCCTGTGGACCAACGTCCGCGGCGAGGGCGCCGCGCTGGTGAAGTTCCGTCCGGAGCCGCGAGGCGCCGCGCTCGACGGACGGGCCCGGATGGCCGGGCTCCGCACCGGCCCCGTGTCCCCCAAGACGCGCCACCGGGCGCTGCGGCTGGTGCGTGCGCTGCGCGAGACCTTCCACGACCCGGACGTGGACGAGCGGACGGAGTACCCGGACCTGCTCAGGGGCATCGGCGCGCTGGAGCGCATGCGCGAGCGCGACCGGGTCCTCGACCGCGCCGGAAACCGCGAGTTCACCCTGGACCTGCTGTACCGGGTGGTGCGCGAGTTCCGGCCGGGCCGCCCCGATATGCGCCCCGGTGGCCCCGAGCACGTCCAGGAGGTGCTGGCCCTGGCCGACGCCGCGTGGCAGGCCATGCCGGGCCGCCCCCTCGGCAGTTTCGTCACGCTGCCCCACCTGATCACCGCGCTGAACCGGCTGCCCGCGGCGGGTACGCCCGCCGCCGAGGCCATGGCCCGGAACGTCCTGGGGACCCGGGCCGGGCAGCCGGTGGGCGAGGCGGAACTGTCCAGGCTGGTGTGGGCCGAGGTCAAGCTGCTGGAACTGCTGGACACCGTCGACGACCGCGCGGGGTTCGCCGCCGGCATCCTGCACCTCGACCGCCCCGACCCCGCGCGGTTCGACGACGCGGTCGCGCTGGCGCGCAGGGCGATCGCCGCGGGCCGCCACTCCCTTCCCGAGATAGCCGCCGACGACCTGGAGAGCCGGGGCGCTCTGTCGGACCTCACGCTCGGGAGGAACGCCGCGGGCGCGGCCAACGGCCGTGACCTGAGCCACGGCTCCGCCGTGCTGGACGGCGACTTCGACGCCAGTGTCGTCACCCTGGTGGATTACGCGCCCGACGGGTCGCTCATCGAGATCGGCACGGTCCCCGCCCCCTGGTACCGACCGGACCTTCCGCCCCCGTTCCTGTACGTCTTCGACGGCGGCTTCCTGGGCGCGCCGGTGCCACGGCAGGAGTTCGGCGAACTGGTCTTCCGTGACCGCGTACTGCACCGCGCGCCCCGGAACGCCGCCATCCTCCTGGTGGCGGACGGCGCCCGGCCCCCGGCCGGCGCGCCTCTCCTCGGAAGCCTCCCGGGGGAGGGCGCCCGGAACTCGGGCCGCGGGGTCTGGGCCACGTACGGCCGGACCGGGATCCACCGCCGGCCGGGGTCCCGGACGTTCACCGTCTACGCGGCGCCGGACGCGTCGGGGCGTCGGCCCCTGCCGTTCGACTGGGGCTTCATCAGGCCGCGGGACCTCACGCCGGCCACCCCGCGGCCCACCTTGGCGCCGCCGCCCGGGGGCGGCCTGCCGCCCACCTACGGCATCGGCAGCGGGACGCCGGGCGCCGTGGAGCCCGCCGGCGCCCCGGCCGCGTCTGTCGAGGGCGACGACGCCACCGTCACGCCGCTCCCGGACGACAGCCGTGACGACAGCGTTCAGGAGGCCGGGATCCTCGCGCTCGCCCGGGACGAGCACACCCAGGCGCTGGCACTCCTCACCGAGGCCACGGAAGCCGCCGAGGCGGCCGGGGCCACCGGCCCGGACGCCCCGGAGCGCGCCGCCGCTCCGGAGCGCGCCGCCGCCGCGGAGCGGCTGGAGGACGCCCTGGCGCGGCTGGAGGACGCCGTAACCCTGCTGTACGACCTCGGCGTGCCACCGGCCGAACTGGCCGCCGCCACGCCCGGGGACACCGTCGCGATCCCGGCCCCGGCCCTGGGCGAGGACGTGCGGGGGTGGCTCGCCGGCCAGGTGACGGAGGACGATCTGCGCCGGGGCGCGCCGCGGCTGGACCCGGCCGAGTTCGTCACCGCGACCGAACTGCGCGCCGCCGGTGGCGAACTGACCGCGACCCAGCGGTTCGAGGCCAAGGTGAACGCCGACCGGCTCCAGGCGGGGGGCGTGTCGCCGCTGGACCAGGTGCGGCTGCTGCTGCACCGGTCCGGCCCGGTGCCGGACGGGCTCGACACGGTCGCGGCCGAGGTGTCGCGGCGGCTGTGGCGGTCGGCGTACGAGGCGTTCGAGGCGGGCACCGCGACGCGCGGGAGCACGGCCCCGGGGGAGGAGGCGGCCCCGCAGGACGGCACCGGGACCCCGGACGGCACCGGGACCCCGGACGGCGCGGCACTGGACGCCACCGGGGCCTGGGAACTCGCCGCCTTCCTGGTGCTGCCCGTCCCGGCGCACGCGGCGCGGGCCGACGCCCGCTACGCCGGGGACGCGTTCCGCGAGGCCGTACGGGAGGTCGCCGAGCATCTGCTCGACCACGGGCCGGACGCCCGGTCGGCCGTGGAACTGGCCGACGCGCTGCGGCGGGAGCTGGGCCTGCGGACCCGCTGGACCGAGGCCACCGCTCCCGCCCCCCGCCCCCGGCCGGTGGCTTCGGCGTCCTCGGCACCGCCGGCCTGGAACGGGTCGGACGTCGACATGTCCGACGCCGGGACGTCGTCGGCCACCGACACCGACACCGACACCGACACCGACTCCGACGACGACATGCCGGACGCCCCTGACGCGTCCCAGTCGGAGTCGGGGGCCTCGGAGTCGGAGCCATCGGATGTGTCCGAGTCCTCCGATGCCGAGAGCCGTCTGTTCTCGGACGACTCCTCGTCGTCCGAATCCGAGTACAGCGACTCCTCGGACGAGGAGTCCTCCGATTCCGGCTCCGACGACGACGCACCGGTCTCGAAGCGAGCCGCCCGTTCCGCGCTGAGTCCACAGACCGACGTGCGCTTCGCGAAGGGGGCGCTCGCGCTGGCGGAGGCCGACGCGGCGCAGGTGCGCGACCTGGCCCGCCGCCTGGCCCTGGCCGGGCTGCGGAACCGGCGGGCCGAGGTGGGCCTGCCGACGGTCCGCATCTCCGGCTACGGCAACGACTTCCGGTCCAACGCCGAGCTGTCGGTCCGGCAGGCGGCGGCCCAGGACCGTGGTGCGCGGCGGGCCCAGGTCGTGCACGTGGCGTTGCTGCAGGAACTGGGCCGTGCGCTGGCCGTGCTCCAGCGGAACCAGCCGGCCGGTCAGCCGCGCCTGGAGGCGGCGCACTTCACCGTGGAGAGCCTCGGCCTCCCCGAGGTCCCCGCCAACAGGCTGGTCTCGCAGTGGCCGAAGCCGACCTCGATCGAGATCTCCATGGAGCCCCACGCGGAGGCGGTGGAGATCCTGGACCAGCTGCGCCGCCAGGAGAAGCGACTGCTCCGCGGGCCGATGGATGTGGAGGGTCTGGCCCGGCGCATCCTCCACCTGCCCGCGGGCACGGCCGTGGACCAGGACGTCCGCGACGAGCTGTACGGCATGGTGCTGGAGGCGGACCAGAAGGGGCGGGCGACCAGCCTCGCCGCCCTGGCCGCGTTCCACGCCCAGCGGCAGGGCGTCCTGGACGACCGCTACCGGTTCACCGACAACCAGGGCCTCGGCGAGAGCACGGGGGTGAACTGGACGGGCTCGGGCGCCCGCGAGCTGGACACCACGACGGTCGACCTGGCCGAGAAGGACAAGAAGGGCACCATCACACGCCTGGGGCTGGACGACCAGCCGTGGGAGGGGGACGAGCCCGCCTATGTCGTGGCCGCGTCGGGGGACCGGCACAAGGTCGTGGTGCCGTGGCCGGACAAGACCACCCGGGACCTGGGCATCGAGGAGTTCGCCGAGCTGATGGCGCACGACGCGGCGCTGTCGAGGCTGCCGAAGGACGTGCCGATCGTGCTGGCCGTCCCGCGCGCGGGCTACGGCCTCCTCTACCTGGCGCGCCGGCTCGCGTTCCGCACCGGCCATCCGGTGTACGCGCACAGTGGCGATGTGGAGCTCACCGTCCGGGCGGGGAAGCCGACGAGGATCCGGGTGGTCCACCACGCGGGGCACCCCGAGGGCGACTGGGTGCCCAACCCCCCGGACCTGGACCCCGGTTCCCCCGACGACGTGCCCGACTGGCACCACGAGGTGGAGACCTATGCCATCGTCAGCAAGCTGACGAAGAAGCAGATCGGACGGGCCGCCTTCAGCCGCGGCGACCTGATCAGCGGCCGTGAGCGACAGCTTCGCCACCTCGACCAGATGACGGAGTTCGCCCACTACAACCCCGCCACGGGCACCGAATCCGCGCGCTTCACCCCGTCGGACCCGGACGAGGCGGCCCCGGCGGTCTACGAGGGCCTCCACGGGTATCCGGGCGGCGTCGAGCTGCCGCTGCCCGACGGCAGCGTGCGCATACTGGACGGTGAGGAGACGCAGCGGTATGCCCGCGCGCGGCGCAAGAGCCTTTCCGTCTTCCCCAAGGAATACTGGGCCGACCTGGAGATCTGCTGGGCGGGATCGCCGCAGGACCGGGGGGCGCCCTCCTACATCCACAGCGGTGCGGGTTTCCCCGGGCCGTTCGTCCCCGACCCGCTGGAGGACGTGCCCGTCGGACAGCGCTACGCGAACGGCCTGCGGCGCAAGGTGCGCTGCACCATCCGGTCGACGGCGACGAGCGACGACGGCAAGCCGGACCGGGTCTACTACCGCCTGATATACGGCGACCCCCAGGGGCGGCGGTCCGGGCGTGCGAAGTTCTTCCCCGAGCCCAGGACCGCCGAGCTGAACCGCCGGGCGCGGGCGATCGGTTTCAGCCGCCCGAACGGAAGGGTGTCCGCGGCGCAGCGGCACCGGACGCTGCGACTGGTGCGGGCGCTGAAGCTGGCGCTGGGCAACGAGGTGGACGACGCCGTACGCGTCGAGGACAACCCCGAGTACGCCAGGCTGCTGCGCGGGGCCGCCGCGCTGGACCGGATGTGGCACGCCGACGGGCGGTTCGGCACGGCGGGCCCGTTCACGATGGACCTCTTCCACCGGATCGTCGAGGCGAAGCTCCCCCAGGGCCGGACGGAGGCGCGCCGGGCGGACTACCGGGCGGTGCTCCTGGAAGCGGCGGACACGGCCGCCGGCACGCCCCTGAGAGACTTCGTGACGCTGTCGTCCGCTGTGAACACGGCGGGACTCCGGAAGAACAGCCTCACGAGGGATCAGTGGGACCGTGTCGTCGCGTCGACGATGGAGACCACCGTCCCCGGCATCAGGTCCACCCACCGTTCGCGGACGTTCTGGGCCTGGGTCAGGGAGCATGAACTGCTGGACCGGCCCGGTAAGGACCTCGACGGCCTCGCCCGGAAGGCCCTCCACCTGGAGACGGCCGACCCGGTGGACAGCGCCGTCCGGGCGGAACTGCGGCGGCTTGTCACCAGGGCCTTCGTGTGGGGCCATGACGCCGCCGATCCCGACGTGCTGGCGGCGTTCCACCTGGAGACGGCCGGAGCCTTCACAGAGGACGACCGGATGACCGACCCGCTCCTGGGCGGGGTGCGGACCGGGACCGACTGGTCCACCGGTGGTCGGAAGATCAACAGGCTGGACACCTCCAGGATCCTGACGTCCGAGGGCCTCGTCCGCGCCCCGTGGGTCGATGAGGACGACCTCAAGATCACCGATATTGACAAACGGCCGGTGCCCTTCGTGGTGCGGGCGTCCTACGATCCGTCGGACCCGGACGCCCTGCGCCTGCGCTTCGGCAGCCAGACGCGGGTCTTCCGGGTGCCGTTCACGGAGTTCGTGGCGCTGATGGCCTATCACCCCAGGCTGGTGGACCGGGATCTCGACGACGCCCTGGTGCTGGACGTCCCCGGCCTGGACGGCCCCCGCCTGCCGTTCATGTTGGGCAAGCGGCTGGGCCGCTCCGTGACGACCACCTACGCCACGACGGGGATCGCCCATCCCAGCGAGGAGCGGTACCCGGTGCTGTCCCTGTCCCCCTCGCCGCAGGTGGCGACGCCGACGGCGGACGACTGGCGCTTCAAGAACCCGTTCGACCCCACGACCCTCACGGACGCCCCGCCCCCGGTCCGGCCCGTGCCCAACTCCGCGTCCGCCCTGACGGTTCCCGGGACGCGCCCGCAGTCGCCGCCCCCCAGCGAGGCGCCCCCCGTGGACGACGGTCCGGCCGGGCGGGACCCGGCCGGCGCGGAGTCCGGCGACTCCACCGATCCGGGCACCCCGTCGTCCGTGACCGTCATCCCGGCGGGGATTCCCGCGGCCGCCCCGGCCGTCCTCACCGCCGCCGATCCGGACCCGGACCCGGACCAGGAGCCCGGAGACCCGGACGCGGAGCCGGACGCCGGACCCGAGCCGGAGGGCTCGGATTCCGCCTCGGATTCCGCCTCGGATTCCGCCTCGGATTCCGCCTCGGATTCCGTCTCGGAGTCCGGCGACCCGGACCCGGACCCGGACTCCGACCCGACCGAGGCAACGGACGACGGCACCCCCGGGCTGTCCGCCCTCGTCACGGGCTTCGGCAGCGGCCACCGCGGCCTCCAGGGATCGGTGCACGTCCTGCCGTTCCCGGAGGACACCGTCCACTGGCTGCACGCGCACCTGAGCCGGACCGTCCGGGCCGAGGCCGCGGCCCAACTGCAGCCGGGTGAGCTGGAGGCACAGGACCCGGAGGGCATCGCCGCGCTGGAGGCGGACATCGCCGCCCAGTACAGCGCCGACGAACTGCTGGACGCCCTGCCGTACCTGCTCAGTCCCAAGGGCATGTCCCGCACGGTGACCTACCGGGGCCGGACGTACCAGGTGTCGCCGAGGCTGGAACTCTTCGGCCACCGGCCCGCCCCCGTGATGACCGAGGACACGCCCGAGGGCCGCCGGATGTACATCGAGGAGCGCAACCGGACCGCGGTCGACACCAGCCACACCAGCAGCACCGGGAACGTCCGGAGCCTGCCGCTCTCCTACGGCCGCACCTGGCTGGTCCACGACCCCGGGAACCCGGCGGTGGCCTCGCAGACGTTCACCCCGAAGCTGACGCTGACCCACAACCAGCAGAGCGTCACCATGACGGTCCCCGAGAGCTACATCTCGATGTCCGCGCTGGCGTTCACCTCGGAGCCCTCGCACGCCTACGACTACGGGATGAGCTGGCAGTTCGCGGCCATCACCGCTCCGAGCGCCTCGGCGCCCACCCCGCACGCCGAGGACGACTGGAGCGACGCCGAGACCTCGCCCGCCCGGCTCACCGCGTGGTTCCCGCACTACCTCACCCAGGGCATGCCTCCGCGCCCGTTCGGCCCGGCGTCTCCGCACGACCTTCCCCCGGACCCGCGGACCGTCACCGACGAGCTGCCGCTGCACCGGATGGACACCATCCACGACCCGTCCGAACTGCTCGACGCGTTCCTCGCCGCCCCGCAGCTGCGCCCGCATCTGCGGCGGATGTCGGACGAGTCGGCCGCCGCGCTGCGGTCGTTCCTGGACGAGAACAGCCGCCGCTCGGGCCTGACCCTGATGCTGGCCGGGGCGTATCCCTCGCCGATCCTCCTGGATCACAGCGGTGAGCCGCTGGGCTATCTTGAGGTCTCCGCGCGGATCAACTCCTTCAGCCCCGACGCGCTGGCCAGGAGCAGCACGAAGGTGTTCCTGGAGAACGACCTGATGCACGTGGTCGGAGCCAAGACCTCGCTGACGGTCACCAATGCCGAGAAGGCCGAGTTCACCCTCGCCACCACCTTCCAGGGAGCTCCCAGCCCGGACGGCAACTTCGTCTTCGGCGGCGGCTACAAGCACCAGCGGTCCCGCACCTTCAACTCCGGCGGCACCGCGTTCGACTGGTTCAGCCTGGTCAGCAACAACCCGCATCTGCTGACGAACGCGGACATCACCTACTACGCCACGCTTGTGCTCCCCAAGGGCGGCCGGACCGAACCCTTCGAACTGCCGAGCCCCCAGGGGCAGATCATGCGGGTGCCGACGATGGCCGACGCGGCCGGCATTCCCGTGGAGCCCGGTCAGGAGCGTTACCTCAAGCCCGAGCTGGCGTCCCTGCGCGCCCTCCCGGTCAACGTCACCCCGCTGAAGGTCACCGGCACCGAGCCGCTCTTCGACAAGCTGGAGACGCTGCTGCGCACCATGGGCTTCCTGGCGCCCTCCACCCCGCAGCGCCTGGACTGGCTGAACGACAGAGCGATCCTGATGGCGTGGCTCGCCAACGCCAGCAGCCTCACCGTCGCCCGCTCCCAGGCCGGTCGGCGCGGCGGGCTCGGCGCGACCATGGACGGCGGTCACCCGCTCTACTTCTATCTGCCCCTGGAGCACGGGGTCTGGCGGGTCGGCGTCGACCTGTCCGTGGAGCCGACGGACGGCACCCGGCCGCACCACCGCAAGAACCTGCCGGGCTGGTCGATGCTGAGCGCCAACGGCACGAGTGTCGCGGGCAGCGAGTCCAGCAGCTCCAGCCAGTCGCTGTTCGGCGACTTCTCCGCCGAGATCAGCGGCCCGGCCCCGCACGACTGGACGGTGGCGGGCGGCATCCCGTCCAGCGCCTCCGCCACCCGTCAGATCACCGGCGACACCTCCGGTTCGGCGTCCGGCTACGGCCTCGACATGATCACCATCGCCCGGCCCGGGCTCGGGGTCTTCGACATCCCCGGCACCTTCACCATGAAGGTGTTCTCGGAGAACGGCGACACCCCGCTGGCGACGTTCGACACCGAGGACGGCATCGTCTCCGTCGCCATCCCGCTGGCCGAGACCCTCGACGCCCCGGCCGCCCCGCTGGGCCCGGTCACCATCCGCCGGGCGACCGCCGAGGACTTCCGCAAGGCGCGGATGACACCGGACGCGGACGGCGACCGCCCGCAGGACGTGGTCCTGCTTCCCGGCCAGGCCCATATCAGCCTCGCGATGGGCAGCGGCGCGCTGGTGTCGACGTACCGGCAGCTGCTCAAGGGCATCGACCCCGACGCCACCGGGGCCGCCGAGCCCGGCGCGCTCACCCGGATCCTGCGGTGGGCCGCCGCGCAGGGCTCCGACCTCGTCGACAGGCTGCCCTCGGCCATCACCGCCTTCGCCGAACCCGCCCGCTGGCTGGGGAACATGACCGTCGGCACGCCCATGACGGACGCCGAGAGCCCGGTCCAGGAACTGCTGCGGGCCGCCCTGTCGTCGACCAGCCTGCTCTCCCGCTCGCCGCAGATCTTCCGCGGCGTCTACGTCGTCGACGCCGACACCGCCGGCTCGCTGATGGGCACCGAGATCCAGGGCGAGACCCGGGGCTACCTGCACAACGCGGTCTACGAGGGGACGGGATACCCCGGCGACAACCCCGATGCCGCCACCTACGCGGAGAACGACCTCACCAGCACCGACTCCTCCTGGCGCGGCACCACCTCCGGCCACTCCGAGCAGATCGCCACCGGCGTCACCGGCTCGCACACCGGAGAGCGCGCCGGCGGCGTCTCGGGCGGCGGCGGCCGGAACAGCGCCGTGTCGCGGAGCGTGACGGACACCGACACCGCGTTCACCGACCGGATGACCTCCGAGGCGCACCCCAAGGACCGGTTCCACGGCTTCCGGGTGGACGCCACGTACGTCGTCCTGCTGCGCAAGGGGCAGCGCAACGCGGTCGTCAACGCCGTCGGCGTCGGCCCGCACAGCTCGGCGCCGTACGCGGTGACCGTCCCCGGCGGTGTCGTGTTCTGGGTCACCGAAACCCTGGTCCGGCAGGATCCGCAGCTCGCCGAGCTGGCCGGTCTGGAGCCGGAGCGGCTGCCCATGGACCGGCTGCTGCCGCGGTACTTCGCCCGCTCCGGCGGCCGCTCGCTGGGCTTCGCCACCGTGCCCGAGGCGCTGCCGGACGGCTCGCTGGACGCCTTCACCGAGGCGATCCGCGCCGCCGTCGAGCGCGAGGCCCCCGACTCCCTCACCCCGGGACTCGGCCGCCACGTCCGCGGGCTCGACGCCCGCATCGCGGAGGCCGGCGCCGTGACCGGTATGCGGTCCCTGGCGTCCTCGGGCGCCCGCCACTGGCGGCGCTTCCACTTCCCCTACCGCGGGCGCACCGGCCTGCACCTGGTGGAGGTGGCGCTCAACGCACGCCCGGCCCCCGGCACCGACCTGGCGGCGTTTGCCGGGGCGCTGCTCGCCTACTCGGGCATGGAGAACATCAACTCCGCGGCGGCCAGCGCCATCACCCACACCGCGTCCCGCGGCACCGGGTTCACCCTCACCCTCGGCGGCACGGGCGTCTTCACGCTCGCCCCCGGCACCGGCCGGACCGGAAGCGCCGGGGGCACGGCCTCCTTCACCTCCACCGGCACCCGCGGCTCCTCCCGCGCCGTCACCAGGAACCACCAGGAGTGGCCGCGCACCTTCCGGCCCACCGCGCAGTTCGACGTGCCGTACGAGTACCGGGTGGAGGTCACCTCGACCCGGCTGAACGACTCGGCGCTGGGCTTCCTGGCCAACCGGATCGCCTCGGTGGGCCAGTTGGCGGAGCAGCTGCTGGACGGCGCGGTGTCGGCGGCCGACACCGCCGGGCTGACCCGCTGGATGGACCGGGCCCTCGGCCGCGACGGGGCCGCCCGTACGGCCCCTCCGGCGCCCGCCCCGGCCCCCGGCACGCCCGCCACCGTGACGCTGCGCTTCCCCGGCAGCGAGGCCCCGCCGCGGAGCGAGGACGGCACCCCGGAGCTGCCCGCCCCGCCGCCGCTCCTGATCACGCCGGACGTCCACCGGGCCGACCCCCGGCCCGCCACGGCCCCGGTGGGCGATCCGGAACGGGACCGGCTGTCCGGCACCGACCGGTGGACGCCGAACCAGCCGATCACCGTCTACGACTTCGACGCCATGGACGAACTCGCCGACGCGCTGCGGGAGGTCGACCCGGCGCTGCGCGGCGACGGCCTGCCCAAGACCTCCACCTCGGCCGAGAACACCCTGCGCCGCATCGGCGACCTCATCCGGCAGGGCAAGATCACCCTGACGCCCGCCCAGGCGTCCCGGTACACCGGCAAGCAGCCCTCCGGCGGCTCCGCGCGCATCGAACTCTCGCTGTACCGGCCGCAGATGGAGACCTCCGGCCGGGAGGTGCTGTCCCAGGGCCAGCGCACCACCGTCACCACCCACGCGACCACCGCCGGCCGGACGCTCAGCCCGTCGGTGACCGCGCCGGTCAAGGGCGGACTGACCGGCGACAACACCGACACCCTCGCCGGGACCATCCCGGTCGCGGGCGAGAACACCACCCTCGGCCAGGCCACCGGAGGCACCGGCCTCCGCCGCGAAACCCTCAAGTACGGCACGCCGGTGTCGGAGAACGCCGAGGGCGAGCCCGACGACAGCGGTGTGCTCGGCTACACCCTCACCGCCCACACCGTCCTGGAGGTCAGCGGCCCGGAGGGCACCCGCTGGGTCACCGGCAACGTGGTGCTGCGCCCCACCCTGGAGGACGTCCTCGGCCTCGGCATGACCCCGGCCCGCCCGGTCCCGTCGGTCTACGACGCCCCGGCCGTCCTCGCCGAGCGGGGCGTCGACGACTGGCGGACGCGGCGCCCGGAGACGCTCGGCTACCAGCTCGCCGAGGGCTTCGCCGGCCAGGACACGCGGCCGCAGGTGTGGCTGGACGCGGGCCAGGTCACGGACGGCACCCGGCGGACGCTGAACGCCGTGCGCCGGGCCCTGCTGGACGGCACCGCGCCCGACGAGGCCCTGAACACCCGGGGGGCCGCCCTCCCCGCCGACATCCGGCTCGCCCTGGAAGCGGCGGCCCGCGCCGCCGACGCCGCGCAGCGGCACGTCGAACTCGTCCTGCGCACCGTCGGCGGCCCGGTCCACCTGTCCTTCGCCCCCGGCCCGCTGCACGGCTGGGCCTCCGAGATACCGGTGCCGCAGATCGAGGTGACCGAGCCGGTGCCGTCGGTCGAGGTGACGCCCCCGCAGAGCGAGCCGGCGCCGGACCGTACGGCCACCGCCAGGCTGACCACCCCCGTCGTGCCCCGCCCGGTGCTGACCCGCCGCCAGCTGGAAGGGGTGGCGAACCGTCTGGCGGGCGACCTTCCGGCCGGGGAGACGCCGGTCCAGCGGTGTCTGCGGCTGGTGGAGGCGCTGCGGGACGCGGTGTACCCGGGCGGGGTGCGCATCGCGGGCACGGTGGACGACTCGGTGACCCTCGCGGGCCCGGACGCCGCGGCGGCGGGGCTGGTGGCCGGGCCGGGCTGGCGTGACGTGCGGGCGTGGGACGAGGTGACGCGCGCGGTGGCGAACGCCGGGCGGGGCGCGCTGGCGATCGTGCTGGCGCGGCGCCAGGGCGGCGAGCTGGGGCACGTATGGGCCGCGTACCACCTGGGCGGGCGCGGCGGCGTGGTGGCGGTGGACCCGTCGGCCCGGGAGGGCCACCGGGTGTCGGCGACGCCGCCGGACCTGGCGGCCGTCGAGGCTCAGGTGGTGGTGATCGACCGGGCGGGGCGGGTCCTCAAGGACGCGCTGCCAGGGTTCACCGAGTCGTCCTCCCTGGGCCACGCGCTGATCGACCGGCCCGTCGAGCGCGAGTACGGGGCCCTCGGCCTGGAGGTCGAGACGCGTCAGGTGTTCCTCATCAGCGGCATCGGTGACGTTCCCGGCAAGCTGGATCTGGCCCTTGCCCCCGGTTTCAAGATGGTGACCGACCATGCCCCCCTCTGGCGAACCGCGGATGGGCGGATGCATCTCACGGCCCCCCGGGTGGCACCGGGAGAGCCACGTCCCGCCATGGCCAACTACCTCATCGGAGAGATCGTCGTCGACCCCATGGCGGTGCTCCCGGGAGAGCGGAGCCAGTCCCTGGAGGAGACGCTGGCGCGGTTGGACAGGGCACTGCAGGGGCTGGGTACTGTGGATGAGCCCAACGCCGCCGTGCCGCTGCCTCTTTCCGCTCTTCTCCCCGCTCGTGACGGCTGGGAGGTCACCGAGCTGGGCGAGAAGGCCATGGTCCACCCCACCCCGATCCGTGGGAATCGCGTCTATGTCCAGCCCACTGTGGGCTTCCCCAACCTGGGCCTGAGTGCGCTCCTGGACGCGGCGGCGGACCGCAGGCCGCCGGGGGGCGCGCACGTGGAGGCGGTGGAGGGGACGGGGAGAAGCTTCGGGATGAAGGCCACCGTGGAGTTCCTGCGCGGCTTCACCGGCCGGAGTGATGTGCACGAATACGCCGTCCCCTTCCTCTCGTTCATCCCGGACGTCGATGACATCTGGGGCTACCTGCGGTTCGCGTATGCCCACACCGTCGCCAGGCCGGCCAGGTTCATGCTCACCGAGCCCGGGAAATCCGTGCTGGTCAAGAACATCCTGGAGGTGGCGTCCCGTCATCCCCTGGACCGCGTCCTGCGAGCTTCGCGGCCCCGCACCCGGACCTTCCTCAACACGCACCACGACGACATCAGTGAAAAACTCGCCACCACGCTGCTGGGGCTGCTGGGGCTCTACCAGAGGAACCTCGCGCCGGGCAAGCCGCTGGTCCCAGGGCTCTTCGATCTCACCAATGGAGAGGTTCCGAGCCCTCGCGAGCACGTGACCTCCGCACTGACGGGGCGCACCTCTCAGGGCAAGGTCGTCTCCCAGTCGGATTCGGTGGGCATGCGCGACTATGAGACCCTGGACACCGATGACGGTCGGCTGACGATCCCGCTGGTCCTCTCGGAATTGCGGCACTTCACATACGGCAGTCAGCTCATGTCCTCCGAGGAGATCCGGCGTGCCGTCGCCGAGCTATCGGCGCTCAGCCGGGAGGCGTACCAGCGGGCGCAGAAATTCTCGGCCCCGCTGCCCGACGACGTACTGCGCGACTCCATCGTGCGGATTCTCGACAATCCGGTGGTACGGGGTTTCTCCGGCTTTGTGGCGCCGGTCCTGGTCTCGGGTCAGCCGCAGATCATCGGGGGGCAGAGCCTGATGCGCCTCGCGGACGGTCAGAAGGCCGCCCGTGCACTGGCCGCTTACGCCCTGGGGACCCCGCTGCCCGTCGACGTGCACCAGGGGCTTCGCGACGCTGTCGACGAGGCGTCCGGGTCTCTCGCGACCATGCCTTTGGAACACCAGCCACGGGTCCGGCACGTTGTCGAGGCCGCACGGCGCGCCCTCGAAATTCTCGCGGACCCCGGGCAGACGCCCCCCGCGGTGGAATGGAAGGCGGAGCTCGTCGCTGCGGACGGGACCCGTGTGCCGGTGGACCAGGTGTCGGTGGTCACGCACCGGGAGTCCGGGGGCAAGCCGGTGGGGCTGTCCTCCCGTCCGGCCCAGGACTGGCACGACCCCCGTCGGCACACCTACGGCCTGTTGCCCGAAGTGAAGGAGTTCACGCTGGTACAGCGGGCGCCCGTGCCGCGGGAAGGCCAGCCGCAGCCGCTGCCGTTCGACGAGGCGTACCTGGTCGGCCTCCGTGGCGACGGCCGGGGTGCCGTACTCGCGTTGTCCGACGGCACCGACGCGATGTTCGATTACGCCCGGATCATCGACTTCCTCTTCGCCGTGGACGGTTATCTGTTCGCCCTGCCGCCGAAGGTGGCCGCGCTGGTCACGGGGGCGGACCTGGCTGGTCCGCCGTCGCACGACCCCCTGGAGGCTCCGCTCGCTGGTCAGGTACTCGCCAACGGTCTGGACCGGTGGGTGTGGACGACGGCCGGCGGGCTGGAACCGGCCCTGGCCCCGGCTGACGGGAACCTGGGGGCGCGGTTCCAGCTCGCCGAGGGTGACTGGTGGGTGGGTTTCCGGCCCGAGCCGAGTTCGGCCGAACTGGGCCGGATGGCCGAGGCGGTGACGGGCGACCGGGCGCGTGCCGGGGACGTGCTGCGGTGGGTGCGGGCGATCCGGCTGGTCTACGGGCCGGTGCTGGAGGACGACACCGCGGCGTTCGAGGCGCTGCTGCACGGCTTCCGGGCGCTGGACGAGGAGCGGGCCGCGCGCGGCGATCGTTCCCCGCTGACGTGGGGGACCCTGCGTCGGACGGTCGGCGCGCACTCCGCAGTGCTCGGCGCCGAGGCACCCCTGTCCCAGGCGCTGCCGTTCGCCATGGTCTCGGCGGCCGGATCGCTCGGGAGGATCCTGGAACTGTCCGGGCTGAACCTGACCCAGCAATACGTGGCCGTGCGCGCCTGGGAGCCCGCCCCGCCCGCCACCACCGGCGCGACGGCGGGCCCCGCCCAGGGCGTCGCCCTGTCCGCTTGGGGCTCCGACGGCCGTCCGGTGCGCGGCTGGCTCAGCTCCGAGCCGATGTCCTTCGCCCCCGCCGCTTCCTCCTCCCCGGCACCGGCTACGGCACCCGCCACGGTTCCGTATGACGCCACGGAGGCGCGCTACGACGAGATCCTGCGGGATCTGTTCGGGCAGCAGCCGGTGCCCCCGTGGGCGCGGGAGGCGCTGCGGCGGCTGAACGCGCTGCGGGCGAAGGTTCCCGAGCTGCGCGGGGGGCCGCTGGACATCGACGTGCTCACGCGGCATGTGCTCATGCTGGACGCGAACACGCCGGTGACCTGGAACGAGCGCGGTGACCTGTGGCGGGTGGCCGTGGATCCGGCCGTGGAGGACGCCCCCAGCCTGGCCCGGCTCTCCGCCTTCTATCTGAAGCTGAACGGCGCGCTCGACGACGAATTCCGTATCACCTCGGCCAACGGTGGGCGGGGCCTGAACTGGACCGGTGCCCCCCTCGCTCCCCAACTCGACGTGACCCAGGTCACCGAGTACACCCGGCAGCCGGACGGTCGGCTCCAGCCCGTGCGGAACGCGACTCCCGCGCCGTGGGGCACGCCCTACGCGGTGATCGCCGACGGGGGGCCGGCGAAGGTCCGGGTGCGCGGCGTGAAGGGCTTCGTCCGCGATGCCCCGAAGGCGGTCGTGGCCGAACTCCTCGGTCTGGACGAGGTGCTGAGCGCGGAGCCGGGCGGCGTGCCGGTGCTGATGGGCATTCCCCTCGGGGCCGTCGGCAACTCCGCGCTGACGCAGGACAGCGCCGATCTGCTGGGCCGGAACGTGTGGTCCTCGATCGGTTACCCCGTGGCGACGGGCCCGATCGGCAACGACGTCTCCGAGGACCGGAGCTTCGCGGGTGGCTGGCTGCTCAGCGAACCGAACCCGACGCCGGGGGGTGGCCAGCAGGGCGCGGCGTGGGAGCGCCAGGTGTTCACCCTGCCCTTCATCGGTCCCGACCACCGGTCGGCCGGGCACATGTCCGTCGCCCTCTCCGGGCCCGGCGGCATCTCGCGGGTAAGGTCTCAGCTGCTGCTGGACCTGCCGAAGGCGACGCACTTCGTCCATTTCGATCCGGCGACCGGGGACATCAGCATGCCGGAACCGCTTCCGTGGGTGGCGGCGAAGGAGCCCACCCCGTATTTCGAGGCCAAACACGGGGAGCCGGGCCTGAGCACCTGGGCCCTGGACAACGGGGGAAGGGTGGAGACCAGCGGACCGGGGACGTCCGGTGCGCTGAAGCGGCGGCGGAGCTTGCACCGTCGGTCCGACAAGTCCCCCATCGTGCGGATCGTGTGCTACGGCGCCATGCGCGAGGGCGCCGGGTTCATCGGCGCCCACGGTCCAGCGCCGTTCGTCCCGGATCCGCTGGCGGTCGTCTCCGAGGCCCAGCGGATCGCCACCGACCACGACCGGCCGGTCTACGGCTTCATCGGCAGGGTGTTCAGCAGGACGCAGACGCCCATGGGAGTGTTCCTCGGGGTGGAGGCCAATGCCCGGGGCGGCGCCTACGCCCCGGAAGTGCGGATGCCGGAGCCGAAGGGGGCCGAGCTGGAGGCCCGGGCCCGCGACGCCGGTCTGCACTCGGGGCCGGGTCCGGTGCCGCCGGAGATCCTGGAGCGGACGCTGCGCCTGGTGCGGCTGCTGCGTGGGGAGTTCGGCCAGCGGATCGACTGGGCCCCGGAGTATCCGGTGCTGTGGCGGGGCGCCGGCGCGCTGGACGTGATGTTGCGCAACGATCCCGCGCTGGCCCGTGTTCCGCTGTTCACCGTGGAGTTGGCCGTGAGTCTGTCGGCGGGGTTCCTGGCGCAGCACCCGGCCCTCGCACAGCTCTCCAGGAGGGCCGTGGTGGAGGCCATGCTCAGGAGGGCGGGCGAGCGGCGGGCCCAGCAGCCGGGGCTCGCGCTCACCAGTTTCGTTCCGCTGCCGGCCGTCACCGCCGCCGCGGCCGCGATGGGGGGACCCGGCTTCGACGCCCTCACCGCCCACACCCTGGGGCTGAACCCACATCAGGTCGGTGACGCGGAGCGGTCGCAGATGCTGTGGGCCATGGTCAGGGTCCAGGACTACCTGGACGGGATCAGGCAGCACGGTGGTGAGCAGGAGCTGGACCGGGCCGCGGCCGTCCTCCTCCACCTGCCCGCACCCGATCCCGCCCGGCGTACGGAAATGACGCAGCTGCTCCGCCAGGCGGTGGCCCACGGCCGGAACCCCTACCGGATCGGGGAAGTGGCCGCGTTCCACCTGGAGTCCCGCGGCGCACTGGCACCCGACACCCTCATGACCACCACGGCCGGCGGTGTGCCGTTCGGCCGTGACCACAGCGGCAACCCGGCCGGGCCCGTCGACTTCGACCCGTCCAAGGTCACCTTGCTGCGCCGTGAGCCCGACGGGACGCTCCGGCCGGATTCCACGGTCCCGGCGCCCTGGCACCACCCACAGGCACCGGAGCGGGTGTGGCTGTTCCGGGCCGGCCAGCGGGGCGGCCAGGCCGTCATCGGTGCCCCGGTGCGGCACGACGAGGTCGGCGAGCTGCACTACCGCGACCCGGAGCTGGCCCATCTCTCCCTGTGGATCCCGGTCATCCTGCTCGTCGAAGGCGCCCGGCCCGCCCCCGGTCAGTCGCTGGTGGCGAGCCTGCCGGGTCAGACCGCCATGCTGTCGGGCCGGTGGACCTGGGCCGCGTACGGCAAGCCGACCCTCTACACCGATCCGGCGACGGGGAAGACCACGGTGGCCCTGGAGCCGGACGCCGCCGGCCGGCCGCGCCCGGTCACCGACCTCGCCTACGTGCGCCCGAACGATGTCCGGGGAGTGATCGGGGCTCCCCAGCCCACCCCGCCGGCGCCCACCCCCGTCGCCCCCACGCCCGTCGCCCCGGCGCCCACGCCCGGCGCTCCGGCGTCCACCGCGCCGTTCGGGGCCCCGGCCGGTCTCTCCCTCACCGACGCCGGACCGTCCGGCCATGGTCCCGCCACCGAGCTCTCCGTCGACGGGCCGTCCGCCGGCGGGCCGTGGTCGGTGTGGGCCGCCCCCACGGATCCCGCGACCGAAGGGGACGCGGCGGACGAGGCGGCGCCGTTCGCCGCGGCACAGCACCCCGCGACCGGGGACCAGGACCCCGTACGCCCCGAGCAGTGGCCGTCGGTACGGCGGGTCAGCAGCCCCGCCTCGGATCCGGGCGAGCTGTCCGACGACGTGCCGGACGAGCCGGTCCCCGGCTCGGCGAACCCGTCGGTGGGCACCGCGCCGGGGGCCGGGCGGCGGCCGGGGTTCAGGACCGGTCCCGCGTGGCCGTCGGCGACGCTGATCGCCTTCGGGAACGCGCCCGTTCCCGGGCCGGTCGTCGGGGCCAGCGCGGTGCTGCCGCAGCGGACGCCGCTCGCCTTCGAGCAGGGCGCGAGCGAGCTGTCCGCGAGCGCGAGGGTGGCCGCCCGGCGCCTGATGGTCCGGATGGCCACGGTGGCCGTGCGGAACCATCGCGGCGGGCTGCGTCCGCCGACGGGCGTGATCACCGGGTACGGCGACGGCTCTCGGGAGCTGGGCGAGCGGCGCGCGCACACGGTCGCCGAGATGTTCAGGAGCGAACTGGAACCGGTGCTGGCCCAGTTGCAGGCGGACCTGCCGCCCGAGGGCCGTCTGACCGCGAGTGCTGTGCTGGTGCACGAGACGAGCCGGGAGCGGGAGACCGGCCGGGACGCCGGGGCCGGGGCGCGGCAGGCGACGGTGGAGTTCCTCGTCCCGGACGCCGATGACGCGGCGGCCCTGGAGACGCTGGACGCGCTGCGGCTGAAGGACCGCGACCTGGCCGGCCGCCCGCTGGACGTGGACGCTCTCGCCCGCCGGATCCTGCATCTGACACCGGAGGCCGGGAGCGCGGACCCGGCGGCCGCGCGCGCCGAGCTGTTCGCCCTGGTACGCGACGCGCTCGCCGCGGGATGGGCGACCGGCCTGGACGGGTTGGGCGCGTACCACCTGAAGACCGCGGGCGGCAGCGCCGTCCTCGCCCGTTTCACCCTCAATGGCCGCGAGGGGCGTCCGAGCCTGAACTGGACGCCCCAGCCGTCTGCCGAGGTGGACACCAGCGAGATCCGTACGGTGTCCGCCGCCGTGCCCTTCGGCACGCCGGAGCCCGCGCCGTGGCATGCGGAGGGCGACCCCGAGCCCTGTCTCGTGGGTGCCGTCAAGGGAGGCCACGACCATGTGATGGTGCGGTGGCCGGACCAGACCGAGCGCCGGGCGAGCTTCGGGGAACTCGCCGAACTGCTCGCCCGCGAGCCCGGCCTCCCCGAGGGCGCGCCCATCGTCCTGGCGTTCCCGTTCTCGGGCGGCATGGGGCTGGAACTGGCGCGCTACGTGGCGTACAGGACCGGCAGGGTGGTCTGGTCGTTCAGCGGCTTCGTGCGGATGAGCCCCATCGGCGGCAACCGCTACACCATCGGGATGGTGAAGCTGCCCGGCCGGCCGTTCGGCGACTGGACCGCGAGCAGGCCGGAGGACTGGCACGACCCGGAGTCGGATGTGCCGGAGTGGGAACGCCACTGGGTGACGCACACCATCGTCGGCGGGGACCACCAGCAGCTCGGGCGGTCGTCGCTCCAGCCGAAGGACCTGGTGGGGGACCGGGAGAACATGCTCCGTCACCTGCCGGAGATGACGAGCATCGGGCACTACAACCCCACCACACAGTCGTGGGTGGGCACGCCGCGGCCCGTGGACGGCCCGGCGCCGGACTACACCTACTCCGGGCACGGCGGGCCCGGCTTCCTGGACGTGGCGCAGGACGACGGCAGCTACGCGCTCGTCACCGGACCGCAGTTCGGGCGTGGCCTCGCGCGGCGCCCGAGCGTCCGGAACCTTCCTCGGGGGGCGACGATCGGCCTGGGGGCGTGCTACGGCGGTGCGGCTTCCGACCGGTCGCCCGACCGCGCGGACGCCCAGCCGGCGGCTCCCGAGCCGTTTGTCGCGGACCCGCTGGAGAACGTGGCTCCCGGCCAGCACGCGGCCAACGACACCGACCTTCACGTGGTCGCCGACGACCACATCACCTCCATGGCCGAGGGCACCAACGGCCGGGAGACGCGGTACTGGTACGAACTGGCCACCGACGTCCGCGGCCGGCTGGGACGGCGGAGGCACTTCTGGCCCGAGCCGAAGGGCACCCGGCTCGACGCGATCGCCAAGGCCGCGCGCCTGTACGACGGCGACGGGCCCGCCTCCGAGGAGGTGAGGTACCGCGCGCTGCGCCTGGAGCGTGCGCTGCGGCGGGTCTTCGGCGGGCAGGTGAAGCGCAGGAGCGACTACGAGGCCCTGCTGCGGGGCATCGGCGCGCTGGAACTGATGTGGCGGGCCGACACCGAGCTGTCCTCCGGCGCGCCGATGTTCACGGTTGACCTGTTCGACCGGGTCGTCCGCAAGAAGTCGGACACGGCCGAGGGCGACGACATGGCGCCGGACGTCTACCGCGATGTGCTCGCCAAGGCGGCGAGCGCGTGGGACAGGAAGCCCGGACGTGCCCTCAGCACGTTCAGCAGGCCCGCGCACCTGGCGAGGGTCGCCGAGCAGTTCGCCGCGCTGGAGGATCCGCGGGCCACCGCGCGCCGGGTCCTGGGCCTGCCCGATACGGCTGCGCCGGGCCGGGCCGAGTACACGAAGCTGTTCTGGGCGATGGTCAAGGCCCGGGAGGCGTTCGCGGCAGTGCCCGACCTCGACGCGTTCGGCGCCCGGGTGCTCCACCTGGAGAAGCCGGACCGGGGGCGGCGCGGGGAACTGTTCTTCACGCTCGCCGCCGCGGCGGCCGTGGGGCGGGACGTCCACAACGTGGACGCGGTGGCCGCGTTCCAGCTCGAACGCGAAGGCTTCCTGCCCCGGCAGGACGAGCGGTCCTCCTTCCGCAACTGGGCGGGCCTGGACCTGCCCGGCGGACTGGACACCTCCCGGCTCCGCCTGCCGGGGGCGGTCACCCGCACGGCCCCCTGGCACACCGAGGGCGGCCCCGTGCCCGTGGTCGTCACGGCCGAGCCCACGGGAGACGGCCGGCTCGCGCTGACGAACGCCGCGACGTCGCGTCGGGTGGTGACCGAGGACGAACTCGTCGAGCTGCTGGCCCGCGACCGTACGGTGTACCGCCACGACCTGAACGTTCCCCTGGTCCTGGCGATCTCCGAGCTGGGCCGGCACAATCCCCGCCTGCCGGAGAAGCTCAAGGCCCGGCTCGGCAGGGCCGTCTGGTACACCGGCGAAGCGGTCGACTGGTCCGGCCTCGGCACCCCGGCCCCCGCCGTGATCGGCCACACGGCCGACCCCGCCGCCAAGGGCACCTGGCAGGCTGCCCGCTTCACCGTCCAGCGGGGCCCCGGCAGGCGCGTCACCTCGGCGCCGGGAAGCACGGGCGGCGGTGGCCGCGGGCCGCTCGACCGCAGGCGGCACCTGCGGAACGCGTACACGTCCTACGACCCGGACGGGAACTTCGACCAGACGTTCCGCGAGGTGCTGGAGGAGTTCCCGGCCGTCACCCAGGGGTCGCGCGCAACGGTGTGGGGCCAGGGACAGACCGACCCGGAGCTGCACTTCTTCGTGGCCGAGATACCAGGGCTCGGCCTGCGGGGGATGTACAACCCCGACGGCCCGAGCGCCGGACGGGTCTCGGACGACCGGGGGCGGCTGCACGACGAGGGGCCCGCCTGGGACTGGTACCTGCCCGGACGCGGGATCGTCGCCTCGTCCCGGATGCGCCAGACCCTGTCGCCGGCCGGCAGCCCCGTCCCGGTCGGATGGTCCGCGACGGGACCGGTGAGCCCCACCCCGCCGGTCGACCCGGACACCACCGCGGCCCTTCCCGGGTTGTTCAGCCGCCGCACGCTGCCGGACGCGATGTGGCGCGCGGGCAACGGCCCGCTCCACAAGTTCGACTGGCGTTCTCCCGAGGAGATCTTCCGGAGGGGGATCACGCCAAAGGGCAGCGACGCGGTGCACCTGATCGACCACGTCTACAGCAGCCCCGCGGGCACCGCCTATGTGAGCACCACCACCAATCCGCGCTACCTGGCGGACTCGGTCGACGCCGATCCGCTCAGCGAGGCCCAGCTGACCCGCCGTTACGTCTGGCGCTACGACATCGAGGTCCCCGGCGGAATCGACGTCAACGCCACCCTGGGCCTCGCCTCGCCCTTCCCCGACCAGAAGGAGATCGCCTTCCCGGGCGGGGTGCACACGCGCTTCATCCGCGGCGTGCAGCCGATGCGCAACGGACGGCCCGTGGGGACCTACATCCCCAACCCCGCCTTCGCCCCGCATACCTCCCCGAACGGAGAGGTGACGCCCGCGCCGCCGCCCCCGGCGGGACAGCCGCTGCCGCTCGCCATGGTCTCGGCGGCCGAATCGCTCGGGGAGATCCTGGAGCCGTCCGGGCTGAACCTGACCCAGCGGTACGCGGCCGTGCGCGCAGGGGAGCCGGTCACCGCCTCGTCCGGGGCCCCGGCCGCCACCACCGGCGCGACGGCCGGCCCCGCCCAGGGCGTCGCGCTGTCCGCCCGGGGCTCCGACGGCCGTCCGGTGCGCGGCTGGCTCAGCTCCGAGCCGGCGTCCTTCGCCGACGGCGCGCCCGACGCCTTCGCGCCGCAGGACGACACGTCGGTGGCGCCCACGGCACCGGCTACGGTTCCGTATGACGCCACGGAGGCGCACTACGACGGGATCCTGCGGGATCTGTTCGGGCAGCAGCCGGTGCCCCCGTGGGCGCGGGAGGCGTTGCGGCGGCTGAACGCGCTGCGGGCGAAGGTTCCCGCGCTGCGCGGGGGGCCGCTGGACATCGACGCGCTCACGCGGCATGTGCTCCTGCTGGGCAAGGACGCGCCCGTGACCCGGGAGGAGCGCGGTGACCTGTGGCGGGTGGCGACTGACCCGGCCATGGAGAACGCCCGTACTCTGGCCCGGCTCTCCGCCTTCCATCTGAAGGTGCAGGGCGCGCTCACCTCCGAGTTCCGCTTCGTCACGGCGGACGGTGTGCGGGGCGTGAACTGGTCCGGGCTCCCCGTGAGCGACACCATCGACCTGGCCCACATCTACGAGTTCGCCTTGCAGGATGACCACACCCACGCCCCCGTGGGGAAGCCGAAGCCCGCCCCGTGGGGCACCGGGGCGTACGCGGTGGTGTCCGGCGGGGACGGGCTGACCATCGAGGTGCGGGGCCGGAACGACTTCGTGGAGGACGTCCCGAAGGACGTCGTGATGGAGCTGCTGGACCTTGACGAGGTGCTGAGCGGCCTGCCCGGGGACGTCCCCGTGCTGATGGCGGTCACCTTCGCGTCCGCCCTCAGCGTCAGGGAGCTGCGGGACGGCGCCGATCTGCTCGGCCGTCAGGTGTGGGCGCCCAGCGGCGTTGTGGTCATCGACCAGTTGCCGGACGACCCCGACCAGGAGGTGCTCGGCCTCGACATCTCCGAGAAACAGGGCCTCGTGGGCGACTGGCTGCTCACTCCGCCGGGCATGCCGTCCCACGACGACGAGGGCGAGGAGTGGGAGCGGCGCGTGCGCTCCATGCCCATCATCGGCCCGGACCACCTGTCGACCGGGCACGCGTCCCTCTCCTTCGACGCAACTCCCGAAAGCCTGTGGAGGAGGACTCACCCGTACCGGCGGCTGCCTACGGAGACCCAGTTCGTCTACTGGGACCGGGCGACCAACACCTTCAGCCGGCCGCAGGTGCTGCCGTGGGTGGCTGAAGGCAAGCCCACTCCGTACTTCGACGCCAAACACGGGGTGCCGGGCACGAGCATCTGGGCCCTGGACGACGGGAGCGAGGTGAAGACCAGCGGGCCGCGGACATCCGGTGCGCTGAAGCGGCGCCCGAGCCTGGAGCGGCTGCCGCTCGACCACCCCATCGTGAGGATCGTGTGCTTCAATGCGTCGGTCCCGGGGACCGGTCGGACAGGCGCGTACGGCGCGCCGGAGTTCGTCCCCGACCCGCTGGCGGTGGTCTCCGAGGCGCAGCAGGTGGCCACCGACGAGGACCGTGAGGTGTACGCCGTCCGGCGCCTGGCGTACTCGTGGTTCAGGGCGCAGGGTGTCGATCACTGGGGCATCGACACCGATGCCCGGGGCGTGGTGTACCCCCCGGTGCTGCACGTGCCGGAGCCGAAGGGGACCGAGCTGGAGGCACGGGCGCGGGACGCCGGACTGCACCAGGGGCCGGGCCCGGTGCCGCCGGAGACCCTGGAGCGGACGCTGCGGCTGGTCCGGATGCTGCGCACGGCGTTCAACGCCCGGATCGATGGGACATCGCAGTACCCGCCCCTGCTGCGGGGCGCGGGCGCGCTGGACGTGATGCTGCGCAACGACCCCTCGCTGGGCCGGGTCCCGGTGGTCACCACGAGGCTGCTCAGCGAGGTGGTGCTGACGTACATGGCACAGCAGCCGGCCGGTCCGTCCAAGCCCACCGGCCGGGACGCCTACACGCACGTGCTGACGCGCATGGGCGAGCGGCTGGCCCAGACCCCGGGGCTCGCGCTCTCCGCCTTCGTCCGGCTGCCGCTGGTCGAACGGGCCACGAACCTGGTCACCAGCCCCGGCTTCGACGCCGTCACCGCGACCGCCCTGGAGCTGCCGGACCCGGGCCGGGTGGGCGATGCGGAGCGGTCACGCATGCTGTGGGCCGAGAAGCAGGTCCAGCGGCATCTGAACATCGTGAAGCGGAACGGCGGTGATCAGGCCCAGGATGACCTGGCCGCCCGCGTCCTGCACCTGGAGACCCCCGATCCCGCGCGGCGCGCGGAGATGATCCAGCTGATGAGGAAGGCCGTGGCCCACGGCGGCCGCAACCTCGGCGTGCCCCGGGAGATCGGCGAGTACGCGCTGGCGGCCCGCGGCGCGCACTCCAAGAACACGCTCATCACCGGCCCGGACGGCAAGGGCATCGGCCGCGACCACACCGGCACCCCGATCGGCGCCATCGACTTCGACCGGACCACGCTCACCCTCCTGCGCCGCGAGCCCGACGGGACGCTCCGGGTGGACTCCACGGTCCCGGCGCCCTGGTACCGCCCGGATGTTCCGGGGCCCTGGCTGTTCCGGGCCGACCGGAAGGGCGGCACGGTCTCCATCGGCGGCCCGGTGCCCCACGACGAGATCGGCGAGATGTTCTACCGCGACCCGGTGCTGGGCCGGATCTGGCTGGAGGCCCCGGTCGTCCTGCTCGTCGACGGTGCCCGCTCCCGCCCCGGCGAGCCGGTTGTGAACAGCCTGCCGGGTCAGATCGCCCTGCTGTCGGGCCGGCAGGCGTTCGCCGCGTACGGCAAACCGGTCCTCTACACCGACCCGGCGACGGGGAAGACCACGGTGGCCCTGGAACCGGACGCCTCCGGCCGCCCGCGCCCGGCGACCGACCTCCGCCTCGTACGCCCGGCGGAGGTCCGCGGATCACGCCTGACCGCCGCACCGCCCGCGGCGCCTTCGTCCGCCGCGCCGGCGCCGGCGCCGGCCACCCAGGCCACCCCCGTCCACGCGGCAGCGCCGTTCGCCCCGCCGGCGCCGGATGCCTCGTACGCGCCGGCCGCCACCTCCGGGCCCGCCGCCGGCCCCGGTCCCGCCGCTGCCCCCGCGGCAGCGTCCGCCGTACCGTCTCTCGACGACGTGAAACTGGGAGTCGGCCGCCGGTTCAGCGCGCTCATGCGAGAGATCGGCCACCCCGTGGTCCTCGCCGGCGGGGCGCGGGGCAACGTGCAGTTCGACAATCCGCGCCCCTTCGAGATCCTGGAGTTCCACCTCCCCGCGAACGCCGGGCAGCTCGCCGACGTCATCAACCGGGCCCTCGCGCAGTGGTTCCCCGGACCGTTGCAGGAGAGCCTGAGCGCGAGCGCGGACGGACGTACGCTGTCCGGGGTGGTCCAGGGCGTGGAGATCAGCGTCGGCACCGCGCCGCCCGTCTCCACCGCCACCGTCGAGATCGACGGCTTCACGCTCCCGGCCCGCACCGAGTCGCTGGCGGACACCGCGTACTCGCTGGCGCTGCGCACCGACGAGGAGCGGCGCGGAGAGGACCTGTTCGACCTGCTCTGGGGGCTGTCGGAGACGCCGTACACCCATGAGCTGCCGGTCGATGAGCTGGAGCTGCTGCGCGGTGCGGCGTACCGGCAGGCGGCTTCACCCGGGGCCGTGGGAGGGCTTGCCGCACGGCTCCACCAGGTGGTGGGCGAGCTGAAGCGGGACCCCGGCCTCCTGAAGGCGCACGAGGAAACGTGGGTGGACGAATTCGGCGCCGAGCAGCTCGACATCGGCTGGCTGGGCCAGGCCCTCACCAAGCTGGACGACGCGTTGCGCGCGGCGGAACCGCTCTCCTCCGATCCCCTCGGGGAACTGGCGTCCCGGCTGCCCGAGATGGCCCCCGCCGACCGGGCGCGGGAACTGGCCGGGCTGTCGCCCGCCGAACGCGAGCGGCTGGCGTCCAACCGCGCCCTGGCCGACGTGCTGCACAAGAAGGTGCGGGACGAGGCGCTGCCCGCCACGGAGTTCGCCGAGACGGCGGCGCGGCTGATGCTGCAGATGCCGGCCGGGGTGGACCAGCCGGTGTCCTCCCGGACCGAGGCGCTGGCGTGGACGGCGCGGATGCTGCGCGACCCCGACGTGGCGGCGACGCTCCTCAAGGGCGGATCGCGGCTGGTGGTCGTGCCCAAGAGCGAGGCGATGACCTCCCTGGACGCCTTCCGCCAGTGGGAGGGGAAGCGGACCGGGCTGGGCGATCGGCTGTGGGACCAGGTCCGGGGCTCGGGGGACCGGACGACGGCGGTGACGGAGGAGAACCTCCTCGGCGAGTTCACCAGCGTGCCGAGCGACACCCCGGCCTATGCCGACGGGTACTCCACGACCACGCACGAGTTCGCGCACATGATCCACCGGCACGGACTGAGCGAGGCGGACCGGGAGCTGATCACGAGGGCGTACGAGGAGAACCGGGCCGCCGGGAGTTACGGCATATGGCCCGACGGCCCGTTGTACGGCTACGACGCCGAAGGCAACCGCACGGCGCCCAACTACTCGTCCCTCAACGAGGAGGAGTACTTCGCCCAGCTCACCAACGCCTACTTGGGGACGAACAAGGGGAGGGACCCCTACACCCAGCACCAGCGCTACAACGGCGCGGACTGGGTCCGCAGGAACGAGCCGACGCTGTTCCCGCTCATGGAGCGGCTGTACGGGCCTGCTCAGCAGGCGACGGACGCGGCGACGGACCAGGACGCGGCGACGGACCAGGACGCGGCGAGGGACCAGGACGCGGCGAGGGACGTGGCCACGGCCAACCCGCTGGGGGCCACCCAGGCGGAGAACGAGACGTACGAGGCGGTCCGGGCGCTGTGGGACCGGGCCGAGGGCATCCACGTGCCGCAGCCCCACGCCGTCGTCCCGCCGCCTCCGTCCCCCGTACAGCCGGTCGGCGCCGTGCTGGACGCCCCCGCGCCGCCGCCCCCGGGGGCGCCGCCGGCGCACCTGGGTCCGGACGAGGAGGCCGCGGGCCCGAGCGGCACCCGGACGCTGTCCGGGCCGGTGGCCGCGCTGTCGCCGGGCCGCTCCGGTGAGCTGTCGGAGTACATCCGGGCCTATGGCTCGCGGCACGACGGGCACGTCGGGCTGGTCCTGCACGAGCCGACCCCCGACCGCGTTCTGGAGGGGCTGTACCGGCAGATCATGGGGGCCCTCGGGGTCGACCCGGACACCGCCGGGGGCGAGGCCGTACGCGCGCAGCTGGACGATGTGCTGAGCGCGGAGGAAGTCGAGCTGAACCGGCCGGCCCTGCGCAGCAGCCGGGGCCATCGGATCACCGTCCGCCACGGAGACCGCGAACGGAGCGTCGACGTACGGCTGGCCTACAAGGACGCCGACCGGTCGGCGAAGTACGGCCGGGGTGCCGATGACAATCCCCCGACGGTCCCCGATGTGCAGCTGGAGCGCCGTGCCGAGGGCGCACAGTCGTCCTCGGACGCGGAGAGCTCGGGGACGGTGCGCAGCGGCTCGGTGCCGTGGACCGCGATCTACCCGTCCGACGGTGCCGGGGCGGTGCGCTGGTGGGACGGCACGATCTCGCTGTCCATCACGCACAACCAGCTGGCCGAGTCCCTCACGGTCGGAGAGACCTTCCTGGTCACGAGCAAGCAGAAGTCCACGGAACTGGCGCACCCGATGGACTTCGCCGGGCAGTGGCAGGTCCGGGTGGACGCCCCGGAGGGCAGCCTCACCGCCCACTGGTCGCCGGAACAGTCGCACGGGACGGTCACGGCGTGGTTCCCCGAGCACGTGGTGTTCGACGACGGCACCGATGCCACGGACCTGCCGGAGCCCGGTGACGTGGACGACCTCCCGCTGTGGAGCGCGGAGAGCGTCGGGGAGCCGGGCCGGCTGCTGGCCGAACTCCGCGCGGATCCGCGCTTCGCCGCGTTGAACCATCTGGGAGCCGGCTCGGACAGGGCGCTCAGGGACTTCGTGTCCGAGCGGATGCTGCGGGGCGGCGCGCAGCTCCAGAACAGCGGTGGGGTGTTCTCCCCGACCCTGCTGGACGCGGACGGCAACGCGGTCGGTGTGCTCGGCCTCACCGTGCGGATCGAGCCGGGCCGGCCGACGGTGAAGAGCCCCGAGGCCCAGGCGTTCTTGGAGACGTGGCTCTCGCACTCCTCCAGCGTGGACCGGTCGGCGAGGCTGACCAGCGGAATCGGGATCGAGGGCGCCGGCGGGCCGACGTTCACCACCGACCACGCGCCGGAACACCCCCGGGGAGCGGCGTCGTTCGGCGGCAACCTCGTGGGCAAGGCGGGCGTCAGCTGGCAGCAGAGCGAGGCGCAGAGCGCCGCCAACAGCGCGACGCTGATGCACGGGGTCTACACGGGCAGCAGCCATGTGGCCAGCTCCAACCGGGTGACGTATGAGGTGACGCTGTTCCGCGCCCGGGGCGGTGAGGTCAAGGGTTCGTTCGGGCCCTGGGACGACGGCCTGCGGCTGCGGTCCGCGACGCGGGAGACGATGGAGGGCCACGAGCCCCTTCCGCACGAAGTGCGGGACCTGCCCGAGCACCTGGAGAACCTGGACAACGTCGGCTTCTCCGAGACGCCTCTGAGGGTCGACGGCGCCGACCCGCTCTTCCAGCGGGCCGAAGCCTGGCTGCGGCAGGAGGGCTTCCTGCCGCCCGCCACGCACCAGAGGGGAAGGGTTCTGGACGAGCCGCGCGTCCTGGCGCAGTTGGAGAACCTGCGGCGGCTGGGCCAGATGCGCACCCGGTTCGGTCTCGCCTCGTCGGTCCCGGACGCCGTCGACGGCGGTCACCCCGTCTGGTTCGAGCTGCCGGGCACCGTCACCGGCACCCGCCGGGTGCAGCTGCGCTTCTCCCTCACCCGCGACGCCCGACGGACCTCGCGGCACACCCGCAGGCTTCCCAAGGTCCACCAGATGGGATTCAGCGCCTACGAATCCAGCGGCGGGCGGCAGCGGGGCACGGCGCTCGGCGGCTCCCTCGGGGGCGGCGGCGGATTCAACATCCCGCTCGCCGACGGCGACTGGACCGTCAACACCGGCCCCGACTACACCGGCACCGGGCAGCTCTCCGACACCGCCACCACCGGCGAGGCCGTCGGCTTCGAACAGTTCGCCATGACCACGGAGGACGGCAGCGAGATCTTCAGCGTGCCCGCCAGGCTCGCCCTCGACCTCTACGAAGGCACCGACGACCAGCCGCGCGTCCACTTCGCCGACCACCTCCCCGCCGCAGACGACAACGCTGCCGACGACAACACCGACAACACCGACAACACCGACGACGCCGGCGGCACCGCGCTGATCCAGCTCCCCGCCGTCACCCCGCACACCGCGCCCGGCGCCGTCCGGTTCCTCGTCCCCCGCTACCGCACCCGCGCACCGGGCGGCGATGCGGCGCTCACCGCGTCCCGGGGACATGTCATCCGGCAGCCCGTCACCGACGGCGGGCCGAGGGACGACTACCGGCGGCTGGCCATGGTGGACGCGCAGGGCCGTCCGCTGCCCGGCATCACCCGGATTCCGCCGGGCGCGCTCGTGGACTCCTTCCGTGGCACCGCCGCGGTGATGGAGGCGCTTCGGCAGATCGTCGCGGGAACCTATCCGGGGCACCCGGAACCGGGACCGGTCGGCCGGGCCGTGCGGCGCGCCTCGGAGACGGTGACCGGCCTGGCCACCACCGCCAGGCGGGGCAGCGACGTGCTGAAGCGGGCGCTGCCCGCGAGCGCGACCGGTGCCGTCAACCGGATCGGGGCGGGCGTCACATGGGCGGCCACGCCGGTGACCTGGGCGGCCACGGCGACCGCCACCGGAGCGGCGGCGACGTACAAGTGGACGTCGGCGGCCGTCGCGGGCGCGGCACTGAACGACCAGGGCACGCTCGCCGCCGAGGCCCGGTATGACGGGATCCGGCCGGCCCAGTTCATCTCCCGGGCACCGCAGATCCTGGAGGGCCGCTACCGCCTGGGCGCTCTGACGCTGCCCGGCATGGCGGTGGACGAGGTCATGATGGTGGAGGTCGAGGGCTATCTGTCGAACCCCCGCCACCGCGGCTCCGTGCGGATGATGTACTCCGAGCAGGGCGTCGTCATGTCGGAGACGTCGGGGCAGCGGCGCGGCGTCGGCCGCGCGCGCCAGGGCACCTTCCAGCTCACCGCCCTCGAGACGGCCGCGACCCCGCCCCAGGTACTCGCCCGGCAGGGGAACCCGAGCGGCCGCTACACCTACTCCCGCCGCACCGACGACACCAGCGCGCTGAGCGCCACCACGGCGATCACCAGGGTCCCCAACGAGGTGGGCGACTACGAGTGGATCGACAACGACGTGACGTTGCTGCTGACGTTCCAGCGGGGCGTGCGCAACGCCTTCGGGAACGCGGTCGGCCTGGGCGGCCACGCCCCGGTGACGGTCGCCATCGACGTGCCGCGCGGGGTGGGGTTCCTGGCCTCTCCCCGCATGCTGGCCCGCTACGCGATGTGGTACCAGGGCGTGTCCGGCCTCACGAACATGACGCTGCCCCCGCCGAGCGTTCCGCTGCCCGCCCGGTTCGTGAGGACCCGCGAGCTCGGCTTCGCGACCGTCCTGTCGGTCACCCAGCTGGACGACAGGACCAACCGCAGGGAACGCAGGGACCGGCTCCGCCAGGAGGCCATCGCCCTGGTGGAGAACGAGGCACCGGGCGTCACCCGGCCCGGTCACGCCTCCCATCTGGCCTGGGTGCCGGCCAGGATCGCCGACCTCACCGAACCCTCGGCGCTCCGCGCCCTGCCAGGACGCGGCCCGGACGGTTTCGTGCGGTTCCACTTCCTGCACGTCGCCTTCGGCGGAGCGCGACTGGTCGAGGTGACCTTCTCGGCGGAGCCCGCGATGCAGACCCCGGCCCTGCGCGGGGTACTCGGCCGCCCGGCCGGTGAGGGGCCCGGCCTGGAGCAGGTCCACACCCACGTCCCGCAGGCGAAGGCGGACTCCTCCACGGTCAGCACGACGCACCAGGCCGCGGTCAACCCCATCTTCCGCTACCCGCGCCCCGATACCACCGGGCGTACGGACCGCGAGGGCCCGTCCCTCGCCCTGACCAACACCCGTTCCCGCACGACCCGGACCGACGCCACCGGGGAGGACCGCGACTGGCTGCGTTCGGACAGTGCCGCCGAGTTCGACGACATCGACTACGACTACACCGTGTCGGTCCGTTCCCAGCTGGTGTGGGGGCTGCCGGCGAACATCCCCGGCGGGGTCGTCCAGGCGGCGCTGCTGAACCTGTCCGACCTCGACGGCGATCTGGGCGACAGACTGCGCCAGTGGGTGCGGCGCACACTGCGCGGCAGGCCGGTGAACTCGGCCACGGTGCCGGTCGCGACCACGTTGCGGTTCACCGGCTCCGAGGCCGCGCCGCCGCTGCGGCACGCCGCCCCCCACCTGCCCGCCCTGCTCACCCAGGACCCGCTGCACCTGTCGCCGCAGCAGGCGCGGGCCCTCGGCACACAGCCGTTCCCGCACGGCGCCCACCTGCTGCCGACCGGGCCGACCCCGGTCTACGACTACAACGCCTTCCCACGGCTGACGCAGGCGCTGCGGGCCGTCGCACCGGATCTGGCCGCGTCCTGGGGGCTTCCCGCGAACTCCTCCTCGAGCGCGGCGGCCACCCGTCTGGGCGAACTGGTCCAGTCCGGCGAGATCAAGGTCGACGCGCCGCGCGCGGCGGCGGGCCTCACCTCGCGGATGCCCGGCAGCTGGCCCCTGGCACAGCCCGGTGCCGCCCCGTCCCTCGGCATCACGCTGCACAACCCGCGGCCCCTCACGGACGCGGGTGACGTCGCCGTGGACCGGGTGCGCAAGCAGAGCCGTGCCTCCTCGACGACGTCGTCGGCCGGCAGCTCCTTCACCCTGAACCAGCTCGGCACCTACAGCCTCGTGAGCGGCAACGTCCAACTGCTGGCCCTGCAAGTGCCCCTGGCGGCGCAACAGCCCCACAGCCACTCCTCGGGGGGCGGCGCCTCCGCCTTCGACTTCGGCCGCCTCAGGATCGGCAACACGACCGAGCCCGAAGACCGGCGCGGCATGCGCAGTTACGAGGCCCTGGTCGACATGGTCATCACGGTGAACGGCCCCGAGGGCACCCGGTACGTCACCGGAAGCGCCACCGTGCGGCTGTGGGAACGCGATGTGCTCGGGTTCGGCGTCACGCCCGCGCGTTCCGGCCCCCGGATCTACGACCTGCCCGCCATGCTCGCCGACCAGGACGCCGACGACCTGCGCGACTGGGCCCGGCACCCCCTCACCGAGCTGTCCGAGGTGCTCGCCGACGGGATCGACGAGCAGGACGACGCGGCGCAGCTCTGGCTGGCGCTGGGCGACGACCCGAACGGCACACGGCTCGCCCGCGCCCTGTACACGGCCTCCCGGACCGCCGCCCTCTCCGGTAAGCCGGTCGAACTGGTGGTGCGGACCGATGAGGGCCCGCGCAACTGGCCGTTCACCGCGGACGGCACCCTCGCCGATGTCACACCGGCCACCGGCGACGTCTGGCGACAGGTGCGGGAGGCGATCGACACGCATGGGCGTTCGGTCGCGTCCGAGGCCACGGGGCGCCACCTGGAGGCCCGGCTGCTGCGGCGGCAGCCCGGCGCCAGGCGGGCCCTGGCGACGGCCTCGGCCGTACTGGACACCGCCACCACCGCCCACCAGGCGGCCGAGCGGGCCCAGGACGACGCCATCCGGCACGGGAAGGCGGTCCAGGCCGCGCTCACCGGGGTCCGGTCCGGGATCCGGGAGGCGGAGCGGGAACGGGATCGGGTGGAGTCGGCCGCGCGCGACGCGCAGCGCGGCTACGACGCCGCCGCGACGCCGGAGCGGCAGGCGACCGAGCGGTGGCGCACGGCGCAGGCCGAGGTCGAACGGCTGGAGGCGCTCATCGCCGCGCCCCCGGCGGCCGACACCGCCGCCACCTCCCGCCATCACGAGGAACTGGCCGAGGCCAGGGAGCTCGCCTCCACCGCGCACCAGGAACTGGCCGACATCGGGCGGCAGCGTCAGCGGCACCTCACGGCCGCCAACGAGGCGCGGAGGCAGGCCGAGGAGATCCGCGCCGGCCTCGACGCGGCACGGGAGCGGGAACAGACCCTCGACGCGGAATTCGAACGGGCCAAGGGCGCCGCGATCCAGGCCCGGGAGGATCGTGAGGCGGCGGCCGAGGAGCTGACCCGCAGGACCAACGCCCATGACGCGATCCGGGGCGAGCTCGATGCCATCGAGCGGCAGCTGGACGACATCCAGCGGCGGCTGGCGGCCGTGGTGCGCCGCCACACGGACGCGTGGAACGGGCTGCCGGGTCTCGTCGCCGCGCTGGACGCGGGCCGCCGCGCGGAGGGCACGGGCGAGGGCCCGTCGCTGCTCGGTTCCCTGTCCGCGGCGCCGGCCCGGCCACTGAGGCCCGGCCGCTTCGGACGGCTGCCTCTCCTGCCGCCGCCCCCGGCGGAAGCACCGCGGCCGTCGGCCGGAGCCGGCACCACCGTGCCGGCGCCGGGCCCCGGGCCGCAGCGGCGGACCGAGCGGCCGTCCGCCGCGGTGGCGGACCTGGCGGCACGTCTGCCGGGGATTCCGGCGGAGCGGCGCTGGGCGGCGCTGGCGCCGCTGTCGGCGGCGGACCGTGAGGCGCTGGCGTCGGACGCGACCCTGATGGACTTCCTGCGCCGCGCTCTGCCCGCGCCCGAGTTCGCCCGCGTCGTCGCCCAGCTGACGGTGCATGTGCCGCCGGGCGTGAACCTGAACGTGTCGGCGGGTCTGGAGGCCGAGGCGCAGGTGGCGCAGATGCTCCAGGACCCCGGGGTGGCGGCGAGGATGCTCGCCCGCGAACGGGTCGTCGTCGTGCCCAAGGACATGGCCATGACCTCGCTGGAGGAGTTTGACGACCTCCGGGGAAAGCACGCGCGGGACGGCCGTCCGTACGACGAGACGCGCGGGGTCCACCACGGTGAGCGGGGTCGGACGGCGGTCACGGAGGAGAACCTCCTCGGCGAGGACAGCCCGCTCGGCGCGACCTACGCGCACGGTTATTCCTCGGGCAGGCACGAGTACGCGCATGCCATCCATCAGAATCTGAGCACTGAGGACCAACAGCTCATCCGGGACGCGTACCACGCGAAGAAGCGGCAGGGGAGCGCGGCCGCGTGGCCGGACGGCGACCTGTACGGAAGCGACGGCAGGGGGCCCAACTACTCCTCGCGGGACGAGTACGAGTACTTCGCCCAGCTCACCAACGTCTACTTCGGGACGAACGGGGGCGTGGACGAGTACACCGGTCTGCCCCGCAACAACGGGGCGGCGTGGGTGCGGCAGCACGAGAAGACACTGTTCCCGCTGCTGCGGCGACTGTACGGAAACCCCGCGGGGACCACCGCCAACCCCAGGGAGGACGCCGAGACCTGGGCGGCCTTCCGCGCGCTCTGGGATCAGGAGGAGGGCGTCCACCGCCCCCTGCCGCACGCCCCCGCGCCCGCGGCCCCGGGACCCCAGGGCACGTCGCCGCTGCCCGGCGGGGTGCCGGCGATCGTGGTGACGCCCCCCGAGGGGGAGGAGCCCACCGCGGACCGCGACCCCGGCGCGGAGCCCACCGGAACGGCGGCCCCGGCACCGGCTGCCGGGACGCGTGATCCCGCTCCGTGGTACCTCGCCCACGGGGCGATGGGCCAGGCCATCGTCGCCAAGTCGGTGCAGACCATCGACTTCCGGCGGGAGCACGCCGACTTCTGGGCGGAGCAGATCAGTGCACGCCTGGACCTCCAGGGGCCCGGTCCGCACACCACGCTGCGTTCGGGCATCAGGTCCGCGATCAGCGATCTGCTGCTCACCTCCAAGCCGAAGGACTGGGACGACATCCTCGCGGCCGGCCGCACGGTGGTCGTGGACGGCCGGCTGGTGTGGCTGCGGCCCGTGCTGCGCGACCTGGAGCCCCTGCCCCGGATCAAGGGGGACGTCAACGAATACCCCGTCGGCTTCGGTTCCACCACGACCGGCGGCCGGAGCGGGCACGAGACCGCCCAGGGAGTGGAGTCGACCCTGCTCAGCCTCGTCAGCCTGGGAACGAACATCGTCGCGTCCGCGGCCGCCGTACCCGCCCCCCAGCTCCACGTGGGCTCTTCCAAGTCCACGGACAGCGGCTGGTCGCGGACCGTCGTGTCCGGGCGCAAGCCCTTCATCAACGAGCTCGTCCCCTTCAGCGCCGGTCTGCGGATGAAGGTGTTCGTCGACGGCGAGGACGCCACTCCGACCGTCTTCCACCAGGTCACGGTGGCCGACCGGATCCACGTCGGCATTCCCAGCCCCTACGTGGGCGAGGACGGGCTCCGCCCCGACTACGGCGCCCCCGAGGCCGAGCGCTCCCGGCACCACCGCGCCACACGCCCCTCCCAGGCCCGGGAACTGCTCCAGGCGGTCGACCTCACGCCCGCCATCGCCGGGCTGCACCGGAACCTGCGCGCCGCCGGGCTGCCCGCCCCGGCCGTGAGGAAGATCCTGCGGCAGGTCAAGATGGACCAGGCCCAGGGTTTCCTGACCGAACCGACCGCCCGCAGCCGCTACCTCTGGTGGGCCGGCGGGGACTCCTCCAACGGAGTCGAGGTCTCCGGGTCCCTGTTCGGCACGTTCCGGGGGCATCTGCGGATCCGCCGGGAGATCGACAGCCTCCAGTACCTCGGGGACAGCAAGATCGCCACCCGTGACGACATCGGCACGGGCGACAGCACCAGTGCCGACAGCCAGGGGGATTCGGACACGGCGTTCGGCTTCGGGTACAACACCGCCGGAGTCGGCGCGGGCAGGGACTCCTCGGCCGAGGTGAACGAGGACGCCTCCTCCCACTCCGAGGACGAGCCGTCCACCGAGCTGTCGGGCCTCCTGCCGGCCTTCGGCGTGAAATTCGGCGCGAGCCGCGGAACCGGCCATTCCCTGGACTCCTCGCGCGCGAGCCACACGGTCCTCAACGACTTCGCCGAGCAGTCCCGCTACCGCGCCGGGCTGCGCCTCGAAGTGACCATGGAATCCAGTACGCACAAGATCGCCCCGGTGCAGGTCACCACCGAAGGCGAACTCAGCGTCCCGCGGCGTGAAGCCCAGCACTTCGTGCGGCGCACCGTCGGCGCGGGGTGGACCGCCGACCTGCGGCCGGCGGCCGACGGTCCGGACGCCCCGCGGCACCGTGTGGTCTCCCTTCCTCCGCCGAGGAGGTGGCTGAGGCTGCCGGAGACCGGGCCGCGGTTCCGGTTCCGGATGGCCGTGGAGCGGGTCGCGGGGCTGCTCACCCCCCACCCGCGGGAACCGCTCGCACTGGCCTCCCGCCGGGGCCTCGGCTTCGGCGTGCCGATCGCCCTGCCGGGCGCGGAAACCCTCCAGCCGGACCTGCGGGACGCCATCGAGCGGCTGCACGTCCTGGACGTCGGTGCCAAGGCGGCGAAGAAGAGCGACTGGGCCCAGGCCGACCGGGACCTGGCGGCCTTCTACGGGCGGCCGGCCCTCGAAGGGGACCCGGCCTCGGCGCTCCTCGGCATCCACCGCACCATCCAGGTCGGCGGACGCCGCTACAAGGTCTCCGCGAAGGCGAGGTGGGGCCACCGGATCGACGGACCCAGCCCGCTGGCCGATCCGGTCACCGAGGGCGGCCCGGCGGGTGACTTCGCCATGAAGGTCAACACCCGCGCCGCCACCGGGGCCACGACAGTCGGCGCCCGCGGCACGGGCTGGAGGGTGAGTTTCACCGCCGGCGCCGGCGCCCGTCTGGCCATCCCCGAGTACGAGTTCTCACTCGGCAAACTCCACTTCACCACCCCGCCCGTACGCATGCAGTTCGGTGCCGTGCGAGGGGTCATCAGCAGGTCCAGGAAGAAGAGCGCCAAGTACGGCGGCGCCGCGGGCGGCTACCGCCGGACCGAGACCGCTCAGCGGGTCGACGAGCACCGCTACCAGATGTCCCTGTACTGGACGGTCACACCCGAGGCGAAGAAGAGCCGGTGGAAGCCGGGCTGGCTGAGCAGGCGCCGGTTCATGAACGGGCGCAACCCCTTCGTCGCCCGCGTGGTCGTCCCCCAGGAGCACGCCCCCGCCACCCCGGTCACACCGGAGCAGGCACGGGCGGCCGGTCACACCGTCGTGGGGACGGCGCCGACCGAGACCGGCCGGGGGCTGGACTTCTCCGGCGGAGCCCAGGGGATCTACCCCGTCTTCCACCTCATGCCCGAGCTGGCCGAACTCGGCGCCCGGATGTACGCCGAGCGGCTGTACGCCGGGGAAGGGAACCAGGACACGCGGCAGAGGCTGATCGACGCCTGGCTCGGCAACCCCGCCGAGTGGCCGCAGGAGATCCGCGACCTGGCCCACCCCACCGCTCTCGCCTCCCACTTCGGCGAGGAGGTCGGCCAGGGCGGATACGAGAAGGAACTGGCGAAGGACGGCAAGTACAAGCAGGCGCTGCGGCTGCGGATTCTCGTGGACAACGTGAACGACCTCGGGGCCCGCCCGGACACGGAGGTCGAGCACTACCTCAAGGGCAACGCCAGGTACGAATCCGAGCGGGAGGGCGAATGGGGCCTGGGCGTGACCGGCACCGTCGGCCCCCAGATGCGGTTCGGCGCCGACGCGAGCAGGGGTGACCACCCCTCCGGCCCCGGCGGCAGGCTGGCCGTCGTCGGCAGCGCCTCGGCCACCGGGACCCGGGGCAAGGGGACGGCCGACAGCGCCGGCCGGATCGACATCACCCGGGCCACCTACGGCGGATCCGTGCACACGCTGCGCACCGACCCGGTCTTCGAACTGACCTACGTCCGCTGGCACGGCGACGAGCTCACCGAGACCACCCGGTATCTGCGCGCCACCGAGGCCCTCGATCTGCTCGTCCCCGAGCGGCGGATGTCCGACATCCTTCCCCCCGCGGCCGAGACGACCGCCGAGACGACCGCCGAGACGACCGCCGAGACGACCGCCACTACGGCCACCGCTACGACCGCCGGGACGACCCGGACCTATCTCGACACCGGCCTGCTCTCCGGAACGGCGCACTCCGAACTCCTGCGCGTCGACGTCCTGAAGCCCATCAACGACCGGCTGCGCGCCAAGGGGATCATCCGCACCGAGCACGACGGGACCACGGCACCCCGCCCCAACCGCCTCCAGCGGTCCCTGAAGGCGGCCTTCGCCTCGGAGGCCTTGCAGAGCGAGTGGTACGCCCTGACCAACGAGGGCGTGCTGCGCTGGTTCCCCGTGCCCGGACCGTGGGGGACCACCCGCTACCTGTGGGTGAACGTCACGGCCACCGAGCTGGACCGCCCCCATCAGCAGCGTCCCCGCGACGAGATCAAGCTCACGCTGCGGGGCGAGGCGGTCGAGGAGGAGTCCGTGAGCAGCGATACCGGCTGGGAATTCGACGCCGGTGTCGATGTCCGCGCCCGTGCCGGAAACGAGAAGGGGCACGGCGGCATCGAGGCCGAAGCCGAGTACTCCGCCTCCCGGGGCACGAAGGAGGAGAACGCCGAGAAGAAGGTCGGGATCTACCGGGCCAACCCCCAGGACCCCTCCGAGGAGTTCGAACACGGCGTCACCTTCCGCGTCGAGATGGGGATGACCACCGAACTGCCGGAAGTCCTCACCACCCCCGCCCGCGGTGCGCTGTCCCTGGCGCGCCTGTTCTCCCGGGCCGGCGGACCCCAGGGCAGCCCGTCCGTCTTCACCTGGCACGACCCCGGCGACGGCCCGGACCAGCTCGTGGCCGGCGACGTGCGGCTGCTCGTACCCCGCCACCTCACCGCCCTGACCGACCGTCCGCAGCAGTGGCCCCTCGACCTCACCGCACCACGCGAGACGCAGGTCACCTGGGACTCGGACCCCTCACCGGCCCCGCCCGCGCTGCCCGACGCGTTCCTCGGCAACCTCCACCCGTGGACGGTGCCCGCCGCCGCGTCGATCGGGCGCTGGGCCAAGCTGACCGCCGTACGCCACCGCACCGCCCCCGCCCCCGAGGTGGGCGAGCCGCCGCAGATCTCCGGCCTGGACCGCACCACCACCGCGGGCGTGCGCTACCACCACCGCACCAGCGGCAACGTGATGCGCCCCCGCGTCCAGCAGCTGCTGAGGCACGCCTACCGGGTCCCGCTCGGCGACCGGTCCGCCGTCGTGGGCCTGGAGCTGGACGGCGCCGAGATCCTCGGCCCCCCGGAAGGCGTACTGCTCAAGCAGCGCAGGTACCACCAGGCCGACGAGGAACCCAGCTACGAGGCACACCGTGACAGCGGCTGGCGGATCGCGGCCGGTCCCGAGGCCGGCGGTCCGCTGGACGATCAGAAAATGCTGGAACGCCTGCCGATCGACATCATGAACTGGGAGAACAGCGAGAGCCGAAGCGCCGCGCTGGGCGATACCGACGAACGCAACGCGGAAGGAAAGCGGCCCTACCGGGCCTACCGCTTCGATGTGACCGCGGTCGTCGACGGGCCGCACGGCACCGTACGGATCAAGGTGCCGGGCGGTCTCTATGGCGGGCTGCCGGTGGACAAGAACACCGGCAAGCTTGCCGACGGTCTGGAGGACGACCCCACGCTGGGCCCCCTCCTCCGCCCGTCCCCTCCGCCGCCTCCCGGCCCCGAGGCCCCTCCCGGCCCCGAGACCCCTCCGTCCCCTCCCGGTCCTCCGCCCCCGCCCGGTTCTCCGGCTCCTCCGGCTTCGCCGGCCCCCGAGACGCCCGGTGGGCGGGGCGTGGACTCCCGTACGGACACCACGTCGCCGTCGACGGTGCCCGGCCCGGTGTCGGCCCGCGGGCCCCTGCCGGTGCGGAGCCGCGAGGAGTTACGGCGGCTGGTGGATGGTGTGGCGGAGCAGGCGCCGTCCGAGGAGGCGACGGTGGAGCGGTGCCTTGAGCTGCTGCACACGCTGCGGGGCACGATGTATCCGCAGGGGGTGGCCCCCGCGGTCGCGCTGGACGACTCGGCGGTGGGCGTCAGGTCGGCGGCGTCCTCGCTCGCGGCCGGGCCCGGGTGGCGCGGGGTGCGGTCGTGGGATGTGGTGGCGGACGCGGTGGCCGCGGCCGGGCCGGGGTCCGCGGCGTTCGTGCTGGCGAGGCGTCAGGGCGGTGCGCTGGGCCATGCGTGGGCGGCGTACCACCTCGGCGGCGACGACGGTGTGGTGTGGGTGGACGTGCTGGCCGGTGAGGGCCGCCGGGTGTCGGCCCGCCCGCCGCGGATCGCGCCGTCCGACGCCCGCGCGGTGGTGATCGACCCCGCCGGGCGGGTCGCGGAGCGCGCGCTGCCGCCGTTCGCGCACTCGTCCTCCACGGCGCACGCGGCACCCGACGCGGCGATCGAGGACCGTTACGGTGCCGTCGGCCTGGAGGCCGAGGAACGCCGGGACCTCTTCGTCAGCGGGGTGGCCCGCAGGGGGGCGCATGTGCTGGCCCACGGCCCCGGGCTCAAGCTCGTCACGGAGGCCCACATCTTCTGGGAGACGGCCGACGGGCTGCTCCACATCCGGCGGCCGCAGGTGGCACCGGGGGCGCAGCAACCCGTCCAGAAGAGGTACGTCATCGGGGAGTTCGTCGTCGAGCCGATGGCCGCCCTCCCGGGAGAGCGCCGGCAGTCCCGGCAGCAGGCGCTGGCCCAGCTGGGGCGGGCGCGTGCCGCCGCGCGGATCGCGGACGACCGGCAGGTCCCGGTCCCGCTCTCCGAGGTGCTGCTGCCCCTCGGCGGCTGGACGCTCACCGACGTGGGCAAGGAGGCGCTGGTCAACCCGGCCCCCGAGGGTTTCGACTGGGCCTCCTACACCCAGCTCACCGTGGGATACCCCGTCCTCGGCCTCAGGGATCTCCAGGACCTCGCCTTCGAGCGGCTGAGCGATCCGTCGGTCGCCCGTCTGACGGCCGCGGGGCGCGTCTTCGGGCAGACGGCCACCACGGCGTTTGTGAACCGGGTCCTCGGCCACGGCGTGGTGGAAGACCACTTCGTTCCGTTCCTCGCGGCCATTCCGGACATCGACGAGGTCTGGGGCTACGGATGGCAGGGCTTCCAGAGCGTCGCGGCCTGGCCGCTCTTCGCCGTCTTCAACAAGGCCAGGCGCGAGGGCGAGGATCCGTTCATCCCCAAGAATTTCCTGCCGACCGCCTCACGGCACGCTCCGGACCGCGTTCGGCGGGCGCTGCGGCCGCGCACGCGGGCGTTCCTCGAAAAGCGCCATGACGAGCTGTCGGATGATGTCGCCCGGCAACTTCTCACGGTGATGGAGCGCTATCTGCGGCGCATCACCCCGGGCGAGCGCGTGACCCCGAGGTTCTTCGACATCCCCGCCATCGGCGGTGTGCCGACGCCTCGCGAGGTGTGGACGGCCATCCTCACCGGGCGCACGTCCCGGGGCACCACCGTCAGCCAGTGGGACGCGACCCGTATGAGCGACGCCGACTATCCGACCCTGGACACCGACGACGGCCGGCTGGCGGTCGCGGTGGCCCTGGAGGAGCTGCGGCACTTCGGTTACACGGGCCAGTACATGACCCCCGAGGAGATGTCGCGGGCCGTCGAGGAACTGTCGGCGCGCAGCCGGGCCGCCTACGAGCGGGCGGTGAGGTTCCGGGCGCCACTGCCCGAGGACGTCCTCCGCGAGTCCGTTCTGCGCATCGTGAACAACCCGGTGGTGCGGGATGTCGCGGGGTTCCTCGTGGTGGCCGCGATGACGGGCATACCGCAGGCCGGCGCCGCCACCAGGACGCTGATGACCGTGTCGGACAGTACGGACATCGCGCTCGCGCTGGGCGATTACGCCCTGGGGACCCCGTTGCGCCCGGACCACCCCGCGCCGCGGCGTCTGCGGGACGCCGTCGCGGAGGCGTTCGACCTGCTGCCCCAGGTGCCCCCGGGCGGGCAGCAGCGGGCCCGGACCATCTTCGAGGCGGCGCGCAACGCCCTCGGCGTCCTGCACGACCCCGCGCGGACGCCGCCGGTCATGCACTGGGCGTCGGAGCTCGTGGCGCTGGACGGGACCCGTGTTCAGCTGGACCGGATATCGGTGGTCAAGCACCGGGGTCCGGACGGCAAGCCGGTGGGTATCTCCTCGCGTCCGGCCGGGGACTGGGACGGGCGGCAGAACACCTATGGTCTGGTGTCCGGTACGGGGCAGTTCACCTGGGTGCGGCCGGGGCCGGTGCCGGCCGAGAGCGCGCCGCGGCCGCTGCCGTTCAACGCGGCGTATCTGGTGGGTCTGCGCGGGGACGGTTGGGCTGCCTCCCTGGCGTTGTCCGATGGTGGTGGCGCGGTCTTCGACTACGAACGGATCGTGGACTTCCTGTTCGCCGTGGACGGCGATCTGACGGCGCTGCCGCCACAGACGCCGGTGCTGGTGGCCGGGGCGGACCTGGCGGGCCCGCCGTCGCATGACCCGTTGGAGCGGCCCCTCGCCGGTCAGGTGCTCGCAGGCGGTGACGGTCTGGACCGGTGGGTGTGGACGACCGCGAGCGGGCGGGAGCCGGTTCTGGTTCCGGCTGCCGGGGACGCGCCGTCGCGCTTCCAGCTCGCCGAGGGTGACTGGTGGGTGGGTTTCCGGCCCGAGCCGAGTACGGCCGAACTGGGCAGGATGGCCGAGGAGCTGACCGGCGACCGGGGCCGCGCCCCGGATGTGCTGCGGTGGGTGCGGGCGATCCGGCTGGTCTACGGGCCGATGCTGGAGAACGACCTGGCGGCGTTCGGGGCGCTGCTCAGGGGGTTCTGGGCCCTGGAGCTGACCAGGGCGGGCCGGCCCCCGCTGACCTGGAGCGACCTGCGATCCTCGATCAGCTCGTACTTCACCGCCAACGCCCGGCCCGAGCCGCCGCTGCCCATGGCCCTGCCGTTCCTGCTGGTCTCGGCGGCGGGCTCGGTCGGGATGGATCTGGAGTTGTCCCGGTTCGCCCTGACCCCCCGCCACCACGCCCCGCGCGCCTGGGTCCCGGGCGGCGGCTACTCGGCGCAGCCGGAGGAGACGGCTCTCTTCCCGCCGCCGCAGGGGCCCTCCGCGCCACCGCTCACGGTGAAGGCGCCGCCGCCTCCGCCCGTGTCGGGGAGCTTCACCGGTCCGAACGACCCCCTTCTGTCGTCGCGGACGGTGCTGACGGGCCCGTCCGGCACGCCGCAGGGGCGCAACTTCACGGGGAAGCCCGTGAGCCGGCTGCTGCCCGGGAAGGTGCGGCTGATCGAGACCCGGCCCGGCGCCTCCCCGGTGGTGGTGTCGGAGGAGGACGCGCCGTGGCCGGATTCGGCGTATGTCATCTGGGCCGAGGGCGAGAACGGGCGGATGCTTCTTCCCGACGGCCGGGTGCTGGACAAGCGGGGGCTGGCCGATGTGCTGGCGGCCGATCCGGAGCTGGCGGCGCTGCCCGCGGACGTACCGGTGGTGCTGGTCCTGTCGGAGGCGGGGGACCAGTACCAGGAGATGCTGGAGGAGGTGGAGGACCGGCTGCGGCGGAAGGTGTGGGGACCCAGCGGTGCGGCCCGGCTGGAGCCCGACGCGGCGGCGGGCGGGCACCGCCCCGTCATCGTCGACCGCGACCCGGATCTGCCGCACGGCGGCTGGGTGCCGTTCGACGCGCCCGCCGTACGGGAGCCGTACGAGGATCGTGAGTGGACGGCGCTGGACGGGACGACGTTCCGGGACAGCGATGTGTACACCCGGCCGCTGCTCTCCGATGATCACGAGCACTTCGGCCGGATCTCCGTGCCGGAAGATCTGCGGCGTCGTGAGCGCCTGTTCCGGACGTACCGCCGGATGCGGCGGATCGCGCACGTCGCACCGGCCGGTGGCGTCGAACGGGTCGTCAGTACCGAAGAGATCACTCCGGACCCGGCGTGTTACGTCTACGCGGGCCACGGGACGCTGGGCGGGCTCGAACTGGTCCTCCGCGATGGCCGGACGGTATGGCTGGGCAAGCAGGACGCCGGTCGGTACATCGGCGGGCTGCCGGAGGTGCGCCGGCTGCCCAAGGGGCACCGTATAAGCCTGGAGGTCTGCTGGAGCGGGACGGACGGCGACCCGAAGCAGCCCGTCTCCGTGCTTCAGCCGGCTCCGCACGTCGACGATCCGCTGGAGGACGTGCCGCTCTTCCAGTACACCGCCAACGAAAGCCGGTGTGACACGGATGCGCCCACCAGGCCCACTGGCCTGAACCCCCAGAACCGTGTCCTGTCCGAGGCACCCGGCGGTACCGTCACACGCCGGGTCACCGCCCGCCCCGAGCCGTTGGACCACGAACTGGACGCTCTGGCGCGGGACGCGGAGTTGCACACCGGCCCGGAGCCCGTGTCACCGGAGACCCGCGCGACCACGCTGCGGCTGGTGCGGGCACTGCGGAGGATGCTCGGCAAGGGCATCGAGGACGACCGGGCGGAGTACCTCACGGCGTTGCGGGGGATCGGCGCGCTGGAGCGGATGCGCGCGAACGACCCCGAGCTGAGCGGGCTGACGCCCTTCCGCCTGGGCCTGTGGACGTTCCTCGCCCGCCGGGCCGGTGGGTTCGCCCCGAGCCGGGCCGACTATCTGGCCGTGCTCGACGACGCCCGCGCCCGGCTGGCCGACCGGCCGGACGCCCGGCTCACCCCGGACCCCGACCCCGCCCTGGTGTACTCCCTCGACCGGATGGCGAAGGATGGTGACGCGCACGTACGGGCCGTGCTGAAGCTGGACGACTCCGCCCCGGTGGGTCCCCGGCAGGTCGCGCGGGCCCTGTGGGCGGGCGTCGCCGCGTCCCAGCGCCTCGCCCTGCCGCCGCCGGAGGTGGAGGAGCTGGGCCGCAAGGTGCTCCACCTGGCGCCCGGCACCCCGTGGGAGGCGCCGAACGCCCAGGAGCTGTGGCGGGTGACGGCCAGGGCCGCCGCCCGCGGCGCGCGGGTGTCGGACGCCGATGTGCTGGCCGCGTACCACCTGGAGGAGAACGGCGCGTTCGACGATTCCATCCTGCTGAAGAACACGGCGCCCGACGCGGGCGGCGAGACCCTGCGGGGCGTCAACTGGAGTGGCAGGCCGGCACCGAACGGCATCACATGGGAGAGCGTGGACGAGGTCGCCACCGAGTCCGGCGGAACGACCAGGCCGTACCAGCCCATGTGGCGGGCGCAGCAGACGGACATGCCCATCCTGCTGGTCACCGATACGGACCAGGCCGGGGGCATGGTGCTGCACCTGCCCGGACTCGGCCCCGTACCGGTGTCCGAGGGGGAGTTCCTCGCCCTGACGGACCTCATGACGAGGTTCTACGCGATCCCGGTGAAGACCCCGGCCGTCTTCCTCACCACCGGTCCCGGAGGCGGGCGGCAGCGCCCGGTGTCACAGGCGTACTCCTACCGCACCGGGCGGTTCGCCTACAGCTATACGGCGCCCCTCGACGTGGTGGGGACCGATGCCTCGGAACGCTTGCGCATCGCGGCGCACCGGAGGGACGGCGACGGGAAACGGGGCAAGTGGGTACAGACCCGCTGGGAGAGGCCGGACAAAGCGGCCGGGCAGCCGGCCACGCCGGCGGCCGGCCGGACCTCCTCCGCGCCGGCCGACGCTCCCACGGTCGAGGCCCCGGACGACGTCGCCGCGCGGCCGGAGCCACCGCGCCACTCACCTTCCATGCGGGCGAAGTTCGGCATCGAGCTGGAACTCGGTGCCACGGTGCCCTTCTACGCCCGGGGCGTGGTGCTCGCCCGCGGCAACGGCTGGCGGCTGGAGACCGACACCCCCGACGATCCGCCGTACACCCGCTCCGACCTGGAATTCGTGCTGGACCCGGCGTCCGACTTCGGACAGACCGAGAACGCCCTCCGCGAGATCATCGCGCTCGTCGTGCGGATGCGGACCCTGGCCCGGACCGACCCGGATCACCGGTTCACGCTGTCCGGCCTGCTGGGAGGAGCGCCGGACCGGGCGGGCCTCACCCTGGAGCGGGACGAGACCGTTACGGCCAACGACCTCAGGCTCCGGGCAACGCTCCAGGCCACCTACGGTGTCGGCCTCGACGACCTCGCCACCGCCATCGCCGATCTGTACCCGGCCGCGGAGGCGGAGGGGGTGCGGCGGAAGGTGTCCCGGGTCGAGAGGTTCTTCGCCGGGGAACACGGCCGGCCCCCGGCGGCCCGCGCCGTTGAATTCACGCGACTGATCGTCCTGTACCTGGAGCGAGCGGGGAGGGCCAACGGACCAGTGAAGGACCGGCTGATACGGCGCCATGTGGCCGCGGCCTTCCGCCTGATGTCCCGCAGCGACTTCTGCGCCGTGCGCGACAAGCTGCTCACCGACGAGGAACGCGCGGACGTCGACCTCCTGCTGCTCAGCCGGCCGGGCCAGGAGATCCCGGACCTCCTGCGCGCGCTCGGGCACGCCCCGGGGGACCGGGTGTTCCGGAATCCCTACGAGGACAAGGACAACAACCTGAACGAGGGCCCCACCCAGGCCGACTGGCTGCGGTCGATCGTGTACGGCAGGGGAGAGGGCGAGTTCAAGAAGGACCTCCTCTCGCCGCCGCCCGGTTTCCCCCTGCACACCGGGGATCTGGACGTGGACTTCGGCATGGGAGCTTTCGGTGTCGACGAGGACAACCAGCTCATTTTCTTCGAAGCGCGCGCCGCGGTCTACCGTCCCCCCTCAGCGCCGCTGAACGGCCTCACCGTTCCCCTCGTGGCGAGGGAGTTCACGACGGCCATGGGCTACAACCCGACGCTGTCGCAGGGGCCCGCCGCCACTGGGCCCCGGGTGGAGGCGGTCGAGGAGGCCCGCAGGCTCGAAGCGCGCTGGGAGGCTCTGAAGGTGTTGGTCCCGGCCGTCAAGCGGGCCGCCACAGCGCCCACCCCCAGCGCCAGGCGCATCCTGGCGCGCGGTCTCGGCAGCCTGCAAACGGAGATCGACGACCTCCTCGCGAGCGACAGCTCCGACCTGCCGGAGGCCGTGGCCCGCCTGCGCGCCGTGTCCGAGAGCCTGTCGCGGCTGCGGCGGGCCTGGTTGGAGGGCGGGGAGGTGTCCGCGGTCTTCCCGGAGCTGGAAGCGGCGATGGCGGAGTTCGAGGTGGCACTGTGGGAGGAGGGGAATTGGCTGGGAGGGATATGACCGGACGGAGCCGTGACGTCAAGCCCTCCGTGCCCCGGACACCGACCTCGATGCGGCTTCCGGAGGCCGGCGGCCGTCATGATGTGCCGCACGCGCCTGTCGCCGGGAACCCGCAGGCCGAAAGGCCGCCGCTCCCCGCCCGGACGACCGACAACTGATCCAGATTTCCGCACCACGTACACCGATGGAGTTCTCCCCATGACCAGTTCTTCCGGTACTCCGGACGACGGGCACGACACCACTCCGGAGCCACCGGCCACGGGCGAATCCGGTGGCGGGAGTTCGAGTGCTTCCGGGAAGCAGGGCGGCCCGAACGCGGTACTCAAGGGCGAATCCGGCTTCCGCGAGCCGCCCGGGGACTACGTCAAGGCCGCCAGGACGGCCCCCGACCACTGGCTGTCCATCATCGACCGGCACTGGGACGGCGACGAGGACGAGCCTCCGCCGTCCTGGGCGATCCTCGGGCGCTGGCGCAGTGATGAGCGGGGCGAGATCGTCGAGTGGGAGGAGAACACCGAGTACCGGCCCTCACCCGACGCGCACGGCTGGGCCCGCCCGGTCAGCCCCGCGGACGCCGCCGTACAGCTCGTCGCCACCGGCTACGGCTCACAGGAGCTGTTCGCCCTGGTGCTCGCGGACGCCGAAGTGGCCGTGTGTGTCGACGAGGGGGGCGAACCGGCGGTCACCGAGGCCCCCGACGGGACCCCCGCGGTGCCCGTTTTCTCCCCCTCGCCGGAGTTGGAGGACGACAAGCTGCCCGCGCACGAGGTGATGTCCGTACCCGATCTGCTGGACCGGCTGCCCGAGGGGAAGGAGATCCTGTTCCTCAGCTCCTCGGCCCCGGTGGGGCAGCTCGTCACGGCGAGCGCCCTGCGGGAGGGCAAGGCCGAGGTGGACCGGTACGAGGCGGAGGCCGCGGACGGGGGGCCGGCGGCGACGGGGTGGTGACGGGGCGAGGGAACGCGTCCGTGCCCTTACCTCCGCCCCCGCGATCGGGGCCATCCGGCGGCGGCCGTAGTCTCAAGAACACCTCAGGTGGTGGACGAGGGGCCGCCCGCTCATGTGATGATGCGGGTACCCGATCTCCTCGATCGCTTGTCCGAGGATCGGGAACTGGTGTTCCTCAGCTCCTCCGCCCCGGTGGCCCGACTCGTCCCGGTGAGCGAGTTGCGGGTGAGCCGGGCAGTGGAGGGGCGCGAGGCGCCCCGGGGAACGGAGCGGGAGCACACCGGGCAATCCCGCACGGGTGCGCCCGCATCACCGACCATGCCGAGCATTACCAGCAGTGAGCCAGTCGGCCCAGTAAGCGAGGACAGCATGAGCGACAACGGCGCTTCCGCCGCGGTCACCCCATCCGAATCGGGCGAGCCGTCAACCGGTTTCGCGGACTTCGAGCCGACCGCCGAGACCCCGGCACCCGCCCCCGGGGCGTCCGACGAGACCGAAGTTCCGGAACCGCCGGATGAGTTCGTCAAGGCCGCCAAGCTGGCGCCGAACCACTGGCTCTACCTGACCGACCCCGCCTGGCAGGGCGAAGGCCCGCCGCCGGACTGGGCCGTGGTGGGCCAGTGGCGCTCCGATGACGACGGCGAGATCGTGGAGTGGCAGGACAACGAGAACTACCAGCCCTCGCCGGAAGCGCTCGGCTGGCCCGAGCCCGAGGACGACGTGGACGCCGCCATCCAGCTCGCCACGACCGGCTACGGTCCGGCGGAGGACGTCACCGCCGCGCTGGCCAAGGCGGAGGTCGCGGTGCTGGTCACGGCGAACGGCGAACCGGTGAGCGCGTCGGCGCCGGACGGCACGGCGGTCGTCCCCATCTACACCTCGCCCCGCTATCTGCACGCGGCCGGACGCCTGGGGTTCGAGCGGGTGCGGGTGCCCGCGTTCCTGGAGCGGCTTCCGGAGGGGCACAGCCTGTGCATCAACAGTTCCGCCCCGGTCAGCATGGTGATGACCACGGACGGCCTGGCGGACATCATGGCCGCCGCGGCCGAGGCGCCCGACGGGGAGGCCGGGGACGAGGAGTCCGGGGTCGAGTGGCCGTCGGTGGTGCCCCGCGAGGGCACCGCACCGGGGGCCGGCGAACCGGCCACGGCGGAGGACGGCCCGGCGGAGGACGGCCCGGCGGAGGACGGGACGACGGCGGGCGAGGCGGCGACGGACACCGCGGCGGCGAACGGTACGGCGGCGCCCCGCAAGACGGCGGCCCGTAAGACGGCGGCCCGCCGCAAGCGCGTCACCGACGTGGACCTTCCCGACTCCGGCGAGGGCGAGAGCGGGTGACCGAGGCGGACGACGCCGCCGGCGCATGGTGGCGGTGTCGTCCGCCGACGGGACGGTGAGCCGACCGCGTCGAAGAACCAGCCCCGGGGCAGCGCGGCGGCGGTCGGCACCGTCCTCACCGGCACCGGCACCGGCCGTGCGGTGGCCGACCACGAGTGGAAAGCCTAGTTCTGCGGCCCATGGCTGGACAGAAACACCTGTTTGCCATATTTACTGCGTACACTCCAAGCCCCCTGGTATGGCGGGCCACTTCAGCCCATCGGCCACCAGGTGACAACGGCTTGAGTGACACACCCAGGTGCGAAGGAGAGACGACGTGACCCGTTCCGGTGGCCGGTCGCGGTGGTTCGGCGGTCGCGGCAAGGCACGGCGCGCCGCCGCCCCCGCCCCAGCCCCGACCGGTGGCTTCGGCGGCGAGGCCACCGAAGCCGAGCCGGACGAGCTGCTGCTCGCCGAGGAGTACGGCGCGCTCATCTTGCTTCGCTCGGCCCGGGACACCACGATCAGTCAGACGACCGTGGACGAACTCGTCGACACGATGGGGGCCGAGGCGGGCATCGCCACCGTCGTGACCGGCGCGGCGGGCGGGGACGGCACGTCGGCGGAAGAGTTCTGGGAGCGCCTGGCCGAGGTGTTCGACTCGCTGCGCGAGGCGGGCACCGGCACCGTACGGCTCGTCATGTCCGGCGCGGGGGAGGACCGGCCGGACCGGCCGTCCGTGGCCCGCAGGGTCGCCGACGGGTGGGAGCTGGAGGTGATCGCCCCGGACGGCGAGGTCCAGATCGTCCCCGGCGGGTCGCTGTTCGTCCAGCCCGACCCGCCGCGGCGCAGGGGCTGGTGGAGCTTCTCGCCGGGCGTCCAGCCGGTGGCCCTGGGCGCGCGTCAGCCCGCCCCCGCGTGGCAGCCCGGCGTCGAGCAGGTGCCGCAGCGGACCGACAGCGGATGTGTCGTCGAGCAGATCCCGGCGGGGCTGCTGGCCCGCTCCCCCCACGCCACCGCGCCGCAGCGCGGCGACCTGTGCTACTCGGTGCCGGCCGACCCCCGGGGGCCCACCGTTCTGGTCGGCGTCCCCGAGGGCGGGGACGTCTCGGCGTCCGACATCGGCGAGGTGCTGTCGTCCCTGCCCGCGTCCCTGTGGTCCCGGGTCCGCCTCGCCCCCGGGAGCCCCCGGGACATCCTGCGCACGGGGCAGCTGGCCGCCGAGACGCTCAACACCGAGATCGTGGTCTACACGGGTCTGCCGCTCCTGGCGCCCAGCGGCCCCGCGGACCGTGGCACCGCACGGGCGATGCTCATCGGTGCCGACGGCAACCCGCGGTGGCGGCCCTTCGTGGACGCCGTGGTGTGCGCCCCGACCCCCGAGGGCGAAGCCACCCCGGCCCCGCGCCTGCTCCGCTGGAGCCCGCCGCTGCCGGGCCCCGGCAACGTCGAGCACGGCATCGTACGGCTCTCCGACCGCTGGCAGGCGATGGTGACCCGGGCGGGCCTGTGGATCACCGAACGCGACGGCCAGGCGCCGTCCACCTCGACCCGTGCGGTGGACGCCGAGGGCCCGGCCATCGAGGTCGGCCGCCCCGGCGAGGAGCTGGACCCGTCGCTGTGGCCCGACCTCACCCGGCTCTTCGAGCGGCTGGGGGCCGATGTGCGCGGCCGGGCGCGGCTGTACGTACACGGCACGGCCGCGGACGGCGGCCGCGAACTGCGCGCGATCGCGGCGCGGCACGGCGTCCGGACCCTCCGCTTCACCCCCCGGCCGGCCCCCGCCCCAGCCCCCCGCCCGGCGCCCGGCACCACCCCGCCCCCGGTCGCCCGCCCCACAACGGGCACCCACCCCACCCCGGCCGCCGGCGCGCCCGCACCTCCCGGCCCCGGCCTGGCCGCCGCGGCCCCCGCAACCGGTTCGGCCGCCGCGGCCGCGAGCCCGGCCACCGCCACGGGCTCGGCACCCGGTACCCGCCCGAGCCCCGGCGCACCCCTACAGCCCGGCAGCCGCCCGGCGCCCGGCACCGGCCCGCGACGTGGACCGCACCCGGGTCCCGGCCCGCGCCCGGCGGGCGGTACGCCTCCTCCTCCGTTCCCGCGCGCGGCTGGCGACGGCTCGTCGGCCCCCGGCTCCCGCCCGCCCGGCAGCGTGCCCCCGGCGCCCGGCGACCGCCCGGTGCCGGGCGGGCCGCTGCCGCATGGTGCGGGCCTGAGCCCCGGGCCGAGGCTGGGGCCCGGTCCGCGCCCCGTGACCGGCCCGCCCCCGGCGCCTGGTGGGCGCCCGGAGGCCGGCCCGCGCCCGCCGGCCGACGCGCCCTCGGGGCCGCGCGCGCCTGGGGCGCCGCGTCCCGGCCCGGGTGGGCCCGGCCCGCGCCCCGAGCCCGGGGCACCTCCGCCGCCCGGCGGCATGCCCCCGGCCCCCGACCGGTGGGGCACCCGCCCGGTGCCGGGCACGCCCTCGTCCCCTCGCGTGAATCCGGCGTCCGACGCCACACCCCCGGCACCCGGTGCGGGGTCCGGGCAGGACCCGGCCGGCCCGCCGCCGGCCGTCGGCGCGCCCTCGGCCCCCGGCACGCCGACGCCGCCTCATGCGGACCTGGCTCCGGGGCCCGGCCCGGACGCGCCCGCTCCGGTGCCCGCGCCCGGCACGACTCCGCCGCAGGGCGACGTACCGCCGGCCCCCGGTGCGCCACCCGCCGCCGGGACGCGCCCGACGGACGGTGCGGGGTCCGCGACCGATCCGGCTCCGGCGTCCGGCACTTCCCCGGCGCCCCGTAAGGGGCCCGGGCCCGAACCCTCGGGAACCGGTGGACGGCCAGCGACCGGCCGGCCTGCGTCCCCCGGCGCGAACCCGGAACCGGGCCCGCGGTTCGGCGCCGACTCCTGGGCCGCGGCCGGTTGGTTCCCGGTGCCTGACACACCGTCGGAGTCCGGCCCCGCCCCGTCCCCCGGCGCGGACACCGCCTCGGGTACGCCCCCGGAGCCCGGTGCGGATCCGGGGCCGGGCACGGACGCGGCGTCCGACGGGCGTCCGGCGCCCGGCACGCCGCCGTCCGTCACGTCCGCTCCCGGGCCGGAACCGGAGCCGGAGCCGGAACCCGCCGGGGACGTGCCCGAGCCGCCGCCCGCTCCGGCGCGTCCGCCGATGATGAGCGTGTCCTCGGGCTCCGGCGATCCGGACGAGAAGCGGGCCGAGCCCACCGAAGCCGAGCCCACCGAACCCCGGGCCACCGAGCCCGAACCCGCCGAACCCACCCAGCCGGACCCGGAGCCGGAGCCCGACCCCGACCCGGAGCCGGAGCCGGACCCGGAGCCGGAGCCACCGGCGCGGCGGGTGGCAGCGCCGTTGGCACCGGTGCCGTTTCAGCCCGGCCACGTCAGTACCGAGGCCGAACGCGGCATGTTCCGGGCGCTCGCGGACACGGTGTGGGACCGGCACGGGACCGCCGTGGGCCGTATGCTCACCAGGCTGCCCGCGCTGCGCGGGCAGGAACAGGAGGCGGCCCGCGCTGACCTGATCGCGGTGCACCTGTATCTGCACACCAAGGAAGGCCCGTTGGGCCACGCCGAACTGGCCCGTGCGCTCCGCGACGCCGACAAGCCGCTGCTGCCGTACGCCGCCTGCCTCACCTCGGGGCTGCGCCGACTGCCCTCCTACCGCGGTGTGGCGTTGCGCGGCGCCGAGGCGGAGGACCTCGGCGACGTCCCGGCGCCCGGGGACCTGCTGCGGGATCCGGCGCCGGTGTGCGCGCTGCCACTCGCGACCGGCGCGCCGCGCCCGCGCGGCGCGCGGTACGCGATCTGGTCGGTCACCGGGCGGCGGGTGCGCCAGCTGACCGACCGGCCGGGGGCGGGCCCGGCCCGGGACGAGGTGGTGTTCTCCCCGGGCACGGTGCTGCGGGTGCTCGATGTCCGCGAGGAGGACGGAGCACCACTGATCCTGCTGCGCGAGGTCCCTCTCACCACGCCGAACGCACAGCCCCCGCACGGCGCCGGGCTCGACGCCGAAGACCGGGCCGCACTCGGCCGGCTGGAGCAGGCGCTGGGCGCCCAACAGGTGGCGCCGGGGCCGTTCAGCTGGCCGGAGTTGTGCCACGGTCCGCTGGGGCGCGCCGCAGACCGGTCGGCGGCATCCTGACCGCCGGTCCAGCACTACAGAATCGGAGACTTGATGCCTCATCAGGACAGCTCGGGGCCCGTAGGCCCCACGGTGCGCCGTGCCGTCAGCATGCCTGGCACGGTGGCCGATCCGGAATCCGCGCTCCGTCCCCGGGCGGCGCGTAAGGACGCGAAGGAAACCCAGGAGGTGAACAAGGCCGAGGAGGCGAACGGGACCAAGGAGAGCACGAAGGTCACCGGGCCCGTCGGCTCCAAGACGGCCGCCGAGCCCGTGGAGGGCGACGAACCGAAGAGGGCCGCCGAGCCCGAAACGGTTTCCGCCGCGACGGTGACGGCTACGATGAAGACCTCATCGGGCGACGCGTCGTCCGAGGCGGCCTCGTCCTCCGCCAAGCGGAGCGACGAGCACCGCGAGGGCGATGTCGGCTCGCTGGTGGCCGCCGCGGGCGGCAACCCCCCGGGCAGCACGTCCGAGAGCGATGGCGGGGAAGGCGGGGACAAGCCGCCGTCCGGCCGTCCGACCAAGGCGCTGCTGGCCGCGGCGGGGATCGGCGGTGCGCTGCTGATCGCCATACCGTTCCTGGTCGCCGGCACCAACAACAGCAAGGACGACAGCGAGCCGGCGGCGCTGGCCCGGAAGGCGTCGGCCCACACCATGCCGGCGAACGACGAGGACAAGGCCCCCGGGGTCTACGCGCCCAAGTCGCCCGACAGGCCCAAGCCCACGCCCGAGGACAAGTCCAAGGCCCCGAAGAGCCCGGCGGCGAAGCCGAGCCCGAGCGTGACGGAGAAGCAGAAGGAGGAGAAGAAGCCCGCTCCTGCTCCCAAGAAGAGCAAGAAGGCCTCGCCGAAGCGGGCCATGGCCCTGATCGACTACTCCAACAAGAAGAACGTCCTGCTCAGGAACGCGGTCACCGGTAGGTGCGCCGACATCCCCGGCTACGGCAAGGGTGAGGTGGACGGTAAGATCCAGCAGTACTACTGCGACGGCACGAGCGCGGACAACCAGCTCTGGAACTTCGAGGTGCGGTACAAGGACAAGGGGCCCGCCTCCGCCAACCTCTTCCAGATCCGCAACGTCAAGGACGGCCTCTGCATGGACCTGCCGTATTACGGCGGTGCCGAGCACGGGGACGAGGTCACGGAGTACCACTGCGACGGCACCACCAAGGACAACCAGTTGTGGTGGCTGGAGCAGCGGGGCAGCAAGACGTGGTGGATCCACAACTACGCCAGCAACCAGATGTGCCTGGCGATCAAGGCGGACCGGGGCTCCACTGACCCCTCCGCCAAGCTGGCCATCGGGCCGTGCAGGTCCGACCGCAACCACGAGTGGATCATCTGAGGACGGCCACTCGCAGGCGCCGCCGGGCCCCCTCCGCCGCAGGGCGGAGGGGGCCCGGTCGCGTGCAAAACACATGCCCGAGGTCGCCGGTCGCGGTACAGTTGTCGCGTCCTGTTGTCTCCGATAGAGGTGGACGTTGCGCATCTGAGGTTCGCGATCATCACGCGGTACGGCGTTGCCGTACGCGTGGATGCGACCTCGGTGCATGAGCCGTCCCTCACCCCGACAGGCCCCGCACTCCCTCGCCCCTCCCGGCTCGGCCGCCGCGTGGTGCTCGCATACGAAGCCCCCATCCCAGCGCTGACGACTGCGAGATCACCATGGCCCATCCCACCACGCCCACGCCCGGCGCCGCCGTGACCTGCTCGGACCTGACCTTCCAGTGGCCGGACGGCACCACGCTCTTCGACGGGCTCTCCCTGACCGTCGGCCGGGGCCGCACCGGGCTCGTCGGCACGAACGGCACCGGCAAGTCCACCTTGCTGCGGCTGCTGGCCGGTCAACTGCGGCCCGCGCGCGGCTCGGTGACCGTCACCGGCGGCCTCGCCCATCTGCCGCAGAACATCACCCTCGACACGACGCTCCGCGTCGACCGGGCGCTGGGCATCGCCGAGCGGCGGGCCGCGCTGCGCGCCATCGAATCCGGGGACGTCGGCACGGAACACTTCGAGACGGTCGGCGACGACTGGGACGTCGAGGAACGGGCGCTGGCGACGCTCGGCTCCCTCGGGCTCGACGGCCTCGGCCTGGACCGCACGGTCGGCGAGATGTCCGGCGGGGAGACCGTGCTGCTGCGGCTGGCCGCGCTGCTGCTGGAGCGCCCCGATGTGCTGCTGCTCGACGAGCCCACCAACAACCTCGACCTGTTCGCGCGCCGCAGGCTCTACGAGGCGGTCGACTCCTGGCGCTCTGGTGTGCTGATCGTCGTCAGCCATGACCGGGACCTGCTGGAGCGGGTCGACCGCATCGCCGAGCTGCGGTCCGGGTCGGTGAGCTGGTACGGGGGCGGCTGGTCCGCGTACCAGGAGGCGCTGGCCGTCCAGCAGGAGGCGGCCGGGCGGACGCTGCGGGGCGCCGAGGCGGACGTACGCCGCCAGAAGCGCGAACTGGAGGAGGCCCGGGTCAAGGTGGCCCGCCGGGAGCGGCACAGCAAGAAGATGGACGCCCAGCGGCGGGCCCCGCGCATCGTCGCGGGGGAGCGCAAGCGGTCCGCGCAGGAGTCGGGGGACCGGCTCCGAGGGCTGCACGAGGACCGGCTGCGGGAGGCGCGCGAGCGGCGCGAGGAGGCCGCGGCCGCAGTCCGTGAGGACGCCGAGATCCGGGTGGACCTGCCCCACACCGCCGTCCCCGCGGGCCGCACCGTGCTCAGCCTCAGCGCGCTGCGCCCCCGCTTCGGCCGGTTGCGCGGCGCCGACCTCCGGGTGCACGGCCCCGAACGCATCGCGCTCGTCGGCCGCAACGGCGCCGGGAAGACGACGCTGTTGCGCACCCTGGCCGGGGAGCTGACCCCGCTGTCCGGCGAGGCCAGGGCCTTCGTACCGCTGCGGTTCCTGCCGCAGCGCCTGGACGTGCTGGACGACGAGCTGAGCGTCGCGGCGAACGTGGCCCGTCTGGCGCCCGGCGTCAGCGACAACCACATCCGCTCCCAGCTCGCCCGGTTCCTGTTCAAGGGGGCGCGCGCCGAACAGCCCGCGGGCACCCTCTCCGGCGGTGAGCGTTTCCGGGCCGCCCTCGCGGCCACCCTGCTCGCTGCCCCGGCCCCGCAGCTGCTGATGCTGGACGAGCCCACCAACAACCTCGACCTGGCGAGCGTGCGCCGGCTGACCGGCGCGCTCGCCTCCTACCGGGGCGCGCTGCTGATCGCCGGCCACGACCTGCCGTTCCTCGCGTCGGTCGGCATCACCCGCTGGCTGCTCGTCGGCGAGGAGCTGCGGGAGACGTCGGCGGAGGAGGTGCGCGACCTGCTGGAGGCGCCGGAGCCGGCGGACGCACCGGAGACGTCGGAGACGTCGGAGACAGGCTGAGGGGAGGGAGGGCGTCTCAGATCACCGGCGGGCGGCCCAGCCTGGTCATCCGCCACACCGTGCGCCACCGCATGGGCCGCCGGGTGCCGCACGGGGTGCGGACGCCCTCCAGGAAGCCGCCCGCCCAGGCCCGCAGCCCGTCGAGGGCGCGGGTGCGGGCGAGGGTGAGGAGGGTCCAGGTGCCGAGGTAGACGGGGACCAGGGGCAGCGGGAGGTGGCGGCGGGCGAGCCAGACCCGGTTGCGGGCGGTCATCCGGTGGTAGACCGCGTGCCGGGCGGGGGAGGTGCGGGGGTGCTGGAGGAGCAGTTCGGGGACGTAGAGCACCTTCCATCCCGCGTCGAGCGCCCGCCAGGCGTCATTCGTCGAGCGCGGAGAGCGCATTCTTCGCGGCGCTGATCGCGCCGTCGCGTATCTCCTTGGACGAGGGGGCCTTGTGGCTCTCGAAGTCGCCGCCGTTGTAGGTGGCCACGATGGTCGCGTTGTCCTTGCGGACCGTCACCACCGCCTCGCGCACCTGCTGGTCGTCGTCGCTGGTGAGCTTGTCCTCGACGGTCGCCTTGTCGCCGAGGCCGGACACCGGGTCGCCGGAGCCCGCGGGCGCCCGCCCGGTGACGTCGAAGCTGATGTCCAGCCAGCGGTAGTCGAAGCCGTCCAGGGCGTGCCAGGAGCAGCCCGAACGGCGGGTGAGGTCGCTGGTCTTCATCTCGGTGCCGCCGGTCTTGGCGCCCGGCACCAGCTCCTTGACCGTGGCGGCCGGAAGCGCGGTACACGCCTCGGCCGGCGGCCTGGCGTAGCGCGGTGGCGCGCTGGTGTCACCGCTCCCGCCCCCGTCCGGGGTGAGCCCCGCCCCGCCCCCGGTCGGGGCGGCGGCGGACGGAGTCGGGGAGGCGTCGGCCGCCTGGGAGCGGGTGTCGTCCGTGTCGCCGGAGCCGGAGGTGGTCATGGCCACGCCTGCGACGGCGAGGACGGCGACGGGCAGCAGCCGGGCGACCAGAGTGAGCGGGAGAGAACGCACGGCGGTCTTCTTCGATCGTGGGGCGGTCGGATCTGCGGGCGGGGCTGATCTCTTGGGGTGAATTTCCGCTCAGTCACATTATTCGATCGAGCCGGAGGTTATCTACGATCGGTGACGACCCACCGCCCGTCAGCCGCGACCGATGTACGGCATCGCCGTCGCCAGCACCGTCGCGAACTGCACGTTCGCCTCCAGGGGCAGCGAGGCCATGTGCCGCACCGTACGTGCCACGTCCGCCACGTCCATCACCGGCTCGGCCACCACCTCACCGTTCGCCTGGAGGATGCCGGCCCGCATCTGCCCGGTCATCTCCGTCTCCGCGTTGCCGATGTCGATCTGGCCGCAGGCGATCGAGTACGCCCGCCCGTCCAGCGACAGCGACTTCGTCAGCCCGGTCAGCGCGTGCTTGGTCGCGGTGTACGCGACGCTGTGCGGCCGGGGAGCGTGGGCGGAAATCGAGCCATTATTGATGATCCGTCCGCCTTGCGGATCCTGATCACGCATCAGCCGGAAGGCGCCCTGCGCGCACAGGAAGGCACCGGTCAGATTGATGTCCACGACCGCCTGCCAGTCCTCGTGGCGGAGATCTTCCACCGGCACCCCGCGCGGGCCGAAACTGCCCGCGTTGTTGAACAGCAGATCGAGCCGGCCGAAGCGGTCCCGTACGGCCCCGAACAGCGCGTCCACCTGCTCCGGCCTGGTCACATCCGCCCGCACGGCGAGGACCGAGGGGCCGTCGCCCGCCCGCCGCGCCGTCTCCGCCAGGGCCTCCTCGCGGCGCCCCGCGAGCACCACCGACCAGCCCGACTCGCTCAGTTCGATCGCCACCGCCCGGCCGATCCCGGAGCCCGCGCCCGTCACCACGGCGACCTTCGACACCACCGGCACACCCTCGCGTCCGTTCATGGGGCCGCAGCGTACGCCACGCCACATGCCTGCGTAGCGCGGGTATATGGCGGCAAACGTCCTATCCGGAAACGGACCTCACCAAGCCGACATGTGTGCGTCGTGTATAGGCAAGCGTGCGGCCTCCCCCCGACACTCCAATTCCTCTGACGCCACGAGCCAGGGGAGAGCACATGGCACACGCCGCACATCAGCAGGCGATGCGAGCCGCGGCAGCACATCTGGGCCGCCGCCGCTTCCTCACCGTCACCGGAGCAGCCGCCGCACTGGCCTTCTCCACCAACCTGCCCAGCGCCCAGGCCGCGCAGGTACGCAACGACGCGCTCACCGAAAACCCCTTCACGCTCGGCGTGGCATCGGGCGATCCACTGCCCGACGCCGTCGTGCTGTGGACCAGACTCGCGCCCCGCGCCTACGAGCCGGGCAACGGCCTGCCCGAGGAGGGCGCCGTCCGGGTCGAGTGGGAGGTCGCCCGCGACGAGCACTTCGGGCGCGTCGCCCGGCGCGGAACCGCCACCGCCCACGCCGAGTTCAACTACACCGTGCACGTGGACGCGAAGGGGCTCGACCCCGACCGCGTCTACTGGTACCGCTTCCGGGCGGGCAAGTGGATCAGCCCCGTCGGCCGCACCCGCACCACCCCGTCCCACGGCGCCAAGGTCCGTGACGTCCGGTTCGGCCTGGTGTCCTGCCAGGCGTACCACGACGGCTACTTCACGGCCTTCAAGCACCTCGCGGGCGAGGACCTGGACGCCGTCTTCCACGTCGGCGACTACCAGTACGAGTACGCCGTCAGCGCGGTCGGCGGCGCCCGCAACTACACCGACCGCACCCTCCCCGCGCACTTCAACACCGAGACGATGACGCTCCAGGACTACCGGCTGCGGTACGCGCTCTACAAGTGCGACCCGGACCTCCAGGCCGCCCACGCCGCCTTCCCCTGGTTCGTCACCTGGGACGACCACGAGACCGAGAACAACTACGCGGGCGACATCGACGACAACGGCGACCCGCCCGAGGAGTTCCTGATCCGCCGGGCCGCCGCGTACCGGGCGTACTGGGAGAACATGCCGCTGCGCATGCCGCAGCGGCCCGACGGGCCCGACATGCGGCTCTACCGGCGCTTCCACTACGGCCGGCTCGCCCAGTTCGACATCCTCGACACCCGCCAGTACCGCTCCGACCAGGCGTACGGCGACGGCTGGCAGTACCCCGGACCCGAGTCCGAGGACCCCTCCCGCACTCTCACCGGCGCCACCCAGGAGCGCTGGCTGCTGGACGGCTTCCGGCGCTCCACCGCCACCTGGAACGTCCTCCCGCAGCAGGTCACCTTCTCGCAGCGGAAGAACACCACGGCCGACCGCTCCAAGCTCTCCATGGACGCCTGGGACGGCTACCCCGCCTCGCGGGACCGCGTCCTGGCCGGGGTCGAACAGGCGGGCATCGAGAACTTCGTCGTCCTGACCGGCGACGTCCACGTCCATTACGCCTTCGACATCAAGAAGGACTTCAACGACCCGTCGTCCAAGACCCTGGGCGTCGAGTTCGTCGGCACGTCGATCACCAGCGGGAAGGACGGCGCCGACAAACCGGCCAACTGGTCCACGATGACGACCGCCAACCCGCACATGAAGTTCTACAACGGCCGACGCGGCTATGTGACGGTCACGCTGGACGGCCATCAGGCACGGGCCGACTACAAGACGGTCTCCGCGGTCACCACCCCGGGCGCGCCGCTCACCACGGCGGCGTCGTTCGTCAGCGAAGCCGGTAACCCCGGACTCCAGCAGGTCTGACCGATGAGGGCCCGCGGCGCCACGTCCGACGCCGCGGGCCCAGGCCGGTCACCGGGGGCCGCGACCGCGGCGGCGCGCGCTTCGGCCCGGGCCATGCCGTGCAGTTCGCTCCCGGTGGCGCACCGCCGCCCGGTCCGGCAGCCGGCGCATCCGGTGGCGGCGTGATCGAGGAACCGGCTCCAGGCCGTCGGCTCCTGCGCGGCGGCGCTCCCGCCGCAGGCGGGTGCGCAGGCCCACACCTCGTACGTCGTCCGGGTCGGCCCCCGGTCGACGGTGACCGTTCCGGCCGACCGGTCGGCGGCGAGGCGCGCGCCGCAGAGCACACAGTCCCAGCCCTGGAGTTGCTCGCGGGTGAGGGCGTCCGGATCGATCCGCCGGCTTCCCGTCATCAGGACCGCTCCTGCCGGTGGTGGGGGGCATGTCGGGGACAGGCGTAGACCGTCGGACTGGCGACGCTGCCGCTGTGCTCCACGGTGAGCGGGATCGGCTCATCGGTGGGCAGTTGGCAGCGGTAGCACAGCTGGCGGCCTTCCGGTACGGGCCGGAGTTCGGTGCGAACGGCCTCGGCCAGTGCGTCCCAGAGCGCCCGGGTGTCGGTGAGGAAGCGGTCGCGGCCCAGGGGGACACGCCAGTGGGTGCCCGGCCCTGTGGTCCAGTGGACCGGGGGTACGCCGAGGTAGTGGTCCTCGTCGGCGATCTTGGTGAGGACGTGGACCTGGCGCAGGTGCCAGCTCTTGGCGCCGCCCACCGCGATGAGCCAGTACAGGGTGGTGTAGCTGTCCTGGATGACGGCGCCGGTCGCGTCGCCGAGCAGTTTGAGGGCGTGGTCCCCGACGGTCGCGGCCACGCGGACGGCGTCCCACCAGTGGCCAACCGGTAACGCCTCCACATCTGCGGAGGACGGCGGCTTCCATGGCAGGGCTTCGGACATCATGGTCGGCTCCATTACGGACGGTGCTGTGACCGTCACATCGTGCCGACCGGGCAAGGCCCTGGCGTTCACAGGTTGTGAACGCCAACGCTCTTGACGGAGTGTGATCGAATCGCTACACGCCGCACCACAGGGAGAAGTCACGCAACGGATCCGGAACTCGCACCCGCGCCCGGCGCAGCGCCGCCGCTGTCTCGTGCACTTGCGGGTGATGCCGGGTCATCTGCGGTGCCACCTCGCGCGCCTTGACCAGCGAGGCGAACGCCTCATCGTGCCGAGCAGTCCACACCTGTGCCCGCGCCAGATCGATGTAGAAATGCCCGGCACGACCCGGCGGGTAGTCCTCGGGGATGTGCACTCCGGCCCCATGCTTCAACGCCAAGCCGTGCTTGTCCCGGTCCGCAGCCGCAGCGACGGCGTGCAGTTTCACGTTCGTCGGACCGAACGTCAGCTCGTAGGATCGCGTTTCGCCGGTCTCACGGGACAGCCCGCGTGCCTCTTCCAGCCACGCGTCCGAGGCGTCCTTGTCGCCTTGGCGGGACGACAAGATAGACCCTTTGAGGTGCAGCGCCCCGCGCACCGCCCGGGTCTCCGGGGTGCCGTCGTCGCCGAGGTCTTGAAGCGCCTGGTTCACCAGCCGCAGCCCGACGTCCAGTCCTGGCCTGCCTCCCTCGCATGAGGTCTGCGCGCGCATCCACCGCTCGACCGCGACCTGCCGCGGGTCACCGGACTCGGCCGCGGCCTGGGCCATGCGGGTCAGGGCAAGCCGGGCGAGGTGCATCTCGCCGACCCGGTACGCCACGCGCCACACTCCGCGTGCGGCCTCGGCCTGGAGCCCGTGCAGTTCCTCGCGGGATCGGCCGGGGCGATCGTGAAGGTGGATGGCATGGACGATTTCGGCAATGAGCGGTGGCAGGAGTTCGGCGAGTCCGCCGAGGTTGGCAGCGGCGCGCATCTCGACTGTGCGTGCCACAGTGGCGCGCAGCTTCTCCAGCGGCCGAGGCGGGGGCGCGGCCGGGTCCGGGGCGAGGTCCCAGTTATCAAGGGCTCCGCCGAGGGGTTCGATCATGCGGTCGATGCGGTCCTGCTGCAATTGTTCGCGGTACGGCTGGCCGCGCAGGTTGGAGACGCCTACATCGAGGGCGCGGGCGACGGCCGCCACGATCTCCTCGCTCGCGTTCCGGTCTCCCTTTTCCACCATGGAGAGCATGGAGGCAGAGACGTGAGCGCGTTGACCAAGCTGTCGTAGTGAGTAACCGCGAACGACGCGCAGTTCGGCGATACGCCGTCCAATTCCGCCGGTGTGTTCGTCGGTGCCGTACGGCATGCTGAACTCCATTCTGGCGACACTCAGAACGGTACCCGTGCTCGGCTCCGCAAGTACGGTCGTTCGGCCCCATTCCGGTGGAGGCCATCGCGTTGCCTTGACAACACGTTCAGCCGCCGGGACCGGCCAGCCGACTCTCCACCCGTGAGCGGGCGGCCTCGGCCCGGGGGTCGGTCAGGTGTCATGGGAAGACGCCAGTGCGCACAACCGGATGAGGGGGAGGCGGCTGCTCCGAGTCGAAACGTCTTCTGGGGACCCCGGCGGGGGTGTCGCCGTGCGTGGGTGATGCCGGGCATGAAGAAAGGGGCAGTGGCTGTAAACAGCGAGTGCCCCTTTAAGTCTGCGTACAGATTAGCATGGGTCCGCTCCCTCCGCTACCGTACCTTTCGTGCCCAGCTCGATACCTTCCGTGCCCGATGGCCTCTATGCGCGCCACACTCTCGCGCGCATGATCGACTACTTCACCGATGAAGGCACTCCTTGGGCACGAAGGCTGTGGGACATCGGCTCGCTCCTGGCGCTGGAGGAGCTCTGGGAGGCGGGCAGCTGGCAAGCTCAGGGTGTCCTGTCTTCTGCCGCCTGTGACTGGCAGCGTGCTGAGTTGCGCAAGTTGATCGGTCCGGACCGTGGCTTAGGGGAGCGCGAGCTGCGCAAGGAAATCACCACTCTCCTCAGCGCTCCACTTCTCGATCCGAGTCCTGCTCGGCGGCGGTTGCGGGAGGTCGTCGATCACGCCCGGTCCGGATACCTGGAGCGTTGGGCTGTGGCGGTGGCCTCGGAGAACCGTCCGGGCCCCGAGCGATTCTCCCGTACGGTTGCAGCGCATCTCCTGGACCTCGGATACAGCGCGAGCTACCTGCTCGCTTGGGCGAAGAGGCTTTATGCCGCCCGCGCGGACATCGCCCATATCGCCGATAGCGCCGCCGGCCTCGCGCGGACAGCTCGTGAACCGTTCGAAGTTCTCGTCGCCCTGTCCGGGCTGCCCCAGCGCGAGCTGGCGGAGTCGCTGACGAACTGGCTGCCCAAGGGGAAAGTGGTGGCCTGGTTGCGGGAGCACGGACACGACACCGCCGGTGTGCGCCCGGGCGGTGGCTTCTTGTACCGGTTCAGCGCACGGGATGCCCACGGTGCGGCTGAGCAGGCCCGGCAGATGGTCGAGCGGATGGTCGCCCGCTCCTCATTCCTGCGCCGCAACCGTGGTGGCATCACGCCGCTGCCCTTCATCTGGGTAGCCGGACATGTACAGCCAATCCCGTTCACGCCACCGGCCCGCGGCGCGGATGTGCTGACGCTCGTCAACGAAGGCCACCTTTACCGCGTCAGCGGCTCACGCAGCCGTATAGACGATGCACTTGAACTGGCGGCTCCCATCAACCAAGGAGCATTCGGCCCTGCCGTCGCCGGCGCATGGGCAGCCATCGAGGCGTTGCTGTCACATCCCGATGATCCACAGGAAACAGAGCGGTCTGGGAAGGCCGTTGCCGCTGATCGACTGGCGGCGGTCATCGCCTGCTCCTGGCCACGAGCTGAACTCACCGCTCTGGCACATCGCCACAAACCTCAGCAACCCGATGACCTCGGCAGGCGACTCGCCGCATGCGGAACAAACCTCGAGCGGGCAACATACGTGGCCGAAGTGTTGCGAACATCCGGCGGCGAAGCTCTGGACTTCTCAGGCACACGGACCAAGCACAGCGACCGTCCAGCAGCGGAACGGATGGTCGCCCTGCTGGCGGAACCTCGCCGCGTCCTGGAAGAAGTCATGAGTACCTATCGCATCGCGCTACGGCGCCTGTACCGCACTCGTAACATCGTGCTGCACGGCGGGTCCACCCAAGGAGTCGCCCTCCACGCCTCCCTTCGGACAGCCGCGCCACTGGTCGGTGCGGGGCTCGACCGGATCGTCCATGCCGATCAGGTCCATCAGACCACCCCACTGGATCTGGCCGCTCGTGCAGAGGTGGCACTCCGGCTCGTCGGAGGCGAGACGGGGGTTTCGGTTGTGAACCTTCTCGAGCCCGCATAGCTGGAGTGCCGCACGCCGTCGCGACACAGGCCGGCGGAGCGCTATCAGATCTCGCCCGGATAGCGGACGCCGATGTCCGCCCGCGCCGCGTCCAGGGTGCGCATCACCGCCAGGCTGCCCTCCAGGGGGACGAGCGGTGACTCCCGCTCGCCCGCCCGCAGGCAGCGCATCACCTCCGCCGCCTCCCGCTGGTACGAGCGCAGGCCGTCCGGCGCCGTGAACTCCTCCGGATCGCGGCCCGGCCGGTGCAGGACGAAGCGCTCGGGGCTGAAGAAGCCACGGGGGAACTCGATGCGGCCCGCCGAGCCCGTGACCGCCGCCGTCATCGGCGTGTCCGCGGTGATCGAACAGCTCAGCAGCGCCACCGCCCCGCTGTCCCAGCCCAGCAGCAGACCGGTGTTCACGTCCACGCCCTCCGGCGACAGCTCGGCGCGCGCCCGTACCTCGGCGGGCTCGCCCAGCAGCAGGTGCGCGAAGGACACCGGGTACACCCCGAGGTCGAGCAGCGCGCCCCCGCCCTGGGCCGGGTCGCGCAGCCGGTGGCCGGGGGCGAAGGGGCCGGGGAGGCCGAAGTCCGCGTGCACCGCGCGGACTTCGCCGATCGCGCCGTCGTGGATGAGGGCGGTCATGCGGCGGATGACCGGATCGCAGTACGTCCACATCGCCTCCATCAGGAAGCGGTCACGGGAGCGGGCGAGGCCGACCAGCTCGTCCGCCTCGCGCGCGTTGAGGGTGAACGCCTTCTCGCACAGCACCGCCCGGCCCGCCTCCAGGCACAGACCGGCCGCGGCGCGGTGGGCCGCGTGCGGGGTAGCGACGTATATCACGTCCAGCTCGTCATCGGCCGCCAGCTCCGCCCAGCTGCCGTACGAGCGGGGTATGCCGAACCGTTCGGCGAACCGTTTGGCCGACTCCGGGCTGCGCGAGCCCACCGCCGTGACCTGCGCGTCTTCCATGTCCAGCAGATCCGCCGTGAACGACGCGGCGATCCCGCCGGTCGCCAGGATGCCCCACCGCACGGGTTCGGCCTTGGTTCCGGACATCCGCTGCACCCTCGATCCCTCGGCTTAATCGGTCGTGAGCACACCGATTCAGCTGAGAGCATAGACAACGATTCAACGACTCATGGAAGGCCAGCATGCAGCAGCCCGGCCCAACGGCCGCCGCTCCCGACCGGGCCCACAGACCCGACTCCTCTTCTCTCTCCCCCTCCGCCGCCGCGCCCCAGGTCACCGCTCCGCTGACCGCGCAGCGCCGTACGAGCCTCCTCGTCACGTTCGTCCTCGGCGGGCTCACCGCTCTCCCCGCCCTCTCGATGGACATGTACCTCCCGGCCCTGCCGGAGGTCACCGACGCGCTCCACAGCTCCGCCGCCACCGCCCAGCTCACCCTGACCGCCTGTCTGTTGGGCATGGCGCTCGGCCAGCTCGTCGTCGGCCCGATGAGCGACAAGTGGGGCCGCCGCCGTCCCCTCCTCATCGGCATGGTGATCTACGTCATCGCCACCGCCATCTGCGCCTTCGCGCCCTCCGCCGGGCTGCTCATCGGCTTCCGGCTGCTCCAGGGGCTCGCCGGGTCGGCCGGGATCGTGATCGCCCGCGCCGTCGTCCGCGACCTGTACGACGGCATCGCGATGGCCCGCTTCTTCTCCACGCTGATGCTGATCTCCGGCGTCGCGCCCATCGCCGCGCCCGTCATCGGCGGCCAGATCCTGCGGTTCACCGACTGGCGCGGCGTCTTCGTCGTCCTCACCGTGATCGGCGCCCTGCTCACCCTCGTCGTCTGGCGCTTCCTGCGCGAGACCCTGCCCGCGGAGCGCCGCCACGACGGCGGGCTCGGCGAAACCCTCCGTACGATGCGCGGGCTGCTCGCCGACCGCGCCTTCACCGGCTACATGCTCGCGGGCAGCTTCGCCTTCGCCGCCCTCTTCGCGTATGTCTCCGGTTCGTCCTTCGTCGTCCAGGAGATCTACGGCGCCTCGCCGCAGACCTTCAGCCTCCTCTTCGGGCTCAACTCGATCGGCCTCATCGGCATGGGCCAGCTCAACGGCCGGGTCCTCGTCGGCCGCGTCAGCATGGACAAGGTGCTGGCCGTGGCGCTGACGCTGATCGCCCTCGCGGCGACCGCGCTGCTGGTCCTGTCCGCCGGGGTCTTCGGCGAGGTCGGCCTGGCGCCGGTCGCGGCCTGCCTGTTCGTGCTGATGTCCTCGATGGGCCTGGCCATGCCGAACACCAACGCCTCGGCGCTGATGCGCACCCCGCACGCCGCCGGTTCCGCGTCCGCGCTGCTCGGCACCTCCACCTTCCTGCTCGGGGCCGCCGCCTCGCCGCTGGTGGGGATCGCGGGCGAGACCACGGCGGTGCCGATGGCCGTCGTCCAGCTGGTGTGCGCGCTGGCCGCCATGGGCTGCTTCATGGGACTCTGCCGCCCGTGGCAGCGACGCACCAAGCAGAGCCTGACGGTGGCCTGAGCCAACTTCTGCGCACCGTGGAGGCGCTCCCCGAGGGGGAGCGCCCCTGGTGCGCGGGCGCCGTCGTGGCCGCCGGAACCGGCGCCGGGCCCCTGGCGGAGGGCGCCTTCGGCTGGGCGGTGCGGTACGCCCGCCACGACCGCGAGCTGCCGCGCGCACAGTGGGTCCCGACGCGCGCCGACACGGTCTTCGACCTCGCCTCGCTGACCAAGCTGTTCACCGCGATCGTGGCGGTGGGCGCGCTGGAGCGCGGCGAGATCGAGCTGGACGCCCCGGTCGCCGCTTACGCCCCCGAGTGCACGGCCGCCGCAGCCCACGGCATCACGGTGCGCCATCTGCTCACCCACCGCTCCGGTCTGGTCCCGGAGCTGCCGCTGTACGAGTACCACAGCGATGAGGAACGCTGGGCGCGGCTGTACGCCGAGCCGCCCGGCACCGCGCCCGGCGCCGCCCGCCGCTACTCCGACCTCAACCTGCTGCTGATGCAGCGCGTGCTGGAGCGGGTGACCGGCGGCACGCCGGCCGACCTCGTCCACGACCGCGTCACCGGCCCGCTGGCCATGACGTCCACCCGCTTCCGCCCGCCCCCGAGCTGGCTGCCGCGCATCGCCGCGACCGAGGACCAGCGGCGCCCGTGGGGCAAGCTCGACCGGGGCATGCTGCGGGGCGTGGTGCACGACGAGAACGCGTACGCGCTCGGCGGTGTCGCGGGCCACGCCGGGCTCTTCTCCACGGCGGCCGACCTGGCCGCGCTGTGCCGCGCCCTGCTGGCGGGCGGGGGTCCGGTGCTCTCACCCGCCTCGGTGGACCTGATGCTGACGGCGCCGGGGCTGGGCTTCGAGGTCGACCAGCCGTGGTTCATGGGCGGGTTGGCGGGCCGCGGCGCGGCCGGGCACACCGGCTTCACGGGTACCAGCCTGGTGCTGGACCGCTCCCGGGACTGCTATCTGATCCTCCTGGCCAACACCGTCCACCCCCGCCGCCGCCCCGGCGACAGCACCCCCAGGGCCGCGGCGGCCAACGCCCTGGCCCGCGCCCTGGGCTGATCGACTGCTCAACATCTGGGAATGTCGTCGCAGTTGGCCTGTTCCGTTCGCTTGGTTAGCCTGTGCCCCTGCCGTGTACGCCTGGACGGCATGCTGCTCCACCGCCATGAGGAAGACCGCTGTGACGAACCTTCATGATCCGCAGGACTCTCAGGACCCCACAGGCGCGGAGGGCGCATCCGGTGGCCCTGGCCCGGCGGCGCCCCCCGGCTGCCCCGCCCACGCCGGCCCCGCGTTGCTCCACGGGGAGCGCTACCTGCGGAACCCGGCCGAGAGCCACGAGCAGATGAGGCGTGATCACGGACAGGTGGCCCCGATTCTGCTGGAGGCCGATGTCCCCGCCTGGCTCGTTCTCGGCTATCGCGAGATGCGCCAGGTCCTCGCCGATGCCCAGACCTACAGCCGCGACTCACGCCACTGGAATCGCTGGGACGAGGTGCCGCCCGACTGGCAGCTCATGCCCTGGGTGGCCTACGGACCCATGATCCTCTTCACGGAGGGGGAAGAGCACCGGCGGCGCTCGGAGGCCATCAGCGAAGCCCTCGCCGCCGTCGACCCCTTCGAATTGCGCAGGCACTGCGAGCGCTTCGCCGATGAGACGATCGACAAGTTCATCGGCAAGGGCCAGGCGGACCTGGTGCTCGACTACGTCTTCGCGGTGCCCGCCCTCGCCATGGGCACGATATTCGGCATGCCCGAGGAGCGGCTGCAGCCCCTGGCGGAGGCGGTGACCGTCTCGCTGATGACCACCGACGAGGCCATGGCGGCCCAGCAGCGCGCGGCCGCGCTGGTGCAGCAACTGGTGACGGAGAAGCGCACGACGCCGGGTCCGGACGTCACCTCGCGATACCTGCAGAACTGCCCCGGCCTCACCGACGAGCAGCTGGTCGGGGACCTGATGGTGATGATGGCCGCGGCCATGCCCGCCGCGTCCTACTGGATCGGCAACACCGTACGTCTGATGCTCACCGACGACAGGTTCACCCTGACCCTCGCGGGCAATCGCCGCAGCGTCGGTGAGGCCATGAACGAGGTGCTGTGGGCGGACGCCCCCATCCGGAACAACATCGGGCGCTTCGCCACCCGGGACGCCACGCTCGGGGGCCGGCATGTCCGCGCCGGTGACCTCCTCGTCCTCGGCATCGCCGCCGCGAACGCGGACCCGGCACTGTGGCCCGACCCCCAGGCGGGTTACGCCGGGAACAACGCGCATCTGGCCTTCGGCGGCGGCGAGTACGGGTGTCCGGCGGGCGCCCCCGAACTCGGCACGATCATGGCGGAGACGGCGATCGAGGTGCTGCTGGACCGGATTCCCGATCTGGAGCTGGCGGTCGAGCCCGACGAGCTGGAGTGGCTGGCCTCCTTGTGGTACCGCTGCCTGTCGTCCCTCCCCGTCGTCTTCACCCCCGCACCCGTCTAGTGCCGCGTCAGCCAAGGTTCGCCCCGCTCGCCGCCCTGGCACGGCCATCTGCGGCGTTGCCGAATCAGCCGAGTAGGCCCACTACGAGGCCGATCCGGCGCCTTGCAGCTGACCGCACCAGGACGCCTCGCTACCGGGCAAACCCTGACTGACGCGGCACTAGCTAGTCGTTTTCCTGGGGTGGCCAGGTGTCGCCCCAGGCGGTGTCGCGGGCGGCGCGGTAGAGGGGGCCGTGGCGCTTGGTCACGGTGTGGCGGGTCAGGCCCTCGTCGGGGGTGCACAGGTCCAGCAGGACCTGGCCCTTGCGGGTCTGGGGGTGGCGGGTGACGCGGGCGGCCGGGGCGGGGGCGGGGAAGCGGGTCGCCACGACGTACGCGAACTTCTCGTCCTCGTGCCCCAGCGAGCCCCCCTTCACCTGCCGGTGCAGCGACGAACGGCTCACCCGCGCCGCGAAGTGGCACCAGTCGGCGCCCGGTTCGATGGGGCAGGCGGCGCTGTGCGGGCACGGGGCGAGGATGTGCAGGCCCGCCGCCACGAGCTGGTCGCGGGCCTCGCGGATGCGCAGATAGCCGTCGGGGGTGCCGGGTTCGACCAGTACCACCGCCCGGGCCGTCCGGGCCGCCTCGCCGACGACCGCGCCGCGGTCGGCGGCGGTGAGCTCGCCCAGCACGTAGGAGACGGTCACCAGGTCCGTCGCGTCGGGGAGGGCGAGGTCCGCGGTCAGGGCCCGCCGCTGCCAGCGGGCCTCGCGCAGCGGGGCGGCGGGGGAGCGCCGGGTCAGCTCGCGGCCGAGGGCGAGGGCGGGCTCGGCCCAGTCCAGGACGGTGGTGGTGTGGCCGCCCTCCGGCCACGCGGCGGCCACGGCCCAGCTCGCCGCGCCCGTGCCGCCGCCGATGTCCAGGTGCGAGGCGGGCACCCACTCGGGGGCGCGCTCGCGCAGGGCGTCGAGGGCGGCGCGCACCGCCTCGAAGGTCGCGGGCATCCGGTACGCGGCGTACGCGGCGACATCGGAGCGGTCGCGCAGAACGGGCGCGTCGGTCGGGGTGCGGCCCCGGTAGTTGGCGATCAGCCGGTCGACCGCCTGGGCCGCCTGGCGGGGCGGCAGCCCGTCGAGGAGCCCGGCGAGCGCGGTGCGCAGCGTCTCGGCGGTGGGGGCGGCGTGCGGGGCGTGCATTCCGTCGATTCTACGGGGTGCAAAGGGGGCCGCTACATTGACCGGCATGGCTCCCAACGCGACCCGCCGCAGTGAACGTTCGCACCGCGCGATCCTCGATGCCGCACTCGAACTCGTCGCCGAGCTGGGCTATCCCAAACTCACCATCGAGGCCATCGCCGCCCGCGCCGGGGTCGGCAAGCAGACGATCTACCGCTGGTGGCCCTCCAAGGCGGCCGTCCTCCTGGACGCCTTCGTCGCCCTCGGCGAGCGGGCCGCGCGGGAGGCCGGAGGCGAGGCGCCGTACGCGTTCCCCGACACCGGCGACCTGGAGGCCGACCTCAAGTTCGTGCTGCGCGCGACGGTCGACGAGCTGCGGTCGCCCACGTACGACGTGCCGTACCGGGCGCTGGCGGCCGAGGGCATCGTGAACCCGGAGATCGCGGCGGAGTTCGTGAGCCGGGTCATGGAGCCGTCGCTCCAGCTCTACGTCGAGCGGCTGCGCGCCGCGCAGCGGGCCGGGCAGGTCGCGGCCGACCTCGATCCGCGGATCGCCCTGGAGCTGGTGACCGGCCCGGTCACCGCCCGCTGGCTGCTGCGGACGCTGCCGCTCAGCCACCGTTACGCGGACGCCGTGGTCGAGATGGCGCTGCGCGGGCTCAGCCCCCGCTGAGGCCGCCGCCGGGTCCTCCGCCGGCCCGTAGCCGCACCGGGGTGGTGATCATCAGGCTCGGGGTGTCCGTGATGATCCCGTCGCATCCCAGCCGCACCATCCGGTCGCGCTGCCGGGGGGTGTTGACGGTGTGCGCCCACACATGGGGCACACCGGAGGCGATGGCCCGCCGGATGTCCGCGTCCCGCGCCCGGTAGTCGACGTCCAGCAGGTCCACGAACCCGCGCCAGTCGCCCGGCTGGTCGTGGCGCATCTGCCGGGCGGACCGCCACAGCTGGGCCGGCAGGCCCATCCGGTGGGCCTGGCGGGCCACGTCCGGGTGGTTGGAGTTCACGTAGACCGAGCGGGTCAGGCCCCGGTCGCGGATCATGCGGGCCAGCCGGGGCAGCCCGGCCGGGTCCTTCGCCTCGATCATCAGCGTGGTGCGGCCGCCGAGCCGGTCCAGCGCCTCGGCCACCGTCGGCGGCCGCTCGGGCTTCCAGGCGCCGCGCAGGGCGGGGGCGGGGCGGAGGCGTACGGTGCGCCACTGGGCGGCGGTCAGGGCGTTCACCGGCCCGGTCCGGGACGTCGTACGGTCCAGCGTCGCGTCGTGCATGACGACGAGCGTGCCGTCGCGCAGGCTGCGGACGTCGAAGTCGAGGACCTGGGCGTCCTTGCGGGCCAGGGCGGTGGTCAGCCCGGCCATGCTGTTCTCGGGCACTTCGAGGGCGCCGCCGCGGTGGGCCGTGTAGATGATCCGCGGGGCGGCGGCGAGGGCGGCGGACCGGTCGTCGAGGCGCGGTTCCGGCGGGCGGGCGGCGGGGGAGAGGGCCGGACGGGCGGTGGGGCACGCCAGGACGGCCGCCGGTATGGAAAGGGTGAGGACCGCCGCACCGGTCAGAAAATACCTGGTGATCATAAAGCGAACGCTAGGGGTGCTCGTCCGGCTATGTCCTGATATCGGCGCCCGGACGTGGATCCCGGCATCACCCCGGATGCGGACACCGGCCACCTCGGGAGCAGGATGGTGGCAGCATTGATCGGGTACCGGCGGTACCGCCGGTCGCGGCGGTGAAGCGAGGCGATAGATGGAACGCAAGAGCAGGTTCACCCAGTGGCTGCGCCGGCCGAGAAGCGCGACGGGCGGCGATACCGGCTCGGGGGCGGGCGCCGCGGGCGCCCGCGAGGACCTGCTCCTGGCCGCGGCCGCCGCCGGATTCCCGCTCGCGCCGGCCGCGTACCCCTCCGGCTACGGCTGTTCCTGCGACCGCATCGGCTGTCCGACCCCCGCCCGGCACCCCGTCTCCTTCGCCTGGGCGACCCAGGCCTCGACCGACCCGGAGCAGGTCACCCGGTGGCTGCGCGCCGACCCGCAGGCCAACTTCATCACCGCCACCGGCCTCGTCCACGACGTGCTCGACGTCCCCGTCGAGGCGGGGCGGCAGGCCCTGGAGCGGCTGGGGGCCTCGGAGGTGGAGGTCGGGCCCGTCGCGACGAGCGGCGAGGATCTGCGGCAGGGCCGGATGCTGTTCTTCACGGCCACGCGCGGCACGCCGGAGGACGAGGACGAGTGGTGGCCGTGCGAGCTGGACTGCCACCCCGAGACGATGGACGAGCACCCGGGGCTGCGGTGGCACTGCCGCGGCAGCTATGTGCTCGTACCCCCCGCCCGGCTGCCGGGGGACGGGCGCGTGGCGTGGCTCCTCGGGCCGGAGCGGCCGCTGCCGGATCCGCTGACGCTGCTGGAGGCGCTGACCGACGCGTGCCGCCTGGCCGTGGAGGAGGAGTACGAGGGCGCGGCGTGGCCGATAGGGCGGTAGCGGGTCGCGCTACTCGCCCGCGGCCCCCGTGACGCCTTCCAGGCGGTTGAGGAAGACCACCTTCGGGTCCGCCGCGTCCTTCGCGGGCACGCGGACGGCCGACTCGGCGACCCGGATCAGCGTCACCGCCCTCTTCGCCTCGCCCGTCATCAGCGCCTTGACCTGCGGATCGGGGTTGGGCCGGAAACCCTTCGCCATGGTCTGCTTCTGGCGGTGGTGCGAGGTGAAGAAGACCACCGCGCCGCCGTCCTTCGTCCGCAGCCCCACCGGGGCGTCGGAGCCGCCGCCGGCCGCCGGGGTGTCGATGTACTGCGTCCAGAACTTCGGCGTCTTCTTGAACTTCGCCCGCGACTCCCGCATCCCCGACGTCGCCGAACCGTCCGCGAACGTGTCGCCCTCGCCCGTCATCAGGTAGTCGGTGTACGCGCCGCTCAGCTTGTCCGGCCGTACCGCCAGCCGGGGCGTGGCGCCCGCGGCCTTGACCGGCTTGGCCCAGCCGTCCTTGTCGGTCGCGAACGCCGGTACCTCCTCCTGGCTGAGGATCGACAGGTACGCGGCCTTCCACGGCTGATCGGCGCCCTCCCGGGTGAAGACCACCAGCCACCGGTTGGCGTCCCGGTTGCTGTCGGTGTCCGCCACGAAGAACTTCGGCCACCCGATCTGCCGGGGGATGTGGAAGCTCGCGTCGGACAGCTTCAGCGGCGGGTAGTTCGGGTTGCCCTGCGGGGAGTTGGCGTGCTGCGCCTTCAGATCGGCGGTGCTGATCTCCTTCAGCGGGCCGGTCTCCACCTCGCTCACCACCGACGGATCCAGCTCCTGGTACGCCTTGTTGTAGGTGGCGGTGAAGTCCTTGAGCGTTTCGGCGGCCTCAGCCTTGTCGACGGACGGTATGTTCTCCCGTTCGCCGTGCACCGTCATGCACCCCGTCAGCGTCATGCCCAGCGCCAGTGCCGCCGCTGCGGTCGGAAGGACGGACGGCCGGCGGGGTGACCTGCGTGTCATGGGGCTGCGGCTCCTTCGGGGCTGCGTTGGACGGCGCCACCCTACCCGGGGCGAAGAAGAAGGTCAGCGTGGGGACCAGATACAGCAGCCACACTGTGACCTGGAGCCACGTGGGGTCCGGCTGGAAGTTGAAGACGCCCTTGAGCAGGGTGCCGTACCAGGTGTCCGGTGCGATCGTGGAGCTGATGTCGAACGCCTGGGAGTGCAGCCCCGGAAGCCAGTTCGCCTCCTGGAGGTCGTGGAAGCCGTACGCGAGGACGCCCGCCGCCACCACGACCAGCATGGCGCCCGTCCAGGTGAAGAACTTCGCCAGGTTGATCCGCAGCGCGCCACGGTAGAACAGCCAGCCCAGCACCACCGCGGTGAGCAGGCCCAGGGCCGCCCCGATCAGCGGGTCCGCCGAGCCGTCGTTGCCCACCCGCACCGCGGCCCAGATGAACAGCGCGGTCTCCAGGCCCTCCCGGCCCACCGCCAGGAACGCCGTGGCCACCAGCGCGCCGGTGCCCATGGCGAGCGCCGCGTCCAGCCTGCCGTGCAGCTCGCGCTTCAGATGGCGGGCGGTGCGCCGCATCCAGAACACCATCCAGGTCACCAGGCCGACCGCGATGATGGACAGCGAGCCGCCCAGCGCCTCCTGGGCCTCGAACGTCAGCTCCTGCGAGCCGAACTCCAGTGCCGCGCCGAAGGACAGGGCCAGCGCGATCGCCGCGCCGATGCCCAGCCACACCGGCCGCAGCGCGTCCCGGCGACCGGTCTTGACCAGGTAGGCGACCAGAATGCACACGATCAGGCTCGCTTCGAGCCCTTCGCGCAGCCCGATCAGATAGTTGCCGAACACGGGGTTCGCCTTCCTCTCGTTCTCTGTCCCTGTGTGCTGTGGGAGGTCAGGTGAACAGCGCCCTGCCCCACCAGTCGTCCGTGTCCCGGACGCCCGGCGGGATGGCGAACAGCGCCGAACCCACGTGCTGGATGTACTCGTTGAGCGCGTCGGAGCGCGCCAGGCGCCGCTGCAGCGGTACGAAGCCCTCGCGCACGTCGTGCTGGTACGCGAGGAAGAACAGCCCCGCGTCCAGCCGCCCCAGACCGTCCGTACCGTCGGTGAAGGAGTAGCCGCGGCGCAGGATGCGGATGCCGCCGTTGGAGTCCGGGTGGGCGAGGCGGACGTGCGCGTCGGGCAGCATCGCCTTCAGGTTCGGCGCGTCGCGCTCGTGCTGCTTGCCGTACGGCGCGCCCTCGCCCTTGTCCCGCCCGAACACGTCCTCCTGCTCCTTGAGCGAGGTGCGGTCCCAGGTCTCGATGTGCATGCGGATGCGCCGCGCCACCAGGTACGAGCCGCCCGCCATCCAGGCCGGGCCCGCCTTCTCGCTCACCCACACGTGTTTGTCCAGGGCGGCGGCGTCGGTGCCGGGGATGTTCCGCGTGCCGTCCTTGAAGCCCATCATGTTGCGCGGCGTCTGGGCGTCCGGGGTGGTCGAGGACGTCTTGCCGAAGCCCAGCTGCGACCAGCGGACGGCCACCTTGCCCATGCCGATGCGGGCCAGGTTGCGGATGGCGTGCACGGCCACCTGCGGGTCGTCGGCGCACGCCTGGACGCACAGATCGCCGTCGCTGCGGGCGGCTTCGAGGTCGTCGCCGGGGAAGGCGGGCAGGTCGATCAGCGCGTCGGGGCGGCGGCCCGCGATCCCGAACCGGTCCTTGCCCTTCTTGTCCTTGAAGAGGGTGGGCCCGACGCCGAAGGTGAGGGTGAGCCGGGACGGCTTGAGGCCCAGCGCCTCGCCGGTGTCGTCCGGCGGCGCCTCGACCAGGTCGCCGACCGCGCCGCCGCCGACCGCGTGCCCCTGGGTCATCCGGGCCGACGCCTTCGTCCACTCCTTGAGCAGATCGATCAGCTCGGCGCGGTCGTCGGTGGTCACGTCGAAGGCCGCGAAGTGCAGCCGGTCCTGGACGGCGGTGGCGATGCCCGCCTGATGGGCCCCGTGGAACGGGACGGCGCCGCCGCTGTCGGCCGCCTGCCCAGGGCCGTCGTCGGTGCCCAGCGCGGCGGCGGTGCCCCCGGCGGCCGCGGCGCCGAGCGCGAGCCCGGCACCGCCCCAGCCGAGGAGGGTGCGGCGGGAAGGGGAGGTCGTGGCCTCGTCGGTCATGACCTTCTCCTACTTCGAGACGACGGCGGCGGCGAGCTTGGACAGCGGCTCGGCCAGGGCGTTGACCCCGTCCGACAGCTCCTTGCGCTTGCTCTCCGAGACGGTGTCGTACGAGACGAAGCCGTCGCCCTCGCGGTACTCGTCCAGCAGCTTCCGCACCGCGGCGAACTGCTTGTCCAGCTCCTTGGCCAGCGCCGGGTCGTTTTTCGCGGCCACGGGCCTGAGCAGCTTGTACGAGGTCTCGGCGCCCTCGACGTTGCCCTCGAAGTCCACCAGGTCGGTGTGGCTGTAGCGCTCCTCCTCGCCGGTGACCTTGCCGGTCTGCACCTCGTCCAGCAGCTCCTTGGCGCCGTTGGCCATGCCGGTGGGGGTGATCTCGGCGGTGCCGACCCGCTTCTGCCAGTCCTTGAGGTCCTTGATCAGCTGGTCGGCGAGGTCATGGTCGGCCTTGGTGATCTTCTTCGCCTGCCACAGCGACTTCTCCAGCCGGTGCCAGCCGGTCCACTTCTGCCCCTTCTCCAGCCCGTCCTCGCGCACATCGACCTTCGGGTCGATGTCGCCGAACGACTCCGCGACCGGCTCGGTGCGCTCCCAGCCGACGCGGGAGGGCGCGTACGCCTTCTTGGCGGCCTCCAGATCGTCCTTCTTGATCGCGTCGGCGAACGCCTGGGCCTTCGGCAGCGTCTCGTCGGCCTGCCGCTGCGTGTACGCCCGGTACGCGGCCACCGCCTTGTCCAGCCGCGGATCCCGCTTCGCCGCCGCGCCCTTGCCCGTGGCGGACACCTTCTGCCGGATGCCGTGGCCCTTCATCCCGGGCTTGCAGGCGATCTCGTACGAGCCGGCCTTCACCTCGGCGTTGATCACGGCCTTGGTGCCGGGCCCGATGTTCTCCCGCTCGGTGACGATCCGGTCGCCGGGGGCGTAGACGTAGACCTCGGTGACCTTGGAGCCCTTGTTCTCCACCGCGAGCTTCACATGCCCGGCCGGGAACGACGTCCGGGAGACCTCGCACGCGCTGTCCGAGGCCGTGACCTGGACGGCGTCCGACCCCTTGGCGTCGGACTTCTCGGCGCAGCCGGTGACGGCGGTGAGCGTCGTCAACGCCGATATGGCGGCGACGACAGGGGTGCGAGCGGCTCGCATGCGGGCTCCAGACACGACTCAGGGGACGAATAAGGCAGACCTAACTTAACTGAGCCTTACCTGTGTGTCGCCCGAGTATTTCCAAAGATCCGTCTGCACATGGCAAAGTTTCGGCCAAGTGGCCTGAATGCGGCAGGGAGACGTTACGCGGCCTTCAGGCGCTGAGCGGGAAGTGGCGGCCCAGATCGCCGAGGATCGCGCTGTTGAGCCCGTAGGCGCGCTTGCACTCGTCGACCACCCGCTGCTTCTCCAGATCGTCCACCGGTAGCGCGTCCAGCAGGGCGCGGTAGTCGCGCTTGAAGGCGGCCGGATTGTCGATCGACTCGAAGACGTAGAACCGCACCCCGTCGCCCTTGCGGTCGAAGCCCCACGTCTTCTCGGCCATCGCGCGCACGATCTGGCCGCCGGACAGATCGCCGAGATAGCGGGTGTAGTGATGGGCGACCAGCCCGGCGGGCCAGTCGCGCACGCACGCCTCCACGCGGGCCGCGTACCGCTCCGTGGCGGGCAGCGGCTCCAGGCCGGAGCGCCAGCGAGGGCCGCCGAGGTGGGTCAGATCGCGCTCCAGCTCCCGGGTGCGGGCCAGGTCGAGCGTGACGAACGGACCCGCGACCGGGTCCTCGGCGAGGCGCCCGGGGGCCGACTCCAGGGCCCGGTAGACGAACCAGAGCTGCTCCGTGTACCGCCGGTACGCGTCCACGCCCAGCCGCCCGCCGAGCAGATCGCCCATGAAGGCCGACCCGGCGACCTCGGTGTGCTGCTCGTGCGAGGCGGCGCGGAGGAGTGCGGAGAAGGGCGTGGGCGCGGCGTCCAAAACAGCCTCCGTGGTGGGGTGAGGGCGACCTGACCCCACCCTTTCCCGACGCCCTGTCGGCAAAACCCTCCCGGCTCAGGGGAGCGTCAGGATCTCCGCCCCGGTGTCCGTCACCACCAGTGTGTGCTCGAACTGCGCCGTCCGCTTGCGGTCCTTGGTGACGACCGTCCAGCCGTCCTCCCACATGTCGTACTCGTACGTCCCCAGCGTCAGCATCGGCTCGATCGTGAACGTCATGCCCGGCTTGATCTCGGTCGTGTGGTGCGGACTGTCGTAGTGCGGCACGATCAGCCCGGAGTGGAACGAGGTGTTGACGCCGTGGCCGGTGAAGTCCCGGACCACGCCGTAGCCGAAGCGCTTGGCGTACGACTCGATGACCCGGCCGACGATGTTGATCCGCCGGCCCGGCTTGACCGCCTTGATCGCGCGGTGGAGCGACTCCCGGGTCCGCTCCACCAGCAGCCGCGACTCCTCGTCCACGTCGCCGCACAGGTAGGTGGCGTTGTTGTCGCCGTGCACGCCGTGGATGAAGGCGGTGACGTCGAGGTTCACGATGTCGCCGTCGCGCAGGACGGTGGTGTCCGGGATGCCGTGGCAGATGACCTCGTTGACCGAGGAGCACAGCGACTTCGGGAAGCCGCGGTAGCCGAGGGTGGACGGGTACGCCCCGTGATCGCACATGTACTCGTGCGCGACCCGGTCCAGCTCGTCCGTCGTCACCCCCGGCTCGATCAGCTTCGCGGCCTCCTCCATCGCCCGCGCGGCGATCCGCCCCGCGATCCGCATCCGCTCGATCGTTTCGGCATCCTGCACCTCGGGCCCCTCGTACGGCGCGGGACCCTCCTTCCCGACGTACTCGGGCCGGGGGATCGAGGCGGGGACGGGGCGGGCGGGGGAGAGCTTCCCCGGAACAAGGAGTGACTGGCCAGACATATCAGCGAGTGTATCGGCGCCGGATCGGGCACCATGGCCGCGAGGAAGAGGAGGCCGGAATGGCGCTGTTCAGGAAGGGTCCCGTCGGAAAGCCGGGCGAGTGGTACTACTGCGTCAAGCATCACAAGGTCGAAGAGGGCCCCGAATGCCGCGCGGCGGACCGCCTGGGCCCGTACGCCACCCCGGCGGAGGCGGGGCGCGCGCTGGAGACCGCGCAGGAGCGGAACGCCCAGTGGCAGAACGACCCCCGCTGGCAGGACGACGCCCCGGGCGATTCCGCCTGACGGGGCGTTGCTTCCCCCGCCCCGCCCCCTTCCGGTCGCTGGTCCGCGCCTGGACCACCAGACCGTGACCTGGCTGCTGGAAGGCTATGTCCCCCGGCCGGCTTCCGTGCGCCCCGTCTGACGGAGCCGTCGTCTCGCCGCTCCCCTCCAGGCTGGAAGGGCGGCCTGGAGGGGGCGGGGAATCTATCTCAGCCAGGTAACCACTGCGTCCGGAAAGCAGTCACCCCTTTGTGAATTCTTTGCGAACGCCTTACCCACACATATAACTTCTGCTAGATTTTTCGATCAACCGAAGACCTCGAACAGAGGCGACAGCCAGGGGGAAAAATGATGCTCCGCAAGCGCAAGGCGCTGCCTGTGGCGTTCATCGCGATGCTCGGCGTCGCCGCAATTCCCGGGGCGAGTGAAGCGGCGGGCCCGGATGACCTTCAGCAGCAGATCGACGCCGTCTTGGCCAAGACCGAGGGCGGGGTGCAGATCAGCAGGTACGAGATAGCGTGGGGCGACGGTGAGGCCATCATGGCCTTCCCGTTTCCCGGACAGAAGACGGCGCCCCCGAGCAGTGCGGCGGCCAAGAGACTCGAAGCCGAGACGGTAGACGCCCGCCGGTCCCTCATCAAAGAGGACAGGACTGGCGCCGCCGACGCCGAGGCCACTCCGCTCGGTGAAGACGCGTGCCCGACCGAGGCAATCGGTAAGGACTGGTACTGCTTCTACCAGTCCAAGGAATACGAGGGTCGACGCCTGCAGTGGAACTCCAATCACACCACCCGGGTCTATTTCTCGAATTACGACTTCCACAACAGGACGTCATCTTGGTCGAACAAGGGCGGCCTGGACGTCCAAGTCATGGGGCGCACCGAAAGCGGAAGCGACGTTTCATGCACGGAGCAACTGTGGTGGGAAAAACCTCACACCCGCAACTCCAGCCTGCCTTCCAGCCTGAACAATACGGCCGACTGCTTCAGGACGTACGAGTAGCAGAGATCGAATTGCGTGGGGGTGGGCGGCGGCAGACCGCTGAGGTCGGCTGTTGGGGAATCCCTGTGGGTGCGAGGTGGTCGTGGCGCCGGTCGGGGTGATGTGGGCCGCGAGATCGGCACCGCGTATCGATCAGGCCCGATTGCGGTGTGCTGGGGAACGGGCCGTTACCAGCCGGGTGGGGGCGGGGACGTCAGCTGGTCGGCCAGGCGGGCCAGGCGGTCGCGGATGCGGCGGCGGCCGGGGCGGGGCGGGAGGGTGTTCTCCCCGGCGGCCGCGCTGACCAGGTGCTGAACCGTATCGAGGTCGAGGTCGGCGCCCTCGGGGGCGGACAGCGCGTCGTGGGCCAGGGCGTGCAGTTCGGCGTCGCCGCCGTCGAGGGCGAGGACGGTGGCGCCGCCCCGGCGGGCGTCGTGGACGCGCTCCAGCAGCCCGGCGCCCGGGTCGCCGGGGGCGACGACGAGCAGGGTCTCGCCGCGCCCGGCGGCCTCCAGGCGGCCCAGGCCGACCGCCAGATGGGCCGGGACCGCGGGGCCCGCCGGGACCCGGTGGCGGACGAGCGTCGGGGACAGCTCCGGGAGCCCGGACCAGGCGGCCTCGTCGTCGAGGTGCGCGGCCAGGTGCCAGGGTTCGTACTCCTCGCTGCCCACGAGCAGTAATCCACCCTCGCGCGAGCCGATCGAGGCCCGCAGGGAGCCCGCGAAGCGGCGGGTGGACTGCAACCACTCGGTTCCGGCGAGCACTTCGCGCAGCAGCGCGACCCGTACGGCGTCCATGGCACCGGATCCTGCCGTGGGTGGGGCGAGGGGGCCGGAGGAATGGGGGACGGTCACCCCTTCGAGGGCACGGGCACCACGCGGCGACAACTGTTCATTGTGCCGACTCTTGACGCTCTGTGAGGCAAACCCTATGGTCGCCGGACACAAGGGACGTCCTACGTCCCATTTTTCCGCTGAGCACTCGATCGATTGCAACGGCGCATCGGGAGGGTCCGCATGGCATGCCCGTACGAGGTCTCCGTCCCGTTCCGGGCCGGGGCCGGGGGGTACGCGAGCTACCGGATTCCGGCGGTGGTGGTCACGCGCGCCGGGACGCTGCTGGCCTTCGCCGAGGGGCGGGTGGGGTCGTCCGCCGATCACGGGGACATCGACCTGGTGCTGAAGCGGTCCGCCGACGGGGGCCGGACCTGGGGCGCGCCCGCGGTCGTCGCGCGCAACGGGGACGGAACGGCGGGGAACCCCGCGCCGGTCGTGCTGGAGGACGGGCCGCACGCGGGCCGGATCGTCCTGGTGCACGTCCGCAGCGCCGCCTCCGCGACCGAGGACCGGATCCGCCGCGGCGAGGTGTCCGCGGAGGACGGGCGGCGGGTGTGGCTCACGTACAGCGACGACGACGGCCTCGGCTGGAGCGCGGCCCGTGAGATCACCGAGGGGGCGAAACGCCCCGAGTGGCGCTGGTACGCCACGACTCCGGGCCACGCGCTGCGATTACGCCACGGCGGCCACGCGGGCCGGATCGTCGTCCCGGCCAACCACTCCCTCCCCCCGGCGGTCCCCGGCGACACCGGCACCGAGGGCCGCTACAACGGCGGGCACGACCTGCTGAGCGACGACGACGGCGAGACCTGGCGGATCGGGTACGTGGACGACAACCCGGACGGCTACATCAACGTCAACGAGACGACCGCCGCCGAACTCCCCGACGGCCGGGTCTACTTCAACACCCGGAACGACGCGACCGCGCCCGGCACCCGAGCCGACGCCTGCTCCTGCGACGGCGGCGAGACCCTGGCCACCCCCTTCCGGCCGCAGGCCGGGCTGGTGACGCCGGTGGTCGAGGGCTGTGTGCTGCACCTCGGTGACCCGGATGTCCTGCTGTACTCCGGGCCCGCCGCGCCCGGCTTCCGGGCCCTGATGACGGTGCGGGCGAGCCGCGACGGCGGGGTCACCTGGCAGGTGGCGCACACCGTGGACGGGCTGCCCGCGGCCTACTCCGACCTGGTCAGGATCGATCGGGACACGGTCGGACTGCTCTACGAGACCGGCGACTTCAGCGCCTACTCGGCCATCACATTCCGGCGCATTCCGGTGGAGGAGCTGGTATGAGCATGTCAGAAAACGCGGGATTCGGGCGGCGTGCCGTCCTCGGCGGCGCGGCCGCCGCGGCGGCCGGGTTCGCCCTCGCCGGATGCGGCGGGGACGACGACGGGGGCGATGAGCCCAAGGGCCGTAAGAAGGGCGAGAAGATCACCCTGTCCTTCTGGTCCTGGGTGCCGGGCATCGACAAGCCCGTGGACCTGTGGAACAGCAAGAACCCCGAGGTCCGGGTCAAGGTCGAGAAGGTGTCGGCGGTCGAGGGCGCCCAGTACGCGAAGATGCACGCCGCGATCAAGGCGGGCAACCCGCCGGACCTCGGGCAGATCGAGTACCCGGTGGTGCCCGGCTTCCTGATCGACAACGGGCTGCTCGATCTCACGAAGTACGGGATCGGGCGCTACAAGGACAGGTTCGTCGGCTGGCAGTGGCAGCAGTCGGTGTTCGGCAAGGGCGTGTACGCCGTACCGCAGGCGTCCGGGCCGATGGGGCTGTTCATCCGTCAGGACCTGTTCGACAAGTGGGGCGTCGAGCCGCCCGCCACCTGGGACGAGTACGAGGCGGCGGCCAAGGCGATCCGGAAGAAGGGCGCCTGGATCGAGACCTTCTCGGCGACCAACGGCAACCGCTTCGCGGGCCTCGCCTGGCAGGCGGGGGCGCGCTGGTTCGGCGCCCAGGGCGACACCTGGACCGTCTCGATCGACGACGAGCCGACCGTCAAGGTCGCCGACTACTGGGACGCGCTGGTCAAACAGAAGCTGATCAAGACCATCCCGGACCGGCAGAACGCCTGGTACAAGGACGTTCAGACCGGCGCGATGGCGTCCTGGCTCGGCGCCAGCTGGGGTGACGCGCTGCTGGTCGGCAACGCGCCCGAGACCGCCGGGAAGTGGCGGGTCGTCCCCATGCCGCAGTGGAAGCGGGGGGACGGCGCGTACGCCAACTGGGGCGGCTCCACGACCGCCGTCTTCGCCCAGTCCACGTACCCCAAGGACGCCCTGGCGTTCGCGGTCTGGCTCAACACCGACCCCGAGTCGATCAAGCTGCTGATCGAGAACGGCTACGGCACCCCGGGCGCCAAGCAGGGCTACGCCACCTCCGACCTCGACGTCCACAAGGACTTCTTCGGCGGGCAGGCGTACAGCAAGGTGTTCGACGACGCGAGCAAGGGCGTGGACACCAGCTGGACGTGGGGCCCGGCCACCGACACCCTCTACCAGCGGCTCGGCGACGCCTTCACGGCGGCCATCGGCGACGGCTCGTCGTTCCGGTCGGTGCTGAAGAAGGTCCAGCGGGACACGATCAGCGACCTGAAGGAAAAGGGCCTCAAGGCGGAGGCCGGATGACGGGCCGGGTGCGCCGGCTCACGCGGGCCGAGGCGCGCGGCGCGCGGGCGGCGGCCGGTTTCCTGCTGCCGTTCCTCGCGCTGTTCCTCCTCTGCTTCATCGCCCCCATCGGCTTCGCGCTCTACGAGAGCCTGCTGAGGGTCGAGCGCACCGGCCCGCTCGGCCTCGGCGGTGGGACGAAGGACGTCTGGGCGGGCCTCGCCAACTACACCCACGCCCTCCAGGACGGCCACTTCACCGCCGGATTCGGGCGGGTGCTGCTCTTCGGCGCGGTCCAGATCCCGGTGATGATCGCCTTCGCCACCGCGCTGGCGCTGCTGCTGGAGGCGGCGTCGGCGCGTTGGGTCGGCTTCTTCCGCACCGCCTTCTTCCTGCCGTACGGGGTGCCCGGGGTGATCGCCTCGATCCTGTGGGGCTTCCTCTACGTACCGGGGATCAGCCCGCTGGTGGAAATGGCGCACTCGGCGGGCTGGGACGTCGACTTCCTGGGCCGCTCCACCGTGCTGTGGTCCATCGCCAACATCGTCACCTGGCAGTTCACCGGCTACAACATGCTGGTGCTGATCGCGCAGCTCAAGGCGGTGCCGGGGGAGCTGTACGAGGCGGCGAAGATCGACGGCGCGAGTGCCGGGCAGATCGCCCTGCACATCAAGCTCCCCCTGATCAGGCCCGCCCTCGTCCTCACCACGGTCTTCAGCCTCATCGGCACCCTCCAGCTGTTCGCCGAGCCCAAGGTGCTCAAACCGCTCAGCAACGGGATCGACTCCGGCTACACCCCCAACCTGGCCGCCTACAACGAGGCGTTCACCAGCAACAACCAGCACATCGCGGCGGCCGAGGCGGTGCTGCTGGCGGTGGTGGCGTGCGTGCTGTCCTTCGGCTTTCTGCGGCTGGTGGGGCAGCGCGGGAAGGGAGGGGAGGGCCGGTGAGCCAGGCGAACGACCCGGGCCGGCAGGGTGCGGAATCGGCCACCGGCGCGGGCGGCGGCCCCGGGCGTGCCGAGCCGCCGGTCCGGGCCGGGCGGGCTGCCCCGGGCCGCCCCGGGGACGTGCCCGCGCCACGCTCCGGCCCCGGCTCGGGCACGGAATCGGCCCCCGGAGCGCGCACCGGCGGGTCGGACGACGGCGGCGGCCCCGCACCGGGCACGGCCCGCCCGGACCGCCGACGCGCGGACCGCCGACGCCCGGAGCGCGGGCGGCGGCCCGCGTTGCGGTACCGCGTCATCACCGTCTCGCTGCTCGCCGTCGCCGCCGTCTACTTCCTCACGCCCGTCTACTGGCTCGTCGTCTCCTCGACCAAGTCCAGCAGCGACCTCTTCGGCACCTTCGGCTTCTGGTTCCACGACCCGGACCCCCTCGGCCGTCTGCGCCAGGTACTGACGTACGACGACGGCATCTACGCACGGTGGTTCGCCAACAGCCTGATGTACGCGGGCGTCGGCGCCCTCGCCGCGACCCTGCTGTCGGCCGCCGCCGGGTACGCCCTCGCCAAGTTCCGCTTCCCCGGGCGGGAGGGGATCTTCAACGTCATCCTGGCCGGGGTCCTCATCCCCGGCACCGCGCTCGCCCTCCCCCTCTACCTCCTCTTCAGCCGCGTCGGCCTGGCCAACACCTACTGGGCCGTCCTCGTCCCCAGCGTCGTCAGCCCCTTCGGCGTCTATCTCTGCCGGATCTACGCGGCGGCCGCCGTCCCCGACTCGCTGATGGAGGCGGCGCGGATCGACGGGGCGGGGGAGGCGCGGATCTTCTCCACGGTGGGGCTGCGGCTGATGCCCCCTGCCCTGGTCACCGTCTTCCTGTTCCAGTTCGTGCACATCTGGAACAACTTCTTCCTGCCGCTGGTCATGCTCTCCGACTCCGACCTCTATCCGATCCAGCTCGGCCTCACCTCCTGGACCGGCTACGCGGACCGGCAGCCGGAGCTGTACCAGTACACGGTCGGCGGCGCCTTCCTGTCCGTGCTGCCGCTGATGGTGCTGATGGGCGTCCTCCAGCGGTACTGGCGCACCGGGCTGACGGACGGGAGCGTGAAGGCCTGACGTGGGCGTGACAGTATCGCTGTCATGACTACTCCTGACGGCACGACCGCCCCCAACGAAGCCCCCGCCAAGAAGGCCCCCGCCAAGGACCCCTGGGACCTCCCGGACGTCTCCGGCCTGGTCGTCGGCGTGCTCGGCGGCACCGGCGACCAGGGCCGCGGCCTCGCCTACCGGCTGGCCCGGGCCGGGCAGAAGGTGATCATCGGCTCCCGCGCCGCCGAGCGCGCACAGACCGCGGCCGAGGAGCTGGGCGGCGCCGAGCTGGGCATCGAGGGCGCGGACAACGCCGAGTGCTCGCGCCGCAGCGACATCGTGATCGTCGCCGTCCCGTGGGAGGGCCACGGCAAGACGCTGGAGGCGCTGCGCGAGGAGCTGAGCGGCAAGCTCGTCATCGACTGCGTCAACCCGCTGGGCTTCGACAAGAAGGGCGCGTACGCCCTGAAGCCGGAGGAGGGCAGCGCCGCCGAACAGGCCGCGGCCCTGCTCCCGGACTCCCGCGTCACCGCCGCCTTCCACCACCTGTCGGCCGTACTGCTCCAGGACCCGGAGATCGCGGAGATCGACACGGACGTCATGGTGCTGGGCGAGTCCCGCGCGGACACCGACCTGGTGCAGGCCCTGGCCGCCCGCATCCCGGGCATGCGGGGCGTCTTCGCGGGCCGGCTGCGCAACGCCCACCAGGTCGAGTCCCTGGTGGCCAACCTGATCTCGGTAAACCGCCGCTACAAGGCCCACGCGGGCCTGCGCGTGACGGACATCTGAGCGGACGTCTGAGCGGACGTCCGTGCGGAGCCCGCGCCGTACGCCCCGGCGGGGCATGGGCGACAATGTCGACAGGCACACCCCCGACAGGACCCCACAGGAGCCACCCCCATGCCCCGCCTCGCCGTCTACGCCCTCCTCGTCTGCGCCCTGACCGTCGCCGCGGCCGTCGTCTCGTTCGCGCGGGGCAGCTGGCTCGGCGTCGTCTGGGTCCTGCTCGCCGGGATCTCGTCCAACATGGCCTGGTTCTCCCTGCGCAAGGCCAAGGCCGAGCGGGAGGCCGCGGGCGCTACGAGCTGATCCCGGGGAACTGCGGCGCGCCCTGCCAGAAGCGGAAGAACTCCTGACCGAAGTAGGTCTCGAACGGCGTCACGCCGAGCCCCCGCATGATCGTGTCGACCGCGTCGAAGAAGACCTGGTTGACCTCGGGTATCCACAGGATGCCGAAGACCGCGAGCAGGCCGAACGGAGCGTACGGCTCGACCTGCCGCCGGATCCGGTGGGACAGCCACGGCTCGATCACCCCGTAGCCGTCGAGCCCCGGCACCGGCAGGAAGTTCAGAATCGCGGCGGTGACCTGGAGCAGCGCCAGGAACGCGAGCGCGAAGCGGAAGACCAGCGGCACCTGCCCCGCGCCGCCGAGCCAGAACGGGGCGGTGAGCGCGGCGGCGAACAGCACGTTCGTCAGCGGTCCCGCCGCCGAGATCAGACTGTGCCGCCAGCGGCCCCGGATCCGGTGCCGCTCGATGAAGACCGCCCCGCCCGGCAGCCCGATCCCGCCCATGATCACGAAGATGACGGGCAGCACGATGCTCAGGGCCACATGCGTGTACTTCAGCGGGTTGAGGGTCAGATAGCCCTTCGACTCGATCGACAGATCACCGCCGTGCAGCGCGGTACGGGCGTGCGCGTACTCGTGCAGACACAGCGAGACGACCCAGCCGGAGACCACGAAGAGGAAGACGGCGAAGCCGGGGCTGGAGGAGTAGTCCGTCCACACCGCCCACGCGGACACGGCCATGATCGCTACCAGGCCGAGGAACACAGGGCTGATCCGCCGCTCACGGCGGCTGATGGCGGTGGTCATCGAGTGAGGTCTCCGTACAGGGTGGTGGGCACTGACGGGAGAACGGTGATCAGTGTGCGCAGAGTTCCGGTCGAGCGGGAACAGACGTGATCAGCGCCACGCGGACGGGCTCTCCAGCGGCTAATCTGAGACCAACCTGGCCAGGGAGGAAGCATGACGATCATGGAGGACCGGGCGGTGGAACTGCACGAGCAGATTCGGCTGCCCCGAAGCATGCGGCTGCGGCTGACCAGGAACGGACTCACGTTGGTACCGATTACCCAAGCGCACTGGAGGACCCAGCGGCGCATTGCAAGCCAGATCGAGGAAGGTCTGCCGGGCTGGACAGCGGTGGGCGAGTTCAGCGTGGTCCCGCCCCGGGAGGGCTACAGCCCGGAACCGGACGTGTCGGCCGTGCCGAATGACAAATTCGTCGATGGTGCCAGCAGGTTTCCGGAAGAGCTGCTCAGCTTCGTCGTGGAGATCGTCTCTCCGGAGAGCGAGGAGCGCGACTACAGCACCAAGGCCGATCACTACGCCCTGCGCGGTATCGAGGCGTACCTCGTCGTCAACGTGCTCACCGCCCGCTGGACGCTGCTGACCCGCCCGCAGGAGGGGAACTACCGGCACACCGTGACCGGTGACTTCGGCGAGAAGATCGAAATCCCGGTGGACGACCAAACGCTCGTCCTCGACTCCTCGCAGTTCGCGCGAGTGGTGCGAGGCTGAGGCCCACGCCCGGCCGCGCGCCGCATCGACAACAATGGGGCCGTGCGCTACGCCATACTCGGCACCACCCAGGCCCACCACGACGACGGCACCCCCGTCGACCTCGGCGGCGCACGGCTGCGCGCCCTGCTGACGGCGCTCGCCCTGACCCCGGGGCGGCTGCGGACGAACGGCGCGCTCATCGCCGAGGTCTGGGACACCGACCCGCCCGCCGACGAGAACGGGGCGCTGCAGGCCCTCGTCGCGCGGCTGCGGCGGGCCGTCGGCAAGGCGGCGATCGCGTCCGGCCCCGGCGGCTACCGGCTGTGCGCCGAGCCCGACGACGTCGATCTGCACCGCTTCGAACGGCTCGCGGAGGAGGGCGCCCGCGCCCTCGCCGACGACGACCCGGCCAAGGCCGCCGCGGCTTACGACGACGCCCTCGCCCTGTGGCGCGGCCCGGCGCTCACCGACCTGCCCGACGCGATGGCCGCGGCCGCCCGCGCCGAGGCCCAGCGGCTGGACGCCCGGCGCGGCCGGATCACCGCCGCCCTCGCCCTCGGCGACGCCGCCCAGGCCCTCCCCGCGCTCGCCGAGCTGTGCGACGCGCACCCCCTGGACGAGCCGCTGCACGGCTTGCGCATCCGCGCCCTGCGGGACACCGGCCGCCCAGCGGAGGCGCTGGCCGCGTACGAGGCGATCCGGGCGGAGATCGCCGACCGGCTGGGCGCCGACCCGGGCCCCGAGCTGCGCGCCCTGCACGCCGAGCTGCTGGCTCCCGAGCCACGGAAGGCCCAGCGGCCCCCGCGGCCCCAGCGGGCGGAGCGCCCCGCGCGCGGCGGCAATCTGCGGGCCCGGCTCACCAGCTTCGTCGGCCGGGAGGCCGATCTGGCCGCGCTGCGCACCGATCTGGCCGCGCACCGGCTGATCACCCTCCTCGGGCCCGGCGGCGCGGGGAAGACCCGGCTGTCCCAGGAGGCCGCCGAATCGGTCGCGAGCGCCTGGCCGGACGGGGTGTGGCTGGCCGAACTCGCCCCCGTGGACGACCCGGAGACCGTGCCCGAGACCGTGCTCACCGCGCTCGGCGCGCGCGAGACCGTCATCCGCGGCAGCGCCGCCGAGGGGCTGCGCGCCGCGGCCGACCCGACCGCCCACGATCCGCTCGCGCGGCTCGTGGAGCACTGCGAACCGCGCCGGATGCTGATCGTGCTCGACAACTGCGAGCATCTGGTCGAGGCCGCGGCGCGGCTCGCCGACTCCCTGCTGGCCCGCTGCCCCGGCGTCACCGTCCTGGCCACCAGCCGCGAACCGCTCGCGGTCCCCGGCGAGTTGGTGCGCCCGGTGGAGCCGCTGCCGGACCCGGTGGCGCTGCGGCTGTTCCAGGAGCGGGGCGCGGCGGCCCGCCCCGGCTTCCGCACCGACGACGACCCGGCGGCGTGCGCCGAGATCTGCCGGCGCCTGGACGGCCTGCCGCTGGCCGTCGAACTGGCCGCCGCCCGGCTGCGGCTGCTGGGCCCACGGCAGATCGCCGACCGCCTCGACGACCGCTTCCGCCTGCTGACCAGCGGCAGCCGCACCGTGCTGCCCCGCCAGCAGACGCTGCGCGCCGTCGTCGACTGGTCCTGGGACCTGCTGGACGACCGCGAGCGCACCGTCCTCGCCCGCCTCTCCGTCTTCGCGGGCGGCTGCGACCTCACCGAGGCCGAGGCGGTCTGCGGCGATCCGCGCGACCGCAGGCCCGTCGATCCCCGGGACGTCGCCGCGCTGCTCGGGTCGCTGGTCGACAAGTCGCTGGTGGTCGCCGCGCCCGGGACGGACGGCGAGATGCGCTACCGGCTGCTGGAGACCGTCGCCGAGTACGCGGCGGAGCGGCTGGACGAGGCGGGGGAGCGGGCCGTGGTCGAACGGCGGCACCTGGTCGCGTACCGGGAGCTGGCCCGTACCGCCGACCCGTTGCTGCGCGGCCGCGAACAGCGCGTCTGGCTGCCCCGGCTGGAGACCGAGCACGAGAACCTGCGCACCGCGCTGCGCCGGGCCGTCGCGGCGGGCGACGAGCAGGAGGCGCTGTGCCTGGTGCTGTCGCTCGGCTGGTTCTGGAACCTGCGCGGCCACCGCGGCGACGCACGCCAGTGGGCGACGGCCGTGGCGCGGATGGGCCCCAACCCGTTCGAGCCGCCGGTCGCCCCGGCGCCCCCGCTGCACCGGAGCTGCACGGCCGAACCGCCGCCGATGGAGCCCGAGCTGCTTCAGGAGGCGCGGCGCGGGGTGCGGTTGCTCGCGCTGGCCAACCTCGAAGGCAATCTGCGCGCCATGGACGACGAGGAGTCCCGGCGCGAGATGCGGGGCATCGTCGAGGCCTACCGCCCGGGACTGCCGCAGAACTGCCGGGTCCCCGGCGTCATGTGGTTCTTCGCGGTGCTGCTGACGGGCGACCTCGCCCTGATGCGGGACGTCGTGGACGCGTCGGTGCGCACCAGCCGGAAGCTGGGCTACACCTGGGAGCTGGCCTTCACCCTCCAGATGCGGGCCAAGGTGATGACCCAGCGCGGCGGCGGCGATCCCGGGGAGCAGGCGCGCCGGGACGCCGACGAGAGTCTGGAGATCTTCAAGAGCCTCGGTGACGCCTGGGGCACGGCCGAGGCGCTGTCCGGGCGCGGCGAGACCCTGGAGCTGATCGGCGACGGCCGGGCCGCGGCCGACGACTACCGGGCGGCGATCGCCTACGTCGAGGAGCTGGACGCGCATTCCCACGTCTCGCTGCTCAGGGCCCGGCTGGCGGGGCTGCACGTCGAGCACGGGGACGAGGCGGAGGCGGCGGAGGGCGAGCGGGTCCTGCGCGAGCTGCTGGCGGAGCGGGCGCAGGCGGATGCCGAGGCCGCGACGTACGTCCGGATGCACCTGGCCCACCGGTGCGGCGTCACGGGCCGGGTGGCCGAGGCCCGGGAGCATCTGGCGGTGCTGCACCACGAGTTCCGCCACCGGGCGCTCGACCTGTTCCAGGGCCTGGTCGAGGGGATGATGGCCTGGCTGGACCTGATGGAGGGGCAGCCGGGGGAGGCGCTGACCCGGATTCGCGGGGCGCTGGCGAAGACCGGCGACTTCATGACCCATGTGGTCGCCCCGCAGGTGCCCGTGATCCAGCTGGTGACCGCCGCGCGGGCGCTGGCCGCGCTCGGCGGCACGGAGCGGGCCGAGGCCGCGGCACGGCTGCTCGGCGCGTACGACGCGCTGCGGCCCGGCCTCCAGCGGGTTCCCGCCAAGGAGGGCGCGGACCGGGCGGCGGGCGAGGCGGCGGCGCGGGCCTGGCTGGACGACGGGAGGTACGAGCGGGCGTACGCGGAGGGCGGGGGCCTCACCGTGGAGGAGGCCGCCGCCCTCGTCTGAACCACCGCTCAGGTCTTCGTACGGAACTTGCGCACCGCCAGCGGCGCCATGACCACCGTGATGGCCAGCGCCCACACCAGGGCGACGGTCACCGGATGGGCGAGCGGGCCGTGGCCGCTGGTCAGCGAGCGTGCCGCGTCGGCGAGCTGGGAGAGCGGGTTGTACTTGGTGAAGGACTGCAGCCAGCCAGGCATGGTGTTGGTCGGCGCGAAGATCGACGAGCCGAACTGCAGCGGCATGATCACCAGGAAGCCGAGGCCCTGCACCGCCTGCGGTGTCTTCAGCGACAGCCCCAGCAGCATGAAGACCCAGGTCAGCGACGACCCGAAGATCAGGGCCAGGACGACTGCGGCCGCCAGTTCGGCCGGGCCGGTCTTCAGCTCGAAGCCCATGATGAAGCCCATGGCCAGCAGGATGAGGGTGGACACCAGCATCCGCCCGGTCTCCACGATCAGCTTGGCGATCAGCACCGAGGAGCGGGCGATCGGCATCGTGCGGAAGCGGTCCATCACTCCCTTGCGGAAGTCGTCGTTGACACCGGTGCCGACCGACATGGCGATGTTGAGCCCGCCCATCGCCATCATCCCGGGGATGAAGTAGTTGACGTACTCGCTGCGGTCGCCGCCCGACACCGCGCCACCGAAGACATAGGTGAACAGCAGCGAGAAGACGATGGGCATCAGCAGCGCGTCGAACATCGACTCCGGGTCCTGCTTGATCTGCAGCGCGTTACGCCGCACCAGCGCGCCGATGTGCCGGAGATTGGCGCGCAGCCCGATCCGCCCCTCGCCGGGCAGGTCCTTCGCGGACGCGGGCACCGTTGCCGTGGTCACGCGGCCACCTCCTCAAGAGCCTTGTCGTGGGTGCTGTTCTCGGGCGTGGAGGTCTTCTGGCCGGTGATGGCCAGGAACACCTCGTCCAGGCTGGGCAGATGGGTGTCGATCCCGGCGATCGTGAAGCCGCGCTCGCCGAGCAGGCCGATCACCGCGGTCAGCTGCTCGTCGCTGACGATCGGCACGTTGACCAGGCCCTCCTCCATGTCCGCGGTCGCGCCGCCGACGCCGTCGAGCCCGGCCTGCGCGAGGGCGCCGACCATGCGGTTCAGCTCACCGGGGTCGGAGGGGCGTATCTGCAGGGTGCGCCCGCCGACCTTGGCCTTCAGCTCGTTGACCCGGCCCTCGGCGATGATCTTGCCGCGGTCGATGACCGTGAGGTCGTGCGCCAGCTGCTCGGCCTCCTCCATGTACTGGGTGGTCAGCAGCACCGTGGAGCCCTCGGCGACCATGCGCTTGACCTCGTCCCACACCTCGTTGCGGGTGCGCGGGTCGAGACCGGTCGTCGGCTCGTCCAGATAGAGCACCGAGGGCCGGCCGATCATGGAGGCGGCCAGGTCCAGCCGGCGCCGCATGCCGCCGGAGTAGGTGGCCGCGGCCCGCTTCGCGGCGTCCGTCAGCGAGAACCGCTCCAGCATGGCGTCCGCGCGCGCCCGGGCCTCCTTGCGGGGCAGATCGAGCAGCCGCCCGATCATGTACAGGTTCTCCCAGCCGGAAAGCTTCTCGTCGACCGAGGCGTACTGCCCGGTCAGACCGATCGTGCGGCGCAGCTGCCGGGGCTGCCGCACCACGTCGTACCCCGCCACGACGGCGGTGCCGGCGTCCGGCACCAGCAGGGTGGACAGACAGCGGACGAGGGTGGTCTTCCCGGCTCCGTTGGGGCCGAGGACACCGAGGACGGTGCCTTCCGGCACGTCCAGATCCACCCCGTCGACCGCCTTGGTGTCGCCGAAGTGCTTGACCAGCCCCCGTACTTCGACGGCGTTGCCGTCCCTGATCTTGTGTTCCTGTCGCGTCATGCCGTAAGAGTGACACCCCTCGCCGACAGATCGCCGACAAGCGGCGGACAGCCCGCCGACGGGGGACGGTCGGCGGGCTGTCGATGTACCGCGATGGCTCGTTGTGTCTCAGTGGAACATCAGTGGAAGGAGTGCTCCTCGGCCGGGTACGCCCCGCCGACGACGTCCTCGGCGAAGGCGCGCGCCGCGTCGCCCAGCACCTCCCGCATCCGGGCGTATTGCTTGACGAAGCGCGGCACCCGGCCGCTGGTCATGCCCGCCATGTCCGTCCACACCAGCACCTGGGCGTCGCACTCCGCGCCCGCGCCGATGCCGATGGTCGGGATGTGCAGCGAGCGGGTGAGCTCGGCGGCCAGCTCGGCCGGGACCAGCTCCAGCACGACGCCGAAGGCGCCCGCGTCCTGCACGGCCTTGGCGTCGCGCAGCAGCTGCTGGGCGGCCTCCTCGCCGCGCCCCTGCACCGGGTAGCCGCCGTACGCGTTGACGGACTGCGGGGTGAGGCCGACGTGCGCCATGACCGGGATGCCGGACTGGACGAGCAGTTCGATCTGGTGGGCGGAGCGCTCGCCGCCCTCCAGCTTGACCGCGCCCACCCCGGCCTCCTTGACCAGCCGGGTGGCGTTGCGCAGCGCCTGGACCGGGCCCTCCTGGTACGAGCCGAAGGGCAGGTCGCCGACGACGAGGGCGCGCTTGGTGCCGCGTACGACGGCGGCGGACAGCAGGGCGATCTCGTCCATCGTGACGGGCACGGTGGACTCGTAGCCGAGGTGGCAGTTGCCCATCGAGTCGCCGACCAGCATGACGGGAATGCCCGCCTCGTCGAAGACGGAGGCGGTCATCGCGTCGTAGGCGGTGAGCATGGGCCACTTCTCGCCGCGCTCCTTGGCGGCGGCGATGTCACGGACGGTGACACGGCGGGAACTCGTCCCCCCGTACAGCGCCTTCGGTGACTGCTTCTGCGCAGGGCTGACGTGCGTCATTACGACGGCTCCTGTTCGTCATCTCGAGGCGCCCTGACGGCGTCCCCGGACCACCTCCATGCTGGCACGCCTCCCGACGCTGCGAAAGTGGGGACATTCGCGCACGGATGAGCATTCGATGGACAAAGGCTCGCAAAGTCTTTGCCATACGAGACGGGGCCGTATCGAAACGGTTCTAGCCTGGGCCATATGGCAGCAGCCCCCTCCGCCGAGGCGATTCACCGCAGACGGTGGGCGATCCTGGTCGTCCTCATGTTCAGCGTCCTGGTCGTCGTCCTGGACAACTCGATACTCAATGTGGCGATGAAGACCATCGCCAGCCCCAAGCCCACCGGTCTCGGCGCCACCCAGAGCCAGCTGGAGTGGGCCATCAACGCCTACACGCTGGTCTTCGCGGGGCTGCTGTTCACCGCCGGGCTGCTCGGCGACCGGCTCGGCCGCAAGAAGATGCTGCTCGGCGGCATGACCGTGTTCGGCATGGGCTCGGTGCTGGCCGCCTTCTCCGGTTCGCCCGGCGAGCTGATCGGCTTCCGCGCGCTGATGGGCCTGGGCGCGGCCTTCGTCATGCCCGCCACCCTGGCCATCCTGGTGAACGTCTTCGAGCGCGAGGAGCAGGCGAAGGCCATCGGCATCTGGGTCGCCGCGGTCGGCCTCGCCATCGCCATCGGGCCGATCACCGGCGGTGTGCTGCTGGAGCACTTCTGGTGGGGCTCGGTCTTCTTCGTCAACGTGCCCGTCGTGGCCGCCGGGATCATCGCCATGATCCTGCTCGTCCCCGACTCCCGGGACCCCGCACCCGGCCGGCTGGACCCGCTGGGCGTGCTGCTGTCCGTCATCGGCCTGGTGCTGCTGGTGTACGGGATCATCAAGGGCGGCCAGCTCGCCGACTTCACCGACGCCCAGGTGCTGGCCACGATCGGCGCCGGACTCCTCGTGCTGGGCCTGTTCGTCCGGCACGAGAAGCGCAGCGACCATCCGGCCATCGACGTCGGCTACTTCCGCAACCCCGCCTTCTCGGCCGCCATCGCCGCCGTCGCGCTGGTCTTCTTCGCGCTCATGGGCGTGACGTTCTTCATGGTCTTCTACATCCAGAGCGTGCGCGGCTTCAGCGCCCTGGACTCCGGGCTGCTGCTCCTGCCGCTGGCCGTCGCCCAGCTGCTGTTCGCGCCGCGCGCCCGGCTGGTCGTGGAGCGGTTCGGCGCCCGCGCCGTGTGCACGGGCGGGATGCTGCTGGTGGCCGCCACCATGGCCGGGTTCCTGCTGCTGGACGTCGATTCGCCGCTGTGGGTGCTGGAGACGCTGTTCTTCTTCCAGGGCGCGGGGATGGCGCACATCATGCCGCCGGTCACCACCGCGATCATGCAGGCGCTGCCGCGTGAGAAGGCCGGTTCCGGCTCGGCCCTGAACAACACCTTCCGGCAGGTCGGCGGCGCGCTCGGGGTCGCCGTCCTCGGCTCGGTGCTCTCCGCCACCTACCGCGAGGGCATCCAGGGCACCCTCGCCGCCGTCCCCGGGCTGCCCGCCTCCGTACGGCACTCGGCGGGTGAGTCCGTCGAGGCCACCCTCGCCCTCGCCGACCGTATGGGTCCCGCGGGGCATGTGCTGCTGGGCCCGGCCCATGACTCCTTCATCCACGCGATGCACCTCACCGCGCTCGGCGCCTCGGGCGTCGCCCTGTTCGGCGCGCTGGTCGTGGCGGCCTTCCTGCCCGGCAAGGGCGCGGACGGCGGCGGCCCCGGCAGCGGGCGGCCACGGGAGAAGGCCGGGGCGGGGGCCGACCGATGACGGCGCCCACCGTCCCGGCACGCGGGCGGCCGCGCAGGGCCGCCACCGACGCCGCGATCATCGAGGCCGCGCTGCGGCTGCTGGAGGAGGGCTCGAGTGTCGGCGCGCTGTCCATCGAGGGGATCGCGCGCGCGGCGGGGGTGGGCAAGGCCACCGTCTACCGCCGCTGGCCGGGAAAGAACGCGCTGATGCTGGACGTCCTGCGGTCGCTGGAGGAACCGGGCCCCGCACCGGCCGGGGTCTCGGCCCGCGACGACCTCGTCACCCTGCTGGAGTTCCTGCGCCGGCGCGGGCTGGCCAAGCGCGACTCCGCCCTCATGCGCAGCGTCCTGGCCCAGGCGCACGCCCACCGGGAGCTGTGGCGGGCGTACGAGGAGAACGTCATCGAGGTCCGCCGGGAGACGCTGCGGTCGGTGCTGCGGCGGGGCATCGCCAGCGGTGAGATCCGGGCGGACACCGATCTTGAGCTGCTGGCCGACCTGTTCACCGGGCCGATGCTGGCGCGCGCGATCCTGCGTGAGTGGCAGGAGCTGCCGGAGGGGCTGGCCGAGCGGATCGTGGACACCGTTCTGGAGGGGGTCTCGGCGCGCGGCTGAGAGGGCGTATGCGAGCGTAGGACGGACGGCGCGTCCCGGCGCCGTGGCGCCTGTTGCTCTGTGCCTGTTGCGTCACAACCGCCCCCGTTGTCACGGGAGGCGGAACCCCCGCGTACCGCCCGGGCGTCCACCGGGCAGGGACGCCCGGTGGGGGCGTCGGGAATGCCCTGGTCATCGCCTAGGGTCTTGAACGGTAGGCGGGCAGCGGCAAGTGAGGGACGGACAGCGCATGGTGCAGGCGTACACGCAGGAGACGGGACAGTCCGGGGGCGCACCCCAGCGGACCGGCTCCCGATTCGACCGCCTGCGCGACCGGCTCCGGCACAGCCGCGGAATCTGGCGGCGCGGTCTGCTGCTCGCGGCGTTCGCGATCCTGCTCGCACTGGTCATGATCTTCCACGCCGACATCCCCAACCGCGTCGGCAACCTCGGCAGCCTGCTGGAGACCTTCCTGCCGTGGCTCGGGGTGTTCCTCCCGGTGCTGCTGGTGCTCGGCCTGGTGCGGCGGTCGGCGAGCGCCCTGGTGGCGCTGGTGCTGCCGGTCGCCGTCTGGCTGAACCTCTTCGGCGGGCTGATGTTCTCCGACAAGTCCGGCGGCGACGGCGACCTGACCGTCGTCACCCACAACGTCAACGCCGACAACTCCGACCCGGTGGCCACCGCGAAGGACGTGGCCGCCTCGGGCGCGCAGGTGGTGGCGCTGGAGGAGCTGACCACCAAGGCCGTGCCGACGTACGCCAAGGCGCTCGCGGGCACCTACCGCTACCACGCCGTGCAGGGCACGGTCGGGGTGTGGAGCACGTACCCGCTGTCCGGGACCAAGCCGGTCGACATCAAGATGGGCTGGACCCGGGCGCTGCGCACCACCGTCAGCGCGCCGAGCGGCGAGGTCGCCGTCTACGTCGCCCATCTCCCCTCCGTGCGCGTGAAGTTCAACGCGGGCTTCACCGCCGGGCAGCGCGACGCGAGCGCCGACGCGCTGGGCGAGGCCATCCGTGACGAGCCGCTGGACAAGGTGATCCTGCTCGGCGACCTGAACGGCACGATGAACGACCGCTCGCTGGCCCCCGTCACCTCGCAGATGCGCTCCGCGCAGGGCGCCGCGGGCGACGGCTTCGGCTTCAGCTGGCCCGCCTCGTTCCCGATGGCCCGCATCGACCAGATCATGGTGCGCGGGGTGAACCCGGTCTCGGCCTGGACGCTGCGGCAGACCGGCAGCGACCACCTTCCGGTAGCGGCGTCCGTGACGCTCTGAGCCTGCTCATCGAAGATCTAACACGCTGTTCACCTTGAGGACGGTGCTCAGGAAATAAAGCGCGTGAGAGACTTTGTTCCGGTAGAGAACATACGCACGATCTCCTTCCTCACCGCTTGTGAAAGGTCTCTCATGCCCCTGGCACTGCTCGCTCTCGCGATCTCTGCCTTCGGTATCGGCACCACAGAATTCGTGATGATGGGCCTGCTGCCCAACGTCGCCGACGATCTGGGCACCTCGGTGCCGACCGCTGGCTACCTCGTCTCCGCCTACGCCATCGGCGTCGTCATCGGCGCCCCGCTGCTCACCGCCCTCGGCGCGCGCATCCCGCGCAAACGCATGCTCGTCCTGCTGATGGCGCTCTTCACGATCGGCAACCTCGCCTCCGCGCTCGCCCCCTCCTTCGGGCTGCTGCTCGCCGGGCGGGTGCTCGCCGGGCTGCCGCACGGCGCGTTCTTCGGTGTCGGCGCGGTGGTCGCCTCCCGGCTGGTGAGCGAGGAGAAGCAGGCCCGCGCGGTCGCCACCATGTTCCTGGGCCTGACGATCGCCAACATCGTCGGCGTCCCCGTGGGCACGGCGCTCGGCCAGGGCCTGGGCTGGCGCGCCACCTTCCTGGTCGTCACCGGCATCGGCGTCGTCGCCATGGCGTCCCTCGCCCGGCTCGTCCCGCAGGTGCCGCGGAACCAGCACGGCGGCCTCGCGCACGAACTGCGCGCCCTCGGCAACCGGCAGGTGCTGCTCGGGCTGCTCACCGCGGTCTTCGGCTTCGCCGGCGTCTTCGCCGTCTACAGCTACCTCGCCTCGATGATGACCGAGGTCACCGGCTTCGCCGAGTCCTCCGTGACGATCGTGCTCGCCCTCTTCGGCATCGGCATGACCCTCGGCGCGCTGGTCGCAGGACCGCTCACCGACCGCGCGCTGCGGCCCACGCTGTACGGGTCGCTGACGGCGCTGGCCGTGATGCTGGTGGTGTTCGACTTCACCGTGCACATCAAGTGGGCGGCGCTGGTCTCGGTCGTCCTGCTCGGCGCGGTGGGCTTCATGACCACCACTCCGCTGCAGATGCTCGTCATGAACAAGGCGAAGCACGCCCCGACCATCGCCTCCGCCTCCAACCACTCGGCCTTCAACCTCGCCAACGCGGGCGGGGCCTGGGCCGGCGGCGCTGCCATCTCGGCCGGCTGGGGCTGGACCTCCCCGACCCTGGTCGGCGCGGCGCTCGCGGTGGTCGGCCTGGCGATAGCCGTGACCGCGGGCCTGCTGGATCGCGGCTCCTCGGAGAAGTCCCGCGTCGTCGCGGGCAGCGATTCGGTGCCCACCCTGTCCGAGGTGCGCTGACCCTCCGCACGGCCATGCGCCCCCCGCCGTGTGGCGGGGGCGCATTTCGTTACCCCTACGGCACCGTCAGCACGATCTTCCCCCGGGCGTGGCCGGTGGCGCTCAGCTCATGGGCCTTCGCCGCGTCCGCCAGCGGGAACACCCCGCCCAGCGGCACCCGGAACCGGCCCTCGGTGGCCAGGGCCGCCGCCACCGCGAGCCCGTCGTGGCCGGGCGCGTCCCCGCTGCCGGCCCAGGTCATATGCGCGCCGTGCTCGTGCGCGGCCATGTCGGCCACCGACACCACCCGCCGCGCGTCCCCCGCGATCGCGACGAGATCCGGCAGCGAGCCCGAGCCCGCCGCGTCCAGCACCGCGTCGACCCCGCCGGGCGCCAGCGCCGCGACCCGCTCCGCCAGACCGGGGCCGTACGTGGTGGGCGCCGCCCCGAGCCCGGCGAGGAACGCGTGGTTCACCTCCCGGGCCGTACCGATCACGGTGGCGCCCCGGGCGGCCGCGAGCTGCACCGCCGCCGTGCCGACACCCCCGGCCGCGCCCTCGACCAGCAGCGTCGTACCCTCCGTGACGCCCAGCAGGTTCAGCGCGCGGGTCGCCGTCTCCACGTTGCCCGCCGCCCCGCCCGCCTCCTCCCAGCTCAGCGCGTCCGGCTTGGCCGCCCAGGCGGCCAGCACGGCGAACTCGGCGGCCGCGCCCCCGAGCCGGTCGGTGGCGACGATCCCGAACACCGGGTCCCCGACCGCCACCCCGCTGACGCCCTCCCCGACCTCGTCCACGACCCCCGCGGCGTCCATCCCGGGGATGTGCGGCAGCGGCAGGTCGGGCAGGACCCCGGCTGGGATCGCCCCCGCCCGCAGCTTCCAGTCGCTCGGGGTGACCCCAGCGGCCCGTACGGCGATGCGGATCTCCCCGGGCCCGGCGTGCGGCTCGTCGGCCTCACCGACGGTGAGCACCTCCGGCGGGCCCAGCTCGGAGTACTGCAAAGCGAACATTCCTGCACCTCTCGCTCGACTGCCGCCGAAGCTAACAGCGAATCGGAACAGGGCGTCCGCTTCCTTCTAAAGTAAGAGACATGACCGACGATCCGTCTCGGAAACGCACCGACGCCCGGCGCAACCGCCAGCGCATCATCGAGGTCGCCGGCGACACCTTCGCCGCCCACGGGCTCGATGTGCCGATGCGCGAGATCGCCCGCCGCGCCGGTGTCGGCCCCGCGACCCTCTACCGCCACTTCCCCGCCAAGGAAGCCCTCGTGGCCGAGGCCTTCGCCGACCAGATGGCCCGCTGCGTGGAGACCCTCGACACCGTCCTCGCCGATCCCGACCCCTGGCACGGCTTCTCCACGTTCATCGAGAAGGTGTGCGCGATGCAGGCCGAGGACCGCGGCTTCACCGCCGCTTTCCTCGCCGCCCTCCCCGACTCGCTGACCACCGACTTCGAGCGCGTCCGCGACCACCACGTGCGCCGCTTCGCCGAGCTGACGCTGCGCGCGCAGCGGAGCGGACAGCTGCGGCCCGACTTCGTACCGGGCGACATCAAGCTGCTGATCATGGCCAACGGAGGCGTCGGTTCCGCCGCCGCCTCCCGCCGCCTCGTGGCCCTGCTGCTCCAGTCCCTCCGGGCCCACCCCACCGTCCCGCCGGCCCCCTTGCCCCCGCCCCCGTAGTGCCAGGAAGCCGCGCCCCTGGACCCCGCGGAAGGGCGCGCCCCGGCACCCGGAACAAGCCCCGGGCGTACCCACCCCGCACCCGCACCGGAACCCCGCACCGGGACTCCGCACGCAGGCTCAGCCGGATTCGCGCCAGCGGTTCGTGATCGGGAGGCGGCGGTCCTTGCCGAAGCCCTTCGCGGAGATCTTCGTCCCCGGCGGGTACTGGCGGCGCTTGTACTCCGCCGTGTCCACGAGCCGCAGGATCCGCGTCACCAGTTCGTCGTCGTAGCCCGCCGCGACGATCTCCTGCCGCCCCTGGTCGCGGTCCACGTACAGCTCAAGGATGCGGTCGAGCACGTCGTAGTCCGGGAGGGAGTCGGTGTCGACCTGGCCCGGCCGCAGTTCGGCGCTCGGCGGCTTGGTGATGGAGTTCTGGGGGATGGGCGGGGTCTGGCCCCGCTCTTCCGCGGCGCGGTTGCGCCACTGGGCGAGCCGGAAGACGGACGTCTTGTAGACGTCCTTGATGGGGCCGTACGCGCCCACGGAGTCCCCGTAGAGCGTCGAGTACCCGCACGCCAGCTCGGACTTGTTGCCCGGGGCGAGGACGATGTGGCCCTCCTCGTTGGAGAGCGCCATCAGCATCGTGCCGCGCAGCCGCGACTGCAGGTTCTCCTCGGCGAGCCCGGTGAGGTTCAGCGAACCCATGTAGGCGTCGAACATCGGGGCGATCGGGACGGTGCGGAAGTTGAGCCCGGTGCGCCGCGCCAGCTCGGTCGCGTCGGCGATCGAGTGCTCGGAGGAGTAGCGGGACGGCATGGCCACGCCGTAGACGTTCTGCGCGCCGACCGCGTCGCACGCGATCGCCGCGACGAGGGCGGAGTCGATGCCGCCGGAGAGCCCGATCAGCACGCTGCGGAAGCCGTTCTTCGCGACGTAGGCCCGCAAGCCCACCACCAGCGCGGTGTAGATCTCCTCGTCGTCGTCGAGCCGCTCCGCCTCGCCGCCCGCGAGGTCCGGCTCCGGGTCGTAGGCGGGGAGGGGGTCGGCGGAGAGGGTCCGGTGGTCGATGCGGAGACCGTCGTCCACGATGCCCTCGGGGACGGCGGCCGGGTCGGCGGCGGGCAGGTCGAGGTCGACCACGACGCACCCCTCGGCGAACTGCGGGGCGCGGGCGATCACGTCGCCGTCGCGGCCGACGATGATCGAGTCGCCGTCGAAGACCAGCTCGTCCTGGCCGCCGATCATCGCCAGGTACGCGGTGGTGCAGCCCGCCTCCTGGGCGCGCTTGCGGACCAGGTCAAGGCGGGTGTCGTCCTTCTCGCGCTCGTACGGCGAGGCGTTGATCGACAGCAGCAGTCCGGCCCCGGCGGAGTGGGCGGCGGGCACCCGGCCGCCGTCCTGCCACAGGTCCTCGCAGATGGCGAGCGCGACGTCGATGCCGTGGACGCGGACGACGGGCATGGTGTCGCCGGGCACGAAGTAACGGAACTCGTCGAAGACGCCGTAGTTCGGCAGATGGTGCTTGGCGAAGGTGAGGACGACGGAGCCGCGGTGCAGCACGGCGGCGGCGTTCTGCGGGGAACCGGCGGGCTGGCCGTAGCGCCGGGCCCGCTCGCTGCGGTCGAGATAGCCGACGACCACCGGCAGCTCGCCCAGGCCCTCGGCGTCCAGCCGCTCGGCCAGCGCGCGCAGCGCGGCGCGCGACGCCTCCACGAAGGAGGAGCGCAGCGCGAGGTCTTCGACGGGGTACCCGGTCAGCGCCATCTCGGGGAACGCCACCAGATGGGCGCCCTGCTCGGCGGAGTGCCGGGTCCAGTGGACTATCGACTCGGCGTTCCCGGCGAGGTCGCCGACGGTCGAGTCGATCTGGTTCAGAGCGAGGCGAAGTTGAGGCACGCGGCCAGTGTAATCGTCTGTCTGACGCGATAACCGGTGCGTGTCCGAGGTCTCCTGCCCGAGGCTCCGGCCCGGACGGTGGCCGGAGGGCCGTGACTACTTCTGGTAGCCGAGGACGGTCATCATCCCCGACTCCGAGTGGTAGACGTTGTGGCAGTGGACCATCCACAGCCCCGGATTGTCCGCGTCGAAGTCGACGCTCACCTTCCGGTGCGGCAGCAGGATGGTGGTGTCCTTGCGCGGCCCGCCGTCCGGCAGCTCGTAGGTATGGCCGTGCACATGCACGGGGTGCCACATCTCGGTGCCGTTGATGAAGGTCAGCCGCACCCGCTCGCCCTCCCGCACCGGATAGCGCTGCGTCGGCTCGTACGGTCTGTCGTTGATCGCCCAGTCGAACTTCCGCATCGACCCCGTGAGCCGCAGCCGGAGCGTGCGGTCCGGCGGGCGCGACTCCAGCCGTACCGATTCCGCGGCCTTCAGCTGGTCGGCCCGGACCAGCTCGCCGTCCAGCTCCCTGGGGCGCTTGAACTTCCTGGCGCCCTTGCCGCTCGTGTGGAGCACGGCCAGCGTGGACCGCCTCTTGCCCTCGGCGAGGGCGGCGAGCGGGAACACCCCGCTCTTCGCGGTCACCAGCACGTCGTACCGCTCGCCCATGCCCAGCAGCAGTGCGTCGGTGGTGGTGTGCCGCACGGGATAGCCGTCGGTGTGGGTGACGGTCATCCTGTGGCCGCCGAGCGCCACCCGGAAGGCGGTGTCGCCGCCCGCGTTGATGATCCGGATCCGGATGCGGTCGCCGCGCTTGGCCCGGAAGACCTGCGGGGAGTCGGGGGTGCGCCCGTTGATGAGGTAGTACCGGTAGGCGACATGGCCCGCCGCACCGCCCAGCAGCTCGCTCGTGGCGCCGGTCAGCAGGCCGGAGGGGGTGGAGCGGGTGGGGGAGGGGGACGGCTTGCCGCCGGGCCGGGACATCGTCGGCATACCGCTCGCGGCCGTCTCCGGCCTCTGGCCCGGCCGCCGGGCCGCCGTTCCGTGGGTCATCGGCTGGGCGTCCGTCCCGTGGGCCATGGGCCGGCCGCCGTTCAGCCGGGCCAGCACCTTGTCGGGGGTGTTGCCGCCGACCCCGTCGAGCCAGTCGTCGAGGACGACGATCCACTCCTTGTCGTACGTCAGCGGCTCCCGCGGGTCCTCGACGATCATCGGCGCGTACAGCCCCCGGTCGAGCTGGACACCGGAGTGGGCGTGGATCCAGTAGGTCCCCGGGTTGATCGCCGTGAAGCGGTAGTCGAAGGCCGCGCCGGTCGCGATCGGCGGCTGGGTGATGCCGGGGACGCCGTCCATGTCGTTGCGCAGCCGGATGCCGTGCCAGTGCAGCGTGGTGGGCTGCGGCAGCTGGTTGACCAGCGTGAGGGCGAGGGTTTCGCCCGCGGTGACCCGGATCGCCTGCCCGGGCACCTGGTCCTCGTACGCCCAGGACCTCACCTGGCGGGCGCCGAGGTCCAGCGTGGTGGCGGTGGCGGTGAGCTGGAGCCGCCGAACCGGCCCCGGGCCGCGCCGGTCCTCGCGGTCCCGGACCTCCGGGCCGTGCGGGGAGATGTACTCCGACGGGCCCGCCGCGGCCGGTCCCGCCTGCCCGCCCAGCCCGGAGTCATCCATTCCGTTTCCGCCGCCGGAGGGGCTGCAGCCGCCGAGCAGACCGCCGCTCGCGACGGCGATTCCCGCGCCGAGTACGGCGCGGCGAGAGTGTGCGTGCATGAGTGAGGACCCCAATGCTGGTGGGAGATGTGCGCATGGGCGGGGGCCGCGTCCGCCGCGTCCCGCGCCGCATCGGGGCGGGAGGCGGGTGGACGCGCCGCCATATGCGCTGCACCAGCAGCCGGTGGCGTTCGCGCACCGCCGTCTCCCCGGTCTCATCCTCTGATGATCGTGACAATACGACAGCTTACCCCCAAGGGGTATAAAAGGGGGCATCGTGCGTCCCGGGTCGTCCTCGCGCCGCGATCGGCACGGGTCCGTGAGCGGGCCGCATGAAAGTACGATGCACACATCGTGTCGGAGCGGGAGGAGCGGGTCCGGGCGGATCTGAAACCTCGCCGAAACCCCGCCGCGTGATACTGGGGACGTCGAGGTGCCCCGCGCCCGCTGAAAGAGCCGTTTGACCTGCAAGGATAGGGGACCATGGATAAGCAGCAGGAGTTCGTGCTCCGTACCCTCGAAGAGCGCGACATCCGCTTCGTGCGGCTGTGGTTCACCGACGTCCTCGGCTTCCTCAAGTCCGTGGCCGTCGCCCCCGCCGAGCTGGAGGGCGCCTTCGACGAGGGCATCGGCTTCGATGGCTCCGCGATCGAGGGCTTCGCCCGGGTCTACGAGTCCGACATGATCGCCAAGCCGGATCCGGGCACCTTCCAGATCCTGCCCTGGCGCGCCGAGGCCCCCGGGACCGCCCGGATGTTCTGCGACATCCTCATGCCGGACGGCTCCCCCTCCTTCGCCGACCCGCGCTACGTGCTCAAGCGCATCCTCGCCAAGACCTCCGACCTCGGCTTCACCTTCTACACCCACCCCGAGATCGAGTTCTTCCTGCTCAAGCAGAAGCCCATGGACGGCACCCGCCCGGTGCCCGCCGACTCCTCCGGCTACTTCGACCACACCCCGCAGAACATCGGCATGGACTTCCGCCGCCAGGCCATCACCATGCTCGAATCGATGGGCATCTCGGTCGAGTTCTCCCACCACGAGGGCGCCCCCGGCCAGCAGGAGATCGACCTGCGCTACGCCGACGCGCTGTCCACCGCCGACAACATCATGACCTTCCGCCTGGTCATGAAGCAGGTCGCGCTGGAGCAGGGCGTCCAGGCCACCTTCATGCCGAAGCCGTTCTCCGAGCACCCCGGCTCGGGCATGCACACCCACCTCTCCCTCTTCGAGGGCGACCGCAACGCGTTCTACGAGTCGGGCGCCGAGTTCCAGCTCTCCAAGGTCGGCCGCTCCTTCATCGCCGGGCTGCTCCGCCACGCCGGGGAGATCTCCGCCGTGACCAACCAGTGGGTCAACTCCTACAAGCGCATCTGGGGCGGCTCCCAGCGCACGGCGGGCGCGGGCGGCGAGGCCCCCTCGTACATCTGCTGGGGCCACAACAACCGCTCCGCCCTCGTCCGGGTCCCCCTCTACAAGCCCGGCAAGACCGGCTCCACCCGGGTGGAGGTGCGCTCCCTCGACTCCGGCGCCAACCCCTACCTCTCCTACGCCGTGCTGCTGGCCGCCGGCCTCAAGGGCATCGAGGGCGGCTACGAACTCCCGGCGGGCGCCGACGACGACGTCTGGGCGCTGTCCGACGCCGAGCGCCGCTCACTCGGCATCGAGCCGCTGCCGCAGAACCTCGGCGAGGCCATCACCCTCATGGAGCGCAGCGAACTGGTCGCCGAGACCCTGGGCGAGCACGTCTTCGACTTCTTCCTCCGCAACAAGAAGCAGGAGTGGGAGGAGTACCGCTCCGAGGTCACCCCCTTCGAGCTGCGCAAGAGCCTGCCGGTGCTGTAGGCGCGGGTCAGCGGGTGCTTCCCGGGCCGGCGAGGACCCGGGCCGCCATCATGGCATCGGCCCGGGTCCGGCTTCCTCCTCCGGCCGGTACCGGCGATCGCCGCTCAGTCGGCTTCGGGACGGGCCCGTACCAGACCGGCCACCGCGAGGGCGATGGTGGCGACCGCGAGGACGACGGCGGCCACGGGGAGAACGGCCACGCCGTCGGCTAACGAGTAACTGGTGCTCAGCAGGACGCAAACGCCGACCAGCAGGATCACCAGGCTGCTGGTACGGGTCGCCGGGACAAAGTTCCAACGCTTGCGTTCGCTCATGAGATCCTCCTCGGCTGATGACTGGTGCGACACATGTGCCCGTGTCCATGGGGGTCATGCGCGGAGGAGTATGGCCCGGCCGGTTCCGGCGCCCTGCCCGGAGGAGTGCGCGGGGCTGCTCAGTCCTCGTACTCGTAGAACAACCGCTCCACCACCGCCCGCGCCCGGCGCGTCGTGCGGCGGTAGTCGTCCAGCATCTCGCCCACATGCCCCGGGCCGTAGCCCAGGTAGCGGCCCACCGCGGCCAGTTCGCGCGAGTCGCTGGGGAAGGTGTCGCCCGGGCGGCCGCGGACCAGCATCACGCCGTTGCGGACCCGGGTCGCCAGCACCCACGCCTCGTCCAGGGTCTGGGCGTCCTCGGTGCCGATCAGCCCGGCCGCGTGCGCCGCGGCCAGGGCCCGGCGGGTGCGGGTGGTGCGCAGCCCCGGCTGCTCCCAGCCGTGGCGCATCTGGAGCAGCTGCACCGTCCACTCCACATCGCTGAGACCGCCGCGGCCCAGCTTGGTGTGGGTGGTCGGATCGGCGCCCCGGGGCAGCCGTTCGGACTCCATCCGCGCCTTCAGACGGCGGATCTCGCGGATGGCGTCCTCACCCAGCCCCTCGGCCGGATACCGCAGCGGGTCGATCAGCTCGATGAAGCGCGCCCCGAGGTCCGGGTCGCCCGCGACCGGCTCGGCGCGCAGCAGCGCCTGGCTCTCCCAGACCAGCGACCAGCGCCGGTAGTACGCGGCGTACGAGGCGAGGGTGCGCACCAGCGGGCCGGACTTGCCCTCCGGGCGCAGATCGGCGTCGATGAGCAGCGGCGGATCGGCGGTGGGCAGCTGCAGCAGCCGCCGCATCTCGTTGGCCACGGCGAACGCGGCCCGCGAGGCCTCCTGTTCGTCGGCGCCCTCGCGCGGCTCGTGGACGAACAGCACGTCCGCGTCCGAGCCGTAGCTCAGCTCATGGCCGCCGAACCGGCCCAGACCGATCACGGCGAAGCGGGTGGGCAGCTCGTCGCCCCAGGTGTCGCCGACCGCGGCGCGCAGCGCGCCCGCGATGGTCGCCGCGTTGAGGTCGGAGACGGCGTCGCCGACCAGGTCGGCCAGCGCCGCCGCGTCCCGGGGCTCCTCGGCCGGGGGCGCGTGGCCGGCGGGGCGGGCCGGCACATGGGGCTCGGAGTCGCGCAGCGCGCGGGGCACCTCCGGCGTCCTCGACGGTACGGCGGCGGCCGTGGCGGCCTTCGCCGCGGCGGTGGTCTCCTCGCCGCCCGGCGGCGGCCAGCTCACGGTGGGCCGTACCGACCCGTTGGCCAGCCGCGCGCTTTCGATCACATCCGCCGCGGCCGTACGGAACAGCTCGCGCCGCCGCACCCCGCGCGCCGCCGCCACCGCCTGCTCCGCCCCGTCCGCGCGGCCCACCGCGGCCAGCACCTCCTGCTCCAGATGGTCCCGGCCGCGCGGACGCAGCCCCTCCGGATCGCCGAGCAGGGCGACCGCCTCCGGGGCGCGCAGCAGCAGATCGGGAGCGAGCCGCCCCGCCGAGAGCACCCGCGCCAGATTCTCCGCGGCCGCGCCCTCGTCCCGCAGCAGCCGCAGGTACCAGGGCGTCTTGCCCAGCGCGTCCGAGACCTTGCGGAAGCCCAGCAGCCCGGCGTCCGGGTCCGCGGAATCGGCGAACCAGCCCAGCAGCACCGGCAGCAGCGTCCGCTGAATGGCCGCCTTGCGGCTCACCCCGGACGCCAGCGCCTCCAGATGACGCAGCGCGCCGGCCGGATCGGCGTAACCCAGCGCCTCAAGACGCTGCCCCGCCGCCCGGGAGCTGAGCCGGGCCTCACCCGGCTCCAGCTGGGCGACGGCGTCCAGCAGCGGTCGGTAGAACAGCTTCTCGTGCAGCCGCCGCACCTCCCGCGCGTACCGCCGCCACGCCGCCCCCAGCTCGGCCACCGGCTCCGTACGGAAGTTCAGCGACCGGCCCAGCCGCCGCAGATCCGCCTCGTCCTCCGGCACCAGATGGGTGCGGCGCAGCCGGTACAGCTGGATCCGGTGCTCCATCGAGCGCAGGAAGCGGTACGCCTCGTCCAGCGCGGCCGCGTCCGAACGCCCCACATAGCCGCCCGCGGCCAGCGCGGCGAGCGCGTCCAGCGTGGTGCCGCTGCGCAGCGACGCGTCGTTCCGCCCGTGCACCAACTGCAGCATCTGCACGGCGAATTCGACGTCCCGCAGGCCGCCGGGGCCCAGCTTCAGCTCCCGGTCGATCTCCGCGACCGGGATGTTCTCGACGACCCGGCGGCGCATCTGCTGCACATCGGGCACGAAGTTCTCGCGTTCGGACGCCTGCCACACCAGTGGCGCCAGCGCGTCCACATACGCCTGCCCGAGCGCGCCGTCGCCCGCCACCGGCCGGGCCTTCAGCAGCGCCTGGAACTCCCACGTCTTGGCCCACCGCTGGTAGTAGGCCAGATGGCTGGAGAGCGTCCGCACCAGCGGACCGTTGCGCCCCTCCGGCCGGAGATTGGCGTCCACCGGCCAGATCGTGCCCTCGATGGTCACATCCGAGCAGATCCGCATCAGCCGCGCGGCCAGCCGGGTGGCCGCCTGCACCGCCCTGCCCTCCTCGACCCCGTCCACGCCCTCCGCCACGAAGATCACGTCGACGTCCGAGACGTAGTTCAGCTCGCGCCCGCCGCACTTGCCCATCCCGATCACCGCCAGCCGGCACGCGGCGGCGTCCTCGGGCTGCTCCTCGGCCGCGATCTTCAGCGCCGCCCGCAGCGTCGCCGTCGCCAGATCCGCCAGCTCGGCCGCCGCCTGCGTGACATCGGTGGTCCCGCACACATCGCGCGCCGCGATCGCCAGCAGCGCCTTGCGGTACGCCACCCGCAGCGCGTCCGGCCGCGGCATTCCCGCCCCCGGCCCGCCCCAGATCCCCTCGGCCAGCGCCTGCTCGAACTCGGGCGTCGTCGGATGCAGATCCGCGGGCTCGTACGTCAGCAGCGCGTGCCAGGCCTGCGGATGCCGCGCCAGATGATCGCCCAGCGCCTCGGACGCCCCGAGCACCCCCAGCAGCCGGTCCCGCAGCGGCTTGGCGGTGACCAGCGTGTCCAGCAGCGCCTGGCGCGACCCCGCCTCCTCGCCGTCCCCGGCATCCTCCGGCAGCGCCTCCACCAGCCGCACCAGACCGCGCAGCGCCAGATCCGGATCGGCGGTCCCGCCCAGCGCGTCCAGCAGCACCGAGTCGGCCCGTACGCCCGCCACCTCGGGCGAGTCCAGCAGCCGCTGAGCGGCGGAGGGGTCGGTGAAGCCGTGCCGGAGCAGCCGGGTGAAGGTGCTGCTCCTGCGTCCCTGCGGTACGGCCATCCGCGCCGCCTTTCGTCCCGTGTCTGGCGTCCCACGCCCTGCCGTGATCAAGGCCCGCTGCCGAGCCTAAGCGACGAGCCCCGCACGGCGGCAGGTCCGGCCCCCTCCGGGAGGGCCGGAGCCCCGGCCCGTCAGGCGTCCTCGGGCACGGCGATACGGAGCGGACCGCAGCCGATGCGGTCGGCTTCCGCGGCCACCTAGCGGGGGAGGAGCGCCCGGATGGCACCGGGGCGGCTGCCGTCGTCCGCCCGCACCAGGAAGGTGACGTCCCCGGTCTGGCACTCGGCCTGGAACAGGCCCAGGTCGTCGCGGACGAACCCGACCCCGTCATGGCCACGGGCCCTGATCCGGTGAGCGGCGCCGTCCAGGGACAGGGGGCCGTAGAGCGCGGCCAGCCGTGGGTCCTCGACCGTCATCAGCCGCAGCTCGGGGTGGCCGAACAGCACATGGCGGTCGCAGGTGCGCACCGGTCCCTTGAGGGCGCGTCCTGAACGCCTGGCCCAGGGACTCATGAGCACGTTCCGTTGACCTGGAACCACACCGCCTTGCCGGGGCCCGGCCCGTGGTGGCAGACGCCCCAGTCGGTGGCGGAGCTGCCGATGATGAGGAGTCCCCGGCCGCTTTCGGTGTCGGTCGCGTCTCCGGCGAGGGTGCGCTGCGCGGGGAGCCCGGGGGCGTCGTCGCTGACGAGCACGCGGAGGGTGCCGTAGGCGCCCCACTCGGCGTAGAGGGTGACGGGCGCCGAACATCCGCTGTGGCGGCAGGCGTTCACGGCGTTGGTGACCGCCTCCGAGGTGAGGAGGAGGGCCGTGTCGGTGAGGTCCGTGCGGTTCGCGGTGCGCAGGGCGGTGCGGACGGCTTCGCGGGCGGTGCGGACCCAGCCGGGGTCGGGCGGGAAGACGAGGGAGAAGTCGGCACGGGGGAGCACGTGGCTCATGGGTGTTGCCTCCTTCGGCCAACGGCCGTTGGAAGGACGCCGGTTGGGCGATTCGTCTTCGACGATAGAGATGACGGTTTCCAGATTGCAACTTGTATGGCTTGATTACCTCCAACGAGTGGCCTCGGCTGGGCCAAGCAGTGCAGACTGCTCACGAGTTGGAGGAGGTCGACATGGGGCTACGGACCAACCCGTCGCATCGACAGAGGCGTTTGGGTCTGGAACTGCGGAGACTGCGCAATGAACGCGGCCTTTCCGCTGCGGAGGCGGGCGCCTTCGCAGGTCTCGGGTCGCCGCACCTCGGACACATCGAAGCGGCTCGAACGGCCATTCCCGAGGCGAAGCTTCGAGCACTGCTCGCTGGGTATGGTTGCCAGAATGAAGCATTCGTTGACGCCCTGGTGGCCATGAGCGAGTCCAAGGGGAGGGGGTGGTGGTCGGACTACCGCAGGTCCCCGCTTCCCCAGAGTTCCCGTGACCTCGCGGAGCTGGAGGCGGCTTCGGTCGCTCACCGCTCGTTCCAGTGGATGTACGTGCCCGGGTTGCTCCAGACCCCTGAGTACGCGAGAGCCCTCACCGCCGGTGGCGAGCCCGAGGCGGACAGCAGCCTGCTGGACACCTACGTCGAGTTCCGGCTGAAGCGTCAGGACGTCCTGGCCGGGGAGTCCCCACCCATCTTCCACGCGGTCATCCACGAAGCGGCGTTCCACATGCAGTTCGTCGATCACGATGTCATGCGCCGCCAGATCGAGCACTTGGTGGAGATGGCCCGGCTGCCGCACGTCCGCATTCAGCTTCTGCCGTTCAAGGCGGCCCTTTCTCCGGCGACACCGGCCACGGCGTTCGTCCTCTTCGAGGCCGAGGTGCCCGAGCTGAACACGGTCTACGTGGAACACCCGGTGTCCTCGGCGTTCCTCGGGGAGCAGGTGCATCTTGCTCAGTACGGCACCGCTTTCGAACGCCTCACGGCTGCGGCACTGTCACCGATTGCCCCGAGTCCCGAACCTGAGTCCTATAAAAGGAGCGACTCCCTTAGGCTCGTGCAGCATCTGCTGTACATGCTATGAGGAGGACCCATGGCCGGACTTGCATGGCGGAAGTCGAGTTTCAGCAGCGGAGTCGGGGGCCAGGACTGCGTCGAGGTCGCGGACGCGCCCCAGCGCGTCATACTCCTGCGCGAGAGCGACGACCCGGGGGTCGTCATCGCCACGGACCCGGACCGGTGGGCGGCCTTCGTGCGAGGGGCCAAGCAGGGCACCTTCGACCACCTCGCGTAAGGGGGGCGCGTCAGGGGCCACACGCCCACGGCAGCGCCCGCCTCTGCTCTCCGCAGAGGCGGGCGTACGTCAGGGCGTGCTCGGGCCCTGCGTCAGGGCCCTGGCGTCAGAACCGCGCCTCCGCGCGGCGCGGCAGCAGCTTCCGGACCCCCGGCCAGGCCACGATCAGGGCGATCACCACGTACACGGTGATCGCGAACGGCGTGTTGACCAGGCCCGTGAGGCTGCCGTCGCTGATCTGGAGCGCGCGGCGCAGCTGGAGTTCGGCGCCGGGGCCGAGGATGACGCCGATGACGGCGGGCAGCACGGGGAGTCCGTAGCGCCGCATGAGCAGGCCCAGCAGGCCGATGATGAGCAGGATGACCAGGTCCAGCGGCTCGCCGCCGACCGCGTACGCGCCGACGGCCGCGAAGAAGAGGATGCCCGCGTAGAGGTACGGCCGGGGCACCTTCAGCAGTTTGGCCCAGAGGGGGGCCAGCGGCAGGTTGAGGACGATCAGCAGGCCCATGGCGATGAAGAGCGAGGCGATCAGGCCCCAGACGAGGTCCGGTTCGCGTTCGAAGAGCAGCGGGCCGGGCTGGATGCCGTACTGCTGGAACGCGGCCAGCATCACCGCGGCGACGGCGGTGGTGGGCAGGCCGAGGGTGAGCATGGAGACGAGGGTGCCCGCGGCGGACGCGGAGGCCGCCGACTCGGGGCCCGCGACGCCCTCGATGGCGCCCTTGCCGAACTCGTCGCGGTGCTTGGAGAGCCGCTTCTCCGTCACGTAGGAGAGGAAGGTGGGGATTTCGGCGCCGCCCGCGGGGATGGCGCCGAAGGGGAAGCCGATCGCGGGGCCGCGCAGCCAGGGGCGCCAGGTGCGGCGCAGTTCGGCCTTGCCGAGCCAGGGGCGGCCGACGGGGATGGGCTGGTCGGGGCGGGTGCGCAGGTGCAGGGCCACCCACAGCGCCTCGCCGATGGCGAAGAGCCCGACGGCGACGATCACCACGTCGATGCCGTCGGCGAGCTGCAGCGAACCGAAGGTGAGCCGCTGTTGCCCGGTGAGCCGGTCCAGGCCGACGAGGCCGAGGGTGAGGCCGATGAGCAGGGAGGCGAAGCCGCGGATGCGGGAGCTGCCGAGGACGGAGGTCACGGCGACGAACGCCAGGACCATGATGGCGAAGTAGTCGGGGGCGCCGATGTCGACGGCGAGGTCGGCGACGGTCGGGGCGAGGAACACCAGCAGTGTCGTGCCGATCATGCCGCCCGCGAAGTGCCCGATGGCGGCGGCGGCGAGGGCCTGCGCGCCGCGCCCGGACTTGGCCATGGGATGGCCTTCCATGGCGGCGACCACGGCCGCCGTCTCACCCGGGGTGTTGAGCAGGATGGACGTGGTGGAGCCGCCGAACATGCCGCCGTAGTAGATGCCCGCGAACATGATGAACGCGGCCGTGGGATCGAGCCCGTACGTGACGGGCAACAGCAGCGCGACCGCCATCGCCGGGCCGATGCCGGGCAGCACGCCGATCGCGGTGCCCAGGAGCACACCGACGGCCGCCCACAGCAGGTTGATGGGGGAGAGGGCGGTGCCGAAGCCGTCGAGGAGGGAGTTCAGGGAATCCATCGGTCAGAGCACCCCCATCAGCGGGCCGCCGGGCAGCGGCACCGCGAGCAGCCGGTCGAAGACGAAGAAGGTGACCACGGACAGGACGGCCGCGATGATCGGGTCACGGTGGAAGGAGCGGCTGCCCAGCGCGTACGCGGAGCCCCAGAAGAGCAGCGCGCCGGAGAGGGGGAAGCCGAGGGGCTGGATGAGGACGGCGTTGCCGAGGAAGACCCCGCCGAGGAGGAGCACGGTGCGCCAGTCGCCGGGCGCGCTCAGGTCGATGTCCTCGCCGCCCTCGGCCTCGCCCCGCCCGCCGCGCAGCACGTCCACGGCGAGGAGGACGGCGACGAGGAGGAGCCCCGCGCCGACCACGAGCGGCACGGTCTTGGGGCCGACCGGGCCGCGCTGGGTGAAGCTGGTGTCCATGGTGAGGGCGTCGGAGAGGACGAGGACGCCGAGGACCAGCAGCAGCGCGCAGACGCCGAGTTCGGAGCGGCCGCGCAGGCGGTCCGCGAGCCCGGTGGGCTCGGCGGGGGAAGTGGGGTCGGGGGTCAAAGTCCCAGCTCCTTCAGCACGGTGTCCACGCGCTTGTCCTGCGCGTCCAGGAAGCGCCCGAAGTCCTCGCCCGGCAGATAGGCGTCGGTCCACTGGTTGCGCTCGACGGCGTCCTTCCACTCCTTCGAGGCGTGCAGCTTCGCGATCAGGCCGGTGAGCTTGTCGCGTTCGCTGTCGCTCAGGCCGGGCGGGGCGACGATGCCGCGCCAGTTGGTGAACGTCACGTCCAGCCCGGATTCCTTGAGCGTCGGCGCGTCGAGCCCCTCCGGCCGCTCGGCGCTGGTGACCGCGAGCACCCGGAGGTCGCCGGACTTGATCTGGTCGAGGTATTCGCCGATGCCCGAGACGCCGAAGGCGACCTTGCCGCCGAGGACGGAGGCGAGGAGTTCGCCGCCCCCGTCGTAGGCGATGTAGTTGACGGTCTTCGGGGCGATCCCGGCGGCCTTGGCCATGAGCATGGGGGCCAGGTGGTCCGGCCCGCCGGGGGAGGAGCCGCCGCCCACCGGGAGCGAGTGGGGCTTCGCGCGCCAGTCCGCGAGGAGCTGGTCGAAGGTCCGGTACGTGGAGTTCTTGGCGACGACCACGATGTCCGGCTCCTCGGTGAGCCGGGCCACGGGCGTGGTGTCGGCGAGCGAGGAGGGCGCGTGGTTGGTGTGGACGGCGCCGACGACGCCCAGCCCCATGGACATCGCGAGCTTGCCGTTGCCGCGCTCGGCCACGAGCTGGCTCAGCCCGACCGTGCCGCCGGCGCCGGGGAGGTTGAAGACCTCGATGTTGTTGGCGAGGTCGGCGTCCTCGGCGCTCTTGGCGGCCGTTCGGGCGGTGATGTCGTAGCCGCCGCCGGGAGTGTTGGGCACCATGAAGCGCAGGCCCGGAATGTGGGTACCGTTCGCGGAGCCGTCCCCGGAGCTGAGCAGTGGCGGGGCGAGGAGGACGAGCAGGGCCGCCGAGAGCACGGCCAGCGGGGTACGCAGGGCAGAAGGCAGCGGCAGACTCGGACGCTGTCGCACCTGGTGACACCACCTTTCGGACTTGCCTGTGAGGTGCGCCACATGTTGCCTATGGGTTACCGGGCTGTCTCGCTTCCGGTATTAAAAGATTTTGTGGTCGTTGTGGTAGCGGGCACGTTCGCAAGAGAGGGGGCCGGTCGGTGACGACAGTGCTGGTCGTCGAGGACGACTTCATGGTCGCCAAGCTGCACACCCGCTATGTGGCGGCCACGGACGGCTTCACCGTCGCCGGGGTCGCGCACACCGGGGCCGAGGCGCTGCGCGCCGCCGATGAACTCCGCCCCGACCTCGTGCTCCTCGACATCTATCTGCCGGACATGGACGGCATCAGCGTGCTGCGCGAGCTGCGCGCGAGGGAGGACGGCGGGCACCATGTGGACGCCCTGTTCGTGACGGCCGCCAAGGACGCGCATCTCGTGCGCGAGGCGCTGCGCGCGGGGGCGCTGCACTACCTGATCAAGCCGTTCGACCGGGCCGCGCTCCAGGACCAGCTGCGGCACGCGGCGGCCCTGCGCGCCCGGCTCGACACCCTCGGCGAGGCCCGCCAGGAGGACGTGGACCAGATCTTCGGCGGGCGCCCGCGCGCCTCCCGCGAGCTGCCCAAGGGGCTGGCCTCGCACACCGCCGACCTCGTCGAGCGGACCCTGCGGGCCCACGCCGACGGGCTGTCCGCCGCCGAGTGCGCCGAGGCGGGTGCCTTTTCGCGGGTGAGCGCGCGCCGCTATCTGGAGTACTTCGCCGATACGGGCCAGGCCGAGGTCACCCTGCGCTACGGCGGCACGGGCCGCCCCGAGCATCGCTACCGCTGGATCGCCTGAGCGTCGAACGCGGGGTACAGGGGCGCGTCACGGGGGTATAGCGGGGGAAGGGCGAGCCACGGGGGGCACGATGGGGAGCGGCCTGTACAACCTCGGCCGGGTCATGGACACACTGGCTCCCGCGCTGCTCGGGATGCCGCCGGGCGGCGGTCCGTGGGGGAAGCGCACGTTTCCGGCGGGCGAGCCGGTGGTGGAGGTCGTCGGCGGCCGGGCCACCGGCAAGACGGCGCTGCTGGACGCGCTGTACGACGGCTACCACGCCTGGGTGCCCACGGCCCGGGTGGACCTGGGGGAGGCGCCGTACTCGGCCGGCGATCCGGGGGACCGGGCCCGGCTGGACACCGCGAGCGCGTCCCCGGTGACCAATCTCCTCTTCACCGTCTCCCACCAGCTCGGCTACGAACGCGACGGCAGCAGGCACACCCTGACCTTCCCCCGGCTCGCGCCCGCGCTGCTGGTGATCAGCGCGTGGCGGCCGGAGTCCCGGGGCCGTGACGCCCCGCACCGTGACGACGTGGCGCCCGCCGATCTGGTGGCGGCGGAGGAGGAGTTGGGGGACATCCTCGCGCAGCGCGACCCCGACCCGCAGGCGCGGAAGGTGGTCGTCGGCCGGTGGCTGAACGCGCTGGGCGGGGTCGTGGCGGGGCTGCTGCCCGGGGTGCCGGGGCTCCAGGAGGTGCTGAGCGCCGCCACCGACACCCTGCTCGCCCGCAGCGACGACGGCCGGGACGGCTCGTCGTGGTGGCGCTCCCATCTGGACCGTATCGACGGCGACGCCGTGCAGCGGCTGTTCGCGCTGGTGCGGAAGTTCCGCCGAGGGGGAGCGGCCCGGGCCGAGGTGGAGGCCGATCTGATCGCCGCCCTGCTGGCGGACATCAACGGCGCGTACGGCCCCTGGAAGCGCAGGACCCAGCATCCGCCGCTGATCCTGCTGGACAACGTGGACGAGGCGCTGCGCGAGCGCTTCCTCGGCCCGTTCGTCGACCGGTACGCGCGGGACAGCGGGGAGTGGCGCGGGCGCGGGCGGATCATGCTTCCCGTCGTCTTCGCCACCTCGCTCGGGGACGGCTCGGCGCAGCCGTCCCTCACCACCGACGTGCCCCCGTGGACCAAACCGGAGCGGTGCCCGCCGCACGTGTGGCTGCTGCGGCTCGGCATTCCCAAGGTCGACGACGCGGAGATCCGTTCGATGCTCGGCGACGACGCCGCGTACCCGCCGTCGCTGCCCGACGTCATCGCCCGGCTGAGCGGCGGGCGTACGGGCGACGCCCTGCTGCTCGCCGGGGCCGCGACCGCGCGGCTGGACGAGCCGGGCCCCTTCGCCCTCGACCGGCTGCTGTCGCTTGCCGTCCCCGGCTCGGCCGAGCCGGTGGGCGCGCGGTTGCTGGAGCGGCTGCTGCCGGAGGGGGACGTACGGGAGGAGGTGCTGCGGATCGCGCCCGCGCTGGACGCGGAGGCCGCGGCGCGGCTGCTCCGGGCCGACCGGGCCGCGCTGCCCGGCATCAGCCCCGAACTGCGCGTCAGACGGCTGCGGGACGCCACCTTGGAGCGGCCGCACTGGGACCACCGGCCCTGGCCGACGCGGCACCCCGAGCGGACGCCGCTGATCACCGACCGGGCGCTGCGCGCGCTGCTGCTGCATCGCTTGAGAACGGGGGCCGACGAGGCGCGCTGGACCGGCCTGCACGCGTTGTCGGCCGCCTGTTACAACGACGGGGACGTGCGGTCGGACGACTCCGACCGGCACGACCGGCGCTATCTGCACCACGCGCTCGCCCAGGGCCGCATCGACACCCTGGTGGCGCGGGCGATGCACTACCGGTATCTGCACCGCGCCCCCGCCGAGTGGCTGGGCGACCTCAACCTGATCGCGGCCGCACCCCCGGCGCGGACCGGTTTCGCCCCCGGGGAACCGCCTGACGACGCGCCCGGCTGCGCGTCCTGTGAGTCCGACGCCGATCAGCGGGTCCACGCCGCGATCCGGCTGCTGCTGGCCACCGTATGGCGGCTGTCCGCGCCGCTGTCGGCGGTGCCGCCGAGCTACCGGGACGCCGATCTGGTGCATGTGCGGACCGCGCTGGAAGCCCTGTGCTCCGACTACGGCAACAGCCCGCGCCGCGAGCGGGCGTACAACGCGTACGTCGACGCCATCGCCGACGGCGGCTGGATCGACGCCCTGGTCAGCGGGGTGCAGGCCCCTGATCTTCCAGTCAAGGGAAGTAGCCGATGATCCACGCCCTGACCCACGCCCTGACCCGTCCCTTCAGAACCGTCCGCAGCCGGCACTCCGCCCTTCCGCCGATCCGCCGAACCTTGAACTGGCTGCTGGTGGGGCTGGTGGTGGGCGGCCTGGTGGCGGTCGGCATCGTCACGCTGACGCCCGACCGCTCGTGCGGCGCCGGGGTCGACAAGCGCGCGGGCGACGAGGAGTGCACGGGCGTCACCGACGGCGGCTACGCCTTCATGGCCGAACTGGGCCCGGTGTCGGACCGCATCAAGGCCGAGAACGGCAAGGTCACCAAGAGCGGCAAGGCGTACGCCACCATCGCCCTGATGATCCCCCTGACGTTCCGGGAGGACGACGTGGCGGAGCGGGCCCAGGTGGTGCGGGAGGTCCAGGGCGCCTATCTCGCCCAGTACCGGGCGAACCACGAGAGCGGCGACGAGCCGTCGATCCGTCTGGTGCTCGCCAATCCCGGCCGCGACATGACCCGTTGGAAGGAGGTGTCCGACCAGCTCGCGGGGATGGCGCACTCCGGGAAGGACCGGCTGCGCGCGGTGTTCGGGTTCAACCTCAGCGTCACCCGGACCGAACAGACCATCGCCTATCTGACCAGGGAGAAGGGCATCGCGGTCGTGGGCGGCCCGATCACCGCGGACGATCTGGGCAACGACCGGGAGCACCCCCGGAGGTACCCCGGGCTCGCGAAGATCGTTCCGTCCAACCGCGACCAGGCGCGGGCGCTCACCCACCATCTGAAGGTGAAGCCCCGGGACACCTTCCTGGTGGAGGACACCCACGCGGACGACCTCTACGCGAGGTCGCTGCGCGCCGCCTTCCGCGCGGAGACCACGGGAACGCCGTACTCCGAGCAGTACGACTCCTCGAAGGCCATCCCGAACGACTTCGTCCAGATGGTCAACAACCTCTGTGACTCCCGGGCCACCACCATCTATTTCTCCGGCCGCCCGCCCGCGCTCGCCCAGCTGATCAGGGCCCTGGGAAGGCGCGGCTGCGCGGATCGGCACTACCGCGTGGTCACGGTCTCGGGCGCGTCGACGCTGGCGTACGACCCCGCGATGGACTGGGGCGCCTTCTCCTACGGTGCCGGGCTGACCGTCGAGTACGCGACGATCACCCACGAGAGCGCCTGGACCACCGGCAACCCGCCCGCGACGGGCGGTTCGGCGGCCGATTTCCGGGACTTGAGCACCCTCGCCGGCGGCGGGGGCAAGACCTCGGCGGCCGGTGACATCGGCCCGACCGGGCTCGCCGACGGCCGGACGATCACCACCTACGACTCCGCGACGACGGCCATCGCCGGCATCCGCAACCGCACCACCACCAAGGGGCAGGTGCCGGACCTGGACTCCATCGCGGCGGCGTGGCCTCGGCTGCACGGGGACCAGATGGTGCGCGGGGCCGGCGGCTGGATCTGCCTCAATGGGTACGGGACGCCGTACGACAAGGCGGTGGCCATCGTGAAGCTGTCGCCCAGGAAGGACCGGCACATCGAGTTCGAGAAGCTGGCCTGGCCGGACGGCCACCCGCCCGCCGAACAATGCACGGCCGCACCGGACTGAGACCGCTCACGGCGCGCGCAGGTAGTTGTAGACCGTGGCGCGGGAGACGCCGAGGAGTTCGGTGACCACCCGCACCGAGTGTTTGACCTGGAGGAAGCCGCGGGTCTGGAGGGAGCGGACGAGTTCCTTCTTGGCGGCGGTGCCCAGGCTGCGCGGGGTGTGGCCGCGGGCGGCGGCGAATTCCTCGACGACGGTGCGCAGCTCGGTGACGGTCCGGGCCCTCAGGGTCTCCGGGAGGGGCTGTTCCTGATCGTCGGTGCGCACCAGGTTGTTGAGGCTGCGGGCGACGCTGGCGAAGAGGGAGACGTCCAGGTTGAGGCAGATGGCGGCGATGTAGGTGCCCGCGCTGTTCTTGATGCCGATGGACGTGCTCTTGGCCGGGCGGCCGTCGGGGAAGCGGTTGGAGTAGTTCTGGACGATGCCGGGGAAGTCGGGGTCCTCGATGCGGGCGAGGCCGAGTTCGGTGGCCGGGTCGCCGACCGACCGGCCGGAGAGGTTGGACTCGATGGCCCGGATGGCCTGGTCGGGGCGGCGCAGATCGTGCAGCACCACCTCGCACAGGCCGGGGAACATCCGGCCGATGGCGGTGACGATCTTCTCGGCCTCGCGCAGCAGCACGTCGTCCTCGGCGCTGTCGCGCGGCTCCTGTGGTTCGGCTCGCACCTTGGACATTCTGTTTAGTTGTGAATGTAGGGTCAAGGTCTCTTGGGGCCACTCAAGTGGAAGACAAGCGGGGAACAAGGTCCATTCAAGCGGGCGCGACGTGCGCGAACAGTCGTTCCAGCACCACCGCCACCCCGTCCTCGTCGTTGCGCGGCGCCACCTCGTCGGCCAGCGCGATCAGGTCCGGATGGGCGTTGCCCATCGCGACCCCGTACCCGGCCCAGCCCAGCAGCGGGATGTCGTTCGGCATGTCGCCGAAGGCGACCGTGTCCGCGGGGGTGAACCCCATCCGCTCCGCGGCCAGCTCCAGCCCCGCCGCCTTGGTGATGCCCGAGGGCAGCACCTCGATCATGCCCTTCTCCGAATGCGTCACCGACACCTCGCCCGCGCCCACCCGCGCGGCGGCCGCCGCGACCCGGTCGTCCGCCACCTCCCGGTGGCGCATCAGCACCTTCTCGATCGGCCGCGCCCACAGCGCCTCGCGCTCCACCCTCTCGTCCCAGCCCGGCCGCCGCCCGTCGGCGAACCCGGCCGTGACCACGAAGCGGTTCTCCGGCGCGGCCGTCACCACGGCCAGCTCCAGCGGCCCCGCCCCCAGCGCCTCCTCGGTGCGCTCCACCACCGACCGGGCCAGGTCGCGGTCGAGCGCGGCCGAGACCAGCAGCCGGTCCGCGGTCGCGTCGTACAGCTGCGCGCCCTGCCCGCACACCGCGAGCCCCCGGTAGCCCATCGCCACCAGGAACTCCCGGCAGGACGCGGCCGGGCGCCCGGTGACGACCAGATGCCGCGCCCCGGCGCGGACCGCGGCGGCCAGCGCCGCCCGGGTGCGCGGCGAGACCGTCAGATCGCCGCGCAGCAGGGTGCCGTCGAGGTCGGTGGCCACCAGCCGGAAGCGCGGCCCCGCGGCTCGGGGGCGCGGAAGCAGGACGCCCGGCGATGCCTCCGGAGCGGCTTGCGGAGAGGCGGGAGTGGCGGAAGTGGCGTCAGCGATGTACACGGTGCATCAGAATGGCGGGTCGGCCGGGGACGATCAAACCGTGCAGGCAGGCGCCGATCAGGCCGTACGCAGCTCACCCTCGCGCTCGGACGCCCGCCGCCGCCCGGTCACCTGCTTCGGCAGCCGGTACGGCAGCGCCCCGTACCAGGCGTACGAGAGGCCGAAGCCGAAGGACAGGCAGACGCCGCCGCCGACCGCGTCCATCCAGAAGTGGTTCGCCGTCGCGACGATCACCAGCAGCGTCGCCGTCGGGTACAGCAGACCCAGCAGCCGCACCCACACCGGGCGGGCCAGGGTGGCGATGGTGAGGCCGCACCACAGCGACCAGCCGATGTGCATCGAGGGCATCGCCGCGTACTGGTTGGACATGGTGGCCAGGTTCCCCGAGGCCATCGAGCCCCAGGTGTGGTGCACCACGACCGTGTCGATGAAGTGCCCGCCGTGCATGAGCCGGGGCGGGGCCAGCGGGAAGAGGTAGTAGCCGAGCAGGGCCACGCCGGTGGTCGCGAAGAGGGCCAGCCGGATGGCGGCGTAGCGGCCCGGATGCCAGTGGTAGAGCCACACCAGCACGCTGAGCGTCACGATGAAGTGGAGCGTGGCGTAGTAGTAGTTCATGCCGACGATCAACCAGCTGATCGAGTCGACCGCATGGTTGACGCCGCGTTCGAAGCCCATCCCGAGCCGGTGCTCCCAGTCCCAGACCCAGCCCGCGTTGCGCAGCGCCTCGGCGCGCTGCTCGGGGACGGCGTTGCGGATCATGGAGTACGTCCAGTAGGCGGCCGCGATCAGGGCGACCTCGAACCAGAGCCGGGGTCTGCGGGGCGCGCGCAGCCGGGCCATCGCGGTCCGGCCCGCGGCCCGTCGCGCCTCGGGCTCCTCGATGGGTGACGGGGTGGCCGTCTGGCCCGCCGTGGTCCGAGATGTCGCTTCACCCATAGGGCAACAGTCTGCCAGACCGCGTCCATCCGGAGGCCACCCATAGGTCGCTTCTTCGTCGCTTATGTCCGATGCAAGGCAGGCTTATGCCCCGTTATGGGTGGGCGCCGTGCGCCGCGGCGGTCGACCCGCGGACCACCAGTTCGGGCAGGAAGACGAACTCGCTGGGCGGCGCCGGGGTGCCGCCGATCTCCTCCAGCAGCGCCCGCACCGCGGCCTGCCCCATCGACTGCACCGGCTTGCGGATGGTGGTCAGCGGCGGATCGGTGAAGGCGATCAGCGGGGAGTCGTCGAAGCCGACCACCGAGACGTCCTGGGGGACCCGCAGCTCCCGCCGGCGGGCCGCGCGTATGGCGCCCAGCGCCATCATGTCGCTCGCGCACACCACCGCCGTACAGTCCCGGTCGATCAGCGCGCCCGCCGCCGCCTGACCGCCCTCCAGGGAGTACAGCGAATGCTGGATCAGCTCCTCCGACTCCTCGGGAGGCATCCCCAGCCGGTCCCGCATCGCGTGCTGGAAGCCCTCGATCTTCCGCAGCACGGGCACGTACCGCCTGGGCCCGAGCGCGAGCCCGATCCGGGTGTGCCCGAGGGAGACCAGATGGGTGACGGCCAGCAGCATCGCCGCCCGGTCGTCGGGGGAGATGAACGGCGCCCGCACCTTCGGCGAGAAGCCGTCCACCAGCACGAACGGCACGCCCTGGCCGCGCAGCTGGTCATAGCGCTGCATATCGGCCGAGGTGTCCGCGTGCAGCCCCGAGACGAAGATGATCCCGGCCACGCCCCGGTCCACCAGCATCTCGGTCAGCTCGTCCTCGGTCGAGCCGCCGGGGGTCTGGGTGGCGAGGACCGGGGTGTAGCCCTGGCGGGTCAGCGCTTGCCCGATCACCTGGGCGAGCGCGGGGAATATCGGGTTCTCCAGCTCGGGCGTGATCAGTCCCACCAGCCCGGCGCTGCGCTGCCGCAGCCGCACCGGCCGCTCGTAGCCGAGGACGTCCAGGGCGGCGAGGACGGACTCGCGGGTGGCCGCGGCCACGCCCGGCCTGCCGTTGAGGACGCGGCTGACGGTGGCTTCGCTGACCCCCGCCTGGGCTGCGATGTCGGCAAGCCGTGCGGTCATGGAGTGGGACCTTACCGGTCGCATGTCAGATTGCCCACCACGCGCAGGATTCGGGAGGAATACGCACCGTACCGGCGCCGTAGGCCAGCGGCGCGGAGGACAGCAGCGCGCGCCCCGGGAGCGGCAGCTCGACCTCCTCCCCGAGGGTGTTGAGCGTGCACACGAAGCCCGGGCGCGCCGGCGCCAGCACCCCGGCCGGGGCGTTCAGCCAGCTCATCGGCCCGTCGCCCAGCCCCGGCAGCTCCCGGCGCAGCGCGAGCGCGCCGCGGTACAGCTCCAGTGTGGACCCCGGGTCGCCGGTCTGCGCCTCCACCGAGGCGTCGCCCCAGCCGTCGGGCTGTGGCAGCCAGCTGCCGCCCGGCCCGAACCCGTAACTGGGACCCGACCGCGACCAGGGCAGGGGCACCCGGCAGCCGTCGCGGCGGCCCTCCTGACCGTCCTGACCGTCCTGCCCCTCGGCGGAGGTGCGGAAGAACGCCGGGTCCTGGCGGGCCTCGTCCGGCAGGTCGGTCACCTCGGGAAGGCCCAGCTCCTCGCCCTGGTACAGATAGGCCGACCCCGGCAGCGCCAGGGTGAGCAGGACCGCGGCCCGGGCCCGCCGCAGCCCCTGCCCGGGGCGGCCGTCGGCGTACCGGGTGGGGTGCCGGACCACGTCGTGGTTGGAGAGCACCCAGGTGGTGGGGGCGCCGACCGAGGCGGTGGCGGCCAGCGACTCGTCGATCACCTCGCGCATCGCGGCCGCGTCCCACGGGCACTTGAGGAACTGGAAGTTGAACGCCTGGTGCAGCTCGTCCGGGCGTACGTACAGGGCCAGCCGCTCGGCGCTGGGCGCCCAGGCCTCGGCGACGCCGATCCGCATCCCCGGGTAGGAGTCCAGCAGCCGCCGCCAGCCGCGGTGGATCTCGTGCACCCCGTCCTGGTCGAAGAACGGCAGCACCTGCGAGCCGATCAGCTTGGCCTGCTCGGTGCGGCCGATGTTCGGCAGCCCCGGGGCCTTGACCATGCCGTGTGCGACATCGATACGGAATCCGTCCACGCCCAGGTCCAGCCAGAAGCGCAGCACCGAGTCGAACTCCTCGCGGACCTCCGGACAGTCCCAGTTGAGGTCGGGCTGCTCGGGCGCGAACAGGTGGAGATACCACTCGCCCGGGGTGCCGTCGGGTCCGGTGGTGCGGGTCCAGGCCGGGCCGCCGAAGACGGACTCCCAGTCGTTCGGCGGCAGTTCACCGTCCGCGCCCCGGCCGGGACGGAAGTGGTACCGCTCGCGGGCCGCCCCCCGAGGCCGGTCCGCGAGCGCGCTGACGAACCACGGATGGCGGTCCGATGTGTGGTTGGGGACGACATCGACGATCACCCTCAGCCCCAGCTCATGGGCGGTGCGCACCAGATCGTCGGCGTCCCCGAGGGTGCCGAAGAGCGGATCGACGGCGCGGTAGTCGGCCACGTCGTAGCCGCCGTCGGCCTGCGGCGAGGCGTAGAACGGCGTCAGCCAGACGGCGTCCACCCCGAGCCGGGCCAGATACGGCAGCCGCTCGCGCGCGCCGCGCAGATCCCCGATCCCGTCGCCGTCGCTGTCGGCGAAGGACCGGACGTACACCTGGTAGATGACGGCGTCCCGCCACCAGGCGGCCGCTTCGGGCGATCGCCTCGGCTCGGCCTGGAGGGAGGTCGTGAGCTCCTGGGTCATGCCGGTGAACGTAACAGCTCTGCAATGGCTTGCGGAAGAGCTTGCAGGGGTGGGTGGCGCCAAAAGGCGCACCCCTGGGCCTTATGGCGACCCTGTCAAGCGCCTGGCGGCTACCACCGGGACACGTGGGCGTAACGATTCGGGTTTTCTTGCAGAAAATCCTCGCAAGATTTTTCCGGAGGTCTTTCCGGGGTCCCGTGGCTCAGCTTCTCGGTGGTCTTCGCCCGCACCTCGGCCGCACTGGCCGTTATGCCGTGTCGCATGTGAACCGTTCCTCGGGACTGAGCAGGAGTGAGTCCTGTGTCCAGGACTGTTGCTCAGCCGCGTGCTCCGAACGGTGTTGGGCACGCTGGTCGTCCGCTTTCTCTCCGCTGCCGGGCGGCACGGATCTCGTCCGTGGTCCGGGAAGGCGGGGGCGGGGTTCCTCACGCCGTCGGATCTCCGGTCGGGCCTGGGCGGTCCGATGCCCCACACGATCGCTCCGGTCGTGTGGGGGCGGTGTCGTCCGTCGCCGGATCGGGTGTCCGAGGGCGCGTCGCCCGATCGCGATGCTGGCCGCATCGTGCCGGGAAACCTTGCGGTTGCTGGTGGTGAGGGGCTGCTGCCAGTGCTGGGCGCCCCAGCGGGAGGTATAGGCCGGATCGACCGCCACGATCGCGATGTCCTGCTCGGCGGCCATCGCCACCAGCCGCGCTTTCAGCTTCGCGGTGGGGAAGCGGGAGATCAGGCGGCGGAAGCGCTTGTTGCGGCCGTACTTCTCCCGGCACCGGCCGTCGGTGAAGTCCAGGTCCTCGATCGCGATCGCCCCCGCCACGGTGGCGCGGGTGTGGTGCAGCAACCTCGTGAGCACGTGCCGGATCTGGGCGTCCCGGTGCCGGGCGCTCCCCGACAGGTCGTAGAAGAAACGGCGGGGCTCGCCCACCGGATTGCCGTGGATGTCCAGACGCCAGGCGGCCAGGTGATCGTCGTTCATGTCGACGGCGACCACACCCCGGGCGAGCGCCGCTTCCAGCGGCAGTACGGGGACGGGGGCGCGCTTCCAAGAGGCGGTCACATACCAGCGGCCGCGTACTGGGTCGTGGTGGATGCGGTAGGCCACCGCCCGGTTGTTCGTGATCCGGTCCCGCCATTTCTCACTCCGGTGCTGGAACGCCACGGTCGCGTCCAGCACATACCGGCCGTGCGGTGCGTTGGCCAGCTGCGCCAGGGTGGCGGGGAGTTTGATCGAGAGCTGTCCGGTGGCGGTGATGCGAATGGTTTCGTTGCCCAGGCGTTTGCCGGACTCCCCGTCGGCGGCCAGGAACATCCGCGCCGCCTTCCACCGCTCTCGCCACGCCTGCTCGCTCAGCCCTGCCTGGTCCAAGCGGTGACGCAGGCGCGTGAGTTTCTTCCCGCCCCGCGCCACCCGCACGCGGCCCGCTGCCCAGTCCGTCTCCACCCGAGCCAGCCGAACCCGCAGCGCGTGCAGGCGCCGGGACTTGGCATGCCACTCGGCCCGCGAACCGTAGCCGCGCACCACCCCTTCCCGCTTGTCCGCTTTCGCCCCCAGCGGACGGACCAGCCGCGCCTGGATCGACGCGATCTGCTTGCGCAGCCACGCCATCTCGGCTGTCTGCCCTCGCCGGGCCAAGGCCCACTGATCGTGGGCGGCCTTAGTGATACTGCCCGCCCACCGCGCCGACGAGACCCCCGTCAGCTCCCGCTTGCGCACCGCCCAGGTCTTACTGTCGTGCTCCAGGCCCTCCCGGGAACGCACCGCCAGATCACCCGCAGCCAGTGCACCGAGAAACACACCCACCTCGGTCAGAACCGCCGCATCGAGCCTCGACACGTGGAGCCGCGCCCGAACGGCCGTCCCCGTTGGGCCAGGCACTACGAACGGCACCACCACCCCCCGTACGACGCCCAACCCCTTCACCCCCACCCGGTATCGAAGATGCTGTCACTCCATCCAACGACCCCCGCCCACAAAGGACACGCATTCGATGAACCACCTCCCGTTCCCATCGGCCCAAGGCCCGCACGCACGCATGTCTCGGCCATCGGCGCCAAGCTCACTCATGCTTGTCGCCGAAGTGCACACGTACACGGTCGAACGACAGTAGCTCCGAACCCCGCGGCGGGCGCTCAGCGCAGGGCGTCCAGCCGGGCGCCGTTCCTCAGGCGGGCCGTGAGGGTGGCGTGGGCGCCGGGCTTGACCGGGACGGTCAGGGCGCGGCCGTGGGATCGGCCCCTCACGCCGCCGCTCGCCGCGATCCCGTGCACCTGGCGGCTGCCCGCGGCCAGCAGGAACCAGTGGCCGGACCGGGCCTTCCACAGCACGCCCGCCAGGACGCGCGGTGCGCGCGGCCCGCAGGCGGGGGAGCCGTCCGCCGCGGCGGCGACCGCGCCCGCCGAGCCCCGGCGGGTGTTCCACGGCTGGAACTGGGCCAGCACCCTGCTGCCCGCGTCCCGCCAGGTCTCGGCCCGGGTGCACAGCCAGGCCGCCCGGCCGCCCGCCTCGGGCAGCCGCTGGGTCCCGAACCGCCAGACGTTCACCGACCGCACCCCGCGCCCCGCCATCACCGGCAGCCGGCAGGCCGTCCGCGCCCAGTCGAACCGGGCCGCGCGGCCCGCCACATCGCGCGGCCCGCCACGCGATCTGGCCCCGGGGTCGCCGTACGTCAGCCGGGCCGGGGCCAGTTCGCCCAGGTCGGCCACCAGCCGCGAGCCGAACCGCAGCGCGGGCCAGCCCCGGCACGGGCGCAGCCGCGGCATGGTGCGCACCGGGCCGGTCACCCCGTCGGCGGCCAGGCGCACCGGGCGCGGCCGGTCGGTGGGGCGCAGCAGGTCCCGTACGGAGACGTGGCGCACCCAGGGGGCGGCCAGATAGCGGACGTTGCCATCCGCGCGGCCCAGCACCAGCGCGGTCGAGGCGGCCGCGTCCGCCGCGTCGAGGCGGGCGAGGTCCAGCGCCACCGCACCGCTCTCGCTGCCGCGCCCCTCCGCGTACCGGGCGACGCGCAGCCCGTCGTACAGCAGCACCACCGCCGCCTGGTCCACCACGCCCGCGTACAGCAGCTGCGGCGGCCCGGACGGCGGCCCCGACTGGGTGCCCGCCGTGGCCGACACCCGCACCGAACGGCCCGGCCGCGCCCAGACCGCCAGCGCGCGGCGCAGCAGCGCGGTGTCGCCGAGCCGGTCGCCGCGCGCGGGCCAGGACGAGAAGTCCGCGCGGGTCGCGGTGCGCCACGCGGCGGGTTCGGCGCGCGTCAACCGGTCGGGGTCCAGCGCCCGTTCGGAGGAGGGGTTACGGGCGTAACTCGGCGCCGCCGCGCCGCTTCGCCCCCAGCCCTCGCCCGGCATCCCCAGCAGTGACCCGCACACCACCAGCGCCACCACGGTCACCAGCAGCGCCCGCAGATGCTGGCGGCGGCGCATCAGATCGGTGGGCCGCGCCTGCAGCGAACAGGGGTCGAACTCGGCCGACTCCAGCAGCGAACCGTCGTCCCGGCTGCCCGCCGGCTCCGGCACCTCGTCCGCCTCGTCGAGCGCGTCCCGCGCGTCCTCGACGCCCGCGGCCTGCAGCAGCGCCCGCACCTCGCGGTCCTCCAGCCGCTCCAGCTCGCGCAGTACGTACGCGGCCCGACCGGGGCCCGACAGCTCGGACAGCGCCTTGTCCAGGGCGAGTTCATCGGCCCCGCCGGAGCGGGGGAACAGCCGCAGCCCCCACACCAGGGGCAGCGGCGCGGTCAGCGCCCACAGGCGCCGCGGCCGCGCGGCCCGCAGCGCGGAGCGCAGCACGCGCAGCCGCACATAGGCGTATCCCGCGTCGCCCGCCGCGCCCTTCGTGCCGCGCTGCCACGGCAGTTCGACTTCCTGGGCCTCGGGCCTGCTCTGGTTGCGCGGCAGTGCCCGCTGCGCCAGCGCGTGCGCGGCCAGCACGCGCCGGGTGCGGCCCATTCCGGGCGGCAGGATGAGATACGCGAGCCGCACCAGCCGCGGATAGTGCTCGACGATGGCGGCCTCGGCCTGCTCGACGTCGATCGGGCCCGCGGCCTCGGCGGTGTCGTCGAGGCCGGCGGTGTCGTCGAGGGGGGTGGCTGTCGCCTGCTGCTGCTCCACGTGGCGTAAACGAGCGGCGGTGGCAGGAGGTCACCGGGCGGGCGGCTCCGCCACCGGCACGTGGTGGCGGAGCGTTGACGGGGAAGCGTGACGCGTCAGCTCACGCGCCAGCCGCTGAACTCGACCGTGCCGCGCGCCCCGCTGCCGCCGTGGGCCGCGCTCATGAACAGCCCGGCGTCCTGCGCGGCCGCCGCGCCCGGCACGGTCACCGTCGCCACCTCGCGCCAGTTCGCGCCGTCGTCGGTCGACAGCTCGCCGGTGCAGGAGGTGGCGGAGGCGCGCGTCAGCCGCAGCAGCACCGGAGCCTTCACGCCGGTGATCCGCTGGTAGGTGTCGAGCGTGCCGTCGCCATGGGAGTCGTACGACAGGACGACCCCGTTGGCGGGCGTGACCGACAGGTTCAGGAATCCCGGGGAGCCCGCCGTCGCCAGCGTGTTGCGGACGATGATCCCGGCGCGGGCCCAGGGCCCGGTGACGGCCTGCGCGTCCACCTTGACCGTCACCGCCACCCCCGCCCGCAGCGCGCCCTCCCGGTACGCGGCGCCGAACTCGGCGGTCGCCTTCCACAGGTCCTGGCCCGCCCCGTCGATCGCGAACCGCTCGCCCAACTGCCCGAACACCGCGCCGTTGTTGGTGACCGTCTTCCAGCCGCCGGCCAGGGGGGCCGCCACCCACAGGGTGCCGGTGCGCACCGCCCGCACCGGGTCCTCGCCGCGCGGCCCGTACCGTACGGCCAGCTCGTACGGATACGGCTTCAGCGGATCGGCCGGCGGGTCGTCGGGCGCGGTGGCCCGCCAGTGGACCGCGCCGCTGCCCGCCGCCGGCACCGACGGCAAGGAGGTGGGGCCCTGCGGCGCCGGGTCCAGGCCGCTCACGGTCAGGTCGAAGTCGACGCGGCCGGTGGCCCGCAGCCCGTTGACGTTGCGCAGGGTCGCGGTGATGACCCCGGAGCCGCCCGGCGGCAGCGTCCCCGGCTCCGTGCCGACGGTCAGCGTCCCCTGGTACGGGGCCTTGGCCAGCGCCTCGTACACCCGGCGCGCCGTGCGCCACGCGTCCGCGACCGGCCGGACCGGATAGCTCTTGCGCTCCCGCGTCCACGGCTCCTCGAGCGCGTACCAGTCGAAGGCGCGCGGCGCACGGCCTTGGGCGAGCGCGTCCTCCAGCTCGTCCAGGTAGGACTGCCACTGGGGCAGGTGGAAGTCGCCGATGAGGCCGTGCCAGTCGCGGTTGGCGTAGTTGGCGAGCTTGCCGGTGTCCGCGGCGCCCCGGTCCGCCCAGGTGGTGATGAGGGCACGCGCGGCGAACTCCAGCTGGACGGACTCCTCCTCGCCCGAGGCCATCCGCTTGGCGTCCTCCAGCCAGGGGCCGAGGAGCAGACGCCGGTGGGTGCCGGTGATGTCGTCGCTCAGCCGCATCAGCTTGAGCCACAGCCGGGACAGCGCCCGGAAGGTGTCCAGGTCCTTGCGGGCCCACGCGTCCGCCAGCTGCGGGGCGAGCTGCCAGGAGCGGTTGGCGAGCGCCTGCCGCGCGGTGTCGGCCAGGTCGTAGCGGTACGCGTCGCTGTCGCGCAGCCCGGCCCGCACCCCCAGCAGCGCCGCCAGGGCCGCGTCGAAGCGGGCGGTGTCGAAGGCGGGCACATGGGTGGCGTAGTACGTGCCCGAGCGCGCGGCGACCGAGGGCCGGGAGGCGAAGACGGAGTCATGGGGGCGGCCGTCCTTGCTGCTGATCTCGTACGCGGTGTCGCGCAGCGCCGCGAACGCCTCCCGCGCCTTTCCGTCCGGAGCGCCGTAGCGGACATCGGCGTAGGTACGGAACCACTCGTCCCGGTCCACCGCCTGATCCCGCCACGCCAACTCGCTGAACAGCTCGAACGCCGCCGGATCGCGTTCGACCGCCTCCGGCATGTACGCCGTGCCGGCCAGCTTGCTGCCCGGCTTGTCCCGCCAGACGGTGAACCGCTGCGCCCAGATGTGGGCCTTGGCGCCGATCGTCGTGCGGCCGCCGAAGTTGGGGATCGTGCCGAACGCGTACGGCACCGAACCCCAGTCCTTCTCCCGGTCGGTGATCGTGTCCAGATCCGACAGGCCGTCCACGACCAGCATGTGATCGTGGTTCACCGCGTCCAGCAGGTCGCGCCGGGGGTTGGCCTGCCAGCCCAGGATCACCCAGATGGCGCCGGGGCGGGCGGTCTGCAGCGCCTTCTCCACGGCGCGCGCGGCGTCCGGTACCGAAACGTCACCGGCATTGCCGCCTTCATGAAGCAGATCCATCTTGAACAGGTCGCACTCGCCGAACAGGTCCTGCTGGTGGCGGTAGAAGGCCGCGGCCACCTCGTGGAACGCGTCGGTGCGCGGGTCGAGCCAGTCGGGCCGCCGGAGCCCGTTCCAGTCGCCCTGCGGCACGGTGCGCGCCCCCGGGTTGCGGTCGGCGAAGCCGTCGGGGACGGTGCCGAAGTAGCCGGGGAAGACGGGCCGCATGCCCAGCTCCCGCATCCGGTCGGCGATGCGCCGCCCCAGATCGGTCCGCTTCTCCATCAGTGCCGTGGACACCGGGCCGCCGTACGCGCTCATGTTCTGCATCAGGAACCACGGCTGGTGGGCGGGGGTCGGCAGCCAGGCGCGCACCTCCGCGTCCGTGTAGCCGTAGTCCTGGAGCAGCCGGTGGTAGACGGCCTCCTGGCCCGCGGTGACCAGCAGCTCGTTGCAGCCGTGGAGGGCCGCGATGTCGATCAGGTGTTCCCAGCGGTCCCAGTCGGCGAACGGGGCGGTGTAACCGTCGTGGGTGTCGTTGAACGCGAAGCGGTGCGGCAGCGCGGTCGACCGCTCGACGGTGCCGCCCGGCGCGGGCAGCCGCTTGGGCAGGTCCAGCTGATCGCCCGCCCAGGTGATCTGGGCGTGACAGGTGTACTTGAGGTACCAGTGGACGCCGGTGAGCAGCACCGCGGGGCTCGTCCCGGCCACGGTGATCCGCCCCGCCTTACCCGTGACCTCGAACCGTTCCTTCGTCCCCTTGGGGAGGGCCACCAGCCGGAACTGCCCGGCGTGCCGCGGCAGCAGGCGCCGCAGCGCGGCGTGCGCGGGCGCGGTGTCGAAGGCGGTCACGGCGGTGTCCTGTGCGCTGTCCTGTGGTGGCCGCGGGGTGTCGGCCAGCGCGGGGGAGTGAGCCCCTAACGCGGCCCCGGCCCCGAGTGCTCCGGCGGTTCCGATCAGCGTGCGTCTGCTCAGGTCGCTCATGCGCCCCCCAACGGACAACGGCCAACGGTGGTGGTGCGCGAGGCACTTAACCAGCGATGCGGGGCGGGAGCAATGGGGCGCGCGCCGGGGGAAGCGCCGGTCAGCCGCCGCTCGCCTCCGCACGCCCCCGGTCCAGGTACGCCAGCACGGCCAGCACCCGGCGGTTGTCGTCGTCGGACTGCGGCAGGCCGAGCTTCCCGAAGATGTTCGAGGTGTGCTTGGCGACGGCCCGCTCGGTCACCACCAGCTGCGCCGCGATCGCCGCGTTCGATCGGCCCTGCGCCATCAGCTCCATCACCTCGCGCTCCCGGGGCGTCAGATGCCCCATCGGCCGGTCCTGCGAGCGCCGGGTCAGCAGCTGCGAGATCACCTGCGGGTCCATCGCCGTACCGCCCTCGGCGACCCGCCGCACCGCGTCGATGAACTGGTCCGCGTCGAAGACCCGGTCTTTCAGCAGATAGCCGATCCCACCGCTCCCGTCGGCCAGCAGCTCCCGCGCGTACAGCTGCTCCACGTGCTGCGACAGCACCAGCACGGGCAGCCCCGGCCGGTCCCGCCGCGCCGCCAGCGCGCACTGCAGGCCCTCGTCGGTGAACGACGGCGGCAGCCGCACGTCCACCACGGCCACGTCCGGCTTCAGCTCCGCCAGCGCCCGCGTCAGCTCCGGCCCGCTCTCGACGGCGGCGGCGATCTCGAAATCGTAGGCCTCCAGCATTCGCACCAACCCGTCCCTGAGCAGGAACAGATCCTCGGCAACGACTACGCGCACGGCGGGCTCCATGACGTCATCGGGCCCGGAACGGGACTCCGGGCCGAATGCGTCGAATGTACCGTCGCGACGCCCCCGCCGGGGGTCAGACCGCCGGTCGCGGGGCGGTCGGGGCGCAGGGGATCTCCATCGTCACCATGGTGGGCCCGCCGGGCGGGCTGCTGACGGCGAGGACGCCGTCGAAGGTGCCCAGCCGCCGTTCGACGCCGCTGAGGCCGCCGCCCGGCGCGATGCGGGCGCCGCCGCTGCCGTTGTCGGTGACCGCGATGCGCAGCATCCCGGCCTCGTGGTGGATGTCGAGCCACATGCGCTCGGCGCCGGAGTGCTTGGCCGCGTTGGTGAGGATCTCGCTGACGGCGAAGTACGCGGCCGCCTCGACCGGCTCCTCGAACCGGCCCGACAGCTCCACCTCGGTCTCCACCGGGATGGTCATCCGCAGGGCGAGGGCGCGCACCGCGTCGCCCAGGCCGCGTTCGGCGAGCACCGGCGGGTGGATGCCGCGGACCAGGTCGCGCAGTTCGGCCAGGGCCTCGGCGGAGTTGGTGCGGGCCGCGGCGAGGAGTTCCCTGGCCTTGGCCGGGTCCTTCTCGATCAGCGCCTCGACGGTGCCCAGGCTCATGCCCATGGCCACGAGCCGGGCCTGTGCGCCGTCGTGCAGATCGCGCTCGATGCGGCGCAGCTCGGCGGCCGAGGTGTCCACGGCGTCGTGCCGGGTCTCGGTGAGCCGCTCGACGCGCTCGGCGAGGGCCATCTGCGGGGTGGGCGCGAGGAAGGCGCGGGCCAGCAGGAAGTGGGCGCGCAGCAGCACGGGCGAGGCGAACAGCCCGAGGAGGGCGAAGCCGACGCCGGTCAGGGCGGCGAGGTTCGCGGTCGTCTGCGACTCCACGGGGACGAACGCGTACCAGTACGTGCCGCCCGCGTCGACGATCGGCTCCCAGACCCCGGCGGCCAGCACCCAGCCCTCGACCCCGTACGGCAGGAAGACGCAGGCGAGCATCGCGGTGACGCAGCCCGCCGTCATGTCGACCAGCAGCCACAGCAGGTCCCGCCAGGTCGCCGGGTCCTTCAGCAGATGGGTGCACAGCTCCACCTGCCCGGTCAGACCGGAACGCCGGTCGGCGGGGAGCGCCCGGTAGGGCAGCCGGATCTGGACCCCGGACCACTGGGCGGCCAGCAGCCGCCGCTGGTTGGCGTGCTTGCGCACCAAGCCGATCATCGCGGGGGTGGTGAGGACACCCAGGCCCAGCGGCATGAGGACGACGGACAGCACCGTCAGCACGAACAGGATGATCGACCCCGCGAGCGTGACGAACGCCAGGGCGAGGCCCCGTAAAGCGGCCAACAGTCTGTCGCGGACCTTCATCGCACGCCCTCCAGGGTTCTTCAGCTGTGCGGCTTCCCGCTTCTTCGATGGCTCAAGTCTGCTGGACGCCGCATGATCGGTCACGGGGGCCGCGCCCCGTCCGGGGGTACACCTAACACCACCCCCGGGCCTCGCCCTACGCCTCGGGGATTCGGGTGTTGACCGGCTGGGGCGGGACCGCGCCTTTTTCTAGCGTCGAGGACATGACCGATCCGGTCCGTATCCAGTACGCATCCCCAGTGGGAGAGACGCCATGAGCGCAACGAGGCGAGGCCTGGCCGTGCGGCTCGGCGGGTGGAGCACCCGTCACCGCAAGTCCGCGATCATCGGATGGCTGCTGTTCGTGGTCGTCGTCGCCGTCGTCGGCGGCATGTCCGGATCCCGGCAGATGACGAATTCCGAGAACGGCGCGGGCGACTCCGCACGCGCCCAGAAGATCCTCGAGGACTCCGGGCTCACCACACCGGCCGGCGAGATGGTGATGCTGCGCAGCACGGACCCGGACGGCTGGCGGTCCGCGGCCCGCGACCTCGCCGGCCGGCTGGAGAAGACCGGCGAGACCGCGCGCGTCCAGCCGCCGGTGCGCTCGGCCGGCGGCCGTGAGGGGCTGGTCACCTTCCAGATGAAGGGCGATCCGGACACCGCCGGGGAGCGGGTGAAGCCCGTCCTGGACGCGGTGGCGGCGACCGGGTCCGCGCACCGGGGGATCACCGTCCATGAGTTCGGCGACGCCACCGCCCAGCACGAGCTGGACGGGATGCTGAAGGACGACTTCAAGAAGGCCGAGTTCACGGCCGTGCCGCTGGCGCTGGGCATCCTGCTGGTGGTCTTCGGGGCGCTGGTCGCGGCCCTGCTGCCGGTGCTGCTCGGGGTGACCGCCTGCATCGGCACCTTCGGGCTGCTGGCCCTGGTCAGCCACAAGCTGCCGCTGTACGACTCCACCAACTCCGTGATGTTCCTGGTCGGGCTGGCCGTCGGTGTCGACTACTGCCTGTTCTACCTGCGGCGCGAGCGGGACGAGCGGGCCGCGGGCCGGGACCCGCAGACCGCGCTGCGCATCGCCGCGGAGACCAGCGGTCGGGCGGTGCTGGTCTCGGGGATCACGGTCATGCTGGCGATGTCGGGCATGTTCCTGTCCGGGCTGATGCTCTTCCAGGGCTTCGCGGTCGCCACCTTGCTGGTCGTCCTGATGGCGATGCTGGGGTCGGTGACGGTCCTGCCCGCCACGCTGTCCTGGCTCGGCGACCGGGTCGACAAGGGACGGGTGCCGCTGCTCAATCGCCGCCGGAAGCAGGGCGTCCAGGCGAGCGGCGGGATCTCCGGCACCCTCATGAAGCCGGTGCTGGCCCGGCCGAAGCTGTTCGCCGCCATCTCGGCCGCCCTGCTGCTGGTGCTGTGCGCCCCCGCGCTCGGGATGAAGACCGAACAGCTCGGCATGGAGAAGCAGTTCGGCTCGGACGCCCCGCTGACGGTGGCGTACAAGGAGATCACCAGCGCGTTCCCGGGCGGCCCGGCCCCGGCCCGGGTCGTGCTGCGGGCCGACGACATCTCCTCGCCCCGCTTCGGCGCGGCCGTCGCCGACTTCAAGAAGCAGCTGGCCGACTCCGGCCGGTTCGGCAAGGCCGTCGACGTCGATCTGCACCCCCGGCAGGGCGTGGCCCGTATCGAGGTGCCGCTCGCGGGCAACGGCGAGAACGCGGAGTCGCGGCGCGCGCTGGAGACCCTGCGCGAGGACCTGGTGCCGGACGTCCTCGGCCCGGTCTCCGACAAGGCGTACGTGGGCGGTGAACTCGCCTCGAACATCGACTTCACCGACCAGCTGAAGACCGACATCGCGCCGGTCTTCCTCTTCATCGCCGCGGTCACCTTCCTGCTCATGCTGGTGTGCTTCCGCTCGCTGCCGATCGCGATCGTGTCGATCCTGCTCAACCTGCTGTCGGTGGGCGCCGCGTACGGCACCATGACCGCCGTCTTCCAGCACGGCTGGGGCGCGGAGCTGATGGGCATGGAACCGGCCGGGGCGATCGAGTCGTGGATGCCGCTGTTCGTCCTCGTCATCCTCTTCGGGCTGTCGATGGACTACCACGTCTTCGTGGTCTCGCGGATCCGTGAGGCACACGAGCGGGGCCTGACGACGCGGGACGCGATCCGCGAGGGCATCCGCACGACGGCGGGATCCGTCACCGGGGCGGCCACCATCATGGTCGCGGTGTTCGCGGTCCTGGCGCTGCTGCGGATGCAGGACATGCAGCAGATGGGCGTCGGGCTCGCGGTCGCGGTGCTGGTGGACGCCACCCTCGTACGGATGCTGCTGCTGCCCTCGCTGATGGCGCTGCTCGGCGAGCGCACCTGGTACCTGCCGCGCGCGCTGCGGTGGCTGCCGAACGTCAGCCACGGCGACACTCCGGCCGCCGAGGAGTCCCGCCCGCTGGTGGGCGCCGAACGCTGACCGCCGGTCGCGCGAGCGCCGTACGGGCCGAGCCATGGCCCGTACGGCGCTCTTCGCCGCCGCGCTACGCGGTCGGGACGTACTTGTAGCCCACGCGCCGCACGGTCACGATCGAGGCCCGGTGCTCCGCGCCCAACTTGCGGCGCAGCCGGGCCACATGGACGTCCACGGTCCGGCCGTCGCCGACGTGCCCGTAGCCCCACACCGTCGTCACCAGCTGATCGCGGGTGTGCACCCGGTGCGGATGGGCGACGAGGTGGGCCAGCAGCTCGAACTCCAGATAGGTGAGGTCGAGCGGACGCCCCGCGACCCGCGCGGTCCGCTGCTCGGGGTCGACGCTCACCGGCCCGTCGTCGACGGTGAGCGGGGCGGGGGCGGGGGGCGTGGTGGGCGCGGCGGTGGCCGCGGCGGCCCGGGGCTCCCGCAGGTCGGCCGGGACCAGCACCAGGTAGCCGATCATCGGCGGGTGCCCGGGCAGGGCGGGGACGGTGTGCGGGGGAGCGGGCAGCCAGGTGGCGCCGGGGTGCAGCAAGTCGTCGACCGGGGGCACCTCGTCCCGGGCGACGGCTCGTAGCCGCTGGCGGGCGCTGAGCGGGGCCCGCCCTGGCACGGCGGTGGCCGGGGCGGTGGCCGCGGGGGCGGTGGCCGGGGAGGCGGAGAGGGTACGGACGTTCGTCACGTTCGTCACGTTCGTCATGTTCGTCATGGGAACCGGCTCTTTCGCGCTTGAGGGGCGTCGGTGGACGTCATGCGCGCGGGCTGGGCCGGGGAACCGGACCGGGGAGAACGATGCCCCGGAGCCGGGCGGCGGGCTGAGCGGCCGGGTGGGCGGCGTCAGCAGCCGAGCGAGCGGGCCCGCGCAACGGATGCGCGGCAACACTCGCGGTCGAAGTGGTGCGCCTGCCGGGACGGCCAGAACGGCTCGAGGTCGAGACGACCCGTCGCGGCGTTGATGAGGCTGACCATGCCCCCATTGAAGCAGAAGAAGGGGCCGGGGCACATCGAGACGGCGACCCTGTCCGCCCCTGCGGATTCATGGCGGAACGGTGGACAGCATCCTCAAACAGACATCTACCTATAAAGCAAGGCGAGGCGCACAATGGTGGTGCGGTGATATTGCCGCACTGCGCGGTCAGACTTGCATGGAACGAAGGAGGCGAGTCGTATGGCCGACGTCTCACGTACCCGCGGTGATCTCAAGGGCCACCCCGACGTGTCCGAGATGCGTGAGCGCTTCGCTCGCATGATGGACGCGCGGGACGTTGTGTTCCTCGACGGGCCGGTGCTGCTCGCCGGTCTGTACTTCGCCATCTCCCCCTGGGTGGTGCACTTCTCGAGCACCAGCCCCAACCTCATGGTCAACAACCTCATCCTCGGCGTGGCCATCGCCCTGCTGGGCATCGGTCTCACATCGGCGCCGAGGAGGATGTACAGCCTGTGCTGGGCCATGTCCGCGATCGGTGTATGGATGATCATTTCCCCCTGGGTCGTTGCCAGGGGGCCGGATGCCGGAATGATCTGGAACAACGTGCTCGTCGGCGCCCTCACCTGCCTGTTCGGCCTGATCGCCGCAGGCGTGGTGATGCGGAAGGGACGGGAGGCCTGACCGAGTACTGAACGGCACGGAACCGGACGCCACGCGTCACAACGGAGAAGCCCGCCGGCCGCACTCCCCTTCGCGGGAGTGCGGCCGGCGGCCTTGACGGCGTGGGGCGTCAGCCGATCGGCTCCGGCATCGGGACCACGTCGTAGGAGCATTCGATGATGTCGCCGGTGGCCGGATCGCCCAGCTGCACCCGCCAGCGGTCGGCGAACTGGTCGACGCCCTCCGCCATCGGGATCGTCCCGGAGATCAGCACCGTGCCCGGCACCAGGCCGCCGCGCTCGCGCAGCACCTCGACCCAGTACGCGGGCGGCAGCAGCTCGGCCAGGGTGCCGCTCTGCAGCTCGGTCTCCTCACCGTCGTGGGTGACCCAGGCCCGCAGGGTCAGCTCGTCCAGCCGCGCGGACACGTCCGCCAGGCGCCAGGCGCGGGCGGCGAGCACATCGGGGCCCGCGTTCTTGCTCCAGGCCACGCCGTGGACCTCCAGCTCCCGGTCGGTGTGGTCGCAGGCGGCGGTGAGCAGCAGCTCCCCGTCCTCGGCCACGATCAGCGCCCACTCCGCCTCGCCCGAGGTGCGGCCGTGCTGGACGCTGACCCGGTCGGTCTGCTGGGCGAGGTAGGGCGCGACGGGGTAGAGGGCGGGCGTCACGCTGGGGGCGGGGACGCCCAGCTCGGCGAGTTCGGCCACATGGGCGGCCACATCCTCCTGGCTGCGCCCGGCGTAGCCCGCGTTGAGCACCTGGACGACCTCCACCTGCCGGGTGGAGCCGTCGGGAAGCGCGAAGGTCAGGGCGGGGCGGGGGGACTGCTGGGGCTGCGTCGTCATGGGGCGGGATCTCCAGATCGCGAGGAATTTCCCTCGAGGGGGTTGCGCATACGCTTGGTATACAACAAGTATGCCGGAAGCCGTGCATCGCGCAACCACCCCGCACGGATCCATCGCCACCCATCCGTCGACACACGCATCCACCGATCACGCACCCACCCCCGCACCACCCAGAGGACGGACCATGCAGCGCACCTTCACGAGCGCACCAGAGCCCCGGGCGGAAGGATCCGCGGTCCGCCGCGCCTTCGTCGCCAGCCTGACCGGAACCGCGCTGGAGTGGTACGACTTCGCCGTCTACTCCGCCGCCGCGGCGCTGGTCTTCGGCGACCTCTTCTTCCCCTCCAAGGACCCGTTCACCGGCACCCTCCTGGCGTTCTCCACCTACGCCGTCGGCTATGTCTCCCGCCCGCTGGGCGGGTTCGTCTTCGGCCGGCTCGGAGACGTGATCGGCCGCAAGAAGGTCCTCATCGCGACCCTGGTGCTCATCGGCGTCGCGACCCTGCTGATCGGGCTGCTGCCCACCTACGCCACGGTCGGCGTCGCGGCCCCCGCCGCCCTGGTGCTGCTGCGCTTCGCCCAGGGCGTCGGCGTGGGCGGGGAATGGGGCGGCGCGGTGCTGCTGTCCAGCGAATACGGCGATCCACGGCGGCGCGGCTTCTACGCCTCGGCCGCGCAGGTCGGTCCGCCGGCGGGCAATCTGCTCGCCAACGGTGTGCTCGCGGGGCTGGGCGCCACGCTGACGGAGGACCAGTTCCTGTCCTGGGGCTGGCGGGTGGCGTTCCTCCTCTCCGGTGTGCTGGTGGTGTTCGGGCTGTGGGTCCGCGCCAAGCTGGAGGAGACCCCGGTCTTCCGGGCCATGGAGGCCGCGCAGGACCGCTCCGAGGCGCCGGTGCGCGAGGTGTTCACGTCCCAGCCCCGGGCGCTGACCGCCGCGATCCTCTGCCGCATCGCCCCCGATGTGCTGTACGCGATGTTCACCGTCTTCGTGCTCACCTACGCCACCGGGGAGCTGGGCATGTCGCGCGGCTCCGCGCTGACCGCCGTCCTCATCGGCTCCTCCCTCCAGATCTTCCTGATCCCGCTGGCCGGGGCGCTGTCCGACCGCGTCAACCGGCGGTGGCTGTACGGTGTCTCCGCCGTCGCCGCGGGCGTCTGGCCCTTCGTCTTCTTCCCACTGGTCGCGGGCGGGAGCTGGGCGCTGCTCACGCTGGGCGTGGTCGTGGCGCTGGTGATCCATTCGCTGATGTACGGGCCGCAGGCGGCCTTCATCGCCGAGCAGTTCTCGCCGCGGCTGCGCTACACCGGCTCCTCTCTCGCGTACACCCTCGCCGGAGTCGTCGGCGGGGCGGTCGCGCCGCTGCTGTTCACGACGCTGCTGGGGACGTATCGCGCCTGGCCCCCGCTGGCGCTCTACATCGCGCTCACGGCGGTGGCCACGGTCGCCGGGCTGTGGCTGGGCCGGGACGCGGCGCCCGCCGAGGACGAGGAGCCGGACGGCGTGGCCGCATCGCACCACTCGTCCGCCGCGATCGGCTGACGCACCCCCCGAAGGGCGATCCCGCCCCGCCCGGGGCATCATCGCCAGGTCACCCACCGCGCCAACCAGGGAAGGCAGTACACACCCCATGCGCATCGCACTGAGCCAGATCACCACAGGCCCGGACCCGAAGGCGAACCTCGTCACCCTGCGCGAGCAGGCCCTGCGCGCGGCGGCGGACGGCGCCCGGCTCGTGGTCTTCCCGGAAGCCGCCATGGCGTGCTTCGGCACCCGGCTGGGACCGCTCGCCGAACCGCTGGACGGCCCCTGGGCCACCGAGGTCCGGCGGATCGCGCGGGACGCCGGGCTGGTGGTCGTGGCGGGCATGTTCACCCCGGCCCCGGACGGGCGGGTCACCAACACCCTGCTGGCCACCGGCCCCGGTGTCGAGGCCTCCTACGACAAGATCCATCTGTATGACGCCTTCGGCTTCGCGGAGTCCAAGACCGTGGCCCCCGGCTCGGAGGTGGTGACCTTCGAGCTGGACGGCGTCCGGATCGGCCTCGCCACCTGCTACGACGTGCGCTTCCCGGAGCTGTTCCGGGCGCACGCCGACGCGGGCGCGGTGCTGTCGCTGCTTCCGGCCTCCTGGGGCGCGGGCCCCGGCAAGCGGGAGCAGTGGGAGCTGCTGACCCGGGCGCGGGCGCTGGACGCCACCGTATGGCTGGCCGCCGTGGGGCAGGCCGACCCGGCGGCGAGCGGTGCCGAAGCCCCCTCGACCAGCGCCCCCACCGGTATCGGGTACAGCGCCCTGGTCGGCCCCGACGGGACGGTGCGCGAGCGGCTGGAGGCGGCGCCCGGCCTGCTGGTGGCGGACGTTGTCACCGAGGAGGTCGCCGCGGTGCGGCGCACGGTGTCCGTCCTGGCCAACCGCAAGCTGGGAACCCGCGCATGAGCGGGCGGGCCGAGCCCGCAATGCCCCACGGCCCGTGGATCTTTGACGACGGGGTGACGACGCTGGTGATCACTTATCCGGCGGCCGATTCGGCGGCCGGTCCGGAAGCCGGTCCGGAAGCCGGTCCAAAGGCTCCGGCCGGGGCCTGAGGCGTCCCGGGACCGGCGCGGTCCCGGGACGCGGCTCACCCCGCGAGCAGCACCTTGAGCGTCGACTCCAGATGGCCGCTGATCGCGGTGCGCGCGGCCTCCGGGTCGCCGGAGGCCACCGCGTCCAGGATCGCCTGGTGCTCGGCGAGCACCGCTTCCTGGCGGCCGATCCGGTTGTACAACGCCACCACCCCGGCCCGGATCTGGCGGCTGCGCAGCCCGTCGTAGTGCCGGTTGAGGAGCTCGTTGCCCACCGCGGCGACCATGGTCGCGTGGAAGAGATGGTCCACGGCGATGAACTCCTTGGCGTGCTCGGGCCCGCTGAGCCCGCGCTGCCGCTCCAGCAGCTCCGTCAGCTTCTCGACCGGCACCTTCCGCTGCTCGATGGCCGTCTCCGCGGCATGGCGCTCGACGATCCCGCGCAACTCCATCAGCTCGGTGATCTCCCGGCCGGACAGCGGTGCGATGTGCGCCCCCCGCTTGGGCACCAACTGCACCAGATCCTCGGCCGCGAGCAGCAGCAGGGCCTCGCGGATGGGGGTCCGGGAGATGCCGATCCGGTCGGCGATCTCCTGCTCGGTGAGGAACCTGCCCTGCATGTCGGGATCGGTCAGCACGGTCTCCTTGAGGAACGCGTACGCCTTTTCTCGTCCGGACTGCACTGGGCCCATGCCTCCTCGCATACCGCTCGTATACGAAAATTATCACGGCGAGGAGGGCCCGGAGACCGGTACTCATGAGGCCTCGCCGGTCACGAGGACGACCTTGCCGGTGACCGTGCCTGACTCCGCCAGCCGCATCGCCCGCGCGGCCTCGGCCAGCGGGATGCGCGCGGCCACCTGGGCGGTGAACTCACCGCTCGCCAGCAGCGCGAACACCTGGCCCAGATCCTCGCGCGTCCGCGCCTGGTGGGCGGCGCGCCGCCGCCTGCCCGCCCACAGGTTGTAGAAGTGGGCCTTCCGGCCGTTGGGCAGCAGATTCCACAGCGCGAGCCGGGCGAGCAGCTTCAGGACCGGCGCCCGGGACGAGCCCGGCACGTCCCGGGTAGCCGCCGTGCCGTACGAGACGAGCGTGCCGCCACGGGCCAGCAGCCGGAACGACTCCACGATGCCCGCGCCCCCGACGTGGTCGAACACCGCGTCCACCCCGCCGGGCGCCAGCTCGCGCACCCGCGCGGCCAGATCCGGGTCGCGGTAGTCGACGGGGGTGGCGCCCAGCGCCCGCACCGCCTCGTGGTGACGGGGCGACGCGGTGCCGATGACCGCGATACCGGCGCGGCGGGCGAGCTGGACCAGGGTGGAGCCCACCCCGCCGTTGGCCCCGTGGACCAGCACCGTCATCCCGGCCCGGGCCCCGGCCACCCGGTGCAGCATCTGCCACGCCGTGATCCCGTTGACCACCACCGTCTCGGCCTCGGCCGCGCCTACCCCGTCCGGCACCGCGACCAGATCGCCCGCGTCGGCCACCACATGGCTGGCCCATCCGCCGACCTTGGTCAGCACGGCGAACCGGCGGCCGCACAGCCCCGGATCCACGCCCGCGCCCGCCGCCGCGACCGTGCCCACCAGGTCGTATCCGGGCACGAAGGGGAACGGCGGCTGGTCGTAGTACTTCCCGCGGCGCATCTGCTGCTCGGCGAAGGAGACCCCGGACGCCTCGACGGCCACCAGCACCTGGCCGGGGCCGGGCTCGGGCACCGGGCTGGTGCGGAGCCGCAGGCCCTCCGGTTCCACCGGACCGGGCAGGACGACTTCGGTGAGTGACGGCATGGCGGCGCCCCGTTTCTCGTGAGGTCTTCTATCGACTGTGAGAACTTCTAACGAAACAATGAACCTGTTACCATCGATGTGTCAAGCCCCGTTTTTTCCGGCCTGCACGAGGGCCGTCACGAGGTCCGTACGAGGGCCGTCACGAGGTCCGTACGAGGTCCGCACGAGAAGGGAAGGGCGCGCCCATGGCCACAGCACGGCGAGAGCGCTACCGGCAGCAGACCCGGGAGGAGGCCAAGGCCGTGGCCCTGACCCAGCTCGCCGAGGCGGGCACGGCGGGCATCTCGGTGAACGCGATCGCGAAGGCGATGGGCATGACCGGCCCCGCGCTCTACCGCTACTTCGCGGGCCGGGACGAGCTGCTGACCGAGCTGATCACCGACGCCTACCGCGAACTGGCCGCGGCGGCCGTCGCGGCCGCCGACGCCGCCGACGGCGCGGCCCCCGCCGACCGCTTCCGCGCCCTCGCCCACGCCCTGCGCGACTGGGCGAAGCGGCAGCCCGACCGCTATCTGCTCATCTACGGCACCCCGGTGCCCGGTTACCAGGCGCCTCCCGAGACCACCGAGAGCGCGGGCACCCTGATGCGCACCATCCTCGACGCCTGCGCCGCCCTGGACCGCGCCGCCGAGCCGACCCCCCTCGAAGCCGAGCTGGCGCGGCAGCTGGAGGGCGTCCCCTCCTGGGCCCCGGGACCGGAGCCGGACGGCGAGCTGAAGAGCCGCGCCCTGGCCACCTGGACCCGGCTCCACGGGGTGATCAGCCTTGAAGTGCAAGGCCAGTTCAGCGGAATGGGCTTCGATCCGGCAGCGCTCTTCGAGGCCGAGATCGGCGCCCTGGTACGCGGTGCGTAAGCGGCGCGCACGGCGCACACTGGAAGCACGCCCACCGGTGACCGGAGGTCGCGATGGAGTCCGCCGCCGAATTCGATGTCGTCGTGGAGATCCCCGAGGGTTCCCGCAACAAGTACGAGATGGACCATGAGGCCGGTCGGATCCGGCTGGACCGGATGCTGTTCACCGCCACCAAATACCCGGCCGACTACGGCTACATCGACCACACCCTCGGCCGCGACGGCGATCCGCTCGACGCCCTGGTCACCGTCGGCGAGCCCACCTTCCCCGGCTGTGTGATCCTCTGCCGGGCCATAGGGATGTACCGCATGCGCGACGAGAAGGGGCCGGACGAGAAGATCCTGTGCGTGCCCGCCCACGACCCGCGCTATGTGGACGTCCAGGACATTGACGACGTGCCCGAGTTCGACCGTATGGAGATCACCCACTTCTTCGACGTCTACAAGGACCTCGAACCCGGCAAGTCCGTCGAGGGATCCCACTGGGAGGGCCGCGAGCGGGCGTACGCCGAGATCGCCGCCTCCCGTGCCCGCGCCGCCGCCTGAGCGCCGGAGCGTAGGCGGCTTGAGGAGGGTGTCCGCACCGTCGCGGGCCCGGCGGGACCGTGCGACACACCCCCTACGGGGTTTCGCCGCGGGGGGCGGGTACCCCGCGGTCGTTCTGCAGCTCCCACAACTCCCGGAACAGGCCGGGCGATCGGGTCAGCTCCTCGAACGTGCCCTGCTGGATCACCCGCCCGCGGTCCAGCACCACGATGCGGTCGGCCACCGCCACGTTCGCCAGCCGGTGCGTGACCAGGACGACCGCGCGGTCCCGCGCCATCCGCCGCAGCCCGGCGAAGATCCGGTGCTCGGCGCGCGCGTCCAGGGCGCTGGTGGGCTCGTCCATCACCAGCAGCCCGGCGGGCCGGTGGAACGCGCGGGCCAGCGCGATCCGCTGCCACTGCCCGCCGGACAGCTCCACCCCGCCCCACCACTGCCGGGCCAGCAGCGTGTCCAGCCCGCTGCGCAGCCCGTCGACCACCTCATGCGCCCCGGAGTGGACCGCCGCCGACCGGACCGCCTCGTCCCCGCCGTGCGGCTGCCCGAGGGTGATGTTGTCGCGCGCGGACAGCGGCCAGTGGGCGTAGTCCTGCGGCACGACCGCGGTGTGCCGCCACATCGCCTGCGGGTCCAGCTCGGCGGTGCTCGTACCGTCCCAGGTCACCGCGCCCCCGGTGGGCAGATACAGCCCCGTCAGCAGCTTGCTCAGGGTGGTCTTGCCGGAGCCGTTCTCCCCGACCAGCGCCAGCACTTCGCCGCGCCGCACCTCCAGGCTCACCTCGGCCAGCGCCGGAGCCCCGGACCCCGGGTAGGCGTACGTCAGCGCCTCGGCGCGGATCACCCGCGGTACGTCCGGCACCCGGCTGCCGCGCCGCATCCGGTGCCCGCCCGCCTCCTCGATGAACTCCGCCCAGTCGTCCAGATACAGCCCCGTACGGAACAGCCGCGTCCCGTACCCGACCATCCCCTGCAACGACGTGCCCACCGTCCGCAGCGCGAACACCGCCGTCCCCGCCGAGGCCACCGACATCCGCCCGGACCCCAGCAGCAGCGCCAGCGACGCCCACACCAGCCCCGACGCGAAACCCCCGGCCAGCGCCCCCGCCACCGCGTACCGGGCGCCCCGGTGCACCGCCTTGTCCGTCGCGGCGTCCACCCGCGCCCCGATCGCCCGGTACCGCTCCAGGAGGAACGACGCCATGGTGCCCGAGCGCAGCTGATCGGCGATGTCCTTGTCCACCATGTACCAGCGCAGCAGTCCGAGCGTGCGCCGGTCCGCGCTCATCGCCCGGCTCGTCTCGTAACTCACCCGCGCGCCCTTCATCCCCGCGATTCCCTGCGGCAGCGCGGCCAGCAGCAACAGCGGCAGCAGCGCCGGATGCAGCACGGTCACCACCCCGGCCGCCGCGACCAGCGAGGACAGACACGCCATCAGCTGCTGCGACTCGACGATCAGATCCTGCGCGACCTCCGCGCCCCGGTCCGCCGCGTCCCACTTGTCGTTGAACCCGGGATTGTCGTACGCCGCCAGCTCCGCGTTGATCGCCGCGTCCAGCATCTGGGTCTCGGCCTCCCGCGAGATCCGCGGCGACAGCCTGCTGGAGATGTTCGACACCGCGATCCCCAGCAGGGCCCGTAGCCCCGCCGCCCCGGCCAGCACGGCGATCGACGGCAGCGCCTCCCGCAGCCGCTCGCCGATGTGCCCGGAGGAGATGAGCGCCGTGATGGTGCCGGTGGTCGCCAGCAGCCCGAACGCCTCGAAGAACCCCGCGAGCGCCTGGCACAGCAGCAGCGTCACGACCGCCTTGCGGTCCACCCGCCAGGCCAACCCCAGCGAGCGGCGCACCAGTTGCGGCAGGCGGCGGGCCATGGCCCGGGTGGTGATCGTCTCCAGGGCCACCGGGGTGGGCGGCTGGAAGCGCAACTCCTCAGCGGCTCTGCCGGGTTGTCCTGCCGGTTGTCCTGCCGGTTGGTCGGCCGGTTGGTCGGCGGTCTGCGACGCTGCCACGGATCCCCCTGACGGTGCGGTCCAGCACGGCGGTGCCGGTCACCTTGCCGCAAAGCCCCACCGGCCGCAGGCGTACGACGGAGGTCCACACGATCGGGGAACGCTCGCGAAGCGGCCCCGGTCAACCCTGACCTTCGTCCAGGTGCCGCCCTGCCGTTCGGCCGCGTCATCGTCTTCACCGGCGGCCCCACCCTGACGGGAACGCTGTCGGGCGGCACCACCTCGGTCACCGTCTCCGGGCTGAGCCCGGGTATCCACCCCGTCGTCGCCACCTACAGCGGCGACACCACCTTCCTCTCCTCCACCGGCACCACCCTCGTCGCGGTCGTCCCGTCCGCGACGACGACCTCGGTGACGTCCGCCCCGGACCCGTCGACCCTCGGTGACCCGGTGACGTTCACGGCCACCGTCACCCCGGTCGCCCCCGGCGCGGGCGCCCCGACCGGGACGATGACCTTCGTCATCGGCGGCTCGGGCGGCGGCACCTTCACCCGGCCCGTGACGGCCGGGGTGGCGACCCTGACCCTCTCCACCCTGTGCGTCGGGACCCACCCGGTGGTCGCCATCTACACCGGCGACTCCAGCTTCCTGCCGTCCTCCGGCGTCGACACCCACACGGTGGTCCCCGCCTCCTGACCCCGGCCCGGGTCCATCAGCACTGAGCCCCGCCACCGCCCAAGGGGGCAGTGGCGGGGCTCAGTCACTCGTCGAGGACCCGCGGGGGTCTTTAGACGTCGAAGTACAGCTCGAACTCGTGCGGGTGCGGACGCAGCTGCAGCGGCGCGATCTCGTTGGTGCGCTTGTAGTCGATCCAGGTCTCGATCAGGTCGGAGGTGAAGACACCGCCCTGGAGGAGGAACTCGTGGTCGGACTCGAGCGCGTCGAGGACGGCCGGGAGGGAGGTCGGGACCTGGGGGACGCCCGCGTGCTCCTCGGGGGCCAGCTCGTAGAGGTCCTTGTCGATCGGCTCGGCCGGCTCGATCTTGTTCTTGACGCCGTCCAGGCCCGCGAGCAGGAGCGCGGAGAAGGCCAGGTACGGGTTGCCGGAGGAGTCCGGGGCGCGGAACTCGACGCGCTTGGCCTTCGGGTTGGAGCCCGTGATCGGGATACGCATCGCGGCCGAGCGGTTACGCTGCGAGTACACCAGGTTGACCGGCGCCTCGAAGCCCGGGACCAGGCGGTGGTAGGAGTTCACCGTCGGGTTGGTGAAGGCCAGCAGCGACGGGGCGTGCTTGAGGATGCCGCCGATGTAGTAGCGGGCGGTGTCCGAGAGGCCCGCGTAGCCCTGCTCGTCGTAGAAGAGCGGGGAGCCGTTCTGCCACAGCGACTGGTGGACGTGCATGCCCGAGCCGTTGTCGCCGAAGATCGGCTTCGGCATGAAGGTCGCGGTCTTGCCGTTCTTCCACGCCACGTTCTTGACGATGTACTTGAACAGCATCAGGTCGTCGGCCGCGGCCAGCAGCGTGTTGAACTTGTAGTTGATCTCGGCCTGGCCGGCGGTGCCCACCTCGTGGTGCTGGCGCTCGACCTGGAGGCCGGCCTTGTCCAGCTCGAGGCTGATCTCGGCGCGCAGGTCGGCGAAGTGGTCGACCGGCGGGGTCGGGAAGTAGCCGCCCTTGTAGCGGACCTTGTAACCGCGGTTGCCCTCCAGCGCACCGGTGTTCCAGGCGCCCGCCTCGGAGTCGATGTGGTAGAAGGCCTCGTTCGCCTTGGTCTCGAAACGCACGCTGTCGAAGACGTAGAACTCGGCCTCGGGACCGAAGTACGCGGTGTCCGCGATGCCGGTGGAGGCGAGGTAGGCCTCGGCCTTCTTGGCGATGTTGCGCGGGTCGCGGCTGTACTGCTCGCCCGTGATCGGGTCGTGGATAAAGAAGTTGATGTTGAGCGTCTTGTCGCGGCGGAAGGGATCGACACGCGACGTCGACAGGTCGGCACGCAGCGCCATGTCCGACTCGTGGATCGCCTGGAAGCCGCGGATCGACGAGCCGTCGAAGGCCAGCTCCTCGTTCGGGTCGAACGCCTCCGCCGGTACGGTGAAGTGCTGCATGACGCCGGGAAGGTCACAGAACCGGACGTCGACGAACTTGACGTCCTCGTCCGAGATGAACTTCCGAGCGTCGTCGGCGTTCTGGAACATCCAACTCCTCCTAGCCCGGCCGCGGGGGGACGGGGATTTGTTCGGTCGCGCGGTCCGTGTGCATGGCGCGCTGACGCCGACGATAAGCAGGCGGGATTTCCCGGGCATGACCCATTTGTTTCACCCAGGTTAACCGGGTCAGGGGCCGTTACGGGCGTACGCGGGCGGCCCCAGTAACGTAGAGGGGTGGACAAGAGGCAAGCAATCGGATCCTGGCTTTCCGGCCCCCGCGCGGCCGCTGAGGAGATGGGCGTCGACCTGGGCTACCGCGGCCAGGGGCTGGGGCTGCCCGAGAGCGGACCGGGCGCGATCGCACCGCTCGGGCGCCGCTTCGGGGCGATCTTCATCGACTGGGCCCTGTGCGTGCTCGTCTCGTACGCGCTGCTGGCCGACCGCAATCCGCAGGCCGCCGGGAACTGGGCGCTGCTCGTCTTCCTCGTGCTCAGCCTGCTGACCGTGGGCACCGTCGGCGCGACCCCCGGGAAGCTGCTGCTCAGGCTGCGGGTGGTCGGCGAGGGCGGGGCGCGGCTCAGCCTGCCGCGGGCCGTGCTGCGCAGCGTGCTGCTGGTGCTCGTCATCCCCGCGGTCGTCTTCGACCGCGACACCCGCGGGCTGCACGACCGGCTCTCCCGGGCCGTGCAGATCCGGGTCTGAGCCCGTATTGCATACGAAAGGCGGCCCGGGACTTCAGTCCCGGGCCGCCTTTGTCACGTGGTGTGGTGTCCCGTCGTCCGTGGCTGTCCGGTGCGCCCGGCGGCTCAGCGGCCCTTCGGCATGCGCATGCCCTTGGGCATCGGGCCCTTCGGGATCGGCATGTTGCTCATGAGGTCGCCCAGCGCCCGCAGCCGCTCGTTGACGACCGTCACCTGCGCGCCGGGCAGCACCCGCGGCAGCTTCAGCAGCTTGGTGCGGAGCTTCTTGATCTCCACCTGGCCCTCGCCGGAGCCGACGATCACATCGTGGACCGGGACGTCCGACACGATGCGGGCCATGCGCTTCTTCTCGGCGGCCAGCATGCCCTTGAGCCGGTTCGGGTTGCCCTCGCCGACGAGCACGATGCCGGCCTTGCCGACGGCCCGGTGGATGACGTCCTGGTTGCGGTTCATCGCCACCGCCGGGGTCACCGACCAGCCGCGGCCCACGTTCTCCAGAACGGCGGCGGCCGCGCCCGGCTGGCCCTCCATCTGGCCGAAGGCCGCCCGCTCGGCGCGGCGGCCGAAAATGATCGCCATCGCGAGGAAGGCCAGGACGAAGCCCAGGATGCCCAGGAAGACGGGATGACCGACCAGGAAGCCGATGGCGAGGAGGACACCGAAGGTGATGATCCCCACGCCGGCAACCACGAGGCCGACCTTCGAGTCGACCCGTTTGGTCATCTTGTAGGTCAGGGCGATCTGCTTCAGTCGCCCGGGGTTCTCGGATGTTTCCTTCCGCGCCATAAGGCGAAGTTTACGTGGCCTGGGAAGCCCCGGTGGACACGGCCTCCAGTACGTGCTGGGCCTCGGTCCGGTCCTTGGCGCGGCGGCGGTCCTCCAGGACCGCGGTCCAGGCGTTGCGCCGGGCCCTGCGCTGGCCGCCGCGCAGCAGCAGTCCCTCCAAGGCGAGCAGCGCGTCGGTCACGGACGGGCGTACGGGCGCAGCCGGCATGGTTACCCCTCGGGAGCGGTGGATTATCACGAAGCACGCGGCCATGAGCGGTGCGTGGTTTTATCGTTACCCAATGGTGTTACCAGTGTGTGACCGGCCGGTCAAACACCGATGAAGCCTTTGGTGCGGCTTCTATCGCGCCCGTGACCTGCGGTTTTCCGAAGTCGGCAGGGTGGCCGGTGTGCCCGTACTCACACAGCGTGTTGGTCACACCGGCCATCACTGGTCCGGCGTCACACCGCCTGCGTGGTGGACTCCCGCTGGTCGATGGCCTGCTGGTACAGGCGTCCCGCGCGGTACGACGAGCGGACGAGGGGGCCGGACATGACGCCGGCGTAGCCGATCTCTTCCGCCTCCTCCTGCAGCTCCACGAACTCCTGCGGCTTGACCCAGCGCTCCACCGGGTGGTGCCGGGCGGAGGGGCGCAGATACTGGGTGATCGTGATCAGCTCGCAGCCCGCGTCGTACAGGTCCTGCAGCGCCTGGCTGATCTCCTCGCGCTCCTCGCCCATGCCCAGGATCAGGTTGGACTTGGTGACGAGCCCCGCCTCGCGGGCCTTGGTGATGACTTCGAGCGAGCGCTCGTAGCGGAAGCCGGGGCGGATGCGCTTGAAGATCCGTGGCACGGTCTCGACGTTGTGCGCGAGCACCTCGGGGCGGGAGGAGAAGACCTCGGCGAGCTGGTCGGGGTCCGCGTTGAAGTCCGGGATCAGCAGTTCGACGCCGGTGTCCGGCATGAGGGAGTGGATCTGCCGTACGGTCTCGGCGTACAGCCAGGCGCCGCCGTCGTCGAGGTCGTCACGGGCGACGCCGGTGATGGTCGCGTACCGCAGCTCCATCGTCCGCACGGATTCGGCCACCCGGCGCGGCTCGTCGCGGTCCAGCGGCTGCGGCTTGCCGGTGTCGATCTGGCAGAAGTCACAGCGCCGGGTGCACTGGTCGCCGCCGATGAGGAACGTGGCCTCGCGGTCCTCCCAGCATTCGAAGATGTTGGGACAGCCCGCCTCCTGGCACACCGTGTGCAGGCCCTCCCGCTTCACCAGGCCGTGCAGCTCGGTGTACTCGGGGCCCATCTTCGCCCGGGTCTTGATCCATTCGGGCTTGCGCTCGATGGGGGTCTGGCTGTTCCGGACCTCCAGACGCAGCATCTTGCGTCCGTCGGGTGCGACTGCGGACACGTCCGGCACTCCTCTTTGCTTGGCGAGTCTGGGTGGCGCGGCTTTCGAATCGTCGGCGGTCACCAGGGTACGCCCGTCATTCGTACGGATTTACGTCCAGGGCAACCGGCGGCCTCGGGGGCGCATTCCCCTGGGGCGGCGCCGCCGCTACACGGCACGCGGCAGCAGGACGGAGGACTCCAGGACCGCCCGCAGATGCTTCTCGACCACCGGGGTCACCTCGGCGACCGTCACGTCCCGGCCCAGCTCCGCCGAGAGCGAGGTCACCCCGGCGTCCCGGATGCCGCACGGCACGATCCGGTCGTACGAGGTGTTGTCCGGGTTGCAGTTGAACGAGAAGCCGTGCATGGTCACGCCCTTGGCGACCCGCACGCCGATCGCGCCGAGCTTGCGGTCCTCGCGGCGCTGCCCGGCGTTGGACGGGGCGTACTCCGGGCCGTTCAGGCGCGGGTCGAACTCCTCGTCCTCCACCCGCGGGTCGAAGTCCAGCTTCAGCCCGCCGAGCGCCGGGCGCTGGTCCACCGGGTCGCCCAGCACCCACACCCCGCTGCGGCCCTCCACCCGGGTGGCCTCCACGCCGAAGTCGGCACAGGTCAGCAGCATGGCCTCCTCCAGACGCCGGACATGCGCGACGACGTCCACCGGGCGCGGCAGCTTGAGGATCGGATAGCCCACCAGCTGCCCTGGACCATGCCAGGTGATCTTGCCGCCGCGGTCCACGTCCACCACCGGGGTGCCGTCCAGCGGGCGCTCGTTGTCGGCCGTGCGCCGCCCCGCCGTGTAGACGGCCTGGTGCTCGAGCAGCAGACAGGTGTCCGGGATCTCGTCCGCGAAGCGGGCCGCGTGCACGCGGCGCTGCTCCTGCCACGCCTCCTCGTAGTCGACGGCGTCCGCCCCGAACCCCAGATGGACGTAGCGCAGTCGCAGCTGCGAAGCGGGGGTCGTCCCCCGGGACGTTGCGGTCACGGCAAGCTCCTTTTCGGACCTCGTAACAGTTGGCGGTGCCTCCGCCACTGTACGACCGCGCGCTTTCCGACCCGTATCCGGCTCGTTCTCACACGATCGGATGAAAGGAGTCCGACGAGCGCGATCAGCCCGCTACAGCCAGTTAAATTCACGCCGTTCCAGAGAGCGAATCAGGGAGACCGGCAGGCTGATGACGGAACGACCCCCACAGCGCATCCCCAACCGTCAGCTCGCCGCGCTGATTTCCGAGGCGGGTTTCTCCAACGCCGGGCTGGCCCGGCGGGTGGACCAGCTCGGTATCGAGCACGGCCTCGACCTGCGGTACGACAAGACATCGGTGACCCGCTGGCTGCGCGGCCAGCAGCCGCGCGGCACCACGCCCGCGCTGATCGCCGAGGTCTTCACCCGGCGACTGGGACGCCGGCTGACCGCCCAGGACCTCGGCCTTGACGCCTGTGCGCCGGTCTACGCGGGGCTGGAGTTCGCCGCCACCCCACAGGAGGCGGTGGACATCGTCAGCGGGCTGTGGCGCAAGGACTCCGGCAGTCACGCGGAGCTGCGGAAGATCGCCTTCACCCCGGCCGGGCTGGTCGTCCCCAGCCGGGACTGGCTGATCGGGCGGCCCGACGACCGGGTGGCGCGCGGTGAGCCCCCGGCCCCCGGCGGCCCGACGGTTCCCGCCCAGGGCGGCCGGGGCCCCGCCGCGGGCCGTGGAGCCCCCGCGGGCCGGGCGGCCACCGCCGACGGGGCCGAACGGGCGCCCGTGCCCCGGCAGCGGCAGGCCGACCGGGTCCAGCGCGGGCCCGGCCACCGGGTGACCCCGGGCGACATCGCGGCGCTGCGCTCGGTCAGCGAGCTGTTCCGGACGCTGGACCAGACCTACGGCGGCGGCCACGCCCGGCAGGCCCTGGTGCGCTACCTGGAGCACGAGGGCGAGCCGATGCTGCGCGGCACCTACGGCGAGACGACCGGGCGGCGGCTGTTCGGCGCCGTCGCCGACCTGACCCGGCTGGCCGGGTGGACGTCGTACGACATCGCCGCGCACGGTCTGGCCCAGCGGTACTTCGTCCAGGCGCTGCGGCTCGCCCAGGCCGCCGGGGACCGGCCGTACGGCAGCTATGTGCTGGTGACCATGAGCCGCCAGGCCGTCTACCTGGGCCACGGCCGGGAGGCCGTCCAGCTCGCCCGGGTGGCCCAGCAGGGCGTGGGCGGCGGCGCCCCGCCGGTGCTCCAGTCCCTGCTGCACGCGGTCGAGGCGCGGGGGCACGCGGTGCTGGGCGAGGTACGGGCCTGCACCGCCTCGCTCGCCCGCGCCGAGCGGGCGCTGGAGACGTCGCGGCCGGGCGACGACGTGCCGTACTGGGCGCGGACCTTCGACGAGGCGCAGCTGGCCGACGAGTTCGGTCACTGCCACCGGGACCTCCAGCAGTACCGCGCCGCCGCCCAGCACGCGGAGCGCTCGCTGCGGCTGCGCGGCGCCGGATTCGCCCGCAGCCGCCTCTTCAGCCGGGTGGTGCTGGCCACGGCCCGGCTGGGCCTCGGCGAGCTGGAGCAGGCGTGCACGCTGGGCGCGGAGGCGGCGCAGCAGGCCTCCGAGATGCGGTCGGCGCGGGCGCTGGAGTACGTACGCGACTTCGAACGCCGACTGGAGCCGTACCGCGACGCGGCCCCGGTGCGCGGCTACCGCGAGCGGGTGGCGGCGCTGGGCTAAGGGCGTGTTTCGAAAGTCCCGCCTGCCCCGCGACGCCTGGCACGCACGCTCGCTGCGTTGTCGGGACCGTCCGAGTAGGCCCGCTACGAGGACGACCCTCCGCCTTGCGATCGCACGCACCAGACGCCGCGGGGCCCGCCCTCCGGGCGGACGACGCTACTTTCGAAACACGCCCTGGCCCGCGCTCGGCGGGGGCCGGCCCGCGCTCACCCCGAACGTGCGCGCCAGGCCCGCCGTGCCCGCCTTCGTCACGTCGATCGCCCGGCGCCGCGTTCCCCGGCGGATCCAGTCCAGCTCGAAGAGGCGGTCGGTGATCGCGGCGCCGAGGGCGCCCGCCAGGTGGTGGCGCTGTTCGGTCCAGTCCACGCAGTAGCGGATCAGGGGGCGGCGGCCGCCGAGCCGGTCGGTGTGCACGCCGAACGCGGCCAGCTCGGCCCGCCCTGGGTCGGTCAGCCGGTACGGGGTGTCGTTGCCGGGGGCGGACAGCCGGTCGCGCCGGGCCGCCTCCGGGTGGTGGTGTCCGTCGCCGCCGGTCAGCACGCCGCGCTCCAGCAGGGCGCCCATCAGCGCCACGCCCAGGCCGCCCGCCACATGGTCGTAGCAGGTGCGGGCCCGGCGCAGGGCGTTGGCATGGGTGGCCGCCCGCAGCGAGGTGACGGGCAGCGGCGGCGCGATCCTGGCCAGCGCCTCGATGGCCTCGCCGACGGCGGGGCCGGTCAGCCGGTAGTAGCGGTGCCGCCCCTGCGGTTCGACGCGTACGACACCGGCCTCCATCAGCTTCGCCAGATGCCCGCTCACCGTGGACGCGCTCACCCCCGCCTCGGTGGCCAGCACGCTCGCGGGCAGCGCCCGCCCCTCCGCCAGCGCCAGCAGGATCCGGGCGCGGGAGGCGTCCGCGAAGGCGGTGGCGGCGCGGGCGATGTCCGCGTCGCAAGCGGGGGAGGCAGGGGAGGCCATGGGTCCAGCCTAGGACACAGTCGCTTCGGCGCCCGGCGAAGTGTTTCGGTCACCCGGCGGCGCCGAACGCCTCCTCCGCCCCGGCGATCGCCCGCGCCAGCGCCTCGGGCTCCGGCCGCAGCCCGGCCATGATCGTGTCGAGGTGGCCCAGCCCCGCCCGCCGCAGAAGCCGCTTTTCGTTGGTGACCCACTCACCGCGTGCCGCCAGCACCGCGTGGGCGGTCTGCAGGGCGGCGGTGGCCAGCGCGCCCGCGACCTCGGTGGCCTGGCCGCGCCGGACGTACGCGCCCTCGGCGTACCGGAGCGTCCACGCGGCCCGGTCGCGCCAGAACGGGGGAGCCGCCGCGCGCAGCGCCTCCGGGTACGCGGGGCGGGGCAGGGCGCCGCGGAGCACCCGGTTGATGGCGAGTTCGGCGACGACCAGATAGCTGGGGATGCCCGCGAGGTGGAACAGGAGCGGTTCCCAGTGGAAGCGGCCCTGCCGGGCCTCGGCGAGTTCGTGCTCGACGACGTCGAGGTCGCGGTAGTGGACGTCGACGCGGCGGCCGTCGACGGTGAGCCACGCGCCGCCGTTGAAGACACCGCCCCAGTCACCGATGTCCGAGACCTCGCCCTCCCAGCCGAGCGCGCGCAGTTCGGCCGGGTCGAAGCCGCCCCGGTAGTAGAGGGCCAGGTCCCAGTCGCTGTCCGGGGTGTGGGTGTGCTGGGCGCGGGAGCCGCCGAGGGTGACGGCGTGCACGCCGGGCAGGGCGGCCAGCCGGTCGGCGGTGTGGTCGAGGAAGGTGTTGTCGTCGGTCACGTTCCCCGGATCTTACGTCGTGTGTCCCAGCGGTCCCACCGGTTTTCCGGTCGGCGACGACCGTGGGTGCCGACGACCATGAGGTGCCGGGGAGTTCGGCTGCCAGGGCGGCGCGGTCAGGCCGCCGCGGCGGGGACGGCGGGGGTGTCGGAACCGGGGGTGTCGGAGCCGGGGGTGGCGCCGAAGTCCTGGAGCACCGCGCGGGCGGCGCGGCGGCCGGAGACGAGGGCCCCCTGCACGGTGCTGGCGTCGCGGTGGTCGCCGCATACGTACAGCCCGGACAGCAGCCGCACCGGGCGCCGCAGGTCGTGCGGCGCGGGCATGGCGGGCACCGCGTGCGGGTCGTGGTGGGCGGCCAGCAGCTCCCAGTCGGCGGTGGAGGTGCCGTAGACCGCGGCGAGCTGGGCCCTGGCCCGCCGGTCGAGTTCGGCGGTCGGCAGGCCCGCGGCGGCGCCCAGCACGGTGGAGGTGATCAGCACCCGGCCGGGCGGGGTGCGCGAGGGGTCGACCTCGCTCGCGACCGTGGTGTGCGCGACGGGGCCCTGGCCGCCCGCGGCGAGGATCAGCGCGGGTTCGCGCAGCGGCGGCTGATCGGCGGTGTGGTGCAGCACGGTGACCGGGTGGAAGGCGGGCAGCCGCAGCCCGGGGAGGAGTTCGGCGGCGTCGTGCGCCCCGGTGGCCACCAGCACCGCGCGGCACCGGATCTCGCCGTGTCCGGCGGTGGTCACGGTGGTGGTGGCGGCCGAGGTGGCCCGTACGTCGGTGCGCACGGTCCCCGGCGGCAGCGTGGCGGCCAGCAGCTCGGGGACGGTGGAGGCGCCGCCCGCGGGAAGGCACAGCCGGCCGCGGGCGTAGCCGCGCAGCACCAGGTCGGCGCAGCGGCTGGAGGTGTTCAGGCCCGGGTCGCTCAGCAGCGAGACGAGGAGCGGGCGCAGCACGCTCTCGACGGTACGAGCGGGAAGGCCCCGCCCCGCCAGGGTCTCGTGGACCGGCCGGTCGGGGCGGGCGAGGAGGCGGTCCGCGGGCAGGGCGGCGAGCCTGCCGAGCGCGGCACCGAGTCGGGCCTGATCGAGTCCGCCGCCCAGCGGCGCACGGGCAGCGCTCGCGAGAGCGCGCGCCGTGGTGAATGCGCCCCTTGTGCTCCGGGGGCCGCGGGGCGGGCCGATCCGCTGCGTACGGCCGTCGCCGTGGACCAGCACCCCCTGGGAGAAGGGGCGCAGGGCGAGGGCGTCGAGTCCCGGGGTGTGCCGCAGCTCGGGGAAGGAGGTGTTCACCAGCTGCCCGGTGCGGTCCAGCCGGAAGCCGTCGACCGTATCGGTCGTCATGCGGCCGCCGACCCGGGGCGCGGCCTCCAGAACGGTGACCTCCATCCCCGCGCCGGTCAGCGACTGGGCGGCGGCCAGCCCCGCGAGTCCGGCTCCCACGATGACGACGTCCGTGCGGTGCGCGCTGCTGAACACATGCCCTCCCCGGGACCGGGATGGAGCGGATCGGAACGGTCACGACGGTAGGGGCAAAAACGGTCGATGACAGACGCGCATCGACCGAGCACGGGCGCACAACGGTCGCACGCTGATCGGGTACGGCCTGTCGATGACCTCTCGGACCCTCTCGGACCCTCTCGGACCCTCTCGGACCCTCCGGACTCTCGGCGGGACCGGCGGCGGATTCTCAGCGCCGTCCGTCCGCCGCCGCCTTCAGGGCCTCGTCGATATGCGGATAGGTGAACGAGAAGCCGGAGTCCAGCAGCTTGCGGGGGAGGGCCCGCACGCTGCCGAGGATGTCGGTGGACATCTCGCCCAGGGCCATCCGCAGGGCCGGGGCGGGCACATGGAGGAGCGCGGGACGGCGCAGCACCCGGCCCATGGCCTCGGTGATCTCACGGTTGGTCACGGGGGAGGGGCCGGTGAGGTTGACGGGGCCGACGAGGTCCGCCGTGTCCAGGATGTGGCGCAGCGCGGCGATGTGGTCGTGCAGGGCGATGAAGCTCCAGTACTGCCGGCCGTTGCCCATCCGTCCGCCGAGGCCCGCCTTGAACAGCGGGAAGAGGCGGCCCCACGCCCCGCCCTCGGGCGCGATCACCAGACCGCTGCGGATGAACACCGTGCGCACGTCCGCCTCCTGCGCCGCGGCGGCCGCCTCCTCCCAGTCCTGGCACAGGTCGGGGAGGAAACCGTGCCCAGGGGGCGCGCTCTCATCGACCGCGCGCTCCCCCGTGTCCCCGTAGTACCCGACCGCGCTTCCACTGATCAGCACCCGGGGCGGGGTGTCCAGGGAGGCCACGGCCTCGGCGATGGCGGCCGTGCCCAGCACCCGGCTGTCCCGCAGCTCCTTCTTGTACGCCGCCGTCCAGCGGTGCTCGCCGATGCCCGCGCCCGCGAGGTGGACGACGGCCTCACACCCCGTCAGCCCGGCGGTGTCGACCCACTGCCGGTGCGGATCCCACTCGACCTCCGTCTCCTCGCGGGGAGTTCGCCGCACCAGCCGCACCACCTGGTGGCCGTCCCGGCGCAGGGAGTGGACGAGGGCCGTGCCGATGAGCCCGGTGGAACCGGTGACCGCGATGCGCATGGCCCCATCCTGCCCCTGATCTTCCGGGGGATGTCGGACGTCGGGGGCGCGTGGCAGAGTGGCCGGCATGTCCGAGTCCTCCGCCCCGCTCCAGCCGTCGGCCCCGCCCGTGCCGCTCATCCGGCGCGCCGTGCTCGACGACGAGCACGCGCTGGTCGCCCTGGAGCGCCGTACCTGGTCCACGCTGCACTCCGTACAGCCGGCCCCGGAGCCGCCGTACGACGCGTTCTTCACCCACCGCAACCGCCCGGTGCACGTCACGGTGGCCGAGCTGGAGGGCCGCCCCGTCGGCTATCTGCGGCTCGTCCCGCCGACACAGTTGGCCAGCAACGCTCACGTCCGCCAGATACAGGGGCTCGCGGTGACCCCGGAGGCGCGCGGCCGGGGCGTCGCGCGGGCGCTGCTGAACGCGGCGTACGAGGAGGCGCTGCGGCAGGGTGCGAGCCGGATCACGCTGCGGGTGCTCGGGCACAACCTCCCGGCGCGGCGGCTCTACGAATCGGAGGGCTTCGTGGTCGAGGGCGTCCTGCCGGGGGAGTTCCTGCTCGACGGCGGATACGTGGACGATGTGCTGATGGGCCGCGCCCTCACCGGCTGAGCGTCAGCCCCGGAAGCGCTCCCAGAGCCGGGGATAGCGCTCCGCCAGCACCGCGTCGTCCTCGAAGTCGACCGTCGTGCCGATCGGCTCCTCAGGGCGTGGCGGAAGCGCCAGCTCCGGCAGCACCGCGCCGGTCAGCTGCTCGTACGCCTCGTCCGCCGCGAACCCCAGGTCCTCGCAGTCGCCGTCCACCTGCTCGTCGAAGTCCTCGAGCAGTTCGGCCAGGGCGTCCGGGTCGTGCAGCGCGCCCTCGAAGACGTCCCGGCCCTGGCCGATCAGCCAGTAGCGGAACGCCTCGAAGGCGTCGTCGCCGACGCCGCCCAGCAGCACCCACGCGGCGCCCCACAGATCCCAGCGGTACGCCCGGTTGGCGCGGGCCTCGAAGTGCCGGGCGAAGTCCAGCACGGAGTCCGGGTCGAGCTGGGACAGCTGCTCGACGAGCAGGTCGGACTGCTCCTCGGGGTCGCCCTCGGCGGCCTCCCGAGCGCTGTCGACCAGCCCCCAGAACTCCGTCTCGTCCATCATCACGGGACCAGCATCGGCCCTCGGGCCCACCCCCGCACGTGGAGCGACCCAGATGCGGCCCTCTTGTTATATGCGACAGGAGATGTCGGGTTTCCTTGCGATCGTCGAACGCGTCACTGATGACGGCTCCATGGAGAGGACACGTACGTGAGCACACAGGGCGCACAGGGGCCACTGGCGGGCAAGGTCGCACTCGTCGCGGGCGCGACGCGGGGCGCGGGCCGGGCGATGGCCGTCGAGCTGGGCGCGGCGGGCGCCACCGTCTACGCGACGGGGCGCACCACCCGGAACGGGGTCAGCGAGGTCGGGCGGGCCACGGAGACCATCGAGGAGACCGCGGAACTGATCACCGCGGCGGGTGGCACGGGGTACGCGGTGCCGACCGACCACCTGGAGCCGGAGCAGGTCAAGGCGCTCATCGAGCGCGTCGACCGGGAGCAGGGGCGGCTGGATGTCCTGGTCAACGACGTATGGGGCGGTGAGGCGCTGATCGAGTTCGACAAGAAGACCTGGGAGACGAACCTGACGAGCGGGCTGCGGATGCTCCGGCTCGGCATCGAGACCCATCTGATCACCCACTACTACGCGCTGCCGCTGCTGGTCCGGAACCCCGGTGGCCTGGTGGTCGAGATCACCGACGGCAACGAGGAGTTCAACAAGGAATTCCGCATCAACCTCTTCTTCGACATCACCAAGAACACCCCCATCCGCACGGCGTTCGGGCTGGCCCAGGAGCTGAAGGAGTTCGACGCCACGGCGGTGTGCCTCTCCCCGGGCTTCCTGCGCTCCGAGCAGATGCTGGACCACTTCAAGGTGACCGAGGAGAACTGGCGGGACGCGGTGGAGAAGGAGCCGCACTTCGCCATCGCCGAGACCCCGCACTTCGTCGGGCGGGCGGTCGCCGCGCTCGCCGCCGACCCGGACCGGGCGCGCTGGAACGGGAAGTCCGTCTTCAGCGGGGACCTGGCCAAGGTCTACGGCTTCACCGACCTCGACGGCTCACGGCCGGACGTCGCCGGGTACTTCCGGGACGTCGTCATCGGCGGCAAGGAGGGCACCGCGGCCGACTACCGGTGAGCCTCACCGGTAGAGGTCGTTCATCCGCCGCGCCGCCGTCGCGAACCGCTCCCGCAGCTCCGGCGGCGCCAGCACCTCCGCCTCCGGGCCCAGGGCGAGGAGCTGGGCGTACGCGACCTCGGCCGACTCCACCGGCAGGGTCACGGTGATCCGCCCCTCCCCGTCCGGCTCCCCGGCGGACCGTACGGCCTCCTCGACCGCCGTACGGTCCATGACGTGACGCACGGCCCGTGCGCCCTCCGGGGTGAGGCGCACGGTGACCTCCTCGCGGAGGATCGAGCGCGCGAACTGCGCGGCCCGCTCCTCCCAGAAGGCGGGCAGGTCGAACGTCTCGTCGCGCCGGAACCGGCCCTCGCCGGGCGCGGGCCCGACCGTGGTGAGACGGTCCACCCGGTAGACCCGGAAGTCGGCCTGGGAGCCCCCGGAGGCACGGACGCGGGCCGCCAGATACCAGACGCCCGCCTTGAGGACGAGCCCGTACGGCTCCAGCTCGCGGTCCACCTCGGTGTCCCGGCGGCGGTAGCGGACGGTGAGCCGCCGGTCGTCCCACACCGCGTCGGCGACGTCCGGCAGCAGCGAGGGCGTCTGCGGCTCCTGCCACCACCCGGGGGCGTCGAGGTGGAAGCGCTGGGCCACCGTGTGGGAGGCGTCGCGCAGCTCGGGCAGGAGCGCGGCGGAGACCTTCAGCCGGGCGGCGGAGGCGGCGTCGGCGAGGCCCATCTCGCGCAGCGCGGAGGGCACCCCGGAGAGGAACAGCGCCTCGGCCTCGGTGCGGCCGAGGCCGGTCAGCCGGGTGCGGTAGCCGCCGATGAGCCGGTAGCCACCGGCCCGGCCGCGGTCCGCGTAGACCGGGACCCCGGCCTCGGAGAGCGCGGCGGCGTCCCGCGTCACCGTGCGCTCCGAAACCTCCAGCTCACGCGCCAGCTCGGCCCCCGTTATCGAGGGCCGAGCCTGGAGCAGGAGCACCATCTTGATCAGTCGCGCGGCACGCACCGCCCCATCATGCCGTGACGGGGCGGCGCCGCGCGCTCAGATGCCGTAGCGCCGGGCGGCCTCCTTGGGGGCCGTGGCCTTGACCGCGCCCTGCTTGGCGAGCCGGGCCAGTGCGGCGACCACGATCGACGGGACGTCCACCCCGAAGTGGCGGCGGGCCGCGTCGCGGGTGTCGGAGAGGCCGAAGCCGTCGGTGCCGAGCGAGTACCAGTCCTGCTCGACCCACTGGCTGATCTGGTCCGGTACCGCCCGCATCCAGTCGCTGACAGCGAGGACCGGGCCCGGTGCGCCTGCCAGGGCACGGGTGACGTACGGGACCCGGTCTTCGCCGTTGAGCTGCGCCGCGTCACAGGACAGGGCGTCGCGGCGCAGCTCGCTCCAGGAGGTGGCGGACCACACGTCGGCGGCCACGCCCCAGTCGTCGGCGAGCAGTTTCTGGGCCTCCAGCACCCAGTGGATGGCGGTGCCGGAGGCGAGGAGCTGGATCCGGGGGGCGTCGGCGGCGGGCGCCTCGGCCTCCTGGAACCGGTAGAGGCCCTTGACGATGCCTTCCTCGACGCCCTCGCGCTGCGGCATGGGCGGCTGCACCTTGGTCTCGTTGTAGACCGTGAGGTAGTAGAAGACGTCCTCGGCCTGCGGGCCGTACATCCGCCGCAGCCCGTCCCGCACGATCACGCCGACCTCGTACGCGAACGCCGGGTCGTAGGCGAGCGCCGCCGGGTTGGTGGAGGCGATCAGGTGCGAGTGGCCGTCGGCGTGCTGCAGGCCCTCACCGGTCATGGTGGTGCGGCCGGCGGTGGCGCCGATCAGGAAGCCGCGGCCGAGCTGGTCGCCGAGCGCCCACATCTGGTCGGCGGTGCGCTGCCAGCCGAACATCGAGTAGAAGATGTAGAAGGGGATCATCGGCTCGCCGTGCGTCGCGTACGACGTGGCGGCGGCGGTGAAGTCGGCCATCGAACCGGCCTCGGTGATCCCCTCGTTGAGGATCTGACCGTTCTCGGCCTCCTTGTAGTACAGGAGCTGATCGCGGTCGACCGGGTCGTAGGTCTGGCCGAGCGGGGAGTAGATCCCGGCGGTCGGGAACAGCGACTCCATGCCGAAGGTACGGGCCTCGTCGGGCACGATCGGCACCCAGCGGCGGCCGGTCTCCTTGTCCCGCATCAGGTCCTTGACCAGGCGCACGAAGGCCATGGTCGTGGCGATCTCCTGGCTGCCGGAGCCCTTGGCCAGGGCCTCGAAGGGCTTCGCCGAGGGCTCGGGCAGGGCCACGGCGTGGACCTTGCGGGCCGGGGCGGGGCCGCCGAGCTCGGCGCGGCGCTCCTGGAGGTAGCGGACCTCGGGGGAGTCCTGGCCGGGGTGGGCGTAGGGGACCAGCGACTCGTCCAGCTCGCTGTCCGGGATGGGCAGCTCCAGGAGGTCGCGCATGGCGCGGAACTCCTTGCCCGTCAGCTTCTTCATCTGGTGGTTCGCGTTGCGCGACTCGAAGCCGGGGCCGAGCGTGTAGCCCTTGACGGTCTGGGCGAGGACGACGGTCGGGGCGCCCTTGTGCTCCACGGCCGCGCGGTAGGCCGCGTACACCTTGCGCGGCTCGTGGCCCGCGCGGGAGGTGCGGAAACACTCGGCCAGCTTGGCGTCGGTCAGCGTCTTCGCCAGCTGGGCGAGGGCCGGGTCGGTGCCGAAGAAGTGCTCGCGGATGTACGCGGCGTCGCGGGTCGCGTACGTCTGGAACTGGCCGTCGGGGACCTCGCGCAGCCGCCGCGCCAGGGCGCCGGAGGTGTCCGCCGCGAACAGCTCGTCCCAGGCGGAGCCCCACAGCGACTTGACGACGTTCCACCCGGCGGCGCGGAACTGGGCCTCCAGCTCCTGCACGATCTTGAAGTTGGCGCGGACCGGGCCGTCGAGGCGCTGCAGGTTGCAGTTGATGACGAACGTGAGGTTGTCCAGGCCCTCGCGCCCGGCGAGGGCGAGTGCGGCGGTCGACTCCGGCTCGTCCATCTCGCCGTCGCCGAGGAAGGCCCATACGTGGGAGTTCGCGGTGTCCTTGATGCCGCGGGCGGCCAGGTAGCGGTTGAAGCGGGCCTGGTAGATCGCCGAGATCGGGCCGAGGCCCATGGAGACGGTGGGGAACTCCCACAGCCAGGGCATCCGGCGCGGATGCGGATAGGAGGGCAGGCCGTCGCCGCCGGCCTCCCGGCGGAAGCGGTCCAGGTGCGCTTCGGTCAGCCGGCCGTCGAGGAAGGCGCGGGCGTAGATGCCGGGGGAGGCGTGGCCCTGGATGTAGAGCTGGTCGCCGCTGCCGTCGGCCTCCTTGCCGCGGAAGAAGTGCTGGAAGCCCGTCTCGTAGAGCCAGGCGGCGGAGGCGAAGGTGGCGATGTGGCCGCCGAGGCCGTCCGCGCTGCCACGGGTGACCATCGCCGCCGCGTTCCACCGGTTCCAGGCGGTGATCCGGCGCTCCATGGCCTCGTCACCGGGGAACGCGGGCTCCGCGGCGGTCGGGATGGTGTTGACGTAGTCCGACTCCAGCAGCGGCGGCAGCGACAGACCGGCGCCCTCGGCGCGCTCCAGGGTGCGGCGCATCAGGTACGAGGCGCGATGCGGGCCGGCGGCCTCGGTGACGGCCGCGAGCGAGGCGCCCCACTCGGCGGTCTCCTCGGGGTCCCGGTCGGGGAACTGGTCGAGCGCACTCGGCTGCGTGCTAGCGAGATCGGTCATGCGGTCGACTGTAAGTTCTGATCGATGATCGATCAAAGTAGATGAAGGGAAAAACTTGTCCGTAGGCCGAAATTGGCATTCCGTGCCGCGAAATCAGGCACGCGGTGCACAGCCGAGCACATGCGCCTTGACCAGCTCACCCACCCGCGGATCACGCCTGCGGAACGCGTCCACGACGGCCTGGTGCTCCTCGGCGTACGACTGCTGCACGGTGCCCAGCCAGCGGATCGACAGCGTCGTCCAGATCTCGATCCCCAGCGACTCCCAGGTGTGCAGCAGCACGCTGTTCCCCGACGCCCGCACCAGCTCCCGGTGGAAGGCCACGGTGTGCCGCACCTGGGCCTCGCCGTCGGCCCGGCGGTCCGCCTCGTACAGCGCCCGCACCTCGGGCTCCAGCGCGGAGGTGTCCTCGGCCAGCCGGGGCGCCGCCAGCTCGGCGGCGATCTGTTCCAGCCCCGCCCGCACCGGATAGATCTCCTCCAGATCGGCCGCGGTCAGATTCCGCACCCGGACGCCCTTGTTCGGGGCCGACTCGATCAGCCGCAGCGTCTCCAGCTCGCGCAACGCCTCCCGGACGGGCGTCTGGCTCACCTCCAGCTCGGTCGCGATACGCCGCTCCACGATCCGCTCGCCCGGCTTCCACCGCCCGCTGACGATCCCCTCCACGATGTGCTCGCGGATCTGCTCGCGCAGCGAGTGGACGACGGGCGGGATCATAGGGAGCGCTCCTTCGGAACCAGCGGTGAACGGAAGTCATTATCCAGGCAGCGGAAGCATCGCGGTCCGGAGCCGGAAAGACCCGGAGCCGGAAGGCACGAAAAAACGGCCGCGCCCCGCACGGAAAGGCCCGTGCGGGGCGCGGCCGGCTGCCGCGGGGGGCTCAGAGGCCGAGCTCGACCTCGAACTCGCCGGCCTCCAGGATCTCCTTGACCGCGGTCAGGTAGCGGGCCGCGTCGGCACCGTCCACCAGGCGGTGGTCGTAGGAGAGCGCCACGTACGTCATGTCGCGCACCGCGATGGTCTCGCCCAGGTCCGGGTGGTTGATGACCACCGGACGCTTGACGGTCGCGCCGATGCCCAGGATGGCGACCTGGTTCGGGGGCACGATGATCGTGTCGAACAGCGCACCGCGCGAGCCGGTGTTGCTGATCGTGAAGGTGGCACCGGACATGTCGTCCGGGGTGATCTTGTTGGAGCGGACCTTGCCCGCCAGCTCCGCCGTCTTCTTGGCGATGCCCGCGATGTTCAGGTCACCGGCGCCCTTGATGACCGGGGTCATCAGGCCCTTCTCGGCGTCCACCGCGATGCCGACGTTCTCCACGTCGAAGTACGTGATCGTGTCGTCGTCGTTGATCCGGGCGTTGACGGCCGGGTGGGCCTTCAGCGCCTGGACGGCGGCCTTCACGAAGAACGGCATCGGCGAGAGCTTGACGCCCTCGCGCTGCGCGAACGACTCCTTGGCCTGGGCGCGCAGCCGCATGACCTTGGTGACGTCCACCTCGACCACGCTGGTCAGCTGGGCCTGGCCGTGCAGCGCCTTCATCATGTTGTCGCCGATGACCTTGCGCATCCGCGGCATCTTGATGGTCTGGCCACGCAGCGGGGAGACCTCCTGCTTGGCCTTCGGCGCGGCGGCGGCGGCCGGAGCCGGCGCCTGGGTCCGGGCCGCGGCCTTGGCGGCCTCGGCGGCGGCGACGACATCCTGCTTGCGGATGCGGCCGCCGACGCCGGTGCCCTTGACGGTGCCCAGGTCCACGCCGTGCTCCGCGGCGAGCTTGCGCACCAGCGGGGTCACGTACGCGCCCTCGGCCTCGGGGGAGGCCGGAGCCGGGATGGACGGGGCCTTGGCGGCCGGGGCCGGGGCGGGCGCCGGAGCGGCCGGGGCCGGCTCCGGAGCGACCGGCTCCGGGGTGGCGGCCTGCGGCGCCGGGGCGCTCGGGGCCTGCGGGGCCGGGGCCTCCTGCTTGGCCGGCTCGGGGGCCGGGGCGGGGGCGGCCGGGGCCTCGGCGGGCGCGGCGGCCGGAGCGGCGACCCCTTGATCGGCCGCGCCGATCACGGCCAGCTTGGCGCCGACCTCGGCGGTCTCGTCCTCGCCGACCAGGATCTCCAGCAGCGTGCCGGAGGTCGGGGCGGGGATCTCGGTGTCGACCTTGTCGGTGGAGACCTCCAGCAGTGGCTCGTCGGCCTCGACCGACTCGCCGACCTCCTTGAGCCAGCGGGTCACGGTGCCCTCGGTCACCGACTCGCCCAGCGCGGGCAGGACGACGTCGGTGCCCTCGGCACCGCCGGCCGGGGCGGCCGCGGCCGGCTCGGCGGCCGGGGCCTCGGCGGTGGGGGCGGGCTCGGGCTGGGCCGCCGGCTCGGGCTCGGCCGCCGGGGCGGGAGCCTCGGCGGGGGCGCCCTCGCCGTCGTCGATGACGGCCAGCTCGGCGCCGACCTCGACCGTCTCGTCCTCGGCCACCTTGATGGACGTCAGCACACCGGCGCTGGGCGCCGGGATCTCGGTGTCGACCTTGTCGGTCGAGACCTCGAGCAGCGGCTCGTCGGCCTCGACGCGCTCACCTTCGGCCTTGAGCCAGCGGGTGACGGTGCCCTCGGTCACGCTCTCGCCGAGCGCCGGCAGGGTTACGGATACCGCCATGGTGTTCGGGTGCTCCTTAACGATCTGTGCGGAATGGGTCGCGCGCTCGGACTACTAGTCGTGGGAGTGCAGGGGCTTGCCGGCAAGTGCCAGGTGGGCCTCGCCGAGCGCCTCGTTCTGGGTGGGGTGGGCGTGGACGAGCTGCGCGACCTCGGCCGGCAGCGCCTCCCAGTTGTAGATCAGCTGGGCTTCGCCGACCTGCTCACCCATGCGGTCACCGACCATGTGGACGCCGACGACAGCACCGTCGCGGACCTGGACGAGCTTGATCTCGCCCGCGGTCTTCAGGATCTTGCTCTTGCCGTTGCCCGCGAGGTTGTACTTCAGGGCGACGACCTTGTCCGCACCGTACAGCTCCTTGGCCTTGGCCTCGGTGATGCCGACGGAGGCGACCTCGGGGTGGCAGTACGTCACCCGGGGCACGCCGTCGTAGTCGATCGGAACGGGGTTCTGGCCGGCCAGCCGCTCGGCCACCAGCATGCCCTCGGCGAAGCCGACGTGGGCCAGCTGGAGCGTGGGGACCAGGTCGCCGACGGCGGAGATGGTCTCCACGTTGGTCTGCATGTACTCGTCGACCAGGACGTAGCCGCGGTCCATGGCGACCCCGGCCTCCTCGTAGCCCAGGCCCTGCGAGACCGGGCCGCGGCCGACGGCCACGAGCAGCACCTCGGCCTCGAAGGTCTTGCCGTTCTCCAGCGAGACCTTGACGCCGTCGTCGGTGTACTCGACGCCCGAGAAGCGGGAGCCCAGGGAGAAGTTGATGCCGCGCTTGCGGAAGGCGCGCTCCAGCAGCTTGGAGCTGTTCTCGTCCTCGACCGGGACGAGGTGGGGAAGCGCCTCGACGATGGTGATGTCGGCCCCGAAGGACTTCCACGCGGAGGCGAACTCGACGCCGATGACGCCGCCGCCCAGCACGATCGCGGACTTCGGCACCCGGTCCAGGACCAGCGCGTGGTCCGAGGAGATGACGCGGTTGCCGTCGATCTCCAGGCCCGGCAGGGACTTCGGCACCGAACCGGTGGCGAGCAGGATGTGGCGGCCGGTGTAGCGCTCGCCGTTCACATCGACGGAGGTCGGCGACGACAGCCGGCCCTCGCCCGTCACATAGGTGACCTTGCGGGACGCGATCAGACCCTGCAGGCCCTTGTACAGGCCCGAGACCACGCCGTCCTTGTACTTGTGCACACCCTCGATGTCGATGCCCTCGAAGGTGGTCTTCACGCCGAATTCCGAGCCCTCACGAGCCTGGTCGGCCAGCTCACCGGCGTGCAGCAGAGCCTTCGTGGGAATGCAGCCGCGGTGCAGACAGGTGCCGCCCAGCTTGTCCTTCTCGATCAGGGCGACGTCCAGACCCAGCTGCGCCGCGCGCAGGGCAGCGGCGTAACCGCCGCTACCGCCTCCGAGGATCACTAGGTCGAAAACGGTGCTGGCGTCGTTCGCCACGTCACGTCCTCCATGCATGGGTGCGCCGGGCCGACCGTGGGTGGCCGGGCGGCGGCGGTTGTTCGGCCGCTTCTTGCTCGCAGCCCTGGTGTGGGGGCCCTGTCCTGCCGGGACAACATCTTCGCACTTGTTGACGGAAGGCGGGACGCGGGGCCGCTGTGTGAGATATCTCCGGCCCCCGGATCAGGTGGGATCGGCGGTTACCCGGCGGTATCCGGTAAAGGGGCCTGCCGCTCAGCCTAGATCCCCGTCGGCGGTGCGCTCCGCCAGCCGCACCAGGGTGCGGACCGCCGAGCCCGTGCCGCCCTTGGGGGTGTAGCCGAACGGGCCGCCGTCGTTGAAGGCGGGACCCGCGATGTCCAGGTGGCCCCAGGCGATGCCGTCCTCGATGAACTCCTTCAGGAAGACACCGGCCACCAGACCGCTCCCCATGCGATCGCCGATGTTCGCCAGGTCGGCGACCGGGGATTCGATGCCCTTGCGGAGATCGGCCGGGAGCGGCATCGGCCAGGACGCCTCGCCCGCCTCCTCCGCGATCTCGTGCAGCGCGGTGCGGAACGCGTCGTCGTTCGACATGATCCCGAACGTGCGGTTGCCCAGCGCCACCACCATCGCACCGGTCAGCGTCGCCACGTCCACGATCGCGTCCGGCTTCTCCTCGCACGCGCGGGTGAGCGCGTCGGCGAGCACGAGCCGGCCCTCGGCGTCCGTGTTCAGCACCTCGACCGTCTTGCCGCTGTACATCGACAGCACATCGCCGGGACGGGTCGCCGAACCCGAGGGCATGTTCTCGGCCAGCGCCAGCCAGCCGGTGACGTTCACCCGCAGCCCCAGCTTGGCCGCCGTCACCACCGCGGCGAACACCGCGGCCGCGCCGCCCATGTCGCACTTCATGGTCTCGTTGTGACCGGCCGGCTTCAGCGAGATGCCGCCCGAGTCGTACGTGATGCCCTTGCCGACCAGCGCGAGCGTCTTCTCCGCCTTGGGGTGGGTGTACGCGATCCGCACCAGCCGCGGCGGGGCCTCCGAGCCCTGGCCCACGCCCAGGATGCCGCCGTAGCCGCCCTTCGCGAGGGCCTTCTCGTCCAGCACCTCCGTCTTCAGCCCGTGCTCCTTGGCCGCGGTCACGGCGGCCGCCGCGAACGAGGCCGGGTCGAGCACGTTGGACGGGGCGTTGACCAGATCGCGGGCCCGGTTGACCTCGGCGATCAGCGCCGTGGCCCGCTCGGCCGCCGCCTTGTACGCCTTGTCGCGCGGCTTGGCGCCGAGCAGGGCCACCTCGGCGAGCGGACCGTTGTTCTTCCTGTCCTCGTCGCCCTTGCCCTTGCCGCCCTTGGCGCCATTGCTGTTGCTCTTGCTCTTGCTCTTGTCGTACGCGTACGCGCCGAGCAGCGCGCCCTCGGCGACCGCGGCAGCGGCCGCCGCGTCCTCGACCGGCAGCGCGAACGCGCCCTTCTTCGACCCCGCGAGCGCCCGGGCGGCCGAGCCCGCCGCACGGCGCAGCGCCTCGGCGTCGAAGCCGTCGCCCTTCGCCGGAGCCTCGCCCAGGCCGACCGCCAGCACGACCGGGGCCTTGAGCCCGGACGCGGCCGGCAGCTTGGTCACCTCACCCTCGGCTCCGGTCGCGCCGAGCGTCTCCAGAACGGTGGCGAGCTTCCCGCCGAACGCCTTGTCCACGGCCTCGGCGCCCGGGGCGATGACGGGGCCCTTGGGCCCCTTCGCCACGCCGACGACGATGGCGTCCGCGCGCAGCGTCGCGGCCGAGGAGGTGCTGAGAGTCAGTGCAGTCACAGTGGTCGGATCCCTACTTCCGATAGGTCCGGCCGACATCGGGTGTGGTCAGCCGTGCGCCCAGCTTATTCCGAGGCGCGGCGCGTCTCCTGAGCCCATCAGCCGAAGGTCAGGACCAGCAGGACCGCCGTGCCCGCGGTTTCGGCGAGGGCGCCGAAGACGTCACCCGTCACACCGTCGAAACGGCGCACACAGTGGCGCGACAGCAGGTCCGCGGCCGCGAACCCGGCCAGCGCCGCCAGCCCGTGCGCCGGCATGGCGTACACATCGACCAGCGCGCCCGCCGCCGCGCAGGCGCCGACGGCCAGCGCGGCCGCGCCGACGGCCGCCCGGGACGGCACCACCCCCGCCACCGCGGCGCCCAGCCCCTCCGGCCGGGCCGCCGGCATCCCCTGACGGGCCGCGAGCGTCAGGGCGCACCGCGCGACGAGCCCCGCCGCGGTGGCGGCCACCGCGCCGCGCGTCCAGCTCTCCCCGTACAGCTCGGCCAGCGCCGCCACCTGCGCGAGCAGCACGAACAGCAGGGTGATCACGCCGAACGGGCCGATGTCCGACCGCTTCATGATCCGCAGCGCCTCGTCCGCGGGCTTGCCGCTGCCGAGGCCGTCGGCGGTGTCCGCGAGCCCGTCGAGATGCAGTCCCCGGGTCGTTACGGCGGGTACGGCGACGGTGGCGACCGCCGCGAGCAGCGGCCCGGCGCCCAGGAACAGCAGCACACCGCCCACCGCGGCCGCGCACAGCCCGACCGTCAGCCCGACCGGCAGGGCGCACAGCATGCCGACGCGCGCCGCCTCGCGATCCCAGCGCGCCACCCGTACGGGCAGCGCCGTGAGCGTGCCGAAGGCGAAGCGGAGGCCGTCGTCGAGGGAGGCGCGCGGCGGGTGCGCCGGACGCGGCGGCATGTCCGCGCCGGGGTCCGGCGGTATCTCCGGGTCCGGTTCCGGCGGCTGCTCCGGGTCCGGGTCCGGCTGGCGGTCGGGGGACTGCTCCGGCGTGGTGTCCATCGCGCCGCAGAGTATCGCGCGCCGCCGACGGGCCATGGGCCTTTGGCGGGAACGCGACATCGTCGAACCCCCTGAGCCCCCGTCAGCCGTTCTCCGTCTTCTCCTCTTCCGGTTCCGGACGCTCGGGCAGTTCCCCCGCGAGCGCCGCGGCCGCCTGGACCAGCGGCAGCGCCAGCAGCGCCCCCGCGCCCTCGCCCACGGTGATGCCGTGGTCCATCAGCGGGGTGAGCGCGATCCGGTCGAGCGCCTTGTCCTGCGCCGGTTCGCCGCTCGCCTGGCCCGCCAGCCACCAGTCCGGCGCACGGAACGCCACCCGCTGGGCGACCAGGGCACAGGCCGCCGAGACCACGCCGTCCAGGATCACGGGGGTGCGGCGCACCGCGCTCTGGAGCAGGAAGCCGGTGATCGCGGTGAGGTCCGCGCCGCCGACCGTGGCCAGCAGCTGGAGCTGGTCGCCGAGGACCGGGCGGGCCCGGCGCAGCCCGTCACGGATCGCCGCGCACTTGCGCATCCACGCCAGATCGTCGATCCCGGCCCCGCCGCGCCCGGTCACCACGGACGCGTCCGTGCCGCACAGCGCGGCGGTCAGCGTGGCCGCGGCGGTGGTGCCGCCCACGCTGAGGTCGCCGAGCACCAGCAGGTCCGTGCCCGCGTCGGCCTCCTCGTCGGCGATGGCCATGCCCGTACGGAACGCCTGCTCGGCCTCCTCGGCGGTCAGCGCGTCCTCGATGTCGAGCCGCCCCGAACCCCGGCGCACCCGGTGCCGGGTGACCTCCGCGGGCAGCTCGGCGGGGTCGCAGTCCAGTGCCATGTCGACGACGCGGACGGGTACCCCGAAGCGGCGGGCGAGCACGGCGACGCTGCTCTCGCCGTCGATCACGGCCCGGACGAGCCGGTGGGCGCTTCCCGCGGGGCGGGCGGAGACGCCCAGCTCCGCGATGCCGTGGTCGCCCGCGAACAGCACCACCCGGGGCCGCTCGATGGGCTTGACGGGCACCTGCTGCTGTGCGGCGGCCAGCCACTCGCCCAGCTCGTCCAGCCGCCCGAGCGCCCCGGGCGGCGGCACCAGCCGCTCCCGCCGCTCCTCGGCGTCACGTCGTATCCCCCCGTCGGGGCGCTCGATCAGGTCGACGAAGTCATCGAGATTCAGGCCGCTGCTCACGCCCTGAACCCTACCGGCCATGCCCTGTTGGGGCCCAAGCCCCACGAAGAGCCCGGCGGCTCGGCCGCCTGCCCGGCGGTGGCCGGGGCCCGCGTGAGGAGCGGATACCGGGGCGCGGCCGCCGGGGGCCGCCGCCGGGTCAGCCGCGGAGCGGGAGGGGTTGGCCCGCCACCACCAGCAGCACCTGCTCGCACTCGCCCGCGAACCCCGCGTTCAGCCGCCCCAGTTCGTCCCGGAAGCGGCGCCCCGCCGCCGTCGCGGGGACCACCCCGGCGCCGACCTCGTTGCTGACCGCCACCACCGTCCGCTCCGTCGACCGCACGGCCGCGACGAGGGCGGCGACCCGTTCGTGGAGGGCGCGTTCACCGCCGTGGGACCACTTCTCGTCGTCCCACGCGCCCACCGAGTCCATCGCGTCGGTGAGCCACAGCGCCAGACAGTCGATCAGCAGCGGGGCGCCGCCCTCCGCGAGCAGCGGCACCAGGTCGCAGGTCTCGGCGGTACGCCACGAGCCGGGCCGCCGGTCGCGGTGGGCGGCGATGCGGGCGGCCCAGTCCTGGTCGCCGTCGCGGGTGCCGCCGGTGGCCACGTACAGCACGTCGGGGAAGGCGGCCAGCCGCCGTTCCGCTTCGAGGGACTTGCCGGAGCGCGCCCCGCCCAGCACCAGGGTGCGCCGCGGCAGGTCCGGCACCTCGTGGTACTCGCCGACGTTCAGCGTGCTGCCGTCCGGGACGGTCCGCGCGCCCGCCGTGGCGAGGCGGCGGCGCAACTCGGCGCCGGGGGGCACGGTGTGGTCGATGTGGACGGCCACGACATCGGTGGTGGCCCCCACGGCGCCGGAGGACCGGAGCCGGGCCAGCGCGTCCGGGCGGCCGAGCACGTCGAGCACCACCATGTCGTACGGCTCGGTGTGCCCGGGCCCGGACATCCCGGATAGTCCGGACATCCCGGACAGTCCGGACGGGGCGCCGCCCGGTGGCAGGTACAGCAGGCGGGTGCCGTCGGGCCCGGTCACCTCGTACCCCGTACCGGGCGAGTCCAGGGCGACCGCCCGCACCCGGTGGCCGCTGATCAGGGACAGCTCGCGGCCGTCCGGGATCCGCCCCGGCGCCGGGAGTCCGGCGGGGAACTCGACGGCGGGGCCCGCGTGCGGATGCGACAGCAGCACCTGCCGCACCCCGACCAGCGAGTATCCGGCCCGCGCCGCCGCGAAGGCGGCGCCGGGGGTGAGGTCGAGGAGCAGCGCGCTGTCGATCAGGAGTGCCGTCGCTGCCCGCGCCTCGTCGCCGACGGCGGTGGCGCAGGCTGCGCAGGGACAGCCGTGGCGCGGCAGTCCGTCGGGGGCCCCGGTGCCCAGAAGAGTGAGTTCCACGCCCCGATCGTCTCGCGTCCCCGCGGGGCGGGCGCGCCGGGTCACCCTCCGCGGAGACGTACCGATCCGTTCGGAGCCGTACGGAGTGATCAGTCGCCTAGGCTGCGGGCAGACATCACGTGTGGACCGGTGGGATGGAGGAGGCGAACATGGCCTGGACGTGGCGGTTCGAGAAGTCCGACGGGACGGAGACGGCGCCCGCGGTGCAGCCCGAGGAGTTCCCGACCCAGGGGGACGCGGAGTCGTGGATCGGTGAGGAGTGGAAGGCGCTCCTGGAGGGCGGGGCGGAGCAGGTCACGCTCTTCGAGGACGGGGCGAAGATCTACGGCCCGATGAGCCTGCGCGCGGAGTAGCCGGCTACGAGGCGGGGGCGGCGCCGGGACGACGGCGCCGCCGATGCGCCGGCCTCAGCCGCGCACCCCGCACAGGTGCAGCAGTGCCGCCACCGAGCGGTAGGGGTCGGTGCGTCCGGCCCGCTCCTCGGCGGCCAGCAGCCGCTCCCATTCGGGGGACGGCGGGGGCTCGGCGGCGTCGGGGGCCTGGTCGGTGAAGACCCGCACCCCGTACCAGGCGTGCAGGGGCGCCCCGATCGCGGTGAGGGTGGTGGTCAGCTCCTCGCGCCGGTCGGCGCGCACCCGGAGCCCGAGGCGGTTGGTGTACGCCGGGGAGTCGAACGAGCTGAGCGCGCTGATCCAGTCGCCGGCCAGCCCCGGCCGCATCGCGAGCGCGTCGGCGTTGCGCACCAGGAGCGAGAGCAGTCCGCCGGGGGCCAGGACCCGGGCCAGCCCGGCGAGCAGCGGGTCCGGTTCGGCCACGTACATCAGCACCCCGTGGCACAGCACCACGTCGAAGGCGCCGGGCAGGAAGTGCGCCCCGGTGTCGCGGCCGTCGCCCTCCAGCAGCCGCACCCGCTGCCGGATGCCCTCGGGCTCGTCGGCCAGGGCGGTACGGGCCGCCTCCAGCATCGCCGGATCGGATTCGAGCCCTGTCACCTCATGGCCCGCGCGGGCTAATCGCAGGGCCTGGGTGCCCTGGCCTGGGCCGACGTCGAGGATCTTCAGGCGCTGGTCGAACCGGAACCGCGAGGTGATCTGCTCATCGAGCTGATGGGCGACCAGGGCCTGCCGGACCGTGTTCCGTAACCCCCCGAGGCCACCGAGCCAGCCGGCCGCCCCTCCGGCGAAGCCGGATGTCCCGCTCAGGGCCGCTCTCCGCGCTTGACCTGCGGCTTGGGCAGGCGCAGCCGGCGCATCTGGAGGGTGCGCATGAGGGCGTACGCGATGGCGCCCTTGGTGTTCCCGTCGGGGAACTTCCGGCGCAGCTGCCGCTTGAGCTGGAAGGCGATCACGAACGAGTTCAGGACGATCAGCACGATGACGACCATCCACAGCAGCAGCACATAGCTCTGCATGGCACCGGCCTGGATCATGCTGAGCACCATGATCAGCACGGCGAGCGGCAGGAAGAACTCGGCGATGACGAATCGCGAGTCCACGAAGTCACGGGCGAACCGGCGCACCGGGCCCTTGTCGCGGGCCGGGAGGTAGCGCTCGTCACCTCCCGCCAGGGCCTCGCGCTGGCGCGCCAGGTCGGAGCGCCGGGCCTCCCGCTGCCGCTTGGCGGCGTCCTTGCGGCTGGTCGGCGTATTCGCCAGGCTGCGGCGCTGCGACTGCGACGCGCTGCGCTTGGGTGTGGGGCGGCCCTTGGGCGCCTGAGGGTCACGGGGCTGCTGCGGCTGGCCCGCGGTCACCTTGGCGGTGGCGGCCTGCTCATCCTTGGAACGGCTTCGGAACACAAAGCCCAAGGGTACGGGGTGCCGGGTGTGGGCCCCAGCGTCAGGGGGAAAGATCCGGCAACCGCTTTCCGCGGTGAGCCGCGGTGAAACCGAGGCGAATCACAGCCAACCGGGCAAGCCGGGCGGAGCGCGCCGGGGGTGCCGGAGCGGTCGCGATCCTCCCCGCGCCGGAGGCGCCCGGGCCGCGATCGTTCTGGAGGAGGAGCGCGGGACGGACGGAACAGTGCGGTAATGGAAGCAGGGCCCGTAGGCTGGGTCTGTTGGGTGTGCCGGTGTCACAAGTCCGTCAGAAGGGGGCGCGCGAGGCCCATGAGCGGTGTCATGAAGCGTATGGGGATGATCTTCCGCGCGAAGGCCAACAAGGCCCTGGACCGGGCCGAGGACCCGCGCGAGACCCTGGACTACTCGTACCAGAAGCAGCTGGAGCTGCTGCAGAAGGTGCGGCGCGGGGTGGCGGACGTGGCCACGTCCCGCAAGCGCCTGGAGCTGCAGCTGAACCAGTTGCAGGGCCAGTCCGCCAAGCTGGAGGACCAGGGCCGCAAGGCGCTCGCGCTCGGCCGGGAGGACCTGGCGCGCGAGGCGCTGTCCCGCCGCGCCGCGCTGCAGCAGCAGGTCACCGACCTGGAGTCACAGCACCAGACGCTGCAGGGCGAGGAGGAGAAGCTCACCCTGGCCGCGCAGCGGCTGCAGGCCAAGGTCGACGCGTTCCGCACCCGCAAGGAGACCATCAAGGCCACCTACACCGCGGCCCAGGCGCAGACCCGGATCGGCGAGGCGTTCTCCGGCATCTCCGAGGAGATGGGCGACGTCGGCATGGCGATCCAGCGCGCCGAGGACAAGACCGCGCAGCTCCAGGCCCGCGCGGGCGCGATCGACGAGCTGCTGGCCTCCGGCGCGCTCGACGACCAGTCCGGGATGGCCAAGGACGACATCGCGGCCGAACTGGACCGCATCTCCGGCGGTACGGACGTCGAGCTGGAGCTGCAGCGGATGAAGGCCGAGCTGTCCGGTGGCGGCTCGCAGCAGGCGATCGAGGGCGGCGGCCAGGGGCAGTCGCAGCAGTCGCAGAACCAGCACAAGTTCGACAAGCAGTAGCCGCCCCTCACCCGGGCGTGGTCTTTCGGCGTCCCAAGGAGGTCGTCATGATCGTACGGATCATGGGGGAGGGGCAGATGCGGGTGGACGACAGCCATCTGCCCGGACTCAACCAGCTGGACGACGATCTGCTCGCCGCCATCGAAAGCGGCGACCACGATGCCTTCCGGCGCACGCTCGGCGCGCTCCTCGACGCGGTGCGCTCGGCCGGTGAGCCGCTGCCCGTGGACGCGCTGGAACCGTCGGGGCTGATCCTGCCCGCCCCGGAGGCGACACTGGAGGAAGTCAAGGCGATGCTCAAGGACGACGGCCTCATCCCGGGCTGAGCACCGTGCCCGCAGACCGTGCGTCGTCCCAGGTCACAGCGGATCCCACCGATGCCGTACGGGGTACGGGGGCAGGACGCCGCCGAAGCTTCCGGGCGTGGCGTTTACCGTTGGATCCCGTGACTCCCCTCGCCGTCGGGCCGGGCCTGGCCCGTCCGCACCGCTGGCTTGCCGCCCATCCCCGCGCCCTGGACACCCTGGTGGCGCTCGGCTGCCTCGCCCTGATCCTGATCGGCGCGGCGTCCAACCCGCATCTGCACGAGCGCCACCACATCGGTGTCTTCTTCGGGCTGCTGGCCACCCTCTCCTCGGCGTCGCTCGTCCTGCGCCGCGAGCTGCCGCGCGCGGTGCTGGCGTTCACCTGCGCGATCAGCGTCATCGAGATCGTCACCAACGACCAGGGGCCGCCGCGCACCTCGATCGTGTTCGGGGTCGTGGTCGCGCTCTACACCGTCGCCGCGCGCACCGACCGGTCCACCACCTGGCGGATCGGCGCGGTCACGGCCCTGCTGCTCACCGGCACCGGGATGCTGTTCGGGCTCACCCCCTGGTACGCGCAGGAGAACTGGGGCATCTTCGCCTGGACCGGGCTCGCCGCCGCCGTGGGCGACGCCGTCCGCAGCCGCCGCGCCTTCATCGCCGCCATCGAGGAGCGGGCCGAGCGCGCCGAGCGCACCCGCGAGGAGGAGGCCCGGCGCCGGGTCGCCGAGGAGCGGCTGCGGATCGCCCGCGAGCTGCACGACGTCGTCGCGCACCACATCGCGCTGGTCAACGTCCAGGCCGGGGTCGCCTCGCACGTCATGGACAACCGCCCGGACCAGGCGAAGGAGGCACTGGCGCACGTACGCCAGGCCAGCCGCTCGGCGCTGGACGAGCTGCGCGCCACCGTCGGTCTGCTCCGGCAGTACGGCGACCCCGCCGCCCCCACCGAGCCCGCGCCGGGCCTCGGCGTCCTCGACCAGCTCGTGGAGGGGTTCGTACGGGCCGGGATGCGGGTCGAGGTCGAGGCGCACCCGCGGGAGGGCTTCGGGACGCTCGCCGGTTCGGTGGACCTCACCGCGTACCGGGTCGTCCAGGAGGCGCTGACCAATGTGCACAAGCACGCCGGGCCCGAGGTCAAGGCCGAGGTCCGTATCGTCCGCGCGCACGGCGCGCTGGAGATCACGGTCCGGGACGACGGTGTCGGAACCCCGTCCGACGACGTGGGCGGCGGACACGGGCTGCTGGGGATGCGCGAACGGGTCGCCGCGCTGTGCGGCACCTGCGAGGCCGGGCCCCGCCCCGAGGGCGGCTTCCAGGTACGGGCGACACTTCCCCTGCAGACCCGCGGGGGAGGGGAGTCATGACGATCAGGGTGTTGCTCGCCGACGACCAGACGCTGCTGCGCAGCGCGTTCCGGATACTGGTCGACTCGGAGCCCGACATGGAGGTGGTGGGGGAGGCGTCGGACGGCGCCGAGGCGGTCGAGATCGTGCGGGCCGAGGGCGCCGACGTGGTGCTGATGGACATCCGCATGCCCGGTACGGACGGGCTCGCCGCCACCCGCATGATCAGCGAGGATCCGCGGCTCTCGGACGTCCGGGTGGTCATGCTGACCACCTTCGAGGTCGACGAGTACGTGGTGGACTCGCTGCGGGCCGGGGCGAGCGGCTTCCTCGGCAAGGGCGCCGAACCCGGCGAGCTGCTTTCCGCGATCCGCGTCGCGGCGGCGGGCGAGGCGCTGCTCTCCCCGGCCGCCACCAAGGGCCTGATCGCCCGCTTCCTGGCCCAGGGCGTCCCGGGCTCCGGCGGCGCCGCGTACGACGCCTCCCGGCTGGACGCCCTCACGGGCCGCGAGCGCGAGGTCCTGGTCCAGGTCGGCGGCGGCCACTCCAACGACGAGATCGCCACCCGCCTGGAGGTCAGCCCGCTGACCGTGAAGACGCACGTCAACCGGGCGATGGCGAAGCTGGGCGCCCGGGACCGGGCCCAGCTGGTGGTCATCGCGTACGAAACGGGTCTGGTCCGCCCGGGGGCATGACCCCCGGGCGGGGAGGACCTACGGGAGCGCCAGCATCCGCTCCAGTGCGGCCTTCGCGTGGGCTTCGGTCTCCGCGTCGACCTGGATGCGGTTCACGACCTTGCCCGCGACCAGCGACTCCAGGGTCCAGACCAGGTGCGGCAGGTCGATCCGGTTCATGGTCGAGCAGAAGCACACCGTCTTGTCGAGGAAGACGATCTCCTTGTCCTCCGCGGCGAATCGGTTCGCCAGCCGCCGGACGAGGTTCAGCTCGGTGCCGATGGCCCATTTGCTGCCGGGCGGCGCGGCCTCGAGGGTCTTGATGATGTATTCGGTCGAGCCGACCAGGTCGGCCGCCGCGACCACCTCGTGCTTGCACTCGGGGTGCACCAGCACATTGACGCCCGGTATGCGCTCGCGGACCTCGCGCACGGACTCCAGCGAGAAGCGGCCGTGCACGGAGCAGTGGCCGCGCCACAAGATCATCTTGGCGGCGCGCAGCTGCTCGGTGGTCAGCCCGCCGCCGGGCTTGTGCGGGTTGTAGACGACGCAGTCGTCCAGCGACATGCCCATGTCCCGCACCGCCGTGTTGCGGCCCAGGTGCTGATCGGGCAGGAACAGCACTTTCTCCCCCTGCTGGAAGGCCCAGTCCAGGGCGCGGCGCGCGTTGGAGGAGGTGCAGATCGTGCCGCCGTGGCGGCCGGTGAAGGCCTTGATGTCGGCGGAGGAGTTCATGTACGACACCGGCACCGTCGTCTCCGCGACGCCCGCCTCGGTCAGCACGTCCCAGCACTCGGCGACCTGCTCGGCGGTGGCCATGTCGGCCATCGAGCAGCCCGCCGCCAGGTCGGGGAGGACGACCTGCTGGCCGTCGCCGGTCAGGATGTCGGCGGATTCCGCCATGAAGTGCACACCGCAGAAGACGATGTACTCGGCGTCCGGCCGGGCGGCCGCGTCCCGGGCGAGCTTGAAGGAGTCACCGGTGACATCGGCGAACTCGATGACCTCGTCGCGCTGGTAGTGGTGGCCGAGCACGAAGACCTTGTCGCCGAGCTTCTCCTTGGCCGCGCGGGCCCGGGCCACCAGGTCCGGGTCGGAGGGCGCGGGGAGGTCGCCGGGGCACTCCACGCCGCGCTCGCTGCGGGGGTCGGCATCACGGCCGAGGAGCAGCAGCGCGAGCGGGGTCGGCTGGACGTCGAGAGGCTGGGCGGTGGTCACTGCACGCACCCTTCTTTCTTCACTCGGAACCCTAATCGTCAATTTGACGCTATCTATCATAGCTCCTTCATGTCAGATTGACGATGGGCATCGCGTCGATGTGACGCATTACGGTCCACCGGTCCCGTGTGCGAGCATGAAGAGCCAGGAACATGCGCTGGGCCCGGAATGAATCCGGGGCGCCGTTGGTTGATTCCGACGGCAAGCAGTCCGTACGACCCGGGAGAGAAGCAGATGACCGTTCAGGACGAGACCACCGCGAGCGAGGGCATCATCCTGTCCGACGCCGCCGCGTCGAAGGTCAAGAGCCTGCTGGAGCAGGAGGGACGCGACGACCTCGCGCTGCGCGTCGCCGTCCAGCCCGGTGGCTGCTCCGGCCTGCGCTACCAGCTCTTCTTCGACGAGCGCTCGCTCGACGGCGACGTCGTCAAGGACTTCGGCGGCGTCAAGGTCGTGACCGACCGGATGAGCGCCCCGTACCTGGGCGGTGCCTCGATCGACTTCGTCGACACCATCGAGAAGCAGGGCTTCACGATCGACAACCCCAACGCCACGGGCTCCTGCGCCTGCGGTGACTCCTTCAGCTGAGGCTCGGCCGGCGGCATACGGAGGCGGCGGGTCCATCCGGACCCGCCGCCTCCGGCGCGTGTGCGGGGTGCTTACCTCTTCCGGGGCCTACTTCTTCCGGGCCGGGACCTTCTCGCCCGTGGCCTTGTCCACGACCTGACGGCCGTCCAGCGGCTTGTCGAGCGTGACCTTCCTCGTCATCTCCTTGGCCATGAGGATGCACGCCTGGCCCGGATGGGTCGGCTTGCTCTTGATCTCGACCGTGACCCGCTTCGGCGTCTCGTCGGCGGAGGCCGAGTAGGTGTCGCACACCCCGCCCCAGAAGCGCAGCGTGAGGGTCTTCCCGTCCGCGCTGTACGAGGTGATGTCGTCGGTCTTGGAGCCGCGGCCCGGGGTGCCCGGCTCGCTGTGCTTCCTGCCCTGGCCCGGGGCGGCCTTCTTCTTGATGAACTCCGGCTTCACGGCCGGGTAGGGGAGGGCGGCCTCGACGCCGTTCGCCCCGGTCGGTTCCGTCGTGAAGATCCACGACGGCACCAGCGCCTGCCGCCCCTCCACGGAGTGCGCGGCCAGCCCGAAGGTCACCGACTTCACGGTCACCTTCCCGGAGCCGCCCGCGCCGCTCCCGGGGGCCTTGGCGTTGAGCTTCTTCAGCGCCTGCTCCGCGCTGATCAGCGGATAGCTGTCGCCCTCCTTCGGCGCCGACAGCGCACCGTTCCCGCCGGCCAGCCGGCCGTCCGCGCCCACCTGGAGACTGGTCGTCCAGCCGTGGGTGGGCAGCTTGTCCAGCACCGGGTCGGCGTTCACCATGCGCACGGCGCCGTAGCGGCCGCTCGCGTCGAGCTTCGCCTCCGTCAGCCCGAGCGCCTTCAGCACCGGCTCGGCGGCGCGCTCGGCCTTCTCCTCGGACACGGCCTCGTCGGCCTTGCCGGTCTTGTCGGTCTTCGCGTCACCCTCGCGGTAGGTCGGGCAGCGCTCGTCGGTGGTTTTCGGCCCCGCGCCCGGCGGGTGCACGCAGGTGTCGCCGCCCGGGGACCCGAAGCGGGAGTACGACCAGCTGCCCGGCCCCTTCTGGCTCACCCGCAGCACCGGGCCCCGGCCGTCCTTCGCGCCCCCGACCTTCCAGTCGCCGTGGTCGTCACGGGGGCTGCCGGAGACATCCAGGGCCTTCGCCAGCCGCGCCACATCGGCCTTGGCGACCTTGGCGTCGGTCCGGTAGACGGGCGCCTCATCGGGTCCGTCCGGCAGCTTTCCGTCGACCACGTAGCGGCCGCCGCCGTGCGGATCGGGCTCGCCGACCGCGATCCCCTCGTGCCCCGCCGGGGCGGCGTACGCGTCCAGCGCGAGGGGCTGGGGGGATCCGCCCGCCGAGCCCGGGCCCCGGGCGCCGCCGTTCGCCGCGGTCGAGGCCCAGTAGGCGCCGCCGCCACCGGCGACCAGCACCGCGGCCGCCACCGATACGACGGCCAGCCGGGAACGCCGACGCGGCCGCGGATGGTCGTCGTCGGGGGTCTGCGGGGTGTCGGTCTCCTCGGTGCTCACCGTTTCACTCCTTCGGCTCCGCTCACGTTTGTCCGGCGTTGCCCTCGCGAGGGGGTTGCCGATGTGACGGGGTGAAGGGGCGGCTGGTTCCTTCCGTTCTTTCCGCCGCTTTTCGGCCGCGGTGCTCAGCCGCCGCTCTCAGTCGCCGTAGTCGGACATCCCGCCGACCAGATCGGCGGACGCGGCGGGGACCGTGATCCCGCGGATGCGCGACGGGGACACGGGCGCGGCGGGAGGCGATACGGTGACCACCGGGACCGCCCAGTGCGGCGCCATCCGCGCCCCGTATCCGCGCAGTTCGGCCAGGGAGTCGGGCTCGATCGCCCCGGCGGCGGCCTGGGCGGGGGTGACGTGCTGCGGCATGGGGCCTCCCGGTCGAAAGGGGCCCGCACGGGCGCACGCCCCCTCATCTCCGCACCGTATGCCCTACTACCGGGTAGTTCCTCCCGTTCGTAAGCGGCCGGGGAAGCCGATAGCGTGAGGCGTCCGATTTCGCCGCCGCCCCGAAACAGGAGCAGCTCTCGTGCGTATCGCCGTCACCGGCTCCATCGCCACCGACCACCTGATGACCTTCCCCGGACGCTTCGCCGATCAGCTGGTCGCCGACCAGCTGCACACGGTCTCCCTCTCCTTCCTGGTTGACACCCTCGAAGTCCGCCGGGGCGGGGTCGCCCCGAACATCTGCTTCGGCATGGGGACGCTCGGGCTGCGCCCGATCCTGGTCGGCGCGGCCGGCGAGGACTTCGCCGAATACCGTGCCTGGCTGGACCGGCACGGCGTGGACACCCAGTCCGTCCGGATCTCCGGGACGCAGCACACCGCGCGCTTCGTCTGCACCACGGACGACGACCACAACCAGATCGCCTCCTTCTACACCGGCGCGATGAGCGAGGCCCGCCAGATCGAGCTGCAGCCGGTCGCCGACCGGGTCGGCGGTCTCGACCTGGTGCTCATCGGCGCGGACGACCCGGAGGCGATGGTCCGCCACACCGAGGAGTGCCGCTCGCGCGGCATCCCGTTCGCCGCCGACCCCTCGCAGCAGCTCGCCCGCATGGACGGCGAGGACATCCGGGTGCTGGTGGGCGGCGCGCAGTACCTCTTCACCAACGAGTACGAGGCCGCGCTGATCGAGACCAAGACCGGCTGGACCTCCGAGCAGATCCTCTCCAAGGTCGGCACCCGCGTCACCACCCTGGGCGCCCAGGGCGTCCGGATCGAGCGCGAGGGGGAGGAGCCGATCGTCGTCGGCTGCGCGGAGGAGGAGCAGAAGGCCGACCCGACGGGCGTCGGCGACGCCTTCCGCGCGGGCTTCCTCTCCGGCCTGTCCTGGGACCTCCCGCTGGAGCGCGCCGCCCAGGTGGGCTGCATGCTCGCGACGCTCGTCATCGAGACGGTCGGTACGCAGGAGTACGAGCTGCGCCGCGGCCACTTCATGGAGCGCTTCGCCAAGGCCTACGGCCACGAGGCGGCGGCCGAGATCAGCGACCACCTGGCCTGACGGGCACGGCACGCGGCGGCGGGGCTGGGGGAACGTTTCCTCCGGCCCCGCCGCCGCATGCGTCTCACGTACGGCGGCGCACCCGGTACGCCGTGCCGCGCTCGGCGGGGCGCTCGCCCTCGTACGTCTGCCCCCGCATCTCGCACCACGCCGGAATGTCCAGCCGCGCCGCCTCGTCGTCGGACAGCACGGTCACCACCCCGCCCACCGGCACCTCGCCGATGACCTTGGCCAGTTCGATCACCGGAATCGGGCACCGCTTGCCCAGCGAGTCCACGACGAGACCGGCGGCGGGCTCGGCGGCCGGGGCGGCGCCGGCACCCGCCGGGGCGCCCAGGCGCTCGCGCACCCCGGCCACGACCCCCGGCAGCACCTCCAGGAACCGGTCCACATCCGTCCCCGAGGCGCCACGCGGGAGCGAGACCCGGATATTGCCCTCGGACAGCACCCCCATGGCCCGCAGCACATGGCTGGGGACCAGCGTGCTCGACGTGCACGACGAACCGGACGAGACCGAGAACTCCGCCCGGTCCAGCTCGTGCAGCAGCGCCTCCCCATCGACATAGAGACACGAGAAGGTGACCAGATGCGGCAGCCGCCGCTCCGGGTCGCCGACCACCTCCACGTCCGGCACCAGCTCCGGCACCCGGGCCCGGACGCGGTCCACCAGACCCCGCAGCCGCTCCGCCTCCTCGGCGGCCCCGGCCCGTACGGCGCGCAGCGAGGCGGCGGCCGCGACGATGGCCGGAAGGTTCTCGAAGCCCGGGGCCCGGCCGTACTCCCGCTCGTCCACCGGGGCCGGACGGAACCGCGTGCCCTTGCGCACCGCGAGGAACCCGACCCCCGGCGGGCCGCCCCACTTGTGGGCGCTCGCCGTGAGCAGCGACCACCGGCCCTCCACCGGGCCCCAGCCCAGCGACTGGGCCGCGTCCACCAGCAGCGGCACGCCGTCCGCCGCACAGGCCTCCGCCGCCGCCTCCACCGGCTGCACCGTGCCGACCTCGTGGTTGGCGGACTGCAGACAGGCCAGCGCGACGCCGTCGGGGGCCTCGCGCAGGGCCGCCGCGTACGCGTCCGGCGCGACCCGGCCCGTACGGTCCACCGGGACCTCGGTGACCGCGCCCCCGGACGCCTCGTGCGCCGCCGCGGCCCGGAACACCGCGGAGTGCTCCACGGCCGAGACGATCAGCCGCCGCCCGGCCCGGCGGCGCCCGGCGAGCGCCCCGGCGATGCCGTCGTGCAGGGCACGGGTCCCCGAAGGAGTGAAGGACAGCTCGTCCGGGCGGCAGCCGACGGCCTCGGCGGCCGTCTCCCGCGCGGCGTCCAGCAGCAGCCGGGCGCGCCGCCCCTCGCGATGGAGCCGGGCCGGGTCGGCCCACCCCTCGTCGAGGGCGGCGAGCAGCGCCTGCCGGGCCACGGGATGCAGCGGTGCGGACGAGGCCGCGTCGAAATAGGGCACATGAAGAACGCTAGTGCCGC
>NZ_BBUZ01000026.1 GCF_001417735.1 Streptomyces sp. NBRC 110028
CGTATATCTTCACCACCTCCCCGGTGAGGGACCCCGGTGGCGCTACCGGTAGAGTCATGGGGCATCATCGGCTGATTCCCTCACAGGAGGCCCCCGGGTGGAGGTTCAGGAGACACGGGTCCAGACGGATCGTGTACTCACCATCCCGAACATCCTCAGCACCGCTCGCCTCTTCGGCGTACCGCTTTTCCTGTGGCTGATCCTCCGGCCCGAGTTCGGCGGGCCCAAGAGCGACCTCTGGGCCCTGCTGGTGCTGGCGCTCAGCGGCGTGAGTGACTATCTGGACGGGATGCTGGCCCGTCGCTGGAACCAGATCAGCAGCCTTGGCCGCATCCTCGACCCGGCCGCCGACCGGCTCTACATTCTGTCCACGCTCATCGGCCTCACCTGGCGGGACATCCTGCCGCTCTGGCTACCGGTGGTGCTCCTCGCCCGCGAGGTCGTGCTCGTTGCCATGGTGTGGATCCTGCGGCGCCACGGCTATCCGCCGCCCCAGGTGAACTTCCTCGGCAAGGCGGCGACGTTCAACCTCATGTACGCCTTCCCCTTGCTCCTTCTGAGTGATGGAAGTGGCCCACTTCACACGACCGCCGCTATTTTCGGATGGGCGTTCGCCGGATGGGGTACAACACTCTATTGGTGGGCAGGAGTCCTCTACGTGGTTCAGGTCCGCCGGCTGGTGAAGGCGGACGCCGCGGCCGACTGAGTTCGCCGCCTTGGGCAGCCCAGGACCGGGTGCCCGTAGCGATTTCACGGGCCATCGGGCGTGCGCGGTCGGCGTGACCGTCATCTCTTTCGAGGAGGACGCTTCCGACATGAAGGCCGTCGTAATGGCAGGGGGCGAGGGAACTCGTCTGCGCCCGATGACCGCGACCATGCCCAAACCGCTGCTTCCCGTGGCCAACAGGCCGATCATGGAGCATGTGTTGCGGCTGCTCAAGCGGCATGGCCTGTCCGAGACCGTGGTCACCGTGCAGTTCCTCGCGTCTCTGGTCAAGAACTACTTCGGGGACGGCGAGGAGCTCGGCATGGAGCTCACCTACGCCAACGAGGAGAAGCCGCTCGGCACCGCGGGGAGCGTCAAGAACGCGGAAGAGGCGCTCAAGGACGACGCCTTTCTGGTGATCTCGGGTGATGCCCTGACCGACTTCGACCTGACCGAGCTGATCAATTTTCATAAGGAAAAGGGCGCGATGGTCACGGTGTGCCTGACCAGGGTCCCCAATCCGCTTGAATTTGGAATCACCATCGTCGACGAGGCGGGCCAGGTCGAGCGCTTCCTCGAAAAGCCCACCTGGGGCCAGGTCTTCTCGGACACGGTCAACACCGGCATCTATGTCATGGAGCCCGAAGTCTTCGACTATGTCGACCCCGACGTGCCCGTCGACTGGTCCGGTGATGTCTTCCCGCAGCTCATGAAGGAGGGCAAGCCCATCTTCGGCTATGTTGCCGAGGGCTACTGGGAGGACGTCGGCACCCATGAGAGCTATGTGAAGGCCCAGGCCGATGTGCTCGAGGGAAAGGTCGACGTCGAACTCGACGGCTTCGAGATCTCGCCCGGCGTCTGGATCGCCGAAGGCGCGGAGGTACATCCGGAGTCCGTGCTCCGCGGCCCGCTCTACATCGGTGACTACGCCAAGGTTGAAGCCGGGGCCGAGATCCGGGAGCACACCGTCGTCGGCTCCAACGTCGTCGTGAAGACCGGCGCCTTCCTCCACAAGGCCGTCGTCCATGACAACGTTTACGTGGGCCAGCAGAGCAATCTGCGCGGCTGTGTGATCGGCAAGAACACCGACATCATGCGCGCCTCCCGCATCGAGGACGGGGCGGTGATCGGCGACGAATGTCTGATCGGTGAGGAATCGATCGTCCAGGGGAACGTCCGGGTCTATCCGTTCAAGACCATCGAAGCGGGCGCGTTCGTCAACACCTCGGTCATCTGGGAGTCCCGGGGACAGGCCCACCTCTTCGGGGCCCGCGGCGTATCCGGGATCCTGAATGTGGAGATCACCCCCGAGCTGGCGGTACGGCTGGCCGGCGCGTATGCCACGACCCTCAAGAAGGGCTCCACGGTCACCACGGCGCGCGACCACTCCCGAGGCGCCCGCGCCCTGAAGCGGGCCATGATCTCCGCCCTGCAGACGAGCGCCATCGACGTCCGGGACCTGGAGAACGTGCCGCTGCCGGTGGCCCGCCAGCAGACGGCCCGGGGGAGCGCCGGCGGCATCATGATCCGTACTTCACCCGGCGTTCCCGACTCCGTGGACATCATGTTCTTCGACGAGCGCGGCGCCGATCTGTCCGCCGGTGGCCAGCGCAAGCTGGACCGGGTCTACGCGCGCCAGGAATACCGCCGGGCGTTCCCCGGAGAGATCGGTGACCTGAGCTTCCCGTCGAGCGTTTTCGACTCGTACACCGGCTCCCTGCTGCGGGCCACGGACGTCAGCGGCATCGCCGAGTCCGGTCTCAAGGTCGTGGTGGACGCCGCGAACGGCAGCGCCGGGCTCGTCCTCCCCAGCCTGCTGGGGCGGCTCGGAGTGGACGCGCTGACGATCAACCCGGGGCTGGACGAGTCGCGCCCCACCGAGACCGCCGACGGCCGCCGCTCCGGGCTCGCCCGGCTCGGGGAGATCGTCGCTTCGGCCCGCGCGGCCTTCGGGGTCCGTTTCGACCCCGTCGGGGAGCGGTTCTCCCTCGTGGACGAGCGTGGCCGCATCGTCGAGGACGACCGGGCCCTGCTGGTGATGCTGGACCTGGTGGCCGCGGAGCGCCGCAGCGGACGGGTGGCGCTGCCGGTGACCACGACCCGTATCGCCGAGCAGGTCGCGGCGTACCACGGCACCCAGGTGGAGTGGACGACGACCGCGGCGGACGATCTGACCCGGGTCGCCCGATCGGAGACGACGATCTTCGGCGGCGACGGCCGCGGCGGCTTCATCATCCCCGAGTTCAGCAGCGTCTTCGACGGTACGGCCGCCTTCGTCAGGCTCATCGGGCTGGTGGCGCGTACCCAGCTGACCCTCAGTCAGATCGACGCGCGGATTCCGCGGGCCCACGTGCAGCGGCGGGACCTGGCCACCCCCTGGGCGGTCAAGGGCCTGGTCATGCGGCATGTGGTGGAGGCCGCCGGCGACCGGTCGGTGGACACCACCGACGGGGTCCGGGTGGTGGAGGCCGACGGCCGCTGGGTGATGGTGCTGCCCGACCCGGCCGAGGCCGTCACCCATCTGTGGGCGGAGGGTCCGGACGACGCGTCCGCGCAGGCGCTGCTCGACGAGTGGGCCGGTGTCGTGGACAGCGCGGGCCGCTGATCCGGGGATCTTCCACGGGTTCTTGAACCCGTTTGAACACGTTGGGGCGCCGTCTCCCGGCCCCGTATCCGGCACGCCGGTGGGGCCATTGGGAGACGGCGCCCCCGACGTGCGACGATGTGCGGCATGTCGCAGCAGCCCCCCGTTCGGAGCACAACAACGCCGCGGCCGCGCCTCGACGCGTCCATGTCGCTGCTGACCAACGTGATGGACCACAGCCTCGACGACGGCTACGCCGAGGCGGCCGCGCGGCGCGGCGAGACCGGCCGGTCCCGCCTGCCGCGCACCCTGCGCGGGCGGCTGACCGTGGCCCTCGGCCTGGTGATGGTGGCGGTCGTGGTCACCATCGGGGCCGCCGAGGCCCGGATATCGGCGCCGACGCTGGCCAAGGAGCGGGGAGAACTCATCGACCGCATCGAGTCGGGGAACGCGAAGGCGGACCGGCTCACCAAGAGCGTGGACACGCTCCGCGGCGAGGTGGAGGAGAAGCAGCGGCAGGCGCTGCAGAAGCACGGGGGAGCCAAGGGGGACCTGGTGGCGCTGCTCTCGGGGGCGACCCAGGTGTCCGGCCCCGGCGTCAAGCTGGTGGTCGACGACGCCAAGCAGTCGGCGTCGGGGGGCGGCGGGGGCCCCAGGGAGAGCAACGACTTCTCCGATACGGGGCGGGTGCGCGACCACGACATGCAGCGCGTCGTCAATGGCCTGTGGGAGTCGGGCGCCGAGGCCGTCGCGATCAACGGACAGCGGCTGACGGCGCTGTCGGCGATCAGGGCCGCGGGAGACGCCATACTGGTCGACAACAAGCCGCTGGCGCCGCCGTACACGGTGCTCGCGGTGGGGGACGGGCAGCGGCTGAGCACCGCTTTCCAGGACAGTGCCGATGGCCAGTACCTGCACGTGCTGCAGGAGAACTACGACATCCGCACGAGCATTTCCGCCCAGGACACGGTTCGGCTGCCGGCCGCGCCGAGCCTCATCGTACGTAGCGCAGAACCGATAGCCGGCGGCGCCGGCAACGGTGGCACCGAAACAGGGAAGGGCACATCGTGATCGCCGTATTGGGCCTGATCGTGGGAGTCGTGGTCGGACTGGTGGTCCGACCCGTGGTGCCGACGGTGGTCGAGCCCTATCTGCCGATCGCCGTCGTCGCGGCACTCGACGCCGTGTTCGGCGGCTTCCGGGCGATGCTGGACGGGATCTTCGACGACAAGGTCTTCGTCGTATCGTTCCTGTCCAATGTGGTGGTGGCCGCACTGATCGTCTTCCTCGGTGACAAGCTCGGCGTCGGCGCCCAGCTGTCCACCGGCGTCGTGGTCGTCCTCGGCATCCGCATCTTCTCCAACGCTGCCGCGATCCGTCGGCATGTGTTCCGGGCGTGAGGCCGATGACGACCGACGACACCCCCGAGAAGCCCCAGAACTCCGAGCAGTCCGAGCAGGCCGAGCGGCCGGAGAGGGCGGGAACGCCCGAGCGGTCCGCGGCACCGCGCGAACCGGAGCGCCCGGAGCGCCCGGAGCCAGCCGAGCGAGCGGGGAAGGCCGACCAGCCCGAACGGCCCCAGCGGCCTGAGCAGGCCGAGAAGCCCCGGCCGGCCGAGTCGCGCGAGAAGCGGGCCACGGCCGAGAAGCGCGACGCCGAGCAGCCCGAGCGGCCCGAGCAGTCCGCGAAGCCGAGCCGGCAGGGCCCACCCCAGCGGCCCGCCGCGCCCGAGCGGCCCCGTAGCGCCGGGCGGCCCGCCGCCTCCGCGCCGCCCGGGAAGCCGCGCGCGCAGGGCGGGCCGGAGCAGCGGGCGGTCCCGCCGCGGCCGTCGCTGCCCAAGCCGCCGGAGAAGCGCGCCGCGACCGGGAGGCCCGAGCAGCCCGGAGCGCCGGAGAAGCACAAGGCCGCCCCGCGGAAGCCGCAGGCTCCCCAGGCGACGCCCTCCGGCCCGGGCGGCCCCAAGGGCCCCGCCCGCCCCGCACTGAGGGCCCCGCTGCCGCAGAGCGCCCCGCCCGGCGGCGCGGCCCCCAAGGGCGCCCCGCCCCGGGGCCCGGCCGCCGCCGGCCGGCCCCCGGCCCCGGTGCCGAACGGGCGGCGCCCGTCCGATGGCGCGAGCAGCGGCGGCGGGCCGGCGAACGGACCGGGGCAGCAGCGCGCCGGGTCCGAGCCCGGCGGGAAGCCCGAGGGCGCGGAGGAGGCGCTGACCGGGCGGCAGCGCCTGCTGAAGGGCGTATGGCCGCCCCGGGTGACCCGGGCGCAGCTGATCGTCGCCGTGCTGCTGTTCGGGCTGGGTCTCGGCCTGGCCATCCAGGTGCGTTCGACCAACGAGAACAGCGTGCTGCGCGGGGCCCGCCAGGAGGACCTGGTGCGGATCCTGGACGAGCTGGACTCGCGCACCCAGCGGCTGCAGGACGAGAAGCGCCGTCTGGACAATCAGCGCACCGAGCTGGAGAACAGCTCGGACCAGGCGGAGGAGGCCCGCAAGCAGACGCTCCAGAAGGAGCAGCAGCTGGGCGTGCTCGCGGGCACGGTCGCCGCGCAGGGGCCGGGGATCACGATCACCATCCACGACGCCCAGGGCTCCGTGGAGGCCGACATGCTGCTCGACACGGTGCAGGAGCTGCGGGCGGCGGGCGCCGAGGCGATCCAGATCGGCTCCGTGCGGGTGGTCGCCAATTCCTATTTCTCGGACGTCGGCGGCTCCGTGGCGATCGATGGACGGAAAGTGACGCAGCCGTACGTCGTGAAGGTGATCGGCAAGCCGGAGGATCTGGAGCCGGCACTGAACATTCCGGGCGGAGTGGTGCAGAGTCTGGAGAAGGAGCAGGCCACCGTGTCCGTCCGGCGGGAGAAGAAGATCGTTGTGGATGCCTTGCGGTCGGGGAAGAGCCCTGACTACGCTCGGTCGTCATCACGGTGAGGCGGTTCGATATGGGGGTCTCTCGGGGAGACCATGTGGATGCGGGGGGTCGACGCACCAGAAGAGTCGCGCGTGATGGAAACTGTCTGGTGGTCACGGACGTTGTGAGGATGTCCGGACCGTCTGCTGGTGTGTGCATCGAGGGTTTGTCCTGCCCCACGGGCGGGTCTGTTTCAGTCAAGGGGAATCGCCCGTGAAGTTGTTCGGGAAGTTGTTCGGGAAGAGTGCACGCCAGGACGGCGGCAGCGGCACCGCTCGCCACCGCGCGGGGCGTGCTGCGGACGAGAGCGGAGGGGGGAGCGAGGAGCGGCCGCTGTTCCGGGATCAGGTCGGCGGCCAGGGCGGTGACATTTCGGGCGGCCAGGGCGCGTCTTCTGTTGACCCCTCGGCGGCCGGGCGCATAGGTTTCGAGGACTCATCGGCCTCGCGGAGTGCTGGAGGTCCCGGATTGCCTGTTTGTACGAGGTGCGGGCATCGGAACGCGGAGGACAGCCGGTTCTGCTCCAATTGCGGCGCGCCGCTGCGCGGCCAGGCGCCCTCGGAGCGTGCCTCCGAGACCACGTCGACGATCTCCATTTCCGGCATCGAGGCGTACGACTCCGAGGTGACCGGGCAGAATCCGCTGCCGTCGCTCAGCCCGGAGGCCCAGGCCGCCGTGGAGGCGCTGCCGCTGGGTTCCGCGCTGCTGGTGGTCCGCCGCGGGCCGAACTCGGGCAGTCGCTTCCTGCTGGACAGCGATCTGACCACGGCCGGACGCCACCCCCAGAGCGACATCTTCCTGGATGACGTGACGGTCTCCCGCCGCCATGTGGAGTTCCGGCGCGGCCAGGACGGCAGCTTCACCGTCGCCGATGTCGGCAGCCTCAACGGGACGTACGTCAACCGGGAGCAGATCGATGCGCCGGTGGTCGTGAACAGCGGCGACGAGGTGCAGATCGGTAAGTACCGGCTGGTCTTCTACCCGAGCCAGCGGGGCGTCGGCATCTGACCCGTCAGGGGAGGTCCGTCCATGCTTCAGACACCGTCGGGCGGTGCCGGTACCGGCACCGCCCCCGCGGGCGGCCGGTCCATGAGCATCGGCGCCGTCCTGAATCTGCTGCGGGACGAGTTCCCCGAAGTCACCATCTCCAAGATCCGTTTCTTGGAGGCCGAAGGGCTGGTGGAGCCGCGGCGCACGCCGTCGGGCTACCGCAAGTTCAGCCAGGAGGATGTGGAGCGGCTCGCTCTCATCCTCCGCATGCAGCGTGACCACTACCTGCCACTCAAGGTCATCCGGGAACACCTGGAGGCCCTGGAGCGGGGTGAGCGGCCGCAGCTTCCTGCCGTTTCGCAGGGGGCGCGGCCGCATGAGCTGCTGGGGCCAGGAGCCCGGGACATTCCGCAAAGCCCGACCGTGGCCCGGGTGGGCCGGGCCGAGCTGCTGGCATCCGCCCAGGTCAGCGAGGCGGAGCTGGCCGACTGGGAGTCGTACGGGCTGATCGTGCACGGCGAGGACGGCGGCTACGACGTCGAAGCGGTGACGGTCGCCCGGCTGCTCGCCGAGCTGGGCCGCTTCGGTCTTGAGTCACGTCATTTGCGGATCATGAAAGCGGCCGCGGAGCGCGAGGCCGGACTGGTCGAGCAGGTGGTCGCACCGCTGCGGCTGCATCGAAACCCGCAGACCAGAGCGCATGCGGAGGCCAGTGCGCGCGAGCTGGCGACGCTCTCCGTCCGGCTGCACGCGGCCCTGGTGCAGTCGGCGCTGCGGGCCGCCGCACACTGATCGATCCGGCCCCGACTATCCAAACCGGCCGGGCACGTCCTAGGGTTGCTGTGTGAACGAGCTCGACGTCGTGGGTGTCCGGGTGGAAATGCCCTCCAACCAACCGATCGTGCTCCTGCGTGAAGTGGGAGGCGACCGCTACCTCCCCATCTGGATCGGACCAGGGGAGGCGACCGCGATCGCCTTCGCACAGCAGGGCATGGCTCCGGCACGCCCGCTGACCCACGACCTTTTCAAAGACGTACTCGAAGCGGTCGGCCAGACGCTCACGGAGGTCCGGATCACGGATCTGCGGGAGGGGGTCTTCTACGCCGAGCTGGTCTTCGCCAGCGGTGTGGAGGTCAGTGCGCGGCCGTCCGACGCCATAGCGCTCGCGCTGCGCACCGGGACGCCGATCTACGGCAGCGACGGCGTGCTGGACGACGCCGGCATCGCCATCCCGGACGAGCAGGAGGACGAGGTGGAGAAGTTCCGCGAGTTCCTCGACCAGATCTCGCCCGAGGACTTCGGAAGCAGCAGCCAGTGAAGCGGTCTGCCGGTCCTCGCTAGCGCATTCGAGTAGCCTTTCCCGGACGAGGGACACGGGAAACCACTCTCAGGGTGATTATCACTCGGCGTGCCGAGTGTGGCGATCGTTGACGCACCCCGGGTGACTGCCTACCTTCGAGGAGGCAGGTCGAGGACGGAGGTCGGCGTGAGAAGCACCGGCGACGGCACGGCAGCCGGCGGTCCGTATGCGCTCCAGGGGAGCGCACCGGCCGATCCGGCACTGAAGGCCCGGGTCGCGGCACAGCCCACGGCATCACGTGAGCCCGCCGCGGGGGGTACGGAGACGGTCGGCTACCGCGGACCCACGGCGTGCGCCGCCGCGGGCATCACCTACCGCCAGCTGGACTACTGGGCGCGCACCGGCCTGGTGGAGCCGAGCGTGCGGCCCGCGTACGGGTCGGGCAGCCAGCGGCTGTACAGCTTCCGGGACGTGGTTGTCCTCAAGATCGTCAAGCGGCTGCTGGACACCGGCGTGTCCCTGCAGAACATCCGGGCCGCGGTCTCGCACCTGCGCACCCGGGGCCTGGACGACCTGGCCCAGATGACGCTGATGAGCGACGGCGCGACGGTGTACGAGTGCACCTCGCCGGACGAGGTCGTGGACCTCCTCCAGGGCGGCCAGGGCGTCTTCGGGATCGCGGTGGGCGTGGTGTGGCGGGACGTGGAGAGCGCCCTGTCCCAGCTGCACGGGGAGCGGGTGGACACCGGCGAGACGCTGGTGGGCCACAACCCCGCCGACGAACTCGCCCGGCGCCGCAACCGGGCGGGCTGAGCGCGCTCCCTCCGGGCGGTTTCCCCGCCCCTGCCGGCGCCGATTGTCAGTGGTGTGCGGCAGCATCGGAGATGTGAGGGGTGCGCCGACGATTCTGCATCTGGACATGGACGCCTTCTACGCTTCGGCGGAGCAGGCGGCCAAGCCCAGCCTGCGCGGAAAGCCGGTGGTCGTGGGGGGCCTCGGGCCGCGCGGGGTGGTGGCCACCGCGTCGTACGAGGCCCGGGTGTTCGGGGTGCACTCGGCCATGGCGATGGCGCAGGCCCGCAGGCTCTGTCCGAACGCGGCCTACCTCACCCCCCGCTTCTCCCTCTACCGCCAGGTCAGCGACCAGGTCATGGGGCTGCTGCGGGCGCTGTCGCCGCTGGTGGAGCCGCTGAGCCTGGACGAGGCGTTCGTGGACCTGGAGGCGGGCGGCACCGAGCCCCGGGTGGCGGCGGCGCGGGCCGTGGCGGAGCGGCTGCGGGCCGATATCCGCGCGGTGACCGGGCTGACCGGTTCGGTGGGCCTGGCCGGTTCCAAGATGCTCGCCAAGATCGCCTCGGAGCAGGCCAAGCCGGACGGCCTGACGGTCATCGAGCCCGGCACCGAGCGGGAGCTGCTGGGCCCGATGCCGGTGCGCACCCTGCCGGGCGTCGGCCCGGCCACCGCGGAGGCGCTGCGCCGGGCCGGTATCCACACCGTCGCCGAGACGCGGGAGGCGGGCGAGGCGGAGCTGATCCGGCTGCTGGGCCGGGCCCATGGCGCGTCGCTGCACCTGATGGCCGGCGGGCGGGACGAGCGGCCGGTGGTCGCCGAGCGGGACGCCAAGTCCGTCTCCGTGGAGGACACCTTCGACGTCGACCTGACCGACCGCACCCGGGTGCAGCTGGAGGTGGCGCGGCTGGCCGACCGCTGTGTGCGGCGGTTGCGCGAGGCGGGCCGTTCGGGGCGCACGGTGGTGATCAAGGTGCGGCGGTACGACTTCTCGACGCTGACCCGTTCGGAGACCCTGCGCGGGCCCACCGACGATCCCGGCGTGGTCAGGGAGGCCGCGGCGCGGCTGATCGACGGGGTGGACACCACGGCGGGCGTGCGGCTGCTGGGAGTGGGCGTGACGGGGCTCGCGGACTACACACAGGAGGATCTGTTCGCCCAAGCCGCTCAGGCCGCTCAAGCCGCTCAGGCCGCCGGGGCCGCCCACGAGGCCCTGGAGGGGCCGGAGGGGGGCTGGGGTACCCGGGCGCCGGAGCCGGAGAGTCCGGGCGTCTCAGAGGCCGCTGAGGGCGCCGGGAGGCCACGGGTCTGGCTGCCGGGGCTCGATGTGCGGCACACCGAGTTCGGGGCGGGCTGGGTGCAGGGCAGCGGGGTGGGGCGGGTGACCATACGGTTCGAGGTGCCCTGGTCGGGTCCCGGCCGGGTGCGGACGTTCGCCGTGGACGACCCGGAGCTCGAGCCGGGCGAGCCGCTGCCGCTGGTGCGGCCCCCCGAGGGCGCCGGCGGCCCGGCCGGGGCGCCCGCGCCGGGCGAAGGCCGGGGGAGGGGTCAGCCGGTGACGTCCAGCCCGTAGTGGTGGTACAGCTGCAGCTCCTGCTCCGGGGAGAGATGGCGGCCGACCCCCAGGTCCGGGGCGTCCTTGATCAGTGCCCGGTCGTACGGCACCCGCAGCGAGTCGCCGACGACCTCGCTCGGTTCGAGCGGCACGAAGACGTCCCGGCTGAACAGGCCGGTGCGTACCGCCGCCCACTCGGGCTCCCCGGTCGCGTCGTCGAGGTAGACCTCGTCCACGGTGCCGATCTTGGCGCCCTCGCGGTCGAATGCCTTGCGGCCGATCAGGGTCCGCGGGTCGATGTCCGTCTGCACGCTCTCTCCCACAGGTGGCGATGGTCACGGTGGCGATGGTCCAGTGATACCTACCAAAAGCCACATCACCGCACGCGGCCACTCGAGCACCCCCTGGCCCAACCCCCGTCGGCAGACGCGCTGGTACGCTGGCTGTGGCTGCAGACCCCGTGCGGGAGAGTCCTCCGGCGATCGTGCCGGAGGCGCCGAAGGAGCAAATCCTCCCCGGAATCTCTCAGGCACACGTACCGTGCGGGCGAGGTCACTCTGGAAAGCAGGGTGGGCCACGGGGAGCACAACTCCGGAACCCCTCCTCACCGACGGTGAAAGCCGGTCGAGCACCTATGACCGGTGAAGCTCTCAGGTTGAGATGACAGAGGGGGAGGCCGTCCGGGCACCCGCACCGCGGTGCCCCTCGCCGGTCGTACCAGACCAGGAGGCCCCCGCAGATGACCACTCACCGCATCTCGCTCGCCGAACTGGAGCGCGGTACTCCATTCGAGCAGCGCCATATCGGCCCCGACGCCGGAGCGCAGGCCAAGATGCTCGCCCAGGTCGGCTTCGGCTCCCTCGACGAGCTGACCGCCGCCGCCGTACCCGAGGTCATCAAGAGCGCCGAGGCGCTGCGGCTGCCGCCGGCCCGCAGCGAGGCGGAGGTCCTCGCCGAGCTGCGCGGCCTCGCCGACCGCAACCAGGTGCTGCCGTCCATGATCGGCCTCGGCTACTACGGCACCTTCACCCCGCCGGTGATCCTGCGCAACGTCATGGAGAACCCCGCCTGGTACACCGCCTACACCCCGTACCAGCCGGAGATCTCCCAGGGCCGGCTGGAGGCGCTGCTCAACTTCCAGACCGTCGTCGCCGACCTGACCGGCCTGGACACCGCCGGTTCGTCGCTGCTGGACGAGGCCACGGCCGCCGCCGAGGCCATGGCGCTCTCGCGCCGCGTCGGCAAGGTCAAGGAGGGCGTCTTCCTGGTCGACGCCGACTGCCTGCCGCAGACCATCGCGGTCATCGAGACCCGCGCCGAGCCGACCGGGGTCGAGGTCGTGGTCGCCGACCTGGCCGACGGCATCCCGGACGAGATCGCCGAGCGCGGCGTCTTCGGCGTGCTGCTCCAGTACCCGGGCGCCTCGGGCGCGGTCCGCGATCCGCGCCCGGTCATCGAGCGGGCCCATGAGCTGGGGGCGATCGTCACCGTCGCCGCCGATCTGCTCGCGCTCACCCTGCTCACCTCGCCCGGCGAGCTGGGCGCGGACATCGCGGTCGGCAGCACCCAGCGGTTCGGCGTGCCCATGGGCTTCGGCGGGCCGCACGCCGGGTTCATGGCCGTGCGCGCCGCTCACGCCCGCAGCCTGCCCGGCCGGCTCGTCGGGGTGTCGGTGGACGCCGACGGCGACAAGGCGTACCGGCTGGCGCTGCAGACGCGGGAGCAGCACATCCGCCGCGAGAAGGCCACCAGCAACATCTGCACCGCGCAGGTCCTGCTCGCGGTGATGGCCGGAATGTACGCGGTCTACCACGGCCCGGACGGGCTCGCGGGCATCGCCCGCCGCACCCACCGCTACGCCACCGTCCTCGCCGAGGGGCTGCGGGCGGGCGGCGTCGAGGTGGTGCACGGCGCCTTCTTCGACACCCTCACCGCGCGCGTCCCCGGCAAGGCCGCCGACGTCGTCGCCGCCGCCCGCGAGGCCGGGGTCAACCTCCGGCTGACCGACGCCGACCACGTGGGCATCGCGTGCGACGAGACCACCGGGCGCGCCCAGCTGGCCGCCGTGTGGTCCGCCTTCGGCGTCGACGGCGGGGACGGGGACAGCGCTCCCGGCATTCCCGGCATCGACGAGCTGGACGCCGCGGCGGCCGACGCGCTGCCCGCGCAGCTGCTGCGCTCGGACGCGTATCTGACCCATCCGGTCTTCCACCAGTACCGTTCCGAGACGGCGATGCTGCGCTACCTGCGGCGGCTGGCCGACCGGGACTACGCCCTGGACCGGGGCATGATCCCGCTCGGCTCCTGCACCATGAAGCTCAACGCGACCACCGAGATGGAGCCGGTCACCTGGCCGGAGTTCGGCGCGCTGCACCCCTTCGCGCCGGTCGAGCAGGCCCATGGCTATCTGACGCTGATCCGCGAGCTGGAGGAGCGGCTGGCCGACGTCACCGGCTACGACAAGGTCTCCCTCCAGCCGAACGCCGGATCGCAAGGCGAGCTGTCCGGGCTGCTGGCCGTGCGGGCGTACCACCGGGCGAACGGCGAGCCGCAGCGCACGGTGTGCCTGATCCCGTCCTCCGCGCACGGCACCAACGCGGCCAGCGCCGTCATGGCGGGCATGAAGGTCGTCGTCGTCAAGACCGGCGAGGACGGCGAGGTGGACGCCGCCGACCTGCGCGCCAAGATCGAGCAGTACGGGGACCAGCTGGCCGTCCTCATGGTCACCTACCCGTCCACCCACGGCGTGTTCGAGGAGCACATCACCGAGATCTGCGCGGCCGTGCACGACGCGGGCGGCCAGGTGTACGTGGACGGCGCCAACCTCAACGCGCTGGTCGGGCTGGCCGAGCCCGGCCGGTTCGGCGGCGACGTCTCCCATCTGAACCTGCACAAGACGTTCTGCATCCCGCACGGCGGCGGTGGCCCGGGCGTCGGCCCGGTCGCGGTGCGCGCGCACCTCGCGCCGTACCTGCCCAACCACCCGCTGCAGCCCGCCGCGGGCCCGGCCACCGGCGTCGGCCCGGTCTCGGCCGCGCCGTGGGGCTCGGCGGGCATCCTGCCGATCTCCTGGGCGTACATCCGGCTGATGGGCGCCGAGGGGCTGCGCCACGCGACCCAGGCCGCGGTGCTCGGCGCCAACTACATCGCCAAGCGGCTGGAGCCGCACTACCAGGTGCTCTACACCGGGCCCGGCGGGCTGGTGGCGCATGAGTGCGTGGTGGATCTGCGGCCGCTCACCAAGGCCACCGGGGTCACGGTCGACGATGTGGCCAAGCGCCTGATCGACTACGGTTTCCACGCGCCGACGATGTCGTTCCCGGTCGCGGGGACGCTGATGATCGAGCCGACGGAGAGCGAGGACCTGGCGGAGCTGGACCGGTTCTGCGAGGCGATGATCGCGATCCGGGCGGAGATCGACAAGGTCGGCTCGGGGGAGTGGCCCAAGGAGGACAACCCGCTGCGGAACGCGCCGCACACGGCCGCCATGCTGAGCGGGGCGTGGGACCACCCGTACAGCAGGGACGAGGCGGCCTTCCCGGCCGGGGTCTCGGCCGCCGACAAGTACTGGCCGCCGGTGCGGCGGGTCGACGGGGCGTTCGGGGACCGGAACCTGGTCTGCTCGTGCCCGCCGATGGACTCGTACGAGAACTGACGGGGACGGACCCCACGCACAACGACGGGGCCGGTTCGGCGCGAGCGCACCGGGCCGGCCCCTCTTTATTCGGGCTCGATTCGCCTCCGGGGGTGCCTCGGTCTCCCCCAGCTACCGCTGGGAGGTGCCCCCAGCCGGATGCCAACGTCGCCTGGGTGGTCGGCCTAGGCGGCGGTCACGACGTGCTCGGTGGCGAGCGGTCGGCACGGGGCGATGACGCGCCCGTCCGGCAGCAGCTCACCGGTGTCCTCGAAAAGCAGGACACCATTGCACAGCAGGCTCCAGCCCTGCTCGGGATGGTGCGCCACGAGATGGGCGGCCTCCCGGTCGGCGGAGTCGGCTGACGGGCACGGTGGTTGATGCTGGCACATGGCGAGGTTCTTTCGCTGCGGTGAGGTGTATGTCCTGCTGCTCGCTGCGGCGTTCATGTTGGCCGCCCCCCGGTTGGTGTCGGTCGGATGCTCCCAGTGTTGCCCCACGGCACGGTTTCCGCAGGGATTTCGCGGCACCGGTCTTGCTAGATAATGACGCATCACCCGACCGGACGGTTCACCGTGGCGGGACTGTTACCCGGTCGCAGCGCGGCGCCCCGTGGCCCGGTGGGCCGCGGGGCGCTGGCTCCGGCACGGAAGGGGCAGGTCAGGCGGGGGAGCCCAGCAGTGGGGCGGGGGTCAGCCGATGGGTGAGGACGGGCAGCAGATCGGCCGCCGGGTGCGGGCGGTGCGCCGCGATGCCGGGCGGTGCCGGGGCCAGCGGCACCAGCAGGTCCCCGGCGCCGAGGCCGCCCTCGGCGGCGTCCGCCGTGGGGTCGCCGTGCAGCCACAGCGCGACCATGTACAGCTCGGGGATGGACAGCAGCCGCGGCTGGTACGCGGTGGGCAGTGACTCGGCCTGGCGCAGGGCGAGTTCGGCCGAGGCCACGTACGGCCCCTGGGAGAAGTGCGAGAAGGCCCAGCCGTCGGCGGTGAGCATGGCCTCGGCGGCGGCCACTGTGCGGTCGCCGTCGCGGAGCATGAAGCGCCAGCCGGTCAGTCTGACCCGGGGCGGGCCGGCGGGGGTGGTGATGTCGTCCAAGAGGTGGACGGGAAGCGGGTGTTCGGGTTCGAAGGGGCCGGACAGGGAGCTGAGTGCCGGGGTGCGGACCTCATGGACGGCGGTGGGGGAGCCAAGGGCCGTGAGGACGCTGCGCAGGGCGGGCGCCGGGGCCGGGGGCACAAGCAGCGGCATGGTGGGTCGCCTCTCACGTCTAAGACACGGTGGAGCGATAGCGGGCCGGGGTAGGGGCGCGCGCTGTCGGTGTACAGAGCTCGGAACGCGGGTCAGAGGGGGCCGGGACGAACTGTCCGGGCGTTATCTCTCTGCCTCGTAAAGCGAGTTTATACGACCCATGTTCCGGGCGTGTTTCGGCTAGCTGTCCCCGATATTGCGCACAAGGTGATTTCAGGCCCGCACGGGTGCGGGGATTTCCCCCGATTCGGTGCCGGATGCACGGATATGACCTGACGGTTTACGCCCGCCGCGGTAGGCTGGATCCCGCCGATCCATTTTCATGGAGCAATGCGCCACTGTTGAGAGCCTAGCGGCTGGACGGGCCGTGCGGGGCGTTATCGATCACATTGGCGGGCATCATCGAGCGTGGTGTGCGCGGTGCGGGCGCCGACGATCCACTCGAGGAGGTGCTCCGATGGGGGAGAAGGTCATAGCCGGTGAGTTCGACCCGTCCGGTCGGCAGCGGCAGCGCGGACGCTTGCGGCAGGGCCTCGACGCGCTGTCCCGGCTCCTGGCCGACAAGCGGTTCGACCGCCCGAGGAATCTCATGGGGCTGGAGATCGAGCTGAATCTCGCAGGCGCCGACGGGCTGCCGAGGATGATGAACACGGAGGTTCTGGAGCGCATCGCGAGTCACGATTTCCAGACCGAACTCGGACAGTGCAATCTTGAAGTAAATATCGTGCCGCACCGTTTGCACGGCAGAGTTCTCGACCAGCTCTCGGAAGAGCTGCGGACGGGATTGTCATATGCCGACCGCAAGGCGCGTGAGGTGTCCTCCGAGATCGTGATGATCGGAATTCTGCCGACGCTCGCCGCCGGGGATCTCGGATCGGCCAACCTGTCCTACGACGACCGTTACAAACTTCTCAACGAACAGATGCTGGCCGCCCGCGGCGAGGATTTCCTCATCGATATCGAGGGCCGGGAGCGCATCAGCTACGCCAGCGCCACCATCGCCCCCGAGGCCGCCTGCACCTCCGTCCAGCTGCACCTCCAGGTCACCCCCGGACGCTTCGCCGCCGTGTGGAACGCCGCGCAGGCCGTGGCCGCCGTGCAGATCGCCATCGGCGCCAACTCCCCTTTCGTCTTCGGCCGCGAGGTGTGGCGCGAGTCCCGCCCGCCGCTGTTCCTGCAGGCCACCGATGTGCGCGCACCGGAATACGCGGCGCAGGGAGTGCGGCCGCGCACCTGGTTCGGAGAGCGCTGGATCACCGACGCGTATCAGCTCTTCGAGGAGAACCTGCGCTACTTCCCCCCGCTGCTGTCCACCGGCACCGACGAGGAGCCGCTGCGCACCCTGGACGAGGGCGGTGTGCCCGAGCTGCAGGAGCTGGTGCTGCACAACGGCACGATCTACCGCTGGAACCGGCCCGTCTACCAAGTCGTGGACGGCGTGCCGCATCTGCGCGTGGAGAACCGGGTGCTGCCCGCGGGGCCCACCGTCACCGATGTCATCGCCAACGCCGCCCTCTACTACGGGCTGGTCAGGGCGCTCGCCGAGGAGCCGCGCCCGGTGTGGACCCGGCTGCCGTTCACCGCCGCCGCGGCCAACTTCGACGCCGCGTGCCGGCACGGCATCGACACGGTCCTGCAGTGGCCGAAGCCCGGCCGCTCCTCCTCCCTGGCGCGCATCCCCGCCGTGCGGCTGGTCCGCGAGGAACTGCTGCCGCTGGCCGCCGCCGGCCTGGACGCCTGGGGCGTCGAGCCCGCCGACCGCGACCGCTACCTCGGAGTGATCGAGCAGCGCTGCGCCCTGCGGGTCAACGGCGCGTCCTGGCAGGCCGCGACCTACCACCGGGCACGGGACAGCGGGTTGGGCCGGGACGCGGCGCTCGCCGCCATGACCCGCCGCTACTGCGCCCTGATGCGCACCGATGCCCCGGTCCACACCTGGCCCGCGGACCTCTCGGCTTGAGAGCCTGGGGCGCCGAGAGCCTAGGGCGCCCCGGCCTCGCCCGCGGCGACGATGGCCTTGAGCATGGCCGTGTTGATCTGCGCGGGGTCGTTCACCCGCTGCGCCGATCCGCCGGTCGCCCGGGCGATCTCGCGGCACGCGGCCTGGTCGGCGTCCGGACCGACAGCGATGGCGATGAGCGGCACCGGGCGGTCCGGGTCGACCAGCCCCTTCAGCTCCTTCACCAGCGCGGAGCGCGAGATGCCGTCCGGATCCTGGTTGGCGCCGTCGGTGAGGAGCACCACCGCGTTGAACTTGCCCCGTACGAAGGTGTCCTGGGCGTGTTTGTAGGCGGCCAGCGTGGTGTCGTACAGCCCGGTCGAACCCTCGGGGAGCGGCTTCAGCGCGGCGAAGGCGGCTGACAGCACATCCCGCTGGCCGGTTCCGTCCGGGGTGCGCGCCCCGAGCTGCCGGGCCGCGACCAGTTCCCGGTAGTCGCGGTCGCCGTCCAGCTCGGTCGAGAACTCCCACAGCCCGATCTCGTCCCCCGCGGTGAACCGCGAAAGGGCCTGCCGCAGCGATGCCTTGGTGACGTCCATCCGGCTCTGGCCGGGGCGGCCCGGCACCGGGTCGTTCATCGACGCCGAGGCGTCGACGACCGTGTTCAGCCGGGCGCTCTGCACGGTGATGGTCCACATGCCCAGGGCCGCTTCGACCTCGCGGGCGGACGGCCCGGGCGAGGGCGTGACCGCGTACGGCTGGGGGGTGCGGCCGCCCGCGGCCCGTGCCACGTCCTCGCTGACCTTGCCGTCCGGCGTCCGGAAGCCGTCCTTGCGCAGGGCGGCGCGGCCGGGGGCGTCGGTGAGCAGCGTCATGAAGCGGGTGGCGGCCCGCGCCCGTACGGTGGTCAGCTCGCGGTCGTTGAGCACCGTGTACGGGTAGTCCAGCTCGGCCGTGCCGTCCTTCGGATAGAACAGGCCGAGGCGGGAGGCACCGTCGGCCTTCGCGTTGTGGGCGAAGGCGGCCTGCTCGGACAGGACCACCGCCTCCTCGCGCCGGGGCAGTGACGTCAGCAGGGCGGCGTCGGTCGCGGCGGCCCGCTGGGACAGGAGCTTGGCGTTGGCCGCGGCGCGCGTATCGGCCGCGGCCTTTCCGCCGGCCGCGCCCGCCTTGGCGATGGACCCGTTGATCCGGGCGAGGGCGAGCAGCCCGGTGGCGCTGCGTGCCGGGTCGGCGGTGTTCAGCCGGGGGCCGTCGCCGCCGCTTCCCGCCTCGGCCAGGCGCGCCCAGTCGTACGTCTTGTCCGGCCAGCCCAGCCGGTCGGCCGCCGTGGCCGTGGCGGCGACCGTGACCGGCGAGGAGGCGACCCCGCCGAGCGTGTCCAGGGGCGCGGCGCGGACCGGGGAGGTGGCCGCGCGCTCGACCCAGACGCTGGAGTCCGGCACCCATACCTGGAACCCCGGGGAGCGGCCCGTGTCGCCGAGCGCCTTGGCGACCTCGTACGCCGGGCGACTGGCGACCCTCACGTCCAGACAGCGGCCATCGGACCGGATGCCCGCCTTCCGGGCGTGGTCGGCCACGGTGCGCAGCGCCGGGGCGATGTCGGGAGACGCGGCCACGGAGAGCCGCACCGCGTTGCTGCGGCAGGAGCCGGCGGACGGCAGCAGTCCGCCGCGTAAGACCACCACGGCGCCGGCCGCGACGGCCAGTACCAGCGCTGTGGAGATCGCCACGGTCCGGCGTCGGGAGGACGCGCCGGGTCTGGACCCCGTATTGTCCGGTGCGGAGTGATCGATGCGTCCGGTGTGATCCGCGTGATCGGTGTGATCGGCGCGGTCCATGGCATCGAAGATGCCGGAGTAGTCGGGACCGTCGGATTCGTCGGGCTGGCTGTGGCGTCCCATGGCGATCTGTCTCTCCTGGAAGATGACGCTGTCAGGCGGGACGGGCGCGCCGGCGGATGGCGCCCGGCCCAGCCTGCTCGTGCGCGATCTCGGATGTGTTTTCGAGACCTTAGCGGGGCGGGCGCGCCGATGAGGCAGGAAGAGCGGAAGTGGAGGCAGGAGTGCAGTCAGAGGCGCGCGGGGCGATGCTGCCCGAGGGCGACCTGCCGCGGCGGATGCTGCGCGACGAGACGCTGCTGGTGCTGGCGTTGTCGCTCGGCGCGAGCGCCCTGTCCGCGCTGATCAGCTTCATCGGTTCGGTGACCAAGCCCGGTGGGCTCAAGGATCAGGCGGCCACCCTCAACGCCTCCCAGGCGCCCGGCCGCCCCTGGCTGGACCTGGCCTGGCAGCTGTTCGGGATCGCGACCGCGCTGGTGCCGGTCGCACTTGTGGCCCATCTGCTGCTGCGGGAGGGCGCCGCGCTGCGCGCGATCGGCTTCGACCGTACCCGGCCGCGCTCCGACCTGGGGTGGGGCGCCGCGGTGGCGGCGGGCATCGGCGGCACCGGGCTGCTGCTCTACCTGGGCGCGCGGGCGGCGGGGGCCAATCTGACGGTGGTGCCCGAGGCGCTGCCCGAGGTGTGGTGGAAGCTGCCCGTGCTCATCGTCTCCGCCGTGCAGAACGCCGTGCTGGAGGAGGTGGTCGTGGTCGGCTATCTGCTGCGCAGGCTCGGGCAGTTGGGCTGGACGCCGATGGCCGCGCTGCTGGCCAGCTCGGTGCTGCGCGGTTCGTACCACCTCTACCAGGGGATCGGCGGCTTCTTCGGCAACATGGCGATGGGCGTCGTCTTCGTCCTGCTCTACCGCAGGTGGGGGCGGGTCGGACCGCTGGTCGCGGCGCATGCGCTGATCGACATCGTGGCGTTCGTCGGCTACGCCCTGCTGGCGGGCAAGGTGGGCTGGCTGCCCACCGCCTGACGCCCCGCCCCCGGCAGGCCGTTCAGACGAGCAGTTCCCCGTCGATGACCGTGACGGCCCGGCCGGCCAGCAGCGTACGGTCGCCGCGCACAGTGGTGCGGACCAGCCCGGTGCGGGCGGAGGCCTGGAGGCCGGTCAGTTCCCCGCGGCCGAGCCGGGCGGACCAGAAGGGCGCGAGCGCGGTGTGCGCGCTGCCGGTCACCGGGTCCTCGTCGATGCCGACGCCGGGGGCGAAGACGCGCGAGACGAAGTCATGGCCGCGGGCCGGGTCCTCGGGGAGCGCGGTCGCGATGACGGCCCGCTTGACGAGCCGCCCGAGTGCGGCGAGGTCGGGGTCGAGGGCCCGTACGGCCTTCTCATCGGCCAGCTCCACCAGCAGATCGCCCACCTGGGGACCGGTGTCGTGGGCGGAGACGACCGTGGCGCCGAGCGCGTCGGCCACCTCGCCCGCCACCGGGACCTCGGTGAGCGGGGCGGTCGGGAAGTCCAGGGTGATCGTGCCGCTGGGGTCGCCGGTCGCGGACAGCACCCCGCTGAGCGTGGCGAACCGTACGGTGCCGGTCGCGGCGCCCGTCGTACGCAGCACATGGGCGGTCGCGAGCGTGGCGTGACCGCACATGGCGACCTCGGTGGCCGGGGTGAACCAGCGCAGCGCCCAGTCGGCCCCGGCCCCGGGGGGAAGCGGGTGGGCGAAGGCGGTCTCCGACAGGTTGACCTCGGCGGCGACCTCCTGGAGCCAGGTGTCGTCCGGGAAGGCGCCGGTGTCCAGGAGGACCACCCCCGCCGGGTTGCCCGCGAAGGGGCGGTCGGTGAAGGCGTCGACGATTCGTATCCGCATGGCCCGACCGTAGGCGGCGGCCGGCGCGCCGGACCATGGCCAATCCCCGAAGGGTGGACTCGTTCCGGCATTGTCATCCGACCGGTTCCGATATATCGTTGAGGCATCGTGATGGATCGACGATGAAAGGAGCGTCATGATGAGGTATCACCGTGGACATGAGCACCGCGGACCCGGCCGGCGCGACCGGGGTGACTTCGAGGAGCGGCGCGCGGCCTTCGGGCCGTTCGGTCCCGGACCCGGCGGCTTCGGCGGGTCCCCCTTCGGCGGCCCCCCGTTCGGCGGCCGCGGCCATGGCGGCGGCGGGCGCCGCGGCGGCCGGGCGCGGCGCGGCGATGTGCGCGCCTCGATCCTGGCCCTTCTCAAGGACCGTCCGATGCACGGCTACGAGATGATCCAGGAGATCGCCGAGCGCAGCGGGGGAGCGTGGAAGCCGAGCCCCGGCTCGGTCTATCCGACGCTGCAGCTCCTCGAGGACGAGGGGATGATCAGCAGTGAGAGCGACGGGGGCAAGAAGCTGTACGCGCTCACCGAGGCCGGGCTCGCCGAGGCCGAGGCGGGGCCGCAGGCCCCGTGGGAAGAGGCCGGGCGCGGCATCGACTGGGAGGCCATGCAGGAGGTCCGGCAGGCCGGCTTCGGGCTGATGGAGGCGTTCGCGCAGGTCTGGAAGACGGGCAGCCCCGAGCAGCGGCAGAAGGCGCTGTCCGTCATCAACGAGTCGCGCAAGCGGCTGTATCTGATCCTCGCCGAGCAGGACGAAGAGGAGGGCGACGAGGGCTGAAACAGGGGGGCTACGCCACCAGCGCGGCGAGCTTGCGCAGCGACTCGTTCAGCGCCGCGGCCGCCGAGTCCTTGAGCTTTCCGGCCATCAGGGACACCGCCGCCCCCGTGAAGTCGCCGTCGACGCGGACCGTCGTCGCGTCCCCGTCCGGCGCCAGCGCGTAGCGCATGCCGAGGTTCACGCCCATCGGGCCCTTGCCCCGGGTGGCGAGCACCCGCCCGGGTGCGTACTCCTCGACGGTCCAGGTCACTTCGGCGGGGAAGCCCATCAGCCGCATGTTCTCCTGGTAGGTCGCCGCGGCCTCCAGTGAGGCGGGGGCGCCCCGGGGGAAGCCGGTGTGGGTGACGTTCCAGTCGCCGTATGTGGCGAAGTCCGTGAGCTGGGCCCACACCTTCTCGACCGGTGCCTCGATGCGTAACTGAGCGCTGACCTCGGCCATGGGGTCATGTCCCTTCCGGGTGTCCGGCGGCGGGGCTGCGCACCGTAGCCCCGCCGCCGGGAACATTCAATACTGACGCCCCGTCAGTGATGGGCGCACCGTCTGCGGCCGCGGGCGCCGCAGGCGGCGCGCCCGGGGCGGGTGCCGCAGCAGCCGGTCGACGTGCTCCCGGCGCAGCCCGTGCGCGGGGTCGACCGGCAGCAGCAGCCGGTCGCGCCGCAGGCGGGACCGGGCCGCCAGCCGCTCGGGGATCACATCGTCCACCCAGGCGAACGGGCGGCCCGCGGCGTACCGCAGGATCGGCGCCCACTTGCGGCCCGTGAGGAGGTCGAGCACCGGCAGCTTCGGATCGTCCGGCCGCGGCTCGTAGCCCGTGAACTCCACGACCGGAAGCCGGGGCAGTTCGAGGAGTGGCGCGATATGACGGTTGGCCTCGTGCTCCCAGGTCGTGGCCCAGACGAGTTCGTAGGTGGCGGACAGCTCGCGCAGCCAGTCGGCGTGGGTGACGGAGAGGAGGACGGTGAAGTCGAGTACGTCGTAGGCGGTGAACCCGTCGGTCGGCAGGACCGGGTTGAGAACACCGTCGATGTCCAGGAAGAGCAGCGGCCGGGCGGTCATCGTCACTCCTTGGCGGCACTGTGCGGCGGAAAGGCGCGGTGGTGATTGGGGGGACGGACCCGGAGCGGCGCCGGTTGCGCGTCGCGGGAGTTTCGAGGGGTTCCAGGGCCGGGAGGAACGCCGGGTCCTCTCCTCCCCGAGGATGATTTCCGGTCATCCGTGCCCAACTACCGTGGGACCCGCACATGCTTCCCGCTGAGGACGCTTCGGCCTCAAGGGACTGATGGGGTGAGAGCGTGCGAAGTCCTGCCCTTTCCGCTTCCCCCGACCCGGCCGGTTCCGGGTTCGAGGACCGGCTGAGCGAGCCGTTGACCGCCGTGGTCACGGGGGCCCGCCGCCGCGCCGTACGCGACGGGGACAACCAGCTGGACACGGCCCATCTGCTGCACACCCTGGTGGAGAACGAGCCGCGGGTGTGGGGCGCGTTCGCCGGCGGCCCGCCCCAAGTGGTGCGGCTGCTCGGCTATCTGGTGCAGCGCACCATCGGCTACGGGATCCGGTGGAGCGGCACGGTCGAGAACTCCGTGACCGGTGCCGGTGACGGGGTGCCCGGCTGGTCCCCGGCCGCCGCTGCCGCCATGGCGTCGGCGGTCGGGCGCGCCGTGACGCGGGGCGCGTTCCTCGCCGAGGGCCCCGACCTCCTCGCCGCGCTCACCTACGACCGGCAGTGCCGGGCCGTGGAGGTGCTGCGGCGGGCCGGGGTGGATGTGGACCTGCTGGTGACGGCGCTGGAAGGCGCGCCGTGCCAGGCGCGTACGGGGTGACGGTCCTGACATCGGGCTGACATGATGGCCCGATGCACCACACGCGAGGGCAGCGCCATGATCAGGGCAGGGGTGTCGGTCTGGGGCTCGCCCTGGTCTCGGCGCTCGCGTTCGGCGGCTCGGGCGTCGCCGCCAAACCGCTGATCGGGGCGGGGCTGGAACCGCTGCAGGTCACCTGGTTGCGAGTGGCGGGCGCCGCCCTCGTCATGCTGCCCCTGGTCTGGCGCCACCGCCGCCTGCCGCTGCGGCGCCCCGGACTGCTCCTGGGCTTCGGCCTGCTGGCCGTGGCGGGCGTCCAGGCCTGCTACTTCGCCGCGCTCTCCCGCATCCCGGTCGGGGTCGCGCTGCTCGTCGAATACCTCGCGCCCGCGCTGGTGCTGGGATGGGTCCGGTTCGTCCAGCGGCGGCCGGTGAGCCGGGCGGCCGCGGCCGGCGTCGTCCTCGCCGTGGGCGGGCTCGCGTGTGTGGTGGAGGTGTGGTCCGGGCTGAGCTTCGACGCGCTGGGGCTGGTGCTCGCCCTCGGCGCCGCCTGCTGCCAGGTCGGCTACTTCGTCCTGTCCGACCACGGCAGCGAGGGGCAGGACGCCGCCGATCCGCTCGGGGTCATCGCCTACGGGCTGCTGATCGGCGCCGCGGTGCTGACGGTGATCGCCCGGCCGTGGGAGCTGCACTGGCCGGTGCTCACGGGGCAGGCCGACCTCGCGGGCACGCGGGTGCCCGCGGTGCTGCTGCTGTGCTGGATCGTGCTGGTGGCCACGGTGATCGCGTATCTGACCGGGGTGCTCTCGGTGCGCCGGCTCTCGCCGCAGGTGGCCGGGGTGGTGGCCTGCCTGGAGGCGGTGGTCGCGACGGTGCTGGCCTGGGTACTGCTGGACGAACACCTGGGCGTGGCCCAGGTCGTCGGCGGTGCGGTGGTGCTGGGCGGGGCGCTGATCGCGCAGACGTCGGCGCCGAAGGCTGCGGGGGCGGAGCCGGTGGCGGCGGGACCGTCCCCCGTCGAGCCCGCGGGCGCCGCGGCCGCGCGGGGGCACCGCCACGCGGTGGCGGACGAGCCCCCGGAGGACCGCCCCGGACACCCGGCCCCGTAAGCCCTCTGACACCCCCTAGTCCAGCGATGCGAGATAGCCGGGCAGGGGTGTGCCCGGCGCCAGGTCGTCCGCGGGGACGGGCGCGCCGTAGGTCCGGGCGACCGGGATCACGCCGCTCCAGTACGGCAGCGCCATGTCCTCCGGGTCGTCGTTGGGGCCACCGGCGCGGATCTTGGCGGAGACCTCGTCGAGGTCGAGGCGGAGCACGGCGGTGGCGGCCAGCTCCTTCGCGTTCGCGGGGCGGGAGTCGGCGGCCCGGCCCGGCACCACATGGTCCACGATCGCGTCGAGCGCCGCCGCGCGCTCGGTGTCGTCGAGCACCTGACGGGCGGTGCCGTGCACCACCACCGAGCGGTAGTTGATCGAGTGGTGGAACGCCGAGCGGGCGAGCACCAGGCCGTCGACGTGGGTGACCGTCAGGCACACCGGCAGCCCCGGGTCCTCGGCGCCCGCCATCCGCAGGGGGCGCGAGCCGGTCGAGCCGTGGACGTAGAGGCGGGTCCCGGACCGGGCGTAGAGGGTCGGCAGGACGACCGGGGCACCGTCGCGTATGAAGCCCAGGTGGCAGACGTACGCCGCGTCGAGGATCCCGTGCACCACGTCCGCGTCGTACGAGGCGCGCTCCCGGGCGCGGGTCGGGGTGGTGCGGTCGGTCGCCGCGTAGGCGGTGTCGTGCGGCTCGGTGGTCGGCTCGGTGGTCGCACTCATTTGCGCACTCCCATTGAACTAGTGCAAACTATGTTTTGTGCTAGGAGAATATCCGATCGAAGGCCGTGGCGCAGCGGAGATCGCGGCCAGTGTGGAGCGGGCGGTCGGCGCCGGATCGCTGTCGCCCGGCCAAGCGCTGCCGCCACAGCGGGAGTTGGCCACGCGGCTGGGCGTCAACCCGAACACCGTCGCGGCCGCCTATCGCGTCCTGCGCGAGCGCGGGGTCGTCGAGACGGCGGGCCGCCGGGGGACCCGGGTACGGGCGCGCCCCGCGAGCACACCCCGCGAGTGGCTTCGGGTCGAGGCCCCGGGCGCGCGCGACCTCGCGGCCGGCAACCCCGACCCCGCCCTGCTGCCGCCGCTCGGCGCGGCCCTCGCGGAGGCCGCCGCGCGCGCCGCCGACCGCCCCACGCTGTACGGCGCGCCGGGGGTCGCCCCCGCCCTCGGCGAGTCGGCGCGCGCCGCCTTCGACGCGGACGGCGTGCCGGACGGGCCCGTCGCCGTCACCTCCGGCTCGCTCGACGCCATCGAGCGCGTCCTCGCCGCTCATCTGCGGCCCGGTGACGCGGTCGCCGTCGAGGACCCCGGCTGGGGCAGTCTGCTCGACCTGATCCCGGCGCTCGGGCTGCGCACCGTGCCCGTCGGGCTCGACGACGACGGGCCGCTGCCGGAGGAGGTGGAGCGGGCGCTGCGCCAGGGGGCGCGGGCGCTGGTCGTCACCGACCGGGCGCAGAACCCGACGGGCGCGGCGGTGAGCGCGGCGCGCGCCCATGAGCTGCGCACCGTTCTCGCGGGCCACCCCGGCGTGGTGCTCATCGAGGACGACCACGGCCACGGCATCGTGGACCTGCCGCTGCGTCCGCTCGCGGGCGGCACGGACCACTGGGTCCTGGTCCGCTCCACCGCCAAGGCGTACGGCCCCGATCTGCGCCTGGCGGTGCTCACCGGCGACGCCGTCACCCTGGACCGGCTGCGCGGACGGCAGCGCCTCGGCCCCGGCTGGGTGAGTCATCTGCTGCAGGACGCCGTGACGTGGCTGTGGCGCACCGGCGCGGTGGACCCGGTGGCGGTCGCGGCGGCATACGACGCGCGCCGTGACGCCCTGGTGAGCGCTCTGCGGGAGCGGGGAGTCGCCGCGCACGGGCGCAGCGGGATGAACGTCTGGGTGCCGGTGCCCGACGAGACGGGCGCGGTGGCCCGCCTGCTGTCCGCGGGCTGGGCGGCCGCGCCGGGCGCCCGGTTCCGGGTGGCCTCGGGGCCGGGGCTGCGGCTGACGGTCTCACCGCTGCGCGCCGAAGAAGTGGCCGGGCTCGCCGACGCGGTGGCGTCGGCGGTGGCGAGGGGGCCGGCCCCGGCGGGCCGGACGGACTGATGGGTCACGTGCTTCCGGTGGATCTACCGGCGCTGGGTGAGGGCCGCGCCGACGAGGATGATCAGGGCGCCCACCGGCGTGTTCCAGTCGAGGTGTTCGCCGAGGATCAGCACGCCCGCCGCCGTGGCGATCACCGGGACGAAGTACGTCACCATCATCGCCGTCGTCGGGCCGACCTCATCCACCAGGCCGTACTGGATCAGGAAGGCGACACCGGTGCCCAGGGCGCCCAGGGCGAGCACCGACAGCAGGGGGAGGATGGGGTAGGAGCCGGGGGCCGGCGCGGCGAGCGGGGCGGCCACCGCGAGCTGGACCGTGCCGAGCAGCAACTGGCCGGAGGACATGGCCAGATGGGAGTTCCCGGTCCCGGCGAGCGTGCGGCGGACGTAGGCCCAGCCGATCGCGTAGCTGAGCGAGGCGGTGAGTGCGAGGGCCGTGCCCACCGGGTCCTGGCCGGAGAAGCCCTGCCACGCGCCCAGCACGATCAGGACCCCGGCGAAGCCGAGGCCCAGGCCCGCCACGCGCTGCCGGGTCGGGCGGTCGTCGGAGACGACGGCCACCGCGACGACCATGCCCCACAGGGGCGAGGCGGCGTTGCAGATCCCGGCCAGGGTGGAGGGGATGGTCGTCTCGGCGTAGGCGAAGAGCGAGAACGGAAGGGCGTTGAGGAAGAACGCGGCCACGGCCAGATGGCCCCACACCCGGGTCCCGCGCGGCAGCCGCTCCCGCTTCGCCACCGCCACCGCGAGGAGGACGGCCGTGCCGAACAGCATCCGGCCGAGCGTGACGTACAGCGGCGCGAACGCCTCGGTGCCCACCTTGATGAACAGGAAGCTGAAGCCCCAGACCAGGGCGAGCACGCCGAAGCGGATCCGCCAGTCGAGCAACCGCCGTGGGCGGGCGGCGGGTTCGGGGGGCTGTTCGGCGGGCTGTCCGGTGGCAGGGGAGGACGCCGCGGTGGTCGCTGAGGTCATGGCATCTACAGTGCTGGCTGCGACTTATTAGAACAAGCGAGAATTCATATGCTTTTTCACGTAGCATTCCTTACATGAATCTGGATCGCCTGCGCACCTTGTACGCCGTGGCCCGGCACGGTTCCGTGAGCGGCGCGGCCGAGGGGCTGCACGTCACCACCTCGGCCGTCTCCCAGCAGCTGTCCAAGCTGGAGCGGGAGACCGGACAGCAACTGCTCGCCAAGAACGGGCGAGGGGTGCGGCTCACCGACGCCGGGCGGCTGCTCTCCGACCACGCGGCGCGGATCCTGTCCCAAGTGGAGCTGGCCCAGGCGGATCTGGAGGCCCAGCGCGGGCACGCCGTCGGCGAGCTGCTGCTGGGCGCCTTCCCGACCGCCGTCCGCGGCCTCTTCCCCGCCGCGCTGGAGCGGATGCGGTCCGAACACCCGCAGCTGCGCGCCCGGTTGCAGGAGATGGAGCCGGACGAGTCGGTGCCCGCGGTGGTGCGCGGCGACATCGACCTGGCGGTCGTCCTCGACTGGTACAACAAGCCGCTGCCGGTGCCCGGCGGGCTGGTCAAGGCGGCGCTGCTGGACGACCTGGTGGACGTGGCGATGCCCGCGGACCACCCCTTCGCCGACCGCCGCGCGGTCGAGCCGGAGGACTTCGTGGACGACGAGTGGGTGTCCTGGCCCGAGGGCGGGTTCTGCTACGACTGGCTGATGGTGACCCTGCGCGGCAAGGGCATCGAGCCACACATCCGGCACACCGCGCGGGAGCACCAGACCCAGCTCGCGCTGATCGCCTCCGGGCTCGGCATCGGCGTCATCCCCCGGCTCGGCCGGGGCCCGGTGCCCGAGGGCGTGCGGATGGTGCCGGTGAGCCCGCCCACGATGCGCCGGCACGTCTACGCGATCTGGCGCGCCGACGCCGACCGCAGGCCCTCCATCCGCGCGGCGGTGGACGTGCTGCGGTCGGTGGGGGAGAAGATCGTCGACTGACCGGCTGAGCCAGGTCCGTACGACACGCTCAGCCCTGGGGCAGCTTGCGGAAGTCCCAGGAGCTGACTGTGTCCGGGACCAGCCGCAGCCACGCGTGGCGCCCGTCGTGCGGCATGGCGTCCAGCCCGAAGTACTTCGCCGCGAACATCCGCTCCGGCGCGTCGAGTTCGGGACACGGCGCGCCCGAGCGCGGCGCCTCGCCGACGAAGGCAGCCGCGCCGCTCAGCTCGGCGCCGCGTAACTCGCCGTAGTCGTGCCCGTCGTCGACGATCACCGCGAGCCGCGGATCGCTGCGCAGCTCGGCCCAGCGGCGGCTGCGGGTCAGGGAGTAGAGCCACAGGGCCGTGCCGTCCCAGGCGAACCACAGCGCGCTGATGTGCGGCCGCCCGTCCGCGGACACGGTCGCGACCCGGCAGGTGCGCTGTTCGGTGAGGAAGGCGTCCAGCTCGGCCGGGGTCATCATGATGCGGCGTCCCCGCCGCTGGGTGACGGTCATCCGCACAGAATCGCGACTCTTCCCTCCATGCGCAATGGCCGTTACCCTCCCGGCGCGAGACGCCAGGAGGCCGCCGTGTCGCTTTCCGAACTCCTTCGGCCCGAGGGCTGCGCCCTGCTCACCGTGGAATGCCAGCGCGGCGTCGTGGGACCGGGCAGCGCCCTGCCCGAACTCGCAGCCGAGGCCCGGGAGTCCGGCGCGCTCGGGCGTGTCGCCCGGCTGGTGTCGGCCGCCCACGACATGCGCGTACCGGTGCTGCACGCGGTGGCCGAACGGCGCGCCGACGGGCGCGGCGCGAACCGCAACGCGCCGCTGTTCCGGGCCGCCGAGCGGCTGCCGGTGCGGCAGCTCACCGGGAGCGACGCGGTACGGATCGCCGAACCGGTGCCGGTCGGCGCGGAGGATCTGCTGGTACGGCGGCTGCACGGCCTCTCGCCGCTCGCCGGGACCGGGGCGGACGCGCTGCTGCGCAACCTGGGCTGCCGCACCCTGGTCGTCGTCGGCGTGTCGGCCAATGTGGCCATACCCAACGCCGTCTTCGACGCGGTCAACCTCGGCTATACGGCCGTGGTGCCCGCGGACGCCATCGCCGGGGTGCCCGCCTCGTACACCCCGGCGATGGTCCGCCACACCCTCGCCCTCGTCGCGACCGTCACCTCGACCGAGGACGTCCTCGCCTGCTGGCAGCCGCTCAGGCCATCTTGATCGAGCTGCCCTCCACCTTGATCTTGGCGCCGGGCAGCGGCTTCGTGGCCGGTCCGCCCTTCGGGCTGCCGTCGCTGATGTCGAACTTGCTCTGGTGGCAGGGGCAGTTGATGGTGCCGTCCGACACGTCACCGACCGAGCACCCCTGGTGGGTGCAGATCGAGGAGAACGCCCTGAACTGCCCCGACGAGGGCTGGGTCACCACGACCTTGTGCTCCTTGAAGACCATGCCGCCGCCCTCCGGTATCTGGGAGGTCTTGGCCAGCTCCATCCCGCCCCCGCCGCCCCCCGCGTTGTCGCCTCCCGATCCGGCCGCGCCCGACTGCCCGGCGCCGGCCGACTCCTGTGCGGAACCGGCATTCTGCGAGTCGCCCGACCCGCCGCCGTCGTCCTTACCGCAGGCCGTGAGGGCGGCGGCCAGCCCGGCCGCTCCGGCAGCGGAGACGACGGCGCGACGGGTGGTGCCCCATCCGGTGGTTTCCGGCTGCGTCATGGTGGTGCCTCCTGATCCAGGGACGTTTCGCTTCCATACGCAGCGCGGCGCTCATGCGTTCAACCGTCGGGCGTCTTCTTGGGCCGCGTGATCGCTCCGGCGGTGACAGAACTGTGACGCGGCGAGGCCACAACCAACCCGGAGGCCGTCCGGTCTCATGTCACGGACCACATCAACGAGGGACCACATCAACGAGGGGAACCCCATGAAGCTCGCACGTCGCACCGCCGCCGTCACGACCGTCGCCATCGTCGCCGTGGGCGGTGGGCTGGCCCTTGCCGGGCCCGCGTCCGCGGCGGAGTCGGTCGGCCCGGTCGCGAAGTACAACGGGGCCTGTGGCGCCGGCCACAAGGTCATCGACTCCGCCGACATGGAGAACCTGGGCACCACCTTCCTGACGTACAACCAGACGACCGGCGAGAACTGTGTGGTCACCATTCGCGCCAGGGCCGGGGCGGCGGTGTACATGTTCGCCTCGCTCAGCTCGGAGCGGGAGGGGAAGGCGACCGACAGCGGCCGGTTCACCACCTACGCCGGGCCCGTCTACCTTCAGGCCCGCGGGCAGTGCGTGACCTGGGAGGGCGGCATCACCACGTATTCCACGAAGGGCACCGGCCACTGCGGCTGATCCCTGTGGAGGATCGCGAGGTCGGCGTGTCGGATAGCTTGGGGAAATGCGGACCGAAGTCACCGCGACCCGCTACGTCACGCCGTTGCGTGAGGGCGGGTCGCTCCCCGGCATCGTCGAGGCCGACGATCTCGGCACGTACGGCATGTATTTCCCTGGGCAACGCCGATGACCTGCGCTTTTGGTGAGGTTCGGCGTTGCGCCAGGGACGAGTGTGTGTGACGGAGGGAAAGCGCCGGAAGTGCTCTCGGGCAGGGTGAGCCAGATTCGGGGAGAGCGGAGCCGTCCTCGTCTTCTGGCCCTTCGGAAGGCAGAAGTACGGCCGCCCCTTCTCGTTCCAACGCAGCTGCCGCCGAATGTGAACGACGCCCGATGAGAAGTCGACGTCCTCCTCCGCCAGTCCAAAGGCTTCTCCTTGGCGGAGGCCGGCACCGAGCCCCATGACGACTGCCAGGTGATACCGCTTACGGAACATTTCTTCCCCCGTTGATTTTCGAGTTGACGCCTGGAAAGCGCGTCGATCTGAAGCGTCAGTCCCCTGTCGATCAGAGGAGAACACGCGTACGGCGCTGCATCAGCGGCCGTTCATGTGCATGACGCTTTCCGGATAGCGCGTCCCGGCGACTGTCGCTGCCGGTAGTGCCTCGTCCAGCCGCCGCATCATCTGGGCATCGAGCTTCAGTTGAGCGGAAGCCAGGTTCTCGGTCAGCGTGACGCGCCGTTTCGTGCCGGGGATCGGTACGATGTCCTCGCCCTTGTGTAAAAGCCAGGCGAGGGAGACTTGGGCGGGTGTGGCCGACAGTTCGCGGGCGAGTTCGCGTACCACGTCGGCCGCGGCGGTGTTGGTGTCGAAATTGGTGCCCTGGAAACGCGGGTCGTGCTTGCGGTAGTCGGTCTCCGGGTAGTCTTCCGCACGCATCGCCGATCCGGTCAAAAAACCCCGGCCCAGCGGGGAGTAGGCGACGAGCCCGATGTCGAGTTCACGGATCGTGGGAAGAATCTCCTGCTCCAGGTGGCGTTCCCACAGGGAGTATTCGGTCTGCAGCACCGCCACTGGGCAGACCTTGTTCGCCCTTGTGATGGTTCCCGCCCCGGCCTCGGACAGACCGAAGTGGGCCACCTTTCCCGTCGCGATGAGGTCGCCGACGGTGCCCGCGACCTCCTCGATGGGGACCTCCAGGTCAACCCGGTGCTGGTAGAGCACATCGATGTAGTCCGTGTCCAGGCGAGACAGCGAGGCGTCCACGACGCGGCGAATGTGTTCGGGCTGGCTGTTCAGTGCGCCGCGCCGGGTTCCTTCGTACTCCCAGCCGAACTTCGTTGCGATCACTGCTTGTTCCCGCCGTCCGCGCAGCGCCCGGCCGAGGAGTTCCTCATTCACGAACGGGCCGTATGACTCCGCGGTGTCGAAGAAATTGCAGCCCATCTCGAGGGCGTGGTGAATCGTGGCGATGGACTCGTCATCGTTGGGAGTTCCGTACGTCTGACTCATTCCCATGCACCCCAGGCCCAGGGCGGAGACTTCCAGTCCTGTTCGGCCCGGACGGCGGTGCGGAATCGGTAAGGCGCTCAACTCGGTGGTCCTCTTCTCGGATTCCCGTGGGATTCTCTGTACGGCCCGGACCCGGCCCGTGTAAAGCGCTCTAGAATCCGACCGCAGGATCGGGGGAGACGATACGGAACGGTCTCCCCGGTTGTCAATGTTCAAACAGGAGACATACATGGCGAACACGAACGAAACGTCGAGGCCTGACAAGCCTTCTCCCGGCCAAGCGGGGGGAGGTCCCCGCTTGGCTGCTCCTCTGCGCTCCGACGCCCAGCGCAACCGGGCGCGCGTGCTCAAGGCCGCCCAGGAGGCGTTCGCTTCGGAGGGCCTGGCCGTTCCCCTGGATGAGATCGCCCGGCGCGCGGGGGTGGGGTCCGGCACCGTCTACCGGCACTTCTCCAGCAAAGAGGTGCTCTTCGAGGTGATCATCTTGGGCAGGCTGCAACAACTGGTCGACCAGGCAGAACAGTTGATAGATGCCGCTGAGCCGGCCGAGGCGCTGCTCACCTTTCTCTCCCTGACCATCGAGGAGGGCAGCGTCCGCAAGGACATGATGGACGCACTCGCCGGCGACGACATCGAACCGTCCGCCGCGGTTCCACAGGCCCGCCTCCATCTGCGCCGCGTCATCGGCAAGTTGCTCTTCCAGGCACAGCAGGTAGGGGCCATCCGCGACGACATCAGCGTGGCCGATCTCATGGCGCTGATCACCGGCCTCATCCTCGCCCGACACCGCAACGACGGTGGCATGGCCGGGCCCCAGCGAGTTCTTGGCGTGGTCTGGGACGGCCTGCGCGCCGGCTGTTCCGGCCCGGTCACACGATCCCCGCGCTCTCCGCGAGCTGATGCAGATCGTGCCGCACCGTGACGCTGTCCTGAGAGATCGCCTGGCGGAGCAGATGCCGAGCGTAGAGGTTGTACCGCATCTCCTCCCCGCAGTCGCGGTCCGCCTGCATCAGGGCGAGCACGGCACCCGACTGGTCACGCGCCTGCAAGTGTGCGCGGGCCAAGGTCAGGTAGAACCGGACCCGCCCCTCGCGATGCAACGCGTCGACCTCCTCCACCTGCTCAGCCAGGCGCAGTGCGCGTGCCGTACGGCCGAGCACGGCCTCTACCCGGACCCGGTGAGCGGCGACATCCACCGGCGTCACGGGCGTTGCAATCCGTATGTCACTGCCCCGGAGGCCCCCCGCCGGCTCTTCTGCCATGTCGACCGGTCAGCGCTCCCTCACGCACGTAGCCGAGTAAGGGGTCGATGAATTGCAGGAGTTGACCAGGATTGTCGCGACTTGCCACATGCGAGAGAAAGGTTTTGGAGACCGCCGCGGACGACCGGCGGATCATCAGGAATACGATGCGGTCGTAGTCGGTGCGATGGCCGAAGGTGTCGAAGGACCGTCGTGAGGCGTGGCCGCTGGAGACCGCGCTTCGCGTCCGGGACCTGATCGGCGAGCGACATGGCATAGCGGTGGCGCCCGGTCTGGGGTGCGGGCTGCGCCAAGGGGAGGTGTTCGGCGTCGGCCCGGAGGACATCGACTGGGCGCGTGGCGTGCTGCATGTCCGGAAGCAGGTGCAGGCCCTGGGTGGGAAGTACGCCCTTCCGAAGGGTGGGAAGACCGCAGTGTGGACATGCCCGCCTCAGTGGCTGCCAGAGCTGGGGCAGCACATCGAGCGCTTCCCTCCGGTCGAGGTGGAGCTCCCTTGGAGAGGGCCGGGCGAGGACGCGGCGCGTAAGAAGTTCCCGCTTCTGCTGACCTCTCGCTACGGCGATGTTGTCGCGGTGAACGCATGGAACTCCTACGGGTGGAAGCCCGCCCTCGCGAAGGCCGGCGTCATCCCGCCGCAGGCCGAAGGTGCGAAGCCCCGGCAGTGGGCGGCTGCGCCCAAGGATGTGTGCCGCAGCACGGTCAGACGGGCGTATAGCCTGGGGAAATGCTGACCGAAGTCACCGCGACCCGCTACGTCACGCCGTTGCGTGAGGGCGGGTCGCTCCCCGGCATCGTCGAGGCCGACGATCTCGGCACCTACGTCATGAAATTCATCGGCGCGGGGCAGGGCCGGAAGACCCTCGTCGCCGAGGTCATCTGCGGGCAGCTGGGCCGCCGGCTGGGGCTGCGGGTGCCGGAGCTGGTGGGCATCCAGCTCGATCCGGTGATCGGGATGGGGGAGCCGGACGAGGAGGTGCAGGAGCTGCTCAAGGCCAGCGGGGGGCTCAACCTGGGCATGGACTACCTGCCCGGTTCGCTCGGCTTCGACCCGCTGGCCTTCGAGGTGGGCGCGGCGGAGGCCGGACGGGTGGTGTGGTTCGACGCGCTCGTCGGGAACGTGGACCGGTCCTGGCGCAACCCGAACCTGCTGGTGTGGCACGGCAAGCTGTGGCTCATCGACCACGGCGCCACCATGATCTGGCACCACAGCTGGCGCGGTCTGGACGCGGCCGCCACCAAGCCGTACGACGCCTCCGACCACGTACTCGCCCCCTTCGCACCCGACGTGGCGGCGGCCGCGGCCGCGCTCGCGCCGCGGATCACCGAGGAGCTGCTGACCGAGGTCACCGCCGACGTCCCGGACGCCTGGCTGGACGGTGAGCCCGGCTTCGACAGCCCGGACGCGGTGCGCCGCGCCTATGTGGGCGTGCTGTTGGAGCGGGCCGGGGCGATCGGTGGAAGGATCACGCTCGGGGAGCGCTCCGGCGGCGGGCCGTCGAAAGCTCCCGACTGGCTGCGCGTATGGGTCGACGGAAAGGCAGCGAAGTGAGCGGGCTGCACCATGGCCGGGATGTGTTCGAGTACGCGCTGGTGCGGGTCGTTCCCCGGGTGGAGCGCGGTGAGCTGATCAACGCGGGCGTCGTCGTCTACTGCCGCGCGACGTCCTTCGTGGCGGCCCGCACCCATCTGGACGAGACCCGGCTGCTCGCGCTCGACCCGTCGGCGGACGTGGCGGGCGTACGGGCCGCGCTGCACGCGGTGGAGGGCGTCTGCCGCGGGGGGGAACAGGCCGGTCAGGCGGCCGGTGACGAGCCGGGGCGGCGGTTTCGCTGGCTGGTCGCGCCGCGTTCCACGGTCGTCCAGCCGGGCCCGGTGCACACCGGGCTGACCACGGACGCGGAGGCGGAGGTCGAGCGGCTGCTCGACCTGCTGGTGCGCTGACGGGCGAGGGTGAGCAAGGGCATCACAGCGGGTCGTTGACAGTGGGCGGCGGGCCTCATAGCGTCTCGTCTGCTGAAGCGACTAAGCGGTTGCTCATCCCCGGGGTGCCGGGACGGTGAGCCGCTACCGAGGCGAGGAGAACCCGCATGTCCACCAACGAGCAGCGTGTCGCCATCGTGACGGGCGCGGCCCGCGGCATCGGCGCGGCGACCGCCGTGCGGCTGGCCGAGGAGGGCCGCGCCGTCGCCGTGCTCGACCTCGACGAGGCGTCCTGCGCGGACACCGTGAAGAAGATCACCGCGGCGGGCGGCAAGGCCATCGCCGTGGGCTGCGACGTGTCCGACGCCGGGCAGGTGGAGGCCGCGGTCGGGCGTGTCGCCGAAGAGCTGGGCGCGCCGACGATCCTGGTGAACAACGCCGGTGTGCTCCGCGACAACCTGCTCTTCAAGATGAGCGAGTCCGACTGGGACACAGTGATGAACGTGCACCTGCGAGGCGCGTTCCTGATGTCGCGCGCCTGCCAGAAGCACATGGTGGACGCCGGGTTCGGACGGATCGTCAACCTCTCCAGCAGCTCCGCGCTCGGCAACCGCGGCCAGGTCAACTACTCGGCGGCCAAGGCCGGTATGCAGGGCTTCACCAAGACCCTCGCCATCGAGCTGGGCAAGTTCGGGGTCACCGCCAACGCCGTGGCGCCCGGGTTCATCGCCACCGACATGACCGCCGCGACCGCCGAGCGCGTCGGCATGGGCTTCGACGACTTCCAGAAGGCCGCCGCGAGCCAGATCCCGGTGCAGCGGGTCGGGCAGCCGGCCGACATCGCGAACGCCGTCGCCTTCTTCACCGGGGACGCGGCCGGGTTCGTCTCCGGCCAGGTGATGTACGTGGCCGGCGGCCCGCTCAACTGATACAGGAGCTGGACGAATCCCATGACCAAAGAGATCGCAGCGGACAGCGGCAAGGCCGCGCTCGTCACCGGCGCCAGCCGTGGCATCGGCTACGCCATCGCCGAGGCGATGGTGGCGCGCGGCGACCGGGTGTGCCTCACCGGCCGCAACGAGGAAGCCCTGAGGGAGGCCGTCCAGCGGCTGGGCTCGGACCGGGTGATCGGCGTCCCCGGCAAGGCCCATGACGAGGCGCACCAGGCGGCCGCCGTCGAGCACGCGATGGAGGCGTTCGGGCGCGTCGACTACCTCGTCAACAACGCCGGTACGAACCCCGTCTACTCGCCGATCGCCGATCTCGACCTCGCGGTGATACGCAAGGTCTTCGAGACCAACGTCGTCTCGGCGCTCGGCTTCGCGCAGCAGACGTGGAAGGCGTGGCAGAAGGAGAACGGCGGCGCGATCGTCAACATGGCCTCGGTCGCCGGGCTGTCCCCCTCGCCGTTCATCGCCGCGTACGGCGTCTCCAAGGCCGCGATGATCAACCTCACGGCGCAGCTCGCCCACGAGTTCGCGCCGGGCGTGCGGGTCAACGCGATCGCCCCCGCCGTGGTGAAGACCAAGTTCGCCACCGCCCTGTACGAGGGGCGGGAGGCGGAGGCCGCCGCGGCGTATCCGCTCGGGCGGCTGGGCGTGCCGGAGGACATCGGGGGCGCGGCCGCGTTCCTCACCTCCGAGCAGGCCGCGTGGATCACCGGCCAGACGCTCGTCATCGACGGCGGTGTCTTCCTCAACGCGGGCGTCGGCTGACCGCCCCGGCAATCCGCCACGACGCGCGGGCCCGGCACCGCTTCCGGTACCGGGCCCGCGCCCGTTCTCCCCACGCCGCGTGCGGCGTTGTCGGTGGCCGCCGGTAGGTTCGTGACCGTGAACGGAACACGACCGGAGGTTGTTGACGTGCCCTACGTGCTGCCCGAGTCCTGGCGCGGCGTCCTCGGCGAGGAGCTGGAGAAGCCCTATTTCAAGGAGCTCACCGAGTTCGTCGAGGAGGAGCGGGCCAGGGGGCCGGTCTTCCCGCCGCGCGACGAGGTCTTCGCCGCCCTGGAGGCCACTCCGTACGACCAGGTGAAGGTGCTGATCCTCGGGCAGGACCCGTACCACGGCGAGGGCCAGGGGCACGGGCTGTGCTTCTCGGTGCGGCCGGGCGTCAAGACCCCGCCGTCGCTGCGGAACATCTACAAGGAGATGAAGGAGGAGCTGGGCCACCCCGTCCCGGACAACGGCTATCTGATGCCGTGGGCCCGGCAGGGCGTCCTGCTGCTCAACGCGGTGCTGACGGTCCGCGGCGGCGAGGCCAACTCCCATAAGAGCAAGGGGTGGGAGAAGTTCACCGACGCGGTGATCCGCGCGGTGGCCGCCCGCCCCGACCCGGCCGTCTTCGTCCTGTGGGGCAATTACGCCCAGAAGAAGCTGCCGCTGATCGACGAGGAGCGGCACGCGGTGGTGAAGGGCGCGCACCCCTCGCCGCTGTCGGCGAAGAAGTTCTTCGGATCGCGCCCCTTCACCCAGATCGACGAGGCGGTGAAGGCCCAGGGGCACACGCCGGTCGACTGGCGGATCCCGGACCTCGGCCCGGTTCAGCCCAGCTCGTAGTCGAAGGCGTAACGGACGGCCTGGATGCCCGGCGGGGCGGTGAAGGAGCCCGCACCGGTGAGCCCGGTCAGCTCGCCGGAGCCCGAGCCGGGCACCACCTCGAAGGCGCACCGCACCGTGCCGTCCTCGCCGAAGGTGCCGTGCTGGGCGAGGACGAAGCTGCCCCGGCGGCCGTCGAGCTCCCCGTCCACCAGCTCGTGGCCCGAGAAGCCGCCGGTCTTGTCGGGGAGGTAGACGATGGCGTACTGACAGGCGGTGGCGGACGCCGTGATCGCGCCCGAGTAGCCGTTGGTCACGGTGGCGTGGGCGAGCTTCGCCCCGCCCGCGGCCTCCCCGACCGGCTTCTCCTGCCAGTCGGCGAAGGTGAAGGTTCCGGTGGCGTGCGTGGTCATGGCGGGTCCTTTCGATCAGGCCGTGCTGGTGAGGAGGACTCTGCCCGCCGTACCTGACACCTTCTGTCAGGTACGGCGCACAATGGACCGCATGCGTGCCGACCGCCTGCTCTCCCTGCTCCTTCTGCTGCAGAACCGGGGCCGGATGACCGCGCCGGAGATCGCCGCGGAGCTGGAGGTGTCGGTCCGTACCGTCTACCGTGACATCGACGCTTTGAGCGCCTCCGGCGTGCCGGTGTACGCCGACCGGGGCCCGGCCGGCGGCTACCGGCTGCTGGACGGCTACCGCACCCGGCTGACCGGGCTCACCGGCGACGAGGCCGACTCGCTCTTCCTCGCCGGGATGCCGGGCCCGGCCGCCGAACTGGGCCTCGGCGCCGACCTCACCACCGCCCAGCTCAAGCTGCGGGCCGCGCTGCCGCCCGAGCTGGACGAACGCTCACGCCGCATCCAGGAGCGCTTCCACCTCGACGCGCCCGGCTGGTTCCGGGACGCCGAGCCGGTGCCGTACCTCGCGGCGGCGGCCGAGGCCGTGTGGCGGCGACGGGTGCTGCGGGTGCACTACCGGCGCTGGCGCGGCGAGGTGCACCGGGACCTGCACGCGCTCGGACTCGTCCTCAAGGGCGGCATCTGGTACCTGGTGGCGCGGGTGGACGCGTCGATCCGCAGCTACCGCGTGGCGCGGATCCTGGCCGCCGAGGTGCTCGAGGACGTCTTCGAGCGCCCCGCCGGGTTCGACCTCGCCGCCTACTGGCAGGAGTCGGCCCGCGCCATGGAAACCGCGCGCTTCCGGGGCGAGGCCGAACTGCTGCTGACCGAGCGGGGCCTGCGGCTGCTGCCGATGAAGTTCGGCGCGATCGGCGCGGTGGCCGCCGCCGGTGCGGGCCCGCCCGACGACCGGGGGAGGGTGCGGGTGGTGCTGCCCGTGGAGTCGCTGCCCGTCGCCGTCGACGACATGCTGCGGCTGGGCACCGACGCCGAGGTGCTGAACCCTCCCGAACTGCGGACGGCCGTCGCGCGCGCCGTCACCGAACTGGCCGAGCGGTACGGGCCGCCGGACTGACCCGATGGGCCCGCCTGACGGGCGCCGTACGGCTTCCCGGCTAGCGTCGGCCGCGGGCGGGGGCGACAACCGGCGGCGCGCAGGCGGGAGGACCGGATGGGAGAGGTACGGCGGGAGGCGCCGGAGGACGACGCCGTGCTGACCCGGATCGGGCAGGCGGTCATGCTGCACCGGGGCGGCGACCGCGAGGAGGCGCGCAACCGGCTGGCCGCGCTGTGGCGGGAGATCGCGGGCGACGGCGACGCGTTCCACCGCTGCGCCCTCGCCCACTATCTCGCCGACACCCAGGACGATCCGGCCGATGAGCTGCTGTGGGACCTGCTGGCCCTGGCCGCGGCCGACGGGCCCGGCGCCCGCGCCGCCGCGCCCCGGCTGCGCGCCCTCTACCCGGCGCTCCACCTCAACCTGGCCGTCGACTACGCCAAGCTCGGCCAGGAGGCGGCGGCACGCAGCCAGCTGGCGCTGGCCCGGGGATGCGCGGGCACGCTCGGCGACGATCCGTACGGGGACCGGGTGCGGGCCGGGATCACCCGGCTGGGGCAGCGGCTCGCCCCTGAGGGCCCCGAAGCCCCCGTCTAGTCGCCCGTGACCCCGTCGACGCGCTCGCGGATGAGGTCGGCGTGGCCGTTGTGGCGGGCGTACTCCTCGATCATGTGGAGGTAGATCCAGCGCAGGTTGTACTCCTCGTGGCCGCGGTCGCGGCGGGTGACGACCTCATCCAGGGAGCGGCCCGCCGCGGCCGCACGGGCCTTCGCGACCTCGTCCCGCCAGATCGCGAAGGCGGCCTCGCCGGTGTCCGTTTCGGTGACCCGGAAATCGCCGTCCCGGTCCTCGTCGCTGTACCAGATGGGCGGCGCGTCCTGCCCGTCCAGCACCCGCCGGAACCAGCTGCGCTCGACCTCGGCCATGTGCCGTACGAGCCCGAGCAGGGTGAGCCCGGACGGCGGCGCGGTGGCCTCCCGCAGCTGCTTGTCGTCAAGTCCCTCGCATTTGAGGGCCAGGGTCTCGCGGTGGAAGTCCAGCCACCCCTCCAGGCTGGTGCGTTCATCGGCGGTGCGGGGCGCGTCGCGGCGTTCGGCAGTCGTCATGGCGAGCATCATGCGGCCCCGGCGCGCCGCCGCGCCACGGGTTATCGGCCCAGCATCCCGCGCAGCAGCTCCTCGAACCCGGCGCGCAGCGCCGCGGGGTCGGGGACCGCGGCGTGGTCGGCCCCGGCCGCGCAGCTGAACATCTGCCCCTCGCACCAGGCGACCAGGGACTGGGCGTGCCGCCGCGGTGCGCCGGATCCCACGGCGGTCATCAGGGCCTCCAGCGGCTCGCGGAAGCCGCGTCCCGTCGCGTCGTAGAACTCCCGCAGTTCGGGGCGGCGGGTCGCCTCCAGGGCCAGTTCGTACCGCGCGATCAGCAGGGCGCGCGCTTGTGTGAGCGAGCGGTGCAGCGCCAGGGCGAGCGCGTCGGCCAGCCGGGGGAGCGGATCCGCGGCGGGGTCGCCGGGCCCGCCGGGGCCGTCGCCCGGGTGGGGCATCTCGTCCGGCCGCAGCACCTGCGCCTCCCGCTCGGCCAGCCGCCGGACGGCCGCCTTGAGCAGGGCGGCGCGGGTACGGGCGTGGTTCGACGTCGAACCCGGCGGGAGCCCGGCCGCCTCGTCCACCGCGCGGTGCGTCAGCCCCCGCATGCCGCGCTCGGCCAGCAGGGCGAGGGCGGTGTCGGCGATCAGCTCGGAGCGGGAGCCGCCCGGCGCGAGGGCGAGGGAGGGGGTGTGATCAGCGGTCATACGGCCAACCTACCGTCCGCACTACAGCTGTAGTAGCCTCAGTGGTACTACACCTGTAGTGACCGGGGAGGAGTCATGGAACAGTCCCGTGCCGTCGTCATCGGCGCCGGAGTCGGCGGGCTCACCGCCGCCGCGGCCCTGCACCGCCGCGGCTGGTTTGTCACCGTGCTGGAGCGCGCCGCCCTCGACCCGTCGGGCGCCGGGATCGCGCTGGCCCCCAACGCGCAGCGCGCCCTCGACACCATCGGCCTCGGCGACGAGGTCCGCGCGTCGGCCGCCTGGCAGGGCGGCGGCGGGCTGCGCACCCCCGGCGGGCGCCGGCTGGCCCGGATGGACGGCGCGGCGGTGGCGCAACGGTTCGGCGGCCCGGTGGTCCTGCTCCACCGCGCCACCCTCGTCGACCTGCTCCTCTCCCGGCTGCCCGAGGGCTGCGTACACACCGGAGCCCCCGCCGAGCTGACCGACCCCGGCGACGCCCGCCGCCCCGCCCGGGTCGCCACGGCGGACGGGGAGCGCGAGGCCGACCTCGTGGTCGGCGCCGACGGGGTCCACTCGGCTGTGCGCCGCGCCCTCTTCCCCGGCCACCCCGGACCCCGCTACGCCGGATTCACCACCTGGCGCGTCGTCGTCCCCGCCCCCGAGCACCCCTTCGAACCCCATGAGACCTGGGGCCGGGGGCGGCTCTGGGGCAGCCAGCCGATGCGGGACGGCCGGGTCTACGCGTACGCGGCGGCCTTCACCCCACCCGGCGGCCACGCCCCCGACGGCGAGAAGGCCGAACTGCTCCGGCTCTTCGGCCACTGGCACCGGCCGGTCCCCGACATCCTCGCGGCCGCCGAACCCGGCGCCGTCCTGCGCCATGACGTCCGGGCCATGACCGCATCCCTGCCCGCCTACCACCGGGGCCGGACCGCCCTCCTCGGCGACGCGGCCCATGCCATGGCCCCCACCCTGGGGCAGGGCGGCAACCAGGCCATCGAGGACGCCGTCGTCCTCGCCCACCACCTGTCCCCCTACGCCGCCGACCCCGCCGCCGACCCGGGCGGTGCGCTCGCCGCGTACACCCGCGACCGGCTGCCGCGCACCATGGACGTCGTACGCCGCTCCGCGCGCGCCGCCCGCGCGATCTCCCTGGCCGGCGCCCCCGCGGTGGCCCTGCGGAACGCCGCCGTCGCCACCGCCACCCGCCTCGCCCCCGGTCTGCTGCTGCGCGGCTTCGACGGCATCGCCGACTGGGCTCCGCCCGGAACCCCGGCCCGGGCACCCCGGCAGCCGTCCTGAGTAGGGTGGACGCGGGCCGCCGGACACCCGCCGGGACGTGGAACACCAGGAGGCATCGTGAGGGTCGGCTGCATCGGTCTCGGCGACATCGCGCAGAAGGCCTATCTGCCCGTGCTCATGGCGCGGCCCGGGGTGGAGCCCCATCTGCACACCCGCACCCCCGCCACCCTCCAGCGGGTCGCCGACACCTACCGGGTGCCCGGAGACCAGCGCCACCCCGGCCTGGACTCGCTGCTCGCGGCGGACCTGGACGCCGCGTTCGTGCACGCCCCGACCGCCGAGCACGCCGGGCTCGTCACCCGGCTCCTGGAGGCCGGGGTGCCCACCTACGTCGACAAGCCGCTCGCCTACGAACTCGGGCAGAGCGAGCGGCTGGTGCGGCTGGCCGAGGACCGCGGCGTCAGCCTGATGGTCGGCTTCAACCGGCGCTACGCCCCCGGGTACACCCAGTGCCTGGACCATCCGCGCGATCTGATCCTGATGCAGAAGAACCGCGTCGGCCTCCCCGAGGACCCGCGCACCCTCGTCCTGGACGACTTCATCCACGTCGTCGACACCCTGCGCTTCCTTGCCCCCGGCCCGGTCGACCAGATCGACGTGACCAGCAGGATCCGCGACGGACTGCTGCACCACGTCGTGCTCCGGCTGTCCGGCGACGGGTTCACCGCGCTCGGCGTGATGAACCGGATGAGCGGCTCCACCGAGGAGATCCTGGAGGTCTCCGGCCAGGACACCAAGCGGCAGGTCTCCAACCTCGCCGAGATCGTGGAGCACAAGGGCCAGCCGAGCGTGCGCCGCCGCGGCGACTGGGTGCCGGTCGCCCGGCAGCGCGGCATCGAGCAGATCACCGACGCCTTCCTCGACGCCGTGCGCACCGGCAGGCGGCTCGGCGCGGAGGACGCGCTGCGCACCCACGAACTGTGCGAGCGGGTGATCAGGGACGTGGAGGGGTTCGGGAACCGGAGCGACGCCTGAGGGCCCGTTTTTTCACGCTCGTTCGCCTCCGGGGCGCCAAAGCCCCTGTCTACGGTCGACCGTGCTCGGCGGCCCTCCACGCGGCGGAGCCGCATGTCGATACGAGCCCTCAGGGCCTGCGCGCGCTCTCCTTTTCGACAGCGGCGCGCCCCTTCGGCTTCCTCGCCCCCGCGCCCTCCACGGCCCCGTACACGGCGAGCGCCGCCAGCGCCCCGTACACCGTCAGCGGCCCGGTCCGCACATACGGGCTGGTGCCCTTCGCCAGCGGCACCTCGTACATCGTCGCCGCGCTCGTGTCCGTACCCATGCGCGGGCCCACCGGCTCGCCGCGCGGGCCGAAGACCGCGCTCTCCCCGGTCAGCGTCGCGTGGACGGTCGGCCGCCAGGTCTCCGCGGCGCGCAGCGCGGCCAGCGTGGCGTGCTGCGCGGGCGCCCAGCTCCGCTGGAACGTCGAGGTCGCCGACTGCACGACCAGCACCTGCGCCCCGTGCCGGGCCAGATTGCGGCTCATGTCCGGGAACGCCGACTCGAAGCAGACCTCCGGCCCGATCCGCAGGCCCTGCGGCAGCCGCATCACCACCTGCTCCGTGCCGCGGTGGCGGTCCTCACCGGCCGCCTTGCCCACCGAGGTGGCCCAGCCCAGCAGCGGCCGGGCCGGGATGTACTCGCCGAACGGCACCAGCCGCATCTTGTCGTAGCGCTGCCCGGTCGGACCGTGCGGCCCGATCAGCACCGAACTCTTGTAGATCCCCGGCAGATCGCTGCGCCGCGCGTCCACGTTGACCAGCACATCCGCGCCCACCGAACGGGACAGCGCGCCCAGCCGCTTCGCCAGCCGCGGCCGGTCGCCGAGATCCGTGCCGACGCTGCTCTCGCCCCACACCACCAGGTCCGGATGGCGCCCGGTCAGCTGCCGGGTCAGCTCGATGCCGCGCTCCAGCCGCGGCCCCGGCCCCTTGATCACCCCGGGCTGCACCACCGCGATCCGCGCGGTCCCGGTCTCCTGCGGCACCGGCGCCCACGCCCACACCGCGGCCCCCGCCGCACCGCACGCGGTCAGCCCGGCCACCGCGACGACCCAGGCCCGGGGCAGGACGATCAGCGCGGTGACCGCGACGTTCACCAGGACCAGCAGGAAGCCGACCAGCCACACCCCGCCCACCGACGCCACCCGCAGCGCGGCGGCCACCTGCCACTGGCTCGCCCCCAGCAGCGCCCAGGGCCCGCCGAGGTACTGCCAGGACCGCACCAGCTCGGCCAGCAGCCACGCGGACGGCAGCAGCACCAGCGCGGCGCCCACCCGGCCGGGGCCCGGACGGCCGTGCAGCAGCCGGTGCGTCAGCGCGCCGAACGGCACCCACAACAGCCCCAGCAGCAGAGCCAGCAGCACGATGAACACATGCAGGCTCGGCATCAGCCAGTGGTGCGCCGCGAGCAGGAACCCGCTCCCGCCCAGCCAGCCGTCGTACGCCGCCCGCCGCACGGTGGGCGCCGAGCGCGCCAGCAGCAGCCAGGGCACCAGGGCCACGTACGCGAACCACCACGCCGACGGCGCGGGAAACGCCAGGGCGGGCAGCGCGCCCGCCACCACCGCGGCGCCGCCGCGCACCCACCGGGAGGCGAGCCACTGCCCCCACACCCCTGCACGCACGCCGGATGCCCCCCTCCCGTTGGCCGGACTCCAGTGTGCGGGAGGAAGGCGATCATGGATAGGGCGGGGCCGGGCCGGAGCGTGCCTCATGCCGGATCCGGAAGGTCTTGTTCGGCCCAGATGAGCTTGCCGCCCTCGGTGTACCGGGTGCCCCAGCGGCGGGTCATCTGCGCGACGAGGAACAGTCCGCGGCCGCCCTCGTCGGTGGTACGGGCATGGCGCAGCCGCGGGGAGGTGTTGCTGGCGTCCGCGACCTCGCAGATCAGCACGTCGTGCCGGATCAGCCGCAGCCTGATGGGGCCGGTGCCGTGCCGGATGGCGTTGGTGACCAGCTCACTGACGATCAGCTCGGTGGTCATCGCCAGCTCCGGCAGACCCCATTCGGCGAGCTGGTGGACGGCGAGGGAGCGCGCGTTCGCGACCACGGCCGGATCGGAGGGCAGGTCCCAGGAGACGACATGGCCCGCGCCCAGGGTGTTCGTACGGGCCAGCAGCAGCGCCACGTCATCCGACTGCGGACGGGTCAGCAGGGTGTCGATGACCGTCGAGCACAGCTCCTCCAGCGGCAGCCCGGGCTGGGCCAGGGCGTTGCTCAGCCGGCCGAGCCCGACGTCGATGTCCTGGTCGCAGGTCTCGATGAGGCCGTCCGTGAACAGCGCGATCAGACTGCCCGCGGGCAGCTCCAGCTCCGCCGACTCGAACGGCAGCGAACCGAGCCCCAGCGGGGGACCGGCGGGCAGCGGCGGGTAGGAGACCACGCCGCCGGGGTCCACCACCGCGGGCGTGAGATGGCCGGCCCGGGCCATCGTGCAGCGCCGGGTGACCGGGTCGTACACCGCGTACAGACACGTGGCCCCCAGCACCGCCGTGCCCATCCCCTCCTGCGCGGACTCCTCCTCGGTGAGCCGGATGATCAGGTCGTCCAGGTGGGCCAGCAGCTCCTCGGGCGGCAGGTCCATGTCGGCGAGGGTGTGCACCGCGGTGCGCAGCCGGCCCATGGTGGCCGCGGCGGTGATGCCGTGCCCGACCACGTCGCCGACCACCAGTGCCACCCGGGCCCCGGACAGCGGAATGACGTCGAACCAGTCGCCGCCGACCCCGTTGCGCGCGTCGGTGGGCAGATAGCGCGAGGCCACGTCGAGGGCCTGGCCGCCGGACAGGGCGTGCGGCAGCAGGCTGCGCTGCAGGGCGAGGGCCGCGGTGTGCTCGCGGCTGTAGCGGCGGGCGTTGTCCACGCACACCGCGGCGCGCGTCACCAGCTCCTCGGCGAGCAGCAGATCGTCGCCCTCGAAGGGTTCCGGATGCCGGGTCCGGACGAACGAGGCCACGCCCAGGATCGCGCCGCGCGCGCAGATCGGGACCACCATCAGCGAGCGCATCCCGAACTCGCGGACCTTCCGCGTCCGGGCCGGGTCGTCACCGGTCCACGCGCCCAGCGAGGCGTCCAGCTCCGGGTCCAAGATGGCCTCCCCCTCCAGGAAGCTGCGGGCGAACGGCGACCCCGGGGAGACGGCGACCGGGTCCCCGGGGGCCGCGATCGACTCCGGGCAGCCCTCGTGGACGGAGGCCTGGCCCGCCCGCCGGAACGGGGGCAGGCTCCGGGTCCGATGCGCCGACGGCTCCTCGCCGCGCAGGACGGAGTCCAGCAGGTCGACGGTGACGAAGTCGGCGAGCCGGGGCACCGCGAACTCGGCCAGCTCCTGCGCGGTGCGCATCACGTCCAGGGTGCTGCCGATGTGCTCGCTGGCCCCGCTGAGCAGGGCCAGCCGCTCCCGGGCCCGCCAGCGGTCGGTGACGTCCATGCCCATGTAACAGACGCCGACCGGATGGCCGTCCGTGTTGTCGAGGCGGAAGAACGAGGTCGAGTACGCGTGCTCCCGGTGCGGCTCGGCCAGGGTCCAGCCCCGGTACTCGTAGTCGATCACCGGGACGCCGGTCTCCAGGACCTCGCGCATCTTCCCCTCCAGCGCCGCCGTGTCCAGCCCTGGCAGCGAAGCCGCCATCCGGCGGCCCAGCCGCTGGGCGCGCGGGACACCGCCGTAGCGCTCCAGGGTGTCGTTGATCCACACGTACCGCAGGTCCGGGCTCAGCACGGCCATGCCGATGGGGGAGCGGGTCAGGAACGCCTGGAGCAGCGATCCGCTGACCGCCCAGGTCGGGATCGTCGCCACGTCGATCGCCGAGATCAGCCAGCAGATGCCGTCGCCGAGCCCGGTGACCGGGGTGACCCGCAGACCCACCACGAGCCGGTGACCGGCCTGGTGCCGGACCTCCAGCAGCCCGCCCCAGCCGCCGTGCTCACCGCACTGTTCGGCGATGGACACCGCCTTCGCGGCGTGCCCCGGCGCCGCCAGCAGCATCGCACCGGGCCGCTTCAGCACCTCCGGCGCCGGATAGCCGAGCAGCCTTTCCGCCGCCGTGGTCCAGCCGACGACGGTCCCCGTGGCATCGATCAGGGCCGTCGCCGCATCGGCCATGTCGAAGGGGACATGTGCTTCGGTCGGCGCGATTCCCTCGGGGATGGCCATCGCACCCGTCCCATCTGCGAAGATATTTCCCTTAATACTATGACTCCTGGGCCTCCCCGGTCGTCAGTCGTGCCACGACCAGGGCGAGCAGGATGATCCCGCCGTAGATCGCCTGGATCCAGAAGGTCGACACTTGGGCGAGGGTGAGCAGGTTCTCCAGCATGCCCAGCAGCAAGGTGCCCAGCAGCGCGCCCAGCAGGGAGCCACGGCCGCCGCGCAGGCTGATGCCGCCGATCACCGCGGCCGCGAACACCGTGAAGATCAGGCCGCTGCCCTGGTTGGCGCCCACCGCGCCCACCCGCCCCGCGATGACCAGCCCCGCCACCCCCGCCAGCGCGCCGCCGGCCACCAGCACCGCCCAGCCCACCCGCGCGGTGCGGATGCCCGCCGCCCGGGCGGCCGGGGCGCTTCCGCCGATCGCGTACACCGCGCGGCCCAGCCGGTGGTAGCGCAGGCCGAACCCGGCCAGCGCGAAGCACAGCGCGGTCACCCACACCGAGACCGGCACCCCCAGCCACTCCCGCGAGCCGAGCACGAAGAACGCGTCGGGCGCGTTGAACAGCGTCCTGCCGGAGACCAGGCCGATCAGCACGCCGCGCAGCACGATGTTCATCGCCAGCGTCACGATGAACCCGTTGAGCCCCAGCCCCACGATCAGCGCCCCGTTGACCGCCCCGATGCCCGCTCCCGCCAGCGGGATGACCAGCAGTCCCACCCAGGTCGGCAGCTCGGTGCCGAAGCCCGCCGAGGCGGCCGGGATGACGACCAGGAAGCCCAGGGCCGGGGCCAGGCCCGCGATCGACTCCAGGGAGAGGTCCATCCTGCCGCTGATGAGGATCATCGCCTCGGCGAGCACCAGCAGCCCGAGCGCCGAGGACGCCCCCAGGATGTTCACCAGGTTGTCCCGGTCGAGGAAGCCGGGGTTGGCGACCGCGCCGATGACCAGCAGCAGGACCACCGCGGGCAGCAGCGCCAGATCGCGGATCCGGACCGGGAGGACGCGCCGGGCGCGGCCCGCCCGCGCAGGGGCGAGGTCATGCATGGGCGGCGCCGTCTCCAGGGGTGAGGTCATTCATGGCCGAGGGCGACCCCTTCGATCGAGGCGACGAGTTCCCGGTCGGTCCAGCCCGCCCGGTGTGTGACGGTCACGAAGCCGCCCACCATCACCAGCACCCGGTCGCACGCCCGCAGATCCTCCAGCCGGTCGGAGACGATCAGCACCGCGCGCCCCTCGGCCCGCGCCCGCAGCGCGGTCTCCAGCAGATCGCGCTGGGACCGCACGTCCACCCCCGCCGTCGGGTCGATCAGCACCAGCACCCGGGGGTCGGTGGCCAGCGCCCGGGCCATGACGACCTTCTGCTGATTGCCGCCGGACAGCGCGGTCACCGGCTGGGCCGGGCCGCGGGTGGTGATGCCGAGCCGCTCGATGGCGCGGCGGGCCACCGCGTCCCGGGCGGACGGCCGGATCAGCCCCCGGGGCCCGAGCCGGTCCCCGATCGGCAGCGTGATGTTGTCGGCCACCGACAGCTGGGGGATCAGCCCCTGCGTACGCCGGTCGCGCGGCACGCAGCCGACCCCGGCGGCCAGCGCGGCGGTGACGCTGCCCGTACGCAGCGGACGGCCGAAGATCTCGATCCGGCCGGCGGTCGGCCGGTGCAGCCCGGCCAGCGCCTCGCCGAGCTGATGGCTGCCCGAACCCGCGAGCCCGGCCAGCCCCACCACCTCACCGGCTCTGATGGTGAGGCCGACGTCGTGGAAGGAGGCGCCGCTGAGCCCCACGGCCCGCACCGCCGCCTCGCCCCCCGGGCCCGGCGGGGGCGGGGCGCCGGGCCGGGCGGGGGCGGCCGGTTCACCGGTCATCTCCTCGATCAGGGCCCGGGTGGGCAACTCCCCGACGGGCGCGGTGACGATCCGGCGGGCGTCCCGGAAGACGGTGACGGCCTGGCAGACCTCGTACACCTCGCGCAGATGGTGCGAGATGTACAGAAACGTGACCCCGGCGGCCTGGAGCCGCCGCATGTGCGCGAACAGCCGCGCCGTCGCCCGGCTGTCGAGCTGCGCCGTGGGCTCGTCCAGGATGACGAAGCGGGTGCCCAGCGAGAGCGCCCGCGCGATCTCCACCATCTTCGCGTCCTCGACGCTCAGATCCCCGGCCCGCGCGCCCTCGTGCACGGGGATGCCCCAGGCGTCCAGCAGCGCGCGGGCCCGGCGGCGGGTCCGCCGCCAGCTGATCACCGAGGTTCGGGGGAGGAGCGGCTGATGGGCCAGGAACAGGTTCTCCGCCACCGTCAGATCGTTGATGATCATGGACTGCTGGTAGACGCAGGCCACCCGGCGGCGCCAGGCCGCCCGGTCCGTGACGACGGGGGCGGGCTCCCCCTCGAACCACACCGTGCCCGCGTCCGGCCGCTCCAGCCCGGTGACCACCGCCACCAGCGTGGACTTTCCCGCGCCGTTGCGCCCCACCAGGGCGTGGGTCTCACCCGCCCGCACGGCGATCCCGGCCTCCCGCAGGGCCACCGTCGGCCCGTACCGCTTGGTGATCCCGCGCGCTTCGCACAGCGGTGGCCGTCCGGTGGTCATCCGCGATTGCCCCACAGCGCGGGGTCGTCCACATTGGCCCGGGTCACCAGCGGGGCCGGAAGCTGATCCTCCAGGATCCCTTTCCGCAGCTCGACGATCGTGCTGCCGTGATCGGTCCGCCCCTTCCGGAACGGCTTCCCGGCCATCGCCCGCTTGATGTACACCATCGCGTACCGGGCGTACAGATCCGTCGGCTGGGAGACGGTCGCGTCGATCCACCCCTTGCGGATCGCGTCCAGCTCCTGCGGGATGCCGTCGTTGGAGACGATCGCGATATGGCCCCGGTGGCCTGCCGGGTGCAGCGCCCCGTGGCGCTGCAGCGTACGCAGCGTGGGCGCCAGGTACACGCCCCCGGCCTGCAGATAGATGCCCTTGATGTCCGGATGCGCGCTGTACAGCGCCTTCAGCCCGGCCGCCGCCTTGTCCGCCTGCCACCCGGCGGCGATGCCGAGAACCCGGACGCGCGGGTAGCGGCGCCGCATGCACGCGTCGAACGCGGCGGTGCGGTCGCGCCCGTTGACCGACGCCAGATCACCCTCGATCTGCACCACCTTGCCGCTCCGTACGACCCGCCCCAGGCTGCGGCACGCCTTCTCGCCGTACGCACGGTTGTCGGCCCGCACCACGATCGCCACCTTGCCCCGCTCGGGCGCCACGTCGACGGCCACCACCGGGACGTGCCGGCGCTGTGCCGCGTTCAGCCCGGTGACGATGGCGGCGGAGTCGATGGGGGAGACGACCAGCCCGCCGATGTGCTGCGCCAGCAGACTGCGGATGTCGCTGACCTGCTGGCTCGCGTCGTTGTCGGAGTTCACCGTCGGCAGCACCCGGACGCCCGCCTTGGCCGCCTGCCGCGGGATGTCGCGGTCGTACGCCTCCCAGAACGGCGACGTCAGGAACGGCACCACCACCCCGACCCGCCGCCCGCCGCCGGACCCCTCGGAGCAGCCCGCGGCGGCCGGGCCGCAGCCCAGCACGAGGACCGCGGCGGCGGTGGCGAGGCGGTGGCGCGTCGTGCGCATCGTGCTCCCGGCTCCAGGTCACGGAACGGCTGTGGCGACCATAAGGCCCCCCGCCCGCCGTCCCCCCGGGCCACGCCGCCGGTGTCCCCGGCAGGGGGCACCCCGATACCCCCGGCGGCGGGGAGGGGCCTCGGTGGCGAATCGTGGCGCTAGCGCCACGCGCTGCCGTCGGGGTAGGCGTAGGTCCGCAGGGCCTCGGGGCGCAGGGTCGCGCTGAAGCCGGGGGTGGTGGGGGCACGGTAGCGGCCGTCGGTGACGATCGCCGGGTCGAGGAAGTGCTCGTGCAAATGGGCGGAGTATTCGACGGCCCGGTCCCGGCGGGTGCCCGAGACCGCCACGTAGTCGAACATGGCCAGGTGCCGGACCAGTTCGCACAGCCCGGCGCCGCCCGCGTGCGGCCACACCGGAACCCCGAACTCGGCGGCCAGCAGCAGGATCGCGAGGTTTTCGTTGACCCCGCCGACCCGGCAGGCGTCCAGTTGCAGCACATCGAGCGCACCCGCTTGCAGCAGCTGCTTGAAGACGACCCGGTTCGCCGTGTGCTCGCCCGCCGCGACCTTCACGGGTGCGACGGCGCGACGGATCGCGGCCAGCCCGATGATCTCGTCCGGGCTGGTCGGCTCCTCGATCCAGTACGGGTCGAACCGGGCCAGCGCCCGGGTGCGCTCGACCGCCTCGCCGACCTCCCAGCGCTGGTTGGCGTCGAGCGCCAGCCGGATGTCCGGGCCGATGGTCTCGCGGGCGATCCGGCAGCGCCGGATGTCCACGGCGGGGTCGGCGCCGACCTTGAGCTTGATCTGGGGGAAGCCGTCGGCGACGGCCGCCCGCGCGGTCCGGGCGAGCCGGTCGTCGTCGTAGCCGAGCCAGCCGCAGGAGGTGAGGTACGCCGGGTAGCCCTCGGCCCGCAGGCGGGCCTCGCGCCCGGCCCTGCCGGGGGCGGCGCGGCGCAGGATGCGCAGGGCGGCGTCGGGGGTGAGGGCGTCGGTGAGGTAGCGGAAGTCGGCCAGCGCGACCAGTTCTTCCGGGGTCAGGTCGGCCAGCAGCTTCCACAGCGGTTTCCCGGCGCGCTTGGCGGTGAGGTCCCACAGGGCGTTCATCACCGCCGCGACGGCCATGTGGGTGACGCCCTTCTCGGGGCCCAGCCAGCGCAGCTGGCCGTCGTCGACGAGGGCACGGTAGAGGCCGGCCAGGCCACCGGGCAGGCCGGGCAGTTCGGCGCCGACCAGCCGGGGGCGCAGCGCGTCGATCGCCGCGACCTCGACCTCGGTGCCGCGGCCGATGGTGGCGCAGAAACCGTGGCCCTCCAGGCCGTCCCCGGCGTCGGTGCGGACGACGACGTACGCGGCCGAGTAGTCCGGGTCGGGGTGGGTGGCGTCCGAGCCGTGGAGCCGGCGCGAGGTGGGGAAGCGGATGTCATGGGTGTCGAGTGCCGTGATCCGTGTCCTCGTCGTCCTCGGCACAGCGCGTCGTACGGTCGTCATCGGGCGTCACACCCCGTCCCTTCGCCCCCTTGAGTCGCAGTCTCCGGCCTGGAGGGCGAAAAGTCCATATACCTATAAAGCGGGCAATATCTGGCCGAAATCGTTCGCCGGACGGCCGGATCATTCGCCGCATCAGAAGTCTTGACAACGCTTTGGCGTACGGCTCAGGATCCTCGAGTGAACTTGTCAGACAGCCAGACAGGCCCTGAGTTTCCTCGTCGGATGAGTGCCATGGAGGCGGTGCTCAGCCACCTCCGGGGCGCCATCGAGCGCGGCGACTACGCGGTGGGGGACAAACTCCCCTCCGAGGCCGAGCTGTGCCGTCGCCTGGAGGTGAGCAGGCCGGTGCTCCGCGAGGCGCTGCGGGCTCTGCAGACCATGGGGCTCACCGCCTCGCGCACCGGCAAGGGCACCTTCGTCATCTCCAGCGGTCCGGTGGAGGACCCCACCTTCGGGGACTACGCCGCGAGCGACCTGCTGGAGGTGCGGCGGCATATCGAGATCCCCGTCGCGGGGTACGCGGCACTGCGCCGTTCCGCCGAGGATCTCGATCACCTCACCCATCTGCTGGACCGGATGGAGCGGGAGACCGACACCACCGCCTGGGTGGCGATGGACACCACGTTCCATCTCGCCGTCGCCCAGGCGGCGCGGAACCCGGTCTTCCGCAGGGTGATCGAGGAGATCCGTGACGCCCTGGCACGGCAGTCGGCATTTCTCAACGAACTCGGCGGCCGCCGGGAGCAGTCCAACGCAGAACACCGGGCGATCGTCGAGGCGCTCGCCGACGGGTCCGAACCCGACGCGGTGGCGGCGATGACCCACCACCTCGAACGGGTCGAGACCACCCTGACCTCCATCGTGCGCCCCGCTTCGGCGGACGGCGTGTGATACGTACTCACGGAAGGCGGACAGCAGGCGTGAGCGAGCAGTCCCTCCGGCAGGAAGAACGCCACGACCAAGGGCCCGATCAGCCCCAGCATGTCGATGCCGGCGACGCCGGCTACAGCAAGTCCCTCAAGGCCCGGCATGTCAACATGATCGCCATCGGCGGTGCCATCGGCACCGGGCTCTTTCTCGGCGCGGGAGGGCGCCTGAGGGACGCCGGGCCCTCACTGGCCCTGGCGTACGCGATCTGCGGTCTCTTCGCCTTCCTGGTGGTGCGGGCCCTCGGCGAACTGGTGCTGCACCGGCCCTCCTCGGGGTCGTTCGTCTCCTACGCCCGGGAGTTCCTCGGCGAGAAGGGCGCCTACATCGCGGGCTGGATGTACTTCCTCAACTGGTCCACCACCGGCATCGCCGACATCACCGCCGTCGCGACCTACACCCACTACTGGGGCATGTTCACCGACATCCCGCAGTGGGTGATCGCGCTGGTCGCGCTCGCCGTCGTGCTGACGGTGAACCTCATCTCCGTGAAGATATTCGGTGAGCTGGAGTTCTGGTTCGCCATCATCAAGGTCAGCGCGCTCGTCGTGTTCATGGTGATCGGCGTCTACCTGCTGGTCAGCCGCCAGCCGGTGGACGGTCACACCACCGGCCCCAGCCTGATCACCGACCACGGCGGCGTGTTCCCGCACGGTGCGCTGCCCATGCTGCTGATCATCCAGGGCGTCGTCTTCGCCTACGCCTCCGTCGAACTCGTCGGCGTCACCGCGGGCGAGACCCTGGAGCCCGAGAAGGTCATGCCGAAGGCGATCAACTCCATCATGTGGCGCGTCGCCGTCTTCTACGTCGGCTCCGTGGTGCTGCTGTCCATGCTGATGCCCTCCGGCGCCTACTCCGGCGACCAGAGCCCGTTCGTGACCGTGCTCTCCAAGCTCGGCGTGCCCGCGGCCGGCGACGTGATGAACCTCGTCGTCCTCACCGCCGCGATGTCCAGCCTCAACTCCGGGCTGTACTCCACCGGCCGGATCCTGCGCTCGATGGCCATGGCCGGCTCCGCGCCCAAGTTCACCGGGGCGATGAGCCGCACCCAGGTGCCCTACGGAGGAATCCTCCTCACCTGCGGCATTTGTGTGCTGGGCGTCGGCCTCAACTACGTCGTGCCCAGCGAGGCGTTCGAGATCGTGCTCAACTTCGCGGCGCTCGGCATCCTCTCCACCTGGGCGATCATCATGATCTGTCATCTGGTCTTCTGGCGCCGCACCCAGGCCGGCCACCTCACCCGGCCCGGCTACCGCCTCCCCGGCTCGCCGTACACCGAAATCGTCACCCTCGGCTTCCTCGCCTCCGTCCTGGTCCTGATGTGGGCCGACGGTGGTCCCAGCCGGCTCACCGTCATGGCGCTTCCGCTGATCGTGCTGGCGCTGGTCATCGGCTGGTTCGGCGTCAGGCGCCGGGTGGACGCCACTCGTGCCGAGGCGGCGTCGGCCGAACGGTAGAGGCGCCCGGCCGGGCCGACCGAGCGGTAGACCGGCCCGGCCGGCCCGGACCCCATCCGAACCAGGCGGATGAACCACCCTGTGAACCACCCCGACGACCGGAGCACCACCACCATGAACACCACCACCGGGCAGCACACCGACGACGCTCGCCACACCCCGGCCGAGCCCCCCGTCATCCGCGAACCCCGCCATGTGCCGCTCGCCCATGTCGTACGCGCTGGTGTGATCGAGAGCGTGCACCATGGGTCGGCGGTCGTCCTGGCCGCGGATGGACGGGTCGGGTTCCAGGCCGGCGACATCGACGCCGCGTTCTACCCGCGGTCCGCGCTCAAGCCCGTGCAGGCCGTCGCGCTGCTGCGTGCCGGCCTGCCGCTGGACGGCGAACTGCTCTCGCTCACCGCCGCGAGCCACTCCGGCCAGGACGACCACCTGGCCGGGGCCCGGCGCATCCTTGAGATGGCGGACCTCACCGAGGACGACCTGCGCAACACCCCCGACCTGCCGTACGGCTCCGCGATGCGCGAGCGGTGGCTGCGGGCCGGCCACCGGCCCTCCCGGCTGGCGCAGAACTGCTCCGGCAAGCACGCCGCGATGCTGTACACCGCGAAGCTGCGCGGCTGGTCCCTGGAGGACTACCTCGACCCGGCCCACCCGCTCCAGCGGGTGATCGCCGAAACCGTGGAGGACCTGACCGGACAGCGCGTCGCGCGGGTCACCGTCGACGGCTGCGGCGCGCCGCTGTTCTCCGTCTCCCCGCTCGGCCTCGCCCGCGCCGCCGCCGCGATCGCCTCGGCCGCCCCGGACACCCCCGAGGGCCGGGTCGCGGACGCCATGCGCACCCACCCCGAGATGGCGTCCGGCGACGACCGGGACGTCGCCCGGCTGATGCGCACGGTGCCCGGGCTGCTCGCCAAGGACGGCTTCGAAGGTGTGCAGATGGCCGGGCTGTCCGACGGCCGGGCCTTGGTGGTCAAGATCGCCGACGGCGCCGACCGCGCCCGGATGCCGGTCACCGCGGCCGCCCTCGCCCACTGCGGCATCGACCCCGGCGTCCTCACCGAATTCGCCACCACCCCGGTCCACGGCGGCGGCATCACGGTCGGCTGCCTGCACGTCACCGAAGCCCTCGCCCGGCCCGCCGCCTGACCCGCCCGCCCACCGTGACCCAAGGAACCTCGCACAGCCATGACCGCTGACTCCGGCACCCGCCGCGAACACGACCTGCTCGGCGACCGCGACGTACCCGCCGACGCGTACTGGGGCGTCCACACCCTGCGCGCGTCCGAGAACTTCCCCATCACCGGCACCTCCATCGCCGCCTACCCGCACCTCATCAACGCCCTGGCCGCCGTCAAGGAGGCGGCGGCCCGCGCGAACGAGGACCTGGGCCTGCTCTCCTCGCTCAAGGCCGACGCCATCGCCGCGGCCTGCCAGGAGATACGCCGCGGCCGGCTGCACGACCAGTTCATCGTCGACGTGATCCAGGGCGGCGCCGGGACCTCGACGAACATGAACGCCAACGAGGTGATCGCCAACCGGGCCCTGGAGATCCTCGGCCACGCCAAGGGCGACTACGGCCACCTGCACCCGAACGAGGACGTCAACCTCAGCCAGTCCACCAACGACGTCTACCCGACCGCCGTCAACGTCTCCACGATCATCGCCGTCCGTGAGCTGCACACGGCCATGGAGACGCTGCGCCTGGCGTTCGCCGCCAAGGCCGAGGAGTTCGGCGACATCCTGAAGATGGGTCGCACGCAGCTCCAGGACGCGGTGCCGATGACGCTGGGCCAGGAGTTCTCGGCGTACGCGGTGATGCTGGAGGAGGACCAGAGCCGGCTGCTGGAGGCCTCCGGCCTGGTGCACGAGATCAACCTCGGCGCGACCGCGATCGGCACCGGCCTCAACGCGCCGAAGGGCTACGCCGAGGCCGCCCGCGGCCACCTGGAGAAGATCACCGGACTGCCGCTGGTCACCGCGGCCAACCTGGTCGAGGCCACCCAGGACTGCGGCGCGTTCGTCCACCTGTCCGGGGTCCTCAAGCGCATCGCCGTCAAGCTCTCCAAGAGCTGCAACGACCTGCGGCTGCTCTCCTCCGGCCCGCGCGCCGGGCTCAACGAGATCAACCTGCCGCCGGTGCAGGCCGGTTCCAGCATCATGCCCGGCAAGGTCAACCCGGTCATCCCCGAGGTCGTCAACCAGGTGGCCTTCGAGGTGATCGGCAACGACGTGGCCATCACCATGGCCGCCGAGGCCGGACAGCTCCAGCTGAACGCCTTCGAACCGATCATCCTGCACTCCCTCTCGGAGAGCATCACCCATCTGCGCGCCGCCTGCCTGGTGCTGGCCGACCGGTGCGTCGCGGGCATCACCGCCAACGCCGAGAACCTGCGCGCCACCGTGGAGAACTCCATCGGCCTGGTCACCGCCCTCAATCCGTACATCGGCTACAGCGCGGCCACCAGCATCGCCAAGGAGGCCCTGGCCACCGGCCGCGGCGTCGCCGAACTCGTCCTGGAGAAGGGGCTGCTGCCCGCCGAACGCCTCGCCGAGGTGCTGAGCCCGGAGGAGGTCGCGGGCCGCGGCTGAGGGGGACTCACCCACGCAGCCGGGCGACCGCGGGGGCCACGCTGAACGGCAGGAGACCCTGCCCGCTCTCCGGCCTCCGCACCTCGACGCGGATCCGGTCCGCGAACCGGTAGGGGCGGTGCGCGAGCACCGCCCCGAGCCGTCCGCGCAGCCGGGACATCGCCGCCCGCACGGTGACCGTCCGCGTCGGGTCGCCGAACAGATCGTGGGCGAGCTGCGCCGCCGTGCGCCCCTCGGGGTGGGCGGCGAGCACCAGCAGCAGTTCGGCGTGGCGGGCGCTGAGCGGTTGCGTCCAGGTGCCGGAGGGGCCCGAGAAGGTCAGCGACCAGTGGTGCGGATGCGTGACGTCCAGCACCAGGTGGCCGGATCCGGCGGGCGCCGCCGGGGCGCCGTCCTCGCCGTCGAGTACCCGCAGCAGATGGCCGCCGGGCAGCGGCTCCACCGCGCAGGTGCCGAGCGAGGACAGCCAGACCGGCCCGTACGGTGCCTCCCGCGCCGCTTTCGGCAGCGGCAGCCGGTGGTCCCGCGGGCTGAACCCGGTCACGGCGGCGACCCAGCCGTGCCGGTCCACCACGGCGGCCTTGCCCGGGGTGCGGGCGAGGACGGGCGCGGCGAGGGCGCGCAGCGCGTCCAGTTCGCGACTGTGAGCCAGCCGCAGTTCGCCCTCGGCCCACCGGGCGGTGGCCGTGACCAGGGAGAGCACGGTGGGATGGGCGGTGGGGGCGGGCCCGCTGATGTCGATGACGCCGAGCAGCTGCCCGTCCCGGGGGTCGTGCAGCGGCGCGGCGGCGCAGCTCCAGGTGTGGAAGGCGCTGACGAAGTGTTCCGCGGAGTGCACCCGCACGGGCGCCCGGACGGCGAGCGCGGTGCCGATGCCGCTGGTCCCGGCGGTCTCCTCGGCCCAGTGCGCGCCTTCGGTGAGGGCGATGCCCTCCGCGTGCCGACGGACGCCGCGGTGGCCGTCGATCCAGAGCACCCGGCCGTCGGCATCCGCGATGATCATGATGTGGCCGGCCGCCTCCGCCGCCTCCAGCAGCCCGCTGTGCAGGGTGGGCAGCACCTCGGCCAGCCGGGTCGCCCGCCGGCGCCGCTCCAGTTCGTCCAGGCTGAGCAGCCCCCGGTCCTGGCCGCGGTCCGGGTCCAGACCGAGCCGCAGCATCCGGTCCCAGGACTGGCCGATCACCGGGCGTGCGGGCAGCGGGAGCCTGCCGCGGCTCAGCGCGGCCTCCCGCATCACCGCCATCAGCCGGGCCGATTCGGCGGGGCTCAGCGCGGCCAGTGAGTCGCCGGAACGCGTGGCTTCGGTTCGCATGCAATGCGGCCTTTCGTTCCGCCGCGGGGCCCGCCACGCCGGCGGGCAGCGGCGTCCGCCTGACGCCGCATGCCATGGTGCGGCCTCACGTCCGTGCTGAAGGGGGCTTCCCGCCGCCGATTGTAGTGAAGCCGGGCGTCCCGCACGCCACCCGAGGCGTGGGGGACCGGATCAGCGGTCGGCTGGGGACAGGGACTGCTCCGCCCAGATCGTCTTGCCGGTGCCGGTCTGCCGGGTGCCCCAGCTCTGCGTCAGCTGAGCCACCAGCAGCAGCCCACGGCCGCCCTCGTCGAAGGTGCGGGCCCGGCGCAGATGGGGGGCGGTGCCACTGCCGTCGGACACCTCGCAGATCAGCGTGCGGTCGTGGATCAGCCGCAGCTGGATGGGGGCCTTGGCGTGCCGGATGGCGTTCGTGATCAGCTCGCTGACCACCAGCTCGGTGGTGAACACGGCCTCGTCCAGACCCCACGCCTCCAGCTGCGCGGAGGCGTCCCGGCGGGCCCGCGCCACCACGGAGGGGTCGGCCGGCAGGTCCCAGGTGGCCACGTGGTCGGCGTCCAGGGCGCGGGTGCGGGCGACCAGCAGCGCCACGTCGTCCGCCGGGCGGCCGGGCAGCATCTTGCTGAGCACGATGTCACAGGTGGCTTCCAGCGACTCGGTGGGCTGGGCCAGTGCGGAGCGCAGCGTGTCCAGCGCCCGGTCGACGTCCTGGTCGCGGGACTCGATCAGACCGTCGGTGTACAGCGCGAGCAGACTGCCCTCCGCCAGCTCCACCTCCACCGTCTCGAACGGCAGACTGCCAAGGCCCAGGGGCGGGCCGCCGGGCAGGTCGAGCAGGTCGACCGAGCCGTCGGGGGCCACCACCGCGGGCGGCGGATGCCCCGCCCGGGCGATCGAACAGACCCGGGAGACCGGGTCGTACGCCGTGTACAGGCAGGTGGCGCCGATGCCCCCGCTGGTGGCCCCCGCGCCCGCCGGGCCCTGGGCGCTCTCCGCCTCCGCCGACAGATGGTTGACCATGTCGTCCAGGTGGGTCAGCAGCTCATCGGGGGCCAGGTCGACATCGGCGAGGGTACGGACCGCCGTGCGCAGCCGTCCCATGGTCGCCGACGCCTGCACCCCGTGGCCGACCACATCGCCCACCACCAGCGCGACCCGCGCCCCGGACAGCGGGATCACATCGAACCAGTCGCCGCCCACCCCGGCCTGCGGGCCCGCGGGCAGATAGCGGGAGGCGACCTCGACGGCCGCGCTCCGCGGCAGGATCCGCGGCAGCAGGCTGCGCTGCAGGGTCAGCGCGGTGTTCCGCTCCCGGGTGTAGCGGCGGGCGTTGTCGATGCAGACCGCCGCCCGGGCCGTCATCTCCTCGGCGAGCAGCAGATCGTCCTCCTCGAACGGCTCGGGGCGCCGGTGCCGGGAGAACGTCGCCACGCCGAGGGTCGTGCCGCGGGCGCGCAGCGGGATGGCCATCGTGGAGTGGAAGCCGAACCGGTGGATCGACGCGGCCCGGTCCGGGGCCTGTGCCGCCCACCGGGACACCGCCGGGTCCGTCACCCGGTTCAGCAGCCCCCGCTCCAGCTTCAGGCATTCGGCGGCGGGGGAGAAGTCGGGGTACGCGGCCACCTTCCCCACCTCCACCACGGCCTCCGGGGTGCCCGCGAAGACCGACCGGGCGGCGACCCGCCGCAGCATGACATGGCCGCTGAGGGGGCCCGGACGCGGTTCGCTGCCGCCGTGCACCGAGGGCAGCAGATCGAGGGTGACGAAGTCCGCCAGCTCCGGGACCGCCACATCGGCCAGCTCCTGCGCGGTCCGGTCGATGTCCAGGGTGGAGCCGATCCGGACGCTCGCCTCGTTGAGCAGCAGCAGCCGCTTGCGGGTGGTGTGCTGCGGGGTCCGGTCGTGCGCGGACAGCATCACGGCCGCCACCCGGCCCTCGCCGTCCCGCAGCGGGGCCAGTGAGGTCGACCAGGCGACCGGACGGTCGTGCCCGGGCATCCGCAGGAACAGCTCGATGTGCTGCTCCTCGCCGGTCTCCAGCACTCGGAGCATCCGCTCCTCGGTCTCCTCCGCCTCGGGCCCGGGGGTGATCTCCGGCACCCGCAGTCCGCGGATCTCCTCCTGGGTGAGGCCCAGCACCCGCTCCATGTCCTGGTTCGCCCACCGCAGCCGCAGCCCGGTGTCGTACACCGCCATCGTGCACGGTCCCTGGGCGAAGCAGTGCTTCAGCAACTCCTCGTCCGCCAGCGGCCGTTCCGGCCGGGGCAGTGGGGAGACGACGAGCCATTCGGTGGCCCCGCCGGGCGCGGTGACGCGGTGTGCCAGCAGCCCGGCCGTCACCCGGGAGCCGTCGCGGCTCAGCAGCGCCACCCGGCCGCGGAACCGGTCGGGCGGATTCAGGGTGCGCAGGGTTTCGGCCACCGACCGCGGATTCGCCTCGCCGGCGAGCAGACCGGCCGTCGACCTGCCCACGATCTCCTCGGGCCGGTATCCGAGAAGCCTTTCGGCCCCCTCGTTCCACTGGGTGACGATGCCGTGCTCGTCGACAGTGGCCCTGGCTGTGGACGCCTCGTCGATGAGGTCGTCCGACCGGACGGGCTGCTCGTGCGGCGGCGGGTCCGGTCGCGTCATGTGGTCATCTCACCTTGCCCTCGGACTTCCGCCACGAGCAGATGCGGCCTCCACCGCCGCGACCCTGGCGGGGAGTGAACCCATTTGGTCGCGCATTCAAGTATGCCATCGGTGGCCGAATATCGGCATACGCGGAGCGGGATCGACGATAACGCTCCGCAGCCGTCCGCCACCGCAGCCGTCCGCCCCTTTGATGGGCCGACCGGCTGACGCCGACCGGCCGGGGCGCGGCCCAGGATCGACCGAGGGGGAGTGAGCGGGGCGAAGAGAGGAACTGGAGGGAGGGAGAGAACGGACGAAAGGCGAGACACCGCATGAGCAGGGCAGCGAGCAACGGAGCCGACGACACGGCCCACCACGGCGACGGAACGGGACCGCGCCCGGGCGCCACCTCCCACGGACACCCCCACAGCTCGCACTGGGGCGCCTTCGAGGCCGCCCTGCGCCCGGACGGCGGCCTCGACGTCACCCCCGACCCCCGCGACCCCCACCCCGCCGCGCTGCTGCGCAACGTGCCCGCCGCGCTGGGCCCCCGCGACCGGGTGCTCACCCCCTACGTACGCCGCGGCTGGCTGGAACACGGACCCGGCGCCGACCCGGCCCGCGGCACCGACGGCCATGTGCCCGTCCCCTGGGACGAGGCGATCCCGCTGCTGGCCCGCGAATTCGACCGGGTCCGCACCACCCACGGAAACCGGGCCATCTTCGGCGGGTCGTACGGCTGGGGCAGCGCGGGCCGCTTCCACCACGCGCAGAGCCAGATCCACCGGTTCCTCAACTGCCTCGGCGGCTACACCCGCTCCGTCAACTCCTACAGCCTCGGCGCCGCCCACCCCCTGCTGCGCCATGTGGTGGGCGACGACGCCCCGATCAGCAAGCCCACTCCGCTGTCCGTGCTGGCCGAACACACCGGCCTCTTCCTCTGCTTCGGCGGGATGCCGGCCAAGAACACACAGGTCAACGCGGGCGGCATCAGCCGCCACCGGGCCGCGGGGCTGCTGCGCGCGGCCCGCGACCGGGGCGCCCGCTTCGTCCTGGTGAGTCCCTTGCGCGACGACCTCGCCGCCGAACTGGACGCCGAGTGGCTGGCCCCCGTCCCCGGCACCGACACCGCGCTGATGCTGGCGCTGTGCCATGTGCTGATCGAGGAGGGCCGGTACGACGCGGACTTCTGCCGCCGCCACTGCGAGGGCTTCGGCACCTTCGCCGGTCACGTCCTCGGCCGGGACGGCTCCGCCGCCAAGACCCCGCACTGGGCCGAGGAGATCTGCGGCATTCCCGCCGCCCGGACCGCCGCCCTCGCACGCGAGCTGACCGAACACCGCACCATGATCTCCCTCAGCTGGTCGCTCCAGCGCGCCCACCGCGGCGAGCAGCCGCTGTGGGCGGGCATCGCGCTGGCCTGCCTGATCGGCCAGATCGGGCTGCCCGGCGGCGGTTTCGGCCACGGCTACGGCGCCACCGGCGGCACCGGCGCCGGGACGCTCCCGTACAAGCTGCCCACCCTGGACCAGGGCACCAACCCGGTCCCCGACTTCATCCCCGTCGCCCGGATCGCCGATCTGCTGCTGCACCCGGGCGAGGAGTTCGAGTACGACGGCGGGCGCCACACCTATCCCGACATCCGGCTCGTCCACTGGGCCGGCGGCAACCCCTTCCACCACCACCAGGACCTCGGCCGCCTGCGCCGGGCCTTCGCCCGCCCCGACACGGTCGTGGTCCACGAGCCGCACTGGACGGCCACCGCCCGCCACGCCGACTTCGTGCTGCCCGCCACCACCACCCTGGAGCGCGACGACATCGGCGGCGCCAAACAGGACACCGCGCTCATCGCCATGCACCGCGTCGCCGACCCGGTGGGCGAGGCCCGCGACGACTACCGGATCCTCGGCGACCTGGCCACCGAACTCGGCATCGGCCACGCCTTCACCCAGGGCCGCGACGCGCGTGACTGGCTGGAACACCTCTACGAGAGCTGGCGCCGGGGCCTGCCGCCGGAGTACGCGCCAGAGGAGGACTTCAAGACCTTCTGGAGCGCGGGCCGCGTCCGGCTGCGCGCCCTGCGCGAGGAGCGCACCCTGTACGCGGCGTTCCGCGCCGACCCCGACGGCGCGGCGCTGCCCACGCCGAGCGGCCGCATCGAGCTGTACTCGGCCACCATCGCCTCCTACGGCTACGACGACTGCCCCGGCCACCCCGCGTGGCTGCCGCCGGAGCCAGGGGACGCCGATGGCGCCGACGACCCGGTCGCGTACCCCCTGTACCTGATCGCCAACAACCCGCCCACCCGGCTGCACAGCCAGCTCGACCAGGGCGAACTCAGCGCCTCCTCCAAGGTCCGCGGCCGCGAACCGGCCCGGATGCACCCCGTTGACGCCGCCGCGCGCGGCGTACGCGACGGCGACGTGGTGCGGATCCGCAGCACCGTGGGCAGCTGCCTGGCGGGCGCCGTGCTCAGCGACGCGGTGCGGCCCGGCGTGGTCCAGCTCTCCACCGGAGCCTGGTTCGACCCCTCGGCCCCCGAGGTGGCCACCTGCGTCCACGGCAACCCCAACGCGCTGACCCGCGACATCGGCACCTCCCGGCTCGCCCAGGGCTGCACCGGCCAGCTCGGCCGGGTCGAGGTCGAACGCCACGACGGGCCGCTGCCCGCCGTCCGTGTCCACGACCTGTCCCATTGAGCGGGCATCGGGCGGAACGCGGGAGGGCACGTCGGAGCACGGGGGGCCGAAGTTCCCGGAGGGCGTCGAGCCGGCCACCGTCCTGTCCCGGCACCTGGACGCCGGTGACCGCGACCGGGAGAAATAATGTGCCAAGCGGCGCGATCGCTCCTCAGCCCGCCGCGTCGACGACCAGGCCCGTGCCGTCCGGCGCCGGTTCCGGCTCGTACGCATGTGGCAGATCGCGCCGCCGCCGCATCGGTCCCAGCGCCAGGATCAGCCAGCAGGACGCCACCAGCCCGGTCATGATCCACATGGTGGGACGGAGTCCGAGCGTGTCGCCGAGGAGCCCGCCGAGCAGCGAACCGAGCGGGATGGTGCTGTGGTTGAGCATCATCGTCGTCGCGACCACCCGGCCCAGCAGCTCGGGCGGGCAGTAGCGCTGCCGGAAGCTGCCCAGCACCACGCCGCACACCGCGACGCCCGTCCCCACCATGAACCAGCCGACCGCGAAGAGCAGCAGCCCGGCGCCGGGCGCGGCCAGCGGCATCAGCAGGGCGAACGGGCTGGTGACCGCCTGGAGGACGAGCATGCCGCGGGCGGATCCCAAGCGGCGGCCGATGGCGGTGGCGAGCAGGGCGCCGAGGATGCCGCCGAGGCTGCCGGACATGATCAGGACACCGACCGTCGCCTCGGACACCCCCACCGTGCGCACGAGGAACACGATCTGCACCGCCTGATATCCCATCAGCGCCATGTTGAGCACGGCCCCGTAGGTGACCATCGGCCGCAGATACGGGTCATGGCGGACGAAGCGCAGCCCCTCGCCGATCCGGCGGCGCAGCGTGGCCGCCTCGTCGGGGGCCGGCGGGGCCGGTTCCCGGACCCGGATCATCCGCAGGCACACCGCCGAGACCATGAAGGTCAGGGCGTCGATCAGCAGTCCGGTGACGGAGCCGAAGGCCTGGGCGATCAGCCCGGCGGTGCCGCTGCCGACCATGCGCGTACCGGCCTCGCTGCTCTGGAGTTTGGCGTTTCCCTCCAGCAGATCGCGCTCGTCCAGCACCGCGGGCATGTACGCGTGGGACGCGGTCTTGAAGAACACCGCCGACACCCCGCACATCACCGCCACCGCGAGCAGCTGGGGCAGCGTCAGCACATCGCACCAGGCCGCCACCGGGACACTCACATACAGCGCCGCCGACACCAGATCGCAGGCGATCAGCAGCGGCCGCCGCCGGACCCGGTCCACCCAGGCCCCCGCCGGGAGCCCGATCACCAGCCACGGCAGCCATACCGCGGCGGTGAGCAGGCCGACGGCGAACGGGCCGGCCCGCAGCTCCACCACCGCGACCAGGGGCAGCGCCACCGTGGTGATGCCGGCGCCCAGCCCGCTGGTGGTCTCGCCCAGCCAGAGCAGCCGGAAGTCCCGTTGCCTCAGCACCCCGGGGCGCCGTCCCGTCCCCGGGGAATCGCTCGTGGTCTCCATGCCCTCTTGATACGGGTCCGGGCAGGGTCCGTCACCTCATTTGATCGAGGCGGTACGGGCCCAACTGCCGTGCCCTGCCCGCCGGAAGAGCGCGAACCCGGCGGTGGCCACCAGGAGATACGCGGGCACCAGCAGCACCGCGTCCGGTGTCGTCGCCTCCACGGGCCAGCCCGTGTGGCGCCCGTCGCCGTCCAGCGCGATCCGGTTGACGGTCAGAAACGTCAGATGGGTGCCGATGGCGGCCCACAGGGGTGCCTGCCGCACCGCTGTCCTCGCCGCGACCAGCGTCAGCCCGAAGACGGTCAGCAGGATCAGGTAGTCCACCGGGTGCTGCCCGTCCGGTGCCCAGCCGACCGGCCCCGGCTCGCCGCCGAGGAGCCGTACGGTCCCGGCCTCCGCCACCGTGGAGGCGCCGGGCACCAGCAGGAAGACACCCGTTGTGCCGAGCGCCGCCACCGCACCGCCGAACCGCTGCCGCAGCGAGGACCAGGTGTGGCCGCGCAGCGTCGTCTCCTCCGGCAGCGCCTCCAGCAGCAGCGCCACCACCGCGTTGGAGACGAGGAAGCGGGCGAGGCCGAGGGGGCCGGCCGCGGACCAGCGCAGCATGCCCGCCGCCGTCCCCGCCCCCAGCACCAGGGCGGCCGCCCCGGCCGTCACCCCCGCCCCGGTCAGGAATGCCCGCGCGCTCGCCCGCGCCCCGCCGAACCCCAGCGACGTCAGGGGCTGCCCCGCCCGCCGCGTCAGCAGCCACACCACGGGTACGGCCACACCGCTCACCAGCGCGGCCGGTACCAGCCGCCCCGCGAAACCGCCCACCTGGGCCGTCGCGCCCACCCCGGTTCCCACTCCCAGGGCCACGGCCATCACCAGCCCGCCGAGGAGCGCCCGGCCGAGGGCGCGGGCGGCCGAGGGGACGGGCGGGGCGGGGTGGAGCCGGGGCATACGGGGATCCTCAAGCGCTGCGTCGGGCCGTGGACGATGTCCCCGCCATCCTCATGTCCCACGGCGCCCCGTACCTCGTGATCGATGATGAAAGGCCGGTACATCCTTCGATGTATAAAGCGGCCGCGCACGCACCCCTTTTGTGAGGCGCCGATCCCCCGGGCGGACGACCCCGCGTTGTTACGTCTGTATGAAGCCGAGGGGGGCGATGCGTGACGTCTGTCGATGGCCGGGGTCTGGTGGGGCACCTAGATTCCACTGAACCGCAACCCGCCCCACACCCGCCTTCACCGGGCTTCGGTCCTGCTCGGGGCCCCTTTTCGTGTCACCGATCGGGGACACGGCTCACCACCGGTGACGCCTTCCGCGCGCCCCCACAGGGGTGCGTCCGCGCGCGCCGGCTCCCGCCGTCATGAAAGACGAGGAACGATCATGAGCGCCCAGAAGCCGATCACCACGGACGCCCGCGCCCCCGGGGGCGCTAAGTCGCCACCGGGCGAGGCCCCGCCCGGCGCCACCGGATCCGGCTCCGGTGGGGGCGAGGGCCTGCAGGCCGGGCTGAAGAACCGCCATCTGTCGATGATCGCCATCGGCGGGGTCATCGGGGCCGGGCTGTTCGTCGGCTCCGGCGCGGGAATCGCCGCGGCGGGGCCCGCCATTCTGCTCTCGTACGCGCTGGTGGGCGCGCTGGTCGTGTTGGTGATGCGGATGCTCGGCGAGATGGCCGCCGCCGATCCGGTCTCCGGCTCGTTCTCGTCGTACGCGGACCGGGCGCTCGGCCGCTGGGCGGGGTTCACGATCGGCTGGCTGTACTGGTTCTTCTGGGTCGTGGTGCTGGCGGTGGAGGCCACCGCGGGGGCGGCCATCCTCACCGGGTGGGTGCCCGCGGTGCCGCAGTGGGCGTGGGCGCTCATCGTGATGGTGGTGCTGACGGCGACCAATCTGTTCTCGGTGGGCTCCTACGGGGAGTTCGAGTTCTGGTTCGCGGGCATCAAGGTGGTCGCGATCGCCGTGTTCATCGTGGTCGGCGGGCTGGCGGTGTTCGGTCTGCTGCCGGGCGGCTCCGGCGGCGCGGTCGGCACCGCGAATCTGACCGGGCACGGCGGCTTCCTGCCGAACGGCCCCGGTGCGGTGCTCACCGGGGTGCTGATGGTCGTGTTCTCCTTCATGGGCAGTGAGATCGTCACCCTCGCCGCGGCGGAGTCCGCCGATCCGCGCAAGGCGGTCGCCCGCGCCACCAACAGCGTGATCTGGCGGATCGCGGTCTTCTACCTCGGTTCGATCGCCATCGTGGTGACCCTGCTGCCGTGGAATTCCCCTGAGGTGAAGAAGAGCCCGTATGTGGCCGTGCTGGACCACATCGGCATCGCCCACGCCGGTCAGCTGATGGACGTGATCGTGCTGACCGCCGTGCTCTCCTGTCTCAACTCCGGTCTGTACACGGCCTCCCGGATGGCGTTCTCGCTCGGCGGGCGCGGGGACGCGCCGAAGAGCTTCAGCCGCACCACCGGGCGCGGTGTACCGGCCACGGCGATCCTCGCCTCGGTCGTCTTCGGATTCGTCGCGGTGTTCTTCAACTACGCCTACCCCGACACCGTGTTCCAGTTCCTGCTGAACTCCTCGGGCGCGGTGGCGCTCTTCGTCTGGCTGGTGATCTGTTTCTCCCAGCTGCGGATGCGCCGGGCCCTGGAGCGTGAGTCCCCGGAGCGGCTGACGGTGAAGATGTGGGCGTACCCGTATCTGACCTGGGTCACCATCGGCATGATCGTTTTCGTGGTGGGCTACATGTTCACCGATCCGGACGGCCGTCAGCAGATGGTTCTGTCGCTGTTCGCCGCGGCCCTCGTGCTCGGTGTCGCCCTGGTGCGCGAGGTGCGGCGCAAGCGGACCGGAAGGGATCTGGCGCGGCGGTAAAAGACCATGTGCGCGCATCATGGGCGGAGTAGCTCATTCCGCCCATGATGCGGCCATGGAAGTAAAACTGACGCGTCGTCACTTTCTGGGGCTGGCGGCCTTGCGGACGGCCGCCGCCCTCGGAGTCACCCGAATCGGCCTCACCCCGGCGGCCGCCGCCGAGAGCGCCGACTACGCCCCCGCCCTCGTCATCGGATCCGGCTACGGCGCGGCGGTCGCCGCGCTGCGGCTGGGTGAGGCGGGCATCCGCACCCTCGTCATCGAGATGGGCCGGCTTTGGGAGGCGCCCGGCCCCGACGGGACGGTGTTCTGCTCGATGACCGCCCCCGACCAGCGCTCCATGTGGTTCAAGCGCAGGACCGAGGCGCCACTGTCCACGTTCCTGTGGCTGGACGTCATCAACAAGGACATCACCCCCTACCCCGGTGTCCTGGACCGGATCCGGCACCCGAACATGTCCGTCTACGTCGGCCGCGGGGTCGGCGGCGGATCGCTGGTCAACGGCGGTATCGCGGTCACCCCGCCCCGCGCGTACTTCCAGGAGATCCTGCCGGGCGTCGACGCGGACGCCATGTACGGCACGTACTTCCCGCGCGCCAACCGCATGCTCGGCACCTCCCCCGTCCCCACCGACTGGTTCGAGACCACCGAGTGGTACCAGTACACCCGGGTGGCCCGGGCCCAGGCGGCCGCGGCGGGGCTGAGGACCGTCTTCGTGCCCAGCGTCTACGACTTCGACCACATGCGGCGCGAGGCCGCCGGGACCGCCGCCAGGTCCGCGCTCGCCCAGGAGGTCATCTACGGCAACAATCACGGCAAACGCAGCCTCGACAAGACCTATCTCGCGGCCGCCCTCGGCACCGGGAACGTCACCATCGACACGCTCAGCCGCGCCCGGGCGGTGCGGCGGGCCGCCGACGGCACATACGTCGTCACCGTCGACCGCCTCGACACCACCGGCGCGGTCACCGCGACGGACGAGATCGGCTGCCGCTCCCTCTTCCTCGGCGCGGGCAGCCTCGGGACGACCGAACTCCTGCTGCGCGCCCGCGAGACCGGCGCGCTGCCGGGGCTGAACGCGGAGGTCGGCCGGGGCTGGGGCGGCAACGGCAACGTCATGCTGGGCCGCGCCAACCACATCTGGAACCCCACCGGGGCCCATCAGTCCACGATCCCGGTGATGGCCGTCGACGACTGGTCCAACGCCGCCAACCCGGTGTTCGCCGAGATCGCCCCGCTGCCGGCCGGCACCGAGACCTGGGCCAGCCTCTACCTGGCGATCACCAAGAACCCCGAGCGCGGCACCTTCACCTACGACGCCGCCAAGGACGCCGCCGTCCTGAACTGGACCGCCGGCCAGAGCGCCCCGGGCATCGCCGCCGCGAAGTCCCTCTTCGACCGGGTCAACGCGGCCAACGCCACCATCTACCGCTACGACCTCTTCGGCGACACCCGCGCCTTCGCCGCCGACTTCTGCTACCACCCGCTGGGCGGCTGCGTGCTGGGCCGCGCCACGGACGCGTACGGCCGGGTCGCCGGCTACCAGCGGCTCTATGTGACCGACGGATCCCTCATCCCGGGCTCCCTCGGCGTCAACCCCTTCGTGACGATCACGGCCCTGGCGGAGCGCACCATGGCCCGCGTCATCGCCGAGGACAACGTGGGCCGCTAGTGCCGCGTCAGCCAAGGTTCGCCCCGCTCGCCGCCCTGGCACGGCCATCTGCGGCGTTGCCGAATCGACCGAGTAGGCCCACTACGAGGCCGATCCGGCGCCTTGCAGCTGACCGCACCAGGACGCCTCGCTACCGGGCAAACCCTGACTGACGCGGCACTAGCACCGGACACCACACGAACGCCGGGACGCCCCGTACCGCGCCCCGGCGCATCACCTCATCCGCCCGGCGTCAGGTGCTCAGCAGGGAGTCGTCCTGGACGCGAGCGCCGGGGAGCCGGTGGCGGGCGGCGATCAGGGCGGTGTCCACATCCCGGGTCCCGGTGGCGACGCACAGGGTGTAGGCGACGTCGTCCATGCGCTGCCGCACCTCCGGGCTGCCCACGTCGGCGTGCAGAGCGTGCAGGGTCTCGTAACTCTCGACGAGATTGCGCAACACGGCGGGGTGGGCCATCAGCATGGGGGCTCTCCTCGGGTGATGAGACTGCCGGAGATCGGCTGGTCGGGAATCCGTGTACCCGACACACGGGTCCCCATGCGCGGGAATCGCCGGGCCGCCGCGGGCTCAGGTCTCCGCGGGCGTGGCGGGCCTCCCGTCGGTGGCGGGCGCGGCCGCCTCGGCGGCGGCCGGACGCTGCCCGGGGAGGAAGGCGGCGAGGACGAAGGCGAGGAGCGCTGCCCCGGCGCCGACGGCCATGACCACCCGGAAGCCGTTCTGGGCGGGGAGGGCGACGGAGCCGAGCGTGATGGTCATCTCGGCCAGGACGACGCCCGCCACCGCGCTGGAGACCGAGGTGCCGATGGACCGCATCAGGGTGTTGAGGCTGTTGGCCGCGGCCGTCTCCGACACCGGCACGGCCGCCATGACGAGCGCGGGCATGGCGCCGTAGGCGAGCCCGACCCCGGCGCCGATGATGCCGGAGACGAGGACGAGGTGCCAGAGGGCGGACATCAGCGCGATGTTGAGCCCGTAGCCCGCGGCTCCCCTTCAAGCACGACGGGTCGGTCTACGGCGTCTACGAACTGCCCGTGGCCTGGTGATCCGCCCCGGCCCGGGACATGCTGGAGCCTCCCGGCGGCGCGGCTTCGACCGCGTGGATCACGCCGCCGGGAGGAGCTGTGGGGCGCCGGGCGATACCGCCCGGGGGTCACCCGAGGGCGGTGCGGACCGCCGTGGGTGCGTGCTCGGGGCTGGTGGCCAGCTCCTCGAACTCGTTGACGTTGTCGAGTTCGGTGCCCATGGACACGTTGGTGACGCGCTCCAGGATGATCTCGACGACGACCGGGACCCGGAATTCGGCCATCAGCTTCTTGGCCTCCTCCAGGGCGGGCGCGATGCGGTCGGGTTCGAAGACCCGGATGGCCTTGCAGCCGAGCCCTTCGGCCACCTTGACGTGGTCGACGCCGTAGCCGCCGACCTCGGGGGCGTTGACGTTGTCGAAGGAGAGCTGGACGCAGTAGTCCATGTCGAAACCGCGCTGGGCCTGTCGGATCAGCCCCAGGTAGGCGTTGTTGACCACGACGTGCAGGTAGGGGATCTGGAACTGGGCCCCGACGGCGAGTTCTTCGATCATGAACTGGAAGTCGTAGTCGCCGGAGAGGGCGACCACGGAGGCGTCCGGGTCGGCGGTGGCCACGCCCAGCGCCGCCGGGACGGTCCAGCCCAGCGGCCCGGCCTGACCGGCGTTGATCCAGTGCCGGGGGCGGTAGACGTGCAGCATCTGCGCGGCCTGGATCTGGGAGAGGCCGATCGTGGAGACATAGCGGGTGTCCGGCCCGAACGCCCGGTTCATCTCCTCGTAGACCCGCTGCGGCTTGACCGGCACCTGATCGAAGTGGGTCTTGCGCAGCATCGAGCCCTTGCGCCGGCGGCAGCTGTCGGCCCAGTCGGCGCGGTCCGCGAGACGGCCGGCCGCCTTGAGTTCGTGTGCGGCCTCGACGAACAGCTCCAGCGCGGCCCGGGCGTCGGAGACAATGCCGTAGTCGGGCGCGAACACCCGCCCGATCTGGGTGGGCTCGATGTCGACGTGGACGAAGGTCCGGCCCTGGGTGTAGGTGTCGACGCCGCCGGTGTGGCGGTTGGCCCAGCGGTTGCCGATGCCGAGGACGAAGTCCGACTCCAGCAGGGTGGCGTTGCCGTAGCGGTGCGAGGTCTGCAGGCCGACCATGCCCGCCATCAGCGGGTGGTCGTCCGGGATGGAGCCCCAGCCCATCAGCGTGGGCACCACCGGCACCCCGGTCAGCTCGGCGAACTCCACCAGCAGGTCGGACGCGTCGGCGTTGAAGATGCCGCCGCCCGCGACCAGCAGCGGCCGCTCGGCCGCCTGGAGCAGGCCCATCGCCTTGTCGATCTGGGCCCGGGTCGCCGCGGGCTTGTGGACCGGCAGCGGCTCATAGGTGTCCGGGTCGAACTCGATCTCGGCCATCTGGACGTCGATGGGCAGGTCGATCAGGACCGGTCCGGGGCGGCCGGACCGCATCAGGTGGAACGCCTGCTGGAAGGCGCCCGGCACCTGGGCGGGCTCCAGCACGGTCATGGCCATCTTGGTCAGCGGCCTCGCGATCGAGGCGATGTCGACCGCCTGGAAGTCCTCCTTGTGCAGCTTGGCCACCGCCGCCTGGCCGGTGATGCACAGGATCGGGATCGAATCGGCGCTCGCCGAGTACAGGCCGGTGATCATGTCGGTGCCCGCGGGGCCGCTGGTGCCCACACAGACCCCGATGTTCCCCGCCTCCGCCCGGGTGTAGCCCTCGGCCATGTGCGAGGCGCCCTCGACATGCCGGGCCAGGACGTGGGTGAGGCCGCCGTTGCTGCGCATCGCGGCATAGAAGGGGTTGATCGCCGCGCCGGGGAGACCGAAGACGTGAGTGGTGCCCTCACGCTTCAGGATCTCCACCGCCGCCTGAGCCGCTGTCATACGCGCCATGGGGTGTCTCCTGTGGTTCCGGGGGATCAGTGGATGTCGCGGCCGGCCAGGCGCTCGACGCCGCGCAGCAGTGCGGAGTGGTCCAGGTCGCCGTCGCCGCAGGCGCGGGCGGAGGCGACCAGCTGGGCGACGACGGAGCCGACCGGCAGCGGTGCGCCGACCGCCCGGGCCGCGTCGGTGACGATGCCCATGTCCTTGTGGTGCAGGTCGATGCGGAAACCGGGCTGGAACGAACGGTTCAGCACCGCGTCCCGCTTGCGGGCCAGCACGGTCGAACCGGCCAGGCCGCCGCCCAGCACCTCCAGCGCGGCCTTGAGGTCCACCCCGGCGTTCTCCAGGAACACCACGGCCTCGGCCAGGGCCTCGAGGTGGACGGCGACCATCAGCTGGTTGGCGGCCTTGACCGTCTGGCCGGCGCCGTGCGGGCCGACGTGCACGATGGTGGTGCCCAGCGCCTCGAACACCGGCCCCGCGTCGGCGAAGTCGTCCGGCTCGCCGCCGACCATGATGGACAGGACGCCCTCGATGGCACCCGCCTCGCCGCCGGAGACCGGGGCGTCCAGCGTGCGGACCCCCTTGGGCCGGGCGGCCGCCTCGACCTCCAGGGAGGTCTGCGGGGTGATGCTGCTCATGTCGATCAGCAGGGTGCCCGGCGCGGCGTGTTCCAGGACGCCGCCCTCGCCGAGGACGACCTCCTTCACCTGGGGGTCGGCCGGGACCATGGTGATGACGACCTCGGCATCGCCCACCGCCTGTGCGACGCTGTCCGCGCCGCGGCCACCGGCGGCGACGAGCGTGTCGACGGCCGCGCGGCTGCGGTTGTAGCCGGTGACGATGTGCCCGGCCTTGACCAGGTTGGCGGCCATCGGGCCGCCCATGATGCCCAGGCCGATGAAAGCGATCTTCCGCGGGGTGGCGGTCATGATTCCTCCTTAGTTCTTGAGGCTCGGTTCGCCTCCGGGGCGCCTCAGCCGGTGTCGACGGTCGACCCTGCTCGGCCCTTCGGCGCCGGCGCGCCCCTTCGGCTCACTCGCCGCTTGGTTACAGGCGAAGGTCAGGCGTGGGCGGTGCTGCCGCGCCGCTCGCGCGGGAGCCAGTCGAAGCTGTCGGCGCTCGGGCCCTGGGCCTTGTACTCCAGGCCCACCCAGCCGTCGTAGCCCGCCGCCTCGATCCCGGTGAGCAGCCCGTCGAGGTCCAGCCCGCCGCTGCCCGGCGCGCCCCTGCCGGGGGCGTCCGCGATCTGGACGTGGCCGATGCGCCTCGCGTGGGCGGCGATCACACCGGCCACGTCGTCACCGTTCACGGCCAGGTGGTACAGGTCGGCGAGGAAGCGGAGGTTGCGGGCGCCGGACGCGCGCTCCACCCGGTCGATGACCCCGATCGCGTCCGCCGCGGTGAGCAGCGGGTACGCGGGGGCGCCGCTGACCGGCTCCACCAGGACGGTGCCGCCGATGCGCCGCGCCGCCTCGGCCGCCAGCGCCAGGTTCTCGGCGGCCACGGCGTCCTGCTCCGCCGGGTCGGCGCCCTCGACGCGGTTGCCGTACAGGGCGTTGAACGCGCGGCAGCCCAGCTGTTCGCCGATCGCGACGGTCACCTCGATGTTGTCGCGGAACTCGGCGCTGCGGGCGGGCCAGGACACCAGGCCGCGGTCGCCGCCCGGCATGTCCCCGGCGAAGAAGTTCAGCCCGGTCAGCTGGACCCCGGCGTCCCGCACGGCCCGGACGAAGGCGTCGGCGTGCCGGTCCTCCGGCACCGCCACGGTGTGGGGCCACCAGAACTCGACCGCGTCGAACCCGGCGGCCTTCGCCGCGGCCGGGCGCTCCAGCAGCGGCAGCTCGGTGAAGAGGATCGACAGGTTGACCGTGTACGGCAGACGGTGGGTGCTCATTTCTCACATCCCGGGAAGTGGTGCGTGCAGGACTCGTAAGGAGGAACAGGGGGAAAGGGAGGAAAGGATCAGGCCCCGGTGGAGCTCGCGTCCCGGACCGCCGCGGCGACCGCGGGCGCGACGTCCGGGTCGAAGACGCTGGGGACGATGTGTCCGGCGTGCAGCTCGGCGGGTGCCACCGTGTCGGCGATGGCGCGGGCCGCGGCGATGAGCATCGCGTCGGAGATCTCCCGGGCGCCCGCGTCGAGCAGTCCGCGGAAGATGCCGGGGAAGGCCAGGACGTTGTTGATCTGGTTGGGGTAGTCGCTGCGGCCGGTTGCGACGACGGTGGCGTGGCGCCGCGCCTGGACCGGATCGACCTCGGGGTCGGGGTTGGCCAGGGCGAACACGATCGCGTCGTGTGCCATCGCCGCCACGTCCTCGCCGCTCAGGATGTTGGGCGCGGACACGCCGATGAAGACGTCCGCGCCGCGCAGGGCGTCCGCCACGCCACCGGTGCGGTTTGCGGCGTTGGTGTCCTCCGCGAGCTGCCGGCGGGACGCGTCCAGTCCGGCCCGGTCGCGGTGGAGGACACCGGACCGGTCGCAGGCCACGATGTCGCCGGCGCCCTCGGCGGCCAGCAGCCGGATGATGGCGGTTCCCGCCGCGCCCACCCCGCTCACCACGATCGTCGTATCAGCGAGCTTCTTGCCGACCACGCGCAGGGCGTTGGTGAGGGCGGCGAGGACGACGACCGCGGTGCCGTGCTGGTCGTCGTGGAAGACGGGGATGTCCAGCTTTTCGCGCAGCCGCCGTTCGATCTCGAAGCAGCGCGGTGCGGAGATGTCCTCGAGGTTGACGCCTCCGTACACCGGGGCGATCAGCTCGACGGCCCGGACGATCTCGTCGGTGTCCTGGGTGTCCAGGCATACCGGCCACGCGTCCACATCGGCGAACCGCTTGAACAGGGCGGCTTTGCCCTCCATGACGGGCAGGGCCGCCGCGGGGCCCAGGTTGCCCAGGCCGAGCACGGCCGATCCGTCGGTCACGACCGCGACGGTGTTGCGCTTCACGGTCAGGCGCCGGGCCTCTTCCGGGTCGGCGGCGATGGCCTGGCAGACGCGCGCGACTCCCGGTGTGTAGGCACGGGAGAGGTCGTCACGGCCGCGCAGCTCGACCCGGGGGCTGACCTCCAGCTTGCCGCCGATGTGCATGAGGAACGTGGCGTCGCCGACCGTGCGCACCGCCACCCCGTCGAGCGCCGCCACCGCGTCGGCGATCACCTTGATGTGGTCGCTGTCGACGGCGTCGCAGGTCAGGTCGACCACGATGTGGTCGGCGCCGGTCTCGACGACGTCGAGGGCGGTGAGCACGCCCCCGGCGTCGCCCACCGCCGCGGCCAGCCGCCGGGTGGCGGTGGTGTCGGCGGGGGCCTCCGCACGCAGGGTGAGGGCGAATCCGGGACTCGGTGTGGGCATGGGCTGACCTCGCACGTCGGGGCGCCTCTGAACGCCGGGCTGCTACGTCTCCACCACCCTGGTAACTTCCACGATGCGGATAGTGGTTTTTGCTTAGTGGAATAACAACCCTTGTGGTCCGTCGGTGTCAACCCCCCGGCGATGGTCGATGGTGATGCGTCCGCTTCAACGAGGTGTTTGATCGATCCACTGGGCGTGAAGCGTTGACATGGGTTCGCGGCCGACCTATACATCTCCCAGTCGAAAAAAGTTTTCCGCGAAGTGGAATGGCCTGGATCGGGGAGAGGTGACCACCCGTCCTGATGGGCCGAGCCGTCCCCCCGGTGGCATCGCCCCGGCGGGACCGTCCCACGCTCGTGTCATCCCCAGAGGAGCCCCGCCCCGTCTGAGGAGTGCGGCCCGCCCCAGGAGGTTCTTGACGTGAAACCCATCCATCTGCTCGGCGCGATCCCGTTCATCGGGATCCTCGGGGGGATCTTCTTCGTGAACCGGGTGACGCCCTATGTCCTCGGTATGCCGTTCATCCTCTTCTGGCTCGTCCTGTGGGTCGTCCTGATATCGGCGACCATGGCCGTGATCTACCGGCTCGACCCGGCCAACCGTGAGGAGACCACCTCGTGATCGCCCTCGCCGTCATCTTCGTCTTCCTCGCCGCCGCGCTGCTGCTGGGGCTGCGCGCCCGCCGCGGCAGGGACATGGACCTCGAACAGTGGTCGGTCGGCGGCCGCGGCTTCGGCACGATCTTCGTGTTCCTGCTGCTGGCCGGTGAGATCTACACGACCTTCACCTTCCTCGGCGCCTCGGGCTGGGCCTACGGCAAGGGCGCCCCGGCGTACTACATCCTCTGTTACGCCTCACTCGCCTACGTGCTGTCCTACTGGCTGCTCCCGGCCGTCTGGCGGTACGCCAAACAGCACCGGCTCATCTCCCAGTCCGACTTCTTCGTCGCCAAGTTCGACTCCCCGCTGCTCGGCGCCCTCGTGGCCCTCGTCGGCGTCATCGCGATGGTGCCGTACCTCGTCCTGCAGCTGAAGGGGCTCGGGATCATCGTGTCCGTCTCCTCCGACGGCCGCGTCCCCTCCCACTGGGCCATCGTGATCGGCACCATCGCCCTGACCGTCTACGTCACCATCTCGGGCATCCACGGTTCGGCGTGGACCGCCGTCATGAAGGACGTCACCATCCTCGCGGTCGTCCTGATCCTTGGCATCTACCTGCCGATCCACTACTTCGGCGGCTTCGAGGACATGTTCCGCGCGGTCGACAAGCACCAGGCGGGCTTCCTCACGCTGCCCACCAGCGGCATGAGCACCTCGTGGTTCGCCTCCACCGTGCTGCTCTCGGCGCTCGGCTTCTACATGTGGCCGCACACGTTCAGCGCCTCCTACAGCGCCCAGAACGAACGTGTCTTCCGCCGCAACGCCATCTTCATGCCGCTCTACCAGCTCATCCTGCTCTTCGTCTTCTTCGCCGGGTTCACCGCCATCCTCGTCGTGCCCGGCCTCAAGGGCGCCGACGCGGACCTGTCGCTGCTGCGCATCACCACCGCCACGTTCCCGCCGTGGTTCGTGGGCATCGTCGGCGGCGCGGGGCTGCTCACCGCGCTGGTCCCCGGGTCGCTGCTGCTGATGACCTCCGCGACCTGCCTGGCGAAGAACGTCTACCGCCTCGCCCGCCCGCGCAGCAGCGACAAGCAGGTGACCCGCCTGGCCCAGTGGCTGGTCCCCGCCCTCGCGCTGGTCTCCCTCTACTTCACCTTCAACGGCGGCAGCTCCATCGTGTCCCTGCTGCTCATGGGCTACGCCCTGGTGACCCAGCTCTTCCCCGCCCTGCTCGCGAGCCTGGCCAAGCGTCAGCTGGTCAGCAAGCAGGGGGCGGCCGCGGGCATCGTGGTCGGAGTGGTCACGGTCGCCGCCATCACCCTCTCCGGTGCCACGGTCGGCAGCCTGCTGCCGGGATTCCCGCAGGCGATCAAGGATCTCAACGTGGGCGTCATCGCGCTGTTCCTCAACGTCGTGGTGATGGCGGCGGTCTCCGCCGCCACCCGCCCCGCGGGGCGCCCCAGCCCCGCCCCGCAGATCCAGCCCGAGGCCGCGGCCGGCGCCGGCTGAGCCACTTCGCCCACATGCCACCACCCCCGGCGCAGCCGGGGGTGGTGGCATGTGGGCGACCGTACGCGGGGGCGGCGCGGGCACGGGCCGGCCTCACCCACGGTCGAATTCGTTCGGCCGGACGGCCCCCCGCGCGGGTGCGCGGCCCGGGCGTCAGAAGACTGAAACCATGCCCATGAGGACCGTCGCCGGGCCCACCGGCCATATCGTGGTCGTCGGGGCGGGCCTGTCCGGGCTCGCCACCACCTTGCACCTGCTCGGCGCCGGACGCCGGGTGACCCTGGTGGAACGCGCCACCCGGCCCGGCGGCCGGGCGGGCCGGCTGGAGCGGGGCGGCTACCACTTCGACACCGGCCCCACCGTGCTCACCATGCCGGACCTGCTGGCCGAGCCACTGGCCGCCGTGGGGGAGGAGGTGGCCGACCGGCTCGACCTGGTCGCGCTGCACCCCGCCTACCGGGCCGCGTTCGCCGACGGCAGCAGTCTCGACGTCCACACCGGCGCGGACGCCATGGAGGAATCCGTACGCGCCTTCGCCGGGCCACGGGAAGCGGCCGGATACCGGCGGCTGCGGACCTGGCTGGAAGCCCTCCACCGTGTGCAGATCACCCGCTTCATCGACGCCAACTTCGACTCACCGCTCCAACTGCTCCACCCCGACCTGGCCCGGCTGGCCGCGCTCGGCGGCTTCGGACGGCTCGACCCGGGCATCGGCCGCTTCCTCCGGGACGAGCGGCTGCGCCGGGTGTTCTCCTTCCAGGCCCTCTACGCGGGTGTGCCACCGGCCCGCGCCCTGGCCGCGTACGCCGTCATCGCCTACATGGACACCGTCGCGGGCGTGTACTTCCCCCGGGGCGGCCTGCACGCCGTGCCCCGCGCACTGGCCGCCGCGGCCGCCGACGCCGGTGCCGACCTGCGATACGGCCAGCGGGTCACCCGGCTGGAGCGGCGGGCCGGGCGGATCACCGCCGTCATCACCACACACGGCCGCGTGCCCTGCGACGCCGTCGTCCTCAGCTGCGAGCTGACCGAGGCCTACCGGCTGCTGGGCCGCGCCCCCCGCCGCCCGCTGCGGCCGCGGCGCTCACCCTCGGCCGTCGTCCTGCACACCGGCACCGACCGCACCTGGCCGCAACTGGCCCACCACACCCTCTCCTTCGGCGCCGCGTGGCGCACCACGTTCGAGGAACTGACCGTCTCCGGGCGGCTGATGAGCGACCCCTCGCTCCTCATCACCCGGCCCACCACCCACGACCCCGCCCTCGCCCCGCCCGGCCGCCACATCCACTACCTCCTCGCGCCCTGCCCCAACACCGACATCGGGCCCCGCGCAGCCGAGTGGCGCACCCTCGGACCGCGCTACCGGGACCGCGTCCTCACCGAACTGGAGCGCCGCGGCCTGGCCGGACTCGGGGCGGCCATCGAAGAGGAATGCCTGGTCACCCCGGCCGACTGGGCGGCCCAGGGGCACGCCGCGGGCAGCCCGTTCTCGCTCGCCCACACCTTCGGCCAGACCGGGCCGTTCCGCCCGGCCAACCTCGTCCGCGGAACGGAGAACGCGGTGCTGGCGGGCTGCGGCACCACCCCCGGGGTGGGCGTCCCGACCGTGCTGATCTCCGGAAAGCTGGCCGCCGCCCGCATCACCGGCCACCCCCGCCCAGGCCCCCGCCACGTCCCCCTCGACGGCCTCCACCGTGTCCGGCCGCGGGCCCTCCACCGGCAAGGATCCCCATGACCCGAAACGAACTCGACGCCGCGGGCATCCACGACCCGGCGCTGCGCGCCGACTATCTGCGGTGCCGACAACTCAACGCCCGCCATGGCAGGACGTACTTCCTGGCCACCCGGCTGCTGCCCGCGGCCCGGCGCCCCGCCGTGCACGCGCTCTACGGATTCGCCCGCTGGGCCGACGACATCGTGGACGACCTCGAACGCTCCGCCGGTCCCGCGCCACGCGAGGCCCGCCTGGACCGGCTCGCCGACGAACTGTCCCGGGCGCTGCGCACCGGCCGCGGCCACGAGCCGGTCGTACGGGCACTGGCGCACACCGCCGCCACGTACCGCATCGACCACCGGCACTTCACCGATTTCATGGCCTCGATGCGGAGCGACCTGACCGTCACCGACTACCCCACCTTCGCGCACCTGCGCCACTACATGCACGGTTCGGCCGCGGTGATCGGCCTTCAGATGCTGCCCGTCCTCGGCCACGTCGTGCCCCGCGAGGCCGCCGAGCCGCACGCGGCGGCGCTCGGTGTCGCCTTCCAGCTCACCAACTTCCTGCGGGACGTGGGGGAGGACCTGGACCGCGGCCGGATCTACCTGCCCGCCGACCTGCTGACCGCGCACGGAGTGGACCGGGCGCGCCTGCGGTGGTCCCGCCGCACCGGGCGGCACGACCACCGCATCACCGCCGCACTGCGCGACTTCGCCGCCCTGACCCGCGGCTACTACCGTCGCGCGCTGCCCGGCATCCCGATGCTCGACCCCGTGGCCCGCCCCTGCATCCGTACCGCGTACGTGCTCTACGGAGGCATCGTCACCGCCGTCGAGCGCGACGGCTACGCGGTGCTGCACCGGCGCTCGGCGGTGCGGCGGCGGGTACGCGCCGCCGTCGCGCTCGACGGACTGGTCCGGGTCGGCGCCGCCCGGCTGCTGGCCGCCCGTACCGCACGCACCGGCGCGCCCGGACGGCCGCTCCCCGCCGAGGAGGCCGCATGACACCGGTCGTACCGCGCCGTCTTCCGCTGTCGCTGCGCCGCGGCGGTGTTCCCTGGGACCGGCAGCGGCCCACGTGGCGGGAGGCCAGACCCGCCCTGATCGCCGCGGCCCTGAAACGGGCCCAGGACCGCCCGACGGGCAACTGGTACGTGCTCGGCGCGTCCGCCGCCGTCACCCCGGGCCGCCCCTTCGGCCGCACCATCGCCGGCAGCGAGGTGGTGGCCTGGCGGGACACCGCCGGGCGCCTCGCCGCCGGACCCGGCGCCTGCCCGCACCTCGGGGCGCCGCTGAAGGACGCGGCGGTCAGCCGCGGCGCGCTCGTCTGCCACTGGCACGGCCTCGCCCTGCCCGGGGACGCCACCGCGGGCTGGTCCCCGCTGCCCGCCCACGACGACGGCGTGCTCGCCTGGGTACGGCTCGACGCGGCCGGTGGCGAGGAGCCGCTGGAACGCCCCGTACAGCCGCCCCGCCCGGCGGCCGGGGCCACGGTCGCCGCCGTCCACGACGTCACCGGCATCTGCGAGCCCGCCGACGTCATCGCCAACCGCCTCGACCCGTGGCACGGCGCCTGGTTCCACCCGTACTCCTTCGTCGACCTCACCGTCGAGGAGTCCGACGGCGAGGACGCCCTCGCCGTCCGGGTGTCCTTCAAAGTGGCCGGGCGTGTGGTCGTCCCCGTCCGCGCCGTCTTCTCCGCACCCGGGCCCCGCACCGTCGTCATGCGCGTCACCGACGGCGAGGGCCGCGGCTCCGTCGTCGAAACCCACGCCACCCCGCTGGCCTCCGACCACCGCGGCCGCCCCCGCACCGCCGTCATCGAGGCCGTCCTCGCCACGTCCGACCGCCCCGGCTTCGCCGTCGCCCGCGCGGCCGCACCCCTGCTGCGCCCCCTGATGCGCGCGGCCGCCGCCCGACTGTGGCGCGACGACCTGGCCTACGCCGAACGCCGCTGGGCCCTGCGGGAGGCCGGGCGCTTCCCGGGCTGACCGACGGTGGGCGCGGCGGACGGACGGCCGGTCAGCCGGTGCACACCGCGCAGCACGGCCACGCGGCCGTGGCGGGGTACCGTCCACAGCCGCTGGCCGCTCACGCCCCACCGGGCGAGCAGCGCGTTGGCCGCCAGGAACCCGCTGGTGGCCGCCCGTTCCATCAGCGCGACCGGAAGATCGGTGCGAACCAGGTCCCCGGCCAGCACCACCGCCGGATCGGGCGTGCGCACCGTGGGCCGGTCGCGGTAGCCGCCGACCGGGAAGGCCGGGCAGTCGGCGCGCCACTCGTGGCGGACGTCGACCAGCCCGGCGTCCCGGGTCTCGGGGTAGACCCGGGCCAGCTCCGCCCGCAACCGGCGCTCCACGGCGGCCCGGTCGGCGGCCGGGTCGACGGCGTACGCGTGCAGCTCCAGCACCGATCCGCCGGTGGCCGCCGCCCAGCGGGCGGCTTCGCCCTCCCAACCGGACACCACGCTGACGTTGTCGAGCGGGCCGTAACCGCTCGTGCCGAGGAATCCGGGGCGGCCGGGGTCGGTGGGCGCGTCGAGCCACAGGCGGGAGACCAGGAACGGCGGCGCGGTCCGCAGGGCCGCGATCCGCTCCCGCCACGTCGGGTCGCCGAGGCCGGGGGAGTCCGCCACCAGCGCGCGCAGGCCCGCCGTGTCCAGGGCGAGCACCACCCCGTCGTACGCCTCCCCGTCCACCGCCACCCGCCCGCCGCCCAGCGGGCACACCGACTCCACGGCGGCACCCAGCCGCACCCGCGTGCCGTGGCCCTCCAGATAGCGCCGCAGCGGATCCCACAGCGCGTACGGGAACGGCTCGCGCACCACGTCGAACAGCAGCCCCTCGCTGGACCCGAGGAAGTAGATGTGGAACATCACCGCCAGCTCGGCCGCGGACAGTTCACCCGGATCGGTGAAGAAGCTGCGGGAGAACACCTCGAACGCCAGATGGCGGGCCGCCACCGGGAAGCGGACCGCGTCCAGGAACTCCGCCGCGCTCAGCGCGTCCAGCCGCTCGTGGATCCACGGCAGCCGGACGTCGAACAGCGGCAGCGCGGCCGCCGGGTCCATGCGTGCCAGGTCCCGCCAGCCGAACGACGGACTGCGCGCGGCGAAGCCGAGCGCGGACCACGGCGGGGTGCGCGGGACGCCCGCGAACCCGTCCCGCAGGCCCGAGGCGTGCCACAGCGGATAGTCGGGCAGCCCGGTGAGCACACTCAAGCCCGGGTCGATCCGCCGCAGCAGCCCGCGCAGGTTGTAGTACTGCCGGAAGAAGGCGTGGAACCCGCGGCACATCGTCGCCGCCGATCCGTCCGCGAGCGTGGTCGGCCATCCGGCCAGCCGCCCGCCGAGCATCGCGCCGCGCTCGTACAGCACCACCGCGACCCCGCGTTCGGCCAGCGCGGTCGCCGCCGCGAGCCCCGCGAGCCCGCCGCCCACCACCGCGACCCGCGGCGCACATCCGGCCGGGACCCGGGCCCGGCCCGCCGCCACGGGCAGCGCCTCGGCCCGCCGGTCCCGCCCCCGGCGGGCCGCCACCGCGCGCTTCACCGCCCCGCCTCGGCGGCGCCCGGCCGGTGCGGGCGCGCACGATGCCGGTCCGCCACCGCGGCGCCCGCCGCCTTGCGGAGCCAGGGCAGTTCGGCCACCGTGCGCAGCATGGGCGCCACCGGGGTCCGCAACCCCACCATGACGTCCTCCGCCAACCCGGTGCGGCCGTCGAGGAAGCGGAGCAGCCGCTCGGTGGGGACGTGGCGGAAGAGGGTGGTGAAGACATCGGCGCCGGTCACCCGGCCGGTGGCCAGGGCGCGCAGCATCGCCGCGTCCATGGCGAGCGCGCGGGCCGGGTACGGGGCGGGGGGCACCGGGCGGCGGCCCGCGGCGAGGGCCGCCGCCACCGCGCGGGTCTGCCGCTGCACCGCGGCGAAGGTGTAGCCGGTGGCCGGGCGGGTGGCGCCGCCCGCGGTGCCGACGCGGAACACACGGGCGCCCGCGCGGCGGGGGAAGCGGCCGTCGGTCATCGGGATGACGCCCTGCTCGGCGGAGAGCACCCGGAAGGGCGGCAGCCGCAGCACGGTCCCGGTGTAGTGGCGCAGGGCCGCGTCGTACGCGGTGCCGTCCAGCACCGCGGGCGAGAACTCGGTGTACTCCACCAGCGCCTCACGGTCGCTCAGCGGCAGCACATAGCCGAAGGACAGGCCCCGCTCCGGCTGCGGGGTGCGGAAGTCCATCAGCTCGGCCACCGCGGGGTCCAGGGCGGGGGTGGCACAGCGGATGAACCAGCCCCGGAAGTGCTGGAGCAGCGTCGTACGGGCCGGTGGCAGGGCGGCCGCCGGGCGGGAGTCGAAGGCCCACCGGGTGCGCCAGGCCACCGGGCGGCCGTCGGCGCGGACGCCCCGCACCAGGGCGCCGTCCGCCTCGTCGCACACCTCGTCCACCACCGCCTCGGCCCGCCGCACCGAGGGCGCGGTGCCGAGGCGGGCGGCCACCCAGCGCTCGAAGTCGCGCGACCGCAGCATCTTGTAGACGAAGGGCGCGATCTCGCGGTCCAGTCGGCGGCCGTCGGTTCCGTGCATCCCGACCCGGCTCCAGCGGGCGGCCAGTGCCCCGTCGAACTCACCGCCCGGCTCCTCCCACCAGCACCACGTCCGCTCCGGTGGCCGCAGCCGCCCCTCCGGTGCCTCGACCAGCAGCACCCGGGGCGGGGAGGGCAGGGTGGCGAGCCGGTAGGCCAGCGTCAGACCGGCCGCGCCCGCGCCGACGACGGCCACCTCCGCGTCCCACGCCACCGCCGAGTCCCTACGGGCCGGGCTCAGCGCCGGACGCTTCGGTGGCGGCGCATCATGAGCACACCCCCGGCCGTGACGGCCAGGACCGCGCCACCGAGGAGGGTGGGCTTGTTCTCGCCGACCGCGGCGGGCCCGAAACCGGCGTGGACCCCGCCGGTGGGGCGGCTGCGCTCGACCGCGACCGTATCGGTGATCTTGATGCTCGGCGGACACTTCACGACCACGTCGTGGTCGCCGGACGCGGCGTCCCCGGGAATCCGGAAGTGGCCGGTGAGCACGCCAGTGTGGTTGTCGTCGAACAGATGGAACTCGTCTCCGCCCGCGGTGCCCTTGCCGTAGGTCACGTCCGAGCCGCAGGCGGTCGTGCTGACGGTGACCGTGGACCCCGGGGCGCCGTTCCGCGGGCTGATGCGGAGCTCCGAGTCATCGGCGGCGGCAGCGGCCGGGCCCTGCAGCGCGAGGGCACAGAGCGCCAGGCCGATGCCTGCGCCGGCGGGTACGTAACGCATGAAAATCCTCCAACGAAAGCAGTGGCCGACCCGAACACGCGGCACCCGTGAGGTGTTCCGCTCATGAGCCAACCGACAGCCCGCCACCCCCGCAACACGAGGCGTCACCCCACCGCGCCACGGCCACCACCGCACTTGATCGTTTACGCAGGTCACCGGAGCGCCCTCCCGGCGCGGAGCGGAAGCGACCGAGGAGGAGGGAATGGGCCATCCGCGCGCTGCCGGCGAGCGATTCAGGCCGCGGGCCAGTTGCGCAGCAGGGCGTCGAGCGCGTCCAGAGCCCGGGACCAGGACTCCTCCGAGTCGGGGGAGCTGTGGCTGAAACCGCCCGCCAGCTCCAGGCTGACGTAGCCGTGGAAGACGCTGCCCAGCAGCCGCACCGCATGCGTCTGGTCCGGCTCCGCCAGGTCGTAGCCGCGCAGGATCGCCCGCGTCATCTGGGCGTGCCTGCCGCCCGCGCTGGCGGCCGCCGTCTTTGGGTCGAGCCGGAACTGGGCGGCGGCGTAGCGGCCGGGATGCTCGCGGGCGTAGTCGCGGTAGACGTGCCCGAAGGCGGTCAGGGCGTCCTTCCCGGCCCGCCCCGCCAGGGCCTCGGCGGCCCGGTCGGCGAGTTCTTCCAGGGCGAGCAGTGCGATCCTGGTCTTGAGGTCGCGGGAGTTCTTCAGATGCGAGTACAGGCTCGCCACCTTGACGTCGAACCGCCTGGCCAGCTCCGACACCGTCACCTGCTCGAAGCCGACCTCATCGGCCAGCTCCGCCCCGGCCCGGGCCAGACGCTCCGCGGTCAGCCCTGCGTACCCCATGCCCCCGCCTCTCCGTCGACAGCGTCATGTCGACCGAGCATATTATTCATTTGCCTAAGACCTTTAGGCAACTTAGCCTCCCGGTCATGAAGCCGCTGACCGAGCAAGAGATCCGCTCCGCCTTCGTCAACTGCACCAAGGGCGAGGCGAAACGCCTGTCCGTACCCCGCGATCTGGCCGACCGTCCCTGGGACGACCTGGACTACCTCGGCTGGCGAGATCCCCAGGCCTACGACCGTGCCTACCTCGTCACCACGCTGGACGACCGCCCGACGGCCCTCGCGCTGCGCTGCCCCGCGCCCGCCTCCTGGCAGACCCGGCGCGGCATGTGTTCGCTGTGCCTCACCTCCCACGCGGGCGGCGTCTGCCTGATGGTCGCGCCGAAGACGGGGAAGGCCAGGCAGCGGGGCAACTCGGTGGGCACCTACATATGCGGCGACCTCGCCTGCTCGCTGTACGTACGCGGCAAGAAGGACGCGGGCGCGGGCGCCCGGCTCCATGAGTCGCTGACCCTGGAGGAGAAGGTCGAGCGGACGGTGACCAACCTCGCCGGGTTCCTGGCCAAGGTGACCGCCTGACCAGGGAGGTCCCGGAACGCCCCGGCCAGGGCGGATCTGACGGAACGGTGACGTGATCCACCCCGCTGCCACGGTCCGGCCGCGTGGCTATAGCCTTCCGTCGAACGCGTCCGACATGACAGAGGAGTTCCATGCGACGCAATACGCGTAGGCGGTCGAAGACCGCGAGACGGGCGATCGTCGCCACCGCCGCGTTAGCCCTGGGGGCGGGCGGGCTGGTGACGGTCAACATGTACGCCTCGGCCGACGCGGGCGGATCGCAGCACAGTGACAGCCGCGGCCGGGCACTGTCCGCCCGGGCCTCCACCATCGACTGCCCCGACGTCGGCCGGCGCCTGAGCGCGGTGCCCCAGCGGGCCAAGGCCGAGGTGGACCGGGAGCTGGCCCTGCTGGACAAGCAGGTCGCCGAGGCCTACCAGCGGCTGGCCGGTTCCCAGCGGGCGATCCAGCAGGACGCCGGCTTCGCGCAGAACGCGATCATGGGTCCGCTGAAGGACAAGCGCACCGCGACCATCGACCGCATCTCGATCGCCATCGGCAGAGTGGCCGCCACTCCGCAGGGTCTCGACGGGCTCGCCACCTGCACGCTGAAGGAGCAGTCCGGTGGCGGCCAGGGTGGGAACCAGGGCGGTGGTCAGGGTGGCGGTCAGGGTCAGAAGGGCAACGGCCCGGTGGCCGCGGACTTCGTGGACATCACCCGCGTCCAGCCCAATGTGCGCACCCCGCGCCCGGCCCGCAGCGCCTCCAAGGGCCTGTTCACCACCGCGTGCGGCGTCAACGCCAACAAGCTCTACAACACCGACAACGTCATCGTGGCGCCCGGCGTGTCCAACGGGGCGCATCACACCCACGACTATGTCGGCAACCAGGCCAACAACGCGTTCGCCGACAACAACACCTTCGCCGGTGGCCGCACCACTTGCCAGAACCAGGGCGACAAGTCGACCTACTACTGGCCGGTGCTGCGACTGCAGGACGGCACCCGCGAGTTCGACGCGGACCAGCAGGGCGGCGGCGCCGAGGGCAACACCGGCCGCATCCTGACGGCCAAGAAGGTCACCCTGGAGTACGTGGGCAACCCGCGCGGCAAGGTCGTGGCGATGCCCAGGTTCCTGCGCATCATCACCGGCGACGCGAAGGCCTTCAGCAACGGGACGGCGAACGCCAACGCCTCCTGGAGCTGCACCGGGTTCGAGAACCGGCAGCTGAAGGACAAGTACCCGATCTGCCCGCAGGGCAGCGACGTGGTGCGTACGGCGAAGTTCCAGAGCTGCTGGGACGGCAAGAACGCCGACAGCGCCAACCACCGCTCCCACGTGGCGTTCACGGACGCCGACGGCCGCTGCCCGAAGGGCTTCGTGGCGATTCCGCAGCTCGTGCAGCGCCTGGTGTACGACGTGGACGCGCCCAGCCTGAAGGACAACGGGAAGACCCGGCCGTTCTTCGCCGTGGACGGCTTCCCCGAGCAGTTGCACAAGCCGGTCACCGACCACGGAGACTTCATCAACGTCTTCGACGAGCGTGTGATGAACCAGATGGTGCGGTGCATCAACACCGGACGCACCTGCCGCTGAGACACCGCGAAGCCCTGCCGGCGGCCCCGCTCCGGGCCACCGGCAGGGCTTCGCCCCCTTTTTTTCAGTGCGTGTTTTCAGTGCGTGCGCACCGTACGGGCGTACGCCTCGGACAGCGCCGTTGTCACCTTGCCGACGCCGTACCGGTGGCCGTCCACCGCGCCGACCGGCTGGACCTCGTACGCGGTGCCGGTGAGGAAGACCTCGTCGGCGTCGGCGAGGGCGTCCGGCTCCAGCGGGCGCTCATGGACGGGGATGCCGAGGTCGTGGGCGAGGCCGATGACGGTCTGGCGGGTGATGCCGTTGAGGAAGGTGTCGGGGACGGGGGTGTGCAGGGCGCCGTCGATGACGAGGAAGAGGTTGGCGCCGGTGGCTTCGGCCAGCAGCCCCCGGTGGTCGAGCAGCAGGGCGTCGTCGTGACCGGCGGCTTCGGCCTCGTCACGGGCGAGCGTGCAGATGTTGTACAGCGAGGCCGCCTTGGCCTGCACCGGTGCGGTGTCGGGTGCCGGGCGGCGCCAGCGGGAGGTGCCCAGGCGGATGCCCTCCACCTGCGTCGTGTCACCGAAGAGGTTCGGCCACTCCCAGGTGGCGATGGCGACATGGACGCGGTTGCCCGTACCGGCGACGCTGAGCTGCTTGCCGCCCCGCCACGCCACGGGCCGGACGTATCCGTCCGTGATGCCCTGCCTGCGGACCAGTTCGCGTGAGGCGTCGTCGAGTTCGGGCACGCCGAAGGGGACGGCGAAGCCCAGTTCGCGCGCGGAGGTGTGCAGGCGCTCGGTGTGCTCGGTGAGTTTGAAGATGGCGCCCCCGTAGACGCGCATCCCCTCGAAGACGCCACCGCCGTAGTGCAGACCGTGGGAGAGGACGTGCAGCTTCGCGTCGCGCCAGGGCACGAAGGCCCCGTCGTACCAGATGACGCCGTCACGGTCGTCGAAGGGGAGGGAGGTCATCGGTCACTGCCTTCCGGGGCGTACTCGATGCGGATGGCGGTCTCCAGCGCGCGGTGGAACTCCTCGGCCTCGGCCGTGGTGGCGTGCCGGGACAGGACGAACGCCGGATATCCGGTGAAGTCCGGATAGGGGCGCACCACGTCGCCGGGGAAGAGCATCTGCACGACGTGGTCCACCCGGGGGTCGGCACGCAGCTCGTCCAGGCCGTGGATGGCGGTGATCCGCCCCGAACCGCCGCACGGCACGATGTAGTTGGCCGCCGCGCCCGTGGCGCAGGGGGTGTGCCCGGGGCCGAAGGAGCGTGGTGGCCGCCCGGTGGCGATCCGCAGCGCGTCCGCGGCGAAGTCCAGCCCGGTGACGTTCCGGACGATGTACTCCGAGACCCCCGAACCGCCGATGCGCGCCCCCAGCTCCAGCAGGTACGGCCGGTCGCCGCGCAGCCGCAGTTCGGTGTGGGTGGGGCCGTCGGCGATGCCGAGGGCGGTGTGCGCGGCGGTGACCTCGCGCCGGATGGCGTCCCGCACCGCCTCGGGCAGGACGGCGGGCGCGCGGTAGACGCTCTCCTCGAAGTACGGACCCTGGGGTTCGCCCTTGTAGCCGATGGTGCACACCGTCACCTCCCCGCGGTGGGCGAGGGATTCCACGGCGAACTCGGGCCCGTCGAGATACTCCTCCACGATCAGGCTCCCGGTCGCGCCCAGCTTCGACCGGCAGATCTGCCACACCTCCTCGACCACGGCCCGCAGCTCCTCCGGCCGTTCCGCCTTGGTGACACCGAGGCTGGAGAAGCCGTGCGCGGGCTTGACCACGACGGGAAAGTCCAGGTGCGCGGCCTCCTCCCAGGCGGAAGGGGCTTTCAGGCCGACGAAGCGGGGCACGTTGAGCCCCGCCGCGGCCAGCCGTTCCCGCATCACCCGCTTGTCCTGCGCGCCGAGCGCCGCGTCCCGCCCGATACCGGGCAGCCCGAGGAGTTCGGCGGCCTCCGCCACGAACGGCACGGCCGGGTCGTACAGGGTGCAGATGCCCTGGAACGGGGTGGCCCGGTGCGTCTGCCGCAGCGTGGCCAGGGCGCCCGCCCGGTCCCCTTCGACGTCCAGCCGCAGCACATCGACCACGGCCGGGGGCAGTCGGTCCGCGCTCACGGTCTCGTCGGGGCGGGGGACCAGGATGAGACGGATACCGGCGCGCTCGGCGCTGTCGAAGACCCAGGGCAGAGTCGTCCGCTGGTACACCAGGACGACGCTGGGCTGCTGTGTGCTCACGATGTCTTCCGTTCCACTGGGATTCCGGCCTCCGGGCCGGTGTTGTCGGTCGTGCCGGGCCCGGTGGCCGGGGGACGGGCCCGGCGGGAGCCGCCCACCGTCAGCCACACCCCGGCCGAACAGGCGACGATCAGGACGAGCACGACCGGACCGGGCGGGCCCGCCCACCCCAGCGCCCATTCACCGAGCCGGATCAGGAACGGCACCACCAGCGCCACGGCGGAGGTGAACAGCGGGCCCTTGCGCAGGATGAGTTCGTGCGAGATGAGGAAGACCGGGGCGGTGAGCCCCGCGCCGAGCAGCGCCACCCCGCCCCAGTCGGCCGCCGTGACGCCGTCCACCGGCACGAAGAGCGCGGTCGTCAGCCCCAGCATGACCGCGCCCGCGCCCGTGATGGCGGGCAGCGCGGCCAGCGGTGAGATGTCGGCCATGCGCTGCCGGTAGACGTAGCCGTAGAGGGCGTATGTGAACGTGCCGCCCAGCGCCAGCAGGGCACCGGCCGACAGGGTGGCCCCGCCCGTCGCGCCCTCGCCGCCCGGCCCGTCCGCCACCGCGTAACCACACGCCGCGGCCACTGCGAGCAGGGTGCCGCACACCTTGCGGACCGTGCCGCGCTCGCCGAAGGCGACGATGCCGATGACGAAGGTCACGCACGGCAGCAGCGAGACGATCAGGCCCACCCGGGAGGCGCCGATCCGGCCGATGCCGAGCAACGTACCGGAGTAGTACGCGAAGAACCCGAGGAACGCCAGCAGCAGGAACCCACCCGGGCGGCCGAACCCCGTCCGGACGTCCGGCCAGCTGCGCGGGCGGAGCACGGCGATCACCGAGATGGCCAGGAAGCTGGCCGCCGTCCGGCCGCTCGCCACGGCGAGCGCGGGCACACCGTCGACCAGACGGGCCGACATCAGCCAGCCCGCGGCGAGCAGCAGCACCATGAGCACCGACAGCGCGGGCACCACCAGCGGTTCGCCCCGCCGTGGCGGCGCCGGGGGGTCCGTCACCACTGCGCGAGCGAGAACGTCAGCGGTGGCAGCCGGTCCAGGCTCCGCCTGGCCCGCAGCAGTACCCGCTGGTCCTCGGTGAACCGGTAGCGCTGTTTGGGCTCCCCGGCGGGCAGGTAGGAGCGCACCAGGGCCTTGGCGGCGGCCCGGTACTCGTCGTCGGTGGTGACCTCGGCCTCCATCTTCTCGATGGTGGTGACGTAGTCCCGCAGCGCGGCCACGGTGGCGTCCCGGTCCAGGCGCAGCAGACCGCCGTCGTCCGGGGAGCCGGTCAGCGCGCCGCGCTCACGCAGCCAGGAGTAGAGGAGGACACCGGTTCCGGAGTCGAAGTTGCGGGTCGCGTCGTCGGCCTGCGGATAGCGGAAGACACGTTCCAGCAAGATCATGGCGATCTGCTCCTCGGCGTACGGAATGCCGCCGTCGGCGCAGGCCAGCGCGGTCTTCGCGTCGACCTTGATCTCTTCGAGCAGGCCGACGAACCAGTTCATCTTGAGCGAGATGTGCTCGTCGAACGGCCACAGCCCCTGGTAGTGCATGCGGTCGTGCAGATAGCCCCAGATGGCGCGGGCCTCGAAACACACCTCCGGGTCCAGGCCGGTGGAGGCGCGGGGCACCGAGTCCGGGGTGAGGACGGCCGCCGCCCCCGGGAGGGCGTAGGTCTCGTGGATGGCGCGCATCTTGTTGTAGAAGAACATGGCGTACGGCTGATCGGTGATCTTGTCGTGCGCGGCCACGTTCTCCGGGAAGAACACCAGGCAGTTGCCCTGCGCGAAGCCGTCGCTGCCCGCGACGAGGATCAGGGACTGGCAGTTGTTCTTGGGATGCGGATGGGTGACGGCCAGGTCAGGCAGCGCGGCGGGCTCCTTGCGCAGCGCGTAGAAGCAGTCCAGCCGCTTGCCGACGGGCGGTGCGCTGTTGGTGCTCTGCAACGGCGCGAGGAAGAGGACCATGGTTCCGTCCTCGGGCGGGCGCAGCGCGTCCCGGGAGCGGGCGAAGTGGGGCGGGGTGTCCAGCCCGGCCTCCAGCCATCCGGCGACATCGGCGTCCAGCGCGTCGGCCTGGTGTCCCAGCCCGTTGCGCCGGTACCAGGCACACGCCTCGTCCGAGATCAGGGTCAGCAGCTCACGGTCGTCCGCCGTGGGGGCGGTGACCGTGCCGTCGTCGGCCTGGCGGGTCCGGAAGCGGTTGACCCGCGGTATGAGTGATGCCGTCAGCGTCCGGGCCTCGGCCAGGTACGCGGGGTCCATGGGTGCTCGGGAGGTCACAGTGCCATCGCTCCCGTCGTCAGCGGCTCCCCGGCCCCGGCGTCCACGGCCAGGACCTGGTGGACGGTGAAGACCATGGGGACCGGGCCGAAGTCGCGCAGGACCCGCAGTCCGTGCCGCTCGGCGGCGACGAGCGTGGTGATGCAGCCCTCGACCTTGCCGGCGGCGCAGTCGATGGCGGCCTGGGAGTTGCTGAGCACCTCATGGGCCTCGGCCGTGCCGGGGACGAGCCCCCTGGGCGCCGGATGTGAGGCGACGGTGGCCGGTGCCGGCGTTCCGGTGGAGGCGAGCACCATGTTGTGCGTCGGCATGACGAAGCTGTCGACCATCGTCAAACGGTGGAGGTTGCCGAAGACCAGGGTGTGCAGGGCCGGGTAGACCGCGCAGGCGGTCAGGGCGTGCTGCCCGTCGGCCGGGACGGCTTCCAGCGCCGCCTCGATGGAGGAATGCAGCTGGACCGTTCCCTCGACACCGCGTCTGCGCAGCCATTCGTGTGAGGCGGCTTCCAAGTTGGTCCCCTGCGGGCCGAGGGTGTGCAGGTGGCGGACGTGATCCGGCCCGGCATGGATATGCCGCATGATCCCCCCATGTTTTGTGTTCTCGATCGCTTCGGCGGCGTTCCCCGGAAGCTGAGAGGATAAAAACAGGAGTAAACGGCAACAAACAAGAGCTTTCTGTAAAATATTCCAGATGGCGAGATTCGATGCCTGATGGAAGGCGTTATTCGGCCAACTGGCCGACGGCGTAACGGAATGCGACGCTCTGTCTCCTTCGCGCCCCGCTCCGCCTCTCCGTCCCCTCCGCCGCCCCCGGTCGTACGTCCGTCAGCGGCGTTGTCAGTGGGCGCACGTATGTTCATTCGTGCCGCACCGCAGTGGTGCGGAAGTACCCCTGTGCGCAGAGGAGATGACGCGTTGTCAACTTGGGAGAGGTCGAGCACGGCGCGGGTGGTCCCACCCGCGCGGCCGCGCAAGCTCGCCAAGGTCCCGTTCGTCGAGCTGGCCGACGGACGGTTGCAGGGCGTGGTGTCCAGCGGCTCGGACATCGGCCGGGTCTACGTGTCGTCGGTCGCGTCCGGCAGCTACGCGTTCGCCTGCAGCACCAACAACAACCGCCCCTGCGGCGGCGCGCACGGCTCGTACTGCAAGCACATCAAGGCCCTGATCAGCGAGGCGGTGCTGCAGTACGGCGCCGGGCGCGTCGCCCGCTATCTGAAGGTCGAGGCCGCGGACGGCGAGCCCACCGCGCTGACCATCACCGCCGACATGGCCGACACCGTCCCCTCGCAGGCGGGATCCCAGGCCGCCGCGGCGGTCTTCAGCCGGTTCCTGCGCCACCTGACCTACCTGGAACTCGACCCCGTCACCACGCCGTTGCCGGAGATGCAGTGGTTTCCGTCGACCAGGGCGGTGGCGTGATGCGCGCCGATCTGCTCGCCGAGCCCATCGCCGGTCTCGACGAAGCCCTGGCGGCCGTCGACGCCTTCGACCAGGCACTCGTCACCGGTCTGCTCCGCCCCCAGCCGGGCCGGGCCACCGGTACGGCGGATCTCGCCCAGGCCGTCGCGGGCACGCCGCTGGCCGCCAGGGTCGCCGAGGCGGCCGAGAAGGCAGTCGCGGGCGAGGACCACTTCGTCGCCCTCGCCGCCGCCCGCACCGCACTGCTCGGGTCCGTCCACGACGCACTGCTGGCCCGGGCCCGGGAGGCGATCGCGCGGCCGGGCGGCGAGGAGATCGCCCCGGCCCCGGGGCCCGGCGGGCAGGAAGCGGTGAACCTGCTGGTCGCCGCCCGCTCCTGGCTGTCCGATCTGGCGCGCTCCGGATGGCAGGGCATCGACCACGACGTGGTCTCCGGATCGGCGCGCATCGTCTCCGAGATGCTTCCGGACCCGGCCCTGCGGCGCCTGGCGACGCTCCTCGACGGTTTCGCCGCCGAACTCGCCGCGTCCTGCCCGGGCGCCGCCCTGGACCGTGTTCCGGCGCGCCGATGGGCCGACCTGTGGGCGCGGGCGCTGCTGCTGACGCTGCCCGGCGCGGCCGCCGCACCCGCGACCGGCACGGCCACCGGCCGCCTCCTGCCCCTCGGTGTCGATGTGCGGGAACACGCGACCGCCGCACAGGCCCAGGTCCACGCGGTGTTCGAGCCCGCTGACGGCGGCACGCCCCGCCTGGTGCGGGCCAGTGTGTCGGCGCCCAAGCCCGACACGGTCGTCGGAGTCGGCATCTGGCAGCTGCTCCGGCCCGCCATGTCGCTCCTGGCGGCCGTCGGCGAGGGCCGCGCGATGGACCTCACCGACATGCCGGTCACCGCCGAGGGCGACCTGCTCTGGAGCGAGGAGCACGCACGCCAGGGCGAACCCGCCGACCCCTTCGCCACCGCCCGCGTCGCCCTGCCCACCGCCACCGACGCGCCGACCGCGCCCCTGGACCGGCATCCGGCGCGCATCGCCGTGCCCGTCTTCCTGGAGGGCTACGACTGCCAGAAGGACGACGACGCGCTGGCGTTCACCATCGCCGGACACCCGCTCGCCGTCGACACCGACCGCGTTCCGGCCGCCGGTCCGCTCACCCCCGAGGCCGTCGCCGGGGCGAGCGCCTGCGTCGGACTGCTCCGCTGGGACGCCGGGGCGTATCGCGTCCAGCCCCTGGCCGTGGAGAAGACCGTGCGGAAGAAGACCGTCGCCCTGCACGCCGGGGGATGGGCCGGGGGCACGACCGACAAGGCCGGAGTCAAGGCCGAGAAGGCCGCCACCGACGCCGTGGCCGCGCTGCGGGAGCGGGCCGGGAGGCTGCTGCGGACATGACGGAGCACACCACCGAACACACCACGTCGCACCCCGCCCCGGACCCGGCTGAGCACCCCACCCCGGACACGGCCCACGACAACCGTCGGCAAGTCCTGTACTGGCGGCTGCTGGCCCGCCTCTTCGACCCCGAGGAGCAGGCCACCCTGGAATCGGCGAGCCTCGCCGTCGTGGAGGACATCGGGCTGCCGCCCGCCCTGCTGGACCCGCAGACCTCCGTCGACTCCCTCGTGCAGCGCCACCCCGAGCTGGCCGACGAGTTCGACGGTCTGATGACCCCCGAACCCGGCGAGGACGGAGCGCGCGACCGGGCCGCCGAAGTACGGCGCGCGGCGCTCGCCTCGAAGGTTCTGCTCAACGTCTTCGCCTGCGGCTCCGGCACGGTCACCGCCGGACAACTGGCGCGCTGGCAGTCCGACGCGGGCTGGCTGGAGCGCGCCCTCGGCTGCGAGCCCGGTGAGCTGCGCGGGGGCCGCTCCGGCGGGACTCCCGGCGGAAGGGCGGCGGGGTCGGGCGTCAGTCCGACCGGCACCGGCGGACCGGGCACCACGCCCGACCTCAGCCGGCTGATTCCGGAGATCGGCCCGGAGCTGGGCGCCCTGGAGGCCGGCCTCGTCAAGCGGATGCATCTGCGCGAGGTGCTGGCCGACCCCCGGCTTGCCGCGCAGCTGACACCGAGCATGTCGCTCATCGAGCAGCTGCTGCGGGACAAGGACAACCTCTCGGGCGTGGCCCTGGCCAACGCCAAGGCGCTGATCCGCCGGTTCGTCGACGAGGTCGCCGAAGTGCTGCGCACCCAGGTGGAGAAGACCACGGTCGGCGCCCTGGACCGCTCCGTCCCGCCCAAGCGGGTGTTCCGCAACCTCGACCTCGACCGCACGATCTGGAAGAACCTCACCAACTGGAGCCCGGAGGAGGAGCGGCTGTACGTCGACCGCCTCTACTACCGGCACACCGCCCGCAAGACGACACCGCAGCGGCTGATCGTCGTCGTGGACCAGTCGGGCTCGATGGTCGACTCGATGGTGAACTGCACCATCCTGGCGTCCATCTTCGCCGGGCTCCCCAAGGTGGACGTCCATCTGATCGCGTACGACACACAGGCGCTCGACCTGACGCCGTGGGTGCGCGACCCCTTCGAATCCCTGCTGCGCACCAACCTCGGGGGCGGCACCGACGGCACGGTCGCCATGGCCCTGGCCCAGCCGAAGATCGCCGAGCCCCGCAACACCGTCGTGGTGTGGATCTCCGACTTCTACGAATGGCAGAGCGAGCCGCTGTTCGCGAGCATGGCCGCCATCCACCGCTCGGGAGCCAAGTTCATCCCGGTCGGCTCGGTGACCAGCTCCGGACGCGGCAGTGTCAACCCGTGGTTCCGCGAGCGTTTCAAGGATCTCGGTGCGCCGGTGCTCTCCGGCCACATCCGCAAGCTCGTCCACGAGCTCAAGACGTTTCTCGCCTGATCCCCGCTACTTTCCTGCTCAGAACGGCCCTTTTGATGTCCGACCTGTTGCGCGCCCCCGCCGAGATCAAGTACGCCGAGGAGCTGGACTGGCTGGAGTCCGTCGACGACAGCCCCAAGCCGTTCTCCTGGCGCCTGTCCCCGAAGATGATCCGCCTGTTCATCCTGGGCTCCGAGCGCTCCGACGGCCTGGACCGGGACATCGCCCAGAAGTGGTTCGGCGACCGCAGCTTCGTCGAGCGCTCCATCGTCACACTGGCCTCCGACCGCGGCCTGCTGCTCATCGGAGACCCCGGCACCGGAAAGAGCTGGCTGGCCGAGCTGCTGTCCGCCGCGATCTCCCGCAACTCCACCCTGGTGGTGCAGGGCACGGCAGGCACCACCGAGGACCACATCAAGTACTCCTGGAACGTGTCCATGGTGATCGCCAAGGGCCAGTCGCGGGAGTCGATGATCCCCTCGCCGATCATGACCGCCATGGAGACCGGCGCGATCGGCCGCTTCGAGGAACTCACCCGTTCCACCAGCGACGTCCAGGACGCGCTGATCTCGATCCTCTCGGAGAAGTACATCTCCGTTCCCGAACTGGACAGCGACAGCATCGTCTTCGCCAAGCCCGGTTTCTCCATCATCGCCACCGCCAACAGCCGTGACCGGGGCGTCAACGACCTGTCCTCGGCCCTCAAGCGCCGCTTCAACTTCGTCCGCATCCCGGTGATGACGAACAAGAAGAGCGAGGCGGAGATCGTCCGCTTCCGCACCGAGGAACTGCTGCGCCGCCACCAGCTCGAGCTGGACGTGCCGCCGACGCTGCTCGACGTCCTGCTGCGGAGCTTCGCCGATCTGCGCGCCTCGGCGGCCGCGGCGGGCAGCGACGACGAGAAGCTGGAGTCCGCGCTGTCCACCGCCGAACAGATCGGTGTGCTCGAGGACGCGATCCTGCACAGCAATTTCTTCGGCGAGCGCGCCCTGACCGCCCACACCCTCGCCACCTCGCTCGTCGGGTCGCTGGCCCGGCGCGAGCCCGAGGACCTGGCCATCCTCAACAAGTATCTGCACGGTGTCGTGGAGCCGCGCAGCAAGGAAGAGGGCGGATCCTGGCCGGAGTTCCTGGAGGGCGGCCGCGACGCGATCGCCACCCTGTCATGAGCCGCCCCGTCATGAGCGGCACGCACCGGGGGACCTTCGAAGCCCTGCGCGCGCAGATGCGGGAGGCCGCCGCGACGTTCGCCGACGGGCCCGACGCCCTGGAGGACATCCTCCTCGGTCTCGTCGACGACGTCGACCGCGCGGCGGGCGAGCCACTGGAGATCTTCCCCGTCTGCCATCATTCGCCCGCCTCGGCGATCGCGATGGCCCGCCGTCTGCGCCAGAAGCAGCCGAAGGTCGTGTACCTGGAGCTGTGCGAGGACATGGCGCCGCTGCTGACCGAGCTGCGCAACTGCCGCCTCCCGGTGGCGGTCCAGGGGTTCGCGAGCGACGTCGACGGCTTCCCGGCCGAATGGTCCCCGCTGTCGGTGGTCGCACCGGTCACCGAGGCCTCGGCCGAGTACCAGGCGATCGCCTACGCGCTGGACACCCCCGGCGTCGAGCTGGTCCTCGTCGACCGTTCCTCGGACCACGTCTTCCAGTGGGACAAGCGCGCCACGCCCCCCGAGGAGCCCGGCGCCGACGCGGGGGAGCCGGGTGCGCCCGCCGCCGGCGAAGAGGCCGCGCTGCACGGCGACGCGCTCGGCGTGGAGATCGGCGACCTGCGGCCGCGCTTCGCGCAGTTGGAGGAGCACCTGCTGCGCCACGGCAAGGTGCGGCACTGGTCGGAGTGGTGGCACCAGTACGTCGAGCTGCCGCTCGGCGACGGCGACCACGACACCTACCGCCAGGTCATGTTCCTGATCGGCAGCCTCTTCCGGCGCCTCGCGCCCGGCGATCCGCACCGGGTGCGCGTGGACGAGGACCGCGAGCGCCACATGTGGACCAGGATGCGTGAGCACCTGGCCGCGACCGGCACCGATCCCGCGGACTGCCTCTACGTCTGCGGCGCGTTCCACGCCGCCAGCCGTGTCGCGGAGTTCGGTGTCCACGGCGCCGACACCTACCGGATCAGTCCGCGCACCGCCACCACATGGCAGTACGGCCTGATCCCGTCCAGCCACGCGGCGATCGAGGCGCAGTTCGGCCTGGCCGCCGGTTCGGTGTCGATCGCCGCGACGGTCTGGGCGAAGAACGTCAAGCGCACCGGGGTGGAGCCGTACCGCCTGGCGGGACAGGCGGGGACGAAGAAGACCAAGCCCCGGAAGCACACGGCCGCGCCCGCGCCCACCACCCCGGCGCCGGCCTCCGACAAGCTGACCGGCTTCCTGCGGCAACCGCCCGTCCTGGACCGGCTGGACGAGACCGAACTGCTCGGCTGGTCGGTGGAGATCGTGCGCGCCGCCCGCCGTAACGGCTATCTCGCCTCCACCGCCGACGCCATCGCCGTGTTCGAGACGTCGATCCTCCTGGCCGGGATGCGCGACCGGGCCAAGCCCACGCCGTACGACTTCCAGGACGCGGCCGTCACCTGCATCGAGAAGGACACCGTGCCCGGCCGGCGCGATGTGCGCCGCCTCGTGGAGATCATGATGGGCGGTGACCGGATCGGGAAGGTCGGCTACGACGCGCTGCCACCGCTGGCCCGCGACGTGCACGACCGGCTCGCGCCGCTGAACCTGAAGCTCCAGCAGCGCGGCGTGCAGCGGGCGCTGCTGGACATCGCCTCCCGGCCGGAGCTCCAGCAGTGCTCCGACGTGCTGTGGATCCTGCGCCATCTGATGCCGCACGGCACCGCCCGTCCGATCATGGGCGAGCGGACCCTGGGGGAGCGGCCCATCCAGGAGTCCTGGGACGTGGCGCTGGGCACCCATCAGCGCGCGCTCATCGAGCTGGGCTACGAGGGCGTCAGCATCGAGCAGGTCCTGGAGCAGCGCCTTCGCCGCGCGGCGTACGGCCCCCGGGCCACCGCGGCGACCGTCCTCGAAGCCGTCGAGGACGCGACGCTGTACCTGCGCGGCCGCCGTCTCGCCGATGAGCTGGGCACCCGCGCCCTGGAGGTGCTGTCCGCCGAGCGCGGCGTCGACGGGGCACCGGAGGTGCTGCGCCGGGTGCGGCGGCTGCTGGCGTACTACCGCACCAGCGAGCCGGTGCTGCCGCCGTGGATCGAGTCCTTCGTCAAGGCCGGATACGCGCACTACTGCACCCTGCTGCCGACGGCGTTCACCGACGACGAGGCCACCGTCCGCCAGGTGGCGGCGATGCTGGGCTTCCTGTTCAGCATGGAGGGCTTGGCGCTGTCCCTGGGCTGTGACCGCACCCAGCTGGAGCTGGCCGTCGCCCAGTCGCATCCGTCGGACCCGTCGAAGACGGCGCTGCTGTGGGCGGCACAGCAGCAGCTCGGACACCTCTCCCGCGCGGGCCTCCGGGCGAGGTGCGACGAGCTGCTGGCCAACCCCCTGGTGGTGCCCGCCTATCCGCGCTACCTCAGCGGCTTCGTCCACGCCCTGGAGCCCGTCCCCGGCCTCACCGGCTTCGTCGTGGAGGCGGTGTCGCACGCCTTCGGGCGGCTGCCGGACACGGTGCTCCTGCCCTGGCTGCCGACCCTGATCACCACCCTGCGGTCGGGCGGCGCCGAACTGGCCCCCCTGCTGATCCGCGAGGCCGGACGGATCTTCCCCGGCCGTCTCACGGCGCTGGACACCTGGGTGCCACCGTGGCAGGCGCAGCCGGAACCCCCTCACCCCGCACCACGCGCGGACGGCCACCGCCGCGCCGCGCTGCTCGCCGCCCACCCCGCGGCCTGCGACGCGGTGGCGGACCTGCTGGGCTGCGACGGGACATGGGCGACGACGGACTCCCACCCGGCAGGCGCGGCACTGGCCGGCCGCCATCCGGACACGGCCGTGGCCCTGGAGGCGCTGCTGAGCGGCACCTGACCCCAGCGCACCCGCACGCCGCGGGAGGCCCGGATGTCACACTCCGGAGGCCTCCCCTGTCACACCTCCGGAAGACCCTTGGCACCCCGTATACGACAAGAGGAGCACCCGCCATGGCCCGGATCTCGCTCACCCCGCCCCGCACTCTGCTCAACCGCCTTGGTGCCTGGTACTCGCGCCGCACCTACGGCAAGGTGCTCGACCCTGGCCTGGCCGTCGGCCACAACGCGCGGGTGCTGCTCACGTACGTACGGCAGGAGCGCGGTGCCGCCAAGTGGAACCGCCTCGACCAGAGCCTCAAGCACCTCGCCGTCATGGCCGCGGCGGCCAGGATCAGCTGCTCGTGGTGCATGGACTTCGGACACTGGGAGGCCGACGCCCTCGGACTGCCCATGGACAAGGTTTCCAAGGTCCCTCGGTGGCGTGACCACCAGGAGGACTTCACCGAGCTTGAGCTGCTCGTCCTGGACTACGCCGAGGCCATGACCGAGACCGAGCCCCGTGTCACCGACGAGCTGGCCGCCGCCCTGGTCGAACGGCTCGGTGAGGCCGCCTTCGTCGAACTCACCGCCATGGTCGCGCTGGAGAACTACCGCTCGCGAATCAACAGCGCCTTCGGCCTGACCAGCCAGGGTTTCTCGGACGCCTGCGCGGTACCGTCTCGGACGTGATCGACACAACCACCTTCGAACAGCACCGACGCATGTTGTTCGGCATCGCCTACCGCATGCTCGGCAGTGTCGCCGACGCCGAGGACCTGGTGCAGGACACCTGGCTGCGCTGCAGCCAGGTGTCCACCGCCGTGGACAACCCGGCCGGCTATCTGACCCGTACGGTCACCAACCTGGCGCTCAACCGGCTCACCTCGGCCGCTGCCACCCGCGAGCGGTACGTCGGGCCCTGGATGCCCGAGCCGCTGGTCACCGAGCCCGACGCGGCTGATGAGGTGGAAATGGCCGAGTCGGTCTCACTCGCCATGCTCGTGGTCCTCGACAGCCTCTCGCCGCTGGAGCGAGCGGTATTCGTCCTCAAGGAGGTCTTCGGTTTCTCGTTCAAGGAGATCGCCGGAATTCTGGAGCGCGGCGAGGCGTCCGTGCGGCAGGTCGGCCACCGGGCCAGGGCACACGTCCAGACCCGGCGGCCGCGCTACGACACACCGGCCGAGGTGCGGCGACAGGTCACCGACGAATTCCTGGCCGCCTGTATCGGCGGCGATCTCAACCGGATGATGGAGCTGCTCGCCCCCGATGTGACGGCGTGGAGCGACGGTGGCGGCAAGGTGAAGGCCGCCCTCCGCCCGCAGCGCGGCGCGGACAAGGTCGCCCGTTTCCTCGCCGCCGTCGTCACCCAGCCGATGGACCATCCCCGCGTACACGCTGTCGACGTCAACGGGCGGCCGGGGCTGTTGCTCACCATCGCGGGCCTTCCGGACACCGTCGCCTGCGCTGAGGTGGCCGACGGCCGGATCACGGAGATCCGTATCATCCGCAACCCGGACAAATTGCGACACCTTCAGCCGCGACCCCGCTGAAGGGGTGCGGGCGGCCCAGCCGGACACAGGTCCGGCTGGGTCAGGGCGGGCCGGGTGGCGGGGGCGTGGGAGCGGCCGGAGTGGGTGGGCTCAGTCGACGAGGTCGAGAGCGGCGGCGAGAACGCTGTCGCTGTCGATGCCGTGGTACCGGTAGACCTCGTCGAGGGCGCCGCACTGGCCGAACCGGGTCACACCGAGCGTGGTGAGCGGCACCTGATGCACGGTGGCGAGGAAGGCCAAGGTGTGCGGATGGCCGTCGAGTACGGTGACCAGCGGGGTGGCCCGGTCGGCGGGGAAGATCCGGTCGAGGATCCAGTCCGGTTCCTCCGCCAGGCCGCGCCGGGCCCGCAGCGCGCGGAACAGCAGGTCCGGGCTGGTCACGCACACCACATCGGCGCCATGGCCGAGCGCGTCGAGCCGTTCGGCCGCGGCCAGGGCCTCGGGGACCAGGGCGCCCATCGCCGCGATCGTCACCACCGGCTTGTCGTGGCGCCGCAACCGGTACCCGCCCGCGACCACCTGCCGGCGCCGGCGCTCCCGCGCGGCGGGGTCGGTGGGCACGGCGGCCAGGGACTGGTCCACCGGCCGGGTGGACAGCCGCAAGTAGGCCGAACTCCCCTGCGGGCGGCCGAGGTTGCCCAACGCGGCGAGCAGACACCATTCGGTGTCGAGGGTGAAGGCGGGCTCGTACGACACACATCCCGGCTGCTCTATGCCGAGCGAAGGGGTGGTGATCGACTGGTGTGCGCCGCCCTCCGGGGCGAGGGTGACACCGGACGGGGTGCCCACCAGAATGGACTGCCCGCCCGCGTACATGCCGAAGGACCACGGCTCGAGCGCCCGGTTGACGAAGGGGTCGTACACCACGCCGATGGGCAGCAGGGGCTGCTCCCAGCGGCTCCAAGTGGCGCCCAGCTCGCCCAGCAGACCCACCAGGTTGGTCTCGGCGATGCCCAGCTCCACATGCTGGCCGGTCGGCTTCTCCCGCCAGTGCAGGATCGTCTCGGCGTCGTCGGCGAACCAGTCGGTGCCCTCCGTCGCCGACCACACCCCGACCTTGTTCAGCCAGCCGCCCAGGTTGGTGGTCGAGCTGACGTCCGGGCTGACGGTGACGATCCGGCCCGCCGCCTCCGGTGCCCGGCGGGTGAGGTCCAGCAGCGCCCTCCCGAGCGCCTGCTGGGTGTGGCCGGTCCCGGTGGGCGCCGGGCGGCCGAGGTCGGCCGGAACGGCGGGCGGCTGCCGCGGCTCACGCTCGGGCCGGTGCAGCCGGTGTGCGGCGGCCGCGCACAGGGACGCCTCCGCCGAGCCGTCGGGGAAGAGGGCCCATGGGCGCTCCAGATCCGCCCCCAGCCGCTCGGCCAGCGGGCGCATCTGGTCGCCCGTCAGCAGCGAGGAGTGGTTCTGCGGGTGGCCCTCGATGGGCAGCCCGTGACCCTTGACCGTGTACGCGAAGATCACGGTCGGCCGGGTGTCGTCGATGGCGTCGTACGCCTCCAGGAGGGCGCCGAGGTCATGGCCGCCCAGGTTGCGCAGCGCGGCAAGCAGCGTGGCGTCGTCCAGTCGCGCGATGAGGCCGGCGATGGGACCGGCCGTGGAGCCGCTGCCGGGCAGCCGCTCGCGCAGCTGTCCGGCGGTGCAGCGCAGCAGGCGCTGGTACTCGGGGTTGCCCATGGCGTCGATGCGGGTGCGCAGGGCGTCCCCGCCGGGCCGGGCGAACAACTCGCGCAGCAGATAACCGTACTTGAGCGTGAGGACCTGCCAGCCGGCGGCGGTGAACATGCCCTGCAGACGGCCGGCGGCGATGCCGGGCACCACACGGTCCAGGGACTGCCGGTTCAGGTCGACGATCCACGTCACCTCGCCCAGGGAGGACACCACCGGGTCCTGGATCGCCTCCCAGATCGCCCCCTCGTCCAGCTCCGCGTCGCCGAGCAGGGAGTACTGCCGTCCCGTCCCGGCGCCGCCGAAGCGCCCCTCCACATAGCGCCGCGCGAGCGCACCCCACAGGGGAGCGGTGGCGCCGATCCCGACCGAGCCGGTGGAGTAGTCGACGCGGTCGGGATCCTTGGACCGGCTGGGGTAGCTCTGCAGCCCGCCGAACGCGCGAAGCGTCGTCAGACGGGACTCGTCCAGTTCGCCGAGCAGGTAGTTGATGGCGTGCAGCACCGGTGAGGCATGGGGCTTGACCGACACCCGGTCCTCGGCCCTCAGCGTGTGGAACCACAGCGCCGTCATGATCGAGGTCATTGACGCGCTGGACGCCTGGTGGCCGCCGACCTTCAGCCCCGTGGGGTTCGGGCGCACCCGGTTGGCATGGTCGATCATGGCCGTGGACAGCCACAGCACCCGGCGCTCGACCGCTTCCAGCGTGCTGAGCGTGCCGAGGTGTTCCTTCCCGGCCGGGTCCTTGCCCGGGGCACCCGAGAAGGGCGCGTCCATGACCACATCAACCACCTCCGCCGCCTGGACCTGGTGTCCAGGAATACCGTGTGATGCGAGAAGTAGACAGAGCGCTCCCGTTCCGCGCAACATGTCTCCTTCCGGCTGGGCACATTGCCCACTGCGCCGGGGGACAAGACGGTCCCGATTGATCAACGTGACCAATGGCCCGGCGGCCGACGGAAGCCACGGCGGCCTGACCCCGGGGAGCCCTGCCTCGGCGCGTCCGGTCTACGAACGCCGCCGCCTCGCCACGGCAATGCCCGTTCCGATACCCGTGATCAACAGCCCGAGCCCACCGAAGATCAGCGGCAGCAGCCACAGTGAGACGAATCCGTTGATGCGCGCGTCATCGGGGGAATCGGCGCGGTACAGCACCTCGACCCGGTCACCTTCGTCGTAGGACGGTGGATTGGAGCCCGTCGAACTCCGGAACGTCCTCGAGGTGCCGTCCGCCGACGTGAACTCGACCACCGGGTACGCCGCGGGCTTGTTGCTCTGCGTCGCCTTGCGGGACGCGCCGCTGCTGTCGTTCCGCCACTCCAGCGCCACCACCGTGCCCTGGGCGCGCTTGGCGTCCGTCAGGAACGAGACCGACATCCCCGCCAGGATCAACCCGATGACCAGGAACACCGCTCCGAAGGCGATCACCCCGAAGGTGATCCACCGGCTGGCCTGCCCACGCTGACGCACCTGTACCCGCACGAAGCGTCCCCCTCGCTCATCTGGAATGACAGGACGCTATCCCAGGCACCCGGTCGCCGTGCTCCCACCCCCCGCGCGGTCCCGCGTCCGGACCACACCGGCCTCGGCATCCGCATGCCGCAGGTCAACCGGTCGCCGCGTCAGGTCCTGGGACGCACCCGGATGCCGGCCCGGTCGTACGCGCCGTAGGTGATCAGGTCCTCGGCGACGAGCAGCACCACCCAGGACTCGCCCCGCTCCCACACCAGGCACCTGTTCACTGTCTCCTCGTCCCCGAGGGGATCGCACGCGCCCTCGGGCAGCGGGTCGCCGAGCCGGGCGCGGAGCATCCCGGACACCCGCCCGTACTGGGCCGCGAAGTCCTCGGCCGTGGCCTCGGGGAGCACATCCGCCCGGCTGTGGAAGGGGCCGAACTCGTTGTCCCACTCCTCCGGGTCGCTCGGATCGGTGAAGTACGCGAAGGGGTGTTCCACGAAGCAGCCCGTCCGGCACTCGGGGTGATCGCAGACCACGGTGGGGTCCGGTCGGCGGCGGCACCCGGGGGCCTCCCCGAGCAGCAGCCACCAGTCGTCCACCATCTCCTCCCCGCTGATCCACCAGGGTTCTTCCCAGCCCACGCCCGGCGCCCCGGGGTCCTCGCCGGCACACCAGCCGTTGCGCGCGAAGGCGTCCTCGAACGCCTGCCGGCTCCAGGGCAGGTCCGCGAGCTCGATCGCGCGGTCCACCAGGGCGTCGTCGAAGGGCAGCAGTTGCATCGCCATGGAGGAACGCTATCCGGCCGGGCGAGGCCGGTGTCCGGTCGGCGGCGAAGCCGCTCAGCGCGTCTTCTGGAGGCCGATCGGACCGGTCGGGGCGGTCTCGTCACCGGGAGTGTGCCGGGTCTCGCGGGCGAGGCCGACGGTGAGGATGGTCAGCGCGCTCATGAGGGCGATGAAGAGGACGACGCCGCTGACGCTGTGGTTGAACCAGAGCAGGAGGGCGGAGCAGAGCATGGGGGCGAGCCCGCCGGTGAGGACGGTGCCGATGTTGTTGGCGATGCCGACGGCGCTGAACCGGACGCTGGTGTCGAAGAGTTCGGCGAAGAAGGCGGGCTGGGAGCCGAGGACGGCGGACTGGCCGATGCCGAGGGTTCGACATCGTGCGGATCATCTGCCCATGATGGCAATGGACTTGGAGAGCCCCCGCAGCCCGACCTGGGGTGCTGGGACGGGATCGGGTTCAACACGCCGCTCGTCGACGCCCTCGCCGACCCGGTCGGCGAGGGCTGGGTCGTGCCGGACGAGGTCGTGGACGCCGTCTTCGACACGGCCCTGGGCGGCGTCCCGGCCGAGGAACGCGTGTTCTGGCTCACCACCTACCGCGCGAACTACGCCGGTGACGCCGGACGCCGCCGTCTGCGCCTCAGCACGGTGAACCTGCGGGACCGCGACGGGTTCCACGGCAGCGCACTGGGCCTGAGCCCGAAGCCCCCGCCGCCCCCACCGGCGGGCCGGATGGCCCCGGCGGGCCCGGCGGCAGGCCGGGGAACCCACCCAAGCTCACCCAGGCGGCGGGCGAGGCCATCGGGAACACCCCTTCAGCGACGAGGCGTTCTGCTTCACCGTCATGGGCGAGCCGTAGGCCACCGCCCCGGCCGAGGCCTGCCGGGCGTTCGGGCTTGACGGCGGTGTCAGCCGTTCATGGCCGCCCAGAACTCCTCGAAGGACATCTGGCGATCGCCGTTGGTGTCGAGCGAGTCGATCAGCCCCTGGGCCTGCGCCTCGGTGATCTCCGAGCCCTCCAACTCCGCCACGACCTTGCGGTATTCGTCCGCGGTGACCAGGCCGTCGCCGTCGACGTCGTAGCGCTCGAAGACCTTGCGCGCCGCCGTCTCCATGATGTCTGCCATGTTCTCCGCCCTTCTGTGATCTTCGCTGACGGGCCCAGATTATCCGTCCGCCCGGAGCGCCACGGAGCCCGCCCAACCGGCCGGGGCGGAGGGCGGCGGCGCGGCGACGCTCCGGCACCAGCACTCCTGCGCCTACCTGACGCGAGTCCTGGCACGACGGCGGCGGGCAGGGCCATGGCGGCCATACGCAGGCCCCAGCAGCAGCTCACCCACCGCCGCGAACCGGACGTCGGACACTCAGGACTGGTAGGCCACCAGTGCCATCATCCCGGACTCGCCGTGGTAGGCGTTGTGGCAGTGCAGCATCCACCGGCCGGGGTTGTCGGCATCGAAGACCACGGACACCTTCCTCTTGGGCAGCACGATGGTGGTGTCCTTGCGCGGGCCCGTGCTGCCGAGCTGGTAGGTGTGGCCGTGGAGATGCATGGGGTGCCACATGTCGGTGGCGTTGACGAAGTCCAGCCGCACCCTCTGCCCCTCTTCGATGCGCAGAGGGTGCGCGTCCGGGGCGCGCATGTCGAACTTCCTGCCGTTGATGGCCCAGTCGTACCTGTCCATGCCGCCGGTCAGCTCGATGCGGTGGACCCGGTCAGGCTTCTTCGAGGACAGCCGCACATCATCGGCGGCGCGCAGCTGGGACGCGCTCAGGATCAGGCCGTCCAGTTCCTCGGGACGGACGGTCGGGGAGGGCTTCCTGCCCGAGCCGGTGCGGACCAGCGCCATCGCACTCGCCTTCTTGCCCTCGGCCATCGCGACCAGCGGGAAGACGCCGTCCTCGAGGGTGACCAGGACGTCGTAACGCTCTCCCATGCCGATGAGCAGTGCGTCTGCCTGCCGGTGCTCGACGGGGTAGCCGTCGGTGTGGGTGATGGTCAGCTGGTGTCCGCCCAGTGCCACCCGGTACGCGGTGTCCGCGCCCGCGTTGATGATCCGTAGCCGCACTCGCTTGCCCGGCTTACCGGTGTAGACGGCCGGGTCGTTCGGGACCCTGCCGTTGACCAGGTGGTGGGGGTATTTCACATCCCCTGCGTCGCCACCGAGGAGCCTGCTGTCGGCACCCATGAGCATGAACTTCGCCGACATGCCGCCGTCGGCGGAGTCGGAGGGGGACGGCGACGCGCTCATCCCGTCCATGCCGCTCATACCGCTGTGGTGCATCCCGCCCATGCCTCGCTTGAGCTCCGCGAATGCCTCATCAGGGGTACCGGTGACACCGTCGAGCCAGTCGTCGAGGACGACGACCCACTCGTCGTCGTACCTCAGCGGCTCCCTCGGATCCTCGACGATCAGCGGGGCGTACAGTCCGCGGTCGAGCTGGACGCCGACGTGGGGATGGAAGAAGTACGTGCCGGGGGTGTCGGCGATGAAGCGGTAGGTGAAGGTCGAACCGGCGCGGACCGCCGGCTGGGTGGCCGGGGGTACGCCGTCCATGTCGTTGCGCAGGGCCAGGCCGTGCCAGTGAAGGGACGTGGTGGTCCTGCCCGGTAGCTGATTGGTCAACTCGGCGGCCAGGGTGTCCCCGGCCGGGAGGCGGATCTCCTGACCCGGGGCGCGCCCGTCGAACGCCCAGGTCTTCGCGGTGACGCCGCCACCCAGGTCGAGCTTGACGGGTGCGGCGGTCAGGCTCCGCTGATGCACCCTGCCGGTGGACGGGCGCTTCTTCTCCACGCGGGTCACCGCGGAACCGGAGGGATCGATCAGACCCGGAGTGCTGTCGGAACCGGGGGTGTTGCCGCAGGCGGCGAGCGCACCGGCGCCGGCCGCTCCCAGTCCGGCCAGCAGGACGGATCGGCGATTGACACTGTTCACAGAAGGGGTGTCCTTGTCTCGATATGCCGTTCAGGTCGCATGCGGAGACGGCTCCTCGCCCTGTCGCCGGGCGGGGATGCCGTGGGGTGCGACCTAAACGCGCAAACGAGAAAGGACGGAGAGGAGGTCGGGTGGCGCACGCTCCGCCGTCCCGGAGACGCCGCGTTCGGAGACGGCGGCGTGCGGGGCGGCGTCGTGCTCGGCGTACGACATCGCGGTCGGCGCCGTGAGCTTCAGCGTGTCGACACCCGAGGCGGAACAGTGCTCCATGCCCGCGCCGCCGCAGGCCATCGCCCCGTCCCCGTACAGGACCGGGCCGGACCGGAGCACCGGTGTGGCGGTGGCTGACGCGGCACGAGGGTGGGCGTCGTGCCCACCGGAGGGCATGGGCATCGACATGGCGGTCATCGTGTGTGCGGTGCTCGGCGATGTCGACGTCATCGGCGCGGCCACCTGGTGGTGGACCAGGACGGCGAGCGCCGCGAAGAGGGCGACGACGGCAGCGCGTGCCCAGCGGACGCCATCCCTACGGGGGCGGGTCGGCCGGACCTTCCGCACGGTCATCGCCTCCACCTACGGTTCCTGTCAGCGAAGGGCCAATATACCCGTAGGGGGTAGCGAGCCGTACGCCCCTCCCCGTATGAGGCCGTCGCGCGAGGGGCGGCGGTCCGGTGCGGATCAGTGGGACGCGGCAGGCCCGGTCTTCTTGCGGGCGCGGTACGCGGCCGCCTTGATCTTGTTGCCACAGGACTCCATGCCGCACCACTGCCGCCGCATGCCACGCGAGCGGTCGATGTAGACGCGAGTGCATTCGGGGTTGCCGCATTCCTTGAGCAGTGGAACGTCCGTCCCGCTCAGCAGCTCGATGGCGTGGCGCGCCACCGTGGAGAGAGCTTCCTCCGGCGTGGCTTGTGTCCATCGCCCCGACGGCGTGAGCTGCGGCACGGCGGGTGGTTTGCGGGCCGCGTTGTTCACCACGGTCAGCGCCGCCCCGTCGTACTCCTCCCCGAGCCGGCGGGCGGTGGCCAGCTGGTAAATGGCTTCCCGTACGGTCGTCGCCTGCTCGACATCGGTTTCCTTGCCGGGGGAGACCGCGTCGACGATGCCGGACTCCACGTACCACGCGTTCAGCCGGTCCGGCGTCGTGAACATCTCGAAGCACGCCGAGCGGCGCGCTCGGAGCGTCGCGGCGAAGTCGAGCGCCGGGTTGCCGCATACGAAAACGTGGTCCAGGTGCACGGCACCATCCTGGCAGGTGACTTCGGGCCGGACAAGCTACTATTCCGCGATGTCGTCACCGGTCAAAAGGGTGGTGACGTATACGGGGTGGTCGAGGCCCCGTCAGAGGTGGTCCACGTCGATGACGGCCTGGGCGAAGGCGGTGGGCGCCTCCTGGGGCAGGTTGTGGCCGACCCCCGTCAGGGTGCGGTGCTCGTACTCACCCGTGAATCTGTCCCGGTACGAGGCTCCGTCATCCGCAGGGGTGAAGGGGTCCCGTCCGGGGTCGAGGGTGATGGTGGGCACCTCGATGACCGGTCGTGCGGCGAGCCGCTTCTCCCAATCGTCGTAGCGGCGCTCACCGTCGGCGAGGCTCAGCCGCCAGCGGTAGTTGTGGATGACGATGTCCGCGTAGTCCGGGTTGTCGAAGGCCGCCGCGGTGCGTTCGAACGTGGCGTCGTCGAAGTCCCAAGTCGGGGAGACGGTGTCCCATACGAGCCTGGTGAGGTCGCGGCGCAGGGTCTTGTCCTCCATGGCGAGTCGGCCTCGCTCGGTCGAGAAGTAGTACTGGTACCACCAGGCGTGTTCGGCTTTGGCCGCCAGCGGCTTCAGGTTCGCCCGGAGGTTGGTGATGAGGTAACCGCCCACCGACACGAGGGCCTTGCAGCGTTCGGGCCAGAGCGCGGCGACGATGCCGGCGGTGCGTGAGCCCCAGTCGAAACCCGCCAGAACCGCCCTCTCGATCTCCAGGGCGTCCATCAGGGCGAGGATGTCGAGGGCGATGGCCGACTGCTGGGCATTCCGGAACGTCCTCTGGGAGAGGAAGCGGGTCGTGCCGTGGCCGCGCAGATAGGGGACGACCACCCGGTAGCCCTCCTCGGCCAGCAGAGGGGCGACGTCGACATAGCTGTGGATGTCGTACGGCCAGCCGTGCAGGCAGACGACCGCGGGTCCGTGGGCGGGGCCCAGTTCGGCGTAGCCGACGTTCAGCAGGCCGGCCCTGATCCGTTTCAGCCGCGGGAAGGCGGTGTGGGTTCCGGGGGTGACCGTGGGGGCGGTCGGTGCCGCGGACGCGCTCCGTGTGGCGGCGGACGCGGCCTGCGGACCGGTCAGTGAGACGGTGGCCGCGCCCAGCCCCAGGGCCTTGCTGAAACCGCGTCTGCCGATCATGTGCGTCACTCCCGGTGTCTCGTGAGCCGCCTTCTGTGATGACCGACTGTCCCACAGGCGTTCGTCACTGGTCAAGGCGGTGACCCAAGGGCTACCCCGTACGGTGAAGTCATCGTTTGATCGGAATATGTAGGTAGTCATCACCCTCTGAAGCGGTGATGCGAGAGAGTGTGTGGCACGGCGGATCCGTCGTACCGCGGCGCCGGGCTGGTCGGCCCGGCGCCGGAGTGGTGATTCAGAACTGTGTGAAGAACTTCCAGACCTCTGCCGGCACCCAGGTCCTGGAGCCGCTGTCACCGCCGGCCCCGTCCTGGGGAGCGGCGATGTGGCCTTCGTCGAACGCGGCCCATTCGACGGGGTGTCCGGCCGAGCATCCCGCGTAGGTGGTGATCCGGTGCGTCAGGCTGCCCTGCGCCGGCTCGGGCGGGTTCTGGGTGGTGCAGCCGTTGTTCCTGACGAACGTGTCGCGCATGGTCCGTCCGCCGGAGATGCCGAGCACGCTGTCCCTGATGCCGTGCACCCCGAGGTAGGCGATGGGCTGGTTACCGCCGCTGCACCCGCTGAGCTGTCCGCCGGACTGGACCGCGACCGCGCGGAAGACCGTCGCCCGGGAGCAGGCGAGCGCGTAGCTCATGGCGGCGCCGTAACTGAAGCCCAGGGCGAAGCGCCGTGAGGTGTCGACGCAGAGGGCTCCCTCGATCTGGCTGATCATGTTGTCGACGAGCGCGACGTCCTCGCCGCCGGAGTTCGCCCAGCCGTTGTTGAGTCCCTGGGGTGCGACGAAGATGGTGCTGTTGTTCGCCAGCCGCTGCAGTCCGTAGTAGGCCCAGGTGCCCGTTTCCACCGTGCGTCCCGTGTCGACGTCGGTGGCGGTGCCGCCCAGCCAGTGGAATCCGAAGACCAGCCGGTAGGCGTGGTCGCGGTCGTAGTTGTCCGGAACTTTCAGGATGTAGCTGCGGCTCTTGCCGTTGCTCTGGATCGTATGCGTACCGCTGGTCAGACCGGGGGCCTTGCCGCAACCGGCAGTCGCCGTCGCGGTCTCACCAGCCGTGAGCGCCGCCTTTCCGCTGAAGACGCCGGGCGTCGCTGTGCCGCCCAGGGCCAGAGCGAGAAACCCCGCGACCATGGCGGGCCACAACGCGATCCTTGACATCACACCACTCCTTCTGTGGCTGTGGGAGCGCTCCCAAAATTGGCTGGAACGTTCCCCTGTCCATACGGGTTCGATGTGGGGGCGGGCCGGACTCAGGGTGTGGACAGCTCGAACCGGGCGACCTTGACCGACCCGCCGAGCGCCTGGGTGGCGTAGTTGAAGATGGCGTAGCGGTAGCCCATGAAGAACCGCCAGTCGTTGCCCATGGTGAACGAGGGCCCGAGGCGGATGAAGTTCACCCCGTCGGTGCTGTACGAGAAGGTGCCCGGACGCCCCGCGCCCGGGCGGATGTCGGCGGTGGCGCGCAGCCATATGCGGCCGCTCGGGACGGTGGCGCTCGCCACCTCCGTGCCGGTGCCGGTGGTGTTCCAATTTCCGTCCATCGACAGCCCGTTCACCATCGCCACCCGCGTCGCACCACCGTCGCGCTTCACCCCGATCCACGCGGAGGAGTCGCGCAGCAGTGCGAGCCCGGCACGGTCGCCGTCGCGCATCGCGGAGTGGTCGAGTTGGACGGTGGCGGTGGAGGTGGGTCCCTGGATGCGATGGGTGAGGGTGTTGCGGGCCCAGTACAGGTCGTTCGTGACGGTGGCGGTGCGCAGCGTCAGACCGTTGTCGACCGACCACTTGGTGGTGTCCGGGTTGTGGTTCCACTCCCATTTCGGCTTCAGGGCCGTGCCGTCGAAGGTGTCGACGCCGATCAGCGGGGTGACCTGGCGGGGCGGCGCGGGGAGAACCGGGCTCGGATACGAGGCGCCCCAGGCGCCGTTCACCAGTTGTACGACGGGCCACCCGTCGGAGGTCCAGCTGATCGGGGCCAGCACGGGGATCCGGCCGCCGGGGTAGGCGTCCACGAAGGCCATGTAGTACCAGGCACCGCTGGGGGTCTGTACCAGTCCGCCCTGGTGCGGCACCCCGCCGCCGGAGACCGGTCCGCCCAGGTTGAGCAGGACCTGCCGCATGGTGTACGGCCTGAAGGGGCCGCTGGTGGACTTCAGGATGTACTGGCCGTTTCGCCGGGCGGGTGAGGAAGATGTAGTAGTTCCCGTTGATCTTGTAGAAGCGGGAGCCCTCCAGCGTCCCGACGCTCGACGGCGTGGTGAACACCTGCTGCGCACGGACCTGGCTGCGCCCGTCGGCGGAGAGCTGGGCCACGCTGATGGTGGTGTTCCCGTAGGCCACGTACAGGGTGTCGTCGCTGTCGACGAGCAGGCCCGCGTCGTAGTAGGCGTTGTTGATCGCGGTGAGCCTGCGCCACGGCCCTTCGACGGCCGGAGCGGTGTAGAGGTACGACGTACCGAATTCGATGCAGCCCAGCCAGTAGAACGTGCGGTTGCTCGGCCGGTAGGCGAGGGACGACGCCCAGATTCCCTTGACGTAGGCGCGGGCGCCGCTCAGGTCGTACCTGGGGCCGAAGTCCAGGACGGGCACCGAATGTCCGGCGAACTCCCAGTTGACCAGGTCGTACGAGCGGAGGATGGGTGCCCCCGGCGAGTAGTGCATGGTGGAGGCCGAGTAGTAGTACGTGTTGTCGACGCGGATGATGTCGATGTCCGCGAAGTCCTGCCAGATCACCGGATTCGCGTACGAACCGGCGGCTGTGAGGGTGGCCCCGGCGGGGCCGTGGGACGGGGCGGTGGCGCGGGCGGCGGAGACGGGCAGGGCGGCTCCCGCCACCAGCCCGGTGGCTGTTGCCAGTGCGGTGCGGCGACTGTGCTCGCGATGGAGCCAGGACATGGAGGGTCGTTCTCCTTTGTGGTGGCCGGACTGCCACAGGAGCGATGACGCGCCGGCACGGTGGACGTGGTGTGGTTACGGCCTCGTACGAGAAGGCCCGGTGGTGTGCACGCGTTGCGGAAGCGGTCCTGGAGCGGCGGGGCGGCGGGCCGGTCCGGTGCACGGGTCCTCGGATGGCCGCAGCTGCCGCGGCGCCCCCTGTCCCCTTGGGTTTTCCCTTGGGATTCCCCTCGGGACGCGACGCGTTGACGCATGGGCACATCGCACCGGATAACGTCTTTTCAGCGCTGGTCTGTGGGGCCGGCACAAACCTGTCCGTCTGATGTCCTGTTCGGAATAGCGAACAGTAATCGGTTGCCCGGACAAGCATGGATGATAGGCGGATGGCGAGAGACGTCAACACCTCTCGCGCCAAACGAACCGGCGAAGCCGGACGAGGGCCGGAACGAAGTCCGGACGGCTGATGCGGCCCCCGGCTCTCGGCGCTTGTGGACGACGGCCGGCTCTTCGCCTGCGGTTCAGCCGCCGGCGCCGCGGTGCGGGCCGGTGCTTTCGCGGACGATGAGGGCGGGCTCGTCGCAGGGGGCGGGGATCGGTGCCGCGGGATCGAGCAGCCGGTGCAGCAGCCCGAAACAGGTGCGGCCGAGCCCCTCGAAGTCGAGGCGGACCGTGGTCAGGGCGGGGGAAAGGAACGCCGCGACGGGCACGTCGTCGAAACCGGCCACGCTCAGGTCGCCGGGGATGTGACGTCCGGCTTCGCGGGCCGCACGCATCACCCCGGCGGCCACGTCGTCGTTACCGCACAGCACGGCGGTCACCGACCGATTCGCGACCAGCTCCCACGCGGCGAGATAGCCGGTGCGCGGCGTCCAGCCTCCCTCCACCACGGGTGGCTCCGGGGCACCGGCCGCGCGCAGCGCGTCCAGCCAGCCCAGGGTGCGCTGGGCCACCTGAGCGGTCGAGGACGGCAGTGTCAGGTAGTGCACGGTGCGGTGACCCAGGCCCAGGAGGTGGCGGGTGGCACGGTCGGCGGCGATCCGGTCGTCCAGCCAGACCTGCGACCGGGTGGAGACCGGCTCGCCACCGGAAGGGCGCTCGACGGCGGCCACCACCGGTGTGTCCGTGGGCAGCAGTCGCAGGGCGTGCGCTCCGGGGGCGTCGAAAGCGATGACCACGACGGGCTCGCCCGGCCGTGCCAGTCGGGTGCGCAACTCGGTACGGTCCAAAACGGCGTGGCGGTCCAGCACGCTCACGGCGACGGCGAAGGAGGCGGCGCGCGCGGCTTCCTCGATGCCGCGCAGCGTCGAGGCGGCCCCGTACAGACTGGTGTCGCTGGTGAGGACGGTCAGGGAGCGGGCCGCCTTGCCCGCGAGTTCACGGGCCGCGCGGTTGGGCCGGAAGCCGAGCGAGTCGATGGCGTCCTCGACCCGGCGACGGGTGGCGCCGGCGACAGAGCCGTGCCCGTTGATGACACGGGAGACGGTCTGGTGAGAGACGCCGGCCAGCCGTGCCACGTCGCGGATGGTCACGGTGGGGGCACCGTCGGCAGGGGTGCGCATCAGCCCGTGTCGGCTCCCGGGCGCGAGACCGCGAGGGGGAGCAGCGGCTGGTATGCGAACGGACGCCGACTCATCACAGCCCCCACGTGACGCGAGTGGTGGCGAGGGAGGCGTCGGGAAGGCGGCGGCCGTCGCGCGGCATGGCCGGGCCCCTCGTCGGCGCGGGACGTAGGTGACCGGTCACTGACCTGCTCTCCCCTTGGACGCCACGCGAAGCGATCGTCCTGAGCCGACGCCGGGCCTCCGGCTATGGCGCTATCGGCCCGGAAAGCCCGCGCTGCGATGGCTATTGACACTTCGGCTTCCGTCACCACAATCATGCGATGGTGTGACCGTTCACACAAGGGCCGGAAGAGGCGGGACCCGAAGTCCTGACGACCCGGGCCGCCACACCCCGATGCCCCGCTCTTGGACGGTTCCACGGTCGCCAGGGCCGGCGCCGTGGGCACCACTGTGATCAGCGGCTCCGGGATGGCGGCTGCTCGGCCCCGGAGCCGGGGTGGTACCGCGTCGGAACGCACTGTCCTCCGGCGTCATCGCGCCACGTCCGACTGCGAGACGCGTATGCGGCTTCGTCCCGGACCAGGAGCGTCGTGCGCCCGGTGACATGAGGGTCGGAGCACCGCGGATCAACGCCAACATTCGGAGAGGACAATCGATGACGTCGCATCGGGAGCGATCCGGGGGGCGAGGGCGACAAGCCCCGAGCCGGCGGTCCGTTCTGGCCACGATAAGCGCCCTGCCGGTCCTCGCGTCCGCGACGCCGGCCGTGGGGGCGTCCGCGACGGCGGCTGCCGGAGTGATCATCGATCCGGCGGCGGAGCGGCAGACCATCCGGGGCTTCGGCGGCATGAACCACACTCTGTGGATCAACGATCTGACGCCTGCCCAGAGGGATGTGGCATTCGGCAACGGCGAGGGGCAACTCGGGTTCTCCGTGCTGAGAATCCCCGTATACGAGAACCGGGCGGACTGGAGTCGCGAGGTGGCGACGGCGCGGCGTGCGATCGAGTACGGGGCGACCGTCATCGCGTCGCCTTGGAATCCGCCCGCTCATATGGTGGAGACCTTCGTACATGGCAATCAGGCCAACGCGAAACGGCTCCGGTACGACATGTACGGCGCCTATGCGCTCCACCTGGACGAGTTCTACAGGTTCATGAGGGACAACGGCGTGAACCTGTACGCGATCTCCATACAGAACGAGCCCGATTACGCGCATGACTGGACATGGTGGACTCCGAACGAAATGATCCGGTTCCTGCGGGAGAACGCCGGCTCGATCGGCACCAGGGTCATCGCGCCGGAGTCCTTCCAGTATGTGAAGAGCTTCTCGGACCCGCTTCTCAACGATTCGGGGGCGCTCGCCAATATGGACATTCTCGGGGCTCACCTGTACGGCACGCCGTACCAGAACTTTCCCTACCCCCTCTTCAAGGAAAGGGGCAGGGGTAAAGAACTCTGGATGACCGAGGTCTACTACCCCAACAGCAGCGATTCGGCGGACCTCTGGCCCCAAGCGCTCGACGTGGGGGAACATATCCACCGCGCCCTGGTGGACGCCGAGTTCCAGGCTTATGTGTGGTGGTACATCCGGCGCAGCTACGGCCCGATGCGGGAAGACGGGCGCATCAGCAAGCGCGGGGCCAACATGGCGCACTTCTCGAAGTTCGTCCGACCTGGGTATGTGCGGATCAACGCGACCTCGAATCCCCAGGCGAACCTCTACGTCTCGGCGTACAAAGGCGGAACTTCCAAAGTGGTCATCGTCGCCATCAACAAGGGCACCTCGACAGTGAGTCAGCCGTTCACCCTTGTGAACAACACCTCGTCCAGCGTGTCGTCCTGGCTGACGGACGCGAGCAGGAACCTCGCGCCCAGGGGTGCGATCAACGTGTCGAACGGCTCCTTCACGGGCGAGCTTCCCGCCCGAAGCGTGACCACCTTCGTGACCGGGTGAGGCAAACCACTCCCATCAGGCGCGCGGACACGGGCCGGCCGGCTGGTGCGGACGGCCTGCGGGGCCGACCCCGCAGACGCAAGGGCCGGCTCACCGACGGCCGCGACTTCGCCACCCGCGTGATCAGCGAAGCCTTGTCCAGCTTTCCAGAGGCGTAGGAGTGAGGTGGCCGGCGTGCGGCTGCACAACGCCCCCGCTCGGCAGTCGGCCGTCGAGATCGGCGCCCGCGCGTTGGGCGGAGGCGGAAGTGGACTTCCTTGCCCGCGTCGCGGAGTTGAGGGAGGCGGGGGTGGCCATGACCAGCAGCGGCAGGCCGCGGGTGTCGACCACCAGGTGCCGCTTGCGGTCGTTGATTTTCTTGCCCGCGTCGTAGCCGCGGGAGCCGCGACCGACGGTCTCGTCCGCTTCATGTGATCTCCGAACGCCGCCGTACCTCCTCAGCATGCAGCCCCATCCAACGTCACTGGATGAGGACAAGCCGTATCACCATCATTTGGCGGGGAGCAGAGGACCGGCCGGACGCCTCCGCGCTCTTCGGCTACGTCAGATCAGCTGCCGCCGAGGAGTTCGCCCAGGCCCTGGCGGGTGGTGGCCAGCACCACGCGGTCGTGCGGCTTCAGTACATAGCCGGGGTGCAGGTCCCACACCAGACCGGGCTCCCGGTCGGCGCCGTCGTACGGGAGCGCCGCGGCGAGGTCGCGCCGCCGGTCCGCCGGTTCCGCCGCGTCGAGCGCGATCACCCGCCAGGCGCCCGGTTTGAACGCTTCGGCGACCGTGCGGTCCTCCAGCTGCGGATGGCCCGCGACATGCAGTGCGGCGAAGAGCAGTACTGTGCGTTCGACCGGTATGGCGCCCAGAACCTGGCGGCCCATCATGGCTCCGGCGAAGGCCGGTGCGGCGAGTGTCGAGACACTGCGGCTGCGGGTCAGGGCTTGGGGGTGGGCGGCGCGCAGAGTTCGGTAGACGGCCGTGGCGAAGTGATCGTCGTACAGGCGCAGTGCCACCCGCAGGCCGGGTTTGACCGAACGGGCGTACAGCGTCGCCTCCAGGTTGGTGATGTCGGAGCTGGTCAGCGCGAGCAGTGCGTGCGCCCGCCGGATCTTGGCGGCCTCCAGCACGCCTTCCTGCGTGACGTCACCAACGACGGTCGGCACTCCCAGCCGCCGGGCGAGCGGGATGCCTCGCGCTTCGGGGTCCTCCTCCACACACACCACGGGGATGTCCAGCTCACGCAGTCTCGCCAGCACACGCGTGCCCACCTTGCCGAGGCCGAGCAGGACGACGTGGCCGGAGAGCCCGCGCGGTGGCCGGCGCAGCGCGGACGCGGTCCGGAAGGTGCCCAGCGCTTCGAGGGCCGCGGCCACCAGGACGGGCAGCAGGAGCAAGCCGATCAGTCCGGACAGCAGTTGGAGGACCTTGCGCGCGGTCGGCTCGTCGAGCGCCGGGTCGTCGATGGCCAGCACGTCCAGCACGGTGAGGTAGGCCGCGTGCGGGAGGTCGTCCCCGGTGAACTGCCACGAAGCGAGGGCGAGTGCGAGAACGGCGGTCACCATCGCGGCGACGGACCAGCGCAGCCGGCGGGAGAACAGGGAGGCGAGTGGCACCCTGCGGCTGCCGAGCCGCCGCGGTGGAAGGGGCGTACCGGTGAAGGAGACGGCTTCCAGCACCACCGTGCCGCGCCCGGTGGCGGCGGCGACCTCCTCGTCGCCGGGCAGCAGGCGCGGACCTTCGTCTCCGCTGCTGTCCGAGCCCTCGCTGCCGCCGGGGTCGCTGGTGGTGGACGAGAGCAGGGCGAGGGTGCACAGTCCCGGATCGGCGACCTCGTCGCGGTCGGGCGGGATGCGCTCGGCCGCGTGCAGCAGCAGCCCGTCGGCCTGCACCACTTTCCGCGTGCCCGCGACGGCGGTGGCCGCGAGCGCGGGAGCCACGGTGTCGGCGTCGGACAGCACAGTGGTGGCGGCGTCCAGCTCCGCCGGGTCCATGCCGGGGTCGGCGACCACCGCGGCCTGGTCGAGCAGGTCTTCCAGGTGCTGCCCCAGTTTTCGGTTGTAGAGCCGGATCACCAGCCTCAGCCGGGGATTGAGCCGACGGGCACGCAGCGCGGCGTGGATGTTAGTCTCGTCGTCGTCATGGACCAGAGCCAGTGCCGTGGCCCGCGCCGCCCCCGCCTCGGTCAGCACGTCATCGGCGAGGTCCGGCGCCTCCATCAGCCGAACGCCCGTATCCGGCGCCCCGTCCGACGCGCCCTGGCGGGGGAGCGGCGCCCGTCCGACCGCCGCTGCCACGCGGCCCAGGAGGGCGGACGCGCGAGCGGGTCCTGTGGTCCGTAACCGCGTGGTCTCCCCTACCGGGGCCGCGGCCGGAACGACGACCGTCACCTGTGTGCGGTAGACCTCGTGCAGTTCGGCCGCCAGGCGGTGGGCCAGCGCGTCGTCGCCGCAGACGATCATGTGCGGGACGGCGGGATGGCCGGGCGGTCCTTGAGGTGAGGAAGACATGATGGTGCAGACCCCCGTCGGTCGGTGATGTCAGCGGTCAGCCGAGGGCGAAGTACCGCAGCCACAGGTACCCCGCGGCGATGGTGACCGTGACCGCGGTGACGACCAGCCCGTACTTGGTGAACTGCCAGAAGGAGATGGGCTGCTGGTTGCGTTCGGCGATGCCGAGGACGACGACGTTGGCGGAGGCGCCGATGGCGGTGGCGTTGCCGCCGAGGTCCGCGCCCAGGGCCAGGGCCCACCACAGCACGTGGACACCGTCACCGCCGAAGCCGTGGGCCAGGTCGGCGGTGATGGGGGCCATGGTGGCGACGTACGGAATGTTGTCGACGACCCCCGACAGCACGGCGGAGCCGAACACCAGCAGCATCGTGGCACCCAGCTCGCTGCCACCGGTCGCGTCCGCCAGGGCACGGGAGACCTCTCCGATGACGCCTGTTTCGATGAGCGACCCGACCATGATGAACAGCCCGGCGAAGAACGCCAGGGTCGGCCACTCCACCTCGCTCAGCGCCTGGCCCGTCTCCACCTTCGAGACGGCGATGAGCAGCCCGGCGCCGAGCAGGGCGACCACGCTCGGCGCGTAGTGCAGCACCGGATGCGCCACGAACCCGAAGACGACCAGGGCGAGCACGCCCAGGCCCTGGTACAGCAGCGTGTGGTCGCGGATGGCCTCGCGCTCCTCCAGCGCCATCACCTCCGCCGCCCGGGCCTCGTCGTACACCAGCACCTTCCGGAACATCACCCGGCACATCACCACCAGCACGGCGGTGAGCAGCGCGGCGATGGGGGCGAGGTGGACGAGGAAGTCGTTGAAGGTCAGCCCGCCCCGGCTGGCGATGATGATGTTCGGCGGGTCGCCGACCAGGGTGGCGGTGCCGCCGATGTTGGACGCCAGCACCTCCGCGATCAGGAAGGGGGCGGCGGGCAGCGCGAGGCGTTCGCACACCAGCAGGGTGACCGGGGCGACCAGCAGCACGGTGGTGACGTTGTCCAGCAGCGCGGACGCGCTGGCGGTGATGAGTATCAGCATGGTCATCACGCGGAAGGGTTTGCCGCGGGCGCGTTTGGCCGCCCAGATCGCCAGATACTCGAACAGGCCGGTCTGCCGCAGGACTCCGACGATCGCCATCATGCCGAGGAGCAGGAAGACGACGTTCCAGTCGATCCCGGAGTGTTCGTCGAAGAAGGCGGCCTTGTCGTCGGTGGCGCTGATGGCGAGCATGGCCGCCGCACCGGCCAGGGCGGCGGCCGTGCGGTGGACGCGCTCGCTGATGATCGCCACGTACGCGATCACGAAGACGGCGATCGCCGCCCAGCTGTGCCAGTCGCTCATGTTGCCCCCAGAAGACGTTCCAGTAGATGGGCGGCGGTGATCACGCCGAGCAACCGGGAGCCGCCGCGCTCCCCGCGCTCACCCCGTTCCACCACTGCGATCAGCGGGCTGCGTTCGCGCGCCATGAGCGCCGCGACCTCCAGAGCGGTGTCGTCCGGGTCCGCGACCGGCGGCTTGTGAGGTTCCCGGGGCAGGCAGTCGGCCACCCGCCGTCCCGCCAGCGCCTGGCACAGCCGGTCCGCGTGCGGCTCGTCGATGACCGCCGCGAGCGTGGGGTCTTCGAGTACGTAGCCGGGCACCAGGAGCTTGACCAGTGCGGACCCGGGCAGTACCGCATAGGGCTCCGGTCCGTCGCCCAGCACCAGCACCCCGGGCAGCCGTTGCTCGGCCAGCAGCCGTGCCGCGTCCAGCGCATCGCTGTCCAGACGCACCGACGGATATTCCACCGCCAGATCACGTGCGCGCATTGCCGTCCTCCTCCATCCGGGCCGCAGGCTCCGCGGCCACCGCAGTCCGCTTCTGCCTGTGCTCATCGTCATCGTCGTCATCCGGTATGCCGACGAGGTCCTCGACATCGAAGAGACGGGCGACGGGTACATCCGTGCTGCTGTGGGCGGCGATGGAGAAGGCGATGCACATCGCGATCAGGGTGTATGCCTCCTGGCCCTGCGGGATGCCGGACTGCAGCACCAGCAGCCCGTAGACGACCGAGGCGAAGCCCTTCGGGCCGAACCAGGCCGCCGCCAGCTTCTCCCGCCGGTCGAAACGGGTGCCGATCAGCGAGAGCAGCAGCGACGCCGGGCGTACCAGAACGATCGCCAGGACCACAGCGATGTATCCGCCGAGCGGCAGGTCACCGAACAGCCGTGGCGTCAGCAGCGCCCCGAACACCAGCAGTGCCGCGAACTTGCTCAGCTCCGCCAGCGCCTCACCCAGCGGCTCGAAGGCATGCCTGGAGTCCGGCGACACCGAGGCGAACACCGCGCCCGCGGAGAAGGCCGCCAGGTAGGGGTTGGCATGGGTGAGATGGCAGGTGGCGTAGAGGATCACTCCGGTCGCCAGCGGCAGCAGCGGCTGGAGCTTCGGCTCCGCGCCCAGCAGCCGGAACCGCACGAGCCCGTTCACGACCAGCGGCAGCACGACACCGAGCGCCAGACCACCGACCAGCTCAAGGGCGATCTTCGACAGCGACGCTTCCGCCGCATCCGAGGTCGGCCCGGCCGTCGCGATCAGCACCAGTACGACCGGCAGCGCCAGCCCGTCGTTGATCCCGCTCTCCACATTCAGCAACTGCCGCAACCGCGCCGGGACCTCCTTACGGCCCACGATCGCCGACGCGAACACCGGGTCCGTCGGTGCCAGCACGGCCCCGACCAGGAAGGACGTCGTCCAGTCCAGCCCGGCCAAGAAGTGGGTGATCAGCGCCATCCCCACGAACGCCAGCGGCATCCCGAGCCCGAGGGCACGCGCCGGATTCCGCCAGGCGCCGCGCAACGCGGGGAACGACACATGCATGCCGTCGGTGAACAGCACCGCGAACAGCGCCAGATCGGCCGTGACCGAGACGATCGGGCTGTCCGCCGTGATGTGGATCAGGCCGAAGGCACCGTCACCGACGAGCGCGCCCGCGACGAGGAAGAGCAGCGAGGTGGAGAGTACGGAGCGGGCCGCCAAGCCCGAGACCAGTACCGCGATGAGGAGTGCGACGCCGAAAACAGCGATGAGCACCATGGGTTGTTCCGCCCCCGATCGGCAAAGAGAGTGATCCCCTGTCCGCCGACCAGACTTCCCGGCACTCCGCCAGGCACCTTACAGGATCCTGACGCGTTCACTATGGAATCTTGATCCCTACGGGTCGTATCGGCACTTGGCACGTGGTCGCTGCCGGCCGGCGGAGAGCTGGTCGTACAGGTTGAGAGTGACGCGGCCGCGGCGGGCCTGGGGCGGGATGTCGAAGTCTTCCCACAGGGACAGGGCGGACATGGTGGTGCTCAGCTCCGGGTGCTCGTGCCTTCCGGCACCGGGCACCTTCCGTGGAACTCAGGGGGCTGGGTGAGACCGCGGAACGCCGTTGGGATGCGCCGCCGCGGCCAGCGGATACTGGGGCGTATGCGTATCGACTTTGATCCTGAGAACGTCGGCCGGAACCCTTTCTACAAGCTGCTGACCTCGGTCGTCGTACCTCGGCCGATCGCTTGGGTGTCCACCATCAACCCGGACACGCTGGCACCGAACCTCGCCCCGCATTCCTTCTTCACCGTCGCCTGCGTGTCACCGCCCGTCGTGCAGTTCACCTCCGTCGGGCGGAAGGACTCGCTGCGCAATGTGGAGGAGACCGGGGAGTTCGTGGTGAACCTCGCGCCGGAGCGGATGTTCGAGACGATCAATGGGACGGCTACGGACTTTCCGCGGGGGGTGAGCGAGTTCGAGGCCGTGGGGGTGGCGCGCGAGGACAGTGTGCGGGTGAGGCCGCCGCGGGTGGCGGAGTCGCCGGTGGCGTTGGAGTGCGAGCTGCACAGCACGGTGCTGTTGGGGGACTCGACCGTGGTGTTCGGGCGGGTGGTGCATGCCGCGGTCGATGCCGGGGTGATGGTCGACGGGCATCCGGAGGTGGGCAGGCTGCGGCCACTGGCGCGGCTGGGGAAGAACGAGTGGGGGACGGTCGGCGAGGTGCTGGAGATCGAGCGGGTCCGGTATGCGGACTGGGCGGCGGAGAAGGGGGCGGGGGAGGGCGCGTCGTGATCGAGGTGGTGGCGTTCGACGTCGGCTCCACCCTGGTGCGGGAGGACCGCTACTGGGCCTCGTGGGCCGACTGGCTCGGGGTGCCCTGGCATACGCTGTCCGCCCTGGTGGGGGCCGTGGTCGCGCAGGGGCGGGAGGACGGGGACGCGATTCGGCTGGCCCGGCCGGGGGTGGATGTCGCCGCGGAGCGGCGGGCGTGGGACGCGGCGGGGCGGGGGGAGTGGCTGGAGGAGCGCGATCTGTATCCGGACGCGCGGCCCGCGCTCGGGGCGCTGCGTGCGCTGGGGGTACGGGTCGTGGTGGCCGGGAACCAGCCAGTGCGTACGGGGGAGCAGTTGCGCGGGCTGGAACTGCCGGTGGACGCCGTCGCGACGTCCGGGGAGTGGGGGGTGGCCAAGCCCGATCCGGGGTTCTTCGAGCGGGTCGTCGAGCTGGGCGGGGCCCCGCCGGACCGGACGGTGTACGTGGGCGACCATCCGGCCCTCGACATCCGGGCGGCGCGGGCCGCCGGGCTGCGGGCCGCGCATGTCCGCCGGGGGCCCTGGGGCCATCTGTGGGCTGCCGGTGATGATGCGGCGCGGGCGGACTGGCGGGTTTCGGGGCTGGAGGAGCTGGTCGAGGTCATCCGCGACGGAAGGGGATGAGGCGCGGCTCAGGGGGGAGGTCGTACGGAGTGTGATGTATTCACACCCCGTGTGATGAGAGTGCTTGCATATATCTATCGCACACCCTCCCGTAGCGCGCCGGGTGGCGGTTGACTCTTCGCATACCGCTCAGGGGGCGCCAGACCTGAGCGAAGGGGCCGCCGGACCTCCTCCCTCCTCGGCCGGCGGCCCATCTCTCCGTCTTTCCAGTGCCCTCCCTCGCCGACCACGAACGGCGCAGCCACCTGGTTTGCAGCGAATCGGCAATCTCCTGCTCCATGGTCAGGGCAACGTGCGAGTAGAGACCATCCACGCCGGCGACCTTGCGGCCCATGCGGGTCTCCACGGCGATGCGACTGTGTCGATCTTCATCCAGCCACTCCTTGCCGCCGTGACGAAGCAGGTACAGCCGCTTCCCGGCGTACGCGGTCGCGGGGAACCGGCCCCTGACCCGCGGCCAAACTGTCCGACAAGGCACTGGCCGCAGTGCGCGCCCCGGTCGCTCACCAGCCCGGATGAGATTTTCGGCAAGGGCAGGATGCATGAGGCCGACTGGGACGACAGCGGTGCCCCGGATGAGCTGACCGGCACGCGAAGAGCTGTGCCGCCAGCGGTGCCCCGGTGCGGGGATCCCCCGGCGGGCAGACGCAGAAACGCGGCCAGCGCCCGCTGGGGTGCGGTGACCGCTGGAGCGCCTCCGGCGACCGCCAGGGCATGCGGGTCACCCTCTGGCACTCGTGCCTGTACGGGGCGGTGTAGCCGGTGGTCGGGTGCACGGTCGCCTCAGGTTGTCGGTGCCGTCGGCTAGCGTGCGAGGTATGCGCTACTTCAATACGGCCGGGCCGTGCGTCCCCACGCGTCACTACATGGTGCCGGCCCAGGAGCGGCTGCCCAGGGCCCGCGGGTACATCGAGCAGGGCCAGTACTTCGTGGTGCACGCGCCACGGCAGACCGGGAAGACGACGGTGCTGGCGGCGATGGCCCGGGAACTGACGGCCTCGGGCCGGTACGCGGCGCTGCACTTCTCGTGCGAGAGCGCGGAGGTGGCCGGGGAGGACTACGGCCAGGCGGAGCTGTTGGTGCTGGAGGCGATTCGGCGGTCCGCGGAGTCCGCTGGGCTTCCTGATGGGCTCGCGCCCTGCGCCTCCCGGCCCGACGCGGTGCCCGGGTCCCGGCTCACGCGGGGGCTGACTGAGTGGGTGCGGAGCTGTCCGCGTCCGCTGGTGCTGTTCTTCGACGAGATCGACGCGTTGCGGGGGGAGAGCCTGCGCAGTGTGCTGCGCCAGTTGCGCGATGGCTTCACTGTCAGCCGTGGCGGCTTCCCGCATGCGGTGGTGCTGTGCGGGCTGCGGGATGTGCGTGACTACAAGGCGGCCTCGGGCGGGGATCCGGGGCGCCTTGGTACGTCGAGTCCGTTCAACATCAAGGTGGCGTCGCTGCGGTTGGGCGACTTCACCGAGGCCGAGGTCGCCGAGTTGTACGGGCAGCACACCAGGGAGACGGGCCAGGATTTCACGGTGGATGCGCTGGAGCGTGCCTTCAGCTTTACCCAGGGGCAGCCGTGGCTGGTCAACGCGCTGGCCCGGGAGGTCGTCGAGGAGATGGGGGTGCCGTCGGACACGCCGATCACGGCCGAGCACATGGAGGAGGCGAAGGAGCGGCTGATCCTGGCGCGTGCGACGCATCTGGACTCGCTGGCCGCCAGGTTGGGCGAGGACCGGGTGCGGCGGGTGATCCAGCCGGTGATCGCGGGCGAGCTGCTCCTGCCGACGGACACGTACGACGACGATCTGGCGTACGTGCGCGACCTGGGGCTGGTCGCTCCGGACGCGCCGGTGCGGGTGGCCAATCCGATCTACCAGGAGGTCATTGTCCGGGTCCTGGGAAACAACACGGAGGGCCAGGTCGTCGCCGCCCCGAGCAGCTTCCGGCTGCCTGATGGCAGGATCGACATGGACAAGCTGCTGTGCTCCTTCGCCGAGTTCTGGCGGGAGAACGGCGAGATCCTGGCCACCGCCTCGACCTACCCGGAGGCCGCAGCACAGCTGGTGATGATGGCCTACCTGCACCGGATCGTGAACGGGGCGGGTTTCATCGACCGGGAGTACGGGGTCGGCCGGCGGCGCGTGGACCTGCTGATTCGCCAGCCGTACACCGCTGCCGACGGTTCGCGGGCGGTGCAGCGCGAGGCGCTGGAGCTGAAGGTGTGGCGCCAGGGCCGCACCGACCCCCTCGCCGAGGGGCTGGCACAGTTGGACGACTACCTGGACCGCATGGAGCTGTCCACGGGCACCCTCGTCGTCTTCGACACCCGCCCGCAGGCAGCCCCGGTCCACGAGCGCACCGCTTTCTCGCAGCAGACCACGCCCTCCGGGCGCACCGTCACCCTGCTGCGCGCCTGACGGCCGGGAGACCTCAGCCAGGAGCGCCCCCGGATCGGTGGCGGGTCAAGTGCTGGTCGATCAGGGTGATGCCGGCGTCGCCTTTGTGGGATCCGGCCGGGGCCAGGTGCATGGCAGTGATCACGAACGGGACTTCGGTGCCGCCGAGGCCGCGGGCGTTGACGGCGAGGTGGAGGTCGTAGCCGCAGAAGACGTTGCCGGGTGAGGCGTTGGTGCCGGAGCGGTAGCCCTCGCGAGCGTCGGGGTCGATCGTGTGCTGAAGGCGGCTGTCATGCCCGGCGGTTGGCCAGCCGGGCACGTTCGGTGGGCGCTTGCGGCGCGGCGGGGTGGTGGCCTTGCTCGCGGCCCACGCCCTCGACGGGTATCTGCGCGGAACGGCGGACGAGGGCGCCACCTTCGTGGAGTTCGAGAGGCGGTACAAGGAGGCGTACGGCGAAGTCCTCCACAGCGACGGCCCCCACCCCCCCCGCTGCCGGACTTCCCCGCCGTGTCCGCCCGGACGGGCGTCAGTCGGTGACGAGGTCCTCCGGCGCGGACCTGGCGAGTCCGGCGAGCGTACCGAGCGCCTGGGAGAGGACGTCTCGCTGGGGCGAGGCGAGTCCCACGCGGATGGCGTTGGGGGCGTGGCTGCCGCCGACGGTGAACGCGGCGGCGGGCACCACCCCGATGCCGTGCCGCGCGGCGGCGGCGACGAACGTGTCCGCGCGCCACGGGCGCGGCAGCTGCCACCAGCAGTGGTAGGAGCGTGGATCGCTCTGCACGGCGAAACCGGCGAGGTGCCGGGCCGCGATCTCCTGCCGTACTGCCGCTTCCCTCTGCTTGGCGTCCACCAGCTTCTTCACCGTGCCGTCCTGCTGCCAGCGGTGGGCGGCCTCCAGGGCGAAGCGCATGGGGGTCCAGCCGCCCGATCGAAGGGCGGCGGCGATCTCGCTCGCCAGGGTGTCGGGCGCCACCACGAAGCCGAGAGTCAGACCGGGGGCGATGCGCTTGGACAGGCTGTCGATCAGTACAGTCCGCTCGGGGGCGTAGGCGGCGAGCGGTGCCAGTTCGTCGTGCAGGAACGCCCAAATGGCGTCCTCGACCACCGGGATCCGGAGCCGCAGCAGTACGTCGGCCAGCCGCTCGACTCGCTGCGTGGACATGGTGAGCGAGAGCGGGTTGTGCAGCCTCGGCTGCACGTAGACCGCGTGCAGCGGGGCGGCGGCGTGAGCCTCCTCCACAGCCTCCGGGGCCAGTCCGGCACCGTCCATGGCCAGCGGGACGAGGGTGATGCTGAGCCGGGCGGCGACGGCCTTGATCACGGGGTACGTCAGCTCCTCGACGCCGAGGCGCCCACCCGGTGGCACCAGGGCGGTGATGACGGCGGAGATGGCCTGCCGCCCATTGCCCGCGAACTGGATCCGCGCGGGGTCGGCACGCCAGCCGCCGCGGGCGAGGATGCTGGCGGCGGACTCCTGCACGGCCGGGAGGTCGGACGCACCGACCGGTCGCAGGGAGTATCCGAGGGCGTCGGGTCGCAGCAGCCCGCTGAGCCCTTCGGCGAGGAGTGTGCTCTGCTCGGGTACGACCGGGTAGTTGAGTTCGAGGTCGATCCGGGTGCCGGCGGGTTCAGTGAGCGCGGGAGCGGAAACAACGGACCTCGCGGACACCGCGCGGACGAAGGTGCCACGTCCCACCTCACCCACCGTCAACCCGCGGCGGGCCAGTTCCTGGTAGACGCGCGTGGCCGTGGAGTTGGCGATGCCGTGCTGCCGCGCGAACTCGCGCTGCGGGGGAAGTCGGTCGCCGGGCCGGAGGGCGCCGGCATTGATCTCCTCGGCCACCGCGTCAGCGACGCTCTGATAGTCCTTCACGGCGCGCTCCCCTCGTCCGCCCGGGCGGCCTCCATCCAACCATAGAATTGCACCGAGTGCAATGCATGGGTTGCATCGAGCATTGCTCTGCCCATACGCTCCGGGCATTGCTCCGGAGGCCAGGAAGGGAGGGTACTGGGCTCAGTGAACACGACCACGCGATTCCGGTCACCGCTCGGCCGGACTCCCCTACCCTCGCCCGACTGTCGACGCTGCGGCTTCACATCCGACCTGATCAGGCAGGATGCGATCGCCGACGCGCTCCGGGAGTACACAGCAGGCTGGCAGCAGCTCCTGCGGGACCCGGGACTCGGAAGTCGGCGGGCAGGCTCGCCCGCCTGGTCGCCCCTGGAATCGGGCTGCCACGTCCGGGATATGTGTCTGCTGTTCCACGCCCGACTCGATGCAATCCTAGGACAATCATCGATTGCACCGAGATTTCGGGCTGGGGCGGAGACCGGGGCATCCACAGATCGCCCGGACACCGTCCGGCGCTACCGGGACGAGGAGCCGCAGCAAGTGGCGGAGGAGCTGGGGCGTGCTGCCGAGGCCCTGGCCCTCCGCCTGGCCACGCTCACCGCCGATGACTGGGACCGCGACGATCCGCGCCTGGCCGACCCGCGGCTCACCGTCGATCTCTTCACCCGCCACCTCCTCCACGACATCGCCCACGACCTCGCCGAGGCCATGCGCGACGACCGCGCCGTCGGAGCGCGTTCAGAGGATGGCGACACAACGCACCAGCGAATGAGGGGGTTTCATGGTTGAACTGAGCGGGATTCTCGGCGTGGTGGTGGTGGCTCTCGGCATGGTGCTCACCCCCGGCCCGAACATGATCTATCTCGTCTCCCGCAGCATCACGCAGGGCAGGCGCGCCGGCATCGTCTCCCTCGGCGGTGTGGCGCTCGGCTTCATGGTGTACCTGGTCGCCGCGAACCTGGGCCTGTCGGTCGTCTTCATCGCCGTACCCGAGCTGTACTTCGCTGTGAAGCTCGCGGGCGCCGCGTACCTCGCCTACCTGGCCTGGAACGCCTTGAAGCCTGGCGGCGTCTCCGTCTTCGCCCCGCGGGACGTGCCACACGACTCACCGCGCAAGCTGTTCACGATGGGCCTGATGACGAACCTGCTCAACCCGAAGATCGCCATCATGTACCTCTCGCTCATCCCCCAGTTCATCGACCTGGACAAGGGCCACGTCCTCCTCCAGGGCCTCATCCTCGGCTCGATCCAGATCGTGGTCAGCGTCGCGGTCAACCTCACCATCGTCCTGGCGGCCGGCGCGATCGCCGTCTTCCTCTCACGCCGCCCCTCCTGGCTCAAGGTGCAGCGCTACGCGATGGGCGCCGTCCTGGGCGCGCTCGCCGTCTCCCTGGCCATCGACACCTCAGGCCCGACCAAGGTGAGCTGACGGCACAGCAGCAAGGCCGAAGGGCCGGCCGCGACGCGCCGGCCCTTCGGCCTTCTCCCTTTGGCCTCGGCACTACCGCGCCGCGGTCAGATGTTCCGCGTATTCCTGGAGCGAACGGACGCCCACATCACCGTGGTTGAGTGCGTCGATGCCCTGGACGGCTGCGGCGAAGCCTGGACCGTCGTCAGACACGGCACGGACCGCGCCACGGCCGCCGTACGGATCTCGTAGCCGTCGAGGCGGCCGCCGGTGCCGTACAGGGTGTTGACGATGAGGTCGACCTCGCCGTCATGGATGAGCTGGAAGATGGTCTTCTCGCCGTTGGGACCGGTGCCCCGGGTTGCAGTTGACCATCACGGTCTCGTAGCCCGCGTCGCTCAGCGCGAAGGAGGTGTGGACACAGGAGTAGTCGAACTCGATGCCCTGGCCGATGACGATCGGGCCGGAGCCGATGACCAGGACGGACCGGATATCGGTGCGCTTAGGCACGCCGGCCCTCCATCGGAGCTGTGCTCATCAAAGACGTGAAGCGGTCGAACAGGTAGGCGGCGTCGTGCGGGCCGGCTGCCGCTTCGGGGTGGTACTGGACGCTGAAGGCCGGCTGGTCGAGGAGGTGAAGACCCTCCACCACGTCGTCGTTGAGGCAGACGTGGGAGACCTCGGCGCGGCCGTAGGGCGTGTCGGAGACCCTGTCGAGCGGGGCGTCGACGGCGAAGCCGTGGTTGTGCGCGGTGACCTCGACCTTGCCCGTCGTGCGGTCCTGCACCGGCTGGTTGATGCCGCGGTGGCCGTACTTCAGCTTGTAGGTGCCGAAGCCGAGCGCGCGGCCCAGGATCTGGTTGCCGAAGCAGATACCGAACAGCGGCGTCTTCCGCTCCAGGACGGCCCGCATCACGGAGACCGGGTGATCGGCCTTCTCCGGGTCGCCGGGGCCGTTGGAGAAGAACACGCCGTCCGGGTTCACGGCGTACACGTCCTCGACGGTCGCCGTGGCGGGCAGTACGTGCACCTCGATGCCGCGCTCGGTCGACGCAGGTGTTGACATAGCGCGAGGCCCGCCACGGTCCCAGGCGTTCACCCGTCCACAGGCCGTCGATGTGGACGGTGTCGTCCGGGCAGTACTCCTGCACCAGGCGTGGTTCGGACGGCAGGGCTTCCAGCTGCGGAAAGTCGGCGGGGGAATCGAGGCGTACGACGCCCCGGCTGGCGGTACCCCGGCGCGGCTTGACCACGACGGCCAGGCCATGGCGGTCGGCGAACGCGCGGACGGCGGGCTCGTCGGGGGCATCCGCGAAGCGGGGGGTCGCTATGCGCGCGCCGGAGACGATCTGGTTCATGGTCAGTTTGTCGCGGAACCGGGCGAGTTCAGTCGGCGCCTGGCCGACACAGCCGAGGCGGTCGCGGATGATGGATGCGGTGTCGAGGTCACCCTCGTTGAGGGCGAGGAGCCGGGCGGGCGGGCCGAAGCGGGCGCGCAGTTCGGTCACCGCGCGCCAGACCGCCGCGGTGTCGTCGGTGGCGGGGACGACCAGGGCGGCCGCGGCGTCGGCGGATACGGAGTCCAGGGCGGGGCGGGTGGTGCTTCGATCGCTTTGGCGTCAGCGCGGTCGGCTTCGGTGGGCTCGTTGTGGAGAGCGAGCTGGAGGTCGAGGTCGGAGACGCCGGGTGTGGCGGTGCCGCGGGGGATGCTCCCGTAGAGGTAGGCGCTGTGCAGGCGCGTTGGACCAAACGTATCGGCGATATGAGCGCGGGCGGCGTCGACGACGGGGGCGAACGCTGCCGGTACTCGATCCAGTGCGCCTTCGCGTGCGATCGTTCCATCGCGGTCCAGCCCTCGTCTGTTCATAGGGCCTACTGTGCCTTGTGCTGCTGCGTGTCGCCGAGCTGGCTATGTTCAGGAGTTCCGACAGCAGTTGTTCAGGACGCCGGGAGGCGCCTGGCCGACGCGCTGTTCGATGTTCACGAGAGAGGGCAGCACCGCGGTTCCGGGCGCGCGTCGCGGTTCTGATCCCGCTCGACCAATGGTCCCGGCCGTGGCTGCGGCCGGGTGCCGATACCGCTTTCATGGGTGTCGGGGGTTGACTCCACCCTTCTCGGTGGCATCAGCGACACCACTGATCGGCATGGTGGCCGGATGTCCTCCATCCGATGAAGGACGAAGAATTCTTTTTGTCCGAACACACCGAAGCACCAGTTTCCAGGGATCAGTCATGACACGTCCCCGCCTTTCCTGTCGACGCATACGCGGCGCGATGTCCGGCATCGTCCTGCTGGCCGTCACCGCCGGTGTCGTCACAGCCTGCGCTGACGAGGAATCCTCTGCGCACACCTCCTCGGCCTTCTCGGCTTCCGCCTCTGCGACCCCCGGGACGCACGGTACAGCGGGGGTGGCCAAGCTGCACATGATCGAGAACGAGGGTCACCGCCTCGCCTTCCACGTCACGGGGGGAAGCGGCCCCGTCATCGTCCTGGACGCCGGCGGCGGCGAGGACTCCTCCTACTGGAAGGATGTCGTCCCCAAACTTCACACAGCCACCGGCGCCAAGATCATCACCTATGACCGGGCCGGTCTGGGCCAGAGCGAGGCAGTCGCCGGACCGTGGCAGGTGGAACTCGCGGTCAGCGATTTGAAGACGGGCTTGCGGAAGCTCGGCGTGACCAGGGACGTGATACTCGTGTCCCACTCACAGGCAGGCGAGATCGCCACCTACCTCACCAAGCAGAACCCCGGGCTGGTGTCCGGCTCCGTGCTGGTCGACGCGAGCCTGCCCCCTCTGTATACGGACGAGGAGATCGCCCGCATCGTCGCCGCCAACCAGCCCGCGGTCGACGCGGCGAAGAAGGAGCCTTCCAAGCCGCAGAACAAGCAGATGATCTCCACGGCGGAGAGCTACGCACCGATGCACAAGGCATACCACCAGGTCTCGTGGCCCGACACCGTTCCCGCGACCGTCATCGTGTCGGAGAAGACCCCGTTCGACGGATCGCCCGAGGACGCCCAGCGCTGGCGGGACGCCGCCGCGACGTTCGCGCGCCAGGGGCCGAACCGGGCCCTGGTCACCGCGACGGGAAGCTCGCACGACGTTCCGAAGGACCGGCCCGCCCTCGTGCTCAAGGAGATCGAGAAGATGGCGACCACACAGGGCTGACACGCCGACCTCCGTGGCCACGGCACAACATCCCCGCACGTGAACGAGCCGCATCAGCGCTGTCCGGACTCGCGAATAGTTCGAATCGCCGCCCGGCCCTCACTGCCTCCCGAATCGCTGAACAACTGCGGTCCATTCTGGTGGGCAAAGCCACCGAGCGGAATTCCGAGGCGATGAGACATCCGCCAATCGCACTGCTCACGGATCCGCCAACGGGCTGTGCAGCTGAGATCGGCCTTGTACTTCGGCAGCCCTCATGCCGCCTCGTGGTGTGGACACAGCCGTGGTCCCGTGGGTGGTCTCGTGGGACGGCCCGTCCACTGGGCGGGTGGACGGGCCGTGAAGTGGTTGGGCGCTGGCAGTTCACCACCCACGATGCACGCATCAAACTGCGCCACCTCTATCCCAAACATTAGATGCGAGTGGGGTGTATCCCGCCTCCCCGGTGGGAGATGAGTGGGAGACAAGTGGGAGATGATCATGGCGTGGTGCTGCAATCAGGCGCTAGGAAATGCTAGATAGCGCTACCTGTACGGCCCTGGTTCAGCCGCCGGATTCGCCCGCGTGCGGGCTCAGGAAACCTGCTCCCACCAGCACGAACAGCAGGATTCCGAGCAGGATGCGGTAGATCACGAACGGCATGAAGCTCTTGCTGGAGATGAACTTCATGAACCAGGCGATGACGGCATAACCGACGACGAAGGCGATGACGGTCGCGAAGATCGTCGGACCCCACTCGGTGTGCCCCTCGGACGCGTCCTTCAGCTCGAAGGCCCCGGAGGCCAGTACGGCCGGGACGGCGAGGAGGAAGGAGTAGCGGGCCGCGGCCTCGCGGGTGTAGCCCATGAGCAGACCACCGCTGATGGTCGCGCCGGAGCGGGAGACACCGGGGACGAGCGCCATCGCCTGGCATATGCCGTATATCAGTCCGTCCCGGACGCTCAGCTCCTGCAGCGACTTGCGCTGCTTGGCGACGCGGTGCTTGCCGCCCGTCTCTTCGCGTGCGGCCCGCCGGTCCGCGTAGCCGAGCACGACGCCCATGACGATGAGGGTGGTGGCGATGAGCCGCAGATCGCGGAACGGGCCCTCGATCGCGTCCTGGAGCGTGAGGCCGAGCACGCCGATCGGGATCGAACCGACGATCACCAGCCAGCCCATCTGGGCGTCGTGGTCGCCGCGCCACTCCTTGTTGAACAGGGAGCGGAACCAGGCGCTGACGATCCGGGCTATGTCCTTGCGGAAGTAGATGAGCACCGCCAGCTCGGTGCCTATCTGGGTGATCGCGGTGAAGGCTGGGCCAGGGTCGCTCCAGCCCGCGAAGGCGGCCGTGAGGCGCAGATGGGCGCTGGAGGAGATCGGAAGAAACTCGGTCAGCCCCTGGACCAGCCCGAGGATGAAAGATTCAAACCACGACATTGCGTCTACGCTATCCAAAGGCTGATCATGCGCTGTTCCGGGGCATGCCGGAACAGGCGGGGCGGCCGAGGGGAAGGCCGGCCGCCGGGGATCGGCGACCGGTTGTGGTGGCAGCGTAGCGTCCCCGGGCGAACGGCCTGCCAAGGGCCCGGCCCGAAGGCCGGTTTACCCATAGGGCAGGGGTACTCGGCGGTCTTTCGGAGTGCGTTCGGAATGCGCTCACCGAACGCCGCCCAGCAGCCGCCGAGGAGCCACATGACCACCACCGGGCCGGAGGCGTCACGGCCACCCCGGGACGGGGACGCCGCGATCGTCACCACCAAGGTTCCCGCGCGGCTGGACCGGCTCCCCTGGTTTAGCCGGCACGGGATGGTCGTCATCGGCCTGGGCACCGTATGGATCCTGGACGGCCTGGAAGTGACGGTCGTCGGCAACATCGCCAGCCGCCTCTCCGAGCCCGGCGGCGGGCTGCCCATCACCGGCGCCCAGGTGACGGGCATGGCGGCGGCGCTCCCTGTCGCCGGGGCCGGCACCGCCGGCGCTGGGCGTCGACATCGATGATCGCGGGGACGTATGTCCTCTCCGGTGCGCCGCTGTTCGTCACCGCCTGGATGTTCGGCCGGGGCCGGCTCGACGCGGCGGCCACGAAGGGCTGCTGATGCGTGGTCCTCTTCTTCGCCTCGGCGGGCGCGAGTTCCGCGTATCCGACGGCCGGCGAGGTCTTCCCGATGGAGACGCGCGCCCTGGCCATCGCCTTCTTCCACGCCATCGGCACGGCGGCCGGCGAAGATCAGCGGCCCGCTGATCTTCGCCGAGGTGACGCGGAGCGGGGTCGTCGGGGACACGGTCCTGGCCTTCTGTACCGGGGCGTCGCTGATGGTCGTGGCCGGGGTGGTGGCCGCCTTCCTGGCCGTACCGGCGGAACAGCGCTCGCTGGAGGACGTCGCCGAGCCGCTGTCCGCGCGCGCCGCGGCGAAACCGCACTGAGCCGTCGCGCACCCCGCCCCTGAGCGTGCAGGGGCCCGCTCAGGTGCCCCGTAGCCTGCCGCGCTTGCGCCAGGCCATGACGAGCCCGGCGAGGGCGGGTACGGCGATACAGGTCAGCGCGATCAGGAAGACGGGCGAGGTGGGCGTGGCCGCGTGGCCGCCCGCCACCACGTACGCCGCCGTGTTCGGCACACAGCCGAGCCCCGTTGCCAGCAGGAACGCCGGCCAGCCCATCCGCGAGATCGCCGCGCAGTAGTTCGCGGCGGCGAACGGTACGCCCGGGAAGAGCCGGATCGCCAGCATGGAGCGGAAACCGTGCCGGCTCAGCTGCCGGTCGGCCGCGCCCAGCCAGCGGCCCCGCAGCAGCGGGCGCAGCGCGTCCTGCCCCAGCAGTCTGCCCAGGCCGAAGGAGATCCCGGCGCCGAGCACCGTACCGGCGACGGCCGCGGCGAGACCGGTCTGGGCGCCGAGCAGCACACCAGCCGCCAGGTTCAGCAGCGGCCTGGGCACCAGCGCGGCGGTGCACAGCCCGTACGCGGCCGCGAACAGCACCACGGCCGCCGCCCCCGACAGCTGCGGCGGCCAGCCGTCCGCCAGCAGCCGCTGCGGCTGCCACAGCCACACCGCGGTCGCGGAACCGGCCAGCAGCGCGGCGAGCAGCCCCAGCCGTGACCACGGCGAGAACAGCACGGCGCGGGTGCGGCGCACGGCCGTTTTCGGGGAGGGGGCGGCGACATCGAGCATCGGGGGAGCGTAACCGACCGGGCCGGGGCAACGCTGTGATGTCGTTCGCTCGTCGGCTGGTTGTCGCCCCGTTGATACGCGGGCCGATCCGGACGACCGACTCCCGGACGCCAGGGGTTCACAGGCATCACACCGGCCCCGTGGGCCCCGAAAACCATTCGACCGGGACCGAACGGTACGCAATGATCACGGCATGTTCCGGTATGCCTTCCTCGTGATGCCGTCCGCTGTCGCGGACGCGCCGAAGGCTGCCGCCCTCCTCGACAGCGCTCGAAGCTGACCCTCCTCGGACCACTCCGACGGACCCCGCCAGGGGAGGGTCGGCCGGGCACCGGGGTCCGCGCTTCCCTTGTCGTTCCGAGGAGGAACAGCCCGCATGTCCGCCACGTCCAAGCTGCCCAAGGTGTCCAAGCCGGCCTACAAGCGCACCAAGCCGCATCTGAACATCGGCACCATGGGACACGTCGACCACGGCAAGACCACGCTCACCGCCGCCATCACCAAGGTCCTCAGCGAGCGCGGCCCCGGCGGCACCTATGTGCCGTTCGACCGCATCGACCGGGCGCCGGAGGAGGCCGCGCGCGGCATCACCATCAACATCGCGCACGTCGAGTACGAGAGCGACACCCGGCACTACGCGCACGTCGACATGCCCGGCCACGCCGACTTCATCAAGAACATGGTGACCGGCGCGGCCCAGCTCGACGGCGCCATCCTCGTCGTCTCGGCGCTCGACGGCGTCATGCCGCAGACCGCCGAACACGTGCTGCTCGCCCGCCAGGTGGGGGTCGACCACATCGTCGTCGCCCTCAACAAGGCCGACGCGGGCGACCCCGAACTCACCGACCTGGTCGAACTGGAGGTGCGCGAGCTGCTGTCCGCGCACGGCTACCCCGGCGAGACCACGCCGGTGGTACGGGTCTCCGGGCTGCGCGCGCTGGAGGGCGACCCGCGCTGGACCGGCGCCATCGAGGCGCTGCTCGACGCCGTCGACATCTACGTACCCACCCCGGTGCGCCACACCGACGCCCCGTTCCTGCTGCCGGTGGAGAACACGCTGACCATCACCGGCCGCGGCACCGTGGTCACCGGTGCCGTCGAGCGTGGCACGGTACGCGTCGGCGACCGCGTCGAGGTGCTGGGCGCGGACGTGACGACGGTCGTCACCGGCGTCGAGACCTTCGGCAAACCCATGGAGTTTGCCGAGGCGGGCGACAACGTGGCGCTGCTGCTGCGCGGGGTGGCCCGGGACGCGGTGCGCCGCGGCCAGGTGGTCGCGGCGCCCGGCAGCGTCGTGCCCCGGCGGCGCTTCACCGCGAGCGTGTACGTGCTGTCGGCGGCCGAGGGCGGCCGCCGTACCCCGGTGGTGACCGGCTACCGGCCGCAGTTCTACCTGCGTACGGCCGATGTGGTCGGCGAGGTGGACCTCGGGGCCGCCGGGGTGGCCCGCCCCGGTGACACCGTCACCCTGACGGTGGAGCTGGGCCGCGCGGTGCCGCTGGAGCCGGGGCTCGGCTTCGCGATCCGCGAGGGCGGCCGCACGGTGGGCGCGGGCACGGTGCTCACCGTGCCCGGCCGGCCGTAGGGCCGGTGCTCCCGCTCGCCCCACCGGCGAGCGGGAGCCGTGACCTGCCGGGGACGGCACAATGGGACGGTGAACGAGCCGATACCCGTGACCCGGGCCGTGGACCACGGCACCGCCAAGCTGATGCCGGACCTGGACCGCCCGCGCGCCTGGCTGCTCACGGTGGACGGCGCGCCCCAGTCGTACGTCGACCTGGACGACCCCGGTCACCTGGAGTTCGAGTACGCGCGCCGGCTCGCCCATGTCCTCGACGGGACCGGCGAGCCCGGCGCTCCACTGGACGCCCTGCACCTGGGCGGCGGGGCGCTGACCCTGCCCCGCTATCTGGCCGCCACCCGGCCCGGCTCCCGGCAGCGGGTGATCGAGGCCGACGGCGGACTGCTGGAACTGGTCGCCGAGCGGCTGCCGCTGCCGCCGGGCGGCGCGGGCATCACGGTGCGCCGGGCGGACGCCCGCGCCGCGCTGGAGGCCGCGCCGGAGGCGTCCGCCGATGTCATCGTGGCCGATGTGTTCGGCGGCTCCCGGGTGCCCGCGCATCTGACCTCCGTCGCGTACGCGCGCGCCGCGGCCCGGGTGCTGCGCCCCGGCGGCGTCTACGCGGCCAACCTCGCCGACAGCGCGCCGTTCACCTTCCTCCGCTCCCAGCTGGCCACGTTCCGCGCCGTGTTCGCGCACCTGTGCCTGATCGCGGAGCCCGCGGTGCTGCGCGGCCGCCGGTTCGGGAACGCGGTGCTGGTGGCCTCGCGGGGCGAACTGCCGGTCGGGGTGCTGGCGCGGCGTACCGCGGCCGACGCGTTTCCGGCGCGGGTGGAGCACGGGGCGGCCCTGGAGCGCTTCACGGGCGACGCGGTGCCGGTGGGGGACGAGGACGCGGTGCCCTCGCCGGAGCCGCCGGGCGGGGCGTTCAGCGTCGGGTGACGGCAGGGGCCACGTCCGCAGCGGCCGGCCGGGGGCGCCCGTAGGGCACGTGAGGAGCGGCCCTCAGAGCTTTTCCGGCGCCGCCGCCCGTTCGGTGGCGGGCATTCCCTCGGCGACCGGGGCCGGTTGGCGGCGCCGCAGCCGCCGTACGTCCGGTACGCACAGCACCGCCAGGGTCAGCAGCAGGATCAGCGACGAGCAGCCCCACAGCGCGGCGGACCGCCCGAAGGCGCTGTCGGCGGGGCCCGCGAGGGCGGTGGCGAGGGGGACCAGGGCCATGGAGCCGATCGAGTCGTACGCCGCCACCCGAGACAGCTTGTCCTCGGGGATCTCCTGGTGCAGGGCGGTCATCCAGGACACCCCGAACACCTCGACCGACGCTCCGGCGACGAACATCACCGCCCACAGCGCGGGCGCGGACAGCGGGACGGCGAGCGCGGCCGACGGCAGGGCGAGGGGCAGCACGCACAGGATGCCCGGGAGCAGCAGGCGGCGCGGTCTCCAGCGGGTCATCGTCAGCCCGCCGACGACGGTGCCCGCGCCGAACGCCGCGAGCGCGAACCCCCAGGGCCGCGCCCCGCCCAGCTGCTCCTCGGAGACCAGCGGCCCGTACACCGCCTCGGCAGCGGCCACCACGGCGTTGACGACCGAGAACTGCAGCACGATGGTCCACAGCCAGGGCCGTCCGGTGAACTCCCGCCAGCCCTCGCGCAGATCGCGCAGCATGCCGCCGCCGGGTTCGCGCGGTGCGATGTGGCTGACGTCGAGCAGGGTGCGCAGCGCCCCGGCGGCGGCGAAGGCGGCGGCGTCGACGGCCAGCACCCAGCCCGGGCCGGCGACCGCCACCAGCGCGCCGCCCAGCGCGGCACCGCCGATCTGCGCGCCGTTGATGCCCATCCGGAACAACGCGAAGGCGCGGGCGGACTGTTCGGCGGTGACGCTGGAGAGCAGCATGCCCTCGGCGGCGGGGCTGAAGAACGCCTGCCCGGTGCCGCTGAGCGCGGCGAGCACGGCCATCTGCCATAGCCGCGCCTCGCCGGTGAGCACGAGCACCGCGAAGACGCCCTGCGAGGCGCAGTTGAGGGCGTTGGCCGCGACCATCACCCGGTGCCGCGGCAGCCGGTCCGCCAACGCGCCGCCGATCAGCAGGAAGGCGACGAGCGGAACGGTACGGGCCGCGGCGACCAGCCCGACGTCGCCGCCGTCCCCGCCCGCGTCCAGCACCGCGAACGCGGCCGCGATGAGGGCCCCGGAGTTTCCGAGGCCCGTCACCATCGCGGCGGCGGTCAGCAGGGTGTAGTTGCGGCCCGCCCAGGCGGGGCGGTGCCGTCGGGGACGCGGAGCCGGGGGAGTGGTCACGCGGCCGAACTATCCCGGGGGCGGGCCCCCGGTGTCCAACCCGATTCCGGCAGCGTCGATCAGGAGCCCTCGGACTTCACCGGACGCAGCGTGCTCATGATCTTCTTGATGGTGGCGTCCGGGACCTCGTCCTTGACGCCCTTGGCGGAGTAGAGCACCCAGGTCGCGAAGTCGCCGTTGACGTCCGTGTAGGTGACGGTGACCGCCTTGCCGTCCGTGACGCACTTGTCGGTCTTCTTGACGCCGGTGACCGTGGCCGTGGAGGTGTAGCCCTTGAGCCCGTGCTCGCTCTTGAACGGCTTGGCGTCGGTGACCTTGCGGGTGCCGGTCTGCTTCTGGTCGAAGGCGGCGAACACCCAGTTCTCGGCCTCGGTCTTGGCGGCGGAGGCCTCGGTCTTGGCGCCCTGCGCGCCCTTGGTGCCGACCCCGGCGATGCCGCTGGTCTCCTCCTCGCCGTCCTTGCCCTTGACCGTGCAGGCGTTTTCCTTGTACTTGGCCGGGGCGGACATGATGACGAGCGGGTTGCCCTTCTCGTCCTCGAAGCCGATGCTCAGGTCCGGCTTCTTCACCGTCCAGTTCGCGGGCACGTCGAAGGCGTCGTGCCGCTTGGGGCTGACGACCGTCTGCCAGCCGGATATCACCGGCTTCATCTCGGGCGCGTCGCCGCCCGCGCGCGGATTGTCCTCGCCGCCCGCGGAGGGGTCCTCGGTCGGGGCGGAGGAGGCGGCGGAGGACGCGGAGGCGGCGGGCTTCCCGCCGTCCTTCGCCTGGTCGTCCTTGTCGTCGCCCTGGTTCAGGACGACGACGCCGGTGATCACGGCCGCCGCGACGACCGCCACCGCGGCGACGATCGCGATGGTCGCCGTGCGCTTCTTCCGCGGCGGCTGCGGGGGCTGAGGTGGCCCGGCCGGTCCGGACGGCGTGTTCCAGCCGTGTGCGGGCTGGTTCTGCGGTGGTCCGTAGCCCGGTTGCGGTCCCGGCGGTCCCGGCGGGTGGCCGGGGTAGCCCGGCTGTGGCTGCTGATACGGATTCGGCTGCTGGTAGCCCGGTTGCTGGTACGGGTTGGGTTGTTGATACCCCGGTTGCTGATAGGGGTTCTGATCCTGCGGATTGTGCTCGCCCCCGGGCGGCTGCTGTCCTGGCCACATGGCCGATAACGATAGAGGGGGTCGCCGGGAGCGGCTACGGCCACCCCGTTCCCGAATGTGCTACTGGATGGTAACTTCCGGGGCATGTCAGAGACACCGCCGTCCATCGGCGACATGCTCGCGGCCACCGTGCCCATGGTGCGCACCCTGAACCTGGAGTTCATCGAGGCGTCAGCCGAACGCGCCGTGGTGCGCCTGCCCGACCAGCCCGAGCTGCACAACCACGTCGGCGGACCGCACGCGGGGGCGATGTTCACCCTGGCCGAATCCGCGTCCGGCGCGGTCGTGCTCGCCGCCTTCGGCGACCAGCTCCGGCGCGCCGTACCGCTGGCCGTGCGCGCCGGGATCGAGTACAAGAAGCTCGCCAAGGGGCCGGTCACCGCGACCGCCCGGCTCGGCCGGCCGGCGGCCGAGGTGGTGGCCGCGCTCGACGCGGGAGAGCGCCCCGAATTCCCCGTACGGATCGAGATCACGCGCGAGGACGGAGCGGTCACCGGGGAGATGTCCGTCACCTGGACGCTGCGGCCGCAGGACTGAGCGGCGGCCTCCCTCACCGCGCGGGCCGCTCGTACAGGGGTGTCTCCCCCTCGTACGGGGCCCTCCGGCGCGCCGATGTGGCCGGGGCCACGCATGGTGGAATGTGGCGGACGCGCCGATTGAGTACGCTTCCCGAAGTGCGCTCGATCGGGCGTGCGCCGACCATGGATCGGCATACGGGAGGGAACCGGCGTTGCACATCGAGGAATGGCTCGCGACCGTACCCGCGATCAGTGTGTATCTGCTCGTCGGGCTGGTCATCGGCCTCGAAAGCCTGGGCATCCCGCTCCCCGGAGAGATCATCCTCGTCACCGCCTCGCTGCTGGCGGCGTCGCAGGACCACATCAACCCGTACATCCTCGGGGCCTGCGCCATCGCGGGTGCCGTGATCGGCGACTCCATCGGCTATCTCATCGGCCGCAAGGGCGGCAAGCCCCTGCTCGAATGGCTGGGGCGCAAATTCCCCAAGCACTTCGGCGCCGATCAGGTGGCGTCCGCCGAGCGGTCCTTCCAGAAGTGGGGCATGTGGGCGGTCTTCGTGGGCCGCTTCATCGCGCTGCTGCGCATCTTCGCGGGCCCCCTCGCCGGGGTGCTGCGCATGCCGTACTGGAAGTTCGCCATCGCCAACGTGCTCGGCGGCATCGTCTGGGCGGGCGGCACCACCGCGGTCATCTACTCCGTCGGGAAGGTCGCCGAGGACTGGCTCAAGCGCTTCTCCTACCTCGGGCTCGTGGCCGCGCTGTGCTTCGGGCTCGGCTCGATGCTGGTGATGAAGTGGCGTACGAGGAAGGTGCAGGAGAAGGCTCGGCGGCGGGCCGCCGAACAGCCGGTCGCGGTCGGCGGTTCCGGGTCCGGGGCGGAGGCGGCCGAGCCGGAGCCCGTCCCGGCCGCCGAGTAGCCCGTCACTCCGTTTTGCCGGCCCGCTCCTCCGCCGCCGCGCGGTGGTGGCGGGCCAGTTCCACATAGCCCTCGGCGTTCAGCCGGACGTGCTCCCGCTCCTCCCCGGTCAGCTCGCGCCTGACCTTCGCCGGAACGCCCGCGACCAGCGAGCCCGGCGGCACCCGCATCCCCTGCGGCACCAGCGCCTGGGCGGCGATCAGCGAGCCCGCCCCGATGTGCGCGCCGTTCAGCACCGTGGCGCCCATGCCGACCAGGACGTCGTCCTCGACGGTGCAGCCGTGCAGCACCGCGTTGTGGCCCACCGTGACCCGCTCGCCGACCGTGGCGGGGAAGCCGGGGTCGGCGTGCACGGTGCAGTTGTCCTGGATGTTGCTGTGCGCGCCCACGCTGATCGACTCGGAGTCGCCGCGCAGGACGGCGTGGTACCAGACGCTCGCCCCCGCGGCCACCGACACATCGCCGATCACCACGGAGGTCGGGGCGGTGAACGCCTCCGGATCGACCTTCGGCTCCTTGCCGCCCACTCCCGCGATCAGCGCCCGCTCCGCCACTGCCGTCTCCCTCGGTCCGCGATTCCTGCCGTTCCCGGCACGTTAGCCCGTCGTCAGCAGCACCGCGCCCACCAGGGCGAGCCCGGCGCCGGTCGCCTGCACCGCGCGCAGCCGCTCGCCCAGCAGCCCGCGGGCGGCGAGCGCGGTCACCACCGGGTACAGCGAGGCGAGCACGGCGGCGATGGCGACCGGCCCGTGGTGGGCGGCCAGGTTGTAGGTGCCGTTGGCGGCGACGTCGGCCAGGCCCACGAAGGCGAGCGCGGGCAGGGTCGCCACGACGACGCGCAGGCCGCCCTCGGGCAGCGCGCGCGTGCCGCGCCGTACGGAGACCAGCAGCGCGGTGCCGCCGACCACCACGTTGCACACCCGCTGCACGAACAGCGCGAGGAAGAGCCCGGTCAGGGTGGAGGACGCCTCGGCGATCAGCGCCATCACCGATCCGAAGCCCAGCGCGGCGACCAGGGTGAGCAGCAGGGTCTGCCGCTGTACCGGGGCTCCGCCGCTCTGCGGCCCGCCGGCCAGGACCACCCCGGCCACCGCCACCACGACCCCGGCCAGCTGCAGCAGCCCGGGCCGCTCGCCGAGCACGATCGCGACCGCGAGCGGCACCATGACCCCGCCCAGGGCGCCGAGCGGGGAGACGACGCCCATCGGGCCGAGCGCGAGCGCCCGGTAGAAGCAGAGCATGGCGGCCGGGCCCACCACGCCCGCCGCCGCGGCGAACCACAGCTGCGGCCCGGCCTCGGCCCAGCCGCCGGTGGCGACCACGATCGCGCCGAGCACGGTCACCGCGATGACCTGCGAGACGACGACCACCGTGAGCGCGGGGGTGCGCCGGGTGAGCAGCCCTCCACCGAAGTCGGCCAGCCCCCACATGAGGCTGGTGGCCAGAGCGAAGAGTGCGGACATGGGAAGACCTCGCCGTACAGTGAGATGGACGCTGGAGTACACCCCACCGTAGTTCAATCTGTTCGACTACGCCATTTACGATATTGGACTGGATGCCGTGACCGACCTCGATCAGCTCACGCAGTCGCTCGCCCGCAACCTCAGGCGCTGGCGCAACGAACGCGCCTACACCCTGGACGCCCTCGCCGCCCGCGCCGGGGTCAGCCGGGGGATGATCATCCAGATCGAGCAGGCCCGTACGAACCCGAGCGTCGGCACCACCGTGAAGCTCGCCGACGCGCTCGGCGTGAGCATCACCACCCTGCTCGACTACGAGCAGGAAGCGCGGGTGCGGCTCGTACCGCCCGAGCAGGCGGTGCGGATGTGGTCCACGGAGGCGGGCAGCCACACCGTGCTGCTCGTCGGGACGGAGGCACGGGGGCCGCTGGAGCTGTGGGACTGGCGGCTGATGCCGGGCGACGGCAGCGACTCGGATCCGCACCCGCCCGGCACGGTCGAGATGCTGCACGTCCGCGACGGTGAGCTCACGCTCGTGGTCGACGACCAGGAGTACGCCGTGCCCGCCGGCACCTCGGCGATCTTCGAGTCGAACGTGCCGCACGCCTACCGCAACGACGGCGAGGAGACCGTCACCATGACCCTGGCGGTGTCCATCCCGCCCCCGCGCTGAGCGCAGCCCGTCCCGGTCCCCGTACGGCTGTTACGTTGTCGCCATGAGTACCCCGATGGATGCCTTCGGCGAGGTCCGTCCCGCCGTGGAATGCCTGGAGTCGCTGGCCGCCCCGGTCGCCGGCGCGCTGCGCGACTGGCGCGGCGCCGAGCCGGTGGAGGAGGTGCTCTACGTGGACACCGACCCGGACAAGGCCGACACCGCCGTGCTCGTGGAGCACTACGGCTCCTGGCTGCTGGAGCAGTCCGCCAACTGCGTGGTGGTGGCCGGGAAGCGGGGCGGCGAGACCACGCTCGCCGCATGCCTGGTCCTCGCCCACACCCGCGCGGACGTCAACGGGGTCGTACGGCGCCATCTGGGCGCCCGCAAGGCGTCGTTCGCGCCGACGAGTACCGCGACCGGCGAGAGCGGCATGGAATTCGGCGGCATCACCCCGATCGGGCTGCCCGCCGGCTGGCCGCTGCTGCTGGACGCCGCCGTCGCCGACATCCCGTACGCGCTCATCGGCAGTGGCAGCCGCCGGGGCAAGCTCATCGTGCCGGGCAAGCTGCTCGCCGGGCTGCCGGGCGCGGTCGTGCTGGAGGGGCTGGGCGCATAGCGGCCGGGCAAAGCCGGCCGCCGCGCCGCGCGCCGACCGGTTACCGGCCCAGCCGGGGGATCTCGATGGCGGGGCAGCGGTCCATCACCATCTCAAGACCCGCCGCGCGGGTCCGCTCGTACGCCGCCGGATCGACGACACCGAGCTGGAACCACACCGCCTTGGCGCCGATCTCCACCGCCTGGTCCGCGACCGGCCCGGCCAGCTCGGAGTTGACGAACACATCGACCACGTCGACCGGGAACGGGATCTCGGCGAGGCCGGCGTAGCCGGGCTCGCCGAGCACCGTCTCGGCCTTCGGGTGTACGGGCACGACGCGCTTGCCGTGGCGCTGGAGCACCCCGGCCACGCCGTAGGCCGCGCGGGCCTGGTTGGAGGACAGGCCCACGACCGCCCAGGTGTCGCCCAGCTCGCCCAGGATCGTGGCGATCGTCGCTTCGTCGCCGTACATGATTGCCTCCTGCGGGTGCGGTGTCCGTCCGGCCTCCTCGGGCGGAAACGGACACCGCGCCCCGGAGATTCCCCGGCGGGCGCCGGGGAGCCGCTTCAGGAACCCGACTCGGCCATGCGCTCGCGCAGACTGCGGGGCCGCATGTCGGTCCACACCTCGTCGACGTACGCGGAGCACTCCTCCTTGGTGCCCTCCTTGCCGACGGTCCGCCATCCGTCGGGTACGTCGAGGTCGGCGGGCCACAGGGAGTACTGGTCCTCGTCGTTGCGGAGCACCTGGTAGCGGGCGTTGTCGTCCATGAGCTGTTCTCTCCTCGATCGTTCTGTACGGAACGTGTGTGGGTGTGGTTCTCAGGCCGCCGCCGGCCGGTTGCCGGGCGGCGGGTTCGGGGACAGCCCGCGCAGGGCCGGGCTGGCGGTGGCGAGCACGGCCGCGGCGGCCATGCCGGCCGAGCACACCAGGATCGCCCGGTCGCCCGGCAGGGCCTGGGTGAGCAGGCCGCCCAGCGCGGGGCCCGCCGCGCCCGCGGCCCCGCAGGCCAGGGCGAGGGCGCTGGTGAGCCTGCCGCGCAGCTCGTCGGGGGTGCGCAGCAGCTGCTCCGTCATGATCGCGGTGTTCGCGGTGGGCGGGAACAGCGCCATCAGGGCGAACAGCGCCCCGGTGAGATAGCCGCCGCGCACGAGCGCGGCGACCGGGGTGAGCACGGTCAGCGCCCAGAACACCGCCACGATGGCGCGGTAGGCGCCGAGACGGCCGTGGAGCAGGGGCGCGGCGAGCGCGCCGGCGACCCCGCCCACCCCGAGCATGGCCGCCATCACCCCGACCTCCCCCGACGGCACCCCCCGGGTTCCGGCGAGCACGATGACGACGAGGTAGAAGGCGCTGAAGAACAGGTTCAGCACGACCGCGCACAGGATGGTGACCCGGATCCGGCGCTCCTGCCACACCCACCGCAGGCCGGCCAGCATCTCGTGGCCGAGCCTGCCGGGCGGTGCGGCGGGCCGCTCCCGCTTCGGCAGCCGCAGGAAGAGCAGCGCGGCGAACGACAGGGTGTGCATGACGGCGTCGGCCAGGAACGGGACGAACCGCCCCGCGGCGAACAGGAACCCGCCGGTCGCGGTGCCCGAGAGCTGGCCCATCGACGCCCGCGCCGTGTTCATCGAGACCGCCGCGGGCAGTTGGGTGGTGTCCACCAGCAGCGGCAGCGCGGCGTTCTCGGCCGGTTCGAAGAGGGCGGCGGCGGCGCCGAACACCGCGGCGACGGCGACCATGTGCGGCACGGTGGCCGCGTCGCTCCACACCGCGATCACCAGGCTGATGGCGGACACCGCCTGGGCCGCCTCGCAGCCGAGCATGAGCGCCTTGCGGTCGTACCGGTCCACCAGAACACCCGCCGGGAGCCCGGCCACCATCTGCGCGGCGGCGATCGTGCCCATCACCAGACCGGACACGGCACCGGAACCGGTGAGCGCCAGGACCAGCAGCGGAAACGCGATCACCGACGCGTGGAAGCCGAACTCCGAGAGCGCCTGGCTGCCCCACAGCAGCCGGTAGCCGCGGTTGCGCGCCAGGGACACCGGGGCGGCGGCGCGGTCGTCCGTCGCCACGCCCGCCTCGCCGCTCGCCGCCTCCCCCCGCTCCCCGGTCATGCGGCACCACCCCGGCAGTCCTGGGCGATGCTGCGCAGCGCGTCCGCGAAGTCCGCGGCCACCGCCGCCACGGTCGACTCCTCGTGGACACCGGGACGGTAGTACCAGGTGAAGCCGAGCCGCCCGTGCTGCACCGCGCCCACGACCTCCAGCAGATGCGATCCGCCCTCGCGCGGGTCGTGGTCCTGGCCGAAGGAGCCGTGTTCGGCGTGGACGAGGCCGTCCTTGGCCTCGGCGGACCGGGCGTCCCACTGGCCGAGGTAGTTGAACACCACCTGCGGCCCGTCGCCGGTGCCGGTCAGCCGCTCCCGCACCGCGTCCGTACCGAAGGTCCGCAGCGCCCCGAAGCCGAAGCCGTTGCCGGGGACGGCCCGCAGCCGCCGCCTGACCGACTTGACCAGGGCGCGCCAGTCGACGGACGGGGAGCCCCCGGTGGCGGGCAGGTCGAAGGAGACCGGGTACATCGTGGTGAACCAGCCCACCGTACGGGAGAGATCGGCGCCCTCGATGACGTCCTCGCGCCCGTGGCCCTCCAGTTCGACGGAGACCCGCTCCCGGCCGGTCCAGCGGATGAGCGCCAGCGCGAGGGCGGCCAGCAGCACATCGTTGATGCGGGTGCGGTACGCGGTGGGGGCCGCGCGCAGCAGCGCCTCGGTGTCCGCCTCGTCGATCTCCACCGGAACCGCCCGGGTCTCGGCGCCGGGGGCGGACGTTTCGTGGTCGACCGGCAGCGGCCGCGCGTCCAGCGCCGAGGCCCAGTGGTCGACCTCGTGGTCCAGGGCGCCGTCGGCGACCTGCTCGGCGAGCTGCCGGGCCCAGTCCCGGAACGAGGTCGTCTTGGGGCCGAGGTCGACCACCTCGCCCCGCACGCTCTGCTGGTACGCGGTGTCCAGGTCGTCCAGCACGATCCGCCAGGACACCCCGTCGATGACCAGATGGTGGGCGGTCAGGAAGAGGAACGGCCGCCGGTCGTCGCCGAACCGGAACAGCGCGGCCTTCAGCAGCGGGCCGCTGCCGAGGTCGAAGCCCGCGTGCAGGGCGTCGGCCGTCTTCTCCATCGCCGCGTCCGCCTCCTGCTCCGGCAGCCCGGACAGGTCGTACCGGTCGAGGACGTGCGCCGCCTCAGGTTCCGGGTTGTACTGCCGCCACTGCCCGCCGTCTTCGGTGAACCGCATCCGCAGCGCGTCATGGTGGACGAGGAGCGCGGACAGCGCCCCCTCCAGCGCCGCTTCGTCCAGCTTCTGGTCCAGCTCCAGCAGGGTGGACTGGTTGAAGTGGTGCGGGTTGACGGTGTGGGTGGCGAAGAACCAGCGCTGGATCGGGGTGAGCGGAAGGTCTCCGGTCACCGGTTCCGCCCCGCCCTCGTCGTCCCGTTCGGCGGTGACCACGGCGGCCAGGGCCGCCACCGACTGGTGGGTGAAGAGGTCCTTGGTGGACAGGCGCAGCCCCGACTGGCGGGCGCGGGAGACCACCTGGATGCTCAGGATGGAATCCCCGCCGAGGTCGAAGAAGTTGTCGTTCACCCCGACCCGGTCCAGTCCGAGGACATCCGCCCAGATCGCCGCGATCCGGTTTTCCATCGGGGTGCGCGGCGCCACATGGTCCGCGCCCGGGGCCGGAGCGGGATCCGGATCGGGCAGGGCGCGCCGGTCGACCTTGCCGTTGGCCGTGAGCGGCAGCTCCTCCAGGGTGGCGAACGCCGACGGCACCATGTGGGGCGGCAGGGTGCGGCCCAGGAAGTCGCGCAGCGAGGCGGCGGTCGGCGTGGCGCCGGGTGCCGGAACCACGTAACCGACCAGGCGCTTCAGCCCGGACGGATGCTCGGCCGTGGGCCCGGTGTCCGTTACGGCCACCACCGCCTCGCCCACCTCGGGGCTGCGCCGCAGCGCGCTCTCCACCTCGCCCGGCTCGATCCGGAAGCCCCGCACCTTGACCTGGTCGTCGGCCCGGCCGACGAACCGCAACTCGCCGCCCGAGGTCCAGCGCACCACATCGCCCGTGCGGTACATCCGCCCGCCCGCGGGACCGAAGGGATCGGCCAGGAAGCGGGAGGCGGTGAGCCCCGGCCGGCCCAGATAGCCGCGGGCCAGGCCGGCCCCGGCCACGTACAGCTCCCCGGCCACGCCCACCGGGACCGGGCGCAGCGCGGAGTCCAGCACATAGGCCCGGGTGTTACGGATCGGCCCGCCGATCGGCGGCACCCCCGTACCGGCGGTCAGCGGCCCGGACCAGGTGCTCACCACGGTCGCCTCGGTCGGACCGTACGAGTTGATCATCCGGCGTCCCGGGGCCCAGCGGTCCACCAGTTCGGCGGAGCACGCGTCACCGCCGACGATCAGGGTGCGCAACTCCGGCAGGCCCGCCTCCCGCGCCGTCTCCGGCACGGTGGCCAGCGCCGCCGGGGGGATGAGCGCATGGGTGATCCGCTGCTCCACCAGCACCCGGGCCAGCCGCTCGCCCAGCAGCGGTCCCTCCTCCGCGACCACGAGCGCGGCCCCCCTCGGCAGGGAGACGCACAGCTCCAGCACGGAGGCGTCGAAGCTCGGCGAGGCGAACTGCAGGACCCGGTCCCCGGCCCGGACGTCGTAGCGTGCCGCGGCGGCGGCCGAGAAGCTCGCCAGCCCCGCGTGGGTGACCACGACCGCCTTGGGCACCCCGGTGGACCCGGAGGTGTAGATGACGTACGCCGGATGGTCCGGTGTCAGCCCCCGGACGGAGGGCGGGTCCGCGGGGCCGTCCCCGGCCCACGCCGACGCCACGTCGTCGAGGACGACCAGGGGTTCGGCGTCGCGCAGCATGAACGCCACCCGCTCCGCCGGATAGTGGGGGTCGACCGGCAGGAACGCGCCGCCCGCCTTCACCACCGCCAGCTGCGCCACCACCATCTCCACCGACCGCGGCAGCACCAGCGCCACCAGCTTCTCCGGCCCCACACCGCGCCCGATCAGCTCGTGCGCCAGCCGGTTGGCCGCCGTCTCCAGCTCGGCGAAGGTGAGCGCGCCCGCCCCGAACGCTACGGCCGTGGCGTCCGGGGACGCCGCCGCCTGCCGCTCGAACAGCTCGGCCAGTGTGGCCGGTGGTACGGGGTGCTCCGTGGCGTTCCACTCCACGAGGGTGCGGCGCAGTTCGGCCGGGGTGGCGAGCGGCAGCGCGCCCACCGCCCGGTGTGGATCGTCGGCGATGCCGGAGAGGAGCGTGCGCAGGGCCGCGGCCATCCGCTCGGCCGTCGCCGCGTCGAACAGATCGGTGCTGTAGCTGATCAGCCCGCGCAGCGCGCCCCCGTCGGCCTCGGCGAACTCCAGCGTGAGGTCGAAGCTCGCGGTGCTGTTGTCGGGGGCGATGTCCTCCAGCGCGAGTCCGGGCAGGTCCAGTGGCCCGCCGGGGATGTTCTGCAGCACCACCATCGCCTGGAACAGCGGTGTCCGGCTGGTGTCCCGGACGGGCTGCACCTCGTCCACCACCCGCTCGAACGGCACGCCCTGGTGGGCGAAGGCGTCCAGGACGGTGCCGCGCACATCGGCCAGGAAGTCGGTGAAGCCGCGCTCGGGATCGACCGAGGAGCGCAGCACCAGCGTGTTGACGAAGAAGCCGATCAGTCGCTCCGTCTCGGCGCGCTCCCGCCCCGAGGTGACCGTCCCCACGGCGATGTCCCGCCGGCCCGACAACCGGGCCAGCAGCACCTGGGCCGCCGCCACCAGCGTCATGAAGAGGGTGGTGCCACGGGCCCGGCCGTAACTCTTCAGGCGCCGGTTCACCGCGGCGGGCACCTCGAACTCCGCCGTCGCGCCGTGTCCGCCGCGCACCGCCGGACGGGGCCGGTCGGTGGGCAGCTCCAGCGGCTCCACATCGCGCAACTGACGTTTCCAGTAGGTCAGTTGCTCATCGGCGTACGGGCCGGACAGCTCGGACCGCTGCCATGCGGCGAAGTCCGCGTAACCCACGGGGAGCGGTGGCAGCGCCGCCGTGTCGCCCGCCAGTGCCGCCCGGTACAGCTCGCGCAGATCGCCGATGAGCACACCGGTGGACCAGCCGTCGGTGATGATGTGGTGCAGCGTCAGGGTGAGCGCGTGGTCCTCGGCGCCCAGCCGGATCAGCCCGGCCCGCAGCAGCGGGCCGCGCCGCAGGTCGAAGGGGCGCTCCCGCTCCCGCGCCAGCAGCTCCGTCAGCTCCGCCTCCCGCCGGTCGGCGGGAAGGCCCGACAGATCGTGCCGGGTGAGCCGCACCGGGGCGGGCTCGTGCACGATCTGCCTCCCGCGCCCGTCCACCGCGTCGAAGGTGGTGCGCAGCGACTCGTGCCGGGCCACCAGCGCGGTCAGCGCGTCCTCGAGCGCCCGGACGTCGAGCACGCCGCGCATCCGCAGCGCCAGCGGGGTGATGTATTCGGTGCTGTCCGGCGCGAAGGAGTCCAGGAACCACAGGCGCTGCTGGGGATACGACAGCGGCAGCTCCGAGCCCCGGGGCACCGGTGTGATCGGCGCGGAGCCCCCTTCGGTGCGGCCGCTCGCCCCGGTGAGGGCCGTGGCGAGGGCGGCCACGGTGGAGTGGGTGAACACCAGCCGGGGCGACACCTCCGCACCGAAGGCCTCCCGCAGCCGCGAGGTGAGCCGGATGCTGAGGATGGAGTCACCCCCGAGGGCGAAGAAGTCGTCCTCGGCGCCGACCCGTTCGGCCCCCAGCACCTCGGCCAGGATCCCCGCCACGCGCCGCTCGGCCTCGTCGCGCGGGGCCACATGGGCGGCCCGGCCGGGGGCGGCATCCGGGGCGGGCAGCGCCGTACGGTCCAGCTTGCCGTTGCGGCTCAGCGGCAGCGCGTCCAGCAGGACCACCGCGGACGGCACCATGTAGTCCGGGAGCCCGGCCGCCACATGGGCGCGCAGCTCCGCGCCGTCCACGCCCCCGTCGCCGCCCGGCACCACATAGGCCACCAGCCGCTTCACCCCGGGGCGGTCCTCCCGGGCCACCACCGCGGCGTCCGCCACCCCGGGGTGCGCGGTCAGCACGCTCTCCACCTCGCCCGGCTCGATCCGGAAGCCCCGGACCTTCACCTGCTGGTCGACGCGGCCGACGAACTCCACCGTGCCGTCCGGGCGCCGCCGCGCCAGGTCGCCGGTGCGGTACATCCGCTCCCCGGCGGGCCCGTACGGATCGGCGAGGAAGGCCGCCGCCGTCGCGCCCGGGCGGCCCAGATAGCCGCGGGCCACGCCCTCACCGGCGACGAAGAGTTCACCGACGACACCCGGCGGGACGGTCCGCAGCCGCGCGTCCAGGACGTACACCCGCATGTTGTCCAGCGGCCCGCCGATCGGCACCACCTCGGGCACCCCGTCGGCCTCGGCCATCGGGAAGGCGGTGGCGAACGTCGTCGTCTCGGTCGGCCCGTAGCCGTCCACGACGGTCAGCCCGGGGCAGGCCGCCAGCACCCGGCGCACGGCCGCCGCGGGCACCACATCGCCACCGGTCCACACCTCGCGCAGCCCCGCGAAGCACTCCGGGTCGTCCTGCGCCAGCAGCCGGAACAGCCCGGCGGTCAGCCACAGGCAGCTCACCCCGTGCCCGGCCACCAGCCGCCGCAGGCCCGCCGCGTCCAGCTCGCCCGGCGGGGCCACCACCACCCGGCCGCCGCGCAGCAGCGGCACCCACACCTCGTAGGTGGCGGCGTCGAACGCCACCGGGGAGTGCAGCGGCACCCGTGCGTGGCCGCCGCTCGCGAACGCCCGGTGGAAGGCGAGCGCCGCCACATCGCGGTGGCGCACCCCCACGGCCTTCGGCACCCCGGTCGACCCGGAGGTGAACATCACGTACGCCAGGTTGTCCCGGTCCACCGGCACGGCGGGCGGCGTCCGCTCCCCGTCGCGCGCGGCGGCCACGTCGTCCGCCGTCAGCACCACCTTCGCGCCCGTCCGCTCCAGCAGCTCCCGCTGCCGTGCGCGCGGCGCGCGGGTGTCCACCGGTACGTACACCCCGCCGGCCCTGACCACCGCGAGCTGCGCCACGACGAGTTCGGCCGACCGGTCCATGAGCAGCGCCACCGGGTCCTCCGCGCGCACCCCCGACTCGGCCAGGACCGCCGCCAGCCGGCCCGACCACGCGTCGAGGTCGCGGTAGCCGAGGGCGGTGTCGCCGTCGGTGACGGCGATGGCGTCCGGGGCCCGCGCGGCCTGCTCGGCGAACAGCTCCGCGAGCGAGCCCGCGGGCAGCGGCCGGGCGGTGTCGTTCCACTCCCGCACCGCCCGGCGCTCCTCGGCCCCGGTCAGCAGCCGCAGATCGTCCAGGGTGCGCCCGGCGCCGTCCGCGATGCCGGTCAGGAGCGTCCCCAGGTGGCGTGCCGCCCGCTCCGCCGTCGCCGCGTCGAACAGGGCGGGATCGTAGGCGATGTCGAAGCCGAGCCGGTCGCCGAGATAGGCGCGGCAGACCAGGGGGAAGTTCGTGGCGTCCTCGGCCCGCACCTCCCGGATCGCGATCCCGGCACCGGCCGCCGACTCCTCGTCGAACGGATAGTTCTCGAAGACCACCATGGAGTCGAACAGCGCCTCGGCGGCGGGCAGTTCGCTCAAGGACTGGATGCGTGAGAGGGCGACGAAGTCGAAGCGGCGGGACTCGCTCTGCTGGTCCTGCAGCTCCCGCAGCCAGCCCGCCACATCGCGGCCGCCGTCGGCCACGGCCCGGGTGGGGACCGTGTTGATGAACATGCCGATCATCGTCTCCACCCCCGGCAGCCCGTCCGGGCGGCCCGAGGCGGTGGTGCCGAACACCACGTCCGGCTCGCCGCTGTACCGGGACAGCAGCAGCGCCCAGGCGCCCTGCACCACCGTGTTCACCGTCAGCCCATGGCCGCGGGCCGTCTCGCGCAGCCGCGCGGACACCTCCCCGGTCAGCTCCAGCCGGGTCAGCGCGCCGGAGGCGGCGCGGTGCGCCTCCCTCGGTGGCCGGTCGTACGGCAGCGGGGTCCGGGCGGCGAAGCCCGCCAGGACGTCCCGCCAGTGCCGCTCGGCCCGCTCCTGGTCCTGCTCCCGCAGCCAGCGCAGGAAGTCCCGGAACGGGCGGCGCGCGGGCGGGTTCAGGCCGCGGCCCTCGGTGAGCGCCGCGTAGTGCTCGCACACCTCGGCGAAGATCTGCCCGGTGGACCAGCCGTCCAGCATCAGATGGTGCGAGGTCCACACCAGCATGATCTCGCCGTCGGTCAGCCGCGCCACCGCGATCCGGCTCAGCGGGGCCGCCGTCAGCTCCATCCCGGCCGCCCGGTCCTCCGCCAACAACCGCTCCAGCGCGGCCTGTTGGCCCTCAGGCGGGAGGTCCCGCCAGTCGTGCCGGGCGGTGGGCAGTACGGCATGGCGGCGCACCACCTGGACGGGCTCCTCAAGACCCTCCCAGCGGACCTCGCCGCGTAAGCCCGGTGTCCGGTCCACCACCCGCTGCCAGGCGGCGGCGAACGCGTCCGGGTCGGCGATGCCGCCGATGCGCAGCGCGATCTGGTCGAAGTAGGCGCCGCCGGTGTCGACCAGGCCGTGGAAGAGCATGCCCGCCTGCAACGGGGTCAGCGGATAGATGTCCTCCACGTCCCGGCCGTCGCCCGCGATCCTGTCCACCTGGCGCTGGTCGAGCCGGGCGAGCGGGAAATCGGAGGGGCTGCGGCCGCCCGCGCCGGGCTCCGCGCAGTGCGCGACGATCTCGCGCAGCGCGGCCATGACGTCCTCGGCGAGGCGGCGCACGGTCGCCTCGTCGTACATCAGCGCCGGATACGTCCAGCCCAGCTCCAGACGGCCCCCCTGGACCACTCCGGTGATCTCCAGCAGATACGTACGGGTCTCGCCGTCCGGCGCGTCCCGGCCGGTGGTGGGCAGGGCGGCCCGGTACAGGCCGGTGGCCTCGTCGGCCGCGGCGACATCCCACTGGCCGTGGTAGTTGAACCCGATCTGCGGCGCCGGACCGCCGCGCAGCGCCTCGCCCGCGGTGGGGGAGAGGTGGCGCAGCGCCCCGTGGCTCAGCCCGCGGTGCGGGACGGCGTGCAGCTGCTCCTTGACGGACCTGAGCGTGTCCCGCCACCCCGCGCCCGGCGCGACGGTCAGCGCGAGCGGGAACTCCGCGGTGAACCAGCCCACCGTACGGGAGAGGTCCAGCTCCTCGAACAGGTCCTCGCGGCCGTGCCCCTCCACCCCGATCAGCACGGTGTCGCCGCCGGTCCAGCGGGCCAGGCTCCGGCCGAGCGCGCCGAGCAGCACATCGTTGATCTGGGTGCGGTAGACCTCCGGGACGTCCCGCAGCAGCGCCTCGGTCTCGGCGCGGCCGAGGGCGACGGTCACCGTGGCCGCCGTCTTGTGGGTGTTGGCGCCCCGGCGGTCGACGGGCAGCGGCGCGGGCGTGGCGCGCGCGGTGCGCGTCCAGTACTCCAGGTCGCCGTCGAACCCGCCGGAGCGCACGTGCTCCGCCAGCCGGGCCGCCCAGTGTGCGTAGGCGCTGCTCGCCGGGGGCAGAGCGGGCGTGGCTTTGGAGGCGGCCTGGTCGTACGCGGTCTCCAGATCGCCGAGGAGGACGCGCCAGGACACGCCGTCGACCACCAGATGGTGCACGGTGACGACCAGCTCGGGCGCCCGCCGCGGACCGTAGGTGAACAGCAGGGCCTTCAGCACCGCGCCCTCGGCGATGTCCAGCCCGGTCTGCGCCGCGACCGTGGCCTCCCGTACGGCATCCGCCCGTGCTTCGTCGCCGAGGCCGGACAGATCGTGCCGTTCCAGCAGAGGACCGGGCGCGGCGGGCAGAACCTCCTGCGCCCACTCACCGTCGATGACGAGGAACCGGGTGCGCAGCGCCGCGTGGTGCGCCACGAGAGTGTCCACCGCCCGCCGCAGCGCGGTCTCGTCGAGGTCGTCGGCGAGCCGCAGCCGGTGGGTCATGGTGAAGTGGTGCGGATCGCCGGGCCGCCGCCCGTCCAGGTACCAGTGCTGGATCGGGGTCAGCGGCGCCGGACCCGCCGGCGGACCGGCCGGAGCCGGGTCCCGTTCCGGGGCGGACCCGATGCTCAAGCCGAGTTCCGCGATGGTCTGGTGGCGGAAGATGTCCTTGGAGGTGATCCGCAGCCCGGCCTGGCGGGCGCGGGAGACGATCTGGATGCTGAGGATCGAATCGCCGCCCAGGGCGAAGAAGTTGTCCTCCACGCCGATCCGCGGGGTGCCGAGCACCTCGGACCACACGCGCGCGAGCACGGTTTCGGTCTCGGTGCGCGGCGCCACGTAGGCGGTCTCCGCGTCCGGCTGCGCGGGCGGCGCGGGCAGCGCCCGCCGGTCGACCTTTCCGGCATCCGTACGCGGCATCCGGTCCAGCGGCACGAAGGCCGCCGGGACCATGTAGTCGGGCAGGGTCCGCTTGAGCCGGGTGCGCAGCTCCGCCGCGCCGGGCGCGGCGTCCGCCCCGGTGGCCACGAGATAGCACACCAGCCGCCGGTGGCCGGTGTCCTCCCGGACCACCACCACGGCGTCCTCCACCGCCGGATGGTCCAGCACGGCGGCCTCGATCTCACCGGGCTCGACGCGGAAGCCACGGATCTTGACCTGTTCGTCGGCGCGGCCGAGGAATTCGAGCACCCCGTCCGCCGTCCAGCGGGCCCGGTCGCCGGTGCGGTACATCCGGGAGCCGGGCGGGCCGTACGGGTCGGGGACGAAGTGGCGCGCGGTCAGCCCCGGCCGGCCGAGATAGCCGCGCACGACCTGGGCGCCGGCCAGGTGCAGTTCGCCCGGCACCCCGGGGGGTACAGGGCGCAGCGCCCCGTCCAGGACGTACGCCCGCAGGTTGTGGCCGGGGCGCCCGATGAGCGGACGGTCCCCGAGGTCGGCCAGGCGCCCGTACACCGCGTCGACGGCGCATTCGGTGGGCCCGTAGAAGTTGTACGCCGCCACCCCGGGCAGCGCCCGCAGCTCCCGCCACAGCGCGGCCCCCAGCGCCTCGCCGCCCACCATGACGATCCGCGGCCGGTGGCGGCCGTCGAACAGCCCGGCGGCCATCAGCTCGTGCAGATACGAGGGAGTGAGGTCGAGGAAGTCCAGCGTCCGGGCGCGGATCAGCTCCACCAGGGCGGCCGGGTCGAGCCGTACCGCGTCGTCGATCAGATGCACCTCCTGGCCCGCGGCCAGGAACACGGCGCCCTCCCATGAGGTGTCGAAGGAGAACGCCGCGGTCAGCGCCGCGCGCAGCGGACGGCCCGCCTCGGCGGCGTGCGGCCCGATGAGCGCGGCCCGGTGGTCGTGGCAGAGGTTGACCAGCTGGCGGTGTTCGACGGCGACCCCCTTGGGGCGGCCGGTGGAACCCGAGGTGTAGTTGATGTACGCGGTGTTCGCGGGGCGCAGCGGAGAGCGCCGGTCCCGGTCGGTGGGGTCGGTGGCGGGCAGGCCGCCCAGCGGCGCCTCGTGCAGCGTCTCGGGGGTGAGGACCACCGCGGGCGCCGCGTCCTGAAGCAGGAACGTGACGCGCTCGGCGGGCAGTTCCGGATCGACGTACAGATACGTGCCGCCCGACTTGAGGACGGCGATCTGGGCCACCACCAGTTCGGCGGTGCGCGGCAGCCGGACCGCCACCACCGTCTCCGGGCCGGCCCCGAGCGCGATCAGATGGTGGGCCAGCCGGTTGGCGCGGGCGTTCAGCTCCGCGAAGTCGTAGGTGGCGTCGGCGGCGACCAGCGCGGTGGCGTGCGGGGTGCGGGCCGCCCGCTCCTCGAAGAGGCGCGGGAAGGTGGTGGCCGCCACCGGGAGCGCGGTGTCGTTCCACTCCTCCAGCACGGTGTGCCGCTCCCGCGCGGTCAGCAGCGGGAGTTCGCCCACCCTGCGGCCGGGGTCGTCCGCCACCGCCTCCAGCAGCAGCCGCAGCTGGTGGGTCATCCGCCGCACGGTCGCGGCGTCGAACAGATCGGTGTTGTACTCCACGAAGCCGGTCAGGGCGCCGAGGTGTTCCACGAAGTCGAAGCCGAGGTCGAAGGCGGCGGTCCGGCTCGGGACGCGCACGGCCTCCACGGCGAGCCCGGGCAGGCTCGGCACCTCGCTGCCCAGGTTGTGCAGCGCCACCATCACCTGGAACAGCGGGGTGCGGCTGGTGTCCCGCTCCGGCTGGAGCGTGTCGACGATCCGCTCGAACGGCACGTCCTGGTGGGCGAAGGCGGCCAGGACGGTGTCGCGCACCTCCTGGAGCAGTTCGCCGAACGGGCGGTCCGCGCGCACCCGGCCGCGCAGCACGAGCGTGTTCACGAACATCCCGACCAGGCGCTCCACCTCCGGCCGCTCCCGGCCGGAGGTCACGGTGCCCACCGCGATGTCCTCCTGCCCCGACCAGCGCGCCAGCAGCACCTGGCAGGCGGCGAGCAGGGTCATGAAGAGGGTGCTGTCGCTTCGCCGCCCGGTCTCGCGGAGCCGGTCCACCAGCTCCGCTTCGAGGGTGAATTCCAGCAGCGCCCCGTTCTTGGTCTGCACCGCCGGGCGCGGCCGGTCGGTCGGCAGCTCCAGCGGGGCCAGGCCGGCCAGGGTCTTGCGCCAGTGCTCCAGCTGCGGTTCCACGGCGGCGGCCCCGCCGTCCGGGTCGCGCTGCCAGGCCGCGTAGTCGGCGTACCCCAGGGGCAGCGGGGGCAGTTCGGGGCTGCGGCCCGCCACCGCCGCGGCGTACAGCTCGCTCAGATCGTCGCTGAGGACGGCGGTGGACCAGCCGTCGGTGACGATGTGGTGCATCGTGAGGGTGAGGACGTGTTCCTCGTCGTCCAGCCGGATCAGGGAGGCGCGCAGCAGCGGACCGGTGCGCAACGAGAAGGCGGTGGCGCCCTCCCGGACGAGCAGCCGCTCCAGCTCCCGTTCGCGCTCGGTGGCGGGGAAGGCGGTGAGGTCGTGGCGCGGCAGCTCGACCCGGTACGGGGCGTGGATCCGCTGCACACCGTGGCCGTTCACCTCGGCGAACGTGGTGCGCAGCGGCTCGTGCCGGGCCACCAGACCGTCGAGCGCGGTGCGCAGGGCGGCGGTGTCGAGCCGCCCGCGCAGCCGCAGCGCGAACGGGGTCACATACTCGGTGTCGCGGTCGTCGAAGCCGTCCAGGAACCACAGGCGCGCTTGCGCGTACGACAGCGGCAGGTCCCCGCCCCGCTCCACGGCCGGGATCGCACCGCGCGGCGTGGCGCCGTCCGGGGTGCTCAGGGCGGCGGCCAGGGCGGCGACGGTGGCGTGGGTGAACAGGGTGCGTGGCGAGACGTCCGCGCCGAAGGCGGTACGCAGCCGGGAGGCCACCCGGATGGCGAGGATCGAATCGCCGCCCAGGGCGAAGAAGTTGTCCCCGGCCCCCGCCTCCTCGACCCCCAGGACCTCGGCCCACACCCGGGCCACCGTGCGTTCCGCCTCGGTGCGCGGGGCGATCCGCTCGGCGCTGGTGGCGAGGCCGTCCGCGCCCGGGGCGGGCAGCGCGGCCCGGTCCAGCTTGCCGTTGACCGTCAGCGGCAGGGTGTCCAGCGGGACGTAGGCGGCCGGAATCATGTGCTCGGGCAGGGACCGGCCGAGGAATTCCCGCAAGCACGCGGCGGACGGCGGCTCGGCCGTGGCACTGGCCACGGTGTACGCGACCAGCCGCCGCACCCCGGGCCGGTCCTCCCGCGCGATCACCACGGCGTGCGCCACTCCCGGGTGCTCGGTCAGGGCGGCCTCGATCTCACCGGGCTCGATCCGGAAACCGCGGATCTTCACCTGGTCGTCGGCGCGGCCCAGATACTCCAGCTCGCCGTCCGCGCTCCACCGGGCCCGGTCGCCGGTGCGGTACATCCGGCTGCCGGGCGGGCCGAAGGGGTCGGCGACGAAACGGGACGCGGTCAGCCCCGGGCGGCGCAGATAGCCACGGGCCAGCCCCGCGCCCGCCACGTACAGCTCGCCGACCGCGCCCGGCGGCACCGGTTCGAGAGCGCCGTCGAGGACGTAGATCCGCAGGTCGGGGATACCGGTGCCGATGCCGCTGCCGGTGGCGCGGGCCGCGGTGGCGCGGTCGAGCGCGGTATGGGTGACGTGCACGGTGGTCTCGGTGATCCCGTACATGTTGACCAGCACGGGCACGGTGTCCGCGTGGCGTGCGTACCAGCCCTCCAGACGGCGCGGGTCGAGCGCCTCACCGCCGAAGATCACCCGGCGCAGTGAAAGCCGCGCCCCGGGGCTCTCAGCGTTTTCCTCGTCCGCGTTTTCCTCGTCCGCGCGCATCAGCGCGTAGAAGGCCGACGGCGTCTGGTTGAGCACCGTCACCCGCTCGTCCGCCAGCAGCCGCCAGAACTCCTCCGGGGAGCGCGAGACCGCGTACGGGACGACCACGAGGCGGCCGCCGTGCAGCAGCGGCCCCCAGATCTCCCAGACGGAGAAGTCGAAGGCGTAACTGTGGAACAGCGTCCACACATCCGAAGCGTCGAACGAGAACCACTGACGGGTCTGCGAGAACAGCCGCACCACATTGCCGTGCGGGATGACCACGCCCTTGGGACTACCGGTCGACCCCGAGGTGTAGATGGCGTAGGCCGGGCTGTCCGGCAGCGGCCGGGCGGCGGCCGGGAGGGTGGCAGGGCGCCGCCGCAGATCGGCGGCCACGGACCGGTCGTCCAGGCACAGCCGGGGCACGGCGGTGTCCGCCGCGATCCGCTCGTCCAGGCCGGCGGTGGTCAGCAGCAGTACGGGTGCGGTGTCGGCCAGCATATGGGCGATCCGCCCGGCCGGCTGGTCCGGATCGATCGGCAGATACGCCGCCCCGGTCTTCAGCACGGCCACGATCGCCACGATCATGTCGAGCGAGCGGGGCAGGGCGAGTGCCACATACCGCTCCCGCGCCGCGCCTCCGGCGGCGAGCCGGTGGGCCAACCGGCCCGCACGCGCGTCGAGTTCGGCGTACGACAGGGACTCCGCGCCGCAGGTGACGGCGGTGGCGTCCGGGGTGCGGGCGGCCTGCTCCTCGAACAGGTCCACCACGGTCCGCTCCGGCGTCCCCTCTGTTCGGGGTTCGGTTCGCCTCCCTGCCGAGCCGCTCCACTCCACCAGGATCCGCCGCCGCTCCTCGGCCGTCGTCCACGGCAGGGCCCGCAGCGGACGGTCGGGGTCGGCCGCGATGCCGGTCAGCAGCCGGCACAGCCGGTGCACAAGGGCTTCCGCGGTCCCGGCGTCGAACAGCTCCGGGTCATAGCCGAGGTCGAAGCCGAGCCGGTCGGAGAGGTGCGCCCGCAGGCTCAAGCCGAAGTTCGTGGCGTCCATCGACCGGACGTCCAGGATCCGCAGCCCCGCCTCGCGCGCCGAGGAGTCGTCGAAGGGGTAGTTCTCGAAGGCCACCATGCTGTCGAACAGCGGCGTACCGGCCGGGACCTCGCTCCACGCCGACAGCTGGGCCAGCGACACGGATTCGAAGCCCCGCGCCCCGGCCTGCGCCACCTGCAGTTCCCGCAGCCACTCGGCGGTGTTCCGGGCGCCGTCGACCCGCACCCGCGTGGGCAGGGTGTTGATGAACATGCCCACCATGGACTCGACCCCGGCCAGCTCGGCCGGGCGGCCCGAGACGGTGGTGCCGAACACCACGTCCGCCTCGCCGCTGTACCGCGACAGCAGCAGCGCCCAGGCGCCCTGCACGATCGTGTTGGCGGTCAGGCCGTGCCGCCGGGCGGCCGCACGCAGCTCCGCCGAGACACCGGTCCCCAGCGCCGCCGCCACCGTCGCCGAGGAACCGGCCCGGTGCGACTCCAGGGGCTTGCGGTCGTACGGCAGCGGAGTCGGCGCGGCGACCCCCGCGAGCAGCGCCCGCCAGTACTCCTCGGCCTCCCGCCCGTCCTGGCGGTCCAGCCAGTGCAGATAGTCGCGGAAGGGCCGCCGGGCGGTCAGCGCCGGGCGGTCGCCCCGGACAGCCGCGGCGTACCGCTCGCACACCTCGGTGAAGACCTGCGCCAGGCTCCATCCGTCCAGGATCAGATGGTGCGAGGTCCAGATCAGCTCCACCCGGTCGCCGGGCAGCCGCACGATGGTCAGCCGCGTCAGCGGCGGCTCCGTCAGATCCAGGCCGAGCGCCAGGTCCCGCTCCCGCAGCCGGTCCAGCTCGGCCGCGCGCCGCTCCTCCGGCAGCTCCCGCCAGTCCACCTGGGTGATGGGCACGGCGGCCCGGTGGCGTACGAACTGCACGGGCCGCTCGACGTCCTCCCACACCACGCCGCTGCGCAGCACCGGCGTGCGGTCGACCGTCCGCTGCCAGGCGACGGCGAACGCCTCCGGGTCGCCCACCCCCGCCAGCGTCAGGATGGCCTGGTCCAGATAGACGTCCTTGCCCTCGCCCACCAGGCGGTGGAAGAGCATGCCCTCCTGCAGCGGGGTCAGCGGATAGACGTCCTCGATTCCGCGCCCGTCGCCCACCAGCCGGTCCACGCCCGCCTGGTCCAGCCGGGCGAGCGGGAAGTCCGACGGCGTACGGCCGCCCGCGCCCGGCTCGGCGCAGTGGCCGACGATCTCCCGCAGCGCCGCCAGCATCCCCTCCGCGAGCCGCCGCACCGTGGCCCCGTCGTGGACGCGGTCGGAGTACAGCCAGGTCAGCTCCAGCTCCCCGGCGGCCACCACACCCGACACATCGAGCGGATACGCCGAGGGCTCGTCGGCGGCGAGATCCTGCCCCAGGGTCTCGCCGGTGAGGGTGAACGCGTCGTCGCCGGTGACGGAGTCCCACTGGCCGTGGTAGTTGAAGCAGATCCCCGGCAGCGGGGCGTCGCGCAGCGCGCGGGCGGGGGAGCCGGGCGCGCTCAGATGGGCCAGCGCCTCGTAGCTCAGCCCCTTGCGGGGCAGCGCCCGCAGCTGCTCCTTCACCGACTTCAGGACCGGGCCCCAGCCGCCGCCGGGCAGGGTGAGCGCCACCGGGTACTGGGTGGTGAACCAGCCGACGGTGCGGGACAGTTCGACGGTGTCGTCGATCTCCTCCCGGCCGTGGCCCTCCATCGCCACCAGCACCCGGTCGGTGTGCGTCCAGTCGGCGAGGACCCGGCCGAGCGCGCTCATCAGGACGTCGTTGACCTGCGTCCGGTACACCCCCGGCACCCGGCGCAGCAGCGCGTCGGTCGTGTCGCGGTCCAGCCGCACCCGGACCGCGCGGGTGGTGCCGGCGGTGGCGCGGCCCGGGCGGTCCACCGGCAGGTCCGTGCCGCCCGCCCGCGCCACGCCCTCCCAGTACGGCAGATCGCCGTCCAGGCCGCCGGCCAGCACATGGTCGCTCAACCGGTGCGCCCACCGGGCGAAGGGCGTCCCGACCGGGTCCAGCTCGACGGTGTCCCCGGCCGCCGCCTGCCGGTAGGCGGTGGCCAGGTCGCCGAGCAGGATGCGCCAGGAGACGCTGTCCACCGCCAGGTGGTGCGCGGTCAGGAACAGCCGCGGCCGGGCCCCCGCGCCGCGCAGGATCAGCGCGGCGCGCAGCAACGCGCCCGTGGCCAGGTCGAGTTCGGCGCGGGCGGACCCGGCTGCCGCCTCGGCCGCGGCGTGCAGCGCCTCGCCCTCGAGCCCGGACAGGTCGTGGCGGCGGATCAGCGGTCCGGCCACGGGAGCGTCGGCGTGCTGGCGCCACTGCCCACCGTCGTTCACGAACCGGGTGCGCAGCGCCGGGTGATGGGCGGCCACCGACTCCAGGGCGGTGTTCAGCGCGGTCTCGTCCACGTCGTACGGCAGGTCCACGACCATCGACATGGTGAAGTGGCGCAGCGGGCCGTGGGTGGCGAAGAACCAGTGCTGGATCGGGGTCAGCGGTGCCGGGCCCGTCGGCCCGGCGGCGGTGCCGTCGTCCGTACCGGGCGCCGTGCGCGGGGTGATGGCGGCGGCCAGGTCGGCGATGGTCTGGTGCAGGAACACGTCCCGGGAGCTGAGCCGCAGCCCGGCCTGGCGCGCCCGGGAGACGGCCTGGATGCTGAGGATGGAGTCGCCGCCGAGCTCGAAGAAGTTGTCCGTCACCCCGACCGTCCCGGCGCCCAGCACCTCGGCCCAGATCCGGGCCAGCTCCTCCTCCACCGGGGTGCGCGGAGCCGTGTGGGCGTGGTCCCGGCGGTCGGTGTCGGGGCGCGGGTCGGGCAGCGCCCGCCGGTCCAGCTTGCCGCTCGTGGTGAGCGGCATGGCGTCCAGGGCGACGAACGCGCCGGGCACCATGTGGCCCGGCAGCGTGCGCTTCAGTGCCGCCCGCAGCTCCTGCGCGGTGGGCGGTTCGGCGGAGGCGGCCGGTACGTAGTAGGCGGCCAGCCGCGCGTGGTCCCGGTCGTCGGTCACGGCGACCACGGCCGCCTCGGCGACGGACGGCAGATCGAGCAACGCGGCCTCGATCTCGCCCGGTTCGATCCGATGGCCCCGGATCTTCACCTGGTCATCGGCGCGGCCCAGGTAGTCCAGCTCCCCGGCGGCGGTCCAGCGGGCCACATCGCCGGTGCGGTACATCCGGCCGCCCGCGGGCCCGAACGGATCGGCCACGAACCGCTCGGCGGTGAGGCCCGGGCGGTGCGGATAGCCGCGCGCGAGCTGGTCCCCGGCCAGATACAGCTCTCCCGCGACCCCGGCCGGGACCGGCTGGAGCCGGGCGTCGAGCACATAGGCGCGCAGATTGCCCAGCGGCCGCCCCACCACCGGCCGCCCGTCACCGCCGATGCGGGCGGCGAGCGCGTCGATGGCGCATTCGGTCGGGCCGTAGAAGTTGTACGCCGTGGTGCCGGGGACTTCCGCCAGCTGCCGCCACAGCGACTGGCCGATGGCCTCACCGCCCAGCATCAGCACCCGGGGCCGGTGCCGGGGGTCGGTGAGCAGCCCGGCCGGGAGGAGCTGCCGCAGATACGACGGGGTGAGGTCGAGGAAGTCGATCCGGTGCCCGGCGATGTGGTCCACCAGCGCCGCCGGATCGAGCCGGGTGGTCTCGTCGATGAGGTGCAGCTCATGGCCGTCGGCCAGCAGCAGCAGCCCCTCCAGCGAGGTGTCGAAGGAGAACGACGCGGTCAGCGCGGCGCGCAGCGGACCGCCGCCCGCCTCGGCCACGAAACCGTGACGGTGGCCCACCAGCAGGTTCACCATGGCCCGGTGGGTCACGGCCACCCCCTTGGGGCGGCCGGTGGAGCCGGAGGTGTAGATGATGTACGCCGCGCCGTCCGGGTGCGGCCCGGTCCGGTCGGCGTCGGTGGGGTCGGTCTGGGGCAGCGTGGCGGGGACCGCGCGTACGGCCTCCTCGTCCAGCACCAGCATCGGCCGGGCGTCGTCCAGGAGGAACGCGACGCGCTCCTGCGGCAGTTCGGGGTCGATGGGCAGATAGACGCCGCCGGCCTTGAGGACGGCGAGGATCGCCACGACCATGTCGGCGGTGCGCCCCAGCTTCACCCCGACGATCCGCTCGGGGCCCACGCCCAGCCCGATCAGCCGGTGCGCCAGCCGGTTGGCGGCCGCGTTGAGCGCCGCGAAGTCGTAACGCACCTCCCCGGCGACCAGCGCCGTCGCCGCCGGGGTCCGGGCCGCCCGCGCCTCGAACACCGCGGGGAACGTCGTCGGCTCCACGTCCAGCGCGGGACCGTGGCCCCACGCCGCCACCTGCCGCCGCTCCTCCCGCGTCAGCATCGGAAGTTCCCGCACCGGCCGGTCCGGCTCGGCGCTCGCCGCGTCGAGCAGCACCAGCAGATGCCCCGCCATCCGCTCGGCGGTCCGCGCGTCGAACAGCTCGGTGCTGTACTCCAGCAGCCCCCGCAGCTCCCCGCCGTCCTCGACGAACTCCACGCTGAGGTCGAACGTCGAGGACCGCCGGGGCACATCGACGCCCGCCGCCGTCAGACCGGCCGGGCGGGGCGCGCCGCGCGGGGTGCTGTGGAGCAGCACCATCACGTCGAACAGCGGGTTCCGCCCGGCGTCCCGGCGCGCCCCCACGGCCTCCACCAGCCGCTCGAACGGCGTCTCGTCGTGCGCGAAGGCGTCGAGGACCGTCGTACCGGCCTCGTCGATCAGCTCGCGGTAAGAACGCGCCACGTCGACGCCGGAGCGCAGCACCACGGTGTTCACGAAGAACCCGACGGCGCGCTCCAGTTCGGTGCGGCCACGGCCGGAGGTGACGGTGCCCAGCGCGATGTCGTCCTGCCCCGACCAGCGGGCGAACAGCGCCTGGCACGCGGCGACCAGCACGGTGAACAGGGTGGTGCGCCGCTCCGCCGCCAGCTCCTTCAGCCGCGCCGCGACCGCGCGGTCCACGGTGAACTCGTGCACCGCGCCCGCCGAGGTGCGCGACCTGGGCCGGGGGCGGTCGGTGGGCAGCTGAAGCGGAACGGTGTCCGCGAGCCGCCCCTTCCAGTAGTCGAGCTGCTTGTCCAGGGTGGCCCCGGAGAGCCGCTCGCGCTGCCACACCGCGAAGTCCGGGTACTGCACCGGCACCGGCGGCAGCGGCTCCTGTGCCGCCCCGTCCGGCCCGGGGCCGTACAGCGCGCACAGCTCGTCCTGCAGGATGCCCATGGACCAGCCGTCGGTGACGATGTGATGGGCGGTGAGCAGCAGGACGTGCTCCTCGTCGGCCAGCCGCACCAGCAGCGCCCGCAGCAGGGGCCCGGTGCGCAGGTCGAACGGGCGGGAGTACTCGGCGAGCAGCGTGTCGTCCAGCGCCCCGGGGTCGCCGGTGAGGTCGGCCACCGGCAGCGGCACCGCGGTGGCCTCGCGCACCACCTGCGACGGCTGCCCGTCACCGTCCTCGAAGACGGTCCGCAGCGCCTCGTGGCGTTCCACCAGGGCGTCGAGCGCCCGGGAGAGCGCGGCGGTGTCCAGGGCGCCGGTCAGCCGCAGGGCGACCGCGCTGTTGTAGCCCGCCTCGTCCGGCTGGAGGGTGTGCAGGAACCACAGCCGTGCTTGCGCGAACGACAGCGGAAGGGGCCGTGTGCGGTCCGCGCGGGGGATCCCGGTCCCGGGGCGTCCGGCCTTGCCCGCGAGCCGGCGGCGCAGGGCTTCCCGCATCTCCTCGGGCAGGGCGGAGGCGCGGCTGTTCCTCGAAGACGTCATGTTGTCTGTCCTCACCGTTCGTCGTGGTCGCTGCCGCCCGAAGCGGCGTCTTCGAGTTCGCGCAGGATGTATTCCTCGACCAGCCCGGCGAGGGAGGAGACCGTGTGCGCGGTCATGATGTCCCGCGGCGTCAGGTCGAGGCCGAACGCCTCACCCGCCCGGGAGGCGATCAGCAGGCTGCGGACCGAGTCACCGCCCAGGGCGAAGAAGTCGTCCTCGGCGCCGACCGGATCCACCCCCAGGACCTCGGACCAGATCTCCGCGATGACCTCCTCCGTCGGGGTGCGCGGCTCGACATGGCCGGAGGCCGGTGCCGCGGTGGCCGGGCCGGGCGCGGGCAGCGCCGCACGGTCCGTCTTGCCGTTCTCGGTGAGCGGGAGGCGCTCCAGGACGGCGAACGCCGACGGCACCATGTAGCCGGGCAGGGTACGGCCCAGCTCGGCGCGCAGCTCGGCGTCGGCCGGGGCGGTGGCACCGGGGGCGAGCACGAGGTGCGCCACCAGCCTGCGGACGCCGGGCTCGTCCTCCCGGACCGTCACCACGGCCTCGGCGACCGAGGGATGGCCGACCAGGGCGGTCTCCACCTCACCGGCCTCGATGCGGTAGCCGTGCAGCTTGATCTGGTGGTCGGTGCGGCCCAGGTGGTGGATGCGGCCCCCGGCGTCGTAGCGGGCCAGGTCGCCGGTGCGGTACATCCGCGATCCGGCGGGCCCGAACGGGTCCGCGAGGAAGCGGGACGCGGTCAGCCCGGGGCGGTTCAGATAGCCGCGGGCCAGCGACGGGCCGCTGATCCACAGCTCACCGGGCACCCCGGGGGGCACCGGGCGCAGCCGCGCGTCGAGCAGATACACCCGGGTGTTGGGGACGGGCCGCCCGATGGGCGGCGGGGCGCCGTCCGCGACGAGCGGGTCGGACCAGGTGGCGACCACGGTGGCCTCGGTGGGCCCGTAGGAGTTCACCATGCGGTGGTGGGGGGCCCAGCGGGTCGTCAGCTCCGTGCCGCAGGCGTCCCCGCCCACGATCAGCGTGCGCAGTTCGGGCAGCTCCTTCTCGGTTCCGGCGGGCAGCGTGGCCAGCGCGGCGGGCGGGATGAGGGTGTGGGTGACGCGCTGCTCGCGCAGCACGCGCGCCAAGTGCTCGCCCAGCAGCGGCCCGGGCTCCGGCACCACGAGCGCGGCGCCGGTGGGCAGCGCCATGCACAGCTCCAGTACGGAGGCGTCGAAGCTGGGCGAGGCGAACTGCAGGACGCGGTCGCCCTCCCGCACCTCGTAGTGCTCGGCCTCGGCGGCGGCGAAGTTCCCGATCCCGCGGTGGGTGACCACCACGCCCTTGGGGGTGCCGGTGGACCCGGAGGTGTAGATCACGTAGGCCGGGTCGTCGGGGTCGACGGGACGCGACCGGTCCCGGTCGGTGGGCCGGTGCGCGGGGCCACCGGTGTCCTCGCCGATGTCGCGGAGGGTGAGGTGCGGGGCGGAGTCCTCCAGCATCAGGGCGACGCGCTCGGCGGGATAGCCGGGGTCGACGGGCAGATAGGCGCCGCCCGCCTTGGCCACCGCGAGCTGGGCGACGACGATCTCCACCGACCGGGGCAGCACCAGGGCGACGATCCGCCCGGGTCCCACACCGCGCGCGATGAGGCGGTGGGCGAGGCGGTTGGCCCGGGCGTCCAGCTCCGCGTAGGACAGCCCGGCGCCGGGGGCGAGGACCGCGGGCGCGTCGGGGTGACGGTCCGCGGCGGCCTCGAAGAGGTCCGCCAGGGTCGTCAGCGGGGCGGGGCGGACGGTGTCGTTCCAGTCCACCAGGAGCCGCTCGCGCATCGCGGCGGGCAGGGTCTCGATCCGGTCCAGCCGCTGATCGTCGGGTGCCGCGGCGAGCGCGCCGAGGACGTGCGTCAGCTGGGCGGCCAGCCCCTCGGCGGTGGTCTCCTCGAAGAGCCGGGGGTCGTAGCCGAGTTCGACGGACAGTTCCGGGCCGGGCGAGACGACCACGGTCAGCGCGTAGTTGGTGGACTCCAGGGCCTGGAGTTCACGCACCCGCAGCCCGTGTTCGGCGGCGGCGGAGCTGTTGATCGGGTAGTTCTCGAACACCACCAGGCTCTCGAAGAGGTCCGCCCCGCCCGGCACCTCGCTCCAGCCCTGGAGCTGCGACAGCGGGACCTGGCCGAAGCCGCGCGCCTCCGCCTGGTCGGTCTGGAGCCCGCGCAGCCACGGGACCGTGAGGGCGCCCTCCGCGCCTTCGGCGGCTTCGTCGCCTTCGTTCACGGTCAGCCGCACCGGAAGGGTGTTGATGAAGATGCCGGTGATGCTGTCGGCGCCGGGCAGTTCGGTCGGCCGTCCCGAGACGGTCGCCCCGAAGCAGACGTCCGACTCTCCGCTCAAGCGAGATACGAGCAATCCCCAAGCGCCTTGGACGATCGTATTGAGAGTGAGCCGGTGCCGTCGGGCGAAGTCCTCCAGGGCCGCGGTCTCCTGCTCACCGAGCCGCTGCGACAGCCACCGCGAGGACCGGGTGGCGGCCTCAGCGGTCGGCTTGCGGTCGTAGGGGAGGGGAGTGGGTGTGGTGAACCCCGTCAGTGTCTTGCGCCAGTGCGCCTCGGCCTGCGCGCGGTCCTGCCGGCCGAGCCAGGCGACATAGTCCGCGAACGGCCTGCGGGCCTGGAGCCGGGGCTGTTCACCCGCGGCCAGGGCGGCATGGGCGGCGAAGACGTCGGTCAGGACCTGGAAGACGCTCCAGCCGTCGAGCAGCACATGGTGGAAGGTCCACAGCACCTGCACCTCGGTCGGAGAGAGCCGCGCCAGGGTGACGCGGAGCAGCGGCGCCGTGGCCAGATCGAGCCCTCGCTCGCGGTCCTGGTCGAGCAGCCGCTCCAGCGCGGCCCGGCGCTCGTCCTCCGACAGATCGCTCCAGTCCAGCTCCTCGACGGGTACGGCCGCGCTGCGGCGCACGAGCTGCAGCGGCTCGGGCACCCCCCGCGTCACGACCTCGCTGCGCAGCACCGGGGTGCGGTCGACGACGTGCTGCCAGGCGGCGGCGAGGACCCGGGAGTCCCGGACGCCGTCCAGGATGAAGGTCGCCTGCTCCACATAGAGCCCTTGGCCGCGCTGGGCCAGCCCGTGGAAGACGAGCCCGCTCTGGGTGGGCGTCAGCGGATAGATGTCGGCCACGTCCCGGCCGTCGCCCGCCAGCCGGTCGACGGTCTCCTGGTCCAGGGCGGCCAGCGGGAAGTCCGAGGGCGTGCGGCCGCCCGCCTCCCCCTCCGTGCACAGCCGCATGATCGCGCGCAGCTCGTCCAGGGTCTCCTCGGCGAGCCGGAGCACCGTGCCGCGCTGATGCCGGTGACGCGAGTAGGACCAGGTGAGTTCCAGCTCCTTGCGCTCCACCCGGCCGACCACGTCGAGGAGATGCGGCCGGGGCGCCTCCGGGCTCATATCGCCCTCGAGCCCGCTGCGCAGGGAGTGCAGCAGACCGCCGTCCGGCAGGTCCCAGTCGAGCTGGCCCAGATAGTTGAAGCTGATCTGCGGGTCCTCGGGGAGATCCGGCGCGGCCGCGCCGGACAGATGGCGCAGCGCCCCGTAGCCCAGCCCGTTCCCGGGGATCGCCCGCAGCCGCTCCTTGACGGTCTTCAGCGCCTCCTCGAGACCGGTTCCGGCGCCGCCGTCCAGGGCGACGGGGAACATGGAGGTGAACCAGCCGACCGTACGGGACAGATCGGTGTCCTCGAAGATCTCCTCGCGGCCGTGTCCCTCCAGGGCGACCAGCACCCGGTCCTGACCGGTCCAGCGGCTCAGCACCCGGCCCAGCGCGCACAGCAGCACGTCGTTGATCCGGGTCAGATAGGCGCCGGGCACATCCTGGAGCAGGGCCCGGGTCTCCTCGGTGTCCAGCCGGACCGTCACCGTCTCCTCACTGGCGGCGGTGTTGGGCCCCTCGGCGTCCGTGGGGAGGCCGGGGCAGCCGTGCGCGGCGGTCCAGTGGCCGAGTTCGGCGTCGAAGCCCCCGGCGACGGTGTGTTCGCCCAACCGCCGTGACCACGCGCGGAACGAGGTGGTCTTGCGGCCCAGGCTCCCGGGCCGCCCGGCGACGATCAGCCGGTAGGCGGTGTCCAGGTCCTCCAGCAGGATCCGCCAGGAGACCGCGTCCACCACCAGATGGTGGGCGATCAGGCTGAGGACCGGGCGCTCCCCGTCGCCCCGCGGGAACAGCACGGCTTTGAACAACGGCCCCTGCTCCAGCCGGAATCCGGCGCGGACGCGCATCTGCGCATCCCGCATGACCGCCTCGTGCGATCCGGGGCCGGTGGCGGACAGGTCGTGGACGTCGAGCACCGGCCCATGGCCGCCGGGCGGGACGCTGTGCTGGCGCCAATGGCCGTTCCCGATGGGCTCGAAGCGCAGCCGCAGCGCGTCGTGGTGGTCGACCAGCGTGTCCAGGGCGGCGCGCAGCGCGGCCTCGTCCACCGGCCCGGCCAGCTCGGCGGAGACCGACTGGGTGAAGTGGCCGGGGCTGTCCGGGAGGGTCGCGAACAGCCAGTGCTGGACGGGGGTGAGCGGCACCTCGCCGACGACCGGCCCCTGTTCGGCCGCGACCGCCGTGGCCGGGACGTCCCGGGCGGCGGCGGCCAGGTCCGCGACGGTCTGGTGGACGAACAGATGGCGTGGGGTCAGCTCGATCCCCGCCCGGCGGGCGGAGGAGACGATCTGGATGCTGAGGATGGAGTCGCCGCCGAGGGTGAAGTAGTTGTCGTCGACGCCGACCCGCTCCACCCCCAGGACCTCGGCCCAGATCCCGGCGAGGGCCTTCTCGGTCTCCGTCCGGGGCGGCACATGGCCGGCGGCGGGGGCGGCCCAGTCCGGGGCGGGCAGCGCCCGCCGGTCGAGTTTGCCGCTGGTGCCCAGCGGCAGCCGCTCCAGGGTGACGACGGCCGCGGGCACCATGTGGTCCGGCAGGCTCGTCGCGAGGAACGCGCGCATCGCGGCGGGATCGACCGCCGTCGTCCCCGGAGCCGGGACGACATAGCCGACCAGCCGTTTGTGGCCGTCCGTGTCGACCACCGCCGCGGCCGCCTCGGCGACCTCGGGGTGGCGCGCGAGGGCGGCCTCGACCTCGCCCAGCTCGATCCGGAAGCCCCGCACCTTGACCTGGTCGTCGGTCCTGCCCAGGTACTCCAGCTGCCCGTCCGCGTCCCACCGCACCAGGTCGCCGGTGCGGTACATCCGGCTGCCCGCGGGTCCGAAGGGGTCGGCCGTGAAGCGGTCCGCGGTCAGTCCGGGACGGCCGGAGTACCCCCGGGCCAGGCCCGGACCGGCCAGGTACAGCTCGCCGGGCACCCCGACGGGCACCGGCCGCAGCCGCGCGTCCAGCGCGTAGGCCCGGGTGGCGGCGACCGGGGAGCCGATCGGCGGCGTCCGCCCGGGGTCGGCGGGGTCGCAACTCCAGGCGGTGGCGTAGACGGTGGCCTCGGTGGGCCCGTAGATGTTGGCCACCCGGCAGCCCGGGATGGCGTCGCGGACCTCCTGGACCGTACGGGCCGCCAGGCCCTCGCCCGCCAGCACCACCGTGTCGGCCGTGACGGAGACGCCGCCCTTGCCGAGCACCTGTGCGAGGGCCGAGGGCACGGCGCTGATCAGGGACGCCGTCCAGGGCTCCGGCCGCTCGGCCAGGGCGAGCAGATCCGCCACGATCTCCAGGGAGCCGCCCGTCAGCAGCGGGCAGATGATCTCGAAGACCGACACATCGAAGTTCAGCGAGGTGGACGCCACGACATGGGAGAGCCCCACCGCGCCGAACTCCTCGCCCGCCCAGGCGGCCAGCGCGGCGACACCCTGGTGGGTGGCGACGACGCCCTTGGGCTTCCCCGTCGACCCGGAGGTGTGGATGACGTACGCCGGATGGCCGGCGACCAGCGGCGCGACGCGCTCGGCGCCGCCGACGTCCTGGGCGCCCAGCCCGGCCAGCGCCCGGCCGGTCTCCGCGTCGTCCAGCAGGATCCGGTGACCCGGGCCGACCGGGATCCGGGGAGCCGTCTCCCGCGTGGTCAGGACGATGTCCGGGGCGATGTCGCCGATCATGAACTCGATGCGCTCCGCCGGGTACGCGGGGTCGACCGGCAGATATCCGGCGCCGCTCTTGAGCACCGCCAGCAGCGCCACCACCAGCTCCGGCGTACGCGGCAGCGACAGCGCCACGAAGCGCTCGGGACCGGCTCCCGCGCCGATGAGCAGCCGGGCGAGCCGGTTGGCGCGCTCGTTCAGCTCCCGGTAGGTCAGCTGTGTCCCCGCACCCCGCACGGCCACCGCGTCCGGGGTACGGGCCGCCTGCGCCTCGAACAGCTCCGGCAGGACCGCGCCCGGCGCCGGGGCGACGCGACCGCTGAACTCGTCCAGGATCCGGCGGGTTTCCGCCGCGCCGATCAGCGGCAGCTCCTCAAGACGCCGCTCCGGATCGGCCGCCATCTCGGCCAGCAGCCCGTGCAGGCACCCGCCCAGCCGCTCGACCGTGGCGGCGTCGAAGGCGGCCGGATCGTAGTCCAGCGAGATCGACAGCCGCTCCTCGGGCGCCACCACGACGCTGAGCGCGTAGTTCGTCGGTTCGAGGTCCCGCTCCTGGTGGATGCCGAGCCCGTGCGCGGCGATGGCCTCGCTGTCGAAGGGGTAGTTCTCGAAGACCACGATGCTGTCGAAGAGGCCGACCCCGCCGGGCACCTCGCTCCAGCTCTGCAGTTGCGCCAGGGACACGAACTCGAAGCGCCGGGACTCCGACTGCGCCGTCTGGAGTTCCCCCAGCCAGCTCAGCAGCGGGCTCCGGCCGTCCACCCTGACCCGGGTGGGAAGGGTGTTGATGAACACCCCGACCATCGACTCGACCCCCGGCAGCGCGGCGGGCCGCCCCGAGACCGTGGTCCCGAACGCCACGTCGTCCGCCCCGCTGTAGCGGGACAGCAGCAGCGCCCAGGCGCCCTGCACCACCGTGTTCATCGTCAGCCCGCCCGACTGGGCGACGGCGCGGAGCAGCGCGGACTCCTCGGCGCCGAGCGTGACCCGGTGCGAGCCCGACGACGCCGAACGGTGCGCCTCGGCCGCGGGCCGGTCACGCGGCAGCTCGGTCGGGGCGGTGAAGCCCGCCAGCGCCTCGCGCCAGAACCGCTCGGCCTCCGCCGTGTCCTGCTCACCGAGCCAGCCCAGGTACTCGCGGAAGGGCCGCCGGGCGGGTACCTCGGCGCCGCGCCCGGTGGTGAGCGCCGCGTACCGCTCGCACACCTCGTCGAAGACCTGCGCCGCGCTCCAGCCGTCGAGCAGCACATGGTGGAACGTCCAGATCAGCCGCACCTCGTCGGCCGACAGCCGGATCAGGGCCAGCCGGGTCAGCGGCGCGCTGCCGAGGTCCATGCCCTCGGCCCGGTCGTCGGCGAGGAGCCTGTTCAGCTCGGCCTCGCGCCATTCCCCGGACCGTCCGGTCCAGTCGTGGTGGGCGATCCGCAGGGTGGCCCGGCGCGTCACGACCTGGAGGGGTTCGGGGGTGTCCGCCCAGACCAGGCGGGTGCGCAGGATCGGGTTGGCGTCCGCGGTCCGCTGCCACGCCGTGGCCAGCGCCCGCGGGTCCGTCACCCCGGTCAGCCGCAGCTGCACCTGGTTGAAGTAGGCGTCGGACGCCGGGTCCACGAGGCTGTGGAACAGCATCCCGGCCTGCATCGGGGTCAGCGGATAGATGTCCTCCACCGACCGCCCGTCGGCGGCCACCCGGTCCACCGCGGCCTGGTCCAGCCGGGCCAGCGGGAAGTCCGACGGGGTGCGGCCGCCCGCGGCGGGGCCGGCGCAGTGGGCGACGATGTCCTCCAGGGCGCGGAGCATGTCCCCGGCCAGCCGGGCCACCGTCTCCTCGGAGTGGGTCCCGGAGCCGTAGTGCCACGTGATCTCCAGGCGGTGCCCCTCGACCCGGCCCACGATGTCGAGCAGGTGCGCCCGGGGCGACTCCGGCGCGGCGTCACCGCTCAAGCCACCCCGCACGGTGCGGACCAGGGCGTCGCCGCCGCCGGTCCCGCCCGCGTCCGACCAGTCGAACTGGCCGAGGTAGTTGAAGCTGATGCCGGGCTCCGCCGCGTCCGCGAGCGGCGCGTCCGGGGCCAGATGGCGCAGCGCGCCGTAGCCGATGCCCTTGCCGGGCACCGCCCGCAGCTGCTCCTTGACGGATTTCAGCGTCTCGCCCCAGCCGTCGCCCGGGACCTGCGGGATGTCCAGGGCGACCGGGAACATGGTGGTGAACCAGCCGACGGTGCGGGACAGGTCCACGCCGTCGAGGAGGTGTTCCTCCCGGCCGTGGCCCTCCAGGTCGACCGTGACCCGCCGCCGCCCGGTCCACTCGGCCAGCACCCGGCCCAGCGCCGAGAGCAGCACGTCGTCCACGCGGGTGCGGTAGACCTCGGGCACCTGCCGCAGCAGGGCCGTGGTCCGCTCCCGGTCCAGCGCCACGGTCACCGACTCCATGGCCGCGACGGTGTTCTCGCCCTCGCCGTCCACGGGAATCCCGGCGGCGCAGTCGGCGGCCACCGCCGTCCAGTGCGGGAGTTCGGCGTCGAAGCCGCCCGCCGCGGTGTGCTCGGTGAGCCGCCGGGACCAGTCCCGTACGGAGGTGGTGCGCGCGCCGAGACCGGCCGGGGCGCCGTCGAGCGCCTGGCGGTAGGCGGTTTCCAGGTCCTCCAGCAGCACCCGCCAGGAGACGCCGTCGACCACCAGGTGGTGCGCGGTCAGGAAGAGCGTCGGCCGCGAGCCCTGGCCCGGGCGCAGCAGCCGGGCGGCCAGCAGCGGCCCGGTTTCCAGGGCGAACCCGGCGTTCGCCTCGGCGATGGCCGCCTCCTCGGCGGCCCGCCGTTCCGGTTCCGCGAGCCCGGACAGGTCCACCTCCCGCAGCGGGTCAGCGCCCGTCTCGTCCGGCGGCGGGCAGTACTGCCGTACGGTGCCGTCCGCCCGGCGCTCGTAAGCCATCCGCAGCGCGTCGTGGTGGACCAGCAGCGCCCGGAGGGCCTGACGGAGCGCCCGGGGGTCGGGGTCCCGGTCGAGTTCGACCAGGACCGACTGGTTGAAGTGCTCGGGCCGGGGGCTGCCCGTCCCGAGGAACCAGTGCTGGATCGGGGTGAGCGGCACCTCGCCGCTCACCGGTCCCATGTCGGCGGCGGGCCGGGCGGTGGCGGTGGCGACGGTGGCGAGCGAGGCGATGGTGGGGTGCCGGAACAGCTCCCTGGGCGTCACCGTCAGGCCCGCCTGCCGGGCGCGCGAGGCGACCTGGATGCTGAGGATCGAGTCCCCGCCGAGCATGAAGAAGTTGTCCTCGACGCCGATCCGCTCCCGGCCCAGCAGCGGACCCATGATCTCCGCCAGGATCCGCTCGGTGTCGGTGCGGGGCGCCACGTACTGCGCGCCCGTGGTGGCCGCCGCCCAGTCGGGCGCCGGAAGGCGGCGGCGGTCCACCTTGTCGTTGGCGGTGAGCGGCAGTTCGTCCAGGGTGATGAAGACCGCGGGCACCATGTAGTCGGGCAGCTGCCGGCCCAGCAGGGACCGCAGCTCCGCGGACTCGGGCACGGCTTCGCCGCGCACCGGGACCAGATAGGCGGCCAGCAGTTTGCGCTCCCCGTCCCGCGCGAGCGCGACGACCGCCTCGGCGACGGACGGGTGGCGGGTGAGCGCGGCCTCGATCTCGCCGGGTTCGATGCGGAAGCCGCGGATCTTCATCTGGTCGTCCGAGCGGCCCACGAAGGCGAGTTCGCCGTCGACGGTCCAGGACACCAGGTCCCCGGTGCGGTACATCCGGGAGCCGGGAGGCCCGAACGGGTCGGCGACGTAGGCCTCGGCCGTGGGCCCCGGCCGGTTCCGGTAGCCACGGGCGAGACCGGCGCCCGCGATGTACAACTCACCGGGGATGCCCGGCGGTTGCGGCTGGAGGGCGCCGTCCAGGACGTAGACGCGGGTGTTGTCCATCGGGCGTCCGATGGGCAGGGTGCCGGGCAGGTCCTCACCGGCGCGGAAGAAGCGCCGGGTGGCGAAGGTCGTGGTCTCGGTGGGCCCGTAGCCGTCGACCACCGTCAGGTCGGGGCAGGCGTCGAGCACCCGGCGCACCGCCGCGGGCGGCACCGCCTCACCGCCGGTCCACACCTCCCGGGCGCCGCGCAGGCAGTCCGGCGCCTCCTGCGCCAGCAGCCGGAACAGACCGGCGGTCAGCCACAGGCAGCTCACCCCGTGCCCGGTGATCGCGTGGCGTACGGCGTCGGTGTCCACGTCGCCCACCGGCGCCAGGACGGCCGTGCCGCCGCGCAGCAGCGGCACCCACACCTCGTAGGTGGAGGCGTCGAACGCCTGCGGGGAGTGCACCAGCACCCGGTCGTGGCGGGCGAAGGCGCGGTCCTGGGCGAGGGCGGTGACATCGCGGTGCCGGACCGCGACGCCCTTGGGCCGTCCGGTGGAGCCCGAAGTGAACATCAGGTAGGCCGTGTTGTCGGGGAAGATGTCCACCGCGGGCGGCCCGGACGGCTCGTCGCCGCCCTGGGCGCCGGGCGCCACCAGCAGGGTGCGCCCGTCGTGCCCGAGGTCCGCGGCGGTCCGCTCCCAGGCGCGGTCGGTCAGCAGGACGTCCGCCGTCGCCTCGGCCAGCACCACCCGGAGCCGGTCCTCGGGCGCACGGGTGTCCAGCGGTACGTACACCCCGCCCGCCTTGACGACGGCCAGCTGGGCGACCACCAGTTCCACGGACCGGTCCATCAGCACGGCCACCGGACGCTCCGGCCCGGTCCCGAGCCCGATGAGCCGGTGGGCCAGCCGGTTGGCGCGCGCCTCCAGCTCGCGGTAGCTCACCGGGCCGCCGTCGCCGTCCAGGGCGGGCGCGTCCGGTGTCCGCCGCACCTGGGCGGCGAAGAGGTCGGCCAGCGACCCCTCGGACAGCGGCGCCGTGGTGTCGTTCCACTCCCGCAGCACCTGGGCGCGCCGGGCGTCGCCGAGCACCGGAAGGCGCGCGGGCGCCCGGTCCGCGCCGGTGGCCATGTTCGTCAGCAGCACCGACAGGTACTCGGCCATGCGCCGAATCGTCGCCGCGTCGAACAGGGACGGGTCGTAGCCGAGCCGCAGCGCCATCTCCTCGCCGGGGTAGACCACCAGGCTCAGCGGGTAGTTCGTCGTCTCGACGCCGTCGAGGTCCCGCAGGGCCAGCCCGTGCGCGGCGGCGAGGTCCCCGCCGACGGGGTAGTTCTCGAAGACCACGATGCTGTCGAAGAGATTCACCCGCTCTTCGAGCCGGGTCATGGACCGCAGCCGGGTCAGCGGTACGAAGTCGAACCGCCGGTCCTCGGCCTGCCGCTCCTGCACCTCCCGCAGCCACGACAGCAGGGTGCCGCCCGTGGGGACGGGCAGCCGGGTCGGCACGGTGGTGATGAACAGACCGGTCATCGCCGGGGCGCCGGGCAGCTCCGGCGGGCGGCCCGAGACCGTGGTCCCGAAGACCACGTCCGCGCGGCCGGTGTACCGGGACAGCAGCAGCGTCCAGGCGCCCTGGAGCAGGGTGTTCATGGTGAGCCCCGCGCCTCTGGCCAGCTCGGCCAGCCGGTGGGAGGCGTCCGCGGGCAGCGTGACCCGCACCTCGGCGGTGGACTCCGCGTGATGGGTCTCGGTGGGCTCCCGGTCGAAGGGCAGCACAGTGGGCTCGGACAGATCGCCGAGCCGGGCGCGCCAGTGCTCCTCGGCCTCCGCCCAGTCGCGGTCCCGCAGCCAGGCCACGTAGTCGCGGAACGGGCGGCGGCTGGGCAGCGCGGCCCCCGCCCCGGCCGCATGGCAGGCGAAGACGTCGGACAGCACCTGGAACAGGCTCCAGCCGTCCAGGATCAGATGGTGGAACGTCCACACCACCTGGACCTCGGTGTCGGACAGCCGGGCGATCGCCAGCCGCATCAGCGGCGCGACGGCCAGGTCCAGGCCCCGCTCCCGGTCCTCGGCGAGGAACCGCCGTGCCTCCTCCCGGCGCTCCGCCTCGGACAGCCCGCGCCAGTCGAGCCGGGTGACCGGCACCCGGGCCCCGCGCTCCACCACCTGCAGCGGCTCGGGCACCCCGTCCCACTCGGCGCGGACGCGCAGGCCCGGGGTGCGGTCGGTGACCCGCTGCCAGGCGTCGGCCAGCGCCCGAGGGTCGGGCACCCCGTCGAGGACGAAGGTGAGCTGCTGGAAGTAGGCGCGCCGGTCGTCCTGGGACAGCCCGTGGAACAGCATGCCCGCCTGGGTGGGGGTGAGCGGGTAGATGTCCTCCACCCCGCTGCCGTCGCCCACCAGCCGGTCGACCGTGGCCTGATCGAGGGAGGCGAGCGGGAAGTCGGACGGGGTGCGGCCGCCCGCGCCGGGCGCGGCGGCGTGCCGCGCGATGGCGCGCAGCGCCCGCAGGAACTCCCCGGCCAGCTCGCCGACGGTCTCCTCCCGGTGCAGATGCGCGGAGTAGAACCAGGTGAACGCGAGCCGCTGGTCCTCGACCCGGCCGACCACCTCCAGCGGATGCGGCCGCAGGCCTTCCGGGTCGGTGTCCAGGGCCAGTTCGCGGTGGAGGCCGCGGAAGAGCCCGTCGCCGTCGCCCGGCAGCTCGAACTGGCCCAGGTAGTTGAAGCTGACCCCGGCCGTGGGACCGGACGGAAGCCCCTCGGGGCGGGCCAGATGGCGCAGCGCCCCGTAGCCCAGGCCGCGCTGCGGCACGGCCCGCAACTGCTCCTTGACGGACTTGAGTACGTCCCCCCAGGCGTCCAGGGGAAGGCCGGCCAGGTCGAGCGCCACCGGGAAGCGGGTGGTGAACCAGCCGACCGTACGGGACAGATCCACCTCCTCGAAGATCTCCTCGCGGCCGTGGCCCTCCAGGTCCACCGGCACCCGGGCGCGCCCGGTCCACCGGCCCAGCACCCGGGCCAGCGCGCTCAGCAGCACGTCGTTGACCTGCGTGCGGTAGACCTCGGGCAGCGTCTGGAGCAGGGCGGTGGTCTCGTCCTCGTCGAGCGTGACGGTGACCGACCGGGCCGAGGCGTAGGTGTTCGCCCCGGCCGCCCCGTCCGCCCCGGCCAGGTCCACCGGCAGCGACGGATCGCAGGCACCGGCCACCTCGGTCCAGTACGCCGCCTCGGCGTCGAACCCACCGCCACGCGCGTGGTCGTTCAGCCGCCGGGCCCACCGGCGCAGCGGGGAGGACGCGGCGGGCAGCGCCAGGCCGCGGTACGCGCTGTCCAGGTCCTCCAGCAGGATGCGCCAGGAGACCCCGTCCACGACGGCGTGGTGCGCGGTGAGGTGCAGTACCGGCCGCCCCCCGGGCCCGGCGTCCGCCTCGATCACCGCGCGCAGCAGCGGCCCGGCCGCCAGGTCGAAGCCGCCGAGGTGCGGTTCGCCGTCCCCGGTGTGGCGGCGCAGCAGGTCCGCGCTCCCACCGCCGTCGATGCGCTGGTGCCGGCCGCCGTCCTCGTGGGGGAAGCGGGAGCGCAGGGCGTCGTGGTGGGCCACGACTGTCTCCAGGGCGCCGCGCAGCGCGCCGGTGTCCACGTCCTCGGGCAGGACGAGGGAGATCGTCTGGTTGAAGTGCCCCGCCCGCTCGGGGTCGTGCTCGAACAGCCAGTGCTGGATGGGCGTCAGCGGCAGATCCCCGGTGGCCGCTTCGCCATCGGTGGCGGCGGCTCGCGGAGCCGCGGCCGCGGAGTCCAGGTGCAGGGCGAGGGCGGCGATCGTCTGGTGGCGGTAGACATCGCGGGAGGTGACGGAGAGCCCGGCCTGCCGTGCCTGGGAGACCACCTGGATGCTGAGGATCGAATCGCCGCCGAGGGAGAAGAAGTTGTCCTCCACCCCGATGCGTTCCACATGGAGGATCCGGGCCCAGACGGCGGCGAGGGTCCGTTCGGTCGCGGTGCGCGGCGCCACGTAGCCCGGCGCCGCCGACTGCGACCAGTCCGGGTCGGGCAGACGGCTCCGGTCCAGCTTGCCGTTGGGGCTGAGCGGCATCCGCTCCATGACCAGGACCGAGGCGGGCACCATGTAGTCGGGCAGGCCGCCCCGGAGGAACGTGCGCAGCGCGGCCGGGTCCGGTGTGGCGCCCGGCGCGGGCACCACGTAGGCGATGAGCCGCTTGTGGCCGCCGGTCTCCTTCGCGACGGCGGCGGCCTCGGCGACGCCGGGGTGGCGCAGCAACGCCGTCTCGACCTCGCCCAGTTCGATGCGGAAGCCGCGGATCTTCACCTGGTCATCGGCCCGGCCCAGGTACTCCAGCTGGCCATCGCTGTCCCAGCGCACCAGGTCACCGGTGCGGTACATCCGGCTGCCGGGCGCCCCGAACGGGTCCGCGAGGAAGCGGTCGGCGGTCAGCCCCGGCCGGTTGAGGTAGCCCCGGGCGAGGCCCTGGCCGCCGAGGTACAGCTCGCCCGTCACCCCGGGCGGCACCAGCCGCAGCGTCGGGTCCAGGACGTAGGCGCGGGTGCCGGCGACGGGCCGCCCGATCGGCGGCGCCTGCCGGGGGAGCGGGCCCGAGGCGAACCAGGCGGTGGCGTACACGGTCGCCTCGGTCGGCCCGTACATGTTGGCGATGCGGCAGGAGGGCAGCGTCGCCCGGATGTCCCGTACGGTCTGGGCGGGCAGGGCCTCGCCCGCCAGGACGACGGTCCCGGCGTCGACGCGCCCCGCGTCGCCCTGCCCGGTGTCGAGGGGCCCGGCGTCGGTCTGCCCGGCGTCCCCGCTCAGGAGCCGGGCGAACACCGACGGCACGCCGCTGATCAGCCCGGTCGCGCGCGGCCGGTTCGCGGGGTCGGCGAGGGCCAGCAGATCCTGGACGACCTCGATGCTGCCACCGGCCAGCAGCGGGCACAGGATCTCGAACACGGACACGTCGAAGTTGAGCGAGGTCGAGGCGACCACCCCGGTCAGCCGCTCCCGCCCCAGCGCGGCCTCGGCCCAGGCGGCCAGGCCCGCCACGCTCCGATGGGCGACCACCACGCCCTTGGGCGTACCGGTGGACCCGGAGGTGTAGATGACGTAGGCGGGGTGGGCCGGGTCCAGCGGTCCGGTGCGCTCGGCGTCGGTGATGTCGCCGTCCGCCCGCCGCGCCAGCTCCGCGCGGACCGCCGCGTCGTCCAGCACCAGCGGTTCGGCCCCGGCGGGCAGGCTGCCCGCCGTCTTCCCGGTGGCGAGGATGGTCGAGGGCGCGGCGTCCCGCAGCATGAACGCGATGCGCTCGGCCGGGTATCCGGGGTCCACCGGCAGATATCCGGCGCCCGCCTTGAGCACCGCCAGCAGGACGACGACGAGGTCGGCCGAGCGCGGCAGGGCCAGCGCCACCAGTTCCTCGGGGCCGACGCCACGGTCGATCAGCAGCCGGGCGAGTTGGTTGGCGCGCCGGTTCACCTCGTCGTAGGAGAGCCGGGTCTCCCCGCAGGTCACGGCGGTCGCCCGCGGCTGCGCGGCCGCCCGCGCGGCGAAGAGTCCGGGCAGCGTCGCCTCGGTGGCGGCCTGGCCCGGGCCGTTCCAGGCGTCGAGCAGCTGGTGCCACTCGGCGTCGCTCAGCATCTGCAGTTCGATCAGGGTGGTGCCGGGGTCGGCCACCATCCGGGTCAGCAGCCGGTGCAGATGCCCGGCCATCTGTTCCATCGTCCGGGCGTCGAACAGATCGGAGTTGTACTCGACGGTGAGCCCCAGCGAACCGTCGTCGCGGGGCAGGAACTCCAGCACCAGGTCGAACCGGGCGGCGGGCCGCGGCAGGGAGTGTTCGGCGATCGTCAGGCCCCCGGCCTCCCGGGCGGGCACCATGGCGTTCTGCTGGACGACCAGCGCCTGCACCAGCGGGTTGCGGCTGGCGTCGCGCCCCGGCGCCAGCTCCTCCACGACCCGCTCGAACGGCAGCCTGTCGTGGCTGAAGGCGTCCAGCACGGTCTCGCGCATCGCGTCCACGAACTGCTCGACGGTGCTGTCCCCGTCGACGTCGGCGCGCAGCACCAGCGTATTGACGAAGAATCCGGCGACCGACTCCAGCTCCTTGCGGTGGCGTCCGCTGGTGACGGTGCCGAAGGCCACGTCCCGCTGGCCCGAGTAGCGCGAGAACAGGACCGCGACGGACGACGCGAGCAGGGTGAACAGGGTGGTGTTCCGCTCCCGGCCGAGCCGGCCGAGGGCGGCCACCAGATCGGCGGGCAGCTCACGCCGGTGCACCGCCCCGGTGGTGGCGCGCACCGGGGGACGCGGGCGGTCGGTGGGCAGCTCCAGGGTCTGCATCCCGGAGAGCCGGTCCCGCCAGTACTTCAGATCGGTGTCCTGCCCGGGCGGGGCGGGGCGGTTCCGCTCCCACACGGCGAAGTCCGGGTACTGCAGCGCGGGTTCGGCGAGGCCGGCGTCGGCCCCGGTGGCCTCCGCCTCGTACAGCGCGGTCAGTTCGCGGACCAGGATCCCGACCGACCAGCCGTCGGTGACGATGTGGTGCTGGGCCAGCAGCAGTACGTGGTCGTCCTCGGCGAGCCGGATGAGCAGAGCCCTGGTCAGCGGGCCCACGGCGAGGTCGTAGGGGCGGTTCAGCTCGTCGGTCAGCAGCCGGTCGACGGCGGCGTCGCGCTCCGCGGCGGGCAGCTCGCCGAGGTCGGCGTGGGCCAGCGGAACGGTGCCGTGCTCGGCGACCCGCTGCACACCGTGCCCGTCCACGGTGACGAACGTGGTGCGCAGCGCGTCGTGCCGGGCGGCCAGGGTGGCCAGCGCGCGGCGCAGGGCGCCGGTGTCGAGCGGGCCGCTCAGCCGCAGCCCGGCCCCGGTGTTGTACTCGGTGCCGCCGGAGGTCAGATCGTCCAGGAACCACAGCCGCCGCTGGGCGGCGGACAGCGGCAGCGGCCGGTCGCGGGGCGCGGGCGGAATCGGCGCCTCCGTCGCGTCGGGGGTCTCCTCCGGCAGCCGCGTGGCCAGCCGCGCCACGGTCCGGGCGTCGAGCAGTTCGCGCAGCGACAGTTCCACGCCCAGCTCCGCCCGGATCCGGGACAGCAGCCGGACACCGAGGACGGAGTCGCCGCCGAGCCCCAGGAAGTCGTCCTCGACGCCCACGGCGTCCACCGGCAGCACCTCGGTCCACACGCGGACCAGGGCGGCCTCGGCGGGGGTGCGCGGGGCGATGTGGCGGGAGTGCCCCTCGGCGGTGGCGGACGGGGCGGGCAGCGCCTGCCGGTCGACCTTGCGGTGCGGGGTGAGCGGGAACGCGTCCAGCACGACGAAGGCGGACGGCACCATGTGGGCGGGCAGCAGCCGGGCCGCCGCGGCCCGCAGCTCCGCGGCCCTGGGCTTCGAACTCCCGGCGGCGGGTACCACATAGCCGACCAGCCGCTTCAGCCCGGGCTCGTCCTCCCGGACGGTGACGACGGCGGCCCGGACGTCCGGGTGGCGGGCGAGCGCGGCCTCCACCTCGCCCAGTTCGATGCGGAAACCGCGCACCTTGACCTGGTGGTCGGTCCGGCCGAGGAACTCCACCTCGCCGTCCGCGTTCCAGCGGGCCAGGTCGCCGGTGCGGTACATGCGGACGCCGGGCGGCCCGAAGGGGGCCGCGACGAAGCGGTCCGCGGTCAGCCCCGGGCGGCCGAGATAGCCCCGGGCCACGCCCGCGCCGCTGATGTACAGCTCCCCGACCGAGCCCACCGGCACCGGCCGCATCGCCTCGTCCAGCACGAACACCCGCGTGCCCGGCAGCGGGCGGCCGATCGGCGGGTTGCCGGAGCCCGCCTGAAGCGCGTCCGTCCAGGTGGCCACGACGGTGGCCTCGGTCGGCCCGTAGGAGTTGACCATCCGCCGGCCCGGCGCCCACAGGTCCACCAGATCGGCGGGGCACGCCTCCGCCCCCACGATCAGGGTGCGGAACTCCGGCAGCCCGTGGACCTCCTCCGCGGGTACGGTCGCCAGCGCCGCCGGGGGGATCAGGGCATGGGTCACCCGGTGTTCCCGCAGCACGGTGGCGAGTTCGGCGCCCAGCAGGGGGCCCTCGGGGGGCACCACCAGCGCCGCCCCGGCGAGCAGGGAGGAGCACAGCTCCAGTACGGAGGCGTCGAAGCTCGGCGAGGAGAACTGCAGCACCCGGTCACCCGGCCGGACGCGGTAGTGGTCGGCGGTGGCGGCCGAGAAGTTGCCCAGACCGGCGTGCGGCACCATCACGCCCTTGGGCACACCCGTGGAGCCGGAGGTGTAGATGACGTACGCCGGATGCTCCGGCAGCAGCGGGGCGAGCCGGTCCGCGTCGCCGGGCGTGTGCTCGGGGCCGGTCACGGCCCGGATGCGCTGCGGGTCGTCGAGCACCACCACGGGCCGGGCGTCGGCCAGCATCATCGCCCGGCGCTCCTCGGGGTGCGCGGGATCCACCGGCAGGAACGCGGCCCCGGCCTTGGCGACCGCCAGCTCGGCCACCACCAGCTCGGCCGAGCGCGGCAGGACCAGGGCCACCACGCGCTCGGGCCCCACACCGCGCCCGATGAGGTGGTGGGCCAGCCGGTTCGCCCAGGCGTCGACCTCACCGAAGGACCACGTCCGGTCTCCGGCCACCAGCGCCGCGGCCCGTGGGGTGCGGGCCGCCCAGGACGCGAACAGCTCACCCAGGGGGCTGCGGGAGCCGGCCCGGGGCGTGGCGTTCCACGCCGCGGGAGGCAGGCCCGGGGCGCCCTGGGGCGAGGACGCGGGATCCGATGCGTTGTCGTAGTGGTCCGTCATGTCGGTGCGGCCCTTCGGAGCGGTTGAAAGGGGTGGAACTCGGGTGATGAGGTGCCGCGCGCGGCCGTGGCGAGGCGGGGGAGACGGCCGTGGTGGGGAGTGCGGTGGAGAACCTCAGACGAGGGCGCTCTTACGGGCCATCCGGCCCGAGAGCTGAATGCGGTCGACCGCTCCGGTGCGCGGGTCGCGCACGAAGCGGCCACCGGGAATCCGGCGTCCGGAGGACGGGTCCACCAGGTCGCAGGTCAGGTCCTCGTGGCAGACCAGTGGCGCGGGGACGTCACCGTCCACGGACAGGGCGAGCGTGCCGCTGTCGCTCATCGTCACCTGGTACTCGACATCGCCGTTGAGATAGATCCCGGTGCACTGCGCCGTCGCGGCCGTGGGGGAGGCCGGAGGCGTCATGGGGGTGGCCGGACGCGGCCGGGCCGGTGCCCCGGGGACCGGGATGCCGGTGATCTCCTCCAGCTCGCCGGACAGTTCGTGCCACAGGTCGGCGCCGCTGTTGGAGTTGCTGGTGAAGGCGACCACGGTGCCGGTGCGCGGATCGGCCCGCAGATAGCAGGAGGTGCCCTGGGCGTTCCCGTCGTGCCCGAACCAGGTGGCCGCGTCCCGCTGGAAGAGCGCGAACCCCAGCCCCCAGCCGTCGGCGAGGACACCGGGGTCGGCACCGGGCACCGGCCGCCGCATCTCCTGCGCCAGCTCCGGCGGCAGCAGCCCGCCCGGGCCGTCGTGGGTGTGGGCCAGGGCCAGCGCCACCAGGTCCCGCGCGCTGGCCATCAGGGCACCGGCGGCGGCCTCCGCCGGGGCGAGGTTCTGGTGCACCGGCCGGGTCCGGCCCGCCGCCTTGTTGGCCGAGTGGCCGCGAGCGGCCTGCCGCCCCGGCGCACCGGGTGCGCCGATGAACGACGGCACGGTGCCCAGCGGCTCCAGCAGGATGGACCGTACGGCCTCCTGCCAGCTCATCCCGGTGACCGTCTCGATCAGCCGGCCCGCCGCGACATAGCCCGCGTTGGAGTAGGAGAAGTCGGTGCCCGGGGCCATCACCAGCGTGCCGTCGGTGCAGTGGGCCTGCAGATAGCGCGCGGTGGTCAGCGCGGCGACATGGTCGGAGTCGGGCCCGGACGCGAGCCCGGCGGTGTGGCTGAGCACCTGCCGCACCGTGCACGGCGGCCCGGCCCGCCGCAGTTCCGGCACATGGTCGCCGAGCTGGTCGTCCAGCTCCACGTCGCCGTCGGCGACCAGGAGCATGACGACGGTGGCGGTGTAGCACTTGGTGAGGGAGCCGATGGGCACCGCCGTGTCGGCGGTGAACGGCTCCCCGGTTATGGAGTCCAGCACTCCGGTGTGCACGGCGCGGGTGGTTCCGCCGCTGTGCACGGCGAGTTGGGCTCCGGGCACCTGATGGGCCCGCGCCAGGGCGTGGAGGCGGTCTGGGAGGTCGTGGCGGGCCGTGGGCCGCCGCTCGTCGCCGGACGTATCCGTGGGCCGGTGTAACACTGGGCACTCCTTGCCGCGGATGGACGGTGGGAGGGGACGGGGCGAACCCGGTCGGTCACGGCAGCCGGCTCGCCGCCGTGACGTCCCGGGGGACGATCCGGAAGCTCTGCCAGTGCGTGGGCATCGGGTCCTGGTCCTCGTCCCGTGGCACGTGGTGGTAGTCGACGCTCACCCAGGCGACCGGGTCGGTGACCTTCTCGCCGTCTGTGTACGTGTCGACCGAGGCGGCGCAGCCCTTCGCGGTGTTGCCGTAGGCCAGCCGCTCGCATTCTCGGTATTGGGTGACATACACGTCGTGATGCGTGAACTTCTCGGTATCGCCCGGACCCCGGTACTGATCGCTGTCGTGGTTGTCGATCTCCCAGGACATGGGGTGGCCGTCGTCGTTCTCGGCCGCCGGGTTCACCACCCGCCAGAAGCGGGCGGGCGCCAGGTCCGCCCCCGTCTCCTTGGACAGCTTGGTGCGCTTCATGGTGCGCTCGGCCGTGCCGCTGCCCTCGAAGTCGTACTGCTCCACGACGTTGTTCGGCTGGCCGTTCACATCGAAGTCCAGCCGCCAGAAGATGTTGTGCGTGTGGTTCTCGCTGAACCGCTGGGAGCCCACGCCCGTCGGCCAGCCGTGGGCCGCGTCGGAGAACGCGAACGGCGAGAGGGAACCGGTGGCGCCCGCTCGCGGGGTGATGGCACCGTCGTCGGAGAAGTGCCACTCCATGATGTAGTCGTACCAGCCGATCTCGGACACCGAGAACACGACCAGATCGCTCCCGTGCCGCACGCTCCTCTCCACCGCGCTCTTGTACGCGAACGGCCGCGACTGCTCCTGACTGCACATCACCGGGGTGTCCTGGTAGTTCCAGAGCTTGCCCGTGGGGCAGTCGTCCTTCGAGAGCTTGGTGAGCGTGCCCTGCCCGAGGTCGCCGAAGCCGATGGACGACACGTCGTAGAAGCGCGGCTGGCCGCTGTCGTAGGGCACGTGCACCTCGGCGAGCGACGCGCTCTTCAGGACGCGGGTCGGGGTGCCGCGGTTGGGGGTGTACGTCACATCGCCGAGCTCCACACCGGTGCTGCGGTCGATGTTCCAGCACATCTGCCAGCGGGCGCCGTTCTTCAGCGTCTTGTCGACGCGATCGGCCTCGGGGCAGGAGGGAGCCGCCGGGGCCTTCCGGGGAGCGGCGGACGCCGGACCCGGCACCCACAGCGTCAGCAGACCCACCACGGCCATGAGCACACGGGCACGCCGAAACGAACTGAACACGAACGGAAGCCCCCTCACAGGCCGATGACGGCGGTGCGCCCGGCCGAGAGATCGATGACGATCCTGCTGGTGTCGATCCACTTGCCGCCCGGGACGCGCACGAAGAGCTGTACGCACCGGTGGGTGCCGCACCGCGACACCTGCTCGGCCCCCTTGACGCCCTTGGCGCGGGTCCCGAGGAACGACATGCCCTGGACCCGCAGCTGGGAGGGCGAGGTCAGCCGCTTCTTGGTCTCCGCCCGGTAGGAGGCGCGCATTCCGTCGCCGAGCCGGCGGTCGGCGAGGATGACCTTCACCGCCTGCCGGACCTCGGCCAGGGTGGGCGGCGGCTGGACGCCGTGCTGCCGGGTCGAGCGCACGACCTTGCCGGAACGCAGATCGACGAGCCGGGTGATCAGGCTGTCCGAGGCGTAGTCGTAGAGCTGGACCTCGGCCTCGCTGTCGGGGGCGGGGGCGGCGGTCGACTTGGCGCGCGGCGGGCGGCGGGTGTCCAGCACCTCGGCGCCGGAACCGCCCGCGGCGTTCTTCTCCCCGCCCTCGGTGCCTTTGGCGCTCCCGCCCTTGGTGTTCTCGTCGTGGGTGTTCTCGTCCTGGGTGTTCTTCTGCCCGCCCCGGTGTGTGGGCCGTTGCCCGGTGGCGGCGCCGACGGCGATCCGGGACGCCTCCCGGGTCTCCTTCGACGTCAGCGGCCCGGTGTGCGAGGCGACGCTCGCCGCGGGGGCAGAGTCGCCGGGCGCGGGCGATCCGGTCGCCTTCAGCGCCACGATCCCCCCGCCGGTCAGCACCGCGGCCAGGCCCACGGCCGCGGACACGCGCCATCTCCGTTTCCCGTCGCCCGTCCCGTCGGCCCTACCGTCCCCAGTGGCCTTGATCGTCATCACCCAGCCGTTCCCGTTGTCGGTCAAGTGAGCCCGGGCAGGGCTCCGTGACAGCACCCGGCAGGCATCAAGGGGGTGTGACCGCTGGTGTGTGCGTCTCATTCGCCTCATTCGCATGAATCGAGACGCTTCCTCACGCTTTCCGCACTCAGCGCGCGCATCCCCCCCGGACTCTGCGCTGTCCACTGTCGGCTCACGTTTTCACCCCGTCGGGCGCGGTAACAGTCGCATTTGTAATGAAGGCACCGTGAAGAACGCATGTGCCGATGGGCAGCAATTCGCCGAGTACCACGATTTCGGAGGTGGGAGACGCGGCATCCGGGGAATGCTGTGCGCGGGGCCGCAAGGCCGCAAAGTGACGACGTACAAAGCCTGTTGGCGACGTGTCTGCCATCATGCTCACATGAGCCATTTGATCACCATTCGATGTGACATCTGTGGCGCCACTTGTACCTCCGACGCGGCCGACAGCGTGAGCGCGGCGCGAGCGGCGATGGTCCCGCTGAGCTGGGCCAGGACGCTCCGGGGTGGCCGGGTGATCGATGTGTGCTCCGCGTGCCGCGCACGGGGGGAGGGGCCGGGGACACCGGCCCGGGAGGCCGGCTGTTCCTGTGAGGGCGGCGAACTCTTCGATGTTCTGGGACATGACGGATTCGGGCATCGGCTGGCCAACACCTTGCTGCGGGCCGGCGTCGACAGTGTCGAACGATTGTCCAGTCTCTCCGCCCGGCAGCTGCGCGATCTGGAGGGAATCGGAGCCGCGAGCGCGCGGCGCGCGCTCAGCTGTCTCCGCTCCGAACCGGGCGGTTAGCGATCTCCTCGAACATTCCATCGGAACTGGAGTGCGGGGAGTGAAGAATCGGCCAAATGATCGAACCGTGCCTGTATCCGTGTCCATGCCCATGCCCATGACTGGTACACCGACCGCCGAGAGGTAAATGTGAACGAATTCCCCGCCGCCGTCTCCGCAAACGCCCCCATGTACACCAGTCGGCGGCACCGCGCGCTCTGGGTCGTGGGCGTGGTGTTCTCCGCCGGGCTGCTGGCGCCGGTGCTGTTCCTCGGCGCCGCCAGAAAGGGCATCGTGCGGCACGCGGTCCCCGCCGTCTACGCGGCGGTCATCTACCCCGTCGCCCTGGGCCGGCAGTGGCTGCCCGACCCGGGCGACTGGATCTCATGGACCCTCGCCGCCGTGGTGCTCGCCGCGGCGGCCCACGCGGCACTCCTGCCCGTCCCCCGCGAAGAGGCCGGGACGTAGGCTGACCGCATGCAGGAGCAGTACCGGACGGTCGCGCGCGAAGCCGTGCACGAGGTCGAGATCAACAAGTCCCGCTTCCTCTGCACGCTCGCGCCCGCCGCGACCGAGCGGGAGGCCCAGGAGGTCATCCAGCGGATCCGCAAGGAACACCCCACCGCCAACCACAACTGCTTCGCCTACGTCATCGGCGCCGACGGCGACGTACAGAAGGCGAGCGACGACGGGGAACCGGGCGGCACCGCGGGCCTGCCGATGCTGCAGATGCTGGTGCGCCGCGAGGTGCGGTACGCGGTGGCCGTGGTCACCCGCTACTTCGGGGGCGTGAAGCTCGGCGCGGGCGGGCTGATCCGCGCGTACGGCGGAGCGGTCGGCGAGGCGCTGGACGCGCTGGGCACCGTCACCCGCCGACGGTTCCGGCTGGCGACCGTCACCGTCGACCACCAGCGGGCCGGAAAGCTGGAGAACGACCTGCGCGCGACGGGCCGGGTGGTACGGGACGTCCGGTACGCGGAGGCGGTGACCATCGAGGTGGGGCTGCCCGAGGCGGACGTGGCGGCCTTCCGTGGCTGGCTGGCGGACGCCACCGCGGGGACGGCCGGCCTCGAACTGGGCGGCGAGGCATACGAAGAGGCCCCCTGAGCAGGGGCCAAGGGCTGTCCCGTCATCCCCGGCGGGCTCCTGGCGCCGGCTACGGCCACTCGCCGCGTTGTCGGGATCGCCCGAGTACGACCCGGTACGAGGGCGCCCCTCCGTCTTGCGATTGACCGCATCCGACGCCGCTCGCTGATCCGCTGGGGATGACGGGACAGCCCTTAGACCGGAGCCCGGACGGTGGGCTCCGGGACGGTTCTGCGGCGCAGCTGCATTCTGGCCGGGCGTCCCGGGCCACCGGACCTGACCGGGGAGCGCAGCCGGACCGCGGCGTCCAGCCCGCCGCCGGGAGCCGCGTTCAGCGTGGCCTCGCCGCCACTGGCGTGGGCCAGCCGCTGGACCAGCGAGAGCCCGAGGCCGGTGCCGCCCTTGGGGGAGTCGGGGGCCCGCCAGAAGCGGTCGAAGGCGCGGCGGCGCTGCTCCGCGGTCATGCCCGGCCCCTGGTCGATGACGTGCACCTCGACCCAGGTGGGGCGGCCGTCCCGGTGCAGATGGCGGCGGTCCGGCGCGGGGTGGCGGAGGTCGAGGGCGACGGTTCCGCCCAGCGGCGAGGAACGCAGCGCGTTGGACAGGAGATTGTCCAGGATCTGCTCGACGGCCCCGGGTACCGCGAGCGCGTGGCCGACCGGGACGCCGCGCAGGACGAGACGGGCGTGGTGCTGCTCGAACAGCGGGGTCCAGGTGCGCAGCCGCTCCGTGCACAGCTCGTCCAGATCGACCTGCTCAGGCGTCACGGCACCCTCCTCCATCCGGGCCATCGCCAGCAGCCCCTCGACCATCCGGGCCAGCCGCTCGGTCTCGGTCGTCGCGGCGGTGAGATGGGGACGCGCGCGTTCGGCGAGGTCGGGCTCCAGATTGTCCAGGCGCAGCCGCAGCGCCGCGAGCGGGGTCTTGAGCTGGTGGGAGGCCTCGGCCGCGAACGCGCGCTGGGCCTCCAGCAGATGGGCGAGACGGGCGGCGGTCTGGTTGAAGGTGGCCGCCAGGCTGCGTACCTCCGGCGGCCCGGACGTCACCGGGGCGGGCGTGGGGGCCTTGCCGTCGGCCAGCCGGTGCGCGAAGCGCTCCAGCTCCACGATGGGACGGCTGGTCCAGCGGGCGAAGACCAGCGCCACCACGGCGGCCCCGGTCAGGATCGCCAGCCCGGCCAGGGCCAGCAGCAGCCACGCCCGGTGCACCTTGGAGTGCACCGCGTCGGTGGGGAGGATGAGCCGGACCGCGCCCTGGAGCTGGTTCCCGTGGGTGACGGGAAGGGCGACGGACAGATAGCTGACCCCGCCGATGGTGGAGGTCCGTACGTCGACCGCGTCGTGGCCCCCCAGCGCCGCCGCGATCTCGGGCCGGGACGTCATGTCCCGCGCCTGGTCGGCGGGCAGCGGATGGGAGGCGGCGAGCACTCCGCCGTCGGCGGCCACGATCAGCACCTCGCCGCCGATGCGCTGGGCGCAGTGCACGACCCGGGCCGGCAGCTCCCGCTCCTCCCGGCCCGCCATGATGGACAGGGAGGCGAACGCGGACACCGACTCGGCCTCGTCCTCGGCCGCGGAGATGACCCGCTCCTTCTCGGACCGGCTGTAGATGTAGCCGAGCGGGATCTCGAAACACAGCAGGACCAGGACGGCGAGGCTCAGATAGCCGAGCAGCAGACGGCGGGTCACGGCCGGGCGGCCTCCGGAATTCCGCTGTGCACGGCGAGCCGGAAGCCCACGCCGCGCAGGGTCTGGATCCAGGCCGGGTCGCCGAGCTTGCGGCGCAGGGTGGCCACGTGCACGTCCAGGGTCTTGGTCGGCCCGTGGAAGTGCGGGTCCCACACCCGGTCGAGGATCTGCTGACGCGAGTACACGGCGCCGGGATCCTCGGTGAGCAGGGCCAGCAGTTCGAACTCCTTGGGCGTGAGGGCGACCGGGGCGCCGCCCACCCACACCTGCCGGGTCCTGCGGTCCACGATCAGCGGCTCCTGGCCCTCCAGCGTCTGGTGCTGCACCGGCGCCGGGGCCGGGGCGGGTGCCGGTTCCGGTTCGAGGACCGGCGGGGGAGCGACGGCAGTCCCGGCCCCCCGGCGGGCGGTGGGCGCGGGTTCGGTGCGCTGGGTGCGGCGGGTCACGGCGCGGATGCGGGCGATCAGCTCACGCATGCTGAATGGTTTCGCCAAGTAGTCGTCCGCTCCCAGCTCCAGTCCGAGTACCCGGTCGGCCTCCTCACCGCGCGCGGTGAGCATGATGATGGGTACGTCGGAGACCTGCCGGATGCCGCGGCAGACGTCGATGCCGTCCATGTCCGGCAGTCCCAGGTCGAGCAGGACGATGTCCCCGTACGGCCCTTCCAGCCCGGCGGTACCCGTACTCACGTGACTGGCCGTCAGCCCGTATCGCCGTAAACCCTCGACAAGGGGCTCGGCGATCGTCTCGTCGTCCTCGATCAGCAGTGCTCGTACGGTCATGGGGTCCTGTCTACCGCAGCGCCGGATGCCCGTCCCGGTTTTTGTAAGGTTGCGAGTGCGGTTCCGAATATTGAGGAAGAACTTGCAATGCTCTAGTGTTCGTTTAACCCTCGTCTGGCGCACGCCTCCCTACGGTGAATGGCATCCGGTGGAAAACACCCGTCAGGGAGGCATGATGCAGACTCTGCTCGAACACGCCCGCTCGTTCCGGCGCCGGTCCGATTTCGACAGCGGTGCATACCGCAAACTGGCCGACGGGCAATCTCCGCAGGCCCTGTTCATCACCTGCTCCGATTCCCGCGTCATTCCGGCGCTCATCACGGGCGCCCGGCCCGGTGAGATATTCGAGCTGCGCAACGCGGGAAACATCGTTCCCCCGCACGGTATGCACCTGGTATCCGGTGAGGTCGCCACCATCGAATACGCGCTGGAGGTGCTGGGTGTCCGGGACGTCATTGTCTGCGGTCATTCGCACTGCGGCGCCATGGGAGCGCTGGCCTCCGGGGCGGATCTGTCCCGGATGCCCGGGGTCGGCGCCTGGCTCGACGTCGCCCGGCCCGGACTGGCCACGAGGCTCGGCTCCACCCAAGAGGACCCGTGCCTGCGGGAATTGGCCCAGCTGAATGTCCGTAATCAGCTCGAAACCCTCAAGGAATACCCGGCCGCCCGGCGCCGGTGGGAAAACGGCCGGCTGCGGTTGCACGGCTGGTTCTACCAGGTCGACAGTGCCGAGTTGTGGGAAATGGAAGCGGACGGCGATTTCCGGGTGCACCCATGACGACCGGACGGCATGCGCGAGGCCGGGCGCCCATGGAGACGGCCGGGCCGCCGACATACGTCGACGATTGGCCGGCCCCATCCCCGGCCCATGCCCCGCCCCCTGCACCGGATGACGGAATCGGGCCGGGTACCGAAAGCTTCGAGACGTTACAAGGGATGGTCCGAACTCCCGCCCCCGGCCCCGCCCCCGGGGCGGCATCCGGCACCCGCGCGGGCGCCGGTACGGGCGCCGGGGGCGGTGCCAAGGGGCGCGCCCCCAAGGGCGGCATGTTCGCCGGGGCCAACCTCGGCACCGAGATCGGCGCCTCGCTCGTCGTCTTCCTGGTGGCCCTGCCCCTGTGCATCGGCGTCGCCGTCGCCTCGGGCGCCCCCGCCGAACTCGGCATCATCACCGGGGTGATCGGCGGACTCGTCGTCGGCATGACCCCGGGCAGCACCCTCCAGGTGAGCGGGCCCGCCGCCGGGCTCGCCGCGCTCGTCGCGGAGACGGTGGAGGCGCAGGGCATCGCCATGCTCGGCGTGATCGTACTGGGCGCCGGAATCCTGCAGATCGTGCTGGGGCTGATCCGCCTCGGCCGGATGTTCCAGGCCACCTCCGTCGCCGTCGTCCAGGGCATGCTCGCCGGTATCGGCCTGCCGCTGATGGTCAGCCAGTCGTATCCGCTGGCCGACAACAAGGCCCCCGGCACGCCCATCGAGAACATGCTCGCCTTCCCCGGGCTGATCGCCGACACCCTGGCGAACCCGCAGGCGGCCATCGCCGCCGGGCTGGGCGTCGCCACCGTCGTCCTCAGCTTCGTCTGGAAGAAGGTGCCGGGGCCGGTCAAGAAGATCCCCGCCGCGCTGGTCGCGGTCGGACTCGGCATCGTCATCGCCGCGCTCCCCGGCGTCGAGGTGAAGACACTCCAGGTCGGCAATCTGCTGGCCGCCATCCAGGTCCCCGGCCCCGAACAGTTCGCCGGGCTCACCGACCCCGCGATCCTCACCGCCATCGTCACCTTCACCGTCATCGCCTCGGCGGAGAGCCTGTTCACGGCCGCCGCCGTGGACCGGATGCACGACGGCAAGCGCACCCGGTACAACAGCGAGCTGATCGCCCAGGGCGCGGGCAACACCCTCTGCGGCATCCTCGGCTCGCTCCCCATGACCGCCGTCGTCGCCCGCAGCTCGGCCAACGTCCAGTCCGGCGCCAAGACCCGGCTCTCCCGCACGCTGCACGGCCTGTGGCTGCTCGCCTTCGCCCTGCTGCTCCCCAGCGTCCTCGCCCTGATCCCCATTTCGGTGCTGGCCGGTGTCCTCGTCCACAGCGGCTGGAAGCTGCTCGCCCCCGAGCAGTTCCCGAAGATGTGGCACGAGGACCGCGGCGAGTTCTTCGTGATGACCGCCACCACGCTCGCCATCGTCGCCACCGCGCTGCTCGAAGGGGTGCTGATCGGGCTCGCGGCCGGGATCGTGCTGGCCGCGCTGCGGATGTCGCAGACTTCCGTCGAGCACGTCGTCGAGGGCGACAGCGCCAAGGTCGTCATGAAGGGCAACGCCACCTTCCTGCGGCTGCCGAAGCTCATCGACGCGCTCGAGGCCGTCGGCGCCTCCGGGAAGGCGCGGATCCGGCTCGATCTGATGGGCGTCACCCATCTGGACCACGCCTGCCGCAACCAGGTCGAGGAGTTCGTCGCGCAGAAGCGGGCCACGCCCGGGGTGCGGGTGGAACTGCTGATGCCGAACGGACTGAACGCGCCGAAGGCGGCCAAGGAGCCCGCGCCGCGGCCGGACGCGGCGGCGTCCGGCGCGTGGTCCGGCGAGCCGTCCGCCGGTCCGGAGGCGCCGGCCGACCCGTCCGCCGGTCCCGGACCCACGGCCGAGTGGTACTACCTCGACCCCCGCCCGCTGGACGGCCACCAGGACGACCACCACGCCTACGGCACGGACTACGGCACCGGCTACCCCGAGGGCGTCGACCTCTTCGACGACCACCGGTGGGGCGGCACGCGCAGGTAACACGGGTACAAAAGCGAGGTCCGTGCGGCCCCGGGCACCGATCGCGGTTAACGTGGTCGGTGCCCGTAGCGCTGATCCGGTACGGGCGCGTCGCTGACCAATGGGGTGGAGGAAGGACGAACGTGCGCGTCGGAGTCGACCGTTGAGAATTCTGCACACCTCCGACTGGCACCTCGGACGGTCCTTCCACCGCGTCAGCCTGCTCGCGGCGCAGCGGGAATTCCTCGACCGTCTCGTCGCGACCGTACGGGAGCGGGAGGTGGACGCCGTCCTCGTCGCGGGGGACGTCTACGACCGGGCCGTACCGCCGCTGGCCGCCGTCGAGCTGTTCGACGACGCCCTGCACCGGCTCGCCGGCCTCGGCGTGCCGACCGTCATGATCTCCGGCAACCACGACTCGCCCCGGCGGCTCGGCGTCGGCGCCGGGCTCATCGAGCGGGCCGGGATCCATCTGCGCACCGACCCCGCCGGATGCGGCACCCCCGTCGTCCTCGCCGACCGCCACGGCGACGTCGCCTTCTACGGTCTGCCCTACCTCGAACCCGGCCTGGTGCGCGAGACGCTGGGCGCGCCGGCGGGGGGTCATCCGGCGGTCCTCGGCGCCGCCATGGACCGGGTGCGCGCCGACCTCGCCACCCGGCCGCCCGGCACCCGGTCCGTCGTCCTCGCCCACGCCTTCGTCACCGGCGGCGCGGTCAGCGACAGCGAACGGGACATCACGGTCGGCGGAGTCGCCTCCGTCCCCGCCGAGGTCTTCGACGGCGTCGACTATGTGGCGCTCGGGCATCTGCACGGCTGCCAGACCCTCACCGAGCGCGTCCGCTACTCGGGCTCGCCGCTCGCCTACTCCTTCTCCGAGGCCGCGCACCGCAAGTCGATGTGGCTCATCGAGCTGGCCGCCGACGGCGCGATCGGCGCCGCCGAGCGCGTCGACTGTCCCGTACCCCGCCCGCTGGCCCGCCTCCGGGGGCGGCTGGAGGACCTGCTCGCCGACCCGGACCTCGCCCGGCACGAGACGGCGTGGGTCGAGGCCACGCTGACCGATCCGGCGCGGCCGTACGAGCCGATGGCCCGGCTCGCGGAGCGCTTCCCGCACGTCCTCAGCCTGGTCTTCGACCCGGAGCGGCCCCCCGAGGACCCGCTCGCCTCCTACGCCCAGCGGCTGCGCGGCCGCACCGACCGGGAGATCGCCGAGGACTTCGTGGCCCACGTACGGGGCGGGCGCGGCCCGGACGCGCGGGAGTCCGTGCTGCTCGGCGACGCCCTCGAAGCCGTCCGTGTGGAGGGGGAGGACCCGCGATGAGGCTCCACCGGCTGACCGTCACCGCCTTCGGCCCCTTCGGGGCCACCCAGCAGGTCGACTTCGACGAACTGTCGGCCGCCGGGCTCTTCCTGCTGCACGGGCCGACGGGCGCGGGCAAGACCTCCGTCCTCGACGCCGTCTGCTACGGCCTGTACGGGCAGGTGCCCGGCGCCCGGCAGGGCAGCGGGCTCTCCCTGCGCAGCGACCACGCCGATCCGCACACCCCGACCGAGGTCGTCCTCGAACTCACCGTGGGCCGGCGCCGCCTGGAGATCACCCGGCGGCCCGAGCAGCCCCGGCCCAAGAAGCGGGGCACCGGGGTGACCCGGGAGAAGGCGCAGAGCCTGCTGCGCGCCTACGACGCCGACTCCCGCACCTGGAAGGCGCTCAGCCGCTCGCACCAGGAGATCGGCGCGGAGATCGAACAGCTGCTGGGCATGAGCAGGGACCAGTTCTGCCAGGTGGTCCTGTTGCCGCAGGGCGACTTCGCCCGCTTCCTCCGCGCCGACGAACCGGCCCGGGCCAGGCTGCTGGGCAGGCTCTTCGACACCAGCCGCTTCGCCGCCGTCGAAGAGCGGCTCGCCGAGCTGCGGCGCGCCGCCGAGAAGCGCGTCATCGGCGGCGACGAACGGCTCCTCGCGCTCGCCCACCGCATGGCCCAGGCCGCGGGCCGCTCCGCCGAACTGGACGCACACCCGCTGCCGGAGACCGCCGCCGGGGCGCCGGGCCTCGCCGACGCCGTCCTGGAGTGGGCCGCCCTCGCCCGCGCGGACGCGCGCGAACGGCGCGACATCACCGCGTCCGCGCTGCGCCGCGCCGAAGCCGTGCACGAGGCCGCCCGGCGGGCGGCCGACGCGGAGAGCGAGCGCGCCGAACTCCAGCGCCGCCACGCCCGGGCGCGGCGCCGCGCGGACGACCTGGAGCTGGGCCGGGCCGAACGGACACGGCTGCACGCCCTGTTGGAGCGCGCCCGCGCCGCCGACGCCGTGGCCCCCGCCCTGGACCTCCGCACCACCGCCGCCCACGCCCACCACCGCGCCACCGCCGCCGAACGCCAGGCCCGCACCCGCCTGGCCGCCGACCCGGCGTTGGACGCCCTGGCCCACGTTCCGGCCCCGCGGCCGTCCGGCGCCGATAAGGCCGACGAGCCCGCCGCGCGGCGCAACGGACCGGAGGCCGGCGCCACGGCCGCGCCCGGTTCGCGCGGCGTACCGCCGGCGCGCGGCGCCGGGTCGCCGGGCGGGGCCGAGGCGGAGGGCCGTACATCGGTCGCGGTGGAGGGCCCGGCCGGTGGGCCCGGCCCGTTTGCGGACCCCGCCGCGCGGGACGAGCGTGGCGGGCCGGAGGCCGGGGCCGTGGACGTGGCTCGTTCGGGTGGCGTGCCGCATGCGCGCGGGGGCTCCGCGTCCGGCGCGTCGCAGGAGGGCGACCGTGGTGACGCGGGGCCGCTGGCCGAGGCGGGGGCCGAGCGGTTGGCGCGGGTGGAACGGTGGGTGCGGGGGGAACTGGGGGCGTTGGCGGCGGCTCGGCGGGGCGAGGACCGGGCCCGGGCCGTGGCGACGGAGATCGCGGAACTGGACCGTGAGGCGCGGGCCGACGAGGAGGCCGTCGAGGAGGCCGCCGAATGGCTCGCGGGCTGGGAGTCGACGCGGCGCGCGCACCAGGCGCGCATCGAGGCCGCGCAGGAGGCCGCCACCCGGGCCGAGCAGCTCGGCGCGCGCATCGAGCCCGCCGAGCGGCGGCTGGAGGCGGCCCGTGAGCGCGACCGGCTCGCCGAGCTGGCGGAGCGGGCGCGGGAGGAGCTGTTGCGGTGCCGGGAGCGGGCGGCCGGCGCCCAGGAGAGCTGGCTGGACCTCAAGGACCGGCGGCTGCGCGGGATCGCCGCCGAGCTGGCGGCCGGGCTGCGCCCGGGGGAGCCGTGCGCGGTGTGCGGGGGCTGTGAGCATCCGAGCCCGGCGCGCCCGGGGGCGGGGCATGTGGACCGTACGGCGGAGGAGGCCGCGCTGGAGGACTACCGGCGGGCCGAGGCGGGCCGAGAGGAGGCCGAGAGCCGGTCGCAGCGGCTGAAGGAGGCCCTCGCCGGCGCGGAGGCCGGGGCCGACGGCGGCGCGGTGGAGGCGCTGGACCGCGCCCTGGCCGAGCTGCGCGCCGCGTACGCCGAGGCCCGCGCCGCGGCCGCGGACGGGCTCGACGCCCGCGCGGCCCTCGACCGGGCCGAGGGCGAGCACGCCCGGCGGCTGGCCCAGCGGCAGGAGGCCGAGCGGCGCTCGGCGGCTCGTACGTCGCACCGCGAGGCGCTGGCCCGGGAGCGGGCCGCGCTGCTGGCCGAGCTGGCGGAGGCCCGCGGCGCCGACGCCTCGGTGGCCGGGCGCGTGGCGCGGCTGGAGCGGCAGGCCGGGCTGCTGGCGCGGACGGCCGAGGCGGTGCGCGACGCCGAGGCCGCCGCCCGGCGGCTGAAGGAGGCCGACGCGCACCTCGCCGACGCCGCGTACCGGGCGGGCTTCGACACGCCGGAGGCGGCGGCCGACGCCGTGCTGTCCGCCGACCGGCGGCGCGAGGCGCAGCGCCGCCTGGAGGAGTGGCGGACGGAGGAGGCGGCCGTCGCGGCGGAGCTGGCCGACGCGCGGCTCGCCGCCGCGGCGCAGGAGCCGCCCGCCGACCTCGCCGGGGCCCGGGCCGCCGCGGACGCGGCCACCCGCGCCCTGCGCGACGCCTCGGCGGCCGACGCGGCGGCCCGCACCCGTTGCCAGGACCTGGACGGGCTCTCCGCGCAAGGCCTGGAGGACGCGCGCCGGCTCGCCCCGCTGCGCGAGGAGTACGACCGCGTCGCCCGCCTCGCCTCGCTCGCCGCCGGCACCTCGGCCGACAACGAGCGGCGGATGCGGCTGGAGGCGTATGTGCTGGCCGCGCGGCTGGAGCAGGTCGCGGCCGCGGCCAGCGCGCGGCTGGGGCACATGTCCTCCGGGCGCTACACCCTGGTGCACTCCGACGCGAGGGCGGGCGGCCGCGGCCGCTCCGGGCTCGGGCTGCACGTCATCGACGCCTGGACCGGCCGCGAGCGGGACACCGCGACCCTCTCCGGCGGCGAGACGTTCTTCGCCTCGCTCTCCCTCGCGCTCGGGCTCGCCGATGTCGTCACGGACGAGGCGGGCGGGGTGCGGCTCGACACCCTCTTCATCGACGAGGGGTTCGGCAGCCTGGACGAACAGACCCTGGACGAGGTGCTGGACGTCCTGGACTCGCTGCGCGAACGGGACCGTACGGTCGGCATCGTCAGCCATGTCGCGGATCTGCGGCAGCGGATCCCGGCGAGGCTGGAGGTGGTGAAGGGGCGCGAGGGTTCGGCGGTGCTCCACCGCACCGCCACCGCCGCGCCGGGGTGAGAGCGGGGTCAGGGCCTCGCGGTGTGCTGGTAGACGTGCAGGTCGCCGCGGTCCGCCGTGCGCGTGAAGTCCGCGCGGAGCAGCACCCGCTGGGAGGGGATGTTCCACGGCTCGGTGGTCGCGATGACGGTGTGGACCTCCGGCCGCTCCACGGTCCACTCCATCAGCAGCCGCAGCGCACCGGTGGCCCAGCCCGCGCCCCGCGCCGAGTGGGACAGGTCGTAGCCGACCTCCACCTCGCCCTCGCCGGGGGCGGGCGCGCCGTGGAAGCCGATGCTGCCGAGGGCGACGCCGTCCTCGGCGCGCAGGATCGCGTAGGTGCCCCACGGGGAGCGGTGGTACCCCGCCGCCGCGGCGCGCGCGGTCATTCCGGCGGCGCCGATCGACGCGTCGCCGGGGACACCGTCGATCCAGTCCAGATCGCCGGGCTTGCCGTCGGCGACCACGGCCGCGTCGCCGGGGGTGTGCTCGCGCAGCGTCACCCGGTCGTTCCGCAGCACGAACCGGCCGTTCTCGTGCGTCTTCTGGTACGCCACGTAGCGCCCTTCCTCGCCGGGACGCGGCACGGATTCGCGCGGCCCAGCGTGAGACTGTACTCGGCCGGGGCGGCACACGGGTGTCGTCAGGGGAATGTCCGCGAGGCCCCGCCCGGCCCCGGCCGGCGATCAGGAGCCGGGGGCCGGGACACACCGGCGCCCCGCCCGGCCCCCGGCTCGTCACCTCAGAGCGCGGACAGCTCCGCCACCAGGTCGTCCAGCCCGAGCGACCCCTGCGACAGCGCCGCCATGTGCCACTTCTTGGCGTCGAAGGTGGCGCCGTGCGCCGTGCGGGCCGCCTCCCGCCCGGTCAGCCAGGCCCGCTCGCCCAGCTTGTAGCCGATGGCCTGGCCCGGCATGCCCAGATAGCGCACCAGCTCGCTGTCGAGGAAGTCCGCGGGGCGGCCGCAGTGCAGCCCGAAGAACTCCCGCGCCAGCTCCGGCGTCCAGCGCTCACCGGGGTGGAACGGCGAGTGGCCGGGGATCTCCAGCTCCAGGTGCATGCCGATGTCGACGATCACCCGCAGCGCCCGCATCATCTGCGCGTCGAGGTAGCCCAGCCGCCGCTCCGGATCGGTCAGATAGCCCAGCTCGTCCATCAGCCGCTCCGCGTACAGCGCCCAGCCCTCGGCGTTGGCGCTGACCATGCCGACCGTGGCCTGGTAGCGGGAGAGCCGGTCGGCGACGTGCGCCCACTGCGCGAGCTGCAGATGGTGGCCGGGGACACCCTCGTGGTACCAGGTCGAGACCAGGTCGTAGACGGGGAAGCGGGTCTCGCCCATGGTGGGCAGCCAGGTGCGGCCGGGGCGGGAGAAGTCCACCGACGGCTGGGTGTAGTACGGGGCGGCCGCGCTCCCCGGCGGGGCGATCATCGACTCGACCCGCTTGACCCGCTCGGCCAGGTCGAAGTGGGTGCCGTCCAGCTGCTCGATGGCCTCGTCCATCAGCTCCTGCAGCCACACCCGGGTCTCCTCGACGCCCTCGATGTGCACGCCGTGCTCATCGAGGTGGCGCAGCGCCTCCCACGGGGTGGCGCCGGGCAGGATCTTCTCCGCCTCGGTGCGCATCTCGGCGTGGATGCGGTGGTATTCGGACCAGCCGTACGCGTACGCCTCGTCCAGATCCAGGTCGGTGCCGTTCCACATCCGCGACCAGCGCTGGTAGCGCTCGCGCCCCACCACCTCCGGGGCGCCCTCGACGCCCGGGCCGTACACGTCGCGCAGCCAGTCCCGCAGGGCGGCCAGCGCCCCGGTGGCGACGGCCGCGGCCTCGTCCAGCTCGGCGCGCAGCGCCTGCGGCCCCTCGGCGGTGAAGTCGCCGAACCAGCCGCGGCCGGTGCCGATCCACTCCTCCAGCTGGCCGAGGACCGTGGCCACCTGCCGGGGCCCGGCGGGCAGCTCGCGCCGCAGCCCCTCGGCGAGCGAGGCGCGGTAGCCCTCCAGCGCGCCGGGGACGGCGCGCAGCCGGGCCGCGATCGCCGACCAGTCCTCCTCGGTGGCGGTCGGCATCACGGTGAAGACGCTGCGGACCGAGTGCAGCGGGGAGTGCAGGTTGCTGACCGCGCGCAGCGACTCATGGGCCTCGTGCACGGCCAGCTCGGCGGTCAGCCGCTCCCGCAGCAGCCGCCCGCAGCGCCGCTCGGCGTCGCTGTCCGCACCGGGCCGCGCCTCGGCCTCGGTCAGCCGGTCCAGGGTGGTGCGCGCCAGCTCGGCGGCGGCCTCGGCGCCCGCGGGGGAGAAGTCGGGCAGATGGCGTGCGCTCTCGGGAACGCCCAGGTAGGTGCCGGTGATCGGGTCGAGTGCGATGAGGTCGTCGACGTAGGCGTCGGCGACCTGCCGGGGCAGCGGAGCGTTCTTGGAATCGGACATGGGGCCATCCTCGTACGGCCGGGGGCGCGGCGTCATCCGCGCGGGGGCGCTCCGCCCCCGGCCGGCGTCCGCCGCCGCTCAGCGGCCGCTCCGCGGGGCCGGGGCGGGCACCTGCGCCATGGGGGCGAGCTGGGCGGTGACCACGAGCGTGCCCTGCTCGATCTGGTAGTCCAGCGGCAGCCCGAGCGCGCGCATCGCCGCGACCATGCCGGTGTTGGCCGACTGGGTGACCGCGTAGACGCATGTGCCGCCCGTCTCGGCGGCCATCGCGACCAGCCGCCGCAGCAGCTCCCCGCCGATGCCGCGGCCCTGCCACGCGTCCTCGACGATCAGCGCGACCTCGGTCTCGTCCCCGTCCCACAGCAGATGGCCGAGGGCGACCAGCCGGCCGGAGGCGGTGTACGCGGCGAGGGTGCGGCCGAAGCGCGGGCTGAGCAGATGGTCCAGATAGCGGTCGGCGTCGCCGACCGGGCCGTGGTAACGCAGCCCGAGCGTGGTGGCCGAGCACCGCTGGTGCATCGCGCGGGCCGCGTCCAGGTCCCGGGTGTCGGCCCGGCGCACGGTGACCTCGTTGCCCTCGGGCAGCGTCAGCACATCGCGGCGGTGCGGCAGCCGGGGGCCGAGCCGCGCGTCCAGCTCGACCAGCGCGCGGGCGCGCGCGAACTCGGTCGGCGTGAACGGCAGATGCGGCCGCTCGATGACGAGCGCCCCGCCGGACGGGTCCCGCAGCCGGATCACGGTCTCCTCCAGCACCCCCTCGACCGGCGGCGCGTCCTGGAGCGGACGGCCGCCGAGCGAGGTGGCCGGAAGCGAGTGGAGGGTGCAGCGGCCGAGCAGCTGGCGCAGCGCGAGCGGCAGTTCGGCGCCGTCCAGGGCGGTACGGGTCGCCAGCGTCAGCACCCGGGTCGGCGCGTCCACCAGATCGTGGGCGTCGGCGCGCTCGACCCAGGTGTTGTCGCCGCCGCCCGCGGCGATCGCGCGCTTCAACTCGTCGGCCGGTACGACGGCGGGGGCGCGCAGCAGGAACTCGTCCACGGTGCCATCGGCCAGCGGATGGGTCTGCAGCGACAGGATGTCGACCCGGTGACCGGCCAGCGCCCCGCACAGCGCGGCCAGGGTGCCCGGCTCGTCCCGTACGGTCGTCCGTATCCGCCACAGCGTGGTGGCGGCGTCGTGGCCGTCGGTGGACTGGCTGTTCTCCGGGGCGCCCGCGGCCTCGGCCGCGCCGGTCGGTGACGGGTCCGCGGGCTCCGGTGAGGATTCCGCCGCCGGCGGGGCGTGGCCGTGTAGTCGGCGCCACCAGGTGGGCAGCCGCCAGCGGTCACGGGGACGGGTGGGGTGGTGGTCGGGCGTCGCTCGAGGAGTCATGGATAACAGCCTCGCGCAACGGTGTTGCGTGATCACAAACGTTCTGTGACCTATGGGTTAAGTGTGCATCTGCTCGGAGAAGCTCGTTTTGTCCGAGATTGAATGGTGGCGGATTCACCCATCCCGGCCCCCCGCTGCCAGCCGCCGCAGCACCCGCCCGCAGCGGCGCGCGTACGCCCGCTGGAGATGCGGCACCAGCGGCGCCACCGCCCGGGTCAACCCTACCGCCGGGCGGCTGAACGCCGTGACCGTCAGCCACACCGAGCCGTCCGGCTCCAGGCTCACCACGAACGACTCCTCGCCGCACTCCGGATGGCCGGGCAGCGTCCCGTACGCGAAGCCGGTATGAGCGTCGTCCGCAACCGTCCACACCACCTCGCACGGCGCGCGCAGCCGCAGCGGCCCGGCGCCCAGCCCCACCACGACCGTCCGCCCCCCGGCGGCGGGCCCCCGGGCGCGGACCGTGACCCCGACCGCCCGGTGCATCCGCCACTCCAGCACCGCGCGCCCCGCGGCCTCGAACACCTCCGGGCCCGCCCCGATCCGGGTCCGCACCCGCAGATGGTGGTATCCGGCGGGCAGCGGCCGGTGCCGGGTGGCGCCCACCTCCGGGTAGGTGAGGCGGGACGGCGGAACGCAGGAGGCCATGGGCGCAACGGTACGCGGCCCCGGGGCTCCTCCGGGGACGCGCACCGCACACATGGGGCCCTACTGGCCGACCAGCCCCGGGCGGAGCGCCTTGGTGTACAGCACCGTCCCGCCGACCTCCAGCAGCCGGACCGTCAGCTCGCCGCTGTCGCCGTCGATCTCCACCTCGCCGTAGAACTGGTAGCCCTCGGCGGGCGAGACGTTCGCCCGGTCCGGCGCCTTGAGATACGGCTGCGCCGGGCCGAACGTGCCGTCCAGCTTCACCGCCGGGAAGGCCCCCGCGTTCAGCGGGCCGGTGACGAACTCCCAGAACGGCGCGAAGTCCTTGAACGCCGCCCGCGACGGGTCGTAGTGCTGCGCCGAGGTGTAGTGGACGTCCGCCGTCAGCCACACCGTGCCGGTGATCTTCTGGTGCTTGATGTGCCGCAGCAGCTCCGCGAGCTGCAGCTCACGGCCGAGCGGGGCGCCCGGGTCGCCCTGCGCGACCGCCTCGAAGTCGCCGGCGCCGTCCGGGACCACCAGACCGAGCGGCATGTCGCAGGCGATCACCTTCCACACCGCGCGCGACCGCGACAGTTCCCGCTTCAGCCAGCTCAGCTGCTCGGCACCCAGGATGCCCTGGGTGTCCTCCGGCTGGCGGCCGGGCGAGTTGGCGTCGCGGTACGTACGGCAGTCCAGTACGAAGACGTCCAGCAGCGGGCCGTGGTGCCGCACCCGGTACACCCGGCCGCTCGCGTCCGGCCGCAGCGTGCTGATCGGGAAGTACTCGGCGAACGCCTGCCGGGCGTGGGACGCCAGCACGTTCACGTTCTTCTCGGTGTAGCGGTCGTCGGCCAGGATCTCGCCCGGGTACCAGTTGTTCAGCACCTCGTGGTCGTCCCACTGGGTGATGGTCGGCACCTCGGCGTGGAACCGGCGCAGATTGGCGTCCAGCAGGTTGTAGCGGAAGTTGCCCCGGTACTCGTCCAGGGTCTCGGCGACCTTGGACTTCTCCGGCGTCATGACGTTCCGCCAGGTGGAGCCGTCGGGCAGCTTGACGGTCTCGGTCAGCGGGCCGTCGGCGTAGATGTTGTCGCCGCTGCACAGGAAGAAGTCCGGCTCGCGGCGACGCATCTCCTCGAAGACCCGGTAGCCGCCGCGGTCCGGGTCGATGCCCCAGCCCTGCCCCGCCAGGTCGCCCGACCAGACGAAGCGCACACCCTTCCGGCGCTCCGGCACCGTACGGAACGTCCCGTACACCGGCTCACCGGTGCGGCGCGGGTCCTCCGGATCGGCGAGCAGCACCCGGTAGTGCACCTGGCTGCCGGACGGCAGACCGTGCAGCGCGGTGCGGCCGGTGAAGTCCGTGCCCGGCCCGAGCAGCGGCCCCTGCCAGCGGTGCGGGCGTGTGAAGGACTCGGTCGCGGAGGTCTCCACGATCATCCGCGCCGGGCGGTCGGAGCGCACCCACACCAGACCCGAGGACGTGGTCACGTCGCCCGTCTGCACGCCCCACCGGGCGCTCGGGCGGCCCGACAGCGCCTGGGCGGGCGCCGCCGCCGATGCCACCCCCGACGCCGCGGCGGGCAGTGCCAGCGCCGCGGACGCGGCCGCCGACCCCTGCAGGACCGTACGCCGCCCGATCGTTCTGCCGGATTCCCGCGCCATGGTGGAGCCTCCCGTTGCTCGTAGAACAGCTGTGCCGGTCTGTTGCTATCGGTGCGAGATGCCTCATTCCCGAACGCACAGTGAACAGCAGCCCTTTCCGGGGGCCGGTCCGGTTACACCTCTACGGCGCCACTACAGTCCGCCCGCCACCCGCAGCACGGCTCCTGTCGTGTACGACGCCTCCGGGGAGAGCAGCCACGCCACCGCGCCCGCGATCTCCTCCGGCTCGCCCGGCCGCCCCATCGGCACCCGCTCGGGGTTGCGCCACGGCCGCTCCGGGTCGCCCATCCGCGCGTGGATGTCGGTCAGCGTCATGCCCGGCTGGACCGAGTTGACCCGGATCCCCTCCGCCGCCAGCTCCTTCGACAGGCCCACCGTCATCGCGTCCACGGCCGCCTTGCTGGCCGCGTAGTGCACGTACTCCCCGGGGCTGCCGGTCGTCGCCGCACCCGAGGAGACGTTCACGATGGCGCCGCCCCGGCCGCCGTGCCGGGTGGACATCTCGCGCGCCGCGCGCCGCGCGCACAGCAGGGCGCCGGTCGTGTTGACGTCCACGACCCGCCGCATCACCTCGGGCGGCGTCTCCGTGAAGCGGCCCAACGGCCCGGTGATGCCGGCGTTGTTGACCAGCCCGGTGATCGGGCCCAGCTCCTCCCGGGCCGTGTCGAACATCGCCTCGACCTGCTCCACGACGCTGGTGTCGGCCCCCACGACGGCGGCCCGCACCCCCTCCGCGCGCACCAGCTCCGCACACCGCTCGGCGGCGTCCCGCGCCTGCTCGTAACCGATGGCGACGTGGTGCCCGGCGCGCGCGAGCCGCACCGCCACCGCCGCCCCGATGCCACGGCTGCCGCCCGTCACCACCGTGACCTGGTCCACTGCCTCAGCTCCCGCCCCGTATCGCCCCGATGGAATGATCATCGACGATAGCTGATCGTGCATTGGTCTTGACCAAGTGTGCGCCCCGCCCTATGGTCGCCTTCATACTTCAACAATGTTTAATAAATAAGTGAGCATAAAGAAGGCTGGGGGAGATCAGGGTGGGGACCACGCAGCTCGAATCGGTACCGGAGCCGAAGTACTGGCATCTGAAGACCGTGCTCAGCGACGCGCTCGACTCGGAGTTCGCGGTCGGGGAGATCCTGCCCAACGAGCGTGAGCTGGCCGCCCGCTTCGGCGTCGCCCGCGCCACCCTCCGGCAGGCCCTCGAACAGCTGGAGCTGGAGGGCAGGCTGCAGCGCCGCCGCGGTGTCGGCACCACCGTCGCGCCGCCGCGCGTCGGCGTGGCCGTCGCGGACTACACCCACACCTGGAGCGAGGCGGGCGACGACGCCTGGGCCTGCGTCGACAGCGTCGAGGCGGTGCCGCCCGCGGCCGTCGTGCGGCTGCTCGACACCGACCCCGCCACCCCCGTGCACCAGGTGCGGCGCACCCGGGTGAGCCAGGGCCAGCCGCTCGCCGCCGAGCTGCTGTACGTACCGGCCGCGTCCGTTCCCGGCCTCGCCGCCATCGACACCCCCAGCGGGCTGGCCCGCGCCCGCGCCGTGCTGCGCGAGCTGGGCCGGCTGCGCCTGGAGGGGCGGGAGCAGTCGGTGGAGCTGGGGTCGGCCCGCGCGGACGACGCCAAGGAGCTGGACCGGCTGCCCGGCGCCCCCGTGCTCGTGGTGACCACCCGCTATGTGGCGGACCAGCGCACCGCGGCGGTCGCCGTGGCCACCTACCGCGCCGACACCTGCCGCCTCACCTTCGGCGACCCGGGCGGCGTCGAGCTGCTGGCGGGCTGATCCGAGGACCGGCCCGGCCGGCTGGTCAGCGAGCGGCGCGGCGAGCGGTGACCGTGCCGTCCACGGCGAACAGCTCCGCCTCCACATGGTCCAGGGCCAGCCGCACCGCGCCCGTCGTCACCGCGGCCTCGCCCAGCAGCGACTGGGCGACCTGCGGCGGGCGCAGACAGTAGCGCGCCAGCTCCTCGCGGAGCGGGTCCAGCATGCCCTCCAGCCCCGCGGCCCAGCCGCCCACCACGACCACCTCGGGGTCGAGCGCCAGCACCAGGGCCGCCGTGTCGTGCACCAGCCGCCGGACGAAGCGGTCCACGGCCGCGCGCGCCCGGACGTCGCCGTCCCGGGCGAGCGCGAAGACCCGTACGACCTGCGCCTCGTCCAGGGGGTTCAGCGGTTCGCCGGTGGTGGACAGCACCTCTTCCGGGCTGGCCTCGCGGCCCAGCAGATGCAGCGCGCCGATCTCCCCGGCCGCGCCGCCGTAGCCGCGGTGCAGCCGCCCGCCGATCAGCGATCCGGCGCCCGGGCTCAGCCCCGCCAGGACGAAGACGACATCGTCCGAACCCGCCGCGGCGCCCCTCCAGTGCTCGGCCACGGCAGCCATGTTCGCGTCGTTCTCCACCAGCACCGGGCACTGGAAGGAGTCCCGCAGCCGCTCCCCGAGCGGCAGGCCCGTCCAGCCCGGCAGCGCGGTGCACAGATGGACGGTGCCGTCGGCCTCGACGATGCCGGGGCTGCCCACCCCGACCGCCCGCAGCGAGTGGCGTTCGACCCCGGCCTCGCGGAGCAGATCCGCGGCGGCGGCCCGCACCCGCTCCAGCCGCATCTCCGCCGGGGCCTTCTCGGACACCTCGCGCACCGCCCTGCCGAGCGCACGCCCGTCCAGGTCCGACAGCAGGGCGGCGACCCGGTGCGCCCCTATCTCCAGGCCCAGCAGATGCCCGGCCTCGGCGCGGAAGCGGAAGCGCCGCGCGGGGCGGCCCTGGCGGCGGACCCCGCCCTCCTCGGCGGGCACCTCCGCCGCGAGCCCGCTGTCCAGCAGCCCGTCGACCACGCCCTCGACGGTGGGCCGCGACAGGCCGGTGGCCAGGGTGAGGTCGGTGAGGGACGCGGAGGGGGCGTCCGGTGGCGCGGACGCGGTCGCGGCGCGCAGCGCCTGCAGCACCACGGTGGAGTTGATGCGCCGCAGCAGGGACGGATCCCCGCCGGTCAGCCGCCCCACGTCGGACCCCCTCCCAGTGCGTGTGTGCCGGATGGTATCTGCTGGGCTCGTCGACGGCACCCGTGCGGTCAGGTCCGTGGGCGGGCGTCGTGGGTGAGGAGGGCCAGCTGGACGCGGTTGTCCAGGTCCAATGTGGCCAGGGCGCCGGAGAGATGGGCCTTGACCGTGCCGACGGCCAGGTGCAGGCGGACGCCGATCTCGGTGTTGGACAAGCCCTCGGCGACGGCCTCGGCCACCTCGCGCTCCCGTGGGGTGAGCAACGCGAGCCGCCGCCGGGCGTGTTCGGACCGGTCGTCCGGTCCCGTCGCCGCGTGCTGGATCAGTGCCCGCGCGGCGGACGGCGACAGGGCGGGCTCGCCGCGGGCGGCCCGCCGTACCGCCTCCACGATCTCCTCGGGCGCGGCGTGTTTGACGAGGTACCCGGCGGCGCCCGCGCGCATCGCCTCCAGCACCAGCCGGTGCTCGTCGAAGGTGGTCAGCACGATCACCCGCGGGGACGGCGCGTCGCGGTGTGCGAGGGCCCGGGTGGCGGCGAGGCCGTCCATGACCGGCATCCGGATGTCCATGAGGACCACGTCGGGCTCGTGTTCGCGGACGGCGGCGGCCACCTGGGCGCCGTCGGCCGCCTCCCCGACGACCTCCATGCCCTCCGCACCGCGCAGCATCATCTTCAGCCCGGTCCGCACCAGGGGGTCGTCGTCGGCCAGCAGCACTCGGATCATGACGTCACCTCGCGGGCCACGGTAGCCGGGCGCGCAGTGTGAACGTGCCGTCGGCGGCGGTGTGGTCGAGGGTGCCGCCGTCGAGCCGTACGCGTTCGGCGAGCCCGGTGAGGCCGGTGCCGGTCCCCGGGATCGGGTCGCGGGCACCGGGGGCGGCGGGCAGCGCGTTGCGGACCTCCACCGTGAGACCGGCGCCCGGACCTCCGGCCAGCGTCAAGCCGACGGGGATGCCGGGCGCGTGCTTGCGGGCGTTGGTCAATCCCTCCTGGGCCACCCGGTAGACGGTCCGGTGCAGTTGCGACCGCACGGCCCGGACAGTGCCGGCGGCTACCTCGGTACGGAAGTCCACCGGCTGTCCCGTGGCACGGGCGTCCGCGACGAGACCGTCGATGTCCTCGATCCGCGGCAGCAGTGACACCGGCTCGCCGCCCTCCTCCGCGTGCAGCAGGCGCAGCACCTCCTGCAACTCCTCCACGGCCTCGTGCGCGTTGCCCCGGATCACCTCTGCGCTCGCGGCGACCTCGGCGCCGTCGAGCGCGGGTCCGGCGCCCGCCTCCGCCTGCCGGGTGCGGTAGGCGAGCGCGCCCGCGTGCACCGAGAGCAGGGAGACGCGGTGCGCCAGCACGTCGTGCATCTCCCGGGCGATGGCCTGGCGTTCGGCGCGGCGGGCGTCGGCGAGCCGGCGCTCGTGTTCGGCCCGTGCCCGCGCGGCGTCCGCGCGCAGCCGTTCGACGAGCAGCCGCCGGGACCGCAGGGCATGACCGCAGGCGAAGGCGGCCAAAAGGTAGGCCAGCGAGAACGCGGCGTCGAACCACAGGTCGCCCGCCGTCCCCGGCAGCAGCAGGCCGGAGGGCGCCATGAACAGCGTGTACGCACCGAGCGTCGGCAGCGCCCGCCGCCGGCGGAGCCGGAGCGCGGCATTGGCGACGATCACCGCGCCCGCGGGCAGGGCGCTGGTCGCCAGCGCCACCGCGGGCAGCCCGATCAGGGCCACCACGAGCGGGTGGCGGCGCCGCCACCACAGCGCGCCGCAGGCCACGAGCCCGAGCAGCGGGTCCGCTTCCACCGCCCATCGCGGCAGATCACCCTGCTCCTTCACCACACCGAGGACGACCATGCCGAGGAGCACCGCGGCGCAGAAGAGCGCCGCGTCCACCGCCCGGTCGCGCCAGGCGCGCCCGGGCGGGAGAGCGAGGTCGGTGCCGTTGGTCATGACGGGAGAGTAAACGGGCCACCGGGAGTCGCACACCGGCCCATCGGCCACACAGCCCCGGCCACTTGGCGGAGGCGGCGGGCGCCGGACCGGCACCTCCGGCGACGACGGCAGGCCCTCCGGCCACCCCGTGGTGGACCATCGGCGCATGGTGCGGGCACCGGCGGCCCGGCAGGCTGCTTCCATCCATCCGGACGGACGGGAGAGATGACATGGACGCAGCCCAGATCAGCAGGGTGAGGTTTCTGCGGCTCGCGGGGGCCGTCGCCGTCGGCACGGCACTGCCCGCCGGGCACGCCGCCGCGGCCGGGCGCCACCCGGCCCCTCAAGGACGGGCGCGGGACGCGGGGCCGGGCGGGGTGCGCTACCGCGGGGTCGTCTACGAGGTGGGGGAGGGCGAAACGCCCGCCACGGCGTGGAACCCGGAACGTACCCGGGCCGATCTGCGGGCCATCCGCCACCAGCTCCACGCCGACACGGTGAAGATCACCGGCGACGGCGTCGAACGCCTCACCCGCACCGCGGCCGAGGCGGCCGAGAGGGGGCTGCACGTATGGCTGGAGCCGACCCTCGGCGACGTACCCGCCCGGGACATCCTCGACCACCTCGCCGAGACCGGACGGTTCGCCGAACGGCTGCGCCGCCAGGGAGTCCGCGTACACCTCAACGTGGGGTGTGAGTTCCTGCTGTTCGTACCCGGCATCGTGCCCGGCGCCACCGCGGCCGAACGCATCGACAACCTGCTCAAGGGCAACTACGACCCGGTCACGACGGCCCGCCGGCTGCGCCGCTTCACCGCGCGGGCCGCCGCCGTCGGCCGCTCGGTCTTCCACGGGCCCCTGTCGTACGGGGCCGCACAGGACGAGGACGTGGACTGGGGCCTGTTCGACCTGGTGTGCGTCGACTACTACGGCTGGTTCCCGCACCGCTGCGGACACGTCCGCGCACTGAGCGCGTACCAGCGCCACGGCAAGCCGCTGGCGGTCACCGAGTTCGGCTCCTGCACCTTCGAGGGCGCACCGCGCCTGGGCGGCATGGCCTGGGACGTCGTCGACTACACCACGACACCACCGCGGGTGAGGAAGGGGCTGGTGCGCAGCGAGCGCACCCAGGCCGCGTATCTGACCGGCGTACTCGACGTGTTCGAGTCGATGAACCTGTACGCGGCCATGGCCTACACCTTCGTCACGCCCGACGCCCCCCACCGCCGCGAGCGGCGACTCGACCTGGACATGGCCAGTTACAGTCTGGTGAAAGTGGTCCGGGACCGTCCGGCGGATCCGGACTCGCCCTGGCACTGGGAGCCCAAGGAGTCGTTCACCGCCCTGGCCGGCGCGTACGCCCGCCGGCGACCGATCCCCTGACGGGTATCCAGATGTCGGACCCTGGTTGTTCACTGACATCATGACCAGTACAGCGGACCACCTGGCCGCGATCGAGGACCTGCGCACCCGGGACTTCCCCGCGCAGCGCCGGGGCGGTCCGGGGTGCCATGTCGCCGACCTCCGGGTGAGCGAGGACTTCTGGGACGCGGACCTGGCCCGGGTCGAGGAGGTGCTGGAGGAGTTCGAGGCCGAGCTGGCCGTCCTCGTCCAGGTGCTGACGTTACGGTGGGGCGCCCCCGAGGTCCTCGACCTCAGCGACGCCCTGGAGCGCTCGGCGACGGGCGAGCCGGTCCCGCCGCCCCTGGACACGCTGTGCGGTTACGTACCGGAGCTGCACATCTGGCGTGTGGAGGGGCGCTGGATCGGGCTGGGCGTGGGCCAGGGCGACCGCGAACTGCCCTTCCAGCTGGTGGTGGCGATAGGGGAAGGGTGAATTCCGCCCGGACAGGGGGAGAACAGGGCCACCGTCGATCAGCATCGCCACGATGCTCGTGTATCCCTGGCCGACGGCCATCATGAGAGGGGTGGCTCCCGCTTGGCCGCCGCGCCCCTCGGGATCAGCTTCGCGTCGAGGAGCATGCGCACCAGGTGCGTGTGCTCCGGGAGGCTGCGAACAGCAGTGGCAGCGTCTCGCGGAACTCGCCGATCGGTTGTCCGGGGTCTGCTCCCGCCTCCAGGAGTTGGTTCACGACGTGGTCATGGCCTGCCGGGTGTGTGCCCCAGGTGCTGGCCGGGGTATCCACCGGCTAGCCGCTCTCCGTCCCTTCCGCGTAGGCGGCGGCGCGCAGCCGGGCGAACTCCTCCGCCATGGCCGCCGCCGTCCAGTGCGCGTTGAGCCCGCTGGGGTTGGGCAGGGCCCAGATACGGGTGTCGCCTATGGTCCGTTCCTGCGGGCCGATCTTCGCCCGCTTGTCGCCGAACGCGACCCGGTAGGCGGTGACCCCCGCCACCGCGAGCCAGCGTGGCCGCAGGCGGCGGACCTTCTCCTCCAGGATCTGGCCGCCCTCCCGGTATTCCTCGTCGGTCAGCTCGTCGGCACGCGCGCTGGCCCGGGCGACCACATTGGTGATGCCCAGCCCGTAGGACGGCAGTTCGCCCTGCTCGGAGGGGTGCAGCCGCCGCGGGGTGAATCCCGAGGCGTGCAGGACGGGCCAGAAGCGGTTGCCGGGGCGGGCGAAGTGGTGACCGGTGGCGGCGGTCATCAGCCCGGGGTTGATGCCGCAGAAGAGGACCCGCAGACCGTCCCCGACCACATCGGGGACGATGCGGTCGCGGGCGGCCTCCAGCTCTTCGGGGGTCACGGGCGGCGTCCAGGGGGTGTCTTGTCGATCATGCCGGGCTCCCGACGCCCGGCACGGCACCTCGCGGCCCCGCGCTCGTCGCACGCAGCGCCGCTGCGCTCTCCTCACGCGGGTTGCGAGCCACCGCACCAGACGCCGCTCGCTGATCCGGCCTGATCGACAAGACACCCCCTCAGAGGATCGAGCCCGGCGCGTACGCGGCGGCCTCGGGGTGCTGCTTGACGATCTCCTCGATCCGGCCGACCACCGTGCCGACCTGGTCGGCGGCGGCGCCCGTGAAGGACAGCTTGTCGGCCATCAGCGCCTCCAGCCCCGCCCGGTCCAGCGGGATCCGCTCGTCGGCGGCGAGGGAGTCGAGCAGTTCGTTGCGCTCGGCGCCCTGTTCGCGCATCGCGAGGGCGGCGGCGACCGCGTGCTCCTTGATCGCCTCATGGGCGATCTCGCGGCCCACCCCGGCCCGCACGGCGCCCATCAGCACCTTGGTGGTGGCGAGGAAGGGCAGGTAGCGGTCCAGCTCGCGGGCGACGACGGCGGGGAAGGCGCCGAACTCGTCGAGCACGGTCAGGAAGGTCTCCAGCAGCCCGTCGAAGGCGAAGAACGCGTCCGGCAGCGCGACCCGGCGCACCACCGAGCAGGACACGTCGCCCTCGTTCCACTGGTCGCCGGCCAGCTCGCCGGTCATCGAGGCGTAGCCGCGCAGGATCACGGCGAGGCCGTTGACGCGCTCGCAGGAGCGGGTGTTCATCTTGTGCGGCATCGCGGACGAGCCGACCTGGCCCGGCTTGAAGCCCTCGGTCACCAGCTCGTGCCCGGCCATCAGCCGGATCGTCTTGGCCAGCGAGGACGGGGCCGCGGCCAGCTGCACCAGGGCGGTGACGACCTCGTAGTCCAGCGAGCGCGGGTAGACCTGGCCGACCGAGGTGAACGCCTGCGCGAAGCCCAGGTGACCGGCGATCCGCCGCTCCAGCTCGGCCAGCTTGCGCGCGTCGCCGCCCAGCAGGTCCAGCATGTCCTGCGCGGTGCCGACCGGGCCCTTGATGCCGCGCAGCGGGTACCGGCCCAGCAGCTCCTCCAGCCGCCCGTGGGCGACCAGCAGCTCGTCCGCCGCGGTGGCGAAGCGCTTGCCGAGCGTGGTGGCCTGCGCGGCGACGTTGTGCGAGCGGCCCGCCATCACCAGCTCGGCGTGGTCGGCGGCCAGCTTGCCGAGCCGGGCCAGCACGGCGACCGTACGGTCCCGCACCAGCTCCAGGGAGAGCCGGATCTGCAGCTGCTCGACGTTCTCGGTCAGATCGCGGGACGTCATGCCCTTGTGGACGTGCTCATGACCGGCGAGGGCGTTGAACTCCTCGATGCGGGCCTTCACATCGTGCCGGGTGACCTTCTCGCGCTCGGCGATCGAGGCCAGGTCGACATCCTCCAGGACCCGCTCGTAGTCGGCGAGGGCGGCGTCCGGCACCTCGATGCCCAGGTCCTTCTGGGCACGCAGTACGGCGAGCCACAGCCGCCGCTCCAGCGTCACCTTGTACTCGGGGGACCACAGGACGGCCAGCTCCGCGGAGGCGTAGCGGCCGGCCAGGACGTTCGGAATGCGCGGCTTACCAGTCACGTGGACGGAGTCTACCGGCCGTATTTCCAGGCCAGGCCGGTGCCCACCGGCCTGGTCCGGTCAGCCCTCGTAAGGCAGCAGTTCGGCGCGCTTCGGCGCCCGGCCGTCGCCCGAGGAACGGCCCGTCAGCCGCCGGGCGATCCACGGCCCGAGGTGCTCGCGGGCGAACCGGGCGTCGGAGGTGCGGCGGGCCACCCAGCCGGGGCGGACCGCGGGCGGCAGGGCCGCGTCCCAGTCCTCCTCCGGCTCGTGGCCCAGCGCCTGCCAGACGGCCTCGGCGACCCGCCGGTGCCCCTCGGCGTTCAGATGGAGCCGGTCCTCCGCCCACATCCGGGGATCGCCGACCGCCTCGGAGGCGTACAGGTCCACGACGAGCGCGTCATGCCGGACGGCCAGCTCGTCCACGAAGGAGAACAGCCGCTCCATCCGCGGCAGGAACCTCTCGAACACCGGGCCGCGCCGCCCGGGGCTGCGCATCAGCACCAGTTGCCTGCAGCTGGGCGCGAGCCGGCCGGCCGCCTCCTCCAGCAGCCCGCACACGCGTCCCACGTCGCATTTCGGCCGCAGGACGTCGTTCCCTCCGCCGACCAGCGTCACCAGGTCCGCGCCCATCGCGGCCGCCGGGCCCGTCTGCTCGTCCACGATCTGGCCGATCAGCTTTCCGCGCACCGCGAGATTGGCGTACCGGAAACCGGGGGTGCGGGCCGCCAGCCGGGCGGCGAGCAGATCCGCCCAGCCGCGGTAGCCGCCGTCCGGGAGCGCGTCGGACATGCCCTCGGTGAAGGAGTCGCCGACCGCGACAAAGCTCGTATAGGTGGGGTTCGTCTGCATGGCTCGGGCGATCTTATCCGGTGCACGCGGGCTGCGCGGAGGCGGAGGCGCGCGCATCATGAGCCGCATGGCGATGACCCACATCTATTTCGAGGGCGGTGCCCGGAACGGGACGACGGCGAGCTGGAACCTCGAACCCGGGGCGGACATCTACGACGACAACATCTTCCGGCCGCCCGAGCTGTACCGGCGGACCGACCGCACGAAGGTGCTCGGGCACGTCGAATACGTCGTCTTCCGCTACGACCCGGCAGGCGCACGGCCCGGCGGCCGGCCCTGAGCGCCCCGCGCGCCGATGGCCGGGAATCCGCGGCGGGGACGGCGCGCGGAGGCAAACGGGTCGCTCGGTTGGGCGGAGCGGGGTTCCGTACGGCGCGGAGTAGGGCAGTCTGGTCCGCGTGGATGCCTTTGAATGCGACCGTACGACGATGGCGATCGTCGCCGCCGCCCTCGCCGACGACGGTGAGGGCGCGGCGGCCCTGCTGGAGCCGCTGGAGACGCGCGATGTGTGCCGGGTCGCCGTCCGGCTCGCCGCGATGGCCGCCGACGCGCTGCTGGCCGTGGCCGAGGAGGGCGGCGGCGGACGGGAGGAGGCGCTGGCGCACTGGCAGGCGTGCATCATCGCCCATGAGTCCAGACGGGACCAGTGACGGACCGGCTCGCCGTCACGTCACGCCGCGCTCGCCGTCACGTCACACCCGCCGTCACGCCACCAGCAGGCGCAGCACGTCCTCCATCGTGACCAGCCCCGCCAGCCGCCCCTCCGCGTCGATGACGGGCGCGAGATGGGTACCGCTGTCGCGCATCGCGGTCAGCACGTCGTCCAGCGGCGTCTGGGACCGCACCCGGGCGACCGGCCGCAGCTGATCGGGGCGGAACGGAACGTCGCGCGGATGGGCGTCCAGCGCGTCCTTCACATGCAGATAGCCCAGGATCCGCCCGGATTCGTCGATCACGGGGAAGCGGGAGAAACCGGTTTCGGCCGACTTTCGCTCCAGTTCCTCGGGGGTGACCCCGATCCGCGCCGAGACCACCCGGTCCATGGGCAGCACCACGTCCCGCACCGGCCGCCGGCCCAGCTCCAGCGCGTCCCGCAGCCGCTCGGCACCGCGGTCGTCCAGCAGTCCGGCCTCACTGGAATCCGCGACCATGCGCGCCAGTTCGTCATCCGAGAAGGTGGCCGCCACCTGGCCCCGGGGCTCGACCCGCATCAGCTTCAGCAGACCGCCCGCGAACGTGTTGACCGCGAAGATGACCGGGCGCAGCGCCCGCGCCAGCCCCACCAGCGGCGGTCCGAGCAGCAGCGCGGTGCGCACCGGCTCGGCCAGCGCCACGTTCTTCGGCACCATCTCGCCGACCAGCATGTGCAGATAGGTCGCCAGGCTCAGCGCGATCACGAACGAGACGGGATGGACCAGCCCGAGCGGCAGCCCGGCCGCGTGGAACAGCGGCTCCAGCAGATGCGCGATGGCCGGTTCCGCGACGGCGCCCAGCACCAGCGTGCACAGCGTGATGCCGAGCTGGGCCGCGGCCAGCAGCGCGGAGACGTGTTCGAGCCCCCACAGCACGGCCCGCGCCCGGCGGTCGCCCCGCTCGGCGTACGGTTCGATCTGGCTGCGCCGCACCGCGATCAGGGCGAACTCGGCGCCCACGAAGAAGGCGTTCGCGACCAGCGTCAGCAGGCCGATCAGCAGCTGGACGGCGGTCATGGGCCCGTCCCGCCGTGGTCCTGCCTCCGGCCGTGGCCGTGGCCGTGGTCGTGGCCGTGGGGGAGCGGGGCGTGCAGCCGGACCCGGGCGGCGCGGTGGCCCGCCGCGTTCACCACCTCCACCCGCCAGCCCTCCCTTTGGACCGTGTCGCCCACGGCCGGGATACGGCCCAGCTCGGCCGCGATCAGCCCGGCCAGCGTCTCGTACGGACCCGGGGGCACCCGCAGCCCGATCTGCTCCAGCTGATCGACCCGGGCGGCGCCGTCCGCGTCGTACACCGCCCGGCCCTCCGCGTCCTCGCCGGCCGGGGCCAGATCGGGGGTCTCGTGCGGATCGTGCTCGTCGCGTACCTCGCCGACCACCTCCTCGACGATGTCCTCCAGGGTGACGACCCCGGCCGTGCCGCCGTACTCGTCGATGACCACGGCCATGCTGCGGTTGGCCGAGAGCCGGTCCAGCAGCCGGTCCACCGTGAGCGACTCGGGGACCAGCAGCGCCTCGTGCATCAGCTCGGACACCGGATGGCGCGGCCGCGCCTCGGCGGGGACGGTGAGGACGTCCTTGATGTGGACGACGCCCGCCACCGCGTCCAGGCTGTCGCGGTGGACGGGGAAGCGGGACAGCCCGGTGGCGCGGGTCGCGTTGGCGACGTCCTCGGCGGTGGCCCGTACGTCCAGCGCGATCACCTGCACCCGGGGCGTCATCACGTTCTGCGCGGTCAGCTCGCTCAGATTGAGGGTGCGGACGAACAGCTCCGCGGTGTCCTCCTCCAGCGCGCCCTCCTTCGCGGAGTGCCGGGCGAGCGCGATCAGCTCCTGCGGGCCGCGCGTCGAGGCCAGCTCCTCGGCGGGCTCCAGGCCCATCCGGCGCACCATGCGGTTGGCGGTGTTGTCGAGGTGGGCGATGAGCGGGCGGAAGGCAGCGCTGAAGACGCGCTGGGGGGTGGCGACGGCCCGGGCGACCGGCAGCGGGCGGGAGATCGCCCAGTTCTTGGGGACCAGCTCGCCGACCACCATCATCACCACCGTCGACAGGGCGGTGCCGATGACCAGGGCCGCCGAGTGGACGGCGGAGCGGGGCACCCCGATCGCGGTGAGCGGCCCGCCCAGCAGTACGGCGATCGACGGCTCGGCGAGCATGCCCACGACCAGGTTGGTGACGGTGATGCCCAGCTGGGCGCCCGAGAGCTGGTACGTCAGGCCGCGCACGGCCTTCAGGGCGCTCTCCGCACCGCGCTCGCCGCGCTCCACGGCCCGCTCCAGCTCGCCGCGCTCGACCGTGGTCAGCGAGAACTCCGCCGCCACGAAGCCGCCGCAGGCGAGCGCCAGCAGGAGCGCCACGACCAGGAGGAGGACTTCGGTCATCGGTTCACCTCCGTCCCATGATCCGGCAGGGTCCGGAGGAGCGCGCGACGGGAGATGCCGCGCACTCTCATGGTAAAGGCACGGCAAACCGCCGGGTCAGGCGCGGCCGAGCGGCTTCACCCAGCGGCTCCACTGCGGTTCCCGGGCGTAACCGGCCGCGCTCCACGCGTGGTGGGCGAGCGCGTTCGCGTCGAGCACCATGGCGTCCCCGCGCCGCCCGCCCAGCGCCGCGAACCGCTCCTCGGCGGCCGCGAGCAGCGCCGTCGCCACGCCCCGGCGGCGGTGGGCGGGGTGGACCGCGAGCCGGTACAGATGGCAGCGCCAGCCGTCGAAGCCCGCGATGACGGTCCCGGCGAGCGCCCCGTCCCGCTCGGCCAGCAGCAGCGACTCCGGGTCCCGGGCTATCAGCCGGGCCACCCCGGCCCGGTCGTCGCTGATGCTGGTGCCCTCCGCGGCCTCGCGCCAGAAGGCGAGCACGGTGTCGACGTCCGGGGGCCCGGCGGCCCGTATACGAAGATCATCCATGCCGGTATCCCACCACCGGGCGGTGCGAGGCGTCGACCGGGTTTCAGCTGCCGCGCAGCTCCTCGATCACCGGTGCGAAGGTCTCCATGTGGTGCTCCATCACCGTGAAGTACGAGAAGCCGAAGCGCTCGCGGTGCGCCCGCAGCTGGTCCGCCATCTCCTTGGGAGCGCCCAGCAGCAGCGCGGGGTGCTCCAGCAACTGCTCCTCGGTGACGTCGGGCGCGTACGGCTGGAGTTCGCGGGCCTTGACGCGGCGGTCGCCGGTGGTGTCGACCATCTGGATCAGATAGTTCAGCTCGGGGGGCTCCGGCCGGGGCCCCGTGCCGGCGTCGGCCTCGGCGGCGAAGCGGCGGAAGGCCGCCACCCGCTCGTCCAGCGCCTCCGGGGTGATCATCTTCATCGGGCTGGGCGCTCCCTCCGGGGCCTGGACCGCGCCCGTGAAGGCAGCGATCTCGGCGTGGCGCGCGGCCACCCGCAGCAGCCGGTCGCCGTTGCCGCCCAGCAGCAGCGGCGGGCGCGGCGTCTGCGCGGGCCGCGGCTGCTGCTCGGGGTCGGTCAGCAGCCGCGCCAGCTCACGGACGGTGTGCTCCAGGTGGTCCACCCGCTCGCGCGGCGACCCGAATGGCAGCCCGGCGCTGTCGTGCTCGGCCTTCACATACCCCGCTCCCAGGCCCAGCTCGAGCCGTCCCCCGGTGAGCGCGTCACAGGTGGCGACCTCGCGGGCCAGCAGGGCCGGGTTCCAGAAGCCGAGATTGAGGACGAAGGTGCCCAGCCGTGGCCGCTCGGTGGCCTCGGCGGCGGCCACCAGGGCCGCGAACGGCGCGGGCATGCCCAGATGGTCGGGGACCAGCAGTACGTCGTAGCCGAGACGCTCGGCGCGGCGGCACTTCTCCCGCCATGCCGGGGCCGATTCGAGCGCGAGCAGATTGACTCCGAAACGGAACGGCCTTGCCATGAGCCCTCCTTGATCGGGGATGTCCCGAATCTATCGGAGAAGCGGCTCTCCCGGGGGCCGCCTTGTGCTCTCGGCAGAGCTTGGAGCGCTCAGCGGCCCGCGCCGGCCACCGGGCCGTCGGGCGCCGCGATGTACGCCCGGGTGAAGATCTGCATGCGGCCCAGCACCGAGTCGGCCGTGGGCCGCTCCATCCGGTCCACGATCCGGCCGTCGTCGAGGAAGAGCACCAGGTCGGAGTGGGCGGCGGCGCTCGGGTCATGGGTCACCATGACCACCGTCTGGCCCAGGTCGTCCACCGCCTCGCGCAGGAAGGTCAGCACCTCCAGGCCGGCCCGCGAGTCCAGGTTGCCGGTCGGCTCGTCCGCGAAGATCAGCTCGGGGCGGGAGGCCAGCGCCCGGGCGCAGGCCACCCGCTGCTGCTGACCGCCGGACAGCTGGGCGGGCCGGTGCTTCAGCCGGTCCCGCAGCCCGAGAGTGTCGATGACCCGCTCCAGCCACTCCGGGTCGGGCTTCTGGCCCGCGATGTCCATGGGCAGGGTGATGTTCTCGGCCGCGTTCAGGGTGGGCAGCAGATTGAACGACTGGAACATGAAGCCGATCCGGTCGCGGCGCAGTTGGGTCAGCTGCCGGTCGTTGAGCCCGGTGATCTCGGTGTCGCCCAGCCAGACCTGGCCCGAGGAGACCGTGTCCAGCCCCGCAAGACAGTGCATCAGCGTGGACTTGCCGGAACCGGACGGTCCCATGACCGCGGTGAACCTGCCCCGCTCGATTTCCACGTCCACCGCGTCCAGGGCGATCACGGCGGTCTCGCCGGTGCCGTACGCCTTGGTCAGGCCGCGGGCCCGGGCCGCCGCGCGAGCGCCGCCCTCCGCGTCCCCGTCTGTTCTCGTCGCCGCCGGTGTGGACACAAACGCCTCCCGTGTCGGAACGGTTTGCTCTCGATGGTAGGGACCGTCCCGGCTTTCGCGCGCGGTTGGCGCTGCTAGCAAATATGCGCTAGCGTGAGGGCGTGGCCAAAACACAGCTGAACGTCCGGGTCGACGAAACCACCGCCGAGGTGGCCCGGGAGCGTGCACTGCAGCGGGGCGTGAGCGTCAACCGCTACATCGAAGAGCTGGTGCGCAAGGACGCGGGCGAGGTGGGGCATACGTTCGTGGAGGCCGCCGCCGACTTCATGAAGCAGTACCAGTCCGTCTTCGACGAGGAGTTCGGCCGGGAGCTCGGAGGCGAAGCGCGCCGTTGACCGTGCGTATCGATCTCGCCTGGCTTCTGATGATCGCCGAACACAACACCCCGGGGGACCCGCGCGTCACCGACTACGGTGCGCTGGTGGCCGCCGTGAGCCGCCACGAGGCGGAGATATTCGGCACCCCGATCTACACCGACCCGCAGGAGCGGGCCGCCGCGCTGTTGCAGCTGCTGCTCCTGGTACCGGCCCTGGAGCGCTCGAACGCGCTGTTCGCGTCGGCCGTCGCGTACGCGTACCTGGTGGCGAGCGGGCTGAAGGTGGCCATCTCGCCGGAGCGGGTGCGGGATCTGGCCCGCCTGGTGCACGACGGCGCCGTGGACGTGCACGCGATCGCGGACGAGCTGCGCCGCTGGAGCGTCTAGGGCGTGTTTCGAAAGTCCCGCCTGCCCCGCGACGCCTGGTACGCACGCTCGCTGCGTTGTCGGGATCGTCCGAGTAGGCCCACTACGAGGACGACCCTCCGCCTTGCGATCGCACGCACCAGACGCCGCGGGGCCCGCCCTCCGGGCGGCCGGCGCTACTTTCGAAACACGCCCTAGGGGAGATACTCCCTGGCGAGCGCTATGCCGCCGGGCGCCGCACCACGCCCAGTGTGCAGGGAGAGGTGGGCAGCGGCAGTCCCCGTTCGGGGAGCCGCAGGGACCGGTGGGTGACGGGCTCGAAACCCACCCGCGCCATCTCCACCCGCACCTCGCGCCCCGTGTGGCAGCCGCCGAACATCCGCGGCCACACCGTCCGGTCCAGCACCCCCTGTGTCATCGCCAGCGCCCGCCCCTCGGCCCGCCCGTGCTCCAGGAACCGCAGCTCACCGCCCGGCCGCAGCACCCGCATCAGTTCGGCCAGGGTGCTTGGGACGTCCCGTACGGAACACAGCACCAGACACGCCACCGCCGCGTCGAACGCCTCGCTCTTGACCGGGAGGGCCTCCGCGACCCCGGGCACCACGTCCACCGGCACCTCGGCCCGGTGGCCCGCCCGCACCGCCAGCCGGCGCAGATGACGCTCGGGCTCGATGGCGACGACCTCGCAGACGGCGCTCGGGTAGTGCGCGAAGTTCAGGCCGTTTCCGGCGCCGATCTCGATGACCCGGCCGGACAGCCCGGCCAGCAGCTCACTGCGGAGTTCGGCGACCCCGGCCCGTTCGTCGGCCAAGGGGCTGACCTTGGCGTAGAAGCGGGCGAAGAGCGGATGGCGGACGGCTTCGCACGGGGGCCGGGGACGGCGTACGGGCATGAGTGACACCCCTTTTCCAGCGGGACGGCTGTGTACCGATACCGGGAGTCTGCCCATGCCGCCCCCACCGTCAAGCCGTGCGGTGCTCCATCATGAACTGCTCCGCGTCCCAGCCGCCGTCGAGCCGCGGGGCCAGCCACCCCGGGGCCGCCGCGCGGAAGTCGGCGGGCGGAAGGGCCCCGGCCCGCTCGGGTACGGCGCCCAGCAGCGGGGCGCCCGCCGCCTGCGGCAGGTCGGTCCGGTTGCAGCGGGAGGCGAGATCGGCGTCGGCGGGCCAGCTGCCGATGACGACGCCGGGGAAGCGCAGGCCCCGGGAGCGCAGCGCCTCGGCCGTGAGGGCCGTGGCGTTGAGCGTGCCCAGCCCCGCGTGCGCGACGACCAGGACGGGGGCGTCGAGCAGCCGGGCCGCGTCGGCGAGTGTCGCGCCGGTCTCGTCGAACCGTACGAGCAGGCCGCCCGCGCCCTCGACGAGCACCAGATCGTGCTCGGCGGCCAGCTTCTCCGCCGCCTCCGCGATCCGTTGCGGCCGCACCGCGGGGCGCCCGGCGCGGCGCGCCGCGGTGTCGGGCGCCAGCGGCTCGGGGTAGCGGGCGAGTTCGCGCGACGTCACGCCACCGGCGAGCCGGGCCACCTCGGCGGCATCGCCCGGCTCGTCCGGACCGACGCCGGTCTGCGCGGGTTTGAGGACGGCGACCGACCGGCCGCGCGCCAGCGCCGCCGCCGCGACGGCCGCCGTGGTGACGGTCTTGCCGACCTCCGTGCCGGTCCCGGTCACGACCAGTACTGACATCTGTCGCTTCTTGCCTTTCGCTGGTGTCTCGCTGTGGTCCGGCCGCCGCCCCGTCAGCCCGCCGCGGCCGCCGCCCGTACCGCCGTGCAGATCCGGGCCAGATCGTCGTCGCCGGTGATGTAGGGCGGCATGGTGTAGAGCAGATCGCGGAACGGCCGCAGCCATACGCCCGCGCGCACCGCCGCCCGCGACGCCGCCGCCATGCCCGCGTCGTCGAGCGGGTGGTCGAGCTGGACGACGCCGATCGCGCCGAGCACCCGTACGTCCCGTACGCCGGGCAGCTCGGCGGCGGGCGCCAGCCCCTCCCGCAGCCCCGCCTCGATCCGCTTGATCTCCTGCCACCAGTCGTAGGACAGCAGCAGGTCGATCGAGGCCCCCGCGACGGCGGCGGCCAGCGGGTTGCCCATGAACGTCGGGCCGTGGGCGAGCACCGGAAGCTCGCCGCGCGAGATGCCCTCCGCCACCCGCGAGGTGCACAAGGTGGCGGCCAGGGTCAGATAGCCGCCGGTCAGCGCCTTGCCCACACACATCACATCGGGGCTGACCCCGGCGTGCCCGGCCGCGAAGAGCGTGCCGGTGCGTCCGAAGCCGGTGGCGATCTCGTCGAACACCAGCAGGACGTCGTGCTCGTCGCACGCCTCGCGCAGCGTCCGCAGCAGGGCGGGGGAGTGGAACCGCATGCCGCCCGCGCCCTGCACCACCGGTTCCACGATCACCGCGGCCACCTCGTCCGCGTGGCGGGCCACCAGCTCGCGCACATGTGCCTCGTACGCCGGATCCGGCTCGGCGTCGAAGCCGGGCGGCGGCGCGTCCGCGAAGATCTGCTCCGGCAGGACGCCCGACCACAGCCGGTGCATGCCGCCCTCCGGGTCGCACACCGCCATCGGCTGCCAGGTGTCGCCGTGGTAGCCGCCGCGCCAGGTCAGCAGCCGCCGCTTGGCGGGGCGGCCGAGCGAGCGCCAGTACTGGAGGCACATCTTGACCGCGACCTCGACCGACACCGAGCCCGAGTCGGCGAGGAAGACGTGCTGCAGCGGTTCCGGCGTGATCTCCACGAGCCGGGTGGCCAGCCGCACGGCGGGCTCATGGGTGAGCCCGCCGAACATCACATGGCTCATCCGGTCGAGCTGACCGCGCGCCGCGTCGTTGAGCACCGGGTGGTTGTAGCCGTGGATGGCCGACCACCACGACGACATCCCGTCCACCAGTTCCCGTACGCCCTCGGCCGGTTCGGCGAGCCGCAGCCGGACCCCGGCCGCGGACTCCACGACGAGCGGGTCCGTGCGGCCGGGCATCGGGCCGTACGGATGCCAGACGTGCTGCCGGTCCAGCGCCAGCAGCGCGTCGGGCGTCAGCGGCTCAGGCATTGGGCGGCAGTTCCGTCCCCGCGCCCCGGCGGCGCACCGCGACCAGGTCCGCGTGCGACTCCCCGGCCGTGACCGCGACGGGCTCCGCCACCGGCTCGTCCGTTTCCGTGACGGCCCGGGGCGCGTCACCGCACGGGCCGCAGCCGCCGCCCTCCGCGCCGTGCGAGCCGCAGCCGCCCCCGGCCGCCGCGAGGGCGTCGGCGCGGTGCTGGGGCAGCGTCCGGGTGTCGGTGCCCTCCACCTCGAAGCCCGCGTCGGCGATCATCGCCAGGTCGTCCTTGCCCGACTGGCCCTCGGTGGTCAGATAGTCGCCGAGGAAGATCGAGTTCGCCAGGTGCAGGGCCAGCGGCTGGAGGGAACGCAGATGGATCTCGCGCCCGCCCGCGAGCCGCACCTCCACGTCCGGGCAGACGAACCGCACCATGGCGAGGATGCGCAGACAGCGCTGCGGGGTGAGGTTCCAGTCCCCGGCCAGCGGGGTGCCCTCGATCGGGATGAGGAAGTTGACCGGCACCGAGTCCGGGTTCAGCTCGCGCAGCGAGAAGACCACGTCGACCAGGTCCTCGTCACGCTCGCCCATGCCCGCGATCAGCCCGGAGCAGGCCGACATGCCCGCGGACTGGGCCTGCTGCACGGTGGAGACCCGGTCGGCGTAGGTGTGGGTGGTGGTGATGTCGCCGTACGTGGCCTCGGAGGTGTTGAGGTTGTGGTTGTACGCGTCGGCGCCCGCCTCCCGCAGCCGCTGCGCCTGCCCGTCGGACAGCAGCCCGAGACAGGCGCAGATCTCGACGTCCTCGTGTCGTGACTTGATCGCGGCGATGGTCTGCGAGACCCGGTCCACGTCCCGGTCCGTCGGCCCGCGCCCGCTGGCGACCAGGCAGACCCGCTTGGCGCCGCCCGAGACCCCGGCGTCCGCCGCGGCCGCCGCCTGGTCCGGCTTGAGCCAGGTGTACTTGAGGATCCCGGACGTCGAGCCGAGCCGCTGCGAGCAGTACGAGCAGTCCTCGGGGCACAGCCCGGACTTGAGGTTCACCAGGTAGTTGAGCTTCACCCGCCGCCCGAACCAGCGACGGCGCACCTTGCCCGCGGCGGCCACCACATCGAGCACGTCGTCGTCGGAAGTCGCCAATACCGCGAGAGCCTCTGCGCGGGTCGGCGACTCGCCCCGCAGCCCCTTTTCCACCAGCGTGTTCAGCAGGTCCATGGCGGAGATCCTGTCTTACCCCACCGCTCCTGGCCAAGGAGGGACCGTACAAGACGCGGCGTTCGGGGTGTGTGTATTGCCACACCCTGACCACGCATGGGCACGACTACCTTCTATCCGGACCCCACAGTCGGCGCCCGGCACCCGCCCGGCCGCGCCCGGCCCAGGCCCGAACGAAGGCGAGGAAGCCGATGCCCCAGGCGCCCCAGGACCGCCAGGACGACCCGTTCACGATCGACCCGTTCGCGTGGATCGACGCCGACCGGGAGCAGCGCGGCCGCGCCGGGCTGCATCGCGTGCTCAGCCCCCGGCCCGCCGGGTCCCCGCTGCTGGACCTCGCGAGCAACGACTACCTGGGCCTGGCCCGGCACCCCGGGGTGACGGCCGCGGCGGCGGAGGCGGCACGCCGCTGGGGCGCCGGCTCGACCGGCTCCCGGCTGGTCACCGGGTCCACCGAACTGCACGCGACGCTGGAGGCGGAGCTGGCCGCGTTCTGCGGCTTCGAGGCGGCGCTGGTGTTCTCCTCCGGGTACGCCGCCAACCTGGCCGCGGTCTCGGCGCTGAGCGGCCGGGGCGCGCTCATCGTCTCCGACGCGGGCAACCACGCCTCCCTCATCGACGGCTGCCGGCTCTCCCGCGCCGAGGTCGCCGTCGCCCCGCACGCCGACCCCGGCGCCGTCGCCAAGGTCCTCGACGGGGCCCGGAAGGAGGACCCGGCTCGGCGCGCGCTCGCCGTCTCCGACTCCGTGTTCTCGGTGGACGGCGACGTGGCACCGCTGACCGGGCTCGCCGCCGCCTGCCGGGCGCACGGCGCGGCGCTGGTGGTGGACGACGCCCACGGCCTGGGGGTGGTGGGCGACGGCGGCCGCGGCGCCCCGTACGCCGCCGGGCTCGCGGGCGCGCCGGACGTGGTGGTCACGGCCACCTTGTCGAAGTCGCTGGGCAGTCAGGGCGGCGTGGTGCTGGGGTCCGCCCGGGTGATCGAGCATCTGGTGAACACCGCGCGTACGTTCATCTTCGACACCGGCCTCAACCCGGCCGCCGTGGGCGCCGCCCTGGCGAGCCTGCGGCTGCTGCGCCGGGAGCCGGAGCGCGCCGCCCGGGCCCGTACGGTCGCGGCACGGCTGCACGCACGGCTGACCGCCGCCGGGCTCACCGCGGCGCGGCCCGACGCCTCGGTGGTGTCGGTGCGCGCGCCCTCCCCCGAGCAGGCGGTGCGCTGGGCCGCGGACTGCCGTGCGGCCGGTGTGGTGGTGGGTGCCTTCCGTCCCCCGTCCGTACCCGACGGCATCTCCCGGGTACGGCTCACCGCTCGCGCGGATCTGACGGATCAGCAGGTGGAGCAGGCGGCCGACGTGATCGTGGGAACCGCACCGGCCGCCTGACGGATCGATCTGACGGATCGGTGTCCGGCGGTGTGGAGGCCTTCCGGCTACGGCCGGGAGGCCTCCCCGGAGCCGGGATCACCGAGATCGCCGTGGCACAGGTCCTCGACGAACGAGGTCCAGGCCGACGGGGGGAACAGCAGGGCGGGACCCGCGGTGTTCTTCGAGTCCCGCACGGCGAGCAGACCCGGGCTCAGCCGGGCCGTTTCGACGCAGTTGTTCATTCCGACGCTGTAGCTGCTGCGCAGCCAGGCAGCGGACTTGACGGACAGATCGGACATGGTGCCCCTCTCAGGCGCCGCCCCCGATTTTCTTGATGAACGTCAATGATTCCTCTGGTGCCAGGGCGTTGGCCCGCAGTACATCGAATGCGCTGCTGTACGCCCGGAGGTCTTCTTTCCGCTCCAGATAGAGGCTACTCGTCAAATGGTCGAGAACTACTACGTCGAGGTCAGTAATGTGCGTAAAAGAGAAGATAATGAAAGGACCTGTAATACCAATGGGCATTCCGGCGGAAAACGGCAATACCTGCAACCGCACCTGCGGTAATTCGGCCAGCTCGGCCAGTTGTCGCAGCTGTGCCCGCATCACCCCGGCGTCGCCCACTCCGCGCCGTAACACCGCCTCGTCGAGCACCGCGTGCAGCCGCAGCGGCTGGTCCTCGCGCAGCACCGACTGGCGCGCGATCCGCACCTCGACCAGCGTGTCCAACTGGTCCTCCGGCAGCTCCGGCAGCGCCGCCCGGGTCACCGTCCGCGCGTAGTCCGCGGTCTGCAGCAGCCCCGGCACCACCGTGGTCTCCAGCGTGTACGCCGCCGACGCCTCCGCCTCCAGGCTGATGAAGTCCCGGTAGGCGGGCGGCAGCAGATCGCGGTACGCGTACCACCAGCCGCGCCGCGACCCCTCCGGATCCGAGGCGCCCCCGCCGCACAGCGCCTCCAGCAGGGCCCGCAGCTGTGGGTCGGTGACCCCGTAGACATCCAGCAGCCGGGCCACATCGGCGGGCTTCGCCCCGCTGCGCCCGGTCTCGATCCGGCTCACCTTCGACTGGTGCCAGCTCAGCCGTCGCGCGGCCTCGCCACTGGTGAGCCCCGCCAGATCGCGCTGGCGGCGCAGCTCCGCGCCGAGCTTGCGGCGGCGTACCGCCGGGCCGTACCGCATGGGATCTCCCTCCCGCATGTCCCGCACTTGTCCCGCCCTGTCGTGACCATGGCCCAGTCTGCCCGGCAAATCCGGTCTTCCGTAGCAGAGTTCACCGCTTCGGGCGACAGATATATGCATAACTTGGTGGATCGCCCACGTCACGGAGGGCATCGGTGGCAGTCTGACGGTCGGAGCCGCCGGGGCCGCCCACCCGGACCCCAAGGCTGCGCGGCGCCGCCCGAACGCGTCCGCAGCCGTGCCCCGGCGGGAAAGGGACAGGCCGTCATGGCAGACCATCAGGAAGCATCCGTCACTCTGCCGAGCGCGCCCGCCTCGGTCCCCGCGGCCCGCGCCTACGTGGGATGCGTGCTGGCCGAATGGGGACTCGGGGAAGGCGAGGAGGCCGCGGACACCGTGCGCCTCATCGTCTCCGAGCTCGCCACCAACGCCGTACGGCACACTTCGGGCCAGTCGCCCACCTTCACCGTGGACATAAAGCTCGACCACGAGGGGAGGCTGGAGATCGGCGTCACGGACAGTTATCCGCGCCGCCCCCAGCGGCTGTCCGCCGACCCCCACCAGGACAACGGACGGGGCCTGGTCATCATCGGCTGTCTGGCCGCCGAATCGGGTGGCGAGGTGTTCGTCATCCCCACCGCGGAAGGCGGCAAGACGGTGGGGGTCGCACTGCCGTGGACCGTGCCGGTGCGCTAGCCCTCGTCGTCATGCGGCACGGTCGGCGGGGGGTGGGCCATCCGGCGGCGGATCCAGCGCGGGAGGACGCCCCACAGCCCGCAGCACACAGCGAACGTGCCCGTCGCCGCGGCGATGCCCGGGCCGCGGCCCAGCACCACGTCCACCACGAGCAGCACCGACCCGGTGAACGCCATCGTCAGCACGTACAGACCGGCCGAGGCCAGCCTCCCGGAGACGTCCACGACCCGTCGCTTGGCGCCCCTGCGGAACAGCGTCCGGTGCAGCGCCGCCGGGGCCGTGAACAGGGCCGCCGCCACGACCGCGAGCAGCAGCGTGGCGACGTACGTGCCGCGCTGCACCTCGTCCAGCGTTCCGAAGCGGTTGGTGAAGGCCAGGGTCAGCAGGAAGGCGAAGAGGATCTGCACCCCCGTCTGGGTGACCCGCAGCTCCTGCAGCAGCTCGGCGAAGTTCCGGTCGTCACGCTCCAGCGCGGTCTCGCGCCGGACGGTTCTCGGGGCGTCGTCCTTCATACCGCTGCGGGTTACCGGAAGCGCTCACAATACGCGCTCCACCTGCCCCGTAGCCGCCCGCGCCTCGGCCAGCTCCAGGATGCGCGCGTACGTACGGCCCGCGTCCGGGCTGATCAGATAGTGGGGCATGTCGCCGCGCTCGATCACCCCGTACGGACTGGTGCCCATCAGATACGAGGAGTACAGGATCAGCCCGTTCGGCCGGCGCGGATCGACGGCCAGTGCCGAGAAGCCGGGGAACTCGTCCGTCCGGTAGACCCGCAGCCCGTCCGCCACCGCCCCGTACCGCTCCTTGAACCGGCCGAACCGCTCCAGCGAATCCTTGATCTTCCGGGTCATGTCCTCCTGGTACTGCCGCGACAGGGTGGCCGCCGCGTCCGAGGACGGATCCAGCAGATAGCAGCGGTACACCCCGCCCCGGCGCAGCAGCCCCAGCACCGCGTCGCGGTAGCGGGCCGGGCGCTCGGTGGTGACCAGCCGGGACGAGGAGGTGCGCAGCGCGGTGCCCATGTCGAGCACCTCCGCGGACGCCGCGTCCAGCATGCGCGCCTTCTCCGCCGAGCTGGGCCGTTCGGGATAGGCGTGCACCGGCGTGCCGCCCGCCAGCCCCCGGCCCGCCAGCCACGCCTTGGCCGCCTCGCCCGGGCCGCCGTCGCCCGCCATCAGATAGACGTCCTTGCCCTCATGGCTGCCGACGTGCGCGAACAGCTCCGCATACCGGCCCGCGGTGCGGTAGACGTCCTCCGAGACCGCCAGACAGTCCGGCGGCGTCGCCTTCTCCAGATGCGCGGCCAGATTGATGTCGGGGGAGTGGATGGTGCCGGTCCGGCCCTCCCCGGTGTGCCGTATCGCCCCCTTGTGCACCGCCATCCGCACATGCAGCTCGCCGTCCACCCCCGCCTGCGCGAACTCGTCCCGCAGATGCCGCAGATCGAGGGTGAGGAACGTCCGGGCCGCCTCCAGCGCGACATCGCGGGCCACGCTCTCGCTGTCGTCGTGGATCGCGAAGAACCCGCCGTCCCCACGCCAGTTCCACAGATCGCTGCGGGCACAGCGGTGCTGCGCGGAGACCTGGCCGATCCGCGCCCGCATCCGCTCCCGCAGCAGATCGAAGCCGTGCGCGGCCCGGTCCCTGGGATTGGAGCGGACGATCGTCGAATAGCCCGAGGTATCGACGAAGACGAGATACACCTGGTCGTACGTCCGGTCCGCCTGGAACTGATCGCTCACCATGGTTCCCCCTCCCGGTGCCGGTCTCCCCCGACCGGCACCGGCCCACGCTAACGCCTCACAGGGGCGGTCACACCAGACCGCGCTCGACCGCGCCGCGCTCCACACAGAACTCGTTGCCCTCGGGATCGGTCATCACCACCCACCCCAGCCCGTCCTCCGTGCGCCGGTCGTCGAGGACCCGGGCGCCGAGCCCGCGCAGCCGCTCCACCTCCTCGTCCCGGGTGCCCGAGGGCGGCTGGATGTCGAGGTGGATCCGGTTCTTGACGGTCTTGTCGTCCGGCACCCGCTGGAACAGCAGACCGGGCACGCCGGTCCGGCCCGAGACGATCAGCACCTCGTCGTCCGGCGCCTCCTCGTCCCTCATGACGTAGCCGGTCAGCCGCGACCAGAACTGCGCCAGGGCGTACGGATCGTGCGCGTCGAAGGTGATGTGCCGGACCGGATTGAGATACGTCATTCGGGGTCCTCCGCGGGTGACGGGTGATCAGGACCGCCCTGATCACCCGTCAACCCAGGGCAGGCCCCGGCAGCCGGCCGGTATTTTTCAGCGCACCTGCCCGTACCAGACCTTCCCGGTCCAGATCCGCTCCAGCCGCACCACCGTGCCCGCCTTCGGCGCGTGCCAGATCCGCCCTTTGCCCGCGTAGAGGCCGACGTGGTAGACGCTGCCTCCCGCGTGGAAGAAGACCAGGTCACCGTGTTCGCGGGTGGACGCCTTGATGTGGCGGGTGCGGTTGTACTGGGCGGCGGCGGTGCGCGGCAGCCGCTTCCCGGCCCGCTTGTACGCGTACTGGGTGAGCCCCGAGCAGTCGAAGCGGTTCGGTCCCGCCGCCCCGTACGCGTACGGCGCGCCCTTCTTCGAGGCCGCGATCCGCAGCGCCTCGGCCGCGACGGTCGCCGCGTCGGCCTGCTGGGGCAGGGCGGGCGCCGCCACGGTGCCGCCGACGGCGACGGCGGTGAGGGCCGAGAGGGCACCGGCCCGGGAGACCATTCTGGGGATCCGTATGTGCGCGGTCATCTCGCACACCACCCTTCGGTGACCGGGTTCGGCCGTCCCAGGGATGGTCGCCCAAGGTGTCCGCCGGTTCCGAGCCGAGCGGGCGCGGTATGAGGGTGGTCACGGCTCCGCCGTTCGGGTGAAGGGGCGGGCCGTGGCCCGGGCCCTGGCCTGCGGGGACGGCGGAACAGGCGCCGTCGGCCGCAACCCGGCGGCGGTCTCGCGCCGGAATCCGGACTGCGCCGTTCGGGTGACGCGGCGGGCGCTCAGCGCGGCGGGACGGACGGCAGTGTCACCCGCTCCGAGCGCCGCTCCCCGTCCAGCACCCGCAGCGCCCGGGCCAGGGTCGCGGTGTGCAGCTGGCTCTCGCCCCGGTCGTGCATCAGCGCCAGCGCGTCCCGCAGCGCGATGGCCCTCCCGACCAGCGCCTGCGCGGCGCGCAGCCCGCTGTAGGTGTCATGGCCGCGGGCCGGATTGATCCGGCCGAGCAGATCGACCGCCTCCAGATAGCGGTCCACGAGGTCTCCCTCCGCGCGGGTCAGCGCGGGCAGCGGGGGCAGTTCCGGCGGAAGCACGGCGCGATCACCTCGCCCCGGGCAGCGAACCGGCACGCTTACGGCTCTCGGTGATCCCGTCCACCAGCCCGTACGCCACCGCGGCCGCGGCGTCGAAGATCGTGTCGCGGTCGACGTCGGCGCGGATCCGCTCGGCGCTCTGCCCGGTGTGCCGCGCCAGCATCTCCTCCAGCAGCGCCTGGGTCCGCAGCAGCTCACCGGCCTGGATCTCCAGGTCCGAGGTGGTGCCCCGGACGGGCTCGCCGAACGCCGTCTGATGGATGAGCACCCGCGCGCCCGGCAGCGCCAGCCGCTTGCCCGGCGTCCCGGCGGCGAGCAGCACGGCGGCGGCGGACGCGGCCTGGCCCAGGCAGATGGTCTCGATGTCACAGCTGACGAAGCGCATCGTGTCGTAGATCGCCGTCATCGCGCCGAACGAGCCGCCCGGGGAGTTGATGTAGAGCGAGACGTCCCTCTCGGGGCCGGCGTATTCGAGGTGGATGAGCTGCGCGATCACATCGTTGGCCGCGGTGTCGTCGATGGGCGTGCCGAGGAAGACGATGCGCTCGGAGAGCAGCTTGGAGTAGGGGTCCATGGTGCGCACGCTGGTGCTCGTGCGCTCCGTGAACTCGGGCAGGACATGGCGCGCCGCCGGTCGTTCCATCGCGGTCACCTCTCGAGGGTCGTGGGGCCCGTGGCTCGGTAAAAAATGTACAGGACGTACGTCCCGTACGATGGGGAGCATGGCGTACGAGATTCCGGTGACGCAAGCCCGGGCGGAGCTGGCGGAGCTGATCAACCGCGTGGTCTACGGCGGTGAGCGGGTGGTCCTCACCCGGCACGGAAAGCCGCTGGTGGCCCTGGTGTCCTCGGCTGACCTGCAACGACTCGACGCGGTCGAGGCGGAGGCGGCGGAGGAGCAGGTGATCAGTACGGTGTCGGCGATGCGTCCGACCTCGTCCGCTCCCGGCGAACGGCGGCGCTTCGGTATCGCGGCGGAGCACCGCGGCCCGGACGCCGGGGATCGGCGTCCGGGCCGCGGGTGACGACGGCTGGGGGAGCGGCGGCTAGGTCCTGTCCGGCGGATCTTCGTGGATCAGCCCGCGGCGTCTGGTGTGGTGCGTCGCAAGGCGGAGGGTCGTCCTCGTACCGGGTCGTACTCGGGCGATCCCGACAACGCGGCGAGGTGCCGCGCCAGGCGTCGCGGGCCCGCGGAGATCCGCCGGACAGGGCCTAGGAGCTGAGCTCCCAGACCGCGTGGGCGATGGCGTCGCTGTTGCGGTCCAGCGCGGTGTCGTCGACGTTGGACGTCTTGTCGCACGCGGAGTGGTAGCACGGGTCGAACGGCTCGCCCGCCGTGCCGCCCCACTTCTCCGCCTGCGCCTGGCTCTTGGTGGACTCGGCGCCGGTGAACAGCCCGCCGACCCGCACCCCGGCGTCCTTGAACGGGGCGTGGTCCGAGCGGCCGTCGCCCTCGGTCTCCTTCTCGGCCGCGATGTCCTTGGCCGCGTACCAGTCCTTGAAGACCTTCTCCAGCTCCGGATCGTCGTCATAGACGAAGTAGCCGGGGTTGGGGGAGCCGAGCATGTCGAAGTTCAGATACGAGTCGATCGTGGCCTTCTCGTCGGACTTCAGGCTGTCCACGTACCTCGTGGAGCCGACCATGCCGTCCTCCTCGTCGCCCCACCAGGCGAACCGCAGATGCTTGGTGGGCTTCAGGTCGGCCTTGGCGACGGCGAGCGCGACCTCCAGGATCGCGGCGGAGCCCGATCCGTTGTCGTTGATGCCGGGACCGGCCTCGACCGAGTCCAGGTGCGAACCGGCCATGAGCACCTGGCCGGCGCTGCCGCCGGGCCAGTCGGCGACGAGGTTGTAGCCCTCGGCGCCGCCCGAGGTGAACTCCTGGACGGACGTCTTGAAGCCCGCCGCGTCCAGCTTGTCCTTGATGAAGTCCAGCGACGCCCGGTAGCCGGGCTGCCCGTGGGCGCGGTTGCCGCCGTGTCCGTCGGCGATCGACTGGAGCTTGGCGAGATCGCCCTTGACGGCCGCCACGTCGATGTCCGGCGCGGCGGCGCGGGGCGATGAGGCCGCCCCGGCTCCCGGCGCCCCGCCCAGCAGGGCGGCGGCGACGGCGGCACAGGTTCCGGCCGCGAGCGCGCCGCGGCGGATCAGCATTATTCGATTCACAGAAGGCTCCGTACAGATGTGGGGGGTTGGAGCGAAACGGATGGATCATGTGACGCGGACATGAGGATCAGCGGTTTGCCATGTAGGCGTCAAGAGCGATTCTTTGCCGACGCGTTAACCACGCCGCAACACCACCGAACTAACCTGCCATAACCCGTGAGCGAGGATGAGGTGGGGAAAACGTGCGCTTGACGCCGCACGAGCAGGAACGGTTGCTCATCCATGTGGCCGCCGAAGTGGCTGAAAAGCGTAGGGCGCGGGGGGTGTCGCTCAATCATCCCGAGGCCGTCGCGCTGATCATCGTGCACATCCTGGAGGGCGCCCGGGACGGCCGTACCGTCGCCGAGCTGATGGCCTCCGGCCGCACCGTGCTCACGCGCGACGAGGTCATGGAGGGCGTCCCCGAGATGATCCACGACGTCCAGGTCGAGGCCACCTTCCCGGACGGCACCAAGCTCGTCACCGTCCACCAGCCGATCGTCTGACGGGAGCGGCGTTCCATGATCCCCGGAGAGATCCTCTACGCGGACGAGCCGGTACGGCTGGGCGAGGGGCTGCCGGTCATCCGGCTCACCGTGCTCAACGCGGCCGACCGGCCGGTCCAGGTCGGCTCCCACTACCACTTCGCCGAGGCCAACCCGGGCCTCACGTTCGACCGCGCCGCGGCCCGCGGCCACCGGCTCCACATCGCGGCCGGCACCGCCGTGCGCTTCGAACCGGGCATCCCGGTCGAGGTGGACCTGGTGCCGCTGGCGGGCGCGCGGGTCGTGCCCGGGCTGCGCGGGGAGACGGGAGGCGCGCTGTGATCGAGCTGAGCCGCGCCGCCTACGCGGATCTGTTCGGGCCGACCGCCGGGGACCGCATACGGCTCGCCGACACCGATCTCGTGATCGAGATCGAGGAGGACCGCTGCGGCGGCCCCGGCCGCTCCGGCGACGAGGCGGTCTTCGGCGGCGGCAAGGTGATCCGCGAGTCCATGGGCCAGTCCCGCGCCACCCGCGCCGAGGGCGCCCCCGACACCGTGATCACCGGTGCCGTGGTGCTCGACCACTGGGGCGTGGTCAAGGCCGACGTCGGTCTGCGCGACGGCCGTATCACCGGGATCGGCAAGGCCGGGAACCCCGACACCATGGACGGTGTCCACCCCGACCTCGTCATCGGGCCCGAGACCGAGGTCATCGCGGGAAACGGCAGGATCCTCACCGCGGGCGCCATCGACGCCCATGTCCACTTCATCTCCCCGACCCTGATCGACCAGGCCCTGTCCTCGGGCATCACCACCCTCGTCGGCGGCGGCACCGGACCCGCCGAGGGCACCAAGGCGACCACCATCACCCCCGGCCCCTGGCACCTCGCCCGGATGTTCGAGGCGCTGGAGGCGTACCCCGTCAACATCGGGCTGCTCGGCAAGGGCAACACCGTCAGCCACGAGGGCATGTGGTCCCAACTGCGCGGCGGGGCCCTCGGTTTCAAGATCCACGAGGACTGGGGGGCCACCCCCGCCGCGATCGACGCCTGCCTCGGTGTCTGCGAGGAGAGCGGCGCCCAACTCGCCATCCACACCGACACCCTCAACGAAGCCGGGTTCGTCGCCGACACCCTCGCCGCGATCGCCGGACGCTCGATCCACGCGTACCACACCGAGGGCGCGGGCGGCGGTCACGCGCCCGACATCATCACCGTGGTCTCCCAGCCGAACGTGCTGCCCAGCTCGACCAATCCGACCCGGCCGCACACCGTCAACACGGTCGAGGAACACCTCGACATGCTGATGGTGTGCCACCACCTCAACCCGGCCGTCCCCGAGGACCTGGCCTTCGCCGAATCCCGCATCCGGCCCGGCACCATCGCCGCCGAGGACATCCTGCACGACCTCGGCGCGATCTCGATCATCTCCTCCGACTCCCAGGCCATGGGCCGGATCGGCGAAGTCGTCCTGCGCACCTGGCAGACCGCGCACGTCATGAAGCGGCGCCGGGGCGCCCTGCCGGGGGACGGGCGCGCGGACAACCACCGGGCACGCCGCTATGTCGCCAAATACACCATCAACCCGGCCGTGGCGCAGGGCCTCGACGGCGAGATCGGTTCGGTGGAGTCCGGAAAGCTCGCCGACCTGGTGCTGTGGGAGCCCGCCTTCTTCGGCGTCAAACCGCATCTGGTGCTCAAGGGCGGCCAGATCGCGTATGCGCAGATGGGCGACGCCAACGCCTCCATCCCCACACCGCAGCCGGTGCTGCCCCGGCCCATGTTCGGCGCGGTGGGGCGTGCCCCGGCCGCCAACTCCCTGAACTTCGTCACGCGGGCCGCGCTGGACGACGGCCTGGCCGACCGGCTCGGCCTCGGGAAGCGGTTCGTGCCGATCCGGGGGACGCGCGGGGTGACCAAGGCGGACATGCGGGAGAACGACGCCATGCCGCGGGTGGAGGTCGACCCCGACACCTTCACGGTGACGATCGACGGCGACCCCGTCGAACCCGCCCCGGCCGCCGAACTCCCCATGGCCCAGCGGTACTTCCTCTTCTGACCGCGATGACCGCGATGACCGCGAAGACCACGGACGACACCGCCGCCACACCGCCACGGGCCACGACCGCGGCGCTGCTCATCCTCGCCGATGGGCGCTTCCCCGCCGGGGGCCACGCCCACTCCGGCGGGGTCGAGGCCGCCGTCACGGCGGGCCGGGTGCGCGACGCGGCCACCCTGGAGGCGTTCTGCCGCGGGCGGCTGCACACCGCCGGGCTGACCGCGGCCGCGCTCGCCGCCGCGGCCGCCGCCGGGATGGACCCGCTCGCGCTCGACGAGGCCGCCGACGCCCGGACGCCCGCCCCCGCGCTGCGCACCACCGCACGCCGCCTCGGCCGCCAGCTGATGCGCGCCGCCCGCGCCACCTGGCCCTCGCCCGAACTCGACGCCCTCGCCGCCGCCCGCCCGCGCGGCGCCCACCAGCCCGTCGTACAGGGCCTGGCCGCGCGCGCCGCCGGGCTCGACCCCACGGCCGCCGCGTACGCCGCCGCGTACGAGTCGGCCGGGGGACCGGCGTCCGCCGCCGTACGGCTGCTCGGCCTCGACCCGTTCGACGCCACCGCCGTCCTCGCCCGCCTCGCCCCCGAGATCGACCGGATCGCCGCCCGGGCCGCCGAGGCGGCCCACCGGGCCCTGGACGAGGGCCCCGGCGCGCTGCCCGCCGCCGCGGCGCCGCTGCTCGACATCGCGGCCGAGCACCACGCCACCTGGCCCGTACGCCTCTTCGCCTCCTAAACCGCCCCCCGGAGCCGCCATGCACCTCGATCACCCCGAGACCTATCCCCGCCGCCACACCCACGGCGCCGCCCCCGGCGCCGACCCCCGCCGCCCCGACGGCAGCCGCCGGGCGCTGCGCGTCGGCCTCGGCGGACCGGTCGGTTCCGGCAAGACCGCGACGGTCGCCGCGCTGTGCCGGGCGCTGCGCGAGGAACTGGCGATCGCCGTGGTCACCAACGACATCTACACCCGCGAGGACGCCGAGTTCCTGCTGCGCAACGCGGTGCTGCCCGCCGAGCGCATCACCGCCGTCGAGACCGGCGCCTGCCCGCACACCGCGATCCGCGACGACATCTCGGCCAACCTCGAAGCGGTCGAGGACCTGGAGGAGAGCGTCGGCCCGCTCGATCTGGTCCTGGTCGAGTCCGGCGGTGACAACCTCACCGCGACCTTCTCCAAGGGCCTGGTCGACGCGCAGGTGTTCGTCATCGACGTCGCGGGCGGCGACGACATCCCGCGCAAGGGCGGCCCCGGCGTGACGACGGCCGACCTGCTCGTCGTCAACAAGACCGACCTCGCCCCGTACGTCGGATCCGACCTGGAGCGCATGGCGCGCGACGCCGAGGAGCAGCGCGGCGATCTGCCCGTCGCCTTCACCTCCCTGGTCGCGCCGGACGGCGTCCGGCCGATCGCCGACTGGGTCCGGGAGCGGCTGACCGCCTGGACGGCGGCCTCGGCGTGACCGGCGGCCCCGGCGTGACCGGCGGCGCGACAGGGGCGCACGGCACCGGCGTACGCGCCGCCGCCCGCCTCGTCGCGGCCGCGGACGGCCGCGGCGGCACCGCGCTGCCCGTGCTGGCCGGGGACGGGCCGCTCGCCCTGCGGCGGACCCGGGCGACCGGCGAGGGCGAGGCGTGCGTCACCGTGGTCGGGGCGATGAGCGCCCCGCTCGGCGGCGACCGCATCGCGCTGACCGCGACCGTCGGCCCCGGCGCCCGGCTCCGCGTCGGGTCGTCGGCCGCGACGCTCGCGCTGCCCGGCCGCCGCGCCGAGCCCGCCCACTACGCGATCCGGCTGACCGTCGCCGACGGCGCCACCCTGCACTGGCTGCCCGAGCCCCTGATCTCCGCCCACGGCAGCGACCTGCGCATGACCACCACCGTCGAACTCGCCCCCACCGCCCGCCTGGTGCTGCGCGAGGAACAGATCCTCGGCCGCTCCGGCGAGCCCCCGGGCGGGCTGACCAGCCGGCTCACCGTGCACCGCGCCGGGCGCCCGCTGCTGGACCAGGAGCTGTCGTACGGCCCCGGCGCGCCCGGCTGGGACGGCGGCGCGGTGCTCGGCGGACGCCGGGCGGCCGGTCAGCTCCTCGTCGTCGACCCGGCGTTCGACACCGACCCGGTGCCGCCCCGCCTGCTCGCCGACACGGCCGTCATCACCCCGCTCGCCGGGCCCGCCGCCCTGGTCGGCGCGGTGGCCACGGACGGTCTGCGGCTGCGCCGGACGCTGGACGAGGCGATGGCGTCCATGCCCGCCCTCAGCGGGCGGCCGGCGGAATGTCGCGTACGAACACCGGCTTGAGCCGCTTCTCCGGCAGCGCGTCCGGCAGCCGTTCCCAGTCCAGGACGTGGGAGACGACGCGCTCGGGCGCCACCTTTCCGGAGCCCGCGAGTGCGAGGGCGTCGGGCAGGTGGTCGCGTACGTTGTCCCGGGCGACGCGCAGGGTGACGCCGGTGAGGTACATGTCGAGCAGCGGCAGTTCGCCGGGCCGGAAGTGGTTGCCCGCGCTCTCGCAGACGCCCTCGGGGGCGAGCGAGGTGAGCGCGAAGGTGAGCTGGTCGACGCGGCCGGTGGCCTCGACGGCGATGTCGAAGCCGTGCCGGATCGGCTCGATCGCCTCGGCGGTACGGGCGCCATAGCTCTCCGCGAGCGCCGCGCGAGGGACCAGTTGTCGCCGGCCGAGGCCATGGCGATGGGGTCGGGCCCCGGCGGCAGCGGCACCAGCATGGCGTCCGCGTACGGCACGCGGACCAGGTCGGAGAAGAGCCCGCCCCAGCTGCCGCCGATCGGCGTGCCGTACATCTCCATGTGCGGCACGGTCGTGCAGTTCACCGCGTCGCCGACGTCCACGACGCGGGCCACGCACTCGTGGCCGAGGGGGAACGGCGGGTCGATGCTGTGTTTGCTATGCGGCTGCCGTCGCGTGGCGTGCCCGGCGAGGATCGCGGAATCCACGTCGCAGGGGGTGGCGGCCACCGGTGCGACGATGGCGTCCCGGCCGGACTCTCCAGCCGGGGGTCGGGCGCCTCGCGCCATTCGACGGTGTGCCGTGCGACGTACGTCAGTTCACGCATCGCCCGGCTCCTGCGTGCTCTGGCGGGCGAGGGCGACCAGGTCGGCGTACCGGATGACCGACCCGCCCGCGCCCCACGTGCCGTCCGGCTGCTCGTGGATCAGCACCCACACCCGTAGCGCCTCGTCCGGGGAGAGCCCGGCGGCCTTCAGCACGCCCTTGGTCACGTCCTCGACCAGACCGGCCTTGCGGCGCTCGGACAGGGCGCCCCGGGGCACCGTGATGTCGACCAGGAAGCGCGGCGCGTCGTCCTCCGCGGTGGTCTGGGCCCCCTCGGGCAGCTCGATCAGATAGCTCCACGCCTGGGCGCGGAAGAGGGCGGTGTCGGGCACGCCCTCCCAGCGCAGCAGCAGCGTGGCGAGATCGCGCTGAATGTCCGCGCGGCCCTCCTCGGTCAGGGCACCGGTCGGGGCGGTCAGCCGGATCATCGGCATGGCTGTTCCTCGGCTTTCGTCGTCCAGCGATGTCAGGTGGTCTATGACGGTCGTTATAGCGCGAGGTCACGCTAGACTATGACGAGCGTTATAGCCAGAGGGGGAGTGAACATGGCCAACGGTGGCCCGCAGGTCCGGCAGCGGATCGTGACCGGAGCGGCCGACATGATCAGCCGGCGCGGTCTGAACGCCACGAGCATCCGCGAGATGGCCAAGCACGCCGAGGCGCCGCTCGGCTCCACGTACCACTACTTCCCCGAGGGCAAGCAGCAGTTGGCCACCGAGGCCGTCCGGTACGCGGGGGAGGGCATCGCCCGCGTCCTGCGCAAGGAGCTTCGGGCGGGCCCGGCCGCGGGGCTCCGGGCGTTCCTCGCCCTGTGGCGCGGGATTGTCATCGACACCGGCTTCCGGGCCGGATGCCCGGTCCTCGCCGTCTCCATCGAGGAGCCCCCGCCCGGCGAGACCCCGCCGGCCCTCGTGGCCGCCGCGGAGGTCTTCGACGACTGGGAGGACCTGCTCGCCGCCTCCCTGCGGGAGCACGGCGCCCCGCCCGGGCAGGCGGAGCAGCTCGCGACGCTCGTCGTCGCGGCCGTCGAGGGAACCGTGGCCATGTGCCGGGCCAAGCGCAGCATTCAGCCACTGGACCGCACCGCCGAGCAGCTCCAGGCCCTCATCGCCGGGGCCGTCGGGAGCTGACGGGCCGTACGTGAAGGTGACGTGTTGATAAAGAAACGGCGGTTTGCCCTGTACTCAGGAGTAAGTGAGGCGCGAGGATCCTCCTGACACTCTGTGATCATCGCCGCACTGGCGGCGCAACAAAGCAGGGGGATTACTACGTGAGACGCACAGCAGTGCTCGGCGTGGCCGGCGGAGTGATGACCGGTGCGCTGATAACCGGTGCGCTGGCCGCTCCCACGGCGGGGGCATCGGAACCCACGCGGACGCCGGGGGGTGTCGCGGAGGCCCGCGGGGCGGCGATCGCCGCGGCCCGGGCCGCGAAGGCGGGCATCGACTGGACGGACTGTCCGGCCGACTGGAACCTGGCCAAGCCCATCCAGTGCGGCTATGTGACCGTTCCGCTGGACTACGCCAAGCCGAACGGCCGCACCATCAAGATCGCGGTGGACCGCGTCGGCAACACCGGGACCGCCTCCGAGCGGCAGGGTTCGCTGATCTACAACCCGGGCGGACCGGGCGGCTCCGGGCTGAAGTTCCCGACCCGGGTCACCAACAAGAACCCGCTGTGGGCGAAGACCGCGAAGGCGTACGACTTCGTGGGCTTCGACCCGCGCGGGGTGGGCCACTCGGCCCCCATCTCCTGTGTGGACCCGCAGGAGTTCGTCAAGGCGCCCAAGATGGACCCGGTGCCCGACAGCGAGGCGGACAAGCGGGCGCAGCGCAAGCTCGCCGCGGAGTACGCCGCCGGGTGCCAGGAGCGCAGCGGCCGGATGCTGCCGCACATGACGACGCCCAACACCGCCCGCGACATCGATGTCCTCCGGGCCGCGCTCGGCGACAAGAAGCTCAACTACCTGGGCGTGTCCTACGGGACGTACATCGGCGGCGTCTACGCGACGCTCTTCCCGGACCATGTGCGCCGCCTGATCGTGGACTCGGTCGTGAACCCGTCGCGGGAGAAGATCTGGTACCAGGCCAACCTGGACCAGGACGTCGCGTTCGAGATGCGCTGGGACGACTGGAAGGCGTGGGTGGCCAAGAACGACGCGGCCTACCACATCGGCGACACCCCGGGAGAGGTGCAGGCGCAGTGGGAGAAGCTGCGCGCGACCGCCAAGAAGAACCCGATCGGCGGCGTCGTCGGCCCGGCCGAGCTGCTCGGCTTCTTCCAGAGCGCCCCGTACTACGACTCGTCGTGGGCCACCGTCGCCCAGGTGTGGAGCGACTACCTCGCCGGTGACGAGAAGGCGCTCGTCGAGGCCGCCGGCCCGGACATGTCGGACACCGCGGGCAACATCGCCTCGGAGAACGGCAACGCGGTGTACACCGCCGTGGAGTGCGCCGACGCCAAGTGGCCGGCCAGTTGGCCGAAGTGGGACCGGGACAACACCCGGCTGCACCGCGACTACCCGTTCCTGACCTGGTCCAACGCCTGGATGAACCTGCCGTGCGCCACCTGGCCGGCCAAGCAGCAGAACCCGCTGGAGGTCGGTGCGGGCAAGGGTCTGCCGAAGACGCTCATCGTGCAGAGCACTCGTGACGCCGCGACCCCGTACGAGGGCGGCGTCGAGCTGCACAAGCGCCTCAAGGGCTCGCGTCTGATCACGGAGAGGGACGCCGGTTCGCACGGCGTCACCGGGCTGGTCAATCCCTGCATCAACGACCGGGTGGACGCCTACCTGCTCAAGGGCACGGTGGACGCCACGGACGTGACGTGCGCTCCGCACGCCACGCCGAAGCCCGCGAAGACCGGCACGGCCGCGAAGGCCGCCGGGGCCGTCGGGTAACGGTCGACCGGGCCCGCTTCCGTACGAGTCGGCGCGTACGGAAGCGAGCCGGCGGCGGCCGCCCCGGCCCGGGGCGGCCGCCGCCGCGTTTCCGGGGAAAACTGCCGACTGTACAACTCACCGCCGCCTCCGGCGAGTCGCCGCATGATGTCCGTAATGGCGGTAAATGCACCGCAAGTTGGCGGTGTGGGGTTTCGGACCCCCCAAGGGTGTGAGCGAATTCGATCGCTTTTTTACGCTCATGGAATTCGCCTCTCGTATTCGTTACCAAGAAAAAATCATCGTCATTTCGGGGTGCGCCGCGACCGCTATGCTCCAGGGCCCATAGCGAGTTCTTCGCACGCATTTTCTCCCGCTGCTTTTAAGGAAGCCGATGGTTTTCGCCGGCGCGTCACCTGGAGGCCGACGGCCCGCCTCCGCGCTCGTATGGCTCATTCCCCCCGCCGCGCTCGCGGCCTGCGCGGCGCTCGCCGTGACCGTGGTGTCCGCCGGGGCGCGGGCGACAGTCGCCTGGTGCGGCGCGGCGGCGACGCTGGCGGTGGCCCTGGCGGCGGCCGAGTCGGCCCGCCGCGGACGCCTGATCGGCAAGCTGCGCGCCCGGATCGCCGAACAGGACGCCGCGTACCGGCAGCGCCTGGTCGACCAGGAGGTGGAGACCCGGCGGCTGGCCGTGGACGTGCTGCCCGTGGCCGTGGAGCGGCTGCAGCGCGGGGCCGAGGTCGACGTCCTGATGAAGGACATCCCGCCCTCGCCCGACCTCGACCCGGACTTCGAATCCGCCCGGCGCGCCGTCCTGCGGATGGTGCTGGAGACCGTGCGGGCCGAGGAGGACCTGCGGGACGCGGCCGGGCGGGCGTTCGTCAACATCGCCCGCCGGGTGCAGGCCATCGTCCACCAACAGGCCATGGACATGCGCGACATGGAGGACAAGCACGGGGCCGCCCCCGAGGTCTACCGCGATCTGCTCCACCTCGACCACGGCAACGCCCTGATCGGCCGGCTCGCCGACAGCATCTCGGTGCTGGGCGGCTCCCACCCGGGCCGCCAGTGGCGCAACCCGGTGCCGCTGTACAACGTGCTGCGCGGCGCCATGTCCCGCATTCTCGAATACCGGCGGGTGGATCTGCACTCGGTGGCCGATGTCGGCATCGTCGGCCCGTCCGTGGAACCGCTCATCCACGCCCTTGCCGAACTGCTGGACAACGCCACCCGCTACTCCCCGCCCATGACCCGGGTACATCTGACGGCGGTCGAGGTGCAGTCCGGGGTGGCGGTCGAGATCGAGGACGCCGGGGTGGGCCTGTCGGAGGAGAGCGGCAGGCGCGCCGAGTACGTGATGGAGCAGGCGGGCACCGGCTTCGACCTCGACGACCTCGGCGAGACGCCCCGGCTGGGCCTGGCCGTGGTGGGCCGGCTCGCCGTGAAGTACCGGTTCCAGGTCTCGCTGCGGCCCTCCGCGTACGGCGGCGTCCGCGCGGTGCTCGTCGTCCCGCAGGACGTCATCTGCCCCACCCCCGCCCCCGGCGGTGCCATCGCCCGGGCCCAAGTGCTGCCGCCGCCCAAGCCCATCAAGCGCGCCGCGCCCTATCCGCCGCTGCCGGACCACATCACCGGCCCGGTCGCCCACGACCACAACGGGATCCGCCACAACACCGCCGGACTGCCCCAGCGCCGCCGCCGGATGCCGACCGTGACCCCGCCCATCCGCGTCGACGCCGACCCGGAGCCCGCCCCGGCGGGCCCCCCGGCACCGGCCGAGCCGCCCATCCAGCCGGGGATGTGGCTGGCCGCGTTCACCAAGGCCGTGTCCGGCGAGGCGGATCCGGTGGACCTCGCCGGCCGGCCCTACGGCGACGAGCTGTCGGATACGGCGAACGCCCCGGACAACGCCTCGGACGCCCAGAACACCTCGGATAAGGGTGAGTAGCACGTGACGCAAGCGCGGTTCAACATGGACTGGATGCTCCGGGACCTCGCCAAGAGCGTTCCGCAGACCCGCCACGTGGTCCTGCTGTCCTCGGACGGACTGTGCATGGCCCAGGTCGGTACGGACGAGGACACCGCCGACCGCCTGGCCGCCGCCTGCGCGGGACTGCAGAGCCTGTCCACGGCGATCGCCGCCGAATTCCCCACCGGCGACGGGCGGATGCGGCTGGTGGTCATCGAGGTCGACGGCGGCTTCTTCTATCTGATGGCGGCCGGCACCAGCTCCTACCTCGCGGTGCTCGCCGAGGACGGCGTGGACGCCGGGCTGATGGGCCAGTGCATGAGAGACCTGGTCGCCCGGCTCGGCGAACACCTCAGCAGTCCGCCACGGGCCGGACGCGTGACATGAGCCGGACCGGAAAGGGCACCGACGAAGGAGGCCCCGAACGGCTCTACCTCGTCGACGGCGGCCCCGGCCGGTCCGCGCGGGCGGACACCATCGAACTGGTCAGCCTGATCGTGGCCCGGGCCGAACCCGAGCCGGGCATGCCGCCCGAGGCCGCCGCCGTGCTGCGGATGTGCCACTTCCCGCTCTCCGTGGCCGAGATCTCCGCGTATCTGACGCTGCCCGTCAGCACCGTGACCGTCCTCCTCGCGGATCTGCTCGCCCACCACCAGGTGGAGGCCCGGGCACCGGTCCCGGCCGCGGTGCTGCCCGACACCGAACTTCTGCAGGCGGTGATGCATGGACTACAAAACCTCTGAGCCGATCGTCGGACCCCGCAGCGAGGACACCCTTCCGGCCTCCGCCGCCGCGGCCGTCAAGATCGTGATCGTCGGCGGATTCGGCGTCGGCAAGACCACCATGGTCGGCTCGGTGAGCGAGATCCGCCCGCTGACCACCGAGGAGACGATGACCCAGGCCGGGGTCGGCGTCGACGACATCGCCGGGGTGGAACGCAAGACCGAGACCACCGTGGCCATGGACTTCGGCCGGATCAGCCTCAACGAACAGCTGGTGCTCTACCTCTTCGGCACCCCCGGCCAGGAGCGCTTCTGGTTCCTGTGGAACGGCCTCTTCGAGGGCGCGCTCGGGGCCGTGGTCCTCATCGACACCCGCCGTCTGGAGGTCAGCTTCGACGTCCTGGGCCGGCTGGAGGAGCGGGGCGTCCCCTTCGTCGTCGCCATCAACGCCTTCCCCGGGGCGCCCGACCACCCCGTCGGCCGACTGCGCGCGGCCCTGGACCTGCCCGACTCCGTCCCCATCGTCGACTGCGACGCCCGCGACCGCGCCTCCAGCCGCGACACCCTCCTCAGCCTCGTGCGCTATCTGCAACACCTCACCACCGCCACCCCGGAGACACCGTGACCCCTCCCCCCGACCAGTGCCCCGCCCACGCCCAAAGCCCCCTCGCCGGTGTGGTGGACCTCTTCGGATCCGAGAACGAGAAGGACCCGATGGGCCTGTACGAGCGGCTGCGCACCGAGCACGGACCGGTGGCCCCGGTGCGGCTCGGCGACGACGTACCGGCCTGGCTGCTGCTGGGCTACCGCGAGAACCTGGAGGTCGCCCGCACCCCCTCCCGGTTCTCCCGCGACTCCCGCTACTGGAGCGCCTGGGCGGAGGGCCGGATCCCGGACGACTCGCCGCTGCTCCCGGTGGTCGGCTGGCAGCCCATGTGCACCTTCGCCGACGGCGACGAGCACGAGCGGCTGCGCGCCGCGCTCACCGACAGCATGAACCGCGTTGACCGCCGAGGCATCCGCCGCCACATCACCCGCTTCACCCATCGACTGGTCAACGAATTCTGCGCCGAGGGACAGGCCGAACTCGTCACGGGCTTCGCCCAGCGGTTGCCCATGCTCGTCCTCACCCAGGTGCTCGGCATGCCCGACGAGTACGGCCCACGGCTGGTCGAGGCCACCCGCGACCTGATGAAGGGCTCCGACACGGCCCTGCGCAGCGACCGTTACGTCACCGACACCCTGCGCCACCTCGTCGAGCGCAAGCGCGCCGAGCCCGGCGAAGACCTCGCCTCCTGGCTGCTGGGCCACCCCTCCGAGCTGACCGAGGAGGAGGTCGTCCAGCATCTGCGGCTCGTACTGCTCACCGGCAACGAGACCACCACCAACCTCATGGCCAACACGCTGCGCATGGTCCTCACCGACCCGCGCTTCCGCGCCTCCCTGGCCGGCGGCCACATGACCCTGCCGGACGTCATCGAGCACGTGCTGTGGAACGAACCGCCGCTCACCGTGGTCCCCGGCCGCTGGGCCACCGGCGACACCGAACTGGGCGGACGGCGGATCAAGGCCGGGGACATGCTGCTGCTCGGCCTCGCCGCCGGGAACGTCGACCCCGCCATCCGCCCCGACCTCGGCGCGCCCATGTACGGCAACCGCTCACATCTGTCGTTCAGCGGCGGCCCGCACGAATGCCCCGGCCAGGACATCGGCCGCGCCATCGCGGACACCGCCATCGACACCCTGCTGCTGCGCCTGCCCGATCTGCGGCTGGACGTGCCGGAGACCGAGCTGAACTGGGTCGCGTCGTGGATCTCCCGCCATCTGGTCGCGCTGCCGGTCGCGTTCATGCCGCGCCGGCCCGCCACCGATCCGGTGGACACCTCCGGGCTGCTGCCCGCGCCCAGGACGCGCCCCGCGCGCGCGGTGCTCGCGGACGACGAGGAGGCCTTACCCGTGGACGAGGCCGCCACCGCCGCCATGCCGCCCCCCGCGCGGGTGCCGTGGTGGACGGCCCTGTGGCGGTGGCTGCGCGGCACCGCGTCGTGAGCTGACGCCGTGAGCTGATACGGGGCCGGCCCGCTCAGCGGGCGAGCAGCGTCCCCACCGCCAGCAGCGCGAGCACCACCCAGGCGAACCACAGCCAGCCATTGCTCCCCAGCGCCACGGTGTAGGCGGTCACCGCCACCAGGCCTCCCACCGCGCACACCGTCATTCCCTTGGCGGATCCGGTCATCCCCGACCTCCTCACGGCGGTCCCGGCATCCCGGCGCCGGAACACCGGCCCCACGGCCGAGACTCCATGGTCTCTCGGTCGTGGGGTCTTCGGCTAGCGCCCGCGGGCCTGGAGCGACGCCAGATAGGCGTTGTACGCGGCGAGTTCCTGATCGCCGTCGCGGTCCGCCGTACGGTCGTCGCGCCGCGCCTGGCGCTGGTCCGACCGGTACCACTGGTACACCAGCGCCACCAGCACGATCACCGACGGGACCTCGCTGAACGCCCAGGCGATGCCGCCCGCCGCGTTCTGGTCGGCCAGCGCGTCGATCCCCAGCGAGCCGGGCGGATGCTCGAACGTGCCGACCATGGGCGCGGTCGCCATCATCAGCGCGATCCCGAAGAACGCGTGGAAGGGCATCCCCGCGAACAGCTCCAGCATCCGCATCACATAGCCCGGCCGGTGCGGACCCGGGTCCACGCCCATGATCGGCCAGAAGAAGACCAGACCCACCGCGAGGAAGTGGACCATCATCGCGATGTGCCCGGCCTTGGACCCCATCAGGAAGTCGAACAGCGGGGTGAAGTACAGCCCGTACAGGCTCGCGATGAACAGCGGGATCGTGAACACCGGGTGGGTGATGAACCGCATGTAGCGGCTGTGCAGCAGCGCCACCAGCAGCTCCCGCGGCCCCTTGCGGCCCCGCCCGGCCGCCGGCAGGGCGCGCAGGGCCAGCGTCACCGGCGCGCCCAGCAGCAGGAGGATGGGGGAGACCATGCTGATGATCATGTGCTGGACCATGTGCACGCTGAACATGACCATGCCGTAGTCGTTCAGCCCGGTGCACATCGCGACCACGATGGTCAGCACACCCGCCACGAACGCCGCCAGCCGCCCGACCGGCCAGCGGTCACCGCGCCGCCACAGCCGCGCGACGCCCCAGCCGTACAGGGCGAGGGCGAGCACACAGCCGACGAGGAAGAAGGGATCACCGCCGAACTGCAGCCCGCGCGACAGCGTGAACGGCGGCAGATCCATCATCATGCCGTGCCCGCCGTGATCCATTCCCTATCCCCGGCCTTCCTGGGTTCTCCCGGTGCGCACGAAAAGTGCTCGCACCAGCCTAGAACCGGTCAGATCACAGCACGCACTCGGCCTCGGTGTACCGCTCGGTGGGGACCGTCTTCAGCCGCTCCACGGCGTCCGCGAGGGGCACCAGCACGATGTCCGTGCCGCGCAGCGCCGTGATCTTGCCGAATTCGCCGCGGTGCGCCGCCTCCACGGCGTGCCAGCCGAAGCGGGTGGCCAGGACCCGGTCGTACGCCGTCGGCGTGCCGCCGCGCTGCACATGGCCCAGGATCACCGGCCGGGCCTCCTTCCCCAGCCGCCCCTCCAGCTCGACGGAGAGCAGGCGGGCGATACCGGCGAACCGCTCGTGGCCGTAGACGTCCCGTTCCCCGGCCGTGTACTCCATCGTGCCCTCGCGCGGCTTGGCGCCCTCGGCGGCCACCACGATGGCGAACTTCTTGCCCGCCTCGAACCGTGCCCCGACGGTCGCGGCCAGCTCCTCGATGTCGAACGGGCGCTCCGGTACGACGATCGCGTGGGCGCCCGCGGCCATGCCCGAGTGCAGCGCGATCCAGCCGGTGTGGCGCCCCATGACCTCGACGATCAGCACCCGCTGATGGGACTCCGCGGTGGTCTTGAGCCGGTCCAGGGCCTCGGTCGCCACCCCGACCGCGGTGTCGAAGCCGAAGGTCACATCGGTCGAGGCGATGTCGTTGTCGATCGTCTTCGGCACCCCGACGATCGGCAGCCCGGCGTCGGACAGCATCCGGGCCGCCTTCAGGGTGCCCTCGCCGCCGATCGGGATGACCGCGTCCAGGCCCAGCTCCTCGACATGGCCCTTCGCGCGCTCCACCCCCTCGCGCAGGTGCGCGGGCTGCACCCGGGTCGAGCCGAGGATGGTGCCGCCGAGGGCCAGGATGCCGCCCACGGCGTCCAGGTCGAGCTTGCGGTAGTCACACTCCAGCAGGCCCTTCCAGCCGTCCTGGAAGCCGATCACCTCGTCGCCGTGGTCGACGACGGCGCGGTGGACGATGGACCTGATGACCGCGTTCAGCCCGGGGCAGTCGCCGCCGGACGTGAGCACACCGATGCGCATGGCGCGTGATTCCTCTGTCTATGAGAGGCCGACGGCCGGACCGCGCTGTCCGGCGGGACGACAGACACCCTAACGGCGACCGGGCGGGCCCGCCGGGGACCCGCCCGGGAACGGGTCAGGCGGGCTGGGCGGTGGCCGCCGCGATCCGCTCGTTGCGCAGCGCCTCGTACCACTGGTCGTCGACCGGCGGCAGCCCGTTCACATCGAGCGCCAGCTTCAGCAGATGGTCCGCGATGTACGGGTTGCGGGCCATCACCGGACCGTGCATGTACGTCCCGAAGACGGTGTCCTTGTACGCGCCCTCGTAGCCGTCGCCCGTGCCGTTGCCGTTGCCGAACCGGACACGCGCGAAGGGGCGCGCGGTCGGGCCCAGATGGGTCACGCCCTGGTGGTTCTCGAACCCGGTCAGCGGCGGCAGGCCCAGCGGGTCGTCGATGTCGGCCAGCACATCGCCGACGCAGCGGGCGCCCTCACCGCGGGTGCTGATCACGTCCAGCAGCCCCAGACCCTGCTGGCGCTGCCCGAGGTCGTTGATGAACTCGTGGCCGAGGATCTGGTACCCGGCGCACACCGAGAAGACGATCGCCCCGTTGGCGACCGCGCGGTTCAGCCCGCCGTCCCGCATCAGCCGCTCGGCGGCGAGCCGCTGCGGGCGGTCCTCACCGCCGCCGATCAGGTAGATGTCCCCGGAGGTGGGGATCTGCTGGTCGGAGCGGACGTCCAGGCGGGAGACGTCCAGCCCGCGCTGGCGCGCCCGGCGCTCCACCACCAGGACGTTGCCCTGGTCGCCGTACGTGCTCAGCAGGTCGGGGTAGACCCAGACCAGACGCAGGCCGTTCTGGCTCGTGCTACGCATCGTCGTGTCTCCTCGTACGGGGGTCAGTTGCCGACCCGGCGGCGCAGGTCCTGGAACGCGGTGTAGTTGGCGATCACCTCGATGCGGCCGGGCGGGGAGATCCGCACCGCCTCGTCCGCGTCGGCGCAGACCCGGAAGTCGAGCCCGGCGACCTCCAGGCGCACCGCGAGGTCCAGCTTGCGGTCGCCGATCACGCAGATCGGGTGCCCGGCGAGCCGGGTGTAGTCCACGTCCCACAGCCAGGAGGTGTCGGTGCCGTCCGCGCCGCGCGCGTTCACCGAGAGGATCACCGGGGTGGGCGGCGGATCGATCAGCGAGAACGTCTCCAGCCAGCCGGCCGGGTTCTTCGCCAGCAGCAGCCGCAGCTGCCGCTCCTGGAAGGTGACCACGTCATAGCGGCCGGCGACGGCCTGCACCTGGTACATCCGCTCCAGCGCGACCTGCGGGGGCACGCCGAAGGTGGCGGCCACGGCCGCCGAGGTGGCCGCGTTCGCCTTGTTCGCGCGGCCGGGCAGCTGGAGGTGGATCGGCCAGGCCGCGCCGTGCGGGTCCAGCACGTAGTCGCCGTTCAGCGCCCAGCTGGGCACCGGGCGGCGGAAGCCGCACTCGCCGCACACCCAGTCGTCGCCGGGGCGCTGGAGCACCCCGCCGCACGACGGGCAGGACCAGGCGTCGTCCTTCCACTCCTGACCCGCGGCCACCCACACCACATTGGGGCTGGAGGAGGCGGCCCAGACGATGAGCGGGTCGTCCGCGTTCGCGATCACCATGGCCTTCGTACCGGCCAGGCCCTCGCGCCACTTCTCGGCGAGCATCCGCGTCTCGGCGGCCCGGTCGAGCTGGTCGCGCGAGAGGTTCAGCAGCGCGATGGCCTTGGGCTCGGTGTCGCGGGCGACCCCGGCGAGGTACTTCTCGTCGACCTCGATCACGCCGTAGCGGGCGTCGGAGCCGCCCGCCAGGGCCGAGGTGATGCCCGCGGGCATATTGGCCCCGAGCGCGTTGGAGACCACCGGGCCCGCGGCCCGCAGCGCCTCGGCGATCAGCCGGGTGGTCGTGGTCTTGCCGTTGGTCGCCGACACCAGGATCACGTCCAGGTGGTTCGCCAGCCTGCTGAGCAGATCGGGGTCGAGGCGCAGGGCCACCTTGCCGCCGATCACCGACCCGCTGCCGCGGCCCGCGGCCTTCGACACCGCCGCCGCGGCCTTGCCCGCCGTCACGGCCAGCTTGGCACGTGGCGACAGCGGCTCTGAGTTGCCTGCCATCGTCTCTCGATCCTCCTCGCATACCGGCGCCGCACCTGCCCCCCGAGGCACCGGTGGTACGCCCCCTCCGCGCCGAATCGCCAGCCGGGAGGCCACGGTCGGGGATCAGCCTATCGAGATCCGGCCGGTGTCCCGAATCCCGTCGGCCCTTCCGGGGGACCGTACGCTTGGCTCCCATGCGAAACGGCGCGATCCCCGGGAGCCGGGGGAGGGTGCGGCCCCTGCGGCTGCTCGGCGATCAGGCGCTGCGCGCGCCCTGCGAGGAGGTCACCGCGTTCGACGCCGCGCTCGCCGGGCTGGTCGAGGACCTGTTCGCCACGATGTACGCGGCGGGCGGGGTGGGCCTCGCCGCGAACCAGATCGGCGTGGGGCTGCGGGTCTTCGTGTACGACTGCCCGGACGACGAGGAGCGGCGTCATCTGGGGCATGTGGTGAACCCCCGTACGGTCACGGCCGACGGGGTGACCGTACGGGGCGCGGAGGGCTGTCTGTCGCTGCCGGGCATCGAGGCGGGCACCCCGCGCTTCGACCGGGCGGTGGTGGAGGGCGTGACGGTGACCGGGGAGCCGGTGCGGGTCGAGGGGAGCGGCTTCTTCGCCCGCTGTCTGCAGCACGAATGCGACCACCTGGACGGCGGGCTGTTCCTGGACCGGCTGGACGGCTTGCGGCGGCGCCGGGTGCTGTGGGCGGCCCGCCGCGCGCCGTGGGCGCACCAGCGGACGTCATTCCGTGGCGCTCAGAACCCCGGGGCGCCGATGCGGTCGTCCACCAGGGCCAGCCTGCCCCACAGCAGATCGGTGAGGTGACGCACCAGCCGCTCGCGCGAACAGGGCCGCTCCCGCAGCCACCAGTCGCCCGCGGCGTGCATCATGCCGACGATCCCGTGGCCCCAGATCCGGGCCACCTCCTCGCCGCCGGGGCCGAGTTCGACCCGGTCGGCGATCACCTTGGCCAGCTCGTCGCCCATGCGGCGCAGCAGCGGGGCGGAGTGGTGGCCCACGTCGAAGCCCTGTTCCTGTTCCTGCTGCTGGCCCTGGTCGGCCGGGTGCATCAGGAAGCGGTAGACCTGGGGCCGGGCCTCTATGGCCGCCAGATAGGTGTCCAGCGTGGCCGCCACCCGTCCGCGGCGGTCGGGCGCGGGGGCGTCCAGGGCGTTGCGCAGCGAGGCGAGCAGGCCGTCGGTGTGGCGTACCGCGAGGGCGCGGTAGAGCCCTCCCTTGTCGCCGAAATGGCGGTACAGAATGGGCTTGGTGATGCCCGCTTCCGCGGCGATCGCGTTCATCGAGGCCTCGGGGCCGTCGCGCAGCACCACCCGGTCGGCGGCCTCCAGCAGCTCCTTGCGGCGCCGTGCGGCGGCCTGCTGCTGATGGTCCTCGCGCTGGCTGGTCCCGGTCTCCATGACGTGGCCTCCCCGTCCCCCTGATGTTTCACGCGTTACATGTATGGGCTCCGCGTATCTGCGCAACGTAACACCCGGCCGGGCGGAGGGGTTCGAACGGCCGTGGAGTTGACATCTCCTACTGGCCGGTAACAGACTGCTGTTACCGTAGGTAACGGCAGATGTAGCAGGTGGAGGGGCCATGGCGGAATTCTCGTTCGAACTCAACGAAGATCAGAAGGCAGTGCGCGAGTGGATCCACGGCTTCGCCGCGGACGTCATGCGCCCCGCCGCCGCGGAATGGGACGAGCGCGAGGAAACCCCCTGGCCGATTATCCAGGAGGCCGCCAAGATCGGCCTGTATTCCCTGGACTTCTACGCCCAGCAGTACTTCGACCCCACCGGCCTCGGCATCCCCATGACCATGGAGGAGCTGTTCTGGGGCGACGCGGGGATCGCCCTGTCCATCGTCGGCACCGGCCTGGCCGCCGTCGGCGTGCTCGCCAACGGCACCGAGGAGCAGATCGGCACCTGGATCCCGCAGATGTACGGCGACGCCAATGACGTGAAGGTCGCCGCCTTCTGCTCCTCCGAGCCCGACGCGGGCTCCGACGTCTCCGCCATGCGCACCCGGGCCGTCTACGACGAGGCCAAGGACGAATGGGTCATCAACGGCACCAAGACCTGGGCCACCAACGGCGGTATCGCGGGCGTCCACGTCGTGGTCGCGGCCGTCGACCCGGAGCTCGGCTCCAAGGGCCACGCGTCCTTCATCATCCCGCCCGGCACCCCCGGCCTGTCCCAGGGCCAGAAGTTCAAGAAGCACGGCATCCGCGCCTCCCACACCGCCGAGGTGGTCCTCGACGGCGTACGCGTGCCCGGCAGCTGCCTGCTCGGCGGCAAGGAGAAGCTGGACGAACGCCTCGCCCGCGCCCGCGAGAGGGCCACGGCGGGCGGGGAGCGGCTGAAGAACGCCGCGATGGCCACCTTCGAGGCGTCCCGCCCGGCCGTCGGCGCCATGGCCGTCGGCACCGCCCGCGCCGCGTACGAGGTCGCCCTCGACTACGCCAAGACCCGGCAGCAGTTCGGCCGCCCCGTCATCGACAACCAGGGCGTCGCCTTCCAGCTCGCCGACATGCGCACCCGGATCGACGCCTCGCGCCTGCTGGTGTGGCGCGCCTCCTGGATGGCCGTGAACGGCAAGCCCTTCGAATCGGCCGAGGGCTCCATGTCCAAGCTGTTCGCCAGCGAGACCGCCAAGACCGTCACCGCCCAGGCGGTCCAGATCCTCGGCGGCAACGGCTTCACCCGCGAGTACCCGGTCGAGCGGATGCACCGCGACGCCGCGATCTACACCATCTTCGAGGGCACCAGCGAGATCCAGCGCCTGGTCATCGCCCGCACCCTCTCCGGCGTCCCGATCCGCTGACCCCCGTGCATCACTTCGCGCCGAAGCGGCGTTCGCGCCCCGCGAACGCCGCCAGCAGGCCGCGCAGTTCGTCCGCCGTGAAGTCCGGCCACAGCGTGTCCACGAAGAACAGCTCCGCGTAGGCCGCGCGCCACAGCATGAAGTTCGAGATCCGCTGCTCCCCGGACGTCCGCACCAGCATGTCGATGTCCGGGAGGTCGCCGTGCGGCAGGTGCCGGGTGAACAGCGCCTCGTCGATCAGGCCCGGGTCCAGCGCCCCGTCAGCCGAGGCCCGCGCCAGCGATGTCGCCGCGCGGGCGATCTCCTCCCGCCCGCCGTGGTTGAAGCAGAACGCCAGCGTCATCGCGCGGTTGCCGGCCGTCTCGGCCTCGGCCCGGCGCAGGGCGGCCAGGGTGGCGCGGGGAAGGCGGGCCTCGGAGCCGAGCCAGCGCAGCCGTACGCCGCGCTCGCCGTACGCGCGGAAGACATCGGCCAGCTGGGCGGTGAGCCGCATGAGGGCGGCCACCTCGCCGCGCGGCCGGTTCCAGTTCTCGGTGGAGAAGAAGAACAGCGACAGGTGCTCGACGCCCTCCTCCAGCGCCGTGTCCACCACGCGCGGCAGCGCCAGCACGCCCGCCTCATGGCCCCGGGTGCGGGAGAGGCCGCGCGAGGACGCCCAGCGGCCGTTGCCGTCCATGATGATGGCCAGGTGCCGCGGCCGCGCCGAGCGCTCCTCCCGCGGGCCGCGCTGCCGTACGACGGCGGCCTCCCCGGCGACGGACGCCCGCAAGCGCCGTTTGACCGAGGGCACTCTCCAGGCTCCGACCTCGAACACCCGCGCGTCCCTCCGCCTCGGCTTCCCCGGTGCCGTGTCTGACGACGGGGCGGGGCCGCGGGTTACCTGCCCGGTGGCCGAACCATTCGTTTGGTCGGCACGGCCGGCTCGGCGACGGCCCTCGTCATGGTTTCCGCGCGACGCCCCCGTGCACATCCGTCGTCTCGACGGGCGTTTCGGACGGCCCGGGCCGCCACAGCGGACACGAGACGATACCGGGTTCGATCAGCTCCAGGCCGTCGTAGAAGCGGCTGATCTCCTCGAGGCCGCGCAGCACGTACGGCACGGCGCCGGTGTCGTCGTAGCCCTGCTGGGCCTCCTTGAGCGCCTGGTTGGTGTCGGTGCTGTCGTAGTGCACGAAGTAGCTGCCGGAGGGCAGGGCCTGCTGTAACCGGCGGACGATCGACACCGCCGCGCCGTAGTCCTGGATGTGGCCGAGGATGCCCATCAGCATCAGGGCGATGGGCCGGTCGAAGTCCAGCGTCTTCGCCGCCATCTCCAGGATCCGGTCCGGGTCGTGCAGATCGGCGTCGATGTAGTCGGTCACGCCCTCGGGGGTGCTGGTGAGCAGCGCCTGTGCGTGCCGGAGCACCAGCGGGTCGTTGTCGACGTAGACGATCCGGGCCTCGGGCGCCACCCGCTGGGCGACCTGGTGGGTGTTGTCGTAGGTGGGCAGCCCGGTGCCGATGTCCAGGAACTGGCGGATTCCGCACTCGCCCGCCACATGGGTGACGGTGCGGATGAGGTACGCGCGCGAGGCGCGGGCCATGACCTCGATGTTCGGGGCGACCTCCCGGTACTGATCACCGGCGATCCGGTCCACCTCGTAGTTGTCCTTGCCGCCCATCCAGTAGTTCCAGATCCGGGCCGAGTGCGGGACGTTCGTGTCGATCTTCGACCACGCCTGCTGGTCGGGGCCGGGGGCGGACGAACCGTTGGTCATCGGGGCTTCTCCTGCCGTGCGTCATGCCTGTGCGAGGCTCCAACTTACCTACTCTGCACGGAAGTTCAGTGGTTCTGGGCATAGCGGCGGACGGGTGAGCGAATCCGTGGCAGGCGGCGGGCGAAGGAGGCCGTCTGGAGCGTCACCGGAGTCTCGCCCGGGCCCGGCTCCGCGCCCGGACCGGAACCGGGCTCCATCGGAGGCTCCTCGTCGACCGTGACCACCGGGGCGTGCTGGGCGAGGGTGCGGAAGGCGTGGTCGAAGCCGGTCAGCGCCGCGTCGATCTCCGCGAGGTCCGCCGCGCCGGCGCCACGCGCGGCCAGCCGGTCCTCCAGTACCGTCGCGGGCGCGGTCACATGGACGAACGCCCCGTCGCGCTCGGCCACCGCATCCGCGAAGTCGAACGCCTGGATCCAGGTGACCCGGGAGTGCCCGCGCCGCAGCGGCCCGTAGACCAGCTCGCCGACCAGCCCCGCGTCCACCGCGAGCGCCCCGTCGTGCTGGAGCAGCTCGCGGTAGGGGCGGACCGGGTCCAGGTGCGGGAGGTCGGGGGAGGGGCGGGTGACGGTGAAGCCGTGCCGCTCCGCGAGCCCGGCCAGCAGCCCGTCCCGGCGGACACCGTCACACCCCTCGACGATCAGTGTGCGCCGCTGTGGATACGCGTGCTGGAGGTTCATCCCGTCTTCCCGTCGTTCCGGAGCGATCCGGATTGGATGGAGGGACGACACCGCCGCCCGCCACGGCGCCTTCAGTGTGCGTGGCGGGGCGGCGGGGGCGGGAGTGCGCTACGGGGTTGTGCGGTTGTGCGCCCGTAGTGGTTTTCGAATCATGGCCCGTCAGGGGGTACGCCCGGCGCGCCTTGGGGCGGCCCCCGGATGGGGGTCCGCGCGAGTCCTGGGCGACGCTGACGCGAGCCCCCGCGCGATGCCGGCGCGGTGGCCTACGAGATGAGGAAGTCGGCCTCGCCCGCCTTGGCGGCCTCCAGGAAGGAGGCGACCTCGGAACGGGTGTAGATCAGGGCGGGGCCGCCCGGGTCGGTGGACTGGCGGAGGGCCACCCGGCCGTCCGCCAGCCGCTTGGCCTCGATGCAGGTGCCTCCGTTGGATCCGCTCCAGGGCTTTTCCCAGCCCTCCGTGCCCAGGTCCGTAGCCGGCATCCCGGTGTAGACGGGGTCTGTCATCACAGCTCCTTACGCAGTTCGGCCAGGATGGTGCTGGTATCGCCGATCGGGTCCGCCTGGACCGCCATCCGGTCCAGGACCTCCAGATAGGCCCCGACCTCCTTCGACCGGTCCACGTAGACCGCGCCGGTGAGGTTCTCGGTGTAGACGACGTCGGGCAGTTCGGAGAACCCGAAGCGGAAGTAGTGGAAGGGGCCGAAGGCCCCGGGGTGCGGCCCGGACGCGAAGCGCATGATCTGCAGCCGGACCTTGGGCATCGACAGCGTGTCGACGATGTGGTCGATCTGGCGCCGCATCACCTCGCTGGGGCCGACGGGGCGGCGCAGCACGGTTTCGTCGAGGATGGCCCACATGATCGGTGCGTCCGGCTTGGTGAGCAGGCTCTGCCGCTGGAGGCGCAGGGCGGTGCGGCGCTCCAGCTCCTCCTCGGTGTCGTTGGGGAAGCCGATGCGGAGCACCGCCCGGGCGTAGTCCTCGGTCTGCAGCAACCCGGGGACGTAGTGCGGCTCATACGCACGGATGACGGTGGCCTCGCTCTCCAGGCTGACATACGCACTGAACCAGTCGGGCAGTACGTCCCGGAACTGATGCCACCAGCCGGGCTGGTTGGCCTCCCGGGCGAGGGCGAGGAAGCTCTCGAGCTCCGATCCCCGGACGCCGTAATTCCACAGCAGTTCCTTGACGTACGGGATCTTGAGGCCGACTTCCGCCTTCTCCATCCGGCGCACCGTCAGCGGGGTCACCTCGATGGCCTGAGCTGCCTCTTCGAAGGAAACCCGGGCCTTCTCCCGCAAGTGCCGCAACCGCTTGCCGAGAACCTTGCGTAAGACGGTGGGGGCGGCGCCGCTCGGCCGTGCCTCGCTCACGTCCCGCCTCCCGGAGTGGCTGTCATATGCCTGCACAGTGTGCCTGCACAGTGTGCCACGAGCCCGACGACACAGACAGAGCTATGCGGATCGTTCTGAAATTATCAGAACGAAGGTTGCGGGGTGAGTGACCCACCACGCATAGTGAGCGGGTGACCCATCTCACCCTCCACGGCGGGGGCTCCCAACCTCCTTTGTCCACAACGTCGTTGACACAGCCGTCGCCTACGGCGCCGTGCGGCGGGGATCCCGAAACCTTCCGTGGCGCGTGCCGGGGAGGGTTACGGTGATGCCGGGCGCACAGCCGGTAAGCGGGCGCCAGTGCGCCCCCGTCAACGCCGCGTTGGCCGCGGCCCTCAAGGAATCCGGTTGCTCCTACGCCTCGTTGGCGCACCGGGTCAACGAACTGGGCCGCAGACAAGGGCACGAGTCGAACTACGACAAGGCGTCCGTCACCCGCTGGCTGCAGGGCGGCCAGCCGCGCGGCAGCACACCCGAACTGATCGCCGCCGTGCTCTCCAACCGGCTCGGCCGGCCGCTGGCCCCCGCCGAGCTCGGCTTCATCGCCGACCGTCAGCGCCCCGTCGTCGCCAGAGCGCTGGCCTACCGGGAGGACGTAGCAGAGACCTTGCACACGCTCGCCGAACTCGGCTCCACCGATATCTCCCGCCGCAGCCTGCTGGGCGCGGTGCCCTTCGTCGCCGGAGCCCTGGTGACCCCGCAGCGCGAATGGCTGCTGTGGCTGGTCGAGAACCAGGACACCCCCCGGCTCTCCTCCGCGGCCGATGGCGGCCGTGTCGAGCAGGTCCACGCGGCCATCAGCATGTTCGACGAGATGGACAACCGCTTCGGCGGCGGCCAGGTCCGCGCCAGCATCGTGCTCTATCTGTCGACCGAGGTCGTGCCGATGCTCCAGCAGCGCGGCGCGCCGCCGCACGAGCGGCGCCAGCTGTTCACCGCGGCCGCCAAGCTGGCCGCGATGGCCGGCTGGAGTTCCTACGACAACGCCGAATACGGCCTGGCCCAGCGCTATATGACCCAGGCGCTGCGGCTGTGCGCCGAGGGTGGCGACCGGGTGCTCGGCGGCCAGATCCTGGCCGGCCTGTCCCATCTGGCCACCAACCTCGGCCAGGCGGAGGCGGGCGTCGAACTGGCCCGGGTCGGCGTCGCCACCGCGAAGAACGCGGGCAGTCCGCTCGGCCTGATGCGGCTGCACGCCATGGCCGCGCGCGGCCATGCGGCGCTCGACCAGCCCCGGGAGGCGTCCAAGGCGCTGCGCGCCGCCGAGGCCCAGCTGGAGGCGAGCCGGGGCGCCCAGCAGGAGTCGCCCTGGGTGCGCTTCCTGGACCACCACTATCTGGCGGCCGAGGCGGCCCTGTGCTTCCGGGACCTGGGCAACGCGACGGAGGCCGAGAACGCGGCCACCGAGTCGGTCCGCGCCAACGCCGACCGGCGCCGCCGCCAGGCCATCAGCCGCTCCGTCCTCGCCACGGCCTACCTCCAGCAGAACCGGCTGGACGAGGCCATCAGCGCCGCGGGCGAGGCGCTGGACACCCTCAGCGGGGTGCACAGCGAGCGCTCGATCCAGGCGCTGCGCGACTTCCGCAGCCGGCTGCGGCCCCGGCGGGGCGAGCCCATGGTGCGCGAGTTCGAGCATCGCTCCCGGGCGGTGCTCGGGTCCGCGGCCTGACCGCGGCGCGCGGCGGGCTCCCGGAGCGGGGGACCGGGGGGCTGCCGTGCGAAGGGGTGCGCAAAGGGGGCAGGGGAGTACGGCCGTGGCGGGTGTCACCGGGTCGGGTGACACCCCGCCCTTGGTCGCCGATGGGTGTCAGTAGCCGTTCGGGGTGGGGGCGTTCTGGGCCCGGTCCACGGGCACGTGCGCGCCCGAGACCCCGCTGGAGGCGTCGGAGAGCAGAAACGCCACGACCCGGGCGACCTCCAGCGGTGTGACCAGCCGGCCGGCCGGAACCTCGGCCGTGAACCGGGCGTAGCTCTCCGGCTCCTCGGCGCGCATCCGGTCCCAGCGCTTGCCGGGGATGAGCATCGAGCCGGGCGAGACGGCGTTCACCCGGATGTGGTCCGGGCCCAGTTCGCGGGCGAGTGAGGCCGCCAGATGGATCTGGGCGGCCTTGGCCGCCCCGTACTGCGCCTGTGGTCCCGGTTTCCAGCCGGAGATGGAGGCGACCACCACCACCGAGCCGCCGCCGCGGTGCCGCAGATGCGGCACCGCGGCCTTGATCAGCCGCGCCGTATGGCCGACGTTCAGCTCCCAGGTCGCCGACCAGTCCCGGGCGTCCGCCTCCTCCAGCCCGCGGCCCCGTGCGCCACCCGCGCACGCCACGACGCCGTCCAACCCGCCGAAACGTTCCGCCGATGCCTGGACGAATGCCTCCAGCCGGTCCGGCGCCGTGAGGTCGAGGGCCTCGGTGAACAGTGCCCCCGGCGGACTCGTATCCGACTGCGTGGACAGCGACGCCTTAAGGGCCCGCAAGTCCTCAGCCGTCCGCGCACAGGTGGCCACCCGCGCGCCGGTGGCGGCCAGCAGCCGCACGATCTGTTCGCCGAGTCCCCGGGTGCCCCCGGTGACCAGCACGCGCTTGCCGTCCAGGCGGAACACACCCGGCAGTCCGGACCCTGCGGCCGGGGCGGATTCCCCGCCGCGGTCCCCGCTCACGCCTGCCCCGCCAGGGCCGTGCGGCCCGAACCACTACGCCCGTACAACCGGACAACCCCCATGCCCTCTCGCCCACCGGTCGGTTCAACCGTTTTTCTACATGACGGTGACCGATGACGCTCCGAGCTGCCGTCGAAGGAGGAACCATGCCGGTATCCGGCATCCAGCGCGACCGCGTCGACTCCGTCCGTGGCAGCCGGTCCAGGCGGGTCGGGCGGGGGGCGCGCACCAACCGCCACCGGCTCAGACGCAGCGCTGTCAGTCGCCAGCAAGCGCCTACCCGCGTAACCGAATGTCAACCACCCCATGTGCCTGTATGTCATGAGAGCCCACAGACCGACGAGGACGGACACCGTGAGCCGATCCCTCCCAGGACTGCCGCAGCGGCCGGCACCGGCCGATGACGAGGACCTGGGGCGCGATCGCCCGGCCCTCGCGGTGTCCGTCAACCGCCACTGCATCCGGATCACCGGGCCCGAACCGCGCGGGGAGGGGCCGATGAGCGCCCTGGTCGCCCGCCGCCTCTTCCGGGCCGAATTCCCCGCCCTTCCCGACCGTGCCGCCGCGGTGCGGCGCATGGTCACCGGCCATCTGAACGACTGGCGGCTCGGCGCGCTCGTCGACGGTGCAGTCCTCGCCACCAACGAACTGTTCGCCAACGCGGTGGAGCACGGCAGCTCCGGCCCCGCCGACACCGTGACCATCACCGTCTCCCTGGAGGCCGCCGGATGCTTCGGCCATGAGCTGCGGGTCGAGGTGGCCGACGGCTCGCCCGTCATTCCCGTCTTCCGCCGCGCCTCGCCGACCGAGGAGTGCGGCCGCGGTCTCGCCATCGTCGACTGCCTCGCCAGCGACTGGGGCACCGAGCCGCCGGGCCCGGGGGGCGAGGGGAAGAAGGTGTGGTTCACCCTGCCGCTCGAGCGCGCCTCATGAGCCCTGTGGGCGGCACCGTGGAGACCGACGCGGCCGACTGGCTGCTGTCCGCCAGCGACGACCCCGGGCGGGTGCGGCTCCAGTGGGCCAGCGGCGACGGCCTCGCCGATCTGCCGGTGGGCACCGTCTTCGACCTGGTCCGGATGGCCGACGACATCGGCACGGCGGTGATCCAGGCCCTCCAGCGGCGCGACGCCGCGACGGGGCCCGTGATGCTGGCGACCACCAGCCATGTGCTGACCTTCCTCGTCCCGCCCGGCTCCGCGGCCGAGTGGAAGCACTGGCTGGCCGGGACCCCGTACGCCCGCCGTCGCACGGTCGCGGCGGCCGGGGCGGGCCGGGTGCTGCGGTGCCCCCGCCCGGGGTGCGTGCGGCGCGGCCACGTCTGGCTGACCCGGCCCGGCGACGGCCTCACCGACAGCCGTACGCTGCGGGCGGCCCTGGAGGAGGCGGCGGGCCGTCCGGCCTGATCCACAAGACACCCCCTACAGGGGTCTCGCGCCACCCCGCCGTATCCGCGCAGGTGGGGACGTAGCATCGTGTCGTGGCATGAACACCATCGCCCTCTGGGAACTGGCCGCGCTCGCCGGTGCGGCCCTGCTCGTCGGCTTCTCGAAGACCGCCGTCAGCGGGGCCAACACGGTCAGCCTCGCCATCTTCGCGGCCGTACTGCCCGCCCGTGAGTCGACGGGGGTGCTGCTGCCGCTGCTCATCGTCGGCGATGTGCTCGCCGTGGTCACCTACCGGCGGCACGCCCATTGGGCCACTCTGTGGCGGCTGCTCCCCGCGGTCGCGGTCGGGGTGGTGGCGGGCTGGGCGTTCATGCTGTGGGCCGACGACGCGGCGGTGCGCGTGTCGATCGGCGCGATCCTGCTGTTCATGGCCGCCGTCACGGTGTGGCGACGGCGTGCGGGGGCGGACGGGGCGGCGGCCGGCCGGTCCGCCGGCGGCGCCGGGGGGCGGGCCAAGGCCGGTTCGTACGGTGCCCTCGGCGGGTTCACCACCATGGTCGCCAACGCGGGCGGCCCGGTGATGTCCCTCTACCTGATCTCCTCCGGTTTCCGGAAGCTCGGCTTCCTGGGCACCTCGGCCTGGTTCTTCTTCATCGTGAACGTGTGCAAGGTGCCCTTCAGTGTCGGTCTCGGCCTGATCGACGGCGACTCCCTGAAGCTGGACGCGGGCCTCGCCCTCTTCGTGATACCCGGCGCCCTCCTTGGCAAGCTGTGCGTCGACCGCATCGACCAGCTGCTCTTCGAGCGGCTGGTGATCGCGGCGACCGTGGTGGGCGGACTGCAGCTGCTGCTGCGCTGACCGGCCCGCGCGCTGACCGCGGCGCACTGCCGCGAGGCCAAAGAGAGCGATAGCGTACTGAACGAGGTGGATTACACCACCGAAGGGTGAACCGAATAAGGGGGTTGTTCCGGCATGAAATCGACCAGACTCAGTGGCTTACGTGGAACGTTCGCCGTCCTCATCGCCGCGTTCGCCGTCGTCCTCGGCCTGGCCGCGCAGGCCGGGACGGCCCGGGCGGACGACGGACCGGGCCTGACCGGACTGAGTTTCACGTCGGTCAACAGCGGCCGCAACCTGGACGTACAGAACGGCAACACCGGGGACGGCGTCTTCATCGTCACCAACTCCGCGCCGGGCCACCACCAGAAGTGGCACGCCAACACGCAGGCCGACGGGGCGTTCACCCTCGTCAACGACGACACCGGCAAATGCGTCGAAGCCGGCTACCCGCTCAGGCAGCAGTCCTGTACCGCGTCGTCCGGCCAGCGCTGGTACTTCCAGCCCGTGAGCGGCGCGAGCGACACGTTCATGATCCGCAACGCCGGTGACAACAAGTGCGTCGACGTCGTCCTGGCCGCCCAGTACGACGACGCGTGGACCCAGACCTACGGCTGCAACGGCAGCAAGGCGCAGCAGTGGAGGATCCCCTCGTCGGCGACCGGCGCCGCCCTCCGGGCCGCGGTGGAGCACGCGTCGAAGCGCTGCCAGAAGGACGCGGCGACCTGCTCGTGGACGAAGGGTTCCCAGGCCCCGGCCGAGCCGCTGCCGAAGAGTTGCGTCTCTCCCGTCTGGTACAACGGCACGGAGGCGCCGGTCCCGTGGACGTTCTCGCTGAAGACCAGCACCGGCTGGTCGAGCAAGCTCGGGGTGTCCTTCACCGGGGAGATCGGCGCGGGAAGCGCGAGCCCCGTACAGACCAGCGTCAGCCTCACCATTTCCGGCGAGGTCAGCTACAGCCTGAGTGAGGAGCTGGGCAACAGCCTGACGATCAGCGTGCCGTCACATCAGTACGGTTGGGTGGCGCTGTCGGAGCTGGCGACGAAGGTGACCGGTGAATGGACCTTCGACGCGAACGGTTTCCCGTGGAAGGCGCAGGACACCGTCACGGTCCCGCTGCGCAGCGACGACCAGGGCCGGTCCAGCATCTATCTGGCGCAGACCAGCCCGGACTTCACGTCCTGCGACAGCTGAGCCGGAAGGTGGGTCCGCGCGGCCGTGCGGACCCACCCCCTACGTCCAAGCCGCCCGGTGGGCGGTGGCGAAGTCCCGGAACGACCGGGGCTCGCGGCCGGTGATCCGCAGGACCGTATCCGTCGTACGGTCCTCCGCGCCGCCCCGGATGTCCTCGTCCAGGGCCGCCAGTATCGCCGCGAACTCGCGCGGTATCCCCGCGTCCGCCAGCCTCTCCCGCAACGCCCCGGCCGTCACCGTGACATGGCCGACCCGGCGCCCGGAGACCTCGGCCACGACGCGCGCCGCGTCGGCGTAGCCGAGTGCCTGCGGGCCGGTGATGACGTGGTCGGTGTTGTGCGGGCGGTCGTCCAGCAGGGCCCGGACGGCGACGGCGGCGATGTCGTCCGCGTCGACGAAGGCGACCCGGCCGTCGCCGGTGGCGGTGACGATCCAGCCGTCGCCGCGGATGGCATGGGCCACCGCGTGGTCGCCGGTGAAGTTCTGCATGAACCACGACGGCCGCAGCACCGCCCACTCGGGCACCGTGTCCCGCACGAGTCGGTGCAGGGCGCCCAGGCCGGGGGCGTCGGCGGGGACCGCGGAGGAACTGAGCAGCACCACCCGCCGTACGCCCCGGCCGAGCGCGGCGGCGAGGAACGGTTCGACGAGGGGCACCGGGTCGGCCTCGCCGACGGGGGCGACCAGATAGATCCGCTCCACCCCGCTCAGCGCGGCGGCGTGGGTGGCCGGGTCGTACCAGTCGAAGCGCACCCCCTCCGCGCCCGCCTCGGTTCCGGGCCGCCGGGCAGCCGCCCGGACCGGCACCCCGCGCTCCCGCAAGCGCCGTACGACGCGCGAGCCGGTGTTGCCGGTCGCGCCGGTGACCAGCACGGCGGGTTCAGCCATCGGTCCGGCCCCCCTCGGTGGCGAACGTCAGCCCGTCGTCCAGCATGAGCGGATTCCAGTAGTCCCGGTAGGAGACGATCTCGCCGTCCCGGACGGTGATGACGGCCACGTAGTCGATCCGGTGCGCGCGGCCGGTGGCGACGGCGACGGCGTCCACCGCGAACTCCACGATCAGCACGCCCGGGTCCGCGGTCCGGTGGACGACCTCGTGGACGACGGCCCGCAGGTCGATGTGGTCGGTGTAGTCGCGCACGTACTCCCGCACCGCCTCGCGGCCCTCCAGTCTGCGCGGCCACCCGGGCGGGGCGAACGGGAACTCCATGGTGCCGTCCTCGGCCCACAGATCCACCCCCGCATGTCGTGGGCGAGCAGAAGCTCCCTGGCCCGCTCGTACACCCTGACGCGTTCGTCCATGACGGGTTCTCCTTCGATGGATGGACGGAATGAATGGACGGGACGGTACCGTCCCGTTCGCCATGTAAGCAGAACGGTACCGTCTCGTCCATCTGCTAGGGTCGGCCCATGCCGGACCCCTCCCGCTCCGCCTCACCCGCCCGGCGCGCCCCGAGCGGCGCCGCCACGCTGCGCCCGCACAAGACCGAGGCCATCCGCGCCGCCGTGCTCGACGAACTCGCCGAACAGGGCTACGCGCGGCTGTCGATGGAGGCGGTCGCCAAACGGGCCGGGGTCGGCAAGAGCGCGCTGTACCGGCGGTGGTCCTCCAAGCAGCAGATGGTCATCGACGTCGCGTCCGAACTGAGCGTCGCGATGGTCGACCTGCCCGACTCCGGGTCGCTGCACGGCGATGTGCTCGCCGCGCTGCGCGCGGTCGTCGACTGGCTGACCCATCCGCGGTTCAGCCGCATCATCCCGGACCTGATCGCCGAGGCACGCCGGGACGAGGCGCTGTCGCGGGCGCTCGCCGACAGCATCGGCGGACCGCGCCGCGATCGCGCGGTCGCGCTGCTGGACCGCGCGATCGCGCGCGGCGACCTGCCGCCGGACACCGACCGCGAACTGGCGCTCGATCTGCTCGCCGCGCCCGTCTACTGGCGCGTCGCGGTGCGGGGCGTGCCGCCGGAGCCGGGCTACCTGGAGCGCGCCGCCGACCTCGTCGTGCACGCCCTGTCGGCCCGGGGCGCGCGAGCCCGGCATGATCCGGAGGACACCCCCTAGTTCCCCGTATGGGCCCGGAAAACAGGGCGGTGCGGTACGCGCCGCCGCATCATCCTGGGGAGGGCGAGCCATCGCCCGCGGGGCGGCCGCGCCGCGCACCTGCCGACGACCGCGACCCGAGGAGCCCCCCATGGCCACCGGTCTCTCCGTCCATATCGGACTCAACCAGGTCGATCCCGTGGCGTACGACGGCTGGAACGGCGAGCTGAGCGCCGGCGAGCAGGACGCGGCCGACATGGCCCGGCTCGCCGGCGCCGCGGGCTTCGAGGTCACCGGCCCGCTGCTGACCGGCGCCGCCACCGCCGAGGCGGTCACCTCGGCGCTGGAGACCGCGGCCGGCCGGCTGGCCGAGGGCGACATCCTCTTCCTCACCTACTCCGGCCACGGCGGCCAGGTGCCCGACCTCAACCACGAGGAGACCGGCGACCGGCTGGACGGGACCTGGGCGCTGTACGACCGTCAACTGGTCGACGACGAGCTGTTCGGGCTGTTCGGCAAGTTCGCCAAGGGCGTGCGGATCTGGATGCTCTCCGACAGCTGCCACAGTGGTACGGCCGCCCTGCGGCTGCCCGAGCTGCTCAGCCCGGGCGAACTCGGCCGGCGCTTCGCCACCGACGACCCCCGCGAGGTCGGCAGGAGGCTGCGGGCCATGCCCCAGCCCGTGCAGTCCGCGCTCTACGCACGGGACCGCGACCTCTACGACCGGATCCAGAAGACCCACACCGCCAAGGACCTCGCGAGGATCGACGCCGATGTGCTGCACATCTCCGGCTGCCAGGACAACCAGACCTCCGCCGACGGCGTCGTCAACGGACTGTTCACCGGCACCCTGCTGGAGGTCTGGCGGGGCGGCGCGTTCCCCGGCAGCTACCGCGCGCTGCACCAGGAGATCGTCAGGAGGATGCCCCCGGACCAGACCCCTCATCTGTCGCTGGCCGGATCCGCGCGCCCCGCCTTCGCCCGGCAGCGCCCGTTCACCATCTGACCGTGACCGCATATCCCCCATCGGTGGTGCGGCGGTGTGCAGGGCGAGGTATGACAGAGGGAGGGCACGGCGAGCCGGTGAGGTGCCGGTATGACGACGCATGACCGTCTTGACCACGACAGCGAGGCGGACCGGACGGGCGGGGACGGTCCGGCCACCGCCGCGGGCGGGGTGCTGGGCTTCCTGCGGGTCGCCGCCGTGGTGCTGGACGCCGACGGCCAGATCACCCTGTGGAGCCCCGAGGCGGAGCTGCTGTTCGGCTTTCCGGCGGCCGAGGCCCTGGGCCGCCGCGCGGACCGGCTGCTCGTCCGCCCGGAGGACCGTCGGGCGGCCGTGGAGTTGTTCGCCCGGGTCCGGGCGGGCGACACCTGGGCGGGTGTCTTCCCCGTCCGGCGCCGGGACGGCGCCATCGTGCGCGTGGAGTTCCACACCATGGGCCTCCACGACGTGCACGACGACGCGTACGCCCTCGGGCTGGCCGCCGATGAGGAGACCGTACGGCGGGTCGAGACCGACCTGGCCGTATCGGGCCTGTTGATCGAGCAGTCGCCCGTCGGCCTCGCGGTCTTCGACACCGAGCTGCGGTGGCTGCGCGCCAACCCCTCGCTGCGGCGCATGAACGGCCTGGCCGAATCCCTGGTGCGCGGGCGCCGGATCAGCGAGATGCTGCCCGGTCTCGACGCCGAGGCCATCGAGACCGCCATGCGGCGCGTTCTGGCCACCGGGGAACCGATCCTGGACCAGCAGACCATCGGCCGGACCCCCGCCGACCCCGACTCCGACCACGCCTGGTCGGAGTCGTACTACCGGCTGGAGGACTCCGGCGGCCGGGTCCTGGGCATCGCCGTCTCGATCATCGACGTGTCCGCACGCCACCGGGCGGCCAGCGAGGTCGCCGAGGCGCGTGAGCGACTGGCCGTCGTCGCCGACGCGGGCGTCCGCATCGGCACCACCCTGGACCTGCGGCAGACCGCCCAGGAACTCGCCGACGTGGCGGTGCCCCGGCTCGCCGACCTCGCGGCCGTCGACGTCCTCGACGCGGTGGTGCACCGCGAACCCGTGGCCCGGGGGCGCAGCGACGGCTCCGCCCGCTTCCGTGCGCTCGCCGTCGCCGCCGGCTACCCCACCGACGCGGTCCACGCCGCCGACCCGGTCGGCGAGATCGCCCGCTACGGCCCGAGCCGCCTGATCACCCAGTGCGTGCGCGACGGCAGGCCGATCCTGCTGTCGCACACCTCCGAGCAGGACATACGCCGTATCGCGCGCGACGAGGACGCCGCCGAGGTGCTGCGCCGCGAGGGCGTCCACTCCTCCATCGCCGCCCCGCTCATCGCCCGCGGCAGCGTGCTCGGCACCCTCAGCCTGCACCGCACGGTCAACACCAGGCCCTTCGACGAGGACGACCTGACCCTCGCCGGCGAGCTGGCCATCCGCGCCGCCCTGGCCATCGACAACGCCCGGCTGTACGGGCGTGAACGGGACGCCGCGCTCACCCTCCAGCACAGCCTGCTGTCCCTGCCGCCGCGGGAACTCGACGGCCTGGAGACCGCCTCCCGTTATCTGCCCGCGGTCAGCGCCGCGGGCGGCGACTGGTTCGATGTGCTGCCGCTGCGGGACGGCAGGGTCGGCCTGGTCGTCGGGGATGTCATGGGCAAGGGCATCCACGCCGCCGCGATCATGGGGCAGCTGCGCACCGCGACCCGCGCCTTCTCCAGACTCGACGTGCCTCCCATCGAACTGCTGCGCCACCTCGACGAGATCACCCGGACCCTGGGCGACTCCATCGCCACCTGCCTGTACGCGGTCTGCGACCCGCGCACCGGATACTGCGAGCTGTCCACAGCGGGCCATCTGCCGCCGGTCCTGGTCCACCCGGGCGGCGACGCCGAGCTGATCGACGCCCCCAGCGGCGCACCGCTGGGCGTCGGCGGCGTTCCGTTCGCCGCGGTCGACTGCGAACTGGCCGAGGGCGCGGTGCTGGCCCTGTTCACCGACGGCCTGGTGGAGAAGCGGCACGAGTCGCTGGACGTCGGACTGCACACCCTGGTCCAGCTGCTGCGCCGCCACCACCACGGCCCGCTGGACCGGATCTGCGACCAGGTGCTGGCCGCGCTGCACGGGGCGCCGGACGACGATGTCGCGCTGCTGCTGGCCCGGCTGTGCGGGCGCTCGCCCTCCGACGGGGAACGTGGTTACGGTGGATAGTCCGTATATGGCTGCAAACGCCGCATTGGGTGGTATCCCATGCACCGCATCGCCCGCGGTTCCGCCGTCCTGATCACCCTGGCCGCCGTCGGCCTCGGCACCCCGGCCGCTGCCCTCGCCGCCGCCGGGCGGACGCCGGAGCCGAGGCACGGGCCCGAGCCGCAGGTCGCCGTCATCGGCACCGGAGGCACCATCGCGGGCGTGAGCAAGAGCCGGGTGTCCTTCCAGAACTACGCGTCCGGACAGCTCCCGGTGTCCCGGCTGGTCGATGACCTCAGACCCGAGGTCAACCGGCTCGCCGACGTCACCACCCGGCAGTTCGGCAACAAGGACTCCAACGACTACTCCCTCCCCGAGTACCGGAAGCTCACCGCCGCGGTCGACGACGCGCTGCGCACCAACGACGCGGTCGTCGTCACCACCGGCACGGACACCATGGAGGAGTTCGCGTACTGGCTGGACCTCACCGTCCGCAGCGACAAGCCCGTGGTGCTCACCGGCGCGCTGCGCCCCTGGACGGTCATCGGCTCCGACGGCCCCGCCAACCTGTACAACGCGATCCGCCTCGCCGCGAGCGGCCGCACCACCTGCTTCGGCACCGTCGTCATGCTCAACGACCAGATCCAGGCCGCCCGCGAGGTCCGCAAGGCCGACGCGCTGCGGCTCAACGCCTTCACCAGCGGCAGCAGCGGTGAGCTGGGCGTCGTCGACCAGAACCACATCCGCGTCGACCGGGCCCCGGCGCGCGTCCAGGAATGCGGCAAGCCGGGCTGGAAGACCCCCTTCGACCTGGACCGCATCGCCCGGCGGCCGCTGCCGAAGGTCGAGATCGCCTACAGCTACCAGGGCGCCGGACCCGAGGCCATCAAGGCGTTCGCCGACGCGGGCGCCGCCGGCGTCGTCACCGCGGGCACCGGCGCGGGCGGCCTCTCCCCGGCCATGACAGAGGCCCGCGCCGACGCGGTGAAGAACGGCGTGGTCTTCGCGTCGGCCTCCCGCACCGGCTCGGGGGCGGTGTACGACCCCCACGTACGCGGAGTCGTCGGCGCCGAGGACCTGACCCCGCAGAAGGCCCGGCTGCTGCTGACGCTGTCGCTGGCGAGGACCCACAACGAGGACCGGATCCAGCACTGGTTCGCCACCCTGGGCGCCGAGCCGCTGGTGTCACCCCGGCGGTAGCCGCCGGTCACTCCCCGCGGAACGTGCGGCGGTACGCGCTCGGAGAGACGCCCAGCGCCTCGCGCAGATGCATCCGCAGCGACGCCGCCGTGCCGAAGCCCGCCTCCGCCGCCACCTGGTCCACCGGCAGATCCGTCTCCTCCAGGAGCCGGCACGCCCGCTCCACCCGGCGCTGGGTCAGCCACCGCACGGGCGTCATCCCGACCTCCTCCCGGAACCGGCGCGAGAACGTCCGCACGCTCATCGACTCGCGCGCGGCCAGCTCCGCGAGGGACAGCGGGCGGTCGAGGCGGGTCAGGGCCCAGGCCCGCGCCTGCGTCGTGGAGGAGCCGCGCGGCGCCGGGACGGGGCGGCGGATGAACTGGGCCTGGCCGCCGTCGCGGTGCGGCGCCACCACCGCGCCCCGCGCGACCTCACCGGCCACCGCGGAGCCGTGGTCGAGCCGGATCAGATGCAGCAGCAGGTCGATGCCTGAGGCGTCCCCGGCGGAGGTGAGGACGTCGCCCTCGTCCGTGTACAGGACGTCGGGGTCCAGCTCGACAGACGGGAACAGTGCCCGGAATTGGTCCGCGGCCTGCCAGTGCGTCGTCGCCCGGCGGCCGTCCAGCAGCCCGGCCGCCGCCAGGACGAAGGCGCCGGTGCAGATGGACGCCACACGGGTGCCGGGCCGCCGGATACGGGCGAGGGCCCCGGCCAGCGCCGGGCCGAGACGGCCCTCGGTCTGCGGCTCGTCCTTCTCGTTGGCGGCCGGGACGATCACCGTGTCGGCCTCGGCCAGCGCCTCCGGGCCGTGGGCGACGTTCACGCTGACATCGGAGTCCGTACGCACCTCACCGGGCATCAGCGCACACGTCACCACCTCGTACAGCGGCTCACCGGACGCCGAGACGGCCCGCCCGAACAGGCGGTGCGCCATGCCCAGCTCGAACGGCAGCATCCCGTGCCGTACCAGCACGGCCACCCGGTGCCGGTCCGGATGCGCGAAGACGGAGGCCATGGCCGTGATTGTCGCACCCTCACCGCTTGGCGCGGCTCGGCTGGACCCGCTTCGGCTCGCCCTTCATCTTGGGGTGCTCGGGCGGATACGGAAGGTCGCCGAGACCGTGCTCCCGCTCGTCCCGGTCGGCCAGTTCCAGCGCGGCCTCCAGCCGGTACGCGTGCTCGTCCATGTCCGCGTGCACATCGCCCACCTCCCGGTAGCGCACCGGCATGGTCGCCAGGTCGAAGTCGCGCGGCCGGGCGTCGGGTACCTCCTCCCAGCGCAGCGGCGCGGAGACCGGCGCGTGCGGCTGGGGGCGTACGGAATAGGCGCTGGCGATGGTGCGGTCCCGCGCGGTCTGGTTGTAGTCCACGAAGATCTTCTCGCCGCGCTCCTCCTTCCACCACGCCGTGGTGATCCGCTCCGGCGCCCGCCGCTCCAGCTCCCGCGCGACCGCGATCGCCGAGCGCCGCACCTGGGTGAAGGTCCACTCCGGCGCGATGGGCACGAAGACGTGCAGCCCCCGCCCGCCCGAGGTCTTGGGCCAGCCCCGCAGCCCCAGCTCGTCCAGCACCTCGCGCAGCTCGCCCGCGGCCCGTACCGCGTCCTGGTAGTCCGTGCCCGGCTGCGGGTCGAGGTCGATGCGCAGCTCATCGGGGTGCTCGGTGTCGGGGCGCCGCACCGGCCACGGATGGAAGGTCAGACAGCCCAGGTTCGCGGCCCACACCACGGCCGCCACCTCGGTGGGACACATCTCGTCCGCGTACCGCCCGCTGGGGAAGGAGATGCGGCCGGTCGGGGTCCAGTCGGGGAGGTTCTTCGGCGCCCGCTTCTGGAAGAACGATTCCCCCGTCACCCCGTCGGGGTAGCGCTCCAGTGTCGTCGGCCGGTCCCGCAGCGCCCGCAGCGCGCCGTCGCCGACGGCGAGGTAGTAGCGGGCGAGGTCGAGCTTGGTGAAGCCCCGCTCGGGGAAGTACACCTTCCCGGGGTTGGACAGCCGCACCGTGCGCCCACCGACGTCAAGCTCCACCGTCTCTGCCATACCCCAACGCTAGGTCCACTCCGCCCGCTCCACCTCCCGGCGGGCGCGCGGGCCCCTGCGGCCGCACAATCGAAGACATCATGGACCTTCCGGTGATGCCCCCGGTGGCACCGATGCTGGCCAAGTCGGTGGCCACGATCCCGCCCGGGATGCGGTACGAGGCGAAGTGGGACGGCTTCCGGGCCATCGTGTTCCGCGACGGGGACGAGATCGAGATCGGCAGCCGGACGGCCAAGCCGCTCACCCGCTACTTCCCCGAACTCGTCGACGCCTTCCGCACTCATCTGCCGCCGCGCTGCGTCCTGGACGGCGAGATCGTCATCGCGCGCGGCGGCCGTCTGGACTTCGACGCACTCCTGGAGCGCATCCACCCCGCCGACTCCCGGGTGCGGATGCTGGCCCGGACCACCCCGGCGGGCTTCGTCGCCTTCGACCTCCTCGCCCTCGGTGACACCTCGTATCTGGACGTGCCCCTCGGCGAGCGCCGCGAGGCCCTGACCGAGGCGCTCCGCGAGGCCGGCGACCCCGTGTTCACCGCCCCCTGGACAGACGATCTCGACGTGGCGCGGCAGTGGTTCGACCACTACGAGGGCGCCGGGCTGGACGGCATCGTCGCCAAGCGCCCCGACCTCGGCTACCGGCCCGGCGAACGCGTCATGGTCAAGGTCAAGCACGAGCGGACCGCCGACTGCGTGGTGGCGGGCTTGCGGCTGCACAAGTCCGGACCGGTCGTCGGCTCCCTGCTGCTCGGCCTGCACGACGCCACCGGCCGCCTCCAGCACGTCGGCGTCTGCGCCGCCTTCCCGATGCGCCGCCGCCGGGAGCTGATGACCGAGCTGGAGCCCCTGCGCATGGAGTCGGCCGAGGGCCACCCGTGGGCCGACTGGGCGCGCGAGGAGGCGCACACCCGGAGCCGGATGCCGGGTGCGCCCAGCCGCTGGACCGGCGTCAAGGACCTGTCGTGGCTGCCGCTGCGCCCGGAGCGGGTGTGCGAGGTCGCGTACGACCACATGCAGGGCGACCGCTTCCGGCACACCGCCCGCTTCCGGCGCTGGCGGCCCGACCGTGAGCCGGAGAGCTGCACCTACGCGCAGCTGGAGGAGCCCGTCTCGTACGACCTGCGCGAGGTGCTGGGCGGCTAGCGGGCAGACACCCTGGTAGCGCACCCCCTGGTAGCGCTACCGCCGCGCGCCGCGCTTCTGCGTCATGCTCAGGAACCAGTCGCGCGCCGCCCCGGCGGCCTGCTCCAGCGCTCCCGGCTCCTCGAAGAGATGGGTCGCCCCGGGCACCACATGGACCTCGTGCGGCGCGGCCAGCATCGCGGCGGCCTGTTCGTTCAGCCGCAGCACTTCGTGGTCGTCACCCCCCACGATCAGCAGCACCGGCTGATTCACCCGGTTCAGCACCCCGCCGGCGAGGTCCGGGCGGCCGCCCCGGGAGACCACGGCCCGCACCCGCTCCGGCCGCTCGGCGGCGGCGGTCAGGGCGGCCGCCGCGCCCGTACTGGCGCCGAACAGGCCGACCGGCAGCCCGGCGGTGCCGGGGTGGTGGCCGAGCCATTCGACCGCCGCCGCCAGCCGCCGCCCCAGCAGTGGGATGTCGAAGCGGTGCTCGGCGGTGATCGCGTCGACTCGCTCCTCGGCCTCGGTGAGCAGGTCGAACAGCAGCGTCGCCAGCCCTGCCTCCTGCAGCACCCGGGCCACCGCCCGGTTGCGCGGAGAGTGCCGGGAGCTGCCGCTGCCGTGGGCGAACGCCACCACGCCGGAGGGGTTGTCGGGAAGGACCAGATCGCCCACGAGCAGGGCGTCGTCCGCGGCGATACGGGCGGTCTCGGAGCGCATCGGCACCTCCTGCCGTAACGGGTCACGCGGGTCACGCGTGGGCCAGCAGCCCTTGGCGCAGCTCGCTGTAGAGCCGGGACAGCCGGCGGGATATGTGCATCTGCGAGAAGCCGAGGATCTCGCCGATCTGGCTCTGCGAAAGCCCGGCGAAGAACCGCAGGTAGAGCACGTAGCGGTCCTGTTCGGAGAGATTCGCGATGAGCACCCGCAGCGACTCCCGGTTGACGACCCGTTCGATCGCGGCGTCGTCCGCGCCGACCGTCTCGGCGAGCAGCCGCTCCTCGGCGCCCTGTACGGCGGCGTTGAGGGACAGCGGGGTGCAGGAGGCGCTGGCCTCCAGACCGGCGCGCACGTCCTCCTGCGGCATACCGGTACGGGTGCTGATCTCCCCGACGGTCGGGGTGCGGCCGCCCAGCTCCTGCTCCAGCGCGTCGCGCGCCGAGCGGGTGCGGGAGCGGACCTCCTGGATGTTGCGCGGGATGTGCAGCGTCCACAGATAGTCGCGGAAGTGCCGTTTCAGCTCACCGGTGATGACGGGGATCGCGTACGAGGGGAAGGCGTGGCCGAGGTCCGGGTTGTAGCGGTCGACGGCCTTCACCAGGGCCAGCGAGGCGACCTGGGTGAGGTCTTCGATGTTCTCGCCCTTGTTGCGGAAGCGCAGCGCCAGACGCTTGGCGACCGGCAGCCACTCGCAGATGATCGCCTCGCGCAGCGCGTCGCGTTCGGGCCCGGAGGGGAGCCGGGACAGTCGCAGGAAGGCGCCGCCGGTGTCGGGGGTGTCGTCATGGCGTCGGCGGCGAGTCGCGGTTGCTGGCATGGTCACTCGCCTCCGTGGTCCGATGTCACGGCCTGCCCGCGGCACAGCGGTGATGCGGTGAGGCCCCGCTCTTGGAGGGGGCGATCGGTTTCACGGTCGGTTCTGCGGTCGCAACCAGGCTCGCATGCACCCCAAGGTCGTGCAATTCGGTCAAATCGCCCCACCTTTTCTGCGTCTTTGGGGGGAACTGTGACGCTGGGTGATTCGGTGCCGGAGCGCTTGGGTATCCGCCGGTGATGGACGCCCCCCTTCGTCTCGCCCAGCAGCCCGAGGCCGACGCCCTGCTCGCGCGCAGCCCCCTCGCCCTCCTGACCGGCATGCTGCTCGATCAGCAGGTGCCCATGGAATGGGCGTTCACCGGCCCGTACACCATCGCGCGGCGGATGGGCGCCGACGACCTGGACGCCCATGAGATCGCCGCGTACGACCCCGAGCGGTTCTCGGAGCTGCTGTCGGAGAAGCCGGCCGTGCACCGCTACCCCGGATCGATGGCCAAGCGGATCCAGCAGCTGTGCCAGTACCTGGTCGAGACTTACGACGGTGACGCGGCCGCCCTGTGGCGCGATGCCCCCACCGGCGCCGAACTCCTCCGGCGGCTGAACGCCCTGCCCGGCTACGGCAAGCAGAAGGCGCAGATCTTCGCCGCCCTCCTCGGCAAGCGGTTCGCGGTGCGGCCCGAGGGCTGGCGCGAGGCGGCGGGGGCGTACGGCGAGGAGGGCTCGTACCGCTCGGTGGCCGACATCACCGGACCGGAGTCACTGGACAAGGTGCGCGCCCACAAGCAGCAGATGAAGCGGCAGGCCAAGGCGCGTGGCGCCGGGGGCTGAGGCCGCGAGGGGCGCCCGGGTCAGGCCGTGCCCAGCGCGCCGCGCAGGGTGTCCACGGCGAGGGTGAGCGCGGCCCGTGCCGCATGGGTGTCGCGCAGCGCGTCGAGCATCAGGAAGTCATGGATGATGCCCTGCATCCGCAGCGCGGTCACCGGCACCCCGGCGTCGCGGAGCTTGTTCGCGTACGCCTCGCCCTCGTCCCGCAGCACATCGGCCTCACCGGTGATGACCAGCGCGGGCGGCAGCCCCTTGAGCTGGTCGGTGTCCGCGCGCAGCGGGGAGGCGGTGATCTCGGCGCGCTGCGCGGGGTCGGTCGTGTACTGGTCCCAGAACCACTTCATGCCCTCGCGGGTCAGGAAGTAGCCCTCGGCGAACTGCTCGTACGAGCCGGTGTCGAAGCTCGCGTCGGTCACCGGGTAGAACAGCACCTGCTGGACGAAGGCGACATCGCCGCGCTCCTTGGCCATCAGCGTCAGCGCGGCGGTCATGTTGCCGCCCACCGAGTCCCCGGCCACCGCGAGCCGGTCCGCGTCGAGCCCGGCGCCCTCGCCGTGTGCCACGACCCACTGCCCGACCGCGTAACACTGCTCCAGGGCCACCGGATAGCGGGCCTCGGGGGACAGGTCGTACTCGGGGAACACCACGGCCGCGCCGACCCCGACCGCCAGCTCCCGGGCCAGCCGGTCATGCGTGTGCGCGTTGCCGAACACCCAGCCCGCGCCGTGCACATAGAGGATCACCGGGAGCGTCCCGGAGACATTCGGCGGACGGAGGACCCGTGCCCGCACCCCACCGGCCGGAATGCCGGTGACGCCGATCCACTCCTCGTCCACCTCGGGTTTGGGAACCTCCCCGGACTGCACCGCGTCGACCGTCCTGCGGCCCTCCGCGGGCGACATCTCGTACAGAAACGGTGGCCGCGCGGTGGCCTCGGCGAACGCGGCGGCTGCGGGCTCCAGAACGGGGCGGGGCGGTGCGGTGCGCGGCATCTGCGGCTCCTTGGCGGTCCGGGCTTCCGACCCTCTCACCGCACGCGCGACCGCACCCGTCCGCTTACGCCGGCAGGGCTACGCGGCGCCCCCGCGACCCCGGGCCCGATCGGACCGGACCAGGCCGGATCAGGTCAGCGGGCCCGGCGCCGGGGAGGGGTCGGGGACCGGATCGGGGCCCGGGGGATGGGGCACCGGATCGGGGGACGGGCCCGGAGGCGGCCCCGGCGTGGGGCTCGGCGGCTCCGGCGGAGGCGACGGCACCGGATCCGGCGGCGGCCCCGGAGGCGGTCCGGGCACGGGCCCCGGCGCGGGTCCCGGCTCGGGGCCGCCCGGCCCCGGCGACGGGGTCGGGTTCGGCGGCACGGGGTCGTCGGGCCGCGTCGGGTCGGCGGTGGAATGCGGATCGGTCTGCCGTGCCACGATGTCCTCCAAAGCTCATGAGACGGTGGCCACGTCATATGCGGGTCGGGTGCCCGATCGCCCCCTGTCCACGCATGACTACGGCGGAATTCATCCGGGAGTCCCGTCGTCCACGACAGTGACCTCGACGCCCCCGGCGCGCAGCGCCCGGAGCTCCTCCCGGTCGGAGCCGCTGTCGGTCACCAGGGTCCAGCCGGGTGGCAGCCGTACCCAGGTGTGGAACGGGCGCCGGCCCACCTTGGCCGAGTGCGCCAGCACGTACACCTTCTCGGCGCGCCGGGCCATCAGCTCCTTGAGCCGGGTCTGCCGCAGATCCGCCTCGCAGATGCCGTGTTCGGCCGTCACCCCGTCGGCGCCCAGGAAGACCCGGTCGAACGTCATGCGCTCCAGCGCCGCCTCGGCGAGCGGGCCCAGGAAGCTCTGGCTCAGCGGCCGGAGCGTACCGCCCAGGCACTCGACCCGGACGGACTCCACGTCGGCCAGCTCCTGGAGCGCGGTCAGCCCGGTCGTGGCCACCGTCAGCCCCTCGGCCGTGCGCAGCTCATGGGCGAGGGCGCCGACGGTCGAGCCCGCGTCCAGCAGCACCGTCTCGCCGGTGCGGACGGTGGACGCCGCCCAGCGGGCGATGGCCCGCTTCGCCTCGAACGCCTCGCCGGTGCGCTGGCGCAGCGACGCCTCGGGGTGGGCGACCAGGGCCATCGCCCCGCCGTACGTGCGCGCCAGCCGGCCGTCGGCGGTCAGCTGGGCGAGGTCGCGGCGGATGGTGGAGGCGGTGACCCCGAAGGCGCGGGACAGCTCCTCCACGCTGGCGAGGCCCGTGGTCGTCGCGAGGTGGACGATCTGGTCGCGCCGGGCCCGTGCTCCCTGTACCGGCAATGTCACGCGTCCTTCTCGGTCCGTGAGTGGTGGGCTTCAGCGGGTGGGCGAGGGCGACATGTCGGCGGCCTGCCGCAGCGCCTCGATCATGCTACCGGCGTCGGCCTTTCCGGTACCGGCGATGTCGAACGCGGTGCCGTGGTCGACGGAGGTACGGATGACCGGGAGGCCGACGGTGAGGTTGACCCCGGCCTCCAGCCCCAGCACCTTGACCGGGCCGTGCCCCTGGTCGTGGTACATGGCCACGATCAGGTCGTAGTCGCCGCGCCCGGCCAGGAAGAAGGCGGTGTCGGCGGGGAGCGGCCCGCGGGCGTCGATGCCGTCCCGCCGCAGCACCTCCAGCGCGGGGACGATCTTCTCCTCCTCCTCGCCGTAGCCGAACAGCCCGTTCTCCCCGGCGTGCGGATTGATGCCGCACACTCCGATCACCGGCTGCGGGGTACCGGCGCGGACCATCGCGTCGTGGCCGCGGCGCACGGTGCGTTCGACCAGACCCGGCTCGATCTTGTTGACGGCGTCGATGAGCCCGATGTGGGTGGTGACGTGGATGACCTTCACCGTCGGGGTGGCCAGCATCATCGACACCTCCTCGACACCGGTGAGATGGGCCAGCAGCTCGGTGTGGCCGGGGAAGACGTGCCCGCCCGCGTGCAGGGCCTCCTTGTTCAGCGGCGCCGTGCAGATGCCCTGCACCTCGCCGTCCATGGCGAGCCGGGCGGCCGCCCGTACGTACTGGTACGCGGCGTCCCCGGCGACCGGGGACAGCTCGCCCCAGGGAAGGTCGGCGGGGAGCAGCCCGAGGTCGATGACGTTGAGCCGGTCCGGGGTGAACTCGGCCTCGGCGGGCGCGCCGACGGTGACGATCTCGCACGCGATGCCGCGCAGCCGGGCCGCCTGCCGCAGCCGCTCCGCGTCCCCGATGACCACCGGGCGGCAGCGCCGCAGGGTCTCCGGGGCGAGCAGGGCGGGGACGATCACCTCGGGCCCGATGCCCGCGCCGTCGCCCATGGTCACCGCGATGAGCGGGAGCGGGCCGGCGGCGTCGAGGTTGGTGGGTGCGTTCATGAGGTGACCTTCCGTTCGGTCGAGTGGGGGCGCAGCGCCCGGACGATGTGACGCAGGGAATCGGGATCGCCGAAGCTGCCCGGGCGGGTCACGACGGATCGCCCGTCGGGAGTGCGGAGGTGTACGGCGCCGTGATGCACCTGCCCGACGGGGTCGAGCCGGGTGACCGCGAGCGCGTCCAGGACCCGGCGTGCGGTCTCCCCGCCGGTCAGGACGAGATCGACGGCGCCGCCGTGGGTGGTGAGAGTGCCGGCGACGGTGCGGGCCAGCCCGCGCACCAGATGCCGGGCGGGTACGGGGGTGGTGTCGATGACCTCCGCCGCGACGGCCGTCGCGGGGTCTACCGCGCCGCGTGGCGGACCGGCGGCCGGGGCGATGGTGACGACCGTGACGGGGGCCGTCAGCGGGGGCAGTGCGGCCGCGGGCGGCACCGACAGCAGGCCGACCAGGTCGAGCGCGACATGTACGGCCCCGTCGGCGACCAGGCGGCGCACCTGCTCGACGGCGCCCGGCTCGGCCGTACCGACGACGACCAGCACGGGCCGGTCGGCGGCCTCCGTGGCTTCGGCCCGCAGCGCGGTTGCCGCGCGCGGCGCCGCGTTCGCCGTCCCGGGGCGCGCCGCGATGTCCGGCCGCGCCGCGGTATCGGCCCGCGCCGGGCGCGCGTCACCGCCCGCCGTGGAGGGCAGGCCCGCCAGGTGGCGGCCGAGGGCCGTCGCCAGCCCGCCGGTGCCGGCCAGGTGCGGCCGCGGGTGCTCGGCGAGGGAGGCCTCGACGATCGCGTCCAGGTCGGCGTCCGTCTCGGCGTCGCAGACCGCGATCCGTCCCGCCGCCACCGCGGCTCGCAGGGCGGTCGCCAGGGTGTGGCGCGAGGCACGTACGGTCGCGAGGGGGACGAGCGCGGTGGGCAGTCCGCCCAGCGCGTCGGCCACCGAGGACGGCGGGGCCGTGGCCTCGGCGCGCCAGGCCGCGCTCTCGTGCAGCGGCACCCCGCCGATGTGCACCACGCCCGCGCGCACCACGCGCCCGGCGACCGGCAGGGCGGGGGCGACGACCACGCCCGCCCCGTCCCCGGCCAGCGCGGCGACCTCGGCGGCGACATTGCCGCGCAGCAGTGAGTCGATCTTCTTCAGGACCAGGGTGCCGCCCGCGGCCGTCCCTTCCAGCGCGCCGCGGACCGCGGCGGCCGCGTCCTCGGCCGGGCAGTGCCGCGAGTCGAGGTCCAGCACGGTCACGGTGTGCGCGTCCGCCGCGGATATCTGCTCGGGACGCGTGCCATCGGGCCCAAGAAGCAGCACCCGACTGCGCGTTGTGCGCGAATTCAGCCCGGCGGCCGTCTCGGCGGCACCGGACAGGTCGTCCGCGACGGCCAGCACGCTCCGGACGGGCGGCAACTCCACCAGTACCTCCTTGAATGGCCATGACAGGGGGAGTGATCAGACGTGATCGGATGTGATCAGGCGACGGACACGCTGTCTCCGTGGTCTCGATGATGACACACGTTGCGCGAACCGCGCGAGAGGTATTGCGTAAAGCGCGCAGTCATGTCACGGTGACCGCCGCGACACCTTGACCCGTCAGGACCTCGGTCCGAGCGGGTCGAGCGAGCCGGTCGCTCGCCTCAGAACCGCCGAGAGGTCACCGATGACCCGTATCCCCCAAGACCCGGCCAGCAGTGGTCCGGACGTCCGCGGTCCGGACATCAGCCGCCGGGCCATGCTCCGCCTCGGAGCGGGCGCCTCCGCAGGTCTCGCCCTCGCCCCGCTCGCCGGGTGCGCGGGCCCCACCGGTGGCCCCGGCCCCGGTGCGATCAGCCTGGGGCTGAACCGTTCCCTGGTCAGCCTCGACAACAAGCTCAACCAATTCGACGCCGCCGTCACGGTGCAGCGCGCGGTCCGCCAGGGCCTGACCCGGATGGGCAAGGGGCTCCTGCCGGAGCTGGTGCTCGCCGACCGGTTCGAGATGACCGAGCCCACCCGCTGGACCGTGCGGCTGCGGGACGGGGTGCGCTACTCCGACGGCAGCCCGGTCACCGTCAAGGACGTGGCGACCGCGCTGAAGATGTACTGGGGCGTCAACGGCTCGTTCATCATCGGGCTCTTCCCCGAGCGGCCCGCCCTCGAACCGGTGGACGAGCGCACCTTCTACCTGCACACCAAGCGCCCGGTCCCCATCCTCGACCAGCTGATGGCCAACATCCTCATCAGCCCGGCCGCCAAGAACCGGCCCGAGGAGCTGTCCGGCGGCGCCGGCTCCGGCCCGTACGTGGTCACCTCGGCGAACTCCGGCACCGGCGAATACGCGCTCGCCGTCAACCACCGCTACTGGGGGCGCCGCCCCGCCACCCCACAGGTGCGGGTCCGCTTCGTCCCCGAGGAGTCCAGCCGCGTGGTGGCCCTGCGCAGCGGCGAGCTGGACGTCATCGACACCATCACCCCCGACTCGGCCGAGCAGCTGCGCGGACTGCCCGGGGTGCGTCTGGACCGCACCACCGGCACCCGCGTCAACCAGCTGTTCTTCAACTTCCGCAAGCCGCGCGGCCATCCGCTCGCCGATCCGCGGGTGCGCGAGGCGCTGAGCTACGCCATCGACGGCACATCCCTGGTCGACGACGTGCTCACCGGCTCCGCCCAGCAGGCCGAGGGCGTGGTCCCGCTCGCGCTCAAGGGCGCGATACGCACCGGCCGCTACGTCCACGATCCCGGCAAGGCGCGCAAACAACTCGCCGCGCTCGGCCACCGCGACCTCAAGGTGAAGATCATCTGGGAGTCCGGGGAGTTCCCCGGCGACACCTCGGTGATGGAAGCCGTCCTGGAGATGCTGCGCTCCGTCGGAGTCCGCGCGACCCTCCAGCAGTTCGAGCCCGGCGGCGACATCCAGCAGTGGCGGCAGGGCCGCCGCGGCGACTGGGACGTCCTCGGCAACGGCTTCTCCGTCCCCACCGGGCACGCCAGCACCAGCCTCCAGGGCATGTACGGCGGCACCCCGGAGAAGGAGAAGACCCGCGACACCTACCAGGGCTACGTCTTCCCGGAGATCGCCGGCCGGCTGGCCGACGCCTCCGCCGAAACCGATGAGAAGACCCGGAACGCCAAGCTCGCCGCCGTCCAGAAGGAGATCTGGAACACCCGCCCCTGCCTGTGGGCCTTCGTCCCCGATGTGGTGCTGGCCCGCCGCTCCCGGGTCCGGGACGTGAGGCTGCTGCAGCTCAACTCCTACGACCTCGCCGCCGTGCGCCTGGAGGGCTGAGCCGTGCCGCGCTATCTGATACGCCGCCTTGGCCAGAGCGTCCTGACCATCTTCCTGACCCTCTCCACCGTCTTCGTCCTGGTGCGCATGGCACCCGGCGACCCGGCCGCCGCCCTGGCCGGGCCCAATCCCAGCAGTGCGGACCTCGCCCGGATCCGTGAACAGTTCGGGCTGGATAAGAGCCTGCTCACCCAGTACGGCGTCTTCCTGCGCGATCTGTTCACCGGCGACCTCGGGACCAGTTACTCCTTCCACGCCCCCGCCTTCGACGTGGTGTTCGACCGGGTCCCGTACACCATCACCCTCGCCCTCTCCGCGATCCTGCTCACCACCGTGGTCGCCGTGCCGCTGGGCGTGTGGATGGCCCGCCGCGCCGACACCAAGCGCGAGATCGGCGCCAATGTGCTGACCATCGCCGGACAGTCCATGCCGGACTTCTGGATCGGGGTCATGCTGCTGACCGTCTTCGCCGTGGTGATGCCGGTGATGCCCGCCTCCGGCTTCACCACCTGGAGCGGCCTGGTGCTGCCCACGGTCACCGTGGCCACCCTGCAGATGGCGCTCATCTCCCGGCTGGTGCGGCGCGAGATGGTCGCGGCCCTCGGCTCGCCGTACGTCACCACCGCCCGCTCCCGCGGTGTCTCCGAGCGCGCCCTGACCTGGCGTTACGCCATGGGCAACTCCGCCATCCCGGTGCTCACCGCGCTCGGCACCCGGTTCGCCGCGATGCTCAACGGCGTCGTGGTGGTCGAGGTGGTCTTCGGCTGGCCCGGCGTCGGCTCGCTGGTCGTCCGCGCCCTGGAGACCCGCGACTACCCGCTGATCCAGGCGACCGTGCTGGTCACCGCCGCGCTGGCGGTCCTCGTCCAACTCCTCATCGACCTGGCCTACCCGCTGCTCGATCCGCGGGTACGCCTGGGAAAGGCGGCCTGAGAGATGAAAGGCGCTCTCGAACCCCCGGCCCCCACCGGCTCCCCGGCCCCCGCCGAGGCCCCGCCCGCGCCCCGCCCCAGCCGGGTCACCGCCCGCGACCTGTCCCGCGCGGCCGCCACCCGGCGCCACCGCGGCGCGAGCCTCAAGCTCTGGGCGGGCGCGGTGTGCACCCTGCTGGTGGTGGTGCCCGTCGCCCTCGCGCAGGTGCTGCCGCTGTCCGGCGCGAACGACCAGGACCTGTCCCGGCGCCGGCTCCCCCCGCTGACCGACGGCCATCTCTTCGGCACCGACCAGCTCGGCCGCGACCTGCTCTCCCGGGTGCTGCACGGCGGCCAGGTGTCCCTGTCGATCGGTGTGCTCGCCGTCCTCGTCTCCGGTCTCATCGGCATCGTCGCGGGCGCGGCCGCCGGATACTTCGGCCGCTGGGTGGACGCCATCGTCTCCCGGCTGCTGGAGGCGCAGATGTCGCTGCCACTGCTGATGATGCTGCTGCTCGTCGTCGCCCTGTTCGGCCCGTCCGTCACCGTCATCACCTGCGTGATCGCCATCGCCCAGTGGCCCGAGGTGGCCCGGCTGACCCGCTCGCTGGTGCTGGTCGAACGCGAGAAACCGTACGTGGCCGCCGCCCGGGTGCTGGGGCTGCGCCAGATCGCCATCCTGGCCCGCCACATCATCCCCAACATCGTGCGCCAGGCGTCCCTCGTCGTCCTGCTGCTGCTCGCCCAGGCCGTCCTGCTGGAGAGCGCGCTCAGCTACCTCGGCGCCGGACCCCAGCGGCCGTTCGCCACCTGGGGACGCATCATCTCCGACGGCCAGGACTACATCACCACCTCCTGGTGGCTGGTGACCCTGCCCGGCCTCGTCATCGCCCTGCTGGTGGTCGGGGTCAACCTGCTGGGCGACGGGCTGCGCGACCGTACCCGCCGACGTACGACGGAGGGCTCCTGATGAGCGACCGACAAGCCCCGCTGCTGGAGGTCGAGGACCTGCAGATCGAGCTGATCACCGACGGCGGCGTGGTCCGCGCGGTCGACGGCGTCGGTTTCACCCTCGCCGCGGGCGAGACCGTGACCCTCATCGGCGAGTCCGGCTCCGGCAAGTCCACCACCGCGATGGGCCTGCTGCGGCTGCTGCCCGAGGGGCTGGCCGTGCTCTCCGGCACCGCCCGCGTCCGGGGCGTCGACGTCATCGCCGACCCCCGGGCGGCCCGCCGGATCCGCGGCCGCGGCGTCTCCCTCATCCCGCAGGACCCGATGACCGCGCTCAGCCCGGTGCACACGATCGGCCGCCAGCTCGGCGAGGCGCTGCGGATCCGCCACCCGGAGCTGTCCCGCGCCGATGCCCGCGCCAAGGGCATCGAACTGCTCGGCCGGGTACGGATCCCCCGCCCCGAGACCCGGTGGGGCGCCTACCCCCACCAGTTCTCCGGCGGCATGCTGCAGCGCGTCCTCATCGCCATCGCGCTCGCTGCCGAACCCGAGCTGCTGGTCGCCGACGAGCCGACCTCGGCGCTCGACGTCACCGTCCAGGCCGGCGTCCTCGACCTCCTGATGGAGCTCCAGGAACGCACCGGCATCGGCATCCTCATGATCACCCACGACCTGGGCGTCGCCCGGCTGGTCTCCGACCGCATCCACGTCATGCGCGGCGGCCGGTTCGTGGAATCCGGCCCCGTCGAACAGATCGTGGAACACCCCGCCGAGCAGTACACCCGCGATCTGCTCGCCGCCGTCCCCACCCTCGGCCCCTGGGACGAGACCCCCGCCCTCCCCGCCGCCGTCCCCGAGGAGGCGCTGTGACCACACCCCTGCTGGCCGTCGAGGACCTGGTGGTCGAATACCCGGTCCCGGGCGGCGTGTTCCGCGCCGTGGACGGCGTCGGCTTCACCGTCGCGCCCGGCGGCGCGCTCGCCATCGTCGGCGAGTCCGGCTGCGGCAAGTCCACCATCGCCCGCTCCCTGGTCCGGCTGCTGCGCCCCACCGAGGGACGCATCCTGCTCGACGGCACCGACATCGCGTCGCTGCCCGAGCGGCGGCTGCGGCCGCTGCGGCGCCGGGTGCAGATGGTCTTCCAGGACCCGTACGGCTCACTGGACCCCCATCTGACCGCCGAGGAGATCGTGGCCGAGCCGCTGCGGCTGGCGGGCACGCGGTCCGCCGCCGAGCGCGGCCGCCGGGCCGCCCAGCTGATCGACCAGGTGGGCCTGCCCTCCAGCGCCCTCCAGCGGCGCCCCGCCGAGTTCTCCGGCGGCCAGCGCCAGCGGATCGGCATCGCCCGCGCCCTGGCCAGCGGGCCCGAGCTGCTGGTCTGCGACGAGGCCACGTCCGCGCTGGACGTCTCCGTACAGGCCCAGGTGCTCCAGCTGCTGCGCGAACTCCAGGCCGAACAGAACCTCGCCTACATCGTCATCTCCCACAACCTCGGAGTGGTCCGCGAGATCAGCTCCGAGGTGGTGGTGATGCGCGGCGGGCGGATCGTCGAATCGGGACCGACCGCGGACGTGCTCGCCGCGCCCGCCCAGCCGTACACCAGGGCGCTGCGGCGCGCCGCGCTCGACCCGGCGACGATGCGGGGGCGCAAACCGCGGGCCCTGGTGTCCGCGATCGCCACCGACCGTGATCATGATCGTGACCAGGACTCCCACCAGGAATCAGGAGCACCGCAGTGAACGCGCACGCGCAGACCGACACCACCTCCCAGGCGTCGCCCCGCGGGGTGACCCTGCCCGGGTCCCCCGTGCCGCTGTCCCGGCTGGTGCTGGGCACCATGACCTTCGGTGACACGGTGGACCGGGAGGGTGCCGCGGCGATGCTGGACGCCGCGCTCGACGCCGGGGTGACGGGCGTGGACACCGCCAACGCCTATGTCGGGGGCGTCACCGAGACCATCCTCGCCGAGCTGCTGCCCGGCCGCCGCGACCGGATCGTCCTCGCCACCAAGGCCGGGATGCCGCACGCCGACGCCGGTGAGCACTCCCCGCTGTCCGCGCGCGGCATGCGCGCGGCCCTCGAGGGCAGCCTCCGCCGCCTCGGCACCGACCACGTCGACCTGTTCTACCTCCACCAGCCCGACCGCGCGGCGCCGCTGGAGGAGACGCTGAGCACCGTCGCCGAGTTCGTCGCCGAGGGCAAGATCCGCGCACTCGGCGTCTCCAACTACGCTGCCTGGCAGATCGCCGAGCTGACCCACACCGCCGACCGGGTCGGCGCCCCGCGCCCGGTGGTGGCGCAGCAGCTGTACAACCTGCTGGCCCGGCGCATCGAGGAGGAGTACCGGGAGTACGCGGCCACCAGCGGTCTGCGCACGATGGTCTACAACCCGCTCGGCGGCGGCCTGCTGACGGGGCGTCACGTCTTTGAGGAGACCCCCGAGTCCGGCCGCTTCGGCGACTCCAAGCTCGCCGCGATGTACCGGCAGCGCTACTGGGACCCCCGGCTCTTCGAGGCCGTCCGTGACCTGGGGCGCATCGCGGATGAGGCGTCCCTCCCGCTGACGGACCTGTCGCTGCGCTGGCTGCTGGGCCGCGACGGGGTGGACGCCCTGCTGCTGGGCGGCTCCCGGATCGAGCACCTGCGGGCCAACCTGGCGGCCGCGGCCGAGGGGCCGTTGCCGGCGGACGTGGTGGCGGCGTGCGACGAGGTGGGCGCCCGGCTGAGGGGCCCGATGCCCCCGTACAACCGCTGACCACCGCCAACCGCTGACCACCGCGTTCGAGCCGAAGACCCGCGTACCCACCGCACACCCCGAGGAGCCCGGCGCCATGACCGCCGACCATGACACCGCGATACCGCTTTACGACGGGAGACTCCGGCCGCGGCCGGGCGACCCGGCGCGCCAGGAGGCGTTCCTGCCCGCACCGGCCGTCCAGAACCACGCCGCCAACCTGACCGTGCTGCCCGGCGGTGACCTCGGCTGCGTATGGTTCGGCGGCACCCAGGAGGGCGTGCCGGACATCTCCGTGTGGTTCTCCCGGCTGGCGCCCGGCTCCGGCACCTGGTCGGAGCCGGTCCGGCTCTCCGACGACCCGGAGCGCTCCGAGCAGAACCCGCTGCTGTTCCCCACCCCGGCCGGTGACCTGTGGCTGCTCTACACCGCCCAGCGGGCGGGCAACCAGGACACCGCGGAGGTCCGGGTGCGGGTGTCGGACGACAACGGGCACACCTGGGGCGCGCCGCGCACCCTCTTTCCGGCCACCGCCGGGGGCGGGGTGTTCATCCGCCAGCCGATCGCGGTCCTGGACGACGGGCGGTGGCTGCTGCCGGTGTTCCACTGCGTGTCCACGCCCGGCGCCAGATGGGTGGGCGACCATGACACCAGCGCGGTGATGATCAGCGACGATCAGGGCCGCACCTGGCGGGAGCGGCCGGTGCCGGGCTCCACGGGGTGTGTGCACATGAACGTCCACCCGCTGTCCGACGGCACCCTGCTGGCGCTGTTCCGCAGCCGCTGGGCCGACGCGGTGTACCGCTCGCACAGCACGGACGGCGGGGAGAGCTGGAGCGAGCCGGAGCCGACCGAGCTGCCCAACAACAACTCCTCCGTCCAGTACGTCCCGCTCGGCGACGGACGGCTGGCGCTGGTGTACAACCACAGCAGCCGCGCGGACGCCACGGCCCGCCGGGTGTCGCTGTACGACGAGATCGACGACGACGGGCAGGCGGGCGGCTCCCCGGCCGCCGCGCCCTCGCCGCCCGCCCAGCAGGAGGACGCCCCCGGCGCCTTCTGGGGTGCGCCCCGGGCGCCGATGACCCTCGCGCTGTCCGCCGACGGCGGACGCACCTGGCCCGTACGGCGCGATCTGGACGTCGGCGACGGACACTGCCTGACCAACAACTCACGCGACCGGCTCAACCGGGAGCTGTCGTACCCCACCATCCGGCAGACCCCGGACGGCACGCTGCACATCGCGTACACCTACCACCGCCAGGCCATCAAGTACGTCCGGGTCAGCCCGGACTGGGCCGCGGATGGCTGAGCCCCGCCACCGCCACGCGGTGGTCACCGGTGTCAGCTCCGGTATCGGCGCCGCCATCGCCGCCCGGCTGCTGGACGAGGGGTGGCGGATCACCGGGATCAGCCGTACGGCGCCGTCCCACGGGCACGAGCGGCTGCGCTGGCTGCCGGCCGACCTGGCCCGGCCGGAGGAGCTGCCGGCGGCGCTCACCCCGATGGCCGAGGACGGCCCGCTGGACGCGCTCGTGCACGCGGCGGGCGTCCAGCGTTCCGCCCGGCTGGGCGAGCTGCGGCCCGAGGACGGGTCCCTCATGTGGCGTATCCACGTCCAGGCGGCCACCGTCCTGGCGGACGCCCTGGTGGACCGGGTCCGGGACGGCGGCCGGCTGGTGCTGGTGGGGAGCCGGACCATGACGGGTGTGCCGGGCAAGAGCCAGTACGCGGCCACCAAGGCGGCGCTGGCGGGTCTGGCCCGGTCGTGGGCGGCCGAACTGGCGCCGCGTGGGGTCACCGTGAACGTGGTGGCGCCGGGGCCGACGGACACCCCGATGCTGCGGGATCCGGGCCGCAGCCGCACCCCGCCCGTCGTTCCGCCGCTCGGCCGGCTCGTCAGGCCCGAGGAGGTGGCCGGGCTGACGTCGTTCCTGCTGGGCCCGGAGGGCGGTTCGGTGACCGGCCAGACGCTGGTGATGTGCGGGGGCGCCTCGCTGTGACGACCGTGGTCAGGGACCTGGCGTGGTCATGGCCCTGACACGGAATCTCTTCGCGATGTTCACCATTGGACGATCCTGTGTCTGACACCCTTTCGGGGATCGAACAACGGTCGTAAATCGGGGAGAGGACACCACACATGACCCGTGTGACCCGTGTGACCCGCTGGAAATCCCTGGTGCTGCTGGCCGGCGTCGTGACGGTCGCCGTCACGGCGCAGACCCCGGCCACCGCGACACCCGCCGCCACCGCGTACGACGACACGTACTACGAGGACGCGATGGGCAAGACGGGGGAGCCGCTGAAGGATGCCCTGCACCAGATCATCAGCAGGGACGTCAGCAAGCTGTCCTACGACGAGGTCTGGGACGCCCTCAAGAAGACCGACGAGGACCCGGACAACTCCGCCGACGTCATCCTGCTCTACACCGGCCGCTCCCAGAGCAAGGACTCGAACGGCGGAAACGCCGACGACTGGAACCGCGAACACGTCTGGGCGAAGTCGCACGGCGACTTCGGCACCGCCACCGGCCCCGGCACGGACATCCACCATCTGCGCCCGGCCGATGTCTCGGTCAACAGCACCCGTGGCAACAAGGACTTCGACGAGGGAGGCTCGGAGGTGGGGGAGGCGCCGGGCAACCGCACCGACGACGACTCCTTCGAGCCCCGTGACCAGGTCAAGGGCGATGTGGCCCGGATGATCCTGTACATGTCGGTCCGCTACGAGGGCGGCGAGGGCTTCCCCGACCTGGAGCCCAACGACAAGGTCGACAACGGCAGCCGGCCCTTCATGGGACGGCTCTCCGTGCTGAAGAAGTGGAACGAGACGGACCCGCCGGACGCCTTCGAGAAGAAGCGCAACCAGGTCATCTACGACGACTTCCAGCACAACCGCAACCCGTTCATCGACCATCCGGAGTGGGTGGCCGAGATCTGGAAGTAGCCCGGTCCGGGCGCTCCGCGCGCCGGTCAGGCGCCCCGGGCCGCCGCCAGCAGTTCGGCGGTGGGGCCGGGGTGTCCGGGGCGGGCCTGCAACGAGGGCAGCAGCAGGGTCCACAATTCGGCCAGATGGTCCTCGACGAGCCGCCGCCCGTCGAGGGCCTCGGAGACCGTGTGCAGGCCGAAGAAGGCACACACGATGGTCCGGGCGGCGGGCAGCGGCTCGACATGGGCGGCCAGCTCGCCCTCGCCGTGGGCCCGTTCCAGCATGGCACCGACGGCGTCGATCCAGCCGATGAACGGGGGCGGGAAGGGCGCCGCGATCAGGGAGCGCTCGGTCCACAGCCGGGCCCCGGCCCGTACCACGATGTCATCGCGGAAGGCGCGGGCCACCGCGAAGCTGAGCCGGACGAGCTGCTCCAGGGCGGGCACTCGCAGCCCGGTGTGCCGCTGGATCAGGGGTGGCCAGGTGGCGAAGTGTTCCTGCACCACGGCGAGCGCGAGTCTTTCCTTGCTGGTGTAGTGGAAGTAGATGGCGCCGCTGGTGTGACCCGACCGGGCGGTGATGTCGCTGATGCTCGTTCCGGCGTATCCGCGTTCGTCGAAAAGGGATGCGGCCGCTTCCAGAAGAGACCGGCGTGTTTGTTCGGCCCGCTCTTGCACGTGTTCGTCATCCTATCGATCAGCCCGGTCCGGTGTGACGGAGTGAACTTAGCGGACTTTCGGCCGCGGATGGTGATGAGGACAGACAGGTCAAACATTATTAGTATTTTATGGTGATCGTTCGTGAGGCTCGCGGCCTTTCGGAGCCGACCGGTCCCACCGGTCGGCCGCTCAGTTGGTCCCGCACCGTGGCGCGTGAGGCCGTGCACCGGGTGTCGGTGGCCGAGGTGCTGCTCACCGACGTCCGTACGCTGGGTGACGGCCGGTTCGAGGCGGCCGCCCAGTGGCCCCGGTCCCATCCGACGTTCCCGCACGGCGGGGACGGCCGCCACCATCCGCTGATGATCGCCGAAACCCTGCGCGAACTGGGGATCTACATCCCGACCCGGTACTACGCCGTGCCCGCGGGCGCGCACTTCCTGATCCGGGACCTGTTCTTCCGGCTCGACCCGGAGGCCGAGCCCCGCGCCCCCTACGGGGCGACCGACATCACCTGCCGGATCGCGGTGACGGACGTCCGCACCGCGGCACCCTCCGGGCGGTTCGTGTCCGGGATGCGGCTCGACGTCGGTCTGTGGGCGGGTGGCCGGATCTTCGCGCGGGCCGGGGGCACCGCCCGCTTCCTCGACGGCACGGCGTACGCGCAGACCCGCGCCGCCCGCTCGGGCCAGACCGCCCGGCGCCGGCTGCGTGCCGCCGTACGGCCCTCACCAGGGCAGTTGGGCGTCACCGCGCCCCGGGACGTGCTGGTGGTACGGGACGGGGGAGTGGTGTACCTGGACCCCGCGGACACCCGCCACCCGTTCTTCTTCGACCACTGGAGCGACCATGTGCCGGGGCTGGTGCTGCTGGAGGGCGCCCGGCAGGCCGCGGCGCTGGCCAGCGGGGGCCTGCTGATCCGCCCCCTCGCCTGCCGGATGAAGGCGATCCGCTTCACCGAGTCCCATCCGCCCGCCGTCGTCGAGTGCGTCTCCCACGGCAGAACGTGTGTCTTCCGGCTGCGCCAGGCGGACATCTGCACGGCGGTCGGTGTGCTCCAGTACGGCTGACCGCACACCAGAACGACGAACACTCTGAACGACGAACACTCCGAGCTGCGAACACGCTGAGCGACGAACAAATCGCCGACGCTGAGTGACCCCTTGCCTACTCCGAGTTATCTCTCTAACGTAGTGATCGTTATGTTTCGGGCAGGCAATTCTCCGCCTGTACGGCGTTCATCAGCGCATTCCGCGTGCGGCGCCGCAAGCGAATTCACCGCGCTGCTCTCGAAGGTCACAGGCACGCCCTGCGCCGATTCCCTCCATCTCTCCTGGAACGGCAGGCAGATGACAGCAGAAACCCTTCTCGCATGGACCCCCGCCGCCATCGTCTTCGACTGTGACGGCACGCTGATGGACTCCGAACGGCACTGGGAAAAGGCCCGCGAAGTGGTACTCGCGGACTACGGGGCCGTCACCGACGAGGAGTTCGCGCGGCGCACCAAGGGACTCCACTACACCGAATGCGGCCGCATGCTGGCCGAATACGCCGGACTTCCCGACCTCGCCGACGAAATGACCCGGCAACTGCTCGGCGCCTTCCGCAGACTGGTGGCGGACGACCCGGTCACCATGCCCGGCGCGGCCGAACTGGTCCACAAGGCGGCGGCGTTCGCGCCGCTGGCCGTGGCGAGCAACTGCCCGCGCGACGTCGTCGAGGACGGGCTGTCCAAGGCCGGGCTGCTGCGCTACTTCGGCCATGTGCTGGTCCCCGGAGGGGAAGTGCGCCCCAAACCGTATCCCGATGTGTATCTGGCGGCCGCCCGCCTGTGCGGTGCGGCCCCCGGCGACGCGCTCGCGGTGGAGGACTCCCACTGCGGCTTCCTGTCCGCCTCCCGGGCCGGGCTGAGGGTGCTCGGCGTGGGACCCCGCAAACCGGTCGACGAGCGTCCGCCGGTGGATCTGTGGGTCTCCACGCTCGCCGATCCCGACCTGCTCAAGTGGGCTGATTCCTGCGCCGCTTGAGGGCCGTGGCGTGGCACCGGTCAGTCCATCTTCATCCCGTCGTGGGACTGCGACTTCTCATGGGCCCCGCCCTGGGACGCCGACCCACCGTGGTGCATCATCGAGCCCTGCTCGATGTCCCCGCCGAGCTTCGCGCGCAGCGGCTCCAGGGATCCCGAGGACTGACCGGTGACCGACCAGCGGGCGCCGACCAGATACATGCCCCCGTAGTCCTTCGAGGTGTTCAGCCAGTCCTTCTGGCCCTTCTCGGTCGCGAAGGTGACCATGGTGTACCGGTCGCCCTTGCCGGACTCGCAGGCGCCCTGGCGCAGCTCGTCCGCCTCGGTGACGATGGTCGCCTTGCAGCCGATGGCGTCGGCGATCCGCGTCAGGGCCGCCGGCTTCCCGGGCTTCCCCAGCTCCTTGGCGGCGGGCGCCTTCTCCTTCTCCGGCTTCTTCACATGGGCCTGGCCGCTCCCGCCGCAGCCGCTCACCACGCCGCTCACGAACAGCAGCGCCGCGCAGAGCGCGGTGGCACGAAGTGCGCGTGACACATCAACCTCCTGTCGACATCCGGCGGGTGGCCCGGAGCGCACGCTCCGGGGCCCCGCCGAGGTGGACCATCCTGCCGTCTTACTGGCCCGCCTTCTTGCCCTTGTCGGTCACCGCGAACCAGGTGCCCTTCACACCCTGGCCGTTGGTGTCCCCGGGCTTCTTGTCACCGACGAAGGTGTACAGCAGCCAGCAGTCGAACGCGGCCTGCTTGGAGCCGTCGGGGCGCTTGAAGGAGGTGACCTTCGAGGCGTCCACACCGGCGACCTTGGTGGTGTCGACGGCCTTGACCGGCTTCCACTTGTCCAGGCACGCGGCGTCGACACAGGCCGTCTTCATCGGCCAGGCGCTGTCCTTGTCGAACCGGTAGACGGTCATGCCCTTGCCGTCCACCATGATCTTGCCGAGGTCGGCGTTGTTGCTGACCATCAGTTGCAGGGCGCCGCCCGCGGCCTTCTTGCCGGCCGGCTTTCCGTCCGGGGCCAGCGCGTTCCAGGTGCCGCCCACGCCCTGGCCCTTGGTGTCGCCCGCCTTGGTGTCGCCCGCGTAGCGGTAGACCGGCCAGCCCTCCAGGGTCAGCTGCTCGGTGCCGTCGGCGCGCTTGACCTTGCCCAGCTTGCTGGAGTCGATGCCCGCGCCGGCGAGGGCATCGTCCGCGGGCACCGGCGGCCACTTGGTGGCGCACGCGTCGTTGCAGTTGGACTTGGCCGGCTTGGGGGTGTCCTCGTCGAACCGGTAGAGGGTCATCCCGGCGCTGTCGGCGACGAACTTGCCCAGCTTGGCGTCGGTCTTGACCGCGAGCTGCTGCGCGGCGCCCGTCTTGCTGCCACCGCTGCCCGCCGCGTCACTGCCCGCCGCGCTGCCGTACCCACCGGTCGCGCCGGCCCCCGCGGCCGCCGCACCCGCACCCGCCGACGCCGAAGCACCCACGCCCGCACTCGCCGTCTGGCTGCTGCCGCCCACGGGCTGGACGTTCGCGCTGCCCGCGGAGGTGTCATTGCTGCCACACGCCGCCGTCAGCATGACCATTGCCACGGACACTCCCGCGAATGCGATCTGACGCCGCTTCTCCATGACCACTCCCTGCGAAAAATCCTTATCGGTGTCCGGCGGTGTAGGCGCCGACACCATGCCCATACGGAGCCCGTGCCGAGCGACGTTCAGCCGGTTGAAAATTTGTCACCAGACGCACAAAACGCTGGATACGCGAGCGCACAGCAAGCGACGGCCGTTGGTTCAACGGCCGTCGTGACAGGAGGACGTGGGGCGGGGCTACTCCTCGATGCGCAGCGCGAGCGCGGGGCAGCGGCGCACCGCGCGCACCGCCTGGCCGCGCAGCTGGCGGGGCACGTCCATCCGGGCGGAGGACGGATAGCCGTCGATGCCCAGCGTCAGCACCTCGGGCGGCAGGATGTCCGCGCACAGCCCGTGGCCCTGGCACAGCGACCAGTCCACCAGGAGCTTCTCCGTCGGGCCCCGCTGCTGGCGCTCCGCGCGCGGTGGCGCGGACGCCGGACCGGGCGGCAGGGCCAGCGGCTGGGTCTCCTCGGGCATCGGCAGGACGCCGATCGTCGGCCGCCCGCAGCCGGCGCCGAGCGCATGGGACTCGAACTCCTCGGGAAACGCGTCCAGCGCGGTGGTCACGAAACCGGCCGTGCCATCGGGATGGCTGCACGCGCCCCGTTTGCGCACCGAATTGATGTACGCGCGCACATTGTCGATGGCCGACTGGCCGCCGCCACGCTCCACCTGGCCGATGGCGTCCGCGAGCGCGGGCAGCCCGATGAAGCAGGGGCCGCACTGACCGGCCGTCTCGGCGGCCAGCCAGCGGGCCACCCGCGCGGTCTCGCCGAGCGGGCAGGTGTCCTCGGGGATGGGCAGCACCGCGCCCGCGCCCAGCCGCGCGCCGTACTTCTTCATGGACTCGCGCGAGATGGTGGTGGCGTTGATGCTCTTCGGGTCCAGCCACTTGCCGTGGTAGCCGCCCACCAGCACACCCTGGCCGGGGCTGAGCCCGCACAGCTCCAGGATGTACGTGAGCGGGACCCCGGTCGGCGTCTCCATCACGTACTTGCCGCCGACCGTCAGCAGCGTCGTGCCCGGTTCGGTGGGCAGCCCCACCGAGCGGTACGGCAGGGCGCCCATCCGCGCCGCGATGGCGAGCTGGGCGTAGGTCTCGGTGTTGGACAGCAGGGTCGGCAGCCCGCCGAGACCGTTCTCGCTGGACCGGATCTTCCGGCCGTTGGGGATGGCCGGGGCGCCGCTGATGCCGTTGATGACGGCGCCGCCCTCACCGGCCACGAACCGGTCGGGCGTCACGCTCACTTCCACCGGGACACCGCTGGGGCCGCGCTCGGCGATGGCGGCGTTCAGCGACTCCTCCACATCCGGCCGGTGGCAGGCGATGACGACCTCCTCGGCGCCGATCGCCTCGGCGGCCAGGGTGGCGCCGTCGATGACCAGATGCGGGGTGTGGAGCAGCAGGGCGGTGTCCTTCAGGCAACTGGGCTCGCCCTCACTGCCGTTGACCACCACGTTGCAGCGGCCACCCGCGCGGCCCGCCGCCTCGACCACCGCGGTCACCTTCTTGGCGAAGGGGAAACCGGCCCCGCCGCGCCCGCGGAGATCGATGTTCTCCGCGAGCGCGACGAGTTCGTCGGCCCGCAGGGCGGGCATCGTGCCGTGCACCGTCAGGTGGCCGACTCGGTCGAGCCGGTACGCCTCGTCCAGCCCGGCGAGCAGCCGGGGCGGATCGACACAGGCCAGCCTGGGTTTTGTCTTGATCACCGGTCCCACCCACGGGAGGCACCGAGCCGTTCACCGTCCCGCCGGCCCGAGTCGGCCGAACGGGGCCTCGGTACGGTGGGCGCGGCGCGCCGCGTGCGGCCTTCCTGCAGGCTGCGGGCAGGCGGATTCCTCACCGAGATGCCGTCCCCTCGATCGTCGTCCTGGCTGCGCCGGGCTGCGAGCCGCATCCACAGCGCGATGGCCACTCCGGCCAGGGCCGCGATGTAGCCGTATGTCGCCCAGATCTTGGCCGCACGACCGGCCTTCAGGCCGTGGATCAGCGCGAGACCCCAGGCGGGGTAGGCGCCCACGTGGAGCGCCCGCCACCACCGGTACCGCCAGCGGGAGTTGCCCGCCGCGGCGAACGAGCTGCGGACCGCTCCGGTCACCGCCGCGATGACGAAGAGGTAACCGGCAATGGTGCCCAGCCCGATCAGTACCGGCTGCTTTGCGTCAGCGAACGGTAGCACGATCGAAGCCGTGTTCGTGTGGCTCTCGGCGACCTTCACCCAGATGTGAATACCGAGGAAGATGAGGCCCGCGACCGCAGCCGCCCGGTGGATGCCCTGGGCGATCAGACGGTGGTTGGAGTGCAGGATGAGCTGGTCGGTCGCGGCGAGCCCCCACATCACCGCTGAGCTGAGGCAGACCAGGGCGAGGACCCCGGCGCCGAAGTCGAGGAACGCGAAAGTCTGGCTGAAAGCGCCGGCGTTGTACGTCACGATGAGGGACAGCACGACGGTCGCGACGATAGCGTAGACGCGGATGTTCCGGGACCACCCGATTCCGGGCTGGTCCCGCCGAGTCCGGCGAGCGGCTCGTCGTCCTCCAGGTGCTTGTCGTCCCCCGTGGCGCCCCTGTGAGGGAGAAGGCGTTTGGGACATGGACATTGGAGCCTCCCGATCGCGCGTGTTCCGCGCGGATGACGAGATACGTCAAAGTCGTCTTGGGGGCAGCAGCTTCTCGGAACTACACGTGATCTCCATAAGATTTGTCGTAACGTGACAACTTCTCGTGTATGAACACTGCCCAGACCGTCTACGGCTGATCCACTGTCATCCCGATGGCAAAGACCCGGCAAAGCGCCGGGATCGGTAGGGGCGAGGGTCCTCTATGAGATGCGGAGGACCCTCGACTCCCTTCCCGGACCGGACGAGCCGGAGACGGAGGCAACCTCCACGGGTCCGACCGACCCCCCAACGGTCGGACCTCCCCCCGGCAAGAACGAGGTAATGATGGGCGAACTGGTGAACCGCATCTGGTCCCGCCCCCGTGGCGAGTGGACCCGCGTGCTGCGCAATGAGCTCCCGACCCTGGCCGACGAGGTGATCGAGAACCTCCGGCACAGAATCCCGGGATTCGCCGACCTTCTGGAGGACACTGAGCGCGACAAGGTCCGCTGGGATGTCGAGCAGGCACTCCTGGCGGCGCTCGGCTACCGGAAGCCGGGCGAGGAGGGCGCCGGGACACCGGCCCTCTCCGAGGCCGCCCACGGCGAGGAGCCGCCCACCGACATTCCGCCCGAGCGGGCCCGGCGCGACCTGTTCGAGGCCCTGATCGGCGAAGTCTCGGTGTCCGAGCGGACCCTGGCCGAGCTGTCCCGGGCGGCCCGCTGGCCGCTGCCGGAGACCGTCCAGGCCATCGCCCTGCCCACCCCGGGCGAGGCGCCGCCACTGGCCGCCGTGCTGGGAGACACCCTCATCGGCGCCGTCGGCGACGAGTTGTGCCTGCTGATCCCCGACCCGGACGCGGACCCCGGCCCCGCCCCCGACCAGGGCGCGGAGCGGCTTCAGGACGGCGAGCGGGACCCGGACCGGGACGCGCCCGCGGACCCCGGCACCCGTGGCGCGCTGGAAACCGCGCTGCGCGGCAGGACCGCCGCGGTCGGCCATGTGGTGCCGCTCAACGACGCGGCCTCCTCGGTGCGTTGGGCCCGGCGCCTGCTGACCATGGCCCCCGGCCGTGGCGGCCCCGACCCCCGGGTGCACTTCGTCGACGACCATCTGTCGATGCTGCTGCTGCTCCAGGACGAGTCCCTGGTCCGGGCGCTGGCCGCGCGCTGGCTCAAGCCGCTGGTCGGGCTGACCCCCCGGCAGAGCGAACGGCTGCAGATGACCCTGCTGGCCTGGCTGGAGGGCGGTGGCGCCCCCGAGGCGGCCAAGGCGCTGAAGGTGCATCCGCAGACCGTGCGGTACCGGCTGCGCCAGATCGAGAAGCTCTTCGGCCCGGGCCTGCGCGACCCGCGAATACGGTTCGAGCTGGAGATGGCGTTGCGCGGCCGCAGGCTGATGGCGCAGATGGACCGCATCCGGCGCCATGCGTCGCGGGTGAGCCGACGACCCCGCACCGGCGCTGCCCCAGGCGTCCGTCCGCTGGGTATCGCGCGGGAGGCGCGCGTCAACGGACTCTGACCACACGGATATCGGCCCACACGGATATCAGCAGGGACTGCCGGCCGCGGTTGCGCGGTCGGCAGTCCGGCGTGTGGTCAGCGCATCGACCGCGCCGCCGGGGGGTTCGCCGTGCGCATCGCGGCGTTGAGACCCAGCAATTCCTTGTACGCGTGGGCACAGAAGGCGCACTCGGCCAGATGGCGCGCGAGCGCGTGGCCCCGCACTCCGCCGCGCCGCACCGAGGCCCCCAGCATGGCGCTGAAGTGGCGGCAGCGGTCGTTCGCCGCGGACTCCAGATGGGACTGCAGATACGACTCGCGCAGCCCCTCCCGGGCGCGGAAGGCCAGCGATGTGACCCCGCTGGGGGAGATGCCCAATAAGGCCGCCACGCGGTGCGGGGGTTCCTCCTCGACCAGGGTGTGCCACAACACCGTCCGCCACCGCTCCGGAAGCCTGCGGAAACTGCGGACGAGCAGCTGACGGTCCTCGCGCGCCACCAGGTGCCACTGGGGGTCGGCCGTGGGCGCGTACTGCCGCCAGGACTCGAAGTCCGCGGTCAGCAGGACCTGGCGCTCGCCCTCGCTCCATTCCAGCGCCGTGTGGCGCACGACGGTCAGCAGATACGGCCGCCACGGGCCCCGTGGACCGCCGCCCGCCCGGACGGCCTGGAACGTGCGGATGAACGCCTCGGAGGCCAGGTCCTCGGCGTCATGCAGCGCCCGGCAGCAGGTGCGGGCGTAACGGAGCGTCGCCTGGTGGTGGCGGCGGTACAGGATGTCGCCCGAGGCCGGGCTGGTGGCGCCCGAGGCGTACTCCTCCCGGAGCCGGCCGGTCAGCTCCTGGTCGGAGGGCGCACCGGCGCCGGTGGCGGCCAGCCCCCGCACACACGGACCGCCCGGCTCCCACGTGGCGGGGAGGACCGGACGGTCGGGGTGGTCGGGGTGGCCGGGGTGGCCGGGATGGTCCCCGGCGGGATCGTCGGCGGCCGCGTCACCTCCGGCACGAGGGTGGGACGCGGCGCGGCGCGCGCCGGCCTTGCGGCCGGCGCGCGCCTGGTGTTCGCCACCCATCAGGTGCACTGCTGGCCGCTGTTGATGCAGTCCACGGCCTTCTTCATGAGGTTGTCCGACATCACGTTGATGAAATCGTCGTGATCGGTGATGGGCTTGTGCAACTGCTCGGGGAAGCCGTCCACGGCGAACGGGGTGTTCCCCGGGTTCTCGTAGCTGATGGTGTTCACCAGCTGCGGGATGGCCTTGAAGCCCTGCGGGCAGGAGCCGTCGTCGTTGGCGTTGGCCACGTGGTCACGGTGGTTGGCGCTGTCGATGTTCTTGCCGTCCCAGCAACTCTGGAAGTCGAAGGTGCGCAGCAGATCACTGCCCTGGGGGCAGATCGGGTACTTGTCCGTCAGCTGACGGTCCTCGAAGCCGCTGCAGCTCCAGGAGGCGTTGGCGTTGGCATCGCCGTTGGTGAAGGCCTTGGCGTCACCGGTGATGATCCGGAGGAACTTCGGCATGGCCGTGACCTTGCTCTGGGCGTTGCCCTTGAACTCGATCTTGGATGCCTTGGGGGTCAGGATGGTGCCGACGTTGCCCTCCTTGCCACCGCCGAGCTCGTTGGCGTCGGCCTCGGCCTTGCCGTCCTGGAGGCGGACCACCGGCCAGTAGTAGGTGGACTTGTCCTCCTTGTTGGCGCAGGAGGTGCTGGCCTGCTCGAAGGTCTGGTTGTTGGCGAAGGCGTCGTTGGCGTCGTTGCCGACGTAGTCGTGCGTGTGGTGGGCTCCGTTGCCCACACCGGGGGCGACGATGACGTTGTCGCTGTTGCGGAGTTTCGGGTCGCCGACGCCGCACTCCGAACTGAAGGTGCCGGTCGAGCCGTTGTCACCCGCCTGCGGCGCCTTCTGGGCGTTCGGCTGCACCTTGGTGATGTCGACGAAGTCGTTCTGCGCGGGGCCGTTGCCCGCCTGGCCGCCGGCGTTGCCGGGCACGTCGTTGGCGCCCTCGCCACCCTGCTGCTGGCCGCCCTGGTCACCGCCCTGCTGCTGGTCGCCACCTTGCTGCTGGCCACCTTGCTGGTCCTGCTGCTGACCACCCTGCTGATCCTGCTGCTGGCCACCTTGCTGGCCCTGCTGCTGGCCGTCCTGCTGACCAGCCTGCGCGACCTGCTGCATCTTGCATTCGCTCATGCCCTGCAGCTGGGCGTTCTGCCCGCCGCCCTGGCCCATCGCCTGGCCCATCTGGCTGAGCGTCTGCCGGCGCTGGTCGTTGAGCTTGCTCAGCACTTCGTCGCCCGAGGCCTGGCCCTTGTTCATCTGCTGGTAGGCGGTGGCCACCTGGTTGTCCAGCTCACCGAGGCCCTTGGCGACCTGGGACCGGGAACCCTTCGGCACATCGCCGCTCAGCTTCTGGCTCACATCGGGGCAGCTGATCGTGCCACCGGCGGATTTCGCCGAAACCGCGCCACCTTGGGCGGAAGCGTTCTTGTCACCGCTTGCGGACGCGTTGGCGGTGATGATCGCGGCCCCGCCGCCGCCGAGTGCCAGTGCGGCGACGATGGCGACCGTTTTGTTCTTGAACCGCCCGCGCTTGTGGGTCTGTTGCCTCATGAGATCACTTCACTTAGTCGTTAGAGGGCGTCGTAGTCGACAAGCCCGGTGTCCTCGAGAGCCGTGATGTGGTCGAGAACGATGGTGTTGGCCCTGGTGGCCAGAGACCTGACCATGGAGTTCTTGCTCTGGGCACGTACCTGCGCCACCAGATTGAACACCTTCCCGTGTGCACTGCGCAGGAATTGAGCGAACAAGCGCTCGAATTCCGCGCTGCTGGGGGCCTGGGTCATCTCGTTCAGCCAGCCCTGCTGCTGGTCGTTGGGCTGCGTGGGCAGGGCGATACCCAGGGCCTGGGCGACTTCGTCCGTACGGCGGTTGAGTTCGGTGTGGCCGTCGATGAGGTGCTGAGCCGCGCTCTTGACCGCCTCCGTGGTGCCGCGCTCCTTGCCCATGCGTCCAGAGGGGAGTTCCCAGAGCCCGGCGAGCTTGACCTTGCGTACGAAGTCCCGATCGGTCGGCGTGAGTGGTCCGTACTGGGTGCTGACCGTCCCCCCGCCGTCGTCCGAGACGCCGTTGGGCAGTACCGCGGCGCTGCTCGAACTGAACAGGCTCACGGGAATGAGGATTGCCGCGAGCGTAACGGCGAGCGCACCAATGATGAGCCCGCTGCCGATCGTGCGGCTGGATGCGATGGATCTGCTCAGGATTGCTGATCGCACAGCGCCCTCCTTGCTTCGGAGTGACACCGGACGCTAGTGCCTGGTGTGGCACGGTCGTGGAGACCTCATCACTAGTGAATAAAGCCGGGACAGCGATCGCCGCTCGTTGCTATCCTCCGCGCCCGCGCGTTGGGGCCGTCAAGTTCGCCCTGATTCGATGAGAGTTGGCCCTTGTGTCCCACCGCTCGGAAATTTTCTTCCTCGGCGTTGAGCACAGCGGCGCGGCCGTACGTACGACAGGGAGAACCCCTCGCCATCACCACGACCGGAAGGGCCCAAGCCGTGCGAGCGACCGCGATGAACCCGACGTCGGTGACCAGCGTTTCGCGGACCGTCCCGGGAAACCGTCCCGCGTGGAAACCGCCGGTTCCGATGGCGGAGCCGGTGCCGATGGCGGAGCCGGTTCCGACGGTGACGCCGGTGCCGTCAGGCGTGCCGTTGCGGGCGCTGCCATCGGTGTGGGATCTGGTTCCCGCGCCCCCCGGGCCCGCGCCCCGTGAGCCCGCCGAGGCGGGGACGGGCGCAGCGGTGGTCCGACTGCTCCCGGGGGGCCGGGGTCTCCCACCGGACGGTGATGTCGCGGCGGTTCCCGCCCCCGGCCGTCCCTCCCCCTCATCTCGTGCGGCCCGCCCCTTCGTTCCTGTCCTCTATATAGGGGAGAGCCGTTATAGGGGACAGGGCCGGAGCGGGCGGCCGCCCGGCGGGCCCGAGGCGGCGTAGCTCCAGGGGCCGCCGACCGGCCGTCATCGTCGGTTTCCCGACGTATGGCGCTATGCCGGAGCGCGGTTTCCGATCACCTCTGACCTTGCCGGTACGGCCCATCCGCGGCGCAGGTAGCGTGTGCCCGGTCAGCCGGTCGGCAGGGTGCAACAAGAGGTGGGACGTGGCCGCGGTACGAGGGACGTTGTCGAAGCGGATGGCCCAGGCGCGCCATGAGTTGCCCGGCCACTATGCCCATCTCTTCGACGGGCGGCCCGAGGTGGACATCTGCACCACCGAACTCCGCCCCGAGCAGGCGGTCCAGCTGGCCACCGCGTACGGCTACCGCCACCTGCGCACCCGGGGTTCGAAGTCGGTCCGCTACCGCGTCTTCGTACCGGACCAGGACGCCGGAGCGCGGCGGGAGGCGGTCCCGCCCGGTACGCCCTTCGAGGTGGCCGCCCGGCATCCGGCCTTCCACGGCCGCAGCGCCCGGGCCGCCCGGAACCACGCCGAGATGATCGAGCGGGAGCGCAGCCTCGTCAAGCTGGTCCCGGCCATGGTGCTGGTGCTGTTCGGCGCCATCGGGCTGGTGGTGGAGCTGATCCGGACCGGCAAGCCGGTGCTGCTGGTGCCGGTGGTCTTCTTCGTCCTCCTGGAGGCGGCCCTGGCGCTGATGCTGCGCGCCGGCCGCCGCAAGCAACGTGTGCTGGAGGTGCAGGCCGAGTGGCTGATGCGCCGCTACCCCCCTGACGGCTTCCCGGACGGCTTTCCGCCCGGTGTGTGACGACGCCCCCGCTGCCGCTGATCGAATGATCGCTACTATGGCGGTGTTCAGCGGATAACGAAAGCCGATCGCGTCGACGCACAGTCCGGCCGCACGCGTCCGGCGAGACGGGCGGTAGGACATGCGGGAGTCGGCGCGGAAGCGGCAGGCGCGGATCGCGGGTTTGGTGGAGTCCCGGGGCCTCGCGCGGATCACCGATCTCGCGGATGAGCTGGGGGTTTCCGTCGTCACCGTACGGCGGGACGTCGAGGAGCTGGCCCGCCGCGGTGAGGTGCGCCGCGGTCACGGGGTGGCCCGTTCGCTGCGGCCGATGGCCGAGGAGTCCGCCGCCACCGGCGACACCGTCGGCATGGTGATCCCCGAGCGCAACACCTATCTGACCCAGGCCGTGCAGGCGGCCCGGGAGGCCGCCGAGAAGGCGGGGCTGCGGCTCGCGCTGCACATCGCGGCCGACGAGGACGACGCCGAGCGCACCGCGGTGCGCTCGGCGCTGGAGGCCGGGGCGCGCGGGCTGCTGCTCTCGCCGCACTGGCGCACGGCCGCCGAGGCGGCGCGGGATCACTCCTGGCTGCGCGCGCTGGACGTGCCCGTGGTGCTGCTGGAGCGCCGCCCGGAGCGCGGCAGCTCCCTGTACGAGCTGGACTGTGTGCGCTCGGACCACGCGTACGGGGTGCATCTGGCGCTGGGGCATCTGATGTCCCTCGGCCATCGGCGCGTCGTGCTGGCCGCGCGCGACGACAGCCCGACCGCCAGGGTGATCCGGTCGGAGTTCGCCGAGCAGACAAAGGCCCGTGGCATCGCCGAGGGCTGTACGGCCATCCTCAGCTCGCGCACCGCGGGCCCCGACCCGCGCGCCGCCGATCCACGGGCGGTCGACCTGGTGGAGACGCTGCGCCGGACCCGGGCGACGGCGGCGCTGATCCACGGCGACATGGACGCGCTGGTGCTGGTCCAGCGGCTGCGGGAGGCCGGTGTCGAGGTGCCGCGGGACTGTTCGGTGGTCGCGTACAACGATGTGGTGGCCGACATGGGCCAGATCGCGCTGACGGCCGTCGCCCCGCCCAAGGCCGAGGTCGGCAGGGCCGCCCTCGGGCTGCTGCTCCGGCAGCTCGACCACGCCCGGGAGGGCCGGTGGCCGGGGGCCGCCCGCCACCTGGAGCTGTTGCCCGGTCTGGTGGTCCGGGATTCGACCGCCCCGCTCGTCTGATCGTTTGACCGGTTTGGTTCCTTCTGTTCGATCTATTGACGGTATTTCCGTCAAGCGATCAGGATTCCCCCTGACTCCACCGCGAACAGGGGAGGGTCCATGCCTGGCCACAGACGCCCAGGACGCGCGGCCACCGGACGCCGGGCGACAGCCGTCACAACGGCACTGCTCACACTGCTCGCCCTCCTGCTGACCGGCTGTTCCGGCGGCGGAGCGAACATCGCCAAGAACGGCCCCGTCCGCCTCACCTTCTGGTCCGCGCTGCGCGGCAGCCAGGAGGTCGTGGACGAGTTCAACCGCACCCACACCGACGTCAAGGTCGACTACGCCCAGGTCCCCTCGGGGGAACAGGGCGGCTGGGCCAAGCTCAGCAACGCCGCACGCGCGGGCAACGCCCCCGATGTGGCCACCATCGAGTACCCCCAGCTGCCCGGCTTCACGATCGACGGCGTGCCCCGGGACATCAGCGAGCTGCTGCCCGGCTCGGTGCGCCGCAAGATCCTTCCGCAGGCGCTGGACCTCACCACCTTCGACGGGCGCACCTACGCCGTACCGGTGGACATCGAGCCGATGGTCTTCCTGTACCGCAAGGACATCTTCACCAAGAACCGCATCCCGGTCCCCAAGACCTGGGCGGAGTTCGAGCGTTCGGCCCGCAAGCTCAAGAAGGCCGAGCCCCGTTCCCGTATCGCCAGCCTCTTCACCACCGGCGGCACGCTCTACCTGGCCGCGTACGCCTGGCAGGCCGGGGGCCAGTGGTACGACACCTCCGCCGACACCTGGCGCGTGTCCATGGACGACGCCCCCACCCGCAAGGTCGCCCGGTACTGGCAGGGCCTGAAGGACGACGACCTGGTGCGCGTGGAGCCCGGGTCCAGCCAGCAGTGGCGGGCCCATCTGCGCAGCGGTGAGACGGCCGGCTATCTGGCGGGCGCCTGGGCCGCGGGCTCGATGATGGCGTCCACCCCCGACGGCAAGGGCAAATGGGCCATCGCCCCGGTGCCGCAGTGGGACGCGGCCAAGCCGAAGGTGAGCACCCAGGGCGGGTCGACCTTCATGGTCACCAAGGACAGCGACCATCCCGAGGAGGCCATGGAGTTCATCTCCTGGATGGTCACCAGCCCCGACGCCCTGCGCGCCAAGCTCTCCAGCGGTGTCAGCAGCGCCTTCCCGTCGGTGCCCGCCCTGGTCCCGGTCGCCCGCAAGGAGATGGACACCAGCTACTTCTCCGGCCAGGACATCTTCGGCCTCTTCGATGAGCAGGCCAAGCTGATCGACCCCTCCTGGAAGTGGGGGCCGCGGATGGTGTCGACGACCACCTCCGGTGACGACGGGCTCGCCAAGGCCGGTGCCGGGAGCGGCAGCGTGCTGGAGGCCCTGCGCGATGCCCAGAGCCGGACGATGCCCGATCTCAAGAGCCTCGGCCTGTCGGTCACCACCCGCTGAACCCCGCCATCCGCGCTGTGTCTCCCCTGAGCCGGTTTCCCTCTTCACCGTGAGCCGAGGTATCCCGTGAGTACCGTCATCTCCTCGAAACCGACGGCGCGGCCACCGGCGGCCGCCGCCGATCCGCCCTCCGGAACCGGGCGGCGCCAGCAGCGGATCGCCGCCGCCGTGCTGCTGACGCCTTTCACGGCGCTGCTCATCGCCGTGTTCCTGGTCCCCGTCGGCTACGCCGTCTACCTGAGCTTCTTCTCCGAGGACCACGAAGGGCTCGGCTTCGGTGGCGGGCGTACCGTCTTCACCGGACTGCGCAGCTACCTCGCGGTGCTGCAGGACCCGAGCTTCCTCACCGGGTTCGGCACCATCGCCCTGTACTGCGTCATCTTCGTCCCCCTGGTGGTCCTCGGCGCCCTGGTCATCGCCCTGATGCTGGACTCGGGCCTGGTCCGGCTGCGGCGGACCGCGCAGCTGCTGCTGTACTTGCCGCACGCCGTGCCGGGCATCATCGCGGCCGTCATCTGGCTGTACCTCTACACCCCCGGGCTCAGCCCGATCATCAAGGTGTTCGCGCAAGGCCACATCACCATCGACTTCCTCGGCCTGCACACCGTGCTGCCGTCGATCGTCAACATCGCCCTGTGGAGCGGACTCGGCTACAACATGATCATCTTCTATGCCGCGCTCCAGGCGCTGCCGCGCGAGGTGATCGAGGCGGCGACCATCGACGGCGCGGGCGGCATCCGCACCGCGCTCCAGGTCAAGGTGCCCATCATCCGGGGCTCCCTGGTGATGGTGTGCATGTTCTCCCTGATCGGCGCGCTGCAGCTGTTCACCGAGCCCATGCTGATGAACCAGGCCACCCCGATGGTCAACTCCCGCTTCACCCCGAACATGTACATCTATGACGCGGCCTTCCGCCGCAACAACTACGGACTCGCCTCCGCGGCCTCGGTCATCCTCCTCGTCGTCACCTGCGCCCTGTCGTACGCCGTGACGCGCTGGTCGGGCCGCCGGGAACGGAGCGCGCGATGACCACGACCACCCCGACCAGCACCCTGCGCACCCCAAGAGCCGGCGGCCGGTCCCGGCTGACCAGCCGCGGCGTGGCCAACGCCGTCGTCCTGCTCGCGGCCCTGTACACCATGCTGCCCGCCCTGTGGCTGCTGCTGGCGTCCACCAAGAACGCCGACGCCCTCTTCGGCAGCGACATCCTCTCCTTCGGCGACTTCTCCTTCGCGAGCAACCTCTCCGACCTGTTCTCCATGGACGGCGGGCTCTACGGCGAGTGGTACGTCAACAGCCTGCTGTACGCGGTTGTCGGCGCCCTGACCGGATCGCTGATCAGCGTCGCCGCGGGCTACGCGTTCGACAAGTACGAGTTCCGGCACAAGGAGAAGCTGTTCGCCCTCGTGCTCACGGGCGTCATGGTGCCGCCCACCGTCCTCGCCCTGCCGCTGTACCTGGTGGCCTCCGGCACCGGGATGGTGAACACCTTCTGGGCGGTCTTCATCCCCGTCCTCTTCAACCCCTTCGGCGTCTACCTCGCCCGCCTGCTCAGCAGCGGCTACGTGCCGAACGAGGTGCTGGAGGCGTCCCGGGTCGACGGCGCGGGCGAACTGCAGACCTATGTGCGGGTCAGCCTGCGCATGCTCGGCCCCGGCTTCGTGACCGTCTTCCTGTTCCAGCTCACGGCCATCTGGAACAACTTCTTCCTTCCCATGGTGATGGTGTCCGACCAGCACCTGTATCCGCTCAGCCTCGGCCTCTACACCTGGAACAGCTCCGCCACCGTCTCGCCCGAGTACTACCCGCTGGTCGTCATCGGCTCGCTGCTCGCCGTCGTACCGCTGATCGTGGCGTTCGTGATGCTGCAGCGCTACTGGAAGTCCGGACTGACCGCAGGGAGTGTCAAGTGACCGCCTCGCAACCGCCGCAACCGCAGCCGCCGTCTCCGCCTCGCCCGCGCGCCGCCCTGGCCATGGCGGCGCGCACCGCCCGCCAGGTGCTGGGCTCCGGCGCGCTGGACCGGCTCACCGCGCTCCTCGACCTCGACCCGGCCCTCGTCCTCGACGACTTCACCACCCCCGCCGCGCGCCACGCCCTCGCCGACACCGAACTGCTGGTCACCGGCTGGGGCTGCCCGCCACTGGACCGCCGTGCGCTGGACGCGGCGCCCCGGCTCCGCGCCGTCGTCCACACCGCCGGGACGGTACGCCACCACATCACCGACGCCTGCTGGGAGCGCGGCATCACGGTCTCCTCGGCGGCCGCGGCCAACGCCGTGCCCGTCGCCGAGTACACCCTCGCGATGATCCTTCTCTCCAACAAGCGCGTGCTGGAGATGGCCCGCGACTACCGCGCCGAACGGCGCGCCGCCGACTGGAGCGCACGCTATCCGGAGGCGGGCAACTACCGCCGGACGGTCGGCATCCTCAGCGCCTCGGAAATCGGCCGCCGGGTGATCGCCCTGCTGGAGCCGTACGACCTCGACATCCAGCTGTACGACCCGTATGTGACGGCCCGGGACGCCCAGGAACTGGGCGTCGGACAGGTGGGGCTGCGGGAGCTGTTCGCCACCAGCGACATCGTCAGCGTGCACACCCCGCTGCTGCCCGCCACCCGTGGCCTGGTCGGCCGGGAGCTGCTGGCCGCCATGCCGGACGGCGCCACCCTCATCAACACCGCGCGGGGGGCGGTGCTGGACCAGGCGGCGCTGACGGACGAGGTGGTGGCCGGGCGCATCCACGCGGTCCTCGACGTCACCGTGCCGGAGGTCCTGTCGGCCGAGTCACCGCTGTACACCTGCGACAACGTACTCCTCACCCCGCACATCGCCGGGTCGAAGAGCGGTGAGCTGCGGCGCCTGGCCGACCTCGCGATCGGCGAGGTCGAGAACTATGTGGCCGGCCGGGGCTTCGCGCATCCCGTACGCCACGAACGGCTGGACCGCTCCGCGTAGAACCGCCCCTCAGGCACGGGCCCCCGCAGGCGCGGCCCCGCACCACGGCCGCGCCGGACAAGGAGACACACCCCCACATGTTCCGACTCGACCTCCCCGAAGACGACCGCTCCCTGAGCCCGCACACCGGATACACCCGCGCCCACTGGGAAGCCGCCGCAGACGGACTGCTGCGGGCCGCGCTCCGCTTCGCCACCCCCCGCCACGCGCTGCTCGACCTGCCGGGGCCGCCGTCCCGGTCCGGTGTGCGCTCCGACGGGCTCGAAGGGTTCGCCCGCACCTTCCTCCTCGCCGCGCTGCGCGGAGCCGGATCGTACGGCAAGGACCCCCACGGCTTCCTGGAGCGCTACACCGAGGGAATCGACCACGGCACCCGCACCCCCGGCCGGGACGACGCCGAGTCCTGGCCGCTCATCGGACACCACGGGGTGCAGGGACAGCCCATGGTGGAGTCCGCATCCGTCGCGCTCGGGCTGCGCCTGACCGCGCCCTGGACCTGGGACGCCCTGACCCCCGGCGCCCGGGACCGCACCGAGGAGTGGCTGCGCGGCGCGCTGCGCCACCAGCCCGCTCCCAACAACTGGTACCTCTTCCAGCTCACCGTCGCCGGTTTCCTCGAATCCGCGGGCCGGGGCGACGCCGAAACGGCCCGCGCCACCGACCGCGCGCTCGGCCTGCTCGACGGCTGGTACCAGGGGCAGGGCTGGTACTCCGACGGCGACGGACGCGCCTTCGACCACTACAACGGCTGGGCGCTGCACATGTATCCGCTGCTCCACGCCCACCTCGCCGGGGACCGGGCCCTGCTGGACCGTCTCGGCCCCCGCCTGGCGGAGTTCCTCGAAGGCTTCGCGCTGCTCTTCGACGCCAGTGGCGCCCCCATCCACCACGGCCGCTCGCTCACCTACCGGTTCGCCGCCGGAGCCGCCGTGGCGCTCGGCGCGCTCACCGGCCACACCCCGCTCGCGCCCGGCACCACCCGCCGCCTCCTCAGCGGCGCGCTCCGCCACTTCCTCGACCGCGGCGCGCTCACCGCCGACGGCATCCTCGGCCTCGGCTGGTACGGGCCGCACGCCCCGACCGTGCAGCGCTACTCCGGACCCGCCTCGCCGTACTGGGCGTCGAAGGGCTTCCTCGGCCTGCTGCTTCCGCCCGACCACCCCGTATGGACCGCCCCCGAGGAGGCCGCCCCGGCCGAGGGGCCCGACCGGGCACTCGCGCTGTCCGCCCCCGGGCTGCTCGTCCAGACCACCGCGAGCGACGGCCTGGTACGACTGCACAACCACGGCAGCTGCAAGGTGCGCCCCTGGGAGGCGGAACGGCCACCCGCCGAACCCCTCTACGGGCGGCTCGCCTACTCCACCCGCACCGGCCCCACCAGCGCCGACAACATCCCCGACAACCACCTCGCCCTCCAGGTGCGCGGGGTGCGCAGCGACCGGCTGCGCATCCAGCCGCTCGCCGCGGGACCCGACTGGCTGGCCTCCTCCCACACCCCGCTCTTCCCGCCCGGCGGACCCGTCCTGCCCGCGGCGCGCCTCGACAGTCTGACCCTGGTGCGCGGCAGGCTCGAACTGCGCGTCCACCGCACCGTGAACATCCCCGCCGGGACGGTGGTCCACCACACCGGCTGGGCCATCGCGCTGCCCCCGGGCACGGCCACCGAGACCGGGGCGACCGACGGGGCCCCGGAGGTGTCCCTCACCGGGGCGGAGGTCACCGGCCAGCTCCTCGGCCTGCACGGCTGGGACACCTCCCGTACGGTACGGGCGCCCCGGGGCACCGCGTACGGAAGCTGGGCCCTGGTGCCCGAGCTGACCGGCGCCGTCGGCGAGGACCCGGCCGGCACCCTCTTCGTGGCGCTCGCCTCGCTCACCGGCGACCCCGGGCCGGACCCGCTCACCGGGCTCGCCGCCGCCGAGGTCGGCGGGTGTACCGTCACCGTGCGCTGGCCGGACGGCGCCCGTACCGTCGTGGACTTCGGCGACGGGAGCGCGCACACCGTCCCCACCGTGAGGGAGGAGACCGCGTGAGCCGGCTGGGCATCTGCTCGGTCACCCTCCGCCACCTCGACCCGGCCCGGGTGATCTCCGCCGTCGCCGGCGCGGGCCTGGAGTGCGTCGAATGGGGCGGTGACGTCCATGTGCCGCCGGGCGAGGAGGCCGTCGCCCGGGCGGTGCGCGAGGCCACGCTGGACGCGGGGCTCGCCGTCGCCTCGTACGGCTCGTACTACCGCGCCGGGCACACCGACCCGGGGGAGTTCGACGCCGTGCTGCGCTCGGCGATGGCCCTCGGGGCGCCCCGGGTGCGGATCTGGGCGGGTGCCACGGGCACCGACGCGACGCCGCCCGAACAGCGCCGGGCGGTGGTCGAGGACACCCGGCGCGCCGCGGCGCTCGCGGCGGACGCGGGCGTGGAACTCGCCTACGAGTTCCATCGCGACACCCTCACCGACGGCGCCGCCCATACCCTCCGCCTGCTCGAGGAGGTGGACCGCGCCGAGGTGCGCACCTACTGGCAGCCGCCGGTCGACCTGCCCGACGCGGAGGCGCTGACCGGTCTGGAGACGCTCGGCGGCCGGGTCGCCGCCGTGCACGCCTTCTCCTGGTGGCCGGGCACCACCCGGCTGCCGCTGACCGCGCGCGCCCCGCTGTGGCGCCGCGCGTTCGAGCGGCTGAGCACCCAGCCGGCCGCACCCCTGGACGTGCTGCTGGAGTTCGTCCCCGGGGACGACGAGCGGCTGCTGCCGCGGGAGGCGGCGACGCTCCGGGCGCTCGCCGCCATATGAGCGGTCCGCGACGACCCGTCCGGCCGGGTGCGGGCGAATCAGCCCGCGCCCGGCGAGGACGCCGCGCCCGGCGAGGAGCCGAACGCGCCGTTCTCCTCGATGGTGCCGCCGAACTCGCCCCGCAGCGTTTCCATGTTCTTCTTCGGTGACGACGACAGCGCCCAGCGGTTGCCGACCAGATAGACCCCGCCGTACATCTGCGCGGTCTCCAGCCAGTCGGATTGCGCCTTCATGCTGATGAAGTCGAGGAAGAGGAACTTCCCCTTGGAGTTGTGGCAGATCGCCTGCCGGTAGTCGTCCACCTTGGTGGTGAACTCCGGTTTGCAGCCGACGTACTTCGCCAGTTGTTCCACCCGCGCGGGTTCGGCGGACGGGCTCGCGTCGCCGCCCGGCCGCGCCGTCTCACCCTTGCCGTCCGTCCTGCCGCCTGTGTTGGCGTCCGCGGAACCACTGCCGCCGCCGCAGCCGGCGGCCAGCAGCACGCTCGCCACCGCCAGCACCGGCGCGATGCGCCGGCCGGGGCGGCGCCGCGTTCTGACCGGGTGGGGTGAAGCTTCCATCAGGCTCCCTCTCGTTCTGGTTCGGCCGGTGCGTGCGCACACCGGTGCGTACCTCACGTCCTGGGATACGGACGAGTGGAATCGGTTGTTCAGCGCTGCCCCCGGCCGCCGCCCGGTCGATTCGACCCGTGCCGAACCCATTGACACCTGGCTCCCAGCAGGTAGGTTCTGGCCATCGAAAAACAAACTCCGCAATACGGAAGATAGCTCCCGGTGTCGCGTGCGCTACGCCGAGGTGATCCCCGCGACCCGGACCCGCAATATCCCCGTAATCGGGTCCCTCCACCCTCGGTGAACCGCCCTACGAAGAACTCCCGCTCGTCCCCCTCGGAGCGCCCGATGACCTCACCGACGCAAGGACCCGCCCAGCCCGATCCCCGCCTCTACAACGCCGACCTCGCGCCCGCGGCAGAGCGTAAATGGGGCACGTACAGCATCTTCGCCCTGTGGATGTCCGACACCCACGCGATCAGCAACTACGCCTTCGCCGCCAGTCTCTTCGTCCTCGGCCTGCCCACCTGGCAGGTCTTCCTCTCCCTGCTGGCCGGCATCACGATCGTCCACTGGTTCATGAACCGCATGGGCCACGCGGGCCACCGCACCGGAGTCCCCTTCCCTGTGCTGGCCCGGGCGAGCTGGGGCGTGTACGGCGCGAACATCCCCGCGCTGATACGGGCGGTCATGGCCGTCGCCTGGTACGGCATCCAGACCTGGCTGGCCTCCGAGGCCGTCGTGCTGCTCGGCATCCAGGTCGCGCCCGGCCTCGCCGCGTACGACCACGATTCCGTGCTCGGTCTCTCCACCCTCGGCTGGATCGCCTTCCTCCTGATGTGGGCGCTTCAAGCGGTGCTGCTCACGCGCGGTATGGAATTCATCCGCAAGGTGCAGGACTTCGCGACCGGCCCGGTCGTATGGCTGGTCATGCTGGTGCTCGCCCTGTGGCTGGTGGTCAAGGCGGGGGGCGACATCTCGCTCACCGCGAGCCTCACCGGCCTCAGCGGGGGCGAGCAGCTGCACCAGAGCCTGATCGCGGTCAGCCTGACCGTGGCCACCTTCCTCACCCTGGTGCTGAACTACGCCGACTTCGCCCGCTTCACCCCGGACCACCGCTCCTACCGGCGCGGCAACCTGCTGGGGCTGCCGGTGAACTTCACCGCCTTCGCCGTCGTCTCGGTCCTCATGACGGCGGGCACCATCTCCGTGTTCGGGGAGGCGATCTCCGACCCGGTCCATGTCATCGCGAAGATCGACAACCCTGTGGTCACGATCGTCGGCGCGATCTCCTTCGTGATCGCCACCGTGGGCATCAACGTCGTCGCCAACTTCGTGTCCCCCGCGTACGACTTCGCCAACCTCGCCCCCAAGCACCTGAACTTCAAGCGCGGAGGCATGCTCACGGCGGTCCTCGCGATCGTCGTCATGCCGTGGAAGCTCTACTCCAACCCCGTCGTCATCCAGTACTTCCTGGGCGCCCTCGGTGCCTTCCTCGGTCCGCTGGTCGCGATCCTGCTCGTCGACTACTACTTCGTGCGGCGCGGACATATCGACATCGACGCGCTCTTCTCCGCCGACGCGTCGGGGGAGTACTACTACCGCAAGGGCTTCAACCCGGAGGCGATCATCGCCTTCGTGCCCGCGGCGGCCATCGCCGCGGTCCTCGCCCTGATGAAGGGGTTCGCGGACGTCGCCCCCTTCTCCTGGGTCTTCGGCCTGGCGGTGGCCGGGACGATCTACTACCTGCGCACCGCGAAGGCCCGCAAGGGCGGTGGCGAGCCGATGGAGGACGGGCCGATCCTGTCCCACTCCCTGAAGAGCGCGGCCTGACCGATCGCACGGCATTCGGCGTGCCTGCACGGAGGGGGGCGAGCGCGTCGGACGTACGGTGTCCGGAGAACGCCGGACACCGTACGTCATCTGTCAGCTGTTATCCGTTACCCGCTATCCGTTACCTGTCGGCTGTTACGTGTCGCCTGCCGGCCGTCATCCGTCAGTCGTGAACCGACAGCCGCGCACCGCACACGGTCGCCTGCGCGCGGGCGGCCAGGGTGCGGCGATCGGCGGTCCCGCGCGCGGGCGGCAGCGGACGGTGCGTACGCACCCGCACCGTGAGCCCGGTGGCACTGGCCACCCGGCGCAGCGAGGTGCCGAAGTCGTCCTCGCCGACGAAGGCGGCCACCGTGGTCGGTGCGCCGTGCTGCACGTAGTCCAGCGACACCGGCCGCACCGGGGCGCCCGCGTCGAGTGCGGCCTGGAAGGTGGCCCGGCGGAAGCTGCCGCCCGTCCCGGCGCACCAGGTGACGCCCTGCGGGAAGACCATCACCGACTGGCCGGAACGCAGCCGCTCCGCCATCTCCCGTACGCTGCCCGGCAGTTGGCGCAGCGAGCCGCGGTCGATGAACATGGTGCCCGCCCGCTTCGCCAGCGGACCGACCACCGGCCAGGCGCCCACCTCCCGCTTGGCCAGCATGACCACCGGCTCGACGGCGAGCAGCGCGACGATGTCGAGCCAGGAGATGTGGTTCGCCACCACCAGGGTGCCGGTGCCGCCCGGTGCGCTGAGCGTGCGGTCGCCCGCCACCTCCAGCCGGATGTCCAGTGCGTCCAGCATCGCCGCGGCGTGCGAGCGCAGCGTCTCCGGGTCGGCGATGCGCTCGCCCCGCATCAGTGCGCTCATGATCGCCCGGCTGAACGCCGCGTACCGGCGGGCGATCCGGGTGGCGGGCAGCCGGGCCGCGGCGTGTGACACACAGCTGGGGGAGCAGGGCGACCAGGCCGCCCACGCGTGCGCCGGAAGGTTCGCGTTGACGCTCACCGGCTCGGTCACCGGGCCTCGCCGAGGAAGTAGCGGCGGTAGCGGTCGTTCATCCGCTCCGTGTCCAGCAGGACGAAGAAGTCGGCGTCGTCGAAGCTCCGGTCGTGCTGGGGGGAGCCGCACATCCAGGCGCCGACCCGCAGATAGCCGCGGAGCAGCGGCGGCAGTTCGGCGTAGCTGGGCCGGGCGTCCGGTGTCTGCGTCGGGACCCACGGGTCGAGCGGGTGGACCCGCAGCTCGGGCGGGGCCGCGTGCTTGGTGGTGCCCAGCAGCCAGGCGTTCGCCGCGGCCTGCTCGCCGCCGCCGAGCGGGACCGAGGCGCAGCCCGCGAGGTAGCGGTGGCCGGACAGCAGGATGTAGCGGGCGAGACCGGCCCACATCAGGTTGATCACGGCGCCGGAGCGGTGGTCGGGGTGCACACAGGCCCGGCCCGCCTCGACCATCGAGGAGCGCACGTCCTCGGGGAGCCCCCGTAGATCGAATTCGGTGTCCGAATACAGTCGCTCGCTGCGGCCCGGGGGCAGCAGCCGGTAGGTGCCGACCACGGTGTCCGTCGCGGTGTCCGTGACGATCAGGTGGTCCATGACCTCGTCGAATTCGTCCACGTCACGGCCTGGGCAGAGCGAGTTCAGCACCCCTCCGCGTTCTTCGCCGAACACCTGGTAGCGCAGTCGCTGCGCGGCGTGGATCTGCTCCTCGGTATGGGCGATGGAGGTGACGTACGAGCTCGTGGAGGCCGCAGCCGGGGACGTCGTGAGCACGGACATTCCTGTTCTCCGTTCAGGGGACCGTCAGGAGCGGTGAGGACACCACTGTTGCTCCGGCTCCGAACGGCACAGTGTCCGCGTGGTGATTCGACGACTGCCAGCCGATGACGAAAACATGCCACAGGCCGGACGGTGAGGTGTTAGGGGGCGTCGTGGCGGTCCTGGCCGCCCTGAGGTCCGTGTTCTCCCGGGAGCGGGAAGCCGAGCGCCCGGGCCGCGGCGGCCGGGGTGGGCTGTGACCAGTGGTCGGCGACGGCCTGCGCGGACGAGAGGGATCGGGTTTCGGCCAGATCCAGATAGAGCACGCCATCCAGATGATCCGTCTCATGCTGGACGATGCGGGCGGGCCAGCCCGTGAACTCCTCGTCCAGCTCGCGCCCCGTCTCGTCCTGCCCGCGCAGCCGGATCCGCTCGGGCCGGTGGACCACGGCCTGCCAGCCGGGAACGCTCAGGCACCCCTCGAAGAACGCGGCCCGGGCGTCGCCGAGCGGTTCGTACGACGGATTCACCAGCACCCGGTACGGCTGCGGCACCCGGCCGCGCGCCTCGCGCACCTCGGCCGCCACCTCGGCCGGGTCCTCGATCACCGCGAGCCGCAGCGGAACGCCGATCTGCGGGGCGGCCAGCCCCACGCCGGGCGCGTTGTGCATCGTCTCGCGCATCGCCCGCAGCAGCCGCTCCAGCCGGCCGCCGGACAGCTGGCCTTCGTAGGGGAGGGCCGGTTGCCGTAGCACGGCGGCTCCGGCGGAGACGATGGGGAGCGGACGGCAGCGATCGAGCAGTTCATCGACCAGCTCGGGCAGGGGCGCGGTGGGCATGGGGACAGCCTGGCAAGGAGGCCGGGCGGGGGCAATCCGTCGGCGGTCGGTGGTCCGGTGGAATGGGGCGCCCCGGCCCGATGCTCACGATCGGACAAACGGTGAACCCGGTACGGACGCGCTCCGTACCCGTCCATGAGCCGCCGGGGAATCCCACGTCCGCGCGGCTCATCCGGGTCCTCCCGAGACCCGGTTGACCGCCGCTCCGCGGTGTCTGTCCCCGTTTGTGCACGGCGGAGCGGCGGCCCCCGGCCGGCTCCCGGCCGGAGGCGGACCACCGGCGGCCGCGGAGGCCCTGACGCCCCGCGGCCGCCGGTGTGTCGCCCCCGTGCTCAGCCGCCCGCACCGCCGCCCTCCGCGCGCCCGGCTCCCGCGCTCCCCGCGTCTCCGGCCCTCGCCTCTCCCGCGTCTCCCGCGGCCCCGGCCCGGACGGCCCGGGCCTCGGGCAGCTGCGCCGCCAGATGGCCGGCCCGCCCGGGATCCGCTCGGCATGATCAAGCACTCCCCGGGGATCGGGCGCCCGCCCACCCGCTTGGCGCGGCAACCCGCGCGTTCCGGCGCACACTGGCACTGTGACGGGAAAGCGCAGCGCCGGGATCCTGCTCCACCGGGGGACGGGTCCGGCCACCGAGGTTCTGCTCGGCCATATGGGCGGGCCGTTCTGGGCCGCCAAGGACGAGCGCGCGTGGTCCGTGCCCAAGGGCGAGTACGCGGGCGACGAGCTTCCCGAGGCCGCCGCGCGGCGCGAGTTCCAGGAAGAGCTGGGGCTGCCGCCGCCCGCGGGTGAGCTCCGCCCCCTGGGCACCGTACGGCAGACCGGCGGCAAGCTGGTCACGGTCTGGGCCCTGGCGGGCGACCTCGACCCGGAGCGGATCACGCCCGGCACGTTCGCCATGGAATGGCCGCGCGGGTCGGGCCGCACGCGGGAGTTCCCTGAGATCGACCGGGTCGCCTGGCTGGACCTCGACCGGGCCCGCACGAGAATCGTCGCCAAGCAGCAGATCTTCCTCGACCGGCTCGGCGAACTGCTGGCCGGGGCGGCCGGGACGGCCTGACGGGAAACACGGTGGTGGGCATGGAGAACGCGAGGAGTTCCGAATACCTGCCCCGGCTGCGCCTGGACGAGCTGCTGGAAGAGCTGCAGCTGCGCATCGACGCCCTGCGCGGCACCCAGGACCGGCTGCACAACCTGCTGGAAGCGGTCCTCTCGGTTGGCCGCGAGCTGGATCTGCGCCAGGTGCTGCGGCGGATCGTCGAGGCCGCGGTGGTGCTGGTGGACGCCGAGTACGGGGCCCTGGGCGTGATCGGCGACGGGCAGCGGCTGGCCGAGTTCCTGCCGGTGGGCGTCAGCCAGGAGCAGAGCGAGGTGATCGGTGCGCTGCCGGCCGGGCACGGCATCCTCGGTGAGCTGATCCGCCACCCCGAGCCGCTGCGGCTGGCCGAACTGTCCGAGCACCCCGCCTCGTACGGCTTCCCGCCCGGCCATCCGCCGATGCGCTCCTTCCTGGGCGTGCCCATCCGGGTGCGGGACGAGGTGTTCGGGAACCTCTATCTCACCCAGAAGCGCGGCGGGAAGGAGTTCGACGGCGAGGACGAGACGGTGCTGTCCACCCTCGCCGTGGCCGCCGGGGTCGCCATCGAGAACGCCCGGCTGTACGAGGAGGCCCGGCACCGCCAGCACTGGCTGGAGGCGAACGCCGAGGTCACCAACCACCTGCTGTCCGGCGTGGACGAGACCGGAGTGCTGGAGCTGATCGTCGACCACGCCCGCCGGATCCTCTCCGCCGACCTGGGTGTGCTGATGCTGCCCGTCCCCGGCTCCGACTCCCTCCAGGTCGCGCTGGCGTCGGGCACCGACGCCGAGGCGCACCGGGGTCTGGTGCTGTCCCGCGAGGGCACCTTCGCGGGCGCCGCTTTCACCGCGTCCGAGCCGGTCACCAGCACCGATGTCGCGCACGACCCCCGGATCACGACCGGCCCGCAGCGCTGGGACGGCCTCGGCCCGGCCGTCGCGGTCCCGATGCGCACCAGCGACGGGGTCGGCGGCGTCCTCTCCCTCGCCCGTACGGAACGCAGCCCCGCCTTCACCCAGATCGAGACGGACACCCTGCTCGGCTTCGCGGGCCAGGCGGCCATCGCCATGAAGCTGGCCGAGCGGCGGCGCGACGCCGAGCAGCTCGCCCTGCTGGAGGACCGCGACCGGATCGCCCGCGACCTGCACGACCTGGCGATTCAGCGGCTGTTCGCGGCCGGCATGACGCTCCAGAGCACCCTGCGCTTCGTCCAGCACCCGGAGGGCTCCGAACGGCTGCTGCGGGTGGTGGACGACCTCGACGACACCATCAAGATCATCCGTTCCACGATCTTCGGACTGCGCTCCCACGAGTCGGGCCCCGCGGTGCAGGGGCTGCGGGTCCGTACCGCCAAGACCATCGAGGAGGCCGTGCCCGCGCTCGGCTTCACCCCCGCGCTGCGCACCGAGGGGCTGGTCGACACCGATGTGCCGCGGCCGGTCGCGGACGACATGATCGCGGTGCTCGCCGAGGCGCTGTCCAACGTGGCCCGGCACGCCCGGGCGCACGCCGCCGAGGTTTCGCTGATCGTGCGCGGCGGACGGCTGACGCTGACTGTCACGGACGACGGCATCGGCCTGCCGGACGGCGGCCGCCGCAGCGGGCTGCGCAACCTCGCGGAGCGCGCCGAGAAGCTGGGCGGCGCACTGGACCTCACCAGGCCGCCGGACGGTGGCACCCGGCTGGTGTGGGCCGTCCCCCTCCCGGATCGCTGACGCCCGGCCCCAGCCGGATCAGCATCTGGACATGGCCCGGCGCGCGCCGCCCGTCGCTCAGCGCCCAGCGCAGATCGGGCCACTCCAGCGCCTGGTGCAGCAGTGTCGCCCGGACGCCGTGCGCCGTCGCCAGCAGCAGGACGTGTTCCAGCGCCTGACCGGCCCGCAGCCAGTCGGCGCGCCGGTCGTGGGTGGTGGTGAGCACGGCGATCGTCGCCCGGCTCTCCGAGACCGCGGCCGGCGGGCGGCCGTCCACCGGGGCGTCGCGCCGCTCGGCCTCCGCGGTCAGCCGCAGCAGCCGCGCGGTCTCCTCCGGGCCCGCCGGATACAGCGCCGCCCCGTCCCCGCGCGCCGCCTCGGCGAACACGCCCAGCTCCCGGGGCGGCAGCCCGTGCCCCGGGAACGGGTACCGTCTGCCGGGCCGCCGCCAGATCATGTCGTACAGACCGTCGCGGCTCGCGGCGGCGGCGCCTCGCGGTGACACGGTCAGCCGTACGGTGGCCAGCAGGTCCGGCTGGGAGCGGTGCGGCAGCAGCCGCACCACCGGCTCCCAGCCGAAGTGGGCCACGGCCACGCGCAGATTGCACACCGCGGCCCCGGCGGAGACGCACAGCGCCCGGCCCATGGGGTCGGCCTGCCGCGGCCCGCGCTCCGGGGCGGCCCGGACCTCCAGGGTGACGGTGTCCGGGTTCAGCCGGTACCGCCACGGCTGGGCGTGGAGCATCGACGGAGCGGCGACGGCGGCGGAGATCAGCTTCTCCAGCGTCGCCGCGTCCAGCGCTGCGGGCTCCATGGTCTTCTCCTCGCCGGGCAGGCCGGTCACATGATCACGGTCGGTGGCATCGGTGGCATCGGGGGCCACCGGTCAGCGGGGCGGCGCAGGACGGGCGTCGGGGGCCCGCTCCGGGGACGGGTGGCTGGCCAGGACGGCGGCCTGGACGCGACGTTCGACGCCCAGCTTGGCCAGCAGCCGTGAGATGTGGTTCTTGACCGTCTTCTCGGACAGGAAGAGCCGCTTGCCGATCTGCCGGTTGGTCAGCCCCTCGCCGATCAGCGCCAGGATCTCCCGCTCCCGCGGCGACAGCCCGGCCAGCGCCTCGTCCCGGGGCTCCTGCGGGGTGGTGTCGCCGCGCAGGGTGCTCATCAGCCGGGCGGTGGTGGCCGGGTCCAGCATCGACTGCCCGGACGCGACGGTCCGTACGGCGGACACCAGATCGGAGCCCTTGATCTGCTTGAGCACATAGCCCGCGGCCCCGGCCATGATCGCGTCCAGCAGCGCGTCGTCGTCGTCGAACGACGTCAGCATCAGACAGGCCAGCCCGGGCATGCGGGAGCGCAGTTCACGGCAGACCGTGATGCCGTCCCCGTCCGGCAGCCGGACGTCCAGGATCGCCACGTCGGGCCGCAGCGCCGGGCCACGGGCCAGCGCGTGGTCCACCGTTCCCGCGTCGCCGACCACCTCGATGTCCGGTTCGGCGTCCAGCAGATCGTGCAGCCCGCGCCGTACCACCTCGTGGTCGTCGAGCAGGAACACCCTGATGGGCGCCGGTGGTATCACCCCGGCCCAGGTCTCGGTCATGGCGCCCTCGCACCGCTCGTCCGCTCGTCCGCTGGTCGTCCCCCGGCCTCCGATAGACGAGCGTGGCGCATCCGCCGGGCGCCGCACCAGGGCCGAACGGGCCCCCGCGCGGCCGCGACGGGACCGAAAGACCCCCGGCGGAGAGGGCTGCACGGCCCTCGTATCCTCTCCGCGCGCGTGGGACGGTCTGAATCATGGGCACGAACGTGCGGGGGCGGTGGTTGTGGCGATGGCGGGGCAATCCCCTCAAACGCCGCTCGGACGTGGTGGAAGCCTGGGTGGTCCTGGTGACCGGCCTGGTGATGGTGGTCGGCGGCCCGGTGGCGGGCGTCGCGACCGGCGACGCGGTGGCGGCCGGTCTGCGGCAGGAGCGCGCGGAGCGGCACCAGGTGCCCGCGCGGCTGGTCGAGAACGCGCCCGCCGCGCTGCCCGCCGCCGACGGTACGGACACCGCGCGGGTGCGTGCCCTGGTGCGGTGGACGGCGCCCGACGGCACCGTGCACACCGGTACGGCGCGGGTGGACGAGGGCAGGCGCGCCGGTACCGCCACCACCATCTGGACCGACGACCGCGGCCGTCTCGTCCCCGATCCGCCCTCCGAGCGGCAGGCGGCGACCCGGGCCACGCTGGCCGGCGCGTCGGCGTCGGCGGGGGTGTGCCTGGTGTCGCTGGCGGGTCGCGGGGTGGTGCGGTGGCGGCTGGACCGCGGCCGGCAGCGTGAGTGGGAGCGTGACTGGGCCGAGGTCGGCCCCCGCTGGACACGCCGTCACACATGACGCCACGCCTCTCGGGGCCGCCTGGCGCTCGGGCCGTGTGCCGGTCAGGCCGGTGGCCCCGTCAGATGCGCGGTGGTCAGCTGGTTGTCGAAGTCCACGACGCCCTCGACCGCCCGGATCAGCCGGGCCGCGGCCGGGATCAGCACGGCGTCCCGGACATGTCCGGAGAGGGTGACCACGCCCTCGCTCACCCGCACCTCGACCGCCTGCCCGGGCGCCGGGAAGAGGTGGGCCACCACCTCGCGGCGCACCTCCTCCTCGATCTCCTCATCCGGCCGCAGGAACACCTTCAGCAGGTCGGCGCGGCTGACGATGCCCTCCAGGCGGCCCTCGTCGTCGACCACCGGAAGCCGCTTGACCCGCTTGTGGGTCATGATCCGGGCCGCCTCGGCGAGCGTCGCGTTCGCGTGCACCGTGATGGCCGGGGTCGTCATCAGCTCATCCGCGCTCACCGCCCCCGCCTTGGCGATACCGGGCAGATCGCGCAGCTGGGCCAGCCGCGCCGGATCGCTGTCCCGGAACTCCTCCTTGGGCAGCAGATCCGCCTCGGACACCACCCCGATGACCCGGCCCTCACCCGCCAGCACCGGCAGGGCGCTCACCTTCCACTGCTCCAGCGTCCTGACGATCTCCTTGAACGGCGCCTCGAGGCCGACGGCGACGACGGTGTGGGTCATCACATCGCTCACGATGCGCGCGGTCCGGGACACGGGATCCTCCTGTCAGCTCGTCAGCTCGTCAGCTCGTCAGCTCGTCAGCTCGTCAGCTCGTCGGCGCGCGGCACCCCGCACCCGTCCGTTCACGTGCCCCGGTCCCGGGTGACCAGCGGCGGATGGTGCCCGCCGATCGCGACCTTGAGCGCGCCGGTGTCGGCGGACCGGGCGAACACGTCGTACGCCTCCTCCATCTGGTCGAACTCGAACAGATGGGTGATGAGCGAGGACGTGGGGAGCCTGCCCGCGGCCAGCATGGACAGCAGCGTGGGCGTGGAGTACGTGTCGACCAGCCCGGTGGTGATCGTGATGTTCTTCTTCCACAGCTCCTCCAGGTGCAGCGTCGCGGGCCGGGCGTGCACGCCGACGTTGGCGATCCGTCCGCCCGGGCGCACCATGCGGGTGCAGATCTCGAAGCTCCGCGGCGTCCCCACGGCCTCGATCACCACATCGGCGCCCAGCCCCCCGGTGAGGTCGGCGATCAGCCGCTCGGGCTCCTCGGTGGCGTCGGCCACCGCGTCGGCGCCGACCTGCTTGGCCGCGTCGAGCCGGGAGGTGGCGAGGTCGACGGCGATGATCCGGCCGGGGGAGAAGAACTCGGCGGTCGCGATCGCGGCGAGCCCGATCGGGCCCACACCGACCACCGCCACCGTGTCGCCCGGCGCGACCCGCCCGTTGAGCACCCCCACCTCGTAGGCGGTGGGGAAGACATCCGCCAGCAGCACCGCGTACTGCGCCTCGGCCGCGGCGGGCAGCGGATGCGTGGACAGATCGGCGAACGGCACCCGGACGTACTCGGCCTGGGTGCCGTGGATCGAACGCCCCAGGATCCAGCCTCCGCCGCCACGGCACTGCCCGTACGCCCGCTCCCGGCAGAACCGGCAGTGGCCGCAGGCGGAGATGCACGACACCAGCACCCGGTCCCCGGGGCGTACGCCGCGCACCTCGTCGGCGGTCTCGACCACCTCGCCGACGGCCTCGTGGCCGAGAACCGTACCGGGCCGCACATCGGGCACCTCGCCCTTGAGGATGTGCAGATCGGTGCCGCAGATGGTGACCGTGTCGACGCGGACGATGGCGTCGGTGGCGTCCTCGATGCCGGGGTCGGGCGCGTCCTGCCAGGAGAACAGCCCGGGCCCCTGGAAGACGAGTGCTTTCATGACCGCTTCCTCTCGTGCGGGGCATGGCGGGTTGTGCGATGCGTACGATGCGCGCGCCGCGTCACGGGGCACGCGGCGCCGGGGGCCGCCCGCTTCTCGTGGGCCCGGATTGCGCGGTGCGCGGTACCCGGCACGTGACGCTTGACCGGTCCGCTTCTCCGCGTCGCATCAAATGCCCCCGGTGCCGCTTCCAGACGACCACGCCGGGGGTACCCGCCGCCTAGGGCCGACCGGCCCCGGCCCAGGTCATCCGGCCCAACCGGCCGCCGGACACTTCCTAGTGCCGCGTCAGTCAGGGTTTGCCCGGTAGCGAGGCGTCCTGGTGCGGTCAGATGCAAGGCGCCGGATCGGCCTCGTAGTGGGCCTACTCGGTCGATTCGGCAACGCCGCAGATGGCCGTGCCAGGGCGGCGAGCGGGGTGAACCTTGGCTGACGCGGCACTAGCCCACCGGCACCAGCACCACCGGGCAATGCGCGTGGTGCAGGACCGCGTGGGTGACCGGGCCCAGTTGCATGCCCAGCCGCGCGGTGCGCCGCTGCACCGCCAGCACCAGGACGTCCGCCGCCCGCGACGCCTCCACCAGGGCCTGGGCCGGTGCGCTGTGCGCCGTGTGTTCCTGCACCCGCACCTGCCCGAACTCCTCGCGCAGCGCGGCCACCACGCGGTACGTCACCTCCTGCTCCCGCTCCGCCCGCAGGGCCACCGCCTCCCGCGAGGGCAGCGTGTGGTCGCCCGCGAAGAGCCGGGGGTGGGCCCAGGCGTACAGCACGCGCAGCCGCGCACCGCGCCGTATCGCGTCCTCGAACCCGTACCGGGCCGCCACCTCGTCCGCGCCGCTCTCCACCCCGACCAGCACCTTGCCGTGGCCCTCGGGCCCGTACGCGGGCGCCGGCGCGTCGCCGCGCACCACCAGCAGCGGACGGTGGGTGTGGGCGGCCAGCCGCAGCCCGACCGAGCCCAGCAGCAGCCCGGTGAAGCCGCCGAGCCCGCGGGTGCCGACGACGATGAGCGAGGCGCGCTCGCCGATCCGCAGCAGCTCGGGTACCGCGTCCTGAGGGGTGAGGGTGGGGACCACCCGCAGCTCCGGTTCCTGCTCGGCGACCCGTGCCATGGCCAGCCGCAGCACGGTCCGGGCGACCTCGACCGGGGGCCGCTGCGGTTCGGCGTCCGCGTCGAAGGCGAGCGGATCGGTGCGCGCCCAGGGCCAGGCGTGCACGATCTCCAGCGTGGCGCCGCGCCGCGCCGCCTCGCCGACCGCCCGGTCCAGGGCCTGCCAGGCGCTGTCGGAGCCGTCCAGACCGACCACGACCCGGCCGCCGTCACGCCTCGGCCGTACGGGTTCGGCCATCACGCCCCACCTCCGGGCGCACCACCCGAGGGGGCCGCCGGGCGGAAGTCGTCGACGCGGTAGGTGAGCCGGTCCACGACCGCCACCACCCCGTCCACCTGCCCGGCCATCCGCACCGCGATCGGGATCTCGCTGTGCCGGTCCAGCTCGCCCTCCAGCCGTACGACGCCTTCGGTGACGGTCACCGCGACGGTCTGCGGACGGATCCACAGCGACCGCACCAGCACCTCGTCGATGACTTCCGCGCGGATCTCGTGGTCGGGGCGGAGGAAGACGCGGAGCAGATCGCGGCGGGTGACGATGCCGATCAGCCGGTCCTCCTCGTCGACGACGGGCAGCCGCTCCACGCGGTGGCGCGCCATGGAGCGCGCGGCGTCGACGACGGTGTCCTGCGGGCGCACGGTGACGGCGGGCCGCGACATCAGCTGCCCGGCCGCCACGGCACCGTCCGCCCCATCGGCCCGATCGGCCCACCCGGCCAGATCGGTTCCGGTGATCACGCCGACGACCTTGTCGTCCTCGTCCACCACGGGCAGCCCGCCGATCCGGTGCCGCCTCAGCAGCACACCGACCTCCTCGGACGAGGCCGCGTGGCCGACCCGCACGACATCGTCACTCATCACGTTGCCGATCTTGCGATGCTTCATCCCCGCCTCCTCGCGGACCAGCCTCCACCGGCCGCCCGCGCACCCACGTGGGCTGCCCGGGGTCGAGTCCGGGTCGAACGGCCCGGGTCCGGCGGTGCCCCGACCGGCAAAACGGGTACGTATCACGCATACAGGACGAGTGGAGAGAGAGGCCCATGCCCGACGCAGCGAGGACGGCGCCGAACGGTCCCACCGCCCCCACTGATCACACCGACCAGGCCGACCCGGCCGAGCACGACGGGCCGTGTCCGTACGGCAGCGGATGCAGGACGCCCGCACCCGCCACCACCAGTGGATCCGCGACCACGGCACCGACATGGCCGAGGTCGCCGAGTGGTCCTGGACGGGGTAGGCGTCAGCCCGCCGGGAAGTAGCCGTCCAGGAAGGCGTTGCGGAACTTCCCGGCGGGGTCGTGGTCGGCCAGCAGCCGCCCGAAGTCGGCGGCCCGCTCGTAGGAGGCGACGATCCGCTCGGGAGCCGCCGCGGTGAGCTTGCCCCAGTGCGGCCGTGCCCCCAGCGGCAGCAGCAGTTCCTCCATCGCGGCCACCACCTCGATGACCGCGGCGTGGTCCGGCACCCAGGTGAAGTGCAGGGCCACGCAGTCCCTGCCGTACGCGGGGCTCAGCCACAGGTCGTCCGCCGCGACCGTGCGGACCTCGGAGACCTGGACCACGGGCGCGATGCGGTCCCCGAGGCCGCGCAGCGCCGCGAAGGCCTCGGTGGCCGCGGTGCGCGGCAGGATCAGCTCCGACTGCAGCTCGTCGCCGTTGCTGGGGGTGAAGTCCGGCCGGAAGTGCGGCAGCCGCTCGTGCCACGGCCCGGGCGAGCCCAGCTGCTCGGTGCAGTGCAGCGGTGGCATCGAGGGCACCGGATGGTGGTGGCGGTCGGCCGGACGGGCGCCCAGCCACGGCTGGCCGGGCTCCGGCGGGCCCGGCAGGTCCGTGCGGCACTTCAGCCACACCACGCTCTCGTCCGCGTGCCAGTCGGTGAAGACGCTGACGCTGTACGCGGCGGCGAAGATCTCGTCGAAGCTGTCGGCCAGCCGGTCCAGCGGCAGCCCGGTCCACACCCACTGCGCCACTTCGTACGCGGGCTCGATGTCCAGGGTCATCGCGGTGACGACGCCCAGCCCGCCGAGCCCGACCACCGCGCCGGACAGCCGGTCGGCCTCGCGGTCCCGGCGCAGCCGCGTCACATCGCCCTCCGGGCCCACGATCTCCAGACCCGCCACCGACGCGGCCAGACAGCGCTGCACATTGCCGGAGCCGTGGGTGGCGGTGGCGCAGGCCCCGGCGACCGTGATGTGCGGCAGGGAGGCGAGGTTGGCCAGGGCGTAGCCCGCCGCGTGCAGTTCCTCGGCCACCTGGGCGTAGCGCATGCCCGCCGCGATGGTGGCCGTCGTGCCGTCGGGGGCGATGTCGACCCGGTGCGGCAGCCGCTCCAGGGACACCAGATCGCCGTCGGTGTCGGCGATGCGGTTGAAGGAGTGGCCGGTGCCCAGCACCCGGACCCGGTCGGCCGAGCCGACGACGCGCCGCAGTTCGCCGGGCGAGGCCGGGCGGTGCAGCCGGGCCGCGCCGAAGGTGATGTTCCCTGCCCAGTTGGTGGTGGCTCCGCTGGTCAGCATCCACGCTCCTGTTTCGTGCCGGGGGCTGGGCCCGCGCCGGGCCTGGGGTGATGTGGCAAGGACCTTGGTACCGGCCCGCCCCCTGAACCGTACAGACCTCCCGTGCCGCCACCCGGTGTGACCCGGACGGAGCAGCAGGACAGGTCACCGGGCCGGGGCCGCGCGCACGATGGTGCGAACGCGATCGGTACCGCCGCTCGCACACCGCTGGAGAGGGGCGGCCATGGCGGAGGAGAAGGACACCGGCACCCGGGGTGGCGTGTTCGGCGAACTGTGCGCCGAGTTCGCCGGAACCATGATCCTCATTCTCTTCGGCTGCGGTGTGGTGGCCCAGGTGGTGGCGGCCGGGGCGCTCACCAAGCCACCGGGCGCGCTCGGCGACCACGACTCCATCGCCTGGGGCTGGGGGCTCGGCGTGACCCTCGGCGTGTACGTGGCGGCGCGGCTCAGCGGCGCGCACATCAATCCGGCGGTCACCCTCTCGCTGGCGGTCTTCAAAGGCTTCCCCTGGCGCAAGGTGCTGCCGTACACCGTGGCCCAGACGCTCGGCGCGTTCGTCGCGGCCCTGCTGGTGCGCTGGAACTACACCGAGGTGCTGGCGGCGGCCGACCCCCGGCACACCTTCAAGACCCAGTTCGTGTTCTCCACCCTCCCCGGCAACGGGGTGCTGCCGGTCAGCGAGTGGGGCGCGCTGCGCGACCAGATCATCGGTACGGCGATCCTGGTCCTGCTGATCTTCGCCCTCACCGATCTCCTGAACGACCCGCCGAAGGCCAACATGGCGCCGTTCGTCATCGGCCTGGTCGTGGTGGCGATCGGCATGGCGTGGGGCGCCGACGCCGGGTACGCCATCAACCCGGCCCGTGACTTCGGGCCCCGGCTCGCCAGCTTCATCACCGGCTATCACACCGCCTGGCGGGACCAGTACGGAAACTTCTACTTCTGGGTGCCGATCGTCGGCCCGCTGGTCGGCGGACTCGTCGGCGCCGCCCTCTACAAGGTCCTGGTCAGCCGGTTCCTCCCGCTGGCCGGACCGCAGGAGGTGGGACGCATCCCGGCCCCCGAGGGCCCCGAGAGCTGAGCCGGGCGGCACGCGCTCACGAAGAGGGGCGGCCACCAGCGGCCACCAGCGGCCACCAGCGGCCACCAGAGGAGGGCAGGATGCCGGACTTCGTCGGTGCCGTGGATCAGGGGACCACCAGCACCCGCTTCATGATCTTCGACCACGACGGCGGCGAGGTGGCGCGGTACCAGCTCGAACACCATCAGCTGCTGCCCCGCGCGGGCTGGGTCGAGCACGATCCGGTGGAGATCTGGGAGCGCACCAACTCGGTCATGCAGAACGCCCTGCGCAGCGGTGGGCTCTCGCCCGCCGACCTGGTCGCGATCGGCATCACCAACCAGCGCGAGACCACCGTCATCTGGGACCCGCGCGACGGGCGGCCGTACTACAACGCCATCGTGTGGCAGGACACCCGCACCGACACCATCGCCTCCGCCCTCGAACGCGACGGCCACGGCGAGACCATCCGCCGCAAGGCCGGGCTGCCGCCCGCCACCTACTTCTCCGGCGGCAAGATCAAGTGGATTCTGGAGAATGTCGACGGGGTGCGCGAGGCCGCCGAGGCGGGCCACGCCCTCTTCGGGAACACCGACGCCTGGGTGCTGTGGAACCTCACCGGCGGGCCCTCCGGCGGCATCCACGCCACCGACGTCACCAACGCCAGCCGCACCATGCTGATGAACCTGGAGACCCTGGACTGGGACGACGAACTCCTCGGCATCTTCGGCATCCCGCGCGCCATGCTCCCCGTCATCAACCCCTCCTCCCACCCCGAGGCGTTCGGGCGGGCCCGCACCTCCCGCCCGCTGCGTAACCCCACCCCCATCACCGGTGTCCTCGGCGACCAGCAGGCGGCCACCGTCGGACAGGTGTGCTTCGCGCCCGGCGAGGCCAAGAACACCTACGGCACCGGCAACTTCCTGGTGTTGAACACCGGATCGGAGCTGGTCCGCTCGAGCAGCGGGCTGCTGACCACCGTGGCGTACCAGTTCGGCGACGACCCCGTCGTCTACGCCCTGGAGGGCTCCATGGCCGTCACCGGCTCGGCCGTTCAGTGGCTGCGGGACCAGATGAAGATCATCGACGACGCCCCGGGCAGCGAACGGCTCGCCCGCACCGTCGAGGACAACGGCGGGGTGTATTTCGTCCCCGCCTTCTCCGGCCTCTTCGCCCCGTACTGGCGCTCCGACGCCCGGGGCGCCATCGTCGGCCTCACCCGCTACAACACGGGCGGCCATCTGGCCCGGGCCACCCTGGAGGCCATCTGCTACCAGAGCCGGGACGTGGTGGAGGCGATGGAACGCGACGCCGGTATCCACCTCGACGTGCTCCGCGTGGACGGCGGTGTCACCGACAACGAGCTGTGCATGCAGATCCAGGCCGATGTCCTGGGCGTCCCGGTCAGCCGTCCCGTCATCGCCGAGACCACCGCCCTCGGCGCCGCCTACGCCGCGGGGCTGGCCACCGGCTTCTGGCGGGACACCGATGAGCTGCGCTCGCACTGGAGCGAATCCCGCCGCTGGGAGCCCCAGTGGAGCGAGGAGCAGCGTGCGGAGGGCTACGCGGGCTGGAAGAAGGCCGTGGAGCGCACCCTGAACTGGGTCCCGGTCGACTGACCCGGCCCGGCCCTGACCTCCACTTCGCTTCTGCTCCGCAGCCCCTGATGCCGAATGGGTGAAATGCACCATAATTGGAAAATGAGCCCATATGGGTTATCTCGCTTCGGCAGTGGGAGGAGGAGTGATCATGAAGAGTGAGGCAGCACTGGCCTTCACCGGCGGCTACCTCTTCGGACGTGGCCACAAGGTGGGCTTGGCGCTCACCCTCGCCGGGATGGCGGCGGGCCGGCGTCTCGCGTCCGGACATCTCCCGGGCGGCATGCAGGAGCTGGCGTCCTCCGAGATCGGGCGGCTGCGCGGCCAGCTGGTGTCCGCGGGGCGGTCGGCGGCGCTGTCGGCGGCCAGCCACCGCATGGACGCGCTGAGCGACCGGCTGGAGGAGCGTGCTGCGTCGCTGCGTCCGAACGGCCACGGTCCGGATGAGCACAAGGCGGACGACGAGGAGCACGAGCGGCGCGGGGGCGGTGGCCGGTCCCGCGATGAGTCGTCGCGCGGTGGGTCCTCCCGCGGCGACCGCGGCGAACGGACGCGGCCGTCGGGCGACCGTACGGATCGGCCCCGGAAGCGGACCGCCTCCGAGGGCGGCCGGAGCGGCAGAGGCGACAAGGGCGACAAGGGTGATCGGTGATGGCTGAGCAACCGGAACAGCAGAAGGGCGGGCTCGGCACGCTCGCCAAGGAGCTGCCCACCGAGCGGCTGATGAAGGAAGCGCAGAACCTGGTCACCGCACTCGGCGAGAAGGCCCTGACCTCGGTGACCAACCTCGCCGACGGCGGCGGCGACGGGTTCAGCCTCCCGGTGAAGCCGCTGATCAAGGCCGGGCTGAGTCAGCTCAAGGAGAAGGCCGTGGACAAGGCCAAGGAAGCCATACCGGGCCTCGGCGGAGGCGGTGGCAAGGACGGTGACAAGGACAAGAAGCTCAAGGTCACCAACATCGTCGAGGAGATCGACGTCGGCGCCCCCATCGATCTCACCTACGACCTGTGGACCCAGTTCGAGGACTTCCCCACGTTCATGAAGAAGGTGGAGGACGTCCAGCAGGAGTCCGACACCGAGATGGAGTGGAAGGCCCAGGTCTTCTGGTCGCACCGCAAGTGGCGCGCCGAGATCATCGAGCAGATTCCCGAGAAGCGGATCGTGTGGAAGTCGCGGGCCGAGAAGGGCCATGTCAATGGCGCGATCACCTTCCATGAGCTGGCCCCCGAGCTGACCCGGATCATGATCGTCCTCCAGTACTACCCCCAGGGCTTCTTCGAACGGACCGGGAACATCTGGCGCGCCCAGGGCCGCCGGGTGCGATTGGAGCTGAAGCACTTCCGCCGCCATCTGATGGCCGAGGTGCTGCTGAACCCGGACGAGATCGAGGGCTGGCACGGGGAGATACGTGACGGCGAGGTCGTGGAGGAGGAGGACCGCGAGGCGGAGTCCGAACACGACGAGGAAGAGCCCGAAGAGGGTGAGCAGCCCGAGGAGGGTGAGCAGCCTGAGGACGAGTACGAGGAGGAGTACGAGGAGGACGAGGAGCCCGCGCGCTCTTCGCGGCGCTGACGGGTCCCGCCTTCGGAACAGGTGAGCGTGGTGACCGTAGCAAGCCAGCAGAGTCAGTATCTGGACCGGGCCAGTTCGAGTGCCCTGGTCGACGTGGTCGACCTCATCCTGGACAAGGGACTGGTCATCGATGTGTACGTCAGGGTCTCCCTGGTGGGGATCGAGATCCTGACGATCGACGCCCGCATCGTCGTCGCCAGCGTCGACACGTATCTACGGTTCGCCGAGGCGACGAACCGCCTCGACCTCGCCCGCAGCGGCACCGAGACCAAGGGGCTCCCCGGCCTCATGGACGAGATGCAGGAGAGCGGCGGCCGCAAGAAGACCAAGGGTGCCCTGGAAGGCGTCAAGGACACCGTCTCCGACCTGCTCCAGGGCGACGACGAGAGCGACGAGCGCGAGGAGGCCGAGGCGGGGGAGAGGGCGGAATCCGGTGACCGGCCCCGGCGCCGGCGGAGTTCGAGCAGGGAGCGCGAGCGGTGATGGCCGAGGACGGACGTGCCTGCTACGTATACGGGGTCGTTCTGGAGGACCGGAGCGACAACGCGGTGAGGGATCTGGGCGCCGTCGGCGACCCGGAGGCGACGGTGACCCTGGTCCGCCATGGCGGGCAGGCGGCCGTGGTCAGCGAGGTGTCCCTGGACAAACCGCTGGGCACCCCCGAGGACCTGCGCGCCCACGCCCGGGTGCTGGACACCCTGGCGGCCAGGTCCTCCCCGGTGCTGCCGTTCCGGTTCGGCACGGTGGTGCGGGACACCACCGCGGTGACCGACGAACTGCTCGAGGAGGGGCACGACGACTTCGCGCTCGCCCTCGACCGGCTGCGCGGCCGCTCCCAGTTCACCCTGCGCGCCCGCTACGTCCAGGACGCGGTGCTGCGCGAGGTGCTGACCGAACAGCCCGAGGCCGTACGGCTCCGCGAGGAGCTCCAGGGGCTGCCGGAGGAGGCCGGATACGACCAGCGCATCCAGCTGGGACAGCTGGTCATGGACGCCATCGCCGCCAAGCGGGCCGTGGACGCGCTGGAAGTGGACCGCAGGCTGAGCCCGTGCGCGCTCGCCTCGGTGAGTACCGAACCGTCCTCCGCCGAGGGGCTGGTGAACGCCTCCTTCCTGGTCGAGGACGACCGGCGGGCGGCCTTCGAGCAGGCCGCCGAGGAGCTGGCCAAGCACTGGAGCGGCCGGGTCCGGATCCGCCTGCTCGGGCCGCTGGCCCCCTACGACTTCGTGGCCGACGCGATGAGCCCGGCCAAGGAGGGCGAATAGTCATGGGACTGATCTCCGGACTGGTCACCTGGCCGCTGGCCCCGGTGCGCGGCCTCGGCTGGATCGCCGGGCAGCTGCACGACGAGGCCCATCGGCAGCTGTACGACCCCGGGGTGATCCAGCAGCGCCTGGAAGAAGTCGCGGAGCAGCGGGAATCCGGAGAGCTGACCGAGGAGGACGCGGCCCGGCAGGAGGACGAACTGGTCCGCCGGCTGATGGCCGGGGGGCCGCCCGGCGGAGGTCTGGAGGTGTGAGCCGTGGTCCGCGAGGATCGGGACGGACGCGACCACGGCGAGGAGCGGGAGCGGCCCCGGCGCGCCCGGCGCCCCGAGGCCGACGAGCGGCGCCGCTCCGCCGACGACCGCCACCGCCACCCCACCGATGACCGCCACCCCACCGATGACCGCCGCTCCGCCGATGACCGGCGTCCCACGGCCGACGCCCGGCGTCCCGCGGCCAGCGCCCGGTCCGCCGCCAGGGGCGCCGCTCACCAGCTGCGGGAGCTGACCGGGCATGACCCGGAGAGCGTCACCTCGGTCGAACGCCACGAGGACGGCTGGCTCGTCGGCGTCGAAGTGCTGGAGACCCATCGCATCCCCGACTCCACCGACATCCTCGCCGAGTACCGGGTCGAGGTCGACGACGAGGGCGAACTCGTCTCGTACCGCCGCGCCCGGCGCTACTACCGCGGCAGGTCGGAGGACCGGACATGAGCCAGGGCGCCGAGTGGAACGTGCCGAGCAGGCGCATGGGCGGCCCGCCCGAACCGGCCCGCCGCGAATCGGCGAGCCTGGCCGACATCCTGGAGCGGGTGCTCGACAAGGGCATCGTCATCGCCGGGGACATCCAGATCAACCTGCTGGACATCGAGCTGCTGACCATCAAGATCCGGCTGCTGATCGCCTCCGTGGACCGGGCCAAGGAGATGGGCATCGACTGGTGGGAACACGACCCCACGCTCTCCTCCGGCGCCCGCGACGTCCTCGACGAGAACGAGCGGCTGCGGCGGCGCGTCGGCGAGCTGGAGTCCGGCCGTGATCAGGAGCGGGAAGAGGACCGGGACCGGGGACGGGAGGACGGACCGTGACCGAGGAGGCCCTCGCCACCTGGCTGTACGCGGTGACCGCGGCCCGCGACGAGAGCGCCGCCCCGCCCGGGCTCACCGGCGTGGCGGACGAGCCGGTGCGCCTGGTGACAAGCGCCGGGCTGGCCGCCGTGGTGGGCTCCGTACCGCTGGCCGACTTCGGCGAGGAGCGGCTGCGCGCCCACCTGGAGGACCTGCCCTGGCTGGAGCGGGCGGCCAGGGCCCACCACCGGGTCATCGGCCGGGCGGCCGGATACGGCCAGGTCATCCCGCTGCGCTTCGCCACGCTCTACCACGACGACGGCCGCGTCCGCACGATGCTCCAGGAGCGGCGGGACGACTTCACGGCCTCGCTGGCACGGGTGGCCGGGCGGACCGAGTGGGGCGTCAAGGCGTACGTCGATCCGCGCGCCTTCCTGCCCGACCCGGACGACGAGGGGCCGTCCGGCGGCGACAGCCCCGGCACCGCCTATCTGCTGCGCCGCCGCGCCCAGCGGGACGACAAGGAGACCGCCCATCTGCGGGCCACCGAGCGGGCGGAGGAGATCCACAGCGCGCTCGCCGCGCTGGCCGCCGAGACCGCGGCCCATCCGCCGCAGGACGCCCGGCTGGCCGCGTACGAGGGCTGGATGGTGCTCAACAACTCCTATCTGGTGCCGGACGACCGGACGGAGGAGTTCACCGCCGCGGTGACCGGGCTGGGGGAGCGGTACCCGGGCGTCGACCTGGAGCTGAGCGGGCCGTGGCCGCCGTACTCGTTCACCGCGCCGCCCGAGCGCGAGGAGGCGTCGTGACCCACGCGATCGAGCGGCGCGAGGTGGCTCTGGTCGATCTGCTCGACCGGGTGCTGGCCGGGGGCGTCGTGATCGCCGGGGAGATCACCCTGAGCATCGCCGACATCGATCTGGTGCGCATTTCCCTTCGCGCGCTGATCGCCTCCGTACGGATGGAAGACGAGGATGAGCATCGAGCGCCGCCCTGACGACCGTTCCCCCAACGACCGTTCCCCCGACGACCGTCCCCCCGCCGGCCGTTCCCCCGAGCACCGGCGCCCCGGCTATCCCCGACGGGTGGAGGTGGACGAGGAGTCGGTGCGCAAGAGCCTGGCCGGTCTGGTGCTGACCATCGTGGAGCTGCTGCGCCAGCTGATGGAACGGCAGGCGCTGCGCCGCGTCGAGCAGGGAGGCGTCAGCGACGAGCAGATCGAGAAGCTCGGGCTCACGCTGATGGCGCTGGAGAAGAACATGGAGGAGCTGCGGGAACACTTCGGGCTCACCGAGGACGACCTGAACCTGGACCTCGGCCCGCTGGGCCCCCTCCTGCCCCGCGACTGATCGTCGCCCCTGGCCACCCGGCTGGCTGTACGCTGCGCGGGTGGGGATCACGCTCAACCTCCGGTCAGCGCGAGCGGCCGACGTCCACGTCGGGCGCTCGCCGCTCGCGGAGCTCATGTCGGTGCTGCACATCCTGGCCGAGCCGGACCACCACCCCGAGGCACAGCGCTGGACGCGCCGCCTCGGCACGACCTTCGACGCGTCGCTCACCCAGGAGATGAGCGCCCTGTCGCCCCTGTGGGCGCGGCTGCGCTGCCGCCTGCTGTTCCCGCTGGCGCTGCCGCTGGACCAGTCCTTCGAGGACGAGCTGCGGCTGCTGGGGAAGCTGCCGCTGGAGGAGTTCACGGAGCTGTGCGCGCAGGGGGTGCTGGGCTTCCGGGAGCGGGTGCCCGACGCCTACAGCCTGCTGAACGCCCCGGGCGCCGCCTGCCGCTTCATCACCCAGTGCGAGCGGCGTTCCTTCCGGCGCGGTGAGCTGGCGCATGAGCTGATGGCCTCCCCCGAGGGGATGCGCACCCGGCTGGTCGACTTCCTGGAGCGCTGCGGCACCGCGTTCTTCGCCGCCGAATGGCGCGCGGTGTACGACGGGCTGGAGGCGGCCGTGGTGCGGCTGCGCACCGATGTCCGCAGAAGCGGCCTGGCCGAGGTGCTGGCCGGGCTCAGCCCCACCGCGGTCGTCCCCCAGGGCGGTACGCGGGTGCGCTACGACAAGCTGGCCGTCGCCGAGATCGACATCGGGCCGCGCCCGCTCTTCCTGGTCCCCTCCGTCCATGTCTGGCCGCATCTGACCGTCAAGGACGAGGAGTCCCATCCCGTCGTGCTGCAGTTCGCCGCGCTGGAGGGGCAGGCCGACGGGCAGCTCACCCAAGCGGAGCTGCGGGCCCGGATGTCGGCGCTGGCCTCGCTCGGCCGGATGGAGCTGTGCCGCCATCTGCTGGGCGAGCCGATCACCACCTCCGAACTGGCCCAGCGGCTCGGCCTGGACGACACCCAGGTCTCGCGCACCCTGCGGCAGCTGCGGGACGCAGGGCTCGTCGAGTCCGAGCGCGAGGGCAAGTACGTGTACCACCGGCTGGCCACCGGCACCCTGCTCCGGCTGGGGCAGGACCTGCTGGCCACCATCATGCGCTGACGACGGTCAGACGTCGTCGGGCCGCGTCCACAGCAGCACCGCCGAGGGGCGCGCCGCGTCCATGTACACCCGGTTGGTGGCGACCGTCTTGCGCCGGGTGACGGCCTCGGGCTCACCGGTGTTGGAGTTCACGTCGAAGCGCGGGAAGTCGCTCGAGGAGATGTCCACCCGCAGCCGGTGCCCGGCCCCGAAGCGGTTGGCGGTGTCCGGCGCCGGGATCTCGATCTCGTACACCTCGCCCGCCACCAGCGGCTCCGGCCGCTCGAACGACGCGTGGAAGCGGCACCGGAAGATGCCCTCGGTGAGGTTCATGGCGAACCCGTGCGGATAGTCCTCGTTCGGCGGGTGCACATCGACCAGCTTCACCGTGAAGTCGGTGTCCGGCGCGGTCGAGGAGATGAACAGCCGGGCGGTGACGGGGCCCGCCACCACCAGCGGCTCCTCAAGGGGCGGGGTGACCAGCGAGATCACATCGGGCCGTGAGTTCAGCGGCAGATACGGCGCGCGCGCCCCGTAGAAGCGCTCGTCCGGCACCTGGTCGAAGGCGCCCCCGACCATCACCGGCTCGCCCGAGGTCACCTGCCCGCCCAGGGTCGGCACCGGGTCGCCCGGATCGAAGTCGTACTCGACCCACGCGTCCGCCTCCGCCGGTCTCTCCCGGCCCAGCTCACCCGAGGTGTGGCAGTAGAACGCGGTCTCCCGGGTCCCGGCCGGCGGCCACCGGGTGTCGGTGAGCCACCGGCCGCCGTGCCGCATCCGCCCGGCCGCGTCGCGGCGGCCGTCGCCCCCGCCCATCAGGAAGTACCGCACCCGCGGGATCGCCTCGGGGCCGCCGCCGCGCAGCACCGCGTCGAACCAGCGCCGCCGGAAGGCCAGATACGAGGTGTCCACGTTGTCGCTGAACGTGGCGGCGGGCCCGAAGTCCACGTCACCGGCGAAGGTGACGCAGCGCGCGCCGTGCGTCCACGGCCCCATCACCAGATACGCCGGGGACGACTTGAGCCGCCCCATGGCCGTGAAGTTCTCGATGGTGGAGCGCACGTACGGGTCGTACCAGCTCCCCATGTGCAGCGTCGGCACGTCCGGGAAGCGGTCGTAGTGTCCCCGCCCGTAGATCGCGGGCTGCCGCCAGTACGCGCCGAACACGTCGTGCCGCCACTGCTCCAGCAGATACCGCTCGTAACTGCCGACCTGCGCCAGCGGGGAGACGCCGGCGCGCCACGGCAGCACGGTGAACCAGTCCCGCAGATCGGTCCCGTCGAACGCCTTGCGCACCAGCGGGTCCCGCTCCGCCTCCGGGCTCTCCTCGCCGTGCCGGAACGCCCAGGTGATCTGCTTGAGTTCGAAGGCGCCGCCCATCCGCATGCCCGCCTCGTACGCGCTGGCGAAGCCGCCGGAGTCCATGAACATCGCGGCCAGCGGGGCGGGGGACTCGGCGGCGGCCGCCGTCTGGGCGTGTGCCGAATAGGACACGCCCATCATCGCGACCCGCCCGTCGCACCAGGGCTGTGCGGCGATCCACTCGAGGCTGTCCGCGCCGTCCGGCCCTTCGCCCAGGTACTTCACGAAGGTGCCTTCGGAGTCGCCCCGGCCCCGGCAGTCCTGCCGCACCACGTGGTATCCGGCCCGGACGAAGAAGGCGGAGGTCTCCTCGGGGTCCGGCACCGGCTCGTCATGGCGGCAGCGGTCCGACTCGCGGGTGGCGCGGCGGCCGTACGGGGTGCGCTCCAGGATCACCGGCCGCGGACCGGGCCGCTCCTCGGGCGCGTACAGGTCGGCGGCGAGGACCACCCCGCCCCGTACGGGTACGCGCAGCAGGTGCCGCCACAGTCCTTCGCCGAGGTGTTCCGCGGTCTCGGTCCGCTCGGTCGGTGCCATGGGGGAGACGCTCACTTGCTCTGGGACTGCTTCGAGCCGTTGAAGAGCATCTGCGACCGGGTGATCGTGGACAGCGGCATCTCCCAGCCGCCGAAAAGCTTCGCGTAGGTGCCCGACTCCTGCATCTCCCGCAACCCCTTGACGATCACAGGCGCGAGACCGGTGCCCTTCTTGGCCTGGATGCCGTAGATCGCCGTCGCCGCGGGAAGTGTCAGCATGTCCTTCAGCTCCAGCGTCTCGAACGTGTCGCCCGCGTTCTCGCTGACGGTTGTGTTGGAGGCGCTGGGCGCGACCACCGCGTCGATCCGCTTGCTCCGCAGGGCCAGGCTCGCGGCCGCCAGTTCCGCGTACGCCTGCGGGCTCACGGCCTTCTTGCCCTTCGCGGCACACCGCTTGGTGAGCCCTTCGAGGACGTTCTCGGTGCCCGCGCCCTTCTCGATACCGACCTTGTGGCCGCAGAGGCCGATGCCGGACTCCGGGCGGAACCCGCTCTCCTTGTTGACCATCACGGTCACCTGGCTCTGGGCGAAGTCGGCGAAGTCGACCTGCTTCTGGCGCTCGATGAAGTCACCGGAGGGCGCGCTCAAGTCGATCCGCCCGGACTTCAGCCCCGGGATCACCGCGTCGAACGGCGTCCGCACCAGCTTGATCTTGATGTCGAGCTGGGAGGCGAGCTGCCTGGCCAGATCCGGGACCAGACCGGTGATCTTCCCGTCGGAGCCGATGGTCACATACGGGGCATACTCGCTGACGCCCATGACCAGGGTCTTCTTCTTGAACTCCGCGGGCACCTGCGCCGCCAGCGCATCGTCCTTCGGCTCCAGTGCGAGGGTCGGCGTGGGCGCGGCCTCCTTGGACTTGCCCTTGTCGTTCGGGGTGTCGTCGACCGAACAGGCGGTGAGGGTGAGCGCGAGGGAGGCGAACAGGGCGCACGCGGCGGCGCTGGATCGGTGGCGCATGGCTGTGCTCCGTTTCGGGAGATCCGGGCGGTCCCGGTGTTCCGGGTGTGGGAGAGGGAAGGCGCGAAGGGTGGAAGATCCGGGGCGGTCAGCGGCCCCAGACGGTCTCGGCGACGCGCCGCACATTGCCCCCGGCGAGCTTCGCCACGTCCTCCTCGGAGTAGCCGTGGTCGAACAGCCAGCGGATCATGTTGCCGACGGCCTCCCCCGGGTTCTCACAGCCGTGGACGAAAGTGACCGGCTCGTGCGGCGGCGGCTGCGAACTCTGGCCGTCGACCGCGTCGTCCTTGCCGAACAGCGGGGCGAAGGTGCGGTGCCAGGCGGTGTGATCGCCGAAGTTGGTGTCGGGGCCGAAGGCCACATGGTCGATGCCGACCAGGTCCAGACAGCGCTCCACGTGTTCCATCACCGACTCCAGGCTGTGCCGGGGGTGCCGGGTGGTGATGGTGGTGTGCGGCGCCGCCTCGACGCCGATGAATCCGCCGGAGCCCGCGCAGGCCCGGATCACATCGTCGGGCTTCATCCGCGGGGTCGGCCACAGCGCCCGCGAGCCGGCGTGGGTGATCACCACGGGATCGGTGGAGCGGCGCACCGCGTCCAGCGCCGTCGCGTCACCGGTGTGCGAGACGTCGACGATGATGCCGAGGTCGTTCATCCGCCGCAGGGCGCGGCGGCCGAGCACCGTAAGACCGGTGTCGCCGGTGTCCGCCAGGCCCGAGCCGAGCTGGTTGCTCTCGCTGTACACCAGCCCGAGCAGCCGCACCCCCAGCCCGTAGAGCAGATCGAGCCGGTCGACGTCGTTGCCGATGGGGGACGCGGACTCCAGGGTCAGCACCACGCCCACCTGGTTCCCCGCCCGGGCCCGCTCCGCGTCCTCCAGGGTGCGCACCGGGGCCACCAGGCGCTGATGGGCGAAGTCGGCCTGCCGCATGGCCAGATCGCTCACCGCGTCGTCCCAGTCCCAGGGGGTGTGCGAGCGGATCATGCTGACGGCGGCCGGGCCGCCGTCGAAGAACAGGTCCACGCCCGAGTGGGCGATGCCCTCGTACGGGATCGCCTCCCGGCCCTGGCGACGGAACGCGGCGAAGTCCCCCGGGTCCGCGGGCCGCAGCGACAGATGGTCGTGCGCGGAGATCACCAGATGGCGTTCCTCGAAGTCCCGCGCCCGGGCCTCGACGTCCTCGCTCCACACCGGCGCCGAGCCGGGCACCCGGCCCACCGCCGGCACCAGCTCGAAGTCCCGGAAGTCCGCGCCGGGCTCCAGATAGTGGTACGAGCGGTAGCCGTCCCACAGGTCCAGCCGGGCGCGGGTCTTGGCGGGCAGTGGACGTTCGGTGCTCATGCGCTGACCTTCGACAGGAACGTGCGGGTGCGGTCGTGGGAGGGGGCGCCGAACAGCCGCTCCGGCGGGCCCTCCTCGACGATCCGGCCCTCGTCCATGAACACCACCCGGTCGGCGACCTCGGCGGCGAAGCGCATCTCATGGGTCACGACCATCATCGTCATGCCCTCTTCGGCCAGGTCCCGGATGACGCCCAGCACCTCCTGCACCATCTCGGGGTCCAGGGCGGAGGTCGGCTCGTCGAACAGCATCACCTTCGGCCGCATCGCCAGCGCGCGGGCGATGGCCACGCGCTGCTGCTGGCCGCCGGACAGCTGCTCGGGGTAGCTGTCCAGCTTGTGGGCGAGTCCGACCCGGCGCATCAGCTCCTCGGCCCGGGCGTCGGCCTTCGCCTTGGACAGCCCCAGCACCCGGCGCGGCGCCTCCACGATGTTCTCGCGGGCGGTCAGGTGCGGGAACAGGTTGAAGCTCTGGAAGACCATGCCCATGACCGAGCGCTGCGCGGCCAGCTCGCGGGGGCCCAGCTCCAGCAGGGAGGTGCCGCGCAGCCGGTAGCCGATGACGCTGCCGTCGACCACGACCAGGCCGTCGTCCGGGATCTCCAGGTGGTTGACGCAGCGCAGCAGCGTGCTCTTGCCCGATCCGGACGGGCCGATGACACAGACCGTCTCACCCCGGTGGATATCCAGGGAAATGCCGTGCAAGACCTCCGTGGAGCGGAACGACTTGACGATCCCGCGCAGGGAGACGATGGGCTGCGCTCCTCTTTCCGATGCCACGGTCATACCGAGTGCCCGATCCTCTTCACTTTGGTGACCTTTTCGGCCGGTATCAGCGTGCGTCGCCCCAGACGTCGCTCCAGGCGCTGCTGCGCGAGGGTGATGACGCCGGTGATGATCATGTACCAGATCGCGGCCACGATCAATAGGGGTACGGTCTGGAAGTTCTTCGAGTAAATGAGCTGCACCGAGTAGAGCAGATCGGCCAGGGAGATCACGCTGACCAGAGATGTGGCCTTGAGGAGAGATATCAGCTCATTTCCCATCGGCGGCACGATCACGCGCAGCGCCTGGGGGAGGGTGATACGGAAGAAGATCTGAGCCGGTGTCAAACCGAGCGCGGCCGCCGCCTGGCGCTGCCCCTCCGGTACGGACAGCAGACCGGAACGGATCAACTCCGCCACATACGCCGTCTCATGCAACGTCAGACCGATGACCGCGGCGGTAAGCGGACCCAGCAGCGAATTCGCGTCGAAGGTGATGAACTGGGGGCCCCAGGGAATTCCGAGGGACAGGGTGGGAAACAGTGCCGCCAGGTTGTACCAGAAAAGCAGCTGCACCAGCATGGGAATCGAGCGGAATGCCCAGATGAACGCGCCCGCGGCGGCCGACATCAGCCGTGAGGAACCCATCCGCATGAGCGCCACCCCGGTGCCCAGCACAAGGGCGAAGGCCATGGTCGTGGCGGTCATCCCGAGACTGACGCCGATCCCCTTGAGGATGCGGATCTCGAAGAAGTATTTCCCGACGGTGTCCCACTCGAAGCGCGGATTGGTGAATATCGTGGTCACTGCCATCGCGGCGAACAGCAGCACCACGGCATTGGCCGCGAGCAGTCCTGGACGTCGTCGCTTCACGTGTGTGAGCCGGGATGGCTCGGACAGGGCAGGATTCGGGACGTTGCGCATGGAGGGCCCTCGGGCGATTCGTCGTCACGTCAGGGGAATACCGCATCCTAAAACCGGGGTCCGGGGCCGTCCCGAACAGTTGACACAGAACGGTCAACCGTCGGCGCCGAGGTGTCCGTAGGTGTCGCGCAATTCCCGTTTGAGGATCTTCCCGCTGGGATTCTTCGGCAGGGACGCGGCCACCACCACGTACTTGGGCACCTTGTACCCGGCCAGCCGCTCCCCGCAGTGCGCCATGATCTCCTCGGCCGACACCCGCTCTCCCGCCCCGGCCACCACGACCGCCGTCACGGCCTCGATCCAGTACGGATGCGGCACCCCGAACACCGCGGCCTCCACCACCGCGGGGTGGGCGTGCAGGGCCTCCTCCACCTCGCGCCCGGACACGTTCTCGCCGCCGCTGTTCACCATGTCCTTCTTGCGGTCGACGACCGTCAGATAGCCCTCCTCGTCCATGACGCCGAGATCGCCGCTGTGGAACCAGCCGCCGCGGAACGCCTCCGCGGTGCGTTCGGGATCCCGCCAGTAGCCGAGCATGGTGTGCGGGCCGCGGTGCACGATCTCCCCGACCGTGCCCGGCGGTACGGGACGGTCGTCCTCGTCCACCACCAGCGTCTCGACGTTGAGCGCGGCCCGCCCCGCCGACCCGGCCTTGCGCTCCTGATCGGCCGGGCCGAGGACGGTCGCTATCGGCGACATCTCGGTCTGCCCGTAGAGGTTGTACAGCGCGAGCCCCGGCAGCCGCCGGCGCAGCTCGGCCAGCACGGCGACCGGCATGGCCGCGGCACCGTAATACCCCTTCCGCAGCGACGACAGATCGCGGCTGTCGAAATCCGGATGCCGCAGCAGCGCGATCCACACGGTGGGCGGCGCGAACAGCTTGGTCACCCGTTCCGCCTCGACCGTCGCCAGCAGCGCCGCCGGATCGGGCCCTGGCAGGATGATCGAGGTCGCGCCCAGATACACGTCCGGGGTGAGGAAGACGTGCAACTGGCCGCAGTGGTACAGCGGCAGCGCGTGGACCTCGACATCGTCGGCCGCCATCCCGCCGTCCACGATCGTCGTCAGATACTGCGAGATCAGACAGCGGCTCGTCATGATCGCGCCTTTGGGGCGCGACTCCGTCCCCGAGGTGTACATGAGCTGGACCGGATCGTCGTCGTCCAGCGCGGGGTCGGGCACGGGATGGCCGTACTCCTCGCCCAGCGCGGCGAAGTCCTCCCAGCCCTCCCGCCCCTCCCCGCCGATGACCGCGCGCAGGACGAGGCGGGCCGGTGCGGCCTCGGCCAGCGCCGCGTCGGCCGCCTCCAACAGCCCCTCGCCCGCGATGATCCCGACCGCGCCCGAGTGGGCGAGGAGGTACGCGACCTCCGGGGGCCTCAAGCTGAAGTTGACCGGCACCGACACCGCGCCCAGCCGGGCCAGCGCGAAGTACGCCACCACATAGCCGTGCGAGTTGCGCGCGTACAGCACCACCCGGTCGCCCCGGGCGACACCGCGCGCCGCCAGCGCGCCCGCCGTGCGGCTCACCAGCGCGTCCAGCTCCGCGTACGTCTGGCGCAGCGCGCCGTACACCACGGCCGTCTTGCCGGGCAGCCGGGCGGCGCTGCGCGCCAGCAGATCGGCGATGCCGTGGCGCCGGGCGCGCACGATGTCCACGGGCAGCGAGGAGGATGCGGTCACCAGGAGTCTCCCGAGGCGCTCGGAGGGACAGGACGCGTCGTCACGCTGACACGGCGTGAGGCGGCGATCAAGACCGGCGGCGCCCTGGGCGCCGCCGGTCCTGACGCGTACGGGCTAGCCGGCGCACTCCATCGACGCCGGGTCCTGCGCCGCGCGGATCAGTGACCGGTGCGCTTCGCGCAGCCGCTCCACATCGGGCTTGACCTTCCTGCGGTCATAGGTGATCAGCCCGTTCAGCTCGCCCTCCACATCCGTGATCTGGGTGTACACCGCGCCGCTGTTCCCATGGCAGGCCACCTGCTGCCGCACCTTGTCCAGCAGCTTCAGGTATTCGGCCGTGTACTGCTCCTGGTCCACGCCCACATAGGTGAACTGCACCGGCCAGGCGTGCCCCGGTACGGCCAGCCCGAGACCGCCGTACTCGCCGATGACGCCCGCCCGCCGGGCGTCGGGGCGGGGTTCGCCGGGGCCGGGATAGGCGTGGATGTCGGCGAGGTCGCCGTTGCCGGTGTCGTTCCAGCCGCTCGCGCCGTCGATGAGCCGGGTCGGGTCCCAGCCCTTGGCGAGCGCGGGCACCTTCGCCCCGCCGTACTGGCCCCACCCCTCGTTGAAGGTGACCCAGACGCCGATCGACGGGCTGCTGATGTGCTGGTCGATCATGGCCTTCATCTCGCGCTCGTACTGGGCCTGCGCCTGCTCCGAAGGCGCGATCGTATTCATGGCGGGCATGTCCTGCCACACCATCAGGCCGAGCCGGTCGGCCCAGTAGTACCAGCGGTCGGGTTCGACCTTGATGTGCTTGCGCACGGAGTTGAACCCCATCCGCTTGTGCATCCTCAGGTCGTACGCCAGGGCCTGGTCCGTCGGTGCGGTGTGCAGACCGTCCGGCCAGAAGCCCTGGTCGAGGGTGGCCATCGATAGAAACGGTTTCCCGTTGAGCACGATGCGCTTCTTGCCGTCGACCTCCTTCACCGCGATATCGCGCATGCCGAAGTAGCTCGTCACCCGGTCGGCGTTCGCGCCCCGCCCGACGGTCACCTCCAGCCGGTACAGATACGGATCGTCCGGCGACCACAGCCGTGGCGAGGGCACCGGCACGGTCAGGGCCGAGCCGGTGCGCCCGGTCGCCCGGCCGACCGCGCGCTTCCCCTCGTAGGCGGTCGCGGTGACCGGCACGCCGTCCCGCACCCCCCGGACCTCCGCGGTGAGCGCCTCGCCCGGCACGTCCGGGGTCAGCTTCAGGCTGTCGGCGTGGTCGGCGGCCACCGGCTCCATCCACACGGTCTGCCAGATACCGGAGGAGGGGGTGTAGAAGATGCCGCTGGGGTCCAGCCGCTGCTTGCCCATCGGCGGGTTCTCGCCGTCCTTGGCGTCCGTCGGGTCGTACACGCCGACCAGCAGCTCCTGGGTGCGGCCCGGGCGCAGGGCGTGGGTGACGTCGGCGCTGAACCGGTCGTAGCCGCCGCGGTGCTCGGCGACGCGGGTGCCGTTGACGTAGACCCGCGCCTGCCAGTCCACGGCGTCGAAGTTCAGCTTCAGCCGCTGCCCGTCGCCGACGTTCCAGCCCGCGGGGACGGTGAAGGTGCGCCGGTACCACATGCGGTCCTCGTGGCGCTCCAGGCCGGACAGCCTGGACTCCACCGGATACGGCACCAGGACGCGTTCGCGCAGCCGCTGCCCGAACGGGGGCGCCTGACCCTCCTCGGCGGCGGAGAACTGCCAGCTGCCGTTGAGGTTCTTCCACCGGTCGCGGGTCAGCTGCGGGCGCGGGTATTCGGGGTGGGCGTTGTCCGGGCCCACGTCCTTGGCCCACGGGGTGCTCAGCTGGTACGTCGAGCTGTTGCCGCCGAAGGCGAGGAACCGGCCGATGGCGCCCTTGTCGTTCGCCAGGCCGCCCTCGCCGTCGTAGCGCACGATGGCCTCGCCGCCGCGGCCCACCACCGGCTCCTTCAGCGCGAGCAGCAGCCGTGAGGGGTCGGCCGGGTCCAGCCGGGCCTTGCCCAGCGGCCAGGCCGCGCCGCCGATGACGGCGGTGAGGTGGCCGGTCAGCCCGGCCGGGGGAGCGGCGAGGGGGCGGGCGAAGTCCACCAGCAGCGTCCGGCCGTCCCGCTGGACGGCGCTGCTCACCGGGCCCTCGTAGCCGAAGTCCGGGGGCAGCCGGAAGGCCGACGCCGGCACCGGCTCCTTGGCCTGGCCGGGCGGGGTCCAGGCGAGGTGGAGGTTGGAGCCGCCGTAGTGCTCGAAGTATTCGACCTTGATGTCGTAGGCGCGGCCCGCGGTCAGCTCGACCGGCTCGGAGGTCTGTTCCTTGTCCCAGTCGTCGACCCAGTGGTCGATGACGGGCCGGCCGTCGATCCACAGCCGGAAGCCGTTGTCGCCGGTGATCGAGAAGGTGTGCGCCCCGGAGCGCCCGGGGACGAGCCGGCCGGTCCACCGGACACTGACGTCGTCGGACCGCCCGGTGGCGGTCTGCAGCCGCGGCTCCAGGTTGTCGAAGTCGAGGGACGAATCGAGGGTGGTCGCCTTCAGCTCGTGGAAGTCGAAGGCTCCCGGGGCGGACTGGAGGTAGTAGTCACCGCGCAGGCCGTTGATGACGGGGTCGGGGTCGTCGGACGCGCCGACCGCGGCGGAGCCGGGGATCGTCAGCAGACCGAGGACGCCGAGCGCCAGGACGAGCACGGCGATGATGGGTCTGCCGGGTCTGGCGAGGGCCGAACGTAAACGCACATGTACTCCTTACCGGAACAGCTGCCGGAAGAACCGCCGGAACAGCCGTGGGAACACGGGGGCGTCGATCATTCGGCCAGTGGCGACAGAACCTGTCAATAGTGAACGCCAGCCAACACCTTGACGGGAAAGCGCTTTCTGTCTAGCGTCAATTCACGCTTGTGATCTAGATTCAACGATTTGCACGATGGAGGCCGTAATGGGGCGACGGATCGTGGTGTCGGGCGGCGGTACGGGCATCGGGCTGGCGACCGCGGAGTCCTTCGCCGCGGACGGCGACCGGGTCGTCATCGTCGGACGCCGCACCGAAGTGCTGCGCGCCGCGGCCGGCAAGCTGAACGCCGCCCACGGGGACGGCCTGGTCACCTGGACCGGCGCCGACCTCAGCGACCCCGCGCAGGCCCGCCGCGCCGCCGAGGAGATCGCCGCCGACGGGCCCGTCGACGTGATCGTCACCAACGCGGGCGGCAATGTCGCCCCCGGCAACGACGGCACCCTGGAGGGCATCGCCGACCAGTACCGGAGCAACTTCGCGGCCAATGTGCTCACCGCCGTCCTGCTGACCGAAGCCCTCATTCCGCATATCGCCCGCCCCGGTGGCCGGATCGTGCACCTTTCCTCGGTGGCGGCGCTGCGCGGCCCCGGTTCGTACGGCGGCACCAAGGCCGCCCTGCACACCTACACCTTCGAACTGGCCAAGCGGCTGGGCCCGGAGGGCGTCACCGCCAACGCGGTGGCCCCCGGCTATGTCGAGGACACCGAGTTCTTCGGCGAGCGCGGCACTCCGGAGTTCATCGCGCAGCAGATCGGGCAGACGCTCACCGGACAGCCGGGCGTGCCCGCCGAGATAGCCGCCGCCATCCGCTATCTGGCCTCCCCGGAGGCCGCGTATGTCACCGGGCAGGTCCTGCACATCAACGGCGGTGCGCAGTACGGCCGTTGACGCGCCCGCTGCCCCAACTTTCGGCGTTCTGGCGTCAAGGGCGTGCCGCAAGGGCCGGACGGCCCTTGATCAGGGGCCGCGCAGCCCTGCCGCGAGGGATCTCCACGGTCCATTCTGGTTGCCCACACAGGTGGGGGAAGACGGACGGACGGCCGCACCGGGGGAGTCATCTCGTGACTCCCAAACCATCTCGGGCGCGGCCGTCCGTCCGTCTGTGTGAGCACCACCGCGACACGACGCAAGGGGAGAGACGTCATGTTCCATAACGCCGCCAGGGCCGGCGCGGTCATCGCCGCGGGCTGTGCCATCGCGCTGCTGTATCCCGCGGCGCCCGCCGGGGCCGCGGGCTCCGTGCACCTTCACAAGATCTATTACGACTCTCCCGGTACGGACAACCGGAGCAACTCCAGCCTCAACGCGGAGTACGTGCAGATCAAGAACTCCACCTCGCGCGGGGTGAGCCTCAAGGGCTGGGTGGTCGTCGACGCGAGCCGCCACGCGTACACCTTCCCCTCCTACACCCTCGGCGCGGGCAAGACGGTGACCGTGCGGACCGGCGTCGGCTCGGACACCTCCGCCACCAAGTACCAGGACCGCCGCGCCTACGTCTGGAACAACACCAGCGACAAGGCCACGCTCCGCAGGAGCGGCGGCACCACGGTCGACACCTGCTCGTACAACAGCAGCCGGGCCGACTACACGATGTGCTGAGCCTTCGGTCCCGGGCCGGGCCGTTCAGCCCAGGCACGGGACCACCATCGTCAGCCAGACGGTGGCGGGGACGACGACCACCATGATGCCGCCGTAGATCATCAGCTGGCGGAAGAACCGGTCCCGGTCGACATCGGGCGCGGCCGCCAGCACCAGCGCCCCGTTCGTCGAGAAGGGGCTGACGTCCACGACCGTCGCCGAGACGGAGAGCGCCGCGATCATGCCCACCGCGCCGATGTGCCCCTGGGAGAGAAAGGGGACGGCGAGCGGGATGAGGGCGCCCATGATGCCCACCGACGAGGCGAAGGCCGAGATGATCGCCCCGATGTAGCACAGCAGCAGCGCCGCGAGCAGCGGAATGCCGATGTCGGTGACCGCGTTGCCCGCGTAAGTGATGGTGCCCATCTCGTCCAGCACCCCGACATAGGTGAGCACACCGCAGATCAGCAGCACGGTGGGCCAGGTGATCTCGTTGACGGCCCGCTTGCCGTGGTCCGGCCAGAAGACGCTGAGCGCGACCGCGAGGGTGATCGCGGTGAGCCCGGCGTCCAGGTCGAAGGCGAGCACCGCGACCACCAGCGCCACCAGCGTGACCAGGGTCGCGATCCGGGCCGGGGTGAGCCGGGCGTCCGCGTCCGGCGCCGCTTCCTCGGAGGCGTCGGCGGTGTCGGTGCGGGGCAGCTTCAGCCCGCCGCACACGACGAACACGACGGCCGCGATGAGCAGATTGACGACGAGGCTGGCCAGGAACAGGGCAACCTCGTTGCCCGGCAGCTTCTCCCGCTCCACGATGCCGTTGACGATCGACCCGTAGACGCTGATGGGGGAGAAGCCGCCGCCCTGGGCGCCGTGCACCACCATGGCCCCCATCAGCAGCGGGCTGATCCGGTAGCGCGCCGCGAAGCTCAGCGCGAGGGGCGCCACGATCGCGACCGCCGCCGGGCTCACCGCGCCGATCGCGGTCAGCACACCACTGATCGCGAACATCACCCACGGGATCAGCGCCACCCGCCCGCGCACCAGCCGGATCGCCGCGTGCACCAGCCAGTCGGTGGTCCCGTTGGCCCGGGCCAGCGCGAACAGATACGTCACGCCCACCAGCACCACGAACAGATCGCCCGGGAACCCGGCGAAGATGTGGTCCGCGTCGAAGCCGGCGACCAACTCCCCCACGCCGAAGGCGGCGGCGAAGGAGAGCGCGCCCATGTTGATCGATCTGGTGGTGGCGATCACGAAGACCACCACCAGCACGAGTATCGAGATGAGTTCGTCGGACATCGAGCGCGCTCCCGTCACAAGTGGCCCAGCCGCGACACACGTTGCGGGCGGGGCGGCGCAACAGTCAATACATGCGTGGCACATTGGCTGGGCCAATGGACCATTGGTGCTCGCCGGGTGCTACGCTGCGGATCGGAGCCGTCACCAACCGCAGCAGCCAGCCGCAGCAGGGGGAAGCTCGTATGGCCGACGACGCACTGCGCCCGATGAACCGTCAGCGCCTGTACGAGCAGGTGCTGGAGCGGCTGCGCGCCTACGTCGAGGAGGGCGGGCTCCGCGCGGGCGACCGGCTGCCCACCGAACGGGAACTCGCCGAGCGGCTCGGCATCAGCCGCGCCTCCGTCAAGCAGGCCATCGTCGTGCTGGAGGTGCAGGGCCTGGTCGAGGTGCGCCAGGGCGGCGGTATGCGGCTGCTCCGCGACAGCCTCGACACCGAGCCCGTGGAGCGCCTGATGGGGCGCAGGCGGCGGCTGCCCGATGTGCTCGACGCCCGCGAGGCGCTGGAGACCAAGCTCGCCGAACTCGCCGCCGAGCGCCGCACCGACGACGACCTCGCCGCCCTGGAGCAGGCGCTCCACTGGATGGAGGACGAGATCGCGACGGGCCGCCACGGCGTCGAGGGCGACCGCCGCTTCCACGCCGCCGTCACCGCGGCCGCCCACAGCCCGCTGCTGGCGGAGTTCATGCGCTCCATCGCCGAGCAGATCGGCGAGAGCCGGGAGGAGTCACTGCGTCAGCCGGGCCGCCCCAAGCGGTCGTTCGCTCAGCACCGGAAGATCCTGGACGCCATCGCCGAGGGCCGCACCAAGGCCGCGGCCGCGGCCATGCGCCGCCACGTGCGCACCGTCGCCCAGGTGCGCCTGCTCCACTGGGACCCCGACGGCTCCTCCTGAGCGGACCTCCCGTGGCTTACGTCCGGTCGGCCGTCAGGTGGTGCGGGTCGTAGCCCGGGATCGTGCCGTCGGGCTTGGCGACCAGGAAGAGCCCCGCCATCCCCATGTCGGAATGGCTCTGGACATGGCAGTGGTACATCCACGCGCCCGCGCCGGTGTTCTCCCCGGCGATCACCTGGAAGCCGAACGAGTCGGCCGGGCCGGTGATCTTGTTGTCGATGACCCGGCTCGGGTCGTCCGGCCCCTCCAGGATGCCCGTGCGGTTGTCCGCCCAGCGATGACCGTGCATATGGAAGGTGTGATAGTACTCGCCGTGGGTGATCATGATGATCTCGACGCGTTCGCCCACCGTCGCCCTGAACTCGGGCGCGTCATGGCCGGACTTGTTGTTGATCGTCATGTCGTTGAAGACGATGGTGAACTGCTTCTGCGGCAGGATGTCGCCCGCCCGGCGCACCACCACCGGACCGTACAGCCCCTTGCGGATGCCCCCGGTGCCGTGCGGGGTGCCGACCGCGTGGTCGTGGTAGTGCCAGTAGCCCGCGCTGCCCGGCCGCCAGGTGCCGTCCGCGCGGGTGCCCGGGGCGTGGGTGCGCCAGGTGTACGTACGCGTCTCGCCCGGTTCCACGGCGCTCCGGTTGAGCTGGGTGCCGTCGCTGGCGGTGTCGTAGTCCAGGCCGTGCACATGGAGGCTGGCGGTGACGTCCATGGTGTTCTCGAACTCGATGTGGAGGGTGTCGCCCTCGGTCAGCTCGATGAGCGGGCCGGGGATGGACGCCTTGCCCTTCTCCAGGCCGTAGCCCATCTGCCCGTCGGGCAGCTTCTCCGCGTACAGCTTCATGCGGCGCACCACGCCACCGGCCGCCGCCGTGGCCACGCGCCGCTTCGGGCCTTCCGCGGACGCGGCGGAGGCCTGGGTGGCGAGGGGCAGCGGGCCGCCGATCGCCGCGGCGGCCGCGCCGCCGGCGAGCAGGCGGCGGCTGAAACCGCGTCTGGGCATGGTGCCGGGTGCGTCGCTCATCGCTCTCCCAATTCGGTGCGGGTGTTGCTGCGTTGCCGATGCGCACGTGCCCCGGGGATGGCATCACGGTAGCGGCGGGACGCTCGTTCATCCACACTCAGGACAAAGTTCGTCGAGTTGCGGTCATAGCTATTGGCGGACCGCGAAAAGACGTCTAGCTTCCTTCAGCGGTGTATCCGGTACCGGAGAGGGATGGGTTACTCATGCGGGATGAACCGTGCCAAAGGCCCTCGGAAAGGCATCGGCTGACGAAGCGTCGGCCGCGGAGGAGACGCGCGGCGTTGGCGGCACTGCTGTTCGGGGCCGTCACCGCGACCATGCTCGGCGGCACCCCTGCCGCCGCCCGCCCCGAGGAGCGGCTGGCGCTGCCGTCCCCGCCGGGGGGTGACGACGTCAAGGTGCTGGTCTTCCACGGCTCGGCCGGGGACGAGGCGCCGACCGTGGACGCCGGTATCGAGGCCATCGAGCGCATCGGCAACCAGGGCCCGGCGGCGACCCGCTTCACGGTCGACGCCACCGCCGACGCCTCCGTCTTCACGCGCTCGACGCTCGGCACGTACAACGCGGTCGTCTTCCTGACCGGCGCGGGCGATGTGCTCGACCCCGAACAGGAAGCCGGACTCGAAACGTACATGGAGGCGGGGGGCGGCTTCCTCGGCATCCACGACGCGGCCCGCAACGAGCCGTATTCGGACTGGTTCACCGGTCTGATCGGCGCCCGCCCCGCCGCCACCAGCCCCGCCACCGTCCAGCGGGCCGTCGTCGAGGTCGGCGACCGGACCCATCCGGCCACCAGGGACCTGCCGCTGGAGTGGAAGCGCCCCGACATCTGGCTCAACTGGAAGACGAACCCCTCGGGCCAGGTGCACACCGTCGCCCGGGTCCGGGAGAGCAGCTACCAGCCGGGCGCGGGTGCAGGCGGTTGGGACCACCCCATCTCCTGGTGCCGCGACTACGACGGCGGCCGGTCCTTCTACACCGGCATGGGCGGCACCGCGGCCGGGTTCCGGGAGACGGACTTCCGCGCCCATCTGCGCGGCGCGCTGTTGTGGACCACCCGCCTCGCCCGCGCCGACTGCCAGGCCACCATCACCGCCAACTACAAGGCCGAGCGGGTCACCAAGCCCAATCAGCCGGGCCAGGCGGATCAGATCGGCGAGCCGCACGGCCTGGTCACCGCCCCGGACGGCCGGGTGCTGTACATCGGCCGCGGCGGGAGCGACAACAGCGCGCCCGTCGTCACCGACTGGAACGACCCCGACATCGGCAAGGGTCAGGGCCAGATCCATGTCTACGACCCCAAGACCGGCAAGGTGACGCTCGCCGGCGCGCTGACCGTCTTCGGCAACAAGGGCGGCGGCGATGAGCTGATCAAGAACGAGGAGGGGCTGCTCGGCATCGAGCTGGACCCGGACTTCCTCACCAACGGCTGGGTGTATCTGCACTACACCCCGCACTCCCGGATCAACCGCGACACCCGGATGGCCGAGCGCCGGGTCTCCCGCTTCACGCTGAACCTCCAGACGAACAGGCTCGACCTCGGCTCGGAGAAGGTGCTGCTGTCCTGGCCGGTGCAGATCCACAGCTGCTGCCACGCGGGCGGCGGCATGGCCTGGGATTCCAGGCGCAATCTCTACATCGCCACCGGCGACAACAACTCCTCCCAGTTCAGCGGCGGTTACTCGGGAAACAACCCGCAGCCGAACTACAAGGGCGTGTCCTTCGCCGACGCCCGCCGCACCGCCGGGAACACCAACAACCTCAACGGCAAGATCCTGCGGATCCACCCCGAGGCCGACGGCACCTACACCCTCCCCGAGGGCAATCTGTTCACCGGCAAGGAGCCCGACGAGGGCGGGGGCAAGACCCGCGGCGAGATCTATGTGATGGGGGTGCGCAACCCCGCCCGGATCTTCGTCGACAAGAAGACCGACATCCTCTACGCGGGCTGGGTCGGCCCCGACGCGGGCGAGCCCAGCACCACCTGGGGCCCCGCCAAGTACGACACCTTCGCCGCCATCACCAAGGCGGGCAACCACGGCTGGCCGTTCTGCATGGGCAACAAGCAGCCCTACCGCGACCGCGACCTGCTCGATCCGAGCAAGCCGCTGGGCTGGTACGACTGCGATCACCCCAAGAACGAGTCGCCCAACAACAACGGCCTGGTGAACCTGCCGCCGGTCACCGGGAACACCATCTGGTACTCACCCCAGGGCGGTGCCCCCGACTATCCGCGGGACGCGGCCGGCATCCCCAGCTACAAGGCGTCCGAGGCGAAGTTCCTGCTGCCCTGGCTCAAGGGCGGCGGCCAGGCCACCATGAACGGTCCGGTCTACCGATACGACGAGACCAGCAACAGCACCACCAAGTGGCCCGCGTACTGGGACGGCAAGTGGTTCGTCGGTGACTTCTACGACGGCGACCAGCCGCGCCACGCGGTGGTGACCGACCCCAAGACCGTCGGCAAGGGCGGGCTGCCCGTGCACGCCGAATCCCTCAAGAAGATCATCCCGGTGGGCGCCGACGGCATCCGCAACCTCATGGACTGGAAGTTCGCCCCGGACGGCTCGCTCTACGTCCTCGACTACGGGCGCGGCTTCTTCACCTCCGACGCCAAGTCGGCGCTGTGGCACATCACCTACAAGGGCGGCGAGCCCACCCCGCTCGCCAAGGACGTGGCCAGGAAGGCGGACCAGCGGTGAGACGACGGCGGCAGAAGCCCCGTAAGACTCCGAGATCGTGGATGGCGCTGCTCGCCGCGCTGCTCATGGTCCTCGGCCTGACCACGGGTGTGTCCACGGCCACCGCGGCTTCGGGTAAGGCCGCGGCACAGCAGACGCTGACCTGGACCGCGGGCGACGACATCACCACGTACGTCTCGGCGCCCACCACGGCGGTCGCCGGGAAGACCACCATCGTCTTCGAGAACAGCGCCGCCACCGGCAACACCATGGGGATGCCGCACACGCTCACCTTCGACGTGTCGGATCCCGAGTACAACAACGACGTCCCGCTGAACATCCTCGCCAACCCTGCGGACGACACCGGCGGCAAGCACTCCGTCGAGGTCACCCTCACCCCGGGCCGCTACCGCTACCACTGCACCATCCCCGGCCACGGCCAGATGCAGGGCATCCTCGTGGTCACCGAGGACGGCGGGGGCGAGGACACCACGGCGCCCGAGACCTCCGCGAAGGTCGAGGGCGAGCAGAACGCGGACGGCGCGTACCTCGGCATGGCCACGGTCTCGGTGTCCGCCACCGACGCGGGCTCGGGTGTGGACCGGATCGAGTACGCGGTCGGGGACGGGGCGTTCCAGCCGTACACCGCCCCGGTGATGGTGCACGAGGTGGGTACGCACACCATCCGCTACCGGGCCACCGACAAGGCGGGCAACACCTCCGCGGTGAAGTCGGCGGACTTCCGCGTCGTGGCCCCGCCGACGGACGACAGGACACCGCCCGAGACCTCGGCGACGGTGTCCGGGAAGCAGGGCCCGGGCGGTGAGTACTACGACACGGCCACCGTCACCGTCACCGCCTCCGACACCGGGTCCGGCGTCAACACCATCGAATACGCCCTGGACGGCGGCGACTTCACGAAGTACACCGCGCCGGTGACGGTGAACACCCACGGCTCCCACACGGTGCGCTACCGCGCGACCGACCGGGCCGGGAACACCTCCGAGGCGAAATCGGTGGGCTTCTCCGTGGTCGCGCCGCCGAGCACGGACACCACCCCGCCCGAAACCGCCGCGAAGGTGGAGGGCACCAAGAACTCGGACGGCAACTACCTCGGCAGCGCCAAGGTGACCCTCACCGCCACCGACGTCGGGTCGGGTGTGGCGAAGACCGAGTACTCCCTCGACGGCGGCCCGTACCTCGCGTACAGCACCCCCGTCGTCGTCGACCGGTTCGGCCGCCACACCCTGGCCCACCGCGCCACCGACAAGGCCGGGAACACCTCGTCGCCCAGGTCGCTGGCGTTCACCGTGGACGAGGGCGGCGGGGTGCCCGCCCCCGCGTGCCCGGAGTGGGACGAGCGGCTGACCGTGATCGTCGGTACGGTCGACACCGGCGTCCCCAACCGCATGACCCGCGCCCGCTGCACCATCAACGAGCTGATCGAGGACGAGAAGGACTGGTCCTCCCACGCCCTGTTCCTCAAGCACGTCACCTCGGTCACCGGCAAGCTGCTCTCCGACGGCGTGATCGATCAGCGCGAGAACGACGCCATCAACGAGGCCGCCGACGAGTCCGGGATCGGCAAGCCCGGCCAGAGCGAGGGCTACCGCGACCTCTTCGACGGTACGAAGAAGTCGTTCGACCAGTGGCAGCACGTGGGCGGCGGTGCCTTCGGGCTGAACGACGACGGCACCATCACCAGCAGCTCCACGGTCGACGGCATGGGCATGCTGTGGTTCCCGCGGCGCACCTACGACGACTTCTCGCTGAAGCTGCAGTTCCGTGACGACGCACCCGGCACGGGCAACGCCAACAGCGGTGTCCTCGTCCGCTTCCCGGACGTGAACGATCACCCCGAGGAGTCCCGCCCGGAGTGGGTCGCCATCAAGTACGGGCACGAGGTGCAGATCAACGACCGCCCGGACGGCGACATGTACAAGACGGGCTCGATCTACGGCTTCGACCGGGTCGGACTGGGTGGCGCGGGTGTGACGCCCAAGGGCAGCTGGAACGACTACGAGATCCGGGTGGCCGGCCAGCACTACACGATCTACCGCAACGGTGTGCTGATCAATGAGTTCGAGAACGCCGGGGGTCAGGACTTCTCCCCGCCGCGCTCGGACGACCCGGGCACCGACGGCCGCCGGTTCGCCTCCGGATACATCGGTCTCCAGACCCACAGCACCGGCGATGTGGTCTCGTTCCGCAACATCCGGATCCAGGAGCTGTAGCGGAACCGAGGCGAGGGAGGTGAGTGGCCGCCGGAGTACCCCAGTCCCCGGCGGCCACCATCACCTTGAGGTTACCGGAGGTACTACTCGGCGGTAACCCTTGTGCTCACGACATGCCAAAGCCCTGCCCCGACCAGCGGGGCAGGGCTTCGGCCGGTACCCTCAGGGCGCCAGCGTGTCCAGGATCTGCTGTCCGTACTTGAGCAGCTTGTTCTCGCCGACCCCGTTCACCGCGCCCAGCTCCTCCAGCGTCGAGGGGACGACCGTCGCGATCTCGCGCAGCGTCGCGTCGTGGAAGATCACATACGCGGGCACGCCCTGCTCCTTCGCGGTCGCCGCCCGCCAGGCCCGCAGCCCCTCGAAGACCGGCACCGCCTCCTCCGGCAGATCGGCCGCGGCCTTGCGGGACTTCGGCGACGACCCGGACGCGCCCGACTTCGCCGGCTTGCCCGTACGTGTCTTCTCCGGCTCGCGCCGCAGCCGCACCTCGCGCTGCCGCCCCAGCACCTCGGCGCTCGCGTCGGTCAGCACCAGCGTGCCGTAGTCGCCCTCGACGCCGAGCAGCCCCTGGGCCAGCAACTGCCGTACCACGCCGCGCCATTCGGCCTCGCGCAGCTCGGTGCCGATGCCGAACACCGACAGCGCGTCATGGTCGAACTGGATGACCTTGGCCGTCTTCTTGCCGAGCAGGATGTCGATCACCTGTCCGGCGCCGAACTTCTGGTTCCGCTCCCGCTTGAGCCGCACCACCGTCGACAGCAGCTTCTGCGCGGGGATGGTGCCGTCCCAGGACTCCGGGGGCGTCAGACACGTATCGCAGTTGCCGCACGCGGTGCTCCGCTGGCCGAAGTACGCCAGCAGCTGGACCCGGCGGCATTCCACCGTCTCGCACAGGGCCAGCATCGCCTCCAGATGCGCCCCCAGCTTGCGCCGGTGGGCGTCGTCGCCCTCGGAGGTGTCGATCATCTTCCGCTGCTGGATGACGTCCTGCAGACCGTACGCCAGCCAGGCGGTGGACGGCAGCCCGTCCCGTCCGGCGCGGCCCGTCTCCTGGTAGTAGCCCTCGACGGACTTCGGCAGATCCAGATGGGCCACGAACCGCACGTCCGGCTTGTCGATTCCCATGCCGAACGCGATCGTCGCCACCACGACCAGGCCGTCCTCCCGCAGGAAGCGCGCCTGGTTCTCGGCGCGGACCCGGGCGTCGAGACCCGCGTGGTACGGCACCGCCTCGATCCCGTTGCTCACCAGGAACTCGGCCGTCTTCTCCACCGAGGAGCGGGACAGGCAGTAGACGATTCCGGCGTCGCCCGGGTGCTCGGTGCGCAACAGCTCCAGCAGCTGCTTCTTCGGCTCGTTCTTCGAGGCGATCCGGTACTGGATGTTGGGGCGGTCGAAGCTCGCCACGAAGTGGTGGGCGTCCTGGAGCTTCAGCCGGGACGCGATCTCGCCGTGGGTGGCCTCGGTGGCGGTCGCGGTCAGCGCGATCCGGGGCACCGTGGGCCAGCGCTCGTGCAGCTCGGACAGGGCCAGATAGTCGGGCCGGAAGTCGTGCCCCCACTGGGCCACGCAGTGCGCCTCGTCGATGGCGAACAGCGAGACCGTGCCCCGGTCCAGCAGGCGCAGCGTGGACTCCACGCGCAGCCGCTCGGGCGCGAGGTAGAGCAGGTCCAGCTCGCCCGCGAGGAATTCGGCCTCCACCAGCCGCCGCTCGTCCAGGTCCTGGGTGGAGTTGAGGAACCCGGCCCGCACGCCGAGGTTCCTCAGGGCGTCGACCTGGTCCTGCATGAGCGCGATCAGCGGCGAGATGACCACCCCGACCCCCTTCCGCACGAGCGCGGGGATCTGGTAGCACAGCGACTTGCCGCCGCCGGTCGGCATCAGGACCAGTGCGTCACCACCGGCTATCACATGCTCGATGATCTCCTGCTGGCCTCCCCGGAACGCGTCATAGCCGAAGACGCGGTGCAGTACGCGCAGGGCCTCGCTGCCATCGGGGCCGCCCGCGACACCAGGTCCGGTTGCGACATCGGGTCCGGTTGCGACATCGGGTCCGTTTTCGGGAAGAGCCATCCGGCGATTCTAGGGGTCGTGCGGGGTGCCCTGGTCAACGGCGGGTGAAGCGCGCGGTGACGGTCATCGCGGCGGCGCCCGGCATCATCCCCAGCCGGTTCCAGGTCATGCCGAAGCGGGTGCGGTCGACGTCGGCCTCGGCGGTGAGCGTGACGGCGTCGGCGGTGGCCTCGGTCAGCCGCGCCGTGAAGGACAGCGGGCGGGGGGTGTCGAGGATGGTCAGCTCACCGTCGACCGCGACGGCGGCACTCTCGCCGGGCACCGCGCTCGAGGCCACGAAGACGATCTCGGGGTGGTGGTCCACATCGAGGAAGTCCTTGCCGCGCAGATGCTCGTCGCGCTTGGCGTTCCGGGTGTCCAGCGACGCGGCGTCGATGGTCAGGGTGCCGCGAGCGGAACCGTCCGCCGCCACCTCGCCCTCCCCGCTGACGCCCGTGAAGACACCGGTCACGGTGCCCAGTCCCCAGAACGTCCTGTGCCGGAAGCGGACCGTGGACCCGGCCGGGTCCAGGACCCAGCGGCCCGCCTCGACGGCGGACGGCGAGACGGGGGCAGGGGCGGAGTCGGCGGTGTCCGCCATGGCGATCACTCCTCGGTGGGCGTAAGGCAGGTCGCACAGCAGCTTAGGGAGAACACCCGGCGCGGGGGGAGGTTTCGGACGCGGGGATCTGTCAACTGGCGCCGCCCCCGGCCCCGGTGTGACGTGGCGGCGGGGGAGCGGGTTGGATGGGTGCGGGCGTGGGCACAGTGGCCGTTGAGACATGACGGTTCGTCATGTGCACGTCCAGAATGGATCCTTTCCCCCACGAGGAGGCCGATGTGACATCCAGCAGACTCGTCCGCGCGTTGCCTGCCGCGATCGCGGCAGTGCTCGCCCTGGCGGGCGGCCAGGCGGTGGCCGCCCCGGCGCCCGACGCCGCCGCGCGTGTGGTCACGTACGACGCCGCAGGGGCCGCCGAGTTCAAGGACGCGGTGACCAAGGGCGCGGCGGTCTGGAACCAGAGCGTGAAGAACGTACAGCTCAAGCCGGTCGCCTCCGGCCAGCGGGCCAACCTGCGCGTCGTGGCGGACAACGGCTGGCCCCGCGCCCAGGTCACCGCCCTCGGCAGCGGCACGATCTACTTCGGACGGCAGGCCGTGGACGAGGGCCACAACACCGTACGGATCGCCGCGCACGAGATGGGCCACATCCTGGGCCTGCCCGATGTGAAGCCGGGGCCCTGCTCCAGCCTGATGTCCGGCGCCAGCGCCGGTACGTCCTGCACCAACGCCAACCCCAACGCGGCCGAGAAGGCCGAGGTCGAGGACGCCTTCGCGCTGCTGGAGAAGTCCAGCGCGCCGACGGCCGCGTACAAGGACTGACCGGGGCTCGAACGGTGAAGACGGGTGGGCGGGCCGGGAGGGGATTCCCGGTCCGCCCACCCGTTCTCATACGGTGATCACTTCCGTCTCGGGGAGGGCACGGAATGGGGCGAGCTGGTCATCGGTGGCGCCGTCGTCGGTGACCAGCGTCCAGGGCCCGTCCAGCGGGGCCCACGCGGTGAACGGGGACTGGCCGAGCTTGCTGCTGTCGGCGAGCACGAACACCTCCCGGCCGCGGTCGGCCATCATCTCCTTCAGCGAGGTCTGGTGCAGACTGGCCTCGCATATGCCGCGCCGCGCGTCGAGCCCGTCGGCGCCCAGGAAGACCTTGTCGGCGGTGAGCCGGGACAGGGTGAGTTCGGCGAGCGGGCCGACGAAGCCCTGGCTGACGTGGCGCAGCGTCCCCGCGAGCGTGATCAGCTCGATGCCGTCCACCTCGGCCAGCGCGCGCAGCGCGGTCAATCCGCTGGTGATGACGGTGAGTTCGGTGCGGGCGCGCAGATGGTGGGCGAGCCGGCCGGTGGTGGTGCCCGCGTCCAGAATGACGGTGTCGCCCTGCCCGATCCGGGTGGCCGCCCACCGTCCGATGCGGTCCTTCTCGGCCACCGCGAGCCCGCTGCGCTGCCCGAGCGTCGGCTCGGCGGTGTGTCCCGCGCTCATCGCGCCGCCGTAGGTGCGGGCGATGGCGCCCTGCTCGGTGAGCAGGGCGAGGTCCCGGCGGATGGTGGAGGGGGTCACCTCCAATGAGCGCGCCAGCTCCTCGACGACCACCGTGCCATCGGTCCGGATCGTGCGGGCGATCAGTTCCCGGCGGTCGGCGGCGCGCAGTCGCCGCTGACCCTCCCCGTTGGATGTCATTTTCGCCTGCCATCCTCTCCGCGACTCCCCGCGACTCTGCGTGATTGGGGGAGCACCCTATCAGTCTGCGCATTTCGCGCTGTCTCATCGTGGATATGGGCTGGACTCTTGCGTGTTACGTGCAAGCATGCGAGCGTTTCGCTCACAACACGCATGTAGCGGGAGGGTCCATGAAGGCGGAGAGTGTGCCGGCCGACGTCGGGGCGGGCAGCGAACCCGCGTCCGACGATCCGTACGCACTGCGGGCGGGCGACGTCCTGGAGCCGCCGAACGACCTCAAGGGCACCGTCAAGCGCCTCGGGCCCGGCATGATCCTCTCCGCGGCGGTGGTCGGCTCCGGTGAACTGATCACCACCACCTCGCTCGGCGCCAAGGCCGGATTCGTCCTGCTGTGGCTGGTGATCGCGAGCGCGCTGGTCAAGGTGTGGGTGCAGATGGAGCTGGCCCGCTGGACCATCCTCACCGGCAAGACCGCGCTGGCCGGGTACAGCCAGGTCGCGCCCAGAGTCGGCCGGGTCGGCTGGATCAACGTGCTGTGGATCCTGATGGACTTCGCCAAGATGCTCCAGCGCGGCGGCATGATCGGCGGAGCGGCGGCGGCGTTCAGCATCCTCGCCCCGATCGGCGGCGACCCGCTGGGCCGCGCCTCGCTCACGGCGTGGACCGTCATCGTGATCGTCTCCGTCGTCGCGCTGATGTACACCAACCGCTACGGACTGGTGGAGAAGGCCGGATTCATCACCGTCGTGGTCTTCACGCTCTCCACGGTCGCCCTCGCCGTCGGACTGCCCTGGACCGAATTCCCCTACAGCGGCGCGGACCTGGGCTCCGGGCTGGCCCTCTCCATCCCGGCCGGCACCCTCGGCTTCGCCGTCGCCATGTTCGGCATCACCGGGGTCGGCGCCGACGAGATGACCACGTACACCTACTGGTGTCTGGAGAAGGGCTACGCGCGCTGGACCGGCCCGGACGACGGCACCGAGGCGCGGGCCAAGCGCGCCGAGGGCTGGATCCGGGTCATGCGGACCGACGCCCTCGTCTCCTGGCTCATCTGCACCCTGTGCACGCTGTCCTTCTACGTCATCGGCGCGGCCATCCTGCACCGGCAGGGCCTGGTGCCCGAGGGCAACGAGATGATCAGCACCCTGTCCCGGATGTACACCGACACCCTCGGCCCCTGGGGCAAGTACCTCTTCCTGGCCGGGGCCATCGCCGTCCTCTACTCGACGATCATCGCCTCCACCGCGAGCGTGCCCCGGCTGTGGACCAACACTCTCGGCCTGCTCGGCCTGCTCGACTGGAAGAACGTCACGACCCGCAAGCGTGCCGTCCGCGTGCTCACCGTCGTCCTGCCGCCGCTGTGGGCCGTCAGCTACCTCTTCATCCAGGAACCGGTGCTGATGGTGCAGGTCGGTGGCATCGCGGGCGGCATCTTCCTGGTCGCGGTCGTCATCGCCGTATGGCATCTGCGCGCCACCGAGGTGGCCCCGCGCTTCCGCCGCAATCCCGCGCTGAACTGCGCGCTCGTGCTGAGCAGCGCCGCCATCGGCGCCCTCGGAATCTATTCGGTCCTCGATGTCCTCGGCCTCGGGGTGGGGAGTTGAACCAGACCATGGGACACGACGTCCTGGTGACCACGCCGAGCTTCGGCCAGCATTCCCGCGCCCCCTGGGAGGTGTTCGAACAGGCCGGTGTCCCGGTGCGCACCGCGCGCGCCGCGCATCCGCTGGCGCAGGCGCAGCTGATCGACGAGGCGGCGGGCGCGGACGCCCTCGTCGTCGGGCTCGATCCCGTGACGGCGGCCGTCCTCGACGCGGCACCCGGGCTGAAGGTCATCGCCAAGCACGGGGTCGGCGTCGACAACATCGACCTCACCGCGGCCGCCGCGCGCGGCGTACGGGTGGTCAACGCGCCCGGCACCAACACCACCGCCGTCGCCGACATGGCCATGGCCCTGCTGCTGGCCGCCGTACGCCGGATCGTGCCCGCCCACGCCTCGGTCACCGGAGGCCGCTGGGACCGCTTCTTCGGCCCCGAACTGGCCGGTCGCACGCTCGGCATCGTCGGCTTCGGCCGGATCGGGCAGGCCGTCGCCCGGCGCGCCCGGGGCTTCGACATGGAGATCGTCGCCTACGACCCGCACCTGCCGGAGGCCGTCTTCGCCGAGCAGGGCGTACGCTCCGTACCCCTGGACGACCTGCTCGCCCTGAGCGACGCCGTCACCCTGCATCTGCCCATGCCCTCCGGCGGGCCGCTGCTCGGCCGCGCCCGGCTGGAAGCCATGAAACCCGGCTCCTGCCTGATCAACACGGCGCGGGGCGGGCTCGTCGACGAGGGCGCTCTCGCCGAACTGCTCCACAGCGGACACATCGCGGCGGCCGGAATCGATGTGTTCGCCACCGAGCCCCCAGCCGGGAACCCGCTGCTCACCGCACCGAACACGGTGCTCACCCCGCACTGCTCGGCCTTCACCCACCAGGCGAACGCCGCGATGGGCAGCGCCGTGGCCGCGGACGTGGTGCGGGTGCTGCGCGGCGAGGACCCGGTGAACCCCGTGGTGTGACGTTCCTTCCCTACTCCCCCTATCGACCGACCAGAGAAATCGAGAGAAGCTCCAGACCATGAACACTTCCCCCGCCGACTTCGCATCCCGGCTCCGCGCACGTCAGCGGATCCTCGGCTACTGGGTCGTCCTCGACAACCCCGTCGGCACCGAGCGGCTGGCCGGTCTCGGCTACGACTACATCTGCGTCGACGCCCAGCACGGTCTGCTCGACTACAAGGGCACGCTCGGCGCGATGACCGCCATCGACGCCCGCGCCACCGCCGCCGGAATGGTGCGCGTCCCCGCCAATGACGGCTTCTGGATCGGCCAGGCCCTGGACGCGGGCGCCCGCGGCGTCATCGTCCCCCTGGTCAACACCGCCCAGCAGGCCGCCGCCGCGGTGAGCGCCTGCCGCTACCCCCCGCTCGGGGTCCGCAGCTATGGCCCGATGCGCTCCGGCCTGCGTGTCGGCCCCGTCCCGGCCGAGGCGAACGAGCAGGTCGCCTGCGTCGTGATGATCGAAACGGCGGAGGCGCTGGGCAACACGGAGGAGATCTGCGCGACGGAGGGGCTGGACGGCGTCTACATCGGCCCCTCCGACCTCACGATCGCCCTCGGCGGACGCACCTCCACCGACCCCTCGGTGGCGGAATCGTTCGACGCGGCCCTGGCGAAGGTCGCGCGGGCCGCGGAGGCGGCCGGGATCGCGGCCGGAATCCACTGCCCGGACGGCGCCACGGCCGCCAAGCGGCTGGCCCAGGGCTTCACCTTCGCCACGGTCAGCTGCGACCTGGTCCACCTGGAGCAGGCCGCGGCGGCCCACCTCCGCGACGCCACCGCCTGACCCGGACCGGCGCCCTCGCCGGGACCCTCCCCGGAGGACACCCCCTACGGCTCGACCCGCAAGGGCGGGGACGCCAGGCCCCGGGCCCGGGGGAGCAGCATCGTCCGCAGGGCGACGGCGGGGGAGAGCAGACGGGACGGCGGCGCGGCCAGGTGGGTGATGTCGCGGAACGCGGCGCCGACCACGGGATCGATGGCCGCCCGGTCCGCCAGCCGTCCGAAGTACCAGGTCTGCGCCCGCTCGGCGGCGCCCGGCGGCGTGGTGTCCGAGCCCGCCGCGTACGGGCGGTCCGCGCCGACGGCGGTCAGCCAGGCGGTGTCGCCCGCCCGGGCGACGGCGCGCTGGGCGGCGGCCGCGAGGCCGGGGCGCAGCCCGCCGCCGGCCAGGGCGCCACGCAGCGCCAGCCCGCTCAGCGCGGCGACGGACATCCCCTGCCCGTAGATCGGGTTGAACGTACAGGCGGCGTCCGCGACCACGACGAACCCCTCCGGCACCCCGCCCGGCGCGTCGTAGTGGCGGCGGCGGTTGGAAGTGTCCCGGTAGCCGTAGGGCGGGGACACCGGCTCGCAGGTGCGCAGGTGCTCGTACAACTCGGGGGCGCCGAGGGCCTGTACGAAATCGAGCACGGCCCGCCCCTCGGTCGGCGGATGATGTCCGCGCACACCGGCGAGGGTCAGCAGCCAGTTGCCGCCCTCGACCGGGGACCAGGCCGCGCCACGGGGACAGCCGGGGCGCGGCTGGATGACCACGGACATCTCCAGCGGCTCGGCAGGCCGGAACATCCGCGTGGAGTAGCCGATTCCGGCGTCGACGACCTCCTCGCGCGGTGCTCGGCGGCCCAGCTCGGCCAGCCACCCCGGGGCGCGCGAGCCACGCCCCGAGGCGTCGACGACCAGATCGGCGCACAGGTCCCGCTCGGCGCGCCCGGTGCCGCGCGAGCGCACCCGCACGCCGGTCACCCGGTCCGCGCCGCCGAGCAGCCCGATGGCCTCGGTGGCCTGCAGCACCTCCACCCGGGTCCCGGAACCGGCGGCCCGGGCCAGCACGCTCGCCCGAACGGTGGTGTCGAAGAGCGGACGTGTGCAGCTGATCATGGTGTGCCGGCCCTCGTGGAACCGGCGGTGCCAGCCGTTGGAGGCCCGGGTGATCACATCGCGCGGCGCCTCCAGCAGCCGGGCGCCCGCCGCCCGCAGCTCCGACGTCGCTCCGGGGAGCAGCTTCTCCAGGGCCCGGCAGCCGCCGCTGAGGAAGACGTGCAGATGGCGCCCCTGGGGGACGCCCTTGCGGAAGACGGGCTGCTCGAGAGCGATCGCGCTCCACGATGGTGACCGTGTCCGCGTGGCCGATGAGCGCGGCGGCGGCCAGGGATCCCGCCAGGCCGCCACCCACCACTAACGCGTCGCCCCTGCCCATCCGCCGCCTCCCGTCCACCGTGATCGTCGCGGCCCAAGCCTGGTGGTACCGGGCCTGGGCCGTCAACCACACACGGTTACGGCTCGACCACGATCTTGCGGCCCTGGCCGGAGCGGAACTGCTCCAGCGCCTCGGGGTACTCGGCGAGCGGCATCCGGTGGCTGATGAAGATCTTCGGGTCGAGGACACCGGAGGCGAAGAGCCCGGCGGCGCGTTCGTAGCTGTGCAGCACCGCCATGGAGCCGGTGATGGTGATCTCCTGGTTGTAGATCTTGTACGGCTCGATGGTGGCCCGGGTCGCGTAGTCGGAGACCCCGAACTGCAGGAAGGTGCCCGCCTTGGCGACCCGGCCGAGACCGTCCTGGATGGCGGCCTGGTTGCCGGTGGCGTCGATGACCACGTCCCAGCCGCGCGCCTGGTCGAGTTCGTCGGCCGAGGCCGCGGCCCGGGAGCAGCCGAGGGTCTTGGCGGTGGACAGCCGCTCGGGGTTGACGTCGAGGACGTCGACGCTGGTGGCGCCGGTCCGCTTGGCCAGCTCCAGCATCATCAGCCCCATGGTGCCGGAGCCGTAGATGAGCACTTCGGCGCCCAGATTGCCGCTCAGCACGTCGTAGCCGCGCACCGCGCAGGACAGCGGCTCGATCAGGGCCGCGTCGCCGACGTCCACGTGCTCGGGGAGCCGTACGCAGTTGGCCACCGGTGCGACGGCGAACTCGGCGGCGCCGCCGGGGACGCTGACCCCGATGGCGTTCCAGTTGTCGCACAGGTTGCCCCGGCCGATGCGGCAGTAGTGGCATTCGTGGCAGTACAGGGAGGGGTCGACGGCGACGCGGTCGCCGACCGCCACCTCGGTGACGTCCCTGCCGATGCCTACGACCTCCCCGGCGAACTCATGGCCGGGCACGATCGGCAGGGTGGGCGCGAACTCCCCCTGCAGGATGTGCAGATCGGTTCCGCACAGCCCGCAGGCCGCCACGTCGATGACGACCTCGCGGGGTCCCGGGGCCGGATCGACGACGGTGGCGATGCTGACCTTGCCGGGTGCTTCGATGACGGCGGCCCTCATTTGACTGCTCCTAGCGACAGGCCCTGGACGAGTTTGTCCTGGGCGGCGAACCCTGCGGCCAGCACCGGCAGGGAGACGACGATCGACGCGGCGCACACCTGGGCCAGGAACAGCCCCTGGCTGGTGACGAAGCCGGTCAGGAAGGCCGGTGCGGTCTGGGCGACCACGCCGGTGAGCACCTGGGCGAACAGCATCTCGTTCCAGCTGAAGATGAAGCAGATCAGCGAGGTGGCGGCGATGCCCGGGCCAGCGATCGGGGCCACCACCCGGGCCAGGATGGTCGGCAGCCGGGCCCCGTCCATCTGCGCGGCCTCGATGATGGACACGGGGATGTCGGCGAGGAAGGACTGCATCATCCACACGGCGATCGGCAGATTCATCGACGTGTAGAGGATGACGAGCAGCCACACATTGTCCAGGAAGCCGATGTTCTTCGCGAACAGGTACACCGGCAGCAGCCCGGCCACCACCGGCAGCATCTTGGTGGACAGGAAGAAGAACATCACGTCGGTCCACTTGCGGACCCGCCGGATCGACAGCGCGTACGCGGCCGGAAGCGCCAGCACCAGCACGAAGAGGGTGGAGAAGAGGGAGGTGCCCAGCGAGTTGAGCAGCGCGGGCCAGGGGCTGGCCCCGCCGTCCACGCCGAAGAACGCCTTGTAGCCGTCGAGGGTCAACGGGGCGGCCAGCGAAGGCGGGTTGGTGGCGGCGTCGCTCTCGGAGTGGAACGAGGTGAGCAGCATCCACAGGAACGGCAGGACGAACAGGATGCCGATGAACCAGGCCAGCACGGCGAGCGCGGTACCGCGGCGCTTGGCCCGCCGGGCGGCCGGCGGAACCGCGGTGATGGCCGCGGGGGCGGTCAGGGTGGTCATGCGCGGGAGGCCTCCTCACGGAAGAGGGACGACACCACGCGCAGCGCGAAGGTGGCGATGATGATCGTGCCGATCACGACCAGCACACCCGCCGCCGATGCCAGCCCGTACTCGTGGGCGTTGTAGAAGGTTTCGTAGATGGTGTACGGCAGGTTGGCGGTGTCGAGACCGCCACGGGTGAGGGTGAACACGGCGTCGAAGTTCTGCACGATGTAGATCGACCCGAGCAGGGTGCCCAGCTCCAGATAGCGCCGCAGATGGGGCAGGGTGAGGAAGCGGAAGATCTGCCAGTTGCCCGCGCCGTCCAGCCGGGCCGCCTCGATCATGTCCAGCGGCCGGCCCTGCAGCCCGGCCAGCAGGATGAGCATCATGAACGGTGTCCACTGCCAGATCAGCGACGCCTCCACGGCCATCAGCGGCATATCGCTGAGCCATTCCGGCTGGGGCCCGCCCAGCCAGTTCAGAACGCCGTTGAACAGCCCGTACTCGGGGTTGTACAGCGCATGCTTCCACAGCAGCGCCGAGGCCACCGGCACCAGCAGGAACGGCGCGATGAGCATCGTGCGGACGAGGCCCCGGCCGCGGAACTTGCGGTCCAGCAGCAGCGCCAGCGCCAGCCCCAGCACCACGCTGATGATGACCACGGTGGCGGTCAGCAGCACGGTGGTGAGGATCGACTCGCGCAGCGCCGCGTCGCTCGCCACCGTCTTGTAGTTCTCCAGCCCCGCGAACTCACGCTTGTCGGGGCGGAAGGAGTTCCAGTCGAAGAGGGAGATCACCAGCGTCGCCACGAAGGGCAGCTGGGTGACCACGATCAGGAAGATCAGCGCGGGCATCAGGGGTGCCCGGGTGGCCCACTCCCGGGCCCGGTTCCTCGGCGGCCGGCCGGGGCCGGGGGACGCGGGGGCCACGGTCGGTGGGCGCTCGCCGCGAACGGGGACCGCCGTTGTCGAATTACTCATCTCGGTACTCCTCGCCCACCTTCTCGGCCAGCTTCTGCGACGTCTTCAATGCCTCGTCGACCGACTGCTTCCCGGCGATGGCGGCGCTGATCTCCTGGGCGACCTTGGTGCCGAGATCGGCGAATTCGGGGATGTCGACGAACTGGATGCCCATGGTCGGCCGCTCCTGCACCCCGGGGTCGCGCGGCTTGGCGCTGGTGATGGCCTTCCGGGTGACATCGGAGAAGGCGCCCGCGGAATCGCGGTAGTCCTGATTGGCGTACGTCGAGGCCCGCTTGCCCGCGGGCACGTTGGACCAGCCGAACGTCTTGCCGACCAGGTTCTCGTACTTCTTGCTGGAGGCCCAGGAGATGAACTTCCACGCCTTGTCGGAGTTGCGCGAGGCCTTCTGGATGCCCCACGCCCAGGTGTAGAGCCAGCCCGAGCTCTCGGTCTTCTCCACCGGCGCCTGCACATAGCCGATCTTGCCCTTGACGGGGGACTTGGCGCCCTCCAGCGACCCGGCGGCCGAGGTGGCGTCGTACCACATGGCGCTCTTGCCCTGGGTGAGGTTGTTCAGGCACTCGGCGAAGCCGGACTGGGAGGCGCCGGCCTCACCGTGCTTGCGCACCAGGTCGACATAGAACTTGGTCGCCTTGACGAACTCCGGCGAGGTCAGCTGTGCCTTCCAGTCCTTGGTGAACCAGGTGCCGCCGAAGGTGTTGACGACCGTGGTGAGCGGGGCCATCAGCTCGCCCCAGCCGGGCAGCCCGCGCAGACAGATGCCGTTCATGCCCTTGCGGGCGCCGTCGGCCTTGGCCGCGAGATCCGCCACCTGCTTCCAGGTGGGCCGCTCGGGCATCTTCAGATGCTTCTCGGCGAAAATGTCCTTGCGGTACATCAGGAACGACGACTCACCGTAGAAGGGCTCCCCGTACAACTGGCCGTCACCGGCGGTCAGGGACTCCCGCATCGGCGGGAGGATGTCCTTCTGGTCGAACGCCTTGTCCTTGGCGACATGGTCGTCCAGCGGCATCAGCCAGCTGTTCTCGGCGTAGAACGGAACCTCGAAATTACTGATGGTGGCGACGTCGTACTGCCCGGCCTGATTGGAGAAGTCCTGACTGATCTTGTCGCGGACATCGTTCTCCGGCAGCACCGTGAACTTGACCTTGATGCCCGTTTCCTTGGTGAAATGCTTTGCGGTCAGCTTCTGCAAATCCATCATCTGCGGGTTGTTCACCATCAGCACATTGATGGTGTTGCCGCCGGAGCTGCCGCCGCCCATACCGGCGCACCCCGCGAGGAGCGCGCCCGCGGCCAGGGCCACGACCGGTATCCGGGCAGCACGAAGTGTCAGGACTGGCATAACGGGTTCCAATCGGAGGGACGTGGGGGAGGGAGACTGGGGGACGGGAAAGGGGACGGTGGGGTCAGACCCGGAGGATCTGCGGGCCCAGCAGCGAATACCGATGGGCTTCGGTCACGGGCAGCCCGGCGTCGGTCACGATCGTCTCGAAGTCGGACACGTCGGCGAACCGGCAGAAGCTGACCGCCCCGAACTTGGTGTGCACCCCGGAGAACACCTTGCGCCGGGACACCCGGACCACCTGCGCCTTGACCTGGCTGACCGCCGGATCGGGGGTGGTGAGCCCGTACTGCCGGGAGATGCCGTTGGCGCCGATGAACGCCAGATCGATGACGAAGCCGGACAGCATGTGCGTGGCCCAGTGGTCGACGGTGGCCATCGTGCTGCCGCGGACCCGGCCGCCCAGGAGCAGCACCGTGGTGTTCTCGCGGCCGGAGAGCCCGCTCGCCGTCGTGAGGGACGCGGTGATCACGGTGAGCGGCCGGTCCCGGGGCAGGGCCTCGGCGATCAGCTGCGGGGTGAAGCCCTCGTCGATGTAGACCGTCTCGGCGTCGCCCAGCAGCTCGGAGGCCGCGGTAGCGATCCGCGACTTCTCCGGGACGTGCATGGTGGTGCGGAAGGCGAGGGTGGTCTCGAAACCGGCGCTCTCCACCGGGTACGCGCCGCCATGGGTGCGCCGGACCAGACCGTGCTGCTCCAGCACCCGCAGATCGCGGCGCACCGTCTCCTTGGACACTCCGAGGTCCGCCGCGAGCTTGCCGACGTCGACGACCCCGGCACGCCGCGCCATGTCGAGGATCCCCCGACGGCGTTCCTCCGCGTCCACACCGCATCACCTGCTTCTTCTTCGGGCTTGGCGAGAAGTTTTACAAGCATGTAACCGGGGTGGCCAGCCTTGGCGTGGGACAGATCATGACCGGATGTGCCCGTTTCGCAAACGTTATCTCAGCAGGTCGGATCCAGTAGGCGGACGCGCGGTGAGGATCGCGGACGCCTGAATCGGCGCGGAACGGGCCCGTTTCGCGCCCGCTTTCAAAAAGTTGACCGAAACGGAGCCCGTTCGGGCGTGATCAAGGTCTAGGGAAAGCCCATTCGGACATGTGCTATGCCGTCGCGGGCAGCCCCGCGGCGTCGAGAATCCGGCTCGCCACACGGACCGAGTCGACCAGCGGATGCAGCGCGAGGGCGCGCAGAGCCGCGCTCCGGGCGGCGGCGGTGCCACCGGTCCCGGCCGCCTCAGCCGCCTCAGCCGCCTCGATCGTCGAGCGCTCGACCGCCTTCAGCGACAGCATCAGCCCCAGCTGGTCCGGAGCCACCGCACCGGTGGCCAGGGGGCGCGCCCCGCACGCGTCCACCAGACAGGGCACCTCCACCACCGCGTCCGCGTCCAGCCCGGGGACGGCCGTGCGGTTGGCGACGTTGAGGATCAGCGTGGTGCGCTCGTCGCGGGCGATGGCCCGCATGATGGCCAGCGCGATCCGCTCGTAACCCCCGCCGTCCAGATCGCAGGAGTCGCGCTCCCAGCCGCCGGTGGCCTCCCGGCTCTCGGCCATGTACGTCACCTCGCGCTCCAGCCGGGTCCGCTCCCAGGCCGCGAGCGCCCCGCCGCCGGCGGTGCGGGCCGTCTCGTAGAACCGGGCCTGCTGCTCGCGCAGGAACTCCCCCCGGGTGGCCGGGGCCTGCCGGATGGAGGCCACCGCCTCGCGGTTGAAGTAGTAGTAGTGCAGGTACTCGTTGGGCAGCGCGCCCAGGGCCCGCAGCCACTCCGCCCCGAACAGCTTGCCCTCCTCGAAGGACTCCAGTGCCCCGGCGTCGGCCAGCAGCTCGGGCATCCGGTCCCGGCCGTCCACCACCACGCCCCGCAGCCAGCCGAGGTGGTTCAGGCCCACGTAGTCGTAGACGGCCCGGTCCGGATCCGCGCCCAGGGCCCGCGCCGCCCGGCGGCACAGCCCGACCGGCGAGTCGCAGATGCCGATGACGCGGTCGCCCAGCACCCGCCGCATCGCCTCGGTGACCATGCCCGCGGGGTTGGTGAAGTTGATGACCCAGGCGTCCGGGGCCACGGCGGCGATCCGCTGGGCGATGCGCGTCGCCACCGGCAGGGTGCGCAGCCCGTACAGCACCCCGCCCGCGCCGACGGTCTCCTGCCCGAGGACGCCCTCGCCGAGCGGGATCCGCTCATCGCGGGCGCGGCCCTCCAGACCGCCGACCCGGATCGCGGAGAACACGAAGTCGCTGCCGCGCAGCGCGTCGTCGAGGTCGGTGGTGGCCCGCACCACGGGGGCGGCGGGGCGGTCCTTCGCCTGCTCGGCCAGGACCGCGCCGATGGCGTCCAGCCGGCGGGGGTCGGTGTCGTACAGCACCAGCTCGGTGCGGCGCCCGGCAGCGTCCCCGGTGTCCTCCAGCAGGGCCCGGTACACCAGCGGTATCCGGAAACCGCCGCCACCCAGCACGGTCAGCCTCATACGGTCACTACCTCCACATCGCCCTCGCGGAACACATCGAGCGTCGCCGGATCGGCGGTCTTGTTGGTGATCAGGGTGTCGATCTCCCGCGGGCCGCAGATCCGGGCCAGCCCGGTGTCGCCCGGGAACTTGCCCGCCGTGACCAGCAGCACCACCTCCCGGGCCGAGGCGAGCATGGCCCGCTTGACGGGCACCTCCACATGCGTGCTGTCCAGCACGCTGCCGTCGGACAGCACCCCGCTGGCGCCCAGGAAGAGCCGGCCCACCCGCAGCTGCCGGATGTTGGACTCGGTGAGGAAGCCGACCACCGAGCGGTAGTTGGCGCGCACCTGCCCGCCGAGCAGGATCAGCGTCACCTCGGGGTCGTCGCGCAGCTCGTCGTAGATCGCCAGATTGCTGGTCACGATGGTGACCGGACGGCCGCGCAGCAGCCTGGCCAGGTGCAGGGTCGTGGTGCCGATGTCGAGCAGCAGCACATCGCCGTCCACGACCAACTCCGCCGCGCGCCGGGCCACGGCCGCCTTCTCCTCCGGTTCGTCGACCGCCACCTCGCCGAACGGGCGCTCCTCGCCCGGGGTGGGCGCGGCCACCGCGCCACCGTAGACCCGCGTCAGCCGGCCGGCCCGGCCCAGTTCGGCGAGGTCCCGGCGGGCCGTGGCCTCGCTGATCTCCAGACGGTCGGCGATCTCCCCGATCGGCAGCACGCCCTGCTCGCCGAGGATGCTCAGCAGCTTCTCGTGGCGGGTTTCTCGCAGCATGGGGGCAACGTACTCCAGGTGAGCGAGTCTGCGCGACTATGACCGACCTCTTGCACAAAATCTCTCCGAGGTGCATGGTGTCGCTCATCCCACGTCATGACGAACAAGGAAAGGCGCGCCGGTGAGCCCCATGTCCGCAGCCCCCGGTCCGATACAGCCGATCGACCCGCTCGCCGCGCTGCGCACCCCGGGCGACCCCGAACACGACGTCTACCTCACCGGCACCGTCTTCCTGGACATCATCTTCACCGGCCTCGACCACGCCCCGGTGCGCGGCACCGAGTCCTGGGCCCGCGGCATGGGCTCCAGCCCCGGCGGCATCGCCAACATGGCCTCCGCGCTGGCCCGGCTCGGTCTGCACACCACCCTCGCCGCGCCCTTCGGCGCCGATGTCTACGGGGACTACTGCTGGGAGAGCCTGGCGCACGCCGAGGGCGTCGACCTCACCCACTCCCGGCGCGTCCCCGGCTGGCACTCACCGGTCACCGTGTCCATGGCCTACGAGGGCGAGCGCACCATGGTCACCCATGAGCACCCCGCGCCGCCGCCCGCCACCAGCGCCGTGCCGCCCCGCTCCCGGGCCTGTGTGACCGCCTACGAGCCGGGCCGCCAGGAGGACTGGGTGCGCCAGGCGCACGCCCAGGGAGCCAAGGTCTTCGGCGATGTCGGCTGGGACGAGTCCGGCCGCTGGGACCTCGCCGCCCTCCCCGACCTGCCGTACACCCACGCCTTCCTGCCCAACGCCACCGAGGCACAGCGCTACACCCGCACCGACACGCCCGAGCGGGCGGCGCGGGACCTGGCGGAGCTGGTGCCGATCGTCGTGGTCACCCGGGGCGCCGGGGGCGCGGTCGGCATCGACTCCCTCACCGGGGAGAGCGCCGAGGTGCCGGGACTCGCGGTGGAAGCGCTCGACCCCACCGGAGCGGGCGACGTGTTCATCGCCGGTTTCATGACCGGAACGCTCGCCGGCTGGCCGCTCGCCGACCGGCTCGCCTTCGCCAACCTCACCGCGGCCCTCTCCGTCCAGCACTTCGGCGGCTCGCTCGCCGCGCCCGGCTGGGCCGAGGTGGCCGCGTGGTGGGACCGTACGGCCCGCTCGGCGGACCGCGAGCTGATGGCGCGCTACCGCTTCCTGGACGGCCTGATCCCGGCCGGGGTGCGCGACTGGCCCCGGCTGCGGGCCCTGCCCACCATCGGCTTCCGGGCGGCCGACGCCCGCGGGGCCTGACGCCCGTACGAGGACGCCCGTACCGCGCGTTATCTGCCGCACGACGCCGGCAGCACGACGCCCGCCCGAAGGAGAACCGCATGGGATGTCCCCGCAGCGGGGCGCGCCACCGGCCCCCACCTCGCGCCTTACCCGTCGCCCTCGCCCTCGGCGCCACCCTGCTCGCCGCGGGCTGCGTGCCCGGCACCGACGGCTCGGGGGCCGCCGGATCCGGGACCGGCGTGGCCACCGCCGTACCCGACCCGGGATCGGCCGGAAAGACCACGCTGACCGTGTGGGACCAGGAGATCCGGGGCGGCACGAACGGCGAAATCACCCAGCTGAACCGGGAGTTCGAGAAGAAGTACCCCAACGTGCGGATCAAGCGGGTGGCGCGGAGCTTCACCGATCTGAAGACCACGCTCAAGCTCGCCGTCTCCGGCAACAACCCGCCCGACGTCATCCAGGCCAACCAGGGCTACCCGGACATGGTGTCCTTCGTCCGGGCCGGGCTGCTCGCCCCGCTCGACAACTACGCAGGGATCTACGACTGGAACACCCGCTACCCGAACACCCTCCTCAACCTCAACCGGGTCTCCGTCGACGGCACCGACTTCGGCCGCGGACGGCTCTACGGCATCTCCCAGACCGGCGAGTTCGTCGGCCTCTACTACAACAAGGACCTGCTGCGGAAAGCGGGCCTGAAACCGCCGAGGACGTGGAGCGAGTTCACCGCGGGGCTCGCCCGCCTCAAGGAGCGGGGCGAGACGCCCGTCCAGTTCGGCAACCTCGACAAGTACCCCGCGATCCACACCTTCGGGGTGCTCCAGGACCAGTACGCCGCCGCCGCGACCCGGGACACCGTCCTCGGCCGCGGTACCGGCTTCGGCACCGCGGCCACCAAGGACGCCGCCGCGACCCTCACCGACTGGATGAGGCGCGGCTATCTGCCGAAGGGCGCGAACGGCCTCGGATACGACGACGCGGCCAAGAAGTTCGCCTCCGGCGACGGCGCGTACCTGATGACCGGCACCTGGCTGCTGGCCGACCTCAAGAAGACGATGGGCGACAAGCTCGGCCTCATGCCCCCGCCGCCCGCGAAGCCCGGCGGCGCCCCCGTCACCACCGGCGGGCAGGGCCTCGCCTGGTCCCTCACCTCCCGCTCCCGTCACCCCGAAGTGGCCGCCGCCTACCTGGACTTCCTCACCAGCGCCCACGCCTCGGACGTCATGACCCGGCACGGAGTGCTGCCCGCCGTGCCCGGCCCGGCCGCGGCCGAGGTCGCCCCGGACACCGTCGACGGCCAGATGATCGACGGCTGGAAGCGGCTCAGCGCCGCCGACGGCCTCGTCCCGTACCTCGACTACGCCACCCCCACCTTCTACGACACCCTCTCGGCCGCCCTCCAGGGCGTCGTCAGCGGCAAGACCTCCCCGGACGAGCTGGCCGCCACCCTGCAGCGGGACTACGGCGCCTTCCTGCGCACCCAGCGGCAACGCCACGCGGCGGCGACACGATGAAGACCACCGCCCTGACCGGGCGATACCGCCGCCGGGCGCCCGGTGAGCCACGCGCCGTCGGCTACCTCTACATCCTGCCCGCGCTGCTCGTGTACGCCGTCTTCCTGCTCTACCCCTTCGGGCAGTCGGTGTGGCTGTCGTTCCTCCACTGGGACGGGCTGACCGCCGCCACCCCGGCCGGGTTCGGCAACTACCGCGACCTGTTCGGCGACCCCGCGCTGCGCGCCCCGTTCGCGCACGCCCTGGTGCTGCTCGTGTTCTACTCGGCCCTGCCGGTGGCCATCGGGCTGCTGCTGGCGGCCGCGATGTCCCGGGTGCGGATCCACGGCATGACCTTCTTCCGCACCGTCCTGTTCCTGCCGCAGGTCCTGGCGCTCATCGTGGTCGCGGTGGCCTGGCGGTCCATCCTCGCCCCCGACGGGCTGCTCAACGACACCCTGCGCGCGGTCGGTCTCGGCTCGCTCGCCCGCCCCTGGCTCGGCGACTACACCTGGGCGCTGCCCGCCGTCGGCGTCATCGGGACCTGGGTGGGCACCGGGCTGTGCATGGTGCTCTTCCTCGCCGGGGTCCAGCGCGTCCCGCGCGAGCTGTACGAGGCGGCGCGGATGGACGGCGCCGGGGCGGTCCGGGAGTTCTTCGCCGTCACCCTCCCGGCGTTGCGGCCGCACCTCGCGGTGGCGCTGACCTTGACCATCATCGCGGGCCTGCGCAACTTCGACCTCATCTACGTCACGACCAGCGGCGGCCCCGGGAACGCCACCTCCGTACCCGCCTACGAGGTGTACCACCGGGCCTTCGAGACCAACCAGGTCGGCTCGGCCGCCGCCGTGGGCGTGGCCCTCACGGTCCTGATCTTCGCCCTGACCGTCACGGTCTCCCGGCTCGTGGAAGGGCGGCGGGCATGACCACACGCCTGGAACGCGGCGTCACCTACGCGCTCCTCACCCTGTTCGCCGTCCTCTCGCTCGTCCCCGTCGTCTCCATCCTCACCACCGCCTTCGCCTCGCAGGGCTCCCTGGACACCGGGTTCTCGGCTCCGTGGGACGGGCTCCACTGGGGCAACTTCGCCGACGCCTGGAGCCGCGGCCACTTCGGCACCTACCTCGGCAACTCGGTCCTGGTCACCACGGTCGTGGTCGCGGCCACCACCGTGCTGGCCGTCCTCGCCGCGTACGCCTTCGGGGTGATGCGCTTCCCCGGCTCCACCCCGCTGTTCTACCTCTTCGTGATCGGGCTGACCCTGCCCCAGGAGGCCCTGGTCGTCCCGCTCTACTTCGATCTGCGGTACGCCGGACTCACCGACACCTACTGGGCGTTGATCCTGCCGCAGACCGCCCAGTCGCTGGCGTTCGGCGTGTTCTGGATGCGGACGTACTTCCGGGGCAGCGCCCGGGCGGTGATCGAGGCGGCCCGGCTCGACGGGGCGAACAGCTGGACCACGCTGTGGCGGGTGCTCGTCCCGATGGGCCGCCCGGCGATCTCCACCATGGTCGTCATCACCTTCATGTGGACGTGGAACGAGTTCCTGATGGCGCTGGTGATGGTCAGCGACGAGGCCCATCGCACCGTCCCCCTCGGCCTCGCCTTCTTCCAGGGGCAGCACAGCTCGGACGCGGCGCTGCTCGCGGCGGCGTCGGTGCTGATCGCGCTGCCGGTGGTGGTCGTCTACGTGGCGCTCCAGCGCCGGTTCATCGAGGGCATGCTGGGCGGCGCGGTCAAGGAGTAGCCGCCGTCGCGGGCGTACGGCTGACCGGGAGGCCCAGCCGGGCGACGGCGCGGGCGAAGACGACGGCGTCGTGGATCGCCGCCCCGCCCGTGTCGTTGTTGAAGTACGCGTGGACGTCGGCCTCGCCGGGCCAGGTATCACCCACCCGGCGCGCCCACGTGGCGAGCGCCCGGCGGCCGTAGCGCGGCGCGGGCTCGGCCCGGCCGCCGTGGAACCGTACGTACCCCCACCCCGCGGTCCGCCACAGCGGGGCGGCCGGGCGCGAGCCCACGTCCGCCCAGCACAGCGCGGCGCCGTGGCGCTCCAGCAGCGCCCGGATCTCCTCGGTCCACCAGGAGTCATGGCGCGGCTCGACCGCCACCCGGGTACCGGCGGGGAAGCAGGCCAGACAGCTGCCCAGCAGACCGGGGTCGGCCCGCAGGGTCGGCGGGAGCTGGAGCAGGACCGGGCCCAGCCGGTCGCCGAGACCTTCCGCGTGCGACATCAGCCGCGCGACCGGTTCCTTCGGGTCGCGCAGCCGCTTGATGTGGGTCAGATAGCGGCTGGCCTTGAGCGCCATCACGAACCCGCCGGGCGTGCGGTCCCGCCAGGCGGCGAACTGATCGTGCTCGGGAAGCCGATAGAACGCGTTATTGCTCTCGACCGTGGTGAAGCCCCTGGCGTACTCCTCCAGCCACAGCCGCTGCGGACAGCCTGCGGGGTAGAGGACACCGCGCCAGTCCTTGTACTGCCATCCCGAGGTGCCGATCAGGACGCCCATGCGCGCTCAGGCCTCGCCCGGATGCCACGTCGGCCACTGCCCGGGCCGGTCGGCCCAGTGGACCTGATCCGGATCGTCGAGGTCGATGCCGGGGAAGATCTGCCGGACGCGCGGCGCGAACTCTTCCTTCTCCAGGGGTTCGCACCCCACCCCCCGAAGCCGCACCCGCCGGTAGCGGCTGTCGGAGTCGAATGATTCAACGAAGACGGGGTAACCGGAATCGTCCCGGTTTGTGGCGTGCTCCATGCCTCCAGGGTGCCGGAGCGGCCGCCGGTTTGCGGCCCGGGGCATTGTCCGCTTGATTCGAAGGAGAGGAACCCGTGCCGGGGGTGAGCGATGATCTTCACTGACCGGGTGGACGCCGGACGGCGCCTCGCCGAGCGGCTGAGACCGCTGGCCGAAGAGAAGCCCGTGGTGCTGGGGCTGCCGAGAGGCGGGGTGCCGGTGGCCTTCGAGGTGGCCCGGGCGCTGAACGCCCCGCTGGACGTGATCATCGTCCGCAAGCTCGGCGTCCCCTTCCACCGGGAGCTGGGCTTCGGCGCCATCGGCGAGGGCGGGGTACGGGTCGTCCACGAGGCGATCATCCGGATGAGCCGGGCGGACGAGGAAGAGATCGCCGACGTCGAGCGGACCGAGCAGGCCGAGCTGATCCGGCAGGCCAGGCGGTTCCGCGGCGACCGGCCGCGGATCCCGGTGGAGGGCCGTACGGCGATCATCGTGGACGACGGGATCGCGACCGGCGCCACCGCGCGCGCCGCCTGCCGGGTCGCGCGCGCCCAGGGCGCGGCCCGGGCCGTCCTGGCCGTTCCGGTGGCGCCGCCGGACGCGGTCGCGTCGCTGCGCGAGGACGCGGACGACGTGGTGTGCCTGTCCACGCCCCCGGACTTCTCCGCGGTCGGCGAGTGGTACGAGGACTTCTCCCAGACCGGCGACGCCGAGGTGGTGGACCTGCTGACCAGGTCGACTGGACAGCGGGGGGAGGCGCATCCTGGAAGGTGACGCAGGAGGTGATCGTGATGGAGACGATCGTGGGATGCGACATCCAGATGGAATTCCGTGAGATCGGTCCGCTGACCGAAGCCGTCATCCGGCTGCGGATGCACGACGGCACCGAGATGCTCGCCCAGGGCCGCGCGAACCGCAACCCCGACGACCCGGCACAGCCGCGGGTCGGCGAGGAGATCGCGGCGGCCAGGGCGCTGAGCAACCTGGCCCACCGGCTGATCGGCAAGGCGGGCGGCGACATCGAGGAAGTCACCCACAGCAAGGCACACCTGGTGATGTGACCGATGGTCCCCCGGTGGCTTCCCGGTCACCGGGGCCGGGTGGAGCGAGGGTGAGGAATTGCCGGGGAATGCGATCAATGTCCCGGAGACATAAGGACGTCCAAGCGGGGAAGGGGGAGCCCGAAGAGAGCGGATACGACCCCGGGAGGTCGCTCATGGCGCAACGGAACGACACGACGACGCCCAGGCGCCCAAGGTCCCGGCCGTGGTGCTTATGCGCCCTGGCTGTCGGCGCGCTGGCCGTGGTGACGGCTTGCGGCGCCGACACCCAGCGGTCCGGGCCGCCCGGCTCCTCCGGCGCACCGGGCGGCGGTGAGCCGTCCGCCTCGTCCGTCACCCGGTCGGCGGCGCACACCGGGCGCGCGGCGCCGGCGACGTCCGCCTCCCGGCCCGACTCGTCGCGCCCCGTGACGCGCCCCGCGTCCTCGGCGGCGGTCGCGCACACCACCGCGTCGCGCCCGGGCGCCCAGCGGGTATGCCCCACCGAGCGCCTGGGGCTTTCCCTGGGGCGCGAGGACGTGGGCGCGGGCAATATCTACATGCCGCTGGTGCTCACCAACAAGTCCACCGCCACCTGCACGCTCACCGGCTTCCCCGGGGTCTCGCTGCTGGACTCCGTGGGCTCCGCGATCGGCGACCCCGCCTCCCGGCGCGGCGCGTCGCGCTCCGCGGTCTCCCTGCCGCCCGGCGGCAGCGCCTCCGCGATGCTGCACACCCTCAACGAGGGCACGGCCGACAAGCCCTGCTGGCGCACCCCCGCCCGGATCCGGGCCTACCCGCCGGACTCCTCCACCTCCATGACCGTGCCGGCGCGCTCCTTCCGCGTCTGCGGCGGCGTGTTCGAGGTCGAGTCGATCCACTCCGGAAAGGGCGCCTGACGGCCCCGAAAGCGCACCTGACAGCGGCATACCGAGCCCCCCGGCGGGCGCGCCGGATGTGTCCGAAAATCTTGACAAGCCGGGCGTCCGCTGGCCGTGTTCACCCTTTCGCAATCAATAGGGGTAGGTCACCATAGGGATGCCTCACGTGAGCCGGTGTGGAACGTCCTTAAGGAGGGCGGTGTCATGGAGCGAGTCGCGATCGAGGTCGAGACGGAGCTGCTGGACCTTTCGGGAGCGACACTGGAAGACCTCGACCGGGATGAAGGGATCGCCGCGGTCGCGCTGCGGCTGATCGGCGCCGTCCGGAACCCGGCGACGGCCTCCAGTTCCTCCAACGCGGGGCAGAATTGCGGTTGACCGACTCCCGCCACCATTTATCGGCGGAGTGCTTCACCGGGCTGGCCGTGGGTTCGGGAAGCGCGGCATCGGTCGCCGAGCTGAGATCCGGTCAGCGCAGCCGCGCGATGCTGCTGGTGCGGGCGCTGGTCGACCTGACCGCCGCACATCCCGCCCTTCCCGGTCCGCTGCCGCCCGCCGAGGAGGCGTGGCGGCTGCTGATACGCGCCGAGCGCCGTTCCCCGGCCGCCGTGGAGCGGCTGTTGCTGCATCCGCAGACGGGGGTGTGGCTCAGCCGGTGCCTGCGGCGGCTGCGCGGACAGGAACCGGCGGACGCGCCGCTGTGGAGCGAGACCGGCTATCTGTACGCGGTGGCGGCCTCGGCCGCCCTCCTCGCGGGCATCGACTTCCGCATCGCGGCCGTGGTGCGCGACGGCGGGGTGATGCTGCCCGCGCTGGGATTCGCTCTCCTGCCGGACCCTGCCACGGACCTCGCCGAGGTCGTGGGCACGGGGGAGGGGGCGACGGTGGTGGCCGGGCCGCACACGGTGCCGTTGCCCGCCCCCGGCTTCGCGGAGGACGCCCCGGGGTGGTACGGCCTCCGGCGGCTGCGCGGTGAGCACCGGGGGCACATCTGCTCGCCGTTCCTCGACGATGTCGACCCCTATCGCGACTTCTTCCGCCGCAGACCGCCGGACCGGCTCTCCGAGGACGCGTGGGAACGCTGGCAGGAACGTTTCGCGGGCGCCTGGCGGCTGCTCGCCGAGCAGCGCAACGTGGACCCGTCGGGGGTCGCCGCCTGCGTCGCCTCCGTGGTCCCCGTACCGTACGCGGCCCATCCCGAGCCGTTCAGCGCCTCCTCCCCGGAGGCCTACGGCTGCGTCCTGATCAACGCCCCCGTGGCCGAGCCGGACCTGGCCGCCGCGCTGGTGCACGAGGCCCAGCACATCAAGCTCAGCGCCCTGATGGATCTGGTGCCCCTGATCGAGGGCGGCCGGGAGGAGGTCCACCACGCGCCGTGGCGGCTGGACCCGAGGCCGCTGCGCGGACTGCTCCAGGGGGTGTACGCGTTCCTGGGCGTGACCGGCTTCTGGCAGGACCGCCGGCACCGGGCCGAGGACGGGCCCGCCAAGGACACCGCCGCGTTCGAGTTCGCCCTCCGCCGGGTGCAGACCTCCCACGGGCTGGAGACGCTGCGCACTCACGCCGAACTGACGCCCCTGGGCAGGAGCTTCCTCGATCAGGCGGCGGAGCGGCTGGCCGGCTGGCTCGCGGAGCCGGTCCCGCCCGTGCCACGGCGGCTGGCGGAGGACCTGGTCGTCGACCACCGGCTCGTGTACCGCATGCGCCATCTGCGGCCCGAACCCGCCCGGCTCGCCCGGTGGGCGCGGGCCTGGCGGACGCGCGGTGCGCCGCCCCGGGAGCTGCCCCCCACCTCGGTCGAGCCCGCCCTCGCGGAGACGGCGGCGCGGACGGCGCTCGCCAGGCTCCGGTTCGCCGACCCGGAACGGCTCCGGGACCGGAACGGTGGCGACGACGCCCCGGACGGGGCCGACCTCGCCTGGGTCATGGGCGACCGGGCGGCCGCGCTGCGCGGCTACCGTGGCCGGCTGGCCCGGGCCCCGGACGACGTCGCGGCCTGGGCGGGGCTGGCGCTCACCCTGCCGGACGGCGCGGCCAGGGCGGCGCTGCTCCGCGCTCCCGAAGTGGCCCTCGCCGTCCACCGCGCGCTACGGGAGACCGGCGGCGCGGTGCCCGATCCGGTCGCTCTCGCCACCTGGATCGGGACAGCGGCCTGTCTTTGAGCCTGGACGGTCAGAAGGGGATCGCCTCCACATCGCAGTCCGCGCGGATGCCCCGGGCCGCCGCGACCGTGGCCGGGTGACCGGGGGACAGGACGGTGCGCATCCGGGCCAGGGAGCCGTTGTGCAGCTCCTCGGCCGACCGCCCCTCGCCCAGCGCCCGCAGATCCCCGGACAGGTTGACGGCGCAGGCCAGCGTGGTGGGGTGGTCCTCGCCCAGCCGTGACCGGCAGGCCGCGAGCGTCTTTGTGTCCAGCTCCCGGGCCTCCTGGTAGTCCGCCAGCGTGTAGTGATCGCTGGCCAGGTTGATCGCGCACGCCAGGGTGATCGGGTGTTCCGTCCCCAGCGCCTCGACCAGCACGGGCATCGTCTCCTTGTTGAGCGCGAGCGCGGCCTCGGTCTCGCCCAGCAGCCGCAGGGTGACGGCCAGGTCGATGGCCGCGCTCAGCGTCACCGGGTGCCGCGGCCCCAGCGCGGACCGCATGTCGGCCACGCACTTGGCGCCCAGCTCGCGGGCGCCGTCGAGGTCGGCGGTCTGGCGCAGGTCCATGGACAGGTTGAGCGAGGTCGCCGCGATGTGGAGGTTGGGCTCGCTGTAGCGCAGCCGGTAACGCTCCAGGACCTCCCGGGTGATCTCCAGCGCGCCCTCGTGGTCGCCTGCCTTGCGGCGGGCCACGGCGAGGTTGCGCAGGGCGTACACGCCGATCGGCGTGTTCTGCGGAAGCAGTTGGCGGACCCGGTCGCAGGTCAGCTCCAGCATGGTGCGGGCGGCGATGTAGTCGCCGCTCTCCCGGACGTCGATCGAGAGATTGGCCTCCAGCAGGATCGTCAGCAGCGAGTCCTCGCCGAGGACGACCTCGGCGAGGTCGCGGGCATTCTGGTCCACCTCCCGGGCGCGCGCGAAGTCACCGGCCGAGCGCAGCGCCAGGGCGTAGTCGTTGGCGGCGGCGATGGTGTACGGATCCTCGTCGCCGAACAGCCGCAGGGTCCGCCGCCAGCGGTCCTCCTCCAGCTCCAGCGAGTGGGTGTAGTCGCCCTGGTAGCGGGCGTCGCTGGCAACGGCTCCGAGGGTGACCAGCGTGTTCTCGTGGTCGTCGCCCTCGTTCGCGCGCTGCAGTTCGAGCGTCCGGCTGTTCAGCTCCCGGGCCTGTCCGAAGTGGCCGAGCAGGGTGAGGACATGGCCGAGCGTGCGGGAGATGGCGAGCGTCTCCGGGTTGTCCTCGCCGAGCGAGGTCCGCCACTTCTCCCGCACCCGGCTGCCGAGTTCGAGCGCGCCCTCGTGGTCGCCCCAGACATGGAGGAACCGGACCAGGTTCCGCACCATCTGGCGCACCCATTTGTCGTCGCAGTCCATCGCGCGGGACGCCCGGACGTGCGACAACAGGTCCGTGTAGCGGCCCCAGTTGGCGGGCGAGACGTCATTGGGGTCGCCGTAGGCCAGCAGCACATGGGCGCTGTGCCGCATGTCGGCCTGCTGCTGCGGGGACATCTGGCCGATCAGCACCGCCTGCACCAGCCGGTGCAGTTCGATGGTGTTGCTGCGGTGATTGATCTTGATCAGGGCGTAGCGGTTGATCTCCCGGATCGCATGGCCGAGTTTGATCGGGTCCTGGAGCACTTCGGACAGCTCGGGGGAGAGGGAGACGCCCCGGATGCCCGAGAAGAGCCGCCGGGAAATGGGCTCGGGGGCGAAGAACGAGCACATCTGCAGCAGTTGGAGGGCGCCCGGGTGGTGCTCGGCGAGCCGGCGCAGCGACATGTTCCAGGCGGCGGCGACCGGTTCGGGATAGTCGACCGGGACCCCGGCGGCCAGCAGCTCGTTGCGCCGGGTGCTGACATCCGCCCGCTCGTCCTCGAAGACCTGGAGATACTCGTCGACCGGCATCCCCGTCTCGGAGAGCCACGCCGCCGCCTGCTCGATCGCCAGCGGCAGATCCCCCAGGGTCTCGGCGATCCGGTCGGCCTGCTCGTGCGGCAGCTCCGGCCCCCGCCGCAGCAGCAGTTGGATGCTCTCCTCGCGCTCGAAGACATCCACCTCCACGGTACGGGCGGCCCGCGACCACTGGGCGTTCCGCGACGTCACCAGGATCCGGCCGGGCCCGCCCGCGGGGAAGAACGGCCGGACGGTCTCCAGCTCCTCCGCGTTGTCGAAGACCAGGAGCCAGTTGCGGCAGGGGCGCCCGGTGCGCAGCGCGTCCAGCACGCTGGGCACCGCCGTGTTCGCCTCCATGCCCGCCTGCAGGCCGAGCCGGTCGGCGAGCTGCACCAGCGCCTGGCGGATCTGCTCCGGGCGCTCCGCCGGGATCCACCACACCGCGTCGTAGGCCGCGGCGTGCTGATGCACGTACTCCAGGGCGATCTGGGACTTTCCGACCCCGCCGAGACCGTGCAGCGCTTCGGGCAGCACGGCGGCCGTTCCCTCGCTGCGCAGCCGCTCGTGCAGCGTGTCGAGCAGCGTTCGCCGTCCGGTGAAGTTGTTGTTCCGGGGCGGCACATTGCCCCAGATGGCCGGGGGGTCCCCGGCGCGGCGCTCCTCCACGGCGGGCAGGGACCGGGCAGCGGTCACGGACACGAAGGTTCCTCTCGAATGCTCCCCCGCCGTACCCGGCGTGCCGTGCGCCGGCGGGGATGGTGAATCGTCGGCTTGGGACGACGGACGGGATCGGGGAGTCATGGAGTCGGTCACGGCAACCTCGGGTACCACATTTCCCCAGTGGGGTACGTCTTCAAAGGGCTCCGGGCGGCTTTCGCCCGTGCGGGGGAGCGCTTGGCGCGCGAGGACAAGGGCGCGAAAGGAGCGCGCGCCTTCGAGATAGGGCCCGGAAAGGGCCTGGTAGACCTGTTCCTGAAGGCGTATGTACGGCATCAGGCGCTCGGTGTCGGGCAGGTCCCGCACCGGCCCCGAGGGGTGGTTGAGCAGATCGCGCAGCAGATGCAGCGGCTTCCAGCGGCGGCCCAGCCGGTCCAGCACGCTGCGCAGGGTGTACAGCGACTCGTCCCGTAACCCGGCGGACAGCAGCAGTTCCCGCACCCCGTCGTGGAACTCGTAGCCGATTCCGGTCTCGTCCAGCGGATCGGCGGTGCCGACCTTGCGTAACAGCCCGCCCAGCAGGATCTCGGCCAGATCGCCGGGACTGCCCTCCGGCTGGTGGATCCCCTGCACGAACTCCATCACGGGAATGTTCAGCGGGGCCGCCGCCAGCCGCGCCGCCAGCCGGAAGGCGCTCGGCGAGGCGGTGGAGCGGAAGCGGAAGACCCGGTCCCAGGCGCTGGGTTCGGGCTCCGGATCCCAGGGCTCGGCCGGCGCCCCGGGCAGCAGCGCCAGCGTGTCATGGCCCCGCTCCGACGGACGCCCCACCAGCCGCGCCCAGTTGCCCAGCCAGCGCGCGTCCAGTTCCAGCACCGGCACCGGGGGTTCACCGCCCGGCCAGGAACCGCCACCGTCCCGCCGCCAGGTGCCGTTGGGAGCGCCGGGCTCGGGGACCCGCACCCGGACCCGCTCCGGCGCGATGCCCGTGTGGTGCCAGCGGCCCTGACGCAGCACATGGAGTACCGCGACCGACGCGCGCCGGGCCCAGCGCCCCAGGGCGCGCTGCGCGCTCTCATCCCCCCAGGCCGCGCCGATGCCGTCGGTGAGCACCAGCACCGCCCGCTTCCCGCGCGGGGACATGCCGTCCACCGGGGAGTCGTGGTGGTCCGCGGTCAACGGGTGATCGGTGTTCATCCGGTGCACCCGGACGCCCCGGAAGGCACCCGTCCGCTCCAGCACGGTGACCAGCCGCGCCGCGGTGCGCCGCCACACCACCATCGAGCTGCCGCAGTCCAGCACCAGGACCGCGTCCATCCAGCGCTCCTGGACGGGCGCGCACTCCGGCAGCCACAGCCCGTCGCGGGCGGCCCGCTCGGCCGTGGCCTCCTCGTCGACCTCCAGCTCGACCGGCGAGGGCGCGGTGCGCTTGAGGGGGCGCAGCGCCCGGGAGACGGCGCGCTCGGCGACCAGCGGCCCGGCGGCGGTCAGCCGGGGCGCGGGCACCATGACGTCGGTGACCAGCGCCGGTTCCGTCCCGTCCGGGTCCTCCGGCGCGTCGGGCACGTCGACGAGCTCCACGGCCTGCGGCGTCGAGACGGCCGGTTCGGGCGCGGGCTCGGGCCCCCGCCCGCCGTCGTCCTGCGGCGGCTCGGGGGGCGGGGCGTCGGCGGGCGGCAGGCTGTCGCCTCGCGGGGGCGCGGGGAGCGGGCCGGGCGCCGGCCGGCCGGGTCCGCGGTCCGTCTCGGCCTTGCAGACGGCCAGCCAGAAGGCATCGGCGATCTGCTGCCAGTCGAGATCCCGTGGGCCGTGCTCACCGGACCCGCCGCCTGGGTCCTGTGTCATGTCGAGCCTGCGGCGTCCAGCCGGTGCCAGACGGCGCGCAGTAGCTCCTCCCACTCGGGCCCCGGGGTCTCGGAACGGGCCGTCACCAGATACACCGCGTTGAGCAACTGGTCGGCGGCGAGCCCGCCTTCGTGCCGGCTGCGCTCCAGGAACATGTCGATGAGTTCCCGCGCGCGCGGGTCGTCCGCTCTGCCCAGGTGCGCGGCCACGATCGCGGCGAGCCGGTCGGCGTCCGGGTCGGGCAGCCGCAGCTGGAGACAGCGGCGCAGGAAGGCGGGCGGGAACTCCCGCTCCCCGTTGCTGGTGATGACGACGATGGGGAAGGCGCGGCAGCGCACCCGGCCCGAGGCGATGACGGTGCTGCGGTCGGGGTCGTCGGTGAGGACCGATACGGCCGGGCGCCGCCTGCGGATGCGCACCAGCTCGGGGATGGAGTACTCACCGGCCTCGAAGATGTCGAGGAGGTCATTGGGCAGATCGATGTCGCTCTTGTCGAATTCGTCGATGAGCAGGACGCGGGGGAGGCGGTGCGGCAGCATCGCCGTGCCCAGCGGGCCGAGTTGGAGGAAGTCGCCGATGTCCTCCGGTCCGGGTTCGTGTCCGTCCTCCTCAGCCGCCTGTCCGGCCGCCGCGGCGTGCACACGGCCGACGGCATCGTAGCCGTAGAGACCCGACCGCAGGGTGGAACGTGTGGTGATCGGCCAGCGCAGCACCCGGCCCAGGCCCAGCTCCCGGCTGATGCGGTACGCCAGCGTCGATTTGCCCGTGCCCGGGCGGCCGGTCACCAGCAGCGGACGCCGCAGGATGAGCGCGGCGTTCACCACGTCCGCCTCCTCTGCCTCCGACCGCAGGCCGAGCGGAGTCGCGCCGAGCCGCCGGGCGGTGTCCTGCGCGTCCTCCGGCGGCGCCGGGGGCTCGGTCGGCGGCTCGTTCGGGTCGGATAACACGCCGTCCACGCCGTCCGCGTCCACCGGGCCGGCCGAGACGCCGCCGAAGGTGCGCCAGGGCGGCGGGGGCGGAAGGATGTCCTCCAGGCTGACGTCGTGCAGCGGGCGCCCGGTGCCCTGGTAGATCCACCAGGGGCGCGGTATGCCGGCCGGCAGGGGCCCGGAGGCGGAGCCCTCGCCGCCCGGGATCCGCCCGTTGTGCCGCCGTGCAGGCTCTGCGTCGCTCATCGACTGCCCAACCCCTCGTCCGGCCCCGTCATGCGTCCCTGCGTCTCCACGGGCCGGGTCGGGTCGTCCCAGACGAGCACCACATGCTGCCCCGGGTGATGCTCCCGCTCCGCGGAGTCGATCGTATGGGCGTCCAGACGTAACTTTGTCACGGCTTCGCGGAGCCGTGCCAGGTCCCCGCTGGCCTCGTCCGGTTTTTGTCTCAAGTACTGGACGAACGCCGGATCCCGGGTGGGCCGGCGATCCCACGCCACCAGCGGGATTCCCGCCCGCCAGGCCGCCAGCGCCTCGTACGAACCCTCACCGGCGCCGCCCGGCGGCGAGCCCAGGATCAGCGCGACGACATGCGGATCCGCCTGGAGCCGGGCCAGCAGCGCGGCCGGATCGCCCGAGCGCGGACTGTCCGGATCCTCGCCCTCGACGACGAGCTGTCTGGCGAGTTCGGGCCGCCCGGAGAAGAGCTGCCAGCGCTGGTTCCACGGGCGGTGCCAGCGTCTGGTCTGACTCCGCTCCAGGCTCCGCACCACCACCGGATAATCCATGCACAGCGGGGTGGCCATCGTGCTGTCCAGCTCCTTGCGCCACAGGTGCACCGGCAGATTCAGGTCGTCGGGGCCCAGCAGGAACTCCAGATGGATGCACCGGGCGTCCTCCCACTCCTCCTCCGCCGCGTACACCAGCTCCTGCACGGCCCGTTCGGCGGTGGCGGCGGTGACCTGGGTGACCGGGCCGCGGACCGGATGCCAGCCGCTGGGGTCGTAGCTGTGCCAGGACGACAGCTCGTAACGGCCCGGCTCCTCCTGCGGCAGCAGCCGGATCACCAGGTACGCGTCGTCCGGCTCGGCCGGGGCGGCATGCCCCACCTGCTGGCGCAGCGATCTCAAGTGCGAGGTCAGGTCCAGCTCCCGCGCCTGCTCATCGGCCCACGCCCGCAGCGCGTCGGCCCTCCGCAGCGGCTGGGCCGACGCCGCCAGATACTCCACCAGGGCGAGCCCCGGCGGCAGCCCGTCCGGCCGCGCGTTCATCCGGCTCAGCTCCTCGAAGGCGTGCCAGGGGCCGGTGACCGCCGGGACGTCCTGCAGCGGACCCGCCGCGGCCCGGCACAGCTGGCCCAGGTGCCCGATCTCCAGGTCCTCCAGCAGCGACCGCAAGCCCCCGGCGGCCGGGGCCGGCAGCACCGGACGGGCCGTCATCTGCTCCACGACCGAATCGAGGCGGTCCATGGCGTCCGTGCCCGGCGCCATCACCGCGAGCGAGGCGCGCAGCGCGCGCATCATCCGCACGTTCTCCAGGCACTCCCGGGCCAGCTCCACCAGGAAGTAGTCGGTGACGCGATGGCCGCGCACCGGGACGGACGTGGTCTCCATTTCCATCGCGACCAGGTCCAGACACAGTGCGCGCGAATCCGGATCCGTCAGACAGCGGAACTCCTTCAGAGCCGACACCAAATGATGGACTGATCTGAGGCCGCCTTCCCGCGTGGCCGCCATGCCGTGCCTCCCCCGTACCCGCATCACCGGTCCCCGCCGCCGATGATCCCGCCGAAAGACCCTGCCACAGGCAAGCGTCACCCGCGCGGACTCCGGACAACTTGTATGCCCCGCACGCCCCCCGCGACACCCCTCCCGCCCCCAGGGAGCCCTCAGGCCAGGCCCAATTCCTCGACGCGGCGGCCGAGTTCGGCCGTCGCCGGGGCGCCGGGGGCCAGGACGTCCACCACGGACACCAGCTCGCCCAGGGCCCGGTGCGCCTCGCAGGTACGCAGCAGGGCCAGGGCCTCCGCGCGGCTCGCCGACTGCCGGGCGACCGCGGTGCCGACGGTGGGCAGCTCGTCGAGCAGCTGCTGCCAGCCGGTGGGGGAGGACAGGCCGGGCACCTCCAGCAGCAGGTCCGCCAGACCGCCGAGTTCCTGGATGGTGAGCTTGGCCCGGCGCCGGGCGGGCGCGCCGGGCGCCGCCTCCGCACCGGGGAGCCGCCCGATCAGTTCGAAGGCGAAGGCGGCCGCGTGCCGGGAGGCGACCGGCTGCCAGTGCTCGTCGTGCGCCACGCCCTTGTCGCCCAGCAGATCGGATACGCCCCGGATGACCAGCGCGTCGAGGTGCTGGTTGACGTACGCGCCGGCGAGGAAGCCGAAGCCCTCCATGTCGACGGCGATCGCGTCCCCGGCGACGGCCGCGAGCCGGAGGCCGACGTCGGAGCGCTCGTGCCCCACCACCCGGCCGCCCGCCGCGATCGGCTTGACGTGGGCGCGCGGGCGCGGCGCGCCGCCGCCGGGCAGGATCCGCCGCTGCCAGTCGTCGGCCGCGGCGACACCGCGGGCCAGCTGCACCAGTCCGTAGGCGGGCTGATGGGTCTTCTGCCGGGGCAGGAACCCGGACTCGGTGTCCTTGCCGGTCTCGTAGTCGTACACCGCGTCGGCGGCCACCACATCGCCGAGCGCGACATCCTTGACGCCGCCCGCCACGCCGACGAACAGCACGGCCCTCGGCGCGAAGAGCGCCGCCGCCCGCTCGACCAGCGCCGCCGCGCCCGGGTTCCCCGGACCCGTCATGTGGATCGCCACCCGCCGCCCGCCGGGCCGGGCCGCGGAGCGGTGGACGCCCGTCTCGAACAGGGAGCCGCGCTCCGCCCGGACCGGACGCGGATCGTCCAGATGCGCCCGTACGGCCCGGTACTCGATCTCCAGCGCGGTCAGGACGACGACGTCCGCCCGCCCCGCGCCCCCGGTGTCGCCAGCCCCCACGGTTCCCCCTCGAACGACATGAACACGACCGTGCTGAAAACCCTACTGGCCGTCAGAGCGGCGGCTGGAGCTGATCCACGCCCAGGGCGCGCAGTTTGCGGTACAGGGTGGCCCGGCCGATGCCCAGGGCCCCGGCCGCGCGTGCCTTGTTGCCGCCGTGGCGGCGCAGCGCCTCCAGGATCGCGGTGCGCTCGGCCCGTTCCATCCCGCTGAGCCGCCGCGCGGCGGGCGGCACCCGCAGGTCCGGCGGCAGCTCCCCGCGCCGCACCGGCCCGGTGGCGCGGCGGTGCTCGGCCACCTCCCGTACCACCTGGGAGAGTTCGGCGACGTTGCCCGGCCAGTCGTGCTGTTCCAGGGCCCGGCGCGCGTCCAGGCTCCACGACAGCGGCGGGCGGCCGGGGGAGGGGGGCCCGGCGAGCCCCGGCAGCAGTACGGGGATGTCCTCGACGCGCTCGCGCAGCGGCGGCAGGGCGACGGAACGGGCCGCGAGCAGGTCCAGCAGCCGCCGCAGACACGGGCCGACCCCGGTGCACGGGGTGTGCGTCGCCGTGAGCGGCACCTCGGGCCGGCGCGCCAGCAGCGAGAGCAGCGCGGCCACATCGGGCTGGTCCAGCCGCTCGGCGTGCAGCACGAGCAGCGGGGGCGCGCCGTCCCCCTCCGCCAGGGCGTGACACCAGCGCGGTACGGCACCGGGCGCGCCCTCGGCGGCGTCCACCACCAGGGGCGCGGCGGAGCCGCGCCAGGCGAACAGGGCGCGGGCGAGCGAGGACTTGCCGACGCCCGCCTCCCCGGTCAGCAGCAGCGGCTCCGCGCTCGCGGCCAGCCCGGTCGCCCGCGCGACGGCCACCCGCCACGGCCCCGACGTGCCGGCCAGCCCCGGCAGCCGCTCCCGGCCGGAGCCCGCCCGCCCCGCCGTACGCTCCGTCCGCGCCGGACCGGCCGCCGGACCCGGGCGGGCCACCGCCACCGCGCCGATGACCTCGCCGTCGCCCTCGCGCACGACCGGCGTCATACGGACGACGAGCCCGGCCCCGTCCGGCACCGGGAACTCCCGCGTCCGCCGCCCGTCCGCCGCCCCCGCTTCCCGCAGCAGCGCCGTGGCCCGGCGCTCCAGCCGGGCCAGCGTCTCGTCCGACAGCAGCCGCGCCGCCCCGGGGCTGACGATGCGGCTGCCGCCGTCGAGCGCCACCACCGCGCGCCCCTCCGGCGCCTCCCGCAGATACGCGTCCAGCAGCAGCCGCTCCGGGGGCCGGGCCCGGTCCAGCAACTCCGACGCGACCGCGAACGCGATGGCCTCGGCGAGCGCCGCCCCCGGATGGGGCGCGCGGTCCTCGCGCGAGGGGGCCAGCGCCGTGACGGTCCCGGCCGGGCGGTCCGCCCCCGGCTCGTACACCGGGACGCTGACCGCCGACAGCCCCTGCCACAGGTCCAGGACGTGCTCGGGGCCGTGCACCTCCGCGCGGCGCCCGAGGCGCAGCGCGAGCACCGCGCTGTTGTGCCCCACCGCCCGCTCGGACAGATCGCGACCTGCCGCCGGTGCGGGACCGCCACCCGACCACAGCACCCGGCAGCGCGAGTCGGCGAGCACCAGCGCCGTGTCGCCGCCGGCCAGGGCGGGCAGGACGCGCCTCAGCACCGGACGCGCGGCGGCCAGCAGCGGGGAGTGCGCGGGTACGGGGGCGGGTGGCGGCGTCACATCCCGCCGTACGCCCAGGAACCGGGCCCGCCGCCACGCCTCGGCCAGCTCGTCGGGGATGTCCCCGCCCGGCGGCCGCCCGGCGAGGAACCGCTCCCGGGCCCGTCGTACCGGGGCGAGAGCCGGGGCGGCCGGGGTGTCGTCGATGCTCGTCACAGGGACCTCACCGTATACGGCCCGGGTGTCTCGTATTGAGACACCTCCGCCGTCCCCTCCTGGACCAAGATCATCAAAACGGGCCGGGATCGGCGAAGGACCGGCCACCAGGAGAGGAGCCTCGCCCAGTGGACACCGTCGAGACCGACGTACTGGTCGTCGGCAGCGGCCCGGCCGGAGCCGCGACGGCGCTCGCCCTGAGCACCTACGGCGTGCCCAACATGATGGTCACCCGGTACGGCCGCCTCGCGGACACGCCCCGCGCGCACATCACCAACCAGCGCACCATGGAGGTGCTGCGCGACCTCGGCGTCGAGGAGCGGGTACGGGACCGGGCCACCCCGCAGCACCTCATGGGGAACACCGTCTTCTGCACCAGCCTCGCGGGCGAGGAGCTGGGGCGGCTGCGCTCCTGGGGCAACGACCCGCGCGTGCAGGCCGAACACGAACTGGCCGGTCCCAGCCCCCTGTGCGACATGCCGCAGCACCTCATGGAACCCGTCCTGGTGGACGCCGCCGTCGCCCGGGGCACCGCGCTGCGCTTCGACACCGAGTACCTCGCGCACGAGCAGGACGACGCGGGCGTGACCGCGACCGTACGGGACCGGCTGCGCGGTGACACCTACCGAGTGCGGGCCCGCTACCTGGTCGGCGCGGACGGCGGGCGCAGCCGCGTCGCCGAGAACGCCGGGCTGCCCACCGTCGGGCGGATGGGCGTCGCGGGCAGCCTCAACATCGTCTTCGAGGCGGACCTGACCGCCCTCACCGCCCACCGCCCCTCCACGCTCTACTGGGTGCTCGCCCCCGGCGCCACCGTCGGCGGCATCGGGGCCGGACTGGTGCGCTGCGTACGCCCCTGGACCGAGTGGATGGTGGTGTGGGGGTACGACCTGGAGGCCGGTCCGCCGGACCTCACCGAGGAGTTCGCGCTGTCGGTGGTGCGCCGCCTGCTCGGCGACGACGAGATCCCGGTCCGTATCACCTCGACCTCGGCGTGGACGGTCAACCACCTGTACGCGGAAGACTACGCCGACCGGCGGGTGCTGTGCGCGGGCGACGCCGTCCACCGCCATCCGCCGTCCAACGGCCTGGGCTCCAACACCTCCATCCAGGACGCGTACAACCTCGCCTGGAAGCTCCGCCACGTCCTCGACGGCACCGCCGCGCCCGCCCTCCTGGACACCTACTCCGCCGAGCGGGCCCCGGTCGGACGGCAGATCGTCGAACGCGCCAACAAGAGCATCGGCGAGACCGCGCCGGTCTTCGAGGCGCTGAACGTGCTGTCCACCGCCGACCCCGAGCAGATGTGGCGCAACGTCGCCGCCCGCAAGGACGCCACCGCCGAGGCGGAGAAGCAGCGGCGGCGGCTGCGGGAGGCCATCGCCGCCAAGGTGTACGAGTTCAACGCGCACGGCGTGGAGATGAACCAGCGGTACGCCTCGGCCGCCGTCGTCCCCGACGGCACCCCCGACCCCGGCTTCGTCCGCGACCCGGAGCTGTACCACCAGCCCTCCACCCGGCCCGGCGCCAAGCTGCCGCACGCCTGGGTCACCCGCGGCCGTGACCGGCTCTCCACCCTGGACCTCGGCGGCCACGGCCGGTTCACCCTCTTCACCGGCATCGGCGGGGACCGGTGGCGGCAGGCGGCCGAGGCCGCGGGCCGCGCACTGGGCATCGAGATCGCCACCGTCGTCATCGGGCCCGGTCAGGAGTACGAGGATCCGTACGGCGACTGGGCCGCACTGCGCGAAATCGGCGACGGCGGCGCCCTGCTGGCCCGCCCCGACAACTACATCGGCTTCCGCCACGCCACGGCCTCGCCGGACGCGGCGGGCTTGCTGACCGGTGCGCTGAGGCAGATCCTCGGACATGCGCGCCCCGCACATCAGGAGGACCACTGACGGTACGCGGCACACCCGGCGTACGAAGCGAAGGGGAGAGGCATGGCCACCGACTTCACCGAGGACACCGCGACCGAAGCCGTCATCGACAGCTTCGCCGCCACCCCCGACCCGCGGCTGCACACTCTCCTCACCTCCCTGGCCCGACATCTGCACAACTTCGTGCGCGAGACCGAACCGACCCCGCAGGAGTGGGAGGCGGCGATCGGCTTCCTCACCGAGACCGGCCGTCACTGCACCGACACCCGGCAGGAATTCATCCTGCTCTCCGATGTCCTCGGGATCTCCACACTGGTCGAGACGATCAACGGGCGGGGGGCGGAGGGGGCCACCGAACCCACCATTCTCGGCCCCTTCCACCTGACCGGATCGCCGCGCCGGGACCTCGGTGACACCATCGATCTCGTGGGCACCGGCGAGCCCTGCGTCGTCACCGGCCGGGTGACCGGCACCGACGGCACCCCGCTGCCCGGAGCCGTCCTCGACGTCTGGCAGGCCAGTGACCAGGGCTTCTACGATGTGCAGCAGCCCGGCGTCCAGCCGGAGGGCAATGGGCGCGGGCTGTTCACCGCCGACGCCGAGGGCCGCTTCTGGTTCCGCACCTGCGTACCGAGTCCGTACCCCATCCCCACCGACGGACCGGTCGGCGCCCTGCTGCGCGCCACCGGCCGGCATCCGTACCGGCCCGCGCACATCCACGTCATCGCCGAGGCCGCCGGGCACGCCACCTTGACCACCCATGTCTTCGTGGCGGGCAGCCCGTATGTGGAGTCCGACGCGGTGTTCGCCGTCAAACGGAGCCTGGTGCAGGACTTCACCCTGGTCGACGACCCCGACCTCGCCACCCGCTACGGTGTCAGCATCCCTTTTCGTCGCGCCGACTTCGACCTCGTACTGTCGCGTGCCGCCTCATGAACGGTGTGCACGAGGCCGAGGCCGTTGGCCGATACAACCGCCCCTGATGGGTGACGTCCCCCGGCGCCCCCATCATGGGGAGACCCCGTTACCGAGAGAAACCTTAGAGAGATGACTGCAACACCGTTCGCACTGCTCCGGCGCATGCGAACCAAGCGCCCGAACCGTGGATCGGGTCTCCGCCTCCCCATGCCCGTCGGTGCCGGCGCCTTCAGCTGCGAGGTCCTGGATCCCGTCGGCCAGCCGCTGGGCGGTGTCGAGGTCACCATCACCGCGACCCGCGGCGCGGGCAAGCAGGCGATCAAGGCCACCACCGACCCCCACGGGCTGTTCGTCGCCACGCTGGAGCCGGGCGAGTACTCGGTGCTGCTCACCGGCAGCGGCCTGGAGCCCCATCGCCTCACCATCGAGATCAGGGCGGGCGAATGCGCCGACCTCCAGCGCATCCCGATGCAGCCCTCGCAGCAGCTCGAACTCCCCCCGCCCGGCACCTGGCTGTTCGACCCCCCGCACACCGCCATCCGCTTCATCGCCCGCCACGTCGGCATGGCCAACGTGCACGGCCGCTTCACCCGCTTCCGCGGCGGCATCCATGTCGCCGAGCGCATCGAGGACTCCCGCATCGAGGTGCTCATCGACGCCTCCAGCATCTCCACCGGCAACAACACCCGGGACAACCACCTGCGCTCGGCCGACTTCCTCGACGTCGAGAACTACCCGGACATCCACTTCGTCAGCAACCGCTTCACCTGGCGCAGCGGCCCGAAGTGGAACATCCAGGGTCCCCTGACGATGCACGGCGTCAGCCGCTCCGTCACCCTCGACACCACCTACCTCGGCGCGGTCAACGGCGGATACGACCAGGAACTGCGCTGCGCGGCCCGCGCCACCGCCGAACTCCACCGCGAGGACTACACGCTGAACTGGCGCAACATGCTCGCCCGCGGCATCGCGGTCGTCGGACCGACGGTCAAGCTGGAACTCGACATCCAGGCGATGTACCGCAACCACGAAACCCCGACCCCGCCGGAGTAACCGCACACCGGCCATCACACCACGGGGCGCGCCACCGCGGCGCGCCCCGTCGCCGTGTCACCGGTGGAAGACGGCGACCCCGCCGTGATGCGAGCACGCGCCCTGATGGTGTGCGGCGTACGAAAGCGTCCCGTCCTCACCTCGCCGTGGCCCCGCTCCCCGCCCCGGAAGACGAACCCCCGGCTCGGCCGTGACAGTCTTCGTGACGGTCGGCGTCGGCTCGGCCTTGAGCTTGGTCTGGGCGGGCTTCGCGGTGACCGTCACCGTCACCGTGGGTGCGGGCTTGGCCCGGCCTGCCGCCTTGGTATCCTCCCCATCCGCCCCGCCCGATCATCCGCTTCATGTCCCGGCCTGCAGCCGGATCACCCAGCAGTGAGCCGGCGTCGATCCACGCCGGGACGTGGTGGCGCCCGCAGGGCATAGATTGGGCGCATCTTCTGACGACGAAGGTGGTATCCGCGATGAGTCTGTACGACATTCCCCTGCGCACCCTGTCCGGCGAGCCGACCACCCTCGGCGCGCATCAGGGTGCCGCGGTGCTGGTGGTCAACGTGGCGTCCAAGTGCGGGCTGACGCCGCAGTACGAGGGGCTGGAACGGTTGCAGCAGCGGTACGCCGGGCGCGGCTTCACCGTGCTGGGGGTCCCGTGCAACCAGTTCGCGGGGCAGGAGCCGGGGACGGCGGAGGAGATCGAGACGTTCTGCTCGACCACGTACGGTGTCTCCTTCCCGCTGCTGGAGAAGACGGACGTCAACGGCGAGCAGCGGCATCCGCTCTACGCCGAGCTGACCCGGACGCCGGACGCGGCGGGGGAGGCCGGGGACGTGCAGTGGAACTTCGAGAAGTTCCTGGTCTCGCCGCAGGGCGAGGTGGCCGGCCGGTTCCGGCCGCGGACCGAGCCGGAGGCGGCGGAGGTCGTCGAGGCGATCGAGGCCCAGCTGCCGCGCTGACCGGGAGAGGCCACCGGCCGGCGCCCTCTGCGACGCTCGCGCGTCGTCGGGCGCCGGCCGGCGGCTCACCAATGGCGCTCAGCGTTCGGCGGCGAACGCGGCCAGCCAGGCCAGCGGGGCGTTCCAGTTGATGGCCACCTCGTTGGTGGAGTACGAGCCGATGTCGTCGATGTAGCACTTCGCGGGCGCGCACCCGGCCAGCTTCTCCTGGGCCACCGGGTCCTGCAGTGCCGCGTTCGGGCCGCCCGCGAAGGAGCCCGCGGGCGGGTGCGGGAGGGAGGCGTCGTACTGGTGGGCCCAGAAGCGGTGGTGCTGGTTGAGGGAGGTGTGGTCGCCGTAGCCGGTGACGTAGGACTGACCGAGGGCGTTGCGGCCGAGCAGGTAGTCCAGGGCCTCCAGCGCCCCGGTGCGGTAGCGCGGTCGCTTGGTGAGTTCGTAGGCGATGGCGATGACGCTCGCGTTGTTGGCCACCTGGCTGTTGGAGCCCCAGACGTAGCCGTCGGTGGGCAGGGGGACGGCGTATCCCTGGCGGCTCATGGTGGCCAGGTGGCCGTCGGCGGCGGTGACCACGGAGGCGCGGACGCGGGCGAGGTCGGTGGCGGGCAGCTTGTTCGGGACGGTGGCCAGGGTGATGCGGCCGAGGGCGGCGGTATCGGCCCAGCCGAACCCGCCCGGGGTGAACACGCCGTCGGCGGTGTGGAAGGGCGAGGAGGTCACCGCGTCCCGGTACTGGCTCTCCTCGGTGGTGGCGTACAGCTCGGCGGCCGCCCAGTAGAACTCGTCGCCGACCCGGGTGTCCCCGTAGGCGCCGCCGCCGGTGCTGTCGGAGTCCGGTGCGAGCAGGCCGGGGTGGGCCTGGGCGGCGGTCCAGGCGCGGCGCGCCGAGGTGAGGCAGCGGGCGGCGAAGGCCGCGTCGTAGGGCGCGTAGACGCGTGCGCACTGCGCCGCGGCGGCCGCCAGGTTGAGGGTGGCGGCGGTGGACGGCGGGTGGAGTTCACGCGGCTGGGAGTCCTGTTCGGGGCGGGTCGGCAGGCCGGTCCAGGCCGCGTCGTGCACCTTGTGGAAGGCCATGCCCGCGAGCGGCTTCCCCTCCGGGATCTGCATCCGCATCAGGAACTCCAGCTCCCAGCGCGCCTCGTCGAGGACGTCGGGCACCTTGTTGCCCCGCTCCGGTACGCGCAGGGTGGAGTCGCCGAGCGCCGCGGAGTGGCCGGTCCGCTTGGCGCGCTCGAAGGAGTTCACCAGCTGCCAGGTCGCGATGCCCCCGTTGACCACGTATTTGCCCTGGTCACCGGCGTCGTACCAGCCGCCGCGGACATCTCGCGCGTAGTCGCACACCCCGGGCTGGCAGGGCACGCTGGTGTCGCCCGTGTTGGGCGCGACACCCAGGTGCCCGGCCGGGCGCGCGTACGCCGCGCCGGCGAGCCGGGCCTCGATGGGGGTGCCGCTGCGCTGCTGGTAGAAGAAGGACATCGCGTCCGCGCGCAGCCCGTCGTACAGGCCCGCGCGGATGTCGAACGGATCGCTGGTCCGCCCGTCAACGGTGAGGGTGTAGCCCGTGCCGGTCCCCCGGTACGAGGAGAAGTCCACCAGCTGGGTGGAGTCGCCGGAGGCGGCGTCGGCGCCGCCCGCGGTGGTGGTGCCGGAGGCGGCCGTCGCGCCGGAGGCGTCGCGCAGCTGCCAGGGCAGGGCGGTGGTGCTCGCGCTGACGACGGTGGCGCGTTTGGGGCCGTCCGGCAGATAGCCGAGCTGGTTGACGTGGACGGCCGAGGGCGCGGCCACGGCCGCCTGGGTGGTGGGCGCGGCGGCGAACAGCAGCGCTCCGGCCAGCAGGGCGGCGGCGGTGCGTGGGAGGGGGGACTTGGGCATGGTGGAGGCCCTTCTGTCGGGGGCTAGGAGCGGTAGACCGTGGCTTCTCTGGACGTCGAGCCGATGCCGTTCGCACCGTTGAAGATTCGCTGTCCCCAGCCGGTGAGCGCCGCGGCGTTGAATCCGGTGGCCATGTCCAGGTATTCGACACCGCCGCTGTTGCCGCTCCAGGACCAGCCCAGATAGCCGACGCCGAGCTCCTGGGCGTGTCCCATGATGGCGTCCTCATCGGGGTTGCCGTCGGAGTGGTTATGGCCGAACTCGCCCACGACGAGGGGTAATTGGGCGTTCACGAAGCGGGTGAGGTAGTCCTTGACCTCGGCGGCGGTGTCGAAGACCCCGTACATGTGGACGGAGAACACGGTGTTGCGGTCCGGGTCGGCGGCCAGGACCGAAGCCGCGTTGTCGCGCATGGTGAAGCCCCAGTCCTGGCCCCAGTTGGGGGCGTCGGCCATCAGGGCGTGATGGATTCCGGCGGTGCGCAGCTTCCGGATGGCGGCCTTGGTGTCGGCGGTCCACGCGGTGGCGCCTGTGTTGCCGTACGGCTCGTTGCCGAGGTTGACGACGACGTAGCTCTCCTGGCCCGCGAGCGCGGAGCGCACGCTGATCCAGTAGTCGGCGGCGCGGGAGAGGGTGATGGCGCCGCCCTGCTCGCCGTAGCCGGTGGTGTCATGGGCTTCGAGCACGCAGATGAGCCGGGCGCGCTTGCACTGCGCGACGACGTTCGCCACATCGGCGGTGTCGTTCTTGGCCCAGCGGTCCCCGGTGGACAGCACCACTCGCACGGTGTTGGCGCCCAGCGCCTTGATGTCCGAGAGGGCCTGGGGGGTCCGGGAGGCGTACCAGGTGTGGGCGTGGTTGACGCCGCGCATGACGAAGGGGCTGCCGTTGCCTTCGACCAGCTTGCCGCCCGCGACGTGCAATCCGCCCGCGACGGGTAATGCGCCGGCGGCACGGGCGGGTGGCGCGAGGGAGGGCAGGGACAGCAGCAGGGCGGCGAGGGCGGCGAACACGACGGCCACGACGCGGGGGGTGGCACCGCCGGGGGCGGTCTTACGCATGGGCGACTCCTGGTGGGGGAGCGGTCGGGCCCGAGGATTGCCCCGAGCATGACAACAATGTCCGGAAACGGTGAACGGCTTGGGAGCGCTCCCAAGTTATTAGCCAGGGCGCCGCGGCGCGTCAAGGGCTGGGGGCCGAACGGGCGTACCGGCCCACTGCGGTGTCCGCCCGTCTGTCACATCCGCCGCGGCCCGTACGTCAGTGTTCTGATGACAACCGACGACGAGAGAGGCCCGATGGGCGGAAACGCGTTCCTGGCGGAGAACTTCGAGGCACACCGCGGCCATCTGAGGGCGGTGGCCTACCGCATGCTGGGCTCGCTCAGCGAGGCCGACGACGCCGTTCAGGAGGCCTGGCTGCGGCTCAGCCGCTCCGACACCGGCGAGGTGACGAACCTGGGCGGATGGCTGACGACGGTCGTCGGCCGGGTGTGCCTCGACATGCTGCGAACTGTTCGTCAGTGAACAGAACACCCAGCTCATCCCGGACCCGGATCGCCAGACTGCCCTTGGGGAAGGCTGCGCGCGCCACCCCCACCGTCTCCACCGGAACTTCCCCCGGCTCCTGTGGCTGCATCGACACCGACACCCTCCCCAAACGACAACGTCGGCCTTCAAGACCACAACCAGGTCTTGAAGGCCGACGTCACGCAGGGAGCCGGATTCGCCAACAGCATCTCCTTGGGTCCGGCCCTTCGTGTCACCGGGGGACCGCGCATGCCGGACCCATGCCGCGGACGAGTCCGACGAGATCCGACGGGTCCGCCGGCACGGACGCCGGGGCCGCCCGGCACCCGCACCGGGCCGTGCGCGAACGCGGCCGGACGCGCGCCGCCCGGCGCCCCGTCCGGCCGCGTTCGCGTGCCGGGTGGCGCGAGCCGGGAGCCCCTCCGGTCACAGCACCGGCTGCTCCGGGCCGAAGACGACACGGAACCGCCGGTTCGCGAGGCTGGGGTTCCTGGCGCGGACGGCCGCCACCCGCGCCTGGTCGATGTCGGCCGACGCCACGCCCGGAGCTTCACCCCCCGAGGCCGCCACATGGCCCATCGGGTCCACGATCAGGCTCTGGCCGGTGCAGACGGGGCCGGTCTGGCCACAGGCCAGGACATAGGCGGTGTTCTCGATCGCCCGGGCGCGGACCAGCGTGGTCCAATGGTCCTCCTTGGCCGGGCCGACCACCCAGGCAGCGGGCACGACGAGGGCCGTGGCCCCCGCGTCGACGAGGAACCGGGCCATCTCCGGGAACCGGAGGTCGTAGCAGGTCATGACGCCGAAGGTGACTCCCTCCAGGTCGAAGAGCAACGGCGAGGGCGCATGGGCCTGGACACGGTCCGACTCGCGGTACCCGAAGGCGTCGTAGAGGTGGACCTTGCGGTACACCCCGAGCGGATCGCCCTTGCGGTCCACCGCGAGGACGGCGTTGCTGGGCCGGTCGGCGCCGGTGGGCGGTGTCTCGGTCATGCCCGCCACGACGGCGATGCCGTGCTGGGAGGCCAGCGTGCTGATCGCGGTGGCGAACGGGCCGTCGATGTGCTCCGTGTGCGGGGTGATGTCCGCTTCGGGGTCCGGGTTGGAGTACATGGCGTTCTCGGGCAGTACGACGAGCTGTGATCCCCGGGCGGCCGCCTGCCCGATCAGGGCTGCGGCGGCCTCGAGGTTGGCGGCCTTGTCGGTGGTGGCGCCGAACTGGCCGACGGTGGTGAGCACGATCTGTCTCCTAGCGGTGCGGGTGGAGGGCGGCGGTCAGTTCGGTGGTCTCGGCGAGAACCGTCCGGAAGCCGGCCATGAGGGCGCCGTGCTCCATGGTGAGGACCAGTTGGTCGGCCCCGTGGGTCAGCGCGAACTCCTTCTCCGCCGCGGACCAGGCCGGCAGCACCCAGGGCTTGCCGGCGGCGCGCGCCGCCTCCGCCACGGTCCGGAGGTCGGCGAAGTCGCCGGCGGACCTGGTGTAGGCGCCCCGCTCACGCCGCATGGAGAGGTCACTGGGGCCGATGAAGACACCGTCGACCGTGGGGAGCGCCAGGATGTCCTCGATCTCGTCGAGCGCGCCGGCGTCCTCGATCATCGGGTACACCCGGGTCCCGCGGTCCTGCCGCGCGATCCAGTCGTCGTCGAAGCCGCCGTAGCGCGCGGTGCGGCCGCCGGCGAAGCTCCGGTCGCCCAGGGGCGGGAACTTGGCGAAGGCGCAGACGGTGGCGGCGTGCACGGCGTTCTCGATGTGGGGGACCACGACCGCGGTGGCGCCGAAGTCGAGGGCCTGCTGGATCGGCCCGCGCTCCGGCCCCAGCACCTTCGCCAGCACATCGAGGTTCAGCTGCCGGAGGAACGGGATGAAGCGTTCGAGGTCGGCGAGATCGAAGGAGCCGTGCTCGATGTCCAACACCACCGCGCCATAGCCGAGTTGGGCGACGATCTCGGCCGCTGCGACGCTCGGGCCGGACAGCCAGGCGGCGTATCTGCGGTTCTGCTCAGGCACTGCGGAACTCCTTCATGAAAGCTGGTATACATTGGGTATACATGCAAAGGGGCGAGATGGACTGGTCATTCGACGAAGGTCAGCCCGCTACGGCCGGTGAGCGGGCCTACCGGTGGGCGAAGGAGGCGATCCTCTGCGGTCGGTTCCCCGAGGGGACCTTCCTGGAGGAGAAGATGGTCTCCGACGAGGCGGGGGTGTCGCGGACGCCGGTGCGCGAGGCGCTCCACCGGCTGGCGGCGGAGAGATTCATCGACCTGCTTCCGCGGCGCGGCGCCCAGGTGCGCCGAGTGACGGCCGGAGAGCTCTTTGAGACCTACGAGATGCGGCAGGTCCTCGAGATCCACGGGTTCAGGATTCTCTGTGTGAAACACATCGAGCCTCCCGCCGACCTCACCGGGCTTCTGGACGCCATGGAGGATCCGGACACGCTGGCGCGGTGCCGGGCCGGGGACCGCGAGGCCATCGCCGAGCACGCGAAGATGGATTTCCTCTTCCACTTCTCCTTCGTGAAGGCGACGGGAAACAGCGTCCTGGTCGACCTCTACCGAAGCCTCCAGCCGAGGCATCAGCGGATCGGGGTCAGAGCCGTCTCGGTCCGCCCCAAGAGGCTGACGGTCATCGGCCCGGAGCACCGGGCGCTGCTGGAGGCGCTGAGGGTGCACGACTTCGACGCCGCCGAGCACACACTGCGCCGCCATCTGCAGCCGGACGAGCAGGTGCTCTCGCACCTGCCCTGACCAGGGCCCCGGTGGGCGACGGCGGGTCACTTCGCCGTCGCCTGCCAGAGCCTGCGGCGCTCGGCCTGCTCCGCCGGGTCGGGCACCGGCGCGGCCGCCACCAGCCTGCGCGTGTAGTCGGTGCGCGGGTTGTTCAGCACCTCGCCGGCGGGGCCGTGCTCGACCAGCCGGCCGTGCTGCAGTACGGCGACCTCGTGGGCCAGCAGCTCGACCACGCCCAAGTCGTGGCTGATGAACAGGCAGGAGAAGCCGAGCCTGTCCTGCAGTTCCTGGAAGAGCCGCAACACGGTGGCCTGGACGGAGACGTCGAGGGCGGAGGTGGGTTCGTCGGCGATGAGCAGTTCCGGCTCCAGGGCCAGCGCGCGGGCGATGCCCACACGCTGGCGCTGACCGCCGGAGAGTTCGTGCGGAAACCTGTCGGTCCAGCCGGAGGGCAGCTCGACCTGGTCGAGGAGGTCGCGCACACGCCTGCGGATGGCGGAGCGGTCCGCGAAGCGGTTGATGATCATGGGGGCGGCGATCGAGTCCCCGATCGACAGCCGGGGATTCAGCGACGACCCCGGGTCCTGGAAGACCATCGAGTACTTCCCGCGGAAGTCCCGCAGCGCCCGGCCCCGCAGGCGCGTCACGTCGGTGCCGCAGATCTCCACCGAGCCGGCCGAGGCCCGCGCCAGGCCGACGATCGCCCGGCCGATGGTGGACTTGCCGGAGCCCGACTCGCCAACCAGACCGAGGACCTTGCCCTTGTCGATGGCCAGGCTCACGCCGTGCACGGCCTTGAAGCCCTTGCGGCCCAGCCGTCCGGGATATTCGACCTCCAGGTCGCTGACCCGGAGCGTCGCGGCCCCACCCGGTGCGGCGCCGGGGGCGGCCGGTGCCGGTTCCGTGCGGCCGCCGGCCCGCCGGCGCGGCACCGCGGCGAGCAACCGGCGGGTGTACTCGTGCTGCGGGTCGGAGAAGAGCGTGTCGACCGGGGCCTCCTCGACGACCTCGCCCCGCCGCATGACCACCACCCGGTCGGCGAGGTCGGCGACGACCCCCATGTCATGGGTGATGATGACGACCGCCGAACCGAGATCCTTCTGCAGGCGGCGGAGCAGTTCCAGGATCTCCGCCTGCACCGTGACGTCCAGCGCCGTGGTCGGCTCGTCGGCGATGATGACCTCCGGCGAGTGGGAGACCGCCATGGCGATCATCGCGCGTTGGCGCTGCCCGCCGGAGAGCTGGTGCGGGTAGCTGTCGATGCGGCGCTCCGGCTCCGGGATGCCGACCTCCGTCAGAAGCTGGAGCGCCCGCGCCCGGGCCTCGGCGGCCGGCACGGGCTCGTGGCAGCGGATCGCCTCGATGATCTGCTCGCCGATGGTGTGGACGGGGTTGAGGGCCGTCATCGGCTCCTGGAAGATCATCGCGATCCGCTTGCCCCGGATGGCCCGCAGACCCTCGGCGTCGAGATCGAGCAGTTCCGTGCCGTCGAAGCGGATGCTGCCGTCGCGTCGGCATCCCGGCCCCAGCAGACCGAGCACGGACATCGAGCTGACGGACTTGCCGGAGCCCGACTCCCCGACCAGCGCGACCACCTCGCCCTTGGCCACGGAGAAACTGACGTCCCGCACGGCGGGTGTCCAGGCACCGGCGATCCGGAAGTCCACCGAGAGCCCCTCGACCGAGAGGATCGGGTCGGATGAAGTCGTACCGTTTGTCATGGCGTCTCCTCGGACGGTCACGCGGGACGGGCGGGGGGCTGCTTCGTGGAGGTGTTCCGGTCGTATTCCTGGAGGTAGGCGGAGCAGAATCCGATCACCCGCTCGATCCAGATCCGGCCCGTGCTCGCGCTCCCCAGGCTCACGTCGCCGGTGCATCCGGTCGGACTGACCTCGGAGAAGTCCCACAGGACGGTGCCGCGGACGTCGTAGCCGGGGATCGCCGCCTCGTTGTAGCTGGTCGGCGCCCAGCCGGCGGCGGACTCCAGGCCGCCGGCGACGGCGAGGTCGCCGCGCACCTGGTCGGGGAAGAGCGCGAGCATCGCGGAGTGCTCGGGTTCCGCCCCGTGGCCGTACGCCGTGGCCGGGTCGTCGTACACGTCCCGCATGAGCGCGTAGCCCAGTTGCCAGGGGTAGAGGTGCCCGACCAGGATCCCGAAGTCGCGCCGCGCGTCGAGACCCGCACCGGTGACCGGCCCGACGTTGCCGCCATTGTTGTCGATGACGACGATGCGCCGGAACCCGGACCGGACCAGTGCCTCGATGAGTTCGTAGGTGACCGTGCGCAGCGTCGCCTGACTCAGGGACAGGTTGCCGGGGTATCCGCGGAAGGTGCCGGAGTGCCCGTAGTGGAGCGCGGGTGCGACGTAGCAGTTGTCGTTGTCCTTCGCCAGCCGGTCGGCCACCCACTCGGCGACGATGGAGTCCTCGTGGATCGGCAGGTGCGGCCCGTGCTGCTCGACCGCGCCGATGGGCAGCAGGATGATCGGGTCCTGCTCGGCCAGCTGCTCGACCTGGGTCCAGGAGAGTTCGCCGAGCCGGTGGGTGGTGGGGAGGGCCTCGGACATCTGGTTCCTTTCACTGTGGGTGGTGCCGCCGGGGAGACGACGCGGTCAGGAACTCCTGTCGCGACGGCGCGGGTCGAGCAGGTCGCGCATGCCGTCACCGAAGACGTTGAGCGCGAGGACGATGAGGATGATCAGCACCGAGGGGTAGATCAGCAAGGTGGGCTGGACCTCGAGGAAGTCGCGTCCGGAGCCGACCATCGAGCCCAGGGACGGCAGGGGCGGCTGGGCCCCGAGGCCGAGGAAGCTCAGGCCGGCCTCCATCTGGATGGCGAAGCTCACCGAGAGGCTGAGCTGCACGATCACGGGGGCGGCGACATTCGGCAGGATCGTCCGCAGGGCGATGACGGCCGGGCGCGTGCCCATGATCTCCGCGGCCTCGACGTACTCCACGTGCCGGATCGCGAGCACCTGGCTGTAGACGATCCTGGTGAACCGGGGGATGTAGAGGACGCCGATCACCAGCACCACGTTGGCCAGGGCCGGGCCGAGCACCGCCACCACCGCGATCGCCAGCACGATCGGCGGGAAGCTGAGCAGGATGTCGATGCCGCGCATGATGACGAGCGAGACCGGGCGGCCGGCGTATCCGGCCAGCAGTCCCAGCACGACCCCGAGCACGGCGGCCACCAGGACGGCCGACAGGGCCACGCCCAGGGAGGTGGAAAGTCCGATGAGTAGCCGGGAGACGACATCGCGGCCGAAGTCGTCGGTCCCCAGGACCCCGCCGGAGGAGAGCGGTCTGCCGACGATCTCGCGGTAGTCGTGCGGGGCGATCAGCGGTGCGAAGATCGCGAGGAAGGCGACCAGCAGCAGGAAGGCACCCGCCACGGAGGTCCTGCGGTTCGCCACCATCCGTGCGAGGAAGGACTTCTTGCCGCTGCCGCCGCTCGTCGGCGCATCCGGCAGGGCCGGCACCAGGGGGTGTGAAACGGTGCTCATGATCAGTTGTCCTCCGCCCGGGGGTCGATGGCCCTGACCACCAGGTCTCCGACCAGGTTGATCAGGATGACGATGGTCGCGACGGCCAGCACCACGGCTTGGATGACGGGGTAGTCACGCTGTCCCACGGCGGCCATCAGCAGGGAACTCATGCCGGGCCAGCCGAAGATGGTCTCCACCAGGACCGTGCTGCCGATGAGCGTGGTCAGCTCCACCGTGGTCGCCGAGACCACCGGCAGCAGGGCGGTGCGCAGGGCGTGGCGGTTGATCACGTGCCGTTCGGCCAGCCCCTTGGAGCGGGCGGTGCGCACGTAGTCCGCGGTGAGCGTCTCGAGCATGGCCGCCCTGGTCATCCTGGTGATCACGGCGCACGACGCCGCGGTCAGCGTGATCACCGGCAGCACCAGCGTCTGCAGATGGGTGAGGGGGTCCTCCAGAGGCGAGGTGAAGCGGCGCGGCGGCAGGACGGGGACGAGGAACGCGAAGACGAGCAGCAGCAGGGTGCCGACGACGAAGACCGGCAGGGAGATGCCGAAGATGGACCCCGCGACCAGCGCGTGGTCCGCCGGCCGGTCGGCACGGGTGGCGGCCAGCCTGCCGAGGATGATCCCGACGACCAGGGCGATGGCCAGGGCGACGAGGACCAGTTCGAGGGAGTTGCCGATCCGGGACGGCAGATCCTGCATCACCTCCCGGCCGCTGATCAGGGAGGTGCCCAGGTCGCCCTGGAACAGCCGCCCCCAGAACCCGAGGAACTGCCGCAGGAACGGCTCATCGAGGTGCATCGCCTGCCGGGTCTGGGCGATCTGCTCCTCCGTGGCGGCGTCGCCGAGGACGGCCCGTGCGGGGTCGCCCGGTATGAGGCGCACCAGGAAGAAGACGATGCTTCCGACGACGAACAACTGCACGGCCGCCTGGGCGAACCGTCTGAGAAGGAAGAGTTTCACGCTGTCTTCTCCATCCAGGTCCGGCGCAGGGCCACGGCGGTCCACGCACCCTTCGATGGGTGCTGGTAGCCCTTGACGTAGTGGTAGTGGGCCTCCCCCTGCTCACGGCGGACGGTGTAGGCCATCGGGACCAGCTTCAGCGCCCGCCGTTCCGCCTCCAGGTAGATCTCGTCGCGCAGCGCGGGGTCGGCCGTCCGCCGCCCCTGGACGAGGAGTTCGTCGATCCGGTCGTCCTGGAAGTCGAGGTTCATCGCGAAGGCGCCGGTGCCGCCGATGAAGTCGACGAGGGAGGCGGGGTCGCCGAACTTGGGCGCCGTCCCCCAGGAATGGACCGGGAACGACTTGGCGGCCACACTGGCCCGGAAGGTCAGCCACTCCTGCTGGGTGAGTTCCGGCTTCAGGCCGGCCGCGCGCAGACCGGGCAGCATGGCCTGCGCCGGCCGGGAGATCACCGAGTACGAGCTGGTGGTGACGACCGGCAGCGCGAGCCCCTCCTGCCCCGCCTGCTTGAGCAGGAACCTCGCCTGCTCCGGGTCGTACGGCATCGAGCCGTCGAGTTGCCCCGCGTAGCGGGCGAAGGAGCCGGACATGAGCCCTCCTTCCATGGGCTGTCCGTGCCCCAGCAGCGCGGTGTCGAGGACCGAGCGCCGGTTGATCGAGAGGGCGACCGCCTTACGGACCCGGACGTCGTCGAAGGGCGGCTTGCTGGTCACGAACCCGACGAAACCGAAGCCGAAGGTCCGGTCCGAGGCGAACCGCAAGCGGGGGTTGCGGGTGATGACGCCGACGTGGGTGGCCGGGACGTAGTCGATCATGTCCACGGTGGCCGTGCGCAGTGCCGTCACCCGGGCGTAGTCGTCGCCCATGGGCTGGAAGACGATTCCGTTGAGGTACGGCAGTTCCGGCTCGAAGTACTCGTCGAACCGGACGAAGGTGGTACTGACGCCCGGGATCCGCTCCACGAAGCGGAACGGGCCGGTACCCATCATCTGGATCTTGGTGTCGGCGCCCGACTCGATCCACCGCTTCGAGACGACGTTGGACGTCGGTGCCGCCAGGGCGAACGGGAAGGCCACGTCGGGCTGCGTCAGGTGGAACACCACCGTGGTGGCGTCGGCCGCCTCGACGGACTTCACCCCGGCGAGCAGCTGACCCGAGGTGGCCGCGGTCTCCTTGTCCATCATCCGGCGGAAGGAGAAGACCACGTCCTCGGCGGTCATCACCGACCCGTCGTGGAAGGCGACCTTCGGCCGCAGTCTGACCTTGTACGTGCGCCGACCCGCCCAGCCGAACTCGGACGCGAGGTCGGCGACGATTGCTCCGGAGCCGTCGTACTGAAGCAGGCCGTTGTACACGAGCTGTCGCAGGTAGTCGGAGGCGGTGCCGGTCGAGACGTGCGGGTCCAGGTTGGCCGGGTCGGTGGAGAGCCCGAAGTGGAGGACCCCGCCCCGGTTCGGACCGTCGGCCTTCGAGTGGACGGCCTCCATGGATTCGGGCAGGGTCACCGGATTTCCGCAGGCCGCCAAAGTGGTCGTTCCCAGTGCGGCGGCGCCTCCCCTGAGGAAGACCCGCCTGTTCATCACTCCCATGACATCTCCACCCGCCAGGCCCGGGATGGGGCCGTTCCGAAGAATGATTCACCACGTATGGCGCATGTATACATGGGGTCTACTTGACCGTCAACGGGATGGACCGCATGTGTGTCCGATGGTTTTCGGCCAGAGGAATGCATCGCGTTCCGGCCAGGCTAATCGGGGAGGCGCACGGGTGACCGGTCCCGGTTGTCCGGTTTGGGAGGTGATCGGGTCCGGGCCCGGGGAGCAAGGGTGCTCCGCGGAGCCGGGCCCCAGCGGCGCCGATGTCAGCCGGCCGCTACTGCCGCTACCGCGCCTCGGCCACGCGTCCGTCCGGCCGGACGCTCCCCGCGTGGCCCTGGTCGGGTCGGCCAAGGTCAAACCCACCCGCCGGAAAACAGCCACATCACCCGGTATTGGGGCTAGTTCTCCTGGGCCGCGTAGGCGGCCACCGACCAGGGGGAGTAGCCGAAGCGGGTGGCGCGCTCGACGCCCTGGACGCGGATGAAACGCGTGTCCGGGGCGTCCATGCCGATCGACTCCCGCCCGCCCTTCCCATGGGCGACTGTCGCCGCCTCGCGCCAGGTGCGGCCGTCCCCGGAGACCTGGACGCGGTAGCGGGAGGCGTACGCGTCCTGCCAGGTCAGCTCCAGGCGGCCGATCCGGGCCGGGTGGGCCGGCTCCAGCTGGAACCAGGCGCCGTCCTCGGCCCGGGAGGACCAGCGGGTATCCGACTTGCCGTCGATCGGCACGGCGGCAGCAGCCTGCGGCGCTTGAGCCGGGTGTGGATGCCGGGCAGAGCCTTCGCGTCGTAGCCGGTGGCGTCGGTGGTGGCCACATCCGTGATCACGTTGACGCCGTCGGGATCACAGGTCTCGGTGAGATGCGCGACGAACCCCTTCCATCGGGTGGCGTGTCCGCTGCGTGCGTAGCGGGCCGTCGGCTCGTAGGGCGGGACGACCGCGACGGCCGAGGGCGGCAGGCCGCCGTCCTCGGCGGTGCGCCGGCGCAGGCGGCCGGCCCCGTCGCGGTGGTGGTTCTGCACCATGATCTGCCGCAGGGCCTGGACGCGGGGCCCGGACAGGCGTTCCGGCCCTTGGTGCCCGAGGTGTTCGATCAGCCGGGCGGCGTCGCCTCCGGTGGCGAGGATCCTGGTCTTGGGGCGGGTGGGGTTCTTGCCCAGCCGGACCGGGCGGCCGTAGCGGCGCCCACACTCCTCGTCGACCAGGCCGGCCAGCAGGTGCGGGGCTGTGCCGGCCAGCTCTTCCAGCGCGGCGCGGACGGCCTCGGTGACCAGTTCCAGCCGGGTCAGGTCGCGCACCGCAGCCAGGACGTGGGTGGAGTCCGTGCGCTGGGTGGTGCGCTCGCGGACGAGACCGGCCTCCTTCGGACGCGCGAGCGCGAGGTCGAGGAGCCGGTCGGCTCGGCCGTGCTCGGTGAGACGGTCACGGAAGTCGGCGAGCACGCTGTGGTGGAAGCCGGGATCGTCCAGTTCCATGGCCGGCGCGTACGTGAAATCGATGCGGCAGCGAACCGCTTCGGCCGCCTGCCGGTCCGACAGGCCGAGGAGGAACTGGAGCACGCGGACGGTGGCCAACCGAGCGGGCGAGAGACCCGGACGGCCATCACGCGGATACCAGTCGGCGAAGTCCTCGTCACGCCACAGCCCGCCCAGGTGGTCTCTCACCCACAACGCCGTCGTACCGCCCGGGTTACTCGCCCGCGCCATCCGCACGGTCAGAGAAGGCACTTGCTCACCAGAACGGGCACGGAGCGACAACGGGCACCTCGACAACCGCATCGGTTGAACAGAGCCGAGCAGGCCCGTTGATCATGCTGCCCCGCCGGGGATCCCCAAGATCCCCGACAGAGTCAGCATCCGACCGGCCGGGGCGCCCCCAGCGGCGGCCGGGGGCGCTCCGGCCGCCGCAGACCGCCGCTACCGCCCCAGGATCCGCTCGATGTCGGCCATCTGCCCGGCGGTGAGCGGTCCCTTCGCGATGGCGCCCGCGTTCTCCTCGGCTTGGGCGACCGTGCGGAAGCCGGGGATGGGGATCGTCCGCGGGTCGCGGGCCCAGATCCAGGCGAGGGCGCCCTGCGCGAGGGTGCGGCCGTCGCTGGTGAGGACGGACCGCAGCGCGTCGACCCGCCGGAGCCAGGCCGGGTCGGCCCCGGCGTTCGCGGTGAACCCCGGCAGCCAGGCGGGCGGCGCGTTGCGGATGTCCCCGCTCTCCAGGGCGCGCCCGGCGGTGTGCTTGCCGGTGAGCAGGCCCATGGCGAGCGGGCTGCGGTTGACGCTGGCGAGGCCGGACTCCGCGCAGAGGGCGAGGAGCCCGGGCGCGTCCTGGAGGACGTTCAGCCGGTGCTGGACGGCCGCGCAGTGCGGGCCCTCGGCGAAGACGGCGGCCCGGGCGGGGTCGTCGGTGCTCCAGGCGTACGCGCGGATCAGCCCCTCGCGTACGAACTCCTCACACGTCTCGCGCAGCCGGGCGGCGCGCTCCGGGTCGGCGTCGGAGATGTGGAGCTGGTACAGGTCGATGTGGTCGGTGTCCAGGCGCCGCAGGGAGGCGGTCAGGGCCCGGCGCGCGTGCTCCGGGGAGTCGTCCTGTCCGAGGCGGGTCCGGGTCCGCTCGTCGAAGACGTTGCCCCACTTCGTGGCGACGACGACGTCGGCGCGGCGCTTGCCGAGGGCGCGGCCGAGTACGCGTTCGCTGTGGCCGGTGCCGTACGCGTCGGCGGTGTCGAAGAAGGTGACGCCGAGGTCGAGGGCGCGCCGGATCGCGCGCACGGACTCGTCGTCGTCGACCTTGCCCCAGCCCAGTGGCTGCCCGTCGGGGGACTGCCACTCACCGCCGATGGCCCAGCAGCCGAAGCCGAGGGCGCTCACCTCGATGCCGCCGCGGCCCAGCGTTCTGTTGTGCGCCATGGTCTCCATGGCTGTGGACTGTAGGAGTTGGAGCGCGCTCCAGGGCAAGCCCCCGGGCGTGGAGCGCGCTCCAGGGCAAGCCCCCGAGCGGAACGGGAGTCAGCCGTGCCGGGCGAGCGTGTGGCGGGCCGTGGCCGCCATCGCCTCGTCCACCATTCGCCCCTCGAACCGCACGGCCCCGGCCCCGCGCGCCTGGGCCTCCTCCACCGCCGCGATCAGCCGGGCGCAGCGGGCCAGCTCGTCGGGGCCGGGGGAGAACGCCTCGTTGACGACCGGCACATGGGAGGGGTGGATCACCGCCATCCCCTCGTACCCCAGGGCGCGGTTCTGCTCGGCGAAGCGGCGCAGCCCGTCGAGGTCCGCGAGGTCGGTCCACAGCCCGGCCACCGGGTGGGGGCGGTCCGCGGCGCGCGCGTCGAGCAGTACCCGGGCGCGCAGTTCGCGTGTCTCCTCGCCCTCCCGGCTCCAGCGGTAGCCCACGGCGCGCTCCACGTCCCCGCCGGGGCCGGTGAGCGCGCCCAGGTGGGCGACGCGGTCGGCGGCGCGGCCGATGGCGTAGGCCTCGCGCAGTCCGCGCGCGGTCTCCAGCAAGGGGATGAGCGCGAAGTGGCCCTCGGGCAGGCCGTGGTGGTGCTCGCACCACGCCAGCATCCGGTCGGCGGCCGTCACGTCGTCGGCGTGGGCGACCTTGGGCAGCACGATGCCGTAGAGGCCGGGGCGGGCCACGGCGCGCAGTTCGTCGGCGGCCTGCCAGCCCGCCCCGCGGTCGAGGGAGTTGACGCGGACCAGCAGCCGCATCCGGCCGGTGGCGGCTTGCGCCGCCGCCTCGTCGACGGCGCGGGTCACCGCGTCGAGCGCCGCCGCTTTGCCGTCGCCCGGGACCGCGTCCTCCAGGTCGAGGATCGCGGCGTCGGCGCCCGCCGCCCGCGCCTTGGGCAGCCAGTCGGTTCTGCTGCCCGGGACGAACAGCAGGGAGCGCAGGGGGACCCGGGCGGGTGCACACGGTTCAGATGACACCGTCGTCCTCCAGTTTCGCCAGCCGCTTGTCGTCGATGCCGAGCCACTGCCCGTAGACCACGGCGTTGTCCTCGCCGAGCGCCGGGCCGGTGCGCCACACGGCGCCGGGGGCCTGGCGGAAGTGGGGGATGACCGCCTGCATCCGGACCGGGCCGAGGTCGGGGTCGTCGACGGTGATGATGTCCTCGCGCTCGGCGTAGACGGGGTCGGCCGCGATGTCGGCGGCGGTGAAGACGCGGGAGGCCACCACCTCGGCGCGTTCGAACTCCGCCAGGCATGCGGCCGAGGGGCGCCCGGCGACCCACTCGCGCAGCGCCGTGTCCAGCCGGTCGCGGCCCGCGTGCTGCTGCTCGACGGTGGCGAACTCGGCGTCGGGCAGGCCGAGCAGACGGACCACGTTGCGCACCGAGCGGGTGGTGGCGGAGGTGACGGTGAGCCAGTCGCCGTCCGCGCTGCGGTAGGTGTTGATGACGGCGGCGGGGGCGACCGCGAGCTGGTTGCCCGCCCGCCCGGGGGCCGTACCGAGCTGGTCGTACGCGATGATCTGCCACTCCACGAGGCGGTAGAGGGGTTCGAAGAGGGCGAGGTCGATCCACTCGCCGTCGAAGTCCGGGTCGGTGTTACGGCGGTGCAGCGCGGCGAGCACCGCGAACGCCCCCATCAGGCCGGTGACGGCGTCGCCGTGCGAGAAGCCGGTGTGCACGGGCGGGCCGTCGGGGAAGCCGGTGAGGTGGACGACCCCGCTGCGGGCCTCGCCCATCTTGCCGAAGCCGGGGGCGTCCGCGCGGGAGGAGGTGGCGCCGAAGCCGGAGATCTGGAGCAGGATGGCCCGGGGGTTGAGCGCGTGGACGGCCTCCCAGTCCAGCCCCCAGGTCCGCAGCCGCCCGGCGCGCAGCGTCACGATCACCACATCGGCCCAGGCGACCAGCTCCCGGGCGACCTCCCGGCCCGTCTCGTGGTGCAGGTCGAGCGTCACGGAGCGCTTGTTGCGGCCGGCGACCTTGAACCAGAGCGGGACCCCGTCCCGGCGGGGCCCCATGGCCCGGGCGGCGTCCCCGTCGCCGGGCGGCTCGACGTGTACGACGTCGGCCCCCTGGTCGGCGAGCATGCCCCCGGCGAGCGGGCCCGCCACGACGTGGGCGAACTCCACCACCTTGAGTCCCGCGAGCTGTCCCTGCCCCTGCCGTGTGCTGGTGTGGTCCTCCATGCGGTTCAGGCTGCGGGCTGGGGCATATGCGGGTCCAGCATTGAACGAGCATCAATTCATGCGGATGTCGCAACAACGAACGGGGCGCCCGGCCAGGGACCGGCCGGGGACCTGCCGCTGAGGGATCAGCCGCTGAGGGATCAGTCGGCCTCCTCCCACGCCACCCCGTCCGGGAGCCCCCGGCCCGCCGCCCGGCACGCCTCCAGCTCCTCCAGGAAGCGCCCCGCTCCCGGCGGGAGCGCCCGGTGCGCCGGGAGGACCACGTACAGGCGGCGCTCCAGCACCGGGGCGACCAGCGGGCGGCGGACCACGGGGCCCGGCGGGATCAGGGGGTGGACCAGGGCGGGGAGGGCGGAGACGCCGAGGCCCGCCGCCACCAGGCCGCCCACCGTGGCCACGCTCGACGCCTCGGCCGCCGGGGCCGCGTCCCTGCCCGCCCGGGCGAAGGCGGCGTCCGTCATGCGGCGGACGCTGGAGTCCGTACCGACCGCGAGGAACGGTTCGCGGCCCAGCTGGTCCCAGGTGACCTCCTCCCGCTCGGCGAGCGGATGGTGTTCGGGGAGCACCGCGTGGAAGCGGTCGCGCACCAGGGGCCGCAGCCGGACGCCGCCGGTCGCCTGGTGGTGGGGGACCGTGCTCACGGCGAAGTCGGCGTCGCCGTCCACGACCCGCTGCAGCACCGAGCGTTCCAGGCCGTCCAGGAGCCGTACGGTCATCTCGGGGCGCCGGGCGCGGAAGACGGAGATGACCGGCGGCAGGAGGACGGCCGCCACCGAGGGGAGCGCGGCCAGCGACACGGCGCCGCGCTCGCCGGCCACATAGCGGCCCAGCTGGGCGAGGCCCGCCCGGTGCGCGGCGAGGATCTGTTCGGCGATCCGCAGCGCCTCCGCCCCGGCCGGGGTGAGTTCGACGTTGCGGGTGTCGCGTTCCAGCAGCCGCATGCCGAGGGTGCGTTCCAGATCGGCGACCGCACGGCTCAGGGAGGACTGGGACACGTGCAGTTCGGCGGCGGCCGCGGTGAAGCTCACCGCGCGGGCGACCGCGGTGTACGCCGTGAGCTGGCGGAGGGTGACGTCCATGGTCGGCGAGCGTATGCGCGACCGCCGTCCGGGGGAACTGTTGCGCAGAACGCATGGATAGATCTGTGTTCGATGCTGGACGCGGATCTATCACCGCTCCGACACTCTTCGGCAACACCTGACCGGACGAGGAAGAGAGCGGCCCATGCTGGCAGCCCTGGGATTCTGCACGATCGGCGGCTTCCTGCTGCTCACCATGTTCAAACGGGTCTCGGTGCTGGTCGCCCTCGTGCTGACACCGGTGGTCACCGCGGTGGCCGGCGGCTACGGGGACGAACTCGGCCCGATGGCGCTCGACGGGCTGTCCCAGGTCGCCCCCACCGGCATCATGATCGCCTTCGCGGTGCTCTACTTCAGCCTGATGATCGACGCGGGTCTCTTCGAACCGCTGATCCGCGCCATCCTGCGCATCGCGAAAAACGACCCGGTCAGGGTCGCGGTCGGCACCGCCGTCCTGACGATGTGCGTCGGACTCGACGGCGACGGCGCCTCGACCTTCCTCATCACCATCTCCGCCCTGCTGCCCGTCTACCGGCGGCTCGGCATGAGCCGGCTCGTGCTGGCCGGGATCGTCGCGCTCGGCGCGGGCGTCATGAACATGATCCCCTGGGGCGGGCCGACCGCACGGGCCGCCGCCGCCCTCAAGCTCGACACCTCCGATGTGATCACCCCGCTGCTGCCCGCGTTTGCCGCGGGTCTCTGCTGGGTGCTGCTCGCCTCGTACCTCATCGGCCGCCGCGAACGCACGCGCCTCGGCGCGCTCGGCCGGGAGTCCGGCCCGGAGCCGACCCCGGAGCCGACCGCGGTGGCGGCCACCGGCGACGGTCCGGGCACGCCCCGGGTGGCGGCGCGGGCGGGCACCGCGCTCACCGTCTTCAACCTGGCCCTCACCCTGGCCCTGCTGACCTGCCTGGTGCTGGAGGCCATGCCGCTGCCGGTGCTGTTCGTGCTCGCGTTCGCCATCGCGCTGCTGGTCAACCACCCGCGCTGGGAGGACCAGCAGGCCCTGCTGGAGAAGCACGGCAACAGCGTCGTCCTCGTCACCACCATGATCTTCGCCGCCGGTGTGTTCACCGGCATCCTCACCGGCACCGGCATGATCGGGAAGATGGCCCACGCGATCGTCGGGGTCATCCCCGACGGCCTCGGCGGGCATCTGCCCGCGCTGGTCGCCGTCACCAGCATGCCGCTCAGCCTCGTCTTCACCCCCGACGCCTACTACTTCGGCATCCTGCCCGTGCTCGCCGGGACCGCCGACTCCTTCGGCACCGACCCGGCCGAGGTCGCCCGCGCCGCCGTCCTCGGCCAGATGACCACCGGCTTCCCGCTCTCCCCGCTCACCGCCGCGACGTTCATCCTGCTCGGCATGAGCGGGGTGCAGCTCGGCGAGCACCAGCGGTTCATCTTCCGCTGGGCGTTCGGCTCCACGCTGGTGATGACCGCGGTCGCCATGGCGACGGGCGCGATCCCGGTGTGCATTCGTTCGTAACGCTGTGACGCCCCGAGGAGGAGCCTCCGCGATGCCATCCGTACGCCGTACGTCCGTGAGCCTGCTGACCGTCGCCCTGACCGCGGCGTCCCTCACCCCCGTCGCCGCGGCGGAGCGGTCCCTGCCGCCTCCCGGCTTCCACCACCTCACCTCCGTCCACTACGACGGCACGGGCGACGATCTGCTCACCGCCGGGCTCGGCTTCGACGGCCTGCGCGGCCCGCTGCCCGCCCCCGCCGACCCCGACCGGCCCACCACCGCCGAGCTGCGCCGCCAGGCCGTCTGGGCGTCCGCCGGGATGTCGGCCGGCTCCGGCGGCGGACTCGGGCGGCTGTACGGGGCCAACGTCGACCGGGGCCGCCCGCTGCCCGGCGACGGCCGGATCGCGGGCACCGAGTACCGGGCGGTGGCGGGGCGCGGCGCGGACAGCGTGAGCTTCGTCGTCCAGGTGCCGGACACCTTCGACCGCGCCCGGCCCTGCGTGGTGGCCGCGCCCGCGACCGGACTCGGCGGCGTCTACAGCATGGTCGGCACGGCCGGGGCCTGGGGCCTGCACCGCGGGTGCGCCGTCGCCTACACCGACAAGGGCATGGGCCCGGCCTTCGACGACGTGCACTCCGGCACGGTCATGGCCTACGACGGCACGACCGGGCCGCGTACGGAACTCGACGGCCGCAGCGCCTTCGACGCCGGGCTGACCGACGCCGAGCGGGCCCGCTTCGACACCGCCCGCCCGTACCGCGTGGCGTACAAGATGGCCCACTCCCGGACCGATCCGCAGGCCACCTGGGGGCGCGATATGCTGCGCTCGGTGCGGCTCGCGCTCGCCGTCCTGAACCGCGACCGGGCAAGCGGCGCGCCCCGCGGCGGCTACACCGCGGCCACCACCACGGTCCTGGCCACCGGCGTCTCCAACGGCGGCGGCGCGGCCGTCGCCGCGGGCGAGGACGACCGTGCCGGGCTCATCGACGCCGTCGTCGCCTCCGAACCGCAGATGAACCTCGCCCCGCGAGGCGGCATCCGGGTGCGCCAGGGCGGGCGCGCCGTCCCCGTGGCCGGGCTCCCGCTGATCCGGTACAACTCCCTGGCCTCGCTGCTCCAGCCGTGCGCCGCTCTCACCGAACCCTCCGCGCCCGGCTACGCCACCCTGGACGTCCCCGCCGCGCGCCGCCGGTGCGCGGCGCTGGTCGGCGACGACCCCCGGCTCATCACGCGCCGCGACGCGCGCCGGGCGGGGGAGGACGGTCTGCCACGGCTCGCCGCACGGGCCCTGGCGCGCGCCGGATACCAGCCGCAGTCCGGGTACTTGCAGCTGTCGCACTACGATCCGCAGACCCCGGCCTCGTACGCGATGAGCTACGCGCGCGCCTCCGTGGACGACGCGCTGTGCGGATACGGGTGGGCGCGCACCGACGGCTCCGGCACCCCGGTGCCCTACCGCCGCTCCGAGCTGGCCGCCGCCTTCGGCACCAGCCCGGGGCGGGCGCCCGCCCCGGGGACGCTGATCGACGAGAACGCGCCCGGCGGGCCCGTCGCCGACAGCAAGTCCCGTGGCGCGGACGGCCGTCACGACTACAACCTGCGCGGCGAGCGCTGCGTGTACGGGCTCGCCTTCCCGCGGCCGGGCGCCACCGAGGGACGGGGCTGGGCGGCGCGGCTGGCCGCCGGACTCGATGCCACGCGCCGCAGCGGCGACCTGCACGGCAAACCGGCGCTCATCGTGCACGGCCGGGACGACACCAGGGTGCCCGTGAACCACAGCTCGCGGCCGTATCTGGGGCTCAACGCGCGTGCGCAGCACGGGACTCCCACGGTCGCTTACGTCGAGGTCACCCACGCCCACCACAGCGACGCGCAGACCCCGGGGCTGGACAACCGGTACGTCCCGCTCGGGTACTACTACCAGCAGGCGCTGGACGTGATGTGGCAGCGGCTGCGGGGGCGGGGCGGGGAACTGCCGCCCAGCCAGGTGGTGCGGACGGTGCCACGGGGCGGCGAGCCGGGACACGCCCCGGAGCTGACCCCCGCCAACGTCCCCGCGATCGCGGCCGATCCGGCGGCGGCGGACCGGGTGCGGGTGGTGCGGAACACCGTACGGGTGCCGTAGGGCGGGGCCTGCGGTCCGTCACGCCTCCGGTGGTGTGGGGGCGAATCCGCGGATCGTCGCGATCGGCATACCGGAGGGGCGGTCCTCGCGATGCGCGACATCACCATCCCCACCCCACCGGGCCGCGGACGCACGTCCGCCCCACGAGCCGGTGACCGGGCGGCGGCGACGCCCGCCCGGAGCCGAGCCGGTGTCAGCGGCCGGAGGGCGGTGCGCGATGGGGCTCTATCATCGTCACTCCGCCCTTGGCCGCCGACGTCAGCGTGGTCAGGGCCTCGGGGACGGCGTCCAGCCCTATGACGTCGGTGACCAGCAGATCCGGCCGCAGCGTCCCGGCATCGACCATCTCCATCATCGGCCCGTAGGCGTGGGCGGCCATGCCGTGGCTGCCCAGCAGCTGGAGTTCGAGCGCGATGACCCGGTCCATCGGGAGCATCGGGTTGCCGGCGGCGGGCGGCAGCAGGCCGATCTGGACGTGGCGGCCGTGGCGGCGGAGGCTGCTCACGGAGGCCGCGCAGGTACGGGGCGAGCCCAGCGCGTCGACGGAGAGATGGGCGCCGCCGCCCGTCGCGTCCGCGACGGCCTCGGCCACCGAGCCCAGGGTGGAGGACGCGTCCACGCAGACCGCCGCGCCGAAGCGGGAGGCCAGGGCGAGCGCCCGGGCGGAGATGTCGACCGCGACGACCCGCGCCCCGCAGGCCGCCGCGATCATGACGGCGGACAGTCCGACCCCGCCGCATCCGTGCACCGCGACCCATTCGCCCGGAGCGACCCGGCCCTGGGTCACCACCGCGCGGAAGGCGGTCGCGAAGCGGCAGCCGAGCGAGGCGGCGGTGGTGAAGGGCAGTTCGTTGCGGATGCCGACGAGGTTGACGTCGGCGTTCTCGACCGCGACGTACTCGGCGAACGACCCCCAGTGGGTGAAGCCCGGCTGCGTCTGCCGCTCGCACACCTGCTGGGCGCCGTCCGCGCACGCGGCGCAGCGGCCGCAGGCGCAGACGAAGGGCACGGTGACCCGGCGGCCGGGGCGCCAGTTCAGGACCTCGGGGCCGATCTCCTCGACCGTGCCCGCGAGTTCATGGCCGGGGACGTGCGGCAGCCGGATGTCCGGGTCGTGGCCCATCCAGCCGTGCCAGTCGCTGCGGCACAGCCCGGTGGCCTCGACGCGGATCACCGCGCCGCGGGGGGAGGGGGTGGGATCGTCGACGGTCCGTACCGCGGGCCTGCGCCCGAAGTCGTCGAACACCACAGCACGCATGAACCCGCTCCCTCGCTCGTACTCCCGGTGGGGTCGCCCGAACCTACACCACGCCGCGCTCAGCGCTTGTCGCGCTGTCCGTCGGCGAGCTGCCGGGACGTCTGCCCGGCCCCGGCCCCGCGCTGGGCGCGCTCGGCGAGGGTGGGGAAGAGGCCGCCGAGGGCGCTGCCGAAGCGCAGCTCCAGCGGGGCCACGTTCACCTCGGCCCGGTTCCGTTCGATCCCGCGGAGCGTGGCCGCCGCGACCCGGCCGGTGGTGATGGTGCGCACTCCGGGCGGCGTGGAGGCGCCGGAGCCGGCGAACATCCCGGCGTCGCCGACGAACCCGGGCTGTACCACCGTGACCCCGACGCCCGTGCCGTGCAGGTCCTGCCGCAGCCCGAGCGCGAAGCCGCGCAGCCCGAACTTGGCCGCGTTGTAGAGCGCGGCGCCGGGGGAGGCGGTACGGCCCGCCAGCGAGCCGATCATCACCAGCTGCCCCGAGCCCGCGGCCACCATCCGCGGTGCCATCAGCCGGGACAGCAGCAGCGGGGCGCGCAGATTGACGTCGAGGGCGCGGTCGAGGTGGTCGGTGTCGCAGCCGAGGACGTCACCGCTGGAGGGCAGCGCGGCGTTGGCGATGAGGATGCGGGTGTCCGCCGCCTCCGCCTCCTCGACGAGCCGCTCCAGATCGGACCGGTCGGCCAGGTCGGCCACGATCGCGCGGGCGCCGAGCCGCTCGGCCAGCGGCCGCAGCACCTCCTCGCGGCGCCCGGTGAGCAGCAGCTTGGCGCCCCTGGAGGCGAGGGCCCGGGCGAGGGTCTGCCCGATGCCCCCGGTCGCTCCGGTGAGCAGGACGGTGGTGCCGCTGATCCGCATGCGTTCTCCTCCGGCGACGCTGACGTGGTGGGCGACGGCGGCACGCACCATCGCCCACGCCGAACCGTACCCGCCGGTAGATCCTCACGTGCCTCCGGGATCCATGCCGCTGGCCCGGGCTATCGCCTCGACCTCGCGCCGGTCGCGCTCCTGCTGGTCGCCGAACTCGACGATCAACTGCAGCCCGTGCGGCCCCAGCAGACTGGTCAGCTCGGCCAGCTCCCGTCCGAGAGCGGGGGTGAACAGATCCCGGTCGAGCGCGGTGACCGGCACGTCGATACCGGTGGCGCCGCCCGAGGACCGGCCCACGATGGCCTCGTTGACGCCGTGCAGTATGCGCAGCAGCAGATCGTACGACGCGGGGTCGAGACGCGACTGAAGCTCGGCCAGGTGAAGCGCGAACTGCTGGGCGCGCTCCAGGAATTGCTCTTCGTCCATCCCACCATCGTGACGAAACTCCTCGCCCGGTGCCCCGCGAACCGGGGATTCTGCGGTCAAGGCTGATGATCACGGGTGATCGTACTGCCGAGCCCGTACACTCGGCGCGCGTTGTCCGCGCCGAGGAGCGCCGCCACCCGCCCGGCGTCGCCGCCCGACCACGCCCCCTCGCGCACCCACTGGGTCAGCAGCGCGGTCAGCGCCTCCCGGAAGAGCCGGGCGCCCACCACGTACAGCTCGGGCAGCCCGTAGGCGTCGGTGGAGAAGAGCACCTTGCCGAACGGGGCCAGCTCCAGCATCTCGGCGAGCACCGCCCCGGCCCGCGCCCCGGTATGGGTCAGGGACAGGCCGACGTCGGCGTAGACATGCGGGAAGACGGCGGCGAGGTAGGCAGCGCCGCGGTGGTACGGATAGCCGTGCAGCAGGATCAGCGAGCAGCCGGTGGGGCGCACGGCGCGGATGAAGTCGGTGAGCGCGAGCGGATCGCAGCGGTCCAGCCGCAGATCCGGATCGCCGAAGCCGGTGTGCAGCTGGAGCGGCAGCCCGGTGTGGGCCGCGGACCACAGCAGATGGCGCAGCAGTACGGGATCGTCCACCCGGGCGGCGGGCGCGCCGCCCTCGGCACGGTGGGCGAGCCAGCGCTCGGCCGCGGTGTGCACGGCGGCGGGGGCGGGCGGATCGGGCTCGAAGTGGAGGCCGTAGCGGTAGGCGGCCACCGATTTGAAGCCCGCGGCGGTACGGGCGGCCTCCCGGATCCCGTCGGCGAGCCCGGTCAGGAAGTCGTCGGCGCCGCGCGAGGTGTCGGCGGTCCGCTCCGCGAGGTGTTCCAGCCGGACGATCTCGTGCGCGGTGCCCCCGGCCGCCGCGGCCAGCTCGTCCGGGGTGGTGAGGCCGCCGGGGAGGCCGGTGTCGACGAGGAATTCGGTGATCCCGGCGGCGCTCAGCAGCCGCCGGTTGACCTCGCCCGCCCCCAGCTCCCGCCGCCGGGCGAGGTAGCGGGCGGGCGGGCAGTGCGGTTCGAGGTCGAGCAGCGGCGGGCACCAGCGGCGCAGCGCGAAGCCGAGCTGGCTGTCGAAGAAGGTGGTGCCGAGCGCGGCGGGCGCGTCGGACTCGGTCAGGAACGCCTCGAACGCGGCGGCGTCCAGTTCGTGGCGGGCCACCCCATGACAGTGGTGGTCCACCAGCGGCGGCAGAGGCGGACCGCTCGGCGCCGTCTCCTCGGCGGAGCGCATCGGTCAGTACCGTCCCCGGGTCGCGGCCGCGATCTCCTGCGGGGTGGCCTTCTCGAACAGCGCCGCCTCGGCGCGGCGTACGGCGGCGATCGACTCGAAGAGCGGATCGCCCAGCGCCTCGCGCAGGACGCCCGAGTCCTCGAAGTGCTCCAGCGCGGTGAGCAGCGAGGTGGGCAGCCGCGGCTCCCGGCCCGTCCGCGCCGGGTCGCCGCAGACCGGTGGCGGCAGGGTGAGCCCGGCGTCGAGCCCGGCGAGCCCGGCGGCGATGACCGCGCCCGTCAGCAGATAGGGGTTGGCGGCCGGGTCGAAGCATTTGATCTCGGCGTTGGCCGCGCCCGGATCGTCCGGGGCGCCGGTGATGAAGCGCAGCGCGGCCTCGCGGTTCTCCAGCCCCCAGCACTGATACGCCCCGGCCCAGCGGGAGGGTTCCAGGCGCAGATAGCTCGCGGGGGAGGGGGCGCCGAGGGCGAGCAGGGCGGGCAGCGCGCGCAGCACTCCGGAGAGGAACGCCTCGCTGGTCGCGGTCATGCCGTGCGGCCCGTCCCCGTCCCGGCACAGATTGCGGTCGCCCTGCCACAGACTCAGGTGCAGATGGCCGCCGTTGCCGACGCTGCCCGCCTCGGCCACCGGGCCGAACAGCGGTGTCAGCCCGTGCCGGGCCGACACCCCGCGAATCGTCTCGCGGACGAGGACGGCGAGATCGGCGGCGCCCACCGGGTCCGAGGGCGCCACCGACACCTCGAACTGCCCGGCCGCGTACTCCGGATGCAGCTGCAGCACCTCCACGCCCTGGGTGCGCAGCGTGCCGAGCACGTCGGCGAGGTAGCCGGAGAGGTCCACCAGGCGCGCCATGCCGTAGGCCGGGCCCGTACCGGCGTAGCGCGGGCCCGGGGCGGCGCCGTACGGGGCCGTGCCGCGGGGGGTGGTGTCGTACGGGGTCACGTCGTACGGGCCCGGGCCGGGCGTGTCGCGGGCGGGGCGCGGCGCGCCGGTGCCGCCGGTGGTGACGACCCACTCCGTCTCGAACCCCATGCGCAGCGCGATCCCCCGCCCGTGCGCCCGCTCGGTCATCCGGCGGGCGAACAGCCGCTGGCAGGCGGGGTGTTCCAGGCCGGACTGGGCGTAGCGGTCGGCCGGTGCCCACGCCCAGCCGGGCTGGGCGGCCAGCACGGTGAGCCGGCCGAGATCGGGGAAGAGCCGCAGATCGCCGTCGGGGCCGCCGATATGAGGGCTCGTCGTCATGGAGTCGTCCACGAGGTACACGTCGAACACCGGGGACATGCCGACGCCCCGCCGCGCGGCATGGGCCAGCCGCCCGGTGGGCACGGACTTCACCCGGGTGAGTCCCGCGTTGTCCACCCAGGTCAGCGCGATGCCATGGATGCCCTGCGCGGTGAGCCGGTCGGCCTCCTGCCGCGCCCGTGCCTGTGCCTGTTCACGATCGCCCGTCCCCATGGGCTGCCTCCTCCGCCGCGGCCTGTACGCCGAGACTATTGCCTGCGGAGGGCATTATGGTGACAGATTGTCCCGATCGCATACGGGGTGTGACGGTGGGATATGCCTTCCCCATAACCGTCGCGAACGTCCGGCTCCGCCGCGGTGAACGGGGCCTCATGGCAACCCCTGGTCGCTGACGGGAGTTGCGGATCCGGCTGATTCCTCCGCGTTTGATCACAAAAGGCGGGTTCTTCGCTATGCTTGGCGCGTACATGGCATTCACGGAAGAGGAGAGTCCAGTGATGAGACGCAGGACCGTACTCGCGAGCGCGTTAGGCATCGGCGGCGGCCTTCTGCTGCCGGGGACCGGGGTAGCCCATGCGGCCCGTACGGACTGGTCGCGGGCGGTGGTGGAGTCCACCCTGGCCCGCTACCCGGACCCGGTCTCGCTCGGCGGCTGGGGCTACACCCGGGGGCTGTTCCTGCTGGGGGCCTACCGCGTCTACCAGCGGGTGCGGGAGCCCTCGTACCTGGCGTACATCAAGGCTTGGGTGGACAACTTCGTGGACGCCGAAGGCCATATGGCCCGCACCTTCGACAACCTCGACGCCATGCAGTCCGGCAACCTGCTGCTGATGCTCCACCGGGAGACCGGCGACGCACGCTACCGGGCCGCCGCCGACCAGATCCGCGACCGCTTCACCAGCTATCCGCGCACCGCGGACGGCGGCATGTGGCACGCCACCGGCAAGACCAACGAGCTGTGGGGCGACGGGGTCTTCATGGCCCAGCCGTTCCTGCTGCGGTACGGCATCGCCTACGGGGACAGGTCGTACGCGTACGACGAGGTCACCCGGAACCTCTCGGTGTACTTCCGCCACTTGAAGGCGCCGAACGGGCTGATCTACCACGCCTACGACGCGGACGGCGACGCCCCCTGGAACCCGGACCCCACCACCGGCACCTCCGCCCACTTCTGGGCCCGGGCCATCGGCTGGACCGCGATGACGCACATCGAGGTGCTGGAGATGCTGCCCGCCGACCACCCCCGCCGCGCCGAACTCATCGGCAACGTGGCGCACTTGGCCAAGGGATTCCTGCGCTACCAGGACCGGGCGACCGGCCGCTGGTTCCAGGTCGTCGACAAGGCGAGCGAGCCCGGCAACTGGACCGAGACCTCCGCCTCCAGCATGTACACCCTGATGCTGCACGCCGCCCTGGGCCACGGCTGGATCCGCGGCGACGGCTACGCGGCGGCGGCGCGCCGGGGCTACCAGGGTGTCCTGGACAAGGTGACGGTGGACGCGGACGGGCGGACCAGCATCACCGACATCAGCGAGGGCACCAACGTCGGTGACCTGGCGTACTACCTCGGCCGCAAGCGCAACACGAACGATCTGCACGGGTTGGGCGCCTTCCTGCTGATGAACGAGCGGATCGCCTGACGACGCGCGTGTGCGGCCGCGCTCCGCGGAGCGCGGCCGCACCCAGCGGCACGGGGGGCCTACTGCAGGTCGACCTGGAACACCTTGTCCGCGCCGTCCGGCTCCCCGCCGTTTTTGTCGGCGTTCGTCGTGGACAGCCACAGCGTGTTCTCGCCGGGCACCGTCTCGACGGTGCGCAGCCGCCCGTAGGAGTTGGTGTAGTACGCCTGCGGGGTGCCCGCGCTCGTGCCGTCGACCGGTATCCGCCACAGCCGCTCGCCCCTCAGCGCGGCCATGTACAGCGCGCCGTCGGCGTAGGTGACCCCGCTGGGCGAGGCGTCGCCGACCGACCACTGGCGCTTGGGGCTGGTCATCCCGGAGGTGGAGCAGGAGCCCTCGCAGGTGGGCCAGCCGTAGTTCTTGCCCGGCTCGATGAGGTTCAGCTCGTCGTACTTGTTGTTGCCCAGCTCCACCTCCCACAGCCGGCCCTGCGGATCCCAGGTGAGGCCCTGCGGGTTGCGGTGGCCGAGCGAGTAGACGAGGGTGCCGAACGGGTTGCCGGGGGCGGGCTTGCCGTCGGTGGTCATCCGCAGGATCTTGCCGTTGAGCGAGTCCTTGTCCTGGGCGAGGTCGGCGGTCTGGGCGTCCCCGGTGCTGGCGTACAGATAGCCGTCCGGGCCGAACTTCAGCCGCCCGCCGTTGTGGTACCTGTTCTTCTTGATGCCGGTGGCGAGAGCCTTGTAGCCGCTCAGTGAGGAGCCGTCGTAGGTCATGCGGGCGATCCGGTTGCCGTCGGACGCCGTATGCATGAGATAGACGTAGTGATCGGTGTTCCAGTTCGGGGAGACGGCAAGGCCCATCAGCCCGCCCTCGCCGCTGGTGGTCACCACATTGGGCACCGTGCCCACCTGGGTCTTGGTGCCCGACTGGGTGAGCTTGAAGAGTTTGAACGAGTCCCGCTCGGTGATGAGCGCCGAGCCGTCCGGCAGCCAGCCCAGCCCCCAGGGGACCGTCCAGTCCGACGAGACGGTCTTGATGGTCGAAGGGGCCGAAGAAGCCGAATCGGCGGCGGTCGGTGCGGCGTTGCCCGTGCCCGCCTGGGCGAGCAGCAGCCCGGCGGTGAGCGCGGTGGTGGCGACCGCGGCCACCAGGGTGTTCCGACAGTTCTTCATCGCGTCTCCTCCTACTGGAGCTTGTACGCCTTGAAGTTCCGGGTGAGCAGAGAGGTGGTCTGCAGCGGCGCCATGCCGGCGGCTCCGGCCTCGGGGTGCCATGTGAGGCTCCAGGACGCGGCAGGCGCCTGCGGAGCGCGCTCGGTGCCGTAGGCGACCGCGGCCGGGGCGATCAGTGCCGCGGTGGCCGCGAGGGTGAGGGCGGTGCGCGGTAAGAGCGGTGGGCGCTCCATCAAGGATTCCCCTGTCCGATCCTTGTTCATCGTTCATCAACTTCTTTGGGCGTGACGGCGCATCGCGGAAGGTAGGAGGTATGGCGCGATGAGTCAAGGAATGGTGTGGACCAAGAAAATGTCCTGATAGGCAGTCAGTAGTGAAGTACCGGCATCCACCTGCGAATTTCGCTGAGCTGGTCGAGATATACGTGACATATCTATTCAAATAGGTCGGAGGAATTGCCTGCATGCTTCTTGACCGGACACCGACAGGGCGGTGACGCTGCAACAGCACCGCACCCGACCGCGGCCCGGCTTCAGCGGCGTCACCGGCGCCCCGTGGTCCGGCACAGCGCCACCACCGACGGCGAGCGCTTGCGCCGGCACCACCGGCTGACCGCGCCCGCCCCGCCCCGCGGCACCTCCTCAGGACCGACCCACCCATCGGAAACCGGAAGGCAGGTCAGCACCATGAACGAGACCGTGCGGCAGACCCCCACCACGGCGGACCGGACACCGCCCGCCCCGGACCAGACCGCCTGGCAGACCCCCGACTACGTGGTCGTCGAGACCGCGCTGGAGGTCACCGCCTACTCACTGAACGCCCGCTGACGGCAGCCGCCATGCGCGTGCGTGTGCTCGGCACCGCGGCGGGCGGCGGCGTACCCCAGTGGAACTGCGCGTGCCCCGGATGCTCCGGGGCACGCGCCCACCCGGAGCGCCGCCGCCGCCACGCCTCGCTCGCCGTACGGGCCGCCGAAGGCCGCTGGTATCTCGTCAACGCCACCCCCGACCTCGGCGAGCAGATCGAGGACTGCCCCGAACTCCACCCCGGGCCCGAACCGCGCCGCACCCCACTGGCCGGGGTGATCCTCACCGACGCCGAACTCGACCACACCCTCGGCATCGCCCGGCTGCGCGAGGCCGACGGCGTCGAACTGCACACCACCGCCCCGGTGCGCCGGGCCCTGCTGACCGGACTCCACCTCGGCGATGTGCTCACCCCCTACACCCGCCTCGACTGGCACGAGCTGCCGGTGGAAGGCCCCCGCCCGGCCGCCGCGGACGCCGGCTTCACGCTCGACGCCGTCCCCGTCTCCGCCAAACGCCCGCGCTACGCCACCGGGCTGGGCGGAGCCGACGACGACGCCTGGGTCGTCGCCCTGCGCTTGACGGACCGCGCCACCGGCCGCTCCCTCCTCTACGCCCCCGCCCTCGCCGCCTGGCCCGACACCTTCCAGCGGGCCGCCGAGGAGGCCGACTGCGTCATCGTCGACGGCACCTTCTGGGACGACGAGGAGCCCCGGCGCAGCGGTTTCGGCTCCCGCACCGCCACCGCCATGGGCCATCTGCCGATCGACGGACCCGGCGGCACGGCGCGGCGGCTCGCCGCACTGGGCGCCCGCACCCTGTACACGCACCTCAACAACACCAACCCCCTCAACGACCCGGCCGCGCCCCAGCACGCGGTGCTCGCCGGACGGGGCATCGAGGTGGCCGCCGACGGGATGGTGATCGAGCTATGACCCGGAGCCTCGAGACACGGCTGCGCGCCGTCGCCGAGGAGCGCTACCACGACCGGCACCCCTTCAACCTCCGCATGCACGCGGGCGAACTCACCCCCGCCGAAATGCGCCGCTGGATCCTCAACCGCTTCCACTACCAGCGCCACATCCCCGTCAAGGACGCGCTCATCACCGCCAAGCTGGACACCCCGGGGCTGCGCCGGATGTGGCTGCGCCGCATCCGTGACCACGACGGCGCGGCCGACGGCGAGGGCGGCATCGAGCGGTGGCTGCGGCTCGGCGAGGCCGCGGGTCTTGGCCGGGAGCGGCTGCTGACCGGCGCCGACGTGCTGCCCGGGGTACGGCTCGCGGTCGACGGCTACGTCAACTTCTGCCGTCTGGGCACCCCGCTGGAGGCCGTCGCCGCCTCGCTGACCGAACTGTCCGCCCCCGGCATCATGCGCACCCGCATCGAGGCGTTCGAACGCCACTACCGGTGGATCGAGCGCGAGGGCTTGCGCTACTTCCGCGACCGGGTCGGCCAGGGCAGCCGGGACAGCGCCGAAGCCCTCGACCTCGTCCTCACCTGGGCCCGCACCCCCGAGGACGAGGAGCGGGCGGTCGCGGCGCTGACCTTCAAATGCGAGGTGCTGTGGTCCCTGCTGGACGCGGTGGAGCACGCCGACACCAAGGACACGTCCGGCCACACCGCGGGCGACACCGCGGGGGAGGGGACATGACGGCCCCGGCCGCCTGGCGGCCCGCCCTGGCCCCCGCGGTGCGCCTGCGCCACGACCGGGTGCGCGAGGTGGACCTGCTGGTGCTGCCCGAGCGCGTCGTGGTCCTGCGCGGCACCGCCGGGACCGTGCTGCGGCTGTGCGACGGCGACCGCGACCTCGACACCATCGTGGCCGAACTCTCCGAACGCTTCCCCGGCGCCCCCGTGGCCACCGAGGTCCCCGCGTTCCTTGGCCGGATGCACGAGGAGGGCTGGATACGGTGACCGCCCACCCCCCAGGGACCGCCCACCCCCGCCCCTGGGCGCTGCTCGCCGAGCTGACCCACGGCTGTCCGCTGCACTGCCCGTACTGCTCCAACCCGCTCCAGCTGGTGCGCCGCTCCCGCGAGTTGACCGGCGAGGAGTGGGAGCGGGTGCTGCGTCAGGCGGCCGAGCTGGGCGTCGTCCACACCCATCTGTCCGGCGGCGAGCCGCTGCTGCGCCGGGACCTGGAGGCGATCGTCGCCGCCGCCGTGTCCGCCGGGCTCTACACCCAGCTCGTCACCAGCGGCGTGGGACTGGACGAGGCCCGGCTCGCGGCGCTGACCGGGGCCGGGCTGCACAGCGTCCAGCTCTCCGTCCAGCACGCCGACCCCGAGGCGTCGGACCGGATCGCCGGACACCGCTCGTTCGCCGCCAAGGAGCGGGCCGCGGCGCTGGTACGGGAGGCGGGGCTGCCGCTGGGCGTCAACATCGTCCTGCACCGCGACAACCTCGACGCGCTGGACGCCCTGATCGACCTGGCCGTGGCCTGGGGAGCGGACCGTATCGAACTCGCCAACACCCAGTTCTACGGCTGGGCCCTGCGCAACCGCGCCGCCCTGCTGCCCACCCGCGACCAGCTCGCCCGGGCCCGGGAGGCCGTCGCACGCCGGCGCGAACAGCTCGGCGGCCGCACCGAGCTGGTGTGGGTCCTCCCGGACTACTTCGAGGGCGTCGCCAAGCCCTGCATGGGCGGCTGGGGCGCGGTCTCGCTCACCGTCGCGCCCGACGGCACCGTCCTGCCCTGCCCCGCGGCGGCCGCCCTGCCCGGCCTGGACCCGCCGAACGTCCGCGACCACGCGCTTGCGTGGATCTGGGACCACTCCGCCGCCTTCAACCGCTACCGCGGCGAGGAGTGGATGGCCGAACCGTGCCGTAGCTGCTCCCACCGCGCCGAGGACTTCGGCGGCTGCCGCTGCCAGGCGTACGCCCTCACCGGGGACGCGGCCCGCACCGACCCGGCCTGCGCCCGCTCGCCCGATCATGGCCTGATCCGCTCGCTGACCGGCCCCGCCCGGGCAGCGGAACCCCCGCTCCGGGGCTATACCTACCGCGGGTACGGGAGGGGGTGAGACCGCGCGGGTTTGGCAGGGCCGTCCCCGCTTCCGTACAGTTCGGCCGTTACCCAGGGAAAACAGAACGAGGAAGCGGCAGCGGCGATGACGGTGACTGACGACGGCCGGGCCGAGCGGACGGAGGCCGGGCAGACCGGCGCCGTGCCCACGGAGCCGGGGGAGCCCGGGACCCACGCGGAGCCCGGCATCGACCCCGGGCGCCTGGCGACCTGCCTGAGCGTCCTGGAAGAACTGGACCGGCTGCCCGTCGACCACCCCGACGCCATCACGGTGCGCCGGGCCACGGCCGGTATCTACCGCACGGTCAAGCAGCGCAGGCGCCAGGAGCGGCGGGCCGCCAAGACCGCCAACGACAAGACGGTGACCGAGGCCACCGCCACCGGCGCCGCCGACCGCATCGACGACGAGACGCTGGGCCGCGCCCTCAAGCGCTCCGTCACCACCGAGATCGCGGGCATCCTGGCGCGCCCCCGCTCCTGCTACGTGTGCAAGACCCGCTACGTCGAGGTCGACGCGTTCTACCACCAGCTCTGCCGCGACTGCGCCGCCGAGAACCGGGCCCGCCGCGACGCCCGCACCGACCTCACCGGCCGCCGGGCGCTGCTCACCGGCGGCCGCGCCAAGATCGGCATGTACATCGCGCTGCGGCTGCTGCGCGACGGCGCCCACACCACCGTCACCACCCGCTTCCCGAACGACGCGATCCGCCGCTTCACGGCGATGCCGGACAGCGCCGAGTGGCTGCACCGGCTGAAGATCGTCGGTATCGATCTGCGCGACCCCGCCCAGGTCATCGCGCTGGCCGACGAGATGTCCGCCGCCGGGCCGCTGGACATCCTGATCAACAACGCGGCGCAGACCGTGCGCCGCACCCCGCAGGCGTACGCGGAGCTGATAGCGGGCGAGTCGGCGCCGCTGCCCGCCGGCGAGCTGCCCGAGTCCGTCGTCCTCGGCGCCTTCGGCAGCGGCTCCCAGACGGCGCTGCCCGGACCGCGTACGGAGCGGGACGGCGCGCTGACCGCCCAGGACCTCACCGCCCTCGCCCTCACCAGCGGCTCCGCCTCGCCCGCCCGGATCGAGGCGGGCACCGCGATCGACGCGGGCGGGCTCGTCCCGGACCTGGACGCCACCAACACCTGGATCCAGCGGGTCCACGAGGTGGACCCGGTGGAGATGCTGGAGGTGCAGCTGTGCAACGAGACGGCGCCCTTCATCCTGGTCAGCCGGCTGCGCCCGGCGATGGCCGCCGCGTCCGCCCGGCGCAAGTACGTGGTCAACGTGTCGGCGATGGAGGGCAAGTTCGGCCGCGGTTACAAGGGCGCGGGCCATCCGCACACCAACATGGCCAAGGCCTCGCTCAACATGCTCACCCGCACCAGCGCCCGTGAGATGTTCGAGACCGACGCCATCCTCATGACCAGCGTCGACACCGGGTGGATCACCGACGAGCGGCCGCACCCGGACAAGATGCGGCTCGCCGCCGACGGCTTCCACGCCCCGCTCGACCTGGTGGACGGCGCGGCCCGGGTCTACGACCCCATCGTCCGCGGCGAGCAGGGCGAGGACCTGTTCGGCTGCTTCCTCAAGGACTACGCGCCGACCACCTGGTAGGCACGGAGCCGCCCGGCAGGCCCGGGCGGCCCGTCAGGCCTTCGCGCCCGTCCCGCCCGCCGCGGGCAGACGGCGGCGGAAGGCGCGCTTCCAGCGGCGGACCGTACGGCGGTAGCGGGCCCGCAGCCGGGTCCGGGAACGCTCCCAGGAGCGCGCGAACCGGCTGGAGGCCAGCTCCTCGAAGAGCCGCTCGTAGCGCTCGGCGATCGGCTCCGGGTCGTACCTCCGCGCGCTCTCCAGCGCCGCCGCGGCCATCGCGCGGCGGCCCGGCTCGTCGTCGATCAGGTCCCGCAGCGCCTGTGCCAGCGCCTGCTTGTCGCCGACGGGTACGAGCCGCCCGGTGACCCCGTCCTCGATGATCTCGGCGGGGCCGAGCGGGCAGTCCGTGCTCACCACCGGCACCCCGCAGCGCATCGCCTCCACGATCGTCATCCCGAACGACTCGGCGTCCGAGGCGACCGCGACGATCGACGCCTTCGCGAACTCCTCCTCGATCGGCGAGTACGGCCCCATCAGCTCGGCGCTCCCGGTCAGCCCCAGCTCCTCGATGCGCTCCTGCAGCTGCTCCCTCTGGGCGCCGCCGCCGTAGATCCGCAGCCGCCAGTCCGGATGCTTGGGCGAGACCTCGGCGAAGGCGTCGATCAGCAGGTCGAAGCGCTTGCCGCGGACCAGCCGGCCCGCCGCCGCGATCACCGGAGCGGTGCCCTCGGAGGTCTCGGCCGCCGGTTCGGGGACGCTGTTGGGGATCGCCAGGGTCCGCGCCCCCGGCAGCGGCATCTTCGCCCGGTACACCGCCGCGTCCGCCTCCGTCGTGGTGACCAGGGCGTCCAGCGTGCGGTAGAACGGCGTCAGCTCGGCCCGCAGCTTCTTGCTGTGCGCCTCGTACCGCAGGTGCTCCTGTGCGATGCGCAGCGCCTCGCGCGGGCCGAAACGGGCCAGGTACACATTGATGCCCGGCCGGGTGCCGATGATCACATCGGCGTCGCAGCCCTCCAGATACCGGGCGACCCGCAGGTCCATCAGCCGGTTGTACTGGTGGTTCCGCTTCTCGTGGACGGGAAAGTCCACAGTGGGCTCGGCGAACAGCGGATCTTGCGCGTCCAGGCCGCCGGGGCGCGTGTCGACCAGCGGCACCAGCCGCACCCGCGGGTCGAGGGTGAAGCGCGGCGTCGCGCGGTGGCGCATCATCGACGCGATCTCCACCTCGTGGCGCTCCGCGAGCGCCGCGGCGAGATTCAGCGTGGTGCGTATCGTTCCGCCGATCCCATAGGCGTTGTGCAGCAGGAATACGATCTTCATACGGTGTCTCTCCGGCCGGTGGCAACACCGGGGCGCGATCCCCCCGGAACGTACTGGGTACCCTGTCCCGGCTCGGTAAGCCGGTCGCGTGAGAAAGGTGAGAGCCGGGTAAGAGCCGCAGCTCCGCGGGGGCGAGGGCGATCGCTCCCGGGCGGTCTTGGCAGACTCGTCCTGTGACCAACACCGTGCTGCTCGCCGAGGACGACCGCGCCATCCGCCATGCGCTGGAGCGCGCCCTGATACTGGAGGGATACCGGGTCACCGCGGTGTCCGACGGCGTCGAGGCCCTGGCGGCCATCCACCGCGAGCACCCGGACGTGATCGTGCTGGACGTGATGATGCCGGGCGTGGACGGAGTCCAGGTGTGCCGGGTGCTGCGCGCCGAGGGCGACCGCACCCCCATCCTCATGCTCACCGCGCGGGTGGAGACCGCCGACCGGATCGAGGGGCTGGACGCGGGCGCCGACGACTACGTGGCCAAGCCGTTCGAGGTCGAGGAGGTCTTCGCCCGGCTGCGCGCGCTGCTGCGCCGCGTCGCCCCCATACCGGAGCCCGCGGCGGAGGAGGCCGCCTACGACGCCACCCTCGCGGTCGCCGACCTCCGGCTCGACCCCTCGGCGCGCCGGGTGTGGCGGAGCGGTACGGAGCTGGAGCTGACCCGCACCGAATTCGACCTCCTGGAGTTGCTGGCCCGTAACGCGGGCATCGTCCTCGACCATGCCACGATCTACTCTCGCATCTGGGGCTATGACTTCGGCCCCGGATCGAAGAACCTGGCCGTGTACATCGGCTATCTGCGCCGCAAGGTCGACCAGACCGGGCGCGCCCCGCTCATCCACACGGTGCGCGGCGTCGGCTACACCCTGCGGGAGGAGTGAACGGTGCGCTTCCGGCCCCGCCGCAGGCCGCGGCCCAGCCTGCACACCACCTTCGCGCTCTCCTTCGCGGCGCTCGCGTCCGTGGTGACCCTCCTGGTGGGCTTCCTCAGCTACGACGCCGCGGCCGGGCTGGTGCGGGTCGACCAGAAGTCCGCGTTCACCGACGTCGTCCGTGATCTGCGCACCCAGGTCCGGGGCCAGAAGGTGGTCCTGCGGCAGTACCCCTCCGAGGTCCCGGTGCCCTACGGGCTGCGCGACGACCTGCGCCGGATCAGCCGCATGGACGTCCAGGTGCTCGGCGGCCGGGGCGGCGTCTACGACGAGGGCAAGCCCCCGCTGCCGGTCGGCGAGGAGGACCGGGAGACCGCCGCGGACACCACCCCGGGCACCGTGCGGCAGCGCAACATCTCCATCGGCGAGGACCGGTACCGGATGGCCACCGTCGCGCTCGGCGACGGCAGCGGCGCCGTCCAGGTGGCCCAGCAGATCAGCGACACCGAGGATCTGCTGCAGGAGCTGCAGAAGCGCACCGCGCTGTTCGTCGTCGCGATCATCATGGCCGCCGGGCTGGCCGGCTGGTGGCTCGCCGGACGCATCACCCGGCGGCTGGTACGGCTCACCCGGGTCGCCGAAAGCGTGGCGGCCACCGGACGGATGGAGGTGGCGGTGCCGGTCGCCGGGGACGACGAGGTGGGCCGGCTGGGCCGGGCCTTCGACGGCATGCTCGGCCGGCTCGCCCGCTCCAAGGACGACCAGCGGCGCCTCGTCCAGGACGCCGGCCACGAACTGCGCACCCCGCTCACCTCGCTGCGCACCAACATCTCGCTGCTGAGCCGCTTCGAGCAGCTGCCGCCCGCCGCGCGCGAGGAGCTGCTGGCCGATCTGGCGGGGGAGACCCGGGAGCTGACCGACCTCGTCAACGAGCTGGTGGACCTCGCGGCCGGCCAGCGGGACGACGAACCGCGCACCGAGGTGTCCCTCGACGAGGTCGCCACCAAGGCCGCGACCCTCGCCCGCCGCCGCACCGGCCGTGAGATCACGGTACGGGCGGAGGGCGACACCCTCGTCGAGGGCCACCCCGGTGCCCTGTTGCGCGCGGTCTCCAACCTGGTGGAGAACGCCGCCAAGTTCGACCGGGAGGGTACCGGGCCCGTCGAGGTCGTGGTGACCGGGCACCGCGTCGAAGTACGCGACCGGGGCCCCGGCATCGCCGAGGAGGACCGGACGCGGATCTTCGACCGCTTCTACCGCGCCCCCGGCGCGCGCAGCCTGCCCGGCTCCGGGCTGGGGCTCGCCATCGTGCACGAGGTCGCCCTCGCGCACGGTGGCACGGTCTTCGCCCGCCCCCGCCCCGGCGGCGGCGCGGTGCTCGGCTTCACCGTCGACGGCCCGGAGGAGCCGTAGGGGGTGTCCGCTACGGCTTGCGGCCCACTCCGGCCCACATGTTGATGTCCGCGCTGCGGATCTCGTCCGGGCGGTCGCCGGGGCCCGGCTTCCAGTCCTGCGGCTCCGAGACGCCCGGCTCGACGAGCTCCAGACCGTCGAAGAACGCCTCGACCTGGCTCCTGCTGCGGGTGGTGAAGGATATGCCGCTCTCCTCGTACACGGCGATCACCTTCTGCCACGTCTCCGCGTGGAAGTCGGCCGTGGAGTGCGTCAGCATCAGATAGCTGCCCGGGGCGAGCGCGCCCATCAGCTCCGCCACGATCTCGTACGGCTTCTCCTCCTCCGGAATGAAGTGGAAGAGGGCGTTCACCGACAGTGCGACCGGCTTGCTCAGGTCGAGCGTCTCGTTCAGCTCGGTCGCCGACATGATCCGCTGCGGCTCGCGCACATCGGCCTGGACGTACGCGGTGCGCCCCTCGGGGGTGCCGCGCAGCAGGGCCTGGGCGTAGGCGAGCACGATGGGGTCGTAGTCGGTGTAGACGACCCGGGCGTCCGGGGCCACGCTCTGCGCGACCTGGTGCAGATTCGGCTCGGTGGGGATGCCGGTGCCGATGTCCAGGAACTGCCGGATACCCGCCTCGGCGGCCAGCCAGCGCGTCGCCCGGTGGATGAAGCTGCGGTTGACCGTGGCGTTGAGCTTGACGGTCGGGTAGACCGACAGGACCTTTCCGGCGGCCTCCGCGTCGACCTCGTAGTGGTCCTTGCCGTTGAGATAGAAGTCGTACATCCGAGCCGGGTGCGGCTTGGTGGTGTCGATCTGCTGGTCCGGGGCGAGTCCGTAGTCGGTCACGCCGCCCTCCGTTCCGGTGCGGTACCCGCCGAGGTGGTCAGGTGGGGGTCGGGTCGGGAGAGGAGGAAATCCGCGTCGCCGGCCTTGGCGCCCTGGATGAACCTCTCCATTTCATGGTGGGTGTAGATCAGCGCAGGGCCGTCGGGGTCCGTCGACTGCCGCAGGGCGATCCGCCCGTCGTGCAGCCTCAGGGCCTCCACGCACGCACCGCCGTTGGGGCCGCTCCAGGGCTTGCGCCAGCCTTCCGTCGCCAGACGGGTGGCCGGCATGCCGTTGTAGACGTCTTGTACCTGATCCACAGTCACAGCTCCTTGCGAATCTCACGGAGGAAGGTCTCCGTGCGGCGCGCCGGTGTGGCCTGGGTGCCCATCCGGTCGAGTGCCTCCAGATAGGCGGCCACATCGGTGCGCTGGTCGAGATAGCCGGCGCCGGTCAGGCCCTCGGCGTAGACGATGTCCGGCAGCTCCGGAATCTGGAACCGGAACAGCTGGAAGGGACCGCCCATGCCCGGATGCGGCCCGGAGGCGAACGGGACCACCTGCAAGGTCACGTTCGGCATCTGGACGGTCTCGATGAGGTGGTCGATCTGGTCGCGCATGATCTGCGGCCCGCCGATGCGCAGACGGAGCACCGTCTCGTCCATGACGGCCCACAGATGCGGCCCGTCGGGTCTGGACAGCAGCTCCTGACGCTCCATCCGCAGGGCGACCCGGCGGTCGATCTCCTCGTCGGTGCCCTGCGGAAAGCCGATGCGCAGCAGTGTCCGGGCGTAGCCCTCCGTCTGCAGCAGGCCGGGGACGAAGTGCGGTTCGTACGCGCGGATCCGGCTGGCGGCGCCCTCCAGGCTCACATAGAGGCTGAACCAGTCCGGCAGCACATCGCGGAAGCCCTGCCACCAGCCGGGCTTGTTGGCCTCCTCCACGAGTCCGAGGAAGGAATCCACCTCGTCCTGCTCGACGCCGTAGGTCTGGAGAAGCTTCTCGACGTACGGGAGCTTCAGCCCGACTTCGGCCTTCTCCATCCGGCGCACGGTGGTCTGGTTGACGTGCAGCGCCTTGGCGGCCATGTCATAGCTGACCCCGGCTCGCTCACGGAGGTGCCGCAGCCGCATGCCGAGGACCATCTGCCCAACGGTCGGGGCAGACCGCGCTTCACCCACGTCGTTCCTCCTCGGACGGTGTGCTGTGCGACTCAGTGTGCCATGCTCGCGATGGGCGGCACAGACTGCCTCGGTCATTCTGCATTTTGCAGAACGCGTCTTGCCAACTGATGCTCGCAGGAACGATAGTGGCGTCGTGACCGGTCCCAACGTGGCCGCCCTGTCGCGCACTTGCGGCATTCACGTACGGCATTCACGCCCCCACAGGTAGACGGACGGAAGGCACATGGCCGTGGCATTGCGTCAACGCTCGACGATCGCCCCTCACATGAGCTCCGCCGGTGTGGACGCGGCCCTCCGCCAGGAGACCTTGCAGCTGCCCGCCCGGGGCGCCTCGGTCGGCGCCGCGCGCCGGCTCGTCCGGAGCCTGGTGCCCGCCTGGGGCTTCGACGAGGAGGTGTGCGGCGCGGCGGAGCTGGTGATGTCCGAGCTGTTCACCAACGCCCTCGTGCACACCGCGAGCGAGCAGATTCTGTGCGTGCTGCGCGCCCAGGAGCGGCGCTCGCTGTACGTCGAGGTCGCCGACCAGGGCGGCGGCCCGCTCGGCCCCATGCCCCGGGAGGCGGGCGTGGAGGACGAGAGCGGCCGTGGCCTGGCCCTCGTCCGCGCCCTGACCCAGGCGTGGGGCGACCGGCCGGGGGCGGCGGGCGGCCGCGTGGTGTGGGCTCAGCTCAGCGCGATGGCCCGCTGACGGCGACGCCCGGCGCTCCGCGGCACCCCACCGCGGCGGTTAGCATCGCCGCGTGCACACCGTCCCACGCCGCCTGCTGCTGGCGCTCGCCGCGGGCGGGCTCGCCGGCTGTTCGGACCCCGGGCCCTCCGCCCGGGTGCGGCTGGCCACCGGCCCCCGTGGCGGGCCCTACGCCACCTTCGGCAGCAGACTGGCCACCGAGGCGCACCGGGTCCACCACGGCCTCACCGTACGGGTGCTCACCACCGCCGCGAGCGTGGAGAACCTGCGCATGCTCGGCGACGGGCGGGCCGACACCGCGCTCACCCTCGCCGACAGCGCGGCCGACGCCGCCGCGGGGCGCGGCACCTTCCGGCGGCCGGCGCCGATCGCCGCCCTCGCCCGGTTGTACCTCAACTACCTGCACCTCATCGTGCCCGCCGACTCCACGATCGAGCACCCCGCCCAGCTGGCCGGGCGCACGGTCTCCCTCGGCGCCGCCGAGTCCGGCACCAGGGCGGCCGCCGGACGGGTGCTCGCCACGGCCGGGGTACGCGACATCCGCGCCGTACGCCTCGGGCTCGGCGAATCCGCCGACGCGCTCACCAGGGGGTCCGTGGACGCCTTCTTCTGGTCCGGCGGCGCCCCCACCTGGGCCATCTCCCGGCTCGCCCGCCGCCACCCGCTCCGCCTGATCCCGCTCGGCGGGTTCGCCCGCGCGCTGCGCGCCGCGCACGGCCCGGTCTACGAGGAGGTCTCGATCCCGGCCGGTGCGTACGGAACGCGGAAGCCGACCCCCACCGTGGGCACGCCCAGCTATCTCGTATGCCGCGACCGGCTCGCGGACGGCACGGCCCGCGCGCTCACCGGGGTGCTCTTCGAGCGCCGCGACCGGCTGGCGGTGCCGGACGCGCCGGGCAGCCGCCTGGACGAGCGCTACGCCATCGGCACCGGCACGGTCCCCCTCCACCCGGGCGCTGCCGCGTACTACCGCGCCGCCTACGGCTGACCGGGCAGCCGCAGCTCCACCACCAGGCCGTGGGGCTCGGCAGAGCGGAGGGTCAGCCCGGCGCCGCAGGAGCGGGCCAGTTCGGCGGCGATGGCGAGGCCCAGACCGCTGCCGGGCACGTTCCCGTGGTCCGGTGCGCGCCAGAAGCGTCCCGGGGCCGCCGCCAGCTGGTCGGGGGTGAGCCCGGGGCCGTCGTCGGCGATCCGCAGCGTTCCGGCGGCGTCCAGCGAGACGGTGACCGTGCCGCCGGACGGCACGAACTTGGCCGAGTTGTCCAGCGCGATGTCCGCGATCCGGGCGGCCGGGGCGGGCAGCGGCGGGGCGTCCGGGCCCGCCGCTTCGACGTCCACCACCAGGGTCAGCCCGCGCGCCGCGTGCACCTCGCGCCAGGTGCCGAGCCGCGCGGCGAGCGCCGTGGGCGGGATCGGCTCGGGTGCGGCCGTCCCGGCCTCCACCCGGGCCAGCTCCAGCAGGTCTTCCAGCAGTTCGGCCAGCCGGTCGACCTCGGCGAGCGCTTCGGCGTAGTCGCCGGTCCCGGATTCCCGCAGGTGCGGCTCCAGGTTCTCCAGCCGCAGCGACAGCACGGTCAGCGGGGTGCGCAGCTCGTGCGAGGCGTCCGCGACGAAGGCGCGCTGCCGCTCCAGGGCGGCGGAGACCGCGTCCGCCATGGCGTTGAACCGCCGCTCCAGCAGCCGCAGTTCGGCGGGCCCGTGGCCGCCGTCGCGCACCCGGGCGTCCATCCGGCCCTCGGCGATGGCCCGGGTGGTGACGTCCAGTTCGGTCACCGGCCGCAGGATCCACCGCGCGAGGCGGCGCGCGGCGATCAGGGCGCAGGCCACCGCGATCAGCGAGCCGCCCGTGACCGCCGCCCACATCAGGGCCACCTCGCGCCGGGCGGTGGCCGTGGTCACTCGCATGAGCACCACGCCGGAGACCTGGGCGTCCCGGCCGACCGGCTCGGCGATCACCACCGCGTCCGGGCCGAACGGGGTGACCAGGGGCAGGCTCCCGGTGGTACGGCCGGACAGCGCCCGCTCGGCGGGCCCGCGCGCCCAGGCCCCGCCGCCCGCGACCCGCTCGCCGTCCCGGCCGCGGATCTCCACCGCCGTGCCGTACAGCTGGTGGTAGCGGGAGACCTCCTGGACGAGCCCGGTGGTGTACCCGTCCCGGATGGCCTGGTCGGCGAGTTCGGCCAGGCGCGTCGCGTCCGCGCGCCGCTCCAGCAGCAGCTGCCCGGTGCGGTGCGAGGAGTACGCGCGGGCGAAGGGCACCGCGAGCGCGGCCACCAGGCACGCGATGAGCACGGTGTAGACCGTCAGGATCCTCAGGTGCATCCGCCGGTACCCAGCCGGTATCCGGTGCCGCGCAGCGTCTCCACCAGCTCCGGACGGCCGGTCTTGGAACGGATTCCGGCGATGTGGACATCGAGGGAGCGGGACGCCGACAGCAGCAGGTCGCCCCAGACCGCGTCCAGGATCTCCTCGCGGCTGCGCACCACACCGGGTTCGCGGGCGAGCAGCGCCAGCACGTCGAACTCCCGGCGGGTGAGGGCGACGGGATGGCCGTCCACCTCCAGTTGCCGGGTGGCCAGGTCGATGGTCACGCCGCCGACCGTGACCACCGGGCCCGCCGCCGTGAGCGGCCGGGTTCCGCGCCGGACGACGGCCTCCATGCGCGCGACCAGTTCGGCCGTGCGGAACGGTTTGACCAGGTAGTCGTCGGCGCCGCCGCGCAAGGACCGGACCACGTCCCGCTCGGCGGACCGGGCGGTGACCACGATGACCGGGACGGCGGAGGCGCGGCGCAGCCTGCGCAGCGCCTCCAGCCCGTCCATGTCGGGCAGCCCCAGGTCGAGCAGGACGAAGTCGGCGCCGTCCTTGAGCCGGAGCGCGTCGTCGGCGCGCCCGGCGCGGACGACCTGGTGCCCCAGCCGGTCCAGCGCCGAGATCAGCGCGGCCGCCAGCCGGTCGTCGTCTTCGACCAGGAGAACGTGCATGGGCCACAGCGTATGCGCTGGGCCGATGGCTCAGACAGCGCTCTTCCGCAAGTCCTCGGCGGCCGTCTTCTCGGCCGCTTCGCGGGTGAGGGCGGTGTCCCGGGTCTCGCGCATCGTGAGGTAGACGACGAGCGAGACGGCGGCGCAGCCGGAGACGTACCAGTAGAAGCCGGACTCCATGCCGGCGTTCTTGAACCACAGCGCCACGTACTCCGCCGTGCCGCCGAACAGGGCGTTGGCCAGCGCGTACGGCAGCGCCACACCGAGCGCCCGGACATGGGTGGGGAACAACTCGGCCTTCACCACCGCGTTGATGGAGGTGTAGCCGGTGATGATGACCAGCGCCGCGAGCGAGAGCAGCAGCGCGCCGAGGAAGGTGTCGGTGTGCGAGAGCGCGGTCATGATGGGCACGGTGCCGAGCATCGAGCCGATGCCGAAGGTGATCAGCAGCGGCCGGCGGCCGATCCGGTCCGACAGCGATCCGGCGACCGGCTGGAGCAGCATGAACAGGAACAGCGCGCAGAAGCTGACCAGCGACGCGTCGTTCTTGCTCAACCCGGCGGTGTTCGAAAGGTATTTGGTGAGATAGGTGGTGTACGTGTAGTACGCGACCGTGCCGCCCATGGTCAGCGCGATGACCAGTGCCGCCTCCTTGCGGTGGAGCAGCAGCTGACGAAGACTCCCGCGCTCGGCCGACCCGTCCTGGGCGCCCTCCTCCTCGGTGTACGCCTCGGTCTCCAGCAGGTTGCGGCGCAGCCAGAAGACCACCGCGGCGGCCACGGCACCCACGATGAACGGGATGCGCCAGCCGTAGGAGTGCAGCGAGCCGTCGGACATGGTGCGCTGGAGCATGATCAGCAGGCCCAGGCCGATGAGCTGGCCGAGGGTCATGGACACGTACTGGAAGCTGGAGACGAAGCCGCGGCGGCCGGGCTGGGACGCCTCGGTGAGATAGGTGGCGCTGGCCGCGTACTCGCCGCCGACCGAGAGGCCCTGGAGCAGCCGGGCCACCAGCAGGACGAACGCGCCGAAGTAGCCGACCTGGTCGTACGTCGGCGCGATGGCGATGAGCAGCGCGCTGGCCGACATCAGCGTCACGGTGAGGGTGAGGGCGGCCTTGCGCCCGCGCCGGTCGGCGTACCGGCCCAGCAGCCAGCCGCCGATCGGGCGCATGAAGAATCCGACGGCGAAGATGCCGGCGGTGTTGAGGAGTTGCGCGGTGTCATTGCCCTTGGGGAAGAAGGCACCGGCGAAGTAGGTGGCGAAACTGGCGTAGACGAACCAGTCGAACCATTCGACGAGATTGCCGATCGAGCCGCCGAGCACGGCTCGCCAGGGGGTGCGGGGGTGTTGCGCTGAGCCGGTGTCGCTCACTGGGCCTCCAGATACGTGCGGTAGGCGCCCGGCCGCCGAAGGAGCGGTCGTCGCGCAACGCAGCGTCGGTGCGGACAGGGGGCGGCGTACAGCCTCCGGACCGAGAGCTAACGTCCGGTTAACACAGTCGGTGGTTTTCTCTCTCCAGGAGACCGGCAGGGGCTCAAGACTCTTGGGCGGGTCTCAGGAGGTGCGAACGCGCTCCGTAGGGAGCGTTCGCCAAGGTGACAGCGCTGCGCTGATTCGCCTCCGCTGGGAGGGCTCCCGGTCGGGCAAGCCCCTTTCGGCAAGATTGCGCACGCCGGAGGAGCTTCGCCGGGCTCCGTTCCGTCCCGGTTGGAGCCGGACCGAGCCGGACCTTAGGGAGGGTTTAAGGAGGGTTCCGAGACAGCGCGGATGATCTTCCCTCACGCCGCGACTTGGGCTCGGACGGGCCGTGCTGTCAGACGGGTGACATGGGCCCTGTGGTCCTCCACCTGCTTGCTCATCAAGAAGGTGGTTGTAAGTGCGCCGGATCTCCTGGACGCTGTCGCCAACCCTGCGCTTGCCGGAAACCTCATCCGCCCAGGTCATGCGGCATGTCGGTATTCGTGGAGGATGCCGCCAAGGCGCTCGCGTCTTCGTATGTCGAGGCTGGCGATCTGGTCCGGATCGGTGATCGGCGCGGGTAACGGGTGCAGAGGACGGGCGTTGGCGATGCCCTGATGTGGCCGATGAGCGTTGTAAAACCCCTCGAACTCCCGCAGTACATAGAGCAGGTGCCGGTGGTTCCAGATCAAGGTCCAATCCAGCAGTTCACGCCGGCAGGTCTGCACCCAACGCTCCATGACCGAGTTCATTCTCGGCATCCTGACACCGCTGAGAACGACCTCGATCCCCACATCGGCAAGGACGGCATCGAACAGGGCGGGGAACTTCCCGTCCCGGTCCCGGATCAGGAACCGCACCCGGCAGCCCGCGTCCTCAAGGTCCATGACCAGGTTCCTGGCGGCCTGCGCCACCCATGAGGCGGTCGGGTTCGCAGTCGCCCCCAGGATCCGGATGCGTCGGCTGGCCTGCTCGATCACCGCCAACACGTACAGTCGCGCCCCGGACAAGGTGACCGTTTCCAGGAAGTCGCAGGCCAGCAAGGCATCGGCCTGGGAGCGCAAGAAGTCAGCCCAAGTACTACCGGCCCGCTCGGGTGCCGGGTCGATCCCAGCTTCCTTCAAGATCTGCCAGACGGTGGACGCAGCGACCTTCACGCCCAGGACCAGAAGCTCACCATGCACCCTCCTGTAGCCCCAACCGGGATTCTCCTTCGCCAGACGCAGCACCAGGGCCCGGACGGAGTGGACAGTGCAGGGTCTTCCGGGACGCTTGGGCCGGGAGGCAGCCGCGTGGCGGCGTGCGACCAAGCTGCGGTGCCATCGAAGTACCGTATCCGGGCGCACCAGCAGCTGTATGCTGCCGAGCACGTTCCGTGGCAGCCGGTGCAGCAGCGCCGCCAGGAACGCCCGGTCGATTGGAGTGAACCGCACCCTCTCCTTGCCGAGTTGCCGCTCCAGCACCATCAGCTGGTGACGCAGGGCAACGATCTCCGCGTCCTTGTCGCGGTCGCTCATCGGGAGCAGGCGCAACATGGCAAACGCATGGATCACAGCCAGGTAGCCCAGTCGCAGTAGCACGGTAGACCATCATCCCGCGACGATTGACAGCCGCGCGAGGGCACGGGGCGAGCGCCTTCCAACGAGACTCGTACACCCTCGCACACCGCCTCCCACCAGGGCGGACGGGTTTTTCGGCAGGCGCAACGTTGTCGGCACCAGCTCACGGGTCTCGGTGGACGTCGTGCCACACCTCGGTGACGTGGCCTTCTGCCACCTC
>NZ_BBUZ01000027.1:0-268015 GCF_001417735.1 Streptomyces sp. NBRC 110028
GCCTCGGTGAGCAGTCGCACATGGCCGGTGGTCCAGTCGATGTGCGGGCTGGGCTCGTCGACGTGGAGTGTTTTGGGCAGGGTGGCGTGGCGCATGGCCTGGATCATTTGATGACGCCGCCGATGCCGGCGGCGGCCTGTGCGTGGCCGATGTTGGACTTGAGGGAGCCCAGCCACAGTGGTTCGTCGCGGTTCTGTCCGTAGGTGGCGAGCAGGGCTTGTGCCTCGATGGGGTCGCCGAGGGTGGTGCCGGTGCCGTGGCCCTCCACCGCGTCCACCTGGTCCGGCGTCAGCCCGGCGTTCGCCAGGGCGGCGTTGATGACGCGTTGCTGCGACGGTCCGTTCGGCGCGGTCAGGCCGTTGGACGCGCCGTCCTGGTTGACGGCCGAGCCTCGGATGACGGCCAGGACGGGGTGGCCGTTGGCCCGGGCGTCCGACAGGCGTTCCAGCAGGACCATGCCCGCGCCCTCGGCCCAGATGGTGCCGTCGGCACCGGCCGCGAACGACTTGCACCGGCCGTCCGCGGCCAGCCCGCGCTGCTGCCCGAACTCCACGAACATGCCCGGGGTCGCCATCACCGTGACGCCACCCGCCACCGCCAGCCCACAGTCCCCGACGCGCAGCGCCTGCACCGCCTGGTGCATCGCGACGAGCGACGACGAGCAGGCCGTGTCGATCGTCACCGCCGGGCCCTCCAGACCGAAGGTGTAGGCCAGCCGTCCCGACGCGACGCTCGCGGTGTTGCCGGTGAGCAGATAACCCCCCAGCCCGTCGTCGCCCTCGTGCAGCCGCGGGCCGTACTCCTGCGACATCGCGCCCACGAACACCCCGGTGCCGCTGCCGCGCAGCGTGCCCGGATCGATCCCGGCGCGTTCGAACGCCTCCCAGGTGACCTGCAGCAACACCCGCTGCTGCGGGTCCATCGCGGTGGCCTCGCGCGGGCTGATGCCGAAGAACTCCGCGTCGAACCCGGCGGCGTCGTCCAGGAACCCGCCGTGCCGGGTGTAGGTCTTGCCCCGCACCCCCGGCTCCGGGTCGTACAGGGCGTCCAGGTCCCAGCCCCGGTCGGTGGGGAAGCCCGAGATGGCGTCCACACCGCCGTCGACCAGCCGCCACAGCTCCTCGGGCGAACCGGCGCCACCGGGGAAGCGGCAGGCCATGCCGACGACCACGATCGGGTCGTCGGCGTCCACCGCGCGCGGCGCGGACGTGGCGGGGGAGATGTCCTCGCCCAGGGCCAGTTCGCACAGCTTCCGCGCCAGCCGGGACGGGCTCGGATGGTCGAAGACGACGGTCTCCGGCAGCGTCAGCCCGGTGGCGTCCACCAGGTTCTGCCGCAGCTGGACCGCCATCGTGGAGTCCATGCCCAGCTCACGGAACGCCCGCTCGACATCGACGGTGTCCGTGCTCAGGTGGCCGAGCACGATGGCCGTGCGCAGCCGCACCAGCTCCAGCGCCGCACGGTGCCGCTCGTCCTCCGGCAGCCCGGCGATCCGCTCCGGCCACGTCGTCGTTCCGGAGCCGGATACCGGGGCCTGCGCGCGCTCGGCCTCTTCGCGCGGGGCCGTGGGCTCGTACGCGGCGGACACCTCCGGCCAGTGGCGCTCGCGCTGGAAGGCGTACGTGGGCAGCGCCACGCGGCGCGGCGTCCGCCCCGCGAACACGGCCGGCCAGTCCACGGACAGGCCGCGCACATGAAGCTCCGCCAGGGAGGTCAGCAGCGGCGGCCACGGCGCCTCGTTGCGCCGCAGCGACCCCACGACCAGCGCCTCCGGCAGCGTCTCGCGCAGTCCGAGGGTGAGGACGGGATGCGGGCTCGACTCGAGATAGGTGCCGAAGCCCGCCTCCGCCATGGCCCGGAGCGTCGCCTCGAAGAGGACGGGCTGACGGAGATTGGTGTACCAGTACCCGGCGTCCAGCCCGGCCGTGTCGATGGCGCCCGCCGTGACCGTCGAGTAGAACGCGATGTCACACGAGCGCGGCCGCACCCCCGCGAGCTGCTCCAGCAACCGCTCCCTGATGGCCTCCATATGCGGTGAGTGCGAGGCGAAGTCCACGGCGGGGACGGCCTTCGCCCGGATCCCGTCCGCCTCGCAGCGGGCCAGCAGCGCGGCCACCACCTCGGGGGCCCCGGACACCACCGTGGTGCCGGGGCCGTTGACCGCGGCGATGCTCAGGCCCTCGCCGAAGCCGGCGATGTAGTCCGCGACCCGGTCGACCGGGAGCGGCACCGACGCCATGGCCCCGGTGCCCGCCAGCGTCATGATGGTCCGGCTGCGCAGCGCCACCACCCGGGCGGCGTCCTCCAGGGTGAGCGCTCCCGCGATGTGCGCCGCGGCCACCTCGCCCTGCGAATGCCCCACCACCGCGTCCGGCCGCACGCCCAGCGACTCCCACACCCGGGCGAGCGACACCATCACCGCGAACAGCACGGGCTGCACGACATCCGCGCGGTCGAGGGACGGCGCGCCGGTCCGGGCGGTCAGCGTGTCCAGCAGCGACCAGCCGACGTACGGGGCGAGCGCCGCGTCGCACGCCTCGATCGAGGCGCGGAAGACCGCCGACGTACGCAGCAACTCGCGCGCCATGCCCTCCCACTGCGACCCCTGCCCCGGGAACACCAGCGCCACCTTGCCGTGGTCGCCCGTGACACCCGTGACCAGCCCCGGCACCTCGGCCCCGGTCCGCAACGCCTCCAGCTGCGCGTCGTGGTCGAGCCCGAGGGCCACGGCACGGTGCTCGAAGTGGGTGCGGGTGCGGGCCAGCGACCAGCCGACGTCGTACGGATCCGAGCCGCCGTCAGGGGTACGCCGCTCCAGCAGCCGCCCGGCCTGGGCGCGCAACGCCGCCTCCGTACGCCCCGACACCGGCCACGGCGCCAGCGGGATCACCGGCTCGCCGCTCCCCGAAGCGTCCTGCACGGCCCGCTCCGGCCCCTCGCCCAGCACGACGTGGCAGTTCGTCCCGCCCACGCCGAAGGAGCTCACCCCGGCCAGCAGTGGCCCGTCCGGCCACGGGCTGCACACGGTCTGGACGCGCAGGTTCAGCGCCTCGGGGTCGATGCGCGGATGCGGCGCCTCGTAGTTCAGGCTCGCCGGAATCTCCCGGTGCCGGATGCTCAGCGCCGTCTTGATCAGCCCGACGATCCCCGCCGCGCCCTCCAGATGCCCGACGTTGGTCTTGGCCGAGCCGACGAGAACGGGCGAGCCCGCGGGCCGCGCGCTGCCGTACGCGGCGCCCACGCCCTCCGCCTCCAGCGGATCGCCCGTCGGCGTGCCCGTCCCGTGCAACTCCACATAGCGCACCCGCGCCGGATCCACCCGCGCGTCCTCGCACGCCCGCCGCGCCACCGCCGCCTGGGCCTCGGCGCTGGGCACGGTGAGCCCGGCGGTGGCGCCGTCGTTGTTGACCGCGCTGCCGAGGATCACCCCGTACACCGTGTCCCCGTCGCGGACCGCGTCCGCCAGCGGTTTCAGCACGACGACCCCGCCGCCCTCGCCGCGTACGTAGCCGTTGGCCCGCGCGTCGAAGGTGAAGCAGCGCCCGTCCGGCGACAGTCCGCCGAACCGCCCGGCGACCTCGGCGCTCTCCGGCGCGAAGTTGAGCGCCACCCCGCCCGCCAGCGCCAGGGTGCACTCGCCCTTGCGCAGGCTCTCCACCGCGAGGTGCACCGCCACCAGCGACGACGACTGCGCGGTGTCCACCGCCAGGCTCGGGCCGCGCAGACCCAGCGCGTAGGAGACCCGGTTGGCGATGACCCCGCGGTTCAGCCCGGGCAGCGAGTGCTGGGTGATCGCGCCGCCGCGCTGTGCCAGCGCCGCGTAGTCACTGGCGATCGCCCCGACCATGACGCCCGTCGCCGTGGAGCGCAGCGTCTCCGGGACGATGCCCGCGTCCTCCAGCGCCTCCCAGGCGAGTTCGGCGAACAGCCGCTGCTGCGGGTCGATCGCCACCGCCTCGCGCGGCGAGATGCCGAAGAACGCCGCGTCGAACGCGTCCACCCGGTCGAGGAACCCTCCGTGGCGCAGCCCGGCCCGATGCCGTTCCCCCTCGTCCGGCAGCACCGCGTCCGGGTCCCAGCGGTCCGGCGGCACCTCGGTGATCGCACTGCGGCCCGCGCGCAGCAACTCCCAGAAGGTGCCGGGGTCGGGCGCCTGGGGGAGGCGGCACGACACGCCGGTGATTGCGATGGCATCAGTACCGTGAACAAGATCACTCGTCATGGTGGCGAGTGCCTCCCTCATCGCGCGCTGTCGAAAACGCCGGGCTGGCGTTCGTCCTGAGGCACGATCGTCGGCTTCGCCACCCGCCCCTAGCTACCCGTAGAGCCCCCTAGGGGGTGTCTTTCGGATCAGGCCCGCGAGCCCGGCATGATCCGCAAGACACCCCCTGGGAGACCGTGTCCCATACGGCGAGGGGGCCGCCGGAAACAGCGCGTCCGCCCGCCCGTCGGAAAACGGGACGGGCGGACGACACCCCCTCGCCGAGGCACGGCGGAACGGGTCAGGCGGACTCGTAGCTGACGGCGTGGGCCCCCTGCAGCAGCTGCTCGCGGTTTCTGATGCCCATCTTGCGGTAGACCCGCGTCAGATGCTGCTCCACGGTGCTGACCGTGATGAACAGCCGGTCGGCGATCTCCCGGTTGGCGTACCCCTGGACGGCCAGCATGGCGACGCGCCGCTCGGATTCGCTCAGCCCGCCGAAGCTGTCGTGGTCGGCGCGGTCGCCACCGCGGGATTCCGCGCTCCCCCGGGGGCCGATGCTCCGCGGCGTGGACGTCGGGAGCAACTCCTGGCACAGGGGTTCCGCCTGGCAGCTCTTGGCGAGCCGCCACGCCCGCCGCGCCGTCGGCCGGGCCCGCTTGTCGCCCAGCTGCTGGTACGCGCGGCTGAGATCGGCCAGCACGGCGGCCGCCTCGTACCGAGCGCCACTGCCCTCCAGCAGGCGGAACGCGTCCCGCAGGATGGGCGGTTGCTGGGTGACCGGCTGCACCAGGGCCAGGCCGTGCAGCGCCATGCCACGCGACCGGGGGAGCCCGGAGTCGGGCCTGGCGAGCTGCTTCTCCACGAGCCGGACCGCCCGCTCCCGGTCGCCCAGCCGCAGCCACGCCTCCGCCTCGCCCAGCCGCCACGGCGCCACGGCGGGCGTGTCGACCTTCCAGCGCCGCATCAGGCTGCCGCACCCCTGGAAGTCGGACAGCGCCAGATACGTGTTGCCCGTGGCCAGATGGTGGCGCCCGCGCGCGTACAGATAGTGCAGCCCGGCGCGGGTGAGGAACAGCTCGGGCGGCGGCTCCGGCGTCAGGTACCCGGCCGCGGCCTGGTGGTCGCCCATCGCGGTGTGCGCCTCGATCAGTATGGCGAGCGCCAGCGCGCTGCTGACGTTCCACCGCGGCCCGGACAGCCGGGCGTACGCCGTCTCCGCCTGACGCACGGCGTCGGCCAGCCGTCCGCGGCGCAGCGAGACGAGTGCGCCGACGCAGGCGATCTGCGCCCGCCAGCCCGGGGCGTCATGGCGTCCCGCGTCGCCCGCCAGAAGGTCGTGCCACGTGGCGGCGGCGTCGATCCGATCCGCGTAGCACAGGGCGAGCAGCGCCTTCGGCAGGCTGCTGAGCTGCGAGGTCGCCGCGTTCTCACGGCTCTGGAGCACCTGCTCGGCCAGGGCGATGGCGTACTCGTCGGCGCCCCGCTCCAGGACCAGGGCGAGCGCGTGCCGGGCCCGCAGCTCGGAGTGGGACGTGGCCGGGGCGGCGGAGGCCGGCAGCGGACGGCTCAGCCGGTCGAGCACGCCGGGGACCTCCGAGGCCATCAGCATCCGCGTGCCGTGCAGCGCGGTCGCCATCTCCTCGTCGTCGCCGTTGAGCTGGTCGACGGCCTCCAGCGCCTCGTCGAAGCCGAGGTGGAACAGCATGCCCTCGGCGGCCCACAGCGCGTCGACACCGGTCAGCTTGCCTTCGACGATGGGCCCCTTGAGCGCGAGAAAGTGCGGGGCCGAGTCGGCGGGCCGCAACTGCCACTGCCCGCAGGCGAACTGCGACTTCACCGACAGGCGCTGCGTCTCGTCCACGCAGCATTCGCGGGCCAGCTCCAGGCACCGGATGCCGCGCTGGACGTCCCCGTCGTCCAGGGCCCGGCAGGCGGCCTCGCGCAGCACGCCCAGCACCCAGTCCTCGTGCAGCGGACCGACGCCGAGCAGATGCGCGGCGACCGCCTGCGGCGGCGCCCCGCTGTCGTACAGCAGACGGGCGGCGCGATACCGCAGCTGCGTGGCCTCCTCGTGCGGCATCTCGCCGAGGACCGCCTGCCGTACGCCCGCGTGCCGCAGCCGCGCCCCGCCCAGCACGCCGATGCCGGTGAGCAACCGGAGATAGCGTTTCAGCAGTTCGGTGTCGATGCCGCTCAACCGGCTCAGCAGCAGCGGCGTGGCCGCCTCGTCCAGCAGCGCGACACACCGGGCGAGCAGCACCGCGCGCGGGCCGATCCGGTGCAGATAGGCGAGGACCGCCTGATGGAAGACCGGCCCGATCGCCACCCCGCCCTCGGGGAGCGGCGCGGCCCCGTCGCCGTCCGACGCGGCCGCCCCGGTGGCGGATTCGGGCGCGGCGCGCAGCCTGTGCTCCTCGATGAGCGCCTGGGCCAGCAGCGGATTGCCGCCGCTCAGGGTGTGGACCTCGGTGAGGAACCGGTCCGACGGAGAGGACGAGGGCAGGTTCGCGGCCAGCTCCCTCATGCCCACCCGCGAGAGTGGCCCCAGGTGGAAACGGCGCACGCTCGTCCGGTACAGCAGGTCGTGGAGGATGCGCGGCGGCTGCTCCTCCACGGAGACACCGCGCGTGAAGACCAGCGCGAGGGGGAGCCGGTTCAGCCGCTGCGCCAGGTAGCGCAGGCAGGAGAGGCTGGCCGTGTCGGTGTGCTGGATGTCGTCCACCGCGATCAGCAGCGGATGCCGGGCCGCCAGGTCGGCGATGATCTGGTACGTCTGCCGCGCGACGGCCACGGAGTCGTCCTCCGCCACGGGCGGGACCGGCGTGGCGGCTCCGTCGGCCCCATCCGGCCGCGGGCCCCGCACCGCGTGCACCGCGTGCAGGAGCTGGGCGAGCGCGCTGTACGGGACGTCGCGCTCGTGGGGCGAACTCACCACGGCGAGCACGGTGCTGCCCGCCGCGGTGGCCCGCTCCGCCAGCGCGTTGAGCACCGTGGTCTTGCCCATCGCCGTCGAACCGCTGACCGCCGCGACGGCCCCCCTGCCGCGCGCGGAGTGCGTGAGTAGATCATCGAGCTGTTCCAGTAATTTTCTTCGTTCCACCAACACTGCTGAGCTTCCCCCTGTCGGCATCTTTGATCGCGAAGCCGGTTCCGATTTCCAGCACGCCCGGAACGGAACAGATCCGTCTTGCTGGAAGTTCGCGGCCTTCATTCGGCCACTGTCCGGGCGGTAGGATATTCGGCGCGACGCCGCGGAACACCCCTTGGGGGTGTTCCTAGGGGAATCTTAGTCCGCGGTCCCACGGTTTCCGGGAAGGAGACTCGGCCGGGTCTTTCCGGAGCGATGAATTCCTTGTGTGCGCCGTGAGTCATGCAAATACCAAAGCCGTAGAGAAACAGGGTATTTTGTTGTAGACACCTGTCACGCATCGATACCAGAAGGCATGGTCACGGACAGGGACGCGGCACAGTGAAAGGCGGACGGCGTGTCGTCGCCCCTGCCGTCGTATACGTAGTCGTTGCCGACCGCGGGCTTCCCGGCGTTCTCCCGAAAGGCACCGGACGGCAACCCCGCCAGGCGGGCCGCCGGACCGGTCAGAGATGGAGAAGCGCGATCGCCGGGGGGCGAGACATACTGCTCGAAGCCGGTCGGGCCGAGCCAGGCGACGCCGACGCGGGACCGCGACGGCGGGCCCCTCGCCTACCAGGGAGACAGGATGAGCATGACCATGAACACAGGCACGCAGTCGCCTGCGCCGCACGTCGCCGACAGCCATGACCTGATCCGCGTGCACGGCGCGCGCGAGAACAATCTCAAGGACGTCAGCATCGAGATCCCCAAGCGCAGGCTGACGGTGTTCACCGGTGTCTCCGGCTCGGGCAAGAGCTCGCTGGTGTTCGACACGATCGCCGCCGAGTCCCAGCGGATGATCAACGAGACCTACAGCACCTTCGTGCAGGGCTTCATGCCGACACTGGCCCGGCCCGAAGTCGACGTGCTCGACGGGCTGACGACCGCGATCATCGTCGACCAGCAGCGCATGGGCGCCGACCCCCGCTCCACGGTCGGCACCGCCACCGACGCCAACGCGATGCTGCGCATCCTCTTCAGCCGGCTCGGGCAGCCCCACTTCGGCCCGCCCAGCGCGTTCGCCTTCAACGTCCCCTCGGTCCGGGCGAGCGGCGCGATCACCGTAGAGCGCGGCAACAGCAAGACCGTGAAGGCGACCTTCAGCCGCACCGGCGGCATGTGCCCGCGCTGCGAGGGCCGGGGCACGGTCTCCGACATCGACCTCACCCAGCTCTACGACGACTCCAAGTCGATCGCCGGGGGCGCGTTCACCATCCCCGGCTGGAAGTCCGACAACGTGTGGACCGTAGGGCTCTACGCCCAGTCGGGCTTCCTCGACCCGGACAAGCCGATCCGGGAGTACACCAAGAAGGAAATGCGGGACTTCCTCTACGGCGAGCCGACCAAGGTGAAGGTCAACGGCGTCAACCTCACCTACGAGGGGCTGATCCCCAAGATCCAGAAGTCGTTCCTCGCCAAGGACCGGGAGGCGATGCAGCCGCACATCCGGGCGTTCGTGGACCGGGCCGTCACCTTCACCGTCTGCCCCGAGTGCGACGGCACCCGGCTCACCGAGGGCGCCCGGTCCTCCCGCATCGGCGGGATCAGCATCGCCGACGCCTGCGCGATGCAGATCAGCGACCTGGCCGCCTGGGTTCGCGGCCTGGCCGAGCCGTCGGTGGCGCCGCTGCTCGCCGCGCTGCGGCACACCCTCGACTCGTTCGTGGAGATCGGACTCGGCTATCTCGCGCTCGACCGGCCGTCGGGCACGCTGTCGGGCGGCGAGGCGCAGCGCGTCAAGATGATCCGCCACCTCGGCTCCTCGCTCACCGACGTCACGTACGTCTTCGACGAGCCCACCATCGGGCTGCACCCCCATGACATCCAGCGGATGAACAACCTGCTGCTGCGGCTGCGGGACAAGGGCAACACGGTGCTGGTGGTGGAGCACAAGCCGGAGACGATCGCGATCGCCGACCATGTCGTCGACCTCGGCCCCGGCGCCGGTACGGCGGGCGGCGGCGTCTGCTTCGAGGGCACCGTCGAGGGGCTGCGGACCGGCGGCACCATCACCGGCCGCCACTTCGACGACCGGGCCGCGCTCAAGGAGACGGTACGGAAGCCCACCGGCACGCTGCCGATCCGCGGCGCGACGGCGCACAACCTGCGCGATGTCGACGTCGACATCCCGCTCGGGGTGCTGGTCGCCGTCACCGGCGTGGCCGGTTCCGGCAAGAGCTCGCTCCTGCACGGCTCGCTGGTGGGCCGTCCGGATGCCGTCGAGGCGGGTGTGGTGGCGGTCGACCAGAGCGCGATCCGCGGCTCCCGGCGGAGCAACCCGGCGACGTACACCGGACTGCTCGACCCGATCCGCAAGGCGTTCGCCAAGGCCAACGGCGTGAAGCCGGCGCTGTTCAGCGCCAACTCCGAGGGCGCCTGCCCCCACTGCAACGGCGCCGGTGTCATCTTCACCGACCTGGCGATGATGGCCGGGGTCTCCACCACCTGCGAGGAGTGCGACGGGAAGCGGTTCCAGCCCTCGGTGCTGGACCACCGCCTCGGCGGCCGCGACATCAGCGAGGTGCTGGCGATGCCGGTGGCCGAGGCCGAGGAGTTCTTCGGCGCCGGAGAGGCGCGCACCCCGGCGGCGCACCGCATCCTCGGCCGGCTCGCCGACGTCGGGCTCGGCTACCTCGGCCTGGGCCAGCCGCTCACCACCCTGTCCGGCGGCGAGCGGCAGCGGCTCAAGCTGGCCACGCACATGGGAGAGAAGGGCGGCGTCTACGTCCTCGACGAGCCGACGACCGGTCTGCACCTCGCCGATGTCGAGCATCTGCTCGGCCTGCTCGACCGGCTCGTCGACTCCGGCAAGTCGGTCATCGTCATCGAGCACCACCAGGCGGTCATGGCGCATGCCGACTGGATCATCGACCTCGGTCCCGGCGCCGGCCACGACGGCGGGCGGATCGTCTTCGAGGGCACCCCCGCCGACCTCGTCGCCGCCCGTTCCACCCTCACCGGCGAACACCTGGCGGCCTACGTCGGCGCCTGACCGGCGTCGCTCCGGGAGAACCGGGCGCGCAGCTCCGCCTCGAGCACTTCGAGCGTGCGCCCCCGGGTCTCGGGGACGCAGGCCTTCACGAACGCGAGCGCGCAGACGCCCGCGCCCACGAAGAGGAAGAAGGTGGTGGAGATCCCCATCGCGGACACCAGCGACGGGAAGACCAGGCCGATCAGGAAGTTGGTCAGCCACAGCACCACGGCCGCGATGCCCATCCCGAACCCGCGCATGCGGGTCGGGAAGATCTCGGAAAGCATCAGCCAGGTGACCGGCGGCCCGGACTCGCCGGCCGCCGATCTGGACGCGCTGGGGCGGCGCACGGTCGCCGTCTCCGTCGGCCGCCGCGTGCCGGGCGCCCGGGTCGACACCGTCCACACCTCGGAGGGCAAGGGCGTCCGGCAGGCCATGGACCATCTGGTAGCGCTCGGCCACCGCCACATCGTGCACATCGACGGCGGCCGCGGGCCGGGCTCGGCGGAACGCCGCCGCGCCTACCGCGCCGCGATGCGCCGCCCCGGCCTCGCGGCCGGGGCGCGGGTGATCCCCGGCACCCACACGGAGGAGTCGGGCTCCGCGGCGGGCCACCTGCTGGTGGCCGAGCGCGACCGCGGCCACCCCCTGCCGACAGCGGTGCTCGCGGGCAACGACCGGTGTGCGATGGGCCTGTTGATGACGCTGGCGCGGGCGGGCGCCGACGTCCCCGGCGAGGTGTCGGTGGTGGGCTACGACGACAGCCATCTGTCGCATGTGATGCCGGTGGGCCTGACGACGGTCCGTCAGGACGCGGTGCGCATGGCCGAGTACGCGGTGGGGTTCGCCGTGCGGCGACTGGAGGACGATGCGGCGGAGCCGCGGGAAGCGGTGCTGGAACCGGAGCTGGTGGTGCGGGACACCAGCGCACCACCCCGGTCGCAGGACACCCCTCAGCGCTCCGTCAGGGCGGTGACCAGCCCGTCCAGCCCGCCGAACTGCCCGTCGAAGACATCGGAGCCGGTCGGCGGATCGCCGACCGGCCGTCGGACGTAGGCGGTGCGCATGCCTGTCGCCTGGGCGCCGCGGAGGCCCCGGGCGTGGGCGGCCACCATGAGCACGCGCTCCGGCGGACATCCGGCGGCGTCGAGGGCGAGCCGACAGGCGCTGACCCGCCGTGGCCCCGGCCACGGCCGAGTTCGGGATGCGGCTCCGGCAGCCGTACCACTCCGGGCTCCACCGGCCGCGTTCCGCCGGACAGCCGCAGGACGTCGGCGTAGCCGCGCGGCACCATGGGGGCGGCGACGTCGCGCTCGGCGCAGACGGCGGCTCCGGCGGCCCGCGAATACCCCTGAGCTGCGACCAGTTGATTCCCTACACCTGCGCGGATCGGGGCCCCCGAGGGGAGTTCGCCCTGCACCCAGTGAGACGATGCGCCCGCCGAAACGATGTTTTACCGAAACGGAGGGCGAATGCATAAACGTCGTGGAACCGTGACCCGCCGCTGGAAGGTGGCGGCGGTCGCGTCCACGGTGGCCGTGGCGATCGTGGTCCCGGTGGCGGTGGCTCAGGCCTCGCCCGAACCACCGGAGGTCAACGCCAAGGGCGCGTACCTGCTCGACACCGGCTCCGACGAGGAGCTGATGGCCAAGGACGCCGACACCAAGCGTCCGATGGCGAGCACTACGAAGATCATGGCCGCGCTCGTGGTACTCGAGTCCGAGAACGTGGATCTCGACAAGCAGATCACCGTCAAGCAGGACTACCGTGACTACGTCACCAAGACGGAAGCCAGCACGGCGGACCTGCAGACCGGCGACAAGCTGACCGTCAACCAGCTGCTGTACGGCATGATGCTCCCGTCGGGCTGTGACGCTGCGATGGCGCTGGCCGACACGTTCGGCACCGGCGACACCGTGGCCGACCGTACCAAGTCGTTCGTCTCCAAGATGAACGCCAAGGCGAAGGACCTGGGCCTCACCAACACCCACTACGAATCCTTCGACGGTGTCTCGGCGAGCAGCGACAACTACTCGACGCCCCGTGACATCGCCGAGCTGACGCAGCGGGCGATGGAGAACTCCACCTTCCGGACCGTCGTCGAGTCGGTGTCCACCAAGCAGGAGGCACCGGCGGCCAACGGCCGCACCCGGTACTACTCCTGGGACAACACCAACCGTCTCCTGGGCTCCTACAAGGGCGCCATCGGAGTCAAGACCGGGACCACCACCCCCGCCGGTCCCTGTCTGGTGTTCGCCGCCGAGCGCGATGGCCGTACGGTCGTGGGAGTCGTCCTGAACGACGCGACGGACCGTTACCCGGACGCGCAGAAGATGCTCGACTTCGCGTACGACACCGACACCCAGGTGAAGTGGCGCAAGCTTCCCAAGGACGCTCAGCGGGACTGACCCGTGGAGCCCCTTCGGGGTGAGAGCGCGGTGCCCCGGCCGGAGACGATCCCGGCCGGGGCACCGGTGTTTTCGGGCAGGCGCTACGACGACGTCGTGGCCGCGTCCTTCCGGGACGCGTCCGGCGCCGCCGCCTCGCCGTCCCGCTCCTCCGGCAGTTTCAGCAGCAGCGTCAGCACGAAGGCCACCAGGTACAGGGCGAGGAAGACGAGCGTGACGCCACCCGCGCCGACCAGGGGGAAGAAGAGGCTGGCGAGCGCCGGGCCGACGAAGGCGGCGTCGAAGACGGCCCAGGTCACCAGGCCCGTCCACATCACCCGGCGCGGCCCCCACACCTGGCAGAGCGCGCCGGAGAACCAGGACGCCAGCATGACGGCGATGCCGTACACCGTGATGACATACCCGGCCCGTACGTCCGTCGCGGCGCCGTGGTCGGCCATGTACGGGGCGATGAAGCCGGATTCGACACCATCGCCGATCATGAACAGGAGCACGCCCACGTAGCCCAGGACCAAGGCTTTCGGCATCGCTGCCTCCACTTCGAGGTGTGCCTGCGGTGTGACGGAGTACGACCGCAGATACTCAAACGCGCCGAGAGAAATATCAATAGTCTTGGTAAAGCTAACGAGGTCGGATGTTAACTATTCCGCGTCGACCACCCGCACATCCGTCTGCTCCCGCATCTCCCGCAGCAGTTCCTCGTCCACCGGGCCGGTCAGCAGCACATGGTCGAAGGAGTCCACGCTCTCCAGCCGGTGCAGCGCCCGGCGGCCCACCTTGCTGTGGTCCATGAGCAGCACGCTCGTCGCGCCCGCCTGCCGGGCCGCCCGCTTGATGCTGACGATCTCCTGCTCCTGATGGAACGTCATGTCCGCGGTCATCCCGGAGGTGGACAGCACGGTCAGGTCGACGGAGACGCCGCTGATCATGTCGATCGCCGGCAGCCCGATCCACGAGTCGTGGGTGCGCGAGTACTCGCCGCCCACGCAGATCAGCCGGATGCCCTCGACGCCCCGCAGCTCCTCCGTGATCAGCCGGTAGTTCGTCACCACGGTCAGCGGCCCGACCTCGGGCAACAGCCGCGCCAGGGCCAGCGCCGAGGTCGAGTCGTCCAGCATCACCGACATCCCCGGCGCCACGAACGCCAGCGCGGCACGGGCCAGCGCCCGCTTCTCCTCGGTGTGCGCGTGCAGCCGGAAGTCCGAACTGGACTCGAAGACCATCGAGGGCTGCGCGGAGACCCCGCCGTGGTACTTGCGCAGGATGCCGCGGTCCGCCAGTTCGGCGATGTCCCGGTGGACCGTCATCAGGCTGACGCCGGTCAGCTCGGCCAGCTCGGCCACGGTGGCGTCCCCCCGGGCCAGGACGTGGTCGACGATCAGTTGGTGTCGCTGCTGCCGCGCACCGCGCGAAGACGGGAGAGTCATGGCTCCATCCTGCCGTGCCAATTTCTCACATGTAACCGGTGACAACTCACAGTGTTGCTATTAATTTCGCTGGGACGGAATCACCAGCCAGCAGATCAGGGGTACGCATGGCCGACGCAGTGGTCTTCGACATGGACGGCGTACTGGTGGAGAGCGAGCATCTGTGGGAGGAGCTGTGGACCGCGTACGCCGCCGCGCACAGCCGTTCCTGGGGCCCGGAACAGATCCGTGAGGTGCAGGGGATGAGCGCCCCCGAGTGGGCCGCGTACCTCACCCGGTTCTGCGGGGCGGGCGGCTCCGCCGAGGACACCGAGCGGACCGTCGTCGACGGCATGGTCCGGGCACTGGCCGACGGGCGCATCGAGCTGCTGCCCGGCGCCCGCGAGATGATCACCGCCACCGCCGAGCGCGGACCCGTCGCGCTCGCCTCCTCCGCGCCGCGCCGCGTCGTCGACGCCGTCCTCGTCCACCACGGCGTCGACCACCACTTCAAGGCGACCGTCTCCAGTGCGGAAGTGGAGCGCGGCAAGCCCAGCCCGGATGTCTATCTCGCCGCCGCGAGTGCCCTCGGCGTGGCCCCGGAGCGCTGTCTGGCGGTCGAGGACTCCAGCAACGGACTGCGCGCCGCCGCGGCCGCCGGGATGACGGTCGTGGCCATCCCCAATCCGCAGTACCCACCCGCCGAGGACGCCCTCGCGGCCGCCGCCTTCCGTTCCCCGGACCACGGCGCCGTGACCGACTTCCTGCTGGGGCGGCTCGACGCCCGAGGGGAGTGACCGACATGACCACGGTCCTGGTAGCCGGCGACGACTTCATCGCGCCCGAACTCTTCTCCACCGCCCTCGCCGACGCCCTGCCCTCCGCGGGGCTGACCTTCCGCACCCTGCGCACCCGCTGGCCGAACGAGCCCTTCGGCCCGGTCGGGGCCGACGAGCGGGGCAACGGCGGCGTCAAGGAGGCCAGCGGCACCGAGGAACAGGTGCTGGAGGCCCTCGGTGACGCGAGCGTCGCCCTCACCCAGATGGCCCCCTTCACCGCCCGGGTCATCCGCGAGGCACCGCGGCTGAGGTTCATCGGCGTGGCCCGCGGCGGCCCGGTCAACGTGGACGTGGCCGCCGCCACCGCCGCCGGGATCCCCGTCACGTTCACCCCCGGGCGCAACGCCGCCGCGGCCGCCGAGTTCGCCGTCGGCCTGATCCTCGCCGCCCTGCGCCGCATCACCTTCGCCGACGCCGCCCTCAAGGAGGGCGTGTGGCGCGGCGACTACTACGCCTACGAGAACGCCGGGCTCGAACTCGACGGCGCCACCGTCGGCCTCGTCGGATACGGCGCCATCGGCGCGATCGTCGCCCGCGTGCTGCGCGCCTTCGGCGCCCACGTCCTCGTGTCCGACCCGTACGCGGACCCGGACCGGACGAAGGCCGACGGCGTCGAACTCACCGCCCTGGAGGACCTGTTGCGGCGCAGCTCGGTGGTGAGCCTGCACGCCCGGGTCACCCCCGAGACACGGCATCTGCTCAACGCCGGCAACCTCGCCCTGCTGCCCGAGGGCGCCGTTCTCGTCAACTCCGCCCGCGGCGACCTGCTCGACTACGCCCCGCTGCCCGGGCTGCTGGAGTCCGGCCGGCTCGGCGCGCTCGCCCTCGACGTCTACGACGTCGAACCGCCCCCGGCCGACTGGCCGCTGCACCACGCCCCCAACGTCATCACCACGCCCCATCTTGCGGGCGCCACCCGGCAGACCGCCGACCGGGCCGCCGCGATCACCGCAGCCGAGGCCGCCCGCTTCCTGCGCGGCGAACCACCGCGGCACATCGCCAACCCGGAGGTGCTGACCGGAGGCCGATCATGATCGTCGGAGTGGACATCGGTACGTCGGTCACCAAGGCCCAGCTGATATCCCGCGACGGCCGCACCACCCCCGCCCACGAGGCCCGCAGCACCGTCTACACCCTCCCCGGACAGCGCGTCGAACAGGACCTGGACGATGTCGTGGGCACCGTGGAGACCGTCGTACGGGCCGCCCTCGCCGACGCCGCGGACCTGGACGGCGAACCGGTCGAGGCCCTGGCCCTCACCGGACAGGGCGACGGGCTGTGGCTGCGCGACGCCACCGGCGCCCCCGTCGGCCGCGCGCTGTCCTGGATGGACGGCCGGGCCGCGGACCGGCTCGACAAGTGGACCGCCGACGGCACCCTGCGCGCCCTGCACCGGCGCACCGGCGTCGGCCTGTTCCCCGGCTCCGCCGCCCCCCTGCTGGCCCACCTCGCCGAGCACGAGCCGGAGCGGCTGGCGGCGGCCCACGTCGCCGGGTACTGCGTGGACGCCGTCGTGCAGCGGCTGACCGGCGCCGTGACCGTCGACGCCTCCGACGCCTCGCAGCCGTTCCTCGACGTCGCCACCCGCCGTTACGACGAGACCGCCCTCGACCTGTGCGGACTGACCGACCACCGCGGGCTGCTGCCGGACCCGGCGCCGCCCGGCGCCCGCGCGCTCACCGACGACTGGCTCGCGCAGCGGTTCGACGAGACCTCCCCCTCGGCGGAGAAGGTCGCCGCCATTCGCGGTTACGAGAACTGATGCGTGCCCAGGGGGTGACCGACGGCACAGAGCGCGGCGCCCGCCAGGCGCGCGGCCACTGCTCCACCGTGCCTTTCGCGCCGCCGTCGCCACGCTGTGGCTCACTCCACAGCCCGGCCGGTGACCTGCCGTTCCGGATGGTTGCCGGGGGAACGTATCCTCGAAGGCATGTCCGCACCCGCCCGTCTGCTGTGTCTCGCGCTGTTCGCGAACTCGGCTTGGTGCGTCGACGACGGCCTCTGTCGCCGCTGAGCCGGAACCGGCCGGTCCCCGGCGCGCCGCCGCGCCCCGGCCGGAGGCGCCCGCCGAGCCGCCGGTGCGCCGGGTGCCGCTCGCCGTGTCCGGGACCTCCGCCTGGCGGCAGTCGGTGGCCGTCGGCAACGGCACCGGGCTGCGCGCCCACACCCTGCTGCTCGGCACCACGGCCACCCTGTTCGCCCTGCTCATCGGCACGGGCACCGGGCTGCCCGGGTCCGTTCCGGCGCCCTCGGCCGGACCGCTCGGCCTGGGACTGCTGATCGGCTCGTTCGGTCGGGCTGCCGCCGGACCTGTTCGCCGAGGCTCTTCAAGCTCGCCGAGGCGTCGATCGGCGAGCCCGAGGGCACGGTCCGCGAGGTCGTCTACCCGGCGGTGTACGGCGGTGAGCAGACGCTGCGGGAGCTGGTGCACGAGTTCAAGACCCGCGGCCCGGTCTACCGGCGCACGGTGCAGACGACGCTGAAGGCGTCATACGCCAACCACTACCGGCGCGGGCTGATCAAGCTGCTGGACGTGCTGGAGTTCCGCTCGTCCCACCACACCCACCGGCCGGTGACCGAGGCCCTGGCGCTGGTGGCCCGGTACGCGGCGGCGGGCAACACCACGTACTACCCGCTGGGCGAGACCGTGCCCGTGCACAAGGCGATGGCGGGGACTGGGCCGAGGTCGTCCACCGCACCGACAAGCGGGGCCGGCGCCGGGTGGTGCGTATGGTCTACGAGGTCCTCCACTTCCAGGCCCTGCGCGACCAGCTCAAGTGCCAGGAGATCTGGGGCGTCGGCGCCGACAAGTGGCGCAACCCGGACGAGGACCTGCCCCAGGACTTCGCCGAGCGCCGCACGGCGAACTGCCGCGAGCTACGCAAACCGCTGGACGCTGCCGACTTCGTCGACGAGCTGCGCGAGCAGATGACCACCGAACTGACGCTGCTGAACGACCGGATGCCGCGCTTGAGCCGGCTGGACATCGCCGAGCGAAAGTCCGGGGCGATCCGGCTGACCCCGGCCGAGGCCCAGCCCGAGCCGAAAAACTTGCGCCGGACCAAGGCCGGGGTACAGCGCCGGTGGGGCGTCGGCCCCTCATCGACATGCTGAAAGAAGCCGTCCTGCGCACGGCTGCCTGGACGCGGTCACCTCGGTCTCCGACGGCGGCTCCCTCTCGGCAGAGGTCCTGGCCGAGCGCCTGCTCCTGGTCATCGAACCCGAATGGACAGGCCTCCTCCCCCTACCGACCGGCGCGGCCTGACGCCGCTGTTCTGGTCCCACATCCGCCCGTACGGGGAGGTCAACCTCGGCATGGGCGCTCGCCTCGACCTCGCTGCGGTCACCGTTCCGGGCCCCCGGCCCGGACAGGCAGAGAACGGAGAAGTCCCTTCAATGTGTTCAGAGAGTCGATGATCATGATCGGATGCCGATTGGAGGAGGAGGCCTTCAACCGGTGAACCCACCGAATCATCTGGTGAAGAGAGGCTCTCAGTGGTGCGAGTCTGGTGCTAACACTGGCCGACTCAGATCGTGTCGCGTCACCCGAGCAGAGAATGTGAGCATCTATCAGTGAAACTCCCCATATCGCAGCGCGTGGCCTGCCTTTCCGCGACCACCGTCGCACTGGCCGCCCTCGCCACGGCCCCGGCCCATGCTGACGGCTCGTGGCAGAAGGTCGGCAGCGACGCCCGCACTGGCGTCAGCGGCCTCGCCTACGAGGGCCGCACCGAAGACGGGACCGCGGTTCGCGCGCTGGTCGTGCACGACAACAAGCTGGCCGGGCAGCAGCGCCTGTCCCGGATCACCCACCGGGAAGGCTCCGACGATGTCTCCCTGCTCACCTGGGACGGAGCCGAGCCCGTCGACCTGGAGGCGATCGAAGCCGTCCCCGGGGCACGGGGAGAGTTCATGGCGCTCGCCAGCCGGGGCATCGTCTACCACCTGAAGGTCACTGGGTCCACGGCGACGGTCATCGACTATTCCCCCCTGCCGAGGATCGGCGCGGGCGACAACTTCGAGAGCTTCGCGCTCGTCTCGCAGAACGGCAAGCTCGCCGCTCTGTGGGCGGACCGAGGCGCGGGCGCGGCTCGTCCCTCCGCCGTCTACGCGGCGCCCATGACTTTCACCCCGTGGGGCCAGCCGGAGTTCGGCGCCGTGACGCGCAAGTCCTACCAGGCGGCGTACCCCACCGACGGGGCCACCCGCCACATCTCCGACATCTCGGTGACCGAGTCCGGCAAGGTCACCGTGAGCTCGGCGGCGGACGCTGGTGACGATGGGCCGTTCGACTCCGCGGTGAGCCAGGCGGGCACCGTGACCGTGACGGCCACCGGGAAGGTGCGGCTCGTTCTCGCGGCAACTCCGATCGTGATCGGGAAGTTCCCGCAGCACAAGGTCGAGGGCGTCGAGTGCCTGCCCGGCTCCTCCGAGGCGCTGCTCGGCACCGACGACGAGAACCTCGGCGGGTACCTGCGGACCGCCTCCCTCTGCTGAGTTTGTGATCCTCATATCCTTCCCGCCTGCCGCATAGGCCAGGCGGGAAGCTCGATCCTGGCTGCCCGGATCGGTACGCCAGGCCCTCCCCGCGTAATCGACTTCCGCACGGGCCTCGGAGGCGTGGGGGCGGGGCGTGCGGTCCGTCATCGTGGTTTCTCACCCGTCGTCGAAGGAGGAAAGCCGGAGGAGCGGCCCGGGCCACCGCTGCCTGGAGGAATGCGTAGCGGCGGCCCGGGGAGAGGGGTCAGCCCGCTGCCAGCGCGGTGTTGATCGCGTCGGCCATCGGGGTGCTGGAAGCCGGGTTCTGGCCGGTGAAGAGATTGGCGTCCTGGATGGTGAACGCCTGGTAGGCGTCGCCCTGCTCGTGCCGGGCGCCCATCTCGCGCAGACGGCTCGCCAGCAGCCATGGAGCGTTGTCGGCGGTGCCGAACTTGCGCTCCTCCTCATCGGTGAACGCGGCCATCCGCCGGCCGGAGAAGATCCACTTGCCCTGCTCGTCGACCGCGGACAGCAACGCGGCCGGACCGTGGCAGACCGCACCGATGATCTTGCCGGCGCGATCGGCCTCGACCAGCAGCCGGCCCAGGTTCGCGTCCTGGAAGAGGTCGACCACGGGGCCGTGCCCGCCCGGCAGCACCACGGCGTCGTAATCGGCGGCCGAGACCTCCTCCAGCTTCAGCAGCGGCCCGAAGTCGCTGAGCGCCTTCTGGGCGTGGGCCACGTGCCGGGCACAGTCCGCACCGGCGATCGCCGGGTCGGCGCTGTGCTTGTCCAGCGGCTGCAGCACACCCCCGGGGGAGGCGAAGTCGACGGTGTGGCCGGCGCCGACGAACGCCTCGTGCGGCGCAGCCAGCTCCTCCGCCCAGTAGCCCGTGGGGTACTGCGAGCCGTCGGTGCGCTCCCACACGGCGGCTGCGGACATGACGATCAGAATGCGGCTCATGACTTCTTCCTCAGCTTCTCGCAACCAGCCGGTCACCTGCGGGACCGGCGCTGTCGGATCGGCTGATCCGGCAGCGCCTCCACTGTCCCCCGCCCCGGACGCCTGAACGCGGCCATCACCGGCCCTGAGCTGCCTCGGTCCGCACTGCCTAGGACGGACAGTCCTCGTCAAGGCGGCCGTGACCGCGGCGAATCGGCCACACTGAGCCCATGGCCACCTCGAACCGCGAACTCGCCGATTTCCTGCGCCGGGCCCGTGACCAGTGCGATCCGGCGCGTGCAGGACTGCCGCCGGACGCCCGCGTACGCCGCGTACCAGGCCTGCGACGCGAAGAGGTGGCACGACTGGCCGGTGTCTCCACCGACTACTACGCCCGCCTCGAACAGGGACGCCACATCACCCCCTCACCCGCAGTGGTCGAAGCACTGGCACAGGCGCTGGAACTCGACGCCGCCGGACGTGCCCACCTCAACGACCTCATTGGCGCCACCGCCGCGGCCCCCCGACGCCGGCGCCCGCCGACCGTCCAGCGCTTGCGCCCTGGCCTCCACCAACTGTTGGACTCCATGGAGCGCACCCCCGCCCTGGTCCTGGGACGCCGAGCGGACGTTTTGGGCGCCAACCCGATAGCCAAGGCGCTGTTCACCGACTTCGACGCCCTGCCGCCAGCTCAACGCAACTACACACGGTGGCTCCTCCTCGACCCGGCAGCCCGTACCCTCTTCGTCGACTGGGACCTGCAAGCCCGCGCAGCCGTGGAGAACCTTCGCCTCGATGCCGGCCGTACCCCTGACGACCAGCCCACCCAGGACCTCATCACCGAGCTGAAGGAAAACAGCGCAGAGTTCGGGCGCTGGTGGCAGCAGCACCGTGTCCACCAGCGCACCCATGGAGCCAAACGACTGCTCCACCCGCTCGTCGGCGAGGTCACCGTGCAGTACGAAACCTTCACTCTCCCAGGGGACCCCGAAGCAGCCGTCTTTCTCTACAGAGCCGAAGCCGGTTCCCCGTCCCGCCGGGCACTCGACCTCCTCATCTCCTGGACACTCTCCCCCACTGTCCCTCGCAGCGAGCCCTGAACTCCGCGACCCTCGGTCACCTAGCGTTACTACCGTGGCATCACGGTTGTTCAGGGCCCGGTGCAGCTGCTCCAGCACGCACACCACGTACGCGTCCTGGTCCACCGCGCCCTGCGGCAGATCAGGGCTGGCGTATCCGCCTTGCGCCACTCCGGCGGCACGAACTTGCCGTCCACCCCGCGCGGCAGCAGCGGCTGTCGGCCGTCCTGGCCAGGCAGTACAGGAAGAGGACCACCGCGGCGACGGACAGCAGCCGCAGGGCCTGCCGCACCGAGACCTTGTCGGCCATCCGCGCATAGGGGCCGCACTGCCGGTAGATGGTCACGCACACAGGTGAGGACCAGTGGCCGGTCGCTGCCGCTGTTGAAGTCCGACGCAGGGCGCCGGGGTCCGTCGGCGATGAAGAACAGCGCACTCAGTAACGCGGTGAGGGCGACGCCCGCCATCAGCCAGTAGCGGGCCTTCCGTGCCGCCTCCTCGTCGGCGGCCGACCAGCGCAACAGGATTGCTCTGCGCGCTCACGCCGCTGCCGACCGCCGACAGACGCATCACCAGGATGGCGAGGTTGCCGACGCCCAGGAAGCTCCCGCTCTCCATGATGAGGACGCCCATCGTGAAGGTGAGGCACTGGAGCAGCAGCGTGACGACCAGGACGGGGTGGACGTCGTCCCGCCGGCTCCGCCTGACCTGGCACACCGGTAGATGAGCGCGGCATACGACGCGAGCGCCGCGATGACGAACCAGAGCGTGTTGATGGCGTTCTCCCCGGTGTCCCTCATGCCGGAAACGTCCATGGCCGCACGATACCTGTCGGCTACAACGGTCATCGGGAAGTCGCCGGAGCCGTGCGGGCGCGCGACGTGATCCCGGTCACATATCAGCCGAAGGTGCGGCGGTAGGTATGCGGGCTGACGCCGGTGGTCCGCTTGAAGCGGTCGCGGAAGGCGGTGGGGGAGCCGAACCCGACCTGGGCGCCGATGCGTTCGACGGAGTGGGGTGTGGTCTCCAGAAGGTGCTGGGCCTGGCGGACGCGGGCGCGGTGCAGCCACTGGAGCGGGGTGGTGCCGGTCTGCTCGCGGAAGCGGCGTATCAGGGTCCGGGTGCTGGTCCCGGCGTGGGCGGCGATGTCGGCGAGGGTGAGGTCGCGGCCCAGATTGTCCTGCAGCCACGCGAGCAGGGGTTCGAGGACCGAGCCCTGAGGGGCGGGCGGGTAGTCGTGGACGATGAACTGCGCCTGCCCGCCTTCGCGTTCCAGCGGCATGACGGACAGCCGGGCGGCGTGGGCGGCGACGGCCGAGCCGTAGTCGCGGCGGATCATGTGCAGGCACAGGTCCAGGCCCGCGGCGGCGCCCGCGGAGGTGAGGAACTGGCCGTTGTCCACGTACAGGACGTCCGGGTCCACCTCGATGTCCGGGTAGGCCGCGGCCAGGAGACCGGCCGCGATCCAGTGGGTGGTGGCCCGCAGCCCGTCGAGCAGACCGGTGGCGGCCAGGACGAAGGTGCCCGAACAGATGGAGGCGATCCGTGTGCCGTCCGCGGCCGCCGCCCGCAGGGCGTCGCGGACAGCGGGCGCGAGCGGGACCGAGGGATCGGCGGTACCGGGCACGATGACGGTGTCCGCCCCGCTCAGCCCGTCGAGGCCCCAGGGGGCTCGCAGGGCGAAGGTCCCGGCGTCGATGTCCTGGCGCTCGCCGCACACCCGGATCTGGTAGCCGGGGCGCCCGTCCGGCAGGCGGGTGCGGCTGAAGACCTCGATCGGCGTGGACAGGTCGAACGGGATCACCTGGTCCAGGGCGAGTACGGCGATGGTGTGCATGGCCGGAAGATGCCCCCTCGCCGGATGGCCCGAAGCGGCCCGGAGCGCCGAGTCCTCTCCTTCGCCGCAGTTCAGGAGCGCTCTCGCCGAAGGTGGCACTATCCCGTTGAAAGGTGGCACTCATGCCACTGGGAGGAGGAGCGGCAGCCGGTTAGCTTCGGGGGCGTTCCCGGCGCAGGCCGGACTTCCCGCCACCGCGAGCCTGGTGAAAGAGGGCCCTCCATGCATGTCCAGGTTGTTCTGTTCGACGGCTTCGACCCGCTCGACGTCATCGCCCCCTACGAGGTGCTGTACGCCGGTGGCGCCGCCTCGGCGGGCGCGGTGAGCGTGGAACTGGTGTCCGCCGAAGGACCTCGCGAGGTGCCCAGCGGCGCCGGGAGCCTGACCCTGCGGGCCACCGCCGCCCTCGACCCCGAGCGCGCCGGTGTGATCCTGGTCCCCGGCGCCGCGGGCCGCCTCGGCGAGCCCGGCGAGGTGCCCGGGGAGGGGGTGGGGGAGGGGACGTGGCGGCCGGATGAGTTCATCTCCGTCATTCTGGGGCGCGCCGCGGCCACCGGGCTGCCCGCGCTGGTGAAGGCGGCGATGGAGAACCCGGAGGCGACGGTCGCCACGGTGTGCGGCGGGTCGCTCCTCCTGGCCATGGCCGGGCTGCTGGAAGGGCGCCACGCCACCACCCACCACACGGGTCTGGACGCGCTCGGCGCGAGCGGCGCCCACGCGGTGAGCGCCCGCGTCGTCGACGACGGCGACCTCGTCACCGGCGCCGGTGTCGCCTCCGGGCTCGACCTGGGCCTGTATCTGCTGGAGCGCGAGGTGGGCCCGCGGATCGCGCACGCCGTCGAAGAGCTGTTCGCCCATGAGCGCCGCGGCATCGTCTGGCGCGATCGGGGCCTGGCGCCCGCCGGCTTCTGACCACCCACCACGAACCACTGGACCATGACGAAACTCTTCCTCTGCCTCCACGTACTGGCCGCCGTGGTGGCCATCGGCCCGGTCACCGTCGCCGCGAGCATGTTCCCGCCCGCCCTGCGCCGCGCCCACAGCGACCCGGATGACCACGAGGCGTTCGCCACGCTGCGGACGCTGCACCGCGTCTGCCGCGTCTACGCCGCCGTCGGCATCGCCGTACCGCTCTTCGGGTTCGCCACCGCAAGCAGCCTCGGCGTCCTCGGCAGCGCATGGCTGATCGCCTCGATCGTCCTGACCGCCGCGGCCGCCGCGGTCCTGGCCCTGCTGATCCTGCCCGCCCAGGAGGGGGCGCTCACCGCGGCCGGGGCTCCCGGCGCCGCCGCCCTGGCCCCTGGCCGCCTCGCCATGCTCACCGGCGTCTTCAACCTGCTGTGGGCCACGGTCACCATCCTGATGATCATCCGCCCCGGCTCCACCACGGGGGTATGACCGTGCACGTGCGGTCCTTGCGTATCGCGGCACACGCCGAACTCGTCTCACTGATCATCATGCTGGCCAACCTCGCCACCGCCCATCTGGGGCCCATCTCCTCCCTGATGGGCCCCACCCACGGCTGCGCCTATCTGTTCGTCGTCGGCGCGACCTGGCGCCTTCGGCAGGCCACGAACACCACCAAGGCCATTGCCGTCATCCCCGGTGTCGGCGGCCTCCTCGCACTGCGGCGGCTCAGCCGCGCCGGAACAGCCCTTCCGCGCCCCGGACACCCCGAAAGGGCAACGCAGCCATGATGACCTACCTCGCGCCGATCCTGGTCGGCGTCGTCTACGCCCTGGTGATGTCGCTGATCCGCGAACCGCACCGACGCCGCTTCAACGCGATCATGGTGGCGGGCGCGGGAGCGGCCTACCTCAGTGGCGGTGGCTTGGGCGGCTGGGAATTCCTCGCCACCGCCGCCATCACCTACGTCGCCTACCTCGGACTGGAGTCCTGGACGTTCATCGGCATCGCGTGGCTCATGCACACCGCCTGGGACGTGGTGCACCATGCCAAAGGCAACCCGATCATCCCCTTCGCCCATGACTCCTCCCTCGGCTGCGCCATCTGCGACCCCGTCATCGCCCTGTGGTGTTTCCGGGGCGGCCCCTCGCTGATCGACTTCGTCCGCGGCCGGGTCGGGCCCACCCGATCGGAGCGGGCACAGGATGTCGGGTCCGGCAGGGTGCGGTCTTCCTAACGTGAGGGTCGTAAGGGAAGGAGACCGAGGTGCTGGAGCGGCTGAACGAGGCCCTGGACCACATCGAGTCGCATCTCGATCAGCGGATCGAGGTGACCGAGCTGGCGCGGATCGCGGTGACGTCGGAGTACCACTTCCGCCGGATGTTCTCCGCGCTGGCGGGGATCTCGCTGTCGGAGTACATCCGGCGCAGACGGCTCACCGTCGCCGGGGCCGAGGTGCTCGCCGGAGAGCGGACGCTGCTGGAGATCGCGGTGCGCTACGGCTACGGCTCGGGGGAGGCGTTCGCACGGGCGTTCCGCACCCTGCACGGCGTGGGCCCGGGCGAGGCCCGGCGCGGCGGTGCCGCGCTGAACTCCCAGCCACGGATGTCCTTCCGCCTTGTCGTCGAAGGGAGTAGCACCATGCGATACTGGGTCGTGGAGAGGGAACGGTTCCATGTGGTCGGCAAGAAGGCCCGGGTTCCGCTCGTTCATGTGGGGGTGAACCCGGCGATCGCCGAGTTCATCCGCGGCATCGACGCGGAGACGACGCGGCGCGTCGCCGCACTGTCCGACCAGGAACCGGAGGGGATCGTCGGGGTCAGTGACAACCTCGACCCGAGCCGGGCGGAGGGAACCGAACTCGACTACTACCACGGCGTGGTGACCGGATCCGCAGGTCCGAAGGACCTGGACACGCTCACCGTCCCGGCGGGGACCTGGGCCGTCTTCGAGAACTCCGGCCCGTTCCCGCACGCGCTCCAGTACCTGTGGCGCGATGTGTTCACGCAGTGGTTCCCGTCCAATCCGTACCGGAGCAGGCCGGGGCCGGAGATCCTGCGCACCCGGCTGTCGCAGGACGGGGCGGAGGCGGACGCGGAGTTGTGGATCCCGGTGGAGCGGACCGCGGTCTGAGCGGTGACGGGCGGTGGTTGAGCGTCACGCGCCCGGACGGTGGGCGAACACCCACCGGTTGGCGGCCAGGGCGTCGTACGGCTCGGGGCGCGGGCCGCGTCCGTAGCGGCGGGTGAAGTCGAACGGGGTACGGACCGTCGTGGACCAGCCCCGCGCGGTCAGGTCCGCGGCGGAGTCGGGCCGCGGCTCGCCGTCGAACAGGGTGAGCAGGTCGACGCCGATCCGGTGCCGTGCCGCGGAGTAGACCGGGCTGTCGCGGATCGCCGCCGACTCCGTGCCGAGCTTCACCTCGTACGCGAGGGCGCTGCCCGCCGCGCTCAGCCCGTCCACCGTGTCGATGAGTCCCTGCTCGGCGGTGCGGGGCAGATAGAGCAGGAGCCCCTCCGCCAGCCAGGCGGTCGGCTGGGCCGGATCGAAGCCCCCGGCGGTGAGCGCCCCGGCCCAGTCGAGCCGCAGATCGGCCGTGATCGTGACCCGCTCCGCCCGGTGCGCGGCGCCCAGCCCGTCGAGGACGCCGCGCTTGAACGCGAGGACCGGACCCTGGTCGATCTCGAAGACCGTGCGGCCGGGCGGCCAGTCGAGCCGGTACGCCCGGGTATCGAGACCCGCCCCGAGCAGGACCACCTGGCGGGTGCCCGCGCGCGCCCGGGCCAGGAGGAAGTCGTCGAGGGCGCGGGTCCGCAGGCCGAAGTAGCGCCCCAGCCGCCCCCAGAGGGGATCGGCGTCCCCGCCGGGCACCTGCTCGGGCCGCACCGGCCAGTGTGCGGCCGCCCGCCCCGCGGCGCGTACGAAGTGCTCCGCGTACGGGTCCCGCGCGAGCGCGTCGGGGCGGTGGGCCTCGATCGCCCGCGCCGCGGCCACCATGAGAGCGGTCCGCCCGACGCCCCCTGCCACTCCTTCCCCGGTGTTCTCCCGGGCCGCCTCGGCCATCTCTCCTCCTCCCCGGGGCGTTGCGGCCACGTGGCCGCCGTGACCGGTGGTCAGGCCGCCGTGCCCGCGACCAGATGGTCGCCGGGGATGCCGGCCTTGCCCGGGGCGTAGTAGTCCTTGATCCCCTCGACCCAGGTCGCCGCCCGGATCCGGTCCGCGCCGGAGGGACCGAAGGCGTCGAAGAGGGCGTCGATGTTCGCGCGCTCGAAGCCGATCGCCGTCATCAGCGCCACGAACCTGGGGCGTTCGACCGTCCCGTCGCCGTCCTGGTCCCCGAGCGCGGCCAGCGCCTGGGCGAACGCGTCGATCGTCGCGTCGAATCGCTCGGGCGAGAGCACGCAGCCGCTGTACTCCTCGAAGGTGATCTCACCGTCTCCGTCGGCGTCCGCTTCCCCGCGCAGGGTCGTCCAGTACTGACGGAAGGCCGCGCGCATGGCGTCCTTGGCCGCCTCGTCCGCGTCGGGCGCCGCCTCGACGACGCGGCCCGCCATGAGTTCGAAGTCCTCGGCTTCCAGGACGCCGTTTCCATCGGCGTCGAGCAGGGAGAAGACGAGCGCGACCCGCTGGGTGGCCTCTGTGCGCATCAACCGTGTCCCTTCCGGTCCATGGCCGGCAAGCTTCGTGTCCGGCCGCCGGCTCACTATCCGGTCGCCGCCCCGCGCATGCGGCAGCAACCGAGCGCCGTTCACTCGAAGGAATGGAATTGTGCGGATAGAGCATCCGTCAGGTCGTGGTTGTGCAGGCCCGATAGCCACGGGATCTCACCGGAATCTTCATGCCTTGTTTGCATCGGCCTGATCGGGCAATTCGTACACCATGGCTAACGCAGGAGCGAACAACGAATCGACCGACCGCGCCACCAAGGCCACGAAGGCGGCAGCCGGCAAGGCCAAGGAGACCTCCGCGAAGGCGGCGGAGAAGACGGCGTCGAAGGCGGAGTCCGCAGGCCAGGCGACCGCCAATGCCGCCAAGTCCGCGGGCGCCGGCGCGGCGCGCACCGCGGCCGGCGTGGGCAGTGCCGTCGGCAGCGCCGTGACGTCGGCGGGGGCCACGGCGGGCAAGGCGGCCGAGTCCGCCGGTACCGCCATGACGGCGACGCTGAAGGGGGTGACCTCGGCGGCCGGGCAGATGACCTCTGCCGCGGCGACCGCCTGGACCGTGCTGAAGAATCGCAAGCTCATCGCGGCCGGTGCCGCGGCCGGTGTCACCGCCCTCACCGCGGCCTCCTACGCCGTGGGCCGCCATGCGGAGCGCAGCGGCCATGGTCCCGTCACGCGGATGACGGGCGGCCGTATCTGACCGGCCCGCCCGCCCGAACCGCCCTGACCACTCGAACCACCCGAACCGCCCGACCTGTCCACCGCCCGCCGAAGACCGCCTGATGCGGTCTTCGGCGGGCGGCTTCGTGCGTGCCCGCCCCGCGCCGCGTTTGCGGACGGGACGGGTGTGCCGGTGGTGTTCCCGGGGGCGTGAGCCGCCTCGGTCCGCCATGTCCCGGCTGGTTCCGCCGCGTTGTGGCGCGCTCGACGATGCGAAGTGATGATCCTGTTCATTGCCATCTCTTTGCGATGCCTTTGCTGGCCTGTTAGTCTTCCGGTGAACCGGACAAGATCGGACCACCGCCGAGCGGCCCCGTGCCCGCACACACCGACGACTGACGCACATCGCCCTGCGAAGCCACTTCTACGTTGAGGTCGTCCACATGGCGGCCGGGCGGGAACCTCATGGCCCTGGACGAAACCGGCACCGAACTCCCCCTTTCCGAGGCGCAGTCGGGCGTGTGGCTGGCCGAGCGGTCCCGGCCCGACCTGACCTCGCCCTACCTCTGGGGCGAGTACACCGACATCACCGGCCCGCTCGACACCGACGTCCTCGTGGCCGCCGTGCGGCAGGCCGTGCGCGAGACCGAGGCCCTCCACGTCCGCTTCACCGAGGCGCCGGACGGGCGGCCCATCCAGCGCGTGGCGCGCCCGCGCTCCGTCCCCTTTCCGGTGCGTGACCTGCGGCACGAGCCCGACCCGTGCGCGACGGCCCTCGACTGGATGCGCGAGGCGCTGTCCCGGCCCGTCGACCTGGCCGAGGGGGAGCTGTTCGACGGCGCGGTCCTGCGCGTCGGCGACCACCGGCATCTGCTGTTCACTCGGGTGCACCACATCGTCCTCGACGGCTTCGGCATGACGCTCTTCTCGCGCCGCGTCGCCGACCTCTACGGCAGCCTGCTCGACGGCGGCCCGATACCAGGGACCGGCTGGAGTCCGCTCCGGGCCGTCCTCGACGAGGACCGCGCCTACCGCGCCTCACCGCACTGGAAGGCCGACCGGCGGTGGTGGCTCGACCATATGGAAGGCCATCCGGGGTTCCTCAGCCTGGCCCCGCGCCCCGCCCCGGTACCGGCCGCCTCGCTGCGGCTGACCAGCACCCTGACCGAAGCGGAGTTCGCCCGACTGCGCTCGGCCGCCCGGGACATGGGGCAGCGCTGGTCGCGGCTCGTCATCGCGGCGACCGCCGTCTTCGTCCACGCGATGACCGGCAGCCGGGACATCGTCCTCAGCCTGCCGGTCACCGGGCGGGTCAGCGAGCGGAGCCGACAGGTGCCCGGCATGGCGGCCAACGTGCTGCCGCTGCGCCTGTCCGTCGACCCCGCCGCCCCCTTCACGGAGCTGGCGGCCCGGGCCGACGAGGCGATCGCCCGCGTCCAGCGGCACCAGCGCTACCGGGGCGAGCAACTGCGCCGCGACCTGGGCTACCCCCAGGACGGGCGGCGCTTCTTCGGGCCCGTCCTCAACATCCAGCGCTTCGCCTACGGGCTGCGCTTCGGGCCGGCCACCGCCACCGTGCACAACGTCCAGGCGCCGCCCTCGGAGGACCTGTCCCTCGTGGCGTACGACCGTGGCGACGGCCCGCTCACCATCGACGCCGACGCCAACCCGGCCAACCACTCCCCGGAGCTGCTGCGCGACGCCGCCGACCGCTTCCTGCGCGTGCTGCGCCAGGCCGCTGCCCGCCCGGGCCGGACCCCGGTGGCGCGTTACGCCGTCACCTCGGCCGCCGAGCGCGACCGGATCGGGGCGGCGGGCAGCGGGCGGCCACAGCGGCACACCGGACCGTCGCGCACGGCGCTCGCGCGGTTCCAGGACCATGCCGCCGCCACCCCCGAGGCGTTCGCCGTGCGCTCGGCCGCCACCGGCGAGCGGCTCACCTACCGTCAGCTCGACGCCCGCGCCACCGCCCTCGCGGCCCGGCTGACCGCGGCCGGCGTCACCGCCGAGACGCCGGTGGGCCTCCTCCTCGAGCGCTCGCCCGACCTCGTCGTCGCCGTACTGGGCGTGGTCAAGGCGGGCGCCGCGTATCTGCCGCTGCACCGCGCGGACGGCCCCGGCCGCCTGGCCGCGATCGCCGCCGGAGCCGGGGCGCGGTTCCTGATCACCGACACCACGACCCGGGACGACGGCATCGCCGCGTGGTTCCGCGACCGGGGGCACCACACCCTCGTCGTCGGCGACGAGCCGTCCACCCCGCCGTATCAGCCGCCGACCGTCCACCCGGACCACCTCGCGTGCGTGATGTACACCTCGGGCTCGACCGGCGCCCCGAAGGGCGTCGCGATCACCCATGGCAACCTCGTACGGCTCGCCTCCGACCGCTGGTGGAGCGAAGGCGGCGCGGAGCGGGTGCTGCTGCACTCCCCGCACGCCTTCGACGCGCTCACCCTGGAACTGTGGGTGCCGCTGCTCACCGGCGGAGAGATCGTCATCGCCCCACCGGGCCGTATGGACCTCGGCGTGCTGCGCGAGGTCATCGCCGCGCACCGCGTCACCGGACTGTGGCTGACGGCGGGCCTGTTCGCGGCCGCCGCCGAAGAAGATCCCGGCTGCCTGGCCGGTGTCCGCCAGGTGTGGACCGGCGGCGACGTGGTCGCGCCCGAGGCCGTGCGGCGCGTCCGCGCCGCACACCGGGCCCCCGCCGTCGTCAACGGCTACGGACCCACCGAGACCACCGTCTTCGCCACCCGGCACCCGGTGGACCGCCTCCCCGACCACACCGCGTCGGTGCCCATCGGCGGCCCGCTCGACGGCACTGGGGTGCACCTCCTCGACGACGCGCTGCGCCCCGTCCCGCCCGGCGTCACCGGCGAGGTCTACCTCTCCGGCACCGGGCTCGCCCGGGGCTATCTCGGCGCGCCGGGCCGTACGGCGGAGCGCTTCGTGGCCTGCCCGTTCGGCCCGCCCGGCGCCCGGATGTACCGCACCGGAGACCTCGCCCGCTGGAACCAGGACCGGACCCTCGACTTCGCGGGCCGCGCCGACAGCCAGGTCAAACTGCGCGGCTACCGCGTCGAACCCGGCGAGATCGACGCCGCGTTGTGCCGCCACCCCGACGTGACCCGGGCCGCCACCGTGCTCCGCGAGGACCGGCCCGGCGAGCGCGGGCTCGTGTCGTACGTCGTCACCCATGACGTCGGCGTGGAGGAGCTGAAGCGCCACGCCGCCGAGCACCTTCCGGCGTTCATGGTGCCCTCGGCGATCGTCCCCGTCGAACGGCTCCCCCTCACCCGCAACGGCAAGCTCGACCGCGCCGCGCTGCCCCCGCTGCCCACCCCGCGACGCGACGGCGCGCACGGCGAGGATGCGGACCGGCGGCCCCGCACACCCGCCGAGGAAGCGCTCACCGCGCTGTTCCGCGAGGTGCTGGGCGAGCAGGACATCCCGCCGGAGACCGGCTTCTTCACCCTGGGTGGCGACAGCATCCTGGCGATCCACCTGGTCAGCCGGGCCAGGCGGGCAGGGCTCCCACTCACCTCCCAGGACGTCTTCCGCCACCCCACGGTCACCGCCCTGGCCGCGACCCTCGCCGACCGGTCCGGCCCACCCAGCGGCACCGACGCCGATGCGGACCCGACGGTGGAGCCGACTCCGGTGATGCACTGGCTGCGCGAACGCGGCGGCCCCGTCGCCGGGTTCGCGCAGTCCATGACCTTGCGCACGCCCGCCGGACTGGACACGCCGAGGCTGCGCCACCTCCTCGACGCGCTCCTCGACCGCCACGCCATGCTGCGCCTCCGGCTGTCCACCCGCGACTCCGGCTGGGAGCTGCGCACCGACCCCCACGGGCGGCCCGGCTTGGTCCGGCACGACGCGGGCCGGCTGGACGGGGACGCGCTGCGCGCCGCCGTACGGGAGCGCGCCGCGCGGGCCCGGGAGCGGCTGGACCCCACGGTGGGGCGCGTGGTGCACGCGGAGTGGTTCGACGCCGGAGCGGACCGGCCCGGCACCCTCGTCCTCGCCGTGCACCACCTCGCCGTCGACGGCGTGTCATGGCGCGTGCTCCTCGACGACCTGCGGGAGGCCTGGCCCGCGGTACGGGACGGCCGGGCCCCCGCGGCGCCACCGGACGGTACGTCCTTCGCGGCGTGGAGCCGCGCGCTCGCGGCCCACGCACGGGACGCCCCGGTGCTGGCCGAATTCCCCTACTGGACCCGGATCGCCGACGCGGCGGGCCGCTTCGCGGCGGATCTGCGGCTGGATCCGGCGCGGGACACCGAGGCCACGCGACGGCGGCACACCCGCACCCTCCCGGCCGCCGTCACCGAGGCCCTGACCGAGCGGGCCCCCGCCGCCTTCGGCGCCTCGCGGGGCGACCTGCTGCTCACCGCGTTCGTCCGGGCCGTCGCGGAGTGGCGGGGGAGCGGTGAGTCGGCCGTCGGGCTGGAGGTGGAGGGCCACGGCCGGGAGGAGTTCGCCGACAACCTCGAACTGTCCCGTACGGTCGGCTGGTTCACCACCCTCCACCCGGCCCTGCTCGACGCCGGTGGCGAGGACACGCCCTGGGACCGCGCCGTGGCCCGGATCCGTACGGCCCTGCGCGCGGTACCGGCCCACGGCCTCGGCCACGGCCTGCTGCGCCACCTCAACCCGGACACCGCCGCCCGGCTGGCCGCCCCCGCCCCACCACGGATCGCCTTCAACTACCTCGGCCGCTTCGACGCGGACGGCGAACGGGACTGGAGCCCGCAGGACAGCGTCCTCGCCTCCAGTGCCCCGCGCGACCTGCCGCTGGCGCACGCCATCGAACTCGACGCGGTGATAGCCGACCACCCCGAAGGCCCCCGCCTGACCGCCATGTGGTCCTGGGCCGGAAAGCTGCTGGACGACACCCGTCTGACCGCCCTGGCCGACCGCTGGTTCACCCACCTCGCCGCGCTCGCCGCCCGAGCGGCCGACCGCTCGGGCGCGGTGTTGCCGCTGCCACCGCTCGCCCAGGGGCTGTTGTTCCACTCGCGGTACGAGCACGGCGAGAGCGGCGGCGCCGACCCGTATCTGGTCCAGTTCGTCTTCGAGCTGACCGGCGCGCTCGACGTCACCGCCCTGCGGGAGGCCGTGCACGCGCTGCTGCGCAGGCATCCGAATCTGGCCGCCGGGTTCCGGCCGGACGCCGACGGACGGCCCGTGCAGGTGTGGCCGGAGCGGATCGACGTCGCGTGGCGGGAGGAACGGGCGGCGTCGGCCCGGGAAGAGGCGGACTTCCTCGACCGGGACCGGCGGCTGCGGTTCGACCTGGCCCGGCCCCCGGCGCTGCGCGCGGCCCTGCTGCGCACCGCCACACCCCGGCGGCACGTGCTCGTGCTGACGGCACACCACATCCTGCTGGACGGCTGGTCCTGGCCCATCGCCGTACGGGAGCTGTTCACCCTCTACGCGGGCGGGACGCCGCCCGCCGTCACCCCGTACCGCGCCTTCCTCGACTGGCTCGGCGACCGCGACGCCGAGGCCGACGAGGCCGCGTGGCGAACCGTGCTGTCCGGCCTGGACGGCCCCACACTGATCGCCGGGGACCGGAGCCGGACCGCCGACCGGGACACCACCGGCACCACCGACACCACCGGCCACGCCCGCCTCCACGCCGCGCTGGACGCCGACGCGACGGGCGCGCTGCGGCGGGCGGCCCGCGCGCACGGGCTGACCGTCAGCACGCTCGTGCGGCTGGGCTGGGCGATGCTGCTGGGTGCCCACACCGGCCGCGACGACGTGGTGTTCGGGACCACCGTCTCGGGCCGCCCGCCCGAGCTGCCCGGTGTGGAGAACATCGTCGGCCTGCTGATCAACACCATCCCGGTCCGGGTCCGCCTCGACCCCTCCCGCACTGTCGAGGAGACGCTGCGCGCGCTGCGCGACCAGCAGCTCGCCGTCGTCGAGCACCAGCACGCCGACCTCACCCGGCTGCAGCGCCTCGCGGGGCACGGGGAACTGTTCGACACCCTGGTCGTGTTCGAGAACTACCCCCTCGACGCCGACGCCCTGCGGGATGTCGCGCCCGGTATCGAGATCACCGGGCTGCGGGTGCTGGACAGCACGCACTACCCGCTGACCCTCGCCGTCCTGCCCGGTGACCAGGAGCGGCTGCGGCTGCAGCTCGACCACCACACCACGGTGCTGGACCCGGACGACGCCCGGCGGCTCCTCGACCGGTTCGGGGCGCTGCTGCGCCGTATCGCCGCCGCGCCCGGCGCCCGGCTCGCCGACATCGGCCTGCTCCTGCCGGACGAGCGGACGCCCCCGCTCCCGGCCGTCGAGCGGACACCGGGCCGCCCGACCCTGCCCGTGCTGTTCGAGACGCGGGCGGCGGCCCGACCCGACGCCCCCGCGCTGACCGACGGCGAACACACCCTCACCTACCGGCAGGTGAACGAGCGGGCGAACCGCCTCGCGCGGCTGCTCATGGCCCGTGGCGCGGACCCGGGCCGACTCGTCGCCCTCGCCCTGCCGCGCGGCGCCGACCTGGTGACCGCGGTCCTCGCCGTGCTCAAGTCCGGCGCGGGCTATCTGCCGCTGGACCCGGCCACCCCGCCCGAGCGCGTCCGCCAGGTGCTCGACGAGGCGGACCCGCCCCTGGCCGTCGCCACGGCCGGCACCGCGGCCCTGCTGCCGCCCGGCCGGGACCGGTTGCTGCTGGACGATCCGGAAGTGGCCGCCGCCCTGGCCACGGGCCCGGCCGGTGACCCCGGCCGGTGCACCGACCCGCGCACCACCGCGTACGTGATCCACACCTCCGGTTCGACCGGCACCCCCAAGGGCGTCGTCGTCACGCACGACAACGTCGTACGGCTGCTGGACACCACCGATGAGCGGTTCGGCTTCGGGCCGGGCGATGTGCACGCCCTGTTCCACTCGTACGCCTTCGACGTGTCCGTATGGGAGCTGTGGGCGGCCCTCGGCCGTGGCGGGCGGCTCGTCATCGTGCCGCATACGGTCAGCCGGTCGCCGCGCGACCTGTGGCGGCTGCTGGTCCGCGAGCGGGTCACCGCCCTGTGCCAGACGCCGTCGGCGTTCTACCAACTCGCCGAGGCGGCGGCCGGCATGGAACGGGAGACCCGCGCACCGCTGGGGCACGCGCTGCGCGTCGTGGTCTTCGCCGGAGAGGCCCTGGACCCGCGCCGCGTCCGCGCCTGGTATCCCGAGGGCCCCGGCGCGCCCGGCAGCCCGCGGCTGGTGAACATGTACGGCATCACCGAGACCACCGTGCACTCCACGTACGCCGAGCTGACCGACCCGGCCGACACCCGCAGCGCCATCGGGGCACCACTCGCCGACCTGCGGCTTCATCTGCTCGACCACGCGCTGCGGCCCGTACCGCCCGGCTGCCCCGGCGAGATCCACCTCTCCGGCCCCGGCGTGGCGCGCGGCTACCTCGGCCGCCCGGCGCTGACCGCGACCCGCTTCGTGGCCGACCCCTTCGGCCCGCCCGGCGCCCGGATGTACCGTTCGGGAGATCTGGCGCGGCGGTGGCCGGACGGCACGCTGGAGTACCTGGGCCGCACCGACCACCAGGTGAAGATCCGCGGTTTCCGGATCGAACCGGGCGAGATCGAGGCCGTCCTGGAGCGCCACCCCGATGTCGCCCGGGCCGCCGTCCTCGCCCTGCCCGCCGAGAACAGTGGCGCCCGGCTCGTGGCGTACGCCGTGCCGGCGGCGGAGGACACCCCGCTCGACCCCGCCGCGCTGCGCCACCACGTGGCCGCCCACCTGCCCGGTCACATGGTGCCCGGCTTCGTGGTGCCGATCGCCCGGCTGCCGCTGACCCGCAACGGCAAACTCGACCGGCACGCCCTGCCCGCCCCCACCGAGGGCCTGCGGGCCGGGGCCGGGCGGGCGCCCGCCACCGACGTGGAGCGGTTCCTGTGCCGCGCCTTCGCCGACACGCTCGGCGTGCCCGAAGTCGGCGTGGACGACGGCTTCTTCGACCTCGGCGGCCACTCGCTGCTGGCCACCCAGCTCATCAACAAGATCCGCGCGGGTCTCGGCGCCGACCTCGGCATCCGCACGCTGTTCGACGCGCCCACCGTCGCCGCGCTCGCCCCGCGCGTCGCCCCCTCGCCCGGGGCGGCCCGGCCGCCGCTGCGCCCCGGCCCGCGCCCGGACCGCGTGCCGCTGTCGTACGCCCAGGCCCGCCTGTGGTTCCTCCACCAGTTCGAGGACGCGGGCCCGACGTACCACATGCCCTTCGCCGTGGCGCTCGACGGACCGCTGGACACCGGGGCGCTGCGCGCCGCCCTCCTGGACGTGATGACGCGGCACGAGAGCCTGCGCACCGTCGTGGACGTCCACGACGGCGAACCCCGGCAGCGCCCGACGACCCCCGCCGCGCCGCCCTTGGAGACGGCGGAGCTGGACGAGGCAGCCGAGGCGGACCTGGCCGGGCGGCTCGCCGCCGACGCCGCCCGCCCCTTCGACCTGACCGCCGGACCGCCCCTGCGGGCCACGCTGTACGGGCTGGGGCCCCACCGCCACGTCCTGATGCTGCTGCTCCACCACATCGCGGCCGACGGCTGGTCGCTGGCCCCGCTCACCCGCGACCTCTCGGCCGCCTACCGGGCCAGGGCCGCGGGGCACGCCCCGCGGTGGGAGCCGCTGCCCGCGCAGTACGCGGACTTCACCCTCTGGCAGCGGGACCTGCCCACCGACGACGACGTCGCGTACTGGACGCGCGCCCTGAGCGGCATCCCGCAGGTGCTGCCCCTGCCCGCCGACCATCCGCGCCCGCCCGCCCTCTCGCACCGCGGCGGCACCGTCCCGGTGTCCTTGGACGCCGCGCTGCACCGGGGGCTCGCCGACCTCGCCCACGCGCACGGCGCGAGCGTGTTCATGGTGCTGCACGCCGCGATCGCCGCCCTGCTGTCCGGGCTCGGCGCGGGCGAGGACATCCCGGTCGGCACGCCGGTCGCGGGCCGCCACGACGCGGCGCTGCACGACACCGTCGGCTGCTTCGTCAACACGCTGGTGCTGCGCACCGACCTGTCCGGCACGCCGGCCTTCACCGAGCTGCTGCGCCGGGTGCGCACGGCCGACCTGGACGCCTTCGACCACCAGGAGCTGCCGTTCGAGCGGCTGGTGGAGATCCTCAACCCGCCGCGGTCCACCGCCCACCACCCCCTCTTCCAGGTGATGCTGGCCTTCCAGGACACGCCTCCCGCCGGCCTCGACCTGCCCGGGATCACCGCGCGGCCGGTGCCGGTGCACGGCGACCGGGCCCGGCTGGACCTGCTGTGGAGCCTGCGGCAGGAGTACGACGCGACGGGCGCGCCCGCGGGCGTGGCCGGGGTGCTGGAGTTCAACGCCGACCTGTTCACCCCGAGCACGGCGGACGCGCTGAACGAGCGGCTGGCCCGGCTGCTGCGCGCCGCCGTGGCCGACCCCGGACGGGCCGTCGCGGACCTGCCGCTGCTCACGGAGGACGAGGAGCGGCGGACCGTCACCACCTGGAACGACACCGTGGAGGACGTATCAGGGGCGGGCGTGGCCGAGCTGTTCGCCGCCCGGGCCCGCCGTACCCCGCACGCGCCCGCCGTGATCGGGGCCACGGAGACGCTGGACTTCCGGCAGCTCGCCGAACGGGTCGCGGACCTGGCCCGGACGCTACGGGCGCGCGGCGCGGGCCCGGGCCGGCTGGTCGCCGTCGGCCTGCCGCGCGACACGGCCCTGATCACGGCGTGTCTGGCCGTGCTGTCCACCGGGGCCGCGTATCTGCCGTTCGACCCCGGGCTGCCGCCCGACCGGATCGCCGCCCTGCTCGCCGACGCCCGCCCCGCCCTCGTCCTGCGCGCCCCGGGCACCGGCGGCACCGGCGGTGAGCCGTGGACGCTCACCGCCGGACCGGCCGCCACCCCACCCGGTCCGGCCCTGCTGCCCGACGACGCCGCGTACGCGATCCACACCTCCGGCTCCACCGGCCACCCGAAGGCCGTCGTCGTCCCGCACGCCGCGCTGGCGAACCTGCTGGCGGCCATGCGCCACCGCCTCGGTGTCCACGAAGGCGACCGCGTCCTGGCCGCCGCGCCCGCCAACTTCGACATGTCGGTGCCCGAGCTGTTCCTCGGCCCCGTCACCGGCGCCGCCACGGTGGTCGCCGACGCCGCCACGCTCCGCGACCCGGACGCCCTGCTCGCCCTCCTGGCCCGGCACCGCGTCACCGTCATGCAGGCCACCCCCTCGCGCTGGCGGATCCTGGCCGACCGGCGGCCGGGTGTGCTGCGCGGCATGCGCGCGGTGATCGGCGGCGAGGCCGTCCCCGGCCCGCTCGCCGAAACCCTCACCGGCCTCGGCTGCCGCCTGTTCGCCTGTTACGGGCCCACCGAGACCACCGTCTGGTCCGCCTGCCACCTCGTCGACGGCCCACAGGAGCCCGGCGTGCCGCTGGGCCGGCCCGTCGCCAACACGCGCGCGTACGTCCTGGGCCCCCGGCTGCGGCCCGTGCCGCCCGGCGCCATCGGCGATCTGTATCTGGCGGGCGCGGGCGTCGCCCACGGCTATCTGCACCGCCCGTCGCTCACCGCGCGGCGCTTCGTCCCCGACCCCTTCGGCCCGCCCGGCGCCCTCATGTACCGCACCGGCGACCTGGCCTCGTGGCGGGCCGATGGCACGCTGCGCTTCCACGGCCGCGACGACGACCAGATCAAACTGCGCGGCCACCGCGTCGAACTCGGCGAGGTCGAAGCGGCGCTGGCCACGCATCCCCGGGTGCGGGCCGCCGCCGCGGCGGTGTGGGACACGGGCCCGGACGACCGTCGGCTGGTGGGGTACGTCGTAGGCCACCTGTCCCGGGCCGACCTCGACTCCGTACGGGACCACCTGGCCGCGCGGCTGCCCGGCTATATGCTCCCGGCCCGCCTCCACCCGCTCGACCGCCTCCCGCTGACCCGCAACGGCAAGGTGGACCGGCGTGCGCTGCCCGAGCCGGACTGGGGGAGCGGCACCGGGGGCCGGGCGCCGGGCACGCTGCGGGAGGAGACGCTGTGCCGGTTGTTCGCCGAGGTGCTGGGCGTGTCCCGGGTCGGTGCCACGGACAGCTTCTTCGCCCTGGGCGGCCACTCGCTGAGCGCCACCCGGCTCGCCACCCGCATCCGTGACGTACTGGGTCTGCGGCCCACCGTCCGCGACCTGTTCGAGGCGGCCACCCCGGCCACGCTCGCCGCGCGTCTCGACGACGGCACCCCCACCGCCCGGGGCCACCTCATCGCGTACCGTGCCACCGGCGAGGCGGCGCCGGTGTTCTGTGTGCACCCCCTGAGCGGCATCGGCTGGCTGTACGCCGGGCTGCTGCACCACCTCGACGGCGCCCATCCGCTCTACGCGTTCCGGGGCGAGGGCCCCGGTGGTGTCCGCGAACTGCCCTCCAGCATCGAGGAGATGGCCGCGCGGTACGTGGACGAGCTGCGGTCGGTACGCCCGCACGGCCCGTACCACCTGATCGGCTGGTCCTTCGGCGGGCTCGTCGCCCACGCCATGGCCGTGCGGCTGCGGGAGCTGGGCGTCGCACCGGGGCTGGTGTGCGTCGTCGACACCCTGCCACCCGGCGACGACGGGATCGACGGCGACGGAGCCGGTGAACACATCGACGAGGAACGGATCCACCGCATCCTGGTGACCGCCGCGGGACACGACGAGCGGCGCTTCCCGCCCGGCGGGCTGGACTTCGCCACCGTCACCGCCCTGCTCCGCACCGAGGGCAGCGCGCTGTCGACCCTCACCGAAGACGACATCGGCCGCATCGTCGCGGTGGCGAAGAACAACGCCCGCCTCCTGCGCGGCTACCGGCCCCCCGTCCTGGACGGCGACGCCGTCCACGTGGCCGGAGCCGGAAACCGCACGGCACTGGAGAAGGCGTGGCGCCCGCTGGTCACCGGCGCGCTCACGCTCCACGAAGTGGCCGGCGACCACGAGCGGATCATGCAGCGCCGGCACATCGGCGACTTCGGCCGGATCCTCACCGAAGAACTGCGGCGCCACGACCGCCACGACCGGACCACCCGCACCGCCCGAGGGACGGAGAACCCATGACATCCGTGGTGCGGCGCGCCCCGCTGGACACGACGGAACTGGCGCAACGCTTCCGCGCGGAGCTGCTGGGCCTGGACACCCTTCCGGCAGGCGCCCGCGTCGTCATCCGGCTCCCGCACGGCGCACCACTGGCCGGGGCCCTGCTCACCTGCTTCGACCTGCGGCTCGTCGCCGTACCACAACATCCGCGGACCACCGACGCGGAACTGGCGGCCACCGTACGGCGCGTGGACGCCTCGGCCGTCATCGACACCCCAGCCGACCACGCGCACCCGATCGGACTGCGGATCCTCCCCGGGGCGCCCGCCGAGCCCGACCCCGGCGCGGCGGAGCTGGCGTTCATCATGTTCACCTCCGGATCCACCGGCGTCCCCAAGGGCGTGATGCTCAGCCGCCGCGCCGTCCTCGGCAACGCCGCCAAGACGGCGCGGCTGCACCGCTTCGCCCCCGACCGCCCGCACGGCACCTGTCTGCCGCTGTACCACTGCAACGCGCTCGTGATGTCGCTCATCGGCGCCCACATCACGCACACCCCGCTGATCCTGCACACCGCCTTCGACCCCGAACGCTATCTGCGCGACCTCGCGGCGGGTGGCGCCCGCACCGCCTCGATCGTCCCCGCCCTGCTCACGGAGCTGGTGGAGGCCGCACCCGGCTGGCCGGACGGCCTGGACTACCTGATCACCGCGGCCGCCCCGCTCACCGGCGACCTCGCCCGGCGCTTCCACCAGCGCTACGGGCCCCGGCTCCGCCAGGGGTACGGGCTCACCGAGGCGGTCAACTTCAGCCTCACCATGCCCCAGCTGACCGGCGAGGACTTCACGGCGCAGTACCTCGACCGCTTCCCGCCGGTCGGCCTCCCGCTGCCCGACACCGAGGTGCGGCTCGAATCCGGCGAGGTGTGGATCAGAACGCCGGACATGATGAACGGCTACTGGCGCGACCCGGCCGCCACCGCCCAGGCCTTCGCCCCCGGCGGCTGGCTGCGCACCGGCGACCTCGGAGAGCTGCGCGACGGCCTGCTCGTGCTCAGGGGCCGCGCCAAGGAGCGCATCGACCGGGGCGGCGAGAAGCATTACCCGCTGGATGTGGAGCGCACCTGGCACGACGCGGGCCTGCGCGGCCGCTTCGCCGCCGTCCCCGTGGCCGAGGCCGCCCTCGGCCATGAGACCGGCCTCGTCACCGACGGCCCTCCCGCCGGCACCCTCGACGCGGTGCGCGCCGTGTGCGAGCGGGCCGCCGTGCGCCCCGCCGCCGTCCGGTGGGGCGGCTTCCTCGCCACCGCCACCGGCAAACCGCAGCGCACCGCGATGGGCCGCACCCTGGCCGTGCGGCGGATCTCCGCCGTCCGCTACGAACGGCTGCTGCGCTACGCCGCCGTCACCGCCCGTACCCTGCTCGGCACCGGCCCCGCACCCTCGCCGGGCCTGCCCTCGGGCGATCTGCACCGCGCGCTGCGCGCGATCGCGCCGTACGCCGTGTACGAGCCGGTCCCCACCGGTGAGGAGCCCGTCTTCGCCGCCTTCGACTTCCTGCGCGACCACATGCGCGCACACGGGTTGTGGGAGCCGCTTCCGGAAGCCGAGAAGGCGCGGTGGCGCGAGCGGCTGCGGTCCCAGTGGCCCCTGACGGAATACGCCGCCCTCGCCGCCGACATCTGCGCCACCGAAGGCATCGCACCCGAGATGTCCGACGCACCGCGGTTCGGCACGTGGTGGGAGTCCGGGGACGGCGGGCTGCGGCTGCTGCCCCACGCCCCGGCCGACGCCACCGACGGCGTGCCATGGGCGCTCGACTACCTGTGGCGCTGTCTCGCGGACGACCACGGGAGCGCCCGTGCCGACCGCTGGACCTGGGCGGGGCGGTCGCGCACCGGCCACCCGGCCGCGGTGGGCTTCTCCACGCTGCGATCCGGCCGCCACGACCTGGGCGGCGTCGTATGGGAATCACAACCGAGGGAGTGACATGCAGGAGCAGGACACCAAGTCCGCGCTGAACATCGCCACATGGGCGCGGAAGTCGATACGCCCCGACCACACCGGGCTGCACGTGGAGCACGCCCCGCTGCCGGTCCCGGTGCACGGCACGTCGAACGCCAGCGGGCGCGAACTGGTGACCAACGGAGCCATCGGCGCCGACCTGATCCGGCTGCCCGCGGGCGCCGGGTTCGTCCCGCACACCCACCCCGGCCACCACATCCTGACCGTGGTGGCCGGTATCGGCACCATCACCTACGACGGCCGCATCCATGAGACCCAGGCCGGGCAGACCCTGCTGATCGAAGGCGGCATCCCGCACGCGGTCGGCGCGATCACCGACCATCTGATCCTCGCCGTCGGCTCGCCGCACAAGCGGATCGGCGCGGACGACCGGATGACCCCGGTGGCGTACGAGGAAGTGGTCGCCGACGACGGCGAGCTGACCTGCATGATCTGCCTGTGTACGGCTGGTCCGCCGCGCTTCCTGCACTCGGTGGGCTGTCCGCACTGTCCCTGCCGGGCGTGCGCGGGCATGCCCGGCGAGGATGGCTAGGCGACCGGATGCGATCACCGATGATCGGGGCCCGCTCCGGCCTCATGCGTGGCGGAGGAAGCCGTCGTGCATGAGGCCGAAGCGGGCCAGGCCCGCCTCGTCGCGCTGGACCTACCGGACTGGTCAAAGGTGCAGGCGGTTACCATATGAGCACTGCCTAGCTCGAAAGATGAACTGTGACTGCCAACGAGGACTCGTTCACCAACTGGAACACCCGCGAGGAGATCGCGGAGTCGATGATCCCGATCATCGGGAAGCTGCACCGGGAGCGGGACGTCACCGTCCTGCTTCACAGCCGCTCCCTGGTGAACAAGTCGGTGGTCAGCATTCTCAAGACCCACCGGTTCGCCCGGCAGATCGCCGGCGACGAACTGTCGGTCACCGAGACACTGCCGTTCCTGCAGGCCCTCACCACGCTCGATCTCGGCCCGTCCCAGATCGACATCGGCATGCTCGCCGCCACGTACAGGACCGACGACCGCGGTCTGTCGGTGGAGGAGTTCACGGCCGAGGCCGTGGCCGGCGCCACCGGTGCCAACAAGATCGAGCGCCGCGAGGGGCGTGACGTCGTCCTCTACGGGTTCGGCCGCATCGGTCGGCTCGTGGCCCGTCTGCTCATCGAGAAGGCCGGGTCCGGCAACGGCCTGCGGCTGCGCGCCATCGTCGTCCGCGGAGGCGGCAGCCGGGCCGCCGACGATCTGGTCAAGCGCGCCTCGCTGCTGCGCCGTGACTCCATCCACGGCCAGTTCCAGGGCACGATCACCGTCGACGAGGCGAACAGCAAGATCGTCGCCAATGGCAACGAGATCAAGGTGATCTACGCCGACGATCCGACATCGGTGGACTACACGGCGTACGGCATCAAGGACGCCATCCTCATCGACAACACCGGCAAGTGGCGCGACCGCGAGGGCCTGTCCAAGCACCTGCGCCCCGGTGTTTCCAAGGTCGTCCTCACCGCGCCGGGCAAGGGTGACGTGCCCAACATCGTCCATGGCGTCAACCACGACACGATCAAGCCGGACGAGCAGATCCTGTCCTGCGCGTCCTGCACCACCAACGCCATCGTCCCGCCGCTGAAGGCGATGGAGGACGAGTACGGCGTCCTGCGCGGCCACGTGGAAACCGTCCACTCGTTCACCAACGACCAGAACCTGCTGGACAACCACCACAACTCCGACCGCCGTGGCCGCTCGGCGCCGCTCAACATGGTCATCACCGAGACCGGTGCCGCGTCCGCCGTCGCCAAGGCGCTGCCCGACCTGAAGGCGAAGATCACCGGCAGCTCGATCCGGGTCCCGGTGCCGAACGTCTCGATCGCGATCCTCAACCTCCAGCTCGCGCGCGAGACCACCCGCGAGGAGGTCCTCGACCACCTGCGCGATGTGTCGCTGACCTCGCCGCTCAAGCGCCAGATCGACTTCATCAGCGCCCCCGACGCGGTGTCGAGCGACTTCATCGGCTCACGCCACGCCTCGATCGTCGACGCCGGTGCCACCAAGGTCGACGGCGACAACGCGATCCTCTACCTCTGGTACGACAACGAGTTCGGCTACTCCTGCCAGGTCATCCGCGTCGTCCAGCATGTGTCCGGGGTGGAGTACCCGACCTACCCCGCCCCGGTGGTCTGACCGGCGAGCCGTCCGCGGTCCCGGGGTGTGGCTCACCAGGTCCACCTCCTTTGGACACGGACAACACGGCCGCGGCCGTGTTGTCCGCCGGGCCCCGTGAGAGCACGGGGCCCGGCGCACGTCCGCCTCAGCGGTGGCGGACCGGGTCGATCGACTCCAGCGTCGGCACCACCGGCTTGATCGTCCCGTCGGCCGCGAACTCCATGCGGTCGATGGTGGTTTCCCGGTGCGTACCGTCGCCGCCCGCCTTGCCGGGGCCGTTGACGGCGAACCGGTGGTAGGCGATGTACCACTCGTCCGTGCCGGGGACGTTCACCACCGAGTGGTGGCCGGGCCCCTTGATCCCGTAGCCGAGCCGCTTGGAGAGGATCGTGCCCCGCTTGGTCCACGGCCCCGTCGGGGACGCGCCGGTGGCGTAGGCGACGTGGTAGTTCTCGCTGCCGGTGTCGTCCTCGGACCACATCAGGTAGTAGGTGCCCTTGCGCTTGACCACGAAGGAGCCCTCCCGGAAGTTGTCCGGGGTGAACGTGCGCATCTTCGAGGAGTCGAAGGACGTCATGTCGTCGTTGAGCGGCACGCCGTACGCCTGGCCGTTGCCCCAGTACAGATAGGCCTGGCCGTCGTCGTCGGTGAACACCGACGGGTCGATCATCTGGCCTTCCAGCCGGCCCTTGGGCACCAGCGGCTTGCCCAGCGCGTCCTTGAAGGGGCCCGCGGGGGAGTCGGCGACCGCGACCCCGACCTGCTGTTCGGCGCAGAAGTAGAAGTAGTACTTGCCGTTCCGCTCGGCCATCGCGGGCGCCCAGGCGTACTTGTCGGCCCAGCTCACGTCCGGGCCGAGGTCCAGGATCACGCCGTGGTCCTTCCAGTGGACCAGGTCCTTCGAGGAGTACGCCGTGAACGTGGTCCCGCCCCAGCCGGGGAAGCCGTCCGTCGTGGGGTAGATCCAGTAGCGGCCGTCGGCGTAGCTGATGTCCGGGTCGGCGTTCAGCCCGGGCAGGATGGGGCTGCGCATCGGCACGGCCTCGACGGTCCACTCACGGGTCGTTCCGCCGGCGGACGTGAGCCGGTAGGTCCGGGGCTTGCGGAAGTCGCGCCGGGTGCCGGAGGGCGGGCTGATGGTGGCGCCCGCCGGCAGCGCGAAGCGGGGCGCGAGCCGCCGCAGATCCGCCTTCGGGTCCATCGGCAGCACGGCCTTGGCCGCCGCCTCGGTGACGAGCGCGTACCCCTTCTGGCCCTGAGCCGTGACATCGGCGGGCGCGGCCTGGGACGCGGGATACGTGCGCAGCAGCCGGTCGTACTCGGCCTGCGTCACGGGGAGCACCGTGCCGTGCCGGGGGCTGGCGGGCAGCTGGTAGTTCTGGGACGGGGTCCACTTCCCGGAGGCGAGGTCGGTGGTCTCGAAGGGGATGTAGCCACGGCCGCCGAACTCGTCGATGAACAGGTACCACTTGTTCTCGGTGTTCGACTTGAAGATGGTCGGGCCCTCGCCGCGGTCGATCGCTCCCTTGCCGATGCAGTCGGAGACGAAGTCGTACGAGGTGTCCGTCAGCGACGTGGACTTCTCGGCCGTGATGAACTTCGAGCAGGGCGTACCGGAGGACGGGTCGCGCTCGTCCTTGGTGAAGCGGTAGTAGGAGCCCTTCTCCTTGATGACGGTGGAGTCGATGACCGAGTAGCCGGGGTCGTTCCACACCTTGGGCTCGCTGAAGGTGCGGAAGTCCTTCGTCGTCGCGTACAGCATCTTGTTGTAGGTCGAGCCCGTGTGCTGCGGGTCGTCCTCGGCGTAGAGCTTCGAGGCCCAGAAGACGACGTACTCGCCGAGCTTCTCGTCGTAGTACGCCTCGGGCGCCCAGGTGTTGCCCGCGGTGTCCGGGGAGACCTTGACGAGGCGCTGGTCGGTCCAGTTGACGAGGTCCTTCGACTCCCACACCATGATCGACTTGCTGCCGGTGCGCTGCACCTGGTCCCAGGTGCCGCTGCTGTTCTTGTACATCCGCAGATCGGTCGCGATCAGATAGAACTTGTCGCCCTCGGGGGAGCGGATGACGAAGGGGTCGCGCAGGCCCTTCTCGCCGAGGCTGGAGGTGAGGACGGGCTTCCCGGCGTTCAACTCCCGCCAGTGCATGGGGTCGTTGCCCCGGCTGAGCGCCATCCGTATCTGTTCACCGTCGGCGGTGCCCTCACCGGTGAAGTAGGTGAAGAGATATCCGGCGTACTTCGTCTTGTGCGGGGCCGCGGACGGCGCTCCGCTCAGCGCGGGGCTGGGCGGAGCGGCGAAGACGCTCGTCACCAGCGTGAGCAGGGCGGCGAGCAGCGGCAGGAAGAGCATGCGGGTTGTGCGGGGACCCATGACACATCCTGTGGGAGTCTGGTGGGTTCTGTTGAGCTGGTCGCACCGGAGTGTGTCCAGTGGGGACCCGGTGCGTCAACGGTGTGTCGCCCCTCATGCCGGGCGAAAGTTTTCGACGGATCGGTGCGCGCTCCCGACGCCGCCGCCGCGAGACGAGGGAGCCTGAACGGCCTCCTGATGTCATGCTGTTCGCTTCTGTGGCCATCCTCCGCTTCGGCGGAGCCGAGGTGCTGGAGTACACCGAGGTCGATGCGTCAGAGCCCGGTCCCGGTCAGGTCGCCAAGGTCGTCCTGCGGGACGACCTCCCCGGGGCCGTGGCCGCCCTCACCGACGGGCGGGGCTTCGACGTGGCCATCGACCCGGCCGGCGGTGCGGCCCGCCGGGCGAGCCTCGACGCGCCGGCACGACGCGGGCGCCTGATCGCCATGGGCAACGCCTCGGGGGCGGACGACGTCCCGTCCCGCGCGAACGAGCTGTGGTTCGGCGGCGAGGGCGTCCTCGGCTTCAACCCCGGCGCGCTGAGCGGCGAGCGCCCCGAGGCCGTGTCCGGCGTGCTGCGGCAGGCCGTCGGCGCCGTCCTCGACGGCGAACTGCGCGTGGACGTCGGCGAGGTGCTGCCGCTGCGCGACACCGTCGAGGCCCACCGCCGCATCGAGGGCGGCCGCACCACGGGCAAGCTGGTGCCGGCGATGGAGCAGGAGTGACTTTCGGGGGACTGCGCGTACCGTTGGCTGCGTGACCACTGCTGATGCCGCCCCTCGGCCCCAGTCGCTGATGCTCACGTTCCTGGGGGACTGGGTGATGGGCCGGGACGTGTGCGTGTACTCGGGGAGCGTCATCGACCTCTTCGGCCGCGCCGGCGTCGGCGAGCACGCGACCCGCTCGACGCTCACCCGTATGGTGGGGCGCGGCCTGCTGCGGCGGCAGCGCGAGGGCCGGCGCATGTACTTCGGGCTCACCGAGCGCTCGGAGACGGTGCTGCGGGACGGCGAAAGCCGCATCTGGCAGACCGGAGCGGTCAACCGGAACTGGGACGGCACCTGGACCCTGCTCGGGTTCTCGCTGCCCGAGTCCTGGCAGCGCCAGCGCCACGACCTGCGCTCGCAGCTCACCTGGAGCGGCTTCGGGCCGCTGTTCAGCGGGTTGTGGATCGCGCAGGGCGAGGTCGAGGTGGGCCCGCTCCTCGCCGAGCTGGGCCTGGCCGCGCATGTGAAGGTGTTCCGCGCCCGCGCCGACGCGGGCATGGACATCGGCACGATGATCGAGGAGACCTGGGACCTGCCCGCGCTGGCCGGGCGGTACGAGGAGTTCGTACGCCGCTGGCAGCCCCAGGAGCACACGTCCGCCGGGGACGACGAAGCGCTGGTGGCGCGGCTGCGGCTGTCCACCGAGTGGCTGCGGATCATCCGGCAGGACCCGCGGCTCCCGGTGGAGCATCTGCCCGACGACTGGCCCGCCGAGCAGGCCGAGAAGACGTTCCGCACGGTCCACGAGCGCCTCGCGCCCGGCGCGCGGGCGGCCGCCGAGCGTCTGCTCGACCTGGTACCGGTGCGATAGCCGGGGCGGCCCCGCCCTGCCCTCTCTCCACGAACACGCCGCCGAGCCTGCCCGCTCTCCCGTCGCGCCACCCGTCGCGCCACCCGTCGCGCTGCCCATCGTGCTGTCCTCCTCCGCGCACAAATGTTGTGCAGAACATTGACCGCGGTCGGATATCTGCCTACCTTCGCGGGAACGACGGCACCACCTCGATGCCACCCCCGACGGCACCAGGGAGCCTCCCGTGCAGCCAGCCCCCGCCCCCGTCCCCCCGCCGCCCCCGGACGACCGGCAGCTCCGCCGCGTCGCACTGTCCGGACTGCTCGGCACCGCTGTCGAGTTCTACGACTTCCTCGTGTACGGCACGGTCGCCGCGCTCGTCTTCGGCGAGCTGTTCTTCCCCCGGGCCGACCCCGCGGTCGGCACCATCGCCGCCTTCGGCACCTTCGCCGCCGGATACCTGGCGCGGCCGCTCGGCGGCATCGTCTTCGGACACTTCGGCGACCGGCTCGGCCGCAAGTCGATGCTGCTGCTCACGATGGTCCTGATGGGCACGTGCAGCTTCCTCATCGGGCTCCTCCCGACCTACGACGCGATCGGCGTCTGGGCACCGGTGCTGCTGGTCGCCCTGCGCGTCGCGCAGGGCCTCGCGATCGGCGGCGAGTGGGGCGGCGCCATGCTCATGGTCGTCGAACACGCCGAGCGCACCGGCGGCGCCCGGCGGCGCCGCGGTCTGTGGTCGAGCTTCACCCAGCTCGGCGCCCCGCTCGGCTCGATGCTCTCCGCGGGCGTGGTCACGATCGTCTCGACACTGCCGGACGACGAGTTCCGGTCCTGGGGCTGGCGGGTGCCGTTCCTGCTGAGCGTGGTGCTGCTCGCCGTCGGGCTGTTCGTACGGCTGAGGGTGGCCGAGAGCCCGCTGTTCACCGAGACCCGGACACACGGGCCGGGCGAGCCCGCGCGGGACAAGCCGCCGCTCGCCGAGGTGCTGCGCCGCCCCGGACCGCTGCTGCTCGCCGGGTGCGTCGGCATCGGCGCGTTCACCGCGCAGGCGCTGCTGACCAGCTTCATGATCTCCTACGCCGTCGACCACGGGTACACCCGGCCGCAGGTGCTCACCGCCGTGACCGTCGCCTCCTGCGTGGCGCTCGCCGCGCTGCCCGCCGCCTCCGCGCTGTCGGACCGGGTGGGCCGCCGCCCGGTCGTGCTCGCCGGGGCCGTGGCGTCCGCCGCGCTGGCCTTCCCCGTCCTGGCGCTCGTCGACTCCGGATCGCCCGGGCTGCTGATCCTGGCCCTGGCACTGGGCCACGGCCTGGCGCAGTCCACCATGTACGGACCGCTCGGGGCCCTGCTCAGCGAGATGTTCGGCACCCGGGTCCGCTACACCGGCGCCTCCCTCGGCTACCAGCTCGCGACCCTGGTCGGGGCCGGTTTCTCGCCGATGATCGCGAGCAGTCTGCTGGCGGCCCACGGCGGCGGCAGCACCCCGCTCTCGCTGCTGCTGTGCGGCGGCGCGGCCATCACCGCGCTCACCGTGTGGCGGCTGCGCGAGACCCACACCGACACCCTCGACGCCCGCACCGCCACCACTCCCGCCGACGTTTCCGCCGCCGAAGGAGCCCGCCCGTGAAGCCCCGCGCCCGTGCCCGCACCCTCGCCGCGACCGCCGTGCTCGCCGCCACCGCCCTGCCCGTCCTGCCCGCGCAGGCCGCGAGCGCCGAGGGCGAGCACCTGGAAGGCCACTTGGCGTCCGGGGCCGCGTACATGATGGACATGCCCGCGCGGTGGAACGGCACCGTACTGCTCTTCAGTCACGGCTACGCCCCGCAGGGCGGCCCCAACCCCGCCCAGAACGCGCCGAGTCCACAGACCCGCGCCCGGCTGCTGGACCAGGGGTACGCGCTGATCGGCTCCTCCTACGCCACGACCGGCTGGGCCGTGACGGACGCGGTGCCCGACCAGCTGGCCACGCTGGACCTGTTCGGGCAGCGGTTCGGCGCGGCCCGGCGGACCCTCGCCTGGGGCCAGTCGTACGGAGGGTTCGTCACCACGGCGATCGCCGAACGGCACGCCGACCGCATCGACGGATCGCTGTCGATGTGCGGCCTCGTCCAGGGCGGGGTCGCCAACTGGAACAGCACCCTCGACTCCGTCTTCGCGCTGAGGACCCTCCTCGCGCCGGACTCCGGCATCCGCCTCACCGGCTTCACCGACCAGGCGGACGCCAAGAGCGCGGCGAGCGCCCTCACGGACAAGCTGACGGCGGCCCAGCGGACCCCACAGGGCCGGGCCCGGATCGCGCTCGCCGCCGCCCTGCACAACATCCCCGGCCACAACGACCCGTCACAGCCGAAGCCCGGCCCGGCCGACTGGGCCGGACAGCAGGCCAACCAGTACGCGGCGGTGGGCGGCCTGCTCCGGACCGCCGCGTTCTCCTGGCGGCAGGAGGCCGAATCCCGCGCGGGCGGCAACCCGTCCTGGAACACCGATGTCGACTACGCGGCGATGCTGCGGCACTCCTCGGTGTACAAGGAGGTCACCGCGCTGTACAAGGAGGCCGGGCTGACGCCGCGCGACGACCTCAGGGCCCTCGCCCGCGCTCCCCGCATCACCGCCGACCCGCGGGCCGTGGCCTGGACGCGGAACACCAGCGCCTTCACCGGCAGGCTGACCGACCCGCAGCTGAACATCCACACCACCGGCGACGGGCTGATTCCCGTGCAGTCCGAGAGCGCCTACCGCCGTGCCGCCACCGCCGGCGGATCGGCGGGGCTGCTGCGCCAGGCGTACGTCGACGGGCCCGGCCACTGCGCCTTCACCACCGGTGAACAACTCGCCGCCCTGCACACGCTGGAGCGGCGCCTGGCCACCGGCCGCTGGGACACCTCGCCGGAGGCACTCAACTCCGCGGCGAAGGCGGAGGACCCGGCGGCCGAGCCACGGTACGCCGACTACCGCCCCACCACCTACCCCCGCCCCTACGACCTGGCGCACCCGGACGGCCCGCGCCACCGCGGCTAGTGCCGCGTCAGCCAAGGTTCGCCCCGCTCGCCGCCCTGGCACGGCCATCTGCGGCGTTGCCGAATCGACCGAGTAGGCCCACTACGAGGCCGATCCGGCGCCTTGCATCTGACCGCACCAGGACGCCTCGCTACCGGGCAAACCCTGACTGACGCGGCACTAGAGCCTGCGAAGTCCGGTCAGCACGCGCTCCATCAGCGCGACGGTCGGGGCCTCGCCCTCGCTGGTCTCCGTCTGGTGGACGGCGATCAGCCCCCGGTCCGCCATGTCGCCGAGCAGCACCCTGACCACTCCCAGCGGCACCGAGAGCCGGGCCGCCACCTCGGCCACCGACGTCGGCTCCTGGCACAGCGAGATCACGGGAACGTGGTCGGCGTGGGTGAAGGCGGCGGACTGGTGCCCCAGATCGGTGGTCGTCACCAGGGTCTCCAGCTCGAAGTGATGCTGGGACCTGGTGCGGCCGCCGGTCCAGGTATAGGCCCGCACGAACGAGGGCGAGCCCTGCTGTTGCTGTTCGTGCCCGTCCTCCCACGCGGCGTGCTGCTCGTCCTGCTGCGGCGGGTACGCGTACTGCTCCGGGGAAGCGGGGGGCGGCGCTTCCCCGGGCTGCTGGTGTTCCGCGGACTCCGGCCGGGAGCCGGAGCCCGATTTCTTCCGCCCCCGCCGTGCCTTGCCGAAACTGAACGAGTTGAGCACGTCGGCGAAGGTCTGGTCGTCCTCCGCTCCCTGGTCTCTCCGAGTGTGCCCGGACGGGCCTTCACCGGTGCTCATGATCTCCTCATCCGGGCTAGTGGGCTGCCGTCTGCTGGATTTCCTGCAGCTCCGCGCGCAGTTCGGGGGTCAGCATCTCGCCGACCTGGTCCACGAGCACGGTCATCTCATAGGCCACCTGACCGATCTCGCAGTCCGGCGCGGCCAGGGTCACCAGGCACGAACCGTCCTTAATCGACATCAGCAGCATATGTCCGTACTCCATCTGGATCACCGTGCTCTTCACCTCACCGGTGTCCAGACACCGGGCCGCGCCCTGGATCAAGCTGATGGCCCCTGCGGCGATGGTGGCGAGGTGTTCGGCGTAGTCGTCCGCCAGCCGGTTGGAGGCGGTGAGCAAAATCCCGTCGGCTGATACCACCACGGCGTGGGCCACATTGGGAACACGTTCGGTGAAGTTGGTGACCAGCCATCCGAACTGGCTCACCTCCCGCGGGTGGGGTGAGGTCATGGCTTCTTTCCTGCCCGTTCGTCGATGGGATCTTATCGCTCGTCGGGACGGGCCCGACGGATGCCTGACTGGTAGTTGCTGAGGAAGCTGTGCGTACGGCCCGCGTCCTGGGCCGGCTTCGCCTTGCCGGGGGCCGTGCGCGGCTCGGCACGCTCACCGGGCCGGGGCGTACGCGGAGTCCGCTTCGGCAGCCCGGACTGGGTGCGGGCGGCGCCCTCCGGGGCGTCCGAGGGTTCGGCGGCACCGACCGGGCGGCGGTCCGCCCCGTCCTCCCCGGCACGGGGCCCGGCAGGGCCCGGCAGGGGCTCCGTCTGCTGCCCGGGCGGGGTGAAGAGGCGCGGGGAGCCCTGGGGCCGGGAACTCGCCGACGGGGGACGGGGAGCCGCCGACGTCGACGCCGCGTCATCCGAGGCGGGCGGCTCGAACCACGACGAGCGGGGCGCGCGGGGGGCGTTCGCCCCGGGTTCGCGCTGCTGCTCCGGTCCGGACCGCTGCGGCGGCACCAGGCCGGGCCCGGAGGGACGGGCCCCTAGGGCGTCCTGGGCGTCCCGTCCGTCCGCCGGCGCCCGGTTGGGCCCGGACGGCCCCGGCGCTCCGTTGCGGGACTCCTCCGGTGCGCCCTTGGCACCCGGTCCCGGGCGGCTGATCCCGTTCGCCCCGGGCCCGTTCGTCCCTGGCCCGTTCGTCCCCTCGGCCCCGGCGGGGTTCCGTCGCGGCAGCCGTCGCGGCAGCGGCGAGTCCGCGCCGCTCCCGGCGGAGTCGGGGCGGCCCAACTCGGCGGCGCCCCGGCCCGGGAGCCGCGTACCGGAGTCGGCGGCGGCCGCCGGACGGGCCCCGTTGAGGGACTTGCGCACGGCGGGGGCCGCCGTGGCGGGGCCCGACTCCTGCCGTGGCCGGGCCGGTTCGAACGCCTTGGCGGCGATCGCCGTCGGCGCGGGGCGCCGGGGCGCGTTCCCCCGGGGAGCCTCGCCGGGCCGGTTCGACGGCACCAGGTTGGCCGGGACGAGCACACCGGCCCGCAGGCCCGCGCCCCACTCCGAGCTGAGGTTCACCGAGATGCCGTGCCGGTTGGCCAGACGGCCGACGACGAACAGCCCCATCTGGCGGGAGGACGAGGCCTCCTCGGAGGAGGTCGCCTCCAGGCGCCGGTGCGCCTTGGCCAGTTCGGCGCCGCTCATCCCGATGCCCTGGTCGCGCACCTCGATCAGGGCGGAGCCGTCGCGGCGCGGAGTGGTGCTGATGAACACCTGGGTCTCGGGCGGGGAGAACGCGGTGGCGTTGTCGAGCAGTTCGGCGATGATCCGCGCCAGGTCACCGGCGACGTAGCCGGTCACCTCCACGGAGGCGGAGGGCTGCACCTCGGCGCGCTGGTAGTGCTCGATCTCGGACACCGCGGCCCGCAGGACGTCCTCCAGCGGCACGCGATGACCGTGGGTGCGGACGAGCGTGCTGCCGCAGAGAACCATCAGGTTCTCGTTGTTGCGCCGCATCCGGGTCGCCAGGTGGTCCATCTGGAAGAGGTTCGCGAGCTGGTCCGGGTCCTCTTCGTGGCGTTCGAGCTGCTCCATCAGGCGCAGCAGCCGGTCCACCAGGGTCTGGCTGCGCCGGGAGAGGTTGACCAGGGTGTCCCTCAGGTCGCCGCGCAGCGCGGCCTGCTCCGACGCCAGGCGCACGGCCTGTCCGTGCACCGCGTCGAAGGCCCGGGCGAGCTGCCCGAACTCCTCCGTGGTGTGCACCGGCACGGCACTGACCGAGGTGTCCGCCTTCTCGCCCTCGCGGATGCTGGAGACGGCGGCCGGGAGCCGGTGCTCGGCCACGTCGAGCGCGGTGGAGCGGAGGAGGGTCAGCGAGCGCAGCAGGTACCGGCCGATGGCGAAGCCGATGGAGAGGGCGATCAGCAGCACCGCGAGCAGGGCCACGGAGTACGCGCCGGCCCGGTTGCTGGTGTCGTCCTGCAACTGGGCGGAGTTCACGCGCAGCTTGTCGGCGAGGTTCGTCTCGACCTTCCCGAGGAGCTTCGCGGTCGTTTCCGAGCTGCGGTTCCACTGGGAAGCGGGGATCGGCGGCGCGGTGGCACCCTGCTGGACGCCGGCACCCTGTGCCTGGGACAGCGCGGTACGCACCATTTTCGCGCGCCGGGTCACCAGGTCGCCGGTGACCGTGCGCTGGTAGAGCCGCTGCTCCGCGAGGGTGGCCACGGCCCGGAAGTCGCCGAGCTTGTCCTTCAGGCGGATGTCGGACTCCTCCAGCGCCCGGACGATCTCGGTGTCCACGGGCCGGCCGGGCTTCATCGCCTCCAGGAGGGTCACATGCTGGAGATGGACCTCCTCCTGGGCCGCCTCGAGGTCGTACAGCGCGGACGCCGGGCCGGACAGCTTGGGTTCACCGAACCGGCTGCCCAGGGCCTGGTCCAGGTCGAGCAGGCTGTTGATGACGGTGCGGTACTTGTTCACCGCGTCCCAGGAACCGATGTCGCCGGAGGTCACCTGATCGCGCAGGACGGTTAGCCCGCCCAGGGCCTTGACCGCGTCCTGGTAGCGGTTCCGCGCGGCGCCGTCGAGCTGGGGCGCCCGCTTCGTGCTGCCCGTGAGGACGGTCCGGGCGCGGTCGGTGGACCGGGCCTGCCGCCGCATGGCGGAGTCGCCGTCCGCCGCACCCCGCAGCTGTTCGGCGGCCATGGTCCGCTCCATCTGCAGGCTACCGAGCAGTGGCATCAGCCCGGAGCGCAGCTTGACCAGCCGCTGCATGTCCGCGTACGAGTTCGCGCGTTCGACTTCGCGTTGGATCTGTACGACGCCCAGGGCGACGGCCAGCAGCGCGGGCACCACCAGCACGGCGCCCAGCTTCACCGGCAGCCGCCAGTTTCGCCATTGCACGATGGTGGCCCACAGCCCCGGGCCGCGTGCAACTTCGGCCGCATGCCTTCCCGGGGTCACGAGACGCGCTCCGCGCCCGGAGCGGCTTGGCCACAGCGATGTATCACGATGCGCTTTCTCCTGGGATTTCTCCTGAAGAGGAAGTCGAACGACCGGCGGCACACCGGCCTGGCCGGGGGCGGCGGAAACGCCCACGGCCGGACTGGTGATGTGCCGGCTCGCCCACCTCTACTCGAACAGCTTTCGGCTCGTCATGGCGAGCTCATAGAGGCCGTACGCGAAGGGAATGGCCACCCACAGCCACGCCACGGCCAGCAGAACGGGCGAGGACTTCACGGCCGCGCTCTGCGAAGGTTCGTCCTGGTGAGCCATCAGTTGCCCCTCTCGGCCGGGATGCGGTCGGTGCCGCCCTCTTCCTCCTGCTCGCCCTGCTGGTCCTGGGCGGTCCGGTCGCCCGCGGCCACCGGCTCCGGCTCGTGGAACTTCGGGTTCACCGGGCGCACCAGCTCGTTCGCGACGAAGCCGATGACCAGAAGCGCGATCATGAGGTAGAAGGAGACCGCGTAGAGGCCGGGTCCGGAGTCCCCGGACTTCTTCCCCGAGTCCGCGACGGCGTCCACGATGATAGGCCCGGCGACTCCGGCGACCGACCAGGCGGTCAGCAGCCGGCCGTGGATCGCGCCGACCTCATAGGTGCCGAACAGGTCCTTCAGATAGGCCGGTACGGTCGCGAACCCGCCGCCGTAGAACGACAGGATCACCATCGCCGCGACCACGAACAGCACGGTGCTGCTGTTCTTCCCGAGCAGGATGGTCAGGTAGAGCAGAGCACCCGCGCCCAGGTAGAGGCGGTAGATGTTCTTCCTGCCGATCGCGTCGGAGACCGACGACCACACGAAGCGGCCGGTCATGTTGGCCAGCGACAGCAGGGCGACGAACCCGGCGGCGGCGGTCGCGCTCACCGGGGCGTCGGTGTCCTGGAAGAAGTCCTGGATCATCGGGGCGGCCTTCTGGAGGATCCCGATGCCTGCGGTGACGTTCATGCACAGCACGATCCACAGCAGCCAGAACTGCGGTGTCTTCACCGCGTTCTTCGCCGACACGTTCGCGGTCGTGACGAGCTGCTTGCCGGTCTCCTCGCGGGGAACCCAGCCGGCCGGGCGCCAGCCCTCGGCCGGAACCCGGATGAGCAGCACGCCCAGCGTCATGAACGCGGCGTAGGCGAGGCCGTGCACCAGGAAGGTCCGGGCGATGCCACTGGTGTCGCTGCCGAAGGAGGACAGCATCTGCGAGGACCAGGGGGAGGCGATCAGCGCGCCGCCGCCGAAGCCCATGATGGCGGTGCCGGTGGCCATGCCCGGGCGATCCGGGAACCACTTCATCAGGGTGGACACCGGCGAGATGTAGCCGATGCCGAGGCCGACTCCGCCGACGACGCCGTATCCGAAGATGACCAGCCAGTACTGGCTCGTGGCCACACCCAGCGAGGCGATCAGGAAGCCCGAGGAGAAGGTCACGAGCGACACGAACATCGCCCACCGCGGCCCCTTGCGCTCCACGAGCGTGCCACCGAAGGCGGCGGAGAGGCCGAGGACGAGAATGGCGATCTGGAAGGGCAGCGCGCTGGCCGTACCCGAGATGTCAAGGGCTTTTTCCAGCGGCGTCTTGAAGACGCTCCAGGCGTATGCCTGGCCGATGGAGAAGTGAATCGCCAGTGCCGCCGGAGGAATCAGCCATCGATTCCACCCAGGTCCTGCGATAATGCGAGAGCGGTCGAGAAAACCCACCGATTACCTACCTCCGTCCTCGGGAACCCATTGCCGCAGGCTCTATTTCTGGAGACGCCAAACGTCTCGGGCGGTGGTGAGTGTAGAGCACCTGATCAGCGGCAACAACGACCGGAGATCGCCGCGGGCCCCGCAGTGGAGCAGCCTCCCACACGTTCGCATACATGGGGCGATCCACCAACATCAACACATCGCATGCAGTCTCTGTTCACGAAAAATCCGCAAGTCGGGTGATGTCGGGGCGTGTTCATGGCGTGACACCCGGTCAGACGGACCGAAAGGAGGAAGGATCGGGAAAAGCGCACATCCTGAGGAATTCTGACAGATACTCACAACCATCTCGTAACCGGATATGTGGCGTGCTGTCATCCGGAAACAGGTGCTCCCCGTGTATCCCGGACCGGGCCGGTCTTCAGGGGATCCCCGGCCGTTGACTGCGTCCGGCGCCTTACTACACTGACCCCGCCATGGGGCTGCGGGTTGCTCCTCCTCCCCACCATCCACTGCAGGCAGATCCGTACGAATTCTCCTGCCCGAAACTCCCGGGAGAGGGCCATGACGAAAGCGGTGCGGCCTCCCGCGCCCATTTCATCCGAGCGGGCCACTGGACAGGGGTTCGCCGGCCGCGGCAACGAAAACGGCGAGCCCGACTTCGCCGCGATCCAGCAGAGCCTGGAATTCGACCGGCTTCGCAAGAGGCTGCGCCGGTTCGTCTTCCCCATGAGCGCGCTCTTCTTCTGCTGGTACATGACCTTCGCGCTCTTTTCGGCGTATGGTCATGGCTTCATGAGCCGTAAGGTGTTCGGCTCGGTCAATATGGGGACTCTCTTCGGTCTGCTGCAGTTCGTGTCGACGATCACGATCGTCCTGCTGTACCGGAGTTTCGCCGACAGGAAAATCGACCCGCAGGTGGACAAGGTGCGCGAGTTGGCGGGGGCCGACAAGGAATGACATTGCAGATCGCGGGTGAGGCGACCGGTAGCCCGGTCATCAACGTCAGCGTATTCGTCGTCTTCGTCCTGATTACGCTGTTCATCGTCTACAAGGCCACCACCAGGAACCAGACGGCCTCCGACTACTACGCCGCGGGAAGCGCCTTCACCGGCGTCCAGAACGGCATCGCCCTCTCCGGCGACTTCCTCTCGGCGGCGTCCTTCCTCGGGATCTCCGGGGCCATCGCCGTCCACGGCTACGACGGCTTCCTGTACTCCGTGGGATGGCTCGTCGCCTGGCTGGTCGCCCTCCTGCTCGTCGGCGAACGGCTGCGCAACACCGGCCGGTTCACCGTGGGCGACGTGATGGCCTACCGGATGAAGCAGCGCCCGGTGCGCGCGGCGGCGGCCAACGCCACCTTGGTGATCACGTTCTTCTACATGCTCGCCCAGATGGCCGGCGCCGGCGGACTGATCGCCCTCCTGCTGAACGTGCACAGCAAGGGCGGGCAGGCCCTCGTCATCACGGCCGTCGGACTCGTGATGGTCTTCTACGTCCTGGTGGGCGGCATGAAGGGCACCACCTGGGTGCAGATCATCAAGGCCGGTCTGCTCCTGACCTGCGTGACCTTCATCAGCGTGTTCATCATCGGCAAGTTCGGCTTCAGCTTCTCGGCGCTCCTCGACCAGGCGGCGGCACGCAGCCCGCTGGGGCAGAGCCTGCTCGAACCGGGCGGCTGGTACGGCGACGGGGCGATGGACAAGCTCGACTTCGTCTCGCTGTCCCTGGCGCTGGTCCTCGGCATCTCCAGCCTGCCGCACGTGCTGATGCGCTTCTACACCGTGCCGAACGCCAAGGAGGCACGCCGGTCGGTGGTGTGGTGCTCCTGGACGATGTTCGTGTTCTACCTGGGCATCCTGGTCGTGGGCTACGGCGCCACCGCGCTGGTCGGCCCGGACACGATCCTGGCGGCCCCCGGCGGGGAGAACTCGGCGGCGCCGCTGCTCGCGTTCAAGATCGGCGGCGCGGTGCTCCTCGGCATCGTCTCCGCGGTGGCCTTCGCCACGATCCTCGCGGTGGTGGCCGGTCTGACCCTGACCGCGTCGGCCTCGTTCGCCCATGACGTGTACGCCAACGTCGTGAAGGAGGGGAAGGCCGACGCGGAGTCCGAGATCCGGGTCGCCCGGCTGACGGCCCTCGCGGTCGGCGTCCTGGCCATCGTCGGCGGCATCGTCACCAACGGCCAGAACGTCGCCTTCCTGGTGTCGCTGGCCCTGGCGCTCGCCGCGTCCGCCAACCTGTCGACCATCCTCTACACCCTGTACTGGAAGCGGTTCAACACGATGGGCACGCTGTGGAGCATCTACGGCGGCCTGGGGTCGGGGCTCATCCTCATCATCTTCTCCCCGGCCATCTCGGGCGCCTCGACGTCCATCTTCAAGGGCGTCGACTTCCACTGGTTCCCCCTCACCAACCCCGGCATCGTGTCGATCCCGTTCTCCTTCCTCTGCGGGTTCCTCGGCACGCTCCTCAGCAGGGAGCCCGCGGACCCCGCCAAGCAGGCGGAGATGGAAGTGCGGTCGCTGACCGGAATCGGCAGCAAGGTGTAGCCGACGGGCGTGAGTCGCCACCGCGGCCGGTACGGGGAGCAGACGTCTCCCCGTACCGGCCGCGCCCGTTGTGCCGCGAGCGCGGCTACCGCGAAGGCGGCGGCGCGGTGCTGTGGCGCACCACGAGCCGGGTGGGGACGAGCGTGGTGCCACGGCGCGGGGCGCTCGGCCGCATCTGGCGCAGGACGCCCTCGACGCAGCGCCGTCCGACCTCGGCGAAGTCCTGGTGCACGGTGGTCAGCGGGGGCAGGAACGACCCGGCCTCGGGGATGTCGTCGAAGCCGATGACGCTGACGTCGTCCGGCACCGTCCGGCCCTTCTCGTGCAGCGCCCGCAGCAGGCCGAGCGCCATCTGGTCGTTGGCGGCGAACACCGCCGTGCAGTCCTCCTCGGCGGCGAGGGCCAGCCCGGCCCGGTAGCCGGACTCGGCCGACCAGTCGCCCCGTACGAGCGGCGGCGGGACGCGCCCGGCCTCGGTGAGCGCCGTCCGCCAGGCGTCGGCGCGGCGCTGTGCCGCGAAGGAACCCTCGGGCCCGGCGAGATGCCACACGGTCCGATGGCCGAGGCCGAGCAGATGGTCCACCGCGTCGCGGGTGCCGCCCGCCTGGTCGGTGTCGACCACCGTATAGCGGTCCCCGGCGTCGGAGTCGGCCACGACGACCTGGACGTGGGGCGGCAGGGAGAGCGCCGCCGCGTCGAGGAGGTGGACCTCCATGATGACGATGACGGCGTCGACGGCGAGTTCGCCCAGCCGGGAGAAGGCTCCGCGCACCTCGTCCTGGGTGGGGACGGCGACGGGGAGCAGGGTGACGGCGTAGCCCTCGTGTGCCGCGGAGGTGGCGATCGCTTCGAGCGTGCGCACATTGCCCGTGGTGGAGAGGGTGAAGGTGATGACGCCGATGGTGCGGAACTCGCCGCGTTTGAGCGCCCGCGCCGCGCTGTTGGGCCGGTAGCCGAGCTGCTTCATGGCGGCCAGCACCTCCCGCCGCGTCTCCTCGGTGACCCCGGTGTAGCCGTTGGAGACCCGGGAGACGGTCTGCGCGGAGACACCGGCGAGCCGGGCCACGTCCGCCATCGACGCGCGCTGCGCCCGCCCGGGGGTCCGCGTCCGGGTGCCGCCGCCTGCCGGGGGGCCGTCCGCCGAGGGGGTGTCCGCTGCTTCCACTTTCTCCCTCGCCATGTCGCGTCCCGGTTTTGCCAGATGGCTCTTGACCACCTTCATTGGGGCAGTGTAGACATTCCGCCATCAGATGTTTACGTAAACATAACATCTCCACGCTCCCTTGAGCACCGAAATGTTTACGCAAACATCGCGACGGCGCATGGCGCCGGTTCCGAGATGGACGAGCGAGGAACGACATGACGACGCTGCAACCCCCCGCCGCCGTGAAACGGCGCCCGGCCCGGCCTCCGGCGAAGGGGGACCGCCGCTCCTGGACGGGGTGGGGGTTCATCGGGCCCTTTGTGGTGGTCTTCGCCTTCGTCTTCCTGGCCCCCATCGCCTACTCGGTCTACCTCAGCCTCTTCCGCGACCAGCTCATCGGCGGCACCACCTTCGTCGGCCTGGACAACTACCAGCAGGCCCTGCAGGACGACCGGTTCTGGACGTCCCTGACCCGGGTGTCGCTGTTCCTGCTCGTGCAGGTGCCGATCATGCTGGGCATCGCCCTGCTCGTGGCCCTCGCCCTGGACAGCGGGCGGCTCTACGGGCGGGACTTCTTCCGGATCTCGATCTTCCTGCCGTACGCGGTGCCCGCCGTGGTCGCCACCCTCATGTGGGGGTTCATGTACGGCACCCGCTTCGGGCTGGTGAGCGACATCAACGACGCCCTCGGGGTGTCGCTGCCGAACCCGCTGTCGCCCGATCTGGTGCTGACGTCCATCGGCAACATCGTCACCTGGGAGTTCGTCGGCTACAACATGCTGATCTTCTACTCCGCGCTCCGCGTCATCCCGCACTCCCTGTACGAGGCCGCTCAGATCGACGGCGCCGGGCAGATCCGCGTCATCACCGCCATCAAGCTCCCCGCGATCCGCGGCGCCCTGGTCATCGCCACCATCTTCTCGATCATCGGCACGTTCCAGCTGTTCAACGAGCCGAACATCCTGCAGAAGCTGGCACCGAACTCCATCACCACCGACTACACCCCGAACTTCTACACGTACTCGCTGTCCTTCTCGGGCCAGCAGCACAACTACTCCGCGACGGTCGCCATCATCATGGGGCTCATCACCATGGTCATCGCCTATGTCGTCCAGCTGCGCGGCATGCGCAAGGGAGCGTGAAGCGATGTCCACCCCCGCCACCCCCGCCTCCCGGCCCGCCCCCGCCACGGCCGGCTCCTCCGGCTCCGCGCCCCGGCTGCGCGCGCCCCGGAAGCGCACCGCGCAGCGCCGCCCGCGCCGCAGCGTGCTGCTGACCGTCATCACCGGGCTGGTCCTGCTGTACTCGCTGGTGCCGCTCGCCTGGCTGGTCATCAGCGCCACCAAGACCCAGGAGGGGCTGGCCCGGTCGTTCGGGCTGTGGTTCAGCGGCGACTTCGCCCTGTGGGACAACATCCGCGAGACGTTCACCTACAACGACGGCGTCTTCACCCGCTGGCTGCTGAACACCCTGCTGTACGTGGTGGTCGGGGCCGGTGGTGCCACCCTGCTGGCGGTCCTGGGCGGCTACGCCCTGGCCAAGTTCGCCTTCCCCGGCAAGCGCGCCGTCTTCGCCGTCGTCATCGGCGCCGTCGCGGTGCCCGGCACCGCGCTGGCCGTGCCCACCTTCCTGATGTTCAGCAAGATGGGGCTGACCGACACCCCCTGGGCGGTGATCATCCCATCCCTCATCTCGCCGTTCGGTCTGTACCTGATGTGGGTCTTCGCCACCGAGGCCGTGCCCACCGAACTGCTGGAGGCCGCCCGCATCGACGGCGCCGGTGAGGTGCGTACGTTCTTCAAGGTGGTGCTGCCGCTGCTCACCCCCGGCATCGTGACCGTCCTGCTGTTCACGATGGTCGCCACCTGGAACAACTACTTCCTGCCGCTGATCATGCTCAAGGACCCGGACTGGTATCCGCTGACCCTGGGCCTCAACAGCTGGAACGCCCAGGCCGCCACCGCGGGTGGCGAGGCTGTCTTCAACCTCGTCATCACCGGCTCCCTGATCACCATCCTGCCGCTGATCGCCGTGTTCCTCCTGCTCCAGAAGTACTGGCAGTCCGGGCTCGCCGCCGGAAGCGTCAAGGAGTAGCCCCGCAGCCCCGCCCCCTCCGCACCGCACCCGAAGAAGTGGAAAGCACGCCCATGCGCAAGAACACCCGCCGCCTGCTGCGCGGCATAGCCCTGGTCTCCGCCCTCACCCTGGGGGCCACCGCCTGCGGCGGCTCCGACGACAGCGCCGCCGAGAGCAAGCCGGTGTCCGCCAAGGACATCGACGCGGCCCTGAAGAAGGGCGGCACCCTGACGGTGTGGGCCTGGGAGCCCACGCTCACGAAGGTCGCCGAGGACTTCGAGAAGGAACACCCCAAGGTCAAGGTCAACCTCGTCAACGCGGGCACCAACAAGGACCAGTACAAGGCCCTGCAGAACGCCATCGCCGCGAAGAAGGGCGTCCCCGACGTCGCGCAGATCGAGTACTACGCGCTCGGCGAGTACGCGCTGACCAAGGCCCTCGACAAGCTGGGCCCGTACGGCGCCGACAAGCTCGCCGACACGTACTCCCCGGGCCCGTGGCACTCCGTGCAGTCCGGCAAGGACGTCTACGCCCTGCCCATGGACTCCGGGCCCATGGCGATGTTCTACAACAAGAAGGTCTTCGACAAGTACAAGCTCACGGTGCCGACCACCTGGGACGAGTACGTCAAGACCGCCCGCGCCCTGCACAAGACCGACCCCAAGGCGTACATCACCGCCGACACGGGTGAGGGCGGCACCGCCACCAGCATGCTGTGGCAGGCCGGTTCCCGCCCGTACAAGGTCGACGGCACCAAGGTGAAGATCGACTTCTCCGACACGGGCGCCAAGAAGTACACCGACACCTGGCAGAAGCTGCTCGACGACAAGCTGGTCGCGCCCATCACCGGCTGGACCGACGACTGGTACAAGGGCCTCGGCGACGGCACCATCGCCACCCTGACCGCCGGTGCCTGGATGCCCGCCAACTTCGCCTCCGGCGTGAAGGACGCCTCCGGCGACTGGCGCGTGGCACCGATGCCGCAGTGGAAGGCGGGCGACAAGACCACCGCGGAGAACGGCGGCAGCTCGCTGGCCCTGCCCACCCTGGGCAAGCACAAGGAACTCGCCTACGCCTTCACCGAGTACGCAGCCGCCGGAAAGGGCGTGCAGACCCGGATCAAGGAGGGCGCCTTCCCGGCGACCACCGCGGACCTGGAGTCCAAGGCGTTCCAGGACACCGCGTTCCCGTACTTCGGCGGCCAGAAGGCCAACAAGATCTTCGCCGAGTCGGCCGCGAATGTCGGCCGCGGCTGGTCCTACCTGCCCTACCAGGTCTACGCCAACAACATCTTCAACGACACCGTCGGCAAGGCCTACGTCTCGAACACCAAGCTGGCCGCCGGTCTGAAGGCCTGGCAGGACGCCTCCGTCAAGTACGGAGAAGAGCAGGGCTTCACCGTCCAGAAGTAACCAGCCCCGCGCCGCCCCGTACGGTTCACCGGAAGGACCACCATGATCTCCACCCTCCAGTCCCAGCCTCCGCACGGGACGGACGGTGACCCCACCCCACGCCTCGGCTACGGCGCGGACTACAACCCCGAGCAGTGGCCCCGCGAGGTGTGGGAGGACGACATCCGGCTGATGCGCGAGGCCGGTGTCACCATCGTCTCCGTGGGGATCTTCTCCTGGGCCCGCATCCAGCCGGCCGAGGACGAGTGGGACTTCGGCTGGCTCGACGAGATCATGGACCTGCTGCACACCGGTGGCATCGGGGTCGACCTGGCCACCGCCACCGCGTCCCCGCCACCCTGGCTCACCACGGCGCACCCGGAGATCCTCCCGGTGACCGCCTCCGGTGAGACGGTGTGGCCGGGGGCGCGGCAGCACTGGCGCCCCACCTCGCCCGTCTTCCGCACCCACGCGCTGCGCCTGGTCGGCAAGATGGCCGAGCGGTACGCGGGCCATCCCGCCCTGGTGGCCTGGCACGTCTCCAACGAGCTGGGCTGCCACAACATCTACGACTACTCCGACGACGCCGCCCGCGCCTTCCGCGACTGGCTGCGCGTCCGCTACACCACCCTCGACGCCCTCAACCACGCCTGGGGCACCGCGTTCTGGTCGCAGCGGTACAGCGACTGGGAGCAGATCCTGCCGCCCCGGCTGGCCGCCTCCCACCCGAACCCCACCCAGCAGCTGGACTTCAAGCGCTTCTCCTCCGACGCGCTGAAGGAGTACCTGCGCGCGGAGCGGGACATCCTGCGCGAGCTGACCCCCGGTATCCCCGTCACCACCAACTTCATGGTGATGGGCGAGACCAAGGGCATGAACTACGCCGACTGGGCCGGCGAGATCGACTTCGTCTCCAACGACCACTACGTCCGGCCCGGCCCGCAGGACCGCGACGAGCTGTCCTTCTCCGCGAACCTCGTCAGCGGCATCTCCGGCGGCCGCCCCTGGTTCCTGATGGAGCACTCCACCAGCGCCGTGAACTGGCAGCCGGTCAACGTGGCCAAGCGGCCGGGCGAGCTGGCACGTGACGCGCTGCTGCACGTCGCGCACGGCGCCGACGCCGTGTGCTTCTTCCAGTGGCGGCAGTCGGCGGCCGGAGCCGAGAAGTACCACTCGGCGATGGTGCCGCACGCCGGACCCGACAGCGAGGTGTTCCGCGCGGTGGCCGCGCTCGGCCGGACCCTGGAGACCCTGGCCCCGGTGGCGGGCACGACACGCGAACCGGCCCGGGTCGGGATCGTCTTCGACTGGGAGTCGTGGTGGGCGAGCGAACAGGACTCCCACCCGACCTCCCGACTCGACTACCGCCAGGAGGCGCTGGACTGGTACTCCGCCCTCCTCGCCCTCGGCATCCGGGCCGACGTCGTCACCGCGCAGACCGGCCTCGACCGCTACGAGGTGCTGATCGCGCCCGTGCTGCACATGGTCCCCGCGGCGCTCGCCAAGGACCTCACCCGGTACGCCGAGCAGGGCGGCCACCTCATCGCCACCTACTTCTCCGGCATCGTGGACGAGAACGACCACATCTGGCTCGGCGGCTACCCGGGGGCCCTGAGCGAGCTGCTCGGCATCCGCATCGAGGAGTTCGGCCCGCTGCTCGACGGCGAGACGGCTCTGATCGAGGCCCGGTCCGTATCCGACGGCACGGCCACCGGCACCCTGTGGGCCGACCGGATCACCGTCACCGACCCCGAGGTGGAGGTCCTGGCCCACTACCGCAGCGGGACGTACACGGGCCGCCCCGCCGTCACCCGCCGCGCCGTGGGCGGGGGATCGGCCGCGTACGTGTCCACCCGGCTGGGCCCGGACGGGCTCACCGGGCTGCTGCCGGGGCTGCTCGCGCCCGCCGGTGTGGGCAGCGAACTGCCGGACGCCGCGCGGGGAAGCGTCGAGCTGGCCGTGCGCCACGGCGGCGGCAGCCGCTATCTGTTCCTGGTCAACCGCACCGACGCCACGGTGCCGCTGACCGGGCTCGCCGGGGAACCCCTGATCGGCGGCGGCGCGGACGACGGCGCGCTCATCCTGGCCCCCAGGGGTGTCGCCGTGCTGCGGCAGCCCGCGGCCTGACGGCGGGACCGCCACGTCCGTCACCGCCTCCCCAAGCCTCCTGGCCTCCTGAAAACTCCGTCGTCGCCCGCGCGGGCACGGCGGCCGGTCCACCGAAGCGTCCGCACACGAGTTGGGAGCACACGTTGGCACGCCGTACCCGCACACGACGACTCCTGGGAACCCTCTCAGTCACCGCCCTGGCCACCGGGGCCGCCCTGATCACCGCCCCGCCGGTGACCGCGCAGGCCCCGGCACCGGCGGCCGGCGCCGTCACCGTCTCACCCGATCCCTCGTACAAGGCGGAGAGCTTCGAGGGCTGGGGCACCAGCCTGGTCTGGTTCGCCAACGCCACCGGCGACTACCCCGAGGAGATCCGCGAGAAGCTGGCCAAGCTGCTCTTCGGGGACGACGGACTCGCCCTCAACATCGCCCGCTACAACATCGGCGGCGGCAACGCCCCCGACGTCAAGGACTACCTCCGCGCCGGGGGAGCGGTCGAGGGCTGGTGGAAGGCCCCGGCGGGCACCACGCGCGAGGACACCGACTGGTGGAACGCGGACGACAAGGCCGACTGGAACCCCGATGCCGACGCCACCCAGCGCTGGTGGGTCGACCGCATCAGAGGCGACATCGACCACTGGGAGACGTTCAGCAACTCGCCGCCCTGGTTCATGACGAAGAGCGGCTATGTCTCCGGCGGCTTCAACGCCACCGACGACCAGCTGAGGCCGGACTCCGTCGACGACTTCGCCGCCTATCTGGCGGGCGCCACCAAGCGGCTGGAGAAGGCGCACGGCATCAAGGTCGACACCCTCGACCCGTTCAACGAACCCAACACCACCTACTGGAGCACCCGTCTGGGCGCCGACGGCGAACCGGTCGGCGGACGGCAGGAGGGGGCCCACATCGGCCCCGAACTCCAGCAGAAGGTGATCAAGGCCCTGGCCCCCGCGCTGAAGAAGGCGCGGACCGGCACCAAGATCTCCGCGATGGACGAGACCAACCCCACCATCTTCACGCAGAACTGGAACACCTACCCGCAAGCGGTGCGCGATCTCGTCGGCCAGATGAACGTCCACACCTATGGCACCGGCGGCCGCACCAGCGTGCGCGACCTGGCCAAGGCGGCGGACAAGCCGCTGTGGATGAGCGAGGTCGAGGGCGACTGGGGCGACGGCCAGAGCTTCACGGACATGCGGCCCGGCCTCGGACTGGCCCAGCAGATGGTCGACGACCTGCGCGAACTGGAGCCCCGCGGCTGGGTGTTCTGGCAGCCCGTCGAGGACTACGACAACATGAAGCCCGGCGGGGAGTCGGCCAAGGGCGGGAACTGGGGCAGCATCCAGCTCCCGTTCAGCTGCACCTCCAAGGACACGCTCGACACCTGCCCCATCCGGACGAACACCAAGTTCGACACGGCCCGCAACTTCACCCACTACATCAAGCCCGGCGACCGGCTCATCAAGACCGACGACACCTCCAGCGCCGCCGCCGTCTCCCGGAAGGGCGACGCGGCCACCGTCGTCCACGTCAACAGCGGCGCGGGGGAGCGCGACGTCACCCTCGACCTGTCCAAGTTCGGCACGATCAGCCGCCACGCGACCGTCACCCCCGTGGTGACCAGCGCCGACGGCAAGCTGGAGCGCCAGGACACCATCAAGGTGACCGACCGGAAGGCCACCTTCACCGCGCCCGCCCAGTCCGTGACGACCTTCCTCGTCAAGGGCGTGTACGGGGTGGCCGAGGACGCCGCGCCGCTGCGCAAGGGCCACACGTACGAGCTGACCGGTGTCCAGAGCGGCAAGGCGCTCACCGTCGCGGACGACGGCACCAAGCTCGTCATCAAGGACGCCGAGGCGGCCACCCCCGGCCAGCGGTGGCAGCCGCGCCGGATCGGCGGCGACACCGGCAACCGGCAGCGGTATGTGTTCACCAACCCCGTGGCCGGCAAGCGGCTGGCCGTCCGCGACGGCGCCCCGGTGCTGGAGGCGGACCACGGGAAGCGGGACAAGGCCACCCAGTGGATCATGTCGACCACCGGTGACGGCACCTGGACCCTGGTCAACGCGGCCACCGGACGGCTGCTGGAGGTCGGCGGCCAGGCCACCCACGACGGCGCCGCCGTCGACACCTGGACCCCGAATTCCGGAGCGAACCAGCGCTGGAAGGTCTCCGAGGTGAGCTGACCCCTCACCGAGTCCCGGCTACCTCGATTGAGGTAGCCGGGACTCGGTCGATGTGCGGAGACAGATTTCGGCTAAGCGTACGAAGCCGCAGGTCAGGCCGTCTTCCTAGGCTCTGGGGCATGGCTGTACACGTCGCACGACACCCGCGCGTGCTGGGCGCGGCCGTCGCCGCGAGCCTGGCGCTCGGCGCCCTGGCCGCCCCCGCCGCCAAAGCCGCGGACCACCGGGCCCGGCCGGCCGCCGAGAAGCCCGGCCCCACGGCCCGCACCGGCTCGCCGGTGCGGGTGAACCAGGTCGGCTATCCGACGTACGGCCCCAAGAAGGGCACCGTCGTCACCAGCGCCACCAGGCCCCTGACGTGGACGCTACGGACCGCCGACGGCACGAAGCGGGCCGGCGGCGTCACCACCCCCGCGGGCATCGACCCCAGCTCCCGCCGGCGCGTCCAGACCTTCGACTTCAGCAAGGTCACCGACGGGGGCGAGGGCTACACCGTCACCATCGGCGGGAAGAGGAGCGAGCCGTTCACCATCGGTGACCACGTCTACGACACACTGCGCACCGACTCGCTGGCGTACTTCTACCACAACCGCAGCGGCATCAAGATCGACAAGAACCTGGTCGGGGCCCGGTACGCCCGCCCCGCGGGCCACGACAGGTCCGCCCCGCACCGTGGCGACACCGACGTCCGGTTCCGATGGCATGGGTCCGACTACCGGCGCAATGTCTCCGGCGGCTGGTACGACGCCGGTGACCAGGGCAAATACGTCGTCAACGGCGGCATCTCCGTGGCCCAGCTGATGTCCGCGTACGAGCGCGCCCGCACCACTGCGGGGGTAAGCGGCGACGCGCTGGGTGACGGCAAACTGCGGGTGCCCGAGCGCGGCAACGGCGTCCCCGACATCCTCGACGAGGCGCGCTGGGAGATGGACTTCCTGCTGCGCATGCAGGTGCCCCGGGGCAAGCCGTACGCCGGTATGGCCTTCCATAAGGTGCACGACAAGCACTGGACCGGTTTGCCGACCCGGCCGGACCAGGACCAGCAGCCACGGGTGCTGCGCCCGCCGTCCACCGCGGCCACCCTCAACCTCGCCGCCACCGCGGCGCAGTGCGCCCGCCTCTTCAAGCCCTACGATCCGCACTTCGCCGCCCGGTGCCTGCACACGGCCCGGACCGCCTGGGCCGCGGCCGAGAAGCATCCGAGGATGTTCGCCGGCGACAAGGACTCCATCGGGGGCGGCGCGTACGGCGACCGGCACGTCGGCGACGAGTTCTACTGGGCCGCCGCCGAGCTGTTCCTCACCACCGGTGAGAACACCTACCGCACGGCCGTCCTCGGCTCACCGCTGCACGGCGACACAGGCGCGCTCTTCCCGCGCGGCGGCGCCCTGTCCTGGTCGGCGACCGCGGGCCTGGGCGCGCTGGACCTGGCCACAGTGCCGAGCAAACTCACCCACCAGCAGCGCGCCGCCGTGCGCGCGACGGTGATCAAGGCCGCCGACCGCTACGCCTCGGACTCCGCGAAGTCCGCGTACGGCGTCCCGTACGCACCCAAGGGCGGCAGATACGAGTGGGGCTCCAACAGCCAGGTGCTGAACAACATGGTCGTGCTCGCCACCGCGCACGAGCTGACCGGGAAGACCCGCTACCGCGACGCGGTGCTGCGCGGCATGGACTATCTGCTGGGCGGCAATCCGCTCGACCAGTCCTATGTCACGGGCTACGGCGAACGGAACTCCCACCACCAGCACCACCGCTTCTGGGCGCACCAGCTCGACCCCGGGCTGCCGGGCCCGGCGCGCGGTTCCCTGGCCGGTGGCCCGAACTCCGGACTGCAGGACCCGGTGGCGAAGAAGCGGCTGAAGGGCTGCGCCCCGGCGATGTGCTACGTGGACGACATCATGGCGTTCTCCACCAACGAGATCACCATCAACTGGAACGCGCCGCTGGCGTGGGTGGCCTCCTACCTCGGCGACGTTGAGCATATGTCTGACCAGCGGCGCTGACCGTGTGGCCGCCGACTGGGCGACGTCTAGGGCGGGCTTCCCGCCGTCCCCGGTGTCCGGCGCCAGCTCCAGCGTGGCACCGCCGGGCCACGACGAGACCGCGCCGCGCCCGTACGCCACCGGGCGTCGCGAGTCGCAGGGTGCCGCCGTCCACCCGGACGTCTCCCGCGCCCAGGGCTTCCGGCGACCCCGCGACCAGGGTGCCCGCCTCGACACGGGTGCCGCCGGTGTAGCGGTTGCGGCCGGTGATGTCGTTGCGCCAGGCGTCGGCCGCGCCGAAGCCGCCGTCGTGCGCGTCCATCTCGACGCGTACGTCGCGGTGCCTCTGGGCAGGATGCAGGTCAGCCGTGCGGTGATCGCGAGCGCGTTGGCGGCGCGATCGGCGTACGGATCGGTGTCCGTGCCCGCCGAGTGGGCGTAGGCCCAGAGGGTGTCGGCGGTGGTGCCGGTCCGGGAGCGGAGGTAGTCGGCGGTCTTGAGCCCGGCGTTGGCCGGGTGGAGCGCGTTGGTGTGACCGCTCGGGAAACCGCCGTCCCCGGCCGGGGTGCCGCCGCGCTGACGCAGCAGCTGAGGGGTGACGGCCACCTCGGACGCGTAGACGGGGAAGCCGAAGGGGGTCCGTGGCGCCGGTGTCCACGAGCTCGCTGTGCTCCGTCATCCGCCACGGCCGGGGGGGGGGGGGGGGGGGGTACTGGTAGCCGTACTTGGCGGGGTTGCTCGACGCGTACGGTCCGCGCAGCGTCTGCACGAGCCGGACGACCTCGCCGAGGTCGGAGTCGGTGGCCCCGGCCCCGATGGCGGAACCGGCGGGCGCGCACGGCGGTACGGCGTCGCCGACCGTGCCGGCCGGGGTGGTGTCCCGGCCGAGGCCGGCGGTGGCCGCGTAACTCTGGTCCTGCCGGTCGTAGAGGAAGGATCCCCGGGCCTGCGCGTCGGTGCGCCGCCCGGTGAGGGGGTGTCGCACACCGCTCAGGATGCGCGGGGCCGTGTTGGTCTCGGGGGTGAGGTTGGCGGTGGTGTTGGCCCGGTAGTCGTCGACGAAGGAGGCGAGGGTCCGCCCGGCCGTTTCCTCCGCCGCCCGGGCCGGAGGGCCGGACAGAATGGCCGATGCCGTCGCACGGGGGCGCCGGGAGGCGGCAGTTGCCAGGAGGGCGTACGACGCGGGGTCAGGTGCCGGGGGTGCGGATGGCGGCGATGTCGAACTGCAGGCGGACCTTCTCGCTCACCATGGCGCCGCCCTGGGCCAGTTTGGCGCTGTAGGTCAGGCCCCACTCGGAACGGTTGATGGTGGTGGTGCCGTCGAAGCCGACCCGCTCGTCGCCGAAGGGATCGGTGACGTGCCCGATGTAGGTCAGCTCCAGAACCACCGGACGGGTGGTGTCCCGCAGGGTGAGGTCACCGGACATGCGGTACACGTCCTGACCGGCGAGCCGCACCTCGGTGCTGCGGAAGCTGATGCGCGGGTAGGTCCGGGCGTCCAGGAAGTCACGGCTCATCAGATGGGCGTCGCGCTGCTCGACACCGGTGTCGACGCTGCCGCTGGCCAGCACGATCTCGGCCCGGGAGCGGGACGGATCGTGGCCGTCGAAGTAGAGACGGCTCTCATATTCGGTGAAGGCGCCGCGCACCGTGGTCACCATGGCGTGCCGGACGGAGAAACCGATCCTGCTGTGCGCCGCGTCGATAATCCATTCCCCGGTGAGGGCCGAAAGCCCGGGACCCTGCCGGATGTCGCGACCGGAAGAGGCCGGGGCGTCCTGGGTCACCGCGGAGCGGGGCGAAAAGTTGCGAGTGAAAAGTTTCATGGGGCATCTGGTTACTGCAAGAGTGAGGAGCACTGCAAGTGCTGTTCTGGGCCGGCCCGGGACTGCGACGTCACCCTACCGCCCGGTCTGCGGTTTCCCTCGCGAGTCCGGTCCCGTTGCCGTGGGACCGGCACCGGGTCTTCACATGTAAACGGCGGGCGCAGACTGCCGGATGACGGACAATCGGCGGACGAAACGCTCTTTGGGCGCCGGGCCTCGTGTCACGTTCGGACGCCGGTGCTTTAATTTTGACCTACCTGTCGTCACCTTCTCTTTTATTTCTTCAAGGAATCTCCACGATCAGGTGCGGCTGTGGTGGATCGTGTGGCCCCCGCTCGGCGGGGCGAGTCGTCGCCGTGCTCCTCGCGGGCGGCGGCGGCCTCGGCGACAAGGAACGCTTATGCCCGCCCGCCCAGCCCCGACCGGGTCACGGCGCGCAGGACGTCGACGAGGGCCACCACGGTGGGCCTGCGCTCCGCGGCGCAGCGGAACACCACGACGATGTGCCGCTCGATCGTCTCGCGCAGCCGCACCACATCGAAGCGGGAGGGCCGCAGCCGCAGCATCAGATCCGTCACCGTGCTCACCCCCACCCCCGCCTCGATCAGCGCCAGGGTCGCCGCGGTGTCCGTCACCTCGTGCAGCACCTCGGGCTCGACGCCCGCCCGGCGGAAGGCGGTGCGCACGGCGCGCCCGTAGTAGCTCTCGGGGGACGGCAGGATCCACTTCAGGTTCCGGGTCTGCGCCATGGAGACGGTCTCCCGGCTGCCCAACGAACCGGTCGGCACCGCGAGCGAGAAGCGCTCCCGGTGCAGCCGGGTCACCCGCAGTGCCGGGTCGCGCGGGATCGGCACGTCCGGGTAGTCGAGGCCGATCGCGAGGTCCACGGCCCCGGAGGCCACCGCGTCGTACACCTCGTCCACGTCCATGTCGCGGCTGTGGACCGCAAGCCCCGGATGGTCCTCGCGCGCCTTGCGCAGCGCGGGCGGCAGGATCTCGGCGGCGGCCGTGGTGAACAGGCCGACCAGCAGCGTGCCCGAGGCGTCGTTGCGGGTGCGCTCCAGTGCCTCCACCGCCTCGGCCTCGGTGGTCAGGATCCGCTCGGCGTGCCGGGCCAGCGTCATCCCCGCGTCGGTCAGCTCCACCCTGCGTCCGGTCCGCCGCAGCAGCTCCATGCCGGTGGCCTTCTCCAGCGCGGCGATCTGCTGCGAGACTCCGCCGGGGGTGTACCCCAGCGACTCCGCCACCGCGGTGATGGTGCCGCGCCGGGTCAGTTCGACGAGGGAACGCAGCTGGGCACTCGTCCAGTCCATATAGAGACCCTAATAGATAACGAGCAATAACTGTTCATGGACGTCAACGGTTCGGGTGCTGCACGATGACCGGCAGACAGCTGATCGGCATCATCCCGCACCGCGACAGCCGTGCCGCGCCCGGGGCCGGAGATCGTTCCGGCCCCGGGCGCCCGCCCCGGGAAGGGATCGGCCACTTGTCCTCCTCGCCCTCCTCACCCGCTGCGTCTCCCTCGTCCTCCTCCTTCCGCACCGTTCCGCCGGCCGCCGACGTCGTGATCATCGGTGGTGGCGTCATGGGCACCAGCACCGCCTTCCACCTGGCCGAGGCCGGAGTGGCGAACATCGTCGTCGTCGAGCGCGGAGAGCTGGGCTGCGGCAGTTCGGGCAAGCCCATCGGCGGCGTCCGGGCCCAGTTCTCCGACCCGCTGAACATCCAGCTGGGCAGCCGCAGCCTGCGCGCGTACCAGGACTTCCCGCGACGTCCCGGCGCCGGCATCCGGCTCGACAGCGTCGGCTACCTCTTCCTGCTCACCGGCGAGCAGCAGGCCACGGACTTCGAGGTCTGCGTGCGCACCCAGAACGGCCTCGGCGTGCCCAGCCGCATGATCGGCCCGCGGGAGGCACAGCGTTTGTGCCCCTACGTCAGCACCGACGGGCTCGTGGCCGCCGTGCATTCGCCCACCGACGGCCACGCCCGCCCCGGGCTGGTCATCCAGGGCTACGCGCGCGCCGCCGCCCGGGCCGGCGCCACGTTCGCCACGCACACCGCCGTCACCGCCATCGACACCGCCGGGGACCGGGTCACCACCGTGCACACCGACCACGGGCCGATCTCCTGCGCCACCGTCATCTGCACCGCGGGCGCCTGGTCGGCGCGGATCGGGGACATGCTCGGCATCGACCTCCCGGTGCGCCCGGTGCGCCGTCAGGTGGCATTCACCGCCCCGCTCGGCCCGCCCGCCCCGCGCATCCCCTTCACCATCGACTTCTCCTCCACGGCCTACTTCCACAACAGCGACGACGGGCTGCTGTTCGGCCTCGCCGACCCCGGCCAGGCCGACGGCTACGACACCACCTGGACCCCGGAGTGGCTGGAGCTGTTCCGCGCCGCCGCACGCCGTCGGGCCCCGGCCCTGGCCGACATGGAGACGGTCGGCGGCTGGGCCGGGCTCTACGAGATCACACCCGACCACAACGCGCTGATCGGCCGCTCCGGCGAATGGGGCAACGTGCTTTACGCGACCGGGTTTTCCGGGCATGGCTTCCTGCAGGCCCCGGCGGTCGGCGAGATCGTCCGGGACCTGTATCTGGACCGCACACCGTTCCTCGACGTCACGCCGTTCAGCGCCGACCGCTTCACCACCGGAGCGGAGGCCCGCCCCGAAGCCCATGTGGTGTGAACCGCCCATGTGGTGTGAACCGCCAACCGAAAGGCAGCACTTACGATGACCAGCCGGACACATCGCCAGTGGCAGCTGCGCGCCGCGTTCGCCGCCCGGCTCTCGGACATGTACGGGCGGGAGGTCCCCGCCTACACCACCCTTGTGGACGTCTCCCGCGAGGTCAACGACGAGGTGCTGCGCGCCCGGGGAGCCGACGCCGAGCGGCTGGGCTCCATCAGCCGGGTCACCGCGGAGCGCCACGGCGCGATCCGGGTCGGCACCCCGCAGGAGATGAGCCAGGTGGCGCGCGTCTTCGGCGCCCTCGGCATGCACCCGACCGGCTTCTACGACCTGCGCGAGGCCGCCGCCAGCGCGGTGCCCGTCGTCTCCACCGCCTTCCGCCCCACCGACGGCGAGGAGCTGGCGCGCAACCCGTTCCGCGTCTTCACCTCCCTGCTCACCCCCGCCGACCCGCGCTTCTTCGACGACGAACTGCGCGCCCGGCTGGAAACCTTCCTCGCCACCCGCGCGTTGTTCCCGCCGGAACTGCTCGCCCTCGCCGACCGGGCCGAGGCGACGGGCGAACTGCCCGAAGCGGAGGCGGAACGCTTCCTCCAACTGGCCGTGCGGGCATTCGAGTTGTCGACCGAGCCGATCGACCAGGGCTGGTACGCGACCCTGGAGCGGGTCTCCGCCGTCGCCGCGGACATCGGCGGCGTCCGCTCCACCCACATCAACCACCTCACCCCGCGCGTCCTGGACATCGACGAGCTGTACCGGCGCATGACCGACCGCGGCATCGAAATGATCGACACCATCCAGGGTCCCCCGCGCTGGGACGGCCCCGATCTGCTGCTGCGCCAGACCTCCTTCCGGGCCCTCGCCGAACCCCGCGCCATGCGCACCGCCGACGGCGGCGTGACCAGCGGGGCGCTGCGGGTGCGGTTCGGCGAGGTCGAGGCGCGCGGCATCGCCCTCACCCGCGAGGGCCGCGCCCTCTACGACCGGCTGCTGACCCGTATCGACGAGGAGGCCGCCGCCCGCCCCGAGGCGGACCGCGGCGACATCGCCCGCGCGCTGTGGGCCGCGCACGTCCCCGCCACCGAACAGCAGCTCGCCGACCGGAAACTGGGCTACTTCACCTACCACGCCGTGCCCGACCGGCCACGGGACGGCAGCCGCCCGCCCGCCGACCTCGGCGACCTGGTGGCCCAGGGCTGGCTGCGCGCCGAACCCATCGTCTACGAGGACTTCCTGCCCCGCTCCGCCGCCGGGATCTTCCAGTCCAACCTCACCGGCGAAGGCGCCCGCAACAACGACCACGCGGGCACCGCCTACGACAGCGCCTGGCTGTCCGGCGCCATCGGCCGCGACGTCCTCGACCCCTTCGCCCTCTACGAGCAGCAGCAGAACCGCTCCATCGCCGAGGCCGCCCGAGCGCTGGACCTCGACGGCGCGCTCGGCTGACACCGCGACGCACCCCGCCCACCCCCGACCTCCCCAGGGAGCGCCCATGACCAGCACCGCCCTTCCCACCACCGAGGACCTGCGCGGCCGGGCCCGCACCGCCCTGGAGCGCGTCGGCGTCGGCGTCCCGGAGGGCAGTGGCCTCACCGCCCGCACCCCGATCACCGGCGAGGACCTGTTCGGCCTGGCCGCCGCGACCCCGGCCGGAACCGAGGAGGCCATCGCCGCCTCCCGTGCGGCCTTCCTCACCTGGCGCACCACCCCCGCGCCCCGGCGCGGCGAACTACCGCGCCGCCTGGGCGAGTTGCTGCGCGCCCACAAGGGCGAGCTGGCCGACCTCATCACCATCGAGGCGGGCAAGATCCGCTCCGAGGCGCTGGGCGAGGTCCAGGAAATGATCGACATCTGTGACTTCGCCGTCGGTCTGTCCCGCCAGCTCTACGGACGCACCATCGCCTCCGAACGCCCCGGCCACCGGCTCGCCGAGACCTGGCATCCGCTCGGCGTCGTCGGCGTCATCTCCGCGTTCAACTTCCCCGCCGCCGTCTGGTCCTGGAACACCGCCGTCGCCCTGGCCTGCGGCGACACCGTGATCTGGAAGCCGTCCGACCTCACCCCGCTGATCTCCCTGGCCTGCGACCGGCTTCTCGCCCGGGCCGCCGAGGACGTCGGCGCGCCCCGCGACGTCCACCGGCTGCTGCTCGGCGACCGTGCCATCGGCGAGAAGCTCGTGGACGACCCCCGGGTCGCCCTCGTCAGCGCCACCGGCTCCACCCGCATGGGCCGTGAGGTCGGCCCCCGCGTCGCCGCCCGCTTCGGCCGCAGCCTGCTCGAACTCGGCGGCAACAACGCCGCCATCGTCGCCCCCTCCGCCGACCTCGACCTCGCCGTCCAGGGCATCGTGTTCGCCGCGGCCGGCACCGCCGGGCAGCGCTGCACGACGCTGCGCCGCCTCATCGTCCACCGGGACATCGCCGACACCCTCATCGCGCGGCTGACCGCCGCCTACACCAAACTCCCCATCGGCAACCCCTTCGACGAGGACACCCTCGTCGGCCCGCTCATCTCCACCACCGCCCTCGACGGCATGCGACACGCCCTCACCCGGGTCCAGGCCGAGGGCGGCACGATCCTGGCGGGCGGCAACCGCCGCCTGGCCGAGGCGCTGCCGCTGGCCGCCTACGCCGAACCCGTCATCGTCCGCGTGGACGAACAGAGCGAGGTCGTACGGGAGGAGACCTTCGCCCCGATCCTGTACGTCATGACCTACGACACCCTCCAGGAGGCCATCGCCCTGCACAACGACGTGCCGCAGGGCCTGTCCTCCAGCATCTTCACCCGCGACCAGCAGGAAGCCGAACTCTTCCTCTCCGCCGAGGGCTCCGACTGCGGCATCGCCAACGTCAACATCGGCACCTCCGGCGCCGAGATCGGCGGCGCCTTCGGGGGCGAGAAGGAAACCGGTGGCGGCCGCGAGTCCGGCTCCGACTCCTGGCGCGCCTACATGCGCCCGGCCACCAACACCATCAACTACTCCAGCCAACTCGCCCTCGCTCAGAACGTCAGCTTTCTGTGACGTCAGTTTCGTTCGGCGGCTGGTGTGAAGAAGTTGACGAGATTGCCGTCCGGGTCACGGAACAGCAGCGACCGGTTGCCCCAGGGCATCGTGGTGGGCTCCTTGACGACGTCCTCCACGAAGCCGGTCAGGTTCCGGTACACCTCGTCCACGTCGTCCACCCGGAACTCCAGGATGACGCTGCGGTTGCCGGCCGGGCGGGACGAGCCGGGCGCGAACAGCGGGACGGTGCGGGTGCTGCCGATCGCCAGGGTGGCCGAGGCGGTCCTCAGCTCGGCGAAGTCCTCGGTGGACCAGTGCGCCCGCACACCGGTGGCGCGTTCGTAGAAGCCGACGAGACGGGTGATGTCGCCCGTGATGACGCGGATCGAGACGAAGTCCATGGGTGCTCTCCTGGCATGGGTTCCGGTGCTTCGGAGCGCACGCTACGGCGGATACCGGGCAGAACCCGCCCGGTATCCGCGGCACACTTGACCGTATGCCGCGCCCCATCGCCCGTGTGCTCACCCTGCTGGAGCTTCTGCAGTCGGGCGGCCTCCGCACCGTCGCCGAACTCGCCGACCGGCTCGGCGTGGACGAGCGCACGGTGCGGAGGTACGCCGACCACCTCATCGACCTCGACGTGCCCGTCGAGTCGGTGCGCGGCCGCTACGGCGGCTACCGGCTCGCCCCCGGATACCGCCTGCCCCCGCTCATGCTGACCGACGACGAGGCGCTCGCCGTGCTGCTCGGCCTGGCCGCCGGCCGGCGCGGCGGCCTGACGGCGGCCACGGACACCGCGGCCGAGACCGCGGCGGCCAAGATCCGGCGCGTGCTGCCCGAACGGCTCCGCCGCCGGCTCGACGCCGTGCTCGGCTCCCTCGCCTTCACGGCCCCGCCGCCCGGTGCGCCGGCCGCCCCGCGGGCCCCGGTCCTGCTGGCGATCGCCGACGCGGTGCGCCATCACCGGCCGGTGTGGATCCGGTACACCGCCGCCGACGGCCGCGGCGGCGACCGCACGCTGCACCCGTACGGGCTCGTCGCCCACGCGGGCAAGTGGTACGTGACCGGCGTGGACCCCGCGATCGGCGAGGACCGTATGTTCCGGCTGGACCGCGTCGCCGAGGCGCGGACCCTGCCCGGCTCCTTCGAACCGCCCGCCGGGGCCGACCCGGTGCGGCGCGTCCTGGAAGGGCTCGCCACCGCGCCGTACCGGCACCGGGTGACCCTGCGGATCCAGGGGACGGCCGAACAGATCCACACCCGGCTGCCGGCCGACGTCGCGATCGTGACGGAGATCCCGTCCCGGCCCCCGTCCCCGCCCTGGTCCCGCGTCGAACTGCGCGTGGAACGGCTCGGCTGGCTGCCCGGTGTGCTCGCGTCGCTGGACCTGCCGTTCGTCATCGAACGCCCCGATGAGCTGCGCGATCTCGTCGCGGCGCTCGCCGACCGGCTCGCCCGCGCGGCCCGCGCATGAGGCGTTTCAGGTCGCCGATGCGGCCCGGGCCGCCGCGAGTGCCCGCTCGGCGTAGCCGCGTCCGAACAGCACCGCGTGCACCAGCAGCGGGAAGAGCTGGTGCAGCCCGATGCGGTCCGGCCAGCCCTCGGAGAGCGGCGCCGCCTCCTGGTAGCCCTCCAGCACCCGGTCCAGATGCGGGCAGCCGAACAGGTGCAGCATCGCCAGATCGGTTTCCCGGTGGCCGCCGTGCGCGGCCGGATCGATCAGCCAGGCCTGCCCGTCGGCGTCCCACAGCACATTGCCGTTCCACAGATCGCCGTGCAGCCGGGCGGGCGGCTCGGCGGGGCCCGCCAGATCCGGCAGACGCTCGCAGACACGCTCGATCGCGGGCGCCTCGGAGGCCCGCACCGTGCCGTCGTCCACGGCGCGGCGCAGATAGGGCAGCACCCGGTGCTCGGCGTACCAGCGCGGCCAGTCCTCGCCGGTGACGTTGCGCATCGGGGCCGCCCCGATGTACGCGTCCTTCGGACCGCCCGGCGGCGGGGCGCCGAACGCGGGCGCGCCGGAGGCGTGCAGCGCGGCCAGCTCGCGCCCGAACCGGACCGCCGCCCCGGCACCCGGCCGACCGGACGGCACCCGGTCCGTCACCAGCCAGCGCGGGTCGAAGCCGTGTACGGCCGGAACGCGGACCGTGCCGCTGTCGGCCAGCCAGCGCAGCCCGGCCGCCTCGGCCTCCACCGCGCCGGGGTCGTCACCGCGCTTGACCATCACCACCTGCCCGCCGTCGAGGGTGACTTCGGCGAGCGCCCCGGACATCGCGCGCTCACCGGTCACCGGGCGGCCGGTGAGACGGCCTGCCGCCGCTCCCGGGCCTTCGCCGGTCATGCGCCCACGCGCTCGCGCGCCCAGGCGAGCAGGCGGGGTGTCGCGGCTTCGATCATGTCCAGCACCGTGTCGAATCCCTCCGGGCCGCCGTAGTACGGATCGGGCACATCCAGGTCGCCCGTCGCGTCCGGGTCGAAGGACCGCAGCATCCGGACCCGGGACGGATCGTCGACCAGCCGGCGCAGCGCCCGCGCGTGGCCGCCGTCCATCGCCACGAACAGATCGGCGCCCAGATGCTCGGCGCCGACCTGGGCCGCGACGTGCCCGACCGGATAGCCCCGCCGGGCCAGCACCTCACCGGCCCGCTCGTCGACGGCCTCGCCGACGTGCCAGGGGCCGATACCGGCACTGGTGACCCGTACCGCACCGTCGAGTCCCGCGCGGCGCAGATGCTCGGCGAAGACCAGCGCGGCGGACGGCGAGCGGCAGATGTTCCCGCTGCAGACAAAGCAGATGTGCACGGCCCCCAGCGTACGGCCGCCCGCGGTGCCCGGACGGCACCGGGAGCGCCCGGACCCGCGGCCTGCGCCACGCGGCCATGTCCACGCCCGCCGCCGGGCGGCAGCGTCGCGATCACGCATCCGTTACGCAACGGCCCCACCGACCAGGCCCCGGCCGATGCCGTGGCAGGCGCCCATGGCGCCGCCGCCCGCCGGGGCGGGCCAGGTCAGCTCGTACAGGTGGGCGCGGCCGCCCCGGCCACCTGGGCTTCGGCCGGCCGCAGCGAGGGCATGGGGAACAGCCAGTCGGACTGGACCCGTTCGTGGAGTTCGGCGGGCGAGGCCTCGGGGAAGGCGGCGCGGTAGGACCGTTCGCCGTCCGGCCCCGGCCCGAACGCGCGCAGGGCCGCCGCCGCTTCCTCCTCACCGGCCTGGCCGAGCTGCCCGCCGAGGGCGAGGAACAGCCGGTACTCGTCCCGGTTGTGCCCGGCGATCAGCTCCACGTCGCGTGCCGTGCCGGTCGCCGGCGCCTGCCACGGAGTGGTGGGCAGCACCTCGCCGTCCACGACGGGCGCGAAGGGGGTCAGGGTGGCGTGGAGGGCGGAAGAGGAAGATAGTGGAGGTGGAGCACTCCCCGCGAGAATGGAGGACTTGCCATGATTGTCCTCGGGGTCATTCTCCTCATCATCGGTCTGCTGACCGGTATCGCCATTCTGTGGACCATCGGAATCGTCCTCCTCGTCATCGGGGCGGTCCTGTGGGGCCTGGGCGCCGCCGGACACGCGGTCGCCGGGCGCCGGCACTTCTACTAGGAGACCGGATGGTCACCCCGTGCGGTACAGCGCGGTGATCAGCTCGATCACCGCCTGCCCCGCGGGATGCGGATCGTCGCGCCACCAGCCCAGCCGCACCGCGATCGGCTCGGCGTCGCGCACCGGCCGGTAGACGACGCCGGGCCGCGGATACTGGTGTGCGGTGGACTCGGCCGTCATCCCCACACAGCGGCCCGTGGAGATCAGGTTGAGCCAGTCCTCGATGTCCTGGGTCTCCTCGGTGGCCGGGCGGGAGCCGGGTGGCCACAGCTCGGGCGTGGTGGTGCCGGTGCGCCGGTCGACCAGCAGCGTGCGGTCGCCGATGTCGGCGAGCCTGAGGGAGCGGCGCGAGGCCAGCGGGTCGTCCGCCGCCATCGCGCACAGCCGCCGTTCGAGACCCACGATGGCGGAGTCGAAGCGGCGGTCCTCCAGGGGCCTGCGCAGCACGGCCAGATCGCAGGCGCCTTCCGCCAGACCGGCCGTGGTGGCGTTGACCCGCACCAGGTGCAGATCGGTCTCCGGATGCGCGGCGGCCCAGCGGCGCTGGAAGGCGGGGGTGTGGCTGCCCAGCGCCGACCAGGCGTAGCCGATCCGCAGCCGGGTGTGGCCCGACCTGGCCTCCCGCACCAGACCGTCCACCTCCCCGAGCACCCGCCGGGCGTGCGCCACCACCCGCAGTCCGGTGGCGGTCGGGGCCACGGTCCGGGAGGTCCGCCGCAACAGCCGCACCCCGAGGGCGCGTTCGAGCGAGGCCAGGGTGCGGGACACGGCCGCCTGGGAGACCCCGAGCGCGATCGCGGCATCGGTGAACGTGCCCTCGTCCACGATCGCGACGAGACAGCGCAACTGCCGCAGCTCCACATCCATAACTCAAGCGTATAGGTGCGTCGTCCGACGCATTTTGCGCAACGGTCCCGCGACCGCACGATCGGGGTATGGACGCAGCCCACGCCCCCGTCTCCGCCCCCGCCCAGCGGATCGCCTCCTCACACCACACCGCCCCGGACGTACCGCACCCAGCGGGCCGGAAACCGGTCGAACGGCCGCTGGCCGGTGTGCTCACCATGGCCGGCAGCGGCCTGTCCAACCAGACCGGCGCCGCGATCGGCTCCCTCGCCTTCCCCGTGCTCGGAGCCACCGGCGTCGTCGCGGTGCGCCAGTACGTCGCCGCCATCGTCCTGCTGGCCGTCGGCCGCCCCCGCTGGCGGACCTTCACCAAGGAACAGTGGGGCCCGGTGCTGCTGCTGGCCCTGGTCTTCGGCGCCATGAACCTGTCCCTGTACAGCGCCATCGACCGCATCGGCCTCGGGCTGGCGGTGACCTTGGAATTCCTCGGCCCGCTCACCATCGCCCTGTCCGCCTCCCACCGCCGCACGGACGCGTGCTGTGCGCTGGTCGCCCTGGCGGGCGTCGTCACCCTGATGCGCCCCCGGCCCTCCACCGACTACCTGGGCCTGGGTCTCGGGCTGCTGGCCGCCGCCTGCTGGGCGTCGTACATCCTGCTCAACCGCACCGTCGGCCGCCGCGTCCCCGGAGCGCAGGGGTCGGCGGCCGCCGCCGCGCTCTCCGCCCTGCTGTTCCTGCCCGTCGGAATCGTCATCGCCGTGCGGCACCCGCCGACCCCGGGGGCGGCCGGGTACGCCATCGTCGCCGGTGTCCTCTCCTCCGCCGTGCCCTACCTCGCCGACCTGTTCACCCTGCGCCGCGTGCCCGCCCAGACCTTCGGGCTCTTCATGAGCGTCAACCCGGTCCTCGCCGCCGTCGTAGGATGGATGCTCCTCGGCCAGAACCTGGGCTGGACGGAGTGGGCGAGCATCGGTGCCATCGTCGCGGCCAACGCGCTCAGCATCCTCACCTCGCGCGCCTGACGGCCCCGGCGCGGCCACGCGGCCGGGGCGCCCGTCCGGGTGACTGTGCGGGGGCGGGCCCCGTAGGGCGGCCGCGGGAGGGGAACCCGCATGGTGGCGCCCCGGACGGTCCGGCCGCGCCGCACCGGGAAGGCGGTACCGCTATGGGTCTGCCCCATGGCCACGCACACGGCACCGTGACGCAGCGGCTGATCGGCGACCACCTCGTGTCCGGCCGCATGGTGCCGGGTGAGGAGATCGCGCTGCGCGTGGACCAGACGCTCACCCAGGACGCCACCGGCACCCTGGTGATGCAGGAACTGGAGGCGCTGGCGCTGGACCGGGTCCGGACACAGGTCAGCGTCCAGTACGTCGACCACAACATCCTGCAGGCCGATGAGCGCAACGCCGAGGACCATGAGTTCCTGCGCTCGGCCGCCCGCCGCTTCGGCCTGTGGTTCTCCAAACCCGGCAACGGGGTCTCCCACCCCACCCATATGCAGCACTTCGGCGCTCCCGGCAGAACACTCGCCGGGTCCGACTCGCACACCTGCGCGGGCGGCTCCCTGGGCATGCTGGCGATCGGCACCGGCGGCCTGGAAGTCGCCCTCGCCATGGCCGGACGGCCGCTCCACCTCACCATGCCGAAGATCTGGGGCATCCGGCTGACCGGGGAACTGCCGCCATGGGTCAGCGCCAAGGACGTGATCCTGGAGCTGCTGCGCCGTCACGGGGTGCAGGGCGGCGTCCACCGCGTGCTGGAATACCACGGGCCGGGGCTGGCCTCCCTCACCGCCATGGACCGGCACGTCATCGCGAACATGGGGGCGGAACTCGGCGCCACCACCACCGTCTTCCCCTCCGACGACGCGGTGCGCCGCTTCCTGGAGGGGGTGGGGCGCGGCGAGGACTTCGTCCCGATCACCGCCGACGAGGACGCCTCGTACGACCTCGACGAGGAGATCGACCTGTCGTCCCTGGAGCCCCTGATCGCCCGGCCCACCTCCCCGGGAAACATCGTGCCGGTCCGGGAGGCCGCCGGGGAGCCCATCGGGCAGGCGGTCATCGGCTCCTCCGCCAACCCCGGGTTCCGGGACTTCGCCGTACCGGCGGCCATGGTGGCGGGGCGGCAGACGGCGCCGGGGGTGAGTCTGGACATCAACCCGACGTCCCGCGAGATGCTTCAGGACCTGACACGTTCGGGCGCCACGTTCGATCTGATCGCCGCCGGTGGCCGCATCCACCAGTCGGGCTGTCTCGGCTGCATCGGCATGGGCCAGGCGCCCGCGGCGGGGCGCAATTCGCTGCGGACCTTCCCGCGCAACTTCCCCGGCCGCTCGGGCACCGAGGACGACGCGGTGTGGCTGTGTTCACCGGAGACCGCCACCGCCTCCGCGCTGACCGGCGTCATCACCGATCCGCGCGACTGGGCCGACCGGCTGTCGGCGGCCCCTCCCACCCCGCACGCCCCCGAACCGCCATCGGTCAACGACGCCATGCTGGAGCCACCGCTGCCGCCGGACGAGGCCCGCCGCGTCCGGCTGCGGCGCGGCCCCAACATCTCCGCCCTGCCCGACCTCGATCCGCTGCCGGACACGATCGAAGGCCCGGTCCTGCTGAAGGCCGGTGACGATGTCTCGACCGACGAGATCTCCCCGGCCGGGGCGAAGGCCCTGCCCTACCGGTCCAACATCCCGAAGCTGGCCGAGTTCACCCTCACCCGGCTGGACCCCGACTACCCCCGGCGCGCCGCGTCGGTCCGGGACGACACCGGGCACCTCATCGTGGCCGGGGAGAACTACGGCCAGGGTTCGTCGCGCGAACACGCCGCCATCACCCCGCGCTACCTCGGGCTACGAGCGGTCATCGCCAAGTCGTACGCCCGCATCCACTGGCAGAACCTCGCCAACTTCGGCGTCCTCGCCCTCGAATTCGACGCCCCCGGCGACTACGAGCGCGTCGAGGCCGGCGACCGGCTGCGGCTGTCCGGTCTGCACGAGGCCCTGGCCCGGCCGGACGACCCCACGCTCCGCGTACGCAACACCACCCGGGACGAGGAATACCCGCTGCGCCACCGGCTCTCGCCCCGGCAGTGCGAGGCGGTCCTCGCGGGCGGGACCATCGCGGCGCTCGCCCGCTGACCGGCACACGAGCCGACCGGCACACGAGCCGACCGGCACACGAGCCGACCGGCACACGAGCCGACCGGCACACCGGCCGACAGGGCCGCCCGCCGACCGGCCATCATCCGGCCCGGCGCGCGTGCATACCGGGCCGGGCGTCGGGTACCCGCGCGCCACGCCGTCGGCTGATCCCCCGGGGGAACGCGATGGCCAGGCTCTTCCGGTCCAGAATGCGGGCCGGTGGAGCCGCCCCTCGGCGGCTCGGCGGTCAGTCGAGACCGCCGCTCTCACAGATCTGCCGGGCGATGTCCCGCAGCTTGATGTTGCGCTCCTGGGACACGCGCCGCAGCACGCTGAAGGCATCGTCCTCACCGATCTTGAGGCGTTCCATGAGGATGCCCATGGCCTCACCGATGGTGTGCCGGGTGGAGAGTGCCTGCTGGAGCTGGTCGGCGGTGCGGGCGCTGGAGAACGCGACCGCGGCGTGCGAGGCCAGCAGCCAGCCGGCGGTCTCGCTGCCCTTGGTGAAGGTGCCCGTGCTCCGTGAATACAGGTTCAGCGAACCCAGTTCCTCTTCCCTCGTGTAGAGCAGGAATCCCATCATGCTGCCGATGCCCAGTTCGTGGGCCCGGCGCCCGTACTCGGGCCACTTCTCCTGCGGCTCGGCGAGGTCCTTGATCCGGTAGACGGGCTCGCTGCGGAGCGCGGCGTCGAAGCACGGCCCCTCGCCGGTCTTCTCCTGCAACTGATCGGAGCGGACCACCAGACCGTCGGTGGGGGCCAGGGTCTCCACCCGTCGGCCGTGGAGGATCAGGATCCCGGCCGCGTCGCACCCTTCGACGATCTCCACGGCGCATTCGGTGATCCGGTCCAGCGTCGAGTCCACCGACTCCTGCGCCAGCAGGTCCCGCGCCATCACGGCCATCTGCTCCGCGAAGCTCTCCCAGTCCATGTGCACCGTCTCTCTCGCCAACATCCCCGCACGACCATCATGGGCCCTGGAGGGAGCGGCGGACCACGTACGCCAGGATGCCGGGCCTTTGGCCGCCCAGCCGCGGCTGGAGCCGGCGCCGTCGTCGCGGCCCGCGTCGATGACCAGGGCGCAACCCGCGTCGCGGTAGGCGGGCTGCTGCCGACCGCCTGACCGCGTTCCGTCGATGTCCCCCGCGTCTCACAAGGGGTCGGCCGGGTTCGGCCGAGGCGGTTGACACTCCCGCGGGGCTCGCTGACCACGCGCAAGGTAGGGGCGCTCCCAACTCCCGGCTCCCGCCGTCCTGTCCCTGCCCCGGCCGGCCACGCGCCCGGCGCGGCGGCGGCGCCGAACCGGAGGAGAGCGCGGTGACCGTGTACCGGCCCGGGCGCGCACACACGCTCACGGCCGCACGACGCGGGGCGGGCCACGAGTGATCGCACACATGCTCGATTACCTGGGTACACTCCCGGTATGGGCGCGTATCTCCAGGGCTCGCTCTTCGACCAGTCCGACGACGCCGTGCTCGGCCCGCTGCGCGGGGTGCGCAGGACCGAGCTGGGAGACGGGGCCTGGATCGATCTGCTGACCGGATGGCTGCGGGGAGCCGACGACCTGTTCGTGCGGCTCGCCGCCGACGTCCCCTGGAAGGCCGAGCGGCGGCGGATGTACGACCGCACCGTGGACGTCCCGCGGCTGCTCGCCTTCTACGGCGCCGACGACACCCTGCCCCACCGCGTCCTCACCGAGGCCCGGGCCGCGCTCTGCGCGTACTACGCCGCCGAGCTGGGGGAGGCGTTCACCACGGCCGGGCTGTGCTACTACCGCGACGGCCACGACAGCGTGGCCTGGCACGGCGACCGGACCGGCCGCGGCAGAAGCGAGGACACCATGGTCGCCATCCTGTCCGTGGGCGCGCCACGTGATCTGCTGCTCCGCCCCCGTGGCGGCGGCGCCACCGTGCGGCGGCCGCTCGGACACGGCGATCTCATCGTGATGGGCGGCTCCTGCCAGCGGACCTGGGAACACGCCGTCCCCAAGACCTCGCGGACGACCGGCCCGCGGATCAGCGTCCAGTTCCGGCCCACCGGTGTGGGGTGACACCCCCGCTACGGGGCGGGCTTGAGGTTCTTCATCGTGAAGTGCGAGGTGACGTTCTCGACCCGGGGGATGGTCATGGCGTGCCGGCCCAGGAAGGCCTCGTAGGCGGCCGGACCGGCCACGGCCACCCGCACGAAGTAGTCCGCCCTGGGGGGCGACCCTGCCCGGGCCGATCAAGGTCCTGGACGCGCTGTGCGCCCTGTTCACCGCGCTGCTGCTGTTCGTCGCCCTGCTGCCGACCCGCCGGCCTGCACCGCCCGCCGCCCCGCCGAGGAGGCCGCCGATGCCTGGTACGCCGTACGCGCTGCTCGCCGTGGCCGTCACGGCGGGCGTTCACCTCGCCCTCGGCCGCCGCACGATCCTGAGCGTCGGCATCGGCACCGCCGTCTACGTGGCGCTCGTCGACGCCCTCTGAACGCGCCGCCGGCTGAGGCCCGTTCGGAACCGGTGGCGGCCACGCCGCCGCCACCGCCACCCACCGCCTCTCGTTCGACGACGCGCCCTGGGCCCGGCCGCCGGGAAGCTGAGCGGTCGCGTCCGCGGGCTGATTCCGGCCGCACTTTCCGGCGGCACACCGCCTGTGCGGGGAATTCGGAATCCGGAATGTGCTCCGCCGAATGAACTGGAGTCACCTGCTCCAGCGGTTTACCCAGTGGGACTCCCGCTGGGTAAATGGTGTATTCGAGGGGCACAAGGGGCGCCGGTGACACGCTCTCTTCCGCCGTGGCTTACGAAAGGTACATCAATATTTAACAAAGGAAGAGAGGTGTGCCTATGGCGAGATCCAGCCCGTCATGGCAGGTACGGCGCCCGCAACTTGTTGACGGCTCAGTAACCGGATCGCTAATTTCGCCTCCGCGTCGTTCTGTGTAAAAGGCGCAAGCCGTACGTTAGACGTGCATGTCAGAATTATCTCCCTTTCGCGGCTCCAGCGATTTATCCGGAGAAAACATGTCATCCGTTGCGTATCCTGGCGATCTTGTTATAGGCATTACTCCGTTCGGGGAACCGGACCCCCGCCTCGCCGCGGCGGTCAGCCACGCGGGCGGTCTCGGCGTCCTCGACCTGGGAACGACGCGCCGCACAGCACTGGACGCGTGGGAACGCGTCGACGACTGGGTGCCCGACGGACGCTACGGGGTGCGCGTGACGGCGGGCTGCCCCCTCACGCCCGCGGATCTGCGGTACGCCGCACCACCGGACACCGGGCCCCCGGGGAACGGCGCCGGACCCGGGCCGCACACCGTGGTCCTCGGCGCCGGCGCGCCCTGGCCGCTCGCCGCCGTCGCCGCCCGCCACCGTGTCCTGGCCGAGGTCACCGACCCGGACCAGGCCCTGGAGGCGGTCCGGGCCGGGGCACACGGCCTGATCGCCCGGGGCGGTGAATGCGGCGGCCCGGTCGGCGAACTGAGCACCTTCGTCCTGCTCCAGCGGCTCCTGGCCGAGCCCGGGGTGTCCGTACCGGTGTGGGCCTGGGGCGGCATCGGCCCGCGCACCGCCGCCGCTGCGGTGATCGGCGGCGCGGCCGGGGTCGTCCTGGACACCCAGCTGGCACTGCTCGCCGAATCGGGGCTCACCGAAGACCGCGCCGCGATGCTCCGGCCGATGGACGGTTCGGAGACCACCGTCGTCGACGGGCACCGCGCGCTGCGCTCGCGGGCCCGCTCCCCGCACACCGGGCGGCCCCTGCCGGTGGGTCAGGACGGGTTCCTCGCCGCGCGCTTCGCGGAGCGCTGGCAGGACGTCGGCCGCGCCGTCCGGGGCATGTCCGACGCCATCCGCGGCGCCGTGGAGGACACCGTACGGGATGCGGCACACGACCGCGCGATCCCACTACCCACCGCGCAGGGCCCGATGACGCGGGTCAGCGACCAGGCGGGGTTCGCCTCCGCCGTCGCGGCGGACGGCGCGCTGCCGTTCATCGCGCTCGCCCTGGCCGGACGCGACCAGGCACGCACCCTGCTGGAGGAGGCCGCGGCCGCCCTGACCGGCCGCCCGTGGGGGGTGGGCGTGCTCGGCTTCGCCCCGGAGGAGATCAGAAGCGCCCAGCTGGATGCCGTACGGGAGATCCGCCCGAGCCACGCCATCATCGCGGGCGGGCGGCCGTCCCAGGCCGCGGCGCTGGAGCGGGACGGCATCACCACCTATCTGCACGTGCCCTCGCCCGGACTGCTGCGCCAGTTCCTGGAGGGCGGGGCGCGGCGGTTCGTCTTCGAGGGCTCCGAATGCGGCGGCCATGTGGGACCACGTGCGAGCTTCCCGCTGTGGGAGGCACAGCTCGCGGTCATCGAGGACTTCCTCGACGACCCCGCGCACTCCTCCGGCGGCGCAGGTCTGGAGGTCTACTTCGCCGGCGGGGTGCACGACGAACGGTCCGCCGCGATGGTGGCCGCGCTCGCCGCCCCGCTGACCCGGCGCGGCGTCGCCGTGGGGCTGCTGATGGGTACCGCGTACCTGTTCACCGAGGAGGCCGTCGCCCACGGCGCCGTGCGACCCCTCTTCCAGCGCCAGGTGCTGGCCGCCGAGCGCACCGCGCTGCTGGAGACCGCCCCCGGCCATGCCACGCGCTGCGTGCCGAGCCCCTTCACCGAGAGCTATCACGCCCTCAAGCAGCGGCTGCGGGAGGAGGGCGTCCCCGACCGGGAGCTGTGGGAGCGGCTGGAGCGGCTGAACGTCGGGCGGCTGCGCACCGCCAGCAAGGGCCTGGAGCGCGGCCCCGACGGTCATCTGACCGAGGCCGACGAGCGACGCCAGCTCTCCGAGGGCATGTTCATGGCCGGGCAGGTCGCGGTGCTGCGCTCGGCCACCACCACCATCGCCGCGCTGCACCACGCGGTGGGCCCGGCCGCGACGGACTTCCTCGCCGCGCGGGCCGAGGCGCTGCGCGCACGGCTGGGCGTGGACGCGGCCCCCGCGACGGCACCGGCGCCCGCGCCGCTGGACGTGGCCGTGGTCGGCATGGCCTGCATGTTCCCGCAGGCGCCCGACCTCGCCTCGTTCTGGGCCAATGTGGTGGGCGGCGTGGACGCCGTCACCGAGGTGCCCGCCGAGCGCTGGGACCCCGCCGTCCACCACACCGGCGACGGGGACGGCGCCTCCGCCTCCCGGTGGGGCGGCTTCCTGCCGCGCATCCCCTTCGACCCGCTGCGCTACGGCATCCCCCCGGCCTCCCTCGGCAGCATCGAACCCGTCCAGCTGCTGGCCCTGGAGGCCGCCCGCCGGGCGCTGGACGACGCCGGGTACGGCGACCCCGGGGACGGGCGCCGGGAATTCGACCGGTCGCGCACGTCCGTGGTGTTCGGCGCCGAGGCGGGGAGTGACCTGTCCAACGCGCAGACGCTGCGCGCCGTCCTGCCGTCGTACTTCCGCGAGGTGCCCGAGACTCTGGCCGAACAGCTGCCCCGGCTCACCGAGGACTCGTTCCCCGGCATGCTCGCCAACGTCATCTCCGGGCGGATCGCCAACCGGCTCGACCTCGGCGGCGCCAACTACACCGTGGACGCGGCGTGCGCGTCCTCGCTGGCCGCCGTCGACGTCGCCTGCAAGGAGCTGACCGCCGGCACCAGCGACCTCGTCCTGTGCGGCGGCGCCGACCTGCACAACGGCATCAACGACTATGTGCTCTTCTCCTCCGTCCACGCCCTGTCCCCGACCGGCCGTTCCCGGGCGTTCGACGCGTCGGCCGACGGCATCGCGCTCGGCGAGGGCGTCGCGTGCGTCGTCCTCAAGCGGCTGGCCGACGCCGAACGCGACGGCGACCGGATCTACGGCGTCATCAAGGGCGTCGGCTCCTCCAGCGACGGCCGCTCGCTCGGGCTGACCGCCCCGCGCCCCGAGGGCCAGCGGGCCGCGCTGGAGCGCGCCTACGCGAGCGCCGGGGTCTCCCCGGCCGAGGTCGGCCTGGTCGAGGCGCACGGCACCGGTACGGTCGTGGGGGACCGCACCGAACTCACCGTCCTCACCGAGGTGTTCGCCGAGGCCGGGGCGGCCCCCGGCGGCTGCGCGCTCGGCTCCGTCAAGTCCCAGATCGGGCACACCAAATGCGCCGCCGGGCTGGCCGGGCTGGTGAAGACCACGCTGGCGCTGTACACGGGCGTCAAGCCGCCGACCCTGCACCTGACGCGGCCGGGCCCGGCGTGGGACGCGGAGCGCGGCCCCTTCGTCTTCCACACCGAGGCGCGGCCCTGGGCCACGGCGCCCGCGGACCGGGTCGCCGGGGTCAGCGCGTTCGGCTTCGGCGGGACCAACTTCCACGTGGTGCTCGCGGCACACGGCAAGGGAGCCCCACCCCCCGCGCACACGCTCGACGCCTGGCCCTGCGAACTCTTCCTCTTCCGCGGGGCCGACCGGGCGGCGGCGCTGCGCGCGGTCGAGGAGACACTGCGGCAGATCGAGGCCAACGACGCGGCGGGGCGGCCCTGGCGGCTGCGCGACCTCGCGCTGGCCGCCTCCCGGCGGGCCGACACCGGCCACGAACCGGTGCGGGTGGCGGTGGTGGCCGCGGACCTGGACGACCTGGCCGAGCGGTTACGGCGGGTGGCGGCGGGCGATGTATCGCCCGCCGGGCCGCCGCCGAGACCGGGCGGGCGGGACGACGGGCTGTACATGGCCCCGGACACCGAGCCCGACGAGCCGGTGGGGAAGGTGGCGTTCCTCTTCCCCGGGCAGGGCAGCCAGCGGCCCGGGATGTTCGCGGACGTGTTCGTGGCCTTCCCCGAACTGCGGCGGCACCTCCTCCACGAGCCCGGCCACGCCGGTGCGCTGTACCCCCCGGCCGCCTTCGACGACGCCGGGAAGGCCGCGCAACACGCCGCCCTCACCGACACCCGGGTGGCCCAGCCCGCCCTGGGCATCGTGGGACTCGCCGCCCACACCCTGCTCACCTCGGCCGGAGTACGGCCCGACATGGCGGCCGGGCACAGCTACGGCGAGCTGGTCGCGCTGTGCGCCGCGGGCGCCCTCGACCCGCGCACCCTGCCCCGGCTCAGCGCCGAGCGGGCGGCCGCCATCCTGGACGCCGCCGAGGCCGCCGGACACGAACCGGGCACCATGGCCGCCGTGACCGCTCCGGCCGACACCGTCGAGCGGTTGCTACGGGAGGCCGGGCTCGCCGGCCAGGTGGTGGCCGCCAACCACAACGCGCCACGGCAGACCGCGATCTCCGGCCCCGAGCGGGAAGTGGCGGACGCGATCAAGCTGCTGCGGGAGGCCGGGCACACCGTCCGGCGGCTTTCGGTGGCCTGTGCCTTCCACAGCCCGCTGGTCGCCGGGGCCGGGCCGCGCTTCGCCGAGGCGCTGGCCGAACACGCGGTGGCAACACCGGAGTTCCCGGTCTGGGCCAACCGCACCGCCGCACCGCACGGCGCGGAGCCGGACGCCATCCGCGCCGAACTCGCCGCCCAGATCGGCGCCCCGGTCCGCTTCCAGGAACAGATCGAGGCCATGTACGCGGCGGGCGCCCGGATCTTCGTCGAGGCCGGTCCTGGCACCGTGCTGACCCGGCTGGTGGCGGAGATCCTGGGCGACCGGCCGCACCGTACCGTCGCCTGCGACGCGCGACGGGCCCGCACCGAGGCGCGGCGGGGCGGCTTCGAGGGGCCGCGTGGCTTCCTCGACGCCCTCGCCCGGCTGGCCGTCGCCGGGGTCCCGGTGCGCACGGGCTGGCTGTTCCGCGGGCGGGACGCCGTGGACGCGGCGTCCACCGCGCCGCCGAAGCGGCCCGGATGGACGGTCGACGGACAACTGGTCCGCACCGCGGACGGTGACCTTCTCCCCGGTGCGCTGGCACCGGCCCGACGTGTCGTGGAGGCGACGGTGAGCCAGACGGAGCGCAAGGGCGACGGCGGATACGGGGACCGGGACGCCCTGATCGCCGAATACCTGAGAACCAGCCGGGAGATGATCGCCGCCCAGCGCGACGTCCTGCTCACCTACTTCGGCGGGGCGCCGGGCGAGCGGCCCGCGGCGCCACCCCCGGCCGCCACCGCCCCGCTGCCCGTGGCCGCACCGGCCACCGCGCTGCCCATGCCCGCCGAGCCCGTGGCCGCTGCCGCGCCCGCCACCGTCGCGCCCGCCACCGTCGTACCGGCACCGGAAGAACCGGCCGCGGCGCCCGCCACCGGGGCCGATGTCCTGCGCGCGGTCTCCGAGATCATCAGCGAACGCACCGGCTACCCCGTCGACATGATCGAACCCGATCTCGACCTCGAAGCCGACCTCAGCATCGACTCCATCAAACGCGCCGAGATCGCCGGTGAGTTGGCCCGGCGCCTCGGCATCGCGGGCGCCGGAACCGCCGCGCTGGCCGACGAGGAGCTGGAGGAGCTGGCCAAGGCCCGCACGACGGCGGCCGTCACCGACTGGCTCACGGCACGCCTCGCCCCCGCCACCGCGCCTCTTGCCGAGCCCGCCCCCGCGCCCGCGGCCGAACCCGTGGCCGGGCCCGCCGCCGTGCCGGGCGTGGCGCCCCGGCGGATGCGGCTGGTGCCCGTACCCCTGGACGAGCCGGAGGGCGCCGGGCCCCTCGACCTCACCGGCAGGCGTTTCGCCCTGCTCGGCGGGGACGCGGGAGGCGTGGCCGACGCGGTCGCCGCCCGGCTCGCCGGGCACGGCGCCCGGACCATGACCCTCGCCGCGGGCCACCTGCTCGCCGAGGAGGACGGCCCGGTGGACGGCGTGCTGCTGCTCGACCCGCTGGCCGGGTCCGGCGGGCCCCTGCTGCCCGAGGCGTTCGCCGTGATCCAGGCGGCGCTGCGCCGCGCGCCGCGCCGGCTGCTCGCCGTGCGTACCGCCGATCCGCTCGACCCGCGCCCGGCCGGGCTGCGCGGGGTGTTCCGTACGGTGGCCAGGGAATACCCGGACACGGCCGCCACCTTGGTGGAGCTGGCCGCCGACACGCCCGTGTCCGCCGACGACGTGGCCGCTGCGCTGCTCGACGAGCTGTCCGCCACCGGCCGTACGCCCGTCGTCCTGCGTGCCGCCGACGGACGCCGCCACCGGCTGGATCTGACGCACGCCCCGCTCGGGCCGCTCGCCGCCTCGGGCGCCGGGCCCGCCGGGGACGGCGCGGCGGAGGCCGCCGCGCTCGGCCTGGACCGCGACTCCGTGGTGGTCCTGGTCGGCGGGGCGCGCGGCATCACCGCCCGGTGCGCGATCGCCCTCGCGTCCGCCGCCCGCTGCCGGATCGAACTCCTCGGCCGCACGCCCGAGCCCACCGGCCCGGAGGACCCGGACACCGCGGCGGCGCGCGACGAGACGGCGCTGCGCGCGGCGCTCGCCGCCCGGGGCGGCGCCACACCGGCCGGGATCGAGCGGGAGGCCGCCCGGATCCTCGCGGGCCGCGAAGTCGCCGCCACCCTGGCCGAGTTGGACGCGCTGGGCAGCCGGGTGCGCTACCGCTCGGTGGACGTCCTGGACGACGCGGCGGTCCTCCAGGCCGTGAAGCAGATCCACGCCGACCACGGGCGGCTGGACGGCGCCGTCTACGCGGCCGGTGTCATCGAGGACCGGCTGATCGCGGAGAAGTCCGCCGAGTCCTTCGGGCGGGTCTTCGGCACCAAGGCGGACGGCGCCCGGACCCTGCTGGACGCGCTCGCGGAACTGCCCGAACCGCCGGCGTTCACGGTGCTGTTCGGCAGCGTCTCCGCCGCCCTCGGCAACCGCGGCCAGGTGGACTACGCCGCGGCCAACGACGCCCTGGAAACCCTCGGCGCGCGGTGGCGGGCCCGCACCGGCCGCCGGGCGCTGACCGTGCACTGGGGGCCGTGGGCCCCGGCCGGCGCCCACGGCGGCATGGTCACCCCGGAGCTGGGCCGGGAGTACGCCCGGCGCGGCATCTCCCTCATCGACCCCGAAGAGGGCGCGCTGGCGCTGCTGCGCGAGCTGGCCTGGGGCGATGAGCCGGACCAGGCCGTCGTCTACACCGCCTCGGGCTGGTGACCGTGACCGCACGTCAGAGTTTGCCCCCGGTGGCCGTCGTCGGGATGTCGGTCCTGCTGCCCGGCTCCCCGGACCTGGACACCTACTGGCGCAACCTGTCCGGTGGCGTGGACGCCATCACCGACGTCCCGGCCGGGCGGTGGGACGCGGGGTTCTACGACCCGCGGGGCGGCGGCAACGGCACACCGGCCGCGCCCGACCGGGTGTACTGCCGCCGGGGCGGCTTCGTCGACACGTACGCGCACGTGGACGCCGCCCGCTTCGGCATCATGCCGAACTCGGTGTCCGGTACCGAGCCCGACCAGCTGATCGCCCTCGGCGTCGCGGCGGCCGCCATCGCCGACGCGGGCGGCGACGACCACCTGCCCGACCGGGAGCGGGTGGGCGTCGTCCTGGGCCGGGGCGGCTACCTCACCCCCGGGCTGGCCCGGCTCGACCAGCGGGTCCGCACCGCGCATCAGCTCGTACGGACCCTCGGCGAGCTGCTGCCCGGCCTCGGCCCCGGCCACCTGGACCGGATCCGGGACGCCTTCACCGAACAGCTCGGTCCTGACCGCCCCGAGACGGCCATCGGGCTGGTGCCCAACCTCGCCGCCTCACGCATCGCCAACCGGCTCGACCTGCGCGGACCCGCCTACACCGTGGACGCCGCCTGCGCGTCCTCCCTCGTCGCCGTCGACCAGGCGGTGGGCGAGCTGGCCTCCGGGCGATGTGACGTGATGCTCGCGGGCGGTGTCCACCACTGCCACGACATCACCCTGTGGAGCGTCTTCTCGCAGCTGCGCGCCCTGTCGCCGAGCCAGCGCATCCGGCCCTTCGACCGCGCCGCCGACGGCCTGCTGATCGGCGAGGGCACCGGCGTGGTCGTCCTCAAACGGCTCGCCGACGCGCGGCGCGACGGCGACCGCGTCTACGCCGTCATCCGCGGCACCGGCGTGGCCTCGGACGGCCGCGCCACCGGCCTGGTCAACCCGGACCCGGGCGGCCAGACCCGCGCCGTACGGCAGGCCTGGCGCGCCGCGGGCCTCGACCCGCGCGAAGCGGACTCGATCGGGCTGCTGGAGGCGCACGGCACGGCCACCCCCGCCGGGGACGCGGCCGAACTCACCACGCTGGCCGAGGTGTTCGGGCCCGGCGGCGAGTCGGACGGGTCCGCCGTCATCGGCTCGGTGAAGTCGATGATCGGCCACACCATGCCGGCCGCCGGTGTCGCGGGGCTGGTCAAGGCCGCCCTCGCCGTCCACCACGGGTGGCTGCTGCCCACCCTGCACTGCGACGACCCGCACCCGGGGCTGGCGTCCACCCGCTTCCGTACCCTCGACGCGGCCACCCCCTGGGAGGCCCCCGTGCGGCGCGCGGCGGTCAACGCCTTCGGGTTCGGCGGGATCAACGCGCATGTGGTGCTGGAGCAGGAGCCGGCCGCGGTGGTGAAGCGGCGCCCGGCGGCCGTCGTGACCGAACCCGAGCGGGTGCTGGCCCTGGCCGTGGACACCCCGGAGCGGCTGGCCGAACTGCTCGCCGCCGACGACGCGACCGTACGGGCCACCGCGCCCGCCCCCGTTTCCGGGCGGGGCGCCCTTACCCGGCTGGGCATCGTCGAACCCACCGCCAAGCGGCTCGCCCTGGCGCGGCGCGTGGTCGCCAAGGGCCGCCCGTGGCGCGGCCGCAACGACGTCTGGTTCACCCCCGGCCCCCTGCTGAGCGGCCCCGCCGGGAAACTGGCCTTCGTCTTCCCCGGACTGGAAGCCGAGTTCGAGCCCCGCACGGACGGGATCGCCGAGTACTTCGGGCTGTCCCGGCACACCGGCGGCCACCCGGGCGAGCGCTACGGCGAGGCGGCCCGAGCGGGCGACATCGGCCGCCACGGCGTCGGTGTCTTCGGTGTCGGACGCCTGCTGAACGCCGCGCTCGGGCGGATGGGAATCGTGCCGGACGCGGTGGCCGGACACAGCGTCGGCGAGTGGTCCGCGATGGCCGCGGGCGGGCTCTACGCGGGCGAGGCCGTCGACGCCTTCCTCGACTCCTTCGACCCCGACGCCCTGCGCGTCCCCGGTGTGACCTTCGCCGTCCTCGGCACGGGCGCGGAACGCGTCCTCACCGCGCTCGCCGAGCGGCCGGACAGCCGGATCGTCCTCTCGCACGACAACGCGCCCAGCCAGTCCATGGTGTGCGGACCCAGGGACGACGTCGAGGAGTTCGTCCGGGCGATGCGCGCGACGGGCGTGATCGCCCAGGTCCTGCCCTTCCAATCCGGCTTCCACACGCCCATGCTGGCCCCCTTCCTGGACCCCATCAGAACCCTGGCGGAACGCTTCGAACTGCTCCTGCCACCCCGCGTCCCGGTCTGGTCCGGAACCACCGCCGCGCCGTATCCGGACACCGAGGCCGAGGTGCGGCGGCTGTTCGTGCGGCACCTCCTGGAACCGGTGCGGTTCCGGCTGCTGATCCAGGCCCTGCACGACGCGGGCTTCCGCGCGTTCGTACAGATGGGCACCGGCCAGCTGGCCTCGCTCATCGGCGACACGCTGCAGGGCCGCGACCACCTCGTGGTGGCCGCCAACTCCCCTCACCGCGACGGCGTCGCCCAGCTGCGCCGCGTCGCCACCGCGCTGTGGACGGAGGGCGTGCCCGTGGACCCCGCCCTCCCGCGCCCCGGCGCGAGGGCGCGTGCGGCGCGGCCTCCGGCCCCGGTGCGGCTGAACCTGGACGGTGCGCTGATCTCGCTCGGCGAGCGGCGGCTGGGTGAGCTGCGGGATGCGCTGAGGTCGGTGGGGGAGGGGGCTTTCCCCACCCCGCCCCTTCCCGGAACCGAGGGGCTCCGCCCCCCGGCCCCCCACCAAGCCTGGCCACCCCCGGGCCCGGTCGGGGCGAGTACGGACGGGGCGGCGCCGCCACTCCCGGCGACGGACGCGCCGTGCCACCCCGCGCGGCCGTCTGCGGCGTCGGGTTCGCCGTACGCCGCGTCGCCGTACGCCGCGTCGCCGCACGCGGCGACGGCGAGCGCCGCCCAGGCGACCCCGCCGTACGCGGCGGTGGCGGGCCGGGACCATGCCGCGCCGCCGCTTCCAGCGGCGGGCGAGGGCCCGCCCGAGGCGCCGCACGCCGCGACGGCGGGCGCGGGTCCGGCCGCGCCGCCGTACCCGGCGATGGCGGGATCAGGTCATGTCGCACCGGACCAGGTCCAAGCTTCGCCGTACCCGGCGTCGGCGGGCACCGCCCGGGTCACACCGCAGCGTCCCGCGACGGCGGGCACCGCCCGGGTCACACCGCAGCGTCCCGCGACGGCGAGCACGGCCCAGGCCACCCCGCCGCACGCGGCGTCGGCGGGCGCGCCGCGCCACCCCGTGCCGCCGCGCCCACACCCCGGCAGCCCCCATCACCCCGCCCGTCCCACTCAACCTCCCCCCGCCGCGCCCTGGGCCGCCGAGCTTGACGCGCTCCTTCGGGAGACGGCCGATGTGGCGGTCGAGGTGGTCGCGGCGGGGCGGGCCGGGCGGGTTTCGGCTCGTGCGCGTCGCTACGACGTGCGGGTCTCCACCGAGGCCATGCCCTACCTCCGCGATCACTGCTTCTTCCCGCAGCGTCCCGGCTGGCCCGATGAATCCGACCGGTGGCCCGTGGTTCCGGCCACCACGATCGTCCAGCACCTCATCGACGCGGCGGCACACGCGGCGGACGGCGGCGGGGTGGCCGTGGCCGTGCACGGCGCGCGCTTCGATCAGTGGGTGACCGCGACGCCGCCCAGCACCGTCGCGGTCACCGTGACACCGTCCGCCACCAACCCCGCCCACTACACCGCCACGTTCGGCCGCAGCGCCCGTGGCACCGTCCAGCTCGCGCCCCACTACCCGGCCGACCGCCCCGCGCCGTGGCGTGTCGACCCCGCCACCGAGCGGGTGCCCGAGCACACCGCGGCGCAGATCTACGGCGAGCGCTGGATGTTCCACGGCCCGGCGTTCCAGGGGCTCACCCGGCTCACCGCGATCGGCGAGAGGCATATGCGCGGCACGATCACCACACCGGCCGCGCCCGGGGCGCTCCTGGACAACGTCGGGCAGCTCCTCGGGTACTGGATCATGGCGACGCACACCGAGCGCTCCGTCGTCTTCCCCGTCGGGATGCGCCTGATGCGCTTCTACGGTCCGCATCCCCGCCCGGGCACCGAGGTGGAGTGCCTGGTCAGGATCGTCGCGCTGACCGACGCGGCGCTTGAGGCCGATGTCCAGCTGCTGGCCGACGGGCAGGTGTGGGCGGAGCTGCGCGGCTGGCACGACCGCCGGTTCGACAACCATCCGCAGACCCGCCCGGTGGAGCGCTTCCCGCAGCGCAACACGCTGTCGCAGGCCCAGCCGGGTGGCTGGTCACTGGTGTACGAGCGCTGGCCGGACCTGGCCTCGCGGGATCTGATCATGCGCAATCATCTGGGCGGCGTCGAGCGCGCCGAGTACGCGCGGCAGCCGCCGCTCGGCCGCAGGCAGTGGCTGCTGGGCCGGATCGCGGCCAAGGACGCGGTACGGCGGTGGCTGTGGGAGCGGGGGGAGGGGCCGGTCTTCCCGGCCGAGATCCGGGTGTGCGACGACGAACACGGCCGCCCGTACGCCGTCGGCGTCCACGGCCGGACCCTGCCCCCGCTGGAACTGACGCTGGCGGCCCGGGCCGAGGCCGGGGTCGCCCTGGTGGTGCCGCGCCACCCGGACAAGCAACACGGCATCGGCATCGGCATCGAGGAAGTCGCCGACGGTGGCGAGCCGTTCGGCCCGGCCGAGCGCGAACTCCTCGCCTCCGTCACCGCCTCCGTCACCGACTCGGGCAGCAGCGACACGGTCCGGTGGGCCACGGCCTTCCGCGCCGCCAAGGCGGCGGTGGCGAAGGCGGACGGCACCGGCCGGGACGCCACCGTGGTCGGTGTGGAGCCGGAGGGCGCGGACCACGCGCGGCTCACCGTCGAGGTGGCCACCGCCACCGGACACCGGCCGCGCCGCTACCGGGTGTGCTGCACGACGACCGCCAACCCGTCCGGGTTGCCGGACAGGGAGTACGCCGTGGCCTGGACGACCGGTCCGGGCCACCGGGATCAGGACGAGGAGACCGATCAGTGACCACCGTCGAACCCACCGCCCCGGCGCCCGCGCCCGACGCACCGGCCGCACCGGCCGTGCTCGCGGACGTCGCCGGAATGCTCCGGGACATGCTCGACGAGGACGGCCTCGACGACATCGAGGTCACCATGGACACCCGCTTCACCGATGACCTGGAGCTGGAGAGCATCGATCTGGTGACCCTGGCGGGCACCCTTCAGGACCGGTACGGGCAGGAGGTCAACTTCGCCGAGTTCGTGGCGGACCTGGAGCTGGACGAGATCATCGGCCTCACTGTCGGGCAGCTCGTGGAGTACATCGTGCGGTGCCTCAGAGTGGCCGAGGGGAGCTGACCCATGGCGATGATCCACCTCGGTGGCCCGCCCGGCACCGGCGACGGGCCGGACGGTATCCGTCTGCACGTACAGCGGCTGTCCCCGCCGGGCGGCCGGCCGCCCACCGCCACCGTCGTGCTCGTCCACGGCCTGCTCACCGACTCCCTGGCCAGCTGGTACTTCACGGTGGCTTCGGACCTGGCCGCCGCCGGGCTGGACGTGGTGATGTACGACCAGCGGGGGCACGGCCGCAGCGAGCGCCCCGGATCCGGTTACCGGCTGGAGACGTTCGTCAGCGATCTGGAACGGCTGCTGGACCAGCTGGACATCACCACGCCCGTCCACCTCGTGGGCAACTGCTTCGGCGGCACGGTGGCGTACGGCTACGCCCTGCGCCACCCGGAACGGATAGCCGGTATCGCGACGATCGAGGCGAAACCCGCCACCGAGAGCTGGCTGACGGACATCAGCGGCATCATGCGGCGCATCGTCGTCGAACTCGTCGCACACGAGGCCGAGTCGCTGGCCTGGGTCACCGCCCACCGGGGCGCGCACACCGCGCGGCTGGCCAAGTCGGCGGCCCGGCTGGTGCGTACGACCACGATCGCCGAGGACGTGGCCGCGAGCCGGACGGTGAGCGAGGAGCAGGTCCGCTCCCTGCGCTGCCCGACGCTCGCCGTGTACGGCGCGGACTCCGAACTCGCCGCCGAGGACGGATGGCTGAAGACGCTGCCGCCGGGCACCCGCACGGTCATGCTGCCGGGGGAGGGGCATTCGGTGCTGGCCGAGGCGCCCGCGCGGATACGCGCACTGCTGCTGTCCTGGATCCGCGAACAGGGGACCGCCGTCCCGGTGGCGGCCGGGGCCGAGGGGGCTGATGTCTCATGACCGTGACGTCTCCGGGCCGCCGGTTTCTCTTCGTCGTGCCGCCGCTCGTCGGCCACGTCAACCCGACCGTCGGCGTCGCGGCCGAACTGACCGCCCGTGGCCACCAGGTGGCCTGGGCCGGGCTGCCGGAGGTCGTCCAGCGGCTGGTCGGCCCCGGTGCCACGGTCCACCGCTGCGCCGGGCCGGTGATCGGCGAGGGCGGGGCGGAGCGCCCGCCCGAGGTGCGCGGCCCGGGCGCGCTGAAGTTCCTGTGGGAGGACTTCCTGGTGCCGCTCGCCGAGGCCATGGCTCCCGACGTGGCCCGGGCCATCGAGGAGTTCCGCCCGGATGTGGTGGTGGCCGACCAGCAGACCGTGGCGGGCCCCCTGGTGGCCGAGCGGCTGGGCGTACGGTGGGCCACCTCGGCCACCACCTCGGCGGAGTTCACCGGCGCGCTGGACGGCATGCCCAAGATCGACGCCTGGCTGGACGGGCTGCTGGCCGGGGTGCGGGACCGGATCGGCGATCCGCGCGGCACGGCCGACCCCCGCTTCTCGCCCGATCTGGTGCTGGCGTTCACCACCGAGGAACTGGCCGGGCGGCCCGTCCGGGCGGCCGACCACATCCGGTACGTGGGCCCGTCCATCGCCGGGCGCCCGGACGAACCCGACTTCCCGTGGCAGTGGCTGGACCCCGCCCGCCCCGCCGTCCTGGTCACCCTCGGCACCGCGAACACCGACGCGGGCGCCCGCTTCCTCGCCGCGGCCCGGGAGGCCGTACGCACCCGGGCCGACCGCTTCCAGACGGTCATCGTCGATCCGGCGGGCACCCTCGGCCCCGTGGCCGAGGAGAGCGACAAGAACCTGCTGACGGTCCCGCGGATCCCTCAGTTGCGCCTGCTGGAGCGGGTGGCGGCGGTCGTGTGCCACGCGGGACACAACACCGTGTGCGAGGCCCTGTGGCACGGTGTCCCGCTCGTGGTGGCCCCGATCCGGGACGACCAGCCCGTGGTGGCCGCCCAGGTGGTGGCCGCCGGCGCGGGCGTCCGGGTCAGGTTCGGCAGGGTGCGGGCGGCGGCGCTCGGCGAGGCCGTCGACGCCGTACTGCACGAACCGGGCCACCGCGCCGCCGCCGAGCGTGTCGGCGCGTCCTTCCGCGCGGCGGGCGGCGCCCGCGCCGCCGCCGCCCACCTGGAACGACTGGCCACCACCCATCCCACCACCACCCCCGAGGGGGAACGATGAGCCAGGACAACGCCACCTCCAGCAGACCCGGGGCGCAAGCCCCGCGACCGTCCCGCGCCGAGGCCGTTGCCGCCCTCCGGCCGCGCTACCAGGCCGACCTGGCCCAGGGCACCGAGCGGTTCTTCGAGCCGCGCCGCACGGACTGCCCCTGGTGCGGCTCGCCCCGGCTGAAGCGCCGCCTGCGCACCAGGGACCGGTTCCAGAACAAGCCGGGCGGCTTCCGGCTGGACACCTGCCGGGACTGCCGTCTGGTGTTCCAGAACCCCCGGCTGGGCGCCGACGGGCTGGAGTTCTACTACCGCGACTTCTACGACGGGCTGGGGGAGGAGGGCATGGGCAACGTCTTCTCCGGCCGGCGGAAGATGTACCTCGGCCGCGCCGAGGCCCTGAAGCCCTCCGCCGACTCCCCGGCGAAGTGGCTCGACGTCGGCACCGGCCACGGTCACTTCCCCGAAGCGGCCCGCACCGTCTTCCCTCATACGGTCTTCGACGGGCTCGACTTCACCGAGGGCGTCGAACTGGCCGAGCGGGAGGGGCGGATCGACCACGGGATCCGGGGCAGCTTCCCGGAGCTGGCCGGGGAGCGGCTGGCCGGGCGCTACGACGTGGTGAGCATGTTCCACTACCTGGAGCACAGTACGGACCCCCGTGCGGAACTCCGCGCGGCCCACCGAGCCCTCGGCCCCGGCGGCCATCTGCTCATCGAGGTGCCGGACCCCGAGTGCTGGTTCGCCCGCCTCCTCGGCCGCTTCTGGCTGCCCTGGCTCCAGCCCCAGCACCTGTACTTCCTCCCCGTTGCGGCGTTGCGGAAGGAACTGGAAGCGCTCGGCTTCACCGTGGTCCTGGAACAGCACCGCGAGCCATCGGACACCGTCGACCTGCTGGGCGCGGTGTGGCTGGGTGCCAACGCGGTCCTGCCTCCCGACGACGCCCCCTGGCTGGCCAGGCCGACCGGTCGCGCGCGCTGGTTGCTGCGCTGCGCGGGCCTGCTGGTGGCCATTCCCCCGCTCGTCGTGGCCACCACAGTGGACCGGCTGTTACTCAAGCCACTGGCCGGGCTGGGGAAGGTGTCCAACGCCTACCGTCTGGTAGCCCGGCGCAATGGGTGAATTCGTTCGCCACTTTGCATTTCGCAACGTCAGTCCACACTTCGGTGGCCCTTCGTAGCGCCCGAACCCGAAAAATGTGAACTCCCTTGTTCCGCATCGGTTCCGTGTGCAAAGGTGCAGGTGTCGCCAGCTGGGCCAGGTGTTTTCGGCGCCGCCAACAGGGCCGACACTCCCCATTGGTACGGACTTTTCTCCCTGTCCCGTGAAAGGGAAAAGACGTGAACGACGCCGCCCTGGCGCACTCTTTAACCCCCACCCCCCTCTTCGGCGTGACGGACGAACAGCTCACGGCCGAAATGAAGAAGTGTTCGGGGAAACCGTCCGAACAACAGCCCGCCGGGGAGCTGCTGGGCCGTCACTGGGAGGCGGCCTTCTCCTACGCGAGCGTGTGCACCACGGGCTCCCACCCGGCGGGGATCCTCACCTCCGCCGCGTTCACCAGGCTGTTCGCGGAGGCGCTGCGGCGCAACACACCGGCCATCGCGTGGCGGCCACGGGTGCTGGCCACCGTGCGGGGCATAGCGGAGGAGTGGAACGCGGGCCCGCGCGCCGCGTTGCTCCACCCCGGCCTGCGGGCCGTCCCCAGGGAACGGGGGCGCGCGGACGGGCGGTTCCGTCCGCCGGAGAACAGACGCCTGGTGTTCCGCGCGTTCCAGAAGCTCCCCGAGGCGGCCCGCTGTCTGCTGTGGCACACGGAGGTCGAGGCGGAGCGACTGGCCGTACCGGCCGGGCTGCTGGGGTTGTCCGACGACGCCCCCGCCGAGCTGGAGCGGGCCCGGCTGCGCTGGCGTCAGGCCTGCCTGGAGGCCCACCGCGACACGGCCCCCGAGGAGGAGTGCCGCCAGTACAGCCGGCTGCTGGACGTTTCGCTCCGCCGCGGTGACACCCGGCTCGACCCCGATCTGCGGCAGCATCTGGTCCGGTGCGAGCACTGCCGTCATGCCGCCGACCAATTGGACCACTCCACCGGCCGGGTGGCCCTCCTGCTCGCCGAAGCGGTCCTGGGGTGGGGCGCGCGGGACTATCTCGACTCCCGGCCGGGCCGCCGCATCCCCGAACCGGGCCCCGTCGCGGCTCCCCCACCCATGCCCTCCGTCCCGCCACGTGGCGCAGGGCCTCGCCACTCCGCGGGGAAGAACCCCTGGTGGAAGGCGCGCCCGGCGGCGCGCAGAAGACGGCCGGGGCTCACCCGCGGCCGGCTCCTCGTGATGACGGCGGCCACCGTGAGCGGCTGCGTCCTGGTGTCGGTGGCGGTTGCCTCGGTCCTCCCCTCCGGCGCTGGCGAGAACGCCGCGTACGACCGCGACACCCCCTCCTCGCAGCCGGCCGCCGGGGCGGGCGACACGACGGCCCCCGGCTCGGATCCCTCCTGGATCGGCGCCGACGGCCGCCCGGACGACACACTGCGCGGACGGCTGCGCAACGCCGCGAACGGACTGTGCCTCGACATCGTCGGCGGCAAGCCCGAGGCGGGCGCGGAGACCGAGGCCACGCCGTGCACCTCCGCGGCCACCCAGCAGTGGTCGTACGAGGCCGACGGCCTGCTGCGCAGCCGCGCCGACCCCGACCTCTGCCTCAACTCCCGCCTGAGCTTCGCCGTTCAGTTGGGCTCCTGCGCCACCACCTCACAGCGGGCCGCGGCGAACGTGCGGTACGACTTCACCCTCCAGGGCACCCTGGTGCCGCGCTGGAACCAGGAGCTGGCCCTGACCCCGGACTCCACGGAGAAGGGAGCCGGGATGGTCCTGAAGACACGTGACGACTCCGCGAGGTCACAGCGCTGGCTGGCGGGTGGCGCGGCGAACGACAACCGGTACCGGACCGAGACGGGCCGCCCGGACCGGGAGGCGGCGCCCCGTCAGGTGTCCGCCGTCCGCCCGAAGCCCGCCCGCACCGCGCCACCGGCGCGCGCCCCCGAACCCTCGGCGCCCCCGAAGTCCGCGCCATCGTCGCGCCCCTCGTCCCCGGCGCCGCACCGCTCCAAGCCCCCGGCGGCGGATCCGCCCCCGCCGCGGCAGGCGGGCTCCTGGTACGGCCGGCAGGGGCCGTACGGAGAGTACGGACAGAGCGGATGGCAGGGACAGTACGGATACGGCGGGTACGGGCAGTACGGGCAGGCGCCCTGGGCCTCGGGCTGGGCCGGACACGACGGCGGCCGGGGAGGAGCGGGCTACCGGGGCTACCGCTGACGGCGCGAACCGGGGCGCGCGGCAGGTGCGGTGTCGAGGTGGCGTAGGAAAACGCGCACACACCCCAGGTGTCGAGCGCGGCGCCCTCGCCCCACCTGGCCGGCATGCCCGGCACGGTGTGCCGCGGGGCGCCCCGGGTCCCGCAGCAACCGCGCCGGCGGGACCCGGGGCGCCGACCGCCGCTGGCGCGAGGGGAAGGACGGCGCTGCGATGTGAACGCCCCACGGGCGCACACGTGAAACGGCGCTACGGGGGCCGGAGGCGTGACGGGGACGGGCGCGGGCCCGGTGTCCGCTCAGCCGTGGCTGATGACCTTGCCGGGGTTCAGGATCCCCCGCGGGTCCAGGGCCGCCTTGACGGCGCGGTGCATCTCCAGCACGGCGGGCGCGAGTTCCCGCTCCAGTCCGTCCCGCTTGAGCAGTCCGACACCGTGCTCGCCGGTGACCGTGCCGCCCAGGTCGATGGCGTCGGCGATGATGTCGCGGAACGCGGCCTGGGCCCGCTCCCGGGCCGCGGTGTCGCCCGGCTGGGTGGTCAGCAGCGGATGGAGGTTGCCGTCACCGGCATGGGCGATGTTGGCGATGAGCGTGTCGTGCCGGGTGGCCGCGCGCTCGATCCGCGCCAGCATCTCCGGCACGGCCGCCCGGGGCACGCACACGTCCTCGGTGAGCACCGGGCCCAGCCGCTCCAGCGCCGGGTAGGCGAGCCGCCGCGCCGCGAACAGCGCGTCGGCCTCCTCCTGGTCCGTGGACTGCGCCGCCCAGGTCGCCCCCGCCTCCTCGAAGCAGGCGAGCATGCGCTCGGCCTCCCGCGCCCCGGCCGGGCCGGGCGCGTCCGTACGCCCCAGGAGCACCACGTCCGCGTCGACGGACAGGCCCATGTTCTTCCACCGGTCGACCGCGGCCAGGCAGTGCCGGTCGATCAGTTCCAGCGCGGACGGGGTGAGCCCCGCGGCCCCGACCGCGGTGACGGCGCGGCCCGCGGCCACCACCGACGAGAAGTATCCGGCGACGGTGCGCTCCGCCTCCCGCTGGGGACGCAGCCGCACCGTGACCTCGGTGATCACCCCGAGGGTGCCCTCGGAGCCGACCATCAGCCCCGCCAGGTCGTACCCGGCGACACCCTTCGCCGTCCTGCGGCCGAGCCGCACCAGCTCACCGGTTCCGGTCACCGCCTCCAGGCCGAGGACGTAGTCGCGGGTGACGCCGTACTTCACGCAGCACAGCCCGCCCGCGTTGGTGGCCACGTTGCCGCCGATGGTGGACCAGGGCGCGCTGGCCGGGTCCGGCGGATACCAGAGCCCGTGTTCGGCGCACGCGGCCCGCAGATCGTCGTTGACCACACCGGGCCCGACGACCGCGAGCCGCTCCACGGGGTCGATCTCGTGGACGGTGTTCATGTGCTCCGTGGAGAGCACGACGCAGCCCTCGACGGCGTTGGCGCCGCCGGAGAGGCCGGTTCCGGCGCCCCGGGTGACGAGCGGAACGCCGTGCCGCAGACAGGCGCGCACCACGGACCGCACCTCCCGCGCCGTACGCGGCCGTACGACCACGCGCGGCGTGCCGTACGGCGCCCACTCCGCCTCGTCGTGCGCGAACCCGGCCGCGATCCGCTCGTCCTCGATCAGCCGCCCGTCCGGCAGCTCCCGCCGCAGCTCCTCGATCAGCACGCCCGGCCCCCAACCTTGTCGTCGTCCCCGTACCGCGTCCCCGCCACGGTACCCACCGCGACGGCCGGCGATGATCAGCGCCCTGGCCTGACCGCGCGGGCCCCCGCCGGAGGGAAACCGTGCATGCGGTGGTGGGGCCGGCCGCAGTCGCATTGCTCGACGCGCCGCACATGCTGCTGCCACAGCGCGCGGTGGGCCGGTGTCGCGGGGAAGGACTCTACCGAGCGCCACCGGCCGGGCTCGCGCTACCCCGCGATCAGATGGGCGAGGAAGAGCAGGACGACCGCGGCGGGCAGCAGCCCGACGAGGGTGCCCGGCCGGAGCAAGAGGGGTTTGCCCAGGGGGAGCGGGCTGTGGAAGGGGTCAGGGCCCGGTTCCGGCAGACGCTCGATATTCGACTGGACCCGCAGATTCAGGATGATGGTGACGGGGTTGAACAGGGTCGCGGACAGCGGATGCCGCCACCCCTGACACATCGTCATGGCGGTGTGCTTCCGGTAGAGCGCCGTGCCGCAGGTCCGGCAGAACTGGCCCTTCGGTTTCCGGAACAGCATGATGAAGAACAGCCCTTGGCGGTGCCGGAGGGCCATCGTGGCCGCGGGCGACCCGCCGCGCATCTGGCACGCCAGCTGCCACGGAGCGGCATACGGGGCCTCCGGCCCGGCCGGGCGCTCCGACGGAGCGGGGCGAAGGGGATACCCCGGCAGCGGCGGCCGATGGGCCACGGGCCGCACCGTTGCGTACCCCGTACCGGGACCGCGCCGTACGGGTTGCCGGGCAGTGTCGGCAGCGCGATGGACTTCCTCACCCCGCGTGATCCAGTTGTGCGACACCCTATGCGACGTGGCGTCGGCACGGCCGCCGTGGCCTCACGGGGCCGGACCAGCGGCCCCGTGAGGCATCGCTTCACCGGGGAGCGGCGTCCGCGCGCATCATGACGCAGTCGAACTCCACCACGCGGCCCGTCGTGTCCTCGCGGGTCACCGGGTACATGCCCGTGATGCCGAAGCCGCTCTTCTCATACGTGGCGATGGCCTCGCTCATCCCGGGGCTGCCCTCGTAGAGCCGCAGGGGCGCGACCTCCGACTGCATCCCCACGAACTCCTCGATCCGTTCCCCGGCGCCGGCGAACACCTCCAGGTCGTACCCCTGGGTGTCCATCTTCAGATAGGGGCGGGGGCCGGCGAGACCGGCCAGCGCCTTGTCCATCACGCTGTCCAGCCTGCGGACCTCGATCTCCTCCGTACGGTCCTTCGCGAACCGCCGGTAGCGGTCCTTGCCGTAGTCGCTGGCCGGGAGCAGCGAGTTCATGGTGGCCCAGCCCACGTGCATGGACCGGGTCGCCTCCTCGCGGCCGAGGGCGAAGGGGAACACCCACCACTCGGGATCGTCCTCGGCGGCCTTCTCCAGCTTCGCGAACGCCTCCTCGGTGGGCTCGAAGGAAACGATTCTGCCCGTATAGCCGAGCCCGCGCAGCCGTCTGCCGTACTGACCGGCGTTGGCCCCCACGTCGAAGACGCAGTTCACCTCGTACTTCTCCAGCAGCCCGGCCACATGGTGGCCGCACAGATAGGTGGCGGCCGCCAGCTGGAGCGACCGCTCGTCGGAGGCCTTCGCGTCGAAGAGCAGATGGGCACCGGTGTCACCGAGCCGTACGTTCGTCCACGCCTCGGACGGAGGGTCGCCCCGGCCGCGGGCCACCACCCAGGTGTCCGGCCGCACCCGGGTCACCGCGAAACGGCTGCCGCCGCGCGTCACGAGGTCGGCCTCCCGGCCCACGGGGACGCGGTTCCGCTTGCCGCGCCGGGAGAGCACCGCCGTACCCGAGCCGAGGTCGAGCACCTGCACTCCGAGCCGGGGAAGCACACTCAGCAGTCTTCTGTAAAGGGTTTGCATCAAGACAGCCTCGCAGGTCTCGGCCGTCTCGGCTCCCCCTTACGGCCAATGGGTGCGCTTCTCTGTCACCTCTCGGCCGCGACCTCCTCCTTCTTCAAGAAAAGTGTGCCAAGCGGCCCGACCGCCCAAGACGATCGGGCCGTACGCGGGGAAACAGGAGATGGCCGAAAGGGGGCGGTACCGGATAGACGTGACCGCTGGTGAATGTCAGGGCGCCGGGGCCACCCGGATCAGGCCCTTGCCCGGCTTGAGCGGATGCGGTGTGCTCCACGGGCCGCGCGGGTCGGTGGCGGTCACCGTGAAGATCCCGAAGTCGGGGTCCGGGTAGAAGATCCAGAACTTGCCGTCGTGGTGGCGCAGGGCCGGGGCCCACACCCCTTGGCCGTGTCGCGGCTCGCTGAAGTGGTCCTTGGGCAGCAGCTCGGTCAGGGCGTGTCCGATGACGGTCCAGTTGACCAGGTCGGTGGAGCGCAGGACGGGCAGTCCGGGGACGCGGTTGAAGGTGGAGGCGACCAGATAGAAGTGGTCGCCCACCCGGATCGCGTCGGGGTCGGACCAGTCGGCGTTGAGCACGGGATTTTGATAGCGGCCGTCTCCCAGGTCGGCCACCCACGGCAGCCGCCCCCGCCCCGGGGCGGCCTGGACGCCCGCGGCCTTCGGGCCTGTGGTGGCCGCCGCCCGGGCGGCAGCCTCGGCGCGCGCGGTGCCACCGGCCGCGCCCTGGACCGCCGACGCGGCCGCCGCGCCGAGGCCGGTCCGTATCACGTGCCTGCGACTGGGTCGGCTCACTGTCTTCTCTGTATCTCGAACGGGGATGAGTGCAGGTAATCGACCCAGTAAGCGCTTACCGCGCATGAGTGTGGCAGTGGCGGACTTCATGGGCAAGGACCCCGGACCTTCTGATTCGGCGTCAGATTCGCCTGGTTGACGGGCACATGATGCTCACCGGGAACAATGGGGGGTGAACGGTCCGCCGCAGCCTCCGTCGAAGGAAATCGGATGAACACTTACGACTACGTCATCGTCGGCGCCGGATCCGCGGGATGTGTGCTGGCGGCCCGGCTGTCGGAGGACCCCGAGGTCCGGGTGGCGCTGATCGAGGCGGGTGGTCCCGACACGGCGGAGGAGATCCATGTCCCCGCCGCCTTCGCCCAGTTGTTCAAGAGCGAGGTCGACTGGGATCTCCACTCGGGCCCGGAACCGGGGCTCGGCGGCAGGCGGACCTATCTGCCCCGCGGCAAGGTGCTGGGCGGCTCCAGCTCGATCAACGCGATGATCTACATGCGGGGCAACCGCGCCGACTACGACGGCTGGGCCGCCGCCGGGGCCACCGGCTGGGGTTACGCCGATGTGCTGCCGTACTTCCGGCGCGCGGAGGACAACGAGCGCGGCGAGGACGCGTACCACTCGGTGGGCGGGCCGCTCACCGTCAGCGACAGCAGGTCCCGCCACCCGCTCGCCACCGCATACCTCGAGGCCGCCGAGCAGGCCGGGCACCCGCGCAACGACGACTTCAACGGCGCCACGCAGTTCGGGGTCGGACGGTTTCAGCTGACCCAGCGCGGTGGCATGCGCTGCAGCGCGGCCGTCGCCTATCTGCACCCCGTCCTGGGGCGGCCGAACCTCACCCTGCTCTCCTCCGCCCTGGCCCACCGCGTGCTGATCGAGGGCGGCCGGGCGAGAGGCGTGGAGGTGGAGCGCGACGGCACGGTGGAGGCGATCCGCGCCGAGCGTGAGGTGATCCTCTCCGCGGGCGCGTACGCATCCCCGAAGCTGCTGATGCTCTCCGGGGTCGGGCCCGCCGCCACCCTGTCGGCCTTCGGCGTCGATGTGGTGTGCGACCTCCCGGTGGGGGAGGGTCTGCAGGACCACTACATGGCGCTGCTGAACTTCCGTACCGATGTCGAATCGCTGATGACCGCGGCGAGCCCGGAGAACGCCGCGCTGCTGGCGAACGAGGGGCGCGGCCCGCTGACCTGCAACATCGGTGAGGCCGGTGGGTTCTTCCGCAGCCGGGCCGGACTGGACGCCCCGGACGTGCAGTACCACATGGCCCCGGTGCTGTTCCACCAGGAGGGGCTGGGCCCCGCCACCGAGCACGGTTTCGCGCTGGGCCCGTGCGTGCTCGCCCCCACCAGCCGCGGCCGGGTGACGCTCGGCTCCGCGCGCCCGGACGCCGCACCCCGGATCACGCACAACTACCTGATGACGGCCGAGGACCAGTACTGCATGGTCCAGGGGGTCCGCATCGCCCTGCGGATCGCGGCACAGGACGCGCTGGCCGGGATCACCACCGGGCCGTTCGACGTGCCGGACTCCGACTCCGACGCGGACCTGCTCGCCTTCTCCCAGCGGGCCGGGCAGACGCTCTACCACCCGACGTCGACCTGCGCCATCGGCTCCGTGGTCGACCCCGAGCTGCGGGTGTTCGACGTGGCGGGGCTGCGGGTCGTCGACGCGTCGGTGTTCCCGACGGTGCCGAGGGGGAACACCAACGCCCCCGTCATCATGGCCGCGGAGAAGGCCGCCGACCTCATCCGCGGCTATCCCTCGGCCATCCGCTGACGGCTCTCCCGCGAGGGGTGCGGGCCGGGCCTGTCACGGTGATCCTTGCGGCTGGTGTCCGGGGCCGAGCGGTGCCTGCTCGGCCCAGATCACCTTTCCCCGCGCGGTGTAGCGGGTGCCCCAGTGCCGGGCGAGCTGGGAGACCAGGAACAGCCCCCGGCCGCCCTCGTCGCTCACCCCGGCCCGCCGCAGATGGGGCGAGGTGTTGCTGCCGTCGGACACCTCGCAGATCAGGCTGCGGCCGCGCAGCAGCCGTATCCGCACGGGAGGGGCGCCGTACCGCAGCGCGTTGGTGACCAGTTCGCTGATGACCAGCTCGGCGGCGTAGGCGGTGTCGCCCAGCCCCCAGTCGCGGATCCGCTGGACGCAGGCGGCGCGGAGCGGGGCCACCGCCGCCGGGTCGGAGGGCACCTCCCAGTGGGCCACGTTCTCCGGGGCGAGCAGGCGGGTGCGGGCCACCAGCAGGGCGGCGTCATCGGTCGGACGGGAGGGGAGAACGGTCGCGAACAGCTCCTGGCAGGTGGCGCCGGGGCCGAGCTCCGGGGCGGCGGCGAGGGTGCGGCACAGCAGGTCCAGGCCGGTGTCGTGGTCCCGGTCGTGGCTTGCGACGAGTCCGTTGGTGTAAAGGATCAGCCGGCTGCCCTCGGGCACCGAAAGATCGGCCGCCTCGAACGGTTCCCCTCCCAGGCCCAGCGGCGGGGAGGCCGGCACCTCGGGGGTGTGTACGGTGCCGTCCGGGCACGCCAGGACGGGTCCCGGGTGACCGGCCCGGGCCACGCTGCACCGGCCGGAGACCGGGTCGTAGATCGCGTACAGGCAGGTGGCGCCCGTGATGCGGGCGCTGTCGGCGTCCGTCTCGCGCTCCAGGTCGAGCCGGGCGACCAGCTCGTCCAGGAGTGCCAGCACCTCGTCGGGGGGCAGGTCCAGGGCGGAGAAGTTCTGGACCGCGGTGCGCAGCCGGCCCATGGTGGCCGCCGCGTGCAGGCCCTGTCCGGCCACGTCGCCGACGACCAGGGCGACCCGGGCCCCGGGGAGCGGGAGCACGTCGAACCAGTCCCCGCCCACCCCGGCCCGCGCGGGCAGATAGCGGGAGGCCACCTCTACGGCGTCCTGGTCGGGCAGCGCGCCGGGCAGCAGATTGCGCTGCAGGGTGGTGACCATGGTGTGTTCGCGGGTGTAGCGGCGGGCGTTGTCGACACACACCGCGGTGCGCGCGGCCAGCTCCCCGGCGATCACCAGATCCTCGTCGTCGAACGGCCCGCTCGGTCGGGTCCGGCAGAAGGTGGCCACGCCCAGGGGGACGCCGCGGAACCGCAACGGCACGGCGAGCAGCGAGCGGATCTCCTGGTCGAGCAGGCGCCCGGCCTCCGCCTCGTACCCGGCGGGCCACGCGGAGGTGTCGCTCAGATCGGCGCGCAGGACGGCCTGCCCGCTCTCCAGCGCCTGCCGCTGCGGCGAGGACGGCGGATGGACGGCCCTCTCGCCCGAGCGGAAGAGGGGGTGTCCGGGCGGTACGCCACCGACCGCCGTGCGGTGCAGTACGCCGTGCGGCGCCGTCGGCTCCTCGCCCCGCAGCACCGGCTCCAGCAGTTCGACGGTGGCGATGTCGGCGAACCGGGGGACGGTCGCGGCCATCAGCTCCTCGGCGGTGCTGGTCAGCTCCAGGGTCGAACCGATCCGTACCCCCGCGTCGTACAGCAGCCGCAGCCGCTCGCTCGCCGCCTCGGCCCGGCCGGACAGGGCGCGCAGCTCGGTGGTGTCCCGCAGCGTCGCCACGCTCCCGGCGGGGCCGCCCGCCCGGTCGGTGGGCCGGATGTTGACGGCCAGCAGCCGGTGCCCGGCGGCGTGCACCTCGTCGGTGACGGGCTGTCCGGCGGCCAGCAGCCGGGCCAGCGGCGGTTCGATGCCGAGTTCGGTGACCTGTCGCCCCTCGGCGTCGGAGGCCAGCTGGAGCAGCCGCCTGGCCTCGTCGTTGACCAGCAGCAGTCGCCCGTCGCCGGCCATGATCAGCACGCCTTCCCGGACCGAGTGCAGCACCGCGTCGTGGTGGGCGTACATGCGGGTCATCTCGGCGGGCCCCAAACCGTGCGTCTGCCGCCGCAGCCGCCTGCTGGTCAGCGCCGTCCCGGCCGTCGCCAGGGCGAGGGCGCTGCCGCCGGACCCGAACAGCAGCGGCAGCTCGCGGTCCACCGTGTTGTTCACGCTCGCGATCCGGACCCCGACCGACACCCCGCCGGCCAGGGCGCCGTCGGCCGTGGTGACGGGCACCGCCGAGATCACGGAGGGGCCCTGGCTCGCGCGGAAGGTCCGCGAGATCGTCTTCCCGGCCAGTTCCTGCCGTACCACCGATTCGGGGCCGATGATCCGCTTGCCGATCAGCGCCGTCTCGGGGTGGGTGAGGCGCAACCCGCGCCGGTCGAAGACCACGATGCTGTCGACGCCGGTGCGCTTCCTCGTATCCTCGGCGCGGGGCTGGAGCAGCGACGTCGGATGAGCGCCGGTCATGGTCCGGGCGAGCCCGGGCGCCTCCGCGAACGTCCTGGCGACGGTCAGGGACCGCTGTCGGGCCTCGTCCGTGGCGTCGGTGCGGGCCTCCAGAGCAAGCGCCGCCACCGCCATGGCGACCAGGGCGAGCGTCAGGAGGACCTGCAGGATGAAAACCTGCCCGGCGACACTCGGCACGGGGGACAGCGCCCGTATTCGGCTCCGGGCCATACGAGCAAAATTGCTCATGTCGGCATTTATAACATCTCCTTTCGGTTGGCCGACAGGGCTGGCCGCCGCGCTCGCGGGATCATGTTCCGGCCGATCCGGGGTCGAGCGCGATCCGCCTGGTCATCCGGCGGATCGCCGACGGGGCCCACGGCCGCCGCGCAGGGCTCCGGGTGTCGTGCGCGGGCCGGGTCTGGCTTGTTAACGACGCGTTCCAGGGCGGTGCCGCAGCGTAGCCGTACGAAGCGCTTAGGATCACCGCATGATCACGGCCCGGTCGCGTTTCGGCATCCGGTGGGCTCGCGGGGTGGCGAGCCCGCTGCGTCTGCTGTGCCTGGCCGCGCTGCTGCTGGGCTTCGTGTCCCTGCACGCGGTGAGCGCCGAAGCCGTGTCCGGCCATGTGACCGGCTGCTCGTCCTCCCCGGTGGCCTCCGCCGCGCACGGCGGGAACCCGGAAGAAAAGGGATCCGGGCATCACGGCGACGAGTCGGCCCACTCCGCGCACGAATGCGTCCTCGCCCAGCCCGAGCACGGGCCCGAGCCGGCGGCCCCGTGCCCGGCTCTCCCGGCCGGGGACGCGCCCGGTGCCGAGGGGCACGCGCCGTCCTCGCGCGCGGCCGCGACCACGGCGGCCGGATCCGCGCCGCCGGATCTCCAGCGGATCGCGGTGCTGCGCATCTAGTACGGACCGGTATCGGACCCGTCCTTGCCGATTCCTGTCCGCCATCTCCCGCGCCACGCGGCGGGAGGGCGGCCGCCGTGCGGAGAAACCGTGCCGTTCCCTGCCTCACACCCTCTTGGCCGGGCCGCTCGCCACCCAGGGTGGCCACGTCGGCTCCTGGCCTTCGTCCTGTGCGCACTGCTGCTGACCGCGCCCGGCTGTCTCGGCCACGCGGCCGGTGCGGAACACGCCCAGGGTCTGCGGATCGCGGACGACTCCCGGCAGCTCCCGGTTGCCGGCACCGCCCGGCAGTTCCCGGTTGCCGGCACCGCCGGGCAGCCGTCCACCGACGGCCCGGCGGGCGCCGAGCACTGCGCCCCGGCGCCCCGGGAGACATCCGGCCGGGCCGCCCATCCGTCGGTGCGCGACCTGCCCGTCTCCGCCGCGGCCGAGGCATGCCGGGCCGTCGTCTCCGCGGCGGGTCCGGACCGTCCGCGCACGCTCTGCCCGCGCGCGCCGACGGTCAGATCCACCCTCTGCTCGACCAGCCGGTGGCGCATATAGGGGCGGCCGTCGTGGCCCGCGCCCCGGCCGCCGCCCCTCGGCGACCGGACGCGGATCGGTGCCCGCCCAACCCGGGCGGCACCGTGCCCGAGATGAGCATCCGACGAGCCATCAACCACCGAAAGCGGACAGATGCGATCTCTGATCCTCAACGACGCCACCCCCACGGCCCCCGGCCTGTCCGGGCTGGTCGGCAACACGCCCGTCCTGCGGGTGTCCGAGCCCCTGACCCCGGCCGACCGCGGCTTCTGGGCCAAGCTGGAGGGCTTCAACCCCGGCGGCATCAAGGACCGGCCCGGTCTGCACATGGTCCAACGGGCCCGCGCCCGAGGCGACCTGCGCCCCGGCGGCGCGATCGTCGAGTCGACCAGCGGCACGCTGGGCCTCGGCCTCGCCCTGGCCGGACTGGTGTACGGCCATCCCGTCACCCTCGTCACCGACCCCGGCCTGGAGCCGTCGATGACCCGGCTGCTGACCGCCTACGGAGCCTGGGTCGACATGGTCACCGAACCGCATCCGGAGGGCGGGTGGCAGCAGGCCCGCCGCGACCGGGTGACCGAACTCCTCGCCCGGCAGGCCGGTTCCTGGTGCCCCGACCAGTACAACAACCCCGACAACACCGCCGCCTACACCCCGCTCGCCCTCGAACTGGCCTCCCGGTTCGGCCACATCGACATCCTGGTGTGCAGCGTCGGCACCGGCGGCCACTCCGCGGGCATCTCCCGAGTGCTGCGCCAGCTCTACCCCGAGATCACGGTGGTGGGGGTGGACACGATCGGATCGACCATCTTCGGGCAGCCCGCCCGCACCCGCCTGATGCGCGGCCTGGGGTCGAGCATCTACCCCCGCAACGTCGCCTACGAGAACTTCAGCGAGGTGCACTGGGTCGCCCCGCACGAGGCGGTGTGGACCTGCCGCCGGCTGGCCTCGTCGCACTACGCCACCGGCGGCTGGAGCGTGGGCGCGGTCGCGCTGGTCGCCGGGTGGCTGGCCCGTACCCACCCCGCGGACGCCCGGATCGTCGCGGTGTTCCCGGACGGCCCGCAGCGCTATCTGGACACCGTGTACAACGACGACTACTGCGCCGCCAACGGCCTGCTGGACCAGCCGCCCGCGCCCGAACCGGACACGATGGGACACCCCGGCGAGCGGGAAGTGGACCGCTGGACCCGCTGCACCGCCGTGGTCGACCCGCTCGCCGCGCGCGAGCCGGGCACCCCCGCCGGGCCGTCGCGGACCGCCGCCCCGGCCGCGCCGGAGGCCGCCCGATGAGGGCGACACTCACCCAGGTGCGGTCGTACGAGCGCAGCGTCCAGCTGTTGATGGTGAACCAGTTCACCATCAACCTCGGCTTCTACATGCTCATGCCCTATCTGGCCGCGCATCTGTCCGGGACGCTCGGGCTCGCCGGATGGCTGGTCGGACTCGTCCTGGGCGTACGGAACTTCAGCCAGCAGGGCATGTTCCTGGTCGGCGGCGCCCTGGCCGACCGGTTCGGCTACAAGCCGCTGATCGTGGCGGGGTGTGTGCTGCGCACCGCCGGTTTCGCGACGCTCGGGCTCGTGGAGTCGCTGCCCGCGCTGCTGGCCGCCTCCGCGGCCACCGGACTCGCCGGGGCCCTGTTCAACCCGGCGGTCAGGGCCTATCTGGCCGCGGACGCGGGGGAGCGCCGGGTGGAGGCGTTCGCCCTGTTCAACATCTTCTACCAGGCCGGGATCCTGCTCGGCCCGCTGGTGGGCATGGTGCTGACGGGCGTCGACTTCCAGGTCACCTGCCTGGTCTCGGCCGGGATCTTCGCGGTGCTGAGCGTCGTGCAGATCCGGTCGCTGCCGCCCCGCCGCGCCGACGACGGCGCGGCCCCGGGGCAGGAGGGCCATGAGCGGGTGCTGGCCCAGTGGCGCGGGATCGTGACCAACCGGCCGTTCCTGCTGTTCTCCGTCGCCATGATCGGCTCGTATGTGCTGTCCTTCCAGGTCTATCTGGCCCTGCCGCTGGAGGTACGACGGCTCGGCGGCGAAGGGGAGTTCGGCACCGCGGCGGTGGCGCTGCTCTTCGCCGTCTCCGGGCTGAGCACCATCGTCGGGCAGACCCGGGTGACCGCGTGGTGCAAGGCGCGCATGGCGCCCGGCCGGGCGCTGGGCTGGGGGCTGGCCCTCATGGGAGTGGCGTTCCTGCCGCTGCTGGTGGCGACCGCGCTGCCAGTACCGGACGGCGGGCCCGGCCGATGGCTCCTCGCGGCCGTGCCGCCCGCGCTCGCCGCGTTCCTGCTGGCGCTGGGCACGATGATCGCCTACCCGTTCGAGATGGACACCATCGTCCGGCTCTCGGGGGAGCGGCTCGTCGCCACCCATTACGGGCTGTACAACACCATCTGCGGGGTCGGTATCACCCTCGGGAACCTGCTCACCGGCGCGGCGCTGGACGCGGCGCGTGAAGCGGGCATGCCCGCCGTCCCGTGGATCGTGCTGCTCGCGCTCGGCCTGGCCTGCGCCGCGGCGCTCTTCGGACTGCACCGCACGGGCCGCCTGGCACCGGTGGTGCCCGAACCCCGCCCCGCGGCGGCCTGACCCGCCGAGGGCCGACCGCGCGACACCCGACGGCGCCCCCGCCGGTGGCCACGACCGGCCACGGGCGGGGGCCGCCTGCGGGGACCACGGGCGGGGGACGGGCCACCGCCGAACAGGTGCCGCCGCCCGGCGGCCACGGCGCTGGTCCGGCCGGGGCAAGGGCCGGGCCTGTACGGTCGGCTGAGCCCCGTCTCGACGACCAGCTGCCCCGGAGCGCGCCGTGCGGAACCGCAGCCCCCTGACCGGACGTCTCGCCGTCGTGACCGGTGCCGCCCGCGGACTGGGCGCGGCCATGGCCCGGGAACTGGCCGGGCGCGGCGCACGCGTCGTCCTCCTCGGCCGGGAAGAGGAAACCCTGGAGCGGGTGGCCCGCTCGCTGCCCACGGAAACCCACTGCTACGCGGCGGACGTGGCCGACGACGCGGCGATGACCCGGGTGGCCGGGCAGATCCACGACCGGGTCGGCACACCGTCGGTCGTCGTCGCCAACGCGGGCGTGGCCGAGGGCGGGCCCTTCGGGGAGTCACCGCCGGCCACCTGGCGGCGCGTCATCGAGGTGAACCTCATCGGCAGCGCCAACACCGCCCGGGCCTTTCTGCCCGGTCTGCTCGGCACCCGCGGCTACTTCCTCCAGATCGCCTCCACGGCCGCCTTCGGCTCCGCGCCCATGATGAGCGCGTACTGCGCCTCGAAAGCGGGCGCCGAGTCCTTCGCCCAGTCCCTGCGCGCCGAACTCGCCCACCAGGGGGTCGCGGTGGGCATCGGCTATCTGAGCTGGACCGCCACCGACATGATCCGCGACGCGGACCGGTACGGGGTGCTGAGGGAACTGCGCGCCCATATGCCGCCACCGGCCCGGCGCGTCCACCCCGCCGCCACGGTGGCCGCCCGCATGGTGACCGCCATCGAGCGCCGCGCCGCCACCGTCTACGCACCGCCCTGGCTGCGCCTCGCCCAGCCGGTCCGCCCGCTGCTGCCGCCGCTGGTCACCTGGTTCTCCGCGCGGGAGCTGCCCCGGCTGGCCGAGCGGACCCGCTTCGAGGCGACCGGGCTCCTCGGGGCCGGGGGCCGCGCGGACCAGGCGGCCGCCGAAGGGTGAAACGCGGGCGGGTTCAGCCGTTGTCGAGGATGGTGCCGTGCTCGTCCATGGTCGGGTGCATCTTCATGGGCCCGTAGGTGTCCAGGTCCGAGGGGCGCGGCGGTTCCGGCCCGTCGGGGCCGCTGCGCACCATCCGCTCGATGCGGCAGATCCGGAACAGGCGGCCCTCCACCCGGGCTTCGTCGGCCCGCCGGGCGCGCCGGTACTCCTCGGCGGCCCGCGCGTACACCGCCCGCTTGGCCTCGCCGTACTCGTAGAGCAGCGGCCACACTTCGGCCATGCCCTGGTAGAGCAGCCGCCGCGCGTCGTGCGGGGTGGGCATCAGGGCGCCCTGCGGCCGCCACCGCTGCCCGGAGCGCTCGGCCACGCCGAAGCCGACGGGCAGCAGGATGATGTCCGGATGGGTGGTGACCGCCCGCTCGGAGTGCTTGCGCACGACGGCGGGGAACCGCGGGCCGGTGTAGGCGAAGGTGGCCAGCGCCAGCTTCATGGCGCTCGCCATCAGCCCCGCCCCGTCCCGCTCGGGATCCAGGACGAACCCGGTGTCGGGCGACCGCGCCTCGTGCCGTCCGTCCCAGGAGATGAGGGACGGTTCCGGGTCGGTGGGCCGCGGTGGCTCCAGATTGTGCTCGCCGGTGCGGGCGAACTCGTCCCCGCGCACGATCCGGTAGCGGACGCCGAGCACGGTCATCTCGTTGACCGGCTCCGTCTCGAGCCGGGCGACCGCCGCCAGCAGCTCGCGACGGGTGGCGGCGTCGTCGGTGTCGTCCTTGGCCCTGAACCACAGGAGCGAGTTCAGTTCGTCCCGGACCTCCTGGGGCGCGCCGCTGGTCACGGGCTTCACCAGCCGCCAGTGCGCCCCGGCGGCGGGGTCCTGTATGGCCAGGCCGAAGACGGGACCGCGGAGTGCGAGATGCGGATAGCGGGAGGACGCGTCCACGGCGTCGGCTTCGGTCACCCATTCGGCGGGGTCGTCGCGCCGCACCAGATCCGCGTGGAGCCGGTCCAGCTTTCGCTTCCAGTGTTCGGCCATGGGCACATTGTCGAGGCTGCCGGGCAGCGTTCGGGCGGGAACGCCTCAAGTGATCAAAAGCCTTAAATCCCATGTCACTACCGTCTGTCCGCCGGTCGCCGGGCGGTCGGCGGCGTGGTGGGGCGCGTCGTTGGGCGGGCGGGACGGCCGCGGCACATAGCCTGACACACCGGTGTCCGCGGAGAGGTGTGCGAACGATGGCGGCACGTCAGCACTGGCTCTTCGGCGATCAGCTCGGCCCGCACTTCGCCGACCACCGCCACCACGGCCCCGACGCCCAGGCCCCACTGATCATGATCGAGGCGCGGTCGGTGCTGAGCCGCCGCCGCTTCCACCGGGCCAAGGCGCATCTGCTGCTGTCGGCGATGCGGCACCGGGCGGCCGAACTCGGTGACCGGGTGCGGTACGTCCGGGCCCGGACCTACCGCGAGGGGCTGGCCGAGGCCGCGGGCCGGGACCGGGTGACGGTGTGCCATCCGACCTCCCGGCGGGCGCTGGAACTGGTCGGATCGCTCGACCGGGTCGAGGTGTTGCCGGCGAAGGGCTTCCTGGTGACCATGGCGGACTTCGCCTCATGGGCCGGGGAGCACGCCCGGGGGCGGCTGCTGATGGAGGACTTCTACCGCTGGGTGCGCCGCGGACACGAGCTGCTGATGGAGGGCGACGAGCCGGCCGGGGGCCGGTGGAACTTCGACGACCGGAACCGCGAACCGCCGCCGCGCGGGGCGCGGACCCTCGACGCCCCCGGGCCCTGGCGCCCCGAGGAGGACGAGATCGACGACCGGGTGCGGCATGACCTGGACCGCTGGGAACGCGAGGGCACGGTCTCCTTCGTCGGCCGGGACGGTCCGCGGCACTTTCCCGCGACCCGGCGCGAGGCGCTGGCCTCGCTGCGCCACTTCGTCGCCCACCGGCTGCCCTGCTTCGGGCCGTACGAGGACGCGATGCTCGCGGCCGACCCGGCCATGTGCCACAGCCGGCTGTCGGCTCCGCTGAACCTCGGGCTGCTGCATCCGGCCGAGTGCGTGGACCGCGCGGAGCGCGCGTGGCGCGAGGGCACCGCGCCGCTGGCCGGGGTCGAGGGATTCGTACGGCAGATCGCCGGCTGGCGGGAGTACGTGTGGCATCTGTACTGGCACTTCGGTGAGGACTACCGCGGCCGCAACGCCCTGGGGCACACCGCCCCGCTGCCCGGCTGGTTCCTGGAGCTGGACGCCGACGCGGTGACCGCGCGCTGCCTTTCCACGGTGCTGACCCAGGTCCGGGACACCGGCTGGACCCATCACATCCCCCGGCTGATGGTGCTCGGCAGCCGCGCGCTGCAGGACGGCTGGGACCCGGCGGCGGTCACCGACTGGTTCCACCGCTGCTTCGTCGACGGATACGACTGGGTGATGCTGCCCAACGTCGTCGGCATGTCGCAGTACGCCGACGGCGGGCTCATGACCACCAAGCCGTACACCTCGGGCGGGGCGTACATCAACAGGATGAGCGACCTGTGCGGGCGCTGCGCCTACCGCCCGGGCGACCGGGCCGGTGAGCGGGCCTGCCCGTACACCACCGGCTACTGGTCCTTCCTGCACCGCCACCGGGGGCGCCTGGCCGGGAACCACCGCATGGCCCAGGCCGTCCGGGGGCTTGACCGGCTGGGCGATCTGCCGGAGGTGCTCGCGCGGGCCACGGAGCGGGGCGACGCCGCGCCCTGAGCGCGGGGGCACGATGCCCACCCCTGCGGCGTCGCGGGGCGGACCGCGGCGTCGCGGTGGCCGGCACTCAGGCGCCGGGTGTCGTGCCGTTCAGGAAGCGCAGGAGGAGGTTGCGGCCGACCGCGCCGGCGATGCTGTGGTACGTGTCGTCGAAGGCGTGGTCGCTGTAGGGGATGGCGTTGAACCGGGCGTCGTCATGGGCCCGGCGCAGCCGGTCGGCGAGCCCGCGGACCCGGGACTGCCGGATGAGATGGTCGGAGGCGCCGGTGACCAGGAGGGACGGCATCAGGCCGGGGCGGACACGGCTGGTGGCGGAGGCGTAGCGGTAGCGTTCGGGGCGCTGGGCCGGGGTACCGCCGGTGTAGGCCTCGGTGATCTCGCGGCCGAAGCCCATGAGCCCGTTGTCCTGCCAGGTGCCCTTGAGGTCCGAGGCCGGGTAGAACCCGGCGACGGCGACCGGCGGGGCGGGCAGCCGCGCGGTGCAGCTGCTGGCGATATGGCCGCCTTTCAGCCCGTACGCGACGTTCAGCGCGAGGCTTCCGCCCGCGGAGCCGCCCACCAGCACGGTGCGGGAGGTGTCGACGCCGTACGGGCGGGCCATCCTGGCCAGCCGGGACATGGCGCAGACGACGTCGTCGGAGGCGTCCTTCCAGCGCGGTGGCGGTGTGAGCCGGTAGTCGATGGACAGGACGGGGTAGCCGTGGTTCGCGAGCCAGCGGTAGTCGCCCGCCCGCTGGTCCCTGCTGCCGGTGGCGAATCCGCCGCCGTGGATCCATATCACCATGGGCTTGTTCCCCTGGCGGTTGGATGCGCGCGGCGCCCACAGCCCGGCCTTGAGCGTGCGGCCCTCGACCCGGTCGTAGGCGATCACCTGGTCCGGCGGCGCCGTGGGCTGGTCGACGGCCAGCACGTCGGCGGCGGACAGCGGCACGTTCTGGGAGTGGGCGTAGAGCAGCTGGGTGATCAGCACGGTGGCCGCGCCGATGGCGGTGACCGCCGCGGTGACGGTGGTCCACACCGCCGTGCCGCGCTTCCCGCGCCGCCACGCCACCACCGCGCCCGCGGCGATGACCAGGCCGAAGACCACGTACCACAGCGGCCGGGGCCCGACCCAGGTGGTCGCGTAGTACCCGAGCACGGGCACGGCAGGGATGATCGCACCGAGGGTGACGAGCGCCGCCAGCCCCGAAGCCACCAGCCCCAGGGCGAGCGCCGCGCGGCGCGCCCAGCGGGGCAGGGCCCCGGGGGAGGGAATGCGGACACGGGCGTTCATGTCGGGCCGTTCTCCTGTTCGCTGTCGTCGGTGTGGCTCAGGCGCCGTCAGCAGTGAGGAGGGCCCAGCTCGGGGATTCAGGGTAGCCACGAGGTGACCCGGACCGGCCACGAGGGTGGCCGGTCCGGGGCTCGGCGCGGATGGCTATCTGGCATACAGCAGGTGCCGAAGCCGGTCTGGTCGAAGCCGCCACTGGTCGAGCCGTAGTCGCCGCCGCCCTCGGGGCGGACGCTCTCGGCGATGGCCTTGATGTACGGCACGTCCAGGCTCAGCCTGCGGCCGTAGTGGTAGTACAGCAGGTCCCAGACCGGCCGGACCTGGCCCCGGCTCGCGGCGGAGATCACGGTGTGCGACCGCTGGGCGCAGTTCTGGCCGGTGCCCCAGGTGCAGGCCCCGGTGTCCTGGCTCAGACATCAGCCGCAGAGCAGCCACGAGTGAAGCTCGGGCCGCAGGTTGGCCAGGTGTCACTCACTCGAGGGTGTTGACGCGGTTCTCGTACTCGCGGCGGGCCTTGCGCTGAGCCGAAATCGCCGCGGTGCTGTCGAGGGTTTGGCAGCGGTCGAGGAGTTGGCGGTGGATCGCGGGGGTGGCGCTGATGCGCAGGGTGTAGCCCTGGCCGCGCCGTACGGCCTGGCCGTGGTCGAGCGCGGCACGCCCGGCGTCGTCCGGCTCGGCCGCGTGGAGGAAGTCGGCGACCTCGCCCGGCATGTCGAGGACGACCGGCAGTTCCGGGGCCGGGCTCATCGGCGGTGTCGGGTTGCCAGCGCTTGGTCAGGCTTTCCTGGGGGCTGGCTTCGCCGTCGCGGCCGGCTTCATGTGGTGAGGTCTGCGTCGCGGGCCACGAGGGCGGCTTGGACGCGGTTGCTGACGTCCAGTGCGGTCAGGATGCGGCTGACGTGGGCTTTGACGGTGCTCTCGCGCATGGCGAGGCGGGTGGCGATCTCGGCGTTGGTCTCGCCGTGGGCGAGGAGGGCGAGTACGTCGGACCGGGCACATCAGCCCGCCCCTGATCATCGCCGTGGCGGCCGGCGCCGTCGTGGCCGGAGACTTCCTCGCCCACCGCACCGGCCGGTTCCTCGCCGACCGGCTGCGCACCGGCCGGGCGGGCCGCCGCATTCCGCCTGCTGTCTGGGCACGGGCGGAGACGCTGATGGCCCGCCACGGCGGCCGCGCCGTCTTCCTTGCCCGTTTCATCCCCGTGGTCCGCACCCTTGCCCCCCACTGTGCGGGCGCCGCCCATCCGCCCTACTACCGCATCGCGCCGTACAGCGTCACCGCGGCCTGCGTCTGGGCGACCGCAGAGGCATCCGCCGGATATGCGGCCGCCTCCTCCCTCCAGCACGTGCTCACCCTGGCGGGCCCCGCCGCGGCCGTACTCGTCCTGACCGCGACCGCAGCCGTGCTCGCGGTGCGGCGAAGCGGACCGCACCAGGAGGAAGGAGCGGCCTGACCGTCCACGCATGGTGCCGGCCGGCCCGCAACCTTGTCGTTGACGGCGTTGAGCCAGGTGATGCCCCGCTTGAACCCGAAGTACTTCGGCGACAGCGCCGCGCTGACCGTACGGAGCGGCACCACGAACCGCAGCCCGTTCACCGAGGCGAGCGGGTCTCGCCCCGGAACTGCACGATGGGCACCGCGGCCTGGGCCTCGCTGAGCCGTGCGTTCGCCGAGGCGAGGGTGTCCGCACGTAGTACTGGTCGACGCCTCCGAGACGAGCAGCGCGACCATGGAGGTGGGCAGGTCCTTCATCCGGGTGGTGCCGTCCTCGAGGTGGACGAAGGCGTCGAGGAGGCCGGTCCAGCGTTCACATCCGGCAGGTCGAGCGGTCGGCGGACATCTCGTGGACGCGCTTGGCCAGGAACTCCGTGTCCTGGGCGAGTTTTCAGGGGGCGGGCGAGCAGATGCAGGCAGTCGAAGATCTCGTCGTCGCCCCGGACGATGAGGTTGCGCGGTTCGGTGAGCCGGAACCGGGCCGTGTTGCCGGCTCCCGCCGGCACCGGATAGGTGACGAGCCGTGCGCCGCGCCGCCGGCCTCACCGGCCCGGGCGGCCGTGGCGGTGGTGCCGGTCAGGCCCGCGGCGAGCACGCCGGCAGCTGCCGCCTGAAGGGTGGCGCGACGGGACAAGGGTGGATTCATGGCTGACTCCCTGCGCAGTGGAATACGGAAACCGGTTACTGCGGCCATGTGGCCAGAGCTTCGGCCCTGTCCGGAAACGGAGGCAAGGGTCTGGGTGCACTTTTGAAAGGATCGGTCGCCTCGGCGACGTACGGCCTGCCGATTGACCCGTCTTCCCGTCAGATCTACGTTAGAAGGCGCTTTCTGAAATCGTTTCCCCGGCTCCTCAGGAGAGTCATGCCCACTGCCCAGCCGCCGAGAGCCGTGTTCGCCATGGACCCGGTGCACCTGCCCCTGCTCTTCCCGCCACCGCTCATGGAGCGGCTGCGGCAGATGGCCGACATCGACACCGCGCTCGTCGTACGGGACCTCACCGACCCCGCCGCCGCTCCCGCGCTGGCCCGGGCCGATGTACTGATCACCGGCTGGGGCTGCCCCCGTCTCGACGCGGGTACCCTCACCGCGGCGCCCCGGCTGCGCACCGTCCTGCACGCCGCGGGCTCGGTCCGCTCACTGATCGGGGACGCCCTGTGGGACCGCGGGATCACCGTGTCCAGCGCGGTCACCGGCAACGCCCTGCCGGTCGCGGAATACACCCTCGCCATGATCCTGCTCGCGGGCAAGGACGCCTTCGCACACCGTGAACGCTTCCGGGACACCCACACCCACCCGGCCCCCGCCGACACCGCGGCCATCGGCAACCTCGGCCGCCGGGTCGGTGTCATCGGCGCCTCACGCGTGGGCCGCCGACTGCTGGAACTGCTGCGGCCCTTCGACTTCGCCGTCTCGCTGTACGACCCCTACGTGGACGCCGCCGAGGCCGCAGCCCTCGGCGCCGAACCGCTGCCGCTGGAGGACCTGCTGCGCCGCAGCGACATCGTGAGCCTGCACGCCCCCGACATCCCCGCGACCCGCCACATGCTCGACCGCAAGCGGCTCGCCCTCATCCGGGACGGCGGCGTGCTGATCAACACTTCCCGGGGCGCGCTGGTCGACACCGACGCCCTCACCGACGAGCTGGTCGCGGGCCGCCTCAGCGCGGTGCTGGACGTCACCGACCCCGAGCCGCCGCCCGCCGGATCCCCGCTGTACACGCTCCCCAACGTCTTCCTCACCCCGCACATCGCCGGTTCGCTCGGCAACGAGCTGGCCCGCCTCGGCCGTGTCGTCGCCGACGAGCTGGAACGCGTGGCGGCGGGGCTGCCGTTGGCCCACCAGGTGCGGCGTGAGGATCTGGCCCGCGTCGCCTGAGGGCCGCCCCGGCGGCCCACCGGAGAGGGGAGTAACGATGGGATACGGTTTCCCGCACCGGCGTTGGGCCGCGGGACCCGGCCCGGCCGGTGGGGAAGTCGCTACGGTGAAGGAGCCGCTACGGTGAGCGAGCGCAAGGCGTCGGGCGGCGCCGGACGGGCCACCATCCGCGACGTCGCGGAGCGCGCGGGCGTCTCCGTCGCCAGCGTCTCGCGCGTCCTGTCCGGCAACTATCCGGTGTCGGACGAGCTGCGCCGCCGGGTGATGAAGGTCGTACGGGACCTGGACTACGTCACCAACGCCCACGCCCGCTCACTGGCCGGCGGCGGCACGCCCACCGTGGCCATCCTCATCAACAACATCACCGGCGCCGCCTTCGCCCACGTGGCCAAGGGAGTCGAGGGCGCGGCCACGCTGCGCGGCTGGCTCTCGCTGGTCGGCACCACCGGTGACGACCCGGAGCGGGAACTCGCGCTGGTCAGCCTCATGCGGCAGCAGGGCGTCGCCGCGGTGGTCCTGCTCGGCGGCGCGTACGACTTCGACGAGTACCAGCTGAGGATGGCCCGGTTCGCCCGCTCCCTCGACGCCGCCGGATCCCACCTGGTCCTGGTCGGCAGGCCGCCCCTGGAGGGCGACGTGGCGGCCACCACGGTCGACTACGACAACGAGGGCGGCGCCTACGCCATGGCCAGCCACCTGCTGTCCGCCGGGCACCGCAGGGTCCTCGTACTGCCGGGACCCGCCGAACTCACCACGGCCCAGGGCCGGTTGCGGGGCGCCCGGCGGGCCTTCGAGGCGTACGGCCTCCCGTTCGATCCGGGCATGGTGCTCCACGGCCCGTACGACTACGGCCACGGGTATCAGGCGGTCGAGGAGGGCCTGCGGCGCGAGCTGGACTTCACGGCGGTGCTGGCGGGGACCGATGTGGTCGCCGCGGGCGCCATGCAGGCATTGCGCGCCGCGGGATTGAGGGTCCCCGAGGACGTCTCGATCGTCGGCTACGACGACATTCCGCTGGCCTCCCAGCTCACCCCGCAGCTGACGACCGTTCATGTGCCGTACGAGGAGATGGGGCGGGCCGCGCTGCGCGCGGTGGCCGACCGGCGCGAGGGCGGCACGGGCCGCCGCGCGGGCGGCGACGGTGCCCATCTGGTGCTGGGTACGCATGTCGTCGTACGGAACTCCGTCCAGCCGCCGGTCCGCCGTTCCTGACGACCGCGACGTACCACTGTCGTAAACGGTTTCTCCAACTCACCGCGTCCGGCCTCTTGTCGAGTGCGGACCCATACCGGCCTACCGTCCGCAGCAACTGGTTACTACCGCTTTCCCCCGTTCGGCCTCCGTCCGCCGATCCCGGCCATCACCGAGCCGCCGTCGCGGGTCTCGCGCTGACAGGTCTGCTCGCCGCCTGCGGCGGATCCGGCTCCGGCGGCCCCGGGCCCTCCCTCCGGGGACTCCGGACCGGTCACCCTGCCCTTCTGGGGCTGGGCCAACGGCCAGGAGGCCGTCGTCAAGGCGTTCAACGTCGGCCACCGGAAGATCAAGCTCGAATACACCAAGGTCACCGCCAGCTGACGATGCAGAAGCAGCTGACCCGCGCCGTCAAGGCGGGCAACGCCCCCTGCCAGGTGCAGAACACCGCCGCATACGTGACGACCCTGGTCTCGAGTGCAGGGCAAGGTCTACGGCGTTCCCACCAGCTCCGCGCCCGCCTTCACCATCTACCGCGACCTGACCGGCCTCGTGCTGACCGGCGCGCTGCTGTCGATCGTGCCGCTGGCCGTCATGATGACCGCCTCGGCGACCGGGACCGGGAGGCGTCCGTCATCCACGGCCTCGGCGAGCAGTTCGTGGACGGTCTGGTGGTCAGCCCGCTCGCCCTGCACGGCACCACCCTCGCGAGCCATCTCGGCGCGGTGCCGCTCGTGCTCATCGGCGAACGCCCCAGCGGCGGCCTCACCGACCAGGTGGTCATCGACGATGTGGCCGCCGCCCGGGAGGCGGTGACCCATCTGATCCGCGGCGGCCGCCGCCGGATCGCCGCCGTCGGCCCGTGTCCCGAGCCGTACCTCGGCACCCCCTGCTGCGCAGGACCGGCTACCGCCAGGCGCTGGAGGCGGCGGGGCTGCCGCTGGACCCCCTGCAGGAGCGCAAGGCACCCCGCTACCACTTGCGGGAGGGCGCGCTGGCTATGGAGGCCTGCTGGACGAGCCCGGACCACCGGACGCCGTGTTCTGCTTCGACGACGCGCTGGCCCTCGGCGCGCTGCGCGCCCTGTACGAGCGCGGGCTGCGGGTCCCCGAGGACGTGGCCCTGATGGGCTTCGACGACATCGAGGCCACCCGTTACAGCACGCCCAGCCTGAGCACCTGACGCGGCACTAGGGGGGCCTACTGGCCTCCCAGTCCGGTGGTGGCCACCGACTTCACGATGCGGCGCTGGAACAGCATGAAGACGACCAGCAGGGGCAGGGAGCCGAGGACCGAGGCGGCGGACTCCTGGGCGTTGCGCAGGCCGGTGGAGTCCTTCACGGTCGACAGCCCCACCGGAAGCGTCATCAGCTGGGGATCGCTGGTGCTGATGAACGGCCAGAGGAAGTTGTTCCAGGTGTTGATGAAGACGAAAATGGCCACCGCGGCCAGGATGGGCCGGGACAGCGGCATGACCACGTTCCAGAACACCCGGAAGCTGCCCGCCCCGTCGATCCGGGCCGCCTCCTCCAGCTCGCGCGGAACGCCGTCGAAGAACTTCTTCAGGATGAACACCATCGCGGGCGCCACCACCTGCGGCAGGATCACCGCCGCGTAGGTGTCGACGAGGTTCATGGCGAGCATCTGCCGGAACAGCGGCACGATCAGGATCTGCGGCGGCACCATGATCGAGGCCACGGTGACGGCGAAGAGCACCCGGCGGCCACGGAAGAGGGTGCGCGAGAAGGCGTACGCCGCCATCGCCGAGACGGCCACGGTGAGCGCCGTGACGCACACGGCGATCACCACGCTGTTCACCGCCCACACCGGGAGATTGCCCTGGCCGAAGATGGTCCGGTAGGCGTCGAGGGTGAAGCCCGCGTCGGGGAGCCAGTCGACGCCCGACGCGCTCGCGTCGACCTCCGACTTGAACGACGTGTCCACGCCCCAGCCGAACGGCACCAGCCAGGCCACCGCCATCAGCGCCAGCGCCAGCAGGGTCACCACGCGGGGGAGCGGCCCGGTCCCGAGCGTGGGGTGCCAGGCCCGGCCGACGCCGTGGCGGCGGCGCCGGGCCACCTCCCGGGGCATGGTCGAGCGCGTCTTTCCCGGCGTACGGGGTGAGAGTGTGTCGGGGGCCATGGCGTGATCAGTCCTCCCTGCGCGAGAAGATCTTCAACTGGGCGAGCGAGAGGATGATGACGACGGCGAAGAACACGTACGAGATCGCCGAGGCGTAGCCCAGCCGGTAGTTGGTGAAGCCGGTGTCGTAGATGTACTCCAGGATCGGCCGGGTGGTCCCGTCCGGGCCGCCCCTGGTCAGCAGGTAGATCTGGTCGAACACCTTCAGCGACGCCATCACCTGCAACACCGCGATCATCCCGGTGGTCCGGCGCAGCTGCGGCAGCGTGACCGACCACAGCCGGCGCCACGCCCCGGCGCCGTCGAGCGCGGCCGCCTCGTAGAGGTGGTCGGGGATGGCCTGCAGCGCGGCCAGGTAGAGCAGGAAGTTGAAGCCCACCGTCCACCACAGGGTGACCAGCGCCATGGACCACATCGCGTACTTCTCGTCCGTCAGCCAGCCGATGCCATCGAGTCCGACCGCGTTCAGGAGGCCGTTGAGCATCCCCCGGTCCGGCTGGTACAGCATGTTCCAGATCTGGTAGACCACCGCGACCGGCAGCAGATGTGAGGCGAAGAAGGACAGCCGCCACAGCCACTGCCCCGGCATCCCCGTGTACACCAGCAGAGCCATCACCAGGGCGATGAGTACGAGGGGGACGGTGGACAGGATGGTGAACCAGACCGTGTTGCCGAGGGTCCGCCACACCTGGCTGTCGCCGAGCGCCTCGGTGTAGTTGTCCAGGCCGGCGAAGGTGCCGCCACCGGACCCGGTCAGGCTCGCGTCGGTGAGGCTCATCCACAGGCCGATGCCGAGCGGCACGACGAGGAAGAGCCCGAAGAACACCAGGAAGGGGGTGGCGAACAGCCACCCGGACCCGGAGGCGGCCCGCCGCGAGGGGGTGGGGGCGGACGTCATGACGATGCTCCTTGTCCGTTGCGGTGCCGTCGCCATCAGGCCGGATTCGGCTGGGCCAGCAGGGCGTTGATCTGGGAGACCATCGTGCGTACCGCTTTCGCCGCCGACGAGCCGCCGATCGCGGGGTCGAGGGCCTGGGACATCCGCGTCTGGAAGTCCGAGCCGGAGCCCGCGAACCACACGGGCGGGTCGAGCGCGAGCTGCTTCGCGGCGTCCGCGTACTCCGACTGCGGCCGCAGCTTGGCGTACGCGGCGGACGAGACCGCCGGGAGGTACGCCGGGATATGGCCGGCCGCCGCCCACGTCAGCCCGGACCGGACCAGCTCCGCCACGAACTGGTGGGTGCGCCGCCGGCGCTCCGGGTCCGGGTCGTCCTGGTGCGGCAGCACCAGTGCGTGGCTGTCGGCCGCGCCCGCGGGGCGGTCGTAGACGGTGGGGAGGGGGGCTCCGCCCAGCCTGTCCTTCAGGGTGGTCCGGTAGGTGGCCATGTCCCACTCGCCGGAGAAGATCATCGGCGACCGGCCGCCCGCGAAGGCGGCGATCGCCGTCGGGACGTCCATCGTGCGGCTGTCACGCGCCAGTTCGGCCATGAAGCCCACCACCTCCACGGCGGTGTCCTCGTCGATCTCCGCCCGCTCGCCCGAGAGGTCGAAGGTGGCGCCGGTCTGGCTGTACAGCGACCAGAACATCCGCCAGCTCATCGCCGGGTCGTTGGCATGGCCGAAGACGGGCCCGAGCTTGCCACCGGACCGGCGCAGCTTGTCCATCAGCTCCAGGGCGTGCTCGGGCGATTCGAAGGGCACCAGCCGCCCCTCGCCCGTGAGCAGCCCCGCCTTGTCCAGGACGTCCCGGTCGAAGAAGACGACGAACGGGTGGGTGTCCAGCGGGATGGCGTACGGAGTGCCCTGGTACAGGCTCCGCTCGACGAGCGTCTGGTTGAGGTCGTCCCGCTTCAGGCCGAACTCGGCCATCAGGTCCATGTCCCAGGGGTCGAGCAGACCGCCGGGGGCGTAGCCCGCCAGCCGGGCGAGGTGCAGGACGGCCACATCCGGTGAGCGGCCGCCGGCCGAGGCCATCGCCAGCTTGGTGTAGTACGGCGGGCCCCACTCCAGCACCGTCGTCCTGACCTTGAGACCCGGTACGCGCTTCTCCACGCTGCGCGTCATGTCCTTCATCAGCCCGCCGTCGGGGCCGGTGAACAAGTTCCAGTAACGGATCTCGTCCCCGCTCGTCACGCTCCCGGCGAGCGAACCGCAGCCGCTGAGCGCGGACCCGGTGGCGGCCGCGCCCGCGCCGTACACCGCCCCTCTCAGCAGGCCGCGCCGGGTGGGACCGGTCATCGTCGCTCCTCGCCGGACGGGCAGGGGTATTCGGGGAGTAGAACGTTGTTCGGGATATCGGGCGGCGATGTGGCGGGACGCGGCATGGACAACTCCGGTGCGGGGAAGAGCGGTTCGGCGGGCAGGGGTATGCCATCACCCGCTTACATCGCTGTAAAGACCTGGTACACCTCGGAACGTCCGCTCTTCGGCCCATGCTGCGGGGTTCATTGGACAGGCGGCACGCGCCGACGCAGACTGACCCCACGTTTCAGGATCACCCCGCACCCCCGGGGCTCGCCCCGGCCGACCCGCTGGAGGCGTCGTGGCCGTGCAGATCTGTTCCTTGGCCGTCGCTGAACCGCAGGTGATCCCGCCCGGCGGGTACCGCGTGGTGCGGTTCCCCTTCGGCACCGCCGAGTCCTACGACGCCCTGGGCATGCATCAGGTGGTCCAGCCCGACGGCTACACGATCAAGAACTGGCGTACCGATGACCGCGCGGGGCTGATATGGCCCTCGGCCGACGGGTGGGGTGCGCTGACGGCGATGATCCAGTGGGAGGCCGGGGGGTACGGCGAATTACGGGACCGGTTCGTACGGGATCCGCTCGGGCTGTCGACGGGCGCGGACTCGACCGCCACCGACCACCGGCCCCCGAGCCCCGGCATGCAGTGCTTCACCAAGCACCACGAGATGTTCGTCCATCCGCGGACACCGCTGGCGCTGATGGTCTCTCACAACGGCGGCTCCCCGGCGAGGCTGGTGCTCGCCGAGTTCAAGCTGGCCATCCACCCGGTCTGAACACCGCACCGGGCGGCGGGCGTCAGACCTCGCCCTTCTTCGTCTTGTACAGCTCTACGTCCTTGTTCGCGAAGAGATGGACATAGCCGCAGTCCCAGCAGATCAGCCCCGTCGCGGATTCGTTCGCCCAGGCGAGGTTGAGGAACTCCGCCCCCGAGCTGTTGAGCTTCACCTCGCGGTCGCGGAAGAAGCTCCCCTCGCAGAACATGCATGTGATCCATCGGTCCCCGAGCGCCGCACGCACAGGCTTGGACACGTCCCCACCTTCCCGCCACCGAAGTGGCCTGCCGCATCGCACGCATCAGCGCGTGATCAGCATAGTCGGAGCGATCACCCGCCCAGCGGCTGGTGGCGAACGAACTCGCCGAGCGGAGCAGCTGGCCGAACTGGCCGGCCTCGGCGCGGCGATGTCACGAACTGCACGCCCGGATCAGGGAGATCTCCGGCCAGCAGGTGGCCGTGGAGCTGCTGGAACGGCTCAACGCACAGCTGGTACGCCACCGTTTCCAGCTCGCTCTGCGGCCGGGGCGCTCCCAGCGATCCCTGAGCGAGCAACTGGCCATGATCGAAGCGATCAGGGCCCGGGACCCGCGGGCGGCCGAGGCGGCCGTCCGCACCCACCTCGAGGGCGTGATCGACGCGCTGCGTGCGTGACGCGCCGCACGCGGGACGCGGCCGGACCGGGGGTCGACATGGCCGACCGGGCGCTAAGAATTCGACAGGGCGCCGCATGACCCTCGATCGTGCCGCGAACACACCTTAGGGTATATACCGATATGTCAATGGATCCGGTGGGTCGCGCGCATACCTGGTGCGACGAGCGGCTTCCCTTGCTCTCGGCGGTCGGCGCGCAGCTCACGGACCGCGAGGTGATGGAGTACGCCCTGACGCAGGCGGTCTCCGAGCTGGGCGGCATCGCGGGAGCGGTGCACTGGTCGTGCGGGCCCGCGGGCAGCCATGAGCTGCGCCTGGTGCTCGCCGGGGGGCTCCCCCGGTCCGTCCTCCGGGAGTGGGAGGAGATCCGGGAGGGCGACCCCGCGCTCGCCCCCGCCCGGGCCGTACAGGACGGCGCGTTCGTCTGGATGCCCGCCCTCGACGGCCATGGCCCGGATACCGGGGGTGCCCGGCCGTACGCGTACGGGAGGCTTCCCCGGGCGACCATGGTGGCGGCCGTCCCGCTCTTCGCCGATGGCGCCCCCGTCGGCGCGCTGTCCGTGTTCACCGGGCCCGGCGCGCCCACCGCCGAGCAGCGCGGATTCCTGGTGAAAATGGCCGACTGGGCCTCCGGGCGGCTCTCGGCTTTCTCCCCCGTGGCGGGCCGGGCCCACCCGTGGTGGCAGCAGCAGCCGGTCGCCTCCGGGTTCCGCCAGGCCCTGGTGGCGGCCAGGGTCGGTTCCTGGGAGTGGGACATCCGTACGGGCGAGATGGTCTGGGACGCGGCGGGGCTCACCCTCCTGGGCATACCGGAGGACTACGAACACCGCATCGAAAGCTGGGTCGGCCTGATCCACCCCGAGGACGTGCCACGGGTCATGGCCGCCACGCAGGAGGCGCTGGACGGGCACGGTCTGTACGAGGCCGAATACCGGGTGTGCCGCCCCGACGGCACCACCGGCTGGGTCCAGAGCCGCGCCCATCTGGTGCTCGACGGGCGCGGAGAACCCATCCGCATGATCGGCCGGGTGTGGGACACCACCGAGAGCCGCATCGCGCGGGAGTCCGTGGGGCAGGCGCTGCGCTTCATGAGCGACGCGTTCCTGGCGGTGGACCGGGAGTGGCGGATCACCTTCCTCAACGTCGAGGCCGAGCGCCTCGTCGGCCCGTCCGTGGACGTGCTGGGCGGGCCGCTGTGGGACGGTCCCGCGGGCCTGGTCCCCGGCCTGGAGGCCCGCTGCCGGCACGCCGCGCTCGACGGCACACCGACCGGATTCGACCTCCGGTGGCCCACCGACGGCCGCTGGTACCACATACGGCTGGTCCCGGGGCCCGACGGGCTGACGGCCTACCTCACCGATGTCACCGACACCCGCAACCGGGCCGCGCGGCGCGAGGCGGCCGAACGGTCCGCCGCCGAGCAGGCGGCCAGGATCCGCGGGCTGACGAGCGCGCTCGCCGAGGCGGTGACCACCGACGACGTCGTCCGCGTGGCCGCCACCCACATGCTGTCCCCGTTCGCCGCCTCCGGCCTGCTGATCCAGGTGCTGGAGGCCGAGCGGCTGCACGTGGTCGGGGCCGTGGGGTATCCGCAGGCGTTCCTGCACAAGATCGACGGGATCGCGGCGGCCGACAGCCACCCGCTGCTCCACGATGTGCTCGCCTCGCGCCAGCCCCGCTTCATCTCCTCGGCCGAGGAGTACGTCGAGCTGGCGCCCGGTCTCGCCGGCTATCCGGCACTCGCGGAGAAGAACGCCTGGGCCCTGCTGCCCCTGATCGCCTCCGGCGAGCCGAACGGCGTGTGCGTCGTCGCCTTCACCGAGCCCCACGGCTTCTCCGGCGACGAGCGCACCTTGCTGACCACTCTCAGCGGCATGGTCGCCCACGCCCTGGCCCGGGCCCGTCTCTACGACGCCGAGCACGCCCGCGCCCAGGCGCTGCAGCGCGGTCTGCTGCCCCAGGACCTGCCCACGCCGTCCGCCGTCACCGCGGCCGTACGGTATCTGCCGGCCAGCAGCGGCACCGAGGTCGGCGGCGACTGGTACGACATCATCCCGCTGTCCGCGGAGCGGGTGGCGCTCGTCATCGGCGATGTGATGGGCCACGGGCTGGCCGAGGCCGCCACCATGGGACGCCTGCGCACCGCCGTGCACACACTGGCCAACCTGGAGCTGCCGCCCGAAGAGGTCCTCGCCCACCTCAACGACATCGTCGGCGACCTCGGCGACGACTCCTTCGCCACCTGCCTGTACGCCGTCTACGACCCGGTCTCCGGGGTCTGCTCCATGGCGCGCGCCGGACATCCCCCGCCGCTCCTGGTGCGCCCGGACGGAACCGTGGAGTGCCTGGACATCGAGCCCGACCCGCCCCTGGGCGCGGCCGAACCCCCGTTCACCACCGCCGAACTGCGGCTGCCGGGACACAGCCTGCTGGTGCTGTACACCGATGGCCTGGTCGAGTCGGCCACCCGCGACATCGACGTGGGCATCGCCGAGTGCTCCCGGGTGTTCGCCACCGACCTCGGCCACCGCCTCGCCGTACCCGGCCATCCGCCCCCGGCCCGCGGGCCGGGCGAGAACCACCGCGAGGAGCGCGGACGGCTCGACCGCCTCTGCGACACCCTCATCGACACCATGCTGCCCGTCCAGCAGCTGACCGCGGACGACACCGCCGTGCTCGTCGCCCGGCTGCACCGCACCGCCCCCGAGAACATCGCCGTCTGGCGGCTCCCCGACGAGCCGGTGGCGGCCTCCCTCGCGCGCGACCACGTCCGCGGACTGCTGCGGGAGTGGCATCTCGACGAACTGGTCATGACCACCGAACTCCTCGCCAGCGAGCTGGTCGGCAACGTCGTGAGGCATGCGAAGGGACCCGTCCACCTGCGCCTGCTCCGTGGCCGGTCGCTCATCTGCGAGGTCTCGGACGGCAGCGCCACGACACCCCGGATCCGCCGCGCCGCCGAGATGGACGAGGGAGGACGCGGCCTGCAGCTGGTCGCCGCGCTCTCCCAGCGCTGGGGGACGCGCTACACCGCCGACGGCAAGTGCATCTGGACGGAACAGCCCATCCCGCCCAGCGATCCTGAACGCGCCCTGGACGAAGGGCAGTCGACGTAGTCTCCTGGTTGGCATTCTCGCCCGTGTGGTACGAGGTCAACCAGGAGGACGCAGTGCCCGGAAGCTCGCGCATCCGCAAGGTCTCGTTCGTCTTCGGCAGCGCCATCGCCCTGGTCGTCGCCTTACCCGGAAGTGCTCTCGCGGACCCGCCGAAGGCCCTGCCGGGCAACGCGGACGCGCTGGAGCAGACGTTCCAGCCCGCCTACGACTACGACACCGACGGCTGCTACCCCACCCCCGCCATCGGCCCCCGACGGAACGCTGAACGGCGGGCTCAACCCGTCCGGGTCACCGAGCGGGCAGTGCCACGACGCCCCGGACCTCGACAACACCAACGGATACGCGCGCTCGAAGTGCGACAACGGATGGTGCGCCGTCATGTACGGCCTCTACTTCGAGAAGGACCAGGCGTCGATCGGCGGACACCGCCACGACTGGGAACACGTCGTGGTGTGGGTGCAGAACAACCAGGCCCAGTACGTCTCCACCTCCGCCCACGGCGGGTTCACCACCTACAGCCGCGACAAGATCCGGTGGGACGGAAACCACCCGAAGGTCGTCTACCACAAGGACGGGCTGAGCACGCACGCGTTCCGCCCCGCGAACACGGGCGACGAACCGCCCGAGAACGACCACCACACCTGGCAGTTCCCCACCCTGGTCGGCTGGAACGGCTACCCCGCGGGCCTGCGCGACAAGCTGAGCCAGGCCGACTTCGGCAGCGCCAACTTCGGCCTGAAGGACGGCAACTTCGCCGCCCACCTCCAGAAGGCCAAGCCGTCGGGCATCCCCTTCGACCCGGGTGCCTGACCACCACGCGTCGCCTGACCGCCCCCGGGTCAGCCCAGGGCACGGTCGAGATTGAACGCGGCACTGATGAGCGCGAGATGGGTGAACGCCTGCGGGAAGTTGCCGATCTGCTCACCGGTGCGGCCGATCTCCTCCGCGTACAGCCCGCAGTGGTTGGCGTACGTCAGCATCTTCTCGAACGCGAGCCGCGCCTCGTCCAGCCGTCCGGCCCGGGACAGCGCCTCGACGTACCAGAACGAGCAGATCGAGAAGGTGCCCTCCTCACCGCGCAGCCCGTCCGGGCTGGCCTGGGGGTCATAGCGGTAGACCAGCGAATCGGACACCAGCTCTTCGCCCAGCGCGTCCAGGGTGGAAAGCCACTTGGGGTCGGCGGGGGAGATGAACTTGGCCAGCGGCATCATCAGCACGGAGGCGTCGAGCACGTCGTCGCCCTCGTGCTGCACGAACGCGTGCCGCCGCGGGGACCAGCCGTGCCGCATGATCCGGCGGTAGATCTGGTCGCGGGTCCGCGACCAGCGGGGCATGTTCGCCGGCAGGCCGCGGTGGGTGGCGATGCGCATCGCCCGCTCGATCGCGACCCAGCACATCAGCCGTGAGTACAGGAAGCACTGCGGGCCGGCGCGGGTCTCCCAGACGCTCATGTCCGGCTGGTCCCAGTGCTCGCAGACCCAGTCGACCATCTCGCACACGGTGTCCCAGTGGTCGCTGGCCAGGGGCTTCCCCCACTTGTCGTAGAGGTAGAGGGAGTCCACCAGCGCGCCGTAGATGTCCAGCTGGAGCTGGTCGACGGCCCCGTTGCCGGACCGGACCGGGGACGAGCCCAGATGGCCCTCCAGATGGGAGAGGTTCTGCTCGGTGAGTTCGCTGCGCCCGTCGATGCCGTACATGATCTGCAGCGGCCCGCCGGGGCCGTCCCGCAGCCGGATGTCCTCGGACAGGAAGCGCACGAACGCCTCGGCCTCGTCGGTGAACCCCAGCCGCAGCAGCGCGTAGACGCAGAACGCGGCGTCGCGGATCCAGACGTAGCGGTAGTCCCAGTTGCGCTCCCCGCCGATCTGCTCGGGCAGACTGGCCGTCGGAGCCGCCACGATGGCGCCGGTCGGCGCGTAGGTGAGGAGCTTGAGGGTGAGCGCGGAGCGGTGCACCATCTCGCGCCAGCGGCCGCGGTAGCGGGACTGGGAGAGCCAGCGGCGCCAGTACCGCACCGTGGCGTTGAACAGGTGCTCCGCCTCGGCCAGCGGACACGACCGTGGCCGCACCGCGCCGCCGATCCGGTCGAGCGCGAATACCGCGGCCTCGCCCTCGGCCAGCTTGAACGAGGACACCGCGTCGACGCCGTCGGTCTCCACGGTGACGCTGGAGGTCAGCGCGAGGGACAGGTCCGGGGAGTCGAAGACCGTGAGGTGGCCCTGCCGGTCGCTCACCGTGTGCGGCTGCCGCCCGTAGTCGAAGCGGGGCGCCACCCGCGCGGTGAACGGCAGCGAACCGCGCACGCACAGCACCCGGCGGATCAGCCGGTGCCGGTCGGCCTCCCGGGAGTCGTCCTCGACCGGCATGAAGTCCTGGACCTCGGCGACCCCGTCGTCCGCGAAGAAGCGGGTGATGAGGATGTTGGTGTCGGGGAAGTAGAACTGCTTCGTCCGGGCGGGGGCGTCCGGGGCCAGCTCGAACGCGCCGCCGCGGTCGGCGTCCAGGATCGAGGCGAAGACGCTGGGCGCGTCGAACCGGGTGGGGCAGTACCAGTCGATCGTGCCGTTCGTGCCGACGAGCGCGGCGGTCCGCAGATCGCCGATCAGGCCGTGCTCCGCGATGGGCAGATAGCGGGGTGTGTCCGTCCTGCGGGGACGAAGGCTCCGGGCGACGGTCATCGCAACCTCCCGCGCTCACCGGTCGCGGTACCTCGGATTTCAGGATACGTCCGTACGCTCCACGAAGCGTCCGTGGCGATGGCCGGCAGCATCGGCACCCGCGCGGCCTGGCCTCCCGCAGGCCGGTGACCTGCGGGCGGCCTGGCCTCCCGCAGGCCCGTGACCTGCGCCCGCATCCTCGCGCGGAGGGCCCCCACCGCCGCGGCCCCGCCCCCTCCGAGGCCCGGCCGGACCGCGCCCCGGGGAGCGGACCGGAGGAGCCGATCGAGCCGCTCGGACCAGCGCGTCCGTCAGGTGCGGGCGAGCGCCTGCGCGGGCGGGACGCGCAGCGCCTGACGGGTGGGCAGCTCGATGGTGAGGAACGCGATGCCCGCCACCACGACCGCGACGGCCGGCGCCAGCCACGCCGGGCCCGCGGGCCACGGGCGGTGCAGGAAACCGGCGGACAGCAGCACCAGGGGGACGACGGACAGCGCCAGCCCGGTGATGAGCGCCAGGCCGGAGATCAGCGCCGCCTCGCGCCGCATCATGGCCCGGATCTGATGCGGTGCGGCGCCGATCAGCCGGAGCGCGGCGAGTTCCGTGCGCCGCTGGGTGGTGGTGGCGATCAGCTTGTTGGCGATCCCCAGCAGCAGATAGCCGAGCAGCACGGCGAGCACCGCGATGTTGATCCACAGCTCCGGCGCGGTGCCGCCCACACCTGGGAGCCCCGGCCCGGAACGGTCGTCGTCCAGCGCCAGCCCCGGCCGGGACGCGACCAGCGCGGCCACCTGGTGGCGGGCCTCCTCGGTGCCGTCCGTACGGACCAGAACGCTCTGGTCGAGGCCCGCCGTGGTGTGTCCGGCGGCCAGGTCCCCGGAGAGCACCACGGGGCCGAAACCGAGGCCGCGCGCGTACGTGGCCACCACCCGGGCGGTGACCCGGGCGCCGTCGCCGAGCACCAGGTCCACCCGGCTGCCCACGTGTGCGTCGCGCGACCCGGCGACATCGGTGGAGACGGCGACGGTGGCGCCGGTGAGCCCCGCCAGGCTGCCGTCGCGCACCTCCAGGTCGAGGACGCCCGAGGCCTCCGGGGTCAGCACCAGCGCGGAACCGCTCTCGGCCTCGGGTTCGCCCAGCAGCCGGTACGTCCACACGGCGGTGGTCGAGGTGACCGGGGCCGCCGCCCGTACGCCGGGAGTGTCCCGCAGCGCGGGGAGCACATCGGCGGGCACGCCCCCGAGCGCGGGCGCGCTCACCCCGAGTTGCGCCCGGGTGGCGTCGCGGAGGTCACTGGAGGTGGCCGCTCTCACCGTGGTCTGGGTCAGGGTGTAGGTGAGCGTGAACACCACGGCCATCGCGAGGGTGCTGATGGCCGCCGCGGAGCGCAGCGCGTATCCATGGCTGTTGGCCACGGCCAGCCAGGTCGGCGCCGAGGCCTTCTCGGGAAGCTTCCGCGCCAGCAGCCGGCCCACGCCGCCGACCAGGGCGGGACCGGCCAGGGCGAGCCCGATCGCCGCGAGGAGACCGGCCATGGCGGTGGCCGCCGCCCCGGCCTGCGAACGGACCAGCAGCGGGGTGACCGACGCGCCGGTGCCGACGGCGATCAGCGCCAGACCGGCGTGGGCGCGCGCCTTCGAGGGGGCGCGGGGTTCGCTGCGCGACTCGGCGACCGCCTCGGTGGCCGGCCGGCGCGAGGTGCGCCACGCGGCGCCCCGGGCCGCCACCCATACGACGGCGATCAGCAGCAGCACGGCCGCGACCGCCGGAAGCGGGCTGAAGGTCAGCGGCAGCACGTCCGGGAGCATGCCGTGGGAGACCAGCAGCCGCCGGAACCGCTCGGCCAGCGGATAGCCGAGGGCGGCACCTGGCACGGCCGCGACGACCGCGATGATGGCGGCCTGGGCCCCGGCGAGGCGGCGGATCTGCTTCGGTGTCGCGCCGACGGCGCGCATCAGGGCGAGTTCCCGTCGCTGGGCCGCGATCGACACCGACAGCGCGCCGCCCACGATGAACCCGACGACCAGCAGGGTGATCCCGGCCAGCGACCCCGCGAGGGCGGGCAGCAGGGAGCGGGCGGCGGCCGTGCCGGGCGCCTCGGCGTCACCGCGGTCCGCCCCGGTGGACACCGTCAGCTCACTGCCCCGCAGGGCGCGGCGGACCTCGGCGGCGACCGAGCCGGCGGCGCCCGGTTCGGCACGCACCGCGATCAGATCGACGGAGCCGGAGCCGGAGCCGGAGCCGGAGCCGTGGCCGGTCAGCCGCGCCGCCGTGGCGTCGGCGAACCACAGACCGCTTGCCGAGGTGTCCACCACGGCCGACACCCGGTAGCGGGCCGGGCGCCCGACGGCGGTCACCGTGACGCGGTCGCCGGGCGCGACGTCCGCGGCCTCGGCGGTGCGGCGGTCCAGGGCCACGTCGTGCGGACCGGCCGGGGGCGTACCGGTGATACGGGGGCGCTCCAGCAGAGCGGTCGAGGACCATCCGTGGCCGGTGGCCCCCGGATCGTCCGCCGGTACGGCCTCGCCACCCCGGGTGACGACCGAGGCCGGGAAGCTCCGATCGCCCACCGCCGCGGCCACGCCGGGCAGCTTCGCCACCCGGCCCACGAGACCGCCCGGCACCCTGGCCCGTTCCGGCAGCGCGATCGGCAGATCACCCTCCGGGCGGAGGGTCTGGCGGCCGGACACGACGACATCGGCAGTGGCCAGCCGGTCGACCGGCGCGTGCGAACGCCACCCCGACTCGGCCAGCACACCGATACCGGTGACCATCGCCGCGCCGCCCAGCGTCGCGCACATGACGGCCAGCAGCACGGCGATCCTGCGGCGCGTCATGTGCCATGCGAGGTACAGCATCGTCACTCCGTTTCCAGCGTGGTCACGCAGTGCGCCAACTCGGCGGCGGTGGGCGCCTTCAGCGTCTCCACCACCCGCCCGTCCGCCATGACCATCGCGAGGTCCGCCCGCGCGGCGGCGGCCGGGTCGTGGGTGACCATCACCACCGTCTGGCCGAGGCCGTCCACCAGGTCGCGCAGCAGCCCCAGCACCTCACGGGCGGTCCGCAGATCCAGCGCGCCCGTCGGCTCGTCGGCGAACACCACCGCGGGCCGGGACACCAACGCCCGTGCGATCGCCGCGCGTTGCTGCTGCCCGCCGGACAGCTCGGCCGGGCGGTGGGCGAGCCGCCCCGCCATCCCGACCCGCTCGATCAGCCCGCTCACCCACGCCCGGTCGGGTTTCTCACCGGCCAGCCGCAGCGGCAGCAGGATGTTGTCCTCGACGGTGAGCGACGGCACCAGGTTGTAGGACTGGAAGACGAAACCCACGGAGCGCCGGCGCAGCGCGGTGCGGCGGGCCTCGTCCAGCCCGCCGATCTCCGTACCGTCGATGAAGGCGCGTCCCTCCGTCGGCGAGTCCAGACCGGCGGCGCAGTGCATCAGGGTGCTCTTGCCGGAGCCGGACGGCCCCATCACGGCGAGGAACGTGCCGCGCTCCACGGCCAGCGACACCTCGTCCAGGGCGCGGACCCCGCCGGGATACGTCTTGCTGACGCCGTCCAGCTCCACCGCCAGGGTGCGGCGGGCCGTCAGGGTCTGGTGGTCCTGGGTGCGGAAGAGCCTCATGACCGCCGCTGCCCGCGGTGGTGGACGACGAGCGCGATGCCGCACGCCAGGGTGGCCAGGCCGAAGCCGATGCCGATGAACACGTTCAGGCCCCCGACGGACGACGTCACCATGTTGGCGACCGCGAAGACCACCAGCAGCAGCCACAGCACGGGGCGGACGAACCCGGTCCCGTCCTCGGCGGGCCGGTCGGGTCGTGGTTCCCGCGGGGCCGCGAATCCACGGTAGGGATCGTCCGTCACGTCAAGCTCCTCGTACGTCGGTGCGTTGGGTGCACACCGACGCTACGAAGCGGCGCCGCCACCGGCGATCCGGCCAGCGGGAGACCCGGGGTACAGCAGGCTGTACCCCGCCCCGGGGCGGGGTGACGGCGTCTCACGCGGTGCCCTATTGTCACGCTCCAGGAGGTGGGGATGGACACGCGAGACACCACTTCGGCGACCCCCGGACCCACCCGGCCGTGGGACGCGTTCGCCCGCGCCCGGACCGCCCTGGACGCCTTCGAACACCTCGTCGGCGGGCTCGGCACGGCGATCCTGGCCCTGGTCATGCTGGTGTGGCTGACCGCCACCGCGCTCGCCTGCCTCGTCGGGGTGGGGCTGCTGCTGGTGCCCACCGCCCTGCGCGGGGTGCGGGCCGTCGCCGACCGGGAGCGCGCCCGGCTGTCCCGCTGGGGCCCGGAGATCATCGGCCCGGACCCGGTGCCCCTCCGGCTGCGGGCCGCCGTCGCGGATCGCGCCACCCGGCGGGAGCTGCGCTGGCTGGTCTGCCACGCCACCCTCGGGCTCCTCCTCGCGCTGACCGGCCTGACGCTGCCGCTCAGCGCGGCGACCGACGCCGCGTTCCCGGTGTGGTGGCGGCTGGTGCCACCGGAGGCGGCCACCCCCTCCCCCCTGCCGCTGTGGACCGTGGAGGACTGGCCCGGGGCCTTTGGGGTCTGCCTGCTGGGCCTGGGCTGGATGGCCGTCGCCGGGGGCGTGGCACCGAGCCTGGCGTGGCTCCAGGCGTGGCCCGGGCGGAGACTGCTCACCCCCGCCTCGGGGACCGACCTGGCCCTGCGCGTCGCCCAGCTCACCGCGACCCGGGCCGCCGCGCTGGACGCCCACGCCACCGAGCTGCGGCGGATCGAGCGGTCGCTGCACGACGGGACGCAGAACCGCATGGTCGCCGTCACCGTCCTGCTCGGCGCGGCCCGCCGCGCCGTGGCCCGCGACCCGTCCCGCGCCGACGCCATCCTCGAACAGGCCCAGAGCGCCGCCGAGCAGGCGCTCGCCGAACTCCGCGGCGTCGTCCGGAGCATCCTGCCGCCCGTGCTGGCCGACCGGAGCCTGACCGACGCGCTCACCGGCCTGGCCGCCGACTCCCCGGTGCCCTGCCGTATCGACGCCGACGTACCCGGCCGGTGTGCCGCGTCCGTCGAGGCCACCGCCTACTTCGTGGTGGCCGAGGCGCTGACCAACGTGGCCCGGCACAGCCACGCCCGGAACGTCAACGTCACCGTCCGCCGCCACGACGGACGACTGCGGCTGCACGTCACCGACGACGGCCGCGGGGGAGCGGACGAAGACGGCGGATCCGGGCTCCTCGGCATCCGCCGCCGCGTCGGAGCACACGACGGGACACTCGCCCTGACCAGCCCACCCGGTGGGCCCACCACCCTGGAGGTAAGCCTGCCATGCGGATTGTGATCGCCGAGGACGATCCGCTGCTGCGCGAAGGGCTCGCGCTGCTGCTGCGCGCCGAATCGCTCGACGTCGTGGCCACCACCGGCACCCCCGGCGACTTCCTGGACGCCGTCGCGGCCCACACGCCCGACGTCGCCATCGTCGACGTCCGGATGCCCCCGACCCACACCGACGAGGGGATCGCCGCGGCCGTGGAGGCCCGGCGCCGCCGCCCGGACCTGGCCGTCCTCGTGCTGTCCGCCTACGTCGAGCAGGCCTTCGCCACCGACCTCCTCGCCGAGGGCAGCGCCCGGCTCGGCTATCTGCTCAAGGAACGGGTCGGCCGGGTCGAGGAGTTCCTGACCGCGCTGCACCGGGTGGCCGACGGCGGCACCGCCATCGACCCCGAGGTCGTCGCGCAGCTCTTCGCCCGCACCCGGCCCGACACTCGGCTGGAGCGGCTCAGCCCGCGCGAACGCGATGTCCTGGAGTTGATGGCCGAAGGGCTCGGCAACACCGCCATCGCCGAACGGCTCGTCGTCACCGAGGGCGCCGTCCACAAGCACATCCGCAGCATCTTCGCCAAGCTCCAGCTGGCCCCCACCGACCGGACCGACCGGCGCGTGGCCGCCGTGCTGCACTACCTGGAGGATGCCCACCGCCGGGCCTGACCGGTGCCCCGGGGCCTGAACGGCGCCTTTGTGGGCAGCGTTCCCCCGCACGGATCGTCGACAGCTGGGAAGGCTCGTATGAGTGGCACACAGCGGTCGCGGCAGTGGTACGAGGGCGAGTCCCGCGACGCGTTCATCCACCGTGCCTGGATGCGGCGCGGCCTGCCCGACCACGCCTTCGACGGACGCCCACAGATCGTCATCTGCAACACCTGGTCCGAACTCACGCCCTGCAACAGCCACTTCCGCGAGATCGCCGACCATGTGAAACGGGGGGTGTGGGAATCCGGCGGGGTGCCGCTGGAGCTTCCGGTGCCGTCGCTGGGGGAGACCCTGCTGCGCCCGACGCTGGTCGCGGCCGCCGCCCTGCGGCCCGGCGCGGCCCCCCCCGGGAGCTGACCGCCACCGCCCGGCAGCTCGCGACCCACGCCGACCGTGGCGCCCCGCGCAGGCCCTCGGCGGGGTCGCAGGTCTCCGCCACCTACGGGGCGGCGGGCGCGCGCGGCGAGGCGCGGGCCGCCTTCCCGCACGTACGCCGCGCCCTGGACGCCCTGTCCACGGCGCGGGCCGCGGGCGCCACCGAGACCCAGGCCCGCCTCGACGCGCTGCTCACCGTGATGAGCACCCTCCAGGACACCGGCCCGCTGTACCAGGCGGGGCCGCCCGCCCTCCGGCGGGTGCAGGACGGGGCGCGCGGTGTGCTGGAGGCGGGCGGCACCGCGATGGCCCCGGGCGCCGCCGCCCTCGCCGCCTTCGACGCCGGGCTGCGCGAGACGGGCGTGGCGCCCCGGGGAAGCGCCGCGGTGTTGGCCGGGGCGCTGTTCCTGGACACGCTCCCGGCCACGGCCCGGCCCGCGGATCGCCCCCGGGGCCGGGGCCACGGGGGCGAGAGGATAGCCTTGAGGGCGCTCCACCGGACACGGGGTGCCCCCACGCGGGGGCTGAGATCACACCCGTCGAACCTGAACCAGTTCATACTGGCGGAGGGATGTCATCGATGCCACGGCCGCATGCTGCCACCGACCCGGCGCTCACCGGCGCGGAATCCGTCTTCGACGGGCGGATGCCCACCGCGCCCGGGGATCTGCGCGTCGAGGCGCGCGGGATCGCACCGGTCCCGGAAAGCCACCGCTACGGCGGGCCGGGGCGCCTGTTCACCGTGTGGTTCGCCCCCAACCTGACCATGACCGGCGTGTTCACCGGCACCGTCGGCATCTCCCTCGGCCTGGACTTCGCCACCGCGCTGGCCGCCGTCGTCCTGGGCACCCTCATCGGCGCCGTACCCACCGCGTATCTGGGCACCTGGGGCAGCCAGACCGGGGCCGGGCAGCTGCCCCTGGCGCGGTTGGCGTTCGGCCGGGGCGTGGCGGTGCCCGGCGTCCTGCAGTGGCTGTCCTCGGTCGCCTGGGACGCGCTCATCGGCCTGTTCGGCGGTGACGCGCTGGCCCGGCTGTGCGGGCTGCCGTTCTGGTTGGGGGTGCTGATCATGATGGCCGCCCAGGGGGCGCTCGGGGTGCTGGGCTACGAGGCCATCCACCGGATGCAGAAGCTGATGACCTTCGTCCTCGCCGCCGCCTTCGCCACCCTGGCCGTCCGGCTGCTCGACGGTGTCCACCCCGCCGCCACCGGGTCGGCCCACGGCGCCGACCGCGCCGGCGCGTTCGTCCTGACCAGCACGATCGCCCTGAGCCTGGCGCTGTCGTGGGCGCCGTACGCCAGCGACTTCAGCCGCTATCTGCCCCGCGCCACCTCCCGGCCGCGCATGTTCTGGTGCACGCTGCTCGGCGTCACCGTGTCCTTCGTGGCCGTCCAGGCGCTCGGGCTGTGGGGAGCCTCCGTCTTCACCGACCAGACCGCCCGCGGCGTCGACGAGGCCCTGGGCGGCGGGGCGCTCGGCGCGTTCGGCCTGCTGGCCGTGGCGCTCGCCGCGCTGTGCAGCAACGCCATGAACGACTACAGCGGCTCGCTGGCCCTGCAGACCGCCGGTGTCCGCATCCCCCGCCCGCCGGCCGCGGCCCTCGCCGCCGCCCTCGGCTTCCCGCTGGTGCTGTGGATGCACGCCGCCGACACCACCGCCCGCTTCCAGAACGTGCTGCTGTTCGTCGGCTACTGGATCCCCGGCTTCGTCGCCGTCGTGGCCGTCGACTGGTTCGCCCGCGCCCGGGCCCGGGGCGGTGCGCCGGTCGACCTGGCCGCCGAGAGCGCCCGCCCGCAGCCGTGGTGGCCCGCGCTCCTGGCGTTCGGCGCCGCCTTCGCCGCCGCGGTGCCGTTCATGGACACCAGCCTGTACACGGGCCCGGTGGCCGCCGCGCTGCACGGCGCCGACCTCGCCTACTACGCCGCGTTCCTCGCGGCGCTCATCGTCTACGTCCCGCTCAGGACCCGGCGCGGCGCGGCTCGGTGAGTCACGGCCCTCGCGGCCGCATTCGCACCTCACCCGGCATCCGGCGACCGGGCCCGGCGGCAGGCGTGGCACCCTGGGCTCCTGTTGAATTCCGCACCCCCCGAGGAGACATGCCACGTGCCGCAGAACCAGTCGGTGGAGACCATCGCCGCCCCGGCGGTGCTCGCCGAGGAACGCAGACTCCACAAGGACCTCGGCTTCTGGGGCCTGACCGCGATCGGGTTCTCCAACATCCTCGGGTCCGGCTGGCTGTTCGCGGCCCTGTACGCCGCCCAGACCGCCGGGCCCGCCGCGCTGCTGTCCTGGGTCGCGGCGGGGGTGCTGTGCGCCCTGATCGCCCTGGTCATGGTGGAGCTGGGCGCCACCCGCCCGGAGGGCGGAGGCACCGTGCGGTGGCCGCTGTACGCCAGCGGGCGGCTGGTCGGCACGATGGTCGGCTGGTCCGTCGTGCTGTCCGTCGGCGGTACGGCCGCGGAGATCAGCGCGATCATGCAGTACGCCGCGCACTATCTGCCGTGGCTCTACGACGGCGGCAGGCTCACCCTGCCGGGCCTCGGCGTGGCCGTCGCGCTGAGCGGCGTCCTCACCGCGCTCAACTGGTTCGCCGTGCGGATATTCGCCCGGCTCAACAACCTGGTGTCGGTGTTCAAGGTCGTCGTCCCCCTCGTCACCGTCGCCGCGCTGTTCCTGTCGGGCACCCACTCCGGGCGCCTCACCGAACACGGCGGCTTCGCCCCGTACGGCTACGTGGCCTGCCTCACCGCTCTCGCCGGCGGCGGCATCGTGTACTCCGTCAACGGGTTCCAGGCCCCGCTGGACTTCTCCGGCGAGGCCCGCAATCCGCGGCGTACCGTACCGGCCGCGGTGCTCACCGGCATCGGCCTCGCCGTGCTGGTCTACCTCGGGCTCCAGCTGGCGTTCCTGTACACGGTGCCGGACTCGGCGCTCGCCAACGGCTGGCAGGGGGTCAACTTCGAGTCGCCGTTCGGCCAACTCGCCCTCATCCTCAATCTGCACTGGCTGGCCACGCTGCTGTACGCGGACGCCGTGATCTCCCCGGGCGGTTCCGCCTACGTCGGGGTGGCGATCAACGCCCGGCACACCTACGCCCTGGCCAAGAACGGCCTGCTGCCCCGCTTCTTCATGCGCATCGACCCCCGCTCCGGCACGGCACGCCGGGCGCTGCTGCTCAACCTCGCGGTCATCGTCATCTTCATGCTGCCGTTCGGTGGCTGGCAGGACATCGTGAGCGTGATGGGCGACATGTATCTGCTCATCTACGCCGCCTCGGCGGTGGCCGTCGCGGTGTTCCGGGCACACGACCGGGAGCGCGGAGTGACCCGGGCGGACGGGCAGGTGCCGGGGGTGCGCTGGATCGCGCCCCTCAGCTTCGTCGTGGCCAGCGAGTTCGTGTTCTGGTCCGGCTGGCACGACTTGCGGCTCGCCCTGCCCCTCGTCCTGGTCGGGGTGCCGCTGTTCCTGCTCCAGCGGCGTGGCGCCGACGGGCTCCCCGCCCTCGGCGAGCTGCGGCACGGCGCCTGGCTGGTCTTCCACCTGGCCGCGCTGACCCTGCTGTCGTGGCTGGGCACCTTCGGCGGTTCCGGCCGCCTTCCGGCGCCGTACGACACGATCGCGGTGGGTGCCCTCGCGTTCGGCGTGTTCGCGTGGGCGGTGCGCTCGGGCGCCGCGCACCTCAGGACGGGACCGGCCGACGCGGCGCCCGCGGCCCCGCCGGTCTGAGCACCCGCCGGTCTGAGCACCCGCTGCCCGGAAATCCCCTGGCGCGGCGCCGCTCCTTTCGCCGATGATCGAAAGCCGACCGGCCGTACACGGCCCACCGCATACGGAGGATGAGGCGCGATGAGTGCCCGGAGTGTTCGCCCCCTGCCCGAGAGCACGCCCGCCGCGAAGGGAGTGGACGCCCGGGGCGTCGGCGCGTTCCTCGACGCGCTGGAGGCGGCGCCCGGTCTCGAACCGCACAGCCTGATGATCGTGCGCCACGGCCATGTGGTCGCCTCCGGCTGGTGGGCGCCGTACACTGCGGACCGGCCGCATCTGCTGTACTCCATCAGCAAGAGCTTCACCTCCACGGCGGCCGGATTCGCGGTGGCCGAGGGGCTGATGAGTCTCGACGACCCGGTGATCTCCTACTTCCCGGAGTTCGACGGCGACATCACCGACCCCCGCAGCCGGGCCATGCTCGTCCGGCACGTCGCGGCCATGTCCAGCGGGCATCTGACCGACGCCCGGGAGCAGGCGTTCACCCGCGACCCGGCCGAGCCCGTGCGCGGGTTCCTGCTGACCCCGCCCGACCGCGACCCCGGCACCGTCTTCGCCTACAACAACGCCGCCACGTACAGCCTCGCCGCGATCGTCCAGCGGGTGACCGGGCAGTCGCTCACCGACTATCTGCGGCCCCGGCTGTTCGACCCGCTGGGCATCGGCGAGACGGCCTGGATCCAGCGCCCGCCCGGCCGTGACCTCGGCTTCAGCGGCATGTACGCCACCACGGACGCCCTCGCCCGGCTGGGCCTGCTGTACCTGGGCGACGGGGTCTGGGAGGGCCGCCGACTGCTGCCCGCCGCCTGGGTGGCCGAGGCGACCCGGGCGCAGATCAGCAACGCGGACGGCACCGCGGCAGGGGCGGTGTCCGACTGGCAGCAGGGATACGGGTTCCAGTTCTGGCGGTCCCGCCACGGCTACCGGGGCGACGGGGCCTACGGGCAGTTCTGCCTGGTGCTGCCCGAACACGACGCGGTGGTCGCGATGACCACGGACACCGAGAACATGCAGGCGGTGCTGGACAAGGTCTGGCGGCATCTGCTCCCGGCGTTCGGCCCCGCGCCCCTCGACCACCGCCAGGACGACGACGCGGCCCTGCGCCGGCGGCTCGATGCCCTCGAACTCCCCACTTCGCACGAGAAGTTCACGTCACCGGGTACCGGGAGCGGGGCCACCACCTTCACCCCGGCCGGCGGTACCTGCGCGGACCAGTCCAGGCTGACGGAGGTGACGGTCGCCGCCGGTGGCGACGGCGTGTGGACCGTCTCCCTGGCGGAGGGCGCGTCCCGGCTCGATGTGCGGCTCGGCGCCCCGGGGTGGACGGTCGAGGAGGGGGCGGACGGGCGGGTGCCGACGGCGGCGAGCGGCGGCTGGACGGATCCGGACACGTTCGTGGCCGACATCGCCTTCCTGGAGACCCCGCACCACTTCGAGGTGACCTGTTCGCGGGCCGACCGGACCTTCACCGCGCGCTGGCGCACGATGCCGCTGCACCGGTCGCCGCTGACCGCGATGGGGGTTCCCCGCCGCACCGTGGGGTGAACACCCCACGGTCCACCGGCAACCATTGCCCGCTCGGCGGCGACAGTCGCATGGACGGTTCCACCGAGCTGAGGAGTGGATGTGGTCATGGCGGCCCAGAGGCGGCGCATACGAGACAACGGCGGGCGCGGACCGGGCGTGGCGATCCGGGGTGTGCCCCTCGCCCTGGCCCTGACGGTCGGCCTCGCCCCGCAGGGGCACGGCGCCGAGGCGGGCGCGGCACGGAGCGAAGTGGCCGCGACCGCCTGGGCCGACGGGTTCGCGTCGGTCAACGCGCTCGGCCAGAACGGCACGTACGGAGGCCGCGACGGCAAGACCGTGACGGTGCGGACACTGGCCGACCTGGAGAAGTACGCGACGGCCGCCGAGCCGTACGTCATCGTGGTGGCCGGGGCGATCACCATGGACCCCAAGGGCAAGGAGATCAAGGTCGCCTCGGACAAGACGATCGTGGGCCAGGGGTCCTCGGGCGAGATCGTCGGCGGCGGCTTCTTCCTCGGGCAGGGCGTGCACAACGTCATCATCCGCAATCTGACGATCCGCGACTCCTACATGGGCACGTGGAACGACAAGGAGCACGACTACGACGGCATCCAGATGGACGGCGCCCACCATGTGTGGATCGATCACAACGATCTGAAGCACATGGCCGACGGCCTGATCGACAGCCGCAAGGACACCACGTATCTCACGGTCTCGTGGAACCGGCTGGAGACGCACAACAAGGCGTTCGGCATCGGCTGGACGGAGAACACCACGGCCGACATCACCATCCATCACAACTGGTTCCGGGACACGGAGCAGCGCAACCCGTCCGCCGACAACATCGCGCACGCGCACCTGTACAACAACTACCTGCAGGACCTCCCGGGCACGGACATCGCCTCCTCCTACGGCAACTACTCGCGCGGCAACACCAAGATGGTGCTGGAGAACAGCTACTTCGAGGGGATGAAGAACCCCGTCATCAAGGACGCCACCGCCTCGATCGTCCAGCGGGGCAACACGTATCTGAACACCAGCGGCCGCAACGAGAGCGGCGGTACGGCCTTCGACCCCAAGGCGTACTACCCCTACACCCTCGACCCCGCGGCCAAGGTGCCGTCGGTCGTGCAGTCCGGCTCCGGACCCGGCGGCACCCCGGCGCGGTAGCGGACCGGGCGGACCGGGGAAGCGCGTCAGCCCCGGCGGCGCTCCCGCGTGGCGATCAGTGGCGGACGCGGGTAACGATGGAATCACCAGTTCGGGCGAACGAGAGGGCCGTGCGGGCGTACGGGGTGCCACCGGGCGCTGAGTCCCGGCCCGGCAACTCGTGCGAGGGAGGATCTCATGGATCCGTCCGACGCCTCCGGCGCCGCCGAGCCACCGCCGCTGAGCGCGCACGAGCGCCAGGAGTACGCCCGGCTGCGCGCGGCGGCGGCCGTACGCCACCGGCGCCTGCGCCACGCGGGCGCGTGCGTCCTCCTCGTCCTGGCGCTCCTGCTCGCCCCGCTCGCCGTCGTCGCCACCTGGCTGCACGAGGAGGTCACCGACCCCCAGCGGTACGTGGAGACCGTCGCCCCGATCGCCAGGGAGCCCTCCGTCCAGACCGCTGTGACCAACCGCCTCACCCATCGCGTGGTCCATCAGGTGGACGTCCCCGCCATCACGGCCCAGCTCTCCCGGAACCTGGACACCTCAGGGGCCCCGCCCGTCGTCGTGAACGGCGTCCGGGTCCTCACCGGACCGCTGGAAACCGTCCTCGGCGACGCCGTCCACCGCACCGTGCACACAGTGATCACCAGCGAGCAGTTCCCGGTGGTGTGGGACGCCGCCAACCGCCGCGCCCACGCGGCCGTCGTCAAGGTGCTCACCGGCGAGGGCAGCAGCGCCGTCCGGCCCCGGGACGACGCGATCGTCCTGGACATCGGCACCGCCGTCGACAACGTGAAGCAGCGCCTCGTCCGGGCGGGCTACGGCAACGCCGCCAAGATCCCCCACATCGACCGCCAGATCGTCCTGCTGCGGACGGACAAGCTCGACAAGGCGCAGGCCGCGATGCGTCTGCTCGACGTCGTCGGCATCTGGCTGCCGGTGGTGACGGTCGTCCTCGCCGCCTTGGCCGTATGGACCTCACCCGCGCACCGGGCCATGCTGATGGCGGCCGGGATCGGCACGGCGGTGATGATGGCCGCGCTGCTGGTCGGGCTGGCCGTGCTGCGCGGCGTCTACCTGGACTCCGTACCGCCCGCCGCGCTGCCCCGCGACGCGGCGGCCGACATCTTCGACACGCTCGTACGCTTCCTGCGCGAGAGCACCCGCACCCTCCTCGTCGTGGCGGTCGTCACCGCGCTCGCCGCCTATCTGTACGGGCCCGGCCGCGGCGCCCGGGCCGTACGCTCCGGGGCGGCCCGTGGCATCGGCGCCATCGGCCGGGCCCTGGCCCGCACCGGCGGCCGCGGCGGTGCCCGCGGCGGCCGCCCCTGACCCGCCCGGGGCTCAGCGGAACCGTTCGGCGAGAGCGGCCATGGTGTCGAGGTGGGCGAGCGTTTCCCCCTCCGGTCTCGTCGGCAGGTACAGCAGCACCCGGTCCACCCCGAGCCGTTGGTACCCCTCCAGCGCCTCGGCGGTGTCCGGCACCGCGTACACCGTCACCGGCACGTCCCGGCCCGCCACCTTGCGCAGCCGCTCGATCTGCGGGGCCAGCTTCTCGGGCGGCACGCTGTTGGCCAGCCACGCGTCGCCATGGGCGGCGATCCGGGGGAACGCGCGCTCGCCGCCGCCCACGTAGACCGGCGGATGCGGACGCTGTACGGGCTTGGGCCACTGGTAGACGGGGTCGAAGTCCACGAACTCGCCGTGGTACTCCGCCTTCTCCTTCGTCCACAGCTCGCGGATCGCCGCCAGCCGCTCGTCCACCAGACGGCCGCGGGTGGACGGGTCGGTCCCGTGGTTCTCCATCTCCTCGCGGTTCCATCCGACCCCGACGCCGAACACGGCCCGCCCGCCGGAGACCAGATCGAGGGAGGCCACCTCCTGCGCCGTGATGATGGGATCCCGCTGCGCCACCAGGGCGACACCGGTCCCCAGCAGCAGCCGCGTGGTGACCGGGGCGATGGCGCTCAGCGTGACGAACGGATCGAGCGTCCGGTAGTAGATCTCCGGCAGTTCGCCACCGCCCGGATAGGGCGAGCGGCGCTCCACCGGGATGTGGCTGTGCTCGGCGATGAAGAGCGAGTCGAACCCCCGCTCGTCGAGGGCGCGCCCCAGGGGCGCGGGCGCGATGCCCTGGTCGGTCACGAAGGTCGATACGCCAATCTTCACAGCGACTCCTCGGTCGGCGACTCCACGGTTCGGCGTGTGCGTGGGCACAGGGGTTTTCGACGGGTACCCGCGTGACCGCCCGCCACACCTGATCCGTCAGCGAGCCGTCGTCGGCCGCGACATGCGACCGGAGGTCGGCAGTTCTTCAACTGATCGGCACATCCATTCCACAGAAGTCGCGTGTACGGCGTGCTGCCGGCGGCGAGCGGCCCCGGGGCGCGGCGGCTGCGCCCGGGTATGCGCGGTTTCCGCGCGGAGACGGAGCGACGGTGCGGCGCGAGTTGTGACGTTCGCGTGCGGGGCCGGTGCCGGTCACGTGGGCGCGCGTGCACGCCATGTGATCGGAAAGTTGGCGGAATGCGTAGTTCCGGATGCCCCGTGATTCGAAGGCGGCCGGCACGCGTGGTTACATCCTTCCGCGCCGAGACGTTCCCGGAGCCCGGCATCCAGCGGGATGGGAACGTGCCGCGGTGGCCGGTGGCGAAGCCGCACGCGTGGCGGCGACCATCGGCTGTGGAAGCTCGTTTAGAGATACGTATCCAAGGGAGACGCAGTAATGAACAACGCACCCAAGGTCGCGACCCAGGAGATCTCCGACGCTGAGCTGGACAACGTGGCCGGCGGTCTGGGCGCTGTGGGCGACGCCCTGGGCACCGTGCACTCCGTCACCGGTCCCATCACCGGCCCGGTCACCGGCGCCGTGGGCACCGTCACCGGCACCGTCGACGGCCTGACCGGCCTGAACACCTCCGGCATCGTCGGCACGGTCGCCGGTCTCTGAGGCCACCGCGTCACCCCATGCCCCGGGCCTGACTGGCCCGGGGCATGCGCGGTCCCCGGCACCCGCCACTCCCGGACCGCCCCCCCCGACCCGTTCCCCCGCGCCCCGGCCGGTTGAGGAAAGACTCCCGTGCAGTTCCGCCAGCAGGCCCTTTCCAAGCTCCAGTCGGCAGACGACATCGACCTGCCGGTCCGTTACGCCCGCCCCCAGGGCTGGCTCGCGCTGACGGTCACCCTCGTCGTCATGGCCGCGGCCGCCGTCTGGGCTGTGACCGGCAGCGTGGCGGACACCCTGAACGCCTCCGGCATCCTCACCCACGGCCAGGGCAGCTATGTGCTGCAGAGCCCGGTCGGGGGACAGGTCACCGCCGTGCTCGCCGAGGAGGGCGGCACGGTGCGCGCGGGCGCCCCGCTGGTGAAGGTCCGTAAGCCCGACGGTGGCAGCACGGTCGTGCGCGCCCTCGCCGCGGGCCGCCTCACCACCCTCTCCGCATCGATCGGTTCGGTCCTGAACACCGGCGCGGACGTCGCCTCCGTGGAGCGCGTCCGCCACTCCCGCGACCCGCTGACCGCGACCCTCTACGTCCCGGCGGAGCGGGCGGCATCGGTGCCCGCGGGCGCGGACGTCGACCTCAGCGTGCAGTCGGCGCCCTCCCGGACGTACGGCGTGCTGCGCGGCCAGGTGCAGGCGGTCGGCCGGACCGCCCAGTCGCGCCAGCAGATCGGTGCCTTCCTCGGCAGCGCACAACTCGGCGAGGAATTCTCCAAGGACGGCCCGCCGGTCGCGGTGGCGGTACGCCTCGACCGGTCCTCCGCCACCCGCTCCGGCTACCGCTGGTCCTCGCCCAAGGGCCCGCCGTTCGCCCTCGGCTCCATGACCCTGACCGACGGAACCATCCACCTGGCCGCCCGTCACCCCGTCGATTGGCTGCTCCCGTGACCACGACGAACTCCACGCACGACGGCGGCGGGCCGCCCCGCCCCGCGCCCGCCGGGACCAGCGGGCGCCGCCGCCCCGAACCGGCCCGTGGACGGCGGCGCGCCCCGCGCCGGGGGAGCGGCCCGAAGAAGTCGCGGCGACGGACCGTACGCACCCCCACCGTGCTCCAGATGGAGGCGCTGGAGTGCGGCGCCGCGTCGCTCGCCATGGTGCTCGCCCACTACGGCCGCCACGTACCGCTGGAGGAGCTGCGGATCGCCTGCGGCGTCTCCCGCGACGGATCCCGGGCCAGCAACCTGCTGAAGGCCGCCCGCGGCTACGGGCTGCGCGCCAAGGGCATGCAGATGGAACCGGAGGCGCTGGCCGAGGTCCAGGCCCCGGCGATCCTGTTCTGGGAGTTCAACCACTACGTCGTCTACGACGGCATGGGACGGCGGTTCGGCAAGCGCGGCGTCCACATCAACGACCCCGACAAGGGGCGCCGCTTCGTCACCACCGAGGAGTTCGGCTCGAGCTTCACCGGGGTCTGCCTGGTCTTCGAACCCGAGGACGACTTCCGCCGCGGCGGACGCCGCCCCGGCGTCCTGGACGCCCTGCCCGCGCGGCTGCGCGGCACCGGCGGCACCCTGCTGGCCTCGCTGCTGGCCAGCCTGCTGCTGGTGGTGGTGGGCGCCACGGTGCCCGCGCTCAGCCGCACCTTCATCGACACCTTCATCGTCGGCGGCCAGACCTCGATGCTGCCACCGCTGTTCGCGTCCATGGCCGTGGCGGTGGTGCTGACCGCGGTGCTGACCGGCGTCCAGCAGGCGAACCTGCTGCGCGGACGCATCATCTCCTCCACCCTCGGCAGCGCACGGTTCCTGCGCCATCTGCTGCGGCTGCCCGTCACGTTCTTCGCCCAGCGCAGCCCCGCCGACCTGGTGCAGCGCCTGCGGTCCAACGACACCGTCGCCGAAACCCTCGCCCGCGACCTGGCCGCGGCGGCGGTCGACGGGATCGTGGTGGTCCTGTACGCCGTGCTGCTGTGGACCTACGACCCCCAGCTCACCATGGTGGGCGTCGGGCTCGCGCTGCTCAACGTGGTCGCGATGCGCGTCGTGATACGGCTGCGCGCCACCAGGACCCAGAAGCTGCGCGCCGACACCGCGCGGCTGACCACCACCGCGTACACCGGGCTCCAGCTCATCGAGACGATGAAGGCCACCGGCGGTGAGAGCGGCTACTTCCGCCGCTGGGCCGGTCAGCACGCCATCACCCTGGAGGAACAGCAGCGCCTCGGCGTACCGAGCGCGGCGCTGGGCGTGGTGGCGCCCACCCTCGCCACCCTCAACAGCGCGCTCATCCTGTGGATCGGCGGGCTGCGGGCCGTCGAGGGCCATCTCTCGATCGGGCTGCTGGTCGCCTTCCAGGCGCTGGTCACCCGCTTCACCGCGCCCATCACCCGGCTGAACGGCGTGGCGGGGCGCATCCAGGACTTCTCCGCCGACGTGGCACGGCTCAAGGACGTGGAGCGCTTCCCCGCGGACACCCTCCACACCCGCGACGAGGGGCAGCCGGACGCCGACGGCGCCCGCCGCCTCACCGGCCATGTGACGCTGGAAAACATCACCTTCGGCTACAACCCGCTGGACGAGCCGCTGCTGCGCGGCTTCTCGCTGTCCGTCGGCCCCGGCCGCCAGGTGGCGCTGGTCGGCGGCTCCGGCAGCGGCAAGTCCACCGTGTCCCGGCTGGTCTCCGGCCTCTACAGCCCCTGGGAGGGGGCCATCCGCATCGACGGGCAGCGGCTGGAGGACATCCCCCGCGGCCGGCTCGCCGCCTCCGTGTCCTTCGTCGACCAGGACGTGTTCCTGTTCGAGGGGACGGTGCGGGACAACGTGGCGCTGTGGGATCCGTCGATCCCGGACGACGCGGTGGTGGCCGCCCTGCGGGACGCGGCCCTCTACGACGACGTCATCGCCCGCCGCCCCGGCGGCATCCACTGCCGGGTCGAGCAGGACGGCCGCAACTTCTCGGGCGGACAGCGGCAGCGGCTGGAGATCGCCCGGGCCCTGGTCCGCCGCCCCAGTGTGCTGGTCCTGGACGAGGTGACCAGCGCCCTGGACGCGCGGACCGAGCAGACCGTCATGGACAGCCTGCGCCGCCGCGGCTGCGCGTGCGTGGTGATCGCCCACCGGCTCAGCACCGTCCGGGACAGCGACGAGATCCTCGTCCTGGACCGCGGCACGGTCGTGGAGCGCGGACGGCACGAGGACCTCGCGGTCGCCGGGGGCCCGTACGCCGAGCTGATGAAGGAGCACTGACATGGCGTCCGCACACCCGCCGGCGGCCGAGGCCATGGACACGGGCGGCGGCGACGCGGTGGTGCGGGCGCTGGGCGCCCTCGGCACCCCCGTCGACGGCGCCGGACTGCGCAGCCTCCCGCTGGAGGGCCCGCAGGTGCTCTGGCTCGTCGTCGAAGGCGCCCTGGACCTCTTCGCGGTCGACGCCGCCGAGGAGGGGCAGTGGCACTTCCTCGGCCGCCTGGAGACGGGCGCCGCGCTGCCCGGCCCCGTCGAGGGCCCGCGCCACACCCTGGTGGGGCGGCCCTCGCAGGACTGCGCGGTGCGCCGCATCCCGCTGCGCGAGCTGTACCGGCCGGAGCGGTACGACGCGTACGGCGCCCCCGAGGACACCGCGTACGACACCGCGTACGACACCGCGTACGACAACGTGGCGCCGACACCGCTGGAACACGCCGTGGCGCTCGGCATCAGCCGCAGCCTCGGCGTGCTGTTCCAGGCCCCGCTGGACGGGGGAGCGCCACCCGGCGAGGAGGCGGCCGACGAGAACCTGCTGTGGCTCCCGGTGCCGCCCGGCAGCGTGCGCTACGGCGCCGAGTACAGCGCCCAGGCCGCCGGCGACCTGCTCATCGACGGCGCGCTGTGGCAGCGGATGGTCAACCAGCAGTACCGGCTCGGCACCGCCGTGGACCGCTGGATCGACACCCTGGAGCGGGCCCACGCGGACCGCACGGCCGCCGGGATCCGGGCCGGTGAGGCCGTCCGCTCACGCGCCGACGAGGCGCTGATCGCGTCCATCGGAGGCCCCCGGCACTCGGCCGGGGCCGCCGACAGCACCGACGACGCCGTGTACGCCGTCTGCCGGGCCGTGGCGGACGCCGCCGGGATCACCCTCGCCGAACCGCAGAAGGGCCCCGTCGCCGACGACCGTACGGACCCGGTGGAGCGCATCGCGGCCCACGCGCGCGTCCGCACCCGGGCCGTCCGGCTGGAGGGCCGCTGGTGGCGCGAGGACGCGGGCCCCCTGGTGGGCTATCGCGCCCTGTCCGGGGCGCCGGTGGCGCTGCTGTGGCGGCGCGGCCGGTACGAGGCCGTCAACCCCGCCTCGGGCCTGCGGATACGCATCGGCCGCGGCACCGCGGAGGAGTTCGAGCCGCGCGCCGTGATGTTCTACCGGCCGCTGCCCGAGCGGCCGATGACGATGTGGCGGCTGCTGCGCTTCACCGCCCGGGGCTCCGCCCCGGACCTGCGCGGTCTGTGCGCCGCCGGGCTGGTGACGGTGGCGCTCGGCGCGCTGGTGCCGGTCGCCACCGGCCAGGTGCTCGGTACGTTCGTGCCGCGCGCCGAGAAGGACCCGATCGTCCAGATCGCCCTGGCGCTGATCGTCTCCAGTGTCGTCGCCGCGTCCTTCCTGCTGCTCCAGAACCTGACCCTGCTGCGGCTGGAGGGACGGCTGGAGAGCACGCTGCAGCCCGCCGTCTGGGACCGGCTGCTGCGGCTGCCCACCACGTTCTTCGCCGAGCGCTCCACCGGCGAACTGGCCAGCGCCGCCATGGGCATCAGCACCATGCGCCGGGTGCTGTCCGGCACCGCCCCGGTGGTCCTCCAGGCCGGGACCGTCGGCGCGATGAACTTCGCCCTGCTGCTGTTCTTCAGCGTGCGACTCGCGCTCGCCGTGCTGGCCATGCTGCTGGTCATCTGCGGCATCTTCCTCGCCATGGGCCTGTGGCAGGTGCGCTGGCAGCGGCGGCTGGTGGAGACCGAGAACAAGCTCAACAACCAGGCGTTCCAGACCCTGCGCGGACTGCCCAAACTGCGGGTCGCCGCGGCCGAGAACTACGCCTACGCGGCCTGGGCCCGCGGCTTCGCCCGCTCCCGCGACCTGCACCAGCGCACCGGGCGCATCAAGAACCTCACCCAGGTCCTCGACGCGGTCTATCTTCCGCTGTGCTCGCTCATCGTGTTCCTGCTGCTGGCCGGTCCGGCCCGGGGCAGCATGTCGGCGGGCGGCTTCCTGACGTTCAACACCTCCGTCACCATGCTGCTGACCTCCGTCACCCAGCTCACCAACTCCCTGGTGTCCGTGGTCGCCGTGCTGCCCATGTTCGAGGAGGTCAAGCCGATCCTGGACGAGCCGCCCGAGGTGCGCGGCGGCAGCGCGCAGCCCGGCCCCCTCTCCGGTGCCCTCCAGGCCAGGAACCTCACCTTCCGGTACGGCGCCGACGGCCCGCTGGTCCTCGACGATGTGTCCCTGGAGATCCGGCCCGGCGAGTTCGTGGCCGTCGTCGGCCCCAGCGGCTGCGGCAAGTCCACGCTGCTGCGGCTCCTCATCGGCTTCGAGCGGCCGGTGTCCGGCAGCGTGCTCTACGACGGCCAGGACCTCGCCGCCCTCGACCAGGCCGCGGTGCGCCGCCAGTGCGGGGTGGTGCTCCAGAACGCGCAGCCGCTGGGCGGCACCGTCCTCGACTGCATCCGCGGCGCCGAGCCGTTCACCCCCGAGGAGGCCATGGCGGCCGCCGAACTCGCCGGCCTGGCCGAGGACATCCGCCAGATGCCCATGGGGCTCCACACGATGATCTCCGGCAGCGGCGCCATCTCCGGCGGCCAGCGCCAGCGCCTGATGATCGCCCAGGCGCTCATCCGCCGGCCGCGCGTCCTGTTCTTCGACGAGGCCACCAGCGCCCTCGACAACGAGACCCAGCGCATCGTCATCGACAGCACCCGCCGCCTCAACGCCAGCCGACTGGTGATCGCCCACCGGCTGTCGACCGTCATGGACGCCGACCGTGTGCTCGTCATGGAGGAGGGCCGGGTCGTCGAACAGGGCGCCCCGGCCGAGCTGATGGCCAGGCCCGGCGGAAAGCTCCACGAGTTGGTGCGGCGCCAGCTGACCTAGGGGTGCCCTGTGGTAGCCGAGCCATTCGTACAGCAGGCCGCTGCCACCACCGACGACGAGGGCGAAGCAGCGCAGATCCGTCACGGCCGCCGGCGGCGGCCTCGGGGGAGTGGAGGTCATGGCCCGACCGTAGGCGGGCGCCGAAGGGCGCGGGATCGGGCCGAGGTCGGCCGGGCGGTGACCGAAGTCGGCGGTGAGCCGCCCCGGGTCGTACGTGAGTATCCGGCCGGCGCACGGCGGGCCGCTCGCGGGCCGGGCCCGCGTACATGGCCGGGATACGCGCCGTATCCACCGCACCCGCCGGGACCGGGCCGCCGAACAGGTGGCCCGGGGACCCGGTGCTCGCACCCGCCGTCACCCGCCGCCTCGTCGAGCAGGTGACGGGTGGCGGCGGGCAGGAGGAGCGGGCGGCCACCGCCCGGGCCCGGCCGGCGCTCCCGGGCGACCGGGAGCGGGACGTGGCCCGGTCGGACGGGGCCGCTCCAACGCGGAGATCGCACGCGAACTGCGTCTCGCGCTGCCGACGGTGAAAGCGCACGTGTCGCGGATCCTGACCCGGCTGGGCCCCAACAACCGCGTCCAGATCGCGCTGCTCGTCCACGACGCCGGGGACTGAACCCCACGACGGCCCGGCTACGGCTTGCGGGCGACCGCCCCGTACATGGCGATGTCCTCGTCCTTGATGCCCTCGGTGCTCCTGGCGTCCGGATGCCACTTGTGCACCTGGGCGACACCGGGCTCGACCAGTTCGAGCCCGTCGAAGAACCGCGCGGCCTCGGCCTCGGTACGCAGCCGCATGGGCATGTCGCGCGCCGCGTACTCGCGGGCGACGCGGCCCACCTCCTCGGGGGCGAAGTCCGCGGTGCCGACGGACATCGCCAGATAGCTGCCCGACGGCAGCGGTTCCAGAAGCCGGTTGACGATCCCGTAGGCGTCGTCCTCGTCGAGGACGAAGTGCACGATGGCGATGACCGTCAGGGCGACCGGCTTGCCGAGGTCGAGGGTGTCGCGCAGCTCCGGCGCGCCCAGGATGGCGGCGGGGTCGCGCATGTCCGCCTCGACGTAGGTGGTCTTCCCCTCGGGCGTGCTGGACAGCAGGCCCTGGGACAGGGTGAGGACGATCGGGTCGTTGTCCACGTACACGACCCGGGAGTCCGGGGCGACCGCCTGGGCTATCTCGTGGAGGTTGGGGGAGGTGGGGATGCCGGTCCCGATGTCGAGGAACTGCCGGACGCCCGCCTCCTCCGCCAGATAGCGCACGGCCCGGTTCATGAAGTCGCGGTTGGCCCGCATGTGGATCGGCAGGGCGGGCCACTCCCGTGCCATGGCGTCGCCCGCCTCCTTGTCGGCGGGGTAGTAGTCCTTGCCACCGATGATGTAGTCGTAGATCCGCGCAGAATGTGCGCTCTCGGTGTCAATCCGTTCGGCCGGCCATCCGTTGTCGCGCAACGCCCGCCCCTCCCATCGAAACGTCGGTCACATGTCCAGGGCCCGTCACAGCTCCTCGCGGATCTCACTGAGCAGGGCCTCGGTCTTCTGCGCGGGCGCCGACTGGGCGCTCACCCGGTCCAGAGCCTCGCGGTACACCACCACGTCGTCCGCCTTGTCCAGGTAGACCGCCCCGATGAGCCCGCCCAGGTAGACGATGTCAGGCAACTCGGCGGCCTGGAACCGGAAGATGTGGAACGCGCCGGCCGGCATCGCCGGATGCGGTCCGTTGCTGAACGGCATGATCTGCAGGGTCACATGCGGCAGCGCGTTCACCGCGATCAGATGGTCGATCTGGGCGCGCATCACGGCCGCGCCGCCGACCGGCCAGCGCAGCACGGTCTCGTCCATCACCACCCACAGCCGGGGCGGGGACTCACGGGACAGCAGCTCCTGGCGCCGCATGCGCAGGGCGATCCTGCGCTCGGTGGCGCCGGCGGGGACGTGCGGATTGCCCGAGGCCAGCAGGGCGCGGGCGTAGTCCTCGGTCTGCAGCAGGCCATGGACGAACTGCGGCTCGTACGCGCGGATCTGCAGCGCCGCCTGCTCCAGGCTCAGATACGCGGCGAACCAGTCCGGCATCACATCGCGGTAGACGTGCCACCAGCCGCGCTTGTTGGCCTCGCGGACCGACTTCAGAAAGGTGTCGATCTCGCGCTGGTCCGTGACGCCGTACGTCTGGAGCAGCTTCTCGACGTCCGCGAGCCGCAGCCGGGCCACCTTCGCGGCTTCCATCCTGCGGATCGTCGAGTGGCTGACGCCGATCGCCGCGCCCGCCTCGTCGTAGCTGAGCCCGGACCGGGTCCGCAGCTCCTCGAGCTGCTTGCCGAGGATCATGCGGAGGACGGAGGGAGCGCCGCCCCATGCGGATTCCGCCGCCACTCCCTGCCTCCTCACGCCGTGTTCCACGGCCGCAGTCTGTCACGATCACCCATCGTCGCCGCATCTGCATCCAACGACTTGCAAATTTCAAGTTACCTCTTGCAACTCGTTCATGGCAGATGACACAGTGGACAAGCCGTCACCGACTGTGTGACTCCGCGGGAGTTGACCCGCGGTGCCGGGGGAAACGTCGGACGGGTCGGACCGATTCGAGCCCCGGCGACGGCGGAACGTTCGCGTGTGTACGTCGGTAGGCACCGGGCAGTGCAGGACCGGCGCTGCCCACAGTGCGCAGGCAGACGAAAGGCGACCGATCGTGGTTCCCCCCACCCTCCCCCTGCCTTCGGCCCACATGCCGCGGAAGAAGTCCGCGCATTCCACGAGCGGCCCGCCGGGGCTTCCGCGCGGCGCGCGCCGTGGACGGCTGGCCCTCCCCGCCGACCTGTCCGCCGGGCTGGGCTACGACGCGGTCGGGATGTCCGCGGAGCACGGGAAGCGGGTCATGGACCGGCTGCCCCGCATCGGCTGCGTCTTCGCCTGCGACGAGTACTGGTGGTGGATCGTGCCCGCCGGATCGCACATCGGGCTGGTGTGGCCGAGCGTCACCAGCTATTCGGTCGGGGCGTACGTGGGCCCGCCGAGCGGTCCGCGCACCGCCAGGACGTCCCGTAACCTCCGCCTCGTGCACCGGCCGGAGGGCGGCTCGCCGTACACGCCCCCCATTCCCCTCTACTTCCTGGCCTGCCACATCGCCGGTGTCATGCCGCGCTGGTCGGTCGCCGAGTAGCGGCCCGTGGCTCCGGCGGTCAGCGGGAGCGGTAGTGCGCCACCGCGTCCTGGGCGAGCTTCTGCGAGATCCGCAGGGCCGTGCGCACCGACTTCTCGCCGGCGATGGCCGCGCTGATCTGCGCGGAGACCTTGTTCCCCAGGTCGGCGAACTGCGGGATGCCGACGAACGAGATGCCCTGGTAGGGGCGCGGGCCGACGCCCGGGTTCCTGGGGTCGGCGGAGTCCTTCACCGCCGCGTACTCCTGCCGGTACCAGGCGGCGGCCGCCTTCTGATAGTTGGGGTTGGTGTAGAGCGACTTCCGGCTGCCGGCGGGGGCCTCGTTCCAGCCGAGGGTGTTGCCGATCTGCGCCTGGTACTGCTTCGAGGAGGCCCAGGAGATGAACTTCCAGGCGGCGTCCTTCTTCTTGGAGGCGGTCTCGACACCCCAGGCCCAGGTCCACAGCCACCCCGCCCTGCGGGTGAGTTCGTGCGGGGCGGGGGCGTAGCCGACCTTGCCCTTGACCGTGGAGCCGTCGGCCTCGATCGACGTGGCCAGCGAGCTGGCGTCGTACATCATGGCGCATTTGCCCTGGGAGAAGTCGGCGAGGATTTCCAGGACGCCGCTGCGCGCGGCGCCGGGCTCGCCGTACTTGCGGACCAGGCCGACGTAGAACTGGATCGCCTTGGTGAACTCCGGTGAGGTGAGCCGGGCGTTCCACTGCATGTCGTACCAGGAGCCGCCGAAGGTGTTGACCACGGTGTTGATGGGGGCGAGATTCTGGCCCCAGCCGGGCAGTCCGCGCAGGCAGATGCCGCTCGCGCCGTCGGTGCCGTCGATCTTGGCCGCGAGCGAGGCGACCTGCCTCCAGGTCGGATCGCGCGGCATGGCCAGCCCGCTCTTGCGGAAGAGGTCCTTGCGGTACATCAGGAAGGAGCCCTCACCGTAGAAGGGCTCGGCGTAGATCTTGCCGTCGGCGCCGGTCACGGCCGTGAGCAGGCTGGGGAAGATGTCCTTCTGGTCGAAGCTCTTGTCGGCCTTCTCGTAGGAATCCAGCGGGGCGAGCCAGTGGTTCCTGGAGTAGGTCGGCACCTCGTACGCGCTCACGCTCGCCACGTCGTACTTCGCGTCCTGCCGCGCGAACTCCTGGTTCATCCTGTTCCGCGCCTCGTTCTCCGGAAGCAGCGTGTAGTCGACGGTGATGCCGGTCCGCGAGGTGAAGTACTTCTTCGTGTACTGCTTCAGGGTCACCATCTGGGGATTCTTGGTGGCGAGCACGTGGATGGTCTGCTTTCCGCCGCCGGAGGACCGCACGCCGGTGCCCTGGCAGCCGGAGATCGCCAGAGCCGCGGCGAGCGTGGTCGCGGTGGCCGCGCGGGTGAGGAGAAGACGTTTCATCGCACTCCGATGGTCACGGTGAGCGCATCGGATCCTTCCAGAACACCCGACAGGATGTCCGCCTTGTCCGAGAATGGGAAGCTCATGTGCAGCATAGCGTCACGCCCGGACCGTGACGAACGTCAGGTGGGGCCGCGCGTCCGCGCGGACCGGGTGAGCGAGTCCACGACCACGGCGGCCAGCAGCACCCCGCCGGTGACCATGAACTGCACGGCGTCCTGGATGCCCAGCAGCGCCATGCCCGAGGCGATCGACTGGATGACCAGCGCGCCGAGCAGCGCCGACCAGGCCGAGCCGCGCCCGCCGAACATGCTCGTACCGCCGATGACCGCCGCGGCGACCGCATTGATCAGCAGCATGCCGGACCCCGCCGCGCGAGCCGTCGTCGGGCTCGCCGAGGTCAGCCCCGAGGCCACGAACAGGCCACCGACCGCCGCCAGCGTTCCCGACACCATGAACATCGCGATCCGCACCCGCACCACGTCCACCCCGGCCCGGCGGGCCGCCTCCACACCGCCGCCCACCGCGAACACCTTCCGCCCGAAGCGGGTGCGGCGCAGCACCAGATCCGAGCCGAGGACCACGCCCAGGAAGATCAGCAGGGCGAGCGGCACGCCCTGGAACAGGTTGAGCACCTGGGCGGTGGCGAACGTGAGCACCGCCAGGACGCCCGTGCGCACCCCGATCTCGGCCATCGGCCGGTACGGCATCCCGGCGGCCCTGCGCCGCCGCCGGGTCCGCCGCGCGGCCAGGAAGTATCCGGCGGTGCCGACCGCGGCCAGACCGTAGGCGATGATGCCGTCACTGAAATAGAGGCTGGTCAGCGCGGCGACCAGACCGCTCTCATCGATGTTGATCGTGCCGCTCGCGCCCAGCAGGTAGAGGGTCAGCCCGTTCCAGGCCAGCAGCCCCGCGAGGGTCACCACGAACGCGGGCACCCCCACCCGGGCGAAGAAGAACCCGTGCACGGCGCCCACGGCCGTCCCCGCGACCACCGCCACGACGACGGCGAGCCATTCCGGCATGCCGAGGTCCACGTTCAGCACGGCGAACGCGGCCCCCGCCAGCCCGCTGACCGAGCCCACCGACAGGTCGATCTCGCCGATCAGCAGCACGAACACGATGCCCACCGCGACCAGTCCGGTGGCGGCGATGTCCACGCTGAGGCCGGACAGATTGCGCGGCGAGAGGAAGTTGTCGTTCAGGCCCTGGAAGACGAGCCAGATCACGACGAGCCCGAGGACCACCAGCAGCGGGCCGCGCTCACCGACCCGCAGCCCGCGCCGGGCGGCCTCGCCGCCGCGCAGCCGGTGCCGCACCGCGTCCGCGTACCCCCGGATGTTCTGTCCTACGGCCATGCCCCCTCCTCACCCGTCGTGCGGTGGGCCACGGCGTTGTCGGCGGCGCCGGTGATGGAGGAGATGATGCGTTCCTGGGTGGTGGTGGGCACCTCGAAGAGCCCGTTGTTACGGCCCAGGCGCAGCACCGCGACCTGGTCCGCGACCGCCTTGATGTCCCCCATGTTGTGGCTGATGAGGAGCACACCGAGACCCTGGTCGCGCAGCTCCTCGATGAGGTCCAGCAGCTGGCTGGTCTGCTCCACGCCCAGCGCGGCGGTGGGCTCGTCGAGCAGGAGGACCTTGGGCTCGCCCAGCAGCGAGCGGGAGATCGCCACGGCCTGCCGCTGACCGCCGGACAGGATGGCGACGGGCGCCCGCACATCCGGGATGCGGATGGACAGCGTGCGCATCAGCTCACGGGCGCGCCGCTCCATCTCCACCTCGTCGAGGATCCCGGCGCGGTGGACCTCGCGGCCGAGGAAGAGATTGCCGACGACGTCGAGGCTCTCGCACATCGCGAGGTCCTGGTAGACGGCCGCGATGCCCAGCGCCTGCGCGTCATGCGGCTGCTTGATCTGCACGGTGCGGCCCTCCCACTCGATGACCCCCTGGTCGGCGGGGCCGGCCCCGGAGATCACCTTGACCAGGGTGGACTTACCGGCGCCGTTGTCGCCCACCAGGGCGACGACCTCACCGGCCCGGATCTGCAGGTCGACGTCGACCAGCGCCTGGACGCCGCCGAAGCGCTTGGAGACGCCGCGCAGCGCCAGCAGGGGCGGAACCGACACGGGTCAATCACCTCCGTCAGCGGGTGAGCCCGGCCTTCTCGCAGGCGGGCCGTAGCTTGGGCGTGCAGATCTGCCCGATCGTGTACACGCCGTCCTTGACCAGGGTCCTCCTGATGTCGGCTGCCCTCACGGCGACCGGGGTGAGCAGGGAGGCCGGGATGTTCCGGGTGGTGGTGTTGTCGACCGTCGTCCGGGCGATGGAGCGCAGGCTCCGGCCCCGCCCCAGGGCGACGGCCATGGCGGCGGCGGCGTGCGCCTCGGCCTTGAAGGGCTTGTAGACGGTCATGTACTGGTCGCCGCTGACGATGCGCTGCACGGCGTCGAGGTCGGCGTCCTGGCCGGTGACCGGCGGCACCGGCCTGACCCGGGCCGCCTTGAGGGCCGAGATGGCACCGGAGGCGACGCTGTCGTTGACCGCCAGGACGCCGCCGATCCGGTGCGGCCCGAGCGCGGTGATGGCGGCTTGCATGTCGTCGTACGCGTCGTCCGGGCGGTACTCGACGACGTCGTACGACTTGCCGATCCTCACCTCGCCCCGGAGGACGGACAGCGAGCCCTTCTTGAACCAGGCCGCGTTGGGGCTGCTCGGATCGCCGTTCATCATGACGATCCCGCGCCTGTCCCCCTTGGCCCGCAGGGCGTGCAGGAGCGCCTCGGCCTGGAGCCTGCCGACCTGCCCGCCGTTGAACGAGGCGTAGCCCGAGACCGGGCCCTCGGCGAGCCGGTCGTAGGCGACGACCGGGATGCCCGCCTTGTGCGCCGCCTGGACCGAGGAGCGCAGCGACTTGGCGTCGACGGCGTCGAGGATCAGCGCCCCCACCCCTCTGGTGATCATGGAGTTCATCTGCCGCTGCTGGTTCGCCACGTCGTCCCCGGCGTTGGCGTGCTCCACGGTGCAGCCGGGGCACAACTCCTTCACCCGCTTCTCGATCAGCGGCCGGTCGGACTTCTCGTACCGGGGGATCTGCTGGCTCGGCAGCAGCAGGCCGACGGTGAAGCCGCTCCCGTGCGCCCCGCCGTTTCCTCCGCAGCTCGCCAGGGACGCGGCCAGCAGCCCGGCGGCCACGGCGGCGACGGCGCTTCGTGCGCGGGGCGTCCTCATGTCACGCACCCCCTTGCCGGACGCGGGGCCCGGGTTCGGTGTTGCCGGATTCGGACTCACCGGGCTGGGCTTCACCGGGTTGGGCTTCACCGGGCTGGGTTTCACCGGGTTCAGCGTCCCCGGGCTCGCGGCGGGGTACGACGATCTCGCTCCACACCTGCTTGCCGCCGCCGACCGGCACCGAGCCCCAGGACGCCGACATCGCCTCGACCAGCAGCAGCCCCCGGCCACCGGTCGCCTCCCAGTCCGTGACCACCGGCTTGGCGGGCGCCCGCGGGGAGGAGTCGGTCACCGCGACCCGCAGCCGGTCCACGGCGTACGTGAGGTCGAGGCGGACCGCGCCGTGCGTGTGCATCAGCGCGTTGGTGACCAGTTCGGAGACGACCAGCAGCGTCACATCGGCCTGGTCCGTCAGGTCCCACGAGCGCAGCGTGCGCGCGGTGAAGCGGCGGGCGTGCATCACCGCGTCGGGCAGCCGCCACACCAGCCACCCGGCCCGGATGGGCCGGACCCGCATGCCGTCGTACCGCAGGAGCAGCAGCGCCACGTCGTCGTCCCGCCGGTCGGCCACGGCGAGCAGCGCGTCCGCCATCCGGCCGACATCCGTGGACGCGGCGGCCAGCGCGCCGCGCATCCGGCGCATCCCCTCGTCCAGGTGCAGCGTCGAGGACTCGACCAGACCGTCCGTGAACAGCGCGAGGACCGTGCCCGGGGCCAGCGGCTCCGCCGTCATGGGGAACTCCGCGTCCGCGAGCACCCCCAGCGGCAGCCCGCCCTCGACCACCACCTCCTCGGTGGTGCCGTCCGGGCGGCGCACCAGCGGAGCCAGATGCCCGGCCCGGACGAACCAGGCGTTGCCCTCCTCCATGTCCAGCTCGACATAGGCGACGGTGGCGAACAGATCCGCCTCCATGCCCACCAGCAGCCGGTTGGCGTGGGAGACCACCACATCCGGCGGATGCCCCTCCACGGCGTACGCGCGGACCGCCGTCCGCATCTGCCCCATGATCGTCGCGGCGGCGGCGCTGTGCCCCTGCACATCGCCGATGACCAGCGCCACCCGGCTCTCGGAGAGCGCGATGACGTCGTACCAGTCGCCACCCACCTGGAGTCCCCGCGTCGCGGGCAGATAGCGGGCCACGGCCACTCCGCCGGGCAGCTTCGGCAGGCTGCGCGGCAGCAGCGAGCGCTGGAGCATCGTGGCCAGCTCCTGCTCGGCGTCGTAGGTGTGCGCCCGCATCAGGGTCTGGCCGACCAGCCCCGCGGTCGCGGTGAGCAGCGACCGCTCCTCGGGGCCGAACGGATGCGGGGCGTCCCAGCCGATCAGGCACACCCCCGCCACCTGCCCATGGGCCGGGAGCGGCAGCACGGCCAGCCCGCCCGGGCCGATGCCCGCGAGCCCCGGCTCCAGTGCCGCACCCGCCGGCCACAGCCGAGGACGGCCCTCCCGCAGCGCGGCCCGCAGGCTCGGCAGGGCGTGCAGGGATGTGTCGGGCCACTCGGAATGCCACTCCGCACGCCACAGCTCCGGCCACGCGTCGGCCTGCGGCGGATCGAGCCCCACCACCACCAGCCGGTCCGCCTGCAGCTCGGCGAGCGCCACCCGGTCCGCGCCCAGCGGCTCGCCCAGGGCGGCGACCACCACCCGGCTCACGTCCCGCACCGTCATGGCGTCGTCGAGCGCGGTCGTCAGCCACTGCACCCTGGACACGTCGTCGGCGCAGGGGCGCAGCGCGGCGGCGCTGGTGACCACGCCCACCACGCGCTCCGGCCGCCCCGCCGCGTCGGTCCCCACCCGGCAGCTCAGCCGGAGCCAGCGCACTTCGCCGGTCGAACGGCGGATCCGGAACTCCAGCTCGCGGTCCCCGGCCACCTGCGCGGACGGCTCGACGATCGACAGCAGCGCGGGCAGATCCTCCGGCACGGTGTGCGCGAGCAGTGTGTCCACCGTGCCGTCGAAGTCGTCCGGGGCGATACCGACCAGGTCGAGCAGGGTCGCGTCCGCCTCGATCAGGCCGGTGCCGGGCAGCAGGACGAACGAGCCGACGCGCAGGCTCCGCAGTGCGGGGCCCAGCAGCGTGGCCGCCCCGGTGGGGGCCGTGGGACGGGCCGCACCGGCCCCCCGGAGCCGGGTGGTGATCGCGTCGGCGTACCGCAGCAGCAGGGCCCGCTGCTCCGCCTCGAAGCCGTCCGTGGCGCTGCCCACGATGAGCAGACACCCCAGCCGGCTGCCCTCGGTCCCCAGCGGCAGCGCGCCCAGCGACGCACCGGGCCACCGCGCCGCCGACCCGTCCCGCTGGTACGCGGTGAGCGCCGCGGAGTCCAGCCACAGGGGGCGACCGGTGCACAGGGCGTCGGCGGCGGGCGAGCGGTCGGACAGCGCGTAGTGCTCGGGCAGCGCATGCGCAGCCGTGGTGGCGCCGGCCGCCTTCGCGGTCTCGACCAGCCGCAGGCCGTCGCTCCCCTCGCCCAGCACATAGACGGCCGCCAGCGACACCCCGGCGAACGCCAGGACCCGCTCCCTCCCGGTGGGTTCCGGCGCCGGCGACACCGCACCGGCGTTATGGGGCATGTTCCCGTCCGCCTCCCCTCCGTGCCGCGGGTACGGGCAGGTGGAGGTCCCCGGAACACAGGCGGCGGGGGCGGGGTGCCATATCCGGCGAGGCCGGACCGCGCCGCCCAGGAGTGACAGGGCACCCACTCACCAGAATGTCACAGCTCAGGAAAGCCGCAGGGCGGGCAGGACGCCCCCTAGAGCATGCCGACGATGCCGGGCGGGGCGAAGAGATGGCGGGCGCGGTGCTCCAGGGCGAGCACGGCCGGAAGCTTGCCGGACGCGTCCGAGACGCACCGCTCGCACTCCTCGTCGGCCTCGGGCAGCTCCGAGACATGGCGGGTGGCGATGTGCCGGGCCAGCCGGATCTGGGTCGACACGATGGAGTCGTGGGGATCGCAGTCCACCCCCGGCCCCAGCTCCTCCAGCGCGGCGTCCACCAGCTTGGGAGCCTGCTTCATCGCCCGGTACAGCTCGGTGCACTTGCCGCATCCCCACATCCAGGGCGGAGGCAGCGGCCACTCGTCGGCGGGGTCCACGTTCCTGGCGCTCATGCCGTCACAGTAGCGAACCGGAAGGGCACGCACAGTGACTTGGCGTAAATCCCCTCACGAGACGGGCCACGGGCCAGGAACGCGGAACCGGCCGCCGAGGACGCTCTACGGCTTACGGGCGACACCCGCCCAGAAGGACACCTCTTCGTCGGTCACATCGCCGGTCTCCACCCCCGGGTCCCCGGTGGCCAGGTCGGTGCGCCAGCGATGCGGCACCACGAGGCCGGGCTCGACCAGCTCCAGACCGGTGAAGAACCGCTCCACCTCGTCCCTGGTGCGGATTTTCCCCTCGATGCCCCCGTTGTGGTAGATCTGCACGGTGCGCTGGGTGGCCTCGGGATCGAAGTCCGGGGTGATGTGGCTGAGGACGAGATACGAACCGGGCGCGAGCGCGTCGACCAGCTTCCGCACGATCCTGTGCGGCTCCCACGCGTCCGGCACGAAGTGCAGCAGCGCGCACAGGCTCAGCGCCACGGGCCGGGACATATCCAGCACCTCCGTGACGCCCGGGGAGGAGAGGATCGTATCGGGGTCGGCGACATTCGCGTCGACGTACGCCGTGCGCCCCTCGGGACGGCTGGTGAGCAGCGTCTGCGCATGGGCCAGCACGATCGGGTCGTTGTCGGCGTACACCACCCGGCACTCCGGGGCCACCGACTGGACGACCTCGTGCAGATTGGGCCGGGTGGGAATGCCCGTGCCGATGTCGAGGTACTGGCGGATGCCCTGTTCGGCGGCGAGGTACCGGACCGCGCGCTGCATGAACGCGCGGTTGGTGCGCGCCGCGACCATGACGCCCGGCCACAGGGTGAGCACCTTGGCGGCGGCCTGCCGGTCGGCGACGTAGTTGTCCTTGCCGCCCAGGAAGTAGTCGTACATCCGGGCGCTGTGCGGTCGTCCCTGGTTGAGCGGGGTGTTGGGGGGCTCCGGCCCACTCCCGGTCTGGGGTGCTACCCCTTGCGCGGTCACGTGGCGTACTCCTCCGTCTCCGGGCGCGATCCGTGGCGATCGCGGTGCGTTCCTGCCGGGGATCGTAGGCCCCCCGGCGCGGCCGGTTACCCGCGGGTCCGGGTAACCGCGCGCGACGGAACGGCCGTTGACGGGGGCGGTCGGACACCGGCTCACCCACCATCCTTGCGGCAGACCGTGTCCCGCGCGGGCAGTTTCCCGGTCCGCAGATAGTCGTTGACCTGCCCGTACACACAGCGGTTCGGATACCTGCCGTACACCCCGTGCACCCGGGCCCGAAGGGTGATCAGACGGGAGTGCGGCATCCGCCGGTGCAGCCCCTGCCCGCCTGCGTAGCTGGTGCGCGGATCGCCGGTGGACTGGACGATCAGACCGGGCGCGGCGTTCCCGCTCCGTACCGGCGGCTCCACCGGTGCGTTCGGCCAGAACGCACACGGGCTCACCCCGTTGAACATCGGCCCGTACAGCGGTGCTTCGACCCGGCTGCGCTCGACATTGCGCCGGTACCAGGACAGGTCGCGCGGCGCCGCCGCGTCCCCGCACAACAGGGCCAGTTGGAGCGAGTTCTGTACGTCCGACACTTCGTCAGGCGTACCGAGCGCCGACGCCAGCGGCTCGGTGGGCTCCACGGCACGCCCGGCGGCCGCGTCGTGCAGCAGCCGGATGTTCTTCGCGGCGTCGGCGAACCGTCGGTCGTCGACCAGCAGCGCGGTCAGCACCAGCGGCACCTGCTGGCCGTCGGCCGTGTAGCGGCCCACCCGCAGGGGTGTGCGGGCGGCCTGCCGGGCGATGCGCTCCACCGTCGCCCGCACCCGCGCGGGCGTGTCGCCCAGGCCGTAGGTGCCGCTCCGGCGGGACGTCCACGCCGCCCAGGTGTCCAGCAGCTCCTCGTTGGGCGCGGCCGCGTCGCGGAACGCGCGTACGTGGTAGCGCGCCGGGTCCAGCGCGCTGTCCAGCAGCAGCCGGTCGGTGCGGCCCGGGAACATCTTCGCGTACACCGCGCCCAGGTAGGTGCCGTACGAGACGCCGAAATACGACGTCCGCGGCTCACCCAGCACGGCGCGCAGCACATCCATGTCGCGGGCGGTGTTCCGGGTCGTGAAGTGGCGCAGATACGCCAGGCCCTTGCCGTACGCGCCCTGGCAGCCGCGCACCAGGTGGGCCTCGTACCGCGCCTGGGCCCGGAACCCCGCCGCGTCGTACCCGGCGGAGCGCAGCCAGTGCCCGGAGGTGCCGCAGCGCAGCGGGCTGCTGCGGCCGACTCCGCGCGGATCCATGCCGATCAGGTCGTACCGCGCGGCCAGATCCTTGCCCATGGCGGGCGCGTCGAGCAGTGGCATGTCGAGCGAAGCGCCGCCGGGGCCACCGGAGTTGTGCATCATCAGGCCGATGCGGTGCGCCGTGTCGGCGGCCTTGATACGGGAGAAGCCGAGGGTCAGGGTGCGCCCGCCCGGTTTCCGGTAGTCCAGCGGCACCCGGAGGGTGGCGCAGCGGGCCCCGGCCCGGTCCAGCCCCGGGTGATGACATGACGCCCAGTGCGGACGCTGGGTGGTGAACGGGCGCAGGGGGTCGGTATCGGTGTCGGCGGAGGCGGCCCGGGGGGTGGCGAGTTGCCCGGCGAAGGCGACCGCGGTGGCGAGCGCGCCGATGACGGCGGTGCGCAGGGTAGGAGAACGCATGGTGAGCAGGCTCCCGCTCACCGCACCCCGGTCACCATGGAGCGCGCACCCCGCAAAGACGGGGGAGAACCGGATGGCGCGGTCCTCCCCCCTGCTCCCTGCGGATGACCACGGTCTCGATCGCCCGGATACGGAAAGCCAAGCCCCGACCTGGGAGGATGCATCCGTACGAACGCCGGAGGACACTGGTCGTAACGGTCGTCCTGACAGGGAGCCCTTTCATGACCACAGCGCGGGACCTGTTGATCGTCACCATGGACGCGGAGCCCAGCCGCCTGGTGGAGCGGGGCGATCTGTCACTCGCGCTCGCCGGAGCCGAGCTGATCGACCTCCTGGCCGCGGGGGAAGCCGGGCTGGACGGCTCCGGCGAGCACATCGTGCCGGGGCCTGCGGGCGCGCCCGAGGACCCACTGCTGCGTCAGGCCGCCGCGGCGCTCGTCCGGGAGGCGCCGTACGAGTCCATCGGCGACTGGCTGTGGCGCAGGGGCCGCGATCTGTCCGCGGTCTATCTGTCCGCGCTGGAGGCGGACGGGCAGCTCATCTGGCAGCGCAACCGCCACTGGAAGGTGTTCTGGACCCGCGAACTGGCACTGGTCGACACCGACGCCCGCCACCACGCGGCGAACCGCCGCCGGTCGGACGAGCCCGTCCTGGCCGCCCTCACGGAGGCCATCGGCATCCGCGATCAGGACGGCGAGGGGACCGGGGAAGCCCCGAAGGTGTCCGACGACGCGGTGGCGCGCGTGCTCACCGCCCTCGACGACGCGCTCGCGGAACTGGCGGCCGAACGGCAGCGGCGGGACCGGCGGCGCGACGCGGCGGCCGTGGACAACGTCCGCCGCGGCTACTGAACGCGGCTACCGGACCCCCGCGGCTGAAACACCGCGGCTGAAACACCGCGGCCGCTAACCGAACCGGTGCGTGCCCGACCAGCCCGGATCCCCGGTCGTGGCGAAGCGCACCCACGCGCCGTGCATCTCCGCGGCGAGCGACGGCGGGACGTCCGGCCCGAGCAGCCCCTCAGGCGTACGGAGGGCGGGCAGGCCGGTGTTGTCGAACACGAACGGCAGCTCCGCGGTGTGGCAGGCGCCGAACGGGCCGTCCCGCCAGTCGAACTCGTAACGGAACGCCTTGCCGTGCAGCGACGCCAGCCGTTCGCTCGCGTCGTGGAACATCGCGTCGATGGCCGCACTGAGCTGTGGCTGCTGATAGAGCAGTGACTCCTGGGTGTTCGTGCCCACCATCAGGTCCACCGGGGACGCCTCGGGTACGTCGTCGAGCACCACCCCGAACGGGGTGAGCCGCGCCCCTGGGGTGGGCAGTTCGCCCACCGCGGACACCAGCCGTTCGTCGGGGACCTCCGCGAACCCCGCCACCGTCGCCGGCACGCCCAGCCGGCCGGCCAGCTCCCGGGTCGTCTCCGCCGCCTGCGCGCCGCTCACCGTGTGCAGTCCGCCGCTCTGGCTGATGGCGCGCCGGAACAGTCCCGACGCCTCGGGCGTCACCAGCAGCGCGCTGACGATCATCCCGCCCGCCGACTGCCCGAACACCGTGACCCGGTCCGGGTCGCCGCCGAACTCCGCGATGTGCTCGCGCACCCACCGCAGCGCGGCGATCACATCCAGCAGGCCGCGGTTGCGCGGCGCGTCCGGCAGATCGAGCCAGCCGGGGGCGCCGAGCCGGTAGTTGAGCGTGACCAGGACGACGCCGTCGCGGGCGAAGGAGGCCCCGTCGAACAACGGCGCCCGGCCGGTGCCGGTCAGGAAGCCGCCGCCGTGCACGAACACCATCACCGGCGCGTCGCCGCCGTTTTCCCGCTCCTCGGGAGCCCAGACGTTGACCGTCAGATAGTCGTCGCCGCGCACCCAGCCCGGACCCGTGATCGGGCTCAGGTCCAGCGGGAAGCGCCGTACCGGGGCCGGGGCGGTCGGCCCGGGGCCGTCGAGCCCGCGTACGCCGTCCACCGGAGTCGGCGCCGCGAACCGCGCCGCGCCGGTCGGGGCGGCGGCGTACGGGATGTTACGGAAGACCTTCACCGCCATGCCGCCCACTCCTTCACCGCGAAGCGGTCGCCGTCGCGCCGTACTTCGGCCGCGCCCGCGCCGGGGAAGTGCGCGGGGAACAGCAGGGCGCCCTCGTCCGCCGCCGACTCCAGCAGGCGGCGCCGGGCGATCCGGGCCCGGTCCTCGTCCTCGTCGAAGCACGGGCAGTCGTCGGGCTCGGCGAGCTGGAGCGGGCTGTGCAGCAGGTCGCCCGCGAACAGCGCCCGGTCCGTGCCCGACCGCAGCGTCACGACGGCGGAGCCGGGCGTGTGACCGGGGGCGGGTTCGAGGCGCAACCGGGCGTCGATGTCGTAGTGCTCGCCCTCCCACAGCACGATCTGCCCCGCCTGGTGCACCGGGGCCACGCTGTCCTCGAACACGTTCGCCATGCGCACGCCCGAGCGGGTGTTGTGGCCGTTCTCCGGGTTCCAGTAGTCGAAGTCGGCCCGTGAGATCACATACCGCGCGTTGGGGAAGGTCGGCCGCCACTCGCCGTCCACCAGCGTGGTGTTCCAGCCGACGTGGTCCCCGTGCACATGCGTGCAGATCACCGTGTCGACATCCTCCGGCCGCACCCCCGCCGCGGCCAGCTCGCCGAGGAAATTGGTGTTCAGCTGGTGGAAGAGCGGCATGTGCGGCCGCTCGCGGCCGTTGCCGATGCCGGTGTCGATGAGGATGGTCCGGCCCTCGCTGCGCAGCACCCAGGTCTGGATCATCGTGCGCACCTCGTCGGCGGCCAAGTCCAGGAACTCCGGTGCCAGCCAGCTCTCGTGCGCCCGCCAGTGCTCCATGGGCACGTCGGGAAAGATGATGTCGCGGGGGAGGCCCCTCGGGGACAGTTCGACCACGCGGGTGATCTCGATGTCGCCAAGCGTCATGGTGTCCATGTGTCCAGCCTGCTCCTCGCCCGGGGCGGGCGGTATCCGTCACATGACTGCACCGGAGGATACAGTCGAGTGATGACCATGGTCGGGAGGGAGAGCGAGCGCGCGGCCGTGCTCGGCGTGACGAGCGGCGTGCTGATCGTGACGGGAGAACCGGGCGCGGGCAAGAGCACCCTGCTCGCCCTGGCGGCCGACCAGCACCGGGGCCGGGGGCGGGTGCTGCGGATGACGGGCAGCGAGAGCGAGGCGAACCTGCCGTTCGCGGGCCTGCACCAGCTGCTCCGCCCGATCCTCGACGACACCGCCCGCCTGCCCGCCCACCAGCGCGCGGCCCTCCTCGGCGCCATCGGCGCCGAGGCCCCGGACGGCGGGTCCACCGGCGGTGGGGGCGCGGGCGTCGGCACCGGAGCCGACGAGCGCGGGGCCACCGGCGGCGGGGGAGCCGGCCCTGCGACGAACGGCCCCGGAGCCACCGACCCCCACGCCACCGACCCCCTCCCGGACTCCGATCGCGCGGGCACCAGCCCTCCCGACCGCCTGCTGCTCGGGGTCGCGCTGCTCGCCCTGTTGTCCGATCTGGCCCAGCGCTCGCCCCTGCTCGTGCTGGTCGACGATCTGCCGTGGATCGACGCCGGCTCGCTGGAGGCGCTGGCGTTCGCCGCCCGGCGCATCGACGGCGAACCCCTCGCCGTACTCGCGGGGGCCAGGGACACGGCGGGCGCGCCGGTCCCGTCGGCCTTCTCCGGGTTTCCCACGCTCACGCTGGGCCCGCTGGACGCCTCCGCCGCGGCGCGGTTGCTGGACCGGCAGCCGTATCCGCCCACCGGCAGCCGCCGGATGCGCATCCTCGACCAGGCCGCCGGAAATCCGCTGGCCCTGGTCGAACTGGCCCGGGCCTACGACCCGCAGGCCCCGGACCCCACCGCCGAAGACCTCCTGCCGCCCACCGACCGCCTGATGCGGCTCTACGCCGCCGACCTCGACGCCCTGCCGGCCGACACCCGCCACGCCCTGCTCCTGGTCGCCGCGGACGAACGAGCGGTGGCGGACCGGATCGAGGCGCTGGCGCCGGCCGAGGCCGCCGGACTGCTCCGTATCACCGGCGGCGGCGACAGCGCGCGGGCCCGCTTCCGGCATCCGCTGATCCGGTCCGCGATCTACCACTCCGTACCGCTGGCCGCCCGGCGCCGGGCGCACCGCGAACTCGCCGCGTCGCTCACCGGCGAACCCGACCGCCGCGCCTGGCATCTGGCCGCCGCCGCGGAGGGCCCGGACGAGGAGATCGCCGCCGCGCTGGAGGAGTCCGCGGGCCGGGCCCGGGAACGCGGCGGATACACCGCCGCCGTCACCGCGCTGGAACGCGCCGCCGAGCTGAGCCCCGCACCGCTGAGCCGCGCCCGGCGCCTGGTGGCGGCCGCCCGCGAGGCCGTCGCCACCGGTCAGCCCCACTGGGTGCGCGAACTCGCCGCACGGGCCCGCGCCCTCACCGACGACCCGGCGCTGGTGGCCGAGGCGTCGCTGCGAGTGGGGCAGGTGCTCACGCTGAGCGCCGAGCACGACACCGCGCTGACGCTGCTGACGCGGGCGGCGGATGACCCCCGGCTGCGCCGGACGGCCATCGTCCTGGCGTCCGTGGCCGGTTTCTACTCCGGCGACGAGGAGCACCGGCTGTCCGTACGGGCGCGGGCACAGGGCGATCCCTGGACGCTCACCGTGACCGACCCCACGCAAGCCCGCTCCGAACGGGTCGCGGCGCTCCCCGCGCTGGTGGAGCGGGCGGACGGCGACCCGGCGTTGCTCAACTCGCTCGGCGCGATGGCGTGGCTGCTCGACGAGACGGCCCTCGCGGTACGGATCTTCGACGACGCCCTCGACCGCTGGCGGCTGCGCGGCGCCCTGCCCACCGGTCTCGGCTGCACGGCGGGGTGGGCGTACCTGGACCACGGGCTCTGGGCACAGGCCCGGCTCGCCGCCACGAGCACCGCCCCCTCCGTCGCCGGGCTGCCCCACCTCGAGGCCGCCGTACGGTCCCTCGAGGCCGCCCCGCTGGCCCTGACCGGGCGGACCGCCGAGGCTCGTACGGCCGCGTCGGCCGCCCTGTCCCTGGTCGACCCGCACCGCAGCCGCGCGGTCGCCGTCCGCGCCCGCTGGGCGCTGGGCATGGCCGCCGTCGCCGAGGGCGACCAGAGCACCGCGTACGAACAGTTCCGCCTGCTGTTCACCGCCGACGGCGACCCCGTGCACTACGCGTGCTCCCACGCCGGAATCGCCGAACTCGCCGCCGCGGCCGTACGCACCGGCCACCACGCGGAGGCCGCCGCCATCGTCGAACGCACCGAGAGGCGGCTCGCCGACCCCTCGCCCCGGATGCGCGCGCTGATCCACCGCGCCCACGCCCTGCTCGACCCGGCCCGGGCGGAAGCGCGCTTCGCCTCGGCGCTGGCCGACCCGGCGGGCCGCCAATGGCCCTTCGAACGCGCCCAGATTCTCCTGGACCACGCGGAATGGCTGCGCCGCGCCCACCGCATCACCGACGCCCGCCCCCTCCTCCACACCGCCCTGGAGACATTCCGCCGTCTCGGCGCCCACCCGTGGACCGAGCGCGCCCAAGCCGAACTCCGCGCCGCCGGCGTCGACGCGGTCCCCACCGCCCCGGACGCCCTCACCTCCCTCACGCCCCAGCAGCAGCACATCATCCGCCTCGCCGCGAAGGGCCTGAGCAACCGCCAGATCGGCGAACGTCTCTTCCTCTCCCCCCGGACCGTGGGCTCCCACCTCTACCGCAGCTTCCCCAAACTCGGCGTCACGGCCCGCTCCCAACTCCGCGACGTCCTCGAGGCATCCGGTCAGTCGTAGACCTCGCCGCGCCTACGTGGCCTGAGCGTCAACTTCCACACCAAGACCGCCGGAAAGCTGAGCAAGGCGAAATCGCATCACCGTCGCACGCGTGGGCGTGACAGCATCGCGGAGGCCATCGACCCGGTCGCGGACAAGGCCATGGACGTCCTGGAGAAGGCGCTCAAGACCATGGGCGACCACGTCAGCACCAAGCTGCCCAAGGCCGTCAAGCAGATCTCCACCGACAACAAGCACATCGACATCGACATCGGCGCGACCTCCGGCAAGAAGGGGCGCAACGACGACGGCCGGCAAGCCCCCAAGCGGGGCAAGGGCGGCGCCTCCCACCTCAAACCCAACTCGCTGCGAGAAGCCAAGGAAGACCCGCGAGGCAAGGGCGTCCCGCTGAACAAACGGCGGTGCGCGACCGACCCGGTCGACATGGCCAGCGGGGAGGTGGTGATGTCCCAGACGGACCTCTCCCTCCCCGGCGTACTGCCGCTCATCCTGCGCCGCACGCACAGATTCGGCTACCGCTACGGGCATTGCTTCGGCGCGAGCTGGGCCTCGACGCTCGACGAGCGGCTGGAGGTGATCCCCGAGGGAGCCGTGTGGGCCCGCGAGGACGGTTCGCTCCTCCTCTACCCGGGCCTGCCACGCGACGAGGGTCGGCCGGACGGCGCTGGGCGACGTCACCTACGCGGTGAGCGACCCGCGCTCCGGCCTGGCCCGGCGCTTCACCGGCAACGCCTACCATTCGAGCGAGCTGTACTGGCTCCGCGAGATCGAGGACCGCAACGGCAACGCCATCCAGATCAGCCGCGACCAGGACGGTCTGCCCACCACGGCCCTCCACGAGGCCGGGTACCGCGTCCTGGTGACCACCGACGAGGACGCGCGCCGGGTCACCGCACTCGCCCTGCACACCCCCGACGGGCCCGTCCGGTTCACATCTTTCGGCTACGACGACCGCCGCAACCTTGACGCGATCACCAACTCCTCCGGCGCGCCGCTGCGGTTCACCTACGATGACGCGGGACGCGTGACCTTGCGGACCGACCGCAACGGCTACACGTACCAGTACGCCGTCCACTTCTGCTGGGACGGCAGCGTTCTCGCGGAGCAGACGGACCCGGCCACCGGCCTCACCCTCACCTGGGACTACGAGGGCTACCGGCCGCTGGCCCAGCTCGAACGCCGACTGGACCCCGATTCCGCCCAGTCCGAGGTGGACAGCCGCTTCTTCGCCATCGTCACCGACCTCATCGGCGCTCCCACGGAGCTGGTCGACGAGTCCGGCGAGATCGCCTGGCTCGGGCGGTCCACCTTGTGGGGCGCGACATCCTGGAGCCGCGACGCCGTCGCGTACACCCCGTTACGGTTCCCGGGCCAGTACGACGACCCGGAAACCGGCCTCCACTACAACTACCAAGGGGTGTACGGATGACGGCGGGTGGTACGGCGGGCTTCAGCCTTCCAACCCGAAAGACAGCCACGGCAGTCCGCGCTATCCCGTCAAGATGGAGATCAACCACATACCGCCCAAGGCGGCGTGGAAGGATATCACCGACCCGGGCTTCTACCGGGCGGGTATAAAGCACAAGTATCAAGAAGTCAGACACGGCCCGGCCATCCGGATGGAGAAGGCGGAGCATGAAAAGCTGCGCAGTTCCGGTTTCAGCCGCGAAGCACAGGCATGGCAGATGTGGCAGCGGGACCTGATCGCTCAGGGGAAGCTCACCGAAGCCATGAAAATGGGTATCGACGACATCAAGCTCCAATTTCCCGGCAAGTACGACAAGCACATCGAGGATATGGTGGCCACCCTGAAGGACAACAAGGAGCTTCAGGACATGCTCGCAAACCACGGCTGGTCGATCGATGCCGCTGCTCCGCTCAAGTGACCTGACGTCGAAGGAGTGAAGGTGGAAATCGAACTGTTGCCGCACGTCGGTGTCGCGTCCTTCCGGATCGGCATGTCTTTCGACGAGGCGATGGCCCTGGCCCGGGAGTGGGGCAGCGTCGAGCTCAGCTCGCCCGATGAGCGGCCGCCCGGAAAGTTCGTCGTCGTGCATGAGGAATCGGAGCTCGATTTCGCGCTCATTTTCAGCGAAGGCGACAATCTCGGCGAAATCGAGGTGCGGCGCTTCCAGAACGAGGGTGCCGACGTACGGGTCATGCTCGACGGCTTGGACGTCTTCCGGACGTCACATGAGGAGCTTCAACGGCAACTCGGCGAGCGCGGGCACCAAGTGGAAGAGAACGACATGGGCTTCGACGCTGTGCCGGACCTCGACATCATCCTCGCCAATGACAGCAGCTACGAATACCCCACGGACGAGGACGGATATCCCCTCTACTACGACTATGTGCTGGACCGGATCACGTCCTGAACACGCTCGAGCGGCGGTGAGTCCGGTGTGGACGTCGATGTCGCACAGAGCACGTAGGCATCGACCGCGCCCGCGATGCCCAGGCCACCGCGCAGCGTGCCAGTCGGCCAGGCGGAGAACGCCCGGACCCGGGTCGGCGGTGAGATCGGCCGCGTCCGCCACCGCCCGGGTCTGGTCCGCCGTGATGATCACGTTGAGCAATGTGATTCAGGTGCTGGCGGGGCGAGGCGTGGTCGCTGATCGTGCGGGTGGTCTGGGCCGTCGCGTGCGGCGTCGTCCTGATCCCGCTGAACCCCGAAGCGGGGGAGAAAAGAAAAACCCCCGGCTGCCTTGAGCCCGGGGAGTTCCCCTGCGTATATTGGGGATTTGTGTGCCTGCGCGCAATCGAGGCACATGGAAACTCGATGACGTCATCATATCCAGCGGGAGTTGAATTGTCAAACGCTGAATTGCGTCAGGAGCAGGAATTCATCGACCTGCTCCATGCGCGTCTCGCCGAACTGCGGGCCGGGGCCGAGGAGGCGGTGAGTGACGCCTTGTCGATGGAGGGGCGGAACTTCCAGGCGCGGCTGGAGCGCGATGTGCTGGTGGCCGAGCGGTCCGGGCTGCTCGCCGCGTTCGACGCGGGGGAGAGGGGGCTGTGCTTCGGGCGGCTGGCGTTCCGCGACGGCCGCGACCACCACATCGGGCGCATCGGCATCCGGCGCGACGACGCGGAACGCACCCCGCTGGTCATCGACTGGCGGGCCGACGTGGCGCGCCCGTTCTACCTGGCGACCGGGCACACCCCGATGGGGCTGCGCCGCCGGCGGCACATCACCACCGAGCGCGGGCGGGTCACCGCCCTGCACGACGAGATCCTGGACCTGTCCGACACCGTGCGGACCGGGCACGAGAACAGCGACGCGGACGCCGTGCTGCTCGCCGCGCTCGACTCGGCCCGTACCGGCCGGATGCACGACATCGTGCAGACCATCCAGGCCGAGCAGGACCGGATCATCCGCGCCCCGCACCACGGTGTCCTGGTCGTGGAGGGCGGCCCCGGCACCGGGAAGACCGTGGTCGCGCTGCACCGCGCCGCCTATCTGCTGTACGCGCGGCGCGAACTGCTGGCCCGCCGCGCGGTGCTGGTCCTGGGGCCCAACCCGGCGTTCCTCGGCTACATCGGCGAGGTGCTGCCCGCGCTCGGTGAGACCGGTGTGCTGCTCGCCACGCTCGGCGAGCTGTTCCCCGGGGTCACGGCCACCGGCACCGACACCCCGGAGGCTGCCGAGGCCAAGGGCCGCGCCACGATGGCGGACGCCCTGGCCCGTTTCGTACAGGACCGGCAGGCGTTGCCCGACCCGGAGATCGTGATCGACCACGACGACGGTGACCTGGTCCTGGACGCGGACATCGTCTCCGCGGCGCGGGCCCGGGCGCGGGAGACCCGGCTGCCGCACAACCTGGCCCGCCCGCACTTCGCGTTCCTGGTCATCGACGCGCTGACCGCGCAGCTGACCGAGCGGATCGGAGCGGATCCGTACGGCGGCCCCAACCTCCTCGGCCCGGACGACATCGCCCAGCTCGGCAAGGCGATCGCGGCCAGCCCCGAGGTGCACGCCGCCATCGACGAGCTGTGGCCCGCACTCCGCCCCGAGCAGCTCGTCGCGGACTTCCTCAGCGACCCGGTCCACGTCTCCGACGCCGACGCCGCCGCGATCCGGCGTACCGGCGGGGAGTGGACCCCGGCGGACGTGCCGCTGCTGGACGAGGCCGCCGAACTGCTCGGCGAGGACGACTCGGCGGCCCGCGCCGCCGCCGAGGGCGCCCGGCTGGAGCGCGTCGAGTACGCGCAGGGCGTGCTCGACCTCTCCTACGGCTCGCGTACCCAGGAGTTCGAGGACCGCGAGGACGACGACTCGGAGGTGCTGGCCGCTCACGACCTCATCGACGCCGAACGCCTGGCGGACCGCAACGAGGAGGCCGACCACCGCAGCGCCGCCGAACGCGCCGCCGCCGACCGCACCTGGGCCTTCGGTCACATCATCGTCGACGAGGCCCAGGAGCTGTCCCCGATGGCGTGGCGGCTGCTGATGCGCCGCTCCCCAACCCGTTCCATGACGCTGGTCGGCGACCCCGCGCAGACCGCGGAGCCGGGCGGCTGCGGCTCCTGGTCCTCGATCCTCGCCCCGTACGTCGGGGACCGCTGGGAACACACCCGGCTCGGCGTCAACTACCGCACCCCGGCCGAGATCATGGCGGTCGCGGCGGAGGTGGCCCGTACCGCGGACCCCGGCTTCGAACCGCCGCGTTCGGTCCGCGCCACCGGCGTACGCCCGTGGGCGCGGCACACCGCCGACCTGCCGGGCGCGGTGGCCGCCGCCGTGGCGGGGGAGTCGGGGACGGAAGGCCGCCTCGCGGTGATCGCCCAGCCCGCCCACCACGACGCCCTGGCGGCCGCGCTGCCGGACGCGTCCGCGGGCCGCTCCCCGGACCTGACCAGCCCGGTGGTGCTGCTCACCCCGCGGCAGGCCAAGGGGCTGGAGTTCGACACGGTGATCGTGGCCGAACCGGCGGAGTTCGGGACCAGCGACCTGTACGTGGCGCTGACCCGGGCGACCCAGCGGCTGGGCGTGGTGCACACCGGGACGGTGCCGGAGAGTCTGGCCGGGCTGTCCGAACAGCAGGACGCCGCCGTCGCGTCGCCGGAGCGGTGAGCCGGGCCGCGGTGAGCCGGGCCGCGGTGCGGGGCGCCGGGGCCCGGCGCGGGGGCGTGGAGACACGGCGGTGCGCGCCGCGCCGCCTGCCGGGCCCCGGCCGGATCGCCCGCGCCCCGCGGGCCGTTGACCTCGCCCCGGGCAGGGGGACGCACGGCGTCGGCGTGCTGAACGCCGGGCGACACTGCCACGGCTGCCGGACGAACCCCTGGTGAGCGGCACCGCCGATTTGCCCCGGGCCGGGAGCCGTGTGCGACAGTGGACCGCCCCGCTCGGCCGGGCGCGCCCGCGCGCGCAGCCGCCGATGGGCTCCCCCTACCTCAGCAGGACAGTCTCCGGTCGCGCCCGCACGTGTCCGGGCTGTCGTCGTCCCCTCCACTACGTCCTTCCTGAGAGCAGAGATGCTGGCAACGACTCTTCCTCCCCGGACCACGGACCTGTTCGACCAGGGCCTGGAGTTGCGACCCGGTGCCGCGCTCCTGCGTTTCGGCGCGGCCCGGCAGCGACCGGCCGGCCGTTTCAGCTGGTCGGGCGAGGGCGCCGCGGCATGGCTCGACGACAGCCGTGGCCACGTGTGGACCGTCGGCGGCGCGGAGGCCGCCGCCGGGCTCGTCCTGCGCGCCGCGCAGCGCCGTCCCGAGGAGGTGCGGGAGTTCACCGGGCCGCGCGGCACCGACGCCCTGGTCGCCCGCCATCTGCCGGTGGACGCCGTCGTCGAGTGGGCGTTCCGCTGGACGGTGGAGGAACCGCCCGTGCAGCGTGGCGAGGATCGCGTGGTCATCCTCGACGAGAGCCACCACGACGAACTGCTCGCCTTCCTCGGGGAACACAGCCCCGCTTACTCCACCGGACCTGGCTCCGCGCATGTGAGCCTGTGGTGTGCGATCCGTGATGACGAGGGCCGGATGGTGGCCTGTGGCGCCCTGAGCAGCCTGCGGGACAGCGGCGCCCCGCTGATGGCGTCCGTCGCGACGGACGCCGCCCAGCGCGGTCAGGGGCTGGGCGCGGCGCTGACGTCGTGGCTGACCCGGTACGCGGTGCGCCGTCACGGTTTCTGCACACTGTGGCAGCTCGCCGACAACGTCCCCGCCGAACGGCTCTACACCCGCCTCGGCTACCGCAACGAGGACCCCTGCGTGGCCGCCCGGATCACATCCGACTGATCGCGGCACACCTCATGACAACCGTCACACCGGCCCGCGGAACGAACGGGGCGCAATAGTAGATACCCGCTCGGCGACATCGGAGACTTTTCGCCTCTTGCCGACATGTCGTATCCGGGTTCGCCACGGGTCCGGTGTCCTGTCCGGCCACAAGTCCACCAGGGATTCCGGCGGCAGGGCACCGTCACATCTCCTTCACAGGAGCGGCGCAGCACACCCAGGTGTTCCTTCGCAAGCGCCGGTCGCGCTACGACCCCCGGTAGTAGCGAACGTTTGTTGCAGTGGTTTCGGCGCGGCCCTCACAATGACGGCCCACACCGCGCCTCGGCAGTCCTGGCATCGCTGCGTACAGAGTCGGCCGTACATGGGGGAGGGCGTGCCGTGACTACCGAGTGAGGGACACGCATGAGCAAGCACCGGACCGCCAAGACGCACCGCCGGAAGACAGCCGTCGCCGCCGTCGCGGTGGCCGCCGTGGGTGTGCCGTCCGTCGCGATAGCGTGTCTGAACGGGCCGGACGACAAGGCCACCAAGGCCAGTGGTGTGGAGACCACCGCGTCCGCGGGGCAGGAGCAGGGAAAGCGGTGGCACGAGAAGAAGAGCCACCACGCGGAGAAATCGGCGTCGCCGAAGCGGTCGAAGGAGACGAAGCGGGCGAAGGAGGGGCGGGCGTCGCGGTCGGCCTCCGCCACGCCGAGAGCCCGCGCGACCGCCGCCCCCGCCACCACCCTGTCCGCCACCGCTCCGGCGGCGGTGAGGTCCAAGGCCCCGGCCACCACGGCCGCCACCAAGGCCGCCGCCTCCCCGTCGTCCGCGGCCTCCAGCGCCCAGGGCCAGGTCGTGGACCTGGTCAACAGCGAGCGCGCCAAAGTGGGGTGCTCGCCGCTGAAGGTGAACGCGAAGCTCACCAAGGCCGCCGAGGTCCACAGCGAGGACATGGCCGGGCACCGCAACATGTCGCACACCGGCTCCGACGGGTCGTCGCCGGGCGACCGGATCGAGCGCGCGGGCTACTCGTGGAGCACCTACGGTGAGAACGTCGCCTACGGCTACAGCTCGGCCAAGAGCGTGATGGAGGGCTGGATGAACAGCTCCGGCCACCGGGCGAACATCCTGAACTGCGACTTCAAGGAGATCGGCGTCGGCCTCGCCCGGCCCGGCAACTACTGGACGCAGGACTTCGGCGCCGCTCGCTAGTGCCGCGTCAGTCAGGGTTTGCCCGGTAGCGAGGCGTCCTGGTGCGGTCAGCTGCAAGGCGCCGGATCGGCCTCGTAGTGGGCCTACTCGGCTGATTCGGCAACGCCGCAGATGGCCGTGCCAGGGCGGCGAGCGGGGCGAACCTTGGCTGACGCGGCACTAGCGCCCGCCCGCCCCCTCTCGTCCCCGCTCGCCTTCTTGCGGTTCGCGCCGAGTTCGCGTTCCCGGGCCCGTTCGCGGATGCGCACCATTATGGTCGGGTGCCATGGACGTGGCAGGTGTCCTCGACAGGGTGACCCGGGCGGTCGTGGCCGTGCGTCCGGTGGCGCGGGCCACGGAGCCGCGGGCCCAAGAGCCGTGGCGGCGGCGCCGCATGGCCGTGGCCGTCGTGGTCGTCGTGGCCGTGCTGCTCGCGCAGATGGCCGTCGCGATGGTGACCGCGGCCGTGGAGCAGACGCCGACCATCGACGAACCGGTGTACGTCGGCGTGGCCAAGACCTACCTGCAGGAACACAGCCTGCGGTTCAACCCCGAACACCCGCCCCTGGGCAAGCTGGTCATCGCCACCGGGCTGCTCTTCGCCCACGCCCGCCTGGTCCCCGGGTTCACCGGGGACCAGGGGGCCCTGGGACGGCGTCTGCTGTACGAGTCGGGCAACGACCCCTGGCAGGTGATGCTGTGGGCGCGGCTTCCGGTGATCGTGCTGACACTTCTCTTCGGGCTGGTCGTCTTCGCGTTCGCAAGGGATCTGACCGGCCCCGTGGGCGCGGTGGTGGCGCTCGCCCTGTACGCCTTCTCGCCCGATGTCATCGCGCACGGGTCGCTCGCCACGCTCGACGTACCGATGTGCGGCTTCCTGCTGACCTCGGTGTGGCTGCTGTGGCGGGCGCGCCGCCGCCCCTTACGTCACCTGCCACCCGCCGGGGTGGCGCTCGGCGCGGCCGTGGCCACCAAGATGAGCGCGCTGCCCGCGGTCCCGGTGCTGACGCTCCTGGCGGTGCTGTCGTACGCGTACGCCCGCCGCGGCGCACCCGGCACCGGACGGCGCGGTACGCCGCGCGTCCTGGCGCTGGGGGTGGCGGGCGCGATGGGCATGGTCCTGGTCGCGCTCGCCGTGGTGTGGGCCGCGTATCTCGCCGTGGACCCACGGTTGCGCTGGACCACGCCCGGCGATGTGCCGGCCGTCCATGGGCTGCGCGGGCTCGCCGTCGACCTGTTGCCGGTCCCCGAGCCGTTCCGCGACGGGATGCGCGTCCAGTTCGGCTTCGAGAACCAGCTGTGGCGCGGCTTCCTGTTCGGCCGCCAGTACCACGGCTCGCTCTGGTACTACCTGCCCCTCGCGCTGCTGGTGAAGACGCCGCTGGGGATGCTCGCGCTGTGGGCGGCCGGTGCCGTCGCGATGGTGGCGGCGCCCCGGCTGCGGCCCGCCGCCCCGTACGTCCTGGTGCCCGCGGGCGTGCTGCTGGCCGTGGCCATGAACGGAGCCCGTGACCTCGGCGTGCGGTACGCGCTCTTCCTGCCCATGTTCCTGGCGGTCGCCGCGGCCGGGGTGGTCACGCTGCGGTGGCGAGGGGCGTTCGGCGTGACGGCGGCGCTGGTGGTGTGCGTGGCGGTCAGCTCGCTGCGGACGTCCCCGTACTACCTGCCGTACGCCAATGAGGCGTTCGGCGGCCCGGCCAGGACCCATGTGTATCTGCACGACTCGAACGTCGACTGGGGGCAGGATCTGGGGCGGCTGGCCGACCGGCTCCGGGAGCGCTACCGGGACGAGCGGGTGTGGCTGGTCTACAAGGGCAGCGGCGTGCCGTCCGCGTACGGCATCCACGCCCGCGACCCGCGCCGGGTGTCACCGGGCCGGGTGCGCGGGCTGCTCGTGGTCTCGGACTCCTCGGCCGCCGGGGCGCGGGGGCGGCTGGCGTCGCTGATCGAGCACAGCCGGCCGGTCGACGAGGTCGGCCACTCCATCACCGTCTACCGGCGGACCTGAGGACCGGGGCCGGTTGATCTGTTTCCGGCCATGATCGGTAGGGTTCACCTCTGCACGTGCGGGGGCGTGTGCCGTGGGAGATCACTCTCCTCCGCTGGTCTGCGCCCGCTCACCGGTCGCCGACACCGAGGAGGGGTGCCCATGTCGTATCCGAGACCACCTGAAGGCCCTGGCAGCACGGGCAACGCCGGGCCCTACGGGCACATGCCCCAGCAGGGTCCACCGCCCATGCCACCGCCACCGCCCATGCCGCCACCCCCGCCGCCCGGTCCCCAGCAGGGTGGTTGGCCGGGGACACCGGCGTACGGCGGACAGGCGCCCCACGGCGCACCGTACGGCGCCGCACCGCAACCGCCCCCGCCCGCGCGCCCGAAGAAGACCACGGGGCGCACCTGCCTCAGCGCCTTCCTCGGCATCGTCGGCGGGCTCGCGATGCTGGGCGGTGGCGCGCTGACCGCGCACGCCTTCTCGAACCACAGCCAGAACATCGCCAACCGCACCGAGTACGGCGCGTCGATGTGGCGCAACGAGCCCGCGGACAAACTCTTCCCGGACACCCTCGCGCCCCGTGAGGACAGCCAGTCCGAGGGCACCGACCGCGAGCGCGCGCAGTGGCACCGCATCGGGATATCCGAGCAGACCGGCTGCGCGGACGGGCTGAGCGGAGCCACCGCGACCGAGGCGGAGAAGCTGGGCTGCAAGGCCGTGCTGCGCGCCACCTACGTGGACCCGACGGGCAACACCGTCGCGACCGCCGCGCTGGTCGTTCTGCCGAAGAGCGACTCCGTGAAGACGGAGATGAACACGTTCTTCGACGCAGAGAAGGACAAGGACAACCCGGGGCCCGGTGTGAAGGCCTACGGCGTCCCCGGCACCATCGCGGCCCGCTGGAGTGACGCGCGGGCCAACGGCTCGGCCGGGCGGTCGGTCACCGACCTGTACCTCCCGTACGCGCTCGTGGCTTCCGCGGGCGCGGTCGACGGCCGTAAGGCGGGGGAGCTGCCGGGCGAGTGGGGCAGGTACAGCCTCGACGCCAAGCAGGACCGCGCGCCGTGGCGGGGCGCCGCCGACGGGCTCGTCGACGCCCTGAACCTGCACCTCATGGATCTGCTGACGGAGGGGACCTCATGAGCGTCCGGCGACACACCGGCGCGCGCCTCGGCACGGCCATGACCGCGGTCGTCCTCGGCTCGGTGCTGGGCGTGGCGGCCGCGCCGCCCGCGTCCGCCGCGGGCACCACCCCCACCAGCTGGGAGGCGAAGGCGCTCGGCCTGTCGTCGGCGCAGCGCACCGCGCAGGGCGAGGGCGTCAAGGTCGCGGTCCTGGACAGCGGCGTCATGACCAACCATGTGGCGCTGAACGGCAAGGTGACCACCGGCCCCGACTTCCTCAAGGACGGTCTGCGGCCGGGCGATCCGCGCTGGGGCGGCCATGGCACCGCGATGGCCTCGGACGTCCTGAAGGTGGCCCCGAAGGCGAGCATCCTGTCGGTCCGGGTCATCGACGACAAGGAGGACCACGGCGGGGAAATCCGGCAGGGGATCAGCCCGGTCGCCCAGGGCATCGACTACGCGGTCGACCACGGCGCCGATGTGATCTCCATGTCGCTCGGCGGCGAGATGTTCGGCGACTCCTACGACGAGGACGAGGTCGACGCCCTGGCCCGGGCCGCGCAGAAGGGCATTCCGGTCATCGCCTCGGCGGGCAACGAGGGCGACATGTTCAACGACGCGTCGTACCCGGCGGGCTATCCGGGCGTGATCGCCGTGGCCGCCACCCAGCAGAACGGCAGCCGCGCCGAGTTCTCCACGGTACGGACGTACAACTCGGTGGCCGCGCCCGGCGTGGCCATCATGAGTGCGAAGAACACGGGCGGCTACGAGCCGGTCAACGGCACCTCGCCCGCGGCGGCGCTCACCTCGGGCGTGGTGGCCCTGATGCTGTCGCACAACGACAAGCTGACCCCGGACCAGGTGCGCACCCTGCTCACGAAGACGGCACACCATCCGTCCGGCGGGCGGAACGCGCTGGTCGGGTACGGGCCGATCGACGCGGCGGCCGCCGTCCAAGCCGCCGCGAAGCCGCCCGCCGACGGGACGGTCCCGGTGAAGTACACGGGCAAGGAGCATCTGGCCACCCCGGACGGTACGCCGAAGACCCAGCATCCGCCCCTGGAGACGGATCTGGTGACGATCGGCCTCGGCGCGGCGGGCGTGGGCCTGCTGATGGTCATCGGCGCGGTGCTGATCACCCGCGCGGGCCGCCGCGCGGCGGCACGGGGCTGACAGCGGCGGCACGGGGCTGACAGCGGTGGGGCGGGTGACGAGCACGCTCGTCACCCGCCCCACCCGTACCCCCTGATCAGCGCCGAGGCGTGAGGAGCGCGGTGAGCATGTCGCGCAGCCAGGTCCGCAGGGCGCCGAGATCCGGGTCGAGCAGCAGCCGGCCCGCCGCCGCGTCGTGGATCGTGAGGACCGCCGCCGTCAGGGACTCGGGGTCGCGCAGCCCCTGCGGCATGGTGTCGGGGTCGATGAACGCGGTCACAATCGGCTGGAGCGTTTCGCGCAGCGCCTCACGGTGCCGGATCAGCGCCGCCGCCGTGTCCGGGTCGCGCGCCGCGTACAGCATGAAGTCGGTGCGCACCAGGACCCAGGTGCGGTCGATGAGCAGTGCGCCCACCACCCGGTCCAGCAGGGCGGGCAGCCCCTCGTCGGGGGTGGCGCCGTCCAGCGCGTCCCGCACCTGGGCCGTCTGCAGCGCGGCCTGCCGCTCGTAGAGGGCGAAGAACAGCTCGTCGAGGCTGTCGAAGTTGGAGTAGAAGGCGCCGCGCGTGTACCCGGCGGCCTCGCAGATCTCCTCGATTCCCACGCGGCCGAAGCCGCGCTCCGCGAAGACCGTGAGCGCCGCGGCCAGCAGCCGTTCCCGGGTCTCCGCCCGCCGCCGGGTGACGCGCGTCGGGGTGCCGTCCGCCCGTCGCCCGCTGCGCAGCGCCCGGCGGTCGAGTGCGCTGTTACTGGCTTCCGTCATGCGCCCATCCTAGTTCGATACACTCACGTATCCGATACAGTGATGTATCGAAACCCGTCGGTGTGAGGAAGAGCGGATCAGTGACTCAGGTGGATACGGACCAGACGGACGCCCCGGCGCGCGGCGCGGAGCCGGGCGCGGACCAGGCGCAGGGCAAGGGCGCGGCGCCCCGGGGAGCGTGGGCCCGGCTGCGCGGCGCGGTCCCGCCGCGTATCGCGGCGATGCTCGTCGGAGCGCTGCTGCTCCAGTTGGGATTCGTCCTGTCCTACGTGGGAGCGTTCCACCACCCCCAGCCGCACCGCATCCCGATCGCGGTCGCGGCCCCGGAGCGGATGGCCCCGGGCGTGGTGGAGAAGCTCAACGGGATACCCGGCCACCCGTTGAAGGCCACCGCCACCGATGAGGCCACGGCCCGCGAGCGGCTGCGCACGGGGGAGACCAGCGGTGCGCTGATCGTGAAGCCCGGCTCCCACACCGACACCCTGCTGGTCGCCGGCGCCGGGGGCGCCTCCACGGCGACCGCGCTGGAAACGGTGATCGAGAAGGCCGAGAAGACCCAAGCCCGCACCGCGTCCGTCGTCGACGCCGTTCCCGCGCAGGCGGGTGACGCGCGGGGCTTGAGCAGCTTCTACCTGGTGGTGGGCTGGACGGTGGGCGGCTATCTCCTCGCCGCGCTGCTGGGGGTGTCCCTCGGCGCCCGCCCGGCCACCCCGCGCGGCGCCGGGCGGCGACTGCTGGCGGCCGTCCCGTACGCGGTGCTGTCCGGCCTGGGCGGCGCGGCGATCGTGGGTCCGCTGCTCGGCGCGCTGAGCGGCCACTTCCTCGCCCTGTCGGCGATCGGAGCCCTGGTCGTCTTCGGCGCAGCCGCCATGACGATCGCCTTCCAGGCGCTCTTCGGCGTCCTGGGCATCGGCGTCACGGTGCTGCTGTTCGTCGTCCTCGGCAACCCCAGCGCCGGTGGCGCCTACGGCCCCGAACTGCTGCCCCCGTTCTGGCGGGCGCTCAGCCCCGCCCTCCCCAACGGCGCCGCGACGCATGCCGTACGCCACGTGATGTACTTCGCCGGCCACGGCATCACCGCCAACCTGGCGGTGCTGACCGCCTACGCCCTCGGCGGCGCGCTGGTCAGCGTCCTCGGCGTCACCCTGATCCGCCGGCGGCGCGCGGCCGGACCCGTGGCCGGCTGAGCCGCCAGGGGGCGTCTTGCCGCCGGGGCGGTCCACCGGGCAGCCCACCGCATGCGGTGGGCGTACCCCCTGCTCTTCCCGCTGCGGGCCGCCCACCTCCACGTCGGCATGTGAGTGCCCACGGGCTCAGCCGCCGTGGGTGACCCGGATCTTGGACTGGCCGTGGGGCAACTCCTCCCAGTCCTCCATGAAGCGGGCCGCCAGGCCGTGCTTCCCGGCAAGGTCGATCAGGGTTTCGGTGCGGTAGTAGAAGTCCTCCCGCAGGACCTGGTGCTCCTCGCCCTCGGTGCGGTCGAAGGTGAAGTCGAACCAGCCGCCCGGCGCCAGGACCCGGCCCACGTTGGCCAGGCACTCGTCGATGACCGGCAGCGGGGAGTGGGAGAACACGCTGTGGGCGTGGACGACGTCGAAGTGCGCCTCGGGCAGGAAGCGCAGGGTGAGGTCGCGGACCGGGGTGAGGGTGGGAAGGCGGTCCTGCAGCTCGGTGCGGACCAGGGTGTCCTGCGCGGCGACCAGGATGTCGGGGGAGATGTCGACGCCGTAGTAGTGGCCGGGGCCGAGGTGGCGGATGAAGCGCCACCCGGCCCGCAGATTGCCGCAGCCGATCTCCAGCATGCGGTGCTCGGGGCGCAGCCCGTGCTTCACCAGATAGTCGAACTGCATCGCGCCCAGCGCCAGCCACCGCTCCCGATTACGGCTGCCGACCGCCGCGTCCGGGTCGGCCCGGGTGTCGGAACGCATCACGGCGCGGTAGTACGAGACGTGGTCCGGCCAGCGGTAGCGCAGCCAGGCGTCCCGGGTGGCCCGCACCAGATGGCGCGGTACGCGCTCGGGGTGGCGGAGCGCGTAGGAGACGCGGTGGCCGAGCCGGGCGCGGTTGACGGAGACGTTCTTGGCGGGCATGGAAGATCCTTTCCCTGGACGCGGGGCGCGTGTCGCGGCCCCTGGACTGAAGCATCCGTGCGGGTGACGGCCGCCGGCGTCGGCGGACCGGCCACCTCCCGGGGGCGGTTCGGGCGATGCCGGGGTCAGCCGATCGGATGATGCGGAACGCGGCACCCCGTAATAGGACTGGCTGCGGGGACGTGCGACGGAAGGTGCGGTGATGGGGAAGGCTCCCGTGACGGAAGCCGAATGGGACGATCCGGACGCCCGGTGGCTCCGGTGGGTCATGGACGGGGCATTCCTCATACTGCTCGGCTCCTCACTGATCCGCTTCCTGGCCCGCGACCACGACCAGGCGCACACCGGATACGCCGTCGCCCTGTTCGCCGCCTTCGGGCTGCTGTACGTGCTCGGGCGGCTCCTGGCCCCCGCGCCACGCCCCGGCGCCCGGCCGAGCACACGGCATCTGGCCTGGCTGGGGGCGGTCTCGGCGGTCTGGGCCGGTCTGCTCGCGCTCGCCCCGAGTGCCACCTGGTGCGCCATGCCGCTGCTGTTCACCGGACTGCAGACGCTGCCGGTGCGCACCGCGGTGCCGCTGGCGGCGGTGCTCACCGTGCTGGTCGTGGCCACCGAGCTGCGGCTGTCCCACGAAGGGTTCAACCCGAACGTGGTGATCGCCCCGCTGGCCATCAGCGCCGTCGCCACCGCCGTCCTGGTGCATCTGCAGCGCCAGGCGGCCCGGCAGCGCGTCCTGATCGACGACCTGGTCCGCACCCGGCGCGATCTGGCCGCCACCGAGCGGCGGGCGGGCATCCTCGCGGAGCGGCAGCGGCTGGCGAGCGAGATCCACGACACCCTCGCGCAGGGCCTGTCCAGCCAGCGGATGCTGCTCCAGGCCGCCGACCGCACCTGGGGGACGGACCCCGGCGCGGCCCGCCGCCATATGCGGGACGCGGCCGAGATCGCGTCCCGCAGCCTCGCCGAGGCCCGCCGGTTCGTCCACGACCTGGCCCCCGCCGACCTCGCCGACCGCACCCTCGCCGAGGCGCTGCGCGCGCTCGCCGACCGGGAGTGCGGCGAGGGGCTGACCGTCGGTTTCCGGCTCGACGGGGTGCCGGTCCCGGTGCCGGAGCGGGTCGAGGCCGCGCTGCTGCGCATCGCGCAGGGCGCCCTGGCCAACGTGCGGGAACATGCCTGGGCGACCCGCGCCGCACTGACCCTGACCTGGCTGGACGACCAGATCTCCCTGGACGTCGCCGACAACGGCCGCGGCTTCGACCCCGAGCGACCCCGGCCCCCGGACGGCGACCGGGAGCGGGGCCACGGGCTGCCCGCCATGCGGGTGCGGGCAGGCCAGCTCGGGGGCACGCTCACCGTCGAATCCACCCGGGGCGAGGGCACCGTCGTATCGGCGGCCGTCCCCCTCGCCACTCCCGCCCCCTGACGTCCCGCACACTCGCCCACGGAGGACCGCCCCGCCATGACCCCGACCGACACCACCCCGCCCATCCGGCTGCTGCTGTGCGACGACCACGCCGTGGTGCGCGCCGGGCTGCTCGCGCTGCTGTCCAGCACCGCGGGCATCGAGGTGGTCGCAGAGGCGGGCAGCGGCGAGGAGGCGCTGGCCATGGCCGCGCGCGTACGACCCGATGTGGTGCTCATGGATCTTCAGCTCGGGGACGGCATGGACGGTGTGGAGGCGACCCGCCGACTGGCCTCCGGGGCCGCTTCCTCCGGCGCCGGGGCGGCGGAGGAAGCGGCCCCGCGGGTGCTGGTGCTCACCATGTTCGACACCGACGCGGACATCGCCCGCGCCATCGAGGCGGGCGCCACCGGCTATCTGCTCAAGGCCGAGCGGCCGGAGGAACTGTTCGCGGCGATACGGAACGCGGCGGCCGGGCGCACCGCGCTGTCGGCGCCCGTCGCCGACCGGCTGATGGCGCAGTTGCGCACGCCCCGCCCCACCCTCTCCGAGCGTGAGCGGGACATCCTCCAGCAGCTCGCCCGGGGGCTGGGGAACCGGGAGATCGCCCGTGCGCTGTTCATCAGCGAGGCCACGGTGAAGACCCACCTGGGACGGATCTACGGCAAGCTGGGCGTGGACACCCGGGCGGGCGCGGTCGCCGTCGCCACCGAGCGGCGGCTGCTGGGCTGATCACCCCGCCGGGAACCCATCGGATGTCCTGCCCGCCGCCCGGAGGCCTTCGCCGGGGTCGGGTGACGCCCCCAGGAGACATCCAAACTCTGACTCCTCGCCGACAGGGCGAATGCCGGGGAAATAGGGACTGCGCGACGCCTTGACACCCCAATACATCGGATGTTCTGATGCCGATGCGTCCTGGTAAGAGGGACCGGCCGAAGGAGTCACAGTGGGTCGGATCACAACAGTGACGGTCAGGGACTTCTGTTTCTGCACGCCGCGAGCGCACGATGAGACGGTCGCCGGATGCTCCGCCCCCGTCTTATTCGGCCGCTGACTTTCCCCCATCACCCCACGCCCCACTCCCGCCGCCGTGAACGGCGGCTTCTCTCCAGCATCCGCACGCGCATTCCGTGCTGCCGGAGTACGTCCATGTGAGCGCGAAAATTGAACTGGACACTGCTATGAAAAGACGACTCCTCGTGAGTGCCGCCGCGGCGGCTGCCGCACTGGGTCTCACTTTGTCGGGATGCTCCTCCGGCGGCGGCACATCGGGCCAGTCGAAGGACAAGCTCACCTGGTCGATGTGGATCGCCGGTTCGGCGGACAAAGCGGCCTGGCAGAAGGTCGCCGACGCGGTCAAGAAGGACGGCGGTGCGAAGGTCAGCATTCAGGGCGCGCCGTTCGAGGATTACTTCACCAAGCTCCGCACCCAGCTCAGCGCCGGAAGCGCGCCGTGCATCGTCAGCATTCAGAGCATCCGCGCCGCGAACTACACGGATGTCATGCTGCCGCTCGACTCCTACACGAAGAAGGACGGCGTCAATCTGTCGGAATTCGACAGCACCGCCCTCGACGGCATGAAGGTCGACGGCAAGCTGTACGCCCTGCCGTACGACACCGGGCCCATGCTCCTCTTCTACAACAAGGACCTGTTCAAACAGGTGGGGGCCGAGCAGCCGAAGCCGGGCTGGACCCTGGCCGACTTCAAGGCGGCCGCGGCGAAGTTCAAGGCGGCGGGCAAGAAGATGTTCGCCTCGACGATCGCGGACATGAACCTCGAATCGATGATCCTCGGTTACAACGGCGGCCGGGTCGTCAAGGACGGCGGCACGCTCGACACGTCGAACGCGAAGTTCGCGAAGGGCCTCGACTGGCTCGCCTCGCTCGTGAAGGACGGCGTCGCCACCCAGGCCAGCTCGGACACCTCGGCCGCGTCCAACGACTTCGTCTCCAAGAAGGTCGGTATGTACACCGACGGGCCGTGGTCGCTGCTCAGCCAGAAGGGGAAAGTGAAGTTCCCCATCGGCGTGACGACCATACCGGTCGGCACCTCCAGCGGGCCGTCGACGTTCTCGGCCGGGTCCGGCTTCGGCGTCTCCAAGCAGTGCAAGTACCCCGACGAGGCCTTCAAGGCCGTCAAGACGATGACGAGCCAGAAGGTGCTCCAGTCGCTGGCCGAACAGGGCCGGGCGTTCCCCGGGCGCACCGCGGCGCAGCAGGCCTGGTACGACAACGCGCACATCGACGGTGTCGAAAGCGTCCTGAAGACGGCGCAGAAGGCCTCGACCCCGCTGCCGAGCACCAAGCAGGGCGATCAGCTCGGCCAGTTGTTCGCGCAGTACGGAATCCAGGCCGTCAACGGGCAGCAGTCGGGTGCGCAGACGATGAAGTCCATCGCGAGCCAGCTCGGACAGTGAGGCAAGTGACGCGGCGGCGGGCGCCGGTGAGGGCGCCCGCCGGCGGCGGGGACGAGAAAGGTCACGGAATGCGGAAATCGGTGCCCCGGCGGTCCGTCGCGCACAAGTCCACCCTGGCCGAGGCGGCAGTCGCGACGGTACCGGTGGCAGGCGCGGGCGGTCCGGCCGAGGCGGGCGGGGAACGGGAGGGAAAGGGCCGGGAGATCGGCAGGCGGTCCTGGTGGGGAGCGGCGTTCGCCACCCCGCATTCGGTGGGTCTGGCGCTGTTCACGGTGGTCCCCATTCTCGCGTCCCTCATCGTGAGCTTCATGAACTGGCCGATGATCGGCGAGCGTTCATGGAGCGGATTCGCGAATTACAGCAAACTGTTCTCGGACCCGATCTTCTGGGTCGTGGTGCGCAACACGGCGGTGTACGTCGTGCTGTACGTACCGCTGAATCTCGTGGTCTCGCTCGGGCTCGCGGCCTGGCTGACCCCGCGCATCCGGCACCGCCATGTCTTCCGGGTGGTGTTCTTCATCCCGACGATCACCCCGCTCGTGGCGAACGCCGTCGTCTGGCGGATGCTGTACCAGCCCGACGGATTCATCGACGCGACGCTCAAGTCGACGATCGGGGTGAACGCCCCCAATTTCCTCGCGGACGACCAGTGGGCGATGATCGCGGTCGTCACGATGAGCGTCTGGGCCGGATTCGGCTACAACATGCTCATCTTCTCCTCGGCGCTCGACGCGGTGCCGGAGAATCAGCTCGAAGCGGCGCAGCTCGACGGGGCGAACGCGTGGCGCACCTTCTGGCTCGTCAAATTCCCGGCGATATCACCGTCCATCTTCTTCGCCACGATGATGACGCTCATCACGTCGTTCCAGGTGTTCGTGCAGCCGTTCCTGCTGACCAAGGGAGGTCCCGGAACGGCCACCGAAACCCTCGTCCAGTACATCTACAACACCGGCTTCCAAAGTCAGCAGCTCGGCCTCGCCTCGGCGGGCGCGTGGGTGCTTTTCGTCATCATTCTCGGCATCACGGCGGTCCAATTCCTCGGCCAGAAGCGTTGGGTGCACTATGAGTAGTGGTACGCGGATGGCCCGGCCGGCCGCACGGGTCATCGGAGGTCATGTGGGGCGCCACAGCGCGGACAGACGCGTACGGCCCGCCCGGACCGCGGGGTTCGTCCCGCGGGTCCGGCACGCCATCGGCTACGCGATCCTGTGCCTCATCGCGCTGATCTTCCTGGCGCCGCTGATCTACATGGTCACGACGAGCCTCAAGCCCGACGCGGACGTGTTCACGACCCCGCCCACGCTCTGGGGCTCGGAACTGCGCTGGCAGAACTACACCGACGTCTTCAGCTACCAGCCGTTCGGCCGCTTCATCCTGAACGGCTTCGTCGTCGCCGCCGTCGGAACGGCCATCAACGTCTCGGTCGCCGCCTTCAGCGGCTACGCCTTCTCGCGGCTGCGGTGGCGCGGCAGGAACCTGGTGTTCATGCTGTTCCTGGCGACGCTGATGATCCCGCAGGATGTGCTCGTCATCCCGATGTACGTGATGATGCAGAACCTGGGCTGGGTGGACACCTTCCAGGCGCTCATCATCCCGTGGGCGTTCACCGCCCTCGGCGCGTTCCTCCTGCGCCAGTTCTTCCTGACCGTGCCGCAGGAACTCGACGACGCCGCCCGCGTCGACGGCGCGGGAACCGTCCGCACCTTCTTCGAGGTGATGGTCCCGCTGGCCCGGCCCACCCTCGCGGTGCTCGCGGTCTTCACCTTCATCAGCTACTGGAACTCGTTCCTGTGGCCGCTGGTCATCGTCAACGACGTCGACGCGCACGCCACCATCCCGCTCGGTCTGCAGGCGTTCTTCGGCCAGCAGGGCAGCGAGTGGGGCCTCGTGATGGCGGCGTCGGTCATCTCGATGCTGCCCACCGTGATCATCCTCATCCTGCTCCAGAAGCACCTCGTCCGCGGCATTGTCACCAGCGGCCTCGGCGGCCGCTGACCTTCACGCCTCATCCGAAAGGAATCCGCATCAATGGCCATCCCCGCCTGGTTCACCGAGGACCGCTTCGGCATGTTCGTCCACTGGGGGCTCTACGCCCTCCCGGCCCGCCACGAGTGGGTGAAGAACCGGGAACGGATCACGGACGAGGACTACGACCGGTACTTCCGCCACTTCGAACCGGACCTGTACGACCCCCGCGCCTGGGCCCGCGCCGCCAAGCAGGCCGGAATGAGGTACGTGGTGCTCACCACCAAGCACCACGACGGCTTCTGCCTGTGGGACTCCAAGCTGACCGACTACACCTCGATGAACACCCCCATCGCCAAGGACCTCGTCGCCGAGTTCGTCGAGGCCGTGCGCGCCGAGGGGCTGCGCGTCGGCTTCTACCACTCGCTCATCGACTGGCACCACCCCGACTTCGTCGTCGACGGCCTCCACCCGCGCCGCGACGACCCGCCGGAGGAGATCGAGCGGCTCAACGAGGGCCGCGACATGGCCAAGTACCGCGCGTACCTGCACGGCCAGGTGGAGGAGCTGCTGACGAACTACGGCCGCGTCGACTACCTGTTCTACGACTTCTCGTACAAGCGGGGCAGGCACAGCGAGGTCTTCAACGCCAAGGGCGCCCAGGAGTGGGGCTCGGAGGAACTCCTGGCGCTCACCCGCCGCCTCCAGCCCGGGATCATCGTGAACGACCGGCTCGAAATCCCCGGTGACCTCGTCACACCGGAGCAGTACCAGCCCGACAAGGCCATGGAGGTCGACGGCGAGCCGGTGGTGTGGGAGGCGTGCCAGACCCTCAACGGCAGCTGGGGCTACGACCGCGACAACCTCAACGTCAAGAGCGTCGAACTCCTGGTCCGGATGCTCATCGACGGCGTCTCGAAGAACGGCAACATGCTGCTGAACGTCGGGCCCACCGGGCGCGGTGACCTGGACCCGACGGCCGTGGCCACGCTGGAGGGCATCGGGAAGTGGATGTCCCACCACGAGCGCTCGATCCGCGGCGCGGGCCCGGCCCGGTACGAGGCCCCCGTCGACACCCGCTACACCCGCCGCGGCAACCGCCTCTACCTCCACCTCTTCGCCTGGCCCTTCACCCATGTGCACCTCGCGGGGCTGGGAGGCAAGGTCGAGTACGCGCAGTTCCTGCATGACGCGTCCGAGATCCACTACCAGGAGATCGACCCGTCGGCCACGGCCCAGAACACCACGCTCGGCGGCCAGCCCCCGGGGACCCTGACCCTGTCGCTGCCGGTGGTCCGGCCCGATGTCGCGGTGCCGGTCGTGGAACTCTTCCTCCGCGAGGACGCCTGACGCGGGCAGCACGCCCCCGCCGCCCGGTGAGCGGCGGGGGCGTGCCGGCTCACAGCTCCAGCACGGCGTGCACCGGCAGGTGGTCGCTGGGGAACTGGCCGTCCCGGGCGTAGGTGTCGATCGCGGCGTAGCGCGTCCGTACGCCCGGTGAGGTGAGGATCCAGTCGATCCGGTCGCCGTCGGGGACCAGCGGCTTGTAGCCGTGGAAGGTCCCGTACAGCTTGCCGCGCCGGTCGGCGGCGTCCCACGCGTCGGTCAGGGAGCCGTCCTTCAGCAGGGTGTCGTAGACGGCGTTGCCGTGGGCGGCCACGTTGAAGTCCCCGGTGACGATGCGGGGGAGGGCCGGGTCAAGACCGGCGAGCCGGGCGTTGATCAGCCCGGCGGCGCGCTCCCGGGCGTACTGGCTGATGTGGTCCAGATGGGTGTTGAGGGCGTAGAACCGCCGGTCGGTGGACCGGTCGTGGAAGCGCACCCAGGTGACCATGCGCACCACGGCGCCGCCCCAGGTGTTGGAGCCGATCACATACGGGGTGTCGGACAGCCAGAAGTGGTCGTACTCCAGCGGCTCCAGCCGTCTGGTGTCGTAGAAGACGGCCATGAACTCGTCGCGGCTGCCACCCGCCCGCCCCGTCCCCAGCCAGTCGTAGCGCGGGCCGAGGTCGGCGGCGATGTCGCGCAGCTGCCCGTACAGCCCCTCCTGGGTGCCCAGCAGATGGGGTTCGGCACGGCGCAGCAGCTCCCGCATGACCGGGCGGCGCTGCGCCCAGGAGTTGGGCGGGGTGTCGCCGGCGTAGCGCAGGTTGAAGGTCATGGTGTGCAGTTGTGAGCCGCTCACGGGGAAGGCCGGGCCGCCCCCGGGGGCGTCGGCCCGGGCCTCGGGCTGGGTGGCGAGCGGTAGGGCGAGGGCCGCGGCGGCCGCGGCGCGCATCCCGTGGCGACGGCTGAACAGAGGTGCGGGCATGGCTCCTCCAGGGGTCCGGCGTTGACATCAGTATCAGGCCGTCCGGGGGGAATGAAGTGGCCTGCGGGAGCCGTGAGTTGAAACGTACGGAGTCCGGCAGGGATACGGCCGCGCACCGAACCCTCAGCGGGCGAGGGGGAATTCCGGCAGCCGGGGGTGTGGAGCCACGCGGTGAACAGCTCGTCCATTGGCCGCGCCGCATGGCGCCCGGCCAGCGCGGTACGCCGAGCAGGCGGTTTACCCAGCGTTAACAGCAGCCCCGGCGTTACGGAGCGTCCACGGCCCCGGGCGGTGGCCGCGCGGCCGGGTGCCCCGCCGCCCCCGGCCCGCCGCCGTCCTTCGCGCAATGTGCCTGATGGAAGCCGGTTTCCCGGCCGCGGTGCGGGGCTCGCCGTACGCGTTCGCCGCGGCCGGTGATCCTGTGTCCGGACTCAGCGACCCCGGGCCGGGTGGACCACATCCGGCCACGGCCCGCAGCGGGACGTCGCTTGGCCGATCGTTCCAATCCCGCCCCGGCATCCTGGCCGATGCGCGCACGAGGCCGGTCCGGCGGTGGGCCTCGAAGCGGTGATTCGCCGAGGACATCACCGAGCCGTTCGTCCTGGTCGCCGGCCACCTGCCGGTGCCCACCACGCCCGGCATCGGCATCTCCCCGCTGCCGGACACCCCCGCCCGCTTCACCACGGCCACCCGGGTGCTGTACGCCCGGTGAACGGCGTCTGCCATGATCGGCGGCATGGACAGCGCGCACGGCGGAGCCGGCAGGGCCGACGAGGACCGGGGCTATCTGCTGGACAACCGGCAGACCGAGGCGGGCATCCGGTTCGGTGCCCTGGCCGAGCTGTTCGACCCGGGCACCTTCCGCCACATCGACCGGCTCGGCATCGGCCCGGGCATGCGCTGCTGGGAGGTCGGCGCCGGCGGGCCCTCCGTCCCCGAGGGTCTGGCGGAACGGGTCGGGCCCACCGGGCAGGTGATCGCCACCGACATCGACGTGTCCTGGACCCGCACCACGGACACCGGTCCCGGCCGGGTGATCGAGGTGCTGCGCCATGACGTGGCCGTCGACCCGCCGCCGCCCGGACCCTTCGACCTGGTGCACGCCCGTCTGGTGCTGGTGCACGTCCCCGACCGGGCCGAGGCCCTGCGCCGGATGATCGAGGCGCTGCGGCCCGGCGGATGGCTGCTCCTGGAGGACGCCGACCCCGGGCTCCAGCCGCTGCTGTGCCCGGACGAGTCCGGCCCCGAACAGCGCCTCGCCAACCGGCTGCGGTCCGGTTTCCGCGAGCTGATGGCGGCGCGCGGCGCGGATCTGGGGTACGGGCGCACCCTGCCCCGGCTGCTGCGCGAGGCCGGTCTCGAAGAGGTGAGCGCCGACGCGTACTTCCCCATCGCCTCACCGGCCTGCACGGTCCTGGAGGCCGCCACCGTGCGGCAGATCCGCGACCGGCTGGTGGCCGCGGGCCTGGCCACCGACGAGGAGATCGACCGGCACCTGGAACACGTCGCCACCGGACGCCTCGACCTGGCCACCGCTCCCATGGTGTCCGCCTGGGCGCGCCGCCCCTGAGACCCATGCTGACCCCGTCTATCTCAGCCAGCCGAACGACAGCCGCACGGCCCGCTGCCAGTTCTCGTACTCGGTCTGCCGCCGCCCCGGATCCATCGTGGGCAGCCATTGCCCGGCCCGGTGCCAGTTGCGGCGCAGCCCCTCCAGGTCCGGCCAGTAGCCGACGGCCAGCCCCGCGGCGTACGCGGCGCCCAGGGACACGGTCTCCGACACCATCGGCCGCACCACCGGCACGTCGAGCACATCGGCCAGGAACTGCATCAGCAGGTTGTTCGCCGTCATGCCGCCGTCGACCTTCAGCGCCTTCAGCGGCTCGGGCGAGTCGGCGTTCATGGCGTCGACGACCTCGCGGGTCTGCCAGCCGGTGGCCTCCAGCACCGCGCGGGCGAGATGGCCCTTGGTGATGTACGAGGTGAGCCCGACGATGACGCCGCGCGCGTCGCTGCGCCAGTGCGGGGCGAACAGGCCGGAGAAGGCGGGCACGATGTAGCAGCCGCCGTTGTCCTCGACGCTGCGGGCCAGGGTCTCGATCTCCGGCGCGCTGTGGATCAGACCCAGCCGGTCGCGGAACCACTGCACCAGCGACCCGGTGACCGCGATCGGCCCCTCCAGGGCGTAGACGGGCGGCTCGTCGCCGACCTTGTAGCCCACGGTGGTGAGCAGCCCGTGCCGGGAGCGGACCAGGCGGGTGCCGGTGTTGAGCAGCAGGAAGCTGCCGGTGCCGTACGTGCACTTGGCCTCGCCGGGCGCGAAGCAGGTCTGCCCGAACAGCGCCGCCTGCTGGTCGCCGAGGGCGGCGCCGATCCGCACACCCGGCAGCACCGCCTTCGCCACCCCGTAGCCCTCGGCCGAGGGGCGGATGTCGGGCAGCATCGCGCGGGGCACGCCGAAGTACGACAGCAGCTCGTCGTCCCAGGTGAGGGTGCGGATGTTCATCAGCATGGTGCGGCTGGCGTTGGTGGCGTCGGTGATGTGCAGACCGCCGGAGGGACCGCCGGTGAGGTTCCAGATCAGCCAGCTCTCCATCGTGCCGAACAGCACCTCGCCGCGCTCCGCTCGCTCCCGCAACCCCTCGACGTGGTCGAACAGCCAGCGGATGCGGGGCGCGGAGAAGTAGGTGGCGGGGGAGAGCCCGCAGCGGTCGAGGAAGAAGTCGTCACCGGTGCCGCGCCGCAGCTCCTGCACGAGCGCGTCGGTGCGGGTGTCCTGCCAGATGATCGCGTTGCCCACGGGACGGCCCGTACGGCGGTCCCACACCACCGTGGTCTCGCGCTGATTGGCGATGCCGATCGCCGCGATCTGTTCGGGTCCGGCGCCCGCGTCCCGCAGCGCCCGCGGCACCACCCGGCGCAGATTGGACCAGATCTCGGCGGGGTCGTGCTCCACCCAGCCGGGCCTGGCGTAGTGCTGCCGGTGTTCCCGCTGGGCGACGGACGCCAGCCGCCCCTGGTGGTCGAAGAGGATGCACCGGGTGGACATGGTGCCCTGGTCGATGGACATCACATAGCGTTCAACCATGGCCTTGCCTGCCTTCGAGCGGATACGAGCAGGACATGGGGGTCACCAGCGGGCCGCGCCGAGGTCACGGGAGATGGCCCGTGCGGCGTCCCGGGTCAGGCCGACCAGTGACGGCTGGGGCCGGCCCTTGCTGTCGCAGACGCGTTCCACGGTGCCGGACACGCCGACGGCGCCGATGACCAGGCCGCCCTGGCCGCGTATCGGTACCGCGATGTCCGCCTCACCCATGACGGTTTCCTGGACCGCGGCGGCCCATCCCGCCTCCCGGATCTCGCCCAGCGCCTGGTTCAGCGCCTGCGGGGAGATCAGCGTGTGCCGCGTGTAGCTCTCCGGCTCCGCCTCCAGCAGCGGCTCCACCGGCGTCGCCCCGAACGCCAGCAGGACCTTGCCCAGGGCGCTGGCGTGCAGCGGCAGCAGCGAGCCGACGTCCAGGGTCTGGAAGGTGTCGTCGGGCCGGAAGACATGGTGGACGATGAGCACCTTGCCCTCCAGCGGCACCCCGAGACGGACCGCCTCCCCGCTGCGGGCGGCCAGGGCGTCGGCCCAGTTGAGGGAGCGGGACCGCAGCTCGTTGATGTCGAGGTAGCTGGTCCCCAGGTGCAGCAGCGCCGCGCCGAGCTGGTACTTTCCGGTGGCCCTGTCCTGTTCGACGAAGTCGACGCTCTGCAGGGTGCGCAGAATGCCGTGGGCGGTGCCCTTCGCCAGGCCCAGCGAGGCGGCCACCTCGCCCAGCCCGAGCCGACCGGAGCCCTGGGCGAGCAGCCGCAGGATCGCCGCCGCCCGCTCGATGGACTGCACCGGGCCGGCCATGACGTGATCGTAGCTCTTCGGGCATGTGTTCACCCCCGGGCGGGAACGTTCGGTAATGCCGACCAGGATTCGTTGACCCCGCCGGTCGTCGCCCATAGCGTCCGTACCAGGACATGAGGAACGGGACCGGCGGACCATCCGGAAGGAGGAGATATGACGGATCAGCTGACCATCCCCTGGACCGGTGGCGCATACGTCGATCATCACTTTCCGGTGCCGCATCTCCAGGAGGCCGTCGCCACCGTGCGGCGGCGGGCGCACGCGCTGCTGGCCGACTGGGGGCTGGCCGCCGACACCCTGGAGGACGCGCTGCTGGTGGTCTCGGAACTGATCACCAACGCGGTCCTGCACGCCCTGCCCCCGGCCGTTCTGCGGCTGCGCTGGAGCGAGGCCAAGGAGTGCGGCACCCTGCACATCGCGGTCACCGACGGCGGACCGGTGCCCAGCGGGCCCGGCTCGTCGGAGGAGGTCGAGCCCGATGAACACGGGCGCGGGCTCGGCATCGTCACCGCGCTCTCGGCCCGCCACGGCACCCACCCGGGCCGCGGGGGAGCCGTCACCCGGTGGGCGGAGCTGCCCGTCGGCTGACCGGTGCGCGGCGGCGGCCCGGTTCACTGGCGCTCGTGCGGGGAGATGGCGAGGACGGCGACGTCGTCGGTGAGCGCCCGGGCGTGGGCCGGCAGATCCGTGTTGAGGAACTCGACGACGTCGATGGGCTCCGGGGGCGGGGCCTCGGCGAACCGGGCGCGCAGCCGGTCCAGGAGGGGGTAGAAGGCCCCCGTCGCATCGCGGGCCTCGATCAGCCCGTCGGTGCACAGCAGCAGCACGTCGCCGCGCAGGAAGCGGTGGTGCACGGGCACCGGGCTCTCGTGCGCCAGTGAGCCCAGCCCCAGCGGCAGGGACGGCGGCCCGTTCAGCGTCATCACCTCGCCCCGGGAGATCAGGATGGGCTCGATGTGCCCGTGGTTGATCACCGTCAGCCGGTGCGCGAGCGGGTCGTACTCGATCAGCGCGGCGGTGACGAACAGCTCGTCGTCCGGGATCTCCGCGGCCTCCCGCGCCATCCGGCTCTCCAGCCGGGCACAGACCTGCCGCAGATCCCCGGGTTCGTAGACGGCCTGGCGGAAGCCGCCGAGCACATCGGCGACGGTACGGACCGCCTGCAGCCCCTTGCCCCGGACATCGCCGATGATGGCCCGCTCCCCGGTCCGGGTGGCGCGGATGTCGAAGAGATCACCGCCGATCATGGTCCCGGCCTCGGCGGGGCGGTAGAGCCCGGCCGTCAGCACATGGCCGACCTCGTGCGGCAGCGGCCGCAGCAGGGTGCGCATCAGGGCCTCGGTCACCGAGGCCGCCTGCACCAGCTGCTTCTCCTGGCGCTCGCGGTGGGCGGCCAGCGCGGTGCCGAGGGCGCCGACCAGGGCGGTGGAGACGTACGAGGCGACGTAGTGGCGGTCCCACAGATAGCCGACGCTGCGGCCCGCGCAGCACGGGGTCCCGGCCAGCACCCCCTCGAAGGCCACGGTGAACAGCGTGACACCGGCGACCCCGACCGGGCCGAGCGTGAACGCGGCCACCACCGGCAGGGCGATGAGCAGGAAGCTCACCGGCCACTGGACGGGGGTCACCGGCTCGATCGCCAGGATCGCCGCCACATACAGGATCGGCAGCCAGCGCAGCCAGGTCGGGGGAGCGGGCACGCCCGGCAGCGTGTTCCCGGACTGCGTCATCACGCTCCTGGGCTCCTTGGAGCGCACGGTGCGCTAGCCCTCCTCCGGCTCGTCGCCCACGACGCGGATGACGCTGTTCGGGCAGAGCCGCGCGGCCAGCCGGGCCTTCCCGCGCAGCGCGGGCCCGGGACGGTCGTCCAGGACGACGACCATGCCGTCGTCCTCGGACTGGTCGAACAGCTCCGGTGCGTGCAGGGCGCACCGCCCGGCGCCCCGGCACCGGGCGCGGTCCACCTCGACGCGCATCACGCTCGCCCTTCCCAGGTGACGGGGAGCCGGTGGACTCCGTAGACGAGCATGTCGTCCCGCAGCGGCACCTCCTCGACCGGCACCGCCAGCCGCAGGGTGGGGAACCGCCGCAGCAGCGCCGGGTAGCCGGTCCGCATCTCCATCCGGGCCAGGTGCTGGCCCAGGCACTGGTGGACGCCGTGGCCGAAGGCGATGTGCTCGGTGGCGTCGCGGGTGATGTCCAGGTCGTCGGGGGCCGGGAACCGGGCCGGGTCCCGGTTGGCGGCGGCGATCGAGGCGACCACGGTCTCCCCGGCCCGCACCCGCGCCCCGGCGATCTCCACGTCCTCCCGGGCGACCCGGACCGTGCCGAACTGGACGATGGTCAGATAACGCAGCAGCTCCTCGACCGCGTCATCGGTCAGCTCGGGCCGCTCGCGCACCAACCGCGCCTGCTCGGGGTGGCACAGCAGGGCGAAGGTGCCCAGGGCCAGCATGTTCGCCGTCGTCTCATGCCCGGCGATGAGCAGCAGCAGGCCCACCCCGGTCAGCTCCGCGTCGGAGAACGCCGCCGCCGGGTCCGCGTCGTGGACCAGCCGGGACAGCAGCGCCCCGTCCGGCCGCCGCCGCTTGGCCGCCACCAGATCCCGCATGTAGTCCCACACCGCGTCCCGGGCGGCGAAGATCTTCTCCTCGTCCTCGTCGATCCGGAACAGAGTCGCCGACCACGCCTGGAAGGCGGTCCGGTCGGCGTACGGCACCCCCAGCAGCTCGCAGATCACCAGGGACGGGATGGGCTGGGCGAACGCCCGCACCAGATCGGCGGGCGGGCCGGTCCGCTCCATCGCGTCCAGGTGGTCCGTGACGATCCCCTCGATGCGCGGCAGCAGCTCCCGCATCCGCCGCACCGTGAACCACCGGGAGAGCAGCCGCCGGTAGCGGGTGTGCTCGGGCGGGTCCATGCCGATGAACGAGCCCAGCCGGCGCGGATCGTCCTCCCGGACCGGAAACGCCCGGACCGGCGACGAGGCCCGGATGCGGTCCGAGCTGAACCGGTCGTCCGCCAGCAGCTCGCGCACGTCCTCGTAGCCGGTGAGCAGCCAGCCCGCCTTTCCGTCCGGAAAGGCCAGCCGTGCGGCCTTCCGCCGCTCGCGGAGCGCCCCGTACGCACCGGGCGGGTCGAACGGGCAGTCGCGATGTCTGGGCAGGGAGACCGGGGACGGTCCCGATGAGGTGACGGACACGGATGCGCTCCTTCCACCAGCCTTTCCTATTCGAGCGTAATCGGTATAAAGCGGTACTACTCGCCGTGGCCCGAGGGCGTCATAGGCCGAGCGCGTCCAGGCCCGCCTCGACCGCCAGGACACCGCCGAGGCCGAGCACCGCGAGCGCCGTGGTGTACGTGGTGCGCGCCTTGATGGCATCGATGACGGAGAGGTTGAAGTACTCCTTGAACATCCAGAAGCCCGGGTCGTTCACATGGGAGAAGGCGATGGACCCGCAGGACACCGCGAGCACCATGAGTTCGGGGTGGACCCCGCTGCCGTCGAGCATCGGCTGCACCACCCCGGCGGCCGTGACGACGGCGACCGTGGCCGAGCCGAGGGCGATCCGGAGGATGACCGCGACGAGCCACGCCAGGAAGATCGGGGACACCGGCCAGCCGTCCGTGAGGTCCTTGATGTAGTCGGATATCCCGCCCTCCACCAGGACGCCCTTGAAGGCGCCGCCCGCCCCGATCACCAGCAGGATCATCGCCATCGCCTGGGCCGCCGAGTTGCACGACTTGCTGACCTCCGCCAGCCCCCGTCCGACGCGCGGGCCGAACGCCCACAGCGCCAGCAGCAGGGTGAGCAGCAGGGCGATCGGCGCCGAGCCGATGAAGGTGACCAGCGGCAGGGCCGGGTCGGAGTCGGGTACGGCCATGTCGTACACCGCCGCCCCGGCGATCAGGACCACCGGGAAGAGCGCCACCGACAGCGACCAGCCCATGCCGGGCATCTCCTCGTCGCTGAAGGTGCGCTCGGTGACCAGGCCCTGGGGGATCTCGGGGTTCATCCGCCGGACGAACGGAAGCCGCGGCCACACCAGGGCGATCAGCGCGCCGAACGGTACGGCGAAGAACAGGCCGTAGAACAGGGTGAGTCCGACCGACGCGTCGAACGTCGCGGCCACCGCGGTGGGGCCCGGGTGCGGCGGCAGGAAGCTGTGCATGGTCGACAGGGCGATGGACATCGGCAGCCCGACCCACAGCAGGTTCGCCCGGGTGACGCGGACGATGGTGAACGCGATGGGCACGATGATGACGAAGGCCACCTCGTAGAACATCGTCACGCCGATCAGCATCGCGGTCACCACCATGGCCACCTGCACCCAGCGCAGCCCGAAGGTGTCGACCAGCTTGCCCGCGATCCGCTGTGCGGCGCCGCAGTCGCCCATGACCCGGCCGACCATGGCGCCCAGCCCGATAACGATCATCGTGTCGCCGATCTGGTCGCCGATGCCGCCCGCGAGGACATCCGGGATCTTCTCCAGCGACACCCCCTGCGCCAGCGCGACGCCGACCGCCACCAGGAGCAGCGCGATAAAGCCGTTGAGCTTCAGCTTTGTCATGAGGAACAGCAGGCTCAGGACGCTGATCCCGACGATGACAAGTGGCATGCGACCCCGCTCCACGTATGTGTACTCGGTCTACGTATGGAGATGGAGGCTAAGTTGGCGCCGGAGGGCGGGTCAATAAGCGCGCGCCACCTTGTTGTTGAGAGGTGTCGCAAGGGCTCGTCCCACGGTCGGATGGACTTTCAGCCGTTCTGTCGCGCTAGCGGCTTGTATGTGCTCATGCTGGCCCCATGACGGAAGAGGGCGAGAACGTCCCCGCCTATCGGACGGTCCGGGTGGCCGCGCCGGAGGCGCCGGTGGCGGCGGTGGCGGATGTGGAGGCATGGCGGTCGCGGGAGGTGTATCCGGAGATTCTTTCGGCCGGCGGCCCGGTGTTCGGGGTGGTGCGGGAGCGTGAACAGGGCGGCTGGGAGCTGGTGTCGCCCTTCTCGGGGCTGGCGCCGCAGGACGCCCGGGAGGGCATGGGCTGTCAGTTCCGCAAGATGGCGCAGGAGGCGGAGGCCGCCGGTGACCGGGCGGCCCGCGAGGAGTGCCTGGCGGCCGCGGAGCGGATGGACTGGGAGGTGATCGACGAGATGACGGTCCTGGGCAGCCGGTTCCGGGTGGTCCGGGCCGAGCGCTTCCTCCGCTCCGGCCCGCAGGGGCCCGAACCACCGCGGATCACCGACCTGGACCCGGCGCCGCCGGGGGAGGCCCACAAGGCCCCCGACCCCACCTCGGGGTTCGTGATCGACCCGGTGACCGCCACCGGTGTGTCCGACGGCCTCCTGAAGCTCGAACTGCTGTCGATGCTGCCCAAGCGGGGCAGCGTCCCGCGGGAGGTGCGCGAGGACTGCCTGCGGGCGGCGGACACCCACCCGGGAGGCGTGCTGCTGCCGCCGACGTTCATGACGGTCGAGAAGGCGGCCGGGGAGTGGCGGTCCGACTGTACGGGGACGTCCACCACGCCCCAGGGCGCACGGGACACCCTGGCGCTGGAGATGCGTGTCCTCATCCCGTGGAAGCTCGGCCTCGAACCCGCCGAGCGCGCACCCTACACGGCCGCGGCGGACCGGCTGGACGCCGACCGGGGCGATGAACTGCGGGTGCTCGGGCGGCTGTTCAGGATCGTGCGCGTCGAGCGCCTGGTGCGGATCGGACCGGACGGCCCGGAGGGCCCCCGGCCCTCCGACTGGGATCCGCAGCCGCCGATCAAGCTCCACGACCAGCAGCTCCGCGAACAGGGTCTGCTCACCGACGACGACCCGGACGACGAGGGCGCCGAGGACGACGACATCGAACTCGACGCGCACACCCGGAAGCTGGCCGAGCTGTTCAGCGAGGAGGAGGCCCGCCGCAAGGCGCGCCAGGAGGGCCGCTGAGCACCGGCGGTGTCAGGTGACAGTGGCGCTCCCGGCGGGCGGGCGGACAGCCGTCGAGCGGGGCGACAGGGGGTGCCGGCTCCTCATCTGTCGCCCCGCGTCCGGTGCGGGGGTCAGACCTCCAGGTCGGTCTCGATCCTGCGCAACTGGTGACGGGCCATCGCCAGGTTGGCCCGGTTCTTGTCCAGCGCCAGGTAGAGGAAGAGCCCCTGGCTGTTCCGGCCCTTCAGCAGCCGGATGAGGTGGTATTGGGTGCCGAGGGTGATCAGGATGTCCTCTATGGAGTCCTTGAGGCCGAGCTGTTCCATGGTGCGCACCTTGGCGCGGACCACGTCGGTGTTGCCCGCGGCCGCCACCGTCAGGTCGAGTTCCTTGCCCCCGCCCAGGGTGCCCAGGGCCATGCCGCTGGAGTAGTCGACCAGCGCGACGCCGAGGGTGCCCTCGATGGACGTCATCGCCTCTTTGAGGGCGGTCTGGGTGTTCGCCATGATCTGGCAGTTCCTTTCCATGGATGGTTCTTCGAGTGGTGTTTACAGGGAAGGCCGGCTCTGCTCGGCCTTGCCGAGCGCGTCGCCCACCAGCTCGGCGACGCGGGCACCGCACCGGCGGGCCTCCATATGGAGACGGCCCACATTGGCGCGCCCGTCCGCCAGCACGGTCAGGACGGCCGCCGGTCCCGCGGCGTACGTGGCGACATAGCCCTCCTCACCGCGGACCAGCAGTTCACGGAAGGCGCCCCGGCCGGTGGCGTCGGCCAGCGACTGCGTCACCCCGAGGGCCGCGGCGGTCAGCGCGGCGACGCCCTCGGGCTCGATGGCGGCCGTGTCGTGGGCCAGCACCAGACCGTCGCTGGTGGCGACCAGGGCGCCGGTCACATGGATGACGCGGGCCCGCAATCGGCGCAGCTCGTCAAGGACTTCGGGTTCGACGGCCAACAGCTCTCTCCTCTCCGCACGCTGTCGCGGGTCGGCGCGCCGGCGCGGATCGGTGCGCTGCCGCGGGTCCGGGCGCTGCCGCAGGGCGCGTCTCACGACGGGAGGCATGCGGCGGCGGGGGCGGTCGGGGGAATCACAGGTGTGCCTCCAGGGCGTCACGGAGCCGACGCAGCAGGGGGGCGTCGGGTTCGGCGAAGTCGACCGCGGCCGGACCGGGTTCCGGGGTCCGCGGCATGGGGGTGCGGGGTGCTCGGGGCGTCTCGACGTATCCGGCGGCCGCCAGCCGCCGTACGTCGAGCAGCGTGTGGAAGGCGGGCCGGCCCAGCGCCCGGGCGATCTCGACGGGGGTGCGGACCCCGTCGACGAGTGCCAGCACCGCGCGCCGGCGGCGGGTGACCGGCGGGAGGTGACCGTCCGAGCGGCGCAGCACCACCGGCTCGGTGTCCACCCGCGGATACGGCCACAGGCTGTCGAGCAGTTCGCCGCGCCGCCGGATCTCCCGCTCGACGGCGACCGCGTCCACCGGGCGCACCGGGCCGAGCCAGTGCGTCGCGCCCCGCTGGAAGCCGCGCGGTCCGCTGCCCGGTCCGAGCGCGAACCAGGCCGCGTCGAACAGCGCGCCCAGATGGCAGATCTCCAGCTCCGCGCCGGTCAGCCGCCCGCTGTCCACGAGGAACCGTCCGACCCGCCCGGCGGCGGCCGGGTGGCCGGCCGCCTCCCGCCAGCTGTCGGCGGTCAGCCGCCCGCCGGTGATGAGCAGCACCTCCAGGCCCGGGGCCAGCGGGCTCTCCGCGTGCACGACCTCTCCGTCCGCCAGATAGACGGTGCCCGCGTCGCACAGCAGGGCGCCGCTGGCCCGCTCGGCGGCCAGCTCGGCGAGACGGGGTGCGGGGCCGGGTCTCATCAGAGCGCCAGCCGCTGTGCCAGATCGCGCAGCCGCAGCCGGGCGAGCGCCAGGTTCCCCTCGCGCCGGTCGAGCCACAGGTAGAAGAAGACACCGCTGTCGAAGGCGGTGTCGACGAAGCGCAGCAGGTGGTAGCAGGTGCGGGTGGTGACGATCAGGTCCTCCACGGGCGCCTCCCCGGGCGCCCCGCCGTCGTACTCCCCGCCCTCACCGGCTCCGTCGCCCTCGCCGCGCGGTCCGAGGGCGGCGAACGCGGACTGTTCGGCGGCCATGCGGGCCAATTCGGCCGTCTCCGCCGCGGTGGCCTCGGGGTCGCCGTCGCGTGTCTCGCCGACCATGCCGAGCGCGAGTCCGCTGGTCCACTCGATCACGGCGGCGCCGCGCGCGCCGTTCACCGTCATGGCGTCGAGCAGGCATTCGTCGATTCCGGGCATGCGGTCTCCCCTTCTGCGTTGCCCGTGGCGCACCCGCGGGCTTCGCCAGTGACGGAGAGGTTACGCACGGTTCAGCGGATGGGGGTGAAATCTGTCGATGGGCCGACACCGCGTACGCCGTGTAGTAGGCTCCGCCGCCCTTGTGGGCGGCCCCGGGCCCGCCGGGCCCCGGCGGTGGCGCGGCGGGGGAGCGGCCGGTGCGGCGGCCACCGCCCGGCGCACCGGCCGGACCAGGCCGTTCGTGCCCCGCCGGGGCCGTCCGTACGCGAGGGGCCCCGGGCCTACGAGGCCGCCGTACCGCCCGGGGCGCGACCCCGCCGGGTCATCGCCGGGCCGGGCCGGGCGTAGCGGGAACAGGCTCTTCTGGGTTACCGCGGGGGAGACGCATCATGTGATTGTCCTACGTAGGCATATGACAGGTGGATAGGCGCCGAACGCTTCCCGCGCGCCGAGCTGACCGAATCCCGACGCTCAGTCCTCGTCGTCCGCCACGCGCCGCGTTTCCTGTACTTGGCGCAGCGGGACGACGCCCACACAGCGCCCGTCCCGGTCCAGCAGCCGCCCCATGTGCTTCACCGTGCGCAGCACCACCGAGCGGTCGTCGATGGCCAGATGGGGAACCTGCCGCGCCACATGCGCCTCGAAGCCGTGCACATCGCTCATCGCGCGCAGCCAGACGTCGATCACCACGTTGTGCGGGCCGGCCGTGATCGAGCACGACCGCACCTCCCGCATCCCGGCCAGCACCCGGGTGGCCTCCCGCAGATACCGCGCCGGGGCCGACGCGAAGTACACCGCGGACAGCGGCCAGCCGGACAGCGGCCGGGCCAGATCGCAGCGCAGGATCAGGGCGTGAGGACGTGCGTCCCCAGCAGGCCGAACAGCAGGACGCCCACGACGACGCGGTAGATCACGAAGGCGTTGAAGGAGTGCTTGGCGACGAACTTCAGCAGCCAGGCGATCGAGGCGTACGCCACGACGAACGACACGACCGTGCCCACCACCAGCGGCGTCGCGGCGACCCCGCCGCCGAGCGCGTCCTTCAGCTCGTACAGCCCCGCACCGGTGAGGGCGGGGAGGCCGAGGAAGAACGACAGCCGGGTGGCGGCCACCCGGTCCAGGTCCAGGATCAGCCCGGTGGACATGGTCGCGCCGGAGCGGGAGAAGCCGGGGAACAGCAGCGCGAGGATCTGCGAGCCGCCGACCAGCATGGCGTCCTTGAGTGAGGTGTCGTCCTCGCCGCGCTTGTGGCGGCCCATCTGGTCGGCCGCCCACATCAGCCCGCTGCCCACGATCAGTGATCCGGCGACCACCCACAGGGACGCCAGCGGCCCCTCGATCAGCGGCTTGGCGGCGAGGCCGACGGCCACCACGGGGAGGGTGGCGTAGATGACCCACCAGGTGAACTTGTAGTCGTGCCGGTCGCGCAGCTCCCGGTTGGCGATGCCCCGGGCCCAGGCGCTCACGAAGCGGACGATGTCCTTGAAGAAGTAGAGCAGCACCGCGGCGATGGCGCCGACCTGGATGACGGCGGTGAAGGCGACGACGGCCTTGTCGTCCACCGGGATGTGCATCAGCCCCTCGGTGATCTTGAGGTGGCCGGTGGAGGAGACGGGCAGGAACTCGGTCACCCCCTCGACGACGCCGAGGATCACGGCCTGACCGGTACTGATCGCGCTCAATGGTGCCATCCCTGTGCTGACGAAGTGCCCCTCTTTGTAGCACGGCCACCTCTGAGACGGATGGCCCGCCGGTGCGCGGCCTGAGCGCGCACCGACGGGCCAGGGACCGGGGCCCGCCCCACCCCTGTCAGCCGGTGAGGTTGATCATCAGCGGCAGCGAGACGAACGCCAGCACGATGCTGATGATCACGGAGGAGGCGATGCGGTGTTCCTCGTCCTTGACGTGCTGTGACGCGAGCATCATCGGCACCGGGGAGACGGGGAACGCCAGGATCAGGGCAGTCTGCGCGGCGACCTGGTGGCCGGTCAGCAGCCGGCCGATGCCGTAGGTGCTCAGCGGCAGCACGACCACGCTGGTCAGCGCGATGGCGATGGACGCCGGGCTCAGCTGGGGAACGCCGACGCGGGCGAGGGTGACGCCCACCGAGAGCAGCGCCACACCCGAGGCGGCCTGGCCCACCAGCGACAGCGAGTTCTCGACCATCTCGGGCGGGCGCACCCCGACCAGCGCGACGACCAGTCCGAGCAGCGGGGCCCAGGCGAACGGCTTGCGCAGCGGCCGCAGGACCTTCACCCAGGCCGGCACGGGCCCCGCCGCCGCGGGTGTCGCTGCCCCGGCGCCGCCGTCCCGCTCCTCCTCGGCCGCGGCCGGCCCGCCGCCCGCGGTCACCAGGACGCGGGAGGGCGCGGTCGCCGACGCGGTGGCTTCCGCGACATGCGGGCGGCCGAGGTTGAGCAGGATCAGCACGAGGGGATCCAGGATGACGTTGACGAGGATGCCCGCGATGGCGATCGGGATCGCGGCCTTGGCCTCGCCGAACAGGTTGCCCAGGATCGTGACGCCCATGAAGGCGTACTGCGGCTGGACGGAGGCCAGCGCCAGGATCGACGCCCGCCGCAGCGGCAGCCGGCCGATGAGGCTCAGTCCCAGCAGGATCAGCCCGAACAGGCCGAGCAGCCCGAGGGCGAGCATCCCCACCAGGGGGCCCTGGCCGAGCAGGATGTGGCGCGGGGTGTTCGCGATGCCCAGGAAGAGGGACGCCGGGAGGGCGAACTCCATCGTGAGCACGCGGAGCGCGTCCGCGCGCCGGCCGTCGAACGACGTGCCCCGCCCGGCCCCGTAGCCCAGGGCGATGACGAGGAACACGGGCACGACGATGGTGAAGATATGCGAAAAAGTCATGGTCTCGCTCCCTGATTCAGCCGGTGTGTACGGGTCGTCAGACCGGCTGGATCGGGCGGTAGACCGGGCTCCACATGGTCTCGCGGACCGTGCGGTCGAGCTCATCGTCGGCGATGGGCGTACGGGCCACCCCGTCGTGCGCGGCGGCGCGGGCGACGGCCGCGGCGACCGCGGCGGAGGTCTCGCGCAGCTGGTCGACCAGCGGGAGGATCGGGGCGCCGGGGGTGCCGGAGTCGATCATCTCGGCGATCCGCTCGGCGGCGGCGAGCAGCATGCCGTCGGTGATCCGGGTGGCGCGGGCCACGATCGCGCCGAGGCCGAGACCCGGGAAGACCAGGGCGTTGTTGGCCTGCCCGATCACGTGGGTGACCCCCTCGTGGTCCACCGGTGGGAAGGGGCTCCCGGTGGCGATCAGGGCCCGCCCGCCGGTCCACCGGACCAGGTCCTCGGGCTTGGCCTCGGCCAGCGGGGTCGGGTTGGACATCGGGAGGATGACGGGCCGCTCGGTGTGGGCGGCCATCTCCCGCACGATCTCCTCGGTGAAGGCGCCACCCTGGCCCGAGGTGCCGATGAGGATGGTCGGCCGGGCGCGGCGGACCACCTCGGCGAGCGCGATGCCGCCGATCTGCTCGTCCCGCTGCCAGTCGGCGACATCGGCCGCTCGCCGGGCGTACCGCTGCCGGTGGTGGTCGAGGCCCTCGGCGTCATCGGTGATCAGGCCGTAGCGGTCGACGCACCAGAAGCGGGCGGAGGCCTCCTGCGGGTCGAGCCCGTCGGCGATCAGGGCGTCGCGCAGCTGGTCGGCGATGCCGAGACCGGCCGAGCCCGCGCCGAAGATGACGATGCGGTGGTCGCGCAGCGGCGCACCGGTCACCCGGGCGCCGGACAGCACGGCGGCCAGGTTGACTGCGCCGGTGCCCTGGATGTCGTCGTTGAAGGTGAGCGCCTTGTCGCCGTAGGCGTCGATGATGCGCCGGGCGTTGCCGGACCCGAAGTCCTCCCAGTGCAGCAGCGCGTCGGGGAAGACGCGGCCGACGGCGGCGATGTACTCGGCGATGAACGCGTCGTACTTCTCCCGGTCCACCCGTGGATGACGGTTGCCCAGGTACAGCGGGTCGTCCAGGAGTTCTTCGCGGTTGGTGCCCGCGTCGAGTACGACCGGGAGCGCGCGGGCGGGGTCGATGCCGGCGGCGGCGGTGTACACGGCGAGCTTGCCGATGCAGATGTCCATGCCGCCCACGCCCCAGTCGCCGATGCCGAGGATGGCCTCGCCGTCGGTGGCGACGAGCAGGTCCACGTCCTCGGGCCCGAGGCCGCTGGCGCGCAGCGAGCGTTCGATGTCCTGCGGGGCGTCCACCGAGAGGTAGACGCCGCGGGAGCGGCGGTACTCATGGCTGTAGCGCTGGATCGCGGTGCCGACGGTGGGGGTGTACACGATCGGCAGCATCTCGCTGAGATGCTCGCCGAGCAGGTGGTAGAACAGCACCTCGTTGCGGTCCTGGAGGGACCGCAGATACACGTTCTTGTCCAGGTCGGTGGCCTTGGCCCGGTACTGCGCGTAGGCGCGGGTGGCCTGCTGCTCCAGGGTCATGACCTGGGCCGGGATCAGGCCGGTGAGTCCGAGGGCGTCGCGCTCGGACCCGGTGAACGCGGTGCCCCGGTTGAGCCGGGGGTCGCTGAGGATGGCACGTCCCCGCGAGGTGGTTTCCCAGGTCTGGCCGGTGGGGTTCCACCGGGTGGCCGCGCCTGTGGAAGAGGCAGGTTCGGATGCCTCCGCTTCGGTGAGATCGCTCTTCATGGGTACTGCTTCCTCACTGGTTGTGCTTCGCGGTGGGTGACACCGCTAAAAATCACGTTACCAAGAGGTTGAAAAGCGGACCTTTGTGGGGTCTGGGTCATGTGCGCTGGTCAGGGGCGTAGAATACGCCCTCAACGGCTACCGGCGAGCCTCGTCCGCCGGGGACAGCAGAGTGCCCAGCGGGCCGAGGTCGAGGTTGAGGTCCGCCATGCGCAGGCCGTGCCGGTCGCACATCTCCTCCATGCGTCGCTGGAGGATCATCAGCGTCATCCCGATCCGTTCCTCCTGCTCCTCCGTCAGGTCACCCTTGTCGACCCGGTGCAGCGCCTGACGCTCCATCAGCTGACGCAGCAGCTCGACCACGGTCAGCACGAGCTTGGCCAGATCGCGTTCGACCGAGTCCGGATCGGTGCGCAGACGCCCGGCGGGGCGGTCGGGGGCGGAGCGGTCGGGAATGGCCGGCATACGGCGGGGGAAACCTTTCCGGTCAGGGCAGCGGCGGAGCCGGATGCGCGGCGTCGACGGGGGCGATGACCGCGCGCAGGTCGATCCGTACGAGATCCACGTCCGCGATGGACAGCACGAGGTCCCCGGCCAGCACGACCCCGCCCTGGAGCAGCCGGTCGAGGATGTCGATCAGGGCGACCTCGCGGCCCGCGAGCGCCCGGGCGTCCTCCTCGTCCAGCGCGGTGCTCACGCGGTCTCCCGCTGGGCGGCGGCCGGCGCGGGCGGGAGGGCGAAGGAGTACGGCGCCCACGGGCCGGTCACCTCGACCCGCACCCCCGGCCGGCCCTCGGCGGCGGCCAGGACGCGGGCCCGGAAGTCCTCGGCGCGGTCGACGGGCACCAGATACGCGTCGTTGGCGATGTTCTCCCCGTACTCCCCGTCGTTCCCGGTCTCCCCGCCGCCCGCCCCGGCCAGCTCGCCGCGCTGTGACCGGTGGGCGACCCGCTCCACGGCGATCTCCCCGGCCTCGTCGGCGATGCGCGAAGCCGTCCGCACCGCGGCCTGCCAGGCGTCCTCGGCGCCGCGCCGCCGTCTGCGACGGGCGGCGAGATAGGCCCGGCCCGGGCTGAGCCCGGCGTCCTCCGTGTCGCTCTCCGCACCGCCCTCCGGCGCGCCCGCCGTCTCCTCCCTCACGGTCGTGTAGACCTTGACGCCCCATTCGACGCGCCCGGTGAGCCGCTCCAGCAGCGGCAGGAACTCGTCCCGGCGCTCCTGGAGCGTCTGCCGCACCCGGTCCTCGTCCCGGTACACGGTGGCCAGCCGCAGCGGCAGTACGGCGCCCAGCGGGGTCAGCGCCGCCACCACCCCGTGGTGCCCCCGGGCCAGGGATTCGAGCCGGGGCAGCTCCTCCAGGCGCGCCGTGAGCGCCCCCTCCTCGAACTCCTCGGCCGGAACCGGGCCGACGGCCGCGGCCAGGTCCCCGGTCTCCACGAGCCCCACCTGCTCGTCGGCCACCCCGCGCAGCGCCGCGACCGCCCGCGCGGCCTCGGGGGTGGGGCGCAGCACCGCGTAGGCGTACACCATGTGCTGTGCGATGTCGGTCACCCGTTCACGCTCCTGTCACTCCTGTCACTCAGGTCATGGGGTTGTGCCCGCAGCGCCGCGATCTCGGCGCGCAGCCGTGCGTTCTCCTCGCTGAGGGACCGTTCCGCGCCCTGGTCGTCCACGCCCCGGGGGCGGGCGCGCGAGGACAGCGACGGATCGTGCTCCCACCAGTCGATGCCCATCTCCTTCGCCTTGTCGACGGAGGCGACGAGCAGCCGGAGTTTGATGGTGAGCAGTTCGATGTCGAGCAGGTTGATCCGGATGTCGCCCGCGATCACCACGCCCTTGTCCAGCACCCGTTCCAGGATGTCGGCGAGGGACGGGGCGCCCTGCTGGTCATGCGAGGCGGGCAGGCGCGGCGGGCCCAGCCTGCCCGCAACCGGTTCTGTCATCGTCACGGGGCTCGTCTCTGCGTATCGCGCCGTTCCAGCTCTTCCAGCCGGTCCAGCAACTCGTTCTCGCGGCGGTCGTACGCGTCCTCGTCGATCCGCCCGGCCAGCAGCTCCTGTTCCAGTTCGGCGAGGGCGCGCCGGACCGGCGCCGGGTCGTAGTACTCGCGCTCGGCGGCCTCCAGCACCTGCCCGGCGACCCAGGCGGTCGCGCGCACCGGCGCGAGCGGAAAGGTGAGCAGCCCGGTCAGCAGTCCCACGGCGCCCCCGCCCCTCAGGCCACGAAGCTGTACGGGGGCAGCGGGCCGCGCAGCCGGAAGTCGTAGCCGTCCCCGTAGCCCTGCGCCACCTGCCGCGCGGCCAGGGAGAACTCCTCGGCGCGGCCCCGCTCCACCAGGAACGAGACGTTGAGGAAGTCGTCCCCGGCGGGGGACGACACCACCTTGCCGCGGGCCATCCCCGCCAGCCGGCCGACGACCTGCTCGGCCAGTCTTTGCTGCCGTACCCCCAGCTGCCGGGCGACCAGTTCCCCGAGGGCCACCCGGTCCTCGTACGAGCCCCGGCCGTCGCGGGTGCGCTCGTTCAGCCGCCGCGCGTCGTCGGACTCGGTCAGCACCTCCCGCAGCAGGTCGTCCTGGGAGCACGCGGCCTTCAGGTTGAACTCCGCGGTGGCGTCCAGCTCGTCGAGGCCGCGGACGTACTCGGTGCGCTTGGCGTCCAGCGCCGACCTGACCGCGGTCTCGTCGGGGGCGAGCAGCCCGAACCGCATCGGCAGCACCGCCCCGTCCGCCATCAGCCGCTCCTGGACCGCCTGATGGGCGGCGAGGTCGCGGCGCTTGGGGCGCAGCGTCTCCGGCGCCGGGCTCACCACGCCCGCCAGCGGACCACTGGTCACCGCGCGCGGCTCGCCGGACACGCCGCCCACCGCGCGCAGCTCCTCCAGCCGCAGCGGATGGTCGGAGCGGGTGATCGCGTAGAGATAGAGATGCACGGTCACTTGTCCTTGTCGTCGTCGCCGCCGAACACATTGCCGATGGCATCGAGGGCGCCGCTCAGCGCGCCCTCGGTCTTGCCCCGGGCGCCGCCCTCGACGATGGTGCCGACGATGTCGCTGAGCTTGTCCGGGGCCTTGCGGCCGGATTCCAGGTCGAGGCGGTTGCACGCCTCGGCGAACCGCAGATACGTGTCCACGCTGGCGATCACGATCCGAATGTCGATCTTCAGGATCTCGATGCCCACGAGGGAGACCCGGATGAAGACATCGATGACGAGGCCGCGGTCCAGAATGAGTTCGAGAATGTCGAAGAGGCTTCCGGTCCCTGAACCGGTCGAAGGTGTGGCTGGTGGTCCGCCGGTCTGCGTCATGACGGTCACGTGTGGTCGTCCTCTCGCTCGCTCGGTCTGCCCGTCGGTTTGTACGGGCGGGACGACACCTGTGTTCACTCTTGATGCGGGTGAGACATGTGTGACGTACACCGACGCGACGTACGGCGACCCGACGGACGACGACGAGCGCCCCGCGCCACCGGGACCCGGCGGCGCGGGGCGCGAGGGGAAGGGATCAGGACAAGGAAGGGCCGGGGGCTAGCGGCCGCGGTCGAGCTGTCCGCGTGCGTAACGGCGCAGCCGTTCATAGCCCAGGAGCATGCCCTGGATATCGAGGGTCACCCGGTAAGAGGCCATGATGGTCATGGTGTCCGGCACCCGCTCCAGCTCCACCACTTCCACATCGGCCAGCCATCCGTCCTCCGTCGGCTGCAGCGCGGAGACGGACTCCGGCGCGGTGCCCAGCAACTCGCCGAGCTGCTGGGCCGCGCCACGCATGGCCTGGGCCGCGGGTACCCGGCGCGGCCGGTCGTTCGTCTCCGGGGTGTCCGGATCATTGCTCGTCATGGTCCTACCGTGCCAAGTCGGCGGCGTGTGTGGTGTGCGGATCGCCAAAGCATGTGACCGGCAGATCCTCCAGCAAGGTGGCGAGCGCGCCGGTGACGAGCGCGCACACCTCGTCCGGATCGGCCTCGGCGAGCGATTCCTTGCCCACCACCACCCGCATCAGACCGATGCCCAGCAGCCAGGAAAGCGCCAGATCCGCGCGCAGCCCGCGGTCCTCGGCGCCGCTCAGGGAAGCCAGCACCCGGGCGTAGTCGTCCCCTATCTCGCGCGCCGCGGTGCCGATCTCGTCGCCGCTGCCGACGGAACGCAGCAAGGTGGCCAGCGCCCGGTCCTCCCGGGCCCGGTCACCGTGCCCGAGCATCCCGCGCAGCGCGGTCTCGAACAGCTCTCCCGGCGGGGTGGTGTGCAGCTGTTCCTGGCCATCGTGCGCCACCACCTCCCCGAACAGGGCCTTCTTCGAACCGAAGTAGCGGAACAGCAGCGCCTGGTTCACCCCGGCGCGCTCCGCGATGTCGCGTACGGTGGCCCGTTCGTACCCCCGCTCGGCGAACAGCGCCGACGCCGCCTCCAGCAGTATCCGGCGTGTGCCCTGCGCGTCCCGCCGAGGTGCTTCCGGTGTGGTTCCACCCATCATCCACTCCTGTCGTCGGCTGTCCGCCCCACCGCTCCCCGCCGCAAACCCACCTGCTGAGCAGTCAGAATGGCGGCCAATAGGCGCCGTTGACCGTATCAAGGGGACCGGCCTAGCTTTGTAAGCACGTGCTTACGTCAGGGAGGTCACGTTGACCACAGCGGAGACGACACCCGTCGCCTATCCCTTCAACCACCACGAGGGTCTGGAGCTGTCCGAGGCCTACGAAGAAGCGCGCGAGCGCCCCGGACTGATCCAGGTGCGCCTGCCCTTCGGCGAACCCGCCTGGCTGGTCACGCGGTACGCCGACGCCCGGCTGGTCCTCGGCGACCGGCGGTTCAGCCGCGCGGAGGCCCTGAACCGGGACGTGCCACGACAGGGCGAGGGACGCATGGACGGCGGCATCCTGAGCATGGACCCGCCCGACCACACCCGGCTGCGCACCCTGGTGGCCAAGGCGTTCACCGTCCACCAGGTGGAAAAACTCCGGCCGTACGTACGGGAGTTGACGCACCAGTTACTGGACGAGCTGGAGGCCGCTGGGCCACCCGCCGACCTCGTGGACCGCTACGCCCTGCCCATCCCGGTGGCCGTCATCTGCCGGCTGCTGGGGGTGCCGGAGGAGGACCGGCCGAAGTTCCGGGTGTGGAGCGACGCCGCGCTGTCCACCAGCTCCCTGACGGCGGAGGAATGGGAGCGCAACCGCGAGGAACTGCGCGCGTACATGCGCCAGTTGGTGCGAGAACACCGGGAAGCGCCGCGCGACGACATCATGACCTCGCTGATCGAGGCGCGGGACCAGGGCGACCGGCTCTCCGAGCTGGAACTCGTCGACCTGTGCGTCGGCATTCTGGTCGCCGGACACGAGACCACGGCCACCCAGATCCCCAACTTCGTGATGGCGCTGCTCGACCACCCCGGTGAGCTGCGGCGGCTGCGCGAGGACCCCGACCTCATCAAGGGCGCCGTCGAGGAGCTGATGCGGTTCGTCCCGCTCGGCATGGGCGCCTCCCAGGCCCGCTACGCCACCGAGGACATCGAGGTGGGCGGCACCCTGGTGCGGGCCGGGGAACCCGTCCTGGTGGCCGTCGGCTCGGCCAATCGCGACGCGCTGCGCTTCGACGAACCGGGCAGGCTGAACGTCGCCCGCCCCGCCACCCAGCACCTGGGTTTCGGCCACGGGGTGCACCACTGCCTGGGCGCGCCACTGGCCCGCCTGGAGCTGCAGGAGGCCCTCGGCGCCCTCGTCGGCCGCTTCCCGAACCTGCGCCTGGCCGGGGACGTGGTGTGGAAGGACCAGATGCTGGTTCGGGGGCCGCGTGTCATGCCGGTGGGGTGGTGAGCCACATGACCTGGAAGGCCGAGATCGACGGTGGCCGGTGCATGGCGTCCGGCATGTGCGCCGGGATCGCGCCCGATCTGTTCGTCCTTGACGACGAGCGGGCGCGTCCGCTGAGCGAGGAGGTGCCGGAGGAGGAGCGGGTGCTGGACGTGGCGGACTCCTGTCCGGCCATGGCCATCACCATCGTCGACGGGGATGCGACGGTGGTCGGGCCGCGTCCCTGACCGGTGTCCGCGACCGGCGTCCGCGTCGGCGCGCCTGACCGGCGGCCCTGACCGGCCGGAGCCGGATTACGGAACGGCCGGCGGCGCGGAGGACACGGCGGGCGGAGTGGTGATACCACCGGCCCCGCTCGCCGCTCCCGCTCCCAGCCCGGCACCGTTCACCACGTTCGGGTCGAGGCTCTGCTCGCCCCCGTTGTCCGCCGTGCTGACGGAGTTGGGCGGGGGCGTGGGCTTGGACGTGCCGACGATGAACGTGGGCTCGCCCGGGGCGGGCTTGGGCGGCGTGGTGAACTCCGGGCCCTGGGTCGGGGTGGTGGTGATCTGCGAGACGGCGTCGTCGAAGTTGACCATCCCCGTCTTCTCCATCTGGGTGATGTGGTCGAGCACCGTGTTGTTGGCCTGGGCCGCGAGCCTGCGCACCAGCGAGTTCTTGGTGGTCTGCCGGATCTTGGCGATGGAGCTGAAGATCTGACCGTGGGTGACGCGCAGAATGTTCGACCAGTACGTGTCGAAGTCCTTGCCCGTCTTGGCGTTCATCGTGTCCACGAACCCCTGCTGCTGCGGGGTGGGTTTGTTGGGCAGGGTGATACCGAGCTTGGGAGCGATGTCCCGGTCGATGGCGTCCAGTAGCTGATGGCCGTCGAGCAGGTGCTTACCTGCGGTCCTGATCTGCTCCGTCGTCCCCTTCTGGATTCCGATCTTCCCGGCCGGGTACTCCCAGAGCCCCGCCAGCCGCACCTTGATGACGAAGTCCTTGTCGGCCCCGCTCAGCGGCCCGAACTGGTTGTCCGTCATCTTCGAGAGGTTCGTGGCGGATTCCTGCGTCAACCCGGTCATCACGGGGGAGACGATCACGGCGAGGGTGACCACTACCGAGCCGATGAGCAGTGAGGTGCCTGTCACAAAGTACCGTGATCGCATGGAGCCTCCTGGCGGGAACCGCTTGTCGTTGTACGGAGCCGTTGTCGCGTCGTGCTGATGTCAGGCGATGGCTGACAACCATGCATACGGATCCTTCACTTCCGTCGCTCAAACATCCCGCCGTTTTTTACCCGCTCTTGGGTGGACGCGTCGTGACCTGTGCGGTCGCTACGATCCCGTTGTGGCCCTCTTCACGATCGAGCGTTCCTCGCCCCATCCCGTCGACGAGACATGGCGGCGGCTGACCCGGTGGCAGCGGCACGGCGCGTACGTGCCGTTGAGCGACATCGCGGTGCGGCCCGGGGGGCCGACGCGGGTCGGGTCGGTGGTGGTGGCACGCACCGGGCTGGGACGGGCCGGGTTCGACGACCCCATGGAGGTGGTGCGCTGGGAGCCACCGGGCGGCGGACGGCCGGGGCTCTGCAGGCTGGAGAAGCGCGGCTCGGTGGTGCTGGGCTGGGCCGAGATCGAGGTATGGCCCAGCGGGCAGCGGTCGCGGGTGGTGTGGCGGGAAGAGGCGCGGGTCGCGCGGCTGCCGCGGGTGTTCGACGCGCCGACGGCCTGGGCCGGGCGGCTGGTCTTCGGCCGGGTGCTGCGCGGACTGCTGGAGGAGTAGCTTCGCCGGCCGGTCGGCTACTGGGGACCGTCGGCGAAGGCGTCCGCGTGGATGTGGGGCAGTGGGGTGGCGGCCACCTGGTACCGCCCGTTGGGCACCCGGCTCGACTTGGTGACGTGGACGGTGAGCGGGCCCGCCCACTCGTACCCCTGCTTCTCCGCGTGCCGCATGAGGCTGTCCGTGAGCGTCTGGCCCGCCTGCTTGCCGTGCCGGGACAGCTCCTCGTACACCTCGTCGGACAGCTCGACGTCGTAGGCGTTGGGCACGAGTACCCGACGGGAACTGCACACCACCGCCTGGCTGTCGCATTCCTGCCGCAGGGCTCCGAGCAGTTCCACCGGCTCGCTGGGAAACATCTTGGAGAGCAGTGCGTCTTCGAAGCGCTCTATCGCTCGTTCGATCCGGGTCAGCGTGTCCATGAGCACGCGGGTGCCCGAAAAGCAGCGGATGTATGTGCGCGACTACGGTCGGCACATACATCCGCGCCCTGGGTGAACATGGGGGACGTGCTCAGCCGGCGGCGCGGCTGAGCAGCGTCTTGACTCCGGTGGCCGTGAGTGTGACGGCTTCCGGGGCACCCGCGTCGATGGTCAGCGAAAGCTCCTCGGAGGGCCAGCCCTGAGCCAGCGCCCCCAGCGGCACCTGGTGGTAGCGCTCGATCTGCGGCAGCGCCTGGTGCATGCGCTCCGGAGTGGTGAAGACCGGCACCAGCTGAGCGCCGTCCTCCTGCTGGAACACCGGCAGGGTCACCGCCTGCGGATCGGTGTTGTCGGCACTCTCGGCGGCGGGAAGCAGCACCTCGCTGTCGGCGAGAGTGTTCAGCGCGGACTCGTCCGCACGGTCGGCGGCCAGCTCGCCGAGGGCGTGCTGGGTGGCGGTAACGGCGTTGTCGTCGGGAAGAGCAGTCATGATTCCGTCCAAGTTCGGGATATGCGAGTGGCCATGCCCGGGAGCGGGCGTCCTGGCCACGGCTGGCTCGAATACCCGGTTGTACGGCGCTCACACGTCCCATGGCGGAGTGTTTTCGTTTTCTGCCCGGCTGCCGCCGAGGGGACCGCTGAGGTGCAGGTCAGGTGGCGCGGTACGCCTTGTAGTTCCGGAAGAGCAGATAGGTGTCGAGGATGTCGGAGGACGCGCTCTCGACCGATCGGTAGATGCCCCACTTGGGCCGCTGGTAGTCGCCCTGGTCCGGCATCTTCACGTTGGACATGCTGCCCTGCACCGCGACCGGGGCGCCGGAACCGGTGCCGTTCCGGGCCGTGAACGTGGCCTTTCCGCTGGACCCGATGGTCAGCTTCCACTCGATGGTGATCCACTTGTTGCGCAGCGGCGAGAGGTCGGTCGAGGCGATGTCCGGTGAGCCGGAGTTGGCGTAGGCCCGGGCGCGCAGCGTCTCCTTGCTGCCGCTGCGGCCGAGGTCCAGCGTGAGGTACGGACCGCCGTTGTCGACCGGTGTCTTCGTCTGGAAGATGTGCGTGAACTTGCTGGTGCCGTGCAGCGAGGACGGCATGTACATCTCGTACGAGAGGGTCCAGGTCTCCCCGTCCCGCATCTTCAGCTTCGTGCCGTCCTGCACCATGCCCCTGGACTCGGTGCGCTGACGGTCGCCGCCGCCGGTGGTGTCCCGGTCGTCCTTCCAGATGTTGAAGCGGTAGTGGTCGCCGCCTTCGACCACGACATAGTCCCGGTCGGGGTGCGCGTTGCCGCGGTCGGCCTCGATGCCCTCGAAGGCCTTGAGCCCGACGCCGGACGGGCTGGGGTTCCAGAGCAGTTGCGGCGCGAGGGCGGCCGCCGCGGCCGGGGAGGCGCCCGACGTCAGCTGCCCGAGGAGGGGCACACCGACGGCCGTGGCGGTCATGGAGCCGAGTAACATCCGACGACTGAAACCGCGCGGAGTAGAGCCTTCTGTCATGTCGGGTCCCTGTGGAGGAGGTGTGGGGGCTGCGAAGCGTTGATCCCGCACGGATGTGCGGGTGTGGCGCGTACATACGATGGACTGGACCATTGGGGACGTCAAGGCTCGCGACGCGGCTATTCATCCCATGTCTGCTCAACGAGATCGGCGGCCGCTCCCGGGAGGGGAGCGACCGCCGAGGTGGGAAGTGCGCTGTGCCGACGAAGAACTGAGGGGGTGTCAGATCGTGGCTGCGTCGATGACGAACCGGTAGCGGACATCGCTGGAGAGCACCCGCTCGAACGCGGTGTTGATCTCCTCCGCGCGGATGGTCTCGATCTCGGCGCCCACCCCGTGCTCGGCGCAGAAGTCGAGCATCTCCTGCGTCTCGGCGATGCCGCCGATGAACGAACCGGCGAGGGTCCGGCGGCCCATGACAACGGAGAAGAGGTTGAGCGAGATGGGCTCCTCCGGGAGACCCACGTTCACCAGCGCGCCGTCCGTCTTGAGCAGCTTCAGGTACGCGCCGAAGTCCAGCGGCGCGGACACCGTGGACAGGATGACGTCGAAGGACTCGGCCAGCTCCTCGAAGGTGCTCGGGTCGCTGGTCGCGTAGTAGTGGTCCGCGCCGAGCCGCAGCCCGTCGTCCTTCTTGCGCAGCGACTGGCTGAGCACGGTGACCTCCGCGCCCATCGCGTGGGCGAGCTTGACGGCCACGTGGCCGAGGCCGCCCATGCCGAGGACGGCGACCTTGCTGCCCGGCCCGGTCTTCCAGTGGCGCAGCGGGGAGTACGTGGTGATGCCCGCGCACAGCAGCGGGGCGGCCACGTCCAGCGGCAGCGCTTCGGGTACGCGCACGACGTAGTTCTCGTCGACGACGATGCCGGTGGAGTAGCCGCCGTAGGTGGTCTCGCCGTACTTGTCGGTGGCGGCGTACGTGGCGGTGTGGCCCTCGGCGCAGTACTGCTCCAGGCCCTTGCGGCAGTTCTCGCAAGTACGGCAGGAGTCCACGAAGCAGCCGACGCCGACCCGGTCGCCGACGGCGTACTTGGTGACACCGGATCCGACCTCGGTGACGACACCGGCGATCTCATGGCCCGGCACCAGCGGGAACGGCACCTCGCTCCAGCCCTCGCGGACCTGGTGGATGTCCGAGTGGCAGATGCCCGAGTACTTGATGTCGATCACCACGTCGAACTCGCCGGCCGGGCGGCGCTCGATCGAGATGCGCTCCAGCGGGGCCTTGGGGGCAGGTGCGGCGTAGGCGGCAACGGTACTCATATGGCGATTCACTCCTTGCAGGTGGTTCCGCGTCCGGCCGCCTTTGAATCCATGGCCGGACACGATGGCAAGGGTGCCAAGGTGAGGCAGGAGTGGCCAAAAATGGATCAACCTGCGAGGATGGTGGCTAGTGGGGGAGATGGGCCCCGTGCGGGCCGCCGGTGGCGTCGGCGACCCGCCCGAGACGCGGGGAAACGCCCCCGGTCACACGGCTTGGCGCGGGCTCGTGTCCATCGGATCGGTGGCGTCGGTCGCGGTGTTCAGATCGCGGTTCAGGGTTTCCGGGGTCATCCGGGTCGTGATGAGACTCACCGCCGCGACCACCGTCATGTAGACCGCGACCGGTATCCAGGAGCCGGTGAACGCGGTGAGCAGCGCGCTGCAGATCAGCGGGGCGACGCCACCGCCGATCACCGAGGAGAACTCCCGGCCCAGGGCGACCCCGGCGTAGCGGTAGCGGTTTCCGAACAACTCGGGGAAGTAGCTCATGTGCACGCCGACCAGGCCCTGGCAGGCCAGGATGAAACCGACCGCGATCGCCACCGCGATGGCCACCTGCGAGCCGGAGTTCAGCGCGATGAACGTCGGGGCGGGCAGCAGCACCATGGCGGTGAGGATCAGCGAGCACACCGGGCGCCGTCCCAGACGGTCCGAGAGGGCGCCGAACGCGAAGGCCGCCACGCCGCCGCACAGCGAGCCGAGCAGCAGCACCTCGGGCACGAGGTTCTTGTCGACGCCCACGCTGGAGACCAGGTAGGACGCCATGAACACCTGGTAGGTGTACGACTGGGTGCTGACCCCGAAGTTCATCAGGATCACCAGGAGCAGCGGCTTGCGGCCGTGCCGGAAGACCTCCTTGACCGGTGAGGCGGGCCGCTCGTGCTGCGCCTTCAGCTCCTTGAAGACCGGGCTCTCGTTCAGCTTGCGGCGCATGATCATGGCGGCCACGGTCACCAGGAGGCTGCTGGCGAAGACCACCCGCCAGCCCCAGGACATCAGGGCGTCTTCGGGCAGTCGCTGGGCGAGCATCCAGGCCACCGCGCCCAGCGCGGTACCGAGCGCCGCCCCCGTCATGACCAGGGACGACAGCCTGCCGCGCCGCCCCGGCGCGGCCGTCTCGGTGAGCAACGTGGCGCCTCCGGCCTGCTCGGCGCCCGCGCCGAAGCCCTGCGCCATGCGGCAGATCAGCAGCAGGATCGGGGCGAGGATGCCCACCGCCCCGTACGTCGGGAGCAGGCCGATGGCGAGGGTGGAGCCGCCCATCAGCAGCAGGGTCGCGATCAGCACCCACTTGCGGCCCAGGCGGTCCCCGAAACGGGAGAAGAAGAGCCCGCCCAGCGGCCGGGCGGCGAAGCCGACCGCATAGGTGCTGAAGCTGGCGAGGATGCCCACCGATGGCGACACATTGGGGAAGAACAGATCGCTGAAGATCAGCGCCGATGCGGTGCCGTAGATGACGAAGTCGTACTGTTCGAGCGCGGTACCGACCAGACCGGCCCAGGCCGCGCGGCGTACCGCCCGGGGGTCGGTGGGCGGCTCGCCGGGCGGGGCGGTGGCGGGTGGCGGGGGAGTGGTGGTGTTGCTCTCCATGATCCATGCCTCCTTGAACGGATCGGTTCCGGAGCGGAATCGGGCAGGGCGAAGCAGGGGAGTGGCGGGGAGGGAAGAAAGGAGTGGGGAGGGGGACGGGTTCTTATCGGGGCCCGCAGGCGTCGGCCGCCGCCGCGCCGGGGCCGTGCCGGACGATGATGTCGATGAGTTCGGCGATCCGGGCGGTGAAGGCCGGGTGGTCCGTCAGGCCGTCGCCGAGCAGCCCGCTTTCCAGGACGGCCTCGACGTACGCGGTACGCGGCGCGGCGGGTGCCCGCCGGGCGAGGTCGGCGAGCGGTTCGCGGGCCGGATCGGCCATCGCGGCCGCCTGGGGCCCGGGGGAGAAGCCGGAGGGCGGCGCCACGCAGCACAGATAGGCGGCCACGGTCAGCGCCAGGTGGTGGGGCATCCGCCCGGCCCGCAGATGGAGCAGGGCGGGCTCCGGCACGCGCTGGCGGAGCTTGACCGAGCCGTCCGAGCCGACCTGCCGGGTGCGGTGGCCCAGCGCGGTGTTGGCCCAGCGGTCGAACAACTGCCTTGTGTAGTCCTCCAGTTGGATGTCGGCGGGCACGGTGAGGCTCGGCAGGTAGTCGTCGTGGAGCACATGGCGCGCGGCCTCGGCGATGAACGGCCGGGCGATGGCGTCCGGGATGGTCTCCCGCCCGTCCAGCGCGCCGAGATAGGCGATGAGTGAATGGGTGCCGTTGAGCAGCCGCAGCTTCAGCAACTCGTACGGTTCCACATCGTCGGTGAACAGTGCCCCGCCGTGTTCCCAGCGCGGACGGCCCGCGGCGAAGCGGTCCTCCATGACCCACATGGAGAAGGGTTCGGCCGGTACGGGCACCGCGTCCCGCACCCCGAGGCGGTCGGCGACCGCTTCACGGTAGACATCGGTGGTGGCGGGCACGATCCGGTCGACCATGGAGCCGGGGAACGTCACCGCACGCGTCAGCCACGGCAGCAGCTCCTCGCGCTCCGCCGCCGGAAGCGCCTCGGCGAACTCGTGCACCAGCCGCCGCGTCTGGGAGCCGTTGCCCACCAGGTTGTCGCAGCTGAGCACCGTCAGCGGCCGGGCGTGGGTGCGTACGCGGCGCTGCAGCCCGCGCACGATCCGCCCGATGGTGGTCCGGGGCGGGGCGTCACCGCGCAGATCGGCCCGTACCGCGGGGGAGTCCAGGTCGAGTCCGTGGGTGCGCGGGGAGAAGGTGTAGCCGTGTTCGGTGACCGTGAGGGTGACGATGGCGGTGCCGGGCGCCGCCAGCGCGTCCAGGACCTCGTCCGGCTGCTCCGCGGCCACCAGTGCCCCGGTGTGCACCGCGGGCACGGTGACCCGGGTGCCGGAGGGGGAGATCTCCACCACCGCGTAGCGCAGTTGCTGCTCGCGCAGCGCCCGGACCACCGTGGCCGAGCGCCCGGCGACCCCGAGAATGCCCCAGGGGCCCTCGGTGTGGTCCAGCGCGGCGGCGGTGTGCACGGCCTGATGGGCGCGGTGGAAGTTGCCGAGCCCCAGATGCACGATGCCGGTCTCGGCGGGCGGCCGCGCCGGGGTGAGCACGGACGCGGCGGTGGTGGTGTGGTTCAGGCGCGGCAGTGGCGTCGGGGCGGTGGGCGGGGCGGTCATGGGGGTCCCGGTCATGGGGGAAGTCCTCACCAATCCGTCATCGAGCCGTCGAGCCGTCGCGCGACGGGCAGGTAGGCGGGTTCGTACGGGAAGCCGGCGGCGAGCGGTTCGTCCACCTCGACTCCGAGGCCGGGCCGGTCGCCGGGGTGCAGATGTCCGTCGGCGTAGGACCACGCGTGCCGGAACACCTCGTGCACGACCGGCTCGTAGCCCATGTACTCCTGGATGGCGAAGTTCGGTGTGGCCAGGCCCACGTGCAGCGACGCGGCCAGCGCCACCGGGGACACGTCCGAGGGGCCGTGCGGGCCGAGCCGTATCTGCCAGATCTCGGCGAGGGCCGCGATCCGCCGCAGATGGCTGATCCCGCCCGCGTGGCTCACACAGGTCCGTACGAAGTCGATCAGCTGTTCGGTGATCAGTGACTGGCATTCCCAGACCGTGTTGAACACCTCGCCGATCGCCAGCGGCACGGTGGTGTGCTGCCGCACATGCCGCAGGACCTGCTGGTTCTCCGCGGGGGTGACATCCTCCAGCCAGAACAGGTCCGCCTCTTCCAGCGCGCGGCCGAGCCGGGCGGCCTGGCCGGGGGTGAGGCGGTGGTGCACATCGTGCAGCACCTTCAGCTCGGGCCCCACATGCTCCCGCACCGCGCCGAGGACCTTCGGCGCGTGCCGGAGGTAGGCGTCGGCGTCCCACACCTCCTCCACCGGGGCGGCGCCCCGGCCGGCCGGCTCGTACCCCCGGCCGCTGCGGCTCACCCCGTACACGGTGTCCAGGCCGGGGACACCGCTCTGCGCCCGCACCGCGCGGAACCCCTCCGCACGCCGGGCGTCGACCGAGTCCAGCAGCTGCGGGACGTCCCAGCCGGTGGCATGGGTGTAGGTGAGGATCCGGTCACGGACCGCGCCGCCCAGCAGCTGGTAGACGGGCTGGCCGGTGGTCTTGCCCTTGATGTCCCACAGCGCCATGTCCACCGCTCCGATGGACGTCATGGTCACCGGGCCGCGCCGCCAGTAGACCCCGCGGTAGAGGTACTGCCAGGTGTCCTCGATCCGCGCCGGGTCGCGGCCGATCAGCAGCGGCGCCACATGGTCCCGCAGATACGAGGCCACGGCCAGCTCACGGCCGTTGAGCGTGGCGTCGCCCCAGCCGACGAGGCCTTCGGCGGTGGTGATCTTGAGGGTGACGAAGTTACGGCCGGGGCTGGTCACCAGCACCTCGGCGCCTGTGATGGTGTCCTGTCGGGGCGTCGCGCTCATCGGGCCACCGCCACCACGTGGTGCAGCGGCTCGCCCGCGGCCAGCCGGCCGATGTTGGCGGCGATGTCGGCGGCGCGGCCGATGAAGGTCTGGCGGGTGAGGCCGGAGGAATGCGGTGTCATCAGCACGTTGTCCAGCGTCTCGAAGGGATGCTTGCTCGGGGCGCCGGTGTGTCCGTTCGTCGGGTACCGGTACCAGACGTCGAGCGCGGCGGCCCCGATGGTGTGCGCGCGCAAGCTCCGGTACAGCGCGTCCTCGTCCACGACGGGACCGCGTCCGACATGGACCAGCACCGAGGACGGGCCCATCCGGGACAGCTCGGCCTCGCCGATGAGCCCGGTGGTCTCCGGGGTGAGCGGCGCCGACACCACGACCACGTCGGAGGCGTCCAGCAGCGCGCCGAGGTCGTCGTTGGCCCCGGCCCACACCAGCCCCTCGGCCGCCGCGTCCACCTCTCCGCGCCGGGTGACCGCCACCCCGCGCGCGCCGAAGGCCCGGAACCGCTGCCAGCAGCGGGCACCGATGTGGCCGAAGCCGACGAAGCCGACGGTGGCCGCGGACAGCGAGTCCATCCAGGGGGAGCGCGGATCGTGTGCGGGGGAGTCCCACACCGCGTGGCGCAGCGCCCGGTGCTGGCGCAGAAAGCCGCGGCGCAGCAGGATCGCGGACGATACGGCGTACTCGGCGATCGAGTCCTCGTGGTGGAAGGTGTTGGCCACCTGGGTGCCGGGCGGCAGCGCCGTCAGGTCGATCTTGTCCGTCCCCGCACCGGCCGTGTGGACCAGCCGCAGCCGGGTGGCGAGGGCGGCCGTCCGGGCGGTGCACTGCCCCGCCACCAGCACCTCCGCGTGGCCCACCACGGCCTCGACCGCCTCCGCGTCCCGGGGGTCGGGCCAGTGGGTGACCGTACCCGCCGGAAGGGCGGCCTCGAACGCGTCGCGCAGCGGACGCAGATTGGCGTCGGCGACCACCACGGTCAGCGGCTCGGCCGTCATGGGGTGTCCTTCCCCGCCGCCACCGCGGCCCTCTCCGGGAGGGAGTGCGCCGGGCCGGTGGACCCGCGCACGATGAGCTGGGTGGGCAGCCGCAGGGTGCGCGGGGTCTGCCGTTCGCCGCCGAGGATCTGTCCCAGCAGCTCGTGGCCGAGCGCACCGGCCCGGGCCATCGGCACCGCGATGCTGGTCAGGGACGGCTGCGCCACGTCGGCGAACGGGATGTCGTCGACCCCGACGACGCTCAGCCGCTCGGGCACGCTCAGCCCCAGCGCCCGCGCCCCGGCGATCACGCCCAGGGCCATCAGGTCGTTGTGCGCGATCACGGCGGACGCTCCCGATGCCATGACGCTCGCCGCGGCGGCCTTCCCGCCCGCCGCCGTCTCGGCCTGCCAGCCCAACAACTCCAGCTCCAGCCCGGCCCGTTCGGTCTCGGCGCGGATCAGCGCGACCCGGTGGGAGTTGGACCAGGAGCGCTGCATGCCCTGGACGTAGGCGATCCGCCGGTGGCCGAGCGCGGCCAGGTATTCCACGGCCTGGCGCAGCCCGTGGGCGGCGTCGGCGATCACGCAGTCGGCGCCGGCCGTCTCACGGTTGACCAGGACGACGGGTGTCCGTCCGCACAGGTCGAGGACTTCGTCCGCGTCCAGCCGGGGCGAGCACACGATCAGGCCGTCGACCTGCCCCGTCAGGTGCGCGATCACCTCGCGCTCACGGCCCGGGTCGAGATCGGTGTCGGCGAGGACGACGGTCTGCCGGCGGCGCCAGCCCTCGCCCTGCGCGGCCTTCACGAACGATCCGAAGACGGGGTTGGCGATGTCGGGGACGACGACGGCGACGGTGGCGGTCTCCGCGCCGGTGGGGGCCTCGGCGGCACGGGCCACTGGCGGTTCGTATCCCAGCTCTTGTGCAACCGTCAGCACCTTGCGCAAGGTCCGCGGTCCGAGCCGGTCCGGGTTGCTGAAGGCCCGGGAGGCCGTGGAGAGCGCCACATTGGCGCTTTTGGCGACGTCGGTGAGGGTGGGGGCCATGGCGGCCCGCTACCGGTGGGAGGAGGGGGTGCGGGTGAACGACATAGTGCATGGTGTTCACCACCCGGCAACCTTGTCAACGCTTGCCGAAACATTGGCAAGGCCCCGGTCCGGTGGGCCGAAGCGCACCGGACCGGGGCCGAGAGGCGTGGCCGTCAGCCGAGGTCGACCAGCAGGTCACCGCCCTCCACCTGCTGGATGGCGTTGATGGCCACCCGGGAGACCCGGCCGGACTTCGGCGCGGCGATGGTGGCCTCCATCTTCATCGCCTCGATGGTCGCCACGGTGGCACCCGCCTCGACCTGGTCGCCCTCGGCGACGGTCAGCGTCACCACTCCGGCGAACGGCGCGGCCACATGGCCCGGGTTGCTCTTGTCGGCCTTCTCGGTGGCCGGGATGTCGGAGGCCGCGGAGGTGTCCCGGACCTGGATCGGGCGCAGCTGGCCGTTCAGGGTGGACATCACCGTCCGCATGCCGCGCTCGTCGGCCTCGCCGATGGCCTCCAGCTCGATGAGCAGCCGCACCCCGGGCTCCAGGTCCACGGTGTACTCCTTCCCCGGGCGGATCCCGTAGAAGAAGTCCTTGCTGTCCAGCACGCTGGTGTCGCCGAACGTCTCCCGGTGGGCCTCGAACTCCTTCGTCGGGCCGGGGAACAGCAGCCGGTTCAGGGTCGTGCGGCGGTCGTCGGCGAGCTGCCGCCGGTCCTCGGCGGACAGCTCCTCCGTCGTCGGCCTGGCCTCCGCGCGGCCCTCCAGCGCCTTGGTGCGGAAGGGCTCCGGCCAGCCGCCGGGCGGGCTGCCCAGCTCGCCGCGCAGGAAGCCGATGACCGAGTCCGGGATGTCGAACTTGTTGGGCTCGGCCTTGAAGTCCTCCGGCGACACCCCGGCCCCCACCAGGTGCAGCGCGAGGTCGCCGACGACCTTGGAGGAGGGGGTGACCTTCACCAGGTGGCCGAGCATGCGGTCGGCGGCGGCGTACATCGCCTCGATGTCCTCGAAGCGGTCGCCGAGGCCGAGCGCGATGGCCTGGGTGCGCAGGTTGGACAGCTGGCCGCCGGGGATCTCGTGGTGGTAGACGCGCCCGGTCGGCGAGGCGAGACCCGCCTCGAACGGTGCGTAGACCTTGCGCACGCTCTCCCAGTACGGCTCCAGCCCGCCGATCGCCTCCAGGTCGAGGCCGGTGGGCCGGTCGGAGTGGTCGGTGGCGGCCACGATCGCCGACAGCGAGGGCTGTGAGGTGGTGCCCGCCATGGACGCCACCGCCCCGTCCACCGCGTCCGCCCCGGCCTGGATCGCGGCCAGATACGTGGCGAGCTGGCCGCCCGCGGTGTCATGGGTGTGGATGTGCACCGGCAGGTCGAACTCCCGGCGCAGCGCGGACACCAGCTTCGCGGCGGCCGGGGCGCGCAGCAGCCCCGCCATGTCCTTGATGGCCAGCACATGCGCGCCCGCGTCCACGATCTGCTCGGCGAGCCGCAGATAGTAGTCCAGGGTGTACAGCTTCTCCGACGGATCGGACAGATCGCTGGTGTAGCACAGCGCCACTTCGGCGACCGCGCTGCCGGTGCCCCGTACCGCCTCGATGGCGGGGCGCATCTGCCCGATGTCGTTGAGCGCGTCGAAGATCCGGAAGATGTCGATGCCGGTGGCGGTGGCCTCCTGTACGAAGGCGTCCGTGACCTCGGTCGGGTACGGGGTGTACCCGACGGTGTTGCGGCCGCGCAGCAGCATCTGCAGACAGATGTTGGGCACCGCCTCGCGCAGCGCGGCCAGCCGCTCCCAGGGGTCCTCGGCGAGGAACCGCAGTGCCACGTCGTAGGTGGCGCCGCCCCAGCACTCCAGCGACAGCAGTTCCGGCACGGTGTGCGCCACCGCCGGGGCCACCGCGAGGAGGTCCTTGGTGCGCACGCGGGTGGCCAGCAGCGACTGGTGTGCGTCCCGGAAGGTGGTGTCGGTGACCCCGATCCGCGGCGACTCGCGCAGCCACCGTGCGAAACCCTCCGGGCCCAGCTCGGTGAGGGTCTGCTTGGACCCGGCGGGCGGCGCCCCGTCGGGCACCGGCGGCAGCTTCCCGGCCGCGTCGATCAGTTGGGGCCGCGGGCCGTGCGGCTTGTTGACCGTGACGTCGGCGAGATAGGTGAGCAGCTTGGTGCCGCGGTCGGCGGAGTGGCGCGCGGTCAGCAGATGCGGCCGCTGCTCGATGAACGAGGTGGTGACCCTGCCGGCCTGGAAGTCCGGATCGTCCAGCACGGCCTGGAGGAACGGAACGTTGGTGGACACCCCGCGGATACGGAACTCCGCCACCGCCCGCCGGGCCCGCCCGATGGCATGGCTGAAGTCGCGGCCCCGGCAGGTCAGCTTCACCAGCATCGAGTCGAAGTGGGCGCTGATCTCGGCGCCGGCGTGGGTGGTGCCGCCGTCGAGGCGGATGCCCGAGCCGCCCGGCGAGCGGTAGGCGCTGATCATGCCGATGTCCGGGCGGAAGCCGTTGGCCGGGTCCTCGGTGGTGATCCGGCACTGCAGGGCGGCGCCACGCAGATAGACGGTGTCCTGCGACAGGCCGAGGCCGGGCAGGGTCTCCCCGCTCGCGATCCGCATCTGCGACTGGACGAGGTCGACATCGGTGATCTCCTCGGTCACCGTGTGCTCGACCTGGATCCGCGGGTTCATCTCGATGAAGACATGGTTGCCGTCGCGGTCCAGCAGGAATTCCACGGTGCCCGCGTTGCGGTAGCCGATCTGCCGGGCGAACTTCACCGCGTCCCCGCAGATGCGTGCCCGCAGTTCCGGGCCGAGGTGTGGCGCGGGCGCCATCTCGATGACCTTCTGGTGGCGGCGCTGCAGCGAACAGTCCCGTTCGAACAGGTGCATGACATTACCCTCGGCGTCGGCGAGGATCTGCACCTCGATATGGCGGGGCTCGACGACCGCCTTCTCCAGGAAGACCGTCGGGTCCCCGAACGCCGACTCGGCCTCGCGGGCCGCCGCCTCGATCGACTCGCGCAGCAGCCGGGGCTCCTCGACCCGCCGCATCCCGCGCCCGCCACCGCCCGCGACGGCCTTGACGAACACCGGGAAGCCCAGCTCTTCCGCCGCCCGCACCAGCTCGTCCACATCCGAGGAGGGTTCCGAGGAGCCGAGCACCGGCACCCCCGCCGCCCGGGCCGCGGCCACCGCCCGCGCCTTGTTGCCGGTCAGCTCCAGGATGTCCGCGCTCGGGCCGATGAAGGTGATCCCCGCCTCCTCGCACGCCCGTGCGAGGTCGGGGTTCTCGGACAGGAACCCGTAGCCGGGGTACACGGCGTCGGCACCGGCCTGCCGCGCCGCGCGGACGATCTCCTCCACGGACAGATAGGCCCGCACGGGATGGCCCGGCTCACCGATCTCATACGCCTCATCGGCCTTGAGCCGGTGCAGCGAGTTGCGGTCCTCGTGGGGGAACACCGCGACGGTTCTCGCCCCCAGTTCATAGCCGGCGCGGAACGCCCGAATGGCGATTTCTCCACGGTTGGCGACCAGCACCTTGCGGAACATGTCCCATCCCTTCCTACTGCCCGGTACGAACACAGCCTGCTCGCGACACTACTGCTGCCCCGCACGCCGGAGGGCACCCTTGTGATCCAGTTCGCACCTCGGGCATGGTGCCCAGGGGACCGAACGGCGTTCCCCGGAAAGTCCGCAGGCCGCTCCGAGGAGGACCATCGTGAGTGCCCCGTCGTCCGCGCCCCACCAGGCCCCGCCGTACCCCCGGCAGCGCGCCAACTACGTCGACCCCCCGCCCGCACTCGTCACCGGGCCCGCCGTCAGCCCGCTCCGCTTCGTCGGCGGCAGTACGGGATGGCTCGTCACCGGATACCACGAGGCCCGCGAGGTGCTGCGGGACCCGCGCTTCAGCGCCGAGCGGTGGCGCGGTGACGACACGGTGCGGCCCATCTCGCAGACCGTCCGGGAGAACCACGGCAACGGTCCGGGGTCGTTTCTGGCCATGGACGCTCCCGAACACAGTCACTATCGCGGGTTACTCACCCGCTACTTCACGGTACGGCGGATGCGCGCCCTCGAACCCCGGATCGACGGCATCGTCACCGATTGCCTCGACGCCCTTCAGGCCGCGGGGAAACCGGCCGACCTGGTGGAACACTTCGCGCTGCCGGTCCCCTCGCTGGTGATCTGCGAAATGCTCGGCGTGCCCTACGCGGAGCGCGCGACATTCCAGCGGGCCAGCGCGCAGATCCTGGTCCAGGACCAGACGGGCGGCCAGTTCGACCAGGGGATGCGTACGATCACCGGATTCCTCGGCGAACTGACCGCCGGCAAGCGGCGCGCTCCCCGGGACGACCTGATCTCGTATCTCACCTCCGTCGGCGAGCTGTCCGACGTCGAGATCGTCAACATGGCGGCGCTGCTGCTCGTCGCGGGCCATGAGACCACCACCAACATGCTCTCCCTCGGCACCTTCACCCTGCTGCGGAACCCCGAGCAGATGCGACGGCTGCGCGAGGACGACGCGCTGGTGCCCGGCGCGGTCGAGGAACTGCTGCGCTATCTGAGCATTGTCAACGCCTTCCCGGTCCGGATCGCGCTGGAGGACGTCGAGGTCGGTGGCGTCACCATCACGGCGGGCCAGAGCGTGGCGGTCTCCGTCCCGGCCGCGAACCGGGACCCCGCCCTGGTGGACGAGCCCCACACGCTCGACGTCGCCCGCCCCCGCAGCAGCCACCTCGCGTTCGGATACGGCATCCATCAGTGCCTCGGCCAGAACCTGGCCCGGATCGAGTTGGCGGCGGGCTACCGCGGACTGCTCGGCCGGTTCCCGGACCTCGCGCTCGCGGTGGCGCCGGAGGAGGTGCCGATGCGCAGCGACATGGTCATCTACGGTGCCCATGAACTGCCCGTCACCTGGTGAACACCTGGCGCCCGGCCACGCTTGACAAATGTTCTTGCCGTACCGGCACATAGGGTCCATGGCAGATCAGGACATTCCCGGGGTGCTGAGCGCCGTCGGCCCGCGGCTGCGGGCGCTGCGGCGGGAGCGCGGGGCCACCCTGGCCCAGCTGAGCGAGACCACCGGGATCTCGCTCTCCACCCTCTCGCGGCTGGAGTCGGGGCAGCGCAAGCCCTCGTTGGAACTGCTGCTGCCCCTGGCCAAGGCCCACGGCGTCCAGCTGGACGAGCTGGTCGGCGCGCCGCCCACCGGCGACCCCCGCATCTATCCGCGCCCCTTCACCCGGCACGGGCAGACGTTCGTGCCGCTGACGCGCTATCTCGGTGGGCTGCACGCCTACAAGCAGGTCCTGCCCGGCCGGGCGCCGGACGCCGACGCCCGGCCTTCGCAGGCGGTGCACGAGGGCTACGAATGGCTGTACGTGCTCTCGGGCAAGCTGCGCCTCGCCCTCGGCGAGCACGATCTGACGCTCACCGCGGGCGAGGCGGCCGAGTTCGACACCCGTACGCCCCACGGCTTCGCCAGTGCGAGCGCACAGCCCGTCGAATTCCTCAGCCTCTTCGGCGCCCAGGGCGAGCGCATGCATGTGCGCGCCCGCCCGTCCGGCGACTGACCCCTTTCCGAGGTCACCCGGCGTAGACGTCCTCCACGAAGCGGCCCTCGGCCATCAGGCCGTCCAGCCAGCGCTGTGCCGCCGCGTCGTCGGCGCCGAGGGTGTGGGCCACGTACACCGACCGGAAGGCCTCCCGCACCCCGGGGGCCATCCGGGCGCCGTCGCCGCACACGTACACCTCGGCGCCCCCCTCCAGCAGCCGCCAGATCTCGTCGGCGTCGGCGGCGACGCGGTGCTGGACGAAGCGATGGCCGTCGACGGGAGCCCGGCTGAACGCCGGGCGCAGGGACACTGCGCCGGCGGCCTCGGCGGCGCGCAGATGTCCCGGCAGACCGGCCAGACCGTGGACGGCGTCAACTACCACCTCACCCGGCTCTTCCGGCGTTGGGGCGTCGGCAACCGCGCGGAGCCGGTGGCCCGGGCGTAAGTGCTCGGCGTACCGGCCCCTGGGGTCTGGCCGCCGGAACCCCGCCTGAGGGCACTGTGCACCGGCGGTGGCTCAGCCCCGTATCGTCACCCCGTGGTGTGTACGCAGCCGCCGCAGCTCCCACAGCGACAGCGCGGTCACCGACAGCGGACCGCCGAACACGGCGCACAACTGGGCGGCCACGGGCCCGTTGTCGGGCAGCCCGTCCGGCAGCACGGTGAAGATCGCGATCAGCCACACCAGCACCCCGGTGAGCACGGGCGGCAGCGCGGCGTGCACATAGGCGGTGTTGAAGGCGCTGCGCGCGACGTACGCGGAGGACAGGAACAAGAACACCAGCGCCCATGGCAGACCCACCATCAGCGGCAGGCCGACCGCGAACAGCATCACGCCGTGCAGCCCGTGCAGCAGGGTCGTCTGGCCCACCACATAGGCGAAGGCACCGAAGGCCCCCAGGGTCAGCACATACCAGGCCACTGTCTTGAGCGGGCCGCCCAGCCGGGAGCGCAGTTCCGGGCGCCGGTGTGCGGGCGCATAGAGGATGAAGCCGAACACGACCAACGGTCCGGCGAGGAGGAGCAGGAACGGAGTCAGGAAGAGATTGGCGGCACTGTCGGTCGCCGCACCGCTCCAGCCACCGTCCGCCCCGTACACGTAGACGAGCGCCACGGTCGCGAGGACGCCGAGGACGGAGCGGGTGAGCTGCACTTTGTCGACGAGCTGGTCACGGACCCGCCCGCCGCCCTCCTTGTCGAACAGCCGCTTCGCCACCCGGTTCGCCGAGCGGACCAGCGGGATGAGCGGCGAGAACAGCCACCACCGGCGCCGGCGCACCGGGGTCGGCCGATACGGGCCCGGCGGCTGCGGCGGCACACCGTACGGGGCGGGCGGCGGTGGTCCGTAAGGGTTCTGCGGTGGCGGTCCGTAGTACGGATTCTGCGGCGGCGGCCCCCACTGCCCGCCTCCCTGCCCAGGATTGTTCGGCGGCTGCCATCCCCCCGTAGCCACGTGCACTCCTCTCCCTCGATAGGTGCCGTGGCGGCGAATTCTAGCCATACGCCGGGGCCGCACCCTGGCCAGGGACAGTGCAATATGACATCCTACCGGCCATGACCGGTACGAGGTACCGACCCGGCACTCCCCGCCTCCCGGATGTGCTCGTCATCGGGGCAGGCATCATCGGCGCGGCCTGCGCGTATTACTGCACGTCAGCGGGGCTGCGCGTCACCGTGGTGGAGCGTGGCGCGATCGGCGGCGGAACCACCGGCGCGTGCGAGGGCAACATCCTGGTGTCCGACAAGGAGGCCGGCCCCGAACTGGATCTGGCGCTGCTCTCCTCCCGGTTATGGCGGGAGATCCGCGACGACCTCGGGAGCGCCGCCCTGGAATACCACGCCAAGGGCGGTGTGGTGGTGGCCGGTTCGGACGCCACCGCGGCGGGGCTGCGGCAGCTGACCGCGGAGCAGCGCGCGGCCGGAGTGGAGGTGGTGGACATCGGGCCGGGCGAACTGTCCGAGCTGGAGCCGAATCTGACCCCCGAGGTGGCGGGCGGCGCCCACTACCCGCAGGACGCGCAGGTCCAGCCCGTGCTGGCCGCCGCGCATCTGCTGCGCCAGGCGCGAGCCCGGGGCGCGACCGTCCACAGCGGTGTCAACGTCACCGGCTTCCTCCGGGACCGGCACGGCGCCGTCACCGGGGTGCGCACCGACGCGGCCGCCCTGCCGGCGCTGCACGCCCGATGGGTCGTCAACGCCGCGGGCACCTGGGCCGGGCAGCTCGCCGGCCTCGCCGGGGCTCCGCTACCGGTGCTGCCCCGCAAGGGGTTCATCCTGGTCACCGAACCGCTGCCACGCGTCGTCCGGCACAAGGTGTACACCGCCGAGTACGTGGCCAACGTCGCCAGCGACGACGCCGGTCCGGCGACCTCGGTGGTGGTCGAGGGCACCCGGGCGGGCACCGTCCTGATCGGCGCCAGCCGGGAGCGGGTGGGATTCGACCGCGCGGTGGCGCTGCCTGTGCTGCGCAGGCTGGCGGACCAGGCCATCGGGCTCTTCCCGTTCCTCGCGGAGGTCGCGCTGCTCCGCAGCTATCTGGGCTTCCGCCCCTACTGCCCCGACCATCTGCCGGTGATCGGGCCCGACCCGCGCGCCCCGGGCCTCGTCCACGCCTGCGGCCACGAGGGCGCCGGGATCGGCCTCGCCCCCGCCACCGGCCATCTGCTCGCGCAAGCGCTCACCGGCCGGGCACCGGATCTGCTCCTGACACCGTTTCGCCCGCAGCGATTCGAGGAGGCCGCCGCGTGACCCGGACCCCCTTCACCTTCCGCTTCGACGGCCGGACGGTTCGGGCCGAGCCCGGCCAGAGCATCGCGGCCGCGCTCATCGCCGACGGACAGCGCTCCTGGCGCCGCACCCGTGAAGGCGGCCGTCCGCGCGGGATGTTCTGCGGCATCGGCGTGTGCTTCGACTGCCTGGTGACGGTCAACGGGCGCCCCAACCACCGGGCGTGCCTGGTCGAGGCCGCTCCCGGGGACGTGGTGGAAACCCAGGAGGGAGCGGGCCGTGCCGACCTCGCCTGCTGAGCCCGCTGAGCCCGCTGAGCCCGCTGAATCGGCTGAGTCCGCCGAACCGGCGGCCGCCGCGTACGACATCGCGGTGCTCGGCGCCGGACCCGCCGGGCTGTCCGCGGCGACCGCGGCGGCGGCCCACGGCGCCAGGGTCGCGCTGCTGGACGCGGCCCCCCGCCCCGGCGGCCAGTACTGGCGCCACCGCCCCGCCGACGACGGCGCCGCACACCACGACTGGCCCCTCTTCCAGCGGCTGCGCACCGCCGCGCACACCCATCGCGCCCGGCTCGACCACCTGCCCGGCCACGCCGTCTGGCACATCGAGCGCACCGCCACCGGTTTCGTCACCCATGCCCTGAGCGACGGCGCGCCCCGCGAAGTCCTCAGCCGTACGGTCGTCGTGGCCACCGGCGCCTACGACCGTCAGCTGCCGTTCCCCGGCTGGACCCTGCCCGGTGTCTACACCGCCGGTGGGGCGCAGGCTCTGCTCAAGGGGCACGGCGTCGTCGCGGGCCGCCGCATCGTCGTCGCCGGGACCGGGCCCTTCCTGCTGCCGGTGGCTTCAGGGATGGCCGAGGCGGGGGCCACGGTCCTCGGAGTCTTCGAGGCCGGACGGCCCACCGCGTTCGCCCGCCGCCCGCTCACCACCCTGCGCGCGGCCGTCAAACTCGCCGAGGCCGCCCACTACCTGCGGACGCTGCGGCGCCACGGCGTCCCGTACCGCAGCCGCACCACGGTGGTCGAGGCCCACGGGGCGGACAGCGTCACCGGGGCCGTGGTGGCGCGGCTGGACGACCGGTGGCGGATCGTGCCCGGCACCCGGCGGCGGCTGGAGTGCGACACGGTCGCCGTGGGCTACGGCTTCACCCCGCAGACCGAGATCCCGGCGCAACTCGGCTGCGCGATGGACCGGGACGCCGACGGCAGCCTGGTCGCCCGCGTGGACACCCGGCAGCGCTCCACCGTGCCCGGGGTCTACGTGGCGGGTGAGGCATGCGGGGTGGGCGGCGCCGGGCTCGCCCGGACCGAGGGGGAACTGGCGGGCCTGCACGCGGCGTACGCCACCACCGGCGTCCGCCCCGACCCGCATGGGGTCGCCCGGCTGCTGCGGCTCCGGGCCGCCCGGCGCGGCTTCGCCGCCGCGCTGCACGCGGCGTACCCGGTCCGGCCCGGCTGGCGGGAGTGGCTGACCGAGGACACCGTCGTCTGCCGCTGCGAGGAGGTGACCGCCGGTGCCATCCGCCATGCGGTGAGGGAGCTGGGGGCCACCGATCCACGGGCGGTGAAGCTGTGCGCGCGGCCCGGCATGGGTCTGTGCCAGGGCCGGGTGTGCGGCTATGCCACCGCCGCCCTGACCGCCGCCCATGCCGGGCGCGAGGTCACCGAGGAGGACTTGCGCGGGCTGGCGAGCAGGCCCATCGCCCAGCCGGTGCCGCTGGGACTGCTGAGGGATCCAAGGAGCGGAACCATGCCACACCACGACGAGGAGTCTCAATGACGAAGTCAAGCCGCTTGCGTGACCGGCGGGCCGGGCGGCCACTCCTCGGAAGCCACTGCTGGCAAGGACGCATCAGCCACACCCGGCCCTCCCGGGCCACCCAACAACTTACGGAGGCCGCATGAACGCACAGGCCAGGTCATGGCACGGGGTGCTCGTCGCGACGGCGTTGCCGCTGCGCGAGGACACGACCGGGAGGCTCGCCGTCGACTTCGACGGCTACGCCGAACACCTCACCTGGCTCGCGGACGCGGGATGTCACGGCGTCGTCCCCAACGGCTCCCTGGGCGAGTACCAGACCCTGACCGCCGAGGAGCGGGCCCGCGTGGTCACCACCGCGATCGAGGCCGCCCCCGAGGGCTTCACGGTGATGCCGGGAGTGGCGGCCTACGGCGCGGACGAGGCGCGGCGCTGGGCCGAGCAGGCGGCCGAGGCGGGCGCCCCCGCCGTGATGCTGCTGCCGCCCAACGCCTACCGCGCCGACGAGCGCGCGGTGCTGGCCCACTACCGGGAGGTGGCCAGGACCGGGCTGCCCGTCGTGGCGTACAACAACCCCATCGACACCAAGGTCGACCTGGTGCCCGAGCTGCTGGCGGAGCTGTACCACGAGGGGCTGATCGTGGCGGTGAAGGAGTTCACCGGCGACGTCCGCCGCGGCTACCGCGTCCATGAGCTGGCCCCCGGGCTCGATGTGCTGTGCGGCAGCGACGACGTGTCCCTGGAACTGGCCGTGGCCGGGGCGCCCGGCTGGATCGCCGGCTACCCCAACGCGTTCCCGCGCGCCTGCGCCGAGCTGTGGGCCGCCGCCACCGCGGGCGACCCGGCGTCCGCGCTGCCGCTCTACCGCACCCTGCACCCGCTGCTGCGCTGGGACGCCAGGACCGAGTTCGTCCAGGCGATCAAGCTCAGCATGGACATCGCCGGGCGCTACGGCGGGCCCTGCCGCCACCCGCGCGTACCGCTCACCCCCGAACACGCCGACACGGTGCGCAAGGCCACCGAGAAGGCCCTCGCGGAAGGGCTCGTCTGAACCCATGCGCAGCGACCGGGTCTTCCACGCCGTCGACTCGCACACCGAAGGGATGCCGACCCGCGTCATCACCGGTGGCGCCGGGGTGATTCCCGGCGCCACCATGTTCGACCGGCGCCGGTACTTCATCGAACACCTCGACCACATCCGCCGGTTCCTCATGAACGAGCCGCGCGGCCATTCGGCGATGAGCGGGGCGATCCTCCAGCCCCCGACCCGTCCCGACGCCGACTGGGGCGTGCTGTTCATCGAGACCTCCGGCTGTCTGCCGATGTGCGGACACGGCACCATCGGTGTCGTCACCGTCCTGGTGGAAACCGGCATGGTGGCGGTCGAGGAGCCCGTCACCACCATCCGTCTCGACACCCCCGCCGGGCTGGTCGTGGTGGACGTGGCCGTCGAGCGGGGCGCGGCGCGCGGTGTGACGCTGCGCAACGTGCCCGCGTTCACCCTCGCCCTGGATCGCACCGTGAAGACCGTGCCGTACGGCGACATCCGCTACGACATGGCCTTCGGCGGCAACTTCTACGGCATCGTCGACCTGGACGACCTCGGGATCCCCTTCGACCGGGCCCACAAGAACCGCATCTTGGAGGCCGGGCTGACCATCATGGCCGCCATCAACGAGCAGGCCCGCCCGGTGCATCCCGGCAACCCCGAGATCAGCGGCTGCCACCATGTGTATCTGGCCGCACCCGGATCGACCGCCCGGCACTCCCGGCACGCCATGGTCATCCACCCGGGCATGTTCGACCGCTCGCCCTGCGGTACCGGCACCAGCGCCCGCATGGCCCAGCTGCACACCCGCGGACTGCTGCCGCTGCACACCGACTTCCGCAACGAGTCGTATCTCGGCACCCACTTCACCGGCCGCCTGGTCGAGGAGACCACCGTCGGCGGACGGCCCGCGGTGGTGCCCACCGTCACCGGGCGCGCCTGGATCACCGGCACCGCCCAGTATCTGCGCGACCCCGACGACCCGTTCCCCGAAGGCTTCGAGCTGTGACGAGCCGCTCATGAAGACCATCGACGCGGCCGCGATCGCCGCCGCCCTGCCCCCGCACACCGCGATACGGGCCCTCCAGCAGGCGCTGCGGGACGGGCTCGACCCCGAGGCCGACCCGCCCCGCGGCGTGGTGCCGGTGGCCCACGGCCAGCTGCTGCTGATGCCCGCCGAGGGCCGCAGCGCCCGTGGGCGCGGCTACGCGGGCGTCAAGATCGCCACCGTCGCACCGGACAACCCGGTCCGCGGACTGCCGCGCGTCCAGGGGCGGTACCTGCTGCTGGACGCCGAAACCCTCACCCCGCTCGCCCTGCTGGACGGGGTCGCGCTCACCAACCTCCGTACCGCCGCGGTGTCCGCCGCGGCCGCCGACCTGCTCGCCCCGCCGGACGCGTCCCGGCTGGTGCTCTTCGGCGGCGGCCCGGCGGCCCACAGCCATCTGGCCGCGCTGTGCGCGATCCGCCCGATCACCCAGGTCACCGTCGTCGGCCGCACCCCGGAGCGGTCACGCCGACTGGCCGGCGGCTTCCCGGACACCGCCGGGGTCCGCCTCACGGCCGGGCGGCCGGAAGCGGTCGCGGACGCCGATCTGATCGCCTGCTGCACCACGGCCCGCACCCCGCTGTTCGACGGGACCCTGCTGCCCCCGCACACCACCGTGATGGCCGTGGGCTCGCACGAACCCGGCGCCAGGGAGGTCGACGACCACACCGTGCGCCACGCCACGGTGGTGGTCGAGTCCCGCGCCGCCGCCACCCGGGAGGCGGGCGACCTCATCCAGGTCATCGACCGCGGTCTGCTCGACCCCGCCCGACTGCTGCCCCTCGCAGACCTGGTACGCGCCGCCCCGGCAGTGGCCCCGGGGCGCCCCCGGCTGTTCAAGAGCGTGGGAATGGCATGGGAAGATCTCGTGATCGCCGGTGCCGCGCATGAGGCCGTACAGACCGACGAGAGCGACAGACGAAGGAGACCGACCGCATGACCGCGGACGACGGGGCCACGACCCGCCTGCCCTCGCTCCGCGGCCGCCGCAGCCTCCGCGAGGAGATCGCCGAAACCCTCCGCGGCGCGGTGATCTCCGGCGAACTGAAGCCCGGCGTCGTGTACTCCGCCCCGAGCCTGGCCGAACACTTCGGGGTGTCCGCGACACCTGTGCGCGAGGCCATGCTCGACCTCACCAAGGAGGGGCTGGTCGAGATCGCCCGCAACAAGGGCTTCCGGGTCACCCACCTCTCCGCGGCCGAACTGGACGACATCACCCACCTGCGCGCCCTCATCGAGATCCCGGTGATCCGGCAGATCACCGAGGCGGGCGTCGCCCCCGAGGTCATCACGCGGCTGCGGCCGCTGGCGGCGGGCATCGAGGACGCCGCCGGCCGCCGCGACTTCATCGCCCACGTCACCATCGACATGGAATTCCACCTCACCCTGCTGGCACAGGCCGGGAACAGCAGGCTGGTGGAGATCGTGCGCTCCCTGCGCACCAGCTCCCGGCTCTACGGACTGCGCACGCTGACCGAAGGCAGCGCCCTGTTCGACTCCTCCCACGAACACGCCGAACTCCTCGACCTCATCGAGGCGGGCGACGCGGACGGCGCCGAGGCCCTGATGCGCCGTCACCTCGGACACGTCCGTGGCATCTGGGCCGAGAAGCCCCCGGCCCCCGACGCCGGCCCCGCCCCGGCCCCCGAGGGCCCCACGCCCCGCCCGGCCGGGGAGCCGCCCCGGTGAGCGCGTTACGCGAGGCTGAGCGAACCGCCTTGTGACTCAGCCCGCCGCCAGGCCGTGGACGATGTCCGCGGTCGCCGGGTACAGCCGGCGGTAGCGGGTGTACAGCTCGTCGTAGCGCGCCGTGGTGGACGGGTCGGGGCGGCAGTGGGTGGCGGGGGGATTCCAGCGGGCGATGTCGGCGTCTCCGACGGCCGACGCGGCGAGGAACGCCGAGCCGAGGCTCGCGCCGATGGTGTGCGTGGGGATGTCCTGGGTCAGTCCGGTGATGTCGGAGACGATCTGCGTCCACAGACGGCCCTGGGCGCCACCGCCCACGGCCACCACCCGGTCGATGTGGCCACCGGCGGCGCGGATCGCCTCCACGTTGTGGCGGACACCGAAACCGGTGGCCTCCAGCGCGGCGCGGTAGATGTCACCGCGGGTGTGCGCGAGGGTGAGGCCCGCGAGGACCCCGCGGGCCGCGGGGTCGGCCACGGGGGTGCGTTCCCCGTCGAAGTACGGCAGCATCAGCAGCCCTCGCGCGCCCGGGCCCGAGGTCTCCGCCTCGGCCAGCAGTCCGGGGATCGACGGGTCCCCGAACAGCGAGCGCAGCCAGTCGGTGATGGCCCCCGAGGAGGCCATGCCACCGGCCAGGTTGCGGGTGCCCGGGAGCGCCCCGACGGTGCCCCACAGGGCGGGGAAGGTGACGCGCTCCCGGACCGTGTTGATCAGGAACATGGTCGAGCCGTACATCAGCATCAGATCACCGGCGTTGTGCGCGTCGCCGCTGACCGCCTCCGCCCAGGCGTCGATGGTGCCGGTCGTCACCGGGGTGCCCGCAGCCAGGCCCGTCGCCTCCGCCGCGCGCGGCGACATCCGGCCCGCGGTGTCCCCGGACCAGGCGAGCCGGGGCAGTTCGATGCGCCCGGCCAGCCCGTCGGACCAGGGGCGGTACCAGTCGAGGGCGCCGGTGTCGTACAGCGGGGTGCACTGGCTGGCCGAGTGGTGGTCCAGTACGTACTCCCCGGTGAGCCGGTGCACCAGCCAGGAGCTGGGCATGAACAGCCGCCGGGCGCGGGCGAAGACGCCGGGCTCGTGCCGCGCGAGCCAGGCGAGCTTGGGGCCGACGGCCTGCGTGGAGAGCACCGAACCGCAGCGGCTCAGGATCTCCTCGCGGCCCAGCTCGTCCTCCAGTTCGCGGATCTGCTCGGTGGCGCGGGTGTCGATGCCGTACAGCAGGGCCGGGCGCAGCGGCACACCGGAGTCGTCCGTGACGGCGACACACGGCCCCATCCCGCTGACGCCGACCGCCTCCACGGTCACCTCGGCGGATCCGGCGAGCAGATCCCGGACGAGGGTGATGAACTCCCGCCACCACACCTCCGGGTCCATCTCCACCCAGCCAGGACGGGGCCGGTCCACGCGGTGGCGCACGACGGACCGGGCGAGGACCGTGCCATCGGGCGACACCAGCACTCCCTTGGAGCTGGAGGTCCCGATGTCCACGCCCACCACGGCGCGCTGCGGGGGGATCTGTGAAGGCATCACCCGGTCAGAATGCCATCCCGCTGCCGACCTTCAGCCCGGGCTCCGTCACAGTGCACGACGTGACGATCAGTGATTGTCTGACGTCCGGTGTGCGCAGGGTGTTCTCGGCACATGAGCCGCCATTGACTGTTTGCTATAGCGTGCTATCTTCCTGGTATGAATGCTGATGCCCTGGGGGGCGTGGAGACCGCGTCGCTGGCCGATCAGACGTACCGACGGCTGAGGGAGGCGATCCGTGACGGCGTCCTGCGGCCGGGCGAGAAGATCACTGAACGCGACCTGGCCGTCCGTCTCGGCGTCAGCCCCACCCCCGTCCGTGAGGCGCTGCGGCAACTGGTGCACGAGAAGGCCGTCGAAAGGGTGGGTCCGCGCGCCTTGCGCATCGCCGCCCATTCCCCGGCGACCCGCTCCGAGATCATCGAGGCCGAGGTCCGCCTGTCCGCCCTGATGGCGCGCCTCGCTGCCCGCAAAGCCACTGCGGAGCAGCTCACCGGTCTGGTCTCGCTGCTCGACCGGACCGACCGGATGGTCGCCGATATCGAAAAGACCGTCGCCGAACAGGGGGGCGTGGAAGGCGATGTGACGGACCGGCTCGCGGCCGTCTTCCATGAGCTGCGCCGCTTTCATCGCCAAGTCGAGGCGTGTGCGGGCAATCCTGTCCTGGAGGGCCTGCTGGGCCAGGCCAGGGCCTTCAGCGACGAGGAGCGGCTCGACCTCACCATGAGGCTCGTGCCCGAGCATGCCGAGGCGTTCCGCGCCCGCTACCACGGGCATCGTGAACTCCTGGACGCACTCCTCGAACGGGACGAGGACCGTGCCGAGGAACTTGCCGCGCGTGACCACGGCGCCGCCCTTGCCCAGTTGTCCGGCAGCTGATCGTTTGTCCGGCGGCTGACGTCGAACGGCCTGCCCCCGGGGGGCCCCGGGTAGGCCCCGGCGCATGGGGCGCGCCCCTGCGGGCACGTCTTTCTCTTTTATTTGCTATAGCATGTAGCACAAGGGATTATTTTTATGAAGGTTGATTCTTCGCCCGCCTCCGACGCGGCCACGACATCGCCCGGCCCGGCAGTGGGTGAGCGCATGAACCGCGGTGCGGTGCTCTGGGTGACCCTCGCCGTATTCGCGCAGGAAGCGGTGTGGAACTTCTATGACGCCCAGGTCCCCGAGCAGTTGCGGCACTACTTCACCTCCGCGGGGGTGATCGGGCTGATCATGGGCCTGGACCATTCCTGGGGCATCATCACCCAGCCGTCAGTGGGGTTCCTCTCCGACAAGCTCGCCCGCCGCCGCGCCGGCCGGTGGCCGATCGTCCTGGTCGGCGCAGCACTCGCCAGCGTGCCGTTCATCCTCATCCCCTGGACCACGAACCTGCCGGCGCTGCTGGTGTGCGCGGTCGGCTTCGCCGCGATCGCCAACGCCTTCAAGGGCGTCACCGAGACCCTGATTTCGGACTACGTCGCGCCCTCTGCCCGCAGCAGGGCCCAGGGCTTCATCAAGGCCGGCGTCAGCCTGACCATCGTCGTCTCGTCGCTGATCAGCCTCTTCGTCGTCGACCGGTCCCTTCGCCTCGCCTTCGCGATCCCCCCGCTGCTGATGCTGATCACGCTCGGCCTGGCCTGGGCCTTCCTCGGCCGCCGCCACACCGCCGCCGTCATGCCCTTCGAGGAGACGGCCGACGAGGTACCGGAGTTCGGCTCTCCGTGGGCGGTGCTGAAGGACGCGCTGCGTTCCCCGTCCAGCCCGACGCTGCTGCTGATGATCGGCATCTTCTGCTTCGCCGGCATGTGGTCCGCCCTGCGTTCGCTGATGACCCCGTACGGCACGCAGGTTCTCGGCCTGAGCCGCGGTGAGGCCGGCGGTCTCACGCTCCCGGGCGCGGTCGCGTTCCTGGTGGCCGTGCTGCCGATCGCCTACGCCTCGAACCGGCTGGGGGCACTGCGCGTGGTGCGATACGGCGTCGTCCTGTTCATCGTCGGAGTCCTGGTCGGCTTCACCGTCCCCACCGCTGCGGGCACCATCGCGGCGATGGTGCTCGCCTCCCTCGGGTACGCGGCGTTCGCGGTCAACGCGCTGGTCGCGCTGTGGAACCTCGCGCCGTCGCAGAAGGTGCTGGGCACGTACACCGCCCTTTACACCATCGCCTCCGCGTCCGGCATGGCACTGGGCCCGGCCATTCTCGGCACCACGGTCGACCTGACCAGCTGGCGCTACATGTTCCTCAACGCCGCCGTCGCCGCCGGCGTCACCTTCCTCGTCTTCACCCGCCTGGCCCGACGCGCCTCTGACCGCGCCACCGCCTGACGCCCCGCGACTCCCGCTCCCGGACACAACGAAAGGCACCATCCTCATGGAACTCCGCATCCTGGCCCCTACCGGCGCGCTCGGCGCCGGGTTCGACGCCGACGCGCTCGCGCGCGGCCTCGCCGCCCGCCCGGACGTGATCGCTTGCGACGCCGGCTCCACCGATTCCGGCCCCGCCGCCCTGGGCTCGGGCACCCCGAAGCTGTCCGCCCAGGCGGTCACCCGCGATCTGCGGCTGCTTTTGAAGGCCCGTGACGAGCTCGGTGTGCCGCTGATCATCGGCTCCTGCGGCACCTCCGGCCGAGACACAGGGGTCGACCAGGTCGCCTCCCTCGCCCGGGCCCTCGCCGCGGAAGAGAACCTGCACTTCAAGCTCGGCCTGATCTACTCCGACCAGCCCGTCCAGCGCCTCCAGGACCTCTACGACGCGGGCCGCATCCGGTCCCTCGCGAACGCGCCGGAGATCGACCGTGAGCTGTTCGAGCGCAGCCACACCGTAGCGATGATGGGCGTCGAGCCCCTCCAGGAAGCCCTCCGGGACGGCTGCGACGTCATCCTCGCCGGTCGTGCCAGCGACACCGCCCTCTTCGCCGCTCTGCCCCATATGCGGGGGGCCGACCCGGGCCTGACCTGGCATATGGCCAAGACCATCGAGTGCGGCGCCGCCTGCGCCATCCCGCCGTCCGCCAACGGCCTGCTCGTCACACTGCGGGACGACCACTTCGATGTCACCACACTGGCCGCCGGCACCCGCCTGACCCCCCGGTCGGTGGCCGCACACACCCTGTACGAGAACGCCGACCCCTATCACATCGCCGAACCCTCAGGCGTGCTGGACACCACCGGGGCGACCTACGAGGCGGTCGACGAGCAGACCGTCCGCGTCCGCGGTGCCCGCTACCTCCCGGCTGACGGCTACACCAACAAGCTCGAAGGCGCCGAACTCGTCGGCTACCAGACCGTCATCATCGGCGGCGTGCGCGACCGCGTCGTCATCGACGCCCTCCCCAAGCTCCTGCCGACGGCCAAGCAGTACTTCGACGCCAAGATCCTCGACGTCTTCAACGGCCGGGTCGACCCCGCCGACATCGACATCGACTACCGCCTCTACGGCGCCGGAGCCGTCCTCACCGGCAGCGAACCCGATCCGCTCACCCCACGTGAACTCGGTGTCCTGATCACCGTCACCGCACCCGACCAGGAGACCGCCCACGCCATCGCCACCTTCGTCGCACACGCCAGCAGCCACCTGCCCATCGCCGAGTACGACGGCCTGGTCTCCACCCTCGCCTACCCCTATTCCCCACCCGAGATGGACCGCGGCGCCCTGTACCGCTTCACCCTCAACCACGTCGCCACCGGCATCACCCCCACCGAACTGTTCCGCACCGTCACCGAGGAGCTGTAACCCATGACCACCCTTCTCGACTACTGCTCCCTCATCCGCTCCAAGAACGCCGGCCCCTTCACCCTCACCTTCGACTTCATGTGCCACGACCAAGCCGCCTACGACGCCCTCGTCGCCACCGGCTTCCTCAACAAGAACCTCTTCGCCACCTTGTACAGCGCAGATCCCGACCAGATCCTCGTCGTCAACCACCCCCTCGCCCTCGCCGTCAAGGTTTCCCTGCCACGTCCGGCCGTCCAGGGGGGTCTGCACGACACCGACTGTTATGCCGGCCAGCAGTACGCCCCGCTCATGGACATGGAAGTCCTCCCGGCGTGACGCGGTAGGCGCCGGCCGAGCCGCCCCGGGGACCGGTCAGGAGACCGTACCCGGGGCCGTCATGGGGCCCGGGGGCAGGTCCGGCTCGCCGGTGCGCTGGGCGGGCAGTGGCACCTGGCCCGGCTGGTGGAGGACGACCGTACGCATCGGCAGCGGAATCTCGATGCCCTCGGCCTGATAGCGCCGGTGCAGCCGCTTCATGAACTCGTGCTTGATCAGGTACTGGTCGCTGAACTCCAGAGCCCCCAGGAAGACCGAGAAGTCGATGCCGGACTCGCCGAACGTGTGAAAGCGGATACTCGGCTCGAAATCGACCACGCCGCCGGAAACATCGGCCATCACCTTCGCACCCACCTCGGCCGTCACCCGCTCGACATGTTCGAGGTCACTCCGGTAGGCGACCCGCACCTGCACCATCACCGACATCTCCTGCCCCGGCTGGTGGTAGTTGGTGGTGATCGTGCCCGCCAGCTTGGCGTTGGGGATGATGACGAGGTTGTCGGAGAGCTGACGGATGGTGGTGTTGCGCCAGTTGATGTCCACGACGTACCCCTCCTCCCCGCTGCTGAGCCGGATGTAGTGACCGGGCTGCACCGTCTTGGACGCCAGGATGTGCACCCCCGCGAACAGGTTGGCCAGGGTGTCCTGCAGAGCCAGCGCGACCGCCAGACCGCCCACGCCCAGCGCGGTGAGCAGCGGCGCGATCGAGATGCCCAGTGTCTGCAGCAGGATCAGCACGCCCATCATCAGCACCGCGATACGGGTGATGTTGACGAAGATGGTGGCCGTGCCCGCGACCCCGGACCGGGACAGCGCCAGCGTCTGCACCAGACCGGCGACGACCCGCGCCGCCGTGACCGTGGTGGCCAGGATCAGCGCCGCGATCACCACCTGGTTGACGGTGTGGCCGAGCGTACGGGTCAGCGGCAGCGCCGCGGCCGCCGACGACACGCCCACCGCCATGGACGCCCAAGGGGCCAGGGCGCGCAGGGTGTCGACGATGATGTCGTCCCCGCTCCACCGCGTCCTGCGGGCCCGTTCGCCCAGCCAGCGCAGCCCCATCCGCAGCAGCACTCCGGCCGCGGCGGCGGCTATCAGAGCGGCGCCGACCACGATGACGTCGTGCAGCGTGAGTGCCCGGTTCACCGCTCACCTCCCGACGTGGCCGCCGCCCTCGGAGCGGCGGACCGTGTCGTCACCGGCCCGGAGTTCTGTCTGCTGCTCACCTGGTCACCTGTTCGTGCGGAGGATGTGCCGATTCCGTCGCGGCACGTACACACGGCCTCGACGCGACCTGCCATCTTGCCGTATCCCGTCAACCTCCCGATGACCGCCCGGCCATGACCGGCATGCCGGAATCGGCCCATCGTCACGGCATGGGACACAGGGACAACATGGGCAGGGTGGGAGAGCAGCATGGGAGATATGGATGACATGGATCTCATTCCGCGTCACCCGGCCGACGACGACCCCAACCCGCTGAACCGGCTCTCCCTCGACCGACTGCGCCGCCGGACCAGTATGAAGTGGCGCACCTACCCGGACGACGTGCTGCCGCTGTGGGTGGCCGAGATGGACGTCCCGCTCGCCGAGCCGGTGGTGCGGGCGGTCACCGACGCGATGGCTCTCGGCGACACCGGCTATCCGGCCGGTACGGCGTACGCCGAGGCGCTGGCGGGCTTCGCCCGGGAGCGCTGGGGCTGGGACGGGCTCGCCGTGGAACGCACGGCGATCGTGCCCGATGTGAGCACCCCGTATCTGAGCGTGTCCGGCGCGGAGAGCGGGCTGTCGCTGATGTCGGTCTCCAAGGGGTGGAACCTCGCCGGGCTCAAGGCCGCGCTGGCCATCGCCGGGCCCGGCGCCGCCGAGGACCTGGCGCGCCTCCCCGAAGAGGTCGGCCACGGCCTCAGCCACATCGGCGTCATCGCCCACACCGCCGCGCTGCGCGAGGGCGGGGACTGGCTGGACGCCCTGCTGGGCGGGCTCCACGACAACCGCGCGCTGCTCACCGCTCTGCTGGCCCGGGACCTGCCCGGGGTCCGCTACCGGCCGGGTCCGGCGACCTTCCTCGCCTGGCTCGACTGCCGCGCCCTGGGCCTGGGGGACGACCCCGCCGCCGTCTTCCTCGACCGCGGCCGGGTGGCCCTCAACTCCGGGCTGCCGTTCGGTACGGGCGGGGCGGGCCATGTCCGGCTCAACCTGGCCACCTCGCCGGAGCTGCTCGCCGAGGCGGTACGGCGGAGGGCCGCCGCCCTCACCTGAGCCCCGCCCTCACCTGAGCCCTGCCCGCTCCTGAGCCCTGCCCGCTCCTGAGCGCCGCCCGGACCGGCCGTCAGCACGACGCGCTGTACGGCCGGTCCGGGGGACCGTCGGCGTCAGCCGATCACAGATCGGTGATCCACCAGGCCGCGGCGCTGCCCGGCAGCGTCCCGGGCGGGCAGGAGGTGCTGGCCAGAATCGGCGCGCCGGTGACCGGAGCCGGGACCGGGTGGTCGCTGAAGTTGATCGCGCACACCAGCCCGTCGCCGCGCATGAACGCCAGCACCTCGGGCGGCGACTCCATCCACACCAGCGGGCCCTCGCCCATCTGCGGAAGGCTGCGCCGCAGATACAGCCCCTCACGGTACAGATGCCAGAACGAGTCGGTGTCGGCCAGGGCCCGGTCGGTGGCGTGTTCGGCGAACCACTCGGGCTGCGGCAGCCACGGCTGGGCCACCGCCTCGCCGGTGGTGAAGCCGAACGGCGAGGCGAGCCCCGACCACGGCAGCGGCACCCGGCAGCCGTCGCGGATGTGCTGACGGCTGCCGGTGCGGTGGAAGATGGGGTCGGTCAGCACCTCGTCCGGCAGGTCGACCACCTCGGGCAGGCCCAGTTCCTCGCCCTGGTAGACGTACGCGGCGCCGGGCAGGGCCAGCATCAGCAGGGCGGCGGCGCGGGCCCGGGCCGGGCCGAGGCACGTCACCTCGCCGGTCGCCGGTTCGCCCGCGTACCGGGTGACGGTGCGGACCTGGTCGTGGTTGTTGAGGACCCAGGTGACGGTGGAGCCGGTGTCGGCGATGTCCCGCATCGCCTCGCTGATCACCTTGCGGAAGACGTCCGGGTTCCAGGGCGCGGTGAGCAGGTGGAAGAAGAAGGCCTGGTGGAGCTCGTCGGAACGCACGTACTTGGCCTGCTCCAGCGGCGTCGGCACGGAGACCTCGCCGACCAGGAGCCGGTCGTTCCCGTCGCGGGCCGCGTACTCGTCGCAGATCGCGCGCCAGCGGCGCCACTCCTCGTGGATCTCCGGCTGGTTCCAGGCGAGGGGGTTGACGGAGTCGCGGGTGCGTTCGTCGATGGTGGGGTCGTCGGAGTCGGGCAGGTCGGGGTGTTTGAACAGGCCCGCCGCCACATCGATACGGAACCCGTCGACACCCCGGTCCAGCCAGAACCGCAGCACCTCGTGGAAGTGCTCGCCGACCGACGGCTCACGCCAGTTGAGGTCGGGCTGTTCGGGGGTGAAGAGGTGGAGGTACCACTGGCCGGGGGTGCCGTCGGGTTCGGTGACCCGGCTCCAGGCGGGGCCGCCGAACATGGCGTGCCAGTTGTTGGGCGGCAGTTCGCCGTCCGCGCCGCGGCCGTCGGCGAAGTGGAAGCGTGCCCGGGCCGGTCCGCCGGGGCCCTCGGCCAGGGCGGCCTTGAACCAGGCGTGTTCGCTGGAGCAGTGGTTGGGAACGATGTCCATGAGGACCTTCAGCCCGAGCCGGTGGGCGTCGTGCACCAGCCGGTCGAACTCGTCCAGATCGCCGAAGATCGGGTCGACGTCGAGGTAGTCGGCGACGTCGTACCCGTGGTCGTGCTGCGGCGACGGGTAGAACGGGCTGAGCCAGATCCCGTCCACGCCCAGCTTCTTGAGGTACGGCAGCCCCAGCCGGGCCCCGGCGAGGTCGCCGATGCCGTCCCCGGTGCTGTCGAGGAAGCTGCGCAGATAGATCTGGTAGATCACCGCGTCGCGCCACCAGGCGTGGGGTGAGCCCTCCGTGCGATGTGTGGAGGGGCGGGGCGCCGTAGTGGCCGTGGCGAGGCCCGATGCCTCGTCACTCGCCGGTATCGAGGTCGTCCGGCGCTCATCCGGGGCTGTCATGCGTCCATCCCATTACTGGTTCGTGCTGGCTCTTGCTGGTGCGATCGCCGACGTGGGGAGTCGGCGGGGCAGGGGCGGTCCGGCGCCATGCGGCAGGTTGTCGCGGATCGGCGCGATGGCCGGTCAGGTGTGGTGCGGACGGCGCTCGTCAGGCCCCGGGCCGGGTCTCAGATGCCGCGCGGGGCCTTGTGGTGAGCGGCCGGGCGGCCGGGGGTCCGGCGGCTGAGGGCCTTGCGGCTCAGGGGCGCGGCCGGACGCGGTGCGTCGGCGGCCGGGGCGGGGGCGGCGTACGGTACCCCGGCGAGCATATGGTGCCTCTGACTGCTCACGGACAGGCCCTCTCGTGCGGCACATCACCGTTGATGTATCGATAAAGCACAGTGTCATAGGATGGGGGTGAGCGGCAAGCGATCACGAGAAGCCGGAGCAAACCGGGAGAGCGGATGGCGACGCTGAAGGATGTGGCCCGCACGGCGGGGGTCTCGGTGATGAGCGTCTCCAACGTCCTCAACGACACCGGCCGTTTCTCCGCCACCATGCGCGAACGGGTCCTGCAGGCCGCCGAGGAGGTGGGCTACGCGGGTCCCGACCCGGCCGCCGCGTCGCTCCGGCGCGGACGCACCGGCACCGTCGGGGTGGTGCTGCCCCTCCCGCTGGAGACGGCGTTCGCCGACCCGGCCGCCACCGCCTTCCTGGAGGGCGTGGCCCGTGAGTTCCAGCGCCGCCGCACCACCATGACCCTGCTCGCCCTGCCGCCCGCCGTGGGACCGCTCGCCCGGCACGCCGCGGCCCCCGTCCAGCAGGTGGCCGACGCGCCGCTCGCGGCGCTGGAGAAGGCGGTGATCGACGCCGCGCTCCTGTACAGCGTGGAGGAGGACCACCCCGGTCTCGACATCCTGGTCAAGCGTGAACTGCCGGTGCTGGCCGTGGACTCGCCCGGCCATGACACCGGGCGGGACCGCTTCGGCGGCGCCTGGGCGGGATTCGTCACCGTCGACGACTTCGGCGGCGCCCGGCGCGCCGCCCGCCATCTGGTCGGCCTCGGCCACCGGCGGGCCGTGATCCTGGTCGACAAGCTCGCCGTGCAGCCACGGCTCGGCCCGGCCACCTGGCCCGAGGCCCTCGCCACCACCAGCGCCATCCTGCGCCGTCGGCTGCTGGGTTACCGCGACGCGTGGGCCGAGGCGGGGCTGCCGTTCGCGGACCTCACCGTCATCGAATGCGGCAGGAACGACATCGCGGCGATCCGCACGGCCGTCCACACCCTGCTCACCGCGCCGGGCCCGCGCCCCACCGCGCTGCTCGCCGTCTCCGACACCCTCGCGCTCGGCGCGTGCGCGGCCGTCCGGGAGTACGGCCTCGCCGTGCCGGGCGATCTGGCCGTCATCGGCTACGACGACATTCCCGCGGCCGCCACCGCCGCCGTGCCGCTCACCACGGTCCATCAGCCCACCGTGGAGAAGGGCGAGTCGGCGGCCCGGCTGCTCCTGGACCACACCGACCACTGCGGCGAGCACCGCCCCGACCCCCGCTCCGGCCATGGGGCGCCTGGCCTCCCACCCGCAGCCGTGGCCGGTGCGGCGCTGCCGGAACTCCCCACCCGTCTCGTCATCCGCGCCAGCACACCGGCCTGATCCGGGGCACTGCCGTTCGGGCCGGTCCCAGCGGATTCCCGTACAACCATCCTGGGCACCCACATGTCACCTGGATGACGCAAAAAGCGTTCTAGGGTCACAAGGGGGAAATATGAAGATTTCACGCTATGTTGCCGCGACCGCGGTCCTGGCTTCGGCCGTCGCGGGCAGCGTGGTCCTGGCCCCGTCCGCCTCGGCGGCGGCCAAGGCCGCGTACAACGGGGCCTGCGGCAGCGGGTACAAGGTGGTGAACTCGGCGCCGGTCGGCTCCCAGGGCACCGTCTTCCTGACGTACAACTCCGCCAAGGGCAAGAACTGTGTCGTCACCGTCCGGAACTCGGCGGGGGCGGCGAAGAACATGTTCGCGTACCTCTACGTCAACGGCTCGGACGAGCCGCAGCAGGACAGCGGCCTGTACAAGTCCTACGCCGGTCCGATCTACGACACCGGGCGCGGGAAGTGCATCGACTGGGCCGGGGGCATCGACAACCAGGCGACCTACACCTACGGATCGAACTGCGGATCCCTCACCGCGCACCGGGTGACCAAGGGCTGGTAATCCGCGCGGCCCCGCACACCCCACCACCTGACGCACCACCCGACGGCTCGCCGCCGCTGCCACTCAGCGGCGGCGACGCCGTGTCACGAACACCCCGGCGGCCGCCAGTACGGCGGCGGCCGAACCGCCCGCCACCAGTGGCATCGCGGTGCTGCCGGCGCCGCTGTCGCCGTCGTCGGCGCGCTCGGCGGTGCCATCGGCGGGCGCCGGCGTGCCGCCGTTCCCGGCCCCGGCGGAGAGCACGACGTCCGAGCAGGAGTAATACGTGTCCGCCGTACTGGAGTTGCGCCAGATCGTGTACAGGAGCTGACGGCCACGGCGGTCCGACGGCAGCTTCGCCTTGAGGTGATACGCCCCGTCGGTCAGCTTCGGGTCCTTCACTTTCGCGAACGGTTCGGCGTCGAGATCGGACCACTTCAGCGGCCGCGTCGGATCGTAGCCCCGCTTGGTGAGATACAGCTCGAAGGTCCCGGTGTGCGGAATCGTGGAGCGGTAGTCGAGCGTGAGGGCGGCCCCGGGGGCGAGCCGCGTCGAGGGCCAGTCCGCGCGCGGCAGGTCCAGCCCCTGGTATCCATCGAGGCCCGCGCTGCACAGCTTGCCGTCCGGGATCCGCTGCCGGTCCTTGCCGTTCACCCCGGCGACGCGCAGATTGTCCCACTCGCCGAACGCCGCGCCCCCGGCCGCCTTCGCCGCCGTGCAGGCCGCCGACCGCGCCTCCCGCCCGCCCTCCGGCGAGCAGGCCACCGTCCGGCTGACCGGATCCACCGGCGCCCCGTGGGCCAGGGCGGGCCCGGCGCCCACCACGGTGAACACCAGCGAGGCGGTTCCGGCGAAGGCGGCCGAGGCGGCGATGCGATGCGCGGTCATGCCGGGGAGTACGAGGGGGAGGGGCGGTGTGTTCAACGGGCCGCCGGTGGCGTGTCACTCGCCCCAGCGGCGCCCGGCTACTTGCCCAGCGCGCGCTCGAAGAGTGCCAGCAGCTCCCGCCAGTGCCGGTCCTCCGCGGCGGCGTCGTACATGGCGGTGTCGACCTGTGTGAACCCGTGGTGGGCGCCCTCGTACACCTCGCTGCGGTAGCGCACCCCGGCCGCGTCCATCGCCTGCTCCAGCACGGCGATCTGGTCCGCCGGGATCGACGGGTCCTGGTCGGCGTGGCCGAAGTACAGCTCCGCCGAGATCCGGTCGACGAGCCGGTGCGGGCTGTCCGGGGCGTCCGTGACCAGATGGCCGCCGTGGAAGCTGGCCGCGGCCGCGACCCGCTCGGGGTGGGCCGCCGCGGTGCGCACCGCCAGCACGCCGCCCATGCAGTAGCCGACGCTGCCCACGGGCCCGTCCGCGACCTGGGGAGAGGCGGCCAGCCAGTCGAGGTACGCCCCGGCGTCCCGCATCGCCAGTTCGGGCGTGTGCGCCCTCATCAGCGGGCCGAGCCGGTCGAAGAGGTCCGACCGGTTCGAGGGGTCGATGAACTCCGGCAGCTCCACCACGGGCGCCCGCCCCGCGCGGTAGAGGACGTTGGGCACCAGCACGGCGTAGCCGTGGCCGGCGAGGCGCTTCGCCGCCTCCTCGACCGAGGCGCGCGGCCCGAACGCGTCCGGGTACAGCAGGACGCCGGGATGCGGGTTCCCGTCGTCGGGATGGGCCAGGTAGGCGTCGGCAATCCCGTCGGGGGTGGGGATGTCAAGGGAGGCGCCGTGCGCGGAAACCATTGCCGCAACCTTCTCTCACGTCGTGGGGGCAGCGCCGGTCACCATGGCCGGCGCGGCCCCACCGTACCGCCGCGGCTCCGGGGCCCCGGGGACCGGCTCCAGCGGCCTGACGGTGCGACGGCGCGGAAGGGAATTGACCGAAGACACCGACCAGGCGGTATGCCGATGATGCAATAGCGGGAGAGGCCCGGCCCGGAGCGGGGCGGGCCTCGTGATGCCGCGTCGAGCGGCACATCGCACGTCAGAGGTGGAGGAAAGTCATGCACCCAGTCACCGGCTCCCGCACCGTCGGCCCCGCCGCCGGGCGCTCTGCCAGCCGACTGTCTGCCGACAGGGCCCGGGCGCTGCCCCGGATGCCCGCCGCCCGCCCGCCCATACGCTCGCGGGCCGACCCCGAGGCCATCGCGCTGCTGCACCGGACCGCCCGCGTCCTGATCGACGAACTGCCCCGGCTGACCGACGAGGTGGTCGCCCTGATGCGGGAGAGAGAACCGGTCTACCGCGCCGGTTCCATCGATCCGCACGAGCTGTGGCGGGACGTCAACGACTCGCTGTCCAACAATGTGCGCTCCCTGCTGTACCCCAAGGAGACCCGGGAGACGGCCCGCTCCGTCTCCTGGCGGATCGGCGCCGACCGCGCGGCCCAGGGCCTCCCGCTGGACGCGCTGCTGCACGGCTTCCGCATCGGGTGCACCGTCGTCTGGGACGAGCTGGTGGAGACGGCCTCGCGGGAGGACCCGGCGGGCGCCCGGGGGCTGGTGCATGTGGCGTCCGACATCTGGAACTTCGTCGACGAGCACTGCACGCTCGTCGCCGAGGCGTACCACGAGGTCGGACGGCAGCTCGCCTGGCACCGCGAGAACCGGTTCCGGATCATCGTCGAGGCGCTTCTGGACGGCACCGCCCGGGTGAGCGACTTCCCGGAGGCGGAAGAGGTACTGGGCCTGCCCGAGCAGGGGCGTTACGCGGTCGTGGCCATGGACCACTCGGGCTCCGGACCCGCCGCGCCGCGCCCGCCGGAGGTCCACGGCGGCGGCCGTACCGTGTGGCACACGGGTGAGTCCACCGCCCACGCGATCGTCCTCCTCGGGGACAGCGATCCCGGGGAGGTGGCGCGCTCCCTCACCGTCCCGCCCGGCGCCCGGGCCGGGGTCAGCCCCGCCGTCACGGGCCTGGCCTCCGTGAACGCGGCCCGGCTGCTCGCCGATACGGCGCTGCGCGCATGCCCCGCCACCGGCGGGGCGGCGCTGCTGGAGGAGCACTATCCGGAGGCCCTGGTGGTGTCCTCCCCGGACCTGGCCACCGCGCTCGCCGACCGCATGCTCGGGCCCGTCCTGGCGCTCGAACCCGCCGACCGGGACGTCCTGCTGAAGACCCTGACGGCCTGGCTGGACGCCGACGGATCGGCGCGCGAGGCGGGGCGGGCCCTGTTCTGCCACCGCAATACGGTGCTCAACCGGCTGCGCCGCTACGAGCAGTTGACCGGGCGTACACTGCACCGCCCGCGCGACGTCGTCGAGTTGTCGCTCGCCCTCGCGGCACACGGACTGCTGTCGCCCTGACCGGGGGCGTGAGACTCCGGTACAGACCTTTGCGGTCGGAAAGCCGGTAAACGGCTTCGCATGACCAGGATGAGTGTGGGCGTGCACAACGGCCGCCAGTGGATCATGTGCCTCTGCCACGCGGTCCCTCGACGGACTGTACGGCGGTCCCGGTGAGCTGCTGTCGTGGCGGTCCCGTCCACCCGTACCGGACGGATCCGCCACGAGGAGCACGACATGTCCGATCACGCATGGGGGCAGGCCACACAACCGCGCCCGGTGCGCACCGCCGACGTCATGCCACCGCGGCCGCCGGAGGCGATGGGCCCCCGCCCCGGCCCGCACCCCGACTCCCGTCCGGACCACTCCGACTCCCGTCCGGACCACTCCGACTCCCGTCCCGACCACCCCGACTCCCGCTCCGGCCGCCGTGGTGGTCAACTGCACCGCGGGCGGC
>NZ_BBUZ01000027.1:268275-358708 GCF_001417735.1 Streptomyces sp. NBRC 110028
CGGCGGCGGCCGTGGCCGTGGACGGCGCGGGCCGCGTGTGCCGCGCTGGCCTGCCATCTGGCCGCCGTGGTGGTCAACTGCACCGCGGGCGGCGGGATCGCCATCGGAGCGGGCGACGGTTTCACGGTGGGCGCCCTGCTGGTGGCCGCCGACGCGGCGGTCCTGGTCACCGTTCTCGTCCGGGCCGAGCGACGCGCCCCCGCCGAGGACACCTACGAGAGGGAGCGATGAGCGGCGACTTCGAGCCCAGAACCCTGGCGTTCGTGCTGTTCGCCTGCTTTATCGCCGTATCGTTCCTGCTCTGCATCCTGGCGGCCACCGACAGCGACGACCCCTCCGAGTTCTACGTCGGCACCGGCGCGCTCGGCTCCATGCGGAACGGCCTGGCCATCGCGGGCGACTACATCTCGGCCGCCACCGTCCTCAGCACCACCGGCACCATCGCCATCGCCGGATTCGACGGTGTCCTCATCACCATGTCCACCGTGGTCTCGATCCTGCTGTTCATGCTGGTGATGGCCGGACCCCTGTGCGGACGCGACCGGTACACCCTGGGCGATGTGCTGTCCGAGCGGCTGAGCGAGCGCCCGGCCCGGATCGGCACCGCCGTCCTGGTGCTGGCGGTCACCATGCCGCTGCTCACCGTCCAGCTGGGCGGCGCGGGCGACATGATGTCCCTGCTGATCGGCATCCCCGGCACCGCGTCGGTCACCGGCTGCACCATCTTCATCGGCTCCCTCATGGTCTGCTACGCCGCCCTCGGCGGGATGAAGGGCACCGGCTTCATCCAGATCCTCAAGACCGTCATCCTGCTGGGCGCGTTCATCCTGCTCGCCGTGCTGGTCGTCAAGCGCTTCGACTGGAACCCGGCGAGCCTCTTCGGCGCGGCGGCCGACAAGAGCGGCTACGGCGACGCCTTCTGGGAGTCCGGCCGCCAGTTCGGCGACTCGTTCACCGGCAAGCTGGACGTCATCAGCGTCCAGCTCACCCTGGCCACCGGCGCGGCCTGCCTGCCGCACATCACGATGCGGCTGCACCCGATCCGCGGCGCCCGCGCCGCCCGCGCCGCCACGACCTGGGCCGTCGGCGCCGTCGCCGCGCTGGGCGCGCTGATCGTCGTCGTCGGCGCGGGCGCCACGGCCATCGTCGGCCTCCCGGCGCTGCGCGCCGCCGACCCCACCGGCACCACCTCCCTGCTGCTGCTCACCCGCGCGCTCGACCCCGACGCCGCGGCCCACCGCAGCCCGCTGTTCACCCTCATCGCCTGCGCGGTCGTCATCACCACGCTCGCGGCCGTCGCGGGGCTCACCCTCGCGGCCGCGGCCTCCCTGGCCCACGATGTGCTGGCCAAGGTCGTGCTCCCGGAACGGCTCTCCCCGGCCCGTGAACTCGCCGCGGCCCGCGCGGCGATCGTGAGCGTCGGCGTGGTGGCCGTCGCCCTCGCGCTCGTGACGCAAGCCTGGAACCGCCAGGTCCTGATCTCGTTCACCTTCACGGCCGCCGCCTCCGCGCTGCTGCCGGTCCTGCTGTACGGGACGATGTGGCGCGGTTTCACGGCGGCCGGAATGCGCTGGGCGATGTACGGCGGCCTCGGCCTGACCCTCCTCACGACCGTCTTCTCCCCGGCCGTCTCGGGCGGCGCCCTCGCGGTCTTCCCCGACCGCGACTTCCACTGGTTCCCGCTGCGCAACCCGGGCCTGATCACCATCCCGGCGGGCTTCCTGCTGGGCTGGGCCGGCTCCCGCCTCGGCGGGCGGCCGCGTCTGGAGGACCACTCGCCACCTGGGACGCAGGGCGAGGATGCGAGGATTTCGCGCCATGGACGAACTGATAGACCTGCTCCCCGTCGAGTCCGTGCGGCTCGACGCGAGGGCGGCGGACTGGCGTGAGGCGATCGCGATCGCCGGCGGGCTCATGGTGGAAGCGGGCCGCACCACCGCCGAGTACACCGCCGAGATGATCGCGAGCGTCGAGGAGAACGGGCCGTACATCGTCGTCGCCCCCGGCGTGGCGTTCGCCCACGCCCGGCCCTCTCCCGCCGTACGCGCGACCGGTATGTCCTGGGTGCGTCTGGCCGAACCCGTCGCGTTCGGCCACGCGACCAACGATCCGGTCACCCTGGTCGTGGCCCTCGCCGCCACCGACTCCGGCGCGCACACCTCGGCGATGGCGAGCCTGGCCCGGCTGCTCGGCGACCCCGCCGCCACGGCGGCCCTCGCCGCGGCGCCCACCCCCGAGGCGCTGCGCGCCGTGCTGGGCGGCGACGAACGGCCCGCCCCCGCCGCCGGGAAGCCCCCGGCGGCCGGGCCCTCGCTGCACAAGATCCTCACGGTGTGCGGCAACGGCGTGGGCACGAGCCTCTTCCTCAAGAACACCCTGGAGCAGGTGCTGGACCGCTGGGGGTGGTCGGCGTACGTCACCGTGGAGGCCACCGACACCATCTCCGCGAAGGGCAAGGCGTCCGAGGCCGTGGCCCTGCTCACCTCCCGCGAGATCGCCCGGACCCTGGGCGACGTGGGACGCCCGGTGAAGGTGGTTCAGGACTTCACGAGCACCGCGGAGGTCGACGCGGTGCTCCGGGACACGTACGACGTCTGACCGAGCTGACGGGAACAGTGGAAGAATCATGGGCTGGCTCGTAACACCCGCGAAGTTTCTCGTGAACGAGATCCTGAGCGAACCCGCGTATCTGATCGGCATCATCACCGCCATCGGACTCATCGCGATGAAGAAGACCACCGGGCAGATCATCGGCGGCGCCATCAAGGCGACCCTCGGCTTTCTGCTCATCGGGGCGGGCGCGGGGCTCGTCACCAACTCCCTCGCCCCGCTGGGCACGATGATCCAGGGCGTCACCGGCGCGCACGGCGTGATCCCGACCAACGAGGCCATCGTCGGCATCGCCCAGGCACAGTTCGGGTCGCGCGTCGCCTGGCTGATGATCCTGGGCTTCGTGGTCAGCCTGCTGCTGGCCCGGTTCACACCGCTGCGCTATGTGTTCCTGACCGGACACCACATGCTGTTCATGGCCACCCTGCTGACCGTGGTGCTGGCGGGCGCCGGCCAGTCCACCGTCGTCGTGGTGGCGGTCGGCGGCGTGCTGCTCGGCATCATGCTGGTGGCCATGCCCGCCTTCGCCCACCCCTGGACCAAGCGGGTCACGGGGAACGACACCGTGGCCATCGGCCACTTCGGCACAGCGGGTTACGTGGTGGCGGGCGTGGCCGGCAAGGTGGTCGGCAGGCGCAGCCGCAGCACCGAGGAGATGAAGCTCCCCGAGGGGCTGCGCTTCCTGCGCGACTCCATGGTGGCCACGGCCCTGTCCATGCTGATCATCTATGTGGTGATGGCGGTGCTCTTCCTCCTCAAGACGGGGCAGAAGACGGCCTTCAAGGCGTTCGCCACCGGCACCGGAACAGCGGCCACGGACACCGGCAACTATGTGATGCAGTCGGTGATGCAGGGCCTGCAGTTCGGCATCGCCGTCGCCGTCATCCTCTTCGGTGTGCGGACGATCCTCGGCGAACTCGTGCCCGCCTTCCAGGGCATCGCGAGCAAGGTCGTGCCGGGCGCGCTGCCCGCCCTGGACGCCCCGATCGTCTTCCCGTACGCGCAGAACGCCGTGCTCATCGGCTTCCTCTCCAGCTTCACCGGCGGCCTGGTCAGCCTGGCGCTGCTCACCTGGGTGTTCAACCCGGCGTTCGGGCTCGCGCTGGTCCTGCCGGGCCTGGTGCCGCACTTCTTCACCGGTGGCGCGGCGGGCGTCTACGGCAATGCCACCGGCGGCCGGCGCGGCGCAGCCGTGGGCGCGTTCCTCAACGGTGTGCTCATCACCTTCCTGCCCGCCCTGCTGCTCAAGGTGCTCGGCGCGTTCGGGCAGCAGAACACCACCTTCGGCGACGCCGACTTCGGCTGGCTCGGCGCGCTCATCGGCAACGCGGGCAAGGCCGGCGGCGGGGTGGGGCTCGCCCTCATCCTGCTCATCGGCCTGGCGGTGCTGGGCGCCGCCGTCCTGGTGCAAAAGCGCGTGGTCGACACGGGCTGGGACCCGGGCGCCGCCCGCGATGCCCTGATGCCCAGGGACGCGGCGGACACGGGCACGGTGGCGGCGGACGCCCCGGGCCGGAGCGCGTCGTACCCGAAGATCGCCCCGCCCGCGGGCGCCCCCGCACCCCCGCCACCGCCCCGGTGACACCCGGCGGCTACCCGCCGACGTACTCCCGCAGATGCGTGGCGGTCAGCGACGTACCGGAGTCCACGAGGTCGGCGGGCGTCCCGGTGAACACCACCCGGCCGCCGTCATGGCCCGCCCCCGGGCCCAGGTCGACGATCCAGTCCGCGTGCGCCATCACCGCCTGGTGATGCTCGATGACGACGACCGTGTTGCCGTCGTCCACCAGCCGGTCGAGCAGCGCCAGCAGCTGGTCCACATCGGCCAGATGCAGCCCGGTCGTCGGCTCGTCCAACACGTACGTCGTGCCGTTCCTCGCCATGTGGATGGCGAGCTTGAGCCGCTGCCGCTCACCACCGGACAGGGTGGTGAGCGGCTGGCCGAGCCCGAGATAGCCGAGCCCCACCGCCGTCAGCCGGTCCAGGATCACCCGCGACTGCCCGGTGGTGAAGAACTCCCGCGCCTCGGCCACCGACATGCCGAGCACATCGCCGATACTGCGCCCGCGCAGCCGGTACGCCAGCACCTCCGCCTTGAACCGCCTGCCCTCGCACTCCTCGCACACCGACGCCACCTCGGCCATCATCGCGAGATCGGTGTAGGTCAGGCCGATGCCCTTGCAGCGGGGGCACGCCCCCTCGGAGTTGGCGCTGAACAGCCCCGGCTTCACCCCGTTGGCCCGGGCGAACGCCGACCGGATCGGGTCCAGCAGCCCCGTGTACGTGGCAGGGTTGCTGCGGCGTGAGCCACGGATCGCCGACTGGTCGGCGACGATCACCCCGTCCCGTCCGCCGAGCGACCCGTGGATCAGGGAACTCTTGCCGGACCCGGCGACCCCGGTGACGACGGTGAGCACCCCGAGGGGGATGTCCACATCGACGTCCCGCAGATTGTGCAGCCGCGCGCCGGTGATCGGCAGGTGCCCGCGGGGCTTGCGCACCTTGTCGCGCGGGCTCACCCGGTGGCCGAGGTAGTCGCCCGTCAGGGTGCCGGAGGCCCGCAGCCCGGCCAGATCGCCCGCGTAGGTGATCTGCCCGCCCGCCGCACCGGCGCCGGGGCCCAGATCCACCACATGGTCGGCGATCTGGATCGTCTCCGGCTTGTGCTCCACCACCAGCACCGTGTTGCCCTTGTCGCGCAGCTGGAGCAGCAAGGTGTTCATCCGCCGGATGTCATGCGGATGCAGTCCGACGGTGGGCTCGTCGAAGACGTACGTCACATCCGACAGACTCGAACCGAGGTGGCGGACCATCCGCACCCGCTGCGCCTCGCCACCGGAGAGCGTGCCGGACTCCCGGTCCAGGCTCAGATATCCAAGACCGATCTCCACCAGCGAGTCCAGTGTGCCGCGCAGGGTTTCCAGGACCGGCCCGACCGCGTCGTCCCGGATGCCCCGGACGAACGCGGCCAGGTCGCTGATCTGCATCGCGGAGCACTCCGGCAGGGTGCGGCCGTCGACCGCGCAGGTCCGGGCGGCCTCGTTCAGCCGGGAGCCGTCACAGTCGGGACAGCGGGCGAGCGCGACCGCCCGGTCGGCGAACGCGCGCGCCTGCGGCTGCATCGTCTCCCGGTCCTTGGCCAGGTACAGCCGCCGGACCTTGGTGACCAGCCCCTCGTAGGTCAGGTTGTTCTTCCCCACCTTGATCTTGGTGGCGGGCTTGTGCAGGAAGTCCTCCCACTGCTCGGGGGTGTAGTCCCCGAGCCGGGCATCGGGGTCGAAAAGGCCGGAGTGCGCAAAGAGCTGCCAGTACCACGTGTCCACCCCGAATCCGGGGACGGTGATCGCCCCCTGGTTCAACGACCGCTCACAGTCGACCAGTTGGTCGATGTCGATCTCCGACACCCGGCCCAGCCCCTCACACCGCGGGCACATGCCCTCGGCCGTGTTGAAGCTGAAGGCGAGCGGCGGGCCCACATACGGGGTGCCGATCCGGCTGAAGAGGATCCGCAGCATGGTGTGGGCGTCCGTGGCGGTGCCCACGGTGGAACGGGAGTTGGCGCCCATCCGCTCCTGGTCGACGACGATCGCGGCGCTGAGATTGCGCAGCGCGTCGACGTCCGGGCGGCCGAGCGCCGGCATGAAGTTCTGCACGAACGCCGTGTAGGTCTCGTTGATCAGCCGCTGTGACTCCGCGGCGACCGTGTCGAAGACGAGCGAGGACTTCCCGGACCCGGAGACTCCGGTGAAGACGGTGAGCCGCCGCTTGGGTATGTCGAGGGAGACCCCCCGCAGATTGTTCTCCCTGGCCCCGCGGACCTGGATCACATCGTGGCCGTCCGCGGCGTGGTGGTGTCGTACATCGTCGCTGTCGCTGACATCCATGCCTTCAAGTGTTTCATTGAAGTGCCGCGTAGAGACTTTTCACCATCCGGTGCCGCTGTGACGGGCAGTGAGGGCGGAAAACTCTCAACTCGCCGTGAAAAAAGCGCGGGTAGGCTCGCCCCATGAGCCGCACTGAAACGCCGCTGCGCCCCATCGATCTGGCGCGCTCGGCCGGAGTCTCGACCCAGCAGATCCGCAACTACCTCGACGCGGGGGTCCTGCCCCCGGCGCCCCGCACCCCGGCCGGCTACCGCAGGCTCGACACCCGCCACCGCCGGGCGCTGGTCACCTACGACGCTCTCGTCCCGGGGTACGGACAGCAGACGGCCCGGGAGGTCATGCGGGCGGTGCACGCGGGGGACGTACCCCTGGCGCTCAGCCTCGTGGACGCCGCCCACGCGGCCGTGCACGAACAGCGGCTGTCGCTGCGGGCCGCGGGCGAGGCGCTCGAAGCGGTCGCCGGACAGACTCCCGAGGCCCTGGACGTACCGCGGGGGGCCTTGCGCATCGGCGAAGTGGCCGCGTACCTCGGCGTCCGCACCTCGGCGCTCAGGGTGTGGGAGTCGGCCGGGCTGCTGGTCCCGAAGCGGGAGCGCGGCACCCGGTACCGTACGTACCGCCCGGCCGACGTCCGGGACGCCCGGATGATCCATATGCTGCGGCAGGACCGCTACCCGCTGGACCGGATCCGGCCCGTCCTGGAGGGGCTGCGCCGCACCGGCGGCAGCGCCGCGCTGCGCGAGGTCATCGCCGAGCGCCGGGAGGGGCTGACCCGGCGCACCACGGCCATGCTCGAAGGCGCCGGCCGGCTGCACGCGTATCTCACCGGAGAACAGGGCGCCGAGGAGCGATGAGTTTGCCGCGCGGCGCCGGTCGGTAAAGGTAAACACTCCCACCAGCAGGAGGCACCGATGGCCAGCGACGGTTTCACCACATGCCTGTGGTTCGACGGCCGGGCCGAAGAAGCGGCGCAGCACTACGTCTCGATCTTCAAGGACGGCAAGCTCGGCCGGACCGTCCGCCACACCGAGGCCGGCCCCGGCGCCCCCGGCTCGGTGCTGACCGTGGACTTCGAGATCAACGGCCAGAAGTTCGTCGGGCTCAACGGCGGGCCGGAGTTCACCTTCAACGAGGCCATCTCGTTCCAGATCCACTGCGCCGACCAGGAGGAGGTCGACTACTACTGGGACCGGCTCCTGGAGGGCGGCGGCCAGGAGGTCGCGTGTGGCTGGGTGAAGGACAAGTTCGGGGTGTCCTGGCAGGTCGTTCCCGAGATCCTCATGGAGATGATCGCCGACTCCGACCCGGCCAAGGCGAAGCGCGCCATGGAGGCCATGATGTCGATGGTCAAGTTCGACATCGCGGCACTGCGGAAGGCGTACGCGGGGGAGTAGCCGGCCCACCGGCCGCACCCGCCCCTTTCCGCATGCGGGACAGGGGCGGGTCGGATTCCTCGCGACTACCGGCGCGCCAGGTCCCCCGGATCGGTGTTGGCCCCGCACAACAGCACCGCCACCTTCTCGCCCGGCCGAGTCTCGTACGCCCCGACCGCACCGCCGCCAGCGCCGTCGCCGCGGCGTGCTCCACCGCGATCCGGCGGTCGTCCCACAGGGCCTGCCGCGCCGAGACGATCGCCTGATCGGACACGAGCACCGACCGCACCCCGTCCTCGCGCGCCCACTCCAGCGCCACCGGCGCCGCGCGCCGCGCCCCCAGCGAGTCCGCCGCGACCGAGTCCACGGGCACGTCGACCACCTCCCCGGCCTCCAGCGCCGCGTTGAGCGCGCGGGAGCCGCGCGGCTCCACGGCCACCACCCGGACGCCGTGCTCCAGCGCGTACGCCGCGACCCCGGTGAACAGTCCGCCGCCCCCGACCGAGACCACCACCGTGTCCAGGTCCGGGCGGCACCGCAGCATCTCCTCCATCACGGTGCCCGCACCGGCCGCGATCAGCGGATGGTCGTAGGCGTGCGACTCCAGCGCGCCGGATTCGGCGGCGTACGCGCGGGAGGCGTCCAGCGCCTCGGCGTACTCCCGGCCGGCCTGGCGCACATCCGCCCCGAGCGCCCGCAGCCTGCCGACCTTGACCGCGGGCGCCGTCTCGGGCACGAACACCGTGGCGGTCACGGAGTGCCGAGCCGCCGCCCAGGCGCAGGCCAGCCCGGCGTTGCCGCCGGAGGCGATGACCACACCCGCGTCCGGAACGGTGCCCGCCTCGACGTGACCGCTGATGAAATTGAACGCCCCACGCGCCTTGAAGGACCCGGTGTGCTGCAGGAATTCCAGCGCCAGCCAGCCCTCGGCCCCGCCGAAGGCTCCCTCGTCCACCGGGGCGAGCGCGACCGGCCGGACGTGCCCCGCGACGCGCCGCCCCGCGGCCTGTACATCTTGATGAGTAACCACGCGATACACTGTAACAACCACTGTTACAACCGGTCCGACAAGGAAGCGCCCGTGAGGAAGAAGCGGACCACCGCGGCCGAAACACCCGCCCTGGACACCATCGCGGTGGCGGCCCTGTCGGTCATCGACGAGGAGGGCCCCGAGGCCCTGAGCTTCCGGGCGGTGGCGCAGCGCCTCGACGTCTCGCACGCCACCGTCTTCCGCCGCTGCGGCGACTTCGACGGACTGCTGAACGCCTGCGCCGACCACTTGGCCACGCTGCTGCCCCACGTGCCGCGGGACACCGACTGGGCCGACGCCACCGAGACCCGCTTCAGCGCGCTCTACGAGGTGCTGACCCGGCACCCGGGGCTGGCGGCGCTGCGCGCGGGCCGCTCCTGGTTCGGCCCGCAGCTGCTGAGCCGCCTGGTGGAGCCGCAGCTCGCCCAGAGCATCGCCGCCGGGATGACACCGGCGGCGGCCGTCCAGGTCTACCGCCGGCTGTATCTGCTCACCCTCGGCGCCGTCGCCTTCGTCGACCACCGCGACGAGAAGCGGGCCCTGGCCACGGCGCGTACGGCGCTCGCCGCGCTGGATCCCGAGGAGTTCCCGGTGCTCACGGGGCAGCTGGACGTGGTGCTGCCCGCCATGACCGACCACCGCGTCTATGACGGCGCGCTGCGCCAGCTGATCCGCGCGGCCGCCGCCGAACACCTCGGCTGAGACGTCCTCAGCCGAGCGCCCCCAGCCATGCGATCAGCAGCCGGTTGACCTCTTCCGGGCGCTCCTGCTGCACCCAGTGGCCGCAGCCGTCGAGGAGATGCGAGGACACCAGGCCGGGGAGGGTGGTGGGGTACGCGGCGATGGCGTCGGCCAGCCAGCCGAGCGAGGCGTCCCGCTCCCCGGCCAGGAACAGCGAGGGCCGGGTGAGCGGTGCCCCGTCCCACGCGGCGAGATCCTCCCAGTCGCGGTCGGCGTTGCGGTAGCGATTCAGCGCCCCGGTCAGCCCGGTCCGCTCGAACTCCGCCGCGCACGCGTCGAGGTCGGCCTCGGTGAGCCAGGCGGGCCGCGGGCCGTCCGGGAAGCGGTCCCGCATCCGCCCGCCCCGCGGGACGAAGAAGGGGCTGCCGCTGTCGGGGGAGGGCGCCGTGTCGCCCGACAGCGCCGCGTAGAACCCGGCGAGCCAGCCGCGCACATCGGGTTCGATCTCCGCCTCGGCCCGCCCCGGCTGCTGGAAATAGCCGACGTAGAACTCCTCGTCCCCGCCGATCCGCGCGAAGATCTCGCTGGGCCGTGGGCCACCCCGGGGCGCGTACGGCACGCCGAGCAGCCCTGTGGCGGTGAAGACATCGGGCCTGAGCAGCGCGGAGTTCGCGGCGATGGGGGAGCCCCAGTCGTGCCCCACGACCACCGCGGTCTCCTCGCCGAGGGCGCGGACCACGCCCACATTGTCGGCGACATGGGCGAGCATGCGGTATGCCGCCACGTCACGGGGCTTGGAGGAGCGGCCGTAGCCGCGTACGTCGAGGGCCACCGCGCGATACCCGGCCGCGGCGAGCGCGGGGAGCTGATGGCGCCAGGAGCGCCAAGTCTCGGGGAAGCCGTGGATCAGGAGGACCAAGGGGCCCGACCCCTCCTCCACCACATGGATACGGGCATCCGCAACGTCGACCAGCCGGTGGTGCATGGATCCTCCCTGAGCCGCCGGGGCCCTGCGGCCCCACCACGCCACGATCATGCGATGGCGGCAGGGGAGAAGCGGAGGAAAATTGCCGGTCCGGCAAAAAGCCCTCCCGGCGGGCCGTGGCGACGGCCCACCGGGAGGGCGCGGGTCACAGCGTCTGCTCCAGGCGACCGGCCATCAGCTTGATGAAGCGCGAGGGATCGCTCAGCTCCCCGCCCTCGGCGAGCAGGGCCATCCCGTAGAGGAGTTCGGCCGTCTCCGCCAGGCCCGAGTCCATCGGGCGCTCGCCGTGGGCCGCGCGCAACCCGCTGACCAGCGGGTGCGTGGGGTTCAGCTCCAGGATGCGCTTGATCTGGGGCACGTTCTGCCCCATCGCGCGGTAGATGTTCTCCAGGGCCGGAGTGACATCGTGGGTGTCGCCGACGATGCAGGCCGGGGAGGTGGTGAGGCGGGAGGACAGCCGCACCTCCTTGACCTGCTCGCTCAGCGTCGTCGTCATCCAGGCCAGCAGATCGGCGAAGTCCTTCTTCTGCTGCTCGCGCTCGGGCCCGCCCTCGCTCGACTCGTCCTCGCCGTCGAGGTCGACCTGCCCCTTGGCGACCGACCGCAGCTGCTTGCCCTCGAACTCGGGGACGGCGTCGACCCACAGCTCGTCGATGGGGTCGGTGAGCACCAGAACCTCGTACCCCTTGGCCTGGAACGCCTCCATATGGGGTGAATTCTCCACGATCGAGCGGGACTCGCCCGTCATGTAGTAGATGTGCTCCTGCCCGTCCTTCATGCGCTCCACGTAACTCCGGAGCGTGGTCGGCTGCTCCGCGTCATGCGTCGAGCCGAACGAGGAGACCTCCAGGATCGCGTCCCGGTTCTCGAAATCGCCCAGCAGACCTTCCTTGAGGACGCGGCCGAACTCCTTCCAGAAGGTCGCGTACCGCTCGGCGTTGTCGGACATCATGTCCTTCACCGTCGACAGCACCTTCTTGACCAGCCGGCGGCGCATCAGCTGAATCTGCCGGTCCTGCTGAAGGGCCTCGCGCGAGACATTCAGCGAAAGGTCCGCGGCGTCGACGACACCCTTGACGAAGCGCAGATATTCCGGCATGAGCGCTTCGCAGTCGTCCATGATGAAGACGCGCTTGACGTAGAGCTGCACACCCCGCTTACGGTCCTGCATATACAGGTCCTGCGGCGCGCGGGAGGGAATGAACAGCAGCGACTGGTATTCGAAGGTGCCCTCCGCCTGCATGCGGATGGTTTCGAGCGGGTTGTTCCAGTCGTGGCTGATGTGCTTGTAGAACTCGTTGTATTCGTCGTCGGTGACCTCGCCCCGGGGGCGGGCCCACAACGCCTTCATCGAGTTGATCGTCTCGAGTTCGGGGGTGGTGCCGTCGTCCTCGGACGCGCTGTCGTCCTCGGGCGTGCTGGTGGCGCTTTCCCCGGCCATGCGGATCGGCCAGGTGATGAAGTCCGAGTACCGCTTGACGATTTCCCGGATCTTCCACGGTGAGGCGTAGTCGTAGAGGTGGTCCTCGGTGTCCTCGGGCTTGAGCCGCAGCGTGACCGCGGTGCCCTGGGGCGCGTCCTCGACCGGCTCGATGGTGTACGTGCCCTCGCCGCTGGAGACCCAGCGGGTGCCCTGGCTCTCGCCCGCGCGCCGGGACAGCAGCGTGACCTCGTCGGCGACCATGAAGCTGGAGTAGAAGCCGACCCCGAACTGCCCGATGAGGTCCTGCGAGGCCGCCGCGTCCTGCGACTCCTTCAGCTCCTTGAGGAATTTCGCGGTGCCGGAGTTCGCGATCGTGCCGATGAGCTGCACCACGTCATCGTGCGACATGCCGATGCCGTTGTCCCGCACGGTCAGCGTGCGCTGCTCCTTGTCGACCTCCAGTGCGATATGCAGATCGGAGGTGTCCGCCTCCAGATCCCCGTCCCGGAGGGATTCCAGCCGCAGCTTGTCCAGGGCGTCGGAGGCGTTGGAGATGAGCTCCCGCAGAAAGACATCCTTGTTCGAGTAGATCGAATGGATCATCAGCTGCAAGAGCTGGCGTGCCTCGACCTGAAACTCGAATGTCTCTACCCCTGTAGTCACCAGATTCCCCTCATGCGATAAGTGTGCGACGCCTTCAAGTCCGGTGCGTCGCCCAAATCTTATCGAAGAAGGAGGTCACTGCGCGTGGTGATCCGGTGTCTTCGCGCTGTTGTGCGTGGCCCGACGGCCGGAGCCCCGGGCCGCGCGGTTGTCGTTGTCGTATCCGAAGACCCGCTGGGGGTGAGGCGGTACGGACTCCTCGTCACTCGCTCTTGTAGTGCGGGTGGGAGTCCTGGCCGGGACGCAGCCGGCTCCAGTCGAGGGCTTCGGCGGCCTCCCGCTGAATCTCCTCGGCCGCTTCCCGCGCCTCGGCGGGAACGTCGCCCTGTTCCGCTATGAGACTGTCGTAGATCGGGGACAGGTCGCCCTTGTTCGCGGTGGTCATGCTGAGGTACTTCCTTCGTGCCGTGGTGCAGGTGTGCCACCCGAGCCTAACCTCCGGTTTCCCTTGTCGCGAGGGCCCATATCACCGTCGTCCCGCGGGTCCGGTTGCGTGAATATTGTGTGATGGCCGGGCGGAGGCCGTCACGCGGTGAGCGGGGGCACGGCAGCCGGGCCGTGCCCCCGCTCACCAGCGTTCAAGGGCTCAATGCGGAGTGTCCGCGGGCTCCAGGACGAAGACGGGGATCTCGCGCGTGGTCTTCTCCTGGTAGTCGGCGTAGTCCGGGAACGCCTCGACCGCGCGCCGCCACCACAGCGCCTTCTCCTCGCCGGTGACCTCGCGGGCGGTCATGTCCCACACCGCCGGCCCGTCGCGCAGCTCGACCCGGGGGTCGGCCAGCACGTTGAAGTACCAGACGGGGTGCTTGGGGGCGCCGCCGAGCGAGGCCACCACCGCGTACCTGCCCTCGTGCTCCACCCGCATCAGCGGCGTCTTGCGGAGCTTGCCGCTCTTCGCCCCGCGCGTGGTCAGCAGGATCACGGGCATGCCCCGCATCGTCGTGCCCTCGGTGCCGCCGGAACTCTCGATCAGCTCGACCTGATCGCGCACCCACTGGGTCGGGCTCGGCTCGTACTCTCCTTGAATCGGCATGTCATCCGTCCCCATCGTCGTCGGCAAAGGTGTCCGCACCGCATAACACCCCGGACCCACGCGATCATCCCGGGGGATCGGGCGGGAACAGGGCGGGCGGTCACGAGACGGTGTGCAGCCGGTGGAGGGCGTGGTTGCGGGCCCTCGGCACGGCCGCCGCGGGGAGCGGCTGCGTACCGAGCGCGGCCAGCCGGTCCAGCAGGATCCCCTCGCGCAGGGCCCAGGGGCAGATGGTGACCCGCCGCACGTCCAGCAGCTCCATGGCGGCCTCGGCCACGATCGCCCCGGCGAGCGACTGATGGGCCCGGGACGCGGAGATGCCCGGCAGCCGGGCGCGCTCGGCGTCGGATCTGGCCGCCAGCCGGGGAATCCACTGCCGCAGATCGGAACGGGTCAGGGTGGTGCGGCCGGGTGCCCCGGCGGCCGGCTTGGGGGCCCCGGCGAGCCGCGCGAGCTGGGCGAAGGTCTTCGACGTGGCGATCGCCGAGGCGGGGGACGGCTGGTCGCGCAGGTCGGCCGTGGCCTCCGTGAGGACGGCACGCACATACTGGCGCAGCCGCGCCACGTCCCGCTTGTGGACCGGCGCCTCGTCGGGCAGGTGGTGGCGGGTGAGCCGGCCGGCCCCGAGCGGCAGCGAGAGCGCCACGGCGGGTTCCGTACGGCTGCCGCAGGCCAGCTCCATCGAGCCGCCGCCGATGTCGAGGAGCAGCATCTGCCCGGCCGACCAGCCGTGCCAGCCGCGCGCGGCCAGGAAGGTCAGACGGGCCTCTTCCACACCGCTGAAGAAGCGCACCCGGATTCCGGTCGCGTTCTCGATCGCGGCGAGAACGGCCGTCCGGTTGGCCGCGTCACGCACCGCGGAAGTCGCCAAGGGCACCAGATCGTCGACGTGATACGCCGTAGCGACCGCTTCGCTCTCGGTCACGGCGCCGACCAGACGCCCGATGGCGTCCTGGCTGATCACGCCTTGATGGTCGGTCGCCTCGGCCAGGTGGACCGACTGCTTGAGCGTGGTCACCGGCTCGGGCGGCCCGCCCGGAACCAGGTCGGCGATTTTCAGATGAACGGCACGTGAACCTATGTCGAGCACTGCAAGACGCATGCCTGCTCAGTGCCCGAGTTGCCGGACTTTACGCCGCGAGGGGGCGCTGCTGGGGGGTGGAGGAGGGGGCGGGGGATTCCTTTTCGCCGTTCCGCTCCGCCGTGCCCGGGGACGTGGTGGTGCGGCGTCCGCTGGAGAACGTCAGATCCGGTACGTCGACCACGGGCGGCAGATCGGGCGTGAGCAAGGTTTGCTCGTTTGTGTCCATGAAGCGATGGGTACCCCCGCGCATCGTGCTCATCCGCGGCGGAGCGGATTCTTCTCTGCGATACCGGTCACATTCGGACTATACCGAGCGGGAAGTGATCGATTGCATGCAGAAAAGCGTGCCAAGCGGCCCCAGGTACAACGGCCGGATCACGCCGGTGCTGAGCCCGAAGCTGCTAGCGGGGGCCTGGTGCCGGTATGCGGCTCATCGGCTAATCGGCCGGGGACGTCTCCTTGGCCGTGCGGCCGCCGGTGGTCACGACCGTCGAGCCCGCCGGGCGCGGACGGCGGCGGGCGACCCCGACCCCGGCCAGGCACAGGGCGCCGCCCGCGAGCGTCAGCGCGCCCGGCACCTCGTCCAGGACCAGCCAGGACATCAGCACCACCAGGGCCGGTACCACATAGGTGGTGGCGCCCATCCGGCCCGCGGTGGTGCGGGCCAGGGCGAAGGCCCAGGTGGTGAAGGCGAGCGCGGTCGGGAACAGACCCAGATAGACCATGTTCAGCGTCGCGGACAGCGGGGCGCGCGCGGCCTCCGACACCAGCGTCCCGGCGAAGGGCAGACAGGTCACGGTCCCGATCAGACAGCCGAACGTGGTCACCTGGAGCGCCCCGCCATGCCGCAGCGCCGGCTTCTGGGAGACGACACCGCTCGCGTACGACACCGCGGCCACCAGGCACAGCAGCACACCGAGGACGGACGCGCCGCCCGAACCGGACATCGAGACCCCCACGACGATCGCGCCGCTGAAGGACACCGCCATCCCCCACAGCAGCGGCCGGGGCAGCCCCTCGCCGAGCAGCTTGGCGCTCAGCAGCGCGATGAGGATCGGGCCGATGTTGACGACCATCGCCGCGGTGCCCGCGTCGACCAGCCGCTCACCCCAGTTGAGCGCCACCATGTAGACGCCGAACCAGAGAAAACCCGAACAGGCGATTCCCGGCCAGGCGGCGCGGGGCGGCCACCCGACCCGCCGTATCAGGCTGATCGCGCCCAGTGCCACCGATCCGGCGAGCAGTCTCCCGAGCGCCAGGGCACCGGGCGAATAGGCCGAGCCCGCACTGCGGATGGAAACGAAGGCCGAGGCCCACAAGACGACGGTGACGGCTGCCGCCGCCACGGCGGGCCATTCCCTTGAGTAACCGGTGTCCGGCGCTTTGGTCATGACGCCGACAGTATGCCGCGCCCTTTTCGGCGCTCAACGAAGTTTCGGCGCCGGGCGGAGAACGGAGGTCACCTGCCGGCCGCGGGCTGCCCGGGCTGCCCGAACCGGGTGACATAGCGGCGCTGCCAGAGCGTCTCGACGGCGCGCGCCGCGTAGTGCTCGCGTACGTACCGCACCGCGCCCCCGGGCGGTACACCGTCGAGCACCGCGACACACGCCAGCGCCGTGCCGGTGCGGCCCCGGCCACCGCCGCAGGCCACCTCGACGCGCTCGCCCGCGGCCCGCTCCCACACCTCGCGCAGCGCGGCGGCGGCCTCCTCGCGGTCCGACGGGCAGCGGAAGTCGGGCCAGCGCAGCCAGCGGGCCTCCCAGCCGACCGGCGGCGGCTGATGGCCCAGCAGATACAGCGCGAAGTCGGGCGCGGGCCCCTCGGGAAGGGGATGGCGCAGCCCCCGGCCACGGATGAGCCGCCCCGAGGGCAGTCGCAGCACGCCTGGCGCGGAAGGGTTCCAAGTGGCGTTCACGGAGCGAGAGTAGCGGTACGGATGGCGGTGTTCCGGACTTCGGCCCCCCGGCACCCGGCCGGACGTACTGCGTCCGCGGGGGCCGCTTGGTCCTCGGTGTCGGCGGAGAACGACGCGGACTACCGCAGCGGTGAGATACCGGTCTGGGGCGGCGGCAACAGTGACGCCGCGCTGCGCAGGGCGGTACGGCACGGCCAGGCGTGGCCTCCGATCTGGTTCACGCTCGACTGGCTGCGCGAGGCGCTGGACCGGATGAAGGGCATCGCGGACGAGCTGGGCCGCCCGGTGCCGGGGCTCGCCCCGCGCGTGGTGCTGAAGCTCACCGAGGGCCGGGGAGCGGCGGCCGATGGCTTCGCTCCCGGCCCTCGTGGCGGGGCGGCTATCCCACGCGCTCGATGCGTGCGTTGCGGATCAGGTTCTTTCCGGGCTCACGGACCTGCTCGAAGGCGGCGTTGTTCAGCAGCGCGCAGCTGCCCGACGTCGAGGTGACGGAGACCGTCGTGGACTTGTCGTTGTCCAGATTGGTCACCTTGAGCCTGGTGCCGGCGGGGAACTGGTTGCTGGACGCGGCCGGTGCCCCGGCCTCGCCGGACAAGGTGACCGTCGAGCCCGCGCAGACCACGTCGCCGTCGGCGGCGCCCCCGGAGGCCGCCGCGTCGCCGCCGCCCGGCGAGGACGCGGCGGCGGGGGCGTCCACGGCGCAACCGGACGCCTGCTGCTTCCGCTTGATCTCCTCGATGACCGCCTGCCGGTTGGCGATCCGGGCGTCGGACTGGGCGTCCGGGTTCGCCTGCTGGTCGGCGATGAACTTCTGGTTGTTGGTCAGGGCCTGAGTCAGACCGTCGCATGCGGTCGACGCCGACTTGACCGAACTCGGGCCGGTGTCGGCGTTACCGCTGGTCGCCATCACTCCGGCTCCCGTACCGGCCAGCGCGACCGCGCCGACCAGCAGCATCAGCTTCTTCGGGCGACCGAGTGCTCTTCTGCGCGCCATGTGTGACTCCTTCGCTGGGTTCATGAACCCATACGCGCCGGAGCCCCGGTCGTCTCACGGATTCTCGCACCGCGTGGCGCGCAGGTCGTGACCGTCGGCCGTCAGACAGCGCCCGGTGGTCAGGTCGTAGCGCCAGCCGTGCAGGGTGCAGGTGAGCACATCGCCCTCGATCTGCCCGAACCGGCCGAGGTCGGCGCGCAGATGGGGGCAGCGGCGCTGGATCCGCCAGCCGTCGAGTTCGATGTCCTGGCCGTCGTCCTCGCCGGAGGCGTAGTAGTTCTCGACGTACTCGATGCGTTCCATGGACAGGCACTTGAAGAACACGTACAGGAACTCGTTGTACGGCCCGATGCGGCTCGCGGTGAACCGCATCGACAGCAGCAGGCTGTTGGACCAGTCGACCTCGCGCTTGACGACGTTGGTGGCCACCAGGTCGCCCGTGGTGGACAGCGTGTAGCGGCAGCGCTCGCCGTTCCACTCCCGTACCTCCCGCGCCGGGAAGTCGATCACGACCGGGATCTCGCCCACGTCCAGCCGGACCGGGCCGCCGACTCCCGCGCAGATGTGGTCCGCGCGCGCCAGCAGCGGCTCCCACCACTGCTTCAGCTCGGCCAGCAGCCGCTTCCGCGACAGCGCGGGGGTGCGCGAGGCGCGTTCGGCGGCGAGGGCCGGGCGTCGGCGGCGGGCGATGTCGCGCAGATAGGCGCGCTTGTCGCCGAAGATGCGGTCGATCTCCTTGTCGGTGTGGCGATGGGTGAGTTTGCAGGCGGTGCCCTCCGGCTCCGCGACCGTGCCCGGCAGCAGCAGATGCGCCGCGACATCCGGCCGCGCCTGCGCGAGCTGGGTCAGGAACTCCCGTTGGTCGGTGAAGATGGATTCGCCGTCGCGGCCGGTGCCGTTGAACTCGAAGAGCGCGTCGTCGAGGAAGCACGGCGGACCCGCGTTGGGGAAGACGTGTGCCGCTTCGACCGCGTCGATGTAGCGCAGCGCGCGGTCGAACTGGCCCTGCCGCTTGCGGGCGGCGAACTCCCGCTTCGCGGAGTCCGGCAGCTGGTAGACCATCGGGTACCAGATCGCCCCGGAGAACTGCACGAAGTACGCGTCGACCTCGCCGAACGCACGGATCGCCGGGATGTCCAGCGGATGCGCGTCGTTCTGGTTGAGGAGCACGGTCCTGCCGTCGTCCAGGGAGAGCGCGGAATCGCCGATCGGGCCGTCGCCGGGGCCGGTAAGGGCGGTGATCATGATGCGCAGACCGTCGCGCTCGACCGGCTTTCCGCTCTCGGTGCGCAGGAACCGGGTGAATCCGAGCGCGCGCAGCTCGCGTTCCAGCTCATCGGTGGCGAAGGCGGGCAGCAGCACGGTGATGTCCTTGCGCACGTTGCGGCGCAGGTTCTGTGCGTCGAAGTGGTCCCGGTGCAGATGGGAGACGTAGAGATAGTCCGCGGCCCGCCCGTAGTGCGCCCAGTCCAGGTCCGCGTTGTCCGGGAACGGAAACCACGAGCCGAAGAAGGCGGGGTTGACCCAGGGGTCGCACAGAACCGAACCCGCCGCGGTGTCGATGAAGAGTCCTGCATGTCCAAGTCCGGTGATACGCATACCGCAGCACCCCAGCCAGCTCGTCAGGTATGTCGGACACGTCCGACTCTCCCGGTGATCCGGGTGGTGTGCATCCGCAGGTGCGCCCGGCGGGTGACCCGGTACCCGATCACCTGGTGAGGAAGCGGATGTGCGGGCGCCCGTCGGGGCCGTCCGGGGTGACGGCCGTGCGCACCCCGTAGACCTCGGCGATCAGCTCCTCGGTGAGGACGTCCCCGGGGGCGCCCGCGGCCGCCACCCGCCCCTCCCGCAACACCAGCAGCGCGTCGCAGTACATCGCCGCCAGGTTCAGATCGTGCAGCGCGATGACCGTGGTGACCGGCAGGTCCGCGACGAGGGCCAGCAGATCGAGCTGGTGCTGGATGTCGAGGTGGTTGGTCGGCTCGTCCAGCAGCAGTTCCCGGGGCGCTTGCGCGAGGGCGCGGGCGATCTGGACGCGCTGGCGCTCACCGCCGGAGAGGGTGTGCCACGACTGTTCGGCCCGGTCCGCGAGACCGGTCCGCTCCAGGGCGTGGCGTACCGCCTCCTCGTCCGTCGCCGACGTCCCCGACCAGGGGCGGCGGTGCGGGATGCGGCCGAGGCCCACCACCTCGCGCACGGTCAGCTCGGACTGGGTGACGGCGTTCTGCTCGACCACCGCGATCCGGCGTGCGACCGCCCTGCGGTGCAGATCCGCCATCGGGCGGCCGTCGAGCGTGACCACGCCCGAGGCGGGGGCCAGCACCCCGGCCAGCAGCCGCAGCAGCGTCGACTTGCCCGAGCCGTTCGGCCCGAGCAGCCCGACGCACGACCCCGGCACCGGGGCCAGGCTCACCCCGTCCACGATCAGTCGGCCGCCCGCGGCGCGCGCCACGCGCTCCGCGCGCAGGCCCACGCCGGTGCCCGCTTCCCCGCTCGTGCCGCCCCCGCTCATGCCGGCCCGGCCTTCCGGGTGCGGTAGAGGACCAGGACGAAGGCCGGTACGCCGATCAGCGAGGTGACCACGCCCACCGGCACCTCCTGCGGGTCGAGCACGGTACGGGCCAGGGTGTCGACCCACACCAGGAACACCGCCCCGGTCAGCGCCGTCACCGGCAGCAGCCGGCAGTGTCCGGAGCCCACCAGGGCGCGGGCGGCGTGCGGAAGCACCAGCCCGACGAAGCCGATCGCCCCCGCCGAGCTGACCAGGGCCGCGGTCAGCAGCGCGGTGACGGTCAGCAGGACGATCCGGGTGCGGGCCACCCGTACGCCCAGGGTGGCCGCCGCGTCCTGCCCGAACGCGAACGCGTCCAGCGCGTGTGCGTGGACCCCGCACACCAGCAGCGCAACGGCCAGCACCGCCAGCCCCACCCACACCTCGGGCCAGCCCACGTTCGCCAGCGAGCCGAGCAGCCAGAACAGCACTCCGCGGGTCTGCTCCGCGTCCGCCGTCGTCATCACGACGAACGAGGTCAGCGCCGAGAACAGCTGCATCGCGGCCACCCCGGACAGCACCACCCGGTCCGTCGTGCCGCCCAGCACCTGGCTGAGCACCAGCACCAGCGCGAACGACACCACCGCACCCGCGAAGGCACCGGCCGAGACGGACACCGCCCCGCCCCCGGCCCCCAGCACCACCACCGCGACCGCGCCGGTGGACGCGCCCGAGGAGACACCCAGGACGAAGGGGTCCGCGAGCGGGTTGCGCAGCAGCGACTGCATCACCGCCCCGCACACCGCGAGCCCGGCCCCGCACACCGCGGCGAGCAGGGTCCGCGGCAGTCGCAGATCCCACACGATGCCGTCCCGGATCGGCGTCAGGCCGGTGGTGCCCCAGCCCAGATGGGAGGCGACCGTGGCCCACACGTCGCCGACCCGGATATCGGCCGGGCCGATCGTGATGGCGAAGGCGATCGACAGCGGCAGCGCCACGGCCCCGGCCGCCCACAGCGCCGGGTACCGCAGCCGCCGTACGCGCGCGGCGGCCGTACCGGGCGTACCAGCCGTACCGCTCACCGGTCGAGACCGAAGCGGCGGAGCGCGGCGGCCACCTTCTCGATGCCGTCGACCGTACGGATCGACGGATTCATGGCCTGCCCGCTGAGCAGGACGTACCGCTTGTGGCGGACGGCGTCCATCGAGCGGGTGACCGGATGGGACTCCAGGAAAGCGATCTTCTTCGCGGCGGTCTCGGCCGACTCCTGTTTCCGGGAGAGGTCGCCGAGCACCAGGACGTCGGGGTTACGCTCCGCCACCGTCTCCCAGTTGATCTGCGGCCATTCCTCATGGGCGTCGTCGAAGGCGTTCTTCGCGCCGACCGCGTCGGTGATGATGCCGGGAGCGCCGCAACAGCCCGCCATATAAGGGGAGTCGGAGTTGGCGAACCAGTAGAGCAGGGAGGCGCCGGAGGCGTCGATACCCCGGGTGGCCCTGGCGACCCGGGACTTCAGCTTGCCGACGAGCGCGTCGCCGCGCTTCTCCACGCCGAAGACCCTGGCCAGGTCGCGGATCTCACCGTAGACGTGGTCCATGGTCAGCGGGGTGGTGCGGCTGCCGTCGCCGTCCCCGCTGTTGTCCTTGGCGCAGTCGGCGGGGGAGACGTACGTCGGCACACCGAGCTTCTCGAACTGCTCACGGGTGGCCACCCCGCCCTTGCCCAGCGTGGACTCGAAGGACGCGGACACGAAGTCCGGCTCCTTGGCGAGCACCTTCTCGAAGGAGGGCGCGTTGTCGGCGAGCCGGGGCACGGTGGCGTTCGCCGCGCGCAGCCCGGGCAGGACGGGATCGGTCCAGGTGGCGGTGGCCGACATCCGGCCGGCGAGCCCCAGGGAGAGCAGGATCTCCGTCGAGCCCTGGTTGAGCGACACCGCGCGCCGGGGCGGTGCGTCGATGCGCACCTTCTGGCCGCAGTCGCTCACGGTGCGCGGGTATCCGGGGGCGTCCCCGGAGGGCCCGGCGGACGCCTTGGGGCCGCCGCCGCACGCGGTCAGCAGCAGGGCGCCGGTCAGCAACAGGGTGGCGCGTCGGGCGGGACGTGCTATCGGCACTGGTGGTGGTTCCTCTGGCGAAGGGCGTTCATGGCTGTGTCGGTTCCCCCGGGGCGGAGCCGAAGCCGGCGCGGCGGGTGGGTCAGTGGCGGGGGAGTCCGAGCGGAAGCCGCCCCTCATGGGCGCTGGGTGCCGGAACGACGGGCTGAGCCATGGCGACCTCCTGGGAACACGCGTCCCGGTTGTTGGTACTCGCACGACGGCGCCGGGTCTGACTCGCCCGCCGGACGCCCCGCATCAGGGGGCGTTTCCGCCGGACACACAGTGGCGCGACCGTGCCGGGTTCTCACCGGGCTTCCGTCACGCCGTCGTTTTCCATGAGACCGTAACGCGCGACACCCGGCCGCCGCTACGGCGCGGTCGCCGGAAGCGCCGCCCCTACGTGGGCGAATGGTGCGGAAAAGGGGAACAAGGTGGTGCATGTCACCCTGCTGGCGCCCGCGGTCAACGCGGCCCTGCGGCAGGTGCGTTTCGACGACGCCCCGCCGGACGCGGCCGCCGTGCGGCGGGCCCGGTCCGCCGCGGGCGCCCTGCCGCACCACGACGTGACGTTCACCGCACCCTCCGCGCGCTGCCGTGGCACCGCGGAAGCCCTCGCCCTGGACGCGGCGGTGGCGCCCGGGCTGCGCGACCTCGACGTGGGCCGCTGGCGCGGCCGGTCCCTGGACGAGGTGGGGCGGGAGGCGCCCGGGGACGTCGCCGCCTGGCTGGCCGACCCGGCGGCGGCGCCGCACGGCGGTGAAACGCTGCTGGAGCTGATCGAACGGACCGGCGCCTGGCTGGAGTCGAGGGCCGGGCAGGACGGACGGGTGCTCGCCGTCGCCGAACCCGCCGTGATCCGCGCCGCCCTGGTCCACGCGCTGGACCTGCCCCCGCTGACCTTCTGGCGGCTGGACGTCGTCCCGCTCACGGCGACCGCGCTGAGCGGCCGCTTGGGCCGGTGGAACCTGCGCTGCGGCGAGCCGCTGACCGCCCCGGAGTGAGCGGGCCGCACGCGATTCCCGGCCGCGTCACAACAGCCGCGCTCCGCGGTGAGCGCGACGCCCGTCCCGCCCGTATGAAGAGGGAGGGCCCTTGCCGGCCGAGCCCTGGCTCTGGTTGTCGGCGACGCGCTGGATCGACGTAAGGAGACGTGGTGGTGAAGCACACGCGGCGAGGCGTGCGCCATGCGGTACGGTACGCGGCCGTCGGTGCCATGGTCTGTGGCGGACTGCTGGTCGCCCAGACCTCACCGGGCGGATCGGCGCACGGGGCGGAGAGCGGCGGCTCCTCGCAGGTCCTGGACGGGGAGAACGCCCAGGGCGGCGGAAGAACCGATCTCGGGAGCCGGCTGGTGTCCGAGCTGGGCGCGTCCCGTACGGCCGGGAACTGGGTGGCCGCGGACGGGAAGCCGGTGGTCGCGGTGACCGACGCGGACGCGGCCGACGAGGTCAGCCGGGCCGGGGCACGGCCCAAGCGGGTGCGGTACAGCATGGACCGGCTGAAATCCGCCACCGAGACGCTGCGCTCGGCGCCCCGGGTGGCCGGCACCGCCTGGATGGTCGACCCGAAGTCCAACAAGGTGATGGTGCTGGGCGACAGCACCGTCTCCACCTCCGACTGGTCACGGATGAAGGACATGGCGGCGCCGATGGGCGACGAGGTGAGCATGCGGCGCACCACGGGGACGTTCACCACCAAGACCAACGGCGCCGCCCCGATCTTCACCAACGGCAGCCGCTGCTCGGCCGGTTTCAACGTCACCAACGGCCAGACCGGCTTCATCCTGACGGCCGGGCACTGCGGCCCGCCCGGAACGCCCTGGTTCCAGGACAGCTCGGGCAAGACCAGCATCGGCACCACCGTGCAGACCAACTTCCCCGGCAACGACTTCTCCCTGGTGCGCTACGACAACACCAAGCTCGCCCAGAACAGCATCCTGGACGTGGGCAACAGCCAGCAAGTGAAGATCACCAACGCCGCCGACCCGACCGTGGGACAGGAGGTCTTCCGCAGCGGCGCCACCTCCGGGCTGCGCTCCGGCAAGGTGACGGGGCTGAACGCGACGGTGAACTACCCCGAGGGCAGCGTCAGCGGACTGATCCAGACCACCGTGTGCGCCGAGCCCGGGGACAGTGGCGGTCCGCTCTTCGTCGGGAACACGGCGCTCGGCGTGACCTCCGGCGGCAGCGGCGACTGCACCAAGGGCGGGGTGACCTTCTTCCAGCCCGTGACCAAGGCGATGACGGCGCTCGGCGTGACCATCCCGGGCACCAGGATCGGTGAGGCGGGCGGCTCGGCCGACAACTCCGCCATCGCCTCGGGCGCGCAGACCGCTCAGGACGACGCGACCTCGATCGACGGCATCATGGAGCGGGTGCGGGCGTTCGGCCCCGGCCTGTGGATCATCGGCGGTGGCGTCGTCGGCTTCGCCATCAGCCTGCGCCCGCGCCGGCGGCGGTACAACGGATACCGCGCCGGCTGGGGGTGACCGGGCGCCGGCCGGCGCGGGCCGCTCGCCCGGTCCTCCTGGAGCCCCCGGCCTCAGCTTTCCGGGACGTCGAGCAGTACGATCCGGTGGGCGCCCCTGGCCTCCCCGGGGTACCGGCTGACCAGATCCAGGCGCAGACGCGAGGTGCGCACCGGGTCGAAGGTGACGACGGTCGGTTCGCCGGAGGCGTCGGCCCAGGTGACCTCCGCCCCGCGGACCGGGGTGAAGCGGCGGCCGTCCCAGGCCGACACGGTGATCGAGGCGGGCAGGGTGTGCGTCGCGTCGAGGGTGAAGGACACCTCGACGCGGCGCACTCGGCGTTTCCTGGCCCAGGTCACCGAGACCCAGTCGGCCTCCCTGGCCCCGTCGAAGGCGGGTAGCAGCGCGGTGGCGGGCTTGTGGAAGGCGTTGGACCAGCCGGTGGCCGGGTCGCCGTCCAGCATGGCGGCGGGCAGTGTGTCGGGCGCCCCCGAGTAGCTTGCGTCGGCCTGCGGATACGCCGGTGCGGCGGGACCGGGGTCGGGGGCGAAGGGCGGGGTGGGGGTGACCCGGGTGGTGGTGCCGCCGGTGGTGCGGAGGGTGATGGTGGCCTTGCGCAGTCCTGTTGAGCGGGCGGTGAGGGTGAGGGGGCCGGGCTTGGTGCCGGTGCGGATGATGGCCAGGGCTTTGCCGTGGTAGGCGGTGCGGGTGCCGGCCTGGTAGCGCTCGGCGCTCTCCTGGCGGCCGTTGTCGACGCCTGCCACTGAGCCTCCGGAGACGTCGAAGGCGATGAGGTGATCGGCGTCGGGGACCACCACGCCGTGTGCGTCGACCACCTCGGCGGTGATGAAGGACAGTGATCGGCCGTCCGCGTGCACGGTCTTGCGGTCGGGGGTGAGGCGGATGGCGTGGGGGCGTCCGGCCGTACGCAGCACATCGGTGGCCACGACGCGGCCGTCGCGGCGGGCCACCGCCTTGAGCTCACCGGGTGCGTAGGGGACTTTCCAGGTGAGGTGGAGTTTGCCGGCGCTGCCGTTGGGGCTGGTGTAGCTGCCGGGGTAGGGGCCGGAGGTGACGGTTTTGTCGTCGCCGGTGGCTTCGGTGGTCTCCAGGTAGGTGCGGCCGTCGGTGGTCTTCTTGGTGTCGAAGCGGCGTATGCCGAGGGAGTCGCCGTTGAGGAACAGTTCCACGGTGTCCACGTTGGCGTAGGCCCAGACCTCGACGGTCTCGCCCGGCCGGTGGTCGGTCCAGTTCATCGGCACCAGATGGACCATGGGCTCACTGGTCCACTGGCTCCTGAACAGGTGGTACATGTCCTTGGGGAACCCGGCCGTGTCCACCGCGCCGAAGAAGGACGCCTTCACCGGGAACACGTCGTACGGGGTGGGCTCGCCGATGTAGTCGATGCCCGACCACAGGAACTGCCCGGTGAAGAACTTCCGGTCGCGGTCCTTCTTCAGCCCGTACTCGCCGCTCATGGTCCAGGAGGCGAGGTTGTTGTCGTAAGAGGACGGCTCACGCTTGCCGGGGGTGTGGTTCTCCCCGGTGTTGAGGTGCTCGGGCTCCTGATAGGCCCCGCGGGAAGAGGTTTCGGAGGAGGACTCGGACTCGAAGAGGAACAGATGCGGATAGCGGGCGTGCAGGGCGTCCACCGAAGCCGCGGTGTTGTAGTTGAGGCCCAGCCCGTCCAGCTTGGCGAGCATGCGGTCGGCGGCCGAGCCGGGGGACGGCAGGGAGCGGTACTTGTCGGAGCCGATCACGACCGGCCGGGTGTCGTCGGCCTTCCTGACCGCGTCGATCAGCCGCTCCGCCATGCCCAGTCCGGCGGTGCTGGTGGAGTCGGGGATCTCGTTGCCGATGGACCACATGATGACGGCGGGGGAGTTGCGGGCGGCGCGCACCATCTCGGTGATGTCCGCCTCACAGTGCTCGTCGAAGAAGCGCCCGTAGTCGTACGGGTTCTTGCCCGTGCGCCAGCAGTCGAACGCCTCCACCAGCATGACGATGCCCAGCCGCTCGCAGATCTCGATCATCTCCGGGGCGGGCGGATTGTGCGAGGTGCGCAGGGCGTTGACGCCCATGCTCTTCATGATGGTCAGCTGGCGCAGCGCGGCGTCGGCGTGGAACGCGGCGCCGAGCGCCCCCAGATCATGGTGGAGGTCGACACCCTGGAGCTTGGTGTACTGGCCGTTGAGGGTGAGCCCGTGGTCGGGGTCGATGGTGACGCGGCGGATGCCGAACGGAGTGCGGTAGCGGTCGGTGGTCTGGTCCCCGACCCGTAGCTCGGTCTCCAGGGTGTACCGCTGGGGTGTGTCGAGGGACCACAGCCGTGGTGTGCCGACGGTCATCTCCTGGGCGGCGTCGCGGGTGGTGTCGGCGCCGACGGTGAGAGTGGAGCGGGCATGGGCGACCGTATGACCGTCGGGGTCCTTGACCGTGGAGAGGACGGTGACGGACTTCTCGTCGCCCGACGCGTTGACCACGCTGGTGCGCACCCGGACGGTGGCGTGGTCTTCGCTCAGGGTGGGGGTGGTGACGTACGTGCCCCAGCGGGCCACGTGGACGGGGTCGGTGATGACGAGGCGGGCGTGGCGGTAGATGCCGCTGCCGGAGTACCAGCGGCTGCTGGGCAGCTGGTTGCGGACCCTGACGGCGAGGACGTTGGGGGTGGTGCCGTCGGCGTGGACCACGTCGGTGAGGTCGAGGGCGAAGCCGGTGTAGCCGTAGGGGTGGTTGCCGACGAGCTTGCCGTTGCAGTACACGTACGCGTCCATGTACACCCCGTCGAACTCGACGGAGATCCGCTTGCCCGCGACCCCGGGCGGCAGCGTGAAGGATTGGCGGTACCAGCCGAGCCCGCCGGGCAGGAAGCCTGTGCCGCCCGTGGTGCCGTGCTCGGTGGTCGGCGTCAGCTCGATGCTCCAGTCGTGCGGCACCGCGACCGTGCGCCACGCGGAGTCGTCGTAGCCGGGCTCGTGGGCGTTGTCGTAGTCGCCGGTCGGGTCGGCGTTCCCGTCCGGGGTGACGAGGACGAACCGCCAGCCGTCGGAGAGCGGGACGCTCCGCCCGCCGGTGGACCGGGACGCGGCGGGCGCGGAGGCGGCCGCCTGTGCGGGGATGCCGGTGGCGAGCGTCCCCGCCATGGGCGCGGCGCTGCCGGCGATCAGCAATGATCTACGAGTGACCGCCATGGCGATCCCCTTCTCTTCGATTATGTTGCTTCTTGGGAATGCCGAGCGACCTCAACCGCCCTTTGCTGAACAGATTCTGACAGTTTCGAACAGGCCGATGTCAAGGCCCGTGCTGCAGCCGCACCTCGTCCGCCGAGCAGATCTCGACGCCCATGTTCCGTTCCATCATCCGCAGCGCGGCGTCCGCCAGGTCACGGTGGATATGCGCCACCGCGTCGTACGGCACGGCCACCGTCAGATGGCGGATATGGGCGTCGAGGGCGGAGTAGAGCACACACTGCTCGGTGACCTGACCGCACAGGACGGTGCGGCTGATGCCGCGCTGCCCCAGCAGATACTCCAGCGGCGTCTGGTAGAAGATCGAGTGCCGGGCCTTGACGACGAAGAGCGAGTCCTCGTCGGGCCGGATGGGCTCCACCAGATCGGCGTGCGGCGACCGCAGCGCCATGTCCAGGAGTTCGTCGTGGTGCGAGCGCCAGCGGCCGAAGTTGTCATTGACGCAGATGACCTCGACCCCCGCCTTCCGGGCCCTGGTCACCAGCTTCCGCACCGCGGGCAGCGCCTCGCGGACGGAGGGGACCAGCAACTCGGCGTCCTCGTGATCATACGTGTTGATCATGTCGATGACGATGAGCGCGGTGTCGTCGTGCATGCCAGTGCCCCAGGGGTCGTCGATCAGGCCAGCAGGCTTTCGTCGAGATGGGCCAGCAGATCCGCCGGACTCTCCCGGATCTCGGCCGCCCCGGCGTCCGTCAGCGCCTCGCGGGGGACGCCACCGGACAGCAGCGCCACACAGGGCACCCCGGCCTTCCGGCACGCCATCACGTCCCAGACGCTGTCGCCGACGAAGACCGCGTCCCCAGGCGGCACTCCGGCCCGCTCCAGGGCCCGTTCGACCAGGTCGGGCGCGGGCTTGCCCTCGTCGACGTCGTCCGAGCTGAGCGCGTCGCCGGTCATGTCGTCCGCGCCGATCGCCGCCCGCATGGCCGCCAGTTCGTCCTGGCCGGCGGAGCTGGCCAGCACCACGTGACGCCCGCGGGCCGCCACCGCGCGCAGCAGTTCCCCGGCGCCTTCGAAGGCGGGCAGCCGGCCGAAGTACGTGGCGTACAGGGTCTTGTGCGCGCCCGTGATGCTCTCGTCCCGCGAACGGTCCCGGTCCTCACCCAGCAGATGGTCCAAGAGCCGGTCGGAGCTCCTGCCGATGGCGAGGTGGACCTGCCGCATCGGCACCGCGTGCCCCGCCTGCCGGAACGCCTCCCACCAGGCCACGGTATGCAGATAGTTGGTGTCCACGAGTGTGCCGTCCACGTCGAACAGCGCGGCCCTCCGTACGGCGGTCATGGTCTCCTCCCGGGGTGGGAAAGGGGAAGTGGCCCCCACCCGTGGCGGGGGCCACCTCGTGTGGTGGGGGGTTTCCGGCCTCAGATCTCATAGTGGTGCCGGTGATGCGGGTCGGGATCCTCGACCACCGGAGGCGTCGCGGCCGTCGGCGGGATCATTCGCCGCCGCTTGTAGACACTGACGTACGCGGCCATGCCGATGAAGCCGACGGCCATGAGGATCAGGCCCACCAAATGCACATTAAAACCACTGCTGTTCCAGTCCGTCGCGAAGGTGAGGATGCCTCCGATCGCGACCATGAGGATGCAACCGCCCAAGCCCATGAGTATTGCCTCCGAACATCAGTTAGCTCTTCCGGGCCGGTCCGCTTTCGGGTACCCCCCAACGGCCCCTCCAATCTCAGGAGCGACTGCCCTCGGCATCGGCGTCCGCGGCCACCGCCTCGTCGAGCGCCTTGAGGTCCCGGCGGGCCCGGGCGCGGTCCTTGGCGGACGCGTCCGTGACGTCGAGGAAGATCTGGTCGGCGTGCGGCCAGACCTCCGCCATCTTGGTCTTGACCCGCACCAGGACCTCCTCGACCTCTTCGCTGTCGAGCCCGGCGACGAGATCGATCCGGGCCGCGACCAGCGTGGATTCGGTGCCCAGACGCATCGTCAGCAGCGTGGTCACCGTGTCGATCTCCGGCTGCTCGTCGAGGAAGTGCCGTATCTCCCGCCGCTGCGCCGGATCGATCGCCTCACCGATCAGCCGGCCGCGCGACTCCATGGCCAGCCGGTAGGCCACGTAGACCAGCAGCGCCCCGATCAGGAACGACGCCACCGCCTCGTACACCCCGTCGCCGGTGATCATGTGGAGCCACATGCCGAGGAGGGCGAACACCACGCCGAGGCAGGCGGTGGAGTCCTCGGCCAGCACGGTGCGCAGCGTGGGATCGCTCCCCGCGCGGATCTCGGCGAGCATGCCGTGGCCCGCCTTCCGGGCATTGCCGCGGACCTGGATCAGGGCGCGGACCAGCGAGGAGCCCTCCGCGATGAGGGCCACCCCCAGCACGGCGAGGCCGACCAGATAGCCGGTGTGGTCCTCCGAACTGCCCGACTGCAGCGCCTCGGCGCCCTGGAAGAAGGAGAAGCAGCCGCCCATGACGAAGATGCCGACGGCGGCGAGCAGCGCCCAGAAGTACCGCTCCTTGCCGTAGCCGAAGGGGTGCTGGGCGTCCGGGGCGCGCTTACTGCGTTTGAGGGAGGCGAGCAGGAACACCTCGTTGAGGCTGTCCGCGACCGAGTGGGCGGCCTCCGAGAGCAGCGCGGGGGAGCCCGTGAAGACCCCGCCGATCGCCTTGGCGAGGGCGATGACGAGGTTGGCGCCGAGCGCGACGAGCACGGTGACCGCGGTTCTGGTGTCCTCGCCGGACCGGGGACCGGTGGTGTGTGCCGCGGATTCGCTCATCGTGGGACTCCATTACGTCGACTCGTCGGTGTCCCACTCTGGTGTCCCGAAGCGGCGGCCTTAACCGTCCCGCCCGCCCGGAACGCGGCACGCCCCGGGGAGAGCCACTCCCGCGGGGCGTGCCGGTTCCTCCGGTCGGAGGCCGTCCGGTCGGCGTATCGTCCGGCCGTCCGGTCGCCGGCCGGTGCGGGTCAGCCGGTGGGCCCGCCACCGGGGCCGGCCGGAACCTTGGGCATCGGGGTGAACACGTCCAGCCCCATCACGGCCGCGATCACCAGGCCGATGACGCCGAGCGCCACCGCGCCCCAGGCCACGGCCGTGACCCAGGTGGTTCCCGAGGCCGGCGTGGCGGTGCGCTGCCGCAGCAGCACCACGGCGGCGATGACCACGGCGGCGAGCCCGAACAGCCCGTTGAAGAAGGCCGTGGTGTGCCACGGCGTGCCGTAGACCGCCTCGATCTGGTTGGCGGCGGCCCCGGACTGGGCCTTGATCTGCCCGGTCAGCTGCTCACGCTCCTGCAGCATGGTGCCGAGCCAGGTGCCGGTGAGTGACGCGAGGCCGAGGCCCGCGGCGGCCACGGCGGCGGCACCGGAGAGCACCCCGGAGGAGGCCGCCGGGGTGGCCGGAGCGGTCACGGGCTCATCGGGCCGGTCCGCGGCCGCTTCAGTGGCGGACTCCTCGGCGGGAGCCTCGGTGTGCGGTTCCTTCGGGTCGGAAACAGCGTTTCGGACACCCTCCGCCGTTGCTTCTTCGGCTTCTGCGGGTTGCGCTGTGCGGTCGGTCGGTCGGTCCGTCTTGGTGGTGTCCATGGGGCGGACCGTAGGTGCCGAAAATGAGAGTCCGCTGAGAATGAGCCCCGGCCTCCGCCCGGGTGCCGCCGACCGGTGCGCGCGGGCCGCTGCGCATACGCTGGCCAGGCAGTCTCACGATGGCTGAAACTCTTCGCCGCACCCGACAGGAGCACATCGTGACCGGCCCTCCTCGACGTCGCTCCGCCCCGCAGGGCGGCTCGCGGCACCGGCTGCGCACATGGCTGCTGGAGGGCCAGACCGACATGGTCAAGCGGCAGCCCGGGCCGCACGCCGAACCCGAGGGCGCCGACCGGGGCCGCCCATGGTGGCGGGTCATGTGCCTGACCGGCCTCGACTACTTCTCGACCCTCGGCTACCAGCCCGGTATCGCCGCTCTCGCCGCCGGGCTGCTCTCCCCACTGGCCACGGTCGTGCTGGTGGTGGTGACCCTCGCGGGCGCGCTGCCGGTCTACCGGCGGGTGGCCGTCGAGAGCCCGCACGGCCAGGGCTCGATCGCGATGCTGGAGCGGCTGCTGACGTTCTGGAAGGGCAAGCTCTTCGTCCTCACCATGCTCGGCTTCGCCGCGACCGACTTCCTGATCACCATCACCCTCTCGGCCGCCGACGCCACCGCCCACCTGGTGGAGAATCCGCACTCCACCGACCTGCTGCGCGGCCATGAGGTGGCCGTCACCCTCGTCCTCATCGGGCTCCTCGGCGCGGTCTTCCTCAAGGGCTTCACCGAGGCCATCGGACTGGCCGTCGTCCTGGTCGGCGTCTATCTGCTGCTCAACGCCGTCGTGGTGACCGTGGGGCTGTGGCACGTCTTCACCGCACCGCACGTCATCACCGACTGGACCACCGCGCTCACCGCCCAGCGCGGCAGCCCGCTGGTCATGGTCGCCGTATCCCTGGTGATCTTCCCCAAACTGGCGCTCGGGCTGTCCGGGTTCGAGACCGGCGTCGCCGTCATGCCGCACATCGAGGGCGCACCCGGCGACACCGAGGAGCGTCCCACCGGCCGTATCCACGGCGCCCGGAAGCTGCTCACCACCGCCGCGGTCATCATGAGCGTCTTCCTGATCACCTCCAGCCTGATCACCACCCTGCTGATCCCCCAGCACGCGTTCCGGCCCGGCGGCCCGGCCAACGGCCGCGCCCTGGCCTACCTCGCCCACGAATACCTGGGATCCGCCTTCGGCAGCGTCTACGACGCCGCCACCATCGCCATCCTCTGGTTCGCGGGCGCCTCCGCCATGGCCGGGCTGCTCAACCTCATGCCCCGCTACCTCCCGCGCTACGGCATGGCCCCCCACTGGGCGCGCGCGGTGCGCCCGATGGTGCTCGTCTTCACCCTCATCGCGTTCCTGGTGACCTGGCTGTTCAGGGCCAACGTGGACGCCCAGGGCGGGGCGTACGCCACCGGCGTCCTCGTCCTCATCACCTCCGCCACGATCGCCGTCACCCTCGCCGCGCGGCGCGCCCGGCAGCACGGCTGGACCCTCGGCTTCGGGACCATCGCGGTCGTCTTCCTCTACACCACGGCCGCCAACGTCGTCGAGCGGCCCGACGGCGTCAAGATCGGCGCGTGTTTCATCGGCGGGATCATGGCCGTGTCCCTGCTGTCCCGGGCCGCCCGCGCCTTCGAGCTACGGGTCACCAGCGTCGCCTTCGACGACATGGCCCAGCGCTTCATCCGCGACACGGCGCACCGCAAGATCCGGTTCATCGCCAACAAGCCGCAGGCCTGTGACCTGGCCGAATACCGTGACAAGGAGCAGCAGGTCCGGGCCGACAACGACATCCCGCCCGAGGACGACATCATCTTCGTCGAGGTCACCGTCGCCGACCCGTCGGAGTTCGAGAGCGAGCTGCGGGTGCGCGGAAAGGTGATGCACGGCCGCTACCGGGTGCTCACCATGGAGAGCGCCACCGTCGCCAACGCGCTCGCCGCCATGCTGCTGGCGGTGCGCGACGAAGCCGGCCAGCGGCCGCACATCCACTTCGAGTGGACCGAGGGCAACCCCCTCGCCCACTTCCTCCGCTTCTTCCTCTTCGGCCAGGGCGAGGTGGCCCCCGTCACCCGCGAAGTGCTCCGCGAGGCCGAACCCGACCGCGACCGGCGCCCCCACATCCACGTCGGCTGACCGCCCCGCGGCCCCTCACGGCCCGCGGCCCACTACGTCCATCCGCCACCGCACCTCGCCGTCCTGCCGGTGGGAGGTGGGCGCGAGCCCGGCAGCGCGGGCGACGGCCGCCGAGGCCGCGTGGCGCGGGTGGATGTGCGCGATGACCTGGGCGACGCAGCGGGTCGCGAGCCACCCCACCAAGGCCCGGGCGGCCTCCGTGGCGTACCCCCGGCCCTGCCACGGCGTGCCCACCACCCAGGCGACCTCGGCGGTACGGTCGGCCGCGGGTCCGCTGACCGTGGCCTGGACCGTGCCCACCAGGCACCGCTCGGCCGCCGCGTGGAGCACCCAGTTGCACCAGGCCACCTCCGGGTCCGGCGAGCCCGCGGCCAGGCGCTCGTAGCGGGCGCGCAGGGCCGCGGGGGACAGGGGCGCGCCGCCGGTGAAGGTGTGCAGGGCCGGGTCGGACAGCGCGTCCGCCATCTCCGGCGCGTGGCCGGGGATCAGAGGCCGCAGCTCCAGCCGCGCGGTGGGGATGACCACCGCGCGGTCGGAGTGGCTCACTCGGCCGCCGCGGCCACGGGCTCGTCGGCCGACAGGCTGTCCATGAACGAGCTGACCGAGAACACGGCCCGCCCGGGCCCGGCCGGGCCGTAGCCCGGGGGCGAGGTCAGCCCGTACTCCTCCAGCGTCGCCCGGTAGGTCTCCAGCAGCCGGATGTGGTACTCCAGCGGCGCGCCCTGCGGATTGGCCTTGCCGAGCGGCGTGGTCGGCTCCGGGCACCACGTGGTGAACCGGGGGACGACGCCGTTGGACATGAAGAACCGCAGCCCCTCGGCGGTCGAGTCGATGGCCTCGTCCACGCTGGTGAAGCCGAACGGCTCGGCCATCTCCACGCCCGCCACGAAGTTGGGGATCACATTGCGCGCGCCGAACACCTCGGTCGAGTCCAGGATCCGCCGATGCCACTCGTCCCGGCCGACGTAGCGCTCCTTGCCCGGGCAGTACAGCTCGAACAGCCGCCGGTCCCACACCTCGAAGTTGGGGTGGTAGATGCGGATGCCGTAGTCGTGGAAACGCTGCACATCGTCGCGCGGCAGCGCCTGCGCCACCACCTTGCCGATCCAGCGGCCCGGGAAGCGCTCCTCGATGGCCTTCGCGTAGTGGCCGTAGAAGTCGGCCTCGTCGCGGCCGCCGACGTGCGTGGTGATCGAGCCGCCGGTGAGGGTGTACGCCTGGGAGGCGCCGGCGGTGTCGTGCCGGTCGATGATCTCCAGCGCCTCCAGCACCTCCTCGACCGGCTTGACCCCGGTGTACGGACGGCCCGCCGCCTTGTGCTGGCGCCAGTTGTGGTTGATGTCGCAGTACTGGCACTCCTCCTTGGCGCCGAAGTACTGGCACACCCGGAACACCGTCAGATAGACCAGATAGCCCCACTGGATGGTCGGCGCGACCTCCATCACCGACTTGCCGTTCGACAGCGTGTGCCGGTAGTACTCCGGCATGGGCGGCAGGCCGACGTCCGCGATCCGGGTCCCGTCCAGGTACAGCCCCAGTGCCCCGTCCTCCCCGGCCCGCACCACGTACGGCGAGTCCGGGTTGACGCGCACCGACACCACGGTGCGCCGCAGCCCGTACGGCCCGTCGGTGAGCACGATCTCCTCCGGCGGCCGGTTGAGCGCGGCGGCGCCCAGCTCGGGAAGGGTGCGGTGGTCGAAGGAGAAGATGAAGTACGACTTCGGCTTGACGTCCCCGTCGTCCCCGCCGCTGAGCGCGGAGTCGTCGAAGGCCATGCCGCCGCGCAGCAGATCCTCCTTGATCACCGCCTCCGGTGGCACCTGCGGGAAGCGCCCCATCAGCTCCTCGACCAGCGCGGTACGGTTCGGACTCGTCATCTGCTGCACCATCCCTGACTCGATGAGATTCGCCGGCTCCCCCGCAGGTCTTCTCGTCCCGCCAGCCTAGATCAGCCCCGTGACCGGCCTGGATCAGCCCCGTGATCCGCCCGCTGCCGGGCGCCGCGCGCCGGGGCGCTCTACGGTGGGAGGAGGATGCCTGTCAACCGGCTCGGCCTGGTCGTCCACCGGGCCCGCCCCGCCGCTGTCGCGGCGGCCCGTGCCGCGCACTCCTGGGCCGCAGCGCGGGACGTCTCCTGCACCGAGATCGACGTGTGGCGCGAGGGCCGTCCCCGGGGCAGCGCGCGGGAGGAGTCCGCCTCGGCCGGGCATCCCGATCTGATCGTCACCTTCGGCGGTGACGGCACGTTCCTGCGCGGGGCCCGCATCGCCGCCACGGACGGTGCCGCGGCGCTGGGGGTGAACGTGGGCCGGGTCGGCTTCCTCACCGAGATCACCCCCGACGACCTGCGGCCCGCCCTGGACGCCGTGCAGGCGGGCCGCACCACGGTCGAGGAGCGCATGATGCTCACGCTGCGCGCGTCGCGGCCGCTGGACATGCCCGCCGGGATGGACGCGCTGCTGCGGTACGGACGCGGGCCGGTGCTGCCCGCGCCGAAGATCCGGCCCGGCAGCCCCGAAGAGGTCGGCTGGGGCGTCGCCCTGGACGTCACCGCCCTCAACGACGTGGTGTTCGAGAAGCTGGCCCGCGACCGCCAGGCCGGGGTGGCGGTCTATGTGTCCGGGCAGTTGCTCGCCTCGTACTCGGCCGACGCCATCATCGTGGCCACCCCCACCGGCTCCACCGCGTACAGCTTCGCCGCGGGCGGCCCGGTCGTCTCCCCGCACATGGACGCGGTCGTCTTCACCCCCGTCGCCCCGCACATCGCCTTCGACCGCAGCGTGGTGGCCGCGGTGGACGAGGCCGTCGCGATCCGGGTGCTGCCGCACTCCGGGCGGGTGGCGGTCTCCATCGACGGGCAGCTGCGCGGGGTGCTGGAGCCGGGCGACTGGGTGGCGGCGTACCGGGCCCCGGCCCGGCTGCGGCTGGTACGGATGCGGCCCGCCGAGTTCTACCACCGGCTGCGTGACCGCTTCCGGCTCGCCGACTCGCCCGCCGCCGACCAGGCCCCGCCGTTCTACCGGCCCCGCAGCCCGGTCCCCGACGACCTCGCCCATCTGCGGCTGCCCCCGCCACCGGGCGCCGGATGACGGGCCCGCGGGCCCACGGTGCGGCGCGCGGTCGAGATGCGGGGCCCCGAACCCGGTGTCATGGTGAGGGCTGTGACAGCTCAGAGGTTTCACACCGATCTCACGCTGCGTGTCAACGGCGCCGACCGGCCCCTCACCCTCGACAACCGGGTCACCCTGCTGGACGCCCTGCGCGAACACCTCGCGCTGACCGGCACCAAGAAGGGCTGCGACCACGGCCAGTGCGGCGCCTGCACGGTCCTCCTCGACGGCGAACGGGTGAACAGCTGCCTGGTGTTCGCCGTGACCGCCGCCGGCCACGACATCACCACCATCGAGGGCGTCGCCGACCTCGCCGCCACGGAGGATCTGCACCCGCTCCAGCAGGCGTTCCTGGAACATGACGGCTTCCAGTGCGGCTATTGCACCCCGGGCCAGATCTGCTCGGCCATCGGCGCGCTCGCCGAGGCGGCCCGCGGCTGGCCCAGCCACGTCACCGAGGACGTGGCCGCCGGTGTCCGCGCGCCCGACGCCCTGGACGACGACGAGATCCGGGAGCGGATGAGCGGCAACCTGTGCCGCTGCGGGGCGTATCGCGGCATCGTGGACGCCATCCGTGAGGCCGCCGGGGCGGACGGCGCGGGCGTGCCGGTCCGGGGCGGTGTGTGATGAAGCCCTTCGCGTATCAGCGCGCCACCCGCCCCGAGGCCGCCGCCTCCCTCGTCGCCGACTCCACCGAGGCGGTGTACCTGGCCGGGGGCACCAACCTGGTCGACCTGATGAAGCTCGGCGTCACCGAGCCCGCCATGGTCGTCGACATCACCGGACTGCCGTACGACCGCATCGAGCACCGGCCCGACGGCGGGGTGCTCATCGGGGCCCTGGTGCCGGGCAGCCGGCTCTCCGGCGACCGCGGCATCCGGACACGCTTCCCCGCCCTCGCTCAGGCGCTGCTGGCCGGGGCCTCCGGACAGCTCCGGACCCGCGCGACCACCGGCGGCAATCTGCTCCAGCGCACCCGCTGCGTGTACTTCCAGGACATCACCAAGCCCTGCAACAAGCGGTCCCCGGGGACGGGCTGTTCGGCGATCGGGGGCAGCCACCGCGACCTCGCCGTGATCGGCACCTCCGACGCCTGCGTGGCCACCAACCCCTCCGACATGGCGGTGGCCCTGGCCGCGCTCGACGCCGTCGTCCACCTGCGGCGCGCCGACGGCGGCCCGCGCACCGTGCCGCTCGCCGACTTCCATCTCCTGCCCGGCGACACCCCGCACCGGGAGACGGTGCTCCAGCCCGGCGACCTCATCACCGGCGTCGAGCTGCCCCCGCCGCCGCCCGGCGCCATGCGCTACCGCAAGGTGCGCGACCGCTGGTCCTACGCGTTCGCGGTGGTGTCCCTCGCCGCCGTGGCCGCCACCGACGGGCAGGGAGCGCTGCGGGAGATCCGGCTCGCGCTCGGCGGGGTGGCGCCCAAGCCGTGGCGCGCGCACACGGCCGAGCGGCTGCTGACCGGGCGGCGGCCGACCGAGGACGCGCTGCGCACCGCGGCGCTGTCCGAATTCGCCTCGGCACGCCCGCTGCCGGACAACGCCTTCAAGATCGGCCTCGCCGCGGACCTCATCACGGCCACCGTGCGCGACCTCGTGGCAGGGGAGGGGCGATGACCACCCTCGAACGGACCGTGGGCACCGGGGTGACCCGGATCGAAGGGCGCGAGAAGGTCACCGGCACCGCGCTCTACGCGTACGAGTACCCCGTACCGGACGCCCTGTACGCCGTGGCGGTGCAGTCCACCATCGCCCGCGGCCGGGTGCGCTCCGTCGACGCCGGGCCCGCGTCGGCCCTCCCCGGGGTCGTCGCCGTGCTGGACAGCGGCAGTGTGCCGCGGCTGCGTCCGACCGACGACCCGGAACTGTCCGTCCTGCAGTCCGCCGAGGTCGCCTACCGGGGGCAGATCGTGGCGGCCGTGGTCGCGGACAGCTATGAGACGGCGCGTCAGGCCGCGGCCGCGGTACGCGTCGGCTACGCGGAGGAGCCGCACGACGTCGAACTGCGCGACGGCGATCCGCACATCTTCGTCCCCGAGACCGTCAACGCCGGATACGTGGGCCGGACGGAGCGGGGAGACGTGGACACCGCGCTGGCCACGGCTCCGGTCACCATCGACGCCACGTACACCACACCGCCCGAGCACACCTGCGCGATGGAGCCGCACGCCACCATCGCGGTCTGGGACGGCGACACGCTGACCCTCTACAACGGCGACCAGGGGCCCTGGGTGACGGCGAACACGCTCGCCGCCCTGTTCGGGCTCCCCGAGGGCGCCGTACGGATCGTGGCGGACCACGTGGGCGGCGGGTTCGGCTCCAAGGCGCTGCCCCGCCCGCCCACGGTGCTCGCCGCGCTGGCCGCGCGGGCGGTCGGCCGCCCGGTGAAGGTGGCGGCGACCCGGCAGCAGATGTTCACCATGGTCTCGTACCGGACCCCCACCGTGCAGCGGGTCCGGCTGGGCGCCGAGCGCGACGGCCGGCTCACCGCGATCTCGCACAACGCGCTCCAGCAGAGCTCCCGGCTCACCCCGTACTGTGAGCAGACCGTCGTCGCCACCCGCATGATGTACGCGGCGCCGCACCGCCGCACCATCCACCGCCTGGCACAGCTCGACGTGCCCACGCCGTCGTGGATGCGGGCGCCCGGCGAGTCCCCGGGGATGTTCGCGCTGGAGAGCGCGATGGACGAGCTGGCGTACGCGCTGGAGATGGACCCCATCGAGCTGCGGGTGGTCAACGAGCCGTCCGCGGACCCCGAGTCGGGGAACGCCTTCAGCAGCCGCAACCTCATCGCCTGCCTGCGCGAGGGCGCGGCCCGGTTCGGCTGGGCAGGGCGTGACCCCCGCCCCGGCCGCCGCCGCGAGGGGCGGTGGCTGGTGGGCACCGGCGTCGCTGCGGGCACCTACCCCGCCCACACCTGGCCCGCCACCGCGACCGCCCGCGCGGAGCCCGACGGGCGCTTCACGGTGAGGATCGCCGCCGTCGACATCGGCACCGGAGCCCGTACCGCGCTGACCCAGGTGGCCGCGGACGAACTCGGCGTGGCGCTGGACCGGGTCACCCTGGACATCGGCCGCAGCTCTTACGGCGAGGCCCCCTTCGCGGGCGGCTCCATGGGCACCAGCTCCTGGGGGTGGGCGGTGAGCAAGGTGTGCCGGGAGCTGTCCAAGCGGCTCGGCGACCTGGCCGGGCAGATCCCGCCCGGCGGGCTGGAGGCGTACGCGGACACCACCGAGGACGTCCGGGCACGGGAGGACCTCGCGCGCCACGCCTACGGCGCCCAGTTCGCGGAGGTGCGGGTGGACGCGGACACCGGGCAGGTGCGGGTCGACCGGCTGCTGGGGATGTTCGCCGCCGGGCGCATCATCAACGCCCGTACGGCCCGCTCGCAGCTGCGCGGCGGCATGTGCATGGGGCTGTCGGCGGCGCTGTACGAAAACCTCGAACTCGACCCGGACTTCGGCGACTTCGCTAACCATGACCTCGCCACCTACCATGTGGCGGCTCACGCCGATGTGCGTGATGTCGAGGCGTACTGGATCGAGGAGGAGGACGACCGGCTCAGCCCGATCGGCGCCAAGGGCGTCGGGGAGCTGGGCATCGTCGGGACGGCCGCGGCCGTCGCCAACGCCGTCCACCACGCGACGGGGGTACGGGTGCGCGACCTGCCGATCACCCTGGAGCGGGTGCGCGCCGGCCGGACGCCGTGACCTGACACACCAGGGGACCTGACACACTGGAGGGGGCTGACAACGCCCCCTCCCGGGTGTCCCGCGGTAACGGCGCGGGACACCCGGAGCGTGAGGGGCGGATGCGGGGCGGTACCGCCTTACTGGGCCGCGCCGCCACCGGCTCCGGCGTCACCGATCGTGGCGCCGACCGCCTCCAGCGCGGTGGTCACCGGCTGGAAGAACGTCTCACCGCCCGCGGTGCAGTCGCCACTGCCGCCGGAGGTCAGGCCGATGGCCTTGCCGTCCTCGGTGAACAGGGAGCCGCCGCTGTCGCCGGGCTCGGCGCAGACGTCGGTCTGGATGAGCCCGCTGACCGAGCCCTCGGCGTAGTTGACGGTCGCGTTGAGACCGGTGACCGAGCCGCCGTTCAGCCCGGTGGTGCTGCCCATGCGCTGCACCTCCTGGCCCACCGACGCCTCGGCCGCCTCGGTGATGTTCACCGTCTTGCCGTCGCCGGTGTCGACCGTGCTCGGGGCATCGGTGGCGGTGTCGTCGTACGTGGCGAGCGCGAAGTCACCGGTGCCGGGGAAGGTGGCGTCCTTGACCGTGGCGACCGGGGCGCCGTCCTGCGTCTCCGACCACTCCTCGGCCGCGACACCGCAGTGGCCGGCGGTCAGGAAGCCCGGGTCGCCGCTGTCGGTGGTGACGTTGAAGCCCAGGGAGCAGCGCGAACCGCCACCGAAGATGGCGTCACCGCCTGCGGCGAAGGTCTTGAACGTGCCCGCTGAGCGCTTGACGTCGGCCATGTCCGCGCCCAGCGACTTGACGGTGGACTGGAGGGTGTCCCACTTCGCGCCCTTGACGGTGCTGTCCGCCGTGACCTGGAGCTTGTTGGTCTTGGGGTTGATGGCCCAGGCGGTGCCCGCCATGGTGGCCTTCTCCTTCAGCGTCGCCTCGGCGGCCTTCAGCGACTTCATGCTGTTCTTGGCGTCCTTGGCGACGGCCCCGGCGCTCTTGACCGAGAGATCGACATTGACCTTGTTGCCGACGACGTTGACGACGACCTGCTGCTTGTCCTTGTCGTACCAGGCGCCGCCGAACGCGTCGCCCAGGCTCGACGCGAGCTGCGAGATCACGTCCGAAGCGGAATCGGCGTTGAGCGCCTTGGGCTTGGCGTCGAGGGCCTCGGACTTCTTGTCCTGCGAGGCGTTGGCGTTGGGCAGCAGAATGGCCGCGCCCGCTACGGCGGCGGCCGCGGCGGCCCCGATGACGATCTTTGTTTTGGGGGCGCGCTTGTGACTCCGGCTCAACTTGTGACCTCCTGTGGGGCGCACGGGGTCGTACGCAGGGGACGGGGTTGGCTACGGAGGTTCATACGCATGGGCCGCTGATTGTGTTCAGACCCCTTCCGCCGCCACGCGGTGACGGGGCTCACACCTTTCGACGTGGAGCGGCAATGCCTGCATTGGTGTCCGTATGCGGGGTACCGGCCGTCCTGTGTCCCTTTCCATCCACGGGACCCGCCGCGCAAGAGAGGAGCGAACCGTGAGTGACGAGCGACCGGAAGCCCCCGGGGAACAGGCTCCCGCCATCCCCAGGGACCTGCCCGACCAGCAGGCGCAGGGCGGTCCGGACCCGCTGGACATCACCGGCGGCACACCGGACTCCGCTCCGCCCCACCGCCCGGAAGACGTCCCCGACCTGGACGAACCCGGCACCCGTCGGCGCGGAAAGCCGCACAGCGGAGGCGTGCACCCCGAGCAGCCGGTGCCCGACGAGCCCTCCGGATGAAGAGGAAGGTATTCACGAATGGCCAGTCAGGAACGCTCAGCCACTCAGGTCGTGGTGGTCCTCAACGGACACTCCAAGGAGGACGCCGACACCGTGTTCGGCGTGCTCCACGCCTGCTACCCCTCCGGCCCGGCCTCCGGCACCCCGCCGCGCGAGGAGGCCGACGGGCACCCCACGGTGTGGAGCGCGACGTTCGAGGTGGCCGGTGTGCGGCAGGAGCCCACCCCCACCCCCTTGGGGGCGCCGCTCACCGCCGATCTCCAGGGCGGCCCCCGCCAGGTGGAGCAGCTGCGCGACGTCCTGGCCACCGCCTTCGTCGTACGCGACGAGGGCCGGATGGCCGGTGACCAGGAGCGTGAACTGCGTCTGCGGCTGGAGAGCCGCTGACTCAAGCAGAGTTCTCCGCGCGCCGGGTGCCGGGCTTCTCGTACCCGGCGCGCCGGAACGCCCACTCCATGCGTGGCTCCACCACCGCGCGGAAGACCCGCCGCACCGGCGCCGTGCACAGCAGCGTGACCATGGTGACGGCCGCGGCGGTCACCGCCAGCTCGCCCAGCGGGGTGTGCAGCCACGGGTGGTCGTACCACCCGCCGAAGCGGGACGACTTGATGATGAAGCCGTGCAGCAGATAGCCGTACATCGTCCCCGCGCCGAGCACCGTGAACCAGGTGCGCCGCCCCGGCACCCAGGCCAGGAAGCAGGCCGTCAGCACCAGCGCCCCCACGAAGAGGACGGGCGTGGAGAGCAGCCCGGCCCACTCCGGCACACCGTCCAGGGCCGCGACGCTCTTGCGGTGGTAGAACCACTCCGAGTTGAACCACGGCGCCACCACGTACGCCGTGATCAGCGCCACGATCCCGACCGGCAGCGCGATCCACCGCGCCCGCCAGGTGCGCAGCCGGGCGAAGTGTTCCGGGCGGAGGGTGAGCCCGAGCACGAAGAACGGCAGGAACGCCAGCGTCCGCTGGAGCGACAGATCGCCGCCGGTCTCCGGCGAGAGCGAGCCGAGCGCGGCCACGGCCAGCGCGACCGGCACCGGATGGCGCAGGGCCAGCCACAGCGGGGTGGTGAGCCGCCAGATGAACAGCGCGACCAGGAACCACATCACGTACCACGGGTCGAGCAGACTGAACGGTTCGTCCGGGTTGTCCAGTGCCCAGCGGGAGAAGAGGGTGTAGGCGACCTCGAAGACGACGTACGGGACGACCACGCCGGTCACCAGCCGCCGCAGCCGCTTGGGCGCCATGTCGAAGCTGCGGGAGAAGTAGCCCGATATCAGCGCGAAGGCGGGCATGTGGAACGCGTACACCAGCAGGTAGATGGCCATGGAGGCCCGGCTGCCGTACGTCAGTGGTTCCCATGCGTGGCCGCAGGCCACCAGCACGATGGTGAGGTACTTCGCGTTGTCGAAGTACGCGTCACGGGCCTTGCCCGGCGCCGTGCCCTCACCCCGTGCCGGTCGTTCCGCCGGGGCGCGCGGGGTTGTCACACGGGCGGGGGTGTCCTGGTGCACTGCTTCTCCCGGTCACCTTCGATCGAGCCAGCGAGGTTTCCTTTTCGCCTGCCCGACGTGGCCCCGCTCATGACCGTTCACGCTAGTGGCGAATGACACCCCGGATTCGCGGAACTGTCCGGATTCGATGAAGTTTCCTCAAGCTCAGTATTCGGCGCCCCGGTGCTCCGGAAGTCTGCTGACGGTGGTCAGCTCGCCGTCGGCGGAGGCGAACAGCAGCGCCACGGCCAGGGCGCCCGGGTCGGGGACGCCGACGGAGTGGTCCCCGGTGTAACTGGCCCGCCCGCGCCGGGCCCGCAGATAGGCGGTGGCCCGCGCGCCGCGGTGGGCGGCCACCGCGGCGAGCCGCAGCGAGCGGGCCGGGTCGGCGGTCGACGGGCAGTCGGCGAGCGCCTTCGCGGCCGGGAGAAGGGCGTCGATCATGGTCTTGTCGCCGACCTCGGCCTCCCCGACCCGCTGGATCGCGGCCGTCCCGGCGGCGACCCCGGCGGCCAGTTCGCCGGTGCCCGGCGGGGTGGGGGCGGCCGCGGCGACCGCGTCGGCCAACTCCTGGAAGAACAGGCCGAACAGCGGGCCGCTGGTGCCGCCGACATCGTCGAGGAAGACCCGGGCGGCGGCGGCGAGCGGTGTCTCCGCGGTGTCCTGGCCGACCGAGGGGGTGGCCGACAGGCCGTCCAGGGCGCGCCGCACCCCGTCCATCCCGGTGGCCAGGTTCACGCCGAAGTCGCCGTCGCCCGCCTGCTGGTCGAGGGCGGTCAGCTCGGGCTCGACGGACCGTACGGTGGCGGCGAAACGCGTCAGCCAGGCGGTGACGGTGGCGCGGGTCAGGGACCGCGGGGCGGGGTTCGTGGACATGGTGCGGGGCTCCTTGCTGCGGGCGGGCGGGGGTCACAGGGGCCAGGCCGCGGTACGGGCGGGGGCGTCCCACAGCCGCAGCACCTCGTCGTCGGTGGCGAGCAGGGACAGCGAGAAGCCACGCATGTCGAGGGCGCTGACGAAGGTGCCGGTCAGGGACCGGTCGAGGGCCGTGCCCCGGGCGTCGAGGGCCTTGGCGAGGATGTGGTGGATCCCGTACAGCTCCAGGGAGGTGACCGAGCCCAGGCCGTTGACCAGCGCGAGGACCCGTGGCCGGGGGCCGTGGGGGAGCGCGGCCAGCAGCCGGTCCGTCATGGTTTCGACCAGCTTGCTGAGCGGCGCGTGCGGCACGGTCTTGTCGGCGCGCTCCCCGTGGATGCCCACGCCGAACTCCAGCACGTCCTCGGGCAGGTCGAAGGCCGGGGTCCCGGAGGCGGGGGTGGTGTGCGCGGCGGAGGCGACGGCGAGGCTGCGGGAGCGGCGGGTCAGATCGACGCCGAGCGCCACGAGCTCGTCCAGGCCGCGTCCCTCGTCGGCGGCGGCGCCGAGGACCTTCTCCACGATCAGGGTGGCGCCGGTGCCGCGCCGGCCGACGGCGATCTCGTCGGAGTCGGTGGCGAGGTCGTCGTCGATCAGCACCCGCTCGCAGCGGATGCCCTCGTGGTGGAGGCGTTCGGCGGCGATGCCGAAGTTGATGCGGTCACCCGTGTAGTTCTTGACCAGATGCAGGACGCCGTCGTCCCCGGCGACGGCACGGCTGGCCTCGAAGATCTGCCGGTTGTGCGGCGAGGCGAAGATCCGGCCGGGGCAGGCGGCGTCCAGCATCCCGGCGCCGACGAACCCGGCGTGCAGCGGCTCGTGGCCGGACCCGCCGCCGGAGACCAGCCCGACCCGGCGGGCGGGCGAGGCGGCACGGGCGCGGAAATACCCGTGGCCGGGATGGTGTTCGACGAGGGCGGCGTGGGCGGTGGCGAAACCGGCGTGCGCGTCGGGGACCAGTGATTCGGATGAGTCGGCGAAATACAGCGGCATGGTCGCGGCTCCCCTGGAGGAGTGGGACGGACAGGGGCACTGGCACCGATGGTCCGCCGCGCCGATGGACTCGTCGCGCCGACCGACCCCGAACGGAGTACACGCATAGGCCGGTCGTGCGACGGGGTAGGGCTGTTCACTGAAGACCGCGAACACACCACGGCACCCATCCGGCAGCCACCACGGCACCCACCCCACCGCACGACACGCACCGCGCACCCCCGGCTCCAAGGAGCCCGTCATGCCCCTCGACGACTTCGACCGCCACCCCCTGCTCTTCGGTCCCAGCCCCGTCCACCCCCTCGACCGCCTCAGCGACCACCTGGGAGGGCCCCGCATCTGGGCCAAGCGCGAGGACTGCAACAGCGGCCTGGCCTTCGGCGGCAACAAGACCCGCAAGCTGGAATACCTGGTGTCCGACGCGCTGCGGCAGGGCGCCGACACGCTGGTGAGCATCGGCGGAGTGCAGTCCAACCACACCCGACAGGTCGCCGCCGTGGCGGCCCGGCTGGGGCTGAAGGCTGTCCTGGTGCAGGAGAGCTGGGTGGACTGGCCCGACGCCGTCAACGACAAGGTCGGCAACATCCTGCTGTCCCGCATCATGGGGGCGCGGGTCCAACTGGTCGACGCCGGATTCGGCATCGGGTTCAAGGACAGCTGGACCCACGCCCTGGACGAGGTGCGCGCCGCGGGAGGCACGCCGTACCCGATCCCGGCCGGGGCCTCCGACCACCCACTGGGCGGGCTGGGCTTCGCCAACTGGGCGTACGAGGTCGAGCGGCAGGAGCGCGAGCTGGGTGTGTTCTTCGACACCATCGTCGTGTGCAGCGTCACCGGCTCCACCCAGGCCGGGATGATCGCGGGCTTCGCGGGCCAGGACCGCCCCCGCCGGGTGCTGGGCATCGACGGCTCCGCGAAGCCGGCCGAGACCCACGCCCAGGTGGAGAAGATCGCGCGGAACACCGCCGAGCTGATCGGCCTCGGCCGGGAGCTGCGCGACGAGGAGATCACCCTGCTGGAGGGCTGGGCCGGAGACGCCTACGGCGTCCCGGTGGACTCCACCCTCGACGCCATCCGCCTCACCGGCGGCCTGGAGGGCGTGATCCTCGACCCGGTCTACGAGGGCAAGTCCATGGCCGGGCTCATCTCTCGTACGCGACGGCGAGATCCCCAAGGACTTCACGGTGCTGTACGCGCACCTCGGGGGCCAGCCCGCGCTCAACGCGTACAGCGGCGCCTTCTAGGGGCCCCGCCCAGGAAGGTACGGCGGCGGGCGGTCGACCGCCGCCGAGCGGGTACCCGGGCCCGCGGACCACTCGTACGACCACTCGCACGACCACGAGGAGCACAGGTGACGGACCCGAACACCGGTGACGGGGGCGCCCCGCTGACCGGCTGCGTGACGCTGGTGACCGGAGCGTCCAGCGGCATCGGGGCGGCCACCGCCCGCCTGCTGGCCCGGCAGGGCGCCGATGTCGCGCTGGTCGCCCGCCGTACCGACCGGCTGGAGGAGCTGGCCTCCGGCATCCGGGACCTCGGCCGCGCCTGTGTGCCGCTGACCGCCGACCTGCGGGACGCGGCCCGGGCGCGGCGTTGCGTCGACGAGGCGGCCGAGCGGTTCGGGCGGCTGGACGTGCTGGTGAACAGCGCCGGGTTCGTGGCGGCCGCTGGGGTCGAGGAGAGCGACCCCGAGAACTGGGAGCGCATGGTCGACCTCAACCTGAAGGCCGTTCTGCACACCTCGCAGCGGGCGCTGCCGCATCTGCTGCGCGCGGCGGCGGAGGGCCCGCGCGGGGTCGCCGACCTGGTGACCATCAGCTCGGTCGCCGGCCGGATCGCGCGGCCGCGCAACAGCGTCTACTCGGCCACCAAGCACGCGGTCTGCGCGTTCAGCGAGGCGCTGCGCCAGGAGGTGACCGGGCGCGCCGTGCGGGTGGGGCTGGTCGAGCCCGGCATGACCACCACCGAGATGACCGACAACCCCACGACCGGGACCGTAGCCCGCGGGATGCCACGAGAGGACTGGCTGCGCGCCGAGGACGTCGCCCGCTCCATCGGCTTCATGGTCACCCAGCCCGCGCACGCCGCCGTCAACGAGATCCTGGTGCGCCCCACGGCCCAGGAACACTGATCCGTCAGTGTCCCCGGGCCGGTTTCCCCGGTCTACTTCCCCAGGGCCTTCTTCAGCTGGGACTTGTTCATCTGGGACCGGCCCTCGATGTTCCGGCGCTTGGCCTCGGCGTAGAGCTGATCCCGCGTGGGGCCCTCCGCCCCGGTGTGCGACCGTTTGCCGCCGCGCCGCGAGGACGACATGTCCTGGGTCGAGGTACGGCTCGCGCTGCGGGCCTCCCCGGAGCGGGCGCGCTCCTTGTTGACCGTACGCGCGGCCATCTCCTTGGCCCGGCGCCCGCTCGCGCCGCGCTCTTCCGCGCTCTCCTTGATGCGCTCGTACTGTCTCTCCCGCTTGGAGCTCGATCCCCTGGGCATGGTGTGCACCTTCTCTCCGGAGACAAGCACTACAGAGACAAGCACCACCATTTTCGCTCCGGACACCCGTCTCGCAACAGCGCTGCGGCCGCCCGCCACGCGTGATTGGGCCCATCAGGTGAGATGTGCTCCGGGGGCGGTCGGACCGCCCTGCTGGTGCTCGACCTGTCCCGCCTCGGATGACAGCGTGGGCCGACATGGAGCACAGCCCTGGACCGCAAAACGTGCGCGCGAGGCTGCTGCTGGCCAGCGCCACCATGCTCTTCGTCGAGCTGGCGCTGATCCGGTGGACCGGCGCCAATATCGTCCATCTGAGCTATTTCTCGAACTTCATCCTCCTGGGCTCGTTCCTCGGAATCGGCCTCGGTTTCCTCCTCCCCGCCGGGCGCGGGCAGTGGCTCACCCGCTGGGCGCCCATCCCGCTGGCCGTCCTGGTCGTCCTGGTCCGGGAGTTTCCCGTCCAGGTGCGGCAGTCCAGCGGCGAGGTCATCTACTTCACCGCCGTGAAGACCACCGGTCTGCCGCAGTGGGTCACCCTGCCCGTGCTCTTCGGGCTGACCGCGCTCATCATGGCGGCGATCGGCAAGATGACGGCCGACCAGTTCCGGCGGCTGCCGTCGCTGGAGGCGTACCGCTACGACCTGCTCGGCTCCCTCACCGGCTCGGTGTCCTTCGCGCTGCTGTCCTGGCTGCGCGCCCCGTCGGTGGTGTGGGGTGTGCTCGCGGCGCTGGCGATGCTGGTGCTGGGCGGGCGGCGCAACACCGTCCGGTACACCATTCCGCTGACCGTGATGGTGGTGGTGCTGGCCCTGGAGTCGGTGGCGAACGGCATCTCCTGGTCGCCGTACTACAAGATCGAGGTCAAGCGGTCGGCCTCGAAGGCCCGCGACTACAACATCGCCGCCAACGGTGTTCCGCACCAGTCCATCGCTCCGCTGAAGGCGCTGACGAAGCCCGGTTCGCCGTACGAGCAGCCCTACCGCGAGACCCCGCGCAACTCCCACCGCCGGGTGCTGGTCATCGGCGCGGGCAACGGCAACGACGTCGCCCTCGCCCTCGCCCACGGGGCCCGCCGGGTGGACGCCGTGGAGATCGACCCGAGGCTGCAGGAGATCGGCGCGTCCCTGCACCCGGCCCGCCCCTACGACAACCCCCGGGTGCATGTCCACATCAACGACGGGCGGGCCTTCCTGGAGCAGACCACCGCCCGCTACGACCTGATCGTCCTGGCGCTGCCGGACTCCCTGACCCTGGTGTCCGGGGCGAGCAACCTGCGCCTGGAGAGCTATCTGTTCACCCGGCAGGCGTTCGAGGCGGCCCATCGCCATCTGGCGCCCGGCGGCGCGTTCGCCATGTACAACTACTACCGGCAGAACTGGCTCATCGACCGCTTCGGCGGCACCCTCACCTCCGTCTTCGGGCACGCCCCCTGCATCACCCACTACGGCAACCAGCGGGCCGCGGTCCTCGTCGCGGGCGCCACCCCGGCGGCCCAGTCCTGCGGTGCCACGTGGAAGGCGTCCGGGCCGGTGCCGAAGGCCGCGAGCGACGACCATCCGTTCCCGTATCTGCTGCACCGCACCATTCCCACCCTCTACCTGGGGGTGCTGGGCGCGATCCTGCTGGTGACCCTGGCGTCGGTGCGGCTGACCGGGGTACGGCTGCGGCGGACCTTCGCTTACGCCGACATGTTCCTGCTCGGTGCCGCCTTCATGCTGCTCGAAACCAAGAACGTGATCGGCTTCGCGCTGTACTTCGGCACCACCTGGCTGGTCAACGCCATGGTGTTCGCCGGTGTCCTGCTGGCCGTCCTGTGCGCGGTCGAGGTACGGCGGCGCATCCGCCGGCTCAACCAGTCGGCGCTGCGGCTGCTGCTGTTCGCGTCGCTGGCCGTCTCCTGGCTCATCCCGGCGCATCTGGTGCTCGGACTGCCCTTCGCGGGGCGGCTCGCCGCCGCGATCGCGCTGGCCTTCGCGCCCATCTTCTGTGCCAACCTCATCTTCTCCGACCGGCTGGCGGTGGCCTCCGACCCCACGGCGGCCTTCGGCGCCAATCTGCTCGGCTCGCTGGTCGGCGGCACCCTCGAATATCTCGCGCTGGTCACCGGCTACCAGGCCCTGCTGCTCGTGGTGGCGGTGCTGTACGCGGGCGCCTGCGCCCTGATGCGCTTCACCCGGCCCGGTGCCGGCGAGCGCTCCGGACACGAGCCGGTCACCGTGCCCACCGCGCCACAGACCTGACCCCGGCAGGCGTCAGGCGACACCAGGCCGCCCCCGGTCCCATCCGCTTCACGGACCGGGGGCGGCCTGGTGTCTGTCACTCGAACATCACGTAGTCCGGCCGAGGCCGCAGGGCCAGCACCTCCTTCGGTGTCATCAGCCGGCTGACCTCGGCGTCCTCCTCGTAGAAGAGCTTGAAACCGGTGCGCAGGCCCTCCGGCTGGTCCTTGACCAACTGCCGCCAGGTGTCCCGCTTCATGCCCGGCGAGCCGATGCCGTCCGCGCTCTTGATCATGACGACGCCGGGCTGCTGGCGCAGCGCGGACTGGTCGCGGACCACGGACACCGCCACCTGGTGGAAGACCAGGGGCTTCTCCGGCAGATCGTGTTCCTCCACGATCCCGGACAGATAGCGCGCCACGTCGGTCAGCTCCTGCCCGCTGGTGTGACCGTAGGTGTCGCCCGGTGTCTCTCCCGGGCCCATGTCCCACTCGGGGTCCAGCGCTATGCCCACATCGGGCTCGACGAGCCACTTGCGCAGCGCCTTGACCTCGTCCAGTGCGGCGGCCCGGCCCGGCTGGATGTTGAGCAGCAGCATCGCGTCATGGCGCCGGGCCGCGGTGTGGAAGCGGCGGATGGTGTCCTCCGGGACACGGGTGCGATAGGTGCCGTCCGGTCCCGCGGAGCTGTTGGTCACGGTCGCGAGCAGTTCGAGGACCGGCAGCGGCTCCCGGTCGGCGGCGTAGTCGCGCGCGGTCTTCTCGATCTCCTTGACCCGCTGGTTCAGGTCGCCGGTACCGAGCCGGCCGAGTGCGGCGGCGCCGGGCAGTCCGCAGTAGCCCACCAGGCGGTACCGGGACAGATCCCGGCCGCCGCGCGGGAGTTCGGGCCGCCGCTTGGTCGGCCGCGGCGACGGTGAGGCCCGGTTGGCCGAGCCCGCGGCCGAGGTCTCGCGGCCCTCGGACGGCGCGGGACTCCTGGCCGGCTCGGCCCCCTCGGTGGTCTGCTCGCCACAGCCGGTGAGCAGAGCCAGACCGGCCGCCGCCGTCACCGAGAGCAGCCCCCGCCGGGTCGGCGGGGCGCTCTGTCCTCTGGTGTTCTCCCGGCTCCGCTCGGCGTCGGTGCCCTGACCTGGTGTCGTGTGCGCCACGTTCTCTCCGTCCGCGGGGCGAATGGTTTTTCCTCGTCCTCTGCGGCTTTCCGGCGGGAGCCACAATGAAACGACAGCGGTGGTCACCACTTACCTGACGTAACCCAGCTCCTTGTCGACCACATTGCGCAGCGGACGGCTCTCGGCCCGGCGGACCAGGTTGTCCAGGAACAGCTCGGCGAGGTCGTCGCGCCACCGGGTCACCTCACCCGCGGTGTGCGGGGAGACGATGACCCCCGGCAGCTCCCACAGCGGGGAGGCGGCGGGCAGCGGCTCCCGGGCGAACACGTCCAGCGCGGCGCCGGCCAGCCTGCCGCCGGACAGGGCGTCGACGAGGGCCGGCTCGTCCACCAGTTGGCCGCGCCCCACGTTGACCAGCCGGGCCCCGGGCTTCATGGCCGCCAGCACCGAGGCGTCCACCATGCCGTGGGTGGCCGGGGTGAGCGGGGCGGCCAGCACCACGTAATCGGCCTCGCCCAGCCCGGTGCGCAGGGTCGCCGGGCCGTGCACGGTGCCGAAGTCGGGGTCTTCCGCGCGGGGGCTGCGGCCCGCGCCGCTCACCCGCATGCCGACCGCGCGCAGCAGCCGGGCGACGGCCCGGCCGATGGACCCGGTGCCCCAGACCAGCACGGTGCGGCCGCCGACGCGCTCGCTGTCGCGCGGCCGCCACCGGCGGCCGCGCTGGTGGTCCCACATGCCGGGGAAGTCCTTGGCCAGGGACAGGATCAGCCCGAGGACGTATTCGGCGATGGGCTGGTCGTACACCCCGCGCGAGTTGGTGAGCACCACATCCGGGTTGCCGGTCAGCGCGGGAAACAGATACGGGTCCACCCCCGCGGCGGCCACATGCACCCAGCGGGGGGCCTTCGCGGGATCGCCGGGCCACGCGGCGGCGACGGCCGGGCTCAGCGGCCACCAGGCGAGCAGAACGTCCGCGCCGGGGAGGACCGCCGGCAGTTCCTCCTCGGTCGCGTACACGGTCCGCGCCAGCGACTCGATCCGCTCCCGGTTGTACGGCAGGTGGTCGTTGTACAGGACGATCAGCCGGTCACCCACGGCCGCCTCCCGACGGCTCGCTCAGGCCGCCCGGGGGCTCACACCGGAGTGTCATGACGGTTCTCCCGAGGTCAGGAAGGGCGCGGAACGGATTCCCCACACCCTGACCGCACCCGCGCGGAGGGGCAACGGGCACAGTGTCCGCTCCGGCGGGCCGTTGTGGACGCTGTGTCCCTCGCCCCGCCACGATCCGGGACCAAAGTCCTGCGCAGCCCCGGTGCGGACCGGGCGTACACAGTGTCCACCACGGGCCGGGCGATGGAACAGGATGGCCGTTGACGGTGCTGGGCGGCTGAACCATGGTGAGGGCCATCCATCCGCCCGTCATCTGCCCGTCCCCGGCAGCACACCCCGAGGCCCCCGCCGCGCACCGCACGAATGCTTGACGCCCGATGCCGCCCCGTGTGCCGCATCGCCCAGCGCCCTCAGCGCCTTAAGTGTCTCCTCGTCCCCAGGAGTCTCAAGCATGTCTTCGCCCCCCTCTTCGCACCCCGCCGAGAAAACCACCACAAGAGCCCGGAGTCTCGACGAAGCCCCCGTCACCGGCTTCCACCGCAGGATGGTCGCCGTCGCCATGGGCGGACCGTTCTGCGACGGCTATCTGCTGGGCATCATGGGCGTCGCCCTCAGCCTGATCACCCCGGCGCTCAGCCTGGACACCATGTGGGAAGGGCTGATCGCCGCCTCCGTCCTGGTCGGCGTCTTCATCGGAGGTGCGGTCTTCGGACCGATCACCGACCGGGTCGGCCGCCATCTGATGTATGTGCTCAACCTGATGACCTTCGTGGTCTTCTCCGCCCTGCAGTTCTTCGTCACCGAGGCGTGGCAGCTGCTGGTGCTGAGGCTGCTGATCGGCATCGCGATCGGCGCCGACTACCCGATCGCGTCGGCCCTGACCACCGAGCTGGTGCCGCGCAAGATACGCGGCCCGGCCCTGTCCGGGCTGGTCCTCGCCTGGTGGATCGGCTACGGCGTCAGCTTCTGGGTCGGCTGGCTGCTGCTGGGCACCGGCGACGACGCCTGGCGCTGGATGCTGGCCTCCGGCGCGGTCCCCGCCGTGATCTTCATGTTCTTCCGCACCGGAGTGCCCGAATCGCCCCGCTGGCTGGCCTCCCGCGGCCGGGTGGAGGAGGCCAAGGAGGTCGTGCGCCGCCATCTCCGCCAGGAGGTCAGCACCGAGGAACTGCTCGCCGAGAGCGGCCGGCCGCGGCGTGGCGGCTCGGGTCTGGGCAACCTGGTGGAGATCTTCCGCCGTGGCTACGCGGTCCCCGCCCTGTTCTGTTCGGTGTTCTGGATCTGCCAGGTGGCGCCCGCCTTCGCCGTACGGTCCTTCCAGCCGCAGATGCTGGAGTCGTTCGGGGTGGGCAGCACCTTCGGCGCCAGCGCGCTCATCACCACGATCGCGGTGGCGGGTACGGCGGTCGGGCTGCTCGTGGTCAATCGGATCGGCCGGCGGCCCCTCCTCATCGGCAGCTTCGCCTGCATCAACGTCTGCCTCATCGCCCTGATCGTGCTGCCCCTGCACTACGCGTTCCTGGTGGTCGCCCTCTTCGCCGGGTTCCAGTTCTTCGAGGCGGCGGGCAGCGGACTGCAGTTCGTCTACCCGAGCGAGCTGTTCCCCACCGACCTGCGCGCCACCGGCGTCGGCGTCGCCACCGCCATGAGCCGGGTCGGCTCCGCCTCCAGCACCTTCCTGCTCCCCATGCTCACCACCGACTTCGGCGTCCGCGGCACCCTCGCGATGGGCGTGGGCATCACCCTCATCGGCCTCGTGGCCTGCATCGTTCTCGCCCCCGAGACCAAGGACCTGGGCCTGGCGGAAGCCAGCCGCCGCACCTGAACCCCCTGAAAGGAAACCCCCATGCGCAAGCTCGTCTCCTTCGACTGCTACCGCACCCTCATCAACTTCGACACCCAGAGCGCCACCCACGAGATCGTCAAGGACCGGCTCGCCGAGTACGGCGTCGACCCCAAGCAGTTCCACCACGACGCGTACGTGATGCGTTTCCAGGGCGTCGTGGACCATTACCGCCCGTACCGGGAGACCGTCCGCCGCACCCTGCACAACGTCATGCTGCTGCACGGCCTGCCCTACCGCGACGAGGACGGCGAGGCACTGATCGAGGCCATCAAGCGGTTCAAGCCGTTCCGCGAGGTCCCCGACGCGCTGCGCCGCCTCAAGGGCGAATACGACATCGCCATCCTCTCCAACAGCGAGGACGACCTGATCACCTACGCCGTCGACGAGCTGGGCGTGGAGTGGGACTACGTCCTCACCGCCGAGCAGGCGGGCGCGTTCAAGCCGCTGCCGCAGGCCTTCGAATACCTCATGAAGGCCACCGGGCGGGGCCCCGCGGACATCATCCACACCGCCCAGGGCTGGGAGTACGACATCATGCCGACCAAGCGGTACGAGGGCATGCGGCGGATCTGGGTCAACCGGTACGGCTTCCCCGGTTCGGCCGCCTACCAGCCGTACGAGGAGATCAAGGACCTGTCCGAGCTGCCCGGCCTGCTCGGCGTCTGACCCGGCTCCCGGCCGTCCCCACACCGCGAGAGGACCCCATGTCCGCCACCACGGCACCGGTCAACGGGCGCGTCGCCCACTGGTTCGCCGAACTGCCCGCCCCCCGCCCGGCGCTGCCCGGCGACCGCGACGCCGACGTGTGCGTCGTGGGCGCCGGAATGACCGGGCTGTGGACCGCCTACTACCTCAAGCAGGCCGACCCGTCGCTGCGCATCACGGTCCTGGAAGCCGAATTCGCCGGCTTCGGAGCCTCCGGCCGCAACGGCGGCTGGGCCTCCGGCCTCATCCCCGGCGCCCGCGACCGGCTGGCCCGCACCTACGGCCGCGACGCCGTCCTGGACTGGCAGCGGGCCATGAACGAGGCCGTGGACGAGGTCATCGCCGTCGCCGCGCGCGAGGGCATCGACGCCGACATCGTCAAGGGCGGCACCCTGCGCGTCGCCCGCACCCCCGCCCAGGCCACCCGGCTGCGGCACAAGACCGAGCAGGACCACGAGTGGGGGGTGCCGGAATCCGTCCTGCTCACCCCCGCGGAGTCCGCCCGGCACATCGCCATCGACGGGGTCACGGCGGGCGCGTACACCCCGCACTGCGCCCGGCTGCAGCCCGCGGCCCTGGTGCGGGGGCTCGCCGAGACGGTGGAACGGCTCGGCGTCACGATCTACGAGAAGTCCCCCGTCACCGCCATCGAGCCGGGCCGCGCGCTCACCGCACACGGCACGGTCCGCGCCCCGGTGGTGCTCCGCGCGACCGAGGGCTTCACCGCCTCCCTCAAGGGACTGCGGCGGGCCTGGCTCCCGATGAACAGCTCGATGATCGTCACCGAACCGCTGCCCGAGGAGATCTGGAAGGAGATCGGCTGGGAGGGCCGGGAAACCCTCGGCGACACCGCGCACGGCCACATGTACGCCCAGCGCACCCCGGACGACCGGATCGCGATCGGCGGGCGCGGCGTGCCGTACCGCTTCGCCTCCCGCACCGACGACTCGGGCCGGGTCAGCGATCGTACGATTCTCCAGCTCACCCGGACCCTCCAGCGGATGCTGCCGCAGACCACCGGCGCCCGGGTCGACCACGCCTGGTGCGGGGTCCTCGCCGTACCCCGCGACTGGTCGGCCACCGTCGGCCTGGACCGGGCCACCGGCGTCGGCTGGGCGGGCGGCTACGTCGGCCACGGTGTCACCTCCACCAACCTGGCCGCCCGCACCCTCACCGACCTGGTGCTGAAGCGGGACACCCGGCTGACCCGGCTGCCCTGGACCGGGCACCGCCCGGGCACCTGGGAGCCGGAGCCGTTCCGCTGGCTCGGGGTGCGCGGACTGTACGTCGCCTACCGGCTGGCGGACCGGCACGAGGCGGGCGGCCGCACCCGTACCTCGCCCATCGCCACCGTCGCCGACCTCATCGCCCGCCGGCCCTGAGATCCTGGAGTCCCGGCGCCCCGCCTCCCCGGGGGCCGCCGGGACGTCCCGGACATCCGCCCGCCACCGCGGGCACAGCGCAGGGAGGGAGCGGGCCGGATGGCATTGCTCACCGTCGCCGACGTACTGCGGCTGCCCGTGATCGCCGCGGGGCTGCCCCGGGTCATGGCCGGCGAGGACCGGCTGAACCGCCCCGTGCGATGGGTCCACGTCACCGAACTGCTGGACCCGGCGTCGTTCCTGGAGGGCGGCGAGCTGGTGCTCACCACCGGCATGCCCCAGCCCAACGACCCCACCCGGCTGCGCGGCTACGCCGACCAACTCGCCGACGTCGGCGCGGCGGGGCTGGTCGTGGAGCTGGGCCGCCGCTACCAGCAGGTGCCCCCGGATCTGGTGGCCGCCTGCCGGGCCCGGGACCTGCCGCTGATCGTGCTCTCCCACGGCATCCGGTTCATCGAGGTCACCCAGACCGTCCACGCGCTGATCCTGGACGCCCAGGGCGAACTGCTGCGCCGCTCCCACCAGGTCCACGAACTCTTCACCGACCTGACCCTGCGCGGCGCCCGGCCCGAGGAACTGGTCCAGGTCGCGGCCGACCTGATGGGACGGTCGGTGGTGCTGGAGAACCTGGTGCACCACGCCATGATCGTCTGTACGGCGGGCCCTCCCGGCGGCCAGATACTGCAGGCGTGGCAGCGCCGCTCCCGCGCCACGCCCACCCCCGACCACACGGCGCCCAGCGGACCCGAGGGCTGGCTGGTGGCCCCCGTCGAACACGCCGGGCAGCGCTGGGGGCGCCTGGTCGCGCTGCCCGGCCAGACCGGCCCGGCCTCCGGACCCGAGCACACCCTGATCCTCCGGCGCGCCGCCACCGCCCTCACCCTGGCCCGGATGACCGGCCACACCCAGTGGGACCGGCAGGCCCGCGCCTCGGCCCTGCTGGAGCTGCGGCACGCACAACCCCTGAGCCGCACCGAGTCCCGCATCCGGGTCGAGGCCCTCGGCCTGCCGACCGTCGGCCACCTCTTCATCGCCCTGGCTCTTCGCCACCGGCCCGACGCCGCCGACCGCGCCGACCTCGACAGCCGGGTCGGGGATGACCTGCGCGGCGCCGGAATCCACGCCCTGGTCGGCAGGCTCTCCCCGGACCGCACCGGCGTCCTGCTCACCCTGCCGCTCGCCGCCGCGTGGCAGCCCGTCGTGGAGCGCATCGGCCGGGTCACCGAGGAGACGCTCGGCGAGGAAGCCGTCCTCGCGGTCGGCCCCGGCGTGACCGCGCTCGACCAGGTGGCGCGGTCGTTCCGGCAGGCCGAGGAGGTCGCGGACGCCATCGGCCCGAGCACGCCGCGGCGCCCGTTCCACGTGTCCGCGGACCTCGGGCTGCCGGAACTGCTGTACACCCTGCGCGGCGACACCCGCGTCCAGAACTATGTGGAGCGGCAGCTCGGCCGGCTGATGCAGCACGACGAACGGCACGGCGGCGACCTGCTGGCCATCCTGCGCCAGTACCTCGACGCCGCGGGCAACAAATCGGTCGCCGCCAAACAGGCCGGACTGTCCCGGCAGGCCTTCTACCAGCGCCTGCACACCATCGAGCGGCTGGTCGGCGGCCACCTGGAGTCCGGCGCCGAGCGCTCACGGCTCCACGTCGCCGTCATGGCCCTGGACACCCTGAACCCCGCGCCGCCTACCGCGCGGTGAGGACGCGGACCGGCTCCCCCGCGAGATAGGCGCGGATGTCCTCCACCGCGTCGCGGTAGTAGCCCTCGTAGTTGCGCCGGGTCACATAGCCCAGATGCGGGGTGCCGAGCAGATTCGGCAGCGTACGGAACGGGTGCTCCGGCCCCAGCGGCTCCTCGTCGAACACATCGACCCCCGCGCCCGCGATCCAGCCGCCCCGCAGGGCGTCCGCGAGCGCCGCCTGGTCCACGATGGCCGCGCGGGAGGTGTTCACGAGATACGCCGTGGGGCGCATCCGCCGCAGCTCCGGCTCACCGAGCAGCCCCCGGGTGCGGTCGCCGAGCACCAGATGCACCGAGACCACATCGCTGGTCTCCAGCAACTCCTCCAGGGAGGAGACGAACCCGACGCCCTCCGCCGCCGCCCGCGCAGGTGTGAGGTTCTGGCTCCAGGCGGCCACGTCCATGCCGAACGCCTGGCCGATCCGCGCCACCTTGGTGCCGATCTTGCCCAGGCCCAGCAGGCCGAGCCGACGGCCGTGCAGATCCATGCCGACCGTGCTCTGCCACGGCCCGCCGTTCCGCAGCGCCGTGCTCTCCGCCACCAGGTGGCGGGCCAGACCGAGGATCAGCGCCCAGGTCAGCTCGACGGGCGGCTCGGAGGAGCTGGCCGTGCCGCACACGGTGACCCCGTGCCGGGCGGCCGCCTCCAGATCGACGGACGCGTTGCGCATCCCGGTGGTGACGAGCAGCCTGAGCCGGGGCAGCCGGGCGAACAGCTCCGCGGGGAACGGGGTGCGCTCCCGCATGATGACCACGATCTCGCAGTCCCCGATCGCCTCGGCCAGCGCCTCCCGGTCGGTGAAGTGGCGCTGGTGCGACACCACCTCCACCGCGTCCCGGACACCCGACCAGTCGGCCGAGGACAGGGCCACGTCCTGGAAGTCGTCGAGCACGGCACAGCGCAGTTTCATCATTCCACCTCGGGCTCTTCCAACAGGTCCGTGCAGGTACGTTGTTTCTACCACCCACGGGGAAAGGGTCCTGGTGCGATACATCATCATCGGAGCGGGCGCGGTCGGCGGATCGATCGGCGCCCGGCTCCACCTCGCCGGTCACGACGTCGTCCTGGTGGCGCGCGGCGCGCACCACGAGGCGCTGCGCGAACGCGGACTGCGCTTCACGGCGCCCGAGTCCACCCACGAGGTCCCGGCGCCCGCCGCCACCGGGCCCGAGGGCGTCGAACTGGGCCCCGACGACGTGCTCGTCCTCGCCGTGAAGACCCAGGACAGCGCGGCGGCGCTGGACGCCTGGGCGCCGCGCCCGGTCACCGGCGGCGGCACCGCGGGGGAGCGGCTGCCGCTGCTGTGCGCCCAGAACGGGGTGGAGAACGAGCGGTTGGCGCTGCGCCGCTTCCGCCGGGTCTACGGCGTGTGCGTCTGGATGCCCTCGACCTACCTGGAGCCGGGGCTGGTCGCCGCGCCGTGTGCCCCGTACACCGGGATCCTCAGCCTGGGCCGCTATCCGTCCGGAGCGGACGACACCGTCCGGCGGGTGGCCGCGGACCTGGAGAAGTCCGTGTTCCTCGCGCCGGTCGTACCGGACGTGATGCGCTGGAAGTACGCCAAGCTCATCAACAACCTCGTCAACGCCGTCGAGGCGATCTGCGGGCCGCTCGTCTCGGACGAGGCCCAGGCCCTCGGCGCCCGGGCGAAGGCCGAGGGGGTCGCGGTCCTCGACGCCGCGGGCATCGCCCACGCCGACGCCGCCGAACAGGCCGCGCTCCGCTCCGGAAAGGTGGAGATACGGCCCGCCGACGGCGTGGAGCGCGGTGGCGGCTCCTCGTGGCAGAGCCTGACCCGGGGGACCGGCACCATCGAGGCGGACTACCTCAACGGCGAGATCGTGCTCCTCGCACGCGAACACGGCATCCCGGCCCCGGTCAACGAGACGCTGCAGCGGATCGCGGGCGCCTGCGCCCGGGAACGCCGCGCGCCGGGCAGCATGACTCCCGAAGCGCTGACCGCCCTCATCGACGCCGCAGCGTCTCCCCCAACACCTCGGTGAACTCCGCCGGGTGCTCACTGAGCCCCGTGTGACCGCCGGGGAAGTCCACGACCCCGGTGCCCAGCCGCTCGGCGAGCGCCACCGCCGGGCGGTACAGCAGCAGCCCGCGGGAGTCCCGGCCGCCGGCCGGGACCAGCCGCTCCGATACGGCCGCCAGCGCCTCCACATCCGGGACGTGGCCGGTGAACGGGCACAGGATGTGCTCCAGGAAATACGGGAAGTTGGCCATCATCCGGTCGATCGCCTCGGCCGGACGCGGCGGGGGCCGCACCCCGCGATCCAGCTTCGCCGCCGCCCCTTCCGCCGGGCCGGTCCCCGCGGACATCACCGCCACCGCGGCCCCGATGCCCTCGCGGCGGTACGCCTCGCGCACCTCGGCGAAGAACGCCCGCTGCTTCTCGGCATCGGGCAGCAGTTCCACCAGCGGCGGCTCGTGGGCGACGGCCAGCCGCACCCGCTCCGGGTGACGCGCCAGCAGGTCCACCGCGGCGATCGCGCCTGAGCTGCAGCCGACCACGTACGCCGGTTCGCCGTCCGGCGCCACCGCGTCGAGCAGCAGGAACGCGTCCTCGCTGTGCACTTCGACCCGCTGGTCGCCGCGCGGTCCGTCGAGCGGGCTGCGCGACATGCCGCGCGGATCGTAGGACACCACCGTGTACCGGTCGGCGAGGGCCGGGGCCACGTGGTCGTAGGAGGCGGCGTCACCGGCCCCGCCCGGGATCAGCAGCAGCACCGGACCGGTGCCGCGCACCTCGTAATGGAGCGTGGCGCCGGGCACCTTCAGGGTGCCGGCCTTCGGATCGTTCATGGTGTGCGTCGCCTTCTCTTCGTCGGCCGCGCCGGTGACGCGCCCCGTATCCCCGCCCTCACCAGCGGAACCTCTCGGGCTCCAGGCGCGTTTCACGGTATCCGGGTGGTGTGGGGGGCGCGCGGTGTTTTTCACGCCTGATGTGTCGTCATCACGACGCGCGCCACCACTCCTGCGGATGACACGGCCGGTCTGACAAGGGGGTTCGTGCCACGTGACTTCATGGAAAGTTGGCTGCTCCGTAGCCGTCAAGGCGGTCCGAGTTGTTTTGCGTGGTGGCACACAGGGCACCGCACACACCTAACAGCAGGCATAATCGCAGCAACGATGGGCGCAGACGCCCAGAAAGGGGACGAAGCGATGGCGAACGCGCTGAGTGCCGACAACAGTGTGGGCTCGACGATCGAGGCACTGAAGGCAGAACTTCCGCAGCTGGAGAAGCAACAGGAGGCCCTCAAGGGTGATTTGGACGCCGTCACCCAGCGGTTGGAGGTGGTCAGCACGGCGCTGAGCAGCCTTCAGGCCCTGTCGGGAGCCGCCGCGCTCCCGCAGACCGCCAACGGCGACATCGCGGAGGCGAAGCCGAAGCCGGTGTCCGAGAACACCGCCACCGCCGCGGACGCGGCCACCGAGGCCGAGCCGAAGGCGGCAGCCGAGGCGGCGGCGACCCGGACGCCCGCCGCCACGCGCAAGGCCGCCATCGGCCGGCAGCGCAGCAAGGCCAAGTCCACCGCGGGCGGCCGGACCGCGAAGACCGCCACCAAGGCCGCGGCCAAGAAGACCGCCGCCAAGAAGCCCGCCGCCAAGAAGGCGGCGGCCAAGGACACCACCAAGGACACCACCAAGGACACCACCAAGGCCACCGCCAAGGCGGCCACCAAGGCGGCCAAGGCCACCGACAAGAGCGCCCAGACGAGCGAGAAGGCCACCGCCAAGGCCACCGAGAAGACGGCCAAGGCGGCGGGCACCTCCTCCGAGCGCTCCACCGGGCTCGCCGAGTCGGTGCTCGGCTGCCTGAAGAAGGCGGGCCGTCCGATGCGCGCGTCCGAGGTCAACGAGGCGCTGGGCCGCGACGAGACGCGCACCAACGTGAACTCGGTGCGCAACACGCTGGAGCGGCTGCGCACGACGGAGCGGGCCAAGCGTTCCGGGCGTGGCCTGTACGAGGCCGCGGCCACCAGCTGACCGCCGCTGTCCCGCCAGTGTGCCGCCACCTCATCGGTAGCGGGGGCGGAAGTGGCCTTGGGAGAGGGTGGGCCCGGACGGGTCGGCGGCTGTGCGGGCGCCGAAGCCGCGGTCCACCCACTCCTTCACGAGGACGTCACCGCGGCCAGCCGGGCGGTGACATCGGCGGGGTCGGGGGCGAACAGCCGTCGGCCCGCCGCGATGCGGCGTTCGCGGGGCTCCGAGGGCGCGGTGAGCGCGTCGAGCAGACGCAGCAGTTCCCCCGAGTCCGCCGCGTGGTCCGTCAGGCCGAGGGCGGCCATCCGGCGGACCCCCTCGCGCCCATGGCCCGGGATGGGGCGGTAGCCCACCACCGGGACTCCGGTGGCCAGTGCCTCCAACGCGGTCTGTCCGGCGGCGTTGTCCACCAGCGCCCGCGTGGCGGCCAGCAGCCCGGGCAAGTCCGGCTCCCAGCCGAGGGCCATCACCCCGGGCCACCGGGACAGCCGGTGGCGCAGCCGTTCGTCCCGGCCGCACAGCGCCACCGGAAGATAGCCCGCGGCGGACAGCAGCCGTGCGGTGGCCGTCAGCCGCGTACCGGCGCCCCAGGCCCCGGCGGACAGGGCCACCGGCGGCCGGCCGGGGGTGTGGGCGTCGAAGCGGCGCCGCCAGCCCGCCGCTCCGGGCGCCGGGCCGAGGAAGCGCTCCGCCACCAGCGGGCCGGTGGCCAGCGCGGGCCGGCCGAGGCTCCGCCGTATGTGTTCGGCGGCGTCCTCGGTGACGCACAGATGCAGATCGTTGCCCGGGTGCAGCCACTGGCGGTGCACCGCGAAATCGGTGACCACCACCGCGCTCGGCACCGTCAGCGTCCCACGGGCCCGCAGCCGGCCGGTGAGCTGGGCGGCGAGGTGGAAGACGGGCACCACCGCCGCCGGTCGCAGCCGCTCGGTCAGCGCCAGCAGCCGGGCCTCGGCGAGCGCCGCCAGTGGCGCGGTGCCGGGCCGTGGCCCCCTGCCGGGGCCGGGAGCGGGGCCGGGGCCGGGCTGGAAGAACGCCCGGTAGATGCCCGCGTAGACCACCGGGGCCCGGCGCACCGCCGTCCGGTAGAACGCCCGCAGCCCCGGCCCGACCCCGGCGGGCAGCAGGGCCAGCACATCCACCCGGTCCGCCCGGTGTCCCGCGCGCTCCAGTCGGCGCACCAACTCGGCGGCGACCGCGTCGTGCCCGGCCCCCATGCTCGCGCTCACCACGAGAAAACGCTGCGACGGCAGGCGCATGCTCACCTCCGATGGTGCGAGGCGCGGCCGCTCATGGCTCACTGGAGGTATCCGCTCCGCGTGCCGTCAAACCGCGCGCTCGACGGCCGGTGGTGTGCATGCGCCACCGGCCGGCAGCGAGACAGGAAGATGCCATGGCCCGCCCTCTGCCGGACGCACAGCCGCACCCCGCCGCGCCCACCACGGCCGGTCCCGCCACCGGGGGCGCCCCCGCCGAAACCGGGGTGGCGCTGGTGACCGGCGCGTCCTCGGGGATCGGCGCCGCCGTCGCGCACCGGTTCGCGGCGGGCGGCGGATGGCGGCTGCTGGTCAGCGGCCGCCACCGGGAACGCCTCGACCGGGTGGCCACCCGCACCGCGGCCGTCGCCCTCCCGGCCGATCTGGCCACCTCCGAGGGCGGACGTGGCCTGGTCGAGGCCGCCTTCCGTACCGCCGGACGGGTGGATCTGCTCGTCGCGGGGGCGGGCATCGGCTGGGCGGGCCCTTTCAGCGCGATGCCACCCGCCGCCATCGACCGTGTGGTGGGCGTCGACCTCCTCGCCACCATGCGGCTGGTACGCATGGTCCTGCCGCACATGCTGGCCGAGCGGCAGGGCCACATCGTGCTCATCGGATCCGTCGCGGGCAGCGTCGGGGTGCGGGGCGAGGCGGTGTACTCCGCGGCCAAGGCGGCGCTCGGCGTCTTCGCCGACGCCCTGCGCCACGAGGTGCGCCGGGGCGGCGTACACGTCACCCATGTGGTCCCCGGTGTGGTGGACACCCCGTTCTTCGCCCGCCGCGGCGCCCCGTACACCCGCCGGACGCCACGCCCGCTGCCGCCCGAGCGGGTCGCCGACGCCGTGTGGGACGCCGTCGCGCGCGGCCGGGACGAGGTGTACGTACCGGCCTGGCTGCGGCTGCCCGCACTGGTGCGCGGCGCGGCGCCGGGGCTGTACCACCGGCTGGCCGCCCGCTTCGGGTGAGGGCGGCATGGGCGTCCTGACCGTCCTCCTCGCGCTGCTGTCCGCCCTGGGCAACGGCGCCGCCTCCGTCCTGCAGCGGCGCGCCGCGATGGACCAGGCGCGGGAGCTTCCGGGGGCCGGCGGCGGGGTGGGGCAGGCGCTGCGGCATCTGCCGCGGCTGCTGCGGCGCCCGTACTGGCTGGCCGGGGGCGCGGCGATGGTGGGGTCGGCGGTGGCCCAGGTCGGGGCACTGGCGGTGGGGCGGCTCTCCGTCGTACAGCCGCTGCTGGTCAGTGAGCTGCTGTTCACCCTGGTGGTGGGGAGCCTGGTGTTCCACCGGCGGCCGGGCGGCCGGACCTGGCTGGCGTTCGTGATGCTGGCCGCCGGGCTCGCGCTCTTCCTCGTCGTGGCCGATCCCTCGCACGGCCGTGCCACGGCCCGCAACGGGCTGTGGCTGCCCGCCGGGGTGGTCCTGGCGCTCGTCGTGGGGGCCCTGGCCCTGGTGGCGCGGGCGGTGCGGGGCGCGACGCGGGCCGCGGCGCTCGGCTGTGCCACGGCCGTCGGCTTCGCGTGCACCGCGGCCCTCATCAAGGAGTTCACCGGGCGCTTCGGTGGGGGAGCGGCCGCGGTGTTCACCGGCTGGCCGCTGTACGCGGTGTGCCTCGTGGGGCTGCTCAGCTTCCTGATGCTCCAGGTCACCCTGCGCGCGGGCACCCTGGCCGCCTCCCAGCCCGCCCTGACCCTCGGGGACGCGCTGGTGAGCATCGCGCTGGGCTGGGTGCTGTTCGGCGAACGCGTCGAACTGGGCCTGCGCCTGCTGCCCGAGGCGATCGGCGTCGCCCTGATGGCGGCCGGGATCGTCGGCCTCACCCGATCGCCCGCCCTGGCCGAGGGCTGGGACGCGGACACCACCGGCGCGGCGGCACGGCCGGCGGTACGGCCGGCGGTACGACGGGTCCCGGGCGGCGGGAGCCCGCCATGACCGCCGGGCGGCGCACCGGTGTGCGGGGCCGGAACGCGGCGGTGCTGGCCCGGAACGCGGCGGTGCTGGCCGCGGCCGCGCACCTGGTCCCGGCCGGCACCTGGCTGCCGGGGCCCAGGCAGCTCCTCTTCCCCGCCCTGGCAGGGCGGGGCCGGTCCGACCACATCGCCCTCACCTTCGACGACGGCCCCGACCCGCACTCCACCCCGCGCTTCCTGGACGCCCTGGACGAACTGGCGGTGACCGCCACGTTCTTCGTGCTGGGCGCGAGCGTGGCGCGCTATCCCCGCACGACGCGTGAGATCGCGCTCCGCGGCCATGAACTCGCCGTCCACGGTTGGACCCACGACCGTCCCTGGCTGCCGAGGCCGGTCCGGGACGTCTCCGAGGTCAGCCGCGCCGCCCGGGTGGTGCGGCTGACCACCGGCGCCGTACCGCTGTGGTACCGGCCCCCGTACGGCGTCCTGACCAGTGGCCGCTGGCTCGCGGCCGTACGCGCCGGGCTGCGGCCCGTCCTGTGGTCGGCCTGGGGGCGCGACTGGTCCCCGAACGCCACCCCGGCCTCGGTGCTGGCCACCCTCCGGGGCGGCCTCCGGGGCGGCGCCACGGTCCTGCTGCACGACACCGACCGGGCGAGCGCCCCCGGCTGCTGGCGCGTCACCCTGGCGGCCCTGCCGCGTCTGATCACCGCGTGCCGCGCCGCGGGGCTCGAGGTGGGCCCGCTGGCCGCCCACGGAGTGCCCCAGCGCCCGGCGGCGCCGAAGTGAACCCGGGCGCTGCGCGCCCGCCGGGCCCGCTGCCCCAGCTGGCCGCCCACATCGCCGCGTTCGCCCTCAGCACGGTCGGCTCGCTCTTCCTGACCTGCCGCTTCACCTACCGGGTGCGGCCGACGTGGCGCGCCTTCTTCCTCTTCCCGCTGTCCACGGCCCCGCCAACTTCGTGATCACGACGGGCGGGATGTACGTCCTCGTCGACCTCGCGCACCTGGGCGACCGGCACGGCCCCGCTGATCGCCGCTGCGGCGGCCGAGCCGGTCACAGGCCCGTGCGCAGCCTGATCAGGGTGCCGTCCGCGTCCGTCTGCATCTGGACGACGTCGCACAGCATCCGCACGCCCCACAGCCCGAAGCCGGTCTGCGACCCCTCCGGCGGGGTGAAGCCCCACAGGGCGTCCGGGTACCAGTGGCCGGGCCCGGCGATCTCGCAGACCAGATCGCCGTCCTGGGCCCACACCCGCAGCTCCGCCGGGGCGCTGCCGTGGTGCAGGGCGGTGGTCGCCACCTCGGTGACGGCGGTGACCATGTTGCGCAGGGCCTCCTGGCCCATGCCGTGCCGCCCGGCCCGCTCGGCGATGAAGACCCGCACGGCCTCGAGGTCGGCCGTGCCCACCGGCAGCCGGTCGGCCACCGCCGGAACGGGCGGCAGCGCCCGGCGGTCGCAGGTGGCGCTGAACGGGCCGGGGGCCAGGTATTCCAGGCTCTGCTCCGGCCCCAGACCGTCGATGATCTCGGGGTGGGTCCGGCGCGCGTACGTCAGGATCTCGGGGTGCAGCACCCGGCGGTCGTAGCAGCAGATGGCGCGGGCGCCGGAGTGGGCGAACGCCGCGTTCACGATCGACTCGTAGCGAGCCCACTCCACCACCTCCAGCGGAGTGCGGCCCTGCCACACCGGCTCGGCTATCACCCGGACCCGGCGCGGCGACTCGGCCTTCACGAACGAGTCGTACGCGGCGATGGTCTTCACCGGGTGCTGGTACCAGCTGAGCGCGTCCTCGAACTGCACCGCCGGGGCGTCCTGCCCGAGGGCGTCCCGCAGCGCCGCGATGTTCGACTTGGCGGCCACCACGGCCACCGCGTCGTCGGCCTCCAGCCCCTCCCGCAGGAACGGCACGCAGATGTCGACCACTTCGCCCTCGTCGCGGTAGAGGAACCCGCGGTGCACCATGGCCTCATGTGGGTCCGCGACGGAGTTGCTCGGGCTGGTCATGGGGGCCTCCCTCGGGCCGGGCGGGGCATCACGCGGGTGTCCGTTCCCAATCCCGTGGATCCGGACGGCACAGCGCGCAGTCTGCCATCCCCGAAGGCCACCTCGCAGCCGGATCATCGGGCGCTGAGGAAATCCCCCGATGCCGTCCGTGGACGTGTTCCTGACGGTGAATTAGCATCGCTGAGCGTGACACAGGTCAAGAGCATCACCGCAAATGGACTCGAATTCGGCTATCTCGAAGCGGGCCCGGTGGACGCCCCGCTGGCGCTCTGCCTGCATGGCTTCCCCGACACCGCACACTCCTGGCGCCACCTGCTGCCCGCCCTCGCGGACGCGGGCTACCACGCAGTCGCCCCCTTCATGCGGGGCTACGCACCCACCGGCATCCCCGCCGACGGCGCCTACCAGGCGGGCGCGATAGCCTCCGACGCCAACGCCCTGCACGAGGCATTCGGCGCCGACGGCGACGCGGTGCTCATCGGCCACGACTGGGGCGCCATCGCCGCCTACGGCGCCACCGCCCACGCCCCCGAGCGCTGGCGGCGCGCGGTGACGATGTCCGTGCCCCCGCTGGGCGGCGTGCTGGCCGACTTCTTCAATTTCGACTACGGCCAGTTCAAGCGCTCCTTCTACATCTTCCTGTTCCAGACCCCGCTGGCCGAGGCGGGCGCCGCGGCCCACGACATGGCGCTCATCGACGGTCTGTGGCGCGACTGGTCGCCCGGCCACCACGACTCCGCGCAGGACATCGCCCACGTCAAGGAGAGCCTGAAGGACCCCGCCCACCTCGCCGCCGCGCTCGGCTACTACAAGGCGCTGTTCGACCCGACCCGCCACGTGGCGGCGTACGCGGCGGAGCAAGAGGCGATCACCGCCACCGGTGAGCGGCCGATCCTCTTCCTCCACGGCACCGACGACGGCTGCATCGGCTCCGACGTGGTCCACAGCGCCAAGGACCACCTCCCGGCGGGCTCCCGGATCGAAATCGTCGACGGCGCGGGCCACTTCCTGCACCTGGAGCAGCCCGAGCGGATCAACCGCGAAGTGCTGACCTGGCTCGCCGAATGACCCGTTTCCTCGCGCCCCCGTAGACCCGGTACACCCCGTACGTCCCGCACGCCCGGCCGGTATAGCGCGGTGGCATACCGCTTTACCGCCGCTATACCGCCGGTAATCCGCCCTCCCCGATGCTGGACGCATCGCCAAGCCCGCCGGTAGAGATGCGTCTGGAGAGGGCCAGTGAACGTCGACCAGCAGCAGCAACCGCACACCGAGGCCGAACCCCTCTACGCCTGGAGCACCTATCAGGTCTCCGGCGGGGTGGAGGGCTGCGGCCCGAGCGGTACCTGCCGGGCGGAACGGACCGCGCGCGCCTGCCTCGAAGCGGCGCTCCACGCCGCGGTGGTCCACTCCCACGCGTATTCCTGGGGCCAGCTCAGCCGGGTGTCCGCGGATGTCGACCTGCCGTTCCACCTCTGGTCGCGGGCCCCCGTCGCCTGGGCGGAACCCGGGCCCAGTGACACGGTCACCTGGCGTCCCGGCCCGGCACCGCATCCGCGGTGACGGTGACGGACACGGCAAGCGGCAGGGCGACGAAGGCTCAAGGGCAGGGGATTCTCGGATGAACAGCAGCGGGCCCGGCATCGGGCTCACCACGGTGGAGTGGCAGTCGGCCGACCACGGCCGCCACTCCGGCCGGCAGGCCAACCCGGCGCGGGTCTACAACTATCTCGTCGGCGGCAAGGACAATTACCTCGCCGACTACGAGCAGGCCCAGCGCTTTCTGCGGATCGCGCCGGAGATCCGGGACACCGCCCTGTCCAACCGGCGGTTTCTGCAGCGGGCGATGGCCGAGCTGGCCGGCGCCGGGATCAGCCAGTTCCTGGACATCGGCTCGGGCCTGCCCACGACCCCGAACGTGCACGAGATCGCCCAGGCCGTGAACCCCCGGGCCCGCGTGGTCTACGTCGACAACGACCCCATCGTGGCCAGCCACGGACAGGCCCGGCTGGCCGTCCCCGGCACCACGATGATCGATGGCGATCTGCGCGAGCCCGAGAAGATCCTGGCCCATGACGAGGTGCGCCGGCTGCTCGACCCCGGGCAGCCGGTGGGGATCGTGCTCACCTTCATCCTCGACTACCTCGAGGACAAGGAGGATCCGTACGGCGTCGTCGCCCGGCTCATGGAGTGGGCCGCCCCCGGCAGCTGTCTGATCCTGTCCCATGTCACCGGCGACTTCACCGACGAGACGCCCGAGGACCGGGACTGGGCGCCGCTCAGCGTCAGCCCGGTGACCGCGGCCCCGCGCGACTACGACGGGATCAAGGGCTTCTTCCGCGGGCTCGACCTGCTCGAACCGGGCCTGGTGCAGCTGGCCTCCTGGCGCCCGGGCATCGGCGCCGAGCACGACCCGAGCCGGGTGTGGGCCTACGGCGGGGTGGCCCGCAAGCCGTAAAACCACCGGGCGTACGGCCCCCGGCCCCGCCTCAGTGCGGGCCGGGGCCGATCTGCAGCGTCATACAGGCGGGGAAGAGCCCGCTCCAGGTGTGCCCGCGCCAGCTCTCGTACATGCCCGGCCGCTGCCACACCGGCAGCGCCTCGTCCAGATGCGCCCGGCCCTCGGGGAACTTCCCCTGCTCCATGTACGTGATGCCGATCTCGTACATCGCGAAGCCCTGATGGTGGACGTCGCCGGTCCGCCGGGCCTGATCCAGGCTCTCCTTGAAGTACGTCAGGGCGTCCTCGGGGCGGTCGAGACCGCGGTGGGCGCGTCCCAGGTTGCCCAGGCCGATCACCTCGGCCGCCAGGTCCCCGGTGTCCCTGGCCAGGGCCAGCTGACGCCGCTGCACCTCGATGGCCTCCTCGAACCGGCCCAGTTCGGTCAGCGCGTCCGCCAGGTTGCACAGCGACCGCTGCTCGCCCCGCTGATGGCCGATGGCGCGCCAGATGCCCAGCGCCGACTCCAGGGTGGTCCGCATCTCCTCGTAACTGTGCCGCAGCCAGTGCGCGCCGGCGAGGTGGTCCAGGGCCCACGCCTGGCTCTCCAGGTCGCCCAGCCGCCGGGCGGCCCCGATCGCCAGTTCGTTGACCGTCTGCAGATCCTGGGCGTGCGCCCGCGGATACAGGAACCACTGCAGGGCCTGGGCCAGCCGGATCCCGAGCCGGGCGAGCGCGTCGGACTGGGTGACCGCGTGGGCGACGGCGGCCAGCAGGTTGCCCGACTCGGCCTTCAGCCACGCCTCCGCCTCGTTGCGGTCCCGCAGCGGGACCACGGCGCCCTCGACCGGGTGGCGGGGCCAGGGCCGGTGCGGGTCGAGCATCGTGACCGCCCGCTGGGTGGTGGCCACGTAAGCCGACATCGCCCGCTCCAGCGCCGCCGCGGGCTCGCCCTCCGGTTCCTCCTGCTCGGCCCGCTCCGAGGCGAACAGCCGGAGCAGATCGTGCATGTGGTACCGGACGGAGTCCGGGCTCTCCAGCAGCTGCGCGTCGACCAGCCGCTCCAGCGCGTTCTCCGTGCGGTCGGCCGGATGGCCCAGCAGCGCGGCCGCCACCGGCAGGCTCACGTCCTGCCCGGGCACCGTGCTGAGCAGCCGGAAGGCCCGTACCGCGTCCGCGTCGTCGGAGCGCCGGCCGAGCCGGAACGCGTCGTAGCTCACCTCGAAGCTGGTACGTACGCCCAGGTCACCGAAGCGCAGCTCGTCCAGCCGGCCGCGGGCGTCGGCCAGCTTGGACACCAGGGTGCGCAGCGGCCAGGCCGGGCGGGCGGCCAGCCGGGCGCCCGCGATCCGGAGCGCCAGCGGCAGACGGCCGCACAGCCGGGTGATGGCCTCGGCCTCCTCGCGCTCGGCCCGCACCCGCTCCACCCCGACGATCCGCTCCAGCAGCGCCACGGCCTGGTCGTGGGGGAGGACGTCCAGATGCAGATGGGTGGCGCCCTCCAGGGTGGTCAGCATCTCGCGGCTGGTGACCAGCGCGGCGCAGTCGGGCCCGGCGGGCAGCAGCGGACGGACCTGGTCCACGCAGGCGGCGTTGTCCAGGATGACCAGCATCCGCCGGCCCGCCACCAGCGAGCGGAACTGGGCCGACGCTTCGTCGGTGTCGCCCGGCACGCTCGACCCGTCCACGCCCAGGGCGCGCAGGAACCGCCCGAGCACCTCGGCCGGTTCGAGGGCCGAGAGCCCGGCGGTGGTGCCGTGCAGGTCGACGTAGAGCTGGCCGTCCGGGAACCGGTCGGCGAGCTGATGCGCTGCGTGGATGGCCAGCGTGGACTTGCCCACGCCGCCGGTGCCGTCGATGGCCGCGATCACCACGGGGCGCCCGGCCCCGCCGCTGTCACCGTCCCCCTCACCCTCCGCACCCAGATCGCTTTGGTCGCGTTGGTCCAGGAGTGCCCGGATCACCGCCACCTCGCCGTGGCGGCCGGTGAACGCCTGGCTGGCGGGTGGCAGTTGGCGAGGGCCCCGGGCGGCCGCGCGCGGGGCCGGAGCGGCGGGCGGCTCCTTCTTGCGGGCGGCCGGCGGCGCCAGCAGGGAGGCGTCGGCGGTGAGGATCCGCTGCTGGAGCCGCTGCAGCGGCGGGATCGGCTCGACCCCGAGGTCCTCGGCCAGCAGCCGGTGCAGATCGCGGTAGGCGGCCAGGGCGTCGGCCTGCCGGCCGGAGCGGTAGAGGGCCAGCATCAACCGGCCGCGCAGCCCCTCGCGGTACGGATGCTCGGCGGTCAGCGCCTCCAGCTCGCCCAGGACATCGGCGTGCCGGCCGCAGCGCAGATCGGCGTCGATACGGGCGTCCACGGCCTGCAGCCGGAGTTCGCCGAGCCGGGTGGTCTCCGCCTCCACGGACGGGGTCGGGGGCACGTCCGCGAACGGCGTGCCCCGCCACAGCACCAGCGCCTCGCGCAGCCGCTCGGCGGCGCGGGCTGGACTGGGAAACTCGGCCTCCCGGTCGAGACCGCGCCGCCCCTCCTCGACCAGCTGCTCGAACCGGTGCGCGTCGAAGTCGGCCGCCTCCACCGCCAGCCGGTAGCCGTGCGCCTTGTAGCCCTGCTTGTCGGTGATCAGGGCTCCGCCGGACGCGTCGCCGAGGCTCTGCCGCAGCCGGGAGACATACGTCTGCAGCAACTTGGCCGCGCTCTGCGGAGCCTGGCCCTCGCCCCACAGCTCGTCCAGGAGCCGTTCGGCCGGAACGGTCCGGTTGGCGTGGCACAGCAGCACCGCGAGCAGCATCCGCCACTTCGCCGGTCCGAGGGACGTCCAACCGTCCCCGTCCCACAGCTCGAGCGACCCAAGGACCCGGTATCGCACCCGTAACCTCCGAGGCCCCCTGCCACAGCCCGGCCTCTGTCTCATCGGCCCGTGAAGACCGTCAACTCGTTGCCCCGGTAACGGTATACCTCAGCTTTGGCCATGGCCGCCCCGATATCCCGCATCCTGATCAGTCCCGAGCAGCGGGGCATCATTCCCGGTCAACGGGGCACACGGGCCGTTGAACCCCGCCGACCGTTCCGGCCCGTAACGGACCGCGTCAGAACGGGCGGTCCCCCTCGATGGCCACGCGCTCGGCCACCCGCGGGTGCGGCGCGTAGTCGTTCACCGCGTAGTGCTGGGTGGCGCGGTTGTCCCAGAACGCCACGTCGCCGGGCTGCCACCGGAAGCGCACCTGGTACTCCGGGACCTGCGCCTGACGGCACAGATATGCCAGCAGTCGGTCGCTCTCCTCCCGGTCCATGCCGGTGATCCGGGTGGTGAAGGAGGTGTTCACGAAGAGCATCCGCCGCCCGGTCTCCGGGTGGGTGCGCACCACCGGGTGCTCGACGGGCGGGAACACGTCCTGGAACGGAGCCAGCCGCTCCGGGCCGTAGAAGCGGGAGAAGCCGGGGATGAAGTCGTGCACGGCCGTGGCGCCGTCGATACGGTCCCGCACCTCCCGGGGCAGGTTGTCGTACGCGGCGGCCATGTCCGCCCACATGGTGTCCCCGCCGACGGGCGGGACCTCGCGCAGCTGGAGCACGGCGCCGAGCGCGGGCCGCTCCCGGAACGTGACATCGGCGTGCCACACGTTCTCGAAGGTGGGGGTGGCGCCCTCGCCCTTGTCGAAGCGGACCACGTCCTCGCTCGATCCGCTGGCGAGCAGGGGATTGGTCTCCAGCTCCCCCCAGTGGCGGGCGAGGTCGCGCTGCTGGGCGGAGGTGAGGTGGGCGCCGCGGAAGAAGAGCACCTTCCACTCCAGCAGGGCGCGGTTCAGCTCCTCGCGCAGCCCCGCGTCCAGCGGCCGGGAGAGGTCGGCCCCGCGGATCTCGGCCCCGAGGGTGCGTCCCTGGGGCACCAGCTCGAAGCGCTCGTACGGGCGCTCCAGCCAACCCTCGGGCAGCCGGCGCAGCGTACGCGGCCCCTCGTACAGACCGCCCGGGGGAATGCGCGCGTCGCGCAGTACCGGTGGGTTCGGCGGGGTGTCGATGACGGTCATGGTGTTCTCCTCATACGTGACGCGGTGGCAGGGCGAGGCCGCTGGGACGGATGGCAGAGATGCCCTCGCGCCGCGCACGGGGAGACCCGTCGGGATGCGGTGCGGATGTCGCGGACGTGCGCTCGGTTTCGTCCGTGGTGCCCGGTCGGAGCCGGTCGGGTCCGGGAGTGCTCCGGAGGGTCAGGAGGCGGACCGGGCGCGGGCCTGGCGGCACGGGACGGCCGTCGCGAGGGCCGGGGAAGGCCGGCTAGAGGCCCGAGCGTTCACAGCCGGTCCGATCCGGGGCGCGAAGGTGTCCCGTCGTGTCGAACCGGTTCCTGATCATGGCGTCAATTCTGGGATCCGCCACTGACCGCTGTCAATGGCCCGTCTCACGCTCGGAGACGGCCCGGCGGATCGCGGTTCCGCCGGGCGCCGACGCCGCCGTCGGCGCGGCCGGGTCGCCCACCACGCGGCGGGCGTGCTCCATCAGGGCGGGGCGGGCCCGCGCGATCAGGGCGCGCCCGGCGGGCCCGCTCGGGCCGCCCGCCCGCCAGGCGAACACCAGCCGCCCGCGCATCGCCGGCCGGGTGATCCGGACGGTCCGCAGCCGGTCCGCCCGCGCCTCGGCGAACGAACCGGGCAGGATCGCCGCGCCCAGTCCGCGCTCGGCGAGCTGGGCGAGCACCTCCGGATCGCTCGCCTCGAAGGCGATGCGCGGCGCGAATCCGGCGGCCGCGCACGCCTCGTCGAGCCGGGTGCGCAGCCCCGTACCGGACGGCAGGCTGATCAGGGGCCGCCCGCGCAGGGTGTCCAGCGAGATGGCGGAGTGGACGGCCAGCTCATGGTCGTGGCCGACCGCCGCGACGATCGGCTGGTCGGTGAGCACCTGCATCTCGATCCCGGGCGGGGTCTCCCTGCCGACGCTGACGATCGCGGCGTCGAGCCGCCCCGTGCGCAAGCCCTCGAGGAGCTGGTCCGAGTTGGCCTCGGACAAGGTGATCTCCACCGCCGGATGGGCGTCGTGGAACTCCGCCAGCAGGTCCGGCAGATCGGCGGTGTGCGAGGTCACCGTCCCCACCGCCACCTGCCCCCGGAGCAGCCCGGTCAGCTCGTCCACGGCCTGCCGCGCCCCCTCCACCGCGGCGAGCGCGGCCCGCGCGTACGGCAGGACGGCCTCGCCCGCCTCGGTCAGCCGCACCGAGCGGCCGGAGCGGTCCAGCAGCTCCTGGCCCAGCTCCCGCTCCAGCCGCCGGACCTGGGCGCTCACCCCGGGCTGGGCCACATGCTCCCGCTCCGCGGCCCGGGTGAAGTTCCGCTCCTCGGCCACCGCGACGAAGTAGGCGAGCTGACGCAATTCCATAAGCATTCATTCTAGCGGCCAGACCTGTCATCTCTTGGACTTCTGGCCGGGACGGCCGGAGAGTGGAGACAGGAAGGCAGAGCACGGAAGACCGGACACAGGAGGACCCGAGATGACCGGGACGGCCCGCGAACGCGCCACCACCCCCGAGGACCTGACCCGGCTGTTCGTCGAGCGCGCCAACGCGGGCGACGCCGAGGGCATGGCCGAGCTGTACGCGCCCGACGCGGTGCTCGCGTACCCGCCGGGATCCGTGACCGTCGGCCGGGAGGCCATCCGCGCGGTGTGCCAGGCCCTGCTCGACCACGCGACCGAGCCCTTCCGGCCGGAGGAGCCGCTGCCCACCGTTCGCTACGGCGACCTCGCCCTGACCTCGACCCCCTCCTCCGACAACACCGGCGGCCGGGTGCAGGTCGTCCGCCGCGAGCCCGACGGCACCTGGCTGCGCGTCATCGACCGCCCCGAGGTCCGCCCCGCTGCCCGCCCCGCGTGATGAGCGTCCTCATCGCCGGTGCGGGCATCGGCGGGCTGACCGCCGCGCTCAGCCTGCACGCCGCGGGGATCGGGGCCACCGTCGTCGAGAGCGCCCGGGAGATCCGCCCGCTCGGCGTCGGCATCAACCTGCTGCCCCACGCCGTACGGGAGCTGACCGAACTCGGCCTCGGCGACGCCCTCGCCGGCCTCGGCGTGGCCACCGCGGAGAACGTGTACGCCGACCGGCACGGCCGCCGGATCTTCAGCGAGCCGCGCGGTGTGGCCCAGGGCTACCGCTGGCCGCAGTACTCGATCCACCGCGGTGAGCTGCAACTGCTGCTCCTCGCGGCGGTCCGGGAGCGGCTGGGCCCCGGCGCGGTCCGCACCGGAGCCCGCGTCACCGGCTTCGCGCACGGTCCAGGGGAGGCGGACGGCGTCCGCGCGCGGGTGCTCGACCGGGCCACCGGCACGGTCGCGGAACACCACGCCGACGTGCTCATCGGCGCCGATGGCCTGCACTCGGCGGTGCGCGCCGAACTCCATCCGGACGAGGGGCCGCTGCTGTGGTCGGGCATCCGGATGTGGCGCGGCACGACCAAGGCCGCGCCGTTCCTCACCGGCCGCTCGATGGCCATCGTGCGCGACGGGGACGCCGAGCTGGTCGCGTACCCGATCGGCCGCGACCGGATCAACTGGGTGTGCCAGGTGAGGGTGGCCGAACCGGGCCCGCTCGCCGGGGACGTGGGCTGGAACCGCCCCGGGCGTGCGGCCGACGTGCTGCCGCACTACGCGCACTGGGCGCTCGGCTGGCTCGACGTACCCGCCCTGCTGGCCGGCAGCGGGGAGATCCTGGAGTACCCGATGGCCGACCGGGACCCGCTGCCGTCCTGGGGGAGCGGCCCCGTCACCCTGCTCGGCGACGCCGCGCATCCGATGTACCCGGTGGGTGCCAACGGCGCCTCCCAGGCCATCGTCGACGCCCGGGTCCTGGCGTACGAGCTGTCCGCACCGGACGGGATACGGGCCGGGCCGGCCCGCTACGAGGCCGCCCGCCGCGACGCGACGGCGGCCGTCGTACGGGCGAACCGGGCCATGCTCCGGGACGGCGGACGCGGCCCGCGGGAGCTGGCCCGGATCACCGACACCTATCGGCGCGCCACCGGAAGCGAGGTGGAGTCGCTGAACACCCGCCCGTCCCTGAGCCGCCCATCCCCGACCCGACCGCCCCTGATCCGCAGCTGAGCGGCACGGCCCTCGGGCAGCGCAGCGCCGCTCGGCACGGCCGGGGTGTGCGATGGCGGACGGGTGAACTCGCGCATAACGTGGGGAAGGCAGCGAATTCGCGGACGGTTCGGTGCGGCGTCGCGCGGAACCCCGGCGCGGGAGGTCCGGATGGGGTCCGTCTCCTTCCTGCTCATCGTAGTGATCATCACGGCGTTGGCCTTCGACTTCACCAATGGCTTCCACGACACGGCCAACTCCATGGCCACCTCCATCGCCACCGGGGCGCTGTCCCCGCGGATCGCCGTCACCGTCGCCGGAGTGCTGAACCTGGCTGGTGCGTTTCTGTCCACCGAAGTAGCCAAGACGATCTCCAACGGCATCGTGGACGATGCCCGGGTCTCCCTGGCGATGATCTTCGCGGGGCTGGTCGGGGCGATCCTGTGGAATCTGATCACCTGGCTCGTCGGGCTGCCCTCCAGCTCGTCGCACGCCCTCTTCGGCGGGCTGATCGGCGCGGTGTGGGTGGGCGCCGGGGGATCGGCGGTGCGGTTCGCCGAGATCCTGGAGAAGGTCGTGATCCCGGCGGTCGCCTCCCCGCTGGTGGCCTGCGTGGTGGCCACGTTCGCCACGTATCTGGCCTACGTGATCACCCGCCGCGTGGCGAGCGGGGCGGTCCGCAAGGGCTTCCGCGCGGGCCAGGTCGGCTCCGCCTCCCTGGTGGCCCTGGCCCACGGCACGAATGACGCGCAGAAGACGATGGGCGTCATCACCCTCTCCCTCATCTCCGCCGGGGTGCTCGGCCATGGCACCGGACCGCCGTGGTGGGTGGTGCTGAGCGCCGGGCTGGCGATCTCCCTGGGGACGTACGCCGGGGGGTGGCGGATCATCCGGACCATGGGCCGCGGGCTGACCGACATCCAGACCCCACAGGGGTTCGCGGCCGAGACCAGCGCCACCGCGGTCATCCTGGCCTCGTCCCACATGGGCTTCGCGCTGTCCACCACCCAGGTCTGCACCGGCAGCATCCTGGGCGCCGGTCTCGGCCGCAAGCTGGCCCAGGTGCGCTGGGGGATCGCCGGGCGGATCGCGGTGTCCTGGCTGCTCACCCTGCCCGCGGCGGCGGCCGTGGGAGGCGTCGCGGCGTGGGTGGCCGACCGGGGCGACGCGGGCGTGGCCCTGGTGGCGAGCGTCGCGGTGGTGGCGGCCGCGGGCTTCTACGCGCTTTCCCGCCGCCGACCGGTCACCTCCGGCAACGTCAACGAGCTGCCCGCCGCCGAGCGCCCCGAGCACGCCGTGCGCCCGGCGGCGTGACCCCGGGCCACCGGCGCGGGCGAAGGAGCTGGATGCGATGGGCATCGAGTGGGGCATCCTCGGAGGGGTCTTCGGCGTCAGCCTGGGGATCACCATCGTGGTGGTCGTGATGTTCTCGCTGGGCATCGCCGCCTGGGCCCGCGCTGCGGGCGGGCCCCGCCCCGGCGCGTCCGCCGGCCAGGGCCGCCGGGGCCGGGACAAGCCGGCCGCGGCTGTCGCGGTGGTGTGCTTCGCCGCCTGCCTGGCGGTCGCCGGGTACGGCATCGACCTGATCGTCCCGGGCTGACGGGACCGCCGCCCCTGGGATCATGGGAGTTCGCAAGAGCACCGCCGGGACCAGGGCGGTGCCCGCCCCCTGGGAGAACACGCTGTGTCATCCGGACCCGACGCCCCCATATCCGACGCGGTCCGCCCCGATCTGCGGGCCGACTGCGGCAGCTGTTTCGGGCTGTGCTGCGTCGCCCTGCCCTTCGCGGCCTCGGCCGACTTCGCCGTCGACAAGGCGGCCGGGCGGCCCTGCCGCAACCTGGAGACCGACTTCCGCTGCGGCATCCACTCCCGGCTGCGCGAGAAGGGCTTCGCGGGCTGCACCGTCTTCGACTGCTTCGGCGCCGGTCAGAAGGTCTCCCGGAGCACCTTCGAGGGCCGCGACTGGCGGACGCGCCCCGACACCGCGTCCCGCATGTTCGCAGTCTTCCCCCGTGATGCGGCAGCTCCACGAACTCCTCTGGTACCTCAACGAGGCCCTCACCCTCCCCTCGGCCCGCCCCCTCCACGAGGAGCTGCGCCGGGCGCTTCGCACCACCGAGCGGCTGACCGAGGGCAGCGCGGAAGAACTCCTCGCGCTGGACGTGGCCGCCCACCGGGACGAGGTCAACGCCCTGCTGCTGCGCACGAGCGAACTGGCCCGGGCCGGGGCCCGGCCCACGGGCCGGGGCAAGCGGAAGAACCACCGGGGCGCCGATCTCATCGGGGCCCGTCTCCGGGGCGCCGATCTGCGCGGAGCCGGCCTCCGCGGGGCTCTCCTCCTCGCGGCCGACCTCACCGGCGCCGACCTGAGCGCCGCCGACCTCATCGGGGCCGACCTCCGCGACGCCGACCTGAGCGGTGCCGATCTGACCGGCGCCATCTTCCTCACCCAGGCCCAGCTGAACGCCGCCCGGGGCGACGCCGCCACCCGGCTGCCGTCCGGCCTCACGCGCCCCGCGCACTGGTCACCGTTCCCCGGCGCGGTGTGAAACCCTGGCTGCCATGTCCGAACCCGCCGACGCGCCCGTGATCCTCGGCGACGAGCCCGGATCGTTCGCCCGGAGTGTGCTCGCCGAGCGGCATCCGGCGCTCATCGAGAAGGTACGGGACGCCTTCCCGTACGGCCCCGAACAGCACCGGGCGCTCGACGCCCTGCGCCACGACCACGCCGAAGGCGTCATCACCCCGCTCGACCCGGGCGCCCACGACCACGACCGATGGCGGACCTGGGGGCGCGAGTACGTCGGCCGCTCGTGGTTCGAGGTGCCCTTCCTCTGGATCGAGAGCTACTTCTACCGCCGCCTCCTCGGGGCCGTCGGCTACTTCGCCCCCGGCCCCTGGCAGGGCATCGACCCGTTCCGGCCCTTCAAACAGGCCGAGCTGGACACCCCCGAGGCCGCCCGCGAGCTGACCGCTCTCGACCACCTCCTGGACCGGCCCGCCGACGAGGCCGGGGACGCGCTGCTGCACGGCTCGCTCTGGGGCAACCGCGCGGACCTCGGCTTCCGCATCACCTCCGGCGGCGCCGCGTCGTCCGCGGGGGCACCGCTGGTGGCCGACGACGCGGACGCGCTGTGGCGGCTGCTGCCCGCCGGCGCCCCGGCCACGCTGTGCCTGGTCGCCGACAACGCGGGCCGCGAGCTGCTCCCCGACCTCGTCCTCATCGACCATCTGCTCCGCCACCGGCGCGCCGAGCGGGTCGTCCTGCAGGTGAAGCCGTATCCGTACTACGTCTCCGACGCCACCACCTCCGACGTCGTCGACTGTCTGCGCCGTCTGGCGCGCGCCGAGGGCGCCGCGGGCGAGGCCGGGACGCGGCTGTGGACGGCCATGGCCGACGGGCGGCTCACCGTCCGGGCGCACGACTTCTTCTGCGCGCCGCTGCCGTACGCCGAGATGCCGGACGATCTGCGGCGGGAGTTCGCGGACGCCACCGTGACCGTGCTGAAGGGCGATCTGAACTACCGCCGCCTGGTCGGCGACCGGATGTGGCCCCCGACCACGCCCTTCGCCGACCGCACCGCGTACTTCCCCGGGCCGGTGGCCGCCCTGCGCACCCTGAAGTCGGACGTCATCACCGGCCTCGACGCGGACACCGAGGCCGCGCTGGACGCGCGGGAGCGCCACTGGCGCACCAGTGGCACCCATGCGCTGATCCAGGTGCGGCCTTGAGCCCTGTCGGGACCGAAGAAGGACCACGACTCCCGCACACCGCCGACCGCGCCACCCACCACGAGGAGCGGACCCTCCACCGGCGGTGACGCCGGTGTGGAGGTCAGGACTTGACGCTTCCGGCGGTGAGCCCGCCCACGATGAACCGCTGGAGCATCGCGAAGACACACACCACCGGCACGCTGACGATCGTGGCGGCCGCCATCAGGGGGCCCCAGGCGGTGCCGGTCTGGCCGACGAAGGTGTTCAGCAGCACCGTGACCGGCTGCACCTCGGGATCGCTGTTCACGGTGATGCCGAACACGAACTCGCCCCAGCCGAGCAGGAAGGAGAAGGCGCCCATCGCGATCAGCCCCGGCCGCATCACCGGCAGCACGATCCGCCACAGCACCCCCGGCAGTCCGCAGCCGTCCACCAGCGCCGCCTCCTCGATCTCGGCGGGCATGGCGCGCACCAGCGGCCGCAGCACGATCACCGCGAAGGGCAGGGTGAGGGTGGTGTCCGCGATCACCAGACCCAGCAGCGTGTTGTTCAGCCCGGCGTCCCGGAGCACGATGAACAGCGGGGCGGCCAGCACGATGCTCGGCAGCAGCTGCGCCACCAGCAGCGACAGCACCATGGCCGCCGAACCGCGCATCCGGATGCGCGCCACGGCGTAGGTGAGCGGCACCGCGAGCACCAGGGTCAGTGCCACCACGCCCAGCGAGATGGCCACGCTGTTGAGCAGCGCCTGCCCGAGCATCGGCTTGTCCAGCGCCCGGGCGTAGCTCTGGCCGCTGGGCGGGGAGGGAAACCACTGCGGTGGCGAGCTGAGCACCTCGTCGGGCCGCTTCAGGGAGGTGGCGATCATCCAGTACAGCGGCAGCAGGAAGAAGGCGGTGATGACGCCCGCGACCAGGGTGAGCAGCCAAGGGTGGCGGGGGCGGGTCATGCGGCGGCTCCTTCCTTGCGCAGCCGGCGTACGTACGCCACGGCCACCAGCAGCGGCACCAGCAGCAACAGGGTGCCCGCCGCCGCGCCCCGGCCGAGCTGGAAGAGCAGAAACGCCGACTGGTAGACGTAGAGGGGGAGGACGGTCGTGGAGTCGACGGGGCCGCCGCCGGTCAGCACGAAGACCAGGTCGAAGACCTTGAAGGTGTACACCAGGCCGAGCAGCAGCACCGCCGCCGCCACCGGCCGCATCAGCGGCAGCGTGAGGTGGCGCAGCCGCTGCCAGGGCCCCGCGCCGTCGATGGCCGCCGCCTCGTAGAGGGCGGGGTCGATGGACTGGAGCCCGACCAGGAGCAGCAGCATGTTGAAGGGCACGCCCACCCACACGTTGGCGGCGATGACACCGGGCAGCGCGGTGGCCGGGTCGGTCAGCCAGTTGTGCGCCAGCGCGTCCAGCCCGACGGTGCGCAGCAGTTCGTTGTACGCGCCCGAGTCGGCGTCCAGCATCCAGCGGAACAGGGTGCCGCTGACGATGGGCGGCAGCAGCCACGCCACCAGCATCAGCCCCCGGAACAGCCCGGCCAGCGGGAACCGCCGTACGAACAGCAGCGCCAGCGCGAAGCCGATGGTGAACTGGAAGACCAGCGAACCGGCCGTGAACAGCAGGGAGATCCGGGCTGCGTGCCAGAAGGCGGCCTCGGAGACCACCGCGTCGTAGTTGCCGGTGCCGTTGTACGCCCAGTCGCCGGTGACCAGATCACCGATCTCGACCTGGTGGACCGAGGTCCAGAGGTTGTAGAGAAGCGGGAACAGCATGGTCGCGCCGAGGAAGAGCAGCGCGGGCGCCGACATGCCGTATCCGGCCCGGGTGCGGCGCGTGGCGAGGGAGCCGCCGCGCCGACGGCCACCGCCCGCCGCCGGGCCGGTGAACACCACCGGCTCCCGGACCTTCACTCGCGTGCCGTGTGTGCTGCGCGTGGTCATCGCGGCCCCGCTACTTCGACAGCTTCGGCGTGATGGCGTCCGCCGCCTTCTTCGCGGCGGCCCCGGGGGAGGAGCTGCCGGTCAGGGTGGCCTGCAGCGCCTCGGCCATGGCCTGGGACATCTGCCGGTAGTGCTCCCCGTACGCACGCGGCCGGGCGTTGCCGAACTCCCGCACGAACACCTTCAGGGTGGGGTCGGTGGCCCAGTCGCCGCTGTCCGCCATGTCGCTGCGGGCGGGCAGCAGCCCCACCGACCCCAGATAGGCCGCCAGGGGCTTCTTCCGCTGGCTGTACTCGATGGCCCGCCACGCCTGGTCGGCCTTGCCGCTGGTCTTGAGGATCACCCAGTTCTCCCCGCCCAGGCAGCTCGCGGGCTCCTTGTCCACCGGAATGGGTACCACGCCCCACTTCACCTCGGACTGCTGCTTGAGGCCGGGCAGTTGCCACGGACCGTTGATCTGCATGGCCGCGCGGCCGGAGGTGAACTGGGTGTTGACGTCCTGCTGGGTCCAGCCCACGCACTGCCGGGACAGCGCGCCCGCCTTCACCAGATCCCCCAGATAGCCGAGCGCGGTGGCGCCGCCGGTGGCGAAGGTGTCCAGATCGCCGCCCGCCGACCACAGGAAGGGCAGGAACTGGAAGACCCCCTCCTCGGTCTTGATCGCGCTCATCGCCAGCCCGAAGGTGCTGCCCCGGGTCAGCTTGCGCGCCGCCGCCGACAGCTCGTCCCAGGTCTTCGGCGGTGTGACGCCCGCCTTCTCCAGCAGCTCGGTGTTGTAGTAGAGGGCCAGGCAGTTGGCGTTGTTGGGGATCGAGTAGGTCTTGCCGTCGACGACCCCGCTGCTCCACGGGCCCTTGTAGTACGCGTCGGCCTGCCCCCACTCCTTCACCCGGTCGGTGAGGTTGGTGAGCAGCCCTTGCGGGGCGAGGGAGTTCATCGAGGTGTTGTCGATGATCGCCAGGTCCGGCAGATCGCCGGAGGCGGCCCCCTTGAGGATCGCGGGCTCCAGTTCGGCGTACGGAAAGGTCCGGCGGGTGATCTTCAGCCCGGGAACGCTCTTCTCGATGTCGGCGATCAGGGCCTTGATGCCCGGCTGGCGGGCGTCCTCGACGAGGTAGTCCCACCAGACGAGGTTCTTCGCCGAAGATCCGCCGCCCCCGCCGCCACAGGCGGTGAGGGAGCCGGCCAGCCCCGCGGCGAGCAGCCCGGAGCCCGATATCCGCAGGAAGGAGCGGCGGCCGAGAGGACTTCTCTGCGCGGTAGCCGGGGGCCTGTTGGCTCGGTTGGCCATGTGCGTCTCCGAGGGGTGAGTCGGTCAGTTGCGGTGCGGTGCCGGTCCCGTGCTGGCACGCGGGGTGAGCGGAGGGGCGAGCAGATGCTGCCGGGGCGCCGCGGCCGGGGCGTCCAGCCGCTCCAGCAGCAGATCGACGGCGAGCCGGCCCATCAGGTCGGAGGGCACGTCGGCGCCGGTCATCATCGGGGTGACGGCCTCCGCCCAGCGGGCCGCCGCCACTCCGGTCACCGAGAAGTCCCCGGGTACGGAACGGCCCGCGAGGCCGAGCCCCCGGTACAGGCCCACCAGCGCCGCCTCGTTGAGCGTCACGATCGCGGTGGTGCGCGGGTCCCGGTCCAGGAGCCGTGCCACCACGGCCTGGCCGGAGGCGGCGTCGTCACCGCAGTGGTGGACCTCGCCGGTGAGCCCGAGTTCACGGGCGACCCGCAGGAATCCGTCCTGCCCCCGGTGTGCGGGCACGTATCCGGCGTCGTACAGCTCCCGGGGCCGCCCCACCAGCGCGATGTGGCGATGGCCGAGCCGCCCCAGATGGCGCACGCAGGCGGCGGTCAGCTCCGCGAAGTCCAGATCGACCCAGGACAGCTGGTCCGTGTGCTCGGTGTGCCCCATGGACACGAACGGGAAGCCCGAGCGGACCAGCCGCTCCACCCGCGAGTCCGGCGACCGGATCTCCATCAGCAGCGCGCCGTCGACCCGCCGTTCCCCGACCAGCCGGCGGAAGGAATCGTCGCCGTCGCCGTCGCTGCGCGAGAGCAGGATGTCGTGGTCGTGCGCGGCGGCGGCGTCGACGACGCTGTTGATGAAGTCCAGTTGCATATCGGTGTAGCGGCGGCTGACGGTCGGAAAGACCAGCCCGAGGGTGCGGGTGCGGCCGTGGGCCAGCGCGCGGGCGCTGGCGTTCGGCTGGAAGCCCCGGTCCTCGATGACCTGCTGGATGCGCTGCCGGGTGCGGTCGGAGATCGGCCGCTTGCCGCTGAGCGCGTAACTGACCGTGCTGCGCGACACCCCGGCGAGACGGGCGATCTCACCGATGTTGACGGGCGGGGGCTGCTGGTCGAACCGGTTCGACACCACTGGCGCGTACCTCTCGGGAGATCCGTGCGTTCGAAATATCGAAGGGATGCCGGAGGCCCGAACCGGCTTGCCTGAACGTAGGAGTGGCCCACACCACATGTCAACGGTCGGGAACGCAGAAGTTGATGGCACCATCGATCTCGCCCACCGCGCGCCCGGGCCGGTGGTGCCTTCGGAAGTGAGGATTCGCCATGTCAGCCCCGCGTCAGCTCGACGACCTGCCGTACGCGAGCCATCTGCGCCCGTTCGACGGCACCTTGACCGTGGAGGGGGACTACGACACCGTCCACTTCGACGGCGGGGAATTCGAGGGGGCCGAGGCCGGTCAGGCCCGCTTCCTCGAATCCGCGTTCTCCGCGGTGAGCTTCACCGGCGGCCGCTTTTCCGGGGCCCGCTTCAACGACGTCTGGCTGGACGGAGTGCGCTGGGTCGGCTCCGACCTGGCGGACGGCGACTGGCTGGACGGTGAGCTGATCGGCTGCGTACTCGCCGGACTGGAGATGTTCGGCACGGTGATGCACCGCGTGACCTTCCACCGCTGCAAGTTCGCGTCGGTCAATCTGCGCGGCACCGAGCTGCGGGAGGTCACCTTCGCGGACTGCCTCCTGCGGGAGACCGACCTCGGCGGAGCGAAGCTGACGGACGTCTCCTTCCCCGGATCGACGCTGGACGGTGTGCGCTGCGGCGACGCGCGCATGACCCGGGTCGATCTGCGTGACGCCGCCCGGCTGGGCATCACCGAAGGCGTCGACGCGCTGCGCGGAGCCACCATCACCGGCGGTCAACTGCTCGAACTGGCACCGCAGTTCGCCCAGGCCCTCGGCGTCACGGTGCGGGAGAGCGGTACCCCCCTGACGCCCGGCACCGCCAAGCGGCGACGCCGGGGCGCGTGATGGCGGGAGCGACTGAGGAGGCCGCCGCGAAACCGGCCCCGTTATGGGCCAACCGCGACTTCACCGTCTTCTGGTGCGGACAGACCCTGTCCGAGCTGGGCAACGCCTTCGCCCTGGTGGCCCTGCCGCTGCTGGTGCTGGACGCCACCGGGTCCATCGCCCGGATGGGGCTGCTGACGGCCGTCGCGGGCGCCGCGTCGATCGTCACCGGCCTGTTCGCGGGCGTCCTCGTCGACCGGCTGCCCCGGCGGCAGCTGATGATCGTGTGCGATGTGGTCCGGGTGGCGCTCTTCGCCCTCATCCCCGTCAGCTGGGCCGTGGCCGGGCCGCAGGTCTGGCTGCTCTACGTGGTGATGGCGGCCGCCGCGGTCTTCGACATGGTCTTCAAGGTCACGTACGTCGCCGCCGTACCCAATCTGGTGGACCCCGAGCGGATCATCGAGGCCAACGGGCGGCTGCAGACGACGAACGCGATCGCCTTCATCGTGGGGCCGATGCTGGCGGGCGGGCTGTCCGGGCTGCTCGGGCCGACCGCGGCCATCGCGGTCGACGCGGCGGGCTTCGCCGCCTCCGCCCTCGCGCTCTCGCTGATCCGCTTCCGGGCGGCGGCCGCACGGCAGGCCGCCCCGTCCGCCGCGGCCACCGGATGGCGCCGAGCGAAGCGGGAGTTCCTGGCCGGATTCGTCTTCCTGTGGCGGTCGCCGGTGCTGCGCTGGCTCACCGTGCTGCTCACCGGCGTCTCGCTGCTCGGCCTGGGCATGACCGACGTCTTCATCTACCAGATACGGGAGGGGCTGGGCGCGGGCGACCGGACGGTCGGCGTCGTGATGGGCGTGGCGGGCGCCGGGACCGTGCTGGCCGCCGTGCTCATCCCGGTGCTGCGCCGCACCTGGGGCTTCGGCGTGTGCTGGCTGGGCTCGTACACGCTGTGCGGGCTGGCCCTGGGGGCGCTCTCCCGGTCCACCACCGTTTGGGCTACGGCGGTGGCGGTGCTGTGCTATCAGTTCGGCATGGCGCTCGCGGGAATCTCCTCGATGTCCCTGCGCCAGGCGATGACCCCGGACCATCTGCTCGGCCGGGTCACCTCCGCCTTCTGGACCCTGCACAACTCGCTCGCCCCGCTCGGCGCCGCCGCGCTCACCGCGCTGGTGGCGCGGTTCGGTGCGCGCGCGCCGCTGCTCGGCTCCGCCGCCCTGTTTCTGCTCATCGTGGCGGTCGGGGCGGGCACCCCGATCCGGCAGCGCGCCCCCGGGGCGGCCGCCGTATGACGGTGGCCCCGGCGCGCTCAGCGCCTGCGGATCGCGCCCCGGACGAACGCCGCCTGCCCCGCGTGCTGCAGGTCGTCCTCGATGACGCTGATCAGCCGCACCCCGAGGGTCACCGGTGGGGTCCACGCCTCGTCCACGACCTGGTCGAGATCGGCGTTGCGCAGCCCGCGTACGTAGTCGTCCGTCCGCTCGTGCACGGCGTCGTGGTAGCCGATGAGCAGATCGGCCGGTGCCAGGACCTCGGCCACGTCCCGGCCCCGGTGGCCGTAGCCGGTGGCTTCAGGGGGGAACGGCAGCCCGAACCGCTCGTACCAGCCGCCGGTGGTCCAGGCCTGTTCGGTGCCGGCGACCTCGGAGATGTGGTCGTCCTGGACGCGGGTCAGATGCCACACCAGCCAGGCGACGGAATTCGCGCCGTCGTCCAGACGCACGGCCAGTTCGTCGGTGGTGAGCCCACCGGCCGCCTCGTGCACGGCCTCCCGCACCCGGCCGAAGGCGTCTGCCAGCAGATCTGCGCTCTTCACGCGCGGCTCCCTCGCTCGTCGTCCCCGCCCGCTCATGGTGGCATCCGCACACCGCCCCGACGGGACGCGGCCCGGCGCCGGCGCCAGGGAAGCCGGCGGTCGTCACCCGGATGGACCGCCTTCTATGCTCGGGTGTGTGACGACAACAGGGAACCCGGTACTCGCCGGCATACTCGACCGCCAGGCCGCCCGGACCGAAGGGGAACAACTGCTCAACGCCATCGTCGACTTCGGGGTGCTCGTGCCCGTGGACGCGAACGGCTCGGTGATGTTCGTCGGTATGGAGGGGAGCGGCCCGAGCCTGCCCGGTTACACCAGCGAACAGTGCTGCCGGGAGCGGCTTCCGCAGTCCGCGGGGGCGGTGCACTGCGATGTGGCGCGGCTGCTGGACATCGAGCGGCAGACCAAGGTGGCGACCCTGTCGGTGTTCTCTCCCGGGGGCTATGCCGGGATCCCCATGTCCCTGCTGCACCAGGTCCTCCAGCAGCGCGGCCAGCGGCTCCCGGAGGACCGTACGCTCACCCTCGGCCGGTCCACCCATCCGCGCGCGGTGGCCCTGCGGGACGCGCTGCGCGACCGGCTGCGGGACTTCCCCGAGGTGCACGCGGTGTGGATCGGGCACGCCCGGTGGAACGAGAGCGGTATGGAGCAGCTGATGCTGCACATGGCTATCGGTTCGCAGGCGCCCGAGGGCACCGCGGACCGGCTGATGAAGGCGCTGCTCGAGAATCAGCCCGCGATCGGTGACGAGGAACCGGCCATCGCCCTGCGCGTCCTGGACCCGGTGGCGGAGGCGGACGAGATCAGCCGGCTCGACACCCTGGGGCTCGACACGGTGCGCGTCGACCCCGCCACCCGGCGGACCGAGGTCGTCTCCCAGGAGTACGACCAGCGGCCGGAGTGACCCCGGAGCCCTCAGCCCCGTCCGGCCAGGAAGGGCAGCACCAGGGCGGCCACCTCGTCCGGCACCTCCTCCGCGAGGTCGTGTCCCGCGTCGAGGACATGACCGGTGACGTCGTGGGCCATCAGCCGCATCTGGGTCTCGTTCCGGTCGCCGATGAACGCCGAACCGCCGAGCGCCAGCACCGGGATGTCCAGCTTCTTCCGCGCCGCCTCCCGGTTCTGCTCGGCGTCGACGAGCATGGCGCGGTAGATGGAGAGCATCGCGCGGATGCCGCCGGGCAGGGAGTAGCAGCGCACGTACTCCTCGACCGCGTCGGGGGTGGCGGTGTCGGGGCGGCTGCGCTCGTTCTTGATCATGTAGGTGATCAGTTCGCGCTCGTGCCCGGCGATCAGCATCTCGGGTACGTCCGGGTGGAAAGAGAAACCCAGATGCCATAGGTGCATCCCCGCCAAGACGTTCTCCTCGGTGAGCGCGGTGTGGTCCTCGAAGCCGAAACCGGGGAACAACGCCTCGGCGAACACCAGCGCGTTGACCTGATCCCGGTGCCGGGCGGCGAGCTGGTAGCCGATCACCGCTCCCCAGTCCTCGCCCATCACGCTGTAGGACGCGTGCCCGAGGTGTGCCATGAGCGCCGCGATGTCGTCGGCCATCGTCGCCGAGTCGTAGCCGCCCGCGGGACGGGCGGAGTCGCCGAGGCCCCGCAGGTCGGGGACGACGACGGTGTGCCGCGGCGTCAGCTTCGGCACGAGGTGGCGCCAGTGGTAGCCCGTCTTGGGCACGCCGTGCAGCAGCACCACCGCCGGACCGGATCCGCCCGTCCGATAGTGCAGGCTCGTTCCGTTGACGGTGGCACGGTTCGTGCGGAGGGAGTCTCCGTCATGGTCGAAAATCATCGGTGAAACCACCTTTCCCGGCCGGGAGCGGCCCTTGCCCATGACCGACAGTCCACCTCGGCGCCAAGGCGCTATCCACGGCCATATCTCATGACCGGCCCGCCGATATCTCCTCGATATGATCGCCCGGTGGAAGCACGACACATGCGGTACGCCCTGGCCCTGGCCGACCACCAGCACTTCGGGCGGGCGGCCGCCTCCCTGGGGATCGCCCAGCCCCCGCTGTCCCAGCAGATCGCCGCGCTGGAACGGGAACTGGGCGCGCGGCTCTTCGACCGTACGGCGCGCGGGGTGTTCCCGACGGCCGCGGGCGAGGCGTTCCTGGCCAGGGCGCGCCGGGCGCTGGCCGAGATGTCGGCCGCCGCGTCCGACGCGGGCCGGGCCGCCCGGGGCGAGACCGGCGGTCTGCGGCTCGGCTTCATCGGCTCGGCGCTGCTGGAGCTGCTGCCGTCCCTGCTCGGCCGGTTCATCCGCGAACGCCCCGAGGTGCGATTGGGCCTGCACGAGATGTCGACCTGCCGGTCGGCGGCGGCCCTGCTCGGCGGTGAGCTGGACATCGCCATCGGGCGTGGCGCGCCCCGGGGCGCCGGAGCCGAGGACCTGGTGTCGGTCACGGTCGGCCGGGACCATCTGGTCGCGGTCGTCGGAGCCGGCCATCCCCTCGCCGGGCAGCCGAAGGTGGGCGTCGAGCAGCTGAAGGGGCAGCATCTGATCGTGGCGCCCCACGATGAGGAACCGGTGGTCGCCGGATGGCTCGACGCGCTGCTGGGTGACGGAGCCGGGGCGGCCGCGCCGGGCGGCGGGGTCACCGAGGCCCGCGATGTGCACACCATCATCGGGCTGGCCTCGTGCGGGGTCGGGGTGGGGCTCGGCCCGGGGTGCCTGCGGGTGGCGGCGCGGCCCGGCACCTGGGTGTGCGAGGTGAGTCCGCGCGTGGAACTGCCGGATCTGGTGATGTCCTTCCGCGCCCAGGACCGCTCTCCGGTCCTGGCGGCCTTCCTGGACACGGCCCGGGAGCTGTGCCCCGGGGTGAACGAGCGGCTGG
>NZ_BBUZ01000027.1:359098-435936 GCF_001417735.1 Streptomyces sp. NBRC 110028
GGCTGGAGCGCCTCGGCCGCCGTTGAACGGCCAAAGGCGCTCCAGCTGGGGCGAAGCTCGGTCTCAGTCGCGCACGGTCAGCCAGTCCACCGCGGCCACCTTCCGCGCACCCGAAGCGACGAGGTACACATCATGGGTGCCCGTCACCGCGCGCGCGAGCCGCACCGACCGCTCCCGCCACTGGTCCGCGCCGCCCGTGTCCGGCACCGGCAGCGTCGCCGCCACGCGGCCCTCGGGGCCGTCCAGCCGCAGTCGCAGCACACAGCCGCCGCCGCAGCCCGCCGACGCCATCCGCACCGTCAGCCGGCCGGGGGCGTCCGCGCCGAACGAGACCTGACGGAAGCCGATCAGACCGCCGGAGCCCAGCACGCCGGTGGCCGCGTCGCCGCGTTCGCCACCGCGCACCACCTGCGCCCGTTCGGCCTGCAGCGTAGCGGCGGCGTCCGGCCCGTCCGCGTACAGCCGGATCTCGTTCACCGCCCATGGCACGTCACCGGCGGCGGTCAGCTCGATCCGCACATAGCGGGCCGTGCGCTGTGCGAAGACCGCGTCCTGGGTGAAGGAGCGGCCCGCGACGCGGGCGACGGGGGAGCCCCAGTCGCGGCCGTCGCGGCTGACGGACACCGTGAAGCCGTAGGGGTGGCCCGTGGCGTCCAGTCCGGCGTCGATCGCCAGCCGGGAGAAGGTCTTCGCCGCGCCCAGGTCCAGGGTCAGCGACTGCCCGGCGGCCTGGGCGGCGTCCGGCCGCCACTGGGTGGTCTGTACGCCGTCGACGGCGGCGGAGGCGTCACCGCCGCCGGAGAACGTGGCCTTCCAGCCGTCGTTGCGCACCCGCGACTCACACCCCGGCAGGTCGCATCCGGCCGACCAGATGGGCGCCCCGTACTCGTACGCGCCCTGATCGGGACCGGCGCCCCGCACCCCGGTGGTCACCCCGTCCACCGTCTCGCCCGCGTCGATGGCGGGGGATCCGGCGCGCGGCCACAGCTCGCCGTTGCGGGTGTCGGTGTACCGCGGATCGGCCGGTGGCAGGAGGTTGTTGCGGACGACGGGGGCCGGATCGCCCGGTCCGGAGATCGGCCGGCATCGGCGGCCACCAGACCGCCGCCCGCGTCCTTCCAGCCGGTCACGGTCCGCGTCCCGTCGACGGTGACAGGTCCGTCCCCGTACGCCGCGAGGGTGATCGGGGCGCCCGCGCGGCCCGAGGGCGGGGCGACCCGCTCGCGGTAGTCGCCGCGGTGGATCAGGCAGGTGTCCCCGGGCCGGACCAGGTCGGTGCAGCGGCCGATGGTGCGCAGGGGATGGCGCTCGCTGCCGCCGTCCCGGTCGGAGCCCCAGGTGGCGACGTGGTACGTACGCCCCTGCTGCCCCGGCCCTCCCCGCGCCGTCGCGGTGCCCGGCAGCGCCGCGGTGAGGACGGCCATGGCCGCGACGGCGGCCGTGGAAATGCGCCTGAGCGTGGATCTCATCTACCGCCTCCAGAGTTCAGGGTCGACCGAAACCTAGGAGAAACATCGGATGAGGTCAACGGAAAGAGGCGGATTCTAGGCAGGGTGCGCGGAAATTCCGCACGACAGATCCGATGTCTCTTGGCGTCCCTTGCGGCCTCTTTCGATAAATCGACTCATTGACAAAGAGGTATTCGCTCGCCGAATATGGCCCGGATGTCTGCCGGCATCACGGACATCATGGACATCACTCGAAACGGCGGGCGCTGATCTCCGCCGCGGTGTCGGCCACCAGCCGCCCCCACCGGTCCACCTCGTGCGGGTCGTAGCGGGAGTCGGGCATGGAGATGGCGACGGTGGCCACCGGGGCTCCGCTCCCCGCGACGATCGGCGCGGCGATGGCGCAGACGTCGGGCAGGTACTGATTGCGGTTGACGGCATACCCGTCCCGCCGGACCCGCTCCAGTTCCGCGCGCAGGTCGTGCGGATCGGTGATGGTGGCGTCCCCGTAGCGGGCCAGGCCGTCCGCGATGACCTCGTCGACCTCGTCGGCGGGGAGAAGGGCGAGGACCGCGTGGCCGGTGGCCGTGGCGTGCATCGGCGAGGTGTCGCCGACCTGATGGTAGGTGCGCACCGCCTGGGTGCAGTCGACCCGGTCGACCATGACCATGCAGCGCAGCCCGTCCGGGACGGACAGGTGGATGGTCTCGTCGACCGCGTCGCGCAGCCGGCACATCGGCTCACGCGCCGCGGCGAACAGGCTCGACCCCTGGTGCGCCGCCGGGCGGACCGCGAGCACCCGGGCGCCGACCTCCCAGCGCGTGGTGTCGCCCCGGCTGGCGCGCAGCCAGCCCGCCTCGTTGAGCGTCACCAGCGTGCGCTGCACGGTCGACTTGGGCAGTCCGAAGATCTTCGTCAGCTCGCCGACGGTCACCGGCTGGTGCTGGGCGACCGCTTCGAGGATCCGAAGGCTGCGGATCACGCTCTTCATTTCCATCGGGTTTCCCCCACCGGGTTCTGGATTTTTTCGCTGCGTGAGCCCTTGACCGGTCCCTGGAGCGCTGCGACATTGATGCTGCAATCTAGCACGGCATGCCACATTGTGGAACAGGCCGTCTGGGAAACCTCTTCTCCCACCCCAGGAGGCATCCGTGGCAACGAGGAAGCGGGTAGCGGTCGTCGGCACCGGGACCATGGGCAGTCAGGCCATGTGGCGGCTGGCCTCCCGGGGCGCGGAGGTGACCGGCTACGACCGGTACGCCCCCGGCCACGACCGGAGCGCGGCGGGCGGCGAGACCCGGATCTTCCGCAGCGCCCACTTCGAGGACTCCCGCTACGTACCGCTGCTGCGCCACGCCGACGCCCTGTGGCAGGAGCTGCAGCGGGAGACCGGCCGCGAGCTGCGCCGGCTCACCGGATGTCTGCTCATGGGCCCGACCGGCCACCAGCAGATGAGGACGGTCCTGGAATCCATCGCGGAACACGGCCTCGACCACGAGGTGCTGGACGCGGACGCGCTGGCCAAGCGCTTCCCCCAGTTCCGCGTCGAGGACGGCGACGCCGCCGTACTGGACCGCAACGCGGGCCTGCTGCGCCCCGAGCTGACCGTGCACACCGCGGCCGCCCGCGCCGAGCGGCTGGGCGCCCGGCTGCACCGCTACACACCGGTGCGGGAAGTGGCCCCCGCGGGCAGCGGAGTGGCGGTGACCACCGACCAGGGCACCGAGCACTTCGACGCCGCCGTGGTCACCGTCGGCCCCTGGGTCAACGAACTGCTGCCGGACCTGGAGTGGGAGGTGGACATCCGGCGGCTGATCAACGCCTGGTTCCTGCCCACCGCCCACGACTGGCACGGCGCCGAGGCGCCCGCCTTCATCCGCACCGCGCCCACCCACTGCTACGGGCTGCCCTCACCCGACGGCATCTCGGTCAAGCTCGGCCTGTCCCGTGCCCTGCACCGCGCCGTGCCCGACCCGCAGCGGCTGGACCGCACCGTGGCACCGGAGGAACTGGCCGTCTTCACCGAGCTGACCCGCCGCCACATGCCCGACCTGCACCCCGACCCGGTGCGGCTGTCGGTGTTCATGGAGGGCTACACCGAGAGCAGCCGTCCGCTGGTCGGCCCGCTGCCCGATTGCGAGGACATCGTGCTGCTGGCCGGATTCTCCGGGCACGGCTTCAAGCTCTCGCCCGCCATGGGCGACATCGCGGCCGACCTCGCGCTGGACGGCGACACCCTCCAGCCCATCGACTTCCTGTCCACGCGCGGCCGCACCGCGGCCTGACCCCTCCACGGAAGGCATCAGATGACACTGACCGTCGGTCCGCTGACCGCCGACACCGGCCGCAAGGTCCGGGGCACCGTCCCGGTGGACCTCGGCCCGGTCACCGCCGGCCTCCCGGTCACCCTGGTCGACGGCGTCCGCCCCGGCCCCCGGGTCGTGCTCACCGGCGGGGTGCACGGTGGCGAGTTCGCCGGTGTCGACGCCGCCGCGCGGCTGGCCGCTCTGCTGACCCCCGAGGAGGTGCGCGGACAGGTCGTGCTCTGCCCCGTCGCCAACCCCCCGGCCGTCTACCAGGGCCGGCTGGGCACCTCCCCGCTGGACGGCGTCAACATCAACCGGGTCTTCCCCGGCGACCCGGACGGCGGGCCCACCGAACGGCTGGCCGCCTGGCTCTTCGCCCATCTGCTGCCGGGCGCGGACGCCTACGCCGACCTGCACAGCGGCGGCATCGACGAGACCCTGACCGACTTCGTCGGCTACCGGCTCACCGGCGACGCCGCCCTGGACGCCACGGCCCGCGGCATGGCCCACGCCGTCGGCTACCCGGACGTCGTCCTCGGTACCGACGCCACCGGCGGCAACAGCCACGCCGCCGCCGCCCGCCGGGGCGTGCCCGCCATCCTCATCGAGACCGGCCAGCTCGGCGACCGCGACCCCGCCACCACGGCCACCCTGCTCGACGGCCTCTTCCGGCTGCTGCGCCACCTCGGCACCCTCGACCCGCTGCCGGACCCCCAGCCGCGTCCCACCCGGGAGTGGGTGTGGGCCGCGTCCGTGGCCTCCCCGGCCACCGGGCTGTGGTACCCGGAGACCGGCCGCGGCGAGGACGTGGCCGAGGGCCAGAGCCTCGGCCGCCTCGTCGACCCCGCCGACGGCCGGGAGCACAAGGTCACCGCGCCCGCCACCGGCCGCCTCTTCTACGGGATGCACGGCCTCCCCGTCGCCACCGGCGCCGAACTGGCCGCCATCGCCACCCCGTACACCGCGACCCAGCCCGACCCGCCCGACCCGCACAACCCGGAGGTGCAGTGATGAGAGATCCCCTGATCGGACGCAGAGCCCTGCTGCGCGGGGCCGGTGGCCTCGCCGCCGTCGCCGCCCTGCCGTCGCTGGCCGCCTGCGGCACCGGCACCAGCCGCGCCGACAGCGGCGGCGGCAAGAAGACCCTCACCGTCCGCAACAGCGGTGGCACCTACGGGGACGCCAACCAGAAGGCGCTGTACGACGCCTTCACCAAGGAGACCGGCATCTCCATCCGGGTCGTCAACATCCAGTACGCCCAGATGCTCGCCCAGATCAAGCAGGGCAGGCCGCAGTTCGACGTCATCGACGACTCGATGGCCGACTTCATGAAGCTGGGACAGCAGGGCGCCCTGCAGACGCTGGAGCACGACCGGCTGAAGAACTTCAAGAAGGCCCGGGTCGCGAGCGGGCTCGTCACCGACTACGCGATCGGCAAGAACTACTGGGCCAGCGTCATGGCCTACCGCACCGACGCCTTCGGCGGCCGCAAGCCCGCCTCCTGGGCGGACTTCTGGGACACCAGGAAGTTCCCCGGCAGCCGCTCCCTGCAGAACCAGGACGCCGACCTGCCCGAGCTGGAATTCGCCCTGCTCGCCGACGGCGTGCCGATGGACAAGCTCTACCCGCTCGATGTGGACCGCGCGTTCAAGTCCATGGACCGGATCAAGGGATCGGTGAAGAAGTACTGGGACACCGGGGCGCTCCCCGGAGTGCTGCTCGGCCGCAAGGAAGTGGTGATGACCAGCGTCTGGCAGGGCCGGCTGGACGCGCTGATCAAGGGCGGCAGCCCGATGGCGTACCAGTGGAACGGCGCCCGCAGGCAGTCCAACGGCTGGGGCATCCCGAAGGGCACCGACAAGACCGACGCCGCCTACCAGCTCATCGACTTCTCGCTGCGGCCCGACATCCAGGCCGCGTTCGCCAGGATCTACCCGATGGGCCCGGTCGTGCCGTCCGCCTACGACCACCTCTCCGCCGGCATCAAGGCCAATCTGCCCAGCTCGCCCGCCCACCTGGACTCCGGCTTCGACCTGGACGTCGCCTGGTGGATCAAAAACGAGGACGCCGTCAACAAGCGCTGGCTGGAGTGGTCCCGTGCCTGACCTCCACATCGCCGACCCCGCACAAGGCCCCGCACCCGCCATGACCGCCGCGACCGCGCAGGCATCGCCCACCGGCAAGGCCCTGTCCATCGTGGGGCTCCACAAGTCCTACGCCGGCGCCGTGGCCGTGGACTCCGCCTCGATGGAGATAGCGGCGGGGGAGTTCGTCACCTTCCTCGGCCCCTCCGGCTCCGGCAAGACCACCACCTTGATGATGGTCGCCGGATTCGTCGAACCCGACGCGGGCACCGTCACCGTCGGCGGACGCGACGTCACCCGGCTCGCCCCGCAAAAGCGCGGCTTCGGCTTCGTCTTCCAGCAGTACCTGCTGTTCCCGCACATGACCGTCGGCGAAAACCTCGCCTTTCCGCTGCAACTGCGCGGCGTGCCCAAGGCCGAGATCCGTACGCGGGTGCACGAGGCCCTGGAGATGGCGGGCATGGCCGGGTTCGCCGGGCGCCGCCCGCGCGAGCTGTCGGGGGGACAGCAGCAGCGCGTCGCCCTGTGCCGGGCGCTGATCTACCGCCCGCCGGTGATCCTCATGGACGAACCGCTCGGCGCGCTCGACAAGAAGCTCCGCGACCAGCTCCAGATCGAGATCAAGGCCATCCAGCGCGAACTCGGCCTCACCGTCATCTACGTGACGCACGACCAGGAAGAGGCGCTGGTCCTCTCCGACCGCATCGCGGTGATGCGGGACGGCGGCATCGACCAGTTCGACACCCCGCGCGAACTCTTCGAGCGTCCCCGGACCCCGTTCGTCGCCGACTTCCTCGGCGCCGCCAACTTCCTCCCCGGCCGGGTGATGAAGGGCGACGACAACGCCACCCTGGTCCGCCTCGACCACGGCGGACTGCTCACCGCGCGCCCCCACCCCATCCGCCCCGGCCACCCGGTCCAGGCCGCCGTACAGCCCGGACGACTCCGTATCTGCGCCCCCGAACAGGGCTTCTGCACCGGCACCGTGGAAACCGTCACCTATGTCGGCACCCTCGTCCGCACCGGAGTGCGCATCGCCGAGGACACCGCGCTGCTGCGCCTCGAAGTGCCCGCCGGCCGCGCCCCCGTCACCGGCGAGCGGGTCGGACTGACCGCCGACGCCGAGGACATCAACGTCTTCCCGGCAGAGCGGGAAGGCTGAGCCATGGCCGGATCCCTGGTACGCCCCGCCGCGCCCGTACGCCCCCACAGCGCCCCCAAGCCGAGCCGCCCCCGGGGGCTGCGCCACCGGCTGGTGGGCACCCGCAGGGCCCGCGTCGGCCTGCTCAACGCCTCGCCGATCGTCCTCTACCTGCTCGTCCTCTTCGTCTTCCCCATCCTCGGCACCCTGCTGCTCAGCCTCAAGAACGCCGACGGCTCCCTCACCCTGCACTGGTACGCCGCCGCCCTCAGCGGCGCCAGCCTCTCGGTGCTCCTCACCACCCTGCGGATCTCCGCAGAAACGTCTCTGCTCGCCCTCGTCGTCGGCTTCGTCCTCGCCAACGCGCTCTCCCGGCTGCGGCCGATCTGGGCCGGACTCGTCATGCTGATCGTCGTCGTCCCGCACTTCATCAGCGCCCTGGTCCGCACCTACGGCTGGATCATCCTGCTCGGCGACCACGGCCTGGCCAACCAGACCCTCACCGGCCTCAAGGTGCCCGGCACCCCGTTCCGGATGCTCTACAACGAGACCGGCGTGGTCATCGGCACCACCGCCGTGATGCTCCCGTACACCGTCCTGCTGCTGTACGGCGTGATGCGCGGCGTCGACCGGCGGCTGCTCGCCGCCGCGGCCAGCATGGGCGCCGGGCGGGTGCGCATCTTCGTCCGCGTCTACCTGCCGCTCGTCGCCCCGGGCCTGGCCAGCGCCGGACTGCTCAGCTTCATCCTGTGCCTCGGCTACTACATCACCCCCGCGCTGATGGGCGGCACCAAGCAGACGATGGTGGCCTCCCTCATCAACGACCAGGTGATGAAGCAGGACCAGTGGAACGGCGCGGCCGCCCAGGGCGTCGTCCTGCTGCTCATCACCTTCGCCGGACTGCTGCTGCTCAAGACGGCCCGGTCCATCGGCGCGGGCGCGCGGAAGAGGAGCACGTCATGACCGGACTGCGCGGCACCTGGACCGGACGGATCGCGCTCACCGTCGCCGCCACCCTCATCCTGCTCTTCCTGGCCCTGCCGATCATCGTCATCGTCGTCACGTCCTTCGGCGCCGACGCCTTCGGAACGTTCCCGCCCAGCAGCTGGACCCTCGGCTGGTACCGGGCGCTCTTCGCCGACGGAAGCAAGTGGCCCGCCGCGCTGTCGCTCAGCGTCCTGGTGGCCTCCATCACCACCGTGTTCTCGGTGATCCTCGGCATCACCGCGGCCACCGCGCTCACCCGCAGCGAACTGCCGCTGCGCTCCGCGGTGTACGCCCTCGTCCTCGGCCCGCTGCTGATCCCGCAGGTCGTCACCGCGCTCGGGCTGTTCCTGCTCTTCGAGCCCGCCTCGATGCTCGGCAGCCCCATCGCCATCGCGCTCGGCCACACCGTCCTGGCCTCGCCCATCGCGGTGATGATCCTGGTGGCCACCCTGCGCGGCATCGACGAACGGCTGGAGGACGCCGCCGCCAGCATGGGCGCGGGGCGGCTCACCGTGGCCCGCCGGATCACCTTCCCGCTGGCCGCGCCCGGCATCGTCGCGGCCGCCATCTTCTCCTTCATCACCAGCTTCGACGAGTTCTTCATCTCCCAGTTCCTGTCCTCCGCCACCACCGTGACCCTGCCCGTGCAGGTCTTCAACGCCCTCTCCTACGACGTCGACCCGAGCGTGACCGCGGTCAGTGCCGTGCTCATCGCCATCGCGGTGCTCGCGCTCGTCCTGGTGGGCCTGGTGCGCTGGATCGGCTCGGGGCGGCAGCACGCGCTGCTGTCGGTGGAGAACACCGCCGGACTCGCCCCCGGAGGCGACGCCGTATGACCAGCACCGAAGCCCTCCCCACCGCCACCGGTCCCGCCATCGCGGAGCGGCATCTGCTGCTCAACATGACCGCCAACGGATCGATCGGTGCCCCGGGCCGCGATCTGTTCGTCGTCACCCGCGGCGAGGGCCCGTACGTCCACGACGCCGACGGGCGCCGCTACATCGACGGGCTGTCCGGCCTGTACTGCGCCCAGCTCGGCTACGGCTACGCCGCCGAGTTCGCCGAAGCGGCCCGCCGGCAGCTCGGCGAGCTGTGCTACAGCCCGCTGTGGTCCAGCTCCGCCCACCCCACCGCGCTCGCCCTCGCCGACCGGCTCGCCGATCTCGCCCCCGAGGGCGTCGCCTACACCTTCTTCAGCGGCGGCGGCGCCGAAGCCGTGGAAACCGCCTGGAAGATCGCCCGCAAATACCACGCGCTGCGCGGCGAACCGGGCCGCACCAAGGCCATCGCCCGCCGCGGCGCCTACCACGGGCTCACTCTCGGCGCCCTGTCGTTCACCGACGACCCCGGCCTCACCCAGCCGTACGGCCCCCCGGCCGTCACCACCCGGTTCATCGCCGACACCAACCGCGGCCGGCTGCCCGAACCGCTCGACGACGCCGCGTTCACCGAACTCCTCCTCACCGACGTGGAAGCGGCGCTCCTGGACGAGGGCCCGGAGACCGTCGCCATGCTCATCGCCGAACCCGTGCAGAACCGCGGCGGCTGCATCCCCCCGCCCGCCGGGTACTGGCAGGGGCTCAGGCGCCTCGCCGACCGGTACGGCTTCCTGCTCGCCGCCGACGAGGTGATCACCGCCTTCGGGCGGCTCGGCGAATGGTTCGGCGGCGACCGCTACGGCGCCCGCCCCGACCTCATCACCCTCGCCAAGGGGCTGACCGCGGGCTACGCCCCGATGGGCGCCACCATGATCAGCACGCGGGTGGCCGATGTCCTCAACCGCCCCGGCGAGGTCCTCAACCACGGCTACACCTTCGGCGGACATCCGCTGTGCGCGGCCATCGCCCTGCGCAGCATCGAGATCATCGAACGCGACGGAATCCTCGCCGGCGTCCGCGGCGGCCAGGACCACCTCGCCAAACGGCTGGCCGAGCTGAGCGCACTGCCGATCGTCGCCGACATCCGCGGCGAGGGCTTCTTCCACGCCATCGAACTCGCCGGGGACGGCGAGCGCGGCGCCTTCAGCGAGCCCCTGCGCGCCGCGCTCATACGCGACCTCATCCCGCGCCGGCTGCGCGAGGCCGGACTGCTCGCCCGCGTCTACGACCGCGCCGCCCCGCTCGTGCAGATCGCGCCGCCGCTCATCAGCGACCGCGACCTGCTGGACCGCGTCGTCGACATCATCGGCGCCACCCTCGACGAGGCCACCACCCATCTCCCCACCGCCTGACCCGCACGCCACGGACACTCACGGATACGAGGTTTCCGCCCATGACGACCACCGACACCGCCCCCTACACCATCGGCCCGGTGACCTGCGCCCCAGGCGAGCGCGCCCAGGGACTGATCCCGGTCGGCGCCCACTCCTACGGCGTCCAGCTCGGCATCCCGCTGCTCGTCGTCAACGGCACCGCGCCCGGCCCGGTGCTGTGTGTGGACGGCGGCGTCCACGGCGACGAATACGACGGCATGGAGGCCGTCCGCCGCGTCGTCGCCACCACCGACCCCCGGGCGCTGCGCGGCACCCTCGTCGGCATCCCCTGCGTGAACACCCCGGCCTTCGAGGCCGCCGCCCGCGCCAGTGGCCTGGACCACGCCAACCTCAACCGCATCTTCCCCGGCGACGCGGACGGCTCGTACTCGCTGCGGCTCGCCGCCGCCTTCGTCGACCAGGTCATCCCCGCCATCGACGCCCTGGTGGACCTGCACACCGGCGGCACCTTCGGGGAGATCGCCTCGCTGACCATCGTCCAGGGCGGCTACGAGGAGCTGGCCACCTCCATCGGCCTCGCCGCCGGACACGAACTGATCTGGAAGGGCGGTTCCTGGGGCGGCACGGCCCGGCTGTCCACCCTCCAGGCGGGCAAGCCCGCCATCACCATCGAGGCGGGCGGGGGGACCTACCGTGAGGAGACCGTCGACCTGCACATCGGATCGGTGCGCAACATCATGCGCCACCTGGGCATGATCGAGGGCGACGCCGAACTGCGCACCGGCTACACGGCGGTGAGCGGCACCTTCGCCCGCTCGGCGGACGGCGGGTTCTTCGTCGGCCACGCGGCCCCCGGCGAGCAGTGCAAGGAGGGCGATCTGATCGGCACCATCACCGACCACTACGGGAGCGTCCTGGAGGAGGTGCGCGCCCCGCGGGACGGCATCGTGCTGTGGGTGCGCCGGATCCGTACCGTACGCCCGGGCGACGAGGTGGTCATCTTCGGCGCCGTGGAGGGGGAGATCCGGCCATGACGGACGCGCCCGCGACCGGCGAGCCCGTCACCGAACTGCTCGTCGACGGCAAGCCCGCCCCCGCCGCGGACGGCGCCACCTTCACCGTCCTCGACCCGGCCCACGGCACCCCGATCGCCGAGGTGGCGAAGGCGGGCCGGGCGGATGTGGACCGGGCGGTGGCCGCCGCCCGGTCCGCCCTGGAGTCCGCCGGCTGGGCGCGGCTGCGCCCCGCCGACCGCGGCCGGCTGCTGTACCGGATCTCCTCCGAGATCCGCGCCCGGGCCGCCGCCCTGGCCCGGCTGGAGTCCTGGGACGTGGGCAAGCCGCTGAGCCAGGCGCGGGCCGATGTGGAGGCCGCCGCCCGCTACTTCGAGTTCTACGCGGGCGTCGCCGACAAGCTGGGCGGTACGACCGTGCCCCTCGGCCCGGGGCTGCTGGACTACACCGTGCGCGAGCCCATCGGGGTCTCCGGGCAGATCATCCCGTTCAACTACCCGCTCCAGAACACCGCCCGGGGCAGCGCCCCCGCTCTCGCGGCGGGCTGCACCGTGGTGCTCAAGCCGTCCCCGGAGGCGCCCCTGACGCCGCTGGAGATCGGCCGCGTCGCCCTGGAGTGCGGGCTGCCGCCCGGGGTGCTCAACGTGGTGCCGGGGGACGGCGAGGCGGGCGCGGCCCTCGCCGGACACCCCGGCATCGACCAGATCACCTTCACCGGCTCGGTGACCACCGGCATCTCGGTCGCCCGGAGCGCGGCCGCCAATGTGGTGCCCTCGGTGGTGGAGCTGGGCGGCAAGTCCCCGAGCGTGGTGTTCGCCGACGCGGACGTGGATCTGGCGCTGGGCGCGGTGGCGGGCTCGGTGTTCGGCAACGCCGGGCAGACCTGTTCGGCCGGTACCCGGCTGCTGCTGCAGCGCGGCGACGGATTCGCCGAGGAGTTCACCGCCCGGCTCGTCGCCCACGCCGCGTCGCTGCGGCTGGGCCCGGGCCCGGCCGATCCGGACGTGGGCCCGCTGGTCTCCGCCCGGCAGCGCGACCGGGTCGAGGGCTATCTGCGGCTGGCCCGCGAGGAGGGCGCCGTGGTCCGTACCGGGGGCGGCCGCCCGGCCGATCCGGCGCTCGCCGACGGGTACTACATCCAGCCGACCGTGCTCACCGGGCTCACCAACGACACCCGCACCGCCCAGGAGGAGATCTTCGGCCCGGTCATCACCGTCATCGAGTTCGATGACGCGGCGGAAGCCCTCGCGCTCGCCAACGACACCCCGTACGGCCTGTCCTCCTACGTATGGACCCGCGACCTGGGCACGGCGATGCGCCTCGCCGACGGGATCCGGGCCGGGCAGGTCAACATCAACGCGGTGGGCGTGGGCACCGGGGTGGAGCTGCCCTTCGGCGGCTACAAGCACAGCGGCTGGGGACGCGAGAAGGGCCTGGCCGCCCTGGACAGCTACACCCAGCTGAAGAACGTGTGCCTCGGCTTCGGCGCTTCCGGCGTGGGGGAGGGCTGATGCGCTACCGGCGGCTCGGAGACACCGGGCCACACGTCTCGGTGGTGGGCCTCGGCGGCAACAACTTCGGCTCACGGCTGGACGAGGACGCCACCCGGGCCGTCGTCCACGCCGCGCTGGACGCGGGCATCACCCTCTTCGACACCGCCGACACCTACGGCGGATACGGCGAGGGCGGCCGGGCGGGCGACAGCGAACGGCTGCTCGGCGCGGCCCTCAAGGGCCACCGCGAACAGGTCGTGCTGGCCACCAAGTTCGGCATGGCCATGGGGCCGGAGTACGACCGCTTCGGCCCGCGCGGCTGCCGGGCGTACCTCCGGCACGCCGTGGAGATGTCGCTGCGGCGGCTCGGCACCGACTACATCGACCTGTACCAGTACCACGAGCCGGACGGCGTCACCCCGGTCGCCGAGACGGTCGCCGCACTGGAGGAACTGGTGGCCGAGGGCGTGGTGCGCCACTACGGCTGCTCCAACATGACCGGGCCGGAACTGGTGGCCGGGTTCGTCTCCACCCAGGTCCGCTACCACCTGCTGGACCGCACCGCCGAAACCACGCTGACCCCCGCCGCCACCCGGCTGGGCACCGCGCTGCTGCCGTACTATCCGCTGGCCAACGGCCTGCTCAGCGGCAAGTACCGGCGTGGCGAACCACCGCCGCCGGGCAGCAGGCTGTCCTGGCGGGAGGGGTGGCTGACCGACGCGGCCCTCGACCGGGTCGAGGCGCTGACCGCCTACGGCGCCGAGCGCGGCCAGCCGCTGCTGCGGGTGGCGGTCGGCGGGCTCGCCGCACTCCCCGGGGTGGGCTCCGTGATCTGCGGAGCGATGACCCCGGACCAGGCCACCGCCAACGCGGCGGCGGCCGCATGGACACCGGACGCGGCCGATCTGGCCGCCCTCGACACCATCGTGGCCCCCGGCGAACGGGTGGTCTGACACACATGACAACCAGTGAGGTGGAGAACATGCGCCAGGTAGTGACCTTCGACGCCTATGGCACCCTCGTCGACTTCGAGCTCGTCCCGGCCACTTTGCAGGCGCTCGGCGACCGGCTCGATCTGGACGGGCTGGATGTGGACACGTTCATCGACAACTTCCGGGTGATGCGCTTCCAGGCCGTCCTGGAGGCCTACCGCCCGTACGACGAGGTGTTGCACTCCAGCCTGGAGAAGGCGATGCGGCTGCACGGGCTGGAGTTCCGCGCCTCCGACGGCGACGCCCTGGTGGCGGCCGTGTCCGGCTTCGGGCCCTTCCCCGAGGTGCCGGACGCGCTGCGGGCCCTGAAGTCCCGTTATGAGATCGCCATCATCTCCAACACCAACGACGACCTGATCGCGCGGAACATCGAGCGCATCGGCGTGGACTTCGACCATGTGATCACGGCCCAGCAGGCCGGGGCGTACAAGCCGTCCCGGGAGACCTTCGCGTACGCCTACAAGACCATCGGTGTCGACCCGTCGCAAGTCATCCACACCGCCCAGGGCTGGGAATACGACCTGATCCCCACGCGTGACCTGGGTCTGGCCCGCCGGGTGTGGATCAACCGGTTCGGCCGCCGGGGCAGCACCGCCTACCAGCCCTACGACGAGCTGTCGGACCTGTCCGGCCTGCCCGCCCTGCTGGGCGTGTGAGGAGCCGACCGATGAAGCAGATCCCGTACTGGCTGGACACCGCCCCGCCGTTTCCGGACCGCTCGGGCAGGCAGCTGCCGGACACGGTCGACGTGGCGGTGATCGGCGGCGGTCTCACCGGTCTGTCCACCGCCCTGCACAGTGCCCGCAAGGGCGCCGAGGTGCTGCTCGTGGAGAAGGACAAGATCGGCTCCGGTGCCTCGGGGCGCAACGGCAGCATGTGCACCCAGGGCATCACCATCTCCACCGGCGAGGCGCGCAAGCGCTACGGGCAGCCGCGCGCCCGCGAGCTGTACGACGCCTTCCGCGAGGCGGTCGACATTGTCGAGGAGCTGACGGAGAAGGAGGGCATCGACTGCGACTTCAGCCGGTGCGGCCGCCTCGGGGTGGCGTACAAGCCCGAGCACTTCGAGCAGAAGAAGGCCCAGCAGCGCGATCTGGCCGAGAACTTCGGCCATGACACGGTGCTGCTGAGCCGGGAGGAGCTGCGCGCCGAACTCGGCTCGGACTACTACCACGGCGCCCTGCTGGACCCGCTCAGCGCCGGATTGCACGTCGGCAAGTACGTACACGGCCTCGCGGAGGCCGCCGAGCGGGCCGGGGCGCGGATCCACGAGCGCAACGCCGCCACCGCCGTGACCCGCGCCCGGGACGGCTCCTTCCTGGTGGAGACGTTGCACGGCACCGTCCGCGCGAAGCAGGTGATGGCCGCCACCGACGCGTACACCGACCGGTCGCTGCCGTGGTTCCGCAAGCGGCTGGTGTCCGTCGGCAGCTTCGTCATCGTCACCGAGCCGCTGGGCGAGGAACTGGCCCGGGAGATCATCCCGAAGGCCCGGCTGGTGGTCGACTCCAAGAACATCGGCCACTACATCCGGCTCACCCCCGACAACCGCCTCGCCTTCGGCGGCCGGGCCCGCTTCGCCCCCTCCGACCCGGCCTCGGACCGCCGCAGCGGCGCGGTGCTCCAGCGCGAGATGGCGGAGATATTCCCGCAGTTGAGCCGCGTGGGCATCGACTACGTATGGGGCGGGAGCGTCGGCTTCTCCTACGACCGCGTCCCGCACGCGGGCCAGGCCGGGGGCGTGTACTACTCCATGGGGTACTGCGGCCACGGCGTCCAGATGGCCACGTACATGGGGCGCGCCATGGCCGAGGTGATGGACGGCCACCCGGAGGCCAACCCGCTGCGCGGCATCGGCTTCCCGAAGATCCCGGTGCCCTTCTACAACGGGACGGCCTGGTTCCTGCCCTTCGCCGGGGCGTACTACAAGGCCAAGGACCGGCTCATGTGATCCCCGGGCCTCCCGGACCCCGGACATCCCGGGCACCCTTGGCCCCCCGGCCCCCCGCCGCGCCGCGCGCCCGGCGGGGTCAGCCGTCTTCGGGGAGGTACGGACCGGCGAGGGAGACCTCGGCCCGCTCCAGGGCGCGGGCCAGCTCATCGCCCGGCGGGCGCTCGCTGACCAGCACGTCGATGCGGCTGAGCGGGCAGATCCGGGCCAGCGCCCGGCGCTCGAACTTGGCCGAGTCCGCCAGCACCACGACCCGGGACGCGGAGTCCATCATCTCCTGGATCATCTGCGCCTCCGGGATGCTGGACACCGAAAGCCCCGAGGCGCTGACCCCGCCCACCGCGATGAGGGCGGTGTCCGCGCTCACCCCGGCGGTGTCGGGGAAGCGGATCGGGCCGATGGTGACCAGCGCGGAGGTCCGGCAGCCGCCGCCGAGGACGAACAAATCGCGCAGCGCCTGAACCGGGACCATGCCCGGGACCCGCAGATTGTTGGTGACGATCGTCAGCCCCCGGTGGCTACCGAGCGCGGCGACCGCCGAGAGCACCGTGGTGCCGCCGTTGACGAGCAGCGTCTCGTTGTCCCGCACCAGACGGGCGGCGGCGGTGTCCTTCCGCGGCCGCGGCTGGGCCCGCGCCGCCGTCCTCATCCCGTGGGCCATCCCCACCGTCGTCACCTCGCGGATGTTCGGCTGGATCTTCGACGGCCAGTCCGGTGTCGCCCACTACCTGCTGACCCGCCTCCATCTGACCGACGGCTACATCGACTTCCTCGGCGATCCGCACACCGCCCTGCCCACCATCGGCCTCGCCGACGTCTGGAAGACCACCCCGTTCATGGCGCTGCTGGTGCTCGCCGCGCTGCAGACCGTGCCGAAGGAACTGGGCGAGTCCGCGAAGATCGACGGCGCCTCGCCCTGGCGCGCCTTCCGCTCCCTCACCCTGCCGGTGATCGCGCCCGCCCTGCTGATCGCCGCCCTCATCCGGGTCCTCGACGCCTTCCGCGTCTTCGACCTGCCGTACGTCCTCACCGGCGGCGGACCGGCGGACTCCACCGAGACGCTGTCCACCTTCGGCTACAAGACCCTCTTCTCCGGCCTCGAACTGGGCTACGGCTCGATGATCGCCACCGCCGCCTTCCTCACCGAAGTGCTCATCGCCGCGGGCTTCGCCTCTTACCTGAGCCGGCGCTACCGCGCCCTGGAGGGCTGAGCCATGACCGCCATCCCCGTGCCCGTCCCCGCCGCGCCCGCCGCCATCCGGGCCCGCCGCCGGGCCCTGACCCGCCGGACGCTGTTCCGGCTGGCCGTCGCCGCCGTCGTGCTCTGGTCCGTCGCACCGTTCCTGTGGCAGCTCAGCACCTCCTTCCAGCGGGACCGCGACCTGTCCTCGGTGACCCCGCACTGGCTGCCCGCCCCGGGCACCCTGGAGCACTACCGGGCCGTCTTCAGCGACTACGAGTTCGGCAAGTACCTGGTCAACAGCGTCATCGTCACGGTCACCGCGACCACGATCGGACTGCTGCTGGCGGCCCTGGCCACCTATGCGCTCGCCCGGCTGCCGGTGCCCGGCAAGGGCATGGTGCTCGCCGTCGTCCTCGGCGGCGAGATCGCCGTGCCGTGGCCCGGCGGCACCGACTGGGTGGCCACGCTGCTCGGCGCGCCCGACCGGGTGCAGCTCGGCGGCACCGGACCGCAGGCCGCCTGGGCGCTCGCCGTGCTCGGCGCGCCCGGCGTCGTCCCGCTGGCCGACCGCAGCGCCGAGCAGCTCGCGGTGCTCCACCCCGACGTGACGCTGTGCACGGCCGCGGGCACCGCCCCCGCCGGGCGGCTGACCGGCGCCGACGCGCCGACCGGTGGTGCGCCCAAACAGCCGCACGCCGTCCTGGAGTTCGCCGCGGGCACCCCGGCCCCCGGACTGCCCGGCGGGCTGCCCCGCTCCTCCCGGATCATCCTGCGGTTCATGGACGACGGGATCGAGCGCGACGAATGGTTCGCCGCCCGCTCCGGCGAACTGGCCCGCACCGCGGCGGCGGGGCTGCTGTCCGGCATGAACGGGCTGCCCGAGGACGGCACCGGGCCCGCCGACCGGGCCTGGCTCACCGGGGTCGCGCGTACCTGGCGGGACGCCGGACTGCCGCTGATCCATCTCGAACTCGCCGAGTTCACCAGCGTCCGCGCACTGCGCGCGGGATGCGACGAGTACGCCCCGCTGGCCGACTCCGTGGGCATGAGCCTGTCCGAACTCGCCGTGCTCGCCGGCCCCTCGGCCCGTACCACGCCCGTCGCCGCCGCGGCCGACTTCGCCACCGCGTACCACCTGGACCGGGTGTGTGTGCACGCGGACGGCTGGGTGCTCGCCGTCCACCGCTGCGACCCCACCGAACAGCGGACCGCGCTGATGACGGGCAGCCTGCTCGCCGCCGCGCGGGCCGCGGGCGGCGCCCCCGCCGCCGACCCGGAGCCGCCACCGGCGGCCGGCTACACCGAGGACCGCCCGGCCGACGGGCCGGTGGGGGAGGGGTTGCGCGCGGACTGCGTCCCCGCGCGGTCCCGCCCCGGGGATCGCCGGGCGCACCATCCGGGCCGGTGACGGCGTGATCCTGCTCGGCGAACTGGCCAACCGGGACCCTGCCGCCTTCCCCGACCCGGACCGGCTGGACATCGCCCGCGACGCCCGCGGCCACCAGGCTTTCGGGCTGGGCACCCATCACTGCCTCGGCCAGCCGCTGGCCCGCATGGAACTCCAGGTGGTCTACCCGGCCCTGCTGCGCCGCGTCCCCACGCTGCGCCTGGCGACGGAGCTGGAGAAGGTGCCCTTCAAGTACGACGCGGTGATCTACGGAGTCCACGCCCTCCCCGTCACCTGGTAGCCCGTTCAGCCCGTTCAGCCCGTTCAGGCCGTGGCCGCCCGCAGCGGCGGCACGGCGGGCACCTCCGGCGCGGCGGCGATGTCCTCGGGGGTCATCATGAACTGCTCGGGGTAGGCGTCGCGCCCGGTGCGACGGGCGGGTTCGCTGGTGCGCCACATGTAGAGGCACCGCCCGCACCGCAGCACCTCCCAGACCCCGGGGACGGGCGAGCTGAAGATGTGCTCGATCGTCTCGTGGGCGCAGCGCGGGCACAGCGAAGGGGTGTCGGACATCTCGGTCCTTTCCGTGGAGTGTGGGGACGGCGGTGGTTCAGCGGGCGGCGGCGAGCTTCTGCAGCCGGGTCAGCCACTCGGCCGCCTCCGGCAGATCGCGCACCTGGGTGCCGTAGTTGCCGCGGTTGTCGGGGGAGACGGGGGTGGTCGCGTCGATGACGAGCTTGTCCGTGATGCCGGGCGTACGGGCCTGCGGGGCCAGTTCGAGCACCGGGAGCCCCGGGACCTGGACCAGATCGCCGTCCGGGTTCATCTTGGTGGACAGCGCCCACATCACCTGCGGCAGGTTGAACGGGTCGACGTCCTCGTCCACCACGATCACGGTGGCGGCGTAGCCGAGCCCGTGCGGGGTGGTCAGCACCCGCATGCCGACGGCCTTGGCGAAACCGCCGTACCGCTTCTTGGTGGAGACGATGACGACCAGCCCGTGGGTGTACATCGCGTTGACCGCCCGGACCTCCGGGAAGTCCCGGGTGAGCTGCTTGTACAGCGGCACGCAGGTGTTGGCGGCGATCAGGTAGTCCACCTCGGTCCACGGCATGCCGAGGTAGAGGTGTTCGAAGACCGGGTGCGTGCGGTACGAGATCCGGTCGATGCGGATGACCGGCATGGTGCGGCCGCCGGAGTAGTGCCCGGTGAACTCGCCGAACGGGCCCTCGATCTCCCGCTTGCGGCCCTCGATGACACCTTCGACGACCACTTCGCTGCCCCACGGCACCGGCAGCCCGGTGAGCGGCGCCCTGGCCACCGGGGCGGGCGCGCCGCGCAGCGCCCCGGCCAGCTCGTACTCGTTCTGGTCGTACTCCATGGGGGTGGAGGCGACGATGGAGATCACCGGTTCGTTGCCGAGCGTGATGGCCACCGGCAGGTCCTCGCCCCGCTCCTCGGCGGTGTGCAGATGCTGCGCGATGTCGTGCATCGGCACCGGCTGGATCGCGAGCCGCCGCTTGCCCTTGACCTCGATGCGGTAGATGCCGACGTTCTGCTTGCCGCTGTGCTCGGGGTCGGCGGGGTCCTTGGAGACGACCGCGGCCTTGTCGATGTAGAAGCCGCCGTCACCGTCGTTGAGCCGGATCAGCGGCAGCACCCGGAAGATGTCGGCCTCCTCGCCCTCCAGGGTGTTCTCGGCCCACGGCGGGTTCTCGCGCCACTCCGGGGCGACCGGGAAGGTGTCCCAGCGGCGGATGAACTCCTCCACCTGCTCCCTGGTGCCGGTCTCCTTGGGCAGGCCGAGGGCGAGCGCGTGATTGGCCCAGGAGCCGTGCACGTTGAGCGCGATGCGGGCGTCGGTGAAGCCCTTGACGTTGTCGAAGTACAGCGCGGGGGCGTGGTCGCCCAGCCGCGGGGCGGCGTTGGCGGCGGCGGCGATGTCCGGCTCCGGCATCACCTCGTCGGGGACGCGCAGCAACTGGCCCTCCTTTTCAAGGGCGTCGAGGAAGCCGCGGAGGTCGTCGTAGGCCATGGGAACTCCTTCTCTACACGGAGGCGCGCGCGGCGCGCATGCCTGCCCAGCGCTTGGCGGTGGGCGCGGGCAGGTCGAACTGGTCGAGCAGCCGGGCCGTGATGTGGTCGACGATGTCGTCCACCGACTCGGGGTGGTTGTAGAAGGCGGGCATGGGCGGCACCATCCGCACCCCCATCCGGGACAGCGCGAGCATGTTCTCCAGGTGGATGTCGCTCAGCGGGGTCTCCCGGGGCAGCAGGACCAGCCTGCGCCGCTCCTTGAGGACCACGTCGGCGGCCCGGGCGACCAGCCCTTCGGCGTATCCGGCGCGGATCCCGGCGAGGGTCTTCATCGAGCACGGCGCGATGATCATGCCGTCGGTCCGGAAGGAGCCGGAGGAGATCGCGGCGCCCTGGTTCTCGGGGGAGTGCGTCTCGTCGGCGAGCGCGGCCACCTCGCGGGCGGACCGGCCGGTTTCCAGCTCGATCGTGGTCCGGGCCCAGCGGCTCAGCACCAGATGGGTTTCCACATCGGGCAGTTCGGCCAGCGCCTCCAGCAGCCGGATGCCGAACACGGCACCCGTCGCTCCTGTCATACCGACGATCAATCGCACGGCGGTACGCTCCCCTCGGCTCTCTCACGGGAATGGCGGACGCCGACTCTTTCGGTCACCGCGCCCTCGGCTCGCCTTCCACGCTAGAAGCCACCGGAAGGGCCGCAGCCGTACACTGAGGACGCGCTATGGACAGAAACGGACACACTGAGGTCACCGAGGTTCCGTTCCGGCCCTCCGTGGGAGCCCCGCCGGGAGCGGCGGTCCTCGACTTCGCCGGGCTGCTCGCCCGCGCCCGCGGCCATGACCTCGACGCCTACGCCCCGATGCGGCTCGCCTTCCACCAGCTGATCAGCGTGCGCTCCGGGGTACTGCGCTGCTCGGTGGACTTCACCGAGCACGAGCTGACCGAGGGCAGCTGGATGTGGGTGCGCCCCGGCCAGATCCACCAGTTCCGCTCCGACCTCGCCACCGCCGAGGGCACCGTCGTGCTCTTCCCGGCCGGCTACCTGGACGCCGCCACCGCGGAGGCCGCCCGGCTGCACGGCTACGCGTGGCAGTCCCCGCTGACCCCCGAGGGGGAGGCCGGGGAGATGGTACGGGCCGCCCGGGACCTGCTGGAGGGCGCATACCGGGCGATGGCCGGGCCCCTGGAGGCGCATATCGAGGTGGTGCGCCACCTGGTGGCCGTGCTCGTGCTGCGGCTGGCCCATCTGCCGGGCGCGGAGGACGGCCGCGACACGGGCAGCGAGGCGTTCCGGCGGTTCCGCCATGCGGTGGAGCGCGACTTCGCCCGTACGCACCGGGTGGAGGACTACGCCGCACGGCTGGGCTACAGCGTGCGCACCCTCACCCGGGCCACCCGCGCCGCCGTCGGGTGCGGCGCCAAGCGGTTCATCGACGACCGGGTGCTGCTGGAGGCGAAGCGGCTGCTGGTGCACACCGAACTGTCCGCCACCGCCGTCGGGGAACGGCTCGGCTTCCCCGACGCCACCGTCTTCACCAAGTTCTTCCGCCGCCGGGCGGGCGAGACCCCGGCGGGCTTCCGGGCCCGCACCTCGGGGGCCGGAGGCCCGCAGACCTGAAACCGGGAAGGAACCGCTCGGCCGGGCGCCCCCTCAGCCGTGAGTTCGCGGCGCGTCTCTTCGGCGGGTGGCTGGACCCCCGGGCCCATGGCGCGGGCCCGGGGGCGGGGTGGTTCAGCCGGTGGCGAGCCCGGGGTCGCTCAAGCCCGCCCGGCCCGTCTCGACATGGCCCGCGAGCCGCCGCACGAAGGTGCTGTCGTGGTCGGACACCACCGTCACGTCGTACCACTGGTGGCTGCGGCGCAGATCCGCGGTGTGGGTCACCCGCGCGCCCGGGCGCAGCCGGTAGGTGTCCGACTGCCCGTCCAGGTGTCCGTCCCTGACGGTGAGCCGCACCGTGGTGCGGCCCGGGTTGCTGAGCGTCAGCCTGAGCTGCCCGGTCCTGCCGTCGTGGCGCGCGCTCACCTGCGGGCCGTCACCGGTGAGGGCCCCCGCGAACCGCCGCTGGAAGCCGTCCGGACCGTGCACCTCGATGTCGTAGCCGGCCCGGCCGGGCGCCACGCTCCACTCGCCGGACAGCCGCTTGCCCGCCTCGACGGTGTACCCCCACGGGCCGCCCGGGTGGCTCCGGGAGGTGACGTGGAAGTGGGCGCCCGCGCGGCCGTGAGCGGCGAAGTCGACGCGGAGGGTGCCGTCGCCCGCGGTGGCGTCGGCGGACAGGTCGTACGGCAGCGGCCTGGTGGGGCGCCGGCCGGACTCCTGCCGGGGCAGGGTGGGTTCGGCGGGGACCGTGGGCACGTAGTCGGGGTGCCGGTCGTGGTCCTTGGGGAGGTAGCCGCTGGTGTCCGGCATGGCGGGCATGCTCGGGTCGGTGCGTCCGAAGTCGAACGCCGTGGTCAGATCGCCGCACACCGCGCGCCGCCACGGCGAGATGTGGGGCTCCGCGACACCGAACCGCCGTTCGATGAACCGCAGGATCGAGGTGTGGTCGAGGGTCTGCGAGCACACGTAGCCGCCCTTGCTCCACGGCGACACCACGAGCATCGGGACCCGCTGCCCCAGCCCGTACGCGCCGGGGGCTTGCGAGGAGGAGCCGGGGAACAGCTCGCCGGAGGTGGTCACGGTCGACGCGCCGCGTCCGGGGGAGGGGGCGTACGGCGGCACGACGTGGTCGAAGAAGCCGTCGTTCTCGTCGTACGTGATGAACAGCGCGGTCCTGCTCCACACCTCGGGGTTCGAGGTCAGCGCGTCCAGCACCTGGGCCAGGTACCAGGCGCCGTAGTTGGCGGGCCAGTTGGGGTGTTCGGTGAACGCCTCGGGCGCCGCGATCCAGGACACCTGGGGCAGCGTCCCGGCCTTCACGTCCGCCGTCAGCTGGTCGAAGTAGCCCTCGCCCTTCCGGGCGTCGGTGCCGGTGCGGGCCTTGTCGTGGAGCGGGCTGCCGGGCGTCGCGTCGCGGTACTGGTTGAAGTACAGCAGCGAGTTGTCGCCGTAGTTGCCCCGGAAGGCGTCGTCGATCCAGCCCCAGCCGCCCTTGGCGTCCAGGCCGTCGCCGATGTCCTGGTAGATCTTCCAGGACACCCCGGCCTTCTCCAGCCGCTCCGGATACGTCGTCCAGCCGTATCCGGCCTCCGCGTTGTCGAGCACCGGGCCGCCGCCCGCCCCGTCGTTGCCGGTGTAACCCGTCCACATGTAGTAGCGGTTGGGGTCGGTGGAGCCCATGAACGAGCAGTGGTAGGCGTCGCAGATGGTGAACGCGTCGGCCAGCGCGTAGTGGAACGGGATGTCCTCACGGGTCAGGTACGCCATCGTCGTGGCCGACTTCGCGGGCACCCACTTGTCGTACGCGCCGCCGTTGACCGCGGTGTGGGTGTCGCCCCAGCCGTGCGGAAGGTCCCGGAGGAACCGCAGGCCCAGGTCGTCGGCGTCGGGCCGGAACGGCAGGATGTCCCTCGTGCCGTCGGACTGGTGCCACACCGTCTTGCCGCTGGGCAGGCTCACCGGCCGCGGATCGCCGAATCCCCGCACCCCGCGCAGGGTGCCGAAGTAGTGGTCGAAGGAGCGGTTCTCCTGCATCAGGACCACGATGTGCTCCATGTCCCGCAGGCTGCCGGTGCGGCGGTTCGCCGGTATCTCCGCGGCACGGGCGATGCTCGTGGACAGCAGGGACATGGCGGTGGTGGCACCGGCCAGTTGCATGAATCGTCGACGGTCCATGGATGTCATGAGAATCCGGTCTCCTGTGGCGTGGCGAAGTGGAGCGGGGGAACCGGGGAAGTGTCTTCCGCCCGGTCGACGGGCACAACGTCGCGTGGAAGAAACGGCGGAAAAGCCTAGTTGAACCTTGGTCTCGGCATTCACGCCGGGGACCGCATTAACGTGGAGGTATGCGCGGCGACGCGGTGACGCTGTTCCTGTGCGGCGATGTGATGCTCGGTCGCGGCGTCGACCAGATCCTGCCCCACCCCGGCGACCCGGCGCTGCGGGAGCCGTACATCCGCGACGCCCGGGCGTACGTCGAGCTGGTGGAGGAGGCGAGCGGTCCGATCCCGCGGCCGGTCGGCTTCTCCTGGCCGTGGGGAGAGGCGCTGCCGGTGCTGGACCGGGCGGCACCCGATGTCCGGGTGGTGAACCTGGAGACGAGCATCACCGGCGGCGGCGTCTTCGCGCCCGGCAAGGAGATCCACTACCGGATGAACCCCGCCAACCTCCCCGGTCTGGCCGTGGCCCGGCCCGATGTCTGCGTCCTGGCGAACAACCACGTACTGGACCGCGGACGGCCCGGCCTCGAGGACACCCTCGACACCCTGGCCGCCGCGGGCATCCAGGTGGCGGGCGCGGGCCGGGACAGGAGGTCGGCGCGCCGCCCCGCGGCCGTCCCGGTCGGTGACCACCGGCGCGTCCTGGTCTTCGGCTGCGGGACCGCCTCCAGCGGCATCCCGCCCGGCTGGGCGGCGGCCGGTGGGCGATCCGGCGTCGACGTGGTGTCCGAGCACGCGGCCGGTGACGCCGCCGCCCTCGCCCACCGCGTACGGCAGCTCAGGCGGCCCGGCGACATCGCCGTGGTCTCGATCCACTGGGGCGGCAACTGGGGACACGACGTGCCCGAGGACCAGATCCGCTTCGCCCACGCCCTGATCGACGGCGGTGTGGACCTCGTCCACGGCCACTCCTCCCACCACCCCCGCCCCCTGGAGATCTACCGCGGCAAGCTGGTCCTCTACGGTTGCGGCGACCTCATCGACGACTACGAGGGCATCGGGGGCTACGAGCGGTACCGCGACGATCTGCGGCTGCTGTACCTCGCCACGCTGCGGCCGGACACCGGCGCGCTCCTGGGCTTGCGGATGGTGGTCCTCCAGGCCCGGCGGATGCGGCTGTGCCGCGCCCCGCACGCGGACGCCGCATGGCTGGCCCGCACCCTCGCCCGCACCGGCTCCGCCCTCGGTACCCGTATCGCCCTCGGCCGCGACGACGTGCTCACCGCGCACCGCGCCGCGCCCTGAGCCGTGGTCCCGCAGCGGTCAGAGGATCTTGGAGCGGACCAGGGCGCCCAGCACCAGCGCACCCGGGACCAGCGGAAGCCACAGCGTGATGAAGCGGTAGGCGAGCACCGTGGACGTGGCCGCCTCGACCGGGGCACCCGCCGCGACCAGCGCGATCACCAGCGCCGCTTCGACCGAGCCGATGCCGCCGGGGGAGGGGACCACGGCGGCCACCGCGGAGGCGGCCAGATAGGCGAGCATCACATGCGGCGGCCGGACGTCCAGCTCCAGCGCGAGGGCCACCGCCACCAGACCGGACGCCTGCAGCAACGGGAACGCCAGCGAACCGCCCCACAGGGCCAGCGCCCGGGACGGCCGCAGGTGCAGGGCGCGGGCGTCGGCCAGCGCGGTGCGCAGGAAGTCACGGATCACCCGGCGCACCCGGCGGACCATCAGCAGCCCTGCCACCAGGACGACCGCCGCCGCCACCGCCGTCCACACCACCAGCCCGGCGGTCCGCTCCGGCAGCAGCGGGCCGACGCGCAGCGCCTCCGGGAAGGCGGTGAGCAGCACCAGCAGCAGCACGATCCGGGTGACGGCCTCCGCCAGGAAGTACAGGGCGAGCGCGGCCGAGGAGCGGGCCGCGGGAAGCCCGCAGCCGGTCATGAAGCGGATGTTGACCGCGCTCGCCCCGATCCCCGACGGCAGCACATGGTTGGCGGCGCCCGCGGCGAACTGGGTGGCGAACAGCCGCCTGGCGGGAAGTCGTTCCAGCACCGTGCCCTGCCGGGCGAACGACACCGCGACCCAGCCGAGACCCGTCGTCGTGACCGCCGTCAGCAGCCACCACGGATCGGCGGTGAGCATCTGACGGGCCCCGGAACCGATCAGCGACCGGTGCCGGACCACCCAGACGGCGACCGCGACCAGCGGCGCGAGACACAGGATCCGGCGCAGCGGCAGCCGCCGGTACAGGGGGCGGGGCGCCGGTTCCCGTTGCGGGGGCACCGTGTGCCGCACGGGTGCTGTCAGCCGCATCGAATCGCCCCTATCCCGTCGCCGCGCGGCCGGCCGGGGCCGGCCGCGGTGCCGGGGCGAGCGCCGGGGCCGTACCGGGCGCCGCCTCCCGCAGCGGCAGCGCCAGCAGCAGTGCGAGGCAGATCCACACGTACGCGTTGCTGCCGAGGAAGCCGGTCACCCCGGTGGCGTCGAACCGCCACAGCCACACCAGGCTGCTGCACAGGATCACATAGACCACCGCGGCGACCCGCAGCAGCGTCCGGCGCCGCCGCGGTGGCGTGTCCGGCCGCAGCCCGGCCTCGGCGAGCACGATGAGCGCCGGGATCAGCCACACCAGATGGTGCACCCAGGTGATCGGGCTGACCAGGCAGGCGGCGATGCCGGTGAGGGCGTAGCCCGCCGGTTCGTCGCCTACGGCGGCCGCCCGCCGTACCCGGTACGCCCACACCGCCAGCAGGGCCAGCACCCCGGACGCCCAGACGGCACCGCTGGGCTCCACCGGGGCCACGAGCCGCGCCAGCACGCCCTCCCACGACTGGTTGGACACGTACGACAGCACCCCGACGCGGTCGGTGTCCCACAGCGCCTCGGTCCAGTAGACCCGGGAGGCGGTGGGCGCCGCGCACACGGCCAGCAGCGTGGCGCCCACCGCCGTGGCCGTGGCGGCGGTGGCGGCCCGCCACCGCCGGGTGACCACGAGATAGACGATGAAGATCGCCGGGGTGAGCTTGACGGCCGCGGCCAGCCCGGTCCCGTATCCGGCGAAGCGGCCGTGCCCGGTGGCCAGCAGCCGGGCGTCCAGCAGCACCAGGACCAGCAGCAGCAGATTGACCTGCCCGAAGCTGAAGGTGTCCCGGACCGGCTCCAGCAGGGAGAACAGACAGCCCGCCACGGTGAAGGCGAACCATGTGTTCCAGCCCAGGCGGCGCACAACCGGCCCGATCAGCCAGGTCAGGACGACCGCCGAGGCGGCCACGTTGAGCAGCATGCTGACGCCGACCGCCTCCGGCCAGCTCAGCAGCGTCATCGGCAGCATGCACAGGGCCGCGAACGGCGGATAGGTGAAGCCGTAGTCCGCCCCGTCCGCACCCGGCGTGGTGAAGTCGTAGATGTGGCCGTCGTGCAGCCACTGGCCGACGGCCCCGTAGTAGACGCCCAGGTCGAACCAGTCCCGGTGCAGCGGGACGAAGGCCAGGAAGAGGGCCGCGGCCGTGGTGAGCCCGGCCGCCAGCAGCAGCCGTCCGCGGGGCGTGGTGGGCCCCGTCATGCCGAACCCTCCGGCCGGCGCGCGCCCTTCGCCGGGGACAGCCCCGGCCCGGCGGCGAATCCCGGGGCCCACCGCGCGCACCACAGCACGCACAGCGCCAGCCCGCCCCCGCACACCGCGAACGTGAGCTGCCGGGAATCCGGGGCGAAGCCGCTGGGCAGTACGGCCAGCGCGAGCACCCCGCTCACCCCGGCCACCGAGCGGCGCACCGCGCCGCTCGGCGCGGCCGCGGCGAGCAGGAACAGCCCCCACAGCAGGTACCAGGGCCGGATGGCCGGGCCGAGCACCGCCACCGCGGTCAGGCTCAGCCCCAGCGCGTACAGCGGGCCTCGGCGTGGCGGCCACAGCCAGACGGCCACCACGGCGACCGCGGTCGCGAGCAGTCCCAGCGCGTGCCACGCCGGAGTGGCCAGCGGCGCCAGCCCGCTGCCGACGGCCTGCAGCAGGGCGCCGGTGGCCCGGCCGAGTGCGCTGGTCAGCGCCCAGTTGCCGGCGGAGGCGGGGGTGGACAGCGCCCCGATCCAGCCGTAGCCGGTGCCGGTGACGGCCGTGGCCACGCCCGTGGTGACGAGCGCCAGCGCGCCCGTGGCGAGGAAGGCGCCGACGCGCCGTCTCCGGTCCGGCGCCCGGCGCGCCCAGAGCGAGGCCACCGCCAGCAGCCCCAGCGCGGCGGGCGCCTTGACCAGGGCGGCGAGCGTGACGAGGACGGCGCCGCAGGCGGGCCACCGGCCGGTCGCGGCCACCAGCCCGGCGCCGAGCAGCCCCAGCATCACCGCGTCGTTGTGCGCCCCGCCGACCAGGTGCAGCAGCAACAGCGGGTTGAGCCCGCCCAGCCACAGCGCGGAGCCCGGGTCGGTGCCGCAGCGGCGGGCCAGCACGGGCAGGACGAGCACCATCAGCGCCACCCCGAGCAGCGCCATCAGCCGCAACCCGAAGACGCCCAGGGGCAGTTCGGCGCGCGAGGCGTGCGCGATCGCGCTCTCGAAGGCCAGCGAGACCGGGCCGTACGGGGTGGGCGTGTGCTGCCACACCGGCGCGACCTCCGCCGCGATCGGCCCGCCGAGCCGTACCGGGCCATGGGTGTAGACGTCGATGCGCGCGTGCACCATCGCCCCTTGGGCGAGGTAGCTGTACACGTCCCGGCTGAACAGCGGGGGAGTGGGCAGCAGCGGGGCCGCCCAGGCGGCGAGCGTCACCAGCAGGCTGCGGACGCCGGGCGGGCGCGGCCCGCGCACCTCGCGCCCCAGCCACCACCAGGCCGCCACCAGCAACACCAGTCCGAAGTAGGTGCTGACCAGGCCGAGCGCGGCTCTTCCGGAGTCCGGGGTGAGGGCGTCCCCCACGGGCAGCGCTCCGGCCGTCGCACCACCCGCGGCGAGGGCGACCGAGCCCGCGAACCCGAGCAGCCGGCAGTGGTGCGGAGCGATGGCGGCACCTTGGAGAAGAACACGACGGACCAGCACCCGCCCCACACTCGCCGTGACGTATGGCCGAAACGTGACGTCGTGGTCACCGATGGCCGACCGGGAGGTGTCGGCCCCGTCATCCGCCCGGGCCGGCGACTCCGGCGAGCGCCCCGACCGGGGGCGCGCTGCCCTCGATCGACGACCAGGCCGCCTTGTCGGCCACCAGCCGGCGGAGTTCCAGCACTTCACGCGGGCTGTTCCAGCCCAGCACCCCCACCACCCGCCCCCGGTGGCCGTAGGCGACCACGAAGTGGCGGTCGTCCAGCGCGCCGTGGAGCACGGCGAGTTCCGCGTCGGCCGGAAAGATGCCGTAGGCCTGGATGTGGGCGTCGTACTGGTCGGTCCAGAAGTGCGGTACGGGGGCGAACGGCCGGTCGTCGCCGAGCAGGTTACGGGCGACCGCCTGGGCCTGCTCGGTCGCGTTCAGCCGGTGCTCCAGCCGCATGCGGGCCCCGAAGTGTTCGTTGTACCAGGAGGCGACGTCACCGGCCGCGTAGATGCCCGGCGCCGCCCGGCAGGCGGCGTCGCATTCCACGCCGTTGCTCAAGGCCAGACCGGACCCGGCCAGCCAGCCGGTCGACGGGACCGCGCCGATGGCGACCACGACGAGATCGGCGCGCAGCGCCGTTCCGTCGGTCAGTTCGAGCCCGGTGACATGGCCGCCGGCCGAGAGGAACCGGGTCACCCCGGTGCCGCAGCGCATGGACACGCCGTTGTCCCGGTGCAGCTGCCCGACGAGCCCCGCGATCCGGTCGCCGAACTGGCGGCGCATCGGCACCGGGCGCGGATCGATCATGGTGACGTCCAGCCCCATCCGGCGCGCGGCCGCGGCGGCCTCGGCGCCCAGGAACCCCGCGCCGACCACCGCCACCGTGGGCCTGCGCTGGAGATCGGCGCGCAGGGCGAGCGCGTCGTCGAGCGTGCGCAGCAGATGCACCCCGGCCAGGTGGTGGGCGTCGGGCAGACCGCGCGGGGTGACACCGGTGGCGATGACCAGGGTGTCGTACGGGACGCTGTCGCCGCCGTCCAGCAGGACCCGCTCGGCGAGGGTGTCGAGCCCGGTGGCGGACCTGCCGAACAGCAGCTCCGCGTCGAGCGCGTCCAGTTCCTCGTCCGTGCGGAGCTTGATCCTGTCGTGCTCCCAGGTGCCCGCCAGGATCTGCTTGGACAGCGGCGGCCGGTTGTACGGGGTGTGCGGCTCGTCGCCGATCAGGGTGAGCCGCCCGCCGTAACCCAGCGAGCGCAGCGTGACGGCGGTGGTGAGCCCCGCCACCGAGGCGCCCACGACGACCACGTTGACCGGGCTGCTCACGACGCGGCCAGGGCGGTCGCCGGGCCGGGGCGGACGGCGGCGGCCCGGCGCAGGCCCGAGGCCGCGCATCTGTCCTGATCTAACGTCACGTGCACGGAGTTCTCCACGCTTGGGGTGTCGGGCCGGGCGATGCGGGGTTACCGGAGCAAGGGGCAACGCGCTCACCAGGTGAGCCGGTTGGTAAACGACCGTTCTGCAGGCGCGACACGGAGGCTAGTTGGCCTTGTGTGCACAGCACAACACGCTGAGTTCAAAGATGGCCAATGAGGGTCACATATGAGCCTGGCATGTGCACGAGCTGGTCGGCGTGACGAATAAACTCGGTCAAAATTCAAAAGCGGCAGGTCATCGACGTACATGGGTGGCATGGGCGGTGGTCGACCACCCCAGGGTCACATGGCGGAAACACGCGGGTTACGGCAGCTCTTTTCGGCTCACGTACCGTCGAAGGGGTCGATGCGACGCCACGCCGGCCACACCACCCCTCACCCACCGAACACGGAGGATCCTTGCGCGCGCTCCCCGCCCTGCCCCACTGGCTGACGCACCCCCTGCGCGGGGTGCGGACGCTGCGTGGCCCCGTGCCCTGGCCGGCGGTGCTGCGCGGAGCGCTCGGCGTGGGCCCGGCGGTGGCGGCGGGCGTGGCCACCGGCAACACCCCCGCCGGGGTGACCGCGGGCCTCGGCGCGATGTTCGCGCACATCAACGACCGCCCCGCCACCCGCCGCACCCGCACCGTGCGCATCGGGCTCCCGGCCCTCGCGGGATCCCTCGGCCTCTTCACCGGCGCCTCGTTCGCCACGCTCGGGCTCGGCCCGTGGATCGCCCTCGCGCTGGCCACCGTCGGGCTCGTCTCCGGCGCCCTCAGCGCCGTCGGACCGGTCTGCTCGGCGGCCGGGGTGCAGCTGATGGTGCTCGCCGTGGTGGGCGCCGGAATGCCGCTGCCCGAACCTCCGCCGGTGCGCGCGGGGATGCTGCTCGTCGGCGCCGCCTGGGTCATCGTGATGGCCTCGCTGCTGCCCCTGGTCCACCGGTTCCGCCCGGCGGCCGCCCCCGGGCCCGACGAACGGGGCGCGGTGGCCGCCGTGTACGACGCCCTCGGCGACCTGATGACGGTCGTCGGCACCGAGGGCGCCCAGTCCGCGCGGCGCCGGCTGACCTCCGCGTACGACACCGCCTACGAAGCCCTCTACGCCCACCGCATCCCCTGGCAGCGCCCAGGCGAGGAGGAACGGCGGCTGCGCGACCGGCTCGCGGTGGCCGGAGGGCTGAGCGAGGCGGTGCTGACCCTGCTGTGGGAGAACGAACCGCTGCCCGCCCGGGTCGCCCGCACCCCCGCCCAGCTCGCCCGCTCCGTACGCACCGGACTGCCCCCGGGACGGCTCCCCGCCCCCGTGCCCGGCACCGCGGGCAGTATCGCCGTGCACCGGGCGGTCCTGCTCGCCGCCCGCGTCTTCGACGGCGAACCCGCGCCCCCGGTCGGCGCCGTCGGCCCCGGCCACCGGCAGCGGCTGCGCCGGATGATCGGCCCGGCCGGACGGGAGTACGCGGCCCGGGTCGCCCTGTGCGTCGGCGTGTCCGCCGTGCTCGCGCGCTCACTGCCCGGCGACCACTGGTACTGGCTCCCGGCCACCGCCACCTTCCTGGTCAAGCCCGATATGGGCCCGCTGGTCTCGCGGGCCCTCTCCCGGGCCTTCGGCACCGCGGTGGGCGTGGCCGTCTTCGGAGTGCTCGCCACCCTGCTCGGCCCGATGACCGGCCTGCCCGGGCTGTGGCCGGTCGCGGTGGCGTCGGTGTGCGCGGCGGCCATCCCCGTCTCCGTGCGCCACTTCGCGCTGCAGACGGCGGTGCTCACCCCTCTGCTGCTGTCCCTCGTCTACCTCGGCGGCGACACCGACCCCGGCTACACCCGGCTCATGGACACCCTGCTCGCCTGCGTGGTCGTGCTCGCCGCGGGCGCCCTCCCCGGCCTCGGCGGCCCGCGCGCCCAGGTGTCCGTCCGCCTCTCCCTCGCCGTCCGCGCCACCCGCGACCACCTGGACCGGGTGCTGACCGCCGAGGCGCCCTACGCGGAGCGGCTGCGGCTGCGCCGCGAGGCCTACCGCGCACTGGCCGACGCCCGCCGCGCGGTGGAGGTGGCGAGCGCCGAACACCCGCCGTTCGGACGGGACCTGGCGGCCTGGGCGCCGGTGGTCTCCGCGCTGGAGGAGATCGTGGACGCCGCCACCGCGTGCGGCGTCCGGCTCGACCAGGGCGCGCCGTACCCCGACGCGGAACTGGCCGCCCGGCTGCGCGCCGGACTGTCCGACCTGGCCGACGCCGTCGCCACCCGCCGGCCCCCGACGGACCTGGTGCTGCCCGCCGGGGCGGCGGTGACGGACTGCGCGACCCTCGCGGATGTCACCGCCGGACTGCGCAGGGCCCGCCGCCTCGCCTCGCGCTAGCCAGGGGGTGTCCGTCAGCCGCCGATCGCGACGCCCTCCAGGTGCAGCAGCCGCTCCTTGCGGTCCAGGCCGCCCGCGTACCCCGCCAGCGAGCCGTTCGCGCCGATGACACGGTGGCAGGGCCGCACGACCAGCAGGGGGTTCCGGCCGATCGCGGTCCCCACGGCGCGGACCGCGGCGCGCGAGGCGCCGGCCCGCTCGGCGATCTGGCCGTAACTGACGGTCGTGCCGTACGGAATCTCCTCCAGTGCCTGCCACACCCGCTGCTGGAACGCCGTCCCGCCGGAGACGAATTCGAGGTCGAAGCGGGTGAGCCGGCCCGCGAAGTACGACCCCAGCTGGTCCACGATCTCGGTGAACGCCGCGTCGTCGCGCCGCCAGCCGTCCTGCACCGTGGCCCCGCGGGTCTGCTGGGGCACCGAGAGGGAGGCCAGCGCGGTGCCGCCCCTGGCGGTAGCGGACGGCACACCCGCCAGCAGCAGTTCGCCCAGGGGGCTGTCGATCGTCGTGTAGAGGGCCATGGCCCCGTCCTTTCCTTGCGTGTTCACGATGGTCCGTCCGATGCCCTCGGGAATCGGACACCGCGCCGAGAGGTCAGGCCAGGCGAGCCGCAGCGGTCTTCGGGACGTTCCAGAGGTGGTGCATGGCGTACGAACGCCACGGCCGCCAGCCCTCGGAGTCCTCCAGGAACGCCCCGGCGCGGCGCGCACCGGTCCGTACCGCGACGTCCCCTTCCAGCAGGACGTCCGGGTCGCCCAGCGCCCGCATCCGGATGTAACCGGCCGTCCAAGGGCCGATGCCGCGCAGCGCCAGCAGCTCCTTCTCGGTCCGGTCGCGGTCGACGCCGGTGTCCAGACGTACCGCCCCGGTGGCGAGCGCGGTCGCCAGCGTGCGCAGGGTCGCGCGCCTGCTCTCCGGCATGCCGAGGTCCGTGAGCGGGCGGTCGGCGAGGTCGTCGGCGCCCGGGAAGAGATGGGTGAGCCCGCCGCTGGGCTCCGCCAGCGGTGTGCCGTACGCGGCGACCAGCGCGTTGCCCAGCCGCTGCCCCGCGGCGACGGACACCTGCTGGCCGAGCACGGCGCGCACGGCCAGCTCGTGCGCGTCGGCCGAACCCGGCGAGCGCAGTCCGGGCCGCGCCGCCACCAGCGGCGCCAGCGCCGGATCGGTGCCCAGCCGCTCGGCGACCGCGTACGGATCGGCGTCCAGGTCGAACAGGCGGCGGATCCGCTGGGTGGCTGTGGTCAGATCGCGCAGCTCGGTCAGGTGCAGCCGGCACTCCAGCCAGCCGTCACCGGGACGCTCGTCGATCTCCACGACACCGTAGCCGTGCGGCAGCCGCAGCGTACGGCGGTAGGCGCGGTCACCCGGGTCGCCCACGACCTCCTCCACGCCGGTCAGGGCGCGGCGGGCGAGATAGCCGAACACCTCGGCGGTGGCGTACGGCCCCCGGTAGGCGAGCCGCAGCGGCACCCCGGCCGACGCCGAGGCGGTCCCCGGCGCCCGCCGCTCCACCGGGCCGAACCGGGAGGCCCGGCCCGGGCGGGCGGCGCGCAGCTCGGTCGGGGTGGCGGCGTAGATCTCCCGGATGGTGTCGTTGAACTGCCGCACACTGGCGAACCCCGCCGCGAACGCGATCTCCGCGGCCTGCAACCCGGTCGTCTGCAGCAATATCCGCGCGGTGTGGGCGCGCTGCGCGCGGGCCAGCGCGACGGGCCCGGCCCCCAGCTCCGCGCCCAGCTGCCGCTGCACCTGGCGGGCGCTGTACCCCAGCCGCGCCGCCAGCCCGGCCACCCCCTCCCGGTCGACCACCCCGTCGCCGATCATCCGCACCGCCCGCCCCACGGCGTCCGCCCGCGCGTTCCACTCGGCGGAGCCGGGCACCGCGTCGGGACGGCAGCGCCGGCAGGCGCGGAACCCCCCGCCCTGCGCGGCGGCCGCGGTCGGAAAGAAGCGCACGTTCTTGCGATGGGGCGTGGTCGCCGGGCAGCTCGGCCGGCAGTAGATTCCGGTGGTGGCGACGGCGAAGAAGAATTCGCCGTCGAAGCGCGCGTCACGGCTGCACACCGCCTCGTACATGCTCTCTTCGCTCATCACAGCCCTACTGTGCGCCATCCCGGGCCGATGCGCTGGCGGAAAACGGACATGGCGCTCCCGGGGGGCCGAGGGTCAGGGGCTCTGCGTTCCCTCGGCGCCGGACGGCACCGGGGAGGGGCCCAGGCCCAGGCGCATCATCGAGGCGGCTCCCGCCGCCATCACCTGCCGCCGGTCCATGGGCTGGAACCAGCTCGGCCCGTCTGCCGACAGGTGCATCAGCCACACTCCTCGTCACCGTGGATCTCCTCTGTGGTGTCCGCTTCCGAAGGCCGCAGCGGGAATGCCCTGCCGAGCAGCTGGGGTGTCACCGCAAGTCAGCGTGGTGCAGCCGCCGGGAGCGGGCAAGGCGAACCGTGGTGTTTTCTGTTTCCGCTTCGAAAGGCAGCCGGAGGCGGATACGTGTGTCGAGATGGCGCACACCCGTGTCGCACACGCATACCGCACACTGGTGTGTCATGGAGCTGCAGATCACCGCCACCTCGCCCGAGCACCCGGCGTCACTCCTCGACCTGCCGTGGAACATGCCACTGGAGGAGTGGCCGGAGGCGCATCTGGTCGCCCTGCCGCGCGGCATCTCCCGCCACGTCGTGCGGTTCGCGCAGGCGGGTGGCGAGGTGGTCGCCCTCAAGGAGGTCGGGGAGTGGGCGGCGGTGCGGGAGTACGGGCTGCTGCGCGACCTGGACCGGCTCGCCGTTCCGGCCGTGGACGCGCTCGCGGTGGTCACGGGGCGGACCGACGGGGACGGTGAGCCGCTGGAGCCGGTACTGGTCACCCGCCATCTGGTGGGGTCGCTGCCGTACCGGTCGATGTTCGAGACGACCATGCGGCCCAGCACCATCAAGCGGCTGCTCGACGCGCTGGCCGTGCTGCTGGTGCGGCTGCATCTGGCCGGTTTCGCCTGGGGGGACTGCTCGCTGTCGAACACCCTCTTCCGGCGTGACGCGGGCGCGTACGCCGCGTATCTGGTGGACGCCGAGACCGGTCAGATCCAGCCGAAGCTGACCAGCGGGCAGCGGGAGTACGACGTGGAGGTGGCCCGGGTGAACATCGCCGGGGAGCTGATGGACCTGGAGGCCAGCGGCTCGCTGCACCCCTCGGTCGACCCGGTGCTGTTCGGCCAGGCCATCGAGGAGCGGTACACCGCGCTGTGGCACGAGCTGACCAGGCAGTCCATCTATCCGGTGGCCAAGCGCCGCTACATCGACCGGCGGGTGCGGCGCCTGAACGACCTGGGCTTCGACGTGGCCGAGATGCAGATCGAACGCTCTCCCGACGGGGACACCGTCACGTTTCTGCCCAAGGTCGTGGACGCGGGCCACCATCAGCGCCAGTTGCTGCGGCTGACCGGCCTCGACGCCGAGGAGAACCAGGCCCGCAGCCTGCTGAACGACCTGGAGGCGTGGATGGCCACCCAGGAGGACTACGCCCCCGGCGATCCGCTCGGCGCCCGCCCGGAGGTGCTGGCCCACCGCTGGGTGCGTGACAAGTTCCGGCCGACGGTGCGCGCCGTCCCCCTGGAGCTGCGCGGCTCCGCCGACACCGCGCAGATCTACTACGAGGTGCTGGAACACCGCTGGCTGCTGGCGGAACGGTGCCAGGGCGACGTGGGCCTGCAAGCCGCCGCCGAGGACTACACCCGCAACGTCCTGGGCGCCCGCCGGCCGGAGTGACCGGCGGCGGGCGGTTCGGCGCGCGTCAGGGCCGCAGCGCGGACAGCGCCCGTGAGATGGACGCGATGACGGCCGGTGCCTCGTTGTTGAGGTAGAAGTGGCCACCGGGGTACGTGTGCAGCTCGAACCCGCCGCTGGTGTGCTCGCTCCACTTGCGGGCCTCGTCGACCGTCGCCTTGGGGTCGTCGTCGCCCACGTGGACGTGGATGGGGGCGGTGAGCGGGGGGCCCGGCGTGTACCGGTAGGTCTCCGCGGCCTTGTAGTCGCTGCGGATCGCCGGCAGTACCATCCGCAGCAGCTCCTCGTCCCCGAGGACCTGCGAGTCGGTGCCGCTGAGCGCCTGCATCTCGGCGATGAGGCCGTCGTCGTCGCGCAGGTGGACCGACTCGTCGCGGCTCGTGGACGGCGCGCGCCGCCCCGACGCGAACAGCACCACCGGCACCACGCCCTTCTGCTCCAGACGCAGTGCCACCTCGAAGCCGAGGGTCGCGCCCATGCTGTGCCCGAAGAGCGCGAGCGGCTTGTCCGTGTACGGCAGCAGCTCGGGCACCAGCGCGTCGGCCAGCTCGCCGATGGTGCTGACGCACTCCTCGTTACGGCGGTCCTGGCGGCCCGGGTACTGGATGGCGAGCACGTCCACCCCCGGCGAGAGCGCCTTCGACACGGGGAAGTAGTAGGAGGCCGATCCGCCGGCGTGCGGCAGGCAGACGAGCCGCGTCGTCGCGTCCGGCGCGGGATGGAACTGCCTGATCCACAGACTGGTGCCGGTGGGGTTTGCGGTCACCTGACGTCCTTTCGAGCCACTGGTCGACGGCGTACGCTCGCGCGCACGCACGGAATACAAGCCTGCCGGTTCGCCCCGAACGGCTACAACCCCTATTTTTCGGACGCGTTGACACTAGGGGCCCAGTGGGGGACAGCCGGTGGGCGTTCGCGGTCACGCCCGGACGGCGGGCCGGGGTCCGGCGGCGCGCACCGTCAGGGCTGCCAGCGCCTCCGGCGCGCCCGCCTGGCCCCGGACCCCCGGGAACGCGTTGATGTCCACGATCACCGGCCCGTCCGGCCCGCGCAGCACATCCACCCCGTACACCTCCAGCGCGAACACCGAACCGACCCGACGCACCAGATCCAGCCATCCCGGCGGCAGATCGTCCAGGGGGAGCGGCAGCGTCAGACGGCCCTCCCGGCCGACGGCCAGCTCGGAGGTCCGCAGCGCGGCGAACACCGTGTCCGCGACGACCCACAGCTTGTGGTCCCAGCCGTCGTTGGGCGTGAAGTCCTGGACCACCACGGGCTCGTCGGGCCACGAGGCGGCCAGCTCCGCCAGCCGTACGGGGTCGTCCACCCGGGCCACCAGGTCGTGGCGGCGGCTGTGGCGGCTCTTGACGACCACCGGGCAGGCCAGCCGCGACGCGTCCAGCCGTGCGAGCGCGGGCACCGTGCGGGTGTCCGCGAACGGCAGGCCCGCCTCCCGCGCCAGCGCCGCCATCGCCGTCCGGTCCTGGCAGAGTTCCGTGGCCGCGGCGGAGTTCACCACCGCCGCGCCGCGCTCCTCCAGGGACCGGGCCAGCGCCAGCGCCTTCGGCGTACGGGCCTTCAGCAGATAGACGTCGGCCGGCTCGGCGGGGACGGCGGCGGCCTCCGGATCGACCGCGAACAGCTCGTGGCGGGGCGTCAGCAGGGCCGCCGTATCGGCGAGGAGCTGATGGCCCGGGTCGGCGGTGATGAGACCGACCCTCATCCGGCACCCCCCACCGTCACGGGCATCTGCACGGCCACCGGCGCCGGCACCGGACCGGGCACGGCGTCGAGCACCGTGCCGGGGCCGGTCCCGCCCCGGCGGGCCAGGTCCAGCACCGCGCGCCCCACCCGCGCCGCCGCGTCCGGCACCTCCTTGAAGCTGGGGAAGTCGTTCACGTCGACCACCACGGGCCCGTCCGGCCCGAGCACGATGTCGACCCCGTACAGTTCGAGTCCGTACACCACGCCGACCTCGGCGGCGATCGCGGCCACCTCGGGGGACAGCGCGACCCGGCGCCCCCGTACGCCCTGGTCCGGGTCGAGCGGTGAGCTGCGCTCGGTCGCGTACAACTCGCCGCCGACGCAGTACACCTTGAGGTCGATGCCCGAGTTCGGCACATAGGGCTGGGCGATCAGCATGCCCTCCCGGGCCAGTTCGGGGCCGAGCGCCGCGAGCCGGTCCGGCGACGGCACCAGCCGCACCGCCCGTCCCGAACTGCCGTCCGCGGGCTTGACCACCAGCGGGAACTCCGATTCCGGTATCTCCGCCAGCGCCTCGGGGCGGGCCGCCGCGTAGGTGGCCGGCACGGGCAGGCCACGGCTGTGGCCGATCGCCGCCGCCAGAGCCTTGTCCCGCACCCCGCGGATGGACCGCGCGTCGTTGACGGTGGTGAGCCCGACGGCGGCCGCGGCCTCCAGAAGCGTCAGACCGGGCCCGCCGGAGACGGTCTTGAGCACCCAGGCGTCATGGCTTCCGGCCCGGATCGCGTCGGATATCCGCATCAGGGAGCGGCCGGGCCGCAGGACGTCCACCTGATGGCCCCAGGCGGTGAGCTGACGGATCACCTCTTGCGGCATTCCGTCGTGGCGATAGCGCTCCTCCACCAGAAAGCAGAGTCTCATCGATCTTCTTCCTCATTACCGGATACATCGTCCGGGCTGCCGCCGAGCGGATCCGGCAAGCCGTGGACCCTCAGGATGTCATCATGTGTTCTCCCGTCATTTCCTGCCCCACCCGGTCGGTCCGGTCCCGGCGGCCACGGACCGGACGCGCGGAGGACGGCGAGGGCCATGACGAGCGTCCACAGCCGTGGCCCGAAGGCCGCGCCCCGCTCCAGACCGCCCGGTCCGATGCCGGGATCGTGCCGGGTGAAGTACAACCACGCCGCGGTCACCGCGGCGGCGCCGATGCCGTAGGCCGCGACGCGCGCTCTGCCGAAGAGGGAACGCCGGGGCGCGCGGCGAGGAGAAGCCCGACGCTGCCCACGCCCATGATGAGGAGCGCGCCCAGAACGTGCAGGTCCTCGTCGGCGTCGGCGGGCACCAGCCCCACCAGGACCCAGGCGCCGGAGTCGACGGCGAACTTCCCCGGGACGCCGACCGGCGCTTTCGGGGGAGGCACCGGAGGCCTGTTTATTGGACTAAGTTTCCTTTACTGTCCTGAACATGATGCTGACCCGACGGGAGCGGGAAGTACTCGCGCTGCTGCGCCGGGACCCGCTGGCCGGAGCCCAGGCGATCGCCGACGCCCTCGGCACCACCCGGGCGGCGGTCAACGTCCATCTGTCCAACCTGGGCAAGAAGGGCGCCATCCTCGGGCGCGGCTACATCCTCCGCCAGGAGCACGCGGTGGTGGTCATCGGCGGCGCCAACGTCGACGTCAAGGTGCGCAGCCTGGCGCCGCTCGCGTACCGCACCAGCAATCCGGGCCACGCCCACACCAGCCCCGGCGGGGTGGCCCGCAACGTGGCGGAGAACCTGGCCCGGCTGGGCACCCCGACCCATCTCATCGCCGCCGTCGGCCGGGACCCGGCGGGGGAGCGGCTGCTGAGCGAGACCCGGGCCACCGGGGTGCGGATCGACCACGTCCACCGGGGTACGCACCCCACCGGCACCTATACGGCGGTGCTGGACGCCGACGGCGAACTCGTCGTGGCCGTCGCCGACATGGCCGCCACCGACGGGCTCCGCCCCGAGCATCTGCAGCCCGCGCGCGAACTCATCGGCAACGCGAGCATGCTGGTGCTCGACGGCAACCTCGCCTCCCCGGCGCTGGCCTACGCGCTGGACATCGCCGGCGCCGCCGGAGTCCATACGGTCATCGACCCGGTGAGCGTGCCCAAGGCGGCGCTGCTCGCCCCGCTGCTCGACGCCGGGCGCCCGGTCTTCGCCATCACCCCGAACGTGGCCGAGCTGGCCGCACTCACCGGCCGCGCCACCGCCCACGACACCGGTGACGACAGGGAACTGGCCGAGGCCGTGGCCCTGCTGCACGAGCGCGGCGTCCAGTACGTATGGGTGCGGCTCGGCGAGCGCGGCTCCCTGCTGAGCGGCGCCGAGGAGGGCGCCACCTTCCTGGACGCGCCGCCGGCCGAGGTGAGGGACGTGACCGGCGCCGGTGACGCGATGCTCGGCGCGTTCGTCCACGCCCTGCTCACCGGCGAGACGCCCGTGGCCGCCGCCCGCTACGGCCACGCCGCCGCCGCGCTGACCGTGGCGACCACCGCCACCGTACGGCCCGATCTGACCCCGCGCCTCGTCGAGGACGCGGCGACCGCCCCACCGCGGAGGACGACATGACCACCCCCCACCCCCGGCTGACTCTGAACCAGGAAGTCCGGGAGGCCCTGCGCGACGGACGGCCCGTGGTCGCGCTGGAGTCCACGATCATCAGCCACGGCATGCCGTATCCGCAGAACGTCGAGATGGCCACCGAGGTCGAGGCCATCATCCGCGCCGAGGGCGCGGTCCCGGCCACCATCGCCGTCCTCCACGGCACACCGCGCATCGGACTGGACCGCGCCGATCTGGAACTGCTCGCCACCGACCCGGAGGTCGGCAAGGTCAGCGTGCGCGACCTGGCCCATGTCATGGCCCGCGGCGGCCACGGCGCGACCACCGTCGCGAGCACCATGCGGCTCGCCGCACTCGCCGGGATCAGGGTCTTCGTCACCGGCGGCATCGGCGGGGTGCACCGCGGGGCGCAAGCGTCCTTCGACATCAGCGCGGACCTCACGGAGCTGTCCACCACCGGGGTGGCGGTCATCAGCGCCGGCGTGAAGAGCATCCTCGACATCGGTCTCACCCTGGAGACCCTGGAAACCCTCGGCGTGCCGGTGCTCACCTACGGCACCGACGACTTCCCCGCGTTCTACTCCCGGGTGAGCGGCTTCGCCTCCCCCCTGAGGGCCGACTCCCCGGAGGAGATCGCCGCCGTGATGCGCGCCCAGTGGGACCTGGGCCTGCCCGCCGGGCTGAGCATCGCCAACCCGGTCCCGGAGGCGGACGAGATCCCCGCCGAGCGGATCGACGGCATCATCGAGCAGGCCCTCGCCGAAATGGCGGAGGCGGGCATCGGCGGCAAGGACGCGACACCCTATCTGCTGGGCCGCATCGTGGAGCTGACGAAGGGCGAGAGCCTGCGCACCAATATCGCGCTCGTCAAGAACAACGCCCGGCTCGGCGCGCGGATCGCGATCGGCTACGCGGCGATGGCGACGGCCTGACCGCCACCGTATTCGGTGGGGACGCGGTCGTTCCGGGTGCGGGGTGCGGCGGCGCGCCGCTACGCTGCGCTCGGGCCGACGGCGCAGGGGGCGCCGTACGCCCCGGGGGTGGGCCACGGCCGCGACGAACCACCGGGCGGCACCGGCGCCTTTCGCCACCTCTCCTGCCCCGGGGGCGGCGCGTGGCGCTCTCGGATCACAGCGAGCGGACCTCGACGAGGGCGACCCGGCCGCCGATCTCGATCGAGCCGTCCGGCTGGGGGCTGGTGAGGATCTGGGAGCCCTCGCCCTGCGTGATGTTGAGGGCGCGGCCCAGCTCACCGGAGAGCACCAGGGCGGCGGCGCCGGTGGCCTCGTCCTCCACGATCCCGTCGCCGCGGCGCGGGAAGGCGCGGGCGCGTACCCGGCCCGCCGGTTCGTCCTGCCAGGCCCACGCGTACAACCAGCCCTCGCCCTTTGGGGGCGAGGGAAGGGCGTCGACCTCGGCGGGGGAGGCGTACCGCTCGGTGCGCCGACCGGGCGCCCACGCGGGGCGGCCGCCGATCCAGGTGAACTCGCCGTCCTGGCGGGCCGGGACCTCGCCGACGGGCGGAAGCAGCTCGGGGAGGTCCAGCAGCCAGGCGACGCCCACCAGCGGATGACCGGCGAAGGGCAGCCGGACGCTCGGGGTGTAGATGTCGACGATGCCGCGCTCCGGATCGTCGACGAAGACGGTCTCGCTGAAGCCCAACCGGGCGGCCAGCTCCTGCCGTGCCCGCTCACCGGTCACGGCGCGGCCGTCGCGCACCACGCCGAGTTCGTTGCCGCCGTGGCCGCGGGGACCGCGGAACACCCTGAGTACGTCGAGGTCCGTCATGGTCCCGGGATCAGACGGCCAGCTCGTTCTCGATGCGCTTCAGCCCGTGCCGGGCGAGTGCCAGGTTGGCCCGGGACCGGTCCAGGGCCAGGTAGAGGAAGAGCGACCCATGGCTGGAGGAGATCAGCCGGATGAGGTGGTACTGCGCCCCCAGCGTGATGAGGATGTCCTCGATGGCGTCCGTGATGCCGAGCGTGGCGAGCGTGCGGACCTTGGCCCGGACGACCTCGGTGTTGCCCGCCGCGGCGATTTCGAGGTCGAGTTCCTGGCCCCCGCCGATCGACCCGAGCGACATGCCGCTTTCGTAGTCCACGAGCGCGGCCCCCAGGGCCCCGTCGATGGCCATCGCTTCTTTGAGGGCGCTCTCGATGTTCATGTGCTTCCTTCGCATGGCTGACGCATGGCTGCTCGCCGGGGTCCGTTGTCCCGTTGGTACCAAAGCTGTCGCCAGACGATAGCTCGGGAACCGTAACTAGTAGCCGAGTGGTCCAAGTTGTGCAAGATGATGCTTAAACTAACGTGCCGGATGGGACGCAGCGAAAGGTCACAGGTGAACGCAGCCGAAGCGGCGCTCTCCGGAGCGCTCGCGTCTCCGGGAGTGGTGGGTGTCCGTCTGGTGGACGCGGTCACCGGGCTCCACTACGCCACGGCGGGGGACGCCGACGCCGTCGGCCGGGGCGACGAACTCGCGGAAACGGTCAGTCTGATCAGCGACCGGCTGAACCAGGCGGGCGCGGCGGGGGAGCTGGAGAGCGTGGTCGTCACCAGCTCGCGCTTCCACCACATCACCCAGGTGGTGCCGCGGGGCCAGGACCCGCTGCTGCTGTGCGCCTCGGCCGACCGCGACCGCACCAATCTCGCCCTCGCCATGCGGCACATGGCCGATCAGGCCAAGGCCGTGCTGACATGAGCGACGGCACCGAGCGCCATCGCACGTCGCCGCGCAATGTCCCCGGCCTGCTGCTCTCGCTCCAGCAGGATCGTTTCAGCGGGGTCGTGGTCGTCTCCGGGTCGATCGGCGGAACGATTCATCTGCACGACGGGGCGATCCGCGCGATCGAGACCCCCGGGGCGCCCACCGTGGAGGCGCTGCTGCTGAAGTCCCGGCGGATCGGCGAGGTGGAGTGGGACGCCGCCTGCACCGCGGCAGGCCCCGGCGGACGGCTCGACGCGACGCTCGTGGAGCAAGGTCACATCGGCGCCGCCGAACTCGAGGTCCTGTGCGTGGGCGCCCTCTACGACGCCGCCTTCGCCATGGCGCTCAGCACCCCCGACAGCTGGCAGGTCGACCGGGAGGCGCCCGGCCCCCGGCTGAGCCACCAAGAGGGCACCGATCCCCGGCGGCTCACCGAGGAGACCAGCCGCCGGGTGCGGCAGCTGGCCACGTCCCTCGGCTCGGTACGGGAGTTCGGCCAGGAGCGGATCCGGCCGTCCGCCCGCGCCACCGCCGGGATCGGACGGCTCTCCGCCCGCTACCGCGACATCCTCCTCAGCGCCGACGGACGCCGGACACCCCGGGACATCGCCTTCGCACTGGGCCGCGGCGTCTATGCGGTGATGCTCGACATCTCCCGTATGAAGGCGCTTCAGCTCATCCAGCCGGAGCCCCCGCAGGCTCCGGCCACCGCGCCCCGCGTCGCGCCCCGCGACCCCGGTGCGGAGCCCCCGCGCGCCGTGGCCCCCACCGGCGGCGGACTGCCCAGACGCACCCCGGCCGACCGACGGCCGGAGAGCGCCGGCTGACCCCGGCGCGGACAGCGACTTCCACGGGCACCGGGTGCCCGTGGGCCGTGTTCCCCGTGGAAACACCGCGGGTTTCAGGAGTTCCACCGGCTCGCATCACAGCCGCAGCACAGGGCCGCAGCTCATGGCCGCAGCCCGGAGCAGCAGCCCACGGCCGCGGCGACGGCGGGCCCCGACGGAGTCCGAGGAGGACCCCCATGACCAACCCCCCACCCGCCGCCGGCGCGTCGTCCGGCGACCTCGTCAAGGAACTGGCCGGTCTGCGCGGGCAGGTCCTGGGCATCTCCGAGAGCATCATCGCCACCACCGACGGACTGCTGGTGGCCGCCGACACCGCCGATGTGCAGCCGGAGTCCCTGGCCGCCCTCTCCGCGGCCTCGCTCGCGCTGGGCAAGCGCTCCGCCGCCGAAGTGGGGCTGGGCAGCCTGCGCGAGGTGGTCACCCGGTGCAGCGGCGGTTACAGCGTCGTCCTGGCCGTCGGCGAACAGGCCCTGCTGGTGATCCTCGGCGACGAGGGCCTGGACCTGGCCGCGCTGCGCCGGGAAGCCCCGGCCGCCGTGGAACGGCTCGGCGGTCTGCTGGCCTGACCGTACGGCCGGCTCCGGCCGGTCAAGTGGCCCCGCCGGTAAACCGGTTGCGGGCGCGGACCCCCGGTGCTGGGGTGACCGGATGGACCTTGACGACGTACGGGAGCTGTTCGACCGGCAGCTGAGACAGGGAGCGTGGGCCGACGGACCCGGGACCCGGGTCGAGCGCGTGAACGGGGTGGTGCGGCAGACCGGCGCCGCGGACGACTGGAACGGCGTCCGCTGGTCGGACCTGGACGCCTCCACGGCGGACGCGGAAATCGCGGCGCAGATCCGGTACTTCGCCGCCCGGGGGCAGGCCTTCGAGTGGAAGCTGTACGCCCATGACCGGCCCGGCGACCTCGGCGGGCGGCTCGCGGCGGCCGGTTTCGCCGCCGAGCCCGAGGAGACGGTGATGGTCGCGCCCGTGGGGGATCTGCCCACCGCCGTCGAACTCCCCGAGGGGCTGCGGCTGCTCCGGGTCACCGACGCCGCGGGGGTGGACCTCATGGTGGACGTCCACGCGCGGGCGTTCGGCACCGACAGCGGCCATCTCCGGCACCGGCTGCTGACCCGGCTGCGCGAGGCGCCGGACACGGTCGTCCCGGTCGTGGCCATGGCCGGTGACCGGCCGGTGAGCGCCGCGCGGATGGAACTGCCCGCGGGAGCGGACTTCGCCGGGCTGTGGGGCGGCGGCACCGTGGCGGAGTGGCGCGGCCGGGGCCTGTACCGGGCCCTGATCGCCTTCCGCGCCCGGATCGCCGCCGAGCGCGGCTACCGCTACCTGCAGGTCGACGCGTCCGACCAGAGCCGCCCGATCCTGGAGCGGCTCGGCTTCGTGCCGCTGACCACCACCACGCCGTACCTGTACGGCAGCTAGGATCCCGACTGCCGTTCCCGCCCGCCGTTCCGGTGGCGTTGTCGGTGGTGTGCTCTACGGTCATGCCATGATCACGCCTGACGATGTCCGCCGGATCGCGCTGTCGCTGCCGCAGACCACCGAGAAGATCGCCTGGTCGATGCCCACCTTCCGGGTCGCCGGGAAGATGTTCGCCACGCTCCCCGAGGACGAGACCTCGATGGCCGTCCGATGCCCCAAGGTGGAGCGGGACGAACTCGCGCTCGCCGAGCCGGAGAAGTTCTGGATCGCCGACCACGAGGCGGGCTTCGCCTGGGTGCGGGTGCGGCTCGCCGCCCTGGAGGACCTGGACGAGCTGCGGGACATCCTCGTCGATTCCTGGCGGCAGGCCGCGCCGACCGCGCTGCTCGACGCGCTGCCGGACCCCGGCGCCGCGACCTCGGACTGACGCCCTCCCACGACGCGCCTCCTCGCAATGCCCGGGTATATGCGTTCGAAGAGGTAACCGACACAGGTGAAATGCCCGACTCTTTCGGGCTATCGGAGTGCTTGCTTCCGCTCTTCGCGGTTCTCTGGAAGGAGACCAGCGAGGGAGGTCGCATGGTGCACGGCCGTGAGACGAACCGCCGCGCTGCCCCCGGTCGGCCGTGCACCGTCCTGATGATCGCGCTGCTGGCGATCACCCTGCTGCACGGTCTGCTCACCCTCGGTGCCGTCCATCCGCCGCCACCCTCCGCGCACCGCTGCGGGCCCGGCGTCCTGGCGCCGGTCGCGGCGTCGGAGGAGGACGATCCGTCCACCCCGCGCCCGGCCGCCCGCGCCGCCCATGAGCTGGGCCGCCACCCGGCCGGTCATCCCGGGAACGCCTGCGCCGCCGCGGTCGGCTCCCACCGGTCCCTCCCCACGGCCCCCCTGCACCTCGCCGTCGCCGTCGTCCGCGCTCGTGCCACGGACCGTACGGCGGCCACCGCCGTGTCAGGCTCCGCCGCCGACGCCGCGCCCCGCCGGCTCCCCGCACGGGACGTCGTTCTGCGCTGCTGAGCGGGCCCCGGGCCGTTCCGCCATCCCCATCCCTCCCGCATCTCCCGTATGCGCCGCCGCACGGGCGGAGCGCGGGTGCGGTACGGCCTGCCCCGGATCAGCCAACCGCCGTCCGACACCGCAGGAGCCCCCGCATGCCCATCGACGTCTACGCCGCCATGGGTGCACTGGTGCGCGCCGAAGCCGCACGCCGGTCCACCGTCCCCGCCCAGTCCGACGCCACCGCACCCCCGATCGAGCCGCCCGAGGCCGTCCCCGTCCCCGTGCCCGCCCCGCCCGCGAGCGCGCCGCCCCGTACCGCCGCGTCGCCCCCCGTGGCCCGGCCGCCCCGTACGGCCGTGCACGCCCCGGTGCCGCGCCGCGGCGGGTTTCTGCGGTCCCTGCGCACGGCATGGCGCGATGTGTGGGGTGTGTGTCGTTGACGCCATGACGGGTGGGAACGCAGCCTGGAGGGGTGAACGAGCGACGCATCGTCTTCGTGATCTTCGACGGGTTCCAGTCCCTCGATCTCACCGGACCGCATGAGGTGTTCCAGTACGCCGGCACCCTCGCCGGCGGCTACCGCCGCCAGATCGTGGCACCCCGCCCGGGGCCGGTGGTGTCGTCCAGCGGACTGCCGGTGCACGCCGCGCACGGGGTGGCCGACCTCGACCCCGGCGGCGTCGACACCCTGGTGGTGGCGGGCGGCACCGGGGTCGACCGGGCGTGCCACGACCCGGCGCTGACCGGGTGGATCGCCGAGGCCGCGGCCGGTGCCCGCCGGATCACCTCGGTGTGCAGCGGAGTGTTCCTGCTCGCCGCCGCCGGACTCCTCGACGGGCTCCGGGTGACCACCCACTGGGGGCGCGCGGAGCAACTCGCCCGGGAGCAGCCCGGTCTGCGGGTCGACTGCGACCCCATCTTCATCCGGGACGGCCGGGTGTGGACCTCGGCCGGGGTGACGGCCGGGATGGATCTCGCACTCGCCCTGGTGGAGGCGGATCTGGGGCGGGAGGTGGCCCACGCCGTCGCCCGCGAGATGGTGCTGTTCCTGCGCCGTCCCGGCGGTCAGTCCCAGTTCAGCGTGGGGCTGTGGTCGGCGCAGCCCGCCACCGACTCCCTGCGCGCCGTGGTGTCCGCGATCCACGCGGACCCCGGCGCCCGGCACGGCATCGCCGAACTGGCGGCGTGCGCCGGGCTGAGCCCCCGCCATCTGCAGCGCAGGTTCACCGCCGAACTGGGCACCCCGCCCGCGGTCTATGTGGAGCGCGTGCGCGTGGAGGCGGCGCAGCGTGCGCTCGCCGGGGGCGACGACCCGGTGGAGACCATCGCCCGGCGGTACGGCTTCGGCACCGCCGAGACCCTGCGCCGCGCGTTCCACCGGCACGTCGGCGTCGCGCCGTCCGACTACCGGGACCGATTCCGATCCACCAAGGAGCAGATATGACGACGTACGGACTGCTGGTCTTCGAGGGTGCCGAGGAGCTCGACTTCACCGGCCCCTGGGAGGTGTTCACCATCTCCTCGATGCTGCGCGGCCACGCCGACACCGCCGTCCTCATCGCCGAACGGCCCGGCGCCGTCCGCTGCAACAAGGGCATGCGGGTGCTGCCGGACCACACGCTGGACGACCACCCGCCCCTGGACGTCATGCTGGTGCCCGGTGGCAACGGCACCCGCCGCGAGGTGTCCAACCCGGCCGTCACCGACTGGATCCGCCGCACCTCCGCGGCCGCCACCTGGACCACCAGCGTCTGCACCGGGGCGCTGCTCCTGCACGAGGCGGGCCCGGCGCGCGGCCGCAGGGTCGCCACCCACCATCTCTTCGAGGACACGCTGGAGGCGCGCGGCGACGTCACGGTGGTGCGCGACGCGCGGTACGTCGTGGACGGCACCCTGCTCACCAGTCAGGGCGTCTCGGCCGGGATCGACATGGCGCTGTGGCTCGTCGGCCGTCTCCACGGTGTGGACCACGCCCGCGCCGTACGCCGCCACATCCAGTACGAGCCCGCACCGCCGTACCTCGCCGACGAGCCGTCATCGGCCGTGGGAGACATCGGTGCGGCGGTCTAGTCCTTCGCTCGTCAGGATCGCGCTCGCGACCACATCGAAGAGGTGATCGGCACGCGGCGCGAGCGAGGGTTGATCGCCGAGCCACGCGAGCGCCGCGATCAGGGCGAACAGATCGGTGCCGTCGATGTCCGTCCGCGCCGAACCCGCGGCCTGAGCGCGGGTGAGGAGCCGCGTGCCGGCCGCGCGGAGAGTGACGCACGAAGCGTGGAGCGCGGACTCGGTGTCCTCGATGGCGGCCGCCATCAGCACGGTCACGCCCCGGTACTCGGTGGTCCACCCGACGCAGTCGCGCAGCCAGGAGACGAGAGCGTCTTCGGGCGAGCCCGACGTCTCGACCCGGTCCGCCTTCGCCGTCAGCTCCTCGAAGCTGGTGTGGAGCAAGGCCTCGAGCAGCGCCTCGCGCGTCGGGAAGTGACGGAGCAGCGTCGCGAGCCCCACACCGGCCCTGCGCGCGATGTCGCGCAGCGATACGTCGACGCCTTGCTCGGCGATGGCGGCGCCCGCGACGGCGAGTAGGTGGTCCCGGTTCTTCCTGGCGTCGGCCCGCATCTGTCCCTCTTGACTATCCGGATCAGTGGTCCATGTATTCGGATCAGTGGTCCGGATAACCGGATCGCTGATCCGATCAGCGTATCCCCTGGTAGGGGCGGGAGAAAATGATGCCGACACACACGATGAGGGCGATCCGGCTGCATGAGTTCGGCGGCCCCGAGGTGCTGCGTTACGAGGAGGTGCCGGTTCCCGAACCCGGTCCGGGCGAGGTGCTCGTCCGTGTGCGCGCGGTCGGTGTCAACCCGCCCGACTGGTACGCGCGGGAGGGAATGCCCGACGTGCCTCCCGAGCTCAAGCCCCCCGTCGATCTCCCCCTGATTCCGGGGACCGACGTCTCGGGCGTCGTGGCGGCCGTCGCCGCCGATGTCAGCGGCTTCGCGGTCGGGGACGAGGTGATCGGCCTCCTGCGCTTCCCCACCGTTCTCCAGGGCAGCGCCTACGCCGAGTTCGTCACCGCGCCGACGTCCGACCTCGCCCGCAAGCCGGCCGCCATCGACCATGTGCACGCCGCCGGGCTGCCCATGTCGGGGCTGACGGCGTGGCAGTTCCTGATCGAGCTCGGCCACGATCACCCCTCGCCGTTCCAGGAGGCCCGGCACCGCCCGATGGCACTCGACGGCGGGACCACGGTGCTCATCAACGGCGCCGCCGGTGGCGTGGGGCACCTCGCCCTCCAGCTGGCCAAGTGGAAGGGAGCCCGTGTCATCGCCGTGGCCTCCGGCGCCCACGAGACGTTCCTGCGCGAGCTGGGTGCCGACGAGTTCATCGACTACACCAAGGAGCGGCCCGAGGAAGCCGTCCGCGGCGTCGATCTCGTCCTGGACACCGTCGGAGGTCCCGGCAGCAGGCGCTTCCTGCGCACGCTCAAGCGCGGCGGGTCCCTCTACCCGGTGTACTTCGGCGCGTTCGACGACAAGGAGAACGCGGAGCTGGGGGTCACGGTCACGGCCACCCAGGTCCGCTCGAACGGCGCGCAACTCGCCGAACTGGGGCGCCTGCTCGACACGGGCGCCGTTCGCGTCGCGATGGACAGCACGTTCGCGCTCGCGGACGCCCGGGCGGCACACGAGCGCGCCGCCCGAGGGCACATCCGGGGGAAGATCGTGCTCACGGTGGACCAGGGCTGAGCTGTTTCACATCGGCGCCGACGCCCGCACCCGTGCCCTCCGCCCCCTCCCTCGCCCCGAGCCGGCCTGCCGGGTCGGGGCGGCCGGTTGATCGCGCCGGAGCCTTATTGCGTACGATCCGCAGGTGCATGAATTCAGCATCAGGACCGCGACAGCCGACGACCTCGACGCCGCCCGCGGGGTGATGCTCGACACCGTCTACCGCGACTTCGGGACGGGGTACGTACCGCGCTGGCACGCCGACATCATCGATCCCGGCGCCGCCTATCTGCGGTCGCCACGGCACACGCTGCTGGTCGCGGTGGACGAGCGGGACGGGACGGTCGCCGGGACCGCGGCCCTCGACTCCCGGGGCCCGGTCCATCCTCCCAACCCCGCGTGGCTGGCGGAGCGGTACCCGTCGGGGGAGACCGCCCAGCTGCGCCGGGTGTACGTACGGCCCGAGTGCCGCCGCCAGGGGCTGGCCCGCCGGCTGGTGCGCGCGCTGCTCGACTTCGCCGCGGCCGACGGCGGTTACCGCGCCGTCTATCTGCACACCGACCCGGCCGTGCCCGGCGCCGAGCCGTTCTGGCGGTCGCTGGGGAAGGCCGTGTGCGACGAGCGGGAGGGGTCGGGGGAGGGCCGGGTCCTGCACTTCGAGGTCCCGATGGCCTGACCGTCCGGCGACGGTCTGGCCGAACCCCATGAGGTTGATGGAAATGATTATCATGTAGCCTCACTCTTCCCGCTCCGCGCAGCATCTGGAGAACCTGACCCATGCCCCCTGCCCGCCGCCGGACGGCCGCCGCTCTGCTGCTCGCCCCGCTGCTCTCCGGCTGCTTCGCCTCCCCGGACGGCACGGCGTACGACGCGACCGGTGGCTCCGGCGTGGGAGGCGGCGACCGGCTGCGGGTCGCGATGGCCTTCCCGCCCGCCGAGCGCTTCTCCCCGTACGGCGCCGACGCCACCCTGCTCAGCCGGCTCGGCGTCACCGAAGGGCTGACCCGTCTGGACGGCAACGGCTCCGCGTCGCCCGCGCTCGCCGAGTCCTGGACCCGGGAGGGCCGCCGCGGCTGGTTGTTCACCCTGCGCGAGGCCCGGTTCCAGGACGGCACCGCCGTCACCTCCAAGGCCGTCGCGGGCGCCCTGAACAGCGCGGCGCACGCCGACCCGGTGCCCGCCGCGCTCTCCGGGGTCGAACTCACCGCCAGACCCGCGGGGAAGCGGCGGGTCCGCCTCACCACCGAGGCCGAATACCCCGCGCTGCCGCTCACGCTCTCCAGCCCGAGCCTGGCCATCCTCTCCCCGAAGGCATACGGCTCCCCGAAGGCGCACGGCAGGACGGCCGCCCCCGATCCGGCCGGCACCGCCACCGGGCCCTTCGTACTCGCCCGGTCCGCCGGCGCCACCCGGACCGCCCTCAACCGCTTCGACGACTACTGGGGCGGCCTCGCCCACGCCTCCGGCATCGACGTCCGCTTCATCGCCGACGGCACCGCCCGCACCAACGCCCTGCGCACCGGCGAGGCGGACATCGCCGAGGCCGTGCCGGTCTCCCAGGCGGCCACCCTCGACAAGCCCACCGTCCGGGAAGTCCCCACCGCCCGGACCACCGCCCTCTTCCTCAACACCCGCTCCGGCCCCTTCGCCGACCCGAAGGTCCGCGCCGCCGCCCGCGAGGCCGTGGGGCCCGGCGTGTTCGCGCGGGGGGTGTACGAGGGCCACGCCGACCCCGGCCAGGGCGTGTTCGGCCCCGCCCTGTCCTGGGCCGCGGGCGAACACCCCGCGCCCGCGGGACGCCCCGCGGCCGCACGGGTCGAGAACACCTCCATCACCCTGGGCACCTACGACAACCGGCCCGAGCTGCCCGAGGCCGCCCAGGTGCTGCAACAACAGCTGGAGAAGGCCGGATTCACGGTGAAGCTGGAGGTCCGGGAGTACTCCCGGCTGGAGGGCGACGCGCTCGCGGGCACGTTCGACGCCGTCCTCGCCGCGCGCAACACCATGCTCGACACCGGCGACCCCGTGTCCTATCTCGCCAGCGACTTCACCTGCCACGGCAGCTACAACCTGGCCGGGCTGTGCGACAAGGCCGTGGACCGGGCCGTCGCCGAGGCCGACTCCCGCGCCGACATCGACGAGCGGCACAGCGCCTCGCTCGACGCCCAGACCGCCGTCCTCCGCACCGACGCCGTCGTACCGCTGGTGCATCAGCGCATCATCCACGGCGTCGGCAGTGCGGTACGGGGAGTGCGGCTCGACCCGTACGAGCGCACCCTCATCGGCCCCGGTACGCACCGTTGACCGGCATGCGCCGCACCGCGGCCACCACCGGCGGACGGCCCACCGCGCTGAGCGCGCTGTGGCGCGCCGCGCTCGCCCTCCTGCTGCTGTGCGGCATCGGACTGCTGCCCTGGCTGTCCCGCACCGACCCCGCCCGCACCGTGCTCAAGGCGCGCGCGGCCGACCGCGATCCCACCCCCGAGGTGCTGGACGCCATCCGCCGCGACCTCGACCTGGACGCCGGGCCGTCGCACCTCCTGGGGCATTGGCTCGGCGGACTGGCCCACGGCGACGCGGGCACGTCCTGGCTCTCCGGCACGCCCGTGGCCCCCATGGTCGCCCAGGCCCTCGGCTGCTCCCTGCTGCTGATGGCCGGGGCGCTGACGGTCGCGCTGGCCACGGCAGGCGCGGTGTGCGCGCGCACCCTGTGGCGCGGCGCCCGGCGACGGCCACTGCCGCGCGGCGCGGGCAGCGGCGGCGCGCTCCTCGCCGCGCTGCCGGAATTCCTGATCGCCTCCGTCCTGGCCGCCGTCATCGGGGTGCGGCTCGGCTGGCTGCCCGCCGTCGGCTGGTACGGCTGGGCCTGGATGCCGCTGCCCGCGCTCGCGCTCGGCCTGCCCGTCGGCGCGGCACTCGGCCGCATCCTGGACGACGTCCTGCCCGGCGCCTTCGCCGAGCCCTGGGTGCGGGCCGCCGTCGCGCGCGGCCTCCCCGCCCGGCGCATCGCCCGGCAGACGCTGCGCCGGGCCGTCCCCGGGGTGCTGCCCAACCTGGGCCTGTTCGTGGTCGGCTTCACCGGCGGCGCGGTCGCCGTCGAGCAGGTCTTCGACATCCCCGGGCTCGGCCGGCTCACCCTCCAGGCGGCCCTGGCCCAGGACCTGCCGGTCCTCCAGACCGGAACCCTCGTGCTCATCGTGTTCGCCACCGCCGCCGGTGGCCTCGCCCGCCTCGCGGCCCGGCTGCTGCTCGGCCCGGCGTCGCGCGACGGCGAACTGCCCACCCTCCACCACCCGTCCGGGCCGCCCGCCCGCGCGCTGCCCCTGCTGTACGGGGCCGTCCTGCTGGCCGTCGTCGCCCTCGGCGCGCTCCGCGACCCGATGGCCCTGGACACCGCCGCCCGGCTCGACGGCCCGTCCTGGCGGCACCCGTTCGGTACGGACGCGCTCGGCCGCGATCTGCTGGCCCGGGTGGGGCACGGCGCCCTCACCACCCTCGCCCTCGCCCTCGCGGTGAGCGCCTGCGCCCTGGCCGTGGGGCTGCTGCTCGGCATGGTGCCCCGGCTGGCGGGCGGGCTCGTGGAGACCGCCAACGCCGTACCGCCCGTGCTCGCCGGGCTGCTGGTCGCGGGCGCGGCCGGGGCCGGGCCTTCCACGCCCGCGCTCGCCGTCGCCGCCGTCGCCTGGGCGCCCCTGGCCGCGCACACCGCCGCCCTGCTGAGCCAGGAGCGCGCCGCCACCCACCTCGCCGCCACGCGCGCCCTCGGCGCGGGCCGCCGCCATCTGTTCCGCCGCCATCTGCTGCCCGCCGTGCTGCCGCCGGTGGCACGCCACGCGCTGCTGCGGCTGCCCGCCGTGGCGCTGGCCCTGGCCTCCCTCGGCTTCCTGGGCCTCGGCGCCCAGCCGCCGTCCCCCGAGTGGGGTCGGCTCCTGGCCGAAAACCACCCCTACGCCGAGCGAGCGCCCTGGGCCGTGCTCACCCCCGCCGCCGCGCTCGCCCTGCTGGGGATGGTGGCCGTCACCTCGGCCGGAGGAGTGCGATGGCCGGGTCGGCGGACGCGGCGGTCGGCCGCCCCCGGATGTCGATCAGTTACAACATCGGTGTGATGCTCTTCGGCGGCACCACCCCCGTCATGATCGTCTGGCTCGTCGACCTCACCGGTGACAAGCTCGCCATCACCTGGTATCTGGCCGCTCTCGCCGCCCTCAGCCTGGCCGCCGTGGCGATCGCGCGCCGCCGGTTCGGCATCCGCTGATCCACGGTCGTGTGACGAAACGGGGTGGCGCGGGAGGCGGGGGAAGGCGTAAGTAGTAGATGTGGATATTCGGCAGGGTCTCCAGGACCGTGGCCGGCCAGAGCCGCAGGGGAGGCGGGCCCTGGTCGCGATCCCGCTGGCACTCGTCGTCCTGATCGTGCTCGGCGATGTGTTCGGCCCTGCGGGCGTCCGGCTCAGCCCCCTGCTGATCGCCGCCCCCGCCATGACGGCGTCCTTCGCCGGACCCCTGCTCACGGGCAGTATCGGACTGGTGGCGATAGGCTCCCAGATCGGGATCAACGCCGGGCAGGACCGGCTGACCGCGCCCAACCGGATGACGGAACTCCTCACCCTGATCATGGTCTCCGCCCTCATCGTGCTGTTCCGCGCCGTGCTCGACCGCCACGCCCGCGAACTGAGCCGGGTCCGGGCGGTGGCCGACGTGGCGCAGAAGGTCCTGCTGCGCCCGCTGCCCGACCGGGTCGGCCCGCTGCGGATCGCCTCCGTGTACCTCGCCGCCGAACCGGGCGCGGAGATAGGCGGCGACCTGTACGCGGCGGCCCGCACCTCGTACGGCACCCGCCTGATCATCGGCGATGTGCGCGGCAGCGGCCTCACCGCCGTCGCGGACGCCTCACTGGTGCTCGGCGCCTTCCGCGCGATCGCCCACTGGCCCGTACCGCTGCCCGAACTCGTCTCACACCTGGACGCCGCCCTGTCCGCGGAGCGGACCGAACCCACCGACCGGGCGCCGGGGGCGGGGGAGTCGTTCGTCACCGCCGCCGTGCTGGAGATCCCGGACGACCAGCCGGTGGTACGGATGGTCAACTGCGGACACCCGCCGCCGTTCCTGCTGCGCGACTCCACCATCAAGGCCCTCGAAGGGCGCGCCCCCGCGCTGCCGCTGGGCCTCGGCGACCTCGCGGCCGGCCGCTACCGGGTCGAGGACTACCCCTTCGAACCGGGTGATCTGCTGCTGCTCTACACCGACGGTGTGATCGAGGCGCGCGACGCCGACGGCACCTTCTACCCGCTCACCGAACGGCTCCACATCTGGGACGGCGAGGGGCCCCGGCGTTTCGTGGACCACCTGCGCCGTGACCTGCTCGCCCACATCGGCGGCCACCAGGGCGACGACGCCGCCCTGGTCGTCCTGGAACGCCGCCACCCGGAAAGCTGACCGCCGCGCGAACCACCGCTAAAGTGGTGATATGGGCAGCGGGAACGACGGCCCTGACGACTTCGGGCCAGACCCACTCGGCGACTTCCTCGCACGCTTCCTCGGCACCGGGCCCGGCGGGCAGCGGTCCGACCGCCATGTCGACTTCGGCCGGCTGATGAGCGAGACCGCACGCCATCTCGTCTCCTCCGCCGCGTCATACGCGGCCGAACACGGCAGCACCGATCTCGACACCGAACATCTGCTGCGGGCGGCTCTCAGCGCCGAACCCACCCGCACCATGGTCTCCCGCGCCGGGGCCGACCCCGACAGGCTCGCCGCCGAAATCGACCGGCAGGCCGGGGACGGACCGCCACGCGGCTCGGTCGCCGTCACGCCCGCCGTCAAGCGGGCGCTGCTCGACGCCCATGAGATCGCCCGGGCCCGCGGCTCGTCGTACATCGGCCCCGAACACGTCCTCATCGCCCTCGCCGCCAACCGGGACTCCACCGCCGGGCAGATCCTCCACGCCGCCCACTTCGAACCCCGCGGCGCACCCCCGGCCGGCCGCCCCGTCCCGGGCCCCGGCCCCGACCAGCGGCCCATGCCGGACCACCGCGCCACCCCCACCCTCGACCGGTACGGCCGCGATCTGACCGACCTCGCCCGGGAGGGCCGCGTCGACCCGGTGATCGGCCGCGACGAGGAGATCGAGCAGAGCATCGAGGTGCTGGCCCGGCGCGGTAAGAACAACCCCGTACTGATCGGCGAGGCGGGCGTCGGCAAGACCGCCGTCGTCGAGGGACTGGCCCAGCGCATCGCCGACGCCGACGTCCCCGACATCCTGCTCGGCCGCCACGTCATCCAGCTCGACTTCGCGGGCATCGTGGCCGGGACCCGCTACCGCGGCGACTTCGAACAGCGCCTCACCGCCATCATCGACGAGATCCGTGCCCACTCCGACGAACTCATCATCTTCATCGACGAACTGCACACCGTCGTCGGCGCGGGCGGCGGCTCCGAGGGCGGCACGATGGACGCCAGCAATCTGCTCAAACCCGCCCTCGCCCGCGGCGAGCTGCACGTCATGGGCGCCAGCACACTCCAGGAGTACCGCCGGTACATCGAGAAGGACGCCGCGCTCGCCCGCCGCTTCCAGCCCATCATGGTCCCCGAACCCACCCCCACGGCCGCCGTCTCCATCCTGCAGGGGCTCCGCGACCGCCACGAGGCACACCACCAGGTCCGCTACACCGACGAGGCACTGCTCGCGGCCGTCGAACTCGCCGACCGCTACCTCGCCGACCGCTTCCTCCCGGACAAGGCCATCGACCTGATGGACCAGGCCGGCGCCCGGGTACGGCTGCGCTCCAGCGCCCGCGGCACCGATCTGCGCGCCCTGGAGCGCGAGCTCGAACAGCTGACCCGCGACAAGGACCAGGCCGTCGCCTCCGAGAGTTATGAGCGCGCCACCGCCCTGCGCGACCGCATCGCCGAACTCGGCGCCCGTATCTCCGAGGGATCCGGCACCCAGTTCCACGGCTCCCGGGTCTCCGAAGTCACCGTCGAGGACATCGCCGACATCGTCTCCCGGCAGACCGGCATCCCCGTCAGCAGCCTCACCCAGGAGGAGCGCGAGCGGCTGCTCGGCCTCGAAGAACACCTCCACAAGCGGGTCATCGGCCAGGAGGAGGCCGTCGCCGCCGTCGCCGACGCCGTGCTGCGCTCCCGGGCCGGACTCGCCGACCCCCACCGCCCCAGCGGCAGCTTCCTCTTCCTCGGCCCCACCGGCGTCGGCAAGACCGAACTCGCCCGCGCCCTCGCCGAGGCGCTCTTCGGCAGCGAGGACCGGATGGTCCGCCTCGACATGAGCGAATACCAGGAGAAGCACACCGTCAGCAGACTCGTCGGCGCGCCACCCGGATACGTCGGCCACGAGGAGGCCGGACAGCTGACCGAGGCGGTGCGCAGACAGCCGTACGCGCTGCTGCTCATGGACGAGGTGGAAAAGGCCCACGCGGACGTGTTCAACATCCTGCTCCAGGTGCTCGACGACGGCAGGCTGACCGACGCCCAGGGCCGTACCATCGACTTCAAGAACACCGTCATCGTCATGACCAGCAACCTCGGCTCCGAGGCCATCACCGGGCGTGGCGCCGTCCTCGGCTTCGGCGGCGGCGACGCCGAGGCCGACGAGGCGTCCCGCCGCGAGCGGGTGCTGCGCCCGCTGCGCGAACACTTCCGGCCCGAATTCCTCAACCGCATCGACGAGATCGTGATCTTCCGCAGGCTCGCCGACGAACAACTGCGCCAGATCACCGATGTGCTGCTGGAGGAGACCCGCCGCCGGATGCGCGCCCAGGACATCCCGGTCGACTTCACCCCCGCCGCGGTGGACTGGCTGGCCCGCCACGGCCACCAGCCGGAGTACGGCGCCCGCCCGCTGCGCCGTACGATCCAGCGTGAGGTCGACAATCCGCTCTCCCGGATGCTGCTCGGCGGCGAGCTGCGGCCGCACAGTCCGGTCGAAGTCGACGTGGAGAACGACACGTTGGCGTTCCACATCGAGCAGGAGCCCGCGGCCAACTGACCGTCAGCGCCCCATGGTCAGGCCGTCCTTCTTCGCGCCCCGGCTGAGGACCGCCTCCTGGATGGTGGACAGGGCGTGGGTGTAGCGGCTGTTACCGGGGCTCTTCTCCAGCGCCCGGGGGAGGTTGACCACGGAGATCGGGTCGTTGTCCACGGCGTGCGGGATGAACTCCGCCTTCTCCACCTCCCACGGCTCGCCCCGCGCGGTGGGCGGGGCGAAGGTGAAGCGGGCCGCCGAGCCCATCTGCCCGCGCTCGTCCGGCATCACGCCCGCGACCTGGTCACCCATGCCGTAGACCACCCAGGTGCCGTTGACCTTCTCGTACGCCTGGGGGACATGGGCATGGGTGCCGATGATGAGGTCGATGTCGCGGCGGCCGTGGCTCCGGGACGCGGTGAGCTTCTTGGCGAGGGACAGCTGAAGCTTGTCCGGCGCCTCCTGCCACTCGGTGCCCCAGTGCGTGGACACCACGACCACATCGGCCCCGGCACGGCGGGCGGCCCGGGCGTCCTTGATGATGCGATCGGCGTCGATGAGGTTGACGGTCCAGGGCTTCCCCTCGGGCACCGGGACGCCGTTGGTGCCGTACGCGTAGGCCAGCTGGGCCACCTTGGCGCCACCGGCCTCCATGAGGGCCGGGGTGGCGCTCTCCCGGGCGGACCGGGCCGATCCGGTGTGCCGGACACCGGCCTTGTCGAGAGCGTCGAGGGTGCGGGTCACGCCCTCCGTCCCGGCGTCCAGGGTGTGGTTGGAGGCCGTGGAGCAGGAGTCGTAGCCGAGCTTGCTGATCGCCTCGGCGATCTGGGGCGGGGTCTTGAACGTGGGATATCCGGTGAACGGCCCGCCCGCCGCCCCGTACACCGTCTCCATGTGGCAGATCGCCAGGTCGGCCTTGGCGACCACGGGCGCGGCCCCGGCCAGCATGCGGTGGAAGTCGTAGTCCTCGCCGCCGGAGTCGGCGCGCGCCTGACGGATGACGGAGGCGTGGGCGAGGAGATCGCCGGTGGCCACCAGGGTGAACTTCTTCCGGGGCTCGGCGCGTTCCACGCCCGCTGTCTCGGAGGGCTTCTGTTCGGCGTGGCCGGTGGCGGGGCCGCCGTCACTGCCGCACGCGGTGGCCGTGGCGGTGGCGAGCAGAGCGGCCACGAATATCGCCGTTCGGTGGCGTCGGTGAGGGAACACGTTTCACTCCGCACTCACGAGGGGCAAATGGGTGGATTGTCGTATTTATACGTACGACAGAAGATCACCCAGCGGTGCGGTGCCGAGCTTCACCGGAACGGCAGAGCGGAAACACTCCATGAGCCCACAGCGTGGGCGCGATCTTGCCGTGGACGTGGCGTACGGCCCGCAGTGCCACGGCGTCGCGGATCTCCTCCATCGGGAACGTCGCGGCGATGGGCACGGTGATCCGGCCGGAGAGGATCGCGTCGGCACGCCGAGCGCGAGCGCGGTCCCGGCCGCCCCGGTACCGAACAGGTCCGTCGCGGCGGTCACGCCACCGGGGCCCGGGGCCCGTACCCGGCCCGCGAACCCCGGGCCGTACGCCACGGCCGCGCCGCCGATCAGGACGGCGGCGACCCGCCACCGCGTCTCACCCCGGCCGGCGTGCGGCTCCGGAGCGTCTCGCGGCGCCGTCACGCCGTTCGAAGCGGTGGCTCATGCTCTGCTGACGCTCATCCACGCCGCGCGGCCACCGGCACGGTGACACGGCTGGCCGTCAGGTCGACGGTCACCTCGGCCCCGGTGGGGTCCTCGAAGTAGAGGAAGTCGGCGTCGGTGCCCGCGAGGACGAGACCGAGCCGGTGGCCGGGCTCGATCCGGTAGTCGTTCGGCAGCGTCCGCCAGGCGATGCGGTAGGACGCCCCCGGGGTCAGCGGTTCGGGTGTGGTCACGGAGTGCCGGTTCTGCGCGTCCATCCAGCCCCGGGCGATCACCTCGGAGGGGCCGCGCACCGTCACATTGGCCGTCTTCTTGTAGCACGCGTCGTCCGCGGCGGTGCTCTCCCCGTGGCAGGACTCCTCGGCGAGTCCGCGCAGCCCGTCGTGGATGCCGTTCAGCGGATCGTTGCGCGCCCAGTCGATCCGTTCGGCCGCGCCGTAGTCGACCAGCAGCGCGGTGAGGTTCGATGTCGGCTTGTCGAGCCTGACCCTGAGGTCCACGGTCGGGGTGCCCGAGAGCCGTACGCCGCTGCGCAGCGGCGGGGTGACAAACGCGAGCCTGCCGGGACGGGCGGTGGCCGGGTCCGCGGTGAGGTCCGCCTCGCTCAGCTTGAGGTCGGTGAAGGCGCCGGTGCTCGTGCCGGTGGCTGGACGGAGTGCCAGCGAGCGGTCGGGCTTCGGATGCAGGGACACCGGGGAGGTGCGGGCCGGCCAGTCGGCCCGGGTGGTCCAGGTGGTGGGATCGGACTGCAGGTCCACCCGGGGCTCGTCCATGATGCCGTTCCGGATGCCGTACAGCCAGTGGTCGAACCACCGGTGCATGGTGTCGACCCAGCGGGCGCGCCGCCCGGGCCAGTCGAACGGGTCGGTGTGGCCGTAGCGTCCGAGCCACAGCTTGCGCGGTACGCCGCGCTCGGCCAGCGGGGTCCACCAGTTGGCCAGCTGGTCGATCCGCACGTTGTAGTCGCTGAGGTCGTGGACGGCGAAGACGCTCGCCCGCACCTTGCTCACCTGGGGAGCGGGCGGCGTGAGGTAGTCGCGCTCCCTCCAGTAATCGTTGTAGTCGCCGGTGGCGTCGTCCTCGCCCGCGGCCAGCCGGTCGCGCACCGCCTGGCACTTCGCGGGCGGGTCCGAATCCAGCGAACCGGCCAGCCAGGGGCCGAACCCGTTCCAGTGCTTGGCGCCGTTGGTCCGGGCGAAGTCGTACCAGGAGCTGATCCCGGAAATCGGGACGATCGTCTCCAGCCCCTTCACTCCGGTGCCCGCCACGGCGTTCGCCAGGGTCCCCTCGTAGGAGTGGCCGATCATTCCGGTCCTCCCGCTGGACCAGGTGGCCTTCACCTCGCTGCCGTCGGCCCGGCGGGCGGTGGTCCGGCCGCCCAGCCAGTCGATCGCCGACGTGGCGGCGGCGACGTCGGCCTTGCCGCCGGCGGTGGGACAGCCGTCGGATCTGCCGGTGCCGGTCACGTCGACGTCGACGACGGCGTAGCCACGGGGGACGAAGTAATTGTCGTAGAACAGGGGGAACGCGGCGGGGGAGCCGTCGGCGGCGTAGGTCTTCCTCTCCGCCTCGAAGCCCCGGCCGACGGTGTCGTTGTACGGGCTGGCCAGCATGATGACCGGCACCTTGAGCCCCCGTTCGGTCTCCCGGGGGCGGATGACGTCCACGGCCACGCGGTCCCTGGCGCCGTCACCGTCGCTGTCGACGGGGGTCTGGACCATGAGGTGTTCCCGGATGGCGTTCTGGTAGGAGAACACCGGCTGGGTACGGCCCCGGGCCACGGTGACCGAGGGCCCGGGGGAGGGGCGTGCCGCGGCGGGGCCGGTGGCGGTGGCGGCCAGAGACGCCGATATCGCGACCGCGACGACCGCGGCCCCTCGCCATCGTGTGATGAGCACGCGGTCCTCCTGATTGCGTGAGTCCTGCTGACCGGAAGAGTCCTGTCGCGCCGAGGGGGCGCCGGACCGATCGGCCATCGGTCCGGCGCCCCCTCGGGGGAGGTCTTCCGAGCCCGGCGGCTACTCGGCGATTTTGGTGCGCATGATCCAGCGAAAGACCGCCGGGACGAGGTCGCCGTCAACGAGTTCGAAATGCTCGTATCCATTGCGGTGCTGGATTTTGAGCTTCCTGGCGGCTAGGGACGACCGCCCGGTCCGGTGCGCCCGGGGAAGATCCTCCGGGCCCCCTTCGAGGACGACCTCGATCGGGCCGCTGTCGGGAAAATATGTGCTCTGTTCCGTCATCTGTTCACCCGTCACCTGTTCACCTCGCCCCTCGTGGATCGGCGATGTACCGGACCTGGCAGCGCCTTCACGCGGGGACCTGCAGTTCGAGCCGGTCATCCGAGGTGAGGATGGCCCGCTGCATGTCCTGAAGGGCCCGGCACGGTTCGAGTCCGAGTTCCTCATTCAGCGTCTTCCGCGCCGTCTGATACACATGCAGGGCGTCCGCCCGCCGACCGCAGCGGTAGAGCGCCAGCATCAGCTGACGATGCAGTGCCTCCCGCAGCGGATGCTCGGTGGTCAGCTGGTACAGATCACTCACCAGTTCGCGATGGCGGCCGAGCATCAGCCTCGAATCGGTCAGCATTTCGACACATTCCAGGCGGGCTTCCTTCAGCCAGGTCTGAAAACCCTCGAGAATCGGGCCGTGACACACATCATCGAGCAGTGGATCACGCCAGAGGTCGAGCGCGCTTTCGAAATTGGCCGTGGCCTGCTTGTAGCGCCGCTCCCTGAGGTGATCCCGGCCCTCGCCCACCAGCCGTTCGAAACAGTGGAAATCGAGGTCGTCGGAGCCCAGGCGCAGAACATATCCCGGGGGGCGGGTGAGAACCGGGCTTTCGCTCTGCTGGGGCCGGCGCAGGAACTTGCGGATCTGGGAGACGTACACATGAAGGCCCGCGATCGCCCGGCGTGGTGGGTCCTCGCCCCAGATCTCCGTGATGAGCTGGTCGATCGGGACCACCTGATCCGCCCGGACCAGGAGGACGGTCAACAGGACTTCGATCTTCCGTGCCCTGATGGATAATTTCCGCCCCTCCTCGGCCACCCGGAGAGGCCCCATGATCTCATATCGCACTACGTGCCCCGTCCGAGTCGCCGATGCGTGCGGTCATGGGACAGTCGGCGACGTTGCCGGAAATCCCCGCGAGATGGTTCGTCTTTTCGTGCCCGCCCGGGGGTGGCGCCTGTCTCCTGGAGACGAACGAATGTGCGGGCCTGTGTCGCATCCGTACCGCTGAGCCGCCCGCCTGTGGGAAGTGGACCGACTGTTTATCGCCGCACGGGGACGGACAGTGCTGCCGGATCCGCTTACTCACGTCGTTCGCGACTGCCATTACTCACCCCTCTTTATCACTGACCTGCCGGTGCTTCAGAAACCGCGAACCCGCAGTTCACTGCCCATGGCAGGTGCCCTTCGTTCTGAGCGAGTCCTATGACTACCCCCCTCACCTAGAATCTGAATATACAAGCCCTGGAGGCGTCGCCTCGGAAAGGCGTGGATTCGAGGACGAGTGGAAGATCAGGGTCCGGATATCTCGGCCTTGAGTGAGAAGTGGGAAATCGCGGGACTTCAGGGGCCGGTCGCCCCGTGGAAACCGGCCCCGGAATCCTTGGTCAAAGCTTGTGGGCCACCACGATCGCACAACCGGCACTGGGCACCGTGGGCAGCGCCGACTTGGCGGCGTCGAGCACTTCCTGAACGCTCACCCCGTGCCGCTCCTCGAACTCCCGGCGGCACTTCAGAATACCGTCGATCATGCGGCTGGCGGTGTCCTTGGTGTACTCGGTGACATCGTTCAGCTCGTCCAGCAGCAGCCCGGCGTCGCTGATCAGACCGGGCCAGTCCGCCAGTCCGGTCAGCGAGGTGACCGCGCCGGGATCGTTCTCCGGCCGATAGCTGCCATCGCTCGGCGCGGTCACATCCGTCAGCACCAGCCGGCCGCCGGGCGCCAGCACCCGGGCCATCTCGCGCAGCGCCGTGGGCCGGTGCATGTGGTTGATGGACTCGAACGCGAGGACCGCGTCGAACGACGCCTCCCCGAAGGGCATGGCCATGGCATCGGCGTACTGGAACGACACCTGGTCGGACATGCGCTCGCCGCGCGCCGCCTCGGTCGCCTGCCTGACCTGAAGCTCGCTGATGGTGATCCCCAGAACACTGGCCCCGGTCGACGACGCCACCCGCAGCGCCGGCTTGCCGATACCGCAGCCCACATCCAGCACCCGGTCTCCCGGCCCCACCCGCAGTCGCTCGATGAGCAGATCCGTGAAGCGGTCCGTCGCCTCCCGGACCGAGCTGGTATCGGATGGGCCGTCCCAGTAGCCGAAGTGGAAGTTGTCGTCCCACGCCATCTGCAGCAGCGGTCCGAGCGAACTGTAGTAGTCCGACACCTGGCCGCCTGGCGGCGCGGGTGATGGGGATGTCATGGCACTCCTCCTGTGTGCTCGGCGCTTCGTACGGCCGTCAAGTGGCCACGGGGCCCACCTGTTCAGCGATGGTCCGGGGTTCCGGTAACGCGTCTCTAAAGTCACCGGCCGCGGGCTTTTGGTCTGCCTTTAGAACCGCGCCCCACGATGGGCCACGTGCTCGCACCGATCATCAAGCCGGAGCGGGAGTGCCGCCCATGACCAACCACATCCCTGCCCACCTCGAGCGCCGTGCGTGGTGTGATGGCTAGCGCCCCGCCCACCCGGCCACCTCAGCCCGCGGAGCCCATCGCCGTCGTGGGAATGGCCTGCCGACTGCCCCACGCACCCAGCCCGTCAGCGTTCTGGCAGCTGCTGCGGCAGGGCCGTCACGCCATCACCGCGATGCCCGCCGACCGCCGGCACCCCGGCCCGCCGGCCGATCCGGCCGCGCCTTCCGCTCCGTCCACCGGCTGGTACGGCGGATTCCTGGACCACGTCGACACGTTCGACGCCGAGTTCTTCGGCATCCCGCCGCGCGAAGCGGTGGCCATGGACCCTCAGCAGCGGCTGATGCTCGAACTCGGCTGGGAGGCCTTCGAGGACGCCGGAATCCGCCCCGAAACGCTGAAGGGCACCCCCACCGGCGTCTTCGTCGGCGCGATCTGGGACGAGTACGCGGCCGTGCTGCGCCGCCACCGGCCCCTCGCGAGCACCCGGCACGCCATGACCGGCGTCCACCGCGGCATCATCGCCAACCGGATCTCCCACCGCTACGGGCTGCGCGGCCCCAGCCTCACCCTCGACACCGCGCAGTCCTCGTCCCTGGTGGCCGTCCACACCGCGTGCGAGAGCCTGCGCCGCGACGAATGCGCCCTGGCGCTGGCCGGTGGCGTCAACCTCATCCTCACCGAGGAGAGCATGGAGGCCGCCGCGGCCCAGTTCGGCGGACTCTCCCCGGACGGCCGCTGCCACACCTTCGACGCACGCGCCAACGGCTTCGTACGCGGCGAGGGAGGCGGCGCCGTCCTGCTCAAGCCCCTCGCCGCTGCGGTGCGCGACGGCGACCGGGTGTACTGCGTGATCCGCGGCGGCGCGGTCAACAACGACGGCGCCACCGACGGCCTGACCACCCCCGATCCGGCGGCACAGGAAGCGGTGGTGCGCCTCGCCCACCAGCGCGCCGGAACCGCTCCCGGCGACATCCAGTACGTCGAACTGCACGGCACCGGCACACCCGTCGGCGACCCCGTCGAGGCCGCGGCGCTCGGCGCCGCCCTCGGCGGCGCCCGTACGGCGGACAACCCCCTGCCGGTCGGCTCGGCCAAGACCAACGTCGGCCACCTGGAGGGCGCCGCGGGCATCGTCGGACTGCTCAAGTGCGCCCTCGCCATCACCCACCGGAACCTCCCGCCCAGCCTCCACTACACCACCCCGAACCCGCGCATCCCGCTGGCCGAACTCGGACTGCGCGTGCAGGACGAACTCACCGCGTGGCCACGCCCGGAGCGGCCGCTGCTCGCCGGCGTCAGCTCCTTCGGCATGGGCGGCACCAACTGCCATCTGGTGCTCGCCGAACCACCAGCCCCCGCGGCGGCCACCCCGCCCCCGCGCCCGGCTCCGCCCGTCGTCCTGTGGCCCCTTTCCGCCAGGACCCCCGCCGCGCTGCGCGCCCAGGCCGCGCGGCTGCGCGACCACCTCGCCGACCACCCCGGCGCCGACCCCGCGGACATCGGCCACGCGCTGGCCACCTCCCGGACCGCCTTTCCGTACCGCGCCGTGCTCCTCGGCGACGACCACCACCCCGACGAGCTGCCGCGCGGCCTCGACGCGCTCGCGCAGGGCGCACGGACCGCCGGACTCGTCCGGGGCCGGGCGGCCGGACGGGGGCTTGCGCTGCTCTTCAGCGGCCAGGGCAGCCAGCGCCCCGGCATGGGCCGCGAACTCTACGCCGCACACCCCGCCTTCGCCGACGCCCTGGACGAGATCTGCGACACCCTGGCCCCGCACCTCGAACTACCCCTGCGTGACGTCATGTTCGCCCAACCCGGTACGCCCCACGCGGCGCTGCTGGACCGGACGTCGTACACCCAGCCCGCCCTGTTCGCCATCGAAGCCGCCCTCTACCGGCTGGTGACCTCCTGGGGCCTGAAGCCCGATTACCTGATGGGGCACTCGGTCGGTGAGATCGCCGCGGCGCAGGCTGCCGGGGCGCTCTCCCTCCCCGACGCGTGCGCGCTGGTGGCCGCCCGTGGCCGGCTCATGCAGGCGATCACGACGGACGGTGCGATGGCCGCCTGGCAGGCCACCGTGGACGAAGCCACCGAACTGCTGGCCGGGAGGGAAGACCGGATCGGCATCGCCGCGGTCAACGGCCCCTCCTCCGTCGTGGTCTCCGGGGACCGGGACACCGTCTACGACAGCACCGCCGGGTGGCGGGAGCGCGGCCGCAAGGCCCGTCTGCTGACGGTCAGCCACGCCTTCCACTCCCCGCACATGGACCCGATCCTCGGCGAACTGCGCTCCGTGGCAGCCCACCTGGCCGTCACCAAACCGACGATCCCTGTCATTTCCAATGTGACCGGCCGCGTCACCACCGCCGAACAACTCGCCTCCCCGGACCACTGGGCCCGTCACGCCCGCGACGCGGTGCGGTTCGCCTCCGGAATGCACACCCTCCGCGAGGCGGGCGTCACCACCTTCCTCGAACTCGGACCGGACGCCCAGCTGACCGCCATGGCCCGCGAATGCCTCGCCGAGCAGCCCGGCACCGAGGACGGCCCCGACCGGCCGCGTCCCCTCGCCGTGGCCGCTTTGCGACGTGACCGGCCGGAGGCACGCACCTTTGCCACCGCCCTGGCCGAGGCACACGTCCGCGGCGCCGACCTCGACTGGGAGCGGGCCCTCGGCGGACACCGCTCCCGCACGGTAAGCCTGCCGACGTACGCCTTCCAGCGGGAGCGCTACTGGCCCGGGGCGGAGCCCACGGCCCCGGCCACCGGCAGCGCGGCCACCGCCTCGTCGCCGACCGGGCGGCCGGCGGAACTGACCGGCGCGGAGCGCGACCTCGTCCTGCTGGACATGGTGCGCGACGCCGCGGCCGCCGTCCTGGGACACCCGGGCCCGGAGGCCATCGACCCGGCCCTCAGCTTCAAGGACCTGGGCTTCGACTCCCTCGCGGCCACGGAACTGAGCGAGCGGCTGAGCGAGGCCACCGGGCTGCCGCTGCTCGCCACGCTCACCTTCGACCACCCCACGCCGCTGGCCGTCGCCGCCCATCTGCGGAGCCACGTCCACCGGTCCCCGGACGCGCCGACGAACGCCCCGATCGCCCGGGTGAGCCCGCCACCGGTCGCGGACGACGACGATCCCATCGCGGTGGTCGCCATGGGCTGCCGCTACCCCGGCGGAGCCGACACACCGGAGGCGCTGTGGCGGCTGGTGTCCGAGGGCGCGGACGCGATCGGCGCGTTCCCCGGGGACCGGGGCTGGGACCTGGCGGGGCTCTTCGACCCGGACCCGGACCGCCCCGGCACCAGCTACGCCCGGGAGGGTGGTTTCCTGTACGACGCCGCACGGTTCGACGCGGAGTTCTTCGGCATCAGCCCGCGTGAGGCGCTGGCGATGGACCCGCAGCAGCGGCTGCTGCTGGAGACCGCGTGGGAGGCGTTCGAGCGCGCGGGCATCCGCCCCGCCGCGCTCCGCGGCAGCGCAACGGGGGTGTTCGTCGGAGTCACGCCCCAGGACTACGGCCCCCGGCTGCACGAGGCGCCGAACGGGCTCGACGGCCATCTGCTGACCGGCAGCACGCCCAGTGTGGTGTCCGGGCGGATCGCGTTCACCTTCGGTCTGGAGGGCCCGGCGGTGACGGTGGACACCGCCTGCTCGTCCTCGCTGGTGGCCCTCCATCTGGCCGGCCAGGCGCTACAACGGGGGGAGTGCCGGATGGCAGTGGCGGGCGGCGTGGCCGTGATGGCCGCCCCGGGCATGTTCACCGGCTTCTCCCGTCAGCGCGGCCTGGCCCCCGACGGCCGGTGCAAGCCGTTCGCGGCGGCAGCGGACGGTACGGGCTGGGGCGAGGGCGCCGGACTGGTGCTGCTGCAGCGGTTGTCGGACGCGCGGCGCGACGGCCACCCGGTGCTGGCGCTGATCCGGGGCTCGGCGGTGAACCAGGACGGCGCGTCCAACGGACTGACAGCGCCGAACGGGCCGTCACAGCAGCGGGTGATCCGCCAGGCCCTGGCCGCCGCCCGGCTCGCCCCGTACGAGGTGGACGCCGTGGAAGCCCACGGTACGGGCACCACGCTCGGCGATCCGATCGAGGCGCAGGCCCTGCTCGCCACGTACGGACAGCGGCGACCCACGGACCGCCCCCTGTGGCTCGGATCCATGAAGTCGAACATCGGCCACACCCAGGCCGCGGCGGGGGTGGCCGGCGTCATCAAGATGGTGATGGCCATGCGGCACGGGCACCTGCCCGCCACCCTGCACATCGACGAGCCGAGCCCGCACGTCGACTGGGACAGCGGCGCGGTGCGCCTGCTCACCGAACCGGCCGCGTGGCCGCACGGCGAGCATCCCCGCCGCGCGGGCGTCTCCTCCTTCGGTATCAGCGGAACCAACGCCCATCTGATCCTGGAACAGCCCCCCGCCCCGGACGCCGCGACCGCGGTTTCGTCTCCGGACGGGCCCACGCCCTGGGTGCTGTCGGCACGGAGCGCGGAGGCGCTGCGCGGACAGGCCCGCGCGCTGGTCACCGCGCCCACCACCGATCCCGACGCGTCCGCCACCGAGCTGGGCTGGTCGCTGGTCACCACGCGGTCGGTGTTCGCACACCGGGCGGTACTGGTCGGCGAGGACCGCGACGCGCTGACGGCGGCTGCCCGGGCACTGGCGGCCGGTGACAGCCACCCGGGCCTCGTGGGCCCCGGCGCGGTACCTCCCGGAGCCGTACCTTCCGGAGCCGTGACGGCGAGCGGTCCGGGCCCCGTGCTGGTGTTCCCGGGGCAGGGATCGCAGTGGCAGGGCATGGGCGCCGAACTCCTCGATACTTCCCCGACGTTCGCGGCCCGAGTGGCCGCGTGCGAACGGGCGCTGACGCCCTATGTCGACTGGTCGCTGACGGAGGTGCTGCGCGGCACCGATGGCGCGGGCTATCTGCGTCGGGTCGATGTCGTACAGCCCGTGCTGTGGGCCGTGATGGTCTCGCTGGCCGCGGTGTGGGCGGAGTACGGAGTGCGCCCCGCCGCCGTCGTGGGCCACAGCCAGGGCGAGATCGCGGCGGCCGTGGTGGCGGGGGCGCTCTCGTTGGAGGACGGCGCGAAGGTGGTGGCGCTGCGCAGCCGGGCGCTGTGCCGGCTGGCCGGTGGCGGCGCCATGGCCTCGCTGGGACTGGGCCTTGATCAGGCCACCCAGTTGCTGACCGAGCTGGGCGACCGGGCCGCCGCGATGGTGGTGGCGGTCGTCAACGGGCCCGGATCCACGGTGGTGTCCGGACCGCCCGGACAGGTGGCCGCCGTGGTGGCCGCGTGCCAGGAGAGGGAGGAGCGCGCACGGTTGATCGAGGTGGACTACGCGTCCCACAGCCCCCAGGTCGACGAGATCACGCAGGAGCTGACCCACCTGCTGGACGGCATCCGTCCGGCCACCTCCACCGACACCGGTGTGGCGTTCTACTCGACGGTGACCGGCGGCCGGATCCAGCCCGCCGGCCTCGACACCCGCTACTGGGTGCGCAACCTGCGGGAGCAGGTGCGGTTCGCCGACGCGGTCGATGCGCTCCTGGCCGATGGCCACCGCGTGTTCATCGAGGCCAGCACCCATCCGGTGCTGACCATGGGGATGCGGGAGTGTTTCGAGGACGCGGACACCGCCGCCGTCGCTGTACCCACACTCCGGCGTGACCACGGCGGCCTGACCCAGCTGATGCGCTCGCTGGGGCAGGCGTTCACCGCCGGGGTCGACGTCGACTGGACCGCCCTGTTCCCGGCCGACCCGCCGCCCCGTACGGTCGGACTGCCCACCTACGCGTTCCAGCGCGAGCACTACTGGCTGGACGCCGCCACCTCGCGCGGCGGCGATCCCGTCGACCTCGGTCTCACCTCCGCCGAACACCCCCTGCTGGGCGCCGCCGTGGAATTCGCCGACGGCAGCGGCCTGATGCTGACCGGGCGCATCTCGCCGCACACACACCCCTGGCTGAGCGGGCATGTGGTGGGCGGCGTGGCGCTGGTGCCGGGCGCCGCGCTGGTGGAATTCGCGCTGCGGGCGGGCGATGAGGCCGGTTGCGGTGAGGTCGAAGAGCTGACGTTCCGGGCGCCGTTGGCGCTGCCCGCGACAGACGGCCTCCGCGTACAGGTGGCGGTGGGCGCCCCCGCCGACGACGGGCGGCGTGAGGTGCGCGTGTACGCCCGGCCCGACGGCGACAGTGCGTCCACGGCGTGGACGTGCCACGCCACGGGCGTACTGCGCCCCTCCGCACCGGAGGACCAAGCGGCCGAGCCCGGGCCATGGCCCCCGGCCGGTGCGCGGCCGATCACGACGGACGGGCTGTACGAACGGCTCGCCGCCTCGGGCTACGCGTACGGCCCGGCCTTCCAGGGCGTGCGCGCGATGTGGCGCGACGGCGCTGACGTACTGGCCGAGGTGGAGCTGCCGGAGGCCGCCGGAAAGCCGGGCGAATACGGCATCCACCCGGCCCTGCTGGACGCGGTGCTGCAACCGGCCCTGGCACCCGAAGAGGGCCGGGTACCGGGCGACCAGCGACTGTGGCTGCCGTTCACGATGAGCGGCGTGGCGCTCTGGGCCGCTGACGCGACCACCGTACGCGTTCGGCTCTCCCCGCACCGGCAAGGTGCGGACGGCGAACGCGCGATGCGCGTGGCCGTGTCCGACGCCGCGGGCGCACCGGCGCTCACCATCGACGCGCTCATGATGCGCCCGGCCACCCCCGAGCAGCTACGCCCCTTGGACGGCCACCGCCACGGCCACGGCGCGGCCGAACACACCGCGCCGGTGTCCGGCAACGGCGCACGGGACCACCGGGTACGGGGCGGGCGGCGGCGCTCCGCATCCACCGCGGTCGGCGCGCGCTCGGCCGACTGGACCGCACGGTTGCGGGGACTGTCGGCGGCCGAACGGCAACGGGCGGTGCTCCACCTGGTCCGCCAGCACGCCGCCACCGTGCTGGGGCACACCGACCCCGACGCGGTACACGCCGGGGCCAGCTTCAAGGAACTGGGCTTCGAATCCCTGACCGCCGTCGAGTTGCGCGACCGCCTCGCGGCGGCCACGGGGCTGCGCCTGCCCGCCGCTCTCATCTTCAGACATCCGACCCCGGAAGGCATCGCCCGCTACTTGGCGCAGCGGCTTTCCCCCGAAGACAAGGTTCCGACGCAGAAGTCGACGGAAGCGATGAATGTCGCGGAAAGGCTGGAGTCCGCGTCCGCGGATCAGGTTCTTGACTTTATTGACAACGAGCTTGGTGTGTCCTGAATGTACCGTGCGCGACGATCGCTGAAGGCCGGGTGACCCCTAGTGGCGAACGAAGAGAAGCTGGTCGAGTATCTCAAGCGGGTCTCCGCTGACCTGCACGATACGCGGCAGCGTTTGCGTGCGGTGGAGGAGCGTGCCCAGGAGCCGGTGGCCGTGGTGGGAATGGCCTGCCGCTTCCCGGGCGGCGTCACCTCGCCCGAGGAATTGTGGGATCTGCTCACCTCCGGCGTCGACGCGATCGGGGATTTCCCCACGAACCGCGGCTGGGATCTGGAAAACCTCTACCACCCCGATCCCGAGCATTACGGCACCAGTTGCGTCCGTCAGGGCGGATTCGTCGAGGCCGACCAATTCGACGCCGCGTTCTTCGGCATCAGCCCGAGGGAGGCACTGGCGATGGACCCACAGCAGCGATTGGTGCTGGAAATCGCCTGGGAAGCGCTGGAGCGGGCCGGAATCGATCCCGCCACTTTGAAAGGCACCCGCACCGGCGTCTACACGGGCGTGTCCAGCCAGGACTATCTGGCCCGGGCGCCGCGGATTCCCGAAGGCTTCGAGGGGTACGCCACTACGGGCACCCTCACCAGCGTCATCTCGGGACGGGTGGCCTACACGTTCGGCCTGGAGGGACCGGCGGTGACCGTGGACACCGCGTGTTCCGCCTCGCTCGTGGCCATTCACCTCGCCTGCCAGGCCCTGCGCCAGGGCGAATGCACCCTGGCGCTGGGCGGCGGCGTCACCTCGCTCGCCACGCCCATCATGTTCACCGAGTTCTCCCGGCAGCGGGCGCTGGCCCCCGACGGCCGCTGCAAGTCCTTCGCGGCCACCGCGGACGGCACCGGCTTCTCCGAGGGCGTCGGCCTGGTGGTGCTGGAGCGGCTGTCGGACGCACGGCGCAACGGCCACCGGGTGCTGGCGGTGATCCGGGGTTCGGCCATCAACCAGGACGGCGCGTCGAACGGTCTGACCGCGCCCAACGACGTCGCCCAGGAACGCGTCATCGGCCAGGCGCTGGACAGCGCCCGGCTGTCGCCGGGCGATGTGGACGCGGTGGAGGCCCACGGCACCGGTACGAAGCTGGGCGACCCGATCGAGGCCGAAGCGCTGATCGCCACCTACGGCCAGGACCGCCCCGCCGATCGACCGCTGCTGCTGGGCTCCCTGAAGTCCCACATCGGGCACACCCACGCCGCCGCCGGGGTGGCGGGCGTCATCAAGATGGTGACGGCCCTGCGGCATACGGTCCTGCCGGCGAACCTGCACCTGGACGAGCCGACCCCGCATGTGGAGTGGGAAGGCAGCGGCGTGCGGCTGCTGACCGAGCCGACCGCCTGGCCCGAACTGGACCGACCCCGCCGGGCGGCGGTGTCCTCCTTCGGTATTTCCGGCACCAACGCGCATGTGATCGTGGAGCAGGCTCCGGACGTGTCTGAGCCGGTTGAGCCGGGGCCGGTTGTGGGGGTGGTGCCGTGGGTGGTGTCGGCGCGGAGTGTGGAGGCGCTGCGGGGTCAGGCGGCGGCGTTGGTGGGGCGGGTGGCTGGTGGGGAGGTGACGCCTGCTGAGGTTGGTTGGTCGTTGGTGTCGTCGCGGTCGGTGTTCGAGCATCGTGCGGTGGTGGTGGGTGAGGGCCGTGTGGAGTTGCTGGCGGGGGTTGAGGCGTTGGCGGTGGGGGAGTCCCATCCGGATGTGGTGCACTCGGGTGTTCCGGCTCTGGTGAGTGGTGTGGGTCCGGTGTTGGTGTTTCCGGGGCAGGGTTCGCAGTGGGTGGGGATGGGTGCTTCTTTGCTTGATGCGTCGCCGGTGTTCGCGGGGCGGGTGGCGGAGTGTGAGCGGGCGTTGTCGCGGTATGTGGACTGGTCGCTGAGTGGCGTATTGCGTGGCACCGGGGGTGATGTGGGTCGGGTGGATGTGGTGCAGCCGGTGTTGTGGGCGGTGATGGTGTCTTTGGCTGCGGTGTGGGTGGGGCATGGGGTGAAGCCTGCGGCGGTTGTGGGTCACAGTCAGGGTGAGATCGCGGCGGCTGTGGTGGCGGGGGCGTTGTCGTTGGAGGATGGTGCGAGGGTGGTGGCGTTGCGTAGCCGGGCCTTGCGTCGGCTTGCTGGTGGTGGGGCGATGGCGTCGCTGGGTGTGGGGCAGGAGGAGGCCGGTCGGCTGCTGTCGGGGTTGGGTGATCGGGCCGCCGGGGTGGGTGTGGCGGCGGTCAACGGGCCGTCTTCGACGGTGGTTTCGGGTCCTCCTGAGCAGGTGGCTGTCGTGGTGGCGGCGTGTCAGGAGAACGGTGATCGTGCCCGGCTGATCGACGTGGACTACGCCTCGCACGGGCCCCAGGTCGACGAGATCCGCGACGAGCTGATGCGCCTACTGGGGGACGTGACCCCGGTCGAGACGGCCGGTACAGGCGTCACGTTCTACTCCACGGTGACCGGCGGCCGGGTCGCCACCAGCGGTCTGGACACGGCGTACTGGGTGACGAACCTGCGGGAGCGGGTGCGCTTCGCGGAGGCGGTGGAGGCGCTGTTGGCCGATGGGCACCGGGTGTTCATCGAGGCCAGCACCCACCCGGTATTGGCGGTCGGCATGCAGGAGACCTTCGAGCGGATGAGCGTCGACGCGGTGACCGTACCGACGCTGCGCCGCGACCACGGCGGTCAGGACCAGCTCGTACGGTCCCTCGCCCAGGCGTTCGTCGCGGGCGTCCCCGTGGACTGGACGACCCTGTTCCCCGCCGAGCCGACACCGCGCACCGTGGACCTGCCGACCTACGCGTTCCAGCGTCGGCGGTTCTGGGCGGCTGCCACGAGCGGTCGGGTGGGCGATGTGGCCGCAGCCGGGTTGCGGCGTGTGGAGCACGCCGTACTGCCCGCCGCGGTCGGTCTGCCTGATGGCGGGCTGCTGCTGACCGGCCGGGTCTCTGCCGGCCAGGGTGGCTGGCAAGCCGAGCACACCGTGGCGGGTGCGGTGTTGATGCCCGGCGCGGCGCTGGTGGAGTGGGCGCTGCGGGCAGCCGATGAAGCCGGGTGCGGCGGCGTCGAGGAGCTGGCGCTTCAGGCCCCCTTGGTCCTGCCCGAGGCAGGAGCTTTGTGCGTACAGGTGGTGGTGGACGAGGCGGCGGAGGACGGAAGGCGCGAGGTCCGGGTGTACTCCCGCCCCGACCGCGCCGCCGAGCCGGGAGGCGACCCGGGGTGGGTGTGCCACGCGGAAGGCGTGCTGAGCCCACCCTCCCCAGATGATGCGGGGGAGGAGCTGGCCGGTGCGTGGCCCCCGGCGCACGCGAGGCCGCTGGACGTAGCGGGGTTCTATGAGCGGGCCGCGGCGACGGGATACGCGTATGGTCCGTCGTTCCAGGGGCTTCGGGCAGCGTGGCGCGACGGCCAGGACCTGCTGGCCGAGGTGGCGCTGCCCGAGGCCGCCGGAGACCATGACAGCTTCGGTATCCACCCGGCGCTGCTCGACGCAGCCCTGCACCCCCTCCTGCTGGCCGACTCGGGGCAGGTCGAGCAGCTGTGGTTGCCGTTCGTCTGGAGTGGCGTATCGCTGCACGCCACGGACGCGACCACGGTCCGCGTACGGCTCACCCCCTACCAGGAGAGCGCGGCGGGTGAGCGCGGGCTACGGCTGGTCGTGGCCGATGCCGGCGGCGCTCCCGTTCTCACGGTTGACTCCCTCACGATGCGCCCGGCCGACGCGGAGCAGCTCCGGTCCACGGACGGGCGCGATGCCGGTGGGCTGTTCACCCTCGACTGGACGCCCCTGCCTGCCGTGTCGGGCACGGCGGATGACGACGGCTGGGTGGTGTTGGGCCAGGACAACGGTGCCGATGGCGCGGTGTGCCACCCTGATCTGACAGCGTTGGCCGCCGCGATGGACGGCGGCGCACCTGCTCCGGCGATGGCCTTGGCGTATCTGCCTACCGCCGGTGAGCCCGATGACCTCATGACGGGTGCGACCGATGGTCTGGTCGCTGTCGAGCACGCACTGCAGCTGGTGCAGGGCTGGCTGGCCGAACCGCGCCTGGCCGATGCACGGTTGGTGGTGGTGACGCGGGGCGCGGTCGCGCACGCCGAGGAAGAGGCCCCGGATCTGGCCGGTGCCGCCGTATGGGGCCTGCTGCGGAGCGCACAGGCGGAAAACCCGGACCGGTTCGTTCTCCTCGATATCGATGAGGATGCCCCCACCGGGGCGACCCCTCGTAGTGTGGCCGACGCCGTGGCGCGTGCCGTGCGGGCCGATGAGCCGCAGGTGGCCATGCGGGCCGGACAGCTGCTGGTGCCCCGGCTCGCCCCGGCCCGCGCAGGCCGTGACGAGTTCGCCACCGAGCAGTCCGACGTACCCGGAGCTCTCGACCCGGACGGGACCGTGCTGATCGTCGGCGGTACGGGCCTGCTGGGCGGCCTGGTCGCCGAACACCTCGTACGCACCTGGCAGGTCAAACATCTGGTGCTGGCGAGCCGCCGGGGCCCCGAGACCCCGGGCGCGCGAGAACTGACCGACCGGCTGAGCGATATGGGTGCTCAGGTGCGGGTCGTCCCGGTGGATGTCACGGACGCGGGCGCGGTGGCCGGGCTGGTGGCCGGGATCGCACCGGCACACCCGCTGACCGGGGTCATCCATGCCGCGGGTGTGCTGGATGACGCGGTGATCACCTCGCTCACCCCGCCACAAGTGGCACGGGCCTGGCAGGCGAAGGCCACGGTC